>JACKAU010000003.1 GCA_020634855.1 Anaerolineales bacterium
TATCACAACTTTCGAGTCATAAAGTTAATAGCATTTCGCCAAATGATCTATGATGAGGTGCTGTGTCAGGCCAAGGATGCGCAGTTTGAAACACTTGATAGCCTGCTATTGAGTGACCATCCACGCTCGTATGCCGAATTGAGCCTGTCGCCGGTGTTTCGGCGGGAGTGGCCAAGTTTGTACGATGCCCTGGAACGAGGCGGACAGGATGAGGAGCGGCAGGGGCGATTACTGGCAGCCCAAATTCCAGCAGAGAGTGTACAAGTCTGTCCGCTGGATACGACAATGTGGGCGCATCCCCGTAGTCGGACCTTGTCAGATTTGGTCTATGGACACAGTCCCACCCAAGCCCTCAAACAGCACTCGATCGTGAAAGGCCATCAATACTCGTTGCTGAGTTGGAGCCCGGAAGCGGACAGCAGTTGGTCACCGGTGGTTTTGAGCCAACGGGTTAAGGCTGATGAGAGCGCCCTAGAGATTGGGGTCGAGCAGATCAAGCAGTTGTGCCGTTATCGGGCGGGGGCGGAGTTGACAGTCATCCCGGCCGATGGCGGCTACGGCAATCATCACTTTCTGGGGCCGCTCAAAGGGGTCAATTGCGCCATCGTGGTTCGCTTGCGGCGGGATCGGGTGTTGTATGGGCCACCAGCAGCCTATGGTGGTCGCGGACGTCCCGCGGTCCACGGCGACCGTTTCGCCTTCAAGGAACCTGACACCTGGGGGGAGCCGGTCGAGTAAATCGAGTTCAGCCATTCCCGATGGGGGCAGGTTCGCTTACGACGCTGGAACGACCTGCACGCCAAACAAGATGCGGAGACGCCTTTCACCGTGATCCAGGCCGAAGTCCATCGAGAGTGGGGACAACCGGCGGCTCCCTTGTGGTTAGCTTATGCCCCGCCACCTGAGCAGGATCATTACCCGCTCCGTGAAGTCTGGGGGTGGTTCACCCATCGTTGGCCGATCGAACCGTCCATTCGTTTTCGCAAACAGCATCTGGCCTGGACTTTGCCTCGCCTGCAAACGGCCGAGGCATGTGACCGCTGGACCCGCTTGGTCGACCTGGCCGGCTGGCAACTCTATCTGGCTCGCCTCCTGGTTCGAGACCAGCCCTTACCCTGGCAAAAGAGCCAGTTCAGACTCTCCCCGGCTCGGGTTCAGCGCGGTCTGGGTGGGCTTTTTGCACAGTTTAACAGTCCGGCCCAACCGCCCAAACGACGCGGAAAGGCACCGGGTTGGCCTGCCGGACGCTCCCCTCAACAACCCAAACGCTACAATCCGGTCAAAAGAGGTCAAACTCGGGCTTCACCGACCTGTTTTGGGTATGAAATGCTATTGTTAAAGTGCTTTTGTTCTTCTGAGCAACCTGCTCTGTTACTTTCTGTTATCTAAACTCAAGTTGTTAATATCGGCTGGGAATCTTTGCTCACCGATGAGGCCCAAGCTCAACTTCATCTGCGCACCGGTCATACCCAACACGCTTATCAAATCAATCACGCCGTCTCCTTCAACACCATCAAAAATCATATCTTTGAACTCTTATATGACGACCAACTTGATGTGGATACCCTCTGTCACCAACTCACCCAACTTTTTTTTACGGACCCCACCTGTATCCGCCCTCTTCCTCACGTTCCTCGTCGCCATCCCAACTATTACAAACGCTATGTCTTTCATCGTCACAAGCATAAAGTCTGCTTCTGATTTTCTACTCCACCTTAACTTACTGGCAGTGCAATCGAAGGAGGAGGGAGTATGGGGCAAAAACGATTACGCCCTCCTCCTTACGCCTTACTTCCCCTGGGGCGAAGACGTAGTTTCGATGTGGTCGTGAAAAACGGCGTTGAACTGAGCCGGTTTTTCGATGTAGGGCATATGGCCCGCATCCTCAATGACCACCTCGCGGTAGCGACCGCCGGCCGCAGCGTACTTTTCTAAGACCGTCCGCGTTTGATCGACCATGGGCTGGGGCGGGTAAAGCTCGACGCCGGGCCAGTTGGGCAGCAGTCCGGCCTGGCCGACGGTGGCCGGGTCGGCGGCAGCGTGGTTCGAGACCATGAGGTCGTCCCGGCCGTGGATCCAAAGCAGATTGGGTTTGGGTTGGGACGTATACAACTTAGCGACATTCGGCGCATATTTGGGCGACAGCGCATTGGCCAAACCCCACCGGCCCGGCGCTACATACGGCCAATTGGGGGAAGGGGCCGAGTCGCCGGGGTAATCTTGCTCACCGAGGTGCATGGACAACATCGCCGTCAGTAAGGCATCTTCCCGCTCGGGGATGAAGGGGGGTTTGAACAGTAGGGAGCGCATCACCATGCGAGGGGAAAAGGGGGTGTCTACGCTTCGGTCTCCGGCGGCCAGCCGTTGGACAAGCCGAGAGTTCACTAAGCCGCCCCCTGAACCGGCGAAGTCGCTATAGCACGGCGTTCCGCTGACATCGCGGGTCCCGCCAAAGCCGTAAGGGGAGCCGGGATCGACCACGGTTGCGCTCAAGAACCGGTCCGGGTAATCGATCATCAGTTGCCAAACCGCCGAGCCGCCGGCCGATGAGCCGACCACGTGGGCTTGGGCCAGGTTCAGCTGATCGAGCAGCGCCGCCGCGTCATCGGCCCAGTCGCCCAGACCTCGGGTGGCGTCGATTTTTTGCTGCGGGTCGGCTTGGCCAAAACCGCGCTGGTCAGGGGCAATCCCACGAAAGCCGGCCGGGAGGGTCAGCATCACCTCCTCCCACCATGTAGCGGATGACAAGTTCCCATGCAAAAAAAGTACCGGGCGGCCGTCGGCGGGGCCGGCAAACAAAACCCGCGTGGTGATGCGCTCGGTGGCGATTGTTTTGGCGGTGATACCGGGAAGGACGGGTAAACTCATTGTTCTCTCCTAAAAGTAACTCAAGTGGCAACCGGGGTTAAAGGTAATAAATCGAGTAATGGATAAAATGAACGATCTTCTTGGTCATGTTACCCCAATTGCCTGGCTGACACACCGGTTATCTAGCCAGTTTCCGACCTGGGAAGGCAGACAGATTTCAGGCCGGCCGCCGGACCAACTAAGGTGAACCGTGTCCGGCCAGAATAAGAGACGTTATTGGCACAACCTCCTGACTCATGGTATGTTATCCATACTAAACGTAACCGGGCGCAAGCTCGGTTTTAATTTGTGGAAAAACCGATGGCAAAGAAAAGACGAAAAGAACCGACCTTCTACCTGCTGACGCTGGGCTGCCCCAAAAACACGTTCGACAGCGAAGGCATCAGCGAGATGCTGCTGCAAGCCGACTACCGCAGCACCGATAACCCCAGACAAGCCGATGTGATGATCGTCAACACCTGCGGCTTTCTGCAAGCCGCCAAGGATGAGTCGATTGGCGCGCTGCGCGAACTGGCCGCGGTCAAGCGGAAGCACCAGTTGTTGATTGCCGCCGGCTGCATGGCCCAACGCTTCGGCAGCGAGGTCACTCGTGAGGTCAGGGGTCTCGATGGCTTGATCGGGACGCGGGCTTGGACGGACATCGTGCCGTTTATTCAGAAGCTGCGGGCCAACAAACGGCCCCAACCGCTCTACCACCTGCCCGAAACCGGCGACACGCCGATTGAGACGGTGGCGCTCGACCGGCAGCAGGTCGAGCTGGGCCGGGCCAGCGCCTATCTCAAAATCAGCGACGGCTGCTCGGCGCCGTGCGCCTTTTGCACGATTCCCAGCTTCAAGGGGCTTAATCGCAGCCGTCCCCGCGAACATATCCTGGCCGAGGCTCGCCGTCTGGAAGCCGCCGGCGTCAAGGAGATCATCCTCATCGCCCAGGACACCACCGCTTATGGCCGTGATTGGGGTGAACTGGATGGCCTGCCGTCGCTGCTGGAGCAGTTGGTCGAGGCCGCGCCCGGCGTCAACTGGTGGCGGCTGATGTACGCCTATCCCGGTCACGCCAGTGACAAGCTGGTCGAGGTCATGGCTGCCCATTCGCCCATCATTCCCTACATTGATATGCCGCTCCAGCATGGCCATCCCGACACACTCAAACGGATGCGCCGCCCGCACAATGTCGATAAATTGCTGCGCTGGATCGAACAGTATCGCGCCTCGATGCCGGGGGCCGTCCTGCGCACCACCTTCATCGTCGGCTATCCCGGCGAGACCGAAGCCGAGTTCCAGGGCTTGCTTGATTTTATGGCGGCGGTTAAGTTCGACCGGGTGGGGGCCTTCACCTTTTCGCCGGAGCCGGACACCCCGGCGTTCGACCTGCCGGATCAAGTTGATCCGGACATCCAACAGGAGCGTTGGGAACGATTGATGGCCTTTCAACAACCCATTTCGCTGGAACGCAACCGGCAGATGGTCGGCCAACGGCTCGATGTCCTGGTCGATGGCGCGGGCGACGGCCTCAGCATCGCTCGCAGTTATCGCGACGCCCCGGAGATCGATGGCTATGTGGTGGTTGAAAAAGAGCTACCGGTCGGCGAGATGGTTCCCGTCCTGGTCACCGGCGCGATGGAGTATGACCTGGTGGCTATGCCGGCCGACCAGCCGATTATGGTGATGTAGAGGTGTAAGCAGAACGCTTACATAGAGGCTTTAAGCCGCCGGAACCGGCGGCTTTTTGATTTGGGACAAATATCCCCCTTAATCTCAACTGCTTTTCGAGTATACTTAAAGTCAAAAGTTAGATTCTTGGGGAGATTTATGACTATTCACCGACAGTACCGATGTATTATCGCCGGCATGCTTTTAGCCGGCCTGCTCGCACCGGCGGTCGCCTTGGCCGTCGATCTACTCACTAACGGCCGCTTTGAAAGTTTTCAGAGCTACAACGGCAAAGATTGGCGCGGTTATCCCGAAAAGTATGGGCAAGGCTGGCATGTGGAAGTGGTCGATGAAGACGGTCTACACTTCATGGACAGCGACACCTTTGGCCATTTCCTGAGCGCGACTTACGGCGTTCCTTATCTGAACTATCGATTAGAAGGCAATTACGCCCAAGCGTTTGCCTCGCGTCGAGCCTTTGATTTTGTGCTTTACCAAACAGTCAGCACCACCAGCGGTAAAGATTATGCGGCCGGCGGTAAAATTGTGACCTATTATAAAGGCTCCGGCGGGGAACGTAACGACAACAAGGTCTTCAAACGCATCGGCGTCGATCCGACCGGCGGGACCGATCATACCAGCGCCAACATTCTGTGGACCGATTGGGTCGGTACCGACAACGCCTGGACCAGTCCGGCCCTGGCATACACGGCTGCCGGCAGCCAAGCTACCGTTTTCATCCAGGTTGAAAATACCGAACCGGATGTCGGCTCGGCTTATCTGAATACCGGCTACATTGATAACTTCAAATTCGAGCTGGCCCCGATCGCCACGCTCAACCTGCCGGCGCAGGCCAGTCCGGGTTCGGTCAACGTCAGTTGGAGCGTCACCATCCCTGATCCCAGCTTCTGGAGCTTGTGGGGCTATGATGTTCAGTACAAAGATGAGTCCGTCGGCGCGTGGCAAACCATTCAAGAGCATGACGATAGCAATGGCGACGACACCAACTACACCCTGGCTGCCAAAGCCGGGAAGGTTTACACCTTCCGCGTGCGGCCCTGGCAGCAGCACGGCACCGGCGATGCGGCCACGACGGCGATGCCCGGCGTCTGGCAAGAGAAAAGCGTGACCATCGGCGACGCGGTGATTGGGCGGGTGATCAATCATGCGGGTTTGGGGTTAAGCGGCGTCACGGTCGCAGTTGATGGCACCTCGACCACAACCACCAGCGAAGCGGATGGCGCTTATGCCCTGGAAACCGGCGACGGCACGTTCGCCATTGTGGCCGGCAGCTTTGACGGGCTGACGCCTCCCCCGGCGACCACGGTTAATGTTCCGGCGGGCGGTATTGCGGAGCTAGACCTGATGCTGCGGCCCACCGGCGCGGCTCAGGGCCTGACCAACAACGATTTCGAAAGCGACCTGAGCGGCTGGGCGCCCACCGGATCGGCCTCGGCCTCAACGGCCGACCGGCACACCGGCCAGGGCAGTCTGCTGATGGCCGACAGCGCTTCTATTTCCCAGACCAACAACATCACCGGGATGGATCGACCGCTGCTCTCATTTTGGTACAAAAGCGACGCATCGTTCACGGTTGAGTTCTTAAACGGTTCGGGCGCCGTTGCGTCAAAGACGCTAAGTTCGGTGTCGGACTGGACTTATGTCTCGCTGGACTCGGGGCTGGGCGAAGCTTACTCCGGCCAGGTAGGGGCCAAGTTCACCTACGCCGGCGGCGCAGCGAACATTTATATCGATGAGGTTGGCATCGGCGAGGGGCCGTTGCAGATGTATTTTCCGATTATCTTTCGAAATTAATCCATTCCAAATCCATATACCGCTAACATTTGGTACATGACAATCCCAACGCTCGTGGCCAAATTCAGGCTGCGGACGTTGGGATTTTTCATTGGAATCGTGGCGCACGAATTAGGGTTGGCTTTGAGCAGCCACTCCGGCAGGCCGGCGGTCTCTTTGCCGAAGAGGAAGTTGTCGCCGGGCTGCGGGTGGATTTGGGTGTAAGGGCGTTCGACCTTGGTGGTCAGCAGATGGGTGTGAGCAAAATCGAGTTGGGCCAAATAGGTCTCGACATCCGGCAGGTGTTTAATCCGGGCGAATTCCCAGTAGTCCAACCCGGCTCGCCGCAGGTAGCGGCTGCTCAACGCAAAACCCGGCTCACCGACGATAATCAGATCCATATCTGTCGCCGCGCACAACCGGGCGATATTGCCGGTATTCTGTGGGATTTGAGGCTCGATGAGAACAACGTTGAACATAAAACACAGCAATAGGGAAGTGTACTGTTTCTTAATCGTTACTATACGCCAACCATAACAACGGCGCAAACACGTACCGTTAACGGGTATATGAAATACCTCAACCCTGACCCTTTATCGTGCCGTGACATCCGTGCCTAGGGTCATCAAAAATGACACAGCCCCACGGTCAACCGTGGGGCTGTTTTGTAGTGATTGTTTTCGATGTTATTTTGAAAGGCTGCCGACCAACTATTTGATGGTCACCGGCAGGTAAACGGCCGATGTGTTCGCGGTAACAGGCGCATCGGGTAGGCCCTGTTTGTCGCTGGGCGAGTTTGCTGCGGGTACAATGGCATCATCTAGCGGCGTTTTACTCGTGATCACCACATCGCGCGGTTCGGAGCGTGTCGCACTAGCGGCCCCGGCCGCTGCCACTTCAATGGATTGGGCAAATTCGGTGTCGGTGTAGCCGTGGATGACAATTTGTACGGTTACGTCCTGCGCCGCAGTATAGTTGATTTCGTCAACGGTGGCGCCGGCGTTGTAGCTACTTGCTGCGGGGTAGGCTGAATTGGTGTCCCATAGGTAAATATCCGGGTCGCCGCTGGTGGGGGTGGTGTGGACAGTAATCTGTTCACCGGCGGCCAGCCGGTAGCGATACAGCCGGATTTGTCCCGCAAGCAGGCTATCGGTTGGGGTCACGTAATTGAGAACAGCCTGTCCCGGTGCTCGGGCGATGTTGCCGGCGACATCTGCGGCCCATACCTGGAAATATTTCATACCTGGCGTGGATGACACTTCCCAGTTGTAGGCCGCTGTCTGATAATCAAGCCATTCAGATTGTCGAACCGCGATCCATTGCCGGGCTGAGGGACTGAATTCATATTCGATGAACAGCACCGCATTCACGCCAGCGCCAACGTCGGTGGCGGTCACGGATAATGTAGCAATGGGTGAGTCGGGGGGCAGCGTAGCGGTAAAGCTGGTTATTTGCGGTGGGGTTGTATCGGCTGCGGCCGGAAGAACGGATATGGTCCGTTCAATAACGTTATTGGTCTCGTCATTTTCAACCACGTTGTTATTCGGGTCAATGATGGCCCGCAGGAGGTAATTGCCAGTAGCCGTCGGAACCCAACTGATAGAGGTTGTGGTATCGTAGCGGTTGGGTGGCAAGTCGGCGGTCCCCGTACCCAGAGTCAACGTTTGGCCGGTCGGGGTCTCCACCTGAAAGCGAACTGCAACGTCGGTCAGGGTTTGAACACCGCCTTGGTGATACACCACCAGCCCAACATCAATTTGACTGCCGGCCCGCAGGCTGCCGGGGTCCGTCCAGAGCAAACTGCTGTGGCTCAACAGATCATCATCAGTGGCGCTAAAAACGGTGTAGGCATTGGCGAGGGTATCGGTTACACCATTATCCGTCACCGAGACATTGTACAAGCCGGGAGTTTGACCGGCCGGCACAATGGCCCACAGGAAGTTTTGGTTAACATACTGGGTGGTTAGGGAACTGGATCCTAATTTAACCCTTGCATCTTCGCTGAAGTTTAATCCAAAAGCGTACAGCAGAGAGGGTACGTCGTCGCGGCCTCGTTGGGGAGCAATCACCTGCAAATCGAGCGCCGATGAGCCGACAGTGAACGCGGCCGGGTAGCTCGCCGTTTGTCCATCCGGGTTAGTGACGATCAGGGTGTAGGTACCAGACGGCAAATTGGACGGCGCTATTGCCTGAAATTTCCCGCTGTTAACAAAGGTTACATTAGACAGAGGATACGTACCCAGCGAGGCCCGAACCGGGTTGATAAAATTGCTACCGATAATTTCCAGGCTATTGCCATCGACATTGACCGTGGTAACTTGAGGCGGAGCGGGAGGCGTGGGAGTGCTGGTGGGCGTCGGGGTAGCCGTGGGCGTGGATGTGGGAGTCGGGGTTGTGTTGCTGTCGCCCACAACTAGCGAGACCGGAATCGTCAGTGGGCTTTCATCGGGATCGTTGCTGGTAATCGTTAGGCTGGCGGAATAATCTCCATCGGCCAGGCTGTTCGTATCAAAGGTAAGTTCAATCGTGGCGGCGCCGCCGGAGGTCACCTGACCGTTGACAGGGCTGGCCGTTAGCCAACCATCACTCCGGACAGCGTCCACAGCAGCGTAACAGTCGAGCCGACCATAGCCAAAATCGTCGTCGGGGCCGGTACTGCCTAAATCTACCGAGGTGCTGGTCAGTACATCCTCAATCTGGCTGACGGTCAGGCCAGGGTTGGCGACTTTGACCAAGGCGACGCAACCGGCAGTGTGTGGGCTGGCCATAGAAGTGCCGCTGATGGTAGCATAGGAGCCGTTATTCCAAGCAGAGTAGATATTATACCCCGGAGCGCTGATATCCGGTTTGGTTTCGCTAGTTAATGATGACGGTCCTCGGCTGCTAAACGAGGCAATGCTGTCGCCGCTGTCGGTTGCGCCGCTGGCAAAGCTGTCGGCGTAATCCCCCGGCGAATTGATTGTACCTGCGTTGGGACCGGAGTTGCCCGCGGCAAAGGCCGGAAAGATGTCGGCTGCTCGCCAGGACTGAACCGCAGCCTGATACCACTGATCACCGCTGCCACCGCCCCAGGAGTTGTTGACCACGTTGGGCCGCTGGTTGGGATCACCATTGCTGGTTGAGCCGCCAATCGGATAAGGGGCCAACACCCATTCAGCCGCGGCCAATAGATGCGTACTGCTGCAACTGCTACTGCTGCACCCTTTAGCCGCAATCCATTTTGCCGCAGGCGCCACCCCGATTTGGTTGGTTCCATCTACACCGACCATCGTACCAACGGTATGCGTGCCGTGGCCGTTGTTATCGCCCGGTGCGGTCGGGTAGGCGCCGGTGGGATCATACCAGTTGTAATCGTGGCTCCCGGTGGCCGTGCCGCGATATTGGTTAATCAAAGCCGGGTGACTACTGTAAACGCCGGTATCGATGCTAGCAATAACGATACCGTCGCCCCGAATATTCCATTCGTTCCAGACCTGGTCCGCCCCAATTTTGCTGATCCCCCATTGGGCCGCAGCGATGCCAATCTCATCGGCGGGCTGTGGATCGGGGATACTGTAACTGTCCTGCGCTTCGATGTAAACCACATCGGCCCGGTTTGACAGATCGACAATTGTGTCCCAGCTCCCGGTGGCGGCGACGGCATTCACGATGTAAAACGTGCGCTGCACTGCCGCCGGCCCCAAAAAGGTGATGACTTCGGGCTGGGTACGTTGGGCGGTTTCAAACAGGGTGTTGTACACGTATTGGCCTCGTTCGGACCAATCGGCAATACGATAAGCTGCGCTCAGATCGGCTTGTTCGGTCAGGTACACTAAAAACGCCATCGGCTCGGTAGTTCTTAACCTGGCGTCTTTCTGCAAGGTCGGGTCTATTTTATCGGAAGGAAAAGAGACCGGGCGCCAATCGTTTTGCTGGATTGCCATACTGGTGGCCGTAACTTCTGCCCCGGCAATGGCTATGTTGAACGACAAGGTCACGTCGCCTTCATTGTCGATGGTCAGCGAACGGGTGGCCGTTTGTCCGGTTTGTAAGGTGACATCAATCGCGGTGGGACTCACGTTGATGTCCGGCGAACCCGGCACGGCGGTGGGCGTTGGCGTGGCGTTGTCGTTGACATAGGAGTCTATCCAGCTTTTGACCGTTGAAATTCGGGCATAAACGCCGTAATAATCTGGCTCCGCGCAACCAAAACCCCAGCTAACCACACCAGCCTGTTTGAAGCCGCCGCTGCCATCAGAGATAATCAGGGGGCCGCCGCTGTCGCCCTGACAGGAATCTTTGCCGCCCTCGGCATAGCCGGCACACAACATACTGTCGGTAATACTGCTGCCGTAAGATGCCGCACAGGTGGCGTTGGAAACAATCGGTACCTGCACTTCCATTAATTCATCCGATATGGAGCCGCCGTATGAAGTGGTTCCCCAGCCGGTCACGGTCGACAGTTCGCCCTCCACATCAACCACACTGCTTAAAGCGATGGTGGCAACCGCGCTATTGAGCACAGCCGGTGAACTGAGATGCAACAGCGCCACGTCGTAGTCGCTGGTGTTAGCATCGTAACTGGGGTGGGGGATAACCTGATCAACCGTCTTAGCCTGCTCGGTGCCGTCCGAGCTATAAAGATAATGTTCTCCCAGACTGATATCAAAGACGGAAGGGTCGTACACAGTGGAACCGTTATAGACACAGTGAGCTGCAGTTAAAACCCACTCCGCATCGATTAACGATCCGCCGCACAGGTAGCTGTCAAAGAGAACCAGGGCCTGCCAGGGATACTCATGCGGATCAGCCGGCTGCCCGCCCACAATAGCTGGCTGATTGGGGTCTGAGGAGGAGTCTTGGGCTGACGCATTACTCAGAATCAGCACAAAGGTTAACAGAAGGGTAAAAACAATAATGAAAGATCTATGGAGTAACTGTTTGTTAAACATGTTTTCCTTACCTTGACTATGAATTGGTGTACCTGGTCAGGGTCGGTGATGCCTTGCAAGTGTAGCTTTACATTGGGAAGGGTGGTTTGACGAAGAACATGCCCAAAACTTTCATACCCATCAAAGCCGGAGGCTTCCTGTCGCCGGCAGGACTGCAAACAATGCAGGTTAAACCGCTCCTCGATAGCTTCTCAGAAAAAGTATAGCATTATTATTTGTATAAAAATGTTGTGTAGAGTCTGAGTTTGTTTAGAACTCTGTTGGATTTATTTGAGGAGAAATGATCAGGTCCAAAATGAGACCTCGGAGTCGCCAAATGGTTTGCGATTAAGTTTGGACTACTCGCGGTTTAATGGACAGAAAGTTAAGCGACAAAAGCTATAAGGGCTTCTCTACTCATAAGCCAAAGCTGGATCAGATTACAGCGAGGAACTGCTCGATACGATGAATGGAAAATTGCATGATTTTACTACTCATTTTGAGTAACTAACACTTTTAGTTCATACAAACGATGGATGTGATGCTTCGCGTTGCCGCCACGAGGTACACCTGCCCTGAGGATTTGTACGGTCATCATCCCCAGGTGGTTCCCGGCCTCGATTTCAGAAGCCGGGTTGTCACCGACTACGAGCACCTCGGCGGGTTCGAGCGCGTAAACGCCAAGGATCTCCTTAAAGATTCCCTGTTTACCCTTCCGGTTGGCTTCGTCAATCGCGTCAACATAGATCGCCTCAAAGAGCGACCCGATCCCGAGCGCCCTGATCTTACTGTCTTGGAGACGCCGGAAGCCGGATGTTACCAAGAATAACCGGGCGGGCAGTTCTACGAGCGCGCCGAGGTCCGGATAGCCGTACATGGGCGTTTTCACTTCTGTACACGCCGCCACTGCCCACCCGGCGGTGAGCATCTCCGCAGAGAAGCTGTGCCGCGCCGCGACATAATCCAAAGCGTGACGCCAGCAATCGGCGAACGCTTGCTCAAGCGCCACGTCGGAAAGGGTGCCGTTGTTCGCTTGTCTGATCGCGGCGAAGGTCGGCTCAAGCAGTTCAGGCCCGACCTCGTCGGCGGCGCTCAGGCAATTATCCAAATCGAAGATGATGGCTCTTATCATTCTCGTTTACGGTTATTTGGCACCTATCCCCCAACTTTCACCATCAAGCCATAAGACTCGACCAGCCTGGCCAGCGTGTTAACCTCATCAGTCATCAGGCGATCGTGCTCCGCCCAAGGATAGGTCCGGCCAAGCGCCTTATATTTGCTTTGCCCCAAGGTGTGGTACGGCAGCAGATGGATACTCAGCCGCGAGTCGCCCAAGTCTCGCACAAATCCGGCGATGGCCCGCATAGGCTCGGCTGAGGCGTTAAGGCCGGGGATGAGCGGGACTCTAATCGTCAGTGGCGCTTTGGCGGCCACCAGCCAGCGCAAGTTGTCTAGAATGAGTTCGTTGCCCAGACCGGTAAATTTCCGGTGTGTTTCGGTATCAACCTGTTTAAGGTCGTACAGAATGTGATCGAGATAGGGCAGCAGGCGTTCCAGCACCGGCCACCGGGTGTGACCGCACGTCTCCATCGCGGTTGAGATCCCTTCGGCCTGGGCTAAACGCAGCAGGGCCTCGGCCAGATCCGGCTGCATCGTGACCTCGCCGCCGGTTAAGGTCAGCCCGCCGCCCTCGGCATAAAAAGGCGCATCGCGCCGCACTTCCCGCATGATGTCGCCGGCGGTTCGCCGTTCGCCGATCCAGTGGATCGCGCCGGTGGGGCAAATGGCCGTCCGTTCATCGAATTCCTCAAGTTGTTCGCGCGACCACCCACTTTCACCTTGCTCAGCCCAGCAGATCGGGCAAGGTGTTTCGAACTGGCCACAGGAAATACAGTTTACTTCGGACAAAACCAATTCCGGCTGCATCGACTGTGACTCGGGATTGGCGCACCAGCCGCAGTGCAGGGGGCAGCCTTTGAAAAAGACGTTGGTGCGCAACCCCGGCCCATCGTGGACCGAGTACCGTTGTATGTCAAAGATGATGCCTTCTACCTGTTCCAACCGGCTTCGTTCTGTAAGTGATAAGTCGAATGTTTTGCTCATCGTCTGCTGAATAAATACCCTTTGGCCTTAAATTCCCAAACGATTGCGCTTAAGGATTTCGCCGGTGGTTTGGACGGTGGTGACCTGATGGTTGGCGAGCGGCAAGATCCGTTCGTGGATGGTATCAAGAATCCAATCCGTCTGCGGGAAGAAACTGTCTTCTAATTCAGCGGGGGGCGTAATCCAGTTGCGAGCGCCAACGACGGCCACCGGCCCATCCAGATCGTCAAACGCCAGTTGGCTGATGTTTGAAGCCATCGTATGCAGGAACGATCCCCTTTCGCTGGCGTCGGAAGCGAGTACGACCCTGCCGGTTTTTCGCACCGACTCGATGATTGGCTCATAGTTGAGTGGGTTCAGAAAACGGACGTCGATGACCTCGCAACTCAGGCCGTATTTGGCTTCTAACTGGGCGGCGGCATCCAGAGCGCGGTACAAAGTGGCCCCAATGGTGATCAGGGTCAGGTCTTGGCCGCGACGTCGCACCACGGGTTCGCCTTCCGGCACCTCGTAATAGTCAATCGGTACGCCGCCCTCAACCACGGTTTCCGGCTCAGAGTAGAGCCGCTGGCTTTCAAAAAAGACGACCGGGTCAGTGCCCCGTAAGGCCAGATTGAGCATCCCCTTGGCATCGTACGGCGTAGCCGGGAAGTATACCTTCAAGCCGGGAATATGCGCCACCAACGAGGTCCAATCCTGCGAATGCTGCGCTCCATACTTAGAGCCAACCGAGACGCGCAGCACCAACGGCATCTGCAACAGATTGGCACTCATGGCTTGCCATTTAGCCATCTGATTGAAGATTTCATCGCCGGCGCGCCCCATAAAATCACAATACATCAACTCAGCGACCACGCGCCCGCCGCTGAGGGCGTAGCCCACCGCCGTACCGACAATCGCCCCTTCGGAAATCGGCGAGTTGAACAGACGATGATAAGGCAGCGCCTCAGTTAGCCCGCGATACACGCCAAAAGCGCCGCCCCAATCCCGATTTTCTTCGCCGTAGGCTACCATGGTAGGGTCTTCATAAAAGCGGTGCATCATCGCCTCAAAGATGGCTTCGGCGTAGTTTAAGGTCCGCAACTTGGGCAGCGGCTGGCGGTTGGCATCCAGACCAAAGCGGTTTTTGGCAAACGTAACATTGAGGCGGCTTTCGTCTTTGGTTTGCAAGACTTCCGGTTCCCGTTCGGCCAGCCTGTCCTTAAATTGATTGGAAAACATCATCCGGCCAATGACGTCGGTGCGAACATCAACGCGGGGTGAAAGTTCCAGCGACGCCGCTGCCCGTAACACGGTTGCCATTCGCGCCTCTGATTGCTGCTGAATACGGGTCAGGGTATCCGCATCGGCGTGGCCATTTTCCTTGAGATAAGCCCCAAAGGTTAATAGCGAGTCATGCCGGCTCCATTCATCAAGTTCATCTCGGTTCCGGTAAGCGGATGCATCCGATGGCGAGTGACCGGTGAACCGATAGGTGATGGTATCCAGCAGCACCGGCCCGCGTCCGGCTTCAAGTATCCGCCGCTTCCGTTCAATCGCGTCGGCTACGGCCAGCGGGTTCAGGCCATCGACCCGTTCAGCGTGCATCGCCTCGGGGTTAACGCCCAGCCCTACGCGAGCGAGCGTACCAAATCCCATGGTTTCGCCCTGAGGCTGACCGCCCATACCGTAGAAGTTGTTCATAAAGTTGAACAGAATAGGCGGATTGCCGCCCATTTTCTTGTCCCACAGGGTGCGGTACTGGTCCATCGCGGCAAACATCATCGCTTCCCAGACCGGCCCGCAGCCCAGTGAGGCGTCACCGATATTGGCGATGACGATGCCGGGCTGCCGGTTGATCCGCTTGAACAGGGCCGCGCCGGTGGCAATATCGGCGCTGCCGCCGACAATGGCGTTGTTGGGCATAACCCCAAAGGGGGCAAAAAAGGCGTGCATCGAGCCGCCCATGCCTTTGTTGAAGCCATTTTCGCGGCCAAAAATCTCGGCCATGGTCGCGTACAGGATGTAATCAATAGCCAGTTCTTTGACCGTCTCCGCCCCAAACGTTTCCACCACCCGCAGCGGTGCGCCGTCCAGGTAAGTCTCCATAATGGTGGTTAGTTCCGCCTCGCTCAGTTTGGCAACGGCCGAAAAACTCTTGGCTAAAATTTCGCCGTGGCTGCGATGGGAGCCAAAGATAAAGTCCTCGGGGGTTAAGTGACAAGCCTGGCCTACTGCCGACGCTTCCTGCCCAATCGACAGGTGCGCCGGGCCACGATGATTATACTCGATGCCTTGGTAAGCGCCTTCCTTTTTGAGGCGATCCAGCGCCGTTTCAAATTCTCGAATGAAGACCATATCTCGATACATGCCCACCAGCGCCTCGGGGCCGTATTTTTTAGCCTCAGCTTTAGGATTGGATTGATAGGCATTGATAGGGATTTCGAGTGCAGTCAGCACCCCGCTTTTTCGCGCTTCAACAGGATTGATATTAATTAGCTTCGTCATGGGTATTCCCCTTCATCTTAGATGTGTATCTCAAATAGGGTGTCTTTGAAAAGCTCTGACACTGTGGGGTGTGGAAAAACAACTTCTTCGATGTCCTGCACTCGAAACTCATCTTCAATCATTGCCGCCGCGCCATAAATGAGTTCGGAAGCCGCCGCGCCGATGATATGAACCCCCAACAGCGCCTGGGTTTGAGCGTCAACGATCACTTTCCAAAGCCCACGTTTGCCTTCATTTTCGGCTAGAAAGCGGCCATTGGCGGTCATCGGCAAACTGGCGGTTTGGGTGGCGATGCCCTGCGCTGCGGCTTGCGTTTCGGTCAGCCCCACCGAGGCGATTTCGGGCATCGTATAAACGACCCAGGGGATGGCTTGATAGCGCATGACATCGGGTCGTCCAAACATATTGTTGACAGCTACTTCGCCCATTCGAGACGCCGCATGAGCCAACATCGATTTGGTATTCACGTCACCGATGGCGTAAATCCCCGGGATGTTGGTTTGTAGCTTGTCGTTAACTTTGATCCCGCGCTGGTCGAAATCTACGCCCACTTTCTCCAGGCCGAGGCCCGCCACATTCGGTTTGCGACCAATCGCCATGAGCACCTTGTCAGCGGCAATGGTGTGTTGCTTGCCGTCTTGGTCGTAGGTCACGCTATCGGCGCTAATACATTGAACTTTGCAGCCAATATGAAAATCGACCCCTTTCATACTCTTGCGCAACATGGCGGCTAACTCGGCATCCATCATGGACAGTATTTCCGGCAGCATTTCAATCACGGCTACTTTGACCCCCACGCTGGAAAAGAAAGAGGCAAACTCGCAACCGATCACTCCACCCCCGATGATGACCAAAGACTCAGGCAAAGCGTCGATGTCCAAAATTTGATCGCTCGTTAATACGTGAGGTTGATCTGACCCCGGAATGGGCGGCTGAATCGGCGAGGAACCGGTGGCAATGATGATATTATCGGCTCGATACAGCGAACCGTTGACCTGGACAGTGTGCCGGTCAACCAGTGTGGCTTCGCCCTGAACGACCTCGACGTGGTGGCGTTTCATCTGAAAAGCGATGCCGCGCCGTAAGGTTGCAATCGTCTTTTGTTTACGAGCCATCGCCTGGCCTAAATCAAAATAAGGGTTTTCCACATAAACCCCGTACGCTTGGCTGTGCTGGGCCTGAGTAAACAGTTTGGCGGAGTAGAGCAGCGTTTTGCTGGGAATACAACCGCGATTCAGGCAAACCCCGCCCAGATGCTCTTTTTCAATTAATACCGCTTTTTTCCCTTTGGCTCCGGCCCGTTCAGCCGCAATGTAGCCGCCCGGACCGGCGCCAATTACGATTAAATCGTAGGTATTTTCACTCATTAAGGTCATTCCCTTTTGGTAATTTACCCGGCTAGCAGCAACTCAAAGGTGGCCAACGCATTTGAGAGGGTTTGTAAGAAACGCGCCGCCGGCGCACCGTCAACGACTTGGTGATTGATTGTGAGTGAGAGGCTAAGATGAGGGATGAACTGCACCTGATCCTCTACCTGCACCGGTCTGGGCGCGATACTGCCCACGCCCAAAATGGCGACCTGGGGCAGATTGAGGACCGGCGTAAACGTATCGATGCCAAACGCCCCCAAATTGGTCACGGTAAAGGTGCCGCCATTGAGTTCGTCCGGAGAAATCCTCCCCTCAAGGCAGCTCATTGCTAACCCTTTGGCTTCCTGAGAAATTTGTTTCAAGCTGAGTGTACTGGCGTTGCGAATCACCGGCACCATCAAGCCACGGGGCGTATCGACTGCAACGGCTAGATGAACGTTCCGGTATTGATAAATCGTGTCGGCTTCAAAAAGCGCGTTCAAGGCCGGATGCTGCGCTAAAACGCGCGAGACAGCCAGCAGCACAAAATCGTTGATGGTTATCCTTTGGAGGCCCAGGCTGTCATCACTGGCTTTTAGTCGTTGTCGATAGGCCAACATGGCTCGCGCATCAGCATAGCTGCTCAAGGTGAGTTGGGCGGTTGTTTGCAATGAGGCCAACATCCGTTCGGCAATGACTTTGCGGACACCTTTGAGCGGAATCGCTTCGACCTCATCCGTCACACCCGCCGTCAAAGTTGAGACCGGTGATTGTTCATGGGGTGCGGTCAAATCCTTGGCCGTCACCCGCCCGCCAAGCCCTGTGCCGACAGCCGGGATGATGCCATCTCTAACCAGCGATTTAGCCAGTGGAGTGAGCGGTTGTTGGGTGGCCAAAGCGGCCTGCACATCCCGTTCAATTATACGACCGCCGGGGCCGCTGCCGGACAGTTGAGCCACGCCGATGCCTTTGGCCTCGGCCAGCCGCCTGGCCCGAGGCGAAACGCCGGGCCGGGTTGTGGGGGCGTCAGCCGCCAATACAGGCATCGGTTTTGGTTGGCTGTTACCGTCCGGCGGTGTTGATCCCATTTCTTGCGAGTCCACTGGCGGCACAAGCGACGAGGCGCTATCGGCTGCGCCGTTGGGCTGAAACGAGGTCACATCTTCCCCCGGCTCGCCGATAACGGCGATGTTGGTCAAGACCGGAACCTCCGCGCCTTCATCGAAGAACAAAGCTAAGACTGTACCCGACGCCGGCGCTTCGACCTCCATGGTGGCTTTATCGGTTTCAACTTCACAGATGATATCGCCTTCAGCCACTGAGTCGCCTTTTTGTAGTTTCCAGGTGGCTATCAGGCAGTTTTCTACAGAGTTCCCCAAGCGGGGCATAATTACGGCTGTGGCCATCGTTATTTCCTCGATCACTATTTTCGGGACTTACTTTTTTTAGCCACGAATTACACGAATTTTCACTAATTATTTCTTGTTTTTCGTGTCAATTCGTGGCTAATTTTGTCCTGCTGGTGGGTCAACTGCGTAAGCCCTGATTTTTTATATCCAAAGTTATCCGACATCTGAAAACTCGGTGCGGCGAATGATTTCGTCCTGCAGCTCTTTGTCTAGTTCGGTGAAATAGGCACTGTAACCGGCGACCCGCACCACCAGCGAGCGGAATTCCTCCGGATTGGCCTGGGCTTGGCGTAAGGTGTCTACGGAAACCACGTTGAATTGAACGTGCGGAATGTGCAGTTGGCAGAAACCGCGCAGCAGCAGCGTGAATTTCTTTAAGGCTTCAGACCCTTCAAAAAACATCGGCAGGAACTTCATATTCAACAGCGTGCCATTGGAAGCCAGTTCCAGGTTGAGTTTGCTGACGGAGTTGAGGGCCGCGGTTGCCCCCCGTTTGTCCCGACCGGCGGTCGGCGACAGGCCGCCATCGGCCAGCGGCGTGCCGGCCAAACGACCATCCGGGGTAGCGCCCGCGTTGGCCCCCATCGGCACGTGGGCCGAAACGGTGTAGAAGCCGGGTTGATAGACGCCGCCGCGAATGGTGGGGTACTGCTCCACCAGTGTGCTATAGCGATCACCCCATTTTTGGGCGTGTTGATCGACCCGGTCATCGTCATTGCCATATTTGGGCACACGGTTGATGAGCCGCTGCCGCAACACTTCCTGCTCGGCGAAATTGGTGCGCAGAGTTGTGAGTAGATCGCCCGCCGAGAGCCACTGCTCATCGAAAACGGCTTGCTTAATCGCGGCCAGGCTGTCGGCCACGTTAGCGATCTGGACACCCTGCACGCCGGAGAAGTTGTAGTGCGCCCCGCCGGCAGTCACATCCAGCCCTCGCTCGATACAATCCTCAATTACCAACGACAGAAAGGGCGAGGGATAGATTTCGGCGTGGATACTGTCAACGATGTTGCAGCCCTTGACCATCAGCGCCACAAAATGGGCCAACTGCTGATCATAAGCGGCTTCAAGCTCGTCGAAAGCATGCATCCGGTCGAGTGGCGGGGTCGCCAAGCCAATCTGCTCGCCGGTCTGCGAATCTTTGCCGCCGAAGAGGGTCAACTCCAGCACTCGGGTCAGGTTGAACATCGAGGCGTCACTCCAACCGAGCGCCTTGCCCGGAGTAGACAACTCTACACAGCCGACCACGGCATAGTTCAGGGCATCCTCAGGGGCAATGCCCCGATTAAGCTGACCGGGAATGATGACCTCGTCGTTGAAGACCTGCGGCATACCGCTGCCCCGGCCAATGACAAATGAGGCCGCCCGCAGGAACGCCTCCGGACTATTTTGATGAAGCCGAATCGATAGGTTGGGTTGGGTCAGGCCCAGGTCGGCCTGAGCGCGCAAGCACATGTAGCTCAGCAGGTTGGTGGCATCGCTGCCGTCCGTTTTTTGACCCCCAACCACCAGATTGAAACCGATCGGAAAGCCGGCAAAGTAGCGGGCGCTGCTACTGCTGCGGAGCAGCACGATCTCGTTGAATTTGAGCCACAGATATTCGAGCAGTTCTTGGGCTTGCTCCAGAGTTAATTGACCGGACTCCAAGTCGCGCTCCAGATACGGCAGCATGTACTGATCGAAGCGGCCGGGCGAGAAGCTACTAGCGTTCGACTCGATTTGGAGCAGGACAAACAGGAACCAGATCCCTTGCAGCGCCTCGCGGAAGTCACGGGCCGGATGTTCGGCCAACCAATCGCATACAGCGGCAATCTCTTGTAGCTCGTGCTGTCTGGCCGAATCGCTGCTTTCTGCGGCCAGTTGATCGGCTAGCCGGGCGTAACGCTGCATTAATTCGGCCGCCGCCTGGAGAGCGATCAAAGCCGCTTCATAGAACTGCTGCTGCGCCTGGCTTTGCGCCTCAGGCTGTTGCCGAGCCGCCAGAACTTTGTCTCGCAGACCGCCGACACCTAGCCGCAGCCAGTTCTCAACACTGGGCAGGATATGTCCTTGGGCATGGTCGGTCTGATTGAGGGAAAAAGCCTTGCCCCGTACCGCTATCCTGACATCGTCCGGCACCCGAGTGGCGACGATGTCTTCCAGCGTCCGGCCGCGCCAGTAGGGGAAGATATCTTCACGCAGCTCGCGGATTTGTTCGGCCGAGATGTTGAAACGATCTTGAGGGCGGGTCGGCAGGATCTCCAACTCCTTATCGACCCAATCGACCGCGCCTTCCGGGGCGATCACGCCCATGCGGGGCAGCAGCGAGCGGTTGCCCACGATCACTTCATCAGGCCCGATGGCCAAGCTCATCGAGCGGACCAGATGCAGCAGCAGTTTGGCCCGGCGGATAACCATCGACTCGCCTTCAGTGGCGCAGTAGCTCTCGGTGGCAAAGCGAGCTCGCTCGACATCGATCTGGCGCTCGTTGGCTAGCAGCTGCTGCTTGATCCGGGCCGCTCGCGTGCTGGGACGAGTGCTGTGCCAGACCTCGGGCGGAAAGCCAGTCGTTGGTTCAGGTATTTCTTTCATAACCGACTGGACGTTGTCAGTGCTCTCTATGTTTATCATGTATGGCTTCCTTTCATCTACCCACATATCACTTTTGCAAACGAACGCGACGTTTGGCCAATCCCGCCGGATATAAATGATCCGGGCTATCAATCGACACCGGATGAAATCTGGTTTTTCGATGAAACCCCATTGATGGGGTGCTGTTTCATAGCTCGGCGAGTTCATCGCCGAGCGAGGCCCGGTCGTTGCTAAGGTGCGGGATAAAATGATATGTGGCTAGTCCTTTCATAAGCAATGGAGTGCAGAGCTTGGTCTGTCAGCAAACGCCTTTTTTTAAACCAGGATTTGCACCCCAATCTGCCGGTCTTCTAACCTTAGAAGCGGTGTTAAAAGATTAGTTCAGTCTAACAATGACCTAATATGGGGCTGCTATGAACCTCTTTTGATCACCTTTCAGATTAACAGACTGAACCAATCTTAACCGCGAGATTGCAATGTTTGCCGGGCCAACCAGCCACAACCTAAGATCGGTCCGTCATCGCCCAGGCCGGCCGGCAAAATCTTGACGCGCGAGGCCACCGACTCGAAGCAGTAGGCCGGCGCCATTTGCCGGGCCGGTTCGAGAAAGAGATCGCCCGCTTTGGCCACGCTGCTGCCGATAACATACAACTCGATGTCCAGCACCATCGCTAGCGAGGCGACGGCAACCCCCAACGCTTGGCCGGCATGCATCAGTACCTGCTTGGCCAGGTCGTCGCCTGCCGCTGCCTGTTCGGCAACCCATTTACCGGTGATGGGCTGCTGGAGAGCCGGACGACCGGCTTGCTCCAACAAGCATTGATAATGATAGGCCAGGGCCGGCCCGGACATAAAGGACTCGACGTTGCCCCTGATCCCGGAACTGCCTTTCTCACCATCGCGATCGATTGTGATATGCCCCACCTCGCCCGCGGAATTGTGCATGCCCCGATAGATTTGGCCGTCGATGATGATCGCCGCGCCGACGCCGGTGCCCACCACGATGTAGACCATACTCCCGGCGTTGCGTCCGACGCCATAGTGGTACTCGCCCAGGGCGGAGGCTTTGGCATCGTGCTCAAGCACCACCGGCATATCCAGCCGGCTTTCGAGCATCTCTCGGAGGGGCACGTTACGCCAGCCGGTCAGGTTGGGCGGATCAATGATCAGGCCGGTCTCGTGGTCCAGGGGACCGGGGCTGCAAATGCCGGCAGCGGCCACTCGGTTGCCGGGCGGTAACTCGGCTTGCAGTTCGGCGATGCTGGCGACGATGCGTTCGACTGCCGCCTCCGGTCCGGCTGTTACCTCGGTCGGAATCCGCCGCTGAGCCACTATTCGATCAAGGGGATCAATCAAGCCTAGCGCAATCTTGGTTGCGCCTAAATCTATGCCAACGATCCAGTCATTCATCGTTATTCCTCCCGTCGATTACGGCTATGGCAGCGCCTTTGCCTTTTTTCTCCAATGCGGCCTGAATCCATGCGATGACTTTTAGAGCGTCAGTGTGCGACAGACTGTATTTTTGAATCATTAGATACGTCCCCCTTTCGTTCGTTAATGAGGTGATCGGCCACCCGTAAGGCTTGAGCCGCGATGGTCAGGGCCGGATTCATAGCGGCTGAAGAGGGGAAGAAGGACGAATCGACGACGTAGAGATTTTCAAGGTCATGGGCGCGACAGAACGGATCGAGCACCGAAGTGGCCGGATCGAGACCGAAGCGTAAGGTACCGCATTGATGGGAGTTCGTTTCGATGCCCATCGGCTGCGTAAACACAAACGTGTAACCGGCGCGGCGCATCATCTGGCGCGCGGTTTCGACGAGCTGTTGATGGGCGACCCGGTTATTCGGCTGCCACCAGACCCGAAGCCGGCCATCCGAACCCAGAGCAATGCGATTGTTAGGGTCGGGTAAATCCTCTGACATAATCCACCAGTCCACGCTGCGATTAGCCATAGCTTGAAGGATAGGTCGCGGCACAAGCGGTTGGGCCACAGTCAGCATTCCGGCCTGCAATTTGCCGAGTAATTGGATATTGCCCAAGGGGTAGGGAAAATTCGGCCCTTTGAAGTAGAAATCGTTTATGGCCATCGTCTTTTGGAACACCGTCGGATTTCGGTGAAGCGGATTGACCGCCGTCATCGCGGTATTGTTATGAACCATGTAGTTCCGGCCCACCTGACCCGAGGCGTTGGCTAGACCATCGGGATGCTTGCTGTTGGCCGAGCGCAGCAGCAGCGCCGCCGAGTTGACCGCGCCGCAAGAGACGATAAAACGGTCGGCCCGCACTTCCAGCCGCTCGCCGTTGCGCTCGACTTCCAGGCCGACCACGCGCCGGCCGGTCGAGGCGGTCAGGAGGCGGCCGGCCATCGTGCCGGTCCAGAGTTCAACGTTCGGGCTTTCCAGCGCCGGGCGCACGCAGCAGACGTCAGCATCAGCTTTGGCTAAAACCTGGCAGGGAAAGCCGTCACAGGTTTTACAGCGAATACAACGTCCCCCTTCTCTTAAGTCAAGGCCCATGGGGTAGTGGAACGGGTTTAGGTCCTGTTGCCGGAGTTGGTCGGCCAGCGTTTCGATGTAAGGCTCGTGAGGTACCGACGGAAAAGGGAATGGTCCGGAGCGGGGTGGCTCGGTGGGGTCCTCGCCGGCTTGGCCATGCGCCCAGTAGATTTGTTCGGCCTGAGCATAGTACGGCTCTAACGCTTCATACGTAATCGGCCAGGCCGGTGAGGTGCCGCCCTCATGCTCAAGCGCCTCGAAATCTTGGCGACGAAATCGGGGTAAGGCCGCCCCATAAACTTTGGTGTTGCCGCCGACAAAATAGTGGACGCCAGGCTGAAACGACGCTTCCGCTGAGGCATCCTGCCAAACCTCGGCGGGTTTATAGCGCTTCTGGTTAAATACGGCCTCAGGGCTCCAGTTTTCGGTCTCTTGAGGTAGATAGTCACCTCGCTCGATGAGGAGCAAACGGGCGCCACTGTGGCGCAGGGCATAGGCTAAGGTTCCGCCGCCCATACCGGTACCGATAATAACAATATCATAATCGTGCTGCATAAGATGCCTCCAGATTAACCCTTCACCGAGCCGGCCAACAACCCTTGAATAAAGAAGCGGCCCAAGAAGATATAAATGAGCGCGGTGGGGATGGCCGCGATGACGGCCCCGGCCATGACCACGTTCCAGTCCACGGAAAGGAGCCGGATAGATTGTTAAGCGCAATCGTTACCGGTTGGGCGGCCGGATTGGGCACCACCGTCACCCCGAACAGAAAGTCGTTCCAGATATTAGTAAACTGAAAGATGCCGACGACCACAAAGGCCGGATATAGAGACCGGTAACATAATGTGGGTGAAGGTGGTCATCACCCCGGCTCCGTCAACCCGGGCCGCTTCGAGAAGTTCGGTGGGGACGCCGGCAAAGTAGTTACGAAAAATCAAGGTGGTGATCGGCAAACCATAAACTACGTGGACCAAAATTAAGCCCCAGAGGGTGCCGTAGACCTTAATGATTTGCAAAAATGTCACCAATGGGATCAGAATAGCCTGGTACGGAATAAAGAAGCCAAAGAGCATGATCGTAAACAGGATATCCGATCCCCGAAACTTCCATTTCGCCAGCAAATAGCCGTTGATGGCTCCGATTAAGGCCGAGATGATGGTTGCCGGAATGACCATCAGTAAGCTATTGACCATATTCGGGCGGAGGCGCTCCCAGGCTTCGAAAAAACCGCCCCCGCTCAAGCTCGTTGGCAGGTCCCACATGGTGGACAAACTCACCCCTTGGGCCTCTTTCAACCCGTTATTGACCATTACGTATACCGGCAAGAGGTAGAATAGAAACATTAAGACCAGAATTAGCCAGATGCCCCATTCACTCGGTTTTTTGGGTAGCGACCAACCTAAGTTTCTTTTAGTACCGGGTTGTGCGGCCATTAGGCGGCCTCCTCTCTTAAATTACTGGCCAGGTAAGGAATGATGACGATAGCCACCAGTGCCAACATGACAATTGACGCCGCTGATCCCAGATTGTAGCGGGTTGCCTTGAACATCATCTCAAAGACGAAGATGGCCGGTACGTCGGTGGCAAAGCCCGGCCCCACGCCAGACATGGTGAAGACCAGATCAAAGATTTTGAGTGACACGTGGAGCAGAATAATGGCGACACTGATGGTGACCGGCTTCAACATAGGGATAATGATCCGCCGGTAAACTTGCCACTCGGAAGCGCCATCGATCCGAGCTGCCTCGCGAACCTCGTGTGAAATTGTCGCCATTCCACCCAAATACATCGCCATGACAAAGCCCGATAACTGCCAGGTAGCGGCAATAGCGACCGGAATAAGGGCCATGGGAATACCCAACTTCACCTGAAGATTGCCTGCCGCCGGCCAGATCGCGGCTAGAGCATCGTTGACTTGGAAGACTACATTCGGATCGGTGATCCAGCCCGGCTGTAACGGCTCCATGCCGAATTGGGTTAACAGGGCATTGATTCCAAAAATCTCGAAAAAGAGGTTGATGCCGGTCTCCGGATTGAAAATCCAGCGCCAGGCCACGCCGGTTACCACAAACGACAAGGCGTAAGGAAAAAGAAACATATTGCGAAAGACCGTGGAACCGAATATTTTACGATCCAGTAAAATGGCTAGCGTTAGGCCCAGCAGGATCGCAAACGTCATGAACACAATGGTGAAGACCAAGGTATTGCGTAAATCGGCCTGAAAGCGGGGCATGGCAAACATATCAACATAGGTCTGATAAACAGGTTCACGGAGGGTCAAATCTCTCTTGAGCGTACGCCAATTAGACAAGGAGACATATAAAGTGGTACTGATGAAAAAATAGACAAAAATGGCGATCACAATGAGCGACGGTAACAGCAATAAAAACGATTGCATGCGTTCGGTCATCACCCGGCGCCGTTGAGGGACTGACGAAGCATGGCCCACTTGCTCATTAGACAAGTCCGACTCCGAGGGTATAGCTGACATAGATACACCTACTTCCTTAGAGCTGAAAAAGAGCTGAAAAAGATCTGAAAAACAAATAACTTCCGCAATGCTAAGAGTGGAGATAATGTGGGGCGTGGTGCATGACGGAAACGGACCACGCCCCACGCCTCACGAGAACCGACATTTTGTTTTCTGGCGTTACCCAATACGGCCCTCACCCCGGCTAATTCCGGGGATTACGGGGCAATTCCCGACATTTGGGAGGCTTGCGTTAGAGCGACGGCAAAGGCCTCGACGTCTTGATCGACGACAAAAATCGTGACCGCATCGTTTAAGGCTTGCTGGAAGTCAGCCGGGGCAGCAGCGCCGTGAACCACCGTCGGCACCAAGGCGTCCGCGCTAAAGGAGTCCATCGACCAGTTGTGGTACGGGCCGAACTTGGCTCGGTCGCAGTCGGTGCGGGCGCAAATAGACCCTTTCAGCGGGTTGAAGGCTTCCTGAGCTTCCTTGCTGCCCACTGTCCGCAGCCAGTCCTTGGTTGCTTCTTCATTGGGAGCGCCATTGGCCAAGACGAAACCGTCGGCCACGATCATAAATGAACCGTCTGTCCCCGGATGGCTGACCCAACCGAAATCGACATTGTCTTCCAAGCCGGCATTGACAAATTCGCCGTAGGCCCAGTCGCCCATCGAGTTGAAAGCGCAGCGCCCTTCGATCAAGGCTTTGACCGCCTGATCCCAGGACAAAGCCGAGTGGTCGTCGTTGATATAGGTGAGCATCCGGCCGTAGACTTCCATCGCTTGCTTGACTTCGGGGCTGTCAAAGGCCACCGAGCCATCCCACAAGCCCTGATAACCTTCCGGTCCCAAAACGCCCAGCAGCGTGTTTTCAAAGAGTTCGGCGTTGGCCCAGATGCCGGAGTCGCCCACACACAAGGGGGTTACCCCAGCCGCTTTAAGCGTTTCGGCAATTTCAAAGAACTCGTCCACGCTCATGGTCTCGTTGACCGTGATACCGTTCTCTTCCAGCAGTTTCTTGTTGTACCAGAAGCCATTGCCCCGATGGACGCCGACCGTAACCAGGTACACATCATTATCAACGCTTTGCATGTCGACCAGCGTCTGCGGTACCACATCCAACCAGCCCTCTTCTTTGTACAGATCGGTTACGGGCGCCACGAACTCCGGCTCAACGTACTGGCCAATCAACTCAAAGCCGGGGTGAACCTGCCAGGTATCGGGCGGATCGCCGCCGGCCAGGCGGGTTTGGAGCACCGCCCGCGCGGCCGATCCGCCGCCGCCGGCCACCGTGGCATTGACAATCTCGACATCGGGGTTGCTGTCATTGAATGATTTGAAGAGCGCATCCAGAGCGGCGGCTTCACCACCGGATGTCCACCAGGAGAACACCTCCAGTTTTCCGCTGGCGGGCGCGGCTTCCTCGGCCGGTTCTTCAACAGCCGCCGCTTCTTCAGCGGCCGGCTCTTCAGCGGCTGGTTCTTCAGCGGCTGGCTGCGCCGCTGCTTCTTGCTCTGCCGGAGCTGCGGGCGCGGGTGTTGGCGCTGTGCCGCAGGCTGCTACTAAAAGCGACAATGTAATCAATAAGCCCCAAACAATCAGGGTTCGTCTTCGAAACTCCATTTTCTTCTCCTTACTATGTTTAGGTTTTTCCTCTGATGAGGCTGCTCTGCCTGGCTAAAGGATGAGTTTTTGTCCATCATCTGAGAATTTGTTTGATAAAATTGAAACTTTAGACAAATCTCCGACATAGCTTATAATGTAAAATGACAGGGTAGGAGATACGCAGCCAAGCAAAAATGCATTTGGCCCATCTATGCCGTGTCGTCCAGAGGGGATACCGTACGCTTGCCAAAACCGCGGTATCTCCTTTCTTCTTTTTTATAAATGCTTAGCTTTTTTGATTTAAATCAACTCTTATAATCACCTCCCCATTTATCTGACCTCAGCCACCGCTACCCAACGCCCCTCAGCGGAAGAGCGTTCAGCCGCAGCCATCACCTCTTGCACTTTAAGGCCGTCGCTCAGTGTCGGTGAACCGGGCCGACCATCTACAATCGCCTTGAGGAACTGGTATTGACATTCCGCGTGAGTGCGTACAAAGTTAGGCGACATCGACCAGTCCGGGGACTTGGCCCCGTCGTAATGCTGCACCGTCTCCAATTTGCGGAAGCCGCGCATTCCGCCCAGTGGCTGGCCAGGATCGCGCACGTCATAGACTTCCAGCCAGCTCGGATCTTCAGAGCGGAAGCGGATAGCGCCCTGGTCGCCGTAAATCTCAAACTGCATATCGTTCGTGACTCCGGTGCCCATCCGCGAGATTTCTACGTTCCCCAGCGTGCCGTTGGCCATACGCAACTGCATCAGCGCGATGTCGTCCACATCGACCGCCCCTTTTTCCACCGCGCCTTTGGCCACCGGCCGCTCTTTGATAAGCGTATCCAGCGTGGCCTGCACGCGGTCAAAGTCGCCCAGTAGGAAATAGAGGATATCCAAAATGTGCGAGCCAAGGTCAAATAGCGCCCCTCCGCCAGAAATATCTTTGCGTAACCGCCACGAGAGCGGTTTTTGGGGGTCAATGTAACTGGAGCGGAAGTATCGACCTCGAAATGAGAAAACCCGTCCTACAAAGCCGGCATCCATAAGCTGCTTGGCGCGGCTAATAGCCGGGAAGAAGCGAAAGTTGAAGGTCATTTGGCTTTTGACTCCCGTTTTTTCAACCGCCTCCACAATGCGCTGCCCTTCGGCCACATCCATCGCCAGCGGTTTTTCACAGTAAATGTGTTTACCTGCTGCGGCGGCAGCCGTAATGATCTCTTCATGTTTGTGATTAGGGACACAGATGTCGACCACATCAATATCGTCACGAGCCAGCAGTTCGTGGTAATCGGCTGTCCAGAAGTGGCAACCTATCTCTTGCGCGGCCTTTTGCGCCGTTTCTGAACGACTGGTGGCTACACCCACAAGGTTGATGGTATCGGCGGTCAGGCCATAGTGGTAAGGGATATTGCGGTAGGCCATTACGTGAACCCGGCCAATGCCGCCGTAGCCGATCATCCCCACGCCAAGTTTTCTCATTAGTAACTCCTGTACGAAAGAAACTGTTTAGCCCTATTTTATCAACCCGCTCTCAGTTCGATATTGGTCACTGGCTTCATCCATCATGGTCCGCAACTTTTTCACGGCGGCTTCAATTTGACCGGTGCCGGGCTGGAATTTACCGTCCGGCCCTTTCAACAACGGCGATGAAAATTCACCGACGGTCATGCCAACTTTGACAAAATCGGCCACGTTACCGGTATTCAGACCCCCATCTTCCATCAACTCAAGCTGCCCTTCCAGGCCGGCCTCGGAGATCATTTCATGCATCCGGCGAATGTTGCCGATCATAATCGGGTCCATAGTGTGCGGGCTTTTGCCGCTTTCTTTCACCCAAAAATGGGCGCGGCTTTCATATTCAATGATGTCGATGTAGGGCAAAATATACTGTTCAAATGCGGTAATGGGCGTGCCTTGCCAGGCCCACACGCCCACTTTTAATTCCAAGGCGTCTTTGATGTAGGTAACGGCCTGGCTGGTCAGTTCGCCCATTGTTTCCAGGGGCAGCGTAATCATATCCACGCCCAGGTCGGCTAACTGTTTGAATACGTCGAAACTGGGGCGGACCATTTGTAGCTGGGCTTCGATTTCCAAGTTGGTGCTTTTACGCACCGCCTCAATGATATCGAAACCGCCCCGGGGCATGCCAAAGTCCATATATTTCCCGTCGCGGACCTCGATGTGCAGCCAATCGACGCCGGCGGCTTCCAGTTCCTGCACTTGCCCGCCCAGCACGGCATAATCGGCCCAAAACAGGCCAGCCGCAATTTTGCATTTTTGAGTCACTTTGCCAATGGTGTTTTTTCTCATTTGATTTAAAGCTCCTTAAAACATTTGATTAAGTTTTCAGAGTTTATGACGTTGGGTAAGTTAGGTGATGAGGATGAGATGGATTGATTGGCTGGTCTTTTTCCCTTTTACCTTCCCTTTTCTCGTGCCTTACCCTCTGGTTTCAACAATAACTTTCATACTCTGCCCGGAGCGCATCAACTCGACGCCACGAGGTAACTCGGTTAGCGGCACGTGGTGGGTAATCAGCCGCGAGGGTTGCAGGCGGCCACCCTCCAGCAGTTGCACCGTTTGCACAAACGGTTTCAGGCCCACAAACGCGCCGTGCAGGTTGATATCGTAACGGGTAATCTGGTACTGGTTAATGGTTTGCTGATCGTGCGGACGCAGACCAAACAGCAATACGTGGCCGCCGCGTCGCACCAGTTTAAGCGCCGCCGGCAACTGGTTACCCACGGCATCGACCACAATATCCGCGCCGATATTGGTAATATCCAGGACTGCACCCGCCGGATCGGTTTCGGCGGCGTTGAGCGTTACATCCACGCCCAGTTGGCGGGCGAATTCCAGCCGGTTGGCAGCAATGTCAATAACGATAACCGGACCCGCGCCCATTATGCGGTACGTTTCGGCAAAGAGCAGCCCCATCGGCCCGGCACCGATGATGGCTACGGCATCGCCGGGTTGCATCGGCGCGCGCGCCACCGAGCCAACCACACATGACAGCGGCTCAAACAGGGCGGCATCATCTCGTGAAACCGCCGCATCAATTTTGTACAGGGCCTGCTGCGGAGCGCGTAGGTATGGCGCGAATGCACCATCAATGGTCGTGCCGATGGTCTGGTAGTTGATGCACTGATTATCTAGCCCGCGGCGGCAGTAGACGCATTCGCCGCAGGTGAGGCGCGGGGCGATGACCACTCGATCGCCGGGCTTAAAATCGGAGACATCCTCGCCCACCTCGACCACTTGGCCGACGCCTTCGTGACCAATGATAATGTTGGGCCGAGCCTGGTGAGCGGGGGGAACCGCCAAAATGTTCAGATCGGTGCCGCAGATGCCGCAGGCTTCAACCTGAACAATAACATCCGTCGATTGGTCTAGTCGGGGCACAGGTCGTTCTTCGTATTCCAGCCGGCCTTGGCCTTTGAAGACCGGCACGTGCATCGTTTGCATAGGAGTAGTCTCCGTTTATCTGTTAGTCCAATAACCCCATAGATTCTTTATAGTGATCCAACACTTCTCTGGCGGTTTGATCGTCAGTAACCAACACTTTAAGCGCGCCAGTACGTAATGCCCCCGAGATAGCGGCTACTTTCTGCTGCCCAGCCGCCACAGCGATCACCATTGGGACGCGGCGTAAATCGTCAATGCTCACGCCGATGACTTGTTGGTTGTATGGACTGGGGTATGGATGGCCGGATTTGGTAAAGATCTGCCCGGCCAACTCGCCGACGGCCCCATCGTGCATCAAATCGGACAGCCGTTCAGAAGTCATAAAACCGCCCTGTACAAAACGAGACTTGCCGGGATCGAGATTGCCGATGCCCAACAAAGCCATATCCGCCTGAGCGGCGGCGGTGAGCGTGTGTTTGATATCCGTCTGGTTTCGCAGCACGGCTGCGGCTTCGACGCTGTTGGCGATGAGGGGCGAGGAGAGGTACAGCACTTCCCCTCCCAATTTCTGGGCCAGTTGGCGGGCAATAGCCGCACTGTCCAAGTCGTGGAGAGCTAAGGGAATGCTGCCCGTGGCCTGGGCCACGCGCACGTGGGCTTGAAAATCGGGGCTAACGGCGTTGATGACTTCATAAGTAGAGCTACCCATGCAGATAGCCAAGGTCATGCCATCTTGCAGAGTCTGCTCCAAATACTGGGCGCCTAATTGGCCGAGCCGGCGCAAGAGAGGATTTCCGTTGGGGCTGCTGGTTTTAAGAACTAAGGCATCTTTGAGACCGGCGGCCTGCTTTAAGGCTTGTTCGAGTTGGGATTGGCGCTCGATGGGCCAGCTAATCCGGATTTGAACCACTCCGGCAGCTTTAGCTTCTTTGAGCAGGCGATAAACCTTAACCCGCGACAGGTCCAGTTTCTTACCAATCTCATTTTGGGTCATCTCCTGCTCGTAGTACATCGATGCCACTTGAGCCAAGAGAAAGTGGTGGTTGCTATCCATTAGAAATGCTCGCCGTCGAACTGTGCAAATGCACATTAAATGTTCTTATGCACATATAATATCACATTTTGTGGGGTTTGTCAACGGGTAATTTATCAATCTCCACGCTTTTTGGTTTCTTTTTGGAAGTCAATTATAATCTTAGCCAGAAGTTCGACCCCTGAAATGAAAACGTTATCTTGGTTCGTAGTTAGCCCTTTGGTCGTTTGACGCATTAACCCTGCCATGGTTGTCTAGAAATGGCTACCGGATTTATCAGTAAATTTCCGTCAGGGCTTAGGACACGTTAAAGCGCGTACTACGAACCTTACTATCAAGGGAGTCGCTCTTAAGCAGACAAGCCTCGGAATCTAAATGGACCAAATCTATGCCAATCTAACCGAACTATCGTACGAACTTCAACAACGCACCGAGGCCGAAGTTCGCTTTGATCAAGTCTCCCGCACACTGTACGCTACCGACGCCAGCAACTACCAGATTATGCCCATCGGCGTCGTTATCCCCCGCACGACTGACGATGTCATCGCCACTGTTGAAATTTGCGCCCGTCACAAGGTGCCGGTGCTGCCACGTGGCGGCGGTTCGTCACTGGCCGGACAAACGGTCGGTGAGGCAATTGTCATTGACATGTCCAAATATCTACGCCAAATCCTCTCCGTTGATCCCGAAGCCCGCGAAGTGCGGGTTCAGCCGGGCATCACGTTTGGCCAGCTCAACCGGCATCTCAAAGATCGCGGTTTGATGGTCGGCCCCGACCCGGCCAGCGGTGAACGGGCGGCCATTGGCGGCTGTATCGGCAACAACGCCACCGGAGCGCACTCCATTTTATATGGCATGTTCGCCGACCACGTCCTGAGCATGCAGACCATTTTGTCTGACGGCAGCGTCGTCGAACTGAACGAAGGCCACAGCGCAGGCCGGGCTGCCACTTTGTGGGAGGATGTGTGCCGTATCGTCGATGCCAATCAGGATGATATCCGCGCCTACTGGCCACGCCATTGGCGACGAGCCAGCGGCTACAACCTCAATTATATGCTGCCCGACGCCCCCGGCCGTCACCCCGGCAACCCCAGCGGACGACCGCACCAACCCAATTTGGCCCAACTAGTCTGCGGCTCAGAGGGAACTTTGGCGGTTATTACCGAGGCCACCCTTAATCTGATGCCCCGCCCCAAAATGACCGCGTTGGGGATTATCCAGTTCGATGAGATACTCGCTGCCCTAGAAGCCACCAATCCTATTTTGGAACTCAACCCCTCGGCCGTCGAGTTGATGGATCGCTTGCTGGTGGAACTAACCCGCCAGCAGCCCCAATACGCCCGCATGCTGACTTTTGTCGAAGGCACGCCGGAAGCCATTCTGGCCGTCGAGTTTTATGGGGAGAGTGAGGCTGAACTCACCGCCAAACTTGATCGACTGGAACAACACCTCGCCAAACACAAAATTGGGGGGCGCTTTTCGCGGGCAATGTCGGCCCAGGCCCAAGCCGACGTGTGGGGCGTGCGCAAAGTGGGGTTGGGACTGTTTATGAGCATCCGGGGGGATTACAAGCCGATTCCGGTCATCGAGGATTTTGCGGTGCCGGTTGAAACGCTGCCCCGTTATATGACCGATATACTGGCCCTGGCCAAAAGCTATGACACCCGTCTGGCTATCTACGGTCACGCGTCGGCCGGCTGTTTGCACCTTCGACCGTTGATCAATGTTAAGACAGCGGAAGGCGTGCAAATCATGAAGGAAATTGGCGAGGCCGGGGCGGAAATTGTGTTTCAATGCGGAGGCGTCACCAGCGGCGAACACAGCGATGGGCTTCAGCGCAGCTACTTTAATGAAAAACTATTCGGCCCGAAGCTGTACCAGGCCATGCGCCAAATTAAGACCGTTTTCGATCCGGACAATCTCCTCAATCCCGGCAAGGTGGTTGAGGCCCCTGATCCCATCCAAAACCTACGCTACGGGGCCAACTACAGCACTATCCCTCTGGAAACGTATTTCGATTGGAGCGACGATGGCGGCCTGGATCGAGCGATCGAGATGTGCAATGGGGCCGGTGTTTGTCGCAAGTTGGATGTCGGCACGATGTGTCCTTCGTATATGGCCACTCAGGATGAACAAGATACCACCCGGGCCCGAGCCAATGTATTTCGGGCGCTGTTATCCGGCGCATTGCCGCTCAACGCCATGACTGACCAGGCAGTCTATGATGTGTTCGAATTGTGCATCGGCTGTAAAGCCTGCAAAAGCGAGTGCCCGAGTTCGGTCGATATGGCCCGTATCAAAACTGAATACAAAGCTCAGTATTACGCTCGAACGGGCTATCCGTTACGCAGCCGACTGATCGGCAATGTCCCGCGCCTGGCCAAACTGGCCGCAGCAACACCCGGCGGTCTGAAACTGGCTAACTTTTTATTGGGTCTACCGCCAACCAAGGCGCTGATGCGCCGCATTGGCCTAACCGAAGAACGACAATTTCCCCGTTTTGCGACTGAAACCTTTTCAAGTTGGTTTCAACAACGTCCGCAGCCGCTCAACAGGGCCAAACAGGTACTACTATTCAATGATACTTGGACCGAGTACAACTATCCCGAAATTGGCCAGGCAGCGGTGAAAGTGCTGGAAGCGGCCGGCTACCAGGTTAATTTGGAAACCCAGCGGGAGTGCTGCGGTCGTCCACTGCTGACCTGTGGTATGGTCGAACCGGTCAAACCAATGGCCCAGCGCAACGTCGATCTGCTGCTGCCTTACGTAGAAAAAGGCTGGCCGATAATCGGCCTGGAGCCAAGCTGCATTCTTTCTTTCCGCGATGAGTACCCGGCTTTAATGGATGCCGCTCGCCGCGACGCCGCTCGCCGGCTAAGCCAAGCCTCTCTCACCATTGACGAGTTTCTCTATCAACTTATCGAAAAGAAAGAATTCCCCATCTCGGATCGCCAGTCGCCATCCATCGAGGACCAATCGCCCCTTCTTTTTCACGGTCACTGCCACCAAAAAGCGTTGTCTGATATCAGTAAATCCCTAGCCGTTTTGAAAGCGGTCGGCTACGAGGTCGAAGCCATCCCCTCCGGCTGCTGCGGCATGGCCGGGAATTTCGGCTATGAAGCCGAGCATTACGATATCAGCCAGACCATTGGCCGCGACCGGCTGATCCCCACCATCGAGGCCCGGCCCGCTGTACCCATCGTCGCCAACGGTATCTCCTGCCGAGAGCAGATCGAACATATGGCGAATCGTCGCCCACGCCACTTGATCGAGTGGGTGGCGGAGGCATTGGGGCCGTAGCCGTCGACTCCGGGAAATCCCAAAAAATCCCAAATCTCCTGTTATAACTTACGTTGTTGGGTGCAGAAACCCGATGACAGATGTAATGGTGCAGACCCCGTATAATAGCGGGGTAATTCTTTTTTAGGAGACAATCTTATGATTTCATCCCGTACCGAATTCTATGCCGGTCTCAAGGCCATTGCTCCCATTCTTTTGGGCGTCGTGCCGTTTGCGCTAATCACGGGTATTGCCGCCGTGGAAGCCAAGCTGCCAACCGGACTGGCCATTGCCAGCTCGATCATTATCTTTGCCGGAGCCTCACAGTTAGCCGCTACACAGCTCATTCGAGAAAATGGGGCTTTTGTGGTCATTATCCTCACGGTCTTGATTATCAACCTTCGCTTTGCCATGTACAGTGTCTCGTTGGCGCCCCATTTCAAAAAGCTGGCTTCTTCCTGGAAAGGGCTGCTGGCTTATCTGTTAACCGACCAAGCTTATGCCGTGTCAATTATTCGCTACAATGAAATCCCTCAGTATCCGGCCAAGCAATGGTTCTACCTAGGGGCCGCATTTGGATTATGGGTAACTTGGCAAACCGGCACCATCGTCGGCGTGTTGGTAGGGGCGCAGATTCCAGCCAATTGGTCGCTTGATTTTGCCATTCCCCTGACCTTTATTGCGGTGACCGTGCCGGCGATTAAAACTCGCCGGGCGCTCATCGTAGCAATGGTATCGGTATTTATCGCGGTGGTGGCGGCGGGGCTACCCTATAATTTAGGGCTGATTGTGGCCGGCTTGGTGGGCGTATTCACCGGCGTCATTCTGGAGGCGGTATAAGATGTCTACTCTTTCACTGTGGCTGATCATCATTACGGCGGGGCTGGTTACGTTTGCCGTGCGCTTGTCTTTCATCGCCCTGCTGGGCAAAATGAATCTGCCCGTGCTGCTAGAACGCGGGCTGCGCTATGTGCCGGTTGCTGTGCTGCCGGCTTTGATTGCGCCGGCGTTGTTTTTTCAGCAAGGCCAACTGGCGCTAAGTTGGGGCAACGAGCGGCTCGTCGCCGGGCTGGTGGCGATTATCGTCTCGGTTTATACCAAAAACATGCTATTAACGATTGGAGCCGGCATGCTAATGTTGTGGGGATTGCAGTTCATCTTCGGTTAGGGGACCAACCGGCAACTTTTAGGCGGATGGCGTTGGAGATGAGATGATGGGGGAAGATTGACGATAGACAGGATTAACAAGATTTCTTGTTCATCTTATCCTGTTAATCTTGTAAATCCTGTCCATTTTTCTCATCTCAAAGGCTGTCTTAAAAGTTCAACCGGCTGAGATTGGTTCAGTCTAAGAATGGCCTAATATGGGGTTGATAAGAGACGTTTTCAACCTCGTTTCCGATTAATAGACCGAACCAATCTGTTAGCTAAATCTTGTTAACGTCGTGAGAATGGCTTTCCCGGACGCCGGCTGAGGTAATTTCGATAAACTCAGCATTCTCTTGCAGTTGTTTGATGGTAAAGGCCCCGCCATAACTCAGGCCAGAGCGCAACCCGCCCACGAGTTGGTATAGTAACTCGTCAACCCGACCCCGATAGGGCACAACCGCTTCTACACCCTCCGGCACCACTTTATCCCAATCGGCCTGGCTTTCGGCGCTTTCGTCTTTGGTTTGCTCGACGGCTTTCCGGCCCATGGCCGCGCCCAGCGAGGCCATGCCGCGCACGACCTTAAATTTTTGCCCGTTGCGAATAACGGTCGAACCGGGCGACTCCTCGCAACCGGCAAACAGGCTGCCAATCATTACCGTTGATGCGCCCGCCGCCAAGGCTTTGACCAAATCACCAGAGGTTTTGATACCGCCGTCGGCGATAATCGGAATGTCTCGTCCGCTATCGACCACACCGGCGACGCTGTCCATAATGGCGGTTAGCTGCGGCACGCCAAAACCGGTGACAATACGCGTGGTGCAAATCGAACCGGGGCCAACACCGACCTTGATGGCATCAGCGCCCGCCTCGGCCAGATCGCGGGCGCCATCGCGCGAGGCCACATTACCGGCCACCAACTGCGCCTTGGGGAAATTGCGACGCAGTTCACCCATGATCTCAAGACAATGGTCGGCATGACCGTGGGCGATGTCGAGTACCAGCAAATCGGCGCCGGCCGCTAACAGCGCACCGGCCCGATCGACATCCTGACCTTTAACGCCAATCGCAGCTCCAACCCGCAATCGACCTTTATTGTCCTTGGTAGCATCGGGGTATTGATCATACTTGACAATATCTTGCGCCGTGATTAAGCCCACCAAATGACCCTCTTTATCGATTAAGGGCAGCTTTTCCAATCGATGTTCATGGAGTATGGTTCGGGCCTCCGGCAGTGAAATATCGGGAGCAGCGCTAATAATGTGATCGGGCCGAGTCATGAGCGTATTAACCGGCATTTTTTCATCCGGAGCCAACAAAATATCACGCTGCGTAATCAGACCGATTAACTCGTTTTTTTGATCGGTAACCACCAAACCGCCCACGTCGCGGCGTTTCATCAATTGGCGGGCCTCCCCAATCGAGGCATCGGCAGCCACCGCATAGGGCTGCTCGACAATGAACCCTTCGGCCCGTTTGACCCGTCTAACTTGCCTAACCTGATCGTCAATCGTCATAAACCGATGAATAATGCCGATGGCTCCGGATCGAGCCATAGCAATGGCCATCGGCGCCTCGGTAACGGTATCCATGTTGGCGCTGATGATAGGAACCCGAAGGTTGATAGTAGGGGTAAGGCAAGTAGTGGTGTCAACATCTCGACGCGAGGTTACGGGGGAACGTTTCGGTACGAGTAAGACATCATCGAAAGTGAGGCCTTTGGTTGAGCGGATTTTCATTTTTTCTCTCTTTTCTTTGAACACAAATGCAGTCATCTTTCCTAAGATAACCACCAGTTAAACATAAGCTAAAAACAAAATTTTACCTGACCTATAAGTTTTGAGCAATCGTATCGATCTTCATCCGATTATATCATTCTTTGCCTGGTCAATTGCCTCTGTGTTAAAATGGAATATGAGATAAAATTACTGTTGACGGCGACGGTGCTATCCGTTAGAATTATGACTTGAGGATTAAATATGCCCCACTCACGAAAGATTATCGCTACAACCGAAGCTCCGGCTGCGGTTGGGCCTTATTCCCAAGCAGTTAAATTTGGTGATTTTGTATTTACAGCCGGTCAAATTCCGCTTGTGCCGGAAACCGGCCAATTGATCGATGGTGGAATTGAGGCTCAAACGCGCCAGGCGCTAACAAACTTGAGCAAAGTTTTGGAAGCAGCCGGCAGCAGCCTGGGCAATGTTGTCAAGACAACCATTTTTGTTACGGACATGGGCGATTTTGCCCAGGTAAATGGTGTATACGGCACATTCTTTACCAACGATCCCCCGGCCCGCAGCACTGTGCAGGTTGCGGCTTTACCCTTGGGGGCCAATATAGAAATAGAAGCTATTGCCGTGATGGTGTGAAAGGTATCTTTCATGGTGAGCTTGGATATTGTTTGATTTTTGTTTTGAATCGAGTATAATAGTTTTAACTTCCTAGATGTGGTTCATCATGATGAATTTACAGAATCATAATCAGAAAGAAATTCCCGATTTGGAGAGGGTGTCTTGGCGGGCGTAGAGGGCGACGAAACAATGTCGATGGCCGAACTTTTGGCACAAGAAGAAGCATCGCTGCAACAAATTGTTCCTGGAACAATTGTTAAAGGTGTTGTAGCTAGTAAACGAGCAGGTGAAATTTTTGTAGACATCGGGGCTAAGTATGAAGGCCTCGTGGAACCAAAGGATTTAGAGAACTTTTCCCCTGAAGAAATTGCCGCAATCAAAGTGGGTGATACGATTCCGGTTTACGTTCTTAGAATGCAAACTGACGAAGAAGATCACATTCGCTTATCCCTAAGCCAGGCAAAGGCAGAGAAAGATTGGGATGATGCGGAACAGCTTTTCAAAGCTGGCGATATCGTTGAGAGCGAAGTTATCGGCAATAATAAAGGGGGGTTAATTGTAAGTTTTGGACACGTTAGAGGATTTGTTCCGGGTTCTCAATTAACTAGTGTCCAATATAGCAGTCAGAACAAGGGAGAGCGCTGGGATGAATTAACCGGCGAGATCCTTCAACTGAAGATTATTGAAGTTGATCGCACCCGAAACCGCTTGATCTTTTCGGAGCGAGCGGCTTCAGACGACCTCCGCAAGGAAAAAGCTAAAGAAAAAGCTAAACTCTTGGAAGATTTGTCCGAAGGCGATATCCGGCCCGGACGAGTAACCAGTTTGGCCGATTTCGGAGCGTTTGTCGATATCGGAGGTATCGACGGCCTCATTCATCTTTCGGAATTGGCCTGGACCCACGTATCTCACCCCAACGAGATATTAAATGTAGGCGACGAAATTGATGTTTATATTCTCAAAGTAGAGCATGATCAGCAGCGGGTCGCCTTAAGCTTAAAGCGTTTGCAACCGGAACCTTGGAGTGAAGTATTTGATCATTATCAAATCAATCAAGTTGTAGATGCTGTTATCACCAAACTGACCAATTTTGGTGCATTTGCCCGGATCGATAACCGAATAGAAGGGTTAATCCATATCTCTGAAATTTCGGAGAAAAACATTGCTCATCCTAAAGATGTCGTCTCTGAAGAGCAAGAGGTGAAAGTTCGGATCATTCATATCGATCCCGAGCGGCGTCGAATGGGCCTGAGCATGAAACAGGTTGAAGACCAAGAAAACTGGGCAGAATATCAGGACCAAGAATCATCGGCTGACGACACATCAGGCGATAACAACGAGAGTGACGAGGCTTCCGAATCGCAGAGTTAGTCAACCTACTTTTGTGATAGTTTTGATTAGTTTTTTCTGCTGTATCAACGTTGTAATCAATTATAGAAAACAAACTCGTCGCATAAGGAACCGTAAATGAGTGACAAATTTGATCGTTTTACCAAACGTGCCCGTAGAGTTCTAACCTTAGCTCAGGAGGAAGCTCAACGCCTGAATCATAACTATATCGGCACAGAGCATTTGCTCTTGGGATTAGTCCGAGAAGAAAATGGTGTAGCCGTTAGGGTTTTGAGAGATTTAGGGGTTGACCCTAAACAAATTCGAGAAAGGGTGGAGCGAACCGTTGGGCGAGGCCAACGCGCCATGTATGGCAAGCTTAGCCTAACGCCTCGAACAAAACGCGTTATCGAGTTAGCCGTGGATGAAGCCCGCCGCTTGGGTCATCACTATATTGGAACCGAACACCTCTTGCTGGGGTTAGTTCGGGCCGGAGAAGGTGTAGCGGTTGACGTTTTAAGAGGGCTGGGTGTTGGCCTTGATAAAGTCCGTTCGCAAACTGCCCGAGTGATGATGGAAAGCTCTTCCCAAGCCTCCAGCAGCAGTTCAACTCGAGAGTCCTCCGGTAAAGGCACGCCCCTGGTAGACCAATTAGGGACAGACCTGACCGCACAAGCGGAAGAAGGTAAGTTAGACCCGGTGGTAGGCCGTCAAACTGAAATCGAACGCGTAATTCAAATTCTTTCCCGGCGTACGAAAAATAACCCGGCTCTCATTGGCGAACCTGGTGTTGGTAAAACCGCTATCGTCGAAGGCTTGGCTCAGCGGATTATAAATCGGCAAGCGCCCGATACACTGCTGGGCAAGCGGGTGGTCATGCTTGACGTAGGTTCACTAGTTGCCGGAACGATGTATCGCGGGCAATTTGAAGAACGTCTAAAGCGCGTCATCGACGAAATTAAAGAGTCGGGCGCTATTCTGTTTATCGATGAACTTCACATGCTGGTCGGCGCCGGTTCGGCCGGCAGTTCAGTAGATGCGGCCAATATCCTCAAACCGGCTTTAGCCCGAGGTGAACTTCAATGTATTGGCGCGACCACGCTTGACGAATATCGTAAGAATATTGAGGGTGACGCGGCTCTGGAACGACGTTTTCAGTCGGTGATGGTCGAAGAACCGTCAATCGATGAAACCATAGAAATCCTCAAGGGCATTCGCAGTCGCTATGAGGCCCATCATAACCTGGAAATTACCGATGAGGCGCTTAACGCGGCGGCGATCTTAGCCGCTCGCTACGTTCCGGATCGGTTTATGCCGGATAAAGCGATTGACTTGATCGACGAGGCAGCGGCTCGCGTTCGGCTTTACAAAATACCGTTTGCCGCTGAACAAGAAAAATTGGTTCATTTTGGTGAGTCTTACCGAGACGACGACGAAACGGATTTCTCTAACCGTCTATCGTCGTCCATCTTATCAGATGAAGAGCAAGATGACACCTCGTTGGATGATATCGAACTCGATTTTGAGGGTGACTCCGTCAATCCGAAAGTCACTGAAGAAGATATCGCCGAAGTTGTGGCGATGTGGACCGGAATTCCGGTTCGCCAACTGGCCACCGAGGAAAAAGAGCGACTGCTACAAATGGAATCGGCTCTGCATGAGCGTATCATCGGGCAAGATGAAGCCATCGAGGCCATTTCCAAAGCCGTTCGACGCGCACGAGCCGGCTTAAAAGACCCCAAACGGCCGATTGGCACGTTTATTTTCTTAGGCCCAACCGGTGTCGGCAAGACTGAATTGGCCAAAGCGCTGGCCGAGTTTATGTTCGGCAGCGAAGATGCGCTGATTAAACTTGATATGAGTGAATTTATGGAGCGCCACAATGTGGCTCGCTTGGTCGGGTCGCCACCGGGATATGTGGGTTTCGAAGAAGGCGGGCAGCTGACGGAAGCGGTTCGACGCCGGCCGTACAGCGTTATTTTGTTCGATGAGATCGAAAAAGCTCACCCCGAAGCCTTCAATACCCTGCTGCAAATTATGGAAGATGGCCGCCTGAGCGACGCGAAAGGTAAGAAAGTCGATTTCCGTAATACTATTCTCATTCTGACCTCTAACGTCGGCGCGGATCTCATCAAGCGAGAAACCAGTCTTGGTTTTGCTGTAAGTAAAGATGAAGAGGTTTCAGAAGAAAGCAATTACAAGAAGATGCGGGCTAAAGTGATGAGTGATATGGAACGCACCTTCCGCCCCGAGTTTCGTAACCGGCTGGATGGAACCATTATCTTCCGCGCTTTAACGCGAAAAGAAATTGGTGAAATTGTCCATTTACTTTTGGCTCACGTAGAAGAGCGGTTGAAAGAACACGAAATCGTGCTGACTATTACCGATGAAGCCAAAGATTTTCTGGCCGAGCAGGGTTACGATCCGGACTTTGGCGCTCGACCACTCCGCCGCGTTATTCAGAGTCTAATTGAAGACGCTCTGTCGGAGGGCATTCTGGCCGGAGACTTTAAGTTCGGTGATACCGTTCAGGCTGATGTAGAAGATGGCAAGATTGTGCTCAAGGCTATCTCTCCGGAAGATAAAGAAGTTATCGTTCCAGAAGTGGCCTAGATAGAAAGCCTACTGGCAAATAACAAAAAGCCCTACAAATTGTAGGGCTTTTTTATTTACACCAATTTGCTGTTAAATCGGTATATTATTTTTCGAGTTGTTTATGAATAACTTCTAAGAGATAACTAGAGCTAAATGGTTTAGTGATACAAGCATCCGCCCCCAGTTCAGCGGCCTTGACCGTCTCTTCTATCTGACCTAGGGCGGTGATGACAATGATCGGAATATGCTTTAAATCTTGATCGGCTTTGACTATCTCTAAAAACTCGTACCCATCCATTAACGGCATTGAGATATCACACGTGACAATATCGGGTTTGTGTTCTTTAGCCAGTTTTAGCCCATGCAAGCCATCACCAGCCTCTAAGGGCGTAATACCGGCCCGCTCCAACATTCTGACTATCAGCCGGCGAATATGTACAGCATCGTCAATAACAAGAACTTTTAGCACGGTCGTTAAAGTCAACTAGATCAAATCTTGTCTGGCTTCTTGATAAGTAGCATAGATGGGAAACACCCTATCTAACATCGTGAGCCGAAAAACGATTTGCGCCTGAGATTGCGCACCGCTCAAGACGAGCGTACAACCGTTTTCGCGGGCCATGCGTAAGCCGGACACTAACGCGGCCAGACCTGAACTATCGACAAAGTAGATTTCGCGCAAATCGAGGATGATTTTTTTAGGATCGGCGGCATTAATTAACTGCTGAAAGACAGAACGAAGATTCTGACTATTCTTAGCGTCCAACTTCCCTTTAGGGCTGACCAGAATAATATCCGCTTCTAAGAACTCTTGAGAAACGTCCATTATTTAGGTCTCAATTAAGACTATCTTGGGCGTCTTCGAGGGTATCGTGTATTTCAAATACTCGATCAAACATCGTCAACTCAAATAGTAGACGAGCCTGTGACTGCGGTGCGGCGAGCTTCAAGTTTGACGACTCTCCGCCCAGTGTTTTCAACCCGGACACGAGTGCGGCCAGCCCCGAACTATCGATGAAAGGCACGTCGTGGAGATCAACAATTACCTGTGTCACGCCCTGTTCAACTAAATTCCTAAAGGTTTGTTTGGCTTCTTCGGCTGAACGCGCGTTTAGGGCGCCGCTCAGCGCTACAATACTAACATTTTTTGAGATTGATTTGCAGGTAATCTCCATGGATTTTCTCCCTAGTCGTCAAATTTCTGAAAAACATAATTCATTGTAGTCTCTCTAGAGTTTTGATGCAATTTATGGTTGAGTGGAATGGTTAACCTGATTATTTCATTATGAGTCAGTCAGGTAGATATTTAATCAAATGCCAGTGATTGCCTCGACCCGGCTGGGTATTGTACGAAACAACGTCCATAATTTGCCGAATAATATGTAAACCGTAACCGCCTTCGACCAGTTCATTGGGATTGGTCTTGGGGGTGGGCACGGTGCTGGGATCAAACCCTTCACCCTGATCATAAAAATCCAACTCGATGCCGTTGTCTAGCAGCCGCAGTTGGCCGCTGATTTCACCTTTTTTGCCGTTATAGGCATGCTTGATGATGTTGGTGCATATTTCAGAAATGGCTAACTCGATCAGATAAATAAAATCATCTCCACGCGATCCGCCGGGTAAGCTAGGAAGTTCCCGACAAGCTGAAGAAATCTGGCGAGAAATTTCATTAAGATAATCGATATCAGCCGGATACAGAAAATCCAAGGTATTGATCAGCAGCGGAGCGGAACGCGGTGAGTCGCCATCGGCATACGGCAACATCTTTACGATAAGCAACGTTGTGTCATCTTTGGGATCAGACCGGTAGAAATCGTGGAGTTCCGCCTGAATACGCTGCTGTAAGGCTTCGGGGGGTTCAGCGGCGTTGGCCGTTACAATCTCAATTAACCGCTCAAAGCCAAAAATACCGTTATTCGGTGATTGGGCTTTGATAATGCCATTGGTATAGAAAACCAGCGTATCGCCCGGATTCAACGCCACGGTGACCGGTTGGCTCTCTTGATAGCCAAACGCCCCAATGGGGAGGGAGGTGGCTTTTAATTGTTCAACGGTTTTGGTTTCCGCTCGATAGACTAATGTCGGTGTATGCCCGGCGCTGGCATAGGTTAGTTTGCCTTCAAGCGTATCAACATTAGCCACAAAAGCGGTTACAAAAGAATCGGTCCGGCTCAGGTCTTGATGCAGCACGTGATGGGCCTGTTCGATAATTTTATGCGGGGGCTCGCCCCGCATAGCTTCAACCCGCAACATGGTTCGGGTGATCGAGGTCAACATGGCGGCCGGAATGCCCTTGCCCGACACATCACCAATAACCAGCGTCAAATAGCGATCATCGGTTGTAATGAAATCATAAAAATCGCCGCCAACTTCCGAAGCCGGCATCGATGAGACCGCCACCGAGACACCGCCAACCTCCGGCAGTTTGGTTGGCAAGAAACTTTCTTGGATTTCCACAGCAATTTCTCGCTCCCGGCTCAGGCGTTCTTGGGCGATGACTTTGTTGTGGATCAAGAAATTTTTAATAATAACGGCCACCTGCTGGGCCAACGCCGCCAACAGTTTGGTGTCACCGGCCGTAAAATGATGGTTTACCTTATTGATTAGGCCGATGGCAGCCTGAGCCTGTTCATCAACGACTTCCAGTGAGGTCGCCAGCAGGCTATTAACAGACTTTGGCGCCGCCGCCCAAATAGCCTCACAAGCCGAATTTTTATTACCAACCACCACGCCGCTGCTTTTCAATAAATTATCCAGCAGCGTTTCATCGTAAGCCATATTCTGGTCTTGACTTGTGACACAAGTGAAACCTTGATCGGATCGCAGCAAGATGAAGCCATCTTCACATTCGATCACACGCTGGGTTTCCTGAATAATAGAGCGCAGGGTAGCCATTAAATCGGAAGTAACGGTCAAATTTTGGGTCACCCGGAAGACAAGTTCCAATTGATTCCACGCGCCAATGAGTTCATCGGTCATGGCCTGAAGCGCCTGCTCGTTAGCCAGATTCCTGGCAATCGCGTCTTTCGTGCAAACAAGGAGCGGGGCGTCTCGCTCCTGAGCATCGACAATGACCAAATAGCCGTAGTTTTGGCCGTTTTCCGCCAGTGAGATGGCTAAAATATTATTTTGGGGTAATTTGAGAAAAATTGGCTCGTGCTGGTTGGTGAGTTGTTTCAGTAATGTTTGCCAGTTGATCGGGCTGTCGCCGGTTGCCCCTGATAAGACCTCTCCCTGGGACGAAAGAAGCAGCAGGTGACCATGAGCGAAATCTTGCCAATATTTAGCAAAATTACTAAATAGAACAAACTGATCCGAAGTAATCAAATCTGTTTTTAACCTTGACTATTTTTGTTATACTCCGCCATTATTATACCACATTTTTTTGAGACCGGAAGGGGTTTTATGTTAAAGCTTGGGTATTTGCTCGCAACGTGGCCAGCGTGTATAGTCACTGATTGATAATTATGGAGGAGATGTGTAGCAGTGCCCTCACCACCCGATCCCATTTTTTTGCAACTCGGCCCGTTAACCATCCGCTGGTACGGACTGATGATCGTTACAGGCGCCATGCTGGCGGCCTACGTGGCGACTATTGAGGCTCGACGGCGCGGTGAAGACCCCAATCATGTATGGGACCTACTAGTCTGGTGTCTTATCTTAGGCATCATCGGCGCGCGCCTGTACCACGTGTTTTCTTCGCCGGCCGGCGGCAATCGCGGCTTTCATTATTATTTCGTCGAAAATCCGTTTACCACGCTCAATATTTTGGGGATCGCGATCCCCTTTCCGACCGCCTTTTTAATTTGGGAGGGCGGCATCGGGATTTTTGGAGCGCTCATCGGCGGCCTATTAGCGGTGATTATCTATACCAAACGGCACCAGCTCAACCTGTGGCGTTGGCTCGATATTTTGGCCCCCGGCATGCTGCTGGCTCAGGCGATTGGTCGCTGGGGCAACTATTTCAACCAGGAGTTGTACGGCCCGCCGACCACGCTGCCCTGGGGCATCACCATCACCAATGTCAACCAGCGTATCCCGCCGTTTGACGACTTAACCATTTATCCCCTCACGACCACTTTTCACCCGTTATTCCTGTACGAGTCGCTTTGGAACCTGACCGGCTTTATCTTGCTCATGTGGCTCGGTAGAAAATATGCTGATAAATGGGTAGACGGCGATATCTTCTCGCTCTACCTGATTTGGTACCCGCTGGGCCGCACGCTCATCGAGTCGCTACGCCCCGACGCCTGGACCCTATCGGGTATCCCCACGGCTCAAATTGTCAGCCTAGCCTTGATGTTGATCGGAATCGGCTTAATTTTCTATCGCCGCCGATACCCACCTCAACCGCCACCCTCGCCGATTGAGCAGCCCGACTAATTACGCCCAACTATCTCAACATCAATACTGGGAGTCAACGACCTCATGTTTAATTTTCTTCGAAGAAAAAACGCGCGCAAAGTATTGGTCATCGGCCTGGATTGCGGCGAACCATCTCTACTATTCGATCAATGGCGCGATGAGTTGCCCGCTTTTCGGGCATTGATGGACGGCGGCGCTTACGGGCCACTCGCCAGCGCCATTCCCTGTATTACCGTGCCGGCCTGGAGTTCGATGCTGTCCGGCAAAGACCCCGGGGTGTTGGGTTTCTACGGCTTCCGTAACCGGGCCGATTACGGCTACACCCATATGACCATCGCCACCGGGGCAGCGGTCAAAGAGAAGCGAGTTTGGGATTACTTGGGCGAGGCCGGAAAAACGTCCATTGTCGTCGGGGTGCCTCAAACTTATCCGGTTAAACCGATCAACGGTCACCTCATCAGCAGCTTTCTAACGCCATCCCTGCAAAAACAATACACCCATCCCAACGAACTGCGCTACGAGATCGACCGCATTTTGGACGGCGAAACTTACGATGTGGACGTGCGCAACTTCCGCACCGATGACAAAGAAACCCTGCTCCGGCAAATCTACGAAATGACCGCCAAACGCTTCAAAGTAATGAACTATCTCATCCGCGAGAAACCGTGGGATTTCTTCATGTTTGTTGAAATGGGCGTCGACCGGATTCACCACGGCTTCTGGCGCTTTCACGATCCGGCTCATCGGTTGTATCAGCCGGGCAATCCATTTGAACACGCCATTCGCGATTATTACCGGTATCTCGACCAGCAAGTGGCGACGCTGCTTGAAGCTGTCGATGATGATACCGTCATCTTGGTGGTTTCCGACCACGGCGCGAAACGCATGGACGGCGGCTTTTGCCTCAATCAGTGGCTGCACCGCGAAGGTTATCTGGTCTTTGACGATGACCCACCGCCCGGTCAAATTGTGCCGTTTGAACAATTAAGCGTTAACTGGGACAAAACAGCCGCTTGGGGAGCAGGCGGTTACTATGGCCGCCTGTGGCTCAACGTGCAAGGCCGCGAGCCGCGCGGCATCGTCTCGCCGGCCGCGTTTGAGTCCACGCGCCGTGAAATTATCGAGCGGTTGGCCGGGCTGGTGGATCATCAAGGCCGCCCCCTACCCACCGTTTGCTACAAACCGGAGACGATCTATCGAGAGGTCCGCAATATTCCCTCGGATTTGCTTATCTATTTCGGCGATCTCCATTGGCGGTCGGTCGGCAGTTTGGGTCATCAGGATATCTACACCTTTGAAAACGACACCGGTCCCGACGACGCCAACCACGCCGAAAACGGCCTATTCATCTACCACGATCCCAAACAGAACCTCAACGGCCGGCAGTTGACCGGTTTGCAGTTGATGGACATCGCGCCAACAATTTTACACTTGCTCAACCAGCCTATTCCGGATGACATTCAGGGCAACGTCATTTCACCGTAAAATTTCCAAATCCGGGATCGGCTGAAGTTGCTTTTATCGTGGCGTAAACGTAAAATTACAGACTACGTTTATCATCCGAAGAATTTGAAACGTTGTTAGAAATAGCATCTTAGTCATTTGGGGTGGCGTAAGACAAACTTAAGTTTGTCCTACAAAAGCCCTACTTTTTGAGAAGTCACGCGCTTGGAGAGGTTATATTACTGCATGCCCAAGATAACGCCCCCTCATATTGTTCTGATTGTACTCGACACGCATCGGCGGGATCGACTATCGCTTTACGGCTATCCGAAGCAAACATCACCTAATATCGATCACTTTGCTCAAAATGCCGCTGTTTTTGAAAATGCCATTTCCCCGGCCCAGTGGACCATTCCGGCCCACGCTTCGATGTTTACCGGCGAATACCCTACCACCCACCAAACGTTGCAAGCACATGCGTCGCTGGATAGCCGTTTCGATACCCTGGCCAAGCTATTGAGTGTCAATGGCTACCAGACCACCGGCTTCTGCAACAATCCGCTGGTTGGTATTCTCAACAACGGGCTTAAAGCCGGTTTCAACACCTTTTATAACTACTGTGGGGCGGTGCCGTCGGTGCCACGCAGTTCGAACCGGCTGCCAAAACCGCTTAACCGGGCTTGGGAATGGTACACCCAGCAACTACGCAAACTATCTTATCCGGTGCAAAATGCTTTTGCGCATTCAGATTTTCTGTTTCAGGCGTCGCTGCATCCCAAATTTGTGCCGGTCTGGTCGAAATTGGCCAATTTTAAGGGCCACACTGCCAACAGCATCCGCGATGTAACCCATCTGGTCGAGCAGATAGATCAGGCTACCAAACCGCAATTTGTCTTTTTCAATCTGATGGAAACCCATTTACCCTACTCACCGCCCGATACCTTTATCGACAAATTCGCACCCTACTTCAAAGAAAATCGTGAGTACCGCGACTTTTTGCGCCGTTACAATGTCGAAACGTTTCGCTGGCTGGTGCCTATCGAAGAACCATTAAATGAGATTGAAAATGCCGTCCTCAATGACCTCTATGATGCCGAAGTCAACTATCAGGATCATCTGTTGGGCCAACTGTTGGAAAATTTAAGCCAGGCTGAAAATATCCTAACCATCATCGTGGCCGACCACGGCGAGGGGATCGGCGAGCATAATTTTGTTGGTCATTCGTTCGTCGCCTATCAGGAATTGGTTCACGTGCCGTTGATCATCCGTTTCCCGAACGGCATGGCCACCGGCCGCCGCATCGAAGAGACCGTATCGACCCGGCGCATCTTCCACACTGCCCTCGAGGCCGCTCACGTCGAAGTGTTTGAAACCGAATACCGCCCCGGAACCGATGTAAAGCAGCTCAGTTTAACCCAAACGGTTCAGGGAAAAGATCCGGAAGGCGGTCTTGTTTTTGTCGAGGCTTATCCGCCCAACACGTTTTTATCGATGATGGAGAAACGATCGCCGCAGCTTATCGAGCCATTCTACTGCACCCGGAATCGTTGGGGAGTTTATCAAGACAGCTACAAGCTGGTTAAGGTAGAGGGTCGGCCGGAAGAGTTGTTTAATGTCAAAGCCGATCCGCAAGAAACCCAAGATGTCGTCGATCAGCACCGTGGTGTCGCGGTCAAGCTAAACGGCCAGCTCAAAACATTGATCCAGCAAGCGATCACCCGCCGGCCGAACAGTTGGCAGGCCAACCAAACTGTTAACTTAGACGATGATGAGCAAATCACCAAGCAGCTACAGGCATTAGGGTATATTGAGTAATCAGCCTAATTTTAGGTAATTTTGAATAGAGAAGGGTAGTATGTTGTGATCGATCCAATTATATTTTCGATAAACCTCGGCTTTACCCAACTGACCGTGCGTTGGTATGGCGTTCTCATTGTGCTAGGAGTACTGGCCGGCGCTTTTTACGCGGCCTGGTATGTGAAACGGAAGGGTGAGGACCCCAACATTATCTGGGATCTGCTCATCTGGTTGCTCATCTTCGGCATCATCGGTGCGCGGCTCTGGTATGTTATCAACGAAATTATCGGCGGTCGGACCCGTTATCTCGATGATCCCATCAGAATCCTCTACATCAACGAAGGTGGGCTTAACATCTTGGGCGGGGTTGTGATCGGAACGATTGTGGCCTGGATTTACACCAAACGCAATAATATCGACTTTTGGCTGATTGCCGACGCCATCGGTCCGGCGTATCTCATCGGCCAAGCTATTGGACGTTGGGGAAATTTCATTAATCAGGAATTGTACGGCCCACCGACTACGCTGCCGTGGGGCATTCCCATCAGCGCCGAACATCGCATTCCACCTTGGAACGATCTGGCCCTCTATCCCCTTGAAACGACACGCTTCCACCCCACCTTTGCCTACGAGATGATCTGGAACCTGGTGATGGCCGGCATTTTAATTTATCTGGTGGTCAAACACGGCGATAGAATTCGCACCGGCGTCATTGCCGGCTTGACCCTAATCGCCGCCGGAGTAGGCCGCGCTTGGATAGAGATATATTTCCGGCCCGATCAGCCGCGCTTCTTTGGCACGCCGGTCAGCACGTCGCTGCTTCTTTCCATTGGTTTTGCGTTAATTGGTGTCTTTATTGTGCTGGTAAAAATGGGCAAGATCAGCGTGCCGTTTATGAAACCCGGCTCAACCGAGTACTCAAAAAGAATCACCCGCCGTCCGCCGGCGCCGCGCAAAACCCGCCGGCAAAAGACCTAAACAGCATAGGCCAGGGAAAAACCAAGATGTTAAAAATCTCAATTCGATACTGCCGCACCTGAAATTATACGCCGCGAGCCGTGAGCTTAGCTGACGAAATTCTCTCCGACAAATCGCTTGCTGTGGAAATCGAATCGCTTGAACTTATACCCGGAACCGGCGGCATCTTTGAAGTGACCGTCAATGACGACCTTATTTTTTCTAAAAAAGCCCTGTGGCGTCACGCCAAACCGGGCGAAGTCTACAATTTGATTAAAGCTAAGGTTAACTGACGATTTATCGCTCCGGAGGAAAAATCCCTGGTTCGATTGCCGCCGGGGTTTTTTTGATAATGCCTATGTTGTGCTAAACTAACATGTTGACATCTTTTTGCTTAACAACCGTTTAAGCAAATGATAGAACCTAAAATCAATGTTGTAAGGGTTTCACATTTCTTATGGATCAACGAAATATTAGCAAACTTATCGGAATTATACTGCTAGTGGCAGCCATGGTTTGGATCGTGACAGCCAATCTAACCTATCGCGTCCCGGACGAGCAGCAGGTTGGCGCGCAAGAGCCTGAACCGTGGTGGGCGTCGCTGCTCTTTTGGCAAGGCGATCAAGAGCGCAGTATCAGAATTCACCAGGGATTGGACCTGCAAGGGGGCTTGCAAGTCGTTTTGGAAGCCGATCTACCGGAAGGACAATCACTCCAGGAAGGGGCGATGGAAGCGGCCCGCATCATCGTTGACAACCGGGTTAATGGGTTAGGCGTCACCGAGCCGCTGGTTCAGCTTCAAGGCGACAACCGCATGATCGTCGAACTCCCCGGCATCTCCGACCCCGAACTGGCGATCAGTACCTTGCGCGAAACCGGGTTGCTTGAATTTATCGACGCTGGACGGTCGCCTATTCCTGATGGCACAGTTGTCCAGACCACCTTTGGCGATAATCGCCCGGTAGAAACTGGGGGTGAACCCTCGAACCAAGAGGGTAGTGAAACCCAACCGGGGCAGGTTTACGACACCGTCATTACCGGGAGTGACCTGGCTGATGTCAGCAACGCCGGCCTAAACACCAACTCCCGTGTGGTAGAGATTAATTTTTCACTCACGTCCGAGGGCGGGCAAAAATTCGGCGAGTATACCGGCGCTAACGTCGGCAACTACCTGTGTATTATAATTGATAAAGTTGTTCTCTCTTGCCCGGTGGTCAATGCCAGAATCGACTCGAACGGTACAATTTCCCTCGGCAACGACTCGTTGGAGTCAGGTCAGGCATTGGCGATTCAACTGCGCTACGGGGCGCTGCCGGTGCCCTTAAAGGTGGTTGAAAACCGCTCGGTGGGACCAACTTTAGGGCAAGACTCAGTGGCTCGCAGTATTCAGGCCGGGACGATCGGTCTCGCCATTGTCTTGCTGTTTATGATCATCTACTACCGCTTACCCGGTCTAACCGCCGCTTTGGCTCTAGTGGTTTATGGACTTATGAACTTTAGTTTGTACAAAATCATCCCGGTAACGCTAACGCTACCGGCCATTACCGGCTTTATCTTATCGGTTGGGATGGCGGTTGATGCCAACATTTTAATTTTCGAGCGGATGAAGGAGGAACTACGCAACGGGCGTAGTTTGAAGCTGGCCACGGAACAGGGATTCGCCCGCTCGTGGCCTTCCATTCGAGACTCGGCCATAAGCACCCTGATTACCTGTCTCATTCTGTTCTGGTTCGGCTCAAATTTTGGAGCCAGCATAGTAAAAGGGTTTGCCATTACGTTGGCCTTGGGGGTCATTACGAACATTTTCACGGCTGTCACCGTTACCCGTACCTTGCTGCGGTTTGTATTTGGGCTAACCGGTGATAAAGTCAAAGACAACCCCTTCTTTATGGGCTTCAGTCTGCAGACAACCGACAAAACAGCGCCAAGCTGGGCGAACTGGTTCCTGAATATTGTGGGCAAGCGAAAAGCGTACTACCTTTTCTCTTCCGTATTAATTGGCTTGGGATTACTGGCGATGGTCGCCTCGACGTTTCAAGTTGGCACGCCGCTTAAACTTAGTATTGATTTCACCAGCGGCTCGCTGATGGAACTACAATTTGCCGAGCAGCCCCAACCCGCCGCCGTCCGTCAAATCTTTACCAGTTTCACCCACAACGGCGAAACTTTTAACGATACCACTGTCACTACGGCCGAGCAATTAGGCCAACAAACCATTCTGGTCCGCTCAAAATATCTGGATGATGAAGCCAAAGTGGCGGTTCAAGATCAGATTAGGGAACAACTTGGTGACTTTACCGAACTTCGCTTCGATGCAGTAGGTCCGACGATTGGGCAGGAAGTCACCCAAGCTGGCGTTTATGCGGTCATTGCTGCATCAATCGCTATCCTGATCTTTTTCATCATCGCCTTCCGTTCCGTACCCAATGCCTTCCGTTACGGGGTGGCCGCCGTCGTAGCTATGATGCACGATATTTTGGTCACTTCCGGGGCATTTGCCATTTTTGGCATCATCGCCGGTTGGGAAGTAGACGCGCTATTCCTGACGGCTATCCTGACCGTCATTGGTTACTCCGTCCACGACACAATTATCGTTTTTGACCGCATCCGCGAGAATTTGCCTCGCTATCGCACCGAGCCTTTTGAAACAGTCTGCAACCGTAGCCTGCTCGAAACCCTCACCCGTAGTGTGATGACCTCGATCAGTACTATTCTCGTTATATTCGCTATCTTATTGTTTGGCGGCGCGACCATCAGACAATTTGTGGCGATCATTCTAATTGGTATCGTGAGTGGGACTTATTCCTCCATTTTCACCGCTGTCCCGATTTTGGTTTCGTGGAGCCAAGGCGAATTTGGCTCCCTTTTCCGTCGGGTTACCGGCCGATCCCCGGCAGAAGCGCAAGCTTAACTCTTCACTAATAAAAACCAAAAAGGCTCCTGTTTAATCGGAGCCTTTTTTTATATCTATCGTCTAGGCCTTAAAATCAAAACTTCTCGGTATTATGTCCAAAAAGTGATTTTTTGCACAATTTGATAGTTTTTGAGAGCTTCAATCTGCTAAAATGTACTCTGATTAGAACTAAGAGTGTAAATTTTGAGGGAAATTCGTTCAAACTGAGGCAAACTGTTGACGCCAAGAAATATTCCAACCAGTCTATATAAACTATCCCTATCTGAGCGGTCACAGATAATTTCTGACTATGCGAATTTAGATCAAAGTGACATCAAGGCGCTGAGTTGCGGCCTTACTATTGAACAGGCCGACTCGATGATCGAGAATGTTATTGGGCGCTACACCTTGCCGCTGGGTCTGGGTACAAATTTTTTAATCAACGGCCGAGAGTTCATCGTGCCAATGGTGGTTGAGGAGCCAAGTATTGTGGCGGCCGTCAGCTATGCGGCTAAGTTGGTTAGCGCCGGCGGCGGGTTTAAGACCAGCAGCAGCGAACCGGTTATGATCGGTCAGGTACAGGTACTTGACCTGGCGGATTTGGCTGACGCTGCGGCCAAAATCAACATGGCTGAACTGGAACTGCTGGCTGCCGCCAACCGCTTCCACCCCACTATTCAAAAATTAGGGGGCGGAGCCAAAGGGATCGAATGCCGCCCCCTACCCGATACCCCGGCCGGGCCGATGCTCATTGTGCATCTGCTGTACGACTGCCGCGACGCGATGGGGGCCAATGCCGTCAACACCGCTGTTGAAGCCATCGCCCCGCTGATCGAGCAACTGACCGGCGGGCGCGTCAACCTTAGAATATTATCTAATCTAACCGACCGTCGAACCGCGAGGGCTGAAGGGCTGGTTCCGGTCGATCAACTGGCCCGACCAGGATTGAATGGCGAGCAGGTTGCACAAGCAATCTTTGAAGCCTGGGCTTTCGCCGCCGCCGATCCTTACCGGGCTACTACTCATAACAAAGGAATTATGAACGGCATCGATGCCGTCGCACTCGCCACCGGCAATGACTGGCGCGCGCTCGAAGCCGGAGCGCATGCTTACGCCGCACGCAATGGTCGCTACACGAGTTTAACCGATTGGTCTTTGATTACCCTGGATGAGGGTAAGTTCCTGAAAGGCGTTTTGGATATGCCGCTAAGCGTGGGCACTGTCGGAGGGGCCACTAAAGCCCACCCGACCGCACGAGTATCGATGAAGATGTTGGGAAATCCTCATGCGCGAACCCTGGCCGAAATCATGGTTGCGGCCGGTTTAGCGCAGAATTTAGCCGCCCTGCGCGCTTTAGCCACCGAAGGTATTCAAACCGGACATATGCGTCTACACGCTCGGCAGGTCGCGCTGGCCGCCGGAGCCGCCGCCGACCAGGTCCAACGCATCGCCGACATCCTGGTATCAGAAAACAATATTCGCGAAGAAAGGGCTAAAGCCTTAATTGAGCGGGGTCTTCATAACACAACAAAACCTTGACAAAATCTCGACAAAGACTAGAATATTAAGTGGACTCGATTTAAGGTTAGGCAGATTAGCCCATACTAATAAATTTTCGCTAATGGACAACAACTTTCAATTCTTTCAGATATTTCTTAAATTTTGGAGCAGATCATGCCTCTTATGAAACCTAATACTGACGTTGGTATTGTCGGCTATGGATGCTACATCCCCATGTACCGACTGCCGGCTAAAGAAGTAACCCGCATCTGGAATGACGGACAGGGGGGCGTTCCCATCAAAGAAAAAGCCGTGGGCGGGCCGGATGAGGATACGATGACCATCGGGCTGGAAGCGGCGCGCAATGCTCTGGTGCGGGCCCAGATCGATCCGCAGCAGATTGGGGCCGTTTGGGTCGGCAGCGAAAGCCATCCCTATGCCGTTAAACCGACCAGCACTATCATCGCCGAAGCGATTGGAGCGACGCCGGCCACTCAAGGGGCCGACTGGCAGTTTGCCTGCAAAGCCGGTACGGAAACCATTCAGGCCGGCATCGGATTTGTAGCCGGAGGAATGGCTCGCTATGTATTAGGCATTGGCGCGGATACAGCCCAAGGCCGCCCCGGTGATGCGCTGGAATTCACGGCGGCCTCAGGGGGCGCGGCTTTTGTAATAGGCGCGGCTGAAGAGAGTCTAGCCGTATTTGAAGCCACTTACTCCCACGTGACCGACACGCCGGACTTTTGGCGTCGCCCAACTACCCACTATCCCAGCCACGGCCAACGCTTTACCGGCGAACCGGCCTACTTTCACCACGTGCTGTCGGCAGCTCAGACCATTATGGCCGAGCTAGGGTACACGGCTCAAGATTTTGCTTACGTCATTCTTCACCAACCCAACCGGAAATTCCCGGAGCGAGCTGCGGCTGAGCTTGGTTTTGAAAAGGAACAGTGGGTAACCGGGCTGCTCTCACCGGTGGTCGGTAACACCTATGCCGGGGCGAGCGTCTTGGGGTTAACCGCTGTGTTAGACATCGCCCAACCCGGCGACAAGATTCTGTGCGTTTCGTTCGGTTCGGGAGCCGGCAGCGATGCCTTTATCATCAATACCACCGATCGTCTACCGGACAAGCAGAAATCGGCGCCAACCACCCAGGATTATATCAATCGCCGGATCGAGATCGATTACGCCACCTACGTACGGTATCGAAACAAACTCAAGATGCACTAACCGCTAGAGCGATTACTACGTGCTCTAAACCAAAGGTTTGGTCAATAGTTGGTCAAAAACAACCAACTATCCAACCCGCTAACTATCCAACTATCCAAACCAATTACTTTCCAGGGAGTCAACTGTGCGAGACGTATCAATTATAGGAATAGGACAAACCCCCGTTGGTGAACATTGGGGACGCAGCCTGCGCCACCTGGCCTACGATGCCGTGGCCGCGGCCATGCGTAATGCCAACATCGAACGCGCCGATGCGTTGTACGTCGGCAATATGCTTTCCGGTGAAATTTCAGGCCAATCTCACCTGGGCACGCTAATCGCCGATTTTGCCGGACTGCGAGGAATTGAGGCCGTCAAGGTTGAAGCGGCCTGTGCTAGCGCCGCTGCCGCCTTTCGACAGGCGTATATTGGAGTGGCCAGCGGGTTACAGGATATCGTCATCGCCGTGGGTGTCGAAAAGATGACTGATGACGTGGGCACACAACTGTCCGCAGGGCTGGCCGGGGCAGCCGATGCCGACTACGAGGTCATTCACGGGATCACGTTTGTAGCCTTAAATGCCTTGATTATGAAGCGCTATATGCACGAGTACAACGTTGCCCGTGAGGATTTTGCCGGCTTTGCCATCAATGCTCACGCCAATGCAGCGGCCAATAATAATGCTATGTTCCAGAACCCGATTACTAAGAAAGACTTTGTCAACTGCGGCGTTGTAGCCGATCCGGTTGGTTTGCTAGATGCCAGCCCAATGGCCGACGGCGCGGCCGCCGTCATTCTGTGTCCCACCGAGCAGGCGCGTGAATTTACCGACAACGCTATCCGTATCAAGGCCAGCGCCCTAGCTACGGACACGCTGAGTGTCCACGATCGGCGTGACCCGTTGTGGCTGCAAGCCGCCGAAGATTCCTCCATGCGGGCTTACAAACAGGCCGGCATTGGTCCTGAAGATATCGATTTCTTTGAACTCCACGATGCTTTTACGATCATGGCAGCGTTGAGTTTGGAAGCGAGCGGTTTTGCCCAACGTGGTCATGGGACCTGGCTGGCGCTCGATGGCGAAATTACGCCTGAAGGAAAGATTCCGATTTCGACCCGGGGCGGCCTAAAGGCGCGGGGGCATCCGGTCGGGGCGACCGGATTGTATCAAATTGTGGAGGCCGCCCAGCAGCTACGGGGTGAGGCCGGTAACAATCAAATTAAAAATGCAGCGTTAGGGATGACGCAGAATATTGGTGGCAGCGGGGCCACAATTGTAACCCATATTTTTGAACGCGTAAACCAATAAGGAGATAGATAGAAGATGACGACTGAAATTGCTCGACATTGGCGATTAAACTCACAACGGTATCAATTGGTGGGTGAAGTCTGCCCCAAATGCGGGGTCAAAATGTTCCCACCGCGAGATGTTTGTATGGAATGTGCCGACGACACCCGCCAGCCGGATTTTCAATTTAGTGGTCGTGGTGAAGTGTACTCGTTTACCACCGTTCACAACGCGCCCGAAGGCTATCAAGAGTCCGCTCCATACACGGTGGCATTAGTCAAATTAGAAGAAGGACCTTTAATTACGGCCCAGTTGACGGACGTGGTCAACAGCGAAGTTGAAATCGGGATGCCGGTTGAGATGGTCACCCGCAAGCTGCGAGCGCAGGGGGAAGAGGGCGTCATTATCTACGGCTACAAATTCCGACCTCGTTTGGCGGTGGCCGGTTAACCCATTGACTTTTATTCAAGTGACTGGCGCTTTTGCTCGAATTAAATGCCAGTCACTTTTCGATCAGATCGACTGCCAAGAGCGAGCGAAATCCGGCTCGCTCTTGTGTTTTGTCTCTCCGGTTAAGCGTCAAAAATGTTTGCCATTTCGATACCCTGATGCTAGAATCGAGTCACCTAAGAATAGTTAAAGACTCGCTAAACATTAAGCTGTAATCAACGTAGGAGATACCAACACTCGTGGAAGTTCACCCGGCTGAACTAGTTGATCTGAATGCCTGTTACCAATTAAATGCCGCTTACACAACTGACTACGTTTGGCAAATGCAAATGCACAACAACGGGCGCAGAACCGATATCCGGTTTGACGCCGTCCGCTTGCCGCGTCCAATGCAAGTGACCTATCCCCGTTCTCGGGATGAACTGCTCGATCACTGGGAGGAGGGTAACTGCTTTTTGGTGGTCCACAATAAACGCGGCGATCTTGTTGGCTTTCTAGATGCTCAGTTTCAACCGTGGCAAACCTTGTTATGGGTTTCCAACTTGGTTATCGACAAAGATTTCCGGCGGCAAGGCTATGGCTCTGTCTTATTGGAGGCCGGTAAAAAGTGGGCGCTGGATCAAAAACTTAACAGAATTATGTTTGAAGCCCAAACCAAGAACCATCCCTTGATCTCATTTGCCCAGAAACATGGCTTTAAATTCTGCGGCTATAATGAACGTTATTACGCTAATGGGGATATTGCGCTTTTCTTTGCCAAATCGATATAAAAGCAGAGAACATGGCTGCTAGCTCCGAAACATACCCTCATCGAACTACCCTTTAACTGTTCTAAGAAAACCAAAAAGTTTATCGTTTCCGAATCTATTCAATTTGTAACTCAGTTGTGATCAGACATGGAGTTCGCTTCAACCTTTACCTTTATAATTACTCGGCTTAATGAAGCGCTGTCGTCAGCGATTGTGATTATTGCCTTCTCCTTATTTGTTTATATGTTTACTTACAATCTAAGGAGTTCAATTGGCCGAGCCTTTGCCGTTCTTTTAGCCTGTATGTGCTTCGCGTACGCGGGCGATGTGGCGATTTACAAAGTAACGAACATTGAAGATGCCCTTCCCTGGCTCAAATTTCAGTGGATCGGCATCGCTTTTATTCCGGCGGCCTACCTCCATTTTGCCGATGTTTTACTACGGGCGACTAATGCTATCTCACCCAGACGACGTTTTACGGTCTTCTTAGCTTACTTTTTTGGTTTTTTAATTTTACTGCTAGCCATTCAAACGGATTACCTGGTTCGAGATCCTTTTTATTCGCCGGGCGTCACGCAATTTAGGTCCGGGCCTTTCTTTTGGATATTCACCTGTTATTTTTATACCACTCTGTTGTGGGGGGCTTACAAAGTTTACCGGGCCAGAGCGCGCTGTCTTACATCGGGTGCGCGAAAGCGGATGACTTATCTGGCCGTTTCTTTCGTGGCTCCGGCGTTGGGGGTCTACCCTTACATGCTCATCGCGAACGCGCCCAAACTGATGCCGCCGGCCATCCTATTTATCACCTTGTTTCTGGTCAACCTCGGCATCGCTATCATGATCATTGTGATGGCTTACAGTGTGGTCTTCTTCGGGGCGATGTCGCCCGATCGGGTCATTAAGCATAACCTGATTCACCTGTTGCTGCGAGGCTCATTCGTCGCGGCCATGGTTATTGCCATTATGCAAGCTCTACCCGAGCACCAGCAAATCCTGGGCTTACCCCGCGAATTGATTCTGGCCACCTCGATTGTGACCGTCATCGTCTTATCTCAACTTTTTATTAACACGCTCAAACCGGCTATCGACAGTATCATCTTTTATCAGGATCGTAATGAAATCAGGTGGATTTCGGAACTAGATCGGCGTTTGTTAACGACATCTGACCTCCAACAAGCGCTGGAGAACATCCTAATCATACTATGCGAAAACCTCCGAGTGCGAACCGGCTTCATCTATAATTTGGCCGCTAATCAGGGGCCGCGTCTAGAAGCCTACACAGGCCCGATCGAAGACGTCGAAGAGGCCATCGCCAATATCGATGTCAATGCGCTGATTGCCCAAAAAAACGGCAGTGATGGGTTTCATTTTATCACCCAGAATAATTTTTGGTTTGTCATTCTCAAAACGCAATCGCGCGACCGTTCATTGGGGTTACTGGGAATTGAAGCCAGAGACGCAGAGTATGATCTGACACCGGATGAGGAGGAGATAACCGCGCTCCTACTCGACCATGCCGAACAGGCGTTGGAAGATCGACGGCTACAGCAACAGATTTTTGCCGCCCTGCGCAGCATTATTCCCGATATTAAGCGCGTGCAGCGTTTGAGCAGCGCTGTCAGTTATGCCGGCGCGTCCAATCTCAATTTGTTGACGGAAGAAAATCCCATCCATACGCCCGATTTCAGCAAAATGGTCAAAGATGCGCTTAGTCATTACTGGGGTGGGCCAAAACTAACCAAAAGCCCGCTGCTTAACCTGCGAGTTGTTCAGGAAGCGATCTCTGAAAACGATGGAAACCAGTCCAAGGCATTACGATCTGTGCTGGAACAAGCTATCGAAAAGCAGCGTCCCGAAGGTGAACGTCAATTGACAGCAGCCGAGTGGCTCATCTACAATATCCTCGAACTCAAATTTATTCAGGGCATGCGCGTCCGCGATATAGCTAATCGACTGGCCATGAGCGAAGCCGACCTGTATCGCAAGCAGCGCCTGGCCATCGAAGAGGTGGCTCGCACTCTCAGCGAGATGGAAACTCAAAATGGCGTCACGGATATGGTTCAGCTTCAAGCCTCGGAGCGAGAAAACAGAAATGTTAGTTAGTTCGTTGGTCTCCGAGCCGCATCATAAAATTTGGGCCTGGATCTTTTGGGTCACAGTAGGAATCATTTTAATCAGTCCGGTTATTTTCTGGTTAACCGGCATCGGCCAAAACGCAGGCAGTTTGTCCGCCGAACTCGCGCGACAGCCGGACGGCGTGTTATTGAGCAGCCCCAAAGCCCAGGCCTACCATCAACTGATGTTTCCCATGAGATTGGAACGAATGCTGATTTACCCTTTACTGCTGCTTTCCTTCCAATTCAGTGGAGGCGCTGTCGCCCTGCGTACTTTCATCGAAAAGCAGATTGAAGCCGGGCTACTTTCTCCTTTCCGAAAAATCTTCCGGCGCTGGCCGAAGCGATGGCGACAGCGCCTCACCCCGGCGAATCTGCTGACCATCTGTATTTTCATTCTTGCTCTCAATCTGGCTATTTTTCTGCTGTACCTGCCCTATAACTTCTATCGTGGCTTTATGGTCGCGCACCAATTTGGACTGTCAACCCAAACGGTCATAGGCTGGTTCAGCGATTGGAGCAAATCCGTCCTCATCGAGCTGCTGATTGCCATTGGAACCTGGACCACGCTGTACGGTTTCATGAAACTGCTTCCCCGCCGCTGGCCGCTGCCGGTGGGCGTGTTGATGGTCACCTTTCTTTTTATCTTTACCCTGTTGACGCCGACGCTCATTACCCCGCTGTTTTACAAAGTCAGCCCGCTGGAAAACGGCGATCTCCGCACCCGCATTATAACGCTCACCCAGCGCGCCGGGATGACAGCCGACGAGGTCTACACTATCGACGCCAGCAGCAAGACCACTGAGGTCAATGCCTATGTTACCGCTTTTGGCAAACAGCAGCGCATTGTGCTGTTCGACACGTTGATCGATAGCTACAGCCCCGACGAGGTTGAAGTGGTGCTAGCCCACGAACTGGGGCATTGGTATTATCATCACGTGCTTTTGAGTCTATTGGGGATTGGCGCTGTGGGGTGGCTCGGGCTGTTTGGGCTGCGCTGGTTGCTGGATCGGCTCTGGCCGTGGCTGGGGCTGCGCAGCCCCAGCGATATCGCCGGACTGCCGTTTGTGCTGGTCCTTGTTTATCTGGCCAGCACCCTCTCGCTGCCTGTTGAAAACAGTTTCTCGCGCTTTGGCGAACACCAGGCCGATGTCTTCGCCTTGACCGTTAGCCAAAAACCGGAAGTGTTCATCTTGCTGTTTGAGCAAATCGCCGAACAGAACCTGTCCATCGTTGATCCGCCGGCCTGGGAGAAATTCATTTTCTACACACATCCCTCAATTGCCGAGCGAATTCACTTTGCGGAGCAGTTTCAAACAAATTAACAAAAGACCATCAATGAAGCTATTGATGGTCTTTTGTTGTATTTTAGTAAGTTAGATTTCAGCCTTTTTCCTCACTCGGAAATGGCCCAAAGATTATCATCAAACTTAAAAGCTGACGGCTGATAGCTGCTAGCTGAACGCTTGCGTATTTACCAGCCTTGCAAGGCCATCATAAAAGGCTCTTCCAGCGTATTGATAATCCAGCGCAGGAAGCGAGCCGCATCCGCCCCATCAATCAGGCGGTGGTCGTATGATAGAGATAGCGGCAGCATCATGTGGGGTTCAAACTCGCCGGTCTCTTTATTGAAGATAGGTTCGCGAGCGCCGCGTGAAATGCCCAAAATGGCCACCTCTGGATGATTGACAATCGGGGTAAAGCTGGTGCCGCCGATACCGCCCAGGTTGGTAATGGTAAAGGTGCCGCCTTGCATCTCGTCCAGCCCCAACTTGCCGTCGCGAGCTTTAGCCGACATCTCGCCCAAGGCGACCGCCAACTCCTGAATGTTTTTCTGATCGACATTGCGAATGACCGGCACCAACAGGCCGCGATCAGTATCAACCGCCACACCGATGTTGTAATATTTCTTGTAGATCAACTGCTGGTTAGCCATATCAACGCTGGCGTTAAACTGTGGGAATTGCTTTAGGGCCGCAGCCACCACCTTGAGCAAAATGGCCGTCACGGTCAACTTGCCGCCGGCCGCTTCCACTTTGGCCGAGAAGCGCTTGCGAAGCTGCTCCAGCTCACCGATATCGGCTTTGTCGTGGTTGGTGACATGGGGGATGGTTGACCAGGCCAGGCCCATCTGGTTTGCGGTGGCTTTGCGGATGCCCTTCATCGGTTGAATGTCAACTTCGCCCCACTGGCTAAAATCGGGAAAAGAAACGGCTCGCGCTTGGGGCGCAGCGGCCGCTGCCGGGGCCGCCTTGAAACTGCCGGATGTCAATAATTTCTTGGCGTGGAGTTTCACATCGTCAATTGAAAGCCGGCCACCGGGACCGGTGCCTTTGACTTCGGTCACATCGACGCCCAATTCACGGGCAATGCGGCGCACATTGGGGGCAGCCGGTACCTGGGTCGCATCGCCGCTGATCTCCACCGGAGACGCTTCAGACACCTCAGCGGCCGCCGCCGGAGTTGGCGCTTTGGCCTGGGTTTTTTGGGCTGGTTGGGCCGGTTCCGGTTTGGCCTTAGCCGCCGGCGGCGCAGCCGGCGCTTTTTTAGGCGCAGCGCCGGTACTTTCAATGGTCAAGACCAATTGACCCACTCTAACCATATCACCCGATTTAACATGGACGCCTTTGATCGTGCCGCCAATTGAGGACGGCACTTCTAACGTAGCCTTATCTGTTTCCAGTTCCAGCACCGGATCATCTTTTTTGATCGTATCCCCGGCCGAAACCAGCACATTGATCACATCGCCCGCTTCGATATTTTCGCCCAAATCGGGCAGAATGAACTCGCGGATGGTCGGCTCGGTTGAGACTTCTTCGGCCTCCGGCTCGGATTCCGGTTCCGGTTCGGGCGCGGCTGTCGGAGCCGGCGTTTCGGCCTTGGGCTGCGGTTTAGCTGCCGGAGCAGGGCTGCTGCTGGTCACGGTTAAGATGACCTGACCGACATTGACCGTTTCGCCGCTGCTTACGTGAACCGTTTCAATCGTACCGGCCACCGAGGAGGGCACCTCTAAAGTGGCTTTGTCCGTCTCCAGTTCCAGCACCGGATCGTCCTTCTTGATCGTGTCCCCGGCTGAAACTAACACATTGACTACATCGCCGGAGGTAATATTTTCACCCAGATCGGGCAAAATAAACTCAACCGTACTTGACGACGCCGAGTCATCCGGCGCCTCAGCCGGTTCCGGTTCGGGTTCAGGGCTGGCTTCGGCTTTAGGTTCAGGCGCAGGTTCGGCTTGCTTGGCCGGAGCCGGGGCGCTTTCTTTAGCGGAACCATCACCGTTGGTTCTCAGGATAACCTGCCCAACCGAGATTGTATCGCCTTCTTTCACTAGAATCTCTTCGATGGTACCGCTGACAGAAGACGGAACCTCCACCGTGGCTTTATCCGTTTCAAGCTCCAAGATCGGATCATCTTTATTAATGGTATCGCCCACTGATACTAAAACCGAGACGACATCACCGCTTTCTATATTTTCGCCCAATGCGGGCAATTTAAATTCTGTTGTCATTTCTGGCTTCTCCCCAATTTATTTTCAAGACAAAACAGCGATCATCCTGACCGATCACCCTCATGAGGAGACCGGTCAGGCCGTACCCGAATACTTTTCTTTTACGATATCATCGGGTTGAGCTTTTCGGGATTGATTTCCAAATCCTCCATAGCGGCGTTGAGTTCGTCTCGGTTGAATTCGCCTTCCGTGGCCAGCGAATTAAGGGTAGCCAGGGTAACGTAGCGATGATCGACTTCAAAGAAATCGCGCAAAACCGCGCGGCTCTCGCTACGACCAAAACCATCGGTCCCGAGTGATACAATCGGCTTCGGCGACCAGCGGGCAATCGAGTCGGGTAGTACTTTCATATAATCTGAGGAAGCGACAAACACGCCCTGTTCATTTTTCAGGCATTGGGTTATATAGGATTCTTGCGGCTCTTCGGTGGGATGGAGCAGGTTCCAGCGTTCAACGTTTAGGGCATCCATACGAAGCTGTTTGTAGCTGGTTACGCTCCACACATCAGCAGCAATGTTATACTCTTCGGCCAGCATATTTTGGGCTTTCAGCACTTCATTTATAATGGACCCGCTGCCGAAGAGTTGGGCCCGGGCTTTCGGCTTCTTCAATTCCGACGCCTTGTATTTGTACATGCCTTTGAGAATACCTTCTTTGATCGCCTCCCGATCCTCGCCCATTTTGGGCTGGGCGTAATTTTCGTTCTCAACAGTCAAATAGTAGAAGACACTCTCTTGCTCTTCATACATCCGGCGGATACCGTCACGAACGATGACCGCGATCTCGTAAGCAAAGGACGGATCATAAGCCAACAAGGTCGGTACGGTCGAGGCTAAAACGTGGCTGTGGCCGTCCTGGTGCTGTAGACCCTCTCCGGCCAGCGTGGTACGACCGGCGGTGGCGCCAACTAAGAAGCCGCGCGTACGCAGATCGGCGGCGGCCCAGACTAAGTCGCCGATGCGCTGAAGGCCGAACATTGAGTAATAGATAAAGAAGGGAATCATATTGATCCCGTGGGTCGAGTAGGCCGTCCCTGCCGCGATGAACGAGGACATCGAGCCGGCTTCGGTGATGCCTTCTTCTAAAATTTGGCCGTCGGTGGCTTCTTTATAGTAGAGCAAACTGTCGGAGTCGACCGGCTCGTAAAGCTGGCCGGTGTGGGCATAGATGCCGCACTGCCGGAATAGCGCTTCCATCCCAAAGGTACGGGCTTCGTCCGGCACAATCGGCACAATCAGCTTGCCAATCTCTTTATCGCGCAGCAGTTTGGTTAGCATCCGCACAAAGGCCATCGTCGTTGACACCTCGCGGCCGTCGGTTCCTTCGTAAAACTCTTCAAACAGTTTTTCCTCGGGCGTTTTCAGTACGGTTGGGCTTTTAGCGTTGCGGCTGGGCACATAGCCGCCCAGTTCCTGGCGGCGTTCTTGTAAGTACTGCATCAGGGGGCCATCTTCCGGTGGTCGATAGAAGGGCGCTTCCGACAAGTCGTCGTCGGAAATGGGAATACCAAACCGAGACCGAAAATCCCGGACTTCTTGTTCATTCAGTTTTTTCTGTTGGTGGGTAATATTTTTACCTTCACCGGCCTCACCTAAGCCATAGCCTTTAATGGTCCGGGCCAAAATTACGGTCGGCGAACCGGTATTTTCGACCGCGGCCTTATAGGCAGCATACACCTTTTCCGGATCGTGGCCGCCTAATCTCAGACGGCCTATTTTTTCGTCTGACAAATGCTCGACCATTTTCATCAGACGGGGATCAGCCCCAAACAAGTGCTCGCGGATATAGGCGCCGCCAGCCACGCTAAACTTTTGCGACTCCCCGTCAACCAGTTCACCAAAACGCCTGACTAGCAGACCATCGTGATCTTGAGCCAAAATGGGATCCCAGTCGCCGCCCCAAATGACTTTGATGACATTCCAGCCGGCGCCCCGGAAGATCGTTTCAAGGTCCTGGATTACGCGACCGTTGCCGCGCACCGGACCATCGAGACGCTGGAGGTTACAGTTAATGACAAAGATGAGATTGTCCAACTTTTCACGGGCGGCCAGAGAAATCGCGCCCAGCGCTTCCGGCTCGTCGGTCTCGCCGTCGCCGAGGAAGGCCCACACTTTGTACCCTTTGGCTTTCTTCAAGCCTCGGTCCTCTAAATAGCGATTAAAGCGAGCGTGGTAAATCGCCATAAGTGGGCCTAAGCCCATCGATACGGTTGGATATTCCCAAAATTTAGGCATAAGCCAGGGGTGAGGATAAGAGGACAATCCACCGCCGGGGGCCAGTTCGCGGCGGAAGTTTTCAAGCTGCTTCTCAGACAGCCGGCCTTCCAGATAGGCTCGGGAGTAAATACCGGGAGAGGCGTGACCTTGGAAGTAAATCTGGTCGCCGTCGCCCTCATCGTCCTTAGCGCGGAAGAAGTGATTGAAACCCACTTCGTAGAGGGTGGCCGCCGAAGCGTACGTAGAAATGTGGCCGCCAATCGAACCTTCGGCTCGGTTGGCTCGCACCACCATCGCCATCGCGTTCCAACGGATCAAGCTTTTAATGCGGCGCTCGAGGTCGCGCTTACCGGGATAGGGGGGCTGCTCTTCAACGGGAATGGTGTTGATGTAGGGCGTATTCGCGGTAAAAGGTTTGCGAACGCCGACTTCATAGGCGTAAGAGTCTAACTCCTGCAAAAGCCGCCGGGCGCGATCCAGGCCGGCCTTATTGACCACATAATCAAGCGACTCGAACCACTCGCTGTTCTCAACGGCTTCTACTTCGGTACTGTTACCGTTTTGGGTTGAAATATCATCCATATCGACTGCTCCTTTGCTATTCTTATTTTGCAGATAGATTGTTGTAAAAAGCTACGGCTTTAGAATTTTCTTCCGATAAATAGGGGACAATGTAAATACCTATATCCGCAGATACTTGGTGCAGATTATTAATGGACACAAACAAACGCCGGCTTGAGGCAGCTTAGACCGGCTCAGGAAGATGCTGGCCCACCAGGAGTATCTTTTGCCGAAAGCTCCCACAATTTCTCCTGGTCGGTAATATGATCAAAGAAAAGTATCCCGTTTAAATGATCGATCTCGTGCGAGAAGATCCGGGCTAGATACCCATCGACTTTCAACTTGATTTTGCGCCCATCAATACTTTGGGCTTTCACTTCAACCCACTCAGGACGCTCGACAAAACCCTGCCAATTCGGAATTGACAGGCAGCCTTCCTGGCCTTCGACCAGGGTTTCTGATGACTTAACAATCTCGGGATTAACTAAAATATAATTGCGCCCGCTTTGGGGATGGGGTTCGGTATCATCATCATTGGGGACGGGGATTTCAGCCACAAAAATACGCTGCATCACCCCAACTTGAGGACCGGCCAGCCCTACCCCATCGTAAGCTCGCATCGTTTCCAGCATGTCTTGGGCCAGCTTTTTCAAGCCGGGTGTAAACTGCTTCACCTTTTTGGCTTTTTGACGTAAGCGTTCGTCGTTTATGTAGACAATTTGTCGAATGGGCATGGTTGAGTAAGCGTCCGTAATTCTCCCTGGTATATAATAGTCATCATAGCCGCGCTGTCAAGAATTTAGTACTTGACAGAAACCATAACAGACCCACCTTTGTTTGACCAAAACCCAACAAACGCCTAAACTATAGGTTAGACTTAAAATACCATCATGCTTCAATTCAATCAGGAGTTTCGTGCGTGACAGAACCCCTACGTATTATTCCTCTAAGCGGCGTGAGCGAAGTTGGCAAAAATATGACGCTCATCGAATATGGCGATGACGCCATCGCCGTTGACTGCGGTCTCATGTTCCCCGAGAACGACATGTTAGGCATCGATTTTGTTATTCCCGATGTCACCTACCTACTCGATAATCCCGGCCTGCTCAAGGGCATTTTTGTAACCCACGGCCATGAAGATCATATTGGGGCGCTGCCCTATATTTTACCAGAAATTCCCGTTCCCCTCTATGCCACCCGCTTAACGCAGGGGCTGATTGAAGTCAAACTTAAAGAAGCCAAACTGTTAGATAAAATCAAGATCAATACGATCACCACTGACAGCGCCATCGAAATTGGCCCGTTCACCATCGAACCGTTTCACGTCTGTCACTCAATTCCCGATGCGGTCGGTTACGCCATCTATACCCCGGCCGGACTGGTCATCCACACCGGCGAGTACAAGTTCGACGAAACCCCCGCCGACGGCAAGCCGCCCGATTTCGACCGGCTGCGCTCGTACGGCGATGACGGCGTTTTAGTGCTGTTATCCGACAGCACCAACTCCGAACGGCCCGGCCGAACCCCGTCTGAGCAGATCGTCAGCCAGGCGTTTGAAAAGATTTTCGGCGAGGTCAACGGGCGTATTATTGTCTCGACCTTTGCTTCAAATATCTCGCGCGTCCAGCAGGTGATCAACACCGCCATGAAGCACGATCGGCGGCTGGCGATTGTGGGCCGCAGCATGGTCGATAACGTCAAGATGGCCCTCAAACTGGGCTATCTAACCGCCCCTGACGATATGATTATCCACATTGACGATCTGGACGATTATCCCGACTCCAAGATTGCCATTGTCTGTACCGGCACTCAGGGTGAACCCACCAGCGCGCTGGTCCGCATGGCCAACCGCGAACATTACCAGGTCCGGCTGCGCGAGGGCGACACAGTCATCCTTTCGGCCACAGCCATTCCCGGCAACGAAGAGCTGGTTCACCGCACTCTGAACAATCTCTTCCGGCTGGGCGTCGATGTCATTTACCAGCAGTTAATGCCCGTTCACGTCTCCGGCCACGCCTCGCAAGAAGAACAAAAACTCATGCTGGAGCTAATTCGACCGCAATATTTCATTCCCATCCAAGGGGAATACCGTATGTTGGTGCTACACGCTCGTATCGGCGAAGCGGCCGGCATTCCTAAAGAAAACATCTTCGTGGTTGAAAACGGCCAGGCTATTGAGTTTGATGAAGAGGGGGGCTTTGTCGCCGAACGCGTGCCCAACGGCCAGATCATGGTCGATGGCCTGGGCATCGGCGATGTGGGGAATGTGGTCCTGCGCGACCGCCATTTGCTCTCTAAAGACGGCTTTGTGGTCGTCGTCGTTGCCGTGGACAGCAAAGACGGCACCCTGGTGTACGGCCCCGACTTTATCTCACGCGGCTTCGTTTACATTCGCGACTCTGAAGAGTTGATCGAAGAGGCCAAAGAGCGTATCATCGATCTCATGGAAAGCGGCAAAACCCACCGTGACACGGCCGCCACCGATCTGCGCGATACGTTGAGCCAATTTCTCTACCAACGCACTCGCCGCACCCCGATGATCTTCCCCGTGGTGCTGGAAGTCTAGCAACCACCTCCCACCCTGACCTTTAGGAGCAACAAAGCTTGCTTTGATAGGGCTTGACAAAGCAAGCTTTGATGCTCCTAACCACTGACCGCTTTCTACTTAATTCACCACCCCACCCCGAGGCAGCCACACCGTAAAACGACTGCCATGCTCCGGCTCACTCTCGACCTCCAGCCGGCCGCCGTGCGCGACCACCAGATCGAGGGCGATAGTCAGCCCCAACCCCATCCCTTGCGGAAAACGGTGGGTGCGCTGGCTGCGATAGAACGGCTCAAAGATTTGCTTTTGCTCTTCCTCGTCGAGACCGGCGCCGGTGTCGCTGACGCGCAGCCATGCCGTCTGCTCATCGCTGCCGGCGGCGACCGATACGCTACCGCCCGAAGGAGTGTACTTGATGGCATTGCTGAGCAAGTTACCCAACACCTGCGCCATCCGGTCGGGATCGATCTCCAGCGTGGGTAGGGTCAGTGGGACATCGGCCCGCCAGTGTAAGCCTTTGCTCTGGGCCGCCTCGCGCCAGGGGATGAGCGCCTGGTTGAGCCACTGATCCAACTTGGTCGGCCGGCAGTCCAGTTCCAACGTCCCTAAAATCTGGTCGTGCAGCTTGGCCAGGTCATCCAGCAGCGGATGCAGCCGTTCCACCTCGGCCTCCATGCCGTCCAGCAATTCACGCCGCAGCGCCTCATCACGGTCGGCCCCATTGATCAATGCCTGTATCGCCGATTGCAGCGCCCCAATCGGCCGGCCCACCTCGTGGACAATGTTGGCCAGCAAGCGCCGCCGCGTCTCTTCCATCAGCCGCAGCCGGTCGATGAGGCTGTTGAACGATCGCAGCAGCAGCCGGATCTCCTGCGGCCCTTTCTCCGGCAGCGTCTCCCAATTGCGCCCGCTGGCCACACCATAGATGGCCTCGGTCACCCCTTTGAGCGATCGCTCCAAACTCAGCGCCAGCACCAGCCCAATGCCGATGCCCACCAACAGTTCTACGGCCAGGACAGTTAAGATCAAGGTACGCAGTCGCTCGAACCGCATTGACATATTGGCCAGGTCATTCGTCAGCCGGACCACCCCCAACACTTGTCGGTTGGCCGTCATAACCGGCACTAAAACTTCCACAACCTGGGTTTGGGTATTGAGAATTAAATTGGGCTGGGTCGAATTACTGCCGGTCAGCGCGTCCGATAAATTCGGCACATCAAGCGGCTGGCCGAGTTGGTCGGCGTCATTGGGGTCGTTTGACGCAAGGAGGTTGCCTTGAGCATCGAGCAGAGTGACTTTAGCCCGGTGGAAGGTGCTGTAACGGCTCACAAAAATGCGGGCCTGATTGGCGTCGCGCCACACATCGGGCTGGTCGGCGGCAATCTGAGCGGTCAGGGCAGCCTGCTGCTGTAGTTCGGTGACCAGGTTGCTCAACGAAACCTGAGTATCCACAATATACAACAAAGCCACACCGACCAGCGGCACCACCACCAGCAGCGGCAAAATATGGCTTAGAATTAAACGACTTCGCAGGCTGCGCATGATTGCTACGTTTCGTCGTCTGACTGCGGCTCCAACTTATAACCAACGCCGCGAACGGTCACGATCCGCTGTGGCTTTTGCGGGTTCGCCTCAATCTTTTCCCGCAGCCAGCGAATGTGAACGTAGACGCCCTGCGTCTCGCCGGCATACTCGGCGCCCCAGACCTGAGTTAACAGATCATCAATCGAGACCACCCGGCCCGCTTGCAGGGCCAACGCGTGCAGCAGCGCGAACTCACGCGGCGGCAAATCGAGCGATTTTCCCCCAAGCATCACCGTATGCGCCCCCGGATCGATCACCAGGTCGCCGATCTCCAGCATACCGTCCGGCGGCAGTTGGGGCGCGGCCCGCTCAAAGCGGCGCAAAACGGCTTTAATCCGAGCCAGCAGCACGTTCAGATCGAACGGCTTCGTAACGTAATCGTCCGCTCCCAACTCCAACCCCAACGCCTGATCCAGCTCACGGCGGTGGGACGAAACAAAGATAATCGGAAAATCGGCCTGCTGTTTGAAGTTTCGCAGGGCGTCGAGACCGTCCATGCCGGGCAGGCCGATGTCGAGCAGAATCAAATCGGGCGGATCGCGCCGCGCCAACGCCAGGGCATCTTCCGCCGTGGCGGCGGTACTGGTCTTGTAACCCGCTTGCTCTAAGTTAAACGACAGGCTGCGCCGCATTAGGGCGTCATCATCAACAAGTAAGATATGTTTTGCCATTGACTCCTCACTATCCAATATTGTACTACAGGAGGAGCTTTCACTCAAAAGTATCTTTTGCATGGTTCACCCGAGACGTTCTATAAAAACACGATCCTGTCTAAATCGGGTAAATGGTAATTGGAGCCTCATTTACCAATTACCATTTACGAATTACCAAGCTTATCTGTTCAACCAAATCCTACAAACTCGAACCTAAACTCACCGTTTCGACCATTTCCGCCGGCACCCAGCCTTGTTGGCCGGTCTGAGGCACGGCGATCTCCACCCACCGGCCTCGCGTTTCGACCACGGTCACTTCGGCGCCGTCGGCCAAAGTGAATTCGCTGACGGACTGCGAACCGGGACTGTCGGTCGCAGCGACTTCATCGGCCACGATGACCGCTTGGTCGTGCGGTACGGCCAGCGCACGGCTGCTCAGGCCGACAAGGCTTAGCACTACGGCCAAACCGGCCACGGTCGCCCCGTAGGTCAAGCTGCGCCGCAGCGCGCCTCGACTGTTGCTTAATACGATCATCAGCAAACAGAAGACGATCCAAAAGCCCAGCGCCAGCAGCGCTAATTGATTAAAGGACAACCAGGGCTGCGTCAGGCCGGCCACCCGCGTACTCAGGTCGGGCGTTGTGACCGGCGCCTCCCCGCCGGTCACGTCCCCCCGCACCTGCGCCAGACTGGCCGCGATGGCAGCGTCGCCGGGCGCTAGCTGCTCGGCCCGGAGATAGTTAACCAGAGCCTGGCCCCGCTCGCCTTGTTGATCGTAGGCCCGGCCCAGGTTGTAGAACAGGGCGCTGTCGGCATAACCTTGATCGACCAACTGCTGGTACGCCTGCGCGGCCTGACTGTACTGGCCGGTTTGATACAGTTGGTTGGCCACGGCCATCGTCGCCGTCGCCGGAGCCGTTGTTTTGGCCTGTGAGGTTTGGCCGGCCATCAACAACATCGCCAGCACCAAAATAACTAGGGTTGTAATTGTCGTTACTCGTTTCATAATAAAGTTCCTGTATTTATTCATACAATCGGGATGTTGATCAAATCTTTTCCAAATCATCGATAATTGTATCAATCGTTTGGACAAGCTCGGCGACCGGCGGCGCGAGCGTTGTGTCGTCCGTCTCCGGCGCAAAACGACCGGTTTCGGCTTCGTTCAGGCAGGCAACGATGCGCTCGATAAGCTCTGGTTCGACCCTTTTCTCAGTCAGCAATTGTCTCAAAGCCGGGCGGGTTAAACCGGCCACCGGCTGCCCGAATTTATCGGCCAGGTAGGTGGTCAACACCAGCGCGGCGGCCTCATACGGATTCTGATCGCTGCTGGCGACCTGCTTCAACGCGACCTTGGCCTTCTTCCCAGCCTGAGAGCGTCGTATCGCATCGGGGTTAGCCAAGCGGTACTGCTGCCGCCGCTGCCAGAAGAAATTGCCGGCCAGCCCTAGCGCCGGTACGGCCCAAGCCAGCCAGTACAGCGGCGATGCCGTTATCGGCGCGGCGGTCAGCGCTAACTGAGTCGGTACCGGTTTGAGGTCCGGCGTCTCAGCCGACGGCGCTGCGCCAGCGACTTCGTTAGCCGGCTCGGCGGTGTAGCTTTGGGTGTTCGAGCCATCCCCCGGCGCGACAGAAACCGCGATGGGTTGACTGCTGATGGTCTGGTAACTGCCCTCGGCCGGATCGAAGTAGCTGTACTCTAAGGCGGGGATGGTGAAATCACCCTCACTCTGGGGGACCAGCAATCGCTCGTAAACCCGGCTGCCGACCACCTGGCCGTCTTGCACCTGGGTGTTGTGGGTGGCTTGGCTGTCAAAGCTGCGCCAGCCGGGCATGTCGGGCCACACCGGATCGGGTAGTGTGTTCAGGTTGCCGCTGCCGCTCAGGGTAATTTGCCAGGTGATCGGCTCATTGACCCGGCCGCTGGTGGTATCGACCGAACTGTCGATGGTAAACTGTCCCACCGCACCGTTGAAGCTAGCCGGCGCGCCAGCCGGCAGCGGTTTGACCTCAACCGTAACCGGATCGGTTTGCAAATTAGCGCCCCGGCTGAAAAAGCCGCCGGGAATAGCCAATCGGGCCGGTTCGATGGTCACTTCGCCCGTTTTAGACGGAAACAGCGTGGTTCGCAGTTCGGTGACGCGATACATGCGCCCGCCAGCCTGCACGCGATATTGGTTCTGTTGGGCATCGCTCTCGCTCCAGAAGCCGGTAAAAGCCGGCGCCTCGTAACTGGGCTGGTCAAAGCCAAAGCGGTCGGCTGCCTCGTAATAGCGGAAGCTGTAAACGACCGGCTCGCCTAGATAGGGGTTGGCGTTATCGACATCCGCTTCCACAAAGGTATCCTGCCCGGCAAACCCGCTTGAGGTTGGCGCGGTCGGGTCGATCGGCGTCACCGGCGCAGCTTGTTGGCCTGTGCCTTGCACGACCTTGACCGAAATCGGAGCGGTGGTATAGGTTTGCCCATCGATGGTAATACTCACCGGTTCGATGACCAGATCGCCGGCCTGATAGGGCTGCAAGCGGTAGCTGTAGACCATCTGGGCGCTCATCGAGCCGTTGATGATGCTAATTTGGGATGAACTCCCGGTGCCGACAACGTTGAAGCCGGCCAGCGACGGTAGAGTCGGGTTGGGCAGGTTCGAGGCGTTGGCGTTGACCGTAACCGACAGCGTCACCGTCTCGTCGGTCGAGACGACGGCCCGGTCAACCTGCGCCGTGACCACATCCTGCCCCTGGGCCAGCCCCACCGTCGCCGAAGCCAGGAACCCGATTACAATTAACAAAGGAATGATAAATTTCTTCATAGCTCTCATCCTCACTTCTACCAATCTTCAGCCGATTGGCCGCCGGGGGCCACCAAAACCTGCTGGAGATACTCTTCCAAACTTTCGGTGCCGCGTGTGGCCGCTTCAAACAACTGCTTGGCCTGCTCTTGACTCAACCCTTCAACCACCTGCACCCCTTGACCGTCCGGCTGTTCCTCTGAGGGTTCGCCCGGCTGGCCGCCGGCTTGACCGTTTTGCGGCTGCTGATCTGGTTGCTCTTGACCGGATTGGTCATTGGGCTGGTCGCCCGGCTGTTGCTCGTTCTGTTGATCCTGCGGCTGTTGATCGCCGGATTGCTCGTTTTGTTGATCCTGCGATTGTTGATCGCCGGATTGCCCGTCTTGTTGATCCTGTGATTGTTGGTCATCAGACTGCTGGTCTTGCGGCTGGTCAGATGGATTCTGCTGGTTGTCCGATTCGCCGGATTGGTCTTGCTGCGATTGATCTTGCTGCTGATCTTGTTGATCGCTGTTTTGTTGTTGATCCTGCGATTGGTCTTGTTTGTCTTGCTGCTGCTGGTCTTGTTGATCTTGCTGGTCTTGTTGATCTTGTTGGTTTTGTTGATCTTGCTGGTCTTGTTGGTCTTGTTGGTCTTGTTGGTCTTGCTGGTCTTGTTGCTGTTGATCTTGCTGCATCTGCTGCAAGGCCAGTTCCAAGTTGTGCTTGGCTTCGGCATCATCCGGGTTCAAACGCAGCGTCTCTTTATAGGCTTCGATGGCCTGTTCATAATCTTTCGCTTGATAGAAGCTGTTGCCCAGGTTGTAAAAACTGTCCTGAGTCAGGTCGCCTTTTTCTTTGACCAACGCTTGCTCGATCTCCTGGCGAGCGCCGTCGAAGTTTTCCTGGCGATAATGAGCATTAGCGGCGTTGAAATGCGGCTCGGCCAGTTCCGGCGACTCGGCCTCGGCTTGCTGGTAGGCGGCCAGCGCCTGTTCGTAATCCTGTGAGGCGAAGGCCTCGTTGCCGGTGTTGTTTAACTTTTCAGCCGATGGACTGCAACCGGCAAAAATCAGCGGAGCGGCTATCAGGACGGGTAGTAGTAATTTGCGCATTGTTGTTGACTCCATTTCTATGAATTCCCTTCACTCTTCTTGGCCAGCAACCAATGGCTGCCCATCGCGGCCCGCTTGTCGCTGCTCTTGCGCCAGATGCGATCCGGAATGAATTCGGCGACCAGTAAGGCGATTAAACCGAGCCACAAGAACAACTGGAAGCGCTCGATACCCCAACTTTCCGTCTGGGTGGAGAGTTCGCCTTTTTGGAGCGTGTTCAGTTCGGTCACCAGCGCGGGCAGTTCGCTGCCGTCCGTGGCGGCGTGGAAATAGCGCCCGTGGCCGACATCGGCAATCTGCTGTAGCGTGGCTTCGTCCAGTTTAGAGAGAACCACTTGGCCTTGCTGGTCGGTTTTGTAGCCGGTGACTTGCCCCTGGGCATCATATTCCGGGATCGGCTCGCCGTCGGGCGATCCAAAGCCGATGGTGTAGAGCAGCACGCCCTGATCGGCGGCTTGCTGAGCCATCGCCATCGTATCGGCCTCGTGGTCCTCGCCGTCGGTGATGAGGACGATGACCTTCTGGCTGCTGCGATCAAAATCGAAGCCGGTTAGAGCCGTGCGAATGGCGTCGCCGATGTTCGTCCCCTGCTTGGAGATGACGCTGGGTCGGGCGTTATCCAAAAAGCTGCGGGCCGTGGCGTAGTCGTTGGTCAACGGGAACTGGATGAAGCTGGCCCCGGAAAAGAGCACCAGGCCGATTTCGTCGCCGCCCAGTCGATCCATCAAATCGGAGATTTCCAGCTTGGCCCGGGTCAGCCGGTCGGGCTTGATGTCCTGAGCCAGCATACTGTTCGACACATCCAGGGCGACCATCACTTCGATGCCCTGCTGCTTGACCTCCTGGGTTTCGGTGCCCCACTGCGGCCGGGCCAGCGCCACCAGCACCATCACCATGGCCATCACCCACAGGCCGATTTGCCAGCGGCGACCGCGCCGGTTCACGCTTTGACTAATGCGCGCCACCAGCGCCGGGCTACCGATGCGAGCAATCGCCGCTTGGCGTCGCCGCTCCGCCCACCGCAGGAACAGAAAGGCCAGCGGGACGAGGATGATAGCGATGTACAGAAAAAATGGTTTTGCAAATTCCATTGTTGTTTCCTTTCAGTCAGAGACTAGGAGATTAGAGATTAGGAGATTGGGAGATTAGAGATTGGAAAATATAGATTCTTCATGCTCTATTCTCCCCTTTCTCCATTCTTCATTCTCTATTCTTCATTCTCCATTCCTACGGTATTTTTCTAAAGATTGTCTGGCGCAGGGCCATCTCGCCCAGCAGGAGTAGTAGGGCTGGGGCTAAGACCACGCCGGCTAACTCCTGGTAGCGGGTATAGTTCTGAATTTCCACTTGCGACTTTTCCAGCGAGTTAATCTCATCGTAAATCTGTTTCAAGCCGTTGGTGTCTTCGGCGCGGAAGTAACGCCCGCCGGTCACCTCGGCGATCTGCTGCAACGTGGCTTCGTCGAGCGCACTTTCCTGGTAGACCACCTGCTCGCGGCCAAAGACATCGGTTACCGGGACAGGCACTTGACCGGGCCGACCCATGCCGATGGTGTAGACTTTGATGCCCAGCGTCTTGGCCGCTTCGGCGGCGGTCACCGGGTCGATCTGGCCGGCGTTGTTGACGCCGTCGGTCAGCAGGATGACGACCTTACTTTTGGCCTGCGAGTCTTTAAGCATGCTGCCCGCATTGGCCAGACCCATCCCGATGGCCGTACCGTCCTCAATCTTCAAGTCGGTGGCCAGTTTAACCCGGTCGAGCAAGCGCAGTAGAACGTTGTGATCAACCGTGGGCGGGCTTTGGTTGAACGCCGAGTTGGCGAAGACCACCAGCCCAATCTGGTCGTAAGGGCGCTCTTGTACGAAGTCGCTGATGACCTGCTTGGCGGCTTCCAGCCGGTTTTGCGGCTGAAAATCGAGCGAGGCCATACTGCCGGAAATATCAACCGCCAGGGCAATATCGACGCCTTCGCCGGTCATAATTTCTTTGGCCTGGCCGGTTTGCGGTCGGGCCAGAGCGATGATGATCATCGCTACGATCAGCAGCCGCACCAGGTTGAGCAGCGGCCGCATGACCATCCGCCAGGAACGGGGCGTTTTGCCGCCGTTGCTGGTTAATTTGATATCGGCGTAACGCAGCGCCGCCGGTCGAAGCCTCTGTTTCATCAGGTAGGGCCAGGCCGCCACTAAGGGCAGCAGCAGTAACAACATCAAAATCCAGGGTGATTCAAATCGAAAGATCATTGGGGTACCTCCATTGGGCGTTGGCCGGGGCCGCTGCCTAAGGAGCGCGGCGTGTCGTTGTTTTTGGCCGGTTCCGGTTCGGGCCGGGTCGATGTCACCAGGTTACGAGCTTGGCCGGGAAACTGCCGGGCCATTTCAAGATCGGGTTCGAGTTTGGCAAACTTAACCAGGTCGCTTTCGGCAAACAGGTTGATCAATTGGCGAGCCTGTTCAGCGTTGAGCGCCGACCCCGCCAAACTGTGCTTGAGTTCGGCCGTGGTCCGATCAAAAGCGCTGATGTTGAACTGCGCTTCCAGATAGGTGCGCAGGCAGTCGGTGACCAGACTGTAGTGCTGCTTGAACTGCCCTTGCTCGGCCAACTTCAGCCCTTCGACGCGGGCCAGTTCGTCCAACGCCACCTGATACGGCGGGCGGTTGTCGAACAACCCCCGTCCGCCCCGCCAGCGTCGATACAGCCAGAAGCTACCGCCGACCACGACGACGGCCAGCACTACGCCGGTCAAAATCATCGGCCAGGCAGCCGGCACATCCAGCCCGACCTGCGGGCGGATATCGTCCAGAGTGGTATCACCCTCGGCCAAAACCGGCGTCACCACCAGCGACACCGGTGCGGCCATCTCTTCCGTGGTTTGGCCGCTGCTGTCGCTGAGCGTCACCGGCAGCGGCGGCGTCTGAAACTCGCCCGGCGCAAAGAGCGTCACCTCGATGGTCTCGCGGGTGGTCTGCGTGCCGTCGCCGTTATCGACCGTCTCGGCCTTAGACTGCGACCGCACTTCAACATCGCCCCAGGTTTTGTCGAGCGGCGGGATGATGACGTGCGTCTCCGCCGGGTGGCCAACCTCCAAGGTCAACTTCACCGGATCGCCGACGGTCAGTTCATTTTTATCCGCCGTCAGCGTCACCGACACCGGGCCGGCCGCCCAGGCCGGAAGAGCCGTCGTCAACAGGGCGACAATCGTGATAATGAGAATAAGTGCTTGTTTTTGTTTCATAAATCAATACCCTAATATCTAATTCGCTTGGCGCGCTTCTCGAAAAAGAGAGTTAACGCTTTGAAGTAATCCTGGTCGGTGTGGATCGAGACCTGATCGACGGCGGCGTTGGCGAAAGCTTTATTTTTGCGCGTTTCAAATTGATCGACCTGATTATGGAACAGCGTGCGCCACTCGCGGTCGGCGGTGTCAACCCAGATCAGTTCGCCGGTTTCGGCGTCTTCCAGAGTGAGCAGCCCCACGTTGGCGATGTCGCGCTCCAGCGGGTCGTGCAGATCGATGGCGATGACGTCGTGTTTGCGGTTGGTCATGTGCAGCACTTGCTGGTAGCGCTCCGGGTCGTCGAGAAAGTCGGAGACCAGGAACAGAATGCTGCGCCGCTTCAGAATTTGGTTGATGGTATCGAGCGCCAATTTGATGTCGGTGCCGTCGCCTTGCGGTTCGAAGGCCAGCAGTTCGCGGATGAGGCGCAGCACGTGGCGGCGACCCTTACGCGGCGGGATAAACAGTTCGACCTGATCGGTGAAGATCAGCAGCCCAACCTTATCCTTGTTAGTCGTGGCCGCAAACGACAGCACCGAGGCCAGTTCGGCCGCCAGTTCCCGCTTGAACTGCCCCTCCGAGGCGAAGTCGCCGGAGCCGCTGGCATCAACCACCAGCATCACCGTCAATTCGCGCTCTTCCACAAACTGCTTGACGTGGGGCTGGCCGGTTCGGGCCGTCACGTTCCAGTCGATGGTCCGAATCTCATCGCCGGGCAGATACGGCCGCACCTCGTTGAACTCCATCCCGCGACCTTTGAAGATGGAGTGGTACTCGCCGGCAAAGCTGTCGTTGACCAGCCGCCGGGTGCGGATCTCGATGTGCCGGATTTTGTTCATAAGTTCTGTGGTTAGCATAGTTTTTTCCTTGAAGTAGCTATCTGGAACAGTTTTCCTGTTGGGCCGGTAAGTCGTAATTGGTAATCGGTAATTGGTAATTAGGTATTAAATTACCAATTACTATTCACCAATTACAATCCCGGCCATCCCAATCGATCAGCATGCCACTTACGGCACATCAGCATAGTCTAAGATACGCTGCACGATGTCGGCGCTGGTGACGCGCTCGGCTTCGGCTTCGTAAGTGGTCAGTACGCGGTGGCGCAGCACGTCGGGTGCGATGAGTTTGATATCTTCCGGCGTGACGAAACCGCGTCCTTGAATGAAGGCGTGGGCGCGGGCGGCCATAATCAGGTTAATGCCGGCTCGCGGCGAGGCCCCAAAAGCGATGAACGGTTTCAGATCAGACAGGCCGTTGTTGCCGGGATTGCGGGTAGCCAGTACCAGGCTCAGGACGTAATCTTTGATCTTGTCATCGACATAGATCTGCCGCACAACCTCACGAGCGTGGTGCAAATGCTCCGGTTCGAGAATGGGGTTGACCCTCGGCAGCGCGGCCCCGGTCATTCGGTCGAGCATCATGCGCTCTTCGTTCGGCTGGGGATAATCGACGATGACTTTGAGCATAAAGCGGTCCACCTGCGCTTCGGGCAGCGGGTAAGTCCCCTCCTGCTCGATCGGGTTTTGGGTGGCCAGTACGGTGAACAGCGGGTCCATCTTGTAGGTGGTATCGCCGATGGTGATCTGGCGCTCCTGCATCGCTTCGAGCAAGGCGCTCTGAACTTTGGCCGGGGCGCGGTTGATCTCGTCGGCCAGGATTAAGTTGGCAAAGAGCGGCCCGCGATGAACGGTAAACTCGCTGGTGCGCGGGTTGTAGATTTGCGTGCCGACCAAATCGGCGGGCAGCAGGTCAGGCGTGAACTGGATGCGGGCAAAGCTGGCTTGAATGGCCTGAGCCACCGTCTTGACCAGCAGCGTTTTAGCCAAACCGGGCACCCCTTCCAGCAAGATATGGCCATCGGCCAGCAGCGCGATTAGCACGCGCTCGACCAGCGCTTCCTGACCGACCATAACTTTGTTGATCTCGGACAACAGGTCTTGCAGAAACAGGGCTTCACGTTCGATCTGCCCGTTGAGTTGGCGAATATTAGCAATGTTCATTAATGATTCTCCCTTATGCAGTAGAATGGGTTGATTTCGTAAATACAGGCTTAGGATAGCATAAGGGAGCGGCTAGGGTCTTTAACCGTAGTTCAAGGGGAACTTAAGAGAAGTTTAAAGCAGCGCGGCTAGGGCAGCATCAGCCGCAGAAACTCTTGTTCGGCCTCCACCGTCCATTCCCGGCCGTGGTTGAGCCGGGCCGCTACGGACGGCAAGGTCTCTTTGAGGTCTTCGAGCGGCGTCAGGGGGAAATGCTTTATCTGAGGAAAGATGACAACCTTGCCCGGAAAGATCGCGTCCCGCACGGCCATTAACCCGGCCCGGGCCGCGTCTAAGGAGCCGATGGCCTTGACCGAGCGATTGGGCGACAAGTGGCCGGCCTCGGTTTGCTGCAACATCAGCCGCAAATCATCGATGGTGGACGCGGTGTGGCCGATAAAGCGAACGTTCTTCTGGTAGACCACGCTCAAATCTAGCGGCACCAACGTGCCCCGGACCAGGCCGGCGAAGATATTCATCACGCCGCCCGGAGCCAGATACGCCGCTGCCTCGGCAATGGCGGTGGTCGAGGGAGCCAGCACGATGATCTGATCGAACCCATCTCCGGCGATCGCGGCCAGCCGCTCGGTGTAGTCCGACCGGGTCAGATCGAGGCAGTCAAAGGCAATAGCCCGTTCGCGGGCATCGCCGGTCAGGGTCTCGGCCAGATCGACCAACCGGTGAGGGGTGCGCGCCGTACACAAAATCACCGCCGGCGGCTCCGGCAATTGGACCGCCCGTTGGGCATGCATGTGACCCATCGGGCCACCCGCGCCGACAAACCAGGTTTTTCCGCCCGGCGTCAACTCCGATTCAATCGGCCGGCTGCTGTAAGCTTGAGCGATATCAGGACCGGGACCGCCCACATACGTCCAGCGATTGTAATGCACCCGCCCCACATCAACCTGCACCGGGCGCGACAGCGGCGCGGTGGCGATGATGGCCATAATGCCGAAATCGGCCAGCCGGGGAGTGGCGGCTTCAATGAGATCGGGGTCGGGGCCAAGCACGATAATATCGTCGCAGACCGGCAGATCGACGGCCGGATCAAGGAGCCGATCCGTCGGGATGTCGCTGACCTCGATACCCAGGCGAGCCGCCATCGCTTCGAGCCGGCTAGCTAATCGAGGCGGCACGTTGGTCATCACCAGCCGGGCCGGATGGCCGCTCTCGTCAAAGCCGCTGCTAAAGAAATAATCATCGCCTGACTGCGGCGTGCCGATAAGCCACACGACGCCGCCCGGTTTCAACCCCGTGCGGTACGTTAGCTGATACGTAGCGATGACGCAGGCCCACGGCTCGGCCAGGGCGCTCTCGGCGTAACCGGTTGTGGGTTGGACCGGAAGCAGGTAGTTGCCGTCATCGCCGTCAAGAATGCGCCGGTCGATGACCGCGTACTGCGACATCCCACCCTGGATCATATAGCCGTAGGCATAGTTGACGCCCTGGTAATAAATATCGGCTTGCACAATGAAGCGATCCCCCACCCGATACTGACCGGCTAAATTCTCCCCAACGCCCGCCACCGTCAGCGCGATCTCGTGGCCCAGCACCACCGGTTCTTGTTTCATATCCCGAAAGATGCGTGGATGCTCTTCGCCGGCGTTGATGACTTTGATATCGGAAAAGCAGATGCCGCAGGCGTCGTGCCGGACCAGCAACTCATCCGGGCCAACCACCGGCATGCGCGCGGAAATCGGCTGCCCGTCAACGCCCAGGTTTTCAAACCCGGCGCCGTACAGCGGCCATAATCGATTGTCCGAGGGCAGTTCATCGGCCCGGACGTACTGTTCTAATTTATCGCTCACAGCTTCTTCCTTGATGTCGTATTGTTTTCTGCGGTGTTGTGGGAGGAACTTCGAGACATTTTAAGAGGGACGGGGGAAAAAAACAAATCACTGCTCGGTGGCAGCACAGCAGGCGAGTTGTTGCCAACGCCGCCTCTGTTTTTTTAACTGGACTGTGTTATAATAGGTGAAATAGGCTCGACTTTCTCAGTAAGACATAGTTGGACCTTGAGATGAGTGAAGTTTCAATATCAAAGGCAATCGGATCAATAAAAATGTCTCAAATCTTAATGGAGAAATTGCCCAACATCTCGGCCGGTGAACTGGCTAATCTTCAGCAAGAAGTGCGAGCACGCGAAACCCTCCTGCAACAACGTATCGCTGTGTTTGAAAAGCAGTATCAATGTAGTTTGTTGGAGTTGGAGCAGAAATTAGAGGCTCAAGAAATCGCCGAACATCCGGCCTGGGAAGACTCGATTGAATGGCGCAATGCTCTAGAACAGCTTGAACAAATTAAACTAAGTAGTTCAATCTTCGCATGGCTTCAAAACTTGCTTACGCAGTCAGCAGCTTCATAACTGAATGTCCTTATGTTGTTTCCATCCATGATCTGCTGACGAAAACCCGCATAGAGTTGGAACAAGGCTATATCTTGGATTTATACTTCAACGCTACCCTGGGTAAATATGCCTATGCTCTGATTCTAAACAATCGCCGGGTGATTGGCTGGGATAATGCGCCGCATCATCCTGGCTTACCCCACTGGCCCCACCATTTCCACGCTGAAGATGGCACGGTTAAGCCCTCGTCGCTCACTGGCGACCCGGAACAAGATATCTTCCAAATCATTCCGGTTGTTAATGCTATCCTTAACCGTTGACCATCTTGCCCATGATGAAATCACGAGCCAAACATTCCTAAGTCGCAAACCCTCGACCGTTCAATTCAAATCGGTCGCGAATAAGATCTCACGTAAAAAGGTCTCTCAAATGCATTTGAGGCCCCTTTTTTCCGTCGCGCTATAACTTCCAAGCTCAGGTTATGATGCCCGCCTGGCCGTTCAACTCAACCACGGCTTCGACCGCGCCGTTGAGCGGGCTGCTGCCGTTCGTGCTGGTCTCCGGCTCAGCCGGTTCGGACGCCGCCGGTTCGGGGCTGGTGGCTTCAGCCGGGGCCGCTTCGGCGGGTTGGTCTTCACTGCGCTCGGTGCGGGCGCTGGGCCGCTCAACAATCTCAAAACCCCACTGCTGCATCTCAAACGAAATCTTATGGCCGAACCGCTTGATGATCAGATCGCCGGCCGCCATCCGCAGGCAGTCAACCAGTTTAGCAAAGGCTTCATCCCGCGCCGCCCGGCTCGATTTGCGCTTATCGCGCCCGCTGCGCCGCGCCGCCAAATGGGTCACCAGACCATCCCGCACCTGCTTGACCGTCTCCAGATCGGGCTTGGTAAAGCGCTCCTCCGCCGGACGGCTCTCTTCTTTGGCGATATACTTCTTCAGCAGCGCCAGCCGCTCCTTGCGCGACTTTGGCAGGAGAACGGTTTTGGTGGACTGCTTGACTTGAAAACCCCACCCTTCGGCTTGCTCAGGGGTATCATACAAATAGCTTTTAATCAATTGTTGAATTCTTCGGATCAGGTGGGTGGCCTGCTCATCCAGCCGCTTCACGCCTTCTGAAGCAATGGTGCGCTGGCTTTCACTATTTTCATACGTATCGCACACGGGGAATGCAGATTTGCAGTAGGTCAGCAATGTCAGGGGTGTAACGACATTGCTCCTCGGGGGCAAGGTTTGATCGTAGGCCACAACCGGATTGGCCCAGGTCGATCAGGTCGGACCATTGGTCCGGGCCGGGAATACGAACGTGGTGAGAACTGCCGGTGTCTAACTGAATCTGATGCATCAAGTACCTCCGGGTTCTTGAACTAGAGTGAAGAACGTTAATATGAAGTTAGTAATAGTTAGAACCATTGTAACCGCCCTTCGATGAATTGTCTACCTCGTCCATCAAATTTGGGCGAGTCCCCTTTAGCCTTAGCCGGGAAGTTCATCTGATGCGCCGGACCGTCTGACCGAGTCGTCGATAAGCTGCCCCGACGGGTCGGGGGATATACCTCACGCTGTCGATCGATTAACCCAATCGAGCTGACGACGTCATCGACCCCGTAATCAGTGGCTCCGACCCGTCAGGTGATCGGCTTGACGACTCAATTCGATAGTTCGACGGTTCCGACCGTTCGATCGCCCACCTCGATTCGATGGTCCGACCCATCAGGTCGTCTGATCGACCGTTTCAATCTATGCAATCCGACGCACCCGACTTGGTCGTGTCACCATTCGATCGAATGGTTCCACCGATCCGGCCCTCTGATCGCCCACTCGACTCGGATGGTCCGACCCGTCAGGTCGTCTGACCGACCGTTTCAATCATACAATCCGACGCACCCGACTTGGCGATGTCACCATTCGATCGAATGGTTCTACCGATCCGGCTATCTGATCGACCACTCGATCGGATGGCCAAACCTGTTTGACTCTATGATCGACCGCTCGATCGGATGTCCAAACCTGTTTGGCCGTATGAATCACCGGCGCAGCCCCTCCACCGAGCGGACGGCGCGACGGTTTGGGCGGCTTGGTCGGAGGGTGAACCACTGACGCACTGAATTGGACTGAATCCACTGAGCGGTTGGAGCCGCGTAGGATGGGTCTCGTGCCTCGACCCATCATTCTCCCCCACGCACCATTTGTCGGGTTTCGTTCCTCAACCCGACCTACGACTACGACTCAAACACGATGCGGAAACTTGTAAGGTCTGGCCCGAGTAGTGACCACCTTTGCCAGTGCCTTCATCCATCACATTCGCGCCTCGGTTCGGCTCAATAATCAACGTCTTGCGCAATAACCCCAAACTGGCTAAGATTAATCTCAACCCACAGCCGACTAAAAACAGCGCCGTCGTTCGTAATCTCGGTCGGAGATTGACCTCTCTGAATATAGGGATCAGGAGTCAGGGATGGGGAGGCTGGCCCCGTTCCCCGATCCCTGGCCCCTTCTTTTCATTGGCGATATCGTCCCAAAACTGAGACTGCCGGACAAACTTAAGTTTGTCCTAAAAAATTTTCAGTGTCGTTGCCGTACCGAGCTTCTGTCGGACCCTAAACCAAAGGGATTTCAATCTATGCCCTCAGACGCCGTAGTGACCATTATTTTACTGATTGTGACGGTGCTGGCGATGGCCACCCAACGCCTGCGCACCGATATTATCGCCCTGCTGGTGTTGCTGTTCCTCATCATCAGCGGCATTCTCACGGCCGATGAAGCCTTCAGCGTTTTCGGCCAGCCGGTTATTCTGATTGTGGCCAGCATCTTTGTGATTGGGGCGGCGCTGCTCGATACCGGCGTGGCTACGCTGATCGCCAATCAGATATTGCGCATTGGCCAGGGCGGCGAGGCCTATTTGATGTTTATTGTCATGCTGACCACGGCCATATTGACCGCCTTCCTGGACGGTCTGCTGGTGGTGGCCTTGCTGCTGCTGCCGGCTGTGCTGCGCTGCGTGGCCCGGCAGGCGAACCTATCGCCGTCGCGACTGCTGCTGCCGCTGGCGACGGTCGCCACCATCGGCAATACCCTGACTCTCATCGGCACCACCTCGAACCCGCTGGTCAGCGATATTTTGGCCGAAAGCACCGGGGCCGGCTTGGGGCTTTTGACCATGACCCCGTTCGCGCTGGCCTCGGTCGGCGTGGTGATGGCCTGGTATTTGACCGGCGGTCGGCTTTTCTTGAGCCGGGAACTGCCGCCGGAGCCACACCGGCTGTCGCTGACCGAAGTCGGGCAAAGTTATCAAATCGACAAACTGCTTTACCGCCTGCGCGTCCGCTCCAGTTCCGATTTGATCGCCGAGACGGTCGGGGCGAACGGCGGGCTTCAAAAGAATTTCGGCCTGAACGTGATCGCCATCCGGCCTCAAGGTGGGCCGTTGCAAGCGGTCAGTCCGGATCAAGTGCTGGAACAAGATGATATCCTTATTGTTGAAGGGGACACCGGTCGTATTCTGAGAGCGGCTCAGGCGCACGGTCTGGAGCTAAAAGGCACGGTTAGTCTGGAGGAGTTCAACCAAATCGAACTGGAGACGCTGCGGCTGGCCGAACTGATGATCCCGTTTCGCTCATCGCTGGTGGGCCAGAGCCTAACCGAAATAGGCTTTCGCCGTCGCTTCGGGCTGAACGTGCTGGCCGTCCACCGGCAAGATCAGTCGATCCGGACCGATCTGCCGCAGTTCGTGCTGGCTGCCGGCGACACCTTGCTGGTGCAAGGCACCCCGGCCAGCCTGCAAGCCGTTGGTCGCGACCTGGACCTGGTCCGGGTGACCGATTTGGGGCCGCAGCCGGGCGACCAGATTACCGCCAAGGCCCGCTGGACGATGATCATCCTGGCCGCGATGCTGCTGTTAGTGATGACCGGCCTCGCCTCCCTGGCTACGGCCAGCGTGATGGCGGCGTTGGCGCTGGTCATGCTCAAATGCCTTAGCCCGGAGCGGGCCTACCAGAGCATCAACGGCAGTTTGCTCGTCTTGATTGGGGGTATGTTATCCTTGAGCATCGCGCTGCAAAAACAGGGCGGCCGAACTGATCGCCGACTTCATTGCCGGCCTGAGTCAGGGTCTCGGTGTGGTGGGGTCGCTGGCGCTGGTCTATTTGCTGACCAGTTTGAGCGCCCAGGTTATCGGCGGGGCGGTCGGCGCGGCCATCTTCGCCCCCATCGCCATCAGCCTGGCCGTCACTCAGGGCGCGCCGCCGGCACCCTTTGCCATCGCCATCGCCTTCGCGGTGATGGGCGGCTTCATTACCCCTTTAACCGACGGCGATAACCTGCTGGTACGGGAGCCGGGCCGGTACGGCATGGCTGATTACCTCAAGAACACCGTGCCGATTTTTGTCATTCAATCGACGGTTTTGATAGGGATGTTGACGGTGGTATATGGGTTGCTTTAGGTTTGGCCGCGATCCGGACCTGGTCCGGGTGACCGATGGGGGTTGCAGCAAAGTCGCAAACGCTTTTTATATCTTGAGAGGATTCGGTAATTCCTGGTCTGTAGCCATCCGGCCTATCGCAACCGAATGAATTCGGTCGCTGCTAAAGAAAACCGGTTGAAACAGGTTATTTGGTTCCTCATTAACGTGTTTTCAACACGTTTCTTTTATCAGGCTGCGAATTCATTCGCAGATACTAAAATCCTTTTTGGTTCCGGCCCGTCTGGGTTATGAACTGCCGCAGTAAGCCCGCAGCCGCCGCACGTTGTCGCCCACGGAAGCCCGTTGGTTGAAGATGGCTGAACCGGCCACCAATACGGTGGCTCCGGCGGCGACGACCTCGGTGATGGTTTCGACATTGACCCCGCCATCGACTTCCAGGTCGGCGGGGAGTCGATGGCGTCGAGCATGGCTCGCAGCCGGGCGATTTTGGCGCTGCTGGCCGGGATGTAAGATTGGCCGCCAAAGCCGGGGTTGACCGACATGATCAGCACCAGATCGACGTCCGGCAAGATTTCCTCCAGGGTATTCAACGGGGTGGCCGGGTTGAGGGTCACGCCGGCGCGCACCCCTAACTCTTTGATCTGCTGGATGGTGCGGTGCAAGTGGGGGCAGGTTTCTACGTGAACGGTCAGGATATCGGCTCCGGCCGCAGCAAAGTCAGCCAGGTAGCGCTCCGGCTGCTCAATCATCAAATGGACATCGAGCGGCAGGCGGGTGATGGGCCGCAGCGCCTTAACCACCAACGGCCCGATGGTAATGTTCGGCACAAAGTGACCGTCCATCACATCAACGTGGATATAATCGACCCCGGCCGCTTCGGCGGCTTTGACCTGATCGCCCAGACGGGCAAAATCGGCCGATAAAATGGAGGGCGCTATTTTGATGGCGGTCACAGTGGTGTCCTTTCTACGGCTTTAGCCCAGCACGCGCCGGCGGCGTTCTTCCTTATCTTTTTCTAACTCGATCAGGGCGACCAGCAGGTGATAGGTGATGAATAGTTGGGTCAGGGCCAGCGGGTTCGATTGGCTGGCTTCGTTCCCGTCGGAATATTTGCCCATCTCTTCCGGCCGCAGATGTTCTAAATCGGGCAGATGGCTCCAGACCACATCCTCGATGCGCACGGCCTGGTCACGGCTGATCCGGCCGCTGATGTCCAAAATCTCGGTCAGCCGGCCGCCAACTCGCCGAATGGTCGAAGTCACCAACTCCTGGCCGTTGCTGACCTCTTTCAGGACATCGCTCAAATCCGGGTAAGGCAGCGTGGGCCGCAGCGTTAAGCGGGCGTTCAAATGGGAGCCGGTTTCTTGGGCCAACTCTTCCGGACGATAAAACGTAACTACCGTATCGGCGAAACTTTGCTGGGGTTGGATAAATTCGCTGGAGTCGCTGACTCGCTTGGCCAGCGACGCCCGCACCTGCTCCTCGGTGTAGCCTCGCTTGGTGGTATCGCGTTTAATCTTCCACAACACGCGCAGTTCCTCTTCCGGGGCCAAATAGACTTTAACATCAAAGTTGTTGCGCAGGGCCTTGGTGTGATAAGGCAGCAGCCCTTCGATGATGACGAACTCTTTTGGCTCGATATATTCCGGCGGATCGAAATCGCCGGTGGAATGGTTGTAAATCGGCTTGAGAATCGGGTGGCCCCGACGCAGCAAATCGAAATGATGTTCCATGATGTTGATGTAGTTACAGGCCGGGTCAAGGGCGCTAATGCCCTTTTCGGCCCTGGTTTTGCGATTATAACGATGGTAATCATCGCTACATATGACCGTAACCCGATCTTCACCTAAGATACGAGCAATCCCGGTCGATAAGGTGGTCTTGCCGGCGGCGCTGTCGCCGCAGACCCCCAGTAAGATGGTTTTTTTGAACGGCATAACGATACTCCATTGATCGACAAATACGGTTAGGCCGGCGGCCGGCCCACCAAGGCCTGCTTAAACCTGATTAACTCCCACAGCGGCCATTTTGGCCGGTTCCTCATCCAAGCCCCCCCGAAAGACGCGGCTCTGCCGAATATCGGCCTCATCAATACGGGTGAGTTCATCGGGCGTGACCTGCCCACCCTGCTTGACCAAGCGGTTGGCTTGCCGCAGTTTGATGCGATCAAGCGCGTTGCGGACACTACGGGCATTGGAAAAATGCGGCTGCTGCATGCGGTGTTGTAAATATTCCCAAAACGCCTGGCGTGATGTCGGGTCAAAATGGTACGTTTGCTGCTGGACCATCAACTCGGCAATGGCCATTAACTCTTCCAGCGAGTAGTCGGCAAAATGGAGGTGGTGGCCAATCCGCGAGTGGAAGCCGGGGTTCGCTTGAAAAAAGGTATCCATGCGGTCTTTGTAGCCGGCCAAAATCACCACCATATCGTCTCGTTTGTTTTCCATGGCTTGCAGCAGCATCTCGATGGCTTCCTGGCCATAGTCCCGCTCGTTTTCGGGCCGGTACAGATAGTAGGCTTCATCGATAAACAGCACGCCGCCCATGGCCCGTTTAATCACGTCTTTGGTTTTAGGCGCGGTGTGGCCCACGTACTGGCCCACCAGATCATCACGCGTGGCCACCACCACATGTCCTCGCCGGACATAACCGAGATGGTGCAATATTTGCGCCATCCGAATGGCCACGGTGGTCTTGCCGGTGCCGGGTTTGCCCGTAAAACTCATATGCAGGGTGGGCCGCTCGGTGACGATGTTTTGTTCTTCACGCAAGCGGGCAATCAACAACAAGGCCGCGATCTCCTTGATGCGGGTTTTGACGGTCTCCAACCCAATCAACTCCTGGTCCAATTCATCCAGAAATTGTTGGATTTTAGCCTCTTTAAAGGCGACATCGATATCAATCATAGTTACCTCCGTTGAAAATAGAAATTAGGGATTAGGGATGAGAGATTTGGAATTAGGGAGACATGTCATTTCGTAGCCCCTTCGACTGCACTCAAGATAAACTCCGGCGGAGAAATCCCTGTGACGATGGTTGCGCGGCAGGGATTCCTCGCCAATCGTGCGAAATGACATGATGAAGTTAATTATTTTCCAATGCTTAATACCGCCGCCCCGCCGGTTTATCCGTACTATACGAGCTTAAGGTATAGCGAATCTGGCGGTCGGCGCCTTCGGTGCGGGAAAGCCGGAAGCCGGGTTCTTCTTCGGGGCGATTAATAATGAAGCTAAGCGCCGTGGTTTGCCGGCCCAGGCTGCGATCATAGCCGGTCACCCGGATGTAATAGTTACTGTACATGTCGCGGCAGGCGCGAACTTCCTCCATCACTGCCTCGGCGTCCTTCATATCGAACAACGGCAGGCCCCACATAGTCCAATACACGTTGCGCGGGTGGGGATCGTCGGTAAATTCAATGGCAATCGGCCAGCCGTTATCGAGGCAGTATTGCACCTGTGCTTTGATCTCTTCGTCGGTAAAATCGGGCAGGTATGAAAACGTGCCTTGAGTTATACGCATGATAGTCCTCCAAAATGTCAATTGCTGTTTTTACTTTAATTATCGGTGGTAAAACGTTATCCTTCCCTCAAATCGTTTAAACGAGGGGGTATGGGGTAGAAAGTAGGTAGTAAGGGGAGGATTTTATGATTTTTATTTGTTACGTTTACGGCTGGCTCTCTAAGGCTTACCGGGAAAATAAGGGTCTGGAGCGTCAAAGTTTACTTTGACGTGAGTGTGAATGACAAAGCAAGCTTTGTCGCTCCGTTATATTTTTATAGTCGCTGTCGTCTCAAGTGGGATGGTCAGACTTCCCTGCTTCTTTGCTCCTTACTTCCTACGCCCGGATAGCGAGTGAGCCACAGGCCGCTTGAATTAGCCGTATGTCGGCGTCGGAACGGCGTCCGGTGTATCGGTTGAGGTGTACTCGAAGGTCACATTCTTCCAGACATCGAGCGCCTTTTGCAGGGCCGGCGACCATTTGGCGGCCTTGGCCAAAATCTCCGGCCCTTCGTTGACGTAATCGCGCCCTTCATTGCGGGCCTGGATCATCGCTTCCAACGCCACGCGGTTGGCGGTCGCGCCCTGAGCAATGCCGTCAGGGTGGCCGATGGTGCCGCCGCCGAACTGCAAGACTACATCTTCACCCAGGTAGTTCAACAGTTGGTGCATTTGCCCGGCGTGGATACCGCCCGAAGCCACCGGCATCACGCCCGGCATCGAGCCCCAATCCTGCTCGAAGTAAAGCCCTTGCATGGGGTTGCCTTCTAACTTGCTCTCGCGCAGGGTGTTGTAGAAGCCTTGTACGGTGTTCGGATCGCCCTCTAACTTGCCGACGACCGTCCCGGCGTGAATATGATCGACGCCGGCCAGACGCATCCACTTACATAGGACTCTAAAGTTGATGCCATGCGTTTTTTGGCGGGTGTAGGTGCTGTGACCGGCTCGGTGCAGGTGGAGCAGCAACCCGTTTTTGCGGGCCCACTTGGCCATCGATTGGATGGCGGTGTAGCCGATGACCAGGTCGATCATCACGATGACGCTGCCCAACTCTTTGGCGAACTCGGCCCGCTCGTACATATCTTCCATCGTGGCTGCCGTCACATTCAGGTAGTGGCCTTTGATTTCGCCGGTGTCGGCCATCGCTTTGTTGACGGCTTCCATACAGTACAGGAAGCGGTCGCGCCAGCGCATAAAGGGCTGGCTGTTGACGTTTTCGTCATCCTTGGTAAAGTCCAGGCCACCTTGCAGCGCCTCATACACCACCCGCCCATAGTTCCGTGCTGACAGACCTAACTTCGGTTTAATAGTCGCTCCCAGCAGCGGCCGGCCGTACTTACCTAAATATTCCCGTTCCATAATGGTGCCGAAGGGCGGCCCTTGGAAGGTCTTGACGTAATGGAGCGGCAAGCGCATATCTTCCAACCGCAGTGACTTGAGGGCTTTAAAGCCAAACACGTTGCCGATAATCGAGGCCGTCAGGTTGGAAATTGAGCCTTCTTCAAACAGGTCGATGTCGTAGGCGATGTAGGCGATGTATTGATCGGTGCCGGGCACCGGATCGACGCGGTAGCATTTGGCCTGGTAATGTTCGAAGGTGGTCAACCGGTCGGTCCAGACCACCGTCCAGGTGGCGGTCGATGATTCGCCGGCAATCGCGGCCCCGGCTTCCACCGCATCGACGCCTTCTTGCGGCACCAACCGGAAAGCGCACAGGATATCGGTGTCTTTCGGTTCGTAGTCGGCTCGATAATACCCCATCTCGGCGTACGGCGTTACGCCCGCCGCCCAACGTCCATTGTTTTTATTTTTGCTTGTTAATGCTGCCATAAGTGTATATCTCCTCGATAAGGTTCATATAGACCATTACTGCGCTTAGGATGTGTCCCAGGATAACTTCGGCTCTTGGCTGGAGATGGGGCGATGAGAGATTAGGTAATTTAACTAGTTCATCGCCAAATCCGCCCATCTCAATCAATGCGTCGGCCGGGTTATTTTTTTGGGAACACCTAATTAAGTGGAATAGTTGAGATTTGAATAGAGTATATCGTTGATTTGTGAAAAATGTAACACAAAAACGGGTAGTTCTACCCTACATTTTAGGGTAGGGGCAGGTACACCTAAATGGGTGGGGTGAATTTTCAATAACTCCTTAACTCTGGAGATAAGAGTTAAAATGTTTAGTCTTGGCGGCGAACTATGACAAATTTTAATTTGTTACGAGTAACATCAAATTGCGGTGGGTGTGGTATAATGGATAAAGATAAGCTACTTACGGTTATTCAACTTCTATGAGTACTGACAATATTAAACCCAAAGTTTATATTGGCAAGGTTATCCAAAATGCGGTTGTGTTCAATGTCCAAAATTGGCAGGGTCAACCAATGAACAGTGACCATCTGCTGCAAAATGTTGCGCGTCTGTTTGCTTTATTGGAAGAACGGAAAATTGATTATCTTCTGGTTGAAGGCATCGCGCTGCTCCAATACGTGGAGGGACGTAACACGGAAGATATTGATTTGATTATGGCATTGGCCTCGTTGAAAAAGCTGCCGGAGATAAAAATAACCGGCCGCGACAACAACTTTGCCCGCGGCCGGTTCGATGAATTGCAAATTGATATTCTATTGACCCGCAATCGGTTGTTTGAGAAAGTCCGACAAGGGTATGCAACGCGACAACATTTTGTTGAGCGAGATATTCCCTGCGCCACCGTTGAAGGGCTGCTGCTGTTAAAGTTGTACGCGCTGCCCTCGCTCTACCGGCAAGGTAACTTTGCCAGAGTTGGCCTGTATGAAAATGATATCGCGACGTTGATGTTTAGCTATCGACCCAACCTTGAACTGCTGTTCAATGAATTAGCTCAGCATTTAAGTGAAACCGATTTGACGGCGATCAAGGAAATTGTGACTGAGATTGAGCAGCGCCTTGATCGGTTTAACACCGGCTTTGCGGAGTAAGAGATTGTTGTTAACAGCCTTCAAAGGTCCACAGATAGACACAGATGGCCACTGATAATATCAAAATTTAGATGAAAATCTGTGAATATCAGTGTAAATCTGTGGACAAGTTCGTAAACCTCTACTTTATAAAACAGCTTCTAAGTCTCAAAAGATGGATTCAGTCTAAAAACGGCCTACCAATCCCTACTTTTTAAGCCGCTTCTAAATCTGAGGCAACTTGCTGGCCCTGTTTGGCCTGATCTCTCTTTTTGCGAGCTTCCATTTTATCCGGGCTGACGCGGTAGACGTTGGTCGCCAAGCCGATGCGTTCAAGCAGCCTGATAACATAACCGGCCCCGTCTACCTGCCACCAGGACATGCCATGAAACGCCGAGCGCGGAAAGGCGTGATGATTATTGTGCCAACCTTCGCCAAAAGCCAGCAGCCCGACCAGCCACTGGTTGGTGCTGAGGTCGTTGGTTTCAAATGATCGGAAGCCAAAAGTGTGGCAGACCGAATTGACACTCCAGGTCACGTGATGGGTCAGAAAAATCCGCACCAGGCCGCCCCACAGGACGCCGGTCCAGCCGGCCACCAAATAAGGAATAACCAGCCCTAGCACGACCCACAACAAAAAGGTCTTTTCAAAGAAGACCACCATGCGGTCTTTGACCAGCCAGGTGCCGTAAACTGACGTCTTGGGACTAAAGGAGTCGAACAACCAGCCGACGTGCGCGTGGAAAAAGCCTTCCATCGGGCTGTGGGGATCACCTTCTCGGTCGGACTGGGCGTGGTGTTGAATGTGCAGCGTGGCCCAACTTAAGGCGCCCCCTTCAGCCGCCATCGATCCCATCGCCAAGAAAATAAAGCGAATATACGCCGGGGCCTCGAAACTACGATGGGTTAGCATACGGTGATAGCCGGCGGTGATGCCCAAGCCGGCGATAATGTACATAATAACCATAATGATGATATCGGGCCAGCTCACTAACCGTTCCCAGAGTAAAATAATCGCGTAAACCGTGGCGATGAGCGGCACGGTGACCGTAATTAAAACACTCAGTTGTTGCAGTCGCTTGGCATTGCCTGTGAGCGGCTTAAAATATTCTTGTTGTTCCATAACACCTTTCCTTAATAAAATAAATAGTTTTGAGTTAAGTTTTTCGTTCAGGTACTTGGCGTTTTTGGGCAAACGTCGACCATACAGGGGGAAGCAAGGGTACGACGCCCATGATAAAGTACCAATACCTGTCATACATTTCATTTAGGGTTATTTGCACTACACCTTTGTAAGCTTTTCGTCCGATCTCATTCGGTCTTCCAGGCCGGTGAATGACCGGAAAATTTTATTTTACGCTTCAATTTCGGCATGAATTGTGACGAGGACGCTACTGCAAGAGCGGACCTGATGATTGTCTAGATTGGCTTATACACTTCCGCTTAAAACAACCGACTGTGAGCCTAAGAAGAAATGAATAAGGCAAATCGCTCAAATCTCTGTGGCAATTTAAGTATAACTTAAATAAGATTACCCTCCAATTACGGCTCTACGTTATTTATGGTAACTACCCCTTTTTAGGAACTATAATGGCCTTAAACTGTAATTTGCGAGAGAACTGGTTGATTTCGTCCGAATTTTTAGGGAATTTTTGTTGCAGGGGGATCAATTTTTGAAGGAAATGGGGTTAATGACGTAAAATAGTTAAGGAGATGCGTGAATGTAGATAATGGGACTCAACATTAATCTCAAGCATTCACAAGCAGATGGAGGGAGTAAATGGGAACCTCTGCTCCCTCCATTTTTTAGGCCATACCTTAGAGGAGAGATACTGACTCGTGACCAAATTGTGGACAACACTTTTTTTGGCCTGTTTGGTAAGCCTGGCTGTTGGCCGGGAAGCTCTGGCTCACACGACTTATCAAGACCACGCCGATACAACGGTTATCGCCCTAGCGCCGCCCCCGGAAAGCGACACAGAACCCACTCTAATTTATGCCAAAGTTCTCAATGGAGTGGTGCCTGTTTACAGTCACCCCATCGACGCCATACTGGGCAAAGCGCCGGTTCGATGGCTGGAAAACGGCTATGTGTGGGTCAGCCTGCCCGAGACGCCGCCGCTCAACATTAGAGATCAACTTTGGTATCAAATTAACGAAAATGAGTACGTGCAGGCCGATAACCTGCAAATATTCAGCCCCTCTACGTTTCATGGAACGGCCTCACCCCGCCCCAATCGTTTCGCCTGGATTGTATTCGGCGCCTGGACATCAGAAAAACCGGGGGCAGATCTTAGCGAGACCAAACAATGGGTGAAACGGTACGACATCGTCAATATCATCACCGAGCGGCGCGTCAAAGATCGCGTTTGGTACAAAATTGCCAACGGCCACTGGGTGGAGCAGGGCCATGTCGGCATTGTCAAAGCTAAGCCTCGACCGGAGGGCGTAGGCCCCACTGATAAGTGGATTGAAGTCGATCTCTACGAGCAGACGCTGGCGGCTTACGAAGGCGATCGAATGGTCTACGCCACGCTGATTTCATCGGGGCTGCCTTATTGGGAAACGGTCGAGGGTTTGTTTAGAATTTGGGGCAAGAATAGACAGGGCAAAATGAGCGGCAGCGAGGGCTTGCCCGATTATTATTTCTTAGAGGATGTCCCTTGGACCCTTTACTTCAAAGATGCTTATGCCCTACACGGCGCGTACTGGCATGATCGATTTGGCATCCGACATTCCCACGGCTGCGTGAATATGCCCGTAGCGGACGCAAAATGGCTGTACGATTGGGCCACCCCGACCGGCGACAATGCCTGGGCGATAGCTAACGAGGAAAATGAAGGTACATGGGTTTGGGTGCATTAGAGTTTGTAGAGTTTGTAGAGTTTGGGAGTTGAGGAGTTAACTCCATAAACTCCAAGAACTCTATAAACTCCAAAGAACCGGCCCGGTTTAGGTCAGCCAAATGAGCACCAGCGGCATGGTCGCCGCCGCAAATAGGGTTTGCCCGGTGATAATGGCGGCCATTAGCCGGGCGTCGCCGCCTAATTCAATGGCCAGAATGTAAGCCGACGTGGCCGTGGGCAGCGAACCGAACAGAACGGCAATAGCCAGCGCATCGCCGGTGACGCCCAGCCAAGTGCAGCCTGAGGCGATCAACCACGGGTAAAGTATCAGCTTCAACCCGCTCGAAAACAGGATGGCCGGGGTCGATTGGGTAATCGACCCCAGATTCAAGCCCGCGCCGACAATCAACAGTCCCAGCGGCAACGCCGCTCGACTGAGAATGGCCAGTACCTCGCCGCTGCCTAGCGGCAAGCCCAGGCCTGTCAAATTTAACCCGATGCCCACCGCACAAGCCAAGATCAAAGGGTTCTTAGCCATCGATTTAATAACACCGATCAGGCTGACTTTGGTTTCGGCGTTGTAATAGCTAAGCGCCGAAACACACAGAACGTTGACCAACGGAATGATAAAGGCCAGCAAAATGGCCGTCAGCGCCACCCCCGGCGGCCCAAACAGGCTGGCGGCCGCCGCCAAGCCCACATAGGTATTGTGCCGGATAGCCCCTTGAAAAATGGAGGTAAAGGCGCGACTCTCCAGCGGGACCACCAACTTGATTAACACCAAGCCAACAGCAATTGTCATGACGGCCAAGATGGCGCTTAGCCCCAAAGGCAGAACGGCGGCGTTTGATAGATCGGCCGGAGCCAGGGTGTTGACCAGTAGCGCCGGAAAAAGCACAAAGTAAACCAACCGGGCTGATAAGGGCCAAAAAGCGTCGCCGGGAAAGTTGAGGTAGCGCAGTAGTGTACCCAGAATAATCACGCAGAAAATGGGAACGAGCGCGGCCAAGATGTCGATCATAGGCAGATAATCACCCTTCAGCAATTTCCGAAAGTTCTAACCAGCGCTCCAGTACCATCTCAAGTTCGGCTCGACCTGTTGGAATTCGGCTTCGATCTCGCGCTGCTCTTTGTAGCTCAATTTACGGAGACTGCGGCAGCGCCGTTCCGGCTCGCCGGCGGCGACTTTGTCCGGCGCTGCGGAAGCCTCAAGCCGTCGGGCCTTTTCGCGCAGACGCTGGTAGGAGGCAAACGGGGTGGGGTAGCGTGGATCGGACTGTCCTTGGTCGAAGCTAACCAAATCATCGACGGTGCGATCCAGAGAATGACAATCACCACATACTATTCTATTTGACCTTAGTTCTGAACAGTGAAGCATATCAGGGATTTTAACGTCCCCTAGAGGATTAAGCCAACTTAAACTATCTATTTTGTCTGGCAGATTACAGCAGGGTCGTAGAACGAGGCAGAAGACAAGAATTTTTTGGATGAGATAACTTTATCGATTTGCCAATAGCCCATCATCAAAAAACGTCAGTTATCAAAGCCATTTCGCTTCGAGGTTAAGTCTATCTCTGAAGGCCGGCTAAATGATCCCAAGAGGGCTGCATCGCTTCGACTAGGTGTTTATAAGCCTCATACCGAGCTAAATACAGTGGTATGTTGGCTGAGATTGGCTCGTGGGTGCGGACGACCGAAACGGCTTGGTCAACGGCTTCATCGTAGCTGTTGTAGACTCCGGCCCCAATCCCGGCAGAGAGGGCTGCCCCCCGGGCGCCGGTCTCTGTGCCGTCGGGGATTTCAATGGGCGTTCCCAGAATGTCGGCAAACATCTGTGCCCAAACTTTGCTGCGAGAGCCGCCGCCGGTTAAACGGGCAATATCAAAGTTAGCCCCCGCGGCCCGCAGTTTTTCAATGTGATTGAGATGGCTAAAAACGACCCCTTCAAACAGGGCGCGTAACAGATGCGCCCTGGTATGCCAACCGGCCACCCCATAAAATCCGGAACGGGCGTTGGCCTGCACGTTAGATCCGTAGAGGAATGGATGAAATATGATGTTAGCGTTATCCGGGGCAATACTAGCCACGGCTTCGCTACAAACCTCAAAAACCGAAATGCCTCGTTTTTCAGCGTCAAGGCGTTCTTCGGCGCAGAATTGGGTGACAAACCACTCTAAATTGGTCGCTGAAGTAGGGCTGGCTTCAATGGTTAACCAAGTCTCGGGGGCGGAGAAGATGGTGGTCATAAATAGATTAGGATCAATGACCGGTTCGGCGGTGACCACTTCATTGATGCTCCACGTGCCGGCAATAAGGCAGGCCTGGCCGGGGCGGTAAACCCCGGCCCCAACCGCACTGGCATCAACATCAAACATGCCCCCCACGACGGGGGTACCGACAGCCAAGCCCGTGGCGGCGGCGGCAGCAGCAGTTACCTGTCCAATCACTTCAAAGCTATGGGCCAGGCGGGGTAGGGCTTCGTAGATTTCGGGAATACCAAACGAGTATAACAGTTCTTTGGAATATTCTTTGCGAGGGACATCAAAGAGACTGGTGGCGCTTATATCACTGTAATCAGTTCTGATTTGATCGGTGAGACGATAATTCACATAATCTTTACAAAGTAAGACGGCCCCAATTGACTCATATCTGGCCGGTTCGTGAGTCTTAAGCCAGGCTAACAGCGCATTGGGCTGAGCCGGCCAAAGAGCTTGTAAAGTTTGAGAAAAAACTTGGCGATGCAAGCCGACTTCATGCCAGCCATCAACAATACTGCTGGCCCGGGTATCGAGCGATTGAATGCCATTGCCGAGAGGTTGACCCGCTTTATCCAGCAAATATAAGCCATTTCCATGTCCCGAGCAGCCAATTCCGACGATCTCCGCCGGATCAATCGCTGCTTTGGCGAGGGTTTCCCGGATGGCGGTAGCCACGCCTTGCCAAAACCCGGCCATGCTGCGTTCAGTCCAGCCGGGTTTGGCATACTCAGTCTCGACGCTGCAAGATGCGACGTGTTGCTCTTTACCGTTCAAATCAAAGATGGCGACTTTTGAAATGGTGTTGCCATTATCTATGCCCAATAAATATTGTCCCATGCGGGTATCCTTACCGTGCCAAACATAGTGGCATAAATTCTAACCTACGAATTTTTCCTCAGGCAGTCCGGTAATATCCAGTTTCGCCCGAAACAGATCACCGGCCCAAGGCTGACTGCAACGCTGGTCGGTGTCCAGGCCATACCAGGCGGTGTTGATGTATAACTCATCCAGATTGGCTCCGCCGAAGGTGCAGCGGGTTACATTAGCCACGGGGAGCTTGATTTCACGCTCTAGACGACCGTTGGGATCATATCGCCCTACCCGCCAGCCGTCCCAGAACGCAATCCAGACAAATCCTTCGCTGTCAACCGTCAAGCCATCCGGCAGACCGGACCCCTCCGGCACTTGCACAAATACGCGACAATGTTCGATCCGCCCCGTCTTTGGATCCTGGTCATACGCCCGGACGACCCGATGAAACATATCGGTGACATAGAGCGTGGTTCCTTCGGGACTCCAGGTGATGCCGTTAGTCACTGCAAAGCCGGTGTCCATTAGATGAAGCGAGCCATCGGAATCAAAGCGGTAGAGCGCCCCATCGGGCGATTCTAACTCGGCTTCATTCATGGTTCCCGCCCACAGTCGTCCCTGCCGATCAACCACTGCGTCATTAAACCGAACATCCGGCAAATCAGCGACAGGATCGATGATGAACTGACCGGTCGCCTGCCCCTGATGCCAGAAGGCCAGACCACGTTTGGTGGCCGTGATCCAGCCGCCTGACGCCCGCACCCCCAGCGCGGTCACCGGAAGCTCAACGCTCCAGCAGTGCTGCTCGCCCGTCGCCGGCTCATAGCGATAGATGTGCGAATTTTCGATGTCGGCCCAGTAGAGCGCTTGCTCTTCAGGAACCCAGATGGGGCTTTCGCCGATTTCGTTTTGAACCGGCAGAAGATGTTCGATGTGGCTCATAGCGATTAGGCCGGTACCCTCTCGGCAGAACCATTCTGAGTCCCTACCGTCTCGTGCATGAGTGTGTTGTACAGGTCATACGCCTTTTCCGGCGTTTCGTTGTGATGGACGACCGCTCGGACGGCTTGAATCATGGCCTCCGGGGATTGCGACTGGAAGATATTGCGGCCCATGTCAACCCCACTGGCTCCCTGCTGAATAGCATTGTAGGCCATCTTGAGCGCGTCCAGTTCCGGTCGCTTCTTGCCGCCGGCGATGACAATCGGCACCGGACAAGCCGAGGTCACGGTTTCAAAACCTTCGTCAACGTAGTAGGTCTTGACGATGTGCGCCCCCAACTCGGCGCAAATCCGGGTGGCCAGACGCATATATTTGGCGTCGCGGACTAACTCCCGTCCAACCGCGGTAACGGCCAAAGTGGGAATGCCGTAACGGGTGCCTTGATCGACCAACCGGGTCATGTTAATGACCGATTGGGACTCGTACTCGCCGCCGATGAACACCTGCACGGCCATCGCGCTGACGTTCAAACGCACCGAGTCTTCGATATCCATCGCCAACTGTTCATTTGATAACTCTTTGAGGATGCTCGGCCCACCAGACGCACGAATGGCAATCGCTTTGCTGGTCGAGGCCGGAATGATACTCCTAAGAATGCCCCGGGTCAACATGAGCGTGTCGGCAAAGGGGGCTAGCGGTAAAATACTCAAGTCGATTCGCTCCAGGCCGGTGGTTGGCCCCTGAAAGTAACCGTGATCAAAAGCCAGCATCACCGTCCGACCCGAATCGGAATTAAAGATGCGGCCTAGACGATTTTTCAAACCCCAATCCAGATTATTCGAGCCTTTGAGAAAAAAGCCCTGTGTTGTTTGAGGAACATCGGTATAGAACTGTTTTGCTTCTTTGATACCATCTAAATCAGCCATTTTGTAATCTCCTTGAAAATAGACCGGGGACGGAAGACGATAGACACTCGGCGAACAGCCGGTCAACGATCCTCGGTCAGACCGGTAATAGATTATTGTTGTCTGCACCCGTGGGGTATTGTTGTCGTCCCTAACGGGTCTATCATGTATCTTTTACTGCTGACCCCACAACCGGTGAATCTCGGAGCGGAGTCTCTGTGCGGCGGCGGGAGGATCATCAGCCCGGTGAATGGCTCGTCCGGCGATGATGACCGAAACCGGCAGGTCTTGAAAGAGAGGCAGCGACTCAACGGTGATACCGCCGGTGACGGTCACTTTGAAACCCATCTCAATCAACCGCCCAATCACCGACCGGTCGTCGTCAGACCACGCCCGGTCGGCTGCCTCTTCATCCCAGCCGCGATGGTACACCATGCGCTGGACGCCGATTTCTCGCCACTCCTCAGCCCGAGCCAAAATATCGCGCACGCCGGTCAACTCCATTAATATCTCTTTATTTTCCTGCTGAGCCACTTCAAACGCCGCCCTGACCGTCGCCAGGGGCGCTCCGCCGATGACGCTCATCATATCAGCCCCATTCCCGAAGGCCAGTTGGGCTTCCAGGCCGCCCACATCCGGTGTTTTGAAATCGGCCAGGACGAGCTTATCGGGACACACTTCCCGGATGGCCCGCACCGCTTCGACTCCGGCGGCTTTGCATAAAGGCGTGCCCACCTCGACAATGTCCACAAAGGGTGCGACCCGCACCGCCATCGCAATGGCCGACGGCAGCGAGATGTAATCTAAAGCGACTTGAAGTAAGGGGATACCTTCTTTCTTATCTGATAACGCTGTTTGAGTCATAGTTGTTTTGTCCTTTCTCCGAATATATCGAGATCACGAAATTTGGATTGCAATTTTTCCTTAGTCATCACCATCCATCCCGCCATTTATAAAGGAGATCTCTTCTAACTGCAGGCAGTCGATACCGCCGACGCCGTGGAGTAATCCAACCTTCATAGAAGAGCTTCTTCTTTGCGAGGGATTGAGAGTGAGGGTATTGTCAACTCGATCCCATGTTTTTCTTGTAGAATTTTCAAAGTTCTGTTAAGCTCATCCTCAATCTCCGGCGGCTTCCAATTCCGTAAGGAAGCCATTATGTCGGCTAACTCGCCCAGTAAATCACTGCTCACTTCGCCTAGCAACGCCATCGATGTTCGCCTCAAAATAAGATCATCCAGATGAAAGACACGTTCGTGGCAGATGATGTATTCGATTTCGCGGTAGCTGTAGGCAGGGTGAAATCGGAGCGGTTGGTCAGCCCCTTGGGTCAAGAATTGGGCCACCCGCTCGGCGGTACCGCCATAACGCATTAATAAAGTCGCCAGACGCTCATGGGATAAGTTGGTCGATTCCTGTAACCGATCCAGCCAGCGGTGTTTGGCCTTATCGTCTTTGGGGAAATTTTTGCCGCCGCCGATAACCAGTTCATCCGAGTTTGCCAGTCGTGTTTTACCCAGACGAGGCAGCAGTTGGTCGGTTACGAATTCAGCAAAAGCGCGAAATGTAGTCCATTTTCCGCCGATCAGAGAGTAGATAGGATAATCAACAGTTCCGTTAGGTTCGATCACCGGGCAACTGTGATCGCGGCTAATCCTAACCGTGGCCGTCTCTTGGGTGTAGGGCAGAGGCCGAACCCCGACAAACGTCGCCACAATCTGCGAGCGATCAACCTGGATGGTTGGAAAAACCTGGCGAACGGCGCTCAGGATATAGTCAACTTCTGCCTCATCACATCTGATCTGATCCGGGTTATCAATTTTGATGTCAGTAGAACCGATGAGGACTTTCCCTAGCCAGGGCAGCACCAGCGCCACCCGGCCATCGGCATTTTCATAGTAGACCATCTCCCCCTGCGTGGCCGCAAAGAGTTCATCATTGTCTATAACCAGATGGGATCCTTTCGTACCGCCAATCATTTTTGTCTGGCGATGTAACGCTTGATTGGTGAAGTCGATCCATGCCCCCGTGGCATTGACGACGACTTGAGGCTTGACCTGAGTGATGTTACCGGTCAGTTCATCCCGCAGGGAAATTTGATCACCGGCTCCCTCCAGACAGGCGACGTAATTCAGCGCCCTGGCTTGAGGACAGAGCGCCTCGCCATCAAGAATGAGTTCCAGGCAGAGGCGTTCGGGATAGCTGATCCAGGCATCGTAGTAGGTTGAGGTGCAGACAATCTTATCGTTCAATTGTGGCCGAAAGGCCAACGACTTGGCGTGCGAGGTGAACCAATGACGGGGCATGGTTTGCTGTTTTAGGGTGAAAATATCGTAAAGGGTCAGCCCCATTTTGACCATCAGCGCCCCCCGATGGCTAGGACGCGCGCCGCTCAGACGAAAGAAGTTGCGGATGGCGCTGCCAATGCCCGAAAACCAGGAAAAGATAGGGATCGTGGTTGGCAACGGGTTGACATAGTGGGGCGCATTTTGCAGCAAGAGGTTGCGCTCTTTGACGGCTTCCTTGACTAACCGGAACTCGCCAAATTCAAGATAGCGCAGCCCACCATGGATCATACGGGAGGGCGCAGCGCTGGCCCCGGAACAAAAGTCCACTTTTTCGACCAGCAAGACGTCGATACCTTGTAAGGCTAATTCTCTGAACAAACCGGCCCCATTAATTCCTCCCCCCACAATCAGGACAGATACATCAGGTTGTTGGCGAATATAATCGAGGGTGTTTTGGCGCGTGATCACGGCAATCTCCTTTAGAAATCTGGCTTTCTTCGTTTACCTCTTGGATCTCTCTACGAAAAAAATCAGTCAATTTACGTATTCGCATTTCATAATGAAATCATCCTCGCGATAAGAAATACGCAATACGATTTGGCTAATTTGATCCTTGGACCTGCCTTACGGAATATCCCGAGCATAGCACTGAATATGCCGATCTATCGTTCCCAACTCATCGGCGGTCAGGGTAATGCGGCCGGCCCGTGCATTTTCAACCGCTTGCCTGGCATTGCGAGCGCCGCACAGGGCGAAGGTGATACCCGGTTGAGCGATGGTCCAGGCGATGACCAGTTGAGCCAAAGTCAACTCCCGCGCTTGAGCAATCGGCTTGAACTGCGCTAGCATGGCCGCGATTTTGCGGCGGTTTTCAACGCTGAATCGAGGGTTTTCGATACGTTGATCATCCCCGGAGAATTCTCGATCAGGCCCGATCTTGCCGGTGAGCAAGCCGAGCGACAGCGATGAGTAAGAGAGCATCGAAATATGGTGTTCCCGGCAATAGGGTAACAAGGTGGTTTCGATGTCCCGGTCGAGCATACTGTACCGTTCTTGGGCGCTATCCAGTTGGCCGACTTCTTGATAGGCCGCCAACTCCTCCGGCGATATATTACTGACCCCGATAGCTCTAATTTTGCCTTCTTGCTTAAGATCGAGCAGGGTTTGCATTGTCTCTGCGATGGGTGTGGTCGGGTCTTGCCAATGGGTTTGGTACAGGTCGATATAGTCAGTGTTCAACCGTTTCAAGCTCTGCTCCAACTCATACCGGATGGACTCGGCCCCCAGATAACGATGCACCGGGCGACCGGCTTGGTCGAAAAAGTGGTTTCCTCCGGCCCCATGCCACACCAGTCCACATTTGGTAGCTAACACCACCTTATCGCGCCGGTCAACGATGGCCTTACCGACAACCTCTTCAGACAAGCCCAAACCGTAAGCCGGGGCCGTATCGATGAGATTCACACCGGCCTCAATCGAGGCGTGGATGGCCTGTATCGCGGCGGCTTCATCGGTGCCGCCCCACATCCAGCCGCCAATAGCCCACGTGCCTAAGCCGACGACTGAGGTTTCGATACCGGATGATCCTAACTGTCTGTGTTGCATGATATTCTCCTTATACGCTTTCTTCATCACCATTCAGATCTTGAAAACAACAACTGAATAGTTAGCTCTTTTCATCGAGTTCAAGCACCCGTAGGGCCGTAGCCTCGTCGGTAATCAACGTTTTGAGGTACTTTCCTTTGAGCGCGCCCCGAATGGGCAATACTTTTTCTTCGGTGGCCGCTACGCCAATGCGGAGCGGGATGGTCTGTAGCTCGTCGAAGCTCAACCCAACAACCCGCTGGCTGTACTGACGAGCACAAGGCTGGCCTACGGCGTCGAACATGTTGCCACAGATATCGCCGTGAGCTACCTCTTTGTCGACAATGATGTTTCGATCAGCCTCTCCTAAACCGGTCATGGCAAAATAACTGGAGGTTTCGGGAATGATCGCTCCAATGCCTGTCAGCGAAATTTGAGCCTGGCGAGCCATATCCAAAACTTCTCTGATTTGGCGCACCGATAAAACGGCCTCTCGCTCTTCAAGGGTGTCTACAAAATACGGAGCGTGTAGTTCGTAGGCTTGCCCCCCCAACTTTTCCGCCAGGTGCGTGGCCAGATAGTTGACATCCAGGTAATGCCGGCCCTGGACGGCCCCGGTCGCCGGGACAATCCGCACATCATAAGGCCGGCGGGCTTCAATCGCTTGCACAACGGAATAAACGCCCTGGCCACCGCTGATGCAGACGGTATCCCCATCCCGCAGGTTTTGGAGCAGGTAAGTGGCCGCGGCTCGGCCCACCGTCTGCATCACTGCGTCAGGGTCCTCGGCCAGGGTGGGAATAATAACGGCTTCAGGCAGACCATACATCTGGCGCAGGCGGTCTTCGACAGCGAAAAGGTGCTGGAATGGGGTGCGAATGGTGATTTCGATCAACCCATCTTCTTTAGCCTGCTTGAGCAGGCGGTTGACTTTAGCCGTGGATAGGCCCAATAATTTAGCGATTTCCGATTGGTTTCTCTCTTCGACGTAATACATCGTCAGGACTCGATTGATGAGCCGGGCGCTATCATAATCAAAACTGTTAGACAACATAATACTTCTCCTTTGGTCGTGATGGATGGGTTGTAGATTTCCTTTATTGTTCGAAATAGGTTGTGCCTGGGCTGAGGAAAATCTGTGATTTAGTATACCGTTGCTTATAGGAGAAGTCATTTTATGATCCTTAGGCAAAATAATTGTTTAGGTTTTCAATTCTTCTTGTAGGTAATGGTTTAGGGCGGCGGCAATCAGCAGTACACTGCCCATCGCAAAGGTTTGCCAGTAGGCCGGAATTACGGTCAACATACCGACCGTCACCGAAATGATAATCATCGCCCCAACGACCGACTTGGCTACCGATCCTTCGCCGCCCGAAAAGGCAGTGCCGCCCAATAACACGGCAATGATGACCGCCAGTTCCATCCCATCGCCGGAGAGCGGATCACCTAGCGACATAAAGCTGGCCCTCGCCACCCCGGCTAGGGCCGCGAAAAAGCCGACAATGATGTAAAGCAGCCACACAATCAGAACCGCATTAATGCCAGACAAGGCTGCTGCGGTAGGGTTGCCGCCGATCGCCGCCGCATATTTGCCCAGGATCGTCTTTTTCTGAACCATTATCAAGGCTACAATCGCCAACACGGCCACGTAGAAGGCCAGCGGCAGCCCCAGTAGGACATCCTGGCGGGCGTAATTGTTTATCCAGGCCGGCATAGGATGCTCGGCGTTCCCCTTGATAGCCGACAGCCCGTCGGGGACGATCAGCAGGGCAATACCCTTATAAAGGCTCAACGTGACCAGCGTCGCGATAACGGGCGTGATCCGCAGCTTCATCACCAGATAGCCGTTGAGAATACCCATGCCGATACCCACGATCAGGGTAACGATGAGTGCGAACAGGAACCCGAACCCACTCAAAACCATAAGGGCAAAAACCACTGCGCTAAGGCTCATCGCGCTACCGATAGACAGGTCAATGTAGCCGGAGATCATCAGCAGGGTAAAGGCCCCGCTCAAGGTTAGGATCGGGACGGCGCTGCGAAGAAGGTTGATGATGTTGTCCGGACTGAGGAAGTGCCCCCGCTCGAACAGGGCCACTTCGTCCAATTTGGCCACGCTGAAGACAACAACGACAAAGGCCAGCACAAAGTAGATGTAGTACTCTTTGACAGTCCGCTTCACAACCGTCGGCCAATTTTGCCGGAGCGGGAGTGACGTTTCCTGTACGTGTTTTACATTCACGTTCTCTGAAAGGACGGTTGGGTTCATAATACTTCTCCTCAGCTCTTCCTTCGACTCAGCGCAAACCCCTGAGCCATAATTGCGATGAAGACGGCAATCGCCTTGAGCGTAAATTGCCAGTCGGGTGACAATAGCAGCCCGGTGGCGGCTGATGTCACTACGGACAGGATGAGGGCGCCGACTAACATGCCTAGCACGGATCCAAATCCGCCCATAATGCTAACCCCGCCCAGAAGCGTAACCACTAGCGCGTCAAACTCGTACCCCAAGGCCCGGCTGGAAACCCCGGCCTTGAACTCTGAGGCGAGGAGGATGCCGGTAATGCCGGCCAGCAAGGCGCTAATGATGAAGAGTACCGTCAGATGCCGCCCCACCTTAACCCCCGACAGGCGAGCCGCATCGGCGTTGGCTCCGATGAGGTAGGTGCGGCGACCCGCGGCCGTTCGCCGCTCAAAGATGAAGGCGATGACGAGTAAGATGAGCATTATCAGTACTGATAGCTTGATGGATGTCCCCGGCAGGGCCAGGTTGCCCACCAGGCCAAACTCACTGGGCAGGCTGGTATTTCGCTGAGCCCCCTGGGTGATAACCTGGGCGATGCCTCGGGCGAACATCATCGTGCCTAGCGTGACGATAATAGAAGGCACTTTCAGCCGCACGACGAAGAAGGCGTTGAGCGCACCAATGCTCATCGCGCCCAGCAGGGCCAAAACCACCGCGACCCCATAGGGCAGCCCCAGACCGTTGGCTAGCTCGTTCTGAGAGGCGTTGGCCGTCTGGCTGAAGTAGACGGCCAGCACCCCGGTCAGGGCGATGACGCCGCCTACCGACAGATCAAAGTTGCCGGTAATCAACAGGAAGGTGACGCCGATGCCGATGATGACAATAAACCAGTTATTCGTGATTAGATTCAGCATGTTCTGGGGCTGGTAGAAGTTCGGCACGAAGATGGCGGCGATACTAAACAGAACAAAGAGGACGCCGATCATCAACAGCGTAATAAACGACTCGTTGCTCATATGATCGCCAAACGACGGCTTCCGTGAGACTTGTTTGATAATGCCCATGATCATTCTCCCCCTGTAACAATATGGATTATCTGCTCGCTATCGACATCATCGCCGTTGGGTATGGTGGCCTTCAGGCTGCCATCGAACAGAAGATAGATGGTGTCGCATAGGTTCATAATCTCAGGCAATTCCGAGGAGAAGATCATAATTGATTTTCCTTCGTAGGAGAGCTGGCGGATGATGCTGTAGATTTCGCTCTTGGCCCCGACATCGACGCCCCGTGTCGGCTCGTCGAGCATAAGCAGGTCGGCGTCGGCGAAGAGGCATTTGGCCAAGACAACCTTCTGCTGATTCCCACCGGAGAGCTTCGAGGCTTCTTTTTCGGCGCTGTCGGTGACAATCCTCAACTTATCGATGTATTCGGCGGTGATGTTCCGTTCCGCGGCCGAGTTAATGAAGCCGTGACGAGAAATCTTTTCCAGGTTCATGACCGGCACATTGCTCCGTATCGTCAGAATGGTAAATAATCCCTGCGATCGGCGCTCCTCCGGCACCAAGGCGATGCCCGCCGCAATAGCCTTGTCGGGGGCAGGCTGAAGCTTCTTACCGTTAAAGAGGATTTCCCCTTCGTAACGGTCGGCCCCGTAAATGGCCCGCGCAATTTCGGTCTTACCGGCTCCGACCAGGCCGTAGAAACCGACGATCTCTCCGGCGCGGACATCGAACGAAATATCTTTGAGCTTGTGGTTGGACAGGTTGCGAACCTGAAGGACAACCTCCTGGGCTGTCTCCTCTTTGGGCGTGTATTGCTCGAAGACCGTTTTGCCGATCATCATCTTGATCAGCTCGGCCCGATCTTTGACTTCCGAGAGGGGCTTGGTGTCGATATGCTTGCCATCCCGCATAACCGTCACATAGTCGCCGATCTCAAAGATTTCATCGAGCCGGTGGGAGATGTAGATGACGGTCACGTTCTGCTCACGCAAGCGCTGGATGATGGTGAACAGCCGCTCGATTTCCCGCTCGGAGATGGCCGCCGTCGGCTCGTCCATAATGATGATGTTCGACTCGGTGGCAGCGGCTTTCGCGATTTCGACGATCTGCTTCTGGGCCACGCTCAGGGTTGAGACCCGTTGCCAGGGACGAACGGAAGGTTCGATACTGTTCATCACGCTGATCATCTTGTTGATCTTGTCGGTCTTTCTCAAAAATCCGAACGTCGTATCCTCCATCCCTAGCGTTAGGTTTTCTTCGACGGTTAGTTGATCCACTACATTCAGTTCCTGAAACAGGGTGCTAATGCCTTTTTCTCTGGCCTCGCGGGGGTTGTGCGGGTTATAGGCTTCGCCGTTCAGCAGTGTTGTGCCGCTGGTTCGGTTGTACGCCCCGGTCAGAATTTTGATCAGGGTCGATTTTCCAGCACCATTTTCCCCCACCAGACAGTGAACAGTATTCCGCTTGATGTCAAAGCTGACATTATTGACCGCCCGCACGCCGGGAAAATCCTTGACCAGATTCCTGATTTCTAAGACATTTTCCGTCACTTCCATATTTTTGCTCCTTCGCACCTGCGCTGCTTTGCTGCCTTTGGGGCTACTTCGAGGAGTAAGCACGCCTTCGTGCGGCTTTATTCGATACGAGACCGCGCCTTACTCCTCGAAGTGAACGCATAGCCTTATCCTTCTTGATCAATCTTGGTTCCGAATTGGGTGTTCAACCATTGTGCAGCATCTTTTTCCGGCATCGACCAATAAGAAATGTTGTAGGCTTTATAGAAATGCTCGTTCGCCGGGTCGGAGGTCATCGGCTCTTTGCCGCTCACAATGTCCATAATCAGGTCAATGCGTCCCCGAGCGGTCTCCACCGGCGGCAGGCCCATCGACAGCTTAAGGGAACTGTTTGGATCATAGATACTCTTCATTTCGACTTCATCAAAATCAACACTGGCCACAATCTCGGTCAAGGGCTTGCCGTTGTCAAACTTGCCCCGTCCGGCTTGGGTCAAACCGGCCATCGTGCCCACGGTTAAATTTGAGGCTTCAGAGTAGATGAGGTTCACTTCGGGGTGTTGGGTGACCAAGTCCAGAATAATTTGCTTGGCAGCGTCAGGCCCTTTGCTGGCATCCAGCGCGCCCAGGTTGGTGGCTTCGGGATCGACCGAAAGGACACCCTCGACAAAGGGATCGGTCCGTCCAGACTTGACCTCGGTGTGGTTCGGCCAGCCCAACTGAACCATCACAATCGGCTTGTCGGGGTGGGCTGCTTGCCACTGCTCGGCCATCTCAGCCCCCATTGCAAAGGAGACAGTGGCTTCGTCGCTGCGGGCGACCGGAATACCGGTGTCGGCTAACGGGCTGAAGAAAGAGGTCATAATGATATCTTTGTCCAGAGCCTCCAGTACACCGGGTTTGGCTGCTTCCGCGTCCCAGATGTGTAATGTGGCAGCGTCCATCCCTTGGGCCACAACTTGATCGACATTTTGGGTCATCACGGCTGAGTCGGACTTGCCGTCAAAGGCAAAAACCTCAGCCCCATACTTTTCTTTGGCGTACCGTTCGGCCTCGGCAAATTGGGCCTGGTGGAACACATTCGACAGGTCTGAGACGAAGAAGGCGATTTTCAGTGGATCTTCGGTGGTCTCTGAGGCGACGGCTTCGGCGGGTTGAGCCTCAGTATCTTCAGCCGGCGAGGCTTCGGGGGCCGCCGTGGAGCCACAAGCCGCCATAATTACCAACATGACTATTGTCGCGAGCAACAACGCTATCTTATACCCTACTTTGGAATACATTGATTTTCTCCTTCGAAGAATAATTGTCCGGCATCTCTGCCCGAAGTGTCACGTCAACATCATTGGGATGGGGCTACAGGACCGTGACACTTCTTTAAATATCAACACACTTCTCTTCCCTATAGCTCACTTTAGGGGAACATCTATATAGTTATCAGCTACGCGCCACCTCCTTCTTAAAGTAAAAATATTTTCAATATTTGAAATATTTTTCATATTAGTAAATATATACCATTGATTTTAAATTTTGTCAATACTCAAAAATAAATTCATTCGTTGGAAATTTTACGAGATACCTATAATGAGGATATGAGACTTTAAAGTGGGGTAATGCTATCTGTTGGCCGATAGCCAAACGGAACAACGAAGCCAAAAATACGAGAGGGAGTGACTCGCTTTGCCGTCAGGAAGCGGTGCTTGAATTAGATCATTTTTATTATGAGTTATGCAGTTGGAGCATTCAGGCTCCACAATCAAATCAACCACGAATTACACGAAAAAGGATAAAAATGGGTAAAAATTCGTGTAAGCCGTGGTTAAGAAACCTCGAACTGCGTAAGTTCTATTTACGCTGAAAATTTGGTGCGAATGCATCTGGAGCAAATAAATCGAGTGGAAGGTCACCCCATTTTCTGGAAATCTGAGCGACAGATTTGAGTATGGCTCGATAAACCAACGGATATTACTTTCTATTCGTCGCCCGCTAGTTCTGATAACTCAAACCAGCGGGTCACCTTAGTTTCTAGCTCAGCCTCAAGAGTTTGTAGTTGTTCAGCCAGCGACTGCAAACGTGTATAATCACTGCCGCTAGCATTAATCTCGGCTTGTAGGGTGGCTTTCTGGGTCTCTAACGATTCCACTTGTGTTTCAAGCTGTTCTAATTCACGTTGCTCTTTCCAGGTGAGTTTGGTCGAACGGGGTTTTACTCTATGTTTGGGAGGAGTAGGCGCGGGTGAACTTTGGCTCCCTTTCTGCTGTTCAGCTTGAAAGTGTTGATAAACACTGAATGGCGTCGGGTAACGGGAACTGACTTGACCGTCCCCAAAGCTGACTAAGAAATCACATGTCCGGTCGAGAAAATAGCGGTCGTGGCTGACCACAATCAAACTGCCGCTGAAATTATCGAGATATTCCTCTAAAACCGTTAATGTTTGGATATCCAGATCGTTGGTCGGCTCATCGAGCAGCAGGACGTTGGGCCGGTGCATCAAGATGTAGAGCAGGTACAGACGGCGGCGTTCCCCCCCGCTTAGGGAGCCGATCTGGCTGTACTGCTGAGCCTTGGGAAACAGAAACCACTCCAAGACCTGAAAGGCCGACAGCAGCCCGTCTTTGGTCTGAATGACCGGCGCTTCTTTTTGAACAAAATCTATGACCCGCATCGCGTCGATCAAATTATCGCTGTGCTGATCGTAATAGCCCAGTTGAACGGTATCGCCCCAATCAACCACGCCGCTGTCGGACGGTAATTTGCCGGCCAAAATATCGAGCAAAGTGCTTTTGCCGGCCCCGTTCGGCCCGATCACGCCGATCCGGTCGCCCGGCTCCAGATAGAAGTCAACCCCTTGCAAGATGGGCCGGCCATCAAACGCCTTATTTAATCCCTCGGCCTGCAGCACCTTTTTGCCCAACCGCCGGCTACTCAAGGCGATGGAAACTTGCTGGCCTTGATCGTAATTGATCTGTTGTAACGCTTCAACGCGTTGTTTGCGGGCCTTTTGTTTAGTACTGCGCGCCTGCGCCCCCCGGCGCAGCCACTCCAATTCGCGCCGGAGTAGGTTTTTATGCTTTTCTTCAGCCGCGGCTAACTGCTCTTGGCGGGCCGCCTGCAACTCCAGATAGTGGCTGTAATTGCCGGGATAACTGACCAACTGGCGACGATCCAGTTCGACAATGCGGTTCACCACCCGATCCAAAAAGTACCGATCGTGGGTAACCATCAACAGCGCGCCAGGTTCAGTGGCGAGATAGGTTTCCAGCCAGGCAATGGTTTCGGCGTCGATGTGGTTGGTTGGCTCGTCAAGAATGAGCAGATCGGCCCGGTCGATGAGGGCTTGGGCCAGAGCCACGCGTTTTCGCTGACCGCCGCTAAGCGTACCGAGCGGCGCGCCAAAATCCGTAATCCCCAGCCGAGTCAAGACGGCCTTAGCTCTGGCCTCAGCCGCCCAACTGCCGGTGCGTTCCATTTCGTCGCTGAGGGCAGCCACTTCTTGCTGCCATGCGTCACTGGTTGGCTGCTGGTGGAGCTGCTGGCTGGCCCATTCGTAGCGGCGCAATAGTTGAATTTGGGGCGAGTCGCTCTTAAAAACCTGCTCTAAAACCGTCAGCGATGCGGTTAATGCCGGCTCCTGAGCCAGATATTGAATGCGCACCCCGCCCCAAACCGTCACCCGGCCGTCGTCGGGCGGTTCCAGCCCCGCAATCAATCGCAAAAGAGTGGTTTTGCCACTGCCGTTGATGCCAATCAAGCCAATCCGGTCGCCTTCGTTAATTTGCAGATCAACCTGATTAAACAGCACCCGCTCGCTATATTGTTTTGAAACCGATTGCAAGGTTACTAGGTTCATGGTGTTTGAACGATAGGGGAATTTCGATTAACTATGTTAGCACAATCGCTCTTTTCACGAAAGTCCTTTGTAGGACAAATGTTACTACTCCGGGGAGACCTGATCGGCAACCTGTCACCTCTGGTTTGGAAACAAAAAAAGAGGCGCATTGCTGCGCCTCCTAAGCGAATGTCTTGCGATCAGGTAATGCAATAAACTTATTCGTCTAAAGCTCGAACCACCAGCATCGGGCGGTCGGTGCCATGTAAGACTTCATCGGTGATACTGCCATAAATCATTCGGGGAAGACCGGTACGGGCGTGGCTGGCCATGGCGATCAGATCGACGTTTTCTTGTTCAGCGATGTTAAGAATGGTTTGAACCACCGGGCCGGTGGCGATCCGCTCAGTCACTTTGACACGGCGGTGATCGATGTGCTCATCAACATTATCCAGATAGTCCGTAGAAGCGAGTTCCCGTTGATTGTTAAGCGGCCGTTGTAGTTCGCTTTGCATGGGTTCAGTGTACGCATAGGACGCAACCGGCTCAATTACTCTGAGTAAAATGATTTCAGCCTGATCATTTTCGGCCAGATCTTCAACTTGGTCGAGAATTTTTTCCGCTCGTCTGGAACCATCCAGGGGTACTAAGATCTTGTGATACATTTTTATCCTCCCTCAACCTTAGGTTGAGACTTAATTATAATGGGTTGTATAAGTTGTCGAAGCACAAGGTAGACATTATCGGCGTCTTACTTGGCGTGATAGTGATACTTTACCGGAAGGCTGTGAGCAAATGTAACAATCTAGCCTTTCACTGTCTATTATTGCACATTTGAGTTACAAATTAGTTACAGATGAGTTGGATGGATGGTTAGTTAGTTGGTTGGTTGGTTGGTTGGTTGGTAGTAAGCCCTTTTGGGCTGAGGCAGCGCTAAAGCGATTATTACAAAACTTTATTTCTAGCGGAACGTTAGAGGGACAGCACCCGACGGCCGCTGTCGTAAACAGTGATGGGGCCATCTTGAGAAACGGTGATGGCCAGACAATCGGTTTCGGCGCTCATTTTGGCGGCGCTGCTGTGCCGAGCGCCTCGACCGGGGCCGATTTCCGCCTTGGTGCCTGAGTCGGGCCGAAGCAAAACCATACAACCTCTAAATTTGCCTTGGGCATCGATGACCGTAGCCCCGTCTTGTTTGGCAAAGTTGATCAGTTCTTCATCAGATAGGCTGCGAACGTCCGTGCCAAAAATCCAAGCGAAATGGCTAATCTCAGGCGCGTCGGATTTCTCGATGACGGCATCGGCATTGCCGACGATGAAGATGGCGCCCAGATTCTCCTCAGACATTTGAAAGGCGCAGCGCAGCAGCCGCTGAAGCAGGGCAAACTTGAGATTTTTCTGTTGGGCTAGCTGATTGATGACCTCATCCACTTGGGGCATGATATCTTGAGACCAGTCGCCGTTGGAATAGCGACCCACCAGTTGGCCGTCGGCAAAAACTCGCACCTGTTTGCCGCCGCTAGGCACATAAAATACCAGGGCGTCACATAACCCGGAGATAGCGGCGTGACGACGAAACTGTGGTCCAAGCAAGGGGTTGGCTTGGTTGTCTAATTTATCGTCCAATTTATGAATGCCGCGTACATAACCGTGTTTATCGATGACGTAGCCCAACACTTTGCCGTCAACCATCATGGCCAGGGTGGTTAGATTTTTGCGCATGCGCCGGATGTGTTCCATTTGCAGCATTTGAATCTGGCTGACCGGCAAATGACGTGCGATGCGTGGGGGATCGCCCACAATCAGGGCGGTCGAGAGGGGGCGCTCTTCATTAACCATTTGGGCGATGCTGGCGGCGGTATCGCAGATGTGAACAATTGACGGGGTATCGATCTGTTTGCGCCGGGCCAAATCAAACAAAAATTCCAGCCCGGCGTCGGCCAACCAGGCATCCAATAACGTCTCTTTTTCCAGCAGTTCGCGCATGCGCTCCGGGCTGACTTCAACCTGCGTAATTTGCTCGCCGACTTGCAGGATAGTTCGCGGATACATCGAACTGATCAATGTGGCAAATCGCTCGCCAATCTGCCGCCGCTGGAGAGGCGTTAGATCGGCCATGTCGTGGGCAATTTTGCTGTAGGCATGTTCCAGCAAACTATATTTTTCGATCCGTTCAAACAGATCGAGTTTGCGGTTAACGGCCTCTACCACCTGATCAAGCTTGATCTTCACCCCGGCGTGGGCCATGGTCGCAATCGGCTCGCTATGTTCGTCGTCGCCTAGCCAATACCAGCGTAAGGAGTCCGTCTCAGGCGTGACCAGGCCGGTTAGCCCATCTTCAAAACTATCGGCCAACGCGTCCAGATTAGGCACAATAAGGGCTGTAATGTGGGCCCGGCCCTCGCCAAAGACAATAGCTTGCGCGACAAACGGGCTTTCTTTCAGCGCAGCTTCGATGTGGGCCGGAATAATTTTACGCCCGGAGGACAGAATGATCATCGACTGCTTACGCCCATTGAGATGGACGTAACCGTCTGAGTCGATTTCCCCCAAGTCACCGGTATGGAGCCAGCCGTCAGCATCGAGTACTTGCCGGACGGTCTCTTGGGGTTGGTTCCAATAGGTGAGCATCACCGTTGGCGATTTGACCAGGATTTCGCCATCTTCGGCCAGACGCAGTTCGAAACCGGGGGCAATTTGGCCGCAAGCGCCGGAACGGGGCTGCTCCAAGTAATTGATCACCGGAAAACCGCCGGTCTCGGTGATGCTGTATAAACCCAGCGGGACCTGGCCAATCGCTTCCATAAAATCGACCAGCTTTTGTGGCAGCGCGGCCCCAACATAATAGAGCCGATTAACGCGGCCGCCCACTTTGCCTCGAATCTGGCTAAAAAAGGTCATATCGGCGCTGGCGTATTCACGGCGCAAGGCTTCGGTAGCGTTATCGCCGGCCATTCGATACGCTTTGCCGATGGATAAGGCCCAGTGGAAAACTTCCTGGCTGGCTTCGGGCAGCGCTTCTATTTCGCGCATTATTTCATTATAAAAAACTTCCAGGCCCAAAGGAGTGACCATCAGGGTAGTCGGCGCAGTCTGCTGGAGGTTTTCTACAACCGATTGGCCGGGTTTGGCCAAGGCATTGGCTACCCCTGACATGAAACAGTGTAACGAAAAATCTAAACTGCTGGTCGAAGCCCAAGGCAGAACCGTAAAAGCTAATTCGTCGTCGTTGAATGTGGCCCAAGCGGCAATATACTGCATGGTCAGCAGGCGCTGGCCTTGGTTGAAGACGGCCGCTTTGAGCAAGCCGGTTTCACTGGCGGTGTAGTTGAGCGAAGCCAGCGCCGCCGGTTCAATCTGCTCGGCCAGGCGGCGCACGTTGAGGGCCTCTTCTGTAGAGATGGGTTGGGCCAGAATGGCGGTAATCGAGGTAGTTTCGGAAAAAAGGGCGCGTTGATCGGTGAGCGTAACAATATCTTTTAGCTGCGGCAAAGTAACCAGGGCATCCTGAAGAATGGGTTGATGATGCTCCACTTCGATGACCATCAGCCGCGCCTCGGCATCTCGAATTAGCGAACGCAGCGTCTCGATGGGCAACGTGGGACGCAGCGGCACGGCCACGCCGCCAACCAGCAGGCAGGCGCAGTAAGCCATCATCCATTCCGGCGAATTACCCGCCAGGATAGCCACCCGGTCGCCCGGCTCAATGCCCTGGCGGCGAAAAAAGTGTGCTAGTCTGAAGGTTTGGGTTTGAAATTTGTAATAGGAAATTTCCTGGTAAGGCCGGTGATCTTTTTTGATCCGAAAACACGGTTGCCGGCCGTAGCGATCCATCGCTGCTAAGAGGGCTTGGTTTAGAGTGTGGGGTGTATCGCTCATATATCCGTCATCGTTGTGTACAGCACCATCGCTCTCAACGCCTTACTTCAATAATTTGGTCGCAGCCGAAATATAGGCGGCAGAGCGGGTCAAGCCTCGCCGTCCAATTTAATTCCCGTTTTATTGAAGATTTTCTGTTTGATTTGGCGATCATAGACGTTCCATTTGAGGTTTTGGTATTCGTCGCTGGTGTTGTTGCCCGATAAAAAGCCAATAGGAATTTCAAAGGCCCCGGCCGAAATTTTCCCGCCGCCGAAGTAGTTGCCCGACCAATCCTTGCCGAAGGTATCTTTGATAAACGCATCGGGGTCGATGGTGATTTTTGACGTCCGCAACGACCCGACTAACGCTTCACCGCGTTCTTCATCCGTAACAATGCCATACACGATGGCCGTGTGAATATTTTCCTCGGTCAGCAAGAAATCGGCGGCCTGAGGAATGGCGTCTCGATCCTCGGAGCGTACGTAGCCGATGCTGGCAATGGAGTAACTTTCGGCCACCAACCGACCTTCAAGCGCCCGCCGGATGATATCCATCACCTGCCGTGAGCGTGACTGGCTCATAATTTGTCCCAATAAATCAGCGTCATTGTAGCTGCTTAGGTAGGCCGCCGCGTAAAAATCTTCAACCCCGGCCCGGATAAAACCGCCGGTGTCGGTTATAATACCTTGCGTTAAGGCCGTGGCGACCATAATATGCGCTTTTTGCGACTTGTCCAATTGGACCAGATCTCGCAGATATTCGGCATAAATGGTGGACGACGAGCCGATGCGGCGGATATCGCTAAATTCGGCTTTGAGCCGTTCTTGCAACTCGTGATGATCGACCACTATCAGCGGCGGCACGCCGGCTTCTTCCAGGGCTTGCACAATCTTCTCAGCCGATGTGCCTTGATTATCGACAAAGATGGCCCCATCAAACTGCTTAAGATCGATGGGTTGGTCATAACGGGTCAAATCGATGCCCAGAATCCGGACCATCGCAATATTTTGTTGGTGACTGATCTTACCGTTGTAAATAATGGTCGTTTCTATCTCAAACTGCGTGCTGAGCAGAGCGTGCGCAAACGCCGAAGCAATGGCATCCGGATCGGGGTAATCGTGCAGGACAATCACATGTCGCTCACCCCGGTGGGCTTCAAGAACGTTCCCGAGCGATGAGGGCGCCTTGGCGCTCTTTTGATCGGCTGCGGGGCGGCCGGTCTGATCATTCTCAGACAAAGCCGGGCTAATATCACCTTGGTCACGAGTTTCCAGTTCCTGGGTTGAATTATGTTTCTCTTTCATAAGACTCCTATTGCCAACTCCAAAAAGCAATTTCGCCGGCGGCGAGGGTTACAGGTTGAGCGCCATCGATGGGTACGACTGTGATTTCGCTGACGCCGGCCCTTTTGACGGGCAGCACCAGGGCCTCACTATCAGGTGACCAGAGGCGATGGCTAAGGGCGTATTGATCAAAAAAAGGTAAAAATTGGTTCATAAACCGACTCGAAGGTTCGATGGTCGCTACCTTGCGTGTGGCCAGCGTGGCGACGTTGACTAACCACAAATCAAGCGATAGGGTTTCGAGCGGTCTAAAGGGTTCGGTTTCATGACTCGTATCCGGACGACCGTTGGTTTTGAACGGACCGTTGTGATGCCCATTGAGTCGAGGGCCGGTCTCAATGGCGGATGGCTGCTGAGGGGCAGCCGCCATGGTCAGATACGCAATGTGTTGCCCGTCGGGCGACCAGAAAAAGGCTAAAACAACGGCATCAACAGCCAACCGCACGCTTTTGGCCGTTGGATCGAGCAGGTGCAAGGCCCCATAATAACGCCTGACTGAGGTTGATGGGGTGATAAATGCCAGTTGATCGCGAGTCGGACTCCAATTCAAGGCGATCGCACCTTCGTAAGGGATGTCAAGCCGCTCTTGAGTGGCGATATCTTCGACCACAAGCTGGCCGTTGTCGTAATCATCAATCTCGGCATAGGCCCAATACCGGCCGCTGGGAGCGATGCCTGGGGCCTGGAATAACCCCGGCTGGGCAATGTTTTCGCCAATTACACCGTTACGTCTAACATCGATGAGGGCCAGCCGGGCATCGGGAGGGGCGACGCCGCTATGCATCAAAATCTGATCGCTTTCGGGAGTCCAATCCCAAAAGAGGGGTTGGCCGGTAGCCAGCAGCGTACATTGATCGTCAACTATCGATACCAGGTGCAAGCCAATTCCGCTGGTGTCATTACTGGCGATGAAACTGATCAACCGGCTGTCCGGGGACCAGTAAAGGTAGAAAGGTAACTGCGATCGGCTAAAGTAAAGCCTTTGGAACGAGTTAGGAAAGGGTTGATCGTTTACGGCAAAAATGGCCGAACTCTGGTCATCGCCGCCGATAACCGACAGAAATTCGCCGTTCGGCGCCCAGGTTGGCAACTGAAAGGTTAGATGATCCTGCGTTAGCCGATGCCGACCTTGGCCGCTGGGGCTGATGGTATTGAGCTGCCCCTGTGGGTCAATATAGGCGATGCGATTGACGGGTTGTCGTGGCATAATAATTCCTCAGACGTATTATGCCATAGATTTTAGTGACGGAAAATAGTTACTACCCAGGTCAGACCTTACAGGTTTCTGAAAACGCATAAGATCTTTTAAAAGGAAAAAGCCGGGTGGTCAGTCCCGGCTTTTTCGAACATCAAAGGAGAGAAGAAAAAATGATACAGAGCAATTAAGGAGCTTGCTGCAAGGCTTATACGAAAGATAAGTGCTACATAAGGAGTCCCTCTCAAATCAATCTCAGAAGGACTCCCATTAGAAATAAGTCGGCATGAGGTCTCCCATTAAATTTTATGGGTGGCGGACTCTCGCTTGAGCCCTATAACACGCCCCATCTATTATATATTGATTTTGGCCTCGCCACTTAACTATCTATAATTTATCACATTTCTGGTTGGAATACACCCGCCATCGATCCAGTATTGAGCCTGGTCACTTATACAGGCGTGTAGCCTTAGATCCGGACATACTCTTTTAACTTGACCCAGATTGCCCTGCCTCCTGACGACAGACCGCCGACCGTTGACCGCCGAACTTCATTGAGACCACCCACTTTGTGGCGGTCTGCGGTCAGCCAGCGACGGTCTATCAACTGAACGTCAATTTTGGTGGTTTATATCGGTCAAATCAATTGCGGGCTTGTTAGCGAGAGCAAAAATAAAAGGCCGGTCTGCCACAATCCGGCCTTTTGGGGGGAGAGTAAAAAAGGGGTGATCTGCCTCATCTAAAGCGATCAGGCAGATCGCTGCTGTGTTGTACTCTCTTTTACGCCGGAGCTGACTTAAACCTTCATTTTTTTCATCGCGACACGCTCAGAATTTTCTACTCCAAATTTGACCTTTGGCCGCTGCCCACCTACGATTTATAGCATGCGCAAACATATCATTGCTCTGATTTTGTTCTGCTTATTTGCTTTGCTGGGCGCTCCGGTTTCGGCTCAAACAGTTGACGGATTGACCCTGACGGCCGAACCCGCCTTCGGTGGACAGTTCAAGTACGGGCATTGGCTGCCCATCTTTGTAACGGTCGAAAATAATGGCGCCGACCTCAATGCCGAACTCCGCGCTCGGGTTACCGGCCAAACCGGCCAGATCAACTTCACCGTTCCCGCCGAACTGCCCGCCGGCAGCCGCAAGCGATTTACCCTCTACACCCTACCCAACAACTTCTCCCGCACCGTTAAAGTGGATTTAGTCCGCGAAGAAGAAACCTTAACCAGCCAAACGGTCGATATCGCTTCCGCCCCAAACAATCGCTACTTTATCGGCGTGGTGGCCGAGAACGCGCCCAACCTGAGCCTGCTCAGTTCGATGGATCTGCCGGGCCGGCCGGATAGCCCCGAGGTGCTTAACATCAGTCTGGCCGAAACGCCCGATCGGGCCGAAGGACTGACTCTGTTCGATACCATCATCTTGAACGCGGTCGATACCAGTCAACTTAGTCCCGACCAACAAGCCGCCCTTCAGCAGTGGGTCGTCAGCGGTGGCCGGCTGGTATTGGGCGGCGGTGGTGGGGCTGTGCTTACGCTGGCCGGTCTGCCGGCCGACCTCCAGCCCGTTACGGTCACCGGCCAACAGGAATTGCCGGCCTTGCCCGCTTTAGAAACGTACACCGGCCGGACAATTGCGGTGCCGGGGCCGTTTCTGGCAGCGACAGTCGAACCGGGGGCGGAAACAACTACCCTACTGGCTGAAGTGATCGATGGCTCCGACGAGCTGCCCCTCATCGTTGAACGCAACCTGGGCAAGGGCTATGTCGATTTTGTGGCCCTGGATTTGACCCACACCCCCTTTAGCGACTGGGCGGGGGTAACCGATTTTGCCCAACGGCTGTTGGCCCCCAACGCCGCCTGGCCCGACTTCTTACCCCCCGATATCGCCCCCGACCAGATGCGCAATAGCCAGATGTCATCGGTGTTATCCAACCTGCCCACCCTCGATCTGCCTTCGATCCGGGTTTTAGGACTGCTGCTGATCGGTTATATTGCGCTGGTCGGGCCGCTCAATTATCTGATTTTACGCCGGCTGGATCGGCTAGCCTGGGCCTGGATAACCATTCCGGCTCTAACGCTGGCGTTCTCTGCTTTGGCCTTCGGCCTGAGCTACCAACTGCGTGGCAGCGACATCCTCCTCAACCAACTCTCGATTATGGAAATCAGCGAAGATGGCCGGGTAACCGATACCCAAACTTACGTCGGTATTTTTTCGCCGCATCGCCAGTCATACGATGTGACCGTTGAAGGTCGCCCTCTGCTGCGCCCTTTGGGTGAAGGTTACTACGATCCCTGGAGCGGCGAAGTTCGGGTTGGCTCGATGAGCGTGGTGCAGGGCGAACCGGCCCGGGTTCGCGGTTTAACCGTCAACCAGTGGTCGCTCCAATCTTTCGTAGCCGAAACCCCCTTGCCCGAACCGCCCTGGCTGGAGGCAGAAATTGCCGTTGAGCGCGAGCGCCTGACCGGCCGCCTGATCAATCAGGGGACGACTACGCTGGAAGATGTGGTCGTCATCTTTAACACTGATTTTCAAAAATTGGGCGATATCGCTCCGGGGCAGGCCGTTGCGTTGAATTTGAATTTTAACCAACAGCAAATTTTTAATACCGGCGGCTTTGGCAGCTACATGATCTTTCAGGACGAGTTGAGTCGATCCGGCCCCGAAGACCCCGAACTGACCTTTAAACAACGCGTCTTAGACAGTACCGTCTTCAACCAATCATTTCGAACCAATAGCGCCGGCATCCTTGTGCTGGGCTGGCTCAAAGACAGCCCCTTAACGGTCACCCTGGACGGGCGCGAGGTCTCCAGCCAAAAAACCTCGTTGATTTACGGCCAACTGCCGGTTAAGTTCGATGAGGATAAGGTCAGTCTCCCGCCCAGTTTTAGCCGCGCCCAGACGGTAACCACCACCGGTCAAACCGGCACGTGCAACTACGGCACCGGCATCGAGGGCTACTACGTCGAGCGAGGTTCGGCCGAAGTCAAACTCTCCTTGCCGGACAACATTCGCCGCATTGACCCGGTCCGGCTTGATCTCTACCTCCAAAGCGACGGCGGCCAGTGGGCGGAGTTACCGCAGGTGGATCTCTACGACCGGACGACGACCGAATGGATTGCGCTGGAACAGGCCCAATTCGGCCCAAACCCAATTTCGCAGCCGGAGCGATTCTTTGATCCCAATGAGGCCAGCTTGCTCATCCGGCTGTCTCGCAACGCCAACAGCCAAAACGGGGGTTGTATCTTTGCTGGCTTGGCCTTTGAAGGAGCGCGTTCATGATCAAAACCGTACAGTTAACCAAACAGTATGGCCGCCTGACCGCGCTCGACGCGCTTAATTTGCAGGTTGAAAAAGGCTCGTTGTTTGGGTTCATCGGCCCCAACGGCGCAGGTAAAACCACCACCTTGCGTCTGTTAGCCGGCCTGCTCGAACCCTCGTCCGGCCAAATTTGGTTCGACGGCCAGGACATCAGCCGCGATCCCGACCAAGCTCGCTGGCAAATTGGCTATATGCCCGACTTCTTCGGCGTCTACGAAGATATGAAGGTGTGGGAGTATCTCGACTTCTTTGCCCGTTGTTATCACCTCGCGCCCGACCGCCGCCGCCGCGTGGTGGACGAACTACTGGAACTGGTCGATTTGACCCACAAACGCGACGCCTGGGTCGAGAGCCTCTCGCGGGGCATGCGCCAACGCTTGTGTCTGGCCCACGCCCTGGTCCACGATCCCCACATTCTGCTGCTCGACGAACCGGCCTCCGGTCTCGACCCTCGCGCCCGGATCGAAATGCGCGAGTTGCTCAAAGAGCTGTCATCGCTGGGCAAGACTATCATCATCAGCTCTCACATCTTGGCCGAACTGGCCGAAATGTGCGACCACATCGGCGTGATCGAAAAAGGCCGGCTGTTGTACAACGGCCCCGTCCAGCGCCTCAACCGCCAATTACACAGCCAGCGCCAGGTCCGGCTGCGGACTCTGTCGCCTGACGCAACGGTTGAAACCGCGCTCAAAAGTTACCCCGGCGTCATCGACGCCCTGCCCAGCAAAAACGGTTGGGAATTTGGCCTCAACGGCGACGACGACAGCCTGGCTGGGCTACTGGCGCATCTGGTCAACCACGCCGTCCGCATCACCCACTTCTCCGAAACCTCTAGCGACCTGGAGTCCGTCTTTATGCAAATCACCACCGGAGACGTCGAATGACGAAACATCTTAGCTTTCCCCTTAATGGTGTCCTATGAAACGACCCCAACTCGCGCTTAATCCCATCATCGTCAAAGAGTTTCGCTCGCGCATGCGCGGCTGGCGGGCTTTCGCCATTTTAACCATCTACTTGGTCTTTCTGGCGTTGTTCAGCTACGGTATCTACCGAATGATGCTGCTTTTTCCTTCTTATGGCGTCCCGCTTAGCCCACTGATTGGCCAATCGCTGTTCGCGGCCATCGCCAACCTGAGCCTGGTCTTCGTCGCTTTGCTAATGCCGGCCCTGACGGCGACCGCCATCAGTTCTGAAAATGAGAAACTCACCCTGGAAATGCTCCAGGCCACGCCGCTTTCGGCCCATGCCATTTTGTTCGGTAAGCTGGTGGCCTCGGCCGGTTACATCTTCCTGCTTATTTTCGCCGCGATCCCGCTGGCCAGCCTGATTTTTACTTTTGGCGGCGTCACCCCCACCGATCTGCTGCTGGGGGCGCTGGTCATTCTGGCCACAGCTATCACCTACGGAATGATCGGTCTCTTTTTCTCGGCCTGGCGCAAGCGCACCATCCAGGCCCTGGTTTTGACTTACCTGGCGATCCTGCTGATGATCGGCGGCACCTACGTGGTCTACATCTTTTGGGGCGTCATCATCCGCGATGCGCCGCCGCGCCACGTGCTGCTGTTCAATCCGTTTAGCGCGCTGGCTTCGGTCATTGCCACCCAGAATCTGCAAAATAGCCCGATGGGACTGTTTGCCTTGCTGGCCGGTTGGGGACCGTGGGCGTTTAATAGTGATGTCACCCTAACCGATTTTCGACCGTTGTGGCACTATACCCTGGCCTTTTACACCGGCTTGAGTTTGGTGCTATATCTACTGGCGACCCGTTTCGTGAAACCAACCCGACCGTGGCGCATCGGCTGGAAAGGGTTAGGGGTAGCAGCGGCGTTAGTCGTCTTATACCTGGTCATCAGCGCGGTCATGTTTTATCCCGATGTCAAAGCCGAAATCACCGCCCGGCAAAATACGCCGACGCCTGTTCCCGCCATCCCGGTTAGAATAGCGCCGCAGCGAGTTGAGTTCGCCGTCGAAAGCACCGAAGCCGCGCCGACCGAAGAGCCAACGACTGAACCGTAAGAACACAGATGCGTAGGATCTTATCAACCCGCTTCTTGCATGTTGGGGCAGAGATTTAGACAAGATTTACAAGATTAACAGGATTAGAATACCGTTTAAGCATCTTGTAAATCCTGCCGAAGGTCCTGTCTAAAAACCTTTTTGGTTACGGCTCGTCCGGGTTAGGATTTAACGGCTTTGGCAATTAAAGACCAAAGAATCCGCCCATCCGGCCAAGCCGTGTTCTAAACAGCGATACAAAAATTTCTATCATTCTTGACTAAAAATGCACCGAATTATGCCGACCACCAAAAATGAATCGCCCCTACCTGACCTCCGACCCCGCCTCGCGACGATGGGCCGCTATCTCCGTCTGCGTGACGGCCTACGATTAGTCGTCCGGACGCTGTGGCTGGCGATGCTGGTCGTGGTGCTGGTAGAACTGGCGGCCCGTACCTGGCCGATGGCCAACCGTCACTTATGGGCGCTGGTTCCGCTCGGGGTGTGGTTATTGGGCGTACTACTCTACACCTGGCTGCGACCTCTCTCTCTGTACGCCGTCGCCCGCCGCCTCGACGCCGAACTCTACCTTAAAGATCGACTGGCAACAGCGCTCGAACTGCAAGACAGCGACCGCCCGGACCCGCTGGCCTTCTACCCACGCCAACTGGCCGATGCTGCCGCCATGGCTCGACGACTCAAGCCGGGGGCGTTAGACTGGCAGGTATCGCGTCAAAAGTTGGGCTGGGCGGCAGCGGTGGCGACGGTGGCGCTGGCGCTGGTTTTCCTGCCCAATCCGATGGATGCCATCCTGACCCACCGAGCAGCCGTTCAAGCCGCAGCGCAGCAGCAGGCCGAAGCAATTCGCGCCGCCCGCAATGAATTAGAGTCAGCCACCGATCCGACATCCGAAGAACGCGCCCAAGCCCTGGCCGAGTTGGAGCGATTGATGGCCGCTCTGGCCGCCAATCCCGGTGATCTGGACCAGGCGCTGGCCGATCTGGCCAAGACTCAAGCCCAACTGCGAGAACTGCAATCGCCCGCGGCGACTGCCCGGCAGAGCGCGCTCGATCAACTAGCCGCTCAACTCACGGCTCTCTCCCAGGGCGAGTCGCAGGCTTCGGCGGACACCGCTGAGGCCGGGCAGGCTCTCCAGGAGTTAGCCGCCTCACTACCCGGTCTCGACCCGTCCGCCCAGACCGATCTGGCCGATACCTTGGACCGTTTAGCCGCTCAAACCGCCGCTGCCGACGCCGACCTGGCCAAAAGCCTGGTCGATTTAGCCAACGCCGTGCGCAACGGCAGCGCCGGTGAGGCGCTCCAGGCGGCGGGTGCGGCCCAAGGGGCGCTGGCCCAGGCCAGTCAAAATGCTGATTTGCAAGAGGCACTGGCTCAAGCTCAGAATGCGCTGAATGACAGCCGCCAGCAGTTAGCCCAGTCCGGCCAAGCCCAAAGTCAAGGACAAGCTCAGGCCCAAACATCGGGACAAGGCCAAGGGCAGGGGCAAGGACAAGGACAGGGGCAAAATCAACAAGGTCAAGGTCAAGGATCGGGGCAACCCGGCGGTGGCGGCGGCACGACGGCCAATCAGCTTCCGGGCGCAAATCGCACCGGCCGGGCCAACGATCCCACCCAACCCAATCGACCGGCGGTCACCGGCCAGCTTGACACGATCTACGCGCCTAATGCCGGTCCACACCTAAACGGCAATCCCGATTTTGTGGCCGGCCAAGAAACCGAGCAAGGCCAGACCCTCATTCGCGAAGAGCAGTCGCCACAGGGGAATATCAATCCTTCACTGGTGCCTTACCGGGACGTCTACCAAACCTACGCCAACGCCGCCGCCGAAAGCATGGACCGCGACCACATCCCCGTCGAGTGGCAAGATTACGTCCGGGACTACTTTTCTCAGCTCGATCCAAAGTGAATGTAGAATTTAGAATGTAGAATGTAAAAATATACCAACCACCCATCTGACCAACTAACCAACCAAACCAACTATCAAAAAAAGGCCAAAACCATGACCAACCCAGCCTTTACCATCGAAAATTTTAGAACCACCGCGACAACCATCGAAGCGGCGGTCGGCGAGGTGATTGTGGGCCAGCAGGCGCTGGTTCGTCACACACTCATTACGCTGCTGGCCGGCGGCAACGCGCTCTTGGAGGGCGTCCCCGGTTTGGGCAAGACGGTGCTGGTTCGTACCCTGGCTCGCGTGATCGACTGCGATTTTAGCCGCATTCAATTTACTCCTGACCTGATGCCCGCCGATATCGTCGGCACCAACCTGATCGCCGAGGATGAGCAGGGCCGCCGGGTATTTCGCTTCGAGGCCGGCCCTATCTTTGCCAACCTGGTCCTGGCCGACGAGATCAATCGGGCCACCCCCAAAACGCAGTCGGCCATGCTCGAAGCAATGCAGGAGCAAAGCGTGACTGTCGCCCGCACGACGCGCCCGATTCCCGCGCCGTTTTTTGTGCTGGCCACCCAAAACCCGCTGGAAATGGACGGCACTTACCCGCTGCCCGAAGCCCAACTCGACCGATTTTTCTTCAAGCTCAACGTGCCGTACCCCAGCGTCGAGGAGTTGGTCGCCATCGCCGACCGGACCACCGGTCGCGATAGCCGTGATCTCAAACCGGTCGCCGATGGACCAACGATTGTGGCGATGCAGCAGGTCGCCCGCGCCGTACCTATCGCCCAACACGTAACCCTGGCCGCCGCCCGTCTCACGCGAGCCACCCACCCCGATGACGACCACGCGCCGGACGTGGTGCGCCGCTATGTCCGCTACGGGGCCAGCCCACGCGGCATGCAGGCCATTATTCTGGCCGGCAAGATCATCGCCTTGCTCGATGGGCGCTACAACGTAGCTATTGATGATTTACAGGCGGCCGCCTATCCGGCCCTTCGTCACCGCATTATCCTCAACTTCGAGGCCCAGGCCGAGGGCGTCACGACCGACGCGGTTATCGAGGCTGTTCTTAATACACCGGCGTTAGCCGCCTAGTAAAACAATGACCAACCCACAAGCACCCGATTCAAATCCATCGCCGCCGGCCGGCTCCCCTCGCTTCGACAGCGCATTCCTGCGCCGGCTGGAGGCGCTGACCCTGATCACCCGTCAGGCCCGTTCCGGCCAGTGGCAGGGCGAGCGGCGCAGCTTGAAGCGAGGCCAGTCGGTGGAGTTTGCCGATTATCGCAACTATGTCCCCGGCGACGATTTCCGCCTGGTCGATTGGAATGCCTACGCCCGGCTGGAGCGCTTTTTCCTAAAACTGTTCGTCGAAGAGGAAGAGCAAACCCTACACCTGCTCATCGACACCAGCCGCTCAATGGCCTGGCCGCCCGACAACGAAGCGACCAATAAGCTGGCCTATGCCGCCCACGCCGCCGCCGCCTTGGGGTATATCGCACTAGCCGGTCTGGACCGCGTTACTATCGCTACCGTTGACGCCGCGCTCAGCCAAACCCTACGCCCCCACCGGGGCCGGCAGCAAGCGTTCTCGCTGTTCGACTTCCTGGCCGGCTTACAAGCCACCGGCCGCACCAACCTCAACGAAGGTTTAACTCAATACGCTCGCCAATCCCGCCAACCCGGCCCCCTCCTTATCTTCTCCGATCTTCTCGACTCGACACTCCCCCCTCCTAACCCCCAATCTCCATCTTTCCAACCACCTTGGGCCAACGGCGTACTCGCCCTCCTGGCTCGCCGCTTCGAGATCACCTTCATCCACCTGCTGTCGCCGGACGAAGCCAATCCCACCCTGAGCGGCGATCTGCGCCTGCTCGACGCCGAGACCGGTCAGACGGTCGAGATCACCGCCGATTATGAGTCGCTGGCTCGCTACCAAGCCGGTTTGGCCGCCTGGCAAGCCGAACTGCGCACTTGGTGCGCCCAACGCAGCATTATCTACGTCCCGGTCACCACCGATGTGCCGTTCGAAACGCTCATTTTCACCTTTTTGCGCCAACGGGGCGTGTTGGCTTGATGATGACCTTTCTCTCTCCCTTGGCCTTTGCTTTGCTGGCGCTGATCCCGCCGATTATCGCGCTGTACCTGCTCAAACTGCGCCGACAGGATTACGAAGTTTCCAGCGTTTACCTTTGGCAGCGCTTTGTACGCGATGTCGAGGCCAACGCGCCCTGGCAGCGGCTGCGCCGGAATCTACTGCTGCTGTTGCAGGTACTCTTTTTGCTGCTGCTGATTTTGGCCCTGGTCCGACCCGCCACCCCGACCGAGGGTGTCGCCGGGCAAAGTGTCGTGCTGGTGATTGACCGCTCAGCGAGTATGGCCGCTACCGATGAGGTGGGGCCGTTAGGTCAGCCGGGCAGCCGCCTAGAGGCAGCCAAACAGGCCGCGGCTGAAATGGTAACCAATTTGCCCGAGACGGCCCGCGTGACGGTCATTGCCGCGGCCGGCGGACAAGCCGATTTACTGACCTCGGCCACCCAAGATCCGCGCCAGGCGTTGAGCGCCATCGACTCGATTCAACCGACCCTGCTCAACAGCGATCTCGATCCGGCCCTAACCTTGGCCGAGGCCATCGTTGCTCGTGAGCCGAACGCCGAGATCATCATGCTGTCCGACGGGGCGATCACCCCGCCGCCGGGGAGTTCGGCGCGATTGGTATCCTTCGGGAAATTAGACGCGAATCAAGCTATCAGCACGTTGTCGATTTCGCCTGTGGCTGACGGCCAATTAGCTCTATTTGTTCAGGCTAGTAATTACGGCTCAGCCGCAGCTCAACGCCGCTTGATCGTCGAAGTGGATGGCGCGCCGTTCGCCGCCGTCGATCTCGACCTGCCGCCGGCCGGTCACGTCGAGCAGGTGATCGAGGCCATTCCACCGGAGGCTGAAACCGTTGAAGCATACCTCCAGCCCTCAGACGAGGATGTCCTGCCGTGGGACGACCGCGCCCGGCTAGTGGTCCGGCCGGTCGAACCGGCGCGGGTGACGGTGGTGACGAACGGCAACTTCTTCCTGCAAACGGCCTTGAGTCTGCTGGATGGCCGTCGGGTCGGCGTGGCGGTGGAGACTACCACAGTTGCGCCGGCCAACCTGCTGCCGGACCAAGCGGCCACGTCACCTGATGATTTGAAATCCGTCCACATCTTTGACCGGACTGTACCGGAAACGCTGCCGCCGGGCAATCTGCTGTTGATTGCGCCGCCGCAGTCTGTCGCCGGTCTGTTTGACATTACCGGCCAGATCGACAACCCAGCCCTTGAGGTCGTCCAGCCCGATCATCCGCTGGTAGACAATATTTCGCTGGCCGACACCCAGATTTTAGCCACCCAGGTCATTTCGGCCGGTAGTTGGGCCAGAACCGTGGTGGTCGGCTATCCCGATCCGGCTCAGCCGGACAGTCGCCCCATCCCGCTGCTGCTGGCTGGCGAAATCGACGGCCGTCGCATCGCCATTTTGGCCTTTGATTTGCACCAATCAGACCTCCCGCTGCGCCCGGCCTTTCCGATTTTGATGGCTAATCTCATCCGCTATTTAGCGCCGGGGGCGGGTGGAGTCATTCCGGCCCAAATTGCTCCCGGTCAGCCGCTGGCGATCACCCTGCCCGCCGGAGTCGCCCGCGCCCGGCTGATTTACCCCAACGGAGCTGTGCAGGCCATCGAAGCCGGGGCGGGACAAACGCTGCCGGTTTTATCCCAGTTGGGGCTGTACACCCTTGAGTTCGAGCCGCCGGACAATCAACCCGGCGATCAAGTCCGCTTTGCCGTCAACTTCTTCGATCCTGTCGAGTCGGCTATCATGCCGCAGCCGGATCTGGCCTTGACCGGCCGCAATCGAGAACAGACGGCCCAGGCGGCACTGCCGCCGGCCTATCGCGAATGGTGGCGGCTGTTGGCCGCCGGGGCGCTCCTACTGTTGGTGGCGGAGTGGTTGGTCTACCGGCGCAGTGTTGCGATCCGCTGGTGGAGTGGTTTGAAATATCGAATTTTCGTGCGAAGTTAGTCAAGATCTGTCAGGTTTCAGAAGGTATCGTTCGGGGTAAGATGTGGCCCAATCGGCTCTATATTTACGCCCCAAACGTAACTCATAAAACCTTACAGGTCTGGTTAATCCAAAAACGATGAATTTTACTTTACCTGTCTCACTCTCATTCTTATACCCGGCCTGGCTGTGGCTCCTGCTTCTGGCCCCGTTGTTTATTGCTCTGGGCTGGCCGGAAAAATCGCTACCTGACCGCCGGCAGCGGTGGGTGGGGCTGGGGCTGCGCCTGCTGGTGTTGGTCGGGTTGGTGTTGGGGCTGGCCGGGGCACAGTTGGAGCGGCCGGTCGATACCGTCACCACCGTCTTTGTGCTCGATGTCTCCGACAGTATTCCGGTCGAAGCCCAGGCTCAGGCCAAAGCCTTTTTGCGCCAGGCGCTGGCCGAAAAACCGGGCGATGACCAAGCCGCGATCGTTCTTTTCGGCGGCGATGCTCTGGTGGAGCGCCTACCGAGCCAAATGGACGCTATGCCTAGCTTGAGTTCGATCCCGGTAAAGAGCGCCACCGACATCGAAAGCGCGCTGCGGTTGGCGTTGGCCCTACTGCCCAACGAGGGCGGCAGCCGGATTGTGCTGTTTAGCGACGGCCAGGAGACCACCGGTCAAGCCCGCCGCATGGCCGAATTAGCCGCCGCCCGGCAGGTCGAATTGAGCGTCTACCCCTTGACGCCCCCCGCCGGCGAAAACGATCAGAGCGAGGTCCTGGTAGAGCAGATCTCAGCGCCGAGCGAGGCTCGGCAGGGGCAGACGGTCCCGGTTGAGGTGACGGTCGTCGCCAACCAACCCGCCGATGCCACACTGCGCTTTTTTGCCGACGGCGCTTTGGTGGAGAGTCGCCCGGTGCGGCTCACTCAGGGCCGTAACCGTTTCAGTTTCACCGCGCCGCTCGATGAACCCGGCTTTCATCGCTTTCGGGTCGAGGCCGAAACCGCGAATGATATTCGTCTTCAGAATAATCGAGGCGAAGCCTTCACGACCGTCTTTGGCCCGCCCCGGGTGCTGGTGGTCGAGGGCGCGGCGGGCGAGGTCGAAGCCCTGACCGCGGCGCTTGAGGCCGCCGGTATGGAAACCAACGTCATTCAACCGGGAGCGCTACCCCAGACCCTGCCCGATCTGGCGGTGTTCGACGCGGTGGTGCTGGCCAATGTCCCGGCTGAGGCGCTACCGCCCGACACGCAGACGCTGCTGGCCGGCTACGTACGCGATTTGGGGCGAGGGTTGGTGATGCTAGGCGGGCCGGAGAGTTACGGCGCGGGCGGGTATTTGCGCTCGCCGTTAGAGAAGGCGCTGCCGGTGGATATGGAAATTCGTAACCAGAGCCGCGAGCCGAACATCGCGCTGGTGCTGGCCGTCGATAAGTCAGGCAGTATGGGCGCTTGCCATTGCGACGATCCCGACCTGCGCCAGCAGTACAGCCGTACGACCAGTGGTTTGCCCAAAATTGATATTGCCAAGGAAGCCATCTTTCAGGCCACGCAGGTGCTGGGCGATTTGGATTATTTGGGCGTAGTCGCCTTTGACAGCGCGGCCCGCTGGGCGTTGGAAACCGGCCCGCACCGCGACCTCAACGCCGTCGAGCAGGCCATCGGTGGGATTACGGCCAACGGTCAGACCAATATTTTTGCCGGCCTGACCGCCGCCGAGGAGTCGCTGGCCGATGCGCCGGCCCGGGTCAAACACATCATTCTGCTGACCGACGGCTGGTCGACCGCCGGGGCATATGACCAACTGCTCGACCGCTTCACCGATGCCGACATTACGCTGTCGGTCGTGGCGGCGGGCGGCGGCTCGGCCGAGTATCTGGCCGGACTGGCCGAAGACGGCGGCGGCAAATATTACCCGGCCGCCACGATGCTGGATGTGCCTCAAATATTTCTCAAGGAGACCATTCGAGCCGCGGGCAACTTTATTATTGAAGAGCCGTTCTTACCCGCACCGGCAGTCGCCGGGAGCGACAGCCGGGCCACAAGTCCGATTTTGCGCGGCGTCGATTTGAGCAGCGCGCCGCCGCTGCTGGGCTATAATGGCAGTACGGCTAAAGCGGCGGCTCAGGTCGCGCTGTTGACGCCGCGCGGCGACCCGCTGCTGGCTACCTGGCAGTATGGGTTGGGCCGCTCGGCCGCCTGGACGTCGGATTTTAGCGGGCGCTGGGCGCAGGAGTGGTTGGACTGGTCTGAGTACCCGCAGTTGGTCGGGCAGTTGGTGAACTGGACGCTGCCCACGCCCGGTGATGATCGCCTCGATGTGACGGTCACGTCGAGCGGCGGAGAAGTTACCCTTGAGGCGACGGTTCTCGATGAGCAAGGGCAGGGGCGCAGCTTTCTGGATGTATCGGCTCACATTCTGGCCGATGACGGGACGGCGACGGAAATCGAGCTGCAGCCGACCGGGCCGGGCCGCTACCAGGCGACCACCTCCCGGCCCGAAGAAGGCGTCTATCTGGCTCAGATTACGGCTTACGCTACGGCAGAAAGTGATGCTGCGTCTTCCGAGCCGGCGCCGGTGGCCGGTCGAACCACCGGACTGGTGGTCGCCTATTCGCCGGAGTACGCCGGGCTGGAGCCTGACCTGTCTTTACTCAATGACCTGGCCGCGCTCACCGACGGGCGACAGTTGACCGACCCGGCCCAAACATTTGTCCCGACCCCGGCCGTCGGGCGGCAGACGCGCCCTCTGTGGCCGAGCTTGCTGTTGTTGGCGGCGCTGCTGTTCCCGCTCGATGTGGCGGTGCGGCGGGTACGCTTGGGTCGCCGGGAGTGGCAGCAGGCTCACCGTTGGCTGCTGGCCCGGCTCCCCGGCCATCAACAAACACCGCCCGCAGAACCGTCTCCACCCATTCACAGCGAATTGTTCGAGGCCCGGCAGCGGGTTCGACAGCGCTATACCGCGCCACCTCCGGCCGCGGATAGCCCCGTAATCGCGCCGCCACCGAAGCCGTCCGCTCCCATCGAACCACCGGCTCCCTCACCAGCCTCGCCTCCGGAGAAGTCTGCGGATCAGGAGCAGGACACGTTGGCCCGCCTCCGGGCCGCCAAGCGGCGAGCGAAGCGGTAAGGGGGATCCTGGAGATAAGAGATTAGTTTAGCCCAATTTCCCGTTGGCTCCCACCGGATTTGGCAATTAGGCGGCCAAGGTATGGATTCCACACGAGCTTCCCCACCCTAGGTGAGAATTGCTGGTTAAATCGAGGCTCGTACCTGCTTGGCCCAAGCTTGCAACCCGCGCCGATTGGCGCCGGCCAGGCGGGCCTCGGCGCGAGCCAGCGCTTGTTTGGCGACGGCTTGCTCGCCTCGCTGGAGGTGCAGTTCGGCCAGCCACAGGTCGAGTTGCGTTTGCAAATGGGGATTGGACACGCGGGCTACGACTTTCTGGGCTTGGGTTAGCAGCGTCAAGGCTTCATCCAGGTCACCCCGCCTGCGGGTTACCAGGGCTAAATTAGCCCGAATGTTGGCCGCATGGATCGGATTGTCAAACTTTTCCGCTTCGATAATGGCCTGCCTAAACCACTGGTCAGCCTCATCAAGATTATCCTCAGCCAGAGCAATTTCGCCCCGCGTGCTGTAGAGGTACTGACGCGGCAGCATCAACGCATGCTTATCGGCAAACGCCAGGCCGTTTTCAATATGCGTATGCGCTTGATCGAGATCGCCGGCCAGCAGCGCCGTGTAAGCCAGATTGTTGTGACAGATCGCTTCTTGGTAAATATTCTGTCCCGTTTGAGCCAGAACCAGCGATTGCTGAAAGGCTTCGCGCGCTTTAGCGAAATCACCCCGTTGTAGGTTGAGATTGCCCAATTCAAACCAGCCATTCATCGCCGCTTCAGACAACTCGTGTTCCACTGCTAGACGAAGCCCCTCGGCCAGATGCTCCTCAGCTTCTTTCATCGAGCGCCCGACTCTGAAGCCCCCGGCTCCCAAAAAGAAGTGGGCGCGGGCTTCGGCTGCCGGGTCGGTAATGTATTCCAGGTGAGGCAAGGCGCGTTCGACCCACTCGATAATCTTATCCCCTTCGCCGGACGGCAAATAAGAGAAGGCCATCATCAAACATGCTTTGACGATGTTGGGGCGGTCGCCGTTCGCCTCAAATGAGTTTAGCGCCTGTTGCAGCGTTACGCGCGCTTCATCCAAGGCGCCCGGCAGCAAAAACAACGCCTCAGCCAAATCCATTTGGCGAGTGGGGGTTGGGTCGAGATCATACGCTTGTCGATAAAAAGTGACCGCCTCGGTAAAGGCGACCAGACCCATGGCATGATCGCCGGCCATTTTGGCGTACTGCGCCGCCAGTCCCGGAAGATTGGCGGCGGTATAGTGGGCCGCAATTCGGCCGGCGACAGCGGGCAAATTGGAGCTGAACGCGGTCTCTAGCGCCTCGGCCGCCCGGCGATGGAGAAATTGGCGGCGAGCCGTACTTAAACCGTCGCGCACAACGGCGCCCACTAGCGGGTGACTGAATTCATAGACGCCCTGCCCTTCGATCAGCACGGTCGCTTCCAACAACTCATCGAGCGCGTTGAGGGTTTCCTCTTCGCCGCGCCCGCTGGTCCGACGCAGCGTCTCAAAATCGATGTCCGATTCCAAAATTGCCGCCGCCTGTACCTCCTGTTGGGTGGCCCCCGATAGGCGGTCGAGGCGAGTCTGGATCAAATCGGCCAGCGCCGACGGCGTATCTTCCGATCCGGCCCGGTTGAGTTCGATCAAGAAATAAGGATTGCCGGCGCTTTTGGTGTAAAGCTGCTCGATCAGGGCTACATCGCCGCCGAGAGCTGTGATCAACTCGGTGGCCTCGATCAGCGTTAGACGCTCCAAGGGCAGATGGTGCACCTGCCCCTCGCGTTTCCACGTGGCTACGGTATGCACCAACTGAGCCGGTGCATCGGCGACGCGATAGGTAGCGACGACCAGCAGCGATTCGTTGCGCAGCCGGTCGATTAGATAAACTAGCCAATCCAGGGTAGCCTGGTCGGCCCAGTGCAAATCATCGATAAACAGCACTGTTGTGTGGCCGTTAAGCGCCCGTAGAACCTGAATAAAGGCTTCCAGTAACCGGCCACGCTCCTCTTCAGGCGGCAGATCGGCCGGTTCGGGTAGATCAGGCCGCAGTTCTTTGATCTCTGGTAGGAGGCGTGACAGTTCAGCCAGCCAAGTGGCTGAGATGGCTGTTGAGGCTTGTGACAAGCGTTGGGTGCAGGTGGCCTGGCTAAACAGCCGGGTTAGCGGCGCAAACGGCAGCGATTGGGTATTGTCCAAGCAACGGGTTTCCAAGGTGGTCAACGTTTCGGGCAGGGTGGCCGACCACTGCTGCCATAACCGTGTCTTGCCGATGCCCAATTCGCCGGTCAGCAGCACGATACGGGCCTGGCCGGTAGCGGCCAATTGCAGCGCCTCATCCATAACCGCCCGTTCGGTTCGCCGGCCCACAAACGGAGAACTGGCCGAGGCAGCTTTCTTGACCGGCCGGGGCGCAGCCGCCGTAATTGACATGGGGCTGGCCTGAATATGGCCGTTGAGAATGGCCGTTCGCAGCGACTCGGTCTCGGGTAGAGGGGCGACGCCCAACTCTTGGGCCAGAATCGCCCGCAGGTTATCGTACTGGCGCACAGCTTGCGCGCGTTCGCCCAGGCGAGCGTGAGCCTCCATGAGCGCCTGATGCATCGGCTCCTGCAAATTATCGTAAATTAGGGCTTGCTGGGCATAGGTGATCACCTTCTGCCAGTTGGCCGCAGCTCGGTGAACGGTAATGAGGGCATCGAGCAACCGCAGGTAATGGCGATCCAACCGCTGTTGTTGAGTGGTCAGCCACAGTTCAAAGTCGGGGGCATCTAGCAGGCTTAGGCCGTCGGCCAGCGGCGCGCGATACAGCGTCACCATCTCTTCCAACCGGCTCACCTGGGAGGAGTCAGCCGCCGGTGAGGTGTCCTCGAAAGGGTGGATATCGACCCAAACCGATTCGGCTAAGCGTAAACTGTCGCCGTCAACCTCAACCACATCCTCGTCGAACGTTTTGCCGATATCCCACAAGGTGTTGCGTAGATTCTTACGAGCAGCCTGGGGTAGGCTGTCGGGCCACAACAAGGTCATGACTTGCTCGCGGGTTTGGGTGGTTCGTTCCACAGCCAGATAGACCAGCAAGGCAATGCCTTTGGCTTTGGTGAGTTTAAGGGCATGATCGTCTTTAGTGAATTGGGGCGTCCCCAGGAAAAAACATTGAATGGTTGTCATAGCTTTATATTATAACCAATTTGAGGACAGCGTCATAAAAGTGAGGACGATGGAAAGGACGGCCAAGGGGTCAGATCTCAGGACACCTGGTCGTTATAATGAGGTTGTAAATTAAATTAAAAATCAATTTGTGACAGACACAATGTCGATATATCTAAAGGAGATTTGAAATGAGTTGGAAATTTGATAAAGCCCATTCCAGTGTTGAGTTCTCAGTACGTCATATGATGATTAGTAAAGTACGGGGTCGCTTTGAAGATTTTGAGGTGAGCGTTGATTTTGACGAAAGTAATCCGGCGAACACCACCATCGAAGCGACAATCGATGTTGCCAGTATTAACACCCGTGAACCGCAGCGTGACGGTCACTTAAAATCGCCCGATTTCTTCGACGCCGCCACCTACCCGACGATGACCTTTAAGAGCAGCCGCGTTGAAAAGGTAGACGCCAACCACGCCAAGCTGATCGGTGATCTGACTATCCAGAATGTAACGAAGCCGGTCACTTTAGATGTAGAGTATGTGGGCAAAGCGAAAAACCCCTTCACCGGCAGCGAAACCGTCGGATTTACCGCCAACGGCAAAATCAGCCGTAAAGAGTGGGGGATGACCTGGAACCAAGCCCTGGAAACCGGCGGCATTATGGTCGGCGATGAAGTTACCATTCATCTTGAAGTTGAACTAGTCAAAGAAAGTGAATCGGTGGCCGAAGCTGCTGCTGTTTAAGAGACAGTTTGTTTGTTTGTTGGTTGGTTAATCGGTCGGTTGAATCAGAATAAATATAGGGTCCAAAGACTGTAGAAATTTACTGGAATACCCGCTACATCAATGATCGGAATCCACCAGTTGGTCCTGGTACTGATTCAATCGACCGGTCTAAAGCTAAAAAAATAGGCGCGAAATCCTACACGATTTCACGCCTATTTTTATATCATTTTACCAGTTCTATAGGGTTATCAATACTGCTCAGAGGCCGGACACGGGCCTGTCATCCCCGCCCCTTCACATAAAAATATCTTCAAGCGATCTATTCGCTGTTGATTATAGTTAGCCAGACAAAGCTGATAATTGGTCGGCTGAACTGACCCTTCCCCGAAAAAGCTCGCTTCCCAGGTGCAGTTGGCGTCTCTGACCTGTTCCCACTCGGTCTGGAGTGTTTGCAGTTCGTTCCATTTGTCAGCGCTAACCGTTTCTTGCAGGGCCTCGATGAGTTGGCCCAATTTTTGGGCCGACTCGGTTGATTTGCTCTCGGCGCATGCGCTCAACTGGGCCTGCGATGCAGCTGTGTTCAGGCAGTCGGTGTCGTCCAAATCGGGGCGACCGGCGGCTGAGCTGACTGTGTGGCCGCGACGGCAGCTTGAACCGTCGCGTCAAGGTCAGGTGTTGGTGAACCGGCGCAGGCAACAACCAGCAACAGTACGCCGGTAATAACAGTTACTCTGATAAAACTGATAAGCACGTTTATCTCTCCTGTCTAAAAATAAAGAAGTACCTGTTTGTTTACCTAACTATGGCGTGGGTTCGTCCGGCTGTTTCAGGACGATCAAGGTCACACTGCCGTGGACCAACAATTTATCGCCGGAACCGGTTACGCGAACGGTGAGACTGACCGTTCGCCGGCCGAGATGCTCGATTTGGGAGCGGGCGATGAGCCGATCGCCCAGTTGGGGCCCTTTGAGATAGTTGGCCGTAAGGTTGGCCGTGGTTACCATTCGTCCCGAAGGGAGTAGCGGCTTTGGGAAAAAAGCCACTGTATCAACCAATGTTGCCAGCAATCCGCCGTGAACTCCGCCGAAGTAATTACTGTGCCGTTCATCGACGATCACTTCCATAACCGCATAATCATCACCGACATCCGTTAGCCTAATACCCAACGTCTGTAGCATGCCAATCTGGTTGGCCTGTTCAATTGTAACCGGTTTCATCGGGCCCTCCATTTGTGATAGAGTCCGGCCATTTTATTACAAAGACCACAAATAAAATCAGAAACAGCCCTAAAAATGCAAAGAAGCTCAGGTTACAAAGGGTTAACCACGAGCTTCTTAGATTTGGATAGGACTACAACAAATGTTGTAACTGTTCAGCAGATAGCCGGCTACGCCAGCCGGTTGATTTGGCGCCGGGTGTTCCCGGCGGCCGATTTGTTTAGAGGTAAAGAAAACTAAGCCTGATTAGCGTAGAGGTATTCAACTGCCTCGCCGACGGTAGTTATTTTCTGAGCTTCCTCGTCAGAAATTTCGCCGCCAAATTCTTCTTCAAAAGCCATAATCAGCTCGACCAGATCAAGCGAATCAGCTTCCAGATCATCTCGGAAGCTGGCTTCCATCGTAATATCGGCTTCATCGGCTCCAAGTTGCTCAACCACGATACCTTTTATTTTCTCATATACTTCATCTTTAGTCATTGAAAATGTCTCCTTTTGGATTTTTTAGGATTGCCGAGAGTGGGTAATCCGGCAAATATTAGCGCATTTTACTGATGCTGGCAAAAGTCGCAACTTATAGACCAGGCCGCAAAAGTATTTCACAAGTACCTCTTTTCACAAAAGCATAAACACCCCGTCGTTTAAATAGTTGCGCCCCAATATCGATCATTTATCGACAAATTAACGGGGGTTGTTTGTAACTTTACCTGTTTTCATTATCATTTATGTTAGGTTTGACTATTTTCAGTTGACCGGCACATTCTGAGTAGGCGAAGTCGTGCCGAAGGCGCCTGCGGCCTTCTGATTTTTGGTGGAATAATATGATCATTATCATGCTCATTTTTACGACAGCGCTTTTTTTCGGTAGTGTGGGTACACCACTGGCCCGAAAGTTGGCTATAAAGTCAGGTTTTATTGCTCTCCCCAAAGCCGACCGCGCCCATGAAGAACCCACCGCTCTAATGGGTGGCTTGGCCATTTACGGAGCGGCCATTTTTACGCTACTGGTCATATTGCTCGGCAGTCCGCTCATCAGAAACGTTTATCGCATCAGCGAATTCGCCAGTATTATTATTGCCGCATCGCTGATTGCTGCTTTGGGATTGTGGGACGATCGGCGCGCCCTGCCGCCTTGGGCCAAACTGGTCGGCCAGTTGATTCCGGCCGTTATCGTTTTTATGGCCGGCGTTAGAGTCAGTAGTCTCCCATTACCCATTCCCGATATGTGGAAAACCTCCCTACAGTTTGTGATTACGCTGGCATGGATTCTTTATATCACCAATGCGATTAACTTTCTAGATAATGCGGATGGCATTGCGGTCATGACCAGCACCACCACCAGCGCTATCTTTTTACTTATCGCCATCTTGAACGGCCAGCAGTTAGTTTCGATCTTGGCTGCGGCGGTTTTGGGCGCGAGTTTGGGGTTTGCCCGCTACAATCTACCCCTACCTAAAAGCACTATCTTTATGGGCGACTCCGGCTCATTGTTTTTAGGCTTTCTTCTGGCAGTGCTGGGGATAAAAATTCGCATCCCCGGCAACGTCCCTGAAATCACCTGGATGGTGCCTATTATTGTGCTGGCTCTGCCGATTTTCGATACCGCCTTGGTTTATATCTCAAGAAAGCGTCGGCATCAATCGTTCTTTATGGGCGGCGTTGATCACAGCACCCATCGTTTGAGCCGCTACGGGCTAGATAAATTGTCGGTCGCACTGGCTGTCGGGTTGATTAACGGGGCATTAGGGTTGATCGCGATTTTTATTACGCAAGCATCCAGTTCTGAAGCTTATGTTGTGGCCATGTCCCTGGTGGGTATTGCTTTCTACGCCTTGTGGCGGCTGGAATTTAAAGCCTCATTCTGGTTTAGAACCGGGAAGGAGCCGGCTCAACTTACGCCGGTACGGATCGAAGGGCAGGGGTAAGGTTTTCCATAAAAAATGACCGCTATTCGCGGCCATTTTTTGATTTGTCTTGAGTGCCAATTTTATCGATTTTTTATCACGCCTCATCTGTACTCGTCGAGGCCCCGTTCTGCTCTAACGGGATAGCCAGGGTAAAGGTACTGCCTTTGTCCGGTTGGCTTTCCACCCAAACCTGACCTCTGTGCTGTTCGGCAATGGTTTTAACAATGGCTAGTCCCAAACCTGTACCGGGCGTGTCATCCAATTCGGGTCTGGCCCGGAAAAACTTTTCAAACACTCTGGGCAAGTCTTTAGCAGAAATGCCCGGCCCGTTATCCGTTACTGAAATAACCGCCTGAGCCTGCCCATTTTTCGTGAGATTGATATTGACCCGGCCGCCGGACGGCGTGTATTTGATGGCATTATCCACCAAATTACTTACGGCCCGAGACAACAGCACCGAATTTCCCTGAACTAATAACGTATCATCAGCCCCGGCTACAATTAGATCGATTTCTTTAGAGACGGCCAAAGGCCTGATTGTGCCCAAACTGGACAGTACGATTTCCTCGAAATCGATCTCCTCGACTTTTAACTCCTCCAGCCGCTCCAGCCGGCTCAGTTCCAACAAATCTTCAATCAACGACTTCATTAGGTTGGCCGCCCGAGACATCCCATCCAAATCCTCTTCCTGACGGACAGTAATCGGGCCATCCATACGCATCAACTCGATGTAGCCCTTAAGAGTAGCCAGCGGCGTACGCAGATCATGCGTAAAAGCTGTAACAAAATCCCGTTTAAGCTTATCCAACGCCTTAAAAGCGCTGATATCTTGCAAAACCGTAACTCGGCCCATTTCCGGAATTTCGACCACATTAGCCCACATCGTCCGGCCATCCGGCAGGGGCACTTCGCCGGAAGAAGGCGAGTTAGGGGACAAAATTCGGAGCAGTTCGAGATTGTCGGTGAGTTCGGTCAGGGGTTGAAGCGGGGCAGGTTCTCGCTTTAACCCCAAAATATCCCTGGCCGCGGGATTGACCAGTAATGTTTCGTTCTTGGAGTTGGTAACCAAAACCGCGTCCTGAGTACTATTGATAATAGCCGATAGTTTAATGCGTTCCTGCTCGGTCTGCCTGAAAAGTTGAGCGTTTTCCAGAGCAATGGCTGCCTGTCCGGCGATAGCTTCCAGCAGCGGCAGATCGCCTTCTTTAAACTGGTTCGGCTCATCCTGAACCAAAGTCAATACCCCAATAATGCGCTGACGGCGACGCAGCGGCGTGCTAATCACCGAGCGAACATCATAAGGTTGGTTATCATAAACCAGCCAACGGTCATCGCCCCTGGTGTCGTGGATAACATCACCCCGGCCGTTTTTCAAAACCCAGCCGGCAAACCCTTCAGTCAGAATGGTGCCGACAATAGTCGCGGCCCGCTCACTGCTGAGATCCTCCTGCTGCAAAATGAAGGCTGAGACCCGATTTTGCTGATCTAATAGCATCACGCTGCCGGTGGTAGCATTCAGGTGAGCGACAGTGAGATCAAGAACACGGCGCAACATCCTGTCCGGGTGTAAGTCAGCGTTAAGCTCATCACTAATACGATTCAATAAACTCAGTTGCTCTTGCATAACCTTGCCTGTGTAGTAGTATCATGTTCCTAGTAAAATTATAGCATACTTTAAACAAGTGACAATGTTATTCAAAATATTATGTTTTTATCGCAATAGAACTCAAATGGGGAGCATACCAGATGGGGCCGGGGTGACCAGCACAAGCTGGCGGAGCAAATCTTCAAAACCTTCGGGGTCGGTTACCGCCGCCACGAGGACAATAATTACCGCAAAACAGATACAGAAAAAAATGATCGCCAAACAAGAGCCGCCGACGGTTAATACTTTTCGGGATCGTCTGTCGCCGGTTAGATCATTCTCCGGCGCAGAGTCGGCCGGTATGTCATTGGGGGGTTGATCGGATATCGATTCCGGCACGCCGGCCGGTTCAGGCGGAAAAGGGGGTTTTGCCGGTTCCGCGTCATCGGGCTCCGGTTGCTCCGGCCGGCTTGGAGTTGCTTGAAGCGGCTTCGGAATCGACAGAATCGTCTGCTCGTTATCGAACTCATCGTCAATATGATCAGACGGTTTGGCGGGCGACTCCGGTCGTTTGAGCAGTGCGCCGCATTCCACGCAAAAAAGGGTATCAGCGCTGTTCTCGGCGCCGCAATTAGGGCAATTCATGATTTGATATTCTCAGCCACGGATTAGCATTACCATTTCGGCGCACACGGGTTAGTGGGTTGGCCCGGCGCTAAACAGGTCGGGGTAGCCGTAGGCATAGGGGGAAGGGGGGTAGCCGTAGGAGAGTCCAGTGCCACACTATTATCATCAGTATTACTTTCCGATAATGGCGTCTCCACCGGCGATGGCGCTTCAATCGGCAACCGGCGGACCATTTTCCATTGGCCGTTGACCAGTTGCATCTGATACCTCAGGGTATCCACCAGCCCGTTAGCCGAAAATGTAATATCGACCAAATTTAATTGTCCCTGCTCCCCGGTCACTACATCCCGACCACCGCCGGTAACAAGCAAGTCCGGATCGGTTTCCAAACTGGGAAAGTAGCTCACATTTGTAACCGAAAGGTTTGCGACACTAAAATTGGGCAAGCCGAAATACCCGGGGTTGTTACGCTGAGCTTCATTTAGGGCATCACCGGCCAGGAAATCTTGATAATTCCAACTAGACGTCGTGTCTCGGTTCAAACACAGGGTGTTATCTTGGGATCCGCAGGTTGCGGCGTAAAACCCCAGTACGATTTTCTCCGGGAAGGGAGTATTGTAAATATCGGCGGGGGGATGTTCAAAAAAATCAACGGTCGAAATAATCGGCGCAGCTAACTCCGCCGATAGCACCAGGGGGTCGAACGTATCCCAATAGGTATTATTGGATTGGAGTTGATAAATAGAACGAACCGCTAGTTGGCTGCGTTCGTATCCGTCGCGGTCGATCACAGTTACGTTCTTGGTCTGGGCATCGAACGAAACGCCGCCGGACCCTCTAAAGAATCCAATGGCCTGGTAACGAGCCGGCGCATCTCGAGGAAAATCCCATGGTTCCGAATTCTGGACAAATCGAAACATAGACATGGTACTGTCATCCGAAATAAGGATTTCATTCACGTCGGTGTTGTTTGCGCCGTTTTGGTCAGAGACAATGGCAGCGGTAGTAAAGTCCAGCGTGCTGGGGTGATCGCTTAAATAGTCGCGAGAGGGAACCTGAAGCTGGTACGGAAACACCACCGGCGGATTACCGCGATCACTATCGTAAATAACGCCCTTAATTGGGCTAAGACCATTTTGCAGATCATAACGATAAAAAACCACCCACTCTCGGGTGCCGTCGCCATCGGTATCATACCGTATCACGGATTGGACGTTGATAGAGTCTTGCAGTCTTTCCGGAATAGCATTTTCAAAGTTGACAAGCTGTTGCAAACCCACTTGGTAGCCGGATTCGCGAATCAGGGGCATAGGATCGGTTCGGGTAATAAGGAAGCCAAATACTAACGCGGTTCCGACAACCGTAGGAATATAGAGGAAATCCAAGAACATATTCTTTAAGTCGCCCGGTCCGAACACCGGCCCAAAGCGCAGGAGATGCAGAATTGCCGTCGCTAACAGTAATGCTAAGAATACAATTCTAAGATCAAGTGCCAAGATCGCCTCCTTGTGAACCTAGTTAGCCCATTTCGGCTCAGATTTACTCAAGATTAATGCTTATTAATTTTACTTGATGTAGACATAAAGTGCAAGTAGTTATGTAAAACAGGGATATTAGATAGTTAGTGGGATGGATGGGAGGATTAGTTGGTTGGTTGGTTGGTTGGTCGCAAGAAAAAAAGGACGTTAGCTAGCTAACATCCTTTTTTAGGCCAATTACTTATGGCAAGATATCTTTGAAGGAAAAAAACACGACTATTTCGTTAAATGATTAGAATTGGGCGATTTATGCCGGATAATCTCCCCATTTCTAATCTCCAATCGCATCTAATGCGCAGTATGATTGCCCATCCTAAGCTGTGGCTGTGTTGCGCCGTTTGGGGGTCTTTTTCTCCGTAATGATCAAGGCGGTTTGTAATACCTCATCCATCTTATCGGCAAACACAATTGTCAACTCACGCTGAATCTTCTTGGGCACATCCACCATATCTTTACGATTCTGGTGTGGCACGATGACCGTATTGACTCCGGCGCGATGGGCCGCCAGGATCTTTTCTTTTAAACCGCCAATCGGCAGGACTTTGCCGCGGAGCGTTATCTCGCCGGTCATAGCCACATTACGGCGGACCTTGTAATTGGAAAAAGCCGAAATAAGCGCCGTAGCCATGGTAATGCCCGCGCTGGGGCCATCTTTAGGAATAGCCCCTTCCGGAACATGGAGATGGATATCAAATTTCTCAAAGTTAGATTTATTGATATTGTAATCTTTAGCATGCGCCCGGGTGTAGGAGAGGGCGGCTTGAATCGACTCCTGCATAACTTCGCCTAACTGTCCCGTGAGAGTTAGATCGCCCTTTCCGGGCATCAGCGCCACTTCAATGGGCATGACATCGCCGCCAGCCTCGGTGTAAGCGATGCCGGTGGCAATGCCGACTTCGTCTACATCGTTCAATTTGCTTTCAGTAAACCGAGGCGGGCCTAAATATTTGGCCAACGCTTGGCGCGTGATCAGTTTAGGCACCGGCTTTTTCTCGGCCAGTCGGCGGGTGATTTTACGAAAAATACGACCAATTTCCCGTTCCAGGTTACGCACCCCGGCTTCGTAGGTGTACTCTCGAATAATACCCTGGATGGCTTTATCAGCTACTCTAATCTCGACCCCTTCCAATCCGTTCTCCTCAATCTGACGCGGAATAATGAACTGGCGGGCAATCTCCAACTTTTCTTCCTCGATGTAGCCCGAAAATTCGATCACTTCCATTCGATCCTGAAGCGGTGACGGAATGGGGTACAGCGAGTTGGCCGTGGTGATAAACAACACGTTCGATAGATCGTAATCCAGTTCCAGATAATGATCAGAAAAACTGTGATTTTGTTCGGGATCAAGGGCTTCCAGCAGCGCCGCACTGGGATCGCCTCTAAAATCCGCGCCGATCTTATCGATCTCATCCAGCATGAAAACGGGATTTAAGGTGCCGGCTCGTCGCATGTTTTGAATGATACGCCCCGGCAGCGCGCCGATATAGGTCCGACGATGGCCTCGAATTTCAGCTTCATCCCGAATACCGCCCAAGCTAACCCGAATAAACTGTCGGCCCAGCGCATCGGCGATGGAGCGCCCTAGTGACGTTTTCCCGGTTCCCGGCGGGCCGACGAAGCATAAGATCGGAGAACGCATCTTGTCGCCCGCCCGCTGTCGCACGGCGATATGTTCCAAAATCCGCTCTTTGGCTTTAGGTAGGCCAAAATGATTACTGTCCAAAACAGTGGCCACATGATTGATATCATCATTATCTTCACTCAGTTCCGACCAGGGCAATTCGACAATCCAATCCAGATAGCTCCTGATAATGCCCACTTCCGGTGCACCGGGCGGCATAATCGCCAGCCGAGCGACTTCTTTTTCGGCTTTGGTTCTAACCTCTTCGGGCAAAACGGCCTCACTCAACTTTTGGCGAATTTCATTGAGTTCCGAAAACTGCCCATCCATTTCACCCAGCTCATTTTGGATGACTCGCATCTGCTCGCGTAAAAAGTATTCGCGCTGGCCTTTATCGACTTCCTGTTGGACGCGATCTTGAATTTGCGACTCAAGCTCCAGCACATCCAACTCTTGAGCCAGCATAATATTGAGCTGCTGCAAGCGCGTCACCGGATCGACCGTGCTGAGAATTTGTTGGCGCTGTTCAACGTCAAAATCCATAACCGAGGCGATCATATCAGCCATCCAGCCCGCCTCATCGATATTGAGGGCGGCGACATAGGCATCGTCCGGCACGTTCCGATCAAGCTGAACGCACTTTTCAAAGAGCGCCAGCACCGCTCGCATCAAGGCTTCAGAAGAGAGCGACTTTTCGTCATTCTCTTTTAGCCGGCGCACCCTAACCCGGGGGTAGGGGTTGTGCTGAGTAAATTCGATCAACTCAATGCGCTGGTAACCTTGCACCAGAATATTGGTGCCGCCTTCCGGCATTTTCAGCATGCGGCCTACGGTGGCTTCTGTCCCAATGGTGTACAGATCATCCTCATCCGGGTCCTCGATATCCGGGTCATGCTGGGTGACCACAACAATCTGGTTGTTTTCGGCCATCGCCGCTTCCAAAGCCAGAATAGAGCGTTTACGCCCAACAAACAGCGGCGTCAGCATCCGCGGGAACACGATGGTATCCCGCACAGCCAGCAGCGGCAGCTCAACTTCGGGTTCATCCATATCTAGAGGCACTTCGAATTCTTTTTCTGCGGCTTGCATTCTAGTTACACTTCTCCTCTATCAAATCAATCCATGTCTCTTCAGTATAAATCTTTTGGATCTAGCGGCGGCAGTTTCAACCCATTGCGCCGTAGCCAAGCTTCGCGAATTTCAGCCACCAAAAAGAGCGAACCGGCCACGCAAATGATGGTGTCAGCCGTGGCCGTGGCCAAAACCTGATCCAAAGCTAAGGACGGACTCGAGGCCGAGTCCGCCGTGTAACCCAACTCGTCAGCCATAGCAACCAAATTTTCGGGCTGTTCCGCCCGACGATGGGTCGAGGCAGTCATCATCATTCGCTCAGATAGCGGTAGCAACACCCTAAGCATATCCACTACGGCATGATCATGCGACGCGCCAAAAATAAAAGTAACCGGTCGCTGACCAAAATAGTGAACCAACGCGCCGGCCAGCTTTTCGGCCGAATCGCCGTTCATAGCGCTGTCCAAAATAACGTAGGGTCGCCGTTGCAGCAGTTCTAAACGCCCCGGCCACGTCACCGAGGCCAATCCGTGGGTGATGGCCTGGTTTGTAATTTCTACCCCGGCCCGCTCTTTTAAGCCCGCTAAAGCGGCCAGCGCCGTAACCGCGTTGGTGATCTGGTGGTTGCCCAGCAGCGGTAAGTGATAGATCTGCTCGCAAATGGTAAACGTTTGGCCGTCAAGCACCGACCGGCCCGGCTGCCACTGCCAATCGCGATCCACTAAAATTAGTTTAGCTTGCCGCTCCAAGCAGACCTGTTCAATCACTCGCCGAGCTTCGTCAACTTGCGGGGCGCTAATGACCAGCGCCCCATCACGAACGATTCCCGCTTTTTCTGTGGCGATGGCGGTCAAGGTTTGACCTAACACCTGAATATGATCATAACTGATCGGCGTAATTACTGCAACTGTCGGCGCTACAACATTGGTCGCGTCTAGGCGTCCCCCTAATCCTACCTCCAAAACGGCAATATCAACCCCCAAATGAGCAAAGGTAAACAAGGCCAGCGCCGTGGTTAACTCGAACGCAGTCAAGCCGGCGGTTGTTTCAAAGTACGAGCGCAGTTCGCGCAGGACATTTAAGAACTCCGCCTCGGCAATTGGCTCTCCGTCCAATCGGATCGACTCGCGAAAAGAGTGAAGATAGGGGGAGGTGTATAAACCGGTTTGATAATGGGCTGATCGCAGAATCGACTCGCTGATGGCGGCTGTAGACCCTTTGCCTTTGGTGCCGGCAATCAGCAGCGATAAAAACTTCTTTTCCGGACTGCCCAATCGAGCCAGCAGCCCTTGCAGTCGCTCCAAGCTCCAGTTGCCGGTCTGACCGGGTGTGTAGGCGGGGTAACCCTGAATGTAGGCTAAAGCCTGTCGATAACTGTGAATGGCAGCCGCCATAAGCCGTGTGAAACCCTATTTGCCCAACAGCCGCGCTACCTCTTGCTCGGCCAGTTCCGGCTCTAATTTCTTAAAGAGCGGTTCGGGCTGGCGCAGCGCCTGTCCGGGTTGGAGGTCACTGGGCTGCCAGCGCCCAATCGCCTGCGAGTTATCATAACACAGGGCCGAATGCCGGCGGTTGGTCTCAACAAAATCTTCGACATACTGCCGGCCAAATAGTTGGCCTTCGTAGCCAAGATAGGCGTGCAGCCGCTGACTGGTGTGCGGTAAAAAGGGTGAGAACAATATTTTCAGATTGTCAATCACCCGCAACGTCACATAAATTGAGGTGCCGGCCCGAGCCGGATCATCCTTGATCGCTTTCCACGGCGCTTTTTCATTCAGATAGCCGTTGGTCGAGCGAGCCAACCGCATGGCTTCGTCCAGCGCCGCCCGCAGCTTCACCGCCGCCAGCAGATCGCCGATGGTGTCGAAGCCGGCTTCCACCTCGCTCAACATCTGGCGGTCGAGATCATCCAGCCCATCGGGGCCGATGGGCGGCACCTGGCCATCGAAGCGTTTATAGGCAAACCCCAGCACCCGATTGACCAAATTGCCCCAGGCTGCTACCAACTCATCGTTGTTGCGCCGGATAAAATCGTCAAACGTAAAATCGGTGTCGCGGGTCTCCGGCGCGATGGCCGTGAGATAGAAACGGACCGCATCCGGATCGTATCGCTCCAACAGATCGGGGGCCCAAATGGCCCAATTGCGGCTGGTGCTCAGTTTTTCGCCCTCCATGTTGAGGTACTCATTGGCCGGAACATCGTAGGGGAGATTGAGAAATTTACTGGTGTCGTCTTCGTACAGGTGCCGACCGGTAGCGATGAGTTCGGCCGGCCAGATCACCGCGTGGAATGGAATGTTATCCTTACCGATGAAATAGTACGTTTTAGCCTCCGGCCGATACCACCACTCTTTCCATTTTTCAGGCTCACCGTGATTGGCCGCCCATTCGATACTGGCGCTGAAGTAGCCGATGACCGCCTCGAACCAGACGTAGAGGCGTTTGCTGTCGTACCCCTCCAGCGGCAGAGGAATCCCCCACCCGATGTCGCGGGTAATGGCCCGGCCGCGCAGCCCGTCTTTAACATACTGGAGACTGAAATTAATGACATTGGACCGCCAATAGTCTTTGTCCTGGCTAAGGTAGGCCAAGATATCATCACTCAACTTTCCAAGATCAAGGTAAAAATGTTCGGTGGCCCGCAGCACCGGCACCGATCCATCATTTTTGCTGCGGGGGTTGATCAACTCGGTTGGGTTCAGTAGCGACTTGCAGTTGTCGCACTGGTCGCCCCGGGCCGACTCGTAGCCGCACACGGGGCAGGTGCCCTCAATGTAGCGATCCGGTAAGAAGCGTTGTTCTGTTTCGGAATAAAACTGTTCTTCGGTGTGCTTGTAAAGAAACCCGTTTTCCAGGCAAGCTGAAAAGATATCTTGCGAAACCTGGTAGTGGTTTTCCGTATCGGTGTGAGTGAACAGATCATAGGTAATGCCAATTTGCTGATAGGTTTCCAAAAATTGGCCGTGAAACCGTTCAAAAATTTCCAGTGGGCTAACGCCTTCGGCATCGGCCCGTAGAGTAATGGGGGTACCGTGCGAGTCGGAGCCAGACACCATCAGCACGTTATTCCCCTTTAGCCGATGAAACCGGGCAAAAATATCGGGCGGCAGGTAAGCGCCGGCCAGGTGACCAATATGCAAATTTCCGTTGGCGTAGGGCCAGGCAGTACAAACTAGTATGTTTTCGGCCATGTAGATAAATCCTCGTTTTATATTAGCTGATAATTATACCACAACCTGAGCAGCGCAAATAAATTCTATCTGTTGTAATTCCAGGTTATCCACTCGACGGTCAAATTTCCGCTCAAATCCCACTCGGACACAAAGAATTTGCCGTACCGATCCTCGCTGGTGATGTAACAGCCGGTCACCTGGCTCGATCCGTCGATGCCGGTAATCGGTCGATCGTACGCTGCATCCAGGCAATCGTTCAGGTTCAGGTCGTCAAAGTCACGACCTACTAGCGCGCCGGACGCTCCATTGCGTTGGGTAAAGCCCTGCGCCCCGCCATCCCAAATAAAGTCGGTATCCTCATCCGCATCGGAGTAGACAATGCCAGCGTCAAAATCGACGCTCTGTTTGTTGGCAATTCGAACTTTTCCATCGCGATAAACCGGAACCGGCGTGGGCGTGGAGCCGCTGACCTCAATCGACAGTTCGGCGGTGGTTTCACCGGCCTCATTGCGGGCGACGAGCACGTAGCGAGTATCATCGTCCGGCGAGACTGTCTTGCTGCCAGGGGCAACTACCCCTTCTTCTTTATCATTATACCGTAAAAAAGCGGCCTGGGCGTTTTCTAAGTCCCATTTTAAGGTCACATTTTCATCGGGAGCGATGGTATAGCGATCGGCGGTGAAGCTAAAAATGGTTGGTTTTTGCGAGGCGGACGGGGCGGGCGTTGCCGTCGGAGCCGGAATATCTTCTGAAGAGGGCGCCGCGACCACCGGCACATTGTCGGCGTTAGTGGCTTGAGAAAATTCCGCACTGGCGGCTACCCACCCTTGATTGCCCACGTCGGAGTCGAATTCAATTTGCCACCAGCTTGAAAATTCGTTGCGGCCGGTAATCACCGCCGAGTCGTCTTGGGCTAATCGGCCGATGATGGGATAATTGGTGCCAGGCCCCTGTCGAACATTGAGGCCGGTCAGCATCGTCACTTTAGGTTGGTTATCGGCCGATTCCAGGAGTGCGACAGTCGGTGTGGCAAACGGCGCTAGTGTGGCGGTCGGTACGGGTGAGTCAACTTCGGCTGAGGTGGGTATGTTTTCCACAACCACCGCCTCGGTCGGCGCGGGTGCAGCGGTCGGGTTTATGGTGCTCGTCCCGCTGCCAATAACTGTTACAATCACCTGATCGGGCGAACTGGCCGTCTGCTCGATATTAAAAGCGGTGAACTCAATCACTTGAGTACCGGCCTGAGTGGGCCGCCACCGGTAACTGGCGGTATAAGAATTAACGGGCGGACTCACCGTTTCAACCATAACCGCTTCACCGTTAATCGTTAATTCTACTTGAGCAATGCCTTTGACATCAGCGGCATTGAACGTGACTAGAATATCTTGATCGACCGGCAGATTGTTATTTGTCTCCGGTGATGTAATCTTGGCCACCGGTGTAGCCGGCTGTTCCGGCTCGCTGCTTGTCCCGGTGCAGCTTGCCAGAAGAACAGTTAACCCCAGCGCGGTGGTTAACAGCGCCAGCAGGTTCATTTTTTTTCGATTCATTGAGCGCATCTCCATAATCTTCGAAAAAATGTGATATTTGATTGTAATAACGTGGATCACCGAAGATTTGTCGCGATAATTTCGGAAAGATTTAGTTAACAACGGCGATGAACAAACAGGCCGCCCTGGGCAGCCTTAATTATTATTATAGATACCCTTGCGATCATTTTGTCGAACCAGCAAAATATCTTGCACCATCCTAATGGTATCCCGGATTGGGTGCACCTTACTTTCTGATTGATAGTACCAGTGAATGGGGACTTCAATAATTTTATAGCCCCGTTTTTGCGCTACATACAACACCTCAACATCAAACCCAAAGCCGTTGATGGTCTGGTGCGAAAAGAGATCGTCCACCACCGAGCGATGAAAACATTTGAAGCCGCACTGCGTATCTTCAAAACCGGGTACGGCTAACACTTTAACCACCCAATTAAAAACGCGCCCCATGAGATGTCGATAACCCGGTTCATTAAACCGTATGGCTCCCTCACCTTCTCGAGAACCAATCGCAATTTTGTAGCCGTTTTGCTGGGGTGGCAAAAACTTGGGCAGTTCCGTAACGGGCATCGCTAAATCAGCGTCGCACAAAAAAGCGTACTCGCCGGATGAGGCCAGCATACCCGCTTTAACGGCATGCCCCTTGCCGCCTCGACCGGGCTGTAGCAACTGAATCCAGGGGTATTCAGCCGAGAATTCCTCGGCAATCTCAGAGGTCCTATCATCACTGCCGTCATCGACGACGATCACCTCAGCCCTAAAATCCTGAACCGTCAAGAACTCGACGAGTTTGAGTAGAGTGCCGGGCAGACGACCTTCCTCGTTATATGCCGGAATGATGACCGATAACAGAATCGGGGAAGGGTGTTGATCATTATTAATTTTAATCTTCTCCACTTGAACGCGCCGTGTTTCCTTTGAGAATAAAAGCATGGCATGATACATAACGCATCAACTTTTCGCAAAAATAAAGGCTTTTTTGAATTGACCGTAAATAAAGCGTTGATTGTGACAACCCAGCATCGCCGCCGGCTGGCCGTGAGTCTCGGCCTTTTTCTATTCGCTGTCTACCTCTTCACTTACCGAGGCGGCTTTCACTCGGTCGATGAAGTCTCGATGTTTGCCGTAACGGAGAGCCTGGTCAAATTGGGCCGATTGAACACCGATCAAATTGCCTGGACCCAATGGACCACCACTCAAGCCGAAGCCCAAGGCTTTTTTGGGGCCGACGGGCATGTTTACTCTAAAAAAGGGCTGGCCCTCTCGCTGGCCCAGGCCCCGCTCTACTGGCTGGCGCTAACCCTGCCCGGTCTGGGTATGCTCCAGACCGTATCGATGCTCAATGCGTTAGTCACGGCGGGCACAGCCCTCTTACTGTTCATGTTTGTCACCCGTCTAAACTTCACGGTCGCCACCGCTCTGGCCACAAGTTTGATCTTCGGGCTGGCGACCATAGCTTTTGTCTATGCCAAATATCTTTTTAGCGAACCCCTTACCGGACTGCTGCTGCTGTTAGCGGCTTACATGCTGTTCGCATTTCGCCAGGAAGGCGGTCTCCGTCATGTTGTCATCGCCGGCCTGGCCGCCGGATTTGCCGTCGTAGCCCGCGCCAACAATCTTTTTCTCCTACCCGTCTTTGGCCTCTACTTACTCTGGATCACGCCGCGGCCAGCCATCAAACCCCATCATTCATCATCTATCATTTATTATTCATCATTCATCATTCATTATTCATTACTCTCTTTTGTCGCCGCCCTGGCCGTTCCCGGCTTCATTTTGCTCGGATACAATGCGCTTCGCTCCGGCAACCCGTTCCAAACCGGCTACGATCTGACCCTCTTCTCCTCGAATTTGGGACTTGGTCTCTATAAATTACTATTCAGCCCCCTCCGTGGCCTATTTATCTACAGTCCGATTTTACTACTCAGCCTGCCCGGCTGGTGGCGCTTACGCCGGACCCACCCCGCCGAAAGCTGGCTCATCGCCGGACTGGCCGGCGTCACCATCGCGCTGTTCTCGGCCTGGTCTTCCGGCGAAGGCCTCTCCTGGGGCAGTCGCTTCTTGGTTCCGATCGTTCCTTTTTTCGCACTCTGCCTGGCCCCTATCATCGAACCAATCACCGGCAGTAGAACTGCCATCTCGTCTGACGACACGATTGCCCCTCCATCATCACGCTCCACGCCCTACGTCCTACGTATCACCTTTTACATCCTTCTCGCTCTATCTTTTCTCATCCAAATCCTTGGCGTCGCTATCAACCCTTGGGTCTTCCTGTCCCACATTCAAACCGAGTTCGGCGGCGAGTTTTTTCTGGAAAACACGGCGGCGCTCTATGACTTTCGCTACAGCCAGATTGCGGGCCAACTGCTCAACTGGTCGGTCGAAAATTCGGATTTAGTTTGGTGGCAGCCGTGGGGCTTCGATCCGATCGCCTTTGGTTTGAGTTTAGGCTTGGTAGGGCTAACGGGGTGGATGCTGTGGCAGGAGTACAGGGTAGCAGGGATGCAGAGTGGCAGGAATGCAGAGTCACAAAGTCACAAAGTCACAAAGTCACAAAGTGGCATGGTGACAAAGGCCCAAGATATTTCGGCTAAAGAGGCGCCGGCACGCTATCGGCCAACAAGGAAACTTCTTCTTGGCCTCAGCCTTAGCCTCCTCCTCGCCTACATTCTGCTGGCCCGCTACAACCAGACCGATCAACAGTTCGGCCTACCCAACGACGCTTACACTCAAGCGCTCAATCAGGCGGCGACTGCCGGAGCGAGGGCACAACCGATTATAACTGTGGCTCAGTACCATTACCACGTGCCGATGAATCGATTCAAGGCGCGAGTCCCCCTTATCGGTCTGGCGCAGCAGCGCTGGCCTATGCCGGATACGGCGATCCCCTTGCTGGAGTCGGCTACAGTGGGTGATGTGACCCATCTGGTGACGATTGGCTTTCCCTCGGCCTCGCCGGATAATGCCGCCGAACAGTGGTTGGCCCTCAATACCTTCAAAATCAGCGACGAATGGCTGCCGGATGAAGTCCGGCTGGCTCGCTTTACATCCGTCCAACCCACCGCTACACGCCGCATTGAAGCGACGTTCGATCAGACGATCCAACTGACCGCGATCAAACTCCTGACGTCCCTTTCGCCCGACCAACCGCTGCCGGTCGAGTTTACCTGGCAGCCCATCGACCAACCCCAAGCCGACTACAACCTCTTTCTGCAACTCCTCAACATCGACGGCGCGCTCATCGCCCAGCACGATAGTCCGCCCAACGGCGGCTACACCCCCACCTCCGGTTGGTCCGGCAGGAAAACGGTTGCCAGCCGCCACGCCCTACTTTTACCTCCCAACCTGCCCGCCGGTGACTACCGCCTCATTGCCGGCCTGTATGATCCGGCCACCGGTCGCCGCCTCCCCACGGCCGCCGGCTCTGACTTCGTCGAACTGGGTAACATCACCGTCCAAAGCAGCAATGTTGCCTTTCATGATTAATTAGAGGTTAGAGATTGGAGACTGGGGATTGGGGATTGGAGATTGCTCAAGTTTAAGTTTCCAATCTCCAATCGCTAATCTCCAGTTATCCTTCCAAGCCTTTAGTAAAGTAACATATTGGCTGAACTTCGCCTCTAATTTCCATTTTCTTATTTCCAATTTCCATTTTTCCTCCCCAAAATCGGAACCTCACGCCCCCCAACGGGGTGTAATAAATGAAATAACCTTTCCGGAAAGGTAGCTGTGAACGAAACCGAATTAATCCGGCAAGCCTGCCAAGGCGACCAGGCGGCTTGGTCGGCGCTGCTGCGTATGCACCAACTGGCGGTCTACCGGCTGGCTTATCTTTTGACGGCCAATGCCGACGACGCGGCTGACGTCACCCAGGACGTTTTTGTGCGGACGTTCCGAACATTGGAGCGGCTCGATCCGATGCTGCCGCTGCGTCCCTGGCTGCTGCGGGTGACAACCAATTTGGCTCGGAACCGTCACCGCGATATCAAGCGGTACTTGACGGCGCTGACTCGCTGGCGATCGGAGGCGCCGGAGCCGGTGGAGCCGCCGCCCGGTGATCGGTTTCAGCAGCAGTCGGAAGCCCATACGCTGTGGCGGGCTGCTCGCCGCCTGAAACGCACCGACCAGGAGATCATCTATTTGCGTTACTTCCTGGAACTTTCGGTTGAAGAAACGGCCGCCGCCGCCGACATTGCACCGGGCACGGTCAAATCCCGGCTGCACCGCGCCCTGGGTCGTTTGCGGCGAGTCATCGAGCGAAATTTCCGGAACTGCACGAGGAGCGCGTCGAATGAACCGACAGCTACGCGATGAACAACCCAATCAGGCGTTAAGCGCTCAGTTGGAGCGGGCCGCGCCCGATTTTCCCCTACCCGCCCCTGCCCGATATCGAGCAGCGGGTCAACCGGCAGTTGGCGCTGGAAGCCACGTCCGGGCCGGGGTGGAGCTATCGCTGGGGCTGGGCGGCCGTCACTGTGGGGATCATCTTACTCGGGGTGCTGGCCGTTCCGCCTGTTCGCGCCGCACTGGTAGAGATGCTACAACTTGGAGCCGTACGCATTTTTCTGACCGAGCCAACACCAATCCCAACGTCCCTACCGCCAACGTCCCAATCACTCCCCACCGACGACCATCGCGCCGACGCCGATGGCTACGCCGGTCAGCTCGGTTTTGGATCTGGCCGGCGAAACCACCTGGTCGAGGCGCAGCAGCGGGTCGATTTTCCCATCCGCTTGCCGGCTTACCCGGCCGATTTGGGCCAGCCGATCGCGTCTTTATGCAAGATTTCGCCGGGCCGGTCATTATCCTGGTCTGGCTCGATCCGCATCAACCCAAGCGTCAGACTTAGTCTCCACATGCTGGGGCCAAACACCTATGCTCAAAAAAAATGCAGCCGGCGCTGATCGAAAGGACCGAGGTACGAGGCCAACCCGCCTTGTGGACGCAAGGGCCATACCTGCTCCAATTTCAAGACGGCAGCACCACGACCACCAACCCCGGCCGGCTCATCGACGGTCATGTCCTGATCTGGCTCGAAGATGACATCACCTACCGCCTGGAAACAGACTTGCCGTTGGCGGAAGCCGTTCGCATCGCCGAGTCGTGGCGTTAATTCGTTCGTCGCAACGCTTTAACCATCCAATAACGTATCGGAGCAACAAAGCTTGCTTTGTTATTTCCGATTAATTCGTCGCTTTACAACAGCAGTTACGACAAACCCTCCCGACAGACGAATTGAAATCGAACCTTAAACTAACCGAAAAAGGAGGAATTTATGAAACGCGCTCATCATTACCATCTTCCCATCGGATTGATGACGTTAGTCGCTTTATTGGGGTTGCTCGCGGCGCGCAGGCCAAAGCCGGCGGTTGGGCGGTGATTACCCTCGACCACTTGCCGGAAGCGCCTATCGCCAATCAGCCGTTCGAGGTCAGCTTTATGGTGCGCCAGCATGGCATACACCCGATGGCCGATCTCACTCCTCAAGTTATCGCCACCCATGCTGAAAGCGGCGAAACGGTTGAGGCGACCGCCCACACCCTCACCGATACAGGTCACTATTCAACCACATTAACCCTGCCCCATGCCGGCCAGTGGCGCTGGTCAATCCAAGCTTTCACGATGGAGACCGTTTTGCCGGAGTTAGATGTTCTGGCTGAGTCATCGAATAATGCCGGTCAAAACGAAGTTCAGGCTTGGCCGATTTGGCTGGGCATGGTCGGATTTATTGGGATGGCGGGCAGTACTGTGCTCTGGTGGCGGAAGCGAGTGTGGTGGACAACCCTGATCGTCCTTACCGCCGGATCAATCGGCGCGATGGGTGTAGCGATGACGGTGAACCATCGAACCGCCGTGGCCGAAAAACCACCCCTTGTCACTGAAAGTAACTTGGGGAATAGGCTGTTTGTCGCCAAAGGGTGCGTTACGTGTCACTACCACGAGGCGATTGAGACCGATACGATATCACTTCATACGGGGCCAGATCTATCGACCTTTACGACCTCGCCAGCATACCTGCGGCTCTGGTTGAAAGACCCGGCAGCCGTAAAGCCCAATACCTTGATGCCCCGCTTGAATTTGAGTGACGCCGAAATCGAGGCGCTTATCCCCTTATTGGCTCCGTCGCCGGCTCAGGCATCGAAATAGCCGCTAACGCGACCATTGTCGCCCGTTTCCGACAAAAACAGGTTTTACGATAGCGATTTTCAGCACCACCTGCCAGAGTTCTCGGGGGGCCAATAACGAGCCTTGAAAAATTTCAAGAATCGGTTGGGGTTGTGGAATGACGTGATTCATAGCATAGGGATGGCATCGTCGGTGATAGTCTTTGGCTTTCACTTCAATATGCTTGGCAGATACACTTTATGGGAGCCTGGTATATATAAGCATCTAAGTCGATAATTTTTTCGATCGTTTTGGTGCTCACGTCTATTACCGAAATATTATCTGAGACCGCATTGAGAGAATAAATTTTGCTAAAATTACTGTTCGCGAATATGGAAACAGGAAAGAAGCCCTTTAAGGAAATCGCTTTTGGCAAGAACTCGCCTTCATTCAAGTCATAAATGCTCACGAATGACCGATCGAGGTGTGCTATGTAGAGATAGTTTTCATGAGGATTATAGACTAGACCAATTGCATTAATATAGGTTAGTTCCCATGGTTCAAGTCCAATGGCCCAGGCGGCGTCCCCCAATTTGATAACGCTTACTATCGTATCAGTTTCCGTATTTATGGCTAATACCACGTAAGTGGCTCCTACAAAGAGAATATGAGAGGCGGGGTCATAAGCATAGGGATAATATGTTCCGTCAGCTATACCCAATAAATCAGGTTCGTCAAAACTAATTGTCTTTGTTACGGTTAAACTGTTCGCATCAATAACCTGAATTGTTACCGGACTATTGGTTAGTCCACCTACAGCATACAATTTTTTCCGTCTGGGAGTACAAATGGTCTCTCTTTGAAGCTTCCTCCATCAAGTTGGAAAGATGCCCCCATCCCATAATCAACGGTATTTATTGCTTGGAAAATATCCGGATGATACTCATTCTGGTTGCGTTCTTGCGAAATTGAGTACATCCTTGACCAATCATTGGATAAAACAAATTGCCACACTGGGGCAAGATTTTGGGGAAGTAGATGAGTTTTTAGCAGACGCATTCCTTCTGTGTCAATTTCTAGAATTGATTCTCCTTGGGCAATAAGCAATTCACCTGCATCGTTGAATACACCATCATAGGCGAATATATCATCACGAATCAGCGGAAATTCGACTATCCTGTTTATGACATTCTCCTGAAGATCAAGCTCAAACGCATTCTTACTTTGATGAATTAAGACATATCCAGAAGAACGAGATGGATGCGCGATGAAATAATGGGGACCAAAGCTTTGATTATTGACGAAGAGTTTATCTACCTGTGTAAGTGTAGTAAGGTCTATTTTAAGGAAGGAGTTACTATCAGCGGCCGTAGCATAAAGAAGATTTGGGTTAGCGGAGCCAATCTGTAAATCATTTATCTGAGTATGAGGGTTTCTATATTCCTCTCGCTTAAGATTGATTTTACCCATTATTTTGTCCGTTATTGTATCAAGAACCAAGATATTATTATCATTGGGAATTGGCCAGCCGGTTCCTACGAACAATCTTTGACTGTCAGCGCTTGCCTCTAAACAAAATGCCCCGCCGTCTATTGGAATAACCGTTGTTCCCCGTATATCAGATCAATTGAATAAAGCCATCCATAGGCATGGTAATCTGGATACCATCCTCCAAAGGTAGCTAAATATGCCTTTTGTTCATTGGGTAATACCCGCAAGGCCATAAGTCCTTCATCTTGTACCTGGAAGGGAATAGAAACTGCGTTACTCCAGACCTTTGTACTTTTTGTTGTAGATGCCTACCTTGAACCCTGTAGCTTCTCAGGGTGACCACGTACCATTGATTTTCGTTGTAGTTACTTTCTTGAATTCTTCCAGTCGCTATATCCTGATCTTCGAATTCTGTCACCTCATATGTATCTGTATTAATGATATTCACCAGGCCTCCACCATCTAGAGCCATTAGATATGGACCATATTGTGACCGGATAAGGTCCCAAGCTTGAATATTTTCGATGGTATGAATCACCTGCATACTCTGGGTATCAAGAACGAGGAATTTTTTTCGCGTCTGTACGTAAATGAAAAGTTTGTTCTCACTATGGTCTAAAGCCATAAGCTCACTTTCCATTGGAAAATACTCAGATAGATCGGCTACCCCCACTTTAAACATATGTCTTTTAGACGAACTTTAAAGACGACTTCTGCAAGATCAAAACCGAGATAAGCGTATTCTCCATTGTTGGTAATCGCAATGGCGAACGGGCTGTGGCCTTGCAGTTCAGGTTGAGCAATTTCAGTAGATTGTAGACTTTGGGTAGTCACTGAATTAGTCTGCGTGATTTTCTCTACACTTGATACCAAAGAACCACCCTGATCTGCCAATAATAAACTCACAACGACTATAGAAATCAGAAAATATTTCATTGATTTTTTCCTATCTGAGCATTACTTGTAGAGAATATTTATGAGGTTCTGACACGCCGTCTAACCAGCAGTGAATTTAACGAGCATAGTGCAAGAAACCACTTCCCTTCAGAAACAAAATGCCGAAAGCAAATCCCCTGGCTTTCCTCGCTGTGCGAGAGTTTAACCGGGATAACCTTCGGCAAATGTTACAATACCTAAACCATATCATTCAAAGTGAATAGGACTGATATAGAAGTTTTCAAGGTTTCTTCTCCTACACTAACCTGATATGCGATCATTGCCTACTATCATCAGGATATATGGCACCTAAGTGAAACAGTGGCAGAAGAAAAATATCCGTCCAATTTTATCGACCTTGGTATAAAACAATTGATTTCGATTAGAGTTGTGAATATTTTCTCATTGAATTCATTGTAGCAATTTTGGGATTGATACACTACTCGACAGTTATACAGTTTGATTTCCGCCAAATCGCCTAACCCCTAAATTTCATTTGTTTCATTAACGAATAATTATTTTATTAGTGACATCACCATAAAATTGTTTGGCTTCGCGGAAGCCGCGTAGATTGGGTCGAGGATCGAGACCCAACATTTCCCGGAGGAACATACCAAGTATGGGGATCACCTTTGTTCCCCAACAAAAAGCCCCACGGATCAAACAGCCCGCAGAGCTTCTTCCCCAATCATCAATTCTTCATTCTCAATTCTTATCTCCCCAACAAACTACCCTCCGCGTCCTGCCTCACAAACTCCGCCGCCCGTTGGGCGCAGCGCAGCCATTGGGTTAGCGCCTTAAAGGCTGCGTCTCGCTCCTTGCGGCGCTGCATAACCGTGGCCTTGGCCTGCTCCTGACGATGATTGGTCTGAACCAATCCCTCTACGCCGGCCGCACCTTGAGCCAGCGTATCGGCCGGAAAGCCGTTTGCCGCCAAAATCGAAGCAATCTGCGTATTCGTCTGGGCCGCCTCAAAACAAATGGCGCTGCCAGGCCACCACGATATCAAACTTAGCCGACTTTTGGTTTGGCAATCTGGCTGGTCCCGTTGCCGTCCTTGCGCCGGGCGTGCAGCCCCAACGCATTCAGCCACTCGGTTCGCCCTTGAAACAGCACCGTACACGTCTGCGCTAGGGCGCTGCTAAACTGCCACATTGTTTCGCCGACAACGGCGATTTGATCTTGGGTAAAACCACCTTCCATAAACATTGAATCCTTTAATCGAATTTAGTGTATCTGACTCAGGGTGTGATCTGTGAGTGAACATCGGGAGTAAGCAGTAAGCAGTTGGGGTTAAGGGATCAAAATCAATTACTTCCCGTGGTTTTCGGCATTTCCTGGATAGGTTACTTGGCTTAAAAATAGCTGATAGCTGACCGCTGATAGCCGAATATGTGCAAAAATTATCCGTTTATGCCCTATTTCGTTGATACGAGGCCCTAAATTTAGGTATTCTTTTGCTTCAAAACCATAAATATGTCTCGCCGAAACGGAATATGACGCGAAAAGTTGGAACATTTAAAAGAATTGTTGGAACATGTTATGCAAAGTTTGAACAATTAAAAATTTGTTGGAACATGTCATGCAAAGTTTGAACAATTAAGCCAAAGTTTGAATACTTAAGCCAGAGTTTGAACATTTAAAAGAATTGTTGGAACATATGTCATGCAAAGTTTGAACAATTAAGCCAGAGTTTGAATATTTAAAACAATTGTTTGAACATTTAAAAGAATTGTTGAAACATGTGGTGCAGAGTTTGAACAATTAAGCCAGAGTTTGAATAATTTAAATTTCCGCCGTAATTGGTCTTTCAAAAAAGAAATCTTCCCCCAAAATTGGGATCACCCGGCCAAAATCTATGCAACTCTATTTTTCCAGGAAATTTTTCGTCCATCCCCGCCGCCCTAAGGGGCGCGAACGAAGGAGAACTGATTTAACAGCCATCATTGGCAAAGCCGGCGCGGCACTTTATAATACCGGAGTCGACCGGATAGTGATCCGGCCAATTTAAGGACTCTGATCAGCCGGCTGGCTATGACTCGAAATCTAGATGTTGAAAAAATAATGATGCTGGGCCTGACCCTGCTCGCCTTTGCCCTGCGCGTCTACCGGCTCGATGGCCAAAGCTACTGGATCGACGAAGCCTGGACGCTGTTCTATGCCAACCAGTCGCTCGGCGAGTTGTGGACCTCGCTTCAAACGATCCGGGCTGCGCCGCCGCTCTACCACGTACTGACGATTTATTGGGTCGAGGTTGTCGGCAATGGGGAGTACGCCCTGCGCTTTCTGTCGACAGTCTCCAGCGTCCTGGCGATACCGTTAACCTTTCGGCTCGGCCAAACTCTGGGCGACCGCCGGTTGGGGCTGGTTGCTGCTTTTCTAATGACCATCGCGCCCTACCAAGTTTGGCACGCCCAAGACGCTCGAAACTACAGCATGCTCACCGCCGCCTCGATTATGAGTATGTGGAGTTTCTTCGAACTCTGGCAGCGCGGCGGCTGGCGCTGGTGGCTGCTCTACGTTCTCAGCACGATGTGGGCGATCTTCACCCATTATCACGGGCTGGTGGTCATCGGCGTTCAAGGGCTTTACTTTTTGCTGACCGTTCGGCGGCACTGGCGCTTCTATTTGCCCTGGGCCGGAACTCTGCTGGTTATTCTGGCTCCCTTCGCGATCTGGTTAACCATTGGTTCGACTCTGTGGCAAAGCGAGCACTGGCTGCCGTTTGCCGGCCTGGGCGAATCGTACCTACGCAGCGCCATCGCCTACAGTATCGGCGAACTGGTGCCTCGTCCCCAGGCGTTTTACCTGACCTCTATTTTTATCATTTTTTACGGATTGGGCCTGATCTACGCTGCTCGCCGGTATGGCTGGGATTTACTGGCCTTGCTGCTGGCCTTTACCCTGGCCCCGAATATGGCCACCTGGCTCTACAGCCAAATCGGCACCCCCGTCTATCTCGAACGGTATCTCATCGTGGTGCAAGTCGGCTATCTGCTGACCGTCGCCCTTGGTATTCTGGCCGTAGCCGATTTAATAGCCTTCGCAATAGCCAAATGGCAGGGTCACCAAGCGGCAAAAGACAACACCTCTCCGGCTAAAGCCTCGACTCCCAATCTCCCAATCCCCAATCTCCGATTATTAATTATCCTTACGCCTTTCCTCGCCATCAGCCTCTGGGTTCTTTTCCATCACTACACCGATCCTGCCTACGCGAAGCCCAATTGGCGCGGCGTTATTGAGATGATCGAAACCTACAGCCAACCCGGCGACGCCATTCTTATGACCGGCGATGGCGGTGAAAAATTGTTCGATTTCTACTACCGGGGCGATTTACCGGTCTATCACGATTTTAATACGCCCGTTCCGCCGCCCGCCGAAGCCGAGAAACGCCTGGCCGAGATTGCAGCGCAGCACCAACGGCTGTGGTACACCCCCTACGGCGTGGACATCGATGCGACGCTGGAGGGCTGGCTGGCTCGCAATGCTTATCCGGCCTGGCAAAGCTGGTTGGGGCGGAAACGGCTGGCGTTGTATAGTTTAGAAAATCCCGAAAACTTGGAGGAAATCAACGTCCCGTTTACCGATGCGACCGGTCAGGGGCCAACACTGATTAGCCTAACCCGACCCGACGCGCCCACCTCGGCCGGCGATTTGCTCCCGCTGACCCTCGTCTGGCGAACCGACACACCGTTGACCCAAAACTACCAGCTATCGCTCCGGCTGATCAATCACTACGGCGACATGTTTGCCCAGAGCGATTGGCCGCCCTTGACCGCCACGCAGCCGGCCACCGCCTGGCCGCCCGGCCAACCGATCATCGACCGGCGCAGTCTGTGGCTGCCGCCCGATACCCCGCCCGGCGATTACTTGCTGCAACTGGTCATGTACGATCCGGCTTCCGGCCAATCGCTCGGCCAGCCACACACTGTCGATGACGTGGCGGTCGCTCCGGCTGAAATTGTGGTACCGACCTTGGCGCTGGCCGTCCCCAACCTCGATCCGCGTACTCTTGGAGACATGTTACTGTTAGGTTACGCGGCTCCGGAGAATATCAAACCCGGCCAAGAAATGTGGCTGTGGCTTTACTGGCAGGCGCAAACCTCGCCTGCGCCGGGAACTACCATCCGCCTGACCCTTCAATCCGGCGAGACCCAATCGACCGCTGATTTTCCATTGGTGACTACACCCACCGACGCCTCAGCCTGGCAGCCGGGCCAAACGCGTCGCCAAGTGTACCATTTGCCGACCAGTCCCCGCCTCGCAGGAAAAACGGCCGGTCTGACCATCGCCCTGGTGAATCCGACTGGGGAAATCGAAGCTGAGACGCGGTTAACATCGGTCGATCTGGACAGCCGGCCCCGCCAGTTCGATCCGCCGCCCATTGCCCAACCCCTAGAGGCCAGATTTGGCAGCCCACCCCTCATTAAGCTGCTTGGCTCGAACATTGCTCCGGGTAGTCTGGCGGAAGCGGCGGTCGATGGTCAGCAGTCGGCGGTCAGCCTGACGCTTTATTGGCAAGCCGAAAGGGAAATTGAGACAAACTACACCGTCTTTGTGCAGCTACTCAACGACGCCGGTCAAGTCGTGGCTCAGGTCGATCAGCAGCCGTTGGCCGGGGCCGCGCCCACGACCACCTGGCTACCCGGCGAAATCCTGACCGACACCTACACCCTGCCGCTGTCGTCCGACCTGCCGGCGGGAAGTTACCAGCTTATCGCCGGCTTTTACAACGCCGCCACCGGCGAGCGCCTGCCGGTCGCCTCCGGCGGCGATTTTGTGGGGTTGGCCCAACTGCCGGTACAATAGAGTTTGTAGAGTTAGGGAGTTTATAGAGCTTGTAGAGTTAGGGAGTTTAGGTGTCTTGTGCAATCTGCGAGCGATTATTGAGTAGCCGCGACTATGATTCAAATCACCGATACACTTTTCATCGAAGACAGCGAAATACAGATCGAGGCGGTTCGCGCCTCCGGACCGGGTGGGCAAAACGTCAACAAAGTGGCCACGGCGGTGCAGCTTCGGTTTGATGTGGGCCAGTCGCCGCATTTGCCGGAGGCGGTTCGAGAGCGGTTAACTCGATTAGCAGGTCAGCGTCTAACCAAAGAAGGCGTCATCATTATCGAGGCGCAGCGATTTCGAACGCAAGAGCGCAATCGTCAGGACGCGGTCGAGCGGCTGGTCGCCTTGATTCGCCGGGCGGCGCAGCCACCAAAACCGCGTCGCCCGACCAAACCTAGCCAGGCGGCTAAAAAGCGCCGGTTGAGCAAAAAACGCCAGCGCAGCGAAACCAAACGGCGGCGCGGACCGGTGGATCTAGACGACTAAGAATCGCGAATCAAATAACTTCCACAACATCAAGAATGGAGATGAGGAGATTAGGCGATAAGGAGATTTGTGAGGCCAATCTCCCCATCTCTAATCTCCAATCTCCTGTTAGATTGCTCACGTTATTTAATGGCTGATCCTAAGTTTGCAGCGCTGTATCGGTCGAGTTGTGCCGCCAGCGCGGGGGCTTAATTAGCCCGTTTACAAACATGACCCCGACTAAAATGAAGCCGCAGCCCAGGTAGGCATTCCAGGCCACCTGTTCATTCAGAACCACAATACCCAGCACCAACCCCACAATCGGCACCAAATAGGTGACCATCGATACCTGCGAGGCGCTCATGCGGCTAATCAGCCGGTAATAAACCACGTAGGAGAGGGCCGTACCAAACAGCGCCAGGGCCAAGACCGCGCCAATCGCGTTGACTGATGGGAGCGCCATTTGCCATGGCTGGTCGATCATCACCGCCAGCGGCAGGGCATAGACGGTGGCCATGCCCATTTGAGCGGTGGGCGCCACCAGAGACGGCAGTTGGCTTAATTTGATCCGCGAGTAAACAATAGCGACGCCGTAGCTGGCCGCTGCCGCGCCCACGGCGAGCAACCCCCAAGCGCTGGCCTGGACACCCGCCAACAGCGAGGGCGCGACTAACAACACTAACCCCCCAAAACCCACCAACAACCCCAGCGACTTGGCGGGCGTCAGGCGGTCGTCGCCGGTGAAATAATGGGCCAACAACAGCGCATACAATGGTGATGTACCGTTAAGTACAGCCGCCAGCGCGCTGTCAACGTACTGCCCGCCGAAAACCAGCAGCGCGAACGGGAGCGCGTTGTGCAGCAAGCCGGCGATAGCAAAGGCGATCCAGATAGAACCCAATTTTGGCAGCCGGCGTCCTTGCCGGCGAAGCAGCAGGTACAGGACCAGCGTGGCAATGCCGACAACGGCGGTCACGGTTGTAAACGGTGGAATATCTTGAACCGCAACTTTTATAAAAAGAAATGATGAGCCCCAGAGAACGGCCAGTAGGGATAATGAAGAGAGGTTTTTGAGTTGCATCTTTTAGTCCTTACATGAGGTGAAATATGGTCTATCTCAGCATAGGCCATATTTCCTAAAGATGTAAGGGCTAAAAGTCCTCAATTGATTGTACTAAAGTACCTAAGGTATTTGCCCGAAAGTCACAAATTTATGAGGGACGCACCACCGCATCGGTTTTAGGCCGGCGCAGCCAGGGGAGCGACTTAAACACGCCATTAACCAGCATAACACCGGCCAGAATTAGGGCGCAGCCAACATAGGCGTTCCAGTCGAGCGTTTCGTTGAGGACAACCACTCCCAAGAACACGCCAAAGACCGGAATTACATAGGTGACCATCGAGACAAATGAAGCGCTGGCTTGCTCGATTAGCCGGTAGTAGATGACAAATGCTAGGGCCGTACCAAAGGCAGCCAATACAATAAGCGACCCGGCCGCTGCGAACGAAGGCAGCGGCAAGAGAAAGGGGCGCTCGAATATGAGTGACAGCGGCAGCATATAAAGGGTGGCTACAGTGAGCTGCGCGGTCGGGGCAACGAGTGGGGGTAAGCCGCGTAAATTCAAACGGGAATAGACCATCGCCACACCATAACTGACCGCCGCGATGGTCACAGCAATTAAGCCCCAAGTTGTGGCTTCGATACCGCCCACCAGTGACGGCATGATTAAAATAATCAGACCCCCAAAGCCCACCAGAACCCCTAACAGTTTACCAGAGGTTAGGCGGTCATCATCGACAAAGATGTGAGCCAGGAGAATAGTAAACAGGGGTGTCGTACCATTGAGAATAGCGGCCAGGGCGCTGTCGATGTACTGTTCTCCCCAGTTAAACAGAGTGAATGGCAGCGCATTTTGCACCAGGGCCATCACCGCGAAATGTTTCCAGACCGGACCGAATTTCGGCAAGCTGCGGCCTTGCATGCGCAAAATCACCAACAGCAGCAGCGCCGCAATCCCCACCCGCCCTACAACCATCGTCAACGGCGGAATTTCCTGGACGGCAACTTTGATAAAGAGAAAAGAAGGCCCCCACAGGGCTGCCAGGGCAAGGAGCCACATAAAATTTTTCAGCCGCATACCATTCTCCCTAATTCTATATGAAGAAATTAGCCCCTAAAGGTTTCCGAAGCAACTTATAAAACCTTTACGGCCTCCTGCTCCTTACGAACATACCTGTTGAGGCACGAGTCCCAGCAAATCTGACGATTCTTCTTCGCTGCGCACTTCTAGAACCAGCGGCGTTTTACCCAGCGCAGAGATCAAGGCCGTATCCCGATGTGACGCCAGGCTAGCTCGCTCGCCGCGAACCAGAAACATATCGCGCCCATCCATCGTTAACCAGGCATTGCCTGACACGACTTTCACTTCGCTGTAGGCTTGTGGTATCCGGCAAACTTCATTTTTGTACAGAATCAGCCGGAGCAGCGGCGTCGGCGCACTCATCGATTCTCCAAAACCAACAGTTGGGGTTTGTGTATTGAGACTCATAAGACCTCCCCTTTCATAAAAATCGACCAACATACTCTCTGCGGCCTCGACCGGCGCCGGTAGTTCAGTGACATGGGCCTGAATCGTTGACCAGCCCAGGTGTTTGGCTACCGATACCCGGTGATGCCCATCGATGACATAATAGTCACCGTCGACCAGGTAAACCTCAATCGCGGGAATACCGGCCCCGGTGGTAACCAACGTGTAGATGCCGCGCCAGCGTTCCCGGTTAAGGTAGCTGCTGGTGCAGGGCGAAAAGTCGCGGGTAAAATCCTCGCTGCGGCTTACACTGCCGACAACTGCGGCCAATGGAATATCTTTCAACCCCAACTCAGCCCCACGCCGGAGATCGAGCCGCTCCATCACTCCGCTGAAGGGCAGCAAATGAGTCCGCCGGCCAAGAATTCGGTCAAGAACAGTTTGCCAAAAACCTTTGACCTTGGCCCGATTAAATTCAGCATCACTTTTAACAAAAGCCATTGTTTGCATATTCGTGTTAACGATATTCATAGTAGACCTCCATTTAATCGCTTCAACCTAAGCGACCGGTTGCGCGGCTAGCGTCCGCCGGATCTGATCAAGATGGGCTTCACCGTGAGCGGCATAATCTTGCACAAAATCGGCCACGGTCATCTCCCCGTTTTCAGGATGCAGGCCGGCTCGACGCCATTGCGTCTCAGACAAACTCTCGAACAATGTAACCCAGCGCCGGTGCAATCCTTCCAAAATCAGTAACGACGTCTCCAGATTGGGACCGTCCGCATCGGCCAATGCGGCCCAGGCTTCCTGATCATACGGCTTCAAGGTGGGATATTCCTCCGTCAAAATTAGCTTGACCCGAATGTAGCTGTTCATATGCGAGTCGGCTACGTGGTGAACGTTTTGAGCTACGGTCCACTCGCCGGCCACATAAGGGGTGATTAACTGCTCAGCCGATAGGTTTTGCACCAGTTCACGTAACTGGCCCGGCAATTTGCTAATTTTGTCGATGCCTTCCCGCCGTTGTTCTTGAGTTATCATCACCATCTCCTTAAGTTGTAAACTTGCCTCTATTTTATCATCAGTGTAATATCATGTAAAGCGAATATTTTAGATGATTATTATCGACAATATCGATAACAGGAGTTAGTGATGGAAATTCGACAATTAATTACCTTTCGCGCTGTGGCGCAAACCCTTAGCTTCTCACGCGCCGCGACTCAACTCAACTACGCCCAATCAACCGTGTCGGCTCAGATTCAGGGCTTGGAAGAGGAGTTGGGCGTGGCGTTGTTTGATCGGTTAGGCAAAAGCGTCGCACTGACGGATGCCGGACAGCGCTTGCTCGGTTACGCCGAAAAAATGCTCAACCTGGCCGATGAAGCGCTGGCGGTTGTCTCGAATGCCGATATCTTGACCGGCCCTTTGACCATTAGCGCCCCTGAAACCCTGTGCACCTACCGTCTACCGAAAATCTTACGCCAATTTCGCCGGCTGTTCCCGCAAGTCCAACTCTCGTTTCAGCCTGAGTTTGATACCGATCTCAAACGCCGGATGCAGGAGGGGCTGGCCGATATTGCCTTCATTATGGCCGAACCGTTCCAAATACCGGGGCTGGTCGTCGAACCGTTGGTGACCGAGCCGCTACTAATTGTGGCCGACCCGCACCATCCACTGGCTCAGGCCGAGCAGGTTAGCTGCGCCGACCTCCGCGATCAACCACTTTTACTGACTGAGTCGACCTGCACCTATCGTCGCCTCTTTGAACGAGCCTTAAACGCAGCCGGCGTACCGACCCAACCCATGGAATTTCACAGCGTCGAAGCTATCAAACAGTGTGTGATGGCCGGGGTGGGCCTGTCACTACTACCGTTGGTTGCCATTAAATCGGAAATCGAACGGGGGCAATTGATCCCACTGAACTGGTCCGGCCGCGATTTTCAGGTGGTCACTCACGCCGTTTGGCACGAGGACAAATGGCTGTCCCCGGCGCTTAAAGCATTTCTTGAGGTCACGCGTGAGTGCATGGGCGCTTCTCAGCCTGTTAACGAATCGGAACCTTCACCCACGCTTCCACAGCCGGAATGACGACGGTATTCTCTTTGAAGGTTGATAAGACAATATTGGTCGTCGAGCGCGAAATACTGGCCTGGGTGCGTATCCGTTCAATTAGACGCTCTAACTCTTTGGGGCTAGCCACACGGACCTTTAACACATAACAATCCTCGCCGGCCACGCCATGGCATTCCAATACGTCCGGTTCGGCTAGAGCAATCTCCATTACTTTGTTCTTGGATTCGACGTAATTTTCCGTCAACCCGCTGACGGATAGGCGGATGAAGGCGGTAATCGGCTTGCCTAATGCCTCTGCATCGACCACAGCTACATACCCTTTAATAATCCCTTTACGTTCCAGCTTCCGCACCCGCTCATACACCGTCGAGGTCGTCAAACCCACTTTTTCAGCCAACGCTGCGTTCGACAGACGGCCGTCATTTTGTAAAAGTTCTATTATCTGGCGATCAATTTCGTCAATTATTCGGTCCATACCCTATTTCACCAACAAATATCCGGAGTTTTTATCATTATATAGAACATTTTATGAGATTTCAGTTCATTTGTAAAGGTCCAATTCCCGATAAAATTGGCAGACCAATTTTTGAATCGGATTAGATTTATCATAAACTAACGGGCAACCGTAAAACACCCGATTCTTGCGATTATCTCCGCTTCACGTCAGTAAATCACCTTTAACCTTTGTCCTACAAGATTTTTATTTTCATTGCTGTGTCGCAGGCACTATTATCATTCGTCCTTAATTTACTCAAGGAGTAAAATCTATCGATGTCAAACAAATTATCACTCTTCCCCCCCAACACCACCATCACCACCGAGGGCCAACTCACCCTCAACGGTCACGCCGCTGTGGAATTGGCCCGGCAGTTCGGCACACCGTTGTATGTCTACGATGTGGCCACCATCCGCCAACAGATACGAGCCTACCGGCAGGGGCTGGCGCGATACGCCGGCTCGAGCCTGTTAACTTATGCCAGCAAAGCTTTTTTGTGTACTGCCCTCGTCCGGCTGATGACGGATGCGGGCGTGGGGCTGGATGTAGCTTCGGCCGGCGAAATATTTATCGCCGAGCGCGGAGGCGCTGACCCGACGGCGATGCATCTGCATGGCAACAATAAAAGCGCCCTCGATTTGCGTGAGGCGCTGCGAGCCGGAGTCGGCCGAATTGTGGTTGATAATGCGGATGAGCTGGCCTCACTGACCAAAATGGCCGCAGAGCACGGGCAGCCCGTTAAAATTTGGCTGCGGATTACGCCGGATGTAGCGGTCGAAACGGTCCATGAATACACTGTCACCGGCACGGCCGATAGTAAATTTGGATTTCCCATCGAAGCGGCGGATAGTGTAGCACGCGAGCTATTATCGCAAAACTCGACCATCGAGCTAACCGGGCTACACGTGCATCTGGGATCTCACTTCCACGATGCCGGTCCCGTGGCGCAGGCGTTGGAGCGATTGCTCGATTTGGCGGCCGGATGGCGCCATGAGTTCGGCTGGCCATTTAGCGAACTATGCGCCGGAGGCGGCTGGGGAGTGCGCTATCACCCTGACGACCCACCAATGCCGGTGGAACCGTTTGTGGCCGGCGTCACCGCCGCTGTCGAGCGCGGTTGCCGCCTCAGAAACTTATCCTTGCCTCAACTTATTTTGGAACCGGGTCGGTCTTTAGTTGGGCAGGCGGGGGTAGCGCTTTACACAGTGGGCGGCCGTAAAGTGATGCCCGGCGGGCGGACTTACGTGAGCATCGACGGCGGATTGGCCGATAATCCCCGCCCGGCGCTGTACCGGGCCAACTACACGGCCGTACTGGCCAATCGCGCCGGCGAGCCGGAAACAGAGACCGTGGCCATCGCCGGTCCTTATTGCGAAACCGGAGATATTCTCATTCAAGCGGTTGATCTGCCGGCAGCCCAGCCCGGTGACATTCTGGCGATACCGGTCGCCGGGGCTTACCAGTTAGCTATGAGCAGCAACTACAATGCGGCTCTGAAACCGGCGGTTGTTTTTGGCGAGGAGAATGGGGTTAAATTGATCCAACGCCGGGAGACGTTCGAGGATTTGATCCGGCGGGACGTCTGATTGCGTATTTCTAAATCAATAAAATTACCACATCAAATTGTCACCGTAAACATTTCAGCCCGGATTGTACAATCCGGGCTGAGCTAAGCAGGAAAGCTTTGTGATTGATAAGTCTAAGCCACATACAGGCGAGATCGAATCCACTCGACCATCGACTGCCAAGGGCTACGATTCTCGGCCCGATTACGGAGGTGGTAGCTGGTTCGGGCCAAGGCCTGGGTCATCGCCTCGCCGTCCGGATAGCGATCGCGCGGATTTTTGGCCATCGCGCGTAAGATGATCGCTTCGGTTTCCGGCGAAATCCGCGCCAGACTTGAGGGTGTAGGCGGCTTTTCATAAATATGGGCATGGAGCATCTGCGGGGTGGTGCCGCGGAACGGGGTACGGCCGGTGGCCATCCGGTAGAGGACCACACCCAAACTATACAAATCGGCTCGATGGTCAATGGTCCCCCCTTGGGCGACCTGTTCCGGGGCCATGTAGGCCGGCGTTCCCACGATATGCCCCTCTTTGGTCAAACTGGGATCATCCCAAGCTTGGGCCACACCAAAATCGGTGAGCATGGCGTGATCGTCGGAAGAGAGCATAATATTTGAGGGTTTAACATCGCGGTGGATGATACCTTGCCGATGGGCATACGCTAACGCATCGGCAATTTGCCAGGCGATTTCGACAGAGGTTAGCTCCGATAACTTCAGTTTGCGCCGCAGGCGGGTGTCGAGCGTTTCGCCACCGGCGAAGGGCATAACCATATAGGCTCGGCCATCGATTTCGCCGGTGTCAAGTACAGCTACAATGTTAGGGTGGTCAAGTCCTGCCGCCAAGCGGGCCTCGCGCTCAAAGCGAGCCAGCAACAGTTTTTCTTCTCCATTGGGAGGGGGGGAAAATAGTTTAAGCGCAACAACTGTATCAGTGGGGGTTAAGGCCCGATAGACAACCGCCACGCTTCCGCGTCCGATAATCGACTCGATGGTGTAGGAGTCTATTTTTTGTCCAATATAACTATGTTCAGTCACGGTTCCACCTAAGGCGATCGAAACAAATTACAGATGAGGCAGAGGAGGTAACTGCGACTAAAACCGGCCTCTTTGCCAATTTTCTCTGTGGTTTCGAAGTTTACTCACGACACGTCTAATGCGCAAGAATTCAAAATTTTGTACAAGCTTGAATATTATACCATGAAAAATTGGTTTGCCTACTCCGGTTGACTAAATTGCGTGTCGATGCACAGATGTATACGGCAGTAAATCGCCAGACGGCGAAACGCTTGAACCGCATTAGATTAATTCGCTTTAACCAAACCCGGCTTGAGTCGAGATGATGAGAAATCACCATGGTTTCCCATCGCGTGTTCAACTGATTTTAAGAGTTGGGTTACATTGAAGGGTTTTTTAAGATAGCCATCGATCTTCATTTTTTCGACATCATCACAAAATTGCCGGAAATCATTACAAGACATCAAAACTATGCGGGCGTCCGGTAAAATTTGGCGTACTTTTTTGGCCAATTCTAAGCCGTCCATATCCGGCATATCATAATCAGTTAAGATCAGATCGAAGGATTGCTGCTGAAGTTCGTCGAGCGCTTTAGCACCGTTGGGGCTGACAACAGCATGGTAATTTGGCATTAGTTCCTTAAAAGTATGCTGTAGTAGAACCCGAACCGGGGTAGTATCATCGACAATCAAAACACGCCTTTGTTGCATTGATTTTTCTCCTAATTCAAATGATACTTTAATCAATTTATTCAATTTTGGGACATGGGGGGACACTAATCCTGTTGAAAGTTAGACACGATCCAAATCAAATTAGTTTACTACAACCCTAACCTATTTTACTATGAAGTTATCGATTTGTCTATGGGCAAAAATTCACATTTGAAGGGGTTTTTTCGACGCGGATCAATTCACAACTTAGCTCACACCGTTAAATAGCCGTTCTATTTCAACCTCCACTAATCTGCCCCAGCAATCTACGGTACCCTTCAATATCATCAGGGCCTAGATTGATGATAGCCTGAATGGTTTGTATGGCTTGATCCCGAAACCCTTTTTCCAACTGCATTTCACCCAATGCGTCATATTCGGCAATGGCTTGCTGCTTCATGTTATTTTGAGCATAAGCGATGGCTAAACGCTGACGTAACTGGAGATTGTCGGGATAAAACGAGGCTAACTCTTTGAGCAGTTCCAAAACTTGGAGCGGGCTTTGGCGCTGATAAATACCAATCAATTTATCTAACATGGCCGTTGCTTGTGATACTCTATTTTGCCGCAGATAAAGCTCAACCAATCGACGCAAGAAACGCTCATTATCTGGCTCAATTTTGAGCAATTCATCGTAGGCCGAAGCGGCATTGGTCCAGTCGAATCTTTGGGTGTAAATATCCGCAGTCCGGCTTAAAATCTCGACCCGCAAGTTTTCGGTATCGCCACCGGCGCTTGATAACCGGAGGGCTTCATTGTATTTCTCAAGGGCGCGGTCAACCTGGGCTAACTGGTAATACGAGTCGGCCAGGGTAATATACTGCCGCAGGGCTTGGCCGCCGTTATCTAAAGAGATATAGAGATCGATCAGTTTGGCGCGAACGGTGACATCCATTGGCGCCAGTTTTAAGATTTTTTGGTAAATATTAACGGATTGATCCGGCTGCCCCCGCATTTGATAGACATTGGCAATATACAAATATTTGGTAATCGCTTGATCGGCTCGATCCTGCTTCAACATAATTTCGGCCAGACGCGAGTGCAGGGGCAGAAACGAGGGCGCCTTTTGGATAGCCCGCAAACACTCTTCCGAGGCGGTGGAGAGCATAGTGGATTTAATATACTCACTGGTTAACGCCAACGCGGTAATAACCACCTCTGTTTCCGGCGTTTCCAGAAACTCGGCCAGGCTCATAGTATCTTTTTCCTCGGCCACTTTGTTCATGCGCTGGCGAGCTTCGTAGACGCGCTGCTCCCAATCAGAGTTGGCAAAAAAACGGGTTAGAGTGGTGGCAAATTTGTTCAACTTGTCCGCATTTATTTGATCGGTGTAACTACTGATCAGGTTGTCATAGGTTTGGGCCAACGCATAATACCGCTGACCGCTGACGGTTTGTAAATCGAGCGCTTTTAAGGCTTCCACAAAATATTTAGCTGCTGCTTCAAGCTTACCGATAGCCTGGTTGATCAACCCCAGAATAAACAATGAGCTAACCTTAAAAGCGGGCTCGGTAGCCGACCGTTCCAGCATAGCAGCGGCCTCATTCAGTTGGCCCTGTTCCCGGTACAAGAAGCCCAAATTAAAATACATCGCCGCTTGATGCGCGCCAGCATTGATGGCCCGGTGGTACACATCAATCGCCTCGGTGACATTACCGTTGCTCTGCAAGTCGAGTCCCTGCATAATGGTCATGGTGTGGGGATTATCGGCATCTTCAAAAATGAGATTGGCTAATGTGGCCAGGGCATCCTGACGCGCCGATTCGATTAAGCCGCCGGTCGGTCGGTTCGCGGCTTCGAAATCTTCAATACCAAACAAGTCATCGTCATCAAAGCCGTCATCGGTCAAGAATTCATTATCAAAGGTATCGGTTTGTTCCGGCGCAGCAGGCGCTTCGCCAATTTTTTGAGGATCGATGGGCGCGCCGATATTTAACGATTCAAACGCGGCCGCAATGCCCGGATCATCCGCCACCAGCAACTGGGCCGCTTCGACGTGCTTGGTGGCCTGCGCGATGTCGCCCCGGCGCTGGTATATCCCGGCTAAGGTTAAATATTCGCGGGCCGCCGGTCTAATTTTTCCTTGTTTAGCCAACACATCGGCTATTTTTAAGTGGGCATTCACTTGTCCCGAAGCCAGCTTGGTGGCGCGCGTCCAAGAGTCGATGGCCGTGTCATAATTTTCCATCGAAGCGTGGACATTGCCCACCCGCAAGTAGGTTTCCGCCGCCGCATCCAACTGGCCGCTGCGCTCCTGGATATCGGCCATAGCGCCCAAGGCATCCAAATTGGTGGGGTTGATTTTGAGCACTTGCATATAGGCCCGACGAGCATATTCAATTTGATTAGCTAACAAGGCCGCCCGGCCATAGCCCATAATAGCGGCCTCGCTATTTGAGAATTCCGCCAGAGCAAAGCGGTACGCTTTCATCGCTTCGGCCCATCGACCGGCCTGGCTGAAGCGATCGGCATGTTTCATTGCTTCTTGAAATTTACGTTGATCACCGGCCATTGATTACGCCTCACAGTTCTTGTTGTCAAACTATCACGCTAACAGTAAAGCTAAGACGCCTTTTTGGGCATGCAGCCGATTTTCGGCTTGTTGGAAAATTAAAGATTGAGGGCCGTCGGCGACTTCGTCGGTAATTTCCTCGCCGCGATGGGCGGGTAAGCAGTGCATTACAATGGCGGACGATTTAGCATTAGCCAGCAGCGCCGCGTTGAGTTGGTACGGGGGAAAAATCTCAAGCCGTCTGGCCGCCTCGGCCTCCTGGCCCATACTGGTCCAGACATCGGTATAAACGACATCAGCCTCATCGACCGCTTCCGCCGGATCATAGGTAGTGGTTATCGTTACATTGCTGTCGGCGGCATATTTCTGACCGTCGCGTAAGACGTCGGGGGATAGTTCGTACCCTTTCGGCGTGGCGATGCTAAAGTGACCGCCCAACTTAACCACCGCCGTCATCAGCGAATTGGCCATATTGTTGCCGTCGCCGACATAGGCTACTTTTAGACCTTCTACCCGGCCAAAATATTCCCAGATCGTAAAAACATCGGTTAGCGCCTGGCAGGGGTGGTTATAATCACTTAAGCCGTTGATAACGGGCACTCGGCTGTATTGAGCCAATTGCAAAACGTGATCATGCGAAAAAACACGCGCCATAATGCCATCCACATAACCCGATAACACTCTGGCGACATCGGGCACCGACTCGCGGATGCCCAGATGGATTTCAGCCGGGGAGATGTAGAGCGCCTCTCCGCCCAAATGGAGCATCCCCACTTCAAACGAGACTCGCGTGCGTAAAGAGGGTTTTTGGAAGACCATGCCTAAAATCTTCCCCTGTAAAATAGGCTGATTCCCTCCCGTTTTTAATTCATCTTTCAGGCTTTTGGCTTTTTGAAGGAAGTTCCACAGCTCGTCGCGAGAATAGTCGGCGATACTGAGAAAATGTTGCATAGCAGATCAATTTCCTTTTCTTATTTTCATTAAGAATGGGGTGTGGCCACATCGACCCCATGGTCACGAGGACAGACTTAAAGTTTTGTGGATTAAGTAAAGTATACCACAACTAGGCTTTGATGCAATGTCGACCGTTTGTTACCATATTACGTCATCGGGCGGCGACGTCGGAAGAGGAGGGTGGGGATAGCAATTCCCCCGGCTATGGCGCAAACAATCAGCGTGGTTTCGATGCTGTTAACGGCAGCATCGATGAGCAAAGTGTCATTAACTTGGATACCGTCGGTGGTCAGGATTAGGATATCGATCATTGTTTGGAATGCCCGGACGCCCGGCACCAGCGGGATGACGCCCGGCACGACAAAGATGATGGCCGGCACGTGCCACCGGCGGCCCAAAAATACGCCTAAAATAGTCACCAGACTAGCCGCCATCCCCGTAGCCAATTCGATGCTGAACTGGCCTGAATCCATCAACAAGGTCCGCGTGGTGAAGGCCGAAGCGCCACATAGCGCGCAGCCCAACAACGTTCGGAGAGGAACGTTGAAATAAACAGCCACGCCCACCGCCGCCGCGCCGGCCCACAGTAAATTGAGTAACAGCGGCCACCAGGCTATCGACAAACTCATAATAGATTCCGGCCCACCAACTGCATCGCCAGCAACAATCCCAGAGCAATGGCAAAAATGGTTAGCACAGCGGTAACCCCGCGCGACAAGCCGACCAGTGGGTAGCCTTTGATCATATCTTTAATGGAATTGATAAAAGGCACACCCGGCACCAAAAACAACACCGAGGAAACTAAAGCCACATCTGGTCTATCAATATCATGAACCGAATTAATCAGGCTAACCAAGCCACCGGCCACGAAGGCGGAGGTCATAATGACCAGGTAGTAATTATAAGCCAGTTTGGTCAGTTCTTGCCGAACAACTACAGCGACGGCGGCCGACAGAAAAGTGACTAAAAAAACCGGCCAATCGCCTCCAAATAGTTGGCTAAAAGCCGATCCGGCCATCCCCACGGCCAACACCGTCGTCCAGCGTTTATATTGGCCCGGCAAGGCGGCGATGCGGTTTAACTCCTGACGTACCCTAAATCGATCATACTTGCCCTCTTCGACCCGGTGGGTTAAGTGGCTGATCTCTTCAATCAGCGTCATATTCACTTCCCCCACATATTTTTTTAACTGTCGTATCGTGGTCCGAACCTGGCCGCCGCTGGTGTGGGTCGCGACAATGGCATGAGGAGAAATCAAGACATTACCCCAATCACAGCCCAGCCCAATGCCCAAAATACGGATCGTCTCTTCCACGCGCCGGCTTTCTGACCCGTTTTCCAGCAACAGTTCCCCGGCCCAGACCGCCAAATCAACGATGTCTGTTAGAGCGATCAGATCTAACGGCGTGGTTTCATTTGCCGTGGAGTTATTATTTTGTGACTGCTGTTCTATGAGGTGTTTTAATGTCTTCATTGACGGTTTTTTTTGTAGCTATTTATAGAGAAGGAGGCCAAGAAAAATCTTGGCCTCCTTGCAATCCTAAATGATACCCATCTACCCTAAGGTATTGACGTTGTTGAGATCCTCAAAGGCTTGTTTCAGCCGGGCTTTGAAGCTCTCTTCACCCTTGCGCAGCCAAACTCGGGGATCGTAGAATTTCTTATTGGGTTTGTCCTCACCTTCGGGGTTGCCGATTTGGGCTTGGAGATACCCTTCTTTGTCCACATAAAATTGGCGAACGCCGTCCCAGAAGGCCCACTGTAAGTCAGTGTCAATATTCATTTTGATGGCCCCGTAAGAGATAGCTTCTCTAATTTCCTCGACGCTGGAGCCGGAGCCTCCGTGGAACACAAAGTTGATCGGCTTGTCGCCGGTGCCAAATTTTTCCTGAACGTATTCCTGCGAGTTGTTCAAAATGACCGGCCGCAGTTGGACGTTACCCGGCTTGTAGACGCCATGGACGTTACCAAAGGCAGCGGCAATAGTGAACTTGTCGCTAACCTTCATCAACTCTTCATAGGCATAGGCGACCTCTTCCGGTTGAGTGTACAGACGCGAGCTGTCGACGCCGGTGTTATCGACGCCGTCTTCTTCACCGCCGGTCACGCCCAGCTCAATTTCCAGGGTCATGCCCATCTTGCTCATTCGCTCCAGATAGCGCTGGCAGATCTCGATATTTTCTTCAATCGGTTCCTCTGACAGATCGAGCATGTGAGAGCTGTAGAGCGGCTTGCCGTGAACTTTGTAAAACGCTTCGCCGGCATCGAGCATACCATCTACCCACGGCAGCAGTTTTTTGGCGGCATGGTCGGTGTGTAAGATAACGCAGGCGCCGTAAAGTTCGGCCAGTTGGTGAATATGGTGCGCCCCGGATACGGCCCCGGCGACGGCCCCTTTCTGCTGATCGTTGCCCAGGCCCTTACCGGCGAAAAAGACCGCGCCCCCATTGGAAAATTGAATAATCACCGGCGAATTGACGTCTCGGGCCGTTTCCATGACCGCATTGACCGTATCGGTCCCGGTCACATTCACTGCCGGTATAGCAAATTGGTTGGCCTTGGCGAAAGCAAACACTTCTTGAACGCCATCGCCGGTGATCACACCAGGAGCAAATTTACCGTTACTAGCTGACATATTTCTCTCTCTTTCTTTTAATAATTTGGGTTTAAAAAATTAAGTCGTTTACCTGGCTACAACCTACAGATTGCAACCCCGAGACGCTAAGCGTCTCTCGTGAACTGAACGCTTTAAGGATACAGTACAGCCCACGGTTCACACAATTTATATTTCGGTACCGTCTGGGATTACCGCGCTTTTAGGAATAATGATCAACCCTTCACGGGCTACCCAGTTACCGGTTTCCGAGTCAGGCCGCTCTGGGATATTACGGATATGAACATTGCGGCCAATTCGGGCATTTTTATCGATAATCGCCGCCTCGATGACCGATCCATCGCCAATGCCAATATCAGGGCGACCCAGCCGTCTATTTTCGGCTTTATTTTCATCGGTTTCAAAGTAATCGGCCCCCATAATGATCGACGAGTCGATGGTCACTTGCGAACCAATCTGGCTGCGCAGCCCAACGATCGCATTATTGATTTTGGCATCCCGCACTCGACAGCCGTCGGCCAGCAGCACTTGAGATAGTTGGGCGCCATGCATTTCCGCAGACGGCAAGAAACGGGGGTGGGTATAAATGGGCTGGTTAGGAACATTAAACTCAAACGGAGGTTGGGGTGAAGCCATCTCTAAATTCACTTCATAGAAACGACGAATGGTCCCGATATCGGCCCAGTAACCGTCAAACACATGCCCCATCACTTTAAAGTTAGAGAGGGCATCCGGAATGATGTCTTTGCCGAAATCATCGCCGGGGGCTTCCAACAAATTCGAGAGGAGTTCGGTTGAGAAGACGTAAATACCCATCGAACCCAAATAAGGTTTTTGGGGATTGTCAATGCTCTCCAGCCCGCTCAAGGCATCAGATTTGGGCTTTTCGGTAAAGCTCAAAATTTCGCCGTTTTCGCTGCGCTTGAGAATACCAAAGCCAGGCGCATCTTCGGCCGAGACAGGCTGGACGGCCAGCGTAATATCGGCGCCGGTTTCAACATGATATTCTACAAACGCCCGATAATCCATCCGGTAGAGGTGATCGCCGGCCAGTATGAGCACATATTCGGTGCCTGAGCGTTGAATTTCAACTAACTGCTGGCGAACGGCATCGGCGGTACCTTGGTACCAACCAGTACTCCGAGGCGTTTGTTCCGCGGCCAGAATTTGCACCCAACCTTGGGAAAACATATCGCGCTGGTAAGTTCGGAAAATATGGCGGTGGAGGGAAACCGAGTTGAACTGGGTTAGAATAGCTATTTTTTCGATACCAGCATGGATACAACTACTAATCGGAATATCAATCAAGCGATATTTACCGCCCAACGGCACAGCCGGCTTTGAACGCTTTTTGGTCAATGGATACAAGCGCGATCCCTGACCCCCGCCTAAAATCAATCCCAAAACATCTTTCATAAGCATAGAATCACTCCTCTCGTCGTTGTGAGTCGTAGATTTTTTTGGCTATTTTCTCGTATTACTACAGAACCTGGAAGCAACACAGGATCACTGTCAACCTATTATCTAACTTCAATCAGCGCCTAATAACCAATATTTCGATATCCGCCTCCTTGTTCGATATTTCCTATCCTTAAATCACGAAATTTTTTATTAAATCAAATCGATTATGATCAATAATTTTGATCCCGACCGCACTTGAAAACGATTACAGTCTTCCTAAGGCTAAAAGAATCCTAATTCACGCAACAGTCTATCTCCAACCTGACTCACAAAGTAAACAACCAGAACAAACCGTTTCTACACGACCAAACAATTAAAACTGACTTTATTTTGCAAGAAAAAACCAATATCTCTTGACAAACATTTTGTAATCGTTTACAATAAAAATGAGGATTATCTAATTATTAAAAGGAAATAAGCCATATGCCAAGTATCAAGGATGTTGCCGATATTGCCGGAGTTTCCACCGCGACGGTCTCGCGGGTGCTAGCTAACAAACCTCATGTCCGCCCCCAGGTACGAGAGCGGGTACTGGCGGCTGTCGAGTCGCTCAATTATCGCCCCAATCTGGTGGCCCGCAGTTTGAGGGTTCAGAAGTCGAACAAGATTGGTCTGATCGTGGCTGATATCCAAAATCCGTTTTTTACCTCGGTCAGCCGGGCCGTAGAAGATTTGGCCTATGACCACGAACTGAGTGTGTTTCTCTGCAATACCGATGAAAACCCCAAAAAAGAAGATATCTATTTAGATCTCATGCAGGACGAGAATGTGGCTGGGGTTATTATAGCGCCAACGCGTCAAACTGCAAGCGCGTTTACTGAAGCAATTAAGTTAGACCTGCCGATGGTGATCATCGACCGCCGGCTCCAGGGTGTTGATATCGACAGTGTGTTAATCGACAATATTGATGCGGCTTACCGGCTGACTGAGCATTTGATTGCCGATGGGCACCGGCGCATTGGGGCGATGTTCGGCTTGGACAGCGTCACCGGCAGCCAGCGGCACCAGGGGTTCTTAAAAGCGTTCAAAGAGCATGACCTTCAGCCCTCATCTGACCTGGTCATTCACGTCAATGCCAGAGAAGATGAGGGCTACCAGGCTGCCAAGGAATTGCTGAGCCGGGCGCAGCCGCCGGATGCGATCCTTACCAGTAACGGTCTGCTGTCAGTGGGTGCGTTTCGGGCGCTGCACGAAAGCAAGGTAGCCATCCCGGATGATATCGGTTTTGCCAGCTTCGACGAAACGGGCTGGACTACTCTGGTTAACCCTCCGATTACTATCATCGAACAACCCACCTATGAAATCGGCCAAGCCGCCACAGAACTGCTGCTTCAGCGCATCAAAAATCCCAATCGACCGGCCCGAGAGATCATTCTCAAAGCCAATCTGGTGGTCAGAGGCTCCTGCGCCCACCATTGAAATTGATCTGCGCCAGAAAAATTGGAAATTTAGGGTTGCTCCAAGCCGCTAATACCGTTATCATATAATTAAATCGTTCGTACCAGGAGCCGCCATATTGCTAATCTACCCCGACGACCGCGTACTTGTAGCCGTGATGAACAACCTCGATGACTGGCGCAGAGTTCAGGATGAAGGTTGGTATCGCATCCCCGTCAAACACACCCCGGAGCCGGCCCCTCATATCGACTGGTTGGCGTTTTACCAAACCAAAATCTTCCGCGAAGACCGTTGGGCCATTCATTTTTATGCCAGAGTTCTGGGTCATGAACTACTGACTCGCCAAGATTTGTTACCCACCGAACCCGACCACAAACGGGCCAACGCCTGGTATTACAAGTTATCACTCGGTCCACTACACCACAAACTGCCGCCAATTATCTCCGAAAAGCGGCGGCGGATCACATTTATCTTCACCACCGGTGATCGATTTGAGGCAGCCGCCGAAATTAATGATCTCTTGAAAGATGAATCGCCGGCAGGTTATCCATTTGTGACGTTGAAGGAAACTAAAGAGGATTTTGCCGAGTAAAGCTATACCGCGACGACCGTTCGGCAGAGGCGCTATCCCAAATGAGCAAGCACATAAACCGGACGAGCCATCACTACGGCCATTGCCCAATGGAAAGGCAACAATAGCCACAGGTTAGGGCTGTAAAAAAAGGCGGCGGCGGTTAAGATCAAGATCACCGCATTGAGAAGCGTGGTCGGGGACAATAGGGTCTGGTTTCGCATTTTGGCCATTAAAACCCATTCTAAAATCACGGCGGCGCTGCCCAAAACTACCCCCAAGTATAGATCGCCCGTAGCGGCCCAAAAAATAGCTCGATAAAAAGCCCAATGCAAAGCCAGGTAAATAATATCAACCACTGCTAGATCACGCGGCGGCCAACGAACCCCGGCCTGTACTAACCCCCACCGAAACGCCACCAATATTATCAAAGCTGATCCCCCGGCCACTATAGCCAGACCGCTATCGAGCAGCCAATTTAACAATAAAAGGGTCACAGCCTGTTGAAGTTCCAAAAATAGGTTAGCCTGCCAATCGATTAGATTGAAATAGGCTAGACCCGTCAGGCCTAATTGTTCCAGGGTTATCAGCCCTAGCAGTACGGCCAGATAGGGGATACCGGTAAAATATAAGAAACGGACCATACCGGTCAATGGATATAACCTATCTGAATGGTCGACCTGATTTGGTCTCAGTTGACTCCAGCCTAAAGGAAAAACCAGTGAGACCACCAAAAAAGCCAGCAAGCCGCCCGGTTCGCTCAACTGACGGCATCCTTTACATTGTGGTAAGGGATTTCCACTTTTACGGTTGTACCTTTACCTCGGGCCGACTCAAGTACACAGTGGCCGCCCACCAACTCAGCCCGTTCATTCATATTGATCAGGCCCAGACTGGTGCGTTGATCGTAGGTAGAGGTGGTGGCATCCACATCGAACCCCACGCCGTTATCCCGAATTTCAACCAGCAATGAATCGTCCCGGCCGATGACGCTGATCTTTATTTCCGATGCTTCAGCATGTTTTTTAGCATTGCCCACCGCTTCCTCAACGATAGCAAACATCACACCTTCAGCCTCTTTATTGAGTTGGCCGTTGTAGTTCCGTTCCAAGATATTGACTCTAAACTCTTCAGTTTCGTTTAAACGATTAGCATACTGTTCGAGCGCCGGAACAAGTCCCTGCGTTTCCAAAATAACCGGGCGCATGGCAAAGAGCATCGTTCTGATCTCTTTGGTGGTGCTTTGAGCAATATCTTCAACTTTGACTAGTTCATCGTACGCTTTGTCCAAATCGTTATTCTGGACCACCATTTTGATAAAATTCAAGCGCATAGCAATAGCCGCAATTGACTGGGTGGGGCCATCGTGCAGATCACGGGCTAGCTTGCGGCGCGCTTCGGCCTCTTTCTCCAGAATTTTTTGCTGCTCAAACCGCACATCATCAAATAGTTGGGCATTTTGTAAGGCAATAATCGACTGACTACAGAAAGTCGTCAACAATTCTTTATGTTCCTGGGTATACCGCTTTGGATGGGTACTACAAAATAAAATAACACCGTATGTATTGTAGCCGGCCCGCAGCGGCGCGCAGATGGCCGATCGGCACCGGGGCGAGAAATAGGTTAGCGCCTTTTCGTTTTGCGCGGAATAGGTAATCGTCGTCTCGGCGGTTTCCAAGGTTCGGCTAATTAGCCCCCCTTCGGCGCTAATTTTCCGTCCCTGTAAATTGCGAGCGATATTTCTACCCGCGACCACGGTTAACCGGCCATCGTCCCCTTCAAACAGCAGCACCACCCCCACAGTCGACTCGTCATCGCCGGCGGCGGCGGAGATAGCCTCATAAGCTGAATCGAGAGCGGTTCGCAGCACCTTCCGGTAATCGAGCGTGGAGCTTAAGGTCACGGCCAAATCAGAGATGATTTTGCTGCGTTTGTTAGCCACCCGTAATTGTTCAAGTTCACGCGCATCACTTTCCTGAGCAACCTTAACCCGCTGGTCAACAAATAGGCCCGGCAAAATACCCACAAAAAGTAAGGTCAAGCCATTCATCCCAAAATCAAGCAGCACGGGCAATAGCTCATCCCGATTAATATTTTCGCTTTCTTGATAAATCGAAAAAATCGGAGCGGCATAAATAATAATGAGAGGAACAGCAGCTATCAAGCCAGCCTCGACATTCCAACGAAGGCTGGCAATTAATACCGGAAAAACAGCTAAGGGCAATAAGAACTCAACATAACTACTTAACAACAGCAACAGCGCTATCGCAAAGCCAACATCAATCACAACCGAAACTACCGCCAGCCAATTGGGAAAATATCCGGCCCACAGTAAACCGGCGTACAGTAAATTGAGAGCGACTCCAACACCCAGAATGGTCAACAACTGGGTATTAATCGTTACCCCTTCACTAAGATAGCTTCCGCCAAAAATGACCAGGGCGGCCAAAATATACCACAGCCATCTCAGATTAGAAACCAACCAATCCAACTTAAACCGATCAGGTGGATTGTTGTTTTGCTCAGTTACATTTTGCTCGTTTACCATGACCAATTCTTACGTTCCCTTAGAAGCCGGCCAGGTAACTTTGCCCCAACATTACTGGCCACATACAATGATAACATATAAATTATCTCCAAGGCAAGAATATCACGCAGCAGGTTATGTTTATTCGCATCATTCAAGTGTGACCAAAATGAGCGCCACCGCAACAACGATAAACAACTTACGCCTCTTGATCATGGCCGACGACCCATTAGCCCGAGCCGGATTGTTCGCCTTACTAAGTCATCAATCCGATTTCATCATTGTGGGACAAGTTGATACCGCTTCTGATTTATGGAGCCACTTAGAGGTTTATTCTCCTGACGTTATTTTGTATGATTTAGGCTGGGATCCTGCATCCGCGTTGGAGCGGCTCAGCGATATCCAGGAGAGCGATTTGCCTCTGGTGCTGTTACTGCCCAACGAAGCCGTCGTGGCTGAGGCCTGGGCCACAGGCGCACGTGGCCTGCTGCCAAGAGATGCGGATTTAGGCAAACTACAAGCGGCCCTTCTGGCCGCTGCTCAAGGTTTGGTTACCCTCGACCCGGAATTCACTCCATCTCTGCTGGCGACGCCGGCGCCGCTAGGCCAATTGGCTGAAGCTTTAACGCCCAGAGAATTAGAAGTGTTGCAACATCTGGCCCAAGGGCTACCGAATAAGGCTATTGCGCGCCGCCTGGATATCAGTGAGCACACGGTAAAATTTCATGTCAACGCCATCATGAGCAAACTTGGCGCTCAAAGCCGAACTGAGGCTGTGGTCCGAGCGACTCAGTTGGGCTTAATTCTTTTATAACCCCTCAAAACTACAGGCGCTTACCTACCCATTTTTCCAGGTCACGCCTCACCAAAGCGCTGATGTACCATACTCGCCGATTTGATACAATACCATCGAATTCCCAATCATCAAATCTAGCAAGGAGAATATGATGAGTACCATACTGCAAAATTTATCGAATGATTTAGCCGGGATTGTCAAGAGCGTCGAACCCAGTTTGGTTCGAGTTGACGCCCGCCGCCGCTTGCCGGCCACCGGTATCGTCTGGTCGGCTGACGGCGTGATTGTGACTGCTCATCACGTGGTTGAGCGTGAGGACAACCTAAAAATTGGTCTAGCCGACGGTCAAACCGTCTCGGCTACCCTGGTTGGACGAGACCCCACCACTGACCTGGCCGTTTTACGCAGCGAGGCCAAAGGTTTAACCCCACCGGCTTGGGCAACGTTTGATGCGCAAGGGCCGCAAGTAGGGCATCTGGTGCTGGCTCTGGGCCGACCCGGTAAATCGGCCCAAGCGACGCTGGGCATTATTAGCGCCCTGGGTGACCAATGGCGCACCCCCGGCGGCAGCCAACTCGATCACTACGTGCAGACCGATGTCGTGATGTATCCCGGCTTTTCCGGCGGCCCGCTCATCGACGCTGCCGGACAAATTATCGGGCTGAATACCTCGGCGCTGCTGCGCGGTATTAGTTTGACCGTCCCCAACCCCAACATCCGTCAGGTAGTCGAGACGCTGCTGGCCCACGGCCAGATCAAGCGCGGTTATCTGGGCATCAGCACCCAACCGGTTCGCTTGCCTGAAACCCTGCGCCAACAGTTAAGTCAGGAAACTGGCCTCCTACTGGCCGGCGTCGAACCCGACAGCCCTGCTGAAAAAGGCGGTCTGCTACTGGGAGACACCATCGTTGCCGTTGAAAACGAGCCAATCCGCCAACATGACGATCTACTAGCCGCTCTCAGTGGCGACCGCGTCGGCCAGGCCGTCTCGATCCGGGTGGTGCGAGGTGGGCAACTACAAGACCTGACCGTCACGGTCGGTGAGCGCAGCTAACAATCCTAAGGGTAAATTGTCATGTCAAACTTACTTCAACAATTAAATGGAGAGATGGCAGCGGTCGTAGAAATGACCCGCCGCAGTTTGGTCAAAGTGGGCAATGGGCGCAACGGAGCCGGAGCGGGCGTTGTTTGGCAGCCGGGCGGCATCATTCTGACGAATGCTCACGTTGTTCGGCAAGGGTCGATATCGGTCACCCTGCCGAACGAGCAAAAATATCCGGCTAAAATTATCGCTTATGACGAAGCGCGTGATCTGGCGGCGTTGTCCATCGAAGCGCCGGGGCTTCAGCCGTTGACCGTAGGCGACTCGGCGGCTTTGCAGCCGGGGGAGTTAGTGCTGGCGCTGGGCCATCCGTGGGGCGTCGCCGGGGCGGTCAGCGCCGGCCCGGTGATCGATGTTGGGCCGGCCCCTGAAATGTCACGCCCGGATCGAATCTTCATTCAGGCCGGTTTGCAACTACGGCCCGGCCATTCCGGCGGCCCGCTGGTCGATGCTCAGGGCCGGCTGGTCGGCATCAATACAATGATTACCGGCCCGGAAGTTGGCCTGGCCATTCCGGTGACGGTGGTTAAAGAGTTTTTGATAAAAGTCATTTGACTTGAACAATTTCTGTAGAGTAATTGGTAATTGGTAATCAGACACAAAACAATTGTGAATGGTGAATATATAATTGTGAATAGTGAATGAAGAAACAACTTCACAATTCACAATCTACAATTCACTATTCACAATTTGTTTTTAGCAAGATCAATTATAAATTTTCGATGGGATCAAATATCCAATTACCTCTAAATCGCTGTTCCTTAGCTGTTCATAAATTCATCAATCGCCGATTTACTGATGCGGTATTGACTGCCAATCTTTTTGGCCTTGATCTGGCCGGAGTTGCACAGATCAACCACATCTTCAACGGCAACACCCAGATAGGCAGCCGCTTCAGTAACGCCCATAATAGCGGGTACAGCCGCCGGACCGGCCGGCGCGGGCGCACTTGCGGCTTGAGGTGGGGCCGCTTGCGGTTGAGCCCCCTGTTGCTGCTGCTGCATTCCGCCGAACATACCGGCCATCATATTGCCTAGCCCCATCCCGGCTCCCATGCCAGCTCCCAATCCGACGCCGGTTCCAGCGCCGCCGCCGCCCCCCTGCGAGGAGCGCTCGATAGTTTCCAAGGCCTTGAGCTGCATATACATATTGGCATCGAGCAGCCCCATATCCTTCAGCTTTTCGGCCGAGGTTTCCAGCGGGCTTAACCCGCCGATAGTAATGCTTTTCAGCAGCATCCCCATCGCATCGAACTGGTCCTGCGCTTTGATCTTGATGGCCGTGGACATCTCATCGAGCATGCCCTGCGCTTTCATCAAGTTGCCGGGGTTCACTTCGGCAAACCAATCGGTCGCGGCCTGAGTGATGGCATTGACCAGCCGAGTTTTCACATCCCGCAGATCGAGCGCAGCCTGTCCACCGCCCACAAAGGTATCGACCACCCGTTTGGCGTCTTTGACTTCAAACCCGAATGTTCCGTGCGCGCCAATCAGCAGCCAACCCAAGCCTTGACCAGGCGTTTGCATAGCAATCGGCTGGCGGGTACCCCACCCTTCCTGTGGGAATTCGCGCATGGCCACGTAGTAAACCACCGCCGAAAAAATATTGTCGCCCCAAATTGTGCTACTGACCAGGTTGGTAAGCAACGGAACGTTAGCGGTGGTTAAAATATGCCGGCCCGGCCCAAACGTGTCGAGTGATTTCCCGTCGCGATAAAAGACGGCGTTCTGCCCCTGGTGAACGATTAATGCCGCACCCATTTTGATGCGTCCTTCACCGTTTTCAGGCCAGCGCTGGACAATCCTATCCCGCATCTCACGAGTGAGTTCAATCATTTCGGAAACTGCCATTGATTCGCTCCTGTGCAATTTATTTTTTAGAGTTTATAGAGTTTTGGAGTTAAGGGAGTTTAATGAGTTGTTCAATGTACTACGTCTACGCCAACCCTAACAGGACATCCTTGCGTTGGTCAAACAGGGCCGAGGCATCGCTCACGGTTTTAACATAACGACGAACCGAGGCCGCTATTTTACTGCTGTCACTCTCATCGATCGCAACCTGGATGCTGCTGATAGCATCACCGATTTCATCAACCTTGGTGAGCATACTGTCATCAAACTGGTACAGCGTTTCGAGTTCTTCCTCTTTAACTTTGATCGAGTCAAAAAGGCCGGCATAGCCCTGAGCGGCCGTCTTAACTTTGTCGATCAGCGTTTGCATACGGGTGTTGCCCTGCCCCATATCATCTAGCTGGGCCAGACCGGGGCCGGTTAACAATTGGCTGGTCACGTCTTCGGCGGCTCGAAGCTGATCGGCCAACTGTTGGGCGATGTGTTGGCGTAGCAGCATATCGGCTTCACGAGCTTCTTCTTTTTGCTTGTAGCCTTTATATAACGGTATTTTACTGGCGATCCGCTCGAACCAACCTTTGCCGCCGGAGATTGTTTGCCTGATATCAACCATAGATGTTCTCCTTATAAGGAATTAAATTACATGTGTGTGAATTATAGCCGATTTTGGACCAAATGAAAATGTGTAACAAATCCGGTTATTTTCATTATAGTCAACAATTGAGTAAAATCATATGGTATCAAGCTCTTAATCCTGACCACCTACCTGCCGGCCCATCTGCCAAAAAATCTTACATTGAGGTTAAATATGCGTTTTTCCAGACTCTTTGGTCGCACCTTGCGCGAAGACCCCGCCGAAGCGGAAATTGTTAGCCACCAACTCTTGCAGCGAGGCGGCTTCATCAAGCCGCTGGCCTCCGGCATCTATACCCAGATGCCGCTTGGCTGGCGGGTTTCGAAAAAAATTATGAATATTTTCCGGCGTGAAATGGATGCCCTGGGCTGCCAGGAAATGGCTATGCCGGTCATCAACCCGGCTGAAATCTGGCAGCAAACCGGCCGTTGGGACAGTGTCGGGCCGGCGTTGGTGCGCTACCATGACCGCAACGAACGCGATATGTGTCTGGCCATGACCCACGAAGAGACGCTATCGGACATTCTCAAAACCGAGTTGGAATCCTACAAACAACTGCCTATCCTGTGCTATCACATCCAAACCAAAGTGCGTGACGAGCCGCGACCGCGCGCTGGGTTGATTCGGGTGCGAGAGTTCATTATGAAGGACGCCTACTCGGTCCATACGGACCAGGCCGACATCGATCGCTTCTACCCGGACATGGTTCAGGCGTACCGCAACATCTTTAACACCTGCGATCTGACCACGGTTGAGGTTGAAGCCGACTCTGGCATGATGGGCGGCAGCGACTCCCATGAGTTTATGGTGCTGAGCGAGAACGGCGAAGACACCGTCTTCATCAGCAGCGATGGCGCTTACGCCGCCAACGCCGAACGAGCTGTCTTCGACAAAGGCACGCCGCCCACTGAAGAACTGGGCCAATTGGAAGAGGTCTACACCCCCAACTGCAAAACGATTGCCGAGGTAGCCGATTTTTTGGGTGTGCCGCAAACACGCACGGTCAAAGCGGTCTTCTACATCGCCGAAAACGAAAAGGAAGATTTTATCTTTGTGGTCATCCGGGGCGACCTGCCGGTTAACGAGGTCAAGCTAAGCAACGCCTTGGGCGGTATCAACTTTAGGCCCGCAACTGAGGAGGAAATCGAGACGGTCGGCGCGGTGCCTGGTTATGCCTCGCCGATTGGCTTGAACAAAGATCTGGGCGGGGGGCGCAAATTGATCATCATCGCCGACGACTCGGCGGTCAACTTCCCGAACCTGGTCAGCGGCGCGAACAAAGCCGAGTACCACCTCAAAAACACCAACGCCAACCGCGATTACCAACCCGACATCGTGGCTGACATCGCCCTGGCTCAGGACGGCGACAAATGCCTCGGCAGCGAGGCCACCTTCGAACTGCATCGCGGCATCGAGGTCGGGCACTGTTTCAAACTCGGAATGCGTTACAGCAAACCGGTTGGCCTGAAATATCTCGATGAAAACGGCAAGGCGCAGACCCCGGTGATGGGCAGCTATGGCATCGGTGTGGGCCGATTAATGGCTGCTGTGGTCGAGCAGCACCACGATGATAACGGCATCATTTGGCCCGAATCGATTGCGCCGTTTGATCTGCATGTGGTCTCGTTGGCCAAAAGGCCGGACGATGATATCGGCCAGCAGGGCGAAGCCCTATACGAGCAGTTGCAACAAGCCGGCTTCGATGTCCTGTACGATGACCGCAAGGAAAGCCCCGGCGTCAAATTCTCCGACGCCGATCTGATCGGCATTCCCTGGCGTATCACCATCAGCGCCCGCAGCTTGAAAAACGGCGGCGTCGAAGTCAAACGTCGCCGCGATCCGGAGGCGGAAATTGTTCCGGTAGACCAAATTGTTGAGTTTTTGAAAAATAAGTGGCAATAAAATGTAACGGAGCGACAAAGTAAACTTTGACGCTCCAAGTTTTATTTTCAAGAGGAGATGAGGGAGATCAGATAATTAGAGATGAGATATTGGAAATTTAGTGATTAGAGACAAGGCTAATCTCCCAATCTCTAGTCTCTAATCTCCAGTCTCCAATCTCCAATCTCCCCAATAATCATTCATGCTCAAAGCAATCCTGACAACTGAACAAGAAGATTTGCTCAAACGCGAGCGCCAATGGTTGACCGATTTGCAGGTTGTTTTAGCTCAATTAGGTGCAACCAAAGACGATCAGACTACGCTGAATCGGTCGATTCAGCAGCTTGATGAGCTGTTTCTGCTGGTCATTGTCGGCGAATTCAACGCCGGCAAGAGCGCCTTCATCAACGCCCTGCTCGGCCACAACCTGCTAAAGGAAGGCGTCACCCCGACTACCGCCGAGATCAACATCCTGCGGTTTGGCGACGCCAGCCGGGTCGAGGTCAAAGGCGCTGACCTACGAATTTTCCACGAACCGGTCGATATCCTCAAACAAATTAATATCGTTGATACGCCCGGCACCAATGCTGTCATTCGCAAGCATCAGGAAATTACGGAGGAGTTTGTCCCGAACTCTGACCTGGTGCTGTTCATCACCTCGGCTGACCGGCCCTTCACCGAGAGCGAGCGCGCGTTTCTGGCCCAAATCAAGGAGTGGGGCAAGAAAGTGGTGCTGGTCATCAACAAGGTCGATCTCTTTCAAACCGAGGAAGAGCTAGAGCAAGTCATCGGCTTTGTCCGCGATAACGGCATGCTGCTGCTCGGCACGGCGCCCGATGTCTTTCCGGTCAGCGCCCGCCAAGCGCTGCGGGCCAAACAGGGGCAACCGGAACAGTGGGCCAACAGCCGCTTTGAACCGCTGGAGCGATACATTCACGACACGCTCGATGAGACGAGCCGGCTGCGGCTGAAATTTCTCAGCCCGTTGGGCGTCGGCGACCGGCTGCTGACTAAGTACGCCGGCATTATTGACAACCGGCTGGCCCTGCTGAACGACGATTTCGATACGCTGGACAACCTGGAGCGCCAGCTTGATCTGTACCGGCAGGATATGGAGCGCGATTTTAAGTTTCGGCTGGCCGATATCGAAAATATCCTATTTGATATGGAGAATCGCGGCGACGATTACTTTGACGAAAACATGCGCATCGCCCGTATTTTTGATTTGATGAACAAAAAGCGCTTCCAGGAAGGGTTTGTCCGCGAGGTCGTGGCCGATTTACCGCAGCAGATCGAACAAAAAGTGAGCGAGTTGATCGATTGGTTGGTCAATTCCGATCTCAAGCAGTGGCACAGTGTGATGGATTATCTCGATCAGCGCAAAAAGGAGTACGAAGATCGCATTGTGGGCGAGGTTGGGGGCAGTTTTCGCTACGACCGCGACCACTTAATCGACTCGGTTGGGCGCGAGGCCCGGACAGTAGTGGAAACGTACGATACCAGCGAGGAAGCGCGCAAGCTGGCTAACAGCGCCCAAATGGCCGTGGCGGAAACCGCTGCGGCGGAAATGGGAGCCATTGGGCTGGGGGCTTTGATCACGGCGCTGGCCACCACGGCCGCCGCCGATGTCACCGGCATTCTGGCCGCGAGCGTCGTCGCCGCGTTGGGGTTCTTTGTTATCCCGGCCCGGCGGCAGTCGGCCAAAAAACAGATGGAAGGACGGGTCGCGGCGCTGCGTAGCCAGCTAACCGGTTCGTTGACCGCCCAATTCAACAAAGAGTTAAATCGCAGCTTAGCCCGCATCAACGACGCCGTCGCGCCCTACACCCGTTTTGTTCGGGCCGAGCGGAGCAAAATGGAAGAAACTCAAGCCGAACTCAACCAGGCAAAGGAGACGCAGGGACGTCTAAGGGCAGAGATAGAACGGCTAATATAGAACTAGACCAAGCTTATGAACAACAAAACCCTTCTTCTAACCGGAGCCAGTGGCTATTTAGGCCAACATTTAGCCGTTCGCGCCGCAGAAAAATTCGAGCTTTATTCGGCCTTTGGTGCGAACCCGTCCGGGATCACCGCCGGTCAGCCGGTGCAACTCGACTTGGGAACACGCGCCGCCGTTCACCAGACCGTTGATCGCCTAAAACCTCAGACCATTATCCATGCCGCCGCGATCAATCCCGGCAGCGGCGACGACGCCGCGATGCAGCGCATCAACGCCGACGGATCGCGCTACCTGGCCGAAGCAGCGGTGGCGGTCGGCGCCCGGCTGGTATTCGTCTCAACCGATGTCGTCCATAGCGGCCTTACCCCCCCTTACACGGATAACGCGCCACCCACGCCGATTAACGATTACGGCCGTTCCAAAGCCGCCGGCGAAGCCGCTGTGGCCGAAATCGATCCAACGGCGGCTATTGTGCGCACTTCGTTGATTTATGGCCTGGAAAAAATGGATCGGGGTACAGACAGCTTTGTCAAACGCCTTGAGAGCGGCCAGACGCTCATCTTGTTCAATGACGTCATTCGCAACCCGGTCTGGGTCGAGTCGCTGGCCGAGGCGCTGCTCAAACTGGCTGAGTTAGATTTCGCCGGAATATTGAACGTGGTGGGCCGCCAGGCTCTAAGCCGGGAAGCGTTCGGGCGGCGGCTGCTGGCTTACTGGGGCATTGATACCAACAACAAGGTTCAGGCGGGGCACGCGGCGGATATCTCAGCTACCATCCCGCTCGACTTGCGGCTTACTTGCACCAAAGCCGAGCAGTTGTTGCAGATGACACTCTATGGCGTCGATGATGTGCTGGCAATGAACGGATCTAAAAACCTCAACACCTAGCCAGGTCTTAAACCCGCCATGTGACCAGTGTATCTCACAGTTTTTTTGCGTACACTAAAATATGGATCGGACATGGCCGACCTAGTCGTCGATGCGTTGACTGGCGATGCTGCCTCATCTTAAATTCAAAGAGTTATTATAAACAAAATCAGATCATTTCATTCTGCCGCTAACAACCCAACGTCACACCACCTCAAAATTTTTCGTATCTCATTTGCCCCATTTCAATTAGCCTATTTGGAAGTCAGCTTGCTGTTGCTAGCAATCGGTTGTTTTTGAGTTGAAAGGTTAGTATAAATTATTTTAAGGAAGGTTTATGATGGGAATAGAAGAGTCTAAAATATTAAACCCGCCGGTCAGCGACCGGGATCATACTCAAGGGCCGGAAACGGCTCAAATCACCCTAGTCCAGTACGGTAATTATGAATGCCCCCACTGCCGCCGTATTCATTCTGTGATGCAAGCCCGCCAGCGGCGCTTGGGCGAGCGGCTGCGTTTTGTTTTTCGGCACTTACCTACGCCGGCCCACGCCCACTCCCAGTTAGCGGCGGAAGCGGCGGAAGCCGCGGCGGCTCAAGGCAAATTCTGGGAGATGCACGATTATCTTTTTGAGCAGCCTTATGAAGTTCTCAATGAGGAGCATTTTGTTCAGGCGGCTGAAGCGATTGGCTTGGACGTCGAACGCTTCAAACGCGATCTACGCGAGCACATTTATGCGGACCACGTTAAGGAAGACTTTGACAGCGGTATGCTGAGCGGCGTCAACGGCACCCCGACCTTTTTTGTCAATGGAGTCCGTCACGATGACCCCTGGGATTTTTATTCGGTGGTCGAAGCCGCTGAGAAACCCCTGGCTGTAAAAATTCGCTCGCTGGCCCAAGATTTCACCTCGTTGGCCGCGGCCGGCAGCTTGGTGTTACTCTTCAACACCATTCTGGCTCTGGTCTGGGCCAACTCGCCCATAGGCGAGAGTTACTTTAGGTTGTGGGAGACGCAACTGGCTGTCACTCTAGGCTCGTTCACCTTCAGCGAGCACTTACTCGGCTGGGTCAACGACGGTCTGATGGTCATCTTTTTCTTTGTCGTCGGTTTGGAAATCAAACGGGAGGTTTTGACCGGCGAATTAGCCAGCCCTAAAAAGGCCGCGCTGCCCATTGCGGGAGCGTTAGGCGGGATGATCGCGCCGGCAATTATCTACACCGCCTTTAACTATGGTGGGCCGGCGATGCCCGGCTGGGGCATTCCGATGGCGACGGACATCGCCTTTACCCTGGGGGTGTTAGCCCTGTTAGGGGCCAGAGCACCGTTACCCTTAAAGATATTTTTCGCGGCCTTGGCCATCGCCGACGATTTGGGCGCGGTGCTGGTTATTGCCCTATTTTACACCTCTGACATTTCATTTGTAGCCTTAGGCGTAGCCGCCATCTTCTTTATTATGCTCATTTTTCTCAACCGGATCAGAGTCTATTCGGCCATACCGTACGTGCTGTTGGGCATTGGTATGTGGGCGGCCTTCGTGGTATCCGGCGTTCATCCGACTATCGCCGGCGTCTTGGTGGCGATGACGATTCCCGCCCGCAGCCCGATTAATATCCGGCCTTTGTTGGTCCAAGCGCAAAGTGTGGTCGATGATTTTGAAGTTCCGGAGGAATGGCGCGACACCATCGACAGCCGTCGCCAGGCGACCATTCAAACGCTGGAAACAATTACCAATAAAATGCAATCACCGGCTCGACGACTGGAACACCAGCTTAACAACTTGTCAATCTTTTTCATTCTACCGATTTTTGCGCTGGCCAACGCCGGGGTTCATCTGGATTTAAGCGCCGCCTCAAATCTGGCCAGCCCGGTTAGCTTGGGGATCATTCTGGGGCTATTTATTGGTAAACCACTTGGCGTCACATTGATTTGTTTGACTATCATTAAGCTCGGCCTGGCCGAATTACCCTCCGGCGTAACCTGGCGGCACTTCATCAGTTCCACATTTCTGGCCGGTATTGGCTTTACCATGTCATTGTTTATTGCCGGCGCTGCTTTCCCCGACAATCCCGCTTTATTGAACACCGCCAAATTGGCCATCTTCACGGCCTCAATTTTGGCCGGTCTTATCGGGTCGCTCTTAGTTTACTTGAACAGTTCGGTTCCAAAAACCACCGCTCAAGGAAAAGTTGTAGCGGCCACAAGCTAAATCATTACGAAGAGGACGCTTAATTGTATGGCGAAATCACTCTACATCTTTGTCGATGACTCAAACTTGGTGGGGCTATGCCGCCAAAAAAATAAAAATTTAGATTGGATCAGGCTGCGCGACTTTATTGTAGACAGCAGTGAAGGCGACGATTTAAAGGAGATGATCATCTACGTGGGGATGCCACCCATGATTGGCTCACTGACCGAAAAACGGGAAGGCAAAGAGCGTTACGCCCACTGGCTCCGATCGCAGGGATTTTTGGTGGTGACCCACAACGGCTCACCTACGCCGCCGGACACCTTCACCGCCAATGTCGATATCTTGATGGCGCTGAGCTGCTTTGAAATCTCCACGCGAAACCAACCGGATGTGGTGGTGTTAGTCACCAGCGACGGCGACTTTGCTCCCCTGCCGTTGTTTCTACGAAATTACGGCATCAAAACGGAACTCGCCGCCATGGAAAGCGCTGTCGGCACCTCTTTAAAGGATTCGGTCAACCAGATGATCGACCTCGAACCGTTCATCGACAGCCTCGACGAGCTCAATTAGGTTTGTCGGCGAGGTTTGGTTGGATGTTGGTTGGATAGTTGGGTGAATGGATAGTGGGTTTGTGTCCAGTCAACCAACCATCCAACTATCCAATCCTCCAACTCATTCATTCTCACCTATCCTTTCAAAGTATGGACAACATACATCCGTTTTACACCATTTTGGGGGATGTTAACCGGCCAGTTATCTTGTAGACTAAGATGGCAATCGGTGTGACGTTTAACCCCATCGTTGAGGAGATCGATAACGCCGCCGAAAGTTGCTCATATCAGTGGTGATCTTAGAAATTAATCGGGACACGTATTGGAGCAACAAAGCTTGCTTTGTTATTCCCCGATCTAATTTGTTGATTTACAAGTGATATGAGACGAAAAACCGAGGAGGTGGGGCACAATCAATGAGTATTACCACGTACTTTTATTACGTTTGGCAGGTCATTACCAATGCCTTGTGGTTCAATCCAAAAGTGGTGGAGATAGTTGAAGCCTATCCCAATACATTTTGGATCACGTTAGGGGTGGCTATCTTGGGCGGGATATCACTGCTGCTGGGCCAGAGCATCATCCTGTTCATCAACCGAGTCCGACCGGGCCGCTTTGTGGTCAGTCTACTGCTGAACGGTATTTTGTACACCTTAAGCTTGGTGGTCTGGGCTGCCTCGATTTGGCTGATCGGCGACATCCTGCTGAACAACATTGATATCGATTTTAGCACCGCCTTGCGCATCATGTTTGTTACCGCCGCGCCGATGACGCTAGGCTTTCTGGTGTTGATGCCTTACCTGGGTACACCCATCTCCAAAGTTCTTCACGTGTGGAGTTTGCTACTGACTATTGGGGTGGTCAGGTTCCAATATCACGTTGGCCTGACCACCAGTCTGATTATTGTGGGTTTAGGTTGGTTGTTGATTCTGCTGATGACGTTTACCATCGGTCGGCCGGTGGTTTATGCCCGCAATGCTGTCTGGCACCGCATTGTAGGCTCCCCAATGGATGCTAAACCGGAGGATATTCTGCTGACCTTTTCAGACACACAAGGGGGGAAGGCGGTGAAGCGTGATTGAACTGCTCATCATTGGGGCCGTAGCGCTGTTGGTCATCGCCGCGATAACTGCTCCGCTGGAATCGTTGGGCTGGTGGGCCGGCTGGTTTGGCGAGGATGTGAACGATGGTGACCCTGTTCATCTTTTTTCTCAAACGGCGCTACAGACCGACGAAGCCGGGAAAAATTACATTGTCTATTTGTCCGGCATTGGAGCCTTAACCGGCAGCTCGATTCCCAAGGAGGAGCTGCCTTTTCTTGATGCGGTGGCCGAGAAGATGCCGGGGACAGTTATTATTAAGGATGTTTTTCCCTACTCGGTAACCAATGCCGGCCTGACCGGAGAACGGGTTTTTAGCTGGGTATGGCGCAAAATTGAAGCGCAGCGAGTCATCAATCCCAATGCCGCGTCGCTGTATTTGATCGTGATCCGTAATCTATTTCAAGTCGCCGTATCGGCCGATCAACGGTACGGGCCGGTTTACAATGTGGGGGTCGCCAAAGAAATTTGGCGCAGCTTACTGCGGCACGGCTACCACCCCGGCAGCGACACGCCGGTCACATTGATGGGCACCAGCGGCGGCGGACAGGTTTCGGCCGGCGTAGCCACCTATCTGGCGGCCATGGTCAACGCGCCGCTGCGAGCCATCTCCCTGGGCGGCGTTATTTCGGCCGACCCCGGCTTACTAAAGTTGGATCACTTGTACCATCTATACGGAACCAAAGATAGCACCCAGGCTCTGGGTTATAAGGTCTTTCCAGGGCGCTGGAACTGGCCTTTTTCACAAAATTCACCCTGGTTTCGGGCCGAACGAGCCGGAAAAATCACCATGATCGAATTGGGGCCGTTTACCCACACCGGGGCCGACAGCCCCTTTGACCAAAACAGTAAGCTGCCGGATGGGCAGCGTCATTTCGATAAAACGCTGGAAGTCGTCACCGAAATCGTCGGTACGTTTTATCATGTGCCGCCCCAACCCAATCAGCCGGTCAATGGGCTGCAGCATATCGGTCAAAAAGACCAAGCTTAAGTCGAGTGAGTGAAATGTTAGTTGGTCGGAGCGACAAAGCTGGCTTTGTCATTTACGGTAGGTCAAAGTAAACTTTGACGCTCCAAATCTTTTTAGAGAGGGATTTAACCATAATGGCTTCACAAAGTACAGGACAACGTATATTTGCCGTAACATCACTAATTTTGAGCGCCCTGGTGTTGCTCATAGCAGTGGGAGTTATCATCGGCGCGTGGGTGGCGCGTAGACCGGCCATCGATGCGGTGAATGGGAGCGTCCAGAGTGTCGAACAGTTTGCCCACACCGGCCAAGCGGGCATCAGCCGTTTAGACGGGCGGCTGGACGATATGCGCACGGTGGTGGACGAGGTGGGAACGGCCGCCGATCGAGCCGCTCAGAATGTGGCCGATCAGGGCTTAATGACCACGCTGCTGCCCCCGGAAACAGAGCAGCGCCTGAGAACAGCGGCCCAACAGGTCACCGATACGCTGGCCGGCATCGCCGATATCGTGAGGGCCGTTATGGATTTGGCCGAAACGATCAACAAACTGCCGTTTGTCAGCCTGCCGGAAGTCGATCCGGAGCGCGTGTCTAACTTAGAAAATCAGATCGAGGCGGCTCGAACCGGAGCCGAGCAGTTGCAAAGTAATATTCCCCAGTTCCGCGAGGGGGCGGCCTCATCCATTTCAACACTCTCGACCACGGCCGCCAGCGTCAATGAGCGGCTGGTCACCGCCCAGAATGACCTGGCCCAGCTCGACAGCCGGTTGGAGCAAGTCATTGCCGACGCCCATCGATTGGGGCAGCAGGTTAACACCGGGATAACCGTGAGCGCCGTTGTAGTTACCCTACTATTCGGCTGGACCGCCTATGCCATGGTGGTGCTCATTTTGCAGAGTTGGGCTAAGCTGCGTGCGTCCCAAGACCAATCTTAATTATGAATTAGGTATCCTTCTCAATGGCCCCTAGTGCATCGTCGCCAGGCCGCACTACACACCACGCCACAGAACACCCCATCAAAATGGCGAAGTAATCTAATTTGCCTTACTATATACGCGGAGCCAGACAGTCTCAACTGGGATGATATCGACAATGAAAATTTATTTCACCCGCACCCCGTCGCTGACGCGACTCCTTTCTCCCTGAGGGAGAGGAGTTGGGGGTGAGGGGGATTTTCATAGGAGAGGGCATGATTCAGCCGATTAGTACCTTTGAACTCACGTCATCGCAGACGACCTATCTAGACGCCAGGATGCAGGCGGTCTCACGCTCGTTTGCGTTGGTGGTTCCCTGGCTCGAAACCCCACTGAATTACTATTTGGCCACGGCCTACTTATTGTGCCGGGTGGTCGATAATATTGAGGATTGTTTGCAGCCCACGGCTTGGAAACGCGCCCGATTTAGCGAGGCCGCCCAACTGCTGGAATTGCCCGATCTGGCCATCGATATCCTGGCCCGGTGGGAACGAGAAGATTGGCCCGGCCTCACTGCCGGCGAGGCGCAATTGATGGGGCCAACCACCGGCGGGCCGTTGTGGCAGATTTATGCCGCTATCCCCACCCCATCGCGCCAAGTTATTCACCGCTGGGTGTTGGAAATGATTACGGGCATGAGCCGGCTCGATGCGCCGGATCAACGGCCTATTTTCGTTGAGCAACAGGGCATTCTCCTGCCGGCCGAAGAGGCCGATTACAACCAATATTGCTACGTGGTGGCCGGCACGGTCGGCCATTTGGCCACCGAATTGGTCATCGAACATTACCGGCTGCCCGATGCTGTCGCCAACACGTTATTGCAGACGTGTGAAGCGTGTGGCCGCGGCCTGCAAAAAACCAATATCGTCAAAGATTTTGCCGAAGATTTGACGCGAGGGGCGGCTTACCTCCCCGATGAATGGCTGCGGGAAGTCGATTACACGCCGCTAGCGCTGCACGGCGCGCCGGCCGGTTGGAGCCGGAAAGTGCTCGATAATGTACTGGCCGAGTTAGATCAAGCGACAACCCATGTCCTGGCCTTATCCTACCACACCCAAGGTTATCGTATGGCCGGCCTTATGTGCCTGCTGCCCGCGCTGCAAACCATCCGGTTCGCCGCCAATCGGCATGATAAGCTCTTCACTACTGAACACCAAGTCAAGATTTCCCGGCAAACGATGGCTCGCTGTGTCTGGGATGCAAAATCGATGGTAAGCGACAACGACGCAGTTGTGCGTTATACAACAAAACTCAAACAGGAGGTGCAATCGAAATTTTGACCCCATAATCCTATCAATACGATTCAGTACTTCAATGTCTGCGAGTGATGAATTTTACGAAAATGGAACAGATAACCGACTAATTGTTTGATCTTCATCATTCGGTTGCTACACGGTGTCAAAAAACTTTTAACTTAGTGATTTAGAAAGGAGGAGGGCATTATTGTCAGCCTTAATTGACAATAATAGCCTAAAAAACGTACGATGACTGCTACTGTTGCTGGATCCTCACGGCCTGAAATTCCGTGGTGGCTGATCTTAATCGAAGGGATTTCCCTGCTCATTCTGGGCATATTACTCTTGGCCTCACCGGCGATGACCACCTTATGGGTCGTCCGCTTCGTCGGCTACTACTGGCTCATTGCCGGGATCTTTAAAATTATCAGCATTTTTATGGATAGCTCCGGTTGGGGTTGGAAACTGGCCGGCGGTATTCTGGGGATTATCGCCGGTCTGTTCGTATTAGGCCAGCCACTAGTGGCTCCTTTGATCGTCGGCGCGAGCCTGGTCATCATCCTGGCCGTCCAAGGGCTTGTCTTTGGCGCGGTCAGCCTGGTCCAGGCCTTTCGCGGGGGCGGCTGGGGGCCTGGTATTTTGGGAGCAATTAGCATCTTGTTCGGTTTCATGTTCTTATCTAATGTGTGGGGTTACACCCTGGCGCTGCCGTGGGCTATCGGCCTTATGGCTGTAATCGGCGGGGTGATCACCATCATTAATGCCTTCCGGATGAGATAGTCGGCCACACGTCGATATCGTAAGGATAAGGCCCATCAGTAGGAAGTAGGATAGAATGGCCCAACGTTCGCTACTTCCTACTTTTTATTATCAAAGGAATCTGACAGTCTCAATTGAGACGACACCGACAATGAAAGTTACCGTAGGACAAACTTAAGTTTGTCCCACAAGTTTATTTTCAAAGGAGATACAAGGTGAGTAACTCCCCCGTCCAAATCATCGTGGCTGCATTTGACGATGCCGATAGCGCCGAGGAAGCCCTGAAGCAGATCAAAATCGCCAATAAAGAAAAGACGGTTGACGTGCAGGGCGCGATTATGGTGCATAAGGATGCCACAGGTAACAAGATTGACTATAAGGATGTCGGCCTGACGCCGGGCAAGGGGGCTGTGGGCGGTGTGATATTGGGAGCAGTTGTCGGCATTCTTACCGGTGGATCGGGCTTGGTGTTAGGCGCAGCCGGGGCCTTGCTCGGCGGGTTCGTCGGCCGAAAGAAGCAGGAAAGCCTGTTACCGTCGGATCAAGTCAATAAGATTGTGACCCGGCTCAAGCCAGGCGCGGCGGCTATCATGATGGTGATCGATCCGAGCGCAGCAACCGCGTTAGAAAGTCGATTAAAACCACTGGGAGCCGATCTGTTTACCATCAACGTCTCGGCCGATGTGGCCCGACAAATGCAGGCCCATCAGAACTCAACGCCAACTGACGAGGGCGAAGCGCCGTCGTAAACAAAAGACAGTCAGAGACGGTCACGCTTGTCCTGGCTAAATAGGATCTTGATTATAATGCAAGCTTTCGGTTCGCGCAGACAACTCTGGATTATTGGCGGAGCTATCCTGCTCTTTCTAGTTATCGTCATTTTTCTGGTCGATATCAATGACCTGATCAAATTATTTCGCAGGATCAATTGGTTCGATTTGGCGGTGGCCGCCATCGTTTTGCTGGCCGGCTATTTGCTCATAACGGTGCTGCTGCGGTATCTTTTATTCAACCAGCCCGGCTTCATGCCGACCTTCTACGCCATTAGCGTCGGCTTTATGTTGAACCTACTATTCGTACCGGGTGTCGTGGCCATGGTGGTAACCACCCACTGGATCGCCAAAGTCGACATCGCCCAAGCGTCTTCGGCCTTGCTGGTTCAGAAGGTGCTGTATCAGATCATGCGCCTATCGACCCTCGCTCTAATAATCATCTTACTGGCCGGCCAGGAGACCGGTACCAGCGTATCGATCACGAGCGGGCTGATTCTGCTGGTACTCACATTTGTATCCATTATCTTGGTCATCCGCTATAAGGAGCGGGTCGTCACCTTCCTGGCGACGCAATTAAGTCGCATCCGCGGCTTAGACGAGGAGCAGATCCGCAGTACAGCCTCCACGGTTATTGCCGGTTTGGAGACGATCAGCTCGACGCGCCGGTTGATGATCAGTTTGTTACTGTCATACGCGGCCTGGATCTGTTTTCTGATTTTTCAATATTTGGTCCTGGACTCCCTACCGCTAAGATTATCCGTTATCCAGATGTGGCTGATTGCCGCGGCGGTGATGGCGGTCATGCCGCCGTCGATCAATATCATACCGATTCTCTACCATGTGGTCGTTATTCTTCTATTAACGACAACCCAACTAACCAACGTTACCGTCGCCGTCGTTTACGCCATCCTCCTGCATCTGCTGATAACTATCAACTGGGCGGTTTTGGGGAACTGGTCGCTCATCCGCAATCATTTGCGGCTGGGCCAGTTAGTCGAGGCCGCTAAGGCGCAGATAGCCAACAGACGATCAAAATCGTCAGCCGGGGAGGGCGCCCAATATCAGTAAAGGAGCTTTTGCATGAAGCGACAAACCAAGCAGGGTCCGGTCAAACCGGATATCCCCCCCGCCGCCGAGCCTGATCTCGACACGCTCTTAACGGTGATGCGCCTACTGGTCGGCGGGACGATGGAAGGGGTGGACGAACTGCTGCGCCGCTTGAAAGAACGGCAGCAGGAAGTGAACCGGAGTCAGGCCGCTAATCTCACCATTTTCCCGTTAGATAGCGCCGATCCGGAACGGCTGCGTCACGCGCTGATTGGCCTGCTGTTTGAGACACCCCAGGTGATGGCCCGCAGCGTGTCGAACGTGCGCACTAATACCCAACGCGCTGCTCAAAAAGTATCGAAGGTCACCCGCCCGGTAACCAACAGTTGGCTGGCCCGTCCGTTTCGACGACAAATTGAAAAAGTTGTGGCCCGAGGCGAGGCGTTTGTCGATCGCCTGGCCGAAACCGGCCGGACGGAAGAAGAAAATGGCCGGCTGTTAGCCAAGGCCACCACCAATGAGGCCATGGATGAGATTCTGGCCTATCTGGCTGAAAAACCGGAGATTCGTCAATTGGTTCAACAGCAAGGGCTTAGCCTAACCGAGGAGGTCGTCAATGCCCTACGAAAACGCACCGTCGAGGCGGACCGACTCGTCGACCGTATTATCCGCCGCCGAAACCGCGATGCTCCCCCTATCGTCGATGCCCCAGCCGTCGCCTTACCCGACGGCGACGAGCCACCCCGATCATAATATGGACAACCACAACTTTCAGGGACAATATGCAGGCTTTGTCAGTCGCTTCATCGCCTTTTCAATCGATATGATCATTATCAGCCTGATCGGATTTCTGGTGACCTTTTTTCTGGGCCAGATCATTCAGTTCTTTGGCTTAAATGTAACCGTCAACAACGCCTATCTGGGGACCATGCTGGCCACGCTGCAAAAGGTCATCCTCCTATCAGGGGGGCTTTTTACCACCTTCTTTGGCTTGATCTACTTTCTCTTTTTCTGGACGCTGGCCGGTTTCACTCCTGGCAAAGGATTGATGGGCCTACGCGTCATTCGGCGCGACGGGTCCGATGTTACCGTTGGGGTGGCTCTACGACGATTTTTAGGGTATTGGGTATCGGCTATCGTCTTTTTTGTCGGGTTTCTGTGGGTTATTGTCGATCGCCGCCGCCAGGGCTGGCACGACAAAATCGCCGGCACTGTGGTAATTTATGACTGGCCGTCGCTGCGACGTCGCCAATGAGCGGGTGATTTATGGCTTACGCCTTTCCGCCTGACGAACCGGGGACGACCCGGCCGTCAACCGGCCCGTCCCCGCGCCACTTTGAACTGTATCATGAACAGCGTGCGAGGGGGTTGTTGGGCCGGGTGTTTGTCACCTTCCGGCATCTACTGGGGCTACTGTTTGGGGGCGGCTTTGCCTTTGTCCGTTACAAGAAAAGCCAGGGTGAAGCCAATACGCTGGAGATGCTGATCCTGCGTTTTCTGCTGCTCTTTACCTGGCCGTTTCTGACCAAAGAACTCATCAACCAACCGTTTCCGATTCAATTCCGGCGGCGGCTGGAGTTGTTGGGGCCGACCTACATCAAATTGGGGCAGATTTTGAGTTTGCGCGAGGATTTGCTACCGACGTCCATCACCGATGAACTCAAAAACTTGCTCGACCGCCTGCCGGCGGTACCGTTCGAACGCTTCAAGCAGCTCATCGAGGCCGATCTCCACCGCCCGGTCGAGTCGATTTTTCAATATATCGAACCGACCCCGTTAGGCTCGGCCTCGCTGGCCCAAACCCATCGGGCGGTATTGACCACCCAAGAAATGGTCGTCATTAAGGTACTCAAACCCGGCGTGCGCCAAACCGTCGAACGCGACACCGTGCTGTTACGGCTGGTGGGTCAGATCTTGCAACTGTTTCTGGCCCGCTTCCAACCGGCCCGGCTGGTCAATGAATTTTGCCGCTACACCCTGCGCGAGGTCGATCTGCGCTTTGAGGCCGAAAATGCCGAAACCTTTGCCGCCAACTTTCAAGATCAGCCGGATATCCGCTTTCCCTATGTCTACCGCGAATTCAGCAGCCATGGTGTGCTGTGTATGGAATATTTTCAGGGCTTAAAACCGGAACCGGGTACCATTCAAACCTTGAACCAACAACAGAAAGATCGGATGATTCGGCTGGGGGTGAGCGCCACCATTCAGATGATCTTTCGGGACGGATTTTTTCACGCCGATCTGCATCCCGGCAACCTGCTCATCTTCAAAAACGGTCAGGTCGGCTTTATCGACCTGGGCATGGTCGGCCGGTTCGACAACCAAACCCAGCGGCGGATGCTCTACTACTTCTACTCGCTGGTTACGGGCAATCCGTCTGACGCGGCCCGCTATTTAAGCTCGATTGCCTTAGTCAGCAAACGCAGCGATATCGACGGCTTCAAACGCGCGCTGGAGGAGTTGTATCAGCGCTGGCTGCGATCGCCCAACTTTTATGATTTTTCGATAGCGCGGGTGATATTAGAATCGGTCTCGTTGGCCGGCCGGTATTACATCGAATACCCCGGCGAAATCATCCTGATGGTCAAAGCCTTGGTTACAGTGGAAGGCGTGGGTAATGTGCTGGCCCCGGCATCGACGTTAAAGCGGCCTCTCAGGAGCACATCCAGCGCATCATATTTGAGCAATACAACCTCAACCGGATATTTAAGGAAAGCCTGCTGCTTATCCCCGAACTGCTCGACTTGCTCAACCGCAGTCCCCTGGCCCTCAACGACAGCCTGCAAACCCTGGAAGGCCGGATCAAACAGCCGCAGTCGAACTCGCTGAGTGAGTTACGCAGCGCGATTTTGGCCGGCTTCTGCTTAATCGCCGGAGCCATCTTAGTGGCCAATCACAGCCCCTGGCCCTTTTGGGCGGCGCTGTTTCTCCTGGCCCTCATTTTAGCTGTCAAATCCTGAACTGAAGTTAAGCCCATAGACCGCTGCTAGCTGACCGCCGACCGCCGAAAGACAAGAATGTGCGTCGAAATTTGGTGGTTAACGGTCGGCCATCTGCCATCACGAGGCATTACGACCTATCCGATGGTTTGCGCCGTGGCGTACTAGTCGTCACCGGGGCTGCCATCGGGATACTACCTATTGAAAGATAGCCGACAGCTCATACTGACCGGTGAGACTCGGATCAGATGAAATAACAGTTTTCTCTTTCTCCCATATCTCTGCCAAATCGCTGATTTGTTTTTGGGTAAGGTGCCAAGACAAAGGGTCTTCCCGTCTCTTTATCTCGGTTTCAGCCTGCGCTGCTGAAACACGCGGCTGGCATGTTTGTGGGTCGATGTCCGAACGCGGTTCAAAAACCACGGTGCTGATGTGGACAGGCTTGTCTTCCAGTTCAAAACGTTTATTCCAAGATTCAATGAAGCGATCAAGCTCAATTTCATTGCGGGATAGAGCCACCCCGTTCCTAATGTTTAACAGCCCCATCACCGGGCCTACCAAGGCGGCCTGGGCTCCATCAGCCACCTGGTAATATGTCCTCGGCGTTTTAGGCGATGCCCGCAACTGGATAATGATAACCTTCTTAAAGGCCAGGTCCGGGTCTTCAATCCGTGCCTTTAATACAGGCTCCAACCAATCCAGCGCGGAAGTCACCCCAAAATTATCGTAATATCCCCCATCAATAAAATGGAACCTTTGCCACGGCTCCTTCAATTCTAAACCTGGGGTTGCCCCGTCGCTCCGGAGCTTAGCCTGCGCGGCCGGCGTCACATAAGGGAAAGCCGCCGAGAGCCGCGCCGCTGTCCAGAGGTCCAAATCCGTTTCATTTTGCACACCTGTATCTGCGACACTCATTTCGTCCCGTAACAAAATCTCCGTCAGCGTATCTTCCCGGATCTCCTGAAATGGTCCATTCGAGCGCTCAAAATTGATCGGTGTAATCATAACCCGTCTGCCGGACTCCATAACGGTGGCGTTGAAGATAAACGCCGGTAAATCTCCCCGTCGTATATCCTCTCTAAATGACAGCACTGTTCCTTTCTGACATTCTCTTGTTTGCTTACCTTCGATCGGCTTACCGGCAATTCGCCCCCATTCGTTTTCAAGCAGAGAGCCTCGATCAGTCTCACCGAAAGGCAATACGCCACCTGATACCAGACGCCAAAAGTCAAAGAAAGCGAAGCCAAAGGTAACCGATGACAAGCTGGAGGTTACAGATTTGTCGTAAACGGTATTGAGCATTTTTTCAATTTCGTCTTTGTCGTTCCAAAAGTGAGGCGAGTCTATCGGTGAATGACACAACTCATTAAGGTAATAGGCTGCCCCTACGGTTCCGCCGGACACCGTACTAATAAGCCGTATTTCATCCGCTAGCTCGGGTCGCGTCATTATCAAATCTCTTAAGGCCAGAGTTGTCCAAGCCGCAGCCTTAATACCACCTCCTGACGAAACGACCACCACTAAATTATCTTTTTGGCGGCTACCTTTAGCGACCTCAACCGGGGTCAGGGCTTGAGCTGCTGTATCAGTAACAGTAATTTCAAAAGAGTGATCCATATCCGTTGCAAGATATGAAACAAATACAAACACTATTAGCACAGCCAAAGAGTTGATGTTAAACCTCGCCAAGTGAAAATCCAATGCGCTGAAGGTCCAAATAAGAAATAGAATAAGTGTATAGGCATAAACCAAAGCCGGGATGAACTGCGGGGGAGATTGAAAGATCCACGCAACAATGCCTACGCTAATAAGGATAAGGACAACAACTACCGCCACGTAGTGTGTCGGCTCAATACGACGTTTGTGGGGAGGCTGTTCTTTTCTGCCCACTGGTTCGAACAGCCGACATCTTAGCGCCTCTGCCTTGGCCCAGATCCATCTCGCTACCGGATCAGGCAACAAAGTGAGAGTTGGCTCTGTCAGTTGGGCTAGTAGGCAGAACAAAATGACAATGAAATATCCTATCCCCATACCCAAAAGTGCGGCAACGATTGACCAGTACCAAAATTCTGATTCATAAATCACGACTAAAATCCCGCTTAAGGCTACGAGAAGAAAATAAATCACTAACTGTTGCCAGGTTGCCTGAGCATTAAAGAATTTAAACATGCATAGATGTACAGCGTGGATGTTATTTTCGTCACTTGTCCATTTGCGGGTATCGCCATAACGAGACTCTATCCCGTCTATTATGAGCCCCTGAGTATAAAGCAAACTCCAGGCTGTTAGAGTTAAAACCATAGAGGCGGTCAACACCCCGGCGAATCCAAAGTCGGAATAAATTCCTCCGATGATATTGTGGAGAGGTGATCCGACAAAAAATGCGCTTAAGGGCAATAAATTGAGCAAAATCATAAAGAAGATACCGTACTTTAGGATATCAACAAGATTCATGACTTTTCGAACATTAGCAACGGTGAAAGTTTTGGGGACAAACTTCATTTTAGACCTCTCTGACCACTATAACCCTTCCATTAATACTTAAGAAACACATTCCTTTCCATATTTATTAATAGCCGATCGTAATCAATTAAAACTCAATTTCCCCTCAATTAGCTTGTTACCACCCTCAAAACTGGCTCTTTGCATCAACTGCGATCTGGGCTACGCTGGTTTGGGCTTCGTCACTGCTGTAGCGATCAAGATCTCCACAAAGTTAAACTCAGTTGTATCTGAAGGTACTTTGGTTTTAAGGTACTATCGGGCAATAGAACAAGTACCTTTAGCCGGTACTTTTGGCACTATAAATTTCCCCCCCAAACCGGTATCATTTTAGTGTGTTTTGTCTATCTTTTCGTTTCGATAGATACAGACTGTCTTATTTTGATATACAGTTTTATTAAATGAGACAGCAATTAGACCGCTTTTAAGACCGTTTAAATCCCAAATTTATGACTTTGATATTCAAATATTAAATCTATATTTTCTTAACCCCTGAATTAAGAATTCTAACTTCATTCTTGTTGACTATGGTACTAGAAAAACAAGCTTCCCAATCAAACTCTACAGATAGATTAGATTTAAAGCCGATTTTGTTGTTCCTCGCTAACTTTGTCACCCCATCAGCCATTAAACTCAAGGCTGCGGTTTGGTGGCCCCATTATAGATTTTTCGTAACAAAAAAACTTCCATTATTTTGGTCTAATCTAGAAACAACCATTTCAAAGTAACGTAGCAAAGGAGATATTCGATGACAAAAAAAATCTTGTGCTGCCTGTCTGAGTGGGGCTATTGGGGCGAGGAGTTGGTCGGCCCGTACGATGTTTTGACCGAACGAGGCTACAGCATCGACTTTATGACGCCCAAAGGCGCCAAGCCGCCGGCTCTACCGCCCAGCATGGAACCGGGCTATCTGGATCCGCCGCTGGACAAAGTTGTAACCGACAAACATTACGCCCAACGCACCCGCGAAATCCACGAGTCGGATCTGTTGAATTCTCCCATCAACCTGTCGGAATGGTTTCCGGCGATGCCCTATTTCAACAGCCAAAATTTCGGCCACGAACTGGAAAACTACTACAACATGCGCGATGAATGTTGGAACCAACTCAAAAAGTATGACGCCCTCCTGTTACCCGGCGGCAGCGGCCCGATGGTCGATATGGTCAACAACGAGCGCCTCCATGACGTCATCCTGGGTTTCTACAGCCAAAACAAACTGATCGCGGCGGAGTGCTACTGCGTCACCTGCCTGGCCTTTGCCCGCGATTGGACCGAACGCAAAAGCATCATCTGGGGCAAACACGTGACCGGCCACGCCAGAGAGTATGATTACAAGGACGGCACCGGTTTTGCCAGAGCCGAAGTTGGCGGCGCTAACTTTGGCCCGCCCTTCTACCCGCTGGAGTACATCTTAAGAGATGCGGTCGGCCCTGACGGTCAATATCACGGTGGCGTCGGTCGAACCATTTCCACCATTTTGGATTACCCCTTCCTGACCGGTCGCTCTACCCAAGACTCACGTCTGGTAGGCGAGTTGATGGTTCAAGTTTTAGAAGAAGGCTTGCAAAAATACGGCTGGTAAACTGCCAATATTGAAAAGGGGAGCGAGTGCTGCTTGCTCCCCTTCCAGACACACTGTTCTATCACCTGTAATTCAGTTAAATTCAATCAAGGACAAGAACATGACCAAAAAAACCGGACGATTTGCAATCATTGAACAGTTTCTAGCCGATGGCATGGAGTACATGTTCGGCAACCCCGGAACGGTTGAACAGGGTTTTCTCGATGCCCTGGCCGAATATCCTCAAATGAAATATATCCTCACCTTGCAGGAGTCGGTCGCGTTGACGATGGGCGACGGCTATGCGCGAGCCACCCAAAAACCGACGCTAGTCCAGATTCACAGCACGCCGGGCTTAGGCAACACCCTCGGCGCGATGTACCAGGCCAAACGCGGCCACGCGCCTCTGGTGGTCATTGGTGGCGACGCCGGCCTAAAATATATGCCGATGGAAGCCCAAATGTACGGCGATCTGGTGGCCTTTGCCGAACCCGTCACCAAGTGGTCAACGATGGTCTTGGATCACCGCTCGCTGCTGCGCACCGTGCGGCGAGCCATCAAAGTGGCAGCCACCCCTCCGATGGGGCCGGTCTACGTCTGCCTCCCCGCCGATATTTTAGATATGCCCGTTGCAGAAGAAGTTGTCCCGACCTCATTTCCTTCGACTCGCGTTGTACCCGATGACAACTTTATCAATGAAGCAGCCTCGATCCTGGCCGCGGCCAAGAACCCGATGATTTTTGTCGGCGACGGGGTGGCCTTTTCCGGCGCGCAGGATGCAGTAGCCAAACTGGCCGAAACGCTCGGTGCGGAAGTGTGGGGCGTCGACTCCGGCGAGTTGAACATTAGCTACGCCCATCCGCTCTGGATGGGGCAAACCGGCCACATGTTTGGCGAAAGCAGCCTGCCCATCACCAGCAAAGGCGACGTCAATTTTGTCGTCGGCACGTACATGGTTCCAGAGGTATTCCCGCACTTGGGCGGCATCTTCGCCCCCAACGCCAAAGTCATCCACGTCGATCTCAACGCCTACGAAATCGCCAAAAATCATCCGGTTGATCTGGGCGTCGTCAGCGATCCCAAACTAACGGTGACCAAGTTAGTCGAAGCCCTGAGCGGAATGATGACCGGCGAGCAGCGCCAGGCGGCTCAAACCCGCGGTGCAAAAATCGGCGAAGCCAATGCCCAGAAACGCCAGTCTCAAATCGACGCTGACATAGCGATCCGCAATGATGTGCCGATGCACCCGGCTCGCTTTATGGAAGAGTTGGCCGAATACCTGCCCAAAGACGCCGTCATCTTCGATGAAGCGTTGACCTCCTCCCCGGCCTTAACGCGCTACCTGCCGCCCAACCAACCGGGCCACTTCTTCCAAACGCGGGGCGGTTCGCTCGGCGTCGGTATCCCCGGCGCGTTGGGCGCTAAACTGGCCCACCCCGATAAAACCGTCATCGGTTTTTCCGGCGATGGCGGCAGTATGTACACCATCCAAGCGTTATGGACGGCCGCTCATCACAAAATCAATACCAAATTCGTCATCTGCAACAACCAGAGCTACATGCTGTTGAAACTGAACATCAAGCAGTATTGGCAGGAACAAGGCGTCGCGGCCCATGCTTTCCCGAAACCGTTTGAACTGGCCGAGCCGGTCGTCGATTTTGTGGGCATTGCCAACTCGATGGGTGTGCCGGGGATCAAGGTTGAGAAGCCGGATCAAGTTGGGGCGGCTATCAAAAAGGCTCTCGCTCACGATGGTCCTTTTCTCATTGATCTGATCATCAGCAACGAATTACCCTAACTCAACTACAGTCAAGGAGAAACCGTATGCCAACCGATCTCGTGGTCACATCACGCCGCTACTTTTATGAGATTATGAACCAGGCCAATCGCAACACGATGGAAGAAATTCTGTCCTCTGACTTTGTCTTTACCCTGCCGACCCACCCCGACCCGTATCGAGGCCCGGACGGCTTCAACCAATTGGTTTCGATGCTGCACGGAGCCTTTCCCGATTTCTATATTAACCCGCAAGAAATGGTTTCCGAAAGCAACACTGTGGTTACGCGCTGGCGAGGCGGCGGCACCCATAAAGGGGGAGCGCTGCACACCACCAAAGGCGACTTGCCGGCCACCGGTCGATTTTTCGAAATCGAAGGAATTACCTGGCACATCTACGACGACAACGGGCAGATCGTCCGCGCCATCGGTCACGAGGATACGCTGGGGCTGTTAATGCAATTAGGCGTTATGCCCTCGGCTCCGCCGGTTCAAGTATCGCCGGAAGCCGGGCGGGCGATAGTGGGTCGCTTCTTTGGCGAAATCATGAACCAAGGCAAGCTCAATGTGGTCGATGACATTATCCATCCGGAGTTTTCGATCCACATGCCGCGCAACCCCGAACCGTTTTTAATGTTCACGCCGTACAAACGATCCGTGCCGCTGGCCGCCAAGCGCCCCAAGCCGGCGCTTCAGGGACACGCTGCCTTGAAGGATTATGTCTCTGAAATGCGATCCGCTTTTCCAGACCTGAAATATGACGTACTGTTAGAAGCCGCCGAAGTCGATCGCGTGGCGAGCCGGTGGCAGTTGACCGGAACCCACACCGGCAAATTTATGGGCGTTCCGGGCAGCGGCAAAACGTTTAACCTTCTAGGCATTGCCATCTTTACCTTTTTGGAAGGAAAACTGTACAGCGCCAGTTTCAATGAACACGACCTGGGCCTGATGCAGCAACTTGGACTTTTACCGACCTAGAACTTTCACTCTGACGTTAAATTCATCCTACCAACCAATAAAACTTTACTGTAAACGGAGAATGTTCAAATGCGAACTCCTGAACAAAACAATGCCATTGCTGTAGAATTTTTTGATACGGCCTGGAACAAAGGCGAAATCCGAGTCGATCTCCTGCATCCGGAAGCCGTCGATCATTCAGCGGTCGGCGGTGAGAAAAAAACGGAGACGGGGGCAGAGAGCTTCAAGAAAATCGTCAACATGTTTCGCTCGGCGATGCCAGATGTATCGCTCCAGATCCACGATGAGGTTTACGCCGGGGATCGCGTGGTGCATCGCTGGGAAATCAACGGCACCGACACCGGTGGATTTATGGGGTTACCGCCGACGAACAAACCGCTCTCGTTTACCGGCACCACCATCGCCCGGTTTAAAGACGGCAAAATCATCGAGCGCTGGGCCAATGTCGATGAACTGGGCCTGTTACAGCAGCTCGGTATCGTACCGCCGCCGCCGAACGGCTCAAACGGCCACTAAGGATCGTGAATTAAACAACTTCCGTATTTGAATTTAGGTAATCGGTAATTGGTAAATAGTAACTGGTAATTGGTTATTCAATCTCCAGTCTCCAATTACCAGTTACCAATTACGAATTACCCATACATTGAAATTATCCTATTACCATAGGTTAATTAATCCAATCAAATTCATAAATCTTAAGGAGACTATCACTATGTCACTCACTCCCCAAGAAAATAACGATTTAGCCATTAAGTTTTTTGAAACTGCTTGGAACACCGGTGAGATTATAGAAGACCTCATCGACCCGCAAGCGGTTGACCACTCTTCGGTGGGTGGTAAAGAAAAAGCGGATGTTGGCCGGGAAAGTTTTAAGAAAATTATTGGCATGTTCCGGGCCGCAATGCCTGACATTAAACTGGATGTTCAAGACGAAATTTTTGTCGATGATAAAGTCGTTCACCGCTGGGTGATGACCGGCACCGACACCGGCGGCGTCATGGGCATGCCCCCTTCGAACAAAAACTTGACCTTTTCAGGCACAACCATCGTGCGCTTTAAAGATGGCAAAATTGTTGAACGCTGGGCCAACGTCGATGAATTGGGCCTATTACAACAGCTTGGCGTTGCTCCGCCTCCTCCTAACGGAAACTAAGATAACTCCTTGTTCGTAATAACGTCTTTAGCCATCCCTTAGGCCATAACTACGAACGCTCCTATTCAGTGTGCCGGGGTGCTGCGGACACGGTTCGCAGCACCCTCAATCAATTACTTCGTTAAAAATAAGGAGACTTAAAAATGTCAGCAGCAGCAAAGAGAGAGATTATTCGTCAATTTTTTGAAGATATTTGGACTGATCAGAATATGGAACTGGCGGATGAAGTTCTGGATCCCGACTTTAGCTTCGCTCTTCCTTTTGTCACCCTCGAAAACCGCGATGCTTTCAAGCAGCTTGTACTGCACAATCATGTCGCCTGGCAGGATTTGACCTACACCTTGCTTGACTCCGTGGCCGATGAAGAAAAAGCGGCCGCCTACTGGCGCTCTAGTGGAACCCACGTTAATACTTGGAATGGTATCGAGGCCACCGGAAATAAGATGTCAATTGAAGGTATCACCTTCTTCAATTTTTCCAACGGCAAACTACTGCAAGCCCATGTTCAAAATGACTTCACCAAACTGCTCCATCAGCTCGGTGTTTCGGAATTACCCAAGAGATAGTTCAATTCGATGATTGACTTTAACCTGGAGCATATCTTTAGCTTCACCGTCGAGTTAGGGGGCATGGATGTCATCGCGCCCCTGCCGGAAGGTGTTCGCGCTAATGTCTACATCAAAAGTGGTCGTGTCGAAGGACCAAAGGTTCAAGGCGAGATCAAACCCGTCGGAGGGAACTGGTCGATCCTACACCCTGACGGCGTATATGAGATCAACTACCAACTGATGGTTGAGACGCCTGACCAGGCCCTAATTTACATCACGTGCGACGGCACCGGCGACTTTGGCGAGGGAGCTTACCAACAATACTTTCAAGACCCCGGCGAGCGGGGACAAGGCGGGCGTGAAATGTCTCGCTATCGTCCCCATCGCACCAGGGCCAGATGTCGTACAGCGCATCCGGACTACCTGTGGCTCAATCGACTGTTTTGCTTAGGCATTGGCCAGGGGGATGCTCGGGAATGGAACGTAGTTTACGACGTCTACGCCGTCAGTTAAGGCACGAGTAAGGATTTGAACATGGCAAAATCATCATTTGACTACATCATCATTGGGGCGGGAGCAGCCGGTTGTGTTCTGGCTAATCGGCTCAGTTCTCAAGCGGCAAACAAGGTGCTGCTGCTTGAGGCCGGTGAGACAGATACCAATGAACACATCCATCAGTTAGGTGGCTTCACCCAACTCTGGGGCTCTGACGTCGATTGGAAATTCACCACCTCCGAGCAGAAAGCGCTGAACGGCCGTCAAATCCTGATCAATCAAGGCAAAGTGATCGGCGGCAGCTCTTCGATCAACGCCATGATGCACGTGCGCGGCAACCCTCGTAATTTCGACTGTTGGCGGGAGCAAGGCAATGAAGGGTGGGGCTATGAGGATGTCCTGCCCTACTTCAAAAAAATCGAAGATTACGACGGGGGCGAATCCCCCTACCACGCGACCGGCGGGCCGATGAGCGTCCGGGACTGTCCCGATATCAATGCCCGATCCGAGCATTTTATGAACGGCGCGGTCGAAGCCGGCTATGATGGCCCCAATTGGGATTATAACGGCGCACGACAAGAGAACGGAGCCGGGCTACTCCAGTTTAACATCACTAAAGACGGCCAGCGTCACAGCGCCGCGACCGCCTATCTCGATCCGGTCAGAAGTCGCACCAATCTGACGATCACGACCGGAGCCGAAGTCACCAAGATTCTGATCGAAAATGGCCGGACGGTTGGCGTTGAGTACAATCAGGCCGGTGAAACCAAGCAAGTTTACACCGACGGCGAGGTTATCGTGTGCGCCGGCGCGTTTGTATCGCCCAAGATTCTGATGCTGTCGGGCATTGGGCCGGCTGACCAGCTTCAAGCCCACGGCATCGATATCGCCGTCGATCTTCCCGGCGTGGGGCAGAACTTACAAGACCATTTACAGTTACCGGTGATTTATCGATCCAACGTTGAGTTACCCACACCGACATTACTGACCGGGAATGTATTGTTCACCTCGACTAAAAACGGTCGGCCGGGATCGACGCCTGATTTACAATTGAACTTCATCCCGGCAGCCCCGGCTCCCCTACTGCCGGTTTTGCCGGATTTCGGTGGCCCGGTCTGCATTTTCCTGCCGATTTTGGTGCAGCCGCAGAGCATCGGCGAGGTCAAATTGCGCTCGGCCAATCCATACGAGGCTCCGGTGATCAATCCTAACTACTTGCAGGCCGAAGCCGATGTCCAAGTTTTTCAGCGAGCGCTTGAAATAATTCGGACCATCGCCGGCGCCACGGCCTTTGGCGATCTAAACGGCGGTGAAATTGCTCCCGGCGCAATGGAACTCGATGAGTTTATTCGCGCCAACGTCTCCACCCTGTGGCACCCCGCCGGAACCTGCAAAATGGGGCAAGATGCGATGGCTGTCGTTTCGGCAGACCTACGCGTTAAAGGCATCGACGGATTGCGGGTGGGGGATGCGTCGGTGATGCCCCAAGTTACCAGCGGCAACACCCACGTTCCGACGCTGATGATTGCTGAAAAACTGGCCGATATGATCCTGGTCTAACTTTTCTATTCAAACCATAGCAGAAAGAGGAAGTAGCCTTATGAGCATGTCAAAAGAAAAAATTGATACATTTGTTAAGGCTTGGTACCAAGCCCTAGATTTCCATGTCCCGATTGAACAAGTTTATCCCATGCTGGCTGAAACCGGGCTTAACGTGCAGTTTCCTGATGGCGACATCCGCGATTATGACAGTTTCAAGGTTTGGTATGATCGAGTCACCAACCTCTTTTTTGACGAGAACCACTACGTCCAGAGCGTGACCGTCGTCGAAGAAAGCGACGATGAAGCCGTGCTCGACGTTATTGTCGGCTGGCAGGCCAGTTGGTGGGAGCCGCCCGCAGCTAAAAGCAAACGCACCTCGATGACCGCTACGCAGCAGTGGAAGGTGAAAGCCTCGGACAGCAATGCTTACGGGATGGTCATTGTGAACTACAACGCCACGGTAAAACCATTTGAGTATGCCCCTGGCTTTGCTCAACTCTAAAAATCCAAATCCATCGGCGGAATAAGGAGAATCCTGTGACAACTCAAAAACCTTACGACTACATTATTATTGGCGCCGGTCCGACCGGTTCGGTTTTAGCCAACCGGCTGTCGGCCAACAGCGACATCAATGTCTTGGTGCTGGAAGCCGGCGGCTCAGATTACGATCCCAAAATCAAAGAGAAAGTCCTCTACATCGGCGGTTTCCTGGAACTTTGGGGCTCCGAAGTGGACTGGAACTATGCCTCTATCGAGCAAGCCGGTCTGATGGATCGCAAGATTGTGATCAACCAAGGCAAGGTCGTGGGCGGCAGTGGAACCATCAACGATATGATGCACGTGCGCGGCAATCCGCTGAATTACGATCACTGGAACGCGCTGGGTAACGATGGTTGGAGCTACCAAGAGGTGCTGCCTTACTTCAAAAAGCTGGAAGATTGGAAAGGCACGCCATCCGAATATCGCGGGACGGGCGGCCCCTTAATTGTCCGCGACTGCCCCGATTTAGCCGCTCGTTCGCCGGAGTTTCAGGCGGCGGCCATAGAGCTTGGTTTTGACGGCCCCGACTGGGATTACAACGGCCCGCGTCAGGAAGGCGGCGTGGGGCATCTCCAATTCAACATCACCGAAGGAAAAAATGAGCGGCAAAGCGCCGCCGACGCTTATCTGGATCATATTCTAGATCGGCCCAACTTGACGCTGGCGGTAAAAGCCCTGGTGACAAAAATCATTATCGAAGGGGGAACGGCCGTTGGCGTCGAGTATGTTCAGGACGGCCAGGTGAAACAGGTTCGCACCGAGGGGGAAATCATCCTCAGCGGCGGTACGCTCAACTCGCCCAAACTGTTGATGCTGTCGGGCATCGGTCCCGCCGCTCATCTTCAGTCACACGGCATTGAGGTTGTGGCGGATTTGCCGGGCGTCGGCCAAAATTTGCAAGATCACCTGCAACTCCCGGTTCTGTACGCGACCAAAGTCGCCAAACCGGAACCGACCCTACTGACCGGCTCGGTCCTCTTCACCCGCACTCGCGCCGGGTTGGCGTCGGCGGCGCCCGATTTGCAGCTCAAGTTCATCCCAGCCATTCCTGGCCCATTGAAGCCGGTCTTGCCTGATTTCGGCAGCCCGGTGTGTATCTTCCTACCGATCTTAGTGCAGCCGCACAGCCGAGGCGCCGTTCAACTCGCCTCGGCCAAAATTGAGGATGCGCCGATTATCAATCCCAATTACTTGCAGCAAGCGGTGGATGTCTCGGTATTGAAGGAAGCCATCACCCTGATCCGCGAGATGGCCGAGACCAAAGCCTTTGGCGACATGCTGGCGGCGGAAATCGCCCCCGGCGAAGCCCCCCTGGAAGCTTTTATTCGTAGTCAGGCCACCACCATCTGGCACCCGGTCGGCACGTGCCAGATGGGTTGGGGACACAACGCGGTGGTCGATCCGTCACTCAAGGTTCACGGCATCGAAGGGCTGCGCGTCGCCGATGCTTCGGTGATGCCGCGCATTACCAGCGGGAATACCCAAACCCCGTGTGTGATGATCGGTGAGAAGCTGTCGGATATGCTTTTGGCTCAACACGAAGTGGTCGAACAAGTACCCGAATTGGTAGCCGCTTAAAGAAAGCGCGAGGCTAAATCCATCGCGCTGAAAGAGGGAAGGACGCTAAAGCGCCCTACTCTGGTGCAACCCTAGCCCAAAAGGGCTTCACTCTCTCAGCACGGGCCTAAAGACCCGTGCTGCGGGGGACGGCAAGTTTGTACGCCGATTAAATTCTTGATCGTCATAAGAGATTACTACAAACCACCTTTAAACGATACGTACGTTATCTCACTTTATTATCGACCGGAGGTCACTCATGAAAAACGTACCGGATACCCCCCTGGGCAATATGTATCGAGAGCACATCCAATTGATTTTGGACAAAAACATTGAGGCGCTGCTCGATCAGTACACCGATGATGCGCTGCTCATCAGCAGTTTTATGAAAGAACCGCGCTATTATCGTGGTCGAGACGGCTTGCGCGAACATATGGAAGGCATTTTAGGCATCGATGGACTTGAAACCGAAATTGTCTTCTGGGGCGAAACCCAAGACCCCCAAACTTTAATGATTACCGAACAAATCACCATGAACGCCGGCGGCGAAACGATGCAAATGCGCTTTGCCGATAGCTGGGTGCTGCGCGACGGCAAAATCGCTATTCACTTTGCCGGGATGGTTCAGCATCCTGATGGATCGCTGGCTTAGGTTCAAATCAATCACCATTTACGATCATCAAGAAGAAAAGGATATTCAAAATGACAGACTCACTACCCGACGCCGTTAGCAAATTTTATCAGGTTTATAATGAAGGCAACTTGGAATTATGGGAAGAAGCGATGTCGCCCAGTTATGTGGGACACGTTAATCGACAGGATGTTCCTAACCGGGAAACCGGTAAAGGCTTTATCCAAGCGCTTTTGGGCGCGTTTCCGAACATCAACTACAACGTCCACGATGCTTTGACCGAAGGCGATAAGATTGTCACCCGCTGGACCGCTACCGCAACCCATACCGGCGACCTGTTTGGTATGCCGCCGACCAATAAAGACGTCACGATGATGGGCATTACCATCTTCCGCGTCTCAGATGGCCAAATCCAAGAGTTGTGGGACGTGTGGGATCAAGCCGGCCTCATGGAGCAGTTAAACAACTAAGGAGTCCTCTGTGACCACAACGACTTTCAATCATATCGGCATCGCCTGCCAGGATATGGCCGTCATCGAACGCTTTTACACCCAACATTTTGGCTTTGAACGAGCCAGAGTGGTGCCGCTGGGAGAGACCCAGATTGTGTTTATCAAATCAGGCAGCACCTACCTGGAGCTGTTTCAGGCTAAGGAAGACTCGCCTGTGCCCAAAGCCAAAGAAGACGGTCCTTGGTATCCCGGCTGGCGGCATATCGCCTTTGCCGTGAACAGCGTCGATGCCAAATTAGCCGAAATGGGCGACGCGGCCAACATTACCCTCGGCCCGTTTGATTTCGACGATTTTATCAAAGGCTGGCGCGGCGTTTGGCTGGCCGATCCGGAAGGCAACATCATCGAACTGGCTCAGGGCTATGTCGATGAAGAAAACCCGCCGCCGCTTAATGGATAAGTAAGCGTTCAGCTATCAGCGTTCAGCAGTCAGCTTTACAGCTAAAGCTACCTGTTAGCGTATTATTATTGATAGCTGAATGCTAAAGGCTGAACGCTTACAAAGTTAATAAACTTTCGTCTTTACCATCAATCACCAATCGATCCGCGATCTCTTAACCGACTAAAGGAACAACACCCATGAGACTCGAAGGCAAAAAAATAGGTATCTTAATTGAGGGCGACTATTACGAACCGGAAATCTGGTACTATAAATTTCGATTTAAAGAAGAAGGTGCGGACCTCCACTTTTTGAGCCGCATGTGGGGCCAAACCTCAGAGGTGATGGCCGCCGGCTTCAAAGGCCACGAATATAAAATCCCCTTTGAAGGCTACGTTGAAAGCTTTGAAAATATGGATGACGAAACCCTCAAAAGCTTCGATGCCCTCATTGTCCCCGCCGGTATGGTGGCCGACCGGCTGCGTTACACCGAAGATATCAACAAACTCCCCCCTGCCGTAGAATTTCTCAAACGCGCCTTTGCCGAGAAAAGCATCATCAAAGGCATTATTTGCCACGGCATGTGGCTCGCCGCGCCAGCTCCGGAATTGGTGATGGGCCGACCGGTCGTTTCCCACAACAATCTCTTGGGCGATGTTCGAAATATGGGCGCCGAATACGTGGATCAGGATGTTGTCGTTCACGAGGATTTGGTCACCGGGCGAACCGGCGGACACTGTCACCTGTTTGCCCGCCGGATTATCGATATGTTGGCTGAACGCTAAGTCAGGCTGCTTTACCACTTAGCCCAACACAACACTTTCAGTCAAACTTAAATCAGAATAAGCAACCACAAAAGAGGTAAAAGTATGCCGACAAAACAAAAAGTGCTTAAAAAAGATGCAGTACTCGTCAACAATAAACCGAAAACTAACGGCACTAACGGGACGAAGCATAAAGAAGACAGCGCGATAGAGCCTAGAATCCATATCATTGCGCCGGGCAGTCCTCATCCTTTAGGCGCGACGCCGGATAAGAACGGTGTGAATTTCTCGCTGTACTCAGAACACGCTACCGGCGTTCAACTGCTCTTATTTGCCAATAGCCAGGCCACCGAACCGTTCCAGGTCATCGATTTAGACCCGTCGGTCAACACCTCTTTTCATTTTTGGCACGTGTATGTGAAAGATTTAAAGCCCGGCACACTGTACGCCTACCGCGTCGATGGGCCTCGCAACGTTAAAGAGGGGCATCGCTTTGATCCGGACAAAGTTTTGATCGATCCCTACGCCAAAGGCAACGATCAGACGCTGTGGGATCGCGGCAAAGCCTGTGTTCCCGGCGATAACGTCGCCACGTCGATGCGAAGTGTGGTCATCGACTCCTCGGATTACGATTGGGGCAGCGACAAAGCCCTCAAACGCCCGATGAGCGAGACGATTATCTACGAAATGCACGTCGGTGGCTTTACCAAATCGCCGACATCGGGAGTCAAACACCCGGGAACATTCCTGGGCGTGGTCGAGAAAATCCCTTATTTAAAGGAACTGGGCGTTACGGCAGTGGAGCTTTTGCCCGTGTTCGAGTTTGACAGCACCGACGTAATGCGCGAGGTGGATGGCCGGCCGCTTAAGAATTACTGGGGCTACAGCACGATGAGCTACTTCTCGCCGCATTCCGCCTTCTCAACCGGCAAAACGGAGTGGGACGATGTCAAAGAGTTTCGGGATATGGTCAAAGCCCTGCACGAGGCCGGCATCGAAGTTATTCTCGATGTCGTCTTCAACCACACCGATGAAGGCAACCATCAAGGCCCCAACTTCTGCTTCAAGGGCATCGACAACGCCACCTATTACTATCTTGTCCCTGACGACAAGCAATTCTACTACGATTACACCGGCTGCGGGAACACCTTTAACTGTAACCACCCCATCGGCGAGAAGTTTATTTGGGAGTGCCTGAAATATTGGGTGGAAGAGATGCACGTCGATGGCTTCCGCTTCGATGAGGGGTCGGTGCTGTCGCGGGGTCTTGATGGCGCACCGATGCAGTATCCGCCCGTCCTGTGGCACATCGAGCTGGATGAAGCTCTGATGGAGACCAAAGTCATCGCCGAAGCGTGGGACGCCGCCGGGTTGTATCAGATTGGTTATTTCCCCGGCAACCGTTGGGGCGAGTGGAACGGCAAATATCGGGATGCGATCCGCAAGTTTGTCAAAGGCGATGCTGGCATCGTCGGCGAGGTGGCCCGACGTATCGCGGGCAGCGCCGACCTTTACCAGTGGCAAGGTGAAGCCCCCACCAACAGCATCAACTTTATCACCGCGCACGATGGCTTCACGCTGCACGATCTGGTCTCTTACAACGACAAGCACAATGAAGCCAATGGCGAAGGCAACAACGACGGCGTTAACGATAACGACTCGTGGAACTGCGGCGCCGAAGGTGAAACCGATGACTCCGAAATCAACGCTTTGCGGGAACAACAAATCAAGAACTTCGCCGCCATCCTGCTGCTCTCGCAAGGGGTGCCGATGATAGTGATGGGCGATGAGGTTCGCCGAACTCAGGGCGGCAACAACAACGCTTACTGCCACGACAACGAAATTAGCTGGATGGATTGGCAGCGCGTCGAAGAAAACAGCGATATGTTCCGCTTCTGGAAGTGGATGATCGATTTTCGTAAGCGGCATCCGGCAATTCATCGCGCGCGCTACTTCACCGGGGCGGTCAATGAGCGCAATTTGCAAGATATCGCTTGGCACGGCGTCAAATTGGACGAACCTGATTGGGGGGGAGCGGCCCGCGTATTGGCCTTCACCCTGGCCGGGTTCGAGCAGGATGCCGATATCCACGTGATGATGAACATGTACTGGCAGGGTCTTAATTTCGAACTGCCAACCGTCAAGGGGCGCACGTGGTATCGCGCCGTTGACACCTTCCAATCGTCGCCCAACGATATTACCGAACCGGGCCAAGAAATCGCGATCGACGGCAACACCTACCTCGTTCAACCGCGCAGTGTTGTCGTATTAATTTCAAAGTAGTCCAAAATCAACGTTATCAACCCTAATATTTCTTTAAACTCGTTTAAGAAGGAGCCACGATGTCGAACAAAGTTGATTTTACCTTTTCTGATTTAGTTGCCGGTTATGTGGATGAGTACGATGCGTCTGAAGATGCTTTCACCCTGAAAACATCGGATGAACGTACCTACAAAGTCTACTTTACGGCCAACACCTTCGCCGAGATTACTCGCAATTTGGGCGAAGCCTACCACGATGCCACCGGCGCTATGCGCGAAATGATGACGCCCGGTCGCTTCTTGTACGCCTACGGCGTTTTTTACCCGGATGGAAAAAACGACACCTTCAAATTTGAAGCCAAGCATATTGTCTTTGTCGGTCGCACCGAGAGCCAGTATGTCTTTGAAAAGCAAGATTGGTGGATCAACCAAATTCGCCAATTGGCCGACTTCTATCTGGAAGCAGAGTTTGGCGACGGCGAGATCGATTTCGCGAACTACCGCACCGATCTGTCTATCTCCGGCCAGAAAAAGTCCGGCCGCCAGGAAACCGACACCATTTCGCGTTTGGTCTACGGCTTTGCCTCAGCCTACTTAATGACAGGCGACGAGCGTTATTTGGAAGCGTCCCGCAAAGGTACGCAGTACTTGCACGATCACCTACGCTTTGAAGATCGACATGAAGGCATCGTCTACTGGTACCACGCCGTTGATGTTCAGAACGACGGCAAATTGAAAAAAGTGTACGCCTCGGAGTTTGGCGATGACTACCACGCCATCCCCTGCTACGAGCAAATCTACGCGCTGGCCGGTCCCATCCAGACCTATCGTATTACCGGCAACCCCCAAATTCTGGCCGATGCCGAATCGACCATCAATCTGTTCAACCGCTTCTTTAAAGATAAAACCGACAAAGGCGGCTACTACTCCCACATCGACCCCATTATGCTCAGCCCTCACACCGAGGCGTTAGGACACAACCGCGCCCGCAAAAACTGGAACTCGGTGGGCGACCACGCGCCGGCTTATCTCATCAATTTATGGCTGGCTACCGGCCGAGGCGAATACGCCGATTTCCTGGAATACACCTTCGACACCATCGAGGCCCACTTCCCGGATTACGACGAAAGCCCCTTCGTCCAGGAAAAGTTCTTCGATGACTGGTCGAAAGATCAATGCTGGGGTTGGCAGCAAAACCGAGCCGTAGTCGGCCACAACCTCAAAATTGCCTGGAACCTGATGCGTATGCACAGTCTACGCGAAAAGGGCAAATACGTGGAGCTGGCCAAAAGAATCGCCGAACTGATGCCCAAGCACGGCGGCGATCCGCAGCGCGGCGGCTGGTACGATGTGGTCGAACGCGAACTCGGCCCCGGCGAAAAGTTCCATCGCTATGCCTGGCATGATCGTAAAGCCTGGTGGCAGCAAGAGCAGGGCATTTTGGCCTACCTCATTCTCAACGGCGTCCTCAAAGACCCCACCTACCTGCGCATCGCCCGCGAGTCGTCGGCCTTCTACAATGCTTGGTTCCTCGACACCGAATCCGGCGGCGTTTACTTCAACGTATTGGCAAATGGCCATCCGTACGCGCTCGGCACGGAACGCGGCAAAGGCAGCCACTCGATGGCCGGTTACCACAGCTTTGAGTTGTGCTACCTGGCGGCCATTTACACTAACCTGCTCATTACCAAAGAACCGATGGACTTCTACTTCAAGCCGATACCCGGCGGCTTTGAGGATAATATCCTGCGAGTAGCACCTGATATTTTACCGGAAGGCAGCGTAAAAATCGGCGAAGTGTGGATCAACGGCCGCTCGTACGATGATTTTAATGCCGACGAACTGTACGTCAATCTGCCGAAGGACCACGGCGAAATTACCGTGCGGGTGCAGTTAGTCCCCACGGCGGTCATCTTCTCAACCATGCGGCAACGGACAAACGGTACGGCCCGTATCTCGCTCATCGGCAATTTGGAGCCGAAATATCTCAAAGATATCGAAGAGCAAATCGAAACCGCCCGCGCCGAACAAGCCAATAGCATTGTCTTTGAAGTGCAAGATTTGGAAGACATCTCAACCGAGGCCCTGCGTTACCTGGCCTATACCAAATCGATTTTACCGTCCGACTTCCAAATGTCGATCTCCGGTGCGCAAGGCACCGTCAAAGACGCGATCGAGAAGAGCGGCCTGGCCGAAGAAATCACCCTGAATTAAATCTATCGACCACGATACCTCGGAGATTGGGCAAGTCGTTATTTTGCCCAATCTCTACTTATTATTTTGATCTGCGGAGACAGCATGAGTATTCAAACCGAGTCAGTTAAATCGACCTCAAAAGTAAAAAGGTCATTTTCAATAGAACGAGCCCTGGAAGGATTTCTCTGGAATTTCCGTTACATTATCATTCTGGCCATTTTTGGGCTGCTCCTCGGCTCGGTGGTGGTGTTCGTCATGGGTTTGTTTGAGGTTTTTAGCGTTGTAGGCAAGTTTGTCAGTCACTGGTTTAACTATGGCCCCGACTTTACTAAAGTTTACAAAGATGTTTTACTGGGTTTAATTGTTGCCGTTGATGATTTTTTATTAGGCATTGTCTTAATTATCTTCGGGCTTGGCACTTACGACCTATTTATTTCCCATATCAACCCTGCCGAGCAGCAGGATGATGTTCGCCCCGACTGGTTAGTCTTTTCTTCATTAGATGAGTTGAAAGGGGTGCTGGGCAAAGTTGTGCTGATGATCATGATCATCACGTTTCTCAAGCACGTGGTGGGCATTAATGAGATTGTGGAAAAGATCAATCTGCTGTATGTGGCCATCTCTATTGCGCTCATCGCCTTGGCCCTCAAATGGTCACACGATGACCACAATGGCGCCGGACACGACATCGATCGCTCAACCATGGCTGATCGCCTCAAGCAGCGACACCAGCAACTCCACGCCGATACCAACTCCGACTCGCATGGTTCGCATTAAATCGCAATTTTGGGAAGTCTGGGCGTTTGTCGAACGTGAAAACCTTCACCGAATTTTAGTCATCATTATCCTGTTAGTCTTGGGCAGCTCGATTGGCCTGGTTCTGGTTGAGCCGGGCGTCGGTCTGCTCGATGCCATGTGGTGGAGCATTGTGACCCTGACGACCGTCGGTTATGGCGATATCTACCCCCAAACCATCGGCGGGCGATTCATTGCCCTCGTCATCATGTTCGGCGGGATTGGCGTTCTGGCCGCATTCAGCGCCACGATGGCCAGTATTTTGGTTGATCGCAAGCTAAAAGAGGATCGGGGTATGAATACCTTTAAGTTGAAGGGCCATATTATTTTATGTGAATGGAATTACAAAGCCCGCAACGTCGTCGAGGAATTAAGGGCCGATCCGCAAACAGCAACCACGCCGGTGGTCTTGATTGCCAACATCGAGCAAAAACCGCTCAAAGATGAAAACCTATTTTTTATCCAGGGCAATGTTAACGACGAGACCTTAGAGCGAGCCAATTTGGCCCAGGCCGATACCGTGGTCATTTTAGGCGACGAAAAAATAGACGCCTCTACCCGCGACGCCAAAGTAATCTTAACCACGCTGACCATCGAAAGCCTCAACCCCAAAGCCTACACCATTGCCGAGTTAATTGACCGCGAAAACATTCGCCACTGTAAGCGGGCCAATGTCGATGAGGTGGTTGTCGCCAGCGAATTGGGCAGCAGTTTGATCGCCCAAACCACGCTCGATCACGGCTTGGCCAGCATCATTTCAGAAATTCTCAGAACCAACGACGGCTCAGAACTTTACCGGGTGCCTGTTCCCCCATCCTTGATCGGAAAAACGTTCAAAGAAGCGTTTATCACGATTAAAGAGAATCATAACGGCATCGTGCTGGCTGTCTACAAAGACAGTCAAAAACGGGCTATCGTCAATCCCTCGATGGATTACGTTTTTGAGACCACCGACCATTTGATCATCGTCACCCCGGAACGGCCGCATCTGAGTTAGCCCGACCACCATTCAAAAAATCCAAGCACACCCACGTCACCCAGCAACGGACGGCGCCTCATGTTTAATCCGCTCATCCTCAATAACCCGATCAGCCGTTGGTTGATCGCTATCAGCCTCTTTATTTTGACCTTCATCGCCGGCAAGGTCGTCTATTGGGTGTTGAGCCGGTGGGTCAAGCGACTGACCCAAAAAACCGAGACCAAGCTCGATGATATCATCATCGACATGCTGGAAGAACCATTTGCCTTTGCGGTGGTGTTGGTCGGCGCCCGGTACAGCCTGGGTTGGCTGACCCTGCCGGACTCGATTGCCGCCTGGCCGGATGACGCCTTCCAATTTTTGCTGGCGATCACCATCGCTTGGTTTGCGGTGCGGCTGTATGACGCGCTGCAACAAAACTACCTGGTGCCGCTGACCCAAGGGGCGCAATCTGATTTCTACACCCAGTTTGTCCCGGTTCTCGATACCGGCATCAGATTAGGCGGCTGGGTCGCCGGGGTTGCGGTGGGGTTTCATCGGGCCAACTATAATATTGAAGCCATTGCGGTAACGCTGGTCATTGGCAGCGTTGTTGTGTTTCTGGTGGCTCGTCGAGCCTTGATCGAGGCGGTGCAGAGTACCAAATCGTTCATCACCGAACTCGTTGCCGTCCAATCTGAAAAGACGATTCACAAACAGGTCTACAACGCCATTCTCTTTCTTTGTTTCATCAGTTTGCTCGTAACCCTATTCCTAAGCTACCGTTTCTACCAAGACCAAACCCAGCGAGAGGATTTCGCGCTGGAGGAAGCCGAGCAAGATGCCCAAGCCGTGGTCGATTACATCGACGACGAACTGGCCGAATTGCAATCCCTGGTAGACCATATGGCCAATGATCTAACCAGCGGTGCTTTACCCTATGATCAACTGGCCAACCGGCTGCGAGCCGAAGCCAACGCCCATCCGCACATCTACGGCGTCGGCGCTGCGTTTAAGCCCTATACCTACAAGCCCGATGTCGAATTATATTCGCCTTATTTCACCCGGAATGAAGAAGGGGGGTTTGAGCGACGACAGGTTGAAGATTCTTACGATTATACGAATCCCACCGACCCCAACGCCGCTTGGTATACCGGCACTATGGCTGAAGGCAACCGCTGGCTCGATCCCTTCTTTGCTCCGGTGCCGCAGGCCTGGCTGGCGCCGTACCACGCCGTTTTTTATCAGGATGGTCAGCCGGCCGGTCTGATAGCCGGCATTCATTCGCTGGATTCCTTGGCCGACCTGATTCGCCAGCTTGACCTGGGGGAAGAAGGCTATAGTTTTATCCTGGCCCAAGACGGCACGTTTATCGCTCATCCGGAACCGAGTTTTTTGGGGACGAACGTCTATGAACAAGCCGCAAAATTTGACGACACCAGCCTCATTCGAGACGCCGAACGCGCTCTAGCCGGCGAGACTTTTCGCCGGGAAGGACAAGACCTTATCACCGGGCAGGATGCCTGGCTGTTTTACCAGTCCGTGCCATCGGCCGGTTGGGTGATCGGTGTGGTGATGGATAAGCAGATTCACCTGTCCGCCCCGAATACGGTTAAGCGCAGTCTGACCCGGATCATCCTCAGTCTCATCGCTTTTTTGTTGTTTTTGTCCGCTCTGCTGTTCCACGCCGACCGGGGCAAGGTCTTTCGGCTTTGGGGCGTTTCCATTACCACCGCCATTTTGTTTACGGTGGCTATCACCTTGATTTGTTATTTGGAAGTGACTTATCCTCCCCGCGAGAACGACCAGGTAATTTTGGTCAACAAATCCAGTCTGAACGATGAGTTGGATCAGGTCGATCAGCGCTTTGAACGCGAGGGCCTCCCCCCACCGATCCGCATTCCAACGGGGATCATGATTGAAACCGTCACCTTTGGCAGCACCACCGAAAATATGGTGACCGGTTACATTTGGCAAAAATACCCGCTCGATCTGCCCGATACCATCGACCGGGAAATTATTTTGCCCGACGTCCCCGATCCCGAAGGGCTGGCGGTAGAGGAAATGTACCGCTTCGAGCAGGGCGATGTCGAAGTCATCGGCTGGACGTTCCGCGCCAACCTGAAACAACAGCCAAAAGTGTCTAAATACCCCTTTGATGAGGCCAAAATCCAGATCCAACTCTGGCCCAAATCATTGAACAAAAATATCGTGCTGGTACCTGACCTTAATGAATATCAATTCACCAATCCTACCCAAACCCCCGGCTTGGTCGAAGGGCTGGTGCTGGAAGATTGGGCGGTGGAGCGCTCCTTTTTCGGCTACCGCCAGGATAAATACAACGCCACATTTGGCAGCAGCCAGGTCATCAAAAAGTTCAATATTCCCGACCTCTACTATAATATCGTTATCCGTCGGAATATTCTGTCCCCGATAGTGGCCTATGCCATCACCTTATCAGTGGTTATCGCCTTGATGTTTGCCGTTATGGTTATCCACGCCGAAAGCTCGTTCAATGTCCTGTCCTATGCCGCCGCTCTCTTTTTTGTCGTCGCCGTCACTCACGTCGGCCTGCGCAGCGAACTCAACACCCATAATGTGGTCTATTTAGAGCATGGGTTCATTATCATGTACCTGGTGCTGCTGTCGGTTTCGATCAACTCGATGCTCTTTTACTCCAACATCAACATCCCACTCATTCAATACAAGAACAACCTGATTCCCAAGCTGCTCTACTGGCCGGCCCTGCAAGGCATCATGTTAGCCATCACCCTCGGCGTCTTTTACCCGCCCGCCGACCCGGCTGAGGCCATCGATGCCCTTCAACACGGCCACGACTCAGACGTCGCTCCGATTGCCGTCGCCCCGCCTCCGGATTATGGAACAACAGCAGAGCGGTAAAAGTAAACAGTCTGAATAGGGAACAACCATTTAAGGGACATCCCTACTGCGGACGGGAGTAAATGGTAATTGGTAACTAGAGATTGAATAACTCATTACCGAACGCCAAGGCAGACGTCATTCAAGTAATTTCCAAAGCTAATTTATAAACTCCCCATAAAAATATCAGACAGGATTTACAAGATTAACAGGATAAAATGTTTAATAATCTTATAAATCCTGTTAATCTTGTCGAAAAAATATTACAGCTTAGAATTGAAAACCACTTAATCGACGAGCCTAAGTCAATCCTCGGCAAAGACGGCAGCCATATATTTGGCCAAGCCCAGACACACCAAGCCGATCAGCAGCAAGACCGGCCAGACGCGCCCCGCCGCCGCCAAACTAGTGACCACGGCGACCAAACCCACCCCACCCCCAACAAAACCACCGAAATCAGCAGATCGAGGCACACACATTTCCCCACAAATCCAACCACCGTTTGACCCGTTCGATCATATTTTTCCTTCATTTTGTACTCCCCTAACCCAAACAAACCGGCTTTGTCGCTCAAGAATAACTAAACCCCCAAAAAACTGATCGCTGAGGGCTGATAGCTTTTAAATACGATACTACTGATATCTTAAGCAATTATAAAACCATAGCGTAGAATTAAGAAATACCACTTACCCCCTACTCCCTACTCCTTACTCCATAACCCGGACAAGCCGGAACCAAACAGGATTTAACGCTAAAGACGCAAGAGACGCTAAAGGATATATAAAAAGCGTTTGCGACTTTAGCGCCATTTGCGTCTCTTGCGTTTAGATTCCCGGCCCCACTTCTTGCTTTTTTGATCAGAAGTGGCTGGGTTAAACCCTATCCCTCACAACCGTTTTACGTTAAGTCGAACTGTGATATACTAGAGAAAACCTCATCTTTTTTCGACTTCAACGCTCATTAAATCAGCTCAGCCCACCATCGAGTCTTAGCCTTTATCCAATTTTTGATGGAAAATAAGTCATCCGTTTGGGCCAGGCTAGCCGTCTCCTGCCCGCCTTCTTAAGCCTATTTGATGGGGCTAAATGTAGAACAAATTTTCCTCTAGAGGAAAAATATTTTTCCACCGTGGCAAAATATTTTTCTACCGTGGCAAAATTATTTTGCTCAAGAGCAAAAATCTTTTCCATAGGGAGGGGAAATTGGCTTGAAAAACAAGCCCTTTTTGGAGGGTCAAATGGACTGGGCCTTCGGTCAGCAAATCTTTCGCTGCGATGCGAAAAAATAACAGTTTTAACCGTAAGTTTGCTGGTGTGGTTGGTAGGACTATTGAAAAAGTTTAAGGCTTGAGTGATAATAGACTTATAGAAATGTTGGAAGAATTAGATTTGAGATCTAATCCATTAGATGGAAAAAGATAGCGAAATATTTACAGGAAAATTGCCGCTAAACATTGTTATGTGCATTAACACAATATAAGGCGCAATCATAGAATTAATGATTACCATTGAATTATCTTCTTCTCTAGAAAAACAAAGAAAAAAAACGAAGGCTATTAACCTGGATACTCTGGAATGGGATGGGTTCACTAAACTTATCTTTTCGATAGTCCATACCATCACTGGTGGGTATATCCTCGATGATTTAGAAGAATTAGAAAAGGTTGCGAATAGTATACGAGAGCATTATCAGAACGAAATAGTCCTCTCAGAAAAATCAAATAATTTTGATGAGATTAAGCATGTTATTCAGTTAAGTTACAGTTATATTCGAGAGTTTGAGTTAAAGGACTATGGTCGTATTTATTCATCATTTGATCCAACATTATTACAAATAATGGAACGACCAATTCTGGAACTAGCAATCGCCAGTTATTGGAAGTTAGATATAGATGAAGCACGTCAATTTGTACAAGAAGTTTGTCATTTGTATGATAGCTCGCTGAATAATTTTGGAGATATTTTTGTTGGTTTATCTGGCATAGAAGCCGTACGTACTCTTGTTTTGCACAATTTTAAAAGTGTATGGTTTTCCAAAATCAGACGAACTGATATTTTTCTTAGCGGAAGGAACAAACTTAGACCGAGTATATCATTTGCCGCTAAACTAAGCCCTTATCTTGAGAGTTATCAACGAAGCAAAATAAAAAAACAATTAAAAGTTTATGAAATCACCCCAGCCAAGGTCATTACAATTCTTGCTTACCCAGAGATAATTTCAATTTCTTTAGAATTATATACCGGAATTGAAGAAACAGAGAGCTTTATAGAAACGATTAATCAATTATTAGTAACCAAGGTGACACCTGTCGAGGTACTTAAGGCTATAGATGATTTAATAGAAGTCAATCCCAGTTATTTCCCTACACCAGGGTTGGAAAAAAAACATTATGACTATGGACATCTTTTCCCTAACTATAAACTAAACCCAAAAAACATTGCCCGAATTATTTCTAACCCTGAACTTCTTCCTATGGCAAAACAGTTAGTTGAAGAGATTTCTGGTGAAACATCTCAAAAGAATAGAAAAATACTCGACGACCCTCTGAGTGTAATTGAGCAAGACCAAGTTATTGATCAACTGAGTCAATCTATCATAGACTTTGATCACTCCAAATTTGAAAAGATCAAACAATTTAATCACCAATGCTGGAACGAGATAGTAAGTGAAGAACGTCGCTATCAGGTTCCCTCAAAAGGTCGAGCAGTCATTATAACCTCAGATTTTTTGTTTGAGCTTTTGTATCTAAAATCAGTTCGATTTGTTCAGGAAAAAGTTAACTCCCCTGGTGTCTTTGCCAAATTAGAATTTCTATTTGATGAGAAATATATAATACAGGAGGTAAAGATTAATTCATCGGGTGTAATTACAGGTTTTCACTCCAAGGTCACCCAAATTGGAATTGAAGAAATTATTGATGCAATCGTTTTATCATATTATCGAGATCTAGTTTTGCCTGGTAGTGTATATGAGGCCGGATTAAGTAATGGCAAACAGCGACAAGCAAAAGCAAAGAAAGAACCATCTCCCAGAGTGTTGCCTCGCTCTCAAAGTAAGACAACAAAGCCATCCGACTCCCAGCAGCGTTTACAAGAAGATTGTGATTTTCTAGAATGGCATCAAGTACAAGAACGAACCCAGCATTATGTTACCGGATTTAGACGCTGGGTAAGGGAAGGATTTATGGCATCATGGGATAAACGCAAGCAAGCCGATGAAGCGGGTGTAAAACTGCCTCCTGGGTACACCTGGGTCAATGAATTTACGAGGGGAAGCAAAATTAGTGATGAGGTCAAGTTGAGATTTGACAAAGACGGTAATTTAACCGAAGAAACCTTGTTTTCCCCACCTAGTCGGGCGACAGTTGATTTAAGACGTTTACTTTCAGCATAAATCATAATATACACATAACAAGCCGCGTGCTGCCGACTCATTAAGCTCGACTTTTGGCGCAAGGCTAGCTGGTAATTGAGGTTGACTTTGGGCGGCAGAAGCGGAGGGCGTTGGGCGGAGTGCGATGGGTTAGTCATAATACTGATGGCATAAAAAAAGCAGAGCCACAATCGGCTCTGCTTTTTAGAAGACTTTTCATCGCCCATTCGCTGCGACTACGAGACGACGCTTTATAACGCTTGCGGGTTTGGCTGGCGACAGCGGCGTAAGTTCCCCTTGATGGCCGGCGGTATCTGCGGCAACCCCGCCGGATCATAGGGGGAGTAATATTGAGCTTCATTGAGGTGCAGCCGAACCTCATAGTGATCTGAGGCGACTCACTATGAGGTTCGCGCTAGATCACTATGAGAATCGGTGCAGATCACTATGAGAGTCGGTATAGATCTCTATGAGGTTGTAAAGTATACAAACATAAGCGACCTGACAGGCCCCAAGACACCGGTATAAACCTTACTCTTGCGCCATTGGCGTTAACTGTTGACCACGTCCTACTTCCCTTTTAAAGTTTCCTCTCAAACCTTTTACGGCACGTCAAGCTATGGTATACTTGACGTCACCGCTTTGCTTCGACCTCGCCACGATAACTTCTGCCTCAATCCATTGCTACCTCCTTGTTTTTGGTTGTTGGTTGTTGGAAAAATTGCGTCGACGAGGACATCCCTTAACGAATTAGAAGATAATGGGTCAACTCACTAACCTACTCATGATGTTTCCTATCAAATTGACGTGAATAACATCGCTTTGAAAAACAAATTACTCATTCCAACCCTACTGATTTTCGCCCTGTTCCTCATCGTGCCTTTCTTGGCCTTCCCCGAACTGATTTTTGCCGGAAAAACCCTCTACTGGACTGATATCACCTGGATTCACTATCCCGGCCATATCTTTGTCGCCGACGAATGGTTAGCCGGGCGAGTGCCGCTGTGGGACCCTTTTCGGCAGGCGGGCAAACCGATGCTGGCCGAAACGCAAATTGGGGTGCTGTATCCGCTGCGGGCGATCTTTTTAAGTTCCTTGAGCCCCTCATTAGAGTTATCGCTCTTTCTCTTCATGCACTACACGCTGGCGGCTTGCTTTGCCTTTATCCTGGCTCGCTCGCTGAGCCTGAGTCGCTGGGGGGCGACGTTGGCCGGTTTATCCTTTGGTTTCGGCGGCTTTTTGATGGCCCAAAATGTCAACGTCAACATTATGACCGGCGCTGTCTGGCTGCCGCTAATGCTTTGGGGGGCCATTGAAACGCTTAAACGCCGCAGTTGGCTGGTCGCCATGCTGGCCGGAATTCCCATAGCCCTCCAAATTTCTACAGCCCAACCCCAAATCACCTTTTACAGTCTGGTGATGATGTCCGGCTACGGGGTTTACAAAATTGTAGGCGACTTTTTCTTGGGGCCACACCGGTACAAGGTGAATTATGCGCTCATCACCGGCCTGTTGATGATAACCATTGTGGTCAGCGGTTTACTCTTGGCTGCGCCCCAATTGATCCCCACCATCGAGATGCTTCAATTCACCGTCCGTTTAGCCAGTCGAGGGTTTGAACTGCTGATCGAAAATTCATTGCCGCCGGCGCTGTGGCTTAACCTGCTGCTGCCCAGCGCGTTTGGCAACAACGTGGTCGGTTTTAAAGGGGGCGATCCGTTTCAAGAGGATTTTATTTACGTGGGTTTTATTCCGCTGCTGTTGGTGCTCTTCAGTTGGCCTCGGCGCCGGCAGTCCCCCGTCCTATTTTTTATGCTACTCTTACTGAGCGCAGTCTTGCTGGCGATGGGGCGCTACACCCCGCTCTACGCCACCATTATCCAATATTTGCCCGGCTTTGATCTGTTTCGCATTCCGTCCCGCTGGGTGTTGGGGGTCAATCTGGCCTTGGCTATTTTGGCCGGCGTTGGCCTGGATGTACTACTGAAGCAGGGCGTCTCGAAGACAACCCTGATGATCGTGTTGGCCATCGGCAGTCTACTGATCGTGGGGTTGGGGTTGGCTTGGCTGGGGCAGGCGGTTCTCTTGCAATGGGCCGCGTCTTGGAGTAACCTCAATCGAAAACTACTCCGCGTCTTTTTTGACCTCGGCTACACATTTAACCCCATTTACGAAGATCGACTATTGGTCGGGTGGCTGCCCCAACTGACCGTGCCGGTGGTGTTACTCACGACGAACATCATCATCGCCGCCGGATTGTTTACCCTCTATGCCCGGCGACTCCTGTCCCCAACGCTCTTTGCCGGTTTGATCCTGGCGGCCGTCACCTTCGATTTAATCGTGGCCGGGGGAACCGTCATCAATCCGATCAAGGATGCCGCGCGCTGGCAGCAGCTCTCCGGTGGGGCGCAGTATGTCTTGGAGCGAGTCGGTCAGGCCCGTGTGTTTCCATTGGGCGCCAGCGCTGAGGAGACCTCGATTAGCCATTTGGGCCAATACTTCCCCTCGGCCCATCGCGTTCACAGCGCCGGCGGCTACCTCGGACCGATGAGACTTCAACGCTATGAAGATTTCATTAACGAGGCCCATCCGGTGCAGGCTATCCAAATCCTGGGCGTTCGCTATTTGCTAACTCCCGGTCAAATGGGCGCCGATGTAGCGGCTACCTATCCCCTGGCTTACAGTGATGATGCTTCGTATGTTTATGAAAATCCCAACCCGCTGCCCCGCGCCTTTGTGGTGCATGACATCATTCTGGCCGACGGCCCAACCGATGCCCTGGCCTATTTCACCGATATGGCCATCGACCCACGCCAAACGGCGGTGATCGAAGCCGGGGCAGACAACCTACCCCCACCTCAAACGCCCACCACCCCCAGCACCGCCACCATCCTCCACGAAGACCCCCAATCCGTAGAGATTGCCGTCACCACGACGGCGGCGGGCTACTTAATCTTGCTGGATACCTACTACCCCGGCTGGATCGCTACGATTGACGGCGACCCAACGCCTATCTACCCGGCTAACACCATTGGCCGGGCGATATATGTGCCGCCTGGAGACCATGGGGTCAAATTTGATTACCGTCCACTGTCATTTAGAGTAGGGGTGGGGCTTTTTGGCTTGATGGTTGTCATCATAATTGGCGCGTGGCTGTGGCGTTTGAATTTTGTTAAATCTTGACCTCACCTATAAAATTCGGGGTAAAATCTAGGCAAAGGGGTGACTAATGGATCCAATATATGACGATATCGGCATTAACTATTCGGTAACGCGTTGTACCGATCCCAAAATAGCGCAACAGCTCTATGCTGAACTCCAAGGCGCCACCCGGATCGTTAATATTGGGGCCGGGACAGGGTCTTATGAACCTGAGAACGTCGATTTAGTCGCGGTGGAGCCATCATCGAAAATGATTGCTCAAAGGAAGAGGGGTTCTCACCCAGTCGAGCAGGCTTTTGCTGAAAAGCTCCCCTTTGAAAATAAGAGCTTTTCGCACGCGATGACGGTGCTGTCCATGCATCACTGGGAAAATAGAGCGCTGGCGTTCAGTGAGATAAATCGAGTTGTAACCGAAAAGTTCGTGGCAATTACCTGGGATCCTCAATCTGATCCATTTTGGCTGACTAGAGATTACTTTCCGGAAATCCATGAAATGGATAAGCGTATTTTTCCTGACTTAGAAGCGTTCAATGAACATTTTGATGACGTTAAAATAACGCCTTTACCGATACCGAGCGATTGCCAAGACGGTTTTTTCGCGGCCTTTTGGAAAAGACCAGAAGCCTATCTTAGTCAACAGGTACGACAATCGATGTCGCCTTTTGCCAAGATAAAAAACCTGACAGAGGGATTACAAAAGTTAGAAGACGACCTCGCCAGCGGGGTCTGGGCCAAAAATAATCACCGCTATCTTGGGCTTATCAGCCTTAGATGCGGGTTACAGAATAATCTCGGCCAAGGTGAGAAATGCCTAACAAATCCATCAAAACACCCACCTAGGCAAGCCATCTTGTGCATTTGGCCCCGCCCATGACCTGCAACTAGAATTGAATTAGCCGTTGCTACACTTTGGTGGCGCATGGGCGGTGTTAGAGGGCTTGTTATCGAGATCAGCGTCACGCCGAGTTTGCCATTTGGGGCCGGTAATGTTACCCTTGGCAGCTAATCCTCCCGGCGAGCCAAGAAGAATGAGCGACATCAAAATTGACAACCTCCAGCCGCAGTATTTTGACGCCCTCGCTCAGTTGCAATACGACTGCTTCCCGACGGTCGATGAGCGCGAATATTTTCGGGTGGAACATTTCCGCAGCCATTATGACATTTTTCCCGAAGGCAGCTTTGTGGCGCTCGACGGCGAACGGGTGATCGGTTTCGCCTCCGGCATCTTCACCGATTTCGATTTCGAACACCCCACCCACAAATCCCACGAAATCTCCGGCGACGGCAACTACACCACCCATAACCCTGACGGCGCTTATTACTATGCCGTCGATATCGGCGTACATCCCGACTATCGGGGGCAGGGTATCGGCTCGCGGCTGTATGAGGCTCGCAAAACGTTGGTCAGGCAGCATAATAAAAAAGGCATCGTGGCCGGCGGCATCATTCCCGATTATGCCGATTATAAGGACCGGCTGACGGTACAGCAGTATGTCGATAAGGTGGTGGCCGGCGAGTTGTATGATCGGACCCTCAGTTTCCAACTGAAGAACGGGTTTGTCGTGCGCGGCTTGCTTGAGGATTACGTCGAAGACTCGGTTTCCGACAATTGGGGCACGCTCATTTTCTGGGAAAATCCAGATTATCAATAAAACACCCTTATGGGCAATTTCATCGTTTTTATCTTAATCCTTTTTGTGCTGGCCGCCCTACTGCGCATTGACTTCTTCTTTACCATCGTCTACCTGCTAATTGGCGTCTATATAGTGACGCGCTTTTGGACGCGCCGGATGTTGACCCGGCTCACCTTTAAGCGCCGCCTGCCGGAGCGGGCCTTTCTAGGGGAAGCGATCACGGTGACGCTGACCCTTGAAAATCTGAGCATACTGCCGGTGCCCTGGCTGCTGCTCAACGATTCCTTTTCGCCCGTCCTTTCGACGCCCCCCTTTTATCGCCAGTTGGTCACCCTACCCGGCAAGGGGCGTCACACCACTCGCTACACCCTTCAGGCGCGCCGGCGGGGCTACTACCAGATTGGACCGCTGCGACTGGAGTCAAGCGACCTGCTGGCCATTGTTCCTCACATTTCGCGCCAATTTGAATCGAGCGAACTAATTGTCTATCCGAAGATTTTGCCGATCACCCAGCTCCTCCTGCCGACCACCAGTCCACAAGTGATCTTGCCAACCCCCCTGCCTCTCTTTCGAGACACCACACGTTTAACCGGGGTGCGCCCCTACAGTCAAGGCGATAACTTCCGCCATATTCACTGGCCGGCCACCGCGGCCACCGGGCAGCTTCTGGTCAAACAGTTTCAAACGGCTATCGCTCGCGATAACATGATTTTTTTGAATATGGATCGAGCCGATTACGGCCGCCCCGGCCAGGCCGATGTCGCCATCGAACTGGCTATCGTCGCCGCCGCCTCGCTGGCCAACCACATCATCGCTATCGAACAACTCCCCGTCGGCTTCAATACAACGGCCGTCGATCCGCTAACCGAACGCCAACAAACTTTTCGCCTCTCGCCCGGCAAGGGGCAAAATCAGCTTATGCAACTGCTCGAAATTTTGGCGCGGATCGAAGGTACCGAAGCCAGCACCTTTTTAGAGAATCTACGCCGCGAAAGCGTCCAATTGGCCTGGGGCGCCACCGTCATCATCATCACTTCGGTCGAATCTGATGCGCTGCTCAATATGGCGCTGCTGTTGAAGCGGGCCGGCTTCCAACCGGCCCTTGTTTTCATCCAACCGGCCGCCTATAATTACCCTCGCCTCCGGCAGGTGCAAGAGTTGGGCATTATGTCCTTTGTGGTGACCGGGGAAAAGGATGTGGAAGCATGGCACGCCATCCCGTAGATGGTCTGGATCCGGTTGAACTACTTGAGGTCAACCGCGATCCGTGGATCGACAATTTTTTTAGGCCGCTGATGATCGTCACGATGATCATGTGCCTGAACGTGTCGATCGTTAACCTGGTACGACAGATCAATCCAAACTGGTCAGGTATTTACTTTCTGCTGGCTATGCTGATCACCACCGTCGAAGGGATTTACGCCTACCGGCTGTCTCTGCGCTATCGCGCCAGCGCCGATTCGCGACTGCGCTTTCGTCTGGCCGAGGCGGTGGTCCTGATCGTTCTGATCAAGCTCCTAAATTTGCTACAAAAACCGCTGATGGAGGCCGGCGCCGAACTACAGGCCATGTGGTCGACGCCCCATCTGTTTTTCACTACTGAATTCTACATAAGCGTGACACTGGCCTTTCTGGCGTGGGCGATGGCGACCGCCACCATCGCCGATTTTGAAAATCTCTACGACCCCTACATCGATAACCGGCTGACGCTGCAAAGCCTGCTCGCGCGTTTCTTTTGGGGGGGTACCATCTTGGTGCTTATTTCCGGCATCACCCACGTCATTGCCCAATCAGGGTTGGACAGTTTAATAAACTTACGCCGCCCGTTCTTGGGGGGCGTAATCTTTAATGTGCTGATCTACTTTGCCGTGGGGCTGATCTTGCTCAGCCAGGTCAATTTAACCCGGCTGTTGGTACGCTGGCGATTGCAGGATTTGACGCCGCCGCCTCACTTTACCCGAAATTGGGCGAAATACGGCCTTGTCTTTCTGGGACTGATCATGGTCATCGCCTTCTTACTGCCGACCCACTACACGCTTGGCTTTCTGAGAATCGCCGGTTTGATTTTTCAAACCATCATCGGGGTGATCGCGTTTTTGATCCAATTGCTGATCATCCTAATAACCGTCCCCATTCTGTGGTTATTAACTTTAATCGGTTTTGAAACGCCGACCACACCGCCGGCCTTGCCCCCACCGCCGCCGGTCGCGCCGCCGCCCTCAGGAGGCACATTTCCGCCTTGGTGGGAGATTTTGCGTTCGCTGCTGTTTTGGCTGGTGGCTTTGGGCGTGCTGGGCTACTTCATTAAAATCTATCTGGAAGATCATGCCGATACGCTGCAAAGCCTAAAAAAATTCAAGCTATTCGATGGGTTGGTGCGTTTCTTGGCGATGCTGTGGCGCTCATTGAGGGGTTGGGCTAAAACCGGTCTGGCGCTCTTACCGACCCGGAAGGTCTCTTTCAAACCACCCAAGCCGATCTCAACCGGCCGGGTCCGCAATTGGTTAAATCTAAGGCAGGCGTCGGCTCGACAGCGAATCTTGTATTATTACCTGAACATCCTCACTCGCGCCGAGCAGGCCGGGCTTCATCGCCGCCAGAGTCAAACGCCCTATGAGTATGAGCCTAATCTGCAAGAGTCGATGCCGGCCGTTGAAACCGAAATTCATGATGTAACTGACACTTTTGTGCGGGCCAGATACAGTCCGGATGAGTTCAGCGATCAGGATGTAGCTTTGATCAAAAAGGAATGGCAGCGGATCAAAAAGGCGCTGAGAGGTGGAGTTGACAAAGGGGAAACCCTTCACTAATTCACAAGATTTAAAAAGGGAAAAAGCCGGGTTGTTCTAACCCGGCTTTTCAAAGGAGGACTTATGACTGAAAGAGAAAGGAGAGGCTCAACACTTTACTGTCTAATACTATAGTAAGTTACTATATAAATCCCATAAAAAAGAAATAGGAAAAAAATTAGAATCCAATATTTTAAAACTTTCGATTTCTTTCGCCGTAATGTAAATCGTAATGTTGGTGTGATATACTCTGGTTGCGTCCAGGATGATAGGTACTGGACCTCCTCTCTCTCTATGTTGCTGCTTCGGTGTCTCCATCGAAGCAGCATTTTTTTTGCCTCAAACCAGACCTTATGGGTTTCTAAGCGCCAACTCCAGCATAATAACCTGAGTTCGATAATTAAAGCCGAGCATGTCATTTCGTAGCCGGAGGCGAAGAAATCCCTCAGACATCCCCATAAATGAAGCCTGCGCCGGAAAAAAGGGGCGTTGTCGCTTTGAATTTTCCCAGCCAGATCCCTTTTCATTGTATTACCACAGGGATTTCTCCGCTAGCGCTTCGAAATGACATGAAGCACACCTATTTCCGAAATGAGGTTATTAGGTCTTTGATTAAGGGAGAGCCGTTAAGGAATCCACGTTGGTCGATTGCTATCCGCGGCCAATTGGTGGAGATCTTCCGTTTCGAGGTCAAAAAGCCAAATACTTGGCTTGGCGTCGATTTCTCGTAAGGGAAATCGCTGAAACGCCAAATAGCGGCCATCGGGCGACCAGGCCGGTAGGCCGTGATGGATCTCGGTGTCATTCGTCAGACTATGAGCCTCGCTCCCATCCGAACGCATCAACCAAACCTGTTTGCCCATCGAGGCTCCGGCGGCCTTCCGAGTCAAGGCGATCCACGCTCCATCCGGCGACCAGGTTGGTGACGTATCTTCCACCAACTGTTTCTCCCCCGACAGATCAACCAATTCCCCTGTTTCAGGCGAGGCTTTAAGCAGATGCACGGCAAAGCCCTCATCGCTGGGTTGAAGATCGGCCACCAACAGCGACTCGCCCGCCGGATCCCAGACAGCCAGGCCACCTAGCCGGCTAGGAACGACAAAGTTGCGCCCGTCATCGACATTGAAGACCTGCACGCCCTGGCTGCTGGGAGCGATATAACTTAGCCACCGGCCATCCGATGCCCATGTGGCTCCGTAACCCAAAATTTGATTGTCGTCAAACACGGCCACCGTTTCGCTGTTAGACAGGTTTAACCACCACAACCGGGGCGGCCCCGGCGCAGCGCCCGGCACGAGCATGTTGCGGCGCTCGTAAATGAGTCGGTCGCTGTTGGGCTGCCAGGCCACGCCGTTGCAGACCGCTTCCGGACAGGTCAACAACGGGTAGCGAGTCTGGCCTTCGGGCGAGATGGCCCACAAATCGCTGCCGCCGTCCTCTCGCAGCGCCGAGTAGGCAATGGTCGAAGCATCCGGTGAGAGGGCAAAATCAAATACGCCATAAGTTTCCTGGGTTAGCTGCACTGCGTCGCCGCCATCCGGATCGATGACAAAAATCTGGTCGTTGCCGATCGCGTCTTTGGCGACATAAAGCAGTCGCGGTTGCCCCGTTTGAAACTGCCAACTAATCGCCTCGTTGAGCGGACGACCACGCTGGCTGACCACATCACCGGTTAGAGTCACAGTGTAAAGGGTGTTCGAGGCTAAGGGTAAGGCCGGGGCAAAGGAGAGGGATGTACCGTCCCAACGGACGGTACCGCTCACCGGCGGGCTGACGGTTAAGGGTAGTTGATTCGTTTCCGAGGCTGAGATGTCTTGATCAAACGTTACTTTGATCTGGGACCGGGTTGACACATCGGTGGCGGCTGAAGCCGGGCTAACAGTGACGACTTGAAGGCCAACCTGATCGCCCCGCCAGAGGATTAAAGCAGTTACCAGCGCCATGATCAGTAGAAACGAAATAACAATTACGTCAAAGCGGTTGATGGGAAATCTTTTAACCGGAGCAGTAGCGTAAGACATAGCTTAAAACAAACAGGTGTTTTGAGCGTTTTTCATCAAACGCCCTTAAAAGGGATAAAGATAAGGCTGGTCAGGAACATCGGTAGACGTCACGGAAGCCGCCTTGACGAGGGGCAGTTGTTCACCGCCGAACTCACCCGGCTCCAGCACGCCGGTCACCTCAACCCACTGGTCATCGGCCAGAGTCGGGCTGTCGGGCCAGTGAACTACCAACCCCAGCGGGGCGGCGTCGGCGGCGCAGCAGCTCACCACAAAGCGGCTAACCATAAAGCTGTCTTCGGCAAACCGGTCGTCCCGATACACAAAGCCAACCAGCTTGACCTCCTCGCCGGCTAAGGCAGCCGGGTCCGATGTTTGTCGGAAATCGATGATCCAATCGAGAATGTTCTTTTCGGTTTTGGGTTTGGACAAAACAGCGCCGCCCTCCGGCGCAGCCGCCGATGTCAGCGACTCGAGGCTGATATCGCGGTTGGTCATCGCTGCTGCGCCCAAAGGTTTGGGCGGAATCGCTAGCCCCAACACCATCGGCGAGGCGATCAGAAGCAGCCCCATCCAACTAAGCTGACCGTGCGAATGGCCATCGTGGTCGTGATGGTGACCGTCATGGTCATGATCATGTTCGGTTCGATAGCGATAGCTGATGCCCACTAAAATAAGCCCCAGAGCAGCCAGGACGGTCAGCCATAAGAAGCGCTCGTTGATATAAAATAACAACGTACCGCTCAAAATCCGGCTGAACAAAAATAGTCCCATCACAATTAAAATAATGGCTTTCCAACTTGTCGTCATGGTCACCAACTCATATTAAGATTAAGATAAACCGTAATCATTAGCGTCGCCATGAACGGGAGTAAGATCAAGTAAAGCACCACCCGCCGTTTGAAGACCCCTAAAAACATCAGTGAACTTTTGATATCGACCATCGGCCCAAATACCAGGAAAGCCAGTATGGCCGCCGGCGGGAACGAGTTAACAAAGGCCAGCGCCAGAAACGAGTCAACCGTGGAGCAGACCGACAGCACAAAGGCCAGCGTCATCATCGCCAGAATCGAGGTAGCCGAGCCGGCCCCCAATGCCAGCAAAACCGGCTGAGGAACCAACGTTTGCATCGCCGCCGCCAACATCGAGCCGATAATCAAGTAGCGGCCCATGTCAAAAAAATCATCGCCGCCAATGCTCAGCGCGTTCCAGAATCGATTCAGCCCGCTTTCATGGGGATGATCATGGGTATGCTCATGAGGGTGACATTGATGGTGGTCAATGGCGGCTAGCTGGTCTGATCTTAAAACATCTTCCGGCTTGGCAAAGTGAAAGACAAAACCGATTACTGAGGCGATCAGAAAGCTTAAGATAATGCGACCATAGAAAATCGGTCCCCAGCCAAAGGCAGCGTAAGTACTGGCTAACACAACCGGGTTGATGACCGGCGCGGCCAGCATAAAAGCGATGCCCATCGAGATGGGCAGTCCCTTGAGGTACAGTCGCCGTGTTACCGGCACTACCCCGCACTCACACACGGGAAAGATTAGGCCCATTCCCCCACCCACCAGAGCCGCCGCTAGCGGATGGCGCGGCACAAATCGATAAATTGTCTCACTATTTACATAAACTTCAAGCAGCCCTGAAACAATGGAACCGGCCAACAGGAAAGGGACGGCTTCGATGAAGATGCTGAGGAAAATGGTCACGAAGGTCTGGGCGCGGCTGCCCAGCGACCCGACCAGTTCATTATCACGGATGATAACCAGCGCCGCCAAAATCACAATGGCCAACAGCAGCCGGAGCGCGGCTTTAGAGCGAAAGAATCCTACCGCTGGTCTGGGCGTAATTTCGGTTGATGAGGAGTGAGACTCGATATATTTCATCAGAAAACATCATCAGTATACCGCAGCATCTTAAGTAGGTAAAGTCGTGTCGAAGGGTGCATTGCGGTTTAGTGATTATAGATCGGCCGATTTTGTTGTCAAACTCTTAATTGCAAATATTCGCGACAACAAATTTTTGACAAACGGCAGTTTCCTTATCATAATTGAGAATGTTGTCTCAATAAGCAAAGGGTAAGATCAGACGATGTCGAAAATAGTCAACTTAGCGGATAGTCTCAAGAAGGCTGGCTTCAAAATGACGCCGGCGCGGCTGGCGGTTATCGAGGTGTTAGAGAATCATCCGGAGCATTTAAGCCACAATCAAATTCTAGAGGAAGGTCAAAAAGTCTATCCGAAGCTCAGCCGAGCCACGGTCTACCGGACGATGGAATTATTAGTCGAATTAAAGCTAGTTCGCCCCCTCTACTTACATGATCCCACCCAGCGGTTTGTGTCTGCCTCAGGCGGCCACCACCATTTGGTCTGTACCAGTTGCGACATGACCATTGAGTTCGATCACTGTACGGCCGATCAATTGGCTAAGGAGTTAGCCGAAAAATTTGATTTTCAAATTCTTAATCACCTCCTTGAGTTTCAAGGCGTGTGTGCCAAGTGTCGTCAAAACTAAATTTTCGTAGCATTAACCAGGAGGATTTTTGTGAGTAATAGCCAGTGGAACCAGTTGTCGCAGCGACTCACCAAAGTACTGGGCTTGAAGTATGCCCCTATCGCTATCACCTTTTCGCAGGAAGCCCCGGCCGGTGTGGATACTTATGAAGGCGTAATGCCACCGCCCAGCGCCGACGGCCGAACCGGTAAAGTTTCGGCCGGCTGTGTTTTCTGGATCAAAGCTCAGGATCGAACCTTTACCACCGTGCCTCAAGATCATTACAATTGCAGCGTGGGCAGCGTTACCCACGGGCTGAAATCGCTACCAGAGGTGATGAATAATGAAGATGTGCAGGGTATTCTGGAATGTGAATGGGTCACCCCGGAGGAGGCCATGCAGTTGCCGGCCGTTAGCCAGAAACCCAACTACATTACCTATGGTCCCCTGGCAACTAGCCCGGTGGAACCTGACGTGATTCTGCTGCGGCTCAACGCCTTCCAAAGCATGGTTATCCACGATGGCTTTAGCGGCATGCCCATTGTCGGTAAGCCACAGTGCCACATTATTCCGATGTCGGTGGAGCAAAATGAGGTAGCGATGAGTACCGGCTGTATGCTCAGCCGCGTTCGCACCGGCATGGGGCCGGATGAGATGACTTGTACGATTCCGGCCGACCGGTTAGAAGAGGTTGTCGAAAAGCTGGAAGCTCGCCAATTGGCCAACGCCGCTGTGAGTGCTTATGCTAGCCAAGATATGGGGCGCTTTGCGGCGGCGTAGAAGTTAGTTTAGATGCCAAAATTGACTTTGAACTGACAGACCGCCAACTGCCGACCGTAAACCGCCAAAAAACAGAACCATTCGTTGATATTCGGCGGTCAACGGTCGGTGGTCGGCGGTACCCCTTGCTTAGCCCAGCAGGTAAGGCAGTAGCCCTTTAATCAAAATCCCCACTCCCAACAGCGTTACAATCACCGCGCTGATGAGCGGCAGCAGCGTCTGCCAGCGTGAGCCGGCCCCTTCGATGCGAGCGAATATAGCCTTAGCCCGCACCAGCAGCACGCCGATGATAATCAGCACCGCGGCCAGGCCAAAACTAAAGGCTACGACCAATCCCAACCCCAACAAAATCCGGTTGAGTCCGACCGCAATCAACATAACCCCCAAGGCTTCCGGACAAGGCACCAAACCACCGGAGATGCCCAGAGCCAGCAGGCTGCCCATAGTGACGGGTTCGTCAGGGTGGTGGTGGTGATGGTGCGGCAGCCCGTGCTTATGGGCATAAGCGTGATCGTGTTCATCGAGATGATCGTGGTGGTGGTGGTGATGATGATGATGATGATGATGACCGTGATCAGGATTGTGGTCACCATCGTGATTGTGATCGCGACCCACATTTTGGCGATATTCTGTCCAGCGTGCCCGGAGAAGCTGCAAGCCTAAAATAACCACCAACAGTCCCGATAATACTTCCAGGGCCGGCACCAGTAGGTTGGGAACAATAAACTGGCTGGCCAGCAGCGCCAGCAGGCCAATCACAATGACCGAAGCCGTGTGGGTAAAGGTGACAATCCCTCCCAGGACCATAGCGTGCCGTACGGTTCCCCGGCTACCGATCAGATAGGCGGCGACCAACGTTTTACCGTGGCCGGGGGTTAAGGCATGTAATCCACCTAACACAACTGACAAGCTCAAACCCATTAACATCAGTAACGGCGTCAGCTCGAAATTATACAAAAACCCGGTCAGTTGTTGTTGCCCGGCCGTCACCCCACCGGGCACATCAATGGTTGATAAGGCCGCCTCGCTGTCAAAATCGACCGGCGCTTCAGGGCTGATCGTATAATCGAGGCGGACGCTTTTTTGGAACACATCTTTATTTTGTTGGTTTATTTGGATCCATTCAGGTTTGTCGCTCAAGGCATTGACCAAGTAGGTTCCTGAGTCGGAGAGGTAATTGTTTTCGTAAAACAGGTGATGCTCACCGCGATGATCGGCCGGCAAATCGGCCGACAAGTGAAACCGGATGATACCGATGCCGGCCCTTAAATCTAACACGGTGGGAAACTCAAGGGCAGTGGGTTGAAGCGGTGTTGGAACGTCATCGACTTCAAAGGTGACGTCCGTCAAAAACCACTGAACAAAGGCTTGCTCCTCGGCGTCTGAGATCACCTCATCACCATCCGCATCGACGAGACCGGTGATTTGCGGAGCCACCAGAACCCCAGGGTACAGTTCAACGATCATACTCACCCGATTAGGAGCCAATGTAATAAAGGTCGCTTGGTAGAATTCATCCAAAGGGTGGGCCAAAACCGGTTGCGAGGATAACAAGGGCCACACAACGAAACCGCAAACTACGAGGAAAAACAGTTTTATTGACTTCCAGCAATAAAGCATCAAACGTTATATCAGCAGAGTGATTGTCAGGTTAAAGGTAACTGTGTTAAAATACCTTATTAAACACGCAGTGAAGTTAAAACGTGCTACAAAAAAAGAAGACCCCAGGTCAAGTTCTGGAGTCTCACTTCAGGAAACAGGCCAGTCGCCGTTGACTAACCCTAATGGCTGTACTATACCATGAATAAATAGCTTCGTCAAAATATCCACTTCTGATTAGGCCGTATGATCAATGAAACATTTTGAAGATTATTTAATGCTGATTGTCCTGGTCGGCCCGTTTATTTGTGCGGGCGTCGGCTACGCTCTCGACGGGACGTGGCAGGGCATACTACTTGGCGCAGGCAGCGGATTACTGCTTTCGGGCGTATTAAGAAGAGTTCTCAGGAAATTGACCGACCCACCTGTCGATGAAAATGCCCCCGATTCATCGGGCCAGCCCGCGTCGAGTCCGCCTGATAGTCATTCAACCAATTAAGAAATGGCCTGGGTTATTTTTTGGGCTGTTATCGCCGGTGTGACAGGGTTGCTAGCCCTCTTTCTGATAGCTTATTTGGTTCGGTCAACGCTAAAAACGCTGCCGCCGGAAAAATTAGAAAAGTGGGGGCAGATCAAAAGTTCGATGCGCTTATGGGGCGTTTTGGGAACTATTTTTGGGATAATCGGCGCCACTTTGATGATGAAATTTACCGGTATTTCGGGCAATGAAGCCGCCTATTGGATCCTCTTTGGGGCGGTGGTTGGCACGATATGGGGCGTCTTGTGGGGGGTGGTTTGGGCCCTTACCTCACGGTGATAAAATTGTCCGGCCGGCTCCGGTTTGAATAAGGTCAAAATTGATCGGCCAGATTGTGGTCTCGTTGTAGTACGTACCGCGTAGATCGGCATGCTTTAAGTTGGCGCGGGTGAGGTCGGCCCCCAAGAGATCGGCGCCGCGCAGGTCAGCGCCGCGCAAATCGGTTCTGAACAGTTTCGCACCGCGCAGGTTTGCCTCGCGCAAGTTGGCCCGGCTCAAATCGGCGCGAAATAAGTCGCTCTTGTCCAAATTGGCGCGCTGTAAATTGGCCCGGCTCATGTTAGCTTTGCTCAAGTTAGCCCGCTGCAAATCGCAGCCGTGCAAATCCCGCTCAACCGCGCCAAGGTTGACAATTTCCCAGACTAACAGCCAGGCCCACTCAATGTCAGTAGTGGCGTCGATGACGGTTCCGCTTAAACTTGCTCCCCGCAAATTCACCCCGGCCAACTGCGCCCCACGCAAATTGGCCCAATTAAGGTTGGCTTCAATCAACGCCGCGCCGTTAAGATTGGCTCCGGTCAAATTGGCTCCGGTCAGGTCGGCGCTCCGTAAATCGCACTGACTGAGATCGGCTTCCGCTAAATGGGCCAACTGCAAGTTGGCTCGACTGAAATCGCACCGATGCAAGTGGGCCTTGCTCAAATTCGCTCGGCGTAGATTAGCGGCCCTAAGGCTGGCCTCTCCCATCGACACCCGACTGAGATCGGCCCATTTGAGGGTGGCATCGCTTAAGTTGGCCTTCTTGAGATTGGCGCCCTCAAGAATCGCGCCGCACAAGGAAGCGCCGCGCAAATCGGCCCCTTCCAGACTGGTTCTGACTAGAATGGTCTCACCTGGGCCGGCGTAGGCCGTCAGATTGGCCCCACTTAAGTCGGCCCAGCGTAAGTCGGCGTAGCTTAGATCAACCCCACTCAAATTAGCCCAGGTCAGGTCGGCTTTGTTGAGATCGATGTAATACAGGTCGATGCGGCTTAGGTCGGCATCGCTAAAATTGGGCGGCCCGCCCTCAGCCCTGGCTGTTTTAATCATCTCCAGAATTTCGTCGCGCACTAATTTCGCCATTGCCAACTCCACCAGTTTTTAGGGAACCATTCCTGCTCACTGTATCATATCTGGCCCAGAATCGTCTATAGGTCTCACATCCCACTTATCATCAGGTGACAGTCACTATTGCCAATAAATCAGTATTGGGTTAGCTCAAACAGGTCGATTTAGCATGCCCAAGTGACTGTCACCTTTAGAACTACGTAAGTCCGGATAAGTTGACGATCTTAAATCTTGCCTTTTGCGTGATAAAGAGGTAAAAATATATGGCAATCCAGAGGGGGAAAATTGAATGACAAAACTCACACGCAGGCAAATTGAAGATCATCTGGCCGTGATGGGCTACATAAAACTCCAGAGCCAAGACCTTCAAGGCGTGGATCTAAGCGGAATCAATTTGGGGGGAGCCAATTTGAGTGGGGCCAATTTAAGCCGGGCCAATCTCAATCGGGCTATCCTGGTTGATGCTTTTTTGATCGACGCCGATCTGAGCTACACTAATCTAGCTGGAGCCGATCTGAGTGAAGCTGAACTTAGCGGCACAGTTAACCTGAGCCACGCCGACCTGCGCGGCGCTAAATTGGAAGGCGCAGATTTAGCCGGAGTTGATCTTACCCACGCTAAGCTGAGCGGCGCGGATTTCAGCCGAGCCATTCTGAGTGACGCCAATCTCGATCAAGCCCTGCTGGCCAGCACCGATTTATTGGAGGGGGCCAACTTAAATCGGGCCAATTTAACCGGCGCTAACCTGTTTCAGGTGGACCTAAGCGGGACCAATCTTCGCGGCAGCGATTTGAGCCGGGCCAATTTGAGCCAGGCCAAGTTGATCAATGCTGATGTGCGTCGGGCTAATCTATCTGAAGCCAATTTGAGTAGAGCCAACCTCAAAAACGCCGATTTGGGCCGGGCTGATTTACGCGGCGCCAACCTAAAGGGCGCGGATTTATCCACTTCGATTTTGCGCGGGGCCGAGTTGACCGATGCCCTCTACGACGGCCAGACTAAATGGCCCAAGGGTTTGATGGCTGATATTGCCGGAGCCATCGCTGATGACACCGATGAACCTTCATCGAAGTAAAAACGTCTCTTATTTCCTCTGAAACATTTTTCCACCGGCCAATGCTAAGGTGGTTACAGCCGCGGTTGCCAGAGCGCCGGCCGCCAATTTTGTCTTAGGCCGGTCAAACCAACCCTCGCGTGATAAATCGAGCCAACCGGTAAAGAGGCGTTTGATCGGTGGAGTTAATCGGGTCCGGTTGTAAGCATCGGCCACCTTTTTGATGGCCTCGGCCTGGGTGGGGTAGGGATGAATAACCGTAGCCAGCGTCTTTAAGCCCACTTTGCCAACCATCGCCAGGGTGACTTCGCTGATCATTTCCCCGGCATGGCGAGCCACAATGGTGGCTCCTAAAATTTTGTCCGTTCCCTGCTGCACGTGAATTTTCACAAACCCTTCTTCGTCGCCATCCGCTACGGCGCGATGAACTTCAGCCATCGGCATGGTAAACGTATCGATGGCCAGGCCCGCTTCGGCCGCATCGTGGGGATACATCCCCACGTGAGCCACTTCCGGATCGGTATAGGTCACCCACGGGATGGTTAACGCACTAAGCTTCTTGCGACCCAAAAACAACGCATTCTGTAAGACGAGCCGGGCGGCAGCGTCGGCGGTGTGGGTAAATTGGTACTTCATCGCCACATCGCCGGCGGCGTAAACATTGGGGTTACTGGTTTGAAGATAATCGTTAACCACCACACCCTTTTTGGTGTACTCGATACCGGCCGCTTCTAGATTCAACCCTTCAATATTCGGCGTCCGGCCTACTGCCGATAGAATTTCGTCAACGGCTACTGTCTTAGCCTGACTGTCATGATCGAAGTGAAAAATTTTTTCGTTACCTTGAGTTGAAATCCGTGTGATCTGCGCGTTTAGCATCAATTCGATGCCTTCCCGGCGCAACGCCCACTCGACAATTTTGGCGGCCTCTTCATCTTCCCGGCCCAGTACTTGCGGCAAAATATCAAAAACAACCACCTCGCTACCCAACCGGCGAAACGCCTGAGCCAACTCGCTGCCGATTGGCCCGGCCCCGATCACCCCCAGCCGCTTCGGGCGCTGCGTCAGCGAAAAAACTGTATGGTTGGTCAGGTAGCCGGCCTCGGCCAAGCCGTCGATGGGCAAGTGCATGGCTCTAGCGCCGGTGGCAATGAGCGCCTTATGAAAATGAAGATATTTGCCACCAACCTCAATTGTGTCCGGGCCGGCAAAGCGACCACCGCCCAAAAACACATCGATCCCTAACCCTTGAAAGCGCCAGATCGAATCATCCTTACTGAGTTCGGCCCGAACCCGCCGCATTCGCTCCATCGCAGCGGCGAAGTTGGCTTCCGTGGCTGCCGGTATCGTCACGCCTAACTCCGCAGCAACCGCATCATTAAATACCCGCGAGGCCCGAATCACGGCTTTAGACGGTACGCAGCCTACGTTCAGACAATCGCCTCCCAAGAGATCGCGCTCAACCAAGGCGACCTTGGCCCCCAAACCGGTCGCGCCCACCGCCGCTACCAGGCCCGCCGTTCCACCGCCAATTACCACCAGATTGTAACGGGGCTTGGGTTCCGGATTAATCCATTGGGACGGGTGGGCATTGGCCAGGAGCGCTTCGTTATATTTATCTTTGGGTAAAAGTTCTACCTCAAGAATGTGGCTCATTTCAGTTTCTCCGTCGAGGAATGTAACTTGATAACTTTGATATTTCGAGATGGGGTAATTAGTAATTCGAGATTGAACAGCTAATTACCATTTACCAGATAGGCTTACCGCGCTTCCCGCTTTTTGAAATAACGCGAAATCACCAAACTGGCCACAAAAATAACCACGCCAAAGGCCAGAACCCACGGGTTGAATTCCGGCGATTTACCTTCGAGCAGGTCGGTAATGGTCAGTGAGGCCCCAAACGAGACAAAAGCAATCGTCCCCGGAATAGATCCCAGAAAGGTGGCCAGAATAAACGGTTTCCAATTGATCCGCAGGAAGCCGGCCAGGTAATTCACCAGGTCATAGGGCAAAAAGATAAAGCGCATAATTAAGATCGTCTCAAAACTGTTTTGCCGCATCCGATCGGCGTAGCGTTGGATTACGTTTGAATCGTCGCCGGACGCCTCTTTAATTAAACCCTTACCGAAATAACGCCCGATCAAATAGGCCACCGTTGCCGATGTGTTGCTGGCGATGATGGTGTACAGTACAGCCAGGACCAGATTATAAACCGAGCCACTGCCAAAAACAGCCCCGGCCGTGACGGTTAAGACTGTGGCCGGAAAGAAGATGATCGGACGTAGGGCATAAATCAGAATGTAGAGCAGCACCCCATACGGCGACTGGAGCAGCCCCACGATCTCGGCTACGGCTTTGGTCGGAGTGAGGTCGTTGCTGACGTAGTACCAGGCGTAGCCGCCTAGTAAAAGCAACCAAATGGCCAAAGCCACCAACTTCTGCCAATGCCGGCTAAAAAACGACTCATCAACTTGCACCGCTTGTTGACTCTGTTGTTCAAGCATCTGCGATTCACCATCACGCTCTAGATCGACTAGCACTATATTGCTCCCGCAAAAACATATATCTGGAAGTCTGGAGCATCAAAGCTCTGCTTTGATCCGCTTGACCAAGCCGGCTTTGTCACTCCGATAAATATCATTGTGATCTATTTTGATTCAGCTTTATTACGCAATTATTAAGGAATAAGCCTTAAATAACTTACCCATTTTGATGGAGTGATCGATTGCGTAGTGCGTAACCTACGGTACATAAATGATACGAATTACGCACTACGGGTAATTGAGGAAGTTATTTAATTGACGATCCTAAGAATTGGAAGCATCACTCCGGCCAGACCTGATGTGACGGTCAATCGATATTCGCTGTTCATGATAGCGTGAAGAGGAGACAAAGATATGTAAGTTAGCTCACGTTATGCGGGGAGTAATGATCTTACAACTTAATCGAATGCCTCACACGCCCGACGCACCGCCTCGACGATAATTCGATGCTCGGCTTCATGTATCCGCGCCTCAAACGTATCGAGCGTGTCATCAGGATAGATCGGCGTCACTTCCTGAGCGATAACCGGCCCGGCATCGACCTCCGGCACGGCGTAGTGAACCATACAGCCGCTGTGGTCGATTTCGCCGTTCTGATACGCTTCGAACGCCCGGCGGATGGCTTCGGTGCCGGGAAAGGTATCGGGCAGCGCCGGGTGGAGGTTGATCACCCGGTGGGGAAAGCGATCCAAAAACGCCGGTGAGAGTACCAACATCCAGCCGGCCAACACAATGAGATCAGGCTCGAAAGCCTCAACGCGCTCGGCCAAGGCTGCATCGTAAGCCTGGCGATCATGCCCGGCATCGAGGTAGGATTTCAACGGAAAGTAAACCGTCGGTACCCCGGCTCGCTCGGCCCGAGTTAATCCAAACGCCTGCTGGCGATTGGAAACAACCGCCGCCACCTCAGCCGCCAAAGTCTGCTGGGCAATCGCATCTAAAATAGCTTGTAAATTGGTGCCTGAACCTGAGATGAGGACGACTAAACGACAAGGCATTCGATACTCCTGGGAAAGATTAGAGATATTGACTACCCCTATCAAGATTAATTTTCATACAGCAGCGTATATCATATTATATGATTATGAGAAGTACAAATGAATTTTCCTCGATCAAGCTTCCCGTTCGAATAAGTAAAGGTGATGATACGATCTTGCCGAGTCAGATAAGAACAACGGCTGGGCAAGATTTAATGGATAAACCTGCCCTCAATCCGTTAAATCCGGCACAGCCGTGTTCTTCATAATTACTCAAACACGTAATTTCAGTCGATCACAATTTTACATGAAAGTGGAAAATAGAACGCAGATCGTACAGATTACACGGATAAGCACGGATTTTTTTAAGTTTATCAAGCTTTATCGGTGAAAATCCGTCTAATCCGTGTCATCCGCGTTCTATCATTTCTCATCAGACCTTGAAATCGTGATCGACTGAATTTGATACGATGTCGAAATTTAGGCGGCGGTTTCCAAGGCCGCCCGTCGCAGAATATAGCGCCGAGGCAGCCAGGTGTAGCCCCAGAAGAGAACGGCTCCAGCCGCCGTCAAGACCGCCGCGACTAAGAATAAAGTAGAAAAACTAAAGTTCGTGATCAAGTAACCGCCGCCCAAGGCCATGGCTGAACGGCTCAGGCCCGTACTCATCGCAATTACGCCGGACATCGTGGCCCGCCATTCCGATCCAACCAGTTCTTGACTAATAAGGTTGAAGATGGGCGCCGTGATGGCAAACAACCCGTTCAACCCCATAAAACCAAGGCCGGCTATGCCCCAGTGCGGAATAAGCCCCATCAGCAACAGGCTAAAAGCCATGCCCAGCGTCCCCCCAATAATTGTCCAGCCGTTACCCCAACGGCTAACCAGTAAGGGAGCTAACAGGGCGATGGGGACGGCCAGCAACTGGGCCACCGCGGAAATAGTCCCATTCCAGGCCGGAGATAAGTGCAGATTCACATCCAGATAAACATTAAAAAATGTATCTGTTACACTCTTACCGGCGATTAAAAGTAGAATGACACCGCCCATAAACAGCATCAGGCCAATCGGCGCCGCCGACCCTATTTTCGATGGTTCGGTGGCCGTTGAAACGGTTTGTGGCTGCGATTTTTGGAAACCGTCGGCGTCGGCCTTAGACGTAGCCAACAAGGTCAGCGGGGCTAGACCAAAAATACCGGCGGCGATAAATAGGGCGTAACGGTACGGGGCGGGATCGGCTACGGTATCGCCCACGTAGGCAGCCAACCATCCCGGCAGCAACCCACCCAGCAGGCTGCCGGCAAACACGGCTAGTGGCACTAATGCTTCCCGCATTGAAAAAGCGTGCGCCCGTTCCGCCGGTTTGGTCACGTTCATCACGAACGGCAAACTGTTAACAATGTAGGTTACCCCACCCAACCAGGCCAACACATAAGTAACCACCAACCATCCGGTTTTCAAATTGGACGGGATGAATTCGGCTAGGGGAACCAGAGCCAAGCCGGTTGTTGCCACGCTCAGGCCGATAATCAGCATTCGCCGGCTGCCCCATCGACGTCCGAGCATTCCGGCCACGAGACTAAAAGCAGCCACACCCAACTGCGCCACGGCATTGATTAGGCCGATAAATTCCGGCCCGTAGCCCAGACGCAGCAGGTAAAGATTGAACAACATCACGTAAATGCCAACATAACTGATCGAAGTTAACGTATTGGCAACCAGGTACAACCGCATATCACGACTAAAGAGACTTAAGGTGTGGAGGTAAGTTTTTATCATTTTATGAATCCCTCTGAATACATTGATGATTGACGATAAAACCATTGTATCCGCTGTTCGTTCCTAAAAAGTGCCAAAGGGCGCTCCAAAGGGCGTTCCAAGAATAAATCTTACTCGTTCGTCTAGTCGAGCAGTCTTTGGCCTGGAGCCACATATGGCAAAATTTTTCGTAAATTTCCAAGTTGAACGACTGTGTCTATAATCAGAGGGCTATGTCAGGAAAAGTTCTATCCAATGACAAATATAGAAGAAACATCAACCATGCCCATTAAGATTATCGCCTTTGACGCCGACGATACGCTCTGGCACAATGAAAGTATCTACGTCAGCGCCCAAACTCAGTTCAAGCAGCTCTTAGCCCATTACCACAGTCCGGAGTGGATTGAGCAGCATCTGTACCAAACCGAGATGCGCAATTTAGCCCATTTCGGCTACGGCATAAAATCCTTTGCGCTGTCGATGATTGAAACCGCTGTCGAGTTGACCGAGGGGCAGATTACCGGCGTGGATATTCAAAAAATCATCGACATCACCAAGGCGATGCTGGCGGCCGATGTCGAACTGCTCGATCACGTTGCCGAGACGTTGGCCAGCCTAAGAGACGCCTACACCTTGATGGTCATTACCAAAGGCGACCTGCGCGACCAGGAGATTAAAATAGCGCGGTCGGGCTTGGCCCCGCACTTTCGTTACGTGGAGATTGTGAGCGAGAAAAGCCCAGACAGCTACAACGCGATATTACAACGCTACGACATCGAGCCGACGCAGTTTCTAATGGTCGGCAATTCACTCCGATCCGATATTCTGCCGGTTTTGGAACTGGGAGCCAGCGCGGTGTATGTGCCGCATCATCTCACCTGGGTTCACGAAACCGGGGATGCGTCCACAATTGAACAGCCGGGGTATTACGAAATCGAGCATCTGGGGTTGTTGCCGGAGTTGCTCACGCGATTGGGACGCTGAGGCGCATAGCATGATGGATCCCAACAATCCGGTCGTAAAACTCTGCGCAGCGGGAATGCAGGCCGAAGCCGAGAGCCGATTTGACGAGGCTCGCGCCCTGTTCGAGCAGGCTTGGACGACCAGTCGGGACGACTACGATCGCTGCGTGGCGGCCCATTTCGTGGCCCGGCAGCAAGACAACCCCCAGCAGATGCTTCACTGGAATCTAGAAGCCTTAGCCCGCGCCGAGGCCGTGGCCGATGAACGGGTGCAGCCCTTTTATCCGTCGCTCTACCTGAACCTGGGCTATTCCTACGAAACGCTTGGCCATCTGGTTGAGGCCCGGCGGCACTACGAACAAGCGGCGGAGAGGCTTGATTGCCTGCCGTTAGGCCCGTATGGCGATACGGTCAGAGATGGCATTACTCGCGGGCTGGCGCGAACTGTCCCCGAAGAATAACCCATTAGGAGATTAAACTTATGTGCAGAAATATCAAAACGCTCTACAACTTCGAACCACCGGCCACCGAAGACGAAATTCGAGCGGCATCCTTGCAGTTTGTGCGCAAAGTGAGCGGTTTTACCAAACCGTCCAAAGCGAACGAAGCCGCTTTTTTAACGGCTGTCGACGAGATAGCTGCCATCACCGCCAAACTTCTCAACGCGCTTGAGACCAACGCCCCGCCCAAAGACCGCGAAGAAGAGGCGGCCAAAGCGCGCGCCCGCTCGGCCCAGCGATTTTCGTCTTAAATTCGTCAAAACCGTACCAATCCGGTATGATACCCATACACGGAGACACTTAAATGGAATTTATCTTTGACGAACGGGGATCGGACTCGCCTCTAGTTGATCTTGTCTGGCAGACCCACAGCGAGCGCGACGGCTCCTTTATTTCTACGGCTGTGAACCACTGGGAGATGGTGGTCACCACGTACCAGGGCCAGGTTACGGTCACGGTGCGTGGCCCCGAGACCAAAGCAACCCATGTTGATTATCCTGCGGACGCTGAATTTTTGGGTATTCAGTTTAAGCCGGGCGCTTTTATGCCCCATCTGCCTACCGGCGAATTAACCAACAAAGGCATCAATTTACCGGAAGCACCCCATAAATCCTTCTCGTTGAATAATGGGTCTTGGCAATTGCCTACCTTTGACAATGCCGATACGTTTATCGCCCGATTGGTCCGCGAGGGGCTGCTGGTTCACGATCCTGTTGTCGATGCCGTGCTACAAAATCAACCGCTCGATATGTCGCTGCGTTCCGCTCAACGCCGCTTTTTGCGGGCCACCGGCTTAACCCGAGGCACCTTCGAGCAAATCGAACGCGCCCGGCAGGCCGTGCAACTTTTAGAGCAGGGCACTTCCATTGCCGATGCCGTCTACCACGCCGGCTATGCCGATCAGCCGCATCTGACCCGCTCGTTAAAACGTTTTGTTGGTCAAACACCTGCACAAATCTTGCGCCCCGACGGGGCAAAGTAGATGTCGTTTTTGTTCAATACAGCCTCCGATTGATATGTTATGATGATCGTGTTGATAATAACAACAGACATCGCACATCAAAAGGAGCACAGACATGCGCAGAATAATTGTTTCAACCTACGTAACATTGGATGGTGTCATCGAGGCACCACAGAAATGGTCGCTTAACTACTTTGATGAAGAGGCAGCAAAATTTGCCACTGACCAACTTTTCGCCGCCGATGCGCTGCTCGCCGGGCGAGAGACTTATCAGAGCTTTGCTGAAGCCTGGCCAGCCCGAACAGGCGATTTTGCCGACAAGATCAACAGCATGACCAAATATGTTGTCTCAACGACGCTGGCAGAGCCACTGGAGTGGAACAACTCAACGTTGATCAAGGGCGATGTTGTCGAAGAAGTCGCCAAGCTCAAGCAGCAGCCCGGTCAAGACATCTTGATTTATGGTACCGGCCGTCTGGCGAATACCCTCCTGCAAAACGGTCTTATCGATGAACATCGGCTTTGGGTTACACCCATTATTTGGGGCCGCGGGCGGCGTATTTTTGAAGATATGGACACCACGCTGCTAGAGTTAATCGACACCAAAACGTTGCCTTCAGGCACGGTTATCCTCACCCACACATTAGCCACTAAAGTTTAATAAGGAGAAAATGACTATGAGAAAGTTAAAACTTCAAGTCCAAATGACGGTTGACGGCTACATTGCCGGCCCTAATGGCGAAATGGATTGGCTAGTTTGGAACTGGGATGATGAACTAAAGACCTATGTCAAAGAATTAACAGAACCGGTTGACAGCATCGTCCTGGGACGAAAACTGGCCGAAGGGTTCATTCCTCACTGGGCCGGCGTGGCTGCCGACCCGGATAACCCGGAATTTGCGGCTGGTCAGAAATTTACAAACACACCCAAAGTTGTTTTTACCCAAACGCTCGACACGTCAGCCTGGGACAACACCGTTTTAGCCAAAGGCGACCTTGTTGACGAAATCACGAAATTAAAAAACCAAGACGGTCAAGATATCATCGCTTATGGGGGTGCGACTTTTGTAGCGCATCTCATTAAACACGGATTGATTGACGAGTATCATTTATTCATCAACCCGGCGGCAATTGGTAACGGTAAGGCCATCTTTAACGAACTTGACAGCAAACAAAATCTGAGCTTGGTCAACGCTACATCATTTGGCTGTGGCATTGTTGTCCTGAATTACGAGCCAAAGCAGGACTAAATTCATGACGATACTCGACATCGCCCACTTGCGACTGCACCACCAGGCTATCGCTCCGGCGGCGATAATGTCGCCGGGCGATGTCGTCCGTAGGCTGGGGGCGATTCAGGCGCAAGATTATCTAGGGACGCTATGGGCGCTGGGGCTGCGCATGCAGCAAGCGGTCGAAGTCGATATCGAGCAGGCCATTGCCAACCGCGAGATCGTTCGTACCTGGCCCATGCGCGGTACACTCCATTTTGTCGCGCCCGAAGACGTGCGCTGGATGCTGGCCCTACTAACGCCCCGGATTATCGCCAGAGCAGCGCGACGGCACCAACAGCTTGAGTTGGATGAAGCCACCTTTATCCAAAGCGAAACCGTGTTCGCCAAAGCGCTGCAAGGCGGCAAGCCCCTCACCCGACCCGAGATAATGGCGGTGTTAGAACAAGCCGGTATTTCCACCAAAGGTCAGCGCGGTTACCATATGCTGTGGCGAGCAGCTCAAAACGGCTTAATTTGCTATGGGCCTCGACAGGGGAAACAGGACACGTTTGTGTGGCTCGATGATTGGCTGCCCGCCGGTAAGTCTCTCAGCCGGGACGAGTCGCTGGCCGAGTTAGCTCGGCGCTACTTTACCGGCCACGGCCCGGCCACCGTGCAGGATTTCATATGGTGGTCGGGGTTATTGACGGCCGATGCTCGCGCCGCCGTAGAGATGGTCACGGCGGAGTTGATAGAGAACGTTGTCGACGGCCAAACCTACTGGGTGTCGCCAACCGAGTCTGGGCCGAAAGCCCCTTCGCCCACGGTTTATCTCCTGCCGGGGTTTGATGAGTACTTGTTGGGCTATAGAGATCGCAGCGCTGTACTCGATCCGGCTCACGCCAAAAAGGTCGTACCCGGCGGCAACGGAATGTTTAAACCAATTATCGTTATCGACGGCCAGGTGGTCGGTATCTGGCAACGCACATTGCGAAAAAAGACCGTGACCATCGAACTCCAGCCGTTTAATACCCTGAATGACGCCGAACGCGAGGCGATCGCCACAGCGGCTGAAGCGTATGGGGCGTTTCTCAATCGAACAGTGGACCTTTGAAGGTTTTCAAAATAATCTCTAGGAATCACTCTCGATCTCATCCGCAAAATCGAGTTGGGCCGCTTGCAGTGCTTCATCCAAATCGCTAAATCGAGCATATTGAACTACACGCCCGCCCTCAACTCGAAATTGCGAAGCCACATTTGCTTCGCCCATCACGTCGCCCGTTTCGATCGAATGCCAAACGGCGTGTTGGAGAACAACAACCTGATCTTCGCACGCAAACGTCCGCAGCGAAGCAAGCGTTACGTGAGCATGGTGGAGCCAATCTTGAAGCAGTTGATGCCCAAACCCCGATCCACGCGGGCCGACAATTTCGATATTCGGGTCTGAGGCTTGCAGAACACCCTCGTTATTGCGATTATTGACAGCAGCCAACCAAGTCTGAACGACGTTTAATGCGCTGTTAAGATGATCCATTGTATTTTCCTTTATCGGGGATTTACCAACTGACCGCCGCATAGATGGCGTGCAAAAACCGGCTGGATCTCTCGGCTAAAAGCTGCGTGTGAGCAAAACCGCAGGTACGAGCCAGTTTCACCCAACTCTGATAGGAGAGCGGATAAGGCACCCAATGATTGCCCCGATCAACATTGTACTCGATTACGATCAAGCGCCCATCGGGGCGTAGGTGACTTTTGAACTGTTGGACGACTTGCTCTTGCGCGGCGTATCGCTGGAAGTGGAGCGCGTTAGCCACCACGATGCCATCCAGTATAGGCAAATCAAGGGGTTGGGTAAAATCGGCGGTCAGGTAATGGATGGTCGTTTGGGGAAACTGGGCCTGCATCTGCCGAGCTTGGGTGCGCAGCGATCCCCGATCTCGATCTACGGAGTAGATTTCCCCACCCTGGCCGAGCAGTTCGGCCAGGGCTAGAGTAAATGCGCCCGTGCCTGAGCCAATATCGGCCCATACGCCACCGGGCGTAACCACGCCACCACGCAGTAAGTTGACGTGGTCGGTGTGGTTCATACGGCGTCGACAGCCGCCACCGGCGCGACCTGCGGCGCATTGGCTTCCCAACGACGCAGCGCCGGTCTCACCGCCAGAAACAGCACCGCGCCCACCAGCAGCAGCAAGCCGTTAACCCGGATGGCCACAGGGGTCGTCCAGGCGTCAGCGCTGTAACCGGCCAGCAAAGAAGCTATCGGCTGCATCCCAAAACTCAAGGTAAAGAACAGGCTCATCAGGCGCGCCCGCATATCCAGCGGAGCCAGCACCTGCACCAGCCCCATCGTGGTGGTCAACACCGCCGGGATGCCGATGCTGACAAAGAAGAGACTCAGCAGAGATAAGGGCAGCCAACTTGTTTCAGAGAAGAGGATCAACCACAGGCCGATCCAACCGATAATACCGCCCAGAACCAAGCCGGTGCGGCGCGTGGCCTGAGTAAGCGGCGCGACAAACATTGTGCCCACCAAAGCCCCGGCCCCGGAACTCATCATCAGCCAACTCAACGTGGCCGCATCACCCTTTAACACCTGGCCGACTACCGCCGGCAGCAGGCTCATAATGACCGGAAAGGCGAAGAAAGTGACCAGGATAGCCAAGATAATCATATCCTGCAATCGAGGCTGGGTGATGACATAACTCACCCCTTCTTTGAATTCGGTCAAGAAATTGCTTTCCCGAGGCTTGCGCACTTGGTTTGATGTGACCAGCCATAGGCTAATAATGACCGCCACAAAACTTAACCCATTCAACCAAAAAGCGATCGAGACGCCCAAGGTGGCGATAATCAAACCGGCCAGCGCCGGACCCAGAATCCGGCTGACCTGAAGCATAGTGATATTCAGGTTGATCGCTTTACGAACCTCGGCGATGCCCGACAAATCGCCCAAAAACGTTTGCTGCGTGGGGATGTCGATGGCGGTGATGATCCCGAGCAGCGAGGCCAACAGATACACATGCCATAGCTGCACCAGGCCGGTTTGGGTTAGCAGAGCCAGGATGAAGGCCAGCACCATCGCTCCGGCCTGACTGGCAATAAGCAGTTTGCGCCGATCCAATCGATCGGCCCAGACGCCGGCCCATGGCCCCAGTAGGAGGGTCGGCAGCGTACCTAACATCGTAGTCACCCCCAGCGCCGTTGCCGAGTGGCTCAACTCCCAAACGATCCAACTCTGGGCCGTCATTTGCAGCCAGGTGCCCACCAATGAGATGGCCTGACCGCCCAGATAGATGCGGAAGTTGCGAATTTTAAGGGGAGAGAAGCTCTCCCGGAGGGTTGAGACGATGCTCATAGAGAATTATTTACCTTTCAGATAGATGGTTTATGTTTATGACTCTATTAGAGTGTTTAATGCGATGGTATCTTACCATTCAATGCTCATTTGCCGGCCAAATAATTTTTTTCGGCGCAAACTTGCCGCCCTTATAGTCTAACGGTTCCTCAACCCCAAAGCTCCATGAGACAGTCGGGGTGATGGCTAAATATTCCTTGTGCCCAAATTGTCCGTCTCGCTCCACGATTTCGGCCAGGCCATGCACTTTGATTTGCCGCGGCTGCCAGGGCTGGACGGATTCCAGATCATCAATAATGATCGATACTTTGTGGTTGCCGGCGGCCACATTTTTATACTTGCGCGTACCCGGCAAGTTGCGACCACCGACGTAAAAACGGGCGCCGTCGAATTCAAAGCCGACCGCATCCACCGTCGGTTGGCCCTTACTGGATACAGTGCCCAATCGGGCCAGATATTGACTTTTTAGATAAGCCAGTTCGGCTTCGGAAAACATAGTTCGCTCCTTTAAAGATAAAAGTTTGGAGCGTCAAAGTTTACTTTGACTTGGCCATGAATGACAAAGCAAGCTTTGTCGCTCCAATAGATTTTTTATTTTCGGCATCATCCCCGCGTCCGCCTCGGCTGATTAGACGACAGCTTTATCGGTAATTTGCAAGACAATACGTCCTCGACCGTGACCGGACTGGCTGAGTTCGTGGGCCTGACGAACCTGCCGCAAGGGGAAGGTCTGCCCCACCACGGCTTTGACTTGCCCTTCGTCAATGAGCCGAGCGATCCGCTGTAAATCGTCATTGGTCGGTGTTACGGCATTCTTCACGGCACGAATACCACGTGCTTGGGCTAACTGGAAGGATGGCTTTTCAAGCAGAGAAACTAGAGTTCCGCCATGTTTGACCACTGCCATCGAACGTTGCAGAGTCTCCCCGCCGATGGTATCCAGCACCAAATCTACATCAGCGATCACCTCTTCAAAAGGCGTGGTGGTGTAATCAATCACGATCTCCGCGCCCAGCGAGCGTACAAAGTCCACATTAGCAGTTGAAGCCGTGCCGATCACCTGCGCCCCTTTCCAACGAGCGAATTGAACTGCGAACAACCCCACGCCGCCGGCCGCACCATGAATGAGAACGCGTTGACCGGCGCTCAATACACCATCGCCAAAGAGCGCAGACCAAGCTGTTGTGGCTCCCCCTGAGATCGTGGCGGCTTCGGCAAAACTGAGCGACTCCGGTTTGAGGGCCAGTAGGCTGAACGTCTTCGGCGTCAAGGCTGGAGGTTCTACGGCGGTTGTCGTATATTCCGTGTACGCGCCATGGGTGCTTCGGCCAAAAACAGCCTGTCCTTTTTGGAAACGAGTCACGCCCGGCCCAACTGCCTCTACTACCCCGGCTATCGCCGAACCGGGAATATAAGGAAATGATAAGGGATAAAATTTCTTAAAGAAACCCTGACGCATCTTCCAATCGGCCGGTAAGACGCCGGCAGCGTGAACGCGAATGAGCACTTCGCCCGCTTGCGGCGCTGGACGTAGAATTTGCTCACATCGAAGTTGGTCAGGGTCTCCATACCGGTAAACCCGGACGACCTGCATTGTTTGTCTTGCCATAGTGATCTCGTGTTTAAATTTGCAAATTGCGATGCTGATAGGTTGAGGCTGAGGCGAAGAAGTAGTTGTTTTGAATTTTTGTTCCTTTAAGATGTCAAACCACTTAATGCTATAGAAATATCAAAGCCCAACACGCTTATAGCTTCCTAAATCAGCTTTGATACCCAGTCGCGCAAACAAGTCTTGGGGGTTAAAACTCATCGCTTGATGGAAAGCCATGACTGCGGCTCTGGCCGGCTCGATAGACTCGATGCTGTCCCATTCAACCATGGTCACGATATTGAATTGCCCCGGCCCCGATGCCTGTTCCAGCACAAAATCCTGGAGGAAACCGGATTGGTGTTTGAGCAGTTGATGGGTAGCCTGCACCTTTTCGATAAATTCCTCACGGGCTTGGTCCGGAACAATGAACTTATCGACACGATAAACGCGTTCGGATTGATGAGAGAGACTATTTTTTTTCATTTTTTCCCTCCATAAGGCGGATTACTTTTGTTGATGTTTCTATGTAAGTGTATCGCAGAAAGGGTGTTTAGCCATCAAGCCAATGAGCAGTTTTTCTTTGGTCAAGGGGGCAGGGGATAACCTGTCCTTACGGACAGGCTGAAACACTGAATCACTGAAAAGTGTGATTTCACTGAATTTCGGATTCAGACAATGGGGTTCCCTTTAGATTCGAATCCAATGTATAGAGACTCGGTGTTCTCATTTCCATCAGTAACTCAGTGTTTCTATCTGCCCAATACCTAAAACGCACCAAGTTTTCAAAGTTATTTGCCACGACAGAACATTTGTACTATACTTAAGGATGAAATTGCACAAGTTTTCGTTTGCTATCTCCCATTCATTCTCGTTTTAACTCAATATTTGTTGTAGCCACCACCCTCTCACCCCGTAGCTTTAGCCGTTAATCATTCATTACAATCCAAACTATGCTCAAGGAGGCATTATCATGACAGTTCAACCCATTCCCGAAGGTTATCACACCGTCACGCCTTATCTGATCGTGTCAGGAGTACCCCAACTGATCGATTTTCTGAAGCAGGCTTTTGGAGCAGAAGAAATGGTGCGCATGGCGCAGTCAGACGGCGCTATCGGCCATGCCGAGGTAAAAATCGGCGCCTCGCGGGTGATGATGGGCGAGGCCGGTGGCGAGTTCAAACCCATGCCGACAATGCTCCACCTCTATGTGGAAGATACGGATGCGGTTTACCAACGAGCGCTGCAGGCTGGAGCGACATCGCTCATGGAGCCGACGGATCAATTTTATGGGGATCGCATGAGCGCGGTTCAGGATGCTTTTGGCAACCAATGGTGGATTGCGACCCACATTGAGGACGTTTCCCATGAAGAAATAGCCAAGCGGGCTGCCCAGCAGCAAACACAGTAGCACAAATTGCTGATTTGTGCTGTCCGTTTGCCAAAAATAGGAACAATTTGTAAATCATTCCACAAGCTGTGTAAGTCCGGTATTGCCAAAGAAACAAGTTCGTGAGGAGACGCGCTTTATGACAACGCCCCAAGTCACGCGCCCGCATTTCCCCCAAGGCTATGTCGACAACCCCAAGCGCTTTTTGGCCTGGGAACAAGTTGAACAGAAATTAGCCGAAGCAAAACATTATTGGCTCTGTAGTGTTCGACCAAACAGCCGGCCACACGCTATTCCCAAATGGGCAGTTTGGATCAACGGGTATATCTATTTTGATGGTAGCCCTCAAACGCGACACGCCCGAAATATTGAAAAAAATCCGTTTGTCAACGTCCATCTTGAGAATGGTGAAAAAGTGGTCATCCTGGAGGGTACTGTCAAAGAAATAATACCCTCTCCAGAGTTGGCTATCTCTATTGCCCAAGCTTATTCAGCGAAGTATGCTTCATCAGGGTATTCGCCCGAACCGAACACCTGGGAGGCCGGTGGTTTATTCGAGATCAAGCCCCACACGGTTATTGCCTGGAATAGTTTTGCAGAAGATCCAACCAAGTTTGTGTTTGTAGATTAAGTCGTATACTTTCACACCCAATAACTGATCGCTCTGGAAGGAAAAACAGATGAATCTTCAAGATATAAGAACGTTGTATGCCTATAATAACTGGGCAACAGAACGTATTTTAACCGCCAGTGCCCAGGTTAGTCCGGAACAGTTTCTGACCTCCACCGGACACAGCTATGGGAGTCTACGCGGCACGCTCGTCCACACCCTCGACGCCGAGTACGGCTGGCGGATGCTCTGTCAACATGGCACCTTCACACCCGAACTGAATGAAGCAGAGTTCCCGACGCTGGATACTGTGGTGCAGCGCTGGCAAGTCGAAAAAGAGGCAATGCAAGCGTATCTAACCAGTTTACAGGATGATGACCTTACGCAGCAGGTTCGATACACCACCAACAGCGGGCAGAAACGAGCCCGGATTCTATGGCACTGCCTGCTGCATGTGGTCAATCACGGCACCCAACATCACAGCGAAGCAGCGGCCATTCTCACCAGCTACGGCCGCTCACCCGGCGATCTCGACTTTACCGTCTTCTTGAGCCAACAGGAAGAGTCTACAACACTGGAGTGATCATATGAAAACATACATTGCCCTGTTTAGGGGCATCAACGTGGGCGGAAATAATTCTCTACCGATGAAAGAATTGCGGGCATTACTTGAAAAGCTCGATGCAGAAAATGTCAAAACGTACATTCAAAGTGGCAATGCGGTTTTTCAGCACGCGACAGAAGATGTCGATCAACTAGCCGAGCGCATTAGCGCCGCCATAAAAGAGAGCCACGGCTTTGCGCCTCGCGTATTACTACTCGATGTAGCGGCCGCAGAAAAAGCCGCTGCGGCAAATCCATTTCCGGCAGCAGAGGCAGAGCCAAAAACCCTTCACTTATATTTTTTGGCCGCTACCCCGCAGAACCCAGATTTATCCTTACTTGACAGCCTCAAGAAGGATAACGAACAATACCAGCTAACCGACAACGTGTTCTATCTCTACGCGCCTGACGGCATCGGTCGGTCTAAAATGGCCGAACGCGTCGAGAAGGCGCTCGGAGTAGCTGCGACAGCCCGGAACTGGCGAACGGTTGGCAAAATTATGGCGATGGCGAGCGAGATTGGCTGACAACACCGTATTGGCTCCACAACTCATCGAGCATTGCCCAATAAAAAAGGCCGGATATGTTTATATCCGGCCTTTTTAATAATTTTTCACCTTAAACAGAGCCTGTTTGTGGAATTTGCGGCTGGGTTTCATCGGCGCGGGATGACCGAGGCCGCTCGGCGTAGGGGACCGGCTCGGGAACGGGATCCTGGTAAGCCGGTTCAGCTTCAGGCTCAGACCAGCCCATTGGCTGGGTCACGGTTTGAGGCAGTCCATCCGACCCGGAGTGATCCGAGGTATCGACCGGCACCTCAACCTGGGTGGCGCAGAAGGGACAGACAGCCCAGGACAGTTGCAGAGTGTTGCTACAAGTGGGGCACACCTTTTTCAACGTCGTGTGACAATCAGGACACACAATCCAGGCGTCATTGACCTGGCGCGAACAGCCGGGGCAGTGCGGTCGATCTTCCAAATCTTGCAGCAGCGCCTCTTCTTCCAATGAGCGTTCGTATAATTCGGCCAGCGTACTTTTAGGCCGCAGTAAGAAATACAGGATTAGCCCCAACGGCCCAAAGAAGACCACCATCAGGGTTGCCAGCAAAATGGCGAAAATATCACGTGAGCGCGAGCGAGCGTCACGGAACGTCCAGACGATCATGCTGAGCCACAGCGCGACAAAAAACGCTCCGGTAAACGCGATGATAACTTGTAAGCCGGTAATTACGGCTGACGGGATTGTAATTTCAGGCATTACCTAACTTTCTCCCCCAAAGACTTAGGATCAGAGATTAAATCCTTAATACCAGTACTAAAGTCGTACGATTATACCACATCTCGACAGATGGCAAAGAACAGTTGCCCTAAATTGGCCCACACCAAACCCTCACTTAACTGACGATCGCTTTTCCAGATGGATCAGCAGCACGCTGATGTCCGCCGGATTGACCCCGGCGATGCGGCCAGCCTGCCCGACAGTAGCCGGTTGGAAGCGAATCAGCTTCTGGCGAGCCTCGGTGCGCAGGCCGGTAATCGACTCGTAGTTAAAATTGGCCGGGATGGCTTTATTTTCCAACCGGCGCATACGCTCGACTTGCTGGTACTGCTTATCGATGTAGCCCTCATATTTCGTCTCAATGGTGACCTGTTCGATCACATCTTCGGCCAACGGCTGCGGCGGCGGGGCCAGTGAGGCAATCACATCGTACTCGACATCGGGCCGGCGCAAGAATTGTAGGGCGTTGGCCCCGTTAGTGACCGGCTTCAAGCCGAAATCGGCCAGTACTTCGCTGGTACCGTTGGTACCGGAGAAGTTGGTTGCTTTCAACCGCTCGATTTCTTGCTTGATCGCCTGCCGCTTGGCTTCGACCGCCTCGTACCGCTGGCGCGATACCAACCCGGCCTGGTAACCGACGGGCGTCAGGCGCAGGTCGGCGTTATCCTGACGCAGCAACAGGCGGTACTCAGCCCGTGAGGTCATCTGGCGGTAAGGTTCGGTGTGCTCTTGGGTGACCAGGTCATCGATTAGCACGCCGATGTAGGCATCGTCGCGACCCAGCGTGACCGGCGGCTCACCCTTCACCTTGAGCGCGGCGTTCATCCCGGCGATGAGACCCTGCGCGGCCGCTTCCTCGTAGCCGGTGGTGCCGTTGATCTGTCCGGCGTGGAACAAGCCTTCGACATGCTTGGTCTCCAACCAAGCGTAAAGCTGATCGGGCGGCACGTAATCATACTCCACCGCATAGCCGACCCGCACAATTTCCACATTCTCCAACCCTCGAATCGAGCGCACCATCTGCCACTGCACATCTTCCGGCAGGCTGGTGTTGCCGCCTTGCAGATAAACCTCGGTGGTCTGCCAGCCTTCCGGCTCCAGAAACATCTGGTGGCTATCTTTGTGAGCGAAACGCACAATTTTGTCTTCGATGCTGGGGCAGTAGCGCGGGCCGACACCCTCGATGACGCCGGTAAACATCGGCGCTCGATCCAGATTGGCCCGGATAACCTCATGGGTTTCCGGTCTAGTGTGAACCAGATAGCAGGGCATTTGCGGCCGCCACGCCGTTTGGCGCTCGATGGGATAGACTGGGTGAGGCGGCTCATCGAGCCAGAAAGGGCGATCCACCTTAGCCGCATTTTGGTTTTCAAAGCTAAAATAGAGCGGCTTGTCGCTGCCGTACTGGATGCTGGTCTGGCTGAAATTGATGGTGCGGGCGTCGAGCCGGGGCGGCGTACCGGTTTTGAGCCGGCCCAGCCGGAAGCCCAGTTCGATCAAGGACGTTGATAAGCGCAGCGCCGCCTTTTCGCCGGCCCGGCCCCCTTCGGTGATCGACTCGCCGGTGATGAGCCGGCCGCCCAAAAACGTGCCGGTGGTCAGCACCACCGCTTTGGCCCGGTATTTGGTACCTAACTGGGTTTGCACGCCCTCGATACGGTCGCCCTTAATCAGCAGCCCTTCCACCGTGGCTTGTTTGATCGATAAGTTGGGTGTATTTTCTAGAGTGCGCTGCACCGTCCAGGCGTATCGTTTCTTATCGGCTTGAGCGCGAAGAGCGTGAACCGCCGGCCCCTTGCTGTCGTTGAGCAGCCTGATTTGAATGAAGGTCTGGTCGATGAGTTGACCCATAGCGCCGCCCAGCGCATCGATTTCGCGCACCAGGTGGCCTTTAGCCGACCCGCCGATACTGGGGTTGCAGCTCATCCAGCCGATGGTGTCCAACGACATCGACAGCAGCAGCGTACGCGCTCCCATCTTGGCCGAGGCCAGCGCTGCCTCGACGCCCGAATGGCCGCCGCCAACGACGATAACGTCATAAGTAAATTCGATCACAATTCAGTTCTTTCTTCATTATTCATACCAAAAACGCTAGAATTGCCCTAACCATTAGAGTATAGCGCAGGCATGCGCCCAAAGCAAACTAAATTACCGCGTGGCCCTAACCTTAAGATTTTACCCCAAAAGTCCAAAATTTAGGCGGCAAATCGCCATTTTGAGCCGTTATTCGCGATTTCAAATAAAAGCGCCTGTTTTTGGCCCGTCTCCATCGGGGAACTACGGTGTTATAGGTTATAATGGTGGAACTCTTTTCCAAACAAAGCCAATTGAAAGCTGGGTGAACGGGGTTTTCCTGCCTTGAGAGAGATAGGTCTAAACAGCCGGTCATGCGAGCGATACTGCCCGTTGGGCTAAACCGAATTATCATCTCAAGCGTCGAAGCTTGGGATAGTTTATATTATCCATAAATGAATTACGACTAAGCCAAAAAGGAGGCCAATTTTTCCATGAATAAAAGAGTGGTTGTCACTGGGATGGGAGCTGTGACGCCGGTCGGGAACACTGTTGAAGAGACGTGGAGTAACATAAAAGCTGGAGTCAGTGGCATTGCCCCCATCACCAGTTTCGACACCTCGGACTTTGACATCAATTTTGCCGGCGAGGTCAAAGACTTTGACGCCAGTGCGTTATTTGGCCGAAAAGAAGCGCGGCGGTTGGATCGATACACCCATCTCGCCATGGAAGCATCAAGGCAGGCCATTGACGATTCAGGGCTGTTGAATAACGGCACTGATCGGTCGCGAGTGGGGCTGGTAATTGGCTCATGCGTGGGCGGCCTGAATAGCGTTCTCGAACAATATACGGTGCTGCAAACCAAAGGGCCATCTCGCGTCAATCCGTTTACCATTTCGATGATGCTGCCGGATACATCCCCGGCGCGAATCGCCATCGATTATAATTTGACCGGTCCCAATATGGCCGTCGTGGCGGCCTGCGCCACCGGCACCGATTCGCTGGGAGAGGCGTTTGAAATTATCAGGCGGGGCGATGCCGATGCCATTCTGGCCGGCGGTGCGGAATCGGTGATTAATCCGCTCATTCTGGCCAGCTTCCAGGTAATGAAGGCCATCTCACCCAACAACGAGAACCCGGCCGGAGCCTGCCGCCCGTTTGATCTTAACCGCGACGGGTTTGTGATGAGCGAAGGCTCGGTGGTCTTGGTCTTGGAAGAGTTAGAACACGCCCAAGAGCGCAAGGCCAATATCCTGGCCGAAGTCATTGGTTATGGCACATGCGTTGAGGCTTACCATCTGGCCGCGCCTCGGGAGGACGGGCTGGGAGCCATTACCGCGATGAGTCGCGCCATTGCCAAAGCCGGCCTTGAGCCTCACGAGATTGACTACGTCAATACGCATGGAACCGGTACTCGCCTGAATGATAAAGTGGAAACCTTGGCTATCAAGGATGTCCTGGGCGAACACGCTTACGATACCATTATTACCTCATCTAAGTCGATGACCGGCCATTTATTTGGCGCGGCCGGGGCAATCGAGGCAATGGTTTGCGTGAAAACCTTAACCGATGGTATCATTTCGCCGACCATTAACTACGAGACGCCCGATCCGGAATGTGATCTAGACTGCACCCCTAACGAAGCCCGGCACGCCGATGTGTCGGTCGCTATGTCCAATTCCTTTGGATTGGGCGGTCACAACGCAACGATTATTTTCCGAAAATATAAGGAAAATTAACTAATTTTAGCCCTAAATCATCAGGCTGTCCCTCTTCACGAGTAGGCAAACAACCATTAAGGGCCCCGGCGCTTTATTACGGTTAGTGAATCACAGTGCCGGTCCCTTGCTGGGCTGAATAAATATGTAGGAGATCTATTTGTGGCAACTTATGCTCACATTGTTGGTTGGGGAAAGTATATTCCAGAAAAGGTTGTGACGAATCACGACCTGGCCAAAATTTTAGACACCTCCCATGATTGGATCGAGAGTCGAACCGGCATCTCGGAACGACGCCATGCCGATCGGGAAAAAAATGAAACCACGGCCACCATGGCGATTGGCGCCGCGCGGTTGGCGCTTGACCGGGCCAGGATTGTTCCAACCTCGGTTGATATGGTCATTGTGGCCTCCCTCAGCCCGGAACACCTTTTTCCTTCAACCGCCTCGCTAGTCCAGGATGCCATCGGCGCGACGCATGCCGGCGCGTTTGATTTAAGCGCGGCTTGCTCCGGTTTTATCTATGCCTTTGCCATGGGCAGCGCCCTGATCGAGGCCGGCGCAGCCAAAGTGGTGTTGGTCATCGGAGCCGAAATGGTCTCAGCCTTCTTAGACGAGCAGGACCGCACTGTTTACCCGCTCTTTGGCGATGGGGCCGGCGCGGTGGTGTTGCAGGCGCACAATATTCCGGGCGGGGTGCTATCTACCGTCCTGGGATCCGACGGCTCCGGCGCGGAACATTTAGGGATACCCGCCGGGGGCAGCCGATATCCGGCCAGCCAATACACCTTGGATAATCGCTTGCATTACATGAAAATGAACGGGCGCGAGGTTTACCGTTTCGCCACCCGCGTGATGGGGAAAGTCTCTAAGCAAGCGTGCGAAAAAGCCGGCCTTGAGTTGGATGAGATCGATCTGTTTATACCGCATCAGGCCAATATTCGTATTATCCAGAGCGCCAGCAAATATCTAAAAATCAATGAAGACAAAGTCTTTACCAACCTACAAAAGTACGGCAACACTTCGTCGGCGTCGATCCCGATTGCCCTGTGTGAAGCCATCGAAGCGGGTCGGGTCAAAACCCACGATAAAATCGTGATGGTCGGTTTTGGCGGCGGGTTGACCTGGGGCGCAACGGTGGTGGAATGGGGCGTGCCGATGCCGCATAAACCACGGGGTTGGTGGTACCGGTCGATGCGCTGGTTTGTCTACCGCTGGGCCGAGGCCCGCTCCGGCTCGCTCCGTATATCGCGAAAGTTGGAGAACATGCTACCCGAACGCAACGGCTCGAAGGAAGGCGTATTGCCTGCGGAAGACGATATCAAACCTGAGGAAAACGGCCATTCGCCGATCAGCAGCAACGGTCACAAACCGAAGCCAAAGGACGGCGACATCGCTAAATTACCGGCCTCAACCGAGGAACAGGTCGAAGTCGCCAAGAAGGTAAAAGAAAAGTAGGTGTAACTTTTCGATTAAAAACCGCCAAGAGAATGATCTTCTTGGCGGTTTTTTGTTAAGCTATTAACTCACCCACTCGCCGGCCCGCATCAACGGCTCGGCGGCGCCGTTAGCCAGTACCCCATCGATATCCATTTGATCGGAGCCGATCATAAAATCGACATGGGTCAAACTATGATTGCCGCCGGCCGCCGCGAACGCCTCATCTGACATCTGCGGCCCACCCTGCAAGCCGAAGCGATAGGCGCGGCCCACGGCCAGATGGCTGGACGCGTTTTCATCGAATAGGGTGTTGTAAAAAAGGATACCCGACTGAGCGATGGGTGAGCTTTGCGGCACCAAGGCCACCTCGCCTAAACGGGCCGAACCCTCGTCGGTGGCGATGAGTTTGCGCAGCACCGCTTCCCCTTTATCCGCCGAAATTTCCACAATTTTGCCCCCAACAAACTTCAGCCGGAAATTGTCGATGAGAACCCCGCCATAACTGAGCGGCTTGGTGCTGGTCACTACCCCCTCAACTCGGTCTTTGTGGGGCATGGAAAAGACCTCCTCGGTGGGCATATTGGGGATAAAGAGAATGCCCGCCAGTGTCTCCTTTTGGCCGCCGTGCCATTCATGATTTTCAGGCAGGCCCAGCGTCAGATCGGTGCCGGGCGCGGTGTACTTCAGAGCCGTATACTGTTTGGCGTTGAGCATTTGGCATCGCGCCGCTAGCTGCCGGGTATGGGCTTGCCAGGCGGCCACCGGGTCTGGCTGATCGGCCCGGCTGATGGTGAAGATCGCCGCCCACAGCCGATCAAGTTGCGTCTCAGGCGTACCGTCCGGAAATATCTTAGCCGCCCACGCCGCCAGCGGGTGGGAAATAACGCACCAGTTGACCTTATCCGCCATAATGTAGGCAAAGTATTCTTGCAACTGCTGCTGGTGAGTTCGCTGCGCCAGCGCCACCAAATCCGAGTCTTGATCCCTGAGTAGATCAGGATCGGTGGCGTGGATGGCGATAAAAGCGTCGCCGCGTTGAGCGGCCTCGATCAACCCCTTAGCCTGCCAGGTGGGATATTCTTCAAACGAGTCACGCGGGGCGTATTGAAACCGAGCCAGGGTTACGGCGTCGTCGCTCCAGATAACATCGACCAGCCTGGCCCCTACTTGATAAGCACTGGCCACGATCAAGCGTACCAGCGGCGCGGCTTCAATCGGGCCACGCACAATCAGCCGCTGGCCGGGCTGGAGATTGACCCCGACTTTCACGGCGAGATCGGCGTAGTTCTGTAGCATTTGTTCAAATGAAAGTTCGGCCATGAATTAGTCCTTTTCTTTTATATGCTTGTATTCCTGCCAAGTGAGTGCGGAATAAGTAATCACCAAAATCACCGCAAACGAAAACCACTGGAGCGCGTAACTCAGATGCGATCCTTCGCCCAGGTCGGTTACCTCTTCCCGAATGGGCGGGGTCGTATCCGGCTCCGGGCCGGGCAGCGCCTCGACGAATACGGGCAACAGCGGTCGATCAATCTGCTTCTGCATTTTGTCTATTTCGACGCGAAACCAAGCATCGACCCATTGGCCCGGCTCCGGATCGGGATCGGTCGGAGCCAGAGAATGCGGCGGCAATTGGCTGCGATAGGCGACGCCTTCAATTGTAACCTCGCCGGTTACATCATAAGCTCGGCGGGCTTCCGGCTCGAACTCTTCAAACGGGAGCCAGCCCCGATTGACCAGCACGGTCTCATCGCTGCCGGCGATGTCCAGCGGCACCACCAAATCGATGCCGGCCTGGCCTTGGTAGCTTTGCGTCCGCAGAATCATGTTTTTATCATTTTCAAACGTACCGGTCACGGTAACCCGATGCCGATGTAAGGCGTCCGGATCAACCGGCTCGCCGGTTAAAGTCACCGGCGGGCTGTTCAACCCGGTCAGAATTTCCTCATTTAAGGCCCGGCGCTGATCCAACCGCCGCAGTTGCCAAAAGCCGAGGTTCACCAAAAAAATCACCCCGGCAATGATTACCAAATGTCTAAACCATCGTTTAAGTAAAAATTTGGTCACACTCATCCTTCATTATTCATTATTCATCGTTCATCGTTCCACCGCCAGTCGCTCTTGCAGCGCCGACCACCGCGCGGTGATCTTGTCATTCCCGACCGCCATCGCCACCGCTTTGCGCGTACCGACAATAACCACCATCTTTTTGGCCCGAGTAATGGCCGTGTACAACAGGTTGCGTTGGAGCAGCATGTAGTGCTGGGTCAACATCGGCAGCACGACCACCGGATATTCGCTGCCTTGGCTTTTGTGGACGCTCATGGCGTAGGCCAGCGTCAGTTCATCCAGATCGCTGAATTCGTAGGTCACAGGCCGGCCCTCGAACTCGACTTCGACCTCGCCCTCTTCGAGATCGATGCGGGTGATGGTCCCGATGTCGCCGTTAAAGACATCTTTGTCATAATTATTGCGAAGCTGCAAGACTCGGTCGCTAACCCGAAACAGCCGGCTGCCGCTGCGATATTCCGGCTGGCCGTAACGCAGCGGGTTGAGTCGAGCCTGTAACTTTTCGTTGAGCGTTCGCGCCCCGGCGCTGCCCCGGTGCATGGGGGTCAGCACTTGAATCTCGCCCGGCGGAATGCCGAACTTGTGGGGGATACGTCGGTCCACAATATCGACCACCAAATCGGCGGCTTCTTCCGGGTCTTCTTTGCCGAAGAAGTAAAAGTCTTGCTTCGATTTAGGATAGATCGGGGTCTCGCCTTGATTGATGCGGTGAGCATTGGTGATGATGGTGCTGTCGGCCGCTTGCCGGAAGATGACATCCAGCCGGGTGACCGGGATCACTTCGCTGCCGATCAGGTCGCGCAGGACATTGCCTGCCCCGACGCTCGGCAGTTGATCGGCGTCGCCAACCAGCAGCAAATGCGAGGTTGGGTGTACCGCTTTGAGGACGTTGTTCATCAACACCAGGTCGATCATTGAGCATTCATCCAAAATCAGCAGGTCGCATTCCAGCGGGTTGTCCTGGTTGCGCTGAAACTTAAAGCCTTCGCTGGGGCTGACTTCCAACAGGCGATGGATGGTTTTGGCCTCGCGGCCGGTGCTTTCGGCCAGCCGTTTGGCGGCTCGACCGGTCGGCGCGGCCAGCAGGGCCGACTTGCCTTTGCTGGTGAGCAGTTCCAAAATGGCTTTGACGGTGCTGGTCTTGCCTGTCCCCGGCCCGCCGGTCAAAATGGCGACCTTCTGGGTCAACGCCATTTGCACCGCCTCGCGCTGCCGGTCGGCCAGCGAAATACCGCCCGTACGCTCGGCCACCCAATCGAACGCCTTATCCCAGGCCACCGCCCGAAACACCCCCAACTGACTCTCCGGCGACGCCAACAGCCGTCCGGCTCGCTGCGCCACACCCACTTCGGCGAAGTAGAAGGGGTTGAGGTAGACGGCTTGGAGGGATTGGAGGGAGGAGATTGGAGATTGGAGATTGGGAGATTGGGAGATTGGGAGATTGGTAATTAGTGATTGGTGATTGGTAATTGGTGATTGGAGGGTGGATGTTGCGGAATTATCAGTCTCGGTGTTTTTCCCAACAACATCTTGCAACCTTGTCTCACTGGCACTCTGCGACCCTGCCACCCTGCCACCCTGCCACCCTGCTACCCTGCTACCCTGCAACTTTGCCAAGTCTTCGACTTTGATCCGATCTTCCTGCTGCAACCCATCGATCTGGGCATCGACCTGGTTGGCCATGACATCGAGAATTTTGACGGCGGCTTCGATCAGATGGTCGCGGGGGGCGTAGACGTGGCCCTGATCGGCCAGTTGGTTGAGGGTATATTCGATACCGGCGGCGACGCGTTGCGGAGCGTCGGGTTCGATGCCGAGGCTGCGGGCGATCTTGTCGGCGGTTAAAAAGCCGATGCCGTAGATATCGCGGGCCAGGCGGTAGGGCGTCTCTTTGACGATCTGGATGGCGTTATCGCCGTAGGTCTTGTAGATTTTGACGGCCAGCGTGGTGCTGACTTGGTGGCCTTGCAGAAAGATCATTATCTCTTTAATCTGCTTCTGCGCCTCCCAGGCCTGGGCAATCATCCTAACCCGCTTATGGCCGATGCCGTCCACTTCGTTGAGGCGGTAGATCTCATTCTCGATGACATCGAGGGTATACGCTCCGAAATGCTCGGCGATGCGCCGGGCCATTTTGGGGCCGATACCTTTGATCAGCCCACTGCCCAAATAGCGTTTGATGCCTTCGGTCGTGGCCGGCATCTCTTCGACATAGCGGATAATCTCAAACTGTTCGCCGTATTTGGGGTGGGTTTTCCAGCGGCCTTCCACCTTCAACCGCGCCCCAGGGTGAACTTCGGCCAGCGCGCCGACGAGCGTCACCAGGCCAAAGCGGCCGCCGGCTTGAAAACGAGCGATGGTGTAGCCATTATCGGGGTTGGTGTATGTGATGCGCTCGACGACGCCTTTGAGGGTAACGGTTTGGTGTTCCATGGTCTGCAAAGAAATTTTAGCTTAGGGGCAGGGGGGAAGCAAACTGGGGAAAGGACGAATGATGAATGATGAGGGATGAATGATGAAAGCCTAATCAGAGATGGGTTGAGGCCCGAGACCCGACATGTTGCGTGCTGCTTTTTGCCGGGTTTCGAGCCTTGATGCGTTCTACCACTCTATTGGGTTTTGGGCCTCAACTAATCTCTAATACGTCTGCATTCCGAGCAGTCTGGGATGATGGGCTTTGTCTTGCGTGCCAAGTTGGTTCTGAGCCGGGTAATCGAAGGCGTCGCGGGTTAGCAGGCCGGCATCTTTATAAAAGTTGGCCCTGGCTTGCCAGCGATAAGTCAGCGCATCGACCGGGGAGCCGGCTTCGACGCGATGAGCCGCCATCAATTCCGGATTTTCAGCATAGAACTGTGATTCGGATTGGGTTGGGACAATATCGGCAGTGACGCGATGGGCCGCCATTAATTCCGGGTTTTCGGCGTAGAACCGTGATTGGAAGACAGCCGGATCAATATCGACCGTTATAGCTCCGATGTTTTCTTTTGGCAGATTGCCAGGTTCTTGAGCCAAGGTGACGATGGCCGTAGAGCCTGCAACAAAGATAACTAAACCGATGATTACCACAACAATTTTATTTAACCCACTTCTCATGATGACATCTCCTTATTTTAATTCTATTTTATAGATTTTTTTGTTACCGGCGCTGGCCGCCGGCGGCCGTTTGTTTCGGACAGCAGTTTGTTTAACTTTCTGATTTAGAGTATAGGTCCACCCTGTTCGGAAATTGGCTCACAAACTGTTTGGAAACTGTTCTTTGAAAAAAATGATATCCGGCTGCGCTACAGCCGATTTTCCCGCCGGAATCGACGCGTTTCCAACGAAAAAGGCCATGTTTCCAACGTAGACAACGTCTTTTTCAATATAAAGGCCTTATTTCTCGGGGGATTCACCGTCTTTACAGGTAAATGACACCTTCATTTCTTGGATAGAACGACCTCAATGATGAATGACACACTTATTTCTCGGCCGGAGCAGCTTTGGCAGTAAATGACAGCCATCAATCAGCCTATCATTCGCTGCTCGCGGCCGCCACACGCCGCCAAATACATGCGCGTGGCGACGTGTGGCGGGCAACGGTCGGCCGACTACGACCGGAACACCGGGCAATCGAGATGATGTCCATAGGTACAAAAACTCACTAGTTCGGCTCATTTGTTTTGTGATGGTGTTGTCAATAGATGTAATTTGTGTGATAATAGTTGAGAAGCAGGCCACGTACTGCGAAGGAATCCAGTAATGCCTGTGGCCGTTCTCACCAGATTAAACACTATTGGCTAATAGTCTAAGAAGGAGACATCACGATGGTAGAAAACACGCAATCTATCAAGCGGATTCCAGGCTACTGCGCTCTGTGTCGCTCGCGGTGTGGCTCGATCGCTGTCGTCGAGAACGGCCGCTTCGTCGCTTTGGAACCGGATCCGTCGCACCCTACCGGCCGGGCGCTGTGTGCCAAGGGGCGGGCAGCGCCGGAGCTTGTTTATCACTCGGATCGACTGCGCTACCCACTGAAGCGAACGCGGCCAAAAGGCGATCCAGACCCCGGCTGGCAGCGGATTAGCTGGGATGAAGCCCTTAATCTCAGTGCCGCCAATTTGCGCCGGTTGGCCGATGAGTACAGCCCGGAAAGCGTCGTGTTTAGTATGGTCTCTCCCTCCACATCAGCGATAGTCGACTCGGCGAACTGGATTGAGCGCTTGATGCGAGCCTTTGGCAGCCCGAACTTCTGCCAGTCGATGGAGTTGTGCGGGTGGGGCCGGTATCTGGCCACGCGTTATACGTATGGCGCCGGCGTTCCCGGCAATTATATGCCTGATCTTGAGAATGCCGGCTGCATCCTGTTTTGGGGGTATAACCCCAATCTGGCTCGGCTCGATCACGCGGTCACCACCGTGGCCGCGCTCAAACGGGGTGCGCGCTTGATTGTCGTCGATCCTCGCCGTATTGGGCTGGCGAAAAAGGCCGATCTCTGGTTACAGGTGCGCCCCGGCAGCGACGGCGCGCTCGCGCTCGGTATCGCGCATGTGATGATCGAGCGGGGTTGGTATGATCGTGATTTCATCCGCAACTGGACGAATGGCCCGTTGCTCGTTCGCTCGGACAACGGACGCTTGCTGACCGGACGCGATCTCTCGGCCTCAGACAGCGCCCAGCGATACGTGGCCTGGAACGAGGCCAAACAGCGCCCCATGCTTTTCGACCCGGCCCTCGGCAGTTACGACGGGGACAACACTGAGCTGGCCCTTTTTGGTGAGTTCATGATTGACACGTTGCACGGAACGGTTGGCTGTCGCCCGGTCTTCGACCTTACTGCCGAAGTCTGCGGGCGCAATACACCAGAGCGGGTGGAGACAATCTGTGGAGTGGGGCGTGACCAGGTTGAGAGCGCCGCCCGGATGCTCTGGGAAGCGCGGCCGGTGGCCTACTATGCCTGGAGCGGGGTTGAGATGCAGACAAATGCCACCCAGATCGCCCGGGCGATTGGGCAGCTTTACGCGCTGACCGGCAACCTCGATGCGCCGGGCGGTAACGTGCTTTTTCCCTCCGTGCCAACTAAAGATGTCGTCGGCAGAGAGTTGTTGTCAACGGAGCAGGCCGCTCGTACACTGGGCCTACCGGAACTGCCGCTGGGGCCGGCCCGCTGGCAGCATGTCACCTCCGAGGAACTGTATCGGGGTATCCTGGAGCAGCAACCTTATGCGGTGCGAGGGCTGGTCGGATTCGGGGCTAACCTACTCCTCTCGCATGCCGATAGCGGGCGCGGGCGCGAGGCTCTGGCGGGGCTCGATTTCTATGTCCATGCCGATCTCTTTATGAACCCGACGGCCGAACTGGCCGACATTGTGCTGCCGGTTACCAGCGCTTTCGAGAGCGAGGGTCTCAAGATTGGCTTTGAGGTGAGCCAGGAGGCCCAATCGCTGGTGCAATTGCGGCAGCGGGTGGTTGAGCCTCAAGGTGAGGCCCGCTCTGATATTGAGATCGTGTTCGACCTGGCGAACCATCTTGGTCTTGGCGCTCATTTCTGGGACGGTGACGTTGACGCCGGCTATCGTTACCAGCTTGAGCCGTCCGGTGTTTCGCTTGATACACTGCGCCAGAACCCAAGAGGCGTGCGAGTTCCGCTCCAGACCCGCCACCGCAAGTTCGCCGAGCAGAGGAACGGCATCGCGCAAGGCTTCGACACGCCGACACGGAAAATCGAATTGTACTCCGAGACATTGTTGGAGCACGGTTATCCCCCCCTACCGGCGTATGAAGAGCCACTGATAAGCCCGCTGTCACGACCGGAGTTGACCCAGCGTTACCCGTTGATTCTCACCTGCGCCAAGAACACCCTGTTTTGTGAAACTCAGCAGCGGGCGCTGCCTAGCTTGCGACGACACGCGCCGGACCCCGAGGTCGAGTTGCATCCGGCGGTAGCCGCCGAGCGAGGCATCAGCCCTGGCGACTGGGTGAGCATTGAGACGCCTGAAGGCAGCGTCCGGGCGCGGGCACGGCTGGACGACACGCTGAAGCCCAATGTCGTTTGCGGCCAGCATGGCTGGTGGCAGCCTTGCCCGGAGATTGGCGCACCTGGCTATGATGCCTTTGGGCCTGACGGGGCCAACTTCAACCTTATCATCGGCCATGAGGCCATTGACCCCATCAGCGGCTCGGTTCCGCACCGCGCCTACCTCTGTCAGATCCGCCGCGTTGACTGAGGGTCCCGACGATTACTTCAGGAGTGACGGCTTTCACGCCCTCGTCTTTTTGATCTGCGCCGCTGCGCCGGAGTAGGACAATGCCGGCGGCAATCATCCAGGCCACCCCAACCGGGATGATGATAAAGCCCAATCCTCGAAGCGGAGGGATATAGAGGACGACGAGCGACAGCAGACCAATGACACCGGCCAGATACCCCCAACGTACCAGCCACACCGGCGCCCATTCGTCTCGTCCGGCCAGCGAGAGAAACAGGGGGGCGGCTCCAATCATAAGCGCCGTCGCTAAATCATCAGCGCGAACGCCAATCCAACCGACCACCTGAGCTATGGCCACAGATGTGGCTGACGTATCCGGCGCAATCTGCACCACCAACGCCAGCATGGCAATGTAGGCGACAAGCACCAGCGGGACGCCCGTTCTGATGCAGACCAGCGCCATTTGGGCCAACAGCGGCCGCTGGACGCACAAGTTTGCCAACGCGACGCCGGCCATACCTAAAATGAGGACGCCCACCATCCACAAGGTGAGGTTGGCGATAAGCTGGGCTTGCACCGCGCCGGCGGCGGCCAGATAACCGGCCACGTCACCGCTGTCCAGCGCCACCCATAGGTCGGCGCCTGATGTGCCCCAGAGGATTGCGCCAACGATCATCGTCACGGCTCCCCCGATGGCCGTGTAGCTGCCCATTCGAGTGCTGTTGGCTATAAATTTTGTATCCATTTTGTACTCCTTTTTATCAATTGGAATCTACTGGGGGATAATCTCAATGCCGTATTGGCCGGCAATAGTTAAAATGGCCGCCATATCCAACTCCGCTTGGATGACCAGCGGCTCGACATCGGCAAAAAAGCTTTCCAACCCTGCCGGCGACAAGACCACCAAAGCACGGGTGACCTGCGAGCTGGAATTGTGAAAGGTGTGGGGAATCCCTTTGGGTAAAAAGGCGGTGGCTCCAGCCCGGACGGTAAATTTGTCTTCGTTAATCTGGATATCAAGCTCCCCATCCAAAATATAAAAGGTTTCATCTTCGTTATGGTGAATATGGTATGGCGGCCCGGCGGCGGGCGGAATTTCATCGATGAACATGGCAAAACTGCCGTTGGTATCTTGGGCGGATAAGAGGATAGTTATCTTTTCTCCGCCAATATGGTCATACACCCGGGCTTCGTCGGGGCCTATGGCCAACGGCGTCAATAACTCTGTACTCATAATTAACTCCTTTTCTTGAACGTGAGGTGGATAGTCTTTCGGCGCGGGTCTTTGTACCAGCACCTATTTCGTTGGGAATAAGCATAACCGATGAGAGAACAATAAACATTGTACGATGGTACACATTGGTCCATCAAGGGTGCATAAGATATGGTTCTGAACAAGCTCGGTAGAGGACAACCGATTTTATGGAACGGCGATAAAGGGGGAGACTGCGAGTTACGAAGGTAGGGTCAAATGAGGCCCAACCGACCGGCTTTGGTGACAGCTTCGGTGCGCGTGGCCGCGTCAAGTTTGGTTAAAATTCGAGTAACGTGGGCTTTAACGGTGCGTTCCGTTACATAGAGTTCGGCGGCGATGGCCCGGTTGGTCGCGCCTGTGGCTAATAGGTGCAGGACTTCGCTTTCTCTAGGGGTTAGATAGCGGTCGGAGTTGGGCAAGGGGATGGTTTGAGTATCGACCGGTTGAAGCATAGTTAGGAAAGGTTGAAGCAGTTCAGGCTCAAGCCCCTGCTTCAGGGCATGATTCAATACCGGGACAATGCTTTCCCCTTCCTGAAGAATAACGCCGGGAGTTCCCTGGGCTTTTAGCTGTTCGAGTACGGCGTGCAATTCGTCAAGCGCTTCATCCCAACGATTTTGCCGGCCGTATAGAGTGGCCAAGGTCAACCGGGGATGGGTCAACAAAACGGTGTGGCGAACGCGTTCGTGCAAGACTGCGGCCTGACGCAGGTATCTTTTGGCTGTACCGGTATCACCGGTATCCATCGCAATGAGGCCGGCCAGCAGCAGCCGGCGTTCTTCATCTTCGATCTTATAGCCGGAGGGGGGCCGGTGCGCTTCCATCTGCGCCAAAACCGTTTGCGCTTCGGCGGTGCGGCCTTGCAGCCAGAAAAAACGCCCCCGCAAATAAAGAAACCCCTGGTGGTAGCCGGCCGATGTCTCTTGCGTTTCCCAGCGAACCGATTGCGTAGTAAAGAAATCGTCAAACGTGCGGTAGGCTCGTCGGGTCAAGGCCAGAGCCAGGATGAGCCAACTCACGTGGTCATCTATCCAGGCTAGGCCACCGATCTCCTGGAGCAGGCGATGCGACCGGTGAATGGCCTGCTCGGCCTCATCTACCCGACCTTGCAAGAAGCGGATATAGCCCAACAGCGCATGAGTGCATATCTGCAAGATCCAATCGGTTGGCTGCGCTGATTGGCTGCTGCGCCATACGAATTCCTCGATCGGGGCGATGCCATCGTGGTTGAATAACATTTGCGGACCAAGAATTAAGCCGGCCATGGTCAACGCCCCCGGATCGCTGCTTTGCAGGGCGACCTGCATACCGGCCTGGAGGTGCCGGGTTAGGGTAGACCATTCCTGATTGGCAATGGCGTGCCACTGTTCTGTGCCATGATAAATAATCCGGTGGTCGGGACGCAGTATATCGCCCACGGTGTCAACTTTTTGGCGAAATGCCTGCACTATCTCGGCCGTGTTCAGGGTATCGGTCATGGCTCTGGCCGTAAGGGCCTCAATTTGGCCCAACTCATCCCCCTGCTCGTGGAAGCACGCGGTGGCCTGGGCCAGCCAGGGGGCCGCCGTTTCGACATAGCCCCGCACGGCATAATACTGAGCAACATAGAGCAACAGCCAGGGGTGCGCCTGCTGTATCGATTTGGGAAGCGCCTCGATAGTGGTAATGACGATACGCCGCGTGAAACGGCGTTCCGTATCCACCTGCCCCATCTGTTCCAGAAGATCGGCGGCTTCGTCCCAAAGTTCGGCGCTCATCAGGTGCATTAGTTTTTGTTCGGAGCCGACGGTGACCTGAGCCGCACGACGGTGGAGGTCGCGCCACTGTTCGGGTCGATCCGCTTTGAGCCGCTCCTGCAAAAAACTGCTAAACAAATCGTGATAGCGAAAGGGGCCATTAAGCGCATCTGGGGCCAGGACATTCAAGAAAAGATTACGCTCATAAACGGCGGCCAGTAGGCGCAATGCGGCATTGTTCTGCGTCACAGCCCGGCAATTGGCCGGCGTTAATTCCGGCAAGATAGACGTTTTGAGTAGAAAATCTTGGATATCCGGCGGCTGGTGAGCCAAGACCTCTTCGGCTAACAGGGCAAAAATAGCGCGATTAGCGGAATTGAGATGATGAATGTAGGTGGAGCGTGCTTGGCTGTCTTTAATCGTAACCAGGACCATAGCCAGCAATTGAAGCCCGGCTATCCAGCCTTCGGTTTGGCGCTGCAATGTTGACACTTCTTCGCCGGTTAACTGTAGCTGGTGTCGTTGATTGAAAAAGACGGCAGTTTCATCGTCATCAAAACTTAATTGTGGTAAACGAATTTCAGCTAATTGGCCTCGTGCCCGCAAGCGGGCCAGAGATAGAGGGGGATCGTAACGGGTAACGATCACCACCCGTAGAGAAGGGGGCAGATAATCAAGTAAATAGCCCAAAAACTGATGAATAGCCGGGTCAATGATGGTGTGATAATCGTCCAGAATCAGAACGGATGGGGATTGATCGGCGGGTTTGAGCTGGTTGATGAGGATGGCCGTTAATTGCGACGTTTTTTCGGGGGCATTGGGCACAGTTTGCAAAAAACTCAGGACCGCTTGCCCGTCATCCTGAAGCCGATCTCGCAGAGCGGTTAAGATTAGAGCCACAAAACTGGTCAGATCATCATCCGTCGGATCTAGGGCGACCCAGGCGGTCGGCAAGTCGCTTTGAGTCAAGGAAGACGTCAGGATAGTTTTGCCGGAACCGGCCGGAGCAGCAACCAAGGTTAGTCGATGCCGAACCGCCGCCTCGTACAGCATGGTGTGTAACCGCAACCGGACAACTACGTTGGCCCCAAATTGGGGCGGCTGAAATTTGGTGTATGGAAACCAGTTCTCGGGCACTGGTTGGGTTAAGAGGGAGTTGTTTTCCATGCAGAAATCTTTGTGGCGTCAACGTGGTAAAAAAAGAGCCTCAAACACCCCGTATTGACTTACTAAGGCTCATCATGGCGATATTTAATTATAGTAATGCTTCACGCTTAGGACAAGTCCTGACAAGTTTACGATTTGAGCAATTTTGCCATAACATCGAGACAAAAGGGCGGGCAAAGCGTAGTCGCTCGTCGATTATCGGGGATCGGGCGTCGGATGTTATCATAGCCGGTGTCGTTATGCCCGGGACCTTCGGTGACTTCCGGACGAACGACACAAGCCGGTACAGCCGTGACAGCGGTGGTTGGTTCGGCGGCGGCCTCTGGCGTCGAGGACGAGCCGGGCTGGGCCACCGCGCAGCCGGCCAGCAGAGCGGCGCCGGATATCCCTAATAGTCTCAGAACCTCGCGCCGGCTTAGAATTTGACCGATTTGCTCGTCGTCGTTGTCCGGATCGTCGACCGCCGGGTTAACGGGTTTAGTTACGATTCGGTTAGACTTCATGGGTTGTTCCTTTCCTTTCTCCAATCATAAGTAGGTCTTAAATGGTTTTAATCCTGTCTCTTTCAAAAGACCGAGCGGTTTTGGAATTTAACGTTAGAGATTAATTTACCTCATAATTGTGCAGATTCTGCTCAGGAGTCGTTTGCTTCTTATGAAGAGTTAAGAAATAGGGCTATCTTTTCATCCTCGGGGCAATCGGTTATAATGCGACATAAATTTTTTGTCGTCGGTCGGCAGCAAGATGAACTGTCTGACTCTTCTACTTCCCTTTTTCTACTCCTCTAAAATAACGGTCTGGAGCGTCAAAGTAAACTTTGACCTTACCAGAAGTATGATAAAGCAAGCTTTGTCGCTCCAATACAATTTCATTGTCGTTGCCACGCCGGAGGCTACCTCGGTCTCCCGATCATTCATACCAGATTAAGGTGAATAACTATGAAGCGATGGCTGCTTTTATCTCTAATTGCCATAACCGGATTAGTCGTTATGTTTCTGGTTGATAACCATTACCGGCAACATATCCGACAGGGGAACGCCAATGAACTGGCTGACAAGGTAAATGAGTTTCAAAACACCTTGTCAACGGCGGTCCGGTTGCGCTTGGTCGCTGTAGAGGATTTAAGAGCCTTCATGCTGGCATCGCCTATGTTACCCGACAATCGGACGTTTGATCGTTTTGCCGCCGAGCTGCTGGTTAATAATGCCGCTATCCGGACGGTTCAGTACGTGGATACCGACCGGATCATTCGTTTTGTTTATCCGTTGGCCGGCAACGAGGCGGCGCTTAACCTTGACCTGAAAACTCGGCCGGCGGCGCCCTTTGTTGAAAAAGCCATCCAAGAACAGATAACCACCGTGAACAATCCCACCGTAACGGTCCAAGGCTCGCTAGCCATTGTCGCTCGCACGCCGTTATATCGCGAAGATGAGTTTCTGGGTCTGGTTCAGGGCGTTTTTGACATTGCCGAAATTATGAAAGGGACCGGAGCAGAGTTGAGACCGCCCTATAAATTTCAATTGACCGATGCGACCGGGGCTTACTTTTGGGGAGCCGAAACCATGGCCGGGGAAAGCCAGACCACAACCATTATCGTAGGCGATAATTCCTGGACGATGATCGTAGGCTGGGATGCGCCTCCCCACCAGCCTGATCCCTGGATCTTGTTCCTCATTTGGGGCGGCGGAACGCTGTTACTCTTAAGCTTACTGTATATCGTGAATCAAAACTGGCTCAAAACGGAACGATTGACGTCGACAGTCAGCCGGACTATCACCGAACGTGAACGTGTGGAAGAAACCCTACGTGAAAGTGAGACCCGTTTTCAATTGGCTGTGCAAGCGGCTAATGTGGGTTTGTGGGATTGGAAAATTGGCACAAGCGAGGTTTACTACTCACCAGAGTGGAAACATCAGATTGGTTACGCCGACAATGAAATCACCAACGACTACCAAGAATGGGAAACTCGCCTTCACCCTGACGATTTGGAACGAATGCAAACTACTATCCAATCTTATCTCAAGAACCCCTGGCCCAACTACGAAGAAGAGTTTCGTTTCCAACACAAAGATGGGACGTACCGCTGGATATTGACAACAGCCTCCATATTTCACGATGAACACGGTCAACCGATACGGATGCTTGGCTCTCACATTGATATTACCCGCAAGAAAGAGATAGAACAGGCGCTGCAGGACAACGAGTTATTGCTGCGTGAAACGAGTAAATTGGCTAAGATTGGCGGCTGGGAGCTTAATGCTACAACGCTGGAAGGCGCTCGGACAGAGGCGGTAACGCTCATTCTCGACCTAGATCCTGACCAACCGGCTGATCTTGCGGCAGGGCTAGACTTTTTTTGGGGTGAATCACGAAGGCTAATTCGGGACGCGATCAAAGATGCGATCAAATGGGATAAACCTTTCGATCTGGAACTGGAACTGACTACGAAAAAAGGCAACCACAAATGGGTTAGAGCCATCGGCACCCCTATTGTCGGCGCTCATAAAGTAATAAAAGTGAGAGGCGTACTCCAAGATATCACTGACCAAAAACTGGCCGAGCAGGCGCTACGACGCTACGCCGACCGGTTGGAAATCCTATATCAAATAGACCAGGCGATTTTGGCTGCTCATTCAGCCGAAGAGACAGCTCAAGCAGCGCTAGCCCATCTACAACAATTAATTCCTTATCAGCAGGCAACCATAAGCCTCATTGATCCGGAAGACCTAACCGCCACTGTTCTGGCCGAACAGAAAAGTGACAACCACAGTCCAGGTATGAGCAGCTATATTTCGCCCGACAGAATCTTAAATGATCTGGATGCGCTAAAGCACGGCCAAATTCTGGTGACCGCAGCCAACTCACCGCCTCAAGACGCTTATTCAACTTTGACCGCCCCGCTTCTTTGCCAAGAGGATTTGATCGGGGTGTTAATGCTCTGGTCATCTAGGCCTGATAGTTTCAATGACGAACACCGGCAAATTGTCCGCGAGGTGGCCAATCAAATCGCCATTGCCGTTCAGAATGCGCAGCTAGCCGATCGATTCCGGCGGGTGGTTACCTCCATTAGCGATTTTATCTATATGATCGAAGTAAACGAAGCCAGACATCCTAAGAATCGGTATGTATCGCCCAATATTGAGTCGTTAACGGGTTATCCGGTCCAGCGGTTTCTGAACGACTGGGCGTTTTGGGCTGAAACGGTCATCCATCCGGAAGATCGAGCCGGTGCGGCCGAGCAATGGGCCAGGTTAACGGCCGGTAGGGATAGTGAGGTTGAGTATCGCTTGGTTCGGGCCGATGGCCAGGTGATTTGGATACGCGACAGCGCCCGGGTTGAACAAACGGGTGATCGTTCTCAATTTATCTTTGGCGTATTCAGTGATATTACCAGACGCAAACACCTTGAAGAGCAGTTATATCAGGCCCAAAAAATGGAAGCCATCGGTCGACTGGCCGGCGGCATCGCCCACGATTTCAACAATCTACTAACCGTAATTACCGGCTTCGGTGAATTTGTTTTGCAAACCGGGCTTGAACCTGATCATCCGGCTCACCGGGATATTGAGCAGATAGTCAAGGCCGGCCAACGCGCTGCCGCTTTGACCCAGCAGTTGTTAGCCTTTAGTCGAAAACAAGTGCTTCAGCCGCAAATTCTCCACCTCAACGAAACAGTTGGGCAGATGAGTAAAATGCTGAGGCGTTTATTGGGGGAAAATATTGATCTGATTATACAACTGGCCCCGGAGTTAGGGATGGTCAAAATCGATCCCGGCCAGATGGATCAGGTGCTGATCAATTTGGTGGTCAATGCGCGGGATGCGATGCCACAAGGGGGCCGGTTGACTATCGAAACCGCCAATATTGAATTGGACGACGCCTATGCGCGCGCCCAGGTTGAGGTTATACCGGGGCGCTACATTATGCTGGCCATCAGTGACTCCGGCCAGGGCTTGGATGCTGCGGCTCAGGCCCACCTGTTTGAACCCTTTTTTACGACTAAAGAGCGCGGCAAAGGCACCGGTTTAGGACTGGCCACCGTACATGGCATCATCAACCAGAGCGGGGGCCATATTTGGGTTTATAGCGAGCCGGGACAGGGGACGACCTTTAAAATCTATTTACCGCGAATTGACGAAGCGCCTCAAATGCCGCACCGGGTTTCAGATCCCGTCGAAACGCAGCCCGGGTCTGAAACCATCCTCCTGGTGGAAGATGAAATGATGGTCCGTGATTTCGCCCAGCGTGTTTTGAGCGACGAAGGATATACGGTCTTAGCCGCTCGAAGCGGTCCAGAGGCGCTGCAAATTGTCGATCAATACCACCAAACAATTAGTCTGTTAATTACCGATGTTATTTTGCCCGACGGAATGAGCGGCCCTGAAACAGCGGAAATTCTGATCGCCCAACGACCGGCCCTCAAGGTGCTGTATATCTCCGGCTACACCGACAATGCCATTGTTCACCACGGCGTACTCGGTCCGGGCGTGTTTTTTTTAGAGAAACCCTTTACAGCTACAGGGCTACTGCATAAGATTCGTGAGGTGATAGATAGGCGCGAAGGTTAACTAACCTTCGGGATTTGTTGATTCAACTCGATCCACCGCTGTCAGCAGGCTGCAACAATTCTTGCACCTTATTGACTAAATCATTTATGGAAAATGGCTTGATTAAAATCTCGTCTTGATCAAGATTCCACCGGGACAAGGCTTTGGTGGTAAAGCCGGATAAGTATAAGACCTTTAAGTCCGGTTGTTGGGCTTTGATCTGGTCGGCCAGTTCGGGACCGTACAGTTCGGGCATCATGACATCGGCGATTAGCAGATCGACATCAATGGGGTTAGAAGTCAGGATCGCTAAGGCTTCCACCCCGGTCCGCGCACTCACCACCTCATACCCGTGTCGTTTCAAAACCCTATTGATGAGAGATCGAACCTCGTCATCATCATCGACCACCATAATTGTCTCATGGCCTGGGACTGGGGGAATACTGCTCACGTTATCACCCTGACTTAGGGTGGTTTGAACATCGTTCACCAGCGGCAATGTCACTTTAAAGACCGTCCCTTGATCGGGTCCGCTGTCGAACTCTATCTGCCCGTCATATTGAGTAACAATGCCGTAAACAATGGATAGGCCCAGACCGGTGCCCTTGCCTTGGGCTTTGGTGGTAAAGAAGGGATCAAACATTTTAGCCTGAGTCTGAGTATCGATGCCCCGGCCGGTATCACTGACCGTAATCACTACCCGCTCTCTGGCAGCGGACGTGATATCACCGGGCCGGCTGGGTTGATGAACTGTATTGGTAGCAATGGTGATGCGCCCCCCCTCCGGCATGGCATCACGCGCATTCGCCACCAGGTTAAACAACACTTGCTCTAATTGGTTTGGATCAAACATCACCCGGTCGGGGTTGGCCTTAAGCATTAAATCTAGGGTAATATCATCGCCAACCATCCCCTCCAATAACCGCCGCAACCCCTGAAGCAGGTCATTAACCGCCACCGGTTGAGATCGAATATTCTGCTGACGACTAAAGGCCAGTAATTGGGAGGTTAATTTGGCCGCCCGTTGAGCAGCCGCTTTAACCGTATCAAGATCATGTTGGATCGGTTCAGGGAGGTCGGGCGTACGATCCATTAAAAATTCTAAATTTCCGATGACAATGGTCAGGATGTTATTGAAATCGTGAGCTATCCCACCAGCCAGCCGGCCAATGGCCTCCATCTTTTGTGATTGCCGTAACTGCGCTTCCAGCTTTAGGTGCTCAGTTATATCACGATAGTACCACACCCGGCCGTAAAACGTCTCCCCATCAACTAAGGGCGCAGTATACCGGTCAAATACCTGGCCATCGGTGAGCTGAAGTTGATCCCGATCGACTTTAACCTGATCAACCATCAGCCGCTCAAAATCGGCTTTGCTTTTGGCCGGCTCGGTAACTTGAGCGTAGATGGCCTCAACAATTTCTAGACACTCAGCCTTATCAAGATTTGTGTCCGGCACCGACCACATTTTCAGAAAGTTGCGATTATAATAGATGCATTTGCCGGCTTCCGAACCTACAAAAATACCGTCCAAACTGGCTTCGCTAATAGAGGTTAGTAATGTTCGCTGGAGTTTGAGCCTGGCTTCGGCTTCTTTATCTTCTGTCATATCACGACAAATGACCACCACCTCATAATCGTTCAGGGCCGATAACCGAGCTTCGTATATTTTCGGAATTGGGGGAAACGAGCACTCAACATTTGTGACCAATTTTGTGGCCAAAGCCTGGGTTATGGCTTGTTCGAATTTATCGGCCGTGTCTGCCGGGACAATTGAGTGTACATGATTATAGATGATATCTTCCAAGAGCAGCGGGAGATCAATATGAAGATTAGGCTTGACATCAAGAATCCGTCCGGTAGCATCCAACCGAAAATAGAGATCGGGCATAGCCCGAAAAACGGCTTCCATCTGAGCATTCTTTTCCCGTAATTGGGTCTCGGCGTGCTTACGATCAGTGATATCCTGGTTAATACTAATCCGACCAACCATTCGATTATGCTCATCGAGCAACGGCACCACCACCCGGTCGCAAACTCCAATTTGGTTATTTTTGCGCATAAACTGGATTTCACCGTGCCAATAACCGGTTTTTTGCAAACCAGCCATAATCGCCTCACGCGATTTTCTTAATTGAAGGTCATATAAAACTCCGGTTGATTGCCCCATCATTTCGGCTTTGTTGTAACCAAACATCTTTTCAGCGGCCGGATTAATATCCGTTATGCGACCTGTTTCATCGGTTACCAAAATACCAACAGTGAGATGTTGAAAAATCAAGGCAGCTCGCTGCAGGGACTCGAGATGATTTTTTTGGGCGGTGATATCACGCAAAATCAAAGGATAATAACCGCCGGTGTCCTGGACTAAGGTATACTCTACCCAGCGCATTGTACCGTCCTGATGGGTTATGGCCGTTTCTTGCCGGATGAAGCCCAGCTTCGCCACCGCCTCGAATAATTCGATGATCTCTGGCGATGATTGCCGGGATAAGAGCTTCGAAATGTGACGATTCAACAATTCCTCATGAGGATAGCCGGTTAAGACTTCGGCCTGAGGATTGGCGTCAATACAACGTCCGTGGCTATTAAATAGAAGGACCGGATCGTGTGTATATTCAAAAAACTGGTGATACCGCTCCTCACTCAGCGCTAACCGGTACTGCGCATTTTGAACCACAAAAATGTACCGGCGCAACAAGATAAATAACGCCAAACTGGTCGCCGCTACAAAACCCCAGGCTTTGATGATCCCCAACCATACAAAAGCGGTTGAGGAATAAGAAATAAGGGTCGCTATAACAATATCAGAAAAGCCAATCCATAGACAGCTAATTATCAGATAAATAGCGCTAATCCAAAATGGGCCAATTTCCAATTTTTGGTCAAACCTTTTAAGTTCGCTAAACACTTCAGTACCTCCTCGACCATTTAATGATGCATCTTAATATTTTAGCACACATCACTAAACAACATCTATTTGCAAATCAAACCGCATGCTGGTTATGACAGCAGGCAACACCAACCGGGAAAAAGCCACCCCGATCACGTTGAAAGCGATCACCGAACTATAAAGCGGTATCGAGACATCTCGATACCGCTTCTAGCTGACTTCGGCTTAAGGCCGAGGTCAGCTTTCTTACTGTTTTACTTTCCTGAGAAATTTAGGAATCACCCAGGCTTAATTGTCAACAGTAAACCCGCCCCACGCGTAAACGTATAATCAGTTATTCTTGTTAGTAACAGTCCGACGACGCATGGCCAGGCTACCGATAAGAATCACCAGGCCGGCCCCACCAAATAGTAGGCTGGTTAAATCGGGCGAAGTGACGCCACCCGACTGGGGTAAGGTCGCCGGCGCGTCAGTGACGGCCTCTGGCGTAGTTTCGCTCATCTCGGCCTCCATTTCACCTGCCATCTCAGCCGGGGCTGACATTACATCCGCCGAAAGTAAAAATTGACGATCGTTCAAAGGTTGGACTGGACGGAAATTATCGCTGTGAATTTGCTGGAATGCGGCCAGTTGATCTTGGGAAATCTCGATGGGCGTGGTCATAACCAACCAGGTTACCCCTTCCGAACAAGGCGGCGTGGTCAACGACCCATTGTATCGATAGTATGTGCGATCGGCCGGGAGAATCTCATCCGCATTAACGGTGGCGCCCTCCACAGCAATGGGGTCGCCCGCTTCAGCCGGCATATTAGCCCACACCGGAGCCACCGCCTGATTCTCGGCCCCGACATTGATCATTGCGCCAACAACGGCTAATTCACCGTTATCATTCTGATGCACAAAATGAGCTTCCATCGCCCCCGGCTGGCCGGAGAGCGTGTGTTCGCTACGTTCATGGAAATGGAGTTGCAGCAAGTTATAGGTAACGCCATCCACCGTAATTGAGCTGCCTTCATCATAATTCGCCTGAATGGTATGACCGTTATTCACTACCGTCAGATTAGATGGCTGATAGTTAAACTGAATATCAGCCGGGTTAACCACGGCGTCAGCTGTAATATCTATCGGAGATTGTTCAACCCCGGTCGCGCAAGTCGCAAAGTCGGAGCTGAGGTCACCCCACGCATCAGGGCCGGTATCACCTTCATAACCCCAATGGACCGGATCGGAGGCGTAAGCTAAGGTTGTTAGGCCTACAAAACACAATACAACAGCAAGGGTTACTACAGTCAATCTCTTCATAGGTTAATCTCCTTAAGTGCGGGTTAACAGGGGGGAATGTGACAATTGTGTTCACTTTAAGGCTATCAAACTATCAGATGATTGTCAACGTTAAAGAGACATTTTCAGTAGGCTACCTGCCGCCGTTCGATATATGCTTCGTCTACTCAGGCTTTGGCGGTCTACTAATTTAAACCTCAGTTGCCGCAGCCTGAATCCGCTGCCAGGCTCGCTCGACATGCTGAAATTCGGTGTGAGTTTGTCCCACACACAGGCGCAGCACCAACCGGCCGTTGAGTTTAGTGTGGCTCAAGTACATCTCGCCGCCGGCATTGAGCTGATCCATAATGGCCTGGTTGATCGCGTCGCCGCCGATGTGGTGGAAGCAGATCAGGTTCAGCGTTGGCTCGGTCGATAGCTCAAAGGTGTCACTGGCGGCGACCCATTCGGCGAACTGCTGCGCCAACTCGACATGGCGGCGGATGTGGTAGCGCAAACCCTCGACCCCGTAGTGGCGAATGACAAACCACAACTTGAGCGAGCGAAACCGTCGCCCTAACGGAATCTGCCAATCGCGATAATCAAAAACGGCGCCTGCCGTCGTAGCCGCGTTGCGCAGGTATTCCGGCATAATGCTCAGGGTATTGATCAACGCCTGGCGGTCGGCTACGTAAAAACAGTTGCAGTCGAAATTGGTAAACATCCACTTGTGCGGATTAAAGGCATAGCTGTCGGCCCAATCGAGACCATCGTGAATCGAGCGAAACTCCGGGCAAACCGCCGCCGTGCCGTACATCGCCGCATCGACGTGCAGCCATAGCCCCTGCTCCCGGCAAATCCGGCCAATCTCCGGCAGCGGGTCCACCGCCCCCGCAGAGGTGCTGCCAACGTTAGCCACCAGGAAAAAGGGCGTCAACCCGGCCCGCCGATCTTGCTCGATCTGCTCGACCAGCCGATCGGGTCTAAGCGCAAAGTGGTCATCGACTTCGATCAGGCGCAGGTTCTCCCGGCCAATCCCGGCGATCTTGATTCCTTTTTCAATCGACGAGTGGGCCTGGCTGGAGGCGTAGGCGACTAGCTTGTTGTTGAGACCTCGCTCGTTGATCTGAAAATTAGTGGCCCGTTCACGGGCGGCCAGAATAGCGCACAACGTCGCACTGGAGGCAGAATCCTGAATAACCCCACCGCCCGGCCCGCTTGATCGGAATTTATCCGGTAGGTCGAGCAGTTCGGCCACCCAATCCATCATGACGGTTTCCACCTCGGTGCAAGCCGGGCTGGTGGCCCACAGCATGCCTTGCACACCCAAACCCGCCGACAGCATTTCGGCCAAAATGGCCGGGCCGGAGTTGTTGGCCGGGAAGAACGCAAAAAAGTTGGGCGACTGCCAGTGGGTGATACCCGGCATGATCAACGTCTCGACATCTTTGAGCATCGCCTCAACAGGTTCGCCTTGCATCGGCGGGCTGGCCGGCAGCGAAGCGAGAATTTGGCCCGGCTCGACCTGAGATAGCACCGGATACGACTCAACCTGCTCCATGTAGTCGGCAATCCAATCGACCATCGCCCGGCCGTAGCGGCGAAACTCGGCCGGGGTCATATGATAACTAGTTAGTTCTGACATTTATTTCCCTTTCCATTCCGCCGGACGCTTGGCGATAAAGGCCGCCATACCCTCTTTCTGATCCTCGGTACCGAACAACATGGTAAAGAGGCGGCGTTCCAGATAGACGCCTTCGGCCAGCGTGGTTTCAAACGCTTTGTTCACCGCTTCTTTGCCCAACTGCACCGCGACCGGGGCTTTGCTGGCAATGTCGGTGGCCAGTTTGATGGCTTCATCAAGATATTGATCGGTGGGCGCGACCCGGTTGACCAGACCATAGCCCAGCGCTTCTTGGGCCGTTAGGTGGCGATTAGCCAACACCATCTCCATCGCGACCGCTTTGCCCACGGCACGCGTTAGCCGTTGGGTGCCGCCCGCCCCCGGAATGATGCCTAGGTTGATCTCCGGCTGGCCAAAGCGAGCCGACTCTGAAGCAACAATCATATCGCACACCATCGCCAACTCGCAGCCGCCGCCCAAACACCAGCCGCTAACCGCCGCGATAATCGGCTTGGTGACCGATTGCAAACGATCCCACAAATCGAGAAAGACCATATTAAGCTGCTGCACCACCGACGCCTCGGCCATTTGCTTGATATCGGCGCCGGCGGCAAAGGCTTTCTCGCTGCCGGTCAAAACCAAACAGCCGATGCCGTCATCAGCGTCAAAAGCGGCCATCGCCTCATTCACTTCCAGCATCGTCGGCGTATCGAGCGCGTTCATTGCTTTAGGGCGATTAAGTTGTACAATCCCCACTCGCCCTTCAGTTCGCACCAAAATATTTTCATAGCTTTTCACATCAGACATTTAAGAACTCCTCTTGATATTATATAATTTCTATTTTTGACTTCTTTTTTCTGGCTCAATCGGATTTCGTGGGGTTGACCCCATAAAACGAAAAACGTAATTCCTTCTTACGCATGACGTTTTTCGTTTTACAAGCGGGTCAACTCGTACTGCCCCCGCGCCGATAACCCGCCCATCGACCTCAATCACCGGGGTCAGCCCGCCGAAAGGTGCCGGTAACAAACGCCTCGTCGGCATCGTAGACATCGGTTAGCGAAAAGTTTTTTCGTAGACAACGATGCCGTGCTGGCGACAAACCTCAATCACCTTGCCCCGGGTGATGCCGTTCATACAGTACTGGCCGGTCGAGGTCCAAACTTCATTCTTCTTGATCATAAAGAAGTTGGTGGCGTTGCAGGTGCTGACAAAGCCGTGAATGTCGAGCATGAGCGCCTCGTCCGCACCGGCCTGGAGGGCCTGCACCAGAGCGATAACCTCGTGTAGTTTACTATGGCAGTTAAGCCGGGGTCGAGATAATCGGGTGAGCCACGCCGGACGGTGGACGTAAAAAGTTTGACGCCCTGTTCTTTGGTAGCCGGATCGGCCTGCTTGTGCTCGGCGATGATAACGATGGTCGGGCCGCTGACCGTTAAGCGAGGGTCCTGAGACGGCGTTTTTTGATGCCACGCGTAATCATAAACCGGACGTGGACGCTGGTGGTCATCTGATTGGCGGCGATGGTTTTTTCAAGAGCGGCGGTTAATTCGGCGCGGGTCAGACCGATGTCGAGACCGATGGCTTTGGCCCCTGGTAGAGCCGGTCGAGATGCTCATCCAAAAACCAGCACCCCATCATGCAGCCGGACGGCTTCCCACACGCCGTCGCCAACGAGAAACCCGCTGTCAAAAACTGAAATCTTGGCCTCGGCTCGGGGGACTAACGCGCCGTTAATATTAATCAGAATCGACTCGTTGCGCGGGTCGGGCAGAGCGTTGTGCGTACCGTGGATCATCCTTCACCTCATTTTCAAAGTACCCCGAATTATACCACCATCGAGGCCAATCCGTAAGCTGCAAGAGACGCTTTTACGCTATAATTATGGTTGTCAGCAGGAAAGCCGTGCTATAGTTTCTTATCATAGCCCCATCCAGCGGAGGTAAAAATGTTATCAAATCCTTTCAATCCCCAATTTTTCCGCATTTTTGCAACTGCGCTTTTGATCCTCATTGTGGCCGGTTGCAGTTCGTCTTTGGCCGAAACCTCTCAACTTATCACCAGCGGCAGTCAGTCTGCCTCTCCGGCCGAAACGTTACAGCCCAGTCCCGATCTGTCGCCGCAGGACGTGGTCAGAATCCAGGTTGAAGCCCTGCAAAACAATGACGGGGACGATAAGGGCATCGAGATTGCCTTCCGTTTCGCCTCGCCGACCAACCGTCAGGCCACCGGCCCACTCAATCGATTTACCTACCTGGTCAAAAACCCACCTACCGGCCGATGCTGAATCACAAACTGGCCGAATACAGTCCCATCGAAATCTCAGGCAATACGGCCACACAGCGGGTCACGATTACGGGATCTGACGGCTCGGCCAGCGTGTATCTGTTTGAACTGTCTCGGCAAGATACCCCTACCTGTTCCGGCTGCTGGCTGACCGACGGCGTCTCGTTTGTACCGACCCGTCAGGGCAACCTAACTAATATTTAGTGGTGATCCCCCTAATAGTGCAAATATATCGGAGCGATAAAGCTTGCTTTGTCAAATACGATCAATGCAAGCTTTGATGCTCCTCTTTTTAGGAGCGTATGCGAACATTACAGGCCCGCACCCGGTTATCCCCGGCTGACCTGGACACCATTCGCCAATTGGCCGGTGAATGCAACCAATTTGAAGAATTGACAATGAAACTCAATTGGCCGTCGTTGCAAAGCCGCGCCGGCCAGGTCACGGACGACTTTATGATGATTGAGGATCGGCGGCTGGTGGGGTATTTGGCCCTGTACGCCTTCAACCAGCAGGAAGCCGAGATCAGCGCGATGACGCACCCCGCTTGTCGGCGGCAGGGTATTTTCAAACAGCTTTTGGCCGCCGCCCGATCAACCTGGCCGAGCGACGGATCCCCGACCTACTTTTCATCTGCGAGCAAAAATCGACCTCAGCCCGCAGTTGTATGACGGCCATCGGCAGCCGCTATGAATTTTCCGAATACAAAATGACTCTGGCTGAGGTTCCCGCTTGAGCCTATCCACGGGCTAAGGTTACGTCTGGCTCAAGCCGATGACCTGGCGCAGCTTGTCCAATTAGACCATCTCTGCTTTAATGTCGAACCGGAAATTAGCCAGGCTTATCTAACCAACGAAAAGCGATCCCGCAACCGGCGATGTGTTTATCGCGATGGTAGATGATCTCATCGTCGGCAAAATTCAGGTAACGCTGGGCGCGGACGAAATCTACCTATCCGGTTTTTGCTTGTGGCCGGACTATCGCGGGCAGGGCTACGGCCGATCCATTCTGACCCAGATCGTCAACCAACTCAACCGGGAGCGCCGCCAGCCTATCGTGTTGGAGGTCGCCTGCGCTAATCGGCAGGCGCTAAGCCTGTACCAAAGCTGCGGCTTCCGAGAAGTCACGGCCTACGACTACTATCGACAACCGGTGTGATGTATGACAACGATTCAACTTTTAGATTTTGTGGAAGGGCGCGGCAAGCCACCGGCCTGACTGTGATCATCGACGTGTTTCGGGCATTTTCAACCGCCTGCTACCTATTTGATCAGGGCGCGAAAACTGTCATTCCGGTAGGTCGGCGAGAAACGGCGCGAGCTTTGCAGCAGCAGCATCCCAACGTTATTTTGATCGGCGAACGGGCGGGCAAAAAATCCCCGGCTTCAGTTACGGCAACTCGCCGGCTGAAATCGACGGGGTCACGTTTGAAGGCAAAACCGTGGTCCACACCACCACCAACGGCACCCAGGGTCTGATCAACGCCCAGGCCGCCGCCGAAGTCATCACCGGCAGTTTTGTCAACGCCGGGGCAGTGGTGGCCTACATCCAGGCGAAACAACCGGACATAGTCTCGCTGGTGGCGATGGGCATGGGGGCAGGCCGACCGGCCGAAGAGGATACGGCCTGCGCTCACTACCTGAAAGCCCAGCTAACCAACGGCCACACACCTGATTTCGAAGCGATTAAAGATGATCTGCGCACCAGCCACACCGGTCTCAAATTTTTCGATCCCGGTGTAACCTGGGCGAACGAGAGGATTTCGATCTGTGCCTGACCCTGGACAAATTTAACTTTGTCTTGCAGACTCAGCCTTATCAGAATGGATTGCTGTCGCTGCGGAAGATAGAGGTTGAACACGGTAATGAGTAATTGGTAAATAGTAATTGGTAATTGGCTCCAGTCTCTAATTACCAGTGACCAATTACCAATTACTGCCAATGGAACATCACCTTTGGTTCCTATTAAGTAGCTCCATTACAGTCGGCAAAGATTTATAACCGACTCTGCCAGGCCACTTTACCGATAAAAATGGCCCCAGACTCTCCAAATACTGCGAGGTTTGTTTGGTTTTACGCATCGATTGAACCACCGCTGAAACCGGATGCAGTTCGCGCCCCAAGACGGCCACTACAAAATCGTTATCGTATTTGTCCAGACCGTGACAGGCCAGCCGGATATCTTTAGCGTAACCGGCCCGGCCAAACGTAAAGCCAATCCCCCCGTGCTCCATCAACACCACGCGCTGTTCCTGCTCCGGCAGCGCTTCAAATGATTTCTTGCGCCGCAGCGGATACCAGATCACCCACGGCCACTCCGGATCGACAACGCGCTGCCGGGGGCGGGTGATGAGCGTCGCCTCCAATCGGTCTCATAGCCGATGGTGTAAGTGCGGCCCAAGCATGGTGTACTCCGGCTTGGGCGTCAAACCCGCGAAAGGCGCACGGTTGAGCAACTGCCGCAGATCGGTCACAAAAAAGTCGGGGGTTTCAGCCATTGTAATCAAACCGATCCCCTGCGGATCGTTGATATCCAGGTACAACGCCCCGTCGATGCCGGCTTCGGTCAGAGCAGCCGCCAGCAGCTCGATATCGTGACAGCCGCCATACGCCAAAACTGCATAAATAGCCGCCGGTCCATGGAAATAATCTCGCCATCTTTCGATTTTCCTTTTTCACTCAGGTCTAAAGGGACTGCTTCCGGGATGTCATAGGTTCTCCTGTCAGTAAATAACGCCGGTTGCTGCCTGGGGGAGCCGTTTCAGGGAGGGGGAGTGAGGAGTAGGGAGTAAGCGATCTTAATGACAGTGGGCAACAACCTAGGATTATAGATATTTCAAACCGAAACTATAGCATAACTTTTGGAACGGACAATCGGCGGTTTGGCGAGCCATTAATTTCGAATTCAGGTTAAAAGATATCCTTATCAAGTCAGGGCTTTACCCCATTTAACATCCCAGTCCCGACGACTTCTAAGCTAACCCATTAGAGGAGGATATCTATCTTGTTCGCACCCCGTAACTTAAACACCCTTTTTCACTACCCATTTTGATGACACTGCTGCTAACCGGCTGCGGTGTTTTTGGCGCAACTGTCTCAGGCCGCCGCTGCTGCCGACCATTGTTGCGGCCACGGAGACACTCGCCGGTCGATCCACGTCCAGCCCATTGCCGCCGACTGCGCCGCCCACCGAGGCAGAGAGCGACGCCCAGGTCGCCGTTGAATTAGCCCCCGGCGGCGACCCACCTGCTACCCCCCACCGAACTACCGCCCTCGCCGACATCGTCCCCATTGTCGCCCACCGCAACCTCACCATCACCGGCTCAACTACCCGCTCTGGACGCCATTACCCTGAGGCTCGATCCGTTGCCGACGGCTTCACCAAACCGCTATACCTGACTCACGCCGGCGACGGCAGCGGGCGGCTGTTTGTGGTGGAGCAGGCCGGGCGGATTATGATCATTGAAAATGGCGCGATGAACCCCACCCCTTCCTGGATATCGTGTCGATAGTTGGTTCATCGGGCAATGAGCAGGGCTTGTTAAGCGTGGCCTTCCACCCGAACTATCCTGAAAACGGCCGTCTCTTTGTTGATTACACCAATCAGCAGGGCGACACCGAAATTGCGCAATACACCGTCTCATCCGACCCCAATCAGGCTGATCCCAACAGCGGCGAACTGCTGCTAACCATCGATCAGCCCTACCGCAACCACAACGGCGGCCAACTGGTCTTTGGCCCGGACGGCTACCTTTACATCGGTATGGGCGACGGCGGTAGCGCCAACGATCCCGAAAATCGGGCTCAAAACCTGGGGGCGCTGCTAGGTAAAATCCTGCGCCTCGATGTGGATAATGCCGCGCCTTACGGCGTTCCGGCGGATAATCCGTTTGTGGGCAACGACCAAGCTCGACCCGAAATCTGGTCTTACGGCTGGCGCAACCCCTGGCGTATTTCGTTCGACCGGGCCACCGGCGATATGTATGTGGGCGATGTCGGCCAAAACCAGTACGAGGAGATTGATTTTGAAGCAGCGGGCGCGCCGGGCGGCCAAAATTACGGCTGGCGTCTTATGGAGGGTCTGCACTGCTTTAACCCCAGCAGTTGCGACCCGGCTGCCTTGGGACTGGTTTTACCCGTGGCCGAATATGATCACGGTCAAGGTTGCTCGGTGACCGGCGGCTACGCCTATCGCGGCCAACAGTTCCCGAATTTGGACGGCATCTACTTTTACGGCGATTATTGCACCGGCCTCATCTGGGGACTGCGTCGAGAAGCGGACGGCAGTTGGTCTCAGGCCCAACTGCTCAGCAGTGACCGACGGATCAGCTCGTTTGGCGAGGACGAAACCGGCGAGGTCTATCTGGTTGATCAATCAGGAGCTATTCTATCGATAGGAGGCGAATAACCCATCGGAATTGGTCTCACCTTTCTGATCCAATTTTGATACGTTTTTAGTCATCCCAGTAAATTCAGTGGTTTCAGCGTTTTATAGAACTAAAGTCACCCCCCAACTGAACACCCGTGACCTCATCATCCGATTGTCAGGTCGATATGAAATATGTTAGAATTATGAAAACTCTGGGAGTAAGGAGCGGGGGTAAGGGAAATGACGACATGCACCCTTCATCTTGCATCCTTCATTATCTCCCTCGCCCCTCACTTCATCATTCACTTTTTATGAACATTCTTACATCTTTGAAAAAGTCAAGCGCTTTCTTCGACTTCTGCATTATCATTTTGGGCGTCATCACCATATTCTTACTCTCTAGAGAACATGATCTTCTAGAAGCTATCGTACGCTTTAGCCATCAATACGAACATTGGGAACTCGATGAGGTAATCACACTCTCTATTTTCCTGACGGTTGCTCTAGCGGTTTATTCCATTCGACGGTGGCGAGAAATCGTCAGAGCCAAGCAGGTCGTTGAGGAGTTAAATGTTGACCTACAGACAACGTTGGCTGAAATTAAAGTCCTCAAAGAGATCTTACCGATCTGTGCCAACTGCAAAAAAATAAGAGATGACCAGGGTTATTGGCAGCAAGTTGAGAGTTATATTAGCGAACATACCAATGCTTCTTTCACCCACGGCATTTGTCCCGATTGTATGAAAACCTTATATTCCGAATATTATCCGTCTTAGTCAACCAAGTTGGCATCGTACGGAGAAGCGCCGCCACCTTTTTTAATATTTTCACGGACACCGTTTGATAGCTTCCCCTGCCGCAGTCTGCCAATCTTGTAGCCGAGCCGCAGATTGGAGTGGCTCGGTGGGCGCATCGATAAGCAGGCTGTTGAGCAGGTGACCGGCCTGAAGATAATCACCCCGCTGATAGGCCACATTCCCCAGGGTCTGGATGACTTGCTCATACCGGCCCTCGGCCACTTCCAGCTTGCCGAGTTAACGCAAGGTGAGCTGGCTAAAAAGTCATCGGTGAAGAGCGTCGTGGCCTCTGTAAGCAGTGGGTCACACGCTGGACATACCTCTTTCGCCGGATGATCGTGCCGATGCGTTTCGGCCACCAACTCTCGTAAGCGAGTAACATCAATCCAAAATTCACCGATCAATTCAATGGTTTCCCGGTTGACATCAAGCCATCTGCCGACCAGACCGGTATTGAGCACAGCCAGATCGCGCCGAAGTTAAGTCCGGGCGCGGTTTTGGGAAAGAATTAGCCTGATCGAGCTATGTCAAAATAACCCACTTGATCCTACAAGACTACCCCATGAGGTATAGGACTCAAGCGGCGAATATGGTCTCATTTAATTACAGAAAAAATGATACGATAAGGGCATTAGGCTCTCAAGCAGTTGAAGACACTACATTTATCAACCCTAAGGTAAACTTTGGTTTACTGACTTCTCACAGCTTTTCCGTTATGATCAGCCTATACTAAATTATTCAACTCAGACAATGGAGATTTCAAATGTCGAATACAATTTTACAAATCAATTTCAAATTCGATATGTCAAAGGAGGAATACCTCGAAATGACGCGTTCGGCAGCAGAGCCGATTGCCCAATTTAGGGGCTGCCTCTGGAAGATCTGGCTACTGAACGAAGCAGAACAGGAAGCCGGCGGTATCTATCTTTTTGAAAACGCCAGGGCAGTTCAAGAATACCTCGATAGTCCGATTGTGGGCAGAATGGCCTCTCACCCGAGATTGAGCCGATTCAGCCTAAAAACCTTTGCCAGCATCGACGAATTGACCGAGATCACCCGTGGACCGGTTCAAGACATCCATCCGGCTGTTGTCTAAGTCAAGGCGGTTGGATTAAAAAAGAAAAGAGGTGGGTCGAACTGAGGGTTGGCTCATCTCTTTTTGATGCGGGGTCGGCAGGATGAGATCAAACGTTATACCCTGGTTGGGTTGGCTTTCGGCCCAGAAACGGCCGCCGTGCAGGGCGACAAGCTGCTTGGCGATGGCCAGCCCCAATCCACTACCACTAGACATAAAGATATCATTACAGAACGGGGGATTAAAAGAAAAATCGAGGCGTGGCAATTAGGACCCCGCTTGCCACGCCCTTGCTGGCCTACTATTAAAGAAAAAGGGGGCAATTACCCCCAGGAAGGACAGCTTAAATCGACTGAACTTCTTTTATAACTCGATCTTTGTGCCCAGCACTTGCAAGAACTTTCCGATCCATTCCGGGTGGGCTGGCCAGGCCGGAGCGGTAACAAGGTTGCCATCGATATGAGCCTGATCGACCTGAATGTTCATATATTTACCGCCGGCTAGTCTAACTTCCGGGCCAATTGCCGGATAGGCCGAGCAACTTCGCCCTTCCAGCACGTTGGCCGCCGCTAGAATCTGCATCGCGTGGCAAATAGCCGCCACGGGCTTATCTGCCTCAAAGAAATGGCGAACGATATCGAGCACGTTGTCGTTAAGACGCAAATATTCCGGGGCGCGTCCACCAGGTAAAACCAGCGCGTCGTAATCAGCCGGGTTTATGTCCTCGAAAGAGGCGTTAAGTGTAAAGCGGTGCCCTATTGTCTCGCGATAGGTCTGCTCCCCCAAAAAATCATGTATAGCCGTTGCTACACTGTCACCCGCCCGCTTATCGGGGCAAACTGCGTGTACGGTGTGTCCCACGGCCTGCAAAGCCTGAAAAGGTACCATATTTTCGTAATCTTCAACATAATCACCGGTTATCATTAAGATTTTTTTAGCAGCCATAATTTACTCCTTTGTGTAAATAATTCATTGGACTGTTAAGTAGATATTAATTTATGTTATAAAAAATGGGAGGGAGGAAACGGTTGTGCTACGCACTGGCAGTAATTATACACACGTCTGTCGGTCTTGTCTATTAAAAATCGACACAGAGCCATTCTTGGCGCAGCAGCCCACGCCTTCGCCCCAGCTAGTGTTGAAGAATGAGATCTCCCCGCTACTTCAAAATTACCGGTAAATACATTTGCGGTTCAAGAGCTAAGTTCGTGGCGGGAATCGCCAGCAGGGTAATCGAATTGGCCGGAAAGGTAGTGCTGAAGCCCGCTGCACTGACCGGCTGGTCGGCCAGCGGCACAATGGCCGTAAGATTGGCCACGCTGTAGCGATAGACCTGAGCCGCACCGGAAGGGGTAAAGCCGGCCAACGCAACATTACCCGTCAACGCGCCGCCCGTTTTGTTGATGATCATCAGCGTTATAGCCTTGTCGGTGGTGCGCTGAGCGGCGTAAATCGCGAGTTGGCTCTGGTCAGCGCTGGCGGCGCTAATGCTGACATCGCCAAACTGGCCGCCGCTGCCGTTGTAATTGCGATAAAGGCGAAAGGCATACGCCCCCGGCAGTGTTTCAAAATGATCGTACCCCAGATCGCTGTCGGGATAATTCCACAAGGCCGCCAGATCAAGATCTTCACGCCCAAAAATGCCCAGGACGTCGGCCTGGGCTAATGCGCCATTGATGTCTTCCAACCCACCCCAGTTGTATTCGGTTAGAGCCAGCTTGGTGCCGGGATAGAAAGCGTCTACCCAGTCGTGCATCCGCCGTATGAGCCGCACCTGCCGCCATTCGGCCGGTTGGTCGCTGCCGCCGATCCAACTTTCGTCGGTGTAGGTGGGGTCCCATAACGCCCGCGTCGAGCGCAGGCGCAGCGCTTGCTTGGCGACGCTGCCGGCGGTGGACAGATCGACGCCGTTTTGCGGGTAAAAATGGAGGTCCAGATAATCCAGCAGGCGCATATTATGGTCTTGCTCATACTGGGCCATCTGCTGGAGATACCATTCCACCTGGTAGCGGTTGCCGTGGGTGGCGTAGTCGGGAAAGTAGGTGTAGCCGTTGAGCGCCGCCTGTTTCAGATCATAGGCCGAATACCAGTAGCCCGACCAACCAAACGAAGCGTATCCCAAAATCTGAGCGGTCGGGTCGGCGGCCTTGATCGCCGCCCCATAGTCAAACGAGCGGTTGCGTAATTCATCGTAATCCAGCGGGGCGGGGTGAACATCGCGATGGGTTTCGTGCCACAGCTCCGGTTCGTTGTCCAGCGCGTAGAACTTGACCCCACCGGCGTTGGCCGCGCCATGCGCCGCCACCAAGTGCTGCACCCAGTTCGAGGCAAATGAGGAGTTAACGACCTGGCTGGTATCCAGGGGATCGTTGCCGGCTATGGGAACGCCGGCTTGCAGCCCATTGCCGCAGTTGGGGTAGCCGCTCTCATTATCGACATCATCCTGCGCCCCATATTTCGAGACCTGGAAGCCGCAGGAAGCCTGGCTGCCGTTTTTGGCGACATACCCAATCGTCGGCACCGTAACCAGCGAGGCGCTGCCGGTGAGTTCATTCTGGTCAACCCACGCATCAGCGGTTAGGGTAGCCCCGTTGTAAGGATCATAATGGGTGTTGTTGTGAAAGAACCAATCCGAGCCGTGGTTCATATAGTTGCTTTGCCAGTTATAGCGAGTGGTGTGGTTACCGCCCCACCGCCGCACCGGCAGATCGATTTCAGCGGCGAACGCTGGTTTGGCAAAATTGAGGCCGTAGATATACGGGCTAATCGGTTGGCGATTGGCCGCCGCATTGACCGTGAGATCAATCGCTGCCGCAACCCCCGGCCCGCCCTCAGCCGGCCCCGCCGCCGCGACAGCCGGAGCAAGCCTCATCGACCCAAAGCTGTAAGCAGCCAGAATGATGCCCATCACCGTGATCAGAATGGGAGTAAAACCTCGACGAGTCATTGCAGAATTAGAAAACAGAAAACAGAAATTAGAAAGGTATTGTTTGTTCATCAATTGACCAATATTCTTATTTCTCACTTCTAATTTTCAACTCCGGTTTATCCGGGTTGGTACTTGGCAATATATTGGCTAGAGAATTTTGAGTGGGCTATTAATGGTTCTGCCCCAGACCGGCGTCGCGGGCTTTGACGATAGCTTCGCTGCGGTCGGAAACGTTGAGCTTGCTAAAAATCGTGGAGACCAGGTTGCGCACTGTTTTGGGACTGAGCGCCAGCCGTTCAGCGATAGCGCTGTTGGTTAACCCTTGGGCCACAAGGATCAGGATGTCGCGCTCGCGGTTAGTCAAATCCGGGAAAGGATAGGCGGTTTGGGGCGGCGTTTGGGCAAAGTGGGCAGCCAGCCGTTGGGCAATCGGCGGACTGAAGATGGCCTCGCCGTTGGCCGCCGCGCGGATGGCCCGCAGCGTTTCCTCGCCCTCGGCCCCTTTCAAAATGTAGCCTCGCGCACCGGCTCGTAGCGCGGCAAAGACCGTATCATCTTCAAACATGGTGATAACCAGAATGGCGATAGCGGGCTGGCGCTGCAAAATTTGGCGGGTGGCTTCGATGCCGTTCATATCCGGCATGTTAATGTCCATTAATATCAAATCCGGTTTCAAGCTGTCGGCCAGGCTAATCGCTTCCGATCCGCTGGCCGCTTCGCCGATAACCTCGGTGTCTGGTTCGGCGGCCAGTAGGGTTCTCAAGCCAAATCGAAAAACCGGATGGTCATCGGCAATAATAATCTGAATGGTCATGCTTATTCTCCTGACAGCGGCAGTTCGATGCGTATTTCGGCCCCACCGGCGGAGAGATTGGTCAGCGCAATTCGCCCGCCCAACTCTTCGGCCCGTTCGCGCATGGAATTTAGGCCCACGCCATGATGATACTGCGCCGGAAACCCACGGCCATCATCGCGAATGGCCAGTTCCAGATGATGGTTCTGAGCGGTGATACACACCTGGCACAACCCGGCCTGCGCGTGCCGGGCGACATTGGTTAACGCTTCCTGAGCAATGCGATACGTAGCGACCTCAACCGCGGCCGGTAGCGGCGGCAAGGGGTCTGGGGTGATCGTAAGGCTGATAGACAGTCCGTTCTGTTCAAACTGTTTGCTGCCCTCACGCAGGGCCATCACCAGGCCCAATTCATCCAGAGCCGGCGGGCGTAGATTGTACACCAACCGGCGGATATCCTGAATGGCCGTTTGCGATTGGGTTTTTAGATGGCGCAGCAATTCCCGCACCTGAGCCGGATTATCGTCCAGCAGTTTGGCGATGGCATCAATTGTCAGCATTTGGCTGGCCAACTGCGGCCCCAAGCCGTCGTGCAGATCGCGGCGTAGGCGGCGGCGCTCTTCCTCGCGGGCCGTTACCAACTGCTGCCGCGACTCCTGCAATTCGGCGGCCAGTTGCAATGTGTGGGCGGCGGCGGCCGTCTGGCGGGCGATGTTAGTCAGCAGCAGTTGGTCGGCGGCGTTGAATGTTTCGCCCGGCGCGCGAGGCGAAACCCGCAGGTGGCCGATGATTTCAGCCTGATAAATCAGCGGAAACGTATTAATCTCAGGGCCGGCCTGACCGGTTTCGGCATACGTTTTTGACACGCCTTCATCTTGCAGTGTGATGGCCACGTACGGCAGTTTTAGGGTCTGCGCGATGGTGTTCGCCAGTCCCGGCAGCAGGTCATCCGTCTCCGGGTCTGACTCCAGACGGGCGCCCACTTGCGTCAGCACCGCCACCGGCTCATCGCGCTGACCGTACATCAGCCGGTTTACGCCGCGTTGGAGCCACTCGCGCAGCGGGTGAAACAGTACCGCCACCACTCCGGCCGCCGCCAGCGAAATGAGCTGATGATTCTCTACCCGAAAGATTGCACTGAGATAACCGACAACAAAGACATATAGACCAATGACACATGCCGTTAGCGCCCCGTAAACCAGGGTACGGTTGATGATGATATCGATATCAAACAGTCGATAACGGAGGATAGCCACACCAAAACCCAGAGCCATCACCACCAGCATCAGCGGAAACCAGATGTCTTCCAGCCACGGTGGAAATGGAACGGGCAGCCAGCCTAATCCGCCTAAATTAATGGGGATAAAGCCGAGCACCATCACCACCAACCCGCCCACGGCCCAGCGCATCTGCGCCCGGCTGACAGGGTCGCGTACGGTGAAAAAAGAATGCATCAGCGCGACCAGACTGAGCAGCGCCATGACCAGCACCGATACCCAGCCGACGGTGGCTATCGGCCCGAACCCGATAATGAGCAGGGGCACCGCGCCATACAGCGCGGCAACCACCAGACGCGGGCGACGCCGCACAAACGGCTTTGGTTGGGGAAAGACCAGCGTCAGCAGCAGCAGGCTGGGGAACATCACCGTGGCGAAGATCCAGTTCGAAAAAAAAGTGGCAATGAGCAAGACACCCGGCGTCAGCATTTCCGGCAGACCCCAATCCACCACCGCCGCACTGATGCTGTTGACCAGCAGACAATTACTAAATAACAGCAGCGCCCGCGCAGCCCAGTCGCCGGGGCGTTTAAAAAAAACAAACCACCCCACCGCCGCCAATACTATCGAAGCCCATAAATCTGGGCTGGTCAGGATGTAGTGTAGTACGGTTGCAAGGGGCCAGGTATAAAGCGGAACCACCAACTTAACGGGCTGTCCCTGTCGTTCAACGGTATATTGTACCGTTTGACCGGCGCGCCAGTTGGGTAACGGCTGTACCTGCCCGGTCACCGCCTGGGCGTAGCTGATGGCCTCAAAGGAGCGGTCTTCAACGCCCAAGAACTTATCGCCCGACCGTAGCGGCGATGGTTGCCCCAGCAGATTAGCTTCGTAGATAGGCCGATCTTGGTCGGCGCTGCCAATCTCACCGGTGGTAAAGCTCCAGCCATCGGTCGGTAAGGAGAGGCGGTACACTTTTTGGGCCGTTGATGTGAGGATCAAGCCCAGCACCAGAGCCAACACTAACCCGCTTAGCCAATTAAACGACCGCGCCGCTTTCGACTTGTGCGGCGGGGGTAGCGATTCGGCTGGCGGTACCGTATTTAAGGCCATTACACCTTACCTATAACTTCTCTTAAAATACAGACCTGGCGCGTCAAAGTGAACTTTGACCGTACCGTGAATGACAAAGCAAGCTTTGTCGCTCCTATCACCAAAAATTATGCCACGCTCCCTCATCCAAGGCGAATATTGAAGTTAATCGCCTGCCACCACGGTCAACGTCTGGTGCATCCCTTCGGTAATATGCGACACCGGCGGCTGGGCGCTCATATCCGGCAGCAAGTCGAACACCGTGTATTGGCCCACCGGCAGGTCGATCTCGGTCCAAGCGCTCTGGCCGGGGGACAGCGCCTCGTAGCCGGAGCCGGTGACCGACCCATCCGGGTTCAGGAAGGGCGGCGGCCCACTGGGAACCTCTTCATTAACCCAGGCAATGATGTCGTCAACGGTAACACCCTCGGGCAGTTTCGTAATGAGTATATGGTGAATCTGTTGTCCGGTGTTGCTGATTTGCCAGAGATGGTTGCCGGCTTTGATCTCAGCAGGCAAGACAAAGCTACCGTCTTTCATCTCCGCCGTGACGTCAGCGGTGGGGGCGGCGGCGGTGTTACCTTCATCTTTCACCGTAATCGGCGATGAAATGGGCGGCGCCCCTTCGACATTACCATTGAAATAAGCCAGATACTGGTCGGGGGTCAGGTTATAGATCGACCGATCACCGCCGCCCAGCGATGATACCATCCGGTAGAACTCGGCGTAACTATCGGGGCTGTCGCCGGCAACCAGCGCCTTTATATCCTCATAGGTGACACTCTCATTCAGTTTAACCAGGACTACACCGCCTTCTTGATATTGAGTACTGGCGTTGGTGTATTTCACCGCGACAATCCCCGCCGGCATCTGCGCCGGAGCGGCAATCCCGTCGTCGGTTATCTCGATGGAAACCTCCGGTATTTGAGCCGGCTATGATTACGCATAACTCTGGCGTGAGGCGGGTAACAGCAGCAGCACAATGACCACCACCGATAAGACCACGCCCAGTGTTGCCAACACCATCAACGTTGTCGTCGGGGCAAAAAAGATACCCGGCGCAGCGCCCAACCCATCGATGAAACGCAGGACGATGATCGAAATCACCCCCCAACGCCGGCCTTGCCAGGCCCCCCAGGCTGCGGCCAGCCCCAATATCCCAATAACCAGACTGAGGACAACGATAAACATAGGCGGCCCTTCCGATGCGCCTTGGCCGATGAGGTCAGGTAGGCTGACCAAAATATCCAGCACACTGAGCAACAGTTGTAGAGCGATCGCAATGGTAAAAGGTAAAGATCGTTGAGTATTCATAGTTCTCTCCTGTGTTTGTGGAATTAAGGTTGACTATGCAACCATTCTAACGTCCCGCAATCCCGTTGTCATGAGGCTGATGTCATAAAAATTAGGGACATTTTGTCCCCAAAAAAAACCAGGACATTGCCAAGTTGCGCGATGTCCCCAAAAGTGACTGTCACGTTTTGATGCCGTCAAGTCCTAATATATCATAAGAAATCACGCCAAAATAATAACATAGGAATAACAGCGAGGTAATAATGAAAGCATCGGTTTATATTGCCACCAGTCTAGATGGCTTCATCGCCAGGCCCGACGGCGCGCTCGATTGGCTGCCTGGGGCGGAGGGCGACAACGCCGGGATCGAAACCCCCGAGGGCGAGGATTACGGCTACCAGGAATTTATGGACTCGGTCGATGGCCTGGTGATGGGCCGAAATACGTTTGAGGTGGTGTTGGGCTTTGACGGCGACTGGCCTTACGGACAAAAACGGGTGTTTGTCCTGAGCCGCCGCCCGGTAGATATTCCGGATAGCATCGCCGGCTCGGTGGAGTGGCTGACCGGCTCACCCCGCGAGGTGATCGATCAGTTGACAGAACGGGGACTGACCCATCTGTATGTGGACGGCGGCCTAACCATTCAAGGCTTTCTGGCCGAGGGGCTGATTCAGCAGTTGATTATCACCCACATCCCGGTCTTGATCGGCCAGGGCATCCCGCTGTTCGGCCCCGTGCCTCACGATATCAAGCTGCGTCACATCGAAACCCTGTCGTTTGCCAACGGGTTGGTACAAAGCCGGTATGAGGTGGTTGAGGAGTAGCATCTCAATAATCTGAGGTAACGTTAGAAGCCCACTTTGATCCGTTGGAGCGACAAAATTTACTTTTTTTGATATAATAGCTGTCAATGACTCTGTGACCATAAAGGTGATGCATATGAACGCCGTAACTATAACGGAAGCTAAAGCAAATTTGGAGCAGATCATCGAGCAAGTCATTGCTGATGTGGAACCCACAATTATTAGTACGGATACCGGTCAGCAGATTGTGCTCTTGCCCCTCGATGAATTCAACGCTTGGAAAGAGACCCTCTATTTACTATCCAATCCTTTTAATGCCGAACACCTGCGTCAGTCTATTATTGAAGCAAAATCCGGCAAGACCGTAGAACAAGAACTCCTTGAGGTATGAAGTTAGTTTTTACCGAGACAGCCTGGAATGACTATCTATGGTTCCAGGAGAATGACCGCCGGCTCTTAAAACGCATCAATACCCTTATCAAGGCGACGCTACGAACACCCTCTGAAGGCATCGGCAAACCGGAACGTTTGAAGGCAAATCTATCCGGATATTGGTCAAGACGGATAAATGAAGAACATCGGTTAGTTTATGAAGTCACGGAATCAGAACTTGTGATAATAGCTTGTCGGTTTCATTATCAGAAGTAGGGAAAAATGGCCGCCGCCGATATATTCTGCATCAACCGATCAACGTCTTGGAAAGCCATCGAAATATTCTGCGGCGGTCGATTCTGCTGGAATCAAGAGGCGAAATATTCGGCGACGGTCGAAAACGCTGGAATTGACTGCCGAAATATTCGGCATCGACCGATCAACGTCTTGAAATGTCGCTGAAATATGCTGCATCGACCGATCAGCGTCCTAAATGGCCGATTCCAAACTCGGCGCCGACCGAGCCGCATCCTCATGAATTGTGGACCAATGAGGAAGTTATTTAATCCGCGACTCTGAGTGGCCTATCCTTCAGAACTGGACTGGTCCATTGCCTCGAACGCAGCCTGGTGAATATTGAAGGCTCGTTGTCCGAAACAGACCAGCACCACCTGCTCGATGGCGCTGCCGGCGGCCAGGTGGCGTTGTATTTCCGCGAGCGCGATCCGGGCAGCGCGTTCCATCGGGAAGCCGTAGATGCCGGTGCTGATCGAGGGAATGGCGATGGATTTCAGGCCGCGCGCCTCGGCGAGATTGAGGCTGTTACGGTAACAGTTAGCCAGGAGTTTGTCCTCGCCGTTGTCGCCGCCGCGCCAGACCGGGCCAACGGTGTGGATGACGAATTTGGCCGGCAAGTTGTAACCGCCGGTGATTTTGGCCTCGCCGGTGGGGCAGCCGTTGAGGGTGCGGCACTCCGCCAGCAGCTTTGGGCCTGCCGCTCGGTGAATCGCCCCATCGACGCCGCCTCCACCTAACAGCGAGTTGTTGGCGGCGTTGACAATGGCATCGACCTTTTGGCGAGTGATGTCGCCTTCGACGATTTCGATGTGACCGGTCATTGTAAGTTCTCCTTTGAAAATAACCCTCACCCCCAACCCCTCTCCCAAATTGGGAGAGGGGAGTCGTACGAGCGACAGGGTGAGGGCGAAATACATTTTCATTGTCGGTGTCCTCGCAATCGAGATTGTCGGACTCCTGCGTAACTACAGATCAGATAAAGATGGCCAGCAGCACCGACTGGCTAACTACCGCCAGTAGGGTCGATAGCAAGATAGCCGTTGAAAGCGTGGCGACGCCGGCCTGGTACTCTACGGCAAATAGGTAAGCGTTGACGCCAATTGGCATGCCGGCCGCCATCACCGCGACCACGCCCCACAAGGGATCGATATGAAATACCAGAAAGGCCAGCACCCACACTAACAAAGGTTGGAGCACCATTTTCAAGCCGATCATCGTCCAGGCTTCGCGCAGGTGGCCGGTGATCTTGTAGGCATTGAGCGATGCACCCAGCACAAAGAGGGCGCAGGGCAGGGTGGCCCGGCTGATGATGTCGAGCGTATCATCGATGAGCGTCGGGATCGGGATGGCCAGCAAGTTAAACGCCAGCCCCAGTACCAGGCCGATGATGATCGGGTTGCGAATTAAGTTCCGGGCGGTTTGCAGCGCAATTTGCCGCGCCGAACGCTTTTCACCGCCGCCGTTAGCGCGTTCCAGGAGCAACATGACGATAAAAAAGAGCAGCGCACTGTGCATGGAGACCAGCATGAACAGCGGCAGCAGGGCTTGATCGCCTAATCCGGCCGAGATGACGGGCAGCCCCACCAAAATCATATTCGAATAGGTTGAGCCTAAGCCGAAAATCCCCTGTTCCTGCGGCGAATGGACAAACCAGCGCTTGCTGGTCCATACGGCCAAACCGTAGATAAACAAAACGACCCCATAATAAGACAATAGAAACTGCCACTGGATTTGAGGCGGCAACTCGATATGAGCCAGCGACTTAAACAATAGGATCGGGATGATAATCGTAAAAACAAAGCGGGAGATACCTTTGATGTCACGCTCATCCAGCATCCCCCGGTAGGCGGTCACGTAGCCCACCACAGCGATAGCGAAAATGGGAAAGATAACCTGGACGATGGTCATGGGATTGAGATGCTGGGTGCAACCTCCAGCGGAATGATGTTCGGCGCCGATACGCTGTTGTCAAGCAGCGCACCCATCGCCATTGAATGGCTAGCCCCTTCTTTGAGCGGGATGATCACTGCGGTCTCGTCGCAGGCGTGAAACTTGGGACAGAAAACGCAATCTTGCTTGACCTTACGCGGCAACTGCTCGATGCGGGTCAGTTGAAAGCCCAGCTTGAGAAAAAAGCCGGGCTTGCGGGTCAAGGCAAAGACACGCGGCAGCCCCAACTTCCGGGCATCATCAAGCAGCATCGCGATGATTTGACGACCTAACCCCTGACCGTGGCAAGCGGGATCGATGACCAGCGAGCGAATCTCGGCCAGATCGTGCCACATAATCAACAGCGCCCCCATGCCAACGATCTTCTTATCAACTTCGGCCACAACCCACTCACGGATGGAGCGGTAGAGATCATTTTCATTGCGCGGCAAGATTTCGGCCTGCCTTGCGTATTCTTCGAGTAATGGCATCATGCGCGGCACATCGGCCAGCCGCGCCCGGCGAACAGTGATCATAACGCTTACCCTACTGCCTCCAGAGTTTTCACCAACCGATCCACCAACTCATCGATCTCATCCTGGCTGATGGTCAACGGCGGCAGCAGACGCACCACATTGGGGCCGGCCACCAGCACGATCAACCCAAATTTGCGAGCCTCAACCATAATATCGGCGGCAGGCGGCACTGAAACCAATCCCCACATTAACCCTTTGCCGCGCACCTGCTCAATCAGCGGCGAGGCGACCACCCGATCATTGAGCTGCGCGGCCATGTAATCGCTGTGAGACTTGACCTGCTGTAGAAAGACGGGGGTATTGATGTGCCGAAAAACCGAATGGGCCACGGTGCAAACTAACGGGCCACCGGCAAAAGTGCTGCCGTGATCGCCCGGTCCCAGCGCGTCGGCCACGGTTTGGGTCAACAGGATCGCGCCGATGGGTAGACCTCCGGCCAGCGGCTTGGCCAGAGTCATGATGTCGGGCGTAACGTGGTAGCCTTCATAGGCCCACAGCGTACCGGTGCGGCCCAGACCGCACTGAATCTCGTCGAAAATGAGCAGCGCGCCGGTCTCATCGCAAATTTGGCGCAGCCCGGTCAGAAAGTCCGGATCGGCCGGGGTTACGCCTCCCTCGCCTTGGACAGGTTCGATCATAACGGCGCAGGTTTTATCGGTAATGGCCTGGCGGGCGCTGTCGAGATCATTGAATTGGGCAAAAGAGACATCGCCAATCAGCGGTTCGAAGGGTTTGCGGTATTTCTCGGTGGCGGTACAAGCCAAAGCGCCCATCGTGCGGCCGTGAAACGAGCCGGTGAAGGCCACAATGCCGGTCTTGTCGGTGTGACCTTGCGTTCTGGCCCATTTGCGGGCGAACTTCAGCGCGCCTTCGTTGGCTTCAGCCCCGGAGTTGCAGAAAAAGACGCGATCGGCAAACGAGTTCTCGCACAGGTCGCGCGCCAGCAGAGCTTGGGGTGCGGTATGATACAGGTTCGAGACGTGGATCAGGCTGTCGGCGGCCTGACGCAGCGCGGCGATGATGGCCTGGTTTTGGTAGCCAAGCGCGTTGACGGCAATGCCGCTGCCGCCGTCGAGATATTCTCGACCGTCGGAGTCGTACAGCCACACGCCTTCGCCGCTCTCTAAGACAAAATCGGGCCGCTTGTAGGTTTGCAGTACATATTTATGTTCCAATTCAATAATATCTTCAGTGACAGTCATTGAATTTTGTCCTCCAAATTCATTAATGCTTGATGATGGTTGTGCCGGCGCCAGCTTTTAAACCATCCAGGTTGGTAATTCTCACGGCCGGGACGCCGCCCTCGATAGCCGAGAAAGCCGACCGCGTTTTGGGAATCATCCCATCGACAATAATGTTATCGGTGATGAGCTGCTCGACCTCAGCCACGGTCAGGCGCGGCAGCACCTGGCTATCGCGCAAGACGCCGGGCACGTTCGAGACAAAGACCAACTCGTCAGCCTGCATCGCCACTGCCACAGCCGTGGCGACATGGTCGGCATTGACATTGAAAATACTGCCGTCCGCGCCAAAACAGAGCGGCGACAGGGTGGGGGTAATACCATCCTCCAACAACCGCAAGAAGACCTCGGTGCGGACGTGAGTAACGCGGCCGACCTGGCCTAAATCGCCGCCGGGATGTTCCAACTTTTCGGCTTTGACGGCCGTGCGATCAACGCCCGACATGCCAAAGGCATCGACGCCGGCCAGCGACAGGCAGGAGACCAGCCGCTTATTGATGCGGCCAATCAGAACCATCTGCACCACGTCCAACGACTCCTCATCGGTCACCCGCAGGCCGTCGATGTATTGGGGATTGAGGCCCAATCGGGTTTGCAACTCCTTAATTTCCTTGCCGCCGCCGTGAACCAGGATTGGTGGTTCAGGCAAAGCAGCCACGGCCTCGCCTAAACGCTTGATAAATTCCGGATCGTCTAACTCTTGCCCACCAATTTTTAGAACGAGCATCGTAATCTCTCTCTCTTTCTCCTTTTAATAGGGATGCAGCCCGAGCCGCTCCAGCCCCGTTTTCTCATCGAGGCCGAACATCAGGTTGAGGTTTTGCACACCGGCGTGAGCGCCGCCTTTGCCGACGCTGTCGAGCACGCTGAAGACCACCAACCGGTTGCGCGCTTCGTCGATATCCAGGCCGATGTGACAATAATTGGTACCGGACACCGCCGCCACCCACGGATAAGGGCGGTACTGCCAACTGGCCTGCAGGTCCGGGGGAACATCGAAGACTTTGATAAAATGCTCGCCTTCGTAGAAACCCTTGTAAAGGTCTAAAACCTCGCTGCGCCGCAACGGCTGTCTGGGGAAGCAGTGACAAATAGCTAGGATGCCGCGCGTAATCGGCACGTAAGTTGAAGTGAAGTGAACCGTAACCGGTCCCTCGCTAAGCAGGCCGAGTTCCTGCTCCATTTCATAGGTGTGGCGATGATCGACCACGTTGTAGGGGATCAAGTTGTTGCCGATTTCGGGATGGTGGGTGGTTACGTCAACTTCCGCGCCGGCGCCGGTCGTGCCCGATAGACCATCGACGATGATTTTTTGGGCGTCGATCAGGTCCGCTTCGAGCAGCGGGGCCAGGCCCAAAATGGTCGCCGATGAATAACAGCCGGGGTTGGCAATGACCCGCGCCTGAGGGATCTCCTCGCGATGCAGTTCGGGAATGCCATAGACCGCCTCCTCGGCTACCGGCCAGGCGGCATGCTGGCGTTTGTAGACTCGCTCCCAATCGGCCCGGTTTTTAAGGCGGAAGTCGGCCCCCAGATCGATCAGCTTCGTACCTTGATCAAGCAACTCCGTTGCCATTTTCATTGGAGTGCCGGTGGGAATGGCGAAGAAGATGGCATCGACAGGGGTAATCTCCTCCGGGCTGATCAATTGGAGGCCGGAGCCGTAGAAGTTACGATGAAAATAGTCCAACGGCTGGCCGGTGCGGCTGGTAGCCCACACCACTTCGACCTGGGGATGTTCGTTCAACACGCGCAGGGCCTCGCCCCCCATATAGCCGGAGGCGCCCAAAATACCTACTTTAATCATTAGTGTCTTCCTTTCTAAAAACGACTTAGAGACGGTCTTAAAAACCTTCAAGGGTCCACAGATAGGCACAGATGGTCACAGATAACACCAAAATTTAGATAAAAATCTGTGAATATCAGTGTAAATCTGTGGACAAGATTATAAACCCTCTCTGTAAAAACAACCTCTCATTTACCACGGCCAGGGTTGTCCACTGGCCTTGGCAAAATGAACAATGATATCCAACGTCGGCAACGGGTGGCCGAGTTCGGTCAGCACCACGGATAGTTCGCCCCGGTGATGAGTTGAGTGAACAAAGGCTTGGGTTAACACCTGCCATTTGGGAAACTGAAATTGGTGAGCGCCAAAATTAACCTCGATGATCTGGGCTAACGCTTCATCATCGGTTGAAGCCAGGTAGGCTTTTCTGTCCACTTCAAGCTGAAGCCAATCACGGCGAAGGTCGGCCGCTGACGAGAATTTATCCCGCGCCAATCGGTTTGGCTGATCCCGGCAGCAGCTCAGAAAGAAATACTCGACGCCCAGCGTATGGTAGAGCAGTTGAAAAATCGAGTCGTGGCTGGGGCTGACCTCTCGATGGAGATCGGCTTCGTTGACCTGAGCAATGGTATCGAATAGCAAGCGATTGGCATAGTCGTTATAATCGTACAAAGCCATCAAACCGGCTTGATTAATCATCGTTATCCACCCAACTAGACGATACCGTCTGTTTCAGCTAGTCCAAACATCACATTAAAATTCTGAACCGCTTGCCCGGCGGCGCCTTTGCCCAAATTGTCGATGGACGAGCAGAGAATAAGCTGTCGCGGCGAGACCGAAGAGATAGAAATCGCACACCGGTTGGTGTGCTGGGTATGGGCCATCGTGGCCAGTTGGCCCAACGGTAAGATGTGCATCAGCGGTTCGCGGCCATACATTTCCGCGTAGCGGCCGTGAATTGTTGCCGCCGCCGTATCTTCGGTCAACGTGACGTAGATGGTCGAGAGCATCCCCCGATTGATGGGCACCAGGTGGGGCGAAAAGATCAGGCGCTCGCTGTCGCCGCCCAAGGCGTCGATGATCTGGGCCATCTCGGCCACGTGCCGGTGACTGCGCCCGATGTTATAGGGGGATAGATTCTCATTGGCTTCGACAAAGTGGGTTTTCAACGAGGGTTTGCGCCCGGCGCCGCTGACCCCGCTCTTACTATCGGCGATGATAGGAGCGGTGGTGTCGAGCACGCCGGCTTGTAGCAGCGGCGCTAGCGCCAAGAGGACGGAGGTCGGATAGCAGCCGGGGTTAGCCAGCAGGTCGGTTTCGGCAATTTGGGAGCGGAAGAGTTCGGGCAGACCGTAGACCGCGCTGTCAAGCAGCATCGGCGACTCATGGGCGACGCCGTACCATTTTTGGTAGATGTCGGCGCTGGTCAGGCGAAAATCGGCCGAGAGATCGATGACGCGAACGCCGGCTTCTCGCGCGGCGATGACCGCCGGCATACTGGCCCCGTGCGGCAGACAGCAAAACACGGCATCGACCTTTTGTAGGGGCGCATCGCTCGCGGCGATGAGCGGAATATCCCAAGGCACCGGATAGATATCGCTCAAGTTGCCGCCGGCCGTACTTTCGGAGGTAGCAAATACCAGGTTGGTGGCTGGGTGGCGGCGCAACAGGCTGATCGTTTCAAAGCCGGTATAGCCGCTAGCGCCAAAGACGCCTACGTTAATTTTAGAATTTGTCGCCATCTGGACCTCTCTTTCTGTTCTAAAAATAAAAAAAGCCGACCCCTATGTCTGGAGTCAGCTTGGTGGCTGATAAAGGACGAACGCCCAAAGCATTCTATCCAGACATAGGGTCTGGCTGAATACGAGGGCTCCTGAGTTCAATGCTAAATAGTTTCATTGGATAATAGTGATACGTCAAATATTCTACGCAGTGTAGCATAGGACAAAAAAGCTGTCAAGTAAAAATTTTAGCCGAATAGTAGATTGGCCCAGTTTCCCTAAGCGGCGGTCACACCGCCAGATTAGCCGGCTCATTGTATCCGCCGGCTCGATCGAACACCGAAACTGGACCAATTTTAGACAGATTCGTTAGCCGTTTGCGCAATGACCGCCTCATAAATATCTTTTGTTAAGCCGGCGATGCGCGGCCAATTGAACATCTCCTCCACTTGCTGGCGAGCCTTGATGGCGTATTCCAGCGCATTTTTGGGGTGATGGATCGCTCTAACCACCCCCCAGGCCACAGAATTAGCATCGTCGGGATAAACGGTTATCCCGGTTTCTTCATGGACGACAATCTCGGCCAGCCCGCCAACTTCACTGACGATGACCGGACAGCCCAAGGCCATCGCTTCAAGCGCGACAATGCCAAACGGCTCGTACAGGCTGGGGAAAATGGCGCAGTTGGCCACCTTAAATAGCAAGTTACGGTCCTCGTCGGAAACGAAACCCATAAAATTGATATGATCGGCCACGTTTAAATATTCGGCCTGTCGTTTGAGGTTATCCGCCTCCGGACCTCGGCCGGCAATCACAATACGGGCATTGGGGCATTCGGACAAAATCCGGGGAGTGGCTTCAACCAGTCGATGGATGCCTTTCTCATGCACCAAGCGCGAGACGGTAAATACAATCTGCTTATCGGGTTCGGCAAATTTAGCTCGAAATTGTTGGGGGTCTTCATTTTGAATGTGCAGGCTTTTGATATCGACTCCGTTGGGAACCACGCTCATTTTTTCAGCCGCAACCTGAAAGAAAGTGCGCAGTTCAAAATCCATGTAATGACTGCACACGATAATTCGATCGGACTGGTGAATTAAATCCTGCTCGGCTTGGTCGATGGCGCGCTGTAGATCATTCCAAATATAACCGCGACCACGACCGCGCTCGGTGGCGTGAATGGTGGTAATGAGCGGGAGGCGCTTCGAGTGATGGAGCGCGATGCTGGCAAAGCCGGTCAACCAGTCATGCGTGTGGAGCAGATCCCACGCTTGACCCTGCTGATATAAGGCCAAAACATATTGTTCAAGGATCTGGTTTACTTCAGTGGCCCGGTTGAAAATATCAAGGGGTTTTTCGCGGTGAGGCACCAGGATGCGGTGAACGATAATCCCATCCTCGGTAGTGACTACAGCTCTGGAGGTTATATCTTCAGGATCAATTTCAATCTGCTCAGGTAACTGTCCGAAAATCGGTTTGGGGATAGGGGTGACAACGTCTAATTTTACACCTTGTTGCACAAGAGCCGGAGCCAATTCGGCTACGTGACGGCCCAATCCACCGGCAAGATCGGGCGGGTATTCCCATGAGAGTATTAGGATGCGCATAACGTCTTTGTCAGGGGTTGATGACTGTTCCAGGGTAACTTGCCTCGGAAATTTGGTAGACACATACAGGGGCATCGATCCTGTGACCATCAGGACCGAAAACAATCGCGCCACTCACGCCTTGGCGCGAAATGGTTGAAATCGAAGCCTTGACCTCAGCTCGGCTGGGTTGTCGAGCGTACCAATAACCTTGATCTTTAATCATAGCCTGCTCTATAGAATCAAGCAAAACATTAGCGGAGTCATAGGCCAAAACAGCCCGTGGGCCGGGGGGTAGACCACTTAGTGCTTGATAGGCCGCGGCGAAATCACTATCGGCGGAAATTTCGGCCGCACCCGGCCCCGGCGAAACAAAAATAAAGCCGTCAGCTTTGGCTCCGGCCACTTGAACGAGTTGTAAATTACCGGCCTCCACCTGACCCAACACAGGCATTGCCCGGTCGCTCAGGTTAGCTAGAAACGTTCCGGCAGTGACGGCCTCGGTGGCTAATTGAACAGCTTGAGTCCCTGCCGGAATTTCGGCCGGATTGCTGCTGATTATTATACGTGGATCCAGGCCCAAACCTTGAGCAACTTGCGCTAACCGCGCCTGGGTTTGTTCGACTGTAGCGGCAACGCTGACAATGCCCTGGGGAGCCGGTTCGAACAGCGCCGCCTCAACGCTCCATGGGATGCTGACGGCGAGTTGGGCTTCCTGATAGACCGGTATGGCGGCCAGGGTCGCCGCCGGGGCCAGATGGCCCACTACCCCCAATACAGCTGGATCGGCCGCCAGTACACGAGCTTGCTTGGCGGCTTCAACCGGATCGTTGAAATCGTTGAGGGCTACTAACTCAACGCGATAGCCGTGCAGTCCTTGCCCCTGATTTCGCTCTTGCAAGGCCAGTTTAACCGCAAATAACAGTTCGTAACCGGAAGCGCGATATAATCCTTCAAACGGCGCCACCAGCCCTATTTTGACCGTGCGCGGCGCGTTGCTCAACTGAATCTGCCGATATCCCAGCCAGCCGACCGCCGCCGCCAGCAAAATGAAAACTAGGCTATAAACGACAAATTTCTGGGCTACTTCCGGAGGCAAATTCAAATATAGTATATCGCTCTTGACGTGGATTTGCTCCCGCCGAATTGTTAAATCCGACAGACAAGGGGAGGGTTTGGCCAGCCCCGCCGAGTTTACCCACTCCATAGAAGAAATATGCTGATTTTGTCGATCCACCTGCTTTTGGACGGTCGTCATTGCTTTTGGTATAATCCTCGTTTGTAAATTACGGCTAACCTTAAAGAAGGAAGGAGAACGCCGCATGAATTATCATCGCCTGAAGCTTTGGGGAGCGATCGCGCTGTTAGGCTTGGCTACCTTGGCCTGCGGACCCAATTTTTTAGCCCAGATCGACGCCACCCCTACACCAACCCCGACCAAAACGCCCAAACCACCGCCAACGGAAACGTCGGTGGCCGTTCTGGTCACGAACACCGCCACCCCCATCCCACCGACCGCCACCGATACACCTATTCCACCGACCGAAACCCCTACCCCGGAACCAACCACACCACCTACCGAAGAACCGACGCCAACCGAAACGCCTGTGCCGACAGAACCCCCTGCTCCTGAGCCCGAGGAGCCTACCGCTGCGCCCGTTCCTGAAGAACTAACCCCGGTTCCTGCCGACACCTCGGAACCGGTCGCCCAAGAAGCTTACAAAATTGTCCATTTCAAAGTTCTGGGCGAGGGTGAAAACAACGGCGGTATCTTTAATAAAGGTGGCATGCACCATATCTTTTTAACCGTTCTCGATGCAAACGGCAACGGATTGGACGGGGCCGTGGTCAAAGACGATAACGGCAGCGCGCTGGAAGTGGTAACCGGCGATAAAGGACCGGGCAAAGCGGAAATCATGATGGAGTGGGAACCCTATAAACTGTATGTGGCGGCTGACCCAGCCGGCCCCACCACCAGCGAAGTTTCGAACCAAATGAACACGGCCTATCCGAATATACCTGATATTGTAGGCAAATTAGGCTCAATTGACAATGAGTACTCGGTTTGTCCGACGCCGGATGTGCGCTGCGAACCTCCCTTTTACAACGTCCATTTTTCGTATGAGATTACTTTTCAAAAAGTAAACTAACAACTAAAGCGATTATGGCCCATCTTATTGAAGACCTGTTAACCCCAATTCGCACCCTACACGAGCAGATCCGGGATGCAGTGGTGACGGCCTGCGAAGCCGCCTCGATTGATGACATGGCCCGTATCGCCCAAGAAGCGGAAGGGGACACTATCTACGCGGTTGATCGCATCAGCGAGGCGCTACTTATCGACTTTTTCAGTCGTGAGATCGCCGGCTCGACCCCCGTTGTCCTTATCGCCGAGGGTCTGGAAGGCGGCCAAATTACGCTGCCCGCCAGCGCCCCCGCCTCCGAGGCGAAATGGCGGGTGATTGTCGATCCGATAGACGGGACGCGCGGGCTGATGTATCAAAAACGCAGCGCTTGGATTTTGACCGGCGTCGCGCCCAACCTCGGGCCGGATACTAATTTATCACACATCCAACTGGCCGTGCAAACCGAGATTCCGCTGATCAAGCAGCATCTATCCGACTCGGTGTGGGCGGTAGCCGGGCAGGGCGTTCAGGCCGAACGCTTCAATCGCCTCACCGGCGAGAAACAGCCGCTGGCGCTGCGCGCTTCGCAAGCGGCAACCATCGCTCACGGCTACGCTATGATCTCGCGCTTTTTTCCGGGCGCAAGAGAGATGCTGGCCGCTATCGATGAGGAGATTGTGCGCGGCGCTTTGGGGCCGGTCCAAAGAGGCAAAGCCCACTGTTTTGAAGATCAATATATTTGCAGCGGTGGACAACTATACGAACTTATGTCAGGGAAGGACCGCTTTGTGGCCGACCTGCGGCCACTTCTGGAAAAGTCTCTAGCCGAACGCGGTCTGGCGCTGGGCATCTGTTGCCATCCCTATGATGTCTGCACCGAATTAATCGCCCGTGAGTTGGGGGTTATCATCACCGATGAACAGGGTCGGCCGCTGGCCGCGCCGCTGACCGTCGAGGCCGAGGTAAGTTGGGCCGGCTACGCCAATGCGGCCATCCGCCAGCAAATCGAACCGTTGTTACAACACGCGCTTCGAAAGCGCGGGCTGATTTGAACGGTGAGAGTTACCTGGCATTCCTAGCTGGAATAGATGGCTGAATTTCCAAATTCTAACTTTTTTTTGGGGTTTCTCTAACACAATTCCTTAATGACTGGCATATACTACTTGCGGTAATAAGTAAACACACTTCCCCATTTAAAAGGGTCGTCATCAGTAATTAATAATTGACTTTTTAATCTCTAATTACTAATTACCAATGACTAATGTTACAATGGAAGTTAGCCTAATCATTTCAAGGAGAAAATTATGCGGGTTTTAATTACTGGCGGAGCAGGATTCCTGGGTTCTCATTTATGTGATCGATTTCTGGCCGAAGGCCATCAAGTCATTGCCATGGACAATTTGATTACCGGGAACACCGCCAATATCGAACATCTTGCCGGCAACAAGAACTTTCTGTTCATCGACCATGATGTGACCAACTACATCTATATTGAAGGCCAACTGGATGCAGTTCTGCATTTTGCCTCGCCGGCCAGCCCGATCGATTATCTTGAACTCCCCATCCAAACGATGAAGGTTGGGGCATTGGGGACACATAAGGCGCTCGGTCTGGCCAAGGCCAAGGGAGCGCGATTACTGCTGGCGTCTACATCCGAAGTTTATGGCGATCCGCTGGTCCATCCCCAAACCGAAGATTACTGGGGCAACGTCAACCCCATCGGACCTCGGGGTGTTTACGATGAGGCCAAGCGATTTGCCGAAGCGCTGACAATGGCGTATCATCGCTACCACGGCGTCGATACTCGAATTGTCCGTATTTTCAACACCTACGGGCCTCGAATGCGCCAGGAAGATGGCCGGGTGGTGCCTAATTTCATCGCCCAAGCCCTGCGCGGCGAACCGCTGACTGTTTACGGCGACGGCACCAGAACTCGTTCGTTCTGCTATTGCAAAGATTTGGTTGATGGTATCTACCGCCTGCTCCTGTCGGATGAGGTTGAACCGGTCAATATCGGCAACCCATCGGAAATGACCATTCTGGATTTTGCTAAAAAGATTATCGAGCTGACGGACAGTAATTCAGATATCGCCTTTATTCAGCCGACTGATATGCGAATTAAAGATGACCCTAAAGTACGCCAGCCGGACATCAGCAAAGCCAAACGCATTCTCAATTGGGAGCCGCGGATTTCGCTTGACGCCGGATTACAAGAAACCATTGATTATTTCAAAACTGTTGTTAAAAGGTAAATGACCGATTATGCCTCACTAGGTTTACAAAAACTGGTTAGGCTGACTATCTCGCCGCTGACGATTAGCCCGCAAGCCCAGACCTTTAGTATAGTGGTCATCACCCTGGCTGTGGGTTTGGCGCTGGCTCTTGCCCCTTTTTCAATGGCCGTGCTACTCGTCAGCGGCTCATTTTTTTTTATCCTAGCCCTCATTTATCCCATTCTCTATCTTTACCTGCTCATTCTCATCATTCCGATCAGCAGTCTGCTGGCCATCCAGGTAGGCGGTATCCGCGTCGGCCTGATGGAAGTGGTTTTGGCGATGGGGTTATTCACTTGGCTGCTCAAAGCGCTGGCCGAACCGGCTCTGTCCGGGCAAAAACTGACGATTGTAACCGGTCCACTGGCCGGTCCATTTTTGCTGCTTTTGGGCGGCCTGAGCTTATCCTGGTTAATCACCCTTTCGATTGGAGCCAGTTTGGTTGAGACCCTCAAATGGGTTGAAATGCTGGCTGTGTACTTGTATGTGATCAATCTGCTCAAGCCCCACCAGATAAAATGGGTGGTTATTGTTATCCTGACCGCCGGATTAATCCAGGCGGGATTGGGTTTGTACCAATTTATTTTCAAAGCGGGGCCAGATGGATTTTTACTCTTTGACGGTCGCTTTCTGAGAGCCTACGGCACCTTTGCCCAGCCGAACCCGTACGGCGGCTATCTGGGGTTGGTTCTACCGCTGACCCTAGCGTTAACCATCTGGCTTCTCACCCAAAATTTGGTTAAGCCACGCGACAGCCAGCAATCGAAACTGGGCCGACTATTAAAGTTAGGTTTAGTGAGTTTACCGCTAGCGATCATGGTGGCCGCGTTACTTGCCAGCCAGTCGCGCGGCGCGATGTTGGGCTTTGCTGTTGCTGGAGTAGTGACGCTCATGGTCTGGAGCCGGAAAATCGCGCTGGCGATGGCCGGTCTGGCCCTGGCCGCAGTGATGATCGGTTTGATCAGTTCCTTTAATCTATCACTCACCCCCCCCATCGACTCAGGCGACGCCGGCTCGCCTTATAACGCCATCGTCCAGCGCGTAGCCGACGCCATCGAGGCGGTCAATGTGACCGATGTGGCCAATACCGAGGTTACCGACGCCAACTTTGCTACGCTGGAACGGTTAGCGCATTGGCAGGCCGCCCAAGCTATGTGGCGCGACAACCTATGGTTGGGGGTCGGCATCGGCAACTACGCGGTGATTTATCCGGCCTATGCCGTCGGGCGCTGGCTCGATCCGCTGGGCCATGCCCACAACTATTTGCTCAACATTGGCGCGGAAGCAGGGTTGGTGGGCATAACGGCATATTTGATTTTTTGGATCCTAACTTTTGGGTTATTATGGACGGTAGTGCAAAATAATAAAGGCTTTTACAAAGCTGTAGCCGCCGGGGCCATCGGCATTGTCACCCATCTGCACGTGCATAATCTGGTTGACAATCTTTATGTTCAGGGTATGTACTTACATGTGGCAGTAATTCTCGGGTTGGCTTCAGTTATCTATCTATCCAACAATCAAAACCCAATCTCAAGAAAAGTTTAGAGACAATGTTATTTTTATTCATCATCGATAACATTACCAGTTTGTACGAAAGCAACCCCAAAGAAGTTCGCCGCTTTGTAAAGTTTGGCATTGTGGGCGTTCTAGGAGCAGCCATCGATTTTGCTCTGCTAAATTTGTTAAGAGGGGTATTTGGCTGGGATTTGCTGTGGGCTAATACCGTGTCGGTCTCGGTGGCCATTGTCAGCAACTTTACCTGGAATCGCCTGTGGACTTACCCCGAATCCCGCGCTCGCAAAAAGCGCACTCAACTGCCTCAATTTGCCCTGGTTAATTTTATAGGGCTGGTGATTAACAACATCATCGTAGTCGGCGTCGATGCCCTCATCATCGGTTGGCTCGGCGAGCCGTGGAGCTACAATATTGCCAAAATTGTGGCCATCGGCGTGGTTTTCTTCTGGAACTTTATCATCAACCGACTGTGGACCTACCGAGGCTTATAGTTTCGCTCTACTCACTCAAACAGTATTTCCCAAAGGGTAACTGATTATGCGTTATAACTTCGATGAGATCATTGACCGCAGCAACTCCGACGCGGCCAAGTGGACTTATTTTGACAACTCCCCGCTGCCGCTATGGGTAGCCGATATGGATTTTCGCTCGCCGGAGCCGGTTATCCGCGCTTTGCACGAGCGCGTTGACCACGGCGTTTTTGGCTATGGCATGCCCCCCTTAGCGCTGGCCGAAACTATTTGCCAACGAATGCACGACCTGTATCAGTGGGAAGTAACACCGGGGCAAATTATCTATGTGCCCAGCATTGTGGCCGGCTTCAATATCGCCTGTCAATCCGTTGGCGAGCCGGGGAGCGAAGTCTTAGTCCAAACGCCCGTTTACCCGCCATTTCTGAGCGCCCCCAAATTTCAGGACCGAGTTTTAGCCACGGCTGATCTAACCTTGGTCCCGAACGGCAAAACCATCAGCTACGAAATCGATTACGACCGCTTCGAAGCGGCCATTACCCCCCAAACGCAAATATTTCTGCTGTGTAACCCGCACAACCCCATCGGGCGTGGCTTTAGCCGGGAGGAACAGTTATGTCTGGCCGACATTTGCCTGAAGCATAACATAACCATCTGCTCCGATGAAATTCATTCCGATCTGCTTCTCGGCGACACCACCCACATCCCGATGGCCACCCTCTCCCCCGAAATCGCCGACCGCTGTATTACGCTCATTGCCCCCAGCAAAACTTTCAACATGCCGGGGCTGGGGTGTGGTATCGCCATCATTCAAAACGACAAACTGCGCCGCGCCTATGAAAAAACAATGCGGGGACTGACCGGGCATATCAATATTATGGGGTACACTGCCGCCCTGGCCGCATATCGTGACGGCGGTGAATGGTTGGCCCAACTGCTCGACTATCTGACGGCCAATCGCGATTTTGTGGCCCAATATATCGACGATAACCTGCCGGGGGTGACGGCTACCCGCCCGGTAGCCACCTATCTAACCTGGCTCGACTGCCGCCAGACGGGTATCGAGGGCAACCCCTTCCAATTCTTCCTGACCGAGGCCAATGTGGCGCTCAACGACGGCCAGGCATTCGGTTCGGCCGGCAAGGGGTTTGTCCGGCTCAACTTCGGCTGTCCCCGTTCGATCTTAGTGCAAGCTCTGGACCAAATGCGTGACGCGCTGAGCAAAATTTAGCCTACCCTGAAAATTTTATTAGGACCTGCTCAAAGTAAAGTTAGCCGGCCCTGAACCGAAACTTAACGGCAGGCTATTGATATTCGGTTAAAACGGCCTTACCATGTTGGTAAGAGAAATTTCTCAATAGAGGTATCCGGCCGTGATTAACTCGATCAAACTCAACCAACCTAAAACAGCCCCTTTCAGTAATAAAACGTCTCGCCAAAAACAGGTCAATGACGTGTTGTGGCGCGTCCTGTTCCTCAATTTGGTGGTAGCGGCAGCCAAAATCATCACCGGCCTGCTGACCGCGTCGATCAGTATTTTGGCCGACGGTTTCCACTCGGCGATGGATGCCTCATCCAACGTCATCGGCCTCATCGGCTCGACTATCGCCAGCCGCCCGCCGGATCACGACCATCCCTACGGCCATCAAAAATACGAAACGTTTGCCACTTTGGGCATCGGTTTGCTGTTACTGTTGACCAGTTGGAACGTGCTGCGAAGCGTCATTGAACGTTTTTTGCAGGGTGGTGCGCCGGAGGTAACGGCCCTCAGTTTCGGGGTGATAATCGTCACCATTATGGTCAATTGGCTAGTGGTGGCTTACGAAAAACGTGAAGGAAAGCGTCTGAATTCCAGCCTATTGCTGGCCGACGCGGCCCACACCAAATCCGACATCTTTGTGTCGTTTTCGGTACTGGCCAGTTTAGTGGCGGTCAAATTAGGCTGGCTGTGGATCGACGCGGCAGTGGCCTTAATCATCGTTATTGTCATTGCTCACACCGGCCTAAAAATTGTGCGCCGGGCTTCGGAAGTGCTGGCCGACAGCGCCGTCATCGACATTGAGCAGGTGGAGAACATTGTCCTGGCCATTGATGGGGTTGAGTCCTGCCATAAAATCCGCAGCCGGGGATCAGCGGACGCGGTGCATCTCGACTTGCACATCCAAGTCGATGGCCAAATGCCGCTAGAAAAAGCTCATTTGCTAGGCCATAACGCTCAGGACCGATTGATGGAGGCGCTGGACGTGGCCGATGTGCTGGTGCATGTCGAGCCGGTTTGGTGGCCGGGGGCTGAGCCGCATTAAGGCCCTAACACTCAATCACATTGACCGCCAGGCCGCCTCTGGCGGTCTCTTTATATTTCGTCTTCATATCCGCGCCGGTCTGGCGCATAGTCTTGATGACCTTATCCAGCGAAACATAATGCGTCCCGTCACCGCGTAGGGCGATACGAGCCGCGTTGATAGCTTTGACCGCGGCCATCGCATTACGCTCGATGCAGGGGATTTGCACCAACCCGCCGACCGGATCGCAGGTCAAACCTAAATTATGCTCCATACCGATTTCGGCGGCGTTTTCGACCTGCGCCGGCGTGCCGCCCCGTACTTCGGCCAGCGCAGCGGCAGCCATCGAGCAGGCCACGCCCACCTCGCCCTGGCAGCCGACATCCGCCCCAGAAATCGAAGCGTTCTCTTTGTACAGGATGCCGATCGCCCCGGCCGTCAGCAGAAAGCGGACAATGCTGTCGTCATCGGCCTCGTGCCAAAAGCGCTGCCAGTAGTGCAGCACCGCCGGAATGATGCCCGCCGCGCCGTTGGTCGGCGCAGTGACCACCCGCCCGCCGGCCGCGTTTTCCTCGTTGACCGCCAGCGCGTATAGATTGACCCAATCCATCACGTTCAGCGGATCACGTAGTGCGGCTTCCCGTTGGTTGGTTAGGTGGCGATGGAGCGCCGCCGCCCGCCGTTTGACCTTGAGGACGCCGGGCAGCGTTCCTTCGGTATGACAGCCGTGCTCGACACAGGCTTGCATCACATGCCAGATATGAAGCAACCCGGCCCGAACATCGGCTTCGCTGCGCCAACTTTTTTCATTTTCAAGCATCACCTGACTGATAGACAGATGGTGCGTTTGACAGAGAGTCAGTAGCTCGGCGCCGGTCTTGAAGGGGTAAGGCAATGGGGTGTCATCGAGTTTGATCCGGTCTGCTCCTGTAGCCGTCTCATCGACCACAAAGCCGCCGCCAACCGAGTAGTAAACTTTGCTGACCAGGTCAACCCCGGCGGCATCGAGTGCGGTAAAACGCATACCGTTGGGATGGTAGGGCAGCGATTTGCGATGAAAGAGCAGGTGCTGCTTCTCATGATACACAATGGGATGTGTACCCAACAACACCATCCGCTTCTCACTGCGGATATAGGCCAACCGCTCATCGACGGCGGCGATTTCAACCTGCTCAGGCGTGTCGCCCTCCAGGCCCAGCAGCACGGCTTTATCACTGCCGTGACCGCGCCCGGTCGCGCCGAGCGAGCCGAACAGTTCGGATTTGACGGCATGAGTTGGGTCTAGCTGCCCGCTTTCGGCCAGCCCCAGCGCAAACTGCCGGGCCGCCCGCATCGGGCCGACGGTGTGGGAACTGGACGGACCGATACCTATTTTAAATAAATCGAAAACACTGATTGCCATATTAAAATTATTCTAACAGGATTAGGCGTTGAGGCAAAACACAGCCCTAGCGTTCGCATCTATTAAAATCCCATCCGCTGAGGTTAACGAGTCAACCACCCGCCGTCGACCGGGACAATCGCGCCGTGCATATAGCGGGCCGCGTCCGAAGCCAGGAAGACCACAACACCTTTGAGATCCTCCGGAGTCCCCCATCGACCGGCCGGAATGCGACTGAGAATCGAGGCAGCGCGCTTTTCATCAGCCTGGAGAGCCGCCGTATTGTCGGTGGCCATGTAGCCGGGGGCAATGGCGTTGACGTTGATGTTGTGGCCGGCCCACTCGTTGGCCAGCGCTCGCGTCAGGCCGGCCAAACCGCTTTTGGCCGAGGTGTATAACAGGACAATGACGCCGCCTTGAAACGAAAGCATCGAGGCGATGTTGATAATTTTGCCGCCGCCCTGTTGTACCATCACTTTGGCCGCAGCTTGTGATAGAAAGAACACCGCTTTTAAGTTAATCTGCAGCACGTCGTCCCAGTCCGCTTCGGTAAATTCAAGAGCCGGCGCTCGGCGGATAATGCCGGCGTTGTTGACCAGAATATCGAGACGCCCCAAGGTAACGGTAATCTGATCCACAACCGCAGTCAAATCGGCCACGTCGGCTTGTAGTAAGTCCACCGATAGATGATGATAGCGCCGGCCCACAGCCCGGACCGCCTCAGCCGTGGCCGCGCCATCACTGCGATCTAACCCGGCCACATCGGCCCCGGCTTCGGCCAGCGCCAAAGCCATTGCCTGGCCCAGTCCCCGGCCGGCGCCGGTCACCAAGGCGACGCGACCTTCCAAGTTAAATTGATCTAATTTCATCGTTCCTCCCTATTTTATCCTATCCACGAGCGGCCTGGACCCAGGCCAGACACTGCCCCGTTTGGCGGGTTAGACCATCAAAATCACGGTCGCTGATAACCTGCGTTGAGATTAACTTACTGCCCATCCCTACCGCCGCCGCACCGGCTGTGATCCACTCAGTAATACTGGCTGCCGTCGCATCGACCCCGCCGGTCGGCATCAGCCGGTGCCAGGGACAGGGGGCCATCGCCGCCTTGATGAAGCCCGGCCCGCCAACCGACTCGCCGGGGAAAATCTTGCAGATCTCGGCTCCGGCTTCTTCCGCCGTGGCAATCTCCGTTTCGGTAGCGCAGCCGGGCAGATAGGCAATCTTGCGCCGGTTGCACAGCCGGGTAATCTCCGGGTTGAAATTGGGGCCGACGATAAAGTTGGCCCCCCCGGCGATGAACAGCGCCGCAGTGGGCGCATCCTGAATGGAGCCGATACCTAGAATAATAGAGGGATCGGCCTTGGCGACGTGGCGAGCCAGTTCAACGAAGACCGGGTAGGCCATCGGGCCGCGGTTGGTGAATTCAATCAGTTTGGCTCCCCCGGCGGCACAGGCGGTGACAATGTCCACCGCCACATCGAGGTCGTCGTGGTAGAACAGCGGCAGCAGGCCGGTGGCCAGCAGTTGGTTATAAACGTCGAGACGCATGATGTGGGGCATTGGAGATGTCCTTTCCTTTATCTACTAATCCGGCCGGAACCATCGCCGGACATGAGTTGTTCCACTTCGGCGACAGTGACCAGATTGTTGTCGCCGGGGATGGTATGTTTGAGACAGGCCGCGGCAGTGGCGAAGCGCAGGGCATAGAGCGGTTCGTCCGGCCGGCGGCGCAGGCCGTAAATCAGCCCGGCCGTAAAGGCGTCGCCCCCACCGATCCGATCAATAATCGGCGTCAGGTTATAGCTCGGCCCAATGTAAAATTGGCCGGCTTGCCAGAGGGCAGCCGACCAGAGGTTATGGCTGGCCGAATGAGACTCGCGGGCGGTGAAGGCGATGGTGGTCAGTTTAGGGCAGCGGGCCGCCAACTGCTCAGCCACGAAACGGGTTTGCTCCCCTGCGTCATCGGCTAGGTCGGGCGCTTTGATGCCAAACATCGTTTCGACCGTCTCCGGGTTGCCAATCACGATGTCACCCATAGCGACCAGTTCGGGCATCACCTCGGCGGACGATTTGCCCCATTTCCAGAGCGCGTGCCGGTAGTTGAGGTCGCAGGAGATGGTCAGGCCCAGGGATTGAGCAAGGGTGATGGCTTCGCGACAGGCCGCGGCCGCAGTGGGCGTGAGCGCCGGCGTAATGCCCGACCAGTGACACCAATCGGCGTCCGCAAACGCCGCCGGCCAATCGATCATCCCCGGTTCGAGCGCCGCAAAGCTAGACCCGGCCCGATCATAGATGACCTTACTGCCGCGCTGCGCGGCCCCCTTTTCGACAAAATAGATACCCAGCCGGTCGCCGCCGCGCAGCACGTGATCGGTGCCGACGCGGTGCCGGCGCAATGACCCCAGGCAGGCTTCGGCTAGATCGTTGTGGGGCAACCGTGTCACATACTCCGTGGCCTCACCGAAATGCGCTAAAGAGATGGCGACGTTGGCTTCGGCGCCGCCATAGATGACTTCAAAGGTATGGGCCTGGGTAAAGCGTTCGAAGCCCGGCGGTCCCAGCCGCAGCATGATTTCGCCAAAGGTCACGATTTTTTTCATTACAGAGTCTTTCCCTTGAAAGTAAAGTCTGGAGCGTCAAAGTTGACTTTGACCTTGCCGTGATTGACAAAGCCAGCTTTGTCGCTCCTATTCCCGATGGTAAGTTTATCACAGCGACTCCATCGGCACCGGGTCCATATCGGTAAAGGCTTGATTTTCGCCGGCCATAGCCCAGATGAAGGTATAGCTGCCGGTGCCCATGCCGCTGTGGATGGACCAACTGGGTGAAATCACCACCTCGCGGTCGCGCATCACCAGATGGCGGGTTTCGCCGGCTTCGCCCATCAGATGAAAAACCACGTTGTCGGCTTCGATGTCGAAGTAACAGTAGATCTCCATCCGGCGGGCATGGACGTGAGCCGGCATCGTGTTCCACATATTGCCCGGCTTCAGCAGGGTCATCCCCATCACAATTTGACAGCTTTGTACGCCTTCGGGATGAATGTATTTGTAGATGGTGCGCTTGTTGCTATTCAGCGCATCGCCTAGATGAACCGGTGCCGCGTCCTCGATCCTAAGCTGGACGGTCGGATAGGTGGTGTGGGCCGGCGCGCTAAAGAGGTAGAATTGGGCCGGGCGGCTCGTATCCATACTGCTAAACACCACCTCGCGCTTGCCCTGACCAACATACAAGGCGTCCCGTTTGGCTAAGGTAAACGCCTCGCCGTCAACGGTAATCTTCCCCTCGCCGCCGATATTAATAATACCCACTTCACGGCGTTCGAGAAAATAGTCGGCGGCCAACTCATGTTTATCGGCAGCCAGAACGACCGATTTGGTGGTGGGTACGGCTCCACCTACGATCACCCGATCGATATGGGAATAAACCAGATTTAGTTGGTTGGGCTCGAACAGGTCGCCGATATGAAAGTTGGCTCGTAATTCATCGGTGGTCATTCGCTTCACACTGAACCAATCTTAGGCCATAGTGGGAATTGCTGCCCCCCACCCAGATTTCTTCTTTTTTGCCGTTATTCATGCTATACTTCTTCAGTGTATGATCGTTGTTGTTTGGATTGACCCACATCACCTCGGGCTGCTCTATCACTTCTGCACTGCCGGCAAAACTCCCTAACGATATCCTTGATGCTAAAACACGATGTGGGTGTACGTCAATCCACCCTTTGCTAACACGTCTATTTGACAAATCTTACGAGTTAAGCGGACCAATGGCGGACGAAATCAAGACGATTGGAAATTTTCTACAGGAATTAAGCAACCTCCGTCAAGAGGTGACAGAACTGAAGGCGCTTAGTGCCGATCAAGAAGGTACGATTATGCCGCATCGTGATATAGAGGCTCGCCTCGCCAGTTTATATGCCAATGGGCAGGATCAGTTCGATGATGCGTTGATCGAAAGTGAAAAACGGTACAGCCAACTGCTGGAGTCGGTTACCGATTATATTTACCGGGTGCGCTTTGAAAACGGCGTCCCGGTTGATACCCGGCATGGGCCTAACTGCGTGGCGGTTACCGGCTACACCTCGGAAGAGTATGAGGCCAACCCGGAGTTGTGGTACCAGATGATCCACGAGGCCGATCGGCGTCCGGTTCTGAAGCAGATTATTAAACTCAGGCTAGGTGAATTCGCGTCGCCGATTGAGCATCGAATTATCCACAAAGACGGAACGATCCGCTGGGTTAGAAACGCGACAATACTGCGGAAGGATGAAGAAGGTCAGGTTATCTCCTACGACGGCCTGATTACCGATATCACCGAGCGCAAACGCACCGAAGAAGCCCTGCGAGAACGGGAAGAACAACTTCAACTGGCGATTGTTGGCTCCCGGGGCGGGATCTGGATGATCCGATTTGATCCACATAATCCTGACCGGCCCATCCCCGATGAAATTTATCTATCCTCCCAAATGAAGCAATTTATCGGGTTTGATGACGATGAATTTCCCAATTCGATTGAAGCCTGGGAAAACCGCATTTTGCCCGAAGATGTAGACCTGCTTCGCCGCAGCGGCCGTGACCATTTGACCGGTCAGAGCGATATCTACGAGCAAGAATACCGTATCCGGCATAAAGATGGCAGCCTACGCTGGCTCTATACCCGGGGCCGGCTTCAGCCGGATGAAGAGGGTCGCCCAAGCCAATGGGTCGGCATAGTGTGGGATATCACGGAACGCAAACGGCTGCAAGAACGGCTGGAAGCCATCTACCGTTTGGGGCAGGAGCTAGCCCTACTGCGAGACGAGGCCGCTATTGCCGCCCAGGTGCTGACGACCGCCGCCAGCACCCTCCAGGTCGATAACGCCAGTTATGGTCTAATGGATGAGATCACCGGTAAATTACGATACTGTTATTATTTAGTGGACGGAGAACTGCAAACCATCGAACTGTACCTGCCGCTGGTTGACCGAACCCTTAGCGATATTGGGGTGGCGGTACTCCAAGAAGGCCGGCTCATCAACGTGGCCGATACTCACAGCGACAATCGCTATCTGTCCAAATTATCCAAATGGGCCGGTCGCTCAGAGTTGGCGGCGCCGATGAAGATCGGTGAGCGAGTGATCGGAGTGCTGCACGCTACCAGTGTCGAGCCGCGCCACTTTTCGGCGGAAGATGAGCAGTTGTTGCAAACGTTGGCCGACCAGACGGCAGTGGCCATTGAGAATGCACGCTTGTACGAGGAGATTCAACGCCGGGTGCAGGAACTAACCCTGCTTAACGAACAGACCGAGATGCTACGCCAGGCCGCGGCTGCCCTGACGTCAAGCCTCAATTTAGATCAGGTGTTGGAAACCATTCTGACTTATCTTGGAACAGGTGGTACCCTACGACAGCGCCTGCGTCTTTCTATGGGAAGCCGAAGGGCTGCGCGCTGTGGCGGCCCGGGGGTTTGCGACTCAAGATCAAATCATCGGCGAGCATTACTCGACCGATCGACCGGCGTATCAGGAGATCAAAAATAACAACCACGCTCTAATGCTAACCAGCGTGATGCAAGGGCTGTGCGACATCGACAGCATTCCGGGTTGGCTGGGTATTCCGCTGCTGCTGCGAGGTAAAATTATCGGCTATCTTACGCTCGATAACCAGCAAACCGCCATCTATGATCAAAGCCAACGCTCGTTTGCCCAAGCCTTTGCCAACCAGGCCGCAGCGGCGATTCAAAACGCCCGGTTATATGAGTCGGAACGTGAGCAGCATCGCCAACTGCAGCAGTCGCACGCCCAACTGATTCAAGTGGAGAAGATGGCGGCGTTAGGCCGGCTGGTGGCTTCGGTGGCGCATGAAGTTAACAATCCTCTTCAGGCCACTCAGAATGCCTTGATGCTGCTCGAAATGGAACTAGACGGCCCCCAGCGCCCGGATAAAGTTACCTATCACCTTAATATTACCCGTACTGAGATTGATCGCATCTCCAGTATTGTTCACCGCATGCGCGAATTTTACAGCCCGCTGCGGTTAAAACGCCCTAGCCAATCGGCCAACGGTGATGCCATTGACGATTTCTACCGGTCAACCAATGATGAACTCCAACCCATTGATCTGCATGCTATCCTGGAAAGTGTATTACAACTGACTAATAAACAACTCCAACACCACCACATTGCTATTGCCCGCACCTGGTCTAGAAATATCCCCCTCCTGCACGGCAACGCCGATCAACTCAAACAAGTGTGCTTAAACCTCATTCTCAATGCCATCGATGCTATGAGCGGGCAGGCGGGAACGTTGCACGTACGCACCGCCCCGGTACATGCCCATCTCCATGAAAATCGATTGCAGCCGGCCGTTCGCCTGGAGTTCAGCGATACCGGCCCAGGCATGCCGCCCGAGGTCTTGTCTCGGCTGTTTGAGCCATTCTTTACGACTAAAGAGCAAGGTTCAGGGTTGGGATTATTCGTTTGCTACAAGATTGTCGAAGCCCATCATGGCCGGCTACATGTCGAAAGTCATATGGGTTTGGGGACCACCTTCACTATCCTACTACCTGTAGTTCAACCTTAAGGAGATGATATGACGTCACCGGCTCGCATTTTAGTGGTGGACGACGAGGAAAATATTCGATCTTCACTACAAGAGATGTTAAGCCTCACCGGCTATAATGTCATCGCCGTTGAGAGCGGCGAAGCCGCCTTGAAGCTCATTGCCGGTCAGGAGAAATTTGACTTGGCCTTAATCGATATCAAACTCGAAGGGTTGACCGGCATCGAAGTCTTGGCGATGCTCCGCCGCTTGACCCCGGAAACCGTGGTTATTATTCTTACAGCCAATGCTTCGCTTGAAACGGCGGTTGAGGCGCTACGCTATGGCGCGCACGATTATCTTTTCAAACCATGCAAACCAACCGAACTCCAGGAAAGCATCGAACGAGGATTACGCAATCGCCAGCCGGAACTGCGTCAACAGGCGCTGCTGCACCAGCTTGATTTTCTAGCCAGCAACCTGGAAGATATTCGATCTACTTTGGGGGGCAATAAAGATGGCGAGCCGTTCCTGGCTGATTTTGACAATACCGCTGCTGTACCCTCACCGCCGGCTGAGGATAATCCGTCGCAGCCGCGCTTTTTGCAGCGCGGCCGGCTTACATTAGATTTTTTGCGTCATGCCGTCACCCTCGACGGCCAGCTAATTGACCTCAGCCCGACTGAGTTCGATCTGCTGGCTTATTTGATCCAGCAGGCCCCTCGCGTTGTGTCCCCGCAAGAGTTAACCATCAACGTAAAAAAATATGAAACCGATGAGTGGGCGGCCAACGAAGCCGTACGCCAGAATATCTACCGCATCCGCCAAAAAATCAAAGAATTCAACAATGATATCGACATCATCAGAACCGTGCGTGGAGTTGGTTACACTATCGAGGAATAATCAGGGGTTAGGAATCAGGAGTCAGGAATTAGCTAGCCTTTCCCTGATTCCTAATTTCATAGGAGAGGAGGTCGGCCCTTTTAGCCGGCCTTTTTTATTGACCAAGGTTCATCTTTATCACAAAACTGTGACGGAAGTGTAATGGAGTTCTCACGGCACAAAAAATATTTTGTATTATCATATATTATAGCACATCTTATGGACGCGCTGTTAGGCAGGTCTTATAATCCTGCCTGGGAGAGATACGTTAACAGCTAAATAAACATAGAGAGAGAGCGAGGACGTTTTAGGTAACTCAAGTTGCTATTGACCCGTTTTGGGCAACAAGAGACAACTTGGGTTAGTTAAGTAAACAAGGAGGCAAGACATGAAATCTTTACCATCTCAAAACCAGAAATATCGAATTGAATCACAACCGGCCAACGAAGCCAACGGTCCATTTTCAGCTCTCAGGGACAATGACACGCCCCAAAAAATCAAAGTGACCGATCAACTCTCCAATGGAGAAACCGGTTACTTTACCTCTGATTTAGCCGAATACCAGGCTAATCTGGAAGCCTTAGGCCCGGCCATCGATGACGAAGAATCAGCATCGTATATAACCCCTCTGGTCCAGGCTGCCGATGAAGCGATGGCGATTCGCGCCGGGGGTAAGAAAAAAATAACACAACTCTTTTTGAGCAGTGATGCGACGACGCCACGGCACGATCCGGAGTCTTATGAACTCATTTCTGCTGCAACCGGACCTGCTGTCGATGAAGAGACAACTGCTCAATACGCATCGAACTTTTTCGCCTAAAATTACACCTATAGATAAATCACAGCGGTGTGGTTTTAAAGAAGTTAGACAGGACATTAAACCTTCTAGACATTATGAGCTAAGAAGGTTTCTTCTGTTTCCGACATTCACCTGTTTTTAACAACGTGATACGGGAAACTATCAGGTCTGGCTTAAGATGTAACGACTCGATGGGATTTTGACCCCGAGATCCCATCGAGTCAACTTTATGATCCATACTTACAATTAGCTCATTCTGATGGTATACTATGGATGACCTGAAAAGGGGTATCTCCGGTCGAATGTTGCTTTTGAACAAGCCCAGATTACGCCAGCTAAATCTATTGGGTATTTCCATCTTAACAACGAGATGAAACATTATAATTGGGGTCGCTTGATCCTTGTCGTCGGTTAATGAATGAGATGTCGATACGTGACGAAGCCAAATCAAAAGAACAATTAATGAACGAACTGAATATGCTCCGTCAGCAACTGGATAACTTTCGATCACATGAGGTTAATCTGAGAAAGGAAATAGCCGAGCGACAGCAGGCCGAGGCTGCCTGGCAGGCCAGTGAGGAACGTTATAAACGACTGCTGAGTTCGGTTACCGATTACATCTACACCGTTTCTATCCAGAATGGGCGGCCCATTGCCACGTCCCACGGGCCAAATTGCGAGGCGATTACCGGTTATAGTTGGCTAGAATATGAAGCTAACCCGCTCCTGTGGTTTCAAATGATTCACCCTGATGACCGCCAGATGGTTTTAAAACAATCTGCTGAAATCATCGCCGGAGAGCCGGCCATACCGCTGGAACACCGCTTAATCCATAAAGACGGTTCAATTCGGTGGGTTAGAAACACGCCGGTGGTGCGCAAGGACGAACAGGGTCAGGTTGTTGCTTACGACGGGTTGATTACCGACATTAGCGACCGCAAACAGCTTGAAGAGCGGTTAGCCCTGCTGCATCAAGTCGGGCAAGAACTGACACGCCTGCGCGATGAAACAGCGATTTTGCGACAGGTGGTTGAAGCGATTAAAACCGTTCTTCAATGTGAAGGGGCCGGCTGCGGCCTGATCAATGACACCACCCGCGAGCTTCAGTATCACCATCATCCTGGTGGACAACCCGCGTCGGCCATTCCTTCAGATCAGTCACTCACCCAGAAAAAGAATAATAATGATCATCATCCTCACCAGGTATTAAATGTATCTAACGGCTCACAAAGCGGCTATTGTGTCCCTTTCTGGCCTGACTGGGCCGGTCACTCAAAGGTTTTCGTGCCAATGGTAATCGGGCACCGAGTCATTGGCGTACTTTACGCCATTAGTTCTCGAGCCCGCCCGTTCTCTGCCGAAGATCGACAACTCTTGCAAACATTGGCCGATCAAACCGCCACAGCTATCGAAAATGCCCGCCTTTACCAAGAAATTCGCCAGCGAGCCGAAGCTGAACGAACGGCTCGTGAGCAGGCGGAAATTATGCGCGAAGCGACGATTTCGCTGGTGGCTTCGGTTGATCTCAATGAGGTTTTAGATCGCATTTTAACCCATTTGGAACAGGTGGTGCCTTACCAAAACGCTTGTATTTTTCTGTGGGATGACGATCTCCTGCATGCCGTGGCCGGTCGCGGGCCCCAAGTGCAGGAAAAGGTGGTCGGCCGTCATTATCCGATTATGGATGGGTTTCTTTATCAAGCCATCGATATTGGTGACCAGCCGCTTTTTCTGATTAATATGCTGTTAGGCTTGGGCAATGGCGATTCCTTTCCCGGCCGCATGGTTCTACCGCTGCGCGTCCGCCAACGGATTATCGGGTATCTAACCCTCGATAATGCAAATTACTCTCATTATGGTCAGGCCGAAACAAACTTGGCTGAAGCCTTTGCCAATAAAGCAGCCATTGCTATTCAAAACGCCCGCCTTTTTAGAAAACTGCGGGCCAGCCACGAACAATTGCAGTCCCTCTCTCGGCGGCTGGTTGAACTGCAAGAAACTGAACGGCGACAGCTTGCGCGTGAACTGCATGATGAAGCCGGGCAAACGTTAACCGGTTTAATGGTGGGGCTACGTTTACTGGAGCGCGAAGCCGATAATCCCGAAGCGGTTCTGGCCCGCGTAGCTGAGCTGGAGCGCACCACCGACACGGTGTTAGAAAACATTCACCGGCTGGCGATGAACCTGCGGCCGGCTACCCTTGAACATTTAGGCATGGTAGCCGCCCTGCGCCAGCATATTAAATCCTTCAACGCCACTTATCGTCCCAAAGCTAAACTGGAAGTCATCGGCATAGATGATCATTGCCGTCTACCCCTGGCAGTTGAGACCAACGTTTACCGTATTATCCAAGAAGCGCTAACAAATATTGTCCGACATTCTGAAGCCACTTATGTTGATATTGTGCTTAAGCAAGATGAAAACCAAATTTCCATTATTGTCGAAGATAACGGCGTCGGCTTTAATGCCGGGGCCATTATGAAAACCGGCCGTTTGGGAATTTTGGGCATGCGTGAGCGAGCCGAAATGTTGGCGGGCAATTTGAGCGTCGAAAGCACAATTGGAGTCGGGACAACCATTTTTGTGGAGATACCTCATGACCATTCGGATTCTCATCGCTGACGACCACGGCGTTATCCGCGCCGGTTTACAAGCCCTATTTAACGCCGAGACCGACTTGGAAGTTGTGGGCGAAGCGGCCGACAGCCATACCACGCTACGTCTGGCCCAAACACTGCAACCTGATGTATTTCTGATCGATCTGAGCATGCCCAGTTTGAGCGGGATTGAACTGACGCAACGCCTGAAAGAAGTGCAGCCCAATGCTCATGTGCTAATCCTAACCGCCCACGAAGATGATGGGCTGCTACGAGAGACCATCGAGGCCGGCGCCTCCGGCTACATTGTCAAGCGGGCCATCGGCTCCGAATTGGTCGACGCTATACGAACCGTCCATCTGGGTAATATCTACGTACACCCCACCATGACGCGCGCCCTACTTAAAGATTTCTACCCCGAACCGTCCTCGGAAGAATCAACCGGATCGTTAATTGATACCCTCACGCCACGGGAAAGTGAAGTGCTAAGATATATTGCTCAAGGATACACCAACCGCCAGATAGCCACTACTCTGGGAATTAGCGTCCGAACAGTAGAAGGCCATCGAGCCAATTTGGTAGACAAATTGGGCCTGCAAAGTCGGGTTGATTTGATGCGCTATGCCAAAGACTACGGCCTAGTTGAATAATTCGGAACGGCTATTCCTATTTTTTATCCGGCTTCTTCACAAAACAGTATAAAAACTATTCGGCAGAGCTTACGCATACCCAGTTTTTTAGCCACGAATTACACGAATTTTCACGAATTATTCCTATTTTTCGCGTCAATTCGTGCCATTCGTGGCTAATTTTGTGCTATGGGCGTGCAAACTGTGTCAATTCTGTTCAGGTGACTGGTCCTTTTGGTTTAATTGAGAACACTGCGGGGAATAAAACCAGTTATTACCGCCATTGAATGTTAGGAATCCGGTTTACTGACCAGATATCCGCGTAAAAACTACGTGGTTTCGGGAAATTTTATACGTAGTTTTTACACGAGTGATTCGCCGATCCGTACGTACTTAGTCACTGGGTAGATTTCCACAAATCACGAGGTAAGTACTCTTCACAGTTCCTCTTTTTTTTTGTATATTAATATCAACAACTGACCCGATGCATTGCTTTTCTGTTAATAACCAGGATGTTATTAGTCGTAATTAAAAGCAGTTGCGTCTGTTGTAACTGAAACTTCAACCCATTCCCTAATTATTTTTTTGCAAACTTTATTAGTTAGTTCAAGCGCTCCATCATTTATGGCTTAAAATTTATGGCTTAGATGGAGATTGCTGGATATATTGTTAGTTGATCACAGGTAAAAAAATAGCCTAAGGCTACTAATTCAATCTAAGGAGTTGACTTATGATCGCCAATTTAGACCTTTATAATCAAAAACGGATCGTTGTGGATCAACCTACCAACCGAATACGTGTCAATAGCCGTAAAAACGGCTCCGACAATCATACTGACGATTTAGATCCGATCTTTACGGGCGTTGTCCAACAATATGGATTCTCAATTGTGGATGAAGAGGTATGCCGCCATATGGCGCTGCTGCTTCAAGACTCAGCGCCGGTAGAGACTCTGGCCTCGTCAAAAATGTCCGTTTCGAACTATGAAGAAGGGGTAAGATATTTCCAGTCAGAGAGTGAACTTTCCTTATCCAACCTTTCGATTGTCGATGAGACTACTGCCGCTTATACTGCCCAGTTTTTAAGTTAGAGCATCCAGGCTATTTCACTTGACTAAACCTGTGATCTAATCAAGATCATTCAAAAATATAACCCCCTTGCTACGGCAGCAAGGGGGTTATTTAACTTCATGTGCCCTTCAACACCACCGTACCCTCTAAAAAGCTCTTCGCTCCGTTTAGGGTTACAAAGTGCGACGAAAAATCCCGCCTCGATACATTTAAACTTCAATCGTTATTTATTGCCGTACCTGTAGGCCGGCCCATTAATCGGGGCCGCCCAGCGAACGCCATTAGCAATAACTTGCTGAACTTCGGCTTGGTGATAGATCGGGTAGGTTTCGTGGCCGGGGCGGAAATAGAAAATCTTGCCGTTGCCCCGGTAAAAACAGCAGCCGCTGCGAAATACTTCGCCTCCTTCAAACCAACTAATCAAGACTAACTCGTCCGGCGTCGGAATATCGAAATGCTCGCCGTACATCTCTGTGGCCGGAATATCAAAGTAGTGATCCAGCCCGGCGGCAATGGGATGGCCGGGATTGATCACCCAAATTCGCTCTCGTTCTCCGGCTTCGCGCCAGCGCAAGCTGCATGTGGTACCCATCAACTTCTTGAAGATTTTTGAATAGTGCCCTGAGTGCAGCACCACTAACCCCATCCCGGCCATGACTTGCCGGTACACCCGCTCAACAATGTCATCTTGTACTTCTTGATGCGCTTTGTGTCCCCACCAAAGCAGTACATCGGTTTGGGCCAACACATCATCCGTCAGTCCGTGATCCGGTTCGTCGAGCGTGGCTATTCTTACCCGAAATCCATGATTTTCCATCGCCTGACCAATAACCGCATGCATCCCGTCCGGGTATAACTGCCTAACTCGCTCGTCCAATTTCTCGTGTCGAAATTCGTTCCAGATAGTAACGTTCAGTTCTTGCATATTTATCTCCTATTAAAATAAAGGCCCGGCGCGTCAAAAATTACTTTGACTGTACCGTGAATGACAAAGCAAGCTTTGTCGCTCCAATATATTTCTATTGCCGGCACCGTCTCAATAGAACCGGTTTACTCCCTAGGAAAATCGACGGATTTTCTTCCGTTGATTCCGTAATCCGTTGTTGTGCTTGCCCCGAAAAATTGAGATAATACGAGTCACACCTCGCCCAAAATCATACCCTTGTAAACCCAATTATCAAAAATGCCCCACTGCTTTTAACTGCCAGATGATTTGGCAAAGCCCGATGAGCGACGTAAGATTACACCTCGAATTCCAAAGGTGACAGTCACTTGAGTAGGCTAAATCGACCTATTTGAACAACTCCGATGCTCATTTATCGATAATAAGTGACTGTCACCTGGTTCTTAATTTGGATAGGATTACCATTATGAGGGATTTATGTCACACGAGGTAGAACATGACGTTATTATTATCGGCGCGGGCGCGGCCGGCTTAGCTGCCGCCCAACAACTCAAGGCTGCCGGTGTAACCGCCCTGGTACTCGAAGCCCGCAACCGCTGGGGCGGCCGCATCTGGACCGATCATACCTATGGCCCGGTTGAATTGGGGGCCGAATTTATTCATGGCGAACAAGCCTCGACCTGGCAAGTGATCAGACCGGCCGGATTGGAGGCCGAACCCTGGCCGCGCGGCCGGCAGAGGGGGCACGCCTATCGCACGCTATTGGCCCGGCAGGGGCGCTTGCTGTCGGATGAGTCGCTACCCGGTCGGGTTGACGCGCTTTTTGAGCAGGTGACCACCTATAACGGTCCGGAATGCAGCGCCTATGATCGGCTTTTAGCTCTGGCCGGTTCTGACGAAGAGGCGCTTCGATTCGTGACTAACAGTTTGGCTTGCCTTGAGGCTGCCGATGTGGCGCGCTTAAGCGCCTCGGCCGTCAGTCACGAGCGAGCGCTAAACACGGCCGGTTGGGAAAATTCCCACATCACCGCCGGCTATGATGCCCTGCCTACGCTCCTGGCTCAGGGTATCGAAGTGCGGCTTGACACCGCCGTAACGCAGATTGAGTGGAGCGATACCTATGTACGACTTGAGACACAGAACGGCTACCCCATGACCACCCGGCAGGTCATCATTACCGTACCGCTGGGAGTGCTGCAATTAGGACAGCCCCGCTTTCTTCCGGCGCTGCCCGAGGTGAAACAACAGGCCATCGATCGCCTGGCGATGGGGCATGTCACCAAGTTGGCTCTCCATTTCAACCGATCGGTTTGGCCGGAATTTACATCTCTACGCACCGATGGCTTTGTACTGACCTGGTGGCCGGCCGGCACGGACGCCGCACCGGTATTGATGGGCTACACCGGTGGGCCGGCTGCCCTCGAGCTAGCCGCCTTGGGCCAGGAGCGCGCCATTGAACAGGGCTTACAGGAGTTAAGCCAAATTCTGGGCGATGACGTTCGCTCCGCCTTTGTCGCCGGCCGTCTGGTTGATTGGTCAACCGATCCCTGGAGCCTGGGCGCGTATACTTACACACCCATTGGCGCCGGCCAGGCCCGGGCCGACCTGGCCGCTCCCTTGGCACCCACCCTCTTCTTCGCCGGTGAAGCGACCTCGACCAACGGCCACGTCGCCACCGTTCACGGGGCTGTTGAAACCGGCTGGCGCGCCGCTGCGGAATTATTGGCTACTCGCTGAGACAGATTTTGGTTTGGAGATCATGATTCAGCAGGATAAGTTGAATTCACTAGGGCATAAGTTCGCGGCTAAATTTTGATCAAATGCCCCTTGACGATCAATCGACCAACGTATTTACGGTCAGCGTCGCTCCAATTGGTACAAGTAATCAACGTAATCTGCCCCGTCGTTGTGGGGTAAGTCACCTCCACATTGGTGCGATCAACCGCAAAGATGGAATCGACAATGTAGTAGAATTCCTTATGGCCTTCATAAACGATGAGCAGATCGCCAGCTGTTAATTGGTTCAGATTGGCGAAGGGGCCAGGCTCGCCGGTCACCAGGTCGACGTGGCCGGCCAAAACAAAGTTATCGTTAGCGCCGGCGGGGGCGGTTCCTTCCAGATGACCGATGGCCTGTTCCAGGTGCTCTACCTGCCAGGTACCGTGGACGACCGGTGAGAAAAGAACCGGGCGATCCAGGTCTAGTTTGGGCACAACCAAGCGGCTGTCAACACCCGGCTGAGTAACGATGGGTTCGGATGTAGACGTTGGTGATGACGATGTTGGAGACGCCGTGGGGCTGGCGGTGGCCGTAGCTGTGGCGGTGGCGGCGGGTAAGGTAGGCGTGACTGCCCGTTCTTTCAAAGCAGCCGGGATCAGACCAGGGGGCGATTCAACAACATTCTGGTCGGATACGGCTTCAATATTTAACGGCGCAACCTGAGCAATTCTAACCGGTTGTATTGTCGCCTCTTCATCTAGCATGAAATAGCTGCTAAAACTAACCACCATGAAAGTTGCAATACAGGTAATCAAGGTGACGGTCCCTACTGTTCCAAAAACTAAAATTCGTCTCATTATCGATTTTACCTTTGATAGGATTAGCCCCAGCTATTTAACCAGTGTGGGCAGAAAAGTCTGATTAGGCTCCGGCGAGCCGCCAGAACCATCGCCGCCTGACAGATAGTACAGGGTTAGATCGGTCAATTCGGGCGTTTTAGTTTCGTCGCGAGTGAAAAAGTTGACCCGATATTGGATGTAACGCGCTGTGGGTCGGGTATTGCCCGAGGCACCTTCGATGTGCTGCCCCGGTGAATTATAGCCGGCCAGGGGCGCTCCGGTTTCGCTGGCCGAGCAATCCCAAGGCTGAGGCTGAAACGGAAATCGCTTTGGATACCAATCACTGGCCAGCACCTCGGCCATGGAGTCGCCCAGCCGCGTTTGAACCGTGATATAGGTTGAAGCCGGGGTCGTGGCCGACCAGCCGAGGGTGAACCACGTGGTGTCGGCGCTCCCTGAATCAAGGATGGAGGAGATTTGACTGCCTGCGCCGAAACCGTAACTATACGGCTTTTGGTTATAGTAGGTCAGGTTGGAGCGGGCAAAGTAAATATCTTTTTCCTTTTGGGGATCGCCGGCGCGATCATCTTCCCAAACCAGATAGAGATAGCCCCCCCAAACGGTTGAGCCTTGGAGCTGAATATCAGCCGCGACGCTGGGGTTGAGCTGTCTTCCGGGTGGGGGGTGACCTAAATCGTAGTCGCTGTAGTTGGGATTTGTGGTATCAAAGTTATGTAAACGAACTCCATCATTAAGCATTTGATTACCGGAGACGGCCCCGCAGCTCGATTTCAGATCATAATAAATATCGTAGTTGCTGCTGTCGTAATTTCTGCTATCGGACCAGGCGATAAAGATGTTCCATGCCTCCTCGCCGGCATCTCCCCCACAGGGGGCAGCCACCAGAGCCGGATCGCGTTGATCGACCGGCGCAGTCTGCCAACTGCGGGTATCATTCTTGTTAATCTGCTCATTACCGCCAATTGAAAGCACAAATTCAAACTCATTGTTGTCGCCTAATTGTTCGACCGAAATTTGGCTTTGATTGTAATAAATGTTGCGATCAACATTGGCCGCCGTGTTATACCCTTCCCAAACGGTATGAATGTTGCTGACCGGCACCTCGACTTCAATATCGCGCTGGCTGCCGTCAGGCAAAGGCACGGTAAAATTTATGGGCTTTTTGCCTTTGGTCAATGTAACCTCAGGCTTGCGCTGATCGCCATCCGTAGGCGAATTAGTTAGAAATTGATCTTCGGCAAACGTTTCGCCTCTATCCCCGGAGAAGACCATCGCAATATCCGAGTCTCCATGTCGATCATCCTCCCAGGTCACCGCCAGAATGGTGGCTGGCTGGCTGATCACCTTATTCACCGTAATCGTGTAAGGCTCTGTCGGCGCAATGGTATAAGAGACGCTGATTACTTTGAGCCAATCGAGCACTTCGATGGTGGGATTGACCTGCTGGGTAATCCCAAAATCGTCATGCACGCGCCGCACCAGAGTCCAAGTATAAATATTGTTGATCGGTACATAACTGGTGGCGAAGATATCATAATGGCCATTACGTTTGTCTTGCCAGGTCACGTGAAAACCACCCGATTCGTCAACGGCGATGTCCGGATTGATCTGTTCGCCGGCATTGTAACTGGCCGAGCCTCCCACCAAAATATTATTTCCTGTGCGGGTTAAGGTCGCCCCACTGAGCGTAAACGTTTGGGCATAGATGTCATAATTGCCGTTACGAAAATCCTGCCAGGCAACCAACAACGTCCCACTGTCGCTGAGGGCCGCTACCGGGTTTAACTGTTGCGCACTGCCCGAATCGTCATTGACTTTTTGTTCGGCGCCCCAAGTGACTCCAAAATTTGTTGAGTAACGCAAGTAAATATCTCGGTTGGTATCGCCGTTGCGGCCATCCTCCCAGACCGCAATCAACACACCGGCGCCGTTGTCGATAAGATGAGGTTCAACTTGCTTGCCGGTAGTGGTGGCGTTAAGGCGTGTATCGGGGTTGCTCATCCCATAATCAGACACTGACACGGAAGCGTTATTGATTTCACAAGAGCCATTGGCAAAGGGGGGCGTCAGGAAGGGCGGTTCTTCAAACCGGCTAAGACGCAGAAGACCGCTGGGGTCGCTATTGTCAAGAGTCGAAGCCATATTTGTCATGAAATCCTGGTGGGTGTCTTGCGTAATTTTGTCTTCTGTCAGAACAGAGACATTAAGTTTTTTAGTGTTGTTGTCCTCGTTGACCTCAACGACATCATCACCGCTATCGACCTGGCTCCACACTTCAAACGTTTTTACATCGGTGAACACCCAGGTGGTCTCTAACGTGTAAGATCCACCGGGTGGTACCCAGAACCACTGCATCCCCCACGGTAGATCATCATTCTCTAGCTGGTGGTAGTTAGGCACGGGTTCAAAGGGGGGGTCAATATATAAATCGACCAGGAAGTTATTACCACTGTTTAATGCCTGCGAACCTTGATTTTTGATCGTAACGGAGATTGTCGCCGGTTGGTTGACTTTGGGGGTACTCGGATTAACCGCAATATGGGTAACGATCAGATCCGGCAGCCCTGATGCTGAGATTGGATCTGTGGGGGGCGCCCCGTCGGGTGCAACCGGAACCGCGGTTGGTGTGGGCAGACTGTTCAAAATCGGCCCCTGACCAAACGCAAACCGAGCGGACCCCAGTAGTAAAAGGATTACAGCTACAGGCAAAAATGGAAACCATCGGTTGTTAAAAATCATACTTGTGCCTCATCATTGGACTTGTCTTGGGGCAACGTCAGGCTTGGCCTTAACGGCGCGGACCTCCAGGGGAGGAGATGTGCCCGGAATGAGTGAGCAGCTTAAAAGCAGCAACAATCACGACAATCAGAACGCCCCAAAGGCCGAAACTGATGAGCTGGCCGAGCGGTTCGGGGCGATCGTCCGGCAAGCTCTCATTGGTAACAATGGGCCGGTTGGCCGTCGAAAAAGAATTTTGGCCTGGTATGTGGCCGGTCTCCGGCAGGCTGTTGACCGATCCCAAGATACCGGCCGGTTTCTCAACCGGTTGGCCGTCGCTCCCGTCCGGCGAAATTTGGGTGAAGAGATCGGACTCGTTTTCCTCAGCCACCGGGGTCAGCGAACTCATGGCAATGGGGGTGACGATTATAAAAACGCCCACCGTTGAACCGGAGTCTTGACCGGTACCGTTCCCACCGGAACTACTGCTGCTGCCATCACTGCTATCGTCAAGAACATCAATTTCAATGGAGTCGGAAGTTTTGGACCCGTCTAGCCATTTGACAATTAGTTTATATTCCGTATCAACATCCGGACACTCTTCGCGTTCATCTTGCTCTGACACCAATACCGCTTCTTTACCATCATCGATTTCGTCGAACTCGACGCGGTCGATGTCGCCGCGCACCACCCAACTAAACTCAACACAGTCGCCTGAGTCAATTTCATCTTCATCCACTCGGAAATCGATCAGCCGATTACTCGGCGTAACGGTCGCCGGTAAGGGCGTCGGTGGGTTCGGAACATTGGGGGCTGGCGTGTCAGTAGGAGCGGCGGCAGGAGTCCAGGTCGGGGCGGGGGTCGGAGTCGGGAGGGGTGTTGGATCTTGAGCCGCGGCCCTGCCGGCAAACAGACTTAAGGCGCTGTAGATTACCAAGCCGATCAAAATCAATCGACCCAATTTGAAACTCTGGAAATTTATTATCATCTTCATCATTCGCTCCCGTTGTATGCAAGAAATGATCGTATTATTCAAACTGGAGGTTTCGCTGCCAATCGACTTTTAGCTCTTGAGCACCGTTAAGGCACTCGCCACCCAAACGCTGCCCCATCGCCTCAGAGACCGGCTGTCCATTCTCAAGCACTTGGACCATCCATAAACCCGGAATCTGATCGCCCTCAACAATAATTTGGTAAATGCCATCACCGTTAGATGGACCGGATATGAGCGGACCGGCCCCATTGTCGAGATTGAACGCCTGGACCGTCACCCCGGACAAGGGCAAGTGGTAGGCATTCCACACGACACCGTGGATATATCCCTGGCCACTGCAATTATTCCTGATGGCCATACTGGTGAGCGCGTAAGGCTGTGGCACAGGCGTAGCGGTGGGTGTTGGAGTCGGTAGAGCCACCTGCCCTCCGCCCCCACCTCCGCCTCCACTACCGGTTGATGGGGCTGCGGTCGGCTCGGGCGAGGGTGTGGGTGTTGGCGTTTCTTGAGCTGCCTTGGCTAGCGCCAGTTTACGCCCAATATTGGAGGTATCTACGCCCCTAATCAAACGGGCGGCTTCATATTTGGTTTGAGCTTCGGCAAACTCGCCGTATTCGAACAGATCGTCGCCCCAAGCTACGTAAGCATCATACAACAGCGGACCGACTGAGGCATTGGCAAAACTGGGCCGGGCATCGTAGATCAGGTTCAAATTCTCGACAGCATTTGCCCAGCGTTCATCTTCCAAATACTCTAAACTTTCTAAATACAATTTTATGAGTTGGCTCTCACCTCTGGCTTGAGAGTCGCCCGGACGTAAAATGAGCGCTTTCTCGAAGAGGTCCAGCGCGGCTGCCAACTGCTCCGGGTCGTCGCCGGCTGCACTCTCTGCCGTCAACCCTTGTTGGAGATAGCTCAAGAACAGGTGCTCACGCACGGTATCGCTTTGGAAATTACTATTGATTTCCTGCAACGTCTCATAGCCCTGAATGGCGCGCTCGTAGTTACCCTGGCTAAAATCAGCCTCAGCATCGCTAAACTGGCTGGTTAGAAGCTGTTGTTCCTGAACAAATTGGATTCGATTGGCCACATCTCGATAACCGGGCTGGGCTGCTTCGATCTGCTTGAATATTGCCAGCGAGCTTTCCCAGTGATGCGCCTCCATCTCGGCAATGGCTTCACTATAGAGCGACATGGTCGACCGCAGCGCGCGGGCTTGCTCAAGACCCTGCTGAGCCTGCTGATCATCCGGCTGCAACTGGAGTAGTTCAGAATAAGCGACAACGGCCCGATCATAATCCCCGCTATCGAGCGCGTCCTGAGCCTGTTCGTGCAGTTGGCTGACTCGCGCTGCTACGCGCTGACTATCGCCACCTGGCAGACCCCAAATTTGCAGAGCGAGCATCGTGCTGCCTACCAAGCACAGCAGAACGATAAAAATAAGGCCGGGGATAACAAACTTGAGCGGTCCTTCCAATTTAAAGCGAGGCTCTGAGTCGCTGCTGTACTCTTCTTCGGCGTAGCCCAACAACGCGCTTCGAGTGCGGACCGACGGCGCCAGCTCTTGCAAGTAAGGGTCGTCTGGGTATAAGGTTAATAACTCTTCAAGCGGCGCGCGGGCCGCTTGCCAGTCGCCCTGATTAATAAAATGTTCGACCATATGATAGAGTGGATGAGCAGTCGGGTGGTCGGGCAAGGGCGGCTGAGGCTGCGTTGGTTCGTAATTATTCTGAATAGGTTGCATCATATTTATCCCGGCTTATCTTTATTAGTTTGAGTCGGCGTTCAGTTCGGCCAACTTATCTTGTGCTTCTGATGAGTCCACGACGAACAGATCGGCCGCGGCTTGATAATCGCTCAGAGCAATCTCTGTTTGGCCGGCGGCCAAATTCGCATCGGCGCGCGTGACCAGATTGGTATAGAGCAGTTCCACAGCGGCATTTCCGGCATAGTCGGGCCGTTCAGCATAGATCGCTTGCAGTAAATCAATGGCCTGGTCACGTTCATCCGTAGTGATCGCCGTAAAGTAAGTTTCGGCGAGACGGCGCTCGTCGAGAGCAGCCTGGTCAACGGGGCGAACCATCAATGCTTCAGACAAGTGTGACAAAGCCGTCGTCACTTGGTTTGAGTCGGTGTTGGCTGAAGCGATAAGCTCACGCGCATAGTTGAGATGAGAGTCAAAAAGGCGAGTTTGAATCGTTTCAAATTTAAAGGTCAGGTTCGTTTGGTGTACCTGTTCATACGTGGCTATCGCGTTAGCCCACTCACCATTGGCAAAATCGGCTTCAGCCGATTGGAACTGTTCATCCAGCGCCTGAGCTTCGTGTGCTGTGGCTAACATCTCGGCTAAATCGCGATACTGGGCATCCAGACTTTGCAGCGCGGTCAGGGTTTCGATGGCTGTAGCCCACTCCTCTGCGGCCATTTGTTTTTGGGCTTCATTATATAAAGCCGACATTTTCTCCAGTTGTCCCACTCGCTGTAAGCTCTCATCAATATCGGCATCCTCCGGTAGAATGATACGCATCTCTTCCAAGGTCTGGCGAGCCTCAGTATAGCGGCCACCAATGATGGCCTCATCCGCCGCTTGCCGCATTTCGGTCAATTGGCGGATGCGATATTCGTGGAGAAATGTTGGCTCAATCCACACTTTAAAAGCAACCAAGCCGATGATAGAACAGACAATTAACATGAGCACACCGATCATAACGACCCGAACCATACGCCGGGCGGAACCTCTTGCTTTTTTCCGGGGTTGCGCTTGAGCCACGGTTGCTCGCATGGTGATTTCGGCCAGCAGATCCCGAACATCGACGTTGTCCGGATAAAGTTGCTGCAAGGCTTCGATGGCCGCAATAGCCTTCTGCCATTGCCCCTTATCCAGGTAGTTCATCCCTTCACCATAGGTCGGATGATCAAAAGGCGATTTTGGTTTGGGCGACGCGGTAACATCGTGAGACATCGGTTAATCCTTTACGCCTACAGCGATCCGAAGGTTTCCAGTAACTGCGGTACGGCCGGACCCAAGATAACCGCAAACATCGCGGGAAAAATCAAAAAGACCAGGGGAAATAGCATCTTAATCGAGGCTTCGCGGGCCAACTGCTCTGCTCTTTGGCGACGCGCAATGCGCATTTGTTCGGCCTGGACGTGTAGAACTTGGGCAATACTGGCCCCCAGTCGCTCCGCCATGGTTAACGCCATAACAAAGCTAATCATCTCTTTAACTCCGGTTCGGTGAGCCATGGCTTCCAATGAATCAGGCCGGCTTCGCCCCAGCTTTGTTTCAGTCAGGACGCGGGCGAACTCTTCGACCAAGGCATTGTTCCAATTGTCGCAGATGCGCTGCATGGCCCCCGATAGTCCCATCCCGGCATCGACACAGATGACCATCATATCCAGCGCATCGGGTAGAGATTTGAGAATCTCATGCTTCCGAGCCGCAATACGCTTGATGAGCCAATAATTCGGAATCATAAAGCCGGCCAAGCCGCCACTCAGTCCAACAAATCCAATCATAAGCATTGATGTTTTGGTACGAACCACCATAACGAACAAAATTAATAAAACAGCGATGATGAGGCCGGATATTAGTTTTAACCCCAGAAAATCGACAATGCCTAAGTTACCCGGATTGCCGGCCATATCCAGCTTGCGCTGTAAAGCCTCGGCATTGCGCTGCGGGGCCAGTTTGCCTAACCACTGCAAGAGTGATTTACTCATGGGCTTAATCGTCCGGTTGACGAACGAGGTACGCAGTTCAATCTCGCGCAGGGTCATGGGCGCGTCTGGGGAGCCGTATAGAACTTCCTGGAGGCGATCTTCTCCTCCGGAGGGAGTCATGAAAACCCGTAGGCCGTTAAATAGAGCCAGCACGCTCAAGCCGACTATTAAACTGAGTAAAATCTGAGCAGTCATAACTATTTGTATCCTCTGCCGACAATGGCGTTTGCGGAGTTCGTAGAGTTTATGGAGTGACTTTCGATATTCAACGCCGTAACTTTACGAACTCCAAGAACGCTACGAACTCTATGAACTCTAATCATTACACCTCGATATCGATGATGCGACGCATGGCGAAAAAACCAATAACGATTCCCAGAGCAGCCCCGGTAGGAATACACAGGGTGAGCCCCGGTGTAAAAAGTTTCATCTGATAGGTGGGATTGATAACCATCAAGATCGCACCTAGAGCAATTGGCAAGAATACCAAGACGTAACCGGAAATGGTCTGTTGTGCGGTTAAAACTTGAATTTCACGTTTAATTCGAACCCGTTCGCGAATGGTTTCAGCGGCCGTATCCAAAATTTCAGCCAGATTACCGCCGATCTGCTGATTTACATTGATGGCCGTAATAACCATAACCAAATCTTCATTTTCGATGCGTTCGGCCAGGTGCTCCAAAGCAACCTGAAGCGGTAAACCCAATTGAACTTCACGTACAACCCGCAAGAACTCTTCACCGGCCGGTGGGGGGGCCTGTTTTGAAACCGTATCCAGCGACTGCACCAGGCTGTACCCAGACCGTAATGATCCTACAATTTGCGTTATGACATCCACCAGTTGATCGGCAAACTCGCGACGGCGTTTGATCTTACGCCAAGTGACATATACGGCCGGGCTAAAAAAGCTGATCGTACCGGTTATCAGGGCTGATACAGGATGTCTCGAAATTAAGTAGCCCAACAGCGCCCCCAAAATGGTGATGCTCACAACCAACAAGGCGTACTCGGTGGCTGTTAACTTTAGATCCGCTTGCATCAAATTCGCCGTTAGGGTGTGTCCCAGTCCCCGCGATTGAAGTTTCTTGTCAAGCAACTTCAACGAGGAATTCGCGGAAAACTTAGCGCCGCTGCCGCCTGTGTCTGCCGCTAAGTCTGACGAAAAGACCTCTTGCATCCGATCGGAGATATTATCACGGGGGAGTATTGAGAGAATACCGGCAAAAATTGCCATTATAGCCAGGCCCACCAAGCCGGCGATGAGAAAGCCCATCAAACTCATAATCTTACTCCGTTACCTTTACGGCTTTACCAAATAATAAGACGTACGCTGTTTGTTACCGTCTGCCAGAATGGGATGCGCTTCCAGAAAGTCGACGGCTTACTTGACTCTTTTTCAGAACGCGGCGCACCGTCGCCACTTTTTACTTTGGCCTCATTCAGTCGCTCTGCGCTAATCAGTTTTGCCAAAGCCATAATATCTTTAACCAGTGGAGATTTGCGCTGCGAAATCACCAGCGGCTGGCCCTGATTAATGGCTGTGGAAGCGAGCAGAGCGTCCTCGCCGACGGTCGCAGCGATAGGATGGTGAATCGATGCTTCGATATCAGCCGTCTGCAACACTTTTTTCCCTTGGTAAGCATTCATAACTACCTTCCAACGGCCGCTCGTATCCGCCGTCGCCTCGGCCAGCTCGAGAAAGTTTCGAGTTACGCGCAGGGCCGGCAACTCGGGCCGGGTGACCACTAAAACTGTGTTGACGGTGTCAAGAACTTCAACCGTCCACCGATCCAGACCGTTGCTGGTATTGATGACTACATAGCCGTCCCACAGGGCGACAATCCCTTCAATCAAGGCGCCGATCTGGCTAGGCTCAAAAGGGGTGTCAATAAACTGAAGTTGTGGATCCCCGCGCAGGACCATAATACCTGAATTATGCTCAGTTATGACTTGATCAAGCGTTTCTTGATCGATCGTTTGATCTAAGTTGACCAAATCCAAAATGGATCGCTTGCTAAAAATACTTAGAAAAATATCAACATCGGCTGTACGAAAATCAGTATCGACCAGTAGAACCGGGGCATTGGTTTCTTCCTTAAGCGCAATGGCTAAATTGACTGCCAGGGTTGTGGTACCGGTGCCGCCCTTTGGGCTAAACAATGCAATCGAATGAGCCTTTTTGGCCGGTATTGCGGCCATCTGATTCTGAGACCGAGACTCGGCCAGAAGCGTTGAGCGCTGTAACCATAGGTGATATACCTGCTCAATACTTTTGGACAAATCATCCAAATCAAACGGTTTAAGCAGGAAACCGCTGGCGCCGGCCAACATAGCCTCTCGTACAAAGTCCATTTGACTTTGGGTTGCGCTAACTAAAATGAGGCTTCCGGTTGTCTTAAACGTCAGGGCTTTGATCCAGTCCGTGTCCAGAACCCCTTCGCCGGACCCATCGGCCAAAATGAGATCAACCTGGGTTTTTTCGACGACTTGAGCGGCTTCCGCCACAGAAAAGACCTGCCCTAATACTTGGTAATGGTGATCTTGTAAAGAAAGTTGAACCCAATCAAGATCAGACGCATGGCCGGCGATAATTAAGATGTTAAGTGATTTCCCTTTTTCTCGTTTCATTAAATTTTCCTTTTTGATCGGCTTAACCTGGGATTAACGATTAAAAATGATTGCAACCAAACGAATAACTACGCTGTGATAATGGATGAGTTCCGCAGACATGGTCATCCTTTCATAGCTTAAGCCGAATTACGGAACTGGTCTGGGGGCTTCGAAATCATAGTTGTCTGCTATGGTATTGATGGTAACGGCCTCTACCTCAAAACGGCGACGATTGTCATTAGCCCGCAGCGCCAGATCGATTGAAGTTTCGGTGTCAATGGCATATTTGAGTATAACGGCATCTTGCGGCTCAATTGCCAGTAAGATGGTTTTAGGTACACGAGCCGCCGAATCGGTCGGAGGGGTATCCTTTTTGTCGGTCTCCCCTTCTTTCTTTTCCTTAGCCGGCGACTGGTAGATAATTTGCAGAATCTCCAGATCTTGAAGCACATAGATCGAGACCTTGCCGCCGGTTCCCTCTTCCTCGCCCACCACATCGGTGCTGACCAAAAGATCAACTCGATCACCGGGTAAGAAGAGACCTTCCGCAGAAAATCGATCTGTCGCCGGTAGAGCGTAAGCGATCAAATCCTCGCCGAGCGCTTCGTTGAAATTAACCGTGGTGGTAATATTTTCTGCCGATTCTAACGCGCTTGAACCGCCCGCCGGAAAACTCTCGACCAGATTCTGCGCCAATATAACCTGGCCCGGTTGAATGGAGCGCGTCGCGATGCTGCCCACGACATCATCGGTTTTAAAGATCGCACCGCTGGGCACTTCTTCAACCGGACGTTCTTCCGTGGTGATGTCGGCCAGGCGAATGACGGCTCGTTCGTTAATCAGTTGGCGGCTGACGACCACCGTTTGAGTTGTTTTTGTTTCAACCGCGTTGGCTTGTTGGACCGTCATTTGTTGAAAAGCAAAGTAACTTATTCCGGCCGCAATTACAGCCAGGATTAAACCGGCTAACAGCCAAAGGGTACCACGTCTTCGATTCATAATGTTTCTACCTCAATTTCAAGTTGATATTGACTCATGATCGCTCTCCTCAAAGCGATTACCAAGGAATTAGCCGGGCACGCAAACCATATTTTAAGTCGCTGGGGTCAGTCATTAACTCAGATACAATACGCCCACGTACAGCATTAGCCGGTTGCGGAGAGCTAGGATCAATCAGGTTAGGACCATTGTAGTAGCCCGTAATTTCTAAAGCAGCATAGCCCAAAATTTCAACATAATCTTTAACCGTTGTTTCAGCCTCTTCAACCAAGACATATAGGTCAAAGGTTTGAGTCTTGGTTCCGGCAGATACCAAAAACGGTAAGGTGTAGATAGTATTGGCCGTCGCGGAACTATCGACCTTAATATTCAAGTTAAAGCTGGCGCCGGGATGATTAGTATTGGTATTCTTTGTCCAAGGCGGTGAGCTTACCCAACTGAATCCGGTAGGTAACGTACCCACAAAGTTAACAGAAACAGATTGCCCGGCCGCGCCGGCCCACAAATCTAGATCAATACTATATTTAGCTTGTTTACCCTTAACCACACTTAGAAATGGATAATTCTGGGCCGAATTGGTCGGGAGGCCGGTTACCGCCGGTAAGTCACGCTGGACCCCGTTCACTTCATCGCCGACAGTTACCATGCCGCCCCAGTAACGTCTGATATTCGTTCCACCCACCCTATTGTCAATCACGGAGACGTAAAACATGCGCGTCCCGGTGATAACATGGGTAGTTGTACCTACGGTAGTCACGGTTGGCGTTATATGCAGTGTGATAGTCCGCTGGTTGATCCCGTTACGCCCCAAGACGGGGGCGTCGGTTGGGGAAAAACTCCAATCGGCGAAATTATTTAGGCCGATTACGGACATGGTCAACCCCCCTGCGGCTGATTGGAATCCATCCTCGGCTTCTAAATCTATTGCATAGGTCAATGCGGCCGCATCTAATCCCGCAGTAGTCGTCGTGAGGGGACGGGTGGATTTGTAGTAGGGGGTTTCGCCGGTCACAGCTAGGTTGGGCGTATTGAACACGTGGCCGTTATAGACTATTACGGCTACAACATCGCTAATAGCATAGGTTTGTTGAAATGCTTGGGCCGAAAAAGAGGTGCTGTTACCGTTATACATGGCGACTTGGTCCCCAGGGCTGGGGATGTCACAACAGTAGCCGCGCCGGATGTAGTATTCACCCAGATCTTTGAGTACGTTCGATTGAGTGCCGGCAGAAACGCCGTTATAGTATTCTACCGGCGGGGCCGAAACGTGACGGATGTCCAAATTAACCAAACCCGCATAGCTTACCGTACCAACGTTGGGGTTAACGCCTCCGCCTAAGATAAAGTAATTGCGACCAGGAGCACCTGCCGACAACTCGGCGTGAGGCGAGGGCGATTGATACATTTCTGGCCCGCCCGGCCAGCCTGGCCACTCGGTAATCTCATCACTACCTGATGGCCTTAAAAAGTCGGTGGCATTACCCAGCCCCTGCGCCGGCGCTCCGGTCAACGACTGCTGTGTACTACAGTCATCGCAATAGACCACGGCGCTGTTCGTATTGGTCAGATTCGGATTCCAATCACGCTCATCGCCAAACCGTTTAACCGCAATAGGCATAAGGCCTCCCGATCGATTACACCCGGCGCGCGCATTGGCGCCAACCTGGAGTAGTTCACGACCCACAAATTGAGCAAAATAGGTTCCAATATCGCTCCACTGAAGTGCAACCCGCACATCACAGCCATCTGTAATTTCTATACCTAAAGTTAGGTCCTGCCCCGTTCCTACATTGGTATTAGGCGGATCAGGGTTAGCCAGGTCGGTTGAATACCACTCAATTTCACCCTCATTGGTCGCAATCGTATCCATCGCTTTTTGATAAGCCTCGGCCTCTGTTTTGCCTTGAGCGAGCGCAACCGCAGTACTTAGCGCCGCCGAATCGGCTATGTTTTGCAGTTGGCGGCGGTGCAAGTAAACAATGGTGCCGTCAACCGTGGCCGCGGCAAAAGCTAGAAACACAAAAGACAACAGGAGCGTCACAACAACAATCGACTGGCCTTTTTCATCGTTTGGAAGTAACCGGAATACACGCTTCATCAAATCTATCCTCACTCGCTCCAACTAAGCTATTTGTCAAAATCCATTACGACTGAATGTTGCACCGGTATTTCATGAGGAAACATCGGAATTAGTTCTGAAATAATAGGCGATGTGTGGGTGTACGTCACCGTCACTGTAATGGGTGTACCGGCCTGGGGAACCACGCTAAGGACCGGCTGAACCTCAACCAGGGTGTTGGTTCCACTCATTTGCAGCGACTCACCTTCGGCGTATACGGCTGTCTCAACAACTTCCGTCAAATCAGTTAGGCTAGCACTAGGGTCACCCAGGCAGTTATGGTTTAGGCGACACAACGAGCCATAGCGGGCCCCAGATCGGGTGGCATTAGCCACTTGTACGTGCGCGAAGAGGTAGAAGCCCACCTCGACAATACCAAAAAAGAGAATGACGAGTAACGGTAACGTTAAAGCGATTTCAACCAAAGATTGCCCGCGCGGGCCATTAGCTTGTTTACGCATTGAAGCTCCTCCTGGACTAGGGTCCCGAGATAACCGAACTAGGCTCAATTCTCATACTCGCCTGAGCCTGAAGGTCGATACTGCTGCCTAGCGCCCCAAAGAGGAACGGATGAGTGTGGGTAATGGTCACCGTGAGCGCCTCAGTGCTACGAAGCGGATCGGGAATAGGAGCTAAGGAAGGGCCGTAGGTAATTTGGCAGGTTGTCGTTGCGCTCGTTCCGTTGCAATCCGGCGGTGTCACAAATAGAGGCCCCAGCGTATGACTGATGGCGTCGGAAACCGCCGCACTGCGACCGGCGTCGGGATCGCCGGAAGTCGGATCGCCTATATAAAGGTAGATCGAACCCGTTCTAACGCCTTCCCGGGCGCTGTTGGTTAATGCCACATATTTATAAAGAATGGTACTCGCTTCAATGAAAGCAAAGGTAAAGGGGATAATGATGAAGATAAGCACCAGGGCAAACTCAACGAGGCTTTGCCCGGTTTCGTGGGGTTTTCTTCTCCGCTGCCAGATCCTGTGTATCCAAATCATCTTCAAGCTCTCTCCATCGAACAAATTCCGGTAACTAATTCAAACTTCTGGAGTTTTTAAGATGCGTACATTTAGCCGGTCTGCGAGGTTGAAATACAGACCCACTTGGTCATCAATGCATTCAGGTGAATCGTAAGAACTACCTGAATACAGGTTTAAGTTACAGGGTATCGATCTGATGCAAATAAATAAAGTGTAGGGATTCGGTTAGAAATATTTCAGTTGAACGTATTTGAAATTAATTTTCTTGAAATATTGGGGGTAAGTTTCCAATAAAGCTAATTTGAGGTTGATTCTTGATGAATTTGATCAATCCAGGGCCGAATTGAGGGTTAAAAATTTCAATTTAATTTCAACTAAATAGATTCTTACTTACTCTTGCCGGGCGGCAAAAAGATAACCTCGTTTTCTGACGGTGCGAATGAGATCTGGGTATTTAGGGGAGATTTCAATTTTGTGGCGCAGACGAAAGATATAAGGTCGAACCAGTTTTTGGGCTTGGTCTTCATCTAAATCGCGCTCCCAGGCAGTCTGAGCTAATTCACGGCAGGAGAGTACCTGGTTGGGACGCTGCATCAAGCAGGACAACAAGATCGCTTCGGTTTCAGATAATTCTTGGATCTGATTGGGATCACGCTCATTGATTACCGTCCACTTTTGCAGATCTAATATTAATGGTTCGACTTTTATTCGCTCAGGTGAGGGGGCGCGGGTGGGCCTTAGTAGGGGAGGCCCAGAGTGGTGGAGGGTGTTTATGGCGACCTGAACTAACTGACGCTGTTTTAACTTTTCGGCCCGCTCGTGCAAAGTGGTAGCGATGATTTCAACCAATTCACCGGCGCTGATCGGTTTAAGTAAATAATTATCTGCTTTCAGTCTTACGGCAGAAATAGCACTGTCCAGGGTAGCATGGCCCGTTAAAATAATAATTGACATATCAGGGCATATTTCACGAGCCCGGGTCATAACTTCCACGCCGTGCATGCCAGGCATCCGCATATCGAGCAGCATTAAATCATACGCCGAATATTCCAATAGCTCCAATGCCTCTGATCCGGAAGCGGCTTCTTCAGCGATGTAGCCTTCTAAGCGCAAAATGTGGGCCAGTCCAGACCGAATATCGGCTACGTCATCGACCACTAATAACCGGCTCCCTTGGACCAAGCCGGCATCGCCATTAAGGCTTTGGCTCAAAAGGTTAGCTCCTTTATGGAAGCCGACGGCAGTTGTACCGAAAATACAACGCCCTCATCATCGGTTAGGTTGGCCGCCGTTAAAATGCCTCCGTGCTGCTGAATCAAATTACGGCTAACCCACAACCCTAAACCGCTGCCCTCCGATTTTGTAGTATAGAATGGTTCAAAAATATGGGGCATGTGTTCCGATGGTATAAGCGGGCCATGGTTGGTAAAAGTAATCATTACGGCGTCATCTTTTGAAAAAATGGCTATCTGAAGCTGGCTATGTGGCTGGGCCGCCTCAATGGCATTGAGAATTAAATTCAGAAAAACTTGAGTCAGTTGCTCGGCGACAACCAGCACCAAAGGCGTCTCTTGAAAATCAGTCCTGACTTGAAGCTGGTTCATCTCCAAGTTTTTGTCAACTAAAATCAAAACCTGTTCGATTAGCTGAGCCACCACGACCGGTTGAGGCGGCGTGGGTCTTGGCCGGCTAAGGTTTAGCACCGGGCGCATGATCGCGTGGAGCCGTTCAATTTGACTCCGGATGATATTTAAATGCAGTCGGCTTTTTTCCGGATCGAGGGCATAGTTTAGGACTAAATCGAGATGACTTTGAACCGCTTGCAGCGGATTATTCATCTCGTGGGCTAAAGTGGCTACCAACTGCCCCAGAGCGGCTAAGCGCTCTTCGTGAATGGCTTTCTGTTCGGCGCGCTTCCGATCGGTGATATTCTGTATAATCCCTATCACTTCATCAGGCCCGTTAACTACCATCCGGGTTTCGTAATCCTGACTACCATACGGTAGTTTCAGTTGATATTCAAAGATTTGCATTTGCCCGGTCTGTAATGTTTTGTTGATGTTGGTAAGCATCAGATCGGCAATGTCAGGCGGGAGAAGATCGGTGACGTTCTTGCCGATTTCCACACCAAAGACAGTGTTTAGATCCCAACTATCGCTGCCCTTGTAATTTAGACAGCGACCATCACGAGTGATTTGAATTACCAAATCCGGAATGGCATCTAACAGCGCTTTGTTCCGTGCCTCGCTTTGGCGCAGCTCTTCCTCGGCCAGAATCCGCTCGCCCAGTTCCTGCTGGATTTGATTATAAAGTCGAGCATATTCAATTGTACCGGCAGCCTGGTTAGCAAGCAAGCGGACAAAAACAATTTCGGCGTTGGTAAAGGTCCGCTCTATCCGATCATCCATCAACTCAACCAAACCCACGACACGATTCTGAAATTCCATCGGCAGCATCAGCAAGGTTTTTATTTTTATTTCTTGCATGTAGCGCAACTCATCCGGATCAATATTAGGTTGATTGATGGTCATTTGGCGAGCTTGCCGCTCCATCAGCACGTACTTAGTTGCCGGAAAATCGGCTACCTCATAAACTTCCTCTAATAGGTCGTCATCCCACCAGTCGTCTGGTCCATATTCGAGCAGGAGCGGCACCGTATTCGTTTCCGTATCCCACTCTGAAATGGCGCAAGCGGGGACCCCTAACACTTTGGCCATGGCCCGGCTCACCGAATCGAGCATATTTTGCAGATCAACATTTGAGGCAATGGCCGCGTTAACGAATTGCAGGGTGAGCAACTGCTGATTATGCTGGCTGATTTTGGCGGCGGTTTCCTTATGAGCCGTGATGTCGCAGAGAAACCACAGCAATTCTTCAGGGTGCCCAGGAGGATTGCCGACTGTTGTCACCACAACTTTAGCGTACGTAGGCCGACTCTGGGTTGATATCAGTCGTACTTCCCAGTCTTCAATCCGCTTCTCTGTCCTCAATCGCGTGAGTTGGCAATGAAAAACGTTTTGATCAGCTTCATCGATCAGGTGGACTAGTGGGATGTCGACAAGTTTATTCTGCGGCAGGCCAAACAAAAGGCAAGCGGCCGGATTCGCCTGCCGGATGGTCCCGGCCATATCGGTGAGCAGACAGCCCTGGGGATTAAGGTTAAAAAAGTCCATATCGCTTTCGGATGACATAGACCGGACCCGTTAGAGGAAATCGGCAAAATAGGTCCGGGCGGCCTGGTCGACCAACTCTTTGGTCATAATAGAAGGCTTACCTCGATATTTGGACATCATCGCCATCTGCTTGATCAAATCTCGGGGATGGCAAGCCCGAAGCGGACGGTCCATATCGTGGTAATATTTCTGGATCAGATAAGTATAAGCTTCTTCGTTAAATTCAAGCCCACGAGCCTCACTGGCCGTAGTAAAGATTTGATAATACTGGGTCTCTGAAGGATCGTAAATGCCCAGTTTATGACTAATCCGTCGCAGAAAAGCCTCATCAACCAGCGATTTGGGGTCCAGATTGGTCGAAAAGACAATTAACAATTCAAAAGGCACTGAAAACTTCTTGCCGGTGTAGAAGGTTAAATAATCAACCTTTTCTTCCAACGGGACAATCCAGCGGTTCAACAATTCGGCCGGAGACATTTGCTGGCGACCAAAGTCGTCGATGACCAGCATACCGCCATTGGCCTTCATCTGAAAAGGCGCTTCGTAAAAACGGCTAGTGTCACTCCACACCAAATTCAAATCCGACAGAGTCAACTCGCCCCCCGTAATGACAATCGGCGGCTTACACCGTACCCAACGTTTGTCCAAATAATCCGTCTCGGCTAACTGAGCAGCTTCGCCGCCAATGGCTTGATGAGTCGTCGGATCGAAAACCTTAATGATCTGCCCATCCTCATGAATGGCATAAGGGATCATAACGTTTCCGGGCAGCAAACCATTCCCTATCGCTTTGGCAATGCTGGATTTTCCATTGCCGGGTGGCCCGTATATAAATATGGCCTCGTGAACATTAATAGCCGGGCCGATATTCTCGATGACGTCATCAGCCAAAATGAGTCCCTTTAGAGCCTCCCGCACATTTTCGTCCGTTACCCATGGCCGAATTTGGGCTTGAGCTTCGATGACCTGCGTATACTGCTCTAATGAAACCGGACAAGGGCCAACATAGCGATTCCGTTCCAGCAGTTCTCTGGCGCGCTCACTACCTTTGCTCGTAATGGTATAGTGATATGAAGCCGGAGAGAGCGCACTCCCGCCGGTCACTTCCACCAGATGCTCGGCTTTCAAGCCTCTCAGCACCGGCTCGACCACCCCACTAAAATAGAGATGCAGCGATTGTGCTATTCGCGCGCCTAACATCGCGCCGCCAAAATAGAGCGTTTTCAAGGTGAGGTCGTTCAAAAATCCCTGTGACAGCCCGGTATCTTCTATTGTCCGAGGTTCTTCCAGGATTTGGCGCAGCGACTCATCTAGCCCTTTATCTTCCGCAGGCGCAGCCGAGTGTTCCCCTTGAGACTCGGACAACGGCTCCGAAGCTATGTCCGGTCGGCTAGAGTCCTCCGCTCGAAGCAGGTCACTTAATCTATTAGGTCGAGATCCGGTCATGATAAAACCTCCTAAGGTGAATTGTAGTTAGCCACCAAGCCATTTTCACTATATCACACTCAATTTCCCGATACAACCCCGGTGGCTAGGACTTTTAGGGCAATCGCATACTCAAAGGAGTTGAAGTAAAAATATCCTTCACAAGAAACAAAGGGAGGATGAGATGAACAAAAACCCAACAGCAAGTATAGAGGAATATTTTGATGAGATGGCAGACCCTCGGGTTGAATATCTGGTACACCATCAACTGATAGATATTATTACCATCGCCTTATGTGCCATTATCGCTGGGGCGGATACTTGGACAGAAGTATCCCAATTTGGAAAAGAGAAACAAAGTTGGTTTGAACAATTTCTAGAATTAGAAGGTGGTATTCCTTCCCACGACACATTTGGTCGGTTTTTTGCCAAACTTGACCCTGAACAGTTTCAAAACTGTTTTCTGAAATGGGTTCAAGCTGTATTTTCAATGACGGCAGGACAGGTTGTCCCAATTGATGGTAAAAAATTACGGCGATCCCATGACCGAAGCAACGACCGGCAAGCCATCTGGATGGTCAGTGCCTGGGCGGCTGAGAACAAATTGGTACTGGGTCAAGTAAAAGTTGATGACAAATCCAATGAAATTACAGCTATTCCCAAGCTATTACAACTTCTGGAATTAAGTGGCTGCATTGTTACGATTGATGCAATGGGGTGTCAGAAAGAAATTGCCGCCCAGATTGTAGCCCAAGAGGCCGATTATGTGCTGGCTCTCAAAGGCAATCATAGCGGCGTATTTGAAGATGTTCAGGAGTTGTTTGCCTATGCCGCCGAAACCAACTATGTTGATTGTGATTATCATAAAACGGTTGATAAAGGTCATGGACGCATCGAAATCCGGGAATGTTGGACGACCAGTGCCGCTGATTATTTTCCCTTTGTGCGCAATGCCTCCGCTTGGGCTAAATTGCAGACCCTGGCTATGGTTCGGACTGAACGTCGTCAAACCGATAGGGTCACGGTTGAAGTCCGCTACTACTTATCCAGCCTTGAAAGTAAGGCTGATAAACTTTTGCATGCCATCCGCACTCATTGGACCATTGAAAACCAACTCCATTGGGTTTTGGATGTTGCTTTTGACGAGGATCAATGTCGGGTTCGTACGGAACACGCTGCTCAAAATTTCGCCATCTGGCGTCACTGGGCTTTGAACCTGCTAAAACAAGAACCCTCTGCCAAATGTGGCATTCAAGCCAAACGCAAGAAAGCTGGTTGGAGTACCGATTATCTTCTTAAAGTCCTGTTACTTTAGTATGCGATTGCCCTACTAGGACTTTTGTTTAGTTCGGTGGTTCAATTCAAAAGAGGGGAATTTTAAACAAAGGAGGATCAACCTGACAACGGTGGGGCAGAAAGTGGCCCATACCACGATGGTGGGTATGAATCATAAGATCGCCGCCGAACCGGCAGTGGCTTGAACACGCTTCACAGTAGAATCTACCAACGTATTTATTCAGCAGACCAAGTGATTGGTAATTGATCGCTGGTGCCAATGTGCCGCTTAACTGAATAACCGGCTAACTGATCATTTTTGAGAGCCGCCTGGCCAGCCTACGAGCAAATGTAATGATATATTCATCATCCGGGTATACAACGATATTCTCACCAATCAACATCGGCCATTTCAGATCAACTTGTGACATCGCATCCTGTTGCCCGACTACAAATATGGCTTGATTTAAATGCGCTTGCTCGATAAATCTGAAAACGCGGGGGTCGTTATTGAGACGATTACTCCAGCGCGATATTGAAGGGATGATCAGGCATAGCGTGCTGGGGGCTAAAGGCAACGCTTGATCGAGGGTAAGATCAGGCACCAAAACCAATCCATGAAAGCCACTGGTATGTTGCGTCGTCAGCCCAACCATTTTCACCAACAGTCCGGCATCACGCAATTCGGTGACAAATATGCTTGCCACCTTTTCATCAAATCCGTCACTCCACAAAACAAAGACATAAGCCATAGGTCGAAAATCTTTAATACTTGATTATCAATTTGCAGTCAGTATAGTCAAAAAGGACTATCTCTACCTCTCCACCACCTCTCGTTATCTCTCGCCTATCTCTCACTCTTCTCCCATTGGTATATTAAATGTATTGTTTTTTGAACGAGTCTATGATATGCTAGTGAGAGGTGTCATTGCCACTCATTTAACAAAGAATCTCGTTATGGATACTGAAATTCCTCTTTCAAAACTCCAAACCGATATTCATAATGCCCTGAAGTCTTGGCATGATCCCCACCTGGATACCAGTTCCCTTGACTATTTGCAACTCTATCAACAGGCTACCGTGGGCAGCAGCGTTAGTGTTCGCCGCGCTACCAATGAAATCCTCTTAGAGGCGCTTGAAACTTTGGCCGTGGAACATGAGCATAGCGCTAATTTACTGCGCCTACATTTCTTGGATGGAATGTTGATGCACGCTGTCGCTAATCGACTAAACATTGGCCAATCAACGGCTTATCGCAAGCAGCAAGAGGCGCTTCATCAACTGGCGCTAATCATTCAGGCTAAAGAAAATCAGGCCCGGATTGAATATCAAACTCATTTGGAAAAGCGGCTAAGACTACCGCCTAACCCCCAACTGTTCGGAGTTGAAGACAGGCTCAATGGTCTGCTCGAAGCGTTGACCGCGCCGGCAACCTCGTGGCTGACCTCCGTCGAGGGGTTGGGCGGCATTGGAAAAACCGCCTTAGTTAACGCGGTGATTCGCCGTCCAGAACTGATTGTTGAGTTTCAAGATATTGCCTGGGTGAGCGCCAAAACGCGGGCCTTCTTTCCCGGTATGGGATTCGAGAACGAAACGTCACCGGCCCTTACTGTGGAAACCTTGATTGACACCTTGTTGGAACAATTCAACCAAACCGCCCTCCTCACTCAATCTCCCCAAGAAAAAAAAGCGGCCTTAATCCGGCTGTTGAAACAAGCGCCTTATTTAATTGTGGTTGACAACTTAGAGACGATGATTGATTTTCAGACCCTGCTGCCGGTGTTGTGGGAAATAGCCAACCCCAGCAAAGTGGTCTTAACCAGCCGCCACAGCCTGCATGCCTATCCTGAAATCTCCTGTCTCACTCTGGCTACCCTCAGTCCAGTTGACACCTATGCATTGATTAGATATGAAGCCAAAATGCGGGGCTTGCCCATGCTGGCCAACGCCGTCGAAGCCGACCTTGACCGTATTTACCAGGTTGTAGGCGGAAATCCTCTGGCCCTCAAGTTGGTGGCAGGGCAAACCGCTTTCCTGCCGTTATCCCAGGTACTGGACAATCTCAGGGTAGCCCGAGGCAAAAACATCTCTGAGCTTTACACCTATATTTATTGGCAAGACTGGCAAATGCTAACCGAACCGGCCCGACAAACGTTACTGATTATGCCGTTAGCTCAGGAAGGCATCTTAAAGCACCTGCTAGTCTTGAGCCGGCTGGAACCCAGCGAGCTTCATGACGCGCTCCAGCAGTTGGCGACACTATCACTGGTGCAGGTGGAAGGCGATCTTGAAGATCGCCGCTATTCCATCCACCGTTTGACAGAAACCTTTTTACTCAACGAGGCAATCCGTTGGCAGTCATCTGTTTGACCGATCAGCAGCGGCGAACGGACTTTTTTCACGAAACAATTCTGATCAACCTGACCTATTGGCTGGATTGGTTAACCGAAGCCAAAGAGACCGAACACTTCCCCTCGGACTACGAACGCAACGCCATTATCCGAGCCATTTCGTATGGCCTTGACTTGGGCCAGCCGGCCTGGCCGTCGACTTACCAACTGATCACGACCTTTTCCCCTTATATCGAGCGAGCCGGTCATTGGGAAATATGGGGTAAAGTGGCAGGCCAGGCCCATACCATCGCCGGCAAAGCCACCGACACATCAGCGGTAGCTAACCTTTCGATCTTGTTGGCTCGATTGTCGTCTTGGCAGAATCGGTTTGAAGAATCGACCACGTACTACCGACAAGCCATCAGTTCCGCCCGCCAAATTGAGAATAGATTTACTGAAGCCAGAGCGTGTTCAAATTTGGGCTATCTCTATACCGAATATGGCTGCTGGTATCGGGCTGAAGTGCTGTGCTGCCACGCCTTGGACTTATTCAAACAGATTGACAACCACCACGGCCAGGCCCACACCGAAAACCATTTGGGTATCCTTTATATCTGGCAAAGTCAATGGCGTAAAGCCGAACATCACCTCGAACGGGCCTGCGCCCTGTGGCGAGCGATGGCGGACAACAATGGTTTGATGTATGGGCTGACCAATCTGGGTCTGCTGTTTGTAAAAACTAGCCAACCAGAAAAGGCGCTGTCTTACCTAAAAGAAGCGCTTCATTGGGCAAAGAGTACGGGCGAAACCTATCGGCTTGGGAATATCTATCTCAATATAGGACTGGCTCATAATTTGCAGCGCAACTTCAAAGAAGCAGTAATAGCAACCCGTCAAGCCGAAGCCATTTTTCAGGCGCATGCAAACTTATCGGGGTTAATGCATGCCCAGGAAAATCTGGGCATCATCTATCAAACTCAACAGGATTGGGAGCAGGCCATTACCTATCTAAACCGTGCGCTGGCGGGTTGGCGCGAACTGAATAAGAAACAAGACGAAATTCAAACCATTGTCCATCTAGCCAAATGTGAGCTGAGTCGAGGGGATCAACATCAGGCCGCCGTTTGGATGAAGGCGGGCCAACAGTTATTTAATCAATATCCGCAATCTCACCGGTATTATCAATTACCTGACCAACTAGAAAAACTCAACCGTACTTTACGCGAAAATATTTCATAAAAACTTGATGACGTTGTAGAATCAAAAAACAGGTTGGTGAGGAAACTTCTCACCAACCTGCCGTACTTCATCCACGACTAACAACCACCGCCCTGGCTGCCACCATTTTGACAGGCATGCACTTCGGATGTCACCGACAACCCCGACGAGTCGAACACGATGCCGGACAAACCGGTTACGACGGCTACCACGGCTATGCTGCCAATAACTTTTATAATCCGTTGCTTTAACATCTCGATTAACCTCCATTTTGGCTAGAGGCTTATTGAGTGTGGGGATCCCTACCGCCGTAACGGTCTGCGCGCATACCCCAATAAGCACGGTTTTTTTGTGATCGATATCGTATCAATTTTTAAAGATGCTGATTGGTCTTTGACCTACTCATGAGTAGAAGCGTATCCGGTTTCAATTGTTACATCCAAACCGGATGTTATGATATACAGTATAAGGTGTAAATACGGGAATAAATGCGGTGAAACTGCATAAAAAGTGCAGAGTATGAATATGAATAAGTCGAATAAAAGAGATAAAAACCCAATTAATTCAGGAGCAGTGCGCAAAGCGTTGCGCACCTGGCATAATACTCCCGTACTGGGCAAGCATCCCCTAACCAAACTCCACATTGTAACCCACCGGCGAATAGCAGCAGATTATTCAGATACCCTTGAAGATCGCGGGCGCACGTTACGAGAGGTGCTGCGGGATGCTATCAACACGTTTCCACAACCTCCTGTTCAGGCTGAACAGGAGAAAAACAGTTTCTACCCGGACAAAGAATGTCGCCCCTACGTCATTCTCACCGAGCGGTTTATCAATGGTCGGAACATCGATTATATTGCCGCTCAGCTTGGAATTGCCCTTCGGACATTTCATGATGAACAATCCAGAGCTTTACACACGTTGGTTGATATCCTTCGGCAGTGGGAAGAAGCGCAAGAAACGAAGACATCCCTTCCGCCGGCCAAATCATCGTCTACCACTGATTACACCATTCACAACCTGGAAGCGTTACCCTTGCACACATTGCCCGATTACGGCCCATTACCCTTAGGCTCACAAATGCCACTCACCCGTAACCCCCTTTTCGTCGGGCGCGAACAAGATTTACACAATCTGGCCCACGCTCTAATGGGAGGGCAAACAGTAGCCATTGGAAACACAGGAACGGCAGCGGCTACGGGTTTGGGCGGTATTGGGAAAACTCAGTTGGCCAATGAATTTGTCCATCGTTACGGTCAATTTTTTTACGGCGGGGTCTTTTGGCTCAGTTTCGCCGATCCAAAGGCGGTTCCATCTGAAGTGGCCAACTGTGGCCGAGTTGGGGCTATGGATTTGCGTCCAAATTTTGCCGACTTGCCGCTTGAAGATCAAGTTCGTTTGGTTAAGGCCGCCTGGCAGGAAACGACCCCTCGCCTTTTGATTTTCGACAACTGTGAGGACCCCGAACTCCTATTTGAATGGCGACCGGTTAGTGGTGGTTGTCGGGTACTGGTGACCAGCCGACGGGCGGAATGGGAGCCAACCCTTGGCGTAAACACCCTTATGCTCGATGTTTTGAAACGTGAAGAAAGTATAGCCCTGCTGCGGAAGTACAACTTTGCCGGTGAGGCTGAAATCTTAAATGAAATTGCTAAAGAGTTAGGGGATTTACCCCTGGCCATCCATCTGGCCGGGAGTTATTTATACCGGTACCAACGTGTGGTCTCCCCCGCTGATTATTTAACCCAACTCCGTGATCCCGCCCTCCTAGAGCATCCTTCCTTAAAGGGGACAGGTATCTCGCCCACGCGCCATACTCAGAACGTCTACAAAACTATCACCCTCAGCTATGACCGTCTCGACCCCACCGACGCCATTGATCGTTGAGCCTTAAAAATCCTGGCCCGTGCGGCCTGTCTCGCCCCCGGCGAACCCATCCCCCATCATTTACTAATGCTGACCCTTCATTTAGGGGAGGATGATATTAACGCGCCGCTGCAAGCGGAGGATGGGATCAACCGATTGGTTGAGTTGGGGTTGGTGCGACTTGAAACCGAAAACGCGATTCGGTCACACCGTTTGGTCATTGCCTTTGTGTGTGATGTTTTGGGAGATAAGGTTAATAAAGGACGACAGACTGTTGAAATTACTATCGATAAAGAAGCTACCCGGATCAACAAGATTGGCAATCCGGCGCTACTCGTGGCCTGGCAGTCTCATCTACGATTTGTAGCAAATGTGGCCCTAAGAAGAGAAGATTTATCAGCGGCCAAGTTATGTAACGAATTAGGCCTTCATCTGGCCCAGGCCGGAGATTTCCCGGAAAGCAAACTCTATTTTGAAGCGGCCTTGGCTATTCGGCGGGAAAAACTGGTGAAGAACATCCAGACACAGCTCAAAGTTATGACCGTTTAGGGTTTGCTTTGCGAGCTTCGGGAAAATTTGATGAAGCCGGACTATGTTTTCAACAGGCTTTAACTATTCGCGAAACAGTGCTAGGCGAGGAACATAACGATACAGCCATTAGTCTCAATGAATTAGGAAGATGGTACGAGGAACGGGGAGACCTAATTTTGGCCAAAGAGTATTACAAACGGGCCTTGAGCATTAGCTTAAAGGTCTTAGGCGAGACCCATCCCTTAACCGCAGAATATCTCAATAATGTGGGCATCAGCCTGGTGGAAATAGGAGAGTTAGTTGAGGCCGAGTCATATTTTCACCAAGCTTTCACTATTAATGAAGCTATCTTCGGAGTTGAGCATCCTGATACGGCAATGAATCTCAATAATTTAGGCTATCTCCATCAAAACGCCGGCAACCCTATTAAAGCCCAGGATTATCACCAGCAAGCATTAGCAATTCGAAAATCCATATTAGGCCGCGATCATCCGGACACTGCCCAGAGCATGAGTAATTTAGGCATTGCATTACGAGATCAAGGCCAGTTGAATCAGGCCCAGCACTATCTAGAAACGGCTCTAACTATCCGTGAAACCGTCCTGGGCAAAGATCATCCTCGAACAGCCATTTGTCTGGATCATCTAGGGCTATTACTGCAAGATTTGGGCGAGATAGACGCTGCTTGGAACTACTTTGAACGTGCGCTAGCTGTCCGACGCGCCGCTCTGGGCACGAATCATCCCAAAACGGCAGATAGCCTCGACCATTTAGGGCACCTGTTGTTCGACCTAGGTGACTCAGACACCGCCAGAATTTACGTTGAGCAAGCTCTGGCTATTCGTCAGAAAACATTGGGGGAAAACCATCCTCTGACGGTTCAAACGCTTAAGGATCTAATCTCACTGTCACCGACACAACCGTCCTTTATTTAGAAAGTTTAAGGCTACCCACCGCTCGACCCGGCAGCTATCAGATCAGCTAATTTCTTGCCCTCCGGTATGCCATCCTCGGATAGACGAATGACAATCCAGGAGAATTTTACCCGGCTAGACGCATCATAATAGGGGGCCCCATTTACATTTGTTTGAAGTATCTCTTTCAAAAAGGCGTTGAATGCTTTCATCTCATCCCAAGAAAGGGTGTTACGTCCATCAGCAATGATATCATTGTCTGATACGGCCCAGCCCACATACATGGGGCGACCATAAGTGGGATATCCATCCTCCGGAACGCCAAGACCAAAAGTCTCTGACTCATTAGGTTGTACTATGGTCTCACCCGGACTATCATCTGCTGCATAAACATCAAAATCTTTAAGGGTGAAGGGATGATTCTGGCTAATTTTGTTTTTGACTTGGTCTTTTTTGAGTTCGTTTATGAAACCGCGAAGAGGCTCATAATTCCCAGGATCGAGATTCCCATCTCCAAATCTAAATTCTTTTTTGAAACACTTATCAGACTCCGATTGTTGGCAAAATACGATAAAGATCAGATTCTTTGTCATAATTATTTTCCTTGATGTTTATACATTTCAATAATCTTATTTTTCCTGAAATTATGAACGATTCTTTTATTACGGAGCTGCAAATTCTTTATCGGTTAAGGGGACACCGGCATAATTTAAGATATCCTGTAATTCAAACTTGTCTCCTAGACTATCGTAGGGGGGAGTCCAATTTGGATTTACATTAAGAAATGAATGCGAGTCGCCAAAGACTAACCCAACAATTACTTCCGCCACAATACGGCTACCAACCGGACCGAGTTTATATCCCCCGCCTTTGCCTTCACAATTCTCAGCTATCCCGAACTTCCCGGCCTCGCTTAGAATATAGTACCAAAGTGGTAATTCTGGGCCTTTAAGAATTTTCTTTTGGGGTATCCCGAGCGCATGGGCAACCGCTTGACCAGAGGGTAAGTCCAATCTATCTCCTCGTAGGAGATCACGCATGACTACATTATCGATCCCGTCTCTGTTTGAAGACGATGATATTGCACCCAATGAAGAAGATAAGTTCTTATTAAGTTTTCGGCTAGCCTGAGGTTTTTCTGGACTATTCTTGATGTTTAGGAATTTGTCCCATTGGACGGTCCAATTTTCTCTTAGGTAACCAGCGTGTATTAAACGGGTCAGAGATTGACGTTCCAACTGACTATTAAGTTTGTAATTATTACGAATCATACTATGACCAAAACGAAAGGCTGCCATCGCAAACTCTACTGGAATAAAGGGTTGTTGACGCCATTGGTAAAAACATAGTTTTGGTATATTCCGACACTCAGACGAATTTCTGGTCTCGGCCTTGTCACTTTGCCGGCCTACCTCATCAGGAAGTATTGTGTTTTGATCTTTCCGTAAATTCCAGATTTCATCTAGAACTTCCTGGCTGACAAGCCTTGGGAGCAAATCGTCTAAGATTATCCACTGGTAATGCCAACGTACTAATCGTTGTGCTTCATGAAAAGCTTGTATACCCTTAACGCCTCTTATAAGAACATCATCCAACACCTTATTATGAAACTTTATAAATGCCAGGTGTAATTGCTTTAAAATTACATTTTCATCATTCCGTGGATCACCAATAAGAGCGCTTCCTTGCGAATTACGAGGCAGATCATTTTCCTCCGTAAGTAGGGTATCTATCAATTGATTATTGTTTAACTGGTCGAATCGCTTTTTTATTCTCACACCATTTCTAGCTTTCACACTTACGTTTAGATTCATACCAATCAACAGCTTTCCAAATTCTTTATTTCTATCATAAAGAAACGGACTCACCAATGGACCGCCGCCATAAAGACTGTCCAAATCTAGACGTGGAGTTCTAAAGTTTCTGATCTTATCGGGATCATTGAAGCGCATTAAGCTAGAGGTAGGGTCAAAGGTTATATCATGGGTAATATATTGGCTAAAGTAGGTATATCCGGCGGGGATACAATCGTTATTGCCATTATCATTATCCTGATCAAGGTCTCCTTTTTCAATCATTGTCAGAGCCAAGAGTTTGAGGATTGCTTCTCGGCCTTTGTCTGTATCTTCTAAAGCTTCTTTGACCACTCGTTTAAGTTCAGTATTTATCAGGGCTTCATTTTCATCTGATAACAGTTCGTCTAGTTTTTCAATCAGCCGTGCTATTTGGTAATCCTGAAAATTCCTTGAGAATTCTTTGAGTTCATCTAATAATCCATCTGATAACTTGCCTTTAAAAAACGACCAGTCAATCAGATCAATCGTCGGCACGTGCGCCGGCAAATTCCGAAACATCCGCCCGTATGGCCCATGATAAAATTTAGATCGGGGCGAAAGTATATCACCATTGCCCTCACCATGATGGGACATTTCTCTCTCCTAAATGTAATAAATATTTTCCTCAGCTAATTTTACAAAATAATCATAGCACAAAACCACTCTTAAAGACTCTTCGTTTAATCTGAGAGACTCTCAAAAGACTCTCAAATACTCCAATAGCGTTGAATTATCTGTAGAAACGCAAGAGTCCCCAAGAGTCTCCCAAGAGACAGCGAGACACTGCCGGTAACCCATAGTAGATTTTTTAGGATATGCTTATCCTTACCATGGAAACGCAATTAGTAACGACCGTTACGATTAAAAAATTAAACGACGCTACCGGCGAGGTTATTGAAACCATCGATAACCATGAATTTCAGGTTGAGAATGCCGGCTTTTCAATGGCGCGCCATTACGTCGTAGCGGGCAAGCCCTATGTGTTCCTGCTCAAGCGAAATGCCGGTCCGTTTCGAAAGAATAGACCCCGGATTTACCGGCTAAGATCGAACGGCGCCTTAGGCGAGTTAGTGAACCCACTGCAAACTCACCTCCCTCCGGTCGATCTGGGTTCGGGCTGGACCGAGGCGGATTTTCTGGTGCTCGGCAATAAGACCTACCTGGTGCTGCATAATGCTCGTACCGGCCGGATCAGCCTCTACCAAACCCTACCCGATAGTCGTCTGCTGCTCATTTACAGCGATGAGGTGAACGACTTTAAGGATAAAGATAAATTCAGTCTGTATCGATACCGGGGCAAAGTTACTTCTTTGGATTAAATACCGAGCTGGGGAAGCCGTCTTTTACGCGGTCAACGGGGAAAGATTGGGAGCCAAACTTTAACGCCCGGCTGGACGAGCGTTGATCATCTCACCGTAAATGGCAATACCTATCGGCTGTTGTATAAAGCGACCCATCATCCCTTTCAAGGATCGGTTCAGACTAGACATCGGGCCGGGCGGTTAGCTATTAGTCGAATTTCAGCCCAAGGACTCAACTCCGAATTGATCTATGACAATATTCTTCCGGCCCATTGGTCAACGGCTCGCTTTTTCAAATTGAGAGACAGCCACGCGATCATGCTGTACAACCACCAAACCGGATACTATCAGGTTAGACATTTTGCCGAGCTGGCCGGCGTGGGGACCGTGCTTCATTCGGGGAATATCGGCGCCGGTTGGACCGATTTAGAGCCTTATACAATGGGCTTCCAGCCTTACCTGATCACCCTCAACGAAGAAAATGCTGAACCTTTTTTTTTCGACAGGATATTTCTCATTCATCAGGGTAAGAAAATTGCTTAATTCTGCCATTAACCCCTATGGTTAAGTATTATCTGCTTGAAATGAACTATGAGACCGTACTTGTGACCTTACATAACATTGGGCATGCCGCTGATGGATTTGAGTGGCAATGGTTTCGAGAATGGCCTTATCGGCCAGGCGCTCCGGGGGTAACTGCTTAAGCACCGCCAACAAAGCCTGATGTGATTTACAAAAATCCACTTCGACGTCGATACAGGTCCAGTTCTGACGATTGTTATAAAATTCCTGGTTGAGACCGTCAACATCGGGCTCGGCCAGTAACGGACCATTCGAAATGTGAGCGGCTTCAAGCAAGGCCGCGCAGCGCCAAACCCAGGCCGAGACAACGGCAAATGTATCTTTAATGGCCCATTCACCGTCCTGGCTACAGGCCTGTAAGGTCTCAACCGGAGTCGCGTGGTAGATCTGTAGCAATTTTAAAAAGTCGTGGGTGATTTTTTCTATAACGGGTTCACTCTCGGAAACCGGTAAACCTGGCCTAATCACATTTTGGGTTGGGGTGTTTAATAGTGCAATCATAAATTACCTCTTCAATTCTGCCGCCGAGACACCATCAGGTGGTTGGCACAACAAAGACATGAGTTAGGCGTCATATCGATCGGTTGGTTGGTCAGACGCTACTTGGGCGTAGTTGATGGCGGCCACCAGCGTGACCCCGCCAATCGTGTTACCTAACAGTGTTGGTAAAAAGAATGTTGTGATAAACTGGCTCCAGGTCGCTTCACCTATTACCACCAGATAAAGAACCTCAATCGAGCCGGCAATAATATGTGGAAATTCGCCGATGCCGATTAGATAGGTAATGATAATAATCACCCCGACCCTGGCGGTCTCCGCAAAGGGTAACAGCCAGACCATCAAGGCAATCAACCAGCCGGCGAAAATTCCCCGCAGCAGCGTCGTCCAAAAACCACCGGCCAGGGCCTGATAGCCAACTTCCGTTAACGCCTGCTGCATTTCCCCATCGACGACATTGGTGCTACCTAACACCCAGGCAAAGATAAAGCCCCCCAGCAAATTAGCGGCTAATACAATCCCCCACAGGCGTCCCACATTCTTTAATGTTTTGTGATCCCACCGGTTGAGCAGTTCCAGAATGGGGGTTAAGGTGTTTTCGGTGAAAAGCTGCTGGCGTCCCAAAATGACAATCAGGAAGCCGACGCTGTACCCGAATTCAGCGATCAGCGGCCGCCATATGGCGTCGGGCAGCCGGGCGTGGATTAAGGCCTCGGCTAGAAAAGAAAAGCCCATCGATAAACCGGCGGCCAAGCCGGACCAGCTTAAGCCGGCCGATGAGCGTTCGAGTTCATCTTCGCCCTCGTGGCGGATAGTTTCATACACGGCCGCGGCCCGGGGGGCCGAGCGTTTTTGAGCTTCACGGCGATCTTTTTGATCAGTTTTTATAGTAGCCACAGAGTTGCTTCGCTTTCAGAGTAAAACTTTAAAGAACGATCTTGTTGCTTTTGGAACTGTGCGGTGACGTAAACAAAGCCCGTAAGAATATACCGGCCATAAACAGACCCACTAAAACCGTTAGGAAGCGATCTGTGGGGGCCGCTTTGAGACGAGTATCATTCGTTTGGGACGATGAACGACCGGCCGCGGATGTTCCCGGCGATTGCAGCGCCATAATCTCCTCTACTTCCTGGCGCCGGGGAATACCCTGGCGGGCTCGCATTTCGGCCGTCAGAGGAATGGCATCGGCATCGGGCACAAGGCGCGACCCGTATTTTTTAGCATAGACCTGGGTAAATTCAGCGCCAAACAGGAAGATTTGGGCCGAATAGTACACCCACAGCAGCAGCACCAGCAGCGACCCGGCGGCGCCATAGGTGGAGTCGAAACTCTGGCTGCCGATGTAAAAGCTCAACAGAAATTTCCCCAGAGCAAACAACCCGGCCGTTACCGCTGCGCCCATCCAGACATCGCTCCATTCCATTTTAACATCGGGCAGCAGCTTATAGATCAGGGCAAAAAGCAAGGTGATAACGCCAAATGAGACTACCAAATTCAAAACATGCCCCACCGCCAGATTGTCAGGAATCCAGCCAAAGAGCCGGCTGTTGACCGCCGACAGAACAATACTGACCATTAGGGAGACCAGCAACAAAAAGCCAATACCCAAAACCACCGTCAGCGAGGTAAAGCGGGTCTCGATAATTTTCATCAAGCCCTTATCCGGTCGAGGCGCAACACCCCAAACCGTGTTGAGCGAGTCTTGTAGCTGGGCGAAAACACCGGTCGCCCCGAACACCAACGTACCTACACCGATTAAGGTGGCAATCAGACTTGAGGTGGGCTGGCTGTTATTTTGGATGATCGACTGAATTAACTCGCCGTTCCGTTGTCCCACCAAAGTCTGGATCTGTTCTACCAGATATTGACTGGCTGTTTGTTGATCGAAGAAAAAACTAATAAGCCCGACAATAATGATCACCAATGGCGCCAGTGAAAAGGCAGTGTAATAAGCCAACGCCGCCGCCAACCTTGAGGCTTTATCCTCTTGCCATTCCGAAAATGTTTGTTTAAGTAGGTCAACTATTCGCTTCACGAGTTCAATGACTCCTTGTTGATTAAGGTCATTTCATGACGAGGCTTCGGCCGGAAGCCCTCTTACCGGTACGCTGTCATCTAAGATGTCTTGCACGTAGACCATCTTAACCACCACAATGATGACGGCCAGCACCGGCGCCGCCAGCGCTATCCCCAAAATACCGGCTACGGCCCCAAAAAAGAGTTGAAATAGAATCATCAAAGCCGACGGCAGCGAAATGGCTCTTTCTTGAACCAATGGGGTAATGAGGTAACTTTCGACGGTCTGTAATAGCAAATAAAAGCCCAAAACGTAAAGGGCCAGGATCGGTTCTTGGGTAAAGGCAATCAGCATCGGCGGAATAATAGCCAGCGTCGCCCCGATAATGGGAATAAAGGTCAATAACCCGGTCAGTATGCCTAAGGTTAGGGCCAGGGGGACGTCTAACAACCATAATCCTAAGAAAGTTAACACCGCGATAATCACCATCGACAAGACGCGGGCGATTAACCACCAGCGTAGTGTATAATCAAGCGCCGTCAGAATCTGCCGGGTGCGAGCGCGACCTTTAGGGGGCACCAGCTTAATAAAGCCATCAATATACATCCGCGGCTCAAAGGCCAGAAAGAGACCCGTAAAGAAAACGACCGTCACGCTGGTGATGATCCCTATCGTGGTTGAAAAAATGCCGGCGATACGCGACGACACCATCGCAACCTGCCCGGAAAGGAGTTGGCTGGGTTCGAGTTCTTGTCCGCGCAGGAAACTGCCAATCCCGTACTGATTGAGATAGTCTCGCACGTCTTGGATCGACTGGGGGACAGTTTGGGTTAACACGTCCACTTGACCGCCAATTCTGGGAACCAAGAAGACGGTACTCAACCCGATAGCGCCGATCATTAACAGCAGGGTAATACTCACCGACCATTTATCGGACAGTGGAGTGTGGTCACGCAGGATGTCGCTCAAACTACGGATGAAAATGGCCAGCAAAATCCCGCTAAACGCCAGCAAGACCACATCGAAACCGTAGTATAAAAAAGCCAGCAGCAGACCGACGATGACCACAATTCCGACGATAATTAAAATGCGGCGGGTAAAATCTACCAGCCGATCGGACGTAGTGGCTTCGATATTCTTTAGATAGGGCGGTAGTAGATTATTCATATGATGATTAATTAGGTTTGACTTCTCAGTGGGCCGTAGGCCGTGGCGTAGAGTCCACGGCCCACGGCCTACGCTTTACTCCTCCGACGATTGACCTTAAGTAGTTTCAATCCGGCGATACTGTGACAGAATAAAATTATAGACACCGTGGGCAACCAAGCCCAGGGCCACAATGGCCAAGAGCCAAGGCCCATAAGGCTGCTGGGCTAATGACTGCAAAGCGCCCCCTAAACCACGGGCTTCATTGGGATCATACTGAACCGCCGCTTGGACAAAGAAACTGCCGATCATCGCAAACACAATTCCCTGCGCGGCTAAGCCCGCTCGACCCAGGCGAATGGTCCATTTTCGTTCGGCATCGCTCATCTGGCTCAAGTTTAGCTTTTTCTGAAACTCCATCGAATAGCCTTTGTAAATTCGATACACGCCAACGCCGATGACAATAGCGCCACCAATGCCCACCAGCCAGCGACCGAACGGTTGACTCATCAAACTAGCCGTCCATTCAGCGATAGTTGAATTGCCGCCACTGCTACCAGACATAGCCCCAATCGCCAGTCCAGCCGCAATCCCGGCTAAACCTAAATGGATGATGCCATTACAGAAATAACCCATCCTCTTAATGAGCCCGACTGCGTCAGACCCTTTGTTGTCGGCATCCATTCCGGCTCTGACAAATTGCCAAATTGAATATCCAACCAGACCTAACGCGATGAGACCCAAAATAATTTGACCAAACGGTCCGCCCGCGATAGTTTCCAAGGCCCCGGTGGTACCGGTAGCTTCACCGCCTTGACCGAAAGCGTACTGCACCGCCAAAACACCGATAAGCGCATATACCACGCCTTTAGCCACAAAACCTAATCGGGCTAACCATTCTATCCAAGGGCTAGCGACTCTAATTGCCCCTCTAGCCTGCTGATTTACAGATACACTCACGTTGTCTCCTTTCCTGTGGATTAACTGCTTATGGGTTTAAGACGGTTATAAAACAAATAAAAAGTAGAGTAGCTGTCACAGCGACAGCTACTCTGTTTGAATTGGCGCTATAGATTTCTTATGAAATCATCAACTTCGCGCCGGGCTTCATCCTTGGTGTAGCCGTAGCGTTCTTGCAGCCGGCCTTCCAGTTTGGTGCGCTCGCCTTCAATGACATCAACATCATCATTGGTGAGTTTACCCCACTGCTTCTGGACTTCGCCCCTTACTTGCTTCCATTTTCCTTGGAAAATATCGTCGTTCATAATTAGTTATTAACCTCCACGTTAATTTTGATTGCAGTTCAATTCCCGGTTCAAGGTCCAAAGAATTCAACTGTCTGTTTACCTGGTTATATGGTATCAAAATTCTCGGGAATTCCGTACACTAACTTGAGCGAACTTCTTTGTCAGGCGGAGTTATTTTTAGATAGCTCATGTGGGGTCGTGACCCGTGTAATTAATAGTTAATTCAGATGGGCAATTTGGTCGGCCACATCCACCAGAGCCGACTTGCGGCCCAGATCGGAACAGGGGATCACCGTCAGGCTGCCTTCCGTCTCCAACACCACCGAGGCTACATCTTCAACATTGGCGATGCCCTGGTTGCGAATGGCGGATCGCACCTCCTCCGGGGTCAGTCGCTGGGCTTTTATGGCGTCATATAGATAGTGACCTTGGTACACCACCAGGGTCGGTTCCGACTTGACTAGGTGGCTCATAAACGTAAAGCGAGCCGCCAGCCAGGCGATGAGGTACTGCAAGCCGATCAAAACACACAAGGCGGTCACCCCGTCGGCCAAAGTGACACTTTTCGAGAGGAGAATCGTGGCTAAAATTGAGCCAAGCGCCACGGTGACCACCAAATCGAACGCATTCATCTTCGATAGCGTGCGCTTGCCGGTCAGCCGTAGTAATACGATCAAGGCGGCATAGGCCATAATTCCAATCAGTATAATTCGGGCTATATTAGCCCAACTATCAAAAAACATCCTAAGATTGTCCCTCGCTAAGAAATAGTAACCATTTTAAGGTTTTGGCATTATGAACGGCGTAGCCGCAGCCATCATTGTTGAAGTAGACGAAAACATCCTTACCCATCGACTGCCACTCGCAGATGCGGTCGCGCCACCAGCGCAGGTTGTCGTCGGCGTAGGAGCCGGCATAGAGGTGGTGCTGGTCAGGGCCGTGCATCCGCACGTAGACAAACGGGGCGGTGGCGCGTAGGATACAGGGTAAATAAGCCCCGCTCTAGGACACAGTAGGCCACCTGGTGCTGTTCTAACAAGGCCAAGGTTGCCTCGTTGTGCCAGGACGGATGGCGGAACTCGACCGCTACGCGCAGGCCGGCCGGTAATTGATCTAAAAAGTAGGCTAAGCGCGGCATATCGCATTCAAAGGTAAGGGGTAACTGCACCAAAAGACCCCCATTTTCGATCCCAGATGACCCAAGCCGTCACAAATCCGGGTCAACCACCGTTCAGGCTGATAGAGCCGGGTAGCATGGGTTAGCCCTCGGGGAGCTTTGACGGTCATGACAAAATCTTCCGGCAGACGCCGCCACCAGCCGGCAAAGGTGCGATCGGCCGGCCAGCGATAGGTGCTGCTATTGAGTTCGACCGATTGAAAATGGGCCCAGTAATAGGGCAGCCGTTGAAATGGGGGTAAACCCGGCGGATAAATGATGTTCTGCCAGTGGTCATAACTCCAGCCGGACGTGCCAATATGTACGGTCATAGTTCTTTAAACAACGATCATATTTAGGTCGTTTTAACTTTAAGCGGTTACGTTGGTTTAGACAGAATTAACACGATTAATATGATTTTTACTTATTTTATCCTGAAAATCCTGTCAATCCTGTCTATTCATTCTGATGGCAAACTCATTTGTTAATTAACTCAAGTTGCCACCTATCCGCGAATAAGACCTGACAGGTTTCAAACGGGCCTTAATGCGACTAAATTGCCCGGTGCCCTGATTTTTCTCTGGACGGTAATTCCAAAACCTGTCAGGTCTGATGGGTAGCAACTTGGGTTAATTATGAAAATCTGTTAAGTTGTTTGGGTTGGGTGTGGCTGATTGGCTTCGAGCGACTCCGCTTGACGTAATTTTCCGCTGCTGCGCCGGCGGGCTACTTCCGTACCGGTAATGACAATGGTTAACCAACCCAGTCCCGCCGCATAGCCGGCCGCAATGTCGCTAAAATAGTGCACGCCCAGATACATCCGGCTAAAGCCGATGAATAAAATGAACCAGATCGTGATACAAGCCAGGGCCATTCTTTTCCAGCGCAGATCGGCCACCAACACACTCAAAATATACGCCAGCATCCCATACATCACCACCGATCCCATGGCGTGCCCGCTGGGAAAACTATAAAACGATTCAACCAGTAACGGATTGTCAAAGGTCGGTCTGGCCCGTTGAAAGGCGAATTTCAACACGAAGTTTAAGACCGAATTACCAATAATGGCCACGGCCCAACTGATTAACAGCAGTTTATGCTGACGAAGTAACAGCCACAGGGCCACGCCTAACCCAATGACAATAGTGGCCATGCGTCCCCCCAAATTGGTAATCAGGTGGAACAGTGTGATTTCAAACGCATTCGCATTTTGATAAAGCGCGTTGGCCAATTCCTGGTCAAAGCGAACCACGCCTTCAGCTTCAACTACTTGTTTAGCCAAGTTACCGAACATGACGAACGTGATAAAGCTAATAATAAAGCCCACCGTCAAATGCAGCCCCAAATAGCTATCCGGTGATAAACGCCGGCCCAAAAACCCCCAAAAACGAGGGCTGGTTTGCCATAATTTATGAGCGATAGCTGAGGCCGACAGGCGTTCCCACACCGAATAACCGGTCTGCCACAATTGGCCATAGTATTGATTAAATAACTGCCAACTCACCACCATCCCTAACAGGACCAGGACGGTCACCAAGGTGATAAAAGTCAGAGCATATTGGCCGATTAATCCGGCGATGGTCTCAGTGATAGCCAAGTGGGTCATTGATCAATCGTTATCATCATCAAATGTGGGCAGCCACAGGGTAAGGGCCCCCGGTAGAATCTCTATCGATACGGTGTTCCCCTGACCGGCGTCGGCCGCCATAGGGCCAAGGCCTTCAGCCGGATCGCGATCCGGGGGCCGGTCGGTCTTTTTCGGGCGGACTTCCCCATCAATATGCAAGGGAAAGCCGGTCCATTGAATCTCGATCGTTTTAGCCTTGGAGTGTATCACACTTTCGTACTTGTCTAGATTTTCCATAAACAATCCGGCCGCATACGCCAACAGCGTTTCATCTTTATTCTCTTTAACTTGGACGACATCAAAAAAACCGTCGCCCGGATCGGCCTCCGGCGCGAATTTAAGGCGTGGCCCAACGGCGTTCGTGTTGAGCACTTCCACTAACAGATGGCTATCAACAAAGCTGTTGCCGTCGATAGAAATCAGGGGGTAGTAACGTTTGTCCTCAACCATATTCTTAAACGCGGCCTCAATTGAGCGCAGGACACTCTTTCCCTGGTTAGGGTCGTAGGTGGCCAGGATGTCGGCAAATATGCCAAAGCCGGCCCCTTCCAAGAAATAATCAGCACCCCAGGGGCCGCGCACATAGCCCACATCGTATTTATATTCGATGGGGTCTTTTAGTCCGGCCAGAATTTCCAGCGGGTCGCGGTAGATACCCAGATTTTTGGAGATATTGTTAGCGGTACCCAACGGAATGAGGGCAATCGGGACGTCTTTATCAATTAAGCGCGTGGCCACCGCGCGCAGAGTGCCATCCCCCCCGGCCACAATCACCAATCCTTCGGTGGTCTCGGCCAGAATAGAATCTAAATCTTGTTGACTACTGGTCGATTTATAGACCGGTTTGAAGCCCATATCCAGCAAAGCCGCCTTGATATCATCCAGCGAAATCTGGTCGATGTTGCGGGCATTGCGATTATAAATTAAGGTTGCTTGCATAGTGACATCTCTTAGATAACTCAAGTTGACATTGAGAGGGGGAGTCGGGAGTAGGAGAAAAGCGATTACTTCCTACTCCCGACTCCTTACTCCCGTTTAGTTAGAATTGAACCGGTGTGTTTTTAACACGTCCTAGACACCGTCGTAACTTGGATTAGCTGACATCATTAAATTCAGCAGCGGCTTGTTCAAAACTTTGCTCTAACTCGTCCAGAGCTTGATTGATGCCGCTTTCCATCTCTTGCCAGGCGGTTTCGCTGGACGCTTCCAACTCCTCTTGCTGCTGTTCTAAGTTGGCTAACTGTTGGTTGAGATCGGTGATCTGCTCGTTCAGTTCGGCCTGGGCCGCATCATCGAGTTGTTCGGCTTGCAACTGCAGGTCATCAATCCGCGCTCGGTACTCATAGATGTTAGCGTCGAGTTCGCGTTCAAGTTCGGCCCGCTCTTGCATAACTTCAGCGGCGGTTTCATTCACTTCTTGTTCTAACTCTTCCTGAGCTAATCCGGCCTGAATAGCCGCCTGATCGTAGTTCTGTTCCAGTTCGGCTAAACCGGTTTCGAAGCTGTTAACCGTGTCTTGCCAGTTTTCGGCAGTCACCGCTTGAACCTGGTCAACCTGCTGATCGAGGCTGTCCCATTCGCGGTTAAGCTCGGCAATCTCTTCATTCAATTCGGCCTGGGCCGCATCATCGAGCTGGTCGGCTTGCGCTTGCAGCTCATCAATCCGGGCCCGATATTCATACATGTTGGCCTCTACTTCTTGTTGAAACTCGGCGGCGGCTTGCTCACTGTAAGCTTCAGCCACATCCATACTTTGATCGATGTCTTGCACGGCTTCGGCCGATTCTTGCTGAACCTCGTCAGCCGCTTGGTCGGCTTCTTCGGCTACTTCAGCGCCGGCGGCGACGAAGAACGCGCCCACTTCAGCCAAGCCATTTTGAATATCATCAACGGTTTCAGCATAATCCACTTGAAACTCGTCCCACTCTTGCGCGGTTTCCACCTGAAGCTCATCGAGTTGCTGTTGGGCCTCAGCCGCTTCCTGGCGCAGTTCCGCCATCGATTCGTTGAATTCAACCTGGGCTTCCTCACTCAACTGCTCCGCTTGAACTTCTAACTCATCCATCTCTTGGTTGAGTTCTTGCAGCTGCTGCCCGGCGGCGGCGCGGGCTTCTTCAAATTGAATCTCAGAATAATCTTCAATCGCTTCGCCGGCCTCTTCAACTTCTTGCTCCATCTGCTCTTCGGCGACGGCCTCGTTTTGTTCTTCCACCTCATTGTCTTGAGTGGTGCCACAGGCCATCATCAGGGCCATTGAGCCCATTAATACCAATATGACGAGTATTTTTCGAATCTTAATTTTCTTCCTCCTTAAATTCTAATTTATACTGATCTTAAGTTACCACCTTGCCGCGAACAAGACCTGACAGGTTTTCAAACGAGCCTTAATCCGGCTAAATGCCGGGGATTGTCCTGATTTTTCTCGAGACAGTACCGCCTAAACCTGTCAGGTCTGATCGGTAGTAACTTGGGTTACTTAAGGTCTGGGTAACCCTTGCTTATCGGCTTCGTCTTTAGCCGTTTCGGCCGCCGAACGACCGGCTTCTTCAGCCACATACTGCACTTTCTCGACGGTTTCTTGGGCCTTGGCCTGCACCTGATCAACCAACTGATCGCGCGATGGACCCATCAATTCATTTTCTTTTTGCGTGTTCGGCGCTAACATGCCAACGATGGCCCCGGCGGCCAAGGCTACCGCCCCAGCAGCTAACGGATTGTCATAAAACAGATCTTTGGTGGTGCGCTTGGCGCGGCGGCTGTAGTAATAGGTGTTGTCCCGTGCCGTTTCGGCCAACTGCCCGGAATACTCTACGGTGGCTTCCTGGGCATGATTCACCAGGTCGCCCACCGAGTCGACAGTGTGGCTAACCGTCTCTTTGACCTGCCCGGCCGCATTGGCTAGCCCAGTCCGAGCCGACGCCGCCAAATCGGATGCCTGTTCTTTGGTGCGATGGGCGGTGTCTTTGACGTCCTCACCGATGTATCCCCCTCGATTGGTCTCTTCGTCAAGATAATGAGCCCGATCAAAATAGCGGGATTGGTAAGCTTCGCTGCCCATATCGCCGTAAGTGGGATAGTAATCATCGTCTTCACTACGGTGAGTACTATTATTATTAAAAAGCAGCCAGCCGATCCCCAGCCCGATCAGGGCCGATGGTATAGGGTTATCCCTGACGGTATTCACCAGGCCGCTGCGCCAATTTCCGGCTGTATCTGAAACTTGGTATGCCATTTCTTCTACCTTTCCTTTAGTTGCGTCTTTGATATTTTGCTTGAGTTGATGGGTCAGATGATCTGGTGACAGCTTGTGTTGGATGGCGTCGATGGTTTGACTCATCTCGGTTCGGGTGGCCTCAATTTGGGCCTTAATCTCCTGTGGATCATCCGTTTCCCGGTAAGTAAATCTCTTAGCGATGGGGTTTAATTGAGTTGATGCTGTAGCCATTCCTTATCCTCCTGTAAAGACTTGATGGTCCGTTCCGGGGTCATTGTTGTTTTTTGGAGCGACTCCCAGCCATTCAACGCCACCAAGGCGCCAATTCCGGCCACTACAGACCCTACCAAAAAGGCGGCCAGCCAGAGCGGCATCACCACGGCTAACACGAGCACCAGGGCGGCCAACAGCACTAAAAATCCACCATAGGCCACCACCCCACCGGCGGCTATGAGGGCCACATCTTTGCCGGCTTTATTGGCCTTCTGAGTCAATTCCACTTTGGCTAACTGGACTTCCTGACGGATCAGAGCGCTGGTGCCGGCCGATAGTTCCGAAAATAGTTGGCCTAATGATTGTTGTTCCTTGATCATGGTCTACCCTCTCTAATAGTTGCGATCGAAATCACGAGGTTTGCGATTGCGCCGGGGAGGATAGGTGGTGGTATATTTCGCCACGCGCCGGGCCGGACTGTCGACCGGTTGATAGTTATAACTGCTGGTTTGGCCGCCGCCGCTACTGGTAAAGAACCGGCCCATGGCCAAACCGAGCATGAAGGCCCCGCCTAAAAAGATTTCAGGCCGGCGTCGGGCAAAGTCGGCTGCGTCGGCGACCAGTTGATCGACATTACGCTCATCAATATAGCGCGATACCTGCTCGATCTGGTCGGCCACCTTCTCAGTATAGTGGGCCACCGTCTCTCGATCCTGGTCACGTAGTTCCTGCCCGCCGGTGCGGATGGCCTGAGCAACCGTATTCAACTCGCTGGCCGCTTGCTTCTTTTGCGACTCGGCGGCGGTTTTCACTTGAGCCTGGACCTGATCTTTGGTTTCTATGGCTTTGTCTTGAGCCTGCTGCACAGAGGGCCGGGTCGCTTCTGGCTCTTCAGGAGTGAACGATTCAACTTTCGGCCAAATATGGTTGCCTTCAGCAGGGTGAGTCATAATGATCTCCTTTATGAATAATGATCAATAATAGATGGTTGATTTTTGACTTACTTTAGTGTAACAGGTTAGGCGCTGTCGCCGTAGACCAAAACGAGTGATTTTAGGCCGACATCAGCGCTATTTTTAGGTCAAGCGGTTTGCCCAATTGAGCGGGTTTATTGGTTTGATTGTGTAACCCTATTTGGTGACAGGCGAGTAGTTCTAAGCATAATCAGAGGATGAACCGGACTGCGCTTTGACCCGACGAAAGATATAATAAGCCACGACCAACCCTAAAATCACCCAAAACACGGTTTCATAAGTATCGACAAATTGAAGCACTTGCTCCCAATTGCTGCCCAGATAAAAGCCCGCACCTAATAAAATCAGGTTCCAAATGGTGGTACCGATGGCGGTATAGACCAAAAATTTGACCAACCCCATGCCATTAAGCCCGGCCGGCAAGGAGATCAAGCTGCGGATAGCCGGCATCAACCGGCCGACCAAAACCATAATGGGGCCGTGCCGATCGAATTTGTCCATGGCCTGGTTAAAGTCGTCTTCCGACAGCAGAAAGTATTGGCCATAGCGGTCAAACCACTGCTTAGCCCGGTCGTGGCTGATGGCGATACCGATATAATAGATGGCCACCACGCCGAACAACGCCCCGACCGTACCGGCTGCCAGCGCCCCCACAAAATTCAATTCACCTTTGCTGACCAATGAGCCGGCAAAGGGCATGATGACTTCAGAGGGAATAGGCGGGAAAATATTCTCCAAAAACATCAACAGCGCGATGCCGACGTAGCCCATAGCCGATACGAGTTGTTCGGCCCACATTCTGATCTGTTCTAAAAGCTGCGCCACAATTGTTTTCCTTACATCACTGATTGTCTCTTTTAAGGATACCGTACATTGGGGCTGGCGCGTACACCATATTGAATGATTTATAACCGCTAACATGGGCTAAATTGGCCCGGCTCCATCGTACGACGAACCAAAGCCACCTGAAAATAGCCCAACCTGCTTAGAAATATTACTCGATTTGGTATGGTTGTCCCCCCAACTCCTGGCATACAATGAAAATAGAACCCTCAACTAAGGATTATCTAAGACATGAACAAAACTTATCTCAAATACGGGCTGCATGTAGCTATCTTAGGGGGCTTGATTGTGGCCGGATTCAAATATTTAAGCGGTGAGGAAATTTTAGCCGCCCTCGGCTCATTCGATTACCGCTACACGCCGCTGCTGCTGGCGCTGTCGGTGGCTTATGTGTTAGTAAAAGGCTGGCGCTTTATTATTTTAACCCAACCTTACACCGATTTACCATGGGGCGTGATCATGCGGGCTTACGTAGCCGGCCAGGCCGCGACCCTCCTACCCGGCGGGGTGGCCGCCCGGGCGGGCTTGCTGAACCAGGCCGATGTCCCGGTCAGTAAAGGCAGCGTGCCGGTGGCCTTCTCCAGCGGCATGGACCAGGTGGTTTTGATTAGCGGCGCGCTTATCGCCGCCCTCTGGTTTGAACAGGGGCGCACCCCTATCTTCATTATAATAGGGCTGATTGTACTTCTGGCGGGGTTGCTAATTGTGCCGGTTACCCGTCAATTTATGGCCTCGACCGCCGATTGGATCGCCGCCAAGTGCGGCGTTGAAGAAAAGTGGCATGGATTCCTTAAAGCGGTACCCGAGGTATTCACGTGGCCGATCATCGGCGGGGGGTTAGCGCTAACCGCCCTCACCGTTATCCTCCATTTAACAATTCTTTATTTTGTTATTCTGGGCCTGGGCGAAACAATGCGTCTCTCGGCTTTGGTGCTGGCCTACATTTTGCCGACGGTATTGGGCCGGTTGTCCGGCTTACCGGGCGGCGTAGGCGTAACCGAAGCCAGCATGGTCGGCTTTATGACCTCAACCTCCGACATCGGCTCCAACACCGCCATTGCCGCCGTGGCGTTGTTCCGGATCGTGACGATTTTGTTTGCTGCCTTGTTAGGCGCCCTGGTTTACTTTGTCGGCTGGCGCGGGGAAGAAGAAGCGGCGGCCTCGTCCTCGTAGGCCGGAGGCCCGTAAAGTCCTAACTCGGACAAGCCGGCCCCCAACGAGGGATAGACAGAATTAACAAAATTTACAAACAAGATTTATTTTTGAAACATCCAATCCTGAAAATTCGAGACGATTCAGTATTTTAATATCTGCGAATTCATTCGCAGCCTGATAAAGAAACGTGTTGAAAACACGTTAAGAGAACAATAACCTGTTTCAACCGGTTTTCTTTAGCAGCGACCGAATTCATTCGGTGGCGATAGGCCGGATGGCTACAGACCAGGAATTACCGAATCCTCTCAATTCTGTTAATTCTGTCCAAAATCGGCGTACAAATTTGGTCGTCCCCCGAAGCCCTTCAGACTAAGGTTGCCCTATCCGAGGGCGCTTCAGCGTCCTTCCCTCTTTCAGCGTGACGGCTTCCGCCTCGCGCTCCTCTTCAGCCGTCACGCTGCTCTGTCTACTCGTGCTTGTAGCCCTCGGCCCAACCAATCGATTCAACCGGGTCTTCGTCGGCCAGTCCCTCAGCCCAACCAATCGACTCAATGGGGTGTTCAGCGGCCATGCCCTCGGCCCAGCCGATGGTGTCAATCGGGTTATCTTCGGCCATACCCTCAGCCCAACCTATCGACTGGGTCGGCCGGTCGGTTAGAAGCAACGCGCCGACATCATCTTTGAGCCGGTGAAGTTCCCGTTGCAGCCGATTAAATTCTTAGGTCGCCTCAGCTTCCCGAAACATGCGCTCATAGGGGGTCGCCAGACTAAGATTCTTCAGCGCCTCGGCCAAACGGGCTTGTTCACCCACCAGTTCATTAAAACCAGCCTCATAGGTCGTCCTGGCTTTAGGGCTGAGCTGATCGATCATCGCCCTTAACTGCTCTATTTCCACCCTTAGGTGTTCAAACTGAATTCCGACCGTTTCCAGAAAAATTTCATTGGTAATCATCATCAATCCTCCTCTATCGCTTTGCCCCCTATTATCAGTTTAATCGATTTCCGATCATAACACACCGGGCAGATGGAGAGTATTGAACCTGATCACCCTGTCGGTTCTAATCCGGGTACGCTGACTAGTCCGGGTGGTTAGTCAAGCCCGCCACCTATTCCCACACCTTACCCGGCGCTTCCAAAGCGACCTCATCCTCATAGCACCAGATCCACGTCTCACCCGGTTGAAACGATTGAATCAAGGGGTGGTTGGTACTATGAAAATGTTTCGTGGCGTGCTTATTTTTGGAGGAATCACAGCAGCCCACGTGCCCGCAAATCAAACAGATCCGCAGGTGGACCCACGTATCTCCTAGCTGCAAACATTCCTCACAACCCTCAGCGCTGGGGGGAATATCCCGATTAATTTGATCGATATGGGTACAACTCATTGGGTATCATCTCCTATAAAATAGTTGATAGAGTTTATGGCGTTGATGGAGTTCTTGGAGTTCATAGGGTTCTTGGCGTTAATCGGGGTCTGGGCGTTTCAGCCGGCTGTTTTCCAGCCCAAGCCAAAAAATGCTACCTTGCAACCCTGCTACCCTGCAACTCTACAAACTCCATTAACTCTACAAACTCTATAAACTCCATAAACGCCCCACTCCCCAGCCCATTGCTGCCGCGCCTAAGATGAGCCAGGTGGTATTCACTTTATAGCGGACCAGTAGCACCAGGGCGACCACGGTCATAGCCGCCGTTAACGGATCGACCACGGAGGCGATCCCGAGCTGCCAGGTGACGGCGGCCATCAAGCCCAAAGAGGCCACATTGACGCCATCGAGCAGGCTGCCGGCCCAGGGCGAGCGCCGCAGCCGGGGGATAAAAGGATTGCTAACCGCGACAAAGAAAAAAGACGGTAAAAAAATACCGACCGTCGCCAGCACGGCGCCCGGAAAGCCGGCTATGAGGTAACCGATAAATGTAGCGGTGGTAAACACCGGACCGGGGGTAAGCTGGCCAATCGCCACGGCATCGAGGAGTTGCTGGTCGGTGAGCCAGCCCAGGTTCACCACCAGATCGCTTCTTAAAAAGGCCAGCAGCACGTAGCCGCTGCCGTACAAGAGCGAACCGATCTTCAAAAATGTCAGGAACAGGGTCAACAAACTGACCGGCGCGTCCTCCTGGGCCAAACCCAGGCGAGACAACCCGCCGGACAGTTGCAGGCCGAAGGGCAACCCCACCACGCCCGCCCCACCGGCCGAGCGCAGCCGCGATCGATTCTTAACCAACATCACCGTCACCCCGGCCAGCAGCAACAGCAAAATAATATTCCACCCCCAAAAATAGAGCAGGGTGACCGCCAGCCCAACTCCGGCGGTTAGCGGTCCTTTCACCGCCTTACGGCCCAACAGCCACAGCGCCTGGGCGATAATGGCCACCACTACCGGCTTGATGCCATACAGCAGCCAACCGGCGGTGGGTAAAGTGCTGTAGGTGTCGTACAACCAGGCCAAAATTAAGACGATGGTCGCCGCCGGCAAGATAAAGCAGGTCCCGGCCACAATCAGCCCCCGCCAGCCGGCTCGCAGATAGCCTAGATGAATCGTCATCTCGGTGGAATTTGGACCGGGGATCAAGCTGGTGGCGCCGATCAAATCCAAAAAATGCTGGTCGTCCAGCCAGCGGCGACGCGCGACCACTTCGTCATGCATCATCGCAATATGGGCCGCCGGACCACCGAACGCGATCAACCCCAATTTACCAAACAGTCGCGCGACTTCGCCTAACCGATCAGGCGAAGCCGCAGCAGCTTCTGAGATTTCGTCCAACACGCATCCTTTAGAAATAAGGCGTCAGGAGTAAGAAATAAAAAAAAAGCTTACTCCCTTACTCCTTACTCCTTTAATACTAAACCATATCTTACCAAAAGCCCTTAACTTTGACAACAAATCTAACTTTTCCCTAAGTTCTTTTTTTATCTTCAATTTATGAATTTTTGATAATTTTTTCTGTGATCGACGCTGTTAGCCGTCAACGGTTATGGTCAACTCATGCATTAGTTTTACAAACCGATTGCTTTTCTATTAAAAACTGAACGGTTATTTAATAATAGAGATGGAGACAAGAAGATCCATGACCTCCTATTTACATCTTAAACCCGGTTGGCTACTGGCCAGCATGCTGGCCCTATTGTTGTTACTGCCGGTGGGTGCAACTCAAGCCGGCTTTCCCCAAATCGCTGCCAACACTCCGACCCAACCCCTTCCCCTAACCGACCTGCATCCCGAGGCCCAGGCCGCCATCTCGGCCGCGCTGGGTCAAGATAATCTAACTTATCACTTCCAACCGACCACCGCCGGCTTTCGCGTCGAGCAGGCCGGCTTGACCGCCCAGCTAACTGCCGAGGGGGTGCATCTGCATAGCGGCGCAGACCACCTTTTTCTGAAATTGGCCGCTATCGGCTACGGCAACCACCTCCAACCACTCGACCCGACCGCCCCCCAGAGCTCGACCAATCGGCTGGAATACGTCCGCCCCGGTCTGACCGAGTGGTACATCAACGGACCACAGGGATTGGAGCATGGGTTTACCTTGGCCGCTCCACCCGGCAGGCGGGTGAACGGCCAGCCGTTGACGCTGACCCTATCGGCCGCCGGGCTGGCGACCCGGATAGATGTCGGTGGGCGCGGGCTGACCTGGCTGAATGGGGCCGGGCAGGCCGTGTTGCGCTACCACGGACTAACGGCCATTGACGCCGACGGCAATACTCTCCCCGCTTGGCTGGAATTAAACCAGGCCGGGATGATCCAGATCCGGGTGAAAGAGCGTGACGCCCGCTACCCACTAACGATTGATCCGTGGTTCGAAGCCGCCGGACTGACCGCCTCCGATGGGGCTGCGTATGACGAGTTCGGCTACTCTGTCGCCATCAGCGGCGACACTGTTGTGATTGGGGCCTATGGCGATGAATCATCCCAAGGCGCGATCTACATCTTTACCAAGCCGGCCGGTGGCTGGACCAGCACCACCGAGGTGGTCAAGCTGACCGCCGCTGATGGGGCGCCCGGTGACCAGTTCGGCATCTCGGTCGACATCAGCGGCGATACCATTGTCGTCGGAGCCAATGGCGATGAATCATACCAAGGCGCGGCCTACGTCTTTACCAAGCCGGCCAGCGGCTGGGCTGACGCCACCCAGACGGCTAAGCTGACCGCCTCCGATGGGGCTGCGTATGACTACTTCGGCGCCTCTGTCGCCATCAGTGGCGACACCATCGTCGTCGGGGCCTATGGTGACGATATCCGCCAAGGTTCGGCCTACGTCTTTACCGAGCCGGGCGGCGGCTGGACTAACGCTACCCAAACAGCCAAATTGACCGCTGGTGATGGGGCCACCAATGACTACTTTGGCTGGTCTGTTGACATCAGCGGCGACACCATTGTCGTCGGGGCCAAAGGCGATGACTCTAACCGAGGCGCGGCCTATGTCTTTGACCAGCCGGGCGGCGGCTGGACGTCGACCTCAACCTTCACGGCCAAGCTGACCGCCGATGACGGGGCAGCCGATGACCAGCTCGGTTACTCGGTCGCTATCGAAGACGGCACTATCGTCGCCGGGGCGTTTGGCGATAACCTGGGCCAAGGTTCGGCCTACGTCTTTGACCAGCCGGGTGGCTGGACAACCGCCACCCAGACGGCCAAGCTGACCGCCTCTGATGGGGCAGCCTTTGATAGATTCGGCGCCTCTGTCGCCATTAGCGGCGACAGCATCATCGTTGGGGCGTATGGTCATAACAATTTCCAAGGCGCGGCCTATGGCTTCGACCGGCCGGGCAGCGGCTGGGCCAACGCCACCGAGACGGACAAATTGACGACCGACGATGGGGAGCCAGGTGATCTGATAGGCCATTCTGTCGCCATCAGCGGCGACACCGTTGTGATTGGGGTCCCCGGCGACAACAATTTCCAAGGCTCGACCTATGACTTTAGTAATGAAAACGCCACCGCCATCACCCTGGTCTCCTTCACCGCCACGGCCGGTGAAAGCGGCGTTACCTTGGACTGGGAAACTGCCACCGAGGTCAACAGCGCCGGCTTCAACCTGCACCGGGCCACTGCGCCGGCCGGACCGTACACCAAAATCAACCCGGCCCTCATCCCGGCTACCGGCACTGCCACCACCGGCGCCATCTACAGCTACCTGGACACCGCCGCGACCGATCCCGGCACGATCTACTACTATAAGCTGGAAGAGATCGATCTAACCACCGGCAGCACCTTCTACGGCCCAATCAGCACCACCACTAAAAACGCCCGGAAGGTCTATTATCTGCCGATGATTGCCAGATAAGAAGGTAACTTTTAAAAATAGGGACTGGGTCGGGCATACTCAAGGTTGTCCGACCCAGCTCAGGATAACTAAAAGGAAATAACTTATGTCCGAAACCAAACCGAAACGCCTGGCCACCATTGCCGAACAACCGCTGGGGCAGGAAGTCTTGCTCTACAATATGACCGGCGAGGTGGTCCATATTCTTAACGGGCCGGCCTACCACATCTGGCAGCATTGCGACGGCCGGCACACCCCGGCCGATATCGCCGCCGCCCTGCACCAAATCTTCGATATTCCCCCCGACTACGACCTGGACCGCGATATCCAAGAGACGTTGCAGACGCTGGCCCGCCAGGAACTGCTCCAGCTTGGTTAGCCATCAACATTTTAGGGCAAAAACTTACGCCCATTTGATTTCAGTCTACTACACGAATACCCAACGATGAACCCAGTCATCCGTGGTGAAGAATTTCTGAACGGCGTAAGTTCTATATTGACCATAAACCATCGAACATTAATTTCTACATTCCATCTTCATAGGAGCGTATTCTAATGAAACCATTCCACCCTCGCCCAGATCTACCTCACCGCCGCAAACCAAAATGGCAGCAGCCTACTATCACTACCCTCACCGACGAGGAACTCCTGCAGCAGCTAGGCCCGGCCCAAGCCGGTTCGATAGGCGATGGGGGGCCATTTTCAAGTTTTTCAAGTCGTGAAAATTACAATCCTTGGGAAGGTAGTCAGTAACTTTGTTACCCGACGTTAACGTGGAACTCAACACGGCTGATATCACCCCGTTCAGCCTCTATCTACAGTTTTTTGATTGTCTCATCATCGTCGAGTCAGACCGGACCTTTCCCTTAGACGAAATCGCCTATATCTATCGCCGTTTTGTCATCAGCGCCAAACCAACCGGCGACCACCTGACCCGGGCCTGCCGAATTAGGGTCCGGACGCAGGGTGATGGCCGGTCGGCCCAGCCTTATTTACATTGGAATGGGGCAGCATGGCCGGTACCCGACCCGGCTTGGCTGCCCATCTATTTGAACAGTTGTATCTTCAAAATTCTGGCTACCCAGGTGCAAAGCCACCTACTGATCCACGCCGGGGCCGTGACCCACAATGGTCAGGGACTGCTGCTGACGGCCGACTCCGGATATGGGAAGACCACCCTCACCCTCCAACTGGTGCGGCGCGGCTTTCACTTTTTGTCCGATGAAACCGCCGCGCTCAGTTTGAGTGAGCGCACCATTCACCCCTTTCCCCGGGCGCTGGGGCTGCGGGCCGGCTCGCTGGCCTTGCCGGCCCTGACCGATGTGCTCTTTCAGACTCCGGCTTATTTAGGCGCCAAACCACTGGTTGATATTGACCAGTTGGCCCCGGCCGGGGTGGGTCAGGCCGCGCCCGTGCGCTATGTCATCTTTTTACGCAGCCCAACCGAGGGGCATCAGGCCGCCCCTCAGCCGACCGTTAATCTGCGGTTGAGCTTGGATCGGATCAGCCCGGCCTTTGTCGCCGCCCTACGTGAACTGCCTGGGGTGACGATGGTGGACGCCGCCGCCGGCGACGGCCTGGGGCAAGTGGTCCTGGAACTACCCCGCCGGCAGCAGCCGTCCTTCTTGGCCCAGCTCGACCACTTGTGCCGCCACCATGGCCTGTGGCTGTTTAACGTCACCTGCCGGACGAACCGGCCCACCTTTACCCAGCCGGCCTGCCTGACGCCGATCCCGGTGAGCCAGGCGGTATTGGCCTTGCTGCCGCACTTCCAAGGCGGCTACCAATCGACCCTGTTACAGCGCCACCGGCCCGGCGCAGCCTGGCTTTATCAGCAACTGGCCGCTTTTTTGACACAAGCCCGCTGCTACCAGCTAACCGTGGGGCCGTTAGACGAGATGAGTCAGTTAGTAGAACAACTATTCGATACATAGGTTGACCCGCTTTATGAAACGACATCTTATTATCCTGAGTCTAACATTCTTTCTGTTAAGCAGCCTGATACCAACCGAAACGGCCGCCCAAGTTCCCACCGAAGGGCCGGTAAGGCTGCTGTCGGCCTCGGACGGCGAAGCCGTAATCGAGATCGCCGTCGTTTCGATGGACGCCTTGTCTACCGAGACGCTCGAGCTTGACGGGAAGCGGTATCAACCGCTGGCTATCCCCGGTTGGGACCAGACCCACCAACCCGGCGCACCCCAGTTGCCGACCGTCGGCGCGGTAATTGGCCTGCCCGGACTGACCAAAGTCTCGGTCGAAATCTTATCGGCTGAAACCGACCGCTATGCGGCCGACCCACCGCCGCCGGCCCCCACCGTCCACCCCCCGGCTGACGGCCTGACCGAGGCCCCGGCCGCCGAGGCGGGGGAAAATTATGAAGCTGACGCCGCAATCTACGAGCGCGACGCCTTTTATCCCGACCAATCTGTAGATATCGCCTACACCGGCTATCTCCGCGACCAGGCCGTGGCCCGTCTCCAATTTTATCCCGTTCGGACCAACCCGGTGACGCGCGAAATAGAACTCACCCGGCGTATGGTGGTGCGGGTGTCTTGGGCAGCCGAGGCGACCATCGCGACCGCCACCATGGCCAGCCCCGCCTTTGAACCCCTCTTACAGGCCACAGTGCTCAATTACCACGCCCTCAACCGCCCGGCGGCGCCGGCCTTTGCCGGCGGGCGCGTAACCTCAACCCAAAGCACGGCAGCTGACGATGACCCCACCCTCAAAATTGGCGTGACCGAAGATGGCCTGTACGCCCTGACCTATGCCGATTTGACCGGGGCCGGCTTCAACCTGACCAACCTGGACCCCCGCCACCTCAAACTGCAAAATCAAGGGATTGATATCCCCATTTATATCGAAGGCGAGGCCGATGGGCGCTTTGATCCGACCGACACCTTGCTGTTTTACGGTACGGCCATGACCGGCATCTACACCGCCGAAAATATCTACCGGTTGAGCCAGGGGCAAGGTTTGGGGCCGCGCATGAGCGCCAAGGACAGCCTGCCGCAAGGCGCGCCCGTACCGGCCCACTTCCCCACCACCCTGCACGCTGAAAAAGATACCTTTTACTGGGAAACCATGCCCAACGGTCTGTCCGAGGACAACTGGTTTTGGGGGGGCCGCATGACCGCCCCAGCCTCACGCACCTACACCTTATCTTTAACCAACATTGCCACCAGCGCCCTCACAGCCACCGTTAGAGTTAGATTTAAGGGCCGAACCAGCAATGCCGCGCTCAATCCCGACCACCACACCAAAATCACCCTCAATGGACTAGACATTGAACCGGCCGGCCAGTGGTGGGACGGCCTAATTGTTTACGACCATACCGTGTCAACCACCCAGAGCAACTTGCTGGAAGGCGACAATACGGTCAAGGTAGAGTTGGTGGGTGATACCGGCGCCTCAGTGGAACAGGTTTACCATAACTGGATTGAGATTGATTACTGGGACCGTTATGTGGCCGAGGCCGATCGGCTCCGTTTTAGCGCGCCCGCCGCCGGCGCCTTTCAATTTGAAATCAGCCAATTCAGCAGCGCCGACATTGGGGTGTTTGATATCACCAACCCCCACCAAGTAACCCGTCTGACCAACGCCCAGGTTGCGGCCGATGGCGACACCTACAGCCTGAAATTTCAAGATACGGCCCAAACCACTACCCGCTATTTAGCCTTGACCCGTAGCCAATGGCAAAGCCCGACCCGCCTTACGCTGGATCAGCCATCGGCTTGGAAATCATCCCAAAACGGGGCCGATTACGTCATCATTAGCCATCGTGATTTTCTGACCGCTACCACCGCGCTGGCCAACCGGCGCCAGGCCGACGGCATGCGGGTGGCGCAGGTGGATGTTGAGGACCTATACGATGAATTCAATTACGGTATCTTTGATCCCCAGGCCATCCGTGACTTCCTGACTTATGCCTACACGCAGTGGCAGCCGCCGGCGCCCAGCTACGTGGTGCTGGTAGGCGATGCCACCATAGATTACAAGGATGATTACCAGACCGACACCATCAACTACGTTCCCACCCAAATTGTTGAAACCGACATCTTAGGGGAAACGCCTTCCGACAACTGGTTTGTCACCATTAGCGGCGCCGACCTTATCCCGGATATGTACATTGGCCGCTTGAGCGCGCAGTCCGGGGAACAGGTGGAGACTATCATCGCCAAGATTCTGGCCTATGAGCAAGCGCCCGTCACCGAAGATTGGAACCGGGACGTGCTATTGGTAGCCGATGACGACTCGGCCGCTTTTAGCGCTCTATCCCAGACCCTGGCCGGTCTGCTGCCGGCCGACTTTACCCCGCACACCATCGATGCCGCCGATTATCCGCCGGGAACGCCGGCTCAAGACGTGATCGAACAGATCAATGCCGGTCAGGTGTTGGTGAATTACAGTGGGCACGGTAGTGCGACCGAGTGGGGTAAGTGGCAAAAAGATTTCATTCTCGATGCGGACGATATCGCCACCTTTGACAACCCTGCCAAATTACCGGTGGTGACCATTGCCAACTGTCTCAACGGCTTCTTTTCCGGCTCCCAAACCCAGATCTCGGTAGCCGAAGCGTTGCAGCGCCACAACCAGGGTGGCGCGGTGGCGGTCTGGGCTCCCACCGGACTCAACTATCCATCCGGTCACCAGGCCTTGATCAGCGCCTTTTATCAAGCGCTATTTGAGCCGTTGCCGCTAACCTTGGGCCAAGCGGCCACTATGGCCAAACTGGGTATAACCAATGAAAATGCGCTTTGGGACGAACTGGTAGAAACCTATGTCTTATTTGGCGATCCGGCCACTCGCCTGGCTATTCCTGCCCCTATTAGCATTGAGCCAGACCGCACCCTTTACCTGCCGGTCCTGATCCGGCCATGACACAACCACGCCCTTCCCCGGCTCACTACGGCCCGGCCGTGATCCGGTTGTGGCAGCAGACGGGCCAACGTAAGACGATCACCGTCCATGGGCACAGTATGCAGCCGCTGCTCCGGCCCGGTGATCGCCTAACTGTCGCCTGCGGGGTGACCACCTTCCGCCGGGGTGATCTGGTGGTTTTTTACCGGCAGCAGCAATTGGTGGTCCACCGGGCGGTGCGCCTCAACCGATCGACCACGGGCCTAACCCTGGTGACCAAAGGCGACAACGCGCTGCGCTGCGACGCGCCGCTGACGATCAACCAGGTGGTGGGTCGGGTTTCCGGCCTGAGCCGGGGCGGGCAAACGGTTAGTATCGACCGGCCCGGCTGGCGCGGCGTCAATCATATCATCGCCTGCCTGAGTTTAGGCAGCGGCCGGCTGGTGATAATGGGCGCCCGCCTCAAGCGCCGCTTTTGTGGCCGGGGCGGCAACCCCGCCCCCCCATTTATCCGCCTGGCGTCAGGGCGACTGCTCAGGTTGGGTTTGCACCTGATGGGGTTGATGATGTGGCGAACCGGCCGTTGATTGAAGGGGCGCACAGGCGGCAGGTTAGGCCGGTTCTAAAGCTTGACAACACCTTGAACTGGGCTTGACAACCTACTAACGGTGGCTTTTGGCGTAAATATTGCGTAAACAATTGAGCCAAATTATAGTCCATGATTGCTATAGAAATCTTCGAAAGGATATGTTATCCTACTGGCAGACAGTTAACTCTGTTTAAGAATGAACGCCAAAAACCTTAATTGCTTCGCTTGAAGCGACAAACCCATTAGCCAAACGTTCGGATTTGAGGACGTTAACTAATGGAACCAACCATGCCAAAAAGGATAACAACACCATCATCCCACCCCAACCGCCCCAACCAACTATCCATTCCACCCAACAACGCCGCGTTAATCTGGTTACAGTACAAGAACCGGTCAGCTAAATAATGAGATATTGATCAACTTTTCACACTGAATTCTAATAATATTTAAACCGATTGCTAAGATTGTCCTGTTAAAGTCACCTTATCATTCGATCCGTTGCCTGGAAAAGTTGCGATTTCTCTATCTATATATAATGTAGTAACAAATGCGTTTGCTCCAACAATGACGTTAACCGCTTACTTGTCGCCGGATATTTGCCATCGGACGCCGGTTATCGGACGTTAGAGAAGCGCATTTTTAATGCCTAACACCCACGTGGGTGTTAGCGGACTTGTCATATTTGCTCTGCCGCCGGTGACGGTGATTTCTACTGAAACCGGTCTGTCAACGGATCGAACCGACAAGGTGCACATTAACTAAACCATAATCTCCGTTGTAGCCGCCGCTCCGGAGAATGACCATAGCGACCCACTAACCAACCTTGCGGACTCTACCTTTATTCGGAAGTAACTGCGGAGCCTGGTCGGATGAAGTGGATCACCAGACCAGCCGGGGAGATCCACCCCCGGTTAACGGCGGAGCCTGTCTGCTTAAGCCAACTCAAAAACCCAGGCGCCAGTCACCTATTGCCAATAAATCAGCATATGAGGCCGCGATCAAAAGTTTTGATCTCAAATTAATCTCAGTAAAGGAAGGTTGTTATGAAAAAATGGTATACCCTTCATACTAAACCCAATGCTGAACACCAATTAGCCACATCGCTCGGCGAACGAGGCATCCACACCTACTTACCGGAACTACCCTGTTCCGAAGCCGGGGCCGACCAGGGGCTTAAACCCTTTTTTCCCTGCTACATCTTCAGCTACATTGATTTTGAAACAACTGAGCTATCGCAACTATTGTGGACCCCCGGCCTGCGGCGGATTGTCTCCTTTGACGAGCAGCCCACCCCGGTGCCCGATGAGATTATTACCCTGATCCAAAAAAAGCTCAGCGAATTAGCGGCGGCCGGCGGCCGACCGGCCCACCCCTTTCACCCCGGTGATCCGGTTAGAATTATCGACGGCCCCTTCCAGGATATGCAGGCCATCTTCCACGGGCCGTGTACCCCGACCGAGCGAGTGCAGGTGCTGCTCGATATTCTGGGCCGGGCCAGCCGGGTGCAAGTGGACCTTGCTCACCTTGAGGAAGTGGCTACCCCGGCCCCGGAACCGCCGCCGGAACGCCGCCGCCGGACCCGGGGCAAAGGCCGGCGCATTAAACAGCCGGCTTAAGCCTCTTTTCTAACCGTTTTCTAACGTTCTTTAAATACCTTGCTAAGTTTGTGCTGTTATAGTTTGCTCATAAGCTGGTGAACTGTTTGTCCACTCACTTGGTTTGCGCCACCACCGACCTAAGCCATCTAGACCAAAGCCGACCTAACGCCGGACAGAACAGACAAAATTGCACCTTAACGAAAACACGTCTCCGTTGTAGCCGCCGCTCCGGAGAATGACCATACCGGCCCAACCCCCCGCCCTGCGGATGCTGATTGCAACCAGACGCAGCGGCGGAGCCTGTCCGGCTTTAGCGGGCCATCACATCGACCGGGGGCCTTTACCCCCGGCTAATAGCGGAGCCTGTCTCATTAAACTCAAACAAACCAACTTCCACCCTATCTTCATACCTTTTCAAACCGAGGAACTCGGATGAAGCGCCGCCCCGGTGGCCGGATCTTGACCGGCGGCTCGTTGGCGGCCCTACTACTGTCGGCCATTCTGATCGCGGCGATGTACAAATATATGCTGGCGGCTATTGGCGACTTCCTGGTTATTCGGGATCAGCCCCAGGCCGCCGATTTAATTCACGTTTTAGGGGGGAACCGCATCCGTGGCGATTACGCCGCCCAACTTTACCGGGCCGGCTACAGCCACCGCTTGCTCTTTACCGGCGAAACGGGTGGCGACGGCCCCCCGCCACCGCCTGACCAGGTTGCCAAAGAACGAGCCTTAGCCCAGGGGGTTGACCCGGCCGCGCTGATCCCGTTTACCTCAACCGCCACCAGCACCTACGACGAAGCCGTTGAACTCAAACAGATCTTAGCCGATCGGCCGGACATTCACTCGGTCATTATTGTCAGCGATTCTCACCATATGCGCCGGGTCCGCTACATCTTTTTTCACATCATCGGCCACCAGCGGGCTTCCCTTCTATTTGTGCCGGTGCCGGCCGAACTGGAAAATTTCAAACAGCCGTGGTGGTCTTATCGCCCTTCGCGCCAATTTATTAGTGATGAATACTTAAAGCTGCTCTACTACATTGTCAAATACTAAGGCATAGGCATTAACACTTTCAACTCTATTAATTCAATCAACTCTTACCAGAAAGAAACAAGCGACCATGAAAAAAGCACTCATCACCGGCATTACCGGCCAGGACGGCTCCTATCTGGCCGAATTTCTACTGAATAAAGGTTACGAAGTTCACGGTTTGATCCGGCGGGCCAGTACCTTTAACACCCGGCGGATCGACCACATCTACCGCGATCCCCACGTCGGCAACGGCATTAATCTTAAGCTACACTACGGCGATGTGGCCGGTATGAGCAGCCTGCTGGATATTATCTACAATATCAAACCGGATGAAATCTACCATCTGGCGGCCCAAAGCCACGTCCGGGTAAGCTTTGATATGCCGGACTATACCGGCGATGTAACCGGCCTGGGCACCATTCGCATCCTGGAAGCCATTCGCAAAAGCGGAGTCAACGCCCGCTTTTACCAGGCCTCGTCCAGCGAGATGTTTGGCGCGGCCCGACCGCCCCAAAACGAGCAAACCCGGTTTGAACCGCAAAGTCCCTATGCGGCGGCCAAGTTGTACGCCTACTGGGTTAGCCGCAACTATCGCGAAGGGTACGGCCTGTACGCCTGTAACGGCATTTTGTTCAACCACGAATCGGTTCGTCGGGGCGAAACCTTTGTCACCCGCAAAATTACGCGAGCCTTGGCCGCCATTATGGCCGGCCAGCAAGACTATCTCTATTTGGGCAACCTGGAAGCCAAACGGGATTGGGGTTACGCTCCCGAGTATGTGGAGGCCATGTGGTTGATGCTCCAGCAAGCGCAGCCCGACGATTTTGTCATCGGCACCGGCGAAGCTCATTCCGTGCGCGAATTTTTGGAAGAGGCTTTTGGCTACGTGGGCCTTGACTGGCAAGAGTATGTGCGCATCGACCCCCGCTATTTCCGCCCAACCGAAGTTGATATTCTACTGGCCGATGCCCGCAAAGCCCGGAAGGCGATGGGCTGGGTGCCGCACATTAATTTCCATGAGATGGTCCGGATTATGGTCGACGCCGATCTGGAACTGGCCGGCGTACCGGCTCCCGGTCAAGGTCGCTACCTTTTAGAAAGCCGCTTCAACAGTTGGCACCACTGGCGCGACCAGATTAGGAGTATGGAAATCGAAGTTAGGAACTAGGAATCAGGATTAGGAGTTAGGTATCAGGTTTAGGAGCCAAGAGTTAGGAATTAGGTGTTAGGAAATTAGGGAATAGGACTTAGGATTTAGGAATCAGGTGTTAGGTATATCATATTTCACCCTCACCCCGTCGCTAACGCGACTCCCCTCTCCCTGAGGGAGAGGGGTTGGGGGTGAGGGCTATGTCCATAGGAGGTATCAACATGACTCAAACCAACGGCCAATGGCCCAACTCTCAAACATTTTGGCGCGACAAACGGGTATGCGTAACCGGCGGGGCCGGTTTCTTAGGCTCGTTTGTGGTGGATAAACTCCACCAACGCGGCGCCGCCGAGATTATTGTCCCCCGCCAGGTTCAATACGACCTGCGGGAAAAAGAGGCTATTCTGGCCCTGCTGGACGATGCCCGGCCCGATCTGATCATCCACCTGGCCGCCTCGGTCGGCGGTATTGGGGCCAATCTGAGCCATCAGGCCGAGTTCTTTTACGATAACCTGATGATGGGCGCCCAGCTGATGCACGAAGCCTGGCGGGCCGGCGTGGAGAAAGTAGTAGCCATCGGCACCGTTTGCGCCTACCCCAAGCACACGCCGGTCCCCTTTATTGAGGAGGATCTGTGGCTGGGTTACCCGGAAGAGACCAACGCTCCCTACGGCCTGGCCAAAAAGATGCTGTTGGTCCAGAGCCAGGTCTACCGCCAGCAGTACGGCTTCAACAGCATCTTTCTACTGCCGGTCAATTTATACGGGCCGCGCGACAACTTTGATTTGGACAGTTCACACGTCATCCCAGCCCTGATCCGCAAGTGCCTGGAAGCAAAGGCCCAGGCGGCGGCTAAAATGACGGCCTGGGGCGACGGCTCGCCGACCAGAGAGTTTTTGTACGTTGAGGATGCAGCCGAGGGTATCCTATTGGCCGCCGAACGGTACAACCGCAGCCAGCCGGTCAACCTGGGCAGCAGCTTTGAGATCAGCATCAAAGATCTCATGGAAACCATCGCCCGTCTAACCGGCTTCGCCGGTGAGATTGAGTGGGATACCAGCAAACCCAACGGCCAGCCCCGCCGCAAACTGGATATCAGCCGGGCCGAACAGTGGTTTGGCTTCTGCGCCCAAACACCGTTTGAAACCGGCCTCCGCCACACCATCGACTGGTATCAAGCTGAACAAGCCGCAATTCCGGCGGCCGCTCAAATGGCAGGTAAATAATTAACAATTAACAATCAATTATTAATTGTTAATTATTTTCATGGGTTTTCTAACTGTTTTTAAATATTTTTTTGATGACCATTCTATCCTGAATAGTTAGACTTATGCTCAACATGGGACAGTGGGTGCTACCACCTGCTGTCTTTTTTAGTCGAAAAAGGAGAAAATTACCTTGATGCTTACCGTGGATACCCGCGTTGTGGCCCCGCCGGATGTGTTGATCCGCGAGTTAGACGGCGAGGCGGTGCTGCTGAATCTCGCCAGCGAGTCTTACTTTGGCCTGGATGAGGTGGGCGCCCGTATGTGGCAGGTGCTGACCACCAGCGAGTCGATTGAAGCGGCCTACGATCAACTGCTGGCCGAATACGACGTTGAGCCGGAGCGGCTGCGCCAAGATGTACTGGATTTGGTAGACCAGTTGGCCGCTCATGGCCTGGTGGACCTTAGCCATGACTAAATGGTCCCGCTGGCGGCAGTTGTCGCCGGCCGAGCGGCGGGTCTTCATAGAGGCCCTGCTGCTGCTGCCGGTCCTGGCGTTGGGGTTGCGGCTGCTGGGGCTGCGGCGAACCCAAGCTGGGCTGGCCCGTTTCAGCCGGCCCGGTGCGCCGCCGGCCCAACCGATCCCGGACGCCCAACGGCTGGCCTACCTGGTCCGGACCGCGGCCGCCCACGGCCTCTACCGGGCCACCTGCCTGCCCCAAGCCCTGGCCGTCTGGTGGCTGCTACGCCGCCAGGGCCTGACCGGCGAACTGCGCATTGGCGTGCGCAAAGCGGCCGGCCAATTCGCAGCCCACGCTTGGGTGGAATATCAGGGCCTGGTCTTGAACGACCGGCCCGATGTGGCCCACCACTTCGCCCCCATTACCCCAACGACGGGCTTACCTCAGGGACGGTCACTATGAGCGGTATCGCCGGTATTTTCAATCGGGACGGCCGGCCGGTGGAGCCGGAACTGTTGAGCCGTATGACCGACTGCATTGCCCATCGCGGCCCGGATGGCATCAACCATTGGCTGGCCGGACCGGTGGGATTGGGGCACGCCATGCTGTGGACCACGCCGGAGTCGCTTAATGAGCGTCAGCCCTTATTGGATGAAACCGGCCAACTGTGCCTGGTACTCGATGGGCGAGTGGATAACCGCCAGGAGCTGATTACCGCGCTGGCAGCCAATGGCTTTAGACTGGGCACCGATACCGATGCCGAGCTTGTGCTACGGGCCTACCAATGCTGGGGGGAAGCCTGTCCGGAAAAGATCATCGGTGACTTTGCTTTTGTGATATGGGACGGACATGAACAGCGGCTGTTTTGCGCCAGGGATGCCTTAGGGATAAGACCTTTTTATTACTTCACCAATAGACGCGTGTTCCTATTTGGCTCTGAGCTTCACCAGCTTTTTGAGCATCCGGCTGTTAATCACGAGCCTAACGAAGGGATGCTAGCCGAGTTTCTAGCCGATGCTATTACCAGTTTGTCAGAAACGTTTTATCGAAATATCTTCCGTTTACCTCCTGCACATTGCTTAATCGTCCAGCCGGGGAAGGTGCATAAGAAGCAGTACTGGGATATCGAATCTGTTAAGAGAATCTATTATCGAACCGATGCTGATTACGCTGAGAATTTCTTTCAATTATTTAAAGAGGCAGTGGGCTGTCGACTTCGAAGTTTTGGCTCAGTCGGGGCAGATTTAAGCGGTGGGCTTGACTCCTCGTCTGTCGTTGCAATGGCTCAAATTCTCTACCAGAAGGACGCTATAGACCAGACGGGCTTTGAGTCGTTCTCGTTAGTCTTTCCCGGATTAAAGTGCGATGAAAGTAATTACATTCAAAAGATTATTCATAGATATAAAATTCCGTCGAATACACTGCTCCCCCAAATTGTTCCGCTGTCCCACTACCTTAATGAATTGCAACGATATCAAGACTTTCCGGGCTATCCCAATGGGGCCATGATGGAGTCGTTTTATCGTTTGGTCCGAACCAAAGGTTGTCACGTAATTTTGACCGGGTTGGGCGGCGATGAGTGGTTTAGCGGCGCCAGGTATTTCTATTCCGACTTGCTCCAAAGGCTGCGGTTAAGGTCTCTAGTACGTCAGGTCAATTATGATTATCAGTACGGTGGAGCAGCTTTTTGCTTTAACAGAATTCTTCGTTTTGGCCTGTGGCCGTTGGTTCCCCAGACTGGTCGCCGATTGATTAGGCGAGGAATGGGCCGACCTGAGCTTCCTTATTGGCTTGAACCTGCATTTGCTCGTCGCACGCAGTTGCTTGAACGTATAACGATTAGGCATGGGAAAACAAAACAGTTTTCGAGTATTGCCCAACGTGAGTTGTATAACACGCTAACTAGTGGCTGGCAAATCCACGCTCATGAAATGCGGGACCGCTCATATGCCCGATTTGGCATCGAAGGACGCCACCCTTTCCAGGACCGTCGGATAGTCGAGTTTGCCCTGAACCTGCCTGAGGATCAACGCCAGCGTCAGGCTTTTACAAAATTTGTGGTTCGCCAGGCAATGGTGGATATTCTGCCGAATGAAATTAGACAGCGCCTAGACAAAGCAAACATGTCACATATCTTTGTCGAATCCCTGCAAGATCCAAATGTCCAAAATGTGTTAGCTTCACTCCAATTAGAAGAGTTGGGTTGGTTACAGGTAAATCAAGGCCACCATATGCTTAAAAATCTGAAGCAGGTTTATCAGGCTTCTACAAATACTCCTCATATATGGGCCTTGTGGATGATCGTAGGTATTGAACTGTGGGTAAGAAAATTTTACCTGAGCCTAAAAGATAATATGTTCGACCCCCAGAATATATCTATCACTTGAATTTTTTAGCCACTTAAGGAGTACATAATGCAGCACCTCAACGAAATTCATAAGAAAAACAAGGAAAAAACTTCATATCGATCACCTAATTTCGTGCAATACGGCAGCCTGGCCGAGTTGACCAAAGGTAACCAAGGAACGGGCTCAGAAGCACATGGCACAAGGGAGCCAAATAATCCCACTCCCACTCCCCGAAGCAGCGGCGGATGACTCTTTATAGGGTTTGTAATCTCATCTTCGAAAGCAATATTATTCTACCCGAGTTAGCACCAGTCATAGCCGAAAATCCAACTTACGTATTTCAATACTTGCCCGCCCAGATAGCTGTCTTAGAAAATAATGAATGGATTCACCAATGGTGTTTCCCAAATGGACAAGTTTGGCTTGACATTGGGAGGCACAAGAGTGGATACTTGCTGCGCTTTGCAGGCTTGGCCGATTTTTACGTAGCTCCTGACGAACAGGCGATTCGCTGTTATCCAGCGGCCGGCATACGGTTGGAAACCATCAGACATCTTTTGTTAGATCAGGTGATGCCCCTCGTACTCAGCCATCAGGGTAAGCTGGTGTTACACGCCAGCGCCGTGCAGACTCCGGTCGGAGCCATTGCTTTTGTCGGCCAAACCGGCCGCGGCAAATCAACGTTGGCAGCCGCCTTTGCCGCACAAGGATTTCCTCTGCTGACCGACGACTGCCTTCTTTTGAACGGAAGCGGTGGCCAATTGTGGGGACTGCCCGCTTACTCTGGCGTCCGGCTGTGGGCTGATTCGATTAGGGTTCTGTTTGAACACGAGCCTATCTACACCGATGTGACTCATTACAGTGCCAAGAAGCGATTGCCTGCGGACAACAACCGGCTCCCTTATCATACCCAGCCCGTGCCGATCCATAGATTATACTTCCTGATACCACCTGAAGAGTCGGCTCAGTCATCGGAGGTCAGTGTTACTCCGCTTTCAGCTAGAGAAGCCTTTATGGCTCTGGTTTCCTATGCTTTTAAGCTCGATATTACCGATCATGCTAGGTTGAAGGCGGAATTCTCGATGTTTAGTCAATTTGTAACCCTGCCTCTTTTTTACCACCTCGTTTTTCCCAGAGACTTTTCGAGGCTGCCGGTGGTGCAGGACGCAATTCTGGAAGATTTATGTCTGACCAGTTAGGTGTCCTTTTTACCAAACTCCGTGGCGCGACCGGCCAACTGCCCTATATTCCGCAGGCGCTGGGCTTGGTCTGGGCGGCCAGCCGGGGCTGGACCCTGGCCTGGCTGGGGCTGCTGATCATCCAAGGGCTGCTGCCGGCGGCCACGGTCTACCTAACCCGGGCCTTGGTCAACAGCCTGGCGGCGGCGGTGGCCGCCGGCGGGGGCTGGCCGGCCTTACAGCCAACGGTGCTGTTGGCGGCACTAATGGCGGCGCTGTTGCTGCTGGAGACCCTGCTGGGCAGCGCGGCCGGCTGGCTGCGCACCATCCAAGCCGAACGGGTCCAAGACCATGTGTCGGCCCTGATCCACCGCCAATGCACCGCCGTTGATCTGGCCTTTTACGAAACGCCGGACTATTACGACCATCTGCACCGGGCCAAGGTAGAAGCCGGGGACCGGCCGCTGGCCCTGCTGGAAAATTTGGGGGCGCTGTTGCAAAACGGTCTGACCCTGGCGGCCATGGCCGCTATCCTGCTGCCGTACGGCCTATGGCTGCCGGTGGCCCTGCTGGCCAGCACCCTGCCCGCTCTGGGCGTGGCCCTGCACTACAGCCTACGCCGGCACCGCTGGCGACTGCGAACCACCGCCGATGAGCGACGGGGCTGGTATTACGACTGGCTGCTGACGGCCGGTGAAAGCGCGGCCGAACTGCGACTGTTTGGCCTGGGGCCGCACTTTCAGGCCGCCTTCCAGGCGGTGCGCCGCCGGCTGCGCACCGAGCGCTTTGAATTAGCCCGCTCGCAAAGCCTGGCCGAAGCCGCGGCCGGCAGCCTGGCCCTGCTGGTTACCGGCGGCAGCCTGGCCTGGATGGTGTGGCAGGTGCTGCAAGGGCAGGGCAGCCTGGGCGATTTAGCCCTTTTTTACCAGGCCTTCAACCAGGGCCAGCGATTAATGCGCTCGCTGCTGGCCAGGGTCAGCGATTTGTATTACACCATGCTGTTCCTGGGGCATCTATTTGATTTCTTGGCCCTCTCTCCCCAGGTGACCGACCCACCCCGGCCCGTACCGGTATCTACCCCGCGGACCGGCGGGGTCGGCCTCCGCTTTCGGGGGGTGACGTTTCGCTATCCCGGCAGCCAACGGGTGGCCCTCCAGAACTTTGATTTGACCGTGCCGGCCGGCCAGATTGCGGCCGTGGTTGGCCCCAACGGGGCCGGCAAAAGCACCCTGATCAAATTACTGTGCCGCTTTTATGACCCGGAGGCCGGGTCAATTGAACTCGACGGGCATGATTTGCGCCGCCTGCCGATTGAGACGCTGCGGCAGCAGTTGTCCGTGTTGTTTCAAACGCCGATCCACTACAACCTGACCGTGGCCCAAAACATCGCCTTGGGCCAGTTGGAGGCGGAACCGTCTCCGGCGGAGATCAGGGCCGCGGCTCGCGCCGCCGGAGCCGACGAACCGGTGGCCCGGCTGCCGCAGCAGTACGATACCCCGCTGGGCAAATGGTTTGCCGGCGGCGTGGAACTGAGCGGCGGCGAGTGGCAGCGGGTGGCCCTGGCCCGGGCCTTTTTACGCCAGGCCCCCGTGATCCTGCTGGATGAGCCGACCAGCGCCATGGACTCCTGGGCCGAGGCCGATTGGATGAAGCGCTTTCGCGGCCTGGCTGCCGGACGCACCGCCCTGATCATCACCCATCGCTTCACCACGGCCATGCAGGCCGATATCATCCACGTGATGGCCGGCGGCCAAATTATCGAGTCGGGCAGTCATCACCAACTACTGGCTGCCGGCGGGCGCTACGCTCAATCATGGCAGGCGCAACACGAACTAATAGTTAATAATTAACAATTGATTATTGATTATTGATTATTGATTATGAAAATAGTTGATGTTTTACGACGAATAACCGCCGACCACCGACCACCGACCACCGACCGGCAACCGATGGCCGAGTCCCAACCCCCGGCCCCTGGCCCCTGCCTCCCAGCATTCCCGCCGGAAGTGCGGCTGCTGCTGGGCTGCGCCCGGACTGAGCTGACCGAGCACCGCCGGCGACAGGTGGCGGGGCTGCTGCGGCCGGCGTTGGATTGGGCCTACCTGGTTGAGTTGGCCGAGCAGCATGGCTTGACGCCGCTGCTTTACCGCCATTTGGAGGCCATTGCCCCCTCGGCCATACCCAAACCGATCTTCGCCCAACTGTGGAGCCTATACCAGACCAACGCCGGCCGGAACATTGTGCTGACCAAGGAACTGCTGCGGCTGCTGGCCTTGTTGCAGGCCAACGATATCCCGGCCATTCCTTATAAAGGGCCGGCCCTGGCGGCGCTGGTGTACGGCGATATCAGCCTGCGCCGATTCACCGATTTGGATATTGTCACGCCCAAGCCGGCGGCCCGGCGGGCCAAAGCGCTGCTGGAAGCGAACGGCTATTACTACCCCGACCGGTTAACCGACGCCCAAGAAAAGGCCTATCTGCAGTCGCGCAATCACCATCACTTCCAACTAAAGCGGGCTGATGACCGCATCGCGGTCGAACTGCATTGGGACGTGGCTCCGCGCCACTTCTTTCCGGCCACCGAAGTCGACCGGATCTGGCAGCGGCTCGAACCGCTGCCCCTGCTGGGCGCGACCGTCAACAGCTTTGCTGCCGAGGATCTGCTGCTGCTGCTGTGCATGCACGGCGCGAAACATGGCTGGGCGGCCTTGGAATGGCTGGTGGGGGTGGCCGAACTGCTGCGGGTCAAGCCGGAGTTGGATTGGCCGCAGGCGCTGGCCCGGGCCGAGCAGTGGCATTGCCACCGCATGCTGCTGCTAGGGCTGCACCTGGCTCAAGTGTTGTTGGAGACGCCCCTACCGCAGCCGGTGCGGGCGGAGATCGCTGGCCGGCCGGGGCTGTACCCACTGGCTAACCGGATCGGCGCCGGGCTGTTTCAAGCCAAAGCAGCGCCGGCCGGCCGGCTGGGTCAGGTGCTCGACCCCATCCGCATCCAGATGAGCGCCCAAGATCGCCGGCGCGACCGGCTGCGCTACGGCCTGTCATTGGTGACCGCCCCCACGGTCATCGAGTGGCGCGACCTGCCGCTGCCGCCGGCCCTATTCTTTTTATACCCGCTGCTGCGCCCGTTCCGCCTGGCCGCCAAATACACGCTGAAGGCAATTGATAATTGACAATTGTTAATTGACAATTGTTAATTGATTTCTAACTTTTTCCCAACTTTATTTTGATGTTCTTCCAATCAAAACCCGATACACTAGCAATTGTATTGGACCAGCATCCCCACCGGGGGTTGCCGTGTCTGCAAACCCACCGGTTATGTCTACGATAGACCGGCCGGTTTTTAACAACCATGCTCTGTCGTAGCTTCCGCTCCGGAGATCGACATACACCGCCCACCCGCCCGGGGCCGCCACATTGACCAGGCCCAAATGGCGGAGCCTGCCCGGCGAAGAATGAAGAATGAATAATGAAAAGCCGGAGCGACGGGACACACTGTCAAGACCTGACCTAATTGTCAATGATCCATTGTCAATGATCCATTAACAAACGACCTTACAACTCTATAAACTCTATTAACTCTATAAACTCTATTAACTCTCATGAAACGCGCCTTAATTACCGGCATTACCGGCCAAGACGGTTCATATTTGACGGAATTTTTGCTCAGCCAGGGTTACGCGGTGGACGGCCTGACGCGCAACACGCAGCCGGCCAATACCACCCGGCTGAACCACCTGTTGGCCGGCAACGGAGCGCAGCCGCCGGCGCTGCGTTTGCACCAGGGTGATTTATTAAGCACCCGCCGGCTACGAGCGTTGATTGAGCAGGTTCAACCGGACGAAATCTATCACCTGGCGGCCCCCAGCCGGCCGGGACCGGCCGCTGAACCGCCGGATTGGCGCGGCGATATCACGGTGCTGGGTACCCTGCATTTGTTGGAGGCGCTGCGCCGAAGCGGGACGCCGGCTAAATTCTTTCACGCCGCGTCGGCCGAGATATTTGGCCCGGCCCCGCCGCCCCAGAGCGAGACCACGCCGCTGGCCCCGGCCAGCCGGTATGCGGCCGCCAAAGGCCACGCCACCCGCCTAACCCGCATCTACCGGCAGCGCTACGGCTTATTTGCGGCCAACGGCATCCTGTTCAACCACGAGTCGATCCGCCGCAGCAACCGGTACGTCAGCCGTAAGATTACCCAGGCGGTGGCCGCCATTGCCACCGGCGAACAGTATTATCTTTATCTGGGGAATTTGAACGCCCGGCGCGACTGGGGCTACGCACCCGACTATGTGGCGGCCATGTGGCTGATGCTGCAACAACCGCAGGCTGACGATTTTGTCATCGGCAGCGGTCAGGCCTACACGGTCAAGGATTTTGTGGCCGCCGCGTTCGATTACGCCGGCCTCGACTGGCAGGCCCACGTGCGCTTCGACCCCCGGTTCTACCGCCCCGGAGAAACCTATTGCCCCCAGGCCGATATCGGCAAGATTGGATCGGTCTTGGGCTGGCGACCGCGCACCTGCTTTCAAGCGTTAATCCGGTTAATGGTCGATGCGGAGTTAAAACTCAAAGAATGTGCGTATCAACTAACCATTGATAATAGACAACTGTAGGGCTTAAGATTGGTCCAGCTTCCTGACCGAGCCTGGATTATCACCAAAGTAGACGGCCTTTTTGAACCGCTTACTCGATCCAATAACGAAAACCGGACCAGTCTATTGACCATTACATCTTACTACCAACACCAAACGAACCAAGGATAGATAACTAGATGAACACCACCACCATCGTACGGACACGAATTTGGTCAGTCGCATTACTCACGATCTTGGGCTTGATTTTAGGTCCACCCTCAGTGCAAGCGCACGACCCTGAGCCGGTCGCCACTCACGCCCTGGTCAAGGCGGGGGACGATAGCTGGGGCCAACTGGCGTCCGCCCCCTATTTTTGCGACACCCCGGTCAAGATAATGCCGCTCGGCGACTCGATTACCGCCGGCGCCTCGTCAGGCGTTGATGACCCTGAGGCCTGGGTGGGATATCGCCAATACCTGTGGAATAGTTTAAACGCGGCCGACTACCCGGTTGACTTTGTCGGCGGCCAAACCAATGGCCAAATTTATGCCGGCTTCGACCCTAATCATGAAGGCCACCCCGGCTGGACTAAGGGGGCAAATTGCGGCCAATATCACCACCGGACTGAACAATCATTCGCCTGATGTCATCCTGCTGCATATTGGGACTAACGGCGTCAACACCAGTATCACCGACATTGAAACGATCCTCGACGCGATTGATGATTTCGAAGCGGCCAACAATAAGGAGATTATGGTGATCTTGGCCCGGATTATCAATCGGGTGGGCTACCATCAAATAACAACCGATTATAATGACGCGGTTGAAACGATGGCTCAGACCCGGATTGCCAACGGCGATTATATTATCCTGGTTGATATGGAAGATGGGGCCGGGTTGAATTACGCCGTTCAACCGGCGGGCGATATGTGGGACAACTTGCACCCCTACACCACCGGCTACAGCAAGATGGCCGGCGTATGGTTTGCCGCGCTGGACGAGTTTCTGGACGGCTGCATTATTAAAGCGCCGGCCATTACCTCTACCGCCCCGGTTACGGCCAAGGTCGACCAGCCCTACAGCTACAATGTTGAGGCCACCGGCAACCCCGAGCCGACCTACAGCTTAACCGTTTCGCCGCCCGACATGACCATTGATCCGGCCACCGGCTTAATCCAATGGACGCCGACCGCTGACGGCAGCTTTGAGGTTATGGTTGTAGCCAGCAACTTGGGCGGTGATGATACCCAAACCTTTTCCGTTGAGGTTCCCAAAAAGGTCAAGCTGTTCGTACCGCTAATTGTTAGATAACGGGGAATGAGAAAAGCCTGCTTACGCAGGCTCAACAATTACTCATCGATGGTCAATGTTCAATTGTTAATATTCAATTATCAACTGTTTCCCTTTTTACCTTTAACAATCAACGGATTGTCGGGGTATTTCTCGTCCCACAGTTTTTTGTAGCCGGCGTTATCCAGCCCAATCCGGCGTTTATTTTTGATCACCCCGGTATAGCCGCCTTCGCTGTTAAGCGCTTTGGCCAAATTCGGGTCGGGTCGATAGCTGATCTTGATGATCCCGTCGCGATTAATGGACAGGGTAAACGTGCCAATTCCGTCCAGTTTGACCGGGTAGCCTTGGGCCAGGTGGTACTGCAATACTTCGCCCAGCAGTAACGACCACATAATCGTCATCTGCAGGCATAGCCGGTGCGCAGTTCCGTCCAAGCGGTCACATCCTTCATCAGTTTGGTGGCCCGGAGTTCCAGACGGGGACCAAGTTCACGAATTGCTTCAATTAAAGAAGCCATATTAGAAAAACCTCCTTGAAAAATTTAATTTACTTAACTTAATTCCTACTATAATTAATCTAACTGTTGAAGTATATGAAGTTTGTGTTTGATTTGTGTGGGATTTTTGTGCTGGAAAAGTTGAATTGGCTGGGAATAACGTTGAATCCGATGCAATTTTCGTTGGCAATGCTCATTTTGGCCTAAGATTGGTCCAGTTACCTGACCGAGAGCGTATTACCTCTTCAGTCGTCTGCGATTTGAACCCCTAGCTCAACCTAATAGCAAAACCGGACCAATCTCGTGGCGCTCCGGTTAGACCGGGGTCAATCTCCCGTTTGACCGCGTGTTCGGCGCAGTTGACCGGGGTCATTCTTTCATTTGACCGCGTGTTCGGCGCGGTTGACCATGGTCAATCTTCCGTTTGACCGGGCGGCCGGCGCGGTTGACCATGGTCAATCTCGCCTTCGGCCGGTGGGTCGGCCAAAAAAAAAGCCCCGGCGCTGAGGGCAGCGCCGGGGCCGGTTAGGGCCACGCTATTTTATCTTAACAACTATTCTATTCAAACTCCAGGGGGTTGTCGGCGTGGTCGGCATCCCAGAGTTCTTTTAGCTCGTCATCGCTCAAGCCAATGTTGGCGCGGTTGATGATTTCGCCGGTGTATTCATCCAGGTTGTTAAGGTTGGACAGTAATCTGCGATCAATGCGGAGGTTGAGTCTAATATTGCCGTTGCGGTCGATGCTGGGGGCAATCCGCCCCAGGCCGGTCAGTTTAATGGGAATGCCCATATGGGCGTGGTACGCTACGGCGTCTTTGAGTTCCAGCAGGGCCAGCGCGATAGCGTTGGGGTGCTGGTTGGTGCGCATGGCAATCCATTGAGCCAGATCGCGTTCATCTAAGGTTTTACCATATTTGAGTTGGGGACCGAGTTCGCGTAAAGCTTCAAGTCGGTTGGCCATATTATTTTCTCCTTCAGGTTCTGGTGGGCCAAAAATTTGTTGTAACGATTGGGTAAACGGTAGGGCGGTTAGGTCCATCTGCCGGAGCGGGTCGTCAACCCTATTGTCCGACGATTCCGGGCCGCCGGGATCATCCGGGCCGGCCATTAACGGAGGGGCGTTGCTAAACGTCATTGAAACTCCTTTCGAATTACAAACGGTTAATATTGATGAGATAACCGTATTGTAACCGAAATGAGCCGGGGCGTATATGAAAACTTTACGCAAAATTTATAGTGTTTGCGTTTGCCATTTGTTGGAAAAGCGGGCCGGTGGCCGCCTGTCTGCGGCGGCGACGCCGGCCGCCCAGTAGCCCTAAACCTTGGCTCTAGCGGTTGCCTAATTAGCCTTTTTCATAGGCTACCTTAGCCGCCGTTAAATTCGTTACGCGGGCCGGTTTTCCACATTTTCCACATTTCAAACTTTTTTCAACTTTTTTCAACACTTTAAATGATGCGGTAACTCTGCCCTAAACCGTGGTGAGGAAAAATTCAGACAGAATTAACACGATTTACCGAATTATGACCGATAAAATCGTGATAATCGTGTTAATTCTGTCGATTATTGGGTCGATCTTCCGTCACCTCCACATTTCCACGGTTTAATGTTGGGCTGCCGTGCCATCCGTGGTTAAGAACTTCTGAACTAAAGCCAATTATCAATATATAAGTTACGCAGTTGAAGGACCGTATCTCAAAATTAACCACAGATTACACCGATTTCACAGATTAAAAAGATAAAAATCCGTGTAATCCGTGTAATCCGTGGTTAAGAATTTATGAACGGCGTAAGTCCTACAATAGTCAATTATCAATTAAGAAACTACCTATGCTAAACACCGCAACCAAAACCCCAATTCAATCCAAGTCCCATCATCAAACCGTCATCGAGGCCAAACCGGGCTGGCAGGTGATCGATTGGGCCGAGCTGCGCCAGTACCGTGACCTGTTTTACTTTCTGGTGCTGCGCGATATCAAAGTGCTGTACAAGCAGACCGTCCTGGGCTTTGCCTGGGCCATCATCCGGCCGGTTTTCAGTATGATCGTCTTCTCGGTGGTCTTTGGCCGGCTGGCCCAGATTCCCAGCGACGGCGTGCCCTACCCCATCTTTTCCTACACCGCCCTGGTGCCGTGGACCTACTTCTCGGCGGCAATGTCCAGTTCGACCAGCAGCCTGGTCAGCAATGCCCAGATGCTGTCCAAGATCTACTTTCCCCGGCTGATCATTCCTTTGACGCCGGTCCTGGCCAAGCTGGTCGATTTTGCCATTGCGTTTTTGATTTTGATCTTGATGATGGTCTGGTTTGGCATCGCGCCCACGCTGAACGTGCTGGCCCTGCCGCTGCTGGTGCTGCTGATGGTGACCACCGCGGCCGGGGTGGGCATGTGGTTGTCGGCTCTGGCGATCCAGTACCGGGATGTCAACTTTGCTATGCAGTTTGTCAGCCAACTGCTGATGTACGCCGCCCCGGTGGTCTGGCCGGCCTCACTCATTATCGACAATTTTGGCTACGCCGCCTACTTGGCCTACGGGCTGTACCCGATGGCCGGCGTGATCGAAGGCTTCCGGGCGGCGCTGCTAGGCACGGTCCCCATGCCGTGGGACCTGATCGGCATGGGCGCGCTCAGCGCCACCGTGCTGCTGGTCAGCGGCGCGTTCTACTTCCGCCGCATGGAGCGCTTCTTCGCCGATGTGGCGTAGGGTCAATTCGGGGTAAAAAAGAGAACCATGGATTTCACAGATTTCACTGATTATTTATTCTTAATCCGTGTCACCCGTGGTTTATAAAGAAGAACCACAGATGACACAGATTTCACTGATTTTTTTTTCTTTTTCCGTGTAATTCGGGCAAACCGTGACATTTAAAAGCGAGAACCACGGATTACACAGATTTCACTGATTATTTTTTTCTTTTTCCGTGTAATCCGTGTAATCCGTGGTTAGCTTATCCGCCGGGTGTGCTGAAGCGAGGCTGTACCAAAGTTAAGCAGCAGACCGATTCTGTACCCGGTGCCTCGCAAGTAATTCAAAAGCTGGGCTTCATCAATTTCAGTTAAGCCTTTTGTCGCCTTTAGCTCAACCACAATCTTATCATCAACCAAATAATCAGCCCGAAACTCACCGGCCGTAATGTCTTTATACCGGACATTTAACTTCACCTGACGCCGGTACGGAATTTGCCGTAATTCAAACTCATGGGCCAAGGCTTCTTCATAGACCGACTCTAAGAAGCCCGCCCCTAGCACCCGATGCACTTCCATCGCTGCGCCGATAATTTTGAAGGTTAATTCTTTGAACAAAAGTGTGTCTGTCATGGGTTACCACCGAAGGTCTAGATTGTTGTACCTTAATGATAAAGCCATCAAGGTTTGCTGTGAAGCCGATGGCAAGAAAATGGAAACCACGGATTTCACGGATTTCACTGATTTTTTTATTTTAATCCGTGTCATCTGTGTCATCCGTGGTTAGTGGTTGATAAATGAGGAACCACTGATTTCACGGATTTCACTGATTTTTTTATTTTTCCGTGTAATCTGTGTCATCCGTGGTTGATAAAAAAGAGAACCACGGATTGCACGGATTTCACTGATTTTTTTTCTTAATCCGAGACATCCGTGTCATCCGTGGTTATTAAAAGAAACTTACAGATGACCCCAACAAATTTGATCTGATTAGAGAAACCTATGTCTGATATCGCTATTAAAGTCGAAAACCTATCCAAACGCTACCGCATTGGCTTAAAGGAGAGCCAAGCCGAAACGCTGGCCGGGGCGCTGGCCGGCTGGCTCAAAGCGCCCTTTGACAACTACCGCAACCTGCGCAAGTTGAGCCACTTCAACCCGAACGGCCACAACGGCCACGAGCCCGACGACATCATCTATGCCCTGAAAGACGTCTCCTTCGAGGTCAAACACGGCGAGGCGGTGGGCATCATTGGCCGTAACGGCGCCGGCAAGAGCACCCTGCTCAAGATCCTATCCAAAATCACCGAACCGACCTCCGGCCGGGCCACCCTCAACGGCCGGGTCTCCAGCCTGCTGGAGGTGGGCACCGGCTTTCACCCCGAGCTGACCGGCCGGGAGAATATCTACCTGAACGGCACCATCTTGGGCATGTCCAAAGCCGAGATCGACCGCAAGTTTGACGAGATGGTCGACTTCTCCGGGGTGGAAAAGTTCATCGATACGCCGGTCAAGCGCTACTCCAGCGGCATGAAGGTGCGACTGGCCTTTGCCGTGGCCGCCCATTTGGAGCCTGAAATATTACTTGTGGATGAAGTGTTAGCTGTAGGTGATGCATCTTTCCAGAGAAAATGTCTGGGGAAGATGGGAAATATAGCTGAGGAAGGACGGACGATCTTGTTCGTGAGTCATTCTATGAAATCAATCCGTCAACTTTGCCAGACAGGTTTAATGATTGAAGCAGGTCAAATTCAGTTCGATGGCAAGATTGAACAAGCAATTAACCTATATTTTGAAGAAAATGCTCTTCAGCAAAATGGTACTATTACAGTTGATATGCACAAAGTTAGTGATGGCATAAAATTTACCCAGGTAAGGATATTTGACCAGGAGAATCAGCAAGTAACTGTACCAAAAAATTTTAGACCAATATTATTTCAAATTGACCTGGAGTTAACAAGGTCTATCGTTTCACCAATGGTAATTACTTTGGGGCTTGATACGATAGACGGCACATCAATCAGTAGGATATCGAGCCTTGAAAACTGGTCTTCTAAATTACGTCCTGGAAAAAATAGGTTGTGGTTGGAGCTTGAATTACCGATTTCATCAGGATTATATGTACTGATTTTAAGAGTTGACCAGACCCAACCGAGCAGCAAGCGGTTAGCGGTAGTTGGCAACGCGATGACGTTTGAACTTCAAGAGTCACGTTATCTTGGATTTGATGCAGCGAATAAACCATACCGCAACGGACTAATCCCTTTAGAGGGAAAATGGTCCTTTGAGTCTTTAACTGAATAAGAGTAGTTAAATTATTGGATTAAAATGAAATCGAGGAAAGCAATAGATGTTTTTTTATCGTGCCGATCCACTTGATAAACCACTCATTTTTATCACTGGTGCTCCAAGATCAGGTACATCAATTATCACTAAAGTTATTTGTTTCCACTCTGACACTGCTATACTGATTGAGAATATTTTTGGTAATCGACGTCGTCACTGGACCAAAGCCGAATTTTGGAATTCCCCTAAAACACTCCGTTCAGAAGTAAAGAAGATCTTCAGAAACCTTAACGAACCAATTGTTGGCAACAAGGTCTGTACACCGGATGTTTGGTCGGTTGATGATATCATGACATTTGGTAACCTTTTCCAAGACTTTAAAATCGTATTCGTGGTTCGTGATCCAATCCAGGTTGCTCTGTCACGTTTTTACCGGGAAGATTATGAAGCGGAGTTTAATCAGGCAGCACGAAGAAACATCTTATTGGATTTTCGTTCCCGGTTCTTTACCTATAGTTCATCTTGGCGACAAAGCATTGAGACTTTTTGGAAGTTACGTGATGGATTTCCTGAAAAAGTTTATGTTGTGTATTACGAGGATTTTGGTCGAAATTTCGACAATCAGGTAGAACGCTTATGTGATTTTCTCAATCTACCACTGCACGATAATATGCTTAATTGGCACCAATTACCCCACCGAGATGCAAGGGGTGAGTTGAAACACAATCTAAAATATCCTGACCGACCTATTAATGTGCGCCAGTATAGTGTAGAAGACCTTACCGAAGACATTCGAAGTATGCTTCTGAAAGCATTGGCATCTGTCAAATCACATCGCGAACTTTGGTTAGCTCGTGAATTATAGATATAGAAGCCGGAATTATGATATTACCAGCTTTAAGATTGACAACAGCAGTAAGTCACGTAAAAACCACACCGCATATGATGTGGATGGTAAAAGTACTTTTTACTCTAATTCTTCTAATAATTCTTCTGATTGCCAATGGACCTTTGAATTTCTTGGCTGTATCTTAGGACAATACTATGAAAAAGTACATCGTCATTACTACTATTAACCCGAAATCGCTTGGGATTTCAAAGTTTGAGAGTATGAATGATTGGCACGTTATTGTTGTGGGTGACAAAAAGAGTGTAAATATTGAATCATCCAAAAATCTTACCTTTCTTTCTGTTGAAGATCAACGTAACCTGGGATATCAGTTCACTCAATTGTGCCCCTGCAATCATTATGCTCGCAAGAATATCGGTTACCTCTATGCTATCCAGCACGGAGCGGATATCATTTATGATACTGATGATGATAATATCCCTTATGACCATTGGCAATTGCCGGAATTTGTCTGCAATCAGCAGATTGTCTCAGCACAAGAGTTCGTAAACGTTTATAAATTCTTTACTGATGCTTTGATTTGGCCCAGAGGCTTTCCTCTTGAAGAGATTCGACAGACAGTTAACACCGACATAAGAAACTCCGAACCGTTAGCCATTGGTACGTGGCAGAGCTTAGCCGACCTTGATCCTGACGTCGATGCTATTTATCGACTCATTTTTGACAAAGAATTGACCTTCGATAAGAAACATTCGATCGTCTTAGGTCAAGGTTCTTATTGTCCGTTTAACTCGCAGAATACGTTTTGGCAAAAAAAGGCGTTTCCCTACCTTTATTTACCCGCTACAACGAGTTTCAGATTTACTGATATTTTACGTGGATATATCGCTCAACAATTGATGTGGAAACAGAATTTGCACTTAGGTTTTACAAAAGCCATGGTTTACCAAGAACGTAACGTTCACGACTTAATGCGCGATTTTTCTGATGAGGTAGAATGTTATCTGAATGTGAAGCCGATCATAGATACTCTTGCCTCGCTAGACTTTGACGTGGATCCATTCACAAATATTGAGATCACCTATCAAACGTTAGCAGAACAAGGGTTCGTCAAAATGGGGGAAGTTGACTTGTGTAAAGCATGGATTGAGGACGCTAGATCTTTCAGCCGTATATCAATAACTTAGGAGAATAAGAATGATCAAGATTTCGGTAATTACTTGGAACGGCGGTTTTAGAGAGTCTTTTCACACAGTCGACTCCTTTGCCAAGCAATCATTCCCGACGAGCGAGTATGAGTTTATTTGGGCTGAATATTATGACTCCGCTGATCCTGTCCTGTTAGATAAAATCCACCAAGTTGAAAACGCTAAAGTTATTTTTGTAAATGGTGAAGGTCAGTGGCATGTTGGCCGCTGCATGAATGCGGGTATTGCGGCAAGTCGCGGTGACTTACTAGTGCTTATTGACGGTGACATTGTGGTCAGACCCGACTTCCTGACTGAGATGTGGCAGACACACGCCGCATACAAGAATTTGGTGCTTTATGTAAGACGTTGGGATGAACCTAAAACGGCGCATGATGCCGGTCAGATTTCTGTTGAACATCTAGAAACCGTTTGCCAATTAAATAATCCAACAAATTATGGTGGGTGTTTAATAACAGGGCGACAAAATATCGAAAGCGCTCAAGGATATGAAGAACATCCAATTATCGGAGGCCCTGGCGCAGTCAGCAAAGAGCTTTACACCCGCTTATGTAATGCAGGTTTTCCCATAATGTGGCATTCAACAGAAAAAATCTATCATCCCTGGCATTTTGGAACGCTTCCGTCTACAGACACACTCCAACAACAACAACAGAAGTGGGTAATTAAACAGCGTGGACTGGACCTCAGTACGCGAGCAGATCAACGGCAGATAGATTCTTACTTGATGAATTATTCAGAGGTTCATAAGTCCTCGGTTCAGTTGTCGATAAAGAAGATGGTTAGGATCATCCCGGGATCAGCGTCACTTATTCAGTTTCTACGTTGGACAGGCAATCATGCGTAATTTATTGATTCTGGGTTCTGGCCGTAGTGGAACCAGCATGGTGGCGGGATCACTAGCAAAATCTGGTTATTTTATGGGAACAAACCTGGTTAAACCGCATAATAGTAATCCAAAAGGATTCTTTGAAGATAGGGAGATCAATAGGATAAACGAAGATATTATCGCTCCGTTAATTCCAAAGAAACCACGATTTTTGAGGCGGTGGTTCCTTAAGATCGGCCAGGACGAAGACAGTTTTGGCTTGCTAGGATCCCACTATCAGCTACGATTAATACTGATAATCAAGAAATTCTTGATGAAATCAAAAACGTCACCTCTAATCATCCATTTTGTTTCAAAGACCCGAGATTTTCCTATACACTTTCGGTTTGGCAACCGTATCTAGAAAATACTGTTTTTGTCTGTGTATTTCGCGATCCTGGAAGCACCGCCAAAAGTATTTTGAAAGAGGTGCAGAGTCGACAATATCTCAAGTCGCTATCACTTAAACACGACCAAGCTCTAGAAATATGGTATTTGATGTATCGTCGCATATTGGATAATCACACTACACAAGGAGAATGGGTATTTATTCATTACAATCAGATGTTGGAAAGTAGGGGACGAAAACGGCTTGAAGATTTCTTACAGGTGAAAATCGACCATGATTTCCCGGAAAGCAATCTCAGACGTACCTATTCCCGGCAAGCCATTCCACAAGAGTACCATCAACTCTACCTCCAATTGTGCCAACGTGCTGAGTACAACGAAACCCAGACAACATTACAAAATTTAAATTTTGAAGCAGCTTAACCAACCTGAGCAAATGTTCTCATTATCAATTATTATATGTACACACAATCCTCGATTTGATTACCTCAGTCAAACGCTAGAGGCTTTAAGAAAACAAACATTCTCCCCAAAAAAGTGGGAACTATTACTTGTCGATAATGCCAGCGATCAGCCCCTCGCAGAAAACATTGACTTACACTGGCATCCACATGCCAAACATATTTGTGAAGTACAATTAGGCCTCACACGGGCTCGGCTGCGAGGCATCCGAGAGGCGAAAGCTGATATTTTGGTCTTTGTCGATGATGATAATGTCCTCGATCCGGATTATTTGGAAAATGTTGAAAGAATTGGTCAGGATTGGCCAATGCTTGGAGCGTGGGGTGGGGGGCAAATTAGACCTAAATTTGAGCAAGAACCACCACCGTGGACAAAAACTTACTGGTCATTTCTGGCCATCCGAGAGACTGAACGCGATATTTGGTCTAATATTGGTAAGTTAGATCAAACGATTCCCTGTGGGGCAGGATTGTGCGTCCGCCGGACTGTTGCTGAGCGATACGCTCAATCTGTAGTTAATAAGTCAATGAGATTACTCTTGGATCGCTGCGGCAACTTGCTGACATCTGGTGGTGATCTTGATCTAGCTCTGACATCCTGCGACATTGGGCTGGGTATGGGCCAGTTTACAGCGTTATGTCTAACTCACCTCATCCCTCACCATCGTGTTACGGAAGATTATCTTTTAAAGTTGGCTGAAGGCATTCTATATTCGTCAGTCATTCTGGGCCACATACGAGGCAAAACCCCACCAAAGCCCAACTGGAAACTAAAACCATTTCAATTTCTGGCCCGTTTGAAAATGAATGCTCGACAGCGGCGTTTTGATCGTGCGATTTGGAAGGGGAAATATTCCGCCTATAAAGACATTGAGCACTTTATCGCTAAAAATGGTTCTCCCCATTAATTCCTTGGTAGCTCGTAGGCACATAGGATTTTTTCAATGAATAGTTTTCAGCCTAAAATGCTTGGGATAACTCTAGCGATTTGTACCCACAATGGTCGTCAAAAGTTAGAGCAGACACTGCTTCACGTGCTGGCTCAGGATGTCCCAAATACAATTAACTGGGAGCTGTTGGTCGTCGACAATGCCAGCACTGACGGCACAGCTGAGTTTGTGCGGTCTCTGTGGCCTGAAAATCGAACCCATCATCTGCGTATCATCCGCGAAGAAAAACCAGGGGCGCTCCACGCTCGCCTCCGAGCCATTCAAGAAGCCCGCTATGGTTATCTCAGCTATATCGATGACGACAACTGGGTCTCATCCAATTGGGTAGCAGAAGTTTACCGCATCTTTGAAACCTACCCGGACGTTGGCATGATTAGCTGTCCGTCAGTAGCGCACTTATCTGAGTCTCCCCCTAATTATTTTGAGAGATGGAAAGGGTGGTTGGCTGTGGGTAGTCGATTTGAGGATGAAAGACTCATCGATACTAGACCAATCACTTTCTGGACAGCGGGATTATCACTACGCTTAGAAGCGCTTACCCCTCTTTTTGACACGGCCTACATGCCGTGTCTTACCGGACGTACGGGGAAACATACTTATGCCGGCGAAGATCATGAACTGTGCTTAACGCTCAGCCTTTTAGGATGGTACGCATATTTCAGCCGTAAAATACAATTCGTCCACGAAATTCCACCAGCACGGTTAGAGGTCTCGTATCTTGAACGCATGTTTCAAAATGGTGGCAGAAATGCGCTTATTCTTGATATTTATAGAAATGAATACCGGCAACGGCTTCTGTTTCATCCCCGTCTTGCTATTATTGAGTACCTTTGGACTTTTTTAGATCGAACGGCCCGTTACAGGATCAAGAAATTTATTGGAAAAGCCAATACACCTTTACACTTGAACCGAGTTAGTTACCTAACCGCCCTTGGTCGCGTACAAAGCTACTTCATTCACTTCGCGCGGATTGGGCAAGCCCAACAAAATATCCGAATCCTGCGCCAAATCGGTCGTTCTTAGAAGATGGTCATCAAGGTCACACAATGCGCTTAGCCTCAAGACTACATCACTTCCTTGATAATCCCCGACGTAGTGTAAGCAACGTCCGTTATCGCTGGCGGGAACATTGGCGTCGTCAGACAACGCAGGTCAATCCGCAGCCTATTCTCATCTTTGGCAACCAAAAATCAGGCACCTCAGCCATTACTACTCTACTGGGTGAAGCCACCGGATTGTCATATACCATAGATATCTTTTGTCTGTACGCTAATTTGGAAGAACAAATTTTGGCCGGTCAAAATTCATTTGACGAACTTTTGCATAAAGGACGCTACTATTTTTCCAAAGATATTATTAAGGACCCAGGGCTTACATTTTTCTACTCTGAACTACGAACGCGATTTCCTCAAGCTAAACGGGTTTTCATTCTCCGTGATCCACGCCAAAATATTCGTAGTATTCTCAACCGGTTGGGCTTACCTGGACATTTGCAAGACTTATCCGCTGAAGATTGGCACAGGGTTAGACGTGATACGCCTAGCTGGCTGCCGGTTTTGGACGGGCGGTTGGCCGGGCATCACGGTCGAACCCACATTGAAACGCTGGCTTTGCGTTGCAAAAAAGCCTTTCAAATCTACTTGCAGCATCAAGCTGAAGTGACTCCAATTTACTATGAAACATTCAAGGCAAACAAGATCGGCACGATTCAGACCTTAGCCCGCCTGTTGGGCCTGTCAGTAGTACATGACATTAGCTACCTTCAGGATGTGCAGTTTCAACCCAAAGGCAACGCCTCAGTGTCGCTTGAAGCTTTTTTTGGACCCGACAACTTTAATCTCATTGAAACCATCTGTGGGGAAACAATGACAGCCGTGGGATACCGGCTCTAAACCTCCTTTTTAAAAATGAAAATTGCCTACATCACCAGCGACTTCGGTGCGGTCTCAGAGACGTTCATTACCGACCTGGCTTTAGGTCTGGCGCAAGCCGGTCACCAAGTTACCGTTTTCTGTAACCAAGCCGTAGTCTCCGATGTTCCATCGATTACCATAGAACAAACTAACTTCTTAATTCTCAATTCCACTGCCGACCGGCTGGGCTATCGGGTTGATCAATGGCTAGGCGAGCCTGGCCAGACCCGGATTTACGCTCGCCACTTGGCTCAAGCACAGCGGCAGTTGTACCCAATGTTAAGCGATTACGGGCCCCAAGTAGCCTACATCGACTATGGTTCGGTCGCGGCTCTAGCCCGTCAAACGCTCTGCGAACTAAATATCCCTTTTGTGGTTCACTTCCACGGGGCCGACATCACCAGCGCCGTCAACCACCCGGCCTATCGGACAGAACTTCAAGCTGTCTTTCGTGATGCAACAACCTTGATTGTCGCCTCTCACCACATCCGGCGTTTGCTAATACTTGAAGGGGCACCACCGGAAAAAGTTCACGTTGTACGGTACGGACTTAATCTGGAAGGCTTAACGCCGCTATCCTGGTCAGAACGGCGCACTGAACCACCCGCCATTGTCTTCTTAGGTCGCTTTACCCCTAAAAAGAACCCGGTGGCTCTGGTACAAGCCTTTGCCTTGGTCAAACAACAAGTGCCGCAAGCACGATTTTCGATGATTGGTGACGGCTCGGAAATGGCTCGCGTGCGGCAGCGGATCGAACGTTTAAAGTTGGGCCAGACGGTCAAATTATACGGGACGCTGCCGCGTGACCAAGCCTTGCCTATTGTCAACCGGCACTGGGTCTATGCCCAACACAGCATCACTGCCCCCAATGGTGATCAGGAGGGCTTTGGTATCTCGCTAACCGAAGCGGCGGCTCTGGCCTTACCGGTGGTCTCAACCCTCCACAACGGCATTCCTGAGCAAGTAATTGATGGCCAGACCGGTTTTTTAGTCCGCGAGTTTGATTTTGAATGTATGGCAGAACGAATGATCGCACTGCTTCAAAGACCTGAGTTGGCCGAACAGGTAGGGCAAGCCGGCCGTAAAAACGTTTTGAAACTGTGTCAACAAGAACAACGAATAAAAGATATCGAACAAGCGCTTAATACCTGCTGCGCACACTTACAAGTGTAGACATGATGAAAAAAAGTAATACTTCGGTTAACCCGACTGGCTCTAAATCTTTCAAACGTGGGGTGCTAACCATTGCCCACTCGAAAGAAAAATATGTCCGCCAGGCGATAAATTTGGCGCGCTCAATTCGGTTACATAGTCCTCAGATGCCCTTGGCAGTCGCTACAAATTTGTCAGCCAGCGCACTTGAGGATTATTTTGACGAGGTTGTTTACTGGAATTTTTCTAACTTAACAGGTCTTGTTGCTAAACTTGATGCCTATGATATGAGTCCCTTTGAAACAACCCTGTTTATCGATGCTGACTCTCTTGTTGTAAAGCCTTTAGAGGACATATTTGAATATTTCAACGATTATGACTTTGCTGTTTACGGTATAAACAAAGTCCATCCCCGATGGTTTTTAGACCTCGACAAAATCAAAGAGATAATCCCTTCCAACACCTATCCGGGCTTTAATGGCGGCATCTATTATTTCAAAAAAACTGATCAAGCTAGAGGGATTTTTCAGTCAGCCAAAAGCTATCTTCCTGCATACGATAATCTAATGCTTAAACGCTTTGGATCGCAACCCAATGAAGAGCCACTTATCAGTCTGGCAATGGCCCAATCTGGACTCCAAGCAACTGATAATGGTTATGTTGATATTATGTTTGCTCCGGCTGGGCGGAAGGGCAAGTTGCAAATTGACGTTCTGGCCGGCATATGTTCCTTCAGAAAAAATGATCGCGTTGTTCACCCTTACATCATGCATTTTGCCTCTGACGATATGTGTTACGAATATCTTAGGGAAGAGCGAAGATTGCAGGTTTATGCATCGGGTCAAGCAATATCGCAGTGGAAAGAATCCTGGATTTGTAGCCAGATCTGGCTGAAATGGTTATTTATTCGATTCATTCCGCTTTATTCGACGTTTACAAAAAACAAGCTAAAAAGCTTATTTCAAAGAGAATCAAGATATCTATCGGGAGGTCAAGCTTTATGAAGATATTTTGTATTGGACTGTCTAAAACCGGGACATCAAGTCTGAATGATGCTCTAGAAATTCTTGGTTATAGGGCCGTTCATTTTCCATTCATGTCATATCGAAAAGGTCGCCTTGTCTTAAACCCAACTCACGTGGCCGAAAATGATGCGTTTAGTGATACACCGGTTGCTAACTGCTTTGAATATCTTGATCGCACCTATCCGAATTCAAAATTTATCTATACTGTGCGAGATAAACAGTCGTGGCTTCGCTCGTGCGAAAAGCACTATCGGCTTAAGCCTCAAAAACTAGCGCTAATCTACCAGCACTTCAAGTGGGTACACCTTCAGTTAAGTCTCTATCGAACGCTAAATTTTGAGCCACGGCAGTTTAGCCGAGCGTACGAGCGCCATGATGCTAAAATCCGCGAACATTTTGGTAACAGTAACAGATTGTTAGTTCTAAACATTATTGATGGGCAAGGATGGGATAAACTCTGCCCCTTTTTAGGCAAGGCAATCCTGGAAAAACCGTTTCCCCGATCAAATGTTACAGCCGCAAAACTCAATCGTTTACAGCAGATCCCTACATAAGGATATTAGGATGCTGGAAAAGAGTCTATTTAATAGCGGATACCTCTACGCTGCCTTTGGTAAGCAATATATAGATGAAGCGACTATCTCAGCAAAAAGCCTAAAATCTATTGACCCCCATGCACACATCACAATTGTCTCAGATGTACCTGTTCAAGACCCTGTTTTTGATCATTGGATCGAATATAATTTGACCGGAGGGGAGCATTGGAAACTTGGTCTTATGGGAAAAATAGAGGGCTTAATTCGGACACCCTATGAGCAGACCGTCTTCTTGGATACGGACACCTATGTCGTGTCACCTGTGTCTGAATTATTTAAGCTACTAGCGTTTTTTGATTTCTGTTTAGCGATGGCGCCGGCCGATCTATCTCCGGCAATCATTAACGGCAGCCCTCTTGAAGGCTTGAGTTGCTACAATACCGGCGTAATTGCGTTCAGAAAAAATTTACGGACGATGCAATTTCTATCTGACTGGGAAGAAGATTATTCCAGTAAACTTGAAGAATACAGTGGTGATCAACCCTCTTTTATGCGTATTCTTACAAAGTCAGACATTAAAGTCCATGTTCTTCAACAGCACTACAATGCTCGAACCAATTTAGCCATTGCTCTCCCGGGTGCTCCGGTAAAAATACTCCACGGTCGCCATCGTAATTTTGTGCAAATAGCAGAACGAATTAATCGTTCAACCAAAAATCGGCACTGGTGTCCTATTATACAAGATCTAATTTCGATTGGGCCGAGTTTCACATCACTAAAACTGGGTATGCAATGTCTTAAACGTGTTGTTCGTGGACCTCAATAAGCAAAAAATTTGATCCAATGTTACTTAAACCGTTGATCTCGATTATCATTCCTTGCCATAATAGTCAATCCTACATCGAGCAATCCATTACAAGTAGCTTCAATCAAACTTACCCAACCACTGAAATCATCGTCATCGACGACGGCTCTACTGATAACAGTTTGGACATCATTCGTTCATTCAGTGAACGCATCCGTTGGGAAAGCAGCCTTAATCGCGGCGCACCGGCGGCTCGAAATCGGGGTTTGGAATTAGCCAAGGGTAAGTTTATTAAATTTCTGGACGCCGATGATGTACTGCTGCCTGATTGTGTGGAGCGTCAGGTAGCTCAAGCCCTTGCACTATCTGAAGAAAGCAAAGCCATCATTTATGGGGATGCATTGTGGATTGACAGTCAGGGTCAATCGCTACCGGGTTACGCCCACCGTCCGCGGCGGGCTGGCGAAGACCCAATTGCCCATATTTTGGCCAATAGCCCGCTCACCACCTGCCCTCTGCACCGGCGCGACTATCTGCTTGATATTGGCGGCTTTGACCCATCTATTCCCAAAGGGCAAGAACATGATCTGCATCTCCGGCTAGCGTTAGCCGGCATAGAGTTTGTCTATCGACCCGGCCCGGTTTACCACTATCGGGAACACAGCGACCCGCAGCGAATTAGTAACCATCAACTAAGCCGGAAAAATCCGCTGGTCCACTTTGATATCCTGCAAAAACAGCGCCATTTGATTGAAGCGAAAAACGGCGACACGCCCACGGTGCGGCGAGTGCTGGCCCAACGCTTCTGGGCTTATGGGCGTGGTATCTTACGGGAAGGGTATGTCAAGGAGGCCGAACAGTACTTTAGCGGGGCCCGAGCCTTGGACGCCAAACACTGTATTACCGGCAACACACCTTATCCCCTTCTAGCCAGACTCTTTGGCCCGCAATGGGCCGAAAGCTGCTTGGGTGGGGTACGCCGGTTATTGAGAGCCTAAAGATCTCTGTAAGTTTCACAAGGTTATAAACCACGGATGACACGGATTACACTGATTTTTATCTTTTTAATCCGTGTCATCTGTGTCATCCGTGGTTAGACCATTCAAACAAACTAAGGGTCACGTATGCCAACACCTAATTCGATAGGCGTTTACTTCTCGGCCAACGATGTCGTTTATGATTGGGCCATCGCCTTTCTCAACAGTTTCAGAACCTTTAACCCCGGCTTACGCTTGATCCTGATCCCTTTCAACGACCAGTGCGAGCGACTGCTGGCTTTACAAGACACCTACCAATTTGAGATCTATCAAGACCCCACCTTTGCCCGGCTGGAAGCTATCGGCCACGCCTTCGAATTAGGGCACACGCCCACCGGTCCCTATTGGTTCCGGCGCTATGCCGCTTTTTGGGGGCCATTGGCGCAGTTTATGTATCTTGATGCCCGACAGGTAGTATTGGCCGATCTCAAGCCGATTATTTCAGCATTGGACGATTACGACTTTGACTTCTTACATTACGACTGCGCCCTCAACCAGGTCTATGAACCGGGACCGTTCCGGCAGAATCTACTGCGACAAGGCCTGGGGCGCGGCTTTAATTCCGGTCGCTGGATTTCACGCCGGGATCTATTTTCAATGGATGAGTTTGAGCAGTTGGCGACTGATGCGCTCAAGATCCGCAACCAACTCAACCCCCGTAATACCGACCAGGCCTTTATCAACTACTGCTGCGATATGAAACCGGTGCGCTATAGTCATTTTGCCGAACTCTTGGGCGGCATTTGTCAAAACGGATGGGCACATCAACCAGGTACCATCTATAAAGTCAATAATGGTTATTATATTTGGGATTACGGGGGGTTAGACCACAAAAAACAACTTCCTTTGTTACATTGGGCAGGCTATCAGCGGAAACCCAATATGCCTCACAGCAAACTATTTTATTATTTTTTGTTAAAGGGGCAGCCCTTGCTCAGATCCGCAACAGCTCAATTCACTTACCGCCTGAGTTCTCTAACGAGTATGCCCTTTATATCAATACGACAGAATCGTATTATTAATAGCATTTACCACCAGACTTTAACAAGTAAACAGTGATTTTACTCATGAGTACAATTGGTAAACCCGATCTCAATTACATCGTCATAGGATCACCAAAATGTGGTACAACGAGCTTTTGTACACTTTTAGGTCAACATCCTGATGTATTCATCACCACACCTAAAGAGCCTCGTTTTTTTAGTGAAGCCATTTTTTTAAAGGAACGCGACTGGTCTTGGTATGCCAGTCTTTTTGAAAGCGTAAATGGTGAACAAGCGGTTGGCGAAGGCACAGTCAATTACACCTGTTCCCATTATAGACAATTGGCCGATCCCCAGGTGATTTTTGAGGCTTATCCCGACGTCAAGCTCATTTATATGGTAAGAAACCCGATTGAGCGAACAGAGTCTCACTGGCTGCATAGTGCAATTATGGGTTGGCCGTCCGATGTACCCGACTTTGATAACGCCGTACGAAATTATGGAATGTTTCTCAATACATCCCGTTACTGGAGTCACATCAATCGTTACCGGGCATTCTTTGCCGATGCTCAAATACATGTCATCTTTTTCGAAGATTTTGTACGTGACCCTAAGCACATTATGCGACAAGCTTTTGAGTTTATTAGGGTTGACCCAAACTTTGAGGTCATTGAGCCAAACAAACCCCGCAACGCTTCGAAACAGCCCTATATTGATAGCGGTTTAATGCGATTTGTTCGTCAACATCGGGTATTACAGAATCTAAAGAAATCCTGTCCCGTTCGTTTCAAAACCATTCTTACCCCTATCTTCAAAAACAAAAATCTGGGCCATCCCCAATGGAATCCTGTTACACTAAAGTGGGCAATTAATGAGATAAAGTATGACGCTTTGGCTTTCCTCAACTTTTGTAACAAACCTGAGGATTACTGGATACTCGATAAAAACTAGTAAAGCCTTTATCTATGAACATCGTCTCATATATTCATCCAATTCGCACCTATTTGCCCTGTACCGGCGCCGGGCGATTCATGAATAATACCGTACTGGGACTGGCCAGCCAGGATTCTATCAATCTGGAACTGCTCTTTGCCAGTCAGTGGTTGCAGGCTGATGGTCATCTACCATCTAACTGCCCCCTACGAACTCTGGCCAAGCGGAATTTTCCTATGCCGGAGAACGCTACCGAGCGCACCTGGAAACTGCTTAGCCGCCCCAAGATGGATAGTTACATTCCGCGTGATACGGACTGGCTCTTTGCGCCGATGGAAACCTACATTCCGGTGACCAAATGTTCGGTGGCTATCACCATCTTTGATATTCAAGCCTTTGAGCCGGATTTACCCTGGTCGCACACCTGGCGGCACCGTCTATTTCGGCTGAAGTGGGGGCAGTGGGTCCGCCGGGCGCTTAAGCAGTACCCGCTCGTCTTCACCATCTCTCATTTCTCCAAACGGCGCATGATCGAGCTGCTAGGGGCCGATCCCCGCAAAGTGGTGGTGGTGGGGGTGGGCGTTGAACCGGCTTATTTTGACGCGGCAGCGCTCGATCCGGCCCGGTTGACTCGGCCGGTTGAGCGGCCTTACACCCTGGTCATCGGCGGGCTGCGGCAGAAAAAAGGCGCGGACTACGTTCTGGCGGTGGCCGACGCCCTGCAAAAACAAAAAAGCCCGTTGCAAATTGTGGTGGCCGGCGACTCCGAAGCCGGCTATATCCAGGCCGCGGCCGTTCATCCCAACATCACCTTACTGGGGCTGGTCGAAGATAATGATTTACCCCGGATCCTGCGGGAGCTTCGTCGCTGCTCTTTTTGTCTCACTACGAAGGGTTCGGTATTCCGGCCGTCGAGGCCATGGCCGCCGGCATCCCGGTCGTCGTCTCCAACCGGGCCTCTTTGCCCGAAATCGTGGGTGACGCCGGAATTATTGTTGAACCGGCCCACACCGCCGAGGTGGTTGATATTTTGATCAATGTAGAAAAAGACACAGCCTTGAGAGCCACCTATGGCCAACGCGGCCAGACCCACGCCCAACAATACACCTGGCCCCGCATCGTGGCCCGGTTAACCGCCGCCTTAGAGCAGTATGCTTAAGGCGACCAGACCTGACCGATTGTCGACCGATGCCACGGATGGCCCAGAATAAAGAACAAAATCCGTGTAATCGTTGAAATCCGGGGTTTCTGTAATTATCAACCACGGATTACACGGATTTCTCGGATTAAGATAAAAAACAATCCGTGTAATCGGTGTAATCCGTGGTTAAGCCATCCCGACCTACATCAGCCCTAAAGCTGTTTAATTTTATGTTTCCAATTATCACACCCCCAACCGCCAAGAGCAATTATTATCTCGTAGCCTTGTAAACCCACTATGACCCTAAAAGTCGTTTTCTGCTGGTCCGATATCTCCGGTTATATGGCCGCTTGCTGGCGGGCGCTGCACCGCCAACCTCAGATCGATTGCTTTGTAGTCGCCTTTCAAGCGAAAACCGAAACCGCCTTTTCTGACCGGTTGATGGATGATATTCCCTGCCGCTTACTCAATGTTACCGAACGACAGAACACCAGTCTGGTGAAACGGATAATACGTGAGCAACAACCGGATATAGTGGTGTTGTGCGGCTGGTTTCACCCGCCCTACCGGGCCTTACCCTTTGCGCCGGAATTGGCCGAAACGACCTTTATCATGGGTATGGATACGCCCTGGCAAGCCACCTTAAAACAGCGGCTGGGGCCGGTTCTGCTCGGTCCTTACCTCAAACGACTGGACCGGGTGGTGGTGACCGGTGAGCGCAGTTGGCAGTATGCCCGCCAGCTAGGAATTGCAGCGGCTCGCTTACGGCGCGGGTTGTATGGGATTGATTACCGGCGTTGGTCGCCGCTGTATGGCCAGCGCCAGGCCTATTGGCCGCGCGCCTTTCTCTTTGCCGGTCGCTACGCCCCGGAAAAAGGGGTCGAGGTGTTGACTGAAGCCTACCGCTACTACCGGAACCAAAGTGATGCACCTTGGCCGCTGGTCTGCTGCGGGCAGGGGCCGCTGGCCGCCTGTCTACAAGGCCAGCCCGGCCTGATTGACCGGGGCTTTGTTCAACCCGAGGCGATGGATCCGATTTGGCGGCAGGCCGGCGTCTTTATCCTACCCAGCCGCTTCGACCCCTGGCCCTTAGCCCTAGTTGAAGCCGCCGCCGCCGGCCTGCCTATCATCTGCACCGACCGCTGCGGCTCGGCCGTTGAAGTGGTGCGGGAGGGGTATAACGGCCTGATCATCCCCCCCGATGATTCCGAGGCGCTGGCCCAGGCCATGCTCAACCTGCACCATCGCTATGATGACCTACCCATATGGGGCGCCCGTGCCCAACACCTGGCCGCCCCCTATGCAGCCGATGTGTGGGCGGAACGCTGGCGAGAGCTGGTGCTGGAGCTGCGCCGGCCGGCGCCAACAACAAACGACGTAAAATTAGCGCTTAGAATATGACTTGCGCAGTAGAAGGGCCTGTCCCAAAATCAACCCCGGATGACACCGATTTCACGGATGAAAAAGTAAAAATCAGTGTCATCCGTGTCATCCGTGGTTAAGAATTTTTGAACGGCGTAAGTCATATAGAAATTAGAATTTATGAACTTCCTGACTCAACTTTTTCAAGTTTTATTTACCCCAATCGGCCTGGCCGGAGTGGGGGTCGGGCTAATCCTGGTCTTTATCGCCCGGCGTTCGGCCCGAATGGCCTGGCTGCTGGTCAGCCTGGGCTGCTTTGCCGCCTCGCTGGCCAAATTTAGAAATGAATTCGTTTTGGAACCTCCGGCGTTGGTCTTCCCCTTACAGCAACTGCGGGAGATGGGCCGGCCGTTGACGATCGCCTTGCTGGGTTTACTGCTCATTTTGGCCTGGCAGCGGACAACCAAGGGGCGAGGGCGATCGATGCCAACACCGATCCTCTTTTTGATCGGGGTTCAACTGGCCATCTTTCTCAAAACCGTTCTCTTTGGCAGCCCCTCGTTTGCCACGCTGGCCGCGGCCACCTTCGGCGCGGTGGTGGTGATGATTAATTGGGGACCGTCTCGCTGGATAATGGACGAAGAAGGCTTTTATCTGGCGGCCTGGTCGATGGCGCTGGTCGGTTTGATTTTTTTAGCGGTCAATCTGTATCAGGCCGTCTTTGACCTCTATGCGATCACCTTTGTCAAGGGCCGGCTGGTGGGCACCACCGGCAATCCCCAGCATGCGGCCACCCTGCTGGCGGCCATTCTCCCAGCCTTCATCTTTCTGATCGAACAGCCGGCGCACCACCTTCGGAGCCGCCTATTATGGCTCAGCGGCCTGGCGTTGGTTCTGGGGGCGTTGTATATGACCGGTTCCCGTACCGGAGTGCTCATGGCCATCACCACCGTGCTGTTCTTTTACCGGCAGCGGGTGGGCTTGCTGCTGCGCATCGGCCTGATGGCGGGCCTGGCGCTGGGCGTTGTCATTATTGTCTTTAACCAAAATGCACTGCTGGTCGATTTGTCGTTGACCAACATTAACGACAAATTGTTATCAGGTACCAATTCCCGCGACGGGATCTGGGCCATTCTATGGCGCAATTTTCAGGCCTACCCGCTGTTTGGGGCACCACTCCGGGGAGATCGGCTGATGGGCTATGGTGAAAGTTCCTGGCTGGGGACCGCCGCCGCCGTGGGTCTGGTGGGGTTGATCCCGCTATTGCTCTTCGGGCTGACCGCGTTACAGATGATGGGCCGGCTGGTCGGGATCGGTCAAAAGTCGCGTATGTTATTTTTGCAAAGCAGCATGGTCATCAGCGGTTTGGCCTCGCTGCTTTTTGGCAGCGTTTTTGAAGCCTATCTACTGGGCAACCTGACCTTTCCCATTATGGCGCTGCTGCTCTATCTGGCGCTGGGGCACTATGTAATTACGGTGGGCCAGTACCAATCGGCGCCCACCGTGACGCCGGTCCGGCCCAGCCCAACCCCTGGGTCTGCCGCCCACCCTGCTGCGCCCGCCGTTCCGGCTGCCGCTCAGACGGGCCGGTGGACTCGCCCCAACCTCCGGCCGGCCATGAGGCCAAACCGGATAAAACCCGCTTATCGAAGCCAGAAACTGTAGGCTAGACTCGAATCAGGCCGGTTTTAGAAGTGACGGTAACCCAATTTATCCACAGATTCACGCGGATGGTAGCTCTGCACTAAAACATGGCGAATTCTTTAGACCAGGACAAGACTTAAATAACCACGGATGACACGGATTACACTGATTTTTCACCTTTTAATCCGTGAAATCAGTGAAATCCGTGGTTTCTTCCTAACGCCTAACCTTGGTTTAACCTTTTCTACGATTATATGTTGTCCTACCACGCGAATAGTCACAGATTTTATCTAAATTATGATGTTATCTGTGACGAACTGTGGCTATCTGTGGACCATTGAGGGCATTAATAACCATATCTTAAAAAGCGTTCAAGGCTTGCAGACTCGCTCATGAGAATCTTACATGTTATCCCTTCCATTGCCGATGTTCGCGGCGGGACCAGCCGGGCCGTGCTGGATATGGTGCGCGCCCTGCGCCGGCTCAATATCGACGCGGCCATTGCTACGACCAATGATAATGGACCTAATTTGCTCGATGTGCCGCTAGACCGGTGGATCGAGATCGAGCAGGTTCCGGTTCAATTTTTCGCCCGCTTCTCCCCGGCCATACCGGCGGTACGAGAGTTTACCTTTTCGGCCTCATTCACCACCTGGCTGGGACGGCACCTGGCTGACTACGATCTGCTGCACGTGCATGCCATCTTTTCCTATACGTCCACCCTCGCTATGCAATTGGCCCGGCGGCAAGGCCAGCCCTACGTAACTTCACCGCACGGGATGCTGGCCGGCTGGTCCTTACAGCAGGGCGGGCGTAAAAAGCAGCTCTACCTCAAGCTGGCCGAGCGGGCCAACCTGAACCAGGCTCAAGCCCTGCTTTTTACAGCGGCGCTGGAACAGCAAGAAGCCGCCGCGCTCAACCTCAAACCGCCGGGCGTGGTACTCCCGCTGGGCTTAGCCATGCCGATACCCATCCCTGCGGCGCGGGCCAACCTGCGGCGGCAGTACCACTTACCGCCGGATGAACCGGTCATTTTGTTCATGGCCCGGCTGCACCCTAAGAAAGGGCTGGCCTATCTGATCCCGGCCTTGAGTAATCTGTTAGACCGGCGCTTTACCCTGGTCATTGCCGGCAGCGGCTCACCGGACTATGAGGCGGAAGTCAAAGCGGCGCTGGTCGAGGCCAACCTCCAAGCACGGACGATCATGCCGGGCTTTGTCCAGGGGCAGGCCAAAGATTTGCTGCTCCAGGGCGCAGACCTGCTGGCCCTGACCTCCCATTCCGAAAATTTCGGTATCGCTGTGCTGGAAGCTTTGGCCGCCGGAACCCCGGTGCTGGTCACGCCGGGAGTGGCCTTAGCGCCCATGGTCCAGCAGCACCGGCTGGGGTATGTCACGGAACTAAACCGAGACGCGATTGAGCTGGCCCTTGGCCACTTTCTTGACCACATCGAGGCGGGACCGGCGGCCGGCCAACGCGCCCGTCAATTTATCCACGAGCATTATGCCTGGGATAGGATTGCCGGCCGCCTGGCTAAAGTTTATCAAGCTGTGCTGGCTAAAAATCCGGTGCCCACTTTTTCAGCGGCGGAGCTACCGCTTGAACCGGTTTAATCATTAATCTAAATCAATGAAGCTACCTATCTCTGTTATCATCCTCACCCTTAATGAGGAACAAAATATCGCTTGCTGCCTGGATAGTGTAAAGGGCTGGGCCGGGGAAATCTTTGTGGTCGACTCCGGCAGCACCGACCGGACGGTAGAGATTGCCCGAGGTTACACGGAAAAGATCGTCAGCCACCCGTTCACCAACTACGCCCACCAGCGCAACTGGGCCCAGAACCATCTACCGTTGGCCTATGACTGGGTCTTTCACCTGGATGCCGGCGAGCAGGTGACCCTGGAGTTGGCAGCCGCTCTTGGTAGTAAGTTTGCCGGCCCACCCCTACCCGTTGACGGCTTTCTGATCAACCGGCGGGCCATCTTTATGGGCCGCTGGATTAAACACGGCGGCATCTACCCCACCTACCATTTGCGGCTGTACCGCCGGGCCAAGGGCCACTGTGAGGAGCGGGAGTATGATCAGCATTTCAAGATAGAGGGCGCTGTCGCCACCTTGCCGGGGGACATCATCGATGAGATCGCGCCCGACCTCAATAGTTGGACCCTCAGCCACGCCCGCTGGGCCTCGGCCGAAGCGGCGGAGCAGCTTAAACAGCGCCAACCGCAGCCGGCGGCTCCAGACCAGGTGCAAGGCCGCCTGTTCGGCACGGCCATCGAGCGGCGGCGCTGGTTGCGCCAATCGGTCTATGGGCGGGCGCCGCTCTTTGTCCGGCCCTTTGCCTACTTTATTTATCGCTATGTTTTACGGCTCGGTTTTCTGGATGGAGTCGAGGGGTTTATCTTTCATTTCCTACAGGGGTTTTGGTATCGCTTTTATGTGGATGCCCAAATCTGGGAATGGCGGAAGAATGTAGAATGAAGAATGGAGAATGTAGAAAGGGATGGGGGGCGTGAAGCCCTTGTAGGTGGTGGCAGCGGAATGTGTCAAGAAAAGTGAGACAGAATGAAAAAGAAATTAAAGAGCATTAATCGAGATCGGTGAGCCAGAACTGGGCTGATTGATCCAAACTTCAGTTGGAAGCGGAGCGAGGGTGGGTAAGCCACGCACAAAACGCTCCGGGTGTTGAGTATAGGCCAACTGTAAAACGTGTTGGCGTTGAGCCTGAATCCTGGTCGGCCCAGCCATAGTGAACTGCGGCTGGGGTCAGCAAATGCAAAGCCGAATGGTAATAGTCGGAGTTGTAGGCGGTCAAAAAGGTGTGAGCCCAGGCATGAGCGTGCTGATAAGAGGGAAAGGTAGCGGGATAATCGGCTTGATATTTTATGGTTTTGAACTGGGCTTCGGAATAGGGATTGTCATTGGGCCGATAGGGTCGGGAATGAGACGGGGTGATCTCCAAATCCTTTAAGAGTTGAGCCACGGATTTAGCCCGCATCGGCCCCCCGCGGTCAGCGTGCAAGGTCAATTGGCGCGGCGGGATGCCTTGGTTATGGCAGGCGGTGGCAATGAGTTGTTGGGCCAGGATTTCCGATTCCTGCTCGATAACAACCAGCCGACAACAAAACGGCTGAAGATGTCGAGCATAACATACAGGTAGAAGGGGGCATATTTGACCGGGCTTTTAAGTTGGGTGATATCCCAACTCCAGACTTGGTTAGCCGGTGGCCACCAACTCGGGTTTAGCATAGACAGGGTGACGCCGTTGGGGCGGCGTTCCCGAACTTCGTGATGGTCAGCCAGAATGCGATACATCGTCCGCCAATGGCACAGGTAGCGACCCTCATCCAGTAAGGTGGCATACACTTGCCGGGGGGAGCGTGGTCCACAAAACGCTCACTATTGAGTATCTGGCGCACCCTCTGCCGTTCCGGCTCACTCAAGGCCCGACTGGGCTTGGGACGCGGTTGGGTCACCTTAGCCGGTTGGCGGGCCCGATAGAAGGTACTGCGCGGGATACCTAACTGCTGACATGTTTGGCTGACCCCCAATTGCGGGGCTAATTGCTGCGCCAAAGTTATCATTTCGGCTCGTCCGTTGTCGTCAGCTGTAGCCCAAGTAGTTGTGAAACTTTTTTTTGGATATCGATCACCAACTGGGCTTGGGCCAGCGCTTGTTGCAACCGTTCATTTTCTCGCTTCAGGCGCGCGTTTTCAGCCGCCTGGCGTCGGTCGGGCGGCCCCGTTTTTGGTCCGGCGGCCGCTTCTAATTCACCCCTGCTTCTGGGCTTGTCGCCAGCGGCTCAAGCGGGACGAATACAACCCTTCCTTGTCTCAACAAGGCCCTGATTTGGCCGTTGTCGCTGCATTGCTCGGCCTCCGCCACAATTTGCCGTTTGTAGCTCGGACTGAACTGGCGCCGGCTGGCGGATACAACGACTTCCGGGTCCGGTACGGCTGCCTTGAGTTGTCTGTTTACGTTGGGTTCAATACTGGGTTGTTGTTCATTAATACTGGGTTGTTGGGCGTGAGACATTTGTTTCTCCTTGTCATCATTATATTCGACTCTATTTTCTTCGTTAATCTTGTCTCACTTATTGTGGCACACAGAGCTTGGCTACAAGATCGACTCAGAAAGAGGCTTTAGCGGGGATTTAACCTTGGTTATAGTCGGAATAGTAAGCTTCTAGCTCTTGAGTACCATCAAGAGATCCGGGGATGGGCCAAGCCGTGAACACTGTCGTCTTCGTGGTGAACATGATGCGGGATGCAGGTAGGTCGGGATAATGAGGAGCATTATCCCACCGCTTTTCCAACTTTCCTTGGGCGTCTTGCCAGTATAAACGTCAATGGCCGTATCTTTCAGACCAACGCGCCAACCACCCACCGCCTCGCCCATTCTAAATCCGGATAATTATCAAGGTTCAAAAGTTGCTTGAGCCAGCTTTCCGCCAGACTATCCGTTGACTCCTGCCGGTGTTCGGCCAGGTGTTGCAAAGCCAGAAAAAGCTCTTCCGAAATCGTAATTGTGCGTTCCATGAGTCCAACTCCTTTATGAGTTACGCAGTTGAAAGGTCTTGTCTCAAAATCAACCACGGATTACACAGATTTCACAGATTAAAAAGATAAAAATCAGTGTAATCCGTGCAATCTGTGGTTAAAAATTTTTGAACTGCGTAAGTCATATCCTTATTAACAACATTGTACTGCGCCGTGGGGCAGAAGCCAAACCGGACGAAAAAATGAAGAATTGAGAATCCTGTTAATCTTGTAAATCTTGTCTAATTTTCTGGCCCAAAATACAAGAAACGGGTTGCGAAGATACTAATTCATCATTCATCTTTTTTAATTCATAATCCCCATGCTATCACACACCCCTCAATACGCCCTGGAAAATCAATAACCACCTGCGCCGCCTGCTGGCCTATCCTTATATTAGAACCCGGTTTGCCCTGCATGGGCTGGCCTGGGGCCGGGAGTGGCGCATCTTTGGGATGCCCATTATCCAGCGCCACCGCCTGAGCCAGATGATCCTGGGTGATGGCTTGGAGCTGCGCTCCTGGCCGGGCAGCAACCTGCTGACCCCCAACCACGCGGTGGTGCTGGCTACCTGGCAGGCCGGGGCCGTGCTGCGGCTTGGTAACCATTGCGGTCTGACCGGGGCGGTGGTCGTCGCCGCCCGGCGGGTGGAGATCGGCGACCGGGTGCTGCTGGGGGCCAACTGCACTGTGACCGATACCGACTTCCACCCGCTGGCCCCCGGGGACCGGCAGCAGGATATCTTAGCCGGGGCTACCGCCCCGGTGGTCATCGAAGATGATGTCTTCATCGGCATGCACAGCCTGATTCTCAAAGGCGTGACCATCGGCCGGGGCGCCGTCATCGGCGCCGGCAGCGTCGTCACCCGCGACGTCCCGCCGGGGATCATTGTGGCCGGCAATCCGGCTCGCCGGGTAGGGCCGGTCACGCGGAGAAGGATGAAGGATGAAGTAGGGATCAGGAATTAGAATAGAAGTTACGCAGTTGGAGATTAGCCCTCCCTAAGTCCCTCCCACAGGGAGGGACTTGCCTGGTCCTCCCCCCTTTGGGGGACCGGGGGGGCTTATCTTAATGACATTGCCTTGCAACCTTGTAACTCTATTAACTCCATTAACTCTACTAACTCTATAAACTCTATAAACTCTATAAACTCTACTAACTCTATAAACTCTATGACTCACACCATTCTCATCATCGGCGCCGGCGGCCACGGCCAGGTGGTGGCCGATATCTTATTGGCCCAACCCGGCCGGCCGGAGTACACCTTGCGGCCGATCGGCTTTTTAGACGAAAGTTCAGACCGGCGGGGCAATCACTTTTTCAACCTGCCCATTTTAGGGTCGCTGCGCGACCTGGCCATCGTGCCGCACGACGGCGTGATTGTGGCCGTGGAGCACAACCTGCTGCGGCGGCAGATAATCGACCGCCTGCTGAGCCAGGGCGAATGGGTGGTGCCGGCCATCCACCCTTCGGCCTTGATCGGCACCGGGGTGACGGTCGGCGCGGGCGCCGTGATCGGGCCGGGAGCGGTGGTCAACACCGGGGCCGGACTGGGCCGGGGCGTCATCGTCAACAGTCACAGCACCATCGATCACCATGTTCGGATCGGCGACTTTGCCCACATTAGCCCCGGCGCGCACCTGTGCGCCCACGCCACCGTTGGGTCGGGCGTCTTCATCGGAGCCGGGGCCATCATCACCCCCTGGCGGCAAATCGGCCCGTGGAGTGTGGTCCCGGCCGGCTCCATTGTGGTCCATGATCTTCACAGCGCCCCGGCCTATCTACCGGCCCCGGCCTGGTAAATCAGGAATGATGAAGGATGAATTAGGGAGTATTTTAATATCTGCGAATGAATTCGCAGCCTGATAAAAGAAACGTGTTGAAAACACGTTAAAGGGGAACCAAATAACCTGTTTCAACCGGTTTTTTTAGCAGCGACCGAATTCATTCGGTTGCGATAGGCCGGATGGCTACAAACCAGGAATTACCGAATCCTCTCCATTCATCTTTCATCTATCATCCATCAACGTTCACCGTTCCAAAAAAGGAGAATTTTCCATGCGCATCTTACTACTGTCCTTGGTTTTCTCACCAGACAGCGTGTCAACTTCGGTCTTAATGACGGAGTTAGCGCTGGAACTGAAACATTTGGGGCACGATATTACGGTGCTAACCACCACGCCTCATTACAACGTGGAACCGGAAGCGCGACAGCGGCAATCACTGCATAAACGCTGGGGAGGGCTGCTGCACCAGAGCGATTGTCAAGGCATCCCGGTTTATCACGCCGCCATTCCGGTTAAAGGCAGCCGGGTGGGGGCGCGGCTGCTCGATTACCTGCGGTTTCACGCCATCAGCACCCTGGCCGGGTTGACCATCGCCAACCCATACGATGTCATCCTGGCCCCATCGCCGCCGCTAACTATTGGGGTTAGCGCCTGGTTGATGGGCCTGCTGCGCCGGGTCCCGTTTATCTACAACGTCCAGGAAATCTATCCCGATGTGGCGGTTAGCCTGGGGGTGCTGCGCCACAAACCGATTATCCGGGCTATGGAAGCCCTGGAACGGTTCATCTATGCCCGCTCGCAGCAGGTGGCGGTCATCTCCGAATGGTTCCGCCGCCGGCTGCTGGAAAAAGGGGTGGCCGATGACAAGCTGGTGGTTATCCCCAACTTTGTCGATACCGGCTTTATGACGCCCCAACCCCGCCGCAATCCCCTGGCCGCAACCCACCACCTAACCGATAAGTTTGTGGTGCTGTATGCCGGCAATATCGGTTTAACTCAGGGTTTTGAGACCATCCTGGCCGCGGCCCGGCAGTTGGCCCACCTGCCCGATATTCAATTTCTGATTGTGGGCGACGGCGCCCGGCGGACCTGGTTAGAGACGCAGTTGGCCGAACAATCATGGCCCAATATCAAGCTGTTGCCCTACCAACCCCGCTCGGTCGTCCCCCAACTATACGGGGCCAGCGATCTTTGTTTGGTGCCGCTCAAGCGGGGCACGGCTCAAGAAACCTTTCCATCCAAGATCTACACCATCATGGCGGCCGGACGGCCGGTGGTGGCCTCGGCCGACGCCAACTCGGAGCTGGCTTGGGTGGTCAATGAAGCCGGTTGCGGCTGGGATATCCCGCCGGATGACGCCGGGGCCATGGCCGCGGCCATCGAGTACGCTTACCGCCGGCCTGAACTATTAAGCCAAAAGGGGCATAACGGACGGCGCTATGTGGTGGCCCATCACTCGCGCCAGGCCGTGGCCCGCCAGTACGATGCTCTCATTCGGGCCGTGGCCGGCGGCAGCCAGCAGCTAACGCCAACCAAACATCCGGTGTATTAGATGCAGGGGGGCAGGGTCGCAGAGTTACAACCCCTACTCCCTATTTCATCATTCATCATTCATCATTCATCATTCTATTCTTCCCCCTACATCTATGACAAACTTAAACAAACCCATTCGAGTATTGGTCACCGGTGGCACGGGCGCGGTTGGGCCGGTATTGGTCCGGCGGTTGGTTCAGGCCAACTATCAGGTCAGAGTCCTGGTCCGGCAGCCGCCGCGGCCGGGGCTGCTGCCGTCGGCGGTGGAGCTGGCGGCCGGTGACATTACCGATCCGGACAGTCTTGAACGGGCTATGGCCAAGGTAGACCGAGTTTTTCACCTGGCGGCCCGGCTACATCTAACCAACCCCACCGAACAATTGCTAGCCGACTATGAGCGGGTCAACCTGACCGGAACCGGCCGGGTGGTTGAAGCGGCCTTACGGGCCGGGGTCAACCGGTTGGTTTTTTTCAGCACCATTGCCGTTTACGGGCCGGGGGATGGGCGGACGGTGTTTACCGAAGCCAGCTTGCCCAACCCGCAAAGCCTGTACGCCCAAACCAAATACCGGGCCGAAAGCGTGGTGCTTTCGGCCCGCCGCAGCGGGCCGTCGCCGTCGTTAGGGGTGGTCTTGCGGCTAGCCGCCGTTTACGGCGGCGGGATCAAGGGCAATTACGCCCGGTTGGTCACGGCCTTGCAAAAGCATCAATTTCTGCCGGTGGGGTCCGGCCACAACCGGCGCACCTTAATTCATGAGCAAGATGTAGTTGAGGCGGCCCTTCTGGCCGCCGAATCGCCGCAGGCTGCCGGTCAAATCTACAACGTCACCGACGGGCAGACGCCGACCTTCAACCAGATCATCAGCGCCATCTGCCAGGGCCTGGGCCACACCCCGCCGCGCTGGCATTTACCCGAAGAGCCAATGCGCTTTTTGGTCAACCTGGTGGAGCAGGGCTGCCACCGTCTGGGCCGGCCAGCGCCCATTGGTCACCACACGCTGGATACGCTGCTGGAAGATGTAGCGGTTAGCGGCGACAAGCTGCAGGAAGAGTTGGGATTTTATCCCAACTTTGATCTCAACACCGGCTGGGCGGTTACGCTCAACCAACTGCGGGTCGTCGAGGGATAAGCCCGGCTTGATCCATCCAATGACGGTCGCTGTTTGACGACGTTAAACAGCGACCGTCATCGTCATCTTGTTCTTTAACAACAAAACAATCCTGCCACTTATCACGAGGGCTTACGGTGGAACAAAAAGTTGCGCCGGGCCAAAGGGCGCGAGGCTAAAGCCATCCCGGGGATTTCAACGCTCGGTGGAGACCGCGATTAACGACGTGATATGTGATCAGAAACAATACCTCCAGGGGTACCCTTGGCATAATCCGAGAGGTGAGGAAATCCATGCAAACGACAATCTACTTCATAACCGCTCTAGTTATCAGTTATTTACTAACCGGATTAATCAAAATTCAAACCTGGCGTCACGGCATGGTCGACGTGCCCAACTCCCGCAGTTCCCATTTAACGACCACCCCCAGAGGCGGCGGCTTAGCGATTGTGATCGTTGCTCTGTGCGGCTGGCTAGTATACGCCCGGACAAACCCGGTCTTACTGTCCGGGCCCTTTTGGGCCGCCGTCGGCGGAGCGTTTATTGTCGCCGGCGTCAGTTGGCTGGATGATATGCGGCCGCTATCGTACCGGCTGCGGTTGGGCGCTCATAGCCTGGCCGCGCTGCTGGTGATATGGCAGATTGGCTTTTGGCAGCAGGTTAATCTGCCGCTGCTGGGCTCGGTCAATCTGGGTTGGGTCGGCCTCGTCATCACTTTTATCTGGCTGGTGGGGCTAACCAATGCCTACAATTTCATGGACGGCCTCGACGGCCTGGCCGGCAGCCAGGGGGTGGTGGCCGGTATCGGCTGGGGTATTGTGGGGCTGGTCTACGGGCAGCCGGCCATTAGCCTGCTCGGCTTTCTGCTGGCGGCCGGCTGTTTGGGCTTTCTGGGCCACAACTGGCCGCCCGCCAAAATCTTTATGGGCGATGTGGGCAGCGCCTTCTTGGGCTTTAGTTTGGCCCTGCTGCCGCTGCTGGCGGCCAATCCGCTTGACGGCAGCCCCGGTCATGCCGCAGCACCGGTAGTAGGGGTGCTGCTGTTGTGGCCCTTTATTTTTGATACCGGCCTTACGCTCTTACGCCGGTTGCGGCAGGGGGAAAACGTCTTTGCCGCGCACCGCAGCCACCTGTACCAACGGCTGTCGATTGTGGGCTATCCCCATCTTATGGTCACCACCCTCTACACCGGGCTGGCCATGGTGGGGCTGCTGTTGGCCTTGAGTTGGTCGGCCCAATTAAGGGGCAGCGCCGTTTTTATTGTCGGCTTTATGCCTTTAATCTGCGGTTTTCTCTACAGCTACGTGACCGCTGAAGAGTTTATTGCCAGCGATGTCGCCGCCCGAGTTAACGGTCCGGTCACCCGGGCCCCGGTCTGGGTCTTAGATTTCATTCCGGCCCTGCGCAATCGCCATTTCTTTATGCTCGATGTGGCGGCCTTATTGCTGACGCCGGCGGCGGCCCTGGTTTTGCGGTTGGAGCAGGGGGTATGGAACGGGCAGTTTGGCCGGGCCTTGCTCTTTTATACCGCCGTATCGCTGGTGTTGAAGCTGCTGCTCTTTTACCGGGCCGGGCTGTACCGCCGTTACTGGCGCTACGCCAGCGTGGGTGATCTGATACCGATTGGCGTGGCCGTCACCTTGGCCACGCTGCTGCTAACCATCACTTTTGGAGCGGCTCAGAGCAGCTTAACCCCCTTAGGGTTGGCCGTGCCGCGCACCCTGCCCATTTTAGACGGCTTGCTGACCGTCGCTGTGATAACCGGCTTCCGGTTAGGGGTTAAGGGGCTGTACTACTATCACCAACGCCACAGCCAGGTTCCGGGCCGGCGGGTCCTCATCTTTGGGGCCGGCGAGGCCGGTTCGCTGGTCATGAGAGAGATGCGGGCCAATCCGCAGCTCGGCATGGAGCCGGTGGCCTTTGTTGACGATGATCCGGCCAAGCTGGGCATCAAGGTGCATGGCTTGCCGGTGCTGGGGACCAGCGGCGATCTATTGGAACTGGCCCAAAGCCATCAAATTCAACGTATTGTTGTGGCTATCCCGTCCGCCCCGCTGGCCCGCCGGCATGAAGTGACGGCCCTGTGCCGTCAGAGCGGGCTAACCGTTTACAATCTACCCGGCGTGTACGAACTGCTGGCCGGCCACAAAACCATCAGCCAACTGCCCCAGGTGGATATTCAGCAGTTGCTGCGCCGCCAACCGATTCAAACCGATCAGGGGGGTGTAGCAGCTTCCTTACAGGGGGCGACCGTGCTGGTAACCGGGGCGGGCGGCTCGATCGGCAGCGAACTGTGCCGCCAGATCGCCCGCTGCCATCCGGCCAAAATTATTTTGTTGGGGCACGGCGAAAACAGCATCTTTGAAATTGGGTTAGATTTGCGCTTAACCTTTCCACAGGTAGCAACCCAACCGGCCATTGTTGATGTGCGCGACCGGCCGCGGGTATTGCGGGTGGTTGAAAAGTACCAACCCGATATCATCTTTCACGCGGCGGCCCACAAACATGTGCCGTTTATGCAGGATAATACGGAAGAAGCCCTGACCAATAACGTGCAAGGCACCCAAAATGTGTTGTATGCCGCCGAACGGTATGGGGTGGCTCGCTTCGTCCTGATTTCTACCGATAAGGCGGTTAACCCCACCAGTATTATGGGCGCTACCAAACGGCTGGCCGAACTGTTAGTGATCGGCACGGCCCAGCGCACCGGTCGGGCCTATATGGCCGTACGCTTCGGCAACGTGCTGGGCAGTCGGGGCAGCGTCATCCCCATCTTCCAACGGCAGATTGCCGCCGGTGGTCCGCTAACCATCACCCATCCCAGCATGCGTCGTTACTTTATGACCATTCCCGAAGCGGTACAACTGGTCCTGCAAAGTTCGATATTGGGCCGGGGCGGCGATATTTTTGTGTTGGATATGGGCCAGCAGGTCAGGATTCTGGACCTGGCCCTTGATTTAATCAAACTGTCCGGCTTGGAGCCGGAACGCGATATACAAATAATCTACAGCGGCATCCGGCCGGGCGAAAAGCTGGCCGAAGAGTTGTTTCTTGACCATGAAGCCTACCGCCGCACGGCCCATCCTAAGATTTTCACCACGGCCTATGAAGGCCAGGTTAATCTGGAAGGGTTACGCCAAACCATTGCCCAATTAATTTACCTGGCCGGTCAGGTCCAAACCCTGCCGGATAGGGGAGCAATCGCAACTCCTGTTAACCAAACTATGCCAGGCTATCGAGCAGCAGCAAATCCACTCAAACGGCCGCAAGTATAGCAACGGCGTCAACGACTCGACCTATCCGCGGCCGTTGTCCGCCAAAATCTGAGGTAAATAATGACCGTATCTAAATCCGTATTCCACTTTCAAAAGCCGATCAACAGCGCGCCGCGTTTTGAGAGCCGGAGCTTGCCGGCCCCGGCCATGGCAGAGGTAGAGCAGCGCTCAACCGGCCCTTTCACTGTTGCGGTTTGCAACCAGAAAGGGGGCGTGGCTAAAACCACGACCTGTCTGTCGTTAGGCGCCTGCCTGGCCGAGCAAGGGTTCAGCGTTTTGCTGATCGATCTGGATCCGCAGGCCCATCTGAGCCTATCCTTGGGCTTCCAGCCGCAACACCTGCACCGGACCGGCAGCGACGCCTTGCTGACCAACAGTTCCCTGATCAGTGTTAGCCGTGAAAGTGCGGTACCGGGTTTAGATATTGTGCCGGCCAACCAACAGTTGGCCTTGGTCGATAAAATTCTGTACAGCCGGAAATCATATGAGCTCTTACTCAAACGCCATCTAGAGAGTATCAACCAGGACTTGTACGACTACGTTCTGATCGACTGCGCACCGGCCTTTGGCACCCTGACCTTAAACGCGCTGACGGCCGCCGACCTACTGCTGGTGCCGATTCAGTGCGAATACTACGCCTCTAAATCTTTACGATCGGTGCTGGAGCTAACCAAAGTTATCCGCCAAAAAACCAACCCGGCCTTGAATTACCAATTGTTGATTACTATGTATGACCGGCGCAACCGTATTTGTCGGCTTATTCGTCAGCAGATTCAAGGCTCGCTCAGCCCCATTATGTTTAACACGATCATCGAAATTGATACCAAACTCAAAGAGTGTCCGGCCTACGCCCAACCGATCACCCAGTACGCCCCCGATACTCGAGGCGCGCAACAGTACCGCGCCTTAGCCAAGGAGTTGTTAGATTATGGAAAATAACGATTTAAGGGATCAACTTGAGGGTCTTTTTTCCGACCTCAATGATATCCCGGCCTCTAAAGTTGGCGATCCCGCCCGGCCGCACCGGCCGCGGGCTAAATCTCGCCAGGGCGAAGAGGTTCTGTTCAATACCGGCTATACCGCCGCCAAAATCATTGGGCGGGAGGGTTCGGTTGAGCCTGATTCGCTGCCGGCCGTTACGGCGCCGGTCGGCTATCCCGCCCGCTCCCGTCCGGTTATCCGTTGGCACGTTTTAAGCGGGGCCGTTGTCGGTCACCCTGGGCATCATCGTCCTGGCCATTTTGGGCCGGCGCTCTGGACCGCCTGGGGCAACCTGAACCGGCCGGAGACGCCGGCGCTGGCGGCAATGCCGCTCAGCCCAACCCCAACCGTGACCGCCAGCCCACCCCCCACCCAACCGGTCGTCACCCCGGCGCCGCGCTGTCTATCAGCGAACCAACCGCTACGCCCACCCCTGTACCGGGGCCCAGCCTGACCCCTCAAACCGGACGCGGCTAATGTCGGCTGGCTGGTCAGTTATGAGGCCAGTCAACCGTTTGAGTCCAGCCCACCTAACCATTTTGGCGATCTGTTCTTGTATGCCGGCATCTTGGAAGGCAAGATTTATCAGGGCGCTTTCCAGTTCGATCTACGGCGCATCCCCGAGGCAGCCCGATCACGGCCGCCAGTATCAAACTGGTCGGCTTAAGAGCCGATCAACTCGACCAGAGCCAAAACAGCGAATGGCAGTTACAGATGCTCGTGACGGAAATTGATGACCGCTGGAGCAACCATTCTTTTCAACAAATTAGCCAGGCCGAGGCGGTCTACACCTTTACGCCGCCGCTAACCACCGATGCTGGCCGAAGAAACCGAATACCTGTTTGAACTGGATGACGAGGCCCTGGCCTGTTGGAGCAACGTATCCTGGAAGGCGGCGACAACTTTGGTCGGGCGGATTTCGTTTCGCCTGGTTGGCCCCACCACCGGCCGTAACAATCTATTTGCCTGGGACAGCGGCTACGGGCCGGCCAGCCACGGCGACGCCCCGGAACTGTTTGTGAGCGTGGGACCGGCCCCGGCTGAAACCCCTTGCCCTACTACGTGGTGGTGACCAGTACGCCCACCCCGAGAATGTGGTCACGGCGGCGGCGATCTCGATCAAAATGACAACCGAGGCCCAAACGAATACGGCACGGCCACCCCACCGCCGCCCAACTGGATCACTCCCATGGCCGTCACGGCTACGCCTATCCCCGACAACAGCGCCACCGCCGCCGCCATGAGCCAGATCGCCACAGCCATCGCTTTGACCACCGGCGAGCCGCCGGCTATTGTGACCGCCACCCCCACCCCGCCGTATGTCATTATAACCAGTACGCCCACCGCGGAAAACCTGGCCACGGCGGTAGTGCAGGCGCTGCAAAACGGCCTGGCCACCCCCCTACCGGAAAACTGGGTGACGCCGGTGGTGGTCACCATCACCCCCACCCCGGAAAATACGGCGACAGCGGAGTATTACCAGGCCGCGGCGCTGACTACCGGGACGCCCACGCCGGCGCCGGCCAACCTGCAAACGGCCACGGCTACCTCGGTCGCGGTGGCGGTGGACCCGTTTGCCGAGCCGACGACCACAGCCACCCCATCGCCCACCCCGCCGGCCCTGCCCGAGTCGCTGGTGGGCAAGATCATCTTCGTATCGGATCGGGAGGGGGCCACCGACGAGGAGCGGACCAGAGCCGACCGGCTAGGGGTCAAGCCCGAAGTCATCCCGGCGCCATATGTGTTCGATCCGGCCACGGGTGAGCTGGCGCGCCTGACCGATATCTGGCCGTACCAGGTGGCCGTCGCCCGGGACGCGTGGTCGGCCGATGAGCAGTTCCAGGCCTATGTTAAGCAACTGCTGTGGACCAACGTGCGCACCCCAGGGGGGAACGTGGCCACCGAAAAATACGCCGTACACTACTATGATTTCACCTACAACGTCGAACGGGTGGTGACCAACTTTGGCGCGGGCATTGCTTACGACCCGGTCTGGTCGCCGACCAGCAATGAGATCGCCCTGGTGGCGACGGAAAGCGGTAATGATGAAATCTGGCGCATCAACCATGACGGCAGCGAGCCGGTGCAGTTGACCCACAACTCGTGGGAGTGGGACAAACATCCCACCTGGTCGCCCGACGGACAGCAGATTGTCTTTTACTCGAACCGAACCGGCAACAACCAAATTTGGATGATGAATAAAGACGGCAGCGACCAGCGCTTGCTGATGGCCGCCAACCCGTATAACGATTTTGACCCGGTTTGGGTCAAGACGGTTAACCCGGCCCCGCCGCTGGAACGATTACCTGACTGGCGGTTTGTTAAGCCGGAAGGCGAAAGCCCGTAACTTTAAAAACTAGGAGATGAATCAATGAACGAAGGTATGGATTTACGCCAATACGTGGCGCTGGGCTTCAATGGTGGTGGCTGATTTACGCCATCGGCCTGGCCTGGGGTGGTGGCTGATCGGCTTTATCACCACTTTATCACCAACAGCAGCCCCCACCTATCTGGCCACCACCACCACTCAATCGTGGGGCCGTCGACTCAGGCGGCCAACTTAAACACCACCGATATCCGCAACAGCGCCGAGTTGGCCTGGACCTACGCCGCTATGGCCAAACGCCAGCCGGTGCTGCAAAAAGTCATCGACCAACTGGGCTTGAACCGCGACTGGGAAACCTTGGTGGGTCAGATTGCGGTTGAGCCGGTGCTGGATACCCAACTGTTGGAAATTACGGCCAAATCCACCTCACCCGACGAGGCCCGGGCCATTGCCGATGAGGTTGCCAACCAGTTGATTTTATTGAGTCCGTCGTCCATTCACCAACAACAAGATGCGGAGAGCCGTCAGTTTGTTCAGCAGCGGCTGAGCGGGTTGCAGACCAAAATCGAAGCCGGTCAGGAGCGGCTGAACTCGCTGGAGGCGGCTATGCAAGGTTCGCTGTCGGCCGATGAAATTCAGGAGATGCAAACCGAAATCAACAGCCTGGAAAGCCTGGTCGCCGGCTGGGAGAATAACTACACCCAACTCTACATTTTCCTGGAAAGCGGCAAAGCGCCCAATAACCTGACCGTGTTTGAGCCAGCCCAAGTCAAAGCCCAAACAACCAGTTCATCGCCCATCCGCAACGGCTTGCTGGGCGGCATATTTGGGCTGATGGCGGCCCTGGGACTTATCTATCTCATTGAATATATCGACGACACGGTTCAGTCGTCCGAGCAGTTGACCCAAACCCTGGAGCTAACCTCGCTGGGCCGGGTTGATCAAATCGACGGAACCACCGCCCGCGAGCGGCTGATTGTCGATCACGACCCGTTCTCGTCTATCTCGCCGAAGAGTACCGCATCATTCGCAGTAATCTTCAGTTCATGTCAATCGACCACCCGCTCAAATCGATTCTGATCACCAGCCCGTCGCCGGGCGAAGGAAAAAGCATTACCACGGCCAATCTGGGCATCATTATGGCCCAGGCCGGGTTTAAGACGGTCATTGTCGATACCGACCTGAGGCGCCCGGTCCAGCATCAACTGTTCGACGTGCCCCAATCAGACCGGTCTGACCAACCTGCTCAGCTCGCTCGACACCAATATCGATCCGTATTTGAAACCGACCCAGACCAAGAACCTGTATGTGATCACCAGCGGCACCATGCCGCCGAATCCATCCGAACTGCTCGGCTCGCAGCGCATGGCCGATTTGATCGATGCGTTGCGCAATATGGCCGATATCGTTTTGTACGACAGCCCGCCGGTGCTGGCCGTGGCCGATGCCCTGGTGTTGGCCCACCAAGTTGATGGCGTAGCGCTGGTGGTTCAGGCCAAGAAAACGCGGCTGGGGGGCGCGCGCCAAGCGTTGATGACCCTGTACCAGTCCGGGGCCAATATTATCGGCGGCATTTTGAACCGGAACAAAGAGAAACGGAGCGGTTATTACTACTACTACAGCAGTCACAGCACGGTAAACGGCCATGGCTCAACCCCGCCGGTGCAGGTTGAACCGCACCGCCGCAAAAAAGTACCTTTGCTTAGAAAGTAGGCGCGCGTTGTTATGAAGTTAAGCCCCCCAAAGGTTCAAGGGCGGACAGGGGCCCAGGCTTTCGAGGCCGGCGGGCATTCTACCCTCCCCCAGCCTCCCCTGCTAGAAGGACGCCAATACTTCCCCAGAAAGGGGGGGACCGAGGGGAAATATGCTCAACCCAGGCTGTCCGCCCTTGAACCCCCAGAGGGAAAAGATCAAATTCCCCCTCTGGGGGGTTAGGGGCCAGATCCAGTCACTAACTTAACGGCAGATCCCCCATAACTTATGAAATTCACAAAACCCAATATTAACAACGACCCCGTCTCTTATAAGCGCCAATCCTCAAAGGCTTCATCCCTCGTCGGTCACCTGCTGATCTATCTGGGGCTGGTGGCGTTGGGCTTATTCCTGATTTTGGGCGCGGCCAAAGGTTATCGCGTTTACACATCCTATCAAAAGATAAATGCCGAGATACCCCATCTGGAAGCGATCGGCGTTACGAATGTGGAGGATTTGACAGCCGAAGACCTGGCCCAACTCCAGGCCCATTTAAGCTCAATTAGCGCTGAGTTTGAGCTGCTGCAGCAGGAGATTGAACCCTTACAGCCCTTGCTGGACAGGCTGGGTTGGGTACCGGTTTATGGCGGCGACCTGCGGGCTGCTCCGGAGCTGATTGCCACCGGCCATCATTTCAGCCAGGCTGCCGTCATCCTGGTTGATCGCCTTAGTGACCCGCTGCAAAAGATAAGAGCGCCTAATTGGCTGTCCACATTAGTGGTTCAATTGGACGACTCCCAAGCCGACCTTGCTACAGCCCTAACCCTACTGGACCAAAGTCAGGCTGATCTCAGCGCCATCCGGGTCGATACGCTCTCGCCGGCGTTGGCCCAGCGCGTCCAAGTGCTACAGCAGTTCCTACCCGACCTGACGACCGGGGTTGAGTTTGCGGCCGGGCTACCGCCTTTACTGGGCATCGACGCCCCCAGACCTATCTCATCTTGAATCCCAATGCGGATGAACTCCGCCCAATCGGCGGTTTTGTCACGATGGCCGGCCATATCACCTTTGACCGGGGCCGGATCGTTGACTTCAACTGCAAAACAGCCCCACGGTTGATAACAGTTCACACTTGGATGATTACCCCTACCGCCCAACCCACTTTACGTCTATATGAACGCCGATTACTGGCTGCTGCGTGACGTCACCTGGTCGCCCGATTTTCCGACCACGGCCGAGACGGCAATCGATTTGTATGAGATCGGCCAGGGGTTCGGGCTGATGGGGTCATTAGCCTGGATCAGTATGGTCTGGTCCAGTTGCTGCGGGCCTTTAAGCCGCTCAACGTGGACGGCGAGCAGGTGACCAGTAGTAACGTAATCAAACTGATGCGCTGGCACTGGTCGCCGGAATCGTGGCACGGGTACGAGGGCGCGTGGGGGCCGCAGCGCAAATCGTTCATTATGGTTGAGTTGGTGTGAGGTAATCTTGCAAACCATCGAGCAGCAGCCCTCGGCCATTAAGCTGCCGGTACTGGTGCAATCGGTCCGGCAAGCCCTGGCTGAAAAGCGGCTGCTGGTCTTTTTGAGCGATCCTCCGCCGCAGAGTCGTCTGGCTGAGAAAAATTGGAGCGGGGCGATCTGGTCCGGTGACGGCGACTACCTGATGATAGCCGATGCCAATGTCGGCTTTAACAAAGCCAGCGCCGTGGTGCAACGCGGGCTGGCGTATGAGGTGAGGCTGGCCGGCGATGGCAGCGCTAAAGCCCAAGCCCGCCTGACTTATCAGCACCAGGGCCAGCCTCTGACCGGGCCATGCGAACTGCGAGGGAAGTTCAGCTCGGTTTATGAGGAGTATATGCAGAAGTGTTACTGGAATTATATGCGGCTGGTAACCCCGGCCGCCGCGCACCTAGTCAGCGGGCCAGCCCAGGTGGTTGATAGCCCATATCTGTTGAGGCATGAACCGACAACGGGCCAAATTGATGTGGAGCCATTTCTGGATAAGCAGAGTTGGGGCCAGCTTTTTTTGTTGGCCCCGGACAACACCGTCTCCCTTGATTTTGAGTATGAACTCCCGGCCGGTACCGTACGGCCGATCGAGGAATCGCTGTGGGAGTATAAGCTGTACCTGCAAAAACAGCCGGGCACAGCCACAACCGATACCCAGGTAACGGTTACGTTGCCTCCCGGCGCTCAAGTGGTGGAGAGCGGGCCGCCCGCATCCCTTGAACCAGATGGGTCAATGACTTTTTCAACGGATCTAAAAACCGATTGGCAACTCGCGCTTTATTATTACCTTCCCCAAAAGGAGTAACATAATGAACAATATTTATTATCGAAGACTAAGAATCCATTTCATAATTATGCTAGGTATTATGCTGTTTGCGGCCGGCTTATTCTGGGAGGGCAGCCAAAAACCAACCTGGGCCGCCCAGACGGACCCCGGAACAATTCCCCAGGCGCCCACCGTCACTCCCGTTCCCGATAACGATGATGACAATCAGGGGGGTGATGATGATGACAGCGGTGGTGGTCGTCCGGGCGGCGGACCACCCGGCGGCGGACCTCCGGGTGGCGGCCCGAGAGGCCCTAACCTGGCCGATCTTAGTCTAAGAAAATGGGTTGATGAACCGCTGCCTGATGTGGGGCAAGTTATCACGTACACCATTGTCATCAGCAACAGCGGCCCCAGAGGCGCCTTTGGGGTGCGGGTGCTCGATCAACTGCCCGTGGGGGTTGTTTTGAGCGACGTCGTGGAAAGCCGGGGGCAGTACAATAGTCGAACCGGTTTTTGGAACGTTGGATTTATTCGGGTCAGCGAACTCTTAACCCTAAATCTGATCTCGGTGGTGACCGGCACGGGCCGGATTACTAACACGGCAGAATTGATACGGGCTTTCCCCGCCGATCCCGACTCGGTTCCGGCTAATGGTATCCCCATTGAGGATGATCAGAATTACGCGGTCATAACGCCAACGCTGCTGGCCGCCGAACAAGGGGAAGATGCCCTTAATGCCGCCTTCATTGACCAATCCCAGCCGCCCTCCGTTGAAGATGAGGCGTCGACGCCGGGGGACAACCCATCTCAACCGGTGACCGATGCGCAAGCGCTGGACAACACGGCAGCTTCGGTAATGGCGATTCAAAAGCCGGGTGAGGGGTTCCCATCGGTTTGGATCGCTCTGGTAGCAGGCGGGATCGGGCTAATTGCAGCCGGGCTGTGGCTCGCCAAACGATAAGCGACCCAATAACGTATTGATCAAGGGATGACCGTCACTTAGTTGAGTGACTGTCATCTCTTAAAGGTACATCGGTCTTAATATCATCACCCTTAAAGATGCATTATCCTCCGGCCAAGGCTTGATATCGTCATCGGTGAGTGCCTTTCCCCTGTATCCTTCTCATTCCTCTCATAAATTTTCAAAATATTCGCTTTGGTTTTAACACCCCTCATTTATACGTTCCCTATACCAAAAACCTAACAAAGCCCACCTACATTGACAAATTTAGCGTATTTCCCCGTCGGCGTGGGTACTCGTTATGAAACTGTTGTAAATCAACAAATTAATCGAGCAATAACAAAGCAAGCTTTGTTGCTCCAATGTATTAACCGATTGATTTCTAAAACCGCAATAATTTCATAACGTCGTTGGATGTCCAAACTGAGTTTGGACACCAGCCACCTATGCTGTCCGGGAAATACGCCACATTTGTGGCCCATATTTCGTGATACTTGAGCAGGAAAGTTGTTTTATGACGTAAATCATAGTAAAACGTATGAAAAATGTCATAGTCTTCCAATAAATAATGCAGTATAATAATAAAGTGAAGGGTTAGAGATTTTGGTGAGTATCATTATCTAGTAAAAGGAATGGGAAATATGAGGAGTCTATGTCGATTAAACTGTTAATTATCGATGATGACCCGTCTATTACCGACATGTTGGGGTTAGTATTGCCGACAAAGGGGTTTGAGGTTTTCTCAACAAACGCGGGAGAAGACGGCCTACAAGCTACTCAAACGATCGATCCGGATGTAGTTGTCTTAGACTTGATGATGCCCGGTCTTGATGGCTGGAATTTGTGCAAAAAAATCCGGTCGTTTAGTGAAGTGCCGATTTTGGTCCTATCAGCGGTTATTGAAGCCCGCAGTATGACCAGGGCGATGGAGCAAGGGGCTAATGATTATTTGACCAAGCCTGTTCCGCTTGATACGTTAGTCACACGAATACAACATTTGGCCAGGCAGTAAAATAAGAGGGCAAGCATAAAGGCGTCCGCAGAATTATTTTTGATGCCACGGGAGAGACACAACAAATCGACTCCCCTCATCCAACTGGCTCTCAACAGTAATCTCACCACCGTGAAGCTGAACCAGGCGCAACACTAAGGCTAACCCCAGCCCGGTGCCTTCCTGATGGCGGCTTAATTTGCCATCCAACTGCTCAAATGGATTGAAGAGGTGGGGCAAATCGTGAGCAGCGATACCAATGCCGGTATCCCAGACGGTGAATTCAATCCGCCCCTCGGTCTTATAGCCAACCACTTCAAGCCCAATCCGGCCGCCCTCCGGCGTAAATTTTACCGCGTTGACCAATAAATTAACCAAAATTTGTTTGAGCCGGCGCTCGTCGGCCTGAATAGTGGACACATTGAGGTCAAATTGCGTGGTCAGTTGCTGCTGTTTCTGCTCCAGGGCTTGGCGAATAAATTGTAAACTTATATCGCAAATGTATTGAACCTCAACAGTCGTTCGATTCAACTCCAGTTTTTCCGCCTCAATCTGCGATAAATCAAGAATATCGTTAATCAACTCAAGCAGGTGACGGCCACTCTCCCTAATCAGATCAACATAGATTTTTTGCTGTTCGATGATCGGGCCAAAGGTTTCGTCCACCAAAATTTCAGCCGAGCCAAGAATGGCGTTCAAGGGCGTTCGTAGTTCGTGGCTCATATTGGCCAAAAATTCATCTTTGAGGCGAGAAGCTCGGGCCAACTGGGCGTTGGCTGCCTCCAATTCAGCCGTTCGTTGCTTGACTCGTTCAGCCAGCGACTCGCGCTCATGTTTTAGGGCATCTTCGGCCTGACGCCGGGCGGTCACATCGATGCCGATGCCCCAACTGGTCCAGCCCGGAATGGGAATTTCTTCTGAAATATTAGACCAGGCGATGGTTTTGACCGCACCATCTTTACAGGTTATGTCTAACTCCCAGTTGCGATAATTATTTCCTTTTTCCTGCCACTTTTCCAGTAGACTCCGGCTTTCGCCTTGGTCTATCAGTAATTGTTGAGCCAAATCACTATTGCCTAAAATTGCAGCAGCCTCATAGCCGGTCACGCGCTCACATTCACGATTCCAAACAATCAACCGGCCTTTTTGGTCAAACGCCGTCATCAACACCGGCATATTCTCGATGACCGAGCGCAGTCGTTTTTCGCTGATCCGCAGACTTTGCTCGACCTGTTTACGAGTGGTGATGTCTCTAAAGACCAACACTCCGCCATTTAATTCGCCGCCTTCATCTAATAACGGTCGAGAGGTGGCGCTGATATAAACATCCCGTGTCTGTTGCTGATTTTTGATAACGTACTCTTTTTGATCAATATGATAACCACGCATAGCCGCCACAACAGGGAGTTCGCTGGCCGGGACCAGAGTCTGACCGTCGTCGTAATACATCCCATAAATTTCCGACCAATTCTCCAACGTGGCCTTGGCCGGTCCTGCACCTAAAATTTCCTCGGCGGCGGGGTTAAAAACAATAAACTTCTCACTTTTGTCAACCACAATAACCCCGTCGCCAATAGTATTGAGAATTGAATGAAGAAGCTGCATCTGATTAGCAAAACCCTGGGCCAGGATGCGTAGCTGATCTTCTGACTGTTGCTGTTCGGTGATATCGGCCGAAATCCCCACAATACGATAAATTTCACCCGCTCCATTCTTAACCGGGTTAGCGCGGGTCCAAATCCAGCGTGTGGTCCCATCAGGACGAATAATGCGGTACTTATGGTTAACCCCGTGCCGAATCTGATTACGGATATCGGCTAATGATCGGATTAATCGGCTATCAACAGGGTGCGCAGGCTCCGTAAAAAATAAAGTGTCGGGTTGATCCTCATCAAACGGCCGCCCAAAAATCTTTTCATAATCAGGGCTAACATAGATCATTCGTCCTTTAACGCCTCTAATCCAGAATACTTGATTGGGGAGATATTCGGCCAATTGGCGGAATTTTTCTTCGTTTTCACGGAGCAGCCGCTCGCTTTCTTTGCGCTCGGTCACGTTTCTCATCACCAATTGAACCGCCGGCTGGCTGTTGTAAACCGTTGAAACCCCGATCGCCTCAACCTCGATGACTCGTCCATCCAGACGCACTAATTTCATCTCAAACTTTTGAGACGTTGCCCTTTTTCGCATAAATGTTTGGCGATACGCTTCGGCAGCGGTGGTATAATCCCCATGAATAAAATCGAATATATCTCTACCAATCAACTCTGACGAGTTAGTAGCCCCTAATAAGTTTGCGCCGGCCGGATTAATGTAGATGATCTCCCGACCATCAAGACAAACGCCAACTCCGTCCGGCGAAAGTTCGACCAACTGCTGGTAGCGCTCCTTGTTTTCGGCTAGCGTTCGTTGCATCTTTTTAGACCGTGTGACATCGCGGACTATCGCTAAAACCTCATCAGAACCACATATTACAAAACGCCCCTCCAAATGACGAACTTTGCCGTTAAACGAAAATTTAAACTCATCGGTAACCGCTCTGTTTTTAAGGAAAACCCGGTTTATATTTTTCTGGATGACGGCGGCCAGTTCAGAGGGGACAAGTTGTTCGAGCGGTTGCCCGATCCATTGGTGAAACGGGAGCCACAATTTCCCTACCGGGCCTCGAACATCCAAACAGTCGCCATGCCGGTTGAATCGAAACAGGAAATCTGGCATAGCTTCGAAAATAGCTTGTTGCTGCTGTTGGGCCACCTGGAGTTCCAGCTTGAATTGTTTCCGCTCGATGGCGTAGCGAATGGCCCGTTGTAACAACCGGTCGTCGATATTGCCTTTGACCAAATAATCTTCGGCCCCGGCGCGGAGCGCCTGGGCGGCTATCTTATCATCGTCAAAGCCGGTCAGGACCACAATGGGAACATGCGGCGCGGCGGAGTGTACCTGTTGAAATGTTTGTAACCCGGAACTATCCGGTAAATTCAAATCCAACAGAATGGCGTCAACCGGGTGATGGTCCAATGCTGACAACCCTTTAGATAAGGTATCAACCCACCGTAGTTGTAGCGAGATGATAGGGGCGCCGGTAAGCATTTGTTGAATTAGCCCGGCATCACCTCGGTTATCTTCAATTAATAGAACCTCTTTGGTTAGGGAGATGTTCACGTTAACTAATTATTGAGGTATGGTAAAGTAGAAAACGGAGCCTTGATCAGCTTGTGACTCGACCCAGATCGTTCCGCCATGACGCTCAACGATTTTTTTGCAAATGGCCAGCCCAATACCCGTACCGGGATATTCACCGCGGCCATGCAGGCGTTGAAAAATCATAAAAATGCGATCTTGTTGGGCGGGAGGGATTCCAATGCCGTTGTCTCGTACGCTAAAAAGCCAGTGATCCGCTTGCTGTCGGGCAGAAATATAAACTTCGGGCAGCCTGTCACTACAAAATTTAATGGCATTACCGATGAGATTTTGAAAAAGCTGAGTCAATTGGGTAGGATCGACCATCAGCGTGGGCAGCGGATCATAAGTCACCGCCGCTTGACTCTGTTCGATGGTCACTTGAAGATTGATCAGGACCTGCTCAATGAGTTGGTTGAAATTTACTTCAGAAACAACGCGCTCGCGACGGCCAATCCGGGAGAGAGCCAACAAATCATGAATTAGGCTTTGCATGCGCTTGGCCCCATCCACAGCATAAAAAATAAACTCATCGGCATCCGGGTCAAGCTGGCCTTTGTAACGCCGCTCCAGCAGTTGAACGTAACCGCTAATCATTCGTAACGGTTCCTGCAAGTCGTGCGAGGCCACATAGGCAAACTGTTCTAATTCAGCGTTCGAACGCTTCAACTCCTCGGCGCTGGTCCTGAGCGCGTCTTCAACCTCTTTGACATGGGTGATATCTACGTAGGCGCACAAGACCCCTGAGAGTTGGTGGCCCAGACCATCATAGGCCGGTTCAATGGTCAAGTCATAATAGCGGGGTTCATTGTTAAGCGTGACTTTGATTTCACGGTGAACCATCTGGCCTGTTTCTAAAGCTTGCCGCTTTAAATTTGTGAGCATGGTTGCATCGGCGTCTGAAAATAACACTGCGTCGGTTTTGCCGATCACATCGCTGGTAGAAAAAGTGCGATGGGAATTATGGATCCAGATATAACGCAAATTCTGGTCCTGTTCGGTCACAAAGACCGGCGAATTCAAGAGCGCAATCCGAAAACGTTCTTCCCCTTTTCTAAGGGCCTTTTCGGCTTCCTTGCGCCAGGTAATATCGGTCATCACCATGCGGCACACCGATTGCCCATTACTGTCCTGAGCCACCACGCTTTCGGCCAGAAAATAGGTTTTGGCGCCGGTCAGATTTTTGAAAGACAGTTCGCAGCTTTGTCGAGTTTCAGTGTCATACACGACATCTAAATGGTGAAAAAAAACAGGGCGAGCTTCCGGGCTAAGATGAGGCAGCATCGGTTTATTGACCAGCCGGCCTTTTTCTCGACCCAGTATCTCGGCTCCAATCAAGTTCAGATCCAAAATTACCCCCGAGCGATCAAGGGTAAAGTAACCTACCGGGGCAAAGTTATATAGATCAAAATATTTTTTTTGGGCTGTGGCCAGCTCTTGTTGCGTTCTGATTAGCTCTTCATTTTGAAGTTCTAATTCAATTTGATGTACGCGCAATTCGTGCAGAATTTTGGGGAGATCTTTATCTTTGACTAAATCTTCTAGAGGGTAATCATCTCGAAGTAAGGCTTCGGCCTTGTGACGAATGGAATGAGACATGGTGGCTCCACAATTTAGACGGATGAAAGCGGTCCGTTATTTTTCTTTTTGGGTAAATCAACACCTAAAACAAAATAATACGCAATTTTATTTGGCTCCTCGTGGACCGGCCAACTGTACCACTCAACCAGTAGTTGCTCGCCATCTTTTTTGATGACATGGTTAGTGGCCAAAACCTTGGTTTGGCCGGCCCGGGTTTTATCCATCACTTCAGCCACCACGGAGCGTTCGGCTTGAGGGATAAACATCGGTATGTACTCTTGCCCCATAACTTCATCAGAACTGTAGCCTAAAACATCCAACATGTGACTATTCATCTTTAAAATTCTACCATTTTGATCATAGGCGACAAAAAAGTGGGGCATCGATTGGAGTAAATATTCACTGAGTTTAATCTGTTGGTTTACGGCAGCCATAGCCTCTTTATAGGGGGTAATGTCGGTGACGGCGCTGGTTATACCCACAATCTCGTCGTCATTCCCCCGCAAAGGCTCAACGGTCAGATCATAATAGACGGTTTTATCCTGAACGGTTAGCGCCACTTCACGACGGAGACTATGCCCCGATTTAACGACCTCGCCCTTGATATCGATTAACTTCTGGGCTTCTTCTTTTGGCAACAGGTCAAATTCTGATTTACCGATAACATCTTCGGTGTTGTGGTAATAGGTATTGGTATTGTAAATCCAGCGATAGTTCAACTCTCGATCTTGCTGGGTGACGGTCACCGGCGCATTTTTCAACGCCACTCGGAAACGCTCTTCGCTTTCTTTAAGGGCCGTTTCGATCTGAGTACGCTCGGTAATATCAATGCCCGAACTGAGCATACCCACAATTTTACCTGATTCATCTTTAAGGAGTGAACTGGTCCAAGAAATTTGTTTCTTATGCCCGGTACGGTCAACAATGTAAGACTCATTGACAGCATTATTCTGCTGCCCACCGGCCATCAATTGCTGAAATACAGCCTGAGCCTGTTTTTGTTCAGCCTTAGGTAAGCACGTTTTGAACCAATTTTGGCCTATAATATCGTCGGGCCGGTACCCTAGAAGTTCGGCGCCCTTGCGACTGATAAACGATATGTCACCATTTGGGTTTAGCGCCATAATGAGTATGCCAACATTGTTCAAATAAACTCTGGCCTTATCAAGATCTTCGATCTCATACTCAGCCCGACGCAAGGCGGTAAAATCGACCAGGGTAATCAAGACGCCATCAATTTGATTAGTACTGGTACGGAATGGCATAACTTTCAGAAAATACCACCCGTTTTGGCTACTTTGGAGCTCGCGCTCAATGGTAGTCGCGCTTTCCAGCACCTTTTGCGACAAACTCACCAGATCAACCCCAATTAAGTTGTGGGTAATGTGGCTAAGCGGACGGCCGATATCGTATTCCAGCAGATTGATCACGGCGGTTGTGGCCGGCGTAAATTTGCGTACGCATAGATCGCTGTCCAGGAAAATCGTGCCAATGTCGGTGCTGCGCAGCAAGTTGTTGACGTCATCGTTGAGCAAGGTCAATTCTTTGATTTTGGCCTGATACTCAGTGTTGACCGTAATCAGTTCTTCATTGACCGACTGTAACTCTTCGTTAGTGCTTTGTAACTCCTCATTAGCAGCCAAAAGTTCTTCGTTAGTTGCCTGTAGTTCCTCATTGGCCGTCTCCAACTCTTCAATCGTCGCCTGCAAATTTTCTTTAGTATATTGCAGCTCCTGCTCAAGATCCTTGATACGCTGGCTGGCGCTCCGGCTGAGATTAAACGACTCGCCGGGATCTTCTTCGGTTATCTCCTTAGGATCTGTCAAATCAAAAATTACCAGATAGAGACGGCGCTGGCTGCCTTGCGACCAAAATGGGCGGGTGATTAAATTAATCCTGTTGGACTTACTCAACTCCTTAACCGGGATGTCGCGCAGCATCACCTCTTCCTGAGTTTGAATACTCCGCTGAAGGGCTGTACTTACGGGTAAGGATAGCTCCTCCGGCGTCATGTGCAATACATTTAGATCGATCTGATATCCGACCGGCGCTTTCAAAAAATCGCGAACCTCACCAAAGGCGTGGATCAGCATATAACTATCATCCACGACCACGCAAGGCGGCATCACCTGTTCAACCAAACTGCGGAGAATTGATTCAGGGCCACGCCAGTCGTCGTTTTGAGTTGATGTCGCCGTCCGATAGTCTCGCACGCCGGTGGCTTTCTCGGGTTGAGCCTCACTCTGTTTGATCCGGATGGGGTTAATTTTGGTAATGGAAGGCCGCCCACCCGCCATACGGTAGATCTTCCATTTACTGTGCTCAACCAGGAAAATGTTGTCATAATCGCTGCCAACCGTCTCGCTGGTCCCTAAAAACAGATATCCCCCCGGTCTAAGCGCAAATTGAAACGTATCTAAGGCCCGCCGCTGGAGCGGCTGCTTAAAGTAAATCAACAAATTTCGACAGGAAATAAAATCCATATTGGAGAAAGGCGGATCTTTGACCAGATTATGTTGGGCAAAGACGACCATGGTTCTGGCCCGCCGCAGAATTTCGTAATGATTGCCCCGTTTCACAAAAAAATTACGCAATCGCTCGCTTGACACATCGGCGGTGATACTGTCGGAGTAGGCCCCCCGGCTGGCGTGTCCTAAAGCCTCTTTATCGAGATCGGTGGCAAAAATTTTTACGTCCACATAGCGACCGACCCGTTCCATATACTCCTGAATGATAATGGCCAGTGAGTACGCCTCTTCGCCGGTAGCACAACCGGGAACCCAAATCCGAAGCGGCGACTGCTGTGTTTCTTTATCTTTGAAGAGGGTCGGTAAAACCTGCTGTTGGATGAATTCAAAGGCTTCCGGTTCTCTGAAGAACCGGGTCACGCCAATCAGAAACTCTTTACTCAAAATCTGACATTCGTTGGGCGACTCTTTCAGATAGGTAACATAGTCGATAATATGATCGATTTGATTCAAGCTCATACGGCGCTCGATCCGGCGCAAGACCGTTGTACGCTTATAGTCGGTAAAATCAACCCCGGTATTTTTATGCAAGAGGGCAAATAATTTTACCAACTCCGCATCATCGCCTTGACCGTCCGTCCCTTCTATTTCGGCTTTGATGATTAAGCCGGGGTGTTTGATGTAATTGACCAAAATTTCAGGCATCTTTTCGGGCGAGGTCACATAGTCAACCAAGCGGGTGGCAATAGCGCTATTGGGCATACCATCAAACTTGGCCGACTCATTTTGAACCATGACCATGCCGCCCATCTCTTTGATGGTGCGTAGCCCGCGCGTACCGTCGCTGCCGGTTCCTGACAGAATAATGCCAATGGCCTTTTCCTGTTGATCCTTACCGAGCGACTCGAAAAAAATGTCAATGGGCAGGTTAAGTCCCTGGGTCCGATCATAATCGATCAGCAACAGTTTTCCCCGAAAAATGGTCATGTTTTTGCGGCGAGGAATGAGATAAATTGAGCCAGGGGCAACCGGAATACCATCTTTGGCTTCGTGAACCGGCATCGGCGTGTATTTTGAAAGAAGCTCAACCATGTGGCTTTCATAATCCGGGGAGAGGTGCTGAATGACCACAAAGGAAAATTGAGGAGAAAAAGGCATGTTGGTAAAAAATTTCTCCAGGGCTTCCAGCCCCCCCGCCGAGGTGCCGATGCCCACCACGTAAAGATTGTCTTGTGCTTGCTCAGTCATAATAGACTCCTAGAGGATAGCTTTGAGAAGATCCATCCAGAATAAATAATTTGTCGCGCCATTTGACGAGGATCGAATTGAGGTTTGATTTTTTATAAAACTATCGTTATTTAAAATATAACCGATTTTTCGAGGATAGTAAACTTTGAAAATTCGGCTCACAAAACTTACCAGCGGATCTTAAGCTCAGCCTCACTTTGGCTTATTTCCATCTACCTGAGATTTGGCTCCACTTAATTCGGTCACATCAATTAGGACCAAAACTACACCATCAATTTGATCGGTATGGGTCCGATAAGGCATCACTCGGAGCAAATAAGGGTACCCGCGCTGGTTTACCACTTCCTGTTCAATTCCAGTTTGCGTATTCAAAACGCGCTGAGCCAGGTCTGACAGGTTAAGATTTTTTAGGTTGTGTGACAAATGGTGTAGGGGGCGGCCAACATCCTGTTTGAGCAGGTTAATATTACCCTGAATCCCAGGCGTAAAGCGGCGGACATTGAGTTCATTATCCAAGAAAACCGTGCCAATATTGGTATTGGTCAGCAGGTTATCCATATCATTATTCAGCCGAATCAACTCGCGAATCTTCATCTGATATTCGGCATTAACCGTATGTAACTCTTCATTAACCGATTGTAGTTCTTCGTTGGTACTTTGCAACTCCTCGTTGGAAGCCATCAATTCTTCGTTCGTTGCTTGTAACTCCTCGTTGGCTGTTTCCAATTCTTCAATCGTCGCTTGTAGACTTTCTTTGTTGTATTGGAGTTCTCGCTCCAAAGCCATCATGTGCTGTTTGACCGTTTGGCTGACATCAAACTCTTCAATATGTTTGGCCGTCTCTTCGCTGAGTTGCTCGGTCTCAAATATGATCAGAAATAACTGTTGGCCGTAATTTTGCTCCCAGAAAGGTCGAATCAAAAGCTTAATTTGCCGAGCGTTGTCCCCCTCTCTAAACACAATATTTTGATAAACCAATTCTTGCTGATCCTGACTAACCCGAGCGAGACCCGTTGATAACGGCAGTTTTAGTTCTTCTTGAACCATCTTCAAAATATTGAGATTGACCCGATAACCACTGGGGACGGTGAGATATTGACCCACATTACCAAAAGCGTGAACAATTACATGACTTTCGTTGACGACAATACAGGGAGGCATGACATGCTCAACTAAACTGCGTAAGACAGGGTCGCTGCTGCGCCACTCATCCGGTGACGACGACTGACGATACCCTTGGATGCGGATCGGGGGTTGAGCATCTTGTTCCAAGCCGATAGGCTTTGGCAACCGGGTCACGCCACCCTGATACAGATAAATTTTCCACTTACTATCTAAACTCTGAAGCTCATCGCTAAATTTACCCACACTTTCGCTGGTTCCTAAAAAAAGACATCCCCCGGGTTTCAAAGAAAATTTAAAGGTCTGCAATACCTTTTGCTGCAAGTTTGGCTGAAAATAAATTAAAAGGTTACGGCATGAAATCAAATCCATTTTGGAGAGCGGTGGATCTTTGATCAGATTTTGATGGGCAAAGACTACGGACGCTCTCAATCGGGGTAAGATTTCATAAGTATTGCCTTTTCTAATGAAATATTTATGCAGCCGTTCCCGGGTGACCTCAAACGAGATGTCTTCAGGATATACCCCGGCGCTGGCTCGATCGAGCGACTCTTTATCGAGATCGGTGGCAAAAATCTTCACATCCACAAACTGGCCAGTTTGCTCGATGTATTCCTGGATAATAATGGCCAGCGAGTAAACCTCTTCCCCCGAGGCGCAACCGGGTACCCAGACCCTCAGTTGATCTTTAGGTGTTTTACGGCTAAACAGAACCGGGAGAACCTGTCGTTGCAGTAGGTCAAATGCCTCCGGATCGCGGAAAAAGCGGGTCACGCCTATGAGAAATTCTTTGCATAAGGCGCGACACTCCTCAGGAGAATCCTGTAAATAATCGACATAATCAGACAAGTGGTCAATGCGTTGAATGCCCATCCGGCGCTCAATACGCCGCTGCAACGTCGTTGATTTATAGCCCGTGAAATCAACATGGATTTGCGTCTGTAAAACGGCCAGCAACTTTTCTGAAATCGATTCATCCGTATTAATCTTAGGTAGCATCAAACCCTGGTCAACTGAGATATAATGCTTCACATACCCCAATAAACTGTCCGGCATAGCTTCAGGTGGGGCGACAATATCGACCAGTTGGGTCGCCAGCGCATTAAGCGGCATGCCATCGAATTTGGCCGACTGATCTTGAACCATCACCAACCCGCCGGCTTCTTTAATCGCTCGAATCCCACGAGTGCCATCGCTGCCGGTACCCGACAGAACAACGCCAATAGCCCGCTCGCCCATATCTTTAGCCAACGACTCAAAGAAAATATCAATAGGTAAATTGGGTTTTCTATCTTTTCTTTTATAATCGACCAGGAAAAGTTTTCCCTTAAAGATGGTCATATTTTTACTTCTTGGCAGCAGGTAGACCGTATTTGGAACGACGGTCAAACCATCTTCGGCCTCAGTTACTGTCATCGAGGTATGGCGAGATAACAGTTCAACCATATGGCTTTTATAATCGGGAGATAAATGTTGCAGTACGATGAATGCAATATTATCGGTCGACGGCATGTGAGAAAAGAACTTCTCAGGGCCTCTAGCCCTCCGGCCGACGTGCCGATGCCGGTAACAAAAAAATCTGAGTTGATTTGTGTCGTCATGGGGAATCTACGCCTCAATCGTAAAAAGACTTTGGCAGTTACAGAAAAATTCGAGTGCGAGCCAGAGTTGCTAGTGAGGCAGTTTCAAGTTGAAGGGGCAACTGCGCAACTGCTTAAAAAGTTAATAGTATTTATCAATATAGCGTGATTTGAGGAAATAGTAAAATTCGAAAAATCAGTGCATAACTACCCACTTCCTATGCTATAATAGCATTAGTACTTTTGGGTTTATCCAGCCAACCGGGTCACTGACGCTTAATCGCAGTAGCAATATCGATCTGTTTCACCCGACATTCTCTATTTAAACCCTAGCGACGGTCATTTGAATAATAGTGGGCTTTTTTTGTGGTTCCAGATTGATCAGAATCATCTATGCTAACTTCCCGCAGTATCCCCATAAATGAAGAACTCCAGCCGGCGATGATCCAAAACTACGGTTTTATGGTTGTTTGCAGCTTGCCCGATTTGGGCATAGTTCACGTTAGTGAAAATATCAAGGATCAGACCGGCAAAGAAACTGCTGTTTTGTTAAACAAACCGCTGTCCATCCTTCTAGACCCGCTAACTCTAACTCACCTCAAAGAAACCCTAAATTTGACCCGGTTTGGGTTCGTTCAATCTGATGCCGGCAGCGAACAACCGCCTCAAATGCCGCCAGATGGCGAGCCAGACGATACCGGCGTCTCAAATGAGGAGAGGCTGAGTTTGGTTGATGCCGCCCAACTTTGGTTTGAGCCGACCATCAACGGGCGAAATTTTTACTTATCTGCCCAAATTATCGCCCAGGAATTAATTTTGGAGTTTGAGCCGATTAGACAAGGCCTCACAACTGCCCAATTTAGTCATCTCTTAGATCGTCTTAGTGCTAACATCCGGCAAGCGAAAACGTTAGAAGCGTTGCTTCAGTCTACGGCCCGACAACTCAGGCAAATCACCGATTTTGATCGGATTATGGTTTATCGCTTTGACGCCATGTGGAACGCCGAAGTGGTCGCCGAAGCCAAACGAGACGACCTGTCCTCGTATCTTGGCCTACGCTACCCGGCGACAGGATTTCCGCCTAAAACCAGAACCTTCTACCATAAGTATTGGACCAGAATGACGGTTGATGTGGAGACCGAGCCGGTGAGGCTGATCCCTACGGTTAACCCCATAACCTTGCGGCTGCCCGATCTTTCCGGTTCAAATTTGAAAGCGGCCTCCGAAGTTCAGATCAAACATCTTCGAACCATCGGCGTTAAAGCATCGTTGGTTATCGCTATCACGCACAACACCAAACTATGGGGGCTGTTAGTTTGTCACCATCACCGCCCTAAGTTTATTGATTATAGCCTGCGCAAGCTATACCAGACCATTGCCCAGATTCTATCGGACCATATTTTGTTAAAATCAACCACGGAACGACTTGATTATATTTATCAAATTGATACGATTGAAGACAGATTATTTCAACAGATGACCCAAAATTGGGATGTGGTAGCTGGCTTAATCCAATTTGAAACGACCTTACTCGATTTAACTGAATGTACCGGCGCTGCGATTTATTTTGACCGGGAGTTGATTTTACAAGGCGAAACGCCCACTCAGGCCGAGACGTTGGAATTGATCACCTGGTTAAATCAGGCAGTTGCTCAAAATATTTACGCCACTAACAACTTAGGCTCCGTATACGCGCCGGCCAAACTGTTTTTAAACAAGGCCGCCGGCATCTTAGCTATTTCTATCTCTAAATCACTGGGCGAGTATGTTATCTGGTTTAGGCCCGAAATCATCCAAACCGTTACCTGGAATTACCCCCCGCCGGCCTCAGCCGAGTCGCCGAAGAATGACACCCAGCTCAATTGGCAGCGATCCTTTGATAAATGGCAAAAAATGATAAAAAATCTATCTCGTCCCTGGCAGGAAAGCGAACTGATGGCTGCCGGTCGACTCCGGGAGAACATTATTAATATTGTCATTCATAATGCTAACGAGATGAGAGCTTTAAACCAAAAACTGGGGAAAGCCAATGCGGAGTTAGAAGCCTTTAGCTATTCTGTCTCGCATGATTTGCGTGCACCGCTACGCAATATCGAACATTTTACCGAAATCTTGCTGGAAGAATACAGCGAGCGCATTAATAATGACGGTCTTGAAATTCTGGAAAGCATTCTGCAAAGCGCGCAATACATGAACCAACTGATCAATGATTTACTGGCCTATTCCCGTATTGGTCAAGCCGACAAAAATTACAACCATTTTGATTTGCTACCGATTATTAATCAGGCCAAGGACACCCTGATCAAAACTGAACCCGAACGAAAAATTACGTTTGATATCCGCCCGCTGCCCCAAGTTTACGGGGATCGTCCCCTTATCCGCCAGTTGGTATTCAATCTGTTGTCAAATGCCATCAAATACACCCGCCCGATCAAGGACAGCCACATTGAAATAGGTGGGCAGCAAACTGAAACAGAGGTTACTTTCTATATTAAAGACAATGGGGTGGGGTTTAAAGATAAGTATGTGGACAAAATCTTTGATGTTTTTAGCCGGTTGCACACCCAAGAATTATTTGAAGGAACCGGTATTGGCCTGGCCATTGCTCAGCGCATTGTCCAATCACATCAGGGCAGAATATGGGCTGAAAGCCAGATCAATCTTGGTACAACTTTTTTTGTTTCGTTGCCCCTGAACCAAACCAAAAAAGATAACCAGGAGGTTTGAGGTGATTGACCTACTCTATATTGATGATAATCCCAATGACGCTCAACTACTTTTTAGAACCCTGGAAAAACAACAGATTACGTCTAAATATTTTCTGTTAAAAGACGGGGAAGAAGCATTAGAATTTTTTTTTGGCCAGCTTAACGACAATAATCCATTACCTATGCCTAAGATTGTTCTGCTTGATATTAAACTCCCCAAGGTCACCGGTTTCGAGGTTTTGCAGAAGCTCAAATCCGACCATACCACCAAAAAAATTCCGGTCATTATCTTTACCTCTTCTAATGAACGACAAGACCTGGAACTTGCCTACCAATTAGGCGCGAACAGTTACTTAGTCAAACCGGACAAATATCAAAAACTAAAAGAGCTGGTTCAATATTTGGGTAAATATTGGTTGGATTTGAATGAAATTTGACCAAGAACTTGAGGTGATATTATGACTGACCCATTGAATGAAGGCGCTCCTATAAAAATTTTATTGTTAGAAGATTTGGCCCATGATGTTGCTATCATGGAACGCCAAATCAGCCAAGCCGGTCTCAATTACACGCTCGAAATTGTCAAAGATGAAGTTGCCTTTACTCACGCGCTTTTTAACTTTAGGCCGCATCTTATCATTGCTGATTATCACATTCCCGGTTTTGACGGAACAGAGGCGCTGGTGTTTGTTCAGGAGAATACGCCTTCCACTCCGTTTATCTTTGTAACCGGAACCCTGAATGACGAAGAATTGGCGGCTCAGACCATTCTTGGCGGCGCCTCCGAATTTGTGTTAAAGCACAACATCCGGCGGTTGCCTAATGTTATTAAATCCGTGTTGGCTAAAACATCCAGCGAACAAGTCAAACAGGCCGAAACTGAACAAAAGCTGCTGCAATACAAAACCGCCATCGAGCAGTATCAAAAAGAAATCCGCCAATATAAACTTGAACTGGAGAAATTTCAAGAATCAGCCGACGACTGGGTTGAAAAGAAACCATAATAGAGAATTAGGGCTGAGATGGGTTAAGCCTTCATCACCATCGCTTCAATTTCACGCCAAGAGCGGGTGTTGAGAATCGTCTCGGCTGTGGCCCAGCCTCGATTGGCGGTAGCCACGCCAAATCGTAAATTTTCAAACCCGTCCGTATGATGGGCGTCGCAGTTGATCATCAGCTTGACGCCTAATTCGACCGCCCGCCGCACGTGCGCGTCGCTTAGGTCCAACCGCTCCGGTGAGGCGTTGATCTCCAAAGCTGTACCGGTGGCAGCAGCGGCCTGCATAATCGCTTCCATATCAAAATCGCCAGCCTCGCGCTGGGTCAAAAGCCGCCCACTCGGGTGGCCGATCAGGTGAACGTACGGGTTGTTAATAGCGGCCAAGGTGCGCCGGGTCAGCGTCTCGCGATCCTGTCGCAGCCCGGTATGGACGGACGCCACCACAAAGTCTAATTCCGCCAGCACCTCATCGGCAAAGTCCAGGGTGCCATCCGCTTTGATCTCCATCTCCGTTCCTTGCAGCAGCCGAATCCCCGGCAGCCGCGCCTGCACCTCGTCGATCTCCCGGCGCTGCTGGCGGAGTCGCTCCGGGGTCAACCCGTTAGCTATCCCCAAACTTTGCGAATGATCGCTGATCACCAGATACTCGTAACCCCGGGCCAGCGCCGCCCGAGCCATCGCTTCGATGCTGTCAGCGCCGTCGCTCCAAGTGGAGTGACAGTGAACTTCCCCTTTAATATCACCCACCTTCAACAGCGCTGGCAGGGTATGATTTTGCGCTGCTTTGATTTCGCCGCGATCTTCACGCAGCAGCGGTGGGATATAGTCCATCCCCAAGAATTCGTACAACTCGACCTCATTATCAAACATCAGCTTCTCGCCGTCACTTTCACGGGTGAGCGCATACTCGTTGAGGCTGTATCCCTGCTTTTGGGCCAGTTCCCGTACCTTCACATTGTGAGCCTGGCTGCCGGTAAAATATTGCAGCGCCGTCCCCCAGCGCGACGGCTCTAAGCAGCGCAGATCGGCTTGCAGCCCATTTTTAAAGCGAACCGACGTTTTGGTTTCACCCGCCGCAATCACCTCTTGCACGTCGGCCAAATCCTTAAAAGCGGCCATAATCGGTCGAGGGTTTTCGGTGGCCACCAAAAAATCCAAATCGCCAATCGTTTCCCGCATCCGGCGCAGGCTGCCGGCCACTTCCACTTTAAGGGCATCCGGCAAATTATCAAGGACGGCCATCACTTGCCTCGCCAGCGGCCAAGCAATACCTAAATGCACCCGGCCGGTCTCCCGCCGTTCCAGAGCTTCGATGCTGGCCAGAATCCGCGCCTCGCTTTTGGCCCCCATTCGAGGCAGCGTTTGCAGCCGACCAGCCTGAGCCGCGGCTTTAACTTCGGCCACGGTCGTCAACCCCAATTCTTGCCACATCGATTTAGCCAGCTTCGGGCCAACATCGGGAATGTTCAGCACCTCAACCAAGCTGACCGGCACCTCGGCAGTCAACTTCTCCCAAAACTCCAGCCGGCCGGTGCTAAACAACTCCGCCGATTTATCGGCAATAGCCTGACCAATTCCCTCAATCTTTCTTAAATCCTGACCCGACTCCCACAGGTCAAACAGGTCTTGCCCCAACCCGGCGATATTGTCGGCCGCTTTACGATAAGCCAGTATCTTGAATCGATTCTCGCCCTTGATCTCCAGTAAATCGCCGATATCGGCAAACAACTTAGCCACCTCTTGGTTAGTATAACGCGGCATCATTTCCTCCTAAACTATTTTATCAGACGGATGGAACCACAGGCAAACTGATTTAGCCTTATCCTAGCCATCTAACCAGGTCAAATACTGGCCAACTGACTGGTGTCAATTGTGAATTTTTTTGCTATTATAGAACACATAGATGACGTGGCCAACAAAGACGTTAGGCGCGTGAAGAGTTCAAGTCGGCTCTTTGTGGTGGGCCTGGGTTAGCCCTGGTGACTGTTGTGACGGCTTTTAGATGAGTTTGATCTCTTTGAAAGCAAGGTTTCGTCGGTTGCGGGAAGGTGTTAATGGCAGGGTCGCTTCCAAAAGAGTGGGCCGTTGTGTCCGATGTTTAGGCTGATGTAGTGGGGCTATGAGATGTCCCATCTGAGGTTCAGGTTAGGCTGTGAAGGGTCTATTACCTTGTCAAAGGTCCTGGAGAGAGCTTCAGCTTTTACAGGACGGGGCAACGCCTTAATGGTGAACTCTTAAGCTATGCCGGTGTACTTTGAAAGGTGACCGAGCCGTGAAGGTAAGGGAGCCCCAAGTAAAAGTGCAACGCCGATTGACCCATCATCTACTCTCAGAGGTCCTCTTTTCAGGGGGCCTCTGTTTTTTTGGTGCAACGACCAAATACATCCAGCGTTGGCGAACGGCCTGATCCGGTTCGGCCAACTGCTGAGCCTCCTCTAATAGCGCCAACCGGGTAGGATAATCCAGCGGCGGCTCCATCCAGGCCGTGGCCACGGGTAATTGAAAAAAAAGATAACTTTCCTCAGCCGGCCGGATGCGCTCAAACTCATGCGTCGATAGCAACTCAAATTGATAATTATCAAGAAAAACCCGCATCGTCCGCAGGTCTTGCTGCCCTACGCCGTACCGTTCGGCGGCCAACTGCTTAAACAAGATGCTGACCTTGGCGCTGCGCGGAATATCCTTAAAGATAAAATACGGCTCCGGCACGTTAAATACGAGCCGTCCGTTATCCGCCAAAACTGCGTGCAAGGCGGGCAAAACTTGAGCCTTATGTCGAAACTGCCAGAAGACCGAGTTACATACCACCCGATCCACCGGCTCTAAAATCAATCGCTCCAACTCCGCCGCATCCGCTTGCATAAATACCACCTGCTCCGACCAGACCTGTTGGCGGGCGATTTGCAGCATCGGGTCGGAGATGTCCACCGCCAACACCTGCCCACGCCCATCGAGCGCCTGCAAGACCGCCTGGGTAGTCACGCCGGTACCGCAGCCCAGATCGAGCACCCGCATCCCCGGCTGGATATCGGCCAGTTCCAACATTTTGCGGCTGAGTTCCTGGTACATTGTGGTTTGCTCGGTGAAAATTTTATAGCGCCGGGCCGTTTCATTTCTCAACCAAACATTGTCGTTTAAACGGTCATCCATAGCCGGGAATTATACTGCGAGCGGCGTTGAGTACCAAAATTATAGCCAGATCAGCTAAGATGTGTTAGACTCCCCCAAACTTTTAGCCGGAAACGCTGTTTAGACCGTTGTTCGCAAAAAACCAACCTCTTACTCATTTCAAACATTGGCCGTTGGTCGTTGTACTGACCGTTTTTGCCGGCCTGGCCTTGACCTACAACTTGATTTTACCGCTGGGCGAGGTCAGTGATGCCAGCGCTCACTTTGCTTTGATTCGCTTCATTGCCGAAGAAGGTCGCCCGCCGCTGACCCTGGCCGAACGGTCGGCGGTGGGGATTAAAGGGGACGCCTCGCCCATTTATCACGGATTGGTGGCGCTCCTAACCCAACACGTCGATATCTCCACCTTCCCGGAATTACCACGCTTGAGTCAAAAAGCCGAGCGAGCCATCCCCGGCGACCAGCGCATGATCCTGACTTACTTTCACACCGAGGATGAGGCCTGGCCTTTTCACGGGATCGTGCTGGCCTGGCATCTGGCCGGGTTGGTCTCCATCCCGATGGGCATGGCCACCGTCATCGCCGTCTATCTAACCGTCCTGGCGATGTATCCTGAACGGCCCAACTTAGCCCTGGCCGCGGCCGCATTTGTGGCCTTTCTGCCCCGCTTTATCATCAGCAGCGCCGTCATCAACGATGATAACCTGGTCTTTCCGCTGATCGCCTTTGCCTTATTCTATCTAATCAAAATCATTCACGGCGACCAACAGCGCCGCACCTTTATTATCCTGGGATTGCTATTGGGCCTGGCCGTGGTGGTTAAATATCACAGCCTGATTTTGCTGCCGGAAGTGGGACTGGTGCTGCTCATTATCGGCTGGCAGCGCGGCTGGGGTTGGGCGACCACGGTGCAGCGGGGGCTGTGGGTGCTGGCGGCGTTTGCCGTCACCGCCGGCTGGTGGCTGGCGTTTATTCTGATCAAGTTCAACGACATCGAAAATTCGGGCTTGATCAGCGGGCTGGCCGCGCCGTTTGGCGATCCGGTGGTAACGGAAGGCTCGACCTACCTGTTTAGCTCCGAATTCAACACGCTATCCATTTGGGAATTCGATTATTGGTTGAATTGGACGTTTCGCTCGTTCTGGCTCCATTACAACGGCCTCGACACGGGGATGCAGGCGCTAGGCCGGACAACCACCTATTGGGCCGTGTATGCGGTGTTTGGGCTGCTGTTGGCTGTGGCGGTGGTGGGACTGGTGATCAAAGGCGTCGCTTACGCCGTCGCCCTGTTCAAATCGCCCCGCACCGCGCCGGGCTGGCGGCTTGACCTGACTCTGCTGGCTCTGCACTTTTCGATTTATCTGGGGCTGGTCATTCTGCGCTACATGCTCTTTCCGGCCTGGTCCACCTCACAGGGCCGGCATCTGTACCCGGCGCTGACCTCAATCGCCCTCTTTTTTGTCCTGGGATTAGATGAGGTACGACAGCGCCTCAATACAACGCTGGCTTACCACTTTGGGATAACCGTTTTAAGCAGCGATAAATGGGTTGTTGCCGCCGGGGGAGGGCCACTGCTGGTCATCAGCCTGGTTGTTTTACCGTTGTTCTTCCGGCCGGTGTACTATCCCCTGCTGCCCATCAAAACCGGCCACCCCAACGACGCCCCCATCACCCACCGCCTGACCGAACAGTTTGCCGATGAACTCCGTTTTGAGGGTTACGATCAACCCCAAACCGAACTGCGGCCGGGTCAACCGATCCCACTAACCCTCTACTGGCGAACCCGTCTCAAACAGCCGCAAGACTATCTTTTCCAAATCTGTCTACATGACGCCGCCGACGCCACCGTCACCTGCCACCAGGGCTATCCGGCCGGCGGTCGATATCCGGTTCGGGCCTGGGAGGAAGGTTATTTGCTTCGCGATCAAGTCTATCTGCCGGTTCCGACCTGCCTCGCACCGGGTGATTATGACCTCAGTTTAACCGCCGTTCCCCTACGCCTTGACACCCAATCTCCAACCATCGATCCCTCAATTACGCCCCAACCGCCGGTCTCACTGGGGCCAATTCACATTTCAGGCGAACCTTCGACACCTGATCCTATCGAGTTCTGGATAGCCCAAAGACGCTATACGAACACAACTATCGATGTTCCCCAACTGCGGCAGACGATTACTTTGATAGACTATGCGACCGATACAAATGAACCCCTGGCTCTGGTCCACAGCACGACTACAGAACGCTGGCTGCCCATTGAAACCGCGATTGCCTACCCATGCGCTGATGGCGCTACGGCGGCGACTTACAGCTTCATCGCCTATCCGGGCCTCACTCCCGGCTTGTATCATTTGGATAATGGTTCCCCGACAGCCGCCGCTAATCAGGTTAACCTGCTGACGCGCTCGCGTAATTTCGAGCTGCCGGACAGCATCGACTACCCGCTTGATGTCGTGTTCGATCAGAAAATTGAACTGTTGGGCTACGACCTTGACCCCAAACCGCGTCTGCCCGGCCAAACGATCGATATAATCACCTACTGGCGTTCCTTGCAAACCATGAACCGAGGCTATATCGGCTCGTTTCATCTGCTCGATAACACCTTGACGATGTGGGGTCAAAAAGACAACCCGTTGGGCAGTGACTACCCAACGGTGCTGTGGTCGCCCGGTGAAGTGATTACCTCGGTTTATAAACTGCCGGTTAATTCATTTGTGGCGGCCGGCCAGTATTCGATTAAATTGAGCGTCTACGACTTAAATGAGGGTCGCTTTGATTTCTTGCCGGCGGTCGTTGAGGGCCAAGCGGAGCCGGTGACCGATCTCAATTTAGGCCAAGTTCGTATTTTAGACCCTGATAGCCACAGCCCGCCGGACCATCCTTTACAGGTCACGCTCGGCGACCAAATTCAACTGCTCGGTTACCAACTCAAATCCACCCGCTTAAGGCGGGATGAACCACTCCAGTTCGGCCTTTTCTGGCAGGCGACGCAGCCCATCACCGCCAACTACACCGTGTTTACCCAACTGGTTGGCCCTGACGGTCAGGTTTGGGCCCAGCAGGATAACCAACCCCAAGGCGGCAGCTACCCCACCAGCGCCTGGACTAGTTTCGATACCGTGGTTGATCGCTACGCCCTCAGCCTTAACGACGGCGCGCCGCCGGGCCAGTACCAACTGCTGGTCGGGCAATATGATCTCGGCACGGGTCAACGGCTGCCGGCGGTCGATGCCGCCGGTCAACGTTTGCCGAATGATGCGATTGTGGTGGGGCTGCTTACCCTGGAGTAACGATCACCGCACCCAAATCGAGCCGATATCGGTACCGGGATCTTGGCTCAGATTGGTGGGGTTGCTGCCGTCGGCCGCCATCACATAGACCTCCAAGTCGCCGTCCCGATTAGAATGGAACAGAATCTGCGTACCGTCCGGCGACCAGTGGAAATCGCCCTGAAGCGACTCTTGAGCGTCAGGCGTATTCGTCAAATTGGTCTGCTCACTGCCGTCGGCGTTCATTACGTAAATTTCGGCATTGCCGTCTCGACCGGAGAGAAAGGCAATTTTCGAGCCGTCCGGCGACCAAGCCGGAAAGCCGTCAAAGCCGACGCTTTCGGTCAGGCGGGTAACGCTGCCGTCGGCCATATTTCGAGCGTAAATTTCGACATCGCCATCTTGGTTCGACATAAAGGCCAGGGTGCTGCCGTCGGGCGACCAGACCGGCTTACCGCTGCCGGCCTCCGGATCGCTCAATCGAACCGGTTCGCCGCCCTCGACGCTAACCGCGTAAATCACCAGCCGTCCATCCCGATCCGAATGAAACGCCAACGACTGCCCATCGGGTGACCAGGCCGCAAAGTTGTCATCAGCCGGATTATTGGTTAGATTTATGACCTTTTCACCGGCCGCATCCACAATGTAGACTTCGGTGTTGCCCTCGTCGGCGCTGCTGTAAGCCACCCACTCGCCGGTGGGCGACCAGGCCGGATAGTCGCTCGGCGCGGGGGCCGTCTCGTTCAGCGGGCGCAAATTCTCGCCATCGTTATCCATGCGGTAGAGAGTAATCTCTTCCGTCTGCTCCGCTTGGCCGCCCACAAAAGCATAGGTATCGCTTTGGGCCGACCACGTCGGTAAGACCTCGTCAATCTCATCGTCGGTCAGCCGGGTCAGGTTTTCACCGGTTCGATCCATGACGTACATTTCAAAATTGCCATCACGGTCGGTAATAAAAGCCACGCGTGACGGCGGCGGCAATTCCTCGCCCGCGTTTTGGCAGGCGGTCAAAAGCAGTATCAATCCAACCGCCAATAAAAAAGTAAATCTCATAAGTCTCCCCTGAAAATAACGAACTGGAGCGTCAAAGTAAACTTTGACCTAACCTTGAATGACCAAGCAAGCTTTGTCGCTCCCATACATTTTCATTGTCGGTGTGGAACCCCTGGGTTCCGAAAGCACCATTTTACGGCTGGAGTATACGCTTACGACTGCTTCGAGTCGAAAAACGGGTCAACAAATCTGCGAACATTCGCTCACCCGCACTTTTTTGGGATGCAGAAACGAGACCAACTCACTCACCCACCCCGTTTTTGCGTCCAAAATCGAGGCCCATTCGCTAACCAGTCGGGTTCAACAGGATTCCGTGAGGGTGCAACCAACGCACTACCATCTATCCATCCACCTCTTAACAATTGGCCTCGCGCTTGGAGTTGCGTTATTATTAACCTGAGTTCGACAAATCGGCGTAGGTGGGGTTGAACCGAAAATCGTGTCAGTGGGCTACCGTTGGGTTTCATCCCTGTTTTTGTCGGCTGAAGCTACGGCGACCCCAACTTTGTGGACGATGGCATCCCGAATTGGCCCATTCAACCCAATCTATAATTCAGGTTATTATAGATTGGCAAACCAATAGAACCCATTCAAACGCAGTCAACTAGCGAGGAGCTTCAATGACTGACAATATTCTTGATCTGCCTGAAGTTTTGAGCATTCTGTTCCACCCCCGGCGCGGCGTCGATTTTACCTCAAACGGCGTGTCGGTCCCGATTGAGGTTGAGCCGGGGCTGTCGCTCAGCGCCTATCTGCACGCTGCCGACGATGCGTCGCCGCTTGTCCTCTTCTTTCACGGCAATGGCGAAATTGCCGCCGATTATGCCACGATCGGCCCGATGTACAGCCGGTTGGGCATCAGCTTTCTGGTAGCCGATTATCGCGGCTACGGTATGAGCGGGGGGCAGCCCACCACCAGCGGCCAACGGTCTGACGCCGTAGCTATCTTTGACCGGCTCGATGATATCATGGCCGGACACAATTTAAATCCATCCAACAAATATGTAATGGGCCGCTCCTTAGGCAGCGCTTCCGCCATCGAGGTGGCCCACCAAAGAGGCGATCAATTGGCCGGCCTCATCATTGAGAGTGGGTTTGCCAACACTTTCTCGCTAATATCGCGGCTGGGAGGGTTGGACATCGACGCCGATGACGCGACTCAAGGATACGGTAACACCGCCAAAATTGAAGCAATCGACCTGCCGACCCTGGTCATCCACGGCGAGGCCGACTACCTGATCCCGGCCTCGGATGGGCAGACCTTATATGATCGCAGCGGCTCGACTGAAAAGCGGATTGTCCTCATCCCCCGGGCCGGCCATAACGACTTAATGCTGGTCGGTATGGCTCAATATTTTGATGCGATCTATGACTTTATAAAATGATGTGGGAAACAATAAGACGGCTGTATGGGGCCAGGGTCAGGGTATTATTAAGAATGCTATCAGCGCTGGCCAGTCGTTCAACCGCCCGGTGACGCCCAGCGGTTTCTTGCTTTAAACGTTGTAAACTTTAAAGTTGTAAAATGGAGGAGTGCATATTTATTCTAAGGTATCCCTACTCCTGACTGACTCCAATTGGGCTTGCAACGTTTCCATGTCATGGATCATTTTAGCTATATTAGTTTGGTATTGAGCTATCGCTCTCCTTTGTTCATCAACTTCCTGCTGAAGCTGAGTTAGGTTACGGGTCGCTTCACGTTGATTTGAAGCATCTAGGAGGGCTTGGGTAATTACCTCCGGTAGACGCCCTAAATTTTGCTTTAATACAAAACCCGAGGCCCCGCTCAAAATGGTTTCGGCCGCCAATTCCTCATCATTGAGCGTGCCGGTTATAAAGACAAAGGGTATCTCCGGGGTTTGGTCTTGGACCATCTGAAGCGCCTCGTTGCCTTTAATTTGCGGCAGATAATAATCGGCCAAAATTAAAGCCGGGTCGAAACTATCAAGGGCTTGTTGAAAATCGTCTCGATTGTTGACTACTTTGAGGCGATAAGTGGGCAGCGCTTTTACGACCATGCGCTCGATCAGGCGCGCATCTTCCGGTAAATCTTCTAAAAGCAAGATATGGAACGGCTGTGAGTTGGGTAATTCGGCTGGATTCATCGCCTTCCTGCCTTTTCTTGGTTATTATTTTGAGTATTATGTTGTAACCAATACTTCCCCAATGACTTGAGCAGATCTTTAAAGTGGGTGTATTTCACCGGTTTGACGAGGTAACTGTTGACGCCCAGTTTATAAGCCAGGGCTACATCCCGTTCTTGGGCCGAGGCGCTAAGAATGATGATGGGAATAGTTTTGGTGCGGTCATCGGCTTTAAGGTGAGCCAAAACATCCAAGCCGTTGACTTTGGGCAGCTTGATATCTAATAAGATCAGTTTGGGCCACATATCGGGGAACGGATGGGTCTGAAAAAAGAACTCTAAAGCCGCTTCCCCGTTATTCAACAGATGATAACTGGTGGTTATCCCCTCTTTTTCCAGGACGCGGGCAACAAGGTGAGCCTCTTCAGAATTGTCTTCGATATGTAAAACATCCATATTCTACCTCCCGGCTAACAATTGTCACCGTGAATAGCTATTTTAACAGATCGGTTCGGTTTAAAAATGACCTATCATAAAAATAAGATTTCCGACGTTATCCATGCGTCGGCGATGCCGGAAGAGCGATATAAAAGGTACTACCCTGCCCCGGCCGGCTTTCAACCCAGATACGCCCCTGATGGGATTGAACAATGCGCTTGACCAGCGCCAACCCAATACCGGTGCCTTCAAATTCGGTTTCATCCTGATGCAGACGGGTAAAGACTTTAAAGATTTCGTCGGCGTAGGCCATATCAAAGCCAATCCCGTTGTCTTTTATCGCATAAACCACTTCATCACCCTGCTGCCGGCCGCTAATCTCAATCCGAGGCTGAGACACGGGTCGGGTGTATTTGACTGCGTTGGAGATCACATTGAAGAACAGTTGTTGAATGAGCGGGCGGTCGCCATATAGCTCCGGTAAAAGATGGATATCAAAGATGATGTGACGCTCTTTTTGGCTTGGCATGACCAGATCGATGGCTTCTTGAATGATAGGGGTGAGATCGAGGTTGTTATAGATTTTTTCAGAGCGAGTCAGGCGCGAGTAAGCCAGCATGTCCTCGATCAATTGGTTCATTCTGGACGTATTCCGGGTGATAACGGCCAGAATTTCTTGGCCGTCTTCGTCTAATTGATCGTGGTAATCCTCCCACAATATTTCTGCATAGCTATCGATAATGCGTAACGGTGAACGCAAATCATGAGAAACGGAGTAGCTAAACGCATCCAACTCTTCATAGGCTTTCTTTAACTGGGCATTGACCGCTTGCATCTGAGCGGTATGTTGGATGATAACATTGGTGATATGTTCGCGCAGCTTACGCGCTGCATTCAACTCGGCCGGCTGCCAGGGGAGCGATTTGGCGTGGACAATTTCCATCCATTGTTCGAATGACTGGCGCGGGCTAAGGCGTAGGCCGTCGGCTTCAACCGCAACCGCTTTTTCGGGATTACCGCCCCATTTCACCGTCTGGACCACTTCCGGCTTAAACCACAGTATCCAATCCCCGGTAAATTTAGAAATAGATAAAGCCAATAGACCGGCCGCCGTCGCCGTATAGGCCTGAGCCGGTTCGTAGGCGGCAGACAGCTTATCCGTGTGATACAGGGCAGTCTCCTCTTGCTGGTTTAGCCAGTCAATTAAATCCAAAACCTGGTTACGGGCCGGCGTCTGACCGTGTAAAACAAGCTGATCATTGAAGTAGATGGCCGCCCCACGGCTAGAGTTAAGATCGAGCAAGGTCACCGGATAGTCAACTAATCCGGCGACAAAGTCTGTTGAGCGACTCATCTGTTCCAGCAAGGTTTCACCTACGGCGGAAAACTGCTTAGCCAACTGATGTTCTTCTGCCGCAATAATGGTGGGGAGTTGGCCGGAAAAAATGCGGCTAATAAATGCGCAAATATTGCGCAAATTGTAATCAACAAATCTAGGAGTGTAATGATGGCAGACAAATAAGCCCCACAGGCTGCCGTTATGAATAATGGAGATGGACATGGTGGCGGCCACCCCGATATTGCGTAAATATTCGATATGAATGGGCGGAACGGCCCTGAGCACAGCGTGGGTCAAATCAAGCGGCTGGTCGGCCGGGGGCGTCAATAGTGGCATCAAATTAGCCGGCTCAGCGGTTACATCCACAATATTGCGCACCCGATTGATGGTGTAAAGCTGGCGGGCTTGAGTCGGGATATCGCTGGCCGGGAAATGTAATCCCAGAAACGGTTCAAGCCCCGACTCCTTGGCTTCGGCAATGACCTGACCGTGCCAATCTTCATCAAAACGGTAAACCATCACCCGATCGAACCCGGTTAACTGCTTAATTTGCTCGGCCGAGGTTTGAAAGAGCGCCGCAAGGGTATCGGCCTGTTGAATGGTCTGGAGGATATGGCTGAGCATATTGTAAAATTGAAGAGAGGTTATTGCGGGACGGAGCGGTTCAAATTCTAGCAGCAGCAGATCGTGCTGGCGATGAGCAATGAGATTATAAGGCGTAGTAGCCGGCGTCAACTTTACGATGGTGGGATTAACGGTTTGAAAGTTATCGGCCTGCCAGGCGGCAATGATTCGTTCGATAATAGGCAGATTGATGAAGTCCGACAGGGATTGGGCCAGTAACTCATCCGGCTGGACGTTGATATGGTCGGCAGTATTGCCGCTAACCTGAATAATCGCCAGGTCCGGCATTCGGCAGACCAACAAAAAACCGTGAGGTTGTATCCGACCGGGAATATGAATCGGTTCTTGATCACAATTGGTTAAATCAACCTGATAAGGTTGGTAGGTCGTCATTGCTATCAGCCCATATTCCGTTGTCGCTACATTTGGATCTATTTTAGCATAAAAGATGCTAAAAAGCTATAGCTTTGGCCGATGGGCTGCTGTTTATCCGGTTATTCAACCACATTTCTCTGTCTGCCCATTCTCCAAACCGGAGAGTAGGGAATAAGAAGTAGGGATTGAGAGATCGATCAAAACCAATTACTCTCTACTTCTTATTCCTTGCTTCCCCTGGAAGTTATTTTCTGGATGGGGTAGCCACTTGGGTTACTTAAAAATTACCGGAATGTAATATCGGTTCCCCAAGGAGGGTTCACCCCCGGTATCGATTACGGTGGTAACCGACTGCGTTCCGGTAGTCCTAAGGCCATCACCGGAGGTAACGCCGTAATCGGCATTGGTGATCGTTTGCGTCGCGGTCACGATGAATGAGGTCTGAACCGTGTCATGGGCCGCCAGAGAGGCCAGCGTCCAACTAACGACGTTCCCAACTCGCGTTCCGCCCGACACGTAATTAGCGCCGACCGGCAGGGTATCGGTGATGCGTACATTGTTGATGGTCAGGCCCAGGGTATTAGTCAGAGTCAAGGTGTATAAGATGGGTTGGCCGGCCACGGCCGTAGCCGGGCCGCTTTTGCTAAGGGTCAAGGCCGATACGGGCGTTGTACAATTCCGGGCGGCCTCAACGATCCCTTCAAACACAAGGTCCAGATCATTCGCTCTCGGGACCGCGAAGAATTGGCCGCAGCGGGGCGCAAAATAGACGTCGCCGGTGGTGGGGTCGACGCCGGTGGCCATCGCCGCCAGTAAGTCAGGATCAAAGCCCGGTCCTAGCCCGATGGTAAATAGGCTGACATTTTGATTGGCAGCTTGTTGAGCATAGTAGATAGCGCAGTCGTAGTCCTGGCTTCCCTGCCCATGTTCGCCCATCCATAAGTTTGAGGCGGGACAGTTGTCATCGTCATTCGGGACGCCATCCGTCAACAAAATAAGAACACGCCGGGCCGTTCCTTGCCGGTCGCAAACACTCTTATCATTGATACCGGGGCTACAATTGGAGTCAATACCGGTATTGTTACCGGCTTCTATCCCCAACTCCTCCAGCCCTTCCCGCAGTCCCTCAGATATATTTGTCCCACCGGTATTATCGTGAATTTCAACGCTCTTGATGACCTGCGTGAACGAGATAGGGTTGGTGGCCGGGTCAAAGCATTTTAGAACACCCTGAGGATCATTCTCGGCAGCCCATCGCAGACATTGCAGTTCAGCCCGCTGCTGGATGCCGTGAGTAGTGCCATTGTAGACATTATTTGAAAAGGCCACCAACCCCAATTGATCGATGGCCGGATCGAGCAAGTTAGCCAGGTATTTGACGCCCTCTTTCTCGGTGCGGATGGGATCTTTATCGTGGAACAAATCGTTGTTCAATTGGTTGGTGGGGCTTAAAACTTGAGTACAGCCAATCCCGGCGCCGCCAGCCCCATAATCACTTGATGATGAGTCGGTACTGCCGGTTTTGCAACTGCATTGGGCCGGATCGACTGTCTCGCCAAAAACCGGATTGCAGATATTGCAGGCTTCGCGGGTGCCGGAACCGGCGGTCACCGGTGGACCCTGCCCACCATCTTGGTTGATAAAGTTTTTGAAAGCCGTCGTAATACCGGTATCATCACCAAACACGGTTCCCCCTTCGCTGATGGTTGTATTTTGATCACCCCCATCAAAGTCGGTAAAGATAATTTTATCGACGTGAAAGCCGGCGCTGCCCTGATACAACCGGAGCGTATGCTGCACCCCATTGGTGGTTGCCACCGCGCCCAACTTCAACCAGCGCCATTTGTTACTTTCAGGTAAGCGAATGTCATTCGATTGACTTAGATTAGTGTATTCGCCGCCCTCAACATCCTGCCAATCACTGCCATCAGCCCGGCCGATCTGCCAGAAGATAGCCTTGCGCCACTCGGGTAAACTGGTCGGGCTGCTGCCGTTCCATTTCCAGCCATAGGGACCGGAACCTTGCGCCCTAATCCAAACAGAGGTATCGCCGCTCCAATCAGGGGTAAAATCATACTCGACATAGGGGGGGGTACTCGACGGCGGTGACTCACCCAGGCCGGTGGCGACCATCTCCCAGCAAGCCCCGCTAAGATTGGGTCCGTCAAAACATTCGGGATTGTAAGCTGCGCCTTGCAACTGGGGATAGCTAGTAACATCACTCTGGCTGTAGACCGGGAAGGGATGCGCTCCGATATAAGCGCCGCGCGAATCCATGCCTGACGCATCACGATTGCTAGCTCGTTGAATGACCCAGAAGCCTTGGCCGGGCTGACGCAGTTCGAACCGCCAGCCTTGCAGCGGCACGTCTCGCGAGTAAAGCTCCGCTTCGTGGACAAAATATTTATAACCGCTGGTGTCAGTCGTTGGTTCAGTCGCTTGGATACAGATATCAGTCGTAGTGACATCGGGCAGGGGATTAAAGTTACCGTTAGCCGGCCAGGGGTTAGCGATAACGTCAAATTTTGGGTCCGCACTGTTCACCACCGGTTCCCAACAGCCGAAGCAAGTGGTCTCATAATCCGTCGAGCCGGAAGCGTCAAAGACCACGGCTATGTCCAACGGGGGAGGCGTTACGGCATCATCGGCAGTGGCCGGGTTGAGCCACGCACTGCCGCCCCAAGCCAGCCCCATCCCTAAAACAGCCGACACCGCTAAGAGCAGCCATAGATTTCTTTTCATTTTTCTCTCCAGTCATTTGAGGGCAAGACTACTTTTTAATCACCAGCGGCAGAAATAACTGCTGTGGGCTTTCCACTACCGGCGCAAGAACAGCCCACCGGCTAAAATGGCTCGCGGTGGCGGTAATCGTGTTGGTGGCAGGATTGACCGCGCTGGTGGATTCTTTGAGCCACCGGCTACCGTTCCAAAAGTACAGCGCCAGATCACTCTCTCCGATATCCGGCGGGACGTTGCTTTGTTGGTACGTAAGGGCGATGGTGTAATGCTGGCCGGGTTGGGGTTGGGCAGGTTGGCCGTTCGATTGAAAAATGGCGCTTAGCTGATAAGCCAACCCAACATTTTTGAAATTGGCCGGCGAGGGTGGGGATTGGGGCGTGTAAGTCAGCAGAATGGTATCGTTGAAAACGCCGCTGGTAACGGAAAGTGATACGCCCGGGGCCAACGTAACAGCGCCACCCGTCACCGGAAGCGGTCGATTAACCGTACCGTTAAGGTTTTCATCAGCGCCGAGATCGGGCCAGGCATCGCGCAGGTCGTTGTCGATGTCAACGGCGACCCCGGCTTCGACGCCCCGGTTGATGGCTATCGAGGTCGGGCCAAGGTGATAATCGCCGGTCAGGGGATCGACAAAAGCCGGATCGCCGGAGATATCGTTGTGAGTGATAATAAGGCCAGCACCAGCTTGGTCTGTAGCGTTGCCAGACCACAGCGTATTTTCTAGGGTCGCAGTGTTGCCGGTGGCTACGGTGAGGGCAACCGTGTGGTTGGCAACGATATTATTGATCATAACCACATTGCTAACCGTCGTGTCACTGCTACCAATATCGATACCTGTACCATCACCCCCATAATTTTCAACGATGGTATTGTGTCGAAGTTGCGAATGCCCGACTATATACAAACCTGCTCCAGAGCCGTTTGATTGGTTGCCGGCAATAATGTTATTCGTCACGTGAACCTTATCCCCGACAATACCCAAACCACCGGCTACTGATCCGGCCTGGTTGTCTATGAATAAATTTTGCTCCACTGTAGCACCACTACCTCCCCCAAGTACCCCGCCGCCGCCTGCATCGGCTCGATTGTTCTTGATCGTGTTGCCCTTTAAGGAGGTTTCACCGAAATACGTGTGGAAACCGCCGCCGTAAAAGGAAGTGTTGGAAATTATCTCATTATTTATCAAGGAAGTATTGGCGAATATTAGAAACAAACCACCACCTGCATTTGGTGCAAAGTTTGAAGTTATGCTGTTTTGGCGCAGAGTAACCGTGGCACTAATAATAAGGAGTCCTCCTCCCTCCCCAACAAGGTCATAGTTCTCACTATTTATATTCGTGGCATCTCCATGAGCTATTTGAAAGCCTTCAATCGTAGATGTGATGTCACCTGTAATGTACAAAACTCGCCCCAAGCCTTGGGCATCGATGGTGGTCAAATTTATTTCGGGGTCAGGGGGATCGGTGAAGGCGGGGGTGTAGCCGCCGCGCAGGGTTACCGTTTTGCTGATGTAAACAACTTGAGCAAAACCGCCGTAATTATTGACATCGGTGTATGTACCTGACGCTACTTTAATAACGTCGCCCGCCTCGGCGACATCGACAGCGTGTTGGATAGTGGCACAGGGACTGGCGCTATCGGCGCAGGTGTTGCCGGCGTCGAGGCCGGCGGGGGTAACATAGCGTGTACCGGCGGCATAGGCCGGCAGAGAGGGCCAGTAGAAACCGGCCACAGCGCAAAAAGAAATGATAACCCCACTCATTCCTAAAGCCAGGCTCAGGCTGATTTTCAAGATAATGGTCTTCATAGAACCTCTAACAAGCCAAATTTTCCATTCAAATCTTTTTGACTCCGTCGTTTAAGCTTTGAAGCTCTCGATCACGACTGGCTAATTTATAAAGAGATCGAGATCGATTCGCTCACCCTCTCCATTTTTGCATCCAAAATTGAGATCGATTCGCTCACACCCCTCGTTTTTTCATAAAAATCGAAACCAATTAGCTCACACCCTCGTTTTTTCGTGAAAATCGAAACCCATTAGCTCACACCCTCGTTTTTTCGTAAAAATCGAACCCCATTAGCTCACACCCTTCGTTTTTTCGTGAAAATCGAAACCAATTAGCTCACACCCTCGTTTTTCACGAAAATCGAACCCGGTTAGCTCACATACCCCGTTTTTTCACGAAAATCGAGACCCATTAGCTCACACACCGTTTTTTCGTGAAAATCGAACCAGTTTTTAGGAAGAAAGAGACGATTCGGTATTTTAATAGCGGCGAACGAATTCGCCGCCTGATAAAGAAACGTGTTGAAAACACGTTAAGGGCGAACCCATAACCGGTTTCAACCGGTTTTCTTTAGCAGCGACCGAATTCATTCGGTGGCGATAGGCCGGCTGGCTATAGACCAGGATGACTGAATCCTCTCAAGAAAAACAAAACATCGACTAAATGTATTATTGTAGGGTTATGAAACAAAAAGGAGACGCCTTGTCAGACGTCTCCTGTACAAAAATTCGGGTTTAAGTTTTGAATGGCATGTCATTTCAAACCGCCGGTGACACAACTCAATCGCGACCCACTTATGAACAACGGCTATAGTGTAACACGCAAAAAGTAAGAAGTCTATGAGACAAAAGTTAGGGCAGCCGTCCGCTTAGGAATAAGTATTAAATAAGTTCCCTATTTTCAAGGGCAGTAATTGGTAATTGGTAATTAGAGATTGAATTACCAATTACTAATCACCAATTACCTAACTCGAATGTGGAAGTTATTTAATTCACGATCCTTAGCCTTACTCCACGGAAAATTCGGACACAACCACAAAATCGGCGCCGTCGGGCAGCAGCAGCCGTTGGCCGGTGTCGAAATCGTAAAAGCCGGTGATGAGGCGATACGAGCCGGGTGGCAGGCCGTTCTCCGGCAGCGGCAGGGTGAAGGTATCGACCACGATTTCACCGGGCGACCAGCGGCTCGTCGGGTAGAGGCCGTTGAAGGGTTGGCTGTCCCAACCGCTGACGACCTCGCCGTTTTGGTTGAGCAGTTGGAGAAAAACGGTGTAGGGTTTGGCGGTGGGCTGGAGGGATTGCCAGTGGAAGGTCATGGGCAGAGATTGGAGATTGGAGTTTGGAGATTGGAGATTGGGGGATTCGGGGAAGGTAAGGCCGGTGAGTTGGATGGAGTCGGCGAAGGTGGCCGATAGGGGGAGGGCGGGCGAACGCGGGTCGGCGCCGTCAGGGGTGACGTAGAAGAGGCCGAGGTGGATTTGATCGATGGGTTCCGGGGTGTCGCCGTTGGGGGCGGTGACCGGTGCGCCGTTGATAGCTTGGATGGGCAGGCGTTCGCCGGTATGGCGGTCGAAGAAGCCGAGCCGGATCAGGTAGGGGCCGGGCGGGGTGTCGGGGCCGAGCCAGAGCGTATGCTGAGTCGGCAAAATGCCGTTGGGCCGCCAGCGATACATGTCCTCGCGAAAGGCTTCACCTTCCCACTGATTGATCGGGTTGCCGGCGCTGTCGACAATTTGCAGAAAGAGGCGGCTGTCGAACGTGAGATCGGTCAGGCTGCGCCAGTAGAGGTTAAGAGTAATAGGTTGGTTAGGCTGCGCCACCTCCGGGATAACCTCGTAGCCGATCAATTGGGCTTGATCGGCCCAATTAATATCGGTGACGCGCTGGGGGGTGGTGTCGGTGAACATCGGCAGGAGGGGCGTGGGATCGGGCAGGGTACGGAAGTCGGCCAGACTGCGGCCAAAGCGGTCGAGGTAAGACTCCGGCTCGACCGTTTGAATGGCCTGCCGCAGGTAGGCTTGCTCCGCCAATCGAGGCGGGCGCGAGACGTAGACCACGCCTTGCCCGTCCGGCGTTCGAGCCAGCCAAACATAGGCCGGCAGTTCCGGGATATTGGCCACATTGAGCATGCGGAAGTTGTCGGGTAGGGTCACGAGTTTGACCGGGCCGGAGAGGGTGTCGGGCGCGAGTTGCTCGGTAAATTGATCGTGGAGCAGGTAGCGGGTAGTCGGGTGAACGTAAATCTGGAAGGGCAGGATAACCGGCGACTCGCGGGTCAGATCGGCCACGTGGTCGATAAAATCGACCAACGGGGTGTTGTATTCGACATAGGTTTCTTCGGCGTTGGCCCAGCGAACGAAGTAGTCGTAGGTGGTGAGCGTAGTTTCGAGGAGGAGGAGGACGATGAGAAGGGGTATTATGATCGCACGGCGTTGGCTGGCGTAGTACGTAGTACGTAAGGCGTAATTCACCAGCCAGGCAACCAGCCAGACCAAGCCGATGGCGAAGATGATGTAGTAAATGGGCAACAGGGTTGCCAGACGCAAAGCGTGAACCGGCGGCACAGACAGTAGGGCGGGCAGATAGAGGGTCAGCAAAGCAACCAACAGAAACATCGGCGCGGGTTGCCGCCACCGGCGGAGGCAGAGGATCAGGCCGGGCCAGAAGCCCAGCCAGCCGAGCCAGCCCAGCATCGGACGGCCGGGCAGATGATGTCGCCAGTTGGGATCGCCGTTGTCGATAAAGAGACGCACCGCTTGTGATAGATGCGACAACAGCTCCGACAGCGTGTCGGGCGTAAAGAAGACGTCGCCGGTGCGGGCCGAGAAGAGGCTAGGGTTATTGTAGAAAATCCAGCCCAGCGGAGCAAAGACGATAGCCGATAGGAGGGCCATTATCGTTAGGGTGAGCCAGAGAATTGAGAGTTGAGAATGGAGAATGGAGAATTGGGAGTTGGGGGTTTGAGATTGGGGTATAGGGACTTGAGATTGAGGTTTGAGAGATTGGCGACGGAGGAGAGTGAGAGCGGTCCAGAGGAAGGCGAAGGCGGCGAAGGTGAGGGGGAGGGCGCGGGCGGCGAGGTAGGTGTACTGGCTTATTCCCAGAGCCAATCCGGCCAGGATCATAAATTTGAGCGACTGTCCTTGCCAGGCGCGCCAGAAGGCGTAAAACACAAAAACAGCGACCAAGGGCAGCAAGATCCCACGGTAACCGCCTCGGCTGAGACCGACGTGCCAGAATGAGGCGGCCAGGCCCATTGTGGCCACATAAGCGATGAGCGTGGACCGGTCGAGCCGGCGTGTCAGGCGTCGGGCCAGGACAAACATCAGTGGGATGGTCAGCGTCCCGGCCAGCGGCGCGATGAGCCGCGAAGTCAGCGGCGCAGCCCCAAACAGCCAGATGAAGAGCGATTGGAGGTAAATAAACATCGGCTCACGGCCGTTGTTGCCTACAAAAAAGATCGACCACGGGCCGCCGTCAAGCAGCCAGGCCGCGTCCATCGAGTAGTACGCTTCATCGTACCACAAGCCGGGCGGCGTTTCCGGCAGATGCCAAACTCGCAGGAAAAAAGTGAGCAGAATGATGGGAATGAGGATTTTGTAAGTCTTCATTAATTGATAATTGATAATTGATAATTGGAGATTAGTAATTGGTAATTGGTGATTGGTGATTGAAATGGACTAATCTCCCAATCTTCAAGCTCTAATCTCCAGTTTCTAATTTCTAATTTCCGATGTGTATCGGCTCCAAAGCGACTTCATTAGCCGGGTTTTTAGTCGGCAGCCGGTCGCCGGTGGTGAAGTTGTACAGGCCGACGACCGGCGTATAGCGGCCTGGCGGCACATTATCGAGGGAGAGGGTCAGCTCATCTTTGATAATTTCGCCGGGGTCCCACAAACTGGTGGGGTATTGCCCACCGGCGGGCGGGCTGTCTTTTTGGGCGACCGTCTGGTTCGATTCATCGCGCAGGTGTAAGAAGACGGTGTAGTCGGCAGTGGGTATGGCGTCGGCCTGCCAGTAGAGGGTTAGGGTTAGGGAGTTTGTAGAGTTTATAGAGTTTGTGGAGTTGATAGAGTTAGGGAGTTGGGGAGTGGGTTGGCTGGATGGTTGCTGATTGCTGACGGCTGACGGCTGACCGCTGACGGCGGCAATATCATAGCCGAGCAGTGTGATTTGATCGCCAAACGACTCATCGACGGGAAATCCCGGGTGGACTTCGGTTAGGGTGAGACCTGGCGGCGGGCCGCCGATTTTGATCGGGCCGAGGCGGAGGCTGTGCTGGTCGATGGGATGGCCGTCTTGAAATAACGGCAGCGACTCCGGGCCGGATTCGGTCGGGCGGTAGAAGCCGAGGTCAATGGTGTAGATGCCATCCGGCGCGTTGGCGTCGATGGGAATGCCGAAGGGATCGGTGATGACTTCGCCGGGAACCCAACGCAAGGTGCTGTAACCGTCGCGCGGGCGACGATCATAGCCGCCCCAACGCTGCTGATCGTGGTCGAGCGGGTTGGCGAACAGGTTGTAATCCTCGCCCATGTAAGCCAGACTGCGCCAATAGAGCGTCAACGGCAGGCGCTGGCCGGGTTGGATGCGACGAGCCGGCAAATCGTAGCCGAGTAGTTTGATCTCGTTATTGAAGTTAGCTTCGAGGGGCTGCGGGATGTCAGGCACAGTGAAATTACGCGGCGGGATGTCGAAGGTTAGCGGGCCGCAGTCGGTATCGCCGCTCAGAAATTGGGCCGAAGCCGGCCAATCGGGGCCGACCAGAAAGGTATGAAATTTGCCGACCGAATGGAACGGATTTTGCGTGCTCGCCTCATCCGCGCCCAACTCTAGCCGCGGCGGCTCGGCGCTAACGACGGTGAAGGTTGCATCGGGACGCAGTGGACGGGCGTTGAGCCAGTTATCTAGCGGAGGCCAGATAGCGCAGGGATCAGGTTGGGCTGTGGTTGAGAGCATGACCGTGTCGATAGGGGTCTCGGTTTCGGGGACGACCTCTCCGGCGCGGGTCAACAGGCGCAGTTGCAGCCGATAGTTGTCGCGCAGATCACCAAGCAGCGGCAGCAGATGCGTGTCTTCAATCGTATCGCCCGGCTCCCAGGCGCGAGTCGGATAGCGACCGTTAACCGGCTGGCTCAGGTTGTAGCCGATCACGTTGCCCGCGCTATCGAGCAGCGATAGTTCGACCAAATAATCAGCCTTGATCGTGGCCAGCGACTCCCAGCGCAGCGTAACCTCAAGCGCGTCGGAATGGGTTCGATGGGAGACATCGATCAGCTTGATGCCATCGACCAACGTCGTCCCTTGAGAATTCGCCGCCGGTGCGGCCATAACTGGCTGTGGCCAGACCGGAATCGGCGGTGGGTAGACCGCCACGGCCCAACCCAATTGGCCGATAATCGTCCACAGCAGCAGCCCACCGACCGCCAGCCAACTCAATTTGGACGACCATTGATCCCAACCCCAAACCAGCAAAATGGCCATAGCGGAGGCCGCAGGCAGCAGCAAATGTCGCCCTTGAGCCACCTCTCGCGGATCAAATGATAAGAGCACTCGAATGAGCAGCAGCGGTACAATCAAAAAGGTGTGGAGTAACAGCAGACTCAAAATAAGCCGGATACGGCGATCAGACTGCCGCCAAACGCGCCACAAACCGGCCAGCGCGAGCAGAGCCAAGATACTGTACCCCAGCGGCAGTAGAAACGAGACAAATTGCCCGGCCACCGGCGCGGCCCAAAACGACTCGCTAAAAGAGCGCAGGAGTTGGGGATAGTTACGCGGCATAGGGGGTCTGGCGTCATTCGCTACCGTTTCCTGCCCGAACAAAAACCCGGCTACCTGCACCGAGGTCGTATCACTGGCATCGCCCACCAACAGCGGCTGAAGCAGGCCAACAACCGGGCCTTGCGTGTCGATGGTGTTGAACTGCCAGGCGACAAAACCAAACCACCAGCCGGAAGCGATGAGAGCAGCAAGCGCTGCGACCAAGATACGCTGCCAGTTGGGGAGTTTATAAAGTTGGGGAGTTGGTAGAGTTTGTGGAGTTGGGGAGTTGGTTGGTTTGTTGGTTGGTGGGTTGGTTAGTTGGGGGGTGGGTTGGGGCTTAGCCTTAGCCTCGAATTGATTAGAGAGCCAGATGATAAAAATGATTTCCAGCGGCAGCAGTACTGCACTGTATTTGGTTGCGATAGATAGACCGGCCAGAGCGCCGAGTGCGATCCACCAGCGTAAGCGGTTGGGCTGCTTGAGTGTTTGCAGCGCGACTAGCAGGAAAAGAGCCGTTAAGACAGCACTGAGGCTCTCATAACTAAGCACGGAACTGTGGAAGAGCAACGCCGGCATGAAAGCGATTAGGGCGGCGGACAGCAGCGCCCGGCGGCGGTCGGCGGGGAAGATTTGCAGGCTGGTCAGGTAGGTCAGGCCGATCAGGATTGCCCCAAATAGGATTGAAAGGCCGCGGCCTAGATGCCAAATCAACACTTCGCCGCGATAGGGCGGCTGCTCAACGGCGGTGTGAACCAGAGCATAAGATTCGATGATGTTATCGGCCAAATAGCGGCGCGGCGTATCGAGCGGGCGCAGTAGGTGGGTTGGCTCGATGGCGGCGGTGGTTGCTGCAACTAGTAGGTGGTAGAGCGGCGGCGCATCGGATTTATAGCCGGCCTCAGTGCGCTCGGCCTCAGTGGCGGGCAGGCGGCCTTGCTCGGCGATGAATCGGATATAAAGAAAATGGGCCCATTCATCATTGCCGGTTGTTAAGGGCACAACCAGACTGTGAGCGGTCGCCAGGGTCAGGTAGATGAGCAGGATCACCACCAGGCCGATATGATGTTTGAGTGACTGAACTAAATGCATAAGCTTCAAATTATAGGCAGTTTGTTGATTTTAGAAATTTCTTGAGTTTATGGAGTTTGTGGAGTTTATAGTGTTGGGGCGTTGGTAGAGTTGGGAGTTAGTTGGTTACTGGGATGGTGTGTTGGTTGGGTGAGGGGTTAGTTGGAGCTTAGCCTTAGCCTCAGCCTTAGCCTTTATTCCGGCAGTTGAATTGACGATAGGACTATTTCGTTCGCTGGGCTGCCGGGAACGGTGAGACGCGCGCCGCTGGCGGGTTCGTACAAACCGATAGTCGGGGTATATTGGCCGGGTTCGACCTGGTCGAGGGGAAGGGTGATTTCGTCGATGATGATTTCGCCGGGACTCCAGAGGCTGGTGGGGTAGCGTCCATCGGCCGGGGGTGAATCTTTTTGCGCGGCGTTCTGGTTCGATACATCGCGTAGGTGGAGGAAGGTGGTATAGTCGGCGGTGGGTGTCGTGTCGGCTTGCCAGTAGAGGGTGAGAGTTAGGGCGCTATCGGCTGACGGCTGAGGGCTACCACCTACTTCAAGATCATAACCCAGGAGCGTGATTTGGTCGCCGAGGGTTTGGTTGACGATGAATTGGGGGGTGGGGTTGTCCGTGACGAGATCGGGGGGAGGGCCGCCGATTTTGAAGGGGCCGAGGACGACGGCGCTGCTGGCGGTCGGCTGGCCGTCATGAATAAGCGGCAGGGACTCCGGCTGCTTGTCTTCGAGTTGGTAGAGACCGAGGTGAAGATGGTAAATACCGGGCGGCGCGTCGGGCCGGACGGGAACGGTAAACGAGTCGGGGACGATTTCACCGTCAGCCCACAGCATGGGGCTGTAAAAACCGGCCGGGTAGCGATCGACGCTGCCGAAGGGCTGCTGCTCGGCATCAAGCAGAACGGCGAAGGTGACGGCATCGGGCAGCACCGGGGCTAAGCTCTGCCAGGCCAGGTCTATCGGCAGGACGCCGCCCGGCTCAAGCCGCCGATTCGGTAACGCTGCGCCAAGCAGTTTGATCCGATCGGCGAAGTTGGCCTCCAGCGGCGTCCAATTGGGGTTATCGGCCAACTCCGGCGGCAGATCGAACAACCGAGCTTCACTAGCGACGGTGAATAGAGGCTCGGTTGTTAAGTTGGCCTCTTCGAGATGAAGTCGGTAGTCGCCGCTGGGCCAATCGGGTTCGACGATAAAAATGGCAGTAGCGTCGCCGACCGTGACCGGCGAGTGAGCTACCCCGTCCGGGCCAAGCAGGCTCCAACGGGGTGTTGCGCCCGGCCTCGGCAGCCAGGTTAAGGCGATGGTCTGCCGGCTCCGCACGGGATCATTCGCCAACCAGAGTCTGTATTCGAGGCCGTTGTCCAATATGGACGGTTGGGGAATAGGTTGCGCCTTCCCCAAATTGAACTGGATGAACTGGAACGGTTCAGCGACCAGCGGTACGGCTTCGGCTTCGTGAAGCAAGTTGAGTTCGATATCGTATTGGTTGGCCGGAATGGCGGCCAGAGGCAGCGGCAGCGTGTCGCGGATGATATCGCCGCGATCCCAGGCGCGGGTCGGATAGAGGCCGTTCACCGGATGGCTCAGCCAGGTAAAATGGGGTTGACCTTGGGGATCGACGAGTTGAATTTGGGTGCGATAATTTTCATCAACCGGGTTAAGCGCCTGCCAGAAAAGCGTAAGATTGATAACGGCCTGGTCGGGATCGGGTTGGAAATCGTAGCCTAAGAGTTGGATATCGTTGCCAAAGTTTTGTTTGAGCGGCTGGGGGATCGAGGCGGGGTTGAATGTGGTTGTTTGCACCGGCAGCGGATCGGGGTAGGCGCGGGTCATCAGGGTGAGTTGGAGGAGGGACCAGATGAGGAGGGCGAGAGGGGGTAGGGTGTAGAGCGTAGTGCGTAGTGCGTAGTGCGTAGTGCGGGTCTTGGATTGTAAATTCTGCACCTTAGTCTCAACCTGAGCTGCACTGCCGTCGATAAAGGTCAGCCAGCCTAGCATCAACAATAAGGGGATCGCCTGGGCGGCCGGGTAGAGAATATGGCGGCCCTGGCCGGTTTCAAGGATGTTAAAGGTGAGAAAGTAGCGCAAGATCGGAAACGGCAAAAGCAGACCAATAATGAGGATGAGAACGCCTAGCGCTACTCGCAACTGCATATCGGCCAGCCGCCAAAACTGCCAGAGACCAATAAGGCAGAGTAGACAAAAGCCAAGAACAATCAGATAAGCCCACGGGAAAAAAGCGTCTTGCTCCAAAACCGGCACGCCCCAAAACGTTTGGATTAAGTAGAGCCACCAAGCCCCAAACGAGCCGCCGACCACGGCATCGGGCCGGAGCGCGCCGGTGAATTCGCCGCCGCCGAGAAAGGCGAAGACTCGACGCATACTCACGTCAGGGCCGGACGCCAAGAGCGGGCTGAGCAGGCCGAAAGCGAGACCATCTTCCGCGATGGTATTAAAATAATAGCCGATCCAACCAAACCACCAGCTCGCGCCAACCACAACGCTAAGCCATGAGACGGCCAGGCGGCCGGCAGCTTGTCGCCAGGACAACGCAGCCTGCCGGACTCGCTGCCAAACCACGGGGATAATTGCCAGAGGCAGCAGGCCGGTGCTGTATTTGGTGGCAATCGACAGCCCCAACAGTAGCCCCATTACAGCGTAGCCCCACCAGCGATCGTCGCCGCGCCAGGCTCGCAGCAGAAGCCAGATAAACGCCGCCGACAGGAGAATCAAGAGACTGTCGTCGCCGAGCATGGCCGAACTGAACAGGAAGCGAGGAGTGAAGGCCAGGAGAGCGGTAGTGAGGGTAGCGAGTAGAGTTGGGGAGGTTATGGAGTTAGGGAGTTTATGGAGTTGGGTTGTTGGTTGGTTGGGTTGTCGGTTGGTTGGGTGGGTGGGTGGTTGGTTAGTTTGTTGGGTGGGGAAGTGGTTTGGTGGGTCAATGAGTGGCTGGGGAGGTTGGTGGATTTGTTTTTTGCGATCTTGCGACCTGGCGACTTGAGATAATTCGAGAGCCGTGAGATAGGTGAAGATTAAGGACCCAGTAGCGAAGCCGATTGACATGAAGCGGCCGATGTGCCAGGCCAGGATGCCGTCTTGCCAGGGCCAATTGGCGTCTTCGGTGTAGATAATGAGACGCGGGTAGAATATCTCGCCAACCAGGCGGCGGCGGGGCGACTCGCCGACATCTTTGAGATGGGGGCGGGTGGTGTCCAGGCCGCTGACGGCCCAGCCGACCAGCAGGTGGTACAGCGGCGGCCAGTCGGCGCGGTACCAGGCTTGTTGGCGCTCGGCGGCATTGACGGGTAATCGGCCATGTTGGGCAATAAAACTAATGTAGCGGTAATGGGCCAGTTCATCTTCGCCCTGAGTAATAGGCACGATCAGGCTGTGGAGAATTGCCAGCGTCAAAAAAACAAGGAGAACGATGAACAGGCCCCAATGCGTAGGCAATCGCCAAGGCATTTGCCTACGCACCGGACGCTTTCGACCTTTTTTTGCCATGCCGACAATTGTAGTACGAATGAGACCGGTGGCAATTTCAGCCGGTCACATTGAGATAGGGCATTCCGGAGGAACCGCCGGGGTTTAATTAGTAGGATTTAAGGGCGGCTAATGCGGCTTGCTCATCCTTATAAATAGCGAAGAAGTCGGTGGTGGCCGATAGTTCGATGACGCGATAGATATTTTCCGGCAATTCAATTAGGGCCAGACTCATCACGTCGCTGCGGGCATCGACCAGGGCTTGAATACCGGCCATCTGGATTTCGCTGACTTCGTTCATCTTCAAAACAACTTTATTGACCTGGTGCGTTTGTAGACTGCGCGCCAGATGCTTTCTGAACCGGTCGGTGGCCTGTCCGCCAAATTTACCGGACAAAGTGAGAAAGATCACCCCATTTTTGGCTCGCTCAGTGATATGAAAGTCGGTCTTGAGCGTGGGGTTTTTGAGTTCGATTTCCCATCCCTCCTGACCGACAACCACGTCAATCGAATGACGCTGACTTTGGAGATATTCTTCCGTTTCTTGCTTGATCTGCATTAGTTCCGAGTCAGTCGTGGAAGGGTCGTGGTGAAAGAGAACCAACCGTTTAGCGTTCGACTCGGCGGCGATATCGGCCCCGATCAAGGCCGAACTGTGACCCCAATCTTGTTTGACAAAGGACTCGCGGACGGAGAACATTGCATCGAAGATCAACACATCGGCGTTGGCGTAAAAATTCCGGTATTTGAGCGTGTCGAGATTATCCAGACTGCGGTACTCGGCATCCGTGGCGATAATGGCGATGGCGTTATCGGCTTCAATCCGGAAAGCATAGGCTTTGCCGGGATGCTTTAATTCGGTGTTGCTGATCATCGCCTCGCCGATTTTGAGGAGTTGGCCTTCCTTCAGTTGGTGAAAATTAAGCTTGGCGCGAATCTGGTCGAAACGCAAGGGGAAGACATTAGCTTCCATTTGCTTAGCCAGGGTTTGCGGTACGTGATCGTGAATGTGGTAGATGTCAAAGCTGTTGCCGGGTACGTGCAGCGGCGTAAAAAAAGGCAGCCCTTGGATATGGTCCCAATGGGTGTGTGTAAAAAAGAGATGAGCGTGCCCCTTGCCCCGGCAAAAACCCAATCGCTGGGCGTGTTCATCGCGGGCATTCATCAAATGGTCGCCGAGTTCCCGAATACCGGATCCGGCATCGAAAATCAGCAGGTCGCTGCCGCACTCGATTGTAATACAGGTGGTATTGCCGCCTACCGTTGCGCCATCAAACGATAGTTGATCGACAAACGCCTTCACGGCCGACATATTAGATAAATCAATTTTTTGTTGACCGGCCCAGGTCAGGGCCTTGATAATTTTTTGAGTAACTAGCTCCGGTTTGAGCGGCGCCGGAATAGAGCCTCTTGCTCCCCATACCTTCAGCAGCATAAAGTTCCTCGTCGTTGACTTGTAAGGATAGTTAATCTGCTGCCCAGAACGTTTGATATCATGTTAATGCTTCCCCGACAAATACAAGTTGAAATAGCCACTTAACTTTGGTTAAGAAAAGTAAGTGTGCAGATATAATGAAGGTAGCATGTTAAGAAGGCGTTGACAATAGTCTAACTGTCCTGTTAGCGTACGGGAATCGTAAGGCGAGGAATTAATTTACTGGAGCGTCAAAGTAAACTTTGACGCTCCAGACCTTTATTTCAAAAAAATCGGATTGTCAGGAAGATAATGAGATTAGTTAGGGCCGGAGACAAATTTATTCGGCTGCCGATTCGTCAATGGCGGCCCCGGCCTGCTTGCTGCGTTCGACCAACCAGGATTTGGGGTAGTTAGCGACGACTTCGGCCACAACAGCGTCGGCTGCTTCTTCCGGCGAACCAGATCGCTCTTCGGCTTCACCCCAGTGGAATTGGTTCTGGTATTCGTCCGATCCGGTTAACCCTTGTTTCATAGCGATGGCATCAATGACCGCCATGAAGATATCGGGTAACGGGCGCGAAACGCGCTGCCGGCGCCCGGCCTCGGCTCGTACGGTGCAGGGTATGTCTTGCCAATACATGATTTTTACAGTGGTCATAGCGGTCACCTGGAGGCAATGATAAATAATGAATGATGAATGATGAAACCTTATGAAAAGTCACCGGCTAGGTGTGATATTCGGCGTTGATTTCGATATATTTGTAAGAGTAATCGCAGGTCCAAACAGCAGCTTCGGCCTGGCCAACGTCCAGATCGACCACCAGCTTGACCTCGTCTGCTTCGGTCAGCCAGTCATGAGCGGCGACAGCATCGAAGGCCACCGGTTCCCCGTTATGCAGCAATTGGAAATCACCCAGCCGCAGTGACACGCGGGCCGGATAGAGCAGCACCCCGCTGCGGCCCAAAGCCGCCAGGACGCGCCCCCAGTTGGGATCATTTCCGAACAGGGCGGTTTTTACCAGCGGTGAAGTGGCGATGGTTTTGGCCGCAGATTCGGCTTCGCCTTCGCTCACGGCTCGACGCACGACGATTTCGACCAGTTTAGTCGCCCCTTCGCCATCCCGCGCGATGGCTTTGGCCAGCCGGGTACAGAGTTGGGTTAACGCCCTCACAAACGTCTCAAACTCCGGCGATTTCGGCTCAATCGAAGGGTGACCGGCCTGACCGGAGGCCAGCAGCAGCACCGTATCATTGGTGCTAGTATCGCCGTCCACGGTTAAGCGATGAAATGAACGGCTAACCGCCTGCTTAAGCGCTTCTTTGAGCAGAGCGGCCTCAATGGCGGCGTCAGTCACAATCACCGACAGCATCGTCGCCATATTGGGGTGGATCATCCCGCTGCCCTTGGCCATCCCGCCCAAACTGACCGTATGTCCGGCGATAGTCGTTTGCTCAAACGCCTCTTTGGGAACCAGGTCGGTCGTCATAATGGCTTTGGCTGCGTCCTGTCCTTGCCGACCGGCCTCGGTTTCGATCAGATCGCGCGCCAGCCGGATGCCTCGTTCCACTTTGTCCATCGGCATCGGATCGCCGATGACGCCGGTGCTCATCACAAACACGGTATCGATGGGCAAATTGCAAGCCGACTCAACCGACCGGGCCATCTGTTCGGCGTCGCGCAGCCCTTGCTCGCCAGTAACGGCGTTAGCGTTGCCCGCATTAATCACTACCCCCCGCAGCGCCCTGGCCGATCGCTCCATTAAGGCCATATCGTATAAAACCGGCGCGGCCTTAAAACTATTGGTGGTAAATACAGCAGCGGCGGCGCACGGCCGGTCGGCCAGCACCAGCGCTAGATCGGGATTACCGGATACTTTGAGGCCACAGGTAACCCCCACGGCGCTAAAGCCGGGTACTTGCGTCAGAGACGATGTTTGATTTGTCATCATGTTACTCCCTATCCTTCAATCGATACACAAATTTAAGACCCGACCAGATTGCATCAACCGCGCAAACTTTGACATCGACCAGGCCGTTCGCCAGTCCAACCTCGCGGACAATATTTTCATTGAGGTCGGTTTCCACTTTTGAGGCTTTCTTGGGCCACGAAACCCACAGCATCCCATCGACGGCCATTGCCGCTTTGAGCCGAGGAAACTCATCTGCCAGTTCGGGCCAAGATTTGGTAAAAAATTGGATGAAGTCGATGGCCGGCTCCGGCGGCGCGACGAACGTGACTCCCTCCGGTAGCGGGCCAAGTGTATCTCCATAATTCTCCGGTGGATTGACCAGATAGACGGTGAGACCCGATTTGAGACCGAGTTTAGCCGTCAATGTTCGTTTTGAATAGCCGGCCATAAATCCTCCAAAACTGTAATGGAACGACAAAGTAAACTTTGTCGCTCCGGTCAATCTGTCCGACTGGCGTCAACCGTTAACAAAGCAGCCAAAAACCTGGACCCAGCTTGCTCTAAATCACCGTCCAGGCCGAAGGTCAAACTGCGAATGCGAATCTGACCAATCGTTTCATCGAGCGGATGAGCCGGCGGCTTGGGATAAACTAACACCGCCTGGCGGCACCCTTTGGCCTCGGCGTAGGTTACCGCCTGAAAAATATCGTCGTTGGCCGGGCTGACGGGCGCTTTGTATTTGGTATCCAGCACGCACCAGGCCGCGCCACTGTTAGCTTCGTACAAGACCAGGTCGATGTCAAATTTTAGCTGACGCGATTGGCCGATGGCGACCCGCTCCTGCACTTTTAACCGCAGCGTATCGGGCAGGTGAGCCGTGAGCCACGCCGCCACAAACAACTCGTACAACCGGGCCATATCGACCAGAAACGGCAGCATCGCCCGGTCGCCTAGCGCGTGCGTCGGGCCGCTCTGCTCTAAGAAAAAGCGGCAAAGGGCGTGCAGCGGCTCGTAATCATTATTGAGGCGGTGGTAAAGCCGATTAAGGCACACTTCCGGCGTAAAAGGTTGTGCCGTCACCAACCCTTGCAGCGCTCGATAGGCCCGCCGGATTGTGGGCAGCGTGCGTTCCGAGCAAAGCCCGCTGCGAGCTATCCGGCGCAACGTCCAGACCAAAATCTGGTTATCCTCGATATCGGCGGTGTGCTCGTGAAAGTGACAGTCGTGGTTGACCCGGCCCGGCGTGCGAACCGCCTGAGCCACGTCGAGCCGGCCGCGGATGTAAGGTAGCGGTTCGGTCTGCGGCACATAGCTACGATACAAGCCTTTACGGCTGCGATCGAGCACCCGCCGGGCCAATATCAGAGCTAACCGCTCATAAAATTCCGCCAGCGATTGGCACTCGATCAACCCCTCCAGCCACTCAGGGTCGAGCCGGTAAGCGTAGGCCAGCATTCGAAAAAGATTACTCAGCGGCACTTTGGGCTGGAGGACAAACTGAATCTCTGGCGTCAACGGAATATGCCCGACCCAACCCAGCGGCGTCATCTGCCAGCGATAGGCCGTGGTTGGGTCCGGAAACGCCACGTTCACCTGCCGCCCATACCCCCGCCACAACGCCTCGCCCACCTCCAGCGGCAGCGCATCTCGATCAAGCGTCGTCCGCTCATATTCGGTTAACTCAATCACATTCGGCCCAGCCGTCATCACCAAATTCTCCAAGCTTCTAGAACGCCCCTTATTTCATCGTTCATCAATCATTAATCATCATTCCCTACTATCTCTCCCCCCACTTGCTCCCACCGAAATTCATCGACACTGTCCGGCTGGTCGAAGAAAAACTCTTCCAGATACGGCTCGATCTCCATGCGCCAGATGTCTTCGATGTCATCGCCCAGATTGGGGAGCAGGAAATAGGTAATCCCGATTTCAAAATGGGGATCGCCAATGCGGCGGTTGAGGCGGCTCAGTACAGCAATCAGCCGCTCGACCGGGAAGGGGGTTTGATATTGGTCATGGTAATGGCGCAAGATGTCGAAGTTGGGGTGCAGGGCGATGAAAGCAAACCGCCGGCGCAGGGCGTGATCGACCAGCGCGATGGAGCGGTCGGCGGTATTCATCGTGCCGATGAGACGGACGTTCTGGGGGACGCTCAACTCACCGCCGCCAGCCAGTGGAATTGTTTTGTCCCGATATTCTAGCAGAACCATTAGTTCTCCAAAAACGCGGGCCAGGTTGGCCCGGTTGATCTCATCGATAATCAGCACGCAAGTCCCTTGCCGCGTTTTGGCCTGGTCGCAAAAGGTCAGAAATCGGCCCGGCGTCAGCGGGTACTCCAGCCCGCCGCCCGGCAGCGCTTGGGGTCGCAGCCCTTGCATGAAATCTTCGTAGGCGTAGGCCGGGTGAAACTGGACAAACTCGGTGAAGCCGTCGCCGTCCGCGATCAGATGCCGGGCCAGCCTCTCCGCCACGAAGGTTTTACCCGTTCCCGGCGGGCCGTAGAGCACGACTTGTTTTTTGCGTTCAATGGCCCGCAGCCAGCGGGTGAGCGCGGCTTCGGGTAGGCCGGTGTCGGCGGCGAGTTGAGCAAGAGGATAAGGCGGGTTGGTAATAGGTATTTGATTATTGACAATTGATAATTGAGGATGGGGGGATGGGGGTTTCTCATTTATCGATTCACTATTCTCAATGCTATCCGGTGGCAACGCGGATTCATCTTCGGACAATAGTTTGAGACGGATGGCCGGATCGAAGATGGCCTGGGCGATGTCGGGGCGGTGATGGGGGGAGCGAGGAGGTGGGGATTGCGTTTCAAACCGTTGGGCGATGTGGCGGAGGGTGTCGATATAAACTGTCTGAAAATCGTCGGATCCATTTTGGACTTGATCGAGCGGGAGGCCATAGGCCGCGATAGGCGGTTCGGCGGGGTCTTGCTCGAACTCGTATTCGATGAAACTTTTGCCGAACGGCGCTCTATCGACGAGCAGCGGCAGCCGAACCCGTTTCTGGGCCAGTTCGGGCGGGCGAAAGGCTAAAATCAGCCAGTCGTAAAAGTTAAAATGCAAGCTCAAGCCGCCGTAGCGCTCGACCAAGGCGACGGTGCATCGCTCATCGTCAGGGTTGTCGATGCCAAGGCGGGAACACGTTTCTGCCAGACAATCGAAGGCCCAGTTTACTTCTTCAATATTTAGGAATATTTGGGAGAAAGGTTCGACCAGTACTCGCTCAATCGCTTCCATCGACTCCTCCATTTCGGCCTCTTGTTCAGTCTCCCTTGCCCCAACCTCATAGTCAGCGCCTTCCTCCGCCAACACCAACTCCTGTCCGAAGGCCGTGTACTGCCGCTCGTAGATCAGTTCGAAATCGGTCAGCCCGGCAGCGAAAAGCCGCTCTCGGCGAACCGGATCGAAGAAGGCTTCGACGATTTCGGGGTTATGCTGCTTCCAGTGGGTGGCTTTTTTCCAGGTTTGGAATTTAGCCGCGATAAAATCGAGAGTGGCGTCGTAGGCGTGCTGGAGGGTACTGGTCAGAGGTCTGACCACCTCAATCGGGAGGGTGTAACTGCGGACTTCTGGCTCGCCTTCTTTACGCTCGAAAGTGAAGCCGGTAAACCGTTCATCCCAGGAGACCTCACGGGCCAGCAGGGCCATATCGATCCGTTCCGGCGTGTGGCCCGGCCCACGAACCCCTAACACTAGCCAACTGCCGAAATTCAGCCGCAAATACAGCTTGCCGGATCGCTCCGACAGGGTGACCGCCAGGCGTGGGTCGTACGCGCCGGTGGCCTGGAGTCGTTTGACCGTGTCGCGAAACAGATCGAAGGCCCAATGGGCTTCGGCGTCATCAATAAAAAGGCGGGCCAACGGTTCGGCCAATGTGGAGTTGGATGGGTTAGCTTGGCTTTGATTGGAAGGCATGGTCTGTCAGTCGTCACGACAACTTTACAGAATCCATGATACCACAACGTTGTTAAGAATCTAAATCTTCGCCAGACGAAATCAAGGTTGGCAGGACAGCCGGGCCTAACTATTTAGGCCGAACCTCAAGTGAAACAACGTCTTCACATAGTTGACGCCCCGCTTGAGGTAACCCCAGGCATTTTGGGCGGTCTTGCTCTCGCCGGCCATGCGCGGCACACAAACATACGGTACTTCGACGATAGTACAGCCGGCTTGTTTAGCCCGATACAGCAAGTCGATGCAGTATTCGCCGTAATCGCCTTGCAGGGTTAACTCATCAAAAACGCTTTTGCGGGCCAGTACGAAGCCGCTGGTATAATCCTTAATCGACCAGCCCAGCATAAGGCCGGCCCAGATATTGATCACCCGCGAGAAAAGCCGTCCGGTGAAGGTGTGAGCCACATCGCTGCCGCCCGACACGTAGCGCGAGCCAATGGCGACGTCGGCGCCGTTATTGAGGGCCTCGATTAAATGGGGCCAATCTTCCGGCGGCATGCTCATATCGCAATCCATCCAGCCGACCCACTGGCCCTGCGCTTCACGGATGCCCCGGTTAAGGGCGCTGGTCAGGCCACGCTCATCGCGGCGATGGATCAGCCGTACGCGACTATCGACCTTGGCCGCCGCAGCAGCTAACTGCCAGGTTCCGTCCGGCGAATCGTCATCGACCACCATAAGTTCAATATCGCCGGGATAACTGTTCAGAGCAGTTAGGGTGCGTCGAATTAATTTATTGATGTTACCGGCTTCATTGTAGGTGGGTAAAACAATGGTAACCTGAGGCACAGGCTCAACTTGTTCAATGACATTGGCAACAGTACTGTCTGTTGTCGATAAAGAAGGGTTCAATAGGTTTTCCTATTTGGCTTGAGATTAGACCGGTCGATTATTTAAGCGATACCCAACAACGCCTCGGCCTCATCAGGATTACACGTCACTAGCGATGCGTTTCGTTATACGCCCGCTCTACCATATTAACCACGTGTCGAATTTGCTCCGACGTCAGGGATGAAGAAGAGGGCAGATAAAATCCGCGCTCACACAGCATCTCGGCCACCGGATATCGCTGCCCTTTGAATTGGTCGTAGTAAATGGGCTGGAGATGCATCGGGATAAAAAAGGTTCTGGTTTCGATGCCGTGTTTAGCCAGAAAACCACGCAGTTGGTCACGGGTCATCCCAAACTCATCTTCAACCAAGATAGAGTACATCCAGAACACATTTTTAACATATTCGGCTTCCGGCGGCGTCACAATGCCCGGAATGGCTTTGAGCAGGCTGGTGTAAAGCGCCGCATTTTGACGCCGACGCGCCACAAAATTGGCCAATTGCTCGGTTTGAGCCACCCCAACCGCCGCCTGGAGGTTAGTCATGCGGTAGTTGAAGCCGATAAATTGGTGCCAAAAGTGACGCTCGGTCGAAAAGGCGTGATCACGTAGATTGCGGGTCAGATCGGCCAGTTCAGCGTCATTGGTGGTGATCATGCCGCCCTCGCCGGTGGTGATGATTTTGTTGGCGTAAAAGCTAAATCCGGCCGCATGACCCAGGCTGCCGGCGCGACGGCCTTTGTATTCGGCGCCGTGGGCTTCGGCGGCATCCTCCATCACAAAGATGCCGTTTTGGTCAGCCAGTGCCATCAACGGGTCCATATCAACCGGATGGCCGTAGATGTGAACCGGAATAATGACTTTCGTTTGGGGGGTAATCTTGTCAGCAACCTGATTGACATCCATGTTCCAGGAACGTGGCTCCGCGTCAACCAGAACCGGGGTCGCGCCGGTGTAAGTCACAGCGTTGATGGTGGCGATCATGGTAAATGCCGGTAGTATCACCTCATCCCCCGGCCCAATACCCAACGCAGCCAATCCCAGATGCATCGCCACTGTACCATTACAGCAGGCGACGCCGTATTTACAGCCGCACTCGGCGGCGAATTTTTCTTCAAATACGGGAATATATTTGCCGGCCGACGAAATCCAATTCGAGTCCAGACAATCATTCACATATTTTTTTTCATTGCCCCCTAACGTCGGCTCGCAAACCGGAATGATCTTACTGGTGATATCGGTTTCCAAAACAGGAATGCGAGGCAGGGAGATGGATAACTCCGGATCCTTGCCGGGGATAATATTCTTGACATCCTCCCCCAAATCGTCGGGGGTAATATTCGATGGTTTTAACATCGCGTTTGATTAACTCCTTGAAGCCAAAGGTCTGGAGCGGTATCAATTACTTTGTCCTTTGACAAAGCAAGCTTTGTTGTTCCGATACATTTGCAGACCTTGGCAAAGCAAGCTTTGCCGCTCCAATATGACTTCAGCCTTTGACAAAGCACGCTTTATCGCTCCGATACGTTTTTTGATTCGACTCAAACAAGACACAGATTATAGTAGTTTTAATAAGTTGTGCAATCTAATGAGATGTCTCGCCCATACAATTAGCCTCAGTAGACCACAACGCCCCATAGTCAACTGATTTAAGAACGCGGATATGCAGATTTGAACGGATTTGGCTGTATTTTCTTGATCCCTCTAATCCTGCCCATCTGGGTTCTCAACAATGGCGAAAAACTCGTGCCACTACCGATATTGTGGATTTCTGGGGAAACGTGTAAAGTAGACCGGTATATCTTCAGTCGATGGCAGTTGCTGGCTCGGGTGGTTAAATCCGAGTCAATAATGGAGATTTAGCCATCTTTTGCAGCCCAACGTGGCCGACGGAATTTCTATTTTGACATTACGGAGAGGCTGGATAAACCTTGTCAAGGGCAGGCGCAGCCCGTCCAATGGTCCAGTGCAATTAAAATTGAAAGCCTTTCGTTCTTTAGCAAATATAGACGGTGGGTTACTCATCGTCGCTGCCCTGACTTTATTCGCCATCCAGGCGCTGTTGAAACCGGGCTTGCCGACAACGGCCGATTTAAATATTCATATGGTTCGCACGGTGGCGTATGAACAAGCCTGGGCAGCCGGAGTCATTGTCCCTCGCTGGGCGCCTAATATGGCTTACGGCTATGGCTACCCCTTGTTTATTTTTGCCCCGCCGCTACCTTATTTATTCGCCATGGCCATCCATAGCCTGGGGATCAGCCTCGAAACCGCCTTTAAACTTTTACTTAGCCTCATTATGCTGCTCTACGCGCTGGGTATGTATTTACTGGCCCGCGATCTCTTCCGCAGCCGAGCCGCTGGTCTGATTGCCGCAACCGCTTACGTTTTGGCTCCATTCGCTCTTCGCGAAGCGCTGCTCTATGGCGGCAACGTCCCCCAATTCTTGGCGATCGCCCTGTTTCCCTGGTCGCTGTGGAGTGCAAGTCGAGCCGTGACAACCCGTTCACCGGGCTGGCTCGTCATCGCCGCTGTCTTCTACGCCGGAATTGTGCTCAGCCATCTGTTCCAGGCGTTGGTCTTTACGCCGGTACTCGGGGCATTTGTGCTGCTGTTAATCTTTACCAATTGGTTTAGCGATCCGGCTGATCGTAAATACTGGCTACGCGAACAATTATCCCTGTCGACAACCGAAAAAATGCGGAGTGCCCTGCGCTATGGTTTCGCCACTTTAGGCGTCGGCGGCCTTCTCATTATTCCGCTGGGGCTACTGCTGTCGGCCTTTTTCTGGCTGCCGGTATTATTCGAACGCCGTTTCACCCGAGCCGAAACGGCCGCATTTCTGGATAAAAGTCCATTCTTTGTCCGCTATCCGCATTGGACGGAATTGGTGGCCTGGATTCAACCGCTCGATTTTCGAGCAGCCAATCCTTATGTGCCGTTAACGCTGGGGGTGGTGACACTTATCCTGGCCGGCTTGGGGCTGCTGAGTCTGGTTTATCTTTGGCGCTCAGCCGCCGGTCGTCAGCGCGCAGCTTATATCATTTTCTTTGCGCTGGTGGCCGGAGTCGCCATTTTCATGACCCTGCCTATCTCGCAGCCGGTTTGGGAAATAGCCGGGCCGCTGCAAGTGGCCGAATTTCCCTGGCGCATGTTGGGGCTGGCGAATCTGGGCCTGGCGATCCTGGCCGGAGCCGCCGTTCTGCTTGTGCCAATACGGTGGCGACTTTGGGCGACGGTCGTCTGCCTGGTGGTACAGGTGTGGGCTGTCGCGCCACTGCTCTATCCGGTCATCCCGTTTGTGCCGCGCGGCGAGTTGACCATCGCCGATCAGATCACCTACGAACGCAGTTCACAATCGATTGGCACCACTACGCTGGGGGAATACCTGCCTAAAACCGTAGAACGCCCGCCATCAACCTCACCGTTGGTGGCCGAATTTGAAGCCAATCGATACCCGGAGCGGCTCGACCGCGTCAGTCTGCCGCCCCAGGCCACAGCCACGCTGCTGGAACAAACGGCGGTCACCCATCGCTACCAAATCGACACGCCCACGGCTTTCACGCTGCACCTCTACCTTTTTGACTACCCCGGTTGGCGCGCCAGTCTCGATGACCAACCGGTCGCCATCACCCCCGAAGCCGAAACCGGCTTGATGCTGATCGACATTCCAGCCGGCCAACACACGCTCACCGTCCACTTCGGCGAAACCCCGCTCCGCCTCATCGCCCTCCTTCTCAGCGGTACAGCCCTCGTCGCGGCGGTGATTGTCGTCGTAAGGCAAATAGCCGTCAGCCGTCAGCCGTCAGCCATCAATGATCAGCCACCAGCCATCAGTGATCAACCATCATCATTCATCATTCATCATTCATCATTCATCATTATCCTTATTGTCATTGTCATTGTCTTCGCTGCCTTGGGCCTCAAGCCTCTGCTGCAACCGTGGTTCACCCAACATTCGCCGCCGGGGCAAGTGCTGCCGGCCCAACACCAAACCGATATTCATTTTGCCAACGGTATCCGGCTGACCGGGTATGATATAAGCCGCCGCGTTGTGCCGGCGGGCGACTATCTCCAAATGGTGCTGTACTGGGAGACCGATCGCGGCCCGTATCGAGACAATTTGCAGCCCTTTGTCCATTTGGACCGGCTCGACGATTTCACGACCGTGGCCGAGGCGACCAACTATACCCCCGGCGATGTGACGACCGAAATGAACATGCCGACCTTTCACTGGGACAATGCCCGCTACGTGCGCGATGAGCATGATCTGTGGCTGTCGTCGGACACGCCGCCGCTGGCCTACGCGGTGCGGGTCGGCCTGATCAATATCGATGATAATGATCGGCTCATTCCCTTAGCCGACAGCAGCGGCGACACTGCTTTGATCGACACCATTAACGTTGCGCCGTCTCAGCCATCGCCGGCCGATTTGGCCCAACCGACCAACATTACCTTTAACGCCCCCAACGGCGATACGATCCAACTTCTCGGTTATGAGATAGGTGAGATTACGACCGATCAAGTCCGATTTGATCTACTGTGGCAAAGCCGCCAGCGGCCGCAAGCCGATTATACCATCTTCGCCCAACTGTTAGACGAGAATCGGCAGCTTATCGCCAGTTTCGATCGCCCGCCCCTGGACGGCGCTTATCCGACCTCAACCTGGCTGCCGGGGCAGCCAATTTTGGATAAACGCTTCGTCCCTGTGGCCGATGTCCCGGCGGGTCGTTACACGCTCATCATTGGGCTGTACGATTCCGACACCGGACAGCGATTAATGACGCCGGACGGATCGGATTTTATTGAACTATCCGACATTACTGTGGACAAATGAAAGATAGATTGACCCGCCTCAGCCATCGTCTCGATTTCGGATTATTAATAGCGTTAGTTCTGCCGCTGCTAGCCGTGGGGCCACTGCTAACGCACGCCGGCCTACCCAACACCGCCGACGGTCCGGTTCACTTGATGCGCCAGGTCGAACTCAATCGCGCCTGGGCTGAAGGCAACTTTTACCCCCGCTGGGGTACGGACTTGGCTCTGGGGCATGGCATGCCGATCTTCAGCTACGCCCCACCGTTTTTGTATCAACTGACCCAACTTTTTCACCTGACCGGCCTGCCGCTCGACGAGTCGATGAAAGCCACGGTCATTTTTGACTTTCTGCTCTACAGCGCGGGCATGTTCTTGTTCGCTCGGCGTATTTATGGCTCGCGACCCGCGCTGCTGGCTGCCGCTGTTTATGTTTATGCACCGTACAGGCTACGCGAAGCGTATATTCAGGGCAACTACGGCCAATTTTCCGGCCTGGCCTTTTACCCGATCATCTGCTGGGCCTTCCACGGCGTCATCACCGACGGCCACCCGCGTTACATCGTGGCCGCGGCCCTGTCATTGGCCGGGTTACTGTTTAGCCACAATATCAGCTTTATGCTGTTCGCTCCCCTTTTGGCGGCGTATCTCCTCTTCCTTTTAATATGGCAAGGAATGACTAAGGCTGAGGCTAATATTGAAACCTCCAACTCTCCCCTTCAATCACAAACCTCTGGCCCACTATCCCCTTCCTCTAATGACTCATCTCCAAACTCTCATCCCCATTATCAATTATCAATTATCAATTATCAATTCCTATTGCCGTTACTGCGAACGATCACTGCGGGTTTACTGGGTCTTGGCTTGGCGGCTATCTTTTGGCTACCTGCTTTTGGCGAGCGGCATGACATCAAACTGGAAGGAATCACCCAAGGCTTTTTCGACTTCCGCGAGAATTTCATCAGCCTTCCGGAACTCCTCTCGCCCCCCCAGCCGCTCGACATCACCGCGATCAACCCCGAATTTCCGCTCAGCCTCGGCCTGCCTCAAATAGCCGGCGCTGTATTGGGGTTCATCGCTTTATTGGTGTTTCTTTGGCAATTATTCTCTCAATCCAAAAAACGACCGCAAGAAAACAAGCTCAATTCTCCATTCGCAATTCTCCATTCGCAATTCTTTGCGCTCGCTTTCCTGCTCTACGCTTTTTTGGCGTTGCCCTATTCCCAGTCGCTTTGGGAAACCGTACCGCTGCTGGAGCTAACCGAATTTCCATGGCGCATGCTCGGCCCGCTGATTTTCTGCGCGGCTGTCTTAACGGCCGCCGGTTGGTGGCTGATCGATCAGCAGCTCAGCCGTCCAAGCAGCCGGCTGATCGCGCTGGGATTGGCTGTGGCGACGGTGATCGCCCTCAACGCCTATTATTTATATCCGTCTCAATTTATTCCGTGGGGAACGCCTACCCCGGCCGATGCGTTTCGCTATGAGGTGGTCTCCGGTGCGATCGGCACCACCAGCACCGGTGAATTTTTACCCCGTTGGGCGCAGCAGCACCCTAAGCCGGATACCCTTTGGCCCGATTACGAAGCCGATCGGCCGCCGCAAAAGATCGATCCAACGGCCGGGCCGGCCGCAGCCCGCATCGATATCGCCGACCATCGGGCCGAGTTAGATGCCTGGCGCATCGACACGCCAGAGTCGTTTGTCGCGACGATTCGGACACTTTACTGGCCCGGCTGGCAGCTTTACCTTAACGATCAACCCAGCCCCTTCTTGAGCACCCCTAAGACTGGACTCATCCAAACCACCATTCCCGCCGGGCAGCATCGTCTCACCCTCCAACTCGAATCGACGCCTCTACGCACCACCGGTCTATGGCTCACTATTTTGATGAGTTTTACATTGGCAGCAATGGCTATTTTTAGCTCTTTGCGGTCAGCCGTTAGCGGTCGGCAGTCGGTTATTAGCGAGAAGCCGTCAGCCGTCAGCCGTCAGCTAACCAATCTCCAATCTCCAATCTCCAATCTCCAACTTTTCCTCTTGACAACCCTCCTTCTCATCGCCTTGTTCGTTTTATCTCGCCCGCTGGCGCCGTTGTTTACCCTGCAATCCGATCCCGATTTGCCCCAACCGGCCGACCGCCAACTGCGCGTTGATTTTGGCGATCAAATCCGACTGGTCGGCGTCGATCACCTGCCGGAGGCCGTCCAATTGCCGGCGGAGGGAGAAGCGACGATGGAGGCCGTACTCTACTGGCGGGCGCAGCAGGACCTTGACGCCAACTATTCGGTTTTCTTGCATCTCGATGCGCCGGATGGCCGGACAATGGCGACTGTCGATGAAGTCAGTCCCGAAGATATCCCGACGCGCAACTGGCCGCCTGGGTTGTACTTGCGGAATCCGCTGCATCTCAAAATTCCGACCACGCTCCCGCCGATTCGTTACACGCTGACTACCGGCGTCTACCGGCGCGACACCGGGGAGCGGCTGCCAATTTTACCCGACGGTGAAACCGCTTTCACGCTGGGCAGCATCTGGCTCGAGCCGCCTCAACCGAGCCTCGACGTCCGGCAGCCTGTGGCCACCTTCGGCGAGCAGATAAGGTTGCGGCAAGCCTCGATGCACGACAACATCGTGAACCTGGTCTGGCAAACCGATCATCCGCCGGTGGAAAACTACAGTATTTTTGTCCACGCGCTTGACCACGAAGGGCAACTCATCACCCAGGCGGATGGCGTCCCGTACGATGGTCTGTATCCCCTACCCCAGTGGCAGCCCGGCCAACTGATTCAAGATCGGCGGCCGCTCGATCCGGATGGTAATCAGATCAGCCGGCTGGCTATCGGCATCTACGATCCGGCGACCGGCCAGCGCCTGTCCGCCGTCGATAGCGCAGGTCAACCACTGCCTGATAACAGCGTGATCATAACGGTGAAACCGTGAGCCGCCTTTCATCTGAATTAACGTCAAAAACCCCCACCTATTGGACAACGATATTAGTCCTGGTGGTCTATGGCTTATTGGCTGTCGGGCTGACCTATCCGCTGATATTCAACCTGACCAGCACTGTGCCCAACGACATCGGCGACCCGCTGCTCAACACCTGGATTTTAGCCTGGGACAGCCACGCCCTGCTAACCGCCCCCTTAAACCTGTTCAACGCCAACATTTTTCACCCCCTACCCAACACCTTGGCCTATTCCGAACATCTGATCAGCACCGCCCTGCTGGCGCTGCCCATCCAGTTCTTCGGCGAACCGATTTTGGCTTACAATCTAAGCTTGCTGCTTTCATTTCCCTTGGCTGCCTTTAGTATGTATTTACTGGCCCTCCACTGGACTCACCAGCGCAGCGCCGCTTTTATAGCCGGCTTAATCTTTGGCTTCGCGCCCTACCGTCTGGCCGCAATCGCCCATTTGCAGCTTTTAACGTTCCAGTGGCTGCCGTTGGCTTTACTCTTTTTGGACAAACTGCTGGATAGCGGTCAGCAGGCAGCAGTCAGCGGTCAGCGACAGACTCGGTTCACAATCTGCCTCACCGTATTTTTGACGCTTCAACTACTGGCCTCCTGGTACCTGGCGATCTACACAATTCTTCTTTTTACCTTCTATGCGGTCATAGCGCTCATCATACCGGCACTTTTCCCACCCCATTCTCCAACGCTACAAACTCCAAAAAAAACCGATCTCTATAAATTAATCGTTCCTCTGATTATCACCTTTTGTCTGACACTGCCTTTTGCCTTTCCCTATCTGTCGATTGTCGATGACCTGCGTCAAGCCCGGCCGCTGTCACAAGCGCTGGCGCTGGCCGCCGCTATTACTGATTACGCGGCGGCGGCTCCTTTCAACACGATCTTCGGCCCATTAACGGCTCCCGTCCGCAACCGACCGAATTTTACCGAGGAAAATACGCTTTTCTTGGGGATTACCGCGCCGATACTCGCCCTGCTGGCTGTAGTTGGGCTGTTTCAAACTTGGCGGCAAGGGAGGCGAAGATCGACCGTCCACAGATCAAACCTCGTCACGCACAGTCAAAACCCCAACACCTCCTCCCCTAAACCCACTATCGACTTTATTTTTCTTAGCCTTAGCCTCATTATTGTCGTGGCTCTAACTTTCCCAGTTCCCTATGCTCTACTGGCTGCCGTCATCCCACCCACCACAATCATCCGCGTCCCGCCGCGTTGGATCATCCCCGCTTTATTCGCCTTGGCTGGTCTGGCCGCTGGGGGGTATGCGTACCTACACCATCGACTTGAGGTTAACAATAGCCAAACCCACCGTTCATTTTTCATATTTTTCGGCCTACAGGTCAATCTCAAATCGACGCTGCTGCTTATCTTTTGCTCAATGCTCCTCATTCTCGAAACGTTATCCGTCCCACTGCCATTAGCCCATGTCGAAAATCGGACCAGCCTCAACCCGGTCTACGACTGGCTGGCCGATCAGCCCACCGACTTCGCCTTGCTTGAACTACCAATGCACAGCGCGCCGGCCCCCGAATATCCCGAAGTCAAGCGAATGTACGCCAGCACGCTCGGCTGGTGGCCGCTGATTAACGGCTACTCCGGCTACACCCCACCCCGACAACCCATCCTCGCCCAAGCCCTAGCCAACTTTCCTGACACCACGGCCGTCACCACGCTTCAAACCCTCGCTACCCAACTCCCTCCGCCCCTCCTTTCCAAGACTTCCCCCCTCAACTCTACTAACTCCACAAACTCTATAAACTCTATGAACTCCATAACCCTCTACTTACTCATCCACCCCGGCGAACCCCCTCTTAACCGCACCCAGTGGGAAACCATCGACCGCTGGCAAGTCGAACGCGACCCAACGTTCCAACCTCTCGGCCAATTTGACGGCGACTATCTCTACCAAGTTCTCCCGCCAACCCTCGATCGGTTCGCCGCCCCTCCGCTCGCCACCTTTGGCTCCAATCAAACCATTCACCTCCTCGACTACTCCCTCTCCTCTCCTAACTCCATAAACTCTACAGACTCCACTAACTCCATGAACTCTATAACCCTTTTCTGGCAATCAACCGCACCCATCTCCACCGCCTATACCATCTTCATTCACCTCCGCGCCGCCGATGGCTTCGTGCGCAGCCAGGCCGACGGCCCGCCGGTCAATGGCGTCTACCCGACTGATCGATGGCCTGTAGGTGAAGTCATTCAAGACATCCACCCATTACCGGCTGATGATTTTAGCCAGGTCGATCATATCGCTATTGGATTATATGATCCGGCCACCGGCCAACGACTGCCGGCATTTGATATCAATGGGCAACGCCTGAATGATGACACGGTTATTCTTCGGCTTCACTAAGAGCAGCATCATAACAAGCAAAAATAGTAAACCCAACGAATTTTTTAATATTAAACTAAATTTTGCGTAATACTTTAAATGGTAGTATCGTTGTACTATATATACGTATTTGTTTGTGAAGTTGGAGGAGGGCTATCTTCCAAACAAAGATCTTGACAACCTATATATAGGTGTGATAGACTGGGGAACATACTATATATAGTATAGGACCTAACTTAACCCATCGTCTCTAGAGAGAGGAAAGAAAATGAGCAAGCGGGACAACATTGATGTCAGAATACACGCCCAGGAGCGTGAATGGCTTCAAAGCCTGGGGGGAGGAAGTCTTGTCGAAGGCGCGAAAAGTCTCATCCAGCAGTTGATGAGCAAGGATGAGGATAAACATACCTATAAACGAAGTTATTCCGGCTATAAAAAGTAACCTCGTTTGTAGCTGTAAAGAACCGAATCTCCAATACAACTTGCGCGACCAAAAGACGCGAAGATAGGTACCCTTGCGTCTTTTTGATTCATGTATGAATTGTTAATCAACTAGTCAGGCTCTCATTTAATCCTAAACCTGTTATGGCTCACCTCCGTACTCTTGTTGAAAAAAAGCAGCGTGGTATAATAGTGTTAGACCTATCATCCATTCTCCGGGGCAACCATGCTGGACCATACAACGGATAAACATGCCATTATCTCCGGGCATCGTATTTTAGTAGTTGACGACGATCCGGCCCTATTGCGGCTGGTTAGTGATCGACTCGACCATGCCGGTTTTGAAGTATTTACTGCCGGCTCAGGCCAACAGGCTTTGGAGATCGTTGAAAAAAATGGCTTACCTCACCTGGCTATCGTTGATATTATGATGCCGGGGATGACCGGCTTTGAGTTTTGTAAACAAATACAACAGTACAGCGACCTACCCATCATTCTACTCACGGCTATCGATCAAGAAGATACCGTTATTCACGGGCTTGAACATTTTGCCGAGGATTATGTGACCAAACCCTTTAGCCCTCGAGAACTAGTCGCCCGAGTCCGGCGCGTTTTGCGTCGCATTGGTGATTTTACCTACGCCCTAGACCGTCTGATGCAGATTGACGATTATCTCACCATAGATTTTGTCCACCAGCAAGCCATCACCGATAACAAGTCTGTGTCACTAACCCCACTTGAAACTAAACTGCTCTACATTCTCATGCGAAACGCCGGTAGAACCACCACCACCGATTTCCTACTCCGCCGCCTATGGCCAATGGAAGAAGTGTTCGAGGATGTATTGCGTGTTCACGTTCACCGTCTTCGCCAAAAAATCGAATCAAATCCTTCTAAACCTCACTATGTGGTTACAAAGCGGGGAGCAGGTTACAGTTTTCCCGCCAGCGCCTAAAAGACCAAGAAATTGTTGGATAAAAATTAAAACCAATACAGGAGAGGATTTGTTGATGCATCGACAAACAGCCCCACCTCCCGGATGAGTGAGTTTAGTGATCTAATGAGTACGGCATTATCGTACTGAACGTAAAATCGATTGGCTGGGTTTCATCAAAAGTCGGCACAACTCCTCTTGCCGATTCATCCTGTTACCCCCATCACTAATCCATAACTCCGAAAAGGTTTGCATGCATGACAACGATAAACAAGAAGGTCTGTTTACTAGGTGATTTTGCGGTTGGCAAGACCAGTCTGGTTCGTCGATTTGTCTATAACACCTTCGACGATAAACACCTCAGCTCCATTGGGGTTAAGGTCAGCCGTAAAACAATGCAAGTTTCTCAAATCAACGGGTTAACCGGTTTAACAATGATGTTATGGGATTTGGCCGACAGCGAGCGCTTTGACCAAATAGAATCCAGTTACATTCGAGGCACGGCCGGCGTGGTTTTGGTGTGTGACTTAACCCAAGCCCGCACGCTGTTCAATCTACAGACTCACCTTGAAGATTTGCAGCAAACCTGTCCTGAGGCTAAGGTTATAGTGGCAGCCAATAAAGCTGATTTAATGAGTCAACAAGAAATTTCGCCGGCAGACGTAGCCGAGGTTGCCGCCGGTTTTAATGCGCCTTATTACCTAACCAGTGCGAAATCCGGTCATGGTATAGAAGCGTTGTTTCGCCACCTGGCTCGACTACTTGTAGATTAGATTGATATTAAAGACTGATGGATCCAACAGTTGCCGAACTCATCGTAAAAGAACATAAAATCGCTTACATTGTCACAGATTACGGCTTAAAAGTAACCGATACCAGCCCCAATGTTGGCCTCTTGCTTCAAGTTAACGCCATATTACTCTTAGGCAAACCCTTAATTGAAGTGATTCCTGAGTTAGGTGGTAACGAAACTGTACTTTTGGACATTCTTAGAGGCAACGTACCGCGTTTTGACCTTTTTTGGCTTAATCGAGCGCCTGATGATCAACAAGATACTTACCTGTCCTTAGTCATTTTGCCCTATCATCAGGGGCTGGAACGGATAGTTGGCTTAACAGTCTTGATCCAGGACGTAACGCCAATGGGGCAGATCCACCAGCTATTAAATCAGCACCGCGACGAACTTAACTCGCTACGCAATCAGCTACTCAACCATAATGCTGAATTAAACCGAGCCAATGCCGAATTGCAGCAACTGGACGACGTTAAATCGACCTTTATTTCCGTGGCCGCCCATGAACTTCAAACACCGCTCTCTTCAATCGCGGGCTTTATTGAAATGTTATCAGACGAAGTGTACGGCTCCGTCAACGAGGAACAAAAAGAGGCCCTTGATATTGTCCAACGCAGCGCTACCCGTTTAATCAACATTATCAAAAACCTGCTCGACGTCACACGGATTGAGGCCGGCCGTATTGAACTGGCTTTGCGACCGATCGATCTCCATAATCTGATTGAAACAGTGGTGGCTGAATTTCGCCCGCAAATCGAGTCCAGGCAGCAAAACTTGACCCTCAATTTCCAAACTAACCTTCCTTTTGCTTTGTGCGATCATACCCGGACAATTCAGATCATAGGCAACTTGTTGAGCAATGCCATGAAATATACGCCCAACCAAGGCGTTATAGAGCTTAAGACTTATTTGGCCGAGCAAGAAGGTTTTATTCGATTTTCGGTCATTGACAGCGGTGTTGGAATTTCCAGAGAAGATCAAAAGCTACTATTCAAACGTTTTTTTCGCGCGGAAAGCGCCAACTTGACCGGCGAGCACGGCACCGGCCTGGGCTTGTATATTACTCGCTCTTTAGTAGAGTTACACGGCGGACAAATCTGGACCGAAAGTGAACTGTGGCGAGGGAGCAAATTTCACGTTACCTTTCCGGTGGCCGGCCGGCCGACCTCATTGCAAGAGGACCATGCCAGACTTCGCAAAAAAGGGCGAAAGCACCTGACCACGTTTTAAGCCCCCCCTTTTCTTGACTTACTCGAATATTTGCCCAATTCAGATAATTTAATTACTCTTCATGGTTACTCCTCGCTGAAAATAGTAGGCGCACCCCTGACCAATAGGCTGATTGTATGCTGTCAAGAGGTGTGCTAAAATGAGTAAAAAGTTAGAAATAGTAATCGACCTGACCAAGCCTCACCATAGTGTACCTGTAGGGTTAATAAGTTGACCGTCGAGCAAATTGGAAAATACCCCGTCAAAGAATTATTAGGCCGCGGCGGGATGGGCGAAATCTATAAGGCAGCCCATCCAAAACTTGAACGCGATGTTGCCATCAAGTTGATTCACACTTTCAAAGCCAGCGATCCGAACGTAGTGGAACGATTTCAGCGAGAAGCTAAGGTTGTCGCTGCCCTGCGCCATCCGGGCATTATTCAGGTACACGATTTTGATGTTGAAGGTGACGCCTTTTACATGGTGATGGAATTTGTGCCCGGCGAAAGCCTGGCCCAACGGCTTGACCGGCTGGATGAGCAAGGCCAGCGTATGCCGCTGGCGGAAGCCCTGCGCATGTTTCGCATGATCACTGAGGCGGTGGCTTATGCCCACGGTCAAGGTGTAATCCATTGCGATCTCAAGCCCGGCAACGTCTTGCTGACCAGAGACGATCAGCCGGTGCTGGCTGACTTCGGCATCTCCAAAATCATCAGTGGAGAGCAGCGGTTGACCGCGACCAACGATGTTTTTGGCACACCCCATTACATGTCGCCGGAGCAGAGTTTTGGCCGGGAAATCAACGCCCAATCGGATGTTTACGCCCTCGGCGTGATGTTGTATGAGTTGACCACGGGGACGCTGCCATTTAACGGCAACTCGCCAATGAGCATCGTCTTTAAACACGTCAATGAGCAGCCCCCGTCGCTGCGTTCTATTAACCCGGATTTACCGGAAGCCGTCGAAACCATCGTCGATAAAGCAATGGCGAAAGACCCGGCCCAACGCTATCCCTCGGCTCAGGAACTGCTGTTTGATATCGACAAACTGCTGTTAACGATGACCGCCGGCCCGATGACGGTCAAACCGGCTCGATTATTTATCTGCTACAAACGCAGCAGTTCACCCGACCAGCAGTTAGCCACCTATCTTTATGAAGCACTCATGAATGAGGGCCACCACGTCTTTATCGATCAATCTATCCGGGCCGGTGAAACTTGGCTGGAAGAGATCGACTACCAAATGCGCATCTGCGATTTTATGATTGTGTTATTGTCTCAAACATCGGCCGATAGCGAAATGGTCAAAACCGAAGTGAGCCGGGCCTATGAATATCGCAAGCAGCAGGGTCGCCCTCACATTTTGCCCGTGCGCGTCGCGTATGAGGGGCTGCTGCCTTACAGCATTGCCGCTTTTCTGGAGCCGCTGCAATACATCATCTGGCGCGATGAAAGCGATAACAGCCGAGTCGTGCAAGAAATTTCCGAGGCGATTTCCGGCCAGCTTGGCCATCGCCTGCCGGCCTGGGTCAATCCCATCAGCCAAACCCGTATTATTTCCGAAGACGGCCGTCTGGTCACCGACCGGGAAACATCGCCGCCGCCGCTGCCGGCTTTTGATCCCCGCTCCCTTAAAGAGTTAGCCGTGCCCGGCGGCGCCGTCAAACTGCGCGACCGGTTCTACGTGGAGCGAGATGTTGACGCTCAACTTAAAAACCAGGTCATTAAATGGGGCAGCACTACTACCATTCGCGCCCCGCGCCAAACCGGTAAAACCTCGCTGCTGATGCGCGGGATTAAATTTGCCACAGAGCAAAACGTCAACGTGGTGTTTTTGGATTTTCAAAGCTTCGGCAGCGACCGGCTGACGTCACTCGATACGTTTCTCCATGAAATCGCCGAGTCGATCTGTGATGAACTGGACCTAGATGAGGAGATCGTGGCCGAGGCTTGGGAAGGCTCGCGCAGTCCCACCAAAAAACTACTGCGGTTTATGGAAAAATTCGTTTTGCCCGAATTTGATGAGCCGATCCTGCTGGCGATGGATGAAGCCGACAGCCTGCTGCAAACCGATTATTACCGCGATTTTTTCGGCCTGCTCCGATCGTGGCACAACCGGCGCGCGTCACGCGAAGTGTGGGAAAAGCTCAATCTGGTCCTGGTCATCTCCACCGAACCTTACCTGCTGATCGATGACATCCACCAGTCGCCCTTCAATGTGGGCTTGCATTTGGGCCTCAGCGACTTTGATGAAGACCAGGTCCGCGATCTGAACGTGCGCCACGGTTCGCCCGTTTTACCTGAAGAAATTCCCGAAGTCATGGCCCTGCTCAGCGGCCAGCCCTTTTTAACGCGCTGGGCGTTCTACACCATGGTGACCAAAGAGATGACCTGGACTGACCTTTACAACCGGGCCGCTCAAGAAAACGGTCCCTTTGGCGATCATCTGTGGCACCAGTACTGGACTATTCATGACAAACCGAGTTTAAAGTCAGCCCTGCGTGAAGTCATTCGCGATAATCGCTGCTCCGACGAACGAGCGCTATTGCGGCTGCTGCGGGCCGGGCTGATCAAAGGCAGCGGCGATCTATTCGCCTGCCGGTGTGATCTTTACAAACTGTACTTTGAAGATAAGCTATTTTGATGAGTCTATCTAATCCACTGGGTCCGCAGCGAGTCAAGCGGCCTCGAACCCGTACCAATACGGAGTTTTTTGTGGCCGGGGGGACGCTGTCGCCCAATGTTCCTTCTTACGTTAAACGCGACGCCGATGACGAGTTGTTCAACTTGGGGTTGGGCGGTCAATTTTGTTATGTGTTGACCACCCGCCAGATGGGCAAGTCGAGTTTAATGATTCGCACCGCCCGCCGGCTGCAAACCGAAGGCATCCAAACCGCCATCATCGACCTCACCGAAATGGGTACCAATGTCGCCGATACCTGGTACTTGGACCTACTGACCGAAATCGCTGATGAACTTGACCTGGACACCGACCCCGAAGAGTGGTGGCAAGAGCGCGCCTCACTAGGCCATGTGCGCCGTTTTACCAATTTTCTGCGCGATGTCGTGTTGACCGAAATCGAGGACCAGATCGTTATTTTCATCGACGAAATCGACACCACTCTCAGCCTGCCCTTTTCCGATGACTTTTTCACCGCCATTCGGGCCACCTACAATGCCCGCGCCAAAGACCCGGCATTTGCTCGCCTGAGCTTCATTCTCATCGGCGTGGCCTCGCCGCCCGATCTGATCAAAGACCCTAGCCGCACGCCTTTTAACATCGGCCAGGGCATTAAGCTCGATGATTTCAGCCTATCCAGCGCCGGTGTGCTCAAAAACCGGCTGGAAGATATCTACCCCGGCCAGGGCGAAGCCATTTTCCGGCGAGTCTTTTACTGGACGCACGGCCACCCCTATTTAACTCAAAAGATATGTCAGGCGATTGCCAAATCTGAGCAAGCCGCCTGGCCAGACGAAGCTATCGATCAACTCACCGAACGTCTATTCCTGTCTGAGGAAGCGCGCAAAGAGACGAACCTACAATTTGTTCAAGACAGCCTTCAGGGGCATCCCCTCAAGCGGCGCCTGCTCATTTTATACCGCCAAATTTATGAGGGCGATCAAATTGAAGAAGACGAGCGGTCGCTGGAACAGAATCAACTCAAGCTGTCCGGGGTGATCCAGTCGGAGGACGGCCGGCTTAAAGTTCGTTGCGAAATTTACCGGCGGGTATTTGATCGAAATTGGATCAAAGCCAACCTGCCGGTTGATATCGATGCCTCGGAATTTTTTGTAGTCGGCGGCACGGTTCGCACCGACTCGCCGTCTTATGTCAAACGGCCGGCCGATGACGAGTTGTTCAACCTGGCTCTGGGTGGGCGATTCTGTTACGTTTTGACCCCTCGCCAGATGGGCAAATCGAGCTTGATGATGCGCACCGCCCGTCGCTTGCAACACCAAGATGTTCGCACTGCCATCATCGACCTGACCAACATCGGCCTGGTTACGGTCGATCAGTGGTATCTGAGCCTGCTGTCCGATCTCAAGAGCGCGCTCAATCTGTCGATTGACGTGACCGCTTGGTGGCAGGAGAACATCGCCCTCGGCCCGGTTTCCAGTTTTACCAAATTTTTGCAAAACGTGGTTTTGACTCAAATCAAAGGTCAGGTCGTCATCTTCATTGATGAGATTGACACCACCCTCAGTCTGCCTTTTTCCGATGACTTTTTCGCCGCTATCCGCGCGATTTACAACGGCCGGGCGCGAACGCCGGAATTTCGGCGGCTGACGTTTGTGCTGTTCGGTGTGGCCACGCCGTCCGATTTGATCAAGGATCGAACCCGGGCCCCATTCAACATCGGTGAAGGCATCGATCTGGACGATTTCAACCGCAGCGATACCCAGGCCCTTCAACGCGGCTTGGAAGATATTCTTCCCGGCCAGGGCGAAGCCATTCTATCACGCATATATTATTGGACCAGCGGCCATCCGTACCTGACCCAAAAACTCTGTCTAGGGGTGGCTGCCGATCTAACGACGGGTACCTGGACCGACGAGAAAATCGACGAATTGGTGGGCAAGCTGTTTTTATCAGAAGAGGCCCGCAAAGAGCCAAACCTCCAATTCATTCAGGATACTATCCAAAACAGCCCGCACCGCCCCCAACTTTTGTCTCTCTATCGGCGCGTTTACACTAAACAGATGGTCCCGGAAGATGAGCGATCACTGGAGCAGAACCAACTCAAACTGGTCGGATTAGTCACGGTCAGCAACGGCATGCTCAAAATCCGCAACGAGATTTACCGCCGCGTGTTTGATCAGGACTGGATTGGGGCCAACACGCCGGTCGATTGGACTCGTCGCTTGGCCATTAGCTCAACCGTGCTGGCTATTTTGCTGGTGATTGCTGTCGGCGTTGTCGTTTTTTGGCAGAACCGCCAGGACCGGGCGCAAAATTTGATGGATGAATTTAGAAGCACCACCGAGGTCGATCAGCGGGTGGCCAGTTTAGCCGGGTTGTATGACCTCCCCGGTTTCGAGGATCAGGTGCAGCAGCTTTTTTACGAAGACCTAACCCCCGAAGAACGGTTAGCTCTGTTTCAGCAGGCCAATTTGGCCGAAGTCGGCCCGCAACTGATCACGGTGATTCAGGGGCTTCACGCCGACCTACTCAATAACGAGCGCGACAATGCCCTGCTGCAGGCCATGCTCCAGCCGCTTGAAAAGTTGGATACGGACCCCAGAGCGGTCAACTTGAAGGTTGGCATCGAACAGTGGTTGAACGGGCGCGCCCTATATAACAATGATCAATACCAGCGAGCCGTTGAAGAGTATACGGTCGGCATCCGGCTCAACGACCGCAACCCCGGCCTCTATTTTGACCGAGGCATAGCGGAGGTGGCTTTAGGCCACTTAGATGAGGCCATTACCGATTTTGAGACCGCGTTAAGCATCGATCAAAGCCGCCGCAATCGGATCGAGCAAGCGATCCTGAACGATCCGGACCTGTACGATACGGTCATCGCTCAAGGTACGGCCAATCCGGCCGTGGTGGCGCTGGTGCCATCGCCGACCAGCACCGCGACCCCAACCAACACGCCAACCAGTACGCCCACGGCCAGCCCCACCTTAACAGCAACGCCAACGCCAACGGCCACTCCTACCAGAATAGTGGTCGCGGTCGGGCCGACCAACACTCCGGTCATCCGGGTTTTGCTGCCCACCGCTACCCCAACTCCCATCCCCTCTTTGACGCCGACGCCAACCAATACCCCTCGACCGGCTGAGGTAGTTTATGTCCAGAGCAGCGGGCAAAACCACGATCTAGGCATGGTCAGCTCCATTGGAGAGCTAATTAGCGAGAACATCCACGTCTTAGCCGCCGCCCCCGCCTGGTCGCCCGATGGCGCCCGGCTGGCTTTCTACGGCGAGCCGGAAATCAACAAATTAGGCGGTATTTACGCCGACGGCAGCGGGATTTGGTTCCTCAATGTGGTCACCGGCCAGGTGACCCAATTTGAAAAAATCGATCACGTGAAAAATATGAATTGGTCGCCGGACGGTATCAAGCTCGCCGCTGAGATCGGCCCGGAGGGGGTGCCCCACCAGGTTTATGTGTACGATACCCGCGACGGCAAAGAGATCAGCCGCTTCCCCGGCGAGCAGCCGACCTGGAGTCCGGACAGCCAGGAGTTGGTCATTAAATCCTGCAACCCCGAATGCGGTTTATGGAAATTCGGCTTTGACGGCGGCGGCGGCAAATATCTAACCCGCGACAGCACCGACAGCTACCCCTCCTGGTCTTCGACCGGCGAGTATATCGTCTTCACCTCCCGCGCCCGAACCGGCGATTGGGAAATCTACACCCTCCACGTTGCCGACGGACGGATCACCCGTCTGACCAACCGCCCCGGCACCGACACCACTCCCATCTTTAGCCCCGACGGCCTCGAAATCTACTTCCGCTCCGACGCCTTCGGCCAGGGCTGGCAAATCCGGGCCATGTCCGTCGAAGGTACCAATGAGCGCATCGTCCGCGACAACGTCGGCCCCAGCGACGATTGGGGCCTGGCCCGGCCGGCGGTGTATTAGCAAAGCGACCCCGCCCCAAATTGGACAAATTGTTCCATCAGGCTCAAAATAGAGCGCATATTTTTACCCAATCGTGAGTTTGCATGTCTCGAATGAAATCCAACATCGCAACCATCCCGCTCCTACTGGTTGCGATTGCTTTTGCGCTCAATTTACATGGCTTGGCCGCCGACAGCTTTTGGGGCGATGAGATCCTGACCGCCGGTTTCGCCACCCAACCTTTCGCCCAACTCATCGAGACCACCGCCGGCGACATCCATCCGCCGCTCTACTATCTCGTCGCTGGCGCTTTCACCAAATTCACCGTGCCCCTTGGCGCTATATCTGACCCCAACCAAGTCTCCGATTGGCTGTGGCGATTTCCGTCGGCGGCGGCCGTGGTGCTGACGGTGGCGGTGACGTACCGCCTGGCTTTGGTGGTGGGGAGAGAGGCTAAGACTGAGGCGAAGAAAAACAGATTGATACTTTCAACTGCCAACTCCCCAACCAACCAACTCCCCAACCAACCAACTCCCCAACCAACCAACTCCCCAACTCCACAAACTCCCCAACTCCACAAACTCCACGAACTCGCCATTACGGCCATGCTGCTGCTTACCCTGGCCCCGATTGCGATCAAGTACGGTCAAGAAGCCCGGATGCACGCGCTGTTCATGTTTCTGTCAGCCCTTTCAACCTGGCTCTTTTTTCGAGCGATGGACCGGCCACGTCAATGGTTTCGCTGGCTGCTTTTTGGCTTGGCTACCGCCGCCAATATCTACACGATGTACTTCGGCTTCCTCATTCTCACCGCCCAGGCCGCCTATCTCTTTTTCGCCATTCTTCATTCTAAATTCTCAATTCCGAAATTCTCTATTCGCCCGCGTTTGCTTGGTTTCACCGCTTCTGTCCTGCTCGCCTTTATTCTCTACCTCCCTTGGTGGCCGGTTCTGTTCGATATTTTACGCCGGCGAGCCGCCGTCGGGGCCATTGAAGGCGGGGTCGGCCGGCCGCTCGATTTTGTGGTCGGAGTGGTGCAGGCGCTCGGCCCTGCGCCCGATGCCATCGCCTGGACGTTTTTGGCGCTGTTTGGCCTGGGACTCTTTTTTCTAGCGCGCCGCGATTGGCCCATGGCCGGCTTTGCGGCGGTGTGGCTGGCGCTGCCGGCGGCGCTGCCGATTATGCTGGGCGACCCTCGGGCGCTGCAATTTCGCTATGCCTTTGTCCTACCTATTTATCTAACCGTCGTAGCCTATGGCCTCATCGAGTTGGGCGAGCGATTGGCGCCTCAGTCGGCCAGACTGCGGTTCGGCACAACTTCGATATACCTGATCTGGCTAGCGGCCACGCTCTCTTTTTTAGCCGCGCTCCAAATTTTCGCTCAGGTCAAACCCGACTGGCGCGGCGCGGCGGCTTATCTCGATCAACATACACGCCCGGTTGATCTCATTCTGATCGGCCCGTTGTGGGATGAAGGTCGCTTTATCGATTACTATTATCGCGGGCAGGCTCAACTTTTGACACCAGCGGCAATGGTGACTAATATTGAGCGTCGCACGGAAGAATTACGGGCGCATGGGGGGCGCGTTTGGGCGGTCAACCGCTTTGCACCGGGCGAGACGGCGGCGGCTAAAAATGTCAAGTTTGACGGCGTCGTCATCTCTGAGCCGCTGCTGCCGGTGTATGAACCGGAACTGCTCAAACAGGGTGCGATCAGTCTGGCAAGTCAGGCTACGGAGGCCGCCTATCCGTGGGCGGCTGAAGCGCAGCCGCAAGGCGTGCTCGATCCCGATCCCCGCACGGCTCGGGCGGCGGCGCTGTTGGCGTTAGGCGATACGCTGATGGCTGCCGGCCAACCGACCGAGGCCATAGAACCTTATCAAATCGCCGTTGATATTTTTCCCGGTTGGGTTAATGGCTTTTTAGCTTTGGCCAGGGCCAACCAGGCGGCTGGCAACGTCCCGGCCGCGGTTGAAGCCTTCCAGCAGGCGGTGGCCTTCAATACCCGTTGGCAGGGTCCGGCAGCCGACGAGGCGCTCCATTTGTCTCGATCAGGCCAATGGCAAACTGCTCTCGAAAAATATCATCAAATTGTGGAAGATTAAGAGTTTAGGTTATGAATCGTAAACAATGGATAAACGTTTTAAAGGTGGTAGTGAGCATTGTTTTGCTCGCTATTATTTTTAGTACGATTGATGTCAGGGCGTTACTTTTTACTCTGCAGAACGCCCATCCGACCTGGTTGGCAGCGGCGCTGGTGATGATGATCCTGGGGGTCGTGATCCGAGCCTTTCGCTGGCAGATTCTGCTTACGGCTATTGGTGTGCCTGTACCGTTGGGCGAACTAACGGCCATCTATTTTATCGGCTTCCTGTTCAATAATTTGCTGCCCAGCGGCCTGGGCGGTGATGCAATGCGCATGGTCGAACTCAACAAGCACAGCCCGCGCGTTTCGGACACGGTCACTAGTGTGGTGGTTGATCGCTTTTTGGGATTGTTTGCGTTACAAGCCATCGCCCTAGTGGCATTGCTAACCAATTGGGGCGCCGTCCCTAATGGCGTAGCTTACTTTACCATCGTTATCTTTTTGGGCGGATTGGTTGGCGGGCTGCTGTTGATCAATCGTCCGCTGTATACCAATTTACGTCAAAAAATTGGCCTATTTCGACGGCTGACCGACATCAAATTTATTAACAGTACGTTTGAGTCATTTCACCGATACCCCTTACCGGCGCTCGGTCAATCGTTCCTGGTATCCATTATTTTTAATTTTGTTCATATCACGATGTACGCCTTTATCGGCTTTTCACTGGACGCGCCCGTTAACCTGGCTCAATATGCCGTGATTGTACCGATCACCTCCTTACTGTTGCTGGTGCCGATCAGCTTTGCCGGCCTGGGGGTGCGCGAAGAGGCATTTCGACAACTTTACGGTCAAATCGGCGTAGCGCCGGAGGTAGCGGTGGCGTTTTCTCTGCTGGTCCATATCATCGGCAATATTTGCACCGGACTTATCGGCGGCGTGATTTATTTACTCCGCGGGGCACAGAATGTTGTATCAGAAGAACAATGAAACCGTTTTTGAAGACAATTTAGAAGAGCAAATTGAGATTAGCAAGCCGGAATTGAGCATCGTCCTCCCTATTTATAATGAGGTCGAAAGTATTCCGCACCTGCTTAACGAATTGGTTCCGGCGCTAGAAGCGACCGGCCATACCTTTGAGATGATCTGTGTCGATGACGGCAGCCGCGACGGCAGCTTTGCCGCGTTGACGAAGCTGCGGGATCAAGACGAGCGCATCCGCATTGTGCGCTTCCGGCGCAACTTCGGCCAGACCGCAGCTTTCGCCGCCGGCTTCGACCGAGCCGAGGGCGACATCGTCATCACGATGGACGCTGATTTACAGAACGATCCCGCCGATATCCCTAAGCTGCTGGCCAAAATCGAAGAAGGGTACGATGTGGTCAGCGGCTGGCGGGTTGAGCGCTGGCAAGAGGGAGTCGCCTCACAAATCACTCGTAAAATCCCATCGATGACCGCCAATTGGCTCATTTCCACCGGAACCGGTGTTCACCTGCACGATTACGGCTGTGCGTTGAAGGCTTATCGTAAGGAAGTGGTCAAAGGGATCAACCTCTATGGCGACCTGCACCGCTTTATTCCGGCTATCGCCAGTTACTACGGGGTGACTGTGGCCGAAGTCCCGGTTCGCTATCGCTCCCGACAATTTGGCAGCAGCAAGTATGGCCTGGGGCGCATCGTCCGGGTGCTGCTCGATCTGCTGACGGTACGCTTTTTGCTCAACTATTCGACCCGCCCGATCCAAATTTTCGGACTGATGGGCTTGGGGTCTTTTGCTTTGGGTATTCTCATTGGCCTTTATTTGACCTTTATGAAACTGGTCTACCAGGTTAATTTAGCCGAACGCCCGTTGCTGCTGCTGGCTGTCCTACTAGTGATGATTGGCGTCCAGTTTGTCACGATGGGATTGTTGGGGGAGTTGATTGTCCGCACCTACCACGAGAGTCAGAATAAGCCCATCTATACGATTCGGGAAGAGTTGGGCTAGTTTTACCGGTTAGCGAACCTGCTAAGAGAACCGGCAATGGAAATGTATTGGAGCGACAAAGCTTGCTTTGTCATTCCCAATAGGTCAAAGTAAACTTTGACGCTCCAAAATTGCTCCAAATTTGATGCCTGCACAGGAGAATTCATTATGCTTCACCAAACCATCCAAGCCATCCAACCCCTGAATCAGGCCGCGATGGACCAGGCTCTGGCTCGACAGGCAGAGTTAACCAAACCGGCCGGCTCGCTGGGCCGGCTGGAAAGCTTATCCGTACAAATTGCCGGAATGACTGGTCAAATCAACCCGTCGCTTACCAATCGAGCGGTCATTGTGGCCGCCGGTGATCATGGCATAACGGCTGAAGGCGTCAGCGCCTTTCCGTCGGCGGTGACGCCGCAGATGGTGTTGAACTTTCTCAACGGTGGGGCCGCCATTAACGTTTTGGCGCGGCAGGCCGGAGCGCGAGTCATTGTACTCGATGCCGGGGTAGCGGCCGAGCTGCCGACACACCCCAACTTAATCAATGCCAAAGTGGCATTGGGAACAAATAACAGCGCGATTGGCCCGGCCATGACCCGCGACCAGGCGGTGCAGGCGGTTGAGGCCGGCATCAAGGTCGTCACCGAGGAGTGCCAAAATGGCCTACAATTAGTCGGCACGGGCGATATGGGCATCGGCAACACCACTCCATCGAGCGCCATCTGTGCGGTGATGACCCAAACCGACGTGGCCGACGTCACCGGCCGAGGCACCGGCATCGACTACCCCCGCTGGCAGCACAAAGTCGAAGTCATTAATCGGGCCATCGCTGTCAACCAGCCGGATGCCAACGATCCGCTTGATGTCCTTGCAAAAGTCGGCGGCTTTGAAATCGGGGCGATTGCCGGGATCATTTTAGGAGCAGCGGCTCACCGCGTACCGGTACTGATCGATGGGTTCATCTCAACCGCCGGGGCATTGATTGCCGCCGGTCTGGCCCCTTTGAGCCGGGATTATATGATCGCCGCTCACCGTTCGGTTGAACCGGGCCATCAGATTATGCAAAAGCACCTGGATTTGCAGCCTATTTTTCATCTGGATTTGCGCCTGGGCGAAGGCACCGGGGCAGCGCTGGCTATGCCGGTGGTTGCTTCTGCCGTAGCCACTCTCAACCAAATGGCCACCTTTTCCGATGCGAATGTGAGTGGTAAGCTGTAAGTTTGCCAACATGAGAACAGAATTTACAGAATAGTCGAATAAAAAAATCAAGATTAGCAGTAGTGTTCGGTTTTTCTCAGAACTGAGCGCGCACAAGGTTGTGTGGGGGAAGTCCGGTGGAAGTCCGGCGCTGTCCCGCAACGGTAAGGCAAGGCCATTCGTCTGATTTTCGAGGCCGGCCAAGCCCGACACCCCACTACTGCGTCGTCTCGTCACCCTCTACGCGGATAGGCGGCCGGGACAAAGCAAACCAATGCAATGTCCTGAGTCTACCCTCACCGGTAGACTCTTTTTTTCTCTTTTGCCGATAATCTCGGTGTGGTCTTTTGTTATTATGTAGACTGGAGCGGAGCGATAAAGCTGGCTTTGTTATACCCCGTAAGGTCAAAGTAAACTTTGACGCTCCTGACCGATATTTTTGAAGAGGTATTATGTCACAACCCAAAAAACGTCGCGAACGAAACTACGTCGTCCGGCCTGACGGCAAACCGATCAACGTGCCTCGCACCCGCGGACAGCTTTTTGTGTGCGAAAACGGCTGCTGCTGCGGCCACACCGAGCGCGGCTTTGCGCCCGTCCCCCACGATCTGTACTATGAAGAGTGGGACCGGCGTAAATTTCGTAACCGGGTTCATCTCAACCACGCCGGGTGTTTAGGCCCCTGCGCTTTGGCTAATCTGGCGATGCTGATTTTCGACGGGCGGCCAATTTGGTTTCACTCCGTCAACAGCGACCGTATCATCCTGGCGATCTACGATTACATTGAGGCTATGCTCGAAGCCGACCGCTACCTGCCGCCGCCGTCGCATCTGGCCGATCACGTCTTCAACGGGTTTGCCTGGGACGGGACCGAGGCGCATCATCCCGACACGCCGGAACCGGTCTCGCTGCCGGCTGCCGTTCCCGACGAGACCGCGCTGCTGGCTTTGGGCGACGCCCACATCCTGCTGCTGTCTCACGCCGACACAGACCTGCTGGCCCTGAACCAGGCTGCAGATACCCTGCCCGCCGACTTCCACCCCGTTCGTGGGGTCAATCTCAGCTCGCTGCCGACGACGAGCCATGTCGATGAGTTCATTCGCACTGAACTGGCCGACGTGCAGGTTATCATTTTGCGTTCTCTGGGAGGACGGCAAGGCTTTATTCACGGCTTTGACCGGCTGGTCCAATATGCCAAACAGCAAGACAAAGATCTTATCTGCATTCCCGGCACCGAAGGGCTTGACCCTGAACTGACCGCTCACAGCACCGTACCCGTGCCCGTCATCCACGATGTTTATCGCTACCTGCACTACGGCGGCATCGACAATATGCGCCAGATGCTCTATTTCCTGGCCGATCACCTCCTGGCCGGCGGTTGGGGTTTCGATCAGCCGGTCGAGCAACCCAGACACGGTATCTATCGGAGATTAGGAGATAAAGAGATAAAGAGATTAGGAGATAAGGAGATTAAGAGATTAGCCAATGATGATACCCATCTCCCCATCTCCCAATCTCCAATCTCCAATCTCCAATCTCTACCTGATTGGCTTTCATCCTATGATCACAGTCGCCCTACCATCGCCATTCTGTTCTACCGTAGCCACTGGCTCAGCGGCAACACCGACTTCATCGACGCCCTAATCGACCAAATCGAAGCCAACGGCGGCAACGCCCTACCCATCTTCACCACTTCCCTCAAAGAAACCACACCCTCACCGGATCAAACAAACACATCTCCATCCACCTCCAACTCCAAAAATCCCAAAACCTCTCATCATACCGCCACCTCCAGCAACACCATAAACTCTATGAACTCTATGAACTCTACCAACTCCATCAACTCCACAACCTCTCCCCCCGCCGCCTTCGACTATCTCTACACCCCCACCGGCGACCTCATCCCCAACGTCATCATCTCGACCATCTCCTTTGCGATGGGCGGCATCAATCCCGATGGACCAACCGCAGCCGGCTGGAATGTCTCGACGTTGGAGGCGCTCAATATCCCTATTTTACAAGCCATCAGCAGCGGTATGCGGGCCGAGGAGTGGCAACTCAATCAGCGCGGTCTACGCCCGCTCGATGTGGCCATGAATGTGGCCCTACCGGAATTCGATGGACGGATTATCACCGTGCCAATCAGTTTCAAGGGAGAACCCAAGCAGCAGAAAAATGGATCAACCTGCTGCGGCGAAGCGGTTTGCACCTGCGCCGACGATCAGCGATCAGCTGTCAGTGGCCAACGCTACATCCCTGTACCCGACCGAGTTCGAGCGGTGATCGACCAGGCCATGCGGTACGCGGTTCTACGCCGCAAACCGAATCAACAGAAGCGCGTCGTTTTCATGCTGACCAACTCGCCCGGCAAAGCCGACCGCATCGGCAACGCGGTCGGTCTCGATACGCCGGCCTCGCTGCTACAACTCTTCGCCGCGATGCAGGAGCAGGGGTATCGTATTGAAAACATCCCGGACAGCGGCGACGCCCTACTGCACGAACTGATCGACCGCTGCTCCTACGACGAAACGCTGCTGACCGAGGCGCAGTTGAGCCGGGCAGCCGGACGAGTGCCGGTCGAGACGTACGCCAGTTGGTTCGACCAATTAACCTCCAGCCAACAGCGCCGCATGCATGATCGCTGGCAAGCGCCGCCGGGAGAGGCGTACGTACATCTCGACGCGCAGGGGCGGGAACAGCATCTCGCTCTGGCCGGGCTTGAGATGGGCAACGTCTTTGTCGCCTTGCAGCCGCCGCGCGGTTACGGCATGGACCCTGACGCCATCTACCACACGCCTGACCTGCCGCCGACGCACAACTACTACGCGCTCTACAAATGGCTGGCAACGCCTCAGATCGAGGGTGGTTGGGGCGCGGATGCCATTGTCCACATGGGCAAACACGGCACCCTGGAGTGGCTGCCGGGCAAAGGCATCGGCCTCAGCCTCGACTGCTATCCCGACGCCTTTCTGGCCGACCTGCCGCTAATTTACCCGTTCATCATCAACAACCCCGGCGAAGGCGCTCAGGCCAAACGCCGCGCCCACGCCGCTGTGGTCGATCATATGATCCCGCCTATGACCAGCGCAGATGTGTACGGCGAACTGGCAACCCTAACCCAGCTTGTCGACGAATATTATCAAGTCGAGCAAATGGACCCCAGCAAACTGCCGTTGATCCAGCAGCAAATTTGGCAGTTGATGCAGCAGACTAACCTTGATCGCGACATCACCGAACTTATGGGCAAGATTGACCACGGCGACCACACCCACGAGTGGGACGGCTCTTACACCGACGACGGCACGCCACTGACGCTGGCCGAAATGAACGCTACCGATTTCTCACACCTGCTGGAGGATATCGATGGGTATCTATGCGAACTCGGCAGCCTACAAATTCGAGATGGGCTGCACACGCTGGGCTACATTCCCGAAGGCGATCAACTGTGCCATTTACTCCGCGCTCTGACTCGCATCCCCAACGGCAGCATCCCCAGCCTGCGGGCTGAAGTCGCCGCCGGGTTGGGGTTTGAGTTGGAAACGCTATTGGCGGAACGAGGCCAAAGACTGGAGACTAGTGACTGGAGACTGGATCATTTGAAACAGCAATGGCCGGAGCGCTCCTATGCGACTCATGCCGATGTGATTGATCTGATCGATGATCTCTGTCTGCAACTCATTCAACACCTCGCCGCCCATAACTTCGCCGCCGAAACTGTCGAACCAGCCATAAAAACCGTTTTCAAAAATCCGCCTTCCCCCACAAACTCGCTCCCAAATTCCAATGACCCATCTCCTCATCTCCTCATCTCCTCATCTCCTCATCTCCCCATCTCCAATCTCCAATCTCCAATCTCCAATCTCCAATCTCCTCTCACCTTCATCTGCACCACCCTCGTCCCCCTCATCCGGCGCAACGGCGATGAAATCGCCAACGTCCTTAACGCCCTCAATGGCGGCTATGTACCCGCCGGGCCGGCCGGCGCGCCAACTCGCGGGATGGCTCACATCTTACCAACCGGCCGCAATTTTTACGCGGTCGATCCGCAGGCTATCCCTAGCCAAGCCGCCTGGAGGGTCGGCCAGCAGTTGGCCGATGAGTTGATCGCCCGCTATCAAGATGAAGAAAACGACTTCCCTGAAAGCGTGGGGTTAAGCATCTGGGGTACTAGCGCTATGCGAACTCACGGCGACGACATTGCCCAATGTTTGGCCTTGTTGGGGGTGCGTCCGGTATGGCAGGCCGAAAGCCGACGGGTCAAGACGTTTGAGGTTATCTCGCTGAAAGAGTTGGGCCGGCCTCGGATCGACGTGTTGATGCGCATCAGCGGCTTCTTCCGCGATGCTTTTCCACATCTGATCGAGTTGATGGATGAGGCGGCCCATCGAGTAGCGCTGTTGGATGAGCCGGTTGACCAGAATTTTGTTCGTAAGCATTTTCTGCAGGATTTAGCCGGGCAGTTGGCCGCCGGTCGAACCGATGAGGAAGCCATTCGGCGAGCCAGCTACCGAATTTTCGGCAGCAAACCGGGATCGTATGGCGCCGGCATCCTACCGCTCATTCACGAGCAAAACTGGCAAAATGAGGCCGATTTCGCTGAGGCTTATGTCAATTGGGGCGGCTACGCCTACGGCCAAAACATCTACGGTGACGACGCCCGCGAGGAGTTTAAGGGTGTACTGGGAGGAGTCCAGATCGCGGTCAAAAATCAAGACAATCGGGAACACGACATCTTTGACAGCGACGATTACCTGCAATATCACGGCGGTATGATCGCTACCATTCGCGCTCTGAACGGCCGCAATCCCAAAAGCTATTTTGGCGACAACAGCAACCCGGAAAAGGCCCAAGTACACACCTTGCAACACGAAGCCCACCGGGTGTTTCGCAGCCGAGTGGTCAACCCTAAATGGATTGAAAGCATCAAGCGCCACGGTTACAAAGGAGCCTTGGAACTAGCCGCCACAGTCGATTATCTGTTCGGCTATGACGCCACCGCGCAGGTGGTCGATGATTGGATGTACGAACAAACGGCGCAGACCTACGCTCTGGATCCGGCACTGCAAGAATTTTTCCAACAGAGCAATCCCTGGGCCTTGCAAAGCATCACTGAACGGCTGCTCGAAGCCGCCCAACGGGGTATGTGGTCTGAACCCGACAGTGAGACGCTGGAAAAGTTGCGGGCGATTTATTTACAGGTTGATGAAGAACTGGAGGGCCGGGATATGTAAATCCGGGATTGACTAAAATACGGTTTTTGCTCCTTTAATCATTCAAATAGATATCTAAGACAACCAGAACAATCGATCCATATATTTTAATTAGCACTTGAGTTACTATGAAAAAAATACGTTTACTTTCAGCTATCTCAAGGAGCAAAAACTTATGACCTACAAACGATTACTTTTTTTTAGTTTCATTTTTATGTTGGCCTTAGCTTTCGCCTTAACCTTGGAAGACGCCTCGGTAGTTGACGCTAAGGGATTAGCTAAACCGGTTTTCGATAGCCCGATTAATAAAAAGGATGACCATGGTGGTCCACCGCCGGCCAACGAGAAAGGGGAAGTCGATCCGGAGAACTTAAACTCAGATACGCCCGTTAGAGACCCGGAGACGCCGGGTTTTTTCATTATTTTCCTCGACGGAGCTATCGACGAAGCGGTTCAGGTTAAGCTCTTCAGCACCGGGATTCCTCAAAACGTTCCGCCCCTGCCCCATACGCTGCAAATACCCAGCAGCCTTGTGCCGACCAGCGGCAACTCGCCTTACTTTTTCTTCGCGGTCTGGCGTCGAGCCGTTGAGGGAGGAGCGGTCACAAAATTTGGCCAACCGATTCTAATCAACGCGCCCTACCAGGATTTGGGATTAAGCGGCGATCAAGAAAACCGAATCCGGCTATGGATGTACAATCCGGCCAGCCAGAGTTGGATCAAATTGGGCGGGCAGGTTGACACCTTCAACAACGTGGTTACCGGCATGGTGACGTCGATGACGCCTTGGTCAGAAAATGGGAATACGCTGTTTGCACTGGCGTTCGATGATAGCCCGGCTTTAACGCAAGACGTCGATGCGTTCGGCACGACGACTCTGGCAACCCCGCTGCGCGACGACTTCCAACTGCGCGTTCCCGCCGGTTCGGTTGAGGTCGGCACTCATTTTGAAATTTCACCCTTCCCTGTCAACCCCGATAGCGAGCCGTTTGAATTTCTTGGCGAGCCGATTCACATCGATGTGTATCGAATCAACTATAGCGCCTTATCTCCGGAGGAAAAATATCACATGGCCTCCCTCAGCCGGCCCGTTACCATTGAGTTTGATCCCAGCGAATACCTAAACCAAGCGGGTGACAACAGCACCCTGACCATCGTGACTTTAATTGACGGCAAATGGGTCGATGTCGAAGAACTCGGTTATAAAGTCAATCGGAGTGAGGACAGTATCACGGTTGAAACCACCACTTTGGGAATTTTTGCGCTGACTACAAAATAGACAGTCCCCCTTCAAATTTACCAAAAAGCCTGGAAACGGATCGTTTCCAGGCTTTTTTTTGCCGCATGCCTGATCTGGGCCTATTTTATGCTATAATTTCCTCAAACGTGGCTAAGTATCATTTTGCTATGACCAAAAAATTTCTTCACAGATTTGGAAAAAATCTAGGGGTTCTCATTTTAGTTAGCTTGACCTTTTTCGCATGCAAAACGGTCGAGTCTACGCCTACACCTGAACCGCTTCAAAATTTTCTCAATCAGGCAACTACCCTTATAGATGAAGAACACTACAGCGAGGCGATTGACATTTTGGAACAAGCTGCTGAAGCTCACAATGAGTCGCCGATCCCATTAATTCAACTTGGACAAATTTACTTACACCAGCAGCAAAGTAACCTGGCTGAAGATGCGTTCAACCGGGCCCTGGCCCGAGATTTAGAGAATCCTGTGGCTATGGCCGGATTAGCTGAGACGTATCTGAACCAAGGCAACTCGCTCAAGGCGCTGTCACTCTGGAAAAAGGTGAGCGAGAGCGATCCTGATCTCCCCGGCGTTTTCACCGGGTTGGGACGAGCCTATTTAGCTCGGCTGGAATTCGAGGCGGCTCAAGACGCCTTTTTGGAGCAGCTATCCCATTCCCCGGATGCCGAGGCCCAATGGTTTTTAGCTGCGCTGGCGATACCGGCGGACATTACCCAAGCTACAGAATATCTGGCGGCTATGCCCACCGATATTTCGGACGATCTGCTCGCCCGCCGTGACTATCTGGTCGCCGTTCTGGAGCCGTTTGCTGACGACACCCCTCAAGCAGCGATTGCGCAAGCCGAGGGCGTCGCGCTGGTTCAGGCCAAGTTGTGGCCGCTGGCCATTCATGCCCTGCAAATAGCGAGTCGAACGGAGAACCAAAAAGATCAAGACAAAGCCAAAAGCCTTGCTTTTCTGGGTCATGCCCTGGCCCAGTACGGTCGACCGGCCATCGAAATGTTTCGTCAGGCCGAAGCCCTCGATCCGGCTTCGGCTCTGCCGGCTTATTTTCAGGGGATTTATTTACGACAAAAAGGGGCTTTAACGGTGGCTGAGGATAGGCTGCAACAAGCCGCTTCACTGGACCCAAACAATCCGGCCATTTATATTGAATTAGCCCGACTCAAGTCGGATCAAGGCAACCTAGCTGCTGCTGAAGCTCAATATATGGCTGCGGTTGAAGCCGCGCCGGACGATGTTCAAATCCTAACGCTTCAGGTCGAATTTTACGCCGACCACACTTATCGCCTCAATGAGGCGGGGATTCCCACAGCCGAAGCGCTCGTCGAAGTAGATGAAGATAATGCCGAAGCTTACGACCTATTGGGTTGGATGCAATTCTTGGCGGGTGACTTAGACCATGCGGAAACCAATCTTCAGCAAGCCCTTGAGCTAAATCCCAATCTTATGAGCGCTCACTACCATTTAGCCCGATATTTGGAGTCTCAAGCCAACCTGACAGAGGCCGAACAAACCTACCGGTTGGTAACAGAAAAAGATTTATCTAATACGTATCGTTCGTCCGCTTGGGAAGGTATTTTTCGAATACAAAAACAGTTGAACGGATCCAAAGACTAGGGCTGCTGCTGACGGGTTAGCTGTACCAACGTGTTGAGTACGGCTTCCATTTGATCGAGTTCCCGGCCGTAAGTGGTCCAGTCGCCTTGACGCAGGGCCTGTCGAGCCGCCTCGTAATGATCTGACGCCATTTGTGCTAATTCGGCAACATCCTTGTCCGCTAAATTCACCTGACTCGATGGGCTGGCTGAGGAAGAATCGTCAGATGGCACGGCGTCGGTCGATAAATCAGCTTCATCGACAGGGGAAGGGGTATTCGATACTGTCGTCGGTAATTCTCCCTCATCTAAACCTTCGAACAAGGCGACGAGCGCTTCAGCCAACGTGGTGCGCATCACAATTTTGTCGCCCGAGGCCAAAATCACCCGCTTCAACTCCGGGATCTGCCCATTTTCAGCTTGTAAATACAAGGGTTCTACATATAAGAGCGAGTTGTCAATGGGAAGTACCAGTAAATTGCCCCTGATCACCTGCGATCCACCCTGATCCCACAGTGAAATTTGCGAGGAAATTTCCGGATCTTGATCGATCCGCCCCTCGATTTGTAGCGGGCCAAAAATCAACTCCTGCTTCGGGAAGCGGTAAGTTACCAATTGCCCGTAATTCTCGCCGTCCGAACGGGCTGCCATCCAACCGATGAGGTTATCTTTATTGTTAGGCGTAAAGGGTTGGATTAAAACAAATTCAGTTTCCTCTGAGCCGGGCAATTTTAGCATGACATAATAAGGCTCGACAAAGACCGTTTCTCCGGCAAAATTCTCCCGAGGTATCTGCCACAGGTCTTCCTTATTATAAAACACATTAACATCGCGCATATGATAAGTACGGTACAATTCCGACTGGATGCGGAAGATTTCTTCGGGATAGCGAATATGGTCGCGGACCCAATCGGGCATCTCGCTCATCGGCGTAAACAGTTCCGGGAAAATAGCCTGATAAGATTGAATCAGCGGATCCTTAGTATCGGTCACAAAAAAGGTCAGTGAGCCATCATAGGCATCGATCAAGACCTTGACTGAATTTCGAATATAGTTAATGCGGAGTCTGGGCTGATCATGTGGAAAAACGCTGGGTTCAGCATAGGGAAATCGATCAGAGGTGGTGTAAGCGTCCTGAAGCCAATATAAATGCCCATCCTCCCCAACCAAAATATAGGGATCTTGATCATATTGCAGGAATGGCGCAATGCGATTGACGCGCTGCTGAATATTACGATAGAACATCACCCGGCTGTCATTGGTAAATTCCTGACTCAGCAGCATGTTGGTATCGGCCAACCGGAGGGCAAAAGCGATCCGTTTCAGAAAGGTGTCTAAGGCTACGCCTCCCGTTCCGTCGTAATTGGTAAAGACATTTTGCTCACCGCTCGGGTAATTGAATTCACGCTCACTAGTTTTTACAAAAACGTAGTCGTCGGTGGTTTCACCGTAGTAAATCTCCGGCTGGTTAACTTCAATATTAACGGTACTCTCTGGAGGTAAATCTTTGATCCATAACTGCGGCAAGCCTTCCCTGGTCACCTCATTAACCGGGTTGGCCACTACGCCATAGCCGTGGGTAAATTGCAACCGCTCCGTAACCCATGTCCGCGACTGCAAGGCTTCTTTATTAAGTTCGCGTGCGGAGATAGCCACCTGACGTAATTCATCATTAACTTGATAACGGTCAAAATCGATGTTATGGAATTGATAATAAAGCCGAATCGCCTGAATCTGCTGGTAGGTGCGCTCTAGCGGTCGATAGTCCCAAAGCCGAATATTCTTCAGAAAGTTATCATTGGCGATAACAGCCTCTTCGGTGAGGGGTTCAATTTCAGTAAAGTCGCGGTCTTGAATACCGTCCAGGCCGTAGGCCATATTTGTCAAGCTAATATTGCTCTCAATAAAAGGCGCTTCTCGGGCCAATTCATTCGGCTCCACAATATAGCGCTGGATAATACCGGGAATAAAACCAGCCCCAATCACGCCGGCCAAGACCCATACGAAAATAGCCATTAGACTCAGTGATGGGCGGCGAATCAAGGTGTTCAACAGTAAAATGGCCGCTGTTACCAGGGCCACCACCACCATGACCCACAGAGCCGGCATCGACACATGGACATCGGTATAACTGGCCCCATAAGCCACCCCTCGCTCAGAGTACATCAAATCGAACAAATCAAGCCAATGATCTAGGGCGAAAGTTAAAAAAATCAGTGCGCCAATCACCGAGAGGTGAAGCTGGACATGCGGTAAAACGATAATTCGACCTTCAGCTAGATTATTCTGTTGGGCCAACGCATAAATCGCCACGGTCCCAATCAACGACAAAAATAGAGACACCACCAACCAGCTCTGAATGAATCGAAATACCGGCACACTAAACACGTAAAAGCTAACATCGCGATTAAAAATAGGATCCATCAGGTCAAAGGCATGTTGGTTGAGATAACGCAGAAAAAGCAGCCAATCGCTTGAAGCAGCCATGCCTATAATCCAGGCCAGCAGCGCCCCCACGCCCCAGATGATCCACACCACAAAACGCTGCGCCACCAACGTTTCATCACTAAAAAACAACACATTCCGAATCGACTGCCAACGGGCGATGAACGTATTAACCCAAAACAACACCGCGAAGGGTATCGCCACGCCAATTCCCACGGCAAATCGCGCCCAAATCCCGTCAGCATCACCGATTCAAGACCAAGGTGCTTGAACCAAAGAAAATCCGTATAAAGCCCCACCCCAAACCGGGCCACAAGGTATAAAGCGATGACGATTATGACGATTGTCCACAAACGAAAGCGATTGGCCGTACTCATAAAACATTACTCCGTCCTGCACTCAATTTATCGGTGCCCTATTCTGCCCGATAGTATACCAGTTGAACCGTTAGAATCAACTGAAAAATCTTCGTAACTTTGAATAACCGTTGACTCTAGACATTGTACCCCAACTGGTAACCAATCCCCAATCTGACTCCGGCCGATGATCGAATTCTTAAGAGTTCCAACTAATCCCTAATAAAACCTTTATACAAACCCAAGACAATTTTTATATACTATCCCACTTATTTCGGTTATGATAAAACCGTTATAAAACCTCCTCTCCTCTCCGAAATAGCTTGGTGCTGGTCACATCAAGCTATTTCCATTTTTAAACCCTTTACTTCATTCACAATCGATAGAAACTTGGGTACCAAGCCAATAGCGCCTTAATCCTTAAGCATTCCAACGAATTCTTAACACAATCCTATGCAAACCTAACGCAGCTTACATATACAATCCCACTTATATCGGTTATGATAAAGCCAGTTATAAAAACCTCCTCTCCTCTCCGAAATAGCTTGGTGCTGGTCACACCAAGCTATTTCCATTTTTAAACCCTATTTTTGCCTTTCACCATCGATAGAAACTTGGGCATCCAGGCCAATAGAGGTATAATCCTCCGTCGGAATCCGGAACCGCTTTGAAAGGTCTTGATGATACCCACCCGCCGCTGGCTTAAAACTCATACCCTAGATATTAGCCTTATTATGATAGTTGGCATCGTAGGCTTAATCACCGGCATCTGGGCCAAAGCGATTATCCTTGATGACGCCATGATCACCTTCCGCGTAGCTGAAAACCTGGCATACGGACGAGGCTTTGTCTACAACGTGGGCGAGCGGGTGCAGGTAACAACTACTCCCCTTTACGCCATCATCTTAGCGGCCGGGACCCGGTTGATCGGTACCGCCCCCCAGGCCGCCCTCTGGCTCAATATCGCTCTGTCCGCTGTCATTCCTATGTTGACCTATGATTTGGGGCGGCGATTGGCCGGGCGCATCACCGGCCTGGCCGGCGCGTTGTTGATTACGCTGGTGCCGCTACTCATTATCGCCTTTAGTATGGAGAGCTACCTCTACGTGGCGCTCATTTTGGCCTCATTGGTGGCTTACGTGGCCCGGCGCGATACCCTGGCCGGGGTGTTGGTCGGCGTCACCACCCTCACTCGCGGCGACGCCGTCCTGCTGGGCGCTTGCCTGCTGACTTATGATTTTCTGGCCCAACGCCGGCTGCGCTGGCGGCTCATTCTGCCGGCTGTCGTCATTCCGGGCCTGTGGTATTTGTTTGCTACCGCCTACTACGGCTCGCCCTTTCCGGCGACTCTCAGCGCCAAAACGGCCCAGGGCGATTTCAACTGGCTCGGCCGGCGATTTCTTGGCGGCTTCCAAGACTATTGGCATGATTGGACGAAAGACTACTCGCGGCTTTTCTATCTGTTCCCTATTCTTATTGTTCTGGGCTTGGTTCGCGCGCTGCAAACTGACTCGCGCTGGCTGATCCTCATCGGCCAAAACGTATTGTACATCGCCGCGTTTGTGGGTTTGGGCGTCACCTTTGCCGAATGGTACTACGCGCCCTTGATGCCCGGCGTGGCGTTGTTGACAGCTCGTGGCATTCAATTTGTGGCCCATCTTCCCACCCGAACCCCATCGGCCGCACCAGCGCGATGGCAACCTTGGTTATCGACCGGGCTGGCGGCTATCCTTACGGCGATTCTGTTAGCCACCCTCTATCCCGTCACCCGCGATCTCATCGCGGCCAACCCCGATTGGAAGGCTCAGGTCTATCCGGCCACAGCGCGGTGGCTGGCCGAAAACACCTCCGCCGCGGCCAATCTGTCCACTATCGATATCGGCCATCTGGGCTACTGGTCGGGCCGGCCCATCATCGATATCGTCGGCCTGGCCCAGCCGGACGTTCCGGCCCACATCGCCGAGGGCGATTTTGGTTACGCCATTCGCCACTATCAGCCCGATATGGTGCTAATCGGCGCGCTGTGGCTGCCTGAAATTCAGAGCACGCCCTGGTTTCAAGCCGATTATGTCCCGCGCCATGCCTTCAAGTTTCCGGCGATGGCCGAACCGCTGGTGCTCTTCACCCGCCTCGATGGGGTCAAGGTTCAGGATCAAAATATCCCCCCGGCCGAAATCCAACCGTTGCAGATCGACTTCAACCGGCAGATTACGCTGACCGGCTACCACCTCAACCAGCCCATTATCGCCGACAACCCGATCCACCTGACACTGTTTTGGCAGGCCGAAGCGCCCATCGAAGTCGATTTCACCGTCTTCGTCCAATTGGTCGATGCTAACGATCAAATCGTGGTTCAGGGCGACAGCAAGCCCCAAGGCGGCTTTTATCGCACCGTCTATTGGCAGCCCGGCGAGACGATCATCGACGGCTACACCCTTCCCTTACCCGCCGATCTACCGCCCGGTTCGTACAGCATTGTGTTTGGGTTCTATGAAGCGGACAGCGGCGCGCGCCTGCAAATCCTCAATGAAAACGGCGAATTTCAGAGCGATTATGTTCGCCTACCGGCGATTCAGGTACAAAGTCCGTGAAAATTGTGTCTAGCTCTTTTTAGAGGTAAAATCTTAATTGTTCGGAGAGAAACGAGTACCCCTATGTTATTGACCGATACAGACAATAATCAAAGAAGTGTGATCCGGCTGGCCCTACCCAGCAAGGGTCGCATGGAAGACGAAACGCTGGAGTTTCTGCAAAACTGCGGCCTCTCGGTTAAAAAATTAAACCCACGCCAATACATCGCCCATATTCCTGAGCTAGACAACCTGGAGATTTGGTTCCAGCGTACGGCTGACGTTGTCCGTAAAGTGCGCGACGGTGATATCGATTTGGGCATTGTCGGCTTCGACAGGATCGCCGAGTATCGCGGCAACGATGAGAGTGTGGTCATCATTCACGACGCGCTGGGTTACAGTCCTTGTCATGTGTCCGTTGCCGTGCCTGAGGCCTGGACCGATATCAACACCATGGCCGATTTGGCCCGACTGGCCGCCGAGCGCAGCAACACCCGCCCCCTGCGAGTAGTCAGCCAATATGCCCGGCTGGCCGAATCGTTTTTGCACGATCACCAGGTCTCGCCGTTTCGCATCTTGCACGCCGACGGCGCCCTTGAAGCCGCACCGCAGATGGGCACGGCCGATTTCATCATCGATGTAGTCAGCACCGGCGTCACGCTCCGAGAAAATCGATTGAAGGAGTTGGAGGACGGGCTTCTACTGCGCAGCCAAGCCACCTTCTTCGGCAACCGCCGCGCGCTAACCGAGCGGCCGGAGGTGTTGGCCATTACCCGCGAATTTCTGGAACGGTTCGAGGCGCATCTGCGCGCCTTGGACCATCTATCGGTGATAGCTAATATGCGCGGCCAATCCGCTGAAGAGGTAGCGCAAAAAGTATTCAGTCAGCCTAATCTAGGCGGGTTGCAGGGGCCGACTATCAGCCAGGTTTATCTGCGTGAACCGTCCGAAACCAATTGGTACGCCATCAGTATTGTTGTCCCCAAGAAAAGGCTGTATGAAGCCATCCGGCAGATACGCCAAATTGGCGGCAGCGGCGTGCTGGTGCTGCCCCTGCGTTATATTTTCGAAGAGGAACCACCGCGCTGGCAAAAGCTGCTCGAAACCCTTAATCTGGTGAACACCCCTAATGGCCGCTGATCTGTTTCGGTTGTTCGACGCCGCCGAAGCCCGACAAACTCTGCTGCGCCGCGCGCCGGTCGGGGATGTGTCGATCACCCCTAGCCTGGCCAAAGGGCTGGAGCGGGTTTTCGGCGAGGTGGTGGCTTTGGAAGAGGCCGTCCGGCGCATTCTAGCCGATGTGCGCGGGCGGGGCGACGCGGCAGTACTCGACTGGACGGAAAAAATCGATGGGGTGCGGCTCCAAGCGCTGGCCGTTGACCCGGCCGATATCGAGACCGCCTACGCCCAAATTCCCAGCGATCTGCGGGACGCCCTCCATTTTGCCGCCGACCGCATCCGCACCTTTCATCAAAAACAGCCGGCCCAAAGCTGGCTCGATTGGCAAGCCAGCGGCGGCGCGCTGGGCCAAATGGTGCGACCGCTGGAGCGCGTGGGAGTTTACGCCCCCGGCGGCACAGCGCCCTACCCCAGCACGCTGCTGATGTGCGCCGTCACCGCCAGAGTCGCCGGGGTGGAGCAAGTCATCGTCGCCACCCCCAGCGGACGCGAGGACAAAATTGCGCCGGTGCTGCTGGCCGCCGCTAAAGTGGCCGGCGTCGATGCGGTCTATCGCATCGGCGGCGCGCAAGCCGTAGCAGCGATGGCTTACGGCACGGAGTCGCTGCCGAAGGTGGATAAAATTGTGGGGCCGGGGAATATTTTTGTGACGCTGGCCAAGCGGCAGGTGTTCGGTCAGGTCGATATCGACGGTCTGCCCGGCCCAACCGAGACGCTAGTCATCGCCGACGAAGCCGCCAACCCGGCCGTGGTCGCCGCCGATTTGCTGGCTCAAGCCGAACACGATACGCTGGCCTCAGCCATTTTGGTGACGCCGAGCCGCGCGCTGGCCGAGGCCGTCCAGGTGGAAATCGGGCGACAGGTGGAAAATCTATCGCGGGCGGAGATCATCGTCGAAAGTTTGCAAAACCAGGGCGGCGCGGTCATCTGCGCCGATCTGGCTGAAGCCGTCGAACTGAGCAACCTGTACGCACCGGAACACCTGTGCCTGCACGTCGGCGATCCGTGGGCGCTGACCGGCCAAGTCAAAAATGCCGGCGGCGTCTTTTTGGGCGAGCATGCCTACGAAGTGTTAGGTGACTATACCGCCGGCCCGACCCATGTGATGCCCACAATGGGCACGGCGCGATTTGCCAGCCCGCTCAGCGTACGCGATTTTACCAAAATTATCAGCGTTTTTGGTCTGGACGCAGCCGAAGCGGCCCGTATCGGCCCGGCGGCCCAGCGTTTGGCCGAGGCGGAAGGGCTGGATGCTCACGCCACGGCTGTACGCAAACGATTGGGAGATTAGAGACTGAAGATTGGAGATATGGGGCTTTTAGGCCATCCATCTTTAGCCACCCATTATCAATTATCAATTGTCCATTATCAATTTTGAGGATCCTTTGTCCGAGACCGCTTTTTCCCCAAGCCAACTTATTCGACCTAACGTGGTGAGTTTGAAACCGTACACCCCGATTGTGCCGTTTGATATTCTGTCGCAAGAGTTAAATCGCGCGCCGGAAGACATTATCAAGCTGGACGCCAATGAGAATCCCTACGGGCCATCGCCGAGGGTGGCGGAGGTGCTGGCCGAAGCTCAATATATGCACATTTATCCCGACCCGGAGAGCCGGAATTTACGGGCCGCGTTGGCCGAATACACTAATTTGGGGGCCGAATATTTGCTGGTGGGCAGCGGTGCGGATGAGTTGATCGACCTGATCATGCGTCTGTTTATCGATCCCGGCGACAAAATTGTCAACTGCCCGCCCACCTTCGGCATGTACGCGTTCGATGGCGACATCAGCGCCGCCGAGGTCATCGCTATCCGGCGCAGGCCCGATTTTTCGATTGATGTGGACGCCATCGAGACTCTATTCGCCGAGAGCCAGTCGGAGCCCCATCCCAAACTTATCTTTGTCACCTCGCCCAACAATCCCGACGGATCAATTTTGAGCGATAGCGATCTGCAACGACTGCTGGCGCTGCCAACCGTGGTGGTGCTGGATGAAGCTTATGTTGAATTTAGCAGCGGCAGCCGCATCCAGTGGGTCGAGCAGCACCCCAATCTGATTGTGCTGCGCACGTTTAGCAAATGGGCCGGGCTGGCCGGCCTGCGCGTCGGCTACGGCGCCTTTCCGCTCGACTTGATCGAGCAGCTGTGGAAAATCAAGCAGCCTTACAATGTTAACCTGGCCGGCCAATTGGCCGCCGAGGTTTCCCTAACCGATTGTCACTATTTGCTGGACAATGTTGCCCGGCTGATTGAACAGCGAGAACAGTTTTACCCCGTTCTCAACGCGATTGAGTGGCTTGAACCTTACCCCAGCCAAACAAACTTCATCCTGTGCCAAGTTAAGGGCCGTAATGCGTCGGACGTCAAGCAACAACTGGCTGAACAGGGAATTTTGGTTCGCTACTACAACTCACCCGGCCTGACCGATCATATCCGGATCAGCATCGGGACCCCGGCGCAGATGGCCCGTTTAGCGAAAGTTCTACAACACCTATGACAACCAGAAAACCCAAACTCAATATCGACTGTCTCATCTTTGCCAGCAATGAAGTTTTGATCGATGTCGATCACTCTTATCGGGCCGTGGTTGGCCCGGCCGTACAAACGTATTTGGAGCAGGCGGTCGGGCTGCCGCCGTCGAGCGAACCGCTCATTTCACTCGCCGAAGTGACTCTGCTTCAAAAAAAGGGCCGGTTTACCGATTACTGGGATTTGACCACCGCTCTGGTGATGTATTTCGTCGAGATGCTGCCGCCGGTGCCGGTACCGACCTTTCCATCAAGATTTCATATTCCGGGGTTAATGGCCTATCTGCAAATGGCCGGCGGCAATTTGCGCATCAGCATCGACAAACTCCGCGAACAGCGTGACATTCCCCGGCTGGCCGCCGAGGTCGAAGCGGTGGGCGGTGGGCTGGATGGCGCGCACAAAATTCTGCCGCAAGAAAACCGGCACATGCTGGTGAGTTCCGGCGAAATAACTAAAACCAACGTCCTGGCCCGCATTTTTCAGGAGTTGTACCTGGGCGCTGACCTGTTTGAGCAAACCTATAACCAACCGGCCTTTGTCGTCCGCAGCGACGGCTACTATCGGGCCGAAACCCTGGCTATCGAGCCGGAGGTTCTGGCTGCCCTCGGCCGTCATATGCCGCTCGGCGTGGTATCAGATCGGCCCCGGCAAGAGGTCGAACGATCCCTCCAGGCGCAGCAGATCGACGCTTACTTTCAAACGATTGTGGCGTTGGAAGATATCGAGCAGGCTAAGGCCAAACCGGTACCCGATGCCTGGCCGCTACTGGAAGCCACCCGATGTCTAGTCGCCTCGCCGGGTCACTGCGCTTATGTGGGGGCCAACGTCGGGGATATTCAGGCGGCCAAAGCCGCCAGCGACACGATAAGATTTACGGCGATAGGGTGCGCCATCGGGACACCTGACAAAAAAGAGCTGCGCCAGGCATTTGAAGACCATAAGGCCGATATCATTCTGGGCCACCCCAATAATTTAAAGGAGTTAATTCTTGGCTGAACGACCGCGAACGGCAACTGTCGCCCGTAAAACCGGCGAGACGGATATCGAAATCAGTTTGAGTTTAGACGGCACCGGCCAGGCCGAGATCAGCACCGGCGTGGGCTTTTTGGATCATATGCTGCACGCTCTGGCTCGACATGCTCGTTTCGATTTGAAGGTGCGGGCCGAAGGCGATCTGCATATCGATGAGCACCACACCGTCGAGGATGTCGGCATCGTGCTGGGGCGGGCCTTAGCCGAGGCTCTGGGCGACCGCAAAGGGATTACGCGCATGGGTCATGCCATCGTGCCGATGGATGAAGCGCTGGCCTTAGTGGCCGTCGATTTTGGCGGCCGGGGCTATTTTGTATTCGACGGCCAATTCAGCAGCGACCGGATCGGCCAGGTCGGCACCACTTTGATTCCGCACTTTTTTGAAAGCCTGGCCCACGAGGGTCGGCTCAATCTCCACGCCCGGCTGCTGGCCGGGGTCGATGACCACCACCGGGCCGAGGCGCTGTTCAAAGCCCTGGCGCGGGCGCTCGATATGGCGGTGCAACGCGATGAACGATTGGCCGGTCAGGTTCCCAGCACGAAAGGAACGTTGACGGTATGACAAAAATCACTATTATAGACTACGGCGTGGGCAATTTCCGCAACGTGCAGAAGGCGTTTGAAGTGGTGGGCGCTGCCGCAGAAATCACCGACTCGGTTGAAGCGGTCAATGAGGCTGACGCGATTGTTCTGCCGGGGGTCGGCGCGTTCGGCGATGCCATCGACAACATTCGCGCACGAAAATTGGAGCAGCCGATTTTAGACGCGGTCGCGGCGGGCAAGCCGATGATCGGCATTTGCGTCGGCTTGCAGCTTCTTTTTGAAGAGAGCGAAGAGATCGGGCACCATATCGGGCTGGGGATTCTGCCCGGCAAGGTCGTCCGCTTCCCGGACAGTGAGCTAACCGTGCCGCATATGGGTTGGAACCAGATCGAACCGGCGCGAGAGCACCCGCTGCTCGTCGGTATTGAGCCGAGCGATTTCGCCTACTTTGCCCACTCTTATCACGCCGCGCCGGCCAACAGCGCTGATATTATCGCCTGCACCGAGTACGGCCAGCTCTACCCGTCGATTGTGGGGCGAGACAACGTCTGCGCTATTCAGTTTCACCCGGAAAAAAGCCAACAGGTCGGCTTACAAATATTGAAGAATTTTGTTGAGTTTGCCGGCAAAGAAAGGAGATAAAGGGACGAGGAGATGGGGTGATGAATTCCCACCTCTGGTTTCCCTGGCGGAAATATGCATATCTATGCAGCAATTGATTTAAAAAACGGTAAATGTGTTCGGCTGGTACAGGGCGACCCCGATGCGGAGACCGTTTACGGCGAAGACCCGGCCGAAATAGCCGAAGCCTGGAACAGCATCAGCGTTGACTGGCTGCATGTCGTCAATTTGGATGGCGCTTTTGGCGATGCGTCGAAAGCAGCTAAAAACATCGATGCCTTACAGGCGATCTTGGATCGCGTTGACCGGCCGGTTCAATTTGGCGGCGGTCTGCGCAAACCGGATGACATCCGGCGCGCCCTGAGCATGGGCGTCAGCCGAGTCGTCATCGGCTCGATGGCCGCCGACCGGCCGCGCCAGATGCTCGATATTCTGGGCGAGTTCGGCCCGGAGCAGGTGGCTCTGGGGTTGGATGTCAAGAACGGTCAGGTCGCCACCCACGGCTGGCGAAAATTGGCCGAAACCAGCGCGCTCGATCTGGTCAAACAAATTCAGAAAGCCGGCCTGAAATACGTGATTTACACCGACATTGCCCGTGACGGCATGCTGCAAGGCGTCAACTTGGCCGCGACGCTGACCCTACTCGAAGCAGCCAATCAAACCGAAGGCACACACAACCATTTCAAAGTGATCGTTTCCGGGGGCGTCGCCAGCTTAGAGGATGTTAAGCAGGTCAAAGCCGCTGAAGAGGCCGGCCAAGAAATCGAAGGTCTCATCATCGGCAAAGCGCTCTACACCGGCGCCGTCGATCTGGCCGAAGCCATGACCATAGCCCACCAATAACTCTATGATTGTACAGATTTACGCCGCTACGTCCGTCGCCGATGCTTTGAAAATGGTTGAGTTAGGCGTCGATCAGGTGGGTTTTGTGGCCGGCGACTATGGCGAAGTATATGGTGAACTGACCTTTCTTGAGGCGCGCGGCATAGTCGAGGCGCTGCGCGGTAAAGCGATGTCATCGGCGTTAACGATGAGTACTGATATTACCGAAATCCGGCGGATGATCGAGGCCGTGCAGCCGGATATTGTGCATATTTCCAGCGATACTGAGGCTGTGGGTGTTGCGGCGATGCAGACTTTGAAGGCATCGCTGCCCAACAACCTATTATTAATGAAGGCCATTCACGTTGACGGGGCAGAAAGTATCGCCACGGCGCTGGCGTTTGCCGAAGTCGCGGATATTTTACTGCTCGACACGAAAGTCAAGGGGTTTCCTGGCGTCGGGGCCACCGGAGTCACTCACGACTGGACGGTTAGCCGCGAAATTGTGCGCCGGGTGGAGGGGCAGGCCAAGGTTGTTTTGGCGGGCGGTCTAACGCCGGAGAATGTTAGCGCCGCCATCGCCACCGCTCGGCCGTGGGGCGTCGACAGCAACACCGGCACAAACATCCCCGGCGATCCGGTGGTTAAGGATATGAATCGGGTCAGAGACTTTGTCAAACAAGCGAAACTATTGATGAATGATGAACGATGAATGATGAGATAAAACAATTCATTATTCATCACTCATCATACATCATTCCGGAGTGAGAGATGTTAGCGAAACGGATCATTCCCTGCCTGGATGTGAAAGACGGCCGGGTGGTTAAGGGTATTAATTTTGTCAATTTAAGAGACGCCGGCGACCCGGTGGAGCAGGCGCAAATTTACGACCGTGAAGGCGCGGACGAACTGGTTTTTCTGGATATCACCGCCTCGCACGAAGGCCGGGGGTTGATGCTCGATATTGCCCGCCGCGTGGCCGAGAGCGTCTACATTCCGTTTACTGTTGGCGGCGGTATCCGCACGTTGGCCGATATGCACGCCATTATTTCGACCGGCGCGGACAAGATTAGTCTCAACACGGCGGCGGTTCGCACCCCCCAGGTCATCACCGAGGGAGCCAAAGCGTTCGGCAGCAACGCCATCGTGGTGGCTATCGATGCCCGCAAGCGGCTGGACGGCGAAGGTTGGGAAACGACCACCCACGGTGGACGGCAGCGCACCGGCCTGGATGCGGTCGCCTGGGCTAAAGAGTGCCAGGAGCGCGGGGCCGGCGAAATTTTGCTAACCAGCATGGACACCGACGGCACCAAAGCCGGTTTCGATTTGGAACTGACGCGAGCCATCACCTCCGTCGTCTCGATCCCGGTCATCGCTTCCGGGGGGGCTGGCGCGCTGGACCATTTCGCCGATGCGATTCTCAAAGCCAATGCCAGCGCCGTGCTGGCGGCCAGTCTGTTTCACTATAAAGAGCTGTCGATTCAAGAAGTAAAAGATTATTTATTGGAACAGAATATCGTGGTGCGTCCCAAAAAGACCCATCAGGTCGGGGCTTACGGTGTATAAATATGAGGCTTGAATTTTGAACGTTGACGATTTAAAATTTAATCAGGACGGTCTCATTCCGGCCATTGTGCAGGATGCCACAACCCATCAGGTTTTGATGATGGCCTGGGCCAACCGGGAAAGCCTGGACTTGATGCAAGCGCAGGGCGAAACCTGGTTTTGGAGCCGCAGCCGGGGTGAATTGTGGCACAAGGGGGCGACTAGCGGCAACACCCAAAAAGTTACCGGCATCTACTACGACTGCGACGGCGACACCCTGCTCATCCAAGTGGAACCCGCCGGCCCGGCCTGCCATACCGGCGAGGTCAGTTGTTTCTTTAGAAAGTTAGAGTGAAAGAGGTAGGAATCATGGCGAACAAAGCATTAATCGTGGTTGACTTTCAAAACGATTTTTGCCCCAACGGAGCGCTTGCGGTGCCGGAGGGAGATCAAATTTTAGACACGGTCAACGACCTGGTTGAAGAATTTATCGAACGCGGCGACATCGTGGTTTACACCAAGGACTATCATCCTGAGAATCACGTCTCGTTTGCCGAAAATCATCCCGAAGGCATCTGGCCGCCCCACTGCGTCCAGGGCACTACGGGTGCGGAATTTTTTCCGGAACTAATCGTTAACGGGCCGACCTTCCACAAGGCCTTTGTCACCGAGCAAGATAGTTACTCCGGCTTCGGCGGTCATCTCGATCCCATCGAAGACAGCCCCTCCCTGGAAGCGTATCTCAGGGAGCAAGAGGTCGAAGCCGTAACCGTGGTGGGTTTAGCCCTGGACTACTGCGTCAAATCGACGGCGCTGGATGCTCAAAAGTTGGGCTTTCCGACCACTGTGGTGTTATCAGGCACTCGCGCGGTTAATGTTGAGCCGGATGATGACGAACGCGCCATCGAGGCTTTAAGAGAAGCCGGGGTAACGGTTAAGTAAGACGAACCTGACCAGACTTTAAACATCCGTCGCTAACAGCACCCTTCGATACGACCTCGTTCTTCGGTCTACTCAGGATGCTGCGGACTACGGAAAATCCATCTTAGGAGAATTCAAATGCCAGTAACGGCAGTGGTAGGCGCTCAATGGGGCGACGAAGGCAAAGGGCGCGTGGTTGACGCCCTGGCTGAAAAAATGGACCTGGTGATTCGCTTCCAAGGCGGCGATAACGCCGGGCACACCGTGGTCAACCATTACGGCACATTCAAACTGCATCTAGTGCCGTCAGGTATTTTTACCTCAACGGCGCAATGTTTGATCGGAACGGGCTGCGTGGTCTATCCGCCCGCGCTTTTTGAGGAATTGGCAGCCATTGAAGCCGCGGGCGTCGATACTAGCCGGCTTTACGTTTCTGATCGGGCTCAAATTGTGATGCCGTATCATCGCCAACTCGACAGCCTGCACGAGTCGGGCGGCGCGGCTTTGGGGACCACCAAACGGGGTATCGGTCCGGCCTATAGCGATAAATCGGCCCGGCGCGGCCTGCGCATGGGGGATTTACTGCGGCCCGACTGGTTACAGTCGCGTTTAACCAAAGCCGTTGAACACGCCAATATCGAACTGAAATATTACGACCAAAAGCCGATTGATGTGCAGGAGATGCTCGAAGTATGCCAGGCCTGGGGTGAAAAATTACAGGATCGCATCATCAACCCACTGCCAATGGTGCGTCAGGCCTACGAACAAAACGCCAACATTTTATTGGAAGGCCAATTGGCGGCGATGCGCGATCTGGATTGGGGTACCTACCCGTACGTCACCTCATCGAACCCCACCGCTACGTTTGCGCCGGTCGGCGCGGGTCTGCCGCCTCAGGCGCTCACCCAGGTCATTGGCGTGGTCAAAGCCTACACCACAGCAGTGGGAGCCGGGCCGGTGCCGACCGATCAGGGCGATAATGACACGGCCGAAAGGTTACGCGAAAAAGGCGGCGAGTATGGAGCCACCACCGGTCGGCCGCGGCGCTGCGGCTGGCTCGATACGGTCAATCTCAATTATGTCGCTTACCTCAACGGGTTTACCGATATCGTCATCACCAAACTCGATGTTCTGGACGGTATGCCGGAGTTAAAAATTTGCACCGGCTATCGACTGGCGGACGGCACGCTCATCGACTACGTACCCGACACGCCCATCTATGAAACCGTCGAGCCAATCTACGAAAGCTGGCCGGGCTGGCCGGACAACGCCGCACGCACGGCTAAATCCTGGTCTGATCTCCCGGCTGCGGCCCAAAATTACCTAACCCGTATTCAAGAACTGGTCGGCGTACCGATCAAATTCGTCTCCGTCGGCCCGGAACGCGAAGCTATGTTTGAAGGAAAAATCAACTAACGAGGTAATATATCTGTGTTGCAACTTTACTACCCTTTAACCCTACAACTTGCTTCCTTGCACCAGTGCAACCTTGCAACCCTGCAACCCTGTAACCTTGCAACCTTGCAACCCTAAAAATATGAACGATTTCATCACCGAACTCACCACCCTGATCGCGGATCGGAAAGCCAATCCAAAACCGGGGTCGTATACCAATAAACTCCTGGCCGACAAAAATAAAGCGGCCCAAAAAGTCGGCGAAGAAGCGACTGAAGTGATCATTGCGGCTCTGGCTCAATCCGATGAGCGGGTCATCGAAGAAATGGCCGACTTGATTTATCACAGCCTGGTGTTGTTAGAGACCAGAGATTTAAGCTGGTCGGATGTCGTCGCGGCGTTGGAAAATCGCCATCGATAGAGTAACAAGACGGCTGTGGCTCTCGTTGTTTATGATCAAGGATGGATGCATTTTATAAGTGACTGTCACTTGGTCTTAAGACAAAGTAATCGGCATTGAAGGTGAATCACAACCTAGATCGTACCCAGCTCATATTATTAGCGGCGGCTGCTCTGTTGGTTATTGTGGCTGTAACTATTGGTATTATCTCGTTTCAGTTGGGGCAGCACGCAGTTCCCGTCACTCAGGCTATTGCCGACCAAAATACCGTGGCTCCACCACCACGTATTGTTACTAATACCCCAACGCACACCAGTACCCCCCCGGCTACAGACACCCCCACCGCCACACCCTTTCCCACCGCCACCCCGACCCCAACTCCGATTGTCGTCATCCAGCACATCGACAGTTTGGGCCGGCTGGAGACGGCTGAGTACACCATGCAAACGGTGATCGACCTTGAAAATGCACCGACCAATATCTGGGAACGGATTCTAGGCACCGATAAGTTAATGCTGGTCGCCGAGGGCGAGGTTGTCGCCGGATTTGACTTTACCAAAGTAAGCGAGGATGACATTACCGTCAAAGGCACTGAAGTTGAGATAAATTTACCGGCTCCCGAAATTCTATTCAGCCGAATCGATAATGAACGAACGCAAATTTATCAGCGCGAAACCGGCCTCTTTATGAAACCCGATCCATCCCTTGAAAGTCGGGCCCGGCAGTTGGCCGAAAAGGCGCTGGTCGAATGGGCCATGGAACGCGGTATTTTTGACAAAGCCGAAAGTGCGGGTAAGCTGCAATTAGAGAATTTCCTGCGGGCGCTGGGCTTTACCGCTATCACGATTAATATAGAGGACAAGGATCTGTGAACGAGTCTCAACCCAATACCGATAACGTCTCACCGGAGACCAACACCCCCCCCGAGCCGTCTCCCGATCCTCAACCCACGACCGCCGCTGCGCCACCACTGGCTAATAATCAGCAATATGTGGTTTGGGGAGCGATTGTGATTATCCTGTTGGCCTGCATCGGCTCGTTTACCTACCTGGCCGGTACGGTGACGACCGGCGGTCTAAGCCTGTTTGCCGAACCGACCAACACGCCATTGCCGCCGCCGGTGGTCAATATTCAAAACATTCAGGCCCAGTCCAAACTGGTGACAGTTGAGTACAGCACTGTCACCGAAATTTACAACGAGGCCGAGGGAAAAGGCTGGCTTAACGAATTACTAGGCACCAAAGAGTCGCTGCTGATGCTGGTTCACGGCGATGTCAACGCCGGCTTCGACTTGAGCAAGGTGGATGAGGGCGACCTCTGGACTGACGGCAAGCGGGTGCGGTTGGTGCTGCCGGCGGCGGAGCTGCTCAACACGGAAATCGACTTTGATCGCACCCGGCTTGTCTATTACAACAACTCGCGTATTTTTGACGAAAACAATCCCAATTTGCAGGGCGAAGCCCTTAAGCAGGCCAAAGAAGCCATCGACCAGGCGGCGCTGCAAGAGGGTATTCTTGACCGAGCCGACGAGTATGGCAAACTTTATTTCGAAAATTTTCTGTATTCACTCGGCTTCACCGATGTGGAAGTTGTAATCGACGCCCAAATTATTGGGAAGTAGATTGAATACAATACATATATAAAGAGAGGGGTATTTTTCCTATGCCAACTGCATTACTGTCTGTCTCAGACAAACGTGGTCTGACTGAGTTCGCCCGAACGCTGGTTGACCATAACTGGCAGCTTATCGCCAGCGGGGGTACGGCCAAAGTTCTCAAAGAAGCCGGCTTAACCGTTAAAGACGTAGCTGATGTGACCCAAGCGCCGGAGATGTTAGGCGGGCGGGTCAAAACGCTCCATCCCGTCATCCACGCCGGGATTTTGGCTCGCCCCAGCGAGGAAGATCGGGCGGAATTGGCGGCTCATCATATCGATGAAATCAATATGGTAGTCTGCAACCTCTACCCGTTTCAAGCCACGGTCAGCAAAGCCAATGTATCGCTAAACGAAGCCGTCGAAAATATCGATATCGGCGGCGTGGCTTTGATCCGGGCCGCCGCCAAAAATTTTGCGCGAGTCACCGTTGTGTGCGATCCGGCCGATTATGACGTGCTGGCCGCAGACCTGCGCGATAAAGGGTTTATCTCAACCGCGCGCCGAACCGAACTAGCCCGCAAGGCCTTTGCTCACACCACCCAGTACGATGCTGCCATCGCCAACTATCTGGCCACGGAGCCAACCTCCGATTTACCCGGCCAATTCAGCCTATCATTGACGAAAGTACAAGAGATGCGCTACGGGGAAAATCCTCATCAGGCGGCGGCGCTCTATGCAACCGATGAAAAAATCGGCCCCCTCGGCGGCGAACTGCTGCAAGGCAAGGCCCTTAGCTACAACAACATGCTCGACATCGACGCCGCCTGGCAGGCCGCCCAAGCGTTTGACCAGCCGAGCGTGGTCATCGTCAAGCACCTGTCACCGTGCGGGATCGCCAGCGCCGATAGCCTGGCCGACGCCTTTCCGCCCGCTTTAGAGTCAGACCCGGTCAGCGCCTTTGGCGGCGTTATCGCCGTCAATCGCGCCTTCGACGGACAGATTGCCGCCGCTTTGGGCGACCTGTTTGTCGAGGTCATCGCTGCGCCCACTTTTTCCGACGAGGCCAGACAAATTCTGGCCAAGCGCAAAAACTGCCGACTACTACAAATCGAGCAGCCGGTGGAAGCCAAGCTGGAGCTTAGAACCGTGGCCGGGGGCATCCTGGTGCAACAGCGCGACCTGGGCGATCCGCTCGATACGGAATGGCGAATCGTTTCAAAGCGCCAACCCACCGAAGATGAAATACAGGCCATGAAGTTCGCCTGGACGGCCTGCCAACATGTCAAGAGTAACGCTATCGTTTTCGCGGCGGGGCAGGCCACGGTTGGCATCGGCGGCGGGCTGCCCAGCCGGGTCGATGCCGTCAAGCTGGCGGCGACCAAAGCCGGCGACAAGGCCCAAGGAGCGGTTATGGCCTCGGATGCCTTCTTCCCCTTCCCCGATGGGCCGGAAGCAGCCGCAGCCGCCGGCGTCACGGCCATCGTCCAACCGGGGGGATCGGTACGGGATGATCTGGTCATCGAAACCGTCGATCAGTTGGGGTTAGCCATGATCTTTACCGGAGTGAGACATTTCCGACATTAGTGCAAAAAAACCAAAAACGTGAAAAACGCCCTTACTCGTTGGTTCCTTGTTAAAATAAAACGACCCGTTCACGCCTTCTTCAAGATGCCCGGCGCCAGAAACTTTGGCCTGATGCTGATCATTTTCACGTTTGTAGTGATCGCGGCGGTAATTGATCTACGCCTCAACTACGAGAATCCGGAAACCGGCGGCAAGCTGGACTGGGGCGCCGCCACTTACAATGTTTTTGCCCTGTTAGTATTTGAAAGTCCCATTCCTTTTCCGACATCGTGGATTACCCGCTTGGCGTTTTTTGCGATCCCGATTTGCGGCTTGCTCCTGTTGGGGCAGGGCATCATTCGGGTGGGCAGCACACTCTTCAACAAAAATTTATGGGATCAAGCGATGGCCTCAACCTATAAAGATCACACCATTGTCTGCGGTTTGGGCAAAGTGGGTTATAAAGTCACCCGCTGGATTTTAGACCTGAAAGAGGAAGTGGTCGTTATCGAACAGCATCAAGACAATCCTTTTCTGGCTGAGGTGCGCAGTTGGGGGGTGCCGGTTATCATCGCCGACGCCCGCCGCACCGAAATTTTGGAAAGCGTCAATATAAAGGAAGCCGAATCGATTGTTCCTTGCACCAGCGATGATTTGACCAATTTGAGCATTGCCCTTGAAGCGCGGCGTATGATGCCTAACCTTAAAGTGGTGCTGCGCATGTTCGATGTCCACGTTGCCGAAAACGTGCGGGACGGTTTCGACATCCACACCGTTTTCAGCATCGCCGATATCTCGGCCCCGGCGTTTGCCGCCGCCGCCACCCGCGCCCCGCTCGATCACGCCTTCGCTTTTGGGGAAGGCGATGACCGCAGTATTTTGACCATCACCACGTTTACCCTCGTCCCTGAGTCGATTTTAGTTGGTTACACGGTCGGCGATTTGGAGGATGAATTTGAAGTCGCGGTGATGGCCCAACACCGTGGCGGCGAGTTCATGCTGCACCCGCACGATGATGTGGTGCTGTCCGCCGGAGATCGATTTGTGGCTTCGGCCTCGATTGAGGCGTTGAATCGGTTAGCCAGCCTCACCCCTCCGACCCGTGAGCATCGAAACTATCTCAGAGGACGTTGGCCGATCAAAACGAAAACCCCCTCAATGGCTAATTAAGGGCAAAAAACAAATTACTTCGACTTAGTTTGGACTTTTCACCGAGGTCGATTAAAATATTTATATGATAGGCAGTAACCAGATAAATTTAATAGGCACTTTGCCTCTTCAAAACTCCCAGACTCGAATCTGTGTCGCTCTACAGGTTGATGCGATGACGTGACAATCTGTTTAGGCCCCTTTAACCCGACACATAAAACGAGTTCGTTCCTCGGGATTATGCCATCAGACATCGTTGTAAAGGCGTTAGTGCCTCATCAAAATTCCCCAAAAACTCCACACCAAAAGAGCAGCTAGACGGGGCATAACACCTCAGGGGCTTAGCAAAACTTAATATAACTTACCCGATATAGCTAAGTGTTGATGTATTATTGGTTTGAGCAAGGCTCGTAAGAGCTGGAGGAGACAAATGATAAAACAAGATGGAGCCTCATTACTGAATTTTGTCGGCCAACTGCAAGACCAGAAGCAGTTCCAAGAACTGAACTGGAGTGGAACGTTTCAGAATTACCTTGACATTGTAGCCAAGAATCCCTCTGTAACCCGCAATGCCTTCCAACGTATCTACGATATGATCATGGATTACGGCACCGAAGAATTTATCGATGCCAAAAAGCGACTCATTCGCTATAAGTTCTTTAGCGATCTGGAATTTGATCCGGAAGACGCGATCTTCGGATCAGAGATTTCGCTTATGCGTCTAGTCAATTTTTTCAAGGCCGCGGCCAAAGGTTACGGAACCGAAAAGCGGGTTCTACTGCTGCATGGCCCGGTGGGTTCGGCCAAAAGTACCATTGTCCGGCGCTTGAAAAAAGGGATCGAACGCTACAGCCGAACCGACGCCGGCAAGCTGTACACCTTTGACTGGTACCTGGGCGAACTTTCTAAGGATGGCATCTTACCCCCTTACCCCACCCATTTAAAGGAAGCGCGGGACGGTTCAGAAGGCGACTGGGCGCCCTCGCCGATGAATGAAGAACCGCTGCTGCTGATTCCCCTGGAGGCCAGAGCCAATTTCCTGGCCGAAATCAATGAAGGCCGACCGCCGGAAGAACAGATTCAAATTAAAGGCGATCTCTGCCCGCCCTCTCGCTTCTACTACCGCGAACTTTTGCAGCGGTACAACGGCGATTGGACCCAAATGATCCGCCATGTCCGCGTTCGCCGCTTGATCTTCAGCGAACAAGACCGGATCGGTATCGGCACCTTCCAACCCAAGGATGAAAAGAATCAGGACTCGACGGAATTGACCGGCGATATCAACTATCGTAAAATCGCTCTGTACGGCAGCGACAGCGATCCGCGGGCCTTCAACTTCGACGGCGAATTCAACATCGCCAACCGGGGGTTGATCGAGTTCATCGAAATGCTCAAGCTGGATGTGGCTTTCTTGTACGACCTACTGGGGGCCAGCCAGGAGCATCGCATCAAATCCAAAAAATTCGCCCAAACCGATATTGATGAAGTCATTATCGGTCACACCAACGAGCCGGAATATCGCCGCTTGGAGGGCAACGAATTTATGGAAGCGCTCAAAGACCGGACGGTGCGCATCGATGTGCCTTACATCACCAAACTCAAAGACGAAATCAAAATTTATGAGCGTGATTTCAACGCCAAAAAAGTGCCGGTTCATATTTCACCGCATACGTTAGAAATGGCGGCGATGTGGGCGGTACTGAGCCGGTTGGAAGAACCGAAAAAGGCCAACTTGACCCTGCTGCAAAAACTCAAACTTTACGACGGCAAAACCCTGCCCGGCTTCACCGAGGACAACATCAAAGAGCTGCGCAAGGAAGCTCGCCGGGAGGGGATGGAAGGCATCAGCCCGCGTTACGTTCAGGATAAAATCAGTAATTCGCTGGTCAACTATCAGGAAGACGGTTACATCAACCCCTTTATGGTCATGAACGAACTGGAATCCGGGCTAAAGAACCACCCCCTGATCACCGACGAGGATGAGCGCAAGAGATATCGGGAAATGTTGGCCGTGGTCAAAAATGAGTACACCGAAATTGTCAAAAACGAAGTCCAACGGGCCATCAGCGCCGATGAAGAAGCCATCAAGCGCTTGTGTTCTAACTACATTGATAACGTGAAGGCGTATACTCAACGTGAAAAAGTGGTCAACAAATTCACCGGGCAAGCTGAAGAACCCGATGAACGCTTGATGCGTAGTATTGAAAAGAAAATCGATATTCCCGAAAGCCGCAAAGATGATTTCCGGCGCGAGATTATGAACTACATCGGCGCGCTGGCCATCGAAGGCAAGACCTTTGATTATAAAACCAACGCGCGCCTGCAAAAAGCGCTTGAACTCAAGTTGTTCGAAGACCAAAAAGACAGTATCAAGTTGACCTCTCTCGTTAGCCAGGTAGTTGACCAGGATACGCAAGAGAAAATTGACGTCGTCAAAGCCCGTTTGATCAAAAACTTTGGCTACAACGAGCAAAGCGCAACCGACGTACTCAACTACGTGGCCAGCATCTTTGCCCGAGGTGACACAAACGGAGCATAATTCAAATTGAATAGTTGTTTGTTACTTGTCAGGTGCAGGGTATTGAGCTATACCTTGCACCTTGGTTAAGGTTTGTTTACCCGACGACAGACAACGGATGAGCAACAATACCAATGCAAAGAATCCAACAAGATTTAAATCGCTTCCGTCGTATTGTGCGGGGGCAGATCAAAAAGAACTTACGTAAGTACATGTCCCAAGGGGAGATGATTGGCCGGCAAGGTAAGCGGGCGGTCAGCATCCCCTTGCCCCAAATCGACCTGCCGCGCTTCCGCTATGGCTCGAAACAGTCGGGCGGCGTCGGTCAAGGTGAAGGCGATGTCGGCGACCCCATTGGCCGGGGTGACCCCCAGGACGGCTCCGGCGAAGCGGGTAAAGATCCCGGCCAGCACATCATCGAGGTCGATATCACCCTGGAAGAGCTGGCCGAAATTTTAGGCGAAGAACTAGAACTCCCCAACATTGAACCCAAAGGCCAAAAAAATATCGTCAGCGAAAAAGTGAAATACAGCCGCATTCGGCGGGTTGGCCCCGATAGTTTGCGCCACTTCAAGCGCACGTACAAAGAAGCGCTGCGCCGCCAGGTGGCCAGCGGGCTGTACGACCCCAAGAATCCGGTGATCATCCCCATCAAGGACGATATTCGATATCGCTCCTGGACGGAAACCCCTCTGCCGCAGAGTAACGCCATCATTATTTACATGATGGACGTGTCCGGCTCAATGGGCAACGAGCAGAAAGAGTTGGTTCGACACACCGCCTTCTGGATCGAAACGTGGCTCATGAGCCAGTATAAGCAAATTGAAATCTGCTACATCGTCCACGATGCCGCCGCCAAAGAAGTTGACAAAGAAACGTTCTACCACCTCCGTGAGGGCGGTGGGACTCGCATCAGCAGCGCCTATAGTCTTTGTAACAAAATCATCGACGAACGCTATCCGCCGGCGGAATGGAACATCTACCCTTTCCATTTCAGCGATGGAGACAACTGGGGCAACGGCGACACCCAAATCTGCCTCAAACTGCTGACGAATGAGTTGCTCCCAAAATCGAATTTGTTTTGCTACGGCCAAGTCCGCAGTTTGTACGGGTCCGGCAACTTCATTCACGACCTCAAACATTCTTTTGAAAATGAAGATGCCCTGGCGATGTACGAAATCACCAAGCGTGATGAAATTCTGGACGCTATCAAAGAATTCTTGGGAAGGGGTCGATAAATGAAACGAACCGATCTTTCCCCGGAATTACAGGCCGCCTGGGATGAAATCGACGGCTACGCTAAAGGCTACGGCCTTGACTACTTCCCCATCATCTACAAAGTTCTCGATTACAAAACCCTCTACGAAGTGGCGGCGCTCGGCGGCTTTCCCATTCGCTACCCGCACTGGCGCTTTGGTATGGAATACGATCAGATGGCCAAAGGGTATACCTACGGGCTCAGCGTCATCTACGAAATGGTGATCAACACCAACCCGTCCTACGCCTACCTGCTGGAAGGCAACGAGATGGTCACCCAAAAGATGGTTATGGCCCACGTGACCGCCCACGTTGACTTCTTTAAGCACAACATGTGGTTTGCCTACACCAACCGCCGAATGCTCGATGAGATGGCGAATCACGCCACCCGCATCCAGCGGTTGATCAATCGCTACGGCTACGAGCAAATTGAAGATTTTATCGATGTCTGCTTGTCGCTCGACAACCTGATCGATTACCACGCGCCTTACATCAAACGTCCGGAAGCCAGAACCGAGATACCGTTGTCTTCACCTCGCCCCGAAGAGGCGGCTGTTGAGGGCTTAAAAGTAGAACGTGACTACATGCGGCATTACATCAACCCCCCGGAATATCTGGCCGAACAACGCCAAAAGCAGGTCGAAGAAAAGCAAAAGGCCCGGCGTTTCCCGGAAAATCCGCAAAAAGATATTCTGCTGTTCTTGCTCAACTATGCGCCGCTCGATCCGTGGCAGCACACCATCCTGGAAATTATCCGGGACGAAGCGTACTACTACGCGCCGCAGGGCATGACCAAAATCATGAACGAAGGCTGGGCTTCCTACTGGCACAGCAAAATTATGACTGAAAAAGCCCTGACCGACTCGGAGGTGATCAGCTTTGCCGATCATCACGCCGGGGTTGTCGCCACCAGTCCGGGGCGACTAAATCCCTACAAAATGGGGTTGGAACTTCTACGCGATATCGAAGATCGGTGGAACCGGGGCAAGTTTGGCAAAGAGTATGAAGAGTGTGAAGACATTCAAGCCAAACGAAATTGGAATAAAGACCTGGGCTTGGGGCGTGAAAAACTTTTCGAGGTCCGCAAGCTCTACAATGATGTAACTTTTATCGATGAATTTCTGACCCCCGAATTCGCCGCCGAACAAAAGTTGTTCAGCTTTGCCTACAATGACCGCAGCGACCTCTATGAGATTGCCTCGCGGGAGTTTATGGAAATTAAAGAAAAGCTCTTGTTTCAACTGACCAACTTCGGCCAGCCTTACATCTACGTCGAAGACGGCAACTACGGGAACCGGGCTGAACTTTACCTGAAGCATCGTCACGAAGGTATTGATCTCAAATACGACTACGCCCGAGACACCATGCGCAACATTTTTATCATCTGGACTCGTCCCGTTCACCTGGAAACGGTGATCGATGACGCTCCCTACCTGTTAACCTTCAGCGGCGGTGAACTGACCAAGCAAAAGTTGTAATTGAATTATGGGTCAGTTTCAAGTAAAATGGACATTAACGGTATTGATTTCGCATTATAGTTATGAAATGGATTTGAAGAGATAGCCATCTGGTTTGTTTATTATCTGGGAGGTAGTAATGAATATTCGAGAACAAATGATTGAACAGTTAAATCAATTCGCCGCCAACGGCCCGCAGCGCGTCGAAGCCGGTGAGCAAGACTCGCCGGAGCCGGGTTACCTGGTTGGCGTTCTGTCCGAAACTAATGAAGGCGTGGGCGCTTCGCTGGATTTGGCCGACTATGATCGCTTCAGTGTAGCTTTGCGACATTTGGATGTCTTCGATAAGCAGGCCAACATCGAGGCGGATGAGGTCAAAGCCTTTCTCCAAAAAAACGCCGAGACCATCGTCGAAAAGCTGACCTACCTGGAAGAGCCGTTGGAGCTGCTGGAACTCGACCCAACCGAAGGGGTGGCTATGATGCGCAGCAATCCCCCTATGTCTAAGGCGGACGAGAGTGAGGTGACTTACTGGGAGGTCTTGCTGCGAACGTCGCCCCACCCTAACGTCAATCTCACTCGCTACCATTGGACGGCGAACGAGGGCGACCGCACCATCGCGGCCTATCCGGCCACCTTTACGATGCTCGGCCGCATCGCCGAAGATTTGGTAGCCGGTCTAACTCAACCCGTATCCGACGAAGATTAACACCGACCATAATTCAGATTTCAATAGTTTTTTCGAGGACAACAACCTATGCCCATGTATGAATATTACTGCCCAGACTGTCATACCAAGTTTGAAGCGCTGCGCCCGATGAGCCAAGCTGATGAAGCCATTGCCTGCAAGCAGTGTGAAAGCGACCGCGCCACGCGCACGCTGTCGCTGTTCGCCACCTTCAGCCGCGACTCGAACCGAGTCAGCAGCCAACCCGCCCCCAGTAATTTCGGCGGCGGTTGCTGCGGCGGAGCGTGCGGGTGCAGTCATTAGTTTGTTTGTTTTGATGATTAGAGAATATGAAGAGAGACCGAGCTTTTCGGTCTCTTTTTTATTTGACACAAAAATCTTCTTCCAAAATCCTATCCAACGTACTCACCAGTAAATCGGCGTTGGCTGCGGAGAAGACCAGTGGTGGTTTGATTTTGAGGACATTGTGGAGGGGGCCGTCGGTGCTGATCAGAATGCCCTCGTCCCGCATACGATTGGCGATGTAAGATGCTTCTGCTGCGGCCGGGGCCAAGGTTTCGTGGTCGAGCACCAGTTCGATCCCGACGAATAAGCCCAAGCCTCTCACATCGCCGATGAGGCGGTGTTTCGACTTCAACTGTTCCAAACCGGCCAACAGCCGGCGACCGACTTTGAGCGAGTTCTCTTGCAATTTTTCAGCCTCAATCACATCGAGCACCGCCAGCCCGGTGGCGCAAGAGACAGGATTGCCGCCAAAGGTGTTAAAATATTCCATCCCGTTGGCAAACGACTCGGCGATCTCCGGGGTGGTGATGACCGCTGCCATCGGATGGCCGTTGCCGATGGGTTTTCCCAGGGTAACGATATCCGGTACAACGCCCTGCGTTTCAAAGCCCCAAAAATGCGTCCCCACCCGCCCAAAGCCAACCTGAACCTCATCGGCGATGCATAGGCCGCCGCCGGCTCGCACGTGCTCGTAGACCGCCGCCAGATAGCCATCCGGCAGCACCACCTGTCCCCCACAACCTAAGACCGACTCGCAAATAAAAGCCGCGACGCCGGCCCCGTGCTGCCAAGCCTGCTCGGCGGCGACTTTGACGTGCTGGGCGTACATTTCGGCGGCGTCGGCATCGCTCGCCCGGTAGGGGCCGCGGTAGGGATCGGGCATCGTTACTTTGTGGACGTACGGCGGCGCCCCGCGCCCGCCGGGGCCGTCAAATTTGTAGGGGCTGATCTCAATCAGCGACGTCAAATTACCGTGGTAAGCTCCATCGACGGTGATGACATCGGTCTGGCCGGTGTGGGTGCGAGCCAGCCGCAAAGCCAAATCATTGGCCTCGCTGCCGGTACAGACAAAAAAGCACACGCTGAGCCGATCGGGCATGGTGGCGCAAAGGCGCTCGGCGTAGGTCACCAGATCGTCGTGCAGATAGCGCGTGTTCGTATTCAAAATGGCGATTTGCTGCTGCGCAGCCTTGACAACATGAGGGTGGCAGTGGCCGACGTGTGGGACGTTGTTGACGGCATCCAGGTAGGCCCGCCCGGTTTCATCGTAAAGATATTGCCGCCAGCCACGCACGATTTTAAGCGGGTTGCGATACGAGACGCTAAGCGACCGGCCCAGATGTTTCTCCCGGCGCTCGAGGATGTCGCGCCGGCTCAGCCCATCTGTCGGCGATTCTTCCTGAGCGATGCCTAAGATCAAATCGGGGTCTGGCGACAAGCTCAACCACACCGCCCGCTGGCTCGATCGCGCCACGCCCGGAAAGCTGCCGCTGTAATCGAGTAAATCGGTAATGATCTGCAAATGGAGGTGAGGCGGCCACCCGCCGTTGATGGTCTGATCGCCAATAGTTCCGATTTGCCCACCGCACCGAACAGATTGCCCGTTAACCAACCCCGCCAGCGAGTCCTTACTTAAGTGACCGTACAGCGTGAAAAACCGGACCTGATCGAACTCGTGCTCGATGATGATCGTTGGGCCGTAATCAAACGGGGCAGCATTGTCTTGAAAGCTGTGAATTCGGCCATCGAGCGGCGCAAAAACCGGCGCTCCGGCCGACGCAAACAGATCGACGCCCAGGTGAATGGTGCGGGTTTCAGCCAGTTCGTTGTCGCCGGTGGTGAACGCCTCGCCGGTGTAAAACGGCCGAGCCTCATTGTAGCGGCCTAGCCCAACGTCAGCGCCGGTGGCGGCCATCTGCCCAAAAAGAAGCCGGGTTAAGGCGGACATATCCGATTTATCAAACAATTCGGCCAGCTCTAAACTGCCGATGCTCAAATCAAAGTGATGCGCATTTTGCAGGTCCGGCTCGACCAACGACCCCATCTGCTCGTGATGGGTCGTCAACCAGTGAACGACCGGGGCCGTGTTAGGGCAGGGCGGCAAGTGGCAGGCATCGCGAAAGATGTAGTGGGCCAATTGGGGGTTAACTTCAAGCAGCCGCTCCAAAAGCGCCCAGGCCGGTTTCTGGCTGATGGACAGATAGTCATTATCCGGCTCGCGCTGCTGCTGGTGCGCCGAAATCGTGACGCTCATACACAGCCGCAAACAGATGAGATCATAGAGCACGGCCAACTCCGGCTCGGTGAGCGGCAGCGCTTGGTGGTAGCCGCTCACGACCGCCGCCGCAGTCGCCAGCGGGTCGGGTTTGTCGAGCATCACATAAGCTGTAGCGATAGCCAGTTCGCAGATGGTGTAGGTGTGCAGCATATCGCCAAAATCGATGAGGCCGGCGATGTGATGGCTTGGCCCGTCCGGCTGAACCAGCAGGTTGTAATCGTTGCCGTCGTTCTGGATAATCGACATACGCAGGCCGGGTAGTTGGGGCGCTACGTGCGGCTCGAAGTTGGCCAAAAAGTGGTCGATCAGGTTGCGCCGAGCCGGATCGGTAATGTAGCCCTGATACGCGCCGATGACCTCACGAGCATGTCTTAAATCCCATTTTAACTCGCGGTGGGCCGCCGGGTGAGCGAAATCGAGCAGCGCCTGATCCATCTGGCCCAGAAAATGTCCGACCTTTTGCAGCAGTTCGGGGGTGTGGGGTTTGGCCAGGCCCAGTGGTTTGCCCGGCAGATAGGTCAGCAGCCGCACATAATGGTCGATCCCATCGGCCCCGCTGACAACGGCGATCTCCTCACCGGCTTGGGTGGGACAAACCACAGACCAAGGCAGATTCTCAGCGTTACGGCCTAGATGGGCTAACGCTTTGTTTTGCAGATCGAGAACCGATTTATCTTCAGCGCCATTGGCTATTTTGAGGACAAACTGCCCGGCCGGACTTTGTAAGTGAAAATTCTGATCCCGTTCGCTGGGCAACGACTGCGCCGAAACGGTCAGGCCGTATAGTTCTTGGGTGAGCGCTACAATCTCCGGCGCTGAGAAATGGGGACGTTGGTGGGGGGTCATCAAATTGCTCCAACTCTCTCTAAACTAATAGAAGCCAGGTGACAGTCACTTGAAAGTGACTGTCACCTTTTGAACTGTGTGGCTTCTATAAAATCCGTTTAAACAAACAAAGGGCCACACTCGCGTGTAGCCCCTTGCCGCGCCGTAGCACCTTATCTGTTAAACAGAGGTGATGCTACGGCGCTGCATAAATTACTGCTAGACATTCGCATCACCTCCTTAATTAAGAGATAGCGAATTTCGGAGGCGAGAGTTAGTTGCTAACTCATCACGCCGTTATTATTGCATAAACGAACTCGGTTGTCAATTACCTATTTGGTTGATTTTGGACAATTGACCAGGCGGGCACTTCCAACTTACCCCCATGATTCGCAGTAATGGCTTTAGCCACTACCCAGGGTAGCACCGCTAAAGCGGTGACTACGAGCCATTGGGACCACTCAAAATATCGGCCAGCAAGGCCGTATCGATGTTGGCGCCGGTCAATACGCACACGACCGTTTTGCCCTGAAAGGGATGGGCCGCCGCCAACAGCGGGGCTATGGCGATGGCCCCCGACGCTTCGACCACCAACTGTTCTTGCTCGACCAGGGTAAAGACGGTTTGCCGCAGTTCCGCTTCCGTGGACAGGAAAATGTCGTCGATGAGCGTCCGGGCGATGTAGAACGGGATCGCGCCGAAGCCGCCGGCCAGACCATCGGCGATGGTGGGTTGGTGGTCGTAGGTTTCCAGGGGTAGGTTTTGCTCGAATGATAATTTGGCCGCCGGTGAGGCCGTTGGCTGGACGCCATAAATTTGGCAGCCCGGCGACATGCGCTTGACCGCCACGCCGATACCAGACACCAATCCGCCGCCGCCAATGGGCACGATGATGGCGTCGGTATCGGGCAGATCGCTGATGATTTCAAAGCCGCAGGTGCCTGCCCCGGCGATGACGATGGGGTCGTCGTAGGCCGGGATGTAGGTGGCCTCCGTTTCTTGGACGTACGCTTCGGCGGCCTGGTGCGCTTCATCGTAGGTTTGGCCGGCCAGCCGCAGCGTGATGGGGAACCGCTCCAACTTGGCGATTTTAGCTGCGGGAGCCGTCTGCGGGACAAACACGGTAACGTTGGTCAACCCTAACGCGGTGGCCGCATAGGCCACGCCCAAACCGTGGTTGCCGGCGCTGGCGGTGACGACGCCTCTGGCCAGGGCTTCGCTATCGAGGCTCATGAGTTTGTTGAGCGCCCCTCGAATTTTAAAGCTGCCGGTCGGCTGGCGGCACTCCAGCTTGAGCCAGACCTTGGCCCCGGTCAGCGCGCTGAGCGCCTCGCTGTAGACCAGCGGCGCTCGCCGCACGTAAGGTTTAAGGCGCTGGTGAGCCTGCATAATGTTATGCAGTTTAATCATAATCGCTCCTAGAGGGGGTCGGTTCCGGCCAGGTTGAACAGAATAATCTCCGGCGGACAAAGTAGGCGCATTCGCGGCGCGCTCAACCCTTCCAGGCCGATCCCCCGGCTGACGTAGAGGGTAGTGTTTTGTTCGGTGTACGGCCCCATCTCGTACTGTTTGCCGGTGACGCTGCTGGTGAGAATTGCCCCGTAATACGGCAGCCTGATCTGGCCGCCGTGGGTATGACCGCACAAATACATATCAATGTCGTACTGTTGGGCCACCGGCATCAGCTCCGGCGAGTGGTAGAGCAGCACCCGAGCCGAATCGGCCGGGGTCACGTCCAGCAGGTTGTTCAAGGCCGAGGCGTCGGATTGGAGATCGTGCTCGCAGTCCATGCCGATGAGCGACAGCTTGCGGCCGTCGGCTAATTCGATCACCGCTACCTCGTCGCGCAGGAGGCGGATGCGCGTGCCGTCGAACAAAGAGGGCGTAGTATTGCGCGGATCGACCGGCGGGCTGCCGAGCGTGGCGTATACGCCGTAGGGGGCGTCGAGTTGGGTCAACACTTTACGGACTTCAGCCCGTGCGGTGGGATCGTCAACGTAAGATAGGTTGAGGTAGTCGCCGGTGATGACCATCACATCCGGCTGAATCTGGTCGATTAGTTCGAGCAGGTGGCTTTCGCGCCGGGTGAGGCGTTCCACATGCAAATCACTCAGGTGCAGCAAACGCAGTGGGGGGGCGTCGGTTGGCCAGGCGGCCGGGCGGAGCTGCCGGTGGGTGACGTTGAGCGCAAACGGCTCGACCAGCGCGCCCCACAGATAGACGGCGCTGCCGATAAGCTGTAAGGCGAACAACAACCCTAACCCCAACGGGGGTGAACCCAACACCCAAGCCGTTAAGACCGCGATGGCCACCGCTCCGAGCCGTGGCACGTTTTGGACCAGCAACTGTGGCCCCACCGGGCCAAATGAGGCTCCGGAGGCGTTAAGCCACCACAGCAGCAGCCAGTCACTCACCGTGAAAAGGAAATACAGTCCGGCGGCCACAGCCGCGCCGGGGCCTAACGGCCACCACACTAACCAGACGATTATGGTTACAACGGCCAGTACCAGCCCAATCTTCCCGGCGTTCCAGGTAGCCGGAATGTGGGTCGCCAAAAAAATCTTGTGCAGCCAGCGTTCTTCTAAAACACCCAATTCCGGCGCGGGGCGCTCCGATTTCGGATGGTGATAAGTAACCTTAAATTGTTTCAATTGGGTTTGCGATGAAAGGTGGGTCAAATTCATGCTCGACTTTTGAATAAGGTGAGTTGATTGCCTTGCGGGGTGTCAAACTGATAATCAACGGCGTCAACCAATTTGTAAATAAAAAACATGCCCATGCCCCGGCGTTTTCGCTCTGATAACGGCGTGGCTGGATCGAATGCGGCCACTTGGTCGGGGTTAAAGGGGCGGCCCTGATCAATCAGGGTGATTTGCAAGCCATCCGGCCGGGCGGCGCACATAATCTGAATTGCCCCATTACCTTCACCGCCATAAGCGTGTTCGATGATGTTGGTGCAGGCTTCATCGACGGCCATCTGCACGGCGTACACGGCCTTATCGTCCAACCCCGCCCCGGCCGCGGCCTGGGTTACAAAGTCGCCAATTTGGGCTAAATTCTCGAAGTCACCGGAAATCGTCAGGGTTTGCGGGCTGGTCATAAGGACCTCGCGTCATAGGCTGCCACGGTCATCCGCCTTAAAAGCTGCCGACGGCTTCAAGCTCGCTGGGGAAGATTTTGAACAGCGGGGTCAGTCCGGCCAGGTCCAAGACTTCGACGACTCGCTGGGGCACTTCGGCTAAAACCAATTCGCCCCGCAGGAGTTTCTTACACGTATTTTGGGTCGCGATCAATTCGCCCAGGCCGGCGCTGGAGATAAAGGTAACTTCCTTGAGATTAAGGACGATTTTGTAACGACCGCTGCCGGTAATGGCCGCCAGTGCCTCCGATAAGGTTTTAACGGTTGAGGTGTCAATTCGTCCTTTGGCCACCACGACATCGCAGCGGCGCAGTTGTTTTGCTTCTACGATCATAGTCCCCCCTCCTCAATTCAGGAGCAATAGTAGAGTTTATAGAGTTTATGGAGTTTATGGAGTTTATAGAGTTCTTAGATTAAATAGTGGCTACATTTGGCTTACTATTAAAGGCCGTAAGGATCGTGAATTAAATAACTGCCGCATTTGAGTTAGGGTAATTGGTAAATAGGTATTGGTAATTCAATCTCCAGTCTCCAATTACCAGTTACCAATGACTATTTACCCCACAGAATTAGGTAAGTTAATTAATTCTTATTCCTAAACAGCGATGGACTAACTCATTAAACTCGCTAACTCCAAAATGCTATCAACTCTGATGAATATTGTTTATCACAAGCTGTCCGACTGGGACAATTCAAACCGGCTTGAACGGGACGGCGTTCTGATATGAACAGATGGTGATTGACGATATACCATTCATGAGCCGTGGATTATATCATCAGCATGGTTAGATTACAAGCAACCGCCCAGATTCGTGTTAAAAACAAATTGTGAATAATTAATAATTAATGGTGAATGAAAAACAACTTCACCATTCACGATTCACGATTATCTAGGGTCTACTCACCCTCTAGAATTGCTGCTCAGCGATGGTTTGGACTCTGACCCAATCGGCCGGGGTGTTCATGTTGATGAAGGCGTGAAAATGGGGATCGAACGCGGCTATATCCGCTGCTTCGATATACCGGACGGCGACATCCTCAAAAAACCCGATGATTTTGAGCTTGTTTTGTAACAGCCGGGTTTCGATTGGCTTTAGACAAGCTTTACTGTAAACCGCGTGCATCGTTTCGGGTTGGGGCGGATTGATCACCGGCGCGATGACATCGGCGCTGCCGGCCAGATCGATTAAATAGCGCAGTAGGTCAGCCTTGAGAAAGGGCATATCGCAGGCGACCACCAACACGTGGTTGTGCTGCGCGGCGTGAATCGCGGTGTACAACCCGCCTAAAGCCGCTTTGTCAGGGTAGATATCATCGACCATACGCAGGCCGTACGCTTCATATTTCTCCGGCGAGTTGGTGCTGATGAAAAGATCATCGGTTAGCGGGCCAACGCAGTTCAACACCCGTTCGATAACCGGCTGCCCGCCCACCTCTAAAAATGCCTTGTCTTGTCCCATCCGTTTACTCTGACCACCGGCCAGCACCGCGATACTAATCAATTTCGTCTCCTCAGCCCAGTAATATCGTTAGGACTTACGCCGTTGGCATGTCATTTCGAGGAGGAACGACGAGAAATCCCTGAGAACGATGTTGGCAAGCCGACGCTATAGGGATTTCTCCGCCTTCGGCTACGAAATGACATTATTGGATGTCAAGTGCGTAACGCCTAACCGTGAAACTCTATGAATGCTATTTTATACCAAGTTGGCTGAAGCGACCATTTATCCCCCGACACGACAGTCGGGGTGAATTTTTGCAGCTAGATAACAATTTAGATTATATTAAGGATGGTCAGGTTTATTCAACTACGAGGCCATAAAGTTTTATTATTCTTCGATCCTAAAGGTAGCTGCTATGAGTGAACACACAACAGAACTAAGCCCGCCCCGAGCATGGATTGTGCCGATGCAACCGCGGTCGCCCACTGAGGTGCATCGCGCCGCCACCACATTAGAACTATTCTTTGACCTGGTCTTTGTGGTGGCGGTGGCTCAGGCCGCCGCCGCCCTGCATCACAGCCTGGCCGAGGGCCATTTCGGCTCGGCCACAGTGAGTTACATTATGGTCTTTTTCGCCATCTGGTGGGCCTGGATGAATTTCACCTGGTTCGCCTCGGCTTATGATTGCGATGATGTGCCTTACCGGCTGGCCGTGTTCGTGATACTGACCGGGGCGCTGATCCTGGCGGCCGGCGTACCGCAAGCGTTTGAAGGCGACTTTGCCATTGTGACCGGCGGCTATGTGGTCATGCGACTGGCTTTGGTGACCCAGTGGCTGCGGGCGGCCCGGTCTGACCCGCCTCGGCGGGTATGCGCTCACCGATACGCCATCGGCATCAGCGCTTGCCAGATCGGCTGGGTCATTTTATTGTTCGTGCCGGGTCAGTGGAGCTTGATGGGGTTCGCATTGCTGGTAGCCGCAGAGCTTTTGGTCCCAATTTGGGCCGAACGCGCCGGCGCCACGACATGGCATCCGCATCACATTATGGAACGATATGGTTTGTTTACGATCATCGTTCTGGGCGAGTCGATCCTGTCTACCTCGCTGGGCATTCAGTCAGCCATCGAAACCGGCAATTTCAGCAGTGACCTGATCGGAATTATTGTGGGCGGGCTGCTGATCATTTTCTCAATGTGGTGGCTATATTTTGACTGGCCAATGGATGTACTGCTGACCTCGCTGCGCCGGGGGTTTATATGGGGCTATAGTCATCTGTTTGTCTTTGCTTCGGCCGCGGCAGTTGGGGCGGGCTTAGCGGTTGAAATAGACCAGGCTCTGCATCACGCCGAGATTGGGGCCGTTGCGGCGGGGGCGACCGTGGCGATTCCGGTTGCCATTTTCGTTGCCACCCTCTGGCTACTTCATATCGTGTTTCGGATCGGTTATCGCCTGCAGATGATCCTTATCCCCGTTGTCTTGATCCTGGTGCTGTTGACGCCCTTATCGGGGAGTCGGACGGCTTTATTGACGGGAATATTGTTGGTGGCGCTCCTGGTCATTAAGCTGGTACATCGACATCGTGAGAGCGCTTAAGAGCGGGAATTGAAAAACTTCCCCGGTAAATGCAGCGGAGCGACAAAGCTAACAGGCACGAGGCTAAAGCCATCGCGTTGAAAGAGTGAAGGACGCTGAAGCGCCCTACTCTGGCGAAATCCTAGCCCGACAGGGCTTCGCTCTCTTAGCACGGATCTTTAGGCCCGTGCTGCGGGGAACGGCAAGGTTGTACCCCGATTAAATTCGTAATCTTCATAATCTTGACGCTCCTGAGCGTTATTTTCAGTGGAGGCATTAAATGAAGTGGCTATTAAGCCAGCGAATAGGCTGGGAAATTCGGGTTAGAACCGTGCTGTATCGCTTAGGTCTGTCCAAAACAACCGATGCACACTATTTGACCTCGTATCCCAGCCCGCAAAATGCGGTCGATATTTTGCAAGGGGAATGGCGGTCGCGCCTACCCGACCCCTTAGCTCAGGTCAAGGCCGGGCCACTGTCTTTGTTTGAAGATGGCCGCATAGCGTGGCTGGTGGAGCAGATAGGCGGGGTTGAGGGTATGACCGTGCTGGAACTGGGTCCGTTGGAAGGGGCGCACTCCTATATGTTGGAACAAGCCGGGGCAAAATGCATCACCGCTATCGAGGCCAATAGCCAGGCTTACCTAAAATGCCTGATTGTGAAAGAGCTGTTAGAGCTAAAAAAGATTAGGTTTTTGTGCGGCGATTTTGTGGCCTATCTACGGGAAGAACCAGGGCCACTGTTCGACCTGGGCGTGGCCAGTGGGGTGTTATACCATATGAAAAATCCGGCCGAACTGCTGGCTTTACTGACGAAACGATGCCAGCGGTCTCTTTTTTTATGGACTCACTATTACGATGAGGCATTGATTGCCAAGAATCCGCGTATGGCTCACAAACTGACCGGGTCGGTGCCGGCGACCTATCAAGGGTTTGAGCACACCCTTTACCGGCATGATTATCAAGAGGCGAAGTATATGCCCGGTTTTTCCGGGGCCGGCGGGGGGTATAGTCATTGGATGACGCGAGACGATATTCTCAATTGTTTGACTTTTTTTGGTTTTGGCGACATTCAGATTGGCTTCGATGATCCAGATTCCAAGAATGGGCCGTCATTTGCGCTGATAGCCAGACCCCAACAATAAGACAATTTCCTTTACCAATTCTTGCGCCAGTTGGCCGTGATAATCGATTCCTCGCTGGTCACGTCTACCTCAATAGGTTCCGACAGCAACTGCTGCACATTTTTTCCATCTTCGGTGTAGACGACGGACAAAGTCCACTTACACACAACCGGATAACGCGCTACGGTAATATCGTAAAAGCCGGGCGGGTCGTCGGCGCCGTCGTTTGAGGTCCAACCGCCCACCGGGCCGGAGGGATTAGAGATAACGCTGAAGCCGCCGCATTGGGCCTGGACAGCCACGCCGTTGACCGGCGTTCCGCCGGCGTCAGTGATATTGCCCAAAAAGCGAGTCAGCCCATAATTCCGAGCGCTGTACCAGCCGGTGGGTTCAAATTGGTGGGGAGCGCGGGTCGGTTCAGCAGGAACCGGAGTGGCGGTGGGTTCCGGCGGCGGCGGCGCCTGGGTTACCGGGACATCAGCGGTATTACGGGCTTCAACGACCGAACCGGCTACCCAGCCGGTTTGACCGCCGGGCAGTTGCACCTGCCACCAGCTTTGGTCGGCGGCGCGGCCGATGAGCGGCGCCGGGGCATTGGGCGACAGCGCACCAATGACCGGATAATCGAGACCGGGGCCGGAACGAACGTTGACCGTACTATCCGCGATCACCTGCGGAGCGGCTGAGGTTGAAGTAGCGGTGGGCGGTAGCAGAGTCGCCGTGGCCGTGGGGTCGATTGGTATCGACGTAGCCGTTGGGGCGGGCGTATCAAGCGGTATTGGCGTAGCGGTCGGTTCGGCGGCAACGACGAAGGGGGTGGCGGTTGGAACCGGGGTGAAGGTCGGCTGCTCGGTTGGGGTAGCAGGGGGCAGCGTATTGGACGTAATAACTAAGTACTGGGTAAACAGCAGAGTAAAGATAAAAAAGAGCGCTACAGACAGAATAATGATCAGACCGATCAGAACGATTTTTCGCACGGTTTTTTCACCCAAAGCATTGGTCAGATTTTCTTGAGTATGGGTATAGTACTCAACTTACCGACCCCGGTCAATCTTAGAAATCGAACATGTGTGGTATAATGTCGGCGGAAGGTTTGGCGCTTCGCGGCGCAAACGGTATAATCTGCCCGTTAAATTTATCAGGCCAAGGATCGATTTTGTGACAACCCCAAAACCCAAGATAGCCTCGCTTACGCCGGTGGTGCTGCCCGATCAGCGCCGGGTGATGCTAGAGTTGGTCGTTGAAAATCTGCCCACCATCACCACTAACGTCACGCTCAATATTCCGGGGGAAGCCGGCTCCACTGATCAGCCGACAGAACACCCCCTCCCAGGGGCGAACTACCCCAATGTTGACCTAACCATTATTAACAGCCAGGGCCGGACGGTCGCGTCTACATTTATTGTTGAGCATCGGGAAGAAGCCGTCCAATTGACCCTGCATCTGCGCCAACCTGACCTCAATGACCGGTACATCGCCAGAGCGGAGGTGACCTATCAGGAGGACGTGCTTGATGTGGTTGAAACTTCCTTCACCCTGACCGAGGCAGCGTAAGCGATGGGCGAACTGTTTCCGGCGTTTCACTGGACCAATTTACTTATTATCCCCGGCGTTCTGCTGGGGTCGATTGCCCACGAATTGGGGCATACCTTTGTGGCCTATTATTTGGGCGACTATACGCAGGTTGAACGCGGCAAGATCACCCTCAACCCATTGCGCCATATTTCGTGGTTTGGGTTGGCGTCGTTCATTCTGATTGGCATTGGCTGGGCCAGACCGCTGGAGGTCAATCCCACCAAACTGAAGCCCAAATATTTAGGGCTGACGTTGGTGGCTGCCGCCGGTCCGCTGGCCAGTTTAACGTTTAGCCTGTTTTGCCTGCTGGTCAGCCTAACCTTTATGGCGGCGCTGGTGTATGGCAGCGGCTTAAGCACCGACGAAATCCTGTTGTTCCTGCTGCCCACCGAGAGTAACCTGCCTACCCACCTGGATTTACAGGCGGTGGCGATGTCGTTAACCATCTATATGGCCTCAGCCAGCTTCTGGATTACGTTTACCAGCTTGATTCCGCTGCCGGGGCTGGACAGCTTCATTATTATCACCAGCCTGATTGCTTATTTTCGGCGACGCGGCGCTACCCCGCCAGCCGTACCGGTGACCGTTCAGCGAGACGCCCGCGATCCGATGAAACCGATCAACCAGTACGAGCGGCGCAACAATGTGGCGGACATTCACTTCAAGATTGGTACGGAGTTTCACGAGACCAATAAATTTGATGACGCTATTGCTCGCTACCGGCAGGCCATCAACAACGACCAGCGGTTTGGGCCGGCCTATGTTAACCTGGGGCTGGCTTATCTGGGCAAAGGCAAACGGCGCGAAGCTATCCACGCCTTTCGCGGGGCGGTTCAATACGCCGATGACCAGAAATCGCAGCAGGAAGCCTGGTACCAACTTCACCAACTCAGCGAGGTTAGTCCGGTGGCGCAAGACGCGGCCGACAACCTATCCAAATTGGGCGCTCTACCGTGGACCGATACCAAACCCCGCCCCAACTGGCTCAGTCTGGGCATCAATCTGGGGTTACTGCTAATCGGCAGTGCGGTAATGTACGGCTATCTGGTGACCAGTTTGATCGAATTACTTAAGACGTAAATCGACCGCGTCGAGCGTGACCCCGGCTCCTCTTAGTCCCTCCCTAAATCCGTAGTCAATTTCAGTCGATCACAGTTTGACATTAAGGCATGTAAATTGAACGCAGATCGTACCGATCACACGGATAAGCACGGATTTTCTTAATATCAATTCTTGCTAACGGACACCCTTTGAATTTGATCTAGAATTAGCTAGCGAAGTCATTTTCTGGCAACCGGACCGCCGACTGCCGACGGTAGACCGCCCCAAAGATAGGCCAAACTGGGTCGCTCGGGCGGTCAGTGGACAGCGGTCGGCGGTCACGGGAGGCAGACTCTTTGTCAAATCGAGTATGTGTCCGTTAGCAAAATATCAATTAAGCTTTATCTGGGAAAATCGGTATGATCCGTGTTATCTGTGTTCTATTATGCCTCATCAGGTATTGAAATCGTGATCGACTGAATTTACTAATGAATTTAGCCTCGATTTGACCCCAATTCGATGTCCCCTGCCGGCGACCGCCGACCGGCGACCGCCGAACTTCACTGAGCGCGTTTATGAATGGCCCCTTTGGGTTTGCTTGGCGCACTCTGGGTAACAGCTTTGGTCAAACTCAGTCCAACGACACATGTTGGCAAGTCATTGACCGTGTCATTGAGACACGCCCCTAAAGATTTGGTATGCTGTCCCCAACGCTTTTTATTGTTACGGACCCTTCACCATGCCGAACCATCATCTGCTCAACCCACTGATTAAGATTGGTCAACTGGCCGTAGAGAACAACCGGGCTTTTTATGCCACCGGTTATGTGCTTATGTTCGCCGGCGTCGCGCTGGTGGTGAGTTTTGTCGTGCTCCTGATCATCGACTTGCACCAATCGCGCCGGGCAAACCAACCGGTGGAGAAATCCTTACCGGTTCAAGCTTTTGGCCAGGGATCGCAACACAATTTTGACTGGTATTTCGAGGGGCAAAGCCGGGTTAATGTGTCGTCTATCGATGACATCTGCGCCTGGCTACGCGAGTGTGACTATATTCACGACCGGGTTCTTTTTATGAAACAAGATTTCTGGCAGCATCCGCTGACGTTCGAGCAATTGAGAAAAGGCGACTGCGAAGACCACGCGCTTTGGGCCTGGCGCAAGCTAAAGGAGGTGGGGGTTCCCGCCCAATTTATCGTAGGGTATACCCAACCCGCCGGCTATCATGCCTGGGTGGTGTTCCGGTTGGGGGATGGCCACTACTTGTTGGAAACGACGAATAAATCCGGACTGATGATTTATCCGCTGGTCCAAACGAAGCGATATTACAAGCCGGAGGTCGGCATCGATCATCAGTTGAGGATGTATCGGTATAGTCGAAAATCATAACCTCGTCGCTCCTCAATATGGGTTGCCACCCAATTACTATCTATTTGCGCAAATTCTGCGCAATTTTTCGACTGAAGTGCAACCCGATTTGTAATACACTGAAGATGCCTCAGTTCAAGTCAACATGCCAGTAGCAGAAGAAAGGAGTGGTCAGATGTTACTGATGTTGGGCTTAGGGATCGTTATTGGTATTCTTGTGGTTGTAGCTGTGGTTAAAGCCACAATGAGGACCGAGCCAACCGGCTGCATCCTCGTCTTCGGCTCCATCATCTTCATCCTCGTCTGGCTGGTGATCGTTATACTCTGGTTGGTACGCGGTGGATAAGCCTCGATCATATATATGAGTCAGTCTCGATCATTGAATGAGTCAGCCTCGATCATATATATGAGTCAGCCTCGATCATATATATGAGTCACTCTCGATCATTGAATGAGTCAGTCTTGATCACGATTTTGCTAGCGGACACATACTCGATTTGACAAAGACTCTGCCTCCCGTGACCGCCGACCGCTGTCCACTGACCGCCCAAGCGACCCAGTTCGGCCTATTTTTTGAGCGGTCTACTGTCGGCCGTCGGCGGTCCGGTTGCCAAAAGGTGGCTTCGCAAGCTAATTCCAGGTCAAATTCTAAGAGAGGCTTCTCAGTCATTCCGGCTTAGGCCGCCGCCACGCTTCACTTCGACGGCCCCCCAACTTGCCGCCATCCCCGGCAGCAGCTAAAGTGGTTGCCGGCCCGGCCTAAGCCGACCCCTCATCTCACTTCATTATCAATTAACAATTCCGTCCAACGGACTGCGCACGCCCATTGGTCCCTGGTTGAGCACATGGGTATAGACCATGGTCGTGCGGACATCTTTATGGCCGAGCAATTCTTGGACGGTGCGGATGTCATAGCCGTTTTCTAAGAGATGGGTGGCGAAGCTGTGCTTGAAGGTGTGACAGGTAACCCCAACCTGTCCCCGCTGTGGGCAACCGCTGCGCTGGGTCGAAAGCGTGCCACCCTGCTGGGCTCGACCCCCGTGAGGGTGATGGGACTGTGAAGCGTGGGTAATTGGATAGCCAAGGCTGAGCCACCTAACTTAAGAGAGGTGGTTGTGGTTTCGTATTGTTCTTTGAACTCCATCTGCTCCGCTTTGCCCTACGGATTAGGGTGGGATGTTTACAGCGGGACTGGTTGGGGCTAAATTGACCACAGTTCCTTGTCATCTGGAGGCTGTTTCGGGTACAATACAGCTACCACTTTCAACCGGATTATGCCATTTCCCCTCTCCCAACCGACTTAATCCTCAAATTGACCAACAACTGCACCCAGGCTCAGTTCAACACTCATTATGTGGCGGCTCGGGGCTGATTGGCGACCGCTCCTTGGCTGAGGTGTTACGGGTTAGACCTGTTTTTTTGCTTTTGTCGCGCCACATGAATCTTGTTTGTTAGCTTGCTCAATATACTTATGAGATTCGTTATTCGATTTTCTACAGGAGGTAGACTGAATCTTGTCTAAGGTTTCATTTGCGCAAAGATTTGGATTTGAAAAAAGAGTCCCTATCAATAATGATTTCCTGAAACAGCACGAACTGCTTTAGCATATTTACTTGATGACTTAGCCAACCGAGATTATGAAAAGATAAGGCCTAAACAAGCTATAATAGCTGAACTTTGTCGTACTGGACGCCAAAATCCATAGATGAAAATCAATCAGAAGTGTTTTTTTTAGATCAAGCTTTATGGCATCTGGAGAAGATGACCTGGGAACAAATCTACACATTCTGTGAGAGAGCCTATTTAAAGTTACTTGCCCCAATTGGTAACACTAACTATGATATAAACAGCGACTATTGGGAAGAGGAAATGCCCCTTGGTGAAGTGCAAAAGTACTTTGAAGCTGAAATAAATAATATTCTTGTTGAAGAAAATCTAGCTTATCATTTCGTTAATGGACAATTTCAGAGGCGTGGGCGAGGCTCAAACTCAAAAGAATATTCAACGTGTGGGGAACAGTTTTGGCAGATCCAGATTTAGCTGATGCACGTAATCATTACAATAGAGCACGCGCGTTTTTCGACCAACGTCCAGAACCAGATGTACAGAATTGTGTAAAAGAGGCAGTTTGCGCATTGAGTCTTGTGTATTTACATTATCTAAGCAATCAAATTCAAACAATTTCACAAAAACGATAAAACAGATTGAGAAAATTCCACCTACAATATCAGAAGGAATCGTTAAATTATATGCATATAGAGGAGATGCGAAAGGCGTAAAACATATCTGCTCCTCAAGGCAGTCAAGTTTCCGGTTGAAGCCGAGCAAGTGAGTTAGTCCTTAGTCTTGTAGCGTCGTATATCACCTATATTGTCGATTTACTTACCTATCCGTATGATGAGGTTCCTTTTTGAGTAATGGCTTAATTAGGAAATGGCAATATAACAATCAAAATCAAGCCGAACCCAGACACGGCGCTTTTTATTGCAGTAGGTTTTGCCACTTTGAGCATCCTGTTTGGCAAAGGCCACATGGAGTCAGGCTTATTTTGCGGCGTTATAAAAATTCCGTTTTTGAGTTAAGGCTCTGTGGCTGCCGCTGAAATGCAGGCGTTGGGCGGCCTCAGGAGATATAAGACAGACGAAAGAAAGATATGCGAACTTGGGTCGAAGAGACAAAACAAAATTACTACCAAAACATTGCCGGATAAGAAGACATCACCTGCAATTCAAGTAGCCAGCGTAAAAAAAGCAGAGCCGATGATGGCTCTGCTTTTTAATGTGTTTTTATCCTGTCCGGGGCAGTAAGGGATGAGCGTTAAACGGTTAGCAGGGTGTCCAGCCGGCCACTGCGGATTTCTTGGCCAAAGGCGCTTCGCACTTCTAAGGCATATTGGCCGGGGTCGAGGGTGGGGATATTGCCAGACGTATTCAATGAATGAACCGTAAGTGGCCCAAGTCAACCAACAAAAAAGACGTAAGGCTCGCTACAAAAAGTCTTACGTCTTCTGCATCACATTCGTTTACAAGGGTAACTGCGCGATTAGGGCGCCATCTCCCCATCGCTCATCGCCAACCTAAACAATCTCCACCAACTCCAAATCAAACACCAAATCTTTCCCGGCCAGGGGGTGATTGGCGTCCAGCGTCACCTCTTCGCCGGAAATATCGGTGATGACCACATTGAGCGGCTGGTTGTTGGCCTGGCGCATCTCTAACTGCTGGCCAACTTGCGGGGTAATGTGGTCCGGAAATTGGGTCTTATTGACCACCACCACCATATCCTCACGGTGGTCGCCATAAGCCTCTTGCGAGGGAATAGTCACGGTTTTAGCATCGCCGGGGGTCATGCCGAGGATGGCCTTTTCAAAGCCGGGGATGATTTGCCCGCCACCCAGCGTAAATTCCAACGGATCGCCCGATGTCGAAGTATCGAACTGGGTGCCGTCTTCTAATTTGCCTGTGTAATGAACTTTTACAGTATCTCCATGTTGAGCTTGTGTCATTATCATGCCTTTCACTTAAAATTTAATAACGGTTTCGAGAGCCGCCGCCTCGGCTGCCACCTTTATTCTGCGGCCGGCGATCACCGCCACCTCCGCCGCCTTGGTAAGGCCGGCGGCCGCCACCCCCTGACCGTCCCTCGTTGGAGCGGCTTTTGGGCGGACGAGCTTCGTCAACCTTCATCGTACGTCCGGCAAATTCCGTGTCATGCAAAGCCTCTTTAGCTTTTTCAGCTTCCTCACTACTCGACATTTCCACAAATCCAAAACCTTTGCCTTCGATGATGTTGACACTGCGAACTTGACCATAGTTGTTAAACAGTTCGGCCAGTTGGTCGTTGGTAACGGCGTAACTTAAGTTCCCTACGTACAGTTTACTACCTTGCATCTGAACCCTCCGTGAGTTCTATTCAGTAACCTTTCTTGGCGTCATGCGCAAGATGATGGCATTACTGAATCAAGCTGGTTCGCTTGAATTTAGCGAACGGTTTTGATAAAAAAAACCACAAATATCAACGAAACCTAACCGTTCGTTACAATTTGTGGCTAAAGTTGCATACTGACCTATCGATGCCTTCACGGATATCTTTCATCTACACTTGAAACACTCTTTAGTTTCTACCAGGGTAATAAATACCGATGAGGTGAAAGTGAAGGGAAGACAATCAGGTTCAGAATTAGGTACAAACCATTTTTGTACTAAAAAGTATTCAGTTGCTAGCATCACTATACACGCTAAAAGTGATATGTCAAATGAGATTGAATTTTGTCACCATCTGACTTATAATTACATCCTTCACAATCAAATTAATTGACGCTGAAGCCAACAAGCCCGTGATGGTCGGCTTCAGCCATGTTTGTTAAGTCTAGCCAAATTTTCAGAGTGGTTTATAATATGTTCGATACAATGGGAATACATTTAGCAACGCTTTATGCAAATATCCTTAGGGGGTTATAATTCATGACAGACCATACGATTTCTCCAGAGTTACTGGAAATTCTGCGTTGTCCTTACTGCGTTAGCGGCGAGACGCGTATGCCGGGTGATGATCCGGGCCGGTTGCAGTTAGTCAATGATGGTAAATGGCTCTACTCGCCGGAAAGCGGCTATAAATATCCGATTAAAGAGGGTATTCCGGTGATGTTGATCGAAGAAGGCCGCAAATGGAAAGATACGCCTATTGAAGAGCTACCCGACCCCGGATTGCTGGTTGAACCGGCTCCGATGGGTGCGCCATCGGCGTCTTTTGTTTCAACCCCGTCATCCGGCCCCGATCCAAGGTTGATTGCCGCCGGTATTGTGGCTGCTCTGGCCGCCGTTTTACTCGTCGTGTTTATCGCCTCACGGCGCAAGTAAGCAATATCCAAGATGAACAATCCAGGTGACAGTCATTTACCAAACCAAATGACTGTCATCTGGATTCTGGCTTTCTAAGCCGGAGTCGAGACTTTAGTTGGATACTGTTCATAATTAACCGGCTAAAGTCCCCCCAAAAGTGGCTATACACCCAAATGGTAGGCAAGACTGATTTTTGACCGGAGAGGTTGAAAGCTGGACCGACCTCAGTATAATTAGAGAAATAACAGGTTTCTGTGCAACCGCCCGGCTAACTGAGGAGTAGCCGTTGGTCAAATGACGTCCAAGGAATTTAACGGGTGTGACAATCTTTGCCTATAGTGATGTGGTGCATTTGGTTAATGCTGCTGTTGGCGGACGAGGAGGGTATAATTTCAGCGGCAAAAACTTAAGCGGCGCAAACTTGAGTTTGACGAATTTAATTCAGGCCGATTTCAGACAAGCCAACCTGACCGGCGCTTTCCTGAGTGGAGCGGATCTCTCATTTGCTAATTTTAGCTGGGCCAATCTGAGTGAAGCTAATCTGGTTCGGACTAACTTACGGATGGCTTATCTACGCTATGCCTACCTCAGTGGAGCCGACCTTTTTCGGGCTAATCTCACGATGGCCGATCTAAGAAATGCCGATTTAACCGAGGCTTATCTGGATGAAGTTAACCTGCGCGCCGCTAAATACAATCATGCCACCAAATGGCCCGAAGATTTCGATTTTAGGCGAAGCTATGCAATTTATGTAGATTAACGCATCTGGACTCTTAATAAATGAAAAAAATATCGTTGGTAGGGCTGACCTTATTTGGCTGCCTGACCCTCTTTTTTCTTCACCTCATTTATCCCGCCCACCCCGCTGTTGCGACCGAACCGACACCAACGCCCACTGTTAACACCCCCTCCAATCTCTCCTCTGCCGTGCAATGCCGCATTGTACAAGGAGAGGAATGTGAGATTTTTGACAAATTAACCCACCGGCCGCTCGGGCTTCCGGACCCGGCTTTGAGCCGGCAACTTTATCCCATTCCAAACGCCAGCGGTGTGCCCACCTACACCTTGGTTTCCATCGCCTTTCCTATCCCTGTTGAGCCGGACTCGGTCACGAGCCGTTCTTTTTATCTTACGCAAGCGGGGCAGCCCGTGGAAGGCGTGGTCGATTATATCGATAGCAGCCAAACAGCGGTTTTTTATCCGGCCAACCCTCTTTTGCCGAACAGTACTTACTCTGCCAGAGCGACACGTGGCATCAGAGACCTATCAGGGATATCGCTTGAGCAGGATATTTTGTGGGAGTTTACCACCACCACCGGCGCGCCTATATTCTCCAATGAGGTCTCAACCGCTAATATTCCTTCCTTTGGCAACATGAAAATTTACTTTGGCGACTTGCACTCACATTCGCTCTATTCCGATGGCCAGGGGACGCCTCTAGAAGCTTATCAAACTGCCAGAGCACGGGGGCTGGAATTTTTTTCGCTCAGCGAGCATGGGTTTATGCTCACCCAAGATGAGTGGAATAGCTTACAACAGATTGCCGACTCGGTAACCGTAAATGGCCAATTTATTGGCATCCGGGGGTTTGAATATACCGGCTACAAAGGGCATATCAACGTTTTTAATACCAATACCTATGTCCGCCGCAATGATCCGCAGTATGATACCCAAGCCGAATTCTACAATTGGTTACTCGGCCAACCCAACGTCATTGCGCAATTCAATCACCCCTCGGCGGTCAATCCACCGGATTTTAACTTTAACAATTTTGCTTACAACCCCCCGCTTGACCACAAAATTGTCTTACAGGAGTTGAGCAGTCCCACCGAATTCTTCCGCAGTCTTAACAACGGCTGGCATCTGGGGTCGGTTGGCAACTCCGATGCTCATGTCAAAGATTGGGGGGCGCGTAGATTGGGCATTGTGGCCCCCAGTCTTACCAGAAGCGAGGTGTTCAAGGCGCTGGCGGCCAGACGCACCTTTTTTGCCTCGCCCAACTATGTGGGGTTAGCGGTCGTAATGCAGGCTAATGGCTACTGGATGGGGTCGGCCGTACCGAATACCACTCAACTTAATTTTAACATCCATGTTCACGATCCTTCACCCAGCGGCAAAACGTTGCGTTTGAAGTTGTTAGAAAACGGCAGCCTAAAAGCACAGGCCAGTATCTCCAGCCGTTCGTCATACTACTGGTCGCCTTCAGTTTCGGCCCAGTTGGGGAATTACTATTACGTTGAAGTCTATTACGATGGCTGGTCTTATCCGGCTTATTCCAGTCCCATCTGGGTTGAACGCCATCCGGTCGCCGAGGCGGGTTCCGCCTTGATTGTCCCCATCGGCTCAACGGTGGCTTTGAATGGTTCGGCCAGTTATGATCCGGATCAGGATGCCCTTATTTACCAATGGGGCCAGCAAAGCGGTCCAGCCGTCAGTCTTAATAATAAGACCGCTGTCAAGCCAACTTTCACGGCGCCAAATAGTTCCACCAACCTAGCCTTTCAACTAATCGTCACCGATCCCGGCGGCTTAACCGCGTCTGATACCGTAGCCGTTCAAGTGACCGACCGGCCCATCCTCCGCATTTCAAAGACCGGTCCCAAACAGGCCGAGCCGGGCGCGTTGATCACCTACAGTCTCAAAGTGACGAACCTCGGCGCTACACCGGCCACCAATGTAACCGTTACGGATCGACTACCGAGTGGGGCTAATTATGTCAGCGGCGGAAATTCCATCAACAATGGCGTTGTGACTTGGACTGTGTCGACCATTCCGGCCAATGGCGGTGTAGCTGAAGTTTCGTTCTCGGTCACAACCAATGGCTCAATCGCCAACGTTGAGTATGGGGCAACCTGTGCCAATTGCTTCGCTGCGCAGGGAACTGTGCCGGTTTTAACCAACGGTCAAATGTATTATCTTCCTATTCTCAAGCTAAATCACTAGGAAGCAAATTGGCACGCTATCTAATGGTATGATTTTTATGATACGAGGAGTATGAAATGAGTAACAGTTATTTTCAAGACCAGGCTTTTACATTCGATGATGTGCTGCTGCTGCCCGGTTTTTCCGAGGTCTTGCCGCACGAAATCCAGGTTCAAACCTACTTTGTCCGCGATATAAAACTGAATATCCCGGTTGTCTCAGCCGCTATGGACACGGTCACCGAGAGCCGTCTGGCCATTGCCCTGGCCCGAGAAGGAGGCATTGGGGTCATCCATCGTAATATGTCCATCGAAAACCAGGCTGATGAAGTTGACCGCGTCAAGCGATCCGAGGCCGGCATGATTACCAACCCGATTACCCTTTCCCCGGATAATTCATTGGCCGAAGCGGAAGAGATAATGGCTCGCTATCATATTTCCGGCATTCCCATTACCGACTCGCAGGGAACGGGTCGGCTGGTCGGCATATTGACTAACCGCGATATGCGTTTCGTCCGCGACTGGAACCAACCCATTTCCAGTTACATGACGGCTCGAGACCTGGTCACGGCCACCATCGATACCACCCTTGAAGAGGCCGAAGAGATTTTGCAGCGGCACAAAATTGAAAAATTACCGCTTGTCGATGAGGCCGGTAAATTAAGGGGCTTAATCACCTTCAAGGACATCAGCAAAAAACGCGACTACCCTCGGGCCGCCGTTGATAAACAAGGCCGGCTGCGGGTTGCTGCCGGTATCGGTGTCGGTGATGACTACCGTGAGCGATTGGCGACTTTAAATGAGGCTGGGGTCGATGCGATTGTGGTCGATACCGCTCACGGACACTCCCGCAAAGTGGTCGATGCCATCAGTTGGATTCGCGGTAACTATCCCGACTTGCCTGTTGTCGGCGGCAATGTTGCTACCGCCGAAGGCGCGCGTACTATTATCGAAGCCGGCGCGGAAGCGATCAAAGTGGGGGTTGGAGCCGGTTCAATTTGTACCACCCGCATTATCGCTGGGGTCGGCGTACCGCAGCTAACGGCCATTTTAGAATGCGCCAAAGCAGCCGGTGAGTACAACGTCCCGGTCATCGCCGATGGCGGCATCAAATATTCCGGCGACTCCGTCAAAGCGCTGGCTGCCGGCGCTAACTGCGTGATGTTGGGCAGTATGCTGGCCGGCGTTGAGGAATCGCCCGGTGAAATTATTGTCTATGAAGGTCGCCCCTATAAAGATTATCGCGGCATGGGCAGCTTGGGCGCAATGAGCCAGTTCAGCAAAGATCGCTACGGCACCGGCCAAAAATCCGACAGCGGCAAAACTGTTCCCGAAGGTATCGAAGGTCGAGTGCCTTACAAAGGCAAATTAGCCGATTTTATCTACCAATTTGTCGGCGGTATTCGCTCCGGGATGGGCTATGTCGGGGCCAGTCACTTGGATGAACTGCGCACCAAAGCCAAATTTATCACCATTAGTAACGCCGGACTACTAGAAAGCCATCCGCACAGTGTCGCCTTAACCAAAGAAGCGCCTAACTACAGCCCGCGCCGTTCGTAACCACACTTGCTGTTAATTACTGGGTCTCACGCTCTGCGTGGGACCCAGCCCCGTATCCTCCGAAAGGTCTATTTGCGATAACCCTCCCTTTATGCTATGATCTAATCCCAGAGTGTAAATTCAGGGGAAAAATGTCTCGGATTTGTACCTGGCTCAAAAAGATAACTTTCTTCAATTGCAGGGACAATGCCTCATTCGTTTAGAATCAGGCATTTTTATGTGCGAAGGTGTTTAGCCAGGTGACACTCACTCGATAAGTGACTATTAACTTTAACTGTGAGGATTTCATGTCTAACCTAATGTTGCCCGGTCTCGTCGATGTCCATACGCATTTGCGCGTACCCGGCGGGGAACACAAAGAGGATTTTACCACCGGTACTGCGGCTGCTCTGGCCGGGGGCATTACCACCGTTTTGGCGATGCCCAACACCTCACCTCCCTTGACCACGCCGGCGGTTTTGGAAGAGACGCTCCAAAAAGCCCAACGTTCTATCCTATGTGACGTTGGGCTTTTTGCTGGAGCCAGCCCGGAACAGATCGAAGGCGTGATTGAGTTGAGCCGCTATACCGTTGCCCTAAAGATTTATCTTAACGATACGTTCGGCCCACTGCGAGTAGAGGATTTACCCACGCTCAACGCCTGTTTTCGGCTGTGGCCCCGCCACAAGCTCATCGCCATGCACGCCGAAGGGCAGAGTGTGGCGGTCGGTATCGGGCTGGCGGCGGCTTATCAGCGGCCGGTACATTTTTGCCACATCAGTCGCAAAGAAGAGATTGAGTTAATCGCCGCGGCCAAAGCCCAACGCTTGCCCGTCACCTGCGAGGTCACGCCGCACCACCTCTTCCTGACCGAGGCCGACGCCGACCGCCTCGGTCCCTTGGGCGATATGCGTCCCCGGCTGGCCACGGCCAAAGATGTGGCGGCCTTGTGGGCCCACATTAACTCCACCATCGACTGTATCGCCACCGATCACGCCCCCCATACTTTGGAGGAGAAACAGTCGGACAGCCCGCCGCCCGGAGTGGCCGGCCTGGAGACATCGCTGCCGCTGATGCTAACGGCTGTTAAAGAAGATCGCCTCGATCTCGACCGGGTCATCAAACTGATGGCTACCAACCCTCGCCGTATCTTCAAGCTGCCGCTTCAACCCGATACCCATATTGAAGTCGATACCGATACCGAGTACACCCTTTCAAACAATGAACTGCAAACCAAATGTGGCTGGACGCCGTTTGCCGGTATGAATGTGGTCGGCCGGGTTCGGCGCGTGGTGCTGCGGGGTGTAGAGGTTTATAACGATGGTCAAATTACTGCCGAACCCGGTAGTGGTCAACTATTATTGTAAAGAAGGAGATAATCATGCTTCGAGAAGCAACCAAACTTCAACCGCTATTTAACCTTGACGAACTAACTCCCCCGCCCTCAGTGGGTAACGGCTTAACCGGTAAGGACGTCATTTCTGTCTCGCAGTTTGACAAGGAAAAGCTCGATTATGTGTTTATCCGGGCCAGGGAAATGCGAGAGATGGTCGAGCGGGTGGGCGCTGTGGATTTGCTCAAGGGCTTCGTCCTGGCCTGTCTCTTCTACGAGCCGAGCACCCGGACCAGTTCGTCTTTCATCGCCGCGATGGAGCGATTGGGCGGCGGCATTATTCCGATTACGCAAGGGGTTCAATTTAGTTCGGTCAGTAAAGGGGAAACGCTGGCCGATACCATTCGGACGCTGGAGCAATACGCCGACGTCATTGTCATGCGCCACCCTGAATTGGGCGCGGCGCAGGTGGCCGCCGATTACGCCAGCGTGCCCATCATCAACGCGGGCGACGGCGCCGGCGAGCATCCAACGCAGGCTCTGCTTGATTTGTTTACCATCCAGGAAGAGTTGGGGGGTATCGACGGTTTAAAGATTGCAATGGTCGGCGATTTGCGCTACGGGCGCACCGTTCACTCGCTCACCCGATTGCTAATGCAGTACGACGTCAGCCTACGCTTTGTCTCACCCGAAATTTTGCGCCTGCCGTTGACCCTGATGAACGATGTCATCGACTCCGGCATCAATGTGCGCGAAACGCACGACGTGGCCGATGTCATCGAAAACGCCGACGTCCTGTACGTCACCCGCGTCCAGAAGGAACGCTTCCCCGATTTGGTCCAATATGAAGAGGTGAAAGATCACTATGAAATTACCACCGAGATTATGGAAATAGCCAAGCAGAAAATGATCGTGATGCACCCTTTCCCCCGCGTCGGCGAAATTCATTACCACGTCGATGCCGATCCGCGCGCGGCCTATTTCCGTCAGACCAAGAACGGGATGTATATTCGAATGGCGTTGCTGGCGGCGGTGTTAGGGCGAGCGTAACTAGGGCGTACTTTTAGCCGTAGCATGATTGCATTATCGAACAGATTTTTCTTACCGCAGAGAACACAAAGGAGGCGCAAAGTTTACAGAGGTTTTTCTTTACGTCCTTTGTGCCTTCTCTGCGTTTCTTGGTGGTTGAATTGTTATTAATTAGAAGATCGCTGTATTGGGTGCAACAGTCACTGGATCAAACGGAAAGACCGGCCCATCCAGACAAGTAAGCCAGCCCTGGCCGACCTCACAACTGCCGCACAACCCAATACCACAGCGCATGTGGGCTTCCCAAGAGACCTGCACCGGGATGGCTTCGGCCATACATACCGCCGCCACTGCCCGCAGCATTCCGGTTGGCCCGCACGTACAAACCACCGTGGGCCTGGTAGCCGACTCGGCCAAAAGGGGAGGGATGGCGTCCGTCACCAGACCACGAATCCCCGTTGAGCCATCTTCGGTGGTCAGCCACACGGTTACGCCGATGGTTTTAAGATCGTTGACCAACAGCAGATCGGATTCCTTTTTAGCGCCGATGATCATCGACACCTGATAGTCCAACGCCAGCGCTTGCCGGGCCAGAAACAGCAGCGGCGCGACGCCGTACCCGCCGCCAATGAGTAAGGTGTGCTGCTTGGCGCTTGACTTCGCTGGTAGCGAATACGCCTTGCCCAACGGCCCGCGCACCCAAACCGAGTCGCCAATATGGAGTTGGTGCAGCGCGTGGCTTAGTGGGCCAACGTCGGCAATGGTCAGGCAAATGGGATCGGCCGCGGCCAGGCTAAAAGGCTTGTCTTCATGACCCGGCAGCCAGGCCATCACAAATTGGCCGGGTTGGGCCTCGAGTTTCCCGCCTAAGATAAAGGTTTTGGTTGAGGCGTTCTCTACTTTTATGCCTGTAATCTTCAGGGGTTTCGGTAAGGGGCTGTGACTAATTCGCAAAATTCCATATCTCCAGAATGAAATTAGACAGGATTGATAAGATTGGCAGGATCTCTACTAAACGTGACCAAAATCTTTGCCATCTGGTAAATTCTGTCAAAATCCGTTAATCGTTCCAGACGTACTATTTGTGACTCCGGCCCGACAATTCTTCGATACTTGAATAACCATAACTTTCCATAAACTCAACCAACTCCTGCCCAACCTCCCGCATAGCGGATACGCCTCGATAATAAACCGCCGAGCCAACCCCCACAACCGTCGCGCCGGCCATGAGCATCTCAGCCGCATCGCGACCGGTAGAGACGCCGCCCGTGCCGATGATTGGCACCGAAACGGCTTTAGCGATTTCATACACACAGCGTAGGGCTATCGGCTTAAGCGCCGGGCCGGAAACGCCGCCGACGTTGTTGTGCAGCAGCGGTTGGCCCGAAGCCGCGTCTATGACCATGCCGGGCACGGTGTTAATGGCTGTGATGGCATCCGCTCCGGCTTCGACCACGGCGGCGGCGATGCGGGCGATATCCGGCACATTGGGCGCCAGCTTGACCGAGATCGGGCAGGTCACCGCCCGGCGTACCGAGTCGGTCACGGCGGCGGCGCTTTCAATCGCCCCGGCAAAAGGCGTGCCAAACTCATCGCCCACGTTGGGGCAGGAGATATTGACCTCGATTAAATCCGGCTCGGCGGCGGCCACGATGCGGGCGACGTCCCCGAACTCGGTGACGGTGCCGCCGAAAATGCTGGCAATCAGCGGCACACCGAGCGGCTGAAGCTGCCGCCGTGTTTCGGCCAGCAGCCCGACCTCATCTTCTGCGCCGGGGTTGGTCAAACCAATCGCGTTCAGCAAGCCGCCGCCAAAATCAAACGCAACCGGGTTGGGATGCCCGGCTCGGGGCGTTGGGCCGCAGCTTTTGGCTGTCACCATCCCAGCGCCATTGTGCGCCGCCCGCACCATCAGCGACGCACTCGTGCCGATAATGCCGGAGGCCAGGACCAAAGGGGTGTTGAGTTCAAAGTTTAAAAAGTGGCAGTTTAGTTTTGTGTTCATAAGGGCTTGTTTAAGCAGCCTTTTGTAAGTCTGTAACTTTTTCGAGTTCTTCTCGAATAACACGCCGCATGATCTGTTCCAGTGGTTCGTCGTGTCCTTTGATATATTCTCACAGGGCGTTATTGATTAGACATGTTGTGAAATAAGGAGCCGAAAAAAAGAGACAGCATAAGGTAAGAAGTCAAAGGATTAAGCGTGGCGAAGGTGGTAATTCCACAAGCCACAAGCGACCAGCATGAACAAATCAGCGAGAGATTGGCTTTTATTGCGATAGGTATCGGTTAAACAGCGGAACCGTTTGATGCCAGCCAAGGCATGCTCAACCACAATGCGGCCCGCGCTAATGGTCTGGTTGTCAGCCTTTTGGTCTGGGGTCAAGGGATGGTGTTTACTACTTTTATGGGGCATCACGACATCGAGTTGGGGATAATCTTTCTTGATGCCCATAAAACCGAGATCAACCCAGACCCCGACATCAGTCGGAATGTGCTCGCCAAGCTGAGACTGTTTGAAGCGATGATAATCCTGTCGAGATCCTGGTTTGGTTGGGGTTAAGCACAAGATGGCGGTTTGTTCATCGGTTACAACCAAGTTGCGCACCGTATGCTCTTTTTGCTTGCCGGAATAGTGCTTGCGTTGGGCTTTGCCCTTTTGGGGTCGTTGCACGGGGCGTTCTGTACCATCAATGAAAATATCCTTGATCTCGGGAAAGTGGTGCATGAATTCTTCTACGGTGCGGATCTTGCGTTTCGGCAGGACCACCTGCCAAGCCAATGTTTTTTCCAGAATAGGTAACAACTCCTGGACCCAATGCCAGCTTCGGGAGCGGTCGACATCAAAAAAGAAGCCGGCCAGATCAAAGGTCGGATAACATTTCAGGTAAAACAGGATGAAGAAGAGTTGGTGCTGACTGGTCAGCAAGGTGTGTTTTCGGCCACCTCCCTCGGCTCGTTTGCGGTTAGTTTTCTGCTCTCGCTTGCTCTTGGTTACAGCAGCATCAAAGCTCGGGAGTAGGGTGTTGAATTCAGCGACACTCACCCCGGTTAATGCTTTCAGCAAACGCTCTGACTTTAAGGCTCGGTTTATATTTATCACCTGCTTCACCTTCTTTATCCTATTTTATCGTTACAATACTCAGGTTTACCTTATTTCGCAACACGTCTATTAGGGTTTGATAATTCCCCCCTCCGGCTAAGTGAACTTGCTGCCAAAACCAGTCAAGGACATCATTATCTAATCGGATGGTGATGCGGGTTTTGCCTGGCGGTGTCGGATCGATTGCCCCTCTTTTGCCTTTACTAAAATCATATTCTTTCTTCATTTTTCGTTCAAACCTGCAACGGAATAAAATTATCGCCATAGGCCCCCATATTAGGTCCTAGCGCGTCCTGATAATTGGGCCGGAGCGCCCATTCTTCGTCGCAGGCGTTGCATTTGAGGCAGCCGGCGGGAGGGCAGGCGTCGGTTAGATCGTCGCGGAGAGCGCGGCGCAGGTCCCAGGAGAAGAACGCTTTGCTGACTCCGGTGGTGACGCTGTCCCACGGTAGCTTTTCGTTCACGTCCCGCTCGCGCAGGAATTCATCCTGGTTGAGACCTTCGGCTTCGAGGGCGCGCTGCCACTCGCGAAGGTTGACTTTGCGCATCCGGGCCAACGCGCGCCCCAATCGCCGATCGCCGCGAGCCAGCACTCCCTCGACAGCGGCCCAAGCCGGGCTGTCGCTGCGTACGGTAACCCCGTTGGGGTTGAGACGATCCTGGAGATATTTCACGCGGCTCTCCAACACCTCGACCGGCATCATGGCCGACCATTGGAAGGCGGTGTGACTTTTTGGCACGTAGGGCGTCGCGTTGATGGCCATATTGCGCGGGAAGATGGCGCGGGCCGCCAAAGCCAGTTGAGCGATGGCTTCCACGTCAGCTTCGGTTTCCGTCGGCTGGCCGACCATGAAATACATCTTGAGTTGGGGGAAATTGTACTTGGCTGCCAGGTCAACAGCGTGCATGATCTGGTCATCGGCTTGGGGTTTGTTAATGACTTTGCGCATACGCACGCTGCCCGCCTCGGGGGCGATGGTCAAGGTTTGGTTGCCGCTTTCGGCCAGCCCTTTGATCAGCGGTTCGCTGATCGGGTCGGTGCGCATCGACGATGCCGTCAGCCGCGCGCCCATTCGGCGGAGTTCAATGGCGATTTGGTCGATCCAGCTATGATCGCTGACGGCGGCGCTGACCAGACCGATACGGTCGCGGTGTTTGAGGCCATGACGGGCCAGACTCAATACGGTATCGAGATGCATCTCGCGCATGGGGCGATAGACGTAGCCGGCCATACAGAAGCGGCAGCCGCGCCCGCAGCCGCGCGCAATCTCAACCAGCGTCCGGTCGCCAAATTCGGTCCGGTCGGTGTAGATTTGGGTCACGGTCGGGCGGGTCTCGATATCTTTGATCCACACGCGGGGAACCGGTTGGTCGCCCTGATGGATAGTCGGGACGTACATACCATCGACCTGCGCCAGCCGTTCGTAAGCTTCGTGTCGTGGTGCATCGCTGATCTCCCATAAGGCATCGACCAGCGGCGGCACGATACCCTCAGCCTCACCGATGGCGATGGCGTCGAATATGGCCGCCATCGGTTCCGGGTTGGTGTAGACCGCCGGGCCACCGGCGATGATCAACGGCCAACTTTCGTCACGCTCTTCGGCCAAAATCGGGAAGCCGGCCCGGCGCAGCATTTGCACTACGTTGAAATAATCCATTTCATAGGAGATGGTGAAAGCCACCACCGCAAACTCATCCAGCCGCCGCTGCGATTCGATTGACATCACCGGCTCGTCCCGATGAGGCGCTTGTTGATCGCCAAAAAAGACGCGTTCACAAACGACATCCGGCTCGTCGTTGAAGAGGCGGTAAACAATGTGCAAAGCCAGACTGCTCATACCAACGCGGTAACTGTTGGGCCAAACCAGGGCTACCGGCAGTTTCCCGCCCCAATCTTTTAAGACCGTACCCTGTTCTTGATCGATGATTTTTTTGGCTTGGTCGATATATCGATAACTTTGTTTCTTTTTCATTCTCGGATGCAATAATACCCTGTTCTCTAAAACTGTCACGTTTCAACAGGTTAATTTACCTCAAGACTAGATAAATATCAAACAAGCCGGATGAGGATTTCATCAAATGATTTCGGAGATGGATTAAATGTCTGAATGGACAGGTTGCGCCTCGAATCCCACTGCCTTATTGACCACATATAGCGGTCGGCCTCGAACCTCATCATAAATGCGTCCTAAATATTCGCCAATAATACCCAGAGAAATGAGTTGAATACTACCCAGAAACAGAACCATTACCAGCGTGGTTGCCTGCCCCTCAAAAGCCTGATAGCCCGATAATCGGGCGATGATAACGAAAATAATGAAGATAGCGCTTACAATGGCGGTTGCAAAACCGACAAAGGTCGCCAGTTGCAGCGGGAAAATACTAAAACCGGTGATGGCTGTGATGGCCAATCTGACCATCTTTCGTAAAGGGTATTTGGTTTCACCCGCGAACCGTTCCTCCCGAACATATTCCACCCCGGTTTGCTTAAAGCCAACCCAACTGGTCAGCCCCCGGATAAAACGGTGATGCTCTTTCATCCCTTTCATCTGATCCACAACTTGGCGATCCATCAGCCGAAAATCGCCGGTGTCCAGCGGAATGTTGACGTCGGTAATGCGGTAGATCAGCCGATAAAAAAGCTGAGCCGTAAAAAGTTTAAACCAGGATTCGCCTTTTCGTTCGCTGCGAATGGCATAAACAACGTGATAACCCTCGCGCCACTTATCGATCATTTGTAAAATAAGTTCCGGCGGGTCCTGCAGGTCGGCGTCGATTAAAATAACCACCTGGCCTTGGGCAAAATCCATGCCGGCGGTTACGGCAATTTGATGACCAAAATTACGGGCAAACTCTACGTAATGTACCCGTGGGTCGCTTTCGTGTAACTGCTGCATCATCTGGCTGGTATTGTCGGTGCTGCCGTCGTTAATCAGTACCAGTTCCCAACATTCTCCTAGCTGCTCCATCACTTCGGCAATGCGTCGATAGAGTTCGGGCAGCGTCTCTTCTTCATTCCAGCAAGGGGCCACAATTGAACAGAAAATTTCACTCACAATGGACTTTCACCTAAAGATTATTGTTTGGGTTTCAGGTAGATATACACCGTTCGGATGGAGCCAGTTCCAAAAAGGTTTTCTCTGACGCTAACGGTATCATTATAGCTCAAGAGTGCTTTCTTGAATATTATTTAGCTAACCTACTAAATTCCTATTTATTCTCGCCACTGCCTGTGCTACACTTTTTTCTATTGATCCTGTTCCAGATTTGATCCTTAACGTTTAAATACCGCTCGGTCACCGAGAGGAGAGTTGCATGGCGAATGAACTGGTTTTAATTATTGATGATGCGTTGCAAACTACCAATTTTGTTACGGATTACGTATTGAAACCCAACAATTATCAAGTATTGGTGGCCCAGGATGGTCAAACTGGCTTAAAGCTGGCGATCGAACAACAGCCGGATTTGATCTTGCTCGATATGAGCATGGCCAAGATGAGCGGTATGGAAGTTCTTAGCGTGCTCAATGCGCGTAACTTAAATATTCCGGTTATCGTCATGACGTTTCACGGATCGGAAACGTTGGCAGTGCAGGCGTTTCGGATGGGGATCAAAGATTACATCTTGAAGCCGTTTACGGTGACCGAGATGTTGGCCTCAATTGAGCGTTCGCTGGCCGAAGCTCGTCTTCGTCAAGAGCGAGACCGGTTGACCGACCGTTTGATCAGAAGCAACCACGCTTTAGAAAAACGCCTCAAAGAATTAAACACGATATTTGGCATTGGTAAATCCGTTACCTCGCTGTTGGATCAAAAGAAACTCCTTTCTCGGCTGGTGGAAGCCGCCATTTATTTGACCGATGCCGAAGAAGGCTCACTCCTACTGGTCGACCCCGACGGCGAGTCGCTGACGATGGTCACGGCCCGAGGTATTGACGAGCGGGTGGTTCGCTCGTTTCGAACCACTGTCAGCGATAGCCTCCCCGGCAGCGTCGTCTTGAGCGGCGACCCCCTCATATTACCCGGCGACAAATTAACGGCGATTACAAATTCATACTCCGTTCGCTCGCTACTGTATGTGCCGTTAAAGACGCGCGGTCAGGTTGGCGGGGTGTTGGGCGTCAATAATCGCCATCAAACGCGGACCTTCACCAATCACGATCTGCGCTTACTCTCCACGCTGGCCGATTACGCGGCTATTTCTATGGAGAATGCCCAACTTTTTAATGAGGTTAACCACGAGCGTAATAAGTTAGCTGCCGTCCTCGGCGAGATTACCGAGCCGGTGGTTGTGATCAATAGTAATGATGATCGCATCGTGGTGGCTAATGCCGCCTTTGGCAAACAACTAGGCTTAGATGGCGGCTTGATCGAAGATCGCTCCATCACCGATTTAGTTCAAAATCCAACCTGGTCCGACTTTATCTCGACCCGGCTAAATCCGGGCAGCAGCCATAAAGGCGAACTGCCTCTGGCTGATGGCCGCACCTTTTATGCGACACTGACGGCCATCCCTGAAGTAGGGCGGGCCATCATTATGCAAGATGTAACCCACTTCAAAGACCTGAGCCAGATGAAATCTGATTTTGTCTCGACCGTTGCCGGAGATTTGCAAGCGCCGCTTAACTCCATCAAAGCCTATGCCGAAATGCTCAGCGCCCATAGCAATCTTGATGATAAGCAAAAGCTGTTTGTGGAGCGCATTACCAATGGCTTAGACCAGGTTACCCGGCTGGTTGACAATCTGCTCGATCTGAACACCATCGAAATGGGGGCCGATCCTGCGCTTTCGGTGGTTGATCTGAGCCGGTTGGTTGAACAAGCCGTCGCCCAGTATCAAGCTCGAGCCGGCCAAAAACACCAGCAGCTTATTTATCACCAGGCCGATCAACCCACGCCGGTGCTCGGCAATCCGCAGCGCTTGCAGCAAGCTATCAACAACCTGATCGACAATGCGCTAAAATTTACCCCGGAAGAAGGTCATATTTCCGCTCTGGTCCAAATTGAAGATAAACAGGTGGTCTTTAAATTGGAAGATAACGGTATCGGCATCCCCCCGGCCAATTTGCCGCTGATCTTTGATAAATTTTTCCGTACCGAAGAGACCCACCGGTCGGACCAAAAAGGGGCCGGTTTGGGGTTGGCTATCTCAAAAGCGATTCTGGAACGCTATCATGGCTACATCTGGGCGGAAAGCACCCCTAATCAAGGGAGTACATTTACTTTTGTTTTGCCGCTGTTCGCGGGCGATGAACTCAATCTGCCTGCTGTCAGCCAGGAAACATTGACCGCTTAGCCTGTCCCACGGCTGAACTTTTTTCGAAATTGACCCCAATTAACATCGTACGTTTAGGCGAGTAATTACCACTTATTCATCACTGCTTTACACGTCACGACGTTTATAACAGACGGTTCCTTGGTTTACCTTCAATTGACACGTCCCTTTCCTGCGTCTATAATCGGATAGCTTTTTCGCTTTTGTGGCTCGTCTGGGGAGAAAGAATGGCCGAAACTAATAACCCAACACTCGAAATGCTGAAACGACTGTCGTTGGCTGTCGGGGTAACTGGATTTACCGGTCCCAACTCCGTCCACTCGGTTGTATCGGCTGAACTTGAGCCGTACGTCGATCGCGTAGAGCGGGATCGAATGGGCAGCGTCATCGGCTTTAAGGCTGGTAGCCAATCGCCTGCTGCCGACCAACCCCGGCGGAAAATTATGCTGGCCGCTCATCTGGATGAGATTGGCGCGGTCGTCACTCAGATCGATCAGGGCTTCATCCGTTTTACCGAAATTGGCGGATTGGACGAGCGGGTCCTGATGGGCCAGGAGGTGGTGGTCCACGGGCGGCGTGATTTGCCCGGCATCATCGGCTCCATTCCCCCCCATTTACTGGCCCCCGGTGAGGCCAGTAACGAAGTTGATATGGAGAAGATGCACATCGATCTGGGCTTACCTTCCGAAACTGTGGCCGACCTGGTTCAAATTGGTGATATCATCTCCTTTAGCCGAACGCCCACCGAATTGCTCAGCGGGTTGATTTCGGCTAAGGCCATGGATAACCGCGCCTCGATTGCCGCGCTGGTGGTCTGTTTGCAGCATCTGCAAAGAATGCAGCACCAGTGGGATGTTTACGCCGTGGCAACCGCTGATGAAGAGTGGGGCAGCTTTGTCGGCGCAACCACCCAGGCTTACGCCATTCGGCCCGATGCGGCAATTGTGATCGACCTGACGTTTGCCAATGTGGACGAGATTGAGGTCGAGCTGAATAAAGGGCCGGTGATTTCACTGGGGCCGAGTAACCATCCGGTTATTCGCCGGCGGCTGATCGACATCTGCAACGATTTGGAAATGAAATACCAGAATGAAATCCTGCCTAGCGGCGCCGGTACGGACGCCTTTGCGATTGAGATCAGCCGGGAGGGTGTGCCGACCATCCTGATCTCAATTCCCAGCCGCTACATGCACTCCCCAGTCGAGGTCGTTCACCCCAAAGATGTCGAGCGTACCGGGCGACTGATGGCGCAGTTTATCGCCGGCCTTGAGGAAGCGTTTGTGGGCGAGTTGGTTCCCAAACTTGAGTAAGGTCAAAGTTTTCGTGGAACGACATTGAATCTGTATCGAAAAAATTAGGAATCATGGGTTAGAAATTAGCTTTGCCCTGATTCCTGGTTCCCAACCCCTAATTCCTATTTTTGAAGGAGATAGAATTGAGCGACGTAAAAATTGGTGTTATCGGCGGCAGCGGCCTTTATAAAATTGAGGGCTTGGAAGATGTGGAGGAGATCAAGCTGAACACCCCGTTTGGCGATCCCTCCGATAATTTTATTGTAGGCACGTTGGAAGGCCAGCGGGTGGCCTTCTTGCCCCGGCATGGCCGTCACCACGCTATCAGCCCTACCGAACTCAACAGCCACGCCAATATTTGGGGGATGAAAAAGTTGGGGGTCAAATATATCATTGCGGTTAACGCCTGTGGCAGTTTGCGTGAAGATATTGCTCCGCGCCACATTGTCGTCCCCGACCAGTTAGTCGATCGCACCCGCAGCCGCGATTTGACCTTTTATGAGGGCGGAGTGGTAGTTCATATGGGCGTCGCCGATCCGTACGAACCGGCTCTGGCCGAAATGGTCTACCAAGGCGTTCAGGAAACTGGCGCGCCGGTTCATTTAGGCGGTGATTTCGTTATCATCGAAGGACCGCGCTTTAGTACCAAAGCCGAGAGCCGGATTTTTCGCAGTTGGGGCTGCTCGATTATCGGGATGACCTCCATCCCCGAAGCATTCTTGGCCCGCGAAGCTGAAATTGCCTACGCTACCATGGCCCACGTCACCGATTACGACGTGTGGCATGAGGAAGAAGGGCCGGTGTCCGTCGAGGCGGTCATCGCTAACCTCAACGCCAACGTCGATATTGCCAAACAGGCCATTCGCAACATTGTGGTCAAGTTAGCCGGTGAACCCGACTGGCCCAGTCACCATGCCCTGGCTAACGCGATTATCAGCAGCCGTATTCGCCAGGATGTTCCGGCTGACACATGGGAAAAGCTTGGTCTGTTTATAGGCGAGTACTACTCGTAACGTGACCACTGACCGCCGATGGTTGACCGCCGTATTTTTGGGGTGAGTGATGGGCTACAAGTTCGAGCAGCTTGAAGTCTGGCAGTTAGCTATGGAATATACCGATCTGGTTTATGATATTGCTGAACAACTGCCGTCATCTGAAAAGTACAATCTTAAAAGTCAGATCACTCGAGCCGCTACCAGCGTCGCACTCAACATTGCTGAAGGTTCAACCAGCCAGAGTAGCACAGAGCAAGCCAGATTTCTCGGGCTGGCTATTCGTTCGTTAATCGAAACTGTAGCCTGCCAGCATTTAATCAATCGCTGCCAATATCTTAAGGATCCCGAACCTTTGCGAAATGCTTACCGCGCCAGCGAAAAGCTATTTGCCAAACTTCAAGCTTTTCGACACGCTCTAATTAGGAATAAGTCGCTCCCTTCCGTCCGTGAAGAAACCGACCTCTATTTGCTTGACAACGACAATGTTCTCAAAGAGTAATCGATCGTCCCACGTCAGCGGTCAGTGGTCGCCCGTCGGCGGTCACCTGTCAGCGGTCGTCCGACAGCGGTCGTATTGGCTCTGGGTCTTGGCCTTTCTCTTCACCGGGCTGTGTCTGCTTCAACTGGCCTTGGTCGATCATAACCTTAGCCTGACGACATTTGTCCCATTGTTTATCTTAATGGCCTGCGGCGGGTTGGTGATCTATTGGCTGGATATTCGTTGGCCTCATCTAGCCGGCGATCCGATTCTATTACCTCTGACCTTCTTTTTGAGCGGCTTAGGCTTGGTGCTGATTCAGCGTTTAGCGCCGGTGTTTGTCAGTCGACAGCTTTTTTGGCTAGTCATCGCTACAGTTCTGCTGCTGTTGATTAATCTTATCCCCAAAAATCTCAACTGGCTGGGCCGTTACAAATATACCTGGCTGATCGGCGGTATCTTGCTGCTGGCCAGCACGCTCATCTTCGGCGTCAATCCGAGCGGATTTGGAGCGCGGTTGTGGCTGAATGTTGGGCCGGTCTACTTTCAACCTTCCGAACTGCTCAAATTGCTGCTATTAGTTTTTCTGGCCGCCTATCTGGCCGATCGCCGCCGCCAGTTGGTCGAGGTTCGAGCCTACATTGGCGGTCTGGCCGTACCCCATCCCAACTACCTTGGCCCGATGCTGTTGATGTGGGGCTTCAGCATGGTGCTGCTGATCTGGCAGCGCGATCTGGGAGCAGCGCTGCTCTTTTTTGGCACGTTTCTGGGTATGCTCTACGCCGCCACCGGGCAATCGAGCTACATTTGGGGGGGGCTGCTACTGCTGCTTTTGGGGGGAATTGTCGGCTATGAACTGTTTGATGTGGTTCGTATTCGCGTGGACGGCTTTCTGAACCCCTGGCTCGACGCCTCCGGTCGCTCGTTTCAGATTGTGCAATCTCTGCTGGCGTTTGCCAGTGGCGGTGTGATCGGCCAGGGGTTGGGACAAGGACTGCCGACCGCTATTCCGGTGGTTCATACCGATTTTGTGTACGCGGCTATCGGCGAAGAGTTTGGGCTGGTGGGCGCGATGGGCATTCTCGTCTGTTTTGCGTTGCTGGTTAACCGGGCTTTTGCCATCGCGTTCCGGGCCAGAACCGACTTTGAGCAGTTGCTGGCGGTGGGTATCGGTACGATGCTAGCTTTGCAAACCCTGGTTATCACCGCCGGAACCCTCAAGTTGATGCCGTTGACCGGCGTTACACTGCCCTTTGTCAGTTACGGCGGCAGTAGTCTCATAGTTAGTTTTATTATGGTTGGCCTGTTGTCATTTATGGCCGCGCCGCAGCCGCATCACCCGCGCCCAGTCTCTGCCCTGCTGCGATCGACCTTCCAGACTCCAACCTATTATCTAAAATTGGCGCGTATCCTCTTTTTTGGACTGATCGTGGTGGCCGGCGGCTTGATTTTGTGGCAAATTGCCGCCCCACCCTTTTTGGTCACCCGCGACGACAATCCTCGTCAGGTCATCGCCGAGCAGCGGATTGATCGCGGCCGGCTGCTCACCCGCGGCGGCATACCCATCGCCGAGACTCTTATCGGCGCTGATGGTCTGGCTCAGCGGCATTATCCCTATCCGGGTTTATCCTCGGTAACTGGCTATTACAGCATTCGTTACGGCGTAGGCGGCGTCGAGGCCACGTTCGATCCCATTTTGCGAGGTAGGGTTGACGAAACGACCGAGAGCAAAGTTGTTGATGACCTGCTTCATCGACCGCCGGTTGGCCGCGATGTAACGCTGACCGTGGACCTGCCCGCTCAAGTTGCCGCTGATGTGGCCTTAGGCGATCAGGAAGGTGCGGTCGTTATCCTCGAAATTGAAACCGGCGCGGTGCTGGTCATGTCCAGCCACCCCACGTACGATCCGAACACGCTGGATGAAATGTGGGACTCGCTACGCCAAGATGAACGGGCGCCTTTACTCAATCGCGCCACGCAGGGGTTGTTTCCGGTGGGCGATTTGGCCCGGCTGATTGGTTTGATCGGCTTGTACGACTCTGGCGCGACCCGCCCCACGGATTTACTGGCCGCGCCGTTAGAAGAAATGCTGGCCCCCTTAGGACCCACCGGCTATGCGGCCACAGTTCGCCAGTTGGGCCTGATGCAATCCCTGTCCGGCCTGCGCTCGCAGCCGGGGCGACTGCCTGATTTTAATGACAAGGGAACCGTGAAAGATTTAGCGGTGACGCCGCTCCACCTGGCGCGCGTGATGACGGCCCTTGAGCGTGATGGACAACTGCCGACCCCGATGCTCGCCCTCGACGCCGCGCCGGAGCAGACTCCGAGTTTTAAACCCGGTACGGCCCAGATCGTGCGGGCCTGGCTGCCGCAAGTGGATGAGCAGCTTATTGGACTGTCGGGTCAGGCCAGTCCGGAAGAGACGGGCCAGCAGTCGCTGAGTTGGTTTGTGGGCTTGGCCCCGGCCACGGCCTCCGGCCCGCCCGTAGAGCCAACCTCCCCGGCGCTGACCGAGTCCGGCTTAATTTTCGATCCATCTCAAATAGAGGCCGTCACACCCACCCCTACCATCGAGACGCCACAGGAAAAAGCCAAGTATGCCGTAGTGGCTGTAGTTGTCACCAATACCCCGGCCGATAACCCCGCTCTCCATATCGCCAGAGCGGCCTTGAAACCACTGTTAGAGCCATCGACTAAGTAGCGTCTAACCTTGTTTAGTTCCGGTTTGTCCGAGATTGGGAATAAGATATTCTAAATGAATATCTTCCGGCTCGAGTTCAAACAACGCTTGATCGACCTCGCGCGTGATTATACAGCCTATGTTTAGGTAAAAGTTGATCGTATTCTCTGACGGCGTGGCGGAAATGTATAATTTTCGGGCATTCATGGCTTGCGCTCTTTCAACAGCTTTATTGAAAAGCGCCTGGCCTAAACCCTGTTTTCGATAGGCTTTACTTATATGGAGGAATTTGAGTTGCAACTGGTCTTGGTTGGGTCCGATAAACTCATTATCCAAGACGACCACTCCGCTCAACGCGTCGTTTTGGAAAGCGCCGTAGAACGTGCCGCCTCGGTCAAAGCAGTCCAGTAAAATCGGCAGGTACTGCTCCCGTTGGCCTGGCGGCCAGCCTTGGAGATTGTAGTATTCCGGCTGCAAGTTTAACGTTCCGTTGCGGAAGTAATAGATGTTTTCGATCACCTCACTGCGGTCAATAGTCCATATCTTTTCAATTTCTTCTCTTTGAAGTTCGCGAATAGGCATAATAAACCCCTGAGTTCGATAATTAGACAGGATTTACACGATTACGTCTTTGCCATCGAAGTCATGCCCGACCCCGAACGCCAGACAATTCGAATACCTAACTCAGAAGTTCTCCGATCCGTGTCCTCATTGATAAAAGTCACCTCAAGAATGCTGTTAACCGGTTCATGCTCGCATAAAAGTTAAGGTGTGAAATCTACCCTTGAAGGCCGTCACATCTGGGGCGACAGTTTCCGGCGCTTCGTTTTCATTGAATACACGACTGAAGAATGTCGCGATGTCAGCCATATCGTCTGGTTTCATACCCCACCGGACAATTTCGGGTGTGCCAAGCCGCAAGCCATTTAAGTCATGGTCCACCGGGGCCAGGGGTAAACCAATGCCGCTGGTCAATATATGGGCGCGCCGGAGTAATTTAGCCATGGTTTGCCCGCCGCCATACGGTTTCGCTTCCAAGGCAAATTGATGGGAAGTCGTGCCATTCTTATCAGCCGCAAATAGGGGCATCCCGTTGTCCTTAAGGGCGATGGCTAACGCCTGGGCTGTCGAGACCATAGCTTGGGCATAATCCGAGCCATAGACCTGCCAATCAAGCACCGTCATCGCCAGAGCGGCCGACTTAGCCACGTCAAAATTAGCCGTCAGTCCGGGAAACGCGATCTTGTCCAGACGTTCTGCCAGAACAGAGTCATTGGTTAAGATTACCCCGGCCGGCGGCCCTCCCAAACTTTTGTAGGTGCTAAAGGACATAAGATGGGCGCCCTCTTCAAGGGGCTGTGGCCAAACTTTACCGGCGATTAACCCGCAGATGTGCGCGGCATCGAAATGAACATAACTGCCATACTCATCGGCAATGGCCCGTATCTCCCGCACCGGATGGGGAAATAGGTTTAGACTGCCGCCGATAGTGATTAACTGGGGGCGAATCTGCTTGACTTGTTCCCGCAGGGCATCGACATCAACCGTATAATTTTCGGCATCAACCGGCGCCCAATGTATCTCAAGACCATACAGACCGGCGGCTCCGGCGGTATGGTGAGTGACATGTCCCCCAATATCGGGCGGCGGCACAATAATCTTGTCACCGGGCTTGGTCGTGGCCATGAAGGCATATAAATTGGCTAGAGCGCCGGAAGCCAATCGTATTTCAGCGTAGCGGGAGTTAAATAGGTCGCTCACCAGCTTAGTGGTCAGCACCTCGATTTTTTCAATCGCCTCCAATCCCATTTCGTATTTATCGCCCGGATATCCCAGAGACGGTCTGCTCCCCAAACCACTCCCCAGTAATGCTTCTGCTTTGGGATTCATTACATTGGTAGCCGGATTGAGATTGATAGACTGTTGTTCATGAATAGCTTTGTTGTCAGCAACGAGCAGGTCAATTTGTTGTTCCAGTTCATCCACGGTACAGGCTGAATAATGTTGTTCGAGTGAAGCTATATATTCTCTACAATGAATAGGCATCCAAGAACGATCTGTTTTTTGTTTCATCTTGATTCTCCTAGCAGCGTCTAACGCTTTGGATAAGCATTCGGGTAGGCCCGATACATTTTAGCACCATTTGACCGGCAAGACTACTTGGAAAAACGCGGCAATAGCCAGTGGGCTTAATATGATTGATTGATGATTTTTGCATAATATTGACCTCAATCAAGCAGACCGTTGAGAAATTAATCCGTATTAATGCTTCGAGACTCAAGTTCGGCGCGTACCCCGTTAATAATGATGCGAACACTGGTGTTGAAAAGGGTGTCATTGTCCTCACCCCGCACGGCTTCTATCGCTGCCGTAGTCGCTTGAAATTCCTCGCCAAAGGATAGCTGCTCATTGAGGACAATCATATGGGTCAGAGGTGGGGAGGCTTGTTCCTCAATGACCGAACCAAAGGTGAAGTTTATTACTGTAACGGTGATCGCCATAGCCTGACCATAGCTGAAACCGTTGTGGTGCAGTACACGAACGGTGAAGTCCCACAGCTTTAGCAATGTGAGCGCAATATCGGGATGTGCTCCGGCGACAACACGTGCGCCTTCCCGATGCGCTACCATCGCCGCGCGCAGTTCGTGTGCCAGTATATCCAGCCATTCTGCCCAATCCCGTTTATCGTTTTTAAAATCAAATGTGCCAAAATGTTCTTGCAGGATGGCGTTGGCCATCTCATCCAACAGTTCCTCTTTATTGGCAATGTGCCAGTAAATGGATGCCGCTTTTATGTCTAATTCTTTCGCTAAACGACGCAACGTAACGCCCTCCAACCCGTCACGGTCGAGGAGAGTGATGGCCGCTTGGATGATTTGTTCTTTTTGTATTGACATCTGAATTTGACCTACCCTCTTGACAACCAAACTAAATCATGCTAATCTAACACCGTTAGACTAACGGTGTTAGAGAGATAAATTAATCTCTAACGGAACGACGATACCGGAGTCAACGGTTTAAGCCGTTGAACTCCGATGCTTATTTTAGGTCAATTAAACATCTAGTAAAGCAATATCGCAAAACGCAGCAACCTTCCGGTGACGACATCAGTTCACCGTCGAATCCGGCAAACGTTTCACCATTCTGAAACCGAAAGCCGCAGGCAAAACGACCATAATGTTACGGTTCGTTGTCAAATATAAGGCTGCTGCTCTGGGCTAATAAATCTTTAACTACTCATAGCAAATCGAAATGGAGGTAACCTATGTCAACATCAACCCAACCCCTCTACAGCGCGACCAACAGCCTCGGCCCAATCCTTAACCCGTTGAGCGAACGTGAGTTAGAAGTGCTGCGCTGGCTTGCCTCAGGTGTATCGAACCGGGAAATCAGCCGGCGCCTATACATTACCGAAGCGACCGTTAAACGTCACGTTTACAATATTTTCGGCAAGCTGAATGTGCGTAATCGGACTCAGGCAGCTTTACAGGCCCGTGAGTTGGGTCTACCCCCTCAGCTTAACCTTTCTATAGAGTAAGCCTTATGAACGTCATCTACTATAAAATTTGGCGTGATATGTGGCACAACAAGGCCAGAACCTTGCAGGTGGTGATGATTATCGCGATGGGGGCGTTTGCGGTCGGAATGGTCATTGGGGCCAGAAATATAGCGTTAGGAGCCTTGAAGACCGCCTGGCAATCGGCCTCACCCTCGATGATCAAAATTGAGGTTGACCCGCCCATGCGTGATGATGAACTTCTGGCGCTGAAAAAGATCGAGGGCGTGGCTCAAGTGGAAGGGATGATGACCGCCAACTTTGAATGGCGGCTTCATCCGGACGAGGCCTGGCAAGTGGGGGCGTTGTATGCCCGCGATGATTACACCGACCAGCAAATGAATACGGTTCAATTGGTTAGCGGCGACTGGCCTTACCAGAAGAATATGGCGGTGGGGGCTGGTTTTGATACGCTGTTTGGCGTATACCAGGGATCTGAAATTCAGCTTAAAATCAATGATCGGGCATATGAGGTACCCATCAAGGGGGTTGTTTATAACATCGGCGAGCCGCCGGTCATCCTAGATAGGTTGCTGCTCTACACCAGCCGCGAGCGCTTTAGCCAATTGACCGGGCAGGAAAATTTCAATATTGTTCAAACTCGCGATGATGGGGTGTTTGACCAGGCAGCCCAAGAACAAACCGACCAGGCCATGCGAAAGCATCTGGATAAACTGCAAATTAGTTCCATCGGCCTGGGTGGGCCGAATCTGGACCGGGTCGTGGACCCCCAAATTCATCCCCTTCAGGATTTGCTGGATGCACTCTTCTTGATTATGGGTGTATTGGGCGCGGCCACAATTATTCTGGGGTTGTTTTTGGTTTATAACACCATCAACGCCATTTTGCTGGAGCAGGTAAAACAAATTGGCACTATGAAGGCCATTGGCGCTCAGACCGGACAAATATTGTGGATCTACCTGAGCGCCAGTTTAATGTACGGTCTGTTAGCTGCCTTACTGGCCATTCCCTTGGGGGCGTTGGGGGCGTACTACCTGGCCGGATTTTTGCTGGACCTTTTTAATGTCAAATCCGGGCCATTCACGATTGATCCCCTGGCAGCGCAAATTCAGGTGGGGGTAGCTGTGCTGTCGCCCTTGCTGGCTTCGCTGTTTCCTATCAGAGCCGGCCTCCGGTTGACGGTGAGAGAAGCTCTGGGCAACTATGGATTGGAAGGCACAGCCGGTCTGCTTGATCGGCTGGTGGCTCGCCTGTCTCGGCTGCCCTACACCGGTTTACTCATCCTGGGTAACACCTTCAGAAACAAAAAGCGGGTTCTTTTGCTGCAACTCATGTTGGTTGGCAGTGGCTTTATCTTTATGATGGTGATCGGTGTGCATGATTCTGTCGCTTACACGTTTACCGATGAACTCTTCTCGATCCACACCTATGATGTCACCTTGTCCTTTAAAGATCCCGAACGGGTTGAACGTATCGAAGTGATGGCCCTCAATCAACCAGAAGTTGAAGCCGTAGAAATGTGGAGCGTGAATCCGGCCAAAGCCCGTCCCGCCGCGCAGACTAAAGCCTCAGTGCTTGATAAGCCGGCTACCCTGTTTGGTCTGCCTATTCCAACGACAATGTACGCCCCCCAAATTCAGGCCGGGCGCTGGCTCCAACCAGACGACACCTACGCCGTGGTTTTGAATACCACGTTGGCAAAAGAGATGGGGGTCGGACTGGGCGATTGGGTGACGTTTGATCATGGTTTAGAGCGCGAGTCAACCTGGCAGGTCGTCGGCTTGCTGTTCGATCCGCTCAGCACGAATTCGGCCCATGTACCGTTGACAACGCTCCAGCGGGAAATTGGCAGTGTCAACCGGGCCAATACGCTCTGGCTGCAAACGCGCCAGACCGATTCGGCGATGACTGACACCGTAGCCCAAACCCTACGGACTCTTTACGAAGGTCGCCACATCACCATGGCCACAGAAAGTATTTTTCAACTGCCCACCATCAGCCGGATCAGCGCGGAGATGCTATTCCGCTTTGATACACTCATTATAATGCTAGGGATCATGGCGGTGGTTATTGCGGTGGTCGGGGGCGTTGGTCTCAGCGGGGTGTTGTCGTTGAGCGTGTTGGAGCGATGGCGTGAAATCGGGGTTATGCGGGCAATTGGGGCATCGTCAGGTCGGATAGCCGCGATTTTTATTGGTGAAGGTTTGATTTTGGGGTTGCTAAGCTGGCTGCTGGCCATTCCGCTCAGTATTCCGGCGGCTTATTATATGACCACCCAGGGGCTGACCCTAATGCTGGATCAGGAACTGATCTACCGGTTCACCTTGTGGGGACCACTTTACTGGCTGGGTGTGGTGATTGTTCTGGCCGTTGTAGCCAGTTGGTTCCCGGCCCGCAGTGCTACTCAGGTTAGTGTGCGAGAAAGTTTGGAATATCGGTAAGCGTTAATTTCCATTTACCCATTACGAATTACTCTAGAACTTACGCAGTTCGAAATTTCTAAACCACGAATTACACGAATTTTCACTAATCCTTATCTTTTTTTCGTGCAATTCGTGGTTGATTTTGGAGTCTGATCCCTTCAACTGCGTAACTCATATACTCATGATTTTCTGCCGAAGTGGGGAATTTACGAATTGCCTAACAACGTATGCAGCCCCGAATGATCCAAATCCCCGTCGCCTCGCGCGATCAACGTTTCATAAAGCTGAATGGCGCTTTCCAGGTGAGGTAGATTGAGGCCCTCACCGGCGGCCAATTTTTGGGCCAGGCGTAAATCCTTGAGTTGCGTGGTCGCCTTAGCCCCCGGCACGTAGCGCCGGGCAATCATCCGGCTGCCGTGAAGCTGCAACACCTTAGAGTCGGCAAAGCCGCCTTTTAGCGCCTCCTGCACCCGCGTTGGGTCAAGCCCGCTCATTTCGGCCAGCGCGATGGCTTCGGCCACGGCTTCGATGGTCAAGCCCACAATCAACTGGTTGATGATTTTGGCCATGTGACCCGCCCCCGGCCCCCCGACCCGCACCACATTGCCGCCTAATGTGTGCAAAATCGGCTCGACCTGGGCAAAATCGGCTTCACTAGCGCCGGCCATCACCGCCAGCGATCCCGCTGCTGCGCCTTCAGGCCCGCCTGATACCGGCGCGTCGACCCAGCCGATGCCTTTTTCAGCCAGCCGGGCCGCATGCACTTTGGAATACGTCGGGTCTGAGGTACCCATATCCAGAACCACCTGCCCGGCCGTTAAGTGCGGCTCAAGCTGCTCGAGTACGGCATTGACCGCACGAGAATCGGCCAGCATTAACATGCAAACCTCGGCCCGGGCTGCCTCGGCCAGTGAATCACACCGGGGAATGTCCTGCACCAATTCCTCGGCCAACAGCGAACGGTTCCAGCCGCGAACCTCATAGCCGGCCGCCAACAGCACTCGCGCCATAGGCCGGCCCATTAAACCTAAGCCAATAACGGAAATTGTTGTGGTCATGATGAAACCATCTCCTGCCGCAGACGCACGATGGGGGCATGCTCATCGTGCGTAACATCCGTCCATCGGGTTTATCGTTTGAGACAAATGCCAAACTCGATTATAGGGTACTTAAGACCGTATAACAATTTGGCCCATGTTCAGAAGTCGAACAGAGTACAAGCGAAGTACTTAAGGTCGAAAACCACACCCCCCTCATAAGGCTATCTGAAATCAACTGCTGCGGGTTCCTTCGTGCTTCGATAGCATGGCTGGCCCCCATAAGGTTTGCAGCTTATCAGCCTCGGATGTCCCGCCTTTGTTCACCGACACACTGGGATTAACCATCATATTATCCGATGTGCCGCACAATAAATATGGCTGCATTTATCTCTTACAGATATGGTTGACCAGCGATCTGATGTTATTTAACGGTCATTTTTTTGAAGTAGTGGCAGGTAAGTTTTTTCGTCCAAAACAACAGGAAAATATTCGTGTATCCCAATTGTGGGGGAAATGCCACGGTAACTGCCCCAATAATCAGTTATAATGGCGACCGGCGTTCCTGCCCCAATGCTACTGGAGCCGGCTTGGAGTGTGAAACCGGTCGCGTCTCCTCCAATGACCGGATTGACAAATTTCGGCGGCGCAGTAAAGTTGTCCGATGCGGCGACCACGCCGGTCAGGCCAGGAATACCGTCGGGCCAATTGTTATGCGTGAATGTCCACGCTTCCGAGTTACCAATATCCAAGGTAGCGCCGTTGTTTCCGGCATAGATAATGTTATTTTTGACCATCACGCCACTGGGGGGATTAAAACCGGCGCCAACCTCATCGAAATAAATGGCGGCCCGATGTGTGCCCAAGATGACATTATAATAAAGTTTTAGATCACGATAGCTATTTTCGGGATCACTGACCGACGATTGCCAATACCTGATACCCGCCCCCGTTCCCACAATCAGGTTGTTGGTTATGACCACGTTATTCATATAAGCGCCTGTCCCGGCCGAGGGGCGTTCGCTGGCCAAACTGATGCCGTGAGCCGGATAGTCGCGGTCGGGGCGGTTGTAAGCGTTTGTGGTGGCGTAGACGTAGTTGCCATTAACTGTAACGCCGTAGCCGGTGCTAAGATAGATGTTGACGCTATAGGTATCGTGTACGGTATTGCCCTGGATCAAAACGCCGTTGCTATCGACGGGAATGATGCCCTCGCCCCAGCAGTCGTGAATGTGGTTGTTGCGAATGATGATATTGGTTGACCAGGAGCTGTCAGCCCGTCCGTTGGCAGACACAGCCGCAGACCAGCCGCCGCTGCCCATAGCGCCCTTTTCATTTTCAAGAACGGCCTGCCATACTTCGTTATTTTCAAGAGTAATCGTGTCGCCGGCGGCGCTTAGCCCCCGGCTTTGCACATGGTGGACGTTATTGTTACGGATCGTGATATCGTGCGATTCGTAAGTGCTGATGCCTCGTCCGGAAGAATTTCTCACCTCAAAGCCATCAAAGATGATATAGCTGGATGCGATGACCAAGACAATGCTTTCAGTTCGACCGATGTCGGCTCCCGTCCCATCAAAAATAACCGTTTCATTCGTATAAGGACGAATTGTAATGGGTTGAGATACGGTACCATGCAGGTTGTAAACCGAATCTTTTACGCCGGTATAGGTCCCGCCGCGTACATAAATCGTATCCCCCGGCGAGGCCTTGTTGGCGGCTTTCTTGAGTGTTCGGTAAGGTTTACTAATTGAGCCGTCGCCGCTGGCGTCGTTGCCGTTAAGCGCTACAAAAACGTCTTGGGCTTGTTCTGATAGTTGAGCGTTGGCCGGTTTTGCCACTACTACCAAGTAGAGCATACCTATCAGGCTAACAGTCAAGCTAAAATAGATTATTAACGATACGGAGCGGCTTGGCCGAGAAGACGGCCTGGCTGGGATATTAAAAATGGGATATTTGCTCAAAGAATTCTTACACCTATTCTACAAATTTAACCGTTTTCAGACTGAAACTCTATCATATTGATTGGCACAATCAAGTTTGTGTCCATTTCAAGTTGAGTACAGCTTTCTTTTTTAATAACGTCCATACTTGTCGATTTGTTATTTTAGCAAATTCTCGATGTGCCTCATTGAGGGTTAACTTTCCTTTTTGACTCATTTTTTATACTCTGACTGTTTGTACAGTTGCCTAATACAAAAACTTATTTTTAAGAATCTGGGTTGTGCCAATGATTGGCTCGAATGCTCAGGAGCGGAGTAACGCGAAAGTTTCACGTTCCGTTTTGAAGTATACGCGGGGGTGGTGACACCCCCGTCGACTGCGACTGACCCTAATCAAGGCGTCTTCTTTATCAACGGCGCCGAAACCCGGGTAACGGTTGTGGGTAAAAACACGGCCACCGAGCTGATGTTCCTCATCCCCACCCTCGACCCCGGCCAATATGCCTTAGAAGTCCGCAGCGCCTTTGGCCAAGAAATCCGCAGTGGCCGGCTGGACACCCTGCTAACCGTTTAACGCTCACCCTTACTGCCCCGGAAAGATAAAAACACACATTAAAAAGCAGAGCCACCATCGGCTCTGCTTTTTAATACGCTGGCTACTTGAATTGCAGGTGATGTCTTCTTATCCGGCAATGTTTTGGTAGTGATATCGATGACAATGCTCACACCATTTCTGCTCATAGGGCTGTCTGAAATCAACATCTGTGTGCCCTTTCGCGTTGCGATAGCACGGCCCACACAGGGTTTGCAGATTATCAGCTTCGGATGTCCCGCCGTTTTTCACTGACACAATGTGGTTCACCATCAAATCTTCCGATGCGCCGCATAATAAACATCGGTGGCCATCCCGTTCCAAAACGGCGGTCCGTACCTTTTTGGGAACATAGTTTTTTCTGGCTTGTCTTTTCTTGCGCTGCAGGTGATACGCTTCCGCTTCATCTGGGGTAATGTAACCCAATTTCGCCGCTTGATACATGACCCCGGCATCGGTCGTCATCGGCGAGTGGGATTTCCCTTTAGCGGTCGCATTCTGCGTGTGCCACAAATTCACTTGCTCGGCAATCTCAACCGCACTGTGTTTGCCCCACATTGTGGTGAGGATTTGTTTTGTCTCTTCGACCCAAGTTCGCATATCTTTCTTTCGTCTGTCTTATATCTCCTGAAGCCGCCCAACGGCTGAGTTGTGCCGCCTAAAGACGACCCAAATTAAAGCGAAGCCTTCCGCCAAAAATCGAGCTTGATGGGTCGGCACAAACGGCATTGGTGCGATCCGTTCGTCCGAAACCGGTCCTATGAGACCGGGGGATGGGCGGCAAAGAACGGTTCGCTGTTCTTTGACAACTGTAGATTGATGTTGGTGCGATGATACCCTATCTGAGGGACTTCATCAAGTCCAACTGCCGAGATGGTTCGGCTAACAGCATCATCCCCTGTCTGGCGACTGGTTCTCAACCGGGAGAAGCGGGATGAAACGACGGAAGATGGCGAACCAGACGCTATCGCTCCGTTTAGCAAGTGACTATGGTCAACGACGAGTGAAGCTGTGGTTGAAGCGTCGTCAAGGTGAACGGGCCAACGCTGGTTAACAGGCCCGGTCCAAAACGGATGCGTATCTTGGGCGATGCGGTCAATCCGCGCATCGTAACCATCCCGCATAGATACCGGCGTAAAGCAGCGACCTAAGGTCACCACCCCATCAATCTACGGAACGGAGTAACCTGGCGTTGGTTCTCGCCTTAGAGCGAGTAGGTAACCAGCCAGATGCCCACGCCGGGTAGGATGACCCAAGAAGCAAAGGCCCAACGTAATGGTTGGGATAGGCTGACGTGGGTCCGATGGATTGGATGGTAGCGGTATGGATGGAGGTCACCGCTTATGACACCAGTCAAACAACTGAGTGAAGCGTGGCAGACATTACCCTGGAAGAAAATTCAGCGTAATGTTTTCCGCCTCCAAAAACGCATCTACCAAGCCAAACGCCGGAACGATGTCAGAACGGTCCGCAACTTACAGCGGCTGCTGCTTCGCTCCTGGTCAGCCCGGTCTCTGGCCGTGCGCCAGGTCTCGCAAGACAATCGCGGCAAACGCACCGCCGGAGTGGATGGTGTTGCTTCTTTGACACCCCCGCAACGGCTGGCTTATGTCCGCCGTCTGCGTGACCTTGACCAGGCGGCAGACCCGGTCCGCCGGACGTATCTGCCCAAACCTAATGGCGAACTCAGGCCATTAGGTATCCCCACAATGTTTGACCGCGCCCGTCAGGCGTTGGTCAAACTGGTGTTGGAACCGGAATGGGAAGCCGTTTTCGAACCCAACTCCTATGGTTTCAGACCTGGACGCAGTCCCCACGATGCCATCGAAGCCATCTTTAACCACATCCGCCTCAAACCCAAATTCGTGCTCGACGCCGACTTAGAGAAATGCTTCGATACCATCAACCATCAGGCCCTCTTGTCCAAACTATCGACCATCGCCCCGATTACCAAACTAGTTCGGAGTTGGCTCAAGGCCGGTATCATTGACCGAGACCAAACTCTCTTTCCCGACAGCGGTGTACCGCAGGGTGGAGTGGTCTCGCCCTTGTTAATGAACATCGCCTTACACGGTTTCGAGCAAGACCTCCGAGCGGCCTGGCCGCGCTACCACCAACCAGCCATCATCCGCTTTGCCGATGACCTGGTCATCCTCCATCCCGACCTTGACACCCTAATGCTTATTAAGGCTCAGGCAGAACATTGGCTGGATAAAATCGGACTGCATTTCAAGCTCGAAAAAACGTCAATCAGTCACACCCTTACCCCTCACCAAGGGCGGGTCGGTTTTGATTTTCTGGGTTTCAACATTCGTCAATACCCCGTGGGCAGATACAAAACCCGGTCATACCGTGGTCAGGCCGGCTTCAAGACCATTATCAAACCGAGCCGGAAGGCCCAACAACGCCATCTGGCCCACCTCAAGCAGCTTATCCGCACCTATCGCGGCGCGGCTCAGGCCGGCTTGATTGGCCACCTCAACCCCGTCATTCGGGGCTGGGTCAATTACTTTCGCTGTTGTAGTGCCAAAGCCATTTTCGACCGGATGACCAAACAACTCTTTTACAAACTCAAGCGTTGGGCCTTGTTTCGCCACCCCCGTAAGTGGTGGAAATGGTGTTATCGTCGTTACTGGCGTCGCCATCTGGGCAAAATTCGCTTCAGCGATGGCACTCACTACCTCCACTATCACGCTCAAACGGCTATCAAACGCCACACCAAAGTCATTGCCTCCAAAAGTCCGTTCGATGGCGATTGGGTCTACTGGGCGCAACGGTTGATGCGCGACCCGCTCAAGCCCTTGCGGGTGGTCAAACTCTTGAAGTGGCAACGCGGCAAATGCGATAATTGCCATCTTCCGTTCTCGGCAGCGGATGTCGTCGAGGTTCATCACGTTAACGGCAATCACAATGATAACCGTTACGCCAATTTGAGCCTCCTCCACGGCCACTGCCACGACCTGGTTCACGGTCAACGGTGCTGATGTCAACAGCCAATCCGTTGAAGAGCGGAGTGACGCCAAAGTGTCACGCTCCGTTCGGGACAGGCAGTCGGGGCGGTGACGCCCCGGCTGACCTTAACTTGGGCGGCTGTTACGGTTTACAAGATTGGTAAAATTTTAGATTTTGCTGAATTAGGTTTAGTAATACCATCCCAAAGGAGTCCCAAATACATAAAATACAATCATTAGAGCCAGATAAAGATAATACAAGCTACTGACTGCTAATTGCTGAATTCGATTAACAAAAAAGTTGTTTCTTGCTAAAATGACTGTAAAAATCATATATACGGCGAAATAGCCAGGTATAGTTGTGGCATAAACAATAACTTTATTTGGATTGCCCTGCCATAATACCAAGGCCAACATTGTTAAATTACCTACAGCAAGGGCATAACGATGTATGTTTCGAGAAAATGGTACGAATGAAATAATCCAAAGATTTACTATAGGTATTATCAGTGCAGTTGAGTATCTTACCTTATCGCGTAAATCCACACCGTATGCAAAACTTTCTGCTAATTTTAAGAAATACTCTGTTGGGCCTCCTGCGACGAATTCTGAGAAGAAAGAAGTTCTTGTCTGCCAATAAGCCCCCACATATTTGTTTTCCAATCTACAAAACCCATCCATCCAAACCAACTCACTATTATTATCACTGCACCTGTAATTGAATGATTATAGAGCTTTTTATTTCCATCTTTATATCCTACGATGGCATATGTAAAAAGAATAGGCACCATGTATAAGGCGTTAGGTTTTGTTAGAATTGCGAAGATTGCGGCAATAATAGTAATCCACCAGTTATGCCACTTTATAGAGGAAAGTAATAACAGCAACGTAAAAAATAAAGTCGGTATTTCGGGATTGCCGGTTGCAATCCCCAGACCCCCTGGAACAAAAAGAATAACAAAAAGAAGTCTTGGCGATAAGCTAACCTCATCAACATATATTGATGCAATCTGATAGGTAAGAATGAGACTACCTATAGAAAAAGTTAAACTCAGCAACCAAAACCAAATGTTTGAGGGCAACCACTCCGGCATAAAAGAAATCATAACTGATAAAAATGGATGATACCAAAGACTCAAAGGTTCAGCCACATCCCATTTATATCCATTGTCTGCATTTTGCAGATAATATGGACCGTCAACCGGAGCAGTGATTGAGGGAGTTACTCTAAGAATCGGAAAAGGAGGAGATAAATTAGACCATAATGGGTTCAATATAACCAAACCAACTAATACGGCGAAAATCACTGTCTGTGCAGAAATATAAATAGATTTTAATGATCTATCAAAATTAAATGATTGAATGTTAGTTTTCTCCATCTTTAGAAAGATAGCTGGATGATCCTAAAATTATTGAATTCAATTCAGCAGGTTTTGAAGCATTTAGATAAGAACCATGAAACGCATCTGCATAATCTTGAAGAATAGACTCCTCAGTAGGAGAAAGATCACCTACACCAACAATCGCAATTGTAATATCTTTAGTTGTATTAGCGAGGATATCTTCAGCTATTTCTTCAAATATACCCCCATTCTGGTTCACATTTAGGATCAAGCCCACTTGTAATTACAATAAGTTTAATTGGCCCTTTATAAAGATTTAAGTCATCTCTAAGTGCGGTCAATACCGCAGTTGTTAATGATGCGTTACCTCTTGGGTCAAAACTTCCAAATGCTTTATCAAGTTCTTGTTCAAAATCTTTGGCAGGTGTGGGAGAGATAAGTTGTGTAGTGTCTCTGCAATCAGTTTCACCTTGCACTTGCCCCCATAGATTCGTAACCCACCCAAACTTTTAGGATTTTGAACCCGTGCAGCCAAGCGTATATTTTGAATTAACTCAGGATAATATGGAATGGTCGTCTCGGTCGCGTCAAAAACCAAATAAGTGGTTGATGGCCGATTTATGATAAAAATGTAGGCTATGATAACTGATTGAATTATTATTAAGGTCAATAGAAAAGACATAATCTGCAATGGTTTGAGTCTAAATGGAAATCCTTTGATCTGTAATACAGCCGCCAGTATTAAAACGATTATCATACCAATAACTAAAGCAGCAGGAAAGTTATAATTCAACATTTCTTGAGCTATCCATGTTGCCAGAACGCTAGCCACTAAACTTGTTACAATCAATCCCACTATTATCGCAAAATCTCTTGTAGCAGTTGGTTGCGTAGCAGATACGCCATCTTGATTTTCATTTAACTCAAGAATCCAATTACGTAATTTTTGTATTTGCTTTGCTATTTTCATTTATTTATTTTCGTTTTTTATTTAAAACGCTTCAATTAAATTAGCAGCCCAACGCCATCAAATAAGCGGTTGGCGCGATAATAATGTATCTTGGATTTACGAACACCCTTACAAAAACCTTGAATCGCCAATCCGCTTTATTTGGATTGTTAGGCGTGGCTGATATTTTAACATCAGTTCTCTTGATGATGCTTGATACGATTAATAGCATCATTAGCAGCCTCTTGAACGGTCATTCCAAATTCATCAATCGCATCATCATTTTTGAGTACATCTTCCAAAGCAGGGAGAGCATTCGCATCACCCAAATACCCTAAACCTTCGACAGCAGCAATACGTATTACTACATCCTCATCGTGTAGAGCCTTCATAAGGGGTTCAAATGCTCGTTCATTGCCAAGTTTACCTACTGCCGCCGCCGCAAAATGACGCACTTCATCCCCAAACTCTCCAACTAAAGCCTTGAGCAATGGCTCTACAGCACGTTGATCTCGAATCTGACCTAATGCACCTGCGGCAAATGCAGATGGAGTACCACTACTACTTTCTAGAGTCTCAATCAGAGGTTCAACGGCTCGCTTATCGCCAATATTTCCTAGAGCGATTGCTGCGTACACACGTACATTTTGGTCGGTTTCAGAAAGTGCTTCAATAAGCGGTTCAACCGCTTCTTGGTCAGTGAAATGACCCAGAGCACGCGCCGATGCCTCTCGTACCGGGATGCTGTCATCTTTCAACAAAGTGATTAATGGCTTTACCGCTCGGTCATCATTGATCTCTCCCATTGCTATTGCCTCGGCAGCACACATACGAATATGGGCAGTTTCATCCCCTAGTGCTCCGATTACTGCATTTGCAACTTGGCTATTATCTTTAAAACTTGTTAAAGCTTGCGCAACAGTAAAGGAATACTCGCTCTGTCTCAACAAATTTAGTAAAGGTGGTATTGCACGAGGATCACGAAGTTCTCCCAAGGCTAAAATGACCTGAATACGGACATCTCCTTTTGAGTCTGCTAACAGTTCAATTAATGACTCTAATATGCCAGGACCGCCAATTCTGCCAAGAGCCTCTACTGCATCACGGCGTATCCACCAGACATCGTCTTTGAGCAAAGAAAGGAGTGGTTCAACGGCTCGCTGGTCTTTAAGTAGACCTAATGAATACATTGTTTGACGACGAACCGAGTCGTGAGGGTCTTCAAGAAGCGGTAAAAGGTACTCAACAGCAGTAGGGTTGCCAAGATAACCTAAATTTCCTGCTGCGTTATAGCGTACCTCCCAATCCTGGTTATTGAGGTCACTCAGAAAATCTTCAAAAGTCGGTTCTTCTTCACGCAAACTCACGATACATTTTCTCTATTTTGGTTACTGATGAAGCGCCTAACATTAAGGTAAGCCGCGCCCGAGAGAGAGACGACAAAAGAGCGAGGCCGGGCCAACCGACACCACCCATCTAACCGTAACTTCTGTTAGCCTCATCAACCTCTCCATCATCCTATCCCTCAGCCGACACCCGCTCAACCTTCTTCATCTCTGGGCGTCGGCTTCACCGTCCTCGTTGAACGAAGAGATACATTCTGTCAGTAGGGAATTGCTCCCCATGTCGTCGCCCACTCAGCGTCCGCCGGCCAGTAACCCGACCGCTGTCGAGCGGTTCGACCGCTCATTACACCCGGTTGAACGCGACTTGGCGGCTCATTTGGCCCCCATTTCGGCCACTCGACGCACTACGCCCTTCCCACCGACCGGGCCGACCGATTTGACCGCCCGTCACGGGCGCACTCCCTGTCGGGTTGGTTGCCCTATCAGGCTCAACAGCAACACCACCAGCCACGGCAGCTCATCAAACTCCCGCCGTAAGAACATACTGCCCTCCGCCCCACAACTGGGACACGCGGTTGACCTCATCGCCCAATAGCTCTTGCAACCATTCCAACAGCACTAACTCTTTGATCACCGGCAAGGCTCGCGGTAAGCCAAAGTGGGCCCGACACTGCGGCAGCTTCACTTTGCGGGCGCTGCTGTGATGCAAACCGTAATATCGTATCCGCATAAAGCCAGTCGGCAGGATATGCAACAGCCACCGCCGGATGAACTCCAGCACCGGCAGCCGCAACACCTTCTCTTGGCCTCCGGCCTGGTTGTCGTGATAGCGGACCTTAACCACGCCCCCTCCAACCGCCCTTCAACCGATAATTCGAGATGGCCACCTGATGCACATACCGGCTCAGATATTCGATCACGTGCTTGGGCTCACCAAACGGCTTGGCAAATACTTCCCAGGCCTTGGCCTGGATGGTATCTAACATCGCTTCGACCGCTTCCAGGCTCTGCTCCGCTCTCAACTTCAGCTTCCCTGCCGCAGCAGTCGTCTCAAACCCTTACAGAACTGGTCCCGATACCGGGCCGATAACGCCTTCACATCAACCAGCCGCTTGACCGCCAACCGCGTCCATCCAGGGCTAACCCGCCCCCGGTTACAATGCAATGCAGATGGATATGCTCATCCAACTTCTGACCCCAGGTGTGCAGCACCGCCGTGATGCCTAACTCACAGCCTAGCTCTTCTTTGGCCTGCTGTTGCAGACTTTTCTGGGCGCTTTGGAACAGGTGGTTGTAGATGACCGCTTGGTTGTCTCGGCACTAACTCATTGATGGCGTGGTCGGTCGTGAAGATGACGTGGAAATACGGGATTGGTAGCTGCCAAATCTTTTGTTTCTCCACCCATTTGGCTCGCTCAAACTTCTGGCATTGATTGCAATGCCGGTCGCGACAGGAGTTGAAGCTGAAACACCCACAGCCTGCACTCGCTACATTGGTCGACTCGTCCCCCCAAAGCCGGCGTCCGGCAGGCCATTACCGCCCCGGCGACGCGGGCTTGTTCCGGCGTGACCTTATAGCGTTGACAATAGGCCGACCAATAATCCCGCAGGATATCGGCCACCGTCAGGTTGGTGTAACTGGTGCGGTAGGTTATCAGGTTCTTTAGCATCCCTCCCAGAATACCTTATCATTCTCCCCTGACAACCACACTTTTTGTCTTATTTAGAACACCTGTTTCGTTCAACAATTATTTAACCGATTTTTCGCGGCATATCCCTACCAATTGCAGGATATCCCGAAACAAATCGGCATATCATTCCTGGCGTTGGAATATCCCGAAAAAATTCGGTATAATCTTTTTACATCCTTTAACCGGCGGTATTAAGCCGACAGCTTTCAGCATACCTATCTTCATTCTAAACCAATATAGCTACCCCTGTCAACTACCAGGAGTTCGATATGTCATCAACCCGCCCTCGCAAACTGCTCGATCAACTCCGCGATGTTCTCCGTCGCAAACACTATTCACTTCGTACCGAAGAAGCTTACGTCTATTGGGTCAAACGCTACATTCTCTTCCATAACAAACGCCACCCCCAAGAGATGGCCCGACCTGAAATAGAAGCTTTTCTAAACCATCTGGCCGTTACTGAAAATGTGGCGGCCTCCACCCAAAACCAAGCCTTTAGCGCCCTCTTATTCTTGTATCAAAGATAAAACCTCAATATTGACATCCAAAATGTCAATGCCCTAAGGGCCAAGAAGCCCAAGCGGTTGCCGGTGGTCATGACCAAACAAGAGTGTCAATCCGTCATCGCCGCGCTCTCCGGCACCTATCAACTGATGGCTAAATTACTGTACGGCTCCGGCTTACGCTTAACCGAGTGCCTTCGCCTGCGCGTTAAAGATGTTGATTTTGCTCAAAACCACCTTGTCGTTCGCGCCGGCAAAGGAGACAAAGATAGGGTCACCCTCTTGCCCGACAACCTTAAACCGGAAATAACGTCTCATTTGCACCGGGTCAATCTGCAACATCAAGACGACTTAAAACAAGGCTATGGTCAAGTCTATCTGCCCAATGCCCTAGCCCGCAAATACCCCAACGCTGATCGCGACTGGGCCTGGCAGTACGTTTTTCCTTCTCGCAATTTATCCAACGATCCCCGCAGTAACATCATCCGGCGTCATCACGCCAGTGAAAGTGGTCTCCAAAAGCAGTTAGACAAGCCGCCAAACAGGTAGGTCTCACCAAACCTGTCGGCCCCCACACCTTCCGCCATTCCTTCGCCACCCATCTCCTCGAAAACGGCTATGATATTCGCACCGTCCAAGAACTGCTCGGCCACAAAGACGTCCGCACCACCATGATCTACACCCATGTCCTCAATCAGGGGCCAATGGGCGTGCGCAGCCCGCTGGGTGGAATTGTTAATTGAAAATGGGTAATGAAGCGCGGTCAGGAAATAGGGGACTGGGTCCATTGAACGAACCCCGTCCCCCTCGTTATGGAAAAGACTTTTGCTTTAGAGCCAAAAATAAATTATTTTTCCACGGTGGAAAAATATTTTTCCTCTAGAGGAAAATTTGTTCTACATTTAACCCCTTCAACCAAGTATACCATAGCTTACCTTGCCGCAAAAGGTTTGAGAGGAAACTAGGGCCAATTTTAGCCTAAAGCTTTTATCGCATGTCGAGACGGGTGTGTTATACTCAATCAAACATATCTTATGGACGTCGGGTTGTCCCGAGGGGTTACTATGACCAACGTTTCTATCGACTCTATTGAAATCCTGCACTACCGCCTGCCGCTCGATCCGCCGTTTAACGCCTCGTGGGACCCGCAGCCGAGGACAAGCTTCGGTACGACGCTGGTGCGGGTGCGGGCCGGCGATTACGAGGGCGTCGGGGCGGGGGACGCGATGTTGGGCCTGGCCGGCCACGAAGACCTCTTTATCGGACGCGACCCGTTCGAGATTGAACGGCACGTGCGGGTCATCGATAACCTGCAATTCCACTATGGCCGGATGTGGCCGCTGGAGGTGGCGCTGTGGGATTTGATGGGGCAAATTAGCGGGCAGCCGTTGTGGAAGCTGCTCGGCGGGCGCAGCGGTCAGGTGCGCCCTTATGCCTCCACCGGCGAACGCCTGCCGCCGGACGTGCGGGCCGAGTCGGCGCGGCAGCTTCAGGCGCAGGGCTTTCCGGCCATGAAGCTTCGCTTTCACGCTGCCGACCCCCGCGACGACCTGGCCGTCGTGCGAGCTGTGCGCGACACGGTCGGCGGGGCGGTGGAGATTTTGGTCGATGCCAACCAGGGCTGGCAGATGCCTTGGGATACCACCGCGCCGTGGGATTTCAAAACCGCGCTGTGGATGGCCGACGCTCTGGCCGAGTTAGATGTCTATTGGCTGGAGGAGCCGCTGCACCGCCACGACTTTCGCGGCCTGGCCAACCTCCGGCAGCGGGCGCGGGTCCGCATCGCCGGGGGCGAGGGCAATCGTGAGTTCGTTGAACTGCGGGAGTATCTGCACCACGGGTCGCTCGATGTTTATCAGCCGGACGTGGTGTGGAGTACGGGCGTGCTGCGGGCGCGCCAGTTAGCGGCGGAAGTCCAGGCGGCGGGGGCCATCTACTCGCCGCACACCTGGGGCGACGGGTTGGTGCTGCTGGCCAACCTGCACGTCTCGGCGGCGGTGTCCCAAGCGCCCTTCATCGAATTCCCGTTCGATCCGCCGCACTGGTCGCCGGAGCGACGCGATTTCATCCTGCCGTCGCCGATTATGCCGGATGAGTCGGGGTTTGTTGTGCTTTCGGATCAACCCGGCCTCGGGGTGACGATCGATTGGGCGGGGTTGGAGCGGTTGAGGGTTGGCAAGTGAACCTATCTCTTGCTTACAAGGCAAAGATGATCTTCAAGGCCTCATCGATCCGTTTCATCTCAGCCGGGGTTAGTTCTCCCCGAATTTTGACCAATCGATGCCGATGATCGATGGGTCGGGTTTGCAAACAGTCCGCCACTGATTTTTTAGACAACCCATTCCGACTACTGGGCATCAGCTCGACGTTCGTTCTGATCCGACCTTTCTTCTCATTCCAACCGGTGATGGGTATAACCTGAATCACAGGCACTCGTTCATTATAGACATCATTGGTCACAATCACGCAGGGTCGAATTTTGCCTGTTTCTGACCCTTTTGTGGGATTAAGATCAACATCGATCACCATCCCACGTTTCAGAGTGGTCATTCAGGCCAACCTGAAATGGCTGTTTCGGTTAATTCCTGCAATTCCGCCTCTTCCTCATAAACCTCAGCATACAAATTGGCCGACTGTTTAAGACTTTGCAGTTCAAGTTCTTCTTGCAGCCGAAGTAAAGCGGCTCTGACCATCGAACTTTTGTCTTTGAAACCATAAATTTTATAGTTATTCAAAAACTCCGTTAAGGCCAACGTTAAACTAAATTTGGCTTGTTGCATCGTACCACCCCTTTTTAGAACTTGAAATACGACCCAATATCAGGGTGAATTATAGGGACTGACAATTAAAAATCAAATACAATGACAAGAATCTAAGGTCGATTTTTGACCGGATAGTTGCGTCAAAAATGCGCCTCGTGCCCATCGACAGTGTTAATACTGTGAGCCGGAACATCAGCTAGGTGGCGCAATGCCTCGATCTGCCGGGTCGTGCCGATGACGGCTACCAAGTCGTCGGCAGCAAAGCGGTAGTCGATTTCGGGGTTAGGGTGAAGGATATTGTTGCGCATGACGCCAACGACCGAAGCGCCGGTTTGGCGGCGGATGGCCGCTTCCTTGATCGACTGCCCGACCAGCGGGCTAGTTGGCGGCAGCGAAACCCAGGTTAGGTCAAGTAGGTGGGTGGCGTTTTGCAGTTGGGCGATGGTGCGATACTCTTTGTGAGTCTCATACAGGGGCGCGTACAGCTCCCGGCGAATCGAGTCGGTGAATTGACGAATCTCCGCCGCCGGGATATTGAGGTGCAGCAGCGCCTGGCGGGTAATTTCTAATCCGGCCTCGAATTCCGGCTGAACGATTTCATAAACGCCATGGTCGTGTAAGGCCCGCATCTGCTCGATCCCTTCGGCTCTGGCCACAATATGAATGTCGGATTTAATATGACGCACCTGGTCAACAATCGATTGGGTGGTTAACACCGCCGGCACGGTGATCAATACCAGACACGCGTGTTCAACCTGGGCCGCTTCCAGTACGACCTCCTGGCTGGCATCGCCAAAAATCACCGGCATTTCGGCGGCTTTGGCTTCTTCAACCCGCCGGAAATCGAGTTCGATAAGGACGAAGGCCAGATTCAAGCGCTGCAAGACTTCAGCCACGTATTGGCCGACCCGCCCCCCACCGGCAATGACTACGTGCTCGCGCAGGCCGGTTTGTGGTAGGTTGACGGTTTGAACCGGCTCGTGTTTGAACCAACGCTTACGCAGCGCGTACAGCGGGGCGGTAAAGCCGGAGACGAACGGGGTCAGAACCATCGTCACAATCGCGGTGTTGAGCACCAGCGAGTACAACTCCTCACCGATTGAGCCGGTGTTGAGACCGACGCGGGCCAGTACAAACGCAAACTCGCCCACCTGAAACAGCCCCAACCCAACGGCCAATGGGACAACATTATAGTAACCAAACGCCCAACTGATCGACCCAAAAATCACCGCCTTGCCGGCCGAGACCAGCAGCACCAGCAGCAGCACCGTGCCGAGATTGGCCAGCAGCAGCGCCGGGTCCAACAACATTCCAACCGAGGCGAAGAAGAGCAGGGCGAAGATATCGCGCAGGGGGATGATGTCGCTGAGAGCCTGATGGCCGTAATCTGACTCGCTGAGAACCATACCGGCCACAAACGCGCCAAAGGCAAAGGAGAGGCCAAAAAGGTAAGTGGTGTAACCAATCCCTAACCCAATGGCGGTAATAGCCAGCAAAAATAGTTCGCGGGAGTTCCATGTAGCAATGTAGGCCATCAAACGGGGCAGCAGCCGCGTGCCCAAGAAGATCATCATGGCCAGGAAAACCGTCGCCTTCAGAGCGGCTAAGCCGAGAATCGGCAAGCCGGCTTCCGGATCGTTCAACTGCGGCAGAATGATCATCAACGGGACGACGGCCAAATCTTGAACGATCAGCATCCCGATCATAACTCGGCTGGAGAGCGTGCCGAGCCGACCCTGGCTCATCAACGTTTTCAACAGCACCATCGTGCTGGACAGCGAGATCAGGCTGCCGAACCAAACCGAGGAAACCCAATCCCAACCCAGCAGCCAGCCGAGGCCATACCCGTAAGCAATCGTCAAAATCATTTGGATGGGGGTGCCAATCAGCGCGACATTGCGCACGGGCTTTAGCTCTTTGAACGAAAACTCCAGGCCGAGGGCAAAGAGCAGCAGCGCCACCCCAATCTCGGCCAGCAGCTCGATTTCGTGGATATCGCCAACGGTGACGCCGCCCGTATGCGGGCCAACCAGAACGCCGGCAAAGATATAGCCCAGAATGAGCGGCTGTTTGAACTGTTGAGCAATGACGCCTCCGATAAGTCCGGCCACAATGATGATGGCAATGTCGGCAGCTATTCCCATGTCTGTTTCAACTCCTTTTATGCTAACGAATGGTTTTCGAGTTTTAAAGGGGGTAAATACAGGCATTCAGCTATCGGCATTCAGCTATCAGCTTTTCTGTTATCTGAGCAACGATTTGGCTGGCAAAGCCGGTAGCTGTGATACCCGAACGTCTAGGGTCATTAGTATAACGTTGAATTATGAGACTTTCAAGAGAATTGAGAGAGGATCGGGCGCCTTTCAGTAATGGGGCGAAATGGAAACACTGAATCACTGATGGACGTGAAGACACTGAAGTCTCTACGCGCCGGATACTATCCAATCCCCCTTAAGCGGACCCGAGAGGTTAAATTCAGTGACATCATCCTCTTCAGTGTTTTAGTGTTTCAACGCGTGAGTTACCCCAATTCTGAAATACACTCGAGAGGATGGAGACAAACAAACAGCCGGCAGCATTCAGCTACCGGCTGTTGAATTTATTCAAGAGAGAAAAAACGGGGCCGATTTAGATGGGACCCTGAATGGTGCCACGAGCCGCATAATCGCCTAGAGAAAGGAGCAACATAATGATCAGGAAGAAAAAGCCCATCGTACCAAATATCCACACCAGGCCGCTGCTGTGGCGCAGGTGCATAAAGAAAAGCATGATCAGGGAGGCTTTGCAAATGGCAACGATCAGCGTAACCGCTTTATCAAAAGGACCAAAATCGGCGTAACCGACATAAACCGTAAGCGCCATCAGCACTAACAAGCCGGCAAAGACCATTAGATAAGTACTAACGGGTGTAATATGGTTATGATGTTCTTCGTTATGTTTTTCTGTCATAGTTATCGCTCAATTAAATAGAATAAAGGAAAGATGAAGACCCACGCTATGTCGACAAAGTGCCAATACAGCCCCATATTTTCGATGGTATCGTAATTGACAGAAGTGTAAAAGCCCCGCATAGCTTTAACCGTGATGATGGCTAATATGGTTCCCCCCACAATCATGTGAGTGGCGTGTAAGCCGGTCGCGGCAAAATACAGGCCAAAGAAAAGGGACGCTTGTAGAGGATACTCGCCTTCATAATGAAAATTAGCCCCCGGGATCAAGCCGTGTTCATATTTCTCGAAATATTCAAAGCCTTTAATCCCCAAAAAGACGGCGCCTAAAATCAGCGTTAGGGTTAAAAACGTCACGAGCATTTTCTGCTTGTCAGTTTGGCAGGCATAGACGGCCAACGCCATGGTTAAACTACTGCACAACAGGACAAGGGTGTTAATGCTGGCGAGGACCAGGTTTAATTCTTTACCGGCTTCGCTAAAAGCGTCGTGATAGTTGAAATAATAAACGGCATAGACCAGGAAGATGCCGCCAAACAGCATCACTTCGGTTACCAGGAAAACCCACATCCCCAGGGTATTGGTTTCACGCTGCTGTTCGATATCCTTAAAATAAGGGGCGACTAAGGATGATTCACCGTGGGCCAAATTACACCTCCTCTTCGAACGGATGATAATTATAAGCTTCTGTCGTCACGACAGGCGTTTTCTCAAAATTCTCGTGCGGCGGCGGCGATGTCGTGGTCCACTCTAAGCCGACAGCCCCCCAAGGGTTAGGGCCGGCTTCCTTCCCGAAACGCAGCGACCAAATCAGGTAACAGAGCGGCAAAACATAGCCAATGCCTAACACCGTCGAGCCAAGGGTTGAGGCCACGTGCAGCGCCTGGAACTCGGGGGGATAGACGTGGTAGCGGCGCGGCATACCCAGATAGCCCAGAATAAATTGGGGGAGGAAGGTCAGGTTGAAGCCGATAAAGATAATCACGGCCGATAAAATACCCAAACCCTCGTTATACATGCGGCCGGTCATTTTCGGCCACCAGAAGTGAAGCGCTCCCAGGTAGGCCATCACCGTCGCCCCAACCATCACATAGTGGAAGTGCGCCACCACGAAGTAGGTATCGTGAACATGGACATCGGTCGCCAAAGCGCCCAAGAATAAGCCGGTCAGACCGCCAATGGTAAAGAGGCCGATGAAACCCAGCACGTAGAACATCGGCGTTCGGAAGATAATGGTTCCTTTGTACAGGGTGGCGGTCCAGTTGAAAACCTTAATAGCCGAAGGAATGGCCACCGCAAAGGTGAGCAGCGAGAAGACAATACCGGCATAGACCGACTGCCCGCTGACAAACATATGGTGCCCCCAAACCAGGAAGCCGATCAGAGCGATAGCCATACTGGACATCGCAATAAATTTATAGTCAAAGATCCGTTTTCGGGAGAAGCAGGTGATTAGCTCACTGGCAACGCCCATGGCCGGCAGCACCATAATGTAGACGGCCGGGTGGGAGTAGAACCAGAACAAGTGTTGGAAGAGAACGGGATCGCCGCCCAGATCAGGATTAAAAATGCCGATCCCAAAGATGCGCTCCAAACCAGCCAGAATGAGGGTCGCTGATAGCACGGGCGTACCGAGCATGATAATGATGCTGGTGGCATACATGGCCCAGATAAACAAAGGCAGGCGGAACCAAGTTAACCCCGGGGCGCGCATTTTGTGGATAGTGACAATGAAGTTGAGGGCAGTCATAATCGAGGAGAAGCCGACTAAAAACACACCCAGCACGGTCAAAACGACGGCTGAATTGGCATAAGTGGTACTGTAGGGGGTATAGAATGTCCACCCTGTATCAACACCGCCCCAAATGACTACGGCGATGATAAACATGCCGGAGATAATATACACATACCAACTGCCCAAGTTAATCCGGGGAAACGCCAAATCCTTGGCCCCGATCATCAGCGGAACCAGGAAGTTACCAAATATCCCAGGGATAGCCGGAATAAGAAAAAGAAAAACCATAATGACGCCATGGATGGTAAATGAGCGGTTATAGTGATCCGACGTCATCAGATCGCCTTGAGGTGTCATCAGGTCAATGCGTAATAGAAACGCGGCCAAACTACCCAGAAAGAAGAAGAAGGTGACCGAAACTAAATAAAGAAGAGCAATGCGTTTGTGATCGGTAGTTAGCAGCCAGGACTTAACCCCATAAGCCCAGTTTAAATAATTTTCTTCTTCATGGCCCCTAAGGTCCATTGGGGGAGATGTAACTGCCATAAAATCGTTTCCTCCTTAGATCATCGCTAACAAGCGATTATAGCTTGAGCGCCCCAATTATTAGAAAAGTAATTATTATTTCGTTTTAAGAAATTCAATCAACTGCAACAGGCTTTGTTCGCTTAATTGACCATCATAACTCGGCATGACCGGGGCATAACCGGCCACGACCTTGGCTTGCGGATCGAGAATCGACTCACGAAGGTAAGCCTCATCAACTGTGCCGGTTGAACCATCGGCAAATTCAACTTCTGTGCCGAAAATGCTGACGTTAGAAATAGGCGGACCAATGGCTCCCGGCTCGCCGCTGTGGCAAGTGATACAGCCATTTTCGGTAAACAACCGCTCGCCGGCTACAGCCAAGGGCTCATCAGATGAACCACCGCCTAACCAATTTTTGAATTCTGACTGTTCCATGACCACCACCGTGCCGACCATAGCCGAATGCTCGGTGCCGCAGTATTCAGCACAGAATAGGTGGAACTCGCCCGTTTTCGTGGCTTGGAACCACAACGTAGTGTAGCGACCGGGTACCACATCCTGCTTAACCCGAAAAACGGGAATGTAAAAGTCATGAATAACATCTTGCGACGTCATAATCAGTTTGACAGGCGTATTAATCGGAATGTGCAGTTGGTTGATTTCCCGCTTGCCCGAAGGGTGCTGGGCTTGCCACATCCATTGTTTACCAATGATATAGATTTCCGTAGCATCAGCCGGCGGCGTCTTGATGTCCACAAATACCATTGCGGCCCAACCAAACACACCCATCGCCATAATAAACGGGATAATAGACCAGGTTAATTCCAATTTAGTGTGCTCGATCAGGGGATGCGAGCGGTCAACATCGGCCCCCTGTCGATAGCGCAACGCAAAGAAGACAATCGCCGCTGCTACAGCCACCGAGAAAAATATACTCAAGGCCACCAGAGTAAAGTAAATTAGGTCAACTTGCCAGGCTACCGTGGAGGCCTGTTCCGGAAATAAAGGAAAATCCGACATATACTTTGAAATCCTCCTTAGGATACTACAGCTTAACTATCCGAACAAGGTCAGACATTTAAGCGCTACACCATCTAGGTAGAGTGGGGGGGTATTCGAAAATTTTTATGATCACGGAGCATAATTAAAAGGCCGGCTCCAATGGCTACTACTGTCAATGACCCAACCACCCGAACAATATTCATAATGGTCAGGGTATACTCACCAGCAACCGGATCGTAATGGTAACAGGTCAGTAGAAGTTGGTCGACGGGCGACCCGATCTGGTTACTGGCCGCTTCGACCAGGCCCAGCCGTAGATCTCTCTCAGGAAATTCGATACCGTAGAGGTAGCGCGATACTTTCCCCTGCGGGGTCAGGATAACGATACCGCTGGGATGCACATATTGGTCAAGATTCTCGTCGAAGGCGTACCGAAAGCCGATAGCATCAGCGACCTGTTTAATCGAATCCTGCGGGCCGGTCAGAAAATTCCAACCGTCGGCGGACGTGGATCGCTCATATTCCATAATTGAGGCCCGCCGTTTGAGTTCGGCCACTTTGGGGGTCTCTTCCGGATCGATACTGATCACCACCAGTTCGAACTCATCCCCCACCGTAAAATCTAATGTTTTCAAACTGGCAAACAAGCCGTTGCGCACCAACGAGCAAAGCATGGGACACTCATAGTACCCCAACAGAAGAATAACCGGCTTTTGACCAAAATAGCGACCTAACGTCACGTTGCGCCCTTCCGAATCGGTAAAAGGGAGATTCAATGGAACTTGGGCATCTAAGTTTTGGTCAAACCCAACCTGACGAATCAGGTTTTGGGGCAAATCCTCTTGGGCGCCAACCGGACTTACTTCAACAGCCATCCAAGCCACGATCATCAAAGCGACAACCGCGAGCAAGGATTTGGAACCTCTTTTGTGAAATATCATACAATATTATATACCAGTAACTACCACAACTACCAAATTAACGGCCAGGCTCTTCGGCTTCGGCCTCGCCGGCCAACAAATCGATCGCTCGCTCAACGGGAATTCTGACAATGCCTTCTTCTTTGTCAACCCAGCCGTATGAATCGAGAATAGCATTTTCCTGCAAAAGCAAGTTAGCCATGTCTTGTTCGGCCGTAGTGCGATCGATGGGATTGGGCTGCAACCGAGGCGGCGGGGGCGTCGGCCGAAGTTGGTACAGCGGAAAGGGCGTGGGGCGAGCCTCAACCTGACGGGTCTCCATTGTGCCGTAAATCCTAACCGAGAGCAGCATACTGCATACCGTGACAATAATCAACAAGATTATGGCCCCGATCATTAATTTGTAATTTACGTCGGAATGCTCAAAATTAACATCCAGGTTTTCTGGAACTTCGTTGTGATCAGCCATGGGCCGGTGCCTCCTGGAAACGAGGATCGTGGAGCGCCACGAGCGGTTTTCGCTTTAACTGCCGAATAAATAATGAAACCCAAATTCCACTCATTCCAATCGGAAGAAGGATGTCTAACCAGTGAAGGTGAAACGTCTCATAAAAAGCAGGCATAATTTGCCAGAACAGACCGACCCACCGCATAAACAGTAGTAATACGGCCAGCGGAACCATAACCCGGGGCATCCGTTTTAACGTTCGCGACATCAAGAGCACAAACGGAAAACCAAAGCCCAGGAAGACCATCGCCAGTCCCACATACTGCCAGCCGCCCGCCATGCGCACCACATAAAAGGTAATGGTTTCAGGTATATTAGTTTGGTAATAAATCAAGAATTGGGAGAATGAAACATAAGCCCAAAATGAGACGAAGGCCAACATCCAGTTCGACAAGTCATTAAAGGCGTCGATGTTCAAGACCCCAGATAATGGCTCTTGATCCATCAAACTGCGTCCGACAATGATCGAAAGGGTGACGGTGGCAATACCCCCACCGACAATATAAATAACCCCATAGATCGATGAGAACCAGTATGGCATTAAAGACATCATCCAGTCAAAGGCGGCAAAGGTCGCCGTCAACATATAAAGGATGAGGCCGGCGGCGCTGAGGGCTTTGAACCGATTAACCGAATTCGGATTCAGCGATGTGTCCTGATCTTGTTTAGCCGACCATTGGTTGAGCAGGTAGGCCAAACTAATCCAAATGATAAAATAGGCGACCATCCGCGCGATGAAGAACGGGACATTCAAATACAGGCTTTTGTGCTGGAGCAAATGCGAATCGGCGACGGCTGCGGGATCGGCCCACAGGTACAACGATGGTATCCCAATTACAACCGGAATAGCCAAAACCGCCAGTAACGGCATCGTCATAGCGCCGGCTTCCAGCAGACGACGGATAGAAAATCCCCATCGCCCCCCGGCCAACTGATGGACCATTAACAAGCCCAAACAGCCCAAGGGAAATTGCAGGGTATACATAAATCCCAACAGATAAGATTTATAAAATTGGTTGGGATCAAGGAAGAATCCCAGAATGCTGATAACAAGCGCTCCGACCCCAATGAACAGGGCATTTCGTCCCATCTGATTAACGCGCGGCGGCAATTTGTCAGTTTGATTCATTACTACTCCACCAATGATTCTATCTGTTGACGATCCTCAGTTGGTAACGAGTCCAGAGGAACGTTTTGACTAAACTGTAAGGCGCGAATGTAGGCCACAATCGCCCAACGATCTTCCGGATGCACCCGCGCGGCATAGCTGTACATCACCCCAAAACCATTGGTCATAACATCGTAGAAATAACCGTCGGGTTGGCTGCGCACCTGATCCGTGTGGAACGAATTGGGCTGTTTAAATCCGCGTTGAACCACCATCCCTTGCCCATTGCCCACCAGACCGTGACACGGTGAGCAGTAGATGTTAAACCGCTCTTGACCCCGTAACAGCACCTCACGGTTAACTTCAATCGGGATGATGTCAATAAACTCACCATTTTGCCGGCCGGTATAAAAGGGTTCATCTGACATAAATTCGTACCACTCGCCCCGGGGAACCGTATTGGCCGGAGGTATTTGGGAGGCCCGGCGATTGTCAAACAGAGTACTCGCTGCTAGTGGTTTGAGTTTGGGTTGATCCCGCATGTGACGTCCGGGTATAAGATCACAACCCGAGGTCAGCAGGGCCAAAAATATCAGCAACGTTATCCCAAACAAGCTTTTATTTACAGTTTTTGACATTAACCGTCTACCTTAAGTTAATTTATTCGCAAAAAACCATCGACGACAGGCGACCATACTTACCACGCTAGTCATAGACGTTATCATCATCCTGATCAACTTCGTAAACCCCCTCCGGCTCAAGTCCTTCTAGAAAATCACGCGTCTTAACCATATCGAATTTGGGATCTGATTTCATAATGCACAGAAAGAACTTATCGCTTGAGGCCATTTCAAAGCGGGGCACGTTAAAAACCGGGTGATAGGGCTGCGGTAATTTATTCAAAAGAATCATTCCCAAAAAGCCAAGAACCCCGGCGCTAAGAATGGTCATCTCGAAGGTGACCACCATAAAGGCCGGCCAGGTATTCAGCGGACGCCCGGCAATATTGACCGGGTAAGCAATCACCGACACCCAATATTGGAGTAGAAACCCACCAATGCCGCCCATAATCGCCGCCGCGCCAACAATAAACGGCACCCAATTCCACTTGAACCCCAACGCTGTCGGCAACCCGTGGACCGGAAAAGGCGTATAGGCATCCATTTTCCGGTAGCCAGCCTCATAAGCCTGGTGGGCCTTTTGAACCAATTCGTCCGGGTCGCTAAATTCAGCCATTAGCCCAAAAATCAGCGGGCCTTCACTTTTTGCTGCACTCATTAAAACTCTCCTCCCGCGCTAGTGGCCATGCTCGGTATTATGGATCAATTCTTGCATTTCAAATACGGAGATCATCGGCAAGGTTCGGACAAATAGGAACAACAGGACGATGAACAACCCTATCGAGCCAATCAGCAGTGACCAGTCCCACGGGGTGGCAATAAACAACGCCCACGAGGACGGCAAGTAATCGGCGGTCAAACTGATGATCACAATCATAAACCGCTCCAACCACATCCCGGTATTGATAATCAGTGACAAAATGAACATCAACGTCATGTTAGTTCGCACCGATCTAAACCAGAGTAATTGAGGCGCCACCAGGTTACAAAAGACCAACAGGTAAACAAAGGGGGCGTAATGCCCGGTAAACCGGTTCATAAACAGAAAGAGTTCATAGATGCTGCCGCTATACCAGCCGGTAAAAGCTTCGGTGACATAACCATAGAAGACAACCAACCCGGTAGTGAGCAAAATCTTACCCATCACGTCAAAGTGACGCAGGGTGATCATATCCTCGATGTGGTAAAGCTTACGGATAGGAACGAGCAGGGTCACCACCATAGCGAAGCCGGAGAAAATCGCGCCGGCCACAAAATAGGGCGGAAAGACCGTCGTCGACCAGCCTGGTACCTGTGCAATAGCGAAGTCAAAGCTAACCACCGTATGAACCGAGACCACCAGCGGTGTGGCGATGGCCGCCAGCAGCAGATACAACGCCTGGTGGTGATGCCAATGGCGGGACGATCCGCGCCAGCCCAAAGCTAACATGCCATAGACCATCTTTAGCAAAGGCACCTTGGCGCGATCACGCATACCGGCCAAATCCGGGATAAGACCGGTGTACCAAAAGACAGCCGAGATCGTCCCATAAGTCGAAACCGCGAAAACGTCCCAGGCCAACGCACTCCGAAACTGAGGCCACAGCCCAAAGGTGTTGGGATAAGGCAGCAGCCAGAAGAACAACCAGGGCCGCCCTAAGTGCAGAATGGGATATAACCCGGCGCAAACCACGGCAAACAGCGTCATGGCTTCGGCAAAGCGGTTGATCGATGTCCGCCAATCTTGACGGAACAGAAACAAAATGGCCGAAATCAGCGTCCCGGCGTGCCCAATCCCAATCCACCAGACGAAGGTTACAATGGCAAACCCCCAGCCCACCGGAATGTTGATCCCCCAGACGCCGACCCCATAGGCAAACAGATAGGCGATAGAAATCAGATACATCATCAGCAAAATGGAGCCGCTGCCAAACGCGACAAACCAGCCCAGAGGGGTTCTGATATCCAGAACAATATTGCTGATCTTTTCGCTAACCGACCGGTACGTATGACCCGGTTCTACCACAGGCAGGTCACCACCGATGGGTTTTTCAGTTTGTCCTAGCTGCATAGATTTACTCCTTGACAGGACCAGAAGTGAATTTTAACCAACATGCTTTGACTATCCGTGTCCATTATCTTCGTGTGCATTCGGATCTTCCAACTCAGGATTGGGATTGGTAAACTTCGCCAGGTAGGTGGTTCGGGGGCGCGTACCCAATTCGGTTAATACCCCATAATTTTGGGGCTGCGCTTTCAGCTTCGCCACTTCGCTGTCGGGGTCGTTGATATCGCCAAAGTAGATTGCCTTAGTAGGGCAAGCGCCCTGGCAGGCCGATATAACCTCACCATCCGCAATACGCCGGTCTTCAATTTTAGCTCGAATCCGCGCTTCGCTGATGCGCTGAACACAGTAGGTACACTTCTCCATCACCCCGCGCACCCGTACCGAAACATCGGGGTTACGCTGACCTTTCAGGCTCTCCGTCGTATAATCAACAAAATCAAGGAAGTTGAACCGGCGCACTTTGTAGGGACAGTTGTTTGAACAGTAGCGGGTACCCACGCAGCGGTTATAGACCATAACGTTCAGCCCTTCCGCATCATGCACCGTGGCGCCTACCGGGCAGACCAACTCGCACGGGGCTTGTTCGCAGTGCTGGCACAGCATCGGCTGGTTGAGCGGCTGCGGGTTATCCAACTCCCCTTCAAAATAACTATCGATCCGCATCCATTGCATTTCCCGGCCTACCAACACCTGATCTTTACCGACCACCGGAATATTATTCTCCGCCTGGCACGCGACCACGCAGGCGTTACAGCCGTTGCAGGTGTTCAGGTCAACAACCATCCCCCAGGCGTAGGAGTTATACTCCCAACCCGGCATCAGCGATGAATTAGGGTCAAAGGGGCCGTGCTCACCCATATGCTGAACGAACTCCGGATCTTCGCGGAAATGGTCGATGGTGCCGGTTCGCACCGGGTCGCGGCCTTCCATATTATAGTGGGTCTGCGTTGAAGCCAGTTTGTACCCCCGGCCAACTTGAGTTAACTCCGCGCCGGAGTCAGACCAAGGGGCATCGGAGTTTTGCAGACTGTAGGCGCTAAAACCAATATCACTCCCCACGCGACCGGCCAGGGTACGCCCATAGCCCAACGTGGTCACCACGGTGCCATCCGCCTGACCCGGAAATACCCAAATCGGGGCTTGCACCGACCGGCCTCGATAACGAAGCTCGACCAGGTCACCGTTGGTCAGATTTAGTTCCTCGGCCGTGGCCGGGCTGATCGCCGCCACATTTTCCCAGGTCAATTTGGAAATGGGTTTGGGCAGTTCTTGCAGCCAGCCGTTGTTGGCAAATCGTCCATCCCAAACGGTTGGATCAGGCCTAAAGTTGATTTCCAGACCGCTACTCTCAGCAGGCTCCACCGCGTTGATCTCGGCCGTCGAGACGCTGACCGACTTAGTCGGCGGAGCGGTATCAGCTATAAAGCCATCATGCAGTGACGTCTGCCAGAGCGTGTCAAAATTCGAATCGGAAAGTTCATTCGACCAATAGTCACGGACCAGGTCATAATCGCTCGACTCAGATTGACCGATCATCGCCGCGACAAACTGGTGCGCCGTTTTGCTGCTATACAGCGGATCAACCAAGGGTTGGGTCAGCGATACGACTCCGTCGTAAGCGCGGGCATCAAACCAGCTTTCCAGATAGTGAGACAGCGGAATATTCCACTCACATAGAGCGCCGGTTTCATCAACGTACAGCCCAATTTTAGCCCGGAACGGAACGCGGCGAATAGCCTCGGCAAAGCGAGTATCGGCCGGCGCGTTATAAACGGGGTTAGCATCGATCACCAGTAGAACCTCAACCCGGTCATTGATCATATCATCGGCCAGCAACCGCAGTTCTTGCATTTGGTTGGTTGAAGTGCCTTCCAATGGTTCGCTGTAAATCACCGTCTGGCCAACATTCCCCAGAGCGTCGTTCATCGCGTGAGCCAGGGCATGCACCACCGGGGCTTGATTTTCGCCGACGATGACGATACTTTTGCCGGCGTTAGCTTGCAAATCCCGGGCGATAGCGCCAAGCCAATTCTCCGGCACTGCGGCCAGGCTTTCGGCCGGCGGCGCTTCCACATCGACCCCTAATTCAGCCGCCAACGCCCGAGCGAAGGCTTCCATTTGCGCCGACGACAGCGGCAGACGGTGATCGGCCAAGGTGCTGGTGGCGCTGGGCTGGGTTTCCATGACATACAGCCGGTTCATAGCGGTACTGTCCTCGCGTACCCGTCGTTTATCGGTAAAATCACGAGCGTACCGCACGTTACCCGGCCCAAACTGGGTAAAGTTGGCATCGAGCGAAACGATGACTTCGGCCTGGTCAAACTGATAAACGGTGTTAACGTCTTCCCCAAAGGCCATCATGGCCCCTTCTTTGGAGTTATCGCGGTTGATCGGATCATACTGAACCCAGCGGGCCTGAGGGAAGTCTTGCAGAACATTTTGAAACAGGCTAATCAATGACGGCGAGGTGACGGTCTCGCTTATAATCCGCAGCCCGGCGCCACCGCTGGCGCGCTGACTATCAAGTTGCCCCCGGAGGGTTTCAACAAACGCGCTCCAGGTGGTCAACATGCCCCCCTGAGAAATAATTTGAGAGCGATCCGGATCGTACAAATTCAGGACTGACGCCTGCGACAAAGCATCGGTTGACCCCAAACTGGCCGGATGGTCAGGGTTGCCCTCAACCTTAGTGGGCCGACCCTCGTGGCTTTCGCCTAGCAGCGCCATCGCCACGCCGCCCAAAGGCATAGCCGTGGCAAAGAAAAGCGGCTTACCCGGCACAAGCTCTTCGGGAGCGCGAACGTAAGGCACAATCTTCTGCGGGGGGTTTGCGGAGCAGGCCGTCAGACCACCAAACGCGAATGAGGCCGCCATCAGTTTTAGAAAATTACGGCGGGTGACCGGGTTCAACCACTGATCGGCGCCTTGAGGAAATTCATGTTTTACAAAATCCTGAAACTCATCGGTCTCAGCAATCTCCTCTAGACTACGCCAATACTTTTTACCGTAGGTTCCTTCTAAACGTTTACGGATTGATGGAATGTCAAAGTTTTTTCTCATTCTCTCCTACCGGTGACAAATTGAGCAGTTATCTAAGCGACCAACTTCAATGCCATATTGAGCCACCAACTCGTGGCCTTCAACTAACGGGTCATGTCCGGCGGGTACAGTTTCGGCATACCCCATAGTAAACACTTCATCAGTCGGTCTAATATACTTAGCCGGATTACGATGGCACTCCAAACACCATTCCATTTGCAGGGTGTTTACCTTCATCGGGAGAGCCATATTATCAACCCGCCCGTGGCAGGTTTCACAGCCAATCCCTTTATTGACGTGGATGGAGTGGTTAAAGTAAACGAAATCCGCTAAATCGTGGAGTCTTTCCCATTCAAGCGACACATTATCGCGCCAACTGACCCGTACCGGCTCAAGCATAGGAGCGTCAGTCCAGATCTGCGAGTGGCAGGTCATACAAGTTTCGGTAGGGGGAATATTAGCCGAGGCTGCTTCTTCCACAGACGTGTGGCAGTAGCGGCAGTCTAGCCCCACCTGCCGGACGTGGTGGAGATGGCTAAAAGGAACCGGCTGGGGTTCAGAAATGTTGACGCCGGTCATCCAACTTGATCTAACGAAGAAGTACAAGAAGACACTCAAAACACCTACCAGGACAATCAGCACTCCAATTGATGCTTTGGCAATGACATTTGCACTTGGATGAAAGATTTGATTCATCTACGCACCTAACTTTACATAATTTTTTTGCCGACAAACAGGCCATAGCTAAAGATTTAAGGCCAGTTGAGAGGATTCAAGGCACAATCATAGACTATTTCTACGTTCCAACGAGAAACAAAAATTATCCTCAGCGAAGAGGAGTTATGGACTTACATGTTTCAAGCTGGGATCAAGCCTCAAGAGTCGCCTTAGGTGGCATACTCTGTCTAGAATTTACTACCGGGGCTATAGTAAAATTCTAACTGCTAATCTGCTGGGTGTAGGTCAATTCAATTTCGGTCAACCCCTGCATATTAGCCGCTAATTCTATAAGGTTCTAGAACGTTATGGGATGTATAATACTTTCATGATAGGTATGGGTGACAGAACCTCTCTCTTTGATTGTGAACGAAAGTACAATACATCAGTTCAAATTATTTAGCAAATCTTTAAGTTAATCTTAGTTACTGACTTTTAGAACCTTGTATTAATTTGCACCTCTGCCTTCGGTGCCTAAATCTTATGCATTAGGCTTAACTTTGTCAACTATCTAATACCCTCATGCAAGTCGATGATATAGAAGCGAATGATGGCTCTTTCGGGGTGATACCGGCAACGAAAATCAGGGGTTAGGCATCAGGAGTCAGGCATTAGCCTTGCCCTGATTTCTAATTCCTAATGCCTATTTCGAAGGAAGATAAAAAACGAGGTAAGATCGGAGAAATTGCCCGAAATAAAAAAGGCCCCATCGTGGGACCTTTTACATTTTCAGTTAAATTTCACAAGTTGTATTTGGCTCAAAGAGAAGGGCTAACGTCTTGACCAAGCGATTGCCATTCAAACCGAGCCTACTATAGCCGGCTGCCGTTAGACCGCCGAGCGGCGTACCAACCCAAGCAGGAACAGCAACACAATTGCGCCGATGGTCGCGGTAATGAGCGAACCGATCAGGCCTAAGCCCACCCCAACGCCTAAGGCGCTGAAGAGGAACCCACCAATGAAGGCGCCCACAATACCGACGATAATGTTACCCAGTAACCCAAATCCGTGACCTCGCATCACTTCCCCGGCAATCCAGCCGGCCAAAGCCCCAATAACGATCCACAGAATAATTGATACTAAATCCATTGTTATACTCTCCTTATATTATTGGTAAAAATAAATGTACCTAAAGTTAAAATTAATTCATCATCAGAATTGCCCTTAGCATAACAGGTTTTAATTCAAGGCTGTACACCCTACCGGGCGAAAAGCGTTATCTTAATCGAGCTATTTTCCTGCTCTTTAGAGTTATGTTCTTTGTACCATTTGCTGTTCCGACAGGGGGTTTTTAGGGCCACCCCACGTAGCCCAGATGGTATTTTGGCCTTATCCAACCAGAGGCCGAGTAGCTACCAATTCAGCTATTATTTTCTCTATTAATTCACCCAACTTACCCCCTAAAATTGCCCGGTATAGTATGGAACTCGATAGATAGTATTGATATGATGAGAGGAACTTAAATTAACCAAAGTGGATGTTGATGATACCCTATGGAAAACACCGTTATTTATACACAGAATCTAACCAAGCAATTTGGTGATGAGGTTGCCGTTAAAGAGGTAACCTTCTCAATACCCTCAGGTACAATTTTCGGCTTTATTGGCCCGAGTGGAAGCGGAAAAACTACGACGGTACGATTACTGACCGGCCTCTACCGGCCCACCGAAGGTAAAATCGCCGTTTTAGATGAAGCCCCGACCGAGTTCAGCCGCGCTACTCAAAGAAAGATTGGCTACATGCCGCAACTATTTGTTCTTTACGATGACCTCAGCGTCTGGGAAAACCTGAACTTTGTCGCTTCATTATATGGGGTGGGATTTGGTCGCAGTAAACGATTAAAAGAAGTGTTGGATTTTGTTGAACTGGCTAACCACAAAAATAAGGTCGTGCGCAAGTTGTCCGGCGGTATGAAACGGCGGCTCAGTTTGGCGGCGACATTAATCCATCGACCAACATTGGTTTTCATGGATGAACCCACCGCCGGGATTGATCCCGTTTTGCGCCGTAAATTTTGGGACCATTTCCAATCGATTCGCGAGCAGGGGCAAACGTTGTTTATTACCACCCAATATGTCGGTGAAGCCGCTTACTGTGATTACGTGGGGATCTTGGCCGGTGGCCGGCTGTTGATGGTCGATACTCCTAAAAATCTTCGCCGCCGAGCCTACGGTGGTGACGTCATAAAACTTCGGACCAGTGACTATGTACCGCCTCAGGTTGTGGCGGAACTGCGTTTACTGCCTTTTATTAAAGGAGATGTCACCCGTATTGGCCCTCATACTTTTCGCATTATTACTGATAATGCCAGCACGGTTATCCCTCTCTTAATAGATTGGGCCAAGGAACAGCAACTTAAGGTCGAGTCAATTGAGGAGGATTTGCCGCCTTTCGATGACGTTTTTGTCGAGTTAGTCAAAGATAGAGGCAGCCATGACTGAAATAACCCAATTTTTTATTCGTCTTTCGGCCTTTTTGGGCCGCGAGATTTTTGCGGTCTTACGCCAACCTATGTTGATCCTGACCTTAGTTTTAGGGCCTTTTTTAATCCTACTACTTTTTGGATTGGGGTTTAATAATCAAGCGCAGCCTTTGCGCACCCTCTTTGTCATTGATGACGAGAATAGTGAACTAGCCCAGAACTTAGAGGAAACCGTATCAACGCTGGGACCGCAACTGATTTACGAAGGGATAACCACCGATAAGGCTAAAGCCGTTGAAAAGCTGCTGCGTCGTGAAATTGATTTGATTGCGGAAGTGCCGGCCCATGCCGAGGAACTGATTCGCAATAATCAGCCGGCTGTAATCACCCTGCTTCATTATGAAATCGATCCGATGCAAAAAGATTACATCTCCGTTTTTGGGGAAGTCTATATTAATGAAATTAACCGGCGAGTTCTACTTGAGGCCGCGCAGCAGGGACAGCAAGAATCGACCGCCGTTCAACAATCGCTGGAAACGACCAAACAGACCGCCGCTAACTTGAACCAAGCCTTAGAGCTTCAAGATCAACAGCGAGTTCAACAAGAGCAGCAAGTTTTAGAACGCGATACTGATATTTTAATCCAAACGGTAGGCGCCAGCGTGGGCTTGGTTAATGGGTTTAATCAAGCCATGGGCTACGAAGATAATTCGGAGACGGCGGCGATTGAGGATTTACTGAATGATATCGACCAAAATTCTCAAGCAAACAGCAGCGAAATTGGTGGAACCCAAGAGGTTACTGCCGAAAAGCAGCGACTGACTCAATTAGAAGGTGACTTGGATGAACTGGACACCTTGTTACAAGAGTTCCAGACGATTGATCCGAATATTTTAGTACGCCCATTCCGAAGTGAGCCGAAAAGTATTGTTTCGACTGAATTACGGCCCTCAGACTTTTTTGCCCCGGCTGTAATTGCCCTATTAATGCAGCATCTGGCCGTAACGTTTGCGGCCCTGTCCGTGGTCACAGAACGACGAGCCGGAACAATGGAGTTATTTCGAATTTCCCCAATTTCGCCGATTGAAACGTTATTGAGCAAATATTTGAGCTACCTATTGCTGGCCGGTTTGTTAACCGCAGTGCTGACTATTGTGGTTGTTTATGGGTTGGGGTGCCGATGTTAGGCCCGTGGAGTTTGTATGTGTTGATCATGGCCGCCCTCATCTTTACTTCATTGGGCATAGGTTTTGTAATTTCGTTGGTGGCCAAAACAGACAGTCAGGCGGTTCAGTATTCGATGATACTTCTACTAACCAGTGTGTTCTTCAGTGGCGCTTTTATTGGGCTGCATCTTTTAAGAGGACCGGTCAAGATTGTTTCTTGGGCTATTCCGGCCACTTACGGCATTCGTTTGCTACAAGATATTATGCTGCGCGGTTATCTGGTCAATACCTTATTATTGTCCGGCCTGACCGCTATTGGCGTTGTATTCTTCTTACTCGCCTGGTTCATGATGCGCCGGGCCATGGCTCAAGCCTAGATGGGTAGGAACCGATATGATGGTTTGGGTCCCTTCGCCTACTGTAGAAAAAATATCTAATTTACCGTCAATACTGGCCATGCGTTCTCTCATAATTCTTAAGCCAAAACTATTCTTCTTACCCTCCGCCATGGAAGTCGTATTAAAACCCTGACCTTGATCCTCGACGCTAATCCGGACGTACTCATCTGCATGGCTGATCCGGATCAATGCTTCGTTGACTTGAGCGTGCTTCCGAGTATTCATTAAAGCCTCTTGGATGGTGCGCACGACCTGGAGCCTCACCTCGGCCGGGAAATCCAGCATATCATCGGCGACCTCTTGCTCCAGTTGAATATTCAATCGATAAAACCGTTTATACTTGTCAACATATCGATGCAATAACTCCAAGAAATGGGAATCGGCGTGCCTTTGAGAGCGCAAGCTAAAGATTTCTTCTCGTACATCGGTGTAAACTTCGTTAACCACCTGTTTTAGCTCACTGAGAACAGCCTCAACCTCATCCGTATCGCCGGTACGCAGCGCGCTGTCGGCTCCGGCCAATTTGAGGTTGAGATACCCTATCGCTTGAGCCACATTATCGTGAAGTTCCTGAGCCAGGCGATTTCTTTCCCTTTCTTGGGTTAACATCGCCAGGTTCTCTTGAGCGGCTTCGGCCTCGGCCCTGGCCTGCTGCTCGGCTTCAAATAGTCTGGCTCGCTCCAAAGCTTGAGTGCATTGTCGGGCCAAGGCCATCATAAAGCCAAGGTCGTCGGCCTGAAATTGCTGAGGCGTGGCAAAACTCAATCCGATTGCACCAATAATCTTATCCTCTAGGGTCAAAGGTAAAGTAACCAAGGCCTGATGGTTGGCACTCGACTGGTTGACAAACTCCGGAAATCGGTCTCTGAGAGCGGCTATGGTCTCCAACAGAATTGGCTCTCCCGTACGAACAGTTTCACTCAACGGGGTGGCCGCCGATACCGGAAATTGCTGCCATGCCTCAATTGCCTCAACCGGGTAACCCAAGGCATCTAAAATTTCCAGCATCGTACCGTTCTCATCTAACAGCACAACCAGCCCACTGGTTGCTTCCAGGACCGAAATGCCTTGTTTAATGACCGTAGCCGCCACCTCATCCGATGTTAAGGACTTAGATAAACTGGCGGTTACCGTTTGGAGACTCGTCATTCGTTTGGCAATCCACTCAGCAGTACGACGCGCTTCACGTTCAGCCCCATACAGCCGGGCGTTATCAATAGCCAAACCGGCTCGACGTCCTAACTCCTCGGCTAGAGCCACATCGGCTTCGGTGTAGTGCCGGCCTGACTCCGCACAAATAAACGTCATAACGCCCAACGTATTGCCCCGCGCTTTCAAAGGGACAATCATAGCCGACATAATTTGCAGTGACCGCAGAATCTGCAAATGGTTAGCATCCTTAGCAGCAGCGACAACCATATCATCAGTAATCGTTGGATAAAGCACCGGGCGTCCGGTTTGGAGAACTTGGCGGGCGCCTGTCTGACTCTTCGGATCAGACGGATAGCGATGTTGTAATTCACTAACCATGGCGACCTTATCCGGATCGGTATGGGCTACAGCTACTTGTTGTACTGCTTCATCTTGGCTGCCAATCGAGACCACGCACCAATCGGCAAAACTAGGGACGGCCAATTGGGCAATGTTTTCCAACCGGGTAGAGTAGTCAAGTGACGAATTTAAAATTTCACCGGCCTTGGCCAACAGTTGGTTGAACTTTTCGGTTCGTTTTTGAGGGGTAATATCCCGTGAAATGCCAATAATCCCGGCCACATTTCCTTCGGCATCATAATAAGGGGCTTTCGTCGAATGATAATATGAAGTTACCCCATCTAAGGTGATAATATCTTCAAATGTCTGCGCTTGACGATGGTTCATGACAAATTGATCGTCAGCTATCACTTTCTCCGCTGTTTCCGGCGACATTATCTCGGACGGAGTCTTGCCAACCATGTCTTCTATGGACCTACCAATAAAACTTGCACCCGCCGCATTGATCATAAGATACCGGCTTTGCCGGTCTTTCAGGTAGATGCCGTCCCCCGTCCCTTCAAAAACAGCCCGTAAGATCGCGTGGCTTTCTTGCAACGCTTCAACAGCCTGTTTTTGCTCGGTGATTTCGATAACCGTCTCGCCGACGTAAATGGTTTGGCCTTCACTCATGACCGGATAAAAGTTAGTTAGCCAATGGCGAACCTGCCCCGGTATAGCTGAAGTTTCACCGGTTATCTCCATGTTTTCAACCGCTTTACCTGTTGAAAAAACCCGATCGACAGCCTCATTGACCGCTTGAGCCGTCGCCTGGGGCAGAACCTCACTTACCGTTCGATCATAGTGAGCTTCTACGGGCAGTCCGTTCATTTGAGCCAGCACTTTATTAATACGGACGTAGCTATGATCCTGATCGAAGAAGGCAAATCCAAACGGCGCATGAACTAACAGCGACTCAAGCATAGCCAATAATCTATTGTTTCTTGGCGTGGCCTCTGTCGAAAAGCTTGTTGTTTCTTGATACTGAATTGTATTCCGTACTAAAACGTTATCCATCCGCTCGTTCATAGCATTCTCGTTTCCATTAACTTGGTGCAGCCGATTTAGAAGCTCGACCTGCTTCAAAAACATCAGGCCTTGTTTGGCGGTAAGCGCCAGAATATAATTGTCATTTTCACTGGGGAAGGTTAAATCTGCTGAACCAACGGCCACAATAGCTTGCCGGCCTTCGGTCTCACTTCGAACAGAGGTAAAACAGAGGATATCTCGACTTTTAGGATGGGCAATTAACGACGACGTCTCAGGGTTAGCGACTAGATAGGGTTCCAACAAAACACAAATATGCCGCAACTCCTCCACGGCTACAGGCTGACCGTCAATCCGAACAGCCACTCCGTCAATATCTTGAGCCGGATCAATCAACGCCACATAAACCAAGGGCAAACCAAGCACATTCTGAATGATTTGAGCTAAACCATCGGCTGCATCATTGGGTTGGCAATTAATCCACTTCCCCTCCAATGTCGAAAAGGAGATCAAATCGACAAAACAGGGATGAAGTTGGTGATCGATATTTCGCCCGGCCACAATAGAATCCATCCATTATCTCCTTACTCAGATAATGCCTAAATCAAGACCTCTCTTCTATATTGCTAATAATTATAGATAAACCGGCCCGCTTGTCTGTAAGGGATGTACGACACTCCAAGCGGGCGACTAAGTGGGTAAAAACCATTCATCAGAGCTATTTTGAAATAGCCTGCTAAGCTTGGCTCAATCACCCAAATTAGTGTAGGAAAATAGGGATGATAATGATAGGATAAACTTAATAATGCTATTAATTCTCATAATTAGCAAATAAAAAGGAACTTAAAATGAATACAGATATCATTTCCGGTAAAGTTAAGCAAACTGTTGGAAATGCCAAATTTGAGCAGGCCAAACAAGGGATTGACACCGTCTCCAAGGCCCTTGAAGGCAAGCGAGAGGAAGTTTCTGGTGTCGCTCAAGAGACATACGGATATGTCAAAGAAAAAGCCCAGCAAGTTGTTGGTAACTTATCAACCAAAACTGACGAAGCCAAACGAAAGGTCGATACACATCTCAACGATTATAACAACAAACTGGCAGCGGCAGCCGATCAACTCCCTGGTGACGTTAACTACACTATAACTCGTTACCCGTGGATGACCATCGTTGCTGTGCTGGCTCTGGGTTTAGTGATTGGCTTTTGGCTCAAACCGTGTTTCAAAAAGTATCAATACAAATATCAATACCCTGCTGAGCCACCCCAGAACTTTTAGCCACTTCTTTTTAATAAGACCCGGTGAAAAAGTGATGGTCACTTTTTGCAAAGGGACGTAAACCTGTTGAGTAAAATAGCAAAGGGATGAAACTTTTCCATATCAGTTTCATCCCTTTTGAATTAGAAATGCATCCTTTTGGCGCTAAGGAGTTATCCCAATGGATATGACGGAAAAAGTAGCATTAGTAACCGGCGGCAGTTCTGGTATAGGTCAAGCCACCGCCCGTCGATTAGCCCAGGCAGGAGTAAAAGTCGGCCTGCTCGGATTATCGGAAGAGGGCGTCTATAGTTCTACCGAAGAACTCCAGCGAGCTGGCTATGAGATTCTGCCGCTGGTAAGTGATGTTGCGTCGGCCACTCAAATGCAGCAAGCCGTCCATCACCTTGTTGATAAATGGGACCGCCTTGATATTGTCTTTGCCAATGCCGGCATCAATGGAGTTTGGGCCCCTATTGAGGAACTAACCGCCGAAGATTGGGACAAAACTCTGAATGTCAATCTCCGAGGCACATTCTTGACCGTTAAATATACTGCCCCCTATCTCAAAAAACAGGGCGGCTCAATCATTATCACCGCTTCGGTCAATGGGACACGCATGTTTAGCAATACCGGAGCCACCGCCTATGCCTGCTCCAAAGCCGGCCAGGTCGCCTTGGCTAAAATGATCGCTTTAGAGTTAGCTGAATATGAAGTGCGAGTCAACGTTATTTGCCCTGGCGCCATCGAAACCGAAATAGAAAAAAGCACCGAACGCAGAGACTTAGATAAAATTGAAGAACCCGTCGAATACCCTGAAGGCGCTATTCCCTTAACCGATGGCGCTCCGGGCCAGCCCGATCAGGTGGCTGAGTTGGTTTACTTCTTGGCTTCAGACGCAGCCTCTCATATTACCGGCACTGAAATTTGGATTGACGGCGGTCAATCCCTATTACAGGGCTAATTATCAGCGATAACACCAGCTTTCTGAACCCTACGCTAAACCTACGTTTCAATCGTCGGATTGATGACGGCCAAATAACCGGAAAAATATAGAGGCCGGGAGTACAATTTGAGTGGACTTAATAATCCTGACTTTTGAGAGGACTCAAATGACTCGCGCTTCTTACGAGATAAATACCTGGCAGTCCATTTTATGGCGATTGATTATTACCGTGCTGCTACTATTAATGTTAGCCGGTTTCAGCGTCTCTGTTCTTAATCCGATTAATCAAGCCAATGACACCTTTCTTCTGGCTCCTATAAGCCAGGACGCTGCATCTTCATTGGCCAGATAAGACCCTCAATACTCGGCTGCGACCTGTCCCGGCCTGTTTTGGCGCATCGGTTGGCTTCGTGTATCATGTTTCGCATGAAAGTTTTCAAACGTGCTGCCCTAATTATTTTATTTCTCATTTTATTGCAATGCTGGCCGACCGCAACACCATTAACTTACGCCCAAGATCCGCCCGACCCCGTGGCCGAGATGATGGCCAATATGTCGGTGGAGGATAAGGTTGGTCAGCTTTTCATCGTGCCGTTTGTCGGCTCGGATGCCAATCCCAACTCCGATATCTGGCAGCTCATCACCGAATACCGCGTTGGCGGCGTGGTGCTGCTGGCCGCCAATAGTAACTTCGAAAATAACCCGTCGGCCCCACGCCAAATCACCGAGTTAAACAATTCTCTCCAAACCATTGGTTTTCAGACCAACAACCTGCCCTTATTCGTCGCCATTGATCAGGAAGGCGATGGCTTTCCCTACAGTCGTATCACCGGCGGGGTCACGCCTATTCCCAGCCAAATGGCGATTGGCGCGACCTGGGATGTGGACAACGCCGAAGCGATTGGCCAAATTATCGGCGAGGAACTAACGGCCATGGGCGTGAATATGGTGCTGGGGCCGGGGCTAGATGTACTCAACGATCCCCGACCCACCGGCCGGGGCGATATCGGCACACGGGTCTTTGGGGGCGATCCGTATTGGGTCAGCCAATTGGGCCGAGCCTACATCCGGGGCGTCCACGAAGGCGGCGACGGGCAAATTGCCACTGTTGCCAAACATTTCCCCGGCCACGGCGGCAGCGACCGGCTGCCCGACAACGAGGTAGCCACGGTCGATAAGTCGCTCCAAGAACTGCGGCGCATCGAACTGCCGCCCTTTTTTCATGTCACAGCCGAACTAGAGGAAGACCCTCTCGGCGTCACCGATGCCTTGATGTCGAGTCACATCCGCTACCGGGGCTTTCAGGGCGACATTCGCCAATTCACGGCGCCCATCAGCTTCGATGCCGAGGGAATGCGCACTTTGCTGACCCTACCTGAAATTGTACCCTGGCGGGAAGACGGTGGGTTAGTCGTCAGCGACGCCTTGGGTGTGCCGGCCGTCCGGAAGCATTTTGACCCCTCGCTGACTACCTTTCCCCATCGCCGCATTGCCAAAGAAGCGTTTCTGGCCGGCAATGATGTGCTGCTGCTGGTCCAGTTCGATCTGAAATCGATCTGGTCGGATCAATTCGCCAACATCAAAGACACCATATTCTTCTTCCGAGTGGAATATATCAACAATCCCTCCTTTGCCGCCCAAGTTGATCGAGCCGTCGAACGAATTTTGCGCTTGAAGCTGAAACTGTACCCTGAACTTAGTCTCGATGACCTCAATAATGATCCCACCCACGCCGTTGAGGTTACGGCCAAACCACAACCGCTGGTCAACACTATCGCCAGAGACAGCCTGACCTTGCTGTATCCCTCGCCGGAAGAACTGCGGCTGCGCATTCCTCAGCCGCCTCGCCCCGATGAAAAAATCCTCATCGTCAACGACACCCGCTTTACTCGCGAGTGTTACCTTGAGTCGTGCGAACCGGTCGAGGTCTATATCCCCCGCACAGCCATCGAAGAGACAATTCTGCGGTTGTATGGACCGCAAGCTACCGGGCAGATTCAACCGGAAAATATCAGCACTATCACCTTTGCCGAATTAAAGCAGGCGCTAGGGGGTGCATTGATCGCGCCGGTCGAATCAACGGAAGAAGCGCAGCCGGTCGAAAACAAAGCCATTCAACTCACCGCTGATGAGGTCCGCCAGCGGATTCAAGACGCCGATTGGCTCATCTTTTCCACTTTGGATTTGAACATCAGCCGCTTCAGCAATTCCGACGCCTTGAAACTATTTTTGAGCCAAGAAAATGGCACGCTCCGTGACAAGATTACCATTGTATTGGCTTTCAATGCCCCTTACTATTTGGACACAACTGAGGTCACGAAGCTGACCGCTTATTATGGCGCTTACAGCAAAACCCAACCTCACATTGAAACGGCAGTACGCGCCCTATTTGGCGAAGTCGAGCCGCATGGCGCATCGCCGGTTTCGGTGGAAGGCATTGGTTACGAATTAGCCGATGTCCTGGCCCCTGATCCGGCTCAAGAGCTACCGATAACGCTGCTGGAAAAGACGCCGGAGGATAGTGTTGCGCCGGTCACCCTAAAAGTTCAAACCGGCCCCATTGTCGATCACAACGGCCACATTATCCCGGACGACACTCCGGTCGAAATCAAAGCTCTGCGCAACGGTCGAGAAACAACCTCCGAAATCGTCTCGACACAAAAGGGTTCGGTTGAAGCGGAAATTAGTCTGTTGGAACCGGGCGACTACCAAATCACGGCTATCGCCGGACAGGCCGAGTCAAGCGAGCCGATTCGCGTCTCGGTACTGGCCCCGCCTACCCCTACCCCCGAACCGGTGACGCCTACGTCTACCCGAACCATCACTGCGACCTCGACCGACGCCCCAACCGCTACCTTGACCCCAACCCCGGTTGAAGCGACGGATACCCCCATGCCACCCGCGGTCATCGATACGCCACCGGACCAACCGGCCGCGCCGTCAACTTTAAACAGCCGGTCGTTAGACGGCGTCGATTTGCTGTCGGCCCTGGCGGCCACACTCCTGGCGGGCATCTTAGGGTTTCGACTGGGGCAGCAGTCCCGGCGGCCGCTGTCGCAGCGGGTGCGGTTGGGTTTATGGGTGCTAATCGGGGGACTGTTGGGTTATCTTTGCTATGGGGCCGGTTGGCTACGTCCGGAGCAGTGGGCCTTTGAGTCGCCTGATTTAATGGTAGGCCGGCTGTCGGTGGCCTTGTTGGCGTTCATCTTTGGCTTGGTAGCGATTATGCTGAGTAGTCGAATATTAAATGTCAGTAAATGAATTAACTGCTTCCGCCAAACGTCATCCACAGCGCCGCCGCAAACATTACCAACGCGACTCCGGTTAACCACCAATTTTCAATCAAACTTGAGGTTAAACTTGTGGCGGAGGCCGGTTCGCTCTCCATGGGCATGGTGTTATCCGAGCCGTGGATCATCGCTCGCCAGGCAGCAACCGATGGGGGACGCTCTCTGGGGTGAGGGGCCATGGCCGCCAAAATTGCGCGGGCCATGTTAGGTGAAATGCTAGGGTTGATTTCTTGCGGAGACGGCAATGACTCCGGGACAATAAACCGTTCTTGGGCGCTGGCCGGGGGATTGCCGGTGACTAAATGATACATTGTTGCTCCCAGAGCATACAGATCAGAGCGGGCATCAGTGTGGCCTAGATGGTCCACGTACTGTTCAAGCGGTGCATAGGGCAAGCTCCCGGCGCCTTGCAGTCCGGTTAAGGTGCTGGGGTCATTGGGATCGAGCGGCTTGACCAGGCCGAAATCAACTAGCTTCAATCGCCCATCAGGGGTCAATTTAACATTAGCCGGCTTAACGTCTCGATGGAGCACAGGCGGCTCTTGCGAATGGAGATAACTCAGGGTATTGGCAATTTGATCGATCCATTCAACAACCGTGGCCTGGTCAAGAAATTTAACGTCACGACGAGCGTTGTTCGCAATTTCAAGCAAATTCAAGCCGGGGATATAATCCATAACCAGATAATCCTGCTCTCCGTTGGAAAAGTAGTCGCTAACTTTGGGCAGGCCGGGATGATCAAGGCGAGCCAAGGTTGAAGCTTCTTTGTAGAACTGTTTGCGAAAGTTCTGCGCCACTTCGTCGCTTAAGCCAGGCTGTAGAAAAATCTCTTTGATCGCGGTTTGGCGTCCTTCCAGCACGGTATCGTTGGCCAGATACACCGTACCCATGCCGCCTGAGCCAATCAACCCGACAATTTCATAGCGATCTTTTATACGAACACCCGGCTTAAGATGTATCGTCAAGAATCTTTCTCACAATGCAAAGTTCGGAAAACCCGATTGAGCTTAAGATTATCCCAAACCAAAATTACTGTCAAACAGGAGGTTCAAGTGAGAAATCTACAAACTGAACAAGCGCTTCTGATCTGGAAAGAGGAAGAGATCATCAAGGATCAGTGGATTTTGCACGACGACCACACTTCTGAAATAACCATCGGCCGTTCGACCGATTGCACGATTAGCATTCCGGTGCGCTGGATTTCCCGCACGCACGCGATTCTGCGCCGCAAACAGGGGCAGTTCTATTTGGAGGATGCCGGCAGCAAAAACGGCGTCTTTATCAACGGCCAGCGAGTGGTCAATCCTTACCCGCTCAATGACGGCGACATCATCCAACTGGCGCCCGGCCTGGAACTCATCTACGTCGATAGCGAAGCTACCGCGCCACTGCCCGGCGGCAAGCGCGGCCTGGGTCTGCAAATCGATCCGGGGGAGCGCCAGATTTACATCCACGGACAGATGATCACGCCGGCCCTCAGCAACCAGCAGTACCAACTGGTCGAGAAGCTGGCCGAACAGCCCGGCAAAGTTTACAGCCGCTCCGAGATCATCGAAGCTGTCTGGCCCGGTGAGTCGGCGGAAGGGGTGACCGATGATGCCATCGATGCCTTGGTGCGCCGCCTGCGCCAACGCCTGGCTGAACTGGAGCCGGAACACAATTTCATCGTTACCGTGCGCGGCTACGGCTTTCGGCTCGATAATGACCTCGGCTAGCCATCCGCCGGTTCTGATAATCGAATTTGCACCATTTTCTACCCAGACTACAATATCGGTACGCATCCAGCCATTAGCAGTCAGCTATCAGCTTTTTTCGTGTTTCGGCCAGTTTTTGTTTGGTTTATAGATGGTCCAAACAAAGTGACTTGAAATGTTAAGCCGACGGCTGAAGGCTGATGACTGGCCGCTAACGAAATTGCATTAGATGGATATCAATGTCAACTTGTGATCGAAATACAATTTTCTATATTACGTTACATCAGGCTCTTTTCAATTTTCATAGTTATCTTATTTTTAACGGCCTGTGAACTCATTGAGCAACCCACCCCCATTGCGGTAACCCCGGAACCTACGCCCACCCTCCCCCCTCTCGCTTTAGCTGTCGATGTCGAAGATGATGCCATTGTCATTCCCATCCCAATCGAGCCGCCTAGTTTTAATGCTTATCTCAACGATACCGGGTATGAGGAGCTTGTTGGCGAATTGGTTTTTGGCGCGTTAGCCGAAATTGGGCCGGACGGCAATTACTACCCGGAACTGGCGGCTGACCTGCCAACCCTGGCTAACGGTGGGTTGAGCGAGGACGGCAAGACCGTTACCTGGCATTTGCGCCCCAATATCTATTGGAGCGATAACGAACCGTTCACCTCGACCGATGTTCGCTTTACTTGGGAATCGCTGCGCGACAGCGGTATCTGGGCGCCCGGTTTCGATTTAATCGAAGATATCGAAACGCCCGATCCGTTTACGGCCATCGTCAAATACAGCGAGTTTTATCCGAACTATCTCATTCAGTTTGGCGGTATTGGTACAGGGGTTTTGCCGGCGCATCAGTGTGGGGCAACCGATCAGATGCTGTTTTGGGACTGCAACTTTGAACCGGTCAGTACCGGGCCGTTTGTTCTGTCGCAGTGGATACCCGGCGTTCGGCTAACCTTTACGCCCAATCCTAATTACTTTGTTCCTGAACGGCCGCTCGCGTCACAAATTGTTTTTCAAATCGAGCCTGATCCGGATCGTCGCTACCGCAGTTTGGAACGGGGCGATAGTCAACTGGAGTTATGGCCCGAAGAACCGGCTATTAGTAATATTGAAAACAGCGGCACAGCCACTTTGTATTGGACCGATCCGGCTCGCTTTGTGTTACGCTTGGTTTTTAACCTGAGCGCTGCCAATCAGGGGGATCCTAGCGCGCCCCATCCGATGCTGAGCAAGCCCCGAGTTAGAGAAGCCATCCGGGCGGCAATGGATATCGGTCGGCTCAACGCCGAAGCGTTTAACAATCGGGGCCGAGTTATCAATACCGAACTGTACCAGCTTGGTTGCGATATTCCGCAGCATCAGTACAATCCGGGGTTGGCCAACGCCCTGCTTGATGAAGAGGGTTGGGTTTTGGTCGATCCCGATGATCCGGTTCGACGCTGCCAGGGCTGTGGCACGGCGCCCGAAGGAACGCCCTTTGTGCTTGATAGCTACACTTACCTTGAATTTGGGGAGCAGATGGATATTGCTCATCAACTTATCGAAGAGATGATGGCTAATGTGGGCATCAAAATTAATCGCCAGGTAGTGGAAGGCGGGCAGTTGTGGGATGTTTGGGCTGATGACGGCATTGAACTCCACGGTCAGTTTGATATGGATGTGTGGGATAACGGCTATTATGGGGTCGATCCAACCATCTACATGGCTGACATGTTTGATCCTCGGGGTATCCCTTCCCGCAACAATCCCGAAGCCGGATTGAATGTTATGCGGTATCGCAACCCGGTTCTGGCCGATATTTTTGATGCTTTATACACACCTTTGCCCAATAATCGTCGTCGAGCGCTGCTGTGTGAACTTGCCATTGTGTTAGAACAAGACTTGCCCCAGATACCACTCATCGCCTTTCCCGACGCGTACGGTATAAGTATTGATTTACAGGGCGTTGCGCCCCATATCTATGATACCGTTACCTGGAATGCCGGTGACTGGCAGTTGGTCAGGCCATTAGACAATTAGAGAGAGAACCTTAAAAACTTTTCGGTCATTCAACGCTTAGCTCAAACCGAGATCATCTTTTCATTCCGATCAGAATTTGGCAGCACAGACTGAGCACGCTTTGTTCGACTGAATCCATATTTACTAAATCTCAATCACTACTACAAAAGGCAGCCGCTTTGTCTTAGGTTATAAACAGGGGCAATCTGGCTGCTTGATTTTTTATTAAACCTTTGGAAATGACATGAGTATACAAAAGTTCTTTCAACAACGCCCAGTCAGCGTTAGCGTAGACAACCCGAACACCTTATGCTATACTGATTATTGTCAGTATAACCCTTCACATCTAACTTCATCTCTACATCCAAATTAATCCCCATCCACTCGATAGGAGACCTAGTTTAGTGATACATTCAACTATTGAGAATGATTTAGATTTTGCCAAGCCAACAACTCAGCTTAATGCCTTAATTGTTACCGCCGACAAACGCTTTCAAGCGGTTATCAAACGCGCGCTAAATGAGGCCACCACAACGCTGTTCGATGCGGCTTGGGCAACAAATTTTGATGCAGGGGTGAATAATCTGGCTGATCATCATTACGATGTCTGCCTGATTGATTACTGCTTAGGCTTGCGTACCGGCATCGATCTACTGTATGAGGCAGCTCAAAACGGCTGGCAAGTTTCAACGATTATGCTGTTTGACACGGTCGATCAGCAATTATTTCGAGCAGCCGAACAAGCCGGGGCATTTGATTGTTTGGTGAAGGATCAAATAAGCCCGCAACTTCTGGAGCGGTCGATTCGTTGGGCAACAGCCCATCGTCGTGAACAACTTTTGTATGATCATTACGCCGCTCTCGAGCAGCGTGTTTCAGAGCAAGCCAGCGAATTAGCTCAGCTTAAATCTATCTCAGCAGATGAGTTGACCCGCAGACAAGAACTGGAGCGCCATGTTGAAGAGTCATTATCGCGGCGAGCCAGACAAGTGCAGACCAGTACCGAAATCGCTCAAAAAATTGCTAACACCCCCAAACTCGATGAACTGTTTCACCAGATTGTGAGTCTGGTTCAGCAGCAGTTCGGTTATTACCATGCTCACGTATATACAGTTGAAGGTGACTATTTGGTAATGCAGGAAGGCACGGGTAATGTGGCGCAAATGATGAAAGCGGTCAATCATAAAATTCCGCTGGCCGCCGCCAAAAGTCTGATCGCCCGGGCCGCAAAAACCGGCCAGCCGGTTCTCATCACCGATGTAACCCAAGAACCAAGCTGGTTACCCAATCGCCTACTGCCCGAAACGAAATCCGAAATTGCCGTACCGATTAAATTGGGCGACGTCGTATTGGGGGTTTTGGACGTGCAGAATGATACCGTTGGCAGCCTTGATCCGGAAGATCAAATTTTGCTCATGGGCTTGTGTGGTCAAATTGCCGTCGCGATCAACAACCGGCGACTTGAAGCCAGACGCGAAGAGGCGGAAGAAAATCAGCGTAAATTGATCCAAGAGTTGGACGCGTTTGCCCACACCATCGGTTACACCCTGCGAGACCCGGTCAGTCTCATTATTGGCTATACCGAACTCTTAAAAGCCCAGGCCGGGTTACCTGACAATTTACAGGAATATCTTAATGCCATTGCCCGCAACGGTTTAAAGATGAGCCACATCATCGATGAACTCCAAGTGCTAACCGGCGTGCGTCGAGCTAGAGTTATTCCTAAACCGCTCAGTATGTTGCGGATTGTGGCCGAAGTGCAGCAGCGCTTAGCCCATTTAATCCAGGAGTATGAGGCCAAAGTCGTCATTTCAGAATATTGGCCCACGGCCTTAGGCCACAAACCCTGGGTAGAGGAAGTCTTAGCCTATTACTTAAGCAATGCCATCAAATACGGCGGGCAACCCCCACGCGTCCATATCGGCGCTACCGCTCAATCTGATGGTATGATTCGTTTTTGGGTCAGAGACAACGGCCCCGGCTTTACCTCCGATGAACAGGCTCAACTGTTCACGGAATTTGCCCATCTCAGCCAGAGGCGAGTGACGGAATATAGCTTAGGGTTGTCCATTGTCAAGCGCATAGTGACCAAGCTGGGGGGCCAGGTTGGCGTCGAAAGCGACGGAATTCCGGGCGAGGGTAGCATTTTTACCTTCACCCTACCACGAGCCTAATATCACATCATTTACCAGGAGAGACTGTGAACCAGAAAATAGCGGTGGCCTTGATCCACGGCGTAGGGAACCAAGGTCCTGAATTTGCCGATACCATGACATCCGAACTTTATGAAGCTTTCGCCGCCCTGTTGCCAACCGACGACAAATCCGTTCATGATAAAATAACCATCAGACCCGTTTACTGGGCCGACATCTTAGCCCGCAAAGAACGGATACTATGGAATATTCTCAAACACGAAAACGGCCTGGCCTTAAATACGCTCCGCAATTTTATGATGAACTTTGTCGGCGATGCCACCGCCTACCAACCCGGTCGAAGCCGCCGAGAAGTTTACGAACGCATTCACACGCGCATCGCCGGTGTGCTTCATGAATTGGCCGAAGAGGCCGGTCCCGAGGCCCCCCTGTGTGTCATTGGCCACAGTTTAGGCACAGTCATTACTCACAATTTCTTCTTCGATCTGGGCGAGATACTAAACGAAACCCCAGAGCAACTTAGCAATTTAACGCCGTGTGAAACCGGCCAAACCCTAGCCCTCTTTTACACCATGGGCAGCCCCTTGGCCCTGTGGAGTATGCGGTATGATAATTACATCCCCATTCCGTTTCCCGGCGCGCTGCTAGCCGAACGTTATCCCCAACTCAAACCTGAATGGATCAACTATTACGATAAGGATGACGTGTTAGCCTATCCCATTCGCGCCATCAGCCGAGGCCATTTCCAGTTGGCTAAAGCCGGACTCTTAAAGGATGTTCAAGTAAATGTCGGCAATTTATGGCGCAGTTGGAATCCATTATCTCATATGGGTTATTGGCAAGATAAAGATGTGATTAAACCCATAACCAGATCGTTATTCGAGGCCTGGCAGGCGGCTAATCCACCGACAGAGAATCTTTAGTTAAGTAGAACCTACACAATTCCAAAACAGTCACTTAAATGATTTACTCTTCGTGAATATCCACAATCTCCTGTTCAGGCACCTGGCTTAATATTTCTCGAACCTGCTCCATCGAAACCTCTGGAATTTTTAGAACCATATCATAAAAGCCCGGTTGGCGCGGCGTTGGAAAGCTGCCGATGCCCATAATACCCAGATTGTGCTGAGACAGCGCCGTGGTCAGGGCGGCAAACTGCCCTTTTTTATTCGGCATCCGCATGGTCACCCGTACCCCCCTTGTAGGCAAACCCAGCATTTCCTGCAAGCTGCGGAGCAAATCGATTTCCGATAGAATCCCAACTACCACATCGTCATCAAGAACGGGTAAGCAACCGATCTTGTGTTCGGTCATAACGCGAGCGGCTTGTTCCACCGTTCTGTTGGAGTCAATGGAGTAGACTTCTCCTGCTTTGGCGCTAAGCATGATCTTCTGAACCGTTAGGTTAGACAAATAACGTGTAATTTCCCACACATTCAAGCTAGCCATTGTATCGGGTTTCAAGGCAAAACGCTGCCGGGTGACCAGACCAACCAATTTCTTGCCGTCTCCAACCACCGGCAGGTGTCGAATCAGGTTTTCCGTCATAATGTGCTCGGCCTCCGCCGCGGACATCTCCGGCGGGACCATAATCGGATGGCGAGTCATAACATCTTTTACTAGCATAATCAAACAGCCCTCTCTTTAGTTTGAATAACCGGCTCAAAGGTGAGCAAAGTTTCCCTGGGAATGTGGCAGAAAATGCGATGACCTCGCTCATCTTCTTGCCACGGCGGCGTTTCCGTCTCACAAATTTTGCCGCCGTCGGGCAGTAGATGCCGGCGCGGGCAGCGAGTATTAAAGCGACAGCCCGACGGCGGGCTGATGGCGCTAGGCACGGATCCTTCCAATCGGATCCGTTTCTGTTTGGCCGACGGGTCAGGGATGGGCACAGCCGAGAGCAGCGCTTCGGTATAGGGGTGATATGGCAGGGCGTAGATGGCATCGGCCGGGCCGATCTCCATAATCTGCCCCAGATACATTACAGCGACATAATCCGAGAAAAAACGCACCACACTCAAATCGTGGGCAATGAAAATCATGGTCGTGCCATACTCGGCCTGCACTTCCAGTAACAGGTTGAGCACCGCGGCTTGCACCGACACATCCAGCGCGCTCACCGGCTCATCACACAATACCAGATCGGGCCGGCTGGCCAGGGCGCGAGCAATGCCGACTCGCTGTTTCTCGCCGCCGCTGAGCTGGCGCGGCAGCCGGTCGAAGTAGTTAGCCCCCAAGCGCATCAAGTTGAGCAATTTGACAACCTCCTCGCGCACCTGGTTTTTCGGTACGGTCCCAAAACGCAGCATCGGCCGGGCAATCTGCTGCCCAACCGTGTAGGACGGATTCATGGTCGAGTCGGGATTTTGGAAGACCATCTGTAACTCTTGAATCAACTGCTCGGTGCGAGTGGTTAAATCACCGGTGATATCTAAGCCTAAGAACTGGGCCTCGCCGGACGTGCTGTCTTCCAAACCGATAATGGTTTTAATCAGCGTACTTTTGCCACAACCTGACTCGCCGACAATGCCCAACGTTTTGCCTTTAGGTACATTGAAACTGGCATTTTCGACCGCCTTCACATAGCGAGGTTCGCCCATGCCAATCACATCTTTCAACGAACTACCTTGCACTTCATAATATTTCTTCAGATCCTTAACCTGAATGATATACTCCTCTTGGTCCCCATTCTGCCTGATCTTGGGCGGCAAAATGTCTTCAGACGGCTGCCATTGGCTCGGGTCGATCTCTTCGGCATAGTGGCAGCGTACTTGTACGCTGTTGGGCAGCGTCCGCAGTTCGGGCCGTACTTCCCGGCAGTGGTCACGAACGTAATCGCAGCGTGGGCCGTAAACACAGCCGGGCGGACGATTGTTGGGCGGCGGGACGCGTCCACGGATAGGGTAGAGCGTGCTGCTGGCTTTGTCGGAGCCAAGCTTGGGCACGCAGCGAATCAGCCCCTGAGTGTATGGGTGCTGTGGATCTTTGTAGATATCTTCGGTCAAGGCCACTTCAACCATTTCCCCGGCATACATCACACCCACTTTATTGCAAACACGAGCCACCACGCCCAAGTTGTGGCTAATGAACAAAATACCGGTATCGAAATCGCGGCGCAGTTCGGCGATCAAGTCGAGCACGGCCGCTTCAACCGTCACATCGAGCGCGGTCGTCGGCTCGTCCATAATCAGCAGGGCCGGATTATTGAGCAACGCCATCGCGATGACTACCCGCTGCTGCTGCCCCCCGGAAATTTGGTGGGGAAAACGATGCATCACGTTGGCGGCATCGGGCATGTACACCCGTTCCAGCATCGAGATGCAGCGTTTTTCGGCCTCTTTGTCACTCAAGCCCCGATGGACGGTCAGCACCTCTTTCATTTGGTCGCCCAAGCGCATCGAAGGGTTGAGCGCCTGCATCGGGTCTTGATACACCATCGCAATTTGGTCGCCGCGCAGACGGCGTAACTCCTCGCCGCTTCGGCCGACCAACTCCTGTCCCAAAAACTTGATGCTCCCGCGCTTGACGTATCCATTGGCGCCCAAAAAGTTGAGAATAGCCCACGTGACCGTACTCTTACCACAGCCGGACTCGCCAACAATGCCGTGAGCTTCACCGCGCTGAATATCAAAGGTGACGTCCTGCACCGCTTCAATTTCGCCGCCTCTGATTTTGTAAGCAACGGCCAAATCCTCGACGCTCAGAACGGGGCCACCCGGTACTTTCCCATTTGTCCTGGTCATAACATCTCCTCTACTTTTGATAGCGTGTTAGTTCTTCGCGTAAACCATCGGCAAACAAATTCAATCCAATAACCAGCGAGGCAATCGCCAGGGAAGGCCAGATAACGGCCCATTGGTTTGTAAAAATGTTCTTGCGGGCCTCATTAACCATTGTCCCCCAATCAGGGTCGGGCGGCGGCAGGCCGATGCCCAAGAAGCCCAGTGTACCGATAGCAAAGATGGCATAGCCCACCCGCAGCATCGAGTCAACCAGCAGCGGTCCCCGCGCGTTGGGTAAAATCTCGACAAACATAATGTACCACGGGCTTTCACCCCGTGTCTCCGCGGCTCGAATATAATCGCGGGTTTTAATATCGAGCGCCAAACTCCGCACTAAACGGGCGACCCCCGGCGCGCCCGTAACGGTAATAGCCAGGATGACCACCAGGTCGCCCTGACCTAAAGCAGCAATGACCACCAAATAAAGCACGATGACCGGGAACGCAATCAGGGCATCGAGAAACTGCATCGTCACCTGATCCCACCAGCCGCCGCGATAACCGGCGTTGAGACCCAAAAACGCCCCAACCAACACCGAGCCGATAACGCCCCAAATGGCTACCCCAATGGGAAAAACCAGTCCGGCCCAAGGCAATCGAGTTTTGAGCAGAATCACCTGGGTGCCGACCATCAAGCGGGATAGAAGGTCGCGGCCCAAATGGTCTGTGCCTAACCAGTTGGTTGTATTAGGCGGCAAGTTCTGTTGAAACTCGGGAGCATTGGGTGGGTAGGGCGTCCAAACCAGAGAAATAAGCCCTATAATCACCCAAAAGAGAACCAGCACCATGCCCACCGTCGCAATTCGCGACTCGAAAACAATAGAAATACTCTTCCACATTTTAGCCCATCGCGACGGGCCTTGAGAGGGTACTGCGCCTGCAGTTGGTTGTGCTACTGCCATATCTTTCTCCTTCTAATGCTTGGATGGGTAGGTGGTTAGTTAGTTAGTTAGTTAGTTAGTTGGTTGGTTGGTTGGTTGGTTGGTTGATTGATTGATTGATTGATTGATTGATTGGTTTGATTAATAAAGTAGAACAAATCGCTGATTTGTTTAGAATCTGTCGGCAACTTGGCGATGTTAGGCGTACCGAATACGGGGGTTAAGGAAGGTATATGCCAAATCGCCAATAATGCGGGTCATCACGGCAATGATGACCGTCACCATCGCAGCGGCTTCAACCGCGTTGACATCACCAAAGATGGCCGCATCATAAATATATTTACCCAATCCCGGATAACCGAAAATAGCTTCAACGACCACGACTCCGCCAATCAGCCAGTTGACGTGAAGCATGATAATCGTGATTGGCGCCATTAGGGCGTTTCGAACGGCATGCCGAATGACCACCCGCCAATAAGGCATTCCTTTTAAAATGGCCGTCCGAATATAAGGCGAACCCATGACTTCTACCATACTGGCTCGCGTCATGCGGATGACGTAGCCTAGCTCCACGGCCGTTAAGGTCATCACCGGCAGGGCCAATAAAAGTGGATTCTCAAGGATGGCATCGGGGCTGGTAAAGATCGCTACAGCCGGCAGCCATTGCAGCCAGATCCCAAAGATCATGATCAAGAAGATACCGGTCACAAACTCGGGAGTGGCGGTGGCGCCTAAGCTGGTCACCGAAATAAACCGGTCGATCGGACGGCCTTCGTTGATCCCGGCGATGATGCCAAATACCAAGGCCAAGGGCATCACCACTAAAAAAGCAACGCCGGCTAAAATCAGCGTATTACGTACCCGAGGCCACAAAGTTAACGACACCGGCCGGCCATATTGCAGCGATTTACCGGCATCCCCCCGGAGAAGCCCCTTCCGCAACGGAATATAGTCTTGGGGGCCATCGCCCTCTTTACGCATTCCGGCTTTGGTCAAGACCCAGACCTCGGCGCCTTCACCCCGAACCCACTTTACAGCGTTATTCTTGTCATCGACGCCCCAGAAACTTTCCTGACCGTTCTCATCAACGGCCCACACGACGTCAGCCGGGCTGGCTACGGTTGAACCATCTTCCTGACGGGCCATTTGCATTAATTCACCATCTTCCAGTGACCAGCGAACCAGGTGACCATCGACATCGGCCCACCACGTATCCTCGCCGGTTACCGGATCTTCCACAGTGACTAAATCGAGGCCCACCTGCCGCTCAGCTCGCCACTCGTTGCCAATTAACCAATCTATATAACGCAAGTAAACCGGATCATCTAACCCCAACTGGTTTCGATAAGACGCTCGCTGCTCCGGAGTCGAAAAGACGCCTAGAATTTTCACCGTAATATCGCCGCTGCCAGCTTCAAGCAGCAAGAATAAAGCAATAGATACAATGAACAAAGTAATAACGGTTGAAACTAAACTCCGTATGATAAATCGAGCCATAACGTTTCTCCTTGGAGCCGACAGGCCAGTACTGGATACATATAAACGAACACCCGCTGCGGGCGAAATAGTGCTTGATTGTTGTCGTAAGATGCAGCGAACTGCATCTCAGATGTCTGAGGTGGCAGAGGCAGATATTAAAGTAACGGCTTGCCCATTTGCCGCAAGCCGTTACTTTGTTCATCTAGTTACGCATTTTCGTCCCAAACTGCGTACATCAGGTCATAGGCCGTGGGGTGGGCCTGGACATTTTGGAAATTGGAACTGGTGATATTCCATACTCTCTTCCAGAAGCTGTTGCCGATAGGCCCTCGCTCTTGCATAATGTCCTCGATCTGGCACATTATCTCGCGACGAGCTTCAACATCCAGCGTCCCTTGCGCCTCACGTAGCAAGGTTTCGAACTCTTCGTCGGACCAACGCGTTTCATTCCAGGCGCCGATGGCTTCCGCGATGTAGGCCAGGGGCAGCACCATCGTATCCAGCGGGCGGTGGGTCCAAGAGGTGATCCCCAGATCGACTTCGGTCCAGCGGTCCCAGTAGCCGCTCGGTTCGGTGATATCGAGTTGGATGTCGAAACCGCCGGGAGCGGCCAACTCTTTCAACGCCTGAGCCAGTTCCGGCTCCTGCTGGTCGTTTTTGGTGGCTAGCGTTACCTGTAAACCATCCGGGAAACCGGCTTCAGCCAGAAGCGCCTTGGCCCCTTCAGGATCATAGGCCGGAATATCTTTGGGGCAGTAGGCGGGGTGAACCGGCGCCACGTGGGCATCAATCGACAAGTCGCCTTCCCCGAAATAAGCCAACTGCATAATTTTCTCACGGTCTTGGCACATCTTCAACGCGTTGCGGACCCGGACATCGGTCCAGGGTTCAACATCAACCCGCATTCGGAGGATCAGACACTGCGCCGTACTGACCGGCCGAACCGTCAGACCGGGTACATCTTTTAGCGCCTGGTAGTCACTCGGGCGGGGGTCATACAGCGAGTTAACCTGCCCCGATTGCAGGGCGGCTACTCCGGCATCTTTATCAGTGGAAACGTAAATGAGTTCGTCCAAATAGGGAAGTCGATTGCTATCATCTTCATTGAAGTACCACTCACCATTCTCGTCTTTCATGCCCCAGTAATCGTCGCGGCGCTTGAAGACGGCCCGTTCCCCTTCGGCGTACTCTTCTAACAAGAAAGCGCCGGTCCCAATCGGCTGCTGAATGATATCGCCCTCAAAATTGCGATGCAGCACAACACCCGGATAATGGAACAAATCTTCCGGTACGCTAATACTCGGCGTCTGTAGATTCAGTCGAATATGATAGTCATCGACCTTTTCCACGTCTTGCATACCGCCCAGATAGGAGAGAAGCCCCAGCATCGATGAGCCGACATCGGGATTCAGCCACTCACTAAAGGTGAACATGACATCATCGGCGGTTAATTCATCGCCATTGTTAAAGAGGATACCTTGTCTCAAGAAAAGATCCCAGGTTTGAACATCCTCACTGGCTTCCCAGTGATCCAGCAGATAGGGTCGGGTAATGTTGTCGGGGCCGGTTTCGGTTAGATATTCATTGATTTGACGGACGATATTGGCTCCTTCAACCCACGAAAGGCGAGCGGGGTGATCGAGTAGCTGAAGCTGCATGGAGCTGGTCCATGTACCGCCGCGCTTGATCGCGCCACTGGCGGCAGCAGCTTCTTCAGTTGAGGCTGCGCCGCCGCTTTCGGCAGCCGGGGCAGCGGGCTGAGCCGGGGCGCCACATTGGGCGGCAATGGTCGCCGCGCCGGCCGATAGGCCCAACAGGGTGGCAAATCGCATAAATTCGCGACGGCTAATACGGCCTTGCTTTAATTTCTGGTAAGCATCTGGAATAGCCGGATGAACTTTTTCCATATACTTTTCAGAAACTCGAGGCTTCTTCATAATAAACTTTCCTCCTTGTTAATAAGCCTTTGTACAGTAAGTCACTTTTTTGGAGAACTAACGTTTTTTAACGTCAATTCTATGCTCTGTAGTAGATGTTCGATAACACCAATCAAATCTGGTTGATGTGATGTATTGAGGTTCACCTCCTTATTTTCAAAATGAAGTGACAAATCAAACCAAAAGGTAAATGAACAGAACAGAGCCAGTCGGAATAGAATTCCAGACCGCCTCTCTCAATTCACATAACAAACCTATCCTAACAAAATAACATTCAGGGGAAATATATTTTTTATCAGAGGTCGATTAATTAAGATCCGCCCAACTAAGGGGCAGGTCAGTGATTGCACAGAAAAAGCTGGGAATAGTTGTGTAGTTTAGCGGCGTCGGAGTAGTAGATGGTGGGTTTAAGTCTTGAGCAACAAGTCTAGTTAAGTAAAACTTTCTCAATTTTGAGATGACTTAAGTCAGAGGCATCATACCATAAGTTCAGGGTTATGCCAAATGATTCTTGATCGTCACACCTTACTCAAAAATAGTGAAACGTTTCACTGCGGCATAGCCAAAACCCGCAAAGCCAGCGCCATAGCCGCCGCCCACGACAAAACTTTGAATTCTCCGGCCATCAAGGCCTGCTCGACCTCTGCTTGAGTTAGGAACAACAATTCCTGATCTTCCAAATCATCCGCGTTAGGCTCAGTCACTTGGCGTGCGCCCTGAGCCAAAAATAGATGCGCCGTGCCACCCCCGCGATTGCCGTCGACACAGTACTGCCCCAAACTGATCCAGTCAGCGGCCTCGTAGCCGGTTTCTTCAACCAGCTCTCGCTTGGCCGCGTCCAAAGCGTCCTCACCAGGATCTAAATAACCACCTACCGGAGCCAACGACGTCTCATCGACACAGTATTTAATCTGCCGAAACAGTATAAAGCGGTTATCTTCGGCGACCGCAACAACGTTAACATAGTCAGGGGTAATTAGCCATAGCCAATCATCAATAATCTGGCCACTTGACAATTCGATAGTGTGACTCTCGATGGCTAGCCATTTGCCGTAATCCAAGACTTTTGAACGAGAGAGCGTTTTCCAGGGTTTTAGTGTCACGTATTTACCTTTTCAATTGAAGCGAACATGAGGAGCGTCAAAGCCAGCTTTGACGCTCCTCTAAAAAGTGGGGATAACTTTACCAAAACGGTCGAATTGCACCCGCGCCATCCTCAGCAAAAACGGATCGACCATACGGATCATCGCCCTCTCTATACGCTCCCCGAGCGAGACGCGATCGTTCACCCCGCACCGGTCGTCCACTAATGGCTGACCGCTGACCGCTGACCGCTGACCGCTGACCGACCGGTGATCGATGACCAACCCCTGATCCCTGACCCCTGACCCCTGACCGCCGACCGCCGCTAAATCGATCCAACCGGAATAGTTCAATATTGTGCCGGGTGTCGCCCCGTTCGGCCAGATCGGCCATGATCTCGCCGATGACGCTGGCGAATTTGAAACCGTGGCCGGAAAAGCCGGCGGCGAAGGAGATTTGCGGATAAATCGGATGCTGGTCGATGATGAAATGACCATCAACGGTGTTGGTGAACATGCAGGAAGCCAGCGACATGGTCGGGCCGCAGCCGTCCGGGAAATAGCGCATGGCAAATTCACGCAGCATTGCTTCGTCGTAGTCATGCTCCTCACGGTCGATCAGTTCGGGATCGCCAAATTCCTGAAAATGGTGGTATTTGCCGAACTTAAAGCCGGGCACACTATGCACCGGAAAGCCGTAGTAGCGTCCCTCTTCGACCAATACGTTGAAGACCGGAAATTGCTCGGCGGTGAAATATTCCGGGCGCGTCGGCTGCAGCCAGGCCAACACCTGCCGTTCCGGCACGGCCAGCCCATCGAGATAATCAACAATTTTGTAATTCCACGCACCGGCGGTAATCACCAGCGAGTCGGCTTCGTAAATGTCGCGGGTCGTCGTCACTCGTACGCCATCAGGGATCGGCTCCCAATCGAGTACCCGCTCACGGCCGTGAATTTCCGCGCCGTGTTTTTGGGCCGCCCAGACATAGGCCACAATACAGCGCTCCGGGGTTAAAAAGCCGCCTTTGGGCTGGTAAAGGGCCATTGTATTGTATGGAAGTTGGTAGCCGGGAAAACGCCGGCTGAGTTCCTGACCGGTCAACACTTCGTGCGGCAGATTATGCTCGATGCACGACTGCCATGAGCCTTTGAACACCCAACTGTCGGCGGGGCCGGCGTCAATCGAACCGGTGATATGCAGCAAATGCTCGTCCGACACCAGTTCGATCTCTTCCCACAGTTCGTAGGAGCGATGCAGCAGCATCACGTATGAGGGATCTTCATAATAGGCCAGCCGGATGATCCGGGTGTGGCCGTGCGAACTGCCTAAATCGTGGGGGATGTCGTACTGCTCCAAACCCAACACCCGCTTACCTCTCTTGGCTAATTCATAGCAGGTGGCGCTGCCCATCCCACCAACGCCAACCACGATGGTATTGAAGCGTTTCGGCAGGCGATTTATCACATCTCGTCGGTTATGCCGGTGCATCATTCAGCCTCTTGATTATTGCCGGATTTCTTTTTGCCGCTGTTGGCCGGTTTATTCGGCGGCGGTTCGGACGATTTATCGATGGGAGGGGCGTCCTCTTCCGGTGGGTGTGGCGGGGTATCGGCCGGCGCTTTGGGTGCTTTTGGCACAGCTTTGGTTTGGGCTTGCACCCCGTCGTCTTTGGCTTTAGCTCGCATCCGAGCGCCCTGCGGATCGAAGAAGGGGGTATTAACAACTTTGGCCAGCGTTAGCCGCCCGTTGATATCAACCAACAGATTGCAACCGGGCCAGGAAAACTGGGTGGCGACATAGGCCACGGCCAGAGTTTTGCCGACGCTGTACCCACGCGAACTAAAGGTAATGTATCCTGCCACCGCGCCGGTGGTCATACTCTGTCGATACGATTGCGCTTCGCTGCCACTAAACATCTTTTCCTTGAAGGTGGCTACATCGCCGACACTATAAATTTTGTCCTCGTATGAGGCTGGAACCGGGCTTTCTATCTCAAGCCCGACCCAACGTTCATCAAGGCCGCGCTCCTGAACCCGTAGCAGCGCCTCGCGCCCGATGAACTCACGCTTATCAAACCTGATCCAGCGATCCAGCCCGACGTGAAACGGCGTGTAATTCTCGTTGACATCATTGCCGTAAAGAACCAACGCTTTTTCCAGCCGCAGACTCTGCATCGCGCCGACGCCATACGGCTGCAAGCCGAACTCACGCCCCGTTTGCAGCAAATAGTCCCACAGCAGGCCGACATCCTCCGCCGGGGTGTACAACTCGTAGCCTAACTCGCCGGTGTAGCCGGAGCGGGATAAAACCACATTGATATCGTTAACGCGGGCCGGGGTAAATCGAAAAAAGCGCAGCCGGTTGAGATCGACATCCGCGTCTTGAATGACCGTACTCAAAAACTCTCGCGAGCGCGGCCCCTGGACCACCGGCAGCGCAATGGCCCCGCCAACGTCGGTCACATACGTACTGGTGCCGATAGCGTGATCGGCAATCCAGCGGGTGGATTTTTGGCGCGGGCCGGAACTGGTCACGATCATAAAATGCTCATCGTGAAATTTATAGACGGTGATATCATCGACCACCCCGCCATACTCATTGCACATGGTCGAGTAGCGCACCTGGCCCGGCTCCATATCGCGTATATCATTGACCAACAATTGGTTAATCAGCCGCTCTGCGCCCGGCCCCTTGATATCCACCTCACCCATCGAGGACAAATCCTGCATGCCCACGTTGGCCCGGACGTTAAAGTGCTCTTCCACCGGCGAGGTGTAGGCCAGCGGAAACATATAATCGCCCCCGCCCTTGACCAGCCGGTTAGCCGAGCGAAGATGATAATCATACAGGGGCGTTCTGCGTTCTGGCATTAAAAACTCCTTTGTTTTAGGGGTTGGTTACTGGAGACCGGTAACTTGAGCTAGAGGTTGGGGAACAATATCAAGTCCCCAATCTCCAATCTCTAATCTCTATCTTTCTTTTTCCCCATCTCAAACACCCGTCGGTAAATCTTTTCGTAGCTGGCGACCGACAAATCGCGGGGATTACCGATAGTCTGCGGATCTTCAAACGCAATACGGGCCAGCATGGGAATTTGTTCCTCAGTAAAACCGAAAGACTGGATGTGGGGAATTTCCACATCGTCTGTCAGACGCAACACTGCCTCCACTGCCTTTTCGGCAGCCTGCCACAGACTTAGACCGCGAATATCCTCACCCATTGCCAGCGCAATGCGGGCAAATTTTTCCGGTTCGCCTTTAAAGTTATATTCCATTACCGGCCCTAACAGTCGAGCCGTAAACGGGCCGTGGGGTACGTTGGGCAGCACCCCACCTGCCGATTGGCTCATAGCATGCGCTGCGCCGGCGCTCTCCTTGCCGTAGGCCAACCCGCCCAGCATCGCCGCCTGACTCATTTTGTAACGGGCTTCGAGGTTATGCCCTTGGGCAAAAGTAACCCTCAGATAGCGCGCCACGTATTCAATCGCCAGCAGCGCCACCGAGTCGGAAATGGGCTGGGCGTAGGCGCAGGTATAGCACTCGATGGCGTGGGCCAGAGCGTCCATCCCCGTGCCGGCGGTGACTGCCGGGGGCAGACCCAAGGTCAATTCGGGATCGAGCAGAGCCACCCAGGCGCCGATCAGCGCTGTGCCACCGACATTGAATTTTATTTTGCGCTCCGGATCGGTGATGACGGCCCAGAGGGTGACTTCGCTGCCGGTGCCGGCGGTGGTGGGGATACAAACCAAGGGCGGAATCCGGTGTTTGATGGGCTGCGGGTCGGCCCACTCGTAATCAAGAATTTGGCCGCCATTACTGGCGATTACGCCAATCGCTTTGGCGGTGTCCAATGCACTGCCGCCCCCTAGCCCCACCAGGCCATCACAACCCTCACTGGCGTAATACGCCGCACCTTCATCAACCAAAACTGTAGGGGGGTTCGGCACAATCTGATCGAAAATAACATAATCCATTTTGGCGATATCGAGCGGTCGGGTGGCTCGCTCAAGCAGACCGGCTTTGACGATGCCGGGGTCGGTGACAATTAATGGGCGTTTGACGCCCAAATCGCGTAACTCATCAGCCAACGCGTTGATCGCGCCCAAGCCATGTTTCATAACGGTCGGGATTTCAAAATTGCGGACGGTGTGCATATAACTCCTTGTGACTAGCGATCAGCTACTTATTTCTTCCACTCTGAACGGGGCTGTCCCGCCCGAATCTCCGCCCGGCGGTGATCGACAAACGCATTTAGTTCTTCAGCGATGGCCTCATCCAGCGGGGGAGCTTCATAGTTGCGCAGCATCCTTTTCCACAGCGCGTTGGCTTTTTCGTAGCTATCCGGGCTGCCTTCTTCAGCCCACTTTTCGTAGTTATCCATATTAAATACGGTGTGTTGGTAAAAGGCGGTTTCGTAATGGCGCATCGTGTGGGCTGAACCCAGGAAATGGTTGCCAGGGCCGACCTCCTTAAAGGCATCCCAGGCAAACTCCTCCTCCGACAGACCGATGCCCTCCACGTACTTGGCCATCATCCCACATAGTTCCAAGTCCAGCACAAATTTTTCGTACCCGGAAATCAAACCGCCCTCCAACCAACCGGCGGCATGCAGCACGAAGTTAACCCCAGCCTGAACCGTCGGCCACATCGTGCTGGCCGATTCGTAGCCAGCTTGGGCGTCGGGAATGCGGGAGGCGGTGAAATTGCCGCCCGAGCGATAGGGCAGGTGGTAATGGCGCGCCATTTGAGCGCCGGCATATAGAGCCAGAGCATTGTCGGGCGTACCAAAGCAGGGCGCGCCGCTGCGCATGTCGATATTGGCCAAAAACGAGCCGTAAATACAGGGCGTACCGGGATTGATCATTTGGGCAAAGGCGATCCCGAACAGCGCCTCCGCATTTTGCTGGGCCAGCGTGGCGGCCAGAGTACTGGGCGACATTGCCCCAGCAATAATAAAGGGCGTGACGATTACGCCTTGCTTGGCTTGCGCGTACACCTCCAACGCGCCGAGCATCCGGTCGTCGAAGCGCAGCGGGCTGGAGGCATTGACGAGACTGATCATCGCCGGATTTTCACGGATCGCTTCAGCCCCAAATAAAATTTCGGCCATGGTGACCGAGTCACGGGCATTATCGGCGTGGGTGACGCTACCCATGAAAGCTTTGTCGCTAAGCGTGATATGAGCCAACAACATATCAAGGTGACGCTCTTTGACGTCGATATCGTTCGGCTCGCAGAGGGTGCCGCCGGCGCTGTGGAGGTGCTGGGCCATATAGGTAAGTTTGGCAAAATTACGAAAATCTTCAATGGTGGCCTCGCGCCGACCGTGATCACGATCGGCTACGAAGGGAGGGCCATACACGGGCGCAAAGACGATATTCTTACCCCCGATCGGCAAATGATTGGCCGGATTTCGGGCCAGTTGGGTGAAGGTGGCGGGGGCTTGACGCACAAAGTGCATGAGCGTGTCTTCGTCGATCCAGACCATCTCGCCTTCTACTTTAGCGCCATTTTTCTTAAAAAGTTCCAGTGCCGACGGGTAGTCGAGCACCAAAATACCGATATCCGACAGCAAACGCATCGAGGCCTGATGAATTTTTTCAACATCTACTTCATACAAAACCTCAGTTACAGGTAATTTGTTCACCAGGGGTTTTATCTTCCCCGGTTGAGCGGCTCTTGAACTTCTTTCACGGCGCTCGCGGCGACGGGCATGACGATCACGATCGGCCATCTTTCATTCACTCCTTTGAAAATGGGTTGTAGGACAAACTTAAGTTTATCCTACGGAATTTTCATTGTCGTTGCTGTACCGAGGTTCTATCGAACTCCTATAAAAATAGGGAGTCAATTGGTTGGTTCGTTACTTTGATTATTAGCCAAAAACCAACCATCCAACTAACTAACCACCCCTCAATGTGGCTCAACCCGAATGATAACACCCCCATGCGCCTCAGGCGAAAAATCGGGCGGCCACTGGGTTTGATCGTTATAACTAGCCTGGTTTAGATTGACCTGATCCAGATTGGCGTTACTCAGATTAGCCCACCCTAAATTGGCGCGGCTTAAATTAGCGTAACTCAGATCAGCGCCGCGCAAGTCAGCCCAATTTAAATCGGCGTAGCTGAGGTCGGCGTGGTTGAGATCGGCGTAGCTTAAGTTAGCCCCGTTAAGGGTCGTGTAACTTAAATTGGCGCGACCCAAATCAGCCCGATCCAGGGAGGCGCCGATAAGATTGGCCTGACTTAAATCCGCTTCACGCAGATCAGCCGCATGCATTTCGGCCCAACTCAGGCTGGCCTGGTGTAATTTACCCTTCCGTATATCAGTTTTGGTGAGCCTGGCCCCACTCAAGTCAGCCTCATGCAAGTCGGCTTCACTGAGATTCGCCTCGCGGAGATCAGCCTGAACCAGGTCCGCATTGCTTAAATCGAGACCGGACATATCGGTATAGCACAAGACAGCTTCGCTTAAAGAGAGAGGTTCTGCCGGAGTCACCTCAACCAGCAGTCGCGGACGAATTTCCGCCGCCCAGGCGCGAATGGCATCCCAATTCCGGTAGTCGCCTTGGACCGTATGGCCTGAGGGCATAATCGGCTGCCTGGTGGGGTCAAGGGCGCCGGCAAATAAGCCCAAACCAACCGGTTTAATTTGAGGAGCCGCCTTCTGCACCGGTTCCATGTAATCCAGAACCGTTTGGCGGCTGTCTTGAGTATCGCTTACCATGGTCAAACAAGTGGTAAAGTAGGCTACGGGGATATGCTGAAGTTCAGCTTGATGGGTTTTTAAGAAATTGAAGGCCTCAGGCAGCCATCGTCCGGCCCGAATTGAACTGCCCAACACTAACGCCCCATATTGTTCAATATCTACCACGTCTCTAACATGGCAAACATCAACATTAACATCAGGATCTTGATCGATGACCTCACCCACCGCTTCAGCGACTTCACCGGTTGATCCACTAACACTCGCGTAAGCCACTAAAATTCGTTTTTCCATAAGAGTATCTCCACGGGTATTTACCATCGGCCTTAGATATCGCGCAGCATCGAGCGTATTGAATTTGGGCAGCGAGGGCCACATCGGAAAAGGTTGGATAAAACTGGCTATTTGAGATCGTCAACTGGTGTGATATATCACCGATATATCGCAGCGCGCTAAAAGTGAGGGTAGTTTACTATAGGATTTGATATTTTGTCAATAGTTCGCCCCACTGCAAACTTGCTTTGACAGTGGAGTCAGGTGATGTTATATTTACCCATTACCACAACCCATTCATCAAAATAATCATTAACTTAAGAGGAGGAGTAATGAGGAAGAAAATAGTGGGAATGGCGTATTTTATTTTACTATTGAGCTTGGTGTGGGGGCTAACCGCTTGCGGCGGAGCCACCCCCACCCCGGCTCCCCCCGCTGAAGAGCCGGCAGCGGAAGCCGCCGCGCCAACAGAAGAAGCCGCCCCGGCCGAAGCAGCCGCGCCGACAGAGGAAGCCGCCCCGGCCGAAGCCGCCGCCGATGAAGCAGTTCCTACAAAAGATGTCACTATCAAATTAGTTGAGAACCCTTGGTCCGGCTCACAAGTGAATGTGGCGGTCGCCAAAATTCTATTGGAAGAGAAACTGGGGTATCCGGTCGAGATCACCAGCATCGACGAGAACGCGCAGTGGTCAGCTTTAGCCAGCGGCGATTTGGACGCCAGCCTGGAAGTATGGCCCTCCGGCCACGCCGATAACGCGGCTTTATACATCGATGAACAAGGTAGTGTGGAAAACATCGGTCTACTAGGACCGGTGGGGGTCATCGGCTGGTTTATGCCTTCTTATATGTTGACCGACCATCCCGAACTTGCGACGTGGGAAGGCTTCACCACCCCAGATGCCGCCGCCCTTTTTGCCACCGCCGAAACCGGCGATAAAGGGCAGTTCCTGGCCGGTGACCAAAGCTGGGTCCAGTACGACGCCGATATCATCAAAAATCTAGGGATGGATTTCGAGGTGGTGACAGCCGGTTCCGAAGAGGCGCTGCTGGCCGCGCTCGACTCGGCGTACAGCCGTGAAGAGCCGATCCTGTTCTACTTCTGGACGCCGCACTCGGTTCACGCTCAGTATGATCTAACGCAGGTTGAACTACCCCCCTACAGTGACGAATGCTACGCCAAAATCCCCGAAGGGGGCGTTGACTGCGCCTACCCGTCCGATGACCTTTACAAAATCGCCTCGGCTCAGTTAGCCGAGAAAGCGCCTGAAGCCTACGAATTTTTGAAGAACTTCAACTATACCACCCAGGATCAAATTCAAATGATCGCCGCCGTGGAGTTAGACGGCAAATCGCCGGAAGAAGCGGCTCGCGCTTGGGTCGATGCCAACCAGGACACCTGGCAGGCTTGGCTTCCGTAAAAAACACAGGAGTCCCAAACACGATTGGGATTTCTCTTGAGCTAACAATGAAATAGGCCAGGGCGTTGCCCTGGCCTATTAATTTTTAATGATGCCCCTTAATCTCCCGATTCTTAGCCCACGCCTGCGTAATTCGATCTAAAATCATCGCCAGAATAACGATGGCGATCCCGGCCTCGATACCCCGGCCCAAATCACGCATGGGGTTAGCCAGCCCTTTGACAGACAGCAAGCCTAACCCGCCGCCGCCAACTAACCCGGCAACCACCACCATCGCCAACACCATCATAATCACCTGGTTGACCCCCAACGCAATGGCCGGCAGGGCCAGCGGCAGTTGCACTTTGAACAGCGTCTGCCGGGGCGTCGAGCCAAACGCGCGGGCGGCTTCAATAGTTTCCGACGAGATTTGCCGGATACCCAAGTTGGTCAAGCGGATGCCCGGCGGCAGGGCGTACAGCACCGAGGCAATGATCCCCGGAATCCGGCCGACATTGAACAGAATAATGACGGGAATTAAGTAGACAAAGAAGGGAATAGTTTGCAGCGTGTCGAGGATAGGCTTAAGAAATGCCTCTACCGTGTCACTCCGCGCCGAAAGAACCCCCAACGGGATCGAGATCAGGACGGTCAGGAGAACAGCCACGATGACCTGGCTAAATGTGTTCATTGTATCGTCCCACAAGCCCAGCAGCCCAATCACAAACAAGCCGGCCGCCGAGAAAATCGCCAGCCGCCAGCCACCCACCGAGTAGGCAATCACCGCTACACCCAAAATGACCAGCGGCCACGACAGCCAATCCTGCAAAAACGCCCGGATGGGATTGAGCGTGTAGAGCAAGAGGAAATCGCTGAGCGGGCCGGTGCCGATCGGGGTGTCGCCAATTTGATAAAGATTGTCCCGCATCCAATCGACGCCGGTATCGACCGGCTGACCTAAATCAAACACCCAGCTTTCCGGAAACTCCTGTCCGTAGGGAGCAATACTGTTTATAACCAACATTCCACCCAACAGCAAAACCGAAGTCACCAGAAACGCATGCCCCCGCAAGAAACCGGCGGTTGAAGCGGCCGCTTCTTTTCGACCGGTTAGCCCAATGATTGCCCCGGCTAGTGTGGCTACTCCGGCGGCAACCCTTCGGGCTAGCCAAGCACACCCGTCCATAACAAACGCCAGTCCCCGCTCAAACCCGCGCACGGCAGCAAAGCGATCCCAACTGTTGGGCAGCAGATGAAAGCCGTGATCGTGCGGCGACCGGGTCACCGTTTGCTGTTGGCTAAAGCCGTGACTAATCCGGTCGAGCAAAATCGCCATAAAAACAATCGCCATACCGGCGATAAAACCCCGCCCCACCTGCTGCTTCTGCAAGGCGATCAGCACTTCATTGCCCAAACCACCTGCACCGATCAGCGCCGCGATGACCACAATACCAAAGGCCATCATAATGGTCTGGTTGACACCGGCGATGATGGTCGGCATGGCCAGGGGAATTTGGACTTTGAATAACGTTTGCCGGGGGGTCGAACCAAAGGCCCGGGCGGCTTCGACCGCCGACGGAGTTACCTGCCGGATGCCCAGGTTAGTCAGGCGGATAGCGGGCGGGAGGGCGTAGATAACCGTGGCGATAACACTCGGTACGCGAGCGATCCCGAAAAAGAGCAAAACCGGAATTAAGTAGACAAAAGCCGGCAGCGTCTGCATCACATCGAGCAGCGGGCGCAAGGCGGCTTCAAATCGATCGGAGCGGGCGGCCAGAATTCCCAGTGGAATCCCGATCAGCAAAGCGATTACCACCGATACGGCCATCAACGCCAGCGTTAGCATACCTTCGTCCCACAAACCCATAAAGCCCATAAACAAAATGGCGAAGGCCGAAAACAGGGCGACCCGAAATCCGGCTGCGGCCTGCCCCACCAAAAAGATAGCAAGGACGACAACCTGCCACGGCAGCCACAATAAAAACAGTTCTATCTGACGGATTGCCCCGTCAATGGCGTCACTAATGGGATCGAAAAACCACGTAAAGAGGGGATGGCTGAGCCGGTTGCGAATGGTCCAGCGCTGGAAATTGTCAAGCGGTTCACGCAGGTGAATATCCCAGGCTTCGGGGAAATCGGTGGACTCTGTGGTCAGGCTGTCCACAATCAATGGCAGCAGCAAAATAATAACGAGTACGATTAGGTACGTTACGTCTCGTTTGTGAATTTGGATGTAACCGCTAATGGATTGCCAACTGACCATGTATCTATCCCCTATGCCTCTCTATTCTCTTTTGGTGGACCTGGTGTTGGCTTGCTCTAATTTTCTACAGCGCCACCCAAAGCCATAATCACCGCTGCCCGGTCAACCGAGCCAAGTAGGTGGCGGCTACTGTCAACTACCGGCACCGGCAAATCGGTCGCAGCGACAATCGAGAGCAGATCGCTTAAAAATGTGTGGGGCGAAACCGTAGGCTGGCTGTCATTGACTAACGGTCGGACCGTTTCGGTTACGGTTGGCACGGCCCGATCAATCTGGTCGCGAGAGACGATGCCTAGAAAGCGGCCGTTTTCAGCGTTGATGAAAGCCACCCGGCTGGGCTGGTTTTGCAGCCGAACCTGTACTCGCTCCGGTGATTCGTTTTCCGAGCAAACCACCTCACACGGCTGCATAATGGCCCGCGCCGACAGCACGCGAGAGCGAGGCACATCTTTGGTAAACTCACGGACGTAATCATTAGCCGGGTTGAGAATAACCTGATCAGGAGTACCAACCTGTACAATTTCACCGTCTTTCATGATGGCGATATCGTCACCCAGTTTGACCGCTTCCAAAAAATCGTGGGTGATGAAGATGATGGTTTTCTGCATCATCTTTTGTAGTTTGAGCAACTCATCCTGCATTTCCCGGCGAATAAGGGGATCGAGGGCGCTGAAGGGTTCATCAAAGAAGAGAATTTCGGGGTCAACCGCCAGCGCACGGGCGATACCCACGCGCTGCTGCATGCCACCGCTCAATTCGCCGGGGTAGTGATTTTCCCAGCCGGTCAGACTGACCAAATCGAGTACGGTTTGAGCTCGGTCATGACGCACGCTTTTGTCGACGCCTTGAATTTCCAGGCCATAGGCGACATTGTCGATGACTTTACGGTGGGGAAACAAGCCGAAATGCTGGAAGACCATGCTCATCTTGCGGCGACGCAGCAGCCGCAACTGCGCTTCAGACATCGCTGTCACATCTTCGCCTTCAATGACGATCTGGCCGCTGGTCGGTTCGATCAAGCGCGAGATGCAGCGAACCAGGGTCGATTTGCCGCTGCCCGACAACCCCATCACCACAAAGGTTTCGCCGGCTCGCACCCCAAAGGAAACATTTTTCACAGCCACGACGTGGCCGGTCTGCTCTAAAATTTCAGCACGAGACATATCGGGCTTGAGCAGTTGTTTGACTTGCTCAGGATGAGGCCCAAAAATTTTCCATATTTTTCGACAGGAAACTTTGAAATTTGACTCTGTGGTTGCCATCACCAACTCTTTTTTCCAGAATGGTGACAATTATAACGGTTTACCGGAAAAGTCAAAACAAGGCTGAATGATTGGCAAATCTAAACCGGCTTTGGTCAATTTGCCAATCATTTTGGGGTCAAAGGGGAATTAATCTACAGTCTGAACTTCAACATACTCTTCGATTTCACGCTCGTCACTGTGTTCAATTTCGTAACCTAACTCTTCAAAGTAGGCTTGAACACGCTCAACGTCTTGCCAGCGAAAGCGGGCGTAGTGAGCCAGTCCTAAATCACCACCGATTTCATCGACTAGCGGTTGAGCAATATCGCGAATATTTTCTCTAGAGAATACAGGCAGTTGAACGGTAAGGTCATACTGGTAACCTCCGGAGTAATCCGGTTGGTTTCTAATGAAGCTGAGTGGCTTATTCATAAGGTTACTCTCCATATAGACTATAACTAATACCAATAAAATCACAGCAGCATCGCGGAATGTTACTGTATTAAACTCAAAGACTACTATGCCTTAGTTATTTTCGCAAAATCTTAGCAAAGTTTTAAAAGAAACGTATTGGAACTATCTTGAAACTTTGTTAGAGTTACCGGGGCGTTTCTTTTAGACAACCTGCGATCTAGGGGATTCTCGACAAAACCGGGTATTCCCGGTAAAATCTGTAGCGTTGGCGTGAGACTCTTTTTCCCTAATCAAACCTGAAGGTACACATGACTAAAAAAGCCAAAATTACGTACGCCTCACCCGATGATCCACTCATCAAGAGTATTATGATCCAGGCCATCGAGCTATTATCCGGCAAACGAAGGCTAGAGAAATTATATAACGGCCTACTGGGTGAGCACGAGGGCAAACCGTCATTTTGGGGCGCTGCCTTGGACAGTTTGCAAATAAAAATGGACTATGACGCCCGACAGTTGGCGAAAGTACCCCGAACCGGCCCGGTGGTCTTCATCGCCAACCATCCTTTTGGGGTAGTTGACGGCATCATCATTTGCCATTTAACTATCCTGGCCCGCGAAGATTTTCAAATATTGATCAACAGTTCGCTGTGCCGGGCCGAACATTTGACCCCTTATTTTTTGCCGATCGATTTCAACGAAACCGAAGAAGCGGTCCACGTCAATATCAACTCCAAGAAACGCGCAATCGACATTCTACGCGACCAGGGAACCATCGTTATTTTTCCCGCCGGCGGCATTGCCACGTCTGAGTCCCCGTTTGGACGAGCCACTGATTTAGAATGGAAGACATTCGCCGCCAAACTCATCCAAACGACACAGGCCACGGTGGTGCCGATCTATTTCCACGGTCAAAACAGCCGTATCTTCCAGATTGCCAGCCAATTCAGTTTAACGCTGCGGTTGTCGCTTATTGTGCGCGAGGTTAACAAACAGATCGGCAGTACCATTCGGATCACCATTGGCGATCCGATCCCTTACCGGGAACTCTCCGATATCAAAAAGAAGAAAGAATTGACCCGCCACTTGCGACGGATCACTTACGAACTGGGCGCCCAGTCCGAAAAAAAAGGGCGATTTCAAAACCGGCGTGGCTGGGATTTATCCTATTAACCATGACTGATCCATTTAACGCCGCCTACTACAATAGCGTCGATCAAATTTTTCACGCGCCCTGGACCGCAGCCAAACTGGCCCGACTGGACTTGGTAAACCTTTCCGTCAAAACGCTCTGGCCGCAGGGCCATCCCACCCGCCTGATCCACGTCACCGGCACCAGTGGTAAAGGCTCGACCTGCCGGTTTCTGGAGGCCGGGTTGTCGCTGCTAGGCCAAAGCGGCGCGTTTCTCAGCCCTCATATTTTTGACTACCGGGAACGCTTCAGCCTCAATGGGCAGTCGGCGGCCCAAGATGAGATCGTCGATGTGTGGGAAAATAAAATTAAACCTTACGCTGTGGGCCTGACGCTACGCAGCCCGCAGCAAGCCCTAACGTTTCATGAGGTCAATATTCTGATCGCCCTGGCCTTATTTGAAAAACACGGCATCGAACGAGCCGCCTTTGAGGTTGGCGTCGGCGGGCGATACGACCAGACCCGGGCGCTCGATTACGTGGCAACCGTTTTGACCAACGTAGGGCGCGATCATGAGCATATGCTCGGCCAAGAAAAATGGCAACGCGCCTTGGATAAAGCCGGCATCGCCCGGCCAGGCGTCCCCTTCTTTACCGGCGAGTCCGATGAAGCGATGTTGCGGGTTATCGCCGGCGTGTGCGAGTCAGTCCAAGCCCCGCTCCACCACATCGATCAATCGCACACCAACGCGCTGGCAACGCAGTTGGCTGCTCTGCCGGCCAACGTCCAACCTCGCAGCGAACTGCTGACTACCCATTACCAACAGCAAAACGCGGCCCTCAGTTTAGCGGTCATCCAACATCTTCACCCCGAAGTCGACGCGACGGCGGTACTACAAAAATTCTTGGCGGTTAACCTACTCGGCCGGTTCTTGCCGGTCGAAGACAACATCTACGCCGACATCGCCCACAACCCCGAAAAGATCAACGCCTTCACCCAGGCGGTCGCCGAAAAATTCGGCCGGCGCAGCAAAATCTTTGTCGTCGGCGCGTCCGGGTTCCGCACCCCGGCGGCGATGTTCGGTCCGATCATGGCCATCGCCAAAACGGTGATCGTCACCAGCGCCTCCTTCAGAGGGCAAGATCCCACCTCGGTCAAAAAAGCCATTGACGCTATAGCCGAGTCCACGCCTACCTTCGTCATCCCCGACTCGCAGCAGGCGCTTCAATTAGCTAAGTCCATCCGCGAGGATGATGACGTCATCATCCTGACCGGCTCCGCTTATCTCATCGATCAGGCGCTCAACCCCGATCCGTACCTGCGTTATCTCAATGCCACGCAAGGCTGGCGGGAGGTCGAGGAGATCAACGTTGACGGGCGGGTGCAATTCAAACTGCCGGGTAAGTAAATTCTTTTACCTGCCGGACCAAGGATAAGTTATGGCTGTCAATCTAGATAAACCTCAACTCTGGAAATCAGATATTGCCGTATCGGTAGATTTTTATAATAATTGGTTCATTCAATTTGCACCGAAGGCATACCGGGAGACTCGTATCGCTACAACCGAACAAGTTAGACAAACATTGGATAAGACGCGCAACTTAACTGATATAGATCCACAAGTCTTGGAAAAGAATCCTTCAGCGATCTCAATACTAAGAATGGCAACCGCGCCACCAATCGCTCGTGACAGACTTATTGGTCTGGCGGGAATATCATCTAATCTGGTTTACAATATGGAAACCAAAAACCGCCTACCGGTTCGAATGGAACAAAGCCGGGTAAGAACTGAACTTGAGAGAATAGGGCAAGTTATCATGCAACTCATTGATGAGGATATTTTTCCGTGGATTAAAAGCAACCAAGCACCATCGGAAACAGAGCTATATCGGGCAGCCACCGTTGTGGCCGATCGATTATGCGGGACTGTGGCCGATCCTATCATTCGCAATGCTCAGGAACAACGACAATTAACAGCCATTAGGGGCTGGTTAGAACAACGTGGATATACGTTTAGCGAAGGACAAAATAGGCGTAAATTCGACACCTTAGAAGCCGGCACGTTTTCCTTCCGCAGTAACGTCCCTATCAGCCAAACGTATCGATCAGGAACTAATCAGGTTAATATACCGATTGATATCGTGATAAAACCTTTTCATTTTGAGCCTAATGACTTCCCACTGCTGATTGAAGCAAAATCGGCGGGGGATTTCACCAACACCAACAAACGCCGCAAAGAAGAAGCGATAAAAGTCACTCAATTAAGAAACACCTATGGTGAGCATATCCGTTTTATCTTACTGCTGTGTGGTTATTTTGATAGCGGCTATTTAGGTTATGAGGCTGCCGAGGGTATTGATTGGGTGTGGGAACATCGGCTTGATGATTTAGCCGGTTTTGGTTTATGAGAACTATGTATCCTAATCTTGACACAATTGAAGAAAAACGGCTCCTACTTCAACAAAAATTAGACACTGAGAAGACATCGCAACAACGAAACATACTGGGGCAATTTGCCACGCCAACCGATTTAGCTATTGAAATATTGCATTATGCTCAAACCCTAATACCAGACTCAGAGCCTATACGATTTTTGGATCCGGCATTTGGCACGGGCGCTTTTTACTCGGCTCTGCTTCGCGCTTTTTCAACTAACCAAATTGAGCGAGCATGGGGTTTCGAGGTTGACCAATGTTACGGTGAAAACGCTATAAAATTTTGGGCGGATGATCTTCTGAAACTCAATTTAGCTGATTTTACGAAAGCTACGCCACCATTAGAGGACAACAAGAAATTTAACCTGGTTATATGTAATCCGCCGTATGTCAGACATCATCATATCGATAGCGATGACAAACCCCGATTACGAAAGCTGGTTCAATCATATACAAACTACCGATTAAATGGCCTGGCCGGTTTATACACCTATTTTATGTTGCTTTCCCAGATTTGGATGTCTCCAAACGGCCTGGCCGGTTGGTTAGTTCCCAGTGAATTTCTAGATGTAAACTATGGTAAGGAAGTAAAACGATTTCTGCTAAAGCATGTTACGCTCCTACAAATTCACCGTTTCAATCCCAAACAATCCCAATTTGACGATGCGCTTGTCTCATCTGTAGTTGTCTGGTTCAAAAATTGTCCCCCAAAACAAGACCACCCCATAAAGTTCAGTTATGGGGGACAATTACTTGCTCCGGAAGAATCAACAGTCGTTGCAGCAGAAAAACTAACGCCTAATGAAAAATGGACAAAGCTACCCTTGATTGGCTTCCGAAGCAAGCCACACAAAAATATCGAAAAGAAAATAAAGCTGTCTGAACTATTTACGATAAAACGAGGTATTGCCACCGGCGCAAATAAATTCTTTATTTTAACCCCAGAACAAGTGTCCCAATTTAAATTACCTGAGGAATGTCTTAAACCCATCTTACCCAGCCCTCGATACCTTGATCAGTTCGAAATTGAAGCAGACGAATACGGTCTCCCAAAAATCAGAAAGTTGCTTTTTCTGCTGGATTGTAAGTTACCTGAGTCTGTTGTTGAACAATACTATCCTTCGGTCTGGCGTTATCTTCAACTTGGCGTTGAACAAGGGATTCACCAACGTTATCTGTCTCAGCATCGGTCGCCCTGGTACGCTCAAGAAGTTCGACCTCCCGCACCCATTCTATGCACTTATATGGGCCGGGTTAACCTCACCAAAGAGAATCCGTTTCGTTTCATAATGAATAAATCACGAGCCACCGCCCCCAACGTTTATTTGCTAATGTATCCAAAACCTGCTCTGGATTTGCAACTAAAAAATAACCCCGACCTCCTGCGCTTGATATGGCAGGAGATCAGACAGATTTCTCCAATTGATCTGATATCAGAGGGTAGAATTTATGGCGGCGGATTGCATAAAATTGAACCAAATGAACTGGCAAATGCTGCCATCAGAGATGTGGTTGGCATAGACGATTTCAAAGATGGTCTACAATTATCCATGTTTTAAGTACAAATGTTAAGAGCAGGATAAACGGAATAATAGAATTCTGTATTCTACTATTTGGTACTCCATCAATCTCTAATCTCCAATTTCCTCAAAACGTTACTTTGAAATTCTTAAATTCTCCGGTAGCGTCGCCGTAGGTCACCTCAACGTGATCAACCTTAGCCGGACGTTCGCCGTGGCGACACCAGGCCACAGCCTCGCGGACAGCCGGCTCAGGCCCTTCAAAAACCGCTTCAACTTTCCCATCCCACCGATTCTTGACCCAGCCGGTCAAGCCGAGTTCCTGGGCTTTGTGGCGTGTGTTCCACCGAAAACCGACGCCCTGAACATAGCCGGAGATGATCACATGCGCTTGGATTTGAGGTTGGTCGCTCATACAAAACTCCTGGGAATGGATGGATGGATGGATGGATGGATGGATGGATGGATGGTTGGTTGGTTGGTTGGTTGGTTTGATTTTAGTTACTATCCAACTAACAAACTAATCACCAATCGAACCCACTATCGGTCAGCCGTCAGCCGTTGGCGGCCAAAAAAATCGATCATACGTTGGATAAAAAGCTGGTCGCTGTCGCCTTGAAGCGTGTGGGGTTGGCCGGGATATGTAAAACATTCTACTGTCTTACCTAGTGTTTGCAAATCATTGCACAGATCCAGCGACCATTGCAGCGGGACGGTGCCGTCGTTCTCACCGTGATGAATGCTCACGGGCGTGTCGATCCGATCCAGGTAAAAAATCGGCGAGATACGGGCTAGGTCTTCGGTAGAAGTGTCGAGTTCCTCCTGCCCGCGAGCGCCGCCCGACCATTCCCGAATCTTCTCGAAGTTTTGCTTTTCGTCGCCGCTCATGGCGCCGTACAAAACAGCGGCTTGCAGGTCAGCGCCGACGGTGATGGTTCGCAAGGTAATGCCGCCGCCCATACTGTGCCCCATCATACCAATAAACGATGCATCGGCCTGTTCCAATGGCCCCGGCTGGCCGGCCTGCGCTCGAACGATGGCGATCAGGTTGAGCGCATCGACGGCGTGGCTGACCCGGAAAAGTTCAGGGCCGGAGTCAGAAAGCGGCCAGTTGCGATAGTTGGGATGAAAAACCAGATAACCCGCCCGCGCTAGGGCGTCGGCGTAGCGCGTAGTGTAGGCCAAGGTGGTGTATTGATCCGGCGCGATGTAGCCGTGCATCACAATGGCGACGGGAAAGGGACCATCGCCGGTTGGGACGTCCATAAAGCCATACAGGGTCAAGCCCTCGCTGGGGTAAGTGATCAAATAGCGGGTAAACGACTCGTTGCTGCCCATCGTCTCCACCATCTCGATCTCGCCGCCGCCGTAGCTGCGTTCGGCCAAATCGGCAATAGTCAGGCCGGCGTAAGGATCGGGGGTGGCCGTTGGCGTAGGGGTGTTGGTAGGCTGGGCAGTTGGCGTGTGGGTTGGCTGCAAGGTGGGGGAGTTCGTGGGTTCTGGGGTGGGAGAGTTGGTAGGTTGAGGCGTTGGGGTGTTGGCCGGCGAAGGCGTGAAGGTGGCGGTCGGCGCGATGGTGGTTGATTGGGCATTGCACCCACAAAGCAATAAACAAACGAGAAAAGCGGCAAATTTACTCAATCGTGTTTTTTGACCATCCATAAATCCTCCACAATTTAGCATACTCATGTCGAATAAAAGCCGAAGTGTCAAAGTGAACTTTGACCTGGGCGTGAATGACTTGGAGCGTCGAAGGTTACTTTGACCTGATCGTGAATGACAAAGCAAGCTTTGTCGCTCCAGTAAATTTTCATTGTCGTTGCTGTTGTGGCGCTTCCGTCACACTCTCTTATCAACCGACCCTCTTTTTTTACCACAAAGAACCTCCCGGTTACAAACCGACCCCTCTTTTTTATCACAAAAGGCCCATCAGTTTAAAACCACCCTATATTTTCATCAAAAACGTTGTATCAACAGAATTTATGGATGGAGCCTTTCTAATTGAGGTTACTCCCAATTTTGTTTGCCACATGCCGGACGTTGGACTATACTAAGCAGGGTAACTATAGAACTGCCGTAACCGAGTCTCTTACAGTGGTAACAAGGGGGTGAGACCAGTCGGGTTGATAAAGTTAAAGTAAAGATTTATCTGCCGGCTGGTTTCACTCTCTTTTTTTGGGTTTCAAACTCAAAATGTATAGGTTAATACTAAATATAGAAAGAGGAGGCATTCCATGAGTATTATTGAAGAAATCATCGGGCGAGAGATCCTCGACTCACGAGGCAACCCCACGGTTGAAGCGGAAGTTATTCTGGAAGACGGGGCAATTGGTCGAGCCGCCGTTCCTTCCGGGGCGTCAACGGGGATTCACGAAGCATTGGAACTGCGCGACGGCGACAGCGGTCGCTATCTGGGCAAAGGCGTTGAGCAAGCTGTTGAAAATATCAACGAAACCATTGCGCCGGCTCTGATTACGATGAGCGCCCTGACTCAAGAAGAGATCGACAGCTATATGCTCGATCTGGACGGTACGGAGAATAAAAGCAAGTTGGGGGCCAATGCTATTTTGGCCGTGAGTCTGGCTGTGGCCAAGGCCGGCGCGGCCAGCACCGGCCAACCGCTCTATCGCTATCTGGGTGGGGTTAGCGCCAAAACGCTGCCCGTGCCGATGATGAACATTCTTAACGGCGGGGCGCATACCGGCTGGCAAACCACCGATTTTCAGGAATTTATGGTTATGCCGGTGGGGGCCGAAAGCTTCCGCGAAGGGCTACGCTGGGGCGCTGAAATTTATCACGCCCTCAAGAAAGTGCTAAAATCCAAAGGCTACAACACCAACACCGGCGACGAGGGTGGCTTTGCTCCAGCGCTCAAGCAAGGCAACAACGAAGCGCTGGATGTGATTATGCAGGCCATCAACGATGCCGGCTTCACCCCCGGCGATCAAATCAAAATCGCGCTTGACCCGGCCACGTCCGAACTCTATGAAGACGGCGCGTACACCCTGCGCATCGAAGGCAAGAAACTGTCAAGCGAAGATATGGTTAAGCTGTGGGCTAACTGGGTGGATAACTATCCTATTATCTCCATTGAAGACGGTTTGGCGGAAGATGACTGGGACGGCTGGGTAGCTCTGACAGAGACCCTCGGCGACAAGGTGCAATTGGTGGGTGATGACCTACTGGTGACTAACGTCAAGCGGTTGGAAAAAGCCATTGGCCTGGGCGCGTGCAACAGCATTTTGATCAAGCTCAACCAAATCGGCTCTCTAAGCGAAACTATCGCCGCCATCGAGATGGCGAAACGCGCCGGTATGACGGCGGTTATCTCCCACCGCTCCGGCGAAACCGAAGATACCACCATCGCCGATCTGGCGGTGGCGATGAACGCCGGCCAGATTAAAACCGGCGCGCCCGCCCGCTCCGACCGCGTGGCCAAGTACAACCAACTGCTGCGCATCGAAGAGGAATTGGACGTCGCTGCGGTTTACCCTGGTAACAGCGCTTTCTACAACGTTAGTTAGTTTGTTTGTTTGTTTGTTTGTTTGTTTGTGAAACCTCATAGGTTTTAGAAACCTATGAGGTTTGTCTTATGAGATTTGTCCTATAAAAAAGGCTTCGAGAGTAACTCTCGAAGCCTTTTTTACGCCTCGTTGACGCGTTCTGGTTGATCGAGTATACTGGAATTCAGGCATCAGTTTAAGATCATCCTCACCATCTCAACTTTGTAACTGAGGTAACAAAAATATATGAACACCTCTACGGATGAACGGTACGTTTTAGAAAAGAAGTTAGGCGAAGGCGGCATGGGTGAAGTTTGGCTAGCCAAAGATACCCTGCTCAACCGTCCTGTTGCCGTAAAATTTCTTCAAGTCACTGAAAACGCCGTCTTCAAAGATCTATTTCTATCCGAAGCTCGTACCTTAGCCAGTTTGCAGCATCCAAACATTACCCTAATTTATGACGCCGTCTTTGAAGAGGACGGTAACCGCTTCTACATTATGATGGAATATGTGGAGGGTCAATCGCTAGGTGACTTGATTGCGGCAACGGACGGGCCGCTGCCGCAGGAAATGGTTGTCAATGTGACTCTCGGCATTTTGGAGGCGCTGCAATACGCCCACAAGCGCGGCATCGTTCATCGCGATATTAAACCGGATAACGTCATCATTCAAAACAACCAGGTCAAACTGACTGATTTTGGCCTGGCAGCGCTGGTTTCGCTACTGGCCGAACAGCAGGAAGATTATGTTTTTGGCACGCCGGCCTACATGCCGCCAGAGCAAATTGCCGGCGAAGGGATCGATGGTCGCACCGACCTTTATGCACTGGGAGTGACCTTGTTCGAGATGGTTACGGGGGGGCGTTTGCCTTTTGAACGCAGCAATCGACACGATCTGATGCTGGCGCATATCGAACAAGAGCCGCCTTCAGTGCGGAAATTTGAGCCGTCAACGCCGCTGATGCTAGAACGCATCATCGCCAAATTGTTGGCTAAACATCCCGATGATCGATATCCTTCAGCCGGAGTGGTGTTGGATCTATTTAAGTCGATCCAGGCTCGGCAAAAATTCACCCAACGCTCGATGCAATTGCTCGATCCGGAAGCTAAACCGCTGCTAGGTCGTGACGATGAACTGGCCGTCATCGAGGCAGTTTGGCAAAAAACGCGACAAACCAACCGGCCCCAACTGCTGGTTGTTCAGGGAGAAACGGGGGCCGGTAAAAGCCGGCTCATCGCCGAATTTTTGGGTAATCAGATTATAGACCGGGGGCTGGTGGCGGTAGCCGGCCAGTGCGATGAACTAGGCGACCCTTATGCTCCCTTTGGTCAGATTTTGGCCACCATTTTTGATGAGGGGCTGGTCAGTCCCTCATCGATTGAAAGTAAGCTAGAAACAGTAACTGACCAAATCCCCAGTCTGGCGCCCTTGCTCAATATCGAACCCGCGCCCCCGCCCACCGATAAGCCGGAAGCTATGCGCGGCGGGTTGTGGAAAACGCTCAGCGACCGGGTCCCTAGCGAAGAACTCAAGCTCCAGGCAAAATCTCAATGGCAATTTTTTGATACGATAGCCGACATTTTTGTGGAACTTGGCCCCACCACCCTATTTCTGGATAACGCCGAGCTTCTGGATGAATCGAGCGCGGCGCTGCTGCGTTATTTGGTCCGGCAGGCTAGCTGCCCGCTGTTAATCATCGCCGAATATACTGACAGCCCCCTATCTAACGCCTGGCTCGACAGTCTGGCAGATAATGAGAAAATAATCATCGCCCTCAAGCCGCTACCGGGAACCTTAATTCAAGATTATCTGACCGGCTATCTGGGCCAGCCCGTTTCCAAAGCCATCGCTAACATTGTAGAGAAACGCGCCAGGGGATTGCCATTTTATATTGAAGAGACCACCCGCCAACTCATCGACTCCGGTGATTTTTATCTCAGCGAGGAAGGCGATTGGCGCTATAAGCCGCCGGACGATAGCCGTTCCTTTTCGCAAGAGTTGGTGTCACCTTTTTTAATCAACGCCTTAACCCGCCGTTTGGAGAAAATTTCAGACGAGAGCCGGCAGTTGCTGGCTCTGGCTGCCTTGCTAGAACCGGAGCCGGAGTTCAATTTTGATATTTGGCTTGAACTGTTGGGGGGACCGGCGGAAACTGCACCGGCCCAGGCCGCGCTAGATGAAGCGCTCCAACGGCGTCTGCTGCGAGATTTAGGTGATAACCAATACGCCTTTCGACCCGCCGATGTAGCCGTGGCTCTGGCCCAAACCATCCCTGAGGCCGAACGGCGCAAACTACATCGTCAAATTGCCCAAATCTTGATCGACAAACAGCACGAGCCCATTTTAATTGGCTATCACTTGGAACAAGGCGGACAAGCCACCGAATCGGCCCATTACTTAGAGGCCGCCGGGGCCAAAGCCGCTGCCGCTAACGCCATTAATCAGGCCATCGATTGCTATCGCCGAGCGGTTGAGCTGGTTGAGACGTGGCCGGGCTATATGGCGCTGGGCAACCTTTATCGGCAGCAAGGCCATTGGGCCGAGTCGCTCAATGCCTCGCAGCGAGCGTTAGAATTAGCGCGGGCCGCCAAAGATATCGAGCAAGAGGCGCAAAGCCTCAACGATATGGTCTTTTCTTCATGGCTATCAGACCAATACCAACCGGCGGCGGAATTGGCCTCGGCGGTATTAAAACTGAACGGCGTTTCACCGACAGAGCGGGGCGCGGCGCAGTCGCACCTGGGTATGATCTCCTGGCTGCTGGGCCATCTGCCCGAAGCGGAAACTTGGAGCCGTAAAGCCGTCGAACTGTTGGCCACCAATGATGATGATACTCGACTGGCGGAAGCTTACAATCATCTGGGATTGGTTCTCTATGTCAAAGGTCAGTTTGCCGAGGCGACGCGGGTGACGGAGCAGTCGCTGGCGATTCGGCGCAAATTGGGCAGCCATTGGGGCGAAGGCCACAGCCTGGTCACCTTAGCCCAAATCGCGGTGGATCAAGGTGATTTTGAGGCGGCTGCCGCCGCCTTGACCAAAGCGCAGGTGTTGTTCGAGACGATCAACAGCGGCGACGGTTTAATGGTTGTCTATGCTGAGCAGGGCCGGACTTTGCTGCGGCAAAACCAAGCCGCGGCTGCCCTGCCCTTGCTGGAAAAAGCGCTCAACCTGGCTCAAGCAATCGGCCGGCAAATCGCCTCCGGCCGGGGTGATATGCACCTGTTAATTGCGGAAGCTCACCTGGCTCTGGACAGAATTGAGCCGGCCGAACAGTCTGCCGAAACTGGCCTGAATCTGGTCACAGCGGTTCGAGCTCGCATTCAAGTGGCTTGGGGATGGGCCGTCTTGGCTCAAATTTATGCCGCTCAGAGAAAAGTGGATGCCGCCGGAGGAATGTATAAGAAAGCGTTAGACCTGTTCAAACAGATCGAGACGCCGGCCGGACTGCTGCGCACAAAACTGGCCTATGCCCGTTTTCTGGCCGACCAAACCGAAACCCAACTGGCCACCCAACTGGAGCAAGAAACCCGTGAGGCCGCGGCTAAGATCGGGTTATTTTTATAAAACTTTGATCTAAGTTCAGATCTGGATCAAAATCTCATAACTCTTTTCAGGTCTAACCTACGAACAGTGCCTCATGTTGTCACCTGGCGTGTTTAGCGTTAATATTCCCACGTGTTGATTTTACATATAAATAGAGGGAGAAGCATTTATGGAAATTGTTCGCTCCAGTGGTATTTTGTTGCATCCAACGTCTCTGCCCGGACCGCACGGCATCGGCGATTTGGGTGACGCGGCTTATCAGTTTGTCGATTATTTGGTAGAGGCCAAACAAACGTTGTGGCAGGTGCTGCCGCTTGGCCCCACCGGCTACGGCGACTCGCCTTACGCTTCGTTTTCCACCTTTGCGGGTAACCCCCTGCTGATCAATCTGAATAAATTGGTGGAACAGGGCGATTTGACTCAGGAAGATATCGCCGATGTGCCGGATTTCCCCGTCGATCAGGTCGATTTCGGCTGGGTCATCTATTGGAAAATTCCTTTACTGGAAAAAGCAGCCAAAAACTTTATCGAATTGGCTGACCCGGCCCGTAAAAGCGATTTTGACGCTTTTTGTCAGGAGCAGGATGTTTGGCTTGACGACTACGCCTTATTTATGGCGGTCAAAGAGCATTTCGATGCTAAGGCCAAAGAGGAAGAGGTCTTTGGGGCCATGTGGAGCAACTATTGGGATAAGGATATTGCCCTGCGGCAGCCGGCCGCCATCGAGCGATGGCATAAAAAGGAAGCTGAGGCCATTGCCATCCACAAAGTGCTGCAATATTATTTCTTCCAGCAGTGGAGCCAACTGCGCCAATATGCCAATGATAACGGCATCAAAATCATCGGCGACATTCCGATTTTTGTGGCGCCCGATAGCGTCGATGTTTGGGCTAACCCGAGCAAATTCTTCCTGGACGATCAAGGGCAGCCGACCGTTGTGGCCGGCGTCCCGCCTGATTACTTCAGCGCAACCGGCCAATTGTGGGGCAACCCGCTTTACCGCTGGGACGCGATGGCTGAAAATGGGTTTCAGTGGTGGATCGACCGGATTCGCTCGACCTTAAATGTGGTCGATATCATTCGCATCGACCATTTCAGAGGCTTTGAGGCGTATTGGGAAATTCCGGCCGACGAAGAAACGGCGATTAATGGCCAGTGGATTAAAGCACCGGGGGAGGAGTTGTTCAACGCGGTCAAGCAAGCGCTGGGTATCCTGCCCATCCTGGCCGAGGATTTAGGAGTGATCACAAAAGAAGTCGAAGCGTTACGCGATGAATTCAACTTCCCCGGAATGAAGGTGTTGCAGTTCGCTTTCGATGCCAAAGAGGCGGGGAGTTTAAATGCCGCGAACCTCTTTTTGCCGCATAATTATGGCCGCAACTGCGTAGTGTACACCGGTACCCACGATAATGACACCACCACCAGTTGGTACCAGGAGCGCACCGACGAAGAAAAGGATTTAATCCGGCGCTATCTGGGCCGGCCCGATGATGATATTGCCTGGGATTTTATTCGCCTGGCGCTGTCCTCGGTGGCCAGGATGGCGGTTATTCCGATGCAAGATCTTTTTAGCTTAGGCTCTGAAGCCCGCATGAACACCCCTTCGGTTTTGGGCGGCAACTGGTCCTGGCGTTATCGCGAGGAAAATTTGGACGAATTTACGGCTATTCGCCTGAGAGACTTAACCACACTCTACGGTCGAGACCCTGATCTGTGGAAAAAAGGTGAAGCGGCTGAGGGTGATGATTAATTTCACCCCGTCATAATTTATTCTGCGGGTAGACGAGGGCAATGCCCTCATCTACCCAAAATTTCGTTATGGTTGGAGTATCAAAGCGTGCTTTGATCGAGCTTGACAAAGCAAGCTTTGTCGCTCCGATCCCTACGCTCGCACGTCGGCCACGGTTTGGGCCAGGCGTTTGACCCCGTCTTCAATCTCTTCCGGCGCCAAGGCGCAGTAGGGCAGGCGCAGGAATCGCCCACCGCCGCCGTTGGGGAAGAAGGCTTCGCCGTCAGCCAGATTGAGATTGTAAGTTTTAGCCCGCTTAATTACATCGCCGGTGGCGACGCCCTCCGGCAAAGTCAAGGACAAAAAGAAGCCGCCTTCAGGTCGAGTCGCTTCGGCGTCGGGCAGGTGTTTGTCCAATGCATCCAGGCAGGCTTGCAGCCGGGGGGCGTATAACGCTTTCAACCGGGCAATCTGATCCGGCAGGTTCCCGGCTTGGCAGAATTCATAGACAATACCCTGCGACAGCAAACTGGGCGTAATGTAGGTATCTTCGGCAATTTTGGCGATATGGCCCAGAAGTTCCGCATCCGCATAAAGCATCCCAATCCGCGGCCCCGGCCCAATCAATTTACTAAAAGAAAGCATATGCAGCGTCAACGTCGGGTTAAGTTGAAACAGCGATGGCTGCTCTTTGCCTCTGTAACGCAGCGGGCGGTAGGGCGCGTCCTCCAACAACCGGAAACCATGCCGCGCGGACAGCTCGATTAATTTTTGACGCTTCTCCAACGAACAGGTGGCCCCAGAGGGATTCTGGAAATCGGGAATGATGTAGAAGAATTTGGGAACCTGCTGCTTCAACGCCGCTTCCAACGCGTCGATGTCGGGGCCATCGGGCTGAAGGGGAATGCCCACAACTTTGGCCCCATGCCGGCGCAGCATCGTGAGGGTGCGGTCGTAAGTGGGAACTTCAGTGAAGACGACATCGCCGGGACGAATGAAGTGGAAGCAGAGAAACTCGACAATTTGCAGCGAACCGTTGGCCGTCAGCACTTGATCAACTGAGACGCCTTGCCATTCGGCCAGCCACTCTCGTAGGGGCGCAAAGCCATAAGATTTGCCGTATTGTAAAATTGTGGTGCCGTATTTATCCAATGCCGTTTCTGAAGCGATTTTCATCGCTTCAACGGGGAAGGATTCCGTGGCCGGCACACCACGGGTAAAATTAATAACAGGTTTATCAGACACTGCGTAAATCTCCTCATTAAGTTGGATGAACTATTGGATGGCGTGAGAATAACATAGAGTATAATGATTGTCAATCCAATTTTGTTTGACACTTCACTCTAGATAGGATACACTCAAACTTGCTCAATCGAAAAAAACAGGTTCTTTGGGATCTTACCGTGTAAAACATAAGATATAAAACGTAAACCGGATTTTGCCTCTTACGTTTTATATCTTATGGTCACACCCCGCCAATTCCCAAAGAGCTGATGAAAGGAGGCTGAAGTGGATCGAACCCTAGTCAGCCAATCTATGGAAGATTATCTGAAGGCGATTTTTCAACTCGGCAAATTAGAGACACAGGTGTCAACATCCGCCTTGGCTGATTTTTTGAAAGTAGCTCCGGCCTCCGTCACCAATATGTGCAAAAAACTGGCTGAGTTACACCTGGTGGACTATGAACCGTACCGAGGCGTCACGTTTACGCCGGCGGGTAAAAAAATCGTTTTGGAAATTGTGCGCCACCACCGTCTGATCGAGTTATATCTGGCCGAAGCTTTAGGCGTTCCGTGGGATCAAGTCCACGAAGAAGCCGAAAAGCTGGAGCATGTGATTAGCGAAGATCTGGAAGAACGCATGGCCGCCGCGCTAGGCGACCCGAAATTCGATCCGCACGGCGCGCCCATCCCCAGCCGTTCCGGCCACGTTCATGAGCATGACAGCGGCCGGCTGGTCGATATGGAAACCGGCGACCGGTTAATGGTGGTTGAAGTCGATGATCGCGACCCCGAACTGCTGCGCTACCTGGGCCACCTGGGCATCTACCCCGGCACAAAAATCACCATCCTGGTTCGCGCACCCTTCAACGGTCCCCTCACCCTCACCAGCGGCGGCAACGAGTATAGCTTGGGCTACCAGGCCGCCGAATCGATCCGGGTGACCCGGCGCAGAGACGAGTAACGTTCGAGCTGCGGCAACTATTCGAGTTATGAGCCAACCCATTCCCAAAGTAATTTATCTGATTATCTCCGGGGCCATCTCCACCGATTTTGCACCCAACCTAATCCGCGAACTCACCCAATTTAACCTCCCGATCTACACTTTCATGACGGACAACGCCTCTCGTCTGATCAGTCCCCGGCAACTGGCCGAGCAGCCCGGCCACCGGCTGGTCGAGGGCTATTTCGATCCCAACTTAGCCGGGGAGCGAGAACCGGGATTGACGCTGGTCGCGCCGGCGACGTTTAATACCGTCAACAAGCTCAGTCAGGGCATCGCCGATACGCTGGCTCATTCGTTGGCGGCCGAGGCTATCGGCGCGAGCTGGCCGGTGATCGTCGCGCCGGCGGTCAACGCTCATCTGGCGCATCATCCTCGTTTCAACCACAGTCTCGATACCCTGCGCGGTTGGGGCGTGACAATTTGTGAGCTGCATCAAGCCGGCGACATGATGCAGATGGCGTCTATTGAAACCATTATCGCCGCAATAACTATTATTTTGGAAGGAAAGCGTGATGAGTAATTTACCTATCGTCCACATGACCCTCTACAAACACGGCGTCGGCTATTTCGAGCGCCGGGGAGCCGTTGAAGGGGAGGCCGTTAAACTCACCTTCCGGCGTGAGGAAATGGACGACATTCTCAAAAGTCTAACCTTGCTCGACCACGGCGGCGGCCAGGTGCGCGGCGTCGATTACGATACGCCCCAGAGCCGGGCCGAACGACTGGCCGGCAATTCGATCATTCTGGGCGACACCCGCAGCCTGCGCGATTTACTCCAGGCGCTGCGGGGGCGGGCCGTCGAACTGACCGTCAGTGACGGCAGCCGGATCGAGGGTATTCTGATCGGGCTGGATGAAGCGACGGAAAAAGCGCAGCAAAAATCGCTGGTTTCGCTTTTGCAAAAAGATAGTGAGACCGTGGCTATCCTGGCGCTCAGCCGGATCGAAGGGGTAACGGTGCGGGACGAGACCGCCGCCGCCGATTTACGCTTCTTTCTGGAAACGGCGCTGGGCCAGGAAACGCATCGATCGATTACGATTCGGCTCAGCCCCGGCAGCCACGATTTGCAGGCAACCTACATCGCCCCGGCGCCTACCTGGCGAGTGAGCTATCGCCTGATAGTCGATGCGCCGGAGGCCGAAACCAAAGAGGCGGAAGCACTGCTACAAGGTTGGGGCATTTTCGATAACCGCCTGGAGGAAGATTTGGAGGGAATCTCACTGTCGCTTACGGCGGGTATGCCTATCTCATTCGTTTATGATTTGTACACCCCTCACACGCCGAAGCGACCGGTCGTCAGAGATGAGAACCGCGTCGCGCCGGGGCCAGTGATGATGGAAGCCGCTGCTATGGATGCCAGGGTCGTAGAGGCTTCAACAGGTAGACTGGCTAAAAGTCGAATGCGGGCACAGGAAATGCCAGGCATGCCTATGGCCGCCGCCCCTTCACCGCAAACGTACGCTGAGTCGGTGGAGAGCGCCGCTGCGGGCCATTCTCTGGGCGAGTTGTTCCAATACAACATCACCACCCCGGTCACGGTGGGGCGAGGGCAGTCAGCGATGGTGCCGATTGTAAGCAGCACCCTCAAGGGCAAAAAAGATCTAATCTACAACGGCTCGAAAATGGCGACGCATCCGGTAGCGACGCTGCGCTTCAAGAACAGCACCAACCTCACCCTGGAACACGGGCCGGTGACGGTCTTGGAAAAGGGCGAATACGTCGGCGAAGCCGTCCTCCCCTTCACCGCCGACCAGGCCGAAGCGGTCATTTCCTACGCGGTCGAGTTGGGCCTGCATATCAAAGAAGAGCATCAATCGGAAAGCCAACTACACGGGCTGCATATCAAAGATGGGTATCTGCTGCAACAGGTGTACCAAATCCAACGCACCATCTACCAGATCGATAACCGGACGCCGCAGCCTAAAACCGTATTGATTGAACGCCAGCGTCAAACCCGAGCCGCGCCCTATGATATGCCGGAGCCAACCGAAACTACGCTCGATTTTTATCGCTATCAGGTTGAAACGCAGCCAAGTCGGATTACGACCTTCACGGCTCAAGAGCGACGGCTGGTTAGCCGCCGGGAAGAGCTGTACCAGCAAAGCTATCAGGGGTTACAAAAATATTTTGATGACAAATTTCTGGATGCGGCCACGTATCAAAAATTAAAAGACCTGCTTGATATTTGGGGCGAGATCGCTCAGATGAAACAAGCCATTGAGGCGCAAGAAGCGCGACGCGGCCAAATCTATGTAGCTCAGGATCAAATTCAGAAAAACATGGCGGCGCTTTCGCAAGATGGCGAGGAAGGTCGCCTGCGGGGGCAGTACGTCAAGCAGCTAGGCGACAGCGAAAGCCAACTGGCCGAAATAGCTCAAATGATTACGGCGACGCAAAGCAAAATTAAACAGCAGCAGGCCGAAATCGATAAGTTAATCGCGGCTCTGGGGTGAACCTTTAGAGTTCACTCAACCTTCACTGCAAGCTCAACCGAGTCCTGACCGTCCGCCAGTAGCAAACGCTGCCCCTCCTGTGGATTATACAACCCGATCCGTAGCGTGTACGTCCCGGCGCTGACGGCCGGTACCCACAATCCGTGCCGGTCGATGATCGTCTCGCCGGCGGTCCAACTCGACGTCGGTCGAGACCACTGGGCCGGCTGCCCATCCGATTGGGCGATGAGCGTCCCCTCGCTATCAAGCAAATGTACAAACACGTGATAATCCAGACCCGGCGTAGTCGCGGCCTGCCAGTGAAGCTCGACGGGCAGACTATGACTCGCTGGCGTTTGCGGTGGGTAGACAGCTTCGTCTAAGGTGATCAGATCGCCAAAGGTAGCGCCGACAGGTGTCGTGACCATCGTTTCCGGCGCAGGGAAGGCAAACAGAAGGAGCCGTTGGCCGTCGAACGTCTCGCTGCGGGTTTTGAAGCCTTGCGCAGCCAGTGTTTGCTCAACGCCGCTCTCTTCAGGCGGGAGCCAGTTGGGCAGCCACCAAATTTGGTCGTGGTTGGTCATGGTTTCAGTGAGCCGCCTAGTAACCGCCTCAGGCAGCGGGAAGCCGCCATTATTCAAACCCAGAACCGGAGCATGCCCTTTATACCGTTCGGCAAAGGGCATGGCGATTTCGGGATCATTAGTAATGACGGTGTCGGTGGGGCGGACGGCCTGATTCAGAACGGCGACGGATTGTTGGAGGGAATTGGCGGGCAAGGCGTGAGTGTGGATCAGGAGGAAGGTGAGGGCGAGGAGAGAAGTTGAGAGAGGGATTAATAATTGATAATTGGAGGAGGAGGAGATTGGAGATTGGGAGATTGGAGATTGGAGGTCGGAGGTCGGGAGTTTAGAGAGAGGAAGAGAGAGGAGTAATTTTATTTGCTGGCTCAGATAGAAGGCGGTTACACCGAGATTGAGCAGCAGGATAGCCAGTAGCAACCAATTAACCTGGCCTTGCCAGGCCCAGGCTAGATCCAAGGTGTCGAGGGAGATAAAGGACCAGGCCGAGAGAAGAGCGGCGTACTGTGGATCGAAGAAAGTTTGGCGGTCGAAGAGGGGCAGGCCGGTGTCGAGGAGCGAGTTTTGGAAATCGGAGAAGTCGATTAGCGTGGTTTGGAGTTGGGGAATGAAGCTAAGGAGGCAGAGAACGAAAATAAGGCCGAGGGAGAGCCGGTGTAGGATGTAGGACGTGGAGCGTGGAGCGTCAGATGCGGTATGTGACGTGTGCAAAGGTAGGAAAGCGTAGGTGAGGACAGGAGCCAGAAAGATAGTCCAGAAAGGAAGGGTGGGGATCATGAAACGTGGTCCCCAGGCGTAGCCGCCGTGCCACATAAACCATTTGCCGTAGAGCAGCAGGTGGATCAGGATGACACTGAGGGCAGCTAGCCCTTCGGCGGGAAAACGGCGAAAAAAGGGCCAGACGCCAACAACGCTTAGAATTAAAATAGGAGAGTACAGTAACAGACCGCGGCCGGGGCTGATCAATTGGCCGAACAGGCCATCTAAAAGAATGCCGCTGAAGGTTTCGTTGGGCAGATAGCCGGTGTTGAGCGGATCGCCGTAGCGAGACATGTTAAAGGCGATCAAGCTCAGGCCGATCAGCGCCAGCGGCAGCGCGAAGGCAACCAGCGATGGCCAAAAATGAAAAAGCCGTCCCACGAATTGGCCGGGCTTGGTTCCTCGTAGTAAATAGTAGAGAAACAGCAGGCCGAACACCGGTAAGAACAAAGCCTCAGCGTAGCGGGTCGCCACATTCCAACCCAGAAACAGACCCGCCAACAACGGATAAATGACGAGTTGTTTATTGAAACGGGATTTGACTGTGGCAGTCTCGGCGAGAGCATGGCTGAATTTAAGCAGCACAAACGCGGCAGCCAGAAGTAGAAACCCTGAAAAGGGATCGCTGAAGAGGGATTTGGCATACGGCCAGGCTAATGTCGCCAGGCCAAAAATCAAAGCTGCTCCCAGGCCGGTTAGCGGCGGGTAGCCTAATTCTTGGAGGTAAGCCAGCAGTAAAACCGCCGTGAGAGCAGTGACGAACGCATTAAACAGCAACGCCAAACTAACCGGCCCAAACCACGGCGCGACAAGCCCTAACCCGACCAACGGCAACAGCCCCAGCGGCGCCCCAACACCCTTGCGCGAGTAGAGCAGCCCATCGAGGCCGTAGGTGCCTTGCTGCAAATCCATCCAACGAATCTGCTCGATGTCCAATGCGCCCCGGCGAACCAAGCTCTCGGCTGTAGAAAACATCGCCAGTCCGTCGCTGGAGTTGATGCGAGGGGTATAGGTTAACAGGTAAACCGCCATCAGAAATAGAAAAAGGGCGATACTTAAAGAACCACCGAGCCGGGTGATCATTGTTTTTTCAGAAAGACCTCCGTGCTGCATAAGTCATAATTATAGTTCAGGCCGTAATCCAGGCGAATTTTCGGATGCAGTAGTATATTTTTCTCGTTGGTTGAAACTATTATAATATGCTATAATGCTATAAATTTTTCATTGGTAAAGCGGCATGGATGACTTGATCGGTCGAAGTTTTGGCGGTTACAAACTGAAAGAGTTGGTTGGCGCTGGCGGAGTAGCCAGTATTTACAAAGGCTACGACGAACGGTTAGCTCGCTGGGTAGCGATCAAGGTTATTTCGATTGCCACCATCGGCGGCGAAACTGAGGAAACCGTTTTGGCCCGCTTTCGCCAGGAAGCGCAGGCTATTGCCGCGTTGCGGCATCGCAACATCTTGACGATTTACGGTTACGGGGAAGAAGAGGGGTACGCCTACATCATCATGGAATACGTACCCGGCGGTTCGCTTAAAGATCGGGTAGATGCCGGGAAACCGGTCTCTTGGGATCAGGCCTTGACCATTATTATTCCCGTGTCGCAAGCCCTGGCTTTTGCTCACGAGCATAACATTATCCATCGTGATATTAAACCGGCCAATATTCTGATGCCTCAAGAAGATTGGCCGTTGCTGGCCGATTTCGGTCTGGCCAAAATGGAACACTCGACGCGACCTAACCTAACCATGCCGGGCCAGGTGTTGGGGACAATGGCTTATGCTGCCCCGGAGCAAATTCAAGAAGGGGAAATCGATGCTCGGATCGATATTTACTCGCTGGGTATTGTGCTGTATGAACTGCTGACCGGCCAACTGCCGTTTGAAGGAGAAACCTCCTTCGACTTTTTGATGGCCCGTTTGACTGAGCCGCCCAAACCGTTGTTAAAAGCCAATCCTGATGCGCCCGATATCTTTGTGCCGATTCTCGACAAAGCGTTAGCGCAAGATCCTCACGACCGCTACCAGACTATGATTCAATTCTCGCAAGATTTGATGGAAGCCCGCTACAAACTGGGCCGTTCGGCGGCTACCCGGCCACGCGGCGCCCGCTATCAAGGCTCAACTTCAGTGATGAATACCCAGGAACTCCAAGAAACCAAAGTACTGCTTAAACTCACCGAGAGCGGTCAGCAAATCGCCACCAACGACCAGTCTGAACTCCTTATCGGCCGGGCCCACAAAAACATGATGCCTGATATCAACCTCACGCCTCATGGCGGCACCAAAGCCGGCGTATCACGTCGACATAGCCGATTATTCCGTAAAGATGATCAGTGGTACCTGGAAGATTTGGGCAGCACCAACGGTACGTTTGTCAACGGCAGCCGCATCGAACCTAATAAAGCGGTTTCGGTCAAAGAAGGCGACAAACTCCGCTTCGGGCAGATTGAACTGGAATTTGGCCTTAAATCTTAGGCCCTTTTCAATTCCATCACTAACAGGCAAAACTGAGGAGCCTTAGGTCAGGCTCCTCGCTTTATTTTTGGATGACAACGAGAGATGTCTCGCAATCTAAATTATCTTTGTATCCTATCGATTTTTGTCCTGACGCTGGTCGGCTGCACCTCAACCAGTGTCTCGGCTGTTCAGTTGACATCTACCGATCCACCGGCGCCTGCTTCGACGCCCACCGAAACACGCCCACCCACAGTCACGGCCTCCCCCACGACTACGCTCACCTCGACGGCGACCCTGCCCCCCAGCGCCACGCCGATGCCTCAGCCCACGCCCACCGCTACCCCCGAACCGGCTGAACTCAAATACGTCGTTCTGATCAGCATCGACGGGCTGCGGCCCGACGCCCTCGAGATTGCCGATACGCCGACGCTCGATGCCCTGCGAGCCGCCGGAGCCTACAGCGCTAAGGCCAAATCTGTGCTACCCAGCGTGACCCTGGTCAACCATGCCTCGATGCTGGGCGGGATGGGGCCGGACAAGCACGGCATTACCTGGAACGTACTCGATCCTGAGGCCGGTAAAATTAAAGGGCCTACGCTGTTTAGTGTGGCTCACGAAGCCGGCTTGTCAGCGGTGATGGTGGTGGGTAAACCCAAGCTCGAGCACATTGTGCTGCCTGATTCGGTCGATGCGTTTTATCAGCCCGGCTACACCGATCGCCAGGTGGTCAACCAGGCTTTGGAGATTATCGACACCGATCAGCCTGATATTCTTTTCATCCACCTGCCTGATGTCGATACAGCCGGCCATTTGACCGGCTGGATGGGACTGGGTCAATTATTAGCGATTAATCTGACGGATAGGCTAATCGGCAACATTGTGAGCGCCTTGAAAGATGAGGATGTTCTAAAAAATACCCTACTCATCATCACCGCCGATCACGGCGGCAGCGGGCTGGCTCACGGGACGGACTCACCGGAGGATTCAACCATCCCCTGGTTAGCCGTTGGGCCAGGCATCCCGGCCGGAGTAACCATTAAGCAGGACATCATCATTTACGACACAGCGGCGACGATTCTGTACGCTTTGGGCCTACCCATTCCCGAATCGTGGGATGGCCGGCCGGTAACCGAGATATTTGACCAAGACGAAAAATGAAGTCATAGTGGGGCCAGACCTAATGTTTACGATTATTCCAGCCAAACCGTTCAATCAAGCCAAAACCCGGCTGGCGTCTATTCTCTCGACCCAACAGCGTATGGTTTTAAGTCGACGGCTACTGAGACGAACCATCGAGTTAGCCCAGCACGTAAGCGAGGTAGTGGTCATATCGCGCGATAGTGACGTGCGGCGGGTAGCTAAAGAGGCTGGAGCTTGGGCTTTGGTGGAAGGCGGCGACGAGCTAAATACAGCCCTGCGACAAGCCTCACAGTGGGTGGCCGGCCGTCACTCTGGCCCGATCCTCATCCTGCCCGCCGACCTACCGCTGCTAACCCTAGCCGATTTGACCGAACTGATTGAATTGAGTCAGCCGTCACCTTCTATGGTAATCGCCCCCTGTCATCGCACCAATGGGACTAACGCCTTGTTAATTAACCCGCCTGATTTAATCGATTTTCAATTTGGGCCGGATAGTTTTGCCCGGCATCTCCGGGCCGCGCAGCAGAAAGGTGTCGAGGCCGTGATCTATCGCTCGCCGACGATGGCGTTCGATTTGGATTTGCCGGAGGATTTCAAAGCCCTCCAAAATCTTCCTATTTAACCCCAGTTGCCACCTTGCGGGAAAAAGACCTTTAGGGTTTCCGAAAGGGCCTTATCCCGACCTAAATTTGGATATTTAACGCCAATTCTTGTCAAAATTAGGGTCGAAACCCTAAAGGTCTGGAAGGGTAGCGACTTGAGTTATTTAAGCGGTTGTTCTACCGGCGCGAGACCAGCGTTGGGGCATCAGCCTCGGTGAGAGGGACTGAGATGGTGAACGTTGTCCCGACCCCGATGCTGCTCGTGGCATCGACAAAACCGTGGTGAGCTTCGATGATTTCTTTGATGATGGCCAGCCCCAAGCCCGCCCCGCCGCCTCGCTTGCGGCTTTTGTCGATCTGGTAGAAACGCTCAAAAATACGGGCCAGATCATCCGGCGGGATACCGGGACCGGTGTCGCTGATACTGATCTGCACCATGGGGCCTTGTTTAACAGCCGAGGTCGAAATATTTGTGTCAACCGAATGAGAGGCCATCCGGTGAGGCCGTACCCCATCGCGCACCACGTGGGCCGCAATGGTAATTTGTCCACCCGATGGTGTATGACGCAGGGCGTTGTCCAGGAGATTCGTAAAAACTTGAGCCAGGCGGTCGCCGTCACCGATGACCGGTGGAAGATCGCCCCACTGTCTGTTCACCGTGATCTGCTTTTCAACCGCCTGGGGCAACAACCGATCAGCCGTGCTACTGAGGATTTGGGTCAAGTCCAACGAGGTCAGGTGCATCACCACCTGGCCGGAGTCGATGCGGGCCAGATCGAGCAAATCTTCAACCAGGCGGCTCATACGCGAGGCTTCCTCGTAAATGATGCCGGCTGCTCGGCGTCGAGCGGCCTCATCGTGAGTAGCCCCTTCCATAATAGCCTGGGAAAAGCCTTTGATCGAAGTCAGCGGCGTCTTTAACTCATGCGACACATTGGAAACGAAGTCGCGCATGGCTTGTTGGCTGGCTTCAACCCGGCCGGCCATGGTGTTGAAGCTGGCGCTGACTCGGCGAATTTCGGGCGGGCCGGTTTCCGGAACGCGTTGAGTGTAATCTCCGGCGGCCACAGCCCCGGCGGCTTGAGAAATTCGCGACAACGGCAGCGCAATCGAGCGGGCAATGAGAATCCCAACGAGCAGCGATACGAAGAGACTTACGCCGCCGGCCACCAAAAACCCTAAACTCAATTCTGAGATAACATTAGGAATACGCCCGGCTTCAGCCGCAAGCGCCACGACATAACCGACCGGATCGTCATCATTTCCAACCGGCTCGGCTGCGAAGCTGGTGGCTTGGCCATCCGGAGCCTCAAACGTCCCAACCAATGTGGTCCCGACCGGCCGCTCGGCCGAGCGATCCAGCGGCAACGTCCGGCCGATCCACTCACCCTTGGTATCGGCCACCACTACACCCTGCCGGTCGACCACAACCAAATGGTTATTATCGGCCAGCGGGCTGTTCGTGATCCGCTCGTTGATCGCCTGGATAGAGTTGCCCCGGCGCAAAAATATATCGAGCCGGCGGGCCGCCTGCCGGCTTTGACTGACCAATTGAATGCGATTAATCCGGTTTTGGATAGGGCGAGAGACAAGAAGCAGGGTCAGAATCGATAGAAATAAAGTGATGATGATAATTAACGTATAAGAGAGAACCAGTCGTCCGCTCAACTTCATTCATCAACCACCATTTTGTAGCCTACTCCCCAAACCGTTTCGATTCTGAGAGAATCGGCCTCTTTGAGACGATCGCGCAGATGAGCCACGTGGACATCAACGGTGCGGGTTTCGCCGTAAAAATCAAAGCCCCAAGCTAAATCGAGCAGTTTTTCCCGGCTGAGGGCCAGCCCTTCATTCTCAACAAATACCTGGAGCAGATCAAACTCCTTCGTCCGCAAATCGAGCGGCTGATCGCCCAAGTGGACTTCGCGCCGAGCCGGATCGATAGTTAACGGGCCGGCCCGCAACGCAGCCGGCTCGGCTGCGGGTGACGGCTGAACCCGGCCTCGCCGCAAAACCGCCTTGACTCGGGCCACCAATTCGCGAGGATTGTAGGGCTTGGTCATGTAGTCGTCCGCCCCAAGCTCGAGGCCCACAATTTTGTCGATGTCGTCGTCGCGGGCGGTGAGCATAATAATTGGGATCTCACTCTTAGCCCGAATTTTTTTGCAGACTTCCCAGCCGTCCAGTTCGGGCAGCATCAAATCGAGCACGATCAACGCCGGGTTAAGCGCTTCAAATTTACGGAGTGCGTCCAAACCATCAGCAGCCGCTTCCACCCGGTAACCGTCATTTTCCAGGTAGAGCCGGCCCAGTTCGATGATGTTTTGTTCGTCATCTACGATCAAAATGAGTTCTTTATTTTTTATTTTGTCCATAGGATAACCTTGGGGCGACCATCAAACATTTATTTTCACCCAACTCGTTCCGGCGGCGGCAAATGCATACGCGTGGGGCTCCAGCGTTCACCCAGCGATACGTAGACGCCATCGCTGCCTACGGTGATTTGTTCAGTGGCTTCAATCTGCGGGGCGCGCCGCCGGCTGGCGAAAAATCGCTCCAGAGAAAAATCGTCGCCGGCCAGACGTTGGAATATTTGCTCATCAAGGCCGATGTGCAAATCGGCTTCCGGAATGGCCTTAAGGCGAAACGTACGGTCCTGGTAAGTTTCAAAAACCGGCGCGCCGCCGTAATCGGCTTGGAGCAAATCGAAAAGAAGGGCGTAGTAGCTGGTCAGATAGGCTTTGGGGGTTAGAGCCAGATTCGGGCTCTCGCTGCCGGTATTAACCACCGGATCTTCCAAATAGGCTTTGAGAATCTTATTTTGAGCCGTAAAATAACAGGCTAAGCCGATCAGCAACGCCGGTTTTTGTCCGGCGATGAGCGCCTGCGAGCGCGATTTTAGACGGCGTAGCGTCCGGCGGCTCAGCCAATTACTACGGCCCTTAGCCTCGGCTACCAGCCACTTGGTATTTTTGCCCAGTCCGACTAAATCGGGTGATGGAGAGGGCAGTTGAGCCAGACTTTGGGCGTAAGTATCCAGATGCAGCAGCCAGGGTGTGGCCAATAACTTTTCCACAAAGAGCTTGGTCAGAGTCAAACTCAAATAGTAGGAGTTGGCCGATTTTTCCGGGGCATCCAATTCTCGAAAAGCCGGCGACTGAATGATATGCGTGTCTAACGGTCCCCATAGACCGGGCCGGTAATCAGCGGCTTGCAGGTTGGTATAGAGCATAGTACTACGGTAGACAATTTCGAAATAGGCGTAGGTGTCAGGGCGAATGACGTGCCGTAAATTGCGCCGGCCAACGGTCAAACCGGCCCAAATGATATCAGGCCAGGCGCAGCGTAGTTGATCCGGTCGGGTCAGCTTTGGTCCAAATTTTTCAGGAAACGCATTGGGCGCGTACTCGATAATTAGCACAGTTTTGGTCTGGTCAGCAATTAAGGATTTTGGCCCACACAAGACCTTATAGGTTTCCGACTTACGCTTGGGATAACGCATCTTTCCGATTGGAACAAACGCTCAGTCAAAGGAAGCGCTCGAAAACCTATAAGGTCTGGATTAGGTCGTAACGGACTTTTTAAATTGTAGCATAATGAGTTGAGTTTGGGGAGTTTGGAGTTGGGGAGTTTATGGAGTTCGTGGAGTTGATGGAGTTTGTAGAGTTCGTAGAGTTTGGGGCTTTGGAGTTAGCGACTTGTTTGGCGTTTTTGCGTACTGGATAGTGAGTTTTGGAAAGTTTTGCTGCTTTTGAGTTTGTCGGTTGTGTGGTATCTTTCTTCCCGTATTATTAGATTTGGAGAAAAATTATGGTTGGCGTAGAAGCTAGTCAGGCGGTAGTCCTGTTTATTACGTTGTTTGCGATGATGGTGGGTATGATTTTTACGTTGATTCCGCCCATACCGGGGACTTTGGTCATTTGGGGCGCTTCGCTGGGATACGGACTGGTGTTGGGTTGGGATAAATTGGGCTGGGTAGCGTTCAGTCTAATTACTATTTTGATGGTTTTGGGCATTGTAGCCGACATTTTAGGCGGCCAGTTTGGGGCCAAACTCGGGGGGGCGTCCTGCTTGGCGATTATCGTGGGTACCATTTTGGGGTTGATTTTGGGCTTTGTGATCAGTCTCATCGGTACGCCGCTGTTGGGCTGTCTGGCCGGGATGGGCGGCACGCTAGGGGGAATTCTGCTGGTTGAACGGATACGCTACAATGACTGGCGCAGCGCCGTCAACGCGACTAAAGGATATCTGGCCGGCAACGCCATCGGCATTATGGCCAAGGTCACGGCCGGCGCGATTATGATTGGCGTGTTTCTGGGCCGGGTCTATTGGGGCGGCTAGAAGTCAGGCGTCGAACCGCAGTAAAACTTCATCCAGGCTCTTTATCGAGCCAACCACCGTCACCCGGTCGCCAAGTTGCAGACGGGTATGGCCGTGGGTAATCAAGGTGTGTCCCTCGCGCAGGATCGACAGAATCAGCGTGTCGAGCGGCAGACGCAAATCTCTCACCCGAACGCCGTGCAAACTGGGGTCGCGAACCTCGATGTCGATGATATCTTGGTTTTCGGCGGCGCCAAGGAGCATCGGGGCCACAGCCGGCGACCGCACAAAATGAACCAGCAACCCCACAATGGCCGTGCGAGGATCGACGATCAAGGCCCCCAGTTCACGAAATCGCTTATAATTCTGAGGATCGTTCAACCGCACAACTAACGTCTCCGTGCCAAAATTCTCATAGGCTAATTCACAAACCTGATAGCTATCCTCATCAGGCAGCATCGCCACGATAACCTCAGCCTTGTGAGCGTCAAGCCGATGCAACGTTTCAAGCGATAAATCAGAGATGTGATGGATCGTGAAATCGCATTGATCGATGCCGGCGCTGTTGAAGTTGGGATTGGTAGAAGCCACTTTTACGACCCAATTGTGGGCGCATAATTGCTGGGCCAAAGCCAGCGTTGGCCCATCGTGACCAAACAGGATGGCGTCACGGACCCCATCGAACACCTGCGTCTTGCGGATATGAGCTTCGCCGACCTGATTGATAGCATATTTGAAAAAGAGCGGGCCGACGATCTCATTTAAGACGACCACCGAAATAATCATAGTGGCAAAGGCTGTCCCCAACTCCGGAAACTCGACGGCTACCTCTTTAGCCAACCCCAAAGCGACGCCGGCCTGCGTGACAAAGGCCATCCACTTGAGGCGATTGTGTTTCATCGGATCGCCGGCGATGACGCCGCCGGTGAAAGAGCCGAGCATAATCGCCGCCAATCGGGTGCCAAAAAGCACCAGGGCAATGGGCCAGGTAGCGATGAGAATATCTAATTCTAGTGAGTCGCCGGTTAAGGTGAAAAAGGCGATGTAAATGATCGGGCCGGTTTTCTCGATTATTTCACGAAATTCTCCCCGGCTTTTACTGTAATTGTTGACCATAAAACTGGCGATCAGACAGACCAGTAGGGGTTCAATTAAAATCTCAAACGGGAATTGCTCGTGCGAATATTCCCGAATGAAGGTGGATAAAACAAAAACACCAAAACCAAACAGCAAGATGATTGTGGTTTTAGGTACTCTTTCCAGTTTAGCCGCCAAGGTGATTGACAACACTTTTGCCAGAATTCCACCCAAAATAACGGCCATCGATAAATTAACGATCAACAGCAGGACAAAACTGAAATCGAAAGTGACATCGGTAAGCAAGGCATCGGCCACCGAGGAGCTGATGGCAAAGATGACGATGACAAAAACATCCATGATAACCGTTACACCCAAGGCCGTCTGAGTAAACGGCCCTTTGGCTCGCAGCTCATTAATAATGGCGATAGCTGAAGCCGGCGAGCGAGCAACCAGAATCGATCCGGCCAAAATAGCTACCGCCAGTTGTTCTGTGCCCAACATACCTTGCATAATGGGGATAAAATCGGCCATAAAGAACACGGCCGATGTGGCCATGATCAATGTAAAAAAAACGAGGCCGGCCGTAACCCAACCGATACTTTTTAGGCGACCTTGTAAGTCCGGCAGGTATAACTCACTCCCGGCGGCAAAGGCGATAAACGCCAGCGAAACTTCATCAACAAAACGCAGGCTTTGAACGGCTTCTTCAGAGATGATGTTAAGAATGAAGGGTCCGGTCAGCAGGCCGGTAAAGAGGTAGCCGGTAATTTTTGGCAGTTTGAAATGAGCAAAAATATCGCCGACTTGTCTGGCGGCGAGCGCAACAACGGCAAAGGCCACCACGAACAGGGCAATACTTTGGTAATGGGCCATGACTATTCCTCAAATCGCAGCCGGAGGCGATCCAAGCTGGCCGGCGACCCCACTACCGTCATGTGATCGCCCAATTTGAGCCGGGTGTAGCCATGAGAAATCAGGGTATGACCATCGCGGCTAATCGAGAGGATCATGGTATCCAGCGGTAGACGGAGGTTGCGAATGGCGACGCCGTTGAGACTGGGGTCGCGGACTTCGATATCGACAATATCCTGATTGTCGGCCGTACCCATGAAGAGCGAGGCGGCGGAAGGTGAGCGAACCAGATGGTCAAATAGGTTAACGATGGCTGTGGCCGGATCGACGGCCAGAGCGCCCAGTTCGTGAAAACGGGCTGCCTGGGTACGATCCGTTAATTGGACGATCAACGATTCCGTGCCAAAATGTTCGTAAGCCAATTCACAAATTCGATAATTTTGCTCGTCGGACAGCATGGCGATAATCGCATCGGTGTGATCGGCTTCAAGATAATGCATGGATTTCAGATTAATGGCCGCGATGGGGTAAATATCAAAATCGGATTTTTCTTCCGCTTCCATATCGTGATCGGCGGTCATAGAAACTAATTTAATCCGCCAGCCGTGGGCTTGTAATTGGCGAGCCAGGGCCAGCGCTTGCCCCTCCAGGCCGAAAATAAGGGCATCGCGCGCCCGGTCGGCTTCAAACGCGGCGCGGGTATGGGCTTCGCCGGAGCGGTTGATGGCCCATTTAAACAATATTGGGCCGAGCATTTCATTTATGACCACCATCGCGATCATGGTCGTCGCAAAATCATCGCCCCAAGTTGGGAACGCATCGCTCACTTGAGCGGCCAAACCTAACGCCACCCCGGCTTGGGTGATGAAAACCATCCATCTGATACGATTCTGCTCCATCGTCTCGCCGGCCAGCACACCGCCGCCAAATGATCCGATGAAGATCGAGATGGCTCGGACCACAAATAGCGCCAGGGCAATGGGCCAGACCAGGGCTAGAATATCGAGTTTCAAGCCCACGCCTACCAGGGTAAAGAAAATGATGTAAATGATCGGTCCAACCTGGTGTAAAATCTGGACAAACTCAAGCCGGTAGTTGGTAAAGTTGTTAAGATAGAACCCACCGACCATACAGATGAGCAGAGGCTCCAAGTGCATTTCAACGAACAGATTAGAATGGCTATAACTGGCCAACATATCAGACAACACAAAGACGCCAAAACCGCTGCCAATGATGAGGGCAATTTTCACATTACCCTGAGCCGCTTGAGCCGACAAAATAATCTCCAGGATTTTACCCAAGAGATACCCCATCCCAAACGAGAGCGTAATCTCGCCAAACACCAGCGCCAACAACCCGACGTCGATGCCCAGATTAGACAACAGGGCAGCGGCGATCGAGCTGCTGATGGAAAAGAGAATAATCACCACCACATCAGAGACCATCGTCACGCCTAAAGCAATCTGGGTGAATGGCCCTTTGGCTCGGAGTTCATTGATGATGGCAATGGCCACCGAGGGGGAACGGGCGACCATAATCGCTGCGGCCAGTAGGGCAATAGCCAGCCGACTTGTGGGCGACATCTCCCGCATGAAGGGGATAAAATCGGCCATAAAGAACACGGCGATCACCCCTAGCGCCAGCGTGGTGACCACCAGCCCGCCGGTAACCAAACCGATACTTCTGAATCGACCCCTGAGTTCGGGCAGATACAGTTCACTTCCGGCCGCAAAGGCAATGAACGCCAGGGAAATATCATCGATGAACGTTAGGTTTGCGACCGCTTCCTTGGACATCAAGCCCAAAACAAAGGGACCGGCCAGCACGCCGGTGAATAGATAGCCGCTAATTTTAGGCAGGCGAAAATGAGAGAAGAGATCGCCAATTTTCTGGGAGGCCAGCGAAACCAGTACGAAGCTAAGAAAGAAGATTAAGATGCTCATATTTTCCATAAATTGTCGCTATAATTCCAACGAGTTGAAGTTTTCTGAGTAGAAATAGTGCTCCTCTTCTTTGAGTCGATCTTTGATGGACTAAATTTTATTAAACGTCTGGGGTTTTGGATAGGACTGACGGCAACTAAATATCTCGGTAACGCTTTTTGTTATTAATACATTTTCTATAGTTTGGCGTTAAATGGCAAAAAGTCATTTGTTAAAATTTTCGCAGATAGGCTCGATTTCAACGAGCAGCGTGATGATTTAAAATCATGGAGTTGTCATAACGTTACAGAGCTACTATAATGAAAATAGGTGTTTTGAATATCTTTATAAGCAAGTAGAGGAGGGTAAGGCTATGCCAAAAATCGAAGTCGATCTTAACGACGCTGCTTACCAGACCGCACTCAATCGCGCTCAAAGCGAAGGCAAATCGCTTGAGGAGGTGATCGCCGGGTTGGTCATTGATTACGGTGAAGGGCAGGCTATCGGCGTACGAAGTTACACGGTGCAGCGCGGCGACTCGTTATCGCGGATTGCCCGGGAGATGTATGGCGACCCGCATCAGTATCCGCTGATCCAGCAGGCCAATAATCTCTCCGATCCGGGCCGAATTTGGGTGGGACAAGTGTTGATTATTCCCCCGGTGGCCCAGGCAAGCCCAACGCCAGCCCCGACCCCCACGCCCATTTCACCGCCGGAACCTACGCCACCGTCAGAACCCGTGTCGCCGCCGGAGCCAACTCCGGCCCCTAGCCCGGAGCCGACACCCAAGCCGGTTCCTGCCCCGGAGCCACCCCAGCCGCCGGAGCCGACAAAGCCGACCGTGGACCCGTGCGCCCCCATCCCCAACGAAAGTTACACGACGCTGCCAATCGTTGGTTCGCCCACCGATCGACCGGCTGATAAGCACGGCGATATTAATCTGGCCTTGCGCGGCTATGCCAAAACCGAGGCCAAATTAGGGCTGATCGATATGAGCGGGCCGACCGACCAGCGCGCGCCGCAGTTAGCCGGCCTCTTCAAAGATCATCGAACCGGCGTATTTACCACGACCTATCGGGTCAATAATTGGGATTGGGCCAGTAACTCACGGGGGAGCGTGATTACCGACTTTGAGACCACCTTGGCCGGGCTAAAAGTGGAGCCGGGGGAAATCATTCGGGTGCCGGGTGCAGGCTACGATATTGGCCAAGGCAATCAGGTATTAGTGCTGTACGCCAGCCGGGAACGCATTACGCTGAAGTACACCGGCGAGGATACGGTCGCCACCGGTTATGCCGTGCATGTGGAGAACATCTGCACCGAACCGAGCCTGTTGGCCTTATACGAACGGATGAATAGTGAAGGGCGGCGGCATTTACCGGCGCTAAAAGCCGGACAAGCCTTTGGTCGGGCCAGAGGAGAAGAAATTCAAGTCGCTATTCGAGACACCGGCCGCTTCATGGATCCGCGTGTTCGCAAGGATTGGTGGCATTAGTCGCCGTTTTGCGGCTATGCTGCTCAACTCATTTGGGGCCATACCGATAAGAAAAATTCAGTCGATCACGATTTCAAGATCTGATGAGAAATGATAGAACACGGATGATACGGATTATACGGATTTTCACCGATAAAGCTTGATTGATATTAAAAAAATCTGTGTTTATCCGTGTGATCGGTACGATCTGCGTTCTATTTACCCACTTTTATGTAAAATTATGATCTACTGAAATTGACTTTTGGGCAAGAAAAAAAGTACTTTCGTCCCATGAACTTCGGTACCTATGGCTCTATTCGTTTCAATTGATCCGTGATATTTTATAGATATGAACCCATCAACGCGCTTTTTTATAAAAGCTAACTCTTATCACTTCTTTCGAACAATGTTTGCGAGAATAGACTGAAGCAACACATTGTCGCGCAAAAAATCTTCTTTCACAGGATAAACTCCAACGCTCACAAAATTTTTCTAACGGATATTTAAACATTCCAAGGCGCAGTTAATTTTTCCAATCTGTAGCGCCATGTTCCAACGCGCAGTTAATTTTTCCAACATTTAGCGCCATGTTCCAACGCGCACTTTATATTTCTCAACAATTACTTCATGATCCCAATCTGTAGCGCCATGTTCCAACGTGTAGTTAATTTTTCCAATCTGTAGCGCCATGTTCCAACGTGTACTTTATGTTTCTCGACAATTACTTCATGATCCCAATCTGTAGCGCCATGTTTCACCCATTACTTTATGATTCCACGATTTACCAACAGATTCTAGTTAAAAAGGGTTGTTTTCTTCGAATAAACGAAGATAAGCCCATTGAAAGGAGACATTATTTATGGCCGGTGGTTTAACGCAAGACCAACAAAACCTTGTTCATGAGACAGAGCAGTTGCTGCACGAGGCCCGATATGATCCCTATTTTGCGGAGACGATGCGGAGCCGGGGTTACAACGAAGAAAGTTGGGCGCATGGAGAGTCACTTTTGGAGGGGCTTAAATCCTCCGGACGGGCGTTCGAGAAAGCGCAATCGGCGAAGTTTAAGGCGACGAATACCGTTAGGAAGCAGCGCGATCAACTTTGGACGCACAGCAGCGCCCTGGCGCAGAGTTGTGTAAGCCTGTTTCAAGGACAAACGGATATTTTGAACGCATTGGGGCTGCACGCCCGACGTAAAGACGGCAACGGTATCAGCGAGATTAGCCGGCCGAAGAAGAACAGTAAAATTGAGCAGATTGTGAACTGGCAGCGTAATTTATTTGAAGTAGCTCTGAATCATACGGAGATTACGCCCGTTTTGGTCGCGAACGGTTTTCCGGTGGATCTGCTGGAGCAAGACGCAGCCAGCGTAGAAGCCCTGGCCCGCGCCGATTATGTTCAAGAGCAGGCTAAAGAAGCCTCCACCCAGCGGCGCTCGGAACGAGATACGGCCTATAAGAAACTGCGAACCTGGCTGCGCTGCGCCCAGCGGATTGCTAAGCTGGCCAAGAAGGAGCGGGCGAGTGGGGTGAGATTGGAGATTGGATAGCTAGAGACTAGAGATTGGTGATTGAGTAGTTGGAAAAAAGCTCTAGGGGCTGTGGTTTTGGCCCGTAGGGCTTTTTTTGTTTAGAGTACGGGCGGTGGAACGTAGAATGTGGGGGTAATGGGAACTGGCGGGGCCAGCTTCCGTTCCTCAATGTCAATTGTTATTGACAAATTTTAAGGTTGGTAGATGAAATGACTATAGGTTTATGAAACAAAAATGAGCCAAAGTTAGCTGGGTTGAGTAGATTGCCATTATTCTGACAGAAAGTTGCACAGATTCTAGGATAGAAGTGTTATATAATTATCGGAGAAGCGCAAAATCTGGCGCAAGTGCAGGATAAATCCACATTAGGTAGAGTTATGCTGCTCAGATGCCATTTTTTTGTCAATATGGCTGCGTTTGAGCAATCTATTTAGATAGTTAGCCAGACACGAATGGAAGCGAGACGTCTGTCTACGGGGCACCGAGTCGCTCCAATCCGTGGTTGGTTGGGAGAATAGTAAATGAATGGTGAAATTTACAACCGCAAGGTTCTGTGCGACATTGCCCACTGCGCGTTTGAGGTTATAAACAGACTTCTGTCACGTGATCAGTTGCTCGCTCGTGAGACCCGATCGGCCACAACCCATTCTCGTCAGATATACCGCGAAGAGTGTATCACCGTCGAAATGGCCGCCACACTGCGAGAGCGATTCCCAGGTCAAGTGGAAATCACTCTATTCACCCCCCCGGAAGAGACGCGCACTGGGGCGGATTGGTACTGGCGCTTTGAAAGTGGCAAGCGAGCAATCCATGCGCGTGTACAGGCCAAGCGAGTACAGCGAACAGAATTCAGCCAGGACGACAGCCATGGGCACGTTGACATTGACCTACCGCAGTTGACCCAACTCCTACAGGCGACGAGTGCGGCGACCGATCAGCTTTCAGGTCTACAAGCCTGGTTGGCAACATACGCCCGATTCCACGCGACTCCGCCGTGCGGTTACAACAATCTAACGCAGTGCATCCAACACCAACACCAAGAGGCGTGTGAGAACCATGAGCCGTCTCTGTGGATCGCAAAAGCGCAAGAGATTGAGCAAATTGCTAGACCGCAGATGCCGGTAAGAAATGTTATCCAGAACTCGGTGCGCTTGGATTGCATGCTGCCGTGCATCACTGGGCTGGATGCCGCTCCTGGTCCGGCGACGAAGGGGTTCACGCTTCAGACAGGTCTCCAGACATATCAAGAATGCATAGAGATCATCGAGCGTGATGTACTGTTACGCTCGGAATTCGAGGGTGCCTTACGAATCGCGGTTTAGCCGTTGCGCCAAGGCGAGATGCTGGCGAACAACGCAAATCAACCCGATGCCAGACTCAGCGCTTTTTATTGAAGTTGACTTTGCCACTTTGAGCGTGCAGTCTGGCAAAGGCTACATAGGCACGGGTTATTTGCAGCGTTAGCGGGCATACCAAAATAGACTTTTTTAACAGTAGAGGGAATCAAGATGAGGAAAGTAAAGTTTGCTCAACTTCCTCAATCAAAAAAGGTAAATTGGGAGCAGTAAATGTAAGATCAGGTGCAGGAATACGGTTTCGTTTAATGTTAGGGTGGATATGTTTATGATGAGGATGGGTTGAGGCTAACGATGGATCATTCGGGTGAGGAAAGGAATCATACCAATATAACTTGTCCTTGCCCGGATATGATGCTTTACAGTATTCTTCTGCCTGGGGCAAGGCATCAATTGTGGTTTGGCTCTGCGTAACCTCATATCCATAACCTTCAATCACGTGTAATTCAAAGTTGAGAAACTCTTGGACGCAGAGTATGATAGTGCTGTCAAACAACACCATTCCCATTACTTTGCCTATTTTTACACCAAGCGGAATATAAACCAGAGAAGAGCTTTTTATAAGCGATGGATAGCGGTTAGGTAAATCATGGATGAAAGTGGCATAATCATCAGGTGATGACAGCGGGTTGCTCATGGTTAGCTTATTAGGCAAGAACGGCGGTTTTGATTTGGATAGCGATAGGTTGGCGAGAAATCAATTGCCGATATTTTTCTTCTAGGCTCAACCAGCTTTTGTACAAAGCTAACCATTCAACAAAGTCCATTCGGTATTCATCTAGTGCATCAAATTCATCTAATTCACCAGCAGTAATAGCCTGGAAAAAATCACTGGATTTTACACCAAAGTTTTTTTCAAAGCGGCTAAACTCTGCTTCAAGTTGGGACATATCTGAGATTAATTCTTTAAGTTCCATAGTCTGTCCACTTTCCATCAATTGATGTAGGGATTATACCATAAACGCCTGCCCGCTAACAATCAAAATACACGCGAATGTGCGCCGTGAAACGGCGGGAAGAATTGCCCCCGGAGGGGGTCGTAAGTAGGTGTCAATGAAGTAGCTTACGAGTCGAACTGAGTTAGCGAACCGAAAGGAACGGCACGCAAGCGCAGAGCATCTCAGTAAAGCGGCTTGCGGGGGACCAGAGACCACCAAAACGAGTTCGCAACGGCTGGCTAATACGGTTAAGACTGGATTGTTTAAACGCTAATCCCCAGGGATGCCGCATTCATTTACGGGCAGACTGGCTGAAACCCGTACCTGACTAGAGGCGATGATACAATTCGCGTCATCCCTTGGTTAGCCCGCTGAAAATTGAGTAATTAACCCTAAGGTGGATAATTTTGTAAAACTTAAACCGTTTCAGGAACAACTTTAAGTTCCCTGGCTAAATTTTAGCCGATAAGGGTACTACCCCATTTATCGGCAGCTATCAAAGAATAGGCCATAGTTATGTTACCTCAACTAAGATGCCCCTGGTGCAATAGTCAAGGTCTCAGCCACATCGGTTCACATCTAATAATTGAACAAACGGTCATTATCTATTGCCAAAAATGTATGGCGATTCGGGGCGTTATTCCGCTGATTGGCACACCTCCGCCGAGCCAAACAACCCCGCCCTTGCGTTGTCCCTGGTGTAATGCAACTAACACTGAACAGCTTAAAATCGCGCCGCTGGGCAAAGGTTGGCAAGTCATTTCTTGCCAATGTTGTGGCGCGATGCATGGCGTAATACCATTAGTTGAACCCAAACCGGCTAGACCTAAAACAGAACCTATTACTGCGGGTTCTCCCGTCCTGGTCTCTCCTGCACGGGAGGATAATCGGTTATGGGCAGAGATAGGGAAGGCTAATTTAGAAGACAAGAAAACAGAGTATGAACTTGAAATGAGTCGGCGAAGAATCGCGGCAAAACGAGCGGGAACGATGTATCGAGCGGTGATGGAGGACGAAGGGCCGCCTTATTGTCTGAACTGTCGGCGGGATATGGAAGCTCTGGTTGTGCCATCTGGTTATAAAAATTCAGGAAAAAAGGTTTGGGTCTGTCCCAACAAATGTGGGGCCTGGGAAGCGGGCTAAAATGATATCTAACCCCAGTTGCTACCCAATGTCATTAAGTTAGTGACTGGCTCTGGCCCCCCTAACCCCCCAGAGGGGGGAATTTGATGTCTTTCCCCCCCTTTGGGGGCCGGGGCTTATCTTAATGACATTGAGTTGCTACCCATCAGACCTGACAGGTTTTGGAGATACGTTTCAGAGAAAAATCAGGGTCATTCGGACCATTTAGCTGAGTTAAGGCTTGTTTGAAAACCTGTCAGGTCTTATTCTCGGAAACGTGGCAACTTGAGTTATCTACGAAAGTTAGGTGATTTTGCAATGAATTGGTCGAACGATCAGGTCGCGCGATATGGCGTAGTTGTGGTTTGGCTTTTGATTGTGGGGACCGGATTGTCCGGGGTGGTAGCGCCTTTGGTCTTACCGCAACAAACCTATGCGGATGCTTTCCGTTTGTTTTCCGAGGCCTACTACCAACAAGAACTCAACCTCGCCACCAGCCCCATAGCGAACGTTAGCCACCGGATCTTTGGTTTACTCTTTTTCGTCATAGGCATGGCCCAATTCAATCGCCGACTTCGGGCCAAAAATCCCGTTTGGCATCGTTGGTGCGGCCGGCTCTATGTCGCATTAGCCGCGTTAGTGGTTGTAACCGCGACCATCCTCGCTGTTCGCCATGCCTTCGCCGGGCCGATTGAGCAAATTGGGGTTCTCTTGATGAATGGGTTGTTTGGCGTGTTGGTTATCGCCGGCCTGGTTAAGGCGCGCCGCAGGAACTTTGTCGCCCACCGCGAGTATATGATGCGCGGATTTGCGGTCGCTCTAGTCATAGCGGTTCATAGGCCATTTTTCGGTGGCGGCCTGCTTTTGCTTGATTTGCCTCACCCAGTTCTGTTTGTATTAAGCGGGGCTGCGGCTTTTAGCGTGTGTATCATCTGTGCCGAGATTTGGATCAGACGGTCGAGACGAGCCTCCTATGCTCGAACGGTCAGTTTCCTTGAGGGTAATTTTGTCAAGTTGAGCGGTAAGAGACAATAGTCAAGAGAAGTATTTAGCCCGCAATGAATTCGCGGGCCGGTAAAAAAACGTGTTTGAAACACGTTTGCCATAGCAGGCATTGAATTATGAAGGTTAAGCAAATAAACGGGGCACGCCGAGCCAAAGAGCGCGAGGCTGAAGCCATCGCGCTGAGAGAGCATCTGATGAGAAATGATAGAACGCGGATGACACGGATCACACAGATTTTCACAGATAAGGCTTGAATTTAATTTAAAAAATCCGTGTTTATCCGTGTGATCTGTACGATCGGCGTTCTATTTACCCACTTTCATGTAAAACTGTGATCTACTGAAATTATTTTATTCCCATTCCTTAGTTCGTGAGGGTTTCACCTCGGCGGATGGCGATCAGTTTTTTAGCGGTTTCGACGGCTACGGCGGCGTCGCGGCAGTAGGCATCGGCTTCTATGGCTTCGGCGAAGGCTTCGTTGAGCGGCGCACCGCCGACCATGACAATGATATCATTACGGATGCCTTCATCCTTGAGACGATCGATGACGACTTTCATATAGGGCATGGTCGTGGTCAACAGCGCCGACATGCCTAAAAGTTCCGGTTCATGTTCTTTGATGGCCTTGAGGTAGGCATCGGCGTCATTGTTGATGCCAATGTTAATCACTTCAAAGCCGGCGCCTTCCATCATCATAGCCACTAAATTTTTGCCGATATCGTGGATATCGCCTTTAACCGTACCGATGACCATCTTGCCGATAATCGGCGCGCCGGTTTCGGCCAGCAACGGACGCAGGATCGCCATGCCGGCTTTCATCGCATTAGCGGCCATCAACACTTCCGGCACAAATAAGATGCCGTCTCTGAAATCGATGCCAACAATCTCCATACCCGCGACTAGTCCGTCGGTAAGCACGTGGTAGGGCGTAATACCCCGGCTTAAAGCTTCTTCAACTTCTTCGACTACTTCTTCCTGGTAACCGTCATACAAATCATCCCACATCTGCTCATAAAGCTCTTCGAGAGACAATTCAGTTAAAATTACTTCATCCGCCATTTCTTTTTCTCCATCAAAGTTTTAGTTAGAAGCAACACGTCGCCTTTGAGCCGCCCCCCCATTTGTTTGTATTATAAATTATTTTACGGTTAAATGATAAAATCAATTTACGCTTCTTGACCAATCATCAATCGTCGCGATTCGTCGGCCGCCTCATCCTGGGGATTGAGGGCCAGATAACGCTGCCAAAAGTCGTTGACAATCGCTACCGGATCACATTTGACTCCTTGCTGAGCAAAATAGTCGCAAACGCGGATGATATCTCGTTCCAGAATAAAACGCGCTTTCGGATTGGTTTGGCTGTTAGTGACCTGAGGGAAATCAATAATGGTGATTTGGCCATCCCAGTAAAGGATATTGTAAGCCGATAAATCGCCATGAATCAACTGATGTTGCAGCATTAGGTCGATATTGCGGAGCACTTCCGCAAACAGCGATTGGGCCAAACCGGGTTCCAGGCTAATTTCGTTCAAGGTGGGGGCGGCCAGTTGGGCGTCGCCGACAAACTGCATCAGGATAGCATTATCACCGGCGGCCAGGGGTTGCGGGACAGCGCCGCCGGCCTCGAATAAAACTTGCAGGGTGGTATACTCATACATCAGCCAGGAGGTGTGTTCAACTTTGGCCCCAAATTCTGTTTTCTTCCCCATAGCTCGCATGATGCGGTGATCGGTGGTTTTTACGACCCGCCCTTCCGAGGTCAGCGTCGAGCGCCCTTCGCGGTACATTTTATCGTTACGGAGGTTACGAAATTGACGAGGGCGGTACACTTTGACCGCCAGCAGCGCTTGCCCGGTACCCGGATGACCTTGACAACGGTAGACGCTGGCCTCTTTACCCCCTTTGACCTGAGTCAACACGTCGGTAATCAACTCTTCGTCATAGAAAGGTCGGATCGAATCAAGCAGCCAGCCGGCCTCGTAGCGAGCCGGTTGGTAGGTCGGCGAGAAGTCGCCTTCTATCGTGGTTGTATCGGCAATTTCGGCAATGATCTGGTTTTTGGTGCGTTTGGGTTTATACTTGACTTTAGCTTTGCGCTTGCGCCGGGCCTGACGATCATTTCTTAAAGGATCAAACCGGTCGGCGTACTGCTCATACTTGTCCAAATCGTCTTCTGAAAGATAGTTGGCGTTAGACAATGTCTTGTCCTCTCTCAAAAAATGTCGCTACTTAGAGCTGGGGCTAGATGTTTTTTTAATTTGAATTTGATTGAATTGAGGGCTTTGAACGGCAAGTGAGAATCAAAATGACCACTGGGGAGAAATGGGACCGTGGCCATGAAATAAACTAATATATTCATTATTATAAATATTGCTTCTAAAGTAGCCTCACTGCTGTCCGACATGGTTGAGCAATCTATGGGAAAATGATTTAATTATGAAACTCTTGGAATATTACTTTTGAATAGCGGCCGTCTGTTCAATAAGAAAGAGGAAACAACCGGACAAGTATTAACATTTAACACCAGGCATCTTGTGTCTCTCTTTAATCATGTGTACCATGATAGCAGAGGCTAGTCTAACATAATTTCCAGAGTGGGTCAAGTAAAACGCATATAGTCAATTCAATGAATTGGCTGGGAATAGTTCTGGAGACAAAGATGATGAATCCTGATCATTTTTACCAGCAAATTGCTAAACTGGCGGCCTTATCTCCTTATGATCGCTACGCACGTTTGGGGCGATTTCACACCGATCTGGTGCTGCGGTATTTGGATGTCATTCGTCCTTTGGATGCTGAAGAAGCCGGCGAGGTGAGTTCAAGCGGGCGGCCGATCAGCCAGATTATCGCTGAGGTGGCTGAATGGGAACGCTTCACTATTGCGGCCGCCGGGGAGATAATTTGCGGCGTTCAATGGCCACAGATGATGAATTTGGCCGGTTATTTGGACAGCGAGGGGCAGCCACGCTGTTTTGATAGTGTCGATAACTTTAAGAGTTATCTGCAAAAGAAATATCTTTCAAGTTCCTGGGCTGAGATTCGAGATTTGGCGCTGCATACCGCTACAGCCTTACACACGCTCTTTACGCAACCAACCCTGTTATCACCTGACACGCTGCAAAAGACAAGAAAGCACGAGTGGTTATTGCCCAATGGTTTGAAGGTAACTTTACCCGTGGGTTGGTATTTATGGATGACCACCATTGAACGGGAAGCCACTACGTACGCCACGGAGTTGAATTGGCTCAAGTAAGATAAAAAGTTATGTTTGTACTCGATTGGGAAATAGTATATATTCTGAGTGGTACAGCGGCCGGAATTGCTACAATTCTGATTTTGAGCTACCTTATTCGTCAGGATTGGCCACGATCTAAGGGAGTCGATATAATTGTGTGGGCCACTGTAGGAGCAATTGCCGGCGCGATTGTGGGCTTGGCCGATGACGACATTAAACAGCCAACGGCCATGATTATGGGCGCGGTTTGGGGCGGGTTGATCGCCCTGGTGCAAACGTTCGGCTGGTCATTGCGCAACAAGTAAGTTCAGTCGATCACGATTTCAGTACCTGATGAGATATGATAGAATACAGATGACACGGATCATACCGATTTTCACGGATAAAGCTTGTTTTATTTTAAGAAAATCCGTGTTCATCCGGGCGATCGGTACGATCTGCGTTCAATTTACCTGCTTTTATGTAAAACTATGATCTACTGAAATTCGGTAGCCCCCAATAATTTTAACACGGAGTTGACCATCCGTGCGAGCAGTCTGTCATCGTCCAAATAAAGTTTCTTTCTGAGCGAAACTTAACTCAACGAGGAGAAAGGGATTATTATCATGTCCAATGTATGTGATCGATCAACTAAATGCTTAAATTTTTGGCTAAAGGAGCGCCCGGAATGTAATGAATGTGGTGTTTTGATCACGATGAACCACTTTCACAACACGTCGAACCATTACCGCATTTGTCATACCTGCTTTGAGCAAAATTTAGCGGCTATCGTCGCCGGTACTTACCGACCCACGAACCTGATTGAGAACGAAGTTAGAGCTTGTCTCAATTATGATAAATGTTTTTCAGAGACGCCCTACGGCATGTTTACGCCTAAAATTTGTGATGTATGCCAGGCCCTTTACCCGCCTGAGCATTACCACGATATAACCAAAAATATTCGCATTTGTTTAAACTGTTATCAGGCCCAATCCAGCGGTTCGACGATCCATCAACCGGATAAAAACTCAGAGTAGAGGATAACCATGAGCAAATATATCTGGTTAATTAGACATGGCGAATCTGAGGGAAATCTCGAGGGGCGCATTCAGGGTTGGCAAGATTTCCCGCTAACCAATCGAGGCCGGCGCCAAGCGGCGCGGCTGGCCGAGCGGCTGGCCGAGGAAAATGCTATTCAAGAGGTCATCACCAGTCCGCTGGCGCGAGCCGCCACCACGGCCGAGATCATCGGTGCGGTTTTGGGCCTGCCCATCCGGTATGATGATCGGCTTAAAGAGTACAATTTTGGCCCAATTGAGGGGCTAACCAAGGCCGAAATCAAGGAGCAATTTCCGTTGGTCTGGGCGGCCTGGCAGCTAAATGAGTTTTGGGAGCCTCTACCCGGCGAGGAAGGCGAGCGTACCTTTGAACAGCGCATCCGAGCGGCGATGACGGATATCATCAACAGCCTAGCTGAAGAAGCCGCTGTAGCGGTAGTAATGCACGGCGGGGCGATGAATACGTGCGTTCGTTCCTGGCTGGGTATCAACGAGCGTGGCTGGCGCACATTTGCCTTTGACAATGCCTCGGTAAACTTGGTTCAGCTCCAGGCCAAAGTCTTGTCGGGATTAGACGATGACTCGGAACAGGAAGCGTTTCGCATGCTAGGGTTTGTCGAGCAAGGGGACCAGGTTGAGTATAATTACCGCATGGTATTGCTCAATGATACTTCTCATCTGGGCGGACTTATGGGCAGCCGGCCGGCCTGGTTCAGTGGTCCCCGGTCGTCGAAAACTTGACCAAAAATTAATCAGGGAGGATAAAACGTTCAATTGATTAAACTTACCTCGTTTCAAGCATCCAACGCCGATCCGGTTTGCCGGGCGATTGTCGATCATATTGCGCAGCAGCTTGACATTCAGATTATGTTTGTCAATGACATTTCCTACAGCGAACGACATCGGCAATTTGATGCCGGTGAAATCTCCGGCGGTTGGATCTGCGGTTTGCCTTATGTTCAAAAAGTTGATACCCAGCAGGCTAAACTTGATCTTTTAGGCGCGCCGGTCATGCAAAAACCACGCTATCGTAATCAACCGGTCTATTATTCAGATGTTGTGGTTCACCGAGAAAGCAGTTTCTATACGTTTGCCGATCTCCAAGGCGCCTCTTGGGCCTTCAACGAGGTTGGCTCGCAATCGGGTTACAACATCACGCGCTATCACCTGGCTAATTTAGGGTTTACTTCGGGCTATTTTAGCCAGGCTATCCCATCGGGGGCGCACCAAACGTCGCTCAACATGGTGCTTGATAAAAAGGTCGATGCCTCGGCCATCGATAGTACGGTGTTGGAGACCGAGGTGATTCTCCATCCGGAGATCAGTCGAGACCTACGAATCGTGGAGCGCCTAGGACCTAGCCCGATGCCTCCTTGGGTTATCTCCAAAGCCGTCCATGAGGATATCCGCGATGCCATTAAAGAAACGATACTATCTATGCACTTGATACCGATTGGTCAGGCGATTCTGGCCGGCGGCCAAATCAAACGAATAGCTCAGGTGTATGACCAAGATTACGATCTCATCCGCCAAATGACCCAGGTAGCCGCATCGGTGACATTGTAGCCAGAAAACCACAGTAATTTTGAGTAAAACAAAAAAGCTGGGGAAATCTCCCCAGCTTTTTTAGGTTAAACGGTACAATAATTAAGCCGGCATCGCCGCCTGTTCTTCAAACTGCGCTTCTTCGGTTGATCCGGTCAACGCGGTGGTGGATGACGCGCCAGCGGTAATGGCGTCTTTGACCATATCAAAGTAGCCGGTGCCCACTTCACGCTGGTGTTTGACGGCCGTGTAGCCGATGGCTTCGCTGTCAAACTCTTTCTTTTGCAGTTCCACGTAAGCCGACATCCCCAGATCACGATAACCGGTGGCCAGTTCAAACATAGACATATTCAAGGCATGGAACCCGGCCAGGGTGATGAATTGGAATTTGTAGCCCATCGCCCCCAGTTCCCGCTGGAACTTGGCAATGGTCGCTTCATCCAGGTGACGGCTCCAGTTAAACGATGGCGAGCAGTTGTAAGCCAGCATCTTGCCGGGGAACTGCGCGTGGATAGCATCGGCAAACTTACGGGCATCCTCCAAATTGGGGGTTGACGTTTCACACCAGATCAGATCGGCGTAAGGCGCATATGAGAGGCCGCGAGCAATGGCCGCATCCAACCCAGCCTTAACATTGAAGAACCCTTCAGAGGTTCGTTCACCATGAATGAACGGCTGATCACGGGGATCAACATCACTGGTCAAAAGTTTGGCGCTATCGGCATCGGTTCGGGCCACCAGCAGGGTGGGGACGCCCATGATGTCGGAGGCCAAGCGAGCGGCGTTGAGAATGGTGATAAATTGGCTGGTGGGGACCAAAACTTTGCCGCCCATATGGCCGCATTTCTTTTCTGAGGCTAACTGGTCTTCGAAGTGAACCCCGGAGGCTCCGGCTTCGATCATTGCTTTCATCAGTTCAAAGGCATTGAGGGGGCCGCCAAAGCCGGCTTCGGCATCGGCCACAATGGGGGCAAACCAATAGGTATCATCTTTACCTTCAGAATGGTGAATTTGATCGGCACGCTGCAGAGTTTGGTTAATTCGCTTCACCAGTTGCGGCGCGCTGTTGGCCGGGTAGAGGCTTTGATCGGGGTACATTTGGCCGGCCACGTTGGCGTCAGCGGCCACTTGCCAACCGCTGAGGTAGATGGCTTTTAAGCCGGCTTTGACCATTTGCATGGCCTGGTTTCCGGTCAGCGCTCCGAGAGCATTGACATAATCTTCTGAATGAAGCAGTTCCCACAGACGCCCCGCCCCCAACTGCGCCAACGAATATTCAATTTGAACCGAGCCACGTAGATTGACGACATCTTCGGCGCTGTAAGTGCGTTCAATACCTTGCCAACGCGGCTCGGTAGCCCAGGCTTCTTCAAGCATTTTAATTTGTTGTTGTCTATCGGTCATGTGATTACCCCCATGTAGATTTAATCTATTAATAAAAAACTTAGCTGGACCGTTATTTAGCCCATCCAAATGTTAATACCTGACTTTTTCGCCGTTGGAAAATTCACATTTCCTTATCGACTTTATTGTGCTATAATGACGCTAGTAAAATATAGCTAATTGAGAAAAATTGCTATCAGCGAATTTTCGCTAATATTAACACAAAAAGAGATGCTTGTCAAGCATGTTGTTAAGAATATTTACCATAGGGCCACGGTAAATCCGCCCAAGAATAGGCTAATCAATGAAAACAGAGCTGATCAACATTATTTTTGGAATGAAAATTCGCCAATCCCGGATTGAAGCCAACTTGAGCTTGTCCGAATTTGCTAACCGCTGTGATTTGTCTCCATCGTATATTACAGAAATTGAAAAAGGGCGCAAATATCCTAAAAACGACAAAATCATGAAGATGGCTGATGTGTTGGATCAGGATTATGATAATTTGGTGTCCATCAAGCTCTCACCGTCTCTAACCCATTTAGAAACAATCCTTTCTTCCCCTATTTTGGGGGAGTTCCCTTTTGAAGAGTTTGGGTTAGACACCAATAGCGTCGTTAGCATCTTTACCCGGATTCCGGATAAAGCCAGTGCGTTGGCCCACGCCATTTTAGAAATTGTCCGCCAGCACAATATCAAGGAAGAACACTTTTTACGCGCCGCCTTGCGGTCATATCAAGAATTACACGAAAACTATTTTCAAGATATAGAAGATGCCGCCGATCGCTTTGCTAACCAGTATGCTCTGGATATCACGCCGCCGTTGCAACAGAGCCGGCTGGAAGAAATTATCTGTCAAAAATTCGGCTATGAGTTAAATAACACCGAACTGGTGAACCAACCCCTCCTGTCAACCTACCGCTCAGTTTTTATCGACGGCAGAAGGCCCAAACTGCTACTTAATGCCGCTTTGCGCCCTAGCCAAATCAAATTTCTCCTGGCTCGCGAACTAGGTTATCAATACTTAAAGCTTGAGGAGCGAGGCAACACCTCGGCTCCGGATCGGGTTGAGTCGTTTCAGCAAGTCCTCAATGATTTCAAAGCGTCTTATTTTGCCGGCGGGCTGTTGATGCCCCGAACCGCAATTCTGGCCGACATCCGGACCTGCTTTGCGCGCGAAAGCTGGAGCGATGAACCTCTGCTTCAGATGCTTGACAAATATGATGTCTCGCCGGAAATGCTTTTTTACCGTCTGAGCGAACTCATCCCTCAATTTTGTGGCGTTCGATTGCACTTTTTACGCTTTAATGGGACTAACAACGTCTATAAACTGGTTAAACATTTGAACATGAGCACCTGGCTGCTGCCGCAGAGTAATGAAGTTAGTGAGCAAGTTTACGACCATCTATTGGGTGTCTGCCTGCTCAAAGAGATGGCCACAGCAACAGCGGCCGAGCAATTTTACAACCGGCCTTTGGTCGGCGTCCAAATAGATAATTTCATCCATTCCCACGAGCGCATTCTATCGTTCGGTCTGGCGCGCCCTCTGGCCTTGTCGCCTGAAATTGGCAGCAGCGTTACCATTGGTTTTCGAATAACACCGGAATTAAAGAATACGGTTCATTTTGTAGATGATCCGGCCATTCCGGTAACCATCGTTAATGACGAACCGGCGATTTCAACCGCCGAAAAAGAAAAAATCGGGCGTGAAGCAGCGCTTAATCAACTCGTTGCCAAAATGAAAACCTAATCAACTCTTAGTACCTATTCACTAGAAAATTGATATAGCCTTTGTGTCCAGGACAATGATATAATAGGTATGGATTGTTAATTGATCGATCCGGCCAGGAGTTAATTTAATGTCACTCCCTGCTCAAGCCACTGCCAGAGAGGGAATAAATCCGCTTCGCTCCATAAAAACTAAATTCATTCTGCTGCTTTTAGCCGTTTCAATCCTTCCTTTAATTGCCGTCGGCTGGTTCACTTACGCCGTTTCCGAGCGCATTCTGCAAACTCAAGTGACCAACCATTTGGTTAGTGTGCGGAATTTAAAGGCTGAGCAAATTGAAACATTTTTTCTCCAAACGGCGGACGATATTCGGCTGGCTGCCAAATTGCCGACCACAGCCCAAGCCGCTCACGATCTTAGCCAGCAACCCTCATCGACTATTAGGAATCGCACCGATGGTTACGACTCCTACTTTGAAGAAATTGTACGTTTTAAAGGCTACGACGACATTTTCCTCATAAGCGCCGACGGTGAAATTGTCTTCCGGCACAGCCACATCCCCTTGCAAAACGATCCATTACTTGATACAGCACTCACCGGCTTATTTAAAACGTTACACTCCGACCCAACCACCGCCGGCCCAATCATCGTCACCTTGCCGCCGACTTCCGAATCAAACGAAGCGTTGAGCTATTTCATGGGCATGCCAATCATTGCCGACAGTGCAAATTTAGGCATTCTTGTCTACCAAATCCCGTACGCTTCTCTGGAAAAAATCCTCAACAGTCATACCGAGAGTACGCCCCAACAAAGCAAAATATCGCTGGCTTTGATAAGCCCCGAAATCGATCCGGCCGATCAAGCCGCTAGTGACATTATCGACACGGCAGGTTTGGAATTGGCTCTGGCCGGTGAAAGTGGCGTAAACCGAGTCGTCGATAGTCAGTCGCTACCGTTTTTAACGGCGTACCAACCTTTGGCAATTGGTAACCAAACCTGGGGTTTAATTGTCGAAACAAACGAGGATCAAGCACTGAACAGCTTGCGGAGTTTTCGCACTTCAGCCATCTGGATTACAGGGCTGGTCATTCTGGGGGTAGGCAGTCTGGCAGTGTTGATCGCCCGGACTATCACCCAGCCTATCTCTAATTTAACCACAGTCACCACCGCCATTGCCGAAGGTGACTGGAGTCAAGCAGTAGTCGTTACCGGGCAAGATGAGATTGGCCTGCTGGCCAAATCTTTCAATAAGATGAAGGTGCAGTTGCAGCACGCTTTTGCTACGCTTGAAGATCGAGTTCGGGAGCGGACCCGCGCCTTGGAAACCAGCACCGAAATCAGCTACCAACTCACAGCCATTTTAGATTTGGACCAACTGCTCAAATATGTCATCAACTGCCTCAAAAAAGAATATAATTTTTATCACACCCACATCTACCTCCTTGAAAGTAGCGAACCAAAACTGGTTTTAGCGGAAGGAACGAACCCAGCCTGGACTAATCCGCAAGGCCGGCATTACTATATCGATTTGGACACATCCGGCAGCCCCATCGCCCACGCAGCCCGAACGCGCGACATCGTTATTATTGACAACGTCCACCAGGCAAATAAATGGTCGCCGGAATTTATTATGGCCGACACGCAAGCCGAAATTGCTGTGCCCATTATGGTTGGCATGGCCGAAGCATTGGTGGGCGTGTTGGATGTGCAAAAAAATGAATTGGCCGGTTTTAGCGACAGCGACGCACGGCTGCTGCGGGCGCTGGCGAATCAGGTCGGGGTGGCTATTCACAACGCCCGGTTATACAGCCTGGCACAGCGAGAATTAGCCGAACGAAAGCGGGCTGAGAAAGCCTTACAAGCGGCCAACGCCGAGTTAGCTGAACGCGCCCAACAGTTGGAGACCCAAACCAACGAATTGGTTAAGGCCAAAAATGATGCCGAGGCCGCCAGCCGGGCCAAAACTGAATTCTTAGCGAACATGAGTCATGAACTGCGGACTCCCCTCAATGGCATTCTGGGCTATACCCATATCCTCAAACGAGACGCCGGTCTCAATAAGGCCCAAAAAGAAGGGCTTAATGTTATTCAGCAAAATGGCAATCATCTCTTGACATTAATCAACGATATCCTGGATCTCTCCAAAATTGAAGCCCGCAAAATTGAACTTTATCCATCCGATTTTCATTTACCGAACTTCTTAACCAGCATCACCGAAATTTATCGAATCCAGGCCATGCAAAAAGAGCTAGCATTTAAATACGAAGTTTTGAGCCATCTGCCTACCGGCGTCCACGCCGATCAAAAACGACTCCGCCAGGTTCTCATCAATTTATTAGATAATGCTGTAAAATACACCAACAAGGGCACAATCAGCTTTCGCGTTCAACAGCTTGATGACGAAACCAACAATTCAGCCCTTAAAATCATCAGGTTTGCTGTAAAAGATACCGGCATCGGCATCACCCCTGATCAGATCGATAAAATCTTTCTGCCCTTTGAGCAAGCCGCCGACAGCCAACGCCGAAGCGAAGGGGCCGGCTTAGGTTTGGCCATCACTTCCAAATTAGTAAGACTCATGGGCAGTGATTTGAAACTCAAAAGCCAGCCCAATGTTGGTTCGACGTTCTGGTTTGATTTGCCGCTGGGAATCCTGTCGGCGCCGGCCCAGCCTACAAAAGTGGAAGCCGGCCAGCCTCAACGGGTTAATGATACGGAACTGGAGACCGCACCATATAGTTTAGAGCAGATCATGAAGATCATGGCTCCCCCGCCGCCGGCCGAGATGAAAGTATTGTTTGAACTGGCCCGTCTGGGTGACATGGCCGGTTTGCAAAAACGGGCCGAACAGCTAAAAAAAATCGACTTGAAGTACGTCCCGTTTGCCAATAAATTGAGCGCCCTTGCCCAGAATTTTGAAGAAGAAAAAGCCTTGACCCTGGTTAAGAGATACATGGAGCAGACTGAATGACGACAAAATCACAAGACTCAACCAGCAACTTCACCCACGATAAGGATCAACCTACCATTTTGATTGTTGACGATAATCGGGATAATCTGGCGGTCTTATCTTATCTCAATTCTTATGGATTCCGCGTTTTAGTCGCTCGTAACGGCGAAAGCGCGCTGCAAAAAGCTCGTGACGCTCATCCGGACATTATTCTGCTCGATGTCCTAATGCCGGGACTGGACGGCTTTGAAACCTGCCAAAGATTAAAAAGTAGCCGGCAAACTAAGGATATTCCGGTCATTTTCATGACGGCTCTGGCCGAAGCCAGCGATAAAGTGAAAGGATTTCAGGTCGGCGGGGTCGATTATATTACCAAACCCATCCAACATGAGGAAGTACTGGCTCGCGTCAAAACCCACCTGAGCATTCGTGAACTGACGCATAATCTGCAAGATCAGGCCAACGTTCTACAGCGCATGAACACCGACCTGGTCAAATACAGCGTTCAGATTGAAACCAGCAGCCAACTGGGGCAACAGGTCACCTCCATCCTTGACCTGGATGAATTGATGACCAGAGTGGTTGAACTGATCCAATCTAAGTTTAGTTACTACTTTGTGGGCATCTGGTTGATGGAAGAACAGCAGAGCGCGGTTGTGCTACGAGCCAGGGCCGGTAGCGATGAACACCGTCTGCCTCCGTCAGGTTTTCAACTGCCCATCACCGATACCAACTACGCCGTCGTGTGGGTTGGGCATAACTGCCAGCACTACCTAACTAACGATACAGCCGACTCCACAAAATTACTGGCGACCGATACGCTCCTGCCGGCAAAGTCGGCGTTGGTGCTCCCGTTGCGAGTAATGAATGAGACCATTGGCGCTCTAGATATTTTAAGCGACCGCGCTGACGAATTTTTTGAGGAAGATAAATTAGTACTACAAACGCTGGCCGATCAAATTGCCATTGCCATTCGGAATGCCGAGTTTTACAAGGTAGAGCAACGACGACGGCGACTGGCCGAGTCGCTAGAGCAAACCGGCCGGGTGTTGGGCAGTACACTGGATCTGAAGCAAGTTCCCGGTCGCATTCTGGAAGAATTAGCTAAAGTTGTACCCTATGAGCGGGGGTTAGTCCTGCTACAACGGGGAGATGCTCTCCACAGTATCGCTCAACGCGGATTTCCCGATAATGAAAAAGCGCCTTTGCTTCATATTTCCATCCATTCCGGCGATATCTTTCAACGCATTACCGAATCACGCCGCCCCCTATTGCTGAACGATGTAACTCAAGACTCAGGCTGGCGTCAACTCGACTGGCTGCCAATTCATCATTCCTGGTTAGGCGCCCCTTTGATAACCAAAGGCAAGGTCATCGGCATGATATCGCTAACCCGGCGCGGGATCGGCGCCTTTAGCCTTGACGACGCCACGATGGTACTGGCTTTCGCCGGCCAGGCCGCCATTGGGCTGGAAAATGCCAGCCTCTATGATGAGATTAGCCAACTCAACGAAGATCTAGAAATGAAAGTAACGCAGCGGACGGAAGAACTGAACAACGCCTACCAAATTCTAGAGCGCCTAGATCGGACCAAAACCGACTTTATCAACGTCACCTCGCATGAACTCCGCACCCCGCTCGCGGTAATTAAAGGCTACAGCCAAATGCTCAACATCCGCCCAGCTATCCACAACGACGCCAAAGCTCAAGAACTGTTAAACGGCATCGTCGCCGGCGTCAATCGACTCCACCAAGTCGTTAATACCATGCTCGATGTCGCTCGCATCGATGCTGACGTATTACAGTTGCAACCGGAATCGGTCAATATCCACGAAACCGTCAAGCAAATTCACCAGCAATTCATCCCGGCTTTACAAGAGCGAAAGTTGTCGGTGACGCTGGTCGATCTCAAAACCTTGCCCCCCGTGCAAGCCGATCCGGAATTGCTCGACAAAGTATTTTACAATTTGATAGTCAATGCGATAAAATATACCCCTAACGGCGGGACCATAACGATCAACGGCCGTGATGTCAAGTTGAACGGCCAGCCCGCGGTTGAAATTGTAGTCAGCGATACCGGTATCGGCATCGACCCGGAGCATCATGACCAAATCTTTGAGAAGTTTTACCAAACCGGCGAGGTAGCTCTGCACTCAACCGGCCAGACTAAATTTAAAGGCGGCGGCCCAGGCTTAGGCTTAGCCATTGTGCGCGGGATTGTCCTGGCTCACGGCGGGCAAGTGTGGGTTGAGAGTGAAAAATTCGATGAAGAAACTTACCCCGGCAGTCGCTTTTATGTCGTGTTACCCTTGACTCAACCTACCCCCGCTTAGATGACTCAAAGAAGACGTACAGTCTCTAAACAGTAAGAATCAAAACTTAAATCCCTTAAATCTACTACTCCAAAACTCTAAAAACTTCATTAACTCTATGAACTCTCCAAGCTCTATGATGAAAAATTGGACTGCTCCCAAAGATTGGCTCAAAATTACCACTATTGATCTCCATACCGGCGGCGAACCCCTACGCGTCATCATTGACGGCTGGCCGGCCATGCCGGGCCGCACAATTCTGGAGAAACGGCGCTTTGCTAAAGATCGGCTCGATCACCTACGCACGGCCCTAATGTGGGAGCCACGCGGCCACGCCGATATGTACGGCTGCCTCATTATCCCGCCGGTTACGCCCGAAGCCGACATCGGCGTTCTCTTTATGCACAATGAGGGTTTCAGTACTATGTGCGGTCACGGCATCATCGCCGTGACCAAATTGGTATTGGAAACGGGCTACGTGCCGTTAGTCTCGCCTGAAAGCACGGTCAAAATCGATACGCCGGCGGGGCTGGTTACGGCCTATGCGCGTGTCTCGGACGGCCAGGTTACGGGGGTCTATTTTCACAATGTGCCGTCGTTTGTAGTGGCTTTAGATGAATGGGTCGAGGTGCCGGGTCTCGGTCGGGTGCGTTACGACCTAGCTTTTGGGGGAGCGTTCTATGCCTACGTGCAGGCTGAGACAGTGGGGCTAACTTGTACGCCTGAAAATTTTCAGGCGCTTATTGAAAAAGGCCGGGCCATCAAACAGGCGGTGATGGCCCATCGATCTATACCACACCCGTTTGAAAAAGATTTGAGCTTTTTGTACGGGACGATCTTTATCGATGCCCCGGTAAACGATAACGCCCACAGCCGCAACGTCTGTGTCTTCGCCGAGGGTGAAGTTGATCGCAGCCCGACCGGCACCGGCGTCAGCGGCCGCATGGCGATCCATTATGCGCGAGGCGAGGTCGGTCTCAACGAACCCCTAATTATCGAGAGCATCATCGGCAGCCGCTTCACCGGCCGGGTGGTCGAAACGACGACGTTTGGGCCTTACGCTGCCGTCATTCCTGAGGTCGAGGGTACGGCCCACATCACGGGCCGGCACGAATTTCTGATCGATCCGGCTGACCCGTTAAGCGATGGGTTTGTGCTGCGTTAATCAGAAGATCCCAATCACCCTGCTACGTGACATCGACGATAATCTTAACCACATCATCGTCATACGCCGTGTTCATCGCGAAAGCCTCCGGCGTTTGCTCCAGCGGAAAGCGATGACTAATCAGACGATTCAGATCGACCGCGCCGCTGTTCAGCAGCCGGATTGAGCGCGGATAGGTATGTTTCATCCGTCGGGCGATACGAATGGTTAATCCTTTCCGGCGCACGGTAGAGTGCTTCATCACCAACCGGTCGTCTTCAGAAATCCCCACGATGACCAGCCGGCCGCCCAGCCGGACCATCTCCGCGCTTTGCTGAACCGAATGATCGGCCCAGGCGGCCTCGATGGCTACATCAACGCCTTGGCCGCCGGTGGCGTTTAGCACAGCCTGAACCGGATCGACCTCGTCGCAGTTGATCGGAATAGCGCCCAACTCCTCGGCAACCTTCAACCGCCAAGGAAATTTGTCGCTGATGAAAATAGGCTGCGCCCCGGAGAGCTTGACCATTTGCAAAATACTCAAGCCGATACAGCCGGCCCCCAAAATCGCGATGCTATTGGCCACCTTAATTTTAGCCAGATCAACCGCATGCACAGCGATACCTAACGGTTCTAGCAAAGCAGCACCGGCGTCATCGATAGTGTCAGGCACGGGAAAACATGTGCGGGCGGGCATATGCATCCACTGTACTAAGCTACCATCATCGGGGTAGGAGCCACAAAAATGGAGGTGGTGGCACAGGTTAGGGTGGCCATGTTCGCACATCTCGCAGCGCCAACAAGGCTGAGCGGGATCAACGGCAACCCGCATTCCCGGCTCGAGCGCTTTAAAATCCCCACCCATAGGATCATCACCAATAGCTTCGACTATTCCGGCAAACTCATGCCCCAAGGTCAGCGGCGCCTCAAGGATATTATCACCAATCCGGCCATCTTTGTAGCTATGCAAATCACTGCCGCAGATGCCGATGGCGGTTACGCGCAGCAGTACATCGCCGGGGCCGGGCGGGCCGGGATGAGGAACTTGGTCAACCCGTAAGTCACGCGGTCCATGAAGGCGCACGGCGGTAATCGTTGAAGGTGTTGAGGCGCTATTCATTAGTTAATTCTCCATAAAATAAAGAGCTGTCTCTATTCAAGGTTTTCTACCACGAATGACATGAATTCCACTATTTTGTTTTGTTCTCCGTGTTAATTCGTGAAAATCGCGGTCAATTTTTTGGCGGCTTAGGATCTCACGACACCTTACGACATCTGCCACTGACCGGATCGGCTACGTTGCAAAGTGATTGTGCGCTTGATCGCCTCTCGGTTGAGTGGGCCGTAGATGTGGGGAAACAATCGATCAGGTTCCGGCGTAAAATCGCTGTCAACCGATTTGGGCGAAGCCGGAGGTTCGAATTTGAGCGGGGCGGTCAGTCGATCCGGATCAATTTCCAAGGCCAATAGCGGTTCCGGCAAATCGGCAAAAAAAGCATTGGCTACTTGCAGTAGCATCTCGATCCCGGCGGTACAGTGGATAAAGCCTTCCTGAACAAATAGAGCGGGGAGGTACGGTTGGTTCGGTGACTGAACAAGGTAGTAACTTTGGGGGACAAGGTGATAAATGGGTTGCTCTTGAGGCTTCATACTTTATGAACCGAAACCAGTCCTTAGGCCAAATACGACAGCAAAATACTAAAAGCGTATAAGCCAAACAAGGGCAGCATCACCAGCCCCATATTGAAGGGATCAGGGGTAGGGGTGATCATCGCTGCCGCGATAGCAATAATCACTACCGCAAAACGCCATTGTTTGATGAGAAACTGAGGCGTCACAATTTTTAATTTCGACATGATAAAAATGATCAGCGGGGTTTCAAAGGCCAACCCAATCCAAAAAACGAGTGATGTCACAAAGGGAATGTATTCTTTAGAGCGCCACTCAGTGGAGAAGATTTCGGGCAGAAAGCTGCTCAAAAAGCCGATAGCGGCCGGAATTAAGATAAACCAAGCAAAGGCCACCCCCACCAAGAACAGCGCAGTCGCGGACGGTACACCCCAAAAGATATATTGCTTTTCGCTGTCTTCTAAACCGGGCAGAATAAACATGAGCAACTGGTAAACCAAGAACGGCATTGCCAAAATTAATCCTGCCGTCAAAGCCACGCGAAAATAAACGGTAATCCCTTCTGTGGGGCTGATAATTTGTAGTCGCTGGCCGTAAGGTGTGATAAGCAGTTCTAAGATCTGAGGGGTAAAAATTGCGGCAATCGCTGTGGTAATGCCCACCACCACAGCCGCTTTAACCAGCCGGTCGCGCAGTTCTTCCAAATGTTCCAGCAAAGTCATCTGGCCGGCCAGTTGTTCGGCTCTTTCTTCGAGAGAGGATGACTTGTTAGTCACCTAACACCTCTTGAGAATGGGGCGAGATAATCGACCCGGAACCGTTGGTTGATGACAGCGCTTGCTGGGAATTAGCCTGAGCGTCACCTGGAGTTTTAGGAGTTGTATCGTCCGGCTTTTGTCGGGACTGCGTGTGTGCGACATCCGATGTCTCTGTTGTGGTTTCGGCCTCGACCGGTGGAGTAGCATCAGCCGGTTGGGACGGTTCTTCCGGCTTGGGATCTGCTGTAGTGGGAGCCGAGGATTTAGGCTGCGGCGAACGAGGTTGGGTTGGCGGAGCGATTGATTTTGCTTCCTTATCGATATCTTTGCGCGCTTGGCTAAGTTCGGAGCCGGTCTTTTTAAAATCTTCTTTAATCTCTTGGATATCTTTGCGCGCTTGTTCCAACTCTTCAAGTTGGGTAGCGGCGTTAATTTCGCGCTGCCATTCAGCCATCAACCCATCAGATAGACTGCGCAGTTGAGCCACATAACGCCCTAACTTACCTGCAATTTCAGGCAACCGCCGAGGGCCAAAGACCATCAAGGCGATGATAAGAATAAACATTAACTCGGGAAAACCAACACCTAATATATCCATATTCGTAGGACAAGTTCGCTGCTTCTGCTATGATACCCGGTTCCAGGTCAAACTATCGGTGCCTGCCGAAGGGCAAGGTAAAGGGGGGAAACTATCTATTTGAGCGGAGATAAAATTAAGCAGGTACGTTTAGAGATTGACGAATTTTAACCCGATCTTTCGACACCAAACTCCCCAGAACACCATTGACAAAACGTGGTGAGCTTTCGCCGCCAAACATTTTTGCTAATTCAACAGCTTCATTGATGGCGACTTTGGGCGGAATATCGGGTTCAAAAAGCAACTCATAAATGGCGATCCGCAGCACGTTGCGATCAACTGCCGCAATCTGCGAAATGGGCCATTCCGGCGCAAGTTCACCTACCACACTATCCAAATAAGTTCGATACGTTTGCACACCTGTCACGAGTGATTGCGCAAATTTCTGGGCTGCATCAGGTAAAGGCCGATCTTCGAACCTGGCCTCTATAGCAGTTTGAGGATCATGGGTCGTAAAATCTAGCTCGTAGAGAGCCTGTAACACTGCTGCACGTGCGCGTCGTCGAACTTTCATAAGTTTACTTCCTCTAAATTGCTATGATTTAGTTAGGCATTACGTATGGTAGATGTAAATGTTCATACCAGCGCGAGATAAATCGCGTCAATGATATCGCAAATCGCCGACAGCAGATGATAAGAGAATTTGATCCTCTACTGCATTACAAGGCCGCCATCAACAGACAATACTTGTCCGGTTATGAAAGCTGCTTCATCAGAAGCCAAAAACAACACCGCCGCCGCCACTTCCTCGACCGTACCCAGCCGACCAACCGGCGTGGTCTCAATAATCGCCTGGATTTGCTGTTCCGGCAACACGTCGGTTAGCGCGGTTGGAATAAAACCCGGAGCTATCGCGTTAACCGTAATATTACGCGATCCTACTTCTTTAGCCAGAGATTTAGTAAAACCGATAATTCCCGCTTTAGACGCCGCGTAATTGGTTTGCCCGGCTTGCCCGGTTAGGCCCACCACCGAAGTGATGTTAATAATCCGTCCGCTCCGCTTCTTCATCATCGGCCGGACAACCGCTTTCGAACAATTATAAACACTAGAAAGATTTGAACTGAGCACAACATCCCAATCCTCATCTTTCATTTTCATAATCAGCTTATCACGAGTGGTACCAGCGTTATTTACCAGTATATCGATTTGACCGAAGGTGTCAATAGTCGATTTAATCAGGGCTTCAGCTTGACTGCCGTCGCTGACATCAGCCTGAATGGCAACGGCTTCGCCGCCTTTGTCTTTGATGGCCGCGACAACCGCTTCTGCGCCGTCGGAGCTATTACGGTGATTGACGACAACCTTGGCCCCCTGAGCCGCCAACAGTTGAGCAATGCCCGCACCGATACCTCTGGAACTGCCGGTAACAACGGCAACTTTGTTTGTGATATTAAACATAAGCTTTTAGATCAATGACTTGATATCGTCTGGAGTTCCGATGGCCACAGCGTTTACCGATTTGTCGACTCGGCGGATAATGCCTTTAAGGACATCTTTTGAACCGATTTCCACAAAAGTTCCAACGCCGTTGTCGATCATCCATCGGACGGTTTCAGACCAACGCACAGAGGAGGTTAACTGGCCCTCCATCTCTTCCCGTATCGCCCCCACTGATTCCAGGGGCGCAGCGCTTATGTTAGCGATAATTGGCATTTCTGGCAAGTTGAGCGGCGTCTGATCGATAGCTTCTCGGAATGAGTCGGCCACTACGCGCATCAGCTCTGAGTGGGCGGCAATACTTACGGATAACTTAACCGCACGGCGAGCCTTAGCCGCCAAGGCCAGCTCGATGCCTTTATCCACGGCTTGATCGTCTCCGGAGATTACCAACTGGCCGGGCGAATTATAGTTGGCGACTTGCAGCGTCCCATAGCCTTCGGCGGTGACCGTTTGGCAAATGTCAGCCACAGTTTCATCATCCAATTTTAGGATGGCGGCCATGCCGCCGGGGCTTATTTCACCGGCCTTTTTCATGAGACGGCCCCTTTCTCGAACCAGCCGCAAACCGTCTTCAAAACTCAAAACCCCGGCAGCCACATAAGCGGAATATTCGCCCAAGCTGTGACCGGCAACGTAGGCCGGGCTAACATGGTAACCGGCTTCGCGCATCGCTTCTAAAATAGCGATACTGGTTGTGAATAGCGCCGGCTGAGTGTTATAAGTGTCGTTTAACTCATCCTCCGGACCTTCAAAACAAAGCCGGCTTAATGGGAAATCCAGAATCTCATCGGCTCTTTTAAAGATGGCCTGGGCCGCGGCCGATACCTCAGCGACAGCCTGCCCCATACCCACTTCTTGAGAGCCTTGTCCGGGAAATACAAACGCTGTTTTCTCTAACGCCATAAGACAAAATAAGAGCCGTACCGTTGTCCAAATGACACGGATACGGCCGCTATTCCTCCTCTAGAATGATTATTTAGCGAGCGGTCGGAGCTTCGGCCTCTACCTCTAGCACCTGGACACCGTTATAGGTACCACAATTGCGGCAAACATGATGCGACAGATGCAGCACGTTACAGGTGGGACAATGCACCATTTTTGGCACATTCAGCCGTAAATAGTGCGCTCGCCGGCGATCACGCCGGACTCGGGAAACTTTTCGTTTGGGAAGTGCCCCCATGATATTTTTTCCTTTCTTTAAGCAAGCTTTTCATAATCGCACCAGTCGATGCATTAAAGCCGCTTATGAATTATCTTCGATTTCTAATTTTTCTAACAGACCGGCCCACCGTAGATCAACGGCGTCATTGCGGCAATTACACTGAGCCACATTGAGATTTTGCCCACATTGCAGGCAAATCCCTTTGCAGTTCGGCTGGCAGTAGCGACTACTTTCGCTTTCCAACAACAAATCCTGACGCACCACCTCATTAAGGTCTAACGTATGTTGGGTATCGATCCGATTGGCTTCATCGGCGTCTTCGGGCGGTTCTACCCCAACGCCGGTAGTAACATCAATTGTCGGGAAAAATTGTTCCTCAAGTTCGATGGTCACGGGAGCAGCAAAGGGTTCTAGACAACGGCCGCAGCTTTTTTCAACTGTTGTCTGCAAAACACCTTGCACCAAAATGTCCGATCCCGTCCGTAAAAATCTGACCTGCCCGGTAATCGGGCCAATAACGGCCACGTCTTCATCGAGTTGACCGATAGGATTTGTATTAATTTCGTAATGGCGGGTTGCGCCGGTCGGCTCCTTAAGTAATTGAGAAACGTTGAACTGCAACCCGTGTCTATCTTGTTTGGTAGGCATAGCTTAGTTAACACACAAGTCATGTATTGTAAAACAAAATGAGTAAACTTCAAAATGACCTTAGCCTATTCTTTAGAGCTGATCTCAACCCGGTCCTGGGCCTCCGGCGCGTCTTCCAAATCGGGCCGTGTAGACCGAACGTGTCGCAGCCCATTACGAACCGTAGTCAGCGTTTTCATCAACTGCTCTTCTAACTCGCTAAGCTGGTCGATGATATACTCATCCGTTTCACCCAGAATTTCTTCGGCTTGACGGTGGGCATCTTCCTCAATTTCTTGAGCGCGTTCTTTAGCAAACACAATTAGCTCATGCTCGTCGGTCATTGATTTGGCCTTTTCGCGAGCCATATCAACCAACCGGTTCGCTTCTTCCTGAGCTTGGAGCATCAGTCGTTCACGTTCAGCTTCCGTTCGTTTCGCCAGTTTAACTTCTTCAGGAATGGTTACCCGCATTTGGTCAATAATATCCAAGAACGCATCTTCCTGAATAATGACGTTTGAGGTAAACGGCAGATGAAAGCTTTCGGTTATCAACGTTTCAAGCCGGTCGATCAGGTGAAGAATATCCATAACACCCACCTTAAATTTAGAAATCAGACTTACAAGAAATGCGCCCTGAGTAATACGAGTGGTTTAGCCGGCAAATTTTTTGCGTAGGGCTGCCACCACCATTGGCGGCGCAAGATGATCGATTTTACCTTCGTTTACGGCGATCTCTTTAAGCAAACTTGAGCTTAAGAACGAATTCTTTTGACTGGCCAGTAAACAGATCGTTTCAACATCAGGTACCAAACCTTGATTGGCCTGAGCTAACTGAAGTTCCCACTCAAAGTCAGACAATGTCCGCAAACCCCGAACAATGTAGTTAATGTTTCTTTCTTTGGCGAAGTCAACCGTCAAACCACCGTAGCGTTCAACCTGCACATTAGCCAAGTGTGATAGAGCTTGCCGGGTCATCGCCAGTCGTTCTTCAATTGAAAAAAGCCAGTTTTTAAGCGGCTTATCATAAACCCCAACCACCAAACGGGTGAAAAGCTGCGCTGCCCGTTCTGCGATCTCGACGTGCCCGTTAGTAATCGGATCAAATGTTGCAGGATAAATCGCCTCAGCCATTAGCTTAAATCACTCTTGTTATTCCAAAAATTTTCTACTTGTCGAGCCAGCAGCCGATGTTGAGGCTGCTCCAATTTTTCATCTTTTTCAAAAATAATTTGAGCCTCCTGTCGAGCCAGTTCCAACAGCTTGACGTCGGTCAACTGGACCAATTTTAGATCGGGCAGCCCACTCTGGCGGGTTCCGAAAAATTCGCCCGGCCCGCGCATCTTTAAATCTGACTCGGCCAGTTCGAACCCGTTGGTTGTTCCTTCTACAGCCTGCAACCGCTCCTTGGCTTCAGGGGTGACGTTATCGGCCAAAAGCAGGCAATAACTGTTATGCTGGCCACGTCCAACCCGGCCTCTAAATTGGTGGAGTTGGGCCAGACCAAAGCGATTAGCCCCTTCCACCAACATCACCGACGCATTCGGTATATCGATCCCCACTTCCACAACGGAGGTCGAAACCAGAATGTGCAATTTTTGGTCTTTGAATTCCTTCATGACCTTCTCTTTGTCGGCGCCTTTCATACGGCCATGCAACAAGCCCAATTTAAGCCGGGGAAATACCTGTTTTTGCAGGCGTCCGTGCTCTTCAATTGCCGATTTGGCCTCGGTTTTTTCAGACTCCTCAACCAGAGGGCAGATGATAAAAGCCTGACGGCCTTTTTCAATTTGGGAGCGGATAAAGCTATAGGCCCGTTCCCTTTCCCGAGGTGTCAGCCAGCGCGTTTTGATCGGCTGCCGGCCCGGCGGCATCTCATCAATGAGCGATAAATCGAGATCGCCATACAGCGTGAGAGCCAACGTCCGCGGAATAGGCGTGGCGGTCATCACCAACAGATGGGGGTTGAACCCTTTATCTCGCAGGGCGCTGCGCTGCTCAACCCCAAAGCGGTGCTGTTCATCGATAATCGCTAGTCGCAAATTTTTAAACGCCACGTTGCTTTGAATGATGGCGTGTGTCCCCACCAAAATGTCAATTTGCCCTTGCGCCAGTTGGTCCAAAACCTCATTGCGTTGCGCCCCGGTTACACTGCCGGTCAGTAATTGGATGTTAACGGATCGGCCTATTGCTTGGCCGATCTGTTCTAACAACTGCCCCATTCCTTTGAAATGTTGTTCCGCCAGAATTTCAGTGGGCGCGAGGATGGCCGCCTGTCCCCCGTCGATTACCGCCAAGACCATAGCCACCAGCGCGACCACCGTTTTACCGGAACCCACATCGCCTTGCAGCAACCGACTCATGGGGACACTCAACTGTAAATCGGCGATGATCTCATCGATACTTCGCTTCTGAGCGCCGGTCAGCGGAAATGGCAGCGTTTCAAGAATTCGGGTTACCTTTTCCGGCTCAATGGCGATGGGTTGGGTCTCTTGCATTCGCCATTCGATCCGGTGTCGCAGGACACCCAATTGGATCATCAACAGTTCGTCAAAAGCCAGCCGGCGTCGGGCCGCCTCCAAGGTCTCCCAATCGTCGGGGAAGTGAATCTGACGAACGGCCTCCTCCAGCATCAGCATATCCAATCGGCTGCGCGACTCATCCGGTAAATAGTCCGGCAGCCGCCGACTCCAGTAATTGACCGCGTCACGAATCTGTTTACGCAGCCATTTGGACGTGATGCCCTGCGTTAATGGATAAACCGGCACCAGCCGTCCGGTGTGAACCAGGTCTTTATCCAGTTCTTCCCATTCCGGCGATTGGAAGGTCAGCCGGCCCAGATACTGCTCTACCCGGCCGCTGAGCACCAACTCCATGCCCGGTTTGAACGTTTTCTCCAGCCAAGGTTGGTTAAACCAGGTCGCTTCGATCGTCGCCGTGCCGTCGGTCAAAACGGACGTTATAATTGAGCGATTGTTACGCGCTTGCCGCTTGCGCGTTTCCCACACCTGCCCAATGATCGTCACATCTTCATTGTATTCAAGCTGATTGATCGGCTTCAACGCCCGATAATCGTCATACCGGCGCGGGTAATGTTTCAAAAAATCTTCGATGCACACAATGCCGAGGTTAGCCAATTTGCGGGCCATGCCATCTTTAATGCCCGGCAATTTGGTTACGGGCGAATCTAGCCCGGTACTGGCGAAATCTCGGCCTGAAGAACTGCTACTAGATCGATTTGAGGCCGAAGTTGCCCCATTGCTTCTGCCGGCTGATCTCGCATCGCTCCGGGGTTTTCTTTTAGGAGAAGCGGAGCGAGACTCCGGTTGGACCGGTGGATCAGCCTTCGCTTTTTCCGGCTCCGATTGACCCGCTGCCTCCTGTGGCGGCGCACTTTTTCTATCACGAGATGAATTGGAACGAGTCGGCTGGTCGGCTTTATGTAACTTGACCAGAATTTGGTGAATAAACGTGGGGCGATCCGTGTCATCGACATTGGGATATCGGCCTAAGTCTTGCACCACTTCTTCAATAATACGACGTTCGTTGTCGGTAGAGGCTTCTTGTAACGCTTCTTCGGACCAGTTGGGCGCCAGTTTTTCGAGACCGCCCATGACCGCTTTGTTCTTGTACCCTAGCCTCTTTTCTTGGGTCAGCATCCGGCTAAGTTTATCAAATGTAGAGAGCATAACGTATTTTTCTTACATCAAAAACTCATACCTTCATAAACCACAATTCCGACCGCATTGGGACCAATCCGGGTGGCCAAATCAGGACCATATTGAATTATCGGGAATTGCAGCTTAGGAAAGCTCTGTTCTAATCGTTCTTTCAGCAGTTTGGCTTCTTTACTGGGCTGTTTACTGCGCTGAATGATAGCAGTTTGTTCCAAATTATCAAATTCAGCCACAAATTCAAATAATTTCTCAAGCGCCTTTTCCGTTGTCCGTACCTTCTCCAGGGGAATGATATCGCCATCTTCCATGAACAAAATCGGTTTGATGCTCAACATCGACCCCAAAACAGCCTGGGCTTTGCCAATGCGACCACTTCGTTCCAGATAATCCATCGTTTCAACATAGAAGATTAGATAAATGTGGGGCAGCATGCCGCGAACCAGCCGGACAATGTCATCCAGCGAAGCGCCTTCTCTGGCCGCCCGGGCCGCCGCTTTGACTAAAATCCCCAGACCGACCGAAGTCGTCATCGAGTCGACAATCATAATTGAGCAGCGCCCCATCAAGGCTTCAGCGCCGGCTCTGGCACGGTGGATAGTATCGCTTAAATGGCCGGAAATATGAATCGACAGAATTTGATCCGTTTCTTCTCGATGGATCTCGGCATAAACCTGTTCGAATTCGGCCGGATCAGGCGGATAGCTGATTGGAAACTGGCCGGACAGGCCGGCTTTGCGAAATAGCTCTTCGGTGTCGGTTGACAAACCATCCAGCAACTTTTCGTTGCCCAATCGAATCTTGAGCGGGACGACGTGAATGCCTAATTCTTTGACTTCGCCTGGCTCAAAGTAAGCCGTACTATCGGTAACAATAGCAACTTTCTGAGACAAGGTAACTCGTTACTCCAATGAAATAATAAAATAAACGTGGGCCTGTTCTCCGGCGAAAACGTCCAACTCGGCGTCAGGATAATGAATCTGAATTTCGGCCGTAAACATTTCAACCAGCTCTCGCCCACTATTTTGCCCAGGATAGAGGGTAATCAGTTCGTAATTTTCAGCTTCAACCTGGGCCAACGCCTCAAGGGCGGCGGTCACCGGATTTGAGCCGACGCACAGCAACCGGCCGTCGCACCAAACTGTTACGTCTCTGTGCAGCCGGCTGTGTCCATTAAGCTGAGTTACCCGATCCCTGACTTCAATTGTTCGCACCTGCCGGGCCGCCTCGGCCATCCGGCGGGCGTTGACGTCCGCATCAAACCGTTCGTTAAACGAGAGTAGCGCGGCGATACCCTGAGGCATTGTCTGGGTTGGAACGATTCGCACCGCTTTCTGGGGTAGCGCCTCAAGCGGCTGAGCTATTGAGATTGTATCTCTATCGTTAGGTAAAATCAATACCTGATTAGCTCGAACCTGTTGCACCGCCCGCAACAAATCGTCCACATCAACCGGATACCCCAAAACCAAACACTCTTTCTGAAAAACCTCGACAAATCCCAGGCCGGCCACTACGGCTACCACGGCCACCGCCGACGGTCCATCGACCGGCTGCTGACTAAAGAATTCGGCCTGCCGAGTCAGGTTTTCGACAACCACTTGGCTTACCGTTCCAATTTTGGCTCCCAACCGCAGCGGCGCTTGGGGATCGGCGACGTGAATATGAACCCGGACTAACTGCTCCGTACCCACTACCAGTATCGACTCGCCCAAAGACGCCAACCGCGTCCGGATGTCATCGAGATCGAGCCGGTCGCCTTTAATCAAGAACTGTACATCATAATACGCCTGAGACGACTCGCCGGAGGGATACCGTACCGGTGCTGCCACCGCAATACTGCCAGGTGTATCCATAGGTTCACGGCGCAAATAGCGCAGCCCGCCCTCAAAAATGTAGAGCAGGCCCTGCCCGCCGGAGTCGGTTACCCCGGCGTCACGCAGCAGTGGCAGCAGTTGAGGCGTGGCTGCTTGAGCAGCGCGCATAGCGCTTACAATTGCAGTCCACAAAACCGTCAAATCCGGCTCAGTCCGGCTGCTTACCTCAGCGGCTTCGGCAGCGGCGCGAGCTACCGTCAATATCGTTCCCTCCACCGGATCGATGACGTTTAACCAGGCCTGATTGGCGCCTAACCGCAGCGCGGCGGCCAATTCACTACTGGTAAAGGCCGATTTCCCGGCCAGCCCGGCGGCCAGCCCTTGCAGAAACTGCGACAGGATGACGCCCGAATTTCCCCGCCCGCCCATTAAAGCGCCCTGAGCCAGCGCCTCGGCCACCCGTCCGGCTTCTCGACCGGCGACCTGCTCGGCGGTCTCGAGCGCAGCTTGCATGGTCAACAGCATATTGACGCCGGTGTCGCCATCGGCCACGGGGAAGACATTTATGTTGTTAACATGCTGGACATGTAATTCCAGCCAACGGGTTCCCGCCCGGAAAAGGTGTCCAAGCTCGGCCCCATCGCTCCGAAAAACCGGATCATTTTCAATTTCAAATACTTGGAGAACTTGGCTGGAGTGACGGGCTGACATGATAATTTAGCTTTTGTCCTGGTAACGGTGTTAATCTTTAAAGGCCAGCAACATGCGCTGGCCTTTTTAAATTGAAAGAAAATTTTACAGGTAACTGTACTATGATACAACGTTCAGTTAAAAAATGCAAGACTTTTTTTATGGTAACCTGGCCAGGACTTTAATTGACGTTCAGCAGCGGCTGTCCGCGTTGGGCATTATGAAGCTGACCGCAGCCGGCGGCAATGTCGATACCGCGCCGCAGCCGCACCGTGGTCGAGATGCCGGCGGCCAGCAGCCTATCGCGGAAGGCCAAGACCCGCTCATCCGGCGATCCGCTCCAGGGGGAGTCAGGCGTGGGGTTAAGAGGAATCAAATTGATGTGACACAATAGCCCTTGCACCAATTCGGCAAATTGATCGGCGTGAGCGTCACTGTCATTGAGACGATCCATTAAAGCATACTCAAACGTGACCCGGCGATGGGTCGTCGCGATGTAATCCCTAACCGCTGCCATCAGCATCGCCAGAGGATAGCGGCGGTTGACCGGCACGATGGTGTTACGCAGCGCGTCGTTCGGCGCATGCAGCGAGACCGCCAGCCCGACCTGCTCCGGCTCCTTGCTCATCCGCCGGATGGCCGGCACCAGGCCCACCGTCGAGACGGTGAGATGCCGCGCCCCCAGGTTGAAGCCGTCCGCATCGTTCAAGCGGCGAATGGCCCGCCAGGTTTCGGCGTAATTAGCTAACGGTTCGCCCATGCCCATAAACACAATGTTGGTGACGCGCTTCTCCTCTTGGCTGAGCTGCCGAGCGTAGTAGAGCACCTGCGCGACAATTTCGCCGACGCTCAAATTGCGCATAAAACCCATCTGGCCCGTAGCGCAGAAGGGACAAGCCATCGCGCAGCCGGCCTGAGTGCTAATGCATAGCGTTTGCCGGGTATCGTAGCGCATCAATACGGTCTCTATCCGGCGATCATCGGGTAGCTCAAATAGCGCTTTTTGGGTATAGCCGTCCGACGAGTCGATAGCCACGACCAACTTGAGGGGATCGATCAAGCAATCTTCCGCAAGTTGCTGCCGCAGCGATTTCGGCAGATTACTCATGACCGAGGCATCGGTGGCGTACTGCTGGTAAAGCCAATGCTCGATTTGAGCCGCCCGGTAAGCCGGCTGGCCCCAACCGATGATGAGCGTTTTTAGCTCCGCCGGGGAGAGATTGAGTAAAAACGGTTTATTGTCCATCGCCCTTCTTCTTAAACAAGCCCAAAATCTTTCGCGGGATAAAGCTGATTAAGCGCCAAATAAAGCCAATTATCGCTTTGCTCAACCGAAACAACCCACCAAAAAACCTCCCCAACCAGCGCGTCGAGGTCTTCGCCCCTTTTTGGGCCGACTCGCCGGCGACGGCTGCGCCCGTACTGAGCGTCGAGCCAACCGTACCGGCCACTTTACCGGCCCGGTCGGCAATCACCGAACCGGCGCTTTTGCCGTTGTCGGTCACCCAGCGACCAATTTTGCGCTCATCGACTCCGCTAATGGTTCGGAGGCTGTCGGCCCAACTGCCCACGGCCTCCGGCCCCAATCGGAAATAGGCATCGGCTCGCTGGCCGATGATATAGGTTGACAGCACATTCGTCCCGGCTGAGGCCACCACCCCGATAACCGGAATCGCTTTCACAATCGACTTTTCAGCAAATTTCTCCCCTAACTTTAGCGAAGCCTGCTGACCGGCCCGGCGAGCCAGGGCGGTCGTACCGGCGCTGATCCCGGTAATAGTCATCACCAACCGCTGCTTTTCGTCTTCGGTTAGGGGATAGTCGTATAGCGCGGCCAATTCCAAGACCAACTCAGCTTGCAGCTTAAAGGTAGCCCCAATATCGGCCGCGACGCCCAATGTCACCGCTGCCGCCGTCCCAATGCCGGGAATCAACCCCGCCCCGGAGGTCACCGCGCCGATAGCGCCGGTGCGGTGGCATTTGTCTCGAACGATCTTCTGCGATAGTTCCTCACGGGTGGCGTTGGGGTTGTCTCTTTTGAGTTTTTTGATCCGTTCCGTCGCTTCCTCGAGATCGACATCGCTGACCACATTGAAGATCGTATCCATCAGCGCGTTGGCTTTGGTTTCCACATCCTGGCGCACGACCGGCGGTTGGGCGTCGATCTGCTGCAAATCGTGGTCAACGGCATCAATGATTTCTTCGGCTTGGTTTTTGAGGGATTTTTCTTCCATTGGGTTTCCTGGTGTTTTTTCTAAGGTCTTTAAGCAAATTACCGGTAATGATTGATCGTTGTAAGTTCATTACGCTTTACGTTTTACGCATTCGAAAGTTGCAGACCCATCCTATACCGTGTTAATTATAGCTAAAAAACGCTGCTTGCCTAATGAAATTTTGAGATAATGGGGTAGAACTTTGACATCCCCGGCTCGATAGCGATAATGACCGACAGAATTTAGGAAACGGAGCCGACGTTGAACGATCTTTCACCCCTATTCGATCAAATCAAGCAGCTTTCCGGCGATAGCCAGGCCAAATTGGCCGAGTACGTCGCTTTTTTGCAATGGCAAGAAGCCCGGCTGGCCCAGCCGTCCGCTACGGGCTGGAGTTTTAGCTTTATCGAAGCCTTCAAACAAGCTTCTTCTCAAGCCACCATCGATCCGGCTGGGATGGACATCAAAATGGCCCCGGCAGCGGTCGGCGGGCAGAGCCGGCCGGCTTTGTGGGCGCACCCGCCGGTAACCGGTCAGGCCGTAATCGAGTATTATGTGCCTATTCCGGAGCAGGTGAGCGATATCCGGCTGAACCTGGCGTTTGGCATTCGGGATGGGGCGCAGATGGCTGAAGATAACCTGGTGGCTTTTGGGGTCAAGGTCAACGGTATGCGGGTGTGGGGCCAGCAGAGCAATGCCCAAACCTGGCAGGAGGCGGCGATTCCCTTAACGCTGACCGCCGGCGATGTCGTCCGCTTTGAGTTCACCACCGAGGCGCTCGGCAGCCATGAGTGGACCTGGGCCGTATGGGGCAACCCGGAGTTGACCGGGCTATAGATTTTCCCCCGGCTTGTAGGTTCGCAGCACCGAGCCGCCGATAAACTCCCGCAGCAGCGAATTATCCGGCACCAAATCCGAGGCGCACGGCTCGAACCACTGCAAAAATGAGAGCAGCCGCTTGGCTTCGATATGCTCCAGTTTTCCCGGCTCGATTTGCAGCAGCAGGGGTTCGACCAGCGGTTTCATCACCGCCAATTCGTAAACCAAGGCCGAGTTGAACATAATATCGGCGTTTTCCTGATAAGGAAAAATCCAGGTGTACTCGCCCTGGCGCACTTTAGGCCAGCGCAGAATCGTATCTTTGGCTGTGTAACCGCGATGCCGGGCGTCACGGATAATGCGGCGGATGAGCCGGGTGTCGGTGGTGGGAATACGGTTGTGCCGGTCGAGGTTGAGCTGAGTAATGGCCGATACATACACCCGAAAAATCTTTTCCGCCGGCAGGTCGGCCACCAACTCTGGGTTCATGCCGTGGATACCTTCAATCAAAATCATGTGCTCATTGCTGATCGATATCGTTTCCCCCGGCTCGTTTTGACCGGTGAAGAAATTGTAATGAGGCATCGTCACCGAGCCACCCTGCATCAACTCTAACAACGTTTTGTTGAATAGCGCCAGATTGAGGGCGTATAGACTCTCGTAATCGTAATCGCCGTCTTCGTCGCGGGGGGTCTCGGTGCGATTGACAAAAAAATCATCCAGTGCCACGGCAATAGGGCGAATACCGTGCGCCAGCAGTTGGATCGCCAGACGCTTGCTAAACGTGGTTTTTCCGGCCGACGACGGGCCGGAGATCAAGACCAGTTTAACCCGATGTCGAACGGAGGCAATCAGCGTAGCGATCTGGGCAATCCGTTGTTCTTGCAGCGCCTCGGCGACCAAGATGGTTTCGAGCATATCACCGGTTCTGACGACCTCGTTCAATTTGCCTACGCTGTGAATATCCAGCTTACGCATCCACGTCCCATACTCATCAAAACATGAATCAATTTAGGATAATTAACCCGTGGTTGCAGTTCATTAGGCCAATTGATGCGGGGATAGCGTAGAACAAACCCCTTGTAATAGGGGTCCAGCGCAAAAATCCTCAGATACCCCGTCGAGGGCACTTTATAGCCATGCATGTAGCCCCTAAAATTTTTGAGCTTATAGGTGGTCAGGTAAGATTTTCGTCGAGTTTTAAGTAGGCTCAATCGACTATTGGCTCCGCTGGCTTCAAAGATATTTTTCGCTTCTTCAATCGGAATCCGCTCTTTGACAATCGGCACATTTTCCTGAACCAATTCCCACATCCGGGCTTCGATTTTTTTCAACTCCGGCTCGGTGAAGGGCAGCCGGTCTTCGGCTTCACAGTACAAACCACCAAAGTTCAAACCATAATCGATGGTGATTTTGACATCCGGAAATAGTTCGGCCGCGACGGCCACCAGCAAAAACGCCAACGAGCGGCGATATACTCGCATCCCGTCGCCATCGGCCAACGTCAGGACATGCACATTCAAATCTCGATCGGCGTGGTAGGTTAACTCTCTAATCTCACCATCGACCAGGCAGGCCACCGGAATAGGCTCCGGGGGAAAGTTGGCGGCTTTGACAAAGGTTTCAATGGTGGTATTGAGCGGGCCTTCCAGAACCTGACCATTACTAAATCTGATCTGAGCCGTCGTTCGCGGCTGAGAAGGGAAAATTTGTGGTTGACTCATAGAATAGACTCGAGGGTGACTATGAATTACAAGGTTGAATCGTTAGATGCGAGGGATTGGAGATAGGGAGATAAGGAGATTGACTGACAAATAATCTCCTTATCTCCTTATCTCTTAATCTCCTAAGTTAGCCGGACTTTTAAGCAGGGCCAACAGTAATTTTACCGCGTTTTCAACATCGTTGGTGCTAACCATTTCGGAGGGGGTGTGAATGTGGCGGCACGGAATGGAGAGCGCTCCGGCAGCGCTGCCTTCGTGAGCTAACTGCATGGCTCGCGCATCGGTTGAACCAAGCGTGAGAATTTCCATTTGGTAAGGGATGTCGTTGGCCTGGGCTGTCTCGACCATCCAATTTTTGAGGCCGGGATGGGCTAACATGCCCCTATCCATCACTTTGATGGCCGGCCCTGCGCCGAGTTTGACCTCAAAATGCTTGCGTTCCGGCACGTCGCCGCTGTCGGTGACATCGACGGCGATTGAGACATCGGGATGGACTTTGTAGGCGGCGGTCGTCGCGCCTCGGACGCCAACTTCCTCCTGCACCGTGAAGACAAAATGCAGTTCGTGGGGCGTCTGATCAAGCTGTTTTAGGGTTTCGATCAAAATGGCGCAGCCAATGCGGTCATCCAGGCTTTTGGCAACCATCACCTGGCCCAAATCCACAAATGGGCGTTGAAACGCCGCCACATCGCCGACCCGTACCGGCACATCGTCTTTACCGTTAGCGCCAAAATCCAGATAGAGCGACTTGTGAGAGTAGTCCACCTCATCGTGCCGGGGCCAATTTTCCACGTTGATCACCCCCAACGCCCCGTTGGTAAACAGCGCCCGGTTGCCGATCAACGTATCCGGCCAAACGGCGCCCAACGCAGTGAAACGCGCGAACCCCTTATCGTTTACGTGGGAGACCATCAAGCCGATCTCGTCCATATGAGCGGCCAGCATAATTTTGAGCCCCTCACCGGAGCCGTTCTTAACGGCATGCAAATTACCTAGCGGATCAACTTCAACCGAGTCGGCCACATTCGAAACTTGCTCACGAATGATATCGCGCACCGCCTGTTCATAGCCCGGCGGGCCGTAGGCTTCGGTTAACGCCTTAATGAGATCTTTCATATCAACTCCAAGGTCTAGTCTTCCAGTTCAAGTCTGGCCCGTATAAATTCGCGAACCGTGGTCATCACCTCAACCGCCCCGGTCGCTTCCTCAAATGAAGCGAACCGCCCTGGATAACGGGTTTCGACGCTGTAGCTATTTAAGGCCTGCATCGCAGCATTGATTTTTGAAAATTGTGCATCAATCTGCCGGCAAAGTCTTAGCAACTCAACCAAATCGTGAGTACGTTGAAACTCAACTCTATATTGAGTGAGAAAAGCTTTTACATATTTTTCGGCGCACTGCTGAGTGTAAAAACAAATGGCGTCTGCCATGCCCTCATGTTGTAGATTGAGCAGACTGGTCGCCGCTAAAACGTCACCTTCAGCTTTTTGAACCCACTCTTGGGTGTAACGATTCGATTTGGCATCTGGTTCTGTCATCGCGATATCCTGTAAGAGAGCGTGTTCGGGTTTTTCGTAAAGAATTTTGCCCTTAGCGATAATATTGCGCAGAAAAGCGTCACCGGCTCTGATTCGATCAGTTATCTCACGAGGCGTGCGGACCAAGATATCCAGACCAAACGGAGCCTGGAACGACAGCGCCATATCTCTTTGCGTTTGTCTGGGATCATCAGTATCCAGGATAACTAATAGATCAACATCACTACCCGGCTGAGGCCGTCCGGCGGCGTAGGAGCCAAAGAGCATCACTTGCTCCGGCTCAAAGGTCTGGACAATATGGTCAACGACCGCCTGAATGGCTTCCATCGGAATCTGATCCCGCTCGTTGACATTTGGAACGCTAATCTTTAAATCTTTTAGCAATTTCAACCTTCTTGAGCCGGTAATTTTTGTAAGACCGCTGTCATCAACTTTACCGTATTCCAAAAATCGGTCAAATCCAGAACGGCAGCCGGGGCGTGAATGTAACGCGCTGGGACGCTAACCACGGCCGACGGTACGCCCTCGCGGATAGTATGAACCGCGCCCGCGTCGGTGCCGCCGATGCCGGGACGTTTGAACTGGTAAGGCAGCCCTTCAGCCTCGGCTGTTTCGATCAGCAAATCGACCAGCTTACGGTCGGCAATGAACGAGCGATCCATGACTGTGATGGCCGGGCCATCGCCCAGACGGGGAAACCCTTCGTCAGCCTCGTCACTCTGGCGCGGGAGATCATCGGCGGCGGTACACTCCAGTACAAAGGCCAGATCCGGATCGACTGCATAAGCCGCCACCTGCGCCCCGCGCAGCCCGATCTCCTCCTGCACCGTAAACACAGCGACCAAATCGATTGGGTAGTCGCCCTTCAGCAGTTCGACCAACACGGCGCAGCCGACTCGATCATCAAAGGCTTTGCCTTTGACCCGTCCGACGTCCGGCGAGATCTCATCGGGCCGGCCGCCCAGGTAACCAAATTCGGTCGCAAAAGTGGCAAAATCGCCTACCTTCACCTGGCCGTTCGAATCGCTGTTCGCGCCGATATCGATTGACATTGAATCGATACTGCCGACCTTGTGACGTTCGCTCCGCTTCAACAGATGCACCGGTTTGAGGCCGATGACCCCCGGCACGCGCTCCGAGCCGACCACCACCGCCTTGCCGAGCAAAATGCGGCGATCAAAACCACCCACCGGCTTGAATTTCAACATACCGCTGCTCTTGACCTCCGAGATCATAAAACCCACCTCGTCCATATGGGCTGCGATCATTACCTTGGGCGGTGGAACCTCGGTCTCAACCCGGCAGCGGCGCGTTACAAACAAGTTCCCCATCGTATCGATGCGCCACGAATCGGCGTAATCTTTCACCGCCTCCACAATAATTTTACGTACCTCACCTTCAACACTCGACACACCGAAGGCGTTAGATAGTTCTTCTAAAATCATGCGTTAATCCTACAAAATTTGGTCTTGTAGAACGTGGGACGTAGTGCGTAGTGCGTAAACCTCACATTTATCGTCCAACTCTACAACTCCAAAAACTCCCCAACTCTAAAAACTCTTTTAACTCTCCAACTCCACTCGAAAGCGTAAATTACCAATACCGATCAGGTCATGATCGGCCAAAGTGGTTGGTTTGGAAATGGGCAACTCATTAAGCGTGGTGCCGTTTTTACTGCCTAAATCCTCAATCCACCATACGCCATTTTCTCGGCTAATACACGCATGCTGGCTGGAGGCCAACGAGTCACTCAAAATAATGGTATTATCGGGGTCGCGGCCCAGATAAGTCACCGGCTGGAGCGGCAAGGTATCACCTGCGACCAGCGAGTTATCCTCGGCCGGCGTTACAACCCGCAGATTGTGGAGAGGCTGCATCCGGGCAGCGGCTAGTTGTTCGGCGCTTTTTAAATCGTACCAGATGATGTAAAAAGCCACTCCCAAAAAACCATAAAGAATGACGGCAGCCAGGATACGCAGGCCCAATAAGATCCAATCCAAGCTCACGAGCCGGCCCTATTCTACGAATTATCCTGCACAATAATATGCAGGACGGTACTGCCAAAGGTGAGAACATCCCCATGTTTAAGAGCGCACTGCGCCGTGGCTTCGGCATTGACGGTGGTATGGGGATTCAAACGAAGGGTCTTTTCCTGTTCGCTGACCACTTCGGGCTGGACGGGTGGATAGAGGTGATAAATGCCGTTACGCCAGCGGAGTTGGGCATGATAACGTGACACGGTTTGATCGCCCAATATCACATCGTTATCTAAAGCGCGGCCAATTCGGATCACCGGCTCGCCCAACGACACTGTCTGATCGTCAAATTGCAGCGCCCATTGGCCGGCATTGTGCGTCGCTACGAAAAAAGCCTCTTTCGTTTTGGTCCGATGCTTGCCGTCGTTGCCGTTCACATAACGCGTTTTAATTTTCACCTTGCCTGGCCGCACCGCGTCAGACTTTTCAAGCATCACCCGAATAGGGCCAACGGGTTGGTAATTCGCTTCCTGGATCAACCAGGTCAAGTAGTTACGTAGGCGAATCACCTCAGCTTCAACACTTGAGCCAGCCACCAATTGGCTGTAATCACCCGGATTTAAGGTGATGTCATAATAATTGGGGATGTGGGCGGACTCGGTCTGGCTGACCTCCGGCTGCTCGGTTTCAACGGCGACAGCCAAGTGGCGGGCTAAATCGGCCGGGTGAAGTTGAGTATGAAACAGGCGCGAGAAAATCCCTTCAATCAAGCGCTGGGCAATCGTTTCCAGTCGATCAAATTGATTCATACTGATCATTATAGCTTAGCCTCAGAATTTTAAGAAAAGCGATACGAGAAATTGTTAGAGTGAAGCTAATTGACAAGTTATTTAAGATGGATTATAACAAACAGAGACCTGATGCATAAAGCGTCAACTCTAAGTGAAAAGACTATTTTTATTCCTATGACCCATCATCTTACCATCATCGGCGGCGGCTTAGCCGGCGCTGAGGCAGCCTGGCAAGCTGCCCGGCGAGGCATAACCGTCTCTCTATACGAAATGCGCCCGGCGCGACCAACCCCGGCTCACGTCAGCGACCGGCTGGCCGAACTGGTTTGCAGCAACTCACTCGGCAGCGACCTGCCCGACCGCGCTCCTGGCTTGCTCAAAACGGAAATCCGCCGGCTCGACTCGCTGATTATGCAAGCTGCGGAACAGTCGGCCGTACCGGCCGGTGGAGCGCTGGCCGTTGACCGGGAACAATTTGCCGAAGAGGTAACCCGACGTATCGAAAGCCATCCGCTCATCGAGCTTCGCCGCGAGGAAATGACCCACATACCTGACACACCCACTATCGTCGCGACCGGGCCGCTAACCTCTGACGCGCTGGCCGAAGCCTTAGCCGATCTTTCCGGCAAGGAGTATCTCTATTTTTACGACGCCATTTCACCCATCGTTGAAGCCGACTCGATCAATATGAACATCGCCTTTCGGGCCAGCCGCTATGATCGGGGCGATCAAGCGGAGGGTGACTACATCAACTGTCCCTTCTCTGAAGAAGAGTACACGGCGTTCATCACTGCGCTGCGTGAGGCGGAAAAAATTCAACTCAAACAGTTTGAGGCCGAAGACGAGCATTTCTTTGAAATGTGCTTACCCGTCGAGGAGTTGGCCCGGCGCGGCGATAAGGCGCTGGCATTTGGCCCGATGCGCCCGGTCGGCTTGAGGGATCCACGCACCGGGCGGCGGCCCCACGCCATTTTGCAGTTGCGGCAGGATAATCTGGCCGGTACGCTTTATAACATGGTCGGCTTTCAAACCAATTTGAAATGGGGCGAACAGCGCCGCGTCTTCCGCCTGATCCCCGGCCTGGAAAATGCCGAATTTATGCGGTACGGCATGATGCACCGCAACACCTACATCAACTCGCCGATGCTGTTAGAGCCGACGATGCAGTGGCACAATCGGCCTGATCTGTTCTTCGCCGGGCAGATTACCGGCGTCGAGGGGTACATCGGCAATGCGGCCACCGGGCTGCTAGCGGGCCTTAATGCGGCGCGTTGGCTGCAAGGTCAACCGCCGGTTACGCTGCCGGAAACCACTATGCTCGGCGCGTTGTGTCATTATGTCACTCACGCCGAACCCAAAGATTTCCAGCCAATGAAGGCCAATTTTGGCCTTATGCCGCCGCTGGCCCAGAAAATTCGCAATAAACGAGATCGGTATCAGGCTTACGCCGACCGCGCTCTCGATGATTTGGACGCTGTCATTGACCAGTACGGGTTGAAAGTGGTCGAGCCGGCTCCGATTCGATAAATTTCGTAAGCGTTCAGCTAAGAGCTAAACGCTTATTGCAAGACCAGCACTCCGGAGATAAACCGTGCAAAATAAACGGCTGGCCGAATGGTTGGAAGAACACGCTAAAATGTTGAGTACGACCGAGTACCAGGAAGATAGTACCTTTCACGTTGCCCTGTACGAATGCATCATCGATATGGCCTTGCATGGGGAAACACGCATGGTCGATTCGCTGATAGAAAGTACGGCGGCCTATGCCGTAGCCACCGAGCGGGAGTTAAGCGACCTGTTAGGCGTACCGGAACTATTGCGCGAACGCATCTGGCAGCGTATTGGCGAAGAAGTCGATCCGGAGCCGGCTTATGCCATGTTTTCGGCGGTTGATGTGATCTTTGTCCATATTATCAAAGTCACCATTGACGAATACCTGGCCGCATTCCGGCAAGCCCAAGCCGCTCGAGCCGCCGAAATCTCGCGCCTCTACACCGAGTCGGAGCGCAAGGTGATGGCCTACGCCACCGAAGTGGCCCGCGCCAACCGGGAACTGGCTCGCCTGGAACAAGCCAAAACCGATTTCATCAGCATCGCCGCCCATGAACTCAAGACGCCGTTGACGCTCATTCAAGGTTATGTCAATATTTTGCGCGATATGCAAACTGACAGTAAGTTAAAATCGCTCACCGAGGGCATCGGTCGGGGGGCGGACCGGATGAACAATATTATCGAGGATATGCTCGACCTGTCGGCGATGGATATGCGGCAATTGGGGCTGGTCTTGGAAAAAGTTAATCTTCAACGATCCATCGAGTTAGTCGTAACCCAAATGGAAAGCGCCTTAGTTGAACGTAAGCAGACTATCGAAATAACCGACCTTGATCAACTGCCGCCGATCGAAGCCGACGCGCGCCGGCTGCACCAAATCTTCAGACAGCTTATCGGCAACGCCATCAAATACACACCGGACGGCGGCCACATCAAAATTTCGGGCCAGACGTTCGAGTCGAGACCCATCAGACGGCCTTGGGTAAAACTGACCATTGAAGACAACGGCGTGGGTATCGCCCCGGAAGACAAAGAGAAAATTTTCGAGAAGTTTTATCGCGCTGCCAAATCGTCGCTCCATTCAACCGGTCAAACCAAATTTATGGGAGCCGGCCCAGGGCTGGGTCTGGCGATTGTCAGAGGACTGCTGCACGCCCACGGCGGTCAGATCACAGCCGATAGCCCCGGTTTCGATCCGAAAAATTTCCCCGGTAGCGTTTTTACAGTGACGCTGCCCGTTAAAGCTAACCCGGCCAAAGATGTTCACATCCAATGGTTTAACCCTGATGAAGCCGCCCCGGCTCCTGACGTGGCCTCACCTCCGGAATCCAAGGAGACAGAAAAAATTATATGAAACCAGCCCAACGCGCCCAAAATCTACCGCCGCTCTTTTTCGCTGCACTCGGTAAACGTGTTGCCGAACTCCGCGCCCAAGGCATCGATGTGATCACGCTCGATGCCGGCAGCCCCGACCTACCGCCCGATCCCCGGATGATCGAGGCTCTGAAACGTGGCGCCGACGACCCAACCCAGCACGGTTACGGCGGCTATGCCGGCCAACCCTATTTGCGCCGGGCCATAATCGATTATTATGGCCGCCGCTTTGGCGTTGAATTGGACAACCGCGAACTGCTGCCGCTGCTGGGTTCCAAGGAAGGGCTGGCCAACATCCATCTGGCCTGGCTCGATCCCGGCGACTTATCATTAGTACCCGATCCGGGCTACTCCAGCTATCTCTACGCTCCGCTCCTGGCCGGCGGCCGGGTGGAGACATTCGACCTGCTGCCGGAGCGCGGCTGGCTGCCCAACCTGGCCGATATTCCCACCGCCTCGGCCAAAGCGGCCCGCATGCTATGGCTCAATTACCCCAATAATCCGACCGGCGCGGTCGCTACCCTTGAATTTTTTACCGAGGCGGTCGATTTTTGCCGCCAATTCGATATTTTGCTCTGCCACGATGCCCCTTACTCTGACTTAACCTATGACGGGTACATCGCGCCCAGCGTACTACAAATACCGGAGGCCAAAACAATAGCCATCGAGTTCAACTCGCTGTCAAAAACGTATAGTCTGGCCGGCTGGCGAGTGGGCATGGCCGTCGGCTGGGACGTGGCCATCGAAGCGCTGGCCGCGATCAAAACCCAAATCGATTCCGGCCTGGCCAAACCAATTCAAATGATGGCGGCTGACGCGCTGACCGGCGATCAGAGTTGGCTGGAACCGCGTAACGCCATTTATCAAGCGCGGCGCGATCTCTGCCTGGCGACATTCCGCCGGCTAGGGCTTGAAACGACCTACCCCAAAGGCGGTATCTACATCTGGTTCCGCAACCCGCCCGGTTATAGTTCAATGGATTTTCATACACGCCTGTTAGAAGAAGCGCACGTAGCCCTCACCCCCGGCTCCATCTACGGCCGCAACGGCGAAGGCTGGACACGCCTGTCGCTCATCGGTGATACGGCGCGGCTTGAGACAGCACTGACGCGGATCGAACGAATGATGAAAGAATGATGAACGATGAACGATGAATAATGAATGATAAATTTCTGATTATTAATACCTCATCGTTCATTATTCATCATTCATCATTATCCTATGATTACCTCGACTAAGAATTCGCGTATTATCGACGTAAGAAAATTGAGCCAGCGTAAACACCGGGTACGCCAAAACCGCTTTATGGTGGAGGGATTGCAACTGCTTGGCATGGCGGTGCAGGCTATGGCGACTCCGGCAGGACGCAATAAAATCATTCCCTTTGAGGTTTTCTACAGCGAAGCCCTTTTTACCGGCCCAACCGCGCCCCGCATCCTCAACCAACTCATCGAGGCCGGCGCCGAGGCCATTCCCGTCGATACGCGCGTCCTTAACACCATCTCCGACCGCGACACCTCCCAAGGCCTCGTCGCTACCTTTGCTCTTCAAGAACTGGAATTCTCACCCACCCAATTCCAAAAAACAATTTCCCCAACCTCCATCCCCCCATCCCCCCAACGCCCAAACTCTCCAACGCCCAAACTCATTCTCATCCTCGACAAACTCCAAGACCCTGGCAATCTCGGCACGCTAATCCGCACCGCCGACTCTGTCGCTGTAACGGCCGTCGTTTTGCTGGAACCCTGCGTCGATCCGTTTGATCCCAAAACGGTGCGCAGCACGATGGGATCGATCTTTACCGTGCCGTTCATCCGCACCACCCATATTGAAGCCACCTTGAAGCAACTATCGCAGGCCGGCTATCGGACTATCGGAGCCGATGCCGGTCAAGGGACGACCGTCTGGCAGAGTCGCGAACTGGCCGGACCGGTTGCGTTGATTTTAGGCAATGAGGCGCGGGGCTTGAGTCCGGAACTACATTCGTCAGTCGATGGTTACGTCAGCTTACCGCTACTCGGTCAGGCGGAAAGTCTAAATGTCGCCGTCGCCGGGGGGGTGCTGATGTACGAATGGCTGAGGGTCAATGAACAGAATCGTTGATGTTTTGTTTTAGACGATTACATCCTTATTTGGCGATTGAAGAATTGCTTACCCATAGTAAATCTAAGCGGCAGGACTGGAGCAAATCTCTTTTCTCAAATACCCCTCGTAATGTATTGACCTTATATATACAACTTATTATAATTATGGACTAATGAAAATTGAGTATACGCTCCACAACATTCACTTTGAGTGGGATAGCCAAAAGGCTTCAACTAATATCCATAAACATGGTATTACTTTTGAAACAGCCTGTGAGGTTTTCCACGACCCTTTCGTACAGATGGTAACTGGAGAAGTTGTCGATGACGAAGTACGAGAGGCTGTGGTCGGAATGACAGTGGATTGGCGTTTAGTCTATGTCGTCTATGTTTTTCGGAAGGAAGTCGTCAGAATTATTTCGGCCAGATTAGTAACAAAGGCAGAGAGAAATCGCTATGAAGAACAATGATTTGAGAGAACGTTTACGAAAAGACCGTCCTATGACGATGATCAGCCTACGCATACCAGAAGATGTCTTAGAGGATTTAAAACTCGTCGCACCTCGGCTGGGTTTCTCAGGGTATCAACCGTTGATCCGGGCCTATATCGGGCAGGGGTTACGAGCGGATTTGGCGAAACTGGAAGAAGATACAGAACTTATGCAGCTAATTGAAAGCTTACGCAAACACGGGGTAAAAGACGATATTATTGCATCGGCGATGGCCGAAGTAGAAGAGATGAAGAAAGCGGTTTAGGCGGCATAGATAGAGAAAAATCGTCACTATTAGGTGACTGGACTTTGGCTCAAATGGAGACCGATGAATGGCACACAACGCTGTAATTATGGCGATTAAGTGCAGGTCATGGGGTCACTGAATAGCAATCTAAATTAAAAAGGACTGACAACGGATGAGTCTAGAATTTAAATCCAATTTTGCCACATCGCCGGTGTATGTTGGCGGGGCGTCGATGGAAGATATTCGGAAACAGTATGACGTTGAGGAAGTGATCAAAATCGGCTCCAATGAAAGCCCGCTGGGACCGTCCCCTCTGGCCGTGGCGGCTATGCAACAGGCTGCCGCCTCACTCAATCGCTACCCGCCGATGGGCGATGATGACTTAAAAGCCGTGCTGGCCGAAACCTTGGGCCAGGGTTTGCAGCCGGAAAATTTCTTTACCGGCAACGGCGGCTGTGATGTGCTGTGGATGATTGCGGGGGGATTTCTCGGCCCGGAGAGCGAGTGCATTATCTGCCGCCCCACCTTTCCGGTATATGATGTCACCGCCCGGCGAGTAGGCACGAATGTGGTTTATGTCGATTTAGACCCGGACCACTTCACCTACGATGTCGAAGCCATCTTGGCTGCGGTGACGGAAAAAACTCGCGTCATCTACCTGTGCAGCCCCAACAACCCGACCGGCGGGCTGCTCAGCGCCGAGCAGATGGAAACGCTAGTTAACAACGTCCCTGACCACGTCCTGCTGGTAACCGATGAGGTCTATCACCATTTTATCACCGCCGATAACCGGGCCGATCCGCTGCCTTATGTGCTAAATGGCAAAAACGTCGTGGTGATCCACAGTTTTTCAAAAGCCTACGGTCTGGCGGGTTTGCGATTGGGTTACGGCATCGCTCGGCCGGAGATTATTGAATACCTAGCGCGTATCCGACTGCCATTCCACCTTGACCGGATGACCATCGAAGGCGGAATGGCTGCCCTCCGCGATACGGCTTACTTACAAAATTCAGTCGAGTTGGTCGTGGCCGGTAGGCAGTGGTTATACGAAGCCCTTAGTCAGCTTGAGGTGCAGGTATGGCCCAGTCAAGCTAATTTTATCTTGTTCAAACCCCCATTTGCAGCGACAGAGGTGTCCGAACAACTGCTCCGACGTGGAATTATTGTTCGGCCGATGGGTAACTTTTATTTACCTGACCATCTCCGGGTTTCGGTAGGCCTGCCTGAAGAAAACGAGCGTTTTGTTTCGGCCCTGCACGAAATTTTAGCAGCGATGAAATAGGATTTATACCTTATTCTGAAAATTTGTACTTAACCCTGTCAATATCTCACTTTCTAAAATCTTTAGGATCTGACTTATGAAAATTAAAATTTAGGCTTTTAGGCCCAATTTATCCCTAATTAATGAATTTTACTTGTGATTCTGTGATACAATAAAGTCCGGCTATTTGGCCTGGACAAATTCGGCAAACTGAGCGTATGGTTCCTATCAATCGCAAGCACATTAAACAACGGGTTAACCGCTCACCTTATGAGGCTGACTATCCTGATTTGGCCCAGGTGAATCTTAGTTTTGCCGATTTACATAAAGCCAATCTCCACCAAGCCAAACTTTGCCAGGCCAACTTGACCTGGGCTTCGCTCAAACAGGCCCAACTGGTCGAAGCCGATCTCCACCAGGCCGATCTGCGCCGGGCCGATTTACGGCGAGCCGATCTCAGTTGGGCCAACCTTAACCACGCCGACCTCAGTTGGGCCGATCTCCGTGGCGCAAACCTCTCCAAATCGACCCTCTATACCGCCCACCTAGTCAAAGCCAATTTGGGACCGTTGGACCACACAAGCACAACTTTGGTTGGAGCCAAACTCTGTACGGCCAAGCTGACCGGAGCAGATTTACACCAGGCCAATTTGCGTATGGCCGACCTTAGCGGCGCTTCCCTGGTTGCGACCAATTTAACCGGCGCAAATCTGCGTCGGACAAACTGTGCTATGACGAATTTATCCGGCGCGGATCTAAGCCATGCCGATTTAAGTGGCGCCAACCTCAGCGGGGCTAACTTAAGCCAGGCGAATCTACATCAAGCCAATCTGGCCGGAGCCAACCTGGCCGGAGCCAATCTCACCGGGGCTAATCTGGCAGAAACCAAGATTGATCGTGGAACGCGCATGGATGACCATGAGTACCGCCTGTGGGCTATCGTTAATCCGCAGGCTACCTTGACCGATATTTATCCCAGCCAGCTGCCTATATCTCAAGCCAGCTTAATAGACGCCGGGTTACCGAAGGCTAATCTTCAACCGGCTCACCCATCCCATCACCATCCGCAATCCCCCCCAAGTGATCCGCAACTTCGCTTGAGCGATAAAGTTCGCCGGGTGTGGCGTCTGGTTAATCAGGGAGGGGCCAATCAAAATTTGAGCGGCGTCGATCTCAGTTGGGCCAATTTAACCAGTGTTCGGCTCGGTTCGGCGGTGTTAGACAAGGCGAATTTGGCCGATACGATTTTACGGGAGGCGGACTTAGCCGAGGCCAGACTGCGAGGGACAGCCCTCCACCGAGCCGATTTGAGCGGGGCCAATCTGACCCGCAGCGACTTACGGCGAGCCGTCTTATGGCAGGTCAGGTTGGGTAGGGCCGATCTGCGCGGGGCCGACCTGCGCGGGTCTCTGTTAGATTTGGCCACACTGGTGGGAACTAAAATTGACGCAGCAACGCAGCTCGAGACCAAGTGGCGACTAGTTTGGGAAATTGTTAACCAGGGAGCGCCCAATCGAGACCTGAGCCGCGCCGATTTGAGCTGGGCTGATCTAAGCCGCGCTAACCTGCGAGCGACCAATCTTAGTCAGGCTAATTTGTCAATGACTAATCTGTCTGAGGCTGATTTAAGTCAATGCGACCTGCGCCAGGCCGATCTCAGTTGGTCTAACCTGGCAAATGCTCGCTTAGGCCAGACCAACTTTGAGCGCGCAAATTTACAAGAAGCGACACTCGTTGGGGTTGATCTACGGGCAAACAATTTATGCAGGGCTAATTTGCAAGGGACTAAACTAGGCCAGGCTAATCTCAGCGGAGCCAACTTAAAGCAAGCCAATCTGGTCCACGCCAAAATGAAACAAGCGGACTTGCGTGGGGCTAATTTGAGTCAGGCGCGACTGGACAAAATCGATCTCCGGGCGGCTGACTTACGCCAGGTCAATTTGCAAGGCGCTATTTTGCGAGGAGCGATATTGAACGAAAGCACGCTGCTTAACACGCTTATGGAAAAAACAATTTTTCAAAATCCCCAATGTCGAGAGCCGGCGACGTTTGACAAACAATGGCGACGCATTTGGCATTTTCTCGTGCAAGAGGGCGGTCAAAATCCCCTCAAAGCGGTTGATTTGAGTCGGGCCAATCTCCACGACGCTGATCTGAACGGTGTGAATTTGGTGGGAGTCATTTTAGTTGATGCTATTCTCAAAGAGGCGGACCTGCGCGGGGCCAATCTGCGCGGGGCCGATCTGCGCGGAGCAAACCTGGAAGGGGCCAATCTCCTGGGTGCGGAAATCGACAGCACTACGCGGCTCGATGGTGCGAAAGGTTTAGCGAATCACACCTAAACAGCCATTGCTATTCAATTTAGCTTCTGCACACTGGGCTTTAGCTCAAGCTCTTGAATGAGATTGTGTAGTTCCGCATCGGTCAACGGCCGGCCCAAACCGGCGTAGGCGATCAGGGCCGCCTCCATCATATTGGTTCCAAAGGAGCGGCCGTCCAGCCGAGGCGTCCCAGTCACCAGATAGGATACGCCTCTGGCTCGTAAGAGCGCGACATCCTCCTCGGTGGTGGTATTGGTCAAGATAATCTTCCCCGTCAGATCCATCGGCATATTGCGGCGAATATAGAGAAAATCGCCGGCCACAACCGGCCCGTAGTTGAACCACTGCTCATATTTAGGCACATTTTCATCTTGATTTTGACCGGTGGGGTAAAGCATGCTGATCGGCATCAAGCCGATCACGGGCAGCAACAATCCGGCCAATCGACGCAGTCGAGCCAGCCCCTTGACCGGAATTGGCAGCCCCAGACCAAATAACAGGTCACAGAAAACCAGATCGAACCCGGCCTGATCCAGCGACTCGGCCAAGCTGAAACGGTCGGCAGCCAACGGCATCATTGCTTTGCGTGGAACAATGGGGGTTGTGAAGTGGGGTTCGGCCAGTTGAAAAAGTTGGCGCTCCAGGGCGTACTTCAGCCCTCGGCCATCAGTGTAGGGGGTCCGTTGGACATCTTTGACCAGATTGAGGCCGGAACGGAGCGGATACTGCTTATCCCCCACGCGCACGTATAGCTCGACCCCGCCTACGCCCATCGCATCAACCTGACCGTCCAGACTGGCGAACAGCGCCCGTGCCCGTTTCTCGTCGCCATCACAGCCAATCCGGGCAATAGAAATCGTCTGGTCGCCCAATTTTAGCTGCACAGTTTTGTTTCGCTTGGAACTTCCCAAACTGATGCTGACGACGCGCTTGATCATTGGCTCACGCTCACATTTCCACCCTGAAAATAGATCGCGACAACCGTTACCACCGCGATGATGGTAAACATGGCGACCATTGCTCCGGCCAGCGAGATAATCGTGGCATGCCAACGAGGAATCCGCTTGGCGGCCTGAGCGATCTGGTAATTTGAAATAAAAACTACGGCAAAGACGCCTAAAATCTGCCAGATCGTGCCGACTTGAACCATCAACAACCCGCCGATAGCCCCGGCCGCCAGCCCCCACTTGAAAGTATTGCGGCGGATCGGATCAAACGAGAATAATCCTTTATCGTCCTGCTGCTGAAATCGATTGGGATCAAGTTTGCGTTTCTTTTTGGCCACGGTTTACCCTATTACTTCAGGCTCAACATCAGCAATCGATTCAACCACTCGGTTAGGCCGGTAGGGAAACTTATCGATCATGTCAGGGGTGGTGACGCCGGTTAGAACCAGGATGGTTTCCAAGCCACTTTCCAGACCAACCTTAATGTCAGTGTCCATACGGTCGCCAATCATAATGGCGTTTTCCGAATGTTCGTCCAAATAGCGCAGCGCCGACCGCATTATTAACGGGTTAGGCTTGCCTACGAAGTAGGGACTAAAGCCAGTGGCGCTTTCAATTAAGGCTGCTACAGCTCCGGTGGCCGGCACCAGCCCATCTTCCACAGGGCCGTTGGGATCGGGGTTGGTGGCAATAAAGGGGATGCCTTGTGAAATCAACCGAATCGCTCGAATAATTTTATCGTAGGGATACGAATCGGTTTCACCCAAAATAACGTAATCTGGAGAATAATCGGTCAGAGTATAGCCGACATCGGCCAGAGCCTGGTAAAGACCGATATCACCAATGACGTAGGCTGAGCCGCCGGGTTTCTGAGAATGAACAAAGGCTGCCGCAGCCAGAGCGCTGTTGTAAATATTTTCGGCTTTAACATCGATGCCCGACGCTTGTAAGCGATGCTGAAGATCGGTGGTGGTGTAGCGAGAGTTATTGGTGAGAATCAGAAAACGATGGCCGCCCTTGATTAATTTTTCAATAAATTCGATAGCGCCGGGCAAAGCCTTCTGGCCATGAACTAAAACGCCATCCATATCGCACAAATAGGTTTTTTTGGTACTCATTTTTAATCCTCAAAGGGTTAGGGAATCGACTCACGAGTCCATTGAAGCGGATCAACGGCAATACCATTGAGACGAAACTCCCAGTGCAGGTGGGGGCCGGTTACGAGACCAGTATCACCCTCGTAGCCGATTAAGTCGCCCGGCTCCACGTGCTGACCGGGGGTGACGACAATTTCACTCTGGTGCCAATAGCCGCTGAATAAGCCCATTCCGTGATCGATGAGTACGGCGTTGCCCCGCACCATCAGCGGCTCGGCCAGCACCACAATGCCGCCGGCCGGCGCATAGAGCGGCTCGCCCACCCCTCCGCCAAAGTCGGTTCCAGCGTGAAAACTGAGGTCCGAACTGTCATTGTAACTGCGTCGTGTCCCAAAAGCGCTGGTCACACGCGGCGCATCTTCGGCAATCGGAAACCAAAATGGTCCATCCCACAGCGGCCGGGGAGTAATTTGGGACCACAGAGCGGCCAGTTTTTCGCGTTCTTCTTGGATCAACTCGGTTTGGAGCAGTTCCGCGCGGCTACCGTCGAGCAAAATCGCCTCCGAGTCGTACGGACCTTCCATAACTTTTACATTTTCAGCGTGGCTAAAAATTTGGCCGTCCGGCATGGTGGCTGTTAAATGAAGTTGGTAAACGTTCGGCTTAATCAGGGCGTGGATAGCGACAATGCCCCAATAAACGGCGCCGCTGCTGCGGTAAAAGAAGACCGGCTGGCCTTCAAAATCACCCACGACAGCGGTGGCTTCCTCTGCCAGCGAAACGCGAGCCACGAGCGTTCGGCCCTGGATGATAGTCGGTTCCGACAGGGTGACGCCGATAAAGGGCCACGTTAGCGGATCAGAGAGTGGGGGCTGAATCACCGGCACCTTTAGCGTTTGTCCCACTTGAAGTAAATCCGGGTTGGACAGGTTGTTAAGGGCGATAACATCATCAGGGGTGGCATAATAGATATTGGCAATGCTGCCGATGGTTTCACCGGGTTGGACGGTGTGAAGCTGCTCACCGATCCGCTCGGCCGATTCAGGATTGGAAATCGGAGAGATCCCCGGCAAAATCAATTGCTGACCGGGCAAAATTAAGCCGGGATTACGCAGATGGTTGGCCACAGCAATATCGGCCATGTTGAGATTGTACTTAAGCGCGATGAAAATCAGCGTATCGTCCGTCTGCACGGTATAGACAAAAGGCTCATTTTGATCAAGAGTCGGTGAGTCGGCCTGGGCCAGGGCCGCCGGCCAAAGTAAACAGACAAGAAGCAGCAGCAAGCCGAAACGTCCTGAATAGGCGAAGTCATATCGAAGAGGGTCTTGCCGTCTATTCAATATCGCCCACCGTTTAAACTCCATTTGGTAATTCATGTCAACTATCCCTGAAAAGTTCCTTTATTGTAGGCTTAACCCAAAAATTTAGCCAATAAAAAACCGCCCATAAGGCGGTCTTTCGCTGACAGTCAATCCTAACGGGTTAGACAGCGGGTACAAACGGTTTGATACCTTTGTAAATCTGCCGGCCGCCGATGGTTTTGAGAATCAGTTCCGGCGATTTTTTCCGAATCTGTTCATGGAGTTCTACCGGCGACAGTGGGGTATTATCATTCAAAATGAATATTCTAAAAACTGCGCTCGTTAGAGGAATACGACTATCTAAAAAGTTGGGATCATGCTTGCAGTGAGTATGGATGATATGCCACAACACATCGATTTCATGAACCTCCCCCGTTTCAGGGTTGATCCAGTCAAAGGTTTGATCTTGGGTATCTTCGGCCAGCCGCTGGCAGTCCGGACAGGCATTGCTCTGCAAAAATGCCCGTAAATTTTGGCCTTTCTGCTGCCACCATGAAAAGTCGATATAAAATTTTGTGTCGATTGTCGGTCTAACAAATTTAGCCATGATAATTTCGTAAATAGTTACTTATTTTTAAGTTAAGATGCCACTATCTATTTGTCTCGCAAACTTGGATCGTAAGTCCAGTAACCATGATTCATCGGAATGAAGCATTGGCGCGAAATAAGCTCCTGAAAAACTACGCCGGGAGCCGTGCGGCGATAAACATTGACGGCACTGTAGAGCGTTTTGGCGTGAACAGTACTCTGCGGATTTAACTTTGATAATTCCGGAAAGACTTCACATAACAGATCGAAAACGGAGCGATTCCGGTCTTCAGCGGTGAGCCAGAACTTATCGGTACTCTCGGGGCTGGTGTCGCCGATGATCATCAGTTCATCGTATTTACAGCCAATGGCCGCCGGGGTCATCTGAAAAGAGAGCCGATTGCCAGTGATCGTCACCATTCGTACCCAATCGCGCTGACCGCGTGTGTTCTGGAACTCGACGATCACTTCCATCGGATCTTTGCCCGATCTTACCGTGATGTAAGCGCCAACCGGCAGCTTGTTTTTCTTGTACCAGTCATCCAGACCAAATACATATTTGTGATCAAAAACTGTCCAGCCAGGGAACTTTTCACCGGTTCGGCCATCGACAAATTGAAAGCGAACCGGGTTATGATAGCTCTTCGGAAAGAAGGGCAGCATTTTTGGCGTGAGCGGCAGGGTGCCGACCCGCCAGTGGGGGTAGTTGATCACCACCGTCACTCTTCTGGCGTTTTCATCGGGCAGTTCGGCCTCATCAGCCGGGGTGGCTTCATCATCAATTTCGCTGAGCAAGGCAAATAGGTCGGCGTCAAAATCGCTGGCGTCATACTCCTGGCGGCGCATTTGCAGGCGACGTGGCGGGTAGTAAGCTTCTGGGGGCGCCATTCGTTCCAAATACCACAACACCTGGCCTTCAGGACCGACGTCCTCAAAGCGTTCATCACTGTCAAGCCGGTAGTTTACCGAGAAACGCATTAAGTCGGTGATTTGGTCGGGCGACTCAACCAGGCCCATCTGCTCAACCAAAGCATCAGTAGCGAGCGGTCCTTTGTTGATGTCAATGGCCGCATCGGCAATATTAAACAACCCTTCGTGAAATTCTGTCAGCAAATCGGCTAGAAAATATTTGTCGTTAACGCTCACAAAATCCGAGTGGGCTTCCAAAGCGGCTCTAATTCGATTACAAATGACGTCTTGATATTCCTGATAAATTTCATCAGGGGGAACTAAACCCTGCAAGCTGGCCAAACCCTGCTCTTGATCAGTGTTGAGCCGATGCTCGTGGGTAAAATTGGCCACAAAATCCTTGGTTGAGCCGTTACCAAAGTTAACGGTGATGACGGTAAAGTTACCAAAATCAGGGTGCTGCCCCGATCGCGTCTGGGTTACCGTACCTGTGGCAAAGTTTAGCGCAGGAAAGACCAGTTTCTCATCAACGTTGTAGCTATTGCTCGGTTGGTACAGCTTGCCGTCTTGAAACTCGCTACGAACTTGTAATTCTTCCTCATTGCACTGACGCCGCACCAGAACGATGGCGATATCATTGAGATCAACCGGCCGATTCTGCTCCAAAACTTGTTGGTATATGTTTTCTATGTCTTTGTGGCTAACTTTGAATTGTTGCTGCCAATATTCACTGGTTTGAGTTTTACGCTGAATCAAAATGAAGAATACCTCTAAATAAATACTTCTATTTCGGGGATGTCCAAGTTTAAAATTATACTCTTAACGAAAAGAGATGACAAATTTTTTGGTTCTCGCTCAAACGCAAAAAAAAGTGCGCTCACCTGGGAGGAAGTGAACGCACTTTCGAAAGTTCCTATTGCGCCTGTAAAAGATAAATCTTGGGGAAGATTTTTTTCCAGCGTCAGTCAGGCCGATAAATTTTAGAGGCTTAATTATGGCTGTGGGTGCAGCCACTTGGGAGGACATAGACGCAATAGGTTATTAACTGTCCTCACTATATCATGGTTCACCGGGGCTGTCAGTAAATATCGCGTAAATATTTCCAATGCTTGGGCAAGGATTTTCAACGCTTTTTTAAAGCTTTTCAACTATTCTTGATTAATCAGATGATTAACACATTGACAAATATCTGTAGCCTTACCAGTTAAATAAACCCTGATTTTTTTGCTTGCTTCCTGACGGCAACCGTGCTACACTTTTTGGGTTTGGCGGTTAAAATCAATAAATTGTCCAGCCTAAGTGGCCAAGCCGGTTAAAGACCTATGAAATATAATCGGCGATCCACTACATTTTAGGCTGACTGTGGACGGCAATTCCAAGGTAGGTTTGTATGAAATACCTAAAGTTCAGATGATCAGACCCCGACGAACCCAAAGCTTAGACCCCGATAATACCGACCGGGTTCCGATCACGCGAGAGCGCCTGGTTGGGTACAGACGTTTACTCCGTTATATACGCCCCTACCGGGCAAGGGTGCTGGTAGCGCTGACGGCGCTGTCGCTAGGAACAGTGCTGGGGCTAACCATGCCGCTGATCATCCGTAACGTGGTCGATGTAGTCTTCGTCGAGCAGAGCCTATCTCTCCTCAACCTTTATACCCTGCTCCTGGCCCTTATTTTTTTTACGCAAGCCGTTTTTAGCTTTATCAACCGCTACAATATGGGTTACACCGGCGAAAGAGTGGTAGCCGACATCCGGCAGCAGATCTACGGCCATCTAGTGTCGCTGTCACTGCGTTTTTTTGCCGACCGACGCACGGGCGAGATTGTATCCCGCGTCACCAACGATGTCACTACCCTGCAAGCCGCCGTGACCGATAATTTAGTAACCCTTTTGCAGCAGAGTTTGACGCTGGTCGGCGGGATAATTTTTTTATTTTGGCTCGATTGGCGATTGACAGGCATTATTTTGTTAGGCGTCCCCATCGTTACCTTGACTATGGTTTACCTGGGCCGAAAAATTCGCCTGGCCGCGACCGATGTGCAAGACCGATTGGCCGAAGCCTCGGCCACGGTTGAAGAGAGCGTCGGCGGGATTCGCATCGTCAAATCATTTGCTCGCGAGGCGTACGAAATCACCCGGTTCAATGCCCAGATCGAGCAGACTTTTGAGGCGGCTTTGCGCCGGGTCAAAATATCCGCCTTTTTAGCGCCGATGATCGGATTTATGGCATTTATGTCAATTACGGTTACGATCTGGTTTGGCGGCTTCGAGGTCATTCAAGGGCGATTGTCGCCCGGGGGGTTGGTCGCGTATTTGATCTATACGATGCTGGTCGCCGGTCCCATCGCCGCTTTTTCAACGCTCTACAGCCAATTTCAAGCCGCCTTGGGCGCGACGGAACGGCTTTTTGGCTTGCTCGACACCCCTCCCGAAATCGCCGATGACCCCGACGCTGTCCCCCTTCCCGATATTATTGGCCAAGTGACGTTTCATAACGTCAGCTTCGATTATGGTTCGGCCATTCCGGTGCTGTACCAGGTCAGTCTCAATGTGCCGCCGGGTCGCGTGATCGCCCTGGTGGGGCCGAGTGGAGCCGGCAAAACCACGTTGGTGAATCTTATCCCTCGCTTTTATGATGTCAGTGAGGGCTGTATTACCATCGATGGACACGACATCCGGCGGGTCACCAACCTCAGCTTGCGGCAGCAGATCGGTATCGTACCCCAGGAAACGATCCTTTTTTCCGACACGATTCGCGAAAATATTCGCTACGGCAAGTTGGACGCGACTCAGACCGAAATCGAGGCCGCGGCTCGGGCCGCTAACGCCCACGATTTTATTTCAGCCATGCCCCAAGGATACGAGACGTTGGTGGGCGAGCGCGGCATCAAACTGAGCGGCGGCCAACGCCAGCGGGTAGCGATTGCCCGCGCCATTCTCAAAGATCCGCGCATCCTCATTTTAGACGAGGCCACTTCATCTCTCGATAGCGAGTCGGAACAGTTGGTGCAAGAAGCGCTGGAGCATCTGATGCGTTCGCGGACGACCTTTGTCATTGCCCACCGGTTGAGCACCATAAAAAACGCCGATTGGATCGTGGTATTGGATCAGGGGCAGATCGTCGAGCAGGGTACACACATTGACCTACTCAAAGATGAGGGGCTATATCACAAACTTCACGCGATGCAGTTCAGACTTGATCTAGAGGTATAGGACCTGGCACTTAGCCAACGTTATCCGCATTTCCGGCCAAGATGGCTTTAGCCTGATCCCACAATTGATCCATCTCCGCCAGCGTCATCTCTGACAACTGCCGGCCTTGGGCTTGAGCCAGCGCTTCCACCTGTTTGAATCGTTGCGTAAAACGGGCGCTGGTGGAGCGCAGCGCACTCTCCGGATCGACGTTCTGCCAGCGGGCCAGGTTGACAATCGAGAACAACAGGTCGCCGACCTCCGCCTCCAAGTGATCCGGCTCGGTGGCCTCGGCCACTTCGCGGGCCTCTTCATTGATTTTGTCCAGCACGCCTTCAATATCCGGCCACTCAAAGCCGACCCCCACCGCTTTTTTGGAGATCGCCAAGGCTTCGGCCAGGGCGGGTAACGCTTTGGCTACCCCATCTAGAGCCGAGGCGTGATGGTTTGTTTGTCCTTTAGCGGCCTTCTCCGCCTGCTTGATCGCCTCCCAATGAACTTTAACCTCATCCGCGTGATTCACCGCGACATCGCCAAAAACGTGGGGATGGCGTCGCAGCATTTTGCGATTGATGTGATCGAGTACCGCGCCCATCTTAAATTCGCCGGTATCGGTGGCGATTTGGGTATGCAACACAATTTGCAGCAATAGATCCCCCAACTCTTCGGCTAGCGCGTCCGGGTCATTGGCGTCGATGGTTTCCAGCACTTCGTAGGTTTCTTCCAGCAGGTATGGACGCAGTGTTTGGTGGGTCTGTTTTCGATCCCAGGGACAGCCGTTCGGCGAACGCAGATGAGCGATGATTTGTTGAAACGTATTGAAGCCGCTCAGGTTCGTATCGGCTGGCAGGTAAAGGGAAGCCGAAGCGGCCAGGAAGGATTGGCTGTCGATTTCAGACAGCGGGCCGGTCCAGATCGCCTCCGTAGGTCCGCCGGGACTGTGAACCAGAGTCACACTAAAATCGGCCGGATAGGCATTGAGCAGCGTCTGTTTGAGGCGAGCGGCCAAGGTTTGATCGTCGATATGTCTGACCAGAGCCGGACGATCCGGCTCCAATAACGGATGGTAGAGTTGAGCCAACTCGTAGGCATCGGCCAATTGTAGGCTGTGAACTTCAGTCAAGCCCAGAGCAGCCACCACCGCCTCAAAATAACTCAACCCCGGCACAATGGTCACGGGCAGTCCGGCGGCTTTGGCTTCGGCGCACAGGCGAGGCGTAACCGGATCATCCAAACTGGGGTGACCGGGTACAGCCAGAATGAACTCTGGTCGGCGCTGGCTTAACAACACCACCTCAACCGCAATCTGTCTGAATCGATCGGCAGCCGGATGGGACGGATCGGTTGGGGGCGTTACGTAGCGCAGCCGGCCCGGAATATCGGGCAGGCTAGGGTGAGAGGTGTAAACATGGACTTCGATGGCGTAACGCAGATATTGGGCAGCGGCTTCAGTCCACAACTGACTGTCCCCCGGCCCAAGGCCGATGATGGTGATTCCCGGACTCATTTGGTAGCTCCTCATAAATAGTTAGTTGGTTGGTTGGTTAGTTAGTTAGTTAGTTAGTTAGTTAGTTAGTTAGTTGGTTGGTTGGTTGGTTGGTTGGTTGGTTTGCTAGTGGGCTGATTAGTTGGTTAACTGGATTCCATCCAACCCATTAACCAGCCAACTAATCACCCAACCATCAGCGACTATTTTACTCGTTGACACCGAGTCGCCCAACTTTTATAATTGAATTACGACATCGTTATGAATATGTCATCAATTAAGCCACCATCGCCAAAATGCGAGAGAGACCAACGTGGATCAGAGAAGAATTTTTGTCATCGGACTATTGCTCCTAGTAACCTGTCTGGCCTGCAGCTACAGTTTCAGCACAGCTAAGATTACCGGCGCCACACTGGCTCGTGACGCCAGTGGCGAAATCCCAACCGTCACTTTTTCACCGGATGATACCTTTTACTTCGTAGTTGATCTGGCCAACGCCCCGGACGATACGGTCATCAAAGCGGCTTGGACGGCGATCGATGCCGGCGGCAACAAGATTCCGATCGATGAAGCGCGAATTACTTCCGGCAGTGGCTTGCTCACGTTTGATCTCAGCAGTGAAAAATTGTGGCCGGTGGGCAATTATCAGGTCGAGTTATTTGTCAACAACGATTTGGCGCAGACGCAGGCGTTTGAGGTTAAAGCGCCGGTCGTCGCCGCCGCGCCGACGGCTACCCCTGCGCCGGAACCCACTATTACCCCGGAAGCGCCGACCACCGAGCAGCCTCAAACGTCCTTGAGCGACTCGGTGTCCATCAATAGCGGCTCAGCCGGAGACAGTCTGGCCGGTCAAATCGAACAAGGCGCAGTTCTACAATTTCAGGACACCCCTTACGTTCATCCCTCCGGTGCATTTAGCCTGCCGATCCCCATCGGCTGGGCCGTAACGACTGAATCAGATCATCTGGGCGAATTTGGCGATGGCACATCCGTGGTCGGCGTGGAGTTTATCGATGAGGCCCAAGAATGGGATGAAACCGGAATGGCCCAATTCATCGACCGTTATCTGGCTAACTTTTTTTCCTCTCAATCTTATGAAGAGGTCGCCCATAAAGATCAACCTGATGGTAGTATTTATGTAGCGGTCACATTTGAATCTGAATCGGGCCAGGTGGTCGACAGCGACTTTTTCTTTGAACAGCGAGACACTGTTGTCTTTATCCTGTATCTATCAACCGTGGTCTACGATGAAATTAACGCTACTTGGAATGAAATTATCGGCGGTTACCAGGTCAATCCGCAAGCGGTGCGACCCGCCACACCCAGCCCTATACCACCCACGGTGACGAGAGCGCCGCCCACACCGACGACGCCCACAGTTAATCCCTTCACGCCGCCGCCGGGAGTCGCTCGCGTTTATTTACAAAACTTCTACACCAATGAATACAACATCGATTTTGGCGACGGTCAGGGTTCGCTGCAAGTGATGCCGGGGGCTGTCGATTCTTATCATGATTTGTCACCGGGCCGCTACAACCCCGGCTTAAGTCTTCCCGGTGGGGGAGCTTCGAACGTTCAATTTGAAATTGGCCCCAACCAAGCCTGGCTAATTGTGGTGGACAAAAATGCCAAAGTTAGCCAGAAACAAGTTTACCCTTAAACTATGAATGTAAAACGCCGAATCCGGGCCTGTAGCTGCTCCAAACTTAATTTGCCAGTCGTGAGCAGGGATGATATAATCGGCCTTCGTTCCAGTTTGCACAATTTGCGCTGCTAGAGAGAAAAATTTAAAAAATTGGAACGTTTCTCTCAAATTGGGAGCGCGTAGTCTAGGAGAGAAAATGAGCACTCAAAATTTAGCCACAGAAGAACAAGCTGCCCAGGCAGCAGCGGGGGTAGACACCCCGGATACCCCCGCCGTAGACACCCCGGCTGACAGCAGCCCCACCACTGAAGATACACCGGCCGTATCAACAGACCCCACCGAAACCGAAGATGTGAACTCCATTCTCGACCTTGAGTCAGGCCAAAAAATGGCCGGTAAGGTTAAAAACATCACCGATTTTGGTGCTTTCGTCGATATCGGGTTGCCCCAAGACGGTTTAGTCCACATCTCCGAGTTGTCTCGCAAAAAGGTTGAAAAAGTCACCGACGTTGTTTCAGTGGGGCAAGAAATTGAAGTTTGGGTCAAAAAAGTGGATCAAAAACGCGGTCGCATCAGCCTGACGATGGTTAAACCCATCTCCATCCGAATTAGAGATATCGAAGAAGGGGCAGAATTAGAGGGGGTCGTGACCCGTTTGGAATCCTATGGCGCCTTTGTTGATATCGACAGCGAGCGGGACGGACTGGTTCACATCTCACAAATCACCCACGAGTACATTGATACGCCAGGAGATGCCCTGACGGTGGGTGACAGTGTGAACGTCAAAGTATTGAAAGTCAACAAGAAAAAGCGCCAAATCGATCTATCCATCAAAGCGCTGGTTGAGCCGCCAGCCAAAGAGCCGGCCAAAGACGAAAAATACGAACCAGCCGCTCAGATGGTTGAACAACCGGTAGTGGAAGAAGCCAATGATGAACCTGTCCCAACCGCGATGGCAATGGCCTACGCCGCGATGCAAAACAAAATGCAGGATGATCGATCAGATCGAAGTGACAAGGCAAAAGACGATAAACGACGCCATGAAATGGATGATATCGTCTCTCGTACCTTAGCCACCAACAATAAATAAATGACCAAAAAGCCGATCCTGCGGATCGGCTTTTTGATATCATATTTTAGGGTAAGACGCAGGTCTGAGCGCCCCAACATAGTAACTCGGACGGGCTTACAAAACCGACACCGACCGTGCTAACAACTTGCGAAACTCACGCCGGTTGAAGCGATCCCAAGCCGCTGAAAATGAGACCAGTAGTTCATGGCGTTCATTGTGTTTGGCATTTAGATAAGCCTCAATTTGCTCCGGGCCTTGCTGCGCTTCGAGCGGTAGTTGCTTCTGCTGCGCGGCAAAATCTTTCAAGAACTTCTTGATGATTCCGGCCGCAACCTCGGCGTCGTTCAAGTCGCCCAAATGATCTTGCATAATTTTTGTCTCGGTGATCACTTGGTCGGACTCTGGGCCTAACACTTCTTCCAAACATTCCAGGGTATAGCGCAGCCGTTTGCAGGTAATGCGCAGTTGGTGCAGTGTGCTAATCGGCGCTCCGTCGAGAACGGTTTCATAGGCGCGGACCTCGGCGTACGTATCATAGATTAGCATTGGCCCCACGTGCCGAAGTTGATTCGGTTCCGGATTGTCACCTAATTTGACCGGTGCAGCCCCCAAACCTTCCGTATTTACAAACGTGCCGAGCGACTTTTTGAATTTGCGGTAATCTCGGCTGTCGAGATGTTTTATCATGATTTTCCGCGCCTTGTCTCGTTGGGTTTGCAACATGTCGAGCAAGGGTTGCAGCTTATCCTGCTCACTTTCCGCGAGAGTCCGCTGATATTGCTGCAACTTCTCAATAAATACATCCAGGTCGCGCACCGGACCCAAGGCCCGTCCGGTTTTTTTGAGGCCTTGCAGCAGCGGCTTGACCGACTTCTTGGTATAGCTGTCGCCAAAGACTTGGAAAGCCGCCCGCATCCGCCGGGTAGCCACTCGCATATCGTGCAGTTCCTCGATATCTTCCCCTACACGCGTCCCCGGTTCATGCTCAAGCATACGCTCAAAATGGAAAGCCAGTACTTTACGACCGGCCTCGGCCATGCTATCCGTTGGTTCTAAGCCCACTTTAGCTTGAATAGAGAGTGGGGCAGCTTTCTCTTTCTTAGCCCTCTTTTTCTTGACTTTCTTCGTCAAATCTTTCGCTTTTTTCTTCTTTTTATTGATCGGCTCCTCAACCAGAGCTTGATCTTCATCCGGCGCGGCCGATTGAGCCTCCAGGACCGGCTCGCTTAACTGTTCTTGAGGCCCGCCATTCTTTACTGAAACTGGGGCTATCTGAGCAACTTCAGCCTCTACCGACTGGCCGGCCATCTCCGGAATTTGGCTTTCCTCGGCCAAGTGATCGCCGGCGCCGCTACGAGATTGGCTCTCTTGAGACCCCGGAAAAATCGCCATGCGTTCTTTAGAAAATTCGCGCTGCCAACGCTTCACCACTCTAACCGTTAAATCGACCTCGGCCGCAATATTTTCCGGCTTTTGTCCGGCCTCGCTCATCAGGATAATCATGGCCCGCCGCGATACATTTTTGTTGCCGGTGTCGGCTATGGTTTTTAGATTTATCTTCTCGGTGGGACTTAATTCAAACACACTATTTCTCTCTTTCAGACTGATATTAACCCCAAGCATAGGGCGCTTTTGTATAGGAAAATTAGGCAAAGCTAATTTGTAACGGCTGGGGAACAAAAGATTTGTAAAAAAAGTTTAACAAGTAATTAACTGTTATTTTACAAAAAAGGACGCCGCTTGCCAAATATTGGCTTGGCTATTCCCATTTGTGAAATTTAATACAACCACTGTTAAATTTGTGCAATTTTTCCTTAATGAATTATAATAAATCCGGTAAATGAATTTATCCGAACATCGTAACGTTTTCTTAACTTCGGGGTTTAGTCATGCGTGAAACAATTCACAGGGGACCATCATCGATCACAACCCCATGTTGACCTCGTTCAACCCTCTACTGCCATAAAATTCATTGTCCCCACGTCTATCAGGATCAAAAACAATCACCCAACCGGAGGGACCCATGAGTCTTGACCCAAAAATTAAACAACTAAGGGAATTCAAAGAAAAAGCTAAGTTGGGCGGCGGTGAGGAACGCATCGCCAGTCAGCATGCCAAAGGCAAACTCACCGCTCGTGAGCGGATCGAAATTTTGCTTGACGAAGGTTCGTTTCGCGAGATCGACATCTATGTAGCGCGCCACGCTGGTGAGTTTGATCTCAACACCTATCACCCCACCGGTGACGGCGTTGTTACCGGCTACGGAACGATAGAGCAGCGTTTGGTTTATGTCTTCGCTCAAGATTTTACCGTGTTTGGCGGCAGCCTGAGCCGGGCCCATGCCGACAAAATCATAAAACTTCAAGATTTAGCCACAAAAAATGGAGCGCCGATCATTGGCCTTAATGACTCTGGGGGCGCTCGCATTCAAGAAGGGGTGGTTAGTCTGGGCGCTTACGCCGACATTTTTTTGCGCAACGTGCTGAGTAGTGGCGTCATTCCCCAAATTTCGTGCATTCTCGGCCCCTGCGCCGGGGGGGCTGTCTACTCGCCGGCGATCACCGATTTTATTATAATGACAAAAGAAACTAGCCACATGTTTGTCACCGGTCCGGAAGTGGTCCGTTCGGTTACCCACGAAGAGGTGAGCATGGAGGATTTGGGCGGGGCCATGACCCATAATCAGGTTAGCGGTGTGGCTCATTTTGCCTCGGAAAGCGAAGAACACGCGCTTTACACCACCCGGCAGTTAATCGGCTTTATCCCCAGCAACAATATGGAAGACGCGCCCGGCGTCATCTGTCGAGATGATCCGCTGCGGACGGAGAGCGCGCTCGATACCATTATCCCGGAAAACCCCAACAAACCCTACGACATTCACGAGGTCATCACGAAAATTGTCGATGAAGGCTTCTTCCTGGAAGTACAAGAACATTATGCCAAAAATATCGTGGTTGGCTTTGCTCGCCTCAATGGGCGCAGCGTGGGCATTGTCGCCAATCAACCGGCTGTTTTAGCCGGGGTGTTGGATATCAACTCATCCGCCAAAGCCGCCCGCTTTGTTCGCTTCTGCGACTGTTTTAACATTCCTTTGATTATTTTAGAGGACGTGCCGGGCTTTTTGCCGGGGGTCGGCCAGGAACATGGGGGGATCATCCGCCACGGCGCCAAGCTGCTGTACGCTTTTGCCGAAGCCACCGTGCCCAAGATTACCGTCATTACGCGCAAAGCTTACGGCGGCGCCTACGATGTAATGAGCAGCAAACATATTCGAGGCGATGTTAACCTGGCCTGGCCGACGGCCGAAATCGCGGTGATGGGGCCGGAGGGCGCGGCTAATATTCTGTACCGCAAGGAGTTAGCCGCCGCTGAAAACCCCGATGAGCTGCGGGCCGAACTGGTTCAAAGGTATCGGGACACTTTCGCCAATCCTTATGTCGCAGCCAGTTGGGGCTATCTGGATGACGTTATCGAACCCTCCCAGACCCGCCCTCGCTTGATTAACGCGCTTGAAATGCTAAAAAACAAACGAGACGAAAATCCGCCCAAGAAACACGGCAACATTCCTTTGTAGCTCTGACCTTGGCACAGCGGTTAATGAAACCACACCCTCTATTTATTAGAACTTCCGCTCAATGCGGAAGAATTATAGTCGAGAATAAGGATTAGACTATGGCAACGTTGAGAAAGATATTAGTCGCCAATCGAGGCGAAATTGCATTACGCGTTATTCGCGGTTGTCAGGAACTAGGCTTAGAGACCGTAGCGATCTACTCCGAAGCGGATCGGATGTCGCCCCATGTTCACATGGCGGATGAAGCCTACTGTATCGGGGCGCCCGCAGCGCTAAAAAGCTACCTGGACGGGGAGAAAATTGTCGATGTCGCCCTCAAATGCGGGGCCGACGGCATCCATCCCGGTTATGGCTTCTTGTCCGAAAACGCCCATTTCACCCATCTGGTCACCGACGCCGGTTTGACCTGGATCGGGCCGCCAGCCTACGCCATGAAGTTAATGGGCGATAAATTGACCGCCCGGGCGACGATGGCCTCGGCCAATGTGCCGTTGGTGCCCGGCGCGGGCCGGTCGGGCCAGTTGTCCGATGAAGACCTGCAGCACGCCTCCAATCGCATCGGCTTTCCCCTTTTGGTTAAAGCGGCGGCCGGCGGCGGCGGTAAAGGTATGCGTAAAGTTTACCATCCGGAAGATTTGGCCGAAGCCGTTCGCGTGGCCCGCCGCGAAGCGGACTCCGCCTTTGGCGACAGCCGGGTTTATTTGGAAAAGCTGATCGAAGATGGCCGTCACATCGAAATTCAGGTGCTGGGCGACCAGCACGGCAACGTTATTCATCTGGGCGAGCGCGAATGCTCTTTACAGCGCCGGCACCAGAAAGTGATCGAAGAGTCGCCATCGCCCATTGTTGATGAGGAGATGCGGCGTCAAATGGGCGAGGTGGCGGTTAAAGCCGCTCAGGCCGTCAATTATCAGTCGGCGGGGACAGTCGAATTTATCGTTGACAAAGACCGGAACTTTTACTTTTTGGAGATGAACACCCGGCTGCAAGTGGAGCACCCCGTAACCGAATTTGTGACCGGCATCGATATCGTCAAAGAGATGCTGCGGGTGGCCTCGGGCCGGCGGCTGCGCTATCGCCAGGAAGATATTCGCCTAAACGGCTGGGCCATGGAATGCCGCATTTTGGCCGAAGACCCGGCTAACGGTTTTATGCCGTCCATTGGCAAGATCACCGGCTTGAATATTCCGACCGGCCCCGGCGTTCGAGTTGACAGCGGCGTTATTCTCGGCTCCGAAATTACGCCCTATTACGACTCGATGATCTCCAAGTTGATCTGCTGGGGCGAAAACCGAGCTGAGGCGATTGTGCGGATGCGCCGCGCTTTGGAAGAGTACCAAATTGTGGGCGTTACGACCACCATCCCCCTGCACATTCAGTTGATGAACTCGGTTCGTTTCCAGGGCGGCCAGATCCACACCAATTTTCTGGAAAAGAATTTTGTCTTTAATCAGAAACCCAATGACGAATTACAACGCATTGCAGGAGTAGCGGCGACATTTGTGGCCCACAATCGCAGCAAAAAGGCTATCGTATTAGACCAAGTTGGTCCTAGCCCATGGCGCGTGTACGGCCGTCGAGAAGCCCTCGACCGGCGGATGCGGTAGTCCAATTAACAGGAGATTCGGCACATGAAATATGTTACCACTGTTGGCGATCAACAGTATACAATTGATATCAACAAAGAGAACGAAATCGTCTTAGATGGCGAGGTCATTAACGCCGATATGCAGCAGATGCCGGATACACTGATGTATTCGATCATCATCGATGGCAAATCGCACGATGTGCGCCTGAGTGAAGGTGATGGCGTATACGTCGTTCAGTTGGGCGGCCAGATTTATGAGGTCGTGGTTGAAGATGAACGCACGCGCCGCCTGGCCGGGCTTAAGGGCAACGTGGCCTTAACCGGTGAAGCCATTCTCAAAGCGCCTATGCCCGGTGTGGTGGTTGAGGTGCCGGTTACCACGGGCCAAGAAGTTGCTCAGGGGGATATCGTTATTGTCCTTGAGTCGATGAAAATGCAGAATGAGTTCAAAGCGCCTCGGGCCGGTACGGTGCATATGATCTACGTGGCCGCCGGCGATAAGGTAGAACAAAATGATACGATGATAACCATTAGCTAAGGGTTACACATTTAATCGAACTTATGCTATAATGACAAAGGTATAAAGGCCGCCTCCTTATGGGTAATAACGGATAAAATTTTAATAAATTTTAACCCTCTGCTATACTCATATTATATTATGGTAACAGTAGACGCTGCCGCCGAAGTAGGGTAAGTTTGGCGAGGCCGTATTGACGCGAGTATTACCGTCTACTGAGGGCAACTTTAAGGTGGTCCTTAACCTTACCCGGAACGTTCAAGCGACCTGTATCCATTGTAGATTTAGATCGGCGGTTTGCGCAAAGCGATGATTAAACAGCGCAACCTGTGATCGTTGAATTTCAAACTTTACTCGGGCCGTGGTTGACCGTGGCTTTTCCCGGCAACTGCCGGAGTTGAGCTGCTCTAATTTGAAATCAATCTGCATTGGATACCGGTCAATTTTTTTCTCTTAGTCGGGTTCATACCGTCATCAGGTATAAGTTCATCAATGAGTGACTCAACATCTAACAAAAAAGATATACCTAAAACAAGCCCTTTCCTCTCCAATCGGTTTGAGGAAATAGAAATCAAAACCGACACCTCAAACAAAGAATTAGTTGAACGCCTCTCTAAAGAACTGCGACAAATCACAACCTTATATAATACCGGGGTAGCGCTCAACTCAAGCTTAAATCCCAAAGAGGTCATTCTTTCCGTTTTTTATGAGACCGGCCGGTTGGTCGATACCTCGAATTTTGCTCTAGTTATCTATGATGATACCAAACGTGTCATACGGTTTGTCTTAGTGACCGATCAGGGAAAAACTATCAACCCGTTCTCCCTTAAATTGGCCGAGGAAGCCGGGTTAGTGGCTCATGTACTAAGCTCGCACTCGCCGGTGCTGGTTCACGATATGGCCAGTAGTAAAGAACCATTCGAGCTAAGTAAGCGACTTCCCCAGGTTAACCCTCGCTCCTGGGTCGGTGTTCCGATTATCAATTCGGTTCTCAATGACGAAACTGCTCAGGGGGCCATTATTTTGTGGAATTATGAAGCCAATGCCTTCAATCTATACCACGTCCGGCTGTTGTCGGCAGTAGCCACTCAGGCTTCGATTGCGCTGCGCAACGCCCGGCTGTTTGCCTCCAGTCAGCATCGGGCTGAAGAAATGGCTCGCCTGCGAGATTTATCCCAACGCAAAGCCGACGAGATGGTTTTTCTAAACCAGGTTGCCCGCACCCTCTCCTCTACGCTCCATCTTGATGTCGTTCTCACCAAAATTATGGAACAAGTTGAAGATATGCTGGCGGTTGAAGCGGGGTCGCTGCTGCTAACCGATCAAACCACCGGCGAATTGGTTTTTCAGATTGCGCTGGGCGATAAAGCCGACGAAGTCAAACCGTTTCGTGTTCCGAAGGGGCAGGGTATTGCCGGACAGGTGGCCCAAAGCGGCCGGCCGCTTATTATTGCCGATGTAGGCCATGATCAGCGTCATTTCAAAGATTTAGATAAAAAAACCCAGTTTGTTACCCGCAACATTTTATGCGTCCCCCTCATTCTGCACGACCACACCATCGGCGTCTTGCAAGTTCTCAACAAAAAAGTAGGTGATTTTACCCAAAATGATGCCGATTTGCTCAGCTCGATTGCCTCTTACGCCGCCATCGCCATTGAAAATGCGCGGTTGTACGAAACCCTGGAAGAAGAACACAACCGAACCATTCAGGCCGAACGCGAAGCGCGAAAACGATTGGCCCGTGATCTGCACGATGGTCCCACCCAGCTTGTGGCCGCCATTATGATGAATTTGGATTTTGCCACCAAAGCGATTAAAAATGACCGGCCCGATGTACTGCCCGGCACCCTTACCGAAATGGCCGAGTTAGCCGACCGGGCCAGCCATCAAATGCGCACCCTACTGTTTGAACTAAGGCCGTTGGTGCTCGAAACCCAGGGATTGGGGGCCGCCCTGGAAGTCTTTCTCGAACGCCGCCAGAAAGATATCGAGGAGACCCAGCAAACCAAGTTGGTGCTTGATCTCAAAACCACCAACCCCAATGGCGATATTACCCGCCAAGAAGATAATATCGAAGCGACTATTTTCGCTATCGTCCAGGAAACCGTTAACAACGCCATTAAACACGCCAAGGCCGCCACTATTTTGGTTGGCCTTAAAGAAACCGCTAGCGGCGTTTACGCCTCTATTGAAGATGATGGTCTTGGCTTTGATTTGGACAGCGTGATGAAAAATTACGAGACACGGGGCAGCTTGGGCATGATCAACCTTCGCGAGCGAGCCGAGTCGATCGGCGCTGAATTTTCAATTAAGAGCGAGATCGGCCAAGGCACCCAAATTGCTGTCTACGTGCCTAAAGAGCGAGCCGAGAAAGAAAAGCGCAAGAAGAAACGCACGGTGACCGGCATCCTCAAATTGCCGACGTATGAACCACCTTCGGTTAATACCCTCTAACCTTTTAATGCCAAACTCAGCCCTTAACCTCCTTAGAAATTGGATTACGGCCGATAATCCCCGCTTAGCCTTGAGCGGCGTCCTATTTGTGATTATCGTGGCCGGCATACTGGTTGGCGCACTATTCGGCAGCCTCGGCCCGATTATCAGCATCGGTTTGATTGGGGCGGCGGTGGTCGGGATTCTGATGCTGCGCAGTACGCAGATGGGGTTGGTAGTGCTGGTGGCCCTTATTTGCCTGCTGCCTTATGGCGCTCTCCCTTTTCGCGTCGGTTTTAGGCCCACCTTTTTGGATGTAGCCCTGGCGGCGCTGTTTGCGGTCTGGGCCATCCGGCTGATTACCGGCCAGCAGCGCACCTTCGTCATCTCGCCGTTGGGGCCACTGGTTATTGCCTTTCAGGGCTGGGCGCTCTTTATTTTCATTTTCGGCCTACGTTACGGCGGCCTGAATGTGACCATAGCCCGTAATTTTTTGGAAGTACTGCTGGCTGTCAGTTTGTTTTTTCTCATCGTCAATCAAGTTAAAACCCTCAAACAGTTGGACCAAATTTCCCAAGCCATCATCTTGGCCGGCGGCGGAACGGCGACGCTGGGAATTTTCTTTTACGTGATTCCCGAAAATTGGAGCGTTCAGATCTTGTCGCTGTTGCGCGTCTTTCAATATCCCACCGAAGGCATTTTGCGCTACATCGAAGACGATCCCGAACAACCAATGCGGGCCATCTCGACCTCCATCGATCCGAACGCCTTGGGCGGCTTGCTGGTCTTTTTGACCATTATTAGCGTCACCTACCTTTTTTCTAATCGCCCGGTGATGCCGCGCCGCTACCTATTTTTGATAGCCGGGCTGACCTCGCTGACCTTGTATCTGACTTTCTCACGCGGTTCGCTGTTAGGGGTGATAGCCGGATTGGGCGTGATCAGCTTGCTGCGCTATCGTAAATTGGTGTGGGTGATGATCGCGGTGGCGGCGATAATGGTTGTTTTGCCCCAAACTCAGGTTTACGTGGAGCGCTTTGTCGAAGGCATTCAGGGGCAAGATTTGGCGACCCAGATGCGCTTTGGTGAGTATAAAGACGCCTTCAACCTGATCAGTCGCTACCCGCTGACCGGGGTTGGCTTTTTTGGGACGCCGGACATCGATGTGTACGTGGGGGTGTCCAGTGTGTACCTGCTGTTGGCGCAGCAGTTAGGGTTGGTCGGAGCCGGACTATACATTCTAATAGGGTTGGTTTATCTGCTGATCGTTTTCACCACCGTCAATCGCTTGCCTCAAAATCACCCTTTAGAAACGCCCTTGCTGGCCTACGGCGCGGCCATTCTGGGGGCGATGGTTGGCGGCGTGTTTGATCACTTCTATTTCAACCTCACGTTTATTCACATTGCTGCCTTTTACTGGCTCATTATGGGGCTAGGGATGGTGGCCGTACTGCTGCGTCGACAGGAGCTTGACCCAAACTTTAAAAGTGATGATCGCTTCAGCGCCAGATATTAACAGGTGACAGTCACTTATTGTCGTTAAATCAGCATCTGAGTAGCTAAAACAGATCGATATTTAGCGTGTTCAAGTGACTGTCACCTGTGGGATTGCATAAATCCTGTTGGTGTAAACCTGATGTAAAAAGAGCATCCCTGCCGAGACAGGGATGCTCTTTTTTGTTGCTTGCTACAGCTTACGCGTTATGCGGCGTCTATTGACAATCCCAATCTTGCGGGCCTTCCGCCCCAAAGTTGATGCTGACCAGAACCAGGTCGAAGATATCGATGACTTCATCCTGATTGATATCGGCGGCCATCCCCGAGCCGGTTTGGTCGAAACTGACACCTACGGCCGTGGCATCTGCGATATCGACTATGTCGTCGTTGGTGATGTCACCGCTGAGTAGCGTCACCGCATTGAGTACAGTTTCCGGTGTTGCAACCGTGACCTCGGTACAGACGGCTGATAAGTAGCCGGGAGCGTCGGCGGTAAAGGTCATCCCCGGGCCGGCGGGCATACTGACCAGAGAGAAATCGCCGTTGGCGTCGGTGGTGGTGGTGGTCCCGTTAGCGCCCACATCTGCCCCGGACCAATCGTTGTTAGCCCGTCCGGCCAGAATAACCTGACCGATAACTTCGGCGTTCCCCGGTTCAATGGTGGGTTCAGGTGTCGGTTCGTCCGTCGGAACGGGAGTCGGCTCATCCGTTGGAACCGGAGTGGGTTCATCGGTTGGGGTCGGTTCCGGCGTCGGTTCGTCGGTAGGTACGGGCGTCGGTTCATCGGTGGGTACAGGTGTCGGTTCGTCGGTGGGTTCCGGCGTCGGTTCGTCCGTCGGAACCGGGGTCGCATCGCCTTCGACCACAATCGAGCCATCGATGCTGATGACCTTAATTGGGGTCGCCTGCGGGTCGCTTAATTTCGTGTTACTAAAGGTAAAATCGGCGGCGCCGGTGGCATTTTTCGCCGTCGCTTCAAAGGTCAACAGCGTTATATTACCGGTCAGGCCCGATACGCGGCCCGTTTTACTGGCAATCAAGACAATTTTCCCGTTAGTGTTATCAGGATCATCGCGCATTACGTAATCGAAACCGTTATGAGCCGTTGCGCTATCAATCATAATCAGGTCCGTATCAAACAGTAATTCTAACTGAACACCGTAAATTCCCGGTTCTGAAACGTTTTCAGCCACGATACTACCGCTAAAGCTTTGCCCTGTTTCTACAGCACTGGGCAGATCAAGCATAAGCGTCACGGCTTGGACCGGATCAGGGGTTGGTTCGTCGGTAGGGACAGCCGTCGGTGGGGTGGTAGGTGTCGAGGTTGGTGCTACCGTCGGTTTGTCTGTGGGTGCTGCCGTTGGTTCGTCCGTAGGGATAGGCGTCGGTTCATCCGTAGGCTCCGGTGTCTCTGTACCAATCGGTGATTGAAAAACAGTGCTGGCCAAAGCCGTTGAAACATCCACTTGAACAAATATGGGCATAACTAGAGCAAGTAATACAACAACAACAAAATAGTTGGCAATGGATTTATCCTTCACGGCGTCATACTCCTCATCTGTGATCTAGTTGGTCAACACCTTTAGCCCCAAGAAGCCGTTCAAACCTATTCAGACTCCGACATTTAACCATTCCTAATCCGTTGATGGGAACCGGCGGCGTAGGGGTTGGTTTCATACCAGAAAGCTGTCAGTTGTTAAGGTGCTGCCTAAAATTCTATTTTGGAATTAGTATAGGGCTTGAACGGTGGTATGTGAAGCGTAAATTGTTCGTGACTTCAAAGCATAAATCCACTGCGACTACGGGGAACTATAGGGGGTTTTACGTAGATTATACGGGTTGGATAGATGGTTGGATGATGGGTTTATTGGATATTTGGTTAGATAGGTGGTTGGCCGGAACCCACCAACCAACCACCTAACCATCCAACTGCCCAATCATCCAACTACCCAACGTTTTACCCGGCTTTACCGTTGGATTTGGTCTTCTCACGCCAGCTTTTCTTTTTGACCTGCATGGGCAGACTGTAGCGGCGTACTTTGTCGAACTGGTATAGTGCGTTGGCCACCGCTCCGGCGGTCGGGACCAGACCGATCTCACCCACGCCCTTCGCGCCGTAGGGACCATAAGGATCGGGCACTTCAACGCCGATGATCTCCATCTCCGGCATCTCCCAGGCGCGCAAGATACCGCAGTCGCGCAGACGCGTACTCTTAGGCTGGCCTTCTTCCAAGACCAGCTTTTCGCTAATGGCGTAACCCAGCCCCATATGGATCGAGCCTTCAAGTTGCCCTTCAAACAGCGTTGGGTTGAAAATTTTACCGGCATCATGCGCCGCCGTAATCTTCTCGATGTGGCCCTCATCATCTAAGGTAACCAACTGTGTCGCGTAGCTGTATGAATAATGGGTATAGACCTTCTCGACCATCGCGCCGGGTTTGGTGGTCCAATCGACCACCCACTCGCCGTAATAAACCTTGCCAACCAGATCGGCCAACGTATGCGACTGCAAATCTTCCTTGAGCAATTTACAGGCATCGATAACCGCGTTGCCGACCAGCGAGGTGGCCCGCGAGGCGGTGGTCATGCCGGATTCCTGGCCGGAAGCGGTATCGACCCGTACTTCGACAATATTGGGATCGAGGCCGGTTTCGTTACAAAGCGTTTGCAGCGCCACCGTATGAACCCCCTGCCCCATCTCTGTCCAGCCGTGGTCGATAATAACCTTATCGGCCGACACAATGGTGATACTGGCCTGCGACGAGTCGGGCATGCCGTTGCCGACGCCGGTGTTTTTGATACCACAAGCCAGCCCGGCATATTTAGCCTTGTAAAATTCGTCTTTGACGGCTAATAGCGTGGCTTTAGCGCCCGCTCCGGCTTCGATGATCTGGCCGGTAGCGGTCATATCGCCGTCATCCAGAGCGTTATCGTAGCGGAACTGCCAGCGGTCGAAGCCGCCCTGCTCGCACAGATCGTCGATGCAGCTTTCCAGGGCGAAGGCTGTCTGGTTGACGCCAAAGCCGCGCATCGCGCCGCAAGGCAGATTGTTGGTATAGACCGCCGTGCTTTCGATATCGGTGACCGGGAAGGCATAGGCGCCCGTGGCGTGACCGGCGGATCGCTCCAGCACTTTCATGCCTACCGAGGCGTACGCGCCCGAATCGCCGACAAAACGCCCCTCGCAGAAGGTCAGCTTGCCGTCTTTGGTGCAGCCGATGGTGTAATCCATCCAAATGGGGTGGCGCTTGGGGTGCATGGTAATCGACTCATCGCGGGTCAGCCGTACTTTGACCGGCGCTTGCAGCAGGTAGGCAAACAAGGCCGCATGACCCTGCACCGACAAATCCTCCTTGCCGCCGAAGCCGCCGCCGTTGGGCACCAAAATGACGCGAACCTCATCCAACGACAGACCGAGCAGTTTTGCAATTTGAACGCGATCATCGTAAACGCCCTGACCTTGCGACAACACCTCAATCCCGTTGTCGGCAGGATAGGCGATGGCGCACTCCGGCTCCATAAAGCCGTGCTCGATCATTTGCGTTTGATAGACGCCATGCGAAATATAGGCCGACTCAGCTTTGGCCTGGGCCAGATCGCCCCGGTGAGTGACCGTTTTCGACAGAATATTACCGCCCTCTTGCACCGACGGGCTATCGGCTTTCAACGCTTCGTGAACATCGACGACAGGCGGAAGAACATCATACTCAACCTCAATCAAGCTAACCGCTTGACGGGCGATCTCATAGCTTTCGGCAACCACGCCGGCCAACACGTCGCCGACATAGTGCGTTACTTCACCGACGGCAATCATCAGCGGCCAATCCTGCCGGATCAGGCCGATGGTGCGCCCGCCGGGAACATCAGTGGCGGTAAAAACACGAATGACGCCGGGCAGTTGCTCGGCGCCGCCGGTGTCGATCTTCAGCACCTTGGCTCGGGGATGATCGCTAAATTTAAGCGCGGCGTGGCGCATGCCCTCGATTTTGATATCATCGACATAATGGTGCTGGCCCAACACCAATTTCTGAGCCTGATATTTCGGCTGCCGTGAGCCGATTTTGCCATCGCTCTGCGGCGTCGGCACTTCTTCTTCCTCGCGGATGGCGTCGGCCGCGCAAATGACGGCATCGACAATTTTCTTATAACCGGTGCAGCGGCAGAGGTGCGGGGTGAGCGCCTTCTCCACATCGGCGCGGCTGGGGTTGGGATTCTTGTTAATCAAGACGTTCGACTGCATGACGATGCCGGGGATGCAGAAGCCGCACTGAACGCCGCCTTTGGAGACAAAGGCGTTGGCAAAGACATTTTGGCGGTACTCGCCCAGGCCTTCAGTGGTCGTTATAGCGCTGCCGGCGATTTTCTTCATAGGCGTAATGCAGGAGAGGACGGCTTTGTCATCGAGCTGAACCGCGCAGCAACCGCAGGCGGCCTGCGGGGCGCAGCCATCTTTAGCCGAAACGATGCCTTCATGCTCGCGCAAATAGGTTAACAGCGGTAGATCGGGATCACCCTCATACGTTTTAGGCTGACCGTTTAGTGTAAATTCCATACAATGACCTCCTTGGTTTTTTCCTACGAACAGTATGGTTTTCTTGATTTGCGGGTTTCTATCGCGGTGCTTGACTTAGTTTTTCACAAAAGTCCATTTCTGTCAAAAAGGCAGGAAGCAGGATGCAAGGAAAACCAATTAGAACTACGTAAGTTCTGTTAGGAATGAAAGTAAGCTTTCAGCCGTCAGCATTATCACCATCGAGCGTGGCGCAGTGGTTAACCAGGAGACAATTGATAATCGTTTGGGGATGCTTACCATTGAAGGGGATGATGTAGCGGAGCAACAAAGCTTGCTTTGTCAAGCCCGATCAAAACAAGCTTTGTTGCTCCAAATCTTTAATTTTAGGGATGAATTTGTGAAAACAGTTATTGTGTTTTGATCTTAAATTCATATTCCAATGGGCCGATATCGTGGTTATAGACTTTGACGTAGTAAACGTGTTCTTTCTTCAACTGGCCCGACCACAACACTTGTAGGCTGCGCTCATCGTCGAGTTGGGCGAAGGTGGCCGGCGCGCTGGCGCCCAGCGGATCAAGCTCATCAACCGTACCTCGGACCCACAAATGGAGCTGGCTGCCCGGATAGATCTCAAAGTCGGCGTGACGCGCTCGAATATCGTCAAGGGGCGTGTTGGTCATATAAAAGATAAAATCTTGATCGGCCGACTCGTCATTGCCCGGATCAGAGTAAACGAATTTGTACCACATTTCTTCGCCGGCCTCTAACTCACCCGTAGTCGTGCCAACCTTCAACTCAACGGCCTCCGGCGGTCCGGAACCCGGTTCCACCGGCCCGGTCGAGCGCGTCACCGGCGCGGTGAAGGGGACTCGGCCGTGGCTGGCGTCGCCTTTATGCAACGTAGGGTTGCCTAACTCGGCGTTCCAAACATCGTTGGGGAAAAGGTAGTAATCGACAACTTCAGGAGAGCCGTTCTTAATTTTGATTAAGTAGGTGTCGCCGTCAACCAGCGAACCTGCCCACAAGCGCTCACTCGTAAGCGGATCTTTATCGCGAGAAACCCACATGCCAGCCCCCATATTCTCCATATAATCGGCGTCGCCCCGCTCCCAGATGTGGTACTGGCCGGCCGGAAAAATCTCAAAGTTGACCTTATTACTCAAAAAACCCTGACTGGGGGTGAAGAACATGGTCAGATCTAAATTTTCGATTAAATCTTCATCTAAATCGTCACGCTGCAATTTATACCAGTGTTCCCCGTCGGGAGCCAGCCGACCGCTGTTGACTTCGTGAAAATTGAAATCAAGCGGGTTGTTGGGATAAATATTGACCGGAATATAATCTTTCTCCGGCTCATCCGGTGGAGCGGGCACCGGTTCCGGCTCACTGCTGCTGCCGCCGCCTTCATCGCCGCCACTGTTGTCCAACTGGAGGGTCTCCTCGTTGGGGTTTTTTAGTGTCCCCGGCGGGATGGTCAACCAACCCAATGCATCAGCCTGAATGAGCCACTGGGCTGCGGTTTGGGCGTCTTGTCCTTCGATGGCCTGAGCGGTCAGTCGCCACAGAGTTTGGGGATTGGCGTCGCCGGGATTAGCCACCTGATCCGGCAACGTGCCGGCAGTGACGAGCCAGCCCACGGCCTGGGCCTCTTGCATCCACTGGGCCGCCTGAACCGCCGTCATATTATCCACAGCTTGCGCGGTCAGTGACCAGGCCATTTGACGGGCGCTTAAGGCTTCGTTGGAATTGATGAGCGAATTCAGGCCGGCCGGTATCGCGCCGGTCACTGCCGAGGTTTCGGCTTTGGCCTCCAAGGTGTATTCCAACTTGAAGGGCGAGTTGTTGAAGACCCGGACATAATAGTCGCTTCGCTCGCCCACCTGGCCTGACCAGACGGTTTCGGTTAAGCCCGGCCGGCCAACCGGCGACAGCGACCCGGCGCCCACAGTTTCGGGCATAACTGCCGCCGGATTATTGGGCGTCGATGGGATTTCGGCGAGAATTTGGAAATTGGCTTCGGCGGTGCTGATGACGGCTTCGCTCTGGTAGCGTAAGGCCAGGGAGATGATGTCGGCGCCGGCTTCGGTGAAGCTGGCCCGATTGTAGACATACCAGTTTTCTTGGCCCGGATCGAGATGATTGACGTTAATACCGGGGCTGAGGGGACGGGCCGAGCGCAGTGTATAACCTGTTTTTGAATTAAAGGAAAAATCTAGAAAGGATCGGCCCGGCGTGGTATTGGCTAAAGCCGGTACGGCCACCAATAGGAGCAAAAGTATAATTAGACCGTACCCCACGATCGATTTATAAGTTAACTTTTGAAACTTGGGGGTTAACTTCATAATGTGCCTCTTTTTTGTTGGTAAAGACAGCCTGAAAGAATCTGCATTACAACTGTTTATAACTTACCATAAAATAAGGAGAGCGTCAATTATGTCAACTATTCAATACTCGTAACGAGTAACAAACCGAGGGAAATCCACTGGGTTGTATTTCCATAGGCAACACCCTTGATAAATCAATAAATTTAATATAAACTATATTAAGTTTATCAATTAGATAGCCATTTACAAGCAACGACATGAGTTATTCACTAACGTTTTCCCAGTCAGTAATTACCGTTTTATTTGTAGCGGATAAAGTCCAACAAGGCATCTATGATTTTGTACCCACTCAGGAAATATCAGACGCATTGAATATTCCTAAACCCAGCGCCGTAAAGATCTTGCAAAGCTTAAACCGGGCCGGGATTATTGAAACTCGTGAGGGGGCAAAGGGGTGTACGGTTGGCAATGTCGCCATTAGACATAACTATTTAATTATTAAATCATGCAAAAATTGAAATTTCTACTAAGGCTCATTGGTATTGTTCAGTTCGTACTTGGCCTGGCCTTCTCGTTGCAACCTGCCTATGTTCTTGAATGGAATGGATGGACTTATCCGTTCCCTCATCTGATGTAAACTATATGCTCGGTATGTTGTCAGCACGATTTTTGGGTTATGGCTTGGGCATATTTTACACGGTATCACATTCCTGACACACCTCAAGGATACGTCATCTATGGCGAATTCGACTCGGAGAAAAACTTCAAAAAATACTTGAACTCTGCCGTCGTGAAACGCATCGGTGTTGAACTCATTCCGTTGCTTGATGCTCCCCAAAGTTCAAACATTACGAAGCAATAATTCTTGAAGATAACTAAGCGCCTAGAAGCAATCTACTTCGACCTGCGGTTAGAACAACAGACCACCTCTGACATTTATCAAGAGGTGGTCTGTTATAAGTAGTTTTCAATTCTAACTTATCACATTATTAGTGATACTGAGAATGGAGATAAACTGGTCACAAGATAAAGAGCGAAAAAGTTCATAATGACCAGACATTTTTGATGCAAGGTATCATAAGCTTTGGAACGCAACAACTTGTCCCGCAGCACCCGCCATAAGCGTTCAATGCCATTGAGATTGGGCGAATAGGTTGGTAAAGGAACAAACTCAATTTGCTCTTGATGAGCTTTAAGAAAATCGATGGTTGCGGCTGAACGATGAGCCGGAGCATTATCACCGATCACAAAGATAAAATAATCTGGGAAAGTGTCCATCAAATGCTCCAGATGAAAACAGAATTGACAGGAGGCTTTCTGGTCATAGATTTCATAAAGACCTTGACCACTGAAAGGGTCAGTTGAGCCAAACAAGTAACAAACCTCATCAAGGCCGGGATAGGGCAATCGCATACTAAAGTAACAGGACTTTAAGAAGATAATCGGTACTCAACCAGCTTTCTTGCGTTTGGCTTGAATGCCACATTTGGCAGAGGGTTCTTGTTTTAGCAGGTTCAAAGCCCAGTGACGCAAGATGGCGAAATTTTGAGCAGCGTGTTCCGTACGAACCCGACATTGATCCTCGTCAAAAGCAACATCCAAACCCAATGGAGTTGGTTTTCAATGGTCCAATGAGTGGATGAAAAGTTTATCAGCCTTACTTCAAGGCTGATAAGAGTAGCGACTTCAACCGTGAGGTTGCTCAGCTGGACCATTGAAGGCTTTTAAAACAGTCTCTTAGGTTCATTTATACGAGACCGCCATCTCGGCGGGTTGGCGCAGGGTTTGATACACTACACAATATCGTTCGGTCAGTCGGATTAACGTTGCCAACTGCTCCTCAGCCGCATCGGTATCCAAATCAAATTGAAGCCGTATGTTCTGAAATCCAACCGGAGCCTCTTTCGCCACCCCGAGCGTTCCCCGAAAATCTAAATCACCTTCGGCTTTGATGACGCCATCGCGTAGCTCAACCCCAATGGCGGTGGCCACGGCGCATAAAGTTACCCCGGCGCAAGCCACCAAGGCTTCAAGGAGCATATCTCCCGAGCAAACACTAATCCCATCACCCCCTGTAGCCGGGTGTAGCCCTGCTTGTACAAGCGCCTTGCCGGTGTCCACTTTACAAGTGACATCTTCGCCCAGACGGCCTTGGGCTTTAAGGGTGATCAAGGCCGCTTGCGGTTGTTCTTTATACCGCGCTTTGAGCGGTTGTTGGAGTGACCGTAATTCTTCAGCATTCATAATAATTCATCTCCTTATCTTTTATCGCCTCATTGAGCCTTTCTGACGCTGTCCAGCAGATCAAACTATTTCCGACCGGTAACCGAATAGGCGGTCAGGGTGGCGGTAAAATAGCCCTGCTCCGTTCGCACCTGAAGCTCTTCGAGCCAGCGCCTACCGCTGTCTGCCGATATTTCTCCCGCCTCGATTAGCAGGCTTACCGTTTGCCCAAGGTTGTAAATTGCATCGGCTGTTTGGAAGTCGTTGATGATCGAAATTTTCGGGTGGATGGCAATTTGGGAAAGACCAGCTTCTTTGAACCACTGCGGAATATAGCGTCCAACCCAGCCGGATTTGAAGGAATCGCACCAAGCGTTCTCGATCCGCCGAGTCACATCTTGTTGTTCAGAATTAATGGTGAAGGTGCCCCAGTCATTGTCGTAGGCCAGTAGAATGCCGCCTACTTGAAGAACCCGGACTAGCTCGGCAATCGCTCGGGCCGGATCGGCAATATGCTGTAGAACCCGATCGATTCTAACTTTGTTGAAACGCCCGTCTTCAAATTCCGTGGCCAGCAAATCGCCTGTCCGAAATTCAACTGAGAGGCGTTGGCCTCGCTGATCGGCCATTGCCTTGGCAATGAGTTTCTCACTGGCATCCAGCCCCGTCACCTTGCCTCCGGCGCCGACCAACTCAGCCATTCTAAAGACGTCATCGCCGAGTCCGCAGCCGGCATCGAGCACTTTATCGCCGGGGGCTAACGCCAGTAATCGATAGCTTTCCGTTTTGTAATCTTGGTAGTACGGGAGGGAATCAAGCAGCGCAAGACAGTGGGAATATACGTCGGTATCCTCAGCATCGTCCACACTGCCGAACCCAGTCGCTAGGTATTCGTTGCCCATCATGAAACCTGAGATAGAGAGATAACTTCGTATTGATCGAACAATTAGTCGTATGATAACTTAAGTTGCTACCCTGCCAGACCTTTAGGGTTTCGACGCTAATTTTGACAAGAATTGACGTTAAACAGCCAAATTTAGGTCGGGATAAGGCCCTTTCGGAAACCCTAAAGGTCTTTTCCGCGAAAGGTGGTAACTTGGGTTATGATACCAGAAAAAAGGGGTTTTGCGAATCCCTTTTTGTCTAAGGAGACCCGCTCAAGCCACACTGCCCCAACGCGAAGCCGGGGTCGAAGCGCGGCCGGCTTCAAACAATGGAAGAGTGGCCATTCAAAGTTTCGTTCTCTTTCAGTTTTCAGTATTGTACAATTTATCAGCATTTTCTGGCTCCCTCACCCCCAGTAAGGCCAACTCCAAACTCGCCTTCACCAAGTGGGATTGGAAGGATAGGCTACTTCGTCTGAAGCATCTCCTGGAAGCCGGCACCTCGTCTCCAGCGTACCTGATTGCCGATCTCAGCCATTCGCCAGCCGCTTGCCCCCAAGATCACGTGCCCGGTTATCACGCCACCCGCTAGAAAATAGTTGTCATAGGGATCAGCGTTTGGATCACCGTGGCCCTCTGCCCAAAGATGTATCGCCACCAAGTTCGCCCGGAACTCGGCGGAAGCGTCATCTTTCAGGGTAATGGTAAAGCCGCTGGTTAGATGTTGGGTGGCTTGGAAACGGCTTAAACTACGGCTATGGCTATCGCCGATTTCTTTTGGCCCTTTCGTGACGGCTCCGTTGGGCCGCACTATTTTGGCATCATCGGCAAAAATCTGACCCATTGTTGTTACATCAAATCGTTTCTGATCTAAAGCGGCAAAGTAGCGGTTAATAACTGAAGTTACGCAGATGAAAAATTGACAAGAGCAACAGAATGACAGGAAAGAGCTTTGAGTTCAGAGAAAGCAGCCTTAACCGCTTTCAAGTACAGTTTAGACTTCAAGGCAAAATGATTGGACTGATGAGCCAGTTTGAGCCGCTCAAGTTTGATAAAGGCAATCATAGCAGCAAAGATGTGGTTACTTTGCGAACGAATGGTTTTGGTCGGTGATTTTTCTAAAGCCACATTTTGTTTGAGCGATTTATGGAAAGCAACACCTTTAAGATAGACCAAACGGCATTGACCAGCTTTCAATTCGACTTCCGAGACGGCTACAAACTGACCGGCTCGTTTATCGGCCTCAGACAAGGCCACCAAACGATTACCCTTGAGGGTACCAACAAAGTCTTTCTTGAGCTTTTGCTTGACCGTCACCATATTGTCTTTGGCACTGAACCAGCTATCCCAGATGACATACTTGAACTTGAGCCGGTTGTGTTGCACCAAGATTTTCAACCGTTCTCGCACCAGTTCATTTTTACTCACCGGACTTTTGCGCTTGTATTTACCACTCTTGAGATCTTGAACCACATCCGTTTTGGCCACTAATTCGAAGGCGACCGGTAACGAGATACTTTGTTCATCATCTAATATCGTGTGGTACACGAAATTGACCAGGTTAATCCCTTTTACCGTTCGCTCTTGACTATGGTCGTAGTGATAACAAACAATATCATTCTCTTCGGTGTACGGTTTTTCTTCAATGGTATCGTCGACCAACACCACGCCATCGGCCCGTTCTACTTGGCGCACTGTCGGTTTGATCGTTTGCCAATATCTTTTCTGGTCGTACCGTTCTTTGCCCAGAAAGCGGGTGATCTGATCGTGGCTGTAGGCGTTATCGACCACGCTGGATAAACCGGTAGCCGTTGCTAATGAAAAGGATGTGATTACGTAATCGCTGTACAAATCCAATAGTTTTTGATCCATTGCTGCCATCCTGGTTGATTTTGTTCAGCATCCTATCCCTGATTTTTGTCTCTTGTCAAATCTGTCACTGCGTAAGGTCAGTAAATAATTAGAGAATCAAAAAGAGCCAGGTAGAATCCAACACTGGCTCTTCTTAGGGCTATATCATGAATTCAATGGCTTACAACTTGCGCAACGGGAAGGGGCGAACTCTGTTTGGGTTTGAATTTGACCATCCGAGCCGAGCAAACAATAATTGGCCGAAATGTTTAACCTTCCTGGTACTTAAGCGATGAGACGCCAACTAAAACCACGTCTCCATTCTTTAAATAGTGCGGGCTGGTGATCTGTTCATCATTAACAAATGTTCCGTTGAGGCTGTTCTGGTCTTGCACTACAAATCGACCTGACTCTTGAATAAATATGGCGTGGTGTCGTGAAATTTCTTTATCTTTTGACAACACAACACCGTTATCGCTGGAGCGCCCGACCGTGGTGATACCCGATTTTAGGGTAAATTCATCGCCGGTGTGGGGGCCGCTAACGCAAGTAAGTTTGGCGGTCACTTCCAGCGTATTTTTCGTCAAAGGCATAACAATTGTCGTGTCGGAGTCATCATCTGGAGTTTCCGGCAGCGGAGGCATAATATCCGTTCGATCCGGGTCGTCGGCATCGGCATCGAATGGCGGCAGCAAGAACGTGCCATCCTCATCAACAGCTTCCTGCGAAAGGTCATCAAGCGAAAGAACGAGCGTTCCGTCCTCATCTTCATCTTCGTCTTCATCTTCATCAACTTCGTATTCTAGGTCGTCAACCGGAATCGGCGCCGGCTCAGGTATGGACGAGGCACGTACCACCGTCCCATCTTCAAGGCTTTCCTCCGGCCGACCGGGAGCGAGGACGATCGTGCCATCTTCTTCAGCTTCGGCCGAAGCCGGCTCAGATTTGACCGAGGAGGATACGGACTCGGATGTAATCTGTCGATCTCGAGAGGGGGACGTATCAACCTCAATTTGATCGACATGAGACCCTTTAATGAATCTAATCTGAGTTCGCGGGATCATGATCGGCTCACCCGAAACAACTAAAAAAATATTAAAAGCATCTTGGGCTTTGAATTCACCGTCTAGGATCTGTCCATCGACAAAATTAACGGTCACCTGTCCTTTAATGGCCAGCAGAGGGGGCGCTGCTGAAGAGACCATATTAGAAATCGCCATAATTCCTCCTGAGTATTGTTGACCGATTTGGCACTTATAAACTTACCCGTTCCGATGTCTAGCCCAAAATTTGAGGATTAACCAAAACTGTGTTTCAGGTTTGATGATTCGATCTCAAAATGAAAAATCGGTTATGTATTTTAATTTTATTATGGGTTAACATCAAGGTCAAGCATTACTATTTAGCTGTTCGAAAATGCTGTCAGCGGTCAACATCGCATCTTTGACACAGTCCGGGATACCAATGCCTAGATAAGCGCTGCCGGTTAAATAGAGACCGGTCGCCTGCTGAGCTATCTCTTTCATTTGCTCAACACGAGCTAGATGATCGACATCATACTGCGGGTTGCCCTTAACCCAACGAAAGATTTGACAAATAATAGGTTTAGCTGTTACCCCCATTAAATCAGCAATTTCCGCTCTTACCAGGGATAGTAACTCATTATCAGGCAATTTTACCACTTTTTCTTGACCATCTCCCCCCACAAAAGCTCTTAACAAGATATCGTTATTAGGGGCTCGTCCGTCAAACTTGGTTGAGGTCCAAGTACAAGCCGCTAACTTACGCTTTTCGCTTTTTGGAATGAGAAACCCGAACCCTCCAAAATTATGCTGATCAATGACATCGGCCCGACGATAGCCTAACGAGATAGTCGCTGTGGACACATAGCGTATCTTGGCCAATAATTGAGCCAGAGGTGGCAAAAATGATTCAACCAATTGAGCCGCTGTGTAGGCCGGCACCGCTAAGACTACAGCATCGGCGGTGATAGGTGGCTGCGAAACGTCGTCAAACCGAATTTCAAAGCCGGGATTGGTCGATCGAATCGCTGCGACGCGCTGTCCCAGACAAAGTCGCCCCTCCAAACGGCTCACCAGCGCCTTAACAAGATCATTGAGGCCGCCTTTGAGACTTAAAAACATTGGCTGTGGCTTGCCATTGGCAGCGCCATTAACGGGGCGATTTTTTTTAGCCCGCTGCATAGCCTTGATTAGACTGCCATGTTGTCGTTCCATTTCCAGAAATTGGGGAAATGTACTTTGAATGCTCATTCGTTCCGGGTCAGCCATATAAATTCCGGCCATCATCGGGCCGGCAATCTTATCAAGCGCCTCTTGTCCTAATCGACGACGGACAAAACTGGCCAAGCTTTCATCACCGGTTTCCTGGCGGGGATGAATGAATAGGTCCAGTCCCATTCTGAGTTTCCCTAAAGGGGAAATAAGTGGCGAAACTGCAAAGGGAACAAACTCGGTGGGGATAGCCAATCGAAATCCACCTGGAAATTCAACCAATTTCCCTTTATTTAAGACAAAAATCCCTCTTTTGTAGTCATTAGTGGGGATCAGCTCATTGTCAAGTCCCAACTCCCGGCACAAAGCTACACCCCAAGGCTTGGTGGTTACCAGGGAATCAGGACCGCCTTCTATCACAAAATCATCGATTGTCCTGGTAATAATTTTACCGCCAAAGCGTGTGTCGCTTTCGATCAAGGTGTAATCAAGCGACGCACCGGTAACCTCTCTTTTCTTCTGTAGATAGTAGGCAGTGGCTAACCCGGCAATGCCACCCCCAATAATTGCAATGTGTGCCATAATTAATGTTGGGATCCTGGTTTCCAGTAAGTGACGGCTTAGGCCTCAAACTTCTCTTGAACAGCGTCGGCCACGGCTTGAATAAACAGGGGCGTGCTGTTCATCGACTCAATCCGCTGTAAATTGATGCCGTGCTCGTTGGCGATTTGAGTAGCCTCGATGTCGATATCGTATAGAATTTCGACATGATCGCACACAAACCCAATGGGCGCGACTAACATATGTTTGTACCCTTGAGCGGCCAAGTCAACCACGACATCTTCAATTTGTGGGCCAAGCCAGGGTTCGCCTGTTTCAGCAGCGCTTTGGTATGAGAACATCCAGTCGATATCGCCCAATCGATTCGCCACAATTTTAGCATTATCTTGAAGCTCGTCATCATAAGGATCGCCCATTTTCTTGAGACGTTCAGGCAAACTGTGGGCCGTAAACACAACCTTCACCTGATCGCGGGCCTCGGCCGGGAACTTTTGCAGACCGGCTCGAATATGGGCTTCCACTGCTTCAATAAATTTCGGCTGGTGGTACCAAGAATCGACAACCGAAAACTTTATATTGGTACCGTGCATCTGCTGCGCCTCATCAATCTTGGCCCAATATTTACCAATACTCATTTTTGAGTAGTGGGGCGCCATGACAATTGCAACTGCCTGTTCAACATCATGCAGATACATTTGACCAACCGCATCCTTAATCCAAGGCGACCAGTGACGCATCCCCACATAGACCGCCACATCAAGGCCTCGGCGCTGGAGTTCTTCCCCGGTGTGCTTGGCCTGCTCATACGTCAGCCCGGTGAGGGGGGAGCCGCCAATCAAATCGTACCGATGCTTAAATTCATCAACAAACTCGTCTGACATGGGCCGTCCACCCCGGATATCGGACAAGTAGCATCTCATTCGCTCAGTAGAACCGGGCGTGCCATAAGCCAAAACCAGTAATGCTTTTTTTGTCATAGCATCCTCAACAACCTATTCCGAATTAATAATTACCCATCATTGCCGTTTTTTCGGGTAATTCTCACTAAATACACCCCACTTAGCCATAATAATAGTTGATTTATAGGGATACATCACTTGTAGCCGTATATTCGTGTACAAAATCAATTAAAGCAGCCACATGATCCACAGGTGTATTTTTATGAATCCCATGTCCCAAATTAAAAATATGTCCCGGCCGGTTTTTAACCTCATCGAGAACGTTGGCCGCCTGCTTTTTGATTTCCGGAATGGGGGCAAATAAGACTATTGGATCAAGATTGCCTTGCAGAGCCACGTCATCACCCAACTGCCGGCCGGCGGTAGCCAGATCGATCCGCCAATCCACTCCAATGACATCTCCCCCGGCCTGTTTAAGCAAGGATAACAGGCCGGCTGTGCCGGTGCCAAAATGAATTAGGGGAACGTTAGGACCACTTTTAGCAATCTGAATAGCCTGCTGCGAGTAGGGCAACACATACGCTTGATAATCGGCCGGACTGAGAGCGCCGACCCAACTATCAAACATCTGAAGGGCATCGGCGCCTGCCTCGGCTTGAGCCTTAAGATAATGACCCACAGCGGTGGCCAGTTTAACCATAAGCTTGTGCCAGGCGCTGGGGTGTTCATACATCAACGTTTTGGTAGTTACGTAATTACGAGAGGAACCGCCTTCGATAGCATAGCTGGCCAGCGTAAACGGCGCGCCCGAGAACCCGATCAACGGCACCCGACCGGCCAGTTCGGTTTTGACTTGTCGGATAGCTTGCAGGGTAAAAGCTAAGGTTTCCTCGGGCGGAGGTGCAGCTAACTGTTCTACATCGGCAGCAGTACGCAGGGGATTACCGATAACGGGTCCATCCCCCTTAACAAACTTTAAATCCAATCCCATGCCGGCCAAAATTGGGAGAATATCGGCAAAGATAATAGCCGCATCCAGGTTAAACGCCCGAATGGGTTGAAGGGTGACTTCAGTAGCCAGATCGGGGGTTTTAATCAACTCCAAAATCGAATAGCGCTCTCGCAAGGCCCGATACTCAGCCATGTATCGACCAGCCTGGCGCATCAACCAGATAGGAGTAGCATCAACAGATTCCCGTCGGCAGGCGCGGAGAAAGCGGTCGGCTTGGGGCATTGAGTCCTCTCAAAGAAGGTAGGCAGAATATTAACAAGGAATTATTATAATCGGATTTCTTTATTGGAGCAATTGCTGCGATTTTTCGAACTTTTATTGAGGAGCCAGCCGGTAAACAATCAATGCTAAAAACAAGAAAAGCATTTCCTTAAAGAGCTGAGAACGATCCCAGGTGAGACGGCCCTGGGTAAAGTTATATGCCTGAAGCGGAAAAAGCCAGGGAACCAAACTGTTCCTGTCAACAATTAAATGCCCCGAATATCCGGCAAACCAGGCATAACCGGTTTTCTTGCCCCAGACAGCAGTTACAAAAGCGGTACTTCCCACCAGGCTGAAGATGTTGTGCGCGTAATGCCGGCCGTTAGGCATAATTCGAAAGCCGTAGCCTAACGATTTATCGACCAAGTCGGGAAACAAGCTGGCCATAAGTAGCGGTTTTAGCGTGTTCTTGTCCTTCGATAGGATCGGAAATCGATGTTGAACAAGGGCAATGGCGAGATGTCCTGGAATATGCATACATTTATGATACTCTGTCCGGCTAATTGATCAAACTCAAGAAAGATTTTAAATGCACCAGATAAACATTTTATGTTGACATAATCTTAAAAACGCAGTATCATTTTATGAGTTAAATCCCCAGGTCAAACTTTTAAATAATTTGCTCTCGACCACCCTTTATGCTATGATGACCTTTGATATTTTTATTCTGACAATGATGAGGTTTTCCCCGTGAAGGTTACAACTGAAGAATTAGAACGTTGCCAGGTTATGGTGACGGTTGAAATAGATTCCAAAAAAGAAAAGGATTTACTGCAAAAAGCAGCTAAGAGAATTGCCCGAGAAATAAAAATTCCCGGTTTCCGGCCCGGTAAAGCGCCTTATAATGTTGTTGTACGCCGTTTTGGCTTAGAAGCAATCCAACAAGAAGCGCTTGAAAAATCGGCCGATGATATGATTCAAAAGGCTTTGGAAGAAGCCGATGTTACGCCGTTTGCGCGTATGGATTTGGAAAGCGTCGAGTGGGACCCACTTGTTATCAAAATCAAGGTTCCAACCGAACCAAAAGTTGAGCTAGAGGATTACCGTGCGATCCGGTTAGATTTTGATGAGATCGAGGTTGCGGATGAGGATGTCGATGAACGGCTTAAGCAGTTACAAGAAAATAATGCCACTTGGACACCGGTCGAACGCCCGGCTCAACTAAACGACTCCATTACCTTAGCGGTAGTCGAAAAAATTGACGATGAAATCGTGGCCGAACATGACTCGCTGGACTATGAGCTGAAGCCCGTTGAAGACGAAGAGCCGACGGATAATCTTGAAGCCGAGGTTGAGGTAGAGGCCGATGCGGTCGAAGAAGAGACCGGTGAAGCTGAAGAAGAGACCAGCGAAGCCGATGAGGCATACAAACCGCCGTTTCGCCCCGATTTGACCACGCCGCTGTTAGGCTTGAGCGCCGGGGAGGAGAAGGTTTTCTCCATCACTTACCCAGAAGATTTTAATGATCAAGATTATGCCGGTAAAGAAGTTGTCTTTGACGTTAAAATTGCCGCGGTTAAAGAGAAAACGCTGGCCCCCATTGATGATGATCTTGCCAAAACCGTAAGCGATTTTGAGACTCTTGATGACCTGAAGGCAGACATCAGGGCCAATATCAAAAGCCAGCGAGAACAAGAGCAGAACAATGAGTTAGGTAATCAAGCTTTAGAGCAGATTATCGAAGAGGCAGACCTTGAATGGCCGCTGGCCTATGAAGACGAAAGCATTGAACGCGAACTGGACAATTACGAGCGGCAAGTTTCAAGGTACGGCTTGAGCCTTGATAGTTATTTAAGTTTGGAAAACAAAACTCGTGATGATTTTATTGAAGAGAGCCGCGAGCGGATTATCAGCCGATTGAAACGCAGCTTTGTAATTAGAAAAATTGCGGAACAGGAAAATTTGAAAGTTGGCGAAAGTGAAATTCTTCAACACGCCAAGTTTCTATCCGATCTTTCCGGTCAAGGCGACCGGCTCTGGCGCGATATCTTAAGCTCACCCGTACAGCAGGAATTGATAGCCAATGACCTGCTAGTCGGTAAGGTGATCGATTGGTTGGCCGCCGTGGCTAAAGGTGAAACACCCGAACCAGAAGCCCCCATTTTGGCCGATCAACCCGAAGACGCCTCAACTCCTCCTGCCTCCGATGGTCAAGTTACCCCGGAGCAGGTCGAGGCCAATATAAATGAAGAAGCAGTAGAAGCTGAAAGCTCTGAAGCTACCACGTCTAATGATGAAGCCGCTGCACCAGAGAGGGAGAGTAGCACACCTGAGAGGGATCAAGATGTAGATCAAACGGAAGAACCAACCCCTGCTGGAGTAAAAAGTTAAATTCTTATTACTAAGGAGCTTTAGACATTATGTTTCCAAAACTTCCTGAAGCGATGGTCCCTATGGTCATCGAATCTACAGGGCGCACTGAAAGAGCGTATGACATCTTCTCTTTGCTTCTAAGAGAACGCATTATCTTTTTAGGCACGCCGATTAACGATCAGATCGCTAACCTGATTGTAGCCCAACTGCTATATCTGAATCGGGAAGATCCGGAGCGTGAGATCCAGATGTATATCAACTCGCCGGGTGGCGTCATTTACGCCGGCTTGGCCATTTATGACACAATGCAGCAGATTCAGGCCCCTATCCATACATTTGCCGTAGGGGTTACCGCCAGTATGGGCACCGTGTTATTGGCAGCAGGGGCATCCGGATATCGCTATGCGCTGCCTCACGCCACCATACACATGCACCAGGCCGGCGGCGGCGCTCAGGGTTACACCACCGATGTTGAAATCCAATATCGTGAAATGAAACGCCAACAAGATTTGCTATTCGGCATTCTGAGTAAACATACGGGACAAACAATCTCCCAAATTGCCGATGATTTTGAACGAGATCGCTGGATGGATGCGATCACGGCTAAAGAATACGGCTTAGTGGATGATATTTTGGGTGAAGCACCCGCATCTGGTGATTCCTCCAAAGACGACTAATAGGAATAGCTGGGTATTTGATCAAATACCCAGCTAACTCTAATGACTCAGTATGGGTTTCAAGGAGATCCATTGTCTTGCTCGATTTGAATTACCCAATTCATCGTAAATAGTCTGGATTAGGTAATCTGCCACGAGTACCTCCTTGGAATCCATCAAGAGTCTTAAATTCATGTTGTATAAGGGATTTCATACCACGAGATAAAGCGAAATGGCTTATTCTGTTCTTTTTTCGCCCACTTTTTACCCTTTAGTGGAGTACTTGTTGTACAAATCCTGATAATACAACAAATCCAATTATAAAATGAGAAAGTCTAGATGGCCGGTAGATTTCGCTCCAATACTCAAGTATGCTCATTTTGTAAACGGTCACAGGAAGAGGTAAACCGGCTGATCGCCGGCCCGGACCAGGTCTTCATCTGCGACGAATGCGTCGATCTTTGCCGTGATATCCTGGAAGAAGATACCTCGACCACAAGTGCCACAGAGTTCAAACCCAATCGCATCCCTTCTCCCAAAGAAATTTATGATCAGTTGAATGAATGGGTAGTGGGTCAGGATCAGGCCAAAAAAGTTCTTTCAGTAGCGGTCTATAACCACTATAAGAGAATTAACCGCCGAACTATTGCTACTCGCGAGAACGAAGTTGAGTTGCAAAAAAGTAACATTATGTTGATTGGCCCCACCGGGTGCGGCAAAACTCTCTTGGCTCAAACGTTAGCCCGTATTTTGGATGTACCCTTCTGCATCGCCGATGCCACTACGCTGACCGAGGCCGGTTACGTGGGTGAGGACGTTGAGAATATCATTCTACGGCTAATTCAAGCCGCCGATTACGATGTCGAACGAGCCGAACAAGGCATTATCTATATTGATGAAATTGATAAAGTGGCCCGTAAATCGGGGGATAACCCCTCGATTACCAGAGATGTTTCCGGGGAAGGGGTACAGCAAGCGCTTTTAAAGATAATTGAGGGCATGCAGGCTAATGTCCCTCCCCAAGGCGGTCGTAAACACCCTCATCAAGACTTCATTCAAATCAACACCAAAAATGTGCTCTTTATTTGTGGGGGAGCCTTTGATAATCTGGATAAGATCGTTGAAGAACGATTAGGCGTTAAAGGAAAATTAGGGTTCAGTGCGGGTTGGGGCACGAAATTGGGGTCCAGAACGCGCGCTCCGCTAGTACCGCCGAAGCCCTCGGTCAGCCATCTTCAGGAAGTTACCACGCCTCATCCTGTTCAAGACCTTGACATAGCCAAGGAAGAAGCAGCTATTACCCACACGTCGGCTATTTTGTCTCAAATTATGCCCGATGATTTACTCAGTTACGGGCTGATCCCTGAATTTATCGGCCGGCTGCCGGTTATGGTCACTGTCTCCCCATTAGGGCATACGGCTCTCATGAGGATTTTGACAACGCCACGTAACGCCATTGTCAAACAGTTTCAACACTTATTTGCGCTCGATGGCGTTGAATTGATCTTTACCCAGGATGCCTTGTATACGGCTGCGGCTCTAGCCCTTAAACATAAAACCGGCGCTCGTGGCCTGCGATCAATTATCGAAGAAGCCTTGCTTGACCTTATGTATGAAATCCCCTCGAATAAAGAGATTAGTAAATGTATTATCAATGCTAATGTTATTTATGGAGAGGCAGATCCTGAACTATATGATGAGAATGGCCGCCCGGTGGGATTGAGCTTGCATAAAGCAGCGTAGACCATCGCTCTGATTGCAGATCGCTCTAATGATTGATGGTTGATTATTCAAGATAATTAGTCAAAAGACCCAAGCCAGGCAGTTGCCTGGCTTTTTTAGTCAAATTTATCCATAATACCTATGAGTGGGGTGTACTAAATGGATATATCGCTTTTTTAGGCTATTAATGGGGCATTTATAATAGTTTTATATGTTAATTTTTGCTAGCAACCCTAATAATATTTAACGTCTGGAGTATTTATAATGAAATTAATATCCTATCTGGACGACCACCGTGTCAATCGTATAGCTTATGTAGAGGGTGATAAGGTTTTTTCACTTGATTTTACGGGAGATATGGTCACGCTAATTCAAGACGGGTCCGAGTCCTTAAACATATATGTAGAGCAAGCACTTAAAAGACCGGCCCTTTCTTTGCAGCAAGTTGATCTAGCCGCCCCCCTCCTGGCGCCAGCCAAAATTGTGGCTATCGGCAAAAATTATGCCGAGCATGCTATTGAGACCAAAAGCGCTGTGCCTGAAGAGCCAATCGTATTTGCCAAATTTGCCACATCGATCATTGGACCAGGGGCAGACATAACGTGGAACGCGAGTCTGACCAACCAAGTTGATTTTGAGGCCGAATTAGCGGTGATTATTGGTCAGCGAGCGCGAAATGTGGCCGAAGAGAACACCCTGGATTATGTCTTTGGCTATACTTGCGCCAATGACGTCAGCGCTAGAGATTTGCAGTACCGGGGCAAACAATGGGTACGAGGTAAATCGCTCGATACCTTTTGCCCCTTAGGCCCCTGGATCGTCACGGCCGATGAAATCCCGGATCCGCAAAACTTAGGGATTCGCTGCCAGGTCAACGGGCGTACCATGCAAAATAGCCATACCAGCAAAATGATCTTTAGCGTACCCTTTTTGATTTCATTTTTATCACACCACTTCACCTTACTGCCCGGTGATATTATTTTAACCGGCACCCCCGACGGCGTCGGTGCATTTCGAGAACCTCCTGAATTTTTACGTGATGGCGACAGCGTTATGGTCGAGATTGAGGCCATTGGCCAAATTGTGAACCAATGCCGAGTCACTGCCGCATAAGTTAGGTCATTCCTCCCATTGACGATTTAACCGGGCGCAAGGTATACTTGCTCAAGTAATGGAAGTTCAGTTGATAACTGGGACTCGGCTCGAATACCAGATTTGAGCTAATTAGGGCTTTGTCAAAGCTCTTATAAGCACATTATAGTTACCTGATCCGTAAGATCAGCAAAAATTTGGACCTTAACAACCAGAGCCGGTAAGAATTTGGTAGTTTCTGAGACTAAAAATCGAACGGTTTGGAGTTTTTATGCGCACGACAAGATCCGCCTCGGAAATATTTTTGGCTTCTTCTCAATCCGATCCGCGTCTCTATCAACTGCTAAAATATATACTGGTTCTGGTTGCCTTGGTTTTTGCCGGGTCACTTTCACTAGTTGTGTTGTGGTCCTCCTCCGCTGCGACCGATACAGGCAGCAATCCATCTTCAGCAATTTCTCTAATAAACTATGTAAATACAGGGAATTTAGGCCCAAAACAGGTGCGTTGGTTTAGAGTTTCCCCCACTAGCCCCAATTTTCAGGTTCATTCTACACAATCGTTCGTCCTGATTTCTACTGTAGATAATTTGACCCAAAATATTTCTTTGCAAGTTTTTAAGAAAGAGCAAGCGGTGCAATTCGAGGAAGATAGCAACCCGTTGATACCATTTGGGATAGGCCAGTGGGCCAGTAGTTACGGCGACCTTCCCGCCGGGATCAGATGGACAGGGCGCACCATGAGCAACGAAACCTATTATATCCAAATCGTCAATGATAATGATGTTGCTGTCGATTACTGGCTGCTACGTGAAGAACCGTCCCCGCCAGATTCCGACTCGACTCAGCCGGCCGCAGCCGTGCCGGCGCTCACGCCCGATCCCGAAATGGGTCGCCAGCCTTATTCGGCTGTTGATTTGCCCACCGGCAGAAACCACAAACGACTTGTAGCAGGCGAAACCTATTGGTACACCTTTTCGCGCAATGATCCCAACCAGTCGAGTAGTTTTCAAGATCTGAGCTTTAGCTTGTTCTACACGCCCGACGACGGTAACCGCCATAACGTTAATTTCCAGCTTTTTACTACAGCGGAAGTCAACGCCTGGTTGAGCGGCAGCGGTCGATTAAATAACTTTGGAGCCGGAATGCTCGTTTCACGAGACGGCGACCCCTTGACCGGCGAACGTATCTGGCGAGGGAATATCCTTCGAGGCGATAATTACTTTCTAGCTATTGAGAATGGATCAGACGTGGAGATTGATTTCTGGTTGTATGACCAGGACATCATCCATCCTCTACTGGGGCCGGTAGGAGAGCCGGCGGCAAACTTAGCTCACGAGTCAACATCACCACCAGCTCTCCCCTAAATCTCAATCAATTATTATGTTTAGGCTGTCGAACACATCCGATACCATTCGCTACCTAACGTACGACAAAACTAGAGTAGCTTCTAACCGGTTCATCGTAACGATACAGCACGCTCTTGATCAGACTGCTATGCGGCTCTTCTTGGCACCAGGCCAACATTTGTTCAACTTCAGGCTCATCTCCCTGAGCTTCTATTTCAATACGACCATCAGTCAAAAGGCGTACAAATCCAACTAACCCCAACTGCTGGGCCTTTTGCTGAGTCTGAAGTCGAAAATTCTTTCCTTGTAACCGCCCTTCGAGAAGAATGCGGGCTCTCATTTGGCTCATAGTTTTCACGATCGCTCCTTAAAAGAAGTAATATCGCCATATTTCATCGCCCCAAACCAGCATAATCCAACCCGTTATTGTTAAGAACGGACCATACGGGATAAACGTTTTCATCGTTACCCGTCCCGAAACCAGGAGCAAAAATGCCACTATCCCACCCAGGAAAACACCAAATATCAAACTTAAAATGATATTTGGAAAGCCCATCATGAAACCCAAAAATGTCGAGAGCGTCACATCCCCTTCACCTAAACCGCCTCTGGACAGCAACGCCGCGATGTAAACCACAATAAAAGCCGTTATACCGCCCACCAATGCCGCCCGCCAGGTTAACCCAGGGGTAATAAAGGAGGCGAAAATCGCCAGCAGAATGGACGGTAGAATGATCACGTTAAAGATAAGCCGGTGTTCTAAATCGGTCACAGTCACCAGGATGAGGATGATGGTATATAAAGTAACAATGCCCAAATAGAGCGACCAACCGTAAAACCACCATAAGAAGGCGAACAAGATCGGTGTGACCAATTCCACCAGCACCGAACGTTTCATTCTCGGCACAGGCGTACCACAGTGTACACATTCGCGCCGACTACCCAACCAGGTGAGTAAGCCGCTCCACTGTTTTACAGGCCTTTTTGCGCCACATTGGGCGCATTTAGGCCATTGCAACAGTGTCTGCCTTGTTGGGAGAATATCGGCTGCATGGTTTATCGCGATGCCGGCTAACCAGCCACATAAGATGAAGAGGGACGCTAATACAATCACAGGTTTTTCCAGTTATTAATAATAGATTTCGAGTTCGAGTGAGACGTATGGTTATTAGAATGTCTGGCCAGACGAATCATGGCAACTCCAATTATGAAACAGGCCACGATACTTGTCCATAGGCCAAAGGTAAAGGTTAGAGGATGATAATCCATATCTATGGTATGAAAACCCGCTTGCACGGCCACCGCTCGAAAGGCCAGGTTAGCCGGCCAGATTGGAACCGGCTGACCATCAACCGCAGCGCGCCAACCCGGATAAAATGTGTCAGTCAAGACGACAAACCCTTCTGCCGGTGCATCGATCTCGATCCGAATGCGGCCGGCTGACTCGGCTACAATCCGGGCCGAAACCATTTGTTCCGGGGCGCTCTCGCTGCCGGGAACGGTAATGTCTTCTAACTTAATGATAACAACTTCTCGACCGGGATCAAATCCGGGGGAAGTTATTTCGGCGACAGCGCCGCGATCATCATCGACGTAAACTGCGTGCGACAAAAAATAGGCTCGTGGCAGTGGTTTGGGTACCGCTTGAATGACGGCTACTTCACGTTCGAGGATCGTCGGCCAGGTCGGGACGGGATTATTGTTGATGATGGCCCCGGCATTCATCATCGCCAGCAGCCGCGCTTGCTCTTGAGGCAGACGCTTATCGATCAGATCAATCAAAGTTTGCCAACGGCCGACCACTAGCGGATCGTTATTATTCGCTGAAGGCAGGTGGGCGTACACCCCTAAGTTTGGGACTAAGGTCTCCTTAAACGGCTGCAAGTGGACGAGGTCGGTGGGACCAAAGGTTTTGAACTGAAAATAGTGATCGAACTTAACCTGATAGGAAAACTGCTCATCGACAAAATATCGATACGGTTGATCTTTTAGCGCCTCAGCGCTGGTGATAGGTGTACTGTACACTGAGGCTGAGGTCAAGGGGATTAAAGGCCAGGCCACCCACAGTAAATCTAGGGCTACAAAAAGCACGACCCCGCCTTGCCAAAATCTTTCTCTGGCTGAGATTGATCCGGTCGAGGCCGGCTTAAGCAGTAGTAGTATCACGGCGATGATCAACAGAATGCCCAGGTTACGAGTCGCGACCAGAAACGTTAGCTCCCGTCCGGCTAACCACACCTGCCCGCTCACCCCGACCAAGGTCAGAGCCACGCAAGCTGCCAAAAAGCGCCGCCAGTGAGGCCGACTTTGGTCCGTCGACTCGAACCACTGAGCCCCAATCCCAGCCAAAACCGCGACAGCCACTGTGTACCAGATAAGTAGTCGAGCCGGGGCCTGAAAAAAACTAAAACCGGGAACCACATCGAACACCCACAGATAGACCGGCGTATTCCACCCCATCGCCAAAATTAAGCTGACCGCCCCGACAACCGCATAAAACGGCACGACGCTTAATATCGCTTCAGTCGAAGCGGAGACTTCTGAGTTCAGATCTTGAGCCGGCTGTCGCCGCATTTTAAAGTAATACCATAGAGCCGTTAGGGCCAGAATAAACGGCAGAATTCCCTGGTAAGCGTGATCTTCCCAATAATTGCCATAGCCCCAATAGTTGCCTTGAGCCGGATTACCAAAAAAATCAGGCGCAACTAGGGTGATCAACCGCCAGGGCCACATGGAGTAGGTGAGGGCAAACGTGCGCTCGGCGCCGTCGTTACGAGGCGATACTGACAGGAACTCCACTGTCGGCAAAACTTGGACGGCGCACAGCAGCAGCGCCAGCGAGACGGCCAACGCTAAGTAGCCGACGGCTTGAAGCATAACCGTGAGGCGGGGGACGGGGGCCGAAGTCGGTGATAAAGTTGAGCTTTCAGGTCGCGCAAGGCCATTGTGAAGTCGAGGGTTAAGAGTATTTGGTCGATCAGTCTGACTACCTGACCACTGCCAACTTCTAAACACAATATAGCTGCCGGTAAGCCATAGGCTATAAAACCACAACTGGGCGTGACCGGCCAGCAGCTGCACCGCCAGCACAACGGCCAGCCATAAGGCGTCGAGCAGGCGTCGCCGAGCAGCCAGCCTATCGCCAAGCAGTAACAGTAGGGGCAGCCAGGCCGCGGCCTGAACCATCACAATAAACTGCGTTCGCCCAATGATGTAGCCGCTGAACATATAGGCCAAGGCGGCAATAGTAGCCGCAAAGCCGGTTAGCTTCAACTGCCGAGCATACGCATACATGCCCAACCCAGCTAGGCTGAGGTGGAGGATAATCGACAACGTCAGGGCATGGGCGGTCGGTATAAGTAAAAGAATGAGGTTAAGAGGATAAAAAACCGCGCTTTGTAAATTGGCCAGCAGCGGCGTCCCATTACCGAGCAGCGGATTCCACAGCGGCCACTGCGCTTGAAGCAGGCTTTCTTTGACCAGCTCCCACCACGGCCAGAATTGAAGCATCACTGTGCCCCAATACAGAACCTCGCCGAGGATCAGCCATCGCCAGAAGAGAATTAGCGGTAAAATGATGAACAGAACTGGCGGTAGGATCTGTGAAGGTTTCAAGTTACGCATTTTGACAAACATTTACAGTGGGCTAGAATCCAGAGTTGTTGGTTCGATTTGGGTGGTTGGATAGATTGGTGGTTGGTTTGTTTGATAATAGTTTGGTTGAATGGATAGTTGTGAGATCGTCGGATGGGTAGTTTAATAATAGGTTAATTAGATGAATAGATGGTTGGTTGATAGTTGGTTGGATAGTACGGATAATGCTTACATACGAACGAATTAGTGGCGTTGTTAGCCTGACATTGATCGGTTTAGCGCTGTATTTTGTACTCAATTTCCCTGCGCAAGTCACATCGGTTATGTTGTTCGGATCGCCGCTTACCGTTGTTTCGCCGCAACGATGGTTGATGGTGATCCTGTTAGGGGCGTTAGTTATGGCCGGGGCCGATACCGTCATCCGAACGCATCCGCTGCTGTCATCCCGCAAATTAGGATACCTGGCCACCTTTTGGGTGCTGCCTGGTCTACTGGTCATTCTGGCAACACAAACATTAGGATTGGCCCCCTCGCCACTAACCTGGGCTGGCGGGCTGATTGGAGTAGGTTTGCTGCTGTGGCTAACGCTTCTGACGGAATTCCGACAAGTTGCACCCGAAAACAGTTCGCTTTGGAGCCGGATATGGCAGCAATTTATCGGTTACGCCATTGCCCTGCTCTTCTTTATCGTTATCTATCAAAGTCGCAGCCGCAGCTTGATTAGCGCCACCAGCGTTTCGCTTGTCAGCGGAATGATTGCCCTGGCTTTGCTGCGTTACACCCCGAAACAGATCTCGAAAACCTGGCTTTTTGCCATAATTATCGGCTTGAGTCTGGGCCAGGTGACCTGGGCGCTGAACTATTGGCGGGTCGGAGCGCTCAATGCCGGCCTCTTGGTATTCTTAATTTTCTATGTACTAATCGGCACAGCCCAACAGCAACTTTTAGGAACCCTCAGCCGCCGCACTCTGGCCGAGTTCGGAGTCATTGCCGCCGTCGCCTTGGCGGTCATTCTGAATTTGTAACTCCCTGTATCCATTATACCATTTCAAACGAAATTGGTGTAGAGACCGTGGGTCTGCCCAAGACCATGCTTCAGCCGGGGCTGTTGACAATGCCATACCTTCACGCTACACTTGATATGTGGTAATTATCACCCGGTTTAAGGTAAAGTGATGATCGAAGCAGTTAATTTGACCAAGGAGTTCGGCGAGTTCACCGCCGTGAGGGATGTTGGCTTGCAGGTGCCGGAGGGCGAAGTTCTAGCTCTACTAGGTCCAAACGGCGCCGGTAAAACAACGACAGTGCGCATGCTCGGATCGATTCTGACGCCCACCCGAGGTTGGGCCAAAATCGCCGGCTTTGATACCGTTAAAGATGCGCAAGCCGTGCGGCAGGTTATCGGGCTGCTAACCGAATTTCCGGGCCTGTATATGCGCATGAAAGGGCTGGACTACCTGCGTTTTTTCGGCGAACTGCAGGGCATGCCCGGCGACATCATCCGCCGCCGCAGTGAGCAGTTGCTCAAGCGGTTTGAATTGTGGGAAGCCCACGATAAACAGGTCGGTAAATACTCGAAAGGGATGAAGCAGAAATTAACCCTGGTGCGAGCTATGCTGCACGATCCCTATGTGCTTTTTCTCGATGAGCCGACCTCAGCTATGGACCCGCACAGCGCCAAACTGGTACGCGATGCCATCGTCGAATTGCGCCGCGAGCAGCGCACCATCGTCCTCTGTACCCATAATCTGGCCGAAGCCGAACAACTGGCCGACCGCATCGCCATTGTCCGCCGGGGACAGATCATCGCCCAGGGTACACCGGTTGAGTTGAAAAAGCAGCTTCTCGGCGATCCGCTAATGGAGCTACGGCTGGCCGGGCCGATGAATGGGTTGGTCAACTATTTGCGTGATAAAGTCGAAGTCGTCACCCACGGCGAAGATTGGGTCAGATACACCGTCCCCGATCCGCTCCACTTCAATCCGGCACTTCTCTCGGAGCTGGCTCGCCAAAGCACCCCCGTTGTCACTCTCAGTGAAATACCTCGTAGCCTGGAAGAAGTCTACCTACAAATCGTCGAAAGCGATCAAAAGCTGGAAGATGCCCTCAAAGAGACGGGCGAGAAACCTTTCGAATAAAAGGCTGAAGCTAAGGTCTTGATTTGAGAGGTATGCCCTGCCCAGCCATCCACCCATTTAATCATCTATTAAACCAACCATCCAATTATCCAACCACCCAACTATCCATCTACCCTTTCGTGCGTCGATAATGCCGCCGAGCTTTGGCCCGATTACCACAATGTTTCATCTCACACCAGCGCCGGCTGCCATTACGACTGGTATCTAAGAACAACCAACCACAGCTTTCCCCGGCGCACTGGCCAACCCGACCCAACTTATCAGACACCAACAGTTCCGCCGCCGACCATGCAATGGGCCACAAAACACGCTCCAAGGCGTTAGCCTCGCCGCCCCAGCTCCAGGTGTAACCCTGACCGGCGGGTATAATTGTCGATGAAATCGACTCATCCAGCAGAAGATGATTAAGTCCGGCTAAATCACTTTCCGCTAACGATTCACCCGCAGCAATTCGCGAAAAAATTCGATGGATTTCAGTTCGTAGGGTCATGCCTCGTTCAAAAACAGCTTGCGCTCTAGCTGGCTGCTGCTGCGCCGGCTCTAACAGGGTTTCGACCTCAACGTCACTCAGAAAGCCGGCCTGATGATTCCACCAGACCAGATCGGGATAATGATGAAATCGCTCATATTTGGCCTCGTGGCTGTCCCAATTTTTACTATCAACAAAATCCAGACAAGGCCAGCCGCCAAGCCACTTAAAAGTTGGGATAGATTCATGTTCATTCATATTGACTCTATTATAACCAATAAAACAGTTTTGACAGGTTACGAGCATTACGCTAAAATCTAACCATCAAAAGTAGATTAGCTAGTTATAATAACTTTGTCAAAATCGGTGACGTGGGTGATATGAAAAGTGGAAAGCAAGTAACTCTAATTAACCTGGCCGGCGTGCTGCTCCTCATTCTCGTTATGGCCGCTTGTGCTGCGAATGACTCTACCCCCAAATTACCGCCTGCCTCGGACACAGTAGACGACATTCCGATTGAGCCAACCGATCCCGCGCCAAGCTCAGATCAAGTCGCTCCTACGCCATCCCCGGCGGCTGATAGTTTGCAGCCCTATCCCTACACGACCCCACTGCCACCGCCAACGCCAACCATTCTCGATGGCCTATACACCAAGCAGGTTAACTTTGAAGGGACCCCCACGCCATGCCGGCGCTGTGCGCCCTATCGAGCTGAGGGCGGCACATGGACATTAAAACTGGATTCCGGCGCATTTAGGGTCTCGCATGATGGTACGGGCTTTCACGGAATCGGTTCATTTACCATAGTTGGCGATAAGTTGACCGTATTTAATGACCCCAACTGCCATCTTGAAACCGGAACTTATATATGGGAAGCTGACGGCCGCTCGCTCGTCCTGAAAACGGATGACGATCCCTGCGCATTTGGCTTGCGCGCCAAGAACCTGGGTCTCGGCGTCTGGATCAAGCAGTCCGGCGCAGAAGGGAGCTTGATCGATCGCTGCCAGCCGCCCTCGCTGGAAGCCGCAATTAGCGGCCACTGGCCTACACCGGAGGGGTGTTGAGATGGATGGATGGATGGATGGATGGATGGTTGGTTGGATGGTTGGTTGGTTGGTTGGTTGATTGATTGATTGATTGATTAGTTGGTTGAAATGAAAATTGACCGGAGCGACAAAGCTTGCTTTGTCAAATACGATCAAAGCAAGCTTTGATGCTCCAGACTTTTATGTTTAATGGAGACAAACATGACTGAGCGAAGATGGTTAGTTAGCGTGATTGTCCTTTTGGCCTTGATCTTAATCTCTCGCGAATTCGATTATACCTTACCCATGAAAGCCTCCGAAGCGGGGACGCCGCCCAACATCATAAGCGGCTATTCCGGTAATAACGTGCGCGAAGGTGTCGTTGGCGGCGCGATTAGTGGAGGAGGAAATCGTGGTTTTCCTAACGTTGTTACGGCCGATTTTGGAACCATCAGCGGAGGTTTGGGCAACGAAGCCGCGGCTCAAGCCGTTGTTGGCGGTGGCTACAACAATACGACCACGGCTTACCGGGCGACCATTGGCGGCGGCTTTGCTAACTTGGCTATCGGGGGCAGCAGCACCATCGGCGGCGGCGAACGGAATAGCGCCAACTTGGCCTATACCACCGTCAGCGGCGGCTCATTTAACACGGCCAACGGTCTCAGCGCTACCGTCGGCGGCGGCACAGCTAACATCGCCGACGGCCCGCAATCAACGGTCGGGGGTGGGACGCAAAATGCCGCCAATGGATTCGAAAGCACGGTCAGTGGGGGAACACGCAACACGGCGACGAATGCCTACGCCGCGATAGGCGGCGGACTGAATAACCAGGCCATCGGGCGGCGATCAGCCATTGCCGGCGGCGCGGGCAACATTGCCGCCGGAGAAGACGTCGCGATAGGCGGCGGGTTGAGCAATCAGGCCACCGATCGCTATAGCACAGTCGCCGGGGGTCGAGCCAACCGGGCCGGCAATGGCAACGACACGATGGAAGATGCCCGCTACGCCACGGTCGGCGGCGGGCAGGACAATGTGGCCGCTGGTTTGGGTGCCACGGTCGGCGGCGGGCAGGAGAACGTGGCCGGCGGCGATTTTGCCGGCATCGCGGCCGGTTCCGAAAATATCGCGGCCGGCGATTACAGCTTTGCTGTGGGCCGCCGGGCGCAGATCGACGCCGGCCATGACGGCGCCCTACTGCTGGCCGACGCCACCGACGCCGACTTTGTCTCTGAAGCTGCCAACGAGTTCGCGGTGCGAGCAACAGGTGGGGTGCGTCTTATTACGGCCGTAGCCGACAACGGCCGGCCGCTGGCCGGAGTGCAGCTCGCCGAGGGCAGCGGCTCTTGGCAAACGTTGAGCGACCGCCACGCCAAAGCCAACATTGTCCCGGTCAACGAACTGGAAATTCTTACCTTACTGATGGATGTACCGATTAGCACCTGGAATTACCAAACGCAAGATGCGGGCATTCGCCACATCGGTCCAATGGCGCAAGATTTCTATGCTGCCTTTGGCGTTGGTGAGGATGAGCGCTATCTAACCGCCGTCGATACCGATGGTGTGGCGCTGGCCGCCATTCAGGGTCTCTATGGCCTGATCCAAAGCCAGGAAACGCAAATCACCGGACAGCAGCAGCAAATCGAACAGTTGGCGGCGGATAACGCTACGTTGACCGAAAGAGTATCGGCGCTGGAAGCCCGGCTGTTAGCGCTGGAACAATCGTTATCAGAAATTCGGTAAATCGGTATCGCAAAGGCTTAAATTACCCACTTGACAAACCCCCTAAAAATTTTATAAAATGAAAAAAGAACGTTGTTTCACCATGCCACCTATCCTGTGTTTTAACTTCTGAATCATATTATCTGTCGGCAAGGCAGCCGGTAAATATTCCCCTGAAATTTAAGAAACGGGAACAAATTTCTCCGCTAAACATCATTCCCCTTAAATTGTTGTTGCGCTTGTTACAAATTAGCTCACGTTGTGGCCGTACTCAGATGAGTTGTCGCTCCACCTCGTTGCGAGCGAATTGTAAAACCTCAACGCCTGAAAACAACAGGTAGCAATCGGAAGTAAATTAGTTTCTCAAAAATCATTATGCATGAAAATATTTTTGTAGCTTTTCAATTAATCTTTCTTGAGGAGAATTGTAATGCCTAATAAATCCCGGACCATAAAGTTACTCCTATTACTGCTTGTAGCAGTTAGCTTGGCCTGTAGTAGCATTATGGGTGGGAACGACCAGGAACCAGAACCGACGGAAGCGGTCGATGTAGCCGAAGCCGAACCCGTGGAGACTGAGGAACCAGTCGCACCTGACGAGTCGGGAACTGATACCGACGGAGATACAAACAGCAATGAAGCGAGCGAACCAACAAGTGAGGTGGGCAATACCGGTTCTGCCTCTGGGCTACGCGAGGCTATGCAGCGGGTAAAAGACGCCACGATCCAAATTGAAACGGATGCCAGCATGACCGATATCGATGGCGCCGTTTATGCTCAATCCGGCGCCGGCTCCGGTTTTATTATTGATGAAAGCGGTATTGCTGTTACCAACAATCACGTTGTAACCGGTGGACGTAGTTGGAAGGTGTATGTGGGGGGTGAAGGCAGAGCCTTGAATGCCAGAGTACTGGGGGTATCTGAATGTTCAGACCTGGCGGTCATCGACATTGAGGGTGACGGCTACCCCACTTTAGAATGGTATGAAGGCGAAATATTTACCGGGTTACCGGTGTATGCCGCCGGCTTTCCTTTAGGCGATCCTGAATTTACGTTGACGCGGGGGATTGTATCGAAAGAGGAAGCCGACGGGCAAACCAGTTGGGCCTCGGTTGAGGGCGTGATCGAACACGACGCGGTCATCAACCCCGGCAACTCCGGCGGCCCTCTGGTCACCGAGGATGGTCAGGTGATAGCCGTCAATTATGCCAATCTCGATAGCCAACAGCAAGGTTACAGTATTCTATACTTTGCCATCGCCCGCGATGAAGCCCGCAACATCATCGACCGGCTGCGCGAAGGTGAAGACTTTATGGCCATTGGCGTGAACGGCCAAGCTTTGCTGAGCGATGACGGCGAATTTTCGGGAATCTGGGTTCAATCGGTGCAATCCGGCTCGGTGGCAGATAAAGCGCGCATTGAGGGCGGCGATATCATCACCAGTTTGGAAGAGCGAGAACTGGCCACCGAAGGCACCATGCGGGAATACTGCGACACCTTGCGCAGCCACGATCCGGACGATACGCTGAACGTTGAAATTCTGCGGATAGCTACCGGACAAGTTCTGGAGGGTCAACTCAACGGACGCGAGTTGGAGGTCATTGAGGAGTTTGACAACTCCGAACTACTAAATGACTCAACCTCGGACAACATTCTTGGCCCCGGCGACGATAGCGACTATGTGATTGTTACCGATAATTCCGGCGCATTTGAAATGGAGATACCCGCCGGTTGGACCGATATCGACGGGAGTCCCTGGCTCGATGATGACGGAACCCAAGTCGCCGTGGCTATCGACGCGGCCAGCGATTTAAGCATTTTTCGCAACCTAACTTCCGACAGCGGTATTCAATTTGTAGTTTTCAGTACGGTGCCGGATTTCAGTCCGGCCGCTTTCCTCGATGGCTTCGATCATGCCGATTTAACCGGCGACTGTGGCCCGTCTCAACGGTTCGATTACAATGAGCATCCCGGTTACACCGGCGTGATGGACTTTTATGAAAATTGTGGCCCAGAGAACAACCGGCTCGTCTTTCTGTCTATTAAGCCGGCCGACTCCAATGAATTTGCCATCTATTTGACCGGTCTAAATTTGAGCCGCAAGGATATGCAGCATCTATTCGATACCTTTAACTTGGTTGGGGCTTTACCCTAGCCGCTATGAGACAAGAGATGAGAGCAAAAAAACATGCACTTAAATGGATATCGATCCTCTTAGTAGCTTTAAGCTTAGGCTGCGGGCTGCTGCCCTTCGGAAGCGAACCGGAGGCGACCACGGCCCCGGAAGTGACGAACGAGCCGACAGCGGGGGCTGAAGTCGAGGCCAAGGCTACGGATGAATCGGAAACGGTCGAGGCTGTGGCCGTAGAAGAGCCGCTAATTGAGGAGACGTCTGAAGACGTGAAACCGCTCGATCGGGAGGCCGCTTTGTTGAAACTACGCGACACGATGCGTAGGGTCAAAAGCGCCACCATCTTAATAGAGACGGATGCCAGTTTAACCGATATCGACGGGACGGTCTATGCTCAATCAGGGACCGGCTCAGGCTTTATCATCGATGAGAGCGGTCTGGCCGTGACCAACAACCACGTGGTCACCGGCGGCCGTAGTTGGAAGGTTTACGTCGGCGGCGAGAGCAAGGCGCTCAATGCGCGAGTCGTAGGCGTTTCGGAATGTTCGGACCTGGCGGTGATCGATATCGAGGGCGACGGCTATCCGGCCTTAGAGTGGTACGAGGGCGATATTTACGCCGGACTGCCGGTCTACGCGGCCGGCTACCCGTTGGGAGATCCGGAATTTACGCTGACGTCAGGTATCGTCTCTAAACAAAAGGCCGGCGGCCAAACCAACTGGGCCTCGGTCGAGGGCGTGATCGAACACGATGCGACCATCAACCCCGGCAGTTCCGGCGGCCCGCTAGTCACCGAAGATGGCCGAGTAGTGGCCGTCAATTATGCCAATTTCGATTTAAACCAGCAAGGGGTCAGTATTCAATACCGGGCCATTGCTCGCGACGAGGCCCGGACGATTATCGAACGCCTGCGTGAGGGTGAAGATGTTCAATCCATTGGCATCAACGGCCAGGCCTTTTGGAATGAGGAGGATAGTATTTCCGGTATCTGGGTCAAATCGGTTCAGTCCGGCTCTGTGGCCGACCAAGCGCGGATAGAAGGCGGCGATCTTATTATGACTTTGGAAGACCACACCTTAGCCACTGTAGGGACAATGGAGGAATACTGCGATACGCTGCGCAGCCACGATCCCGACGATGCGCTCGATGTTGAGGTCATTCGCTTGGCGACCGGCGAACTTCTCGAAGGGCAACTCAATGGCCGCGAGTTAGCCGTCGTCGATGACGACTCAGACATCGCTGAATCCTCAACCGATACCCGTCCCACAGGCAGCAAATCCACCCCGGAAGCCGAGGCCGATGAACCAACCCCTACCCCGGTTACACCACCCACCGCAACGCCGCCCCCCCCAACCGGCGGTGGTCTCGGTGCGTTTACGCTGTGGGGGAGTAACTTCTGGGGGACATTAGGCTCCGGCGGCGAACAGTGGTACACCTTTAATTCCAATCAGGAAACCGAAGCCACGCTCATTGCCTTTGTGCAAAATACGGATCAAATTGAAATCATGGTCTATCTCGGAAACGATATTCCGGTCTGGCCGCCCAAAGATGCCAATCTGGTCCCCAATGTCGGCATTGCCACCAAGCAGGGTAATCGCGACGGCAACGATAATACCGTGGAGTTTATCTGGCAAGGCCCAATCCAGCGCGATACCAAATATTACGTTCGCTTCATCAATCGCGGCGGGGCGACCGCCACCTACTGCGTCATTACCCGCCCCGATCGGTACGACTGCTCGTAAAGCAACCGAACAATAACTTAAATTCACGAACACCCGTCAGAGGTCCGCTCCGACGGGTGTTTTGATTCCTCAAATATCCAGTTTGAACTATACCCCCATCCTGACTATAATCCGTGAGTCTGTCCAACTCGTTCTGTCCAACTGGAGCGAAACCAAAACAAACCGTATGAAAACAGCAGTTCGCACCACCCAAAAATTACTAACCTTTCTGATCTTCAACCTCATTGTCGTGGCTGTCATTTTTCTCTTGATCGAAGGTCTGGCCAGCTTCATTCTCTTTTTTCAAGCGATAGCCGGCACCCCCCCCGTAGCCGAACGAACTCACACCCAATACGACGCCGAATTGGGCTGGGTCAATCGGCCGGATGTCTATATCGAAAATATGTACGGCCCTGGGCTGGATCTGGAGACCAACGCTCAAGGGTTTCGCAATGATGAAGATTTTGGCGAAACCGTCCCGACCGGGCAACTGCGAGTCATCTGCTCCGGCGACTCCTTTACCCTGGGCTACGGCGTCGATAACGACCACACCTGGTGCCAACGGCTGGCCGCGCTCGACAACCGGCTGCAAACTGTCAATATGGGCCAGGGCGGTTACGGCGTCGATCAGGCCTATCTGTGGTACAAACGCGACGGGACAACCCTGGCTCATGATATTCATCTGTTCACCTTCATCACCAACGATTTTGAACGGATGCGTTCCGATAGCTTTTTGGGCTACGGCAAACCGGTGCTTGATGTCCAAGACGGCCGGTTAGTGGTGGGCAATGTCCCTGTGCCGGAGCGGGCCTTTTACGTGCCGTGGCTAACCCAAAACAGTGAGTCGCTCAAAAAGCTTAAAACCGTGCAACTGTTAAGCGGACTGTTTCAAAATTCCGCCCAAGCCGAGACCAATAACCAACTGACCCAGAATGACTGGCTATTGGAGCGAGTCAACGTCGGCATTCTCCAAGATTTGCAGCAGCTTAACCGCGACCAAAACAGTCTCCTGGTATTAGTATACCTCCCCACCTTGAACGACTACCAGCCCGACCCGCAGGGCGATACTGAGCAGTGGCGGCAGAAAGTGAGACTGGCCGCCCAAGATTTAGGCATCCCCTTCATCGATCTGATTGAGGAGTTCCGTACGCTGCCTGCTAGCGACGTACCGGCGCTCTTCCTGCGCGAAGGCGAGGTTGATTTCCCCGGCGCGGCGGGCCATTACACGGTCAGCGGCAACGACTATATCGCCCAGCGGTTGTACGAGCAACTTACCGCGCTTCCGGAGGTGGCCGGCCGCCTTGCCGATGTCCAGTAACCGCTCGTCATTTTTGCCTCTGCCCCGCTCCGCGATTTTTATTGCGCTTCTATTCACATTTTTAGCGACCGTTTATAGTATCGTCACCCCTATTTTCGAATCGCCCGATGAGTTATGGCACTACCCATTCGTCTGGCATCTGGCCCAAACAGCGGAACTGCCCGTCCAAGACCCGGCCAACCCGCAACTCTGGCAGCAAGAAGGCAGCCAGCCGCCGCTCTACTACGCGCTGGCGGCCCTGCTCACCGCCCCCATCTCCAGCGATGACCTACCCGACCTCATATACCGCAACCCTCACGCCGACATCGGTCTGGTCAGCCCCGACGGCAACGCCAACATCGTCATCCACACCACCGCCGAACAGTGGCCCTGGCGCGGCGCGGTTTTGGCAATTCACCTAACCCGATTGTTCTCCATTGTGCTGGGTCTCGGCACGATCATCACCATCTACGCCCTGGCCCGCCACATCTGGCCGGCCCATCCGCACTTGGCGCTGTTGGCGATGGCCTTCGTCGCATTCAATCCGATGTTTCTTTTCATCTCCGCCTCGGTCAACAACGACAACCTAATCACCTTATTGGCCTCTCTAATCCTCCTAAGGTTAACTCGCTTAGCCTCAGCCTTAGCCTTAGCCTCACGAGGAATACGACTGACGGAATTCGTCATATTGGGGGTCTTAGTGGGGCTAGGGATGTTGACCAAAGTCAGTGGTCTGGGACTGCTGGGGCTGGTTGGCTTAACGCTGCTTATTTTAGGCATCAGGTATCGATCTTGGCGCACGGCGATTTTGGGGAACGTGATCGTCTGCGGGCTGGCGATAGCCGTGGCGGGCTGGTGGTACTGGCGCAATTTCCGGCTCTACAGCGATTGGACCGGCACAGAAATCATGGTCAAAATGATGGGCGCCCGCCCCGTCCCGCCGACGGCCGAACAGTTACTAAGCGAAGTGCCGGGGCTAATGCGTTCGTTTTGGGGCCTGTTTGGCTACTTCTCCGTGCCGTTGCCCTCGCTAGTTTACCCTATTTTCAATATCGTACTGCTGCTCGGATTGGCCGGTTTGCCGCTGGCGCTGTTCCGCCCGGCCCGACGAGCCGAACTATTTTCACCCCAGTTTAAGCTGGCATGGCCAATTCTGTTAGGTTGGCTGGTGTTATTGATCACCGGTTTCGTGCAATGGACCATGCGCACCCCGGCCACCCAAGGTCGATTACTATTTCCGGCCCTGGCCTCGCTGGCGATTTTTTGGACGGCGGGTTGGGCCATTCTCATTCCTCGTCGCTGGCAAATTGCGCCGATAATTGGGCTATTTGTGGTCGCGGTGTGGACGCCGTGGGGCGTGATTGCGCCGGCCTACGCTCCTCCGCCTCTACTCACAGAACTGCCCGCTTCGGCCCACCCCCTTGAGGCAACGTTGGGCGAGTCGATCCAACTGCTGGCCTATGACACTGACGGTTCAACCGTACAACCGGGCGACACCCTACCACTAACGCTCTACTGGCGCAGCGATCAGCCCATCGACGCCGACTACACTGTTTTTATTCACCTACTGGATGAGCAAGATCTGATCATCGCCCAACGCAACGTCTTCCCCGGCCCGGGAGTCTATCCGACCGGCCAATGGCAGCCGGGCGTAATTTTGGCCGACACCTACGCGCTGCGCCTGCCCCGCACGGTTTTTGCCCCAACGCAGGCGCGTTTTGAAGTAGGATTGTATGACCATACGACCGGCGTTCGCCTCCCAACATCGGCGGGAACGGATAACGTGCGCTTAGGCCAGATTAGGGTCGAGCCGCAGTCGGACGAACGGCCCAATCCGCAGGAGCTTGTTTTTGAGGATAATATTGTTCTGACAGGCTACGATCTCGATACCCGACAGGCCAAACCCGGCGACATCGTGACACTGACGCTGTACTGGCAAGCCCGCCGGATGCCCAGCGCCAACTACAAAGTCTTCGTTCATCTTACCGGCGACGGCGATCAACGCGCTGCCCAACACGACAGCGAACCGCACAACGGCGCGGTGCCCACCTCGACCTGGCAGCCCGGCCAGATCATTACCGACAGCCATGCCCTAACCATCGCCCCTGATGCCGCTCCCGGTGCGTATCACTTGGTGGTTGGATTGTATCACGGCGATACTGGCCAGCGATTACGTCTATTAGAGAATGACGGGGCATCGGTCCAGGCCGACTCGATTACGTTGGGCGGCGTGCGGGTGGTGGCGGAGTGACCGGTTTTCGTTTCTTGCATTACAAGTCAATATGCCACACAATAGTATCAACAGCCACGAATGTCACGAATTAACACAAATAAGATAAAATTTTTAGTGAAAATTCGTGTTATTCGTGGCTCAAAAGGTTTACGCACCCAGTACCAATTCGTGTCACTCAAGGTAAAATTTTTTAGGAAGGTGGAGGTTTACAAGACCATGCTAAAACCAACTGACTTTTTTGACCTAACGTCTTTTGAACATGCTGAGCTATTTGCCAATCTGGAATACGTCTGGGAGGGATTGCATAATCTCAATGCCTATCTCGGCCAGATTTTCGAGACACAGCAGCGCTCAATCGAGGGCGACGTCGCTCCCAGCGCTAAACTCATCGGCGATAATATTGTAATCGGACCGGGTACGGTCGTTGAAGAAGCAGCTTGTATCTTTGGGCCAACGTACATTGGCCGCAACTGCCACATTCGGCACGGGGCCTATATTCGCGGCCAGGTCATCATGGGCGACGGCTGCACGCTCGGCCACGCCAGCGAGATCAAACATTCGATCATGCTCAACGATGCCGGCGCGCCCCACTTTTCTTACGTCGGTGACAGCATTTTGGGGGCGCGAGTCAACTTAGGGGCCGGCACCAAGCTCTCAAACTTGACCCTGGTTAGCCAGAAAGACTCCATCACCGGCAAACGGCCTACCCTCAATATCACCATCGATGGCGACACTTTCGACACCCGTCTGACCAAAATGGGCGCGATTATGGGTGATGACTCCCAAAGCGGCTGCAACGCTGTCCTCAACCCCGGCTGTCTGGTCGGCCCTCGAACGCTGATTTACTCCAATGTTTCGCTTCGCAAAGGCTACTACCCCCCCGACAGCATCGTCAAACTACGCCAATCCATTGAAATTGTGACCCGTCAGTAAAAAAACAGCCCGGAGTCGCTAAAAACTCCGGGCTTTCTAAGATTAGGCGATTGGTTAATAAAGGGATTAAGGGCTGGAAAACAAATGACTTCGGCATGTCATTTCGTAACCGCAGGCGGAGAAATCCCTGAGACGACTGTTAGCAAAGCGACTCTGTAGGGATTTCTCGCTATTCGTTCGAAATGACATGCCCAAAAAGTAGAAGTTTTGTTATTTTCATTCCTAAAAGATTAGGGGAGACAAGAGATTTTCTAAAGTAATCTCCCAATCTCTAATCTCTAATCTCCAGCCTTCGTTACCCTAAACTCGGCAGGCCGGCCAGCGCCATAGCCACTTCTTCCTCAGGATATTCGTAGGCTTCCAAGACGCCCGCGTGGTAATCGATATAAGCCTGCATATCGAAATGACCGTGTCCGCTCAGGTTGAATAAAATGGCCTCGCTCTTACCCTCTTCCTTACAGCGAAGCGCTTCTTTAATGGCCCCGGCGACGGCATGGTTGGCCTCAGGGGCGGGGATAATACCCTCGGCCTGAGTAAATTGGACGCCGGCGGCAAACGTTTCGAGTTGGTCATAAGCCGTGGCCTCAATTTGACCCAGGTCCAATAAATGGCTGACCAGCGGACCCATCCCATGGTAGCGCAGTCCGCCGGCGTGGAATCCGGGCGGCACAAAAGTGCTGCCTAAGGTATGCATTTTGACCAGCGGCGTCAGGTGGCCCGTATCGCCAAAATCGTAAGTAAAGCGGCCTTTGGTCAGGCTGGGGCAGGCCGACGGCTCGACAGCCACGATCCGCACATTGGCCTCACCACGCAGGTTGCACCCAATAAACGGAAAAGCCAATCCGGCAAAGTTCGATCCACCGCCGGTGCAGCCCACAATCACGTCGGGGTAATCGTCGGCCATGGTAAACTGCTCCATCGTTTCCAGGCCGATGACCGTCTGGTGCATCAGCACGTGGTTGAGCACGCTGCCCAGGCTGTACTTGGCCTCCGGGTCTTGCGCTGCCGCTTCGACGGCTTCGGAAATGGCGATCCCCAGCGACCCGGTCGAGTTGGGGTTTTCGGCCAAAATGGCCCGACCGGCCTGCGTTTCAGTGCTGGGGCTGGCAATAACTTCGGCCCCGTAGGCTTCGATCAACCCGCGCCGGTACGGCTTTTGCTGATAGCTAACCTTGACCATAAAGACCTTGCACTCCAGTCCGAAAAACGCACAGGCCATAGACAAGGCCGAACCCCACTGGCCCGCGCCCGTCTCGGTAGTGAGTCGCTTAACGCCTTCTTGTTTGTTATAATAGGCCTGCGGTACGGAGGTGTTCGGTTTGTGGGAGCCGGCCGGGCTGACCCCTTCATATTTGTAGTAGATACGGGCCGGGGTGTCGAGCGCCTTCTCCAATCGTCGCGCCCGGAACAACGGCGACGGTCGCCATTGGCGATAAACATCCCGCACAGGGGTGGGGATTTCAATTTCGCGCTCGGTGCTGACCTCTTGCATAATCAAGGCCATCGGAAAGATCGGGGCCAGGTCATCGGGGCCAATCGGCTGGTGGGTGCCGGGGTGCAGCGGGGGAGCCAACGGCTTCGGCAGGTCGGCCTGGATATTGTACCAGGCTTTGGGAATGCGGTCTTCGGGTAAATAATATTTGACGGTACTCATAAAATACTCCTTGTTTTAGTTAGGTTGCGTGATATTCTGTCGTTCAGCTTTCATCTCAACTATTCAGTTGTCACCATTGGGATGTTAGTTATCCATCTCGCCGGTCTGGCGGCGAATGGCGCAGAGTATAGCATATTGCTCGGACGGCGTCAATCGTTCCAAAACGAAATTTTCAGGGGACGAGGCTTCAGCCGGGGTGGTGCGGTTGCGCACCGGCTGAAGCCTCGTCTCCCGAAAAATAAATAGTCTCAACACTTCAACGAGGAAACCATGAGCAAAAAATGGCAAACGATCTTACTACTGGCCCTGGCCGAACTGCTGGCCATGGGGATGTGGTTTTCGGCTTCGGCGGTGACGCCGGCCTTGACCGCCGAGTGGCATTTGAGCAGCGGCGATGCGGCCTGGCTAACGATGTCGGTCCAGATTGGCTTTGTGGTGGGCGCGTTTTTAAGCGCCCTCTTTAACGTGGCCGACGTTTGGCATCCACGCTACGTCTTGGCTTTGGGCGCAATATTCGGCGCGATGGTTAACGCGTTGATCGCCTGGCAGGCCACCGGTTTGGCGTTGGCCATCCCGCTGCGCTTTCTAACCGGTTTTGCCCTGGCGGCCGTCTATCCGGTCGGCATGAAAAATTATGGCGACCTGGATGAAAGAGGATCGGGGGCTGGGGTTGGGGCTGTTGGTTGGGGCGCTGACCATCGGCTCGGCTTCGCCTCATTTGATTCGAGCCTTGGGCGGCATCAATGACTGGCGGCCGGTGCTGTATGTAGCCTCGGCGCTGGCCTTCATTGCCGGGCTGATCGTCTGGCGCTTTGGCGAGCTAGGGCCGTTTCGCACGGCCCCCGCGCCCTTTCGTTGGCGCTACATCGGCGAGGCGCTCAGCGATCGCGGGGTCCGGCTGGCCAATTTCGGTTACCTGGGCCATCAGTGGGAGTTATACGCGATGTGGACCTGGATTCCACTATTTTTGTTGGAGTCATATCGCCAAGCCGGCTCGACCACCTGGCTGGGCCAGAACCCGGAGCGCAACGCAGCGCTCGTTGCATTTGCCGTCATCGGCATCGGCGGGTTGGGTAGCCTCCTGGCCGGCTTGGTCGCCGATCGCTGGGGACGAACCCGCATCACTATTCTCAGCATGGTTGTTAGCGGCGCCTGCGCCGTGGTCATTGGCTTCTTCTACGGCCACAATCCCATCCTGGTCACCCTCATTGCCCTGGTTTGGGGCTTTGCCATTGTGGCCGACTCGGCCCAATTCAGCACCGCCGTCAGCGAGTTATCGGTGCGCGAGTACATGGGCACGGCCTTGACCATGCAGACCAGCCTCGGCTTCTTGCTGACGCTGGCTTCGATTCGGCTGATCCCGGTGTTAGTGGGTTTGATCGGCTGGCAGTGGTCGTTCGCGGTGCTGGCGTTCGGCCCAATGTTTGGGGTGTGGGCGATGCGGGCCTTGCAGCAGTCGCCCTCGGCGCTGCAACTGGCCGGCGGGCGGGGGTAAGACAGTTATCCGGCCGCATCCTGTGGCTATGCGGGAGTGGCCCGGCGCTTAGGGGCGCACAACTTAACATCATACCCCCAATTTTGCAGTTTCGGCGTCAGGGAACCCCCAAACTGAAACGTTAGCAGGTGGCTGACCGCCGATTGCAAATAAAAATGCATGGCCGCGATAATAGGCCCGCCGGCGGCGACGGCTCGCTTCCGCTGAACTGTGCCGGCCCGGCGGCGGCGCAGTTGCTGCCGCAGCGCGTCGTACACGGCGATCACCTCGGCTAACGGCGGCTGCGGTAGTCGCTCTGCGGGCGGGCGGCTTTGTTCTTGGGCGATATAGCGCTTGAGGAGAAATAGATGCTCCCGGCGCGTTTCGGGGAGGAGGATATTGCCGGTGGTCTGTTTGTAGGTAAAGCCCCACTGGACAGCATCAGCCGGTGTATCAAACGATATGGCTGCTACAATACGGTGGATTTGGCGAACCAATTGGCGAACGCGCTCATCCAGCGCTTCGATGGCGGCGGCAGCTCTAGTTCGCTGTAGCTCACCGGCCTGGCGCATTTCATCATTCTCGTCCCACTGCCGCAGTAGTTCGATCAAAAGAGGCGTATGCGGCAGCTGCGCCTCAGGGGGACGGCCGGCTTCATACGCCACAAAGGTTCTGACGGTTTCTACAACATCTAAGGGTTTCTTTTTTTCGGGAAAACAAAGGCGGTATTGGCTGGTGGTATCTAACTTTATAACGACCATGAACAGGCTCCTGGTGGGGCAGGATGGATTGGGATAAACGATTAGAACTTCGAATAAGAAAATTAAGCCTTAAATACCATTATAACCATCTTCGCTGCCATGTCTACCTGCCGGCCTCATTTTTACCCCCATCCCCAACCAACCTCCCTCTCTGGATGTTCCGGCAGCCCGATCCACAGCCGGCGTTCCCTGTCTGACGTTCCGGCAGTCTCGACCCCATGGCGCATTACCTGTCCAACGCTCTAACGGCTTTTTCCACATGCAGCATCCCTTCATCGGCATCCTATAGCCTCTTTCCGCATGCAGCAACGCTTCATCGGCGTCCGATTACTATTTTCCGCATACAGCAACGCTTCATCGGCGTCCGACAGCCTCTTTCCGCATGCAGCAACGCTTCATCGGCGTCCGATCACTGCTTTCCGCACGCAGCAACGCTTCATCGGCGTCTGAGGGACTTCTGCCGCATGCGGAATTCGCTCATTGGCGGTTTAATGGCCTCTTGTGGCATGCAGCCGTTCTTGATTAGCGTCTGCCTATCCTGTGACGAACGCAAAAGTCTCGTATTCACGCTGAACTATCTCCCGCCGCAGGCAGAGGCCTCTCATTAGCGTTTAATGGTCTCTTGTTGCATACGGCAGCTTCTGTTTAGCGTCCAATGATTGCTCGCTGCATGCCCAGTCTCTTTATTTGGGCTGCCGCAGTCTCGACCGCAATATCCACCATCAGTCATTTGCCCAGACCTCACATGCTACGACGTATAAAAATTTAAAGTTTGTGATACCCATCAGTGTGGTAAAAAACCGCTCAACGCCCGTGAATCAGCCGACCGATGCTGCAGAGTAACGACAGGAATAGCGCGGCATTGGGTCAGCTAACATGTTTTCCCACGTACACAAGCGCTCGGCTAGGGGACCGGAGGCTTTACTTCGCAGCCCCCGGCATGTCGGAAGGGGTTACATTTTATGGCACATCTTCTGCAAGGAGCCCATCACCTTCGCCGACAGGCTCTTGTCCTGTCATAAGGTGAAACAGATTGGGGTTTGCTTCAGACCAACCAAAGCGTACTGGCTTCTCATTACGCAATAAAAAATCATCATGGTCACCGGATGAATCAGCAGCATATAGATCAGGGTGGGGATGCCCAGCCTGATGATCCTGTCGGTGACAAACGGTTTGAAGCCTTTTTTATCAAATGAGCCGAGCACAAAATAACCGGCAATAAGAAATAAAAGCCCCATCATAAAGGCTTGGTTCAGTGAACCGTACATGCCAAATAACAGTTGTGACAGGGGGCCTATGTCTCTGGCTTCCAAGTAATACCACAACCCCATGGTGCTATACGTGACGTTGAGATGCATCAGCACCACCAGAATGATCACCACCCAGCGGATGTTATCAATAAATACCAGCCGCTGTCCCGTTTCAGTTCTACTTTTTGCTTCAGATAGTCCTATTGCTGACGTCGTTCTGGGTTCGAGCATCAATAAACCGCGCCCTTTCTATTGACCAACAGCCTGAAGATAATGCTCACAGCCCATTGGCGACAGACAAAAAAAGAGAGATATCAATTTTCCGATATCTCTCCCACGCTCTATCGTAACATAAATATGCCCTGGCGTGACCGGTCGTCACGCCAGTTTTGGGGCTAATCAGGTGGGCAGTTTTATATCGCGACCACCGGTCAATGATTGGGTCGGGGGGAACGATTGGTCTCGGTTATTCAGTGTAAATCTCAATCCCGCCCGCCATGCCGGCGATAACGTTATACAACACGCCGACCAAGAGGCCACCGATAAAACCCATTAACCCATAGATTAACGGGAAGAAAATGATCCCGCCCAAGCCAAAAATGAGGCCGATAGCGCCCTCGCCGCCGGCTTCAGAAATCATGGCGGCCGAGCCAAGCAGGGAAAAACAGCTAAACATCGCTCCCAGAATCAAACCCAGTAGCGCATAGAGTAACCCCATCATTTTTCCCAGTGAAAAAACACCCACCTTCTTGATTTGTATCATTACAACCCCCTTTCATTATTTTTGTATATCAAAAGTCGCCAACGAATCTCAGTAGATCACAGTATTATATAAAAGCATGTAAATTGAACGCAGATCGTACCGATCGCACGGATAAACACGGATTTTCTTAAAATAAATCAAGCTTTATCCGTGAAAATCGGTATGATCCGTGTCATCTGCGTGCTATCATATCTCATCAGATACTGAAATCGTGATCGACTGAATCTACTTTATTGTAACCGAACTCGCGATAGATTAACAGGACACCGGTGATATTGGTTCTTTTGGATTCCGTGGGGTACAGCCACATAGTGGGTAGTGCTTAACATCCGGTACATAAATGATATGAATTACACACTACGCACTACGGGTAATTGAGGAAGTTATTTAATCCCCTATCCTTAGAGTTCCTTAGCGTTCCTTCGTGGATCATCTAGCCTTGCGGTGATTTGCCGGGCCAGGACGGATACATGGGTGAGCGCGTTTTGGGCCGTCTCGCTCAGCGACTCGCCGTGATCGAAGTTAACGCCGGGGATAGTTATTTGCCAAGCGGGGGGGCAGTGATGGTACAACGCTTGAGCATACAGCAGGAGAACAGCGGGAGTCAAATGATGACCGACACTCGGCGAGGCTGCCTTGGGAGATAGGGGCTGTAACGCCGGCAGGTCGCCCGGTGCAGCCAGGCGGGTATCGATAAAGACAACGGCCTGCACCGCTTCGGCGGCGATATCGGCGGCCAGTTCCGGCAGCAGTTGGTGGACGCTGATACGCTCAACCATCACATCAAGCGCGCGGCAGGCATATTCCAGTCGCTCGGCGAAGATTAAGCCCGCGCCGTCGTCGCTGCGCAGGCTGTTGCCGCAGGCGATGATCAGCAGCATCTTAGCTCAGCAGGTCGGTCTCAACCTGATCGACCGACTCCTGAATCAACCGATCAATCAAAGCCGGGCCGGCGCCGGTGGACTCGCTGAAGGCGGTTTTGGACATCACCTCGTAACCTTCGGCGGTCAAACTGACAACAGCGTTGATAACCCGATCAAAGGCCTGGGCGACCTCGTTACCTCGCCGGGGACCAAAGGTTTCGATGGCCTTACTTTGAAAGGCGGCGCAAAATTTAACAGCGATGCCGATCATGAATTGGTTGTGGACATGGCGGCGAATATGGACCAGGCCGATGCGGGCCTGACTTCGTAAAAAATCATCTTCGCTATCAACATCAAAAAGGGATAGGTACCACCGCTCTAATGTTTTTTCCCGTTCAGCCCGTTCATCGGAGTGAAAAACGGCGGCGGTTCGATGATGGGTGTATAAGGTATCGTAAAAAATCTTGACAAAATCAGCGCCCCATTGGCTGGCCTGCGGCGCGGCTTCCTTTAAGAGGTCGAAATCATTCTGGCTTAAACCCGTCAACCATTTAGTAGTCTCAACACCTTCGGCAAATTTCTGTTTGACATCCATAACGAAATATCGTTCTCCCGTAACCTAAAAACGCTGTAAAGGCTAAAACGCCAAGAATTCGATAAATTTATCAACGGGGAATAGCGGTCCATAATTTATCGGCGTACTCGTTCATAACAATTTGGGCAAAACCGATTGTCGCTTCTTTGGTCAGCACCACATTCCAATAATAAGCGCCGTCTCCCAGAAAACGGCTAAGAATAAAAACACGACTGGTAACCACCAAGTTGTCATCAAGCGCCCCAAAACTGAGTTGGCGACTAATTTTGCTGCCCAATTTCATCACCATTGCGAATCGGGCCGAAAGCGCCGTGGCATCAAACTTAGGGCTGACGGAATTTTCAGCAATAGCCATACCATCCATATCAACAATACTGGTTGAGATAAAGCTAGGGCCTAACTCCTGACGAACTTGATATAATAACTCAGGCAATTTGTTCATAAAGCTCTTTTCTCATCTCTGGTCGGGGCATAACATCGGCCACTCGCCTAACATAGACGCGGCCAATCAAGCGTAGATGTCCCAGCAAGGTTTCATGCCGATCAACGGCAATTCCCAGAAAATAGGGTGTTTCCGGCACAGACCAGATCAGCAGGTAAACATCTTCGGTCGTAATTAGATTGTCTTCAACCATGCCCGCCCCCAGTTTAGCCACCGAGGTTTCCACCAGTTTGATAAAAAGTACCAGTTGCGCCCCAATTTTTTCGACCGATGTCCAGCCGGGTCGGGCATGGTAGGCTATGTTCACCCCATCGTTATCCACCACGGCGGCGGCGATGAAACCCGGCAGTTCACTTTGCAATCCAACTAAAATTTCCTTCAAACTTTTGTGGACCATAGTCTCTTCTTTCGTGGGACCGTTAACATTAGCATTGATGACCGGCCCGGTCGCTTGTGAGGCCGAAATTTTGGCAAACAGGCTTGCCCCATCTTGATTGATCGTTCTAGCCGGCGGCTCAACATTGAAGGCTAGCGTAAATTTGCCCTGTTTCCAGCGCTGGATAGCGTATATGACGACCATCCCCTGGATATCCCCCAGGGTGGCGTGTACAATTTTGCCGCTATTGAAAAAGAGATGGGCTTGCCTGGCGCCATGCTCAATAATGAGACGGGCGGGTTGTTGTTTCCGACAGATGTAATCGATGACATCGATGATGGTGACGTTACACAGGTTTCCTTGGTACATGGGCGGCCCTTTCCAAATGGAAGTCAATGGAAGTTACTCGAAACATACACAGGTATTGAGTATCCTATTTTGAAGTTGTCGATGCTCAGGCAGGGTGGCAAAGGAAAATGATGGTAGACAGACGGGCACGGCGTTGAGGTCGCGGCGACGATGAGGCAGTGTGATTTAATTATCATCAGTCGATCGCCGCATCCTAAATCAGCGAAGCCGCATCGAAGGGTGCATCCTGAGTCAGCGAAGCTGTATCGAAGGGTGCATCGCGCTCGACTGATGATCTATTTTATTCACCTCTTGATTTTGATCAAAATCCTATTAATCCCTGAGTCGCTCATCAACCAGGTCGCCGCTGGGGCCGATGAGCTGCACATGAAGCGGCATATGACCCACCGCGTGGGTCGAACAGCTCAGACAGGGATCAAATACCCTAATACCGTGTTCAATCCGGTTGAGAATGCCCTCGCTTAAACCGCCGCCGTTGACATAGGCTTGGGCAATCTGCTTTACGGTCTGGTTCATCGCCAAGTTATTCTGGCCGGTCGCAATAATCAAATTCACCTGTTGTAGAATACCATCTTCGTTGACGTGGTATTCGTGGAACAACGTGCCTCGGGGGGCTTCACTCACGCCAACGCCGATTAATTCGTTGACACTGGCATTACTGCGGACATGGTCGTCGGTCAGATTAGGATCATCCAACACTTCTTCGATTTTTTCCAACGCAAATAAGATCTCGATCAAACGGGCGTAATGGTAATGGAAGCTGCCGGTGACCGGCTTGCCGCGTTCACCCAACCGGCGGAACTGGCGCAGTTCGCGGTCGGCCAGCGGCGTGCCGGCAAAATCGCACACATTGAGCCGGGCCAGTGGGCCAACCCGGTACATGCCGCGACCATCCTCTAACCCAAAGGGTTTGTAGTAGGGAAATTTCAGATAACTCCACGGCTCAACCGCCTCGCCGATTACCTCGCGGAAGCGCTCCGGCGGCAGGTCTTCCTGCACCAGATGGCCCTCAGCGTCCATAATGCGCAGGAGGCCATTGTAATGTTCCAGACCGCCTTCGGGCGTCACCAAGCCCATAAACAGGCTGGGGAAGTTGCCGTAGGTTTCGATTTCGGTGCTATTGTCGTCAAAGGCATCTTTCAACAGGTCCAGCGCCAATTCGATGATGTCCAACGCCTCCGGCAGCATCCGCTTGATCTGGTCGCGATCTTCGGCGGCCAGCGGCCGGCGCACACCGCCAGGCACCGTCCAGGCCGGGTGAATACTGCGCCCGCCCAAAATACGGATGACCTCTTGCCCAAACTGGCGCAGCCGGATGCCGTTGCGAGCGATATCGGGATATTTAGCGATCAGCCCCATGATGTTGCGCGTGGTGGGGTCGCTCTCCATGCCTAGTAGTAAATCCGGTGAACTGAGGTGAAAGAAGCTCAGCGCGTGGCTTTGCACAATCTGGCCCCAGTTCATCAGCCGGCGCAGCTTTTCAGCGGTGGGCGGAATACGCACCCCCAAAATAGCATCGCCCGCTTTAGCCGAGGCCATCAAGTGGCTAACCGGGCAGATGCCACACACCCGGGCCGTAATGCCGGGCATTTCCCAAAAGCTGCGCCCTTCACAAAATTTTTCAAAGCCGCGAAACTCCGTAACGTGAAACCGGGCGTCATTAACCTGTCCGTTATCATCCAAATAAATTGAGATTTTGGCATGCCCTTCTATACGCGTTACGGGATCGATGATGACTGTTTGTGTCATGGTTTATCTCCAAATTACTTTCCTTGCAAGTTGTAGTCATATTGGGAGTAGAGGGTATCGATTAGGGGTTAGGGGATCGTAACCTGACGGAATACCATCAGGCATAAAAATTGGTGAGGAGCTCACTGACTTGCCCAAATCTGAACAAGTCAGCGAGCTGTCCTACCCCCTATTCCTACTCCCTACCTCTCATCCCCACATCCCTACCCAAAATACCGCATCTCCTCCTCTAAACGAACCGGCTCGCCGGCCAGCAGGGCTGACACGGCGGTCCAGATGCGGTCAGGATCGGGGGGACAGCCGGGAATGTAGGCATCAACTGGAATCACCTGGTGTAATGGCACGACCCGACGCAGTAACGCCGGTACAATGCCATCGGGATCCGAGCCGGTTGGCGTCCGGCCGGGCCCTTCCTGGTACACCCGATTAAGCAAATCATCAACATCCAGGCGATTGCGCAAGCTGGTGACATTACCGGTCACGGCGCAGTCGCCAAAGCTGACCACAATCTTACTCTGCGCCCGGACCTGCTTGGCCAGTTCCAAGTGATCGATATTGGCCACGGCCCCTTCCACTAACGTCACATCGACATCCGGCGGAAACGCTTTAGCATCGGCGATGGGGCTAAAAACCAGATCGGCCTGCTCGGCCAGATCGATCAGGCGCTCGTCCAAATCTAAAAAACTCATATGACAGCCGGAGCAGCCACCCAACCAAACCGTTGCCAGACGTATTTTGTCTTTTTTAGCCATTGTCTTATTCCTTTCGCCGTTCCGTCGCATAGTACGGCGGCTGACCGGTGTAGTTCCACTCATTCTTTTCCCGTCCTAACGTAATCCACGACAAAAAGTCGTGCCGCTTGACCATCTCCGCTACAGAGACTCCTTTGTGGAAGAGGGCGCCGGTGGGACAGACCTGAACACATTTACCGCAACTGGTGCAGCTTTGGCTGCTGCCCCAGGCCTGGTTCAGATCATTGACAATCCGGCAGTTAATGCCGCGCCCCATCACATCCTTGGTGTGCGCCCCTTCTACCTCATCGCAAACACGGACACAGCGAGTACACAAAATGCAGCGATTGTGATCCAAGCCAAAGCGAGGGTGGCTGATATCCATCGACAGATCAGGGTGCAAGTAATCGAAGCGAACGTGGTCCATGCCCTCGATGGCGGCGACGGCCTGTAATTCGCAGTGGCCGTTCATCACGCACACGGCGCAGACATGATTGCGTTCGGCAAAGATCAGTTCCAGGGTCATACGCCGATATTTACGCAGCCGTTCGCTGTGGGTGGTGACCACCATGCCTTCGGCCACTTCGGTGACGCAGGCAGCTTGCAACGTTCGCATGCCTTGCACCTCGACCAGGCACATACGGCAGCCGCCCCGCTCGCTCAGGCCATCCATGTGACATAGGGTGGGAATATAGATACCATGCTCGCGGATAACTTCGAGCAGGGATTGGCCGCTATTGGCGCTGGCCAGTTCATCGTTAATGGTTAAGGTTACAACCGACATTAAGACACCTCCTGACGGGGCAACACCGAAGACGTCGCCAACGCGAAACGGTCACTGGTTAGAGGTAGATCATCTTTGATCAACGCTTCGTACTCATGGCGGAAGTAACGCAGCGTACTCAAGAGCGGGTTAGGGGCCGACTGCCCCAGGCCACATAAACTGGTTTCCTGCATCATCGTACACAGTTCTTCCATTATAGTCAGGTCATTCCGGGTCGCGATTCCGGCAGTGACTCGCTCTAAAATGCGATAAAGCTGCACCGTGCCGACCCGGCAGGGGACGCATTTGCCGCAGCTCTCATCCATACAAAATTCCATAAAATATTTGGCAACATCTGGCATACTGGTGGTGTCGTCCATCACCACCAAGCCGCCGGAACCCATAATCGAGCCTAACTCGCGCAGGCTGTCATAATCGACCGGGGTATCCAGGTAGTCGGCCGGGATACAGCCGCCGCTGGGGCCGCCGGTCTGCGCCGCTTTGAAAGTGTGACCGTTAGGCACACCGCCGCCAATGTCGAACACAATTTCGCGCAGGCTGATGCCCATCGGCACTTCGATCAGGCCGGTATTTTCAACCTGGCCGGCCAGCGCAAAAATCTTGGTGCCCCTACTTTTAGCCGTGCCGATGCCGGCGAACCACTCGGCCCCGTTGTTGATGATCGGAGCGATGCTGCCGAAGGTTTCGACGTTGTTGATCAAGGTGGGATAGCCCCACAATCCGCTCTGGGCCGGATACGGTGGGCGCGGGATCGGTTGGCCGCGCCGGCCCATAATCGAGGCCATTAGCGCGGTCTCTTCGCCGCAAACAAATGCGCCGGCCCCAATGCGGATATCAATCCGGAAGTTGAAGGCGGTATCCATAACCCGGCTGCCGAGCAGCCCCCGCCGCTCGGCCATGCGAATGGCTTTTTCCAACCGCTTGGCGGCAATCGGGTATTCGCCGCGCACGTAGATGAAACCTTGTTCAGCGCCAACAGCATAACCGGCAATGGCCATGCCTTCCAGAACCCGGTGGGGGTCCGACTCCATCAGAGTGCGGTCCATGTAAGCGCCGGGGTCGCCCTCGTCGCCGTTGGCCACGACATATTTTTTATCGGTTTTGGCCCGGCGGACCAAGTTCCATTTTAGCCCGCTGGGATAACCTGCTCCACCGCGACCACGTAAGCCGCTGTCGATGATTTCGCTGCACACCTCTTCAGGCGTCATTTCGCGCAGGGCATTGGCCAACGCCATATAGCCGCCTTGGGCCACGTAATCTTCCAACCGCTCCGGGTCGATCAGACCGCTGTTTGCCAGCACCACTTTTTTCTGTTTGCTGAAGAAGGGGATATCGCCGGGCAAAATGTTGGCCTCGGCCTGGTTGGTATCTTCGCCGCTGACATGCTTCTTAAAGATTTCCTGAGCCAATTCGGGGGTGACCTTTTCATAAATCACGTCGGGTTCACCCTGACGCTGTACCCTGACCAGCGGGCCGCGACTGCACGGCCCCATACAACCGGTCGAGACCACTGCGAGTTCGGCTTTCAGATCCTTGTTCTCTTTCAAAATTCCTTTGAAGACTTCCTGGACGGCCGTCCCCCCTGATGAGAGACAGGGGGTGCTGCCGCAACATAACAACCGGCAGCCGGTGCTTTGCTGCTTGGCCAACTCTCGTTCGCCTAAGGTTTGTAAATCTGAGCGATTCATAGGGTTTCGGCCTCCATCTCTTCAACCTCGTCATTAGCCGACGCGGCCTCAAGTTGACGGGCACGGATTTGGCCGGATAGTCTGGCTTTAATTTCTGCCAACGTCGAGTCCGCGGTTTGCCGGCCCAACACATCGCTATCGATCACGATGACCGGCGCCAGGCCGCAGCTTCCTAAACAGCGCGCTGTGGCCACGCTGAGTTTGTCGTCGGCGGTGGTTTGACCCGGCGCTACGCCAAACTCGGCTTGCAGCATAGCCACAATCTCGGCGGCTTGCTTAACGTAGCAGGCCGTACCCATACAAACGGTACAGGTATGTTCGCCTTGAGGTTTGAGGGAAAAAAAGTGATAAAAAGTCGCTACACCGTAGACCCAACTGAGGGGTAATTTCAATTGACGGGCCACGTAAATCAAAAGGTCGTCTTCTAAAAAGCCGAAGACTTCCTGAGCGGTATGGAGAACTTCAATTAACGCATCTTGCTGGTATTGAAACCGCTTTAACGTGCGGTCAACCAGATTGAAGCGAGGATCGCCGCTGGGATGCTCAATCTCGGCGGCTCGCCTGCTTTTGTTTTTTACCATTCTGCTTACCATCCCTTCTGCAATGGACAAGAAATAGGTGATCGTCACGTATACCCAATGACGGTCACCTCAAATCTAACCATAACACCGATCATTACCTTCGTTGGTTTCGAATCTGCTCTAGAAGATTTTGCCGGGCCAGCGGATCTTCAAAATGAGTCAACAGGCATTCGGTACATTGTTGTCCTTTTAGCTTGTTGGCTAGTCGGTAATACCCACGCTCTTGAACAATAATCTCTTCACCTTCTAATTCGATCAAGAGATCTTCAATAAAAAAGCTGCTGCCTAGATGCAACCAATGAGCCAAATCCTCGCTAGTTCCGGCTCGATCAGGGTGCTGAAAAAAGAAGAGTAGCAAAATTAATTTGCGGTAGGAATTAATTTTACAATTCGCAATAAAACAACAGAGGGTATTTTTTTTGAGGGGAGAATGACAATTTGGATAACTCATTATCATCTTCGATAACAGTTTTTTATTTATTTTTAAAAGCCCAGCACAACCTTTTAGAACATCTCTAATGTATCCCAGATCAGTTCAGAACACACCCATCATCTGAGCAGTTTGACGGCTGGTCAGCTCAATAGTTCATAACCCGGTCAAATGACTAATTTTTTCCTGGTCAGTCAACCAGGGTAAGAACTGGCTGCTCAACTAGCTTACAATCTGCTCAAATGGATAGCGCCAGAGTCGCGCTTTTGCCTTATATTTAAAAGGAAGATATTGCTCTGACAAATGTTCTCGCGACTATCGACCATAGTCAGCATAGGAGCCAATATGGAAATTTTACTTGCAGATGCCCAACCACAAGTTCGATCCGCGCTACGTTTATTATTAGAACTGGAACCGGAAGTTACCGTTGTCGGCGAAGTCACTGATGCCAACGATCTACTCAACAGCATCCAAAATACCCGACCGGATTTGCTGCTTTTAGATTGGGAACTGCCCGGTTTAAACGATAAGAACCTGGTGCCGGTATTGCGTCAAGGCTGCCCTCACCTATCGATAATTGCTCTAAGCGGTTACTTCGAGACTCGACAGAGAGCGCTCAGCGCCGGCGTTGAAGGCTTCATCAGCAAAAGCCATCCGCCTCAGGATCTACTAATGACGCTGCGGCAGGTGCGGAAGAGACATCAAAAAAAAAAGAACCAGGTCGTTGTTGAAGATTGGATGACCTCGGATGTGATTACCTTGTCCGCTCAAGCCAGCGCTTTAGAGGCGTATCGGCTGATGACAAAATATCATATCCGCCGCTTGCCCATTCTTGAAGATCACAACCTGGTGGGTATTGTGACCTTGGGCGATATTCGACGCCGTAAACCGTCATCGGTTGGGTCGCCAGATTTGCCGGAGATCAATCGCAGCTTAAATCAGCTTAATATTGAAAAAGTCATGACCCCTCAGCCATTTACCACCCCGCAGTCAACGCCGATTGCGCAGGCCGCTGCCTTGATGTTGGAACGAAAAATTAGCGGTTTGCCGGTTGTCAATGAAAGGCATGACATGGTCGGCATTATCACCGAGTCAGATATTTTCCGCATGATAGTCCAATGTTGGCGTAGCGGACAAAATTTAGCCATTTAAACTATTACGATTATAATGAAGCAAAGCTGGTATTTCTGGTCATATTGAAATACCAAGTATATTCTATTGCGTTCAGGGAGAGGACAATGACACGCGAACAAATAACGATCGATGGCAACGAGGCCGCAGCCTACGTTGCCCACAAAACCAACGAAGTAATCGCCATCTACCCTATCACCCCCTCATCCCCGATGGGGGAACACGCCGACGAATGGAGCGCCAAAAGCATCAAGAATATCTGGGGCACCACTCCTCTCGTAGCCGAAATGCAATCTGAAGGGGGAGCAGCCGGCGCGGTTCACGGCGCTTTGCAAACCGGCTCGCTAACCACCACCTTCACTGCTAGTCAGGGATTGTTGTTGATGATCCCCAATATGTACAAGATTGCCGGCGAATTAACCAGTACTGTGTTTCACATCGCCGCCCGATCTCTAGCCGCCCAAGGCTTGTCCATTTTTGGCGATCACGGTGATGTGATGGCTGCGCGGGGCACCGGCTGGGCCATGCTTTTTGCCAACTCGGTGCAAGAAGTCATGGACATGGCCCTGATTGCTCAGGCCAGTACGCTGGAATCACGTGTGCCATTCTTGCACATTTTTGACGGCTTCCGCACCTCTCATGAGATCAACAAAATTGAGAAGCTCAGCGAAGACGACATCCGAGCCATGATCGATGATGATCTGGTGCGCGCCCACCGGCTGCGGGGCCTATCTCCCGACCGGCCGGTCATTCGCGGCACAGCCCAAAACCCCGATGTTTACTTCCAGGCCCGCGAGTCGGCCAACCCTTACTATCTAGCCATCCCCGAAATCGTCCAAAATGCGATGGACAAACTGGCCGGCTTGGTCGGCCGCCAGTACAAGCTGTTCGATTATGTCGGCGCACCGGACGCCGAGCGGGTGATTGTGCTGATGGGGTCTGGCTGTGAAACGGCAGAAGAGGCGATCAATTATCTCACGAGCCAGGGCGAAAAAGTAGGCATGGTCAAAATTCGCCTGTATCGCCCCTTCTCGGTCGATCATTTTATCCAAGCATTACCGCCCACCGTCAAGGCCATCGCCGCGCTTGACCGCACCAAAGAACCGGGCAGCGCCGGCGAACCGCTCTATCTCGATGTGGTCACTGCTATTAGCGAGAGCGTGATGAGCCAAACCGCGCCGTTCAGCCAAATGCCGCGCATCATCGGCGGACGTTACGGCTTATCCTCCAAAGAATTTACGCCGGCGATGATCAAATCGATTTTTGATGAGTTGGCTAAAGAACATCCTAAAAACCATTTTACCACCGGCATTATCGATGACGTGACCCACACCAGTCTGGCTTTCGACCCGACGTTCGATACCGAACCGGACGACACCATTCGGGCCGTTTTCTGGGGGCTTGGCTCCGATGGAACGGTCAGCGCCAACAAAAACTCTATTAAAATTATCGGCCAGGGTACCCCCAACTATGCCCAAGGCTACTTTGTGTACGACTCGAAAAAATCCGGGGCGCGCACCATCTCTCACCTGCGCTTTGGCCCGCGCCCGATTCAGAGTACGTACCTGATTAATCAGGCCAACTTTGTCGCCTGTCACCAATTTGGTTTCCTGGAACGCTACGATGTGCTCGATCTGGCGGCTGACGGGGCTACCTTCCTGCTCAACTCGCCCTACGGGCCTGATGAGGTTTGGAACCACATTCCCCGCGTGGTCCAACAGCAGATCATCGACAAACAGTTAAAACTGTACGTTATCGACGCCTATTCGGTGGCCCGAGAGATGCAGTTGGGCGTGCGCATCAACACCATTATGCAAACCTGCTTCTTTGCCATCAGCGGCGTCCTGCCCCCAGATGAAGCCATTGCCAAAATCAAGGAATCGATTAAGAAAACCTACGGCGTACGCGGCGAGATAATCGTCAAGAAAAATTTTGCGGGGGTTGACGCGGCGGTCGCTCACCTGCACCCGGTGGACGTACCGGCCACGGTCACCAGTACCCTGGAACTGCCGCCGGTTGTACCGACAGCCGCACCGGACTTTGTCCAAACTATCACCGCCGAAATGATCGCCGGGCGCGGTGATCTGCTGCCGGTCAGTGCGCTGCCGGTTGACGGCACGTATCCGGTGGGAACGACCCAATGGGAAAAACGGAACATCGCTCAGGAAGTGCCGGTGTGGGACCCCGATGTGTGTATTCAGTGCGGTAAATGTGTGCTGGTCTGCCCCCACGCGGTTATTCGCGGCAAGGTTTACCATGAAAGCGCCCTGACCGATGCGCCGCAAGCTTTCAAATTCACCGACGCCCGTTGGAAAGAGTTAAGAGGCCAGAAATACACCCTGCAAGTAGCGGTGGAAGATTGCACCGGCTGCCAGTTGTGTGTGGAAGCCTGCCCAGCCAAGAACAAACGACAGGTCGGCCGCAAAGCCATTAACATGGAAGCCCAACTGCCTATTCGCGATACGGAAGCCGAAAACTGGGACTTTTTCCTGACTCTGCCGGAAGTTGATCGCGTCAGCGATGTGAACTTTACCAACGTCAAAAACGTACAGTTGCTCGATCCGCTGTTTGAGTTCTCTGGCGCGTGCGCCGGTTGCGGCGAAACGCCCTACCTCAAGCTGATGAGCCAGCTCTTTGGCGACCGGGCTATTATTGCCAACGCCACCGGCTGTTCCAGCATTTATGGTGGAAACTTGCCAACGACCCCGTGGGCGGCCAATGCGGCGGGTCGCGGCCCTACCTGGAGCAACTCCTTGTTTGAAGACAACGCCGAGTTCGGCATGGGCATGCGGCTCACCGTCGATAAGCAAAGCGAATATGCCGCTGAGTTGGTTTACCAACTGCGAGCGGAGATCGGCGAAGAGTTGGCCGATGCACTGCTCAACGCCGACCAATCCTCCGAAGCGGGGATTAATGAACAGCGGGCCAGAGTGGACCGGTTGAAGGACAAACTGGCCGGGAATACTACCCCGGCCGGTCGCGACCTGCTGAGCTTGGCCGATATGCTGGTTAAGAAAAATATCTGGATTGTCGGCGGCGACGGCTGGGCCTATGATATCGGCTACGGTGGGCTGGATCATGTGTTGGCCAGTGATCGCAACATCAACGTGCTGGTGCTTGATACCGAGGTTTACTCGAATACCGGCGGCCAGTCGTCGAAATCGACCCCGCTGGCGGCTGTCGCCAAATTTGCCGCGAGTGGTAAACCGATCGCGAAGAAAGATTTGGGGATGATTGCGGTCAGCTACGGCCACGTCTACGTCGCCCAGATCGCTATGGGGTCCAGCGACATGCAAACGGTTAAAGCCTTCCTGGAAGCCGAATCGTACGATGGGCCGTCGCTGATTATCGCCTACAGTCACTGCATCGCCCACGGTATCAACATGGCCAAAGGCTTAGAGCAGCAAAACCTGGCGACTCAATCAGGCCACTGGCCGCTGTATCGCTACGACCCGCGCTTGAAAGCGGAAGGCAAAAACCCAATGCAACTTGACTCTAAAGCGCCAAAAATTCCATTGAAGACCTACATCTACAATGAAAACCGGTACCGCATACTGCTGCAAAGCGATCCGCAGCGGGCGGCAGAACTTTTGGCTGATGCCCAGGCGGCGGTTAATGCCCGATGGGAAAAATATACCGAGTTGGCAAACAAATAAAAACCCGGCTTCTCAGTGAGGGCCAAGCGGCTCTCACTGAGGGTATCCTATCAAAAAAGAGGCAAACGATGACTGACTTAACAACAACGTATATGGGCATGACCCTCAAAAATCCGGTGGTGGCTTCGGCTTCACCCATATCTGAAACTGTGGAAGGTATTTGTCGATTAGAAGACGCCGGCGCTTCAGCCGTGGTGATGTACTCGCTATTTGAAGAACAGATCAACTATCAAAGCCAGCTTCTGGATCACTATCTCAGCTACAACATTGAGAGTTTCGCCGAGGCTTTGGACTATTATCCGGATCTGGAGAATTACAAAGTCGGGCCGGAGAGCTATTTGGAAATACTGCGTCGAGCCAAAGAGGTAACGGAGATTCCGATTATCGGCAGCTTGAACGGCGTTTCGAGCGGCGGCTGGATTGAGTACGCCAAGAAGATTGAAGAGGCCGGGGCTGATGCGCTGGAGTTGAATACCTATTTCATTCCGACCGACATCGGCATGTCCGGCACGGACGTAGAGCAGATGTACCTTGATGTTTTGCGCGATGTAAAGAGCAGCATCTCGATCCCGGTGGCGATGAAGCTGAACCCTTACTTTAGCGCCACGGCCAACATGGCCTTTCGGCTGGCCGAAGCCGGGGCCGATGCGCTGGTCATGTTCAACCGCTTTTACCAACCTGATTTCGATATCGAGAATCTGGAAGTGGTGCCCCACCTGGTCTTGAGCAACTCTAATGAAATGCGCCTGCCGCTGCGCTGGGTGGCCATTTTATACGGGCGGGTGCCGGTTGATTTCGCCATTACCACCGGCGTTCATAACCACGAAGATGTCCTTAAGGGGATGATGGCCGGAGCCAAAGTGACAATGATGGCCTCGGAACTGCTGCACCACGGGCTCGACCGGATCGACGAGATTCTGCAAGAGATGACCATCTGGATGGAAGAGCGCGAGTACACCTCGGTGGTGGAAATGCAAGGCAGTATGAGCCAGCAGTACGTGGCCGAGCCATCGGTGTTTGAGCGGGCCAACTACATGAAAATCCTCCAATCCTGGCAGTCTGATCCAACAGGTCGAATGGCTCATTTGTCAATATAAATCATACATGTTAAACTTTCTTTATGGTCCTGCTGCTCGCGTGATGTTCTATGCGTCTTGAGCCAACATTTAACGATATGGGAGCTGTCGTTTTAGAGGGGATGCGGTAGCCTGCGTAAGGGCAAGGCAGAAACTTCTATTCGGGCACCCACCTGCCGAAGGCAGGTTCAAAGGCAATTAGATTGCACACGGTTCAGCGGGATCAAGAAAAGTGCTGTCTCTTAATGAGCAGCACTTTTTTTCATGAAGTCTCAGCCAGAACTCAACAGCCCGACATCGTCTCTTCGATGAGCATATCGACCACCGCTTCCAAACTACCCGTCTCATTATAGGTACGCAGTTGTCTATCGGCGCTAGTGCCTGTTTCGAGAATGGTGTTGATATACTCAATCTCTGCGCGTGAGCCTAAATCATCGACCACACTATCGACAATTTCGAGTAATTCTTCAACCAGCAGCCGAAAAGGCACCTCTTGGCGTTTACCAAAATCGATCAATTTGCCTTGGACCCCGTTTTTGGTCGCCCGCCATTTGTTTTCGGCAATTAAGGCCTGGCGATAGATCCGCCACGATTGATTGGATTTTCTCAATTGGATCAACTTAACGACTATCGCCTGAATCACAGCCGCAATGGCAATGACTTCATCAACTTTAGTAGTACAATCACACATTCTGAATTCAAGCGTCGGGAACTTGGGGTGAGGCCGGATATCCCACCAGATTTTGGTCGGCTCCTCGATGCAGTGAGTGTTGACCAAAATATCAACGTAGCGCTCGTAATCCTGGGCCGACTCGAAATATTGCGGCAGTCCGGTGCGGGGTAGATCTTCAAAGATAACGCTGCGATAAGATTTCAAGCCGGTCGGATGGCCCAACCAAAAGGGGGAGGAGGTAGACAGCGCGAAAATATGGGGGACAAAGTAGGTCATCTGGTTCATGACATCAATGCGAAGATCGGGGTCAGGAATACCAATGTGGACGTGCATCCCGAAGATGAGCAGCCGCCGGGCCAGCATTTGCATATCCTTCTCCAACCCTTTGTACCGCTCCCGTTCGGTCACCGCTTGGTCTTTCCAGCGTGAAAAAGGGTGGGTGCCGGCAGCCACAATCCGGCGATCGTTCTCGTTGGCAATATCGCTAACGAGTCGCCGCAAGCGCGTTACTTCTTGCCGAGCCTCTTCAACATTGCGACAGACATGGCTGCCGACTTCTATTTGTGACTGAAGAAACTCCGGCTTGACTTGATCCCGAAAGACGACAGCTCCCTTATCTAACAACTCGGAAATATATGAAGTTAGATGTCGTGTTTCGGGATCAACAATTTGATATTCTTCTTCGATACCAATCGTAAAATCTTCGAGCTTCACGGCCCTCTCCTATAAAATAGTTGGCTGGATGGTTAGTCAGTTGGTTAGTCGGTTAGTCGGTTGGTTACCGCTCCCTATCCAGCCAACTATCGCTCTATCCAACTACCCAAATTGTATCAGATTTAAACGAGCAGAAATTTGGACGCATTATAACACAGGCCCACCCGCCTCCAAATATTTTGTAGCCGTGTGAGCCTGATCGCATTTGTTCGATAATTTTGATTTTGTTCTTTCCATGCTACAATCCACACTGCTTTCGCTTTGTAATTTTCTCGTAACTGTTCAATAATTCCCACATAATGCAACCTATCTATCATAGAGCTGAGAGACTATTTGTAACTCCTACCAACTCATGTAATTAAAACCAGCTCAAGGAGAGTCTACTATGGCAAAAAATCAATTTGGCCTAATCGGACTGGCGGTAATGGGCCAGAACCTGGTCCTCAATGCGGCTGACCACGGTTTCAGCGTCTCTGTTTTTAACCGCACCACGTCAAAGACCGATGAATTTATGGCCGGCGAAGCTAAAGAGAAATCGATCACCCCTACCCACAGCATAGAAGAATTTGTGGAAAGTTTGGAACGACCGCGCACCATCCAACTTATGGTCAAAGCCGGCGCGCCGGTCGATATGGTGATCGACGAGATCAAACCGTTGCTCGATCCCGGCGACATCATCATCGACGGCGGCAACTCCTTTTTTCACGACACCGAACGGCGAGCCAAAGAGCTAGAAGCCGCCAACCTGCGCTTCATCGGCATGGGCGTCTCCGGCGGCGAAGAGGGCGCCCGGCGCGGCCCTAGCCTGATGCCCGGCGGTACCCGTGAAGCCTACGGCATCATTGAGCCGCTAGTCATAGCCATCTCGGCCAAAGCGCCCGCCGACGGCGCGCCGTGCGTAACCTATATCGGGCCGGGCGGTGCGGGTCACTACGTCAAGATGGTCCACAACGGCATCGAGTACGGCGATATGCAGCTTATCGCCGAAAGCTACGCCATCCTCAAAGCCGCGCTCGATCCCTCTCCGGAGGAGTTCCACCAAATTTTCAGCGCCTGGAACGAAACCGAACTGTCCTCCTTTTTGATCGAAATCACTTCCCATATCTTCACTAAAATCGATGAAGATACCGGTCGGCCACTGGTCGATATGATTTTGGACAAAGCCGGCCAAAAAGGAACCGGCAAATGGACCAGCCAGAACGCTCTGGACATCGGCTCGGCCATTCCGACGATCACCTCAGCGGTCGATGGCCGGATTATCTCATCGATCAAAGAGGAGCGTGTGGCTGCTTCAAAAATTCTGTCCGGCCCCCAAACCCGCTACGACGGCGATCGGCAGCAGTTGATCAACGCCGTGCGGTCAGCCCTATATGCCTCGAAAATTTGCTCTTACGCCCAAGGCATGGCCCTGTTGAGAACTGCCTCGGCCGAGTACAACTACAATCTGGATTTGGCCGAAATTGCCCGTATCTGGCGGGCAGGCTGTATTATCCGGGCCGAACTGCTGGACGACATTACCAACGCCTATCGCCGCAATACCAACTTGGCCAACCTGCTGGTTGATGGGCAATTTAAAGAGGCAGTTGAGAGCCGCCAGGCCGATTGGCGATTTGCGGTCAAAACGGCCATCGATTTGGGAACCCCGGTTCCAGCCATGAGCGCTTCGCTGGCCTACTTCGATGCCTATCGCTCGGCGCGGGTCTCGGCTAACCTGATCCAGGCGCAGCGAGATTATTTCGGAGCGCACACGTTTGAACGCATCGACAAACCCGGCAGCTTCCACGCCAATTGGATGGGAGAATAGTCCGTGGATCCAGTTGATTTTAACCGAAGCGGCATCCGGCAAGTGCCTGACCCCTGTGTCGTGGTTATTTTTGGGGCGTCAGGCGATCTCACCCGACGTAAGTTGATGCCGTCCTTGTTTAGCCTGGTCTGCGAAAAACTACTGCCCGATCAATTTAGCGTGGTCGGCGTAGCCCGCACGGAGATGGACAACGACGGCTTTCGCCAGAAAATTAACGAAGGTATCGACAGCCACGGCCGCTTAAAACCCAAAGTTTGCGACCGCTGGGCCGACTTTGCCAAGAACATCTACTATCATCAAGGCGAATACGATGACGCTGCCACCTATGACGGCCTATGCAATCTCTTAGGCCAAATCGATCAGGAAGTCGGCGGCGGCTGCAACATTCTATTCTATCTCTCCACGCCGCCGATGCTGTACGCCCCGATCATCAGGCAGTTGGGCCAGGCCGGACTGGCCGTTGAACCGGAGGGCCACTGGCGGCGCATCATCATCGAAAAGCCGTTTGGCCACGATCTGGCTTCAGCCACGGAACTCAACCACGATGTTCATCACGTATTTCACGAGGAACAGGTTTACCGCATCGATCACTACCTGGGCAAAGAAACCGTACAGAACTTGCTGGTTTTTCGCTTTGCCAACGCTATTTTCGAACCCCTCTGGAACCGCAACTACATCGACCACGTCCAAATCACCGTCTCCGAAGAGGTCGGCCTGGGCAGCCGGGCTGGGTACTACGACACCGCCGGCGTCTTGCGTGATATGTTTCAGAATCATCTGCTCCAACTCCTCACCCTGACAGCGATGGAACCGCCTGCCGAATTCAATGCGACCACGCTACGGGACGAAAAGGTCAAAGTCCTCAAAGCCGTCCAGCGCATCGAGCCGGAAGGGGTGGGAGAATTTACTGTTAGAGGCCAGTACCGGACGTATCGTGATGAAAAAGGGGTCGCCTTCAATACCAACACCGCCACCTTCGCCGCAGCCAAAATGTACATCAACAACTGGCGCTGGCGGAATGTGCCATTTTTCCTGCGCTCCGGCAAAGCGTTGGCCGGTAAAGTCACAGAGATCGCCGTTCAGTTTCGACACGTGCCTCACCTGATGTTTCCGCTGGCACCCGGCGAAGGGCTGCCGGCCAACCGGCTGGGGCTGTGTTTGCAACCCAACGAAGGCATCCTGCTTCACTTTGAAACCAAATTACCCGGCGCGGGTATGCGCACCCGTTCGGTCGATATGTCGTATCTGTACGAACAGGATTTCGGTACAAACAGCCTACCCGATGCCTACGAGCGTTTGCTCCTCGATGCCCTGCACGGCGATGCCTCGCTCTTCACCCGCAGCGATGAGATCGAACTGGCCTGGCGGCTGATCGATCCCATTATAGATGGGTGGGACAGTGAACACGCCCCGCCGCTGGCCTTTTATGAATCCGGCACGTGGGGGCCAAGTAAATCTGATGAATTCATTCGAGCTGAAAAGGGCCGCAAATGGTTTAGTATTTGTACCGAATGTTAATTAGATACAATGTTCATCTAGAGAGAGGAGGCCCATGAGCCTACATATTTTTGCCATTCAAGACGAATTGAGTGATGCTATCGCCGATTATGTCCAACAGATGTCGGCCAAAGCCATTGAAGACCACGGTCAATTTACGGTGGCGCTGTCAGGCGGATCGCTGATAAAACTCCTTAGCACCGAACTGGTCAAAGACCCGATCCGGTCGGAGATCAACTGGCCGGCCTGGCACGTTTTCTGGGCCGATGAACGTTACGTGCCGTTAGACGACGAGGACAGCAACTACCGGCTGGCCAAAGAACTGATTTTTGATCAGGTTGATATCCCCCCTGAGCAAATTTACCCTATCAATCCGGCCCTTAGACTGGCAGGGGCGGCCAGAGCCTATGCCAAAGCTGTGCGCACCATTTTGCCGCCGGATGAAAATAGGTTGCCCCGGTTTGACCTGGTGCTGCTGGGCATGGGCGAAGACGGCCATACAGCCTCGCTTTTTCCGGACCACCATCTGCTCGATGAAACCAGGCTGTGGGTGGCCCCGATTGCGGACTCGCCCAAGCCGCCCTCAATGCGCATCACGCTCACTTTGCCGGTCATCAACAATGCCAATTATGTGGCCTTCTTAGCAACCGGCGCTGGCAAAGCCGAAGCAGTGTTTCAAGCTATCGAAAAAGCCGGATCGACTTGTCCGGTCCCGGCCGGACGCGTCCAACCGACCCACGGTCAACTCGATTGGTTTCTTGATGAAGCCGCTGCGGCTAGATTAATCGATTAACTATTTATTTTGTTTCGGAGCGACAAAGCTTGCTTTGTCATCCATAGTTGGGTCAAAGTAAACTTTGTCGCTCCAGATCGTTATTTTCAGAGGAGACAATCATGACAGAACATACAGGAGAACTAACCCATAAAGGCAAACCTGTGACCGTAATCGGTGACAAGTTAAACGTGGGGGATAAAGCCCCCAACTTTAGCTTGACGGACAACGATTGGTCAACCGTTACCCTTGATGACAGCGCCGGCAAAATCCGCCTGATTAGCGTGGTTCCTTCATTAGACACCGGCCTTTGCGATGCCCAAACTCGTCACTTTAATGAAGCGATCGCGGCTATGGGCGATAATGTGGTGGGCTATACCGTTAGCGCAGACCTACCCTATGCCCAAAAACGCTGGTGCGGCAACGCCGGCGTGGAAAATGTCATCACGCTCTCAGACCACAAGGATATGTCCTTTGGCAACGCTTACGGCACCCATTACAAAGAGAGGCGCCTTGAACGGCGCGCTGTTTTCGTTATAGATGAAGCCGGCGTAGTGCAATACGTCGAATATCTCCCCGAGATTTCCCAACCCCCCGATTATGATGCAGCGCTGGCGGTTTTGAAGAAATTGGCTAGCTAACCGCTGCCTCTGATATTAAAAAGCCCCCTTTTGGTAAGGGGGCTTTTTAATGTGATGAGCAGATTAGTTCTTAAGTTGCTGCCGGTTAATGTTTAGTTGAGTCGCGATGCTCGGTATAGACATAAGCGAGTGTTTTTCGCAGTAAAACCAGAACCAAACTGAGGGTCACCAATACCAGACCGCCCAAGATGATCAGCACGGGGCTGATGCCACTCTTTTCTCCACCGGTTTGCGGTAAGCTATTGGGCGACTCCGGTGTCGGCGCGGCGGGATCGGCGGCCATAGTATCCGATGTTGGGGTTGGTGTTGCGTTTTCGACCGTGGTCGTTACAGTAGATGTCGCTGTGATCTCGACGGTAGTGGTCATCTCCGGGGTCACTGTCAACAACGGTTCAACAGTGGCATCTAAAACTTCACTCGTCGGTTCGACAGTTGGCTCATCCGTAGGTGTTGTTTGTTGCTCAGGAATAGCGGCGTAGGCGACCATGTCTTGCTCTGCATCGCTGGTCGATTCAAAAACCAGACCAAAGGGGAAGTAAACCGTCAATTCCTGATCGGTGTTGTTAACAATATTGAGCGTGCCTTGACCTCGATAAGGTTCATCTTCCTCAGTTGGCAAGGAAACATCCATCGCTGCAAAGTCTTCACTGCTCAGGCTAATCGAACCATCGGCTACCGCTTGGTCTAAGGCCACGCCTTCGGGATCAATGGGAGCCAGCGAAATATTGGCTGCTTGATCCAGCAGTTGTTGGGCTTCATCATGATTGACTTCACTTTGATCAAAAGCCCAACCCCCTTCAACCTGATGCCAAATGGCTAATTGGGTTTGAAGCGGGCTTGACTCGACGGTACCATCTTCAATAGCAGTTTTAAGAACTCGTAAGACATCGTCTGAAGCTCGTCCATTAGGAGTGCTTAATTGAGCGGGAAAGGCCTTGTTAACCTCTAGGCAAAATGTATCAAATTGGATTGAGGTTTCCCCCCCGGCTGGAATAGTAACACTGACTTCCTCATACTCTGACTGTTGAGCTTGAGCCATAGTCGCCGGCAGAATAAGACCAAAAAATAACAATAATAGTATTACACCGACGCCGTACTTTCGCGATTGCATTAAAATCCTCCTATTTGTTGTTATGAAGAGCCACAAAAAGAGTGGCAGTAAAAGATTTGGCTGACTAATCCAGCAAGATGTGGCCACATTTCCTTGCATAGCGTTGAACTATAACCAGTTTAAGCGCATTTACAGCGACTAACCATACTCGTACGAGTGATTTCTTAAAATATGATAGAGCTATTTATGCCTTGTCATTTATAACTCTATCGAATGCGCGTCCAGTTCTTTCCTTACCCATCTTAACCAAAAAAAGCAACGCCGAATAAATTCGACGTTGCTTTAGATGGTATTTTGGATTTGATGCCGTCTCAATCAAACATTAGAGTAATTTACAATTGTTTCAGAGAGAAGCGACAAGTCGCACTTTCATGCGTTAGACCCCATCGTAATATTCTTCAAAAAATTCCTTGATAGCAGTTTCCCCATTATCCGCGGCTTGTTCCCACATCTCGCGAAACTCGATGGCCAATCGCCGAGCCTCTTCCTCACCGTGCGAGCTGACATAAAAGCGTTTAGTCCATCTGTTGCGCTGACCGTCGGGGCCAAGTGGGCAAAACGCGCCCCAATATTCCTGTTTTTTGCCGGTCTGCCCATGATAAGCGTGGGTGCGAAAGACGCCGGTGCGGCCGCTGGTATTATTAGCCTGCAACTTGCCTTTCATCAAAACATAGCGGGGACAAGGATGATCGTGCTCGCGTGGTAGATACTCTCGCGTTTGACGACATTCCTTCAGGTACACCTGGGCGGCATCGCAGGCTTTTTCTGCCCCACCGTACAAATTATCACTGAACAGCTTGGAGTGATATTTTCTCGGCTCGCCGGTAGGAAAACGAACTTGCCAGCCATGCGTACCTTTTGAGGGTAAATGCTTGGGTTGATCAATCCTGATAATATAACCGTATTCTCTGCCGTTATTCTCCATAATTTCCACACTGAAACTAATTGAATTTGATGAAACAGATGAAACAAAAGTAAGTTATTGATCGCTAATGCAACCAAATAATATACAAACTTTCCGATTTTCTCAAATTTGGGAATCAGGCAGAGATTTTAGCGGCGGCGGCGCAGCACAAACTGGTACCAGAAAAAGCCGGCGATTACTACCAGACTTAAAATCCCCCAGGGTAAATCGCTCCAACCAAAGCTGTCGTTGTCATTGTCGCCGGGTTCCAGCAGCGATGGATCAGGCGTGCCGCGTGCCGCCAGTAAAGCGGCCGAGGTGGCGTCGTAGATCGACGTTGCCGTCGGTGCGAACGTGGGCTGCTCCAACGGCAGGGGCGTCGGTGTGGGGGTTATCGTGGCATCGGGTGTGGCCGACGCCGTGGGGGTTGGCGTACCCAGCCCAAAAATAGGTACTGTGGCCAGGTCGCCCTCAAATTCAACAAATTCGCCGGCCACCCAGGCCTGATCGTCCGGCCCGCCGGCAAATTCAACCAGCCACCAGTCGCCATCTTCACTGACGGCCAGGACATCGGCGGTTTCACCCTGATACAACGCGCCGACCACCGTACCGTCCAACGACGGCTCATCGCGGACATTGATGGCGTCCGTGGCTTCAATCGAGCCGGCTACGCGAGGGACGGTCGGCGTCGGGGTAATCGACTCATCCGCCGTCTCTTCCGTCGCTTCGACTACCGGCAGGCTGTCCAGGTCGCCCTCCAGTTCCACCACAATGGCGGCTACCCAGCCCCGGCCATTCGGCCCGGCCTCGAACGCGATCTCCCACCAATCGCCCGTTTGATCCGTGCCGATAACCGCCACCTCGGTGTCCTCGTCGAGCCGCCCTAGCAGGTCGGCATCAAGACTGGGATCGCTGCGCACATTCACTCCGCCCTCCGGCACAATGATCACGGCGCTCTCTGCCGGCGTTGCCGTCGCCGTGGGTTCTTCAATAACAGCCTCTTCCGTCGATGCCGCATCAACCGCTTCTTCCGATTCAGCTTCGGTCTCGCCCTCACTGGCCGCCGTAGCTTCGGTTTCGACCGGGGCCGTCTCAGGCTCGACGACAGGTACGTCCGCTACCTCACCCACAAACTCGACCACTTCGCCGGAAACCCAGCCCTGACCTTCGGGTGCGGGGGTGAACTCCACCAACCACCAATCGGCGGCCTCAGTCCGGCCGATAACCGAGGCGGTCTGGCCGGCATCCAAACGCCCGACCGTCTCAAAATCGGTGTCAGGGCCGCTCCGCACGTTGGTAATGGCCGCCGTTTCGATGTAGGGGCCATCAGGTGGCTGCGACTGCGCGGCGGCGACCTCAGCCGGAGTACTTTGGCTCTCGACCTCGCTCGCTGGTGCGCCGCTGTCCTGAGCCGGTTGAGACGCCACCTGAAGCGGAGCCGGCTCCGGCGGCGGGCTGCCGCGCAGTTCCGTCACCATTTCACGGGTTACATCAAGATAGAGATTACCGTAGCTAGCGCTCGGCTCAAGTTGGGTGCCTTCTAGCCATTCGTTAAAACTGGTAATGATCACCATATCGGGCTGGCTAGCTATAGCGCCGCGCCACGTGGTCCGCAAGTAATCGCCACCCTGACGCGACACCGCAAAAGCATTACTACGTGGCAGGTTCGTGTCGTTGTAGCCGGGCATGGCCGTCGCCACCCACAACCGATCGACCTGGTTTTCGGCTTCATAGCTGCGCACCCGGTCGCCCCACCGGGCCAGTTGGTCGGCCGGCGAGCCGGCCCAGGCAATGTTGTAGAGATGGTGGCCGTCGAAAACCGACTGGTAAGCCAGGTCCGTACCTTCGGCAATCCAAACCGTGTCATGATTGGGATCGACCTGACTGCGAATGCCGGCCCAGGTCTCAACCGAATACTGCTGCTGCCGCCAGAAAAAGATGACCGGTTTGCCTTGGTATCGCAGGTAAGCCGGATGCTGAGCATGGGTGGCGATCAGGGTTCCCAACGCTTGAGAGACCGCGCCGCTGCTGCCCAAAAAGGGGCTGGTCACTTCCAAATCGACCGCCGCTTTGAAGCCTCTGGCCGCGGCAATATCGAGCAGCGTGCGAAAATTGGTTTCGGTCTGGTTGTTTTCCACCTGCGGCCCGTACCATGACTGCACCAGCGCATCGATGCCTGCGCCCTGCGCTTGGGCCACGTGTCGCTCAATCACGGCCGGATCGGTCGAATTATACGGCTGGGCCGGCAGATCAACCGATTGGCCGGAACTCCAGGTATTTTGATCGAACCAGGCGTAATAAAACGCCAACACCAGCGGCGGCTCCTGCGCCATCGCCGGTGGCGTAGCCGGTCTAAGGAGGAGAAAAATGGATAACAAAAGCATAGTTAAGACGTATTTCATCAATATCTACCTAAAAGCGTTTATGACGTTGGTGAGTCATGAGCCAAAAAGTATAACATGCAAAGATATGAAATGGAAAAGTCATTGCGCTTTCCTTTGCCCAAATTATCGAATCAAGTACACTAAACTCCATAAAATTGACCCATCTCATGAGCCATGACTAGACGCAGACACAAATACATTTTTTGGGGCGTAATTGCCGCCTGTCTTTTATTTGGCTTGGGCCGTTATTTACTGACCCCGGCCATTCAAGTCTTCTCCGGCGACGTCGTCATCAACGAGTTTCTGGCCTCCAACGGGCTGGGCCTGACCGATGAGGACGGCGACTCATCCGACTGGATCGAACTGTACAACCGGGGCGACCAGCCCGTCAACCTGTCCGGCTGGTCGCTGACCGATGATCCGGACCTGCCGGAAAAATGGCCCCTGCCTAATATCACCCTGCCCGCCGGCGACTATCTGCTCGTCTTTGCTTCCGGCAAAAATCGGCACGAACTCCGACCCGGCGCTTATCTGCATACCAACTTCCGCCTGAGCAGCGACGGTGGTTTTCTAGGGTTGTATCGCGTCCTCGACCAACGATTTATCGATCAGGTCGAACCGGACTATCCTGAGCAATGGCGCGATATATCCTACGGCCGCACCGAAAATGGCGACGCCTTAGTCTATCTCGATCCGCCAACACCGGGCCGCGCCAACACCGAATCCCAGGCCTGGGCCGGCCAGGTCGCGCCGGTCGCGTTTAGCGTGACTCGGGGTTTCTTCGATTCACCTTTTACCGTTTCGCTGACGACCACCACCCCCGGCGCGTCGATTCGCTACACCCTCGACGGCAGCGATCCCACTTCGGACAGCGGCTTACTCTACACCGGGCCGATAGCCATCGACACGACCTCTTTTCTCCGGGCTTTCGCGGCCAAACCGGGGCTGTTGCCCTCGGCGGCTGAAACCCACACCTACCTCTTTCTCGATGACGTCATCCGCCAGCCGTCTAATCCGCCCGGCTTTCCGGTGGGAGCCGATTACGCAATGGATGATCGGGTGGTCGATGATCCGCGCTACAGCCAAGCCATTGAACAGGCATTGCGGTCGATCCCGACGATTTCGCTGGTGTCGGATGCTAAAAATCTCGACATCTACCAAAACCCAGAGGAGCGCGGCGTGGCCTGGGAGCGCCCCATTTCAGTCGAAGTGATCGATCCGGCGGTTGAGCAGCGCAATTTTCAGGTCAACACCGGCATCCGCATTCAGGGCGGCGTGGGCCGGGTTAAAGTTTATCCCAAACATTCGTTTCGACTCTTTTTCAAACAGGGCTATGGCTCCACCAAATTGGAGCAGCCTTTTTTCGCCGACTCGCCCGTGGAAGCGTTTGATACGTTGGTGCTACGCGGTGGCGTGAATCGGACTTTTGCCGGTTATCCCGGTTTGGGTGATCGACCGGCAGATCTACGACTGACCACCTACGCCCGCGATGAGTGGCTGCGGGCTTCGCAGATTGCGATGTCAGGCGTGGGTTCGCACGGCGCGTTTGTGCATCTGTACCTCAACGGACTGTACTGGGGGTTGTACAATGTGGTCGAGCGGCCCGACGCTTCGTTTGCTTCGGCCTATTTCGGCGGTGAGCGCGAGGATTGGTTTGTCGCCAACCATTCCGGGCCGGTCAGCGGCGACAGCCAGCGGTTCGACGCGCTGCATGCCTTGGCGCGAGAAGGTAACCTGGCCGATCCCGACAATTACGCCGCCGTGGCTGAACTGCTGGATATCGAAGAGTTCGCCGACTATCTCATCCTCAACTTTTATGCCGGCAACACTGACTGGGGGCATAACAACTGGTACGCCGCCGTCCATAATCCGGACGGGCGGGTCAAATATTTTGTCTGGGACGGCGAAAAAACCTGGTTCAACGGCGCCGACATTTACCTGGGCAAAGAAACGTTCGGTGGCCGGCGCAACCTAACCAAGCGACTAACCAAAGCGCTCATGGAAAATCCCGATTTTCGGCTGACGTTGGCCGACCGCATGTACAAACATCTCTTCAACGACGGCGCGCTGACCGAAGCTAACGCCCAAGCTCGCTGGCTGGAGATCACCCAACCATTGGAACAGGCCATCATCGGCGAGTCGGCCCGCTGGGGCGATGTCGTGTTCGATCCGCCGCTGACGCAAGCGGATTGGCAAATCGCCCAACAGGATGTTCTCAACCAAATGGACGGCAACGTGGCCAAGTTAATCGACCAGGCGCGCCGGACCGGTTACTATCCGGCCATCGATCCACCCACGTTTGACCCACGCGGCGGCCTGGTAGCGCCCAGTTCAGAATTGACCCTGATTCCACCGGCATCGGGCCAGGGCCAACTCTATTACACCCTCGATGGCTCTGATCCGCGCCAGGCGGTCAGTGGGGCAGTAGCCCCCCAGGCCGTTCGCTACGATGCGCCGCTGGTCTTGACCACCACCACTCGCCTCAAGGCCCGCACGTTCCACAACGGCGTCTGGAGCGCCCTGGCCGAAACAGCCTACCGGGTGATCGACCGGCCTAATCCGCTCCAAATTACCGAACTGATGTACCACCCGCCCGAAGGCGGCGATTACGAATTCCTGGAGGTGAAGAACAACGGCAGCGATGCGGTCAGTTTGGCCAATGCCTCGTTTGAGGGCATTCGCTACACTTTTCCGCCCAACACGCCGCCGCTTTTGCCCGGCGAGTTCATCGTGCTGGCTCGCAACGCCGCTGCTTTTGCCGAAAAGTATCCCGACGCCCCGTTGTTTGGTACGTACCAAGGTCAACTCTCCAATGATGGCGAGGCCGTTATTTTACGTGATTTTCAGGGGGAGGTTATGGCGACCGTAGACTATGACGATGATCGGGGCTGGCCGGTCAGCCCCGATGGCCGGGGCGACTCGCTGGTGCTGGTCGATCCGGAGGGCGACCCGAATTCGCCGCGCAGTTGGCGGGCTAGCGCTAATCTGGGCGGTTCGCCGGGTGAGGATGATCCGCAGAGCATGCCAACCGGTTGGAATCCATAAATGCGCCTCAAACAGTTTAGCCGCTACGAACTTAAATATCTCTTGACCCAACAGCAGCATGATGACTTTGTCGATATCCTGCCCAACTATCTCGAGCCGGATACCAGCGGCGACGCCCACGGCCGCTATACCATCACCAGCCTCTACTACGACTCTGACGATTATCGGGCTTATTGGGATAAAATCGAGGGGCATAAATTTCGGCGTAAAGTGCGTATCCGGGTCTACGGCCAGGAAACAGTCACCCCCGACACCCGCTGTTTTGTGGAGATCAAGCAGCGCATCAACAAAACGCTGCAAAAGAAACGGGTGGTGATGACCTACGCCTCCGCCGAAGCGTTATGCGGCCACGGCGAGTCGATTCCAGAGGAAGACGATCTGTCGGCCACGGATCGTGACATTGTCAGCGAAATTCGCTACCTGCAAGCCACGCTGCAATTACAGCCGGCCTGCATTGTGAGTTACGACCGCCGGGCCTTTGACGGCAGCGATTATGAAGACGGCCTGCGCATCACCTTCGATACCAATCTCAAAGGCCGCACCCACGATTTGTCGCTGCTGTCAACCGGGGTCGCCGCCAACCAGTTCTTTGTGCCGCCGGAATGGTGCGTCATGGAAATCAAAGTTAACTATCGCGTGCCTTACTGGTTAACGGAGATGATCGGCCACTACCGCTTTACCTTGCGGCGGATCAGCAAATATTGCGCCGCTCTGGAACAGTCGAAATCGCTGCTGCAAACCCAGCGAATTATTTATTGAGGTCATAGGATGGATTTTTCGAGCTTCTTGAACGCTTTGCAAGACAACACCGATGTCTTTAACACCAGCGATATCATGTTTAGCATCATCATCAGTTTTCTGCTGGCGCTGATTATTGCTTATGTTTATAAAATCACCTACAAAGGCGTCTCGTATACCCAATCTTACGTCCATACGCTGATTATGATGACCATGGTCGTGGCAGTGATCATGCTCATCATCGGCTCGAACATTGCCCGCGCCTTTTCGCTGGTCGGGGCGTTATCGATCATCCGTTTTCGGAATGCGGTTAAAGACACGCGGGATGTCGGTTACATCTTCTTTGCGATGGCCGTCGGGATGGCAGCCGGGACACGTTTTTACCTGGTGGCCGTCATCACCACACTGATGATCGGTTTTGTTATGTGGGGCCTGACAACCCTTAATATGTTCGCCAAAGACGTCCGAGAGCAAATCCTCAAAATCCGCGTCACGCCCGATATGCGGCCGGAGGTGCTGTTTGAACGGGTGTTTGATCGCTATTTGGCGCGCTACAACCTGATCGCCACCGAGACGGTTCAGGCCGGCACGTTGGTCGAACTGGTCTATGGCATCGAGCTAAAAAACCCGAATGACGCCCCGGATTTGATGCAGGCGTTGAGTCAGTTAAATAACAACAACAAGGTAGCCCTGGTCACGGGCCATCACGAAGTGGATTTATAAGGGCCAAGACCTGACAGATTTTCAAACATCAGCTTGAACCTAACAATTTTTCCAACCGGATGAGGTCGTTAGTCGAAAATCTGTCAGGTCTAGTCTAAATACTGACAGATCGTGATATTTTCCTTTGACATCGAGCCAACTCCCTGATACCATACTCATTATTCCGAATTGATAAAACGATCTGTACAAATTCAACGTGCTATGCTAAAATAGGGTTGATTATGTAAAGCAAAGGAAAGAGGATTATGCCGACGCTTGAAGATGGCCGTAAAGCAGTTGAACAAGGCAACCTCCAGCAGGCTCGACTCATTTTTGAAGCCATACTGCAAGAGACTCCCCGTTCCGAAGAAGCTTGGCTAGGTTTGGCCGACGTGCTAACCGATAGCGAAGATAAGCGAATCTGCTACGAGAATGCCCTTAAAATCAATAAAAACAGCCAGACCGCTAAAGAGGGGCTGCGCAACCTTGAGCCAAGGGCTAACCCGCTGATTGAGGCTTTAGGACAAGCGCCGCCCGCTGCCCGTGATGAAGATGATTTTGATGGCGACGATGACGATCAGGAAGTCGCCTACGAACCGGAAGACGCAGTGGAAGCTGGCGACGGCCCCCCCACCGTGGCCTTGGTAGCTATCGGCTTGCTGCTGTCAGTAGTCGCGTTTGCCATCGGCAGTGGGGCCGTGTTCTTTTTGATAACGTCGCTTAACAGTGGATAAGCCTAAAGCCCACATGCTTCCAGACTTTCGACTCCGGCAGCGCGAATATCTGCTGGAAATTAGTCGAGCGATGAGCGCGCGGCTCGATCTGTCGTCGTTGCTCAGTCTCATCCTTAAAAGCGCCACCGAAATTATGGCCGGTCAGGCCGGTTTAATTACCCTGCGCCTGTCCGATGGTTCTTATTCTCCCCGCGCCAGTATCGGCTTTCCCGTTCAAGCTGTCCCTTTATTGGAACCCCTCTGGCAAGACCTTGAAGACAAAAGTGTTTCCGAAGAAAATATCTCCCTCCGTCTGGCAATCGCCTCCCGAGCGGCCGGCATTCCTATGCGCCAAGTAGTGGCCCTGCCAATGGAGATTGGCGATGAAAAAATCGGCTACATCTTCATCTTTCGGGCCAGAGGCGTCGCCTTTAGCGCCAACGACACCCAGGTGCTGCGCGCTTTCGCCGATCAGGCCGCCGTGGCCGTACATAATGCTCGGCTGTACCAGCAAGTCAGCGCCGAACGAGAGCGCCTCAACGCCATCATCCAAAATAGCGGCGATGGGGTGATGATGCTCAACGCTTATCGCATTATCCAAACTTGGAACAAAGCCTTGACCAACATGACCGGCATCCCACCGGAAGAGGCGATTGGCCAACCCTGCTACGAAATTTTAAGTCTGTACAACCACCAAGAACGCAAGATATTTCATCCCCAGCCGGGCGAACTTTACGTAGAGGGCGCCCACCACCGCGCCGACGGGCTGAAGATCACCCTGTCGATCAACTACGCTCCGCAGTACAGCGAAGACAACGACATCATCCAATACATCGCCAACGTGCGCGATATGACTCGCCTGCGCGAAGCCGAAGAGATGAAGCAAACGCTGCTGTCGGTGATCTCTCACGAACTGAAAACGCCGGTCAGCATCATCAAAGGTTACGCCGGCACTCTGGCCCGCGAGGATGCCAATTGGGACAAAAAGACCCTGGCCGATGGTCTGGCCGTCATCGAGGAGGAAGCCGACCGGTTGGACCGACTGATCAACAACCTGCTCGAAGCCAGCCGCATGCAAGCCGGCGGATTGAAGCTCAAAGCCAGCTACCTGGACCTGGCCGATATGGCCCGCATCGTGGTTGAGAAGTTACAGGCCACCACCGATAACCACACCATCACCATCGATATCCCTGACGATTTTCCGCTCATTCGCGGCGACCACGACCGGCTGCGTGAGGTGTTGACCAACCTCATCGGCAACGCCATCAAATACAGTCCTGACGGCGGAACCATCACCGTCCAAGGTATGCTTGGCGACGGCGATACTGTCCGCCTGTCAGTTAGCGATGAAGGCATCGGCATCCCCCCCGCCGACCATGACCGCATCTTTGAGCGCTTCTACCGCGTCGATAACCGGCTCGCCCGCCAAACGCCGGGGACGGGCTTGGGTTTGTATCTGGTCAAAGCCGTCGTCGAAGCCCACGGTGGTCGGGTGTGGGTCGAAAGCACGGCCGGTCACGGCAGTACGTTTTGGATCGAACTGCCAACTGGTGACGATCATTCCAAATAGATTCTCGGCACCCGAGCCGCCAACCGGGTAACAATCTCATAGTTAATGGTCTCGGCCCACCGAGCCACTTCCTCAGCCGAAATCTCGGCTTCCCCTTGACGGCCAAACACCACAATTTCATCATCCTGGCTCACATCATCGATGCCGCTGACATCGAGCGACGTTTGATCCATTGAAACCGCCCCGATAACCCGCGCTCGTTGGCCGCGAACGAGCATCTCACCCCGGTTGGAACAAAGCCGCGGGTAGCCATCGCCGTACCCAACCGGGGCCAAGGCAACAGCCGTCGGCTCCGGGGCCACAAAGGTCCGCCCATAGCCCACAGCAGCCCCGGCCGGCAGGACGCGCAGCCGCGCCACGCGGGTCTTTAGGGTCATCGCCGGTCGAAGCTCGACCGGTAAATCCAGCTTGATAGACGGCGTCAGGCCATACATCGCCACACCCAACCGCACTAAATGATGATGGGTTTCCGGTAGCTGCAATCCGGCGGCGCTGTTGGCTAGGTGATGAAGGGGAATTTCGATGCCCGCCGCCTCTAAAGCCTGGGTAACGTCTTGATAAACTTGCAATTGCCGTCGGCTGAAAGAGGGGTCGGGATCATCGGCCGTCGCCAAATGAGAAAAGACACCTTCGATCTTAAGCCCAGAAAATTCGGCCAACGCCCCGACGAAATCGACCGCCTCCTCCGGCAGCAGACCCAAGCGCCCCATGCCCGTATCAATCTTCACGTGAATCACAAATTCACGATCTAACTGCTGCGCGCGCTCGGCCAAAGCTTCAGCCGTATCGAGTGTGGTCACGGCTGGCGTTATGTTATGCTCGACCACCAAACCAGCCTGACCGGGCGGGCAATAGCCTAGCACCAGCGTCCTGGCCTCGATACCGGCCTGGCGCAACGCTACACCTTCCTCCACGCGATTCACCGCCAGCCATTCAGCGCCGGCTGCCAACGCCGCTCTGGCCACTTCCACTGCGCCATGACCGTAAGCATTAGCCTTAACCACGGCCATCACCCCAACCGTAGGATCAAGACGTTTCTTAACGGCTTGGACATTACGAGCGATGGCCTTGAGATCGATCTCGGCCCAGGTTAAATATCCATTCAACGATTTATTATCTATCATAAGCAGCTTTTCTCTCCATAAATTTGATTTCCAAACCAATTTTCCCGTAATTCGACCAGGTATAAGCCTGGTCAAATGACTAGTGCATATTAACAGGTCATGAGATATAGTATGTACATCAATTGTCTGTGACATTCTTCACAATAGACCAGGCCAATTAATAAATAAATCATTATCGACCTACCTAGATTTCTCTATTTCATCTCCTACCGCTTGTTTCGCTAGCTCTGATGCGGACAAATAGAATTTTTAGTCTGCGAGCATAGCACTCTAACGCGATCGCCTTTCTCTTTGATACACCTATACTTCCATTCCTTGCTGTTCAAATAATTAAATTTGTTTTTAAGCAGTTATCTACTGACAATCAATTTAGTTTACAGCGCTTTTTAGTTCCGGTCATCCGGCTAGTTTAGTCAAGTTTTGGACGACCATAAAATTTGTGGGTAACAGCCATTGCCAATTGGCGATTTTGGCTGATGTAGTCACCTTCGCTTGGAGGCTGGGGGTGACCTCAAACATCATTCACGCTTTAACCCTAAGAGGTAGGTGTTTTTCAGTATAACATATACGAAATCAAACTCGCTAGGGGAACTTTTCAGCTATCTAATAGTCTAACTTTTTCCGCTCAGAAACATTTTACACATACAAAGGAGTATTACGATGAACGACCAAAAAATAGGTAATCCGGCAGTAGTAGGTTTAGCAGGCTTTGGTTTAACCACGCTAATTTTACAATTTCATAACGTTGGGTGGGCCGGAGTTGGCCCAGTAGTCTGGTTAGCGCTGGTTTTCGGCGGCGGGGCTCAATTGATTGCCGGTCTGCAAGAAATGAAAACCGGTAACAATTTTGGCTACAGCGCTTTTACTGCTTATGGCGCTTTCTGGATTGCTTTAGGTTTACTATTTCTCGGCAACAACTTTGGGGTTTTCACAGCCAGCACCACCGATATCGGCTGGTTCTTGGTAGCCTTTACGCTCTACACGGTTATTATGTGGATCGGCTCGATGCGCACCAACGGCGCTTTGGCCTTTACTTTTACGCTGTTGTTAGCCGGCTTTATTCTGCTCGATTTGGCTCACTTCGGTTTCCCGCAACTGACCGTCATCGCCGGGTACGAACTGATGGTTTGTGCGTTAGGCGCCTGGTACGTGATGGCTCACATTATTTTCAAAGATCTGTGGGGCTATGATATCCTGCCGGTTGGTAAGCCGTGGGTCGAAGCAACCCACATCAATGTACCCTTTAGACCCCTTATCCCTTATTTTTGGTAAAATTAAAGAAACCTCTCTTCTTTAGATAGAAGATCAATCAATTCGGAGCGAAAAGGCGCGCCTTTTCGCTCCGAATTTTTATTTCCCCAAATGTATTCCTGTTACAACTTTTGCCGAGACCCCACCGAGGGTTTTTTTGTTTATAGCCGTGTCACCAGCCCACCAAAATAGCAATAGTGGGCTGGCTTTGACAAATATCGTATACGATTTTATAATTAATTTAATTATTGTATACGATAACAGTTTCGCCGATGACTACTTCGACCATTTCAGCCAAATCATCTACCAATACTGCCGAGTTGATCGCTGACGCCCTCCGCGCCGATATTTTACAAGGCCGGCTAAAAAGCAGCCAGCCCCTGCGACAGGATGATATTGCGGCCAAATTTGGGGTTAGCAAAATTCCGGTGCGGGAAGCGTTATATCAACTCAAAGCCGAAGGATTGGTCACGTTTATCCCCAATCGAGGCGCAACGGTGTCAGAGTTATCGATCCAAGAAGTAGACGAAATTTACACGATGCGGATTGCGTTGGAAACAACCGCCCTCCATCGAGCGCTGCCCCGGCTAACCATCGCCGATCTATCCCGTGCCGAAGCGATCTTAAAAGCTATTGATGACGAACAGAACGTCGCCCGCTGGAGTGAATTGAATTGGGAGTTCCATGCCACGCTGTACGCGCCGGCTGACTTACCGCGTCTGCTGGATTGGGTTCACACCTTACACGTGAACGTGGCGCGTTATTTGGTGATTTATTTGGCCGGGTTGGATTACCAAACGGCCTCCCAACAGGAACACCGAACGATAGTTTCGGCCTGTCGCCAAGGCGATATCGAAACGGCGACCGCAACGTTGCAACACCATCTGCAATCGGCCTCCCAACAACTCGCCACCTTTTTAGCGCAGCGGCAGCAATAAAGTGACCGGTACCTTGTCCGGCAACCGCGTAAGTCATATTCCGGATCAGCCGGAACCAAAAATTTATTGGACAGGATTAATAAGATTTACAAGATTCTAAACCCTGTTAATCTTGTAAATCTTGTCTAATTTTCTTGCCCAAAATGCAAGAGGCTGGTTGTGAAAATGCTAAATTATTCTAACCCAAGGAGCGAATGATCATGACTGAACCCACTCCCTCTTCTTTTGAAGTCCACGATAAAGCCGTTTTAGCCAAAGCCAGAGCCGTGCTGGATGCCAGCGAGTCGCCCAGAGCCTGGGCCGACGCCGTGGTTGACGCCGTCAAACGGAACGACGAGTGGCGCGGCCAACGCTGTCTCAATCTGCTGGCCCCCGAAGCGCCCACCAGCCCGACCGTCCGCCGGTTGTTGGCCTCGGAGATTGGCACCCGAGCCGCCGAAGGGCATATCGGGCGGATCAATCGCTGGTTTGCCGGCACGCAGCACATCGACGAGGTCGAAGCCCTCTGCGTCGAACTTTTGAAAACCGCGTTCCGCTGCCGTTATGCCGACCACCGTTTGATGGGCAGTATGTTGGGCAACTTGACGGTCTATCACGCCCTAACCCAACCCGGCGACACGGTGATGACCGCCTCGCAGCCGTTTGGCGGCCATTCCAGCAATCGCCACGACGGCCCCGCCGGAACGCGCGGCTTGACCATCGTCGATGTACCCTACAACCCCGCAACGTTGGAGGTCGATTTGCCGGCCTTCACCCAACTGGCCCGCCAGGTGCGGCCTAAACTGGTGGTGATGGGCATGTCGATGACGCTCTTTCCTTTACCCGTCCGCCAGATGAGCGACGTCATCGCCGAGTGGGGCGGCCAGTTTATTTACGATGGCGCCCACCAGGCCGGGTTGATCGCCGGGGGACAGTTCCAGGATCCGTTGAGCGAGGGCGCGGTGATTCTGACCGGTTCGGCCGGTAAAACGTTCAGCGGCCCCCAAAGCGGCATGATCATGTGGAACGATCCCCAATTGACCGAGCCGCTGACCGAGGCGATTTTCCCAGTGCTGGTTGCTACCCACCAAGTTAACCGCGTCGCCGCGCTGGCGGTGGCGGCGGCTGAGATGATCGAATACGGCCAGCGCTATATGGCTCAAATCGTCAAGAATTCGCAGGCGTTGGGCCGAGCCTTGGATGAGCGCGGTATCTCGATGCTGGGGGCAGACCGGGGTTACAGCCAAACGCATCAGGTTATTGCCAATGTCAAGCCGTTCGGCGGTGGTCTGGAAGTAGCCCACCGGCTGGCCGAAGCCAATATCATCACCAACAAAAACCTCATTCCCGGCGACGGCCCCGAAGATTGGGATCGCCCCAGTGGTTTGCGAATTGGCACGATTGAAATTACCCGCCTGGGTCTGCGTGAAGCGGACATGGCCACCATCGCCGATTTCATCGCTCGCGTTCTCATTAACGGTGAATCGACCCAAACGGTCGGCCAAGATGTCATCGACTTTCGGTTGCCGCTGCAAACCTTTTACTACAACTTTGATAACGGCTGGCCGGCCTGGGTCAACGGTGAATAAAGTTCGAGAATCAAATAACTTCCGCATCTGAGTTGGGGTAAATGGTAAATGGTAATTTGAGATTGAATAACCAATTACCATTTACCAATTACTAATTACCCTTGGCTTATCACCGAAATGGGGAAGTCATTAATTTCCCATTCCTAAGGCATGTCTCAGCCCACCTTCGATTGCCCACATTCACTAAATCCGCTATAATACGGCCTTTCTAGACCATTTTTTCCACGCAACGAAGCGCTTCATCTACTTTTTCTGACGACCTTACAATTAAATATTACAGACCCTGGTTTACATTTTCTCGGTAAATCTACCCGCTGAAATCAACTTCAGAAAGAGGTGATAATATTTGAAATAAGTAGATAAAGGAAAACTGAGTAAGCAAGTTATCTTAGCGTTAGTAACTAAAGGAGGAAAAGGATGAAAAAGGTTACAATTAGTCTTATTGTGATGTTATTATTAACGGTTGTGCTTGCGGCTTGCGGCGGCGCGGCCGCACCGAGCGCCGCCACCAACACCATTAAAATTGGCGTCAACGCCCCGATGACCGGCGACATTCCTAAAGTGGGTGAAGGGACCAAGTATTCCGCCGAGATGTGGCTGGAAGACGTCAAGGCTGCCGGCGGCCTCGATGTGGGCGGCACAAAGTACGATGTTGAGTTAGTCATCGAAGACAACGAAGCCAAAGCCGAATCGGCCACGGCTGTCACGACCAAACTCATTTCGCAAGATGAGGTGTTGGCTATGGTCGGGCCGCAATCGTCTAAACAGGCGGTGCCCGCCGGTGAAGTCGCCAACAACCTGAAAACCCTGATGGTTAGCCCCTGGTCTACCAATCCGAACACGACCCTGGATCGCCCCTTTGTCTTTAGAACCCCGTTCCTCGATCCCTTCCAGGGCCCGGTCTTAGTCAACTTTGCCACCGAAGAGTTCGGGGCGACCAAGGCAGCAGTGCTGTATGACGTGGCCAGCGACTATCCCAAAGGTCTGGCCGAGTTCTTTAAATCCGCCTGGGAAGAACTTCACGGCGAAGGCTCTGTGGTGGCGTTTGAAAGCTTTACCACCAATGACACCGACTTTAGCGCCCAGTTAACCACCATCAAAGACTCCGGAGCCGAGGTTTTGTTTGCTCCTCAATATTACAATGAAGTGGCCCTCATCGTCCAGCAAGCCCGTGAGTTAGGGTATGACGGCCCCATTTTGGGCAGCGATAGCTGGGGTTCGGCTGAACTGATGAACCTGTGCGGCGACGCCTGTAAAGGGCTTTTCTTTAGCACTCACTACGCCGCCGCCGGCGCCACCGGGGCCACCAAAGAGTTCATCGATCGCTACAACGAAAAGTACGGCTATGTACCCGATGACGTGGGTGCGCTCACCTGGGACACCATGCTCCTGATCCAAAAAGCCATTCAAGATTGCGGCACCATCACCGGTGATATTGCCGTCGATCGGCAGTGTGTCCGCGACGCGATGGCCGAGATCAAAGACTTTGAAGGCATCACCGGCTCGATGACCTTCACCGAGGAAGGCGACCCCGTCAAATGCGCCGTCATCGTCAAAATCAGCGACGCCGGCGAATTTGAATTCTATAAGCAAGTCTGCCCGGAATAGAGTTAATTAAATTACAGGAGGAGATTGGGAAGCAAGGCTATCCGCTTCCCCTCTCCTCTTTTTGTATTTACGGAGCGACAAAGCTGGCTTTGTCATACTGACCGTAAGGTCAAAGTAAACTTTGACGCTCCCGGCCTTATCTTCATTGGAGCGACAAAGCTGGCTTTGTCATCATTAAGGAAAAGATCAAAGCAAGCTTTGATGCTCCTGATCTTTACATTCAGAGGTACACTTCATGGCTTTTTTCCTCCAAAACGTGGTCAATGCCTTACAGTGGGGCAGTTTTTACGCGCTGATTGCGTTGGGGTACTCAATGGTGTATGGCGTTCTACTGCTGTTCAACTTTGCCCACGGCGATATCTTTATGGTCGGCGCGTATGTGGGGTTTTTTGTGGCTACCAGCCTGCTACTGCTCGTCTCGTACCTCGGTTTGGTGTCTCTGCCGGGCTGGTTGGTCCTGGTCTTGGTTATTCTGGTAGCGATGCTGATCACCGCCTTTGTGGGGGTGGCTGTGGAGCGCATCGGCTACCGGCCGCTGCGGCAAGCGCCCCGCGCCTCGGCCGCGATTACCGGGTTGATGATCGGCATCATATTTGAAACGGGCAATCTGGCCTTACTGGGAGCCACGCGGCTAAGTTTTCCCGAACTGATCGAAACGACCACTTATACCGTTGGCGGCGTAACCCTGACCAATAAAAGAATTATGATTGTCGTTGTCTCGTTGCTGCTGATGTTCGCTCTCCATCAATTTGTTCAGCGCACCAAATGGGGCATGGCCATGCGAGCGATGGCCTACGATTTCGCCGTCGTGCCGTTGATGGGCGTCCCGCTCAACACCATTGCGGCTTTGACGTTTGCCCTCGGTTCGGGTTTGGCGGCGGCGGCCGGCATTCTCTTTGGCGTGGCCTATCCAGTTTTAAGTCCATACATGGGCATCGCCGTTGGCTGGAAAGCCTTTGTGGCAGCGATTTTAGGTGGGCGCGGCTCAATTTTGGGGGCGGCGCTGGCCGGCTTCTTATTAGGGTTTATCGAAATCTTTGTGGCCACCATCTTTCCATCGACCCTACGCGATCTGATCGCGTTTTCGATCATCTTAGTGATCTTGGTCTTCCGGCCGCATGGCTTCTTCGGCGAGGCGCACACATCTCGCTTGAGACTTTAATTATTAATCCTTATCTATTACTTTGCTAACGGACACCGCTTCAGCTTGACTGATACGGGCCTTCAAAATTGCCGTTAAGCCGATAGACCGTTGCTCGCCGACCGCTGACCGCCGAAAAGCCGGCGCGCTTGTTGAAGTTCAGCCGTCACCGGTCGGCGGTCGGCGGTCAGGGGGCAGCGAACTCTAGGTCGAATCGAGGCTATGTCCGTTAGCAAAATCTATTACTAAAGGATCGATATGACCGCCATCACCAGTAAATTATCGACAGGCAAAAACGACTTGGGCTTGCTTTTCAAGAAGCTCTGGGCGCCGTTTTCGATGGCCCCGATGCTTGGCTGGCTTGTTGGTGCGCTGGTTGCCGTTTTACTGGAATATACCATAGGTCCCTACGTCGCCTGGACGCTGGGCCTGGCTAAAATTCCGGTCTTGTTCGGCGTCCTGATTATGCTCGAAACGCCGATCTTATTTCCCAGCGCCGTATTGTATGTGTTAATTATCTATATTGTGCCGATAGCCTTCGTCGCCTGGATCACCACACCGCTGGCGAACAATCTGGCCGGCCGGCTGCTCGACCTGCGGCCGTGGCTGGCCGTTTTGGTCCATTTGGGGCTGTTTTACGCAATCTTGCAACTATGGGCCGAGATCAACGATTACCGGCTACTGATCGTCAGACTAACTCTTATCTCGATTATGCTAACCCTAAGTTTGAACGTGGTCAACGGCTATATGGGCGAATTCTCCTGTTCTCATCCCGGTTTTATGGCGCTGGGCGCGTATGCCGCCTCCGTGTTTACCCTAACCCTGTTTGTCGATGATCGCACCTTCGGCCCGCCGCTGCTGCCGCCCCAACTCGGCCCCCTGTTGTTTCCGTTGGGGCTTATCCTGGGCGGGGGGGTAGCCGCTTTGGGGGCCGTCATCATCGCGGTTCCCTCATTCAGAACGCGGGGCGATTATCTGGCCATTATCTCGCTGGCCTTCATGTTTATCGTTAAAAGCCTGATCGAGAACCTGGAATTTGTGGGGGGGCCGCGCGGCCTGGGCAGCCAGCCCGATTGGGCCAACTTGCCGACCGTCTTTGCCTGGACGGCGATCTGCATCTGGATCACCAACAACTTTGTCCGCTCCACCCTGGGCAAAGCCCTCAACGCCGTTCGTGATGATGAAATCGCCGCCGATGCCATGACCGTCAACACCCGCCAAACCAAAATGGTCGCCTTCTTATTCGCGGCGTTTTGGGCCGGGGTAGCCGGGGGCTTGTTTGCCCACGTGCTGCGCTACGTCAACCCCGGCAGCTTCGGCCTGCAAAAATTGGCCGAGATTCTGGCGATGCTCTACTTCGGCGGCTTGAACTCGGTCGTCGGCTCGATCGTCGGGGCCGTTAGCTTTAATCTGGTCAGCGAAGCGCTCAGACCCCTGGAAATTATGAAGTGGATCATCATCCCCGTCATCTTTATTCTGGTGATGATCTTCCGGCCATCCGGTCTGATCGCCTTTACCGAATTCAAGGTCTTGGACTGGATTAGACCTAAGAATAGGATTACAGAGTAGTTAATTAGAGTTAGACTTCTTGGAGATCAACCATGTCACTGCTTCGCGTCGAGCATATGACCCACTACTTCGGCGGGCTGCGAGCGGTCAATGACTTTAATTTGACCGTTGAACCCGGCCAGATTAGGGGCCTGATTGGCCCCAACGGCGCCGGGAAAAGCACCGTCTTTAACCTCATCACCGGCCTGTACAAACCGACCGAAGGGCGCATCCTGCTGGACGGCGAGGATATTGTCGGCCGGCAGCCCTACCAGATAGCAGCGATGGGCTTAGGTCGCACCTTTCAAAACTTGCAGTTGTGGCGGCATATGACCGTTTTGGAGCACGTCAAAATGGCCCGTTACTCCAAAATCACTTATGGCCTGATTGGCGCGTTTTTCGGTACCGCCCAACGCCAGCGCGAAGAAGCCGCCATCGAAGCCAAAGCCTACAGCCTGTTGGATTTAGTCGGCGTTGGTCATTTGGCTGAGCAGAACGTAACTAATCTGCCTTATGGCGCGCTCCGCCGGGTAGAGATGGCCCGCGCTCTGGCCACCGATCCGAAAATCCTCTTTCTGGACGAACCCACCGCCGGCATGAACCCCGAAGAGTTGGGCCAGATGATGCAGATCATTCGTAAAGTTCACCGGGAACTCAACCTGGCGATTTTTCTCATCGAGCATCGCATGAAAGTTTGTCATGGAGTTGTGTGATATTGTGCAAACGTTGGTGTTCGGAGAAGTCATCGCCGAAGGCACGCCCGATATTATTCAAAACGATCCCCAAGTGATTGAAGCCTACCTCGGAACGGAGGTCGAGACCTAATGCTGTTGTCGGTTGAAAATCTGTGCGTTTCTTATGATAAAATCAGAGCCTTACACAACTTCAGCTTCCACATCGATGAGGGCGAGATTGTCTGTATCATCGGCGCTAACGGAGCCGGCAAAAGCACCACGCTGCGGGCCATCTCCCGGATGGTGCCGGTTGAAGATGGCTCTAAACTCGAGTTTATGGATCACAACCTGCTCGACTACGCCGCCGATAAAGTCGTCAGCCAACTGGGCATCTCCCACGTACCGGAAGGGCGGCGTATTTTCGGCAATATGACCGTGATGGAAAACCTCAAGCTGGCCACCTATTCCCGCAAAGACTCCGACGGTATCGAACGCGATCTCGCCCGCGTGTTCGCCATCTTCCCCCGTCTGGAAGAGCGCAAAACGCAGAAGGCCGGCACGATGAGCGGCGGCGAACAGCAGATGCTGGCCGTGGGCCGGGCCTTTATGAGCGGCCGGCGCATCATGCTGCTCGATGAACCCTCAATGGGGCTGGCCCCGCTGCTAATGCAAGGCATGTTCCAGGCGCTCAAGCAGATCAACGAGGAAGGCACGGCCATCCTCCTGGTCGAGCAGAACGCCCGTATGGCCCTCAAATTTGCCCAACGCGGCTACGTGCTCGAAACCGGCAACCTGGTCCTGGAAGGCGACTCCAAAGACCTCATGGGCAACCCCGAAGTCAAGAAGGCTTATCTAGGCGGATAATTCCTCAGACTCCCTCTGAAAGTAGCATCTGGAGCGTCAAAGTTTACTTTGACCTTACCCTGGATGACAAAGCAAGCTTTGTCGCTCCAATTAATTTTCATCTTCGTTGCCGGGCTGGAGGCTTTGGCTCACGCTGTTATTAATTCCTGACTTAGGTTAAACGCTTATAATAGAACCTTCGAGTCAAGCTGACCGTAACCGTCTCCTATTTCCCTATCACCATCGTATTTATCAGCACAGAAAGGTATTAGACGTAACACCATGGAAAAAAGAATTCTAGGCAACAGCGACCTAAGCATCGCGCCGATTGTATTTGGCGGCAACGTTCTGGGGTGGACGATTGACGAAAAACAGTCATTCGAAATCTTGGATCATTTTATCGAGGCCGGTTTCAACGCCATCGATACCGCCGATGTCTATTCCCGCTGGGGCGACGGCCATCAGGGCGGCGAGTCGGAAACCGTTATCGGCAATTGGCTGAAAGCGCGGGGCAATCGAGACGAGATCGTTTTGATTACCAAAGTCGGGGCCGATGTGGGCCAGGGTCACCGCGATATAACCGAAAAACATATTCTACAAGCCGCCGATAAATCCCTAAAGCGGCTGCAAACCGATCATATCGACCTGTACTTCACCCACTTTGACGATGACAAAACCCCGGTTGAAGAGACGTTGGGCGCGTATGAAAAACTGATCAAAGCCGGCAAGGTGCGCTGGATCGGGGCGTCCAATCTCTCACCGGAGCGACTGCAAGCCTCTATGATAGCCAGCGAACTAAATGGACTGCCGCGCTACGAAGTGTTCCAGCCGGAATACAACCTTTATAATCGTCAGGGGTTTGAACAAGGCGTGGCTCCGCTGTGTCAAGAGTACGGCCTGGGCGTTATCAGCTACTTCGCTTTGGCCAGTGGTTTTCTCAGTGGGAAATACCGTAGCGAGGCAGACTTGAGTAAAAGCATTCGGGGCGGCGGGGTTAAGAAATTCCTCAATGACCGGGGCCATCGTATTTTGAACGCGCTAGACGAAACGGCCGCCAAGCACCAGGCCACTCCGGCCGGGGTAGCCATGGCCTGGCTCATCAACAGTCCGCTCGTCACCGCGCCGATTGCCAGCGCCACCAAGGCTCACCACCTACAATCGTTCATCGAAGCCGTTCAAACCGACCTAAGCGTCGATGATATAGCTAAGTTAGATGAGGCGTCGAAGTACGACTAAGGGCAATTTGGTTCTGAGGTAAACCCAATGTAGTAACCGGATTTCGACAATTAAAGTCGAGCATGTCATTTCGTAGCCGGAGGCGGAGAAATCCCTCAGACGTCCCCATAAATGAAGCCTTCGCCGGGAAAATGGGGCGTTGTCATTTCAAAATTTTCCCAGCCAGACCACGTTTCCTTGTATTGTCACAGGGATTTCTTCGCTGACGCTCCGAAATGACACGAAGCCCATCTATTTCCGAACTCAAGTTAGCAATTGCCTTATCGCCCTATCTCTAATGATGATGAGCCAGCACGTGATTATTATACGTAGCCGCCGGCTCGTACCAGCGCGGCGTCGGCTGGGCAAACTGCGTCTCGACCCAAGTTACGACTTTGTCCAAGCCGGTCTCGTCCTTGAGATTGGTGAAGAAAAAGGGAAAGTCGCCGCGTACTCGTAAGGTGTCGTGCTCCATCACCTCCAGCGACGCGCCGACCAGCGGAGCCAGATCGATCTTGTTGATGACCAGCAGATCGGAGCGAATGATGCCCGGCCCGCCTTTGCGCGGAATCTTATCCCCGGCTGAAACATCGATGACGTAAATCCAAACATCGACCAGTTCCGGGCTGAACGACGCGCCCAGGTTATCGCCGCCGCTCTCCACAAACACCATCTGCAACCCCGGCAGGGACATTTGCAGCTCTTCGATGGCCTCCAAATTCATCGAGGCGTCATCGCGAATGGCCGAATGGGGACAGCCGCCCGTTTCGACCCCCCGCACCCGCTCCATCGGCAAGATGTTCTGGCGCAGCAGAAACTCGGCGTCTTCGCGGGTGTAGATATCGTTGGTGACTACCGCCAGGTTGTATTTATCGTTCAGCTTCTCGCACAGCTTAGCCACCAGCGCCGTCTTGCCGCTGCCCACCGGCCCGGCAATGCCGACTTTGAAAAGTTGATCTAAGTTGGTATTAAACATGCTTTCTCCTATGGTAGAACTGTATCGATATTCAGCAGCTATCTCTTTTTAAATCTGATCGTGACCATTAGATAACGGTCACGGGTTTAGTATAACGGAGTCCAGGCTTTAGCCGGGGACGGGGTTCGTTTAATCGGCTAAAGCCGCGACTCCGGCCGGCCAACGCCGGATTAAATATCCTGGCATTACCGGTGGCGGGCTGGATATCCGCCGCCATCGGCTCGATCCGAGGCATTACATATTCTATTCGACTGCTCGATCAAACGGTCAATCACGAAAGACCATATGATCGAGTGCTCGATCAAACGGTCAATCACGAAAGACCATATGATCGAGTGCTCGATCATACCTCCAAACACGAAAGACCGTACGATCGAGTGGTCGATCATACTTCCAAACGCGAAAGACCGTACGATCGAGTGGTCGATCATACTTCCAAACGCGAAAGACCATACGATCGAGTGGTCGATCATACTTCCAAACACGAAAGACCGTACGATCGAGTGGTCGATCATACTTCCAAACACGAAAGACCATACGATCGAGTGGTCGATCACACCTCCAAACACGATTGACCATACGATCGAGCGGTCGATCACACCGTCCGTCGCCTCCGGCTATCGGATTCAGTCATCGATCTGAAACCGCCTTAAACTCCACCAACTCCACTAACTCTACAAACTCCACCAACTCTACAAACTCTATCAACTCTACGCCGCTTCAAGACTAAGGGCCGCTTCTTCTCTAATTATTTCGGAAATATCCTCTTGATAGGCTTGAAAACCAGATGTGGTTTTGATCTTATACGTCCGCTGCAGCGGCAGATCGATCTTGAACTCTTCCCGGACTGTGCCGGGGTGGGTGGTCAGCACGTAGATCCGCTGCGACAAAAACACGGCTTCGGCCACATCGTGGGTGATCATCATAATGCTGGTGCCGGTGCGCTGCCAAATTTTGAGCAAAAACTGCTGCATCGACTCCTTGGTCTGCACGTCGAGCGCCCCGAACGGTTCGTCCATCAGCAGGATTTTTGGCTCGCAGACCAAGGCGCGAGCAATGGCCACTCGCTGCTTCATGCCGCCCGACAGCTCTTTGGGATAGGCCCCCGCGAATTTCGACAGCCCGACCACGTTGAGATATTCGGCCACGCGCTCGGCTCGCTCGGCTTTGGAGAAGCCCTGCAAGCGCAGGCCAAACGCGACGTTTTTCTTGACGGTCATCCAGGGGTAGAGGGTGTAATGTTGAAAAACCATACCCCGATCCGGCCCCGGCCCGATCACGGGCGCGCCATCGACTTCGATCACGCCGGCCGTGGGAAAATCCAGCCCGGCCACCAGCCGCAGCAGCGTCGATTTACCGGAGCCGGACGCGCCCACCACGCAGACCAGTTCGCCCGTTTCAACATGCAGGTTGATATCTTTTAAGGCCAAAATCGTGCCTTTTTTGGTGTAGAAGGCTTTGCTGACGTTTTGGAGTTCTAAGTGCATCGTTTACCTTCGAAATTCCGTTGCCGGAGTTGGGGGTAAGGGGTAGGGAGTAGGGATTAAGGGCAAGACACTGTTACAGCCGTACATTTGCATCGGACGCAAAGCTTCACCACAGAGGACACTAAGTAGACTCAGAGTTCACAGAGGTTTCTTGGTGAGCTTTGTGCCTGCTTTGTACCCTCTATGGTTTAATGTTTTGATCACGGCTCAAGACGGCGTCACGCTATACATCGGATACGACAGACGTAAGAACTTTCCCTTACTACCTACTACCTACCCCCTACCCCGGTTTAGATATAACTATCACCAACAAGGTGAATAACTCAGTCAAACGACCACCGGCACGTCGTTCGCAGCAGCCAGCGAAAGAGCAAATCAATCGCAAAGCCGATGACGCCTAACACGATCAGGTAAGCGAAAATCTGCTCGGTGTGTAGGAACTTTTGGGCCAGTAGAATGCGCTTGCCCAGCCCGACCTCAGCGGCCACTAACTCGGCCACGATGACCAGGTTCCACGAGGCGGCTACGTTGATGCGGAAGGTGTCGATGATGTTCGGTACGACGTGCGGCGTGATGACTTGCAGCAGGGTTTGCAGCCGGTTGCCGCCCAGCGTGTAGGTGGTCTCGATTAACTCTTTGGGGACAAATTTGACCGCGTCCATAATCATCAGCGTGTTGTAAAAGACCGTGCCGATGAAGATGAGCGCGATCTTGGTCGTTTCATCGATGCCGAGATACAGAATCAGCAGCGGGATGAAGGCCGGCGCGGGCATATAGCGGATGATGCCGATAATCGGCTCGAACAGCGCCCGGATGCTGGCAAACGTCCCCATAGCGATGCCGATCGGCACCGACACGACCGCCGCCAGCAAGAAACCGGCCGCCACCCGCAAGAAGCTGGCCTGGATATCTTTCGACAGCAGCCCGTCATTGGCCAACTCGACCAGCGACTGCCACACTTCAGCCGGGGTGGGCAAAAAGACCGGCGCGACCAGCCCGGCGTTGGCCAGCAGCCACCAAGCCACGAACGGCACAGCAATCGAAATCGTCACGAGGGTCCAATATAACCCACGCGGGATATCTTCGCCGATCCGCCAGAAAACGGTCGGCTTCAGGCTGGGCCGTTCGCGTGATTGAGTTTCTGTTTTGGCCTCAAACAAGACGGGTGAGGCCGGGTTACTCTTGCGCTGACTCTGCATAGGCTTTGACAAACTGATCGTCAAAAATGATACTTAAATCCGGCCCTTCCGGAATAAAGCCGACGCTGACCATAAAGTCGGTCATCTCGACGGCGGCAAAGGGCATATTGACCATACTGTCGCCCTCGCTGAAGGCTTCCAGGTTATCATCAATCGTGAACATACGCGTACCTTCACGGAACAGTTCGAACTCTTCCAAGCTAACGCCGGCCCGTTCGGCCAGCAGTTCATCGGCCTTTTCGGGGTTCTCGGCGATAAAGGCCATCACATCGAACCAGGTGTTGACCAGCGCCTGGACATCGTCCGGCCGTTCGTCGATGAGCGTCTGGCTGACCACCAACAAATCGGGAATCGCGCCGGGGAACGCCTCGGAGCTAAGCAGTTCGTGGCTGCCTTCACGCTCCAGCGCGGTCAGCCAGAACGGGGGAAACGCGCCCACGCCATCGACGCTGCCGGTGGCAAACGCGGCGGCGGCGGCTCCGGTTTCCAGATTGACAATATCGATATCATCCCGCGATAACTCGGCGTCTTCCAGGGCCAGCGTCAGCAGGAAATCATCGACCACCCCTTCTTCCAGAGCCACCTTCTTGCCGACTAAATCTTGGATCGTCTGAATATCTTCGGTTACGATGATCTTATCATTCCCGGCCGAGTTATCGTTGACCAGCACCACCACCTCGCCGTTGACGGCATCGGCGGCAAAGGAGATGGTATCGTTCAGGGTCTGGGTGTTGCCGTCAAGCTGGCCGGCGACAAAGGCTTCCATCGATTCCAGATAGCCGTCGAACCAGATCAGATCGACATCGACGCCGTTGGCCTCGAACAGTCCTTCCTTCTCGGCGATGTACCACGGCCACCAGCCGGGCCAACTGCTGTAGCCCAGTTTGATTGGCGGGAGCGCTTCGCCGGAGTCGGCCTCCGCCACAGCTTCTTCTGTCGGCGCAGCGGCTTCCTCCGCCGGAGCCTCTTCTGTTGGCGCGGCAGCTTCTTCCGCCGGGGCCGGGGTGGCGCTGCTGCACGCGGCAAAGAGCAGAACCACCGCTATCGATAGGGCCAATAGTTTAATCATTTTCATCTCTCTTCTTCTCCTTTTTGATACTTAAACAACGGACGGACGATAGACATCGGACTCAGGTTACTAGGCAACAACCACCGGTTCATCGCGCCGAGAGGCAACCGGCGTTGTAAGCTGATTCTGAATCCAATCCAGCCAGTCGGGTAGACCATCGCCCGTTTCGGCGGACAGGGCGAAGACCGGGACATCGGGACAAATCTGGTGGATGTTGGCTTTGAGCTGCTCGACATTCACCTTGAGATAAGGGCTGAGATCGGTCTTAGTGATGACCACGCAGTCTGCCTCATAAAACATAACCGGATATTTGAGCGGCTTGTCTTCGCCTTCGGTCAGGCTGACCAGCACCACGTTGGCGTGTTCACCCAGCGGATATTCCGCCGGGCAGATGAGATTGCCGACATTTTCGATGAAGACCAGGTCAAGCGCCGCCAAATCGAGCCGGTCAAGCCCGGCGGCGATCATGTCTGCATCAAGATGACAGGCCCGGCCCGTCGTAATGGCCACCACCGGCACACCGTAGGCCCGCAGCCGGTCGGCGTCCAGTTCGGTCGTCATATCCCCTTCCAGCACCGCCGTACGGAGATTGATGTCGAGCGCCCCCAGCGTACTCTCCAGCAGCGTTGTTTTGCCGGTGCCGGGGCTGCTCATCAGGTTGAGGCAGCGCACCCCGGCGACGTCAAAGCGCGTCCGGTTCGCGGCGGCTGTTTGCTGGTTGCCGTCCATTAGATCGAGGTTTAGTATGGCGCCGTTCATAGTGGAATGATTGTGGTTACCGTTTGATGTACACATCGCGTACCTCCCATGAAAATGCCCCTCACCCCCAACCCCTCTCCCTAAGGGAGAGGGGAGTCGCGCCAGCGACGGGGTGAGGGCTAAAGATTTTCATTCCGTTTTCATCCCTGGTATTGTCTCAACTGAGACTGTTGGGATCCTCTAAAAATAGTGATCTGGAGCGTCAAAGTAAACTTTGACCTGACCGTTAATGACAAAGCAAGCTTTGTCGCTCCGGTAAATTTCCATTGTTGAACCGATAAAAGCTGTCTATTCCGATCTGGGCAGCACGATGTTGGCGATAAGAGCCGTTAGACCACCGGTGGTAATCGGCGAGCTAAAAACGGATCGAATCAGCGGCGGCATCGCGCTCACTACCTCCGGTACGGACTGGACGCCTAAACCCAATCCAAAAGCCAGAGCCAAGATCATCAAGGCGCGGCTGTCGATCTTTTCTGTGGCGATGATTTTGACGCCGGCCGCGGCTACCGTGCCGAACATGATAATCGTCGCGCCGCCTAACACCGGCCGGGGCATCGCGCTCAGGACGCCGCCCACGATGGGGAAAATACCCAGCAGCACCAGAAACCCGGCGATAAAAAAGCCGACGTAGCGGCTGGCCACGCCGGTCAATTGAATTACGCCGTTATTTTGGCTAAAGGTCGTGTTGGGGAAGGTGTTAAATGTCGCCGCAATCATCGAGTTGAGGCCGTCGCCCAAGATACCGCCTTTAATCCGCTTCATATACAGGTCGCCTTCAATCGGTTCTCCGGAAACCATCGAGGTGGCGGTTAAGTCGCCGGTTGATTCGATGGTGGTAATAAGGAATAACAAGGCCACCGGAACAAAGGCGGCCAGGCTAAAACTGAAACCGTAGCGAAACGGGATCGGCACGTTGAAGGCCGGCAAACTGCTGAGCGAACTAAAATCGACCAAGCCTAAAAACAGCGAAATGACGTAGCCGACAATCAGGCCGATGACAATCGACCCCATTCGTAAATATTGATTTTTGCTGCGGTTTAAGATGACCACCGTCACTAAGACCGTCCCGGCCAGGCCCAAATTCAACAGGCTGCCGAAGTTCTCCGCGCCGGCCCCACCGGCGATGTCCGTCATTCCGGCTTGAATTAGACTGAGACCAATCAGCGTCACCACCGAACCGGTAACGAGCGGCGTCAAAATTTTCTGAGCAAAATGGACGAACCGGCTTAAGATCATTTCGATGGGCGAGGCCACGAAGCAAACGCCAAAGATCAGGGCTAACGCGGCCGAGCCTCCTCCGGCGGCAGTTCCGGCGGCGATAAGTGGGCCTAAAAAGGCGAAGCTGGTGCCTTGAATACTCAACAGCCCGGAGCCAATCGGGCCAAACCGCTTGGCTTGAATAAAGGTCGCCACCCCCGACACAAAGAGGGCCATTCCGACCAGATAAGTGGTGGTTTCCGCATCAAGCCCCAACGGCCCGCTCAAAACCAGCGTCGGGGTGATGATCCCCACAAAAATTGACAACAAATGTTGGATGGCGGCCAGAACCGTCTCGCCCAGCGGCGGCCGAGCTTCCAATCCATAAATAACCTCAGATTCCAGCGTCGACTCTTCCGCCGGAACTTCGATTACACCTAAATCACCTTCTTGAACAGCCTGCATCTTAATCTCCCCTTTCAAAAAATAACGTTAACGATTGGCCTTTTCTCTCTCATCGATCCACTCGACTCGTTCAATTTTAAGTTCTCTTCCGGAGCGAATATCGTGCAGCGGAGCCTGGCAGGTAGGACAGGCGTAGTGCAAGCCGAGATCAGGTCGATAATCTTGAACACAAGCGCGGCAGTGCGCTACAAACGGAATGGGATGGATAACTAATTCAGCATCTTGTAAGAAAGGCACGCTCAACCGCTGCTGAGCAAAGCTGCGGGTCAACAAATCCGGCTCGACGCAGGTGAAATCGCCCACTTGCAAAATCACCGCCTTTACCTGGCGCGCCTCTTGCGCTTCCGCCCACCACTCTTTCAAGCTGAGGATGAGCGCTTTGGTCATATCAACTTCGTGAGGCATAACGTCTCTTTCTGCGAGAGTGAAGAAATTGGCGATAAGGAGATAGGGAGACTGGAGATTAGGAGATTGATAGTTTAAATCCCCCTATCGCTGCCAATTCATCATTCATCGTTCATCATTCCTACAGCGCCCACGGCTCGGTAGCCGGCTCCGGCTTCAACCAGGGCGGGGTCGAGCGAGGCAACTTGCCGGCATCGACCAGCGCGGCCAGGACATCGACGATGACGCGGGTGGCCAGCAATGCGGTCGTTTCGGCCACATCGTACGGCGGCGAGACCTCGACTAACTCCATCGCACAGAGATTGGTCTCGCGGGCGACGCGGTTGACGATGTGCAGCGCCTCGCGGGGCAGCAAGCCGCCCGGTTCGGGCCAGCCGGTGCCCGGCACAAAACCGGCGTCCACACTGTCGATGTCGAAGCTGAGATAGACCGCCTCGGTGCCTTCGGAAGCGACCTCAATGGCGAGATCGAGCGCTTTGTCCAGCCCCATCTCCATAATATCGGTGATGGTCATGATGGTCGTGCCGCGTTCCCGGCTGATTTTGACGCCCGGACGCGGCACCTGCCAGCCGCCGATGCCAAACTGCACCAGATTCTTAGGCGGCGCGTTGTCGATGTTGGTGGCGTGGAACCACGGCGTGGTGTGCATCCGCTCGTCCATATCTTTCTCCTGGGTGTCAACGTGCCGGTCAACGTGGATAATACCGATGTTGCCGTTTACGTGCGGCGCGATGCCTCGCACGCAGGGGTAGCCGATCGAATGATCGCCGCCGAGCATGATCGGGAACGCGCCGCTGGCGAACACGTGCGACACGGCCCGGCTGATCTGATCGAACGCCTTCTCGATGTTGGCCGGGATGACAAAGACATCGCCCAGGTCGCACATGGTGATCTGCTCGCGCAGATCGACGCCCATTTCAAAGTAGTAGGTGCCGTACAGCGCCGAGATTTTGCGGATGCCCTGCGGCCCAAAGCGCGTACCGGGCCGGTAGGTGGTGCCGGTATCGAGCGGAATGCCAAAGACGGCCACGTCGTACTCGCCGGCTTTGTGGACATCTTCGATATAGGGCATTTTCAAGAAAGTGTTGATTCCGGCGAAGTGAGGCAGCTCGCCGCGGGCAAAAGTCGAGATGGTCCGGTCTTCGATGCTGGGCGCGGCTTCTAGGCCCAGTTCTTTGTTGCGTTTGACTTCGTTCAGCCAGCCCTGGCTGCTCAATTCGGCTTCTTTGCGCAGCGCGTCGGCGGCCTGGCTGTTTTCTAACTCCGGACGTAATTTCCCAAAGCGGGGATTTGAATCGCTCAAAGGTTAACTCCTTATCTTGCGTATTGGTAATTTTCTGATAAAGATCTCAACGTGTGTAGTGTGTAAAACGCCATCGTCTTGCTACGGACGACTGGAGCATCAAAGCTTGCTTTGATCGTGGGTGACAAAGCAAGCTTTGTCGCTCCGTCTTGCTTCCTAAAACAGAAAATATCGTTGGGCCAGCGGCAGGATTTCGGCCGGTTCGCAGGTGAGTAGTTCGCCGTCGGCGCGGACTTCGTAGGTTTCGGGATCGACTTCGATGGCGGGGGTAGCATCGTTGTGGACCATATCGGCTTTGCCGATAGCCCGGCAGTTTTTCACGGCGACGGCCTGCTTTTTCAGCCCGATCTGTTCGGGTATGCCTTCGTCGAGCGCGGCTTGCGAGATAAAGGTGGCGCTGGTGGCCGCCGTGGCGCCGCCAAACGCGCCGAACATGGGCCGGTACCAAACCGGCTGCGGCGTGGGAATGGAGGCGTTGGCGTCGCCCATCACGCTCCAGGCGATGAAGCCGCCCTTGACCACCATCTCCGGCTTGACGCCGAACATAGCGGGCTGCCACAGCACCAAATCGGCCAGCTTGCCCGGCTCAATCGAGCCAATCTCGTGGCTGATACCGTGGGCGATGGCCGGGTTGATGGTGTATTTGGCGACGTATCGTTTGACCCGGAAATTGTCGTTAGCGGCGCTGTCTTCCGGTAGCGCGCCGCGCTGCACCTTCATCTTATGGGTGGTTTGCCAGGTGCGGGTAATCACCTCGCCGACGCGGCCCATCGCCTGCGAGTCGCTGGCGATGATGCTGATGACGCCCAGATCGTGCAGAATATCTTCGGCGGCGATGGTTTCGGCCCGGATACGGCTTTCGGCAAAGGCCACATCTTCCGGCACCTGCGAGTTGAGATGGTGACAGACCATTAGCATGTCCAAATGCTCGGCAATGGTGTTCACGGTGTAGGGCCGGGTCGGGTTGGTCGATGACGGTAGAATGTACGGGAATGAAGCAATCTTGATGATGTCCGGGGCGTGACCACCGCCCGCGCCTTCGGTGTGGTACGTGTGAATCGTCCGGCCGGCGATGGCGGCGATGGTATCTTCGACAAAACCGGCTTCGTTCAGGGTATCGGTATGGATAGCAGCCTGAACATCAAATTGATCGGCCACGGTCAGACAGGTGTTGATCGCGCCGGGAGTGGTGCCCCAATCCTCGTGCAGCTTTAGCCCCAACGCGCCCGCTTTGATCTGTTCGATCAGGGGGTCGGCGGTGGCGGCATTGCCTTTGCCCAGAAAACCGAAATTCACGGGAAAGGCTTCGATGGATTGCAGCATGCGAGCGATATTCCAGGCGCCGGGCGTGCAGGTGGTGGCGTTGGTGCCGGTGGCCGGGCCGGTACCGCCGCCGAGCATCGTGGTTAGGCCGCTGTTAAGCGCTTCGTAGATTTGCTGCGGGGCGATGAAGTGAATGTGGCTGTCGATGCCGCCGGCCGTGACAATCTTGTTCTCGCCGGCGATGACTTCCGTGGCCGGGCCGACGATGAGTTCCGGATCGACATCGGCCATGGTATCGGGGTTGCCGGCCTTGCCGACTTTGACGATGCGGCCATCTTTAATGCCGATATCGCCTTTGACAATGCCCCAATGGTCGATGATCAGCGCGTTGGTGATGACTACATCCAGCGCGCCGAACTCGCCCTCGCGACCTTGGCGGCTGCTCTGGCCCATGCCGTCGCGGATGACTTTGCCGCCGCCAAAAGCAATCTCATCGCCGTAGTGGGTGAAATCCTGCTCGACTTCGATGATCAGATCGGTGTCGGCCAGTCGAACTTTATCGCCGGTGGTGGGGCCATAGAGATCGGCGTAGACATCGCGGGGAATTTGCAGCGTCATTCGCTCGCCTCCTTATCGCCAAAACCGGCGCTCTTAATCTTTTCAATGGCGGCAGTTTGGGTCTGCGGGTCGTCCAAACCACCTTCAACCAGATCGTTGTGACCGTAAACAATGCGGCTGCCGGCCAGTTCGACCAGGGTGACTTCTTTGGTATCGCCCGGTTCAAAGCGGACGGCGGTGCCGGCCGGAATATTCAGCCGCATGCCGTAGGCCGCGATGCGATTAAAAACCAAGCCGCGATTAACTTCGAAAAAGTGAAAGTGGCTGCCGACCTGAATCGGCCGGTCGCCGTGATGTTCAACCAGCAGTGTGGTTGTATTACGGCCGGAATTGGCGATTATCGGCCCGGCCGCTTCATTTAAAATGTAGGCTCCCGGCTTCATATCAGCTTCTCCTGAATGGGATCGTGGATGGTGACCAGTTTGGTGCCGTCGGGGAAGGTGGCTTCTACTTGCACTTCGTGAATCATCTCCGCCACACCGTCCATTACCTCGTCTTTGGATAAAATGGTGGTTCCGTAACTCATTATCTCGGCTACGCTTTTGCCGTCGCGGGCGGCTTCCAATACTTCCGCCGTCAGGATGGCAATCGCTTCCGGATAGTTGAGTTTCAAGCCTCGCGCCTGGCGCTTTCGAGCCAGCTCCGAGGCCAGGAAAACCATGAGCCGTTCTTGCTCCCGTTGGGTTAGATGCATCAATCGTCTCCGTTAGATAGGTATCAGCGGACAAACTCTCAATTTGTCCGGGGTAGGGCCAGCCGCTGACCGGCCCTACCCACTCCACAAACTCTATGAACTCCAAAAACTCAACGAACTTTATTTAATAAACAACATCTCTTGATAAGTTGGCAGTGGCCACAGATCATCGGCTACAAACGCTTCCAGCTCATCGGCGTATTGGCGGACGGTGAGCATGGCCGGGAGGATGGTGTCGCACACGTATTTGGCATGGGCCAAAGCGTCTTCATCTTCGTGCATTTTGGCGGCTTCCAGGTCGGCGATGCTGTCCTGAAGCAATTTGATCAACTCTGTCACTTTATCGAGGGTGTTGGTGTCAAACTCATAGCCGACTGCCTTGAGATTGGCGCAGGTCATAGCCAGTTCGCTTTGGTAGCGAATAGCCGCCGGGAAAATCATGGTCTTGGCAATCTTAATAGCCAGATTCGATTCGACGTTGACCGTCATGATGTACTGCTCCAGAGATACTTCGTAGACACTCTCCAACTCGTGCTTAGTCAGAACTTCATACTTTTCAAATAAATCGATGGCTTCTTCGGTGATATAGCAGGGCAGCGAGTCGGGGGTGGTTTTGAGGTTGGGGAGACCGCGTTCGGCGGCTTCGGCGTGCCACTCTTCGGAGTAGCCGTTGCCGTTGAAGATGACCGCGCCGTGTTCGACCATGACTTCTTTAAGCAGCGACTGGATAGCCGCGTTAAGATCATCGGCGCTTTCGAGTTTTCCGGCAACGTAATCGAGCGATTCGGCTACAATGGTGTTGATAACTATCATCGCCCCGGCAATCGACTGGCTGGAGCCGACAGCGCGGAATTCAAATTTGTTACCGGTGAACGCGAACGGGCTGGTGCGGTTGCGGTCGCCGGCGTGCTTGGGCAGCGGCGGTAAGGTATCGACGCCGACGGTCAAAATACCGGACGGTTTCGATGACTTTGCGCCGCCGTTGTTTTTGAACTGTTCAAAGACATCGTTGAGCTGGTCGCCCAGGAAGATGGAGATAATGGCCGGCGGGGCTTCGTTCGCGCCCAGGCGGTGGTCGTTGCTGGCCGAGGCAATTGAGGCCCGCAACAGGGTAGCGTATTTATGAACCGCCCGGATAACAGCGGCGCAAAAGACGAGGAACTGGGCGTTGTCGTGCGGCGTATCGCCCGGATCGAGCAGGTTGCCCTGGGTTGAGTTGCCCATTGAGAAGTTGACGTGCTTGCCGCTACCGTTGATGCCGGCAAACGGTTTTTCGTGCAGCAGACAGGCAAAGCCGTACTTGGTCGCCACTTTTTGCAGCACGATCATGATCAACTGCTGGTGGTCGGCGGCAACGTTGGCGTTTTCGTACACGGGCGCGACCTCGAACTGAGCCGGGGCAACTTCGTTGTGGCGGGTTTTGACCGGCACACCGAGTTTGAACAGTTCGCGTTCAAATTCGTACATACACGCTTGCACGCGCTCGTTGATCGAGCCGAAGTAGTGATCATCAAATTCCTGGCCTTTGGGCGGCTTCGCGCCGAACAGGGTGCGACCGGCGTTAACCAAATCAGGCCGGGCTAAGAAGAAGTTGCGGTCGATCAGGAAATATTCTTGCTCGGCGCCGGCGGTAGCTGTCACCATGCTGATTTCCTCGTGACCAAACAAACTCAGGACGCGCTTGGCCTGCTTGTTAAGCGCCTGCATCGAGCGCAGCAGCGGTGTTTTCTTGTCGAGCGCTTCGCCGGTCCAGGAAACAAAAGCCGAGGGGATGGTCAGGGTCAAGCCGTTGGGGTTTTCCATTAAATAGGCCGGACTGGTCACATCCCAGGCGGTATAGCCGCGAGCTTCGTGAGTCATACGAATGCCGCCGGTGGGGAAGCTGGAGCCGTCCGGTTCCTGCTGGATCAGGGTTTCTCCGGAGAATTCGGAGATGACCCCGCCTTCATCGTTAGGGGAGTAGAAACTGTCGTTCTTTTCGGCGGTTAAGCCGGTTAGCGGATAGAAAATGTGGCCGTAGTGGGTGGCCCCTTTTTCCATCGCCCACGCTTTCATGGCCGAGGCAATGGCATCGGCGGTGGTAATGTCTAAGGGAGTGCCATCTTTGATGGTTTTTAACAGCGATTTGTAGACGTGTTTGGGTAATCGCTCTTTCATAACCGGCAGGCTAAATACGTGCGCGCCGAAAAGCTCGCCGGTCGGCTCTTCGGTGTAATTGATTGGGGTCGGCAATTTGTAGGTTATCGTCTGCGCAATTGCCTGCAATCGGGCTACTTTACCACTCATCTTAAATATTCCTCCTGGGTTGATATTGAATAGTTTGTTGTTTAAAGATTATCTGTGCTGCCATTACCGGGAGTAGGGAGTAGGGAGTAGGGAGTAGGGGTGCATTTTTACTCCACACTCCTTACCCCTCGCTCCTCGCTGTGGGAGCACAGTCACTACCTGATTTGCTATTAGCTGCCGAGGTCCTGCCCAACGACACCTGCGGCCTATTTTCGTTTCCGGGAGGCTTTTCGGTGTGGTATAATTAAAAAGGCAGGACGATAGATAAGACATACCTTTTGGTCTTGGCGGGCCAGGTAAGTCCGTCGTTCTGTTACCCTGTAGGAGATGCCATCGATGATGGCGTCTCCTTTTTTTGTTTAAATCAAAAATGCCCTCAAATACGCACGATAAAGCAGTCCGCATTCGAGAGCATCTCGGCTCCGGTTTATGTCATTATGGCCTATCTTTGAGGGTACAGAATTTACACGATTAGCCGGATGACTACCGGCGGTCAAGTCTCCCCATTCTCTACCACTCATAAACAAAAAACCCTCGACCGAATACCACAATAAATCTATTGCGGCTCGTCATCGAGGGTTTGTCGGCATAAAATTTAGCGGAGTATATCACGCCGAGGAGGATTTGTCAATATAGCGCGGCGGCGTCCAAGTCAGGTAATCACATACACACCGGCGGCTCGTCGCTCTAATTCAGCCTTCGGCCGGATGATGTAAGTCGTCTTAACCTTGACTAGCAAGCCCTGATCACAAAATGATTGCAGAGTTCGGTGTAAATGGCGGAAGCTGGAACCCAGTAAATCGGCGATTTGGGTTAAGTTGCCGGAAAAGACCAACTGCCGGTCATGGTTCATCGTGGCCGTGGCCAAAATATAACTGGCCACGCGGTTCTCCAGGGGATGCAGCAGATTCAACGCACTGTTTCTGATGACCCGCCCCATCTTTCTCTAGGTCGAAAGATGGAGTTGTTTCAAGAAAACCGGATCTGCGGCCAGGTGGTTGATCACAAACGCCCGCTTCAAACTGAGGCAAACACAGGGCGTCAACGCTTCAACGGTGGTAGCGGCCACAGGTTGCGGCACGAAAATTTCCAGATCGCCAAAAAGTTGAAGCGGCTCATAGAAACAGAGCAGCAACTGCCGCGCATTCGGCATCGGCAGGAAAATCTTGACCCGGCCTTCGACGAAAAAATGGAGGTAGTCGATCGGCTGCTCAAGTTCGCAGATAGGCTCACCCTTTTCAAAATGGTGGAGGGTGAGCTGATCGAGCTGATCCGGGCCGATGAAGCGGTCTAATTGGTGCTGCTTGTAGTACGATAACACCGTCTGTTGCATTGTCTTCGCGCCTCGCGTGAATATAAAGGGCTGGAGCGTCGAAGTTTACTTTGATCTTACCGTAAATAACAAAGCAAGCTTTGTCGCTCCACATATTTTCATGCCCTGATTATGACAGATGTCATAACGGCTGGCAAGGCCGACGTGTTAGAATGGGTTTGTCTAAGAGACATGTTGTGAAATAAGGAGCCGAAAAAAAGAGACAGCATAAGGTAAGAAGTCAAAGGATTAAGCGTGGCGAAGGTGGTAATTCCACAAGCCACAAGCGACCAGCATGAACAAATCAGCGAGAGATTGGCTTTATTGCGATAGGTATCGGTTAAACAGCGGAACCGTTTGATGCCAGCCAAGGCATGCTCAACCACAATGCGGCCCGCGCTAATGGTCTGGTTGTCAGCCTTTTGGTCTGGGGTCAAGGGATGGTGTTTACTACTTTTATGGGGCATCACGACATCGAGTTGGGGATAATCTTTCTTGATGCCCATAAAACCGAGATCAACCCAGACCCCGACATCAGTCGGAATGTGCTCGCCAAGCTGAGACTGTTTGAAGCGATGATAATCCTGTCGAGATCCTGGTTTGGTTGGGGTTAAGCACAAGATGGCGGTTTGTTCATCGGTTACAACCAAGTTGCGCACCGTATGCTCTTTTGCTTGCCGGAATAGTGCTTGCGTTGGGCTTTGCCCTTTTGGGGTCGTTGCACGGGGCGTTCTGTACCATCAATGAAAATATCCTTGATCTCGGAAAGTGGTGATGAATTCTTCTACGGTGCGGATCTTGCGTTTCGGCAGGACCACCTGCCAAGCCAATGTTTTTTCCAGAATAGGTAACAACTCCTGGACCCAATGCCAGCTTCGGGAGCGGTCGACATCAAAAAGAAGCCGGCCAGATCAAAGGTCGGATAACATTTCAGGTAAAACAGGATGAAGAAGAGTTGGTGCTGACTGGTCAGCAAGGTGTTTTTCGGCCACCTCCCTCGGCTCGTTTGCGGTTAGTTTTCTGCTCTCGCTTGCTCTTGGTTACAGCAGCATCAAAGCTCGGGAGTAGGGTGTTGAATTCAGCGACACTCACCCCGGTTAATGCTTTCAGCAAACGCTCTGACTTTAAGGCTCGGTTTATATTTATCACCTGCTTCACCTTCTTTATCCTATTTTATCGTTACAATACTCAGGTTTACCTTATTTCGCAACACGTCTAATGGGCAATCTTGGTTTGACAGCCCATCGCATCAATAGTCACAACTTCACTACCGGACAGAAATATCAGAAAGGTTAGGTAAACAAAACCAACCGGGATAGGGAAGTCTTCATTAAGAAAATGGTCTAACAAACGCAAACCGAGTTGGAACAAACTCAAATCGCACCGGTCAGAACGGTGGATAACTGACAGCCATTGGTCCCGAACCGCGACCGCCCCCAAATAAATAAGCCAAATGTAGGCCAAACAAGCGGCAATCATCAGCCGAGCCAGTCGGTGTGGTCAGCTATATGGCTCTTATCGAGTTGAAACCACGACTTTTCTGGTCTGAAAAGAAGGTTTCAATCCGAAACCGGTGGCGATACCAGTAGATAGCTTCCGAGCCTAAGGCAAAATTGCTGACCAGATAGAGGGGTCCTTGTAGCCCGGCTCCCAGTAGGCCACACCAAGACCGGGCCGTAGGCCTGTTGGGTGAACAACACCTCGGACAAGATAATCTGGTCACCCGGTTGTAGCCATAACTCGTTGAGTTGAAACCAGGTGTCAGCTTCACAGAGCCAGCGATTGTGGGCGGTCCGACAGGCATAATGCCACCCGGCCGCGGTGATAGCCGCCTGTAATTGCTGTCCATCGAACTCCCCATCGCCGACAAAGATGACATCGGTGTCTGACGGCACCATCGCTTGGACTTGGTCCAGCAACTCCAGATGGGTTTGCTCAGGAAAGTGCCCTTTGAGCCTTCGACCACCACCCAAGCCACCGGTAACGCCCGTTTTGGTAGATGACACTGACCATCAAGGCCAAACAGTGCCGCCCCACTTCACTGCCATCCATGGCCAAGACCAGGGGACCCGTCGAACCCAAACTGGCCAGCAGCATCTCGGCAAAGGGCAGAAAGTAGGTCTCTTGGTTCACCTGCTCGTTTTGGACACACCGCCTGAACCGTTTCACCCGGCTCTCCACTTTGGTTTGATCCGGCGCTTTGCGGGCCATCGCTTCAAAATGACACTTTTATTCAGCACTATCCCACTGATCATGCCGGTTAAAGTATGCAGGTGACGAGCTTGATGACCATTCAGTTGGTGGGGATACAGTTGCGTTAAACTCGTTTTTATGCGACGATACACCGGCGGGCATCACTCTTGGGTACACTCCTTTGTTTTGTGGTGAAACTAGAGTATACCCCAGTGGTGTCCGTTATCCTATTTCTCTCCCTTCTTTCAAAATAATCTGTCCGGTAGTGAAAGTCACAACTCGTTCCCCTACATCAGACAATTGTTCTAAAGAAAACTAACCAGGTCGAGCAGGAGGAATGGTAGAAGAAAAGGAAAAGGAAAAAGCCAACCCGGATCGGGCAATCAAGTTTTAGTAAACGATTGCTCATAAACGGCCAATGGTAAAAATGCTGCGATCACGACGATCAGAACGGTCTACAAGTTTAGCGTGACCCGTCAAAATAGCAACAGATCCTAGAAAGCATAGCCATAGGTAGGCTAAAGAAACAGCCAACATCAAGCGATCCAAGCGGTCAGGATGACGTAAACGACAGGTTTGTAAATCAAAGCCGTGTCCTTAACATCACCAAACAAGGGTTCGATCCAGGGTCGTTTACCATACCAATAGCGAACTTCATCAGGTAAACTCAAGTTGGTGACAATCGGAACCAAGCGGTTGTGTTTGGTATCCCAAGTAAGCCAAATATTGACTGGTCCGCAGGCGGCCTGACGGGTCAGATAGACCTGTTCCAACCAAATAGTTTCACCGGCTCGCACGTCAAAACTGTCCAGACGTCGCCATTGGCCCTCAAACAGAATTTTGGTATCGCTGGCAACCCGCAGTCCATAATCCCAAGCTGGATGAAAGCTGGCAAGCCAGGTGAGCAGTTGAACATGCCCAAATTCCCCATCGCCTAAGACTATGACATCGGCAGTTTGGGGTAACAGGTCGGCACCATAGTTCAATAAGCCCACTTGCAGGTCGCCATCGGTATGACCGCGACTGCCTTCGCCGGCTTGCCAAACCAAGGGTAAGGCTCGTCTTTGATAACCCACGGCGACCATTAACAGATGGCAATTCACGCCCATCTCGGTTGTGTCCAAGATGATCGGGATCGTCGTCCGGCTCAAGGCTTGCAACAAAGGCGTGATAATCGGACGATAACAGACCCGCTCATCAAGCTGTTCATTCTTGACCCAGCGGCGTTGGCGTTGCACCAAACTGCTATCCTGGGCCGTTAAAGGCATCTCGGCGGCTAAGTTCGTTTGGGTTAAGTCCTTGGCCTTGGGGATGGCGCTGACCATTAAACTCAGATTTATCATTCGACTTTCACATTCAGTCCATTGCTCTGGCAGCAGTTGACCTAGTTTGGCTTTCACGGCATAGTATCGGCGGCGACTGTCGCTCATTTTTCCTCCAGCTTAGATTTGGTCGTCTTTTCTGGAGTTTATTATAGCGACTGTCGCCTTTTTTTCGAACCTTTGTTCAGTGTAGGGTAACGAGAAATCTATCTATTGTTCTCCAACAGGGTGAAACTATGTATACCATTTTTTCGAGTTTAATCGGAGCGCTGTTAGCGGTGATGATCTACCTGAACGGCGAACTGGCGAACCACATTGGCAACTATGCTGCCAGCATCTTTATCCACTTGACGGGACTGATCCTGGTCTGTCTGGTCTTGCTCCTGACCCGATCAAAAATCCCGTTTCGGAAAGGTATCCCACCCGTGCTGCTCAGCGGGGGGTTTTGGGTTTTTTGACGGTGGTCTTTGTGAACGTTGGTTTTATGAATCTGGGGGTGTCGGTGCCGCTGGCCTTGGGCCTTTTGGGGCAAACCGTTTCGGCTTTGGTGATCGATCATTTCGGCTGGTTCGGGGCGTCTGTTGTGAAATTTGATCGTCGGAAAATCGGAAGTCTGGCGCTCATTGTGGGCGGCATCGCGGTTATGGCTTACTTTTAGAGAGGATAACGTAGGACAAACTTAAGTTTGCCCTACACAAACGTCGCTGCTTTTTGAGATATTGCGGAGTAATGTATGTTGATCGCTATTATCTTATCATTCCTATCGGGAGTAACCCGCACTGTTTCGAGGATGGTCAACGCCCAACTGTCCGAACGCATCGGTCCTTTTCAAAGCACGTTTTACAACTACGGTTTGGGGCTGATCTGCTCTGTGTTGATCCTGTTCCTCAGTCGTGACCCCTGGTCCGTTTCGACGCTAACCGCCGGGCAGATTCCGGCCTGGGCCTATTGGGGCGGCGGCATCGGGGTCCTAATTGTTGTCCTATCCAATTTTGTTACGCCGAAGATGTCCGCCTTTGCCATGACCCTGCTGATCTTTGGCGGACAGATCGGCACCGGCATCGTGATCGATGTCTTCATCCATCAACAGTTTTCTCTCGGCCAGATGACCGGTGGGGTATTAATTTTGGTTGGCTTGTTGGGCAGCCTATCCACCATTAGGGACAAGTAATATATTTATATCGCCAACAAGGTCATGCTAACAAGATAGAGCGTGTTCTTATTTCCATTCTCTCATTTAGGCAAGATTAAGACTCTAACTGTTTTCCAACTGAATTATCATTGTATCTGCTAAGTCAATATGATATTATCAGCAGCTAAGGGATGCCCCAAAGAGTCTACGCCCGTCATCAGTTGTAAGTCGATCCACTTTACCGTTATAGTCCCCACAGATTTAATTTTATCCTTTCGATCATTTGGACGGTTGATCATATCCAAAATAAGTTTACCTATCCCCGCAGTATAATTGGAAATAAATAGTCATGAAACCCACTCGCATCGTTGCCTTAGTGGCCACCATTTTTTTAGCTGGCCTCGTTGGAAAAAATGCCTATGCTCACCCCGCTGATATGTTCTTTCAATCCAGCAATCTGCGCGTATCTGACACCCAAATCCATGTTTCATGGTCGATTGTTCCTGGTTCTTTAATTGCCACCTTGCTCTGGAGTGATGCTGATCTGAATCAGGACGATGTAATTACCCCTGATGAAGCAAAAACGTGGGCGGAGCTAAATCTTACGCAATTTTCGGCCAGGCTCAACGACATTCCCTTGCGGTGGCAGCTTGAGTCGGTGGCTTGGCCAACTTCGATGGTAAAGTTCCAGGTCGGCGAAGAAACCATTGTTCTCGATTTGACCACAGATTTACCGGCCAATTTAACCGGAACGGCTCAACTCGATTTGCATAATCACTATCAGGAACCCATTAGCATCAACTGGTTTGAGGTGGAGGGCGACGATGGGGTGATGTTCCATTCGCCGCAGCAGGCTAATGGCGCGCTCCTACTCGATATCGAATTACCCGGACACGATTCTCCACCTGACACAACCTTAATTGCCAACTGGAATACAAGTGTTCCCTCGCTGGAAGCCGCCGCCGTAGACTCGATGGGGCTGATCGGTATTACCACGGAGCCAAACGACACGGAACAGCCCCAAGATCCGCGCGCTTCGGCCAGGCTGACTCGCCTGATCCGTTCCGAGGATTTATCACCCTCATTTTTGCTGTTGGCTTTTGTGATTGCCGGCGTCCTCGGCTCGGTCCATGCATTGACACCGGGACACGGTAAAACCGTAGTAGCCGCTTACCTAATAGGGGCCAAGGGTACCACCCGGCATGCCATCAGTTTGGGGGCCATCGTCACCCTGACCCACACCGGCTCGGTCTTTCTCCTGGGGTTGGTCGTGTTGACTGCCTCTCAATACATTTTGCCCACCCGTCTTTTTCCCATATTAGAGGTTACGTCGGGATTGCTGATTGTGGGTTTGGGAATCTATCTGCTATACGGACGTTGGTTGGCTCGACGAGCCGGTCACGCTCATGGTCACCACCACCATCATGATCATCCTCATGACCATGACCACGATCATCATGACCACGACCATCACCACCACATTCCTGATAGGGTAACTTGGCGGTCACTGGTGGCGTTGGGGATCAGTGGGGGGCTGGTACCCTGCCCCGATGCAATTGCGATCTTACTGGTGGCGCTGGCCGTTAATCGAATTGTATTCGGACTGTCGTTGATCGTGGCCTTCAGCCTGGGGTTGGCCGTGATCCTCATTATTATTGGACTAGCGATGGTTCACAGCCGCCGCCTATTTGATAGAATGGATGCCTTTAACCGTATTACTCCAATTATGCCGATGGTGAGTGCGGTCATCGTACTGCTGTTGGGCCTGATATTAACCTTCAATGCTATCAGAGGAGCCGAGGCGATGACATTTTCTGCAAACAATGGGGCCGTCGTCGATGAGATGGCCCCATCATCTGAGGCCTTAGCGGCCAGGACCGAAACGATCAACCCGGAACAAGCCCGAATACTTTATATGATCCAGGATGAGCAAGGTCACCCCCAGTTGGTTATCCATCGCTTGAGTCAGGCCGAACCAGAGTTGTTGACCCAACAGCTTAATGGGATTGGCCGCTATCACTTATCGCCTGATAAAACGAACGTCATTTATTCAGTGCCACAAGATGATGGGGGGGTAGTGTTGTCGCTTATTACCCTTGAAGATAGGCAACAGCGGCAAATTCTTGTGTGCCCAGAAGTGACCTGTGGCAACGTAGCCTGGTCACCCGACGGACAGCGGATTGTCTACGAAAAGCTGGATGCCGGCTCACCGGAGAATCCGATGGGGCTGCCGTCGCTCTGGTGGTTAGCTGTTGACACCGGGGAAACCCAGCCGGTCTTTCCTAACAGCCAATGGCCGGGTTTCAATGCTACCTGGTCGCCGGATGGGCAATGGTTGAGGTTTTCAGCACCCGGTATTCGTGAGATACAATTAATTAACCTAAAAGATGGTCAACGCCATACTATCCCTAATCAAATCGGCAACCAAACGGTGTGGCATCCCTCTGGAAAATTCTTACTAATAGAAGATATGGTCACCCAAACAGATGGCCTTTTTGGTCACGTACTTCGGTTCGATCTGGATCGTGGGGATTTAGTGGATTTGAGTCAGACAGCCAATGCCGAAGATAGTTCACCGACCTGGTCGCCCGATGGCCAATGGGTTGCGCTTGTGCGCCGAACCCCATCGAATCCCGATGCCCAAATCTGGCTCATGCGCCCCGATGGCAGCGAGGCTCGTCCTTTGACCCACCAAGCGGATACGTATTATGGTGTACCGGCCTGGTCCCCCGACGGCAACTATCTACTCTTACAACAAACTGAACTGAAGGGCAGTCGAGAATCAGAAATTTGGATGATTAAGATCGATACAGGTGAGTTACAGTCAATTGGGACCGGCCAGTTGCCCAATTGGTTATCCGATTAAAGTGACTGTCACCTTACCAACTATGTCGCCGGTGTAGCCGGTCTGCTGCTACGGCAACCATGTTGGTCGGAAGCCCGGTGTCATCAGTTCTCTGGCGTCTCCACTCTCAACATCAAGCAGCCAGAGGCTGGGCCGCGCGTCCACCTCTTCCAGGGAGTAGCGCTGGTAAGCTAAGTAGCGGCCATCGGGTGACCAGACCGGAAAGCTGTGATGCACTTGCGACTCGTCGGTGAGTTGGCGGCTCTCACTGCCGTCGGGGCGCATCAGCCATAATTGTTTACCCATCGTCGTGCCCGAGGTTTTACGGGTCAATACTATCCACGCGCCGTCCGGCGACCACTTGGGTGAGGTATCCTCCACGGCCATGCCCTCGCCGCTAATATCCTGCAACTGGCCGCTGTCCGGTTTGGATCGCACAAGATGCACCGCAAAACCGCCCGTCTCACTACGCTGAATCTCTGGGACCAGCAGCATGTCGCCCTGCGGATTCCACTCGGCGATCTCGCCCAGGCGGCTGGGGATTACAACGTTACGACCATCATGAATGTTATAAAGCTGCACCACTTCGCTGGCGGGCGCAACGTAACTGAACCACTCGCCCCCGGACGACCAGCGTGCGCCGTAGCCCAAATTCTGAGTATCGTCAAACACAACCGTCGTTTCGCCACTATCCAAATTTAGCCACCACAGTCGAGACGGTCCCGGCGCGGCGAAGGGGGTCGGTATATTGCGCCGCTCGTAAATAAGGCGCTGGCCGTCCGGCATCCAGGCAACGCCGGTGCATTCAGCCTCCCCACACTCCAGCAGCATCGTGGGGCTGCGACTGGCATCAGCGGGAACGATCTTTAAATCGCTGCGACCATCTTCATGCAAGGCCGAAAAAGCAATCATCGCGCCATCAAAGGACAAGGCGTAATCGAAAACGCCCTGGGGTTCCTGGGTAAGTTGAAGTGGCGCTTCATCTGGGTTGAAGGGATTCATGGTGAAGAGTTGGTTGCCGCTGTTGGCGACGGGGGCAATGTAGAGCAGACAGATCGGGCCGGTTTGAAATTGCCAGCTTGGTTGATCGAGCAGCAGCCGCCCACTTTGGCTGAAAAATTGATCGGTCAGGCTAACGCGATAGGTCGTATTTTGATCGAAGGCTGTGTCGGGCGAAAAGATGAGACGCGACCCGTCCCAGCGGATGCTGCCGCCGATCGGCGGCTCAAATGCAAAGGGAATATCATCAACAGCGCCGGACATAATTTTATCAAAGGTAATTTCGATCTCAGCCCTGGTAGAGACGTCGGTCGCCCCATCAGCCGGGGTAATGCTAACGATTTGCACCCCGACCTGACTGCCGCGCCAAACGATGAGGGCCGTAATCAACCCCATCAAGATCAACGTGAAGGCTACACTTTTATCGAAGAGACTAAGGTTGAGAGTCGACAAGGTCTGTTACCTAAAAGGCATAAAGATAGGGTCGTTCGGGCACATCGGTAGGGGCCACGCTATCGGCGATGAGAATGGGCATGGTTTCGCCGGCAAATTGCCCGGCCTCAAAATGCCCTTTGACTTCTACCCACTCATCGTCGGCCAGCGTGACGCCTTTGGGCCAGCGCACCATCAACCCTATGGGAGCAGCATCGGCGGCGCAGCAACTTAGCACAAAACGAGTCACCATAAATTCCGCCTCGTCAAAACGGTCATCCCGATAAACAAAGCCGGTGACTCTGGCCTCGTCGCCATCGAAAGCTTGCGGGTCTTTGGTGGCGCGGAAGTCAACGGTCCAGTCGAGCACATTTCGCTCAATTTTAGGTTTGGATAAAATCGCATTGCCTTCCGGAGCCGCCGCCGAAGTGAGCGATTCAATGTTAATATTACGGTTGACCATTGCCGCCGCGCCCAATGGTTTGGGCGGTATCAAAAATCCCAAAATAATGGGCAGAACGATCAAAAACATACCAACTCCGGAAAATTGAGCGTGTTGATGGTCGTCGTGTTCGTGGTGGTGGTGGTGGTGATGATGATGATGATGATGATGATGATGATGATGATCGGGATCAACCCCATCGGGACGTTTCCAGTAACACAGGGCCACTAAAATAAAGCCGGCCGCTGCGGCCAAAACCAGTAAGGTGAAGCGTTCGTTGATATAATAAAAAAGCGTTCCGGCGGCGTAGCGACTGTACAAAAAGAGTCCCATGGCCGCCAGCGCTCCGGCTTTGAGCAGATCCGTCATTATCTTATCCCATGTTCAGATTAATAAATGCGGTTATCATCAAGGTAGCCATAAACGGCAGTAAAATTAGATAGAGTACAATCCGGCGTTTAAAAATGCCCAGAAACATGAGCGAACTTTTGATATCGACCATCGGGCCAAAAACTAGAAAGGCCAGAATAGCAGCGGGCGGAAAGATGTTGGCAAAGGCCAATGCCAGAAACGCATCGACGGTTGAGCAGACCGACAATACAAAGGCCAACACCATCATCACTAAAATCGAGGTAACGGTTCCACTGCCCAAATCCAGCAGCGCCTGCTGCGACACGAGCGTTTGCATCCCCGCCGCCAGCAACGAGCCGACAACCAGGTAGCGTCCCATATCAAAAAAATCGTCGCCGGAAATGACAAGTGCTTCGCGGATTTTGGCGATTAATCCGGGGCTGGCGTGTTGGTGATGATGGTGGTGATGCGAGTCGTCGTGCTTTTCGGAGAACGCATGCACAACCGCCGTATGACTTATCTGCCCCACTACGGTGTCGGATCGAATGACCTCACCGGGCGTGGCCAAATAAAACAGTAACCCGATACCGGCTGCAATCACAAAGCTCAAAATCAACCGGCCGTAAAGGATCGGTCCCCAACCGAAGGCAGCATAAGTGCTGGCTATTACAATCGGGTTAATCACCGGCGCGGCCAGCAAAAAGGCGATGCCGGTGGCTATTGGCAAGTTCTTTTGGTACAGTCGCCGCGTTACTGGGACCACACCACACTCGCAAACCGGGAAAAATAGGCCCAGCGATCCACCAAAGAGAGCGGCGGCAATCGGGTGGCGCGGCACAAAGCGGTAAATCATTTCATTGTCAACAAAAACGGCCAGAAAGCCGGAGACAATGGCTCCGGCCAGCAAGAATGGCGCGGCTTCGATAAAGATACTGAGGAAAATAGTGACAAAAGTTTGAAAACGACTGCCTAAAAAGTCGTTTTCGCTGAGCAATATCAGCAGGCCCAGCGCAGCCAAAAGCAATAGTAATCGAACGCCGGGACGGCTAATCAGGGTTCTGTCAATGCTCTCTACGGCCAACTTTTTGCCGGCGGATGGTTCGTGTGTATCAATGGATTCCATAAATGCCCTTATTATAACCCTATCGCGGAACATCCGGCATCCTTATCAACGACGAAAACAAGGTCGCCGTTGCGTAAGATTACCAATGCGTCTATCTAGTTTTTTCTTCATCTGAGAACAAACACCGTTTACATGTAAATCGAGTGCGGTCAAATACCCCGCATCTTAAATTATAAAGCATAAGCTACGAGAGTTTCGCATGAACCCAATTAAAAAACTGTTAGAATAAGGACAATCATAAGGTGTACCCAGGCCGGGTACACCTCTTCACTTTACATATATGACGTGTGGCCTATTTCTAACCGATTTCCAAGCGGATTCTCATTGTATCCGCCAAGTCGATATGTTATTATTGAAAATATTTGGGGTATTTAATCGTTATTGTTTGGTTACAATCGAATTAGAAAATTCATATATTTCGCATTCGTTATAACAAATACCCAGTGCCACTTTTTTAATTATGGGTATAACTTAGCCTCAAAGGACTCAGAAAGCTGTTTTAAACTGTCGGGTTGCTGCCCATTTTGACACGACGGAAGTACCAAACACACCAACAAAAAACCTCGAGTTTGTTCACACCTCAACTTTTACCACGACTTGATCTATAACAGCCTTTTAAAACGGCCTCAAACTATTTTTATCGTTAATGTTTGTCCTGGTGATGAATTATCGCCTGGGCTCCGGAACAGAGACTACGATGTCGTAATCTATGTGTCTGAATAATTCTACATTCTTCCCTCCCTCATTCCCTATCTCAACCGTTACCTCTCCCTCTCGCATTTCGATGATACACATCGGATTACATTTTTCCACGTGGTTGCGCGACTAAACTACTGGTGTTTAGAGTTGCATCTGTAACCAAATCATGATCGAGAATACTTCGATTCTATTTAGGCTGGGTTGTAACAACGTGGTTAAATTTCTTGTACGTATTCCGGTAACGTTACCGGAAATGACGCCAAAAATAGGAGTTAACTCAATCTTACAACAATATAAATGCCGACGAAAGGAGATCAAGGTGTTTGCCAATCCTTAATCTCCATCCTTTTGCGAAGAAGATGCCTATTATGACAATCTTCCCGTCTGTCTTAATTCAGTGGGGTCACTGTTTCTGCCTGACCTCTTTCTTAAATTCCAAATCATAATATTTCTACCAACAGTTTTAGGATGAAGGGGTAACTAGATGACACTCAAACGACTTGCGACATTATTTTCGCTTCTAATGCTGGCACTTTTCCTAAATATCGGCCAGTCCGGGGCTGCGCCACCACAGCAGGGTGGGATCACCTTTTCCGGATCAGAATTTCTGGGGAATCCGACCGATACGTCGATCACCATCAATGTGGTTCCCGATTCGAATATCAACATATTTTATGAATACGGCACTTCGTCAGGGGTCTATACAGGGCAGACAGCCACCACGGCTGCCACTGCCGGCGAGCCTCACGAAGTTGTGATTACAGGCTTGCAACCCGATACAGAATATTACTACCGTATGCAGTACCAGATCCCACCTTCTGGCAATTTGATCGCCCGACCTGAGCACTCCTTCCACACCGCCCGACCCGCGGGCAGTACCTATCAATTTGTCATCACCTCTGACTCTCATGTGAATATTCTGCTGGGTGTTCTGTCGCAGTGGCAAACGGCGCTTGATTTGATTGATGCGGATAACCCCGATTTTCTTATAGACCTGGGTGATACCTTCAATATGGATGGGGTCAATAATGCGGCTACGGCTGATGCCAACTATCTATTTCAGCGCGATCCTGACATCTTGGGCCGAGCCAGTGGTTCTGTGCCCATGTTTTTTGCGATGGGCAATCACGAAAATGAAGAGGGGTGGAACTTCGATGACACCAATCCTCAGCCCATCTTTGGTCTAAGGGCCCGTAAACGCTATTTCCCCTTGCCGTCGCCGCTAACGGCTCCATCGTTCTATACCACCAACGCGGACCCGGTCGAAGCGGATGATGTTAGCGGGGGGAACTCCTACATCATCGGCGACGACCAATACCGAGAGGATTACTACGCCTGGGAATGGGGCGACGCCTTGTTCGTCGTCTTCGATCCGTTCGAGTACACCATGCAGAATCCGTACGGCGCCTCCGCCGGCGAAGGCAATGATGAGGTAGTTGGCGGGGACCGCTGGAACTGGACCCTGGGAGTGGAACAACACCAGTGGCTTAACGACGTGTTGGCCAACAGTAATGCCAAGTACAAATTTATGTTTGCCCACCATATGCTCGGCGGGACGCAAAACTATGTGCGGGGCGGGGCCGAAGCGGCGCACCAGTTTGAATGGGGGGGCTATAACGCCGACGGGACGACTTATGGCTTCGATGCCCAACGACCGGCAGCGCAGGGCTGGATCGATCCGGTGCGTCAGATGATGATCGATTACGGCGTGACGGCCTTCTTCCACGGCCACGATCATCAGTATGTATATGAAGTTCGGGATGGCATTGTCTACCAGCTCGTCCCGGCGGCCAGTCAGAATACCTCTAACGGTTTCAACTCCTATATCAGCAGTCCCTATGCCCAGCAGATCTTGCCGAACTCAGGCTATCTGCGGGTTACGATTGCGCCGAACGAAGCGCTCGTTGAATATGTAAAATCAACCGGGAATAATGTCGGCCAGGTCGAGTTTTCCTACACCATGGAGCCTAACGACGTAACCGAGCCTGACCACTTCGTCACGGCCACGGCCGGCCCCAACGGCACCATCACCCCCTCCGGTTCGGTAGGTGTGGTTGCTGGCGCTAACCAAAGCTTCACCATCACGCCCAGTTCCGGTTATCAAATAGCGGATGTGGAAGTTGATAATGTCTCACAAGGACCCATATCAACCTATACCTTCACCAATATCCAGGCCGACCATTCTATTGCGGCCACTTTTGTTGAAGCGCCGCCATCCAGTGAAGTGATTGTGGATGGGCTAGCTTCGAGCAATACCGCCGCTGCTAACAGCAGTAGCATCAGCTTTGCCCACACCACCGGTACCGGCGCAGATCGGCTGACGTTGGTCGCCGTCTCCTGGAATAATGGCAGTAGTGAACAAGAGATAACATCGGTTACCTTTACGCCCACCGGCGGCTCGGCTCAAAACCTGAACGAGGTTTTTAACGAACAAGCTACCACCCAACCCCGCAACGCAGCCATCTACAGCTTGCTGAACCCAGCCAGCGGTCAGTCAGGCACGGTGACCGTCAACTTCTCAGGAGGCGTGTCCAATGGTATCGTGGCCGGAGCAGTCAACTTTGCCGGTGTCAATCAAGCTGATCCGTTCGGAACCCCCGCTGGGGCAAGTAACGGTAGTGGTTCGGCACCAACGGTAACCTTGACCGGTCTAGGTGGCGATGAGCTTATCTTCGATACCGTCTTCCAGGGTGCGGCAGATGTTAGTCAAACCTTGACCGCCGGCTCTGGTCAGATACAACAGTGGAATGACTGGATATCCAATACCAGGGCCGCCGCCAGCGTTGAGCAAGCTACAGGCAGTTCGGTCACTATGAGTTGGACGGCTGCCAGTTCAGCCGTCTGGGTGATCGCTGCCGTGCCGATCAACCCCGCACCGTTAACCGGAACAACCTATGAGTTGACGATAGGTACTGACGGCAATGGAACGACCACCCCAACAGCAGGCACCTATACCTATGCTGAAAACACAGTCGTCAACATCTCGACTAGCCCCAATACTAACTATGAGTTTGATAGCTGGACCGGTGACGTGGCTAATCCCAATTCTGCCAGCACGACCGTGATGATGGATGGTGACAAGGCGGTTACGGCCAACTTTACCGAGATCGCAAACAGTGCGCCGGTCGCCAATGATGACAGTGTGACCACCGATGAAGATACTCCGGTGAACATCACCCTGACAGCCAGTGATGCGAACAACGACCCGCTGACCTATGCAGTCGTGAACGAACCAACAAATGGCACCCTCAGCGGTACGCCGCCCAACCTAACTTACACCCCCAACTCCAATTTCAACGGCAGTGACAGCTTCACCTTCACAGCAAATGATGGTGAGTTTGACAGTAACACCGCTACTGTAGACATCACTGTCAATGCCATCAATGATGCGCCTATCGCGGAGAATGATAGTTTTACAGTTCAGGAAGATGGCAATACGACCTTACCGGTGTTAAGTAATGATGACGATATTGAGGGAGATACACTTAACGTTGCCTCGGTGACGGATCCGGCTAATGGCAATGCCACAAACAACGGCACAAACGTGAGTTACGCGCCGGATGCCGATTACTGTGGCCCGGATAGTTTCAGTTACACCGTGAGCGACGGGATAACCAATGGCAACACGGCCACGGTTGACATCACGGTTGAGTGTGCTAACGATGCGCCGGTCGCCAATGATGACAATGTAACCACCGGTGAAGACACCCCGGTTAACATCACCCTGACAGCCGACGATGCGGATGACGACCCGCTATCCTATGCCGTTGTGGACGAACCGACAAACGGCGCGCTCAGCGGCACGCCGCCCAACCTGACCTACACCCCCAACTCCGGCTACACCGGCCCGGACAGCTTCACCTTCCAAGCTAACGACGGCACGGTAAACTCCAACATTGCCACGATAAATATCGCGATTACCTCCGAACCGGTCGCTCTCATTGAGTTCGGGACCGTCACGGTCGGCGGCAATCCGGTGACCGTCAACCTGGACAACACCTACGTCAGCCCGGTTGTGGTCGCCTCGGCTCAGTACAACAACAATTCCATCCCGATCGTGGTTCGGGTTAGCAACGTCGGCCCCACTAGCTTCGACGTCCGCTTGCAGAATCCTTCAGATAGTACCATAGCCGCCGAGACCGTCAGCTATCTGGTGGTCGAAGAAGGCGTCTGGACCATCGACGGCGTGAACTTCGAGGCCCAAACCTACCTCTCGACCGTCACCGACTCAGACAGCAGTTGGGTTGGCCAAGCCCAGAGCTACGGCCAGAGCTACAGCAACCCGGTGGTGCTCGGTCAGGTGATGAGTGAGAATGATGCCGACTGGTCGGTCTTCTGGAGCCAGGGCAGCAGCCGAGCCAACCCACCGTCGTCCACGGTTCTGACCACCGGCAAGATGGTCGGCGAGGACTCCGACACAACCCGCTCTAATGAAACCATCGGCTTCATCGTCTTCGAAGCCGGTCACGGCACCATCAACGGGGTCGAGTTCGAGGCGTTTGTCGGGCCTAACACGATCCAGGGTGTGGGCAACTCCCCGCCGTATGCCTACAGCTTTGACACCAACTTTGCAACCGCACCTGACACAGCCGTGACCACTATGGCCGGCGTCGATGGTCCCAACGGCGGATGGGCGCAGACGCATGGTTCGACGCTAGCTACCGCCACCAGTCTGTTCCTCTCCATCGACGAGGATCAGGTTGGTGACAGCGAACGTAACCACATCGCCGAGGAAGTAGCCTACATTGCCTTCGGCGGCATCGCCAACACCCCACCGTTAGCGGTCAATGACAGTGTGACGACAGATGAAGACACACCAGTGACGATTGACGTGCTAGACAATGACAGTGATGATGATGGCGACACGCTGACCATTGCTGCCGTCACCCAACCTACCAACGGCAACGTCACCAATAACACAATCGATGTAACCTACACTCCGGCTGCTGACTACTGCGGGTCGGACAGTTTTGGTTACACCGCGAACGACGGCAACAACGGCAGCGACACGGCCACAGTCAATATCACGGTGACCTGTACCAACGACGCCCCGGTGGCAGATGATCAAAATGTAAGTACGGAGCAAGACACGCCCGTAAATATCACCCTGACCGGCTCAGACATAGATGGCGACGGGCTGACCTACGCAGTCGTCGATGGACCCACTAACGGTGTCCTCAGCGGTAGTGGCGCAAACCAAACCTACACACCCACCCCCAGTTTCATCGGTACCGACAGCTTTACCTTCCAGGCTAATGACGGGACAACAGACTCCAATCTCGCCACGGTAACGATCCAAGTTACAGCGGGCAACGTCCCGCCCACTGCCGACGCCGGTGCGGATCAGATCCGTACTTTGGCAGTTGGTCAGACCACGATCAATGTTACCCTTGATGGGTCAACTTCATCCGACCCCGACGGCACCGTGACAACCTACACCTGGACCGGCACCCCGGATCCTGACGACGTGGCTGCTCCTGAAGTCACTCTGGGCGTAGGCGTTCACGTCTTCACCCTGGTTGTCACCGACGACGATGGCGCTGGTTCCGACCCCGACACTGTAACCATCACCGTCAACGAGGCCACCAACCAAGCACCCGTGGCCGACGCCGGGCCGGACCAGAACCTCACCCTGGCAGATGGCCAGACCACAATTAATGTTACGCTCGATGGATCAGTTTCAAGCGATCTCGACGGTACAGTGACAACCTACACCTGGACCGGCAGTCCAGACCCAGCCGATGTAGTCGCTCCTGAAGTTACTCTAGGTACAGGGACACACGTATTCACCCTAGTCGTCACCGACGACGATGGCGCTGACTCTGACCCCGACACCGTAACCATCACCGTCAATGAGGCCGCCAACCAAGCGCCGGTAGCTGACGCCGGACCAGACCAGATCCATACTCTGGCAAATGGTCAGACAACGATCAATGTTACCCTTGATGGGGCAGCTTCGTTCGATCCCGACGGCACAGTCACAACCTTCACCTGGACCGGCAGCCCGAACCCTGACGATGTAGTTTCTCCTGAAGTTACTCTGGGGGCAGGTACATACGTCTTCACCTTGGTCGTTACTGATGACGATGGGACTGACTCGGATCCGGATACCGTGACCATCATCGTCAACGAAGATACATCTACACCCCCTAGCCATATCTATGTTAGTTCCGATAGAAACGGCGCTGCCCCTAGCTTCTCCTTTGCCGACGAAGATATCCTGGCCTTTAACCTCAATACCGAAGAGTGGTCGTTATACTTTGACGGCTCAGATGTAGGTTTGTCGGGAGTGGATCTCACAGCCTTCTCCTATCTAGAGGATGGAAGTATCTTGATGAGTTTTGATACCTCCCAATTCATAAATGGCCTTGGCACAGTTGACGACTCGGATATTATCAGGTTCATTCCAACTTCACTAGGTTCTCAAACCACTGGCAGTGGTGAATTGTACTTCGACGGTTCTGATGTAGGTTTGACGAGCGACGACGAAGACATCGATGCCATTGGCCTTACCCAGACAGGAGCATTGGTAATCAGTACCGTTGGGGACTTTGGGGTAACCGGTGTAAGTGGATCTGACGAAGATTTGATCATCTTCACCCCCACCGGTTTAGGCCAAAACACCAGCGGTACGTGGGAACCTTATTTCGACGGCTCTGATGTTGATTTAACGCTCAACAGCGAGGATGTTAATGGCGCCTGGATCGATAATAACAGCGATATTTATCTGACCACAGAGGGCAACTACGCTGTACCAGGAATCACTGACGGTGGAGCGGACATCTTCATCTGTCAGCCTTCATCATTGGGAACGAACACAAACTGTACCTTCAATCTCTTCTGGCGTGGAACGGACCATGGTATTGGAAATCATGTACTTGATGCTTTCACGCTTGGCAATGCACCGGCAGTTCAGCCTACTCTGGTGTCAGCATCACTTATAGGACCAGATGAAAAAGTCAACACAGCGATCTTCCTACCATTGATTAGAAAGTAGTTCCAACTATCCAACTCAGCAAATTGACATAGCTGGCAATACTAAACAGCCCCAGACAGATTAGAGTCTGGGGCTGTTTATAACTAAAGTAAATCTCAAATAAGGCATGATCATTTTCTTTGATGGCACCCGACCGTTTTTCAAACCTACTGCCCTTATTCATTATTATCATAGAGTTGAAACAACGTAATTTGCATGCCGTCGGGATCTTGCAGCCGCACATTATAATCGCCCCACGGGGTAACAACGGGAGGATGGACTAAGGTCGCGCCATGGGCGAGTAAGCGCTCCATCGCTGCTTTCAGGTCAGGTACTTGCAAAGCAAACCGGATGGGGCCGCTAACCCGTTGACCCGCTTCGAGTTGATCGATGGTCTGGGCTTGGGGTTCGTCAAAAATCTCCAGGGTCGCCCGGCCCATATCAAGAATAAGCGCCTGACCTTCACCATTATTCCAAATTTGGGCCGGTTCAATGCCCAGACCGGCGCAGTAGAATTTTACCAACCGCTCATAATCACCGGTGGTAACAGCAACGCGCAGTTCGATAATAGGTGGGTTTTGGTTCGGTGTAGACATAGGGTACTACTCCTTTTTTAGCCTTATAATTATAAAAGCGTTGTGAACACACCCAATTTGTAGAGGTGAGCCTCATTTTGGTCTATCGACTTTAACCAACTTTGGCGGGCTAGTTGGGGAGTACACGGCCCATACGAGAAGAGTTTAATTACCCTCTGTTGTGACTCTGCCAACAACTTATCCAGCACGGCTTGCAATAGTCTGCCCGCAAAGGGTGTATACATAAAGAAAACGGTTCCATCGGAAAAATCCGCGGTACGGGCGTCGGTATTAATGAATTCTACGCCGGATAGGTTGAGGTCCACCGCGCTCTCTCTGGCATAATCGCTATAAGCCGGCTCAAATTCGACCCCTTTAGCTGTAGCCCCCGTGAGTAGATGCACCAAGATAGGCACTTGGCCCAAGCCGGAACCCACGTCATAGAAAATATCTTTTTCCGTAAGGTGGGCTTTCTCTACTAACTCTAAAATGATTCTAGCCGGAGTCTGTTGGTAATACACCATCTCCGGTTCTCTATCTTTTGTCTCCGTAGGGGCAGCCTGGCTGAGCAACAGACCATTGATAAACAGATCGAGACTGTCATAACCGATCTCATCTGGGGGTTGGCTACCACCGCTCGAGACACGCCCGACATATTGATCAATCAGGCTTTTGAAGACGGCTCCACGGCAACCACCGGCCTGGATGTCTGCCCGAAGTCGTCGAAACAAATTATTATTAATGTCTTCCAGGCGACGCTTGACGCGGTCCGCATACTGTTTCAGGGCGATCAGTTCGTCCGGGCGATTGATCGTATGAAGCAGTCCCTCAATCCGATCAATGACGTTGAACTCAAGATTGTCGATGGCATCTGCGCGACTGTTGAAGTTTGTTTCCTCGGAGAGTGCAGCATTCTGCTCGATGGCTTCAATGTCTAAGCGAATTTCGGAGATGTCCATCTTTTGTTTAGTGAAAAGTATAAGGTTTGGCTAATATTGCGGTACATCATTTGGTAGGTCATATTTTTGTCAATGAGATTTATCTGGACTTCGTACCACGCTTACGCTTGCTTCAATAGCGCTCTTTACGATCGATATCGATATTGTAACCGAAGAAACATCGATAACTAATTCGATGAAGCGACCAGCGCTTTGGATAATGAGAGCGAGTTAAGGCTTTTTCGCTCTCATTTTAAAAGCGCTGGTAGAAATCCGCCCACAAAGGCATCGCCCAGACCAACCGTGGTGGCATTTACCTGCTCAACCTGGGCGACCGGCACACAATAGATTTTATCGCCCAGTAGCCCATTTATGGCCTCGGCAAATGTGGCCCCTGCCTTATTAGGTGGAAGGCCTTCAACTTGTTTGTAATTTTCTACGGTGAAATCATCGCCGTAACGGAAGCGAGTCGTGGCCATCGTCACACCCCCTTTAAGGGCTTTTGAAAACCTCGACGCATTTTCGCCATAAGCCAGCGCCCAATACCGGGAATGGACTACAATTATGGGAATAGAAATGAGTTCGTGAAAATCTGCTAGGGCTTCTTTGATCTGAAGGGCATTTAGCAAATCTAGTTTTCTATCGACATAGTCTTGAAGTTCATCCTCATTGAGGCTGACAATTGTAATGTAGCTCGCTAAAGTCCGATAAATCAATTGGCTAAACCTTGGCTCGTAAAAACCCGCGTCCTCGCAATAGACCAACGCACCTTGGGGGAGTTTAGTCATGATTCTTGAAAGAGAGGCCAGCCTATCGCTCAGAAGCGCCTCGCTCTGCATGGCATTAAAACCTGAGATCAACAATACCTTGGCCTCCGTAATCAGGTTGGCAAAGTCCTCATTAAGATTCATAATGATATTGTCAACATCATTATGATAGATAATCCGATTGGCCTGGTGGGTGCAGAGATCGATATCGCCGGCTTTCACGCAGGTATCTTGCCCAAATTGGACAATCAAATGCGGATACAAGCTGTCTTCAGTATTGCTACAAACGTAGGGACTATCCTGCGGAATCAATCTACGAACATCGTCATTGAGGGTGGCCAGATGAAGCACCGAGGTATAGCCGAATTTCCGCATGGCTATGGCCGAGCGTACCGACGTTCCGCCAAGCGTGATTTTCTTTTCGAAGTTCTGCGAAAAATGCTCGATGATGGCCGACGAGGCGATAATTCGTTCGCCGCCGACGCCGGACTGCAAGAAACTGAGGATCGAGATCACCAAATCACGTTCGCTGTTGACAACGATGTTGGTATCTAATTCATCACGATGGATGTTGTATTGGATGATCAGGTTCTCAAAAACCTGAGAGTCCCAGACGATCTCATAATCGATGTTGTTACCAAATCCCAAGGCAATTTTTTCATTCATAGGTTCTATTTAACAGACCCGGTGACGGGCACTGGCTAAAGCGCCGGTCACCGGGTCTGTCCCTTTCATAAATAGTTTCCACCCTTGGTTAATATAGGGCTGCTTTATCGGTGGCATTAAACAGGTCAATTTTATAGCGAGCCACTTCTTTCATTGCTGCAATGCAAGGCGGGTAAATGGAGTTCGGCTCTCGCAGCGTTGGATTGGATAGCACTTCACGGCACTTCTGGTAAAAAGCATCCTTGATGTCACTGGAAATATTGATCTTATTGATACCCAGTTTAACCGCCATCGCGATTTCTTCATCAGGGTTAGCCGAGCCGCCATGCAGCACCAACGGGATATCGACTCTGGAGGTGATCTCCTTCAGCAAGTCCAGTTTCAATTCGGGCTTCTTATCTTTCGGATAAATCCCGTGGGCGGTACCAACCGCCACCGCCAAGGTATCCACACCGGTGCCCTCAACAAACGTTTCAACATCGTCGGGATTGACATAGATAATTTCTTCCGTACCGGCCTCCGCTTCGGGACCGGTGGTGCCAATGGTGCCCAACTCACCTTCCACTGACACATTGACCGAGTGGGCCAGGTCCACGACCTTCTTACTAATGGCGATATTTTGCTCCAGCGGCAACAGCGACGCATCGATCATCACCGAGGTGAACCCGCACTGGATGGCTTCCATAATCTGGCCCATCGTCGAGCCGTGATCCAAATGGATGCAGACCGGAATCGACGTCTTGATCGCTTCTTCGATGGCTGACTTTATAAAGGAAGGTCGAACAAAGGACAACTCATCGGGATGAATGGCCAGGATAACCGGAGCGTTTTTTTCTTCAGAGGCTTCAATTACACCGGTTAGTAACATATTACTGCTAATATTAAAAGCCGGTACAGCGAAATGGTGGGTGTGGGCTACCGCCAACAGGTCTTTCATGTTCATTAACATAAAGGTGTATTCTCCATTTTAATAATGATATTTATCTAGAGCGTTTAAGATATGAAAAACAGGTAACTTCCGCAACATCGAAGTATAGAGGTTAGGAGATTTTTAAGTCCATCTCCAATCTTCTGCCCGATCGCGCAAGCTATTTTATGACTGTTTATTAACAAGTTCAAGGCAGGTTTACCCTTTAACGGACCCTGCGGACATTCCGGCGATAAAGTAACGTTGGAAGATCAAGAACAAGATCAAGACCGGGAGAGAGCCAAGCACACTCATCGCCATCATCTGATTCCATTCATAAGAATGCTGACCCATCAGCAATTGGATGCCGACGGGAACCGTTCGCATGTCGTTGGTTCTGGTCAAGGTGAGCGCGAACAAGAACTCATTCCAGGCCAGCATGAAGGTGTAAACACCGACGGAAACAATACCGGGCAAAGAAATCGGCACGAGCACGCGCCATAAGGCAACAAAAGAGGTTCCACCATCGATCAACACGGCCTCATCCAGGTCTCGGGGCAGGGTGTTGAAATAGCCGGTCATCATGATGATGGCATAGGGCAGGGTAAAAACCATGTAGGTTAGGATCAAGGCCCAATAGGTATTGTACAGCTTTAGCGCCACGATGAGACCGAAGTAAGGAATCATTAACGTGATGGGCGGCACGGCCTGCACGCCGATAATGATTACATTCAAATGACTCTTGAATTTGAACTTATATCGGCTAAAACTATAACCGCCCAAAATTCCCACAATCAACGTGAAAATCGTAACCATGGTCGAGATCAAATAACTGTTGAAAAAGAAACGCAACTGTTCCGGATTGGTTAGAACAGCGCGGTAGGCGTCAAGTGAGAATGATTCTGAAATCAGTCGGGGCGGATAGGCGAAGATCTCGGTATTGGATTTTAACGAGGATGAAAGCATCCAGAGCACGGGAAAGCCGGCAAAGAGCGCGCCTAACAGAAGCGCCACGAAGACCAATGCTTTCGTAATTCCGGTTTTGGTCGACTTCGTCATCATGTTATTCATCGGTCGCCCTCTGATTTCGCACATAGAACAGGGCCACCCCAATCGACAAGGCCAAAATAATAAAGGCATTGGCCGATGCTAGCGAAAACTGGTAGGAACTGAACGCCAATTTGTAGGTAAATGTACTTAGCACCTCCGTGGCCCGGATGGGGCCACCGCCCGTGGTCATCCAGATCAAGGTAAATTGGTGCGTGGTCCAGATAAAATCGAGCATGGCCAAACTGATGATAATCGGCTTCAACTGAGGCAGCGTGATATACCGAAAAAGTTGAGTGCGACTGGCCCCATCAATCGTGCCGGCGTCATACAAGTCCTTAGGAATTCCCTGGAGACCGGCCAGGAGGCTAACCATATAGAAGGGATATCCCGCCCAGATATTGATGAGGGTAACCGCAGGCAACGCCAACTGCCGGGAACTTAGCCATTCAATTTGTTCACTGACAAGGCCCACCGAAATTAGCATATAGTTGATGATTCCGTTGGGATTCAGCATCAACCGCCATAGAACGGCGATAATCGAGGCGGTGAATACCCACGGCAGGATATAGACCACCCGGAACAACGCCCTCATACCTGGACTGATCATCTCGGTATTCAAAAGCATAGCAAATGACAGGCCCAGAATAAGGTGAGCTATAACGCTAATAATCGTCAAATAGAGCGTATGACCCAGGGCTTGCCGAAAAACGCTGTCCGTGATGATTTCAACATAATTGCTGATGCCCACAAATGCGGGAGGCTCTCTGGTGATGATGACATTGTCCATCAGGGAATAATAGAAGACAATTGCTATAGGAATCAGCGACAACACGGTCAACAAGATGATTGTCGGTGACAAATAGGCAAAGGGAACAAGTTGTTTACCTGTTTTATGCCAATTACGGGTTTTTGTCTCTGTCGAGAGACTGATATTCGCCATCAGATGGAGATCCTTTCTCGTTCTAATGGAGGCTGCAAGACGCTAGCGCCTTACAGCCTCCATGCCCACATGGAGTAGTCTCTAAGTTATGGTAATCCTATTGGAAGTTCTCCATCCAGGCATCCTGGGCATTGGTGAGGAACTCGTCCAGGGTTTGATCGCCATCGAGGTAGAGTTGGAACTGCTCGTCGTACTGGCGCATTAGTTCTTCGGCCACCGGTAGACCCACAAATTCATTGGCCAGGTAACCACTCTGGAAGACGTCGAAGGCGCTGGCGAACAACTCATCCGTCGTAACGAAATCAGGGGTCGAATTGACGTTGCCGGGGAAGGCGTTGGCAATCGATGACAACTTCGAGTTGGTATCTTGGCTCATCAGGAACGCGATCAACCTCCAGGCTTCGGCCTGGTGCTCGCTGTTTTCAGCCACCCCGATGCCCCACGAGGCATACGGTAGACCGCGTGGTCGGTGTAGCTGTCGACGGCCGGCAGGGCGGTGATGGCGAAGTTCAAGTCCGGGTTACGTTCGCGGATCAAGTTGATGTGAGCTAGCGAATCGACCATCATCCCCACTCGACCGTTGGTGAACTCTTCCACCTTGTCCTGCTCTCGCATCGAGAAGGCGCCGGGAGCGATGAGGCCCGCATCGTACAGCCCTTTGATGAATTCCATGGCGCTTCTAACGTCCTCATTGTCAACCAGGTTCGGCTGACCATCGGCCATCATACTGCCGCCGGAGGCCCAAACCCACGACATCACATCATTCTGAATACCGTTGGGCTGTTCCAGAGACAGGGGCAGCACCCAGCCATAGACGTTGTTCTCGGCGTCGGTCAACTGTTCCGCAGCGGTGGCAAATTCGCCCCGCGTCGAGGGGGGAGTAGCCACGCCGGCTTGTTCCATCAGGTCCAAATTGACAAACACCGGATAAACGAAGTTAACAACCGGAATCATGTAAGTCGCATCATTGAGTTTAATCTGGGCCGCCAGTTCGCTGTCATCAAAACTGGCATCGCTCATCAGGTCAGACAGGCTGACCAGCGCCCCCTGCTTCACAAAGTCGCTGACCCAGGCTCCATCCAGACCGACAACGTCGGCCATAGTGCCTGTAGCCGCCCCGGCCACGATCTGCTCTTTGGTCGCCGAGTAGGGACCGCTGATCAATTCGACGGTAATGCCAGGGTTCTGGGCTTCAAACTCGTCCATTAAGGCTCTGAATTCGCCCTCAGGTAGTTCCGGCTCCCACCATTGAGCGAACTCGAGGGTAACCGGTTCAGCCAATGGTTCAGCCGCCGCTTCGGCAGCCGGTTCTGCGGTGGCTTCTTCAGCAGCAGGTTCGGCGGCAGATATATCTGCCGCGCCCCCCGAAGACTCGAAGTTCTCCATCCAGGCTGCCTGAGCATTGGTGAGGGACTCATCCAGGGTTTGATCGCCATCCAGGTAGAGTTGGAACTGCTCGTCGTACTGGCGCATCAATTCTTCGGCGACCGGCAGGCCCACAAATTCGTTGGCCAGATAGCCGCTCTGGAAGACGGCAAAGGCATCGGCAAACAGCTCGTCTGACTGAACGAAGTCAGGGGTGGAATTGACGTTGCCGGGGAAGGCGTTGGCAATCGACGATAGCTTCGAGTTGGTTTCTTGACTCATCAGGAACTCGATCAGCTTCCAGGCTTCGGCCTGATGTTCGCTGTTTTCAGCTACCCCAATGCCCCACGAGGCATACGGTAGACCGCGTGATCCGGTGTAGTCGTCGGCGGCCGGCAGCGCAGTGATGGCGAAGTTCAGGTCCGGGTTACGTTCGCGGATCAAGTTGATATGGGCCAGGGAGTCAACCATCATCCCCACCCGGCCGTTAACGAACTCTTCCACCTTGTCTTGCTCTCGCATCGAGAAAGCGCCGGGAGCGATGAGGCCCGCATCGTACAGCCCTTTGATGAATTCCATCGCACTGGTGACGTCCTCATTGCCCACCAGGTTCGGCTGGCCGTCGGCCATCATACTGCCGCCGGAGGCCCAGACCCACGACATCACATCATTCTGAATGCCGTTGGGTTGTTCCAGAGACAGGGGCAGCACCCAGCCATAGACGTTGTTGTCGGCGTCGGTTAACTGTTCGGCGGCGGCGGCAAACTCGCTCCGGGTGGAGGGAGGGCTGGCCACGCCGGCTTGTTCCATCAGGTCTAAATTGGCAAATACGGGATAAACGAAGTTAACAACCGGAATCATGTAGGTTGAACCATTCAGCTGAATCTGCGCCGCCAGTTCGCTGTCATCAAATCCGGCGTTGCTCATCAAGTCGGACAGGCTGGCCAGCGCGCCTTGTTTCACAAAGTCATTGACCCAGGCCCCATCCAGACCGACCACGTCGGCCATGGTGCCTGTGGCCGCCCCGGCCACGATCTGTTCTCTGGTCGCCGAGTAGGGACCGCTGATCAATTCGACTTTAATACCAGGGTTTTGGGCTTCAAACTCGTCCATCAAGGCTCTGAATTCGCCCTCAGGTAGTTCCGGCTCCCACCATTGAGCGAACTCAAGCGTAACGGTTTCACCGGTAGTTTCAACTGCCTCTTCGGCAGCGGGTTCTTCGACAGGTTCTTCAGATGCCTCTTCGGCAGCAGGTTCGGCAGTGGCTTCGGTTTCGGTATTAGGTTCGGCAGCGGGTGGTTCCGGCGTGGCCTGCGAGGCGCAACCGGTTGCTATGAAAACTAACATTACCGCCGCCAAGAATAAACTAATAACCCCTTTGTTCATGTGTCTATTCTCCTTTGTAAGCACATTTTGAATAAGTAGATTTTTAATGAAATGTCTAAAACCAGTCTGCGCCTGCACCATCGTGCATGGCAACTTTCCCTTTCTTTGGACTTACTATAAATATGGTTTATCCGCCAGTGTTCATCTCCTCCTTTTCTTTTTTAACGTCTTGAATTTAGTACTTACGATGCCCGGTGGCCCTATCCGTTTCGGAGACAGCTTGCACCGAAGCATCGGAACGCTCGACGCAGATACCCACATAGAGGGCTTCGGTCAGCGCCAACGTGGCCAAATTAGAGGCCATTCGTTCCTCGCGAAAATGACTAACCCGGGTGGAGGTGAATAAACAGTAATCACCGTAGCGAGTCAGGGGTGAGTCAGAGTGATTGACAATGCAGACCGTACGCGCGCCGCGTTCTTTGGCTAACTCCAAGGCATAGACGGTGTCTTTTGAACTACCTGTGTGCGAGATGCCTATCGCGACGTCTTCAGGGGAGGTCAGGCTGGCGTACATTTCCTGCATGGTCGGATCAACGGAAAAACGACTCCGCAGTCCGATCTTCGTCAGGCGGAAATTGAGATCCATCGCCATCGGGATGGAGTTACCGGAGGCAAACAGTTCAATTTGGCGGGCATCGCACAACGCTCGGATGGCCGCTTCCAGCACCGGCATATCCAGGATATGGATGGTATCCTCCAGCGAACGCAAGCCGGCCGTCATCGCTTTCTGCACGGCGGTGGCCGCCCCATCGTCCGGCAGCAGATCCTCATGGACGATCGACATCGGCGAGACGATATCTTCGGCCAAACGAATCTTGAGCGCGTGAAAGCCGGAATACCCCAAAGCCTGGGCAAAACGGACAATGCTGGCCTCACTCACCCCCACCCGCGAACCTAACTCGGTGATAGTTAGATTGATTGTCTCTTGCGGTGCGTTGAGAATGTACTCGGCCACCTTTTGAGCTGAGCCTTTTAGCTGGGGCAGCGCGTCGGAAATCACTGCCAATGAACCACGATCATTGTTAGTTCGATTTTTCATTTTTAGGTTTATGAAAGTTTAAGTGATGAAAATTATTTTCATAATTCTACCATTTATGAAAATAATTGTCAAGCCCTATTTACTCTAGGCATGCATTTCCAACTTGGGGCGAGATAGAAACACTGAAGACACTGATGGAGAAGTAACGCGCAAAGAGTTAGGAAGTATTTTAATATCCGCGAATGAATTCGCAGCCTGATAAAAGAAACGTGTTGAAAACACGTTAAGGGAGAACCCAATAACCTGTTTCAACAGGTTTTCTTTAGCAGCGACCGAATTCATTCGGTTGCGATAGGCCGGATGGCTACAGACCAAGAATTACCAAATCCTCTCTATAACAAAAAAGCCCCGAGCGGTAATCGCTCGGGGCTTTTGCCATAGACTAATTTACGATTCACATGTCTAAATCAAGCTAGCTTTGTCTCTAAACCGCCAGATACGTTTTGGCGATGTCATCATTGAACTCGTCGATTGGCCCCTCTTTGACGATAGCGCCGGTCTCCATAATATAGAAGTAGTCGGCGATTTGCAGGGCGAAATCCAAAAACTGCTCGACCACCAAAATGGCAATCTGACCTTCCTCTTGCAGTTTGAGAATGACCTCGGCGATTTCCAGCATAATCGACGGCTGAATCCCCTCGGTCGGCTCATCGAGCAGCAACAGCTTGGGGCGGCGAACCAGAGCGCGGGCGATGGCCAACTGCTGCTGCTGCCCGCCGCTCAACGTGCCGGCGACCCGCTGGCGCATCTGCTTGAGCACCGGAAATAGGGTGTACATGGCCTCGATCGACTCCGAATTGATTTTTTGCCCCGGCGCCGGCTCAAAGCCCATCAGTAAATTTTCATAGACGGTCAAATAGGGAAAAATACCGCGCCCCTGCGGCACATAGCCGATCCCGGCGCGAGCGCGCTGACTGGTGGCCGCTTGATTTAATTCCTCTCCGTCCAGATTAACCGAGCCGTGTCTGGACTTAACCACGCCCATGACCGACTTCATAAAAGTAGTCTTGCCGACGCCATTCCGGCCCAACAGGCACACCACCTCATCTTCTTCTACTTCTAAAGATACGTCGTGCAGAATCAGGCTATCGCCATAGTAAGTTTGGAGTTGATTAACTTGCAGCATTGTGCATCCTTTGTATGTTGTAGCTGATCTAGCGGTCAGCCGTCAGCTTTCAGCTTAATACAAAAATAGCTGACTGCTGATAGCTGATAGCTTTTAATGAACCGCCGCCGCTTGCGGGGCAGTTCGCCGCACCACGACTTGCTTTTTGCGAACTTGCCGAACTTCATCGTGGGCCTTGCCTAAATAGACCTCGATGACCTGCGGGTTGTTTTGCACCTCATCCATTGGGCCTTCGCACAACACGTTGCCCATATGCAGCACGGTTACGGTCTTGGCAAACTTGCGCACAAACTCCATATCATGCTCAACCACCAGCACCGACCGGTTTTTGATAATGTCCAGCAGCAGCTCCCCGGTGCGATCCCGCTCGCGGCGAGTCATACCCGCCACCGGCTCATCGAGCAGCAGCAGCTTCGGTTTTTGGATGAGCAGCATGCCGATCTCTAACCACTGCTTTTCACCGTGAGACAGCAGGCCCGCCCGCACTTGGGCTCGATTTTGCAGGCCAATCTCTTCCAGCGTTTCGTGCAAGAGGTCGCGCTCCTCACCCGACATCGGGCCAAAAAGCTGATGCGTATAATCGCGAAAACCGATGGCCGCTTCCAAATTCTCGAACACCGTCAAACTGCCGAAAATCGACGGCGTTTGAAATTTACGCCCGATCCCCAATTGAACGATACGGTGTTCGCCGAGATGGCTCACATTTTTATCGCCATCAAAAATCACTTCGCCGGCCTGGGGTTTGGTTTTGCCGGTGATGATGTCCAGCATCGTGGTCTTACCGGCCCCGTTCGGCCCGATGAAAAAGCGCAGCTCACCCCGCTCCATCGAAAAATCGAGATTGTTCAAGACGGTAAAGCCGTCAAAACTAACGGTCACTTTTCTGACTTCTAAGATATTTGACATAGGATTCCCTTTACTCAACCACCTCTTGCGCCAACCGGCCCGAACCGGCCACCGGCGATTCTTCCACTTCCGGCGCGTCGGCGCTGTGGCCGCGAGCACGCCAGCGGGCAAAGGCCATCCGATACGAGCCGACCACGCCCTGCGGGAACAACAAAACCGCCCCGATGAACAGCGCTCCCAAAAAATATTGCCAGATATTCGGAAACTGCTCGCTGACGGCGCTTTGACCGGCGTTGACCAGCAGCGCCCCCACCACCGCTCCAACCAGTGTCGCCCGCCCACCGACGGCCACCCAAATGACCATCATAATCGAAGGCACGACGTCGAGCGCCGCCGGGGAAATAATGCCCACCTGCGGCACAAATAACGCGCCGCCAATGCCGGCGCACACCGCCGAAATAGCGAAGGTCGTTGTCTTGATGGTCACCGGACTGTAGCCCAGGAAGCGAACCCGGGCTTCGTCATCGCGGGTAGCGACCAGCAGCCGGCCAAAACGAGATCGGGTCAGCAGCCGGGCCAAAATATAGATGATCCCCAAAATAATCACCGTACTCAAATAGAGGGCCACCTGTGTTTGCGGGTCGGCTAAGCTGTGGCCGAAAATGGTACTCAAGTTGGTGATGCCGTTGGTGCCGCCGGTATAAGGCTGCTGGCCGATCAAAGAAATGCTGACGATTAAGGTTAAGGCCTGGGTAATAATCGAAAAGTAGACGCCCTGGATGCGGCTGCGAAACACAAAAAAGCCTAATATCGCCGCTATGACCATCGGCCCGATAAGTACCATCATGATGGCAAAAACAGGCGAGGCGAACGGCTGCCATATCGAGGGCAACTCCTTCATACCACTCCAGACCATAAAATCGGGCAGTCGTCCGCCGCCGGACTCCAGTTTAAGATACATGGCAAAAAAGTAGGCGCCCATCCCGAAAAAGAGACCCTGTCCCAGGCTTAACATCCCCCCATAGCCCCAAATCAGGTCCAACCCGATAGCAACAATGGCGAACGTCAAAAACTTGCCCAACAGGTTCAACCTAAATTCAGACAGAACCATCGGCGCCAGGAGTAAAATTACGCCCCATATAATGAAGGGACCCCAGTCGGTTAGGAAGGTACGAAATGGATTTTTCTGTGAGGTCATAGCTCTATTCCTTATCGCGCTCGCTGCGCCACCAGCCCGGTCGGCCGCCATTGCAAGAACGCTACAATCATAACAAAGACCAAGGCTTTGGCGATGGTCGCGGTGGTACTAAACTCGATAACCGAGCTAAAGATGCCGATCATCATCGCCGCCAAAATAGTCCCCAATAAACTGCCGGTGCCGCCTAAAACCACCACCATAAACGCGTCGACAATGTAGTTCGTGCCAAGCGTCGGACCAATCGGCCCGATTAAGGTCAACACGCAGCCGGCCACCCCGGCCAACCCCGCCCCCACGCCAAAAGTCAGCGCATCAACCTGGCGCGAACGAACGCCGAGCGCAGCCGCCATTTCCCGGTTCTGCATCACCGCCCGCAGGCGGCGACCGGCGGCGGTTCGGTTCAGGTAGACGTAGATCAACGCGACCAAAACGATGACCAGCGCGATGATGAACAACCGCTTGTACGGCAGGACCATAATGCCGATATTCACCCCGCCGCTCAACCAACTGGGGCTAACCACCTGCACGTTCGGCGCACCGAAGATACTGCGGGCGGCCTGCTGCAACACCAAGGCGACCCCAAAGGTAGCCAACAACGTATCTAGAGGGCGCCCATATAAAAAGCGAATGAGACCAACCTCTAAAATGACGCCAAGGATACCGGTAATGATAAAGGCGGCAAAGAGGGACAAAATGAACCAGATGCCCAAATCTACGCCACCTAACATATCGGCAAAGGTATTTTGAAAAACGTAAGTCACGTAAGCGCCCACCATAATAAACTCCCCGTGGGCCATATTGATCACTTTCATCAGGCCAAAAGAAAAGGCCAAGCCTAATGAAATCATCAACAAAATCGAGCCAAGACTGATACCGTTAAATAGTTGAGCTAACCAACCGACCATGTGCGCTCCTTTTCTATAGACTGCCGACGGATGACCGCCGACCGCCGGTGAGATTTAATCGCAGCGTCGCTGCGGACAGCGACGCTGCGATTGATGGATTAGGTTACTTTAACTGCCTACTGCCCGCCCATCGCTGCGGCGAGGTCGGCGGCCCAGTCGTAGCTGGTCAGGAAGGGATCGGGCTTGACCGCGCCGTCGCTCTCCCAGATGGTGTCGATCAGGCCATCCTCACGAATTTCGCCGATGCGGACGATCTTAAAGGTGTGGTGGTTTTCACCATCAACCGTGACCAGACCTTCCGGGGCATCGAAGGTGATTTCGTTCTCTAACGCGGCGGCCTTCACCGCATCGACATCGGTCGACGCGGCCGCTTCAGCCATCTCTTTCCACAGATAGACGCCGAAGTAACCGGCTTCGATGGGGTCAGCCGTCACGCGGTCTTCACCGTAGGCGGCTTTGTAGTTAGCCACGAACTCTTCATTGGTGGGGGAGTCGACGGTCTGGTAGTAGTTCCAGGCAGTCAGGTGACCGGCGATGTTCTCCGGCCCGATACCGCGTACTTCCTCTTCCGCCACACTAACCGACATCACCGGCAGATCTTCCGGGGTGAAACCGGCATCCTTGAACTGCTTGAAGAAGGCCACGTTGCTGTCGCCGTTGAGGGTGTTGAAGATGGCGTCCGGTTGGGCGGCTTGGATTTTGCTGATGATCGTGCTGAATTCGGTATCGCCCAAGGGCAGATACTCTTCACCGGCTAACGTCGCGCCGGCGTCTTCCAGTTGCAGTTTGATAATGGTGTTGGCCGTGCGGGGGAAGACGTAGTCCGAACCGAGCAGGTAGATGTTGCTGTAACCCTGGTCGAGTAGGTACTGCACGCCGGGGATAATCTGTTGGGTCGGCTCCGCGCCGGTGTAGAAGATATTCGGCGACGATTCCAGCCCTTCGTACTGCACCGGGTAGAACAGCAGCCCGTTCAGGTCTTCAAAGACCGGCAGCATGGCCTTGCGGCTGGCGCTGGTCCAACCGCCGAAGACAACGGCCACTTCATCTTCCTGGATCAGCTTGCGGGCTTTCTCAGCGAAGGTCGGCCAGTCGCTGGCTCCGTCTTCGATGATCGGCTCGATCTGGCGGCCCATCACGCCACCGGCAGCATTGATCTCCTCAATCGCCATCAGGGTGGCATCTTTGACCGACACTTCGCTGATCGCCATCGTCCCGCTCAATGAGTGCAGGATACCGACTTTGATCGGGCCTTCTTCAGCTTCGGCGACTTCTTCTTCGGCCGGGGCTTCCGCTTCGGTCGCGTCGGCTTCCTCGGCGGCCGGTTCGGCGGTGGTATCAACGGCTTCCTCGGCAGCCGGTTCTTCCGCCGCCGGTTCGGGAGCCGGAGCGCCGCAAGCGCCCAAAATAAACATTAACAAGATAAGGGTAATGGTTAAAAAAGGACCAACTTTCTTTGACATTATCTTCTCCTCAATAACTAACTGTGCGAAAGTTGTCCTGGCCTTTTAACCTCCGTGACGCTACAAACTTACCGCTCAAAAAGCATGGCGATCTCTATAGCGCTGTGGTATAATTAAAAAAGGCAGGACGGTTTCGGACAAACCGTGGGTCTTGGCGGGCCTGGTTATATCCGAGCGTTTTGTCGACATCTGGGAGGTACCGCGTATGCGGTATCTCCTTTTCCTTTAAATTGACATAGATTTAAATTTATATATTGAAATTCCTATAAGGAAATGCGAAGGTAGTCGAGGTTAAGGGGGTAGGCCGATCGTCATCATCTCTCTCCTTCCCGTAAGATTTTAGCCAGTAGAGTTTATAGCGTTTTAGGATTAGGGGAGTTTAAGGCGTTGTTCAGTAGCTGAACAAGCCCTATTTTGAGCAATCTTCTCCCTATTTAATCTAAAACTACATACAAATGAAAAACGCCCTCAACTATGCATCTTGAAATAAGATCACAGGTGAGAGCGTCGCGGCTTCCCAAATAAGTGGTCAAGTTAAAAAGATTTAACGTGTAATGGCATAAAAAATGCCTCGGCGACAGGTCATAACGCGTATTGGCTGTTATGACTCGTCGCTGAGGCACTGGTCACATCTAAGAAGTCAGTACTTTGAGACAGAATATCATACCTACGGGTCTTTGTCAAATATGATAATTACTGAAACTTCGGAATAATGCATGCCCATATCGCCGTCTGAGTGCTTACCACGGGGAGCAAGGAGTAGGAAGTAGGGATTAAGGGAAAAAACGCCTACTTCTTATCCAAGGTTATGAAGTTAGTATAATTTACGAGGTAGAATAGCCGGCGCATTATACAGCCGGTGTTTCGCCGCCTGCCATAATTCGATGAGGGTGGTTTGCAGATCACGCCCGGTGCAGCCCAAACCACGAACGACCAGCCCATCGCGGGGCAGGGTGCTGACGGCCCAAGTAGTGGCCTGGCCCATCGACGCCGATGGGGTCAACGCAACCAACTCCTGCTCGAGGTCGATCCACACCGCTTCCGGCTGACCGGTGCGGCATATATAGAAGGTACTGAAATAGCGATAAGGGCCTAAGCGCACGGTCGAGGTCACCGGCCGTGCGCTCGGTTCGAGGCGCAGCCGCTCGATGGCGATGGGCCGGCCGCCGGCGGTAATATCGACCGTCATGTCTAGCTGCTCGTAGGCAAACAACTCGTCACGAGTCTCCCGGCCGGGCGCGATGATCTCCCACCAAAAAAGACCGGCGTCATCGGCCAACGCAATCCGGGTGGTTTGGCGATACCGTGATCCGGCGAACGGGATAAGCGGATCGGGCAAATATTCCAGCAATCCCCCGGCCTCGATTGTGAAACATGTGGTCTGCACGGCGTCGGGCCGGCCGGAGCGATGGCGGTAGACGCGGGTCGCGCCCGGCGTGGTCAACTGCGCTCGCGCGCCGGGGCCGACCGTGGCCGTCACCGTCAGGGCGTCGCCGCCCAACACCCCGCCGGACACGTTATGCAGGTGAGCCATAGCCGCGCCGCCGGGCTGGTTAAACCCGCGAACCACCCGCAACGGCGGCGTCTGCTCAACCACCCGCAAGTTAGTCTGCGGCGTCGTTGGGCTGAGATAGAAGTGTATATTCAAGCGACCGTCGGTGCGGTGCGGTGAGGTTAATGAAGTTGACGTTGTTGACATAGGTAACATCTAAGGCTTTCACATCGACAAAAATTGTCGAACTCGTTAAAACAAATGGTGAATGGTGAATAATTAAACAATTAATGGTGAATGGAAAAATAACTTCACAATTCACCATTAATTATTCACCATTAATTATTACCTGGCTTCCTATTCTTGGAGATTAGAGACTGGAGATTGAGTTTTTCCCCTACTCCCTACTACCTACCCCCTAACCCCTAACTGATAAACAACCGCGTCGGCAGTCCCGGATGCTGCATCGCAGCGACATCGACCAGCGTGGCGCAGCTATACGCCGCCGGGCCGTCGAGATCGCCATCCTGGCTAACCTGCGCGGCGGCGATGAGGGCGGGCTTAAGCTGCCACGATAATTGGGCCGCCTGACGCTGGCCGAGCGGCAGCAAGCGCTGGCAGGCCGAGATCAGACCGGCCAGATTTTGCTGCAAATAGGCCAGCACGGTTAGCTCCTCGTCGATACCCAACACCTGCCCCACCACCCCAAACACGGTCGCGTGATGCAGATCGATCCCGGCCCTCAGCGCTGAGGCCGAAGCCAGATGCAGCACCGGCGAGGACGGCTCGATGAGTGAGCCGGCCAGGTGTAAAAACCGTTTGCCCAACATGGCGCTGGCCTGCCGGCTCTCGCGGGCCGGTTTCAAAGCGCTCAACCGCGCATTCAGATCGAGCCAACGCGTTTCAAAGTCCCGCTCGTCTGCCAGCGCGGCGGCGCGATAGGCCAGCCGCCCATACAGCGCTTCCACCGCGCCGGCTTCCATAATATAGTCGCCAAAAAAGCCGGCCAACTGCGGCGTGGTCAAGCGGCCGGCCGCCACCAGTGTTTCCAGCCCAAATGAGTGGGCCGTCGAGCCGATGGGCAGGGCGCTGTCGGCCAGTTGTAAGAGTTGCAGGTGGTTAAGGTGACTTTGGGTCATAAAGGTGATATGTTAGTCTGGGTTAAAGGCAATATCGCACTTTAGGGCGAGTAAATGGTAAATGGTAATTAGAGATTGAATAGCCAATTACCAATTACCATTTACTAATTACCATTTACCAGATAATAAACGCGGATGGGTGATTTACCAAATATAGCAACGCAGCCATTTGTCCCGGCTGTATTTCAGAATTGGAGTAAACCACGCGTTGAAACAGTGAAACACTGAAAAGGATGATATCACTGAACTCTATACTGATATCAGAATGAAACCAGAACTTTTCAAGCGAGCGGAGGGTAGGGGCGATGGCAACGTCAACGACGCCGCCGTTTATGGCCGGTTACCCAATGACGTTGCCTCGCCCGCCTAGGGAACGGCCTGGTGGTTGGTAACCGTAGGTCACACCCCCCGACCACGGGCGAGGCAATCGGATTGGAGCTGTGCCTTGCCTCACCACCGCTCGGGCCGATTGCCATCGCCCCTACGCTACCCGATGAAACCTCGATCAAAAGTTTCGATTTCAAATTGATTTCAGTATAGTCTTAAATTCTCGGTTCCGCTTAAGGTTGGATTGAGGCGAATCCGGAGCGTAGAGACGTCAGCGCTCTCATTTCCATCAGTGATTCACTGTTTCTATCTCGCCCCATAACTGAAACACAGCCATTTGTCCCAGTCTATTCCGGTCAAACCTATTTTTCTGTTATAATACTTCAAGTTGCCACGTGGCTCAGGTGTAACTAAAAAACCAACGTTACCGCCCTAAGAACATTGGGAGTAAGGCGTAAGGCGTAGGAAGTAAGCGGTTTTATCCCCTTAAGCCCTACTTCCTACTCCCTACCCCCCGGTTTGGACAGCCAGGCGGCAGATTGAGCCATAATAGGACCATACCTCACCTATGGAATGAAACGGCATGGACAAAGCCCTATTCGACCGCATAGTGCAGCAGCTACTACCACAGATGACCGACCCGGCGGCCCGCCAAGCGCTGGTGACGAGCGCCCTGTACGGCGCGCCGGTGCTGCCACACATCGACTGGACCGGCGCGGCGGAGCCGTTTACCCGCCGACTGGTGGGCCAACTGGACAAATACAGCGACATCGCCGCCGACCGGCCGGCGATAGTGGCCTTGTTGGACGAAGTGAAGGCCCAAGTGGGCGTCGACCGGCAGCAGCAGATCGACACCCTGATCTTGGAACTAACCACCGACGTCGAGCGGCAGTTGGCCGAGCTGCGGCAGGTAATTCAAGCCGACCAAGCCGCCCTGGCCGCCGCGCCGGCGGAAGAGCGGGCTGAGGTGGAAACGCGGCTGGCCGGGGCGCAAGCCAAGCTGGCCGAACTGGCGAAGGTGCAAACCGGCGATCTGCCGGCCGAATTTGCCGGGGTGTTGAACGCCATCCGGCGCGAGGCCGACCCGCCCTTTTTGCCGCCGGAGACGGTCGAGGCGCTGCTGCGTCACTCACCGGCCAACGCGACCCAGCAGCGGTTGGCTCAGATTGCCGAGTGGTCGCTGCCGCGCTATGCCCTGGACAAACGCTTTGTCAGCTTGACCCTGCTGCTGGACCAGGGCGAGGCCACGCCCCAACGCTGGCAGGCCGACGACCTTCGCTTCGACGATTTACGCCAGGTGCTGGCCGAGGTACCCGATCCAGCCCTGGTGCTGCTGGGCGCGCCGGGATCGGGCAAATCGACCCTGCTGCGCCGCTTGCAACTGGATCACAGCATCGACCAACTGCGCCAGGCCGGGCCGGCGGTTACCTTTTTCATTCAACTCAACAGCTATCGCGATACGACCGAGCCGCGCGACTGGCTCAACGCGGCCTGGGCCAAGCGCTACCCGGCTTTGGCCCCGCTGGACGACTATCTGGGCCAAGGGCGAGTGATGTTACTGCTGGACGCCCTCAACGAGATGCCGCACAGCAGCGACGCCGAGTATGACCACAAGGTGGGCCTGTGGCGGGCCTTCATTCAGGAGATCGTCACGCCGGGCAACCGGGCCGTCTTCGCCTGCCGCAGCCTCGATTACAGCGCCAGCCTGAGCCGCCCGGAGCTGCGCGTGCCGCAAATCGAAGTGCAGCCGATGGCGCCGGAGCAGGTGCGGCAGTTCATCGAGCGGTACAGCCCGGCCCGAGCCGAGGCCATTTGGCAGGAGCTGGCCGGCAGCCCCCCGTTCGATCTGTATCGCACCCCGATTTACCTGAAGCTGCTGCTGGATCAGGTGGAACAGGATCAACGCCTGCCCAGGGGCAAAGCCGAGTTGTTCACCCAATTCGTCCGCCAGCAGATCAGGCGCAATATCGACCACCCACTGCTTGGCCCGCCGGCCCATGACCTGCTGGACCGGCGCGACCGCACCAAACTGGCCCGCGATAAGTGGCCGTCGCCCTTTGACCTGCCGGAGCGGGGCCTGCTGCTGCCCAGCCTGAGCCGGCTGGCTTTCAACATGCAGCAGACCGGCCTGGAAACAGAGGGCGCGACGGTGCGCATCGATTACGATGAAGCCTGTCAGCAGCTTGACTGCGACCAGGCCGAGGCCATCCTCACCGCCGGGGTAGCCCTGGCCGTGCTGGACGAGGATATCGCCCGCGATGAGCTGACCTTCTTCCACCAACTGCTCCAGGAATATTTCGCGGCCCGGCAGTTGGCCCGCACGCCCGACCCCAACCTGGTTCACCGCGACTGGGCCGTCTGGACCGTTACCCCCACCCTGGCGGAAACGCTGGCCGACCTGGCCGACGGCGACCCGCTGCCGCCGCTGCCCCAGACCGGCTGGGAAGAGACCACCCTGACCGCCGCGCCCATGGCCCCCGACCCGACCGCCTTCATCCGCGACCTGATCCCGCACAACCTACCCCTGGCCGCCCGCTGCGCGGCCTCGCCGGAGGTGAGGTTGCCCTCACCCCAACCCTCTCCCAGAGGGATTCAAGGGCGGCCAGGGCCCCAGGCTTTCGAGGCCGGCGAGCATTCTACCTCCCAGCCTCCCCTGCTGGGGAGGAGCAATACTTCCCCCAGCGGGGGGACAGAGGGGAATATGGGCCAACCCAAACTATCCGCCCTTGACGGGCTAAAACACGACCTCCAAACCGCCCTCATCGCCCGCACCCAAGACATGACCGCCGACCTGCGCGCCCGCATTGCGGCCGGGCTGGCCCTGGGCGAACTGGGCGACCCCGCTGGCCCGCCACACCGGCCCCTACGGCGACTACCTGCGCCCGCCGCTGGTCGATATTCCCGCCGGCGTCTATCCCATCGGCGACGACGACAGCCCGTAGACGATGAAAAACCGGCCCACACCGTCGAGCTGGCCGCCTTTCAGATCGGGCAGTTCCCGGTGACCAACGCCGAGTACGCCCTGTTTATCGCGGCCGGGGGCTACGACGACGAGCAGTGGTGGGAGACCGCCGAAGCGCAAGCCTGGCGGCGCGGCGAGGGCAGCAGCGAGGGCAGTAAACAGCAGTGGCGGGATAACCGTAAAACATTTCAAAGCTGGACCGAGGAGCATATCCGAGGGCTGGTCAGCAAAACCGGATCACCAGCCAGCAGGCCGATGATTGGATTACGATTCGCAACTGGAATGATGAACGCTTTGAGCAGCAGCTGAGGAATGGTATCCCGCAGGTAAAATCTACCACGAGCCGGCATATTGGCAGGACAGCCGCTTCAACAACCCGGCCCAGCCGGTGGTCGGGGTGACCTGGTTTGAGGCTCGGGCCTACTGCCGCTGGCTCTCGGCCCAGATGGGTGAAACCTTCGATTTGCCGAGCGAAGCCCAGTTCGAAGCGGCGGCTCGCGGCCAGGTCGGGCGACCGTACCCTACGGCGACGCGTTCGAGATTAGCCGCGGCAACACCTTCGAGAGCCACATTCGGCGCACCACCCGGTCGGCATTTTTGACAACGCCACCCCGGAGGGCGCGTTTGATCTGGCCGGCAACGCCTACACCTGGACAACCACCATCTACGACCAAAACCAATTTCCTTATCCCTACCGGGCCGATGACGGCCGGGAAAACATCCGTTCTATTGCGCGGCGGGTGTTGCGCGGTGGCTCCTGGGACTTCGATCAGTGGCGCGCGCGCGGCGTTTCGCTTCAGGGCGGCCCGAACGACCGTTTCAGCAACCTCGGTTTTCGGGTGTGTCGGCCCCTTCTCGATGAGTTGCTGATCACTGTTGGGCGGTCGGGCGTAGCCCGAAGCGCGTAGCGCTAGCCCCTTCGCCGCAGGCGAAAAGATTTTGGAATTTAGCGGTCATCGGTTCCAATCTGCTGAAGGAGCGCAGCCGGAGGCAATCAAATAGAGCAGGTGTTTATTTTTCGCCTAGGTGTGTGAACACTTACACCCATGTGTCGACACTTACACCCATAGTGCGAACACTTACACCGATCGGATGCGAACACTTACACCCATGAGCTGCGAACACTTACACCCATACTATGGAACACTTACACCTTATTGCGAACACTACCTCAGGTGTAAAACACTTACACCTATATGTGCAAACATACACACCTAGGTGCGCAAACATTTACACCAGGTGTGCAAACATTTACACCCAGGTGCTGACACTTACACCAGGTGTGTAAACATCACCTGTATTTTTATTTTGCAGGTCTTTCAGATATGATCTGGATTCTATCAGGTTTTCATCAAGATTAAGAAAATAAACGGGTACCCGGCGGCCCCCAGCCCTTCCAGCAAGGCCGAAAATTCCCCGCTGCTGGGGAGTTAGCTATCGCCGCGGTCTAAAGTCAGGCTGGCCGACGATAGATACCCTGATTAATTCTTGAAAGTTCATCAAAACCTTATGGTCTGAAACCGAACAGGATGGCCGGCCAAGAGATGCTCACGCAAGCCCCAAGTGTCGGCGTAGCGAACGTGGTTGATCCAGCCCTGCACCGAGGCGTCGAGTTCGGCAAAGACCAGACCTGACAGGTTTTCGACCTTATCTTTGAACCAACGCACCATTCCGTTTGTAATAACATTTTGGCGGGACGTGATCTTTGAAAACCTGTCAGGTCTTCGCTGGTCTGCGATTGTCATTTCTAAAATCGATTCGCCTGCGGCGAAGGGGCTAGCGCTACGCGCTTCGGGCTACGCCCGACCGCCCCAACAGTGATCAGCAACTCATCGAGAAGGGGGCCGACACACCCGAAAACCGAGGCTGTCGCCACGGCTGACCGGGAGGCTCCTGAAGCGAGACGCCGCGCGCGCGCTGAACTGACTGATGAACCAGGAGCCACCGCGCAACACCCGCCGCGCGCCAGAACGGATGTTTTCTTGGGCCACATCCGGGGCCGGCTGCTCGTAATCGGTCAGGCACCATTCCCAGACGTTGCCGCTCATCTCTTCCACGCCGTAAGGACTGGCCCTTCCGGAAAAAGGCCAACGGCGCTGGTTTGCCCAAGGCCGGTTTTGGATGTGTTCCTTTCGCCGCGTCAAACTCACCGTCGTATGGGTATTTGCGCCCATCCGAGCCGCGGGCCGCTTTTTCCCACTCCAATTCCGTCGGCAGGCGCACCGCCCAGGCCGCGATGTTGTCCAAACCATGGCCGCCGCCTAAGCGCCAGGAGAACCAGCGGCAGAAGGCTAACGCCTGATACCAATTGACCGTCTCACGGGGGTGGGTGAGATATTTGAACTGTTGCTCACTCATCCGGCGATCATTGTCGGCTGCCGCTAAGCCGGTGAACCAACGCTTTTGAGGGTCGTTGTACCCCTGCGGGTCATCGAGAAAAGTCTGGAACTGAGCGTAGGTGATCGGGTAGCGGCTGATCTCAAACGGGGGAAGACCAGGGCGTTTTTTGTCTTGATAGATCCATTCGCCATCATCAGGAATTAGCACCCAGTCGATGTCGGGCAGCGTGACGCCATCCGGGCCGACGATGACGTGAATCCCTGGGCGGCGGTCAGCGTCGATGTCCGGGTGGCCCAGTACGCGGTAAGCGGCGGCTCGCCCTTGCGGATTTTCCTCGGAGCATTTGGCCCGCGCGCCGTCAACCAGCGCCGTTCGGGCCGCCGGGGAGAGGCGGATGTGGCCGGCTTGCAGCTCAGCATTCTCGAGCAGGACGGTCAGGGCCAGTTCGGGGTTATGGGGAGCCAGCCAGATGGCGACCTCGTTGGGATCGGCCACCTCGCCCAGGATGACGGCGGTCTCGCGCCAGACGCCGGGGTCCCACCAGGGCGCTGGCCTTAAGTTCGTGGCGGGCGCTGGCCCCCCTAACCCCCCAGAGGGGGGAATTTGGCCTCTTTCTCCCCCCTTTGGGGGGTCGGGGGGGCTTAACTTCGCGCCATTGTCCCCCCAAGAACCGTCGAGGAGAGCGGCCGGGTTTTGCCCCTGCTCCATAGCGTCCAGCAAGATGCGAGCGGCGAAATATTCTTGCAGCAGTTGGTGGCTGAAGCGCCAACTCGCCCCGTCAAATTCCAGCAGGCTGGCCGCTTCGGCCGCGTCCAGCAGGCGCGGCTCGATGGCCGGCGGCAGGGCCTTAGCCGGCAGGGTCGTGCCTTGAGCGGTTTGCAGCGCGCCGGCCAGATCGGTCAGCGCGGCGATAATGGCCGCGAAGTCGGGGAAGGTCTGTCCGCGCTTAGCCGCGTTCCCTTGTTCACGCTCCAGCAGCTTAGCGACAAAACCGCCGAACAGGGCGCTGCGATTGGCCGGAATCTCGCCGCCGGCCCGGTAGATCGAGGTCAACAAAAAGCCCATGTACGGCTTGCGGCACAGCGGAATCAAGCGCGCCCCGCTGTGCATCGCTCGCCAGGCTTGCCAGTCCCTATAATTTATTTTCCTCCAGTCTACTTGAGCCTGAGCATCCCAGAAGGTTTGCTTGTCCCATTCTTTCCAAGCCTTCAGTAAGTCATCGCTGCCGCCCATCTTGGCCCACAGAACGACGGCTTCTTGCTCAGACGGCGAGTAGTTACTGATAAAGGTGCGGATGGCCGGTAAATCCAGATCGCGCAGGCGCACCTGTGCCAGCGGGTAGAGGGGTTGCAGATCGTTTTTATAATCGTGGTAGCGGCAGGAGACGATGAAATAGGGCTGCTTGGCCAAATAGCCGGTCACCTCGGCCAGCAGGTCGCGCCCGTCGGCGGTGGCGCGGGGCATCTCGTTGAGGGCGTCGCCCAGCAGCAGCAACCGTTTCCGGCGGGCCAGGTAGGGCAGGTAGGGGGCCAGCCCGCCGGCTGAACGGCGGACAAACTCGGCAAAGGCGAGCGGCGCTTGGGTGGCCGGGTCAATGCCTTTGAATTGGTTCAGCTTGACCAGCACGGCGATGCGGGTGGTTTCGTCGGCGGCTTGCCAGCCCCGGCCAGCGTCCAGCAGCACCAGCAGCAGGGTCCAGGTTTTGCCGCTGCCCGGCTCGCCCAGCAGCACCCCGCGCTCAACGTGGTGCAGCAGGTGGTCCCGCACGTTGTCAACAGCGCCGGTTGCATCCCGGTCGCGGCCGGTCACCTCCGCCGTCGAGGCGGTGTGCATCGCCTCCAGCCAGCCCAGATCGTAATCGAGCAGGCCGGCAAAGGCGGGATCGATGGGCGCGGCCAGGGTTTGCTTGTCGCCGGTTTCCTCAACAAACAGCTTTTCGAGCAGGTCGGCTTTGACGGCCCGGCGTAGGGCTTGGGTGTAGGTTTGAACGGCCTGGTTGAGGGTTTCGGGCGAGGGTGGGCTAGCGGGACTGTTGGTCAGGATGGTATAAGGTTGATAGGTTTCATATCCTTTAGGATTAAGTTCTTTCGTTAAGTCCAGCAGTTTCGCAAAGCGTTCTTGTCGTTCAGCGTATTCAATCAACCGATCGATAACCTGATCTTTGCCCATTCCTTGAGATAATTGATCATAGACCGCTCTAAAATCAGGCTCATCATAGCAGAGACGGCGAAGTTCCCCGTCAGTAAAACTCTCAGTGAGTAGGGTTCGGATATTCTTGATATGAAACTTCTGGATATTGGCTCGCTTTTCAGGCGCCCCGTTCGGGGCGTCTCCACGGAGAACCCTCGTCGGAAGGGTAGAGTTCGGTCATAACATTATCCTTTTATACGAACGGATTTATAGCAAGAAGATAACCGGTACGACAGACGACGACGAAACAGTAGCGTTCGAGGTTGAGAGAGGGATCGGGTCAAAGTCTGAAAACTGCTCTTATTGTACCCGATTTGGGGTCGGAGTGACAAGTGACGGTAGCTGGGGAGAGCATTTCAGTTTGGGGGCAAGTTTGAATCGCTGAATGCGCTGAGAAAAAATGAGGTCGCTGAAACCATCGTCTGGTGATAGAGGTCCCCGATTGAGCCATTGGTTAATGGGTTGCTCGGTTGAAACATCAGCGGTTTCAGGGCCTTCAGCGGCCTCAGCGATTCAAGACGTCACATTCGCCCCGAAAGTGAATTGCTGCCAGCCTCCTACCAAACTACCCAACCAACCCAATCAGTGCTATAATCGCAGCGCCACACAACATCAATGAGAGGAGTTAGCAATGGCCCAAGACAGAGTAGCTTTATATTTACAGGACGCCCACGACTTGCGCGAGGGGATGAAGTTGGCCCAGTATGCCGAGAAGAACAACTTCGAGGCGGTCTGGCAGGCGGAGAGCCGGCTGGTGCGCGATGCCATCGTGCCGATGGCGGCGTTTGCGGCGGTGACCGAGCGGATTAAGGTCGGCTCCGGCGTGATCAACAACTGGACGCGGAACATCGGTTTATTGGCGGCGACATTTTTGACGCTGGATGATTTAGCGCCCGACCGCATTATCTGCGGCATCGGCGCGTGGTGGGATCCGCTGGCGGCCAACGTCGGCATCGAGCGGCGTAAACCGCTGACGGCGATGCGCGAAACCATCGAGGTCATGCGGCGGCTGTTGAATATGGAAAATGTGACCTATGAGGGCGAATTCCACAAGGTCAAAGGCATCGAACTGGATGTGGTTCACGGCCGGCGTGAGCCGCGTAATGTGCCGATTATGATCGGCGCGACCGGGCCGAAGATGATGGAAATGACCGGCGAAATCGCCGACGGCGCGGTGTTGAACTACTGCGTGCCGCCGGAATATAATGAAGCCGCCCTAAACCAACTGTCAATAGGGGCCGAGCGCGCCGGGCGCACCCTGGCCGACATCGACCGGCCCCAACTGGTAGTGTGTTCGGTCGATAACGACAAAGCCAAAGCGCTCGATGGGGCGCGCTGGCTGCTAACCCAATATATCGCTCAGCAGCCGCACATTACCAAAGCCAGCAACACCCCCAAGGAAACCGTGCAACAAATCCAATCGATTCTGGGCTGGCCGGCTACCAAAGAGCAGATTAAGGAAGCGATGAAGCTGGTGCCGGATGAGTTGGTCCAGCATATTACCGCCAGCGGTACGCCGGAAGAGGTCAAGGCCAAAGTGCGCCAGTACGTGGCTAACGGCTGTACCTGCCCCATTCTGTATCCGTTGGGTGATCCGTATTTGATGATCGAAGTCTTTTCAGACGGATACGGTGAATAATTGATAATTGACAATTGATAATTGATAATGTTTTGACAGTTATCGAAAAGTGTGTTAATTTTCTCACAAAGTAAATTTGTCGAGCCGGGAAGCTCTCAGATTACGCTTATCATTAAGCGGTAGTCTGGGAGCTTTTTCATTTTTTGTCAATCTAATCAAACTGTTATATCTTACGCTATTCACCTTCGCAAAGAGACCGGTATGAAGCCTTCGCTGTTTACACGTGTTCAATTTGATCGGATCATCGATGCCCTGATGCCCCTCATCGCGTCTATGGGCGCGCTGCTGGTGGGCGCGGTGGTGCTGATGCTGCTCGACGTCAACCCGGTGGAAGCTTACACCGCCATGTTTTAGCGGCGCATTTGCCAACAAAAACGGCCTGGCCGACACGATGGTCAAAGCCGTCCCGCTGCTATTGGTCGGTCTGGGGATTGTCATCGCCTTCCGGGCCAACGTCATCAACATCGGGGCTGAAGGGCAGTTGATTGTCGGCGCGTTGATCACCACTTATCTGGCCGTCGAATTGGGCGATACCTGGCCCAACTACCTGGTCATTACCCTCGGTATCATCGCCGGAACGCTCATGGGCGCGCTGTGGGCGGGCATCCCCGGCTATTTGAAAGCCTACCTCAACGTCAACGAAATCCTCAGCACCATTATGATGAACCAAATCGCCATTCAGATCGGCTACTTCCTGCTGCGCGGCCCGATGATCGATCCCAAAGAGGTCGAGGCCGGCACCAACATCCCCATTCGGCTCGGCTGCCGCGCCCCACCGATCTACCCCGCTTCACCGATGTCGCCGGCTGGTTCGGCTTCACCGATTCGGCCAAGGATTTGAATTTGACCGGCTTTTGGGGCGAACTCTATGGCCTGCTGGTCGAGCCGACGCGCTTACACACGGGTTTTTTCATCGCCATCATCATATGGCCATTCTCGTTTATATTTTCCTATGGCGGACCACCATCGGCTACCGCATCCGGGCGGTCGGGTTGAACCCGGCGGCGGCCCGTTACGCCGGTATTCAGGTGCCGCGCACCATCATTTTGTCGATGGGCCTCAGCGGCGCGTTTGCTGGCTTGGCCGGAGCGGTGGAAATCTTGGGGCTGCACCACCGTATGTTCGAACCGCTGGCGGTTTCGGCCGGTTACGGTTTTTCCGGCATTGTGGTGGCGCTGTTTGGCAAACTGCACCCGATTGGAGCTATTCCGGCCTCGATTCTGTTTGGCGGGCTGCTGGTGGGCGGCGATAAGATGCAGCGGGCGGTGCAGGTGCCGCAGGTGTTTGTAACGGCGCTGTTGGGCTTGATTGTATTGTTTGTGGTCAGCAGTGAAATTTGGTCTCGACGCCGCGCCAGACGCCGGGTAGCGGTCCAAACAACGGCGGAGGAAAACGAATGAACGAAGGTCTGAGCATTTTAGCCATCATCGTCGGCATTGCCCACTCCGGCATCCGGCTGGCCACACCTTATCTGTACGCCGCTATCGGCGAAACCTTTGCCCAGCGCTCCGGCGTGCTGAATTTGGGCGTTGAAGGCATTATGCTAATGGGCGCTTTTAGCGGCTTTTATGTCGCCTTCGTTACCGGCAACTTGTTGTTGGGGGTGCTGGCCGCGGCCCTGGTCGGGGCGTTGATGGGTCTGGTGATGGCCTTCATCAGCGTCACCCTCAATGCCGAACAGGGCATCAGCGGTATTGGCCTGTATTTGTTCGGACTGGGCACATCGAGCCTGCTCTTCAAAACGCTCCTCGGCACAGTTGAAGGGGTTGACGGTTTCTCCGAACTCAAATTTTGTCTGGCCAGTATCGGCATTAACTCCGGTGTTTGTTTGAGTGAGATTCCCATTTTGGGTGAAATTTTTCTGAGCCACAGCCTGATGGTTTACGGCGCGTTCGCACTGGTGCCGCTGGCCTGGTGGGTGCTCAACAAAACCACCTGGGGCTTGAGCATCCGGGCTGTCGGCCAAAATCCCCAGGCAGCCGACTCGTTGGGGGTAAGTGTGGCTCGGGTACGCTATATGACCGTCACGTTTGGCGGCGCAATGGCCGGTATTGCCGGGGCGTCGCTGTCGATCTCGCTGTTGGGCATCTTTCAGGAAGGGATGACCAACGGTCAAGGCTTTATCGCGGTGGCGCTGGTTTACTTCGGCAGTTGGACGCCGGTCGGCGTGCTGTTAGGGGCGCTGCTATTTAGTTTGGTCAACGCCTTACAGCTTTGGGTGCAGGTGCTTGGCCTTAATATTCCATCTGATGTGGCAGTGATGCTGCCTTATCTGTTGACGATTCTGGCCCTGGCATTTCCTTTCAAACGAGCGTTACAGCCGGCGGCTTTGACTAAACCGTTCGAACGCGGCGAAAATTAAGGTTTTACGACGTAACACAAACGTAGTATAATCGTTACCTAATAGTAGGGTTAGCATAGAGTTAGTTGGTTGCACGATCTACACAGTCTCGCGTGAATCGATACCGACCATAAAAATTGATTGGAGCGACAAAGCTTGCTTTGTCATTCACAGTAAGGTCAAAGTAAACTTTGACGCTCCAGACTTTATCAGCAAAGGAGGTGATAAACAACCATAAGAAGTTATGCCGAATGGCTTTACGAGCAAATTGTAACACCTATCAAAATGCTTGATATAAAATCATTAAATTAACGCTTTGTCTATGGAGGAGAATTAACCACAATGCGTAACAAGTTCTATCTACTAGTTTTATTATTTAGCGTTATGCTTACTTTTAGGCGCCTGCGGCGGAGCGGCTCCAGCCGTTGAGCAGGCGAAGGAAAAAGCCGAAGATGCTGCGGCCGAGGTTAAAGAAGCGGCTGAAGGCGCGGCTGACCAAGCCCAAGAAGCGGTTGAAGAAGCCGCCACGGCTGTAGGCGATGCCGTTGAGGAAGCCACCAGCAGTGAAACCCCCGAGGAAGACCCCCTCGGTAACATCGTTGTGGCGTCCGGCGACCCCATCCGCCTCGCCTCCGCCCTCGTCATCGCCGGTCCTAACGCCACCCTCGGCATCGACTCCCAAACCGGCGTCGAAGTCGCCATCAAAGAACGCGGTGACGTCGCCGGCCATCCCGTCGAACTCATCCCCGAAGATGACGGCTGCTCCGCCGAAGGCGGCCAAACCGCCGCCACCAAGATTGCCTCCGACGACTCCGTCGCGGCGGTCGTTGGCCATAGCTGCTCGTCGTCCTGTACCCCCGCCGCGCCCATCTACAACGATGCCGGCCTGACCATGATTTCCCCCTCCTGCACCGCTCCCGCTCTGACCGGTCCCGACCACGTCCCCAGCTTCCTGCGCACCGCTCACAACGACAACGTCCAGGGTCGAGTGATGGCCGAATTCGTCTTCAATGAACTCGGCTTGACCACCGCCGCCACCATTCACGATGGCTCGCCCTACGCCGAACAACTCCAACAGGTCTTTGCCGACACCTTCACCGAACTCGGCGGCACCATCACCGCTCAAGAAGCGGTCAATGTTGGCGACACCGATATGCGGCCGGTCCTGACCTCCATCGCCACCGGCTCACCGGAATTCCTGTACTTTCCGGTCTTCATCGCTGAGGGCGGTTTCATCACCAGCCAAGCCAAGGAAGTGGCCGGTTTGGAAGATACCATTCTGGCCGGGGCTGACGGTATGATTTCGCCTGACTTTGTGTCGGCCGCCGGGGAAGCCGCCGAAGGGATGTACGTCAGTGGTCCCAACCTGACCTTCAGTGGGGCCACCTACGACCAGTTCCTGGCCGACTATGTTGAAATCCTGGGCGAAGAGCCGGTCAGCGCCTTCCACGCGCACGCTTTTGACGCCACCAATATGATATTCGATGCGATTGAAGCGGTGGCCACGACCGACGCCGACGGCAACACGGTCATCGGCAAGCAAGCCTTGCGCGATGCCTTGTACGCCACCTCCGGTTTGGAAGGCATCACCGGTACGATTAGCTGCCAGGAGAACGGCGACTGCGCCGACCCCGAGATTGTGGTCAGCCAAATCCAGGGCGGCGAGTATGTCCCCGTCTTTGGCGGCGCGATGGCCGCTGAAGGCGACGAAGCGATGGAAGAACCGGCCGCTGAAGCGACCGAAGAAGCTATGGCCGAAGCCACTGAAGAAGCCATAATCGAGGCGGCTGCCGGCATTGGCGGGGTGATAAGGCCTGGGGATATCGAGCCGGTGCGGATCGCGGTGGTCATGCCTGGCACGACCACCGACCTGGCCTGGAGCCAGGCCTGTACGATGGCTTGCTCGAAATTCAAGCCGCCGCCGGTGGTGAAGATGTGGTTGAGATTGCCGTTACAGAGAATATGTTCAACGTGACCGATGCCGCCGCGGCTTTGCGCGACTATGCGGCTGACGGCTATAACATCGTCATTGCCCACGGCACTCAATACGGTAGCTCGATGTTTGAAATTGCCCCCGACTTCCCTGATACAACCTTCGCCTGGGGTACGGCGACCGACACCGGTGAGAGTGAAGGGCTGACCAACGTCTTCGCCTACGAAGCCCGCGCTGAGGAAGGCGGTTACGTCAACGGCGTGTTGGCTGCCACGATGTCTCAGTCCGGGGTCGTCGGCGTGGTGGGTCCGGTTGAAGCCGGCGACGCCAAACTTTACATCGACGGTTTCAAAGCCGGCGCCGAAGCCACCAACCCGGATATCACCGTCAACATCTCCTACACCGGCTCCTTTGGCGACACCGCGCTGGCCGCCGAAGCCGCCCGAACCCACATCAACGCCGGAGCCGATATCTTGACCGGTTCGGCCCAGCAGGTGGTGGGCGCGATTGGCGTGGCCGAAGAGGAAGGCGTTCCTTGGATGGGTACGCAATCCGACCAAAGCCCGCTGGCTCCCGATATCGTCGTAGCGACTCAACTTTACGACTGGACCGACGTGCTGGTTGATATCATCCAAAAGCACCAAGCCGGTGAACTGGGCGGCACAGCTTACGCCCTAACTCTGGAAAACGGCGGCCTAAAAATGGTCTTTAATGAAGACATTGCCGGCCCCGATGCCATCACCGCCGCGATGGAGGCTAATGCCGCCATCACCGCCGGTGAAATTACCGTAGAAGTCGAATAGATATATTGGCCGGAGATTGGAGGCCACCTTTGGTTTTTTGCCTCCAATCTCCGGCTCTGCCTCATTCTCTACTTGAATCGGTATCAATGAAATTGGTAATTGGTTATTGGTCGTTAGCTATGAACAGCTAACGACCAATGATGAGTGACCTATTCAATTGCAGGTGAACCATGACACAGACTAACCTCCTGCCTTCCGGGCTGCCACGCATCGACTCGATGGAGATGCGCGGTATCGTCAAACGATTTCCCGGCGTCTTAGCCAACGACCACGTCAACTTCGAGGTCAAAACCGGCGAAATCCATGCCCTGCTGGGTGAAAACGGAGCGGGCAAAAGCACCTTGATGAAGATTTTGTACGGCCTGTACCAGCCTGATGAAGGCGAAATTTTGCTCAACGGCCGGCCGATTCAGATCCATTCGCCGTCCGACTCCATTCGGCATGGCATCGGCATGATTCACCAGCATTTTATGCTGGTCGATTCACTGACGGTCGCCGAAAACGTCGCGCTGGGATTAAAATCAAAGCGCGAACCCCGGCTGGATTTGAATGATGTTCGCGCCCGAATTCGCGAATTGGCCGACAGTTACGGCTTACAGGTTGACCCTGATGCGACCGTGTCACGTCTGGCTGTAGGGCAGCAGCAGCGGGTTGAAATTATCAAGGCGCTCTATCGGGGCGCAGCGCTGCTGGTGCTCGATGAGCCGACGGCGGTTTTGACCCCACAGGAGGTAGACGATCTGTTTGTCATTTTCAAACAAATGGCCCAGGATGGTCACGCCCTCATCTTTATTTCGCACAAACTCCACGAAATCTTCGCCCTAACCGATCGCGTTACGGTTCTGCGCGATGGACAGGTGGTCGGCACTCGCCCCACGAGCGAGGTAACCAAAGAAGATTTAGCCGGCATGATGGTCGGTCGAGAAGTGCTGCTTGAACGCGTCCGCCCCCCGGCCACCCTGGGCGAAGTTCGAATGAAGCTGACCAACGTTAACGCGGTGAATGACAACAACACGCCGGTCTTGCGTAATGTCAGTTTCGAGCTACGCAGCGGAGAGATTGTCGGCGTCGCCGGCGTATCGGGTAATGGGCAAAAGCAGTTGGCCGATGCCATTGCCGGTCTCCATCCGGTGGCCGACGGCCAGGTCACGCTGGAAAGCAAAGAGGTGACCCACCTAAGCCCGGCCGAGATGATCGACGCCGGGTTGTCGTACATCCCCGAAGAGCGGATGCACGACGGCGCCATCAAAGATTTCACGGTCGAAGAGAATCTAATTCTTCAGGATCACATTCGCGCCCCCTACACCAAGGGTATATTTCTTGACTTCAAATATATCGCCCGGCATGCTCAAGAGATGATCAGCAACTTTAACGTCAAAACCCCCAGCAAGGATACTCCGCTCAAAAACTTATCCGGCGGCAATATCCAAAAACTGATTCTGGCCCGCGAGTTGGCCCGCCGGCCTCGGGTTTTAATTGCGGCCCAACCAACGCGTGGCGTTGATATCGGGGCGACGGAGTATATCCACAACCAACTACTCAAAGAGCGAGCCGAAGGTTTAGCCACCCTGCTAATTTCGGAAGATTTGGATGAAGTTCGCGCGCTCTCTGATCGCATTATTGTGATGTATGGGGGCGAGATAATGGGTATTGTTGATAACAGTACCACCACAGTTGAAACGTTGGGATTGATGATGGTGGGCGAAAAGCAAGCTGTTCCACAATGAGCTTAAATTAGTGTGAGTTTTTCTCTACTAATTGACAACTTTACCAAACTATGTTACGCTTGGGGGCGCTAATTTAATAAAGCTTGGCCGCGAAGCCCTCGACGATGAAATGTCTATTTATATGTCCGAGGGCTTTCTATTTTTTATTTAACGACCATTAGGAGAAGAAGGAGGTTATAAATTATTGACACCATTTTCGACCTATCATTAAATCCCCTCGCTATTTTGTAATCAAGCCAACAACTGAACTGTAATTTTAATAATTTGGAGGAGCATAGTAATGAAGAAGGTTTTTAAGACCATCAGTATGGTAGCACTGCTGGGGTTAATTGTAGCTTTAGTACCGACCTTTGCCCTGGCCCAAGACCCAACCGCCGAACCGACCATGGAAGCCACGATGGAACCGACCATGGAAGCCACAGCCGAACCGACCGAAGAAATGATGATGGAAGGCACCATGGAAGCCACGATGGAACCGACCATGGAAGCCACCATGGAAGCGACTATGGAAGCCACGATGGAAGCCACGATGGAAGCCACGATGGAACCGACCGCTGAAGGCACCATGGAAGCCATGCCGGCCGACGCTGGCGGCGTTGTCTGCGATACTGATGTGATCGTTCAGGCCGATGATTGGCTGTCAAAAATTGCCGAAAAATTCCTGGGCGATGTCTTAGCTTATCAAGTGATTGCTGACGCTACCAATGCCAAAGCCGCCGTAGACAGCAGCTACGCCACCGTTGAGAACGTTGACATTATCGAAATCGGTTGGAAACTGTGTATTCCGGCGACAGCCACTGAAGAACCCGTGATGGAAGCGACCGCCGAACCGACCGAAGAAATGATGATGGAAGGCACCATGGAAGCTACTATGGAAGCTACTATGGAAGCTACTATGGAAGCGACCATGGAAGCCACGATGGAACCGACCATGGAAGCGACCATGGAAGCCACGATGGAACCGACCATGGAAGCGACCATGGAACCCACTGTCGAACCCACGGCTGAACCATAAACCGCTGATTACATTGAAATATCAGGAGTCAAAAAATTAATTTTTGACTCCTGACCCAGCCAAACCGGAATTAGAAGGTTTTTAAACAAGATTAACAGGATTTACAAAATGCTTTAACCGTATTTTAATCCTGTTAATCTTATGAATCAGGTCTAATTTTCTTGCCCAAAAGGTAAGAAGCCGGGTGAGAAGATACCGAACTATCTTTTCGTGTTGGTTTGTTGGGGGGCGGCTAATTAAAAACCAGCCCAACTAACTAACCACCTAACCAACCAAACTAATCCAACCATTTTCGTAAGGAGAAAGCCTATATGAACCTTTTGCACAAAATTATAACAACCTCAGTATTATTTATCTTTTTACTACTTATGCCCTCGCTCGCTCTGGCTCAAGATCCAACCGCCGAGCCGACCGAAGAAGCGACCGTAGAAGCGACCGTCGAGCCAACTGAAGAAGCGACGATGGAAGCGACGGCGGAACCCACCGAAGAAATGATGATGGAAGCCACCGCCGAACCGACCGAGGAAGTCATGATGGAAGCCACCGAAGAGGCTATGGACGAATCGATGACTGACGATGCCGGCGGCGTTGTCTGTGAGTCGGACGTGATTGTCCAGGCCGATGACTGGCTGTCGAAAATTGCCGAAAAAGCCTTTGGCGACGTGCTGACCTACCCGGCCATTGCCGAAGCGACCAATGCTAAAGCTGCCGTTGACAGCAGCTACGCCACTGTAGACGATGTTAATGTCATCGAGCCGGGTTGGAAACTGTGTATCCCCAGCGCCACCTACGCTGAAAGCGTTTTGGGTCTGGCCCCGGAAACTGCCGAAGCCGCCGACGTCGACTCGATTCAAATGCCCACTATTGAAGAAGGCAAAACGAACGTGGCCTTTGTTTATGTTGGCCCCATCGGCGATGGTGGTTGGACCTATGCGCACAACCAAGGTCGCCTCTACCTGGAAGATGCTCTGGGCGATAGCGTAAATACCGCCTACCTGGAAAGCGTCCCTGAAGGCGCCGACGCTGAACGGGTTATTCGTAACCTGGCTCGCCAGGGATTTGATGTCATCATCACCACCTCCTTTGGCTATATGGACCCGACGGGCGTCGTCGCTGAAGAGTTTCCCGATACCGCCTTCATTCACGTCACCGGCCAAAAGAAAAATGACACCAACTATGGCAACATCATGGGGTCTATGGAACAAATGAAATATCTGGCCGGGATGGTTGCCGGCGCCAAAGCCGCCGAAGACGGCTCTAACCGCGTCGGTATTATCGCGCCGTTCCCCATTGCCGAAGTTATCCGCCTGTCAAATGCGGCGGCGCTGGGTATGAAACAAACCTGCCCCGACTGCGTAATGGACATCCGCTGGATCTTCACCTGGTTCGATCCCGTTCTGGAGCGCGAAGCGGCTGAGTCGATGCTGGATGCGGGCGCAACGGTGATTATTACCGGGTCTGATACCCCCGGCCCGGTCCAAGCCGCCGGTGAACGCGGTCTAACCGGTATCGCCTATGACAGCGAAAACGCCTGCTTTGGCTTGGAAGCCAGCTGTTTAACCGTACCCTACTGGAACTGGGGGCCGATTTACACCGATATCGTCAAAGGTGTGCAGGATGGCACTTGGGTTCCTGAAGACTATTATGGCTCGGCCGCCGACGGTATGCTGGGCCTCTATGGCTTTATGGAAGGTCAGGAGCCATACCCCAGCGTCCCTGAATCGGTTATTCCGCAAGTTCAAGAGTTGCTGGGCCAGATGCAAGCCGACGAGTTCACCCGCTTCGATATTTTCACCGGCCCCATCAACGACAACCAAGGCAACGAAGTGGTTCCGGCCGGGGTGAGTTTGACCCAGTCTGATCTGGAAGGATTATCGGAAGGCTATATGGCCGCCTTTGACATCACCGGGCGCGAACCATGTACCATCTGTATGGACTTCCTGGTGGAAGGGTTCGACCCGACTGCTGAAATTCCTCCGCTGAACTGATTGAGGTTGGCGACAGGGTAATTTTCTAGTATACTGGGGCGCGGAATGAAGAGTTCCGCGCCCTTCTTTTTTAATCACTCCTACGATTCTCATGAAACAAACCATAATAAAACTCTACCAATATAATTATTGGGCCAACCATCTTATCCTAGAGAAGGCGGCCCAGGTGACCGAGAACCAATTCACCGCGCCGAGTCATTGCAGTAGCGCCGGCAGTTTGCGCGGCGCCCTGGTCCATACCCTGAGCGCCGAATGGATCTGGCGCTCTCGCTGCCAGTTTGGCGTATCGCCCTCAGGGATGCTTCAAGAAGCCGAATTCCCGACCCTGGCTTCAATTACAAGCCGCTGGCAAGAAGAAGAAAATGCAATGCTGGCCTATATTGAGTCGTTGACCGATGATGATCTAAATCAGATCATCGCCTATACCAACACGGCAGGCACCATGTCCTTTGAGACCCAATTGGGCGATATTTTGCACCACCTTGTTTTGCACGGCATGCAGCATCGCAGCGAGATGGCCGCCATCCTCACCGACTTGGGCCAATCGCCCGGCAACATCGATTTTATTGTGTTTTTGAGGAGGCTATCCTCGTGAGCAATACCCCTTACGCCCTCGAAATGCGAGGGATTACCAAACGCTTCCCCGGCGTGCTGGCCAATGACAATGTCAATTTTACTGTCGAAAAAGGCGAAATTCACGCCTTACTGGGCGAAAACGGGGCCGGAAAGAGTACCTTGATGAATATGGTCAACGGTCTCTACCGGGCCGACGAAGGTCAAATTTTGCTCGACGGCAAGCCGGTCAAATTCAGTTCGCCGCGTGACGCCATCGACAACGGCGTGGGGATGGTCCACCAGCACTTTATGCTGGTTCCCACCCAAACCGTAGCCGAGAACCTCATCTTGGGCCAAAAAACGCCCCGTTTCTACATTAACTACAAGAAACTGGAGCAGGACATCGCCGATTTGTCGCAAAAATTCGGCCTGGCGGTGGAGCCGCACGCCAAAATTTGGCAGCTTTCAGTAGGTGAGCAGCAACGTGTCGAGATTCTCAAGATGCTCTACCAGGGGGCCAAGCTCCTAATAATGGACGAGCCGACGGCGGTCCTCACCCCGCAGGAAGTCACCGATTTGTTCAAAACCCTGCGCGAGATGACCGCGACCGGCCACACCATCATTTTTATCAGCCACAAACTGGATGAAGTGGTCGCGATCGCCGACCGGGTGACGGTCCTGCGGCGCGGTCGCGTTGAGTCTACGGTGGATGGAAAGTCAACCAGCAAAGCGGAGTTGGCTAGGCTGATGGTGGGCCGGGAGGTACTGTTTAGAATTCAGAAGAAACCGGCCGAACCCACCGCCGATGCCCTGGTCATCGACTCGGTTTCGTGCGAAAATGACCGAGGGCTGCCCGCATTGCGCAATATGTCGCTCACGGTACGATCGGGCGAAGTGGTCGGCATCGCCGGCGTAGCCGGCAACGGTCAAACCGAGCTGGCCCAGGTTATCACCGGCCTACGTCAGGCCACCTCAGGCAAGGTTACTGTGCAGGGTCAGGATGTCACCAACCAACCTGCCACGGCCACCATCGATCAAGGGTTGGCCTATATTCCGGCCGACCGCAACGGCGTTGGCTCTTCACCCAATTTGAATCTGGCTGACAACCTCATCCTCAAATCGTACCGCCGGCCGCCCATTGGATCGGGCTGGCGTATCGATTTGGGGCTGGTGCGATCCCAAGCCGAGCAACTCATTGAGCAATTTGATGTCAAAACGCCCAGCGTCGATCTGCCGGCTCGGCTGCTGTCGGGGGGCAATCTGCAAAAATTAATCTTGGCCCGTGAAATTTCACGCCAGCCCAAGGTAGTCATCGCCGTTTACCCGGTGCGCGGGCTGGATGTGGGGGCCATCGAATCGATCCACCAAATGCTGATCGACGAGCGGGATCGGGGGGCGGGTATCTTGCTCATCTCCGAAGATTTGGACGAACTGCTGTCGCTGTCAGATCGAATTGTGGTGTTGTTTGAAGGGCAAATTGTCGGCGAAGTGCCGCCGGAAGATGAACGCATCGACGAGATTGGGTTGATGATGGCCGGCACGAAAGTGGAGCAGAGCCATGCGACTTAAAATAGAACCCCGATTGGAAATCCCGCGCTGGCTGCCCGTCGTCAGCATTATTCTGGCCTTGATTCTGGCTCTGATCATCGGCGCGATTCCGCTGGCTTACGGCGGCCTCGATCCGTTTGAGGCTTACTACCAAATGTTTCGCACCGGCTTCTTTGAACCTTACTCCTTTTCCGACACGCTGGTCAAAGCCACCCCGCTCATTTTAGCCGGGTTAGGGGTAACCATCGCCTTCCGCATGCGGCTGTGGAACATCGGAGCGGAAGGACAGCTTTTCCTGGGAGCCTGGGCGGCTACAGGGGTTGCGCTTTTCTGGCTGCCGCCGACCACGCCGAAAGTGGTCATGCTGGCCGCGATGACGTTGGGCGGCTTTGCCGCCGGCGCGTTGTGGGGCGCTATTCCAGGCGTTCTCAAGGCTAAATTGGGGGTCAACGAGATCATCTCATCGCTGATGTTGACCTATGTCGCGGTCGAATTTAACAACTACTTTGTCTACGGCCCGTGGGCGGCGGGCGGCTTCGGCCTGACCGCGCCGTACCCTCGCACCGCCTGGTTTCCGCGCCTGACCGACTTTGGCGACACCATCCCGGCCTTTCGGGGGATGACCGCCCATTTGGGTATTCTGTACGGCATTATCGCCGCCGTGATCCTGTTTGTGATCTTCAAGTACAGCAAGTGGGGCTACGAGTTGAAGGTCATCGGCGACAATCCGAACGCGGCCCGGTACGCCGGGATGAACCTGTCTCGGACCATTATTCTGACGATGATCATTTCGGGCGGGTTGGCCGGATTGGCCGGGATGTCGGAGGTGGCAGGCGTAGTTCACCGCTTGCAGGAGAATTTCTCGCCGGGCTATGGCTTCACCGCGATCATTGTGGCCTGGCTGGCGCGGTTGAATCCGCTGGCGGTGATTGTGGTCGGTTATCTGTTCGGCGGCTTGCTGGTCGGCGGCGACGCCATTCAACCGGCCGGGATTCCGCTGTTGATCCAGGGTATCATCCTGTTCTGCGTCATCAGCGCCGATACCTTTACGCGCTATCGCATTCGCCTGGTCCAGCCGGCGGCAACAACGGCTCAGTCATAAAAAATATCAGCACCTTTGCATGTACAGGGATTGGCAGATCAGGAGATAATGAGACTGGATGGCTGTAATCTCCTCATCTCCCAGTTCCTAATCTCTATCCAAATACAATACCGTGGGAGTAGAGTGTGGAACTAGCATTTTTGATTAATATTATCGGGGCCGGACTGCGCACCGGTACCCCGCTATTGTTTGCTACGCTGGGTGAACTGATCACCGAGCGGGCCGGGGTTTTGAATCTGGGCGTCGAGGGTATGATGCTGGTCGGGGCGCTGACCGGATTTGCCGTGGCCCACAGTACTGGCAATCCCTGGATCGGCGTGCTGGCGGCGATGCTGGCCGGCGGCGCGATTAGTTTGCTCCACGCTTTTGTCTCGATCACCCTGCGCGGCGATCAGGTGGTCAGCGGACTGGCTTTGACCTTTGTCGGCGCCGGCTTGACCTCAGTGTTGGGTGCGTCGTATGTCCAAGTTCGCGACGTACCGCGCCTGCCCGTGCTGCCGCTGCCTTTTTTGTACGACATTCCGCTGATCGGGCCGAGCATTCTTTGGCCGCTGTTCGGCGAAAAGCAGAACGTTATCTTTTTCATCGGCTTGCTGCTGGTGCCGGCGGTCTGGTTTTGGATCGAGCGGACGCGGCCGGGCTTGCAGCTTCGCGCCATCGGTGAAAAACCGGCGGCAGCGGATGCGGTCGGCGTGAATGTGGGAGCGCTGCGTTACTTTTATGTATTTGTCGGCGGCCTCTTTGCCGGCCTGGCCGGGGCCTCATTGTCACTGGCGGTGACCCCCCTGTGGATCGATGAAATGACGGCCGGTCAGGGGTGGATCGCGGTCGGGTTGGTGATTTTCGCCGGTTGGAATCCGTGGCGAGCGTTAATGGGAGCCTATATCTTCGGGGCGCTGCGCCGCTTGCCGCTCGATTTACAGGCGATTGCCTGGCTGCCGTTTGCCAGCAATCCCATTCTGGGGGTCTGGCTGAACATGATTCCCTACCTGTTCACCATTCTGGCCCTGGTCTTCTCGTCGCGAGAAGCCATTCGCAAGCGATTGGGCGCGCCGGCGGCCTTGGGCATTCCGTACGTCCGAGGCGAGCGGGGTGCGTAGGGAGTTGGGGAGTTCATAGAGTTTGTAGAGTTTGTAGAGTTTATGGCGTTCGTAGGGTTCATGGCGTTGATGGCGTTCGTGAGATTTTGCTCTTGACAACGAGATGAGGCGTTGACTAGGGCGTCAAACAGTCGTTGCTGGCCGGGGTCGGCGACGGCGGTGAGTTCGGGATGCCATTGCACACCAATGAGCCAGGGATGAGCCGGCATTTCGATCGCTTCGATGACGCCGTCAGGCGCCTGGGCAACAACCTTTAGCCCCGGAGCAAGCTGCCGCACGGCTTGATGATGCCAAGAAGCAACGGTAGTCTCTGTTTGCCCCATAATCTGGGCCAGTTTCGACTCCGGCTCGATGCTGATAAGATGTTCGGTGGGGTCACGAGGCGGGAGCCGGTGCGGGATTCGATCGCCCACTTCATCAGGCAAATGCTCGATCAATGTTCCGCCGAGCGCCACGTTGATCACCTGTAGCCCCCGGCAAATGCAGAGCATCGGCAAATTCTGGTTGAGCATCCGGCGAACCAAGGCTATTTCGCTGAAATCGCGCTCGTAATCGACCCAGGCAATGGTTTCATGGTTCCGACCGTGATAGAGAGCCGGGTTTACTTCCCCGCCACCGGAGAGAATAAAGCCATCCACAAAATCCAATAATTCAACCTGATGGTCTTCACCGGGTGGAATGAGAATCGGAATGCCGCCGGCCCGGCGAACCGCATCGACGTATTCCGTACCCAGCTTAAAATTTCCCCGCTTGTCGCGGGCGTAGGTCGTAATGCCGATAATGGGTGGTTGCTTCATAATGGTATACCTCTGTTAAAAATTAGGTTTGGAGCATCAAAGCACTGCATTAATCGTGTTTGACCAAGCAAGCTTTGTCGCTCCACGTCCACTTCTACTTCTACTGTTATTGTCGTCGCTAACGGCAAATCAATACCGGCTGCGTCGTCCGCCTGAGCAATTCATCAACCGAGCCGCCCAACAGCAACCCTTTAACCGGACTACGACTGTATCCGCCCATTATAATGAGGTCAACGTCTTGCTCTTCGACCGTTTGCAAAATCGCATTGGTGACTGAACCATTCTTCCAAACAAACGAGGGCTGCAAACCATGCTCTTCTAGATAGGCTCGGGCCTCTTCCTCCACTAACCAATTGGCCATTTTGCCCTCGGATACGCCTAAGACCACCAGTGGCATATTCCATTGTCTCGCTAAGTAGGTCGCGACAAAAAGCGCTTCCTTGGCCTTGGGGCTGCCATCATAAGCCAAAAGCGCCTTAGTAAAACGAGACGGTTGATTGGGTACAGCCAATACCGGGCAGGCGCTGCGCTGAACCAAGGTGCGAAACTCCGAGCTTAAACGGGTCACTAAATTTGAGCCGGGGCGAGGGAGCAACGGCGCAACCACGACATCTGCCAGGGTAGTCCGTTCACAAAGTTTATCCGTGGGCTGGCCTATTTCAATTGAAAATTTACCGTCGATGCCGGCTTCCCGACATTTCAAGGTGAAATCACCCCGAAGAAACTGTGAGGTTATATTTGATCGCTCAGCCTCGGAGGCGACCACACGCAAGCCGCGCAACCGGCCGCGCTCTCGCCTGACAATTTCTATACTTTGATCTAGCGCCTTCCGGCTAAAATCGTCCACAGTAATGTCGACCAAGACGTTAAAAAACAAACTGCGATGCGGGGGTCCGGCCAACTTTTCCTTTTGCCATACACCGGTTTTGATCGGGCTGGGGGCCAACTTTTTGGGCGTAATCCGGTCTTTCATTCGTTGAACCGCCCCTTTCAACTCAGTCTGCTGCTGTACTGTAAAATCGTGTAGAGCGGTGCCAATACCCATCTCCCATTCTAAGATCTGATTCAGCTCAGCGCGATGCTCAAAGACCCACACATACAAATCTGTCTCGGTGCGATTGGGAAAGTCGCGCAGTAAGCCACGATCGCGAATGAGTTGGGTTACGCCGGAGTAGATGCTGTCGTACCACATTACCGCTGCCTCTTCAAATGAGACCCCCTGTTCCGACGCTCCGCCAGTCAGGAAGCCATAAGCCTCGATCTGCGCTTCCAGTATCCAGTATTTGCCCGGTACGGTGAGCTGCAAATTGGCTTCAGGGCGACTCTCGGCCAAATTTGAGCGAGCCATGAAATTGGCGTACTCGATTTTTGCAATCAACTCATCTGGTTGATCATCCGGCGATAGCCCGACCTTCGTCTCTAGTTTCGTCACTTGGGCCCGGATATGGGTTGCGCCCATCCGCCGCGCAATCGACACCCGATGATTACCATCGGACACAAAGTAAACCTCGCCAATCTGATAAACGCCTATCGGCGGGATATTCGCCAGGCCCTTATCTTGAATGTACGTCTGCACCAGCGCCCATCTGGCTTCGTTACTGCTGCGAAGGGGCAAGAAGCTCCGGGAGAAATCCTCATAGCGACCGCAGCTACCCACAATCGCTTCAAGGGGGATTTCTTGGATGCCTTTTTCAACAGCGTCGGTGGGTTTTAATTTCTGGCTGATGTCGTTAAACGATAACAGTTTGGTCGATTGGCCCGTAAAGCGAGCCATCATCTCTTGGAGCGTCGCCTGACGTCGCGCCTGATGAAAATCTTGAACAGCCGTAGAAAGCTCTTTATGCATCGTGATCCTCCTGCCTCATTGCGATTTATAGATAACTTATGATAACAAATTCGGCGAGGTTTGTCTGTCCCACGATCTGAACAATCTTGTCATGTAAACTGAACAAAAAGGGGGCGCGAGTTGGAAGAGTTCTCAGAGATTTATCTTGGTGTACTTTGGGCCTCCTCCGCGCCCTTTGTGGTAAAATCTTTGGGTTGCGCCTTAATGCGTTACAATGTCAATCGGGGTATGCTAAATCTTGCAAGAAGTTTAATCTTATAAGCTGTAACGGTCAATGCAGATCATCCAATTCCGGCAAGAGAACGACGCTCTCCTGCTCGTTCGGATCGGTGCGGGCCACGACGGCCGTACAGGTTTCGGTTTGGCTGGGATTGTAGGGCAAATGGGGCACACCGGCCGGAATATAGACGTATTCTCCGACTTTGCAGACCATATGCTCCTCCAGATTCTCGCCGTACCACATGCCCCCCTCACCGGATAAAACGTAAATGGCCGTTTCGTGATTTTCGTGCAGGTGGGCTTTAGCTCGGCCGCCCGGTGGAATGGTCAGCAGATGCATGCAGATACCGCGAGCGCCGGTATTTTCGGCGGAGATGCCGGCAAAATAGGTAAAAGCTTGCTTACCGGTATAGGTTTCGCCCGGCTTGATGAGCTTACAAGTGGGTTTTGATTGGTTATCCATCGTGTTACTCCATAAAAATGAAAATTTGGAGCATCAAAGCAGAGCTTTGATCGTAGTTGACAAAGCAAGCTTTGTCGCTCCGGAAATTTTTTCTTCAGTTGTTATAGCGCGATGCCGGTCTGTTGCCTAATCGGAGTTATCTCGATTCACGTCCACTTCAAATAGCGTCAAACTATCGCCTTCGCCGTCGAGCAACGGCAGCCGGGCAAAGTCATCGAGATTATACCAACCGATTCGCAGTTCATAGGTTCCAGTAGGTAAATCTGCCGGAATATCGAGTGTACGGCTATCGATAATGGTATTTCTGGGCTGCCAATATTGGGTGGGAAATCGCGGCGGCCCATCAAACCCGGCGACCTGGGTTTGAGTTACGGGATCAATCAGATGGATAAATAGATTGAGATTTTGACCGGGTGGCAGCAGCGTTTCCCAATAAAAGGTGATGGGAACCTGGGTTCCCGGCTTTATGCCCGCTTCGTAAATCCAGTCATAACCGATTAACCGAATCTGTCCGCCAAAGTCGATCACCAGCGGATGAGCCGGAGTTAATTTAGGCCACTGCCGGGGCAGGAGTGGCACGCCGTCCACAATTGGCTCGATTACCTCACCCGCACTATTAACCGCTGGCTTCGCCGCCCGCGCCGGATCATCGAAATCAAAAATGCCCATGGCTAATCGAGTCGCTACCGGCGCTGCGGCGTCCGGTGGGATAAAAACGTGGTAGGTATCGCGTAAAACCTGGCCCGGCGTCAGCATGGAGGTCGGCCACTTGCCGCCATCAGGGTAACTGTTGGCCTGGGCAATCGACTCGCCGGCAGGGTTGAGGACGTGGACAAAAGCGCTGTAATTAGGCTCAATAGGACGCACAGCTTGCCAGTACAGCGTCACCGGCAACCACTCGCCCGGTTTGATGGCGGGTCGGTCGATGGTGTAGCCGATGAGACGCAGGGCATCGGCGTAAACCCAATCGACCTGGATTAACGAATCAAGAGCTAGCTGGGATTCATCGACCAGCGGGGTCTTGGCATAAGCGGTTCGTATGTATCGAAACGGCGCGATGATCGAGAGGGAAAGGAGCATCGCAACTAAAATGGAGGGCAGTAGTAAACTGAGTAGGCCATAGAACGGGGGCTGTGGGCTGTGGGAACGAAGACTGGCAACGAAATATCCTAATTCAGCCAACCCCCATGCGGTTAAGATGCCCAATGCCGGCAGCGTTGGAAATAACAGTCGCCCCCACGAGGCCGGGGTGATCTGCATCCAGCGCAGGAGGGCCAGGAAGACGATCGCCGTCCAGAGGGTCAGGAGACATAGAATGATGAATGATGAAGGATGAATGATGAATGATGGAGAACGAGCGTTGACCGCTGAGGGTTGACCGCTATCTACTGACTGCTGATGGTGGATGGTTGACCGCATCGAGCCAACAAATCGGATTACGCCAATGATCATTCCGGCTAGGGCGATATATTTGATCCAGCGCAGCACGTCGTAGAGCCAAGGTTCCAGTAAGATTTGACCTGCGCCGAAGGCGGCCCAAAAGGAAAGTTCCAGTCCGACGATTTCGGTGCGCCATAGTTCGGTCAGGGTGGGTCGTGGGTCGAGCGCGCCGCCGCGATAGAGTAGATGCGCTGCGAGGGCGGTCGGATCGCCGTAGAGCAGCCAGTTGCGCCAGTACCACCAGCCGGCCAGCAGCAGAATCAAACCGCCGATGATCGCGCCGAATTTGAGCAGATCAATCCAGGCGCGACGGCGATAGACATCGTACAAAATGACCAAGCCGGTCACCGGCCAGAGATAGAGCATGCTCAGTTTGGTGATAGCGCCCAGACCCAAGATGACGCCCAACAGCACCGCGTCTCGAATCGAGCCGCCTCGTTTGATCACCAACGCCAGCACCACCAACGCCGCCGCAGACAGCGTCACGGTCAGGCTGTCGTTGGTGATGGCCGAACTGACATGCAGAAATTGGGGGATGAAGGCGATGAGCGCAGCGGAAAAAAGACAAATAATGAATAATGAATAATGAATGATGAACGATGAGGGACGATTATCGGGGGCTGACGGCTGTCGATCACCATCGACAAAAATAATTCTGGCCAGAAAATAGGTAAGCGCGACAGTGGCTACTCCGGCCAATAAGGATAACCAACGCGCAATATGGGCGGCTAGAACAACAGGATTGGTGCTCCAGGTTTCGCCGGGGGGGTGAAGATAGAGGTTATTGTTGCCTCGCTCGCGCCAGACGAAGGACCGATCATCGGCGTAGTGCGGGTTACGCGGCGGCTCTTGAAAGTCGCTCAGATCGAGCCAAGATGTGGCTACCGCCGCCAGAATATGATACAACGGCGGCTGCGTGCCCTCCTGATCCCACGGTTTATAAACCCCTTCGCGCACCACCGGCAATTGGTGATGCGTCTGGATGTACTGTATCACGGCAAAATGTTTAAGCTCATCCGGCTTTTCAAAGACCGGCACTGTAAAATCGTACAGTAATCCAAGGATAGTGAAAGCGGTGAGTATAACGATCAGACCGTAGCGCTCAAAGCGATGGCCGACGAATGACCGCCGATGGCCGATGGCTGATGGCTGACCGCCGACCGCCGAAGAATGTGGACTGCTGGATGCCGGCTGATCACTGATTTTAGTAGCTTGCTTCATAGCCCCGGATTATACCACAGCCGAACGGCTTTGACGCCTCCGAAGGCGTGAATATAATGGTCTTTTACCAAAGAGTATCAATAACAGACCAGGTGGCTGGCACTTAATTGCAGTAATTGTACCGGTGTATTCCATTCAGCGTTGTCGGTTAAGCAAAAGTGCCAGTCACCTGGATAGTTACGCCGGAGAAACGTTAAACATTGAGGAGAACGATGAAATCATTCCTTGTTTGGACCAGTCTAATTTTTGCCCTGACCCTAACCGCTTGTGGCGGATCGCCCCCAACCAGTGAGCCGCTGCCGCCGACCGAAGAAGCCGTCAGCGTTCTGACCGAACCCGACCAAGCTACTCAAGAAGCAGAACAAAACGCCCCCCTAACGCCAACCGACGAGCCATCCCAATCCGTTGAACCAACGGCAACAAATACCCCGGTCTCGACGCCAACCCTCGAACCAACGGCTACCGCTGTGCCGCCTACACCGACCCCATCCCCGATCCCCGATCCAATGATCAAAGTCGATGAGGCGCTCGGTAATCAGGTCAACGTACGCAGCGGTCCGGGTACGGTTTATCCGGTCGTGGCTCAATTTGCGCCCGGTCAGGAAGCCGTGGTATTGGGTCGCAATGAGGATGGCAGTTGGTGGCAGATCAGCCTGCCGGAGGCCGCTACCGGCTGGATCTTTGGCGACCTGGTCACATTTATAGGCGATGACGGCGGCATCGCTGTAGCCGAAGCGCCGCCCCCACCTCCGACAGCGACGCCCGCTCCCGAAGCGGTAGCCGAGGCGAATCCAGAGGAAGCCCCGGCCGGAACTGAGGGCGCCGAGGAAGTTAACGACAACGAGAGTCTGCCGGCCGATCAGTTGGAAGAACAACTCCGCTGCGGTAAGGATTTCTGTGTGACGTATCAGGATATGTTACCGATTTGGGAAAACGGCGGCTGTATAGGCAATCACAGTATCTACATTACGGTGTTGCAAGGGCCGCCGCCGGGCGTACCGCTGGACGGTGTTGTTATCGGCGATACGTTCAACAACGTCGAAGTTGCTTCCGGCAGTCACGGGCCGGGCCACACCGAAATTACGTTGTGGAACAACAGTATGACGCTTATCGCCAAACGTCATATTGATGGAACCCCGTTTACCAGCGAAGAAAGCTTCAACTTCACCGCTGCCGACGAATTGATTCCGGCTGAAGTATTAGCCGCTAAGGGTTACTGCGACGGCAATGTCGAAACATGCCGCTGGGCGCAGAATCATAATCAGGTTTGCCGGGGCCACTATTCGTGGCGGGTGACGTTCCATAAATTTGATTAGAGTTTGTGGAGTGAGTGGAGTTAATAGAGTTTGTAGAGTTCGTGGAGTTTATAGAGTTAAGGGGTTCGTGGAGTTAGGGGGTCTCCAAAACTCGACAAACTCCTCAACGCCATTAACTCTACGAACTCTACGCCGTTAATTGCGGCTTAAATCGCTCATACTGGGCCGGGTTTTCTTGCTCAACCCGCTGCAATAGGGTCTCGAAGGCTAAATTTCGCTCACAGTATTCGATCAGCCGCTGAATTTTGGCGGTGCGGCTCATACCCTGGCTGAAGCTGTCGCGGACGTCGCGGTAGTAATCGAAACAGAAAATGTCTAAGGTTTCATCATCGAACACGGCGGTCAATAATCGACGAATAGTGGGGATGTTGTAGTTGACGGTCGCCGCGACTGGGGCGGGTGAGGGCGTTACCGGCGTAGGCGTAGACGTAGGCGCTGAACTTGGCGATGGGGCGGGTTTCTTGGCCTGCATTTCGGCAACTTTGTAGATCGCTTCGGCAATATAAAGGAAGGCTTCATCTTGATCCGGCCAAGTCGTGACCGGCTTGGCATTTTTGGGCAGTGCTTGCAGCTTACTAAATGGAGCATTTTGCCAGCGTGTCGGGCGTAGGATAACCGGGATAACGATGGCCTCTTTGGCGGTGTGTCGCTCCAACGCACGGGTCATCTCGACATCATAGCAATAATCCGAGGCGATAAAATCAGGACTGACCAAAAGTAGAATGATATCGGCTGTATTGAGATTATCGTCGATCGCGTCGGCCCACTCGCTGCCGGCCGTAATATCGCGATCGTACCAGTCAGAGATAACGCCTTGCCGCCGCATAATCGAGAGATGTTTGGCTAATTCATCGCGCAAGGCTTCATCTTCATGCGCATAAGAGAAAAATAGGCTTATGGATCTGGACATCGTACTTCCTTTTTGAGAGGGATTGGTTTGGCTGGCCATCGGCCCTGGTTTGGGCAGAGGGATGGGCGGGGGCGATACGGCAGCAGGCTCCGACGAGAGCAGAGTCTCCGGCATCTCCGGCCAAAGTTTGGGCAGCGCTTCAACCGAGATAGCCAGACCTCGTTCGCCCTGCCCCTGTCGATGGCTGACCACACCCAGCACGGTACCGCCGGCTTGATCCAACACCGGCGACCCGCTGTAGCCCGGTTGAAGTTGGTAATCATCCTCAATCTTTAAATCCCAAGCCCGGACTCGATCCGCCTGGCCGCGTACGGCTAACGCAACCGTTTGCCCTAAGATACCTTGCAGGGGGCGCACCAGAAAATGGCTGCCGAACTTCTGAAAGCCGGCGGTCAGAAAGCGGCTGTCTTTATCGCCGGTAGGCTGCAAAGGCAACGGTTTTTTATCCATTCGACTTGGCACCCGCAGTACCGCCAGATCCAACTCTGCCGCTGAGCCATAAGCCACAACCGCCGCCGGAGCGCCTTCCACATCGATAGCATTCGCTCCACCTACATCATCGACCACATGGGCGCAGGTGAGCAGATAAGCCATCTCATCATCCTGATAAATGATAAAGCCCGTTCCAAAGCGACTATTGCCGGGATCGGTCCCGGTGATTAAGACCACCGAGTTTTGTAAATCAACAGCCACGTAGCTACTCCTTGGGTTTCAGCGACAACGTTACCTTGAGGTTGGCTCCGGCTGAGGATCTAGTCACGTAGAGATTGCCTTCACCCTCAAAGCTCAAACCCAGTTCAATCTCCGCCCGCTCGATATCCATATCCTGGCTCAATTCTTGCCAAGCGGCAGTAATTGGACGGATAGTTCGCACCAGAAGCGGCTGGATTTTATCAAATGTTGAGCCAACTTTATCGGCAAATCCGCCGGAGATAGGTTGAACTTCGTTGCCCGGAACCTCAACTTCCACCAGAGTGCCATCTTCAAGTTCTATTAGTTTAGTTGCCATCACCGACTCCTTTCAATAGGATACAAAACATAATCGTATCTAAGGTTAAGGGTATCGAATAATTTGGCGAATGTCAACTATTTGTTTTTTTGTTAAAACCAGTAGGGCACCGCACCCCTCAAATGGCTTCGCCTGCTCCAGATGAGGTACTTCTTTGAAATTCACATTAACATAACCATTTTGTAAAAACGTAGGGGGCGATTACAATTATATTTGTTGGTTTGATGGCTGGTTTGTAGGCTAGGCGATTTGCGCCTGGTTTCGAGGGAGAACCATTATGCTGAGCAGGCGGAGGCGCTATTCGCTTTCTACTAAGACAATTAGATTTATCCCGAAGTTAAGTGTGCTTGTTTTACTGCTGTATATCACCGTGTTTCCTCACCTGGTTTACGGCCAGGACTTTCCTGTCTCGGTTAGTGTCAACGGCACCGAATTTTCAACGGATGATGTTGTTATACTGACCGTCACAGCCATAAATGATTCCCCCCGGCAGCCACGTCCGATATTGCCCCCGCTTGATAGTTTGTCAGTTATCGATCTAAACATTGCTACGAATGTGAGCCTGGTGCGCGGTGAAATTCAGGCTGAGGTCGTCTACACCTATCAATTACAGCCGCGCCGAACCGGCACGCTGACGATACCGCCTATTCCTATAAAGTTTAACGATGAGGATGTGGTTGAAACAACCTCGATTTCGTTTAAAGTGACTCAGGGAGCGCCGCCGGCTCCCTCTCCAAACCATGCTGTTTTGCCCAGCGCGATTGTCCCACCGGCCGATTTGGTTGATCAAGATTTTTACGTTGAAGCCGTGGTCGATCAGGTCTCGCCGTATGTAGGGCAGCAGTTAATCTATACTTTCCGGCTTTACCAGGCGATCAAGCTTTATCGGCAGCCGCAGCTCGAAATGCCCATTTTTAGCAGCTTCGAGACCCAGGGGATGCCGGTACAGGAGTATAACCTCGACGTTGGCGACCGTACTTTTCTGGTCAGCGAAATCCGAACGGCGCTCTTCCCCAAATCGACGGGAATCATTAATATCGGTGCGGCCCAGTTGATTTTTCCCGGCAGTTTCTTTGATGAGGCGGTTGAACTTTACACCCAACCTATCCAACTTAATGTGAAACCCCTGCCAGCTAACGCTCCTCCGGAGTTCAAGGGGGCGGTCGGTCAATTTGATTTGGAGGCCTGGTTTAGCCCGCAAGTGGCCGTGCTCAATCAACCTTCAACCCTTTCGGTCGCGATTACGGGCGTCGGCAATGTCAACACCCTGCCCGATCCTATTTGGCCCTCGCTGCACCAGTGGCGTACATATGACTCATTGAAAAGCCAGAGTATGGATATGAAGAATGGGCAATTGCAGGGAACCCGAGTTTACGAACGGCTGATTGTATCGGATAAAATTGGCGATTTCACGATCCCCCCGGCCAAATTGGTCTATTTCGATCCGGTAGCCGAGGAGTACCGTACGGCTAGCACTAAATCGCTCAAGGTCCGCGTTATCGTGCCGCCCACGCCAGATGCGGCGTCGGCGACCTCTACAGCCGTGGCTGCTGTACCCCTGGCGACGTCTACACCCAATAACCAGAGCAGCATCGATCCAATAATCAATCCGGACAATCAGTTTATAAACTCGGACTTTTCCGATTCACTCGATTCAAATTGGCGAGTAATGCTGCCAATGGGGGTGGTCTTGCTAGGGACTATCTGCGCCGGAATACCGGCGGCGGTTGTGATGGGAGCCGGTGGGCTGTGGCTGTGGCAGAAGCGACAAGAGAAAAAGAAGGGTGAAGTCGAAGCCATCAAGCAGCCCCAAGAAACGATGCATCCGGCTATTGCTCAAGCCATAATCGGCAGTGATGACAACTATCAAGTCGTCAACCGTGCTCTATCCGGCTACTTGGGGCAGGTTTTGAACGCCACCGTTAAAGGTTTGACTCGCACCGAATTAGCTGAACGGCTACAAGCCCACGGTCTGTCGATCTTGCAAGTTCACAAGATTAACGACTACCTGGCCCAAAGCGAAATGGGCCGTTACGGTCCTAAAACAGACAATGCCGGCTGGGAACTGCTGGCCAAAGTAGACAAATTGTTGTTTGAACTGGACAGACAGACTGAGGCGAAGGCAAAGATGCAATAGCCAGCACGTAAAATAGCAATACCTTGCTCCCCCTTTCCTTCAATGTTATAATCCACGCAATTTGTTAAATTGGTCTCAAGCAACTTATGCCAACGCAATTGCCATTTGTATCGGTTGTTATCGTATCTTACAATGGGAAAAAGTATTTGATACGCTGCCTGCCGACCCTCTTTAATCAAGATTATCCCCATTTCGAGGTTATCGTCATCGATAACGGCTCAACCGATGGTTTGGCCGACTGGCTTCGAGCCGACTATCCTCAAGTGACGCTCATTGCCAACGGGGAAAATTTAGGTTACTGCACGGCCACTAACCAAGGCTTCGCTGCCAGCCGAGGCGAATACATCATTGTACTCGATGACGACACCGTTTTGGAACCCGGGTTCCTAAGCGCGATGGTCGCCGCCGCCCAATCAGCCGATGACATCGGCATGGTCGCCAGCCAAATTGTACTCGATCATGCGCCGGAGTTGATCGACTCGGCGGGAATCGAGGTGGATTGGGCCGGATTAGCCTGGAATCGACACATTGGGCTACCGGCGGCCGACGAACCGGCCGAACCGGTCGAAGTTTTTGGCCCGGCCGGCGCGGGGGGGCTATATCGCCGTCGAATGCTGGATCAAATCGGCTGGCTGGATGAAGATTACTTCATCTACTACGACGACTCGGATATCGCCTGGCGGGGCCAGCGAGCCGGCTGGCGCTGTCTCTACGCGCCGCAGGCCAAAGTACGGCACGTTCATTCAGCAACCAGCGGTAAATGGTCGCCCTTCAAAACCTACTTGTTGGGCCGTAATAAGCTGTGGACGATGATCAAAAACTATCCGCTCGGCAGTTTTTTATTATACTCACCGGTCATTTTAGCTTATGAAATCGCGGCAATCTTTTATGGTATTTTGATTCTAAGGAGTACCGCCGCGCTGCGAGGTCGATTAGCGGCGCTGAAACGGATCAACCTGCCGCTGGCGAAGCGACGTCAATTCAACCAATCGGTGCCAACTCGCCCGGTAAAACTGGCCCCCATCCGCACCCCCAAGCTGGCCTGGAAGCTGCACCGGACTATACCGCACTAAGCAGCGCTATGACGACTTCACCTTTACCCACTGTAGCCGTAGTCATCCTCAACTGGAACGCGGCAGACGACACGATTAACTGCCTGCACGGTTTGACTGCCTTTAAGCACATTCAACCGCAGATTTGGGTGGTCGATAACGCTTCATCCGACGGCAGCGCCGACCAGATCGCCGCCGAATATCCCCACATCAATCTCATCCGTAGTTCGACCAACTTGGGCTACGCCGCCGGCAATAATCGAGCGCTGGTCGAGATTCGAGAACAGGCCATCGACCTAATCTTACTCCTCAACAATGACGCGACTATCGATGAAACTAACCTACTACGCCTTGTTGATGCGCTGCACACTTATCCCGAAATCGGGATTGTCGGGCCGATGATGTTCGACGCCGACCAGCCGGAACGATTGCTCAACGCCGGCGGACAGAATCCGGTGCTGCATTTGACCTCTCACGTCTCATACCAAGCCAAATACGCTCCCCTCCAACTGGTCGATTACGTTCCCGGCACTGTGATGCTGGCACGACACGAGATTTTCCAAAAAACCGGTCTTTTAGATGAAGCGTATTTCTTCAGCGCCGAAATTCCCGACTTTTGCCGCCGAGCCAGACACCACGGTTATCTCAGTGCCGTTGTGACCCAAGCCCGGGCTGTTCATGAGGTAGGGCGCTCATCGGTCTTTAGAGAATCGCTCTACGTTTACTATATCATCCGCAATCGATTTCGATACATTCGCAAGTTCTATCCACGGCTAAAAGCGCTGTTATTCGGTTTCTGGACGATTTATAGCTTGGCGTTGGCGACAAAATTACAATTCGATGGTAAATCCTACGCGGTTAAAGCTGTTCTTATGGGGCTAGGCGACGGCCTACGCGGCCGATTCGGTGGCCAAAACGAGCGCGTGCTGGCTGCCTGTAGCCGGCATACGCCCGCCCCACTCGATGGGTTGTCATGAAACTGCTATATCACATCACCAACTTGCCGCCTAAGATTCAAGGTACGGAAGCCAGCCTGCAAGAACTCAATATCTTGCGCCGTCATTTTGGCGGTGAACTCATTTACCTCAATCCGAACGAACAGTCGCCGATTTATCTGCCCCGGCTGCTGTTTGGCTTTCACCAGCTCAAACGCATCCGCGCCGCCGAAACCACCATCGACGCCCACCATCTTTACAACGCCGATCCATTTCCATTTCCGATAGCTCGCCGACTGCGCAAGCCGGTCATCTACTCGATCAGCAGCGGAATTCGACAAAAACGACCCAACATTCACTACTTCAATTGTCTGGCAGCCGTCACCGTGTCTGATCAGCGCAGCTTCGATCAAATGACGGCCTGGGGCGTACGCAATTGTTTTCTGGTGCGTCATGGCATCGACACAGAGCAATTTTCCGTCAATCCGCTGCCACTCGATGGGACTTTTAAAGTGATGGTCGGCTCAGCCCCGTGGACAATAGGACAATTTGCCACGAAAGGCATTGATGCACTCCTGGCAGCCCTACAAAAAGCGCCTTGGCTGCATCTTATTTTCTTGTGGCGCGGCGTCTTGTTTGAGGAGATGGTTGAACGGATTCAGCAGATGAGTTTGGAAAACCAGGTTGAAATCATCAACCAGCGAGTCGATGTCAACACGGTTTTAGCGCGTGTCCACGCCAGCATCGCTCTGGCAACCGATCCGGCGATTATCAAGGCGTATCCGCACTCGCTGATCGAGTCCTTAGCCGCCGGTAAGCCGATCTTACTCAGCCGCTCGATTCCGATGGCCGATTACGTTGAACAGCATAGCTGCGGTCAACTCATCGACCGCGTCACCCCTGACGCGATTCTGGGGGCGATTGAGGCGCTAATTCAAAATTACCCCATGATCCAGCAAGCAGCAATTCAACGAGGGGCGCACGATTTCTCCCACCAAGCGATGATCGACTCTTTCGAGACCGTATATAAAGCGGTGATTCCCTATGAGTGATTCGCCGAAAGTTGCCGTGATCATCCCCAACTGGAATACTCGGCGCTGGCTGCCCGGCTGCCTTGACGCCCTTAAGGCCCAGACCTTACGTGACTTTCAGATAGTTGTGGTCGACAACGGCTCGACCGACGACTCGGTGACCTTCATTCGAGACAACTACCCCGACGTTCACGTTATTGCGCTGCCGGAAAATCGAGGCTTTGCGGTAGCCGTCAATACCGGCATCCGGGCTACACAAACTGATTACGTCGCCCTACTCAATGTCGATACCGTACCTCGCCCCGGTTGGCTAGCCAGTCTGGTCGAGACCGCCGACCAGAGTCCGCCGGAAGTTGGGTTCCTGGCCTCCAAAATGCTCAACCTTGACCGGCCTGACCTGATCGATGACGCCGGCGACAGTTTTAGCTGGTACGGTTCATCTTGGAAGCGAGGCAAAGGTGAACCGGCCGCCGATTACAATGAGCCAGGCGAAGTCTTCTCCGCCTGCGCCGGAGCGGCGCTTTATCGCCGTCATTTTTTTGAAGCGGTCGGGCTGTTCGATGAAGATTTTAACAGCTATCTGGAGGACATCGATCTGGGGCTACGCGGCCGGCTGTTAGGCTATCGCTGTTGGTATGTGCCGGAAGCCGAAGTGTTGCACCAAGGCCAGGGCGCGGGTATCCCCCGCCCCCGCTACGTGATGTTCTCGACTTGCAACCGACTGATGATCCTGGTCAAAAATATTCCGCTGTCGCTACTGGTTAAGCATAGTTACACGGTGTTCTTCGGCCAGTTTTATTTCTTTCTGGTTTACAAAAAGCCTTACTATTCGGCTAAAGGGTTCGCTGCCTTTCTCCGTAATTTGCCTGTCACACTCCAGAAACGCCGGGCAATTTTAGGTCGAAAAAAAATTTCGAACCAAATCCTAGACCGGCTCCTCACAAATGACCTTAATGAGCCATCGCTAAGGTCTATTTTTCTAACAAAACTTCGCTAGTTGGCCGCATCCGAGTTACCGATAATCTCAGCAAGTAAGACAATCTCTTTTTGCTCAATTAAGCGAAATGTTCCATAATGGGCAGACGTATTTAGCGTGAGGAGAGGAAATGTCCCACGCATATAATCTTCTTCGACTTATAAATTAAAGGTAGCCTGTTTGTGTAGGAATTGGGGTATTATATGCCAAGGGTTGCATAGCAATGAGTAATCCTAAAAAAATGGCTGTTGAATTTGTTAGACACGTATTAAAGCACAACCCTGAGGCCAAGAGTTTTGCCGCAATTTACGATGCTATGGCCAGGGAGGCCAGCGCTCGATCTTTTCATAATCTGGGATATGATGAGTTGGCTGTGGCGGGTATATCGTTTTCATTATTGGACACAAGCAAGCTAGAGAGGGTTATTTCGGAGGCACAAAAGCCGCCCGACATCTAAATAATCAGGCATATTACTGTATTTATTAGCAATTTTACCACTTTAAAAAATCATGATTTTATGATTTTTTGATTTTATAATTTCATAAAATCAAAAACTAATTCGCGAAAAGATTCGACATCTTCCAGATGAATTTCCTCAAAAGCTTTTTCTCCTTTTTTCTCGACTAAAGCCGCTAAGACCTCGATAGCCACGCCAACGAGTTCGCTGCGGTTCACCGAAAATTGATCGCTCACCAGTAAGTGTAATTTGCTCAATTTTCGGCTTTCCGATTGAGTGAGATGGATAGTGGTTGGCTTGCGCTGGACCTTTTTTCGAGGCCGGCCCAACGGTTTCGAGTTGCGCCGACTCATCTGTTCCTGAACGTCGTAAAGTTTAGCGAAGGTGCCTCGCTCTTCAGAGTTAGCGTTACTTTTCGCCATTATTTCATCTCCTCAATGACCTGGTCAACCAGGTGGGCGTCAACAATACTGACCCGATGGATAAGCGCCGCAGGCAGTATATTCAAACCCAGCACACAGATGCTGCGCGGCATACCTTTGCTATGATGGTAAATGCGGGTCACGGCTTCATCAGTAAAAAGGCTGTCTTGACGACCGGCAACCATTACCCGAAAATTGATCATCGAGCGGGTATCGTCAAGATGGAGCGGCTCTAACGTCGAGCGGGTGGCAACGCGCGAAGCCAGCGCGCGTTTGACCCGAAGTTTGTTACGTAGTTCGTTTTGGCCGATTAAGACAATCTGAATTAGCTTTTGCGTATTCGTTTCAAAATTCAACAACTGACGAATAAGCTCAAATTGAGGCCCAATCAGCCCCTGAGCTTCATCGATAATGAGCAGGACGGTTCTGTTCTCCTGATAAGCATCGATCAAAAACTCTTCAAAGGCCGCCAGTTGGAGTAATTTGCTGCGCTTGGGTTTAAGCCCAAATTCCGCGCAGATATTTTTGAGAAATTGGAAATCGGACGGATAAAGCGGAGTAGGAATGTAAGCGGTATGGTAGTCATCGCGATCTCGGTAGATTTGATAGAGGCGGCGGGCCACCGTAGTTTTGCCAACGCCGATATCGCCAAAGATAACCGACAGCCCCTGGCGTTGCTCGGTGGCGTAGGTTACTTTGGCCAGCGTGGCTTTATGTTGTAACGAAACGTAAAAATACCTGGGATCAGGCGATAAGGAAAATGGAGGTTCAATTAACCCCAATGGGCTTAAATCGAGCATAAGGTGATAGACCCCCTGGAAACTTAGCGCTAATTATAGCACCTACCCCCCAAAATTACAAGTAACTTTTGACATTATGTCGCGTTAAGAATATAATTTCGACAACTGAGGCTGAAATGAGGCTGAAGTTGGGGACACCGTCCCTAGATTAGGCAAAGTTCCGGTGCAAAAAAAAAGGCTCGTTGCCGCGAGCCTTCCCTCAGAGTGTTCCGGTTTCATCAGCAGTTGAGGTTGCCGCCTCAACGACTAACGACCGAAATGTATATGGCAACAGGCTTTTGCATCCCCTGTTGGACGTTAATATACATAAAAACGGACATTCTGTCAAGTTACGCGAGGCCAACTTTGCCACGAACAGAGACTATAACCTTGATGGTCGCTACCTCAGACCTAATGTGAGGTTCGATGGTCAGGGTTCGCAAAGAGGCCCGGTAATGTCTGACCTTTCGCTACACCCCGTATATTTAAGCGCCAGAGCGGCTATCATTGCCCCAGAGCGCGCGATTCCCGTAACACTTTATTCTACCCAAAAATGGCTGCCCCGGCTTGGCCCCGAACGCTGGTGCCTGGTTATGCTGTTGCGCAGCCTGTGCATCGATTCTAAACGACGCGGTGATGGAACGAAACGCGTGGCCTGTAGCTGGCGCGAACTAGCTGAAAAGCTGGACGTTCACGAAGAAACCATCGCCAGTTGGCTCAAGCACGAACCGATTCCCAACGATAAGCCGTGGCGGCGTATTATTCCCTCGGATGAAAAATCAGAATATCTGGCGTTGTTCGTTCCTCGGCTGCGCTATGCCTATGAAACCAAGAACGGCAAAACGCGACGAATCGGCTTTCTCCTTGAAATATTGATGGAAGATCCAGTGGTGGCCGAAGATGAGACTCGATTGGAACAGCAAATCGAATTAATGCGCATGCAGCAAGGCGAATTGGGACTGGAAACCTATCGATTGGGCGAAAATGTAACCGGGGCTGCTTCCGATTTACCCAAAATATCCAAGAATCGACATAAGCAAGAGAATCTCGATTTACGTTATGTAAACCAAGGTGAGTCCGAATTACCTAATAAAGCTAATCCAGTTCAATTGGGTTTACATAATCGGTCGGTAAATCCAGATAACACCGATTTACCGACCGGTGTGAAACATAACGACTCCGATTTAGGTAGTTATGTAAACCCATCGAATCTAGAATTACTTGACAATAAATCGGAGATTCCTGGGAAGAACGTTAACGAACTAGATATATTAATACAAAAACTAAAACATAATAATATCAAAAAGAACATTCGACGAGATGTGTTTGAACCTATTATTAATTTAACAGAGACCTTACTGGAAGATAACCATTCGACCGGTATGCTTTACAAAGTTTTGGATATACTTTATCCGGAACGGGTGGATTTATATTTAGCTGCCGTTCGAGTTAGTTTGGATGCTGCGAAGACTGATCCTAACGTTAATCGTGGGGCGGTTTTTGTTCGGACATTGCGAGATTTTGCCGATGTAGCCCGGATCGATTTGGGGATGAAGCGTGGGCCGGTTGAAACGATTGAGGAAGAAACTTTTTTTGGGAACCCAGGTTCCCAATCGAGAAGCATTTTGCCTCCCCCCCTGGCCAAGCCGTCGGCTCAGGAGGCGATCTGGGCTGAAACTCAACTCTTACTTCGACGGCAGATGACTCAGGCCACATACGATACGATTATCCAGGGAACAACTTTGGTGGGACAACGACAAGATAAATACGTGGTTGGAGTTCAGTCGGAAATGGCAAAAGAGTGGCTTGAAAATCGATTGCGTGATATTGTTCAGCGGGCCTTATCGGGTGTTTTGGGGCGAGCCGCCGTCATTGAGTTTGTTTTGACGGATGAGGACGCCAGGTTGTAATGGTTCTGTAATTGTTGTATTATGTCAGTGGATTGGGGATTTTTCTATGCGTATTCTCACTTTTGCGAATTTAAAGGGCGGTTCGGCCAAAAGTACAACCACCTTCAATCTGGCAGCGTCCCTGTCTGAGGCCGGATTGAAGGTTCTATGCATCGATCTTGATCCCCAAAAGACGCTGGGGGAAGCCTTTTTCGGGGTCCACGCCGGGGCTGAGACTCTATCCTCGGCGCTAATCAACGACTCGGCTATCGAGGATGCTATCCTTCCCACTGATTTTGAAAATCTATTTGTCATTCCGGCCGATGATGGTCTCAAAGGAATTAAGAGCGGGCAAACGCAGCTTGAGGGCGGTGAGCTTAGATTACGTAGTTGTCTAATGCGTCTAAGCTCGATGTTAGACCAGTTGGGCGGCAGCAGCCGGATCGATTGGATTTTGATCGATACGCCGCCAAGTTTGGATCGTTTAACGATGAATGCCTTGGCAGCCAGCGACTACGTATTAGTTCCTGTTGATCCGGGCGCGGGCGGACGAGGGGCGCTGGGGGATACCATTGAGTACGTTTACTCCGCTCGAAAATGGTACAATCCAACCTTACAACTAGTCGGTTTGGTGATTAATAATACGGACCCGCGCACGATTTATGATCAGACGACCGAGCAGTTAGTCAGAGAAATTTATGGCGATTTAGTCTTTGACATCGTCATAACTGCATCAGTGCGGGTTCGCGAGTCAGCCGAGTCACGGGTTCCTCTGGTATTTTGTGACAGTAATGAATTTGTGCGATATGCCAATATGTACCGCGCTTTGCGAGACGAAGTTCTCCAACGAGTCGGATAAGGATAATGCTATGGCCAGGCGGAAAATCAATATCCAACGAAATCTAGGCTTGCGAGAAGGCTCTGCCGCTCAGCCAGCCACGGAAAGCGTCATCGATCAGTTGTCCGGGAGTATGTCTCGAACGGATATCGGGTTTAAGCCGACCGACCAGCATGTCTATGAGATTAACCTAGACCGGATTATGCCTGATCCGGACCAACCGCGACATTTGCTTCCGTATGATTTGCGAGAAGCGCTGCGTGAAAAAACGTTAGACCCGGCTGAAGTTATGCGTCAATTGGTGTTACGGGCTGAAAAAGGGGATATGGTCGCCTTGCTCGTGTTGGGAGGTCGCAGTAAGGGACCGGTTGATGAGGAAGATCCCGTCGTTGAGGATACCGGTCTTTTTGCTTTGGCTCGTTCGATCCAAGAGGTTGGGCTGCGCCAGCCGCTCAACGTTTATCGCATTGACGATCCGGATCACCCTAATCAAGCCTCATACCGGCTCGGCGAGGGTGAGCGACGATTTTGGGCGCATCATTTACTGGTTCAACAGGATTTTGAAGCCTTCAAATCGGTCAGATGTATTGTAGAGCCGCTGCCGGAGAATGAAGAAGTTATTCACCAACGTCAGGAAGCAGAAAATGCGGCGCGGGTCGATTTACCGGCGCTGGCTCGCGCTCGTTCGATGCAGCGGATTAAGGAGCGGCTCAATATCGAAATGGGAACCCGGGTTCCCGGCGAGAATACGTTCCAACTACCCAGTCAGCGTGATCTGCAGATTGCAGTGGGCCAGCGTGTAAAAAGTTTTACGGGGCGCGCCATCGGCGACCGGATGGTGCGCAATTATCTGGCTCTCCTAAATTTATCTGCTGAAGCGCAAGATTTGGCCGAAGCGGGCCAGTTAACGGAAAAGCAGTTACGCCCGGTAATGCGCCTTAAGTCCGATGAAGAGCAGTTGGCTTTCATCCGGCAAATTATCGAGAAGAATATGAGTGGTCGTGAGGCTATGCGAGAGGTAGCCCCGCCTCCACCTCCGCCGGCTAAGACATCACTGCGGGAAGTATCTCAAACTTCTGTTGAGCAGCGTTTTGAAAAACGTGTTCTAGATGCGGCAAAAACGATGCACTCTTTACTTACTTTACCCCAAGAAAATTATGACGAGACGATCAATATTTTAGCCGCACGTGGGGCTGCGGACTCGACCACCCGGCAAGCGTTGCAGTCACTGCGCCAGACTTTGGAAGAAATTTTGCTTAGAATTGAGGATTTTAGTTCGTCAAAGACCCTAGAGGTTTCTCTACTTTCGATTTTACCACCGGTCACGGCCTTGCAGCGACATTTACCGCCGGAAAAGTTCAGTGTTATTGAGGATGAGGCCCTAACTGGGGGACAGATTCTCGAGCGGTTGTTTATGTGGCGGCGAGAGGACATTGTTTTAGCCAGTCGTCTAGAGCCATTTTTGACCACTATTGAAGGCGAGGCCGAAGCTTTGAGAGCCGGAGAGGGGAGAGCTTTACCTCAATTGAACGGCAGAAAGAATGTCAAGTATCCGGATTTGATGGTTTATGAGGTCGAGAGCGGGGCTTCTATCTACTGGGCACATGAGTTACTGGTTAGACAGGGTGAAGAGCAGTTCAAGCTTATGAAAGCTGAGGTGGTCAGTGTCACTGTCATCGATGAGGATTGAATTGAAAAAACATTCAGAATTTGAAAAAAGCTCGTACACAATCGTACGAGCTTTTTTTGTGAATGCGTATTAACGTACAATCCCTCGAACGATAACCTCACCATCACGCCACTCAGCCGATGAAAAGCGAACCGGGAGGGCGTCGGCGCGGCGGAGTTGGGTTTGGATTTCATTTTCAATCGCTTTCCGAATTGGGCCGGGAACTGGTAAACTTAAGTCGATGATTTCGACTTCAGGTAACCCTTCCGATAAAGTAATCCGAGCTTTTCCACCAACATGGACTCGGAGACCTGCAATCGTAGCATCGCCCTCGCCGGCAATGTAATCAGGTGTGATTTCAACTTGCGGATGGGCAAAAGGAATTTGGGGGTAGCGGTGTAGATACCAGGTAATCGTTTGCTCTGCTTCCAGCTCTGTGAGTGTGACCTGCCACTCTTCGCCTGAGTGATCGCCTGATCGAATGTGATCCAGCAGTTCAACAACTTCAGGATCACGAATAGGTTCTACGACATAAGGTTCGGGCGCTGCCAGCAAAATACTGACCCAGGCTAAAAGGTTGAGCGTTACCACCAATGTTCCTAGCCAAAGATTATGATGGGGAGTGAAGAGGAGTTTTATCCTTTTGCTGATCATGCTTCCTTTACTCCCATGTTTCCAAAATTTCATGCCACGTTTTAATATCTTCTAATTTCCGCTCGACGATGACAGCAGTAGCTACTAACAACAGCCCAATAATGCCAAATACAATCCATTGATTGACCGATTGTAAAGAATTAAGCAGTTGACCAACTGTTGCCAGAATCATGCCCACCATTCCCATATAAAGATAGCGGCGGAGACGCCGGTAGCTACCCCAGAAAAATGCAGCCAAACCTTCTGTTCCCAGGAATAGCGCATAAACCCAACCAAACAGTAAGGTCTGCCAAAATAACGAACCGAGCATGAGAACAGCCGCGCTATAATCGAGCCAGCGAGCAAAATCTCGATTGCCTTTGTGCCATTCAAGGTAGGCGATGCTGACCAAAAATAGCCCGGCCGGGAATGCATACCATTGCACGTACCGGAAATTATCCCAACGCTGAATGTAAAAGATATGCAACATCCAAGCCGCCAGCAACATAGCAATCGCTCCGTATCCCAGGCGCATCCAACGATGGGTAAAGGCCGCCGCCACGTACAACAAGCCTAAGAAACAACATACGCCAACAACCATCCGCACCACGGTTGTATCGACTAAATCTCTAAAAGGTAAGCCTAGCAGGGCGCCTGTAGTCCAAGCGATTATATCCATCCCCATCAAGCCGGTGAGAACCAGGGTTCCAAACGAAAGTCCTAAAGCATAGCGTTGAAGGGGAGATGCCCAAATAGCGAGTCTGGGATGTAACGCCTGCCCGCACTTTATCTGGTCTCGCACAAAGGTAATACCGTAACCTAACAAACCATAAAACAGGGCGAGTTCAGCCAAAGCAACCGGCAGCGACTTGGTTGAGTCTTGCCAGGCGAATACACTTTGTCCAACCGCCAACAAACTGGCTGTTGCACTCGCATAAACCAGAAGCCGTGAAACCCACATTGAGGCTATAACTCCAAGCAGGAGGGCGTTACATAGAGAAACCATAACGCCTGGTGTTGTGCTGTTGAGGCTAATCAGTTGCCCAAGCGCAATGTTAATTAAGGCAATAATATAGAGTGTCTGCGCCCAACTGGATACAGTTCGCGCTCCAGCTTGATTTGGCTGGCTGCGGTCTACAGCTATCGCTGCTAACAGCGTGAGTAGTACTACCGGCAAAAAACCGAGCCACGCCTGAGCGATATTGGCTTGCTGCCACCAGTTAATCGTGGCCAAACCATAGAAGGCCGCTAGATGTCCAGCGACAGTCATTGCCACTAGCCAAAGTCTAAGTCGGAAACGGTAAACCGCCCAACCGAAGATCGCCATCTGCAACCCAAAAGTAATAGCGGCAATGCCGGATTGAGATAGGCTAAAAAGGGGGGCCACGATCGCTAACCCCAACCCGAAACCGTAGAATGGAAACGCCCACCACGATAGGACACGAACCATCCCCGCTTTGGCCCATTGTTTAGGTTGTGGCCAGGGAAAATTGTTAATGGAACCGAATTGCCGATCGAGCCGGATGCCCAGGACCAGATAAAGAGTCGCTCCCGGAATAAGGGCCAGACCATAGTAATCGGGTGAGAGAGGTGAATCCTGAATGAGTATGGCAAAGGGAACCAATCCCAGCCCACAAGCGAGAGTCAGAAATGGCGGCTGTCGCAACCAAAAAGCTGAAATGGCATATAAAGTAGTCGCTCCAGCATATCCCCACAGCGCCCCCGTTCGATCTAAACTTGATGGGGCTAAGCTTATCGTGATCAGAATCAGGCCGACCTCTAAAATCGCCTGACCGTACCTCTGCAACTTGAGTCGGTTCAGGCACCAAGCCCAAATCAAGTAAATCGAGGCTAACCCGATTAACCACCAGCCGAATCGATTCACAGGCCATTGACTTTCATACAAGGCTAGACAAAGCGAGAGTGGCAACAACAGTGCGGCTACATAAAGCCAAACGGTTTGTCTAAATATTCGGGTTGAGACAACCATCAAGGCGGTGTCAAAGAGGAGGACCAAGGCTAACAAGGTAGGTTCGGGAGTCACTAGAATTGTCCCAATGGCGAGAGTGATGTAACTCACCAGATAGGCCGGAAAAGTATAAGCCCAAGTAGTTTGAATAGAGGGTGAGCGATGTCGAAGCCATCGGGCTGCTCCCAACCCAATCGGTCCGAATAGAATTAGTACGAGGCCATAAAGTTCTAATCGAGCCGCTGGTAGTAGCCAACTCAATAGATAGACGGCCCAAAGCGGCACTAAGCCGAGCGCAGGGTAAATAAATTTTGTCTGCCAAATCAGAGCCGGCCCCTTAATATTCGGCGGTGAATTTTGAGTATCTTGGACAGCCGCTAAGGTATAAAACCCGACTGCCAGACCGAGCGTCAGGCAGCTAACTTCAATATCGACCAAAGTCCAAAGTAGGGCAAATGGCGCCAGGATATGAGCGACAACACGAAATGGAAGTGCGTACGAATTTATTTTTCTAGCCACCAGGGCTAAGTTAATAAGTGCCAATAGCCAGGCCAGAATGAGCCAGCTTAGCCCATATTCAGCTATTGTGGGTCGATAAGAGGTCAACCATCCCAAATGGGTTAAAATCGTCCAGGGAGCGAAAATAAGGGCTGCTGAGAGCCAACCAAAAAGCACCTGGCGGAATAATCGAGCGGAGAGAGCATATAGGGCGGTGATAATCAATAAAGCCGCGGCGGCCCATATTTGTTGGCTCTGCCCGCCGCCCAGCCACCATAGATTACGCACCAGGGCTAGCCCTATTGTGCCGGCAGATAACACCCAACCTGATACTAGAAGTGGGCGTCGATACAGTCGCCAGGTAAATCGGAAAATAGCTCGTTTACTTCGTGGTTGAGTTGAAGCTCGCCATAGCCAAACTAATCCCCGTTCGAGCAAAACAAAGATGGTGGCTAAAACGGCTACACTGACAACGGAAGCGCCACTGCCGGAACTATAAGTAATCGCTATGAAACTGCTGCCGAACGTAAAGAGCCAGATCGCTATGTGCGCCCAACTCTCTCGGCGAGTGTGCGAGGCTCTAAGTCCGTAAACTGCGGCCAGAAGAATTTGGCTGGCCGCTCCCCATAATCCTATAGTCGTGGTCCAGGGCAAGCTTAATAGAATCTGATTGAAAAGAATAGGTAGATAGATCCGCCCCAATAAGATAAGCGTCAGAAAGTAACTTGTTAAATAAAGCGGCACCAGAAATTGACTGTTGTAAATGGGAGAGCGGTTTCGTTCAATCCAAAAACTCAGAGCGACGTAGAGTCCAATCAACAAGGCTAACCCCAAATTAAGTGCACCGGTTGGTAATGATAAGTGGTAGAGCAGCGCTAGATACCCCCAGGCAGTAACCAAGCCACCGGCCGCCAATAGTTTCGAACGATGACTTATCGCGGCGTCGGTGAAATAGAGTAAGCCGCTGGATATAAGGGTTAGTGCGGGAGCAAAACCGACCGGAACAAAGACAAAGGCAGTCACCGGGGCAACAATGCTAACCAACATTCCGGTCAAGTACCAAGGGCGGCGATAAATCTGATCAATTCGAGCGAGTCGGCGGCTTAGCCAAATCATGAACCAGGCGAGAAAGGCTAGCATCAGCGGGAAAACAGGATCCGGTAAATAGAAATTGTCTAGTAGAACCCCTAGGCAAATTGGCAAAGGCAGCGCTGTTAACCAATGGAATATCGATTTTTCGCTCCGGTTGGCACTAACGAACCCCGGTTGCTGTTCATGAGCCAGTCGAGCACCCCAGCCGGTTAAAATTATCCAGTTACTTAAAGCATAAGCCAGTAGTCCGCTACGATAAGGGAAAATGGGAGGTAGAATAGCCAACGCTGCGATGACATACCCAGCTCTAACTAGCACCGTCGACGCAGATGTATCAGGAACCCGGGTTCCCAGATTCAACGCCAGCACAATGTGAACAATGGCTAGCGTGGCCCACCCGACGCTAAGTTGAGCCAGATCCAAATTGAGATAAGTCATTGCGAATGTAGTCGATGTAAAAAAGAAGATCGATGTGCCGGCTAAGATATTCGGACGTCGCCACAGTATCGCGGCCAAAACTAGTCCGCCGCCTAGAACAGTGTGAGTTGCGGCCGCAGGTAGGGAGGTGATACTTAGGCCAGCTATAGGCCAGAGCGCCGCGAAGACTAGTAAAACTATCCCGCTCCGAATAATCATTTGTCCCCACTGATTAAGAAAGTTGCGATCAGCAAGACGGGTCAATTTCTTACCGGCCAAAAAGTAAAGTGGGACTAACCAAGCCCAACCCAAAGCGTGCCAGGCTGAGCTGAGGCCAACGCGCTCGATAAATAAGGCTTGAGTTAGAAAGAGGGCCACAGGGATTGCCCCTGCCGAAAGCGTGCCTAATATTCGATTCTGATACGACAATGCACCCCAACCCAGCACGATACTACCGATCCACCAGTTGGCAATGAGCGCGATATGAAATGTGTCGAACCCGTCTCGATAGAGATATCGCCAGCCAAAGGTGAGCGGCAGGACCATACCTACGATCAGCAAACTAAGAAAACGAAACGGGTCGGCAAATACTCGATATCTGGGCTGACCATTAGGTTGGGTGGATGAGGCAAAAATGGCGCCCAGGCTAATAAGGCCGAGGGCTAGAAGGGACAGGCCCGTACTGCGCCAGTCGAGGGACAAATTGAAAAACTGATGCCCCACTTGATTAAGGGCTAGAACGGTACTCCCGGCCGCGATGCCGACGAAGTAGCCAAAAAATTGGCTGCGAATAAGATAAGCAGCCACGATATAGACCATTAGACTCACTAATGAAGTCGCCAACCAAAACGATGGCCAAATTTCTGGGGGGATATAGAAATTGGCGTAGACCGTGTAAAAATCGACCGGTACCAGCAGCGCTGCAATAGCGCTTATCGCAATACCTGAACGATACATCGGGGTTTTGGTACGCACGTACCAGCCGACAGCGAAACAGAAGGCTGTAAAGCCGGTGGGGATAGCCACTCGGAGAGGGGCGGAGAAATCTTTCCAGCCCCAGGCTACAAAGGAAACCGCCGCCGAGAAAAGGAGAAACATGCCGATAAACAGCAACCCTTGTAGCGTACGCTCCGACAGCAACATTTGCCACAACTTTTCACGCAGGGGGATCCGAGGAACCGCAGGTTCCAAAATCTGCGGTTCCTCAGAAATATTGGTTTTGGCATCGTTTTTAGCATTGGCTTGGGGCGGAACAAGACGAGGAGCGTCATCTGGTTCAATCTCTGGTTCCGTTATCTCTGGAGGAAGTGCCGGCCTTAGGCCAAGTCGAATTTCAAGTTGCTCTTGCTCTTTTATTAGCGGTGTTAGCACAATTTGCAGATTCTGGGGCGAGGTAAAAGCATCGAGATATTTAAGTCGCTGAACGGTATCTACTTCTGATTGAATGCAACTTAAATGGAATCGATCTGTGTGCGCCGGAGGAGAATTAAGGGGGTGATCATTCAGCCGGGCTGTGAGCGCTGTTAATTGGTGCTGAGTTTCAGTGATGATTGTTTGCGCGGGTGCATCAACCAAATAACCGGCCTTAAGCCAATGGTTTAATCGATCCAAGAGATAGCGAAGTTGCTCCGCTTCAATTTGGGCTTTACGCGCTTCATCGGGAGTTAAAGGCGGAAGTCGCAGCCCTAATTGAATTTCAACGTTTGTTTGTCGGGAGGTGTAGGTTTTATGGAGTTGCTCTTTGAACCGTTGATCTATGGCTTGCCAAACCGCCGTTTCGTCCATTAACCAACGCAGATGGGCAAGTTCTTCAAGTAATCTTAGTTTGCCAGTAAACCGGCAGACCTTACAAGGAGCCAGGGGATTGAAGAAATTTTGGTTACATTGAGGGCAGCGCATGATGATAACCTCACTGCTAGGTTGAATTTTGAAAGAACTAAATTGAGTGTAGCGTGAGAGCTAATAAATGTCGCCTATCCAAAGTTAGGTCTGGTTATGTAGCTAACGATATATGACAGAGATTTGTTCCGGTTTCGAATGTTTTAGATCAGCACTAAGCGATGACAGTAAAGCCGATTTTTTAATTCAAAAAATGAATTTTAAAATATTAAAACCATAATCAAACAGTATTAAAGGCAAATACTTATTTGTAAACTTATATACATAGATTGTCTATATACTATAAATATATACCATCCTTTTTGATTTGTCAATGCTCTCGCAAACATTACAATCTGGAGTGACAAATTTTGCCGGGGAGTGGCCCTATTAACCTGTGAAAAAACTCACGAACAGGAAAACTTTTGACCTTACCAGAATTATGCTAAAATAGCCTGTCTGTTTATACCACCGTCAGCGCTTTTCGGAATTTTTGAGCGCTGATTTTTATGTTATGAGGGAATAGTGGATTAGGATACAGTTCATGGTTACTGTTGAGAAAAATGCGGCGACGTTGGTGATTTCAGCGAATAAGCATTTGCCGCTACTGGCGCGTCTTAAATATATGCTGCGTGGTATCGTCGTTCGTTTGGAAGATTTGTGGCACTATCGGGAACTCATACGGAATTTGGTCACCCGCGATTTGAAGGTCCGGTATCGGAATTCTGTTCTTGGCGTCATGTGGTCGTTGTTTAACCCTCTTTTGATGATGATGGTGTTTACCCTGGTCTTTACGGTCTTGACGCCTCATTTTGATGTGCCGAATTTCCCTGTATTTGTTTTATGCGCCATTTTGCCTTGGAATTTCTTTTCGGCGTCGGTCATTGGTTCGATCCGGAGTATTGTGGATAATTCGTCGCTCGTTAATAAGGTTTATTTTCCCCGAGAGATACTGCCAATTTCGATCGTGCTAGCGAATTTGGTAAATTTTCTCGTCGCGCTTATTGCCTTATTTGCTTTGATCTTATTCTTCCAGATTCCTTTAACAATATGGGTCTTTCTGTTGCCCGCCGTAATTGCTGTTCAGGTCATCTTTACCATCGGCTTTGGCTTGATTATGGCCACGGCCAATGTGTTTTATCGGGATACGCAGGTGATTATGGAAGTGGTGATGATGGCCTGGTTTTTCTTTACTCCTATTTTTTACTCTCTCGCTATTTTGCCGCGCAGCTATGAAATTTGGGGAGTAAGTTTCGATGTTGCCCGTTGGGTTCGCATTGTGAACCCGATGGCTTCGATTATTGACAACTATCGCACCATTCTGTATGGCATTGGGCAAGGTGGCGCTCCACCGGATTTTTACTTTTTTATGCGAACCTTGGTCACCTCGTTAATCGTTCTTCTAATTGGCGCTTCAATTTTTTACCGCTATAGCCGCTCGTTTGGGGAAGAGGTTTAGGCGTATGACTCGACCTGTTATAACCTTTGAAAATGTCAGTAAAGAGTTTAAGCTCTCAAAGCTGCGAGTGCGCTCTTTGCAAGAGATGTTTGTTTCGATGTTCAAAAAAGAGCTGCGGGGTAAACACCGGTTTTGGGCTTTGAAAGAGGTTAACTTTACCATCAATGCTGGCGAAACAGTGGCTTTGGTTGGTACGAACGGTTCCGGCAAAAGTACGGTGCTTAAGCTCATCAGCCGCATCATCGATCCCACCCTCGGCATAATTACGGTATCCGGCCGACTGTCGGCGCTGTTGGAGTTGGGAGCAGGGTTTCATCCTGACTTATCAGGCCGCGAAAATATTTTTCTCAACGGCTCGATTTTAGGTTTGGATCGCAAAGAAATGACTAAAAAACTGGATGCTATCATCGATTTTGCCGATATTGGGGAGTTTATCGATGTTCCCATCCGGAACTATTCGTCGGGGATGCAGATGCGGCTGGGGTTTTCGGTGGCCGTTCATGTGGAACCGCAAATTATTTTAGTCGATGAGGTTTTGGCCGTTGGGGATTATAATTTTCAGCTAAAGTGCTTGAATAAGATTCGTGAAATGCAAAAACAAGGGGTCACGATTTTGTTTGTATCGCATGATTTTGAGGAAATACAGAAACTATGTGATCGAGCTATATGGTTAAATCGAGGAGAGGTAATGGCTGAAGGAAGTACAGATGACATTATCAAGGCATTTATGGACATTTATCAATCTAAAGAAGGCCAAGACAGCTTTCCACAAAGTGGCGTAATTCCTATAGTCGAGCAAAATATGGTCACTTCCGACGTAGGGATTTAGATGTGAGTAGACAAAGGGTACTGGTTACAGGAAGCAGCGGGCTGATAGGCTCAGAAGCTGTACGATATTTCGACCAGCAGGGGGCTGAGGTCGTTGGCATTGATAATAATATGCGACAAAAGTTTTTTGGTCTGGGTGGGGACACTCGTTGGAATCTTCACTACTTAAAGGAATTTACCAAAAATTTTACGCATAAAGATATCGATATTAGAAATCAACAAGATGTGTTTGATGTGTTTTCAAATCATCAATTTGACTTGATTGTACATTGTGCGGCGCAACCATCGCACGATAAAGCACGCGAGATTCCATTACTGGATTTTGAAGTCAATGCATTGGGGACTATGCACCTGTTAGAGGCGACTCGGCAGTTTTGTCCTGAAGCCGTCTTTGTTCATATGAGTACTAATAAAGTTTATGGTGATGCTCCCAATGAATATCCTTTGATTGAGCTTTCAACGCGATATGATTTTGCCGAAGCAGACCATTATCATGGCATAAATGAAAGTTGTCGGATCGACCAATCTTTACATTCCCTGTTTGGCGCGTCTAAAGTTTCAGCCGATGTAATGGTACAAGAGTATGGTAGATATTTTAAGATGAATACCGGAATATTGAGAGCCGGTTGTTTGACGGGACCATCCCATGCTGGCGTAGAACTGCATGGGTTTCTATCTTATTTAGTAAAGACAACGGTTTCCGGACATTCATACTCGATTTTTGGCTACAAAGGTAAGCAGGTCAGAGATCAACTCCATAGCTTTGATGTCATTCGTGCTGTTGAAGCGTTTGCTGCTCATCCTAGACCCGGTGAAGTTTATAATATAGGCGGAGGAAGAGAGAACAGCGCATCGGTATTAGAATGCATAGAGTTAATAGAGCAAGCCACAGGAACGAAATTAAATTGGTCTTATCAGGAGAATAATAGAATTGGCGATCATATCTGTTACATTTCTGATTTGAGGAAATTCAAACAACACTATCCCGAGTGGAGTGTGGCTTATAGCTTGCAGGATATCATACAGGAGCTGGTCGAAACCGAATGGACCAAACAAGCGCAGTTGTTAGTCCGTCAAAAGAGCCTCGCCGATGATTAAGGATAAGAATCTCCCATTAGTTTCCATTGTGACCCCGACTTATAATCAAGCCAGGTATCTAGAAGAAACCATTCAGAGTGTATTACAGCAAGATTATCCTAATATTGAATACATTGTCCTTAATGATGGTTCAACGGACGAGACCGAAGAAATCCTCAAAAAGTATGATGGTCAAATTATTTGGGAGTCGCACGAAAATATTGGACAAACGCCCACAATTAACAAAGGTTGGCGTTTATCCCAAGGACAGATCATCGCCTACATCAATTCAGATGACACCTATATCGTTCCCGATGCTATCAGAAAAGGTGTGGAATTCTTGCTGGCTAATCCTGATGTGGCGGTGGTCTATGGGGATGCGTACGAAATTGATGAGTCTGGTAAAATTGTTAAGTATCACAGCGCCCCCGACTGCGATTTTACTGCTTTAGTCAAGAATTGGATTCGAACGCTCAATTGGCAGATTGTACAGCCTTCAACATTTATCCGGCGCGAAATCTTGGATGAGGTCGGCTATCTCGATCCATCGATTTACTATGCTATGGATTTAGAGTATTGGCTTCGAATAGGTACAAAAAATTTCAAAATCGCTCATTTAGCCGAGCCATTGTCCTGTTATCGGTTACATAGCGAGTCGAAAACCGTCTCCACTCACGCAAAAAATGCGCCTGACTTTGTCAATATTTATAACAAAATTTTTGAACGTAGCGACTTGCCGAAGGAATTTCGTGACTTGCGTCGGCAAGCCAAAAGTGGCGCTTACTTGCGAACCGCCAAAGCCTACCATGCGGCATTAGATTATGAACAGTCTCGCCACTATATGTTGAAGGGATTTAGCATCTATCCCCCTAATATCAGTTGGATTTGGCTCAAGAGATTGTTAGTAACATATTTTAAGCAGGGATCGCCTCAACACCTGGGCTAAAGGCTGAGTAAGTGGCTCGTAAATCACTATTATACAAAGCGTTTATACTCGCCGGAATTTCATTGACGGGGGTGGTTTTAGGACTTATTTTAGCCGAGATTGGTCTACGCTGGCTCATACCTTACCAACCAGGCGAACCTAACCCCTGGGAAAAATATGTAGGTTGGGCGGGACATCCCTATGAAATAAAGCGTCCCAATTCTCCCCGCGTGGAAACCAAATTGATCAATTATAACCAGAATGGAATTCGGGATGATGCCCATACTTATGACAAGCCAAAAAATACGTATCGTATCTTGCTTATTGGAGATTCCTATGTGGAAAGTGAACAAACGGGTTTAGCCGAAACTTTTCACAAAAGGCTCGAGAATTTACTAAACAGTGGAAGTCAACAAGACAGTTGTAAATATGAGGTTGTTGCTGCGGGAGGCTGGGGTTGGGGAACCGATCAAGAGTTACTGTATTTTGAACACGAGGGGTACAAATATCAGCCGGATTTGACGATGCTGATGTTCGTCTACAACGATGTCTGCAACAATTATGTTTCTTGTGAAGCGCGTGTTGAAGGGCAACCGGCAAATAATGTCTTAAAACCCTATTTTACTGTAGAAAAAGACCAGTTGGTTTTGAATCATTTCCCTTATGAAAACCCCGTTTCAAGCTGGAAATATGGCGACTCACTCGGGGGTAGATTGTATAGGAATTTGAGAGTGTTCCAATTTAGTTATGAAGGGTTGGCCGGTATGGGGTTTATTGGGGCAGGCGACACAACCCAACGTCTCGACGCCGACACTGAAGCTCATCCGGCGACCTATATTTACGCCGATGAATATTCGGACGACTATTTACAAGCTTGGACGCTAACGAAGGATTTGCTCCGCAGATTTAAGAATAGTGTTCAAGAAAATAACTCCAAATTCGTCTTGGTTTCGGCTAGTACGGATTTCGTAACATACCCTGAAGCTTGGTCGGCCTATACCGATGTGTATCCGCAGCTTAAAGCTCAGACTTGGAACTGGGAAAAACCTGATCTGATTTTAGAAGATTTTGCGAAACAGGAAGCCATTCCGTTTGTTCCATTGCAGCCTGGATTTAAGGCCTTGGCATCATCCGAAAGCGAAAGATTGCACATACCCATTGACCAACATTGGTCTCCAAAAGGACACGAAGTCGCCGCCAAACTTTTGCAGGAGTCTTTGTTTGATTTAGGCGTTGTATCAGACCCTGCTCAGGGAACAGACCAGAACGAAAATTCTTGTCTCAACCCATCGTTCAAGGATAGTTAATTTGGAACCATTAGCTCGCAGAACGATTAATAATTCTGTTTTTAATATGCTTGGATGGGCGTGGGCGACAGTTCTGAGTATTGTTGCCACCCGGTATATTGTTCAAGGATTAGGCCGAGAAGGTTATGGGATTCTAACCTTAGCTTTGAGCACCATCGGTTATTTTGCCATTCTTGATATGGGGTTGAACACGGCGGCCATTAAATTTATTGCTGAATACCACGCCAAACAAGACCCGGATAGTCTAAATAAAGTCATCTGGACGACCTTGGTGGTCTTTAGTTTGGTGGGGTGTATTGGTTCGGCTTTGGCCATCGGGTTGATCAATACGATTGGTTTAGAGATTTTTCAAATAAAAGATGCGCCGATTGAAGAAGTCGAGTTCATTTTTTATGTCGTTGCTATAGGGTTACCTTTGAATTTGCTGGTGGGAGCTTTATCTTCAATCCCTAACGCGCTACAACGTTATGATATATCGAATCTGTTGGCTATTGGAATTACGACTACATCCACCTTAGTCACGCTGGCGTTATTAGCCCTGGGGTATGGTCTTAAATCGATAGTGCTACTCCAACTCGTTGTGACGATTGTTAGCTTTATCCCTCATATATATGTGGCCAAACGACTGATTCCTGAGTTGACAATCCGACCAACCTTTGCTTGGGACATTCTCAAGAGATTGTCTTCATTCGGAATATTTACCCTGAGTAGTAGAGTTGGGGCGATGCTGCTATTTCAATTTGATCGTTTGATGATCGGCATATTGTTAGGGGCAAGCTTTGTTACCTATTATGTTGTCCCCTTCAGTTTAAGCGTTCAACTTCACAGAATTGTTGTGAAAATTGCGGGTGTTTTATTTCCCGTGTCTAGCGCCCTTTCGAGCGTGGGCAGAATTAAAGAATTGGGGCAGCTGTATGCTAAAGCTATTAAGGTTACCTTGACCATCAGTACCTTTGTGTGCGTTACCTTAGTCGTTTTCTCTTACGCTATCTTGGAAATTTGGATCGATCAACCTTTCGCCGAGACAAGTTGGTTGACTTTAGTTGTGTTAGCCTTGGGGTGGTATTTTATTTCGATCTCAGTGGTAGCCACAATTTTTTTGGATGGTTTCGGCAAACCTCACTTAATTGCTTTTGCTACCTTGTGTACCTCAGTAATTAATGTATTGGGCATCACCCTTCTCGTGCCGCAATATGGTATTAATGGGGCGGCGATAACAACCCTGCTTTATCTACACACATTGGCTCTAATGTATTATGTTGAAAACAATTTACTTGAACTGAATTCTTGGCTCCTTATTCGTGATATTTATCTGAAGATATGGAGCGCCGGGATTATTGTCGGAGTCGCCAGTTATTACCTATTATTGCCTCAGGTTTTTAATCTATTAACTCTATTTACCGCCGTAGGCTTAAGTGCAGCTTTGTATTTGGCGCTTATATTTATCCTTAAAGTGTTTGATAACGATGAGCGAGAGTTAGCGCTAAAGTATCTAACTCGATTGATGTTTATGAAAAGAGTGGGCGAATTATCGTGAAATTGATTGCGCCTTGTGGCGTGGCTCCTATTGTAGAAGAAGATGTTGTAGCCATAGATATTGATTGTGGTTATTTAGTCAAGAGTAAAGCGGTATCATCCGCGGAAGTTCACTATGTTATTGGCGACTTGAATTACCTGCCTTTTCGTAGTCAAAGTTTTATGACTGTAAATTGTTGGAATGTACTGGAACATTTGGGGACAAAAGAACAGGTTATCGATGAACTTAGCCGGGTTTCAAAATGTGGGGCTGATTTAGATTTCAGCGCTGGAATTAGAGCAGGCGATCAATTTTTAGGACGATTGAGTAGAAATTACAATCGAATTGTCACGCAAGGGTTTCATCGCTGGACAGCGCCGAGTGCCGAATACATTAGATTAATTAGTAAAGATTATCAAATCACCCAACTCGATTATCCGTGTGCCGCAAATTTGATCATTTTGGTGGCCCTAATGGATATATTTGGACTAACGGTGAGTGAAGCCGCTGAATGGCAAGGCAAAGGTAAACGATTAGGTCGCGCCCAATTTATATCGAACCGTATCGGGCGTTTTATACAGCCGGCGTTTAATTTGTTCAAAAAGAGTGAGTATTGGCGCGAATTACTGTCACAAACGGTAATTATTCAAGCTTTGCGCAAACAGCGATGCCCAGGGGAGAAAATGGTCTAAGAATGGATGTGCTTGATGAACTGTTGATTGATTATTACCGTTCTCCCGCATTAGCGCTTTGGCGAGGCATTGAGGCTCGCCTGCTGAGGGAACTTGAGTGGCCGTCCGCTGTACTTGATGTGGCATGTGGGACGGGGTTTTTCGCTCAAAAAGTAACATCAAATTTCTTAGCCGGATTCGATTTGGCCGGTCACGTGCTCAAGGAAGCTGAACAACGGCAAGTCTATCCGATTTTGGCCCAAGCTAATGCGTACAATTTTCCCTATCCTGATAACACCTTTGCGGGCGTTTTTAGCAATTGTGCGGTTGAGCATATGCCAGATATCGATACGGTTGTTTCCGAAATATCCAGAGTCTTAGTCCCCGGCGGTAAATTCATATTTACCGTACCGAGTGAGAAGTTTACGGATTGGCTTTTCTTTCCGTGGTTGAGGCGTCAATTGGGACAACAGGTTGAAGCTGAAGCGCATGCCAAGTGGTTTAACACTTATCAAGAACATTACCATATTGACTCATGCCAAGTTTGGGAAGAACGCTTATGTAAGGCCGGTTTGCAACTTGAACATTGCCAATATTACATGCCCTTCATCAGCATGCTCATTTTTTCCTTTTTGGATGATATTTGGAAAGGCCCTTTAGAGGGTCAACCTATACGGAATTTTGTGTGTGTTGGTATTCGTAAAGTGTCTCTTGAATTAATAACGCCGCCGTTGTCTCGAAAGATATGGTCTCTTATTTTACGACCATTTTATCGACTTAACGTTCCTGTTGCCAAACAAGGGGCCGGGCTGCTTATAATTGCTACCAAGCCGGAGTGATCAGCAGATCGCAGTGTTCTGATTGGAGTGAAGCACGAAGTCGTATCGAAGGGTGTGTGTAATCTACGGATTATATCAGCTTATAGTGATGAGGGAAGCCATTGTCTAAGGTTGCCATAAACGCCTGCCAATTGTGGCCTGGTCAGGTTGGTGGAGTCGAGACCTATCTACGCGCCCTGGTTAACTATCTCCCGTCTGATAGAAATTCCTTAGACTATGTATTGTTAGCCCAATCCGAAAGCAAAAGCGCTTTAGAGGAATTTCTCGATCCGAATTGGCAGACAATTTTACTGCCTTCCCCGCCATTAAAAACTGTCTCACATCCCATATCCTATCGCTTAAAAAGAAAGTTCGCCCATTGGCGCAAAGTACCTTACCCACCAACTCCACACGAGAAATCGATTAATAACATCATTGAGACTGCAGAAATCGATCTCGTTCATTTTCCGCAGACAAATATTTATCCGCTTTCCTTGAATATCCCCTGTGTGTTAACCTTTTGGGACATGCAGCATGAATTTTTCCCGGAATTTTTTTCAGAAGACATCCTGAAGTGGCGTCTAGCCACCTATGAGCCATCGGTTCATAAAGCTAAATTGATTATTGTAGCTAGTCAGTTCACTAAACAATCGTTGATAGATAAATACAATGTTTGTGCAGAAAAAATCAGGGTCATTCCTTTTGGCGTCTCAATGGAATTCCTGCAGCCTCTCGATGAATCAACCTTATTTCAGGTAAGAAAATTGTATAATCTACCAGAAAAGTATTTTTTCTATCCGGCCGCATCCTATCCCCATAAAAACCATGGCCGATTACTGGAGGCTTTCAATCACGTTAGATCCTCATTTCCGGATGTAAAGCTTGTCTTAACGGGAATGGTGCATAGCGCTGAGAATGATATTCAACAGTTAATTTTGGACCTCAATTTGGCATCAGCAGTTTTAAGACTGGGCTATATTCCTTATGAACATCTGCCTTATCTTTATAAAGATGCGATTAGTCTAATATTTCCCTCAATGTTTGAGGGATATGGTATTCCAGTATTGGAGGCAATGACCTTGGGCTGTCCCGTAATCTGTTCAAATACAACGTCTTTGCCTGAATTGGTCGGAAAAGCCGCCATATCGATAGATCCCCTAAATATTGATGCTATGATTAACAGTATGCAAGAAGTGTTACAAAAACCAGAATTACGTAAAATGTTGGCTGAAGCGGGTCGACAACGAGCAGAAACATTTTCATGGTCACAAGGAATATCACAAACGCTGGCGGTGTATAAAGAAGTGCTTGAGCAACAGAAAATGGATACTGTCAACTAAATCTTTTGTTAGAATGAATAGGTGATCGGTAAGAGCTTTTTCGTGGTAATAAAGATTTAACAATGTGATGTTTCTTAAAAATACGCTTGATTTTGTCAAAAATTGGGTAATAATCCCTTCAGACGTATTACTAATACCAAAGAATTATTGACGATTCTGTGTTATATATGATACGCTTGCTTCAACTTGGCAGTATCCAGTACTAATTTTTAGATAATAATTTCGGAGGTCCGATCTATATGAAGAAATTGATTGTAGTTTTTACCATCACTCTGATGATTTTATTTGCGGCAACACCTACCTTTGCGGCGGGTCCTGAGTCACCGCCTCTACAAGGGGTGTTGGCAGTCGATGATTTGTCATCCACGGTTCGGGTTCAGGACTTTAGTGGTTCGTCAAATCAAATAGCGATCAAATACTATAATGAAAGCGGTACCGAAACTTCAGGTAAGAGTACCACACTAAATACATATAGTGGCACTACCATCGATCAAAAGACCGATATTGCGGCTACTAGTTTCAGAGGTTCTGGAGTTATCGAAGCCGCTGGCGACTCGGGTGCAGTTGCCCTGCTCTACTCTAGTGCGGGTAGTTCGGCTGGGTCAAACTACCGCTCAGACGTTTATCCAACCGCTGTAGATTTTTCAGAAGCAGTTGGCGCCAATGTTTATCTGCCTCAAGTCGTCGGTAACGTTAGTGATTCGGGGACTGGTACTACGGTCAACGACACCGTCGCAGTTATGAACACTACTGATCAAGCGGCTACAGGTACCGCTACCTTCACACCATTGGCTGGAGGTGCTTCCAAGACAGTCAATTTAAATATTCCAGCTTTTGCTAGCCAATATATCGACGCTGGTGCAGCATTGGGGAGCGGTTTCAACGGCTCTGCTAAGATTAGTATGAATAGTGGTCGTGAGGTTATGGCTGTTGTCAGTCGCACCTCGTCTGGTAGCGGTAAGAAATCACTTCAGGCCTTTGTAAGTGTCACGAATGCTGCCACCGGAACTCCTATTAACTTCCCCCAGGTACTCAAGAACATCTCTGACTCTGGCTTTAGTTTTAGTACAGGGATTGCTTGTGTTAGTCTCGGAACCTCTGGCCAAATTACTGCAGTATATACACCAACGGGTAGCGGTTCATCCAAAAGTGAAACTAAATCAGGTTCAGTTATTCAATTTGACCAGAGAGCGAATAGCAATTTAGGGACAAAGTTCTTTGGCTCGGCTCGCTTAACGGTTAAATCAGGCGGTCCGTATGCTTGTATCATCAACAAAGTTGGACCAAGCAGCAGCAACCTACGCAATGACACTACACCTGGTGTAGTATCCGGTAGCGATGAAGTCTTCTTTCCCTTCTTCTTCAAAGGTACTAGCATTGGCGGGCAAAACCAATCTTCCGCTATCCAGGTTCAAAGTTTGAATGGCGCCTTTACCGGTGAGGTAACTGCTCAGTTCTACAAGGATAGTGGTGGGTCACCGGTTTCCATTTCAAGTTCTGGAGCTACTGGTAAAACCTCTGCTGTAATTGATCCTCGCAGTAATAGCAGCTTGGCAAATGGCGCGTACTCGGTGCGTATTAAAGCCTCTGGTCGTTCATTAGTAGCTATTGCGAACACAACCGGTGCCGGTGGCAGTGGTGATATCCAGTCTTCATACAAAGGCATCAATCGCGGAAATGCTATTGCGCCTACAGCTTTGGAACTTACAGAAGAACCGACGGTTGAGCCAACAGTTGAACTGACATCGACAGCCGAACCGACAGAAGAGGCAACAGTTGAGCCGACAGCCGAACCGACAGAAGAGGCAACAGTTGAGCCGACGCAAGAACCAACAGTTGAGCCGACAGTTGAGCCGACGCAAGAACCAACAGTTGAGCCGACCGCCGAACCGACGGTTGAGCCGACCGTCGAACCGACCGATGAGCCAACCGCCGAACCGACAGTTGAGCTTGATGGGCAAGGAGACGGGGCCGCTCCAGTGGACGATGGGGGCAAGTAAGCATCTTAGAGTGCTAATCGTGTCCGGCAAGACTTTAAGTTAAAATAATAAAAAGGGTCACTCCTAATTAGGAGTGACCCTTTTTATTATTGATTAGACCTGCTGGTTAGTGATTAACTCAATACCAATATCGAAAGTCAATTTTGGAGGAGAGTTATCATCTGCTCAATCTCCTCCGTTGCCTCTGGTTTATTTTCGGCTAAGTCTTGTAAATCTTCAATAGCTGTTGTAAACAAGTCTGTTCTTGTCTCATCATCTAACTCTTCAGATATTGATATCCCCTCTTGATAAGCCCCCAACGCCTTATCTGAGCTATCGGCAGCGACATAAAATAGGCCCAGGTTGAAACGTAAACGAGGTTCTGTAGGGTTTAAATCAATGGCCTGTTGAGTGACCTCGATTGCTGTGTCATAATTATTCAATTTGTAGTTTGCCCAACCTAACCCCCAGAGAGCATCACTATCATCAGCTTTTAGTAAAAGACTCTGCTGATAATCTGAGATAGCATCTTGGTAATTTTCTTGGCCCAAATATACGATGGCTCGACTGGCGTAAGCCCAGTAACGAGCAGGTTCAATCGCGATTGCTGCCGAGCATTCATTAATTGCTTGCTCAAATTCACCCAATTCGTAATAAATCAAGCATCGATTTGTGGATACGTCATAGCCGATCAGGGGACTCATTTCGCCCGCCGTTCTGAAGAAATTCAATGCTTCTTCATACTCTCCTTGAGTCTTCTTAATCCAGCCTTGATTGAAAATCGGTTCAGGTAATCCAGGATTTAACTCGGCTGCACGTTCGTAATCGGCCAAGGCCGAATCTAAATCACCTAATTGGGTGTAGGCATTTCCTCTATCGTTAAACGCCGAAGCCGACTCAGGATCCAAGGAAATGGCTTCCGAATAGCTTACAATCGCGTCTTCATACTGTCCTGCCTCAAATAGAACTGTGGCCTGTTGATAGGCTTCTACATAAGGATCGGGAGGTTGAATAGGGCTATCAGGTAGAATTGGACTTGAGCCTTCTACATCTGAGCTGGTAGAAACAGTTTCTAACCCTTTAGCAGGATCCTCTGTGACCTCTGCTTCTGAGACGGGATCATTTCTGTTGAGAAAAAGAACAATTAGTATAGCTGTAATCAATATAAGGCCTATAACTAGCCAGGTTTGTGGCTTTGAAAAGATTGAGTTCGGTTTATTTGGGGGTTCATGGTTTAACTGCACAATTATTGCTCCCTAAGAATTTGATTTCCAATGCTAAAACGGTGCTTATACTAGTCATAATAAACTATACCAGCAATGCTGATATTTTTGAAAATGGCTTGTTAATGTATCCTTTCCAGTAATTTGCAAATATAACTCTGAAAGATAATATAATGGTTTCATTCAAAAATGATAATTGCCCGGTGTTTTTTTTGAAATTAAGAATTCTTGCTATCCTGGATCGCCCCGGCCTTTCTTTTATAGAAGCCGATATCAAAATTCTAGAAAAATATTTTGAGCTTGACATCTTCTATCGAACTGATTACCCCAGGTTTCGCTATCTTATCTTGGACGTCATCAAACAATTAATTTATAGGCGACCTGATATTATTTATTTTTGGTTTATTATACCTTGGGACACTGCTCCGATTGTTTTTTTGAGCAAATTAATTGGCATAAAATCTGTATTGGTCACGGGTGGTTATGATATAGCCAATATTCCCGAAATAGATTTTGGGTTGATGCGTGAACCAAGGGCTAGATCCTGGACACGTTTTGCCTTAAAATGGGCCGATTTGGTTCTCCCCTTTTCCGAATTTTCAAAAAGCGAAATATTACGATTAATCCCACTTAACCATATACAAGTTCTCTATCCTGGGGTAAATACTCAGACTTTCCAGCCTTCCCATAGCGTTAAACAGAATTTAGCTGTAACTGTGGGTACAATTAGTCATAGAATCAAAAATAAGGGGTTGGATGTCTTTGCAAAATGTTCAAAACTGATGCCGGAAGTTGATTTTGTCATTATCGGCCAAATTGAAGATGCTGAAGTAGGGTGCTATCTTAAGAGTTTAGGCGGAGACAATTTATATCTTACTAACGAACGAGTCCCGTTAGCCGAACTGGTTAGTTGGTATCAGAAAGCTAAAATTTATGTTCAAATATCTTGGTATGAGGGTTTTGGGTTAGCTATTGCTGAAGCTATGGCCTGTGGATGTATACCCGTCGTTACTAACGCTGGTTCAATACCAGAAGTGGTAGGTGACTTTGGACATTTTGCTACAATTAACGATCCTAAGTCTACTGCTGAAGCTATTCATTCTGCGCTGATGTCTACAAAACAGCAAGAGGTTCGACGGTGGATTGTTGAGAATTATCCGCTTGAACGCCGAGAAACTGAGCTGATAAACGCATTAGAAAAATTACACTCGCGATAGTTAGTTAGATACAACTACAACGTAAAGATCTCAGAATTGGAATGTTATGAGAACAGCTCTACTTTTTGCACCGTATTATTTTCCCTCGAATAATGTGGGTGCTGTACGCCCTGGTAAGTTTGTCAAGTATCTTCCTTCATTTGGTTGGCAATTGTTGGTTGTAACGCCTGAGCAACATGAACACGAGGCCTATCTTGAAGGAGATTCATCAAATATATTTTATGTGCAATTTCCTGACCTGGAAAAAATATTTAAATTGGGACGACAACTAATCCCTAAACCAAAGGCGCATTTTAAGGTCAGATCAGAAGCTTTGCCCATAATAGAAATAGATAGCCGCCGACAAGCGTTCCTCGATTGGGTGTTGTTACCTGATGAGAAAATAACCTGGATATCATCCGCCGTAAAGAAAGGGTTAACTCTGGCGAAGTCTCATTCTATAGATATTGTAATTACAACAGCCCCTTATTTTAGCACACATTTAATTGGATTGTCATTGGCGCGTCGCCTCAATCGTCCGTGGCTAGCAGATTTTAGAGACCCTTGGGTAACAAGCCCCTACATTTACTATCCAACAAAGCTGCACCGAAAAATTCACGCCATTTTAGAACGAAAAGTGGTCGAGTCGGCTAATGTTGTACTTAGTACCACCGAGCTTATGAATCAAGATTTGATTACAAGATATCCCAAACTGCCTGTCGATAAATTTAAGGTCGTTTACAACGGTTATGACGACGATGATTTCGTGGATTTGAAACCACAGACGGAACGTAAAGATAGCAAAATTCAAATCATTCAAAATGGCACCTTTTATGGTGAGCGCAGTCCAATTCCTTTTTTAAAAGCGCTAAAACATTTCGATGATCGCGACCTAAACCGCTTGAGGGTCATCTTTGTTGGCAAAAATGTTCTTCCCTGGCAGCCTGTTGTAGACGAACTGGGTCTAAATTCGGTAGTAAAATTGAAAGATATGGTACCGTATCAGCAATGTTTACAATTACTACAAGAGTCAGATATTCTTCTTTTAATTCCTGGAGGGCAATTGATTTTGCCTAAAAAACTGTTCGAGTATCTTAAGCTCGAAAAGTGGATTCTAGCCGTATCAGCGAATCCGATGGTTAACGGATTTCTGGAGCAAATAAATGTCAGTAAGATCGCTGATCCAGCCTCACCGCAAGACATCTATTGCCAGTTATCCAATTTGATGGCGCTGATCGATCAGGGTGTTCAACCGGAACCGAATTTAAGCCTAATTCAGCAGTTTGAGTTCAAGAACTTAACCGGCCAACTGGCCCAAATTTTAGATAAAATGGCGTACCCTGTTGAATCTTAACACTAATCAACCGGTTGCTCATAATTACACGGAGATGGCAGCGACGGCGCGTCATCATTTAGCCACCGATGGGCTGTTATCAAGAAAGCCGCTACCGCTGTGGGATGGCCACACGGCGGAGCGTGGTGGTCAAGTTTTTGGAACCCTTAAGTGAACATTCTCATTCTATCGCATCTTTATCCCACGCCACACGATCCCAGTTTTGGCATATTTATTCATCAACAAATCCAATACTTGCGTCAGCTTGGCCACCAAGTGACTGTACTGGCCCCGATTCCCTGGTCGCCCCGAATTTTTAACTTTCGGCCAAAATGGCGCAATTATTATCAAACTCCGGCTCGCCACCATTGGGGCGATTTCGACAGTTATTATCCTCGTTACCTGCGCCTACCAGGAGCCTGGTTTAGAGCCTTTGCCGGCTTGTCTTATTATCACCGTGTTTTGGCCCAGATCCTGGCTTTGCACCACACTCAACCCTATGACCTTATTCACAGCCATATGCTGCTACCCGATGGTCTGGCTGCTATCTTCTTGGGACGCGAACTTGGCTTGCCTACGGTTTGCACCATGCATGGCAGCGATGCCCTTCACTTTCCGTATGAGAATTCACTCAATCGACACGCTTCTAATTTTGTTTTGCGTTACACCGATCAAATGATCGCTGTCAGTCAAGCCATGCAGCTTGAAGTAGAGCAGCAATTGGCGGCAACACGTCGCCCCATCCGGGTGGTCCGTTATGGCGTTAACAGCGACTTATTTCAGAACAAACCGGCATCCTCCGTCAACCAACCCACCTGTTTGAATGAGTTGACCCCCTACATTTTATTTGTAGGCCGAGACATTAAACGCAAAGGTTTATTGGATTTGTTGATTGCTTTTGAACGGGTAATGAACCAAATTGACCACAACTTGGTCATCATTGGACCCACCTGGGCGGAGGTCGAACAACTTGCCCCGGCATTGATCGGTAATCTTCAAGACCGACTCAAGATCGCCGGCCGCTTGCCGCACGAAGAAGTGGCCAGCTATATGCAAGCCTGCGAATTTTTTGTCTTACCCAGCTATTTAGAGGGCTTGCCCAATGTAATCTTGGAAGCGATGGCTTGCGGCAAAGCCGTCGTCAGTACCGCTGTAGCCGGTATTCCCGAGCAGGTTGTTGACAACGTAACGGGTTATCTGGTCCAGCCTGGGGATATACCGGCCCTGACTGAAGCTATTTGCGATTTAGCTCAAAACCCGGACCGCTGCCGCGAGATGGGCCAACACGGACAAACCAGAGTTCTGACGGAGTTCACTTGGCAGTCGAATGTCCAGACGCTCTTATCAATTTACAAGATGTTGTTGTCCCGCTCATGAATTGTCCTGTTGACGTCCTGATTTTAACCTCGGTTCACCACCCGTTCGATACCCGAATTTATCATCGTGAGGCCAAAACGTTAGTTGAAGCCGGTTACAAAGTGACGATTATTGCGGCCCAGGCGCAGACCCACCAAACGGTGCAGGGCATCAATTTTATCGGCATCAAGCGCCCACGCTGGCGATTAGGTCGAGTGCTAAACTGGCTGACATTTATCAAGCTCGCTCTCAAAGCTAAAGCGGATATTTATCATTTCCACGATCCGGATTTATTAATAGCCGGTTTGTTTCTGAAACTATCTACCGGAAAACCGGTCATCTACGACAATCATGACCCCTATATTGAGGCTATCTTTCAGCGTGAATGGTTACCGCTTTGGAGCAGATCGATAGTATCCACACTGTTTGGCGTGATTGAAAAAACGATTGCCGCTAACTTAGTGGTCATTGTGGCCAATGAACGACAATGCCAGCGCTTCCCAAAGGCAACACTGATCCGCAACTACCCGGATCTAACCGCGTTCGAGTCACAATTGGAACCGCCAACCCGAAAGCAGGAGGTGATTTATGCCGGCTCTCTGTCCGAGGCTCGCGGCATGTTCGATTTGGTTAAAATTGCCGAGGCGTTAAAGCCAACACCTACGGTAATTTCGGTTTTGGGACCAATTCCAAATCAACAATTGGAAGATCAAGTCAAGCACATGGTGGCCCAAAAACAACTGGAACCCATGATTAAGTTTGAGGGTCGCGTACCATACGATCAGATTGTCAGTCGCCTGCGCCACGCTTCAGTCGGCATTATCCCTTTTCAGGATGTACCTGACCATGCTATTATTATCCCCACGAAACTGTTTGAATATGCGGCCTGTGGTCTGCCCGTTGTCGCCAGTGATTTGCCGCCGATTCGGCAGTATATGACCGAGATGAACTGTGGCTTGTTGGTTGAGCCAGGCAACCCCCAAGCCTTTGCCGAAGCGGTGATCTATTTGCTGCATCATCCACAAGAAGCCCGTCGATTGGGCCAGAATGGACAATTGGCTGTCTTTAATCGCTACAACTGGGCCACCGAAGCCGAGCGACTGCTGGAACTTTATCGGTCGTTACTAAGCCAGACGCAGAACCATGATTGACCCGAGCCGTAACGATTTTCCCCAAGTGACCGTTATTATGCCAATTCTCAATGAAGCTAACTTCATTAGGCAGAGTCTTGGCGCAGTGCTTACCCAGGATTACCCGGCTGAGTCTTTAGAGATAATTGTCGTCGATGGGGGATCGACAGATAACACCCTCCCTCTTGTTCAAGGGTTAACGTTAAATCACCCTAATCTCCGACTGCTTCATAATCCAAAACGCATCCAGGCGGCAGCCTTGAATATAGGTATTATGGCAGCTAGAGGAGAGATAGTGATCCGAGTTGATGGGCATACGCTGATTGCGCCAAATTACGTACGCTGCTGCGTTGAATATTTGAGGCAAGGCAAAGCAGATAACGTGGGTGGTTTGATGCGTCCGGTAGGGACAACCTACTGTGGAAAAGCCATTGCCTTGGCTACAAGTTCTCCCTTTGGTATCGGCGGATCAAAATTTCACTACTCCGAGCGTGAGCAGTATGTTGATACGGTCTACATGGGCGCGTTTCGCCGCACGATTTTTGATCGGATCGGTTTATTTGATGAGCAGCTCAAAATAAACGAAGATTATGAGTTTAACTATCGCCTGCGCCAAGCCGGTGGGAAAATTTTACTCAGCCCGACCCTCAACTCCTCTTATGTGCCGCGCCAATCTTTGGGAGCGCTTTGGCGTCAATATTTTCAATATGGCCACTGGAAGGTGCGGATGCTGCAAAAACATCCGGCGTCGTTGCGCTGGCGGCAAACCGCGCCGCCTCTGTTCGTGTCCTCGCTGGTTGGAAATCTGCTTTTGGGGATTTTTTGGAGACCGGCGCTCTGGTTATTGGGCATTATCCTAAGTCTATATTTGTTGATCAACCTGGCTGCCAGTATAGCGGCAGCGCATCAAGCGGGTTGGCGTTATTTTCTCATTGTGCCTGTTATTTTTATGATAATTCACTGTGCTTGGGGACTTGGTTTTTGGTATGGCGTGATGGCCGTGCGTCTGCCAAATTCGCGGAATTAATGATCCAGAGATACGAAGATTGGTTTAGCGCCATATTGATTTTGGCCTGTCTGGTTTATTTTGTGGTGGTTGCATTTGTCGGCTCTTATTCTAGATATCTGGCGGACGATTACTGCACGGCCGGCATTTTTCTGTCTAACGGCTTAATCGGCGCTCAGAAATATTGGTATACGCATTGGTCTGGACGCTACTCATTTTACTTCGCGGTAGATGTGGCTGAATTTGGCGGTGTTGAGCTTGTTCCTTTCTTGCCATTGGGTACGCTCCTTGTTTGGTGGCTTACAGTTGGTTGGTTCATCTATCAAGCCGGCCGTTTACGAAAATGGTCGTCACCCATAATTAGAGCCGTCGCTTGGTCTGGACTGATTATTTATGCGGCGCTTGATGGAACACCTGATATTGTCCAATCACTCTATTGGCGTACCGGCATGCTAACCTACATTGCGCCCCTTATTGTCTTGACCGGTTATTTCGGTCTGCTTCTTTATCAATCCAGGCGTTTTCAATCAGCCACAACTTGGCCCTGGATGTCGTTGAGTTTTTTGCTCACTTTTGTGGCCGCCGGGTTTTCAGAAACGTTTGCCGTGGTTCAAATTTTGCTCCTATGTTATGTCTTCATTGGTTGCTTCGCTATGGGGGCGACGACGCTAAAGAAAAACCTATTACCAACTATTGTTGTCGGTTTGCTGGGATCGGTAGTCGGTATGATAGTTATGTTTATTGCGCCGGGAAACCAGTTTCGGCAAGCTTACTTTTCAGAGCCAAGCCTGATTTTAGCCGTTCCGTTGGCTGTAAGATTTACAATTGTTTATCTTCAACAGATTGTACTTTCCCTCCCGCTTATGATTACCTTGGTGATCTCGATATTTTGGGGATTAAGGGTGCAACCAACATCAAATCTACCGCCTCGCTCCCAGAACATCATTCGCCTGTCTTTAGCCTTGTTACCTTTAATGGCCTTTTTTTTGACTCTGGCCAGTTTTCTCCCTGCTGCTTGGGGAATGTCGGTTAGCTTGCCTACACGAGCCATCATCATTCCTCAGTTTATATTGACCTGTTTCATCGCTGTTTGGGGGTACCTGATTGGGGTTTTTTTGACGCAAAGCGGCTTCATTAGAGCCCAGCTAAACAGTCGCTATTTTGTGGGAGTCAGTGCGGTTACAATGGTGGTGTTGATCATCCTTGGCCCCATATCTGCAACTAGCAACACTCTCGCATTGGCCCCACCGGCGCGGAGCCTAGCCGAATTCTGGGATACTCGACACGAATTAATTCAAGCGGCTAAGGCAACTGGGACGATGGATTTAGAAGTTCCAATATTACCCTACAGCGCCAGCCTGGAAGATATAGGGCCGGATCCAAACCATTGGGTGAACAACTGCGTTGCTCAATATTACGGTATCCAATCGATTGTCGCTAGGTAGGTTTGTAGCCAAAGAAATTTAGCACTATACTACCCGTCAATAGCGTAGCCTTTGATGCTTTACGAATATTGAGTTCGTAATGATTGATGAAGAATCCCTCAAAAATGTAAATCTACCCCATTCCCAGCCCCGCATCTTTGCCATGCAACCGGCTGAACACAAAAGTATTTTGTTGACAGTCGATGGCGTCTTGGTTTTGTTGGCTTTGCTCATCGGCCTCTGGTTTGGAGCACAGCGCTCAAACTGGCTCTTTTCGCTGGATTTGGTTCTCTCTTACAGCATTTGGTTTGTCGGCATCACCGCGATTTATATTGTGTTGGCCACCGTCAACAACGCTTATCACCCCAAAGTAGCTTCTGATCCGGTGGCCAGTTTTGTGGCCATTTCCAAAACGGTCTTACAAATTTTTGCAATCTACCTTCTTATCTATGCTTTATTGCCGCCGTGGTCACTACCGCGTCACTTTATTGGTTTCTTCGCGCTTATCTCACCTTTTTTGCTGGTTGGTTGGCGATTGCTCTACAGTTGGGCTTTTAAGATGACGGTTTTTCAACAAAAAGCCATCATTGTAGGGGCTGGGTGGGCCGGTAAGACCATTGCCAAAATCCTCAATGACCATGCTCCCTCGCAGTTCCAATTGGTCGGCTTTGTTGATGACGATCCCACAAAACAACATACAAAGGTTGAGGGCGCCCTGGTGCTGGGTTCGGTCGATGCGCTGCCGGGGCTAGTGCAAGCCCACGGCGTGACGGATGTCGTATTAGCTATCACCCGCGATGTGCCGGGGCATGCGTTGTCTAGCCTGATAAACTGCTACGAGCGCAATGTGCGTATCTCGACCATGGCTGAACTGTACGAATGGCTGACTGACCGCGTGCCTGTCGAGCACATCGGCGACAACTGGTTTGTGGTTCTGCCGCTAAGCAACCGTAATCAAACATTGGCTTATCGAGTTACCAAACGGATGATGGATATCGTTATCTCAGCGGTGGGGTTGCTTCTCTTTGCACCATTATTTCCGGTGCTGGCGTTGTTGATTAAAGTCGATTCCTCCGGTCCAATCTTTTATCGCCAAAAGCGTGTCGGTCGAGGTGGGTATGTCTTTGAACTGATCAAGCTACGCTCGATGGTCGTTGATGCCGAAAAAGACGGCGTTGCTAAATGGGCCGATTTTGACGATCCGCGCGTCACCAAAGTCGGTCGATTTCTACGCCAGACTCGCCTGGATGAAGTGCCTCAACTGTTCAACGTCCTGCGCGGTGAAATGAGCCTCATCGGCCCTCGCCCCGAACGCCCCGAATTTGTGCAGGACCTCGAGCAAGAAATTCCCTTTTACCGAACCCGCTTAAGCGTTAAACCCGGCCTCACCGGCTGGGCGCAGGTCAATTACGATTACGGCCGTTCGGCTGTTGATGCTCTGGAGAAGTTGCGCTACGATCTGTACTACATCAAGCATCAGTCGATTCATCTGGATGTGATCATCTTACTGAAGACAATTGGTACGGTGCTAATGCTGCGGGGGACTTAATTTTTTTGCACTTTCAAGATCACAACCCATAAGATCGCTATTAACCCGCCATACAACAAAAGCAGGAAGATGTAAAACATAGGCTGACCCAACGGGCCGGGTTTATAGGCCGCCAATTGCCTGAGCAGTGTTTGTAAGGTTGCCCCGGTTTTGCCATTGTAATAAAGTTTAAACCCAATGTCGAAAGGATGCTGTACAACGGGTTGAGTTTTTTGGACAATGGGCAACCAGATTTGATTCGTCAACGCGACTGCACTACTGTTGGGTAACGCTATCGTATTACTCTTATATGTCGCACTACCTCTCGGATAGGTATCAACCCCACTGGCATACACCCCTAACGATGAATCTACTTCACCCGATTTGCTTTCCACAACGATGCAATAGCGGCGTCCGGCCGAATCATCCAAAGGAGAAAAGGTGAGTGGGAAAGCTTGTTTGCTCACAATGCTCACCTGTTTTACGGTAAATGTCTCGATATCCTCGGCTGCGTCGCATTGCTGTTTCAAATGAAATACTACTTCATTTGAATTGTTATTGGCTTGGTTTTCAAAATATAATTCAATTCGGGAGAGGCCCGGATATTCAGCCTCAAACTCTTGGGTTATTTGAGCATCGCCAGCGAGAAAGTAAATATCGGTTGAATAGAGGGGCGAGTAATAGACCGTATCAAAATTGGAAATACGGCCCCAGAGTAATTGGTAAACAGAGCCACTAGCGATAATCAGGAGCAGAATAATAATAGACCAATGCTTTTTACGCATACCGAATCAACCGTAGAGGCGTGGAATCAGAACGTATCCCCAGGCAAATGTATCAAAGAGCAATAGGGCGGCGAGCCAAATTGGCAATGTCAATGAATAAAATCGGGCAGGAATGAGTTGTTGGTACCCCAAGAAAAAATAAAGTGAAAAAGGTAGCAACGCCGGAAAAAAGTACCTTGACGGCGGTCCCCAATGGGTGGATTGAGTAGCAATAATCGGTGTATACATGCTAATCAGGATGAAAATCAGACTGAACAATAAAACTAACAGAATATCCTGCTGATTTGAACTCAAAGTTCGTTGGCTTTGACCCATCGGCAAAATATATTTTTTTATAAATAAGAGACCCCCAAATCCAATTACCAAGCAAATTAGCCACACGACCCGCATGCCGGTTCTTAAAATCGGAATGTTAGCCCACCCAAATAACCCCCAAAACGATAAAAATCCCCAGCGGATCGTATGTAGATATATTGCCCACGATGACGGGCCAAAGTAATTCTTTTGCAAATTGAGGGGTTGACTGAAACTCTGAAGAGTCGAAATAGCTCGACCGCCTTCCGTCACTTGAAACAACACAACACTGCCGGAGAAGGTAAGGACGATAATTATAACTAACAGCCCGGTCAACAATAGCGGTTTCCAGTAAAATCGACGCGCCAGATAAACGATCAGCGCCACAAAAGTGGTAGGGATAATAAAAAGAGCTGTTGGTTTAGTCATTATAGCCAAGCCTAGGGCTACCGCTGTTAATCCTATCTTTGATAGCGATACTCCTTCGCAGAATAATTTTGCCAGACCGAAAAAGTATAGAGAGACAAGAAAAACCACAAATACATCGCTGTTAACGGAGGTGTTAACATGAAGGTTCATCGGTAAAAAGATTAAAAAAATCGTCAGACCGAACGCGTAGACCTTGTTTCCCGGAAAGATCGTTTGGGCAAAAAACCAGCCCAGAATGACGGTCAACGTTGTAAACAGTAATGAAACTAACCGCATTAAATATAATTGCTGAACAAGAGGGAAATTTTTAACTAAGGCCGATAAAGGAGCCATTAGCACATGGTATACCAGTGGGTAGTTGCCCGCTATAATAAGACTACCTGTACTTGTAGGCGGATAATAATAAATAAATAGATTGTTAACAGGTTCGTGGGGATTAAGGGCATCTTGGGGTGGAGCATAACCGGATAGTTGCCAAATTTGGAAGGATTGAAAGCTGGTGTGCATGTCAGGATGCATCGGGGTGGTCAAATATATGGCTTGGGTCGGCCAAACACCCTCCTGCCCCATCAGTCGGATGGCTTCGAAGTGAGCTGGCTCATCAGGAGCCAGCCACGGCGGGAAGATCGCGATGTAGATGAGACCCCTTACAAGAGTTAGGCTGACCAACAGCGCCAGGAATTTAAAGTTGTGGCTCATCTCGATTCCATTTGCTTCGCGTTTGTCCTTCTACTATAATCGTACTCTGTAGTCGAAATGAGCTGAATTATACTCTTCGTGAGTAAGAACAAGCAAGAACCTTTCATGTCCGAGCCTACACCTGCCACTGAAAAAACGTGGTCTGATATAGCCGACGATGAGCAGCGATTGCAGCAACTGGTCGAAGAAAATGAGCGGTATCAGGCGCTTATTGCCCAACAACGCCAGGAATTAGACCATCTGCAAGCCATGTTGTTGGCTGAAAAAGCCCAACTGGCCCGTTTTGAAGGCAGTGTTGGCTGGCTGCTGGTCCAAAAGCTTCAATCCTGGCGAGCCAGCTTGCTGCCGCCCGGCAGTGTGCGCGATCAAGCTTTTGATGACGCCATTCGCGCCCTCCGAACCCGCCGCTGGCGAGGATTGATCGAGGCGGGGCAGCAGGTTGGGCAAGAAGTCACCCGCCAGGTCAATACGCGGTTGTGGCGATACTGGTTACACCTGCGTCCGCCGCGTCAGGGCCAGGTCGTTCACATCGACGAGCTACGTTCGCGCCCGCCGGTTCAGCCTCACCAATCAACAGTCGATATCATCATCTGCGTCCACAACGCTTTGCCGGATGTGCAGGTTTGTTTGGCTTCGCTTCAGGAACACACTTTGCCGCCGTACCACCTCATCTTGGTTGATGATGGGAGCGATCCGTTAACCCGAGATTTCCTGATTCACTTTACGCGTACAAACCCTGGCGTGACACGGCTTAGAAACGAGACTCCCCAAGGCTACACACGGGCCGCTAACCAAGGTCTGGCTCAAACTACGGCAGATTACATCGTGCTACTCAACAGCGATACGCTCGTCACTCCCGATTGGCTCGATCGGCTGGTCGCCTGCGCCGAGTCGGATGCGCGTATCGGACTGGTCGGCCCACTGTCGAACACCGCCTCCTGGCAATCTATCCCTGAAGTTGATCAGGCCGGCGATTGGGCCGTTAATCTGCTGCCTCGGGGCGTAACGGTTGAGGAAATGGCCCGTTTGGTGGCCCACTATTCGGCGCGGCTTTACCCGGTAATGCCCTTCCTCAACGGTTTTTGCCTGATGATCAAGCGGCCGGTGCTCGATCAACTCGGTCCTTTTGACGAAGAAAATTTTGGAGCCGGTTATGGTGAAGAAAACGATTACGTGCTGACCGCTCGCAAAGCCGGTTGGCGTCCCGCCCTGGCCGATGATGCCTATGTGTTTCATGCCCAGTCCCGCAGCTACTCCCACGACCGGCGTAAAGCGCTTAGCGAACGGGCCGGGATTTTGCTGGCCCAAAAACATGGCGCGGGTGTCGTGCATCAGGGTTTGGCCGTGTGTCGCCATGATCGGGTTTTAGAAGGCATCCGAGCGCGAAGTCAGGTCATGGTTGCTCGCCAAGAATTACTGAGTCAGGGCCAAACTCGCTTCGCCGGAAAGCGCGTTCTATTTGTTCTCCCCATCTTGGGTCCAGGCGGCGGCGCTAACGTAGTCATTAACGAGGCGATGACTATGGCGAAAATGGGGGCTGAGGTTACGCTGTTTAACCTGGCCAGCCACCGCGAGATTTTTGAGCAGAGCTATCCTCAGTTATCACTGCCTGTTCGTTACGGTCCAAAGGAAGATTTGGCCGTGTGGGCGGCGCAATATGATGCGATAGTGGCTACCGCCAACTGGGCAGTCGAATGGCTGGCAACGATCACCTCCCAGCCGCAGCGGCCGGTGTTAGGCTATTACGTGCAGGAATTTGAACCCTACATTTATCCACCGGGCAGCGCGGATTATAAACGCGCTGAAGCATCTTACACCCTTATTCCTGACTTGGTCCGGTTTACCAAAACCGATTGGACTCGCCAGGAGGTAAAAACCCAAACCGGCGCCGACTGCCGCGAAGTCGGCGTCAGTTTAGATATCGACCTATTCCGCCCCCGGCCTCGATCCGGGCCGGACTGGCCGGAGCGTCCTCTAAACATTGTCGCTATGGTCCGCCCGCGTCCACCCTACCGTAATGCTCGGTTGACAATGGAAATCTTGCGTCATATTGCCCGGCAGTACGGTTCGAAGGTGGCAATTATCATCTTTGGAATTTCTCTGGAGAATCCGGAATTTTCCGATTTACCTCACGATTTCGCCTGGAATCTGGCCGGCATATTGACCCAAACCCAGGTTGCTCACCTGCTAAACGAGGCCGACATCTTTGTCGATTTCTCGTCTCATCAGGCGATGGGCCTGACTGCCTTAGAGGCGATGGCTTGCGGATCTGCCGTCGTTGTACCGGCTCGGGGTGGAGCGGCCAGCTTTGCCCGCTGCGAAGAAAACAGTTTAGTTGTCGATACCGCCTCGGCTGAAGCGTGCCGAGCGGCCGTAAGTCGTTTGATTGAAGACGATGACCTGCGGTTAAAGTTACAGCGGCAAGCGTTGCGCGATGTATGCGAATTCTACCTGGAGCGGGCGGCCTTCAACATCTTATCCACGCTCTTCGAGCCGACCGAGAGCTTATGACCCGGCCCAGAATTCATATTCTTTATGAGCACGGTTCCAACCAACGGCCATTTGGCAGCGCCTATATTCGGCTGCTGCGCCCTTTATCCCACCCTCAACTGCAATCCGCCTTCGAGGTCACGACTGGGGTTGATTACGCGGGCCAGCCCGTCGAGGCCGTCATCGTCGATCGCCTCTGGCGGCCCGATATCTCGCCGGATTTGGCGGAGTCGCTGCTCGCCAGGATTCGCGCTCGATCGGCCAAACTCATCTATACGTTGGATGATAGTTTTTTCGACCTGCCGGCGGAAGTCAAAGATTGGGAGCCGACCGATGATCGGCTGGCCGTAGTGCGCATCTTCCTGACGGCGGCGGATGGCATTATGGTCACCACCCCGGCCCTGAAAAACAAGTTTGCCGAGTTCAACCCCAACATTGTAGTGTTGCCCCACGCTTTAGATGAACGCTTGCTGCCGCCCCGTCAGTTTAGAACAGCGAACGGCCATTCAAACCAACCCAAAGCGGCGAAGCAAGCCGGTTTACTGTCAAGGTTGGGGATAAGGCCAAAGCAGCGGAAAGTCATCGGCTACATGGGGACATTCACCCACGATAACGATCTGCTGATGATTCGACCCGCGTTGCAAGCGGTGGCCGAACGTCATCGCGGTCAACTGGAACTTCAACTCGTGGGCGGTTTTCGACAACCTGATACAATGAAGGCGCTCAAGCAGTTGCCGCTGCGGGTGGTTCGCCATAAACTCAAGCACATCGAGTATCCCGATTTTATGACGTGGTTCACCCAAAATCTTGATTGGGATGTCGCCATTGCGCCCTTGGCCGACACGCCGTTCAATCGCTGCAAATCAGACATAAAGTTCTTGGACTATTGCGCTTTGGGAACCGCCGGGATTTTTAGCAAGGTTCCGGCCTATGAAGCGACGGTTCGGCACCGCGAGACCGGCTGGCTGGTTGACAATCACCCTGCCGCCTGGCGTGAGGCGTTGGAAACGCTGTTGTTTGACGACGGCCTCAGATTACATATTACTCAAAATGCTGAACAATACCTTTTTTCAGAACGCAGTGTCGGCCAACGCAGCGCCGACTGGCGACAGTCGATTAATATGATCCTGAATCATGTCTAAACTGCTGTACTTGCTTTTGGCTTTGGCCTTTGTTCGCGGCGTAATGTATGCCGTTCTCATTCCTCCCTGGCAAGCCCCCGATGAACCGGGCCAATTCGAGCGAGCCAAAGCCGCCTTGTCTGCTCAGGACTGGATCAGTACCTCAGAAAACGGCCCAACCTGGTATGATGATCTTGGTCAATCACTATTTGCCTTTGCCATGTGGGATTTCTTAGATGCGGAGCGTCCCAACTATGAGGCCGGCAAACCGTTAAACCATTATATCATTCTCTACAATGAAGCTTACGAAGGGCAATACGGCAGCCGACCTACCTATGCAGTCATCGGCTGGCCGATCTGGGTTGCCCCTGAGTCATCCATCGTTTTACAACTGTATCTGGTCAGATTAAATACCGTGCTGATGAGCGTGATCGTTGTCTATCTGACCTATCGCCTGGTTCAAACTATTTTTCCCCACAACACTTTTTTGATCCTGGGTGTGCCGCTGCTTGTTTTATTCAACCCTCAGCACACCCACCTGATGGCAACGATCAACAACGGTAACCTGGCCGAACTTCTGGCCACGGCCACCCTCTATTTTATGGTGCGGGGTATTATACGCGGGTTCTCCTGGCCGGTGATCCTGGCGATGCTGGCTTGCGCGCTTGTGGCGATGTGGGCTAAGGCGACGGCCTATTTCTTACCTCTTGCCATTGCCACCATCGGCTTGTTTTATCTATGGCGCTATCGTCGACGCTGGTACTGGCTGCTGCCCGTCTTTGCTATCTTAGCCGGTCTGGGCTATGTTTTTGCGCCGGATCGGTTGAAGATTCTCAGTACGTGGGCCTGGCAGGGCATTATCGGGGGACGGTTCCAATTAGACCCAGTGGTGCCGATCGATCTGTTTCGCAGCTTTTGGGCGTTTCCCGGCTGGGTGAGCTTGGCCCTGCATCCATTTTGGTATTGGCTGTGGTTATGGATTTGCCTAGTGGCGGTGGTCGGCTGGGGTGTTTTTTTGGTGAGACAGCGCCATTTGATCTTTTCGGACCAAACCCGGCCCCAACTGCAAGCTCTAACTGCGCTGGCCGTCGCGACCGTTGTGGCCGTCAGCGTCCCTCTCGTGTGGAGCGCTATCACCAATACTATTGTTTATCGTCAAGGCCGTTCGATCTATCCGGTTATTGTGCCTATTAGTCTGTTTCTGGTATTGGGTTGGTATCAGTTCGTCCCGGCGGGGTGGCGTAAAGAGGGGTTGATAACTATGGCCGCCGCTCTCCTATTGTTCGACACGCTGGTGTTGTTTTCCTACGCCGTTCCCTTTTTCTATTCGCGTTACTAAAGCTCTAATTTGACAAGCTGCCAGAAAAAGACGCCTAATAGCCCGCCATAAATCATCAGCGTCGTTCCGTAAAAACCGACGTGTCCAAAGACACCGGGCCGCTGCCGGGTCACCTGCTCAGCCAGAACGCTTAACCTCTCCCCGGCGCTCATCTCATAACAGGTCCGAAACGCGATATCGGCCGGCACCGGGGTTGGCCCAAAAAAAGCCGTACCGGGCAGGTAAACATTCCGTTCGATCCCGCCCACGGTCACGGCCTGGGCATCCGATGCCTCCGGCGCGGTCAACGCGATCAAATACCGTTTCTGACCGGAAGTATCAATCGGCGGCAGATCAAACTGATGCCAAACATGATTTTGAACGGCATTTGTTGCTGTCGTTGTGTGAAATACCTCGACCCCTGTTGCCAGAGGATTCTCCGGCTCACCGGCTAACTCTAAAAGTCGCAGCGAAACCGGCGGCGTGGGCCGGCGGTCATACGTTAGAAACATCACGTCGATACGGTTGAGACCATCTCTCGGCGCCACAAAGCTCTGCCCAATTACCCGCTCACCGAACAGTTTTTGCGCGATCGTCGGCGCTTCATTGTTGTTGAACAGTTGTCCTTCACAGGAAATTTGATCGAGTAGCGACGCGCCGATAATGCCCAAACCGATAACGATCAGGCCGAATACAACTATGAGCGTAAGTGTCTTGATACCCCGCATCTTCATTAACACCAGGAGAAAAATCTTATGGAGCGACAAAGCACGCCTTGTCAAAGTCTCAGATCAACGCGGTAAAAGCATCCCGAGTAGCGAGGAATGTACTCCGACCTACTCGGGATGCTACTCACTTAATGGTAGCGCCCTTACAAAACCTCGCCGTTGGGCCGGCGGCGTAAGAACTGGCCGCTGCCCTTTTCGCCGTGCCAATCATCACCCACGACAATACTCTGGCCGCGCAGCAGTACGCGAGTGGGCCAGCCTTTCACTTCCATGCCCTCATAGACATTGTAATCGGTATTCATGTGATGCGTCGCAGCGGAGATGGTGTGTGCCTGCTCCGGGTCCCACAACACAATGTCGGCGTCGGAGCCGATGGCGATGGTTCCCTTGCGCGGATAGAGGCCGAAGATTTTGGCCGGGTTAGTGGCGGTGATCTCCACAAAGCGGTTAGCGCTGTAGCGACCGGCGTTAACTCCGTGATGCCACATCACCGGCATGCGGTCTTCGATACCGGGCATGCCGTTGGGGATTTTATCGAAGCTGGGTTTGCCCAACTCTTTGCCGGGGATACGGCCATTCACGCCGCCCTCAAACCAGAAGGGACAGTGATCGGTTGAAACGGCTTGCAGGGTGTGATCGGCCAGGGCTTGCCACAAAACCGGCGCATCTTTGGGCTTACGCACCGGCGGCGAGCAGATGAATTTGGCCCCTTCATAATTGGGCCGGGCCAAATCTTCTTCAAAGACAAACATGTATTGGGTGCAGGTCTCGCCCATCACCGGGAAGCCTTTAGCGCGGCCCAGAGCCAACGGTTCAATCGACTCCTCGCAGGTCATGTGAACGACATACAGCGGCGCTTGGGCAATGCCGGCCAGCGTCACCGCTCGGTTGGTGGCTTCGGCTTCAACCAGGGCCGGTTGGGCCACGGCGTGATATTGGGGCGCGGTTTTGCCTTCGGCCAGCAGTTTGCTTCGCCGTTCGACGATGACGTCGCCGTTTTCAGCGTGAACCATGATCAGCATGCCGTGTTCGGCGGCGGTGATCATGGCCCGATAAAGCGTGGTGTCATCCACCTGAAATAGCCCTTTGTAGGCCATAAACAGCTTCAAACTGGTAATCCCTTCATCGAGCATGGATGGGATTTCAGCCATAACATCATCGCGTAAGTCGGTGATGGCCATGTGGAAGCCGTAGTCGATGCAGGCTTTGCCCTCGGCTTTCTGATGCCAGGCTTCGACCCCCTCTTTCAGGCTGCCGCCGATGGGTTGGATGACAAAGTCGATGTGGGTTGTGGTGCCGCCAAAGGCCGCCGCCCGATGGCCCGTAAAGAAATCGTCTGAGAGAGGGTGCCGCCGAACGGTAGGTCGAGGTGGGTGTGAACATCGATGCCGCCGGGCAGCAGCAACAGCCCGCTCGCGTCGATGACGTCATCATGTCCGGCCTCCGGTAGATTTCGGCCCATCATCGCCACTTGTTCGCCATCGATAACCACATCAGCTTGAAACGTATCGCCGGCGGTGACGACCGTGCCGTTTTTAATCAATGTAGTCATAATTGTTTTACCTTTCGACTAGACTAACCTACGAAAATTAGAAATGAAACAGTCATGACTGTCGCAATAACCCGGCGACAGTCACTTGTGGACGCTATAAGTGACTGTCACCTGAGAACAATTAGTCCCTGCGTCGTTGGTAACAGCTAAACGAGATATCGAATCGCTATTAACGACACCGTTAATAGCCTTTTGACGTGCATATAACCTACTACCGAGCGCTGCAACAGTCAAGCGAGACGTCGAATCGTCCTTAACGGTGTCGGTAACGGTGTTTTGACGTTGACATGACCTACTGCCGAGTACTGCAACAGCCAAACGAGATGTCGAATCGTAGTTACCGGTGTCGGTAACGGTGTTTTGACGTTGACATGACCTGCTGCCGAGTACTGCAACAGCCAAACGAGACGTCGAATCGTAGTTACCGGTGTCGTTAACGGCGTTTTGACGTTGACATGACCTGCTGCCGAGCGCGGCAAGACCCAAACGAGACGTCGAATCACTATTACCGGTGTCGTTAACGGTGTTTTGACATTGACATGACCTGTTACCGAGCACCCTACTGGCCAAATAAGACGTCAAATCGCCATTAACGGCGTCGTTATGGGCGTTTTGACGTGTGCATAACCTGTTGCCGGGTGCTGCACGACCTTATTGAGACAGTCAGGTGTAGGTTAGAAATTATTAGGATGGTCAAATAGATTTCTAAAGGCTGATTCCTTACAGCCAGGTTCTCTTTTTTTATCGTCTACGCCTCAACAATTTTGTCGTACATATCGGGCCGGCGATCGCGATAGAACTGCCAGGTGTCGCGGACCTCTTTGATGAGATCCAAATCCAAATCGCGGACGATCAACTCCTCATCATAGGCGCTGGCGACCTCGCCGACAAACTGGCCACGCGGATCGCAGAAGTAGCTTTCGCCGTAGAAATCATCAGGGCCGATCTCTTTTTCAATGCCAACGCGGTTGATCGTACCGACATAGTAACCGTTGGCGATGGCGTGGCTGGTCTGTTCGATACGCCACAAATGCTGCGACAGCCCGCGCGACGTGGCCGAGGGGATGAAGACGATCTCGGCGCCGTTGAGGCCCAGCATTCGCGCCCCCTCCGGGAAGTGACGGTCGTAGCAAATGTAAACGCCCACTTTGCCCACGGCGGTATCGAACACGGGATAGCCCAAATTGCCCGGTCGAAAATAGAATTTCTCCCAAAAGCCTTCCAGGTGGGGCAGGTGCGTTTTGCGATATTTGCCCAGGTACGTGCCGTCGGCGTCAATCACGGCGGCGGTGTTGTAGTAGATGCCCGTGCCGTCTACTTCATACATCGGCACCACCAAAACCATTTTGGTCTCTTCGGCCAGTTTTTGCATCTTTTCAGTGGTGGGGCCATCGGGAATGGGTTCGGTGTAGCTGTAGAATTTGCGATCCTGCACTTGGCAGAAGTAGGGGCCGTAAAATAGTTCCTGAAAGCACATCACCTGCGCTCCCTGTTCAGCCGCCTGGCGGGCATAGCCAATATGCTTTTCAATCATACTGTCTTTATCGCCGGTCCAGGTGGCCTGGATCAAAGCACCTTTAATGATACGCGTCATAGGTTAAACCTCCTCGGTATTGAAAATTTTTACAGATCGGTAAAGCGTACAACGGAAAACGTAATAATGTTAGATTTCATTACGCTTTACGTTTTACGTTTTGTAAAGAAACAAATCAGAGGGTGCTCTCGCTACTTGGAACACCCTCTGATCCCTAAATCCTCAGGGCTTCCTCAAAGAAGCCAAACGAACATTCTTCTTACTCACCACCTTCACGAAGTTCAACCACGATGGGGGAGAAGCTTTCGCCGGTGACGTCGCCATTCAGATATTTGTGAGCTTCCAACGCCAAATCGGTGCGGAAGGCGTCGTCGCCGGGGGGTTCGGTTATCACGCCGCCATCGACCGAGACCTCAACCGTCTGGTCCCACAGGGCTTGATCCATAATGCCAATGCCATCCGGGGAAGGCCAGATCAGCTTGTTGATTTCGTTCAACTGCCACTGCATATGGCTTTCACCTAGCGTCGGACCGGCATCGAGCACGTGTTGGACACAGGCATCGAAGTTGTCACGGCAGAACTGCCAACCCATGAAGGTAGCGGCCAGGAAGTTAACGGCCAACTCTTCGTTCCCCTCTTCGGCCAGCCAGTCGCCATCAACAAAGACGTGGTCTTGGAGCATCGCCGTGCCGACATCGTTGAAGTTAATGACCACCAAATCTTCCGGCTGGTACAGTTCGCCGGTGTCGGGGTTAACGGCTTCCAAAACCTGAGCGTATTCATTGTAGGTCATCGCTTCGGCCGCATCGAGTTCGCGGTTGAGCAACGCCAGCATATCAAAACTCTGCTGGATGATTTCGACATCATCGGGGTTGTTGGGATCGAGGCCCGCCAGCCGCATAGCGGCGAACAGTTCGTGCTCGTTACCAAAGCCCCAGGTGCCGATGCGTTTGCCGGCCATATCGTCGATGGTGGCGACCGGGTTATCGGCCCAGGACACTTCTAGGGTACCGCTGCGCTGGAAGACTTGGGCGATGTTGACCAGATTAGCGCCTTCTTCGCGGGAAGCCAGCACTTTCGGCACCCAGGCAATCCCAAATTCAGCCTGGCCGGAAGCGACCACCTGCTGCGGGACGATATCGACCGCCCCTTCGAGGATGGTGACGTCCAGGCAGAAGTCATTATAAAATCCTTCGGCTACAGCTGCATAGTAACCGGCAAACTGTGATTGGGCCACCCATTGCAACTGCAAATTGACCGGGGTGAGTTCCGTACACTCCGGCATCGCCATTGCTTCGCCTGCGGCCATAGCTTCTTCAGTAGCTTCGGCGGTCGCTTCAGCCGTGGCTTCTTCGGTGGCTTCCATCATGGCTTCTTCGGTGGCGTCGCCTTCCATGGCTTCTTCACCTTCAGCCGCCATCGCGCCGCCAAAGACGGGGACATACTCGCCGCCCTGGATTTGGCTGACCACAATCTCGGGGTCGGCGCAGTCGCCGTTCTCTTGGCAGCTAATCGTACCGGTGATACCTTCCAAACCGGAGGTGGCGTACAAGGCATCGCGCAAGGCTTGCTTGCCGATGACCGTGTTGCCGTCGGCGTCGGTCGTGGCCACCGCTTCAATCGCATCGAAAATCATATTGGTGGCGTCAAAAGCGTGCGCGTGGAAGGCGCTGACCGGCTCTTCGCCCAGGATTTCAACATAGTCGGCCAGGAACTGGTCGTAGGTGGCCCCACTGAAGGTCAGGTTGGGACCACTGACGTACATCCCTTCGGCGGCTTCCCCGGCGGCCGACACAAAGTCAGGTGAAATCATACCGTCAGCCCCGGCCAGAATGGTATCTTCCAAACCGGCCACTTCCTTGGCTTGGCTGGTGATGAAACCGCCCTCAGCGATGAAGACCGGAAAGTACAGGAATTCCGGTGAGCCGGTGGCGATGGAGGTCAGGACCGGCCGCATATCGGTGTCGCCGACATTGACCGCTTCTTGAGCGGTGATGGTGCCGCCGAGTTCGGTGAAGGTGTCGGCAAAGACCTGTTGGAGTTGTTCGGCGTAGGGCGAGCCATCGTGAATGGTGGCGGCGGTGGTCAAGCCGAGTTCATTGAAGACGAATTCGGCCATGACTCGACCCTGGACGTTGTCGTTGTGAGCGGTGCGCAGGAAGCTGGGGACGTGGTCGGGACCGGTCAGAGCGGGAGCGGTGCAGGAGGGGGAAATCATGGTCAGGCCGGCATCGTTGTAGATGGGGGCGGCGGGGGTACAGGACGACGAGCAGCTGTGGCCGACGACGGCCGCGACGGAGTCGTCGGAGGCAATCTTGGTGGCGGCGGTTTGGCCGCCTTCGGCGGAGCAGCCGTCATCTTCGGGGATGAGTTCGACGGGATGGCCGGCGACGTCACCGCGTTCTTTGATGGCGACTTCGACGCCGGTTTGGGAGTCGATGCCGAGGGTGGCGTTAGGACCGGCGATGACGAGGGCGGAGGCGAGGCGGATGGGGTCGCCGGACGCCACAACGATGTTACCGAGGGGGTCTTCCTCGGGGGTTTCACTGCTGGTGGCTTCCTCAACGGCATCGCCTACAGCCGTGGCGGCTTCTTCAACCGCTTCTTGGGCTTGGTCAGCCGCGCCTTCAGCCGCTTCTTTAACCTCGGCCGCAGCATCTTCGGCTTTTTCCTTCGCCTGCTCAACGGCTGGAGCCGCTCCGCCGCAGGCGCCTAAAAGTAGCATAACGCTAAATAATAAAACTAGTAGATAGAACTTGTTACGCATTGTGGTTAATTCTCCTCCATAGACAAAGCGTTAATTTAATGATTTTTATATCAAGCATTTTGATAGGTGTTACAATTTGCTCGTAAAGCCATGCGGCATAACTTCTTATGGTTGTTTATCACCTCCTTTGCTGATAAAAGTCTGGAGCGTCAAAGTTTACTTTGACCTTACTGTGAATGACAAAGCAAGCTTTGTCGCTCCAATCAATTTTTATGGTCGGTATCGATTCACGCGAGACTGTCAGATCGTGCAACCAACTAACTCTATGCTAACCCTACTATTAGGTAACGATTATACTACGTTTGTGTTACGTCGTAAAACCTTAATTTTCGCCGCGTTCGAACGGTTTAGTCAAAGCCGCCGGCTGTAACGCTCGTTTGAAGGGAAATGCCAGGGCCAGAATCGTCAACAGATAAGGCAGCATCACTGCCACATCAGATGGAATATTAAGGCCAAGCACCTGCACCCAAAGCTGTAAGGCGTTGACCAAACTAAATAGCAGCGCCCCTAACAGCACGCCGACCGGCGTCCAACTGCCGAAGTAAACCAGCGCCACCGCGATAAAGCCTTGACCGTTGGTCATCCCTTCCTGAAAGATGCCCAACAGCGAGATCGACAGCGACGCCCCGGCAATACCGGCCATTGCGCCGCCAAACGTGACGGTCATATAGCGTACCCGAGCCACACTTACCCCCAACGAGTCGGCTGCCTGGGGATTTTGGCCGACAGCCCGGATGCTCAAGCCCCAGGTGGTTTTGTTGAGCACCCACCAGGCCAGCGGCACCAGTGCGAACGCGCCGTAAACCATCAGGCTGTGGCTCAGAAAAATTTCACCCAAAATGGGAATCTCACTCAAACAAACACCGGAGTTAATGCCGATACTGGCCAGACAAAATTTGAGTTCGGAGAAACCGTCAACCCCTTCAACTGTGCCGAGGAGCGTTTTGAAGAGCAGGCTCGATGTGCCCAGTCCGAACAAATACAGGCCAATACCGCTGATGCCCTGTTCGGCATTGAGGGTGACGCTGATGAAGGCCATCACCAGACCCATCAACGCCCCGACCAGGGCCGCGGCCAGCACCCCCAACAACAAGTTGCCGGTAACGAAGGCGACATAAAAGCCGCTAAAAGCGCCCATTAGCATAATGCCTTCAACGCCCAAATTCAGCACGCCGGAGCGCTGGGCAAAGGTTTCGCCGATAGCGGCGTACAGATAAGGTGTGGCCAGCCGGATGCCGGAGTGGGCAATGCCGACGATGATGGCTAAAATGCTCAGACCTTCGTTCATTCGTTTTCCTCCGCCGTTGTTTGGACCGCTACCCGGCGTCTGGCGCGGCGTCGAGACCAAATTTCACTGCTGACCACAAACAATACAATCAAGCCCAACAGCGCCGTTACAAACACCTGCGGCACCTGCACCGCCCGCTGCATCTTATCGCCGCCCACCAGCAGCCCGCCAAACAGAATCGAGGCCGGAATAGCTCCAATCGGGTGCAGTTTGCCAAACAGCGCCACCACAATGCCGGAAAAACCGTAACCGGCCGAAACCGCCAGCGGTTCGAACATACGGTGGTGCAGCCCCAAGATTTCCACCGCTCCGGCCAAGCCAGCAAACGCGCCGCTGAGGCCCATCGACAAAATGATGGTGCGCGGCACCTGAATACCGGCGTAACGGGCCGCCGCCGGGTTCAACCCGACCGCCCGGATGCGGTAGCCGATGGTGGTCCGCCATAGGAAAATATAAACGAGAATGGCCATGATGATGGCGATGAAAAAACCCGTGTGTAAGCGCGTCGGCTCGACCAGCAGGCCATAGAGTTCGCCCCAAAAGCCGGTCAAATTCAAATCCTTGGCCGAATCGGTGAAGCCGAACCAGCCGGCGACATCGGTGAAGCGGGGTAGATCGGTGGGGCGCGGCAGCCGAGCCGAATGGGGGATGTTGGTGCCGGCCTCGACCTCTTTGGGATCGATCATCGGGCCGCGCAGCAGGAAGTAGCCGATCTGAATGGCGATTTGGTTCATCATAATGGTGCTAAGGATTTCGTTGACGTTGAGGTAGGCTTTCAAATAGCCGGGGATGCCCGCCCACAGCGCGCCCATGAGCGTTCCGGCGATGATACCGAGGGTAATGACCAGGTAGTTGGGCCAGGTATCGCCCAATTCGACGGCCAGATAAGTGGTGATCAACGCGCCGACAATCAACTGCCCTTCAGCCCCGATGTTGATGACGTTGGCCCGGAAGGCGATGACAATCCCCAGACCGACCAATAGCAGCGGGACGGCTTTGACCATCGTGTCGGCCAGGCCGTTTTTGTTAGCAAATGCGCCGCTAAACATAGCGGTGTAAGCTTCCACCGGGTTGACGTCGAGCAGCATCAGCACCACCGCGCCCACCAGCAGCGCGCCCATAGACGCGATGAGGGGCATCAGGGCATCGATGATCCGATCAAATTGAACACGTGTAAACAGCGAAGGCTTCATACCGGTCTCTTTGCGAAGGTGAATAGCGTAAGATATAACAGTTTGATTAGATTGACAAAAAATGAAAAAGCTCCCAGACTACCGCTTAATGATAAGCGTAATCTGAGAGCTTCCCGGCTCGACAAATTTACTTTGTGAGAAAATTAACACACTTTTCGATAACTGTCAAAACATTATCAATTATCAATTGTCAATTATCAATTATTCACCGTATCCGTCTGAAAAGACTTCGATCATCAAATACGGATCACCCAACGGATACAGAATGGGGCAGGTACAGCCGTTAGCCACGTACTGGCGCACTTTGGCCTTGACCTCTTCCGGCGTACCGCTGGCGGTAATATGCTGGACCAACTCATCCGGCACCAGCTTCATCGCTTCCTTAATCTGCTCTTTGGTAGCCGGCCAGCCCAGAATCGATTGGATTTGTTGCACGGTTTCCTTGGGGGTGTTGCTGGCTTTGGTAATGTGCGGCTGCTGAGCGATATATTGGGTTAGCAGCCAGCGCGCCCCATCGAGCGCTTTGGCTTTGTCGTTATCGACCGAACACACTACCAGTTGGGGCCGGTCGATGTCGGCCAGGGTGCGCCCGGCGCGCTCGGCCCCTATTGACAGTTGGTTTAGGGCGGCTTCATTATATTCCGGCGGCACGCAGTAGTTCAACACCGCGCCGTCGGCGATTTCGCCGGTCATTTCCATCATCTTCGGCCCGGTCGCGCCGATCATAATCGGCACATTACGCGGCTCACGCCGGCCGTGAACCACATCCAGTTCGATGCCTTTGACCTTGTGGAATTCGCCCTCATAGGTCACATTTTCCATATTCAACAGCCGCCGCATGACCTCGATGGTTTCGCGCATCGCCGTCAGCGGTTTACGCCGCTCGATGCCGACGTTGGCCGCCAGCGGATCCCACCACGCGCCGATGCCGCAGATAATGCGGTCGGGCGCTAAATCATCCAGCGTCAAAAATGTCGCCGCCAATAAACCGATGTTCCGCGTCCAGTTGTTGATCACGCCGGAGCCGACCTTAATCCGCTCGGTCACCGCCGCAAACGCCGCCATCGGCACGATGGCATCGCGCACCAGCCGGCTCTCCGCCTGCCAAACCGCCTCGAAGTTGTTCTTCTCGGCATACTGGGCCAACTTCATCCCCTCGCGCAAGTCGTGGGCGTCCTGTAAATATAAAGCTACTCTGTCTTGGGCCATTGCTAACTCCTCTCATTGATGTTGTGTGGCGCTGCGATTATAGCACTGATTGGGTTGGTTGGGTAGTTTGGTAGGAGGCTGGCAGCAATTCACTTTCGGGGCGAATGTGACGTCTTGAATCGCTGAGGCCGCTGAAGGCCCTGAAACCGCTGATGTTTCAACCGAGCAACCCATTAACCAATGGCTCAATCGGGGACCTCTATCACCAGACGATGTTTCAGCGACCTCATTTTTTCTCAGCGCATTCAGCGATTCAAACTTGCCCCCAAACTGAAATGCTCCCACCCGTCAGGCGACGGGTGACAGCGGCGGGGCGATTGGGGACAATACTTTCGCGCTCAATGGTATGCACCGGAGTCGGGGGACGTTGAATAAAGGACAAACCCGGCAGGAAGTGGAGACTATGTTGTTGGTATCGGACCTCGACGCGACCCACGACTGATTAGTCCCAGCCTTCTCCTTCAAACATATATTGATTTTGTAAATCTCGTGTTCTTGTATCAACTTTACCCACAGTCTTAAATTGTTCAAAATATTTGTGCTTCTCTCTTTGAAATTCTTGTAGGACGAAATTTGCAACACGTTTCTTTGCAATATGAGAGTAACTGGCGTGCAGTTGTAAAGATGCTACTCTTGCCTCGAATTCAACCAGCTTTGCTTTTTCGTAATAATTTGGAAAACCATACCTAATAATACAAGTCCCTTTTGCCTCTGAATAATCAAACCTAAACTCTGCCTCAATTTCCCCGAATATAAAAACTCCTTCTTCACTGAGTATCATAATATCGGTTTCACCAAGTTTAGTGCCATGCAGATTAATTTTATCAATTTTGTTTTTAAGCCATTTGAATTTTTCTGGAAAGTCAGAGAATTGATGATCAATACCAGCATCAAGATCGACAATTTTCTGGAATGAAAGTGTACTGACTGGTTGGGTAAATTTGCGTAAGAATTCAAAACGATATTTGTTTTCTACAAAATGGTGAGCAAAAACCTTTTGTATCGGGGTGTTTTTTGATATATCTCCCTGTTGGCGAAAATGGTTGTGAATGACAGTTTGTAGCTCGGTCATGAAACTTTTGGTTTCTGGGGCAGTTGTTTCAGTATGGTATATAACAATATCACTATTGGGTTCTTTCTTTATTGTTAGTTTACATTCGTGGTGTGTAGTTTGAGAGAAAACATCTTTAGTCCAATCCTGCCTTTTT
>JACKAU010000030.1 GCA_020634855.1 Anaerolineales bacterium
CTGAAAATGAGAGCCGCTGACCGTTGAGCGTCAAGGTTCCGGCGTCCGGCTGGTAGTCGCCGTTGATGATTTTGAGCAGAGTCGATTTACCCGCGCCGTTTTCCCCCATAAAAGCCAATATTTCACCCGGCCGAATATCGAGTGAGACGTTGTTGAGGGCCTGCACGTTCGGGAATGCTTTACTGACGTTGCGAATTTCCAGCACGCCCGGTTGGGATGGCTCCTTTCGGGGGGGAGAAACTGTGTTGGTCTCGGTTATCGTCATCATAAAACGCTTTCTCTCACGGCCTGGGCCACGAGTCAAAATGGGAATAGGTGACAGTCACTTTAGATCGATTTAGCGTGTTCAAGTGACTATCACCTTTGAAACTGCGTAAGTCCTGTTTCTAATAAAGACCTGACAGGCTTCCGATAGTCGTCCGGACAAATCGGCGTTAACGAGGTCTTCCAGTCCATCCCGTAATGGAAACCTATCAGGTCGGAGGCTGTCAAGGTGCGTCTACTTGCCGCAGTTCGCCAGCGAGATGGAGTCCATCAAGTCCTGGTAATTTTCAGGGGTGACAATAGACGTCGGGGCGTAGGTGACTTCTGCCGGTTCCACGCCGTTGACAACTGCATCGTGCAGTACGGTTGCGGCGGTCGTACCCACATCCAGACCGGAAATGAAGAGCGCTGCTTTGAAGCCGCTGGCCTGATCGGCCGCCCACGGCTTGCAGGCTTCGTAAGCGCCCAGCCCCACGGCGATGATGTTATCGGGGCCAACGCCGGCGGTAGACAAGGCGTTCACCGCGCCTAACACACCTTCATCGTTGCAGCCAAAGACTACCCAATGGGTGACGTCCGGGTTGGCGGTGATGATCGGGCCGGCCGCATCTTGGGCCGCCAGAGTCTCGCCGGTATAAGGCACGGGGTAGATTTGGTCTTCCGATACGCCGGCGGCGATGATGGCCGCTTTTTCATTGTCGGTTCGGTCGTTACAAACCGACAGCGTCTGCACTTCAACCGACATCACGCCGACGGTTGCGTTGGCATCGTCCAGCCAGCCGCTGTCGGTCAGCAGTTGGGCCGCCGCCTCACCGACTTTCTTGCCCATATCCTTGCCGTCGAACCCAACAAACGGGATCGGGTTGCCTGCGGCGTCCTGAATACTGTCATCGGTCGCGATTAGCACCACCCCCGCGTCTTCGGCGGCTTGAGCAATGGCCGGCCCAATGGTCTGGTCGGGCACGGTAATGGCGATGCCTTTGGCTCCGGCGGAAATAGCGTCGTTCACCAGGGTCACCCCCAGGCCGGGATCGAGTTTCGCATCGAATTTTCGAGCTTCGGCCCCAAAACCTTCGGAGGTTTCGACAAAGGCGTTTTGCAGATCAATGAAGTACTGTTGATCGGCGCTTTTATTGATGGCCACAAACAGGGGCGCTTCACCACTGGTTGTCTCGGCTGCGGCTTCTTCGGTCGGAGCCGCTTCTTCCGCCGGAGCGGCTTCTTCGGTTTCTACCGGAGCGGCTTCCTCAACGGCCGTGGCTTCTTCTTTCGGCGCTTCAGCCGGAGCCGGAGTTGCCGCGCCACCGCAAGCCGCCAGGATCAGCATCATCATGATCGAAAGCGATAAAATGGACAAAAACTTCTTCATTGTTAGACTTCTCCTTTGAAAAACATTGAATTTTTGAGTAATACAAATGGTCTTGCACAACGATACAACAATTAATAACGGGCTTTTTACGACTACAATGGGTGGCAGTTGTCTCCTCCTCCTTTCTTTAGGATATTCAGTAGGCCGCAGCGCCCCCTTCGATACGGCTTCGCCGATTCAGTCGGCCGTCTACTGAAATTCATTCGCGCCCGTTCTTAACCACATCGATAAACGCGGCGGCTCGCCGCGTTAGTTCGGCCAGGTCGCCGGCATCGAGCAGCGAGGGGGTGATCAGGCTGCTGCCCACCCCTAGGGCCGCCGCTCCGGCCCGGATAAAATCGGCGGCGTTGGTCAGATCGACGCCGCCGACCGGTACAATCTCCAACTGCGGCAGCGGAGCCAGCAGCGCCTTCACAAACTTCGGGCCGAGGGCATCGGCCGGGAAGAGCTTAATCATATCCGCCCCGGCTTCCCAGGCGGTCAGAGCCTCGGTCGGCGTGTAGCAGCCGGGCATCACCGGTACGCCATAGCGATTACACAGCCGGATAACCTCCACATTGAGCGTCGGCGCGACCACGAAATCGGCGCCGGTCAAAATAGCGGCGCGGGCCGTTTCCGGGTCGAGTACGCTGCCGGCTCCAAACAGGACTTGGCCCTGAAATTTCTCGGTCGCGGCGGCGATCACCTCCAGCGCGCCGGGCGTGGTCATCGTCACTTCAATAGCCTGCACCCCGCCGGCCCAAATCGCTTCGGCGGCGGCCACCAACTGATCGGAACGGTTGGCCCGCATAATGGCAATGATGCCGCTTTCGCGGATAAGGTGCAGGCGTTGGTGTTTGGACATCGTTCCCATTGCGTCGGCTTACCTCAACTCGATTTCTAACTGCCAGGTTTTGGTTTGACGCGGCAGCGCCCAACCGGCCTCATCGAGATCGACCGCCTCGGCCAGCGAGTCGGTCCCGCCAATACACGGTTCGAAGCCCAGGTTGTAGTACGGCGGCGCGTCATCCAGCGGCGACCAGCCCCCGTAGTTGAGCCACAGAGCGATGTGCGTCACCTCGGCGGGATCAAACCGGAAGACAAAGCTGCGCCCGGCGGCGGAGTCGGTGATGGACGTTTCGATGGGTTCCGGGCCGGTGAGCGGTAAGGTATAGAGTTTGACCGCCTTCCCAAAACCATAAGCTGGACTTTGGGCAAAATTCACCGAGCCGATTTGCGGCCACGGCAGTATATCGCCGGGTTGGCCCAGAGTCGGGTCGGTGGTGACGGTCAGACGAACCTGATCGACCGGCAGATGCAGCCGCATACCCGGCGCCATCTTCAGGATCGGGTGAATGGCCCAGCCAAACGGCAGCGGCAGCGGCGCAAAGTTCGTTAGCCGATAGGCCAGCCGGATGGCGGCCTGACCAGCCTCGATGGTGATGGTTCGCTCAAAGCGGTAGGGAAAACGTACGCCGTAGGCGGTCATCCGCAGGCTAAGACGCTGCTCGCTTTCCTCAGCGATGGCCCACTCCCACGGTTGGCCCCACAGTTCGCCGTGATCGGGAATCGGCGTGCCGGCCCACGGCTCAACAGGGCAGGGGCCGGGGTTCACGGCCGGAAAGCACTCATCCAGACCACCGGTGTCGTACAATTTCACAAAAGAGGCGTCATATTGGGGAGTAAGGTAAGGCAGGTGTGGGTTACGCCACAGCCATTCATACTGCGCCGGCTCATATTTGATCGAGCTGATTTTGCCGCCCAGCGCCGGAATAACGGTCAGGCTGAGCAGTCCGTTTGAAAGACGTAGCGCATCGAAGCCCTCAATGGTGAGGCGTCGTAATTGGCAGATGTGCGCCATGATATCAGTTACCCTTTTGCGACTCAGCAAATATATTGTCTCGTATCCGTGGACAATAGCTGAAGTAAACTGGATTCATTATATTACGGTTGTTGTAGAAACGATAGAGACGTAGAGAGTCCCCCCACATCTCCAAATTTATCACAGTCACCGGCATGAAACAATAGACAGAATTATGATAAGATGGATTATCTTATGGATTTAACCCGACCGGCCGCTCAACCAGCGAGCCGGATTATCTTGCCAAATCATGCGCAGTTCCGCTTCGGTGAAACCCTCAGCGCGTAGGCGCGGCGTAAAAACGGCTAGCAGATAATCCAGGCCGGGACCGCCGCCGTAGGCTTTCCAGTACGAGCGCCGGGCAGTATCGCCGCCGAGTAAAAGCTGCGGCCCCAATCCGGCCTCGATCACCTGCCGCATCAGGCCGACGACCACCGTTTCCGGCTGGTACTTGATCCGTCCCGGCGAGTCATACTGCAAAAATGCGCCGCGTTCGGCCAGTTGGCGATGCAGCCGCAAGTCGGGGTTGCGGTCGATGTGGCTGAGCATCACCCGCCGAGGCGGCACGCCGGCTGCTTCCAGCAAATCGAGCAGTTGATCGGCGGCCGTGCCCATCTCGGTGTGGACCAAAATGGGCGCACCGGTCGCTAGATGGGCCTGCCCAGCGGCCCGAATGAGCTTGCGGGTGGTTGATTTCACCACCTGATAATCGCCCGCCACTTTCACAAAACCCGCCTTCACCGGGCTGCGCTCGACCAACGGCCCTTCATACCCGTTGCGATCGGCCCCTTCCGTCAGTTCGGCAATCAGCAGTTGAGCGATGGTTTCTTCATTATATTTGTGCTGCCAATGATCGGGCAGGTAGTAGCTGCTCTTTTGAAAACCGGTCGGCACGATAATCGGGACGCCGGTCGCCTGGCTGACCGCGATTAGCTTGTCCACGTTGCGCCCGCAGCCGAAGGGCATCGTATCCACAATGGCTCCGCCGCCGGCCTGCTGCCAATAACCCACCTCTTCGATGGCTTTCTCGACGCTGTCCAGACGAAAATCGGGCGTATTAACCACCGTCAACCCGCCGTCGATGATGATGTGTTCATGGGCATTGATCCGGCCCAGTTTTTCGACAGGGACTGGGCCAAGGGTTGTTTCGATATTCATCAGAGTTACCTCACGTTTTGGTGTGAAACGAAATAATGGTGAATGGTGAATAAAAAAACAGTTCACAATTCACAATTTGTTTTTACAAACTCGATAAAAATTCGATATTTTAGAACAGTCGAGCCAAGTGGCCGCCATCAACCACAATCTCGGTGCCGTGGACAAAAGCCGCTTTATCACTGCATAGAAAGAGAACGACGTTGGCAATATCGCGCGGCCGGCCAAAGCGCCCCATCGAACACCAACTGCGCATATACGCCCGTTGGCTCTCCCGCTTGTCTTCCGGCAGTGAGTTGAAATAGGCGTCCAAGCCGTCGGTTTCAATCGTGCCGGGTGAAAGACAGTTGACGCGAATATTTTTCGGGCCAAGCTCTTGAGCCAGACTCTTGGTTAAGGCTACCACCCCGGCTTTGGCAGCGGCATAAGCCGCCATATTGGGCAGCGTTTGGCTGGCGTGAACCGAAGTAATATTAACCACAAAACCGGCTCCATTCGCAGCCATATAAGGCACAGCCGCCTGAGTGCAGTGATAAACGCCGGTCAGGTCGATGTCCAACAACCGCTGCCAGCGTTCCGGCGCATATTCCATAAAAGGCATAAAATCGGCGTAGCCGGCATTATTGACTAAGGTCGAGACAGGCCCGAACTGCTCTTGAGCCTGGGCCAGCATCGCCTTGACCGCATGGCGCTCGGCAATATCGGCCGGGATGGCGATGGCCCGGCCGCCGGTATCGTTAATCTGGGCGGCGGTTTCGGCGGCGGTGGTAGGGTTGATGTCGTTGACGATCACCCCGCTGCCTTCTTCGGCAAAAGCCAGCGCAATGGCCTGACCGATACCTTGACCGGCTCCGGTGACTAAGACTACCTGTCTGTTGAAATCCATGACGTTACCCCGCTTCCGCCCGAATCTCTCCGAACCTAGCCCCCATCTGTAGTAGAGTGTCTTGCAAGGCCGGCACATCCAACTCAGCCGGCAGCGTGTCGTTTTGAACGGCCAGCGCTGCCGCTGTGCCGGCCGCCTGGCCCATCGTCATTGTCTGGGCCATCGAGCGGCAGGAAGCGTGGGCGTCGTGGGTGGCGCTGAAACAGCGACCGGCCACGAGCAGTCCATCAACATCTTTAGGAATGAGCGTACGGTAAGGGATGTCGTACGTCATGCCCTCCGGCAAGTACACCCATTTGGTATCCGCGCCGGGGCTGTGATCCTCGATGGGCGCGCCGCACGCGCCGATGGCATCGTCAAATTTACGGGCGCTCAGGCAGTCGTCGCGGGTGAGGCGGTAGTGACCGTAGACCCGCCGCGTTTCCCGTACGCCAATCGAGGGACTGAGCCACGATAGCGCGGCCTGTTCGTAGCCCGGTACAAAATCGCGCAGGAAGCGAGCGTACTCCAGCGCCTGCTGGCGCCCCTCGATTTCGGCCTGGGTTAGGGCCACCGGATCGGTGCCGTCCACATCGGCCACGCGGGTCATAATGGTGTGGATGACGCCGGCCTGGGTGGTAATATGCCAACTGCCCTCTTTGCGGGGCAGCTTGTAGCCTTGAGTCGCCGCCTCTTCCATTTTGGCCCACATCGCCTTTTTGCCGAAGGCTTTGGCTCGCTCGATATCGACATTGACCATCCGAAATGGTGTGGTCAACGTTTGGGCCGGATCGATGTCGCCGGCCCGTTCGTATGGGGCGCCGGCCTGATGGCAGACATCGGCGTCACCGGTGCAATCGATCACCACGCGGGCGGTCAGCTTCATCAGCCCGCGCTTGCCATCGACCACCACACCGCTGATACGCGGGCCGTCCATCACCACGTCGGTGCAGAAGCTGTGGTAGAGCAGTTGCACCCCCGCCTGTTGGGCTAGTTCTTCCCAAACTACCTGTAAGGTGAAGGGATCGTAGGTCACGCCGGTGCCGGCCCCGTAGGTGTTGGGCCGCTCAAAGGCCGCGTTACGCTGCTTTAGCCCGGCGACCACGTCATCCGGCACGCCGCCGACCACTTTATAAGCCACCTGGCCGGGGGTATAAAAGCCGTAAAAGGTATCGAGTACCTGGGTGCTGGTGCCGCCCAAAAAGCCAAAGCGCTCGATCAGCACCGTTTTGGCCCCGTTTCGAGCCGCCGCAATCGCCGCCGTCGCCCCGGCCGAACCGGAGCCGACGACGATCACATCGGCATCCCATAACAGGGGGAGTTGTTTGCTGTAAATTTCCATACGATTGAGACCTTTCCATAGAGTTTGTAGAGTTTATAGAGTTTTATGAGTTCATAGAGTGAGATTAAGTAATGTTGGATGTTGTTAAAAAAGGACTACATCGACTATTGGTTAACTGATTAAACTCCCTAACTCCAAAACTCTAGGAACTCTAATACTTATTTTCCGGCGGCACAGCCTGCGGATGATTTAGCGCCTTGGCGTATCGCTGCCGCTGATCCCGAACCCATAGTTCGTAGCTGTCGACGGTGTCGTTGAGATGCATGTTGCGTAGCACGTGGTGCTTGACGCCGCGCCGATCCAACTCGCGGATAGTCAGCTCGTTGAGCGACTGCACAATAGTGAGCGCCCCAATTGATGACAGCGGGCAGATCTGGTAAGTATCGGTTTGACCCTCGACGGTGACGGATAGATCGCCCAGCGGCATGCAGTTATCCAGTAAAACCCCTCGCTCCGCGGCCTGAATGACGTGGTATAGATTTTGGCCGCTACTGTGTTTGGGCCGGGCATCGCGGGCCTGTTCCAGCGAGCAGAGCGCGATGAGTGGATGGTGCGGGTAGCGGCGGTTGAAGGCCAGCGCCATATCCACCGCCGCCGCTGTCGTCCCTGTGGCCGAAATGACCAGCATCGCATCGTGCGGGCCGATGTCGTACTCGTTGAGCATCACCTCGCCCAAGCCCTCTACCCGTTCGACCTCCTGATTGACTCGAATGCCGTTGACCCCGACCACATCGGTGAAGGTGACTAGCCCGGTGGTCAGCAAGGCGTGAAAGCCGGTCAACGCCCCCATTCGGATGACCATCTCCTCGACCGCCAGTCGGGAGTGGCCGTTAGCATAGACGTGAACCAGCCCGCCGCGTTCCAGCGCGTCGGCGTAAATGGCGGCCACCTGGTGTAACGTTTCGGTTTGGGCCAGCACGCCGGCTTTGACGCGGTCGAGTTGGGTGGGGAAGGTAAGTTCCATAGTTGATTGGTTCCTTTTTTACTTAGCACTTTTGCAATTGACGAGGCATTTTTTGCCGAACGGCGCCCCATCAATGGGGCTTTTTGAAAACCCGCTCGAGCGGGTGCTGCTCACTAGCTTTGCGATTTATCGCGGAGCGGCATGGTGAGTTTGGTTGTTAGGTTAATGCCTATTCACTGCGCCGACCAGCCGCCATCGACCGGCAAGACAATGCCCGTGATAAATTTGGCCTCATCACTGATTAGGAAGACGGCGGCCTCGGCCACATCGCGTACTTCACCGATGGGGCCGAGCGGCTGCCAGAAGCCGATCTGGGCCAGTAGCGCCTCGTCGGTTTTGGTGCGGTTGGCCATTTTGGTGTCAATTAAGCCGGGAGCCAGACAGTTGGCCCGCAAGCCCTGTTTGGCATAGTAGGCCGCAATATTGCGGGTGATGCCGATGATCCCGGCTTTGGTGGTCATGTAAGCGTGGGTGTCATACAGCCCCTGCGAACCGACCAGCCCCAAGATAGAGGACATCGTTACGATACTGCCCCGCGTTTTGAGCAGTTCGGGAATAGCGTACTTGCAAGCCAGAAAGGTGCCGCGCAGGTTAACGGTCATAATCGTGTCCCAGCCTTCGACAGTGCATTCGTGCAGGGGGCCATCGCCAAATTTGCGCCCACCGATGCCGGCGTTGCTAACCAGCCCATCCAGCCGGCCGTAGTGGGTCACGGTACGAGCGACCATCGCCTCCACCTGCTCCGGCACCGCGACATCGACCTGGACAAAAATCGCGTCGCCGCCGCAATCGATGATGTGCTGGGCTGCCTCTTCGCCGTATTCGATACTGCGATTGGCCACCACCACCTGCGCTCCCTCGCGGGCAAACGCCTCGGCGCAGCCTCGGCCGATCCCCTGACCGGCTCCGGTGATGATCGTGACCTTGTTTGGCAATCGTGCTGCGCTCATGGCTCAATCCTCGTTGCTCTGCGTGATGGCCGCCAGCGCGGCAAACTGCGTTTTTAGCTGCGGGTAAAGCTGCTTGTAAATGGCGAAATGCTCGCGGTAGCGATCCCCCAGTTGGGGATCGGGTTCAAACTGGCAGGTAACGCGGGCTGCGTTGCGGGCGACGGCGGCCGGGTCGTCAATCAGGCCGATGCCCGCCGCCGCCAGCAGCGCATTGCCTAACGGCGCTCCGGCGTTCTCGGCCAGTACGGCCAGCGGGTAGCCGGTGATGTTGGCGATGATGCGACACCACAGTTCGCTTTGGGTCGGACCGCCCACCGCCCGCAGTTCGGTTAGGGATGAGCCGGCCTCGCGGGCGATATTGATGTTATGGGCGATGGCAAAGGCCGCGCCTTCCATCACGGCTCGAACCAGATGGGCCGGGGTGGTGCTGACGCTCAAGCCGAAGAAGACGCCGCGCGCGTTGCCGTCGTTGATGGGCTGTAATTCTCCGCTGAGATAGGGCAGGAAGAGAACACCGCCCGCGCCGGCCGGGCTTTGCCGGGCCATCTCATCCAGTTGGCTGTATTGCAAGTTGGCCCCGACCACGGTGCGAATCCAGTTTAGACCGCCGCCGACCGCCACCAGCGAACCACCCAGCAGGGTGTGACCGGGCAGCACGTGTAAAAAGGCGAGCAACTGCGGGTGAACAATGGGCCTGTCTTCAACAATATAAATCGTGCCGGCCGTTCCCAGCGACAGAAAGGCCTGCCCCGGCTCGGTGACGCCGATGGCCAGCCCGGCAGAGGAGGTATCCTCGCCCCCGGCCACAACCGGCACGCCAGGGTTGAGACCCAGTTCGGCGGCGGCGACGGGGGTGAGTTGGCCGATAATTTGGCGGCACGGAGCCACCTCCGGGTACAGGTGGGACGGCAAGCCAAAGGCATCGACCAGTTCCGGCGACCAATCACCCGCGGCTAGATCGAAAGCAAACAGAATGCTGGCATCCGAGACGTTTTCAATGGGCCGGCCGGTCAGCTTAAAGTTAATGTAGCCGGTGCTGGTTAAGCTGGTTTTGGCGCTGGCCAGCGACTCCGGTTCGTGCTGTTGCAGCCACAGCAGCGCCGGATCGGCGTTGTAGGGCGCGGGCTGCTTGCCGTTGCGCTGCAAAATCTCGGCCCGACAGCAGCGCCGCAACTGCTCGCACTGCGGCTCGGAGCGGGAGTCCATCCAGATGATCGCCGGTCGAACCACGTCACCGGCGGCGTCAATCAGTGTGACGGCACAGCCCTGCCCGCTCACACCGATGCCCACCACCTGATCGGACCGGACGGCAGCCTGGGCCAGAACAACGCGAGTAACCGTGACCACGCCGCGCCACCAATCGGCCGGGTCTTGTTCGGCCCAGCCCGGTTGGGGGTAATGGATGGGGTAATCGTTTTGGGCCTGGGCGATAATCTGGCCGGTCGGAGTCGCCAGCACCGCTTTGATGTTGGTCGTCCCGATATCGATGCCAAGGAGTAGGTCAGTCATTGATCCTTCCTATTAGCAATGTCGGTGACAGGCACTTTTGCTCGAACTGAGAAGGCTGAATGGAATACACCGGTGTAATTACGGCGGTTAAGTGCCTGTCACCTGAATCGTTACAATCCATAATTACTTCAGCTTCCGCCCTAATAAAATGTGCTTGCGGCGATTATGCTCCCGATAAACCCGCTGGAGTTGGGCGGTAGCTTCTTCGGGCCGGTCTGCAAAGTGCGGGCTAGTCAGGACGATTGGCTCTACGCCGCGCTCGATCATGATTTCGGCGGTGCGGGCTTTGAGCGCGTTGACTACCGCCGTCGCGCCGATGGTGCTGGTGGGCGCGACTTTATATTTCAGGCCGGGAATGTCGATCACCGCGTCGCCGGGCGGAGTACAGTTGTCGATGACGATATCGGCAATCTCTTTGAGCTTTTTCCCCGAGGTGTGGCGGGTGGGAGTGGCGTCGGCATGCTGAACCGAGGTAACGGCAATGACCGGCAGGCCGGCGGCTTTGGCACGCAGCGCCATATCGATAACCACCCCGTTGATGCCGGTGCTGCTGAAACAGATCATCGCATCCTGTGGGGCGAATTCATAATTCGACAAAATGGCGTCGGCGTAGCCCTCCTGGCGCTCGATGAAAAAGGTTTGCTCCAGGCCGTCGCTGCCGGTGACGTTGGTGTAAAAGGTCAGGGCCAGTTCGACCAGCGGGAAGAAGCCGGGAAACGAGCCGATGCGTGGGAACATCTCTTCCACCGACATGCGGCTGTGACCACCGCCCCACAAAAAGACCAGCCCATCGTTGATGATGGATTCGGCGCAGATGCGGGCGGCCTGCTCGATGGCCTCGTGTTGCGTGCCGGCTATCGCTTGGACGATGCCGGTGGCAATCGATAAATAGCGTTGTGTTGCATCGGGCGTGCCTGTTGGCCCCATAGAAACCTCGTTGTTGGTGAGAATATGATTTATCGGCTGAGAACTGTTTTTATTTTATCGCATTGAAATGTGCAAAACAAGGCTTTTGTTGCACAAATTCAAAAGAATGTGCAGACTATTTGCACATTTTCGCCTCCAAATTTATACTTTTGGTGGTTAGCCTTTCAGTTGGGGGCGTGTTTGGATTGCTTAGTGTGTTGTGGGTAAATAGAACGCAGATGGCAAAGGTATCGATGAAAAACTCTCGGTTGTTGAAGCGGCAGGAAGCGATTTTGCGGATTTTAGCGGAGGGGGATTGGGTGTCGGTGCGGACGTTGGCTGACAGCCTGGGCGTTTCGGGCTGGACGATCCGGCGCGACTTGGAGCGGATGGAGCAAGAAGGTACGGTGCAGCGCCAGCATGGCGCGGCGTCGTTGGCCGCTCCACTGTCGCTGCCGGTTCTGGATAGTTTTGAGCAGCGCAGCGGCGAAAACCTGACGGCCAAACAGCGGATTGGTCAGGCGGCGGCCCGGCTGTTGAAATCGAACCAATACGTGGCATTGGGCGCAGGCACCACCACCACCCAGGTGGCCCAGGCCTTGGCCCGGCTCAATAACCACAAACCGCTGCACATCATGACCAACGCGCTGAATATTGCGATGGAACTGGCGCACCGGCCCAGCCTGCACGTCACCTGCACCGGCGGCGACGTCCGCAGCGATCACTACACCCTCACCGGCCCGGTGGCTGAACGGGCGCTGCGAGCGCATTTTTATGATGTCGCCGTGATAGGGGTGAGCGGGGTTACGGCCAAGGAAGGGCTAACTGTAAACGGCCAGCTCGATGCCGTGGCGCTGGAAATGATGATCGAGCAATCGCGCCGGCTGGTCGTGGTGGTCGACTCCAGCAAAATTGGGCAAGTGCATTTTGTTCATTTAGCCCCCTTGAGCCGGGTCGATGTCTTGGTGACGGAGCAAGCGCCGCTACCGTCATTTTGCGATGCCTTGACGCAAACCCATGTTGAACTGGTCGTCCCCGATTCCGACTGATGCGGCTTGGCCGAAGTGAAATTACTGCCACTATCCCAAACCTTTTGACAATCGCCCCCTAATTGATTAGAATTGTCGGTATGCATTTTTAGGCTTGGTTTTAAAGGTTGTTAACGCTTTCTGACTCGATCAAATCCGTCCAATCGATAAAGCTAAGCCGGCTCAATGACAGAGTAGATGCTAAATTCAAACCTCTTAAGGATGTCCATCGACATAAAATTCCACCTTTTTAATGAAGGGTAACGAGTAATAGGTAATTAGCGCTTGAATAACCGGCCATTAAGCGTTGTTCAAGCGTAATTTTGGCGGTTGGCTGGCGATTAGAGCTAAGAGCTGACACCGGTCTAATCTACCAATCTCCTCATTACCCATTACGTCAACCTAGGTCACCAGACCTTAATCATGTTCTTTGACCATCCTAATCAGGTTTAACTGTACGTAGCTGTGCAAATCTTTGCGAAAGATCGCAATTTAAGGGAGATAGAATTGATGGCTAGTTATTCAACCGATAAAATTAGAAATGTGGTGCTCTTAGGTCACGGAGGATGCGGCAAAACCTCGCTGGCCGAGGCCATGTTATATTGCAGTGGCGCTATCAATCGCCTGGGAAAGGTTGAGGATGGCAACACCGCCTCCGATTTTGATGACGAAGAAATCAGCCGCACCATGTCGATTAACCTGTCCGTCCTGCCCTGTGAATGGGAGGGTCACAAACTCAACGTGCTCGATGCGCCGGGTTATGCCGATTTTCAAGGTGAGATGCTTAACGGCCTCCACGTGGCTGATACCGCTGTGATTGTTATCGACGGCTCGTCCGGGATCGAAGTGGGGACGCAAATTGCCTGGCAGTTGGCCCGCGAGGCCCAAAAGCCCATCGCAATTTTCTTGAATAAGATGGATCGCCCTAACGCCAGTCTTCGGCGAGTGCTTGAACAGCTACGCGGCACGTTCGATACCACCTTTGTGCCGATGGAACTGCCGATCCGCCAGGGTGAAAAATTTGAAGGACTGGTCGATCTGATTACGCAAAAAGCCCATACCGGCACCGGCAAGCACCCCGACGCCCCGGCCGATATGGCCGATGAGATTGCTGAGTTCCGCCTCCAAGTCGTCGAGTACGGGGCCGAGGGCGACGATGAGTTGATGATGAAATATTTCGATGGGGAAGAACTCACCAATGATGAAATTTCCCACGGTATCCGGGCCGGTTTGAAAAGCGGCCGGATTGTACCCGTCTTCTGCGGCTCGGCCACCGAATTGGTCGGTGTGCGGGGCTTTATGACCAATATGATCGATGTCCTCCCCATGCCGACCGCTACTGAAATTACCGCCACCGCTAAAGGCGGTTCGGAAGTAACCCTGAAGGCCGATCCCAAGGGGCCTTTAGCCGCCCAAGTATTTAAAACCATCAACGACCAATACGGTCGGGTGAGCTTTATGCGCGTCTGGTCCGGTACACTCAAAGGCGACGCCCGCCCCTACAATTCTGAGGCCGAGACCGAAGAGCGTATTGGCGGCCTCTTTATGCCGCGAGGCAAAGAGCAGGTTAATGTCGCTCAAGGCGTAGCGGGCGATATTGTCGGTGTGGTCAAATTGGGCGAAACGCATACCGGCGATACGCTGTGCGAAAAATCGAACCCGTTGAAAGTCGAACGGGTGGAATATCCGAACCCGCTCTACGCTATCGCCCTATCGCCGATTTCTCAGGGCGACTCGGCTAAATTAGGCCCCAGTTTAACCCGCATCACCGAAGAAGACCCGACCTTAAAGAGCCGGTACGAAAAGGCGACCCGCCAAACCTTGTTGGAAGGTATGGGCGATGCCCACGTCACCATCGCTGTCAAACGGATGGAATCCCGTTTTGGTCTGCATGTAGAAACCGCCGTCCCCAAAGTGCCTTACATGGAAACTGTTTCTCGCACCGGTTCGGCCCAATATCGCCACAAAAAGCAGAGCGGCGGCGCCGGCCAGTTTGGCGAAGTCCACATGCGCGTCGAACCCAAAGACCGGGGCGAAGGCTTTGAGTACGCCAGTGAAATCTTCGGCGGCGCTATCTCCCAGCCTTTCTTGCCGTCCATTGAAAAAGGTATCAAACAGGTGTTAGATGTCGGCGTTATTGCCGGTTTCCCGGTGGTTGATGTCAAGGCGATTGTCTTTGATGGCAAGGAACACCCGGTTGACTCAAAAGATATCGCCTTCCAGATCGCCGGTCGGGAAGCGTTTAAACTCGCTTTCCAGGCCGCCGGCCCCGTTCTGCTAGAACCGATCATGGATATGACAATCACCATCCCTGAAGAGTTCACCGGTGATGTCAGCGGCGATTTAAGCACCAAGCGCGGCCGCATGTTAGGCATGGAACAGGTGATGGGCAACACCATCATCACCGCCCAGGCCCCGCTGTCCGAGATTCAGCGCTACTCGACCGAACTACGGTCGATTACCCAGGGCCGGGGCGTTTACACCATGAAGCTGTCGCACTATGAGCCGGTGCCCAGCCACGTGGCGAGCGAAATCGCCGCCCAGGCTCAAAAAGAGAAACACGAAGAATAGCTATAAACATTTTATGGGGGGAGCGGCTTCGTCCCTCCCCCTACTTAGTGAGCAATCAAGGAGCCGACCAAACTTATGCCCTCAATTTTTCCCTTTACAGCCATCGTTGGCCAGGATCGAATGAAGATGGCGTTGGTGCTAAACGCCATCAACCCCAAAATTGGTGGGGTCCTCATTCGTGGCGAGCGCGGGACCGCTAAATCAACCGCGGCTAGGGCCTTGGCTGCCCTCCTTCCTGACATCGATGTGTTTATCGACTCACCCTTTAATGATGATCCTAACGATCCGCTAAGTTGGTCCGATTGGGTCAAGGAACGCAAAGTTAAAAACGAGCCGTTGGAAATAGGCCAGCATCGCATTCGCTTTATCGATCTGCCGGTCAGCGCCACGGAAGATCGGGTAGTTGGCACGCTCGACATCGAACAAGCTATCAAAAAAGGTGAGCGCCATTTTGAGGCCGGGGTACTGGCCGCGGCTAACCGGGGTCTGCTGTATGTCGATGAAGTCAACTTGCTCGACGATCACGTCGTCGATTTGCTGCTCGACTCGGCAGCGATGGGGGTCAACGTGGTGGAGCGTGAGGGAATCAGTTTCTCCCACCCTTCCCGATTTATGTTCGTCGGTACGATGAACCCCGAAGAGGGTGATCTGCGTCCGCAGCTACTCGATCGCTTTGCTTTATGCGTCGATATCAGCAGCATCGCCGATTCAGGTCAGCGGATGGAAATTCTGGAGCGAACGCTTGAGTTCGAAATCGATCCGGAGTCGTTTTACGCTAAATGGCGCGCCGAAGAGGATCAACTGGCCAACCAAATCATCCAGGCCCGCGATATGCTGCCCAAAGTGTCGTACAATAAAAGCGACCTATACACCATCGCCGAATTGATGGCCGAACTTCAGGTTGATGGTCACCGGGGCGATATCGTGATTCTAAAAACAGCCATGGCTCACGCCGCGTTCAACAACCACCGCAAAATCAAACGTCAGGACATTCTGATCGCGGCTGAGTTGGCGCTGCCGCACCGCCTCAAACGACAACCCTTCCAGGACACCACGGCTCAATTCGAGCAGTTGTCGCAAAAACTGGAACAGATTCGTGAGGAGGCCAAGGAGCAGGCGCGCCAGCAGATCAGCCCTGGCGACTCGTCGTCGCAATCCGAGGAAAAAAAAACGATTCTGAGTCGTTAGAAGAAGGCGAAGAGACGGCGGTGCCGCCCCCTCCGGGCACACCGCCGCCCAGCCAGGACTCAGACAACTCGTCCGGTGACCAAAGCCAGGCCAATAGCCCCATCTCCATCGGCAACGACTTCAACCCCCGGCGCTTAGCCACCCCACTTGATAACGTGACCCGCTCCTCAGCCGGAAAACGCAGCTACACCAAAACCGACCGCAAACGCGGCCGCTACATTCAGGCTCGTCCGGCGGCCGGCAAACCCAAAGATATCGCCTTCGACGCCACGCTGCGGGCCGCCGCGCCGTTCCAAGTTACCCGCGACCGCTCCAACCGCGCCCTGGCCGTCGAAAGCCAGGATATTCACGACAAGGTTCGCGTCCGCCGCGCCCACAACCTCATCCTGTTTGTGGTCGATGCCAGTTGGAGTATGGCCGCCGCCGAGCGTATGGAAGCCACCAAAGGCGCTATTATGAGCCTGCTGATGGACGCCTACCAACGCCGCGATCAGGTCGGGCTGGTCGTTTTCCAAAAAGAAGATGCCCAGTTGGTGCTGCCGCCCACCTCCAGCGTCGAGTTGGCCCAAAAAGCCCTGGCCGATGTCCCGGTCGGCGGCAAAACGCCGCTGTCGGCGGGCTTGTATCTGGCCTACAAAGTGTTGGTCCGGCAAACCCGGCTCCACCCCGAAGTGATGCCGCTGATGATTCTGCTGACCGACGGCGCGGGCAACGTCTCGATGACTGCTTTGCCGGCTCAGGAAGAAGCTCACCGGATTTCCAAACTTATTATGGAAGAAGGCATCCGCTCCGTGGTCATCAATATGGAGCACGCCAGCTTTGACCGCGGCCTGGCCCAAGCCCTGGCCGAAGAACTGACCGCCCCCTGCTACACCCTCCACGACCTCAAAGCCGACACCCTGTACCAGACGGTCAAAGACGAATTGCGACTCAGCTAGAGAAACATAGTACGAGAGTGAGGAACTTTATCATGACCATGTCTAAACGCGAACGTTTGGAAGCGTCCTTTAGCGGCGCTGCCGTTGACCGCCCCCCCGTAGCCCTGTGGCGGCACTGGCCCATCGATGATCAATTCGGCGACGAATTGGCTCGGGCTTCCCTAACCTTTCAGGAAACCTTTGATTTCGATGTCATCAAAGTTACCCCCAGCAGCAACTTCTGCGTGGCCGGCTACGGCTCGACCAGCTCCTGGCTGGGCAATCTGGAAGGCACACGCGCTTGGGGGCCGCGCATTATTCAGTCGCCGGAGGATTGGTACAAACTCAAACCGCTCGATCCGCGTCAGGGCTTGTTAGGCGAAGTCATCGAAGCCAACCGCCTCATCGGGCAGACCGTGGGCGACGATGTGCCGTTCATCCAAACGGTCTTCAACCCGCTGTCCCAGGCCAAAAACCTGGTCGGCGACCGGCTCCTGGCCGACATTCGCCAACACCCGGACGCCGTCAAAGCCGGCCTGGCCGCCATCACCGAGTCGATCCTGCGCTTCATCGAAGCCTTAAAACCGACCGGCGCGGCGGGCATCTTCTTGGCCTTACAGCATGCCAGCTACGACCGGTTGACCGAGGCCGAATATCGTGATCTATGCCACGGCCTCGACCTGCAAATTTTGGCAGCGACCGAAGGGATGTGGTTCAATTTAATCCATCTGCATGGCCTCAACGTGATGTTTGATCTGGTGGCCGGCTATCCGGCCCACGTGCTGAACTGGCACGATGTCGAAACGCCGCCGTCGCTGGCCGAAGCCAAATCGCGCACATCGATGGCGCTCTGCGGCGGGCTGCGCCAGTGGGAAACGATGGTTCGCGGTACCCCGGCCGATGTGCTGGCCGAAGCCACAGCCGCCATCGACGCCACCGAAGGCCGGGGCTTTATTTTGGGTACGGGTTGTGTCACGCCTATTGTCGCGCCCACGGCCAATATCTTAGCCGCCCGCAAGGCCGTTGAAGCTCGTGCCTGAGTCGGGCGAGGAACTCAGCCTCTCTGTAGCCGAGGCGGCTTCGCTGCGGCAGGGCTTCACCTACTGTCCCCGCTGTCGCGCCGAGATGGTCAACCGCCAGGTCTACGGCCGGGTGCGCCGGGTCTGCTCCGATCCCACTTGTAAATTCGTCCAATTTATCGACCCCAAAGTGACCGCCGCCGTCATGGCCAAAAAAGATGGGCGCGTGCTAATGGTTCGCCGCACGATGGCCCCAGGGCGGGGCCAATGGTGTTTTCCCGGCGGCTTCATGGAAATCGGTGAAACGCCCCAGCAGACCGCTGCCCGCGAATGCCGGGAAGAGAGCGGGTATGACGTCGAAATCACCCGGCTGATCGATGTTTTCTACTACGAGGATTATCGCGGCAGCGGGGTTTTAATTATGTATCAAGGCAACGTCATCGGCGGCCAGCCACAAACCGGCGACGACACCGACCAGGTCGGTTTTTTCGGACCGGACGACCTACCGGACCTGGCCTTCGATACCAATCGCCAAGCCATCGTCTTGTGGCAAGAAGGTAAGTTATCTGATGAGTAAAATCTTAGCTATTGAAACCTCCTGTGATGAAACCGCGGCCGCCGTCATCGAAGACGGCTATCAGATCCTGTCCAACGTCGTGGCCTCGCAGATCGACATTCACCGGCGCTACGGCGGCGTCTTTCCGGAAGTGGCCTCTCGCCAGCATATTTTGGCCATCGGTACGGTGGTGCAGGATGCGCTGATCGAGGCCCGTACCGGCTGGAATGAGTTGGCGGCGGTGGCGGTGACGTACGGGCCGGGCCTGGTCGGCAGCTTGCTGGTCGGCGTTAACGCGGCTAAAGGCATCGCCTTATCTCAGAACATTCCACTGATTGGCATCAATCATCTGGAGGGTCATCTTTACTCCAATTGGCTCGATACCGATAATCGAGGCCAGCCGCCCGCCCAGCGATTTCCTACCCTGTGTCTGATTGTCTCCGGCGGCCACACCGAGCTGGTTCTGATTCGCCATCACGGTAGTTACGAGATTTTAGGCCGAACCATCGACGACGCGGCCGGTGAGGCGTTCGACAAAGTGGCGCGGGTACTCGATTTGGGCTTTCCCGGTGGGCCGGCCATTCAGGAAGCGGCTAAAGGGGGCAACCCGACTGCCTTCAAGTTTCCCCGGGCCAAACTGGGCGATTCGTTTGACTTCAGCTTTTCGGGCCTTAAAACCGCCGTGCTGCGAGTCGCTCAAAAATACACCAAGGTCGAAAAATTACGGCGGCCCACGCGTGAGCAGAAGCTTCAGCAAAAACAGGCCGAATATCGCCAAATGCCCGTGGCCGACATCGCTGCCTCATTCCAGATGGCCGTGGTCGATGTACTGGTTAGCAAAACCAAAGCCGCCGCCGAGAAATATAATGTGGCCGAGGTAATGCTGGCCGGTGGAGTCTCGGCTAATATGCTGCTGCGCAACAAAATGATGACTGCCCTGGATCGCCCGGTGCTGGTTCCGCCGCTCTACCTGTGTACCGACAACGCCGCGATGATTGGAGCGGCGGCTCATTGGCGCTTACAAGCGGGCCAGACCAGCGGCTGGGATTTGGATGTTGTCGCTAACCTGCGCCTGGCTTAAGGCCGCTCATTTGCTCTTTAAACATTGAGAAAGAAGCCAATTTCGGGCATAATTACTTTAAAGACGATCTTACCACGTTATCTAACTTAAGTTACGAGAGACTTGCCCATGAAACTTCAAGACTTGAAATGCCCCAACTGCGGCACGCCCATTCCCGGCGAGGCCGTCATCAACCAAATCATCGAATGCGCCGGCTGCGGGTCTACGTTGCTGGCCACCGATCTCGGTCTGGGTGAGGTGAACGTTTGCCCCAATTGCAATACCGTCAATCCCGAAGACCAACGCTTTTGCTCCGACTGTGGCCGCGCTCTTTTTCTTGAATGCATTTTATGCCACGAAAAAAACAAAATTAGCGCCGTTCACTGCCGTCGCTGCGGCGTTAATCTCAAACGCAATCAATTGCGTCGGCAGCAAATGCTCCGCGACCGACAGGCGCTGCGTGAAAAGCGGGACCAAATTTTTAAGGAAAAAGTGGCCCGCCAGCAAGCAGAAAAGTTGCAGCGCCTGCTCGATGATCTGGATGAGCCGGAAAATCACACGTTCGCCATCTACCAGATCAACCAAATAGGCGTCAATGCGGTCGATGCCCTCATCGAGACGATGCTCAACGATACCGACCCGGACGCTCGCTATGGGTCCGCCAGAGCCTTAGGGCAAATTTGCCAAGACGGGCAGGTTAACGCTTTAATAAAGACCCGCTCGGCCAAAGCGTTGGTCAGCGCTCTGACTGACGCCGAAATCGGGGTTCGATTTTGGGCTTCCGATGCGCTGGGCAAGTGCGGTTCGCCAATCGCCGTCGAGCCGCTGGCCCAACTGCTGCGACACGAAAAACACGAAGGTGTGCGTCGCCAAGCCATAGAGTCCCTGCAAGAAATTGGCGGTGAGCGGGCCGAGCAGGTTTTGACCAACCTGCCTAAATCAAGCGGGTTTTTAGGTTGGCTCAAGCAAAGTCTAGTCTGATCTTCGACCGGAGGCTTACGCCTGTCCATGACAATTTTAGGTCATCCGCTCCATTCGATGACGGTTCACTTTCCCATCGCGTTTTACATTCTGGGGGTGGTGCTGACCGGCGTATGGCTGTGGCGCGGCCAAACCGATGTCGAACGTTTTGCTTATTGGAGCTTCTGCCTAAGCTGGGTTGCCACTCTGCTGGCCGCCATCGTTGGTCTGATCGACCAAAGCCGGCTCACTCTGGATGATCCCCGCCGGGATAATGTCAATGCTCACATTACCGCCGGGGTGGCTTTGATTATTCTCAACGGCCTTCTCATTTATATGCGGTTTCGCTGGCCCGATGTCTTAACGCGTTATCGCTGGCCCTATTTAGGGTTGATGGCTCTGGGCTTGGTCGCGGTGCTGGCCACGGGCTGGTTAGGCGCCGAGTTAGTCTATCGCCACCAAATTGGTATTATTCCGTAAGCAGCGCTTGATATGCGTGGACCAAGGTTAACTTATAGTTAATTTACATGGAGTAATATCGCCTTGGTGTACTTGCGTAGTCAATTAAGTCAATTAGTTCGCGCGAAGCCGAGGCTGTCGCGCTGAAGGAGCTAGGCTCTACCGGGTTAAACACGGAGCGCTTGAGCCTGCCTCGCCCTTTGAGCGCGGCGGCGTTAGCCCCGTGCTACCAAGAAGCTCGACTCAACCTGAACCGTCCATCCGGTCTTAACACATCATCTTGTCCCACCGAGAACCGACCACGACTAAAACAGTCCAAGGACAAACTATGCAGCAAGCCGACAAGTTCTCCAATCAGACTGTCGACGAACGCCTGAGCCAGTCAACGACGACCGCACTTTCAAGGCACAAAAGAATAGGTCGCTGGGTATTAGCCGCTACTATCATCGGCTCCAGTATCGCCTTTATCGACAGCACGGTGATCAATGTAGCGCTACCTGCCCTGCAAGCCGATCTCAACGCCACGGTTTTTCAAGTTCAGTGGATTGTTGAAATTTATGTCCTTTTCATGGCCGCGCTCATCCTGGTGGGCGGCGCTACCGGCGATCAATTTGGCCGGCGCTTTATTTACGCCCTGGGCATCATGTTATTTGCTGCTTCCTCGCTGTGGTGCGGGTTTGCGCGAGATGTGTCTCATTTACTCTGGGCGCGAGCGGTGCAGGGCGTCGGCGGGGCGCTGTTGGTGCCGGGCAGCCTGGCGATTATCGGGGCCTACTTCAAAAATGAAGAGCGAGGCAAAGCCATCGGCACCTGGTCCGGCTTTTCCGCCCTGACCACTGCGCTCGGGCCGGTCCTGGGCGGCTGGCTGGTCGAAAACGTCTCCTGGCGCTGGGTCTTTTTCTTCAACATCCCCCTCTGTATCGTCGTGGTGATCATCCTCTTCTGGCGCGTGCCGGAAAGCCGCGACGAAAAAGCTACCGGCGGCCTGGATTGGTTGGGAGCGCTGCTGGCCACCGTTGGTCTGGGGGGAATAACCTACGGCTTGATCGAAGCCGGCTTCTACGGCTTCCATCACCCGATGGTCTTACTGGGCTTAGCCGGCGGAGCCTTGGCTCTGGTGGGTTTTGGCTATGTCGAAGCCCGGTCGTCCTCGCCGATGGTTCCGCTGCATCTGTTTCATTCCCGCACCTTCACCGGCGCTAATATTCTGACCTTGACCCTGTACGCCGGCTTGGGCGGGCTGCTTTTTTATATGCCCTTTAACTTCATTCAGGTCCAAGGGTACTCCGCCACTGCGACGGGGGCAGCCCTGCTGCCGTTTGTGTTGATTATGTTTTTCCTCTCCCGGTGGGCCGGGGGGCTGGCCGACCGCTATGGCTACCGAGGCCCGCTGGTGGTTGGGATGCTGCTGGCCGCTGTCGGCTTTGCCTCGTTTGCTATTCCCGGCGTTGGCGGCAGTTACTGGACGACCTTCCTGCCGGGCATTGTTATTTTGGGCGTTAGTATGGCCATTAGCGCCCCGCCCTTAACGGCGGCGGCCTTGGGGTCGGTTGACAAGCGCTTTAGCGGCACCGCCTCCGGCATCAATAACGCCGTGTCGCGGGTGGCCGCGTTGCTGGCTATTCCCATTCTGGGGCTGTTTGTGTTAGGGACATTCAACCATCACCTCGACCGCGACCTGGCCGAACTCCATATTTCGCCGGAAGTACAGGCTGTGCTCGATCAGGAACGGGTTAAACTGGCCGGGGCGGAAATCCCCCCCGAAGTCAACGGCCAACTCCGGCTTCAAATCGAACAGGCCATCGACAAGTCCTTCGTCGCCGGCTTTCGCGTGGCGATGCTCGCCGGAGCCGGCTTGTGCCTGTTGAGCGCCCTCGCCGCCGCGTTTTTAATCGAAAGTAAGGCCCACATCCACATCACCAAAGCCGAAGACACCTCGCTCCACTTGTGATAAGCAATCGCCACAACAGCGAAAGCATCTCTTTTGCCAACGGACATTTCCTCGATTTGGCCCAGATATCGATACCCCTCTGACAGCAGACCGCCGACGGTTGACCGCCTAACTTCAACGAGTACGCTTATAATTTGGCAGTCTACCGTCAGCTAGCGGCCGTCTATCGGCTTAACGCCAATTTTGGGGGCTTTATAGCTATCCAATTGAAAGGGTGTCCGTTAGCGAGATCATCCCCAATCGCTTCAGCGTGGCCTGATACGACTGATAAATCTCCGGATAGCGAACATGAACGCCGTCCCGCACAATCGTTTGCCCGTTGACCACCACCTCATCGACCGCCCGTGGCGTGGCCCCAAAGATCACCCCATCGACCAAAAACTCGTCCGGCGCAGCCGCGATGCTCGGATCATCGGCCTTGAGCGCGACCGTGTCCTCCGCCCAGACCTTGCCCAGCCCGATGGCTTGATAGCCCCCGACTGTAGCCAGCCACAGTAACTCCGGCGCTTCGGCCGCGACGTGCCGGGCCTCTGCGCGGGAGCGATCATCCAATTCGACCGCCCGCACCTCCTCGAAGGCGTCGCTGCCGGCGTGGCTATCGACGCCGACGCACAGCTTGGCCCCGGCCTGCACCAGCGCGGCCGTTTCCGGTAAGCCGTCGCCCAAATCGCGCTCGGTGGTGCGACACAGACACACGAACGCTTCCGCCGCGCCCAGCGCCGCGATCTCGCCCGGCGTCAAGTGCGTAGCGTGGACGCCCACAAAGCGCCCGTCCAACACCCCGGCCTCGGCCAGTAGTTCGACCGGCCGCTGCCCGTATTCGGCCAGACATTCCTCAATTTCGCCCCGCTGCTCGGCCACGTGCATGTGAAACGGCAACTGGCGCTGCCGGGCGTAATCCGCCAACTCGATCACCCACTCACGCGGCGTGGCCCGGATGCTGTGCGCCGCCAATCCGACCGCCACCAGCGGCTCACCGGCGTAGCGAGCCATCAGCCGCTCGACATCGGCCAGCACCGGCTCGACAGCCGCATCGTTAAAGCGCCGCTGGGCCGGGGCCAACTCTTTTTGATACCCGGCCCGAAAATAGGCCGTCCGAATCAACCCAATCCGCAGCCCGACCGTCTGAGCCGCGTTTATCACCGCTTCGGCCAGTTCGGTGCGATTGGCATACGGCTGCCCGCCCGGCCCGTGATGCACATAGTGAAACTCGCCGATTGCCGTCACGCCCGACATCGCCAACTCGGCGAAGGCCATGCGCGAGATGGCGAACATCGCCTCCGGGTCGAGTTTCTCCACCAACTCATACATCAAACCCCGCCACGACCAAAACGAACCGGCCTGCGACGCCCGCCGCTGCGTTCGCCCCCGCAGCGCCCGTTGAAACGCGTGCGAATGAGCCGTCGCCAGCCCCGGCATCACGATTCGATCCCCTTGCCGCACGATGGTTGGTTTTTGTGCCTCCATAAAATCGCTCCTATCTTTATTTCTTGCTCAATATTCTTGGAAATCATTAGTTATATCAATCGCCGGCATTAATTTAAACAGTAATGATGACGTTCAGAAGGTTCAACTTCAGATGGCCTACGGCTTTGGCGGGCGGGTTATACGAGTTTTCCTGGCTCACAAGAACGCAACCCCGGATGATATTATCGCTCGATTGGAGAGGTTACTAAAACGAAAAAGAATTCATGTGGCGCGTCAAAAGCAAAAAAAAGTAGGTGTAACCAGTAAGGTCTCAGCCAAGGAGCGGTCGCCAATCAGCCCCGAGCCGCCACATAATGAGTGTTGAACTGAGCCTGGGTGCAGTTGTTGGTCAATTTGAGGAATAAGTCGGTTGGGAGAGGGGAAATGGCATAATCCGGTTGAAAGTGGTAGCTGTATTGTACCCGAAACAGCCTCCAGATGACAAGGAACTGAGGTTAATTTAGCTCTGCTCAGCCGCGCCGCAAACACCTTAACCCTAACCCGTGGGACAAAGAGGCCGAAACGGGAGAAAAAGAGCAACACGAAACCACAACCACCCGTCTAAAACCAGGTGGCTAAGCCGTGTCTAGGCAATTACTTGCAGTTTACAGTCCTAGCCCCCTCACGGTGGTCGAGCCCATTGTGGCGGCACGCGTTCGACCCAGCGCAGCGGTTGCCCACAGCGGGGACAGGTTGGGGTTGTCTCTGCGGCTGCTGGCCCTGGCTCAATGGCTGTCCTATCACCTTTCGGCTCAGAAAGGGGGTCGGTTGGCCCGAGCAACGCCCTGGCTTGGGCCAATCGCACCCGGTGGCTAGGACTGAACAGACCATAGTAGCGGACTTTGACAAACCCCTTGGGCAGGACGTGCTGCAAGAAGCGCCGGATGAATTCCTCTGCCGGCAGCGTGCAGCGCTTGGCTTTACCGCTGTTGGCGTCTTTGTAGCGGAAGGTCACCTGTCCCTCGGCCACGTTCACTATCCGGTTGTTGCTCATCGCCACCCGAAAGATGTAGGGGGCCAGGTACTTCAACGCGGCCCGTCCGTTGCCAACCGGCTGACCATGGACCACCCACTCCGCCCGCCACACCTCAGCCGGGACTTGGTCATACAGCTCGGTTTGCTGCCAAGCTGCCCGAAACTTAGCTCGAAACAACCGGCCCAATGGTTTGACGTGAACCAAGAAGGCGTTGTGGCTCCGTAGCCAACGCTGCCCATCTTCGGACAAACCACCACCCGGCACCAGATAATGGATGTGAGGATGGTAACTCAAATCTCTGGCCCAGGTTTGCAGCACCCCGACTAAGCCCACTTGGCCACCGACAAAGCGCGGGTCACGAGCCAACTCCTGCACCGCCGCCGCTGAGGTCCGAAACAGTAGGTTGTAGATTATCTTCTGATTACCCCGTGCCAGCCGCTGCAGCGGTTCCGGCAGGGTGAAGGTCACCATAAAGTAGGGCACCGGCAGCAGCAACCCTTGTTGCCGCTCCAGCCACTGCTGACC
>JACKAU010000031.1 GCA_020634855.1 Anaerolineales bacterium
CAAGTGGTCACCTTGATGTCCAAACCAAGGGCTATAGCATAAGGACGGTGGGCATAGAAGTTATCCAGGCGAGGTCGAAAAACGAAGGTACATCAAGTATAGCATATCTCACCTTGCCGCAAAAGGTTTGAAAGGAGATTTAGCGGTACTGGCCAAACTAGGGGTTAGAGCCGTTACTACGGATCATACTGAACTCAATTGGCGGTAATTTCCCACCGACCGTGGTTTTTGTCCACTGTTTGGTGAAAATCGTGGGCGACATCTCCATATTTTACGTGTTACATAATCTATGCAATTGCCCTATAATTTCTATCTTTTGGCGATTACGAGTAGCCGTGGTATACTTAGCCTTCCACACTTAAACAACTTATAGTCCCAAAACACCCTTGAGGAGTTTTCCATGGATCAAGAGCCAATCACCATTGATGTTGAAGGCCGCTCGATCACGGCGCCACCGGACCGGTCGATTATTGAGGCTGTCTGGGAGGCAGGCTACGCGCATGTTCAAGGCGTGGGCTGCCTGGGAGGCGTATGCGGCTCCTGCCGGGCGATCATTCGGCGGGCCGATTCGACGGAGGTCAAGATGGTGCTGGCCTGCGAAACGCTCATCGAAGCCGGAATGCAGGTCACGTTTGTCCCCTTCCTGGAGCGGCTGAGCGACCATCCTTACCAGCTTGACAACTTTAAAGATACCTGGCGGTTGGTGAGCCAGGTTAATCAAACCTTTCCTGAAGCGGCCCACTGTCGCCACTGCGGTGGCTGCAATTCGACTTGTCCCAAAGGGATCGAGGTAGAGCGCGGCGTTAATCTGGCTGTTGAAGGACAGCTTGGCCCAGCCGGCGATCTCTTTGAAACGTGCATCATGTGCAATCTATGCAGCCATATCTGCCCCGAATTCATCGACCCCAATCATCTGGGCTTGTTGGTCCGCCGGGTGATCCCGGCACTCGTCGTCCGCCCCTTCAATTTAATGCAGCGTTTGCACCAATTGGAGCGGGGAGAATTGTACTTCGATTATGAGGCGGTGGGCGCTTCGCCTGAAGGGAGCAATGCAAATGATTAAAGGCATTCCTTATGAGACGGCTTGGCAGAACTATCAGGACCATTCATCAGACCAGTGGCGTTCCGATGATCGCTCTAAAGATAGCTTGCTGCAGCAATTCCATCCCGACTACCAATCTGAGACGATAACGACGCTACAAGTTGGCGCTAACCAGGGTGATGCATGCCAGCACCAACTGGCCCAACTTTTGCAGAGCAACGCCTTGATTGACGAGGTTGATCTGGCCGGGGCGTCTATCGTTGATACCGATGTATTGATTATTGGCGGCGGGGGGGCCGGCTGTGCCGCCGCCCTGGTCGCGGCCGAACACGACGCGCGGGTGATCCTCACTACCAAGCTGCGCCTGGGTGACTGCAACACGGTCATGGCTGAGGGCGGCCTACAAGCCTCAGTTGGCGTGGATGACACCCCCCAACAGCACTTCGAAGATACGCTGCGGGCCGGCTACTTCAAGGCGGATCGCAAGCTGGTCGCCCAAATGGTGATGGACGGCCCTGATGTCGTCCGCTGGCTGATCCAGTTGGGAATGCAGTTTGATCAAGAAAGCGAAGATCCGTTCGCCAGTCTAAGCCTCAAGCGGGCGGGGGGGACTTCGGCGCCCCGCATCCTATCCTACCATGACTACACCGGTCTGGAAATGATGCGGGTGCTGCGTGAGGCGGTGACCTACCGGACGGGGATCGACGTCTGGCGGGGCAAACCCGTGATCGAGTTACTTTCGAATGAGTTTGGTCATTGCGCCGGCGCTGCGGTGTATGACCTGAGTCTGCGTAAGTTGGTTTTGATCCGCGCCCACGCGGTCATTTTAGCCACCGGCGGCATCGGCCGGATGCACTTGAATGCTTTTCCAACCTCGAATCACTTTGGGGCGACCGGCGACGGTCTGATTCTGGCCTACCGGCTGGGGGCCAAATTGCGTGAGATTGATTCGTTTCAGTACCATCCCACCGGGGTGGCCCATCCGCGTCATTTGGCCGGCAGTTTGGTTTCGGAGGCGGCGCGTTCGGCCGGGGCGACCTTGCTCAATGGGTTGGGCGAACGCTTTGTAGACGAACTGCAACCCCGCGATGTGGTGGCGGCGTCGATTATCCGCGAATGCGCGGAAGGCCGGGGGGTTAATTGGGACGGGCAGGTAGGGGTCTGGTTAGATACCCCCCGTCTGGAACAGCAAAAGCCTGGTACCCTCCAGCGGTTTGGCTCGCTGCGCCACCTGGCCCACAAGTGCGGACACAATCCGGCCGAAAAACCCTTCTTGGTCTATCCCACGCTGCATTACCAAAACGGCGGCGTGGTCATTGATCGCAACGGCGGCACAACCGTCCCCGGCCTATTTTGCGCCGGTGAGGTTACCGGCGGCATCCACGGGCGCAACCGGTTGATGGGCAATGCCCTGTTGGATATCATCAGTTTTGGCTGGCGCGCCGGGGTCAGCGCCGCCGAGCTGCGACATAACACCCCTCACCGCCGGTTCACCATTGAGCACGTTCACAAGTGGCAGCGGGAGCTAACCCTGGCCGGCTTGCCCTTGGATAACCAGGGGCCGCAGTTGTTTCCCGAATACGCCAACTTCAATCTGAAGGCGCACGTTGTCGGTGAAATTTAACTGGAGCGACAAAGCTTGCTTTGTCATCCACGATGGCGTCAAAGTAAACTTTGACGCTCCAGACCTTTATTATCAGGGGAGGGAAAAATGACGAACCAACTCAATCAGGTACTGCTCCGCCAAGAAATCCAGGTCGGGGCCAATCTTGACGCCTGGCTGGCTAATGGCGGCGGCGCAGGGCTGCAAAATGCACTCGAAGCCCCAGAGGCGATTGTCAAAACCATTGAAGCGGCTGACCTGCGTGGTATGGGCGGGGCCGGCTTTCCCACCTTTCGCAAGTGGCAGTTTGTGATGGCCGAGCAAGCGGAAGATAAATATTTGATTTGCAACGGCAATGAAGACGAGCCGGGCACGTTTAAGGATCGATTGCTGTTAGAAAAGACGCCCCATCAAATCATCGAAGGGGCGCTAATTACCGCCCTGGCCACCGGGGTCAACCATCTCATCCTATACATCAATCCTCACCAAAATAAGGCGGTTGAGGCCGCGCGACAAGCGGTCGCTCAGTGGCATGTGCACCCCTTATTTACTGCGGTGGCCGAAGCACTGGGTCGCCCCCTAACCCTGCGCGTTTTTCTGAGTTCCGGGTTGTATATCGGCGGCGAAGAAACGGCGGCCATCTCGTCCATTGAAGGGGGGTTTCCGTTTCCCAAGCAAAAGCCACCCTATCCGGCCCAGCATGGCATTCACGGCCAGCCGACTTTAATCAACAATGTTGAAACCTTGGCCCACGTCACCCATATTGTCAACCATGGCCCTGAGTGGTATCACGATCTTGGGGTGGGGCAGGCCCACGGCACCAAAATTTACTCTCTCAGCGGCGATGTGTTGCGGCCGGGCGTGTACGAACTGCCGATGGGCACCAGCCTGCGCGATCTCGTCTTTGAATATGGCGGGGGGATGTTGGCCGGGAAAGAGTTTAAAGCGGTTTTCACGGGCGGGCCGTCGAACACCCTTCTAACCAAGGAAGACCTAGATGTCGCCTTGGATTGGGACTCGGTGCGGGCCAGACGATCACGGTTGGGCACCGGCGCGATGATCGTCATTTCCGTCGGGACCGGTATCGTCAAACGGGTCACGGAATACATTGATTTCTTTGCCGACTCATCCTGTGGTCAGTGCCCACCCTGTAAGATCGGCACCCGTCAGATTTCCAAAGTCCTACGAAAAATCGACACCGGTCGCGGTCGTCGGGCCGAGCTAGATCATTTATATAATCTCGGCAAGCTCCTGCCGGGCAGCGGCCGCTGCGCCTTGGTTGATGGGGCGGTTACGGTGTTAAATAGTTCCCTCGATAAATTCATGGCTGAGTATGAGGCCCATTTGATCGACCGCTAATAATGGCCAACTATGCCCTTTCGCCACTCGATCCGACGTTACGTGGCCATCGGGCATAATATCGCGCAGTAGTGGGTTTCGGATCTCAACCCGACGAAAGCCGCACAAAGAGGTGTTGGGACTTGGGTCTTGTCCCAAGCTATAACTATGCGCTTTTCAACAAGTAGAAACTAAAGACGCTGCCTTGGCCAACCTCACTCTCCACCTCTACCCGCCCATTCAATTTCTCCACAATTTTCTTCACAATCGACAATCCCAGGCCGTGGCCGTCGAATCGCTGGGCTTTCAATTGCGTGAACGGTTCAAATAATTTCTGTTGTTCAGCTCGAGTCAAGCCTTCGCCATTATCTTTAACCCAAAACTTTACCTCATGTCCTTGCAGTTCACTCCCGATTTGTATGATCGGTGGCCGGCCCCCATATTTGATGGCATTGGTTATATAGTTGTACCATACTTCCTCAACCCAAAGTCCATAACCTATCGCGCTGTGAAACTGATCCGGTAAGCTTACGGTCGCTTTGTTCTCTTTAAGAATATAGTTTAGGCGCTGAGTGGCATTAGCCACAATAATGTCCATCTGCAAGGGTTGTTGAATAACCTCTTTCTGGCGGATACTGGCGAAAACCAACATTTCATCAATAATATTACTCATCCGCCGGCCGTTGCGAGCTAAAGCCTTGATGTATTCTTCTTGCTCTGATGTTGATAGGGTCTTATGCGTATCGGCCAAAACTTCACTATAGCCAATGAGCGCAGCCAACGAGGCTTTTAGGTCGTGCGCCACAGTCCGGGCAAACATATCAAGTTCTTCGTTTCTGAGTTTCAAGGCCAACTCTAATTGCTTGCGTTCGGAGATGTTGGTGACAAAGGCCAAGCCTAAAATGCCGACCTCCGTATGTAGATAACTCAAGCTCACCTCAATAGGAATTTCTGTCCCATCTTTTCTTTTACCGGTTAAATCGATACCTTGCCCCATCGGCCGAACATGGGGGTTTTTGAAAAAACTCCGCGTATAGTTGGTGTGAGCGGCTGAGAAACGCTCAGGCAAGAAGATGTTTAAGGTGCGTCCGGCGACTTCATCCAGTTTATAACCAAATAACTCTTCCGCTCGTTTGTTGATCAACACAATCATGCCGCTCTCGTCACAAATGATCAGACCTTCCGCCAACGACTCAAGCAGGGTGCGGACGGTAACATCCCGCTGAAAGATACCCGCAGCAAAAGCGATTTGCTTTTGAGTTTTAAGTTCTTGCTCAAGCTGTTTAACTTGCCGGCGTATTGAATTTAATTCATCATCAAGATGTTGCCTGTTATCGATGTGACCGGTCATGGGTTCCTCTGCAATGACAACGATGCCTCTCTAAGTAGCCTAGTACACCACGGTTAAGTAATTAGGTTGTTCGTAGTAACCGCTTATGAAGATTAAATAATTAACCGGACTACCCGTTCCAACGATGACCACCCGGTGATAAATCGACCGGGCTAGTCAGCGGCACCCGCTCAAGCGGGTTTGAAAGCCCGGCTTTAGCGGGCGCAGTTCATAGCCGGGCCGATTTATCGCCCGGCGAACGTAGTGGGAGAGTCAATCCGGGTTGTCTGTTTGTTTTCTTAATCTCAATTAGCGGTGCTATTGTAAAGAAACGGCTAAAGCCATTACTACGAACTGGGGAGCCGTTAATGCCTTAATAGCGTAGAGCCACTACTTTAGCAGCGATTGTAATCCTTTTGAAGCCTGATCGACAAATTGCGGGTTCGTGACCAATTCTCGGCGCAGAGGGGATGCATCTACCGGCTCAGATGAAGCTAGCCGGCTGATAATGTTACGTACAGCCGGGTTGGTGGCAATATGAAATTGTAACTCGTCGCCATACCGGTCCAACAGCGGGCCGGCCTGACGCGCGTTGGTGTTCAGCAGACGCAGTAACGCCAGATGCACTTGGGTGGGGTCGATGTCGGGGAAATAGTCCAGCAGCGCTGTGCGGTCATCGGCCGGGACGGCGCTGGCGTGCAGGGCCTGCACCCCGCCGGCAGGCGATGTGTCGGGCAAGGCCGCCGCCAGCACCTTTTGCGCGTTGACAATGCCAGCTCCATAGCGGGTCGAGTCCCAACCTGCCGGCGTATCGACCCCGACGGTGATCAACAACTCTTTGAACACTGCCGCCAGATGGGCCGCGCCGTAACGCTCGATCAGGTAGTCGCGGCCGTGGTGGGCCAGCCACAACGCGCATATCCCGGCGGTGATGGCCACAGCATACGAGGTACCCGAACCCCGCCGATTGATATACGTGCCGTCACGTTCCGGTGAGGCTACCCAAACCTCCTCGCCCGGCGCGGTCACGTCCACCGCCGGCCCCTTCGAGGAGTGCGCCCAGACATCGCGTTGACAATTGCATGCCGCGACGGCAATTACTTCATCATATTTGGCCGGATAGACGACCCATGGCCAGTAATTACCGGCCGCTGCCAACAAGACGACTCCCCGATCCAACGCATACCGGATGGCCCGCAGTAAGGCCGACGACCCCATCGGCCCGCCCAAGCTCATAGAAATAATGTGCATGCCCTGGTCGGCGGCATAGTAGATAGCCTGGGTCAGGTTGGCAAAAGAGAAATGGATCACGCTGGTGGCCACTCGTAAGGGGACCAGACTGGCGACCGGAGCCGATCCGGTTACATAAATATTATCGACGCTGGAGATAACGCTGCTCATAATGACGCTGGCGGTGCTGGTGCCGTGGCCGGGGGCCAGCCCCTCTAGGGGGTCCGCGGCGTTGCGGTCGCCCGACTCAAAGTCGTAACCGTCGCTGACGAGCAGCCGGCCCGGGTCCCAAATTTCCGGGTGTTGAGTATAGCCGGTGTCGGGATGGCCCACGATGATGCCATCGCCATAGCGCTTGCCGTAACCATTACCGGGCATGGGTAGTTGCCAGGCCGCCGGTACCGAGCACAAACCCAGCGCCCAGTCATTCGGCTCCGTGCAACTCAACGACATCGCGGCTGCCTCGACCGGCATCGATCGCTGCTCGTCTTCGGTAAGCAGGTACACCGGTTCGGGCGTCAACCCAGGCCCAACCAGCGCCGGTTCGGCCGCGGCCACATCCCGATGTTGACGTAGCTGAGCCGCTAATTCCCAAGCGCGGGCCACACTAAGCCGTCGCGTACCCGGCGGCTTGACCGCCATAAATTCACGCACATGCAGACCCAGCGGCTTAACATCCCAACGCCCGCGTAAGGTCTCGACCACCACTCGCTGAGCCAGCAGCAGCGCTTCCCGAGGAGTCATATCCGGGACGCCGACCTGAATTATCAATCCTTCGCATACCGTCTCCGGAACGGTAGAGGGGGAAGAGGAGCTCTTGGCTGCCATTTCATAGTTTCCTTTTCTCAATACGAGATTGAGTTTCGTATCGCAAGTGGGTGTCAAAACTGAGTTTGGACACTCGCCAAACGGCTTAGCCATTATGTCATTTCGAGCGACGAAGGAGCGAGAAATCCCCCAGAAGGGTGTTTGCAGCCGGACGCTGTAGGGATTTCTTCGTCTTCGGCTACAAAATGACATGCCTGAGCCGAAGTTAGGTGATCATTAGTCAGCGATGTCAGACCTGACGACCATGACCGGACAGGGGGCTTCGCGAACGACAGCTTCGGCGATACTCCCCAGCACCGCTCGGGCGATGCCCTTACGACCTTCTGTGCCCACGACAATTATATCAACGGCCTCGGTCTTGGCCACGTTCACAATGGTCTCGGCCGGCGAGCCACTCAAGAGCATCCGCTCGGCATCAGGCGCTTCAGTCTGGCCAAGGGCTTGCAGTTGGCGGTTCAGTTCGTCCGGATCGTCGAATTCCGGCAGGGTAGTGGCCATGCCAAAAGAGGCTCGCTCCAAGATGACGTGCAGGATGATGAGTTTGACGTTTAACCGCTTGGCCAGGGCGAATGCGGCGCTCTCGGCCGCCCGCGAAGTTTCGGTTAAATCGGATGCCAATAAGACTTTTTGTTCAAACATGAGTTTCTCCTTATTTATATTTCTCGCTATTCTGGGGCCGGCTCCGCACTGGATCGTTGCGCCAAATACTCCAACAGCGCGATATTGCCCAGAGCAAAAACGATACCGAGCAGGGTGGTAAAGAGCCGTTCCACACCGTTGAATAAGACATCGGCTTCTAACAGTTGGTAAAATAGGATGAGATTGAGGGTCAGTACGGAGGCATAGAGGACGTAATTGACATTCTGCACCGCCAACATCAACAGGATGACCAACAGCCAGAGCAGTAGCAGCGTAATCTCCGGCGGCCGGAGCGCCAGCACAACCGCGCCAATGGCCACACCGATGATGGTGCCGATAGCCCGCTGCCAACTGGTTCGCGCCGCCTGCTGCCGGTCGGGTACGACCACGATGAGTAGGGTCATGGCAATCCAGAAAGGATGAGCCAGGGATAACTGCCAGCCCAGCCACATTAAAAAAGCAGCAACGAGGGCGCGGCTTAGGGCAAAGTGCATGATGGGTGAGCCTAAGTGCAGGTTAGCCCATAGCGGAGCCAGACTCCAGTTCAAGGCCGTATCCGCCGGGGTCGTATCGGCCGACTGATCGGTTTTAACCAACAGGAGCAGCACCGCCGCGACGCTGGCGCTGCCGCAGAAGAACCCCAACGCCAGATTGACCGGAGCATACAGCACGGGCGCCAACGACAGCGTAATCATCATCCACAGATTGATGAAGAAGGCCATCTTACCCACCTGCGGGCCAAGGGCCAGCGCCAGTCCGCAGACCAGCGTTACCCCGAAGATGACGGTAATACTGCCCCATACACTGTACCCGGCGCTATTGCCCAGCAGGGTAGCCAGCGCACCGGCCAGCGCAAAGACGATCAGCGCGGCTACTCGCTGCCGGCGGGGGCCGCCGCCATCGAAGGCCACGGCCAGCACCGCGCCAAACGCCATTGTGAAACCAAATGCGCCAATCGTCGAGAGTAGGATTAACGCCACCAGCACAATCGCCATACCCAAGGTAGATTTGGATAAATTCAAGGCCTCACGATCAAAGTGAAACAACCCGGTGAACTGCTCCTTCAAATGTAGAGAGTTCATTATTTGCCTCTTACTCCTCCGTATGGTTGATCTCTGTACCCGTTGGCGGCCTAATATCCCAACCGCGCAACGTGCGAATGACATCGAATAATAACAGAATCAAGACAATCCCATTTAACCCGTAAAAGATGGTGATAACCTTGGTCAGCGGAGTGGTGGGGTGAAAATCCCCATAGCCAATGGTGGTCAGGGTAATCACCACAAAGTAAAACGAGTCCAGCCAGTCCCAGCCTTCCAACCAGTGGTAAAGCGCCGCCCCCACGCCAATGAGGGTAACGGCATAACCGAAGATTGGACGCGTTCGCCGGTCGAAGAAGAGATCTAAAAATAGCGCTCTGGAAAAGAGATGAAAACGTTCTTCAAGTTTTCGCATTTTATCGAAGTGACTCCATTGGTATTCAGGAGGTTGACCCTATTGTAAAACGTAAAACGTAATCCGAAAAAATGGATTACGTTTTATGGTCAGACCTGCCGAATTTCCGGAGAGTCGTCAAGATTTATCAATATTTAAGCCGAGCTAGGTAGCTCTTTTGAGCCTCGTGTAGGGCCTGGCCCAGGGTCACAATGCCCTTTTCAGCCAACAGCGGAATCAGTTTCAGCAGCACCTCACCGGTTACAATTGAGTCGCCCAGTGAGCTATGACGACCGATGATGTTTAGCCCAAAACGGTCGGCAATGGCCTCCAAACTGTGGTCATTAAAGTCGGGATGGAGCACCGCCGATAGCAACAAGGTGTCAACCACCGGCTGCGTAAATTTCACCCCCGTTTGTTCTTCTTTCAGTTCAAAGCAGCGCATATCAAAAGCCGCATTGTGAGCCGCCAGCACCGTATCTTCGGCAAAGTAATAAAATTGCGGCAGCACCTGCTCGATGGTGGGTTGCCCGGCCACCATTTCGGGGGTGATGCCGGTAATTTCTATGGACTGGCGGGGCAACGGGCGTTGGGGGTCAACCAGTTGGTCAAACGTTTCCTGGTGCAGCAGCCGCTTGTTGACAATACGGATACCGCTCACGGAAGTAATTTCGTCACCCTTGGCGGGGTGCAAGCCGGTGGTCTCGGTATCAAATACGGTAAAGGTGAGTTCGGCCAGGGGGCGTTGGGCCAGTTCCGCGCTTTCATCGATCTGATGGAACAAGTCAAAATCATAAAATTCAGGCCGGCTGCCGTGACTCACCTGCTTGACCTGGACCGGTTTGGGCGAGGTAGTGGGCAGCAGCAATTTCATACAGGCCCGGTCACTCACCTCATCTGCCTGCCACTGAATCTGTCCTCCATGAACCTCGGCTACTTGCGCCGGGCTGACCGGTATGGCTGTAACCGGGGTCGAAAAGGTTTCATTCTGCCAGGATTGTATTTTTGGAAGGGGCGCCTGCCGGCCAGACCAAGATAATTCCAGGGCAGCAACGGAGTCATTTGGCGTCAACGTCAGGTCTATTTGGGCCAACTTAAATTCATCCTTGAGACGCTGCATCAAGTGGATCATTAACTGGACCAACAAACTGCTATCGGCGCGCAGCCACACCGGCGCTTCAGGACTTTTGGTTGTCGGGGTAAGGTTTAGCTGATCTTCAGCCGCCTGTCGAATAGCCCACAACAAATCGCTGCCCAGAATTTCATCCATTCGCCAGTCGAACAGATTCAGACTGGCCGCATGTTGATTGGCCATTTGTTCAAGCTGGCGGTTCAGGCTGGCCGCTTGGCTGATGATGGCGTCCTGCAACCGGCTCAATTGGGCGGCCGGGGTTTGGGTCATTTGGCCGGCGGTGGTTTGAATTTCAGCCAGCGAAGCCTGCACGGTTTTGACCGTTGACTCAATTTGCTGGTATTGATGCCGGCTGGCTTCACTCAACCGGTTCACATCGTCCAAGCTCAGGATAAAGCCGTCCAATTCCTGCTGCTGGTGGACAATCGGAATAAGCCGCACCCTGAGCATATTGCCATTGGCGGCCACAATCACCAGTTGAGTAGGCTGATAGCCGCCATTCTGCTCAAATCGATACATGATGCTTTTAGCGGCATTGACCAGGACATCCCGATCCATCACCCCAAAAATGGATCGCCCCAAGCCCACAAAGCCCACCGGCCCATCGCCCGAGGTCTTGGCGATGTCGTGGCTTAATAAGGCCGAGGCCCGGCTGTTGAACAACAAAATGCGGCCTTGCATATTGCAGACCACAATGCCTTCGGTTAGTTCTTCGATCAGCGCCGCCAGTTTATCCTTTTCATCCTGCAACCGGTCTGCCGCCTGCTCAATTTGTCCTTCCTGAGCCGACACGGTTTGTTGATAATGTTCGGCCAGTGCGTTGACCGCTTCCGCCAGGGGTCTCAGATGTTCCGGTAAATCCGTAACTGACAGCCGGTGGGCCGGATTGGCGTCGATAATCACCTGAACATCTTCGGCCATGCGGGCGGCCGACGACAGATCAAAGCGCAGCATCGGGCCAAGCACAAAACCCACGCCGAACAGCAAAAAGGCGATGACAATCAAGATGGCTATCGGCTGACTTAATCCCAGCCAAATAGACAACAGCAAGGCCAGAAAAGCGCCTAAGAGAACACTTCCAAAAGCAACAAAAACGAGCAACTTGACCGAATTGGTCTTCATCATCCCCCCTCGCTAAAAACGTCTTTGTTTGGTTATCCCACCGCCGTCTACCGCATCAACAACCGCACCTATCCCGCCAACGTCCCTGGATTTTTATAGACAACCTTCATGACCAGCGCCGTCAACGGTGCAGGCCAAAAAGTTATATGCGGCTATTTTTTTAGCCATCCACAAAACGCATAACGGTACTCCGCTCTTGGCCATCCAAAATTTCGACCGCGATCAATTCCCCATGTTCGCTGCGAATCGCCCAGATGAGATTGGGCGCCTCAATGGTATAGGTTTGGGCTGCCGTCGTGATGATCAGGTGTGGCTGCTTGTGCCTGGAGCGAAGTTCAATGGCTTGTAATGGCGCTCCTTGGTCCGGCGGATTTTGCAGCAGCGAGTCGTTATTACGCTCAATGGCCACCATCCGACCTTGATGGCTCTGGACTAGATTGGCCAAAAATGACGACCAATCACTGCTCATGATCATATCGTTATGATCTAAACCGGCGTCATTCATCATAGCTTATTGCGAATTCCTTAGGATCGGTCATTAAATAACCTGCACACCCTAGTAAATACCGGCACCTTCCAGGCCCTGTCTGAATGCGTCAGGATCATCTTTGGCTTCGGCCCAACCGGCCTTCTCCATCACGTCGGCGGCGGTGTCGGTATCAGTCGAGGCGATCAACCCCGCTTTGGTTAACGCTTTAGCCCAGTCGGGATACGTAAATTCAACATTAGGCTGCTGTAAAGTCGTAATCGCCGTTTGGGCCTGCGTCGGCTCCAGTAGTCCGGCGGCAATCAAGGCTTGTACTGCTTTTTCGAATGTCATAAACTTATACCTCCCCAGCTAGCAAGCCGGCTTATACCATTTTGACGGCGCAAGCCGAACAAGTCGGAAGCGATAAGGTGACGGTCACTTTAAAAAGTGACCGTCACCTTTAGCTGGCAACGATTATTCCTCGCCAAAAGCCTCGTTCAACTTGGCTTCCTGTTCTTTGGTCAGGTTTGACTGGATCAGCGTCCCCATTTTGCCTTTAAGTTCATCCTGCAACTTATCCACCGTGGCGCTTCCGGTTAACAAAAACAGGGCCGAGGTGCCTTCGGTTACCTGCTCACGCACCGACTTGATGAAGTTGTCGTCGATGCCGTAATCGCTAAAATGGCCGGCCAAAGCCCCCATGGCCGCGCCAACAGCCATGCCAAACAAAGGGATAAAGAAGAGCAAGCCAAACAGCATACCCCAGAAAGCGCCGCCGAGGGCGCCGACCCCGGCCATATTGGCCAGTTGTCGGGTTTTGGGCTTCTTTTTGCCCTGGGGCCATTCCACAACGGCCGCATCCTGAATCTGGACAAGCTGCTGTTTTTGCAGGCTTTCCAACTTAGCCAGCGCCTCGCCCGCGCCGGTAGGACTGTCAAACTTCCATACGGTTAAAGATGCCATAATATGTTTCTCCTATCTGTTTTGATGAATAAATTTTTAGGTTTATTACTGTATTATAAGGAAGGCGCCCACTATTATGCCGGCGCCTTGGACAGCCGTCGTCTCGATATAGTATATACTCTTTGTTAAGTCACGAAAAACCTTTTGCCTATTAATTAGCTCATACCTCCACCTGCGCCTCGATACGCCCCTCGCGGACCGCAGCCACCAGCAGCGCGTGATCACGCTCATTCTGGTCGGCATAAGCCACGCTAAAATCAGCCACGGCATCCTCAAAGGCGCTGCTTTGGCCCAGATAGCCGGACAGCACGGCCACGTCGCCGGAACGGGCGTGGGCCCGCGCCAAGGCCCGGCCGCATAAGGTCGCATATCCTTTGAGGTTGTTCGGGTTCATTACTTCAATCACCGGCTTAATTTTGGCATCGTTCAACTGGCGTACATAAAATTGCAGCCCTACTTCGCCGGCGCCGGTGAGCCAGCCCAAAAACATATCGCTGGCGGCTTGCATCAACCGTTGGCCCACCACGACTCGCTGCCCGGCGTGGGTAAACGGGCTGGTCCCGGCGTACGGTTCCAACACCGAGGGGCGGGCCTGCTTGAATTGCAGGAACAGAGGCTCGCCATTGCCGGACATAAAGAGGGCGATACCGCAAAACGTGCCAACACTCCCCACGCCGACCACCTTGAATGCCGTATCGACCAACTTGTACCGGTTTAATAGTAGTCGTTTATGTAATTCGAGCGAGTCCAGATAACCGGCTACCGATTGATGGGCCAAGGTGCTAAACTCATCGTCACGGATATCGTTGTAATGGAAGATTAGCGGCGGCTGCTCAATGATCTGGGCCGGTTCGCCAGCGGCGTAGGCCAGTTTAGCAAATTCTTTTTCATGGGCGCTTTGGGCCGTGGCTTTAGCCAGCTTCTTGGTATAAAACCGTTTGGACTGCTTGTCTGACATATTATCAATAATTTCATTCAGGTCCAGAGCATCGTACCAGGCCTCCAATACCGGCAAGTTGACGTACCGGGCCAGGCTTTGCCGATAGCTTTGTGCGGCCAGCCAGGCTGCCTTGCGACCATCTTCGGCGGTAAAACCGTTGGCCCGTCCGGCAATCACAAAGCTGGTCGTCAACCGTTTAACATCCCATTCCCAGGGGGCAATTGAGGTTTCGTCAAAATCATTGATGTCAAAGATAAGCCGTCGCTCGGCGGTGGCAAAGCCGCCAAAGTTCAGTAGGTGGCAGTCGCCGCAAATTTGCAGGTTGAGACCGGTATTGGGGGTGTGGGCCAGATCATAGGCCATAATGGCCGCCGCCCCCCGGTAAAAGGCAAAGGGGTTGGCCAGCATGCGACCATACCGAAGAGGGACCAGGTTTTCCACCCGGCCCTGGCTGTTTTCAATTAGCAAATCAACCGGATCGGCCCGATCGGCCGGCGGCTGCCACTGGCCTTGTTTTTTACGGGAGCAGTGCTTGCGCAAGGCTTTGCCGGCTGCGAACCGCTCGGCCACCGGCTGAACGTGGGTTTGGGACACCACCTCGGCGACGGGCGCGGCGATTGTTTTTTTGTTTGAGCGTTGTTTCTTGGCGTTAGGCATGGGTTCTCCTTCGAACGATGACAAAGCAAGCAACGATGGCCAAAGGGTCGGCTTGGGACTCCAAGCCCTCCATTGGCCATTTACCCATTTCGTTTCAATTTACTCCGCCGGCTTCTCTTCGTCCGATGCGTCGGTAGTGGCTTCTCCAGCTTCGCCTTCTTCTTCAGCTTCGCCGACTACACCGGCGGCGATCCCGTAAGCCACACCCTCTTCGGATGCGGAGATTTGTTCCACTACAAAACCATCGGCGGTCGCCACAAAGCGACTGCCCTCAACCGCGTCATCGGAAATGACGACGGAGCTGCCTTCAACGCCACTTTCGTCCCCGGCCACACGGCTAGCCGCCAGACCTTGCTGGGTGGCCAGCACATTGTAGGCGACATCGTGCCCGGCTTCCAGTTGGGTGGCAATATCGGCTTGAAGGGCAGCGGTGATCAAATCGGCGCCCATATCGGCCATCTCTTTTTCAAGCTGGGCCACCCATTTATGCTCAACCACGGCAATAATGGCCGAGGTTCCCGGCTGCAAGCCTTCGGCCACCGTTTCCAGCCGCTTGTTAGAAAAACCGGTATCACGCAGTTTGGCCGTTAGACCACCCACCAAGGCACCTACCGCCGCCGGAACCACCAGCGCCGGTCCGGCAATCAGGCCGATAGCCGCTCCGGCTACCCCACCGATGACCGAACCTTTACCGCCACCCATATCGGCCGTTTCTTTGATGTGAATTTTGCCTTTGGCATCCTTGCGCAGCACGGCCGCATTTTGAATGCCGATCAATTTTTCCCTTTTCAATTGCTTCAAAGCCTTAAGCGCTTCTTTAGCCGCACCCTCCTCTTGGAATGCCGCTACGATAACTTGGACAGGGACATCACTCATTTTTATGCTCCTTATTTTTAGCTTTCTTACTACTTTGGGTTAATTCCACTAGTTTTTAGAGACGGTTTCAACGACCACCTTGTTGTCGGCTAAGGCGTCAACAGCTACCAAATCATCCTCAACCTTTACCCGACGATGACCGGGCGTCACCGAGCATACTTTTACGATGGCCGAAAACGCTGCCGAATAATGTCAAGTCCATGAGGGCCAATCTAACCAGAGTCGGTCACAATCGACGATAAAGACGATATCTCCACTTACATTTTAGAGGATTTTGTCGCTTTTGGCAGGATGCAAAAAGGAGTAAAATTGGAGTATCATTACATTCCTTGATACCAGACCTCATAAACGTGATCGCCGCCGTCGGGATGGGCCTGGATATTATTAAAACCGGAGCGGACAATTTTCCAGCCCCTCAACCAGTAGCTGTTGCCGATCGACCCACGCTCTTGCATGATATCTTCCAGCCGGCACATGATCTGGCGGCGAGCCGGGATATCCAATGTGGCTTCGGCCTGTTCCAGCAGTTGATTGAATTCCGAATCGACCCAATGAGTTTCATTCCAAAGGGCGGGTGTGCTGGCGCTGTCGGCTGAATAGCCCAAGCGCAAGACCATGGTATCTAACGGTCGATGCCCCCAACTGGTAATGCCCAGAGGAAGGGTGGTCCACCGTTCCAGGTAAACCGTGGCCGGTACTAGCTCCAAGTTGAGATCAAAGCCGCCGGGGGCAGCGGTTTCTTTCAGTATTTGAGCGATGTCCGGCCCCTCCAATCCACTAACGGTGGTCAAGGTGGCCTGCAGCCCATTGGGATAACCGGCTTCAGCCAGCAGGCGTCTGGCCCGCTCCGGATCATATTCAGGAATGGGCTTCTCACAGAAAGCGGGGTGAGCGGGGGCCACGTGCGCGTCAATTGAAAGATCGCCGGCGCCTAAACGGGCCATTTGGAGCATCTTTTGGCGATCCTGACACAATTTGAGGGCATTACGCACCCGGACATCGTCCCAAGGCGGTACATCGGCCCGCATACGCAGGATAAAGGCGGCGGCGGTGCTAATCGGATAGATATCAAAACCGGCCTCATCCTTTAAGGCCTGCCATAAGGCCAGGCTGCTGACATCAACGGTGTCAACCTCGCCGGTTAGCATGGCGTTAATGGCCGCTGTATCCCGGTCGAGTGAGAGAAAAACGAGTTCGTCTAAATACGGTAGTGGTTGGCTATCCTGACCCAACCGCCAGTAGTCGGATCGGCGCCTGAAGCGAGCGGTTTCACCTTCATTGTACTCCTCCAAAGTAAAGGCCCCGGTGCCAACCGGGTTTGCAAGAAAGTCGCCTTCAAAGGTATGGGGTAAAATAACGGCTGGTGACGCTGCCAAATCATAAGGCACACTAATACTGGGTTTGTGCAGGTGTAGTCTGACAGTTAAATCGTCGATCTTTTCCACATCGTCACGGCCATTTAAATAGGAAAGCAGGCTCTTCATCGAAGAGCCAATTTCGGGATCGAGCCACTGTCCAATTGAAAAGAGCAGGTCATCCGCCGTGAGCAGCTTACCATTGTTGAACTTAATGCCCGGCCGCAGATACAGCGTCCATGTTTTGAGATCTTCGCTTGGCTCCCACCGCTCCAGCAGGTTGGGGCGAGTCACATTATCAGGGCTAATGGCGGTGAGCGTTTCGCTGACCTGGCGAATAAGATTGGCCTGAACCACAGAGGCCGTCCGGGCCGGATGGTCGATGGCTATCTCCAGTGGCATCGCAATTTTGAGCGTTCCACCTCGTTTGAGCGAGTCAGTCTTAGCGGATGAGCCGCTCCAGATGGTGGGCTGTTCGGGGCTACCACACGCAGCCAGTGTGGCCGCACCCAGAGACATACCCAACAGCGAAGCATAGCGTAAAAATTCACGTCGAGTAATTGTACCGCGCTTTAGGTCACAGTGCAGATCCCAAATAGCAGGGTGAACTGTTTTGTGGAAGGGTTGTTTTCCCATGTAAACCTATAGTCGATATTAATTCAATACGCGGTCAGTAACTAACAGCCCTAATTCCTGGGCTTTAGTGACAGCGCCGCGGCGATTGTTTACGCGGAGTTTTTGATAAATGTTGCTGGTATGCTTTTTGACGGTCAAAGGGGAGATTACCAGATGCTGAGCAATTTCCTTATTTGAGAACCGGTCGAACAGCAGCCATAAGACCTCAAGTTCGCGGTCGGATAAAGGCTCAATCAACTCAGCAGCGGCGGAAGCCGGATTAGCGCCGGTCGCCGGTGCGATTGGGGTGGCGGCAGGCTGAGCCATCGCCAGGTTCGTTTCTACTAACGGCCGCAGATCGAATGCGGCCAAAATCTGTCCAATGTAGCCAGATGCCACGCCACGGCGAGCCAGTTCTCGCAGCAAGTGCGCCATAACCGGCCCCAGATCGACATAGGTGCGCAGTAAACCATTCGGCTGAGCAAATGATAGTGATCGTTCTAAAGCAGTTAAAGCCTGTACCCGCTGGCCTTGGGCTTCATAAATCAGGGCTTGTAAAGCCAAAATCACCGTCATCAGGCGCGTGTTATGGGCTGCTTCAGCCGCTTGCAGCCAGTGTTGCGTGATGTGCATTCCTTTCTCTAATCGGGCCGGGGTTGGTTGGACCAGGCATAGCCGGGTCTGGGTCAGGGCCGGTACTTCCAAAAAAAGGACCGGTCTGTCCGGTGAGTTACTCCTGAATCCCCACCCAGGCAAATCTGTTGCGATCTGCGCTCCTTGCTGCCAGGCCAAACGCGCCCGAAACGTCTCCACATTAAATTGCAATTCCAGGTTACGTTGTTCGAGGGCATATTCGGCGGCCTCATTAAGCGCCTGCCGAGCTTTATCAATCCGGCCTTGTGCTTGGTAAACCAGGGTCAACCCCAGATAACTGTCCAGAGCCAACAGTATCGGCAAAGTCTGACGTAGTTGATTCACTTTGAGGAAATGGCATTCAGCGGCCTCTAATGCATTTTTTTCATAGGCGATAATACCCTGAAAATAGTGACCCCAAGCCACCCCGCTGGCCAAGCTGCACCCCGTAGCTACCTTTATAACCCGCTCGCTGACTTGATCGAGCAAACCCAGATGTCCACTCAGATAGTAAACAAGTTGAATAGCCATCAGCGCCCTTGTTTCTAAAAAGGGGTTTCCCGCCGCTTCGTTGGCCATAAAGCTGTTCAACTGTTGGAGAGCATCGCTTAAATGACCGTTGGCTTGCCGACTTAAGGCTAGATAACTAACAGCCAACGCCCGGCATTCAATCATGTTAACCGGTAGGGCGGTTAGGGCCTGTTCGGCGAATACCGCGCTCTGGTCGAAATCACCCAACCAATAATAATATTCGCTGTGCAAGGTATCAATCTGAGCCCGGTGGGTTCGCTCTATCAGAGGATCAGCTACCCCGCCTTCATCAAGCAACGCCGCCATTTGCTTGAGCTGCATAATTACGGCTCCCGGCCTGAAGCGGTACCGCTGCTGCCAAGTCCGGGCCAACAGCAGCGCCGGCCGCCGCCGAACGCGTTCTTCGGGCAGCAGGTCAATCCAGCGATCCAATTTGGCGTAAGCTTCGGCTGCTAATAGACTTTGGATCGACTCTTCTACCAACGCCACGGCGCGATCGACCTGACCGGCGGTCAGCAAATGCGACAAGGCCGGTTCGATCTCGTCGGCGCTAGCCAGCCATTCACCGGCGCGGCGGTGAAGGTCAGCGATCTCGTCCTCGGTTAATGAGGCCCGCAGTTGCTGCTGTAATAAGCCTTGAAATAAGGGGTGATATCGATAGTGATTTTTTGCCTCATCAATTACAACCACAAACAGATTGGCCCGCCTTAGTGCCTCCAAAATATCGCGACTTTGGCTTTCGACGGGGGAAGGTTCTGCTTGTTCATTGACCGAGGCTGTTGAATGGGCCGTATCGTGTAAGACCGCATCGCACAAAGAGGGACACAGCCACTCTAAAATGGAGGTTTGCAGCAAAAAGGTTTGCACGGCCGGTGGTTGAAAGGCCAGCACCTCTTCGACCAAGTAGCTCCAGATATGGGGATTGCTCCAAGTATACCCCGCCGGGAGAGCATTATTTTTCGACAATGTTGGGGCTAACAAACGCAAACCGGTAATCCAACCTTCGGTTTGGTGGGCGAGTTCGCTAACGACTTTAGAGGTTACCGCCGAAAGACCGCAAGCCTGCCGCAAATAGACGGCAATTTCATTGGTGGTGAAGCGCAGTTCAGCGGCTCGGAGTTCGATCAACTGGCCTCGGCCGCGCCAGCGAGTCAACGGCAGAAGCGGGTCGGCCCGGCTGATTAACACCAGATGACCATGAGCAGGAAAATAGTCGATCATCTTTTCCAGCAAATGATGAACGGCCTGCTCTTGAATCAAGTGGTAATCATCCAGAACCAAAATGAACTCACCTGGAATTTCGAGCAGGTCATTACAAAGTATTGTGGCGATCTCGTCCAAAGTAGGGGCTTGATCTTCTTGAAACAGGCGAAAGGCGCCGGCGCCAAACGATGGAAAGATCGTCTGTAGGGCCGCCACCAAATAATGCAGAAAGCGCTCAAAATCACTGTCATCCCGGTCCAGAGACACCCAGGCCGCCGGTCGTGAACTGTTTTGCAGCCATTGGCAAACCCCGGTAGTTTTACCAAAACCGGCCGGAGCTGACACCAGTGTCAGAGTTCGGTTTAAGGCATGGTTTAGGGTGTCAACAATTTGGGGTCTAGCGATCAGATCGGGGGGTAGGGGTGGCAGCAATAATTTTGTCCGTAGTAACATATACTCCTTTTTTGGCATTAACGTTAACCTCGGACAGGATAGACAGTTAAAACAGCGATGTACTTAACTATATTAGACAATGCTCCTCCCAAGTACAACTGTTAGCTGATATAGATTGAAGGTTAACAGATATTATCTTACTTTATACTGATATCTGTTAATACGCTTCAATTGCCATACGTTTTATACATTAGGAGGTACCAGTATGTTATTAATTAATGACACTGATACGGATATAATAAGCGACATAACGATCTATAGCAAATTCAAGAGATCACCGAAATATAATGCCCCACCGCTTACTTCATAAATCGAGTTAAACCAGTCTCGCCAATAAATAAACCGCCCCAATGATACTGGCATCGGCCGCCGCGTGAGACGCGATGGGGATAATCAACCCTCGATGGCGGCGGGCCAACTGCCGCCATAGCCAGGCCGTCCCCACGAGTATCAGAAAACTGAAGACAATCCAGCCCGTTTGAATAAAACTCAGTAGTACTAGCACGTGATAACCGGCAAACCAGATGTCGTTGAGCACAACAAAGTGAGACGGGCTGCCTAAATACCCACGCCAAAAAAGTTCCTCCAGAATAGGGTTGACGGTAAAATAGTAAACAATGAAAATAAGCCAAGGCAATCCGCTTAAGCCCAGATCCGATAACTCCGTGGTCAACAGTAATTCCGCCAGCTTAAGTAGCGGCCATAACCAATAGATAAAAACGCCGGCGGTAAAGCTAATGAAGATCATAAAAATTAGCACGATAACATCATGCCACGTCTTAATCGGCTGGCCAAGGTACCAACTACGCGTAAACCACAGCACGATGATCATTCCCAGGTGGTAGAGCGCAATACTAACCCAAGCACTCTGAAAAATAAAGAGGCCCATCAACACGGCGACATACGGAATGATCGGAGCGATATGCCGTAGGTAGGACAATCGGTTTTGAGTTGAGATGATCATATTGACTCGGGAACCCAAAACTATTATAACAAACCTGCAAGCTTACCACAACGTCCAAATAGCCAGTTTTTTATACAATCTACCCCCTACAGATGTAGGAGGTCTCTCATCCAAATGGATGAGAGACCTTATTAGAAGTGTTCCCAGGAGATAGCGTGTTGCTTGCCAACAAAACGCCAGACGGCCATCTCGCTACTAAATTCAGGATATAAGTCTTGATGCGGACCCTCTACTTCCAGACCGCATCGTTTACATTTCAATCGCTCGGCTGAATACGGTTCTTTGTTAAGCTCAAGATCAAGAAATTCGGTCGAGTACAGTGAGGTTTCTGTCTTGGGAATTTGACTGTCAGGGTTATCGAAGCCCGTTGTTTGTCCAATCATTTCCCAGGATTCGTGATGAACCCGTGTGACACAGGCCAGACAACCCGGTCGCTGGCATCGCTTTTTTTGCCGGCAGGATTTTTTTCCCAGATATTGCCATTCACCAAACCGGTGAAAGTGTAATCGGCATAGAATGTCGCCGAGCCAATTCTTTAATTTCAGCATGGGACTGCTCCCCTCTTAATTCTCGGCTAAAAAATTGACGACTTAAATACAGTATAACGTCTATGCCTTGATATTTTAACTGGCTATTTATTCATATTTTTACTAATTGACTGTACTAGCAAGTCAAGCAGGTACGTCTTGACAAATAAATAATCTGCTCCCTACCATTCCCAGATTCTAAAGTTAACCATTGACAAAGTCTTAAGAACGGTTAAAATAAGCCCCACTTAGTAGTATGATCGAGTAAGATCCCGACCCACCAACCACCTATCCAACCTATTTTCAAAAATGACTTATGACTCAAATCACCATTCTTAGTTCGATAAATTTTACCGAAGCCCAACTGAATAAACTTCGAGCCGTTTCCGACACAGTTGAGGTTCACCAACTGCCGGATACGCCGGTGGCCGAGATCCCGGAAGCGTTAAGAAACCGGATTAATATCCTGTATGGCTGGGGTAAATTTGTGGTCGAGGCCCATCTCTGTCCCAAGCTGGACTGGTTGCAAACGCACAGCGCCGGGATCGATTATTTGCTGGATACACCGCTGTGGCCGTCGCAGGTCAAGGTTTCGACGATGAACGGCATTCATGCCATTCCCATGGCCGAATTCGCCTTGACCATGATGTTAGCCTTTCGTTGGAAGCTGCCCACCATCCGCCGCTTTCAACAACGGGCGGAGTGGGTAACAGAGCGATGGGAGACCTTTGCCGGCCCGGAACTGCGCGGGCTGACCCTGGGCATCATCGGTTACGGCGCGATTGCCCGCGAATTGGCCCGACAAGTCACCGCTCTGGGCGTGCGGGTTTTGGCCGTGAACCGTTCCGGTCAACGGCAGCCTGACCGGGGGTTTCGGGAACCGGGCACAGGCGATCCGCAAGCCATGCTGCCTGAAACTATCTATCCCTCCTCACAGCTGCTGACTATGCTGCCTCAATGCGACTATGTCGTGGTCTTAGCGCCCTCGACCACCGATACGTACCATCTGATCAACGCCGCCGCATTGGAAACGATGAAACCGACGGCGGTGTTCATCAACCTGGCGCGGGGTGCGCTAGTGGACGAGGCGGCTCTGGTGAATGCGCTCCGGCAGCAG
>JACKAU010000032.1 GCA_020634855.1 Anaerolineales bacterium
GACAACGAGGCCGTAACCCGCTGTCTGGGCGATCTACGCCAGGCGGCTCAGGGGACCGAGAACATGATGCCCTTCATCTTGGACGCGGTTAAGGCCTACGCCACTCTGCAAGAGATCATGGATGTCCTGCGCGACGTCTTCGGCGAGTATCAAGAGATGACGATTATTTGAGAGTATAGACAGCCCTCACCCCTAACCCCTCTCCCTGAGGGTTAGGGGAGTCGCTTTAGCGACGGGGTGAGGGTTGTTTTACAGAATGCATTAGAGAGAGGCATATCCTATGACAACCAACACTCAAAAAATTCGTGTTTTAGTGGCCAAACCGGGCCTGGATGGCCATGATCGCGGGGCCAAGGTGGTAGCCCGCGCTTTACGCGACGCCGGCCTGGAAGTCATTTACACCGGCATCCGTCAGACCCCGGACATGATCGCCGAAAGCGCCCTCCAGGAAGATGTCGATGTCATCGGCCTGTCGATTCTGAGCGGGGCGCATATGGCTTTGCTGCCGGCGGTGGTCGATAAGCTGCGCCAGGTCGGGATCGACGATGTGCTGATCGTGGCCGGCGGCATCATTCCCGAACAGGATATCGTGGCTTTAAAGGAAGCCGGCGTCCATGCCGTCTTCACCCCTGGCACGCCGATGCAATCGATCATCGATTTTATCAAGGACAACGTTCCACTCAACAAGGCTTAGCTATGTCAATCCAAACCCTAACCGATCAACTCTTGAGCGGTCACCGGCGCAGCCTGGCCCGCTTAATTACTTATGTAGAAAATGACCATCCCGATGCGGCGGAGGCTCTGGAACGGCTCTACCCGCACACCGGCCAGGCCCATCTCATCGGCATTACCGGTGCGCCGGGAACCGGTAAATCCAGTCTGGTCAACCAACTGGCCCAAGCCTATCGCCGCCGCGAACAGCGTGTGGCCGTTCTGGCTGTCGATCCAACCAGCCCCTTCTCCGGCGGGGCCATCCTGGGCGACCGCATCCGCATGACCGAACTGACCGGCGACCCCGGCGTCTTCATCCGCAGTATGGCCAGCCGGGGCAGTTTAGGCGGGCTGGCCCGCGCCGTGGGCGACGCGCTGAAAGTTCTCGACGCCGCCGGGTTCGATAAGATTTTGTTGGAAACGGTGGGGGCCGGTCAAAGCGAGGTCGAGATTGCCAAAACCGCCCAGACGGTCATCGTGGTCGAAGCGCCCGGTCTGGGCGACGATGTGCAGGCCATCAAGGCCGGCATCCTGGAAATTGCCGATATCTTTGTGGTCAACAAAGCTGACCGGCCCGAGGCCAAACGCACCGCCGCCGCCCTCAAGATGATGTTGGAACTGGGCCACGCCCCGGCCCACCACTTGCTGCGGCACAGCCTGCTGGCCTCGCTGGATCAAACCTCGCCCTACGAGGCCGCCGGCCCGGCTTGGACCATCCCCGTGCTGCCGACGGTAGCCATCAACGGCCAGGGCCTCGATGAGGTGGTGGCCGCCATCGAACAGCACCGCCAGCACCTGCTTGACAGCGGCGAACTGGCCCTACGCGACCGGGCCCGCCTGATCGATGAGTTGGAGACCACCCTACAAAGCGAACTAATGCGGCAGGTCATCGCCCGGCTGCCGGCCGACGTTTTGGCCGAGATGGTCGCCCGGCTGGATGACCGCTCGCTAACGCCGCAGGCCGCCGCCCAGAAGATTCTGGCTGCCGTGGGGTTAGCCGGGTAGGCCGATAATCCAAACCGTCATCTTGATAGCGCCGGTGATACCCTAGCTATGGACTGACTATTCCTCTGGCTCAATGGGCAAGTTGGAACACGTGGCCCGGTCGCTGCGGGTCAGGATGCGACTTTCATCTTGGCTCAGGTGGCCTGATAGACCGGGCCGGTGTGGCCTTCGAGCTTGACCAGTTCCTGACCGCATCGTGGTCGCTACCCGCACCTGATCGTGGTCACTACCCGCACCTGATCGTGGTCACTACCCGCACCTGATTCGGGTCGCTACCCGCACCTGATCGTGGTCACTACCCGCACCTGATTTCGGTCGCTAGCCGCACCTGATTTCGATCAGAATCAGGGCATGGCACCTTAAATCGCCGGTTTTGGCCGGGTTGGCAACATCCTTAATAACTGCGCGGTTCCAGGAAAAATCAAAATCTATCAATCAGGAGTTTAGAAAACATGAGTGCAGAGTATCAAATCAATAAAACAGGTTTTAGCGACGGCGACGATGCCTATCACGCTTCGGTTCGCTACAATGAGGTTATGTACGAAGATAACATCATCGATATGATGATGCTAATTCATCATTACGCCAACCGCACTCCTTAAATTTTAAGCCATTGGATCAGGAACAGGCCAACCCAGCTCACCACTGTCGCTTCAACCACGTGCAGCGGGCCAATGAGCCACATATTAAAACCCCAACGCCATCCCCAAGCCCTGCCCAACTCCAAAACCGATGATGCCGGTCACCAGATAGATCAGAAAATCCCGCAGCGATTTGCCCCGCCACAGATGAAAAATCGTACCGTACAGACTCCCCAACAGCAGTCCCAATAAGACAAAGGGTGGCATCAGTCGTTACCCGGCCGTTTGCTCGATAGTGCCCCCACCCAGAGCGATGTCGTCCTGATAAAAGACCACCGCCTGACCGGGGTGATATCCCGGACCGGTTGATCAAAAATCAGACTGGCGCGTTGCTCAGCTAAAGGAGTCAGAGTGGCTTCTGTTTCTTTCGCTTTGTAGCGAATTTTGGCCTTGATTCTGATCGGTTCCAGCGGCGGTTGACCACTGACGTAGGACACTTGCCGGGCCGTCAGACGACTCTGCCCCAGATCGGCCTGGGTGCCGACTACTAAACTGTTGGTTTGAACGATTTTTCGACCACGTACATCGGCTGCGGGGCCGACAGTCCCAACCCTTTGCGCTGTCCGATGGTATAAAAGGCCAGGCCCCGGTGTTCACCGATCTGATTGCCCGCCGTGTCGAGAATCGGGCCGCTCTGGACAACCTCCGGGGCGTTACGTTGCAAGAAGGATCGATAATCGCCCGGCCCTAAAAAGCAAAGGTCCTGGCTGTCGGGCCGATTGAAAACCGGTAAATTCTTATCTTGGGCCATCTGCCGGATATCGCTTTTGCTGTGCTCGCCGACCGGGAAGAGAAGTCGGGCCAGTCGATCTTGGGTCATCGTGTACAACATATAGCTCTGGTCTTTGGTTGGGTCGAGACCTCGCAATAACTGGTAAGTGCCATCCGTGGCCGTTCGTACCCGAAGCGTAGTGACCGGTCGCCAGGTAGTCGCCGCCCAAACTCAGCGCTTCCTTGAGTAACCGGTCGAAGCGAATATCGCGATTGCACACGATGCATGGATTAGGCGTAACGCCCCGCGCGTAACCGTCGATGAAAAAATCGACCACAGTTGATTTGAATACCTGCTTGTAATCGCGGACATAAAAAGGAATACCCAAGACATTGGCCACCCGCCGGGCGTCGTTGACGGCATCGGGCGTGCAGCAGCGATTGGCCGCGCCGCCCTGTTCGGCCCACAGCCGCAGCATCAAGCCCACCACCTCATAACCTTGCTCCACCAGCAGCGCCGCCGCCACCGAACTATCCACACCGCCGCTCATAATACGATAACTCGCTTTGAAGAATTATTGTTTTCGCTCATTAGTTTCACATCATTCATAATTAAAAGACGGGCCGCAGCCCGTCCATTAGAGTCCTCATTTTATCACAGCTAAAATGAACCGGCTAACTCATCATTTGATAGGTTGGATTGAGTTGTCGCACCTTTTCGATCACGTCCGGCAGTATCTCCAAGACAGCGTCGATGTCCGCCTCACGAGTTTGGCGACCGACACTCAGTCGAAGCGCGCTTAAGCCCAATTCATGCGGAATGCCCATCGCAGTCAACACGTGGCTCGGCTCCGGATTGCCGGTGGTGCAGGCGCTGCCGCTGGCCGCCTGAATACCCGCCAAATCCAGATGCATCAAAATCGGATCGGCTTCGCAGCCGCTAAAAACAAAGCTGGCGCTGTTGGGCAGCCGCCGAGTGGGGTGGCCGGTGACCTGGCTGCCAGGAATGTTATTAAGGACGCCGTCGATCAACTTATCCCGCAGTTCTCTCTGGCGCAGATTTTCCGTATCGCGCTTGCGTTCGACTAGCTCTAACGCCTTGGCGATGCCAACGATATACGGCACGTTTTCCGTACCCGGCCGACGATTCATTTCGTGCCCGCCGCCGGTGAGCGTCGGCAGTAGATTTGTACCGCGCCGTACGTACAAAATACCGATGCCTTTGGGCGCGTAAATCTTGTGACCTGAAATCGCGAGCAGATCCACATTCAACGAGTTGACCGACAACGATTCATATCCGGCAGCCTGCACCGCATCAGTATGAAACGCGATCCCCCGTGACCGGGCCAGCGCCCCAATGTCAGCGATCGGTTGCACTGAGCCGACTTCATTATTGGCATACATCACGCTGATCAACGTGGTTTCGGGCCGGATCGCGGCGGCGATAGCGTGGGGATCGACCACCCCGTGCGAGTCGACCGGGACAATGGTCTGCTCGAAGCCGAATCTCTCGCAAAGCTGGTTGAAGGTGTGACTCACCGCGTGGTGTTCGATGGGCGTGGTGATCAGATGGTTGCCCTCACCGAGTTGTTTTTTAGCCCAGGCCACCCCGCGAATGGCTAAATTGTCGGCTTCGGTGCCGCAGGCCGTAAAGACAATTTCCTCCGGATCGCAACCTAACACAGCGGCCACGCTGTGACGGGCATCATCAATGGCTTGGGCGCTGGCCCGAGCCTGAGCGTGCGCTCCAGAGGCGTTGCCGTAGATATCGGTAAAATAGGGCAGCATCGCTTCCACCACTTGTGGATCGGTGGGGGTTGAAGCCGCATAATCGAGATAAATTGATCGTTTTGTAGGCATAGATGGTTGGCCTGCTCGCAATGACCTTTCTAACATTTTACAACGTCGGTTATTCTAGCATGTCCCTACCGGGGCGTCAAACAAAATTTTAAGACTTTCTCAACATGAAACTAAGTGGCTCTTTCGGATCTCAGGGGGTTGACAAGAAAAAATGAACACGTCCCTCCAAATCGAGCCACAGCCGTTGGAATAAAGTCGAGAAACTTAAACTTACCCCCATTGTCAAGACCACGAAATAGGATATTTAAGATGGATGATTAAACCAGGGGCACCTGGTTAAGGCCATATACTTGGGCCGGAGTGCGATAATCCAAACTCTGATGAAAGCGTTCGTGATTGTAGAAATCAAAGTAGGTGGCCAGCCCCGCTAACAGGTCAAGTCCGGTGGTGTAGTCAGTCAAATAGAGGTGTTCGTACTTGACCGTGCGCCATAATCTTTCGATGAAAATGTTGTCGAACACACGTCCTTTACCATCCATACTGATCTTGATCTCGGCTCGCTCCAACCGCCCCGTAAAGGCGTTGGCGGTGAACTGGGCACCTTGATCGGTGTTAAAGATCTCAGGCCGGCTCCGTTGCAAAGCCCGTTCCAAAGCCAGCAGACAGAAATCGCCATCCAGCGTGTTGGACAGTTCCCAACTGAGCACGTACCGGCTGTACCAGTCCAGCACGGCCACCAGATACATAAAGCCTCGCTGCATCGGCACGTAAGTGATATCGGCGCTCCAGACCTGATTGGGGCGGGTGATGTTCACCCACGTAACCGGTAGGGATAAATCTGGTGCTCCGGGTGCGGTCGGCTCTATGAGGCCGGGGCGCGACGGCTCGTAAGCCCATCTGTTTCATCAGTCGGTACACCCGTTTGTGATTAACCAGATAGCCCTTTTTCTGACGAAGATATTCCGTCATTTTTAGGTAGCCGTAAAAGGGCGTCCGCAGATACTGCTCGTCGATCAGCCGCATCAGAGTCAGATTGAACGGACTTTCCGGAACTGGTTGGTAATAATAGCTCGACCGATTTAGGCCGATTAACTCACATTGCCGGCGCAGACTCAACCAGGGTGCGCTGTTTCTAACAGCCTTCGTTTTAGCTCAATCGAAGCCGCTAGCTTTTTTTTTCAGCCACTCCAATTCCATCTTGAGGCGACCAATCTGTTCGTATAACTCAGCTTCTCTATCTTGTTGTTCACGTTGTTGACGGTCATTGGCCCGCGTAAAGAGTGTGCTACCTTCCCGCAGCAATTGCTTTTTCCAATTGCCTATCTGGGTCGGATGCAGGTTGTGCTCAGCCGCGATTTGGCTGACCGTTTTGGCCCCCTTGACCGCTTCCAGAGCGATTTTGAACTTAAAGTCATTGCTGTACTGTTGTCGTTTTTTGGCCAATTTTTTCCTCCACAAGCCTTGATGTTTTTACCTTATTCCATCTTAGCTCGTGGTCCAGTTTTTCGGGTTAATTATAACTTTCTTGATACCATAACAGCGTCGTTTCAGGGTTTTGATCTTGTTGTTGAGACCTTCGACAAAGCCGCTGGTCACCCGCTCCTCAAAATAGTTGAGGATGGGCTGCCAGTGGGCGGCCAAAGTCTTGATAAAGTCATCGAAACAGTCAAGGTCACTATCTTGCACTTTTCTAACCCAGGCCTTGAGCCGTCTTTCAGCCACGGACAGGCTCTGGCACTGATTGAAAATGGCTGTCATTTCTTTCCGCAAGGTGTAGGCCTGGTGCAACGGTTGCGAATGGGCCAGCAGGTGGCGCAAGCGCAGCCGTTCTTCATCATCCAACGTCGCGTGGTTCTTGCGTAAGAGCCACAACGTCCCTTTACAATCTTGCTCATACGTCTGGGACGGTAACGCTTTTTTCAGCTGCTTGAGTTCCTGTTTGCGCAAGTCATCAAAATCTTGGCGATAATGCTGGGCGACGTGAAATCGGTCGATGACCAGCCGGGCGGTCACATCGTCATGAGTGGCGATGAATTCTTCGACCGCTGTCAGATAACCGTCCCACATATCGGTGCTAAAATAGTTGATCGTAGGCCGCAACCGGGCCGGAATTTGGGCCAAAAAGTCACTCACCCGTTTTTTTTCGATCCGGTAGCACCGCCAGCACCCGGATTTTGCCGTTGGCTTGCCGACCGGTCACAATGGCGGCGTAGTTTTTGCGCCCCTTCTTCAGGGCAATCTCGTCGATGCCTACCGTCCGCAGGTCTTCGACCTCACTCCAGTTGATCGCGGTTTCAACCTGGCGATTGAGCGCCCCCACGATGGCATCATAGCCCAGGTTTTCTCTCAACCGGACGTCTTCAATCGTGCTGTTGACCAGTTGTTTGAGCAGGTACTGATCATAGGCTTTCGTATGCGGACTGCGTTGTTGATACCAGGCCAACACCTGGGTCGTGGTTGGTTCGTGCAGACACTGCCGACACTGTCCCCGTCGGAGACGAATATAGGTTTCCAATCCCAAGACCGATAAGTGGCGCAACTCGATTTCATCACCGTGTCCATAGGTACGGCTGATTTCTCGGCCACATAGCCCACACAGCGTGGTTTCGACCTGGCTCTCAACCGTAATTATCAGCCGTCCGTCAGCGGTCATTTCCGTATTCAGTACTTCCACCTCGGGTATGTCTAGCGGTATTTTTAATTCGGATGCCATGGCTATCTCCTGTTTGATTTGGACATCCATTATTCCCTTTTTCCTGGTTTCGGTATTCACCCTTTTGGCTATGCCGCAGCCTTACTGCCTGTCAACCCCCTGGATCCCGAAAGAGCCTGTTTGACTAGGTTGTGCCGCCTTGAGGCGGCTCATCCTTGTTAACGAATAAACCGCTTTGAGCGGTTCATCTTAATAAGCCACCGGCTCTGCCGGTGGTCAGTTTAACTTTTCCAACACTTCCCTAGACCTATTATCCCACAAACCGAACCGGGAATCAATAGTACAACCACAGCAGTTCCAAAATTTCAATTAAACCCTCTAAAACGCAAAACGTGAAACGTAATCCGGGTTTTACATTCCGCGTTTTATCAAGGCGTCATTCCCTGAGTTGGAAACGCTAAGGAATAAGCATCCCACGTTCTACGTTCAATTCTATGCCCTATCAAAATATCAATTCATGCCCTATACCGCTGAAAAACATAAGGCTATAACGAGTCGTTCATGCACGCATGAACCGATCGAGTTCTAGTACTAACAATTGTAGTGGTATATACCATGAAAAATCATTTCATGCCCGCATGAAATGATTTTTTTTGAGCCTGCCTGAAATGCCTTTTTATGCCCTATCAAATTGATCATTCATGCTCGCTTAAATTGCTTAAATTGAACTTTCCAATAAACTAGGCGTTCTATCAGGTTTGCCGCCAATCGAGGCGTCTATCTTTGCGAAGGACGCCTTTTTGTTGAGGAATACACCCCCCACTAATCCCCCTGATACACCCTTTGATGGGTTCCCATCGCCCGGCGCTATGTTACCCTGTCATCAGCTTAAACATATATAACCCAGTTGCCACCTTGAAGGAGTTAATCGCTATGAGCAACATCCCGTCCCGTCCGCGGCTCAGCCGGCGGAGTTTTGTGAAACTTCTGGCTGCGGCCGGCCTAACCACAGCCGGGGGCTATCTGCTGGTCGAGGCTGCCCCCTGGCTAGATTATGAGGCACAGGCCAACCACATCCGCAGACCTTTGGCAAGGAATGTAACTATGTCAACTCAAATGCGAGAACTCATCCGGTATGCGACCCTGGCCGCGAGTGGGCACAACACCCAACCGTGGCAGTTCGCCCTCAAAGACCAGGTCATCGAAATCCATCCGGACTACACGCGCCGTTTGCCGGTGGTTGACCCCCATGACCGCGAACTTTGGATTAGCCTGGGCTGTGCCCTGGAAAACTTACTGGTAGCCGCCCGCGCCACCGGCTATGCCGCCGAAGTCACCTATCCGGATGGCGTTGATTACATCCACGTTCGTCTAACGGCGGATACTGCCCAGAACAGCCCCTTGTTTAAGGCGATTGAGCTGCGCCAAAACACGCGCTCCGACTATGACGGGCACGCCGTCAAGGGGGCCGACCTCGATGACGTACAAGCGTTACCCCTGGAGCCGGGCGTGACGCTGCGTTACGTGCTCAATCCCTCCGAGCTGGAGACGGTGTTGGCGTATGTGAATCAAGGTAATCTGCGCCAATACGCCGATCAAGCGTATATGGCCGAACTGATCGACTGGCTGCGGTTCAATAAGAAAGAGGCTATGGCCTCACTCGATGGGCTGTTCTCCCGCTGTTCCGGCAATCCCGAAGTACCGGGCTGGCTCGGACGGCTATTCGTAGCCGGCACAAAGCCGCAGCAGCAAGCCGACGTCGATGCCCGGAAACTGCGCAGCTCCGCCGGGGCTGTGGTGATCGCTTCGGAGGCGGACGACAAGGCCGCCTGGGTCCGCACCGGCCAGGTTTACGAACGGCTGGCGCTGAAGATGACGTCGTTGAATATCAAATCGGCCTTCTTGAACCAGCCCCTGGAAGTGGTCGAGCTGCGCTCGCAGTTCCGGAGTGCGCTGAGCTTGGGCGCGTCTTCACCGCAATTGCTCATCCGTTTCGGCTACGCCGAGGCCATGCCGCGTTCGCTTCGCCGTCCGGTCGAAGCGGTCATCATGTCGCCCGGAATGGAATAGCGGGGTGGTCAGACCTTAACCAACTCGACAATAGCCATGGTTCATAGATGACAACCGTGGGAGGAAGCAATCATGAAAGTGCCATCAAATACCTTGATCAAAGTTTATGTGGCGGCCGGCCTGGTCATCATTCCGCTGGTTGCCGCCGCCTTTTTTACCCCGCCGGATTTTCCGATGTTGCTGCGGCAGGTACTCTTGTGTGTCTGGGGCGTCGGAGCGACGTTGGGTTTTGAACGGCTGCTCTTTAGTGGGAGTTGGGGGCGGGCCTGGCAGAGGGTGGGCTTTGTCCGGGTGCGGCGGTCGATGGCGCTGGTGGCCTTACTGGTCAGCTTACCGATGTGGCTCTTTCTGCCGCTGCTGGCCTGGCTTCAGGACACGCCCATCCAGCTTAGATCGGACGGGTGGGCGTTATTGGTGGGGGTGATTCTGGTTAACGGCATCACCGAGGAAGTCATCCACCGGGGTTTTGTCTTTGGTCATCTCCGGCAAGAATGGTCGTTTTGGCCGGCGGCGATGCTCTCGGCCCTACTCTTTGCCGGGCAGCATCTCTACCTGATTTTTATCCTCGGCTGGATATCCGGTCTGGCCTCGGTGCTGTTGGCCGCCCTACTCGCGTTTCCGCTGGCCTACAGCTATGCCCACGGTGGCAATTCGTTGGGCGGCCCGGCCATTCTGCACACCAGTTCGAATGCCCCGATGATCATCCTGGCGCTGCCGCCCACGTTTCTTGCCACGGCGCTGCTGCCGTATATGGGCGTGGTGCTGGTGTCGATTTATCTGGTCTTCATCTTGGACCGATGCTTGGATACGAACTAATAGTGAATTGTGAATAATCAATAGTGAATGGTGAATGAAAAAATAACTTCACCATTCACTATCCACAATTCATTATTCACAATTTATTTTTTAACAAGATCGACAAAAAATTGTCGATGTGGAACCGTTAGACGCTATAACACCCCTTTTAAAACGCTCCTTACAGCAAAAAGACCAAGCCATACCAGGATTGATATGATCGTCATCCAGCGCCCCACGATCCGAATGGGTGTGTCTTCAAAGCGCAGTTCTAAAAAGTGCGAGCCGGGGGGAATCGGTACGACCATCCACCCTTCGATCGGCGTCGTACTAATCGGCGGCTGGTCGACCACCGGCCCAACGCGCGTCACCGGCCCGACCTCTTGATCAAGATTGCCGTCGTGAGGTCCAAGGTCTTCATAAATAGTGGCCGTCCAGCCGGGATAGTAGGGAATGAGGAAGGTCACGCTTTGGCCTGCTTGCTCGGCGCCGACCCACAGCCGTTCGTGAACGCTGTCCATCTCCATCGAGTAGACGCCGACGCTGTCATCGGCCGGCAGGGCGGTGTAGTTGACCTTGGTGGCGATCTCGCCGCCGCGCTCGACCTGCTCGGCCAGACTCGACCAATTGGGGATGCGTCGCACCCAGGCCGTCTGGCCGGTCATCTCATCGGAGGATTGCTGGAAGCGGAACAGCGCGGCCTGGCTGACCGGCCCCTCGGTGGGTTTGGGGGCGCGGACTTCGGCTTTGAGGTAAGGGTAGCTGGAGAGGAGGATGAGGGTGGCGAGGAGAACGGGGGATAATTGATAATTGATAATTGATAATTGATAATTGGGATTGGGGGTTGGGGATTGGGGATGGGGGATTGGCTCGGGATGATGAGCGAGAATGGTTCCGGCGAGGATAGAGATGAAAGGGGCGATGATGACCAGGAGCCGCCAGGGGAATTGGGCGAAGCTGGAGAGGGGAGGAGGAGGTCCAGACCAGGCTCGAAATGGGGGTTGTTAGGAAGATGAGGATGAGCGTCATCGTTTGAAAAAAAAAGTAGAGGGTGCGCCGGATGAAGGGATCGCTGAGTTTGGGGACGATGATGAAGGAGAAGATAAAAAGGATGGTCGCGGCCAGGCCGATTTGAAAGCCGGTATCGTCGTTGGGACCGGGGATGCTGGTTCCAAAGCCCCATTTGGGTGAGAAGAGCTGGAAGATGTCAACAAAGTCGTCGCCGAAAGCGAATCGACCGCCGACCCATTGATCGACCCGGACATATTTGTACTCAATAAAAGCCGGCAACCAAAAAATACTGCTTAGCCCTAGACCCAACAAGAGTGTGAAGAGCGGCGGCAAACCGGAGAGGATCGCCGTGGCGAATTTATTGTGTTTATGGGGTTCATAGAGTTCATAGAGTTTATGGAGTTTGGGGTTTCGGGTAGCCAATGACTTTGGGTTGTCATCGATATTACTTTTTGTCTTAGCCTTAGCCTCAGCCTTAGCCTTCCCAAAGAAGGCCCACACAATCATCACCGCCACGTAGAGTCCCAAAATAGGCGTAAACATCAGCGCCAGCAGATTGCTGGTAAACATCAGGCCGGCATAGGCCAACGACGCCCACAGCACGGCCGTTAAGCGCGGTCGAACCATTACTTCGTAAAAGCCCCACAGCACCAACGGCACAAACACAAAACCGACCGACTCGGCCAAGGCGGCTCGAACGTAGAGATCGAACAGATGGTAGGGAAAGTAGACGTAAGTCAACGCCGCGATTAGTCCTGCGGCCGGATTGAGGAGGCGTTTGACGAAAAGGTACATAGTCAATCCAGACAAAATGGCCGACAAACCGAAGACAACCTTGACCGCCGTGACCACATCCAGTCCTAGCCAAATAAACAGTTGTCCGGTATACGAGGACAGCGGCCCGTAAATATTAAAAAACGGATAGCCGTAGCCAAAAGCAAAGTCGGGCGCCCAGCGCGGATACCAGATGCCGTCTTGAATAGCTTGGTTGAACTCGTACAAAAAATAGACCGAGTGGCGGGCATCGTGCGCGCCCCAGTAGTAGCCGGGTTGAAGCAGTGGACCAAGCACGGGTAGGGAGAGGAGGAGGGTCAGCCACAGATAGAGCGAGTTTTTGGAGTTCGTAGAGTTCGTAGAGTTTTTGGAGTTGGTGGATTTTATAGAGTTTGTGGAGTTAGGTGAGTTGGCCGGTTGGGAGGTTGGAGTTTGGGAGTCATCGGGTGTGGGTTTGTCATTGGGTTCTGACGGCTGTTGACCGCTGACCGCTGACCGCTGACTGCTGACGGCTGATAGCTGACCGCTGATAGCTGACCGCTGATGCTTACTGAACATCGAGAATAATCCTGCCTTCATTATCATCGGGGACGGGCAGTCGAGCGAAGGTGGTTTCGTCATACAGACCGAGATAGACGCGATAGGGACCGGGGGGGAGATTATCGGGTAGAAGGATGGGATAGGCATCTTGGATAATCTCGCCGGGCATCCACTGAGGGGTGGGATAGCTGCCGTTTTGTGGATAGCCGTCAAACTGGGCTACAACGTTGCCGTTGGGATCAACCAGATGGACGAACACTTTGAGATTATCGGCTAAAGGCAGCATCGGCTGCCAGGTGACGGCCAGGGTGAGTGTCTCATTCGGCTGGAGTGGGCCGTGGCGTTGGAGCGGGATAGTAGTCTCGCCCAGGCTGAGGCCGGCGGTGTGGCCGGGGATCGTCACCGAGAAACGGTGATCGAGCAGCGCCAATTGGTTGTCGCCTAGCGTGGCCTGCGGCCCATCGAGCCAGGCCGTCTCGGGTTGAATAAAATTGGGCAGCAAATAGGGATACACACTCAGCACCACGATAATGATGATGGTCGCCAGTAGGGGGGGCTGCGTCAACCGCGTATCGAGCCAGAGCGCCGCCCCGCCCACAATCGACAAGCATAAGCCGATGAAGCCCAAAAGCTGCCAAGGGTAAGTCAGCAGCCCGGCCAGAAAATTCCAGAGGAAGGTGGTGATGCTAAATTGCAGCAGGCTAAGCGCGATGGCCGCGACGAGAAAGAAGATCAACCGCCGGTCGGTTCTGGTTGTAACCGGGGTGTATTCGCGTAGCCAGATCGTTGTAGTAACTATCGTTAACCCTATGGCGACCAACCCGATTTGGAGGGACAATCCATCATTCCAGCCGGGCTGGCTTGCGCCAAACCCCCAGCGGGCGGAAAAGAGTTGGAAAGGGTAGAGAAAATGATTGGTGAATGGAGTAGGAGCGGGTTGAAAGATCGTGTGGGGCAGCAGCAGCCAATAGATGAGCGCCGCGCCGCTGGTCCCTAAAACAGCGGCCAAAAGCGGCAGAAGCGCTTGGGGTCGATGGATGGTAAGCAGCATCGCCGCCATAAAGATCAGGCCGAAGACGGTCAATCCTAATTGGCTTAGGCCGAGCGCCAACCAAAAGGCAGCGGCTATCGGGAGGAGAATGAGTCTAGGGGTAGTCACCAGGTAGGTCGCCGCCAGAATTGCCCAGGGGAGCAGCCCCCAGAACAGCGTTTCGCCCCACGCGCCGCGCACGTAGACGTTGACAATCTGGTACGGCAGGTAGGTGTAAACCACCCCGGCGACCAGGGCACCCGATCCGCCCAGCCAGCTTTTGAGCCACAAAAATACACCTAAGCCGCCCATCAGCCAGCCGAAACCGAGGATGAACTTGATGGCGGCGATAGGCGTCAGAGGCAGCAGGGCGGCCAAATAATAAGGCAGCAGACCGTCGCTGCGAAACGGGTCAAAGGTCGTGGCGAGGTGGGGTGTCCAGGTTAAATGGCCGAAGTTGGCCCGCAGGTCGATCACGTTCCAGACGGAGACAAAGCCGCTGTGGGTTTGGATGAAGCCGGGATAAAAGAGCGGCGCTATCGCAAACATGCTGACGGCCACCAGGAGGATTACACTGGCCGGAGTTGATAATAACGGCCTAACCGCCGGTTGTACTGCGGGCGAGCCGGTCGATGCCGCCGTGGGCCGGCCGGCCGGGTGCGTCAATTTTGGCTGCAAAGGGATCACCTGCTACGACTCAGGGCCGTCTAGCCCCAATTCTGCGGCGGCCTCTTGCATGGCCGTGAGCACAATTTGAATATGTTCGTTCAACTCGACGCCTAACGCCTCGGCTCCCTGCTCGATCTCTTCCCGGTGAACGCCGGGCGCGAACGCCTTGGCCTTCCACTTTTTGCGAACGGACTTGACCTTAACATCGCGAATGTCCTTCGAGGGGCGAACCAGCGCCACCGCCGCGATCAAGCCGGTCAGCTCATCGACAGCGAAAAGCGTGAGTTCCATTTTACTTTGTCGTTCCACGCCGGTTACTTCCGTAGCGTGAGACAAAATGGCCCGAACGCTCTCTTCATCCAGACCGTGCTCGCGCAAAATCGGCGCACCGACATTCGGATGGCCGTTTTCGGCCACATCGGGATACCGTTCGTAATCAAAATCGTGCAGTAAGCCGACCAGCCCCCACTTTTCTTCATCTTCGCCAAAGTGACGAGCGTAGGCGCGCATCGCCACCTCGACCGATTGCATATGCCGCCGCAGTTGAGGGCTTTGAGTGTATTCGCACACTAAATCCCAAGCTTCTTGTCGGTTCATCGTAACTCCTCAAATACAAAAATGACGCCCTGATTATACTGACGCCGCCGGATATGTCGAGTATTTCCCATCCGGCGAGAGCCGGTTGTCTCCTACCGTACCGGCAGCAGTGTGGGATCGATCTCTGCGTTCGGGTCGATAGCTGCCAGATGAATTTGAGCGTCCAGGTGATTGATGTCCAGCGCCAGAATCGCTTCGAACTCCTGGCGGGCGGCCTCGCGATGACCTTGACCTAACTGCCCCAACCCCAGTATAAAGTGGCTGTCGATGGTGTTGCGTTTTTGCAGATCGTCTTCCAAAATCAGGAAAGTCGGCAGCGAGGTGGCAAAATAATCGATGGTGGCTTCCTGTTGGAGTTGAGCCTGCCCCGCCTCGACCAGCGTCGTGAAGGTTTGAGCGGCGTCTTCCGAGCGGTTCAACCGTTGTAAGGCCAGTCCCCGGTAGTAGGCCAGCGCTGTGCCGTCGTTGCGCTCGGCCACGGTTTTTTCAAAAAACTCACGGGCTTGGGCCTGATCGCCTAGCGCCTCATACACCACGCCGAGGGCGTAAAACAGGTGGGCTTGTTGGGTAAAGACCTCGTGGACGCCCTCGCCCAGATTTTCCGGGTAGGTGAGGGTGGCGCTGAACTCGGCCAACGCCGCTTCGGGATTTCCAGCTTGGAGCGCTGCCCGGCCTCGGGCCAGATGAGCTTGGACGTACTGTTCGGCTACTTTGCCCTCGCCGCCTTCCCAGGGATGGAAAATGCGGTCTTGCAGCAGGGCCAGCGCCTGATCCGGCTGCCCGGTTTGATTGTAGAGCGCGGCCAGTTCCACGGTCAAATCATCACGCCGGTCAACCAAAGGGCGATGGCTTTCCAGCCGGGCCAGCCGCCCCGTCGGATCGGCGTTGAGCCGTTTGTCGAGTTGGTCTAACTCGTACAGCAGCCGGGCGTCGGTGGGGTTGGCGGCAAAGGCGGCTTCGAACGAGGTTTTGGCGGCGTCGGCATCGTGCTTGATGTTGAACGTCGCCAGCCCCAAATTACGATGGACAATGGCGAACGCGTCGTCCAACGTCCGCGATTGCTCCCACAGCCCGATGGCCTCGTCGTACTGTTTTTTATCGTACAGGAGGTTGCCCAGATAATAGGGCGCGCGGGCATCCTGCGGATTGTGGTCGATAGCCAGCCGCAGCACCGCAATCGACTCCAGCCGGTTGGGGAAACAGTAGTCCGGCGCTAGGGCCGCGGCCTGGCGGAAGTACGCGGCCGAGGCTGCTGCGTCGCCTTGCTGGTGGGCAAAATAACCCAGGTAGTAGGCCACCATCGGGTAGGTGGCGTCGCCGGCCACTACGCGGCGCAGCACGGCGATGGCTTCATCGAACAACCCGGCGCTGCCGTAATCGAGGGCCAGATCGATGTGGCTTTGCGGGTTATCGCGCATCACCTGCCGCAGGTCGGCCAGCCGGGTTTGGGCGGCGGCTTCATCGGCGGCCAGCAGCACCAGTTCATTGCGAGCGCCGTAATCGAGGCGATCCGTGGCGACGGTCTCCTGAGCCAACACTTCGGCTTCGGCCGGGCGATTCATTTGGCGCAGCAGCGCGGTCTTGAGGTGGCGGGCTTTCAAGTTAAGGCCGTTGGCGTCCAGCGACCGGTTGACATGGGCCAGCGCCGGCTCGAAGTCACCCCGGCGGCAGTCGAGTTCGGCCAGGGCGAAGTAGGCCGGGGCTTGCCAGCTATAATTCCAAACGGCCTTGTAAAAAGCGTCGTAAGCCGCCTCAAACTGCCCCAAGAACCGGAGCGCGACGCCCAAGTTGTAGTACGGTTCTCCATCGTAGGGATTGGGGTTTTTGAAGGTTAGCCGCTCGATGGCGTGACGGAAGTGGGCGGCGGCTTCGCTGAAATTGCCCCGCCGCAGGTTGAGCAGCCCCAGCGCGTTATGGCTGCGGGCGTCGAGCGGGTCGCGCTGCAAAGCCGTTTCGTAGTACGGATCGGGCCGGCGGGTGGCGTGGCGATACTGCTCCAGGTGCAGGCCGGTCAGGTACAGCGTTTCATGGGCGTCGATGGCGGCCGGCGGCGGGGCGGCGGTGGCCGGGTCGGCGTGGAAATCGGGTACGGGCCGGTCGAGGCGGTAGCTAACGAGTTCGCGGCCGGCGGCAGACATCAACCCCACGTTAAGCGTATGGGGATCGACCTCCGCCGGCAAGGAGACGCGCTGCTCATAAGGTGCGTCGGGCGCAATATCGATGCGCTGCTCGAAAATAAGGCGCTGGTTGTCGCGCAGCACGATCTGGGCGCCCTCAAATCGAGCCGATGTGTTGAAGCCGATGACGGCCTCTCCCGCCTCAATAGTCAGATTCACAGCAGCGTCGAGATTGGCATTTTTAATCGCGCCGATTTTTTGCAGCGGATACCAGTACTGCGAAAAGGTTTTGACCTCGTAGGGTTGCAGCCAGGCAAAATCGGGTTGGTTGTCGGTGTAGACGCCGGTCATGAGTTCGATGTAGGGGCCGTCGCTGTCGGTTAGGTGGCGATACCAGCGAGCGCCAAACTCGCCCGCGCCCCACGTCCACATCTTTTTGCCGGGCGAGATATGATGGTTGGCGATATGAACTACCCCGGCTTGTTGGCCGTGATCGTAGCCGGCCAGAAAATCGTACTCGGAGTGGAGCACCATATAGGACGTCGGCACGGGGATGTTTTTCCACCAGGAGATATCGACGCCGGCCGTGTAATCAATATCGTAGTAAAAGCCGTCGGCGATGGGGAATTTGGAGGTGGCGCGTTTGGCGTGGTCGGCGACCATCGTCACGTCGGGCGGGAAGACGGATTGATAATGGTCGTTGACGTGGACGGCCAGGTTGGCCCACCACAAAAACGTCTGCGGCAGCGGGGTGCGGTTGAACAGCCGCACCTGAACCTCGACCAGGGATTTGCCGGGGTGGAGGGTGACGCCGTGCATGCCTTTCATCCGATTCATCGGCTCGATTTCGCCCAACCAGACCGTTTTACGGCCGTCGGGGTGTTCTTCCAGCACGGTATCGACCGGTTCAAAGGTGGTGGGCCGGTGATGCTGCGGCCAGTTGAATTCAACCCCGCCGGAAATCCACGAACCGTACAGCCCGACCAACTGCGGCTTGATGACCCGGTTGTGGTAGAAAAAATCGTAATTGTTGCTTTTGTCCAGCCCCAGATGAATGCGCCCGCCGATTTCGGGTAGGGCCATAACTTTGATATAATCATTTTCCAGGAAAACGGCCTGGTACGTTTGGTCGATGCGCTCATCGGAGATGCGGTCGGTGAAGGGATTGGGGTACACGCTGCCGCTGCTGCCCTGGTAAACTCGTTTGTTCAAAAACATGGGGTTGGGATCGGGCGGGTAGGCGGGGTAGGTGGGATAAATGATTGGCTCTTTCCAAAGACTCACTGTTGAGTGTACGGTCATTTTTTACTCCTAGCCTGAATAGCTTGCCGTCTCAAATGTAGCATAGCTGTCGGGTTGAAACAATAGACAGGGTTATGATAAAATGGACTATCCTACGATATTTAAATGCGATTGAAATTCTACGATGGCTATCCGGCTTAAAGAAGGATTCAAAAACCAAATCCAGTATGTCATTCCGCAAGCCGTGTTGGGGCGCGTTAAAAACCACCCGCTGCTCCAATCGCTGATGGTGACCGATATCGGCTGGTATCCCCAAGCGCGCTACCATTACCGCGAGCGCGATGAGGGCGCGGCGGAGCATATTCTGATTATGTGTGAGGCCGGATCGGGTTGGTGCAATATCGATGGGCAATATCATCGGGTTGAAGCAAGCCAAGCGCTGCTAATCCCCAAAGGGCATGCCCACAGTTACGGCGCGCAGGAGAAAACGCCCTGGACAATCCACTGGGTGCATTTTACCGGCAGCACCGGCGATTATCTGATCCACCTGCTGCCGTCGACCACCCAAATTTTGCCCGTTGACCCGGTCGCCGCCCATAACGCGGCGCATCTGTTTCAGGCTTGCTACCACACCTTGGAAGATGGATTTTCTGAGCAAAGGCTGTTGTATTGCGCCCAGGTGCTGCATCACTTGCTGGGCGTGGTCTTTTTTCATAACCAGTATTTTTCAACCGGGCCGCCGGTCACTCGGCCCCCCAGTATCGAAACCGCGCTCCAATATTTGCAAGAGAATATCAGCCACTCGCTCACCCTGGCCGATATCGCTCACACCGCCGGGCTGTCGGTGGCCCACTTTTCCACCCTGTTCAAACAGCAAATGAGCTACTCACCCCTGGACTATTTTATTCACATCAAAATTCAGCGCGCCTGTTTTCTCCTGGACACCACCACCCTGAGCGTGCGCGAAATCGGCTCGCAAGTGGGCTACGAAGACCCTTACTATTTTTCCCGCATTTTCCGCAAAGTCATGGGCGTCCCCCCTCGCGCTTATCGCCAAAGCCGTAGAACGGCGTAGGTCGTTTCGGCTAAAATTCGGAGCAACAAAGCTTGCTTTGTCCCGATTGAAAACAAAGCAAGCTTTGTCGCTCCAAAATCTGTTTGATCCCCCAAGCCAAACAATCCGTCTATCCTGCCAATCCGTGTTCTTGACAATGGTACAAACGGTTCGGCGGTGGTAGGAACGGTTCGGCGACGGTAGGAATTGTTCGGCGATGGTAGGAACGGTTCGGCGGTGGTAGGAATGGTTCGGCGGGCGGTAGGAACAGTTCGGCGACGGTAGGAACGGTTCGGCGGACGGTAGGAACGGTTCGGCGATGGTAGGAATGGTTCGGCGGACGGTAGGGATCGTTCGGCGATGGTAGGGATCGTTCGGCGGTTGGTAGGAACCATTTTTCGGTGGTAGGAATCGTTTGGTAAGTGGTAGGAATCATTTTTCGGCGGTAGGAACCATTTTTAGCGGTAGGAACCATTTTTGTCCTGGCTACATATAACTTTTGCCCACGAACGCGACGTTTAGCCCGCGCCGCCGGACATCAATGTGTCGGGCTATGAAACGGCGCCGGATGAAATTCGGTTTTTGAATGAAACCCCATTATGAAAATCACGAATTTAATCGGCGTACAAACTGGCCGTCCCCGCCAGCACGGGCCTAAAGACCCGTGCTGAGAGAACGAAGCCCTTTGGGGCTATGATTGCGCCGGAGTAGGGCGCTTTAGCGTCCTTCGCTCTTTCAACGCGATGGCTTTAGCCTCGCGTCCTTTACGCCCCCGCTGCTTACCCCTCGGCCGCAACCTGGGTGCGAACGCGTTCGGCGTTGGCCTGCCGCCACTGCGAAATAGCCACCGCCGCAATCAGTAACAGACCCAGGGCCACCCGTTGAATAAAGGTGTTGAAGCCCAACAGGTTCATCCCGTTGTTGAGAATGCCGACCAGGATGACGGCCAGGAACGTGCCAAAGATCGTCCCTTTGCCGCCGTCGGTGGCGGCGCCGCCCAGAAAGACGGCGGTGATAGCTTGCAGTTCCAGCCCGGTGCCGTTAATCGGGTTGCCTGATGTCGTTCGCGCCGCCAGAAGAACCCCGCTCAGGCCGGCAATCCCACCCGACAGCATATACATCATCACCTTCACTCGATTTAGGTTGATCCCGGCCAGCCGCGCAGCTTTGTCGTTACCGCCGATGGCGTACACGGCCCGGCCAAAATCGGTGTAGGTCATCAAAATGTGGACGGCGATGGCGACGAGAATAAAAATCACGGTCAAAACGGGGATGCCGGTCCAATCCGCGCCGCCGAGCGCCGGAATCGGCAGGCCGGTCATAAAGCGCCCCTGCGCCAGCCAGGTGAAGCCGGTTTGAGTAAACACGCCAATGGGCTTGCCGTCGGGAGCCAGCAAAAAGGCCAGCCCGGCAAAGGCGGCCAAAGTACCCAGCGTGGCGATAATTGGATTGACCCGCAAGGTGGTGACAATAAAGCCGTTGATCGCGCCGGCGATCATCCCGGCCGCCACCCCGGCTAATACTGCGATCAGCACACTGTCGGTCGGCAAAATACCCAAAGCGCCCACCGTGCCGACGCCGACCAGCACCGAAGCTGCCACCACCGATCCAATCGACGCGACCGAGCCAACAGAAATATCGAGTCCGCCGCCCACAATCACCACCGTCTCGCCAACGGCCATCAGCCCGACAATGACGATGGCCTGGGCCAGGCTGTTCATCAGGTTTTGCCAGGAGAAGAATTTATCGCCGCCGCTAAACCCAAACCAGCCGCTCACAACCGTGATCAGAAGTATCAGAATAACCAGGGCGATCATCAGCGATAGGTTATCGGTGCCGATGGCGTTAATGGCCCGGCTCACGGGGTTGCCCTGCCTCATCGGCGCCAGGGTTTGTTTATTGGTTAACTCTTTGTTCATTGTAGTATGCCTTCTTGTTTAGGTGTTGGGGTTCCGGCCGGGGCCGCCGATAAATTATCGACCATCGCCAGTTCCAGGATGCTTTCTTCCGTGGCCTCCGCGCCGGTCAGTTCGCCGGTAATGCGGCCGTTCTGCATTACGTAGATGCGGTCGGCCAGCCCCAGTATCTCCGGCAGTTCGGAACTGATCAGCATAATGCCCAATCCCTCGTTGGCCAGGTCGTCGATCAGGCGGTAGATTTCGGCCTTCGCGCCGATGTCGATGCCCCGCGTCGGCTCATCGAGAATTAACACTTTGGGCTTGGCCGCCAGCCAGCGGGCCAGTACCACCTTTTGCTGGTTGCCGCCGGAAAGTTTGCCCACTTCCTGATCGAGCGACGGCGTTCGCACCCGAAGTTTCTCGACAAACTGGGTCGCCAGCGTCCGTTCGAGGTGGCGGCTGACAAAATGGAAGCGGCTGAGCTGCCGCAAGATAGCCAACGAGGTGTTTTCCAGCACGCTGCGAATCAGCACCAGCCCCTCATGTTTGCGATCTTCAGGGGCAAAGCCGATGCCTTTGGCGATGGCATCGTCCGGGCGGCGAATGCTGACATCCGTTCCATCGAGCAGGACGCGCCCGCCGGTTTTGGGTTGGTCGCCGAAAATTACCTTGGCCAGTTCCGTGCGGCCCGCGCCCACCAAACCGGCAAAGCCCACCACCTCACCGGCATTAATGTGGAAACTGACATCGCGATGCCAGTTGCTGCTCAGATGATCCACTTGCAAAACGGTGCGCTCGGTGCCGGCCGGCCGGCGGTGAAAAATATCGGAGAGGGAGCGCCCGACCATCAGCCGCACAATTTCGGCTTCGGTCAGTTCGGCGGCGGGTTTTACATCCACCAGGCTGCCATCACGCAAAACGGCGACGCGGTCACACAAGCGCAAAATCTCCTTGATGCGGTGCGAGACGTAAATGATCGCCACCCCCTCATCGCGAAGCTGCCGGATGAGGGCGAAAAGTTGATCGACTTCCTGATCGGTCAGAGACGAGGTCGGTTCGTCGAGCGCCAGCACCCGAACCTTCGATTTAAGGGCGCGCATAATTTCGACAATCTGCTGCTGGGCGGTGGAGAGTTGGTCGCCCATAAGGTTGAGCGGTAGGACATCCTCAAAGCCGTGTTCAGCCAAACTATGCCGCACTTTCGTCCGCAACTGGCGGCGGTCGATCACGCCGTACCGTTTCGGCAGTTCGCCCACCCAAATATTCTCGGCCACATCGACCCCAGGGATAATTTCCGGCTCTTGATAGACCACCCGAATGCCGGTTTTATGGGCATCCCGTGGCCCGGAAAATGAGAGCCGCTGCCCGTTGAGCGTCAAGGTTCCGGCGTCCGGCTGGTAGTCGCCGTTGATGATTTTGAGCAGGGTCGATTTACCCGCGCCGTTTTCCCCCATAAAAGCCAATATTTCACCCGGCCGAATATCGAGC
>JACKAU010000033.1 GCA_020634855.1 Anaerolineales bacterium
AATATTCCCATCTTCAGGACCCAGTGCCGGGATATCAAATGCTTGAAATATGTCAATGACTGGCCACACCCGGGCGGCATTTGACAAAATAACCCCAAATTGAATAGAAACCTGCTCTGTTTGAACGTTTTCATTCAAAAATAAGGTGACAAATCAGAAAATAGATTTTTCCCCATTCTGCCGTCAGAGGGTATCAAAATCTGCAAATCAAGGTTTATGCGGTTGAAAAAAGGCAGGGATAAATAGAAGTAGGTCTTACGTGAGCTACCGTTCGTCAGTTCGGTATTTGATTTTATGCTCCACACCTAAGCCGGCCGTTGCCAATCCAACCCGAAAAGGCAATTTAAGCCCACTTTAACTACCAGTATACGTCACCGCCCGTTAACCAGCATCCACCCAAAGGGAGTAAAAAAGTAGTATCCGTTGAATTTACCCCTTTTTGAGCCTCAAAAGGGTCAAAAAAGGGGTAAAATGGCCGGAGGCGATTTTTCTCTGAAGCCAAAGGCGCGTATAATTACGGCTACGCTCTCCTCGCCAAAGACGGTCGTACCTCTTTTGAAAATAATGATCTGGAGCGTCAAAGTTTACTTTGACCTGCCAGTCGATGACAAAGCCAGCTTTGTCGCTCCAATAAATTTTCATTGTCGCTGTCGTGCCGTACTGTTACACTCCCAGTTCAGCGCCAACCGACCCGGAATCTAAGTAAACCAAAATCCCTTTAACAGGTTCCGAAAATGATCGCAGATTTTCAAGCACTCTTTGGTAGTATTGTTCAAACGGCCCTTGATATGGGCTTGTTGGTGATCGCCTTATGGATCATCCATCTCATCGATACCGTGCTGGGCGGCGGCCTCAAAAAGCAGTTTGGTCTTCGGCCCCGGACGACGCTCAATCCGCTGGCGTTCTTTATCTCCCCTTTTCTGCACGTTGACTTCAAACATCTTATGGCCAATACCATTCCGTTTTTCATCCTGGGTACTTTAGTGATGATCCAGGGGCAACTTGTTTTTTGGATCACGACCCTGATTATCATTATTGCGGCCGGATTAGGCATTTGGTTATTTGGCCGGCCTGGGACGCTGCACGTGGGCGCTAGCGGCCTCATTTTAGGCTATTTCGGCTACCTGCTGGCAAACGTCTTTTTCAATCCAAATCTGGCTACAATCGTTGTGGCGGTGGTCGTGGCCGTGCTGTACTTGGGGCTGATTTGGCAGGTGGTTCCGCTCAAGAAAGGGGTGTCAACAATGGGGCATCTGTTCGGTTTTCTGGGCGGCATAGCCGCGGCGTGGATAACCGCTTTATTATAATTATCCAACTATAATTCGGAGGGAAATAATAATGAGCTTACCTCTTATGATTATTGCTGCTTTGGCGCTGGCCCGAGGCGCCCTTCAGCTTGAACCGGCCGTCTTCGCCGCCGTGCTAGACAATCCGCTGGCTCAAGGGCTGCCCCTTATTGTCCTGATATTAGGCGGCTTATCTGATATTCTGGGGCAAAGTGTGGTCCTTTTAGCCAACCGGGTCTCACCGCTCCGGTTTGTGATCAGTATTATCGCCGCCGTCATTGTCCTGGCCGTTAGCGTGGGCTTCTGGGCGGCAACCATTTGGATCACCGCCGCTTTGTTTTTAAGAAGCGATCAGAGTTTTATCAACATCTTACGCGTGGTGGAATTAAGCTACGCGCCGCTGTTGTTTGGCATCTTCATCTTTCTGCCCTACCTCGGCAATATTATATTCCGAGTCTTGCGTATCTGGATTTTACTAGCCCTGGTCGTAGGCGTTCAGGTGGCTTATTCATTTAACTTCTGGCAGGCGTTACTGTGCTGTGTCTTGGGTTGGATTGCCTACGAACTGATTACCCGGCTGCCGGTGCTGCCCATTGAAGGGCTAAGCCGCTGGTGGTGGCGCATCACCACCGGTACACCGGAGCCACTCGATATCCAAGCGGCCGCCGACCGGCTCGCTGAGCGGACCGGATTGCGTATCGGACGGGCGCAGAAAAGGAGCCGTTAAACCGATGGATATGATACTCAACCCCCTATTCTATTTAATTACTTTAGCCTTAGTTCTGTTTTTCGTAACCGCGATGTTTGCCCCCTTTGAGGCGCTGGGGTGGTGGGCCGGTTGGTCCAAGAATGAGGTCGAGTCGGAGTCGATCAATAAGCTGACATCGACCCCGGTCGACGCGGCAGAAGAGGCCGATTGGTATCTGTTCTATTTGACCGGCATCGGTGGGTTCTCCAAGGATTATTTAGCCGAACGCGAAGGGAATTTCGTGAAATATCTGGGCGAGCGGCTGCCCGGTAAAGCCGTTGTGGCTCGGGATGTCTTTCCATTTTCGGTCAGTAACAATCCCCTCAACGGCGAACGGTTTCTAACCCGTATGTGGAACTGGATTCACAATAAACAGCTTAAGAACCCCAATAATGTTTTTGTCTTTTTTGTGGTCATTCGCAACCTGTTTCAGGTGGCCATCTCCAGCGATCCGCGCTACGGCCCCATCAACAATTTGGGGGTGGCTCAGGAGGTTGGCCGCAGCTTGTTGGAAAAGGGTTATCGGCCCGGCAGCGGCAAACCGATCTACTTGCTCGGCTACAGCGGCGGGGCGCAAGTATCGGCCGGTATTACCCGCTACTTACACAAAACGTTGGAAGCGCCGGTCTACATCTTTACCATGGGCGGCGTCATTTCCGATGACCCCGGCCTGGATGATATGGAACATCTTTACCAACTCATCGGCGGTCAGGATTTTTTCCCAAAAGTGGGCGCCGCTGCCTTCCCCGGCCGTTGGCCGATTCTGCCTTATTCGCATTGGAACAAAGCCAAGAGCCAGGGGCGCATCTCGGCCATTAACGCCGGTGAAAACGTTATTCACACCGGACCGACCGACTATTTCTCCGAAACGGCCACGCTGCCCGATGGTCAGACCCACATGGACCATACGGTGCAAATTGTCACCGACATCATCACCGGCGATTATATCACCAAAGGGACCGTGCAAGATTTGATGGATAACTTGGGTCCTAAAAATAACTACGAAAATTATCAGCGGTTACCGTTTATTCATCCGGCGTATTATCCGGTCAAGCAGACGGTTCCGCCGGAGCTTTACCGGCCCATCTTCACCTGGATGGGGCGCATGATTCTGCCGGAGCCGGAGCAGCGTCCAACCGTGAGAGGCACACTGTTTGAGGTTTACCATACCGACGAGGCCCACCGCCATTTAGTAGGGCAGGTCATCAACCTGCGCTACAGCGAGGACCCGACGGTTCAGAAGCGAGTTTGGTCGGTAACCAAAGATGTTTACTTTAACCGGAAGGTTGAAGAGAGTAAACTGACCGGCTTGGTCCATCCCGACCGGCTCAATCGCTGGCATCTGGTCAATCCGCTGGAATCGATCGCCGGGGCGCGCCCTAATGATGATGTCATCGTCGGCCTGCACGAGCCGATTGAAATAGAAGAAGGCGAGACGACCAGTCTGTACATCACCCACGAACCGGTTCAGATCAGCGGCCGCTACTACGGCCTGGTCCAATTTATCGGCCCGACCACACCGGACGGCGAGGAATTTCAAGTGGTCCATTTCAACCGCGACACCGGGCAATTTGACGGCGTCAAAGAGACAGTTTGCCTGCCGCACGTGCTGCCGACCATGTTCAAACTGGCGCCGTCCACCAGCCACAATCTTGAAAAATCGCCGCTCAACTCGGAGGGCTGGTATATTTATGGCGCTCAAAATGATGACGGCATGTTTGTGGTGCAATCCTTAGCCCCCAGAGAGCTGCTGCGTCTGCAACCGGAGCAGGTGGTTTTGGGCAAAAAAGAAACGATCCGTTACCTCAAAAAAGGGGTGTGGGGCAAGGAAGCCACGCAGAAAGGCCGGGTTAGCTCGGTCTTGCTTGACCCGAACCGTCAAGATGGGGCGGAAGCGGTGGCCAACTGGCGTGAGGGTGACCAAGCCTTGATCGCCTCGGTTTATGGCGGAATTACCGGCCGGACGCCCGAACCTTATGCCGTTATGGGCAAATATTACTTCGGCCACTTCTCCTACGGCACGGCCCGGGTTGTGCGCGAGCCGCTGGCCGATGAACTGCGCTTTGAAATCGAATATCACCAGGTGTACACTAACAACATCGATGGCCTGATTTCCGGCGCGCTGCACTGGTCGCGCTATTTGGGCGACCGGCAGTGGGGGTTCGCCGGCTTTCGGCCGATCTCCGATATTGTACTCAAGTTGGACAGCTTTACCGAACCCTATGATCTGCCCACCATGCGCCGATCCCCGCTGGAAGCGGTGGTCAATACCCTGGAGTTGATGACGGCGCGCTATCGCATTGGCGACGGCACCGGCGGAACGTATGTCGGTCCGGCCAACAACTGCTCTCAGGACTCGAACCAAGCGCTGTATGCCACCATTAAGCGGGTGGATGATCTGTACCGGACCCGCCCCGATTTCCAAATGATGTTAAAGCAGAATCCTGATGAAGAAGATCGGCTTGAGGAGTTGATCAAACTGGGTAAACGGCTGCGGGGCAAACTCATGCCCTTTGGTTCGGCCCGGGCCGATTGGGAATATCATTTGGAAAATCTGGGCAGTAATCTGGAAGATGGGATGCTCTCGAATTTATGGCGCGGTGTCTTCAGTTGGCGGACTATTTTACCGGCCTATGCGGCCTATACTATCGCCCGCGTCTTTGTCGAACAAGGCGCGTCAGCCTGGGTGCTGCGTACCAACCAGATCGGCGGCGACGAGCCGAACATTGAGCCGCTGCCCCCCTTTCCTTATTAATCTTAGTTCGGAGGTTGTCGAAATAGACAGGATTGACACGATTTGAAAGTTTAAAACCCTGTAAAAATCTTCTAAATCTTGCCGAAGGTTCTGTCTAATTATCGAACGCAGATCATTAGAACTACTATGACCACGATACGACTCAGCTTGGGCCGGTTGATCGGCTTTTTGACCGCCGTAATGGCCGGCTTACTTTTATATAATCCTAAAATCGGAGCGTTCCAAGGCCTGGCCTGGGGACCCAAACTGGTGGCCTCGGCGCTGGCCCCGCTGACGGCCATATTCGGCGGACTGGTTGCGCTTTGGGGACTGCGGCGCAAAGATATTCCGAGCGTGGTGATCGGCGGTCTAAGCGCGGCCATCGCGGCCAAAAACGTTATGGATGTCACCGCACCGCGTGAGGATAACTTTGCAGCGGTGTTTGGGCCGGATTGGCGCGACCACATTCCGCCCGATTTGCAGGCGCGGCTGCGGCCGTATCGCTACCGCCCATATTACCGGCGGCGCAGCCATGGGCCGATGCATCGCAACGTGGTCTTTGGCCAAAACACCGATACCGGTCGCCCGCTGCGAGCCGATATGTTACAACCACCGCCCGGCGTGGCCTGCACAGGATTGGCCATGATTTTTGTCCACGGCGGCGGCTGGTGGTATGGTAAGAAGGACATCACCAAATTCCCCTTCTTTCAACGACTCGTTTTTCAAGGCCACGTGGTTATGGACATCGACTACACCTTAGCCCCCCATTCATCATTGTTGGGCATGGTCAAAGATGTCAAACAAGCAATATTGTGGCTCAAGGCCCACGCGGACACCTTTCAGGTGAACCCGGAGAGGATCGTCTTGACCGGCCAATCGGCCGGTGGGCAGTTGAGCCTGCTGGCGGCCTATACCCCGAACCAGCCCGAATTTCAGCCGCCGCACGCCGAAGGCGACACGTCGGTGCGGGGGGTGATTTCCTATCAAGGACCGCCGGATTTGACGGCGCTGTATTACGATATTGAGGGGCGATTTATCCGGCTCATTCCCAACCAAGTCATCAATCCGATTCATCGCCTACTTGAACTGGTGACCGGTCATCGAAAAAGCCTGGCCAGCGGCATCGCCGGGATCGTCGGCGGCACCCCCAACGACGTGCCAGAGCTGTACCGACGACTGTCGCCGATTAGCCACGTCAGCGACGCTTGTGTGCCGACCTTACTCCTGCAAGGCAACCACGATCTGCTGGTCAGCCATAAGGATGTCGAACGGTTTTACAATTTGATGAAACAGGCTAACGCGCCGGTCATTTATATCCCATTTCCCAACTGCAACCACGCCTTCGAAGCGGTGCTGCCCCGGTTATCGCCGCCGGCGCAAGTAGCCGCCTACTACACCGAGCGCTTTTTGGCGCTGTTGGTTTAAGAAGAAGTAGGACAAATCGCTGATTTGTCCGTTTATAACCCAGAGGTATCCGGACAATTTAGCACATTGTCCTTTGTTTATTCAAAAACAACCGGACAATTCGACAAATTGTCCTACTTTCACCGGAGGAGATTAATATGTCTAACCTACTTATCCCCTTGCTTAACCTGTGGCAACAAGAGCCTGACGGCGCTCAGATTTTTTCAATTATCTTTTCACTGATCTTTATGTGTTTTGGCTTGGTGCTGACCGTCTTTATCATCATTGGGCTGTGGAAAATGTTTGAAAAGGCCGACAAACCGGGATGGGCTTCACTGATTCCCATCTACAATATATATGTCCTGATCGAGATTGCCGGACGGCCGTGGTGGTGGTTGATTCTGATGTTGATTCCTTTGTCAACATTATTGTCTGGCTGTTACTCTGCATCGATGTCGCCAAATCGTTTGGCAAAGATGCCATCATCTGGGGGGTGTTGCTGCTGTTCATCCTCAGCGGGGTGGGATTTGTTCTCCTCGGCTTCAGCGATGCCGCCTATGAGGGTCCGGCCGCCGGTTAATACAATTTTAGTCACGATCCTTAGCCAATCAGGATAACTGACATGACCTCAACTGTCGATCCGGCTGTCAAGACCGACAACCCGGACGAAATAGTAAAACTGACCGAGGCGCAGTCGCGTTCAAAGCTGGCGTGGAAGCGGTTGTGGCTGCAACTTAGCGGCCTCGATCCGATTGATGTGCTCAGGCTATTGCTGGCTATTGGGGCCTTGGTCACGATCATCTGGCTGCTCCATCTGTCTTGGTCGTCGCTGCTGCCGTTTCAAATTGGGATTGTCCTGGCCTACATTATGTCCCCGTTGGTTAACCGGCTACAACGTCATATGCCACGCTGGACAGCCATTCTGATTGTTATTCTTATCTTTCTGTTGATCCTGTTCCTGGTAATTGCCTTTTTGATCCCACCCCTGATCGGCCAGTTGAGTAACCTGCTGCAATCTCTGCCGGACTCAGAACAGCTACAACAATATATGGCCGCCTTAAGCAACTACCTCGATAAACTCCCGACAGAATATCGCCAAGTGATCGATGACGGCATCAATGACGCCTTAATCAGCCTCCGCAGTAATGTCTTGGGCTACGTTCGCGGTCTGATCAGTCTGGGTATTAACGCGGTGCTGAGCGTGGTCAATACGTTTACCTTTCTGCTCGGTTTTGTCGTCATTCCCTTCTGGCTCTTCTTTGTCCTAATTGACATTGAACCGGGTAAAAAAGCGGTGAACCAAATGATCCCGGCCCAGCTTCGGACCGATTTTTGGTCGGTGTTGACGATTATCAACCGCGTCATCGGCAGCTATTTTCGCGGCCAGCTTATCCTGGGCACGGTTATTTTCTTCGCCGTCTTTATCGGGCTAACCTTTCTGGAATGGATCGGCATCGAGGGCATTCGCTTCAAACTGCTCCTGGCGGTCTTTGCCGGCTTTATGGAGTTGATCCCGTTTATCGGCCCCATTCTCGGCTCGATTCCGGCGATTATCGTTGGGCTGTTTCACTCCTGGGAAACCGGGTTGGCGATTGCCCTGCTATTTCTGGTGATCCAACAGTTGGAGGGCAACATTCTGGTGCCGCGTGTGGTGGGCGACAGCGTCAGCATTCACCCGGCCATCGTGATGATGTTGGTAATTGTCCTGGCCCCGTTTGGCTTGATCTGGCTGATTGTCGCCGTGCCGGTTGTGGCCATCATCCGCGATATTTATCTTTATATTTACGGTCGCCTCAGCAAACCGCCGCTGCCCGCCGGCCATATGCCGCGCACGCCGATCATCGAATCAAATGTTCCGGCAGCCAGAGCGGAGATGGCGGCCAGTGATGAATTAGTACCCGGCGCGGACCAACCGGAAAGAAAAGGCGTGGTGGATTAACGATTGAAACATCTGATTAAGAATAAACTATTACTAGAAATTTACGAACTCATTGAAGACACCCTGGTCGGTTGGGGAGACAATGACGGCATGACGCACGGGGCCGCGCTCTCCTTTTATACCATCTTTTCAATCGTGCCGCTGCTGTTCTTATCCGTTGGCATCGGCAGCCTATTGTTTAATCAAATTGATGTCATTGGCGTCTTGCTCGATGCTGTCAGTCAATTCGTCGGCGAAGACATTGCCCGTATTCTCAACCTCTTGCTGGTGGCCAGCGGGCTGGAGGAGCGCGGAAAAGACTTTTCCTCAGCCGGTTTGATTGCAACCCTGTTTGGGATTGGTACTTTACTGTTTAGCGCTTCGCTGATTTTTAATGGTCTCCAAATTTCACTCAATGCGATGTGGAACATCAAAGTTAGAAAGGAGAGCATTCAGGAAAATTATATCAAGAGTGCCATTGTTTCCATTTATACCCGAGGCTTATCGATCCTGGCCGTTCTGTCGGTTGGATTACTGGTTTTAGCTCTGACCCTACTCCACGCCTTGTGGACGGCCCTGCCGGCGCCGCTCATTAAAAGCTGGGTAGCCGACTCCTATCTTGTCTTGCAGGTATTCAACTTGGTCATTTCGCCTCTGGTCTATACGATGATTTTCGCTTCAATCTTCAAATTTCTGCCCCAGGCCCGCATTCGATGGCGGGATGTCTGGCCAGGGGCGTTGGTCACCGCCCTACTTATTTGGATCGGCGGGACGATTGTGTGGTTCTCTGTCAGCCGGGGCGCGATTTCAGCGCTTTATGGGGCGGTTAGTGTCCTAATCAGTTTAGTGATCTGGATATTCTACTCGTCCAACGCTTTTTTGGTGGGCGCCAAATTCACCCAAGTCTTTGCCGATCGCTATGGCGAGGGTGTGGTTCAAGCCCAACCGAGTGTCTTGGACTTGAATATTTATCCTAGAAAGCAATCCAATGACGATAATCATAGTGTGGTTAATCATTGAATAAAAGTATTGACTCTAACAAAGGTGATTCAACGATGAATTGGAAGCTAGCAATTGTTCGAACGTTGACCGATGGCTTGGCCATCGCCATCACCGCGTTTGTGGTTCCAGGTATCAATGTCGTGCATAACCGTCTATTTAGTTATCTTATTTTAGCCGTTGTCCTTGGACTACTGAATGCCTTTATCAAGCCTATCATTCAGTTTTTTACGCTCCCCCTCATTTTCGTTTCCTATGGGCTGGTGGTGGTGGTCATTAATGCGGTCATGTTGTTTTTTCTGGCGTGGCTGATGCCCGGTCGATTTGAAATTGATGGGTTGGTTCCGCTCTTGATTGGGGGCTTTGTTATCGGCATCCTGCAGATGGTCCTTGAAGGACTCTTTGGGGTGACGCCCCCTCTGCTGGACGACACCACTGTAAAAATGGGAGAAGGCGTCCATGAAACGTAGAACAAGCATCGACTCATTTCGGGAAAATCTCCGCTTACAGCAAGTTTACAACGTCTTCTGGCGTTACGGTATGGACTCATTATTTGACAAGGGCGTTCTGGGCGATTTTCGACGGTACATGCAAGAAAAAGTTTACGATCCGCCTCAGGGGGTGGTGGCTCTGAGCATGCCGGTTCGGACCCGACTCATGCTGCAAGAACTGGGGCCAACCTATGTCAAAATGGGGCAGATCATCTCCAGCCGTTCTGAGGTTTTGCCCAAAGAGTGGCAAGACGAACTGGCTAAGCTGCAAAGCAACGTACCGCCCTTCCCCGTCGAACAAGTCCGCGACATCATTGTCCAGGAACTCGGCGCGCCGCCGGAAGAACTGTTCGCCACCTTTGATCCCGAACCGCTGGCCGCCGCTTCAACCGCGCAAGTCCACCGGGCCACGCTGCCGGATGGGTCAGAAGTAGCGATCAAGGTTCAGCGCCCCAACATTAAAAACCAGATGCAGGCCGACCTGGGCATTATGCGCAATGCCGCCCGTGTAATACAGCGGCGTTCCGATTACGCCAAAGATATTGGACTGGTCCACATCTTAGATGAGTTTGGCGACAACGTCATCAATGAACTGGATTACGGCATCGAAGCCTACAATGGCCGCCGTCTGGGGCTTAATATGGCCTCTATCTCCGGCGTCCATATTCCCACTATTTACATGCCATTGTCGACAAGCAAGATTCTGACGATGGAGTTCATCAACGGGGTCAAAATCACCAACGTCGAGGCCATCCAAGCAGCCGGTTACGATCTCCACGTGATCGGCGAAAATTTTACCCGAGGGTTCATCAAACAACTGATGATCGACGGCTTCTTCCATGCCGATCCGCACCCCGGCAATGTGCTGGTCGATTTGACCAACGGCGAGGTCACCTTTATCGATATCGGTCTGGCCGGCGAATTAGATCTCATGGAGCGCATCAATCTGATCAGCCTGCTCATGGTCATGCAGCAAGGCGATGTGCGCGGTCTGGCCCAGGTGGCCATGAGCTTGAGCAAGCCCCTTCGCGAAGTTGATGAGCGGGCCTACTACCGTGACTTCGAACGCACGGTGGCCCGCTACTTTGCTTTGGAAAAAGACGCCCCCTTTGCCGATGCGATGGGTTCTGCCTTTCAGGTGCTGCTGGACCACGGCTTGCGGCTCGATCCGCAGTTGACCCTGGCGCTTAAAGCCCTGATGCAGTTGGAAGCGATCACCACCAAGCTGATGCCCGACACGTCCATTGTGCCACTGTCCTACGGCATTGCTCAAGAGTTGGTGTTCCAAAACGTCACCAGCGATAGCATCATGGACGCCGTTTCCAAAGAAGTGGTCTTAACCCTGCGCGAATTGATGCAGCGAGCGCCGTCGCTGTCCACCGCACTCACCAGCTGGCTCGATCAATACATGAGCGGCCAATTCAGAATCCATCTGGACACCTCAGATTTGAACAAAGAACTAAAGAATACCCGCACCATCGCCCGCCAAATTATTCTGGGCATCATTCTGGTCGGCATGATCATCGGCTCGGCCATCGCCACCAGTATTCCGGTGCTTAATGAAGATTATTATTGGTCACTTTTGCCTGTAGTCGCCTTCAGCGGTTACATTTTCTCGATGGTTGTGGCGGCGGTATTCGTTATCCGGTTGATCATGCAATTGGTCAATCAAGACGATGAAAACTAAGAAGTGTGTCATTATAATGTAAAGGAGAGAACGTATGAAAAGCATCCCGTTAAACGCCCTGGTTCAATGTCGTGACGGCGTCGGCGGCGAGTCGGTTCGGGTCATTATCGATCCTAAAACGCGCATGGTCACCCACTTCGTGGTCAAGGAAGAAGCGCCGCCCCATACCGAACGCCTGGTTCCCGAAGACAAGGTGGCTAATACCACCGCCGATACGATCACCCTTGATTGCAGCAAGCAGGAGCTGACCGAGTTCGAGCCGTTCATGCTGACCGAATACCGCACCGTTGAGGTCCCCCGCTACGCCGGCACCGATTACCAATCCTCCGCCTATTACATGCCGGAGATCATCACTGTCGATGTCAATACCCCTCAAATTCCGGCGGGCCTATTGGATGTCGGTTTGGGCACTAAGGTCGAAGCCAGCGACGGCAAAATCGGGGAAGTAATGCAGCTCATCAGCGATTCCGACTCGGGCGATATTACCCATTTTATGGTGCGCAGCGGTAACATCTGGGGCCATAAAGAGATCGTCCTACCGGTCTCGGTGGTTGAGAACGTTCTGGATAATACCGTTTATCTCAAGCTCAGCAAGCAAGACATCGCCTCGATGCTGGCTATTCCGGTGGCCCAAAGCAAAGGCGAAACCGACATCGAGTTGCTGATTTTAACCTTTGATCAGGCCGAGACCGCCGCTAAAGCGTTACAGGCGCTCAAGCAAGCGGTCAAGCAAAAAACGGTTGAAATTCTCAACGCCGCCACGCTGACCAAAGACGCCGACGGTAAATCCAGCATCAAAGAGATTGAGGATATCGATAAGGGCCAGGGGACGCTCTTTGGCGCAGTGACCGGCGGCATTGTCGGGCTGCTCGGCGGCCCCATTGGCGTCATTGTCGGCGCGGCGGCCGGCGCGGCGGCCGGTCGTTCGGCCGCGAACTGGATCGATATGGGCTTTCCCGATGAGTATCTCAAAAAGATGGAAGCGGAGCTTAAAGCCGGAACCTCTGCCTTGATTGTGCTGACCAAAACCGCCGCCGCCGACAACGTCTCGGCGACCCTGGCCGACTTCGGCGGTGCTCCGTTACGTCAGAATTTGACAGAAAGCATGGTGGCTAGCCTGGCCGCCGCTGATGATGCGTAGAATGGAGATAAGGCGATGGGTAGATAAGGTAATTGCTAACTAAGACCAATCTCCCCATCTCCCCATCTCTAATCTCCTACCGTATTGTACAAGTTATTCGTTCTTTATTAACAAGGGGTACCTGTGTCAAACCCACAACATCCTAAACGCCCCTTTGGCGTCACAGCGATCGTTATACTCCAACTGATCACCATTTCGTTTGTGATTATCTATATTTTGGTACTGCTCGTAGCCACCGGGCTGCTCGATATCCCCCTTCCTGAAGGCGTTAAAACCCCTTCGTTACCGGCCGGGAGCGACCCTTATGGGCAGTTAATCAGCCTGACGGTTATTCTCATTTACACCGTAACCGTGGCCGTGGGTCTATGGCGACTCAAGCGCTGGGCCTGGTTTCTACTGATGATTCAACTTGGCTTCGATATGGTCATGGGCCTGTGGTCGTACTTCTACGGCGAGCCGGCCTATTTTAGAATGTTGACGGACGTCATCTATGTCCTCTATCTGAACATGCACGAGGTTCAACAAGCCTTTGGTCACGAACCCACCCGACGGGAGACGACATGGACGACCTAACCCTGCTGCGTATGTTCGAACCGGTGGTTAAATTCACCCACGGCGAACTGTTCTTCCCCTGCGCCGTTGATGACTACGTTCGTCGCTGTGGTCTCTGGCTGCGCTCCGAACGGGGGCAAGAACAGCAGTTGGTTCCCACCGGCGACCTCACCACCGAACGGCTGGCCCAATACGCCGAAGTCCCGCCCGGCCAAACGCTCTACCTGCGTTTCGTCGATGAACCGCTCGATCCGCTCCAGTACCAACGCTGGCTGGCCCGGCCCAACAAGCCGGTGTTTCGCGCGCCTGGCCGTCTAACCCGTGTGGGGATACTGTCCCGCATCATCGACTCGCTTTTCTCCCTGTCTTTAATTGTTCGGGGTCGGGTGCCGGGCGGCACGGCCGCTGCTTCCGATGTACAGTTCCGCCAGATAGAGCAGCAAGATCCGCGCTGTGTCTATCACGGCCGGGTCGTTCGAGAAGGCGGCTATATTGTCTTACAGTATCTCTTCTTTTATGTGATGAATGACTGGCGCTCCAGTTTTTATGGCGCTAATGATCACGAGTCGGATTGGGAACAGATTTTTGTTTATCTCTCAGATGAGGGCGAGGGGGAACCGAAGCCGCTGTGGGTGGCCTACGCCTCGCACGACTTCCACGGCGATGATCTGCGCCGTCGCTGGGATGATCCCGAACTACTAAAAGTCGATGATCGCCATCCGGTCGTTTTTGCCGGAGCCGGCTCTCACGCCAGTTACTTCCAGGCCGGTGAATATCTAATGAGCGTCGAACCTCCCGTTTTACGCCCCTTAAAGGTGGGCCTGATTGCGCTCCGTAAACTCTGGATCGAACAACTCAAGCAGGGCAGCACCGACCAAGTCGCCGAAGAAGTGGGGGCGCTGTTGAGCATCCCCTTCGTCGATTACGCCCGCGGCAATGGGCGCGTCATCGGCCCCGGCCAAGATTACACCTGGTCCCCCGTTTTGCTCACCCCAGAGACCGCCTGGGCCGAGAACTACCGGGGCTTGTGGGGGTTGGACACCAAAGATCCGTTTGGCGGCGAACGCGCCCCGGCCGGCCCTAAATACAACCGCGATGGCTCAATTCGCACCTCCTGGTACGACCCGCTGGGCTGGGCCGGCCTGGACAAAGTCACGCCGCCGCGCTTAGCGGTCGAACAAATGCGCCGGCAAATCGCAACGTTAGAACAGCAGCGAGAAACCCTCGACGCCGAGATTGCGCAAAAACGGGAAGAGGTACGCCGGCTCTCGCTGGAGGTCCTGGCATTGCATGAAACCTCCTATTTCAAAGAGATTCATAAATCCCAGCAGGAACAACTCAACATCGCCGAAAGCGATCTGCACCAACTCCAACGCCGCGCCGTGGAGTTAACCGAAACCAAACTCGCCGGTCAAACCTACCTGGACAAGATTGAAAAGGGCGACTGGGGCGATCCGCAGGCGCATCTCCATCACAAACATCCGCCGGAGCCCCCGCTTGACCACCAGGCCCGCCTGACCGAACTGTGGGCGGCCGTCAGCGGCGGGTTACTTCTGTTAGCTTTAACCATTTTATTCATTATCAATCCCGGCCGGTGGTACGTCTGGATCGTTGTCATCGGCCTCGCCTTCGCCGCCACGGAAGCCACCGTGCGTGGTCGCCTCTCTAATTTCTTGCTCAACACCACCATCGTCCTGGCCGTATTCACCAGCCTAATCTTGATCAAAGAGTTCTGGTATCTGCTGCTCATCCTCGGTTTGTTTGCCTTGGTGATTACGATGATCGTAGAAAATCTACGGGAGCTACGGCGGCGTTAGACACCTATGTCGATACGAATTCACATCATCAAAACCTGGCTGAGCAACGCTTTTCTCATCGAGACGGATGCCGGGCTGATTTTGGTCGATACCGGTCCGCCCCGCAGCGAAGGTAAAATTTTGGCGCGGCTGCAAGCGCTGGGCCGCGACGATTTGCGCCTCATCTTTCTAACCCACGCCCATTACGATCACTTTGGCAGTGCCGCCGCGTTGAAACAACGCACCGGCGCGCCCATCGCCATCAATCGCGTTGATGCCGATGCCTTGGCTCGCGGCGAAACCTCTCTCGGCTCTGTTCGAGGTTCAGCCTGGATTGCCAAAATCGGCCTCCCGCTCATGGATCTGATCATGCCGGTCATCCCCATTCCGGCCGATCTCTTGCTCGACGACGGCGACCGGCTCGATGACTACGGCCTTGACGCCCAAATGATCCACACCCCCGGCCATACCCTGGGCTCGAGCACCCTCCTAGTCGAAAACCGGCTGGCCTTTGTGGGCGATCTGATCTCGATGCTCGGCGGGCCGCACGCCCAACGCCGCTTTGCCGTCGATTGGAAACAACAAGCTAAAAGCCTACGCCGTCTGCAGCAGCTTGAACCGGCAGAGGTCTATTGCGGCCACGGCCCTCAACCT
>JACKAU010000034.1 GCA_020634855.1 Anaerolineales bacterium
CACCGCCACGAGTCTGAACAATCTGGCTGCCCTGCTCGAGGCCCAGGGCGACTACGAGGCGGCCCGGCCCTACTTGGAACGGGCGCTGGCCATCTGTGAAGCAGTGTTGGGTCCGGACCATCCCAACACCCAAACTGTCCGTCTCAATTTGGAAAAGGTGACAGTTCGTGGGGAAGGTCGTCAGGAATGAAAACGGCCGTAGGACAAACTTAAGTTTGTCCTACAAATTCAGAGACCAACCGATTGACTCACCACAGGACAAGTTCAATGACGTCACCCACCGACTATAACGAAGCCATCACCCGCGCGCAACTGATCGATCCGGCGCTGCAAAAGGCCGGGTGGGATACGAGTGATCCCCAACGGGTGGGCAAGGAAATTCCGGTGGATGGCTCCAGCCCGGCGAGCTGGCAGCGGCTGCGCCGGAAACTGCGCACGGTGCGGGAAGGCGGCGCGACCTACAACGTTAAACCGGCCGAGCTGCCCCAAGGCATTAGCGATTACGCCCTGTACCGGCCCAACGGCGAGATCATCGCTATTGTGGAGGCTAAGCGCACCAGCATCGACCCCCGGCTGGCCGAGGCCCAGGCCGAATTTTATGTGACGGAGATTGCTCAGCGGCAGAGCTTCCGGCCGTTCGCCTTTACCAGCAACGGGCGCGCGATCCACCTGCTGGACGGCGAGTCGGGCCTGCGCCCGGTGCAGGGCTTCTTCTCCCCGGCCGATTTGGAGCAACTGCTCTACCTGCGCCAGAACCGCCGGCCGCTGTCGCAAACGCCGATCAATCCGGCCATAGTGGACCGGCTGTACCAGCAGCAGGCGGTGCGTCAGGTGGCCGAAGCCTTTGCCGCCGGCAAACGGCGGGCGCTGCTGGTCATGGCCACCGGCGCCGGCAAAACGCGCACGGCCATGGCCCTGGTGGATCTGTTTTTGCAGGCCGACCAGGCCCGCCATATTCTGTTTGTCGCCGACCGGGACCCGTTAGTTGAGCAGGCGTTGGAGGAAGGCTTTAGAGCACACCTGGAAGAGCCGGCGACCCGCATTTACGCTCAGCACGTCGACAAGGCCAAGGCCAACCGGCTGTACACCGTTACCCTGCAAACCATCAGCCAATGCTTCCGGCAGTTCACCCCCGGCTATTTTGACTTGATCATCTTTGACGAGGTCCATCGCTCTATCTTCAACAAATGGAACGAGGTGCTGAACTACTTCGATGCCCGCATCATCGGCCTGACGGCCACGCCGGCCACCTTCCTCGACCGCAACACCTTTTTGGAGTTTCACTGTTTCGATAACCACCCCACGTTTCTCTATGCCTACGAAGAAGCCATCAAAGAAGGCTACCTGGTGGATTACACGCTCTACAAAGCCCAAACGGGCTTTCAGCGCAAAGGCATCAAAGGGGCCGACCTGAGCGAGGAAGCCCGCAACACCCTGATCCAGAGCGGCATCGATCCCGATGCGATGGATTACGAAGGCACCGACCTGGAAAAGAAGGTCAGCAACAAAGGCACACTGCGGGCGCAGTGGCAGGAAATTATGGCCCAGTGTTACAAAGACCAGTCCGGCCAACGGCCGGGCAAGACGATTGTCTTTGCGGTGTCGCAGGAGCACGCCCTGCGGCTGAAGGAGGCCTTTATCGAGGCGTTTCCCCAGTACGCCCCGGAGATACAGGTGATTACCTACAAATCGGACCACCAGCGCACCCTGATCAAAAACTTCAAGCGGGAGAGCCGGCCGCGTATCGCCATCTCGGTCGATATGCTGGAAACCGGGGTCAATGTGCCGGAGGTGGTCAACCTGGTCTTTATGCGGCCCATCCAGTCCCAGATCCGGCTGCACCAGATGGTGGGTCGAGGCACGCGCACCCAGCAAGCATGCAAACATCCGGAGTGGCTGCCGGACGGCCGTAAAGATGATTTTCTGATTATCGACTTTTGGGAGAATGAGTTCAACAAAGAGCCGGACACCGGCGTGAGCCAGAGCCTGCCGGTGCTGGTCACCTTGTTCAACACCCGGCTGGATATTTTGGCCGCGCTGCAAGGCGAACAACAAGCGGACGCCAGCCAAAAGGTGATCAGCGAGCTGCGGGCGCAAATCGCCCAAATTCCCACCGATACGCTGCCGGTGGAACAGGCGTGGCCCACCATCGAGGCCGCCTGGGACGACCATTTCTGGCTCTACCTAACCCAGGCCAAGCTGGATTTGCTGCGCAGCCACGTGGGGCCGCTGCTGCGCTTCGTGCCTAAGGTCGATTTGGCCGGCGCCACCTTTACCGGTAAAGTCGAGCGGTTGAAGCTGTACACCCTGACCGGCCACAAGACGCAGGCCACCGCCGTCTCGATTGCCGAGGATATCAGCCACCTGCCCAAATTCGTGTATAACGATCCCGCCAGCGAGGCCGCCCGCGCCTTCCATTTTGGTCTCCACCCGCAGCAGTTGCAGCGAGCCACGCCGGAGGAACTGGATGAGCTGATTACGCATCTGGCCGGCTTTATGAAGCGGCGGGCCAAACGCGCCACCGACCCACTGATCATCGATCTCCAGGATGAGATTGACAACCGGGGCTTTGTGATTATGACCGCCCGCAACCAGCCGATGTACGTCGAGGAGTACCGGGCGCGGGTGGATGAGCGTATTCTGGAACTGGTAGCCGGCCATCCGACCATTCAGGCCATCGAGCAGGGCCAGCCGGTGACGGACGAGCAGTTGCTGGCCCTGGAGCGAACGCTGCACCAGCAGTTAAGCCAGAGCGATCTGCTGGTCACCCCGCAAAATATCCGGCGGGCGTATCAGTTCAAGGTGGACAGCCTGCTCGATTTTACCCGGCAGTTATTGGAGATCGATGACCTACCCAACTACGAGGCCATTGTCAAGCGGCAGTTCAGCGACTACATGCAAAGCCACACCTTTAACGCTGAGCAGCTTAACTTCTTACGAGCGGTGCAAGGCGTCTTTTTACAGCGCCGCCGGCTACAACCCGCCGACCTGTACGAATCGCCTTTTGACTCGTTCGGCGACGATGCCGTGGCACGGTGGTTCACGGATGAAGAAATTGATGAGATGTTAAAGTTTGTCAGTTCGTTAACAATCAGCGGTTGATTTCTGAGCTGCTAATAGTTGATCGAGATTGAGAATTTATCGGGTACGACTTTTCGCCGGCCAGCACGGGCCTAATGAAGATTAAGTCCCCCGCAGCACGGGCCTGAAGACCCGTGCTAAGAGAGCGAAGCCCTGTCGGGCTAGGATTGCGCCATCTGAGGGCGCTTTAGCGTCCTTCGCTCTTTTAGCGCGATCGCTTTAGCCTCGCGCCTTTTGGCCCGGCGTAACCCGCTTATTTGCTTAACCTCTGGCAACCACGCGCCCGTTGGCCCGGTATGACCGGTGGATGCTTGATCTGTATCAACGCGCCGCATCAGGGACGCCCCAAGATAATGCTGGCCTCAAGGGTAGAAAGGATGTATGTACGATGAAAAAATTCTTTACCGTGGCATGGTTTCTCACTATGGCCCTCCTGTTGAGCGGCTGCTTTAAGGGTCGCATCGATCTACAAGTCAACAGCGACGGCTCCGGGGTGTACGCGGTGTCTATGGGGTTGACCCAGGAGGCGCTTAACTTGATTAGGGCCGGTGAGGACAAGACCGAGCCGATGCAAGAATTGCGGCGTAAGGCGGAAGAATCGAACCTTAAGCCCGAAGTCAGGCAATGGACGGACGGCGAATACACCTGGACCGAAGCTAAACTCCCCTTCGACTCGCCGGACGAGTTGAACCAATTTGTGACGAAGGCCGACACATTCGAGCAGTTTTCCTTGCGGCAAGAGAAGGGCCTGCTGAAAAACCGGTATGTATTGGATGCTCGGTTCTCAGCGCCCGCCGCAGAAATTGACACTGAAACTCCGCTGTTCAATCCGATGAATTTTATTGAGATGACCATGTCGGCTAAACTGCCCGGAGAAGTGGTTGAAACCAACGGCGTGACCGACATCAATACCGGCGCCCTGAGTTGGCCGCTCGATTTCAACAGCGGTACAAGAATATACGCCGTCAGCGAAGCGTGGAACTGGTTTAATGTTGGTTTGATGGGGGCCTGCGTCGTCGGCTTAGGCGTGCTTGCCCTGGCCAGCGTTGGGGTCGGCGGCTATATGTATGTGACCAAGCCGAAGCGCGTTACGCCAACGACGGACGATGATCTCGCTTCTTTGGACGATGATGACATATTCTCTCTTAGTGACCCGACTAAGCCGCTCGATGATCTCCTGCAAGAAATCAAGACGCGAACCTATTTGGAGCAAATTAACTATCGGGTGGTGAAGAACAAGGGCCACATTATGGAAAAGCCACTATCGTTTGAACTCCATTGGCCTTCGGGGCGGGATAAAATTGTGGTCAAAGCCATCGATGCTGAAACGATTAGCATTAACGGCACAACCTACCCGGCTTCTGAGGCAGCGCTTAAGCAGGGCTTAATTGCCTGTTTGCAGGCGATGAATAAGATAATGTGAGGAGGCATTATTGTTAACCGATCCCAAACTCAAATCACAGGTTGACCAACTGTGGGACATGCTGTGGACCGGCGGGCTGACCAACCCGCTGGATGCCATCGAGCAGTTTTCTTACCTGCTCTTTCTCAAGCGGCTGGACGAAGCCGAGGAGCGAGCCGAGCGACAGGCCAACCGGCGAGGCAAGTCATATACGCCGCGTATTCCCGAAGATATGCGCTGGCGCACCTGGACGCAGTACCAGGCCGCCGACGCCCTGAAACATCTCAAAGAAACGGTCTTTCCCTGGTTTCGCGGGCTGGGCCGGAGCGACAGTTCATTTGAAAAGCACATGGCCACCGCCGAGTGCAAAATCAGCCGGGGCAGCCTGCTGATTGCCGCCTGCAAGCTGATCGACCAGATGAAGATCGCCGAGCAGAACCAGGATATTCAGGGCGACCTGTACGAGTATTTGCTGAGCCACCTGAGCACGGCCGGGCGCAACGGCCAATTTCGCACCCCGCGCCACATCATCCGCATGATGGTCGAGATGATCAATCCCCAACCCGGCGAGCGCATCGGCGATTTGGCGGCGGGCACCGGCGGCTTTCTGGTCAACGCCTACCAGCATATTTTGCGGCAGCACACCACGCCCGACGCTCAAGGTCGCATTGAGGTATTGGTGGGCGACCAACTGCGTCCGGATCAGCGCGAATTCCTGCAAAGCGAGGCTTTTCGCGGCTACGATAACGACAGCGGCATGTCGATCCTGCGCATCGGGGCCATGAACCTGATTTTGCACGGCCTGCGCCCCCCCCACTTTGAGTACGCCGACACCCTGAACGAAGAGTTCACCGAAACGGCCGAGTACGAGGTCATTTTGATGAACCCGCCCTTTAAGGGCAAGGTCAACCAAACCGAGGTCAGCGACAGCCTGCCCGACAACACCACCAAGAGCGAATTGCTCTTTGTCCATTTAATTGTGCGGGCGCTGGATAATGGCGGGCGCTGCGCGGTGATTGTGCCGGACGGGGTGCTGTTTGGCAGCAGCCGCGCCCACGTGGAGCTGCGCAAGAAGTTGATTGAGGAGCACCGGCTGGACGGCGTGGTCAGCATGCCCGGCGGCGTCTTTAAGCCTTACGCCGGGGTCAGCACCGCCGTGCTGCTTTTTACCAAAGGCGACAGCACCGGCCGGATTTGGTTTTACGATATGGCCCACGATGGCTTTAGCCTGGACGACAAGCGCCAGCCGACCGCCGAAAACGACATCCCCGATCTTCTGGCCTGCTGGCAAAACCGCCGCAATCCTGATTTTCAAGCCGCCCGCCAGACCCGGCTGGCCGAACTGGCAGCCCAGCTCACCCCACTCAAAGCCGACCGGCTGGCCCACCTGGCCGAGATCAACCGGCTGACCTTTGAAAGCGCCATCGCGCCCGAAAGCCCCCCCTCATCCCCCCCCAACGGGGGGGAAGCAAAAAAGTCCTCCCCCCAGCGGGGGGAGTTAGAGGGGGGAGAAATCTCCGCCACCCCAGCCAGACCGTATACTGACCTCCCAATGGTCGCCGAAGCCACCGTCCCCTATACCACCGGCCCAACCGAAGCCGACGTTCACGCCCAACTCGACCGAGCCAAAGCCGAACTGGCCGACTTGGACGCCCGCATCGCCCCGCTGCAAGCCGAAATCGACCAACTGACCCGCCACTTTTGGGTCGATAAAAAAGCGGTCAAAGCCAACAAGTACGACTTAAGCGCCAGCCGCTACCGCCAAATCCCGCCCGACGAAACCTACCACGAAGACCCCCACGTGACGATGCAGCGCCTGCTAACCCTGGAGCGAGTGATGCGTGAGGAGGTCGAGGCGTTGGAGGTACTGATTGATGACATTCAATGATTGGCATACCGTGAGGCTTGCGGATTTGATTCAAAGTGCCCAACCGGGGTTTGCCACTGGTGAACGAGCCGACGACGGTGTCATACAAATGCGAATGAATAATGTCACAACGAATGGAGAACTGGATTGGTCAAAATTCATTCGAGTACCCACAACAAACAAGCAAGTGCAGAAATATAGCCTCAAGTCAGGTGATGTTTTGTTTAACAGTACAAATAGTCCAGAACTTGTCGGAAAGACTACGGCATTTCTGGGACACAAAGAGCCTATTGTATTCAGTAATCATTTTTTGCGGTTACGAACCAATGGTAGAAGACTCGATCCGCAATATTTAGCAAGATGGCTTACAAAACAATGGCAACTGAGAGTATTTGAGAAGTATTGTACTCAATGGGTGAACCAAGCGACTGTACGTAAAGAAGACCTCTTGTCGTTAGAAATTCCCCTCCCACCCCTCGACGAGCAGCGGCGGATAGCGGCCATCCTCAGCCGGGCCGACCGGCTGCGGCGGCTGCGGCGCACCGCCCTCGAATTGAGCGACGGCTATCTGCAATCGGTCTTTTTGGAGATGTTCGGCGAATTAGAAAATTATGTTCCATTGGGTAAGTTGGTAACTATTACAGGTGGAGGGACGCCTTCACGTAAGATTGTGGAATATTATCAAGGTGACATTCCTTGGTTAACTGCAAAGGATATGATTGCAGACTACATTTCAGATACGCAGGAACACGTTACAGCAGAAGCGATAAAAAAAAGTGCAACCAAACTCGTGCCGAAAGGATCAATCTTGGTTGTTGTCAAAAGTAAAGTATTAATGCGTCGCTTACCTCTTGCTATTACAAAAGTGCCTCTTTGTCACGGTCAAGATATCAAGTCTATTCAATGTTCTGACAGAATTGCACCTGAATTTTTGGTCTATGTATTAAAACATAACACCCCTAACTTACTTAATCAGGCCCGAGGAGCAAATACAGAAGGTTTAACGTTACCGATGTTAAGAGAAATACAAGTGCCCAATGCTTCTGTTCTCCTCCAACAAAAATTTGCCAGTATCGTGCGGCATGTGGAACGGCTGCGGTCGCAGCAGCGGGAAGCGTTGCGGCAAGCGGAAGGGCTTTTTCAGGCGTTATTGCATGAGGCGTTTCAATAGTTAATGGTTAATTGTTAATAATTAATGGTTAATGGTTGGGGGGTATGGTGGAGGCGCTTTGTCGGGAGCTGGAATAATTAATAATTAATTGTTGCCAGCCTATGACCACATTAACGATCAGGGACGTATTGCTATTAAGGGGGAACCTGTCTGGTTGTATACTTGAAAACAGGACTGAATTTATCATCCCTGGGAAATAACCGGGATAGCGATATTCTTCAAATTGATGCAAGAACAAAGAAACCAAACTGACCCAAAGCAACCCTGAGAGACCACTGAGTTTAGTGATGAACAGAAACAATCCCACCCCTAAAGCCAGGACAAGTCCGATGTCATACCAATGATTTCTCAAAAAATGCATCTTTTTTGCGTACAACAGACCAATAATTCGGCCTGGTTCATTGAGAGGGTTCACCTAATCGACAATTTTCCAGTAAGAGTCTTTGTGGACCACTTTACCCTCCCGAAATTCAAGCAGGTCAACGCCTTGCACTTCCACCCGAATACCAGCGGGAGTCGTTCCTGTCAGCGTCCATTTTGACACCCCCATATTATCGCACACCCAATGGCTGTCGTCCCCATAGTGGACATCGGGCAGGCCGCTAAAGCGGCTGGCCAATGCTTCGCGTACATTAGATTTACCGATAAAACGCTGTCCCCAAGGCTCTGGGCCGCGTGGCATACATAAACTACAGTCATCGGCAAAGAACGCCATAATCGCATCTAAATCGTGCCGATTGAATGCCGCCAGAAATTCTTTCAAGGTTTCAACACTGACTGAGTGATTACCAGACATCGTCTTCTCCTGTTTAATTTCTTTTTTATATAGTTGTCCTGCTACTTCGCCCAACAGCGTGACCGCTAAGCGACGAGCATTTCGCGAACGGGCTGCAAGCACGGCAGCGCAAGCGCAGTCGTTTCATCCGCTTGTTATCCGGCGAGCGAGCGCAGCGAGTGCGGCCGGGAACAAGCGGATGCCGGAGCGCAGCGGAGGATCCGCCGCCCCGTTCATCCGGGGCGCGCAGCAAGCCGGATGAACCAATTAAGCATTCATTATACTGAGCTGGGACAAAATGTCGTTCGGTTTGAGGAATAAGCTGGATGGGGCGAATGAGATGGTATAATCCGGTCGAAAGTGACCCCTATATTGTACCCGACACCCACTCAAAATGACAAGGAACTGAGGTCAATTTTGGGCCGCTCTGTAGTACGCGGAACGTAAAACGTGGGACGTAAAACACCACGCTTCACGTCCCACGTCTCACCTAAAAAAAGCCCCGCATGCCAATTTTCGGCCCGCAGAGCTTTTCCCTCCACCCCCTCCCTCATCAATCTCAAGCGTCTAATGGTTCCACCTCGACAATTTTTTGTCGATCTTGTTAAAAGCAAATGGTGAATAATGAATGGTGAAGTTGTTTTTTCATTCACCATCCACAATTAAATATTCACAATTCACCATTATTTAGTCTCCAGTCTCCCACCAACCATCAAACCACCGGCCCCTCTTGCTTGGCCAACTCCGCCGCCTGTTTCACACAGCGCAGCCATTGCATCAACACCTTAAACGCCGCGTCTCGCTCCTTCCGGCGCTGCACGAGGGCGGCCTTAGCTTGCTCCTGCACATTATTGGCCCGCACCAACCCTTCTACCTTGCCGGCCCCCTGCGCTAAGGCTTCCGCCGGAAAGCCGTTGGTCGCCAACGCCGCAGCAATCTCGGTCTGGTTCTGAGCCACCTCAAACAAATTCCGCTGCCAGGCCACCACCAAATCCAGGTTCGCCGTCTTACGCGGTTTGGCAATCCGGCTGGTACCATTTCCGTCTCGGCGCCGGCCGTGCAGCCCCAACGCATTCAACCGATCCGTTTGTCCTTGAAACAACACCACGCACGTCCGGGCCAGGGCGCTGCTCTCCTGCCAAGCCTGCTCCCGCTGCCGCTCATAAGCATTCGTTGCCCCCAATTTGGCCGAGTCGGCCTGCTCTTTCGCCCGCCCGGCCGCCTTGGCCGTATCCAACAGCAATTCACCGTGCGCCCAGCCTTCTTCATTGTAGCCGCGCGTCCGCATTTTCTCGGCGAAATAAGGATTGTACCGCGCCTCGTGCAGCAGCCGCTCCGTTTCGCCAATAATTGTTTTCTGTTCCTGCGTAAATCCACCAGCCATAACTCAAATACTCCTGTTGAAGAATAATTTGTATAATTAACCCAAGTTGTACCCGCGCCCCGGAAGTGCTAAAAAAACAATGTTTCAATCCTAACCGCAGGGGAAGTAAGGAATAAGAAGTAGGAAGTAACGGTTTTTGACCCCTTAATCCCTACTCCCTACCCCCAGTTTGGACATCGCGGTGGCCACTTGAGTTATTTACCGATTTTCGGTTGTAAACGTCGTCCGGATTCTGATCCAAGTCTCAAAAAAAGCGACGGTGTTCCGCAATGAGCCGTCGGTCTTCTCCCGCCAAATAACATGAAGCCAATTCAATCGACGCTGTTGTTAAAAATTTTGATATGACCCCAAAAATGGCGTCGCCGTCCTCAAAAACAAGACGCTGGCCAAAAATGACCCGACCATGTCCTCCGCCAAACGTACAAGACCAAAAATAGTATGACGGTGTCCTTCTTTGCCGTGAACATGCGCTCAAAAACGCGACCATGACCTCAAATTAATCGACTATGTAATAGAACAATTTGAAACGTTCATTTTTAATTTGAAAAGTTAAATCTTTATTTGAAACCTTCATTATTAATTGGTAAGTGTGA
>JACKAU010000035.1 GCA_020634855.1 Anaerolineales bacterium
AATAACCGAAATTTCACAATCAAATCGGCGCTAAGGCGCGCCGTGACATCGATTCGGCGTGCCCTAAAGCGCAAAATGTGCAACCAGGTCGTGAGCGGCCAAGGGGGCAGCCGTGATTGACGCCAAAGCAATTGTAACCCATTGGCGCCGCGACCCCATTGACGAATGGCGCCGCGACCAGCGTCGACAGGAGATGATTCGGCGCTACGCCCGGACCGCCACCGACCCACGCGCCGACAATCACGCGCTGGCCCGCGAGGTCGAAGGCTGGATTGCCGGCGAATTAGAGGCCCTGGGGCACGTGGTTCGATTCACAACCCACAAGGCTGCCTATGACCTGCTCATTGACGGCCGCCTCAGAATCGAGGTCAAGGCCTCGCGGTGGCTGCCCGACTCCGACCCCGGCCGCGAGCGTTGGCGTTATCAGGCCAATATCAGGACCAGGCAGAAAACAGCGGACGTGGTGATCTTCGTCGCGGTCAACAGTCGCGGCCGCTGGCCCTTCATCATGCCGGCAGAGGCCGTCGGCAATCGCCGGTCGATTACGATCCGGACGTTCGACCCAACCTACTACGCCGGCCGGTGGTCGAAGTGGCTATTGGCCTGGGACGTGCTAGGGCCGGCCCTAGAAAGTGCGAAACTGAAAACTAGACAGCTTGAATTATCGGAGGTGACCAATTGAACGCCAAAGAAATCCTAACTCGTTTCGATGAAGCCGAAACCATCATTATTGAGTTCGCAACCAAACTAACCGTGTGGCTGGCCCCCATAACGGCCGGCGTCCTGATTGTTTTAGCCCTGACATCGCCGCCGCTAAATTACCCACTGCCCGTGGCGATTCTCATCGCGACGGTGGTCGAACTCTCCGGCCTGGCCTTCACCGCAACCGCACTTCGATTCTTCTTCGCTTGGTACGGAGCTGCACCACCGGTTATCAACTTCGCTATAACCACGGTCTGCACCATTGTCTATCTGGTTACCGCCCTGCTGGCCGTCTTGGTGGCCAAAGTCGCGCCTCAGTTCGGCGGAGTAATGCCGGCCCTACTGGTCATCCTGTCGGTATCATCGGCGGTGGTGGCCAGCGTGCGCAGCTCTACCCAGCGCACCCAACTGACCACCCAACCACAGCGCCGCTCGCGCCGCAAGGCCGCGCCGACGTCGCGCAAGCCGCCGACCGCGCAAACGCCGGACGAACGTCAGGCTAATCTGGACCGGGCTAATGATGCCCGCCAACCGACCCAGGAGGATTACAACCGGGCGGCCCATCTCAAGGGCCAGGGCCTCACCTGGGATGAGGTAGGAGAGGCCATCGGGCGGAGCGGTTCGACCGCGAAACGGTGGGCCAGCCAAGCGGAGCCGGAAAAGGAAATTAATTTGAATGGGAGGGGAGCTTAACCGATGAAAACAATGGGCGCAATTCTTATGGTTTTGTTCGCCTTGATTCTGTCTTGCTACCTGTGCAGCCAAATTAAAGACGTTCCGATTGTCAGCCAACCTATAGCAACGGCAACGCCGGAAGGCATAACATTTCAAACGCAGCCGATACCAGCAGCAACAACCGAGGATGCGAGACAATTTTTTCTGGGGTTTTGGGTAGCCGCGCTATTTGTCGCAATAGTGTTTCTGGTGTGGTTTTTGGTGAATCTACTTGAACCATTAGCCGAAGGGCTAGACAGGTTAGTCCAAGTCTTAGACCGTCTCAGGAAGGTAATTTTTGACAGCCGGATAGATGATATACAGGTCAAAAAGTCAGACAAAATGTCTGATCTGGATGTGGAAATAGCCGGGGCCAGATTTGAACACGACCGACAGAAAGCACTGATCGCACTCGACCGAATCCAGGATGTGACCGACATCGAAGTCATAGACAAGGCGTACAAGCTCAAAATGTCGCAAAGGTACGGTCGGCTGATGCTTCATGCCCAAAGAGCAGCGATGAAAAAAGGGGGTGAGTGATGACTCTCGCAATCGCACTTGCAACAAATGAACGCCGATTCGGTCTGGCCATCTCACTCCCCACCGACGGCGGCCCGCTCGCAGCGCTGCTGTTGGCGATGCTGGCCAGCATTTTGGCCGGGTTATGTATCGACCTGGCCCTGGGGCTGCCCATCGGCGTTGTGACGCTGTGGCCGGCGGCGCTGTCGCTGGGCGCGACGCTGGGGATGCTGATTATTGAATTACTAGGAGTTGGAGACTATGGACAACCGGAATCTAACCGCACTTAGTATCATCGCCGTTTTTACCATCGGCCTGGGTATGGCCATCGCCGCTGGTCCCATTCACGAGGCCGTGTCAACCGTGGCCACACCGACGGCTATCGCGTTGGCGATCCTGGTCTGTCTGGTTGTTGGAGGGACCGGAACCGCGCTGTTTCTGCGGCTCTACCACGTGGCCGGCATTGCCGGCGCGCAGAAACGCCGCGCCAACGCGCAGGCCTCGCTGGTCGAAGCGCGGGCGCGACGCGAGCGCCGGGCCGCGAGCGCCGTCGTTATCGTCGATGCCAACAAGCAGGTGTTCAAACCCACGTTCGATGCTGATGACAATATGACCGATATCCGGCGAGTCGACCTGCCCGGCCTGCCCGGTGTGAACGGTGCGCCGGTTGAGTTAACGCCGTTTCAGGAGCGCATGCTCTTCAAATGGCACGTGCTGCACAACACGGCCAGTGTATCACCCGGCAATTGGGAAGTAGTCGAGCCGGCTGGACTGTCCGCCGGGCGGACACTCGATCTGCCGCCGATTCTGCCGCGCCTCCTCGATGCCCAGCGCCTTATAATCGCCGGCGGCAGCGATGCCGGCAAGACGACGCTGGTAAAGCATATTGTCGCCGGCCGAATCGACCACAGCCGAATCATTCCCATTGACCCCCACGCACCCAGTAAGATACTCGGTTTTGATGTGATTGGAGCCGGGCGGGACTATGCCGCCATTGCCGACGCGCTGGAGTCCCTGGTGCTGCTGATGACCAGTCGCTATCAGGACGTAAAAGCGGGCGTTCTTGGTTATGGCCAGCACGAGCGGGTGTCCGTCTTCATCGATGAATGGACCGGCATTGTCCGCAACGTTGACCGGGCCGGCGATCAATTGGCCATCTTGCTGACTGAAAGCCGGAAAGTCAACATTCACTTAACCTTGTGCTGCCATTCGACCACCATCGAAGCCTTGGGGCTACCTGATGCCCAGATCCGGAAGTCGGCGACGGTGGTCGAGATCGTCGGCGGCAACGGGGCGCCGCGCCGGGCGTTCATTCAGCCGGCCGGCAAAACCAACCCCGACGGCTCGAAGGCGAAGCCGCAAGAATACGCACTACCCGGGCCGTTTGCCGGATACGTCCAAGCGCCGGCGGAAGTGGTCCGAGCGCTGCCCGATTCCAAAATCCTCAAGGCGCAAATGATGGAGGCGGCCGACGAGAGTATCACCGCTATCGCAGCAGAGTATTTTGGCGTAGATAAACCCAACGGCCGGCAGTTAAAGCAGATTAGAGAGCTTTTGGAACGGGCGACAATCGCCCGCCAGGGCTACGACAACAACACGACGGGCAGCTAGAGCGGGGTATGGGGCGTCGTACCGTTGTCGGGTGGTAGTCGTATCAATGTCGTAACCGAATTTAGGCCGAAATACCATTAATTTAAACTTATTGGAGGTCTTTGAGGGTGAAACCGAGGTCTTTAAGAATTTTGTTGAGGGTTCCTTTGGCTATCTCTTTATTGTGGCGGGGAATGACGGTCACGCCCTGGGTACGTTCATTCTTCCAGATTTCATGACTGCCGGAGCCGTGTCGAACGAATTCGCAGCCGAGACGTTTGAGCTTTTGGTTAGCTCTTTATAACGCATCAGGCCGGGACAAGGACGCGGATCGAAAGACGGTCAGATGCGGACTGTAACTCAGGCGGAATCGGTTTGCCCATTTCCCGGTAGGTATCAAGCAGGGCGCGAGCCACCGCGCCGGCGTCGCGGTATATTTCTTCGACAGTAGGGCATTCCATCAAGAAACCGGGCAGGGCCGGGCTGGTCGCCAGATAGTGGCCATTTTCAACCTGCTCTATTTCAATGGGGAGCGTTAGGTAAGTACTCATTAGATCTCCTTCGCTTGGGTGAAGGACATGATACCACGCCGTCTCACGGCGTGTCAATACCTGAAACTTCTGATAATCATAGGAGCCAGAAACAATGGTTTTTGTCAAAATCCGCGAAAATGAAGAAACCGGCAAAACAGAATATTACTGCCCTGTTTGCCGGCGTTGGTATCCGGCCAATTGTGGGATGGAACCGGTTACACTCAGGTGATTTGTGATGGGTGTGATCTAACTTTGAATGATGATTACTTTGGACACAAAGAAATGGACAGCAATGATAAAAATTAGATTATCCGGCTCACCCGCCGACATTTCGCGGGCCGCACGCGCTATCGCCGCCGTGCTGACCGTGCGTCGCACGTCGGACTACTACTCCAACCGGACCGACTCCAGCAGCCAAACTCTACATTGACGCCGAGCTGCCGGTAGAACAAAAACCGTGCTTCTGCTGTGAGGGCACGCTACAGCCAGGGCCTCGCGGTTGGTGGTGTCCGGACTGTGAGACGTATCTTCCGGACGAAACAGGCCAGCGTATGGCCGATAGCATCGCGGAATTGGAGCATCTGGCGGCCAAAAATCGAGCCGGCGGCCACACGACCGCCGCCGACGCGGCGCAGGCTCAGGCCCGCGAGCTGCGAGCGACGTGCGACGCGTGGGCCGTCGAAACGCGTCGGGCCGTCGAGCCGGGCGCAGCTCCGTGAGGCCGATGGAACGCCGGCGGCGCTCGCGGCGGCTCCGGGAGCGGTATTGGGTAGAGCGCCGGCTTGATGAGCAGTACAACCTGGTCGGCGTCAATTTCGATGAGTTGGCCGCCGATCTACTGGCGGAAATGGTTAAGTGACGGAAAGCGGCAATTCCGTAACTGGATTTACTTTTCTTGGCTTGGGCAAACTGTCTTATGTAGACCAATTGTTCTGATTTTAGTAGAATAAAAGGGACGCGCCCGGCGTCGTTGGGACCGAGCCGGGCGCATTTCTACATAAATCCATGAGACGGTGGCTTGTTGCATTTATCTTATCGTAACGGGCCGCCCAAGTCAAGAGGAGCGGTCTTGTATGCCGAGACTCGATTAGCTCGGCCTTTGGTAATGTATTGGGAATCCACGAAGTTTTTTCGCTTTAAAATGAAACTTTTGCTTTTGGATAACCAGATCCTTGAGTATCAAAAAGCAAAGGAAGCTGAATGGGATACATAAAGACAAACTGCAAAAGAAATTCGCGCCTGGAGGTGATTGATCCGCCCGACAGTCGCGATTATGAAGAAGTGGAGATAAAAGAGTTGGCCGCTGTCGGCGCTGCGGACGCTATTGAACTATGGCGAACTGAAGGCTTACCTCTGCTAGCCAAAGTTCAGGACGCCATAGCAATTTATAACTATCTAATTGAGGGCTTGCCCTCAGATAGTGGTCATTTGCGTATTCTAAAAATAAACAACGCGAAATCGTAGAGAGCATTTCAGGGCGCGACAAGGCAGCCGGCCTTATCAGTGACAAAGATATATGGGCGAAACGTAAATATCAAATTTCGGGAAGAACCCTTAAACGATATGAAGATAAGTTTCCACTGAAATGAATGGACACAATTGTGTCCGTTTGGGAACTATTCAAATGTGGTAAGATGCGTGTGTACAAATCAAAACAATCAATTCAGCAACTGTGCGACTGCAAGGGTTGATACAAAAAAAAAGACTTTTCTACTTCTTTTGCGCTTTTAAGGTGACATAACTACTTTTCTGGTTATACTAGAATAGAACAAGTGTACAAAATTTTGTGTACAATGACGATGAATGGTATAATGAATATGCTAGAAACAAACCGTTGATTCTCTACCGCCAAAATTTTATGGACAGGTGATCAATGCGTTGCTTTGGATTCCAATTAAATTTATTTACCACTGCCATACGTCACGTGCGGACGAAAAAAAAAAGGCAGAAGGAGCCATATACCCTCCTTCTGCCCTTTTTATTAATCTAACAATTGGAGGTGTCTATGAAAACCGATATGCCGCTTACAATCACCGGCCGGCCTGTAACGAAGGCGAGCGGAGTTCGTTTACCATTGGCTGATTATTTGCTGGCCAGGAAGGTAAGTCGCAACCGTGGTATATCGTTCAACCAACTTTTAGTCCAGAGTTTAAAGAAGGAGCTGTCGAGTGAGCAAAAGTAAGGAATTAAAAACGGCCGATGCGTCGAAAAAGTTTGGCGACTCAGAGCGCACCGGCCGGCACTACAATTCACCCAGAGGGTGAACCACAGGACATTATAACCCGCCCGCCCCTACATCGACAACGCGGCGACCATCGCCCGGCGCCGGCTGAAATCCGCGAGCGATGCCAGGACGCGATTGATTAATGCGCTGACTCTCGTAAGTTTGGAAGGGGTCGTGATGGATAAAAAAAGCCCCACGCGGGCAGCGGGGCGGGCGGGAAATAACTGAGTGGAAACCACTCGCCACAATTATACCACGCTACACCCAACGCTGCAACAACGATGATATCGACATCAGACGGCTCATAGCGATCGCCGTCCGCACGGCGGACGCGGGAGCCAGACGACGCGCGCAGCATCTGCGGATTTGGTCGAGTTTAAAAATGCGCAAAGGTGCCGCGAGGGCTGCCGCCGCTTGCCGGGCTGCCGGAGGCCGGGTTGGATGAGGTTGAAATTTTCCTTCGTGAAATCGGTCAAGATAGCTAAGAGGTAGATATCATAATGTCAACCACAACCGATCAGGCTGCCCGCGCCTACATCCAAACATTATTAAATGGGCAAACGCCAAACGGAACCACGCCGACGGCTGATGACTTGGGACCTTGGGGGGATATAGCCCAAGCGATCAAGGAGTCCTTTGACACCAAGGGTCCCCAAGGGGCCCGCCGCGCTTTTGACGCCCTGGCCAATAACGATCCGGCCTTGGCTGCCCTGATAGCAGGGGACCTGACCGAGGGACCAATTTTTCAACCATTCTCCCTAAAGGAATTTATTGAAAGGCCGCCTAAAGAATGGCTTATTAATAATCTTATCGGTAAACAGGATGCTGCTATGATTTTCGGGGACGCCGGCAGCGGGAAAACGTTTGTTACAATTGATCTGATATACTCAGCCATTACCGGCCGTTCTTTTGCCGGAAAGTTTGAGATACCTAAACCATTAACCGTGGCCTATTGTGCAGGAGAGGGGCTGGGGGGACTGCCGGGCCGGTTTTTGGCCGCCGGGAATCATTACCATATTTGGGACAATGAAGCCCAAGCCCGGTTACATTTGTTTGTGGACGTCCCCCAGCTGTTCGAGAAAGATGTAGACACAACAATCTATCAATTCGTGAGGGAGTGGCAAGGAACCGACCGGGGAGCGCTCGATATATTGGTAATTGATACCCTGCACAGCGCAACATTTGGGGCCGATGAAAATCACGCGAGAGACGCCGGGGCAATCATTCAAGCTATCAAGTACGCAGTCAATCAATTAGGTTGCACGGTTCTTTTGGTTCACCACGCCAACAAAACGGGCAAATATCGCGGCTCAAGTGCATTTCACGGATCTATGGATTCCATGATTGAGACAACGCACGATGAAACAGCCAACTTAGGGATGCTAAAATGCTTTAAACAAAAAGATGCTCCGCCGTTTGACCACTTGTGGTTTAGGCTAAAAGGGGACTCCACGGCCCATAGTGTTTTTGCAGAATGGCTTGAGCAAGAGATCGTTTCATTGGCCCGTGAAGAGGTGACCGCAAAAGAGCGAGCACGGCAACGGATTATTGAAATACTTCGAAAATCACCGGGACTAAACCAAACTGAAATTGTTGAGCTCCTAAGCGCCGAAATCGGCCGCCCTTCAGTATTGGCAGCTCTTCAGGAACTAGAAACCGCTGGAGAAGTCCAAACCGAACGCGGCCCAAAAAACAGCAAACTTTATCAGCTCGCCATGGACCTCGGGCAATGAAATCAGTTGTTCACCCCCCACTAAACAACTAAACAACTAACTAAACAACAGCGGCCAGTCTGTTGTTTACTTGTTTACCCCCCCATGAAGGGGGGTAAACAAACAACTGACAGAACAACAAACAGACAAAACTGAGACGATTATGACCTTTGAAAAAATAGACACTGAACAACTGAAAAATAGCGTCGATTTACTCACGTTGATTGACCGTGATACTACTACCAAAAAAATAGCAGCGACCGGCGGGGGTGAATGGGCCGGCCCTTGTCCTAAGTGTGGGGGTAAAGATAGATTTAGAGCGCAACCTGACCGCGCTCGCTGGCTATGTCGGACCTGTACAGATGGGAAATGGAAGGATCCAATCGCCTATGGGCAGATAATACACGGGCTCGACTTCCGCGCCGCTTGCGAGTTTGTTGCTGGCCAGCAGTTCTCAAAGGTTGACCGGCCCGTAGCCAAGCCCATGCCCAAGCGTCCTCCCTTGGAGTCGCCTAAAGGTGAATGGGAGCAACGCGGCCGGACTTTTGTCGATTATGCTCAGGGGCAGCTATGGCACAATTTAGACGCCCTGGGTTACCTTGGAGGCCGTGGGCTAACCGATGAGACAATCAAGGGCGCCCAGCTGGGCTGGAATCCGAAGCACATAAAGGATGTCGCCGCCCACTGGGGGCTAACAGGCCGCCCTATACACTTACCGGCCGGGCTGGTCATACCATGGTTTATAGAGGATTCACTTTGGAGAATCGAGATAAGGAAGCCAGACGGGCGAAAGATACCACCCAGGGGCTACAAACAAGGCCTGTTCAATGCTGATAAGCTGTCACCCAACAAACCCGCCGTTTTGGTTGAAGGGGCAATAGATGCCCTGACTATCCAACAGGAAGCTGGGGTCATAGTAACCGCTGTGGCCACCGGGGCGACGACTCACGCCCGGCGCGCCCGCTGGATAGCTAAACTTTCCCTTTGCCCGGTTGTGTTAGTGGCATTTGACAATGAGCCAGATAAGGGGCAGGCCGCCGCCAATTACTGGCTTGACGTGCTACCGAACGCTCGCCGCTGGCAGCCCTTTTGGGATGACCCAAACCAGATGTTACAAGATGGGGCAAGTGTAGCTGGGTGGATCCAAGCCGGGCTAAGAACCGACAAACCCCAGCCCGGCCCGGCTCGCTGGGTAGATCCCGACGTTACCCGCCACATTCTGACCGTATTGGAGAGCGAAGGCCGGCCCGACATCTGGCCTATTATCCTATGGGCCGATGGTGGCACCCGGCCCGTAGAATTCGGCAGCGTCAAGGAGTTATGGGCAGCAACAATTG
>JACKAU010000036.1 GCA_020634855.1 Anaerolineales bacterium
GCCAGTCGCTCTAATAGGATAATAATCAGGTATAACGTGATGCCCATAATGCAGGCGATGATAATGGCCGCCCAAGCCGATGAGAATCGAAAAAGCGCGGCCTCTTGGGTAATGAAAACGCCGAGCGCAATGCGCGGCCCGCCAAAATATTCGCCCACGACCGCGCCGATCATGCTCAGGGCCGCCGCAATCTTTAAGCCGTTAAACAGAAAGGGGAGGGCATTAGGAATGCGTAACTTGCGAATAATTTCAGTATCACTGGCGGCGTAAGAGCGCATCAATTCCAGCGAATTGGAGTCTACCTGGGTAAGACCACGTACTAGGTTGATCATCACCGGAAAGAAAACCATGATGGCCACAATGAACATCTTGGAAAATGGATTGTCGATGCCAAACCAGTTGTTGGCAATCGGCGCGAAGGCGATAATCGGCATAGAATTGGCCGCGATGGCAAAGGGCATTAACGCCTCTCGTGTTCCCACCCACCGCGAGCTGATCAGTGCGACTATAATTCCGGCCGAGCAGCCAATAATAAAGCCGCCCAGGGCTTCTTTAAGCGTATACCAGGCTGCCTGTAGAATGGGGTTAAGATTTTCACCTTGGAGAATGAGTAAAGACGAATTGAACCAGGGCAAGCGAATAATGGCCGCAGAGCTTAACGCTGCGGTTAACTCCGGCGATGCTTCGGCCGGAATAGTCACCATTAGTTGGTCGTCTTTGAGTCGATCCTGAAGCTCTTCGTCGGTGAGGGTGGTTTCGGTCGGGGTGAGGTGGATCACTTGGACTAAGTTGGACAAGATAACCGTTGGGCGTGGTAACAAAAACTGTTGGATTTGAAAAGCCGCCACCAGCCCTTCCCAGGCAATTAGAATAATAACCAGGATAATAATCGGGGCCAAATACCGCTCCAGGGTATCGCTCATACGCTCATCCGCTCGCTTTCTCGTAAGGCTTCGCGCAATTCAGTTTCTAATTGGAAGAAGCGAACGTTTTCGCGGGTATCGGTATTACGTGGTTGGGGTAGATCGATGGTGATGTCGTGGGTAATCTGTCCGGGGCGGGCTGACATGACAATGACCCGTGTGGAGAGGAAAACAGCTTCGGTGATGCTGTGGGTGACAAAAATAACGGTGGTTTGGGTTTTTTCCCAAATACTCAGCAGTTCCAAATTAAGTCGTTCACGGGTCATTTCATCCAACGCGCCAAAGGGTTCATCCATTAACAAGATCGATGGTTCAAAGGCCAGCGCCCGGGCAATCGATACCCGCTGCTGCATCCCGCCGGAAAGCTGCCAGGGATAGTGGTTGTGAAAATCCTGAAGCTCGACCAGTTTTAACATCTCGCGGGTGCGAGCATCTTTTTTCTCTTTGCTGTAGTTCATCAGTTCCAACGGAAGCTGCACATTTTTGGCCACCGTCCGCCAGTCATACAAGGTGGCCGATTGAAAAACCATCCCATAATCCCGATCAAGGCGGGCCTGATGGGCCGATTTGTTGTTGACCAGGACCTGACCGGATGACGATGGCACCAAGTCGCCGATAACGCGCAGTAGCGTCGATTTGCCGCAGCCGGACGGCCCAATTAGTGATATGAACTCATTCGATGCGATGCTCAGATCGATATCTTTTAGGGCATGAACCTGATTATTTGAACCTTGGTTAAAAATCTTGTTGAGATTCTTAATTGAAACAGCTAACTCAGTCATAGCGAGCCCATTACCTGCCTCCGAGGAATTTTTAGTTGGTTTTACGATTTACGAGTGAAACGAGAGTAAAAATTGGTCGGTTTGAACAGCGATGTTTCTGGACTCTGTCGTCGATGAGGCAGAGAGTACACTGGGAGGCCGTCATTTTAGCACAATCTATGGCCCGGTGCAACAAGCGTAATAATTGGACGGTTTGTTTGCGGGATGGTTGGACGGTGGGTTAATTTTCCAGCCCACTATCCAACCAACAAACTAACAAACTAACCATCGGCCTAAACCGCATCCGCCGGTCGGTGTCTGACAAAAAACTTTTCCAACAAGGTAATGATCAGAAAAAATGTCATGCCGGTTAGGGAAGCAAAAATAATACCGGCCCACAATCTTTCCGGCCCGGTGGCATAATATTGGTTAAAGTTTAGAATAATTCGGCCCAACCCATCGGCGATGCCTGATGGCAGTTCTCCGATAATAGCGCCAACTACACTGGCTGTAGCGGCCACTTTGAGCGCGGTAAAAATGTAGGGCATTGCCGAGGGAACCCGCAGTTTCCAGAGAATATCCCACTTAGTGGCTGCGTAAGAATGCATGAGTTCCAGCGAGGTTGGTTGCGGTGAACGCAAGCCGCGCAGCGTGTTGATCGTCACCGGGAAAAAGGTTAGATAGGCGGCGATAACCGACACGGACATCCAATTGCCGCCCATCCAAATGACCACCATCGGTGCTATGGCCAGCAGCGGTACCGTTTGCGAGGCGACGACATAAGGCAGTAGCCCGCGTTCCAGCAGGCCGGAGTGAGCGAAGGCCACGCCCAGAAAAAATCCGGCCGCTGCGCCCAACAAAAAACCCGTTACGGCTTCCCGCAAGGTAAACAGCGAGGCTCTCAACAGTATCGTGAACAAAATCTCGTTGCTGCCGCGTCGAGGTGGTTCAAAAATGGTTGAGATCATATTTTTGATGGGCGGCATCGACCGATCATCGGCCCGAACCGGCAGCTTAAGTTCACATAGCCCTATGCCTGCGCACAACGGCCCCGGAACCCGTTCGTCCCCGACCTTCACCTGGGCCGTGCCGGTTAGATATTGCCCATCCGGAGAGGCCAGTAATTTGTAGCCTTCCCAAAACAAAATCAGAACAACAACGATGATCAAAAAGAAAAAAGTTGATTTTAACCAACCAAGCCGATTCAATTTAGAGTCGCTTTCTTTAATAGGGGAGAATTTTGTGGATTTTAGCACAAACTGTCGGGGAGATCAATGATTTGTGAAATCAATTTCAAATTGAATTAAACCGGCCATTCAGCTATAATAGACCATCCACTTATAGTCATTGAGAATACAATGGAGTAACACCATGTTAGCCAAACTCCTCCTACTCTTCATCATCGTGCCGGCGATTGAACTGTTTCTTTTGATCGAAATTGGTCGGCAAGTAGGCGCGCTGCCGACGCTGGGGTTGATTATTTTCACAGGTGCGTTAGGGGCATTCCTGGTCAAACGTCAGGGATTGCAGATTTTGCAAAAAATACAAATGGAGATGAGCGATGGCCGCTTACCCGCCGAGGCGCTGGTTGATGGCTTGATTATCTTACTCGCCGGCGCTTTTTTAATGACGCCCGGCATTCTGACCGACACCGTTGGCTTTTTGTGCCTCATTCCGGCTGCCCGCGCCGTCATCAAAAAGGTGGTCTGGCGGCGGCTGGAGCGAACGTTTCAAAACACGCAAGTGTACTACCACAACCCCACTATTGTCGATGCTCCTTATGAACACCGGCCGCCGCCAGACAACACCTATGACGCCTAAACTAACGCGCTTTCGTGGCCTGAGTCGATGACGAAAACGCAGGACGTTTTGACCAGGTCCGGCATATCGCGGATGAAGGTTAGCGGCAGGCCGCGTTCAACCAGCGACAAGCCAAAGATATTGAGATCGGCGCGTGGGGCAGTTAAGAGCGCCTCTTTAAATGGGCCGGCCAACACGTGAAATTCGGTTGTCGACGGCAACCGGGCTTGATCACTCAAACGCTGTAGAAAATCGTGCAGATGCGCCGGATCGTCTCCCTCTTCAACCACCGTGACCAAATTGATCTTACCCGTCCAATTCAACTGAAGTTGCAACGCAATCAAAATAGCCAAATGCCAGTTGGGGCTTTTATCCCTCAGCCATAGGTTGACGTTTTTTTGCACGCCAAAGGCCATGCGGGGATGTTGGCGCAGCAGAATAACCCCCATTTTATATTTTGAAGCCAGAGAGACCACTTGATTGATGGTGTCGTCCCGCTTGGTTGGGCCGAAGACCCGATTGCGCAGGCCGCCTATTTTCTTGGTGATCGAACCATTGCCCTCCACATCGAGCGGGGCCCGATCCCACTCACCGCCAATGGTCATAAACAACGTATTCGGGCGAAACGAGCCGCCCCGCAGGGTTTGAATGACCAGCTTGGCCCCATGCACAAATTCCTGATCTTCCAGCACGACGGAATTAACCAGAATATTCTGCTCTTTCAAGGGTGATAGTAGTTCGGTTAGGGCCGCTTGATCGGTCTCTAATTCCTGTTCGTCTTCCTTGACGGTGAAGGCAAAAATACTGCCGGACGGATAAGTGATATTCCGAATAAACAGCATCGATCCCGCCCATACTTTGGGATCTTTGATGGGAACCAGTAGATCGGGTTTCCACGAGATTTGGTGGTCCGGAAATTGGTCGGCCAGACGAGCGGCTCGCTCCGCCAAAGTGAGAAACAGACCGCCGCGAATATCACCGAAATCGGCCTCAAGCCCTTTTCGTGTCAGCCAGATGTAAATAATGATGATGACTGAAATGGATACAAAGCTAAAAACCGGATTGATCAAAAACATCATAAACGCACATGAGACCGCTCCAAAGAGCGAGACAAAGCGGGGTACTTTGAAGGTGGGCCTAAAGCTGATAATCTTCATGCTCTGCTGTAAGAAGACCACCAGATTGAGCATACCGTACGTGATCAGGAAAAACATGGTGATGAGCACGGCCAGCGCATCGAGATTACCTAACAGAATGGCGATTTCAATAATAATGCCGGTTACAATAATGGCGTTACGCGGTTCGTTGGACGCTGTTTTCACCGAGAGCCTTTTATAAAAAGGAACGGTTTTTTGTTCGGCCAGCGCTTGCAGCAGCCGGGGCGCGCCCAGCATACTTCCCAGCGCCGATGAGAGCGTGGCCCCCATAATCCCGGCCAGCACCACCGGCCCCCAGAGCGCTTTGTCAACCATAATCATCTGGTTGTTGAGTAGTTCGTCGGTGGTGCTGACCAAGCCCACAACCACGGCCATCGTAATGTAGATAATCATCGTAACGATGATCGAACTCATGGTACCCACGGGAATCGACCGCCGGGGATCTTTCAAATCGCCGGACATATTGGCTCCGGCCATAATGCCGGTCACCGCCGGAAAGAAGATGGCATACACCACCCAAAAATTGGCTCGCTCAAAGTTGCCGACGTAAACCACCTCCGGTACACGTGGCGCGGGGGTCAACAGAAATGACAAGATAGAGGCGGCCAGCACCGCCATAATTAGGTATTGAACCTTGATGGCCAGATCGGCGCTGATGTATGAGATGGTCAGCAAACTGATCCAGGCGATAGTGGAGACCAGCAGCGGGTTTTGGTCGGGAAAGACAACCAACCAGCCTTCGGTAAAACCGATGATGTACAGCGCCGCCGACAGCGTCTGGGCAATGTAAAACGGGATGCCGATACTGCCCCCGGCCTCAAGCCCCAACGATTTCGAGATGATCGAATAAGCCCCGCCCGCCCCAATTTTGATATTGGTCGTAATCGATGACATCGACAAGCCGGTACAGATCGTCACCGTTTTAGCCATGAGAATGATAATAATCGCCCCTAAAATGCCGGCATTACCGACGACCCAGCCCAGGCGTAGATACATGATCACGCCCAAAATAGTCAACACATTGGGGGTAAAGACCCCGCCAAATGTGCCGAACTTCTTGATGGTCGTTTCGCTGCTGTTTGATTTGAATGGATTGGTAAGTGCTGCTAAGGCTTGCTTCATGATCTCCTCTTAATTGTGACGTTCCGTTGATAAGTGAAATTAGATGGCATATGAACTAGGTAAAGTGAGGGTCAAACCTTCCTGGGGGTACAATGGGGGATCTGTTAAAGGGCTAAGAAGCCTATATATTTAATGTTACTATCAAATAATTATAACGACAACTGAGACTATAGGAATAACGTTAACCGCGAGGCGCTCCATTATTTGGAGCGTGCTGTCCGTTTGATTCCGGGCGACGTCATCACCGGAACCCAGAAAATCGTTGCCGAAATCCAGGCCCTACCGACCCACTTCCTGCGGCAGCCGGATACCCCGACCGGCGTTAAACAACGATTACAACGTTTAGTCCGATAACCAGACTTGTTACTTTGTCACAAAAAAGTCACGCCGATTTCGGAGGCTAGTAATTTTGTCGCAGGAAGGCGTTCCCGGCAGCGGGGAATGACTATTTTGTTGCAAGAAATGAGATCCGGCCGGCGGGGAATGACTATTTTGTTGCAGGAAATGAGATCCGGCCGGCGGGGAATCGTTATTTTGTCTCAGGAAATGAGATCCGGCCAGCGGGAAATGGTTATTTTGTTGCA
>JACKAU010000037.1 GCA_020634855.1 Anaerolineales bacterium
TTTCTGAGCTCAGCACCATATGAATTCTCGCCAAATGGACCATTCTGCATGCAGCACCATCCGAATTTTTGCCAAAAGAACCATTCTGCGTGCAGCACCATCCGAATTCTCGCCAAATGGACCTTTCTGCGCGCCGACACAACCGATCACGCCTGTTAATCGTATCCTTCACTGAGCACCCCCTATGATTACCTTGCGGGATTTCGACACCGAAGGCGGATCAATCGCTATAAAGAGTGTAATGGTGATGTATGCAACAAAAAACGCCAACGAAAGTGTTGGCGTTGATGTCGATGGGGGGGTGATGGCCTTTCCCTGGTGGCGTAAAGTCGGAGGATCGGTTTTTTGTTAGCTGGGTTGGTTCTTAGGAAAGGTTCTCCAAATCATTCAAATCCTTGTACCGACCACTGGCTTTCTTGTTGACCTTCAAATGCGCCAGACTGATCAGATTGACTTCAACCCCATCCAAAACATCGACCTGTCGCTCGGTATAACATTCCTCGAAACTTACCCCAGAAATTGTCGTTAAGATCTCTATCCGCACCGGCGGCAGGCCCATTCGAATAATCTGCTCTTCTTTCAAAAATAAATCCGGCGTCACTTCCTCTGCGCCGAATCCAAACGTCTGCAAGACCTTGACCACTTTCGCTGCATTCTCAGGCGCGATGGCTATCCAGATATCCATATCCGCTGTGGCCCGTGGATAACCGTAATAACCAACTGCATAGCCCCCAATCAGCAAATATTCAACTTGATGGGAATTGAGTAATTGTAAGAATTCTTTGAAGTCGGGTGGTAGATGGACTGTAGCCATAGATAACCTGTCTCATCCACTCTAAAGCTTCGAGACGCTCATACGGCGTTTTTGACAGCCAATACGCTTTTTCATCCGTTTCGTCGGACAGGCTGGCTATCGAAAAGGCGGCTCGATCTATTTTGAGTGAATCACTATTCATTTCTGATGATTCCTTTTCATTCAACATAATTAAAGTATACCAAAAATTGAGAGCCTGGACTAACCTACTGCGAATATTTAATCTTAAGCTTACTCTAAAAGGCAACCCTTGAATTGCCTGCCCAGCCAACGGAGCGGCGGATAAGCGACGAGCCTTTCGCGAACGGGCTGCAAGCCCGGCAGCGAAAGCGCAGCCGTTTCATCCGCTTGTTATCCAGCCAGCGAGTGCAGCGAGTGCCGCCACGTGATTGAAGTGAACTAAACCTGGGCGCAGTGTGGATCGGTTTGAGAATTAAGTCGGTTGGGGACGAGCGGGCGGAATGGGCAATCCGATTGAAAGTGACATTTGTATTGTACCCGCAATTCGCTCAAAATGACAAGGAACTGAGGTTGAATTTGGACCACTTCGTAGGGTGTGGAACGTAAAGCGTGATGTTCTACGCCCCCCATAAAAAAAGCCACCTGTCACCAGGTGGCTTTAATACTTACCCTATCGCTCATCTCCCGCAGAGGGGATGATTACTCTTTCAAGAAGTTGCGCAGCACCGTCTGCAAGATGCCGCCGTTGCGATAGTAATCGACCTCAACCGGCGTATCGACCCGGCAGACGAGGCTGATGGTGCGAGTGCTGCCGGCGGCGTCGGTGACATCGACTTGGACATCCTGGCGCGGTTTGAGGTTGTCATCGACGTGGATGGTGTAGGTTTCGCTGCCGGTCAGGCCCAGGCTTTGGGCGTTTTCGCCGGCTTTGAATTGCAGCGGCAGCACGCCCATACCGACCAGGTTGCTGCGGTGAATGCGCTCGAAGCTTTCGGCCAGCACCGCCTCGACGCCCAGCAGCAGCGTGCCTTTGGCCGCCCAGTCGCGGCTGGAGCCGGTGCCGTACTCTTTGCCGGCGATAACCAGCAGCGGGGTGCCGTCGGCTTTGTACTTTTCGCTGGCGTCGTAGATGGGCATCACCTCGTCATCGGGCAGGTAGTTGGTCCAGCCGCCCTCGGTGCCGGGGGCCATCTGGTTGCGCAGGCGAATGTTGCCGAACGTGCCGCGCGTCATCACCCGGTCGTTGCCGCGCCGCGAGCCGAAGGAGTTGAACTCGTAGGGGGCGACATCGTGATCTTGCAGATATTTGCCGGCGGGCATTTCGGCCGGGATGGAACCGGCGGGCGAGATATGGTCGGTCGTAACCGAGTCGCCCACTTTGACCAGCACTTTGGCGTCAACAATCGGCGTGATGGGTTCGGCGTCATCGCTCATATCGATAAAGAAGGGCGGCTCCTGAATGTAGGTTGACCACTCGTCCCATTGGTAGAGCGCCCCCTCGGCCACCGGAATGGCATTCCATTTGGGGTTGCTCTGCTCGATGCCGGTGTACTCTTTGTTGAATGTCGCCGGGTTAAGCGCGTTATCATACTCGGCGGCCACTTCAGCCTGAGTGGGCCAGATGTCTTTCAGGTAGACCGGCTTGCCATCAGACCCGGCGCCAAGCGGCTCGTTGACCAGATCGATATCGGTGGTGCCGGCCAGAGCGAAAGCCACCACCAGCGGCGGTGAGGCCAGGAAGTTGGCTTTGATGTAGGGGTGGATACGCCCCTCAAAGTTGCGGTTGCCGCTCAACACGCCGGAGACTATCAGATCGCCGGTGGTAATGGCATCGACGACGGGATCGGGCAGCGGCCCGCTGTTGCCGATGCAGGTGGTGCAGCCGTAGCCCACGGTGAAGAAGCCTAACTGCTCCAGGTAGGGCGTCAGGCCGGCTTGGTTGAGATAGTCGGTGACCACTTTAGAGCCGGGGGCCATACTGGTTTTAACGTAGGCCGGTACTTTCAAGCCTTTTTCGACCGCTTTCTTGGCCAAAATACCCGCGCCCAACATCACCGACGGGTTGCTGGTGTTGGTGCAGGAGGTGATCGCCGCCAGCACGACCGCGCCGTGATTCAACTCCGCGCCCGGCATACCGTTGGGTTTGATCACCCCTTTGCGGCTCAACGCATCTTCGGCCAGGCCAAACCCTTGCGGTCCAACCGGCTTGGTCAGCGACATTTGGAACACCTTTTTCATATCGCCCAACGCGATGCGATCTTGCGGCCGTTTCGGTCCGGCCAAACTGGGTTCAACCTCGCCCAGATCAAGCGCCAGGGTGTCGGTAAAGACCGGATCGGGGGTGGCGTCGGTGCGGAACAGCCCTTGCTCTTTGGTATAGCGCTCGACTAGTTGCACCAGCTCCGGCGAGCGGCCGGTGCGGCGCAGATAGTTGAGCGACTCGGCGTCGGTGGGGAAGAAGCCCATCGTCGCGCCGTATTCGGGGCCCATGTTAGCAATCGTGGCCCGGTCGGGCAAGGTCATTTGGCTCAGACCGGAGCCGTAGAACTCGACGAATTTGCCGACGACGCCTTTTTGGCGGAGCATCTGCACCACGGTCAAGGTCAAATCGGTGGCGGTTACGCCTTCGCGAAGCTGGCCGGTTAGCTTGAAGCCGACCACTTCCGGCACAAGCATATAAATCGGCTGGCCGAGCATCACCGCTTCGGCTTCGATGCCGCCCACGCCCCAACCGACGATACCCAGCCCGTTGATCATCGTGGTGTGGCTGTCGGTGCCGACCAACGTATCGGGATAGGCGACGATGCCGCCATCCTCGGGCCGGGTCCAGACGCCGCGGGCAATATATTCCAGGTTAACCTGGTGGACAATACCGCTGGAGGGCGGCACCACGCTGAAGTTATCGAAGGCTTTCTGCCCCCAGCGCAGAAATTCGTATCGTTCACCGTTGCGCTCGAACTCGATTTCGGCGTTGCGCTCCAAAGCCAGGGACTGGCCAAAGACATCGACCTGCACCGAGTGGTCGATGACCAAGTTGACCGGCACAATCGGATTGATCTTTTGCGGATCGCCGCCCATACGGGCCATCGCGGAGCGCATCGCCGCCAAATCGACAACAGCCGGGACGCCGGTGAAATCCTGCAAAATGACCCGGGCCGGTTTAAATGGAATCTCGTCGTCCGCCGGGGCGGCAGCGTTCCATTTGGCGAGTTTAACAACGTCTTCCTCATTGACGATATAGCCGTCCTCTTCTCGCAGTACGGCTTCGAGCAAGATTTTGATTGAAAACGGCAAACTGGAAATAGGGCCGAGGCCGTCTTTTTCCAGCTTGTCCAGGCGATAGATAAACGCTTCGCCGCTACCGGTATCAAATGTGGCGCGTGCGCCCAGTGAATTTTTGGTCATTGCTTGTCTCCTTGCAGATTTGCTTCTTTGTCACAATTGTCGCTTACCGTCAATATTTAATTGGATGAGCTTGATTCGGGGTCTGGCGACTATTTTACCTCTAAATGGGTTTATTCGCCAAACATCAATTTTATTTAACTTCGGTTAAGTCGGTTATAGGGGGTAGGGAAGCGGAAGTGGAGAGTAAGGGGGCAATACTGGTGGTTTCTTACGCGTTATTTCACTGTCATTAAGTTAGCAGCATCCCAAGTAGGTGAGCGAAGCGAACCCGTATCGAGGGGCGGGTTGGTCCCGAATCATTGTCGCCGCCGCACCCCTCGATACGCACTCCACTCTGTTCCACGCTACTCAGGATGCTTGCCTTCTTTAACTTCATGGCCGTGACGGTAGCAACTCACTGTCATTAAGTTAGCGACTGGCGCTGACCCCCCTAACCCCCCAGAGGGGGGAATTTGATGTCTTTCTCCCCCCTTTGGGGGGCCGGGGGGG
>JACKAU010000038.1 GCA_020634855.1 Anaerolineales bacterium
CGGCAGCCACAACGCCCAAAATGATAGCCAGAATTATCATTATCAAATCGAACATCGCCGTTCATTCCTTTCTATAAAGATCGGCATCGGATGCTGGTGCTGCGGTGAGGAACCATGGATTTCTTATGAACTGCTTGATGATTGTCTGGACTATTTATTCCTTGCGTCACAGAGAAATCCCGGCGATGTTACGATCATTTTATGGCTACAGTCCCAACGTGGTCTTGATCTCGGCTAACACGGCTTCCTCTTCCGGGCTGACCCGCTGCCCGCCGATGCCCATAAAATCGCCTTCTTTGGCGGCGTTGGCGGTCGCTTCGCCCACGCTGTAGAGCCATTCTTTGAGCTGCGTGGCTTCCTCAGGCGAAGCTTTGCCGTCGATAGCGGCGACGGCGCTTTTTAGGTCGCCGAGCATTTTGGCTTTAAATGCCGCCGGGTCACGCGATTCTTCTTTGCTGGGTTTTATCGCTTCCTTGAGTTCTTTGGAATTCTCTTTGTCGGTGTATTCGGCTGCCAGCGCGCCCATTAAGGTGTCACTCCCGGCCGACTGCGCCAGTTCAGCCAACTTCTTGCCAATGCTCATTGTTTCAAAAATGGCGTCGCCCACCGAAAAGCTGGCCATAATTACCAGGCCGCCCACAGACATGGGGGCTTTGGAAATATTCAGCCATTCTTCATTGGTAAAATCTGCTTTGGTTGTCATAGTGTATTGATCTCCTTTTTATAATAGCCCTCAACCCCAACCCCTCTCCCAATCTGGGAGAGGGGAGTCGCGTCAGCGATGTGAGGGTGAAATTACGATTTTTATTTCACTTACAGCCGGATGCCGCCTAATCGAACGAATAACTGTAGGCCGGCGTTTCACCGCGTACATCTACAATCGCCCATTGCAACATCGGCCAACTGGCCGGGGCGATGATCCGAAAGACCCAGTTGTCGGTGATGCTTTCGCCGTACTCGGGCAGGAAGCGATAGTTGTCTTGCGCGGTCGTGGCCGGCGTCAGCAGCACGATCTCGGCCTGGGGGTCGTCGGCGAGCATACGCCGCAGCGCCCCGGTTATCTCTGCATCCGAAGGGGTGGCCGCCAGTCCGAAACTGTCGGGCGAGCTGCGCACCACGTCGAAGGCCGAGTCGTGGCCTTGGTCCGGGCTGCCGCGGCTGTTGCTGAGAAAGGCCTCCAAGGCCAACTGTAAAGCCTTGGCAAAGGTGTATTGACCGTTGGGATGCTTTTCGAGCGCGATAATATTGTGGTCGTCGGCTACAACTCGCAGTGTTGGTAGCCCGACAGCGGTGAGCGCAGCCTGAACATCACTATTTTTTTGTTCCATGAATTACTCCATTCAAAAAGAGGTTCGTACGATCGAGAAATCGTTCATACTATTTCATTCCTACTTCTCATCGACGGTAACCGTGGTTTCCCTAACAGGCTAAGGCTGAGGCTAAGGCTGAGAAACGACAATTCCAACCAGAGCGGCCTTATCTTGATAAGGAACGGCAAATAAATAACTTACACATTGGTCGTTGAATGAATTCAACGCCTGACAAAACAAACGTGTTTCAAACACGTTTCCAGTACCAGCCCACGAATTCATTCGTGGATCAAATGCTGCATTCTGTTTCAGGGTCATAGGCAAGATTGATGGGTTAATGGGTAGATTGACGATTAGGGCAATCGGAGTGAAGAAGTTGGAGATGAGACGATAAAGTGGGTCTTATGGGCGGTGAAAATAGATTTATGGGTTACAACGTTTCAACGCCGAGAGTAGTTTACCGCTTTGTATTAAGGTGTCAATTTTAGTCCGGACGTACAGGGTTGACATGTTCCAGCAGGGTGTTAGACCCCTCGATCCATCTCCTCCTGGGCTAACCGGAGCAGGGCCAACTCCAGTTCTTGCGCCGGACTGTCCCGCAGAACGACTCCATCTGCGCCGGCGACCAGCAGCCGCTCGGCGGCTTGACTCGACCGGGTGCAGACCAGGCAGCGGGTTTCCGGCGCTCTGACCTTGACCGCCGCTAACAACGCTTCTACTTCCTCCTCAAGCAGATTGCAATCGATGATCAGCAGCCGGGGGTGGTGCTGAACCGTGTAGTTCAGCGCGGTCAGGCCATCGCCGGCCGAGGTCATCAGCGCGATCCAGGGATAAACCGCCAGCGCCGCCCGCAACGACTGCCGCATAATGCCCGGCCGCGATACGACCAGCGTAGGGATGGTTTGTTGGTTAGGTTGGGTTGTGTTGAGCATTTTTGTGGGCTGAAAGATTTACAGGCGACGGCCCTGCCCCTTTCGATACGGCTTCGTCTGGGCCTGTTGCACCAGTCTAATATTTAAGGTCATATGTAACGTTATCAGTGTAACACGTAAAGGCCCACCCGTCATCAGGTATGAAGATGACTTTGGCTCGTCAAAATAGTCTCCGACAATTGTCAGAGGTGGAGTCGTCCATTTGGATGAGGTAAAAATGAGTTCTGGCGTACGACTAAATTTTTAGATTGATATAAAAAAGATAATGTGAGAATCTGCCGCAGAACATTGTTCCGGGAGATTCCCACATTATGGTTGCCTATCTAGCCTTCAGTATTGAGTTCAGTTCAAAGGGATATGAACTTCGATAGCAAATTACATTGATGAGTCGCCAGGATAGATCGAAATTGCTGCCCTGGCGCGACTGCTTGTGTTGGCTACAACCGATCAACCGCCATCCGGTATCACCGGAATGGTGATGACGGCGCTGGCGTCTGGCTTGCCTCGGGCGATGATTTCAAAGGTGTTTACACCATCAATGAGCGCGGCTGAGACATCAATCGTGTGTGATTCGCCATCGGTCAAATTGTCAAGCGTAAATTTGGCGCCATTGACCTCAATCCGCAAGTCTTTCAGACCAGGAGTGTTGTTATCGATGTAGACGTAGTCCCCGTCGGGGACCCCCGTAAACGTTTCGGTAACGGGTTTACCGTTGTCCCGGATAACGGGGATGAAGATTGGGTCGCACTCCTGCACGTTGCCGGCCATATCGATCGCCTCGAAGGCAAAGGCGACCGGTTTCGTTTCATCGATCTGGTATCCGGAGACCAACACGTCGTCAGTCGTCCCCGGCGTGAAGTCCGGGATGTTAATCACGATATTTTTGGCCAGGGTTATCGTGATGGACGCCAACCCGCTGTCGAGATCCTGGAAGCGAACGGAGCCGTTGATCGGCGGCCCCGGATTGACGGGGAGCAGTTCACACAGGGGTGCCGTTGTGTCCGATGGAGCGGCTGTCGGCGTGGCCGTTGGCGGGACCGGGGTGTTGGTGGGTGTGCTGGTCGGCGTGGCCGTGGGTGGGACCGGGGTGTTGGTCGGAGTATTGGTCGGCGTGGCCGTGGGCGGGACCGGGGTGTTGGTCGGCGTATTGGTTGGCGTAGCCGTATTGGTTGGCGTGGCCGTCGGATCCTGGCTGTTAGTGAAGGTACAGGTGGCCGTTTCACCCTGCTGGACGAGGATGTCTACCCGTTGCAATTGAAGATCTATTTTGGCCGCAGAAGAGTCACAGGTAATGTCGGTCAGGCTCCAGCCGGGCGTATTTGCTTCTTCCACTCTATACTCTACCCGCTGGTTCAAACCTGTAATGGTGACGCTGTTCGTCGTGTCGTTGCCATCATCTACCAGCATGTAATTTTCGTCTCGACCATCACCCCTGAAGTTGATCATAAAGGGCTGGCTGCTGTCCGGCTGGGCATCCTTGACGATGATGAGCGTGCCGGGGGTTGGCGTGGCCGTCGCCGTCGGGGTATCCGTCGGCGTGGCCGTATTGGTCGGTGTCGGCGTGGCCGTTGCCAGCTGGGTGTTGGTAAAGGTACAGGTTTTCGTTACCCCCGGTAGGATGGTGATCTGCAACAACCGTTGGGACGTATTGAGGTGGTCGGCGCCGGTGCCATCACAGTGGATATTGTTCACGTACCAGCCAGCCTGAAATGCTTCCGTTATCGTGTACTGGGTATTCGCCATCAACCCCGAAATGGTGACGCTGTTATTGTTACCCGTGCCATCATCGGTCAGCGTATAACTGTTGTTAAAATCGGGACCTGTGACATCGAAATTGAAGGGCTGGCTGCTTTCCGGCAGGGAGTCCTTGACCAGGATGAGGGCGCCGGTCTCAGGGGTGGCTGTGGGCGGGACGGGGGTGTTGGTCGGCGTATCCGTCGGCGTTGGAGACTTGGTGTTGGTAAAGGTGCAGGTCACCGTTTCGCCGTCTTGCAACTTGATGTTGCTCGCCGTGGACGGATTACCTGGACGCGTGTCGCTGGTGCATTCGCTGCCTGTTTGGGTCCAGCCGTCAGGTATATTCTCACTGACCTCGTAGCCGTTACCGGCCGGCACGTCGACACTGACGGGGTCATCAGCGTCGGTTAAGTTGAACTCCTGCGTAGTGCCGTCAAGCAAATGGAGCGTAAAGGTGAAGCTCTGTGGGTCGCCGCTGGGATCGGTGATTTTATCGATGATGATCGTGCCACTACCAGCCGGTTGGGCGGCGTTCGCATTATACGTGTCGAGCGCGGCTGCGCCCAGCAGTAGAACGAGGGCAACGATGATGACCCGCAAGACGCTTGAGTGCCTTGATTCTGTCTTAAGTTTGGTCATTC
>JACKAU010000039.1 GCA_020634855.1 Anaerolineales bacterium
AAAATGCGTTTGGCTTCCCACTCTTTACGGTTAGTGGCGTAAAAACGGGGCAGCTTATCGGACTTGACGTGGTTTTCATAAGAAGCGACAACTCGAACCCGCTGTCGGTTGAGATTTTTCATGGTCAAGACCTTGCTAAAGACCCAATAGCAACGGTCACCAAGTTGGTAGGGTCGATAGGCCTCAGCCGGAATAGTCTGGATATAGCTTTGCAGTTGGGTCCAGCAATTCTTGTGTAAAATCAGACGGTCCTTGGGACAAGCGCCAATCCAATCTTTGCCAACCGCCTCAATCGCTTCGACCAAGGGCCACCGCAGAAACCAACTGTCGAACAGTACCACCGAAAAAGGCAGCTCCCAGGCAATGGCTTGTTGCACTAAGTCCGTTCCTAATCGGGTTTTAGGCTGGTGCAACTGGTGACGATAGTGTTGGCTCACCAGCGTAGCTATATATTGGCGATAGTTAGCCAAGGTGGCCCCATTACGCAATCGCTCCTGAACTTGGTGTAAGCGTCGTTTTTCATATTTACGACTGAACTGATGATACAACCGGAAATCCACGGGAAACTGGTCGCTGCGATTGACGTAATAACTGGTGACCACATTATGGGCCCACACATTACGTCCAATACTGTGGTCGCGTAGATAGGCTAGCCCTTCCATTGAACATTTGGTGTGGTGGGCTAATGTGTCATCCAAAATCAATCGACCGGCACTGGTGCTCACTGGCCGTCGATGGAGTCGGGTTAATTCATACAGTACCCGTCTATAGTTCAGCTCTTCTTCCGGCCACTGGGCTTGGCTCATAAACTTATTGAGCGCACTCTGATCATTGTTGTTAAGGAACAGACCGTTGATTGCCGCTATGGTGGCTTTGTCGCCTGCAATCAAACCGGTTACATACTCACAAAAATGTTTCCGTTGTTCTGGTGTTTCGAACACTGGGGCAAAATGGGCTAGATTTTCAGCCACTATCCGGGGGTATTGCACGATAGGTAACTTCATGGTCTCTTCGCTTTCTTTTGCTTTTGACCATTTTACTCTTTTTTCCTATCTGTCCCCCATCGCAAAACTCAAGTAATGAAGTTGTTAAAGCAACATACCCAAAACTTTCTTTCATAAATAGTATATCTTGTTAGTGCGCAATATTGAAAGCGTAATTCTTTCCCGAATATGTACGTGAGCATTCTATGCCCCTACAACATTAGGTAGTTTATACGGAGATTAGATCCCCGCTTGAACTTGATGGTGGGGCCATTCCACTTTCCTATGGATTAACGATGATAGGAATATAAACCTTGTAGTCTGATGTCGGATCTTCCGCCGCATTAACGGTGATCTGAACGGTTTCGCTATCAGTCAAGACCGGAGTTCCGCTATCTGATACGATTATGGTAACATCATAAGTGCCAGGCTGTTGGCTGGCGTTTGGCGTCCAAATAAATTGACCGCTTACGCCATTAATGTTCGCCCCCACGGGAGCACCAGACAAGCTATATGTCATCGTGTTTTGAGGTAGATCGGCGTCTGTAGCTGAAACCACAAAAGCAAGCATACTGCCTTGATCAATCGACTTATCACCAATATTTGCTAAAATCGGGGCTTGGTTAACTTCGGTTACAGTAATACTTATCGTTTCAGTATCTGTTAATGACGGACTACCACTGTCAGTTATTACAATCGTTAAAGAGTAACTATCCGGTCCTTCTATCTCTGTTGGTGTCCAATTGAAGACGCCACTATTTTGACCGATTGATGCGTTGCTTGGCGCATTCTCCAAGCCGAATGTTATCAAGTCATTATCCGCAAAATCTGTGGCGATAGCATTAAAAGATAAGGTCAATGTTTCTGTGATGGTTTGGTTACCAATGCTAGCCAACTCAGGTGCATCGTTGACCGATGTAACTGTAACACTGACTGTAGCTGTAGCTTTTTCACCTTCGCCATCATTTATTGTGTAAGTAAAACTATCTGTTCCATTGAAATTAAGAGACGGTATGTAATTTACTGTAGATCCATCTGTCGATGTCGTTCCATTATTTGCTATACCCACCATTGTGATTGTTAACGGATCATCATCGGGGTCTAAGTCGTTTGCCAGAACATCAATTACCCATGTACCATCTTCAGGAACGGTACCCATATCATCTTCAGCCACCGGGGGTTGGTTCTGACCTGTACAAATGGCCTCACTATTTAGACCGTTATTGAAGACGAGCTGAATTTCGGAGGGGGAAAGAGCGCGGTCAAAGACAGCTACTTCATCAAGACGTCCATCAAAATAGCGATTAGCACCAAAAACGGAGTTCCAGCCGATGTAGTAAGGGGCGGTACTACTGCCTAACCCACTCAGACTGCTGGTTTCAGAAGCAATAGCAACCCCGTTAAGGTAGATGGTAGTCGTGGTGCCATCATAAGTGGCGGCAACGTGAGTCCAGGTGCCGGTCAAAACTTCATTGGCCGGTACATCGGGTTCAAACTCATCAAACGAACCGCCATTAATTAGGGTAAAGGCCACTTCGTCCCCGTCCTCTTCGATTTCAAGGGTAAAGATCCCTGCCTTGGATAGGATGCCTCGATCCGGTGCATCAAGGCTATCGGGGTTGATCCAAGCCATCACTGTCAGTTGGTCGGATGTACTGGCAATGTTGGCCGTAGCAAGTCGGTGGTCAGAGCCATTGAATTCTAGCGCACCGGCCACTTGACCGGTGGCGAAAAGCGGTGTACCGCTACCGGAGAAGTTGGCGTTATTGCCGCCCACGACATCGAAGAACGTCGTGCCGCTGGTTTCATTAAGCGGCCAATAGGCAGTTAGACCGGACGGACAGGTGGAGGCCTCGGTAACATTAATAGAGAAGCTTTGAGGGTCAGTACCAACCGAGTTGACGGCCTCCACCGTGACCTCAACCGTGCCGCTGACGGTGGGGGTCCATTCAATCAGCCCGCTGTTTTCATCGATCGTCATCTCGGCTGGTCCACTCGTCAGCGTGTACGTTGGCACCGGACTGCCCGTCGCCTCCACATCATAGCTGTACAACCCACCCACTGTCGCCTCCGTTTTGGCCGAACTAGTTATGCTTGGCACCACTGGTGGACAATCCGGTAGAATAGTCGCGAGCGCATCGTACCAAACGGCCGCCATTTTGGTATAACCGGTGGCATAGGGATGCAAGTTGTCCCACATATCACCCGTCGGTTGAGTACTGTAAATCAAACCCGCCCCATCTTCCATATCAACAATGATAACATGATCGCCATTCGCAACCCGGGCCTGAGTCATCGCTTCAAGATTGTCATTGAAGTCGGCGGTTACTTGACTATAGCCAATCCGATTGATAATTCGGGCTAAGATTACCATAACATCTGTATTGTTGGCCTGTTCGAAAGCATCAATTTCGTTAAGTGTCTTTTCTACATCAGTGATGCTCGTGTTGACGCCATTGGTCCCGATATGCAGCAAGATGATATCAGCCGGATGGTTTATGAGCCACTGCTCCCCTTCATCATAGATATTGTCGGCAATTCCCGCTTTAGTCCACCCTGGGTGGCCTTCGTGATTAGGGTCGAAGCCGGAATAAAGTTGGCCATTGGTTTGGCTGCCCACAAAGTCAACTTGATAGCCAGCCGCGTTTAAACTTTCCCACAGGTCTTTGCGATAACCAATCCAGGCGTCAGAATCATCAACCCCTGACGATTTACCAGCGGTAATCGAGTCGCCCAGAGGCATAATCCGTATTGGTGCTCTGCAGGCTAAGGTAGACACATCAATTGAAAAGCTTTGCACATCAATCCCAACTGTATTTGTGGTTTCAACTGTCACATTTACTGTACCTGTAGCGGTAGACGTCCAATTAATTAGCCCACTGGAAGGGTCAATTGTCATTCCAGGTGGATTTTCAGTTAAGCCGTACCGGGGAGATGGATTGCCAGTGGCCGCCACCTTGTAGGTATATGGAAATCCTACTAGTGTCTTAGTTAATGGAGTCGAGATAATTGTGGGAGCCGCTGGACCGCTTGGGGATCCCTCAATAACGAGATTATCGAAGCAGCGTCCGGAGAAGTTCTGATCATCAAGACCATCGGTGAAGAAACGGATGGTGTCAAGGCCAACATTCTGGTCGAACGGGATCAGCGACTGAACTGGATTCCCGTCGATGACCAGATCGTAGGTGTGATTATCAAGGTTTACCTGAAGTGAAATCTGAGCCGGTCCACTGAGTTGGGTAAGGGTTGACACAGTGCCACCTTGTCGATAGCCCAGGGTTTGGTGAATCCCCTCGATTTGAGACCAGACGAGGTTGATACCCACTCCATTATCTTGGTTGCTGTCACTCATCAAGGCACCTTCGCCCATCTGCATTAGAAGGGTATAAGAGGCTTCACTCCCGGTCTGAGACCAATCAAAGTCAAAGGTCCAGACCAGTTGACCGGACGAGACCTGTGAGAAGGCGTGAGAAACCATTGGTCGATTGGTAATATCGGACGTGTCAGTGAAACAGAGACGGTTATTCTGAATAGCAATTTGAGTGCCGTCAGCTTCCAACTCAGTCCACCCGTTGTCGACTGTATTGCTATCGACCCGATCGAAATCATCG
>JACKAU010000004.1 GCA_020634855.1 Anaerolineales bacterium
CACGGCTGCGTCAATATGACGCCCACCGACGCCGAGTGGCTCTACAACTGGTCCACGCCTGTGGCGTCGCCTTTGGTCAACGCAACCAGAGCCACGGAGGGTAATGAAGGCACCTGGGTTTGGATCTATGATCCGCACAAGTAAATTTAGATTGTAGCGACGTTCATATCCGGCATCATCAGGATCAAGGCTAAAAATCTCTGCCTTTAATTCAGGGGCAGAGATTTTTTGATTCCCGATAAAACGGGTGACTTCTTAGACGCAGCCTAGGCAGCCGGCTAGGTTGTTTCATCTAGATTTACTCTGGTAAGAGTAATGTTACCCCTACCCAACTAAGCAAAATGCCTATCCTCATAAATCATCCATTTGTTGTAGTCCCCCTACACCGACAGGCTGATCACAATTGGGCTTGAATTTGTTATACTATAATTAAGCGTATTTAAAGACCTCCAACGGCTTTTCTTGATCATCATCGCAATAAATGCGCAGAAAACCGGAGAGGTTCGAGATACTTACAGGTGATTTCTTGTGAAAGAACTAAAACAAATTTTAACTAACGGATTTTTTGTCCTGGTAATTTACCTGGTGATTATCACCGCGGTCATTGCCGTCAATGAAATGAACAACGTTTCTGCTGATACGCCGGCTGCGTCAAACAATGAGCTGGTTGTTCCGGCCGATAGCTCGGCTGTCGGTCGCGACATTACCCAGCAGCGATTTGCACCGCTTGAAGCGAATCAGTAGTTAAGACCCCATTAAATTAGGAGACGGAGGCAACCCATGCGAAAACTAAACTTACTTCTTAGAATTGGACTATTCGCCTTGATCTTGTGTCTGGGTACAGGCGCGGCCTTGGTGGTGGGCGAAACGCGGAGTCTGGCTTTGGCCGATCTGTCTGAGGCTTCAATCGGCGCCGTCTCCGAGTCGACCGGCGAGGGTACGCTCTACACGGCTCTGTCAGGCGAGCAACAAGGTATCTACCGCAGCGATGACAACGGCTACTCCTGGCAGCGAGTCGGTTCCGCCCCGGCGGCCGATATCAGTGCCTTGGCGGTGAACCCCCTGCGCAGCAGTCTGCTCTATGCCGGTACAACCGGCCAAACCGGTGACACGAACCGAGGGCTATTGGTCAGTGACAACGGTGGTCGAAGTTGGAGTTACACTAAATTCGCCCTACCGGTTGATAACAGCGGGCAAGCGCCTGACGTTTCGGCGCTGACCATTTCGCCGACCCAACCGGGCGTGGTCTACATCGGCACGGAAGGTCAAGGACTGTATCGTTATTACAGTCAAACCGGCCAGTTTGAAAAAATCGGCGGCGACTCGCTGGCGCAGATATACGTTAAAGAGATCGTCTCTGCACCCGACGGCCAGGTGTACGCGGTGGCCACCGATGGCTTGCTGAAAATAGACGGCAGTCGCTTTCAGAAAATCGACAACCTGCCGGTCAATGCCATTAGTTTGGCCGTTGACCCGACCAACCCCAAAACGCTTTACGCCGGAACCGTCGGCTACGGCGCGTATCGCTCGGATGACGGCGGCCAGACCTGGACCTCGATGAACGAAGGGTTGGGTTGGCAGCCCGGCATCCTGTTATGGGTGCCGTCTATCACCATCGATCCGGCCGATCCGGCCCACTTGGCCCTGGCGACCGGGATCGGTGTGGGCAGTGAGATTGTCAGCGACGGCATCTTCGAGAGCTTCGACAGCGGCCAAAGCTGGACCAAAGTGGCCCAGACGGACAGCCTGGTCGAGCAGTTGTCCTTCAATGACGGGGGCATCTACGCCACCACCGCCCAGGGCTTGACTCGCTACGGCGATCCGCTGCCGGCCTCAACGACTACAGTTTGGTCGCGGTTGGCCTCGCTAACCCATCCGACCGGCGTCCAAGCCTTGATTATGCTGTTGACGCTGCTCTTTGCCGGTTGGATTTTGATCGCTCGACTAACCTGGATGCCGGCTTGGACTCATAAAAACGCCTAGCCATTAGGTTCATCCAACAACATACATTTCAATACCGACCTCTTAGGAGGTCGGTATTTGCATTTTTAGCCGGTCTACGACATCACTATCTTGTCAATTATCAATTATCAATTATCAATTATTGAAGCAACCCATCGATTGTGGAGTATAAGTGGATAATATAATCGGCCGGATATCCCGGCGAAAATTTCTGGGTTTGGCGGCGGCGACGGCTGCCGCGACGCTATCCGGCTGTGGCCCGGCCCGGCCTCAAGCACCGTCCCCCTCGGCCGGTAAAATACAATTGGTGTATCAAGATTGGCGTACCGACTGGTTTCCGTCCATGGCCCGCGCCATGCTGGCCGAATTTCACGAAATGCACCCGAACATCAAGGTGTTTTACGTGCCCGACCCCGATGACGTGGGCGAAAAAATGTTGTCGGATATGCGAGCCGGTACCGCCCCCGATGTGTTTCAGGGCTGCTGCGACTTTCTCCCGGTCTGGGCGCAGGCCGGCTACATGCTCGATTTGAGGCCGTTTGTCGCCGCCGACCTCGATCAGGCCACCATCGACGAGTGGGATCAGGCCCAATATCGCGCCTTTTTCACCGAGGATGGCCTGCAATTCGCGCTGCCGAAATATCACGGGGCGCTGGCGCTTTACTACAACAAGAGTTTGTTCGATGAGTACGGCGTCGATTACCCCGACGCTGCCTGGACCTACACCGACTACACCACCGCTATGCAGCGCTTAACCCGCGACCGGTCGGCGACCGGACAAGGCGGGTTGTGGGGCAGCATGGTCGATATCGACTGGGAGCGGCTGCAAGTTCATGTCAACGGTTGGGGCGGTCACTTGGTCGCTCCCGGCGACCCCCGGCGCTGCCGCCTGGCCGAGCCGGAAGCGCTGGCGGCCTTCAATTGGCTGTATGAGCGGATGTGGCAGGATAGGTCGATGGCCACCTCGCTGGATGTCAATAAAATGGAAACCCGGCAGGCGTTTGCCTCGGGGCAAGTGGCCATGGTTGAGGATGGTTCGTGGGCCTTGAAGGATATCTTAAGTCAGGCCAACTTCCGGGTTGGCGTGGCCCCGTTTCCGGCGGGACCGGCTCGCCGGGTGACGTTGGCCACGACCGATGGATTTGGCATTTATGCCGGGACTCGCTATCCTGAGGCAGCCTGGGAATTGGTGAAGTTTCTCATCAGCAAAGACTACGGCCGGGCCATGGCTCAAGCGAGCTTCTTGCAGCCGGCTCGGGCTTCCTTGATCGACGAGTGGATCAGATTTGTGCAGCAGGAATTTCCCGACCAGGCTCAGGAAATCGACCTGGCGGCTTTTGCCGACGGCCAGCTCAACGGCTACTCGGTCACCGCCGAGATATTCGCCAACATGGCCGACGCCCGGCGACTGGCCTATGCCGCCTGGGATAAAATTTTTACGTTGGGACAAGGATCGGTGGAACAAATGAACGCGGTTTGTCGTCAAATAGAAGCGGCCCAGTAAGGTCTAACGTAGAGGATAATCATGCTGCTGGGAATTCGCTGGAAAAGTATGCGCCTAAAAATCATCGCCTGGTCATTCATTCCAACGACCATTATCTTGGGCGCGGTGGCCTTGGTGATGTTTATTGCCTACCAACAGGTCACCGAAGATTTGGTTTTGGAGCGCAACCAGGACGTGGCTCGATTGGCCGCCGGCCAGTTGACCACGGAACTGAGCGAATACAGCGGCATTTTAACCGCGCTGGCCCGCACCGGCGACATCTACCGGGCCGATCCCCAAAGCCAGCAGGCCGCCTTAGAGCGATCCGGCAACCGATTGGTGGTTTTCGACGGCGGCGTCCTGATCTTGAACACCCACGGCACGGTCGTGGCCGCCGATCCGCCGCGACCGGACGCTCTGGGCAGCGATTGGTCGGATCGACCCTATTTTCAACAGATTCTGCGCAGCACCGGGCCGGTATTCTCCAACATCACGCCCGACGGGCTGGACGGTCGGGATGTCATCACCGTGGCCGTGCCGATCACCGATGAACAGGGCGCATTTCGCGGCACAATGGTCGGGCTGTTCCGGTTGGGAGATATCACGATTAGCCCCTTCTACGGCAGCATCGTCAAACTGCGTTTGAGCGAAACCGGCAGCACCTATCTGGTCGATGAGACGGGCCGGTTGATCTACCACTCCGACTCCAGCCTGGTGGGGCAAGATTTGTCGAGCGAGCCGTTTGTACAGCAGGTTCTGGCCGGGCGAGTCGGCTCGCTCCGCACCCAAGACGCCGAGGACGAAGATATATTGGCGGCCTACGCCCCGGTGCCCGGCACCCCCTGGGGGCTGATTACTGAAGAGAAATGGGCCACGCTATCGGAAGCGGGCCAGGAGTATCGTTATTTCTTGCTCGTTCTGCTGGCGCTGGGTATCATCGTGCCGGCTTTGGTGGTCACGGCGGGGGTGCAACTGCTCATCCAACCGATCAACGATCTCAACGCGGCCGCCAAGGCGGTGGCGATGGGCAATTTTGGCCACACGATTACCGTCAATACCGGCGATGAGTTGGAAGAACTGGCCAACCAATTCAACCGGATGTCGGCCCAACTCCAGCGCTCGTACAACTATCTGGAGCAGCGCATCGCCGGACGAACGCAGGCGCTGTCCACCATCAACGCCATTGCGGCCGTGGTCAGCCGCTCGATGGATTTGGATGAGACGCTGCAAGATGCGCTGGACAAGACGCTGGAAATCACCTCAACCGAGGCTGGGGGGGTGCTCCAATTTAATGAAGACGACGCTGAAGCGCAGCTCCATCTCACCGCCCAGCGCGGACTGTCGGCAGCGATGGTCGAACGGATCGGCCAACTCCCGTTGGATACGGATATCACGGTCCAACGCGCCATCCGCAAAGGGCGGCCCGTTATTCGGGAACGGGCTGACTACCCGGAGGGCGCGTGGCGCAGCTTGCTGGCCGATGAAGGGTGGCAGCGTATCATCAGCATCCCGCTGGTGACCAAAGGCAAGTCGATTGGCACGATTACCCTTTTCACCTCGAGCGCGGATATGCTTATTGTCGAGCATATCCAACTGCTGGCGGCCATCGGCCAGCAGATTGGAGTCGCTATCGAGAACGCCCAGTTGTACGCTCAGGCCCGACAGTTAGCCATGGCCCAAGAACGGCAGCGGCTGGCTCGCGACCTGCACGACTCGGTGACGCAAGCGCTGTATGGGGTAACGCTTTATGCCGAGGCGGCCAACCGCCAGCTCGCCGTCGGTGAAACCGAGCTGGCCATCGAACATTTAAATGAACTACGCGCTACGGCTCAAGAAGCGCTGCGCGAGATCCGCCTGTTGATTTTCGAGCTGCGCCCGCCGATACTCGAGGAGCAAGGCTTGACGGCGGCGCTTCAGGCCCGGTTAGAGAGCGTGGAGGGGCGTTCCGGGTTAAAGACGATTTTAGACGTCGCCGACAAACCCCCAGATCGCCTGCCGCTCGATACCGAAATGGGGTTGTATCGCATTGCTCAGGAGGCGCTGAACAACGTGCTCAAACACGCTCAAGCTCAGGAGGTTCACGTGCGGCTGCGGCAAGCGCCGTCTGATCACAAAGTTGTATTGGAAATTGCCGATGACGGTCAGGGATTTGACGCCACTAACGGCATCGGCCATGGGCGGTTAGGACTGCACACCATGCGAGAGCGGGCGGCGCTATTAGGCGGTGACCTGACGATTACCAGCCAACCGGGTGCCGGGACAACCATTAGAGTGGAGATAACGGATGACCAATCCAATTAAAGTATTAGTGGTGGACGATCACCTGATTGTTCGCCGAGGTATTCGCGCCCTGCTGGCCACCGAGTCGAACATTGAGGTCGTTGGCGAAGCGACTAACGGCAAGGAAGCCATCGCCCAGACCGAATCCCTGAAACCGGATGTCATTTTGATGGATTTAGTGATGCCGGAAATGGACGGCATCGAAGCCATTGGACACATCACCGGCCGCAATCCTCAGGCCCGGATTGTGGTTTTAACCAGCTTCGCCACCGATGAAAAGGTATTCCCGGCTATCAAGGCCGGCGCCTTGGGCTATCTGCTGAAAGACTCCGCTCCCGATGAGTTGGTGCAAGCTATCCGGCAGGTCTATCGGGGCGAGTCATCGCTGCACCCGACTATCGCCCGCAAGCTGCTGCAAGAGCTATCGCGCCCGCCTCAACAACGCCCTCCCACCGCCGAACCCCTAACCGAGCGCGAGGTCGCCGTGCTGAAACTGATCGCTCACGGTTTGAGCAACCAGGACATCGCCAACCAATTGGTGATCAGCGAAGCCACCGTGCGCACCCACGTCAGCAACATCTTGAGCAAACTGCATCTGGCCAGCCGCACCCAAGCCGCCCTCTACGCCCTCCGCGAAGGGTTGGCCTCGCTGGATGATACAGAGTAAAACTTGTGGTTCGTAGTAACCGCTTTAGCGGTGTTAAAAGGATGAACGGCTAAAGCCATTACTACGAACTACTTGATCCCAATCTTTAAACTCCGTTCTTCATTCTCCATTCTTCATTCTCCAAATCGCCTACAACATTTGTTGTAGATGGCCTACGTTTCGCGTGGATTTACGCATAAAAAACCCTCGACTTTTAGCGGAGCCACAATCCGCTTTCCAGCCGATGAAATAAAAGTAGTAATCAGGTATACTGTTGTTAGATACTGAGTAACCGCAGTTCAGCCTATCCCTGTTGGCTGAAAGCTACGAGGAGGCACTAATGGGTCATTCGATAAGAATAATTGCAGTTGGTTTGGGCGTTTGGGCCGTGAGCTTGGTTTGGCCGGGGATCAACCAGGCCGTCAGTCAGGAGGGCATGATCGCCTTGGCTTTAGCGCTGGGGACGGTATCGGTTATCTATGCCTGGAACCGCTATCATACCGACGCCACCCCCCCCACGCCGCCTAAAGCCCAACCCCGTTCTCATAATATCAACGATTCGCGGCCCATCAAGCCGATTGGTATGGCCTAAAGAGTCGTCTGTCAATAACGTCGCATTAATAGAAATGGGGCGATAAGGGGATTTGGTAATCCAATCACCAAATCTCCTTATCGCCTCTTTCTGATCTCCGCCCAAATGCCGATTTAACGGTCTTCTCCCTCGATTCTCCAACACAAACCTTTGTCCTCTTACACAAAATGTAGTATACTTAGTTATTGCTTACCACTAATTGTGGTATTATTGTACCCCCACGTAAATAGAGTTCATTAATGTAACCAAGTGACTGGCCCTTATACGTATTAATCGCACGATGGTATTCCACTCAACATTCTCTGTTTGAGTAAAAGTGTCAGCCATTTGAGCAGTTACCAATACAAAACAACAGGGAAGATTGACCATGAAGGTTTCCTGCTTGCAAGAAAATTTGGCGAAGGGTTTGAGTATTGTTGGTCGAGCTGTGGCCAGTCGGAGTACGCTGCCGGTTTTGTCGAATGTGCTGATGAAAACGGATAATGGGCAGTTAAAGCTGTCGGCCAATAACTTTGAGTTAGGCATCAACTGCTGGATCGGCGCAAAAATTGACCAAGAGGGAGCTATCACCGTTCCGGCCCGGCTGCTGACCGAGTTTGTTAACTCGCTGCCGCCGGAGCGGATCGATATGGAGCTTGATGAGCAGACCCAAACGCTCAATTTGCGCTGCGCCCGCTTTGAGTCGAACATTAAAGGCATCGATGCCCAAGAGTTTCCGACCGTCGCCGGGGTATCCGAAGATGATATCATCATCAAACTGGAGCCGGAGTCGCTGCGTACGATGATTAAACAGGTCGTGTTCGCCGCGGCCACCGACGAGAGCCGGCCGGTGTTTACGGGGGTGCTGATTCGATTTAACGGCGATACGTTGATCATGGCCGCCGCCGACGGGTTCCGCTTGTCGGTCAAAGTGACCTCGCTTAACCAGAGTGCGTCGCAGGTGATTGAAGACCACAGCGAGGTATCGAGCCTGATCATTCCGGGCCGAGCGCTGACCGAACTCTCCCGCGTTTCCGGCGACCAAGAGCAGCCCATCGAACTGGTCGTTACGCCTTCTCGCCGCCAGGTTATTTTCCGCATGCAGGACGTTGAGTTGGTGTCGCAATTGATCGAGGGTGACTTCCCCGACTACACCCGCATTATCCCCAAGGGCCACACCACCCGCAGCGTGTTAGACACCGCCAATTTCTTGAAAGCCGTACGCATTTCCCACCTGTTCGCCCGCGACTCGGCCAATATCGTTAAGCTGGAAATCAGCCCCAGCGGCGATGAATTGATGAATGGGCGCGTCACCCTGGTCGCCACCAGCGCCGAGTTGGGCGACAACGTTTCGGATATGGACGCTTCGATTGACGGCGAAGCCATCGAAGTAGCCTTCAACGCCAAATATCTGATCGACGTTTTATCAATTGTTGAAACACCGCAGTTTATTTTGGAAACCAGCAGTCCGTCCAGCCCCGGCGTTTTCCGCCCCGTCGGCGATGAAGATTTCACTCACGTCATCATGCCGATGCACATTCAAGGCCGCTAAGTTACTACAAACAAAAAAGGGCCGTCACACTCAACGTGACGGCCCTTTTTGATGTGATCAAACTCTACAACAACCCCTGCAAAATCCCCTGAACCATAATCAGCGCGAATAGAATTCCGACTAACGATCCGTATAAAACCTGACGGGGTGTATGGCGAGCTAACCGGATACGCGACCAGCCGACCAGCGGCACCAGCAAAATGAGCGGCAAAGCGGACGAGCCGATAATCATGAACGCTGTGGCGGCGGCGGCGGAGATGGTGGCCCCGTGAAAGCTAATTTTCCAGAAGAGCGTCACCACGCTCAAAATTGTGACCAGGATGATCGTAGCCAGCACAAACGCGCCGACCACCGGCGGGGCGGCCCAGTAATCGATCAGCCACAAGCAGGCGCTCAGCCAGATCAGCATCACCAGTAAAGGGCGCAGTCGGGTTTCGCGCTTGGGCATATAAATATCCTCTATCTGCCCTTTGTTCACCAGCCATAACAGGTAAATTAACGGCGGGATGACCAGCAGGGGGATGAGGACAGCCAGCCAGGTCAATACCTCGGCCAGGCTTTCATTGCTGTATTTGACGGCTAGGAAGGCCGTTAGCGCGATACCCACAATATGCGGGCTAATCAGGTGAGAAATCCACCGGGCAATCGCTTCGTCGTTTTTTTTGATAACCGAAATTGTTTGTACTATTGGATGCATAACCAACTGTAATCGTAAACTTAACCATCGTAATAATTTGAGTATCTGATATTGTAGTTCGACATCCAGCCAACGTCAATCCATCGAAAGTCCTGGGTTTTCTGACTAAAGCCGATTCGTAAACTCTGCGATAAATTGGGCAACTGTTTAGAATTTTTGGAAGCTACGCGCCGCAGATGAATTCCACTTCGTTGCCGGACGGGTCATCGACATACATGGTCCGGGACGGCAAGACCGGATGTTGGCCGTACCGCAGCGCATACCCCAGCGATTTTAACCGCTGCTCTTCAGCGTCGAAATCTTCGGGGGCCAGTTCCAGGGCCAGGTGGTGCAGCGTACGCGGGGCGACAAAATTATCCGCCCCGGCCGGCAGGGGCACCAACACCACCAGTTGTGGAATGCTAACCGCCGGATCGCCGGCCTTCAGGAAAACCGGCCCCGGCCGGCCGATCTCCTCCAGCCCCAGCACCTCTTTGTAAAACGCCACCGCCGCCGCCAGGTCATGCACGTTCAGCACAATTTCCGCTATACCTTTTATTTTCGTCATATTATGCCTCTTTCTTTATAGTTACGGCTACATCAGACCTTAAAGGTTTCCAAATTACGTTTGAGAGCACGTCCCTTTCCGGTTGAAACAATAGTCAGGTTAAAATTGCGTTTGGAAACTCACAAGCTCTTAACCTCAAAACTTGAGTTCGGAAATAAATATGCTTCATGTCATTTCGAAGCGACAGCGGAGAAATCCCTATGATAATACCAGGAAAAGTGGTCTGGTTGGGACAATTTGACGCGACAAAAAACATTTTTCCCCAGCAAAGGCTTCATTTATTGGAATGTCTGAGGGATTTCTCCGCCTCCGGTTACGAAATGACATATTCGGCTTTAATTATCAAACTGAAGTTAAAAAGCCAAAAATGGAGGGCCAGATTGGGCCCTCCATTTTAAAGGCGCTAAATGAAACAAATTCGAATTCGTGTTACGGAGCCAAATCGATGGTGTAAATGGCAAACCCATCCTCATCGGTTTGGCCGGTGGGGCTGATGGCGTCAAACGCCGCCGCGAACTCCTCGGCGGTTTCAGCCGGGGTGGTGCGGAAGGTAACCTTGACCGTATCGTTGATCGGCGCGAAGCTCCAGTTCATATCGGCTGAGGGATTGATCACCCCACGGTCGGCCACAAAGTTGGCCAAAACCTGGCGGTTTTCATCCGGCGCATCGATGATAATTTTGTCCGACGTCACGCCGGGGAAATTGCCGCCGCCTGAAGCGCGATAGTTATTCGTGGCCACGACAAACGTCTGGCCATCGTCGACCGGCTGCCCGTCGTAGCTGAGGTTGACGATGCGATGGGCGTCGGGATCGACCAGATTGCCGGACGGATCGTAGTGGGCCGGCTGGGTGACATCGATCTCATACGTCACGCCGTCGATGACATCAAAGTTGTAGGTGGGGAAATCGGTGTTGATCAGCGGCTGCTCGTCGGTCGACTCCGGATCGATCTGGTTGAACTGCCCGGCCGACATCTCCAGCCACTCGCGGACTTCAGCGCCGGTCAATTCCACGACCTTGAGCGTGTTGGGATAGATGTACAGGTCAGCCACGTTTTTGAAGGCGATGGTGCCGGCCGGTACATCGGTGAAATCATCGGGGCCGCCGCGCCCGGCCTTAAAGGGCGCTCCCGCCGAGAGAACCGGCATCCCGTCATACTCGGTACCCTGGATAAGGGTTTCAACGTACCACTTCTGGGCGTCGGTCACAATCTGAATCGAAGGGTCATCCTGAACCAGGGCAAAGAAGCTGTTGATCGGCGCTTCGGTTTCGCCAAACGGCTGGCGAATCCAGTCCAGCGTCGCTTCGTGTTCCTCCTGAACGGCATCGATAATGGTCTGATCGGAATCGACCAACGAGACCGTTTGGTTATCGACGCGCTCGGAAATGGGCCGGGCTTCGGACTGCGAGGCAACCACCTGCCACTCGCCGTCAACCTGCTGCAAGGTCAGGTCGATGACGCCCAGATTGTTGGCCCAAAAACCGGGCATCACGGCCGGTACGCCGTTGATGGTGCCGGTGGTATTATCGACGCCTTCCAAATCTTCAAAGTCGGCCCCAGGGAAAATTCGGTGGGCGTGCCCAAACAAAATCGCGTCGATGTCCGGCACTTCCGACAAATAGTAGACCGCGTTCTCATCGCCGCCTTTGGCCGGCTGCACATCCAGGCCGGAGTGCGGCACGGCGATGACCAGATCGGCCCCTTCATCCTTCATCTGTGGCACGTATTCTTGGGCCGTTTCGACGATGTCATTGGCGGTGACCAGCCCTTCCAAATTGGCCTTGTCCCACTGCATAATCTGGGGCGGCACAAAACCGATGTAACCGACCTTAAGCGTCTGCTCGTTGCCGTCCGTATCGGTGAAGGTATAATCTTTGATAATGTAGGGTGTGAAGTGAGGTTCGCCGGTCGCGGCGTCATCGACGTTGGCCGAAATGTAGGGGAAATCCGCCCCGGCGATAGCCGCCTCCAGATAATCCAAGCCATAGTTGAACTCGTGGTTGCCGATGTTGCCGACTTCGTAATCGAGCGTGTTCATGGCCTTGTAGACCGGATGGGTGTTGCCGTCATCCAGCCCTTTGACGCGAGCCATGTAGTCGCCCAAGGGGGTACCCTGGATGAGGTCGCCGTTGTCGATGAGCAGGCTGTTGGTCGCTTCATCGCGCGCCTCTTTAATGAGGGTGGCGGTTTTGACCAGACCGACGGAGTCATCCTGAGCGTCACTGAAATAGTTGTAATTCATAATGTTGGTGTGAATATCGGTGGTTTCCAGCAGCCGCAGCTCGATGGTCGGGCTGTCGCCGTCGGCCATAGCGCCCTCGGTGGTTGAGGTGTCAGCCGACGCTTCAGCTTCCATCATCTCCCCGGCCGGCGCGGCCGGAATCCACAGCTTTTGCCCGACTTCGATCACATTCGGATCATCGATCACAGCAAAGCTCTCGTCCTCGGCGGCCTTGGCGTTGGTGGCATCCATAATGGTCGGGTAGGCCAGCACGTCGCCATAAAACTTATCGGCGATCTTGCTGAGCCAGTCATCGGCCTGAACGGTATACTCCTGGCCGTCCTCGTCTTGCGCCGGCGGCGCGGCACTGACCACGCCGGAAGTCGCCAAAACTAGCGTGAGCAGTAGTACCCACAACAATGATTTGGTAGCCTTCATTGGTTCCTCCTCTTTTTAATTCTATTGAATAGGGGGTGAATTTAAATGAGCGCCGATATCATACCATCCCGGCGGGGGTCAAGCAATTTTCCGGCTAGGGGGGAGAGCGCGAGGCGGAAGCCGTCGCCCCCCTTGGCCCGTACTACCCTTGATCGCCCAGTTCAACCCCCACCTCAGACGCGCCGTTGATCTCAACGCTGCCGTTGGTCGAGGTCTCGGCCGGGGCGGTGGTCTCCGCGCCGTTGGTGGTGGTGGGTTCGGCGCTGGTCATGGTTGCTGCGCCGTTGGTCGTCGGCTCGCTGCCGTTGGTGGCAGTGGTCGTGGTCCCGTTGACGGCCGGCTCGGTTTCGGCGTCCTTCCCTTTGGTCTGGGGCTTGACCACTTCAAAGCCCCACTAGGTCATGTCTTGGTGAATGGTCCGGTCAAAATGCTTGATGAGGATCACCGTGCCGGCGGCACGGATACAGTCATACAGCGCTTTTAAGGCGTCGTTGCTGGCCGTCAGGCTGGCTTTGCGGCGGTTTTGGCTGCTGCGGCGAATGGCCAGATTGGCCTTTAAGTCATCGCGCAGGGCGACCACCTCGGCCAGATCGGGCGTGGTGAAACGCGCTTCCGCCGTGAAGTTAAGACCTGGCAGGTTTCCGAAGTTATCGTTGGGCGTAAGGTCTGCCCCCATCGATCCGCTATTTACGCCGACCCACGTCCTGTAAAACCTGTCCGGTCTGGCTCGTGCGTCCATGAAAGTCCGAACGGGATGCCGATCACACCTCCGTGCGTCCATGAAAGTCCGAACGGGATGCCGATCACACCTCCGTGCGTCCATGAAGGTCTGATCGGGATGCCGATCACACCTCCGTGCGTCCATGAAAGTCCGAACGGGATCCCGATCGTGTCTTCGAGTCCGTAGGGACGTCCGTTCGACATCCCGGCCGCATCTCCGAGCGTGCATGGCTCTTGATTCAAATTAAACCCAAAGGTCGAAACGCCCTAATATTGCCGTGGCGAAGGCAACAAAAAACGCCAATGTATGTGTTGGCGTTGAAATCGGTGGGGGTGTGGTGATGACCTTATTCACTATTAGCGTAAAGTTGGATAATGTGCTCCGCAGAAAGCCGTTGTTAGCCGGCATCTCGGTTCAAAGATGATGAAGTTCTATGTATCAGTTTCAGTCTCTATCTTACTGATAAGTTCTTCAATTTCTTGGATTAGCGCGGGTAAGTTTGGACGGGTAAAACTCATCGTTGGAGCAGGGATACGATTGTGTTTAATATCTGGCGGGATATGCTTATGGTGAGGGTGTGTACTGGCCAACTCTGGGTTATTAGGATGCGGTTGAGAGTCATACCAGTACAATTTTTCTTCATCTTGCCACACTTCGTAACCATACCAATCCATCACAAGAGGTAAGTGCTGATACAACACCCGCTCCCGGACAACCAGGCGAATGTTGTGTTTGAAGTGCAATTCTCCCGCCACCCGGGCTAACGTTGCCCCACGTCGAATGAAGACAATGGTTGAACGATTGACTGATGGAAACTGCTCCGTAAGCGAATACAAAAATAACTCATAATCTTCCGGTGTGCGGAAGGGCTGGGTCATGCGGCAACCCGAATTAAGCCCGCCAAACTCGGTGATTGTCGTTGGATCTTTTGGATTTCATCCCGATACTCGGCTTGGCGGGTCAGCCAGGTGCGATAAACGCTGGCCCATTCGCCAAAGTCCAGCATCCAGTTATCATCTTCCGGTTCTTCACCACTGGCATAAGCAGCGTAAAACGTCTCTGAGCGGATGCCGAATTTACGTTCAAAATCCAGCAACTCTTCTTCAAGAGCGTGAATATCAACCAAAATGTCACGAATATTCATAACTTACCTCCTAAAAGAATTATACCGCAATTCATAATTTTGCTTAAATCAAGTTTTCTTCTACCTCACCGGGTTTTTCGTGATTGGATTAATAGGTGAGTCACTTATTGTCGGTCATACGGTCACGTGCGTGATCAACTCCTTCTGAGCACTCACCCCTATGATCGACGGCCCGGCATTTCGACTCCGAAGGCGGAAAAGACCGTTTATCACCAGCCCTCTGAGGTTTTTTCAGCTAACGCTCATTTGTAAGAGCGGTTCACTCGGTTGTGGCGAAGGCAACAAAAAACGCCAACAGTTGCGTTGGCGTTGAAATCGATGGGGGATGGTGATGCAACTTCTTATTATTGGGTGGCTAAGTACGGGATTAATTATAAGCGTTACCAATCGTACAGTCTATCCGAGTACTAAATGGGTGTGCAATTTATAGATGCCTTTCCCTCTATTATTGGCTAGTTAATTTCCGAAGTTTATCCCGAAAATAACAGAAGCTGGGTGATAGATTACTATCTATGTCCATGTGAGGGGTGATTTTTTCAGCCCAGGTTGTCTTCTCTCTCCCAATTGTCTGGTAGCCAAGTTGAGAAAGTTTTTTGGCCCCACCAGAAAATAGGGCATCGGCTAACAACTCCCAGGTATTACAGATACTGTCATTTACGTACGAATTTAGAGTTGTATCTTTTGCATGCGGATAGGCTTTCTTCACTGCAATCATGTCGCCCAAATACCAAGCCTCTCCTTCCTCTACTGCTATACAGAAATATGTATCCGGCTTTGGATCACTCCTATTCACCAGGTCAAACAGTTCTCTGCGAAAAGCACTTAAACATCGACTATCAAGATCGCAAACCACAATAAGGACAGATGGATAATCACCATAACCAGCAAATGTTTTGCCATAACCGCGAATTAGTCGCGGCAATTGGTCAAGTAAAATTCGTTTTTGAGGGTCAGAGGTTGCTCGTAGATTTTTGGGGATACGACCAATTCCCTTATAGGCGTGGACATAGAATGTGTGTTCATTACCAATTATTTTTGGAACGAGAATTTCAAGAGCAGTCTTGCCGGAAATATCCTCGACGAGTATCTCAAAATGCATGTACTCATCTCCCGTCCAAGTAGTCGCTGTACCAAAGTCCACCCAGCGGCAACCCTTCAGAAACAAGGTTTTTGATGATGGGATCTTCGCTAGCGCGTTTGATGGTAGCGAAACCATCGTCGCCTTTTTCTAGAACCCAAACCTCTTCCGGCTTGAAAGCATCCACAAAATAAGGCTGATGTGTCGTGATAAATACTTGAGAACCGTTTCGGCGAAGGGCATGGTCTCGAAATTCTTTAGCAAGCGGTTCCAAAAGTTTATGGTAAAGCCCATTTTCCGGCTCTTCAATACATAAAAATGGCGGGGGGGAAGGGTCTTCTAATAGTAGAAGATAAGCAAATATCTTCAGGGTTCCGTCTGACATTTGTTGAGCATAAAATGGATCTTGGAAACCTTTATCATTGAACCGCAGCAGGAGTCTACCATCCGGGCTTCTCTCAGTGCTAATTTTATTTATACCAGGAATTTTGGTTGCAATATTGTCAAGGATAGATTGAAATTTTCTGGGATGATCTCTTTCCATGAACTGAACGACGTTTCCAAGATTGTCGCCATGAATGTTTAGATGTTCTTGTGGTCCGGCAAGAGGTAAACTACGTGCAGCATCCGGTCTAAAATAACTGAGGTACCAACCTTCTACAAATCTACGAAATGCCGAAATCCTGGGGTGTTGTTTGAGCGCACCCAATGTTGCAATGCCAAGTCTTCTTTTATCGTCAAGTTCCACTAACTCGGTTTCTCTACTTTCCTCTACCGCCTCGCCTTTTTGTATTTTTTCCATTAAGCTGTACAGATCAAAGTCTTCATCTTTCTCAACCTGTTTTCCCTCATCTTCACCTTTCCAGGCGATACCCTTGCCTTCATTTAATATTAAAAAAGAGAAGGGCCATCCCTTACTTTGCCCCCTTCTCCGTTGTCTGAGTCTTTCACTTTTGACGTAGGGTCTTCCTGATGAATCAAGATCTATTGCCAATTCGTATGTGATTGGGCGTGCGTTGCCAACTTCTCTGTAGTAAATCTGAAACTCGATACCACCCGTTTGCCCTTGCGAACGAATTCTCTCAAACCCCCCACGACCTCGAGAGTCGCATGCCTCCTCTACTCCCCGTTTCAAACAATCCGAAAGAAAACCAAAAGCATCAAAAAGTGTGCTTTTCCCAACACCATTCTTACCAATAACTGCTGTCATCGGTTCTAATGGCTTTGCTGCTTGTGTATCAAACAGTTTTCCTAGAGTAATATCATGAAGGGTTCTGTAATTTTTAACCTTAAAACCTTCTATTCTAGCCATTAGCCACCTTTTTTACTAACAAAGTATCTAGCATAGCTTTCGCCAACTCTATCATAATTTTACGCCCCAAGCAACTTGTCCATCCATTCTGTTTTACGCTATAAATGCTCGGTTTGTTCCAACTCTATTTGGTTCATTATTTGAAGTTGTGAAGTCGTCCAATGAATTTGAGATTATATAGCGAAAAGCAAAAAAACACATCAAGCTTGCCAACGAGCCACCACTTAATAGGGGTTGAACTAAGTCTGGGCGCAGGCGATTGGTTTGAGGATTAAGTCGGTTAGGTCAGAGCAAAATGGGGTGATTCGGTTTAAGGTGATACCTTATTGTACCTGGAATCCGCTCAAAATGACAAGGAACTGAGGATAGTTTTGACCCAACCAGTTGTATATTGTATCGAGGCACGAAACCCAGAGCCAGAAATTTAAACGCAAGCGACGCAAAAGTCGCGATAGACACAACCGTTTTTGCCATTTGTCTTTGGCGTTCCGGCGTCTGTAGCGACTTGGGCGTTGAATTCTTTTTGGCTGGCGAAGGTGGTCGGATTGCGGGATGAAACCCGATGAATACCGGTTGTAGGTTGGGTTGAGACCACCCTCGCCTGTATCGGAACGCCAGCGCCATCTTGATTTGTCGGAAAAGGCGTTCAATTGGCGAGTGACGCGAAGAATGCAGGGGGATCAAAGTTTAGGGGGAGAGGTAAATCTTGGCCCAGACGCAGACGACGCCGCAAGAACTTAGCCAATTCTTTGATTACGTATCGGATGAACAGATTTGTTTGATGGGTAGGTCAACCTTGATGAGGCGTTTGGGGTAAGGAGTCACTCTAACTCCTCTTTGATCTTGATAATCAAGCTTTTGAGGGCCGGAGCATCCTGTTGGGCCGCTTTCCAAAGCGTCCGTAAATCCACTCCAAAATAACTATGAATGAGCTTATCACGCATTCCGGCGATGCGTCGCCAGGGCACTTGCGGGTAGGTAGCACGAGTCTCGTCGGGAATGTTTTTGGTAGCTTCGCCCATAATCTCAATAGCCAGTGACAGCGTAAATCGTTTTCTTATCCTGACGAAACTGGTCAAACGTCAGCGCCTGAGTAAAGGCTTCGATATCTTCAATGGCTTCCAGGATATCAGCAATAAAGTCGGTAATTTCCGGCTCACAGATACACGACCTCGCGCAAGATGCGTTGTCCCAGGCGAGGTTTCAAGCCCGATTTATGACCAAATCAACCTTAATCCCCAATACATCGCTCAATTCCTGTTCCATCTCTACAAATTCAAGCAGGCTGGGATATTCATCAAAATCAACCAAAATGTCCAAGTCGCTTTTTGCTTGTTGTTGGCCACGCACGTAAGAGCCAAATATGCCAATTTCCTTGATTTTATATCGGGCAACTAGATCAGGTTTTTGTGCTTGCAAACCTCGCTTAATATTTTCTAACGTTTTCATCACTTATGCTCCACATAGATAAATCTGTGGGACTCGTACAAGCCTCCATTGTCTCATTCTTGGTTCATCTATTATCATTTTACACCGTCTTCTACCACTTTCAAACCCAGGCACTGACGAACCTTTTCGTCAGATCAACCCATAGACAACTCATTCAGCTTTGAGTTTATGAGGTCAGTTTGTAGTATGGACCAGCGACTTCTTTAATCAAAAACGCCAACGGGTAAAACCACGTGGCGTCTAGATGGCATAAAGTTATGGCTGGAGTCGTGGCTTTAGCCGGGGTTTCATTTGGTCGGCTAAAGCCACGACTCCGTTATACTAATCTTTATGATATTGGTTAGCCGCTTGTTCTACGGCTACCAACCGCGATCGGCCAGCAGTTCGCTTTGGGGCAGGCTGCTGACGTTGATGCCGACCATTGGCTCGCCCAGGTTTTTGCTGACCTCGGCCAGTATTTCGGCGTTGTTGTAGTGAGTCACCGCCTCGACGATGGCTTTGGCGCGCTTGGCCGGGTTGCCGCTCTTGAAGATGCCGCTGCCGACAAAGACGCCGTCCACGCCCAACTGCATCATCAACGCTGCATCGGCCGGGGTGGCGACGCCGCCGGCGGCAAAATTGACCACCGGCAGCCGGCCCAACTCGCGGGTTTCCTTGACCAGGTCGTACGGCGCGCCGATATCTTTGGCGTAGGTCATCAACTCTTCTTCCGGCATATTTTGCAGGCGGCGAATTTCGCCTAGTACGGTGCGGGCGTGACGCACGGCCTCGACCACATCGCCGGTGCCGGCCTCGCCTTTGGTGCGGATCATCGCCGCGCCTTCGCCGACGCGGCGGAGGGCTTCACCCAGATTGCGGCAACCGCAGACAAACGGTACTTTGAAGTTATGCTTGTTGATGTGGTACATCTCATCGGCGGGGGTCAGCACCTCGCTCTCGTCGATGTAATCCACGCCGATGGCTTCCAAGATTTGGGCCTCAACAAAGTGGCCGATGCGGGCCTTAGCCATCACCGGAATGGAGACCGTTTCGATGATGCCCTGGATCATATCGGGATCGCTCATGCGGGCCACGCCGCCGTTGGCGCGAATATCGGCCGGCACTCGTTCGAGCGCCATCACGGCGCAAGCCCCGGCTTCTTCAGCAATTTTAGCATGCTCAGGCGTCACCACATCCATAATGACCCCCCCTTTGAGCATTTGAGCCAGCCCGGCTTTCACGCGCCAGGTGGCGGTTTCCTGTCCTGCTCCGTTACTGCTTATGTTTCCGTTTTGTGTTGTCATGTGTTCCTCCAGAGATTTTCTTCTCTTAAAAGTTAGTAGAGTTAGTAGAGTTTGTGGAGTTCTTAGAGTTAGTGGAGTTAGTGGAGTTGATAGGGTTTTTAGAGTTAGTAGAGTTTTATGAGTTTGTAAAGTCAGGACTTGAAATGTAAATAGTGCAATGGGCCTTCAGGTGAATGGCTAAGTTCATTCACTCTCTCCATCTCTAATCATCCTACTTAACACCTAACTCCATAAACTCCATTAACTCAACAAACTCCACAAACTCCATTAACTCCATAAACTCAACGAACTCCATAAACTCTATGAACTGACTTTGCTTTTGGCAATGGCGTGATCGGGATATACGTCCAAAACCCGCTTGTAAAGGGCCATCGCCTGTTCGGTTTCGCCTTTTTGCTCCAACGTGGCGGCGGCGACGCAGGCTTCGTCGGGCTTCATGCCCTCCGGCGTCATCTTGCCGCCGAGCATGTAGCAGAAGGCTTTGTAGCCTACCTTCGGCCCATCTTTGATCACAATTTTGCGCAGATCATCCACGGATTCGGCTTTGTCGATCTCGCCTTCGACACGTTTGAGATCGCTGTAGCCAGCGACCGGACTATAGGGTTTTTTGGCCATAAGTTCACCTCGGATAGCGTTTATTGATTTAAAAAATGTTGTTTGATTCCAGCATTAAGGCTCAGCCTTTATTTCCACTACAGATACCGTTCGCTGCATTCCGCCGCGCATTGAAGCACATACTCAATGTCCTCGGCTTCGATGCCGTAGTGGGTGACGGCGCGCACCGGGTATGGGCCGCCGCTGATGACGATGCCGCGTTCGGCCATAAACGGCGAAAAGGTGGCGGCCAACGGCTCGGCCAGGGTGAAAAAGACCATGTTAGTCTGAACGGTGTCCAGGTCAAGATTGTAGCCGGGAATGCGGCTTAAACCCTCGGCCAGACGGTGAGCGTTGGCGTGATCGTCGCTTAGGCGCTCGACCATTTGGGTTAGGGCGACGATGCCGGCCGCGGCCAATATGCCGGCCTGGCGCATCCCCCCGCCGACCACTTTGCGCCAGCGTCGGGCCGTGGCGATAAAGTCCGCCGGCCCGCATAACAGCGAGCCGACCGGCGCGGCCAACCCTTTCGACAAACAGAACGAGACCGAGTCGAAATGTTGGGTGATTTCTCTGACATCGACGCCCTGCTTGACCGCCGCGTTGAAAACCCGCGCGCCGTCCAGATGGGTCGCCAGACCATGCTGTTGGGCCAAGGCGCCGGCTTCGGCCAAATAATCGAGCGGCAAGACGAGGCCGTTGTGGGTGTTCTCCAGACACAGCAGGCGGGTGCGGACAAAGTGGTTGTCATCCGGTTTAATCGCCGCCTCGACCTTGGCCAGGTTCAACGTCGCGTCCGCCTCAAAATCGAGCGGTTGGGCCTGAACGCTGCCCAAAATGGCGGCCCCGCCGCCTTCATAGCGATAGGTGTGGGCGGTCTGTCCCACGATATACTCATCGCCGCGACCGCAGTGACTCATCACGCCCACCAAATTGCTCTGCGTGCCGCTCGATACAAACAGGGCCGCTTCTTTGCCCATCGTTGCGGCCGCCAGCGCTTCCAGTCGATTGACGGTCGGGTCTTCGCCGTAAACGTCGTCGCCCACTTCGGCCGTCGCCATGGCTTCGCGCATGGCCGGACTGGGCAGCGTGACCGTATCGCTGCGTAAATCAATTCGTTTCATAGGTACTCAAAATCCCCTTCAATTTCTCCATTGACAGATTGCCGCCAGAGAGAATAAGCACAACCTGCTTGCCCACCAGCCGATCTTTCATCTGCAACGCCGCCGCCAGCGGAGCCGCCCCCGCCCCTTCGGCCAGGTTGCGGGTATGTTCCAGCAGCAGGCCAACCGCGTGTTTGATGTCCGCGTCATCGACCAGGACAAAATCATCGAGATATTGGCGCATGATGCGTTGGGTATTTTGGAACGGCACGCGGGTGGCGATGCCCTCGGCAAAGGTGTTCATCTCGGCCGTCACCAGTTCGCCGCGCTGCCAACTGCGCTGCATCGACGGAGCCTGGGCCGACTGCACCGCGATAACCTCAATCTTGGGATTGATACTCTTGGCGACGATGCTGACGCCGCACGCGCCGCTGCCCGCGCCAACCGGCACAATAATCGTATCGACCTCCGGGAGTTCTTCCACAATTTCCAGCGCGTACGTCCCGACGCCGCAGATCAACAGCTCTTCGGTCGGCCCGATAAAACGGCCGCCGTGAGCTTCGGCCTCGCCCATAATCCACTCGCGGGCGGTGTCGAAATCATGGCCGTGGAACACAACCTCCGCGCCCAGGCCGCGCATCGCCGCCACCTTGCCGGGGTTAGCGCCTTCCGGCACGGCGATGGTCGCTTTGATACCGTAGGCTCGGGCGCTAAAGGCAATACTCTGGCCGTGGTTGCCCGTCGAGGCGGTGAAAAGACCCGCCTCGCGCTCCGCCTCAGTCAGATTGGCGGCCAAATTCAACCCCCCGCGCACCTTAAACGCGCCGACCGGCTGGTGGTTTTCGTGTTTAACCCACACCTGCGCCCCCACCAACTCGCTCAGGCCGCTGTAATGATAAAGCGGCGTCGGTTTGAGGTAGCGATAAACGTTAGGCCGGGCGGCGATGATGTCGTGTAAGGTGGGCATTGGCTGTTCGGTCATACTGTCTCCTCAAAAATGTGGCTGCCCTGCCGGTCGGCCTCATCGCCCAGAGCCAGACCCACATGGAGTTCGACAATATCAAGGTCGAAACCGGCGGCATTATGCCAGGCGTCGATCATGGCGGCTTTGGCTTGGTCGATCCGATCCGGGCCGGCGGCATCGGGCGTTTGCCAATCGATTTGCCAGCGCCCGTCAGCATGCCGTGACAGGCGAAACGTCCGGTAAGCCAAAGGGTAGATCGTTGTCGACGGGGCGGCGGCGTGGAGGCGGTCGCCCAGCTTATCGACTTTGGTTTGATGGTGATGGCCGGTTAGCACCAACTTCACCTGGGGATGCGCATCGAGCAGCGCCAATAGCTGCGGGCCGTTGCTGCAAACAAAGTTGGTAAAGTTGGGATGGTCATCGACCGGAGCCAGTTTGTGAAGCGGATGATGGACGGCGACGATGACAAATTTGTCGGCGTGGGCAGCAAGCTCCTGCTCCAGCCAGCGCCATTGAGCGTCATCGATCACCCCGCCCCAATCCGCATCGCGAATGGAGTCAAGCCCGATAATCTGTACCTGGGGATCGACGGCGATCGACCAGTAGCCGGACTGAGCTTCGGGCGCGGTGGGGCGTTGGTCAAACTGCGGGTTGAAGTGGCGGGCGAAATCGCGTCGAGTCAGCCCTTCGGTGCGGTCGAGCGTGCGTCGATCATGGTTGCCGGGAATGATGTAATACGGTTTATCGAGGCTTTTTATGCCGGCCTGAAATTGGTCGAACTCATATTGATCGGCGACATCGAACAGATCGCCGGTAATTAGCACAAAATCGAGATCGGCCTGTTGGTTGAGGTCGGCAATGATGCCGGCCAGAATATCGGGCGCGTGATCGGACAGCAGTTCGTGATGGCTGCCTAGAGATGAAAAGTGAATATCGCTGATTTGGGCGAAATGGAGAGATGTCATCGGCCGGTCGCTGTCACCCTTATAATATATGCATCGAGGCCGGTCGCGGCTCAATCATCGCGTTTGATCGCGCCAGCAGTTCTTTCCAGGCTTTGCCCAAGCGCCGGATCCCTTCTTCAATTACGTCGGGCGGGCAGCCGGCAAAGTTGAGGCGCATGGCGTGGGCAAAGAAGCCCCCGGCCGAAAAGACCGAGCCGATGGAGAAGGCCACGTTATAGTTGATGGCCGTCAGGTACAGTTCGGTGGCGGTGGGGCCGGGTTGGGGCATCTCAACCCACAGATAAATCCCCCCGGCCGGGCAGCGCCAACGGGCTTCGGCGGGAAAATGCTGCGCCATCGCGGCCAGCATGGCATCGCGCCGGGTCCGGTAGCCATTGCGCACCGTTTCAAGGTGGATCGGAAAGTGGCCGCTTTCCAGGTAGGCGTGCAGCGCCCGTTGGTTGAGCGGCGAGGTCAAAATATCCGTCGTTTGTTTGGTGGCCACCAACCGCTCTTGCAGTTGCGACGGCGCCACCAGATAACCAATGCGGATGCCCGGCACCAGGGTTTTGCTGAAACCGCCGGCTTGAAAAACAATGCCGGCTGTATCCAGACTTTTGAGGGTCGGCAAGGGCGGGCGGTCGTAGTAAAGTTCGTCGTAGGTGGTGTCTTCCAGAATCGGCACGCCGTAACGGGCTGCAATCTCCAATAGGGCCTGCCGCCGCCCCAACGGCATGGTGATGCCGGTTGGGTTGTGGAAGTTGGGCGTGACATAGATCAGGCTGGGCCGGTGGCGTAGAATGATCTGCTCCAACTGGTCAACCTGCAGGCCGTGTTCATCCATCGGCACGCCGACCGGGGTGATGCGGCGCGATGACAGCAGGTCGAGCAGGCCCAAGTAGCAGGGTTCCTCAACGACCAACGCGCTGTGTTCGCTGCGGGCCAGCACTCGCAGCGTAATATCGACCGCTTGCTGACAGCCGGCGGTGATCAGGATGTCGGTGGCTTTGGCCTCAATCCCCTGAGTCTGGAGCATCTCGGCGATGACCTGACGCAGCGGGAAGTAGCCGGCCGCCTCTTCATATTGCAGGGCCTCGGCCCCGTCGCGGCGCAGGACATCGTTAATGGCCCGGCGAAATTCATTCACAGGGATGAACTCGCTGGCCGGGGTGCCGGCGGCAAATGAGATGACGCCCGGCTGGCGGGCCAGACGCATCATTTCAGTCATCATGTGGCCGGCATCCCAATACCGGCGCGGCTGCGAACTGCCCAGGCGCACGGGTTCGAGCGTTGGTTCATCCGGCGCGGGCGGCTGGTGAGGGCCGGTGACATAGGTGCCGCTGCCGACTCGGGTGGCGACCAACCCTTCCGCTTCCAACTCGGCGTAGGCGTTGACCACCGTCACCCGGTTGACGCCTAACTGTTTGGCCAAGACTCGGCTGGCCGGCAAGCGCGTTTCCGACGTCAAGTCGCCCGATTCGATCCGCTGGCGTAGATGGTCGGCCACTTGCAGATACAGGGCGCGACTTTTGTCTCGATCTAGCTCAAGCCTGCTGAAAAACATGGGATACAGTCCAATTTTAACGTGAGGGTTATTATAGCATGCCAATTTGGTTTTGGATAGGGCCAATTGGCGAGGGATTGAGGGGGCCAATTGGGGGTAAGGGGTAATTGGTAACTGGTAATTAGAGGATGATTTACCAGTTACCAATTATGGTTATCGAAGCGATTAACTTACTTTTTCAGCCAGCGCCACAAACTCATCGACATCGGCCAGGACGCGATCCGCGGCTGTTTCCCAAAATTCGGGTTGGGTTAAATCAACGCCGAGATGTTTTTGGGCCAGATCTTCGGTATCCATCGAGCCGGTATCGCGCAGTAGAGCGACATAGCGATTGTGAAAGGCCGGCCCTTCGGCCATCGCCTGAGCGTAGACGCCGTTGCTGAAGAGAAAGCCGAAGGTGTAGGGGAAGTTATAAAACGGGGCGTGGGTGATATAAAAATGAAGCTTTGAGGCCCAAAAGAGAGGGTGGTAAACGGCCAGACCATCTTTAAAAGCCGTCTTCTGGGCCGACAGCATCAGCTCGTTCAGGTCATCGACGCTGAGCTGTTTTTTGGCGCGTTCATCAAAAAACGCCTGCTCGAAAAGGAATCGGGCGCGAATGTTCATTAGAAAAGCGGCGGCATCATTGAGTTTGGTGCCCAGGATGCTCAATCGCTCCTGATCGTCGCGGCTGGCCTCGAAGCTGGCGTTGCGAACCACCATTTCATTGAAGGTGCTGGCCGTTTCGGCCACACTCATGGTGTAACGCCGGGCGCCATAGGGCAGATCGCGCATGACCCAACCGTGATAACCGTGGCCTAACTCGTGGGCCAGCGTCAGCATGCCGTTGTAGCTGCCGTTGTAGGTCATAAAAATGCGCGCTTCTCGGCTGAGCGGCAGGCTGGTACAATAGGCCCCGGCCCGCTTGCCGGGTCGATCTTCGGCTTCGATCCAGCGTTGGTCGACAGCCATGCGGCAGTAATCGGCGATGGCGCTATCGAAAGTATTGATGCTATCGACGACGAAATCGGAGGCTTCCTGGTAAGTGAAGGTTTTGGTCACCTGTCCGACCGGGGCGTCAACATCAAACCAGGTCAGTTTATCGATGCCAAATAATTTGGCTTTGGCGTCAAAGTAATCGAGTAATTTGGCGCTTTTGGCATCGACCACGTCCCACATGGCCTCTAACGTTGCCGCCGAAAAACGGTTATTCAGCAGCGGCTCATGCAGCACCGACTGCCAACTACGATGCTTGTAGAGCGCCAGCCGGAACCCGGCCTGAAAGTTAAGGGCCAAAGCGCAGGTTTTGGCCAGTTCGGCCCAACTCTGCTCAAACAGCTCAAACGCCGCCTGCCGTACCGAGCGGTCAGGATCATCATAAAATTTGCTTTGCAGTTGCCCCAACGAGATGGGCTTACCCTCAAACTCGACCTCTTTATCACCGCTAACAATATCATATAATCGGCCCCAGGCGTGATAGCCGTCAGTGGCCAGATCGTTCGCCAGCGTCTCCAATTCCGGAGCCATCTTTTGGCGAGCTAACTCGCGGGTTTTGTTGAGCGAAAAGGCCACGCTGTTGAGATCGGTGTTGGTGACTAAATTTGTCCAGGCGGCGTCGTCCTGTTCGGCGAAAGCGGCTTGGTATCGGGTCCAAAGAGCGCCCAATTTGGCGCTAAGTTGCTCAGTTTGGCCCATCAGTTGGAGCGCTCGCTCATCTTTGACATTTTGCGATGCCAGACAACCGACGAAGGCGCTGGCTTGATGAAGCCGAGCGCCCAAATCGAACAGGGTTTGAATGGCATCCACCCAGGCCGATTGAGTTTCATCGGTCAGCGAAGCGGGCGCACCCGTCGCTTCAAAACTATCGAGATCGGCGGTGAGTTGACTTAAAAAATCGGCCAGCGCCTTTGACTGGCTACCACCTGCAAAAATCGAGTCAAGATCCCAATTGACGTTGATTGACATGAGTTTATACCTCGCTGAAGGATTAAATATAGTAAATATGATTGTAAACTCCGAGCGGGTAATGTCAATTTTAATAAACTAACAGTTGTCTGTGGTTACAACACCGATGGGCCTTATAGCCGAATTTGAACATTTAGCCGCAAGTAAGTTAAAATCAGGGGGAGAACGACAAAACCTACGGTACAGCAACAACGATACAAAATATTCGCAGGGCAAACTTGAGTTTGCCCTGCGAGAAGTGTTTAGCTATCAGCTATCAGTTTAAGGCTGGCTGCTTACAAATGAAGTGACATATCACCCCTATTTTTAACAGCAAGACTAACGGAGGAATAGTATGGCGGAATATCTGGTTTACATTGAGACGAAGGGCGATCCGGTTTCCGAGAAAGGGCCGGTGGCGCATATACCGGCGCTGCCGGGTGCGGCGGCCAGGGGTAAGACCATTGCGGAGGCGAAGGAGAACATTCGGCAGGCGGTGGAAGCGTACTGCCGGCTGTTGCGGGAGGCCGGTGAGCCGACGCCGCGCGTGGGGGCCGGCATACGGTTGGAATTTCAGGAAACCGACGCGACCACCTTCCACACCGATTTCAGCGCTATCGGCGTTGATGAGATGGATATGCTGCTGCGCTGGATGTCGCTTTCGCGGCAGGAGTTGGTTGATCTGGTCAAAGATCTACCGGAAGAGACCCTGGAATGGCAACCTGAGGATGGATCGCGCTCGATTCACGCTATGCTGTATGACATCGCCGAGGCCGATTTGTGGTTTACGGATCGACTACGCCAGTGGCCGGAGGCAGCGCTGTACCGGCTGGCCGCGGCTCGCGGCGTGGCCCTGGAGCGACTTCGCGCCCTCAACGAATCGGATTGGTCCAGGATTACGTTGTATGACGGCGAGAAATGGACGCCGCGTAAAGTCATCCGGCGCATGCTGGAGTACGAGCGCGAGCATATTCAGCAGATTAAAGCGGTGCTGGCTGCCAAAGAGGGATAGGGAACCATCTGAAAGGCAGTTCCAAGGAAATAATTGATCAATGCTCGTAGTGTGTATTGCGTAGTGCGTAATGTAGCAAGCCGCAACCCAAAGATTTAACCACAAGGGACGCGGAGAAGGCGCAAAGAACACCAAGATAAATCTCTGAGAACTTTGGGCCTACTTTTGTGTCCTCTGTGGTAAAAATTCTTGCAGATGACGCAAATTTGCGGGCCTAACAACGTAACTGATGGTAACACGGAATACGCACTACGCAATACGTTTTGATTAATTTAATTCTTGGATTCGCCTAAATAACTTCGCGTTTATGGAGATAAGGAGATTAGGCTAACCCCATCTCCTTATCTCCAATCTCTAGTCGCCTCTATTCTCGACGAAGCATTTTTGCCGTGGCGACGCCGCCGAGCATCACTAAGACCAAGCCGCCGAATAACAGCGTCGGGATCGATGTGTGAGCTTCGGTGTTCAGGCCGGTGACGGGCAGTGGACTCTCCTCGTCGGGCGGCGCGGCTTGCGGGATGTTGCTAATGGTCGAGCCGGGAGCCGGTCCGACCAGGGAAACGTCATCGACGTTGAAATTGACTTCGGCGTTGGAGGCGAATTTTTTGATGCCCCGGATGAAGAGGCTGATGCGGCTGTTGTCGGCGCCGGTGCGAATGGTGCCGGTGACTACTTGATACATCAGCGGTTCGTTGTCGGGATACTCGCCATTGGAACCGATGCGCAGTTGCTCGGTCAGGGGCATGACCACCCATTGATCAACGTTCTCGATATTGCCTTCGCCCAACGGATCGACGCCCCACTGCATTTCGTACTCATAATCGTTGCGCTCCTCCAAGCGGTCATCGGTGCGCATAATCGCGTACAGGGTCAGAGCGTAGTCGGCGTTGGTGGCCACATCTACAGTCTGGTAGATGGCGATCACCCGATCGGTCGCGCCGTTGTAGACCTCTTTAATTTCCATGAGCTGCGAATAGTCGCCCATACGCACCGCTTCCGGCCACTGCTCATCATACCAGCCAAAGTGGGCCTGACCGTTGTCATACGGCTCCCAATCTGCGGCCACGCCGTCCGATGGATCGTTCCGCTGCTCGAAGCTGCCGTTGCTGATGACATCGACCTCTCCGTCCTGGGCGCTGACGTCAGCATAGCCCCACCAGCCGACGATGACCATCAGCAAGCCGATGCAGGCGATGGCTTTGCCGATGGTGGTCAATAGATTTTCATGATGGAATAGTTTGGACATTGTACCCTCCGAATTTCTCCTATAGCCCGGTGTAGGCCGGTTCGCCATCCCCGCGATGCGCCCGGCCGGTGTAGCAAGACATAATCAATAGAAGTACTCCCATCCTAACATAATCAGCGAATTTTTTCAATAGGGAGAATCGGTTTTTTATCCAATCACATCATTAATAACCTGACGCAACACGTTGGCGTCGAGGTCTTTCTTATCTAAAAAGGCTACGGCGCCGGCTTCCAGGCCGAGACGGTGGAATTCCCGGTCGGGGTAGGCGCTGATTAAAATGATGCGCGATAAGGGGGAGAGGGTTTTGATGCGGCGGGTGCAGTTGATGCCGTTCTCATCGCCTAACACCACGTCGATCAGGGCCAGGTGGGGCTGGACGCGTTGGGCCAGTTGGGTAGCGGTGTGGATGCTTTCGGCATCATAAATGATCGCTTCCGGGCAAACCTTGCCAACCATGCGACGCAGTTGGCTGCGGTAGCGGGCGTTGTCATCGACCAGCAGGATGGTGACCTGATTTTGGAGGGCGGTCTCCACGGCCGGACTGCTCTGAGCGGCGACCTGACCGGATATAGCCAATGTTTCGGGGTGCTGCATGAGGTAGTTGACGGCTTCCAGCCGGCTTTGCACGTTGAGCTGACGATAAAGCCGGGTTAGGTGATTTTCGACGGTTTTGACGCTCAAGTTCATGCGCCGGGCAATCGATTGGTTATCGAGACCTTGTTGGAGCAGGCTTAAAATATCGCGCTGGCGGTTGGTTAAGGCCGGGGTGTGGGCTGCCGTACCCGAAAATTTAACCAGCTTGCTGACCAACGGGCTGGAGATCCAGCGCTCGCCATCTAACACACGCTGCACAGCTAGCTTTAAATCGTTGAGTGGCTGGTCTTTGAGGTGATAGCCGTTAACCCCCGCGCCGAGCAAGCCCTGCACGTATACATCATCGTCATAAGCGCTGATTACCAAAATCTTCATCGCCGGGTAGTCAGCTCGAATTTGGCGAATGGCCGACAGTGGTTCAAAATCAGGCATGGTCACGTCGATGAGCAGGCAGTCCGGCTTGTTTTTTTTCAGGGCGGTCAGCAGACTCAACCCATCGCCGACTTCTTCGACAATTTTCAGGTAGGACAAATCTTTTAGCGCGTTGGAGATACCGGCTCGAACCAAGGCATGGTCATCGGCCAAAACAACTCGTACTTTTTCCATAGTTCGATTATACCACGGTCGGCCCGCATAACCAGCTTCTCAACCGGTGAAAAATTAGGGGAAATCCCCCTATCAAAACAGGGGGATTCCTGGGCTATATCGGGGGGAAAGGATGTGCAAAAATTTTACGGCTATGTTATGCTTATAGTGTTCTGTATTGGCCGGCATAATTAACGCTAATTGTCCCTACACTTCTTCAATCTCTGACCACATCTTTTGAGTCACATTCCACCCCCCTTGTTATCTCCTTAATCGTTCGCTTGTCGGTATCGTTACCGCCAAGTAAAAGATAGCGCCGGCGTGGCTTGGGAGCGCTACCTCGGGTTGTGGGTGACAGACCAAGTTTTATTTTATCCTAATGAGAGGAGGTGGTAACACAACGAAACTGCATAAATTTTCTTAGTAATGTGTTGTGGCAATACAGAGACCCCCACTTTACTGATATCGTACTCAGGGTGGAGAAAAACTGTGAAAGTTTCTTTAAATTTTTTCAACGAGGAGAAATATGCGTAACAAATTTCTAACTTTATCTTTAATTACCTTCCTTCTATTATTCATGGCTGCTTGTGGTGGCGCGGCAACCCCCACCAGCGCCCCCCAAGAAGAAGCCCCGGCCGAAGAAGCAGCCCCGGCTGAAGAAGCCGCCCCAACTGAAGAAGCGATGGCTGAAGAAGCCGCCCCAACCGAAGAAGCAATGGCTGAAGAAGCCGCCCCAACCGAAGAAGCGATGGCTGAAGAGGGAGCAATGGGCGAAGGCAGTATCGCGGTATTACTGCCGGATAGTGCTTCATCAGCGCGATGGGAAAACGATGACCGCCGGTTCTTTGAAGAAGCGTTTGACGCGGCCGGAGTAGAGTACACCATCGTCAATGCTGAGGGCGACGCTCGCGTGCAACAAACCCAAGCAGAACAAGCGATAACAAACGGCGCGAAGGTGCTGCTGCTGGTCAACCTGGACAGCGGGAGTGGCGCAGCGATCATTGCTCAGGCGCGCGAAGCCGGGGTGAAAGTGATCGACTATGACCGGCTGACGATTGAAGGGCCGGGAGCCGACTTGTACGTCAGTTTCGACAACGTGGCAGTGGGCCGCTTGATGGGCGAGACGTTAGAGCCGCTGATCGATGGGTTGGAAGCCGACCCGAAACAGGTGGTGCAGTTGAACGGCTCGCCGACGGACAACAACGCGACGTTGTTCCGGGAAGGATACTTCTCGGTAGCTGAGCCGCACTACACCGCCGGCGACTGGGTCCTGGTCGATGACCAAGCGGTGCCGGATTGGGACAACCAACAAGCGTTGGTGATCTACGAACAGATCCTAACGGCAGCCGGCGGCAATGTGGATGCGACCTTTGCGGCTAACGACGGGTTGGCCGGGTCGGTGATTTCGGCGCTGAAGAGCCAGGGATTAGACCCGATGCCGGTCAGTGGCCAAGACGCGACGGTGGGTGGTATTCAAAACATCCTGTCGGGTTGGCAGACGATGACCGTGTACAAGCCGATCAAGCTGGAAGCGGAAGCGGCAGCGGATGCGGCCATTCGCTTACTGAATGGTGAAGACGTGACGGCCGTAGCCAATGATACCCTCAACAATGGCCAGAGTGACATTCCGTTTGCCAAGCTGACCCCGCTGGCGGTTACTCAGGACAACATCGCTGAGACCGTCATCGCCGATGGCTTCCGCACCTGGGATGAAATCTGCGTTGGCGATTTCGAACAGTATTGCCCTGAAGATCGCTAATTGGTATGACAGACCCTAAAGGTTTCAAAAACTTTTAGGACAGGGTTTTAGAGATTGGGAGATGGGTAATCATCGCTCTATCTCCCAATCTCAACCCTCAATATGTGATTGATTTTTGGGGATAAGTCTGAGAATAAGCATGTTAGTTGGATAGTCGGTTAGTTTAGTCAGCCGCCAACTTACTAAACCACCCTACTATCCAACCAACTAACCTAAACCATCCAACCAACTATCTATAAGGAGGATAATGGTGTCCGACAAACCACTTCTTGAACTCAAAGGTGTCTCGAAACGTTTTGGCGCGGTCCAGGCGCTGACCAAGGTTGACTTTTTCTCTTATCCGGGTCAAGTGATGGCCTTGGTCGGCGATAACGGCGCCGGCAAATCGACGCTGATTAAAGGTATTGCGGGGATCTACCCGTTTGATGAAGGTGAAGTTTATTACGACGGTAAGCAAGTTCATATCCACAGTCCCAAGGATTGCGCCGCGTTGGGTATTGAAATTGTATACCAGGATTTGGCGCTGGCCGATAATCTTGATGTGGTCGCCAATATGTTTCTTGGCCGGGAGCGCGTGCTGCCGCTGTGGCGGCTCGACGAGGCCAGTATGGAGAAGGACTGTGTCAAGACGCTCGACTCGCTGTCGGTTACCACGCTGCGGTCGGTACGGCAGCCGGTGGCCAGCCTATCAGGGGGGCAGCGACAGGCTATCGCGGTGGCCAAAGCGGTGATGTGGAACTCGCAGTTGGTCATTCTTGACGAACCGACGGCGGCGCTAGGGGTTGCCCAGACGCGACAGGTTCTCGATTTGGTGCGTCGGTTGGCCGATAAAGGCTTGGCGGTGGTTTTAATTTCGCACAACCTGCACGATATTTTTGAAGTGGCCGACCGGATTACGGTTTTGCGGCTGGGCCAAAAAGTAAGAGAATTTGACACCAAGCAAACGAATCAACAAGAAGTTGTTCACGCCATTACGGCCGGGCAACTGGAGCAAGTTCCGGGGATGGTGAAATCATGAGCGTTGAAAATCCAACCACCGCACCAGAAAGTGCGTTATTAGCGGGGCAGGCAGCCCAATCCCCATCTGAATACCTTCAAGGCTATCTTAAGCGCGTTACCTCCGGCGATTTGGGATCGCTGCCGATTATTTTGGGCTTGATCATTATCGCCATTGTCTTTCAGTCGCAAAACCAGAATTTCCTAACCGCGCGAAACTTTGTGAACTTGATCGTGCAGATGGCCGGGATTACCACCATTGCTTATGGCGTGGTCTTTGTGCTGCTTATCGGAGAAATCGATCTATCAATCGGCTACGTGAGCGCCGTGGCGGCGGTGACGATGACCCTGCTGCTGCGCGAGCCTGGGGGGTGGCCTTGGTATGCCGCTCTGGGGCTGGCCCTGATAACGGTAGCGATCATCGGAATAGTGCAGGGATTGATCATTACCTCGTTCCAACTGCCGTCGTTCGTGGTAACACTGGCCGGTTTGCTGGCATGGAACGGCGTAGTGCTTATAATGATCGGCGGGGCCGGGACAGTTATCATTCAGGATAACGTGATCATCGGCATTGCCAACTACTTTTTACCGCCACTCTGGGGTTGGATTGTGGCCGCTGTTTTTGTGGGCGGCTATATTCTCTTCCGCATCCGGCAAGTGATCGCCCGCCGCAGTCAAGGACTACCCACAACCCCTATGCTCATTGTTACGGTTCAAAGTATCGGGTTAGCCATTTTAGCAGGGATTGCCGTTTATGTCTGCAATTTAGATCGCGGCGTTCCTTTTGTGGGCATCATCCTGCTCGTTTTCCTGGTCTTCTTTTCATTTTTGGCGACCAAAACACCGTTTGGCCGATATGTGTACGCCGTAGGCGGCAACAAGGAAGCCGCCCGCCGAGCCGGGATTTCCGTGCAAAAAATTCAAGTTATCGTTTTCATGATTTCAAGCACGATGGCCGGTATGGGCGGGATTATCCTGGCCTCGCGTCTGCGCTCGGTTGATACGGCGGCCGGCGGTGGTAACTTGCTGCTTAACGCCATCGCGGCGGCGGTTATTGGCGGCACCAGCCTATTTGGCGGTAGCGGCCGGGTCTCCAGCGCTATTTTGGGGGCCTTGATCATTATGAGCGTTGAAAACGGGATGGGCCTGTTGGGACTCAGTTCGGGCGTAAAGTTTGTGATCACCGGGCTGGTTTTGCTCCTGGCAGTTCTGGTCGATGCCATCTCGCGCCGCAGCCGGAGCCAATCGGGGCTGGCTTGATCGTAAGAACGTGAGGCTAACCCTTCGACGATGCTCAGGACAAGCGCCATCGCGTTGGGAGAGCCAAGGACGCTAAAGCGCCCTTAACCGGCGAAGGTCTTATCGGTTTTTCAGCACGGGTCTTCAGGCCCGTGCTGCTTTGTTGGTCTAGTGTATAGAGCGAATGGGTGGTAAATAGATGCGAATTTTGGTGGTCGATGATGACGATTATGCCCGTAAAAGTATCAAACTTGCGGCCGAACAACTTGGCTGCACCATTATTGGCGAAACCACAGGTGGCTTTGAGGCCGTATGCCTTTCAGAATATCTCAAGCCCGATGTCATTCTGATGGATCTCGATTTGCCGGCGATGAACGGCCTTGAGGCCCCCTGCTTTTGCGTTGCGCCGGTCATCATCCTGACCTCGCTCAGCTTATCAGACCTCAAGCTGCCGCTGCGAGAAATCGGCGCCAGCGCTTGCATTACCAAACCGATCACAGTCCATGCCCTAGAACGCGCTCTTGCGGTTGCCTGTTAGGCATAACTCAAGAAGGGTTTCTAGTGGATCCACTTCTAAAAATTATCAACCTCTCTAAACGATTTGGCCGTTTGTCGGTCTTGGAGCAGGTCAACTTTGAGGTTTTTCCCGGTGAAGTCGTTGGACTGGCCGGTCGAAGCGGCGCGGGGAAATCGGTGCTGGCGATGCTGCTGGCCGGCTTGCACGCCCCCAATGGGGGGATTGTTTATTTTGAAGGCAAACGGCTCCATTGGCCGCTTCAAGCCCGCCGGTTCGGGATTGCCGTCATCCATCAGGAACCCGTTCTGGCCGAAAATCTCGATATCATTAGCAATGTTTTTCTGGGGCAGGAGATTGGCTGGCCTAAAATAGGCCGGCTGTTAAAAATTCCCAGCCAGTCTCGCATGGATGTTGAAGCTGACCGACTGCTGAGCGAATTGGGCATCTATTTTCCGTCGCTCTATGAAAAGGTCTCTAATCTCTCCGCTGAGCAGCGCCAACTCGTAGCTATTGCCCAAACCATGACTCAGCCGGCCAAGTTGATTTTTGTCGATGAACCGACGGTATTGCTGAGTTACCCCTACCAGCAGCGTCTCCTCTCGTTAATCCAACGGTGGCAGCGCGAGGGTGTTTCCGTTATTTTTGGCAGCAAGAATTTGGAACACCTCTTCGCGGTGACCGATAGGATCATTACCTTACGCAAAGGTCAGACCGTTGCCAACCACCGCACCGATGAAACCAGCCGCGAAGAAATTGTGGCCGAATTGGTGGGCGGCGCCGGCTCGCATCAAATTACCCCGGCCATCTGGGCCTTAGATAATTACTACCAGGCTCGCCAGCAGGCCGAAAATCTGCGTAACCAGCAAGCCCTGCTGGAAAGAAGTTTGGTCGAAAGAGATACCCTTAACCAGCAGTTGGTCGACCGCCTGGCCGAGCAGGTCGAGGCGCTCGATCAAGCCAACCTGGCCTTGCAAGCCGCCCAGCGCCGCTTGCTGACCGAGCGCGAACAAGAGCGCAAACATCTGGCTCGCGAACTGCACGATCAAGTCATCCAAGACCTGTTGAGCGTTAACTACCAGTTGGAAGAGATCGAGTCGAGCAGTGACGAGTCGCCGACGCTGGTCGATGAGTTGGAAGATGTTCGAACCAGTATCCGCCAGATGGTGCAAGATTTGCGGCGTATCTGCGGCAACTTGCGCCCGCCGACTATCGACAGCCTGGGTTTGGGCGCGGCGCTGCAATCTTTTACGCAGGATTGGAGCGAACGCAATCACGTTACCGTTTCGCTTGATCTCGACTCTAAATTGGGCCGCCTGCCCGAGGCCATCGAGCTGTCGATTTTTCGGATTGTGCAGGAAGGGTTGAGCAATATCCGCAAGCACGCCCACGCCAGCGCCGTCGAGATACGGCTCAAGCATACCTCGCCTCGGACCTTGCTGATCTCCGTGACAGATAATGGCCGGGGGTTAAAAGACAATTTCGATCTATCGGCTCTGGCCGCCGAAGAGCATTACGGTCTGCTCGGTATCAGCGAGCGGGTGGCGCTCCTCGGTGGACGGCTCCGGCTGCAAAATCAACCCGGCGGCGGCCTGCTGCTTCAGGTCGAGATTCCGCACCCTCGGGTTGGGGTAGCGGTTGATAGTATTAACCTGTAACGCACCGTCTATCTCCCCTGACTTATTGACTAGTGAAAATAACAAAGGTTCTATTGTCACTCACCTGGAGATATGTTACAATGATTCAAGGTTAACAAAATTCATCGTAATTTATAGCCTCGAATATGACTATGACCTTCAGACCAAAGCCCTCTCTATTTTTCTTGTGTACGGTAACTATTTAGGATAAGTACGTCACTTGTCGGCCCAGGTGACGTTTTTCATCATCCGGATTAGGGGAGTTTATGACAACCGACCGGGAAGCCTATCTAGAAGTCTCAGTTAAAACAGCCAATAATCTCAAGTCAATCGCCGAGTCACAAGCACTCAGAGATTTATCGCGATTGTCTCTCCCTGAAATCGACAATGTGGTCAATCAGGTAGCGCAAGTGGTGCCGGCAGGAAATGTACCGGGCGTTATTCTCAATGGGCTGGCCCGCCTACCAGGGTCACGGCCGCCGGCCAAAACCGTCAAACGCGATATTAACTTGCTCTTCAAAGGCGTCGGCCAGGCGCTCGATAAAGCGATGTACGGGGCCTTTTTTGCCGGGCCGGCCGCGGTTATTTGGGGTTACCAAAATCTATTAAAATTAGCCGGTAAAGACCCCGACCAGGCTTTTCCCGATGGAACTTGGCAATTCTACGTCGATTATGCCATGCGTGAAGATTGGGCCCGCCACGCCAACGAGACCCACGGCTTTGAGACCGATCTCCAACGTCACCAAATCCAACTGGCTGAGAGTGATCGGGCCACAGCCTGGGTGATGGCCGCTGTCACATGTCTTCATGCTTATAGCGATCTGTTGAAAAATGAGTGGCGGGAGCGGGTTTACATCGACCTGTTGCAAACCCTGACCCAAGATGACCCTAAGGCTGAGTTTTATGCCCAACTTTATGACCGGTGGGCCAAACAGCGCCCCTATATGCGCGGCCAGGATGTTCAGAGCAATGAAAATTATCCACGCTACCGGAAACGCAAATTCGACGAATTTCTGGCCGAGGCCATGCGCGAACTGCCCGCAACCCTACGCCAACTCTGGCAAGAGAAAATTCAGGAAGCGGCCGAAGAACGATTACCGGCCTACCGGCAGCAAATGTCGATTTTAACCTTTCTCGAACCCGGCGCTAACGACGAGACCCATACTCCCATCTCACTTAAGAAAGCGCACATCGCTGTGATCCATCAGGGGCGCTACTATCTCATTCCGGCCTGTGCGCCTCAAAGCGAACAACCGGCCGATATCAACACCGTCCGGTCTCAACTGGCGACCCTGATGACCTATCCGGCCAACGTGCGGCCGGCCTCGCTCATCTCGCTGGCTACCCTTCGGCGGTCGGCCTGGCCGGAACTGCGCAAAAAAATGAGCGAAGGTCTGATCAAAGACCTCGATGTCTTACGGCTGGCGCCCATCATCATCAACTGTGACCGGCGCGAACGCCGGCTGCCGTTGGCGGAAATCCGCCAGACCGAGCGAGGCGTCGGCGATCAGCCCTTGACCCTATTCGACACCGGCGAGAGTACGGTATTTGACCAGTCGGCTATCTTTTTTGATAGCGCCTGGAGCGCGGCGTTCGCGGAAATTATGACCAATGAGGCGTTGAGTTGGGCCATTTATCTCAGTGCGCTGCCCCCGGTCCAGGCTCGCCAAACGCGACCGCATGCGCTGGCTCTAAAAATTCAGGCAGCGGATGAATCCTTGATCCGGAAAACCGCAAGCTTGCCGCTTGAAGCGTCGGTCGAGACCGATCAGATCAATCTTAAAGCCTTGCAACGGCTGCGGCGGCTCTTTAAACGACGTAACGATTTAATCGAGTTAACCGTTAATGATCTATTGGTGTTGTATCGGGCGATCCACGCGGTAAAATACAAACCATCGGCTAGCTTGATAACAGAATTAAAGGCGTTGAGCCAGAGTCAAGATACGCAGCCGGCCGCTTTGGCTGCCTTGGAGTCCATTACCTCGCTGGGGCGGACGAAGCCGGCCATCGTTATTCCGGTCGATGGCAGCCGCCGAACGCCGCGTGATCGGGTCTACCCGATTACGTTTGAGGTTCCGCTGCAAGAGTTGAATCTGCTGGCGCTGCACCAACACTGTATTGACGCCCTCGATAGCTACGCGACCGGAACCGGTGACCGGGCGGCGCATTACACCAACTTTGATAAAATCCAGCGAACCTACCTAACGGCTCTGGCCGGGTTTGGTACGGTGTTGAGCCGCGCTAAAGATATCGCCACGGCCGGGGAAAGCGCCAGTGTGGGAGCTATAAAGCTGTTGGCGCACATGCCGGCCTCGCTTCAGCGGATGTTTGACAATATTCCTGATCGGATCGATATCTTAAATGATATTATCCGGGGCGGTGAAATTTTGGCCAATATCGGCGCGGTGTCGCCGACCAGTACCCTCACCCGTTATCTGGCCGCTAAGGATGATCACGATAAAAAAGTATTCGTCTGGGGTGTTGCCACGGATGCGACCGGGGTTATGCGTATCACCTTAAGAGATTTTCGACCTCACGTGCAGCAGCTGATCCGGGCCGACCAAAAAGAGCTAGCGATTCGCCTTGCTCAAGATTATCTCGATGCTTATGCTGACGGGTTGAATACCTACATCCGTGATTTGCAGCGAATCACCGAAACTAGCCGCGAAACGCGTCTGACGAAATTGGAGCAAGTGAATGGCTAACGATCCTTTAATCGGAAAACAACTGGATGAATACCGTCTAGATGAACTGTTGGGGCAGGGCGGCATGGCCCGGGTCTATCGCGCTTTGGATGTGCGCCTGGACCGCTGGGTGGCGATCAAAGTGATCGATGCCTCATTTAGAGACGATGCCGATTATATGTCGCGCTTTGAGCGCGAGGCCAAAGCTATCGCCCAACTGGAGCATCCGCACATCGTCAGTCTTTATCGTTATGGCGAAGTCGATGGCGTGCTCTATATGGCTATGCGTTATATTGAAGGTTCGGCCTTGAACACCCTGCTGAAATCCTATCGTCAAGAGGATAAGTTGATTCCGGTTGCGGAAGCTCACCGGGTTATCAACCAGGTCTGCCAGGCGCTCGATTACGCCCACGGCCGGGGGGTCATCCATCGCGATATTAAACCGGCCAACATTATGCTCGACAAACAAGGTAACGCCTTTCTGGCCGATTTTGGCCTGGCCTTGATCAGCGATGTCGGCACCCGGGGCGAAATTTTCGGCACGCCCCACTACATCGCGCCCGAACAGGCGATGTCTTCGGCCAGCGCCGTGCCGCAGAGCGATTTTTATGCCATCGGTGTTATTTTGTACGAGATGTTTACCGGCGAACTGCCTTTTGAGGCCGACAGCGCTTTAGATATCGCTATGCTTCATATGACCGAGCCGCCGCCTCCTCCCCGCGAAATCCGGCCGGACATCAGCCCGGAGTTGGAGGCCGTCATTCTCAAAACGTTGGAAAAAGAACCGTCCGAACGTTACCCATCGGGGGCTGAGTTGATCAAGGCCCTCGACCAGTCTCTAAAAGCCACCAGCCAGGTGTCGCTACCGCTGCCGCCGCCGGATTTATCGATCCCTTATCGGGTGGCTCAAGATGTCGCGGCGCGACCGCTGCCACCTCTGCCGGCCGGAGTTGCCCCGCCGCCGCCATCGTCGCCTAGCGCCGCCGCCGTCTCTCATACGGCCTTACCGGAGCAGCCACCGGCATCGGCGACATCGTCGTCTTCTAAGCCCGCTCGCCCGCTGGTTTACGCCGGGTTGGGCCTAGGGGCGCTTTTGCTGGTGGGAGTTATAGCGCTGATTTTGCTGCTGGCCGGTTTCTTCTGGCTGAGAAGCAGCGGTGATGAGGGTGAAGGCGTGGCCGCAGCAGAGGCTAACCCAACGACCGCCGGAGCGGTCGATCCGGTCGTCAATCCTGAAAATGATGAGGCCAACCAGCCGACGGACTCGGGTTCACAGATGGAAACGAATTCCCCGGCCAATAGTGAACCGGATGCAGCCGTTGCTGCTCAACAACCACCTCCGGCTGAGGCCAACAATCCCCAGCCGCTACAAACATATGAGTTGTTATTAGCCAAACACAAGGGGGACAGCCTGTACTTGGTCAATCAGTCCGATCGACCCCTTCCGCTTGAACCACTTCAAATGTCGAAAGATGATCGGCTCTTCAGCTTTAGCAATTTAGGGTTAGCTACGTTGGAAAGTGGCGAATGTATTTCGGCCTGGAAAGATAAAGGAAAACCTAAAGCACCGGATATCACTTGTAACGAGGTCGGCCGGATTTCCGTGGACAACAAAAATCGTTTTTGGGAAAAGTCATTTGACATTTATTATGGCGGTGAATGGCTTTATACCTGCGAAGAGAAGCAAGACCGCTGCCAGATGAGCATTCCCATCGCTTTAAGTGATAGCCAGGATCGGGTGGGATTTTCCGGGAGCGATGAAGGAGAGGGTGATGACTGACGATCCGCTCATTGGCCGCCGCCTGGCAAATTTTGAGATTGAGCGCCCGTTAGGTCGGGGCGGGATGGCCCAGGTTTATTTCGGTCACGACGTCAAACTGCGCCGGCCGGTGGCCGTCAAAGTCATTGATGCTCGCTATCGCGACAAACCGGCCTATGCCGAACGTTTTGTGCGTGAGGCCCAGACTATCGCCACCTGGCGGCAGGAAAATACCATTCAAATCTATTATGCCGATGATCAGGACGGCTTTTACTACTTCGTCATGGAGTATATCGACGGGGACGATCTGGCCAAGATTTTAGCCGACTACAAAGCCAATGACCGACGCCTGCCCTACGACGAAGTCCTGCGCATCGGCCGGGCTGTGGCTAATGCGCTCGATTACGCCCACGGTAAAGGCATTATTCATCGGGATGTCAAACCGTCAAACGTGATGGTGGCCCAAGATAAACGGGTGGTACTGACCGATTTCGGGTTAGCTATGGATGCCGAAATGGGTTCACAGGGCGAAGTGTTTGGCAGCGCCCATTACATTGCCCCGGAACAGGCCCGCCATTCAGGTAGCGCCGTGCCTCAATCCGACCTTTACTCGCTGGGTATCATTTTGTACCAGATGCTCACCGGACGTGTGCCGTTTAACGATCCTTCCTCGACCACAGTCGCTGTTCAACACCTGACGATGCCGGTGCCGCCGCCCCGGGAAATCAATCCTGAGTTACCGCCGGCAGTAGAAGCGGTTTTACTCAAGGCCTTGAGTAAAGCTCCCGAAGATCGATACCAAACGGGCCGCCAGTTGATCGATGCGCTCGAAGCGGCGCTTCAGGCGGATGACGACGCGACCATTGCCTCGCCGTTGCTGGCAACTGCCGTATCAAAGGCTGCTCCGGCCGCGCCCACGGCTCCCCCGCCGTCGCCGACTCCCGCCGCCGGTGACAAACGCCCTCTCTTCTATGTGGGGATCGGCGTCGCTGCGGCGCTGGGCGTGCTCGTGTTGCTGGCCCTGGTTTTGACCGCCTTCTTTTTTATGCGTAATGTCGATGACGCCGCCAGCCAGACAGCTCAGGAAACCGTTGACGCTACTGAGGCGGCGCCGCTGGGGCAAGCCCCTACCACCGAGCCACTTGGCGACGAAGCGCCTGCCACAGACACTTCCTCTACTTCCGAGCCGTCCCCCGTGTCGCCGCCTACGACCGAACCGCCGCCAACGCCGGAGCCGGTACCCCAAATTCTGGCCGATACCGCCGGCAATTTTGGGACTACGGAACAAGAGGCTTGGCGCTATATCTGGAGCCCGCCGGACGATGACAACTGGAAACCGCTCTCGTTTGAAGAAAGACGATACGGCGACTGTTGGTACGCCGAAGATTACATTCGTATTTGCTCCGACAGCGCTCATCCGGGCAATGGAGCCGATGTCGGTTGGTATTGGGTCAGTACGGTGAGTGGTCCGTTGGAGATTCGAATTAGCGCCAACAAAATCGACTCAGGGGGCGACGGGGTAGTGGTGTCGGTCTATCAGAATACCTTGAATACTAGTGAGGAGGCTCCCCTCTTTCGCCGGACGTTGGCAGGTCGCGATAGCCAGGGGTTTGCCGAGACGATCAAAATCAATCAGATCGAGCCGGAGGAGTCGATTTTAATCGTGCTCAACCGCAACGGTGATGCCACCAGCGACCACACGGCTATACGGGCTCGTATCTGCCATTACTACTGTCCTTGATTGAGAGTTTCCTCTACTTGGGGTGAGGCTCCATCTTTTGGCTGCCACATTGCGCCGGAACGAATATGCAAATCTCGCTGCGGGAAGGGGATTTCAATATTTCGCTGCCGGAGTGAGTCCCAGATCCGGTAGCGCAGATCGCTGGACAAAGCGGGGATGCGTATGGGATCGTTGGTCCAGACGAGCAGCGCGAAGTCAAGGCTACTATCGCCAAAATCGAGAAACTGAACGGCGGGCGACGGTTCTTCGAGTACCTGTGGATGCTGAGCTGCCTCCAGTAAAGCCTGCTCTACCTCCAGCGGATCGGCATCATAGGAAACGCCCACTTTAATATCCACCCGGACTGTTCGATCGGTGCGGGTTAAGTTGGTCATCATGTCGGACAAAAAATGCGAGTTGGGGATAATGACCTCTCGGTTGGTGGCCGTTTTGATAATGATGCTGCGGATCCCGATATTTTGAACCGTCCCGGCCGTGCTGGCGATCTCAATGACATCCCCCGGACTGATCGACCGGTCAAACATCAAGATAAAGCCGCTGACAAAGTTGCTGACTATCTGCTGCAAGCCAAAGCCCAAACCAATCGATAACCCCCCGGCGATGACCGTCAGGGTGGTCAGATTGACCCCGGTCACCATTAGCCCGGCGACCACGCCGATGATCAACACCGCATAAGCCATGAGCGTTGAGACCGCGTGGGCTAACCCCGGCTCAAACCCCGCTTCCGGCAAAAACCCATCTTCTAAGAAGCGAAAAATAGATCTGGAGAGGAGCAGAAAGAGGCCGATAATCGCCAAGCCGGCCAGAACGGAGCCAACGGTTATATTTTGCAGATTCTCATCGGCCAGTGAACCCAACTGGAGAAAATCATCTAACAGACCAAACGCATACAGCAGGCCCGCTATCAGCGTAACGGGCAGCAGTACTTTTCTGCGCCACACTTGAGCTTGCGCTGCCCTGGTACTGATGGTGATCAACGTATCGGCCAGCCGGTAAAAGAACCAGAGCGTGAAGAAGGGAACAGCCCAGCGCAGTAGGTTGGTTTGCCCGCCAAAAGCGTCAAAACTATCGATGGCCAGCCGGGCCAGCCACCAGGCCAGCAGCGGGGGCAGGGCGCTCAAAGCAATCACCGGCAAATGTCGCGCCCAGGGAACCCGCCTTAAGCGTAGTTCAAAGGCAATGAAGAGTCGCCCCAGAATGAATTGGGAAAGCCAGGCCACTACCAGAATGGCGATCAGAGTAACGGCTTGGGCTAGTACGGCTAAAGAGAAAAGATTGAAATCAAACAAGTGACAAATCTCCCCGTCAGGTCATGTTCGCGTGTTTCTAATTTCAGTATATCACGGTTCCAAGAGCACTACAATGACACGTTCGAAACGAGATCACTCTTCCTCAGATTCTACAAAAGGTGAATATCTGCTTAGAAAGAGCTTGGTCTAATTGTTCCGTATAATCAATTCAAATCCTAGAGGTTTCTGAAACATTTAGGGTTTGAGAGAAGGTATTTCTCAAACTATAGCAATAACATTCTATAATCTGAAATAGTTGAGGCTACAAAATAGCCGTGACCATCACAAAGCGGCAAGATGTTGCTCGTTTTCGCTTTCTTCCGCCCTTGGTAAGCCACCCGCTTCGCCGCCTTTTTTGGCGGGGATATGGCTCCCATCGAAATTGAGTTCGGTCATCTTTAGATCGGCTTTGATGGTCTCGATGCTCTGCTGCCAGACTTGCTTGAGACTACCATCTTTACTCCATTTGCGGTAGTGATGATAAACCGCGTGGTAACTTAACTCAGGTTTGTCTGGTTCCTGAGGATCGGCTGACATCGGCAGTTGAGGCCATTGGCACCCGGTATGCAGCCAGTACAGAATGTAATTAAAGATTTTGTATAACGGAATGCTACTCACAAAGCCTCGTTTCGCTTTACTCAGATAGGGGCTAATGTGGCGCTCAAACTGCTCTTCCGTTATACTCGTTGGTATGGTGCTCATCGTCTCTTTCCTTCTTGGTCGTTGGTTGGCGACGATGATGCACCTATACCTCCCTTTTTTCAAATTCCACATCATTAGTTTCTTTTAGTTCCAAAAGAATGACCATTTTAGGGCGATGCTGGAGCACGCCTATGAACGCGGATTTCGACCCCAATGTGTCTGTTTTGATAGCTGGTACGCCGGTTTGGAAAATCTGAAACGGGTCAGCCGGCTGACCGCCTGGTCAATCCCGACCGAAGCGGTAATCAGCCGCTGGCTTCTGTCCTGCTCGCGGCGACCGGCACCGTCGTCCATCTGAAAGGATTTGGCTTTATCAAGGTCTTCAAGATAGTGGTTACAGAAAACCACATTGAATACTGGGCCACCAATGACCTGGCAATGACCGATTTAGCTCGTCTTAAGCTAGCTGAATGGGCCTGGATGATTGAAACCTATCATCGCGGTATCAAACAGTTTTGTGGTATTGAGCGTTGTCAAGCCCGGTCGGAAACGGCCCAACGTAACCACATTGAACTGGTTTTACGCGCCTTTCTCCGGCTTGAATTTCATTGCTTTGTTAAAGGTATTAGTTGGTTTGAAGCTAAAACCTCCATTATTCGGCAGGCTGTTCGCGCCTATTTAGCTCACCCTTCCTTCATTTTCTGAGTTCAACTGCGTAACTCATATTTATTTGAAAAATTGGCCAGTTGTAAGAAGCTGTTTTGAAACCAGTGATTTATAAATTGTCTACCGATTTACCCGGATAGTCACCGAGGTGGCAGGGGCCAATTGATCCGGTTCAGGCTCGAAACCCGACAGATACGGAGGGATGTTGGGTCTCCGCCCTCAACCCCAACCTACGCCGTCGGTATCGAAAAGCTGGGCCGTCGATCATAGGGGTGGGTGCTCGGAAGGATGCGATCACAAAGGCACGGGCAAGATTTTGCTGCCAAAAAAGCGGTCGGATCGGCTGGCGCTGCTGGATACGTACATCGCCAAAGAAGAAAGCCGCTCGCCGGAAGAGCGGTTTAGCAAGCCTAATTTGGCGGAGGTGATCAGCGTGCGCGATGATCTTAAAGCCAATTTGGATACCCGCCGCACCAGCCGCAGCCGCCGTAAAGACAGCTACGCGGCGCGGGCCGAAACATTGGAGGCTTTGTACGACACCTTGCGCATGGCCGGCGGCTTAATTGTCCTCAAAAAGCTCAATCGAAAAGTGACGCCGGCCTTGGAGCAGTGGGGCATTGAAGTAACCAAGCGCCAGAGCAAAGAGAAGGACGCCGACGCCGCTCCGACCACCAACGGGACCACAACCGACGACGCGACGACCACGACCAGCGCCGAAACCACAACTACCAACGGCGCGGAGACCACCCCTCCGGCCAACACCTCGACCAATGGCAGCGTCGATCTTAACGGCGCGGCTGAGGCGATGGTTAATCTTGGCGGTCAGGCGTAACACTGGCGCAGCGGAAATAACGAAAAAGTCTTACAAGCCAGAAAGGCCGATTTGTTTTTTACCTTCCTCTCTCTGGGCAGATTACGCTTTGACTTATTTACATCTCCCCATTTATCCGGTATCCTAAATATATATCCCTAAAAATAAAGCCATACCCCATCATTGCTCTATCGTTATCAAAGGCTGATACGAATTAAGAGGTAATGACGATGAAACGCATAAAAAACACCGAATCAGTTTTTGGGTGGATTAGGTTGCCATCGCTAGCCGGGCTGCTGCTTTGCTTGCTCATCATATTCGTCGCGTGTAATTCGCCTCCCCCCTCGGCTGTTGATAGGGCCAACAGCCTGGCTTCTGAAATGAACTGGCTCTTTGGCGTCTTGGGCTTTTTGGGCGGTCTGCTGTTGGCGGCGGCTCTTGGCGGCGGGACGCTTTATCTCTTTAACCGGCGCCTTCAGAAGATTGTGGCCCAACGCACCGCTGCTCTGCAACGGAGCGAAGGTTACTACCGGGGCGTATTCGATAACGCGCTTAACGCTATTCTCATTCTTGATGATGATGGTAATTTCGTGGAGGCCAACCCGGCCGCTTGCCGCTTGTTGGGTTACACCCAGGCCGAGCTTCTCCGCAAACGTATCCCGGATATCGCCCCTAATATCGCCCCGGAGGATTTTCCCACCATATGGCAGGCGTTCATCGATGGGGGGCCACAGACGGGTGAAATCCAACTAAAAGGCAAATCCGGACAAATCATCGAGAGCGAGTATCAATCCGTGGCGAATTTTGTACCCGGCCGCCATTTGTCGATTATCCACGACATCACCGAACGCAAGCGAACCGAACAAGCCTTGCGCGAGAGTGAGGCTCACTTCCGGGCCGTGTGGGAGATTGCCACCGACGCTATGGTGCTGTCTGATGCCGATGGGGTTGTTTTAGACGCCAATCCGGCCTACGTTAAGTTGTACGGTTATCCATTGGAGGCGGTTGTTGGTCAACCCTTCACCACTATTTATCCCCCGGAACGGCAAGCCGCCGCCCTCAACTATTACCGGGAGGTCTTTGCCGAACCCCAAATCCGGCCGGCCTACGAGACCAGTTTTAGCCGGCCCAACGGCAAACGACTGTATGTCGAGTCGCGTATTGGTTTTATCACTAATCCGGAAGGGCAGCGGACGGCCCTGCTCTCGATCATTCGCGATATCACCTCCCACAAGGAAACCGAGGCGGCGTTGCGGCTTAGCGAAGAGCGCTTTAAGACCATCGCCAAAAATGCGGGGATGATTGTGGCCCAAATCGATACCGAACTACGCTATGTTTGGCTATACAATCCCTGGCCGGAATTCACCTCGGAGGATGTCATCGGCAAGCGAGACGATGAGTTGGCCTCGCATGAGGGGGTCGAGGAAACGATGGCTTTAAAGCGAGAAGTTCTGGCCACCGGGGTCGGTAAACGCCAAAAGATCACCTATAATCCAGAGGCCGGCTCTTTAACCTACGATGTTTTAGCCGAACCTTTGTATGACGCGGCCGGTGAACTGATTGGGTTGACCACCATTGGGCTCGATCTGACCGAACAAAAGCGGGCTGAAGATCGCATTCGGCAGCTTTCCCAAGCCGTCGAGCAGAGTCCGGAGGCCATCATTATCACCAATGCCCAAGAGGAAATCGAATACGTTAATCCGGCCTTCACCACCATCACCGGCTATAGCTTTGCCGAAGCCAGGGGACGTAATCCCGACTTCTTAGGATCGGGCCAAACCCCGGCAGCGGTTCATGAGGCGCTGCACCCCACCGTTTTGGCCGGCCAAACTTACCGCTGCGAGTTCATCAACCAGAAGAAGAGCGGCGAGTTGTATTGGGTGCAAGCGGTCATCTCGCCCATTAAAGATGAGCAGGGGCGCATTACCCACCTGCTGGCCATTGAGGCCGATATCACGGAACGCAAACGCATTGATCAGGAACGGGCCAGGCTGGAAGCCCATTTACGCCAATCCCAGCGGCTGGAGACCATCGGTACGCTGGCCGGCGGCATCGCTCACGATTTTAACAACATCCTGACGCCGATCATCGGCTACACCGAATTGGCCCTGGCGGCCTTGGCGGATGACCATCCGATTCATGCTGACCTTGAGCGGGTAACGAACGCGGCGGGTCGAGCCAGAGATCTGGTTCGACAAATTCTCATGTTTAGCCGCCAGTTAGAGCAGGAGCGGATCACCATCGAGTTGCAGCCGCTCATCAAGGAAGTGTTGACCCTGTTGCGCCCCTCGCTGCCGGCCACTATCGAGATTCGCCAGGAAATCGCGCCGGACTGCGGTCCCATTCTGGCCGATCCGGCCCAGTTCAACCAGGTGTTGATGAACTTATGCACCAATGCCTACCAAGCTATGGAACAAACCGGCGGCGTCTTGACCATTAGCTTGACCCAGGTTCTACAGCGCGACCTCGATCCGGCCCTCAAAGCAACGCTGGGGCAGCCGGCCTATGCCTGCCTTAGGGTCACGGATACCGGCCACGGTATGGATACCGCGACGCTTGAGCGCGCTTTTGAACCCTTTTTTACCACCAAGCCGCCCGGCCAAGGCACCGGTTTAGGGCTGTCGGTAGTCCACGGTATTGTCAATAGCCACCACGGGGCTATCTTTGCCAGCAGCGAAATCGGACGAGGAACGACCTTTGAGCTTTATTTTCCCATTTCCGCTATCCCCACAGACGTAAACGCGGTCACGATTGAACCACCCGACCGGGCTGTTTTAGAGCGCATTTTGGTTGTGGATGATGAGCCGATCATCGTCGAGATGCTCGGCCAGTGGCTAACAATGTTGGGGTATGACGTGGTTGAACAAACCAACAGTACCGACGCTTTGAATTTATACCTTAAGGACACTGCCCACTTCGATTTGGTCATCACCGATTTGACGATGCCTCGCATGACCGGCCTGCAATTAGCTGGGCAGATGACCGTCTTGCGACCCGGTTTACCCATCATCCTCATCACCGGCAACGATAATCAATTAAGCCAAACGGATTTAGACCAAAATGGGATCAACCGGGTGATAACGAAACCGGTCTCGTTCAAAAGGTTGAACAGTGTCATCCGTCAGCTTTTGAATTAGGGGCTGTTTTGAAAATCTAACCGATCAGATTGGTTCACTCTATTAACCTTAAACAAGATCAAAAAAGGCTCATATTAGCCCCATACTAGACCAGGTTTAGAGTGAACCAATCTCTTATCTATCATTGCTCAAATAGGCTGAGCGAGAAATCCGTGAGTGAGTTCAAAACGACATCGGCCTGGTTGAGAATATCGGCGGCGGGCGAAAAGCGGGCGTCGGGGACGGCGATGACGAACATCTCGGCCCGAACGCCGGCCAGGATGCCGTTGCCGGAGTCTTCCAGACAGACGCAGTGGGTGGGATCGATGCCTAAGCGCCGGGCCGCTTCGAGATAGACGGCCGGATCAGGTTTGCCGGCGCCAACTTCATCGGCAGCCAGGACCACCTGGAATTTGTCTTTCATAGCCGGATGTTCGATGACGATATCGATCAAACTGCGGTGCGAACCGGAGGCCAGCGCTACCGGATAATGTTGGGCGGCCAAGGCCACGGCCTCAATCGCGCCGGGTAAAAAAGGAATCCCGCCCTCGTACATGGCGGCCATCCGGCTGATGACTTCGTGCTGAACCTGCTCCGGCGACATATCAAGTTCAAGCCGCTGCCGCATATAATCGATCCACTCTTGGGTGCTGACGCCCATCACCGCTTTGTGATCGTCTTTGTTCCAATCTTTATCCACGCTGGCGGCCAATTCGACCCGCGCCTGGTTCCACACCGGTTCGGAGTCGACCAGCAGGCCGTCCATGTCAAAAATGATGGCTTCGATCATTGTTCTGTTACCTTCTCGTAATGATAAAAGTCTGGAGCGTCAAAGTTTACTTTGACCCATGACAAAGCCAGCTTTGTCGCTCCGTAATTAAATACGTATCACATCAACTTCCACTTGCAACTTGTGCTGACCGTGGCTGAAAAAGACGCCCCTCAACGGGGTCACGTCGGAGAAGTCGCGGCCCCAGCCCAGGACGATGTGCTGATCTTTGGGGATGAGGTTGTTGGTGGGATCGAAATCGATCCAACCCTGACCCGGTACAAACACGGCGCACCAGGCGTGCGAGGCGTCGGCCCCGACCAGCTTTTCCTCACCCGGCGGCGGCAGGGTTTCGATATAACCGCTCATATAACGGGCGGCCAGCCCCTTGGCCCGCAGGCAAGCGACCATCAAGTGGGCAAAATCCTGGCAAACCCCGCGCCGTTTCTCCAATACCTCGGCCAGCGGGGTGGCGATGGTCGTCACCCCCGACACAAAATCGAACTCATAGAAGATGCGCTGCATTAAATCATACGCCGCTTCTAAAATGGGCCGGCCGCCGGCAAAGGACGGCGCGGCATAGCCCGCCACCTCCGGCGAGACCGTTACCAGCGGCGAATTCATAACAAACTGGCGGGCCTCGACCGTATCGGCCGCCAGGGCGCTTTGGAGTTGGTCGCGAACGGTTTCCCAGGCCGGGCTGCTTTTGGCATCTTTCTCCAGCAGGTCGGCCCGGGGTACGGTTCGGCCTTGGTCCCACACCGGCTCGACCTGGACCTCGCTGGTGGCGGTGATAAGCATCTGTTCGTGAGACTGCGGTACGGTGAAGTACAGGACATGGTTGCCGAAGAAATCGGTGCGCTGCCGGTAGTCACTGTAGGGTGGCTCCACCGTAATCTGCATATCGAGACAAATCTGCTCAAACATCGGATGCATCAGCGAACGCGGTTGCATCCGGGCTTCGTTGTAGCACAGGCTGGCCGGCTCGTCGTAAATGTATTCTGTTTTATGGATAATACGGTATTTCATGCCAATTGTTCGGATAGGGAAATCTTTGAAGAGTAGGGAGTAAAGGGAAAAATCCCCTACGTCTTACTCCCTACTTCCTACTCCCGCTTTTAAGGTCTCTGTTTAGGGTCATCGTCGATTTCAGCCGGCAGTTCAGGTGGAATGGCGGACAGTAACTGGTGCGGTACGCGGGTATGGGTAAAGTAATGTTCGGTGATAATGTTCGATAGGTGGCTGAGCAGGTTGGTCAGATAACTCATAAAGTCATCAAGATTTTTATGCAGAAAGGAGCCGTTGTCGGTCTGAGTCAAACCGGTGGTATCCGATAGACGCAGCCGGGTCGAGGCTTCCAGGATCAACCGCTCCTCGTCGCCCAGCCGGTAGGTGGTTTTATCGCGCGGCATCTTCTCGATGTGGGTTTGGAGGCGATCCAATTGGTAAATCAGGGAACGCGGGTTGGTTGGATCCAGCAGCAGCAGGTCTAACACCGTTTGAATTTGCAGAAAAGAGCGATAGCGGCGGCGGTAGGTGATAACGTTCTCGGTGGTCCGCAGCACCGCGTCGAGCAGTATATTGCAGACCGACTCTTGGCACCGGATGCCCAGAGTGGCCCGGATCAACGAGATGGTCAGCAGCGCCCGCTCCAGACGTCGGCCGGTGTCCAGCAGCAGCCAGCCGGCTTCATGAGTCATACTCTCGGAGTTGAGGCCGGCAAAGGCCATCAGCGTCGTCACCAGGCGGTTGAGGTTGTTCTGAATGGCTGGCAGTTCGATCTTTTTGGTGTCCTGGTCGCTATGCCAGGGCGCCTCAATATCGTTAATCACCCGCCAGGTATCGGTTGACCACAGATCGCGCACGGTGTAGGCGGCTTGCAGCATGGACTTAACGTTTGACCGCAGGCTGCCGGTTCGCTGGCCGTCCAGCGTCACCGAGCGCAGTTCATCGATAGGCTTAGCCAGCCGGGCCTTGCTACCTTTACCAACAAAACCAGGATAGGTCATTGTCACCTGGGTTAGGGCGCGGAGCAGGTAGGGTAGGGCGGCGGCTTCAACTTCATCGGCTTCACCAAAGGGTTCACCGTCGTTAACGTAGGTCAGGATAACCCGCAGCAGCCGGGCGCTGGCCTCGGCGCGCTCGGCATAGCGGCCGACCCAATAGAGATTTTCGGCGGCCCGGCTGGGCAGATGGTAACTGGCTTTGAAGACGCGCTCGACGCGCTGCGGCTGTATCCACAAACTGGTGTGCTTCTGCGGCTCCGAGGTTAGCACCCAGGTATCCTTGCTGATGCCGCCGGCTTGGTTCGAGACGATGAAATCACCGCGCCGGGGAGCGCTACGAGTCAAGCCGCCGGGCATCACGGTATACTCATTTTTGCGGGCTACTAAGAAACAGCGCACCACCGCGTGCCGCGCCTCAAGATGGCCATTAATCAACGACGGCGTCGTTGAAAAACTGACCTGTTCCTGGCCCACGTATAAATGAGGTTGAGCTTTGATCTGGTTGATCAGCGTTTCCTTTTCTTTGCGGCTCAACTGCGCCCCAAACAGCGTTCGAGTATAAGGCTGGCGCGATAGCCGCTTGATGATCAACTCATCGAGATGGTTGAGGACAAAGTCGCGCTCCTTTGGCTGGCCGCACCACCAGGTAGCAGCCGAGGGCAGCATTAAATCTTCACCCAGCAGGGTGCGGGCCAGCCCCGGAAGAAAGGGCATCAGTCCCGGATTTTCCAGAACGCTGCTACCCAGCGGATTGGCAATGGCTACGTTACGGCGGCGCGTCGCTTCCAGCAAACCGGCCACGCCCAACTGCGAGTCCTCGCGCAGTTCCAACGGGTCGCAAAACAGATCATCGACCCGGCGCAAAATGACATCGACCGGCTGCAACCCATCCAACGATTTCAGCGCGACGCTGCCGTCGCGCACGGTCAAGTCATCGCCCTGCACCAGAGGATAGCCCAGATAGGAGGCCAAGTAGGTATGCTCGAAATAGGTTTCGTTATAGGGGCCAGGCGTCAGCACCACCACCCTCGGCGACGGCGTCCGCGCGGCGGCCAAGTTGGCCAGGGCGGCTTGCAGTTCCTGAAAGAAGTGCGATAGCCGGAAGATTTTGTTTTCCTTGAACAGCCCGCTCAGAACCCGGTTCATCACGGTACGATTCTCCAGCGCATAGCCTGCGCCGGAAGGGGCCTGGGTGCGGTCGCTCAACACCCACATGCGGCGGTCAGGCCCACGGGCTAAATCGGCGGCGTAGACAATCAGTTGGTGTTTACCCGGCAGTTGGACGCCGTCGCACTGGCGCAGAAAGCCTTCGTGGCTGTAGATCAGTTCCATCGGCAGCAAGCCGGATTTGATTAAAGTGCGGGGGCCGTAGATATCGGCCAGCACCAGGTTGAGCAGCTCGGCCCGTTGTTTCAAACCGGCCTCGATAACCTGCCAATCTTGGGGGTCGATAATAAACGGCACGACATCGAGCGGCCAAACCCGCGCCTCGTTGTCGCTGTCGCTGTGAACGTTGTAGGTGACGCCGTTTTCGCGCAGTTGGCGGTGAGCTTCCTGGCGACAGCGTTCCAGGTCATCAACGCCCATCTTTTCCAGAGCTTGGATTAAAGATTGCCAGTGCGGCCTTACCTGATCAGTATCGAGCCACAATTCATCGTAGGCGCCGGATTCAGCATTGTATCCGTTGAGTAGGGATTTGAGGGTTATTGCGGTCAAGTTTTACCTGGCCTATGGTCTAAAAGTGGATTAGAGGCAGACTACATGGTCCTAATTATGCCGCAATTCGTGCGAGACTCAAATTTTGGGGGTGGTCAGGAGAGGGGGGAGGTGTTAGTTATGGTATAATGCTCCCAATGCTTATGCTAGAAATCATGACCTACATCCTGGCGCTATGGCTGGGCTTATATCTTATTGGCCGCGACCCGGCCAAGCCGCAGCTGCGATATGCCGGGTTGGGCTTGGCCGCGTATGCGGTTAGCCTGGCCGCGACAACCTTAGCCGCCGCGTCACCCTCGACGCTGGCGGCGGTGTGGTTGTCCCGGCTGCACTGGTCGCTGTTGTTTACGCCGGCTATATTTTGGCTGGGCGCGATGATCTACCTGCTGCCGGACGAGGCCCCGGCGCGTGATCGCCTGAGCCGGTGGTGGCGCATCGGCGGGCCGGCGTTGGCGATGGGGCTGGTCGTGTTAGGCTTAACCACGTCGTTGATATTCGAGATTACGCCGGCAACGGCTCGACCCGGCCCGGCCTACCCGATCTTCGTGGTGGGGCTGGGGCTATGTTTGGGCGGGTCGGTGGCGCTCATTGTGCGGGCTTACCGGGCAGCCTCAATCAAACTGCCGCTGGGCTTGTTGCTGACGGCGGTCATCTTTTTTGGGCTGTCGCTGGGGCTGATGCTGGCTCCGCTCGATGGGCTGCCACGGGGTTGGTTGGTGTTGGGGATGAGCCTCGATCTGGCTATTTTGGGGGTGGTCATCGCCGTACTCGATGCCTTTGCTGAGGGCGAAACGCTGCTGCCGGACTTTTTTCGCTCGCTGGATGGGGCGCTGCTGTTTGTGCTGATCTTCGCCGGGCCGGTTGTCGCCACGATGCTGCTGGCCACCGGCCCCACGCTGCCGCTGCTGGCTCTGCTGTTGATCAACATCACAGCAGCCATCGCCGTGCAAATCTTCGCCGATCCGCTGCAAAGCTCGCTCGACCGGGTGGCCTTCGCCGCCTTTCCCGGCCTACGCCAGGCCCGCGCCGATCTACGCACCGCCGCCAGCGCCCTGCCCCGGCTCAACGAGGCTCTCGACCTGACCAACCTGGACGAAGACGAGTTTATTCGCCTGACCCGCCGCACCCTGAGCCATCTGGGCAACCTGCCCCGCCTGGCAACCAGCCCGCTGACTCGCCTGCCCATCATCGACAGCCGCCTGGCCGAGCGAGACGCGCCCGACAACACCCTCGAACGGGCGGCCGAACTCAAACGCCTGCTGGCCGAAAGCATCGCCCAACTCAAGCCGCCCACCGCTGACTCGTTTGGCACGACGGAGGAGTGGCGACACTACAACGCCCTCTATTTCCCCTACGTCGCCGGTTTACGTCCCTACAGCCGCCGCGCCGAATACGATGACGATGACCTCGACCCGGCCGCCGCCGAGGCGCTCGACTGGTTTAGAACCTATGTCCCGGAGCGCACGCTGTACAACTGGCAAAATGCCGCCGCCAAATTGGTGGCGCAGCATTTGCGGGAAGAATGGAGAATGAAAAATGGAGAATGAAGAATGGAGAGCGTAGGTCGGGTTGAGGCACGAAACCCGACGGATACGGAAGAGGGTGTTGGATCTCGTGCTTCAACGCGACCTACGACCACTAGAAATATTCAGGTTTGCGAACCCCTCTTCGCCTAATTCCGCTCTGATCAATCCATCGACGACCAAAAAACCGTGTGATTGGCTCCACTTACCGAACAATTCAGTCCGACAACTCTATGGTTATGGCGGTGAAGCCCTGATCGCGATGCCGATTAAACTATCGAGCGCCGTTTGAGCGCTGATCGTGATGGTGATGACCGCTTCGAGGCGGCTTTTGGCTGTGATCACCCTGTCGCTCAGACCTTCCCACTAGTTCGGACATCCGATCAAGCGGCCGAGCAGACCTTCTCACTAGTCGGAACGTTCGATCAAACGGCCGAGCAGACCTTCCCACTAGTCGGAACGTTCGAGCTGGCGGCCGCTCGTATCTTTCCACTAGTCGGAACGTTCGAGTTGACGACCACTCCTATGTTCCCACTAGTCGGAACGTTCGAGTTGACGACCACTCCTATGTTCCCACTAGTCGGAACGTTCGAGTTGGCGGTCGCTCCTATCTTTCCACTAGTCGGAACGTTCGAGTTGGCGGTCGCTCCTATCTTTCCACTAGTCGGAACGTTCGAGTTGGCGGCCACCCTATCTTCCCACTAGTCGGAACGTTCGAGTTGGCGGCCACCCCTATCTTCCCACTAGTCGGAACGTTCGAGTTGGCTCTGTGTGCCACAATAAGTGAGACAAGATTAACGAAGAAAATAGAGTCGAATATAATGATGACAAGGAGAAACAAATGTCTCACGCCCAACAACCCAGTATTAATGAACAACAACCCAGTATTGAACCCAACGTAAACAGACAACTCAAGGCAGCCGTACCGGACCCGGAAGTCGTTGTATCTGCCAGCCGGCGCCAGTTCAGTCCGAGCTACAAACGGCAAATTGTAGCGGAGGCCGAGCAATGCAGCGACAACGGCCAAATCGGGGCCTTGTTGAGACGGGAAGGGTTGTATTCGTCCCACTTGAGCCGCTGGCGACAAGCCCAAGACAGGGTGAATTAGAAGCGGCCGCCGGACCAAAACGGGGCCGCCGACTGACCGACGCCCAGGCGGCTGAAAACGCGCGCCTGAAGCGAGAAAATGAACGGTTGCAACAAGCGCTGGCCCAAGCCCAGTTGGTGATCGATATCCAAAAAAGTTTCACAACTACTTGGGCACAGCTGACGACAACGGACGAGCCGAAATGATAACTTTGGCGCAGCAATTAGCCCTGCAATTGGGGTCAGCCAAACATGTCAGCAGTTAGGTATCCCGCGCAGTACCTTCTATCGGGCCCGCCAACCGGCTAAGGTGACCCAACCGCGTCCCAAGCCCAGTCGGCCTTGAGTGAGCCGGAACGGCAGAGGGTGCGCCAGATACTCAATAGTGAGCGTTTTGTGGACCACGCTCCCCCGGCAAGTGTATGCCACCTTACTGGATGAGGGTCGCTACCTGTGCCATTGGCGGACGATGTATCGCATTCTGGCTGACCATCACGAAGTTCGGGGAACGCCGCCCCAACGGCGTCACCCTGTCTATGCTAAACCCGAGTTGGTGGCCACCGGCCCCAACTAAGTCTGGAGTTGATATCACCCAACTTAAAAAGCCCGGTCAAATATGCCCCTTCTACCTGTATGTTATGCTCGACATCTTCAGCCGTTTTGTTGTCGGCTGGTTGTTAGCCGAGCAGGAATCGGAAATCCTGGCCCAACAACTCATTGCCACCGCCTGCCATAACCAAGGCATCCCGCCGCGCCAATTGACCTTGCATCGCTGACCGCGGGGGCCGATGCGGGCTAAATCCGTGGCTCAACTCTTAAAAGGATTTGGAGATCACCCCGTCTCATTCCCGACCCTATCGGCCCAATGACAATCCCTATTCCTTTCCAAGCCCAGTTCAAAACCATGAAATATCAAGCCGATTATCCCGCTACCTTTCCTCTTATCAGCACGCCTCATCTGGGCTCACACCTTTTTGACCGCCTACAACTCCGACTATTACCATTCGGCTTTCAGCATTTGCTGACCCCAGCCGCAGTTCACTATGGCTGGGCCGACCAGGTTCAGGCTCAACGCCAACACGTTTTACAGTTGGCCTATACTCAACACACCGGAGCGTTTTGTGCGTGGCTTACCCACCCTCGCCCGCTTCCAACTGAAGTTTGGATCAATCAGCCCAGTTCTGGCTCACCGATCTCGATTAATGCTCTTTAATTTCTTTTTTCATTCTGTCTCACTTTTCTTGACACATTCCGGAGGTCGCTCGGGTGTTCCCACCAATCCGGAGATATGATGGGGATAGACTTCGGCTATCACGCCCGCCCAAAACCTTTTTACACGACTGGACAAGCTTAAAAAAAGCCGATATACTGATCTTGTCCGGTCTAATTGAATAAGCTACCGCTAACTCACACCTTGAACATCACATCGAAAGGGTAAACATCACCATGTACCGAACCATTTTAGACCATCTCAGCCCTTGGGATAGAGATAACCATCAACGGAACAGCAGCCCTCTCGACCGATAACGGCAGCAACAATTTCAACGACACAGCTGAGTAAGCGTACGTCGGATTGAGGACCGAAGCCCAATGGATAAGACGACATAGGAAGTTGACTCTCAGGCTTTGTCCGACCCCACTACTGTGGCACCCATGGCCCAACAACTCAACCTTTGTCCCACAGAATGGTTTTTGATGGTCACTCGACAACCGGGTATAATCACTGTAGTGTTAGTTTCAGCTTTGCTCAATAAGTTGTCCTGAACTTACCTAGGCCTGAACCACGAGTCACGACTCATCATAATGAAAGGAGATAATGTGGCGGAAACGATTACCCTTGAACTCCCTGAAGCCCTGGTTATACAGGCCAAAGATGTTGCCACACGCACTCAGCGCCGCCTCGAAGATGTATTACTCGAATGGCTTGATCGGGCTGCGGCTGAAACTCCGCTAGAATCTCTCTCTGACAGCCAGATTCTGTCGCTCTGTGAGTTGCAGATGGCGGCCGATCAACAAGAGGAACTGAGTCGTCTCCTTGCCCTTAATCGGGAAAATCAACTATCCCCTGCAGAGCAGCAGCGTCTTGATGAATTGATGCAGCTCTACCGGCGCGATCTGGTGCGTAAAGCCCACGCTTTACAAATAGCCGTACAGCGTGGGTTGAAACCACCGCTTCAGCCCTCATAATGGTTCGCGCCTACATCTCTCCCGAGGTAGAACAACGCATTCGTCAAACGGCTCAAAATCGTTGTGGTTATTGTCTTAGTCCCCAGCATTTAGTCATGGCGCGGTTAGAAATCGAGCATATCAAACCGCTCTCCAAAGGCGGCAGTAACGACGAGAGCAATTTATGGTTGGCTTGCCCACTCTGCAATCGCTACAAAAGTGACAAAATTTCTGCGGTTGATCCTGAAACTCACCAGACCGTATCGCTTTTTAACCCTCGCACCCAACACTGGTCTGAACATTTTCGCTGGAGCGAAGATGGGATACACATCATCGGCCTGACTCCCATTGGTCGGGCTACGGTCACGGCGTTACATTTGAGCGACGACCCTGATGCACTGACCGTGCGCAGCTATTGGGTTATGGCCGGTTGGCACCCGCCTGAAATGTAACACGCTTATAGGAGTACAGTGACGAAGATAGAGATAGGAGAGTTGAAAGTTAATTCTGCCTTCTCCATCTCTATCTCCCCCCTCTATCTTCTCGACTCTTTCCACCAAGCATAGAATTGCAGCCCGGCGATGATGGCGACCACATCGGCCACGACAGCGACGGCCCACCAGCCGCCGGTGGTGAGGGGCAGCCAGTTGGTGACAAGAATCACGGCGCTGGCCAGAACCCACAGCGCGTTGATCGCCACGACAGCCAAGGCCAGCGTGCGGTTGATCGGCTCGCGCGAGGAAATCCACCACAGATCGGCGGCGTACAGCAGGAAGACCACCCCACCGGCGATCATCATCCACGGCGCGCCCACGCCCAGAAACTCGACGATGGGCTGCGCCGCCACAATGAGCAGCACCCCGCTGAGGGCGGCGGTGACGCTATCCAGTCGCAGTGAAAAGCGTAATAAGTTTGATTGAGTTGGTTGGACTAACGTTTGTGTTGCCATTTTTATAGCTCCTTTTATTAATAGGGGGTCTCGCTAACGGACACCCTTTGAATTTGACCTGGAATTAGCCAGCGAAGCCACCTTTTGGCAACCGGACCGCCGACGGCAGACAGTAGACCGCTCAAAAAATAGGCCGAACTGGGTCGCTTGGGCGGTCAGTGGACAGCGGTCGGCGGTCACGGGGGCAGACTCTTTGTCAAATCGAGTATGTGTCCGTTAGCAAAATAGGGGGTTATAGTTGGGGAGGCCCCGGCTCAAGCCCACTTCCGCCGAGACCTCCCGCCGCTCAAAATATTTGATTGTGACCCCAGTTTAGCGGCTAAACCACTGCCATGTCGATGAAAAGGAGTGCCAATCACTGCCAAATTTGGCTAGTGAGGGTAGAGATTTACCACAGAGAACGCAAAGAAGGCGCAAAGGACACTAAGTTTTTCTTTGTGCCCTCTGCGCCTTCTCGATGTTCTTTGTGGTGAAAGTTTGATACGCTGTTAGAGAATGATGAGGAACTATCCCCGCCGTAAATCCAGCGTGTGCGGAAATTCGGCGTTGACGGTAGGGGTCGGAATTTCAATCGGGCCGGGGGGAGTGCCCTCCGGCTCAAAGCTCCACTGGCCGCGCGGCGAAGCGTAGCGCAAGACCGCATCGCCGGGGGTGTGGCCGTAGCCCCAGAAGCGGCTAACGCGGCGCGACTCGGCCACGTTGGCGTTGACCGGAAAATCATCGTAGCTGCGGCCGCCGGGATGAGACACATGGTAGCGACAGCCGCCGATGGATCGCTGGTGCCACTTATCAATCACATCGAACACCAGCGGCGAATGAATTCCAATGGTCGGGTGCAGCGAGGAGGGCGGCTGCCAGGCTTGGTAGCGCACGCCGGCCACGTACTCACTGTGCGTGCCGGTGCTGCGCAGCGGGATGGGCCGGCCGTTGCAGGTGATAATGTAACGGTCGCCGGTCAGACCATTGACTTTGAGTTGGACTCGCTCAACCGACGAGTCGACATAGCGCGAGGTGCCGAAACTGGATACCTCTTCGCCCAGCACGTGCCACGGCTCAATGGCCATGCGCACTTCCAGCTCAATGTCGCGGATATTGGCCGTACCGTAGCGGGGGAAGCGGAATTCGAAGAAGGGGTCCAGCCAACTCATCTGGAAGGGGAAGCCGGCCCGCTGGAGATCATCGATCACTTCTTGCAGGTCGGCCTCGACGTAGTGGGGCAGTAGAAAACGGTCGTGCAGTTCGGTGCCCCAGCGGACCAGGGTATGCTCGTAAGGCTGCTCCCAAAACCAGGCTACCAGCGAGCGAATGAGTAGCATTTGGGCCACGCTCATCCGGGCGTGGGGCGGCATATCGAAGGCGCGAAACTCCAGCAGCCCCAGCCGGCCGCTGGCCGAGTCGGGCGAGTAGAGTTTGTCGATGCAGAATTCGGCGCGGTGGGTGTTGCCGGTGATATCGACCAGTAGGTTGCGGAACACGCGATCAACCAGCCAGGGAAAGACCGGCTCGCCGCGTTTGGGCAGTTGTTGGAAGGCGATTTCCAGCTCGTAAAGCTGCTCTTCGCGGCCCTCGTCAACGCGGGGGGCCTGGCTGGTGGGGCCGATGAACATCCCGGCAAAAAGATAAGACAGCCCCGGATGGTGCTGCCAATAGGTCACCAGGCTGCGCAGCAGATCGGGCTGGCGCAGGAAGGGACTGTCGGCTGCGGCCGCGCCACCCATCGTGACGTGGTTGCCGCCGCCCGTGCCGGTGTGGCGGCCGTCTTGCATAAATTTTTCGGTGCCGAGCCGGGCCAGCCGGGCTTGCTCGTACAATACTTCAATGTTGCTGACCAGCGATGACCAATCTTTGGCCGGATGGATGTTGACCTCGATGACGCCGGGGTCGGGCGTGACCAGAATTTTTTGCAGGCGCGGATCGGACGGCGGCTCGTAGCCTTCCAACACGACGGCAATCGACAGCTTTTCGGCGGTTAGCTCGATGGCCGCCAGCAGGTCAAGGTAATGCTCCAGATAGCTGCACGGCGGCATAAAAAGGTAGAGCCGTCCGTGGCGGGGTTCGATACAGAGGGCGGTGTGGATGACGTCGCGAATTTGAGTGGCTCGCGGCGGCGCGTCTTCCGGGGCCGGACTTTGGATGCGCTGCTGCACCAGTTGGTGATAATCTTCCAGCGGTGGGAAGTCGTCAAACTGAGAGCGTTCGATAAACGGATCAACTTCCTCCTCGGCCACCCACGGCAGCGAACCGAGGGGCAGGCGCAGTCCCATCGGCGAGTCGCCGGGGATGAGAACCATTTGGTCGCGGCGGAACTCCCAGGGACTGCTGTCCCAGGCTTGATCGCGGTAGTTCCAGCCCAGCGGAATGACGTAGCCGGTCGGCTGGCCTAAATCACGCTCCAACAGTTGGGCCAGCCGCCGCCGTTCCAGCGGATCTTTCAGATCGGCCTTGAGCGGATCGACGTTAGCCGGCAGCCGGCCTTCTTCCCATAAAAAATAGAAGACGTCCTCGTAGCCGGGCTTGACGTACTTGGTCGGAATCTTCAGCCAGCGGCACAACTCGTCGGCAAAGCGGCGAGCGTGATCGAGGCCAAAGCCGTAGTCGGTTTCCTCTTCGGCCAGCAAGCCGGGGTAGCGCCACATCGGCACGCCGTCGGTGCGCCAGTAGCAGGCCAGCTTCCAGCGGGGCAGTTGTTCGCCGGGATACCATTTACCCTGGCCATAGTAGCGAACCCCGCCTTTGCCAAACGTATTTTGCAGCCGCCGGATGAGATTGCCGGCCAGCTTCCGCTTGTGGGGGCCGTCGGCGGCGGTGTTCCATTCGGCGGCCTCCATATCATCGATGGAGACGAAGGTCGGCTCGCCGCCCATCGTCAGGCGAACATCGCCGGCAGTGAGGGACGCATCGACCTGCTGGCCCAAGGCGTTGATGGCCGCCCATTGGGTCTCGGTGTAGGGTTTGGTTACCCGTGGGTCTTCATGGACGCGCCGGACGGAGTTGTCGAAGTGAAACTCGATGACCTCGCACGGGTCGGTGTAGCCGGTGACGGGCGCGGCGCTGACCGGATCTGGTGTGCAAGCCAATGGAATGTGGCCCTCGCCGGCAAAAAGGCCGGAGGTGGGATCGAGGCCCAACCAACCCGCGCCAGGGATGTAGACCTCGGCCCAGGCGTGCAGATCGGTGAAATCTTCGGTCGGGCCGGAGGGGCCGTCGAGGGCTTCGATATCGGCCGTCAGTTGGACCAGGTAGCCCGATACAAAACGCGCCGCCAGCCCCAGATGGCGTAAAATCTGCACCAACAGCCAGCCGGAGTCGCGGCAGGAGCCGAGAGCTTTTTCCAGCGTCTCTTCACAGGTTTGGATGCCCGGCTCCATGCGGACGGTGTAGTTGAGGTCCTGCCACAAGCGCTGGTTCAACTCGACCAGGAAATCGACAATCGGTTTTTCGGAGCGATCAACGCCGGCCAGCCATTCCATCAGCAACGGGCCTTGCTCTTTGGTTTCGATGTAGGGGGCCAGTTCTTTGGCTTCCTGGGCGGCGTAGTTGAACGGATATTTTTCGGCGTACTCTTCGACAAAGAAGTCGAAGGGATTGATGACGGTTAAATCGGCCACAACATCGACTTCGATGTAGAGTTCGTCGGCGCGTTCGGGAAAGACGACGCGGGCCAGGTAGTTGCCGAAGGGGTCTTGCTGCCAGTTGATGAAATGCGGCTCCGGCCTGATGGTCAGCGAGTAGGCCTCGATGGGCGTGCGGCTGTGCGGGGCCGGCCTCAGCCGAAAGATATGCGGCGACAGCGCCACCAGACGGTCGTAGCGATAATGGGTTTTGTGGTTGATCGCAACATGGATGGACATAGCATCTCCTTTGGGATGGGATATACAAAAAACGCCCACAGGCATACAACGGCATCGTTGTATTTTGTGAGCGTCGTGGCTGTTGGGTTAGTTGGTTAGATGGTTAGTTGGCTGGATAGCTGGTTGGTTGATTACTTGGCCTTGGCCTTATTCAAACAAGTACGGGTATCTAATGTATAGTCAAAGGTTGAACGATTATACTTGTCGGTTAAAAACTTTGCAAGCTATCCAGGTTAGGAACACTGTTTGTTTTCTTGACTTGCCGTCAGCCGCTCTCCGACCTAAAATATTTAGTATGTTTTCAAGTCGATCCGGTCAGTGGCGACCGGAAATTATTAATCTCAATGTATGAGATAGTTAGCGAGGATAAAATCATGACAGTTGCTTCATTAGTTGCAGCCCCCGAAAAAGAAAAATCACCGAGCAAAGAATCGCCGGGTCAGCGCATGCTGCAATCGGCCTACAGCCATCTGGATGATGCGGCCGAGCGACTCGGTTTATCGCCCGGCCTGCACCAGCGGCTGCGCACTTGCGAGCGATCGCTGACGGTTGGGCTGCCCATCTTGAATGATGAAGGCGATATTGAAGTCTATACCGGCTATCGGGTGCAGCATACCAACGTGCGTGGACCGTGCAAAGGAGGCGTGCGTTACCACGCCGACGTTTCGCTTGAAGAGGTTACGGCGTTGGCCCAGTTGATGACCTGGAAATGCGCGGTCCTCAACTTACCTTACGGCGGGGCCAAGGGCGGTATTTGTGTCAGCCCCAACACGCTCTCGGAGAATGAGCTGCGCCGCCTAACTCGACGCTACACCTATGCTATCATGCCCATCATCGGTCCCAAGAAAGATATCCCCGCGCCCGACGTCAATACCGACGAGCGTACGATGGCTTGGATGAGCGACACCTACAGCGCCTTCCACGGCGAAGCCACCCACGAAATTGTTACCGGTAAACCGCTCATCTTGGGCGGCAGCCAGGGTCGAGCCGGAGCAACCGGATTAGGCGTCGCTATTATTGCCGAAAGTACGTTGAAGCGAAATAACCTTCCGATCAAAGAGGCCACGGTGGTAGTGCAAGGTTTTGGCAAAGTGGGCTATTGGGCGGCTTACTATCTGGCTCAAGATGGTTGTAAAGTGATCGCCGTAAGCGATATATCAGGCGGCTATTACAACCCCAACGGGATCAATGTCGAAACCCTATTCAAATTTACCCGCACTTCACCGACACGCACGTTAGAAGGCTGCCAGGACGAATTTGGGGTCGAACCGATCAGCAACGAGGAGTTACTAGCGTTGCCTTGTGATGTCTTAATTCCCGCCGCGATGGAGAATCAAATTACGTCGCGCAACGCCGATCAAATTAGAACCAAATTCATTGTCGAAGGGGCTAACGGCCCCACCAGCGCCGACGCCGACCAGATTTTGGCCGATCGCGGCATTGTCGTGGTGCCCGATATTTTGGCCAACGGCGGCGGAGTGACGGTTAGTTATTTTGAATGGGTGCAGGGCTTACAAGCGTTTCCCTGGGAGATTGAAGTCGTCGATAAAAACCTACGTCACTTTTTGGATATCGCCTTCCGGCAGGTGTACGATTTCAGCGAACGGAACAACGTCAACTTACGTCAGGGAGCCTTTATGCTGGGTATTTCCCGTGTAGCCGAGGCCATCGTCCAACGAGGGATTTTCCCATAAGGAATGTGGATTGATAATTCATTGGGGAGCCGTTCCGGAAGATCCTGACTTCCATCCCGAAAACGAAGGCTGGTCGCCCATTCGCGAGCCGGGACCGCTGGCTATTCAGTTTATAGCTTTACCGGTGGCGATGGTTGTCGTGGGGCTGTTGGTGGGGCTGCTGGCTCTGGTTTGGCCGTCCGGCAGCGTTAGCGGATCGATCTGGCTGCTGTTGGCGCTGGCGATCTTACTTATCCCGATCCATGAGATTTTGCACGCGGTTTGCTTTCCGGGCGGGTTGCCATCGCCCCATACGATAATCGGTATTTGGTTGAGCCGGATCCTCTTTTACGCCCACTATGAAGGCGTCATGACGCGTACTCGATTTTTGGTGACGTTTGCGATGCCGTTTTTGGTGTTGTCGATTCTCCCCATTATGTTGGTCGGCCTCTTGCGCTGGCCATCGCTGGAGTTGGCCGCGCTGTCGATTGTGAACGGCGCGGCCGCTTCGGGGGATATCATCGGTATTATCCTGGTTGGGTTACAAGTACCGGCATCGGCTAGCGTTAGAAATCGGGGCTGGCGGACTTACTGGAGGTATTCGCCTTAGTTTAGGCCACAAACGGTTTCAAGGTGAGGATATCTTCACGCAGGGTTGCTTGTAGGGTAGGGTTATAAAAAGCGGCGGCGGGGTGGTAAAGCGGCACTATCGCAACCTCGCCATAGGCAGCCTGCGCCTTGATGACCTTACCGTGGACCTGGCTGATCTTTTGCTTCTCAAAAACATCGAACTGTTTAAGGATAAACTCCATCGCGAAGCGGCCCAGGGGGGCGATAACCTTCGGTTGGATGATCTCGATCTGCTGCACTAAAAACGGGGCGTAGAGCTTGATCTCACCGGCGCGAGGGTTCCGATTATCCGGCGGTCGATCTTTGACAATGTTGGTGATGTAGATATCCTCGCGTTGGAGGCCGATCACTCCCAGCAATTCATTCAGCACCTGGCCGGCCCGGCCTACAAAAGGACGGCCCTGCTTGGCTTCCTGTTCACCGGGCGCTTCACCAATCACCATAATCCTGGCCCGGCTATCGCCCTCGCCGAAGACGGCGGCATAATTGTTTTCGGTGCGGTAGGGGTATAACGGGGACTCTTCCAGTTGGCGGACGGCTTCCGCCAGTTTTTCTAATTGAGTTTCTCGGTCGTTTGGCATGATTTTAGTATAAGGGCTACCGATGGTTTTATAAAGAAATTTCCGTGGGACATGATATCCTTTTTATCGCGTCCCACGGTCATTGTAACCCAAGTTATTAGCCTGACCAAATAACTACAAAATCAACGAGGTCAACGTGTCTTCCGATACAGCCTCCGCAAGTTTGAAGTTAGGTTGGCGCTTCTCCAAGAAGGCTAAAATACCCTCCCGACCTTCGGCTGAGCCGGCGCTGGCGGCGATCTCCAGCCGTTCGCTTTCCAATTGCTCATCCAAGGTGGCGTAGTACGATTTATTAAAAAGTCGTTTGACCCGGCCAATTGTCTCGATCGGCATTTGGCCAATGCGTTGGGCCAAGTTGCATGTATCATCAAGTAAGCGCTCATCAGTCGTCACCTTAGTGACCAAACCGAGTTGCAACGCCTGCGCCGCCGAGATCGGCTCGTCGAGCAGCGCCAGTTCCAGTGCTTTAGCCAAACCCACCATCCTCGGTAATGTAAACGTACCCCCCGCCGGAATCGACAGGCCATGCGAGGTGTTGGACTGCTTTAAGTAAGCCGACTCCGCCATCACTCGTAAATCACAGGCTAGGGCCAGAAAAAAGCCGGCTCCGGCGGCCGGACCGTTAATGGCCGCGATCACCGGCTTCGACATCTTCCGAATCCGGGCGATGGAGTCATGCAGAACGTCGGTGAGCGCCAGAAATGAGTATCCCAGAGCATCGGGGCTAGCCTGGTGGGCAAAGCGCAAGTCGCCGCCGCCGGAAAACGCCCGGCCTGTCCCGGTAATGATCACACTGCGCACTTTCGGATCGTGTTCAATATCTAACAAGCGTTGTCTCAATGCCTCAGCTAAATGAAGATCGATGGCGTTGTAAACGCTTTCTCGGTTTAAAGTTATGGTAGCGATCGACTCGTGATATGAAAATAGAACCGGTTGTTTGACGTTCATTCTGCTCTCCTTGAATTTTCAAAATTTAGATGTGACGGATTTCGACTAAAAAAATAGAACGCGGATAAACAGGCGCCGCCCAGATTCATAAAGCAAAGAGCCATAGACGTGAACCTGGCGGGCTGTATTATCTGCGTTCTATTTGAAAAGTACTCTACAAATCAAGTTGCTAATTTGTCCAATTGACTCTGTAGAACAAATTGCCGATGGCGACTAGCCAATATACAACGGCTTCTTTCTTTATGAGATGTTGGTGGAAATCACCCCAGTTGTCGTACGGCTGCGGGTTCGGCGGACCAGATTCCCAAAGCCAAGCTTGTCCAACCGGTGCTGCGGTAACGACGAATCCTCGGTTGTGACGGTAGCCGACCAGCGGCTATCTTCACGGATTGCCATTTTCCACAGCCCACTGGCTAATTTACTGAGTTGCTGTTGGAAAGCTTGAGCCAAACCGGTAATTTCTTGCCCATTAAGCTCCTGAACTTCCAGACAGCGCTCTAAGGCCACGCTGCCCATCACCGATACTGTCATCCCTTGAGCATAGACCGGGTTCAAGGCAAAAACGGCATCGCCCATCACCAGAAATCCTTCTAGGTAGCGCGGTAATTTATCGTAGTGACGCAGCCGGTTTTCGGTTGAACGGTAGCCGCAGGGGCGGGTCAGTGGCTGGGCGTCTTTGATGGCTTCGTAGAGCTGCGGAACCGGTAAGCTACGGGCAAACTCAAGATAGCCTTCCTCACTGGTCGGCGGGTAGTCGCGACCCATGCCGACTAAAGTCACTTGCCAACGATCACCCTCGATAGGAATAATCAGACCACCACGGGCGCCGTTAGGCGGCGTAGGCCGGATCGATAAGGTTTTCCAGGCGCCGTCAAAGTTAGCCGGTCGTTGGTAGATGCGGGTCGAGTAGCCGGGAAAGGAATTAACGATAGTTTCGCGAGGCGGCTCATAACCGAGCTGGGCCAGCCAGGTGGGCGCTTGTGAGTTGCGACCGCTGGCGTCAATGACCAGATCGGCCAGCAGCACCATCTCCTCAGCGGTTGAGGCGTGTCGAGGCCGCAGGCGCACGCCGGTGACATACCGCCCTAAGCGGTCAACGGTTAGGCCCACCGTTTCGTATTCCTGCAGAAACTCTACTCGGTATTGAGTGACTAACCGTTGATAAATCGCGTGTTCAATCAATGGCCGGCTGCAGGTCATCGAGATGAGCGTCGATTGTTGCTTGACTTCGTGCCAACCGCCGGCCAGATAGAAGGCCATCTCGCTGCCGCCGTTAATGCGGGTGGCGCCGTTCGTACACAGTTCGTCAAATAATCCCGGGAACTTCTCTTCCAAGATGCGTTCGCCTCGGAGCGGTAGGGTGTGCGAATGGCGAGCCTGGGGCGTTCCCCGGCGAAAATCGGGTGCGTCAGGGAGGCGGTCCCGTTCGACGATAGTGACGCGGGCAAAGGTATCGCTCAAAACGCGAGCCGCTGTTAAACCGGCGATACTGCCCCCAATGACCACAGCATGTCCAAATTTAGCCCTTTGTTGGTTGGTGTCGGCGAATTTTTCGCTCATCAATTTACCTCGGAAAATTTGACCGATAAGTTGACCTGCAGACCGGCCATGTTTTTTGTTACGGTCACAGTGTATCAACCAAGTGCGAATAGAATGGGAATAAAGTGTGAAAAGATAAACGCATCGCTGAATGAGGATCTTTTTAAAGGAAAGGGCAGTGTAGGACAAACTTAAGTTTGTCCTACACTGCCCGAAACATCGAGATGATACTAAAAAGAGCTAGCACTTAACGGGTGCTAGCTCTTGAGATTTGACAGATAATTTAAGTTCACTGTCATCGAGGTTTGTTAATTGTAGGATTGAGTCAATTTGCCGTCCGGCCCAACTTGCCAGCGGCCCACCAAATTAGGCTGGTTATATTTGACCAGTTCTGGATCAAATGACTCCGGACTCAAGGTTAGTTCTTTCCCTCGATTAGTCATGGGGTTGATGAAAAGGCCATGCATCAGCGCCAGCCAACGATCATTAATGAAAATATTTTGTTTCTGCATGATAAGCCCTCCCGACTTATTTAAGCTTATAAAAACTTGAACTTCGTCATTACGGTGAAGTTAATTGTTAGTGGATGGCCTTAATTTATCAGTTCCATGCGAAAGAAAGACGAAATTTGGCTGAAAATAAGTAGGGAATCCCCTACGGCCCCAATAGGGTAACTCTCTATTCAAAGTCACCTTGGAAAGAAGTATAATGAGAGTTAGATGCGAAATTGCACAGATCAGTGCAACCGTAGGAAGGAAATAGCAATGAAACGATTTAATTTTAATCTGGGTACAAAAGTTCAATGTACCGACGGGCAGTGTGGGAACCTGTCGAAATTGGTCGTTGACCCTAATAACGGATATATAACCGATATCATTGTTGAAAAAGGATTTTTGTTGACAACAGACACGGTTTTACCCATTACCCTTGTTGAGAATGTGACGGACGAGCAGATTTATCTTTCCATTCCCAGCGATGATATTAGCCGCTATCCGGCTTACCGGGTGACCGAATTTGAAGAACCGGCAGAAATTCCGGGGCAGCCATCGGCCAGTGTCATCAGCCCTTTCGGGGTTCAAACCATCACCGAACCGGCTGTACCTATGGTCAAGCGCAAGATCAGCCAAGGGATCGAGGCCGGCCGCCAAGTCATCGACGCCGGTATGACGGTTCGTAATGATGAAGGCATTATCGGAAACGTGGATCGGGTTATTATCGATCCCATCACCGGTAAAATCACCCATATCGTCATTAACAAGGGGCTGATTGTCAGTAATTTAACTATCATCCCCATTGCGATTGTAGAAAGTATCTACAATGATGGCATATTCGTGTTAGCTACTGACCAAGAAATCGAGCAGTTCCCAGCCTATGATCCGTCTCTCAATCTGATGCTGTAAGCATTAGAATAGTAACCACGTTGTCACTCCAAACCAATTATCACGTTGGTGAGGTTCCATCCCAAGAGGTTCCGGCGCAAAACCGGAACCTCTTTTTTGTGGCAACACTCAGCCGGTTGTTTTACCTTGACTTGCCCCTTCCCTAGCGGCAATGGCTGTGCTATACTTCAGTTACACCAACGACTTATCAATTAAAGATATTTATTCAGCCGATAAGGTCACGGGCGCTTAATTGGAATAACTGAAGCAAAAGTGCCGTTATCTGAATAGATACGTGGGGAAGATGCTACGATTAAAGCTCTTAGGCTATCCCGAAATCACCATTGATGACCGCCAGGTAACCGAGGCTATGCCCAGTAAGGCTCAGGCCATTCTCTTTTATTTGGCGATCACCGGTCAAACCCAGCCGCGCGCCGCCCTGGCCGGATTGCTGTGGGGTGATATGCCGGAGACCGCGGCCCGCACTAATCTACGCAAAGCTTTGGCCGACCTGCGCCGCATGGCCGGCGATTATCTCGACATTAGTCGTTATGATGTCGCATTCAAATCTGACAGCCAGATTTGGATCGATGCCGTTCGCTTTACGGCTAATATTGGGACAGCCACTACCGCCAACATCCAACACCTTCAAGAAGCGGTCGATCTCTATGGCAACGATTTCTTGAGCGGTTTCTATGTGCTCAACGCGCCCGATTTTGAAAACTGGATGCTGGCTGAACAGGCCCGCTTGCGTGAACTGGTTGTTCAGGCGCTTCAAGAGTTGGCCGGTCATCACGCCCGGCAAAATAACCTGGCCGACAGTATCCGCTATTTGCGGCAACTGCTCGCTCTGGAACCGTGGCGCGAAGAGGCCCATCGGCGCCTAATGCTGTTGTTGGCCCGTGACGGCCAACGCGGCGCGGCCCTGGCCCAATACGAAATTTGCCGAGACATGTTGGCCGAAGAGTTGGACGTCGAGCCGGGGATTGAAACGACGGCTTTGTATAAACGTATCAAAGCTGGTCAGATAGAACCGGCCTCTCCGGCCGATGTAGCTGCCGAGGCCATGTCGGCACAAACGAACAAGTTGGTCCTGCTGCACAACCTGCCCCCCCGGCTCACACCGTTTATTGGCCGGGGGCAGGAGCTTGACACGCTTGACCGGCTGCTCCACAGCCCCGATGTCCGCTTGGTGACGCTCATTGGCCCCGGCGGGATGGGTAAAACCCGTCTGGCTCTGGCCACGGCCGAGCGCCAATTGGCTTCCCCAACAAATGGCTCACCGATGTCCTCGCCCTTTCCCCAGGGCGTTTATTTTGTCTCGCTGGCGCAGCTCGATACCGCCGAACATATTATTCCGACCATAGCCGACGCGCTCAACTACGCGTTGGAAACGGGCGGACAAAAAGCTCGCTCGGCCAAACAGCAAATTCTCGACTACTTGCGCCAAAAACAACTTTTGCTCATCTTTGATAATTTCGAGCACGTGCTGGAGGGCGTCGATCTCATCCTTGATATTTTGCAGACAGCCCCGGCCGTCAAAATTGTGGCCACCTCACGGGAAAGGCTCCGGCTGCACCAGGAGCATGTTTTCGCGATCAAAGGGTTAGAGTTTCCGGGTCAGGAACGGATCTTTATTAATGACGATAGCCTCGATTGTCCCGCCATCGAACTGTTCTTGCAAAGCGCCCGGCGCGTTCAACCCAATTTTGAGCTAACGGCTACTAACTGGCAGGCATTGCTTGAGATCTGCCATCTGGTCGAAGGGATGCCACTGGGCATCGAATTGGCCGCCTCCTGGGTTGATATGCTGTCTATCGCCGATATCGCTGCTGAAATTCGCGCTAACATGGATTTCCTTGAGACCGATGTCCACAACTTGCCGGCTCGCCAGCGCAGTCTACGCGCCATATTTGAAACCTCCTGGCAGCGCCTCGACGCTCCGGAGCAGGACGTTTTTGCCCAACTCTCTATCTTTCGAGGCGGCTTCACTCGCCAGGCGGCGCAGAAAATTACCGGCGCATCACTGCGGATGCTGACCAAACTGGCCGACAAGTCGCTGTTGCAGTTTGATAAACAGCGTGGCCGCTACCAAATTCATGAGATGCTGCGCCAGTACGGCGCGGAACAGTTGATCACCACGGTCATCGACAAAGTGATCATTTGGGATCGGTATAGCGCCTATTACTGCGCTGCCCTCCATAAACTACAACCCGATCTTAAAAGCGGCCGGCAGCGGTCGGCCCTGGCCTTGATCGAGTCGGACCTGGAAAATGCCCGAACAGCCTGGAAATGGGCGGTCGCGTGCCGGTACGTCGATCAGCTGGCCCAAGCGATGGATAGTTTGGGCCATTTTTATGAATGGCAAGGGCGCTACCAAGAAGGCATCGAGGCCTTTGAAACGGCAGCGGCGGCGCTACACGTCCACGTCCGCGAATGGACAGGGTCCGAAGCCATTGAGGCTAAGCTGGTTTTGGCCCAATTATTAGCCTGGCAAAGTGTATTTAACCGCTTATTGGGACGCACCGACACGGCCGAGGCGCTGCTTGACCAATGTCTTGACCTTTTGGACGATCCGGCGCTGGCGGCAGAAGATACCCGGCCGGCCAGGGCGTTCGCCTTGCTTCAGTTAGGCAGCAGCACCTTTGTGACCAACAACACCATTTATCAACGCTACCGGCAAAGTCTGGATTTGTACCGCCAATTGAATGATCCGTGGGGTATCGCTATGGCGTTGTCTTCGTTGGGACGCTTTACCCGGACAACCGGCGACTACGTCAAAACCCAACAACTCTGGGAAGAGAGCTTGGAGCGATGGCGAATGTTGGGTAACGAGCGCGGCATCGCCAACGCGCTGGCCGAATTGAGTTTGCTGGCTCGCTACCAGAGTCATTACCCGGAAGCCGAGCGGCTGGCCCAGGAGTGCCTGCTGCTGGCGCGAGATCTGGACAATCGAGCGGCTATTGCCGACGGATTGGGCAACCTGGCTATGTCCTATTATTTTCTGGGTAAATTTCCGCAAGCCCACGATGCGTTGGTGGAGTGTCTGGCGCTGTGTGACGACCTGGGCGACTCTAAATCTTCGATGATCGCCTGTTTCCGGCTGGGTATTGCCAATGGTGGGCAAGGTAATTTTGAACAGGCCAAACACTACGCCGAGCGCGGGTTGCAGATTGCCCGGCGGGTGGACGACTCCTTTGGCATCGCCTTGTTAAACTATATTTTGGGGGCAATTGCTATCTGCCAGGGATCATTTTCTGAAGCTCAACGCTTATTAAAACAGAGCGTAGAGATAGGCCGCGCGACTGGGTTGCTCACGGAAGTCAGCTTCGCCTTGCAAGAGTTGGCGCTGGCTGAATACGGTTTAGGTCATTTGCCGCAAGCGCGCCACTACACCGTTGAGGCGCTCCAAAAAGCGATTGAAGCCGGCGACACCATTTCTTTGGCGATCAATATTTTGCCGGCGGCCCTATTGCTGGCCGAACAAGGCCACATCCGGCGTGCGGCGGAACTGTGGGGGATGATTGAAGGTGAGCCGTGGCTGGCCCACAGCGCTATATTTGATATTGCCCAGCGAGGAATAAAAGCGGCCATAGCTGAGTTACCTTCAGAAGAGGTTGAGGCCGCCCGCATCAGAGGCCAAGCACTCAACCTAAGAGAAACGGCGCCGCATTTACTAGGTCAGCTTCAATCGCTGGGGTGGCAATCGGGTCAGAATTAAGGAAAAACGTCCTTGTCCGGAGTAGTGGTAACACTCGATGGAATAGTCAAGATTAACAGGATTAACAAGATTCTTAAAATTTATGCCAAAAAATCCTGTAAATCTTGTCAATCCTGTCTGGATTTGTCTTCAAATTGGCCGATATTTTACACACGATAGCGTTCCACGATTTAACGCGGAGCTACCGGAGTTGCCAATAACATCTTATCGGCGATATTGAATGGGAGTAGGTGTAGGAAGCAAGCTTACCTCTTACTTCCTACGCCTTACTCCCTACTTCATCTAATGACTCGGTTTGATGTTCTGGTTCAGGCTGAAGAAGTTGGTGGGATCGTATTGGTCTTTGAGCGCTTGCAGCCGATGGTATTTATCGCCAAAAGCGGCGCGCATCATCTCGTCACCCTCTTCCAGGAAGCCGGGGAAGTTCAAATAGCGGCTGCCGTCGGAAAATTCTTCCATATCGGCAATGAACTCGCGCAGCCAAGTGAGGTTGGCCTCATCATCCTCAGGATGCTCCCAGTTGGCTTCCGGGCTGAGCAAGAACGCTGCCTGGCGGCCGTGAAATGCACTTTCGCTATCGCGGCCCCGCTTGACCGCGCCGCCAACGTGCCACAGATCGACTGTACTAAAGACCGACGGCTGCCGGCGAGCGTGCTTGACAAAGCGGTCGATGACCTCATCATCCAACCGGCTCAGGTTTAGCGATTTCCAATAGTAGCGCAGCCCATCCGGATAATCGGCGTCAAAGGCCTTTTGGGCTTCGATGTAGGGCATAATGCCGCTAAAATCGACCAGAGGCTCGCCAAAATCAACCAGCGGTTTCATAATCCGTTGGCCTGCTGCGGCATCGCCGGCAAACATCGCCCCAAAGAGAACAAAGGGTTTGTTGTGAATAGGCTCGGGGAATAGTTCGGGTTCGGGTGGAACAATACCGGAGGCCATGATAGTGCTGATCTCGTCGGGCGCTTGGCTGGAATAGTCGCGGTAGAATTGGATAGCTCGTTTTAGATTGTCGCCGGACGCATCGTGTAATATAAAAGTAAAAGCCACTTCCGGGCCAACCGGATGGAGTTGGTACTCAAACTCGGTGACGATACCGAAGTTGCCGCCGCCGCCGCGCAAGCCCCACAGCAGATCGCTGTTTTCGTATTCATTGGCGGTGACTATCCGGCCGTCGGCCGTGACGACCTGCGCCCCAATAAGATTGTCGCAGCTCAGACCGTACTTATTGCGTAGCCAGCCGAAGCCGCCGCCCAACGTCAACCCGGCGATGCCTGTCGCCGACACAACTCCCATTGGCGTGGCTAAGCCGTAAGCCTGGGTCGCCGCATCCAGATCGCCGATGGTCGCTCCGCCCTGAGCGCGGGCTGTACGCGCATCGGCGTCCACGACAACATTGTTGAGCTGGGACAGGTCGATGACCAGGCCTCCGTCAGCCGCCACGGCTAAACCGGCGACATTGTGTCCCCCACCGCGGACTGCCACCCGCAGATTGTTTTCGCGGGCAAAGTTAACAGCAGTAACAGCATCTTCAACGCTGGCACAGCGAGCAATCAACGCCGGATAGCGATCAATCATGCCATTCCACACAGCGCGAGTCTCGTCATAATTGGCGTCACCGGCGCGGATGAGTTCGCCTTGCAATTGATCGGCAAAATTCTGAACGGTTTGTTCATTGAGATAACTTTCAAGAATTGGGGTAGTTTGTATTTTCAACATTTTGTACCTTTCTAGATTCATAAAATTTAATTAAACGACTTGCAATACATCAAAAGATCGGATACCCTTTAATTAAGGCCATATTGTGTACTCCTTGTAAGTTGTAGTGAGTGTGAGATAGAAGTATCTAGTACCCAGGGTAATGGGCCAGGTCAGTTGACCTGGCCCATTTTCTTTTTCAGCGGTTAGTCAACCACTACTTTGCCAGAGCCAGAACGCTGCCGGTTTCCAGATCGATTTCCAGGCGGAGGTTGACCCCTTCGGTGGCGTTGAAGCCCAAAAATGTCTGGTGAGCTTCGCCGGCAGCGCCCACGTATTGGCCGGTACCGCCGGTGATAGCGCGGGTAATCGCCACATCGATTTCAGCCAGTTCGTAGCCTTCGGTTACCAGCGTTTCAACGCCGAGTTCATCACCAAAATTGTAGAGTTGGGTGGTGATAACCATGGGACCGCTGGTAGTGTGAGCGCCATCGCCCACAAAGTAGCCCCGGCAGGTCCACTCGCCGATCACTTTCTCCGGAAACTCAGGCTCGCCATTGGGCAAAACACCGCTGGTGGCGTCGATGGCGCCATATTCGTAGATGTAGCCCTGAGTAATGAAGGAATTGCCGTAAGCGGGCATGCCATCTTCCTCAAATACAACCGACTGATCAAAAACAAAGCGACTCATATCTTCTGAGACATCAAATTTGAGAATGTGAGTCTCAGCTTCTACAGCGCCGGTATCTTCGCCGGTGCTGGCAAAAACAACAACAGCTCCACCGGCGGTGATGATCAATATCACTGTCAGAATGATGATCCATTGCATTGAACGTACGCTAGACATTTTTATCTCCCTATTAGTTAGTTTTTATGAAACATTGTGACCCTAATATACTCTGGATTGAACAACCCGTACTCTATCAAAATAGGGGGATGAGGGTTGGTTTGTGTGAGTTGGGTTGGGTTGTGGGTTGAGTAAAAATGGTCAAACGGTAGATACGATAGCGGTTGATGTATCTTTATTTGAGTTTGAAGATCGGCTTCTGGATAGAATTTATTTACACCTGGTTTCAATATACCAGCCGACCGTACTCATTTCGCGAAAAAAACGTGAAAATCCGGGCTGTTTAGTGTGAATTTTGGTAAAGGGGCAAGGTAGAAAGCGTTAATATTTTTGCTTCTTGACAAGATTTAGAATATCTTCATAGTTAATTTCAATTCGGTTCCGGCTCGGCCGGATTTGGTGCAGCGTGACGCTCACCGGAAATGGATAAACGATGACGATATCAGATTTTACGGATAGTAATGTAATCCCCTCCGCCGATCCGCTGCCGGTCGAACACAAAGGCTGCCGGTTGACCTATCGCGTTCGGGGCGAGGGGCCGCCGGTTTTGATGATTCAAGGGGTAGGGCTGCATGGGGATGGCTGGCTGCCGCAAGTCGATGGCTTGGCCGGCGAATATCGCTGCTTGACTTTCGACAACCGGGGTATGGGGCGCAGCCAGCCTCTAGGTGAGCCGCTCAGCGTGGCGCAGATGGCGGAGGATGCGTTAGTGCTGCTGGACGCGCAAGGGTGGGATTCGGCCCACGTGATGGGCCATTCGCTAGGGGGCTTGATAGCGCTGCATCTAGCGTTGACCGCCCGCGAGCGAGTGCGCAGCCTGGCGCTGCTCTGCACGTTTGCTCGGGGCAGCGTCGCCACCAGCCTCTCGCCACGGATGTTCTGGATTGGCCTGCGGACGCGGGTGGGACCGCGTCGCAGCCGCCGGCGGGCGTTTCTGGAAATGATTATGCCGCCGAGTACCTTGGCGGAGATCGATCGAGACGCTGTGGCCGAAAGTTTGATACCGATCTTCGGTCACGATTTGGCCGATCAGCCGCCCATCGTCATGAAGCAGTTGGCTGCCATGCGGGTTTACGACGCCACCCCACGGCTGGGAGAATTGGCCGGCTTGCCTACCCTTGTCGTGAGCGCCGCTTACGACCCCATCGCGCCTCCAACGGCCGGGCGCGTCCTGGCAGCCGGAATACCGCAAGCACGGTATGTCGAAATCGCTGATGCGTCGCATGGCGTTCCCATTCAACAAGCTGACCGCATCAACACCATGCTACGGGAGCATCTGGCTCAGGCTGAGGTTCATGGGGGCGCCGCCACGACTTAAGCGGTAATCTCGGTTGTCTCAAGCAATCTCAAATCAAAGGGGGTAGCGTAAGGTCGAGTCCAATGCAGTTTCAACTGGATACCGGCGTGGTCAGACACGCGGCCTAATCGACCTGAGGTGAGAGGCAACTCTTCCTCGAACAAGATATCGACCGAGGCAGTGAGCTTAAAGCCGTCCGGCGCACGAACAAAAACGTGATCAATAGGCTGGTGATAACGGCTCGGCAGCTTAATGATGGGGAAATAGGTGGGTTTCAGATGACCATCCAGCGGATCGATCATCCCGGTGGCGGCTATAAACTCCTCGTAGAGCCAGCTATGGCGGGGCAAATTAAAATCTCCGCCGACAATGACCAACACATCGCGATCGATGCTATTCACCACCCCGGCCAGATGCTGCAACTGGGCGTGTTCCAACCGGGCGTATCGGTTGGACGGCGACCAATCTCCATCGTAATTTGCCGTTAAGTGGGTATTAAGGATAATAACGCGTTGTCCGTCGTGGGTTAGCTCTGTGGCGAGGATGCCCTTATGCAGGAGTCGATCCGCCAGCGAAGGTGAACGCCACCAACCGCGCTCGGGGTAAAGAGTAAAGTCACTCCTGGCGATTTCCCGTCGCGACAAGGTGAGCAAGCCGCCTTTGGGGGCGTAGACAAACGGCTCAAAGGCTTTGAAGGGGAAAGTGGAAAACTTCTTAGCCAGCAACGGGACGTAGTGCCACAACTGCACTTCTTGAAAGCAGACCACATCGAGCGTCGTGCGGTCGAGTTCACGGGCGATGGTGGTTAACCGGACCTGCGTGTTCCCCACAAAGGGGACGCCAAAGCAGTTGAGCGTAACCAAATTTAAGGAAGACTGGGTGGAGCGGGTTTCGTCGTTCATGAGTAGTTTAAATTTATCTCGATTTTGGGAAAGAGGCAAATCAATTAAGGCCGAGCCGGCCATCGATAACCGTCGCCGGCTGATCAAAACCGCTGTTCGGTATGGGTTATGGCTAGTTTTAGCTGCCACGGCCAATGCGAACCGGCGACATTTTGGCCTGACCACGACCTGGCTGCCTCACCTGCTGGGCAACAGTGTGGCCCTTTTTCTCCCGGAGATCTATCGGCTAATCGATAACGGACTTAAACTAAATGAACGACTTCCCGCTGACCGGTATCCGACGATGGCTGCTATTCGGCTCTGCCTGGACGATGTGGTCGGCGACAATCCCGATTACGTTGATTACGTCGCGCCGGCGGCGCTGGCGTATATTGTATCGCATCCCCACTTTAATATCTATCGCGGTTCCTGGGGCGAAAAAAATATTCTCGGTTTTGGCTTTGATAGCATTCCCCACAGTACCACGGCCTATGCGCTGTCCAATCTGGCTTACGACTCCATCGAGGCCGCTGATAGCCACACCCCGGCCAATACGGTTATCTATCCCTCCGTCAAGTTCGTCGCCAGGCATAAAATTGTTGCGGTGGGGGCGATTCTGGCCGGCTTGACCCTGTTCTACGAAACCAGCGAATTTCTCATTCATAAGGCCGAACTCAAAGCCCGCGATAACGACATCAGCCGGATCAATATGATGTGGAGTTTCAAAGATACGGTGTACGATATCCTATCGAATACCATGGGTTGGGCGGCGGCGACTTATTTTAGTAGGAGACGGCGTTAAGGATCAACACAACAACGGATTAAGAAATCAACGGATTTGAGTTCACCACATTTTCCGGGAAATACTCGTTTCACCGTTATTGAGATGATACAGACGGAGTTCACTCAACCGGGCTGGCTAGGGGAGCCGGACTATCGCTGGCAATCTGCTCTCCGGATTTAATATCGCTGGTTGATACCCCCTCATACAAAAAGCAGAAGATGCCGGGAATGACTTCTGGGGCAAATTGGGTAAAGTGAATGAGGATTCCGGCGGCGGCCACCGTTTCAGCAAAGTTGGCAGCCACGGGCAGGTCAGCAAAGGTTAGATCGAGCGTTAATTTAATGGCCGCCTGAACCAGCCCCACCCCACCCGGTGCAGCGGGCACGGTTAAGCCGAGAGCCATCACCGGCAGCATCAGCACCGGCGCTTGCCAGGGCACGGGTGTGCCAAAATCAAGCGCCATTAAAGCCAACCACATCGAAATGGGGACGAAGATCCAGGTCAATATGTTATAAAAAGTCACCATCGCCAGTTGCCCCGGATTCTTAAGAACTTCCAAACCACTGCCGAAACCGTCAAGCACACCTATGACCTTTTCGGCGAAGTTATGGGGGAGAAACTTGTTGACCAGGGCATCGACCCAGTGGCGTTTGGTCATAAAAACCACCAATCCCACAATGATGCCGACGTAAAAAATCCCTCCTAAAATCCCCACCGTTTGCAGTTGTTGATCGCGGACACCCCAAACAATCACGCCGAGCAGCACCAGCAGGATGGTCATGCCGTCGAAAATGCGTTCCACGACCAATGTGGCGAACACCCCGGTCTTAGAGAGACCGGTCGACCGCCCCAGAACATAGGCCCGTAAAAACTCACCGGCCCGGGCCGGCAGCACGGTGTTACCCGTAATGCCAATCAGCAGGGCGCGCCAGGCCGGCCAGAAGGCAACATCGCCCATCGGTTTGAGCAGCCACTGCCAGCGCTTTGTGCGAAAAAAGATGTGAATAAACATGACGGCCATCGACAGCAGCAACAGCCAATAATTGGCATTGATGATGGCCTGCGCTACCTCGGCCAGATTGATCTCAGCAAAGACAAAGTCCAGGAAAAATAAACTAATCCCGATATTGATGCTCAGATTTTGCCAGCGCGCCGGCAGCCGATTAATCAGACTCAGTAAACCCAATACCCCAAAACTGACAGCGTAGATGGGGTAAATAAGGTGACCCAGTTGAATATATTTGTAGGCAAAAACGCCTGCAATCACTAAAATAAACAGGCCGCGCCATAGATTTGCTCGTTTCATAAGCCCTTTATTAAAGATAACTTTTCAATTCACGGTCAATTTAGCATAGATCAATGGGAACAAAATGTGAAGATTGTTAGGAGCCAGTTAGAGTTCGTATCAAATTATAAGCTTAAATACCTTAAAGCTGGAAACCTTTGAGATTGAGTTAACTCAAGTATAACTGATCTCAACCTTTTGCCCAAATCAAAAACTGGCACGCACAAATGTTTCAGATGGTTCAGTGATATTATCAAAACTGCATTTAGTCTGTTTAAGATGATTATGAGGTTACTGCTCGAGATGAGGCAATGCTTGCTTGGAGGGATAATTAAACCGGTGTTCGACCAGCACCGGCAGCTTGCGCACCATACTTCTGAATTTCCAGGTCGTACCGCCCGGTCGAACCGTATTGGTCTCGATGGCCCGACGCAAATCGGAGTCAGTATGGCCGGGGAACCAGGTAAAGGCCTGGCCGGCCGTGTAGGGGATGTGCGAATCGCTGCCGCCGAGAGCGGGCAGCCGCTGCCCCCAGCGATTAACCAGACTGGTGATGACGTTGAACGGGATACTTAAAGGGCACCCATGCCGCACCTCAACCGCATCAAATGGCAGATGTAAAATGGCTGTTTTTACACTTTCCATTTCCCACCCCCAAAAAAAGGGGTGGACCGCCACCGCCAACCCGCCTTGGGCATGAATAGCCTCGATTGCCTCCCGCGCTGTTGGATATTTTGGCAACGTTTTATTCAAAAATAACCCAACCACATCTCCTTCGCCGGTGGTAACTTCCTGGCCGATGATCACTTCGAGCCGGGGATAATGGCGGCGGGCATAATCCTGGGCCACGAACGCCCCTTCAGCCGTATCGTGGTCGGTGATCGCAATCACATCCAAGGAGCTGTTCCCGGCGATGACATCGATCGTCTTCGACGGCGAAAAGTAGCCGTCGCTGTAGGTCGTGTGAAGATGCAAATCGGCTTTACCCCACGGCGCGAGCGACTCCCGCCGGGTAGAGCAAGCGGTATGACGGTTATGTTCGGATTGCATGGTTCCCCTCATTAAACTCCCCTAACTCTACAAACTCCAAAAACTCTATAACTTAAAATCACCGTCGCAAGCCTAACATGGGGCATTTAAGCGAAGTTTAAGCCCGTTTTAATAACCGGTTAAATTCAGGTAAAGTCTGGTTTAAGGACTCAGAACAGGAAATTGCTTAGAATTACGATTAAAATCATGCTATAATATTTTGGATGAATTCAGAATGGCAGACTCAGTACATCCGAATTCTGGAGCAACAAAGTGCTGCTTTGTCGGTCAAAGTAAACTTTGACGCTCCTTACCTGTCCAAGATTGAATCTTCTGAGACTACGGAGTCAAACACGTGACACACTTATCAAAAAAACAAATTGGGCTGGGACTGCTCCTGACCTTGCTCCTGCTTCTGGGTACGCTTACATCGGTGCTGGCCCAAGACAAAACCCTTTTCTGGCAGCGGTACGATGTCGACATAGACGTCCAGACCAACGGTGATATGCTGATCGAGGAGACGCAGCAGATCGATTTCACCAGCGGTAGCTTTCACTTTGGCTTTGCCGCGATCCCGCTCGATCGGGTCGAGCGGATCACCGACATCCAGGTGTCGGAGGTCATCAACGGTAGCGAGCGCCCCTATACGCCCAATTCTTCCAGCGAGTACGGCTTCACCACCACCCGCAACGAGGGCAACTTGGAGATCACCTGGTATTTCCCGCCTACCCAAAATAGCGAGCATACCTACATTTTACGTTACCGAGTCATCGGCGGGCTGCGCATCTACGAGGGCGGCGATCAGGTGTGGTGGAAGGCCATCCCCGCCGACCACAACTTTCCCATCGAGAGCGCCACAGTGACCGTGATGCCGCCCCAGACTTTTCCTAAAAGCGATCTGGTGGTCAACAGCTACGGCGCGCCGCTCAGCGGCGATCCAGCTTACACCGATCGCGGCGCGGTGGTGTTTAACGCCCAAAATATCCCCGCCGGCCAGGAGTTGGAGGTTCGCGTCCAGTTTCCGCACGGCGTGGTGCAGGCCGAGCCGCCCAGTTGGCAGGCGGCCGATGATCAGGTGCGGACTTGGGGGCCGGTGATTGGGGTTGGGTCCGGGGTGCTAGGACTAATGCTGCTGATCGGCGGACCGATGGCCGTCTACTTGCTCTGGCGCAGCCGAGGTCGTGACGACGCCATTGCCGCCGTGCCGGAGTACCTGTCGGAACCGCCCAGCGATTTGCCGGCGGGCATCGTCGGCACGCTGATCGATGAGCATGCCGATGTCAAAGATATCATCGCCAGCATCCTCGATTTGGCCGAACGGGGCGCACTGCGGATGGAAGAACAGAAAAAAGAAACCAAAATGGGCTTGGGCGTCAGCCGGGAATTTATTTTTCACCTGGAAGATGCCGGTCAGGCCCAGTATCCGCATGAGGAGCGGCTGCTCAAACGTATTTTTGGCAGTAACTTGAAGAAACAAGAGCGCAAGTTGCGCGATTTGCAGAACAAATTCTACACGGCCATCCCCGAAATCCAGCAAATGCTGTACAAAGAAGTCGCCGACCGAGGCTACTTTTATCACAACCCGGATAGTGTACGCTCTCGCTGGCGCGGTCTGGCCATGTTTGGTTTGATTGTCGCCGCCGGCTCGGCCGTATGTCTGGTGGTGCTGCTGGGCGAGTACTCGTGGGCTGTGGCCTGTCCAGGGTTGGCATTGATGGCCAGCGCCCTCACCTTGATTTCCGTCAGCCAGCATATGCCACGTAAAACGGCCCAGGGCGCCGAAGAGGCGGCGAAATGGCTGGCTTTTAAAAAATATCTACAAAACATTGAACAGTATGGCGATTTAGAACACATTAAGGGCAAATTTGAACAATATTTGCCTTACGCCACCGCCTTTGGCTTGGAACAGCGCCTGATCAAGCAGTTTTCGGCTGTCAACGCGCCAGCGCCAACCTGGTGGGGGCCGGTCCTGCCCTATCCTTACTACGGGGGCTACTATGGCCCGCATGTTGGCAGCGGCTCGCCCGGCTCTGCCGGCGGCCCGCCTGGCCCGTTGGCCGGCGACGGCAGCGGGATGCCGTCGCTGTCGGGTATGAGTGAAGGGCTGGGAACCTCGCTGGCCAGTATGAGCGATGGGTTAGGCACCTTGCTCAGTTCTGCCGGCAGTACCCTGACCAGTCAACCGGCGCCTGAACCGTCATCAGGCGGCGGATTTAGCGGCGGCGGGTTTAGCGGCGGCGGCAGCTTTGGCGGCGGTGGGGGCGGCGGCGGATCACGCGGCTTCGGTTAAACCGACCAACAACAGACTAGCAATATTAACAAATTTCCAACTGAGACAAATTTATGAGTCAAAATAGTAAAACGATAGGCATAATCTTGATCGTGGTCGGCATTATTGTCTTTGCCGGCTGCGCGGCCATTTCCGTTTTTTCGACGGCAGGCGCGGAGCAAGGCACCACCAGTGGGGCAATCCTGGGTATCGTGTTGTCCCTATTTGTAGCCCTGGTGCCGATCGGCGGCGGCATCTTTCTGCTGATGCGCAGCCGCAGCGAGGCGACCCAGCAAGCCGACTCGACCCGGCTGCGCAAAATTTTGGACGTGATCAAAACCCGGGGCCAAGTCGATATCAGCGATCTGGTCTTCGAACTCAACACCACGACCGACCAGGTTCGCAGCGATCTTTACCGGATGGTTGGGATGGGGGTCTTTAGCGGCTATGTCAACTGGGATAAGGGCGTCATCTACTCCCAAGAAGCCTCGCAATTGCGGGATCGAACCACCTGCCCCAACTGCGGCGGCCAACTGGAGTTAGGTGGGAAAGGGGTCATCACCTGTCCTTACTGTGGCACCGATATTTTTCTGTAGAACTCGATCTGAACAAGGTGAACCGTGAAAGATCCCCATTTCAAGAAAATTTACAATAAACAGGTTCTGAAAAAACTGGCTAAACGGTACGGACCGGTGCTTTACCACCACGTGGAAATGTCGATTTCTACGGAAGTGATGTTGAACGTAGTGAAAAAAATGGATAAGAAAAATCCTCGGCGAGGCGAGGCGGTGATAGTCATTCCCAATTCGGCCGGCCAGGTCTGGCTGCACACCAAATCATTTTATCCGACGGGGGTTTATCGCTTGATGACCGGCGGCCTCGATCCGGGTGAGGACGCCGTGCAGGCGCTTAAGCGAGAAGCGTTAGAGGAAACCGGCTTTACCACTGAGATCGACCGCTGTCTGGCCGTCGTTACTTATAATCTAGCCAACGGCGTGGGGCGATACCCCTTTGTTTCGTTTGTTTTTCTGACGAAACCGGTTGAGGGAATCCCATCGCCAATTGATAACAGCGAAACGATTGACGATTTTAAAGCCGTGCCGGTTGAGGAGTTAGTTGAGACAGCGCGACAACTACGCCGGCTTGATGGCGATTTTGCCGATTGGGGTTGCTTCCGAGCCGTAACCCACGAGTTAGCGGCCCAAGCCTTACACCTAGATCAAAAAGGATAAGCCGATCATCACCGCAAACATAAGCGCCGTGACAAGGAAGATTTGTCGTAGTTCGGCATAGACGTAGTAATAATCTTTGGCAAAGTCAACCGTGTTATTACGCGGAGCCGGCGCCGATGTAGCCGGGGCGGCGGCAACCGGCGCAGAGACATTCTCTGCCGGAACGGGCGCTTTAGGAGCCGATGAAACGGGAACCTGGCTGGATTTCTCACTTTGCTGTCGTCTGTCTCGACGCGATCTTTTCGATTTAGCCATTTTATATCTACCAAATTAAAACTCACCGATAATCCTTCCGGTGAGTTAATATTTCAAACCAATATTCTCTAAAATTATAGCAGTTGATCGGCTATTCGGCTAATTCGCCGATGACAACCAAGCGGTGGGTATCGATCAGGTAGGGGTAGCAAGTTTGGAGAGTGGAGACCGGCTCAGTGGTGGGCAGCATCACTTCAACCTCGGTTGGATCGATGATGCGCCGCTCTTTGACGACATAGTGAAACGCTTCCTCGCCGGAATAGATGTAATACGTATCGCCCACCTCTAAATCTTCCAGGTAGCGGAAAATTTCGCCGTAGATATCGTTGTGAGCCGCCAGATACAGGTTGCCGCGTTCGCCGGGATTGGCGCTGCCAGACAAATGGCCGACACCCTTCTTCAAATCGTCCCAGCCGACTCCATTGACGATGGGCGCATCGACGTTGATTTTAGGAATGACGATCCGGGTCGGCGGGTTGACGTCCGGCGAGACCTCAATCGATCCCAATGATGTCGAAGCTGATGACGTTGGCTGGATCCATTGTTGCAGATGCAGCGGCACATCGGGCATAGCCCCGCCGGGGGCAGTCGGAGGCGTGTGCCCGCCGGGTAAGCGGGCCAGGGCAATGGGCGGTGGTGAGGTGGGCGTGGGCGCAGCTTGTTGGGCAACCACATTCTGCTGGGCCAGCGAAACCTCGTTATTTAACTCCCGCAGATTAAAGTAAGAAGCCAGCAGGACTCCGATTAGACCGGCAACAGCCACAACCTCCAAACCCAGCAGCACCATATTCATCACTTTTTTGGGTTTAGGCTGTTCAATACGAGCCGGTTGCGGCTCGTCAGAGGTGGGGGTGGCCGAAAGGGGCTTAATCGGCGACTTAACCGTTGGCGGAGGGGGAACAGGAGCCGTCAGCTTATCCAAGGCCGTATTAATGCCATTGAGCGCCTGGTTCGGCGTATACCCAGCTTTCGAGAGGCGCTCAAAGCGCTCCAGCCGGGCTTGCCGCCGTTTGATCAGCAGCATTTTTTCCAGCTCTTCAACACTGAGGTCTTCAGGTTTTCGTTTTCCAAACATGGAACGAGTCCTATCAAATTACCGGCAAGGTTTTTACATAAAAATATGACATAATAATTGTAAGACCGGGACGTTTTTTTGTCAAGTCAAGCGAAAAATGAGAAGTCAAATACTATATATAGGGGGTTAAGATTGGGAAACTACTATATTTAGGAGATCGGTTTTTTAAGGCTAAGATAAAGTCAATGAAAATATCTGATGAACTGTCGATTACCTGGGCAAAAATCGTCGAAATAATCGGGCCAGCAGGTGGAGGTCGGGCATTTTAAGCAGAATGGCGGCCAGGAGATAAATGCCGCCGCCCAAGGCAATTATCAGGCCAAGTCCGATTGCCTGGGAGATAAAATTTATCGGCGGCAGCCATTGCTCCACCAGCGGCCGGGCCAACCACAAACCGAGGCCCATCGCCCCGGCTCCGGCAATGGCTTTGAAGACCGTTGGCCCCAGTCCTCGACCCCGGAGCGTCGCCAGCCGGTTAACCAGCCACAGCATGACCAGAGCGTGGCCGGTCAGTTGGACGCTGTTGGCAATGACTAAATCGGTCATTCGCAGCGGACGAAAGAGCGCCGGCAGCAGGGCCGCGACCAGGTAAAACCCCACCGCCAGCAGGCCAACCAGGGCCGGTGTAAGGGTATTTTGGCGGGCGTAGTAGGCAAAAATCAGGGGCTGATCGATGGCGGCAAAGGTTAACCCTAACAGATATAAACGTAGCGCTAGAGCCGTTTGCTGGGTATCAAATGGGGTGAACTGGCCCCGTTGAAACAGCATAGCGACGACCGGTTCGGCCAGAATAAAAAGCGCGACGGTAGCCGGAATGATCAGTGTCAGCACCAGCCGCAAACCGGTGGCCAGCATATCCATAAAATCGTCCAGCCGGGTGGGGGTCTCCAACGCGGCCACAGCCAACCGGGAAAGGGTCGGCAAGATAGCCAGCGATATCGCGGCGGAGATCAACCCCAGTGGAAATTGGATAATGGTTGTGGCGTACTGCATCCAGGCGATGCTCTGCGGGCCGGTGCGGGAGGCCAGGTTGCGGTCCAGCGCGATAGCGAACTGGCTAACCATCAGCCCTAAAAGAATAGGTAGACATAGTTGGCCAATTTTACGCAGCGCGGGGTGGTGGAGGTCAATCACAAACCGCAGCCGGGCATCACGCAGGCCAGGCAGTTGCAAGGCGACCTGAGCCGCAGCCCCAAACAGCAGCCCGTAGGCCAGCGCCTCGATGCCCCAGCCCCAGATATTGACGCCCACTAACGCCACGATCACGATCGAAGCGTTAAAGGTGGCTGCGGTGAACGCGGGCAGGGTGAACCGCTTGAGGGCGTACAACAAACCGGTGATAATGCCCGACAGGCTCAGGAAAAGGACGGCGGGAGTGGTCAGCCGCATCAGGTACGTGGTGAGCGCTAAGAGTTCGGCGTCAAAACCGCCGGCCATCAACACCGCCACTTGAGGCGCGGCCAATTCGATAATCAGGACGATGACGCTCACCACCAGCACCGTCAGGCTGAGGATAAGGCTGGCTAACTGCCATAAAGCCGTTCGGTCGCGCTCAGCTTGTTCGGAGAAAACCGGCACCAGCGCACTGCTGACCATCCCCCCCACCAGCAAGTCATACAACATAATTGGGATGGTCTGCGCCACCCGAAAGGCCGAAACTGGTCCGGTAGCGCCAAATAGTAGAGCAATAACCGTTTCTCGTACCAGCCCTAGAATCCGGCTGGCGACGTTGCCGGCTGCAATTAATGAAGCCGCGCGGACCAGGCCGGCGGCTTCGCTGGAGGGGGCTTGTTGAGAAACAGACAAATCCTTAGTCACTTACAATCCGCGGATATCGGCCAGTTCTTCAAACAGTTCAATCTCTTCTTCGCTTAAATTTTCAGGCACGGTGATCATCACTTTGGCATACAGATCGCCGCGCTGCTCCGGATTTTTGAGGCTAGGCATCCCCTGGCCTTTGATGCGGAAGACTTTGCCCGATTGAGTTTCGGGCGGGATGCGCAGCTTGATTTTGCCTTTGAGAGTGGTCACAATGGCCTCGCCGCCGAGGACGGCGGAATAGACGTTGACCGGCAGTTCAAGGTGAAGATCATCGCCGATGCGCTCAAGATTAGGCTCGGGCGCGACCATAATTTCCAGGTAGAGGTCGCCGCTGGGAGCACCCCCTTTCCCTTCGGCTCCCTCATTGCGTACCCGAATTTTGGTGCCGGTCCGCGCCCCTTTAGGAATTTTTACTTCTATCTTTCGATTCCCTATCCGCAAGACCCGCTTGGTACCGATAAAGGCTTCTTGCAGCGTAATCTCAAGCTGCTGGGTAATATCCTCGCCTTTTTCGGGCGCTTCCGGCTCCGGCTGGTCAGACACCACTGCCTCAAAGAGGCCGTAGTAAAAGTCGGAAAAATCGGTGTGGCTACTTTTGCTCTTGAGATCATCGAGAGCCGCCGGCAGTTCAGGCTCCTGACCATCGAGGCCAGGTATGAACAGCCACTCATTCCACTCAAATTCGTTGGCCTCGTCGGCGGATTGGTGGAATTCCCATTTGGCGCTCAGGCGATCATACTTGGCTCGGGCGTCGGCATGGTTTAGTACAGTATAGGCTTCATTGATTTCTTTGTAGCGCTCTTCGGCTACGGTATCGCCGGGGTTGACATCAGGGTGGTAGCGGCGGGCCAGCTTGCGATATGCTTTAGAGATTTCTTCGCTGTCGGCGTGCTTGCCGGTGTCTAAAATCTTGTAGTAATCTTTATATTCCATTTTTTTCCCTTAACGGGTATAGGTGCGGTGGCATACTATACCCTTCTGAAGAGTTTGCACATTTCCTTTTATAACCGCAGATTATATTAAGTAATCATAATTTAGACAAGATTATGAATCTGGGCAAACAAAAAACCTCACCAGATTGGTGAGGTTCTTTGCAAAAATTTACCCAAACGTTTGGGGGAATTTTGGAGGGAGTTTTAGATATTGCATTTTTGCATTACGTTAGAGTTGAACAATAACTCTAAATCTGACTAAACCTTATCCTACCAGCAGTTAGAGTTATAACCGCAGGTATGGCTGTACTGCTTTTGGGGAACAAACGACCCGTAAAAGTAACCGGTGAAGTCATAGCCGTAGTAGCCGGTTTTACAACCCTGGCCACAATTATCACGAACCGGCTTTTCCCAGCAGTTATCCCAGCCGCAATTATCGGGCCAATTGGGTCTTTCATGGCCCCAGTTGCCGCCGCAGTTATTCCAGCCGCAGTCACCACCACGCCAATTTGATTTCTCATAGCCCCAGTCACCGCCGCAGTCATTCCAGCCGCAATCACCACCGCGCCAATTTGAGCCCCAATCATTGCAAGGATTGCCGCAACCCCAAGGATAGGGAGGGCCGTTAGGAATGAACAACGCTTGGCCGGCATAGATTTGGTTAGGATTCCAGAGGCCATTGGCATCGGCAATGCTATAAGGATTCACATTATACATTCGGCCGATGCTGAAGAGGGTTTCACCCCACTGAACAACATGACAGCGGTCCTGCTGACAACGACCACTGGCCGATGCCACAGAGGCAACTCCTAAAAAGAGAGTTGCGGTAAGAAGGGAAGCGATTAAAATCTTTTTCATGTGTCTCTCCTACATGTGATTTGATAGTTTCCATTTAACTCCCTCCGTCCAACTAAAGGTCATCCCCATAACCATTAGCTGAAGAGTTTCGGCTTATAGTATTAGACTATGTAAAGCCTTTATGGAAAGTTTTTATGTTAAAGCCATTATATCGAACCTTTGAAATATTTGCAATAGCCAGTCAACATAAAATAACAAATTTACTTACCATAATACAGGTAACTAGAACAAATAATTTTAGTTGCCTACATTATTGAATCTTAAAATTTTTGTTAGGGCCTTTTTAAATAAAAAAATGCTCCATTTGATCTTTAAATGGAGCATTCATTTGCAGCTAATGATTGCTTATTTGGCTAATGACAAAATGGCTAATGCCATTACGAGGATTTCCCTAGTCAACCCCCAGATAAGCTTTCTGAACCATTTCGTTTTTCTGTAGGGCTTTGGCGTCATCCTGCAAAACAATTTCACCGGTTTGGATCACATAGCCTCGATGCGCAATTTGCAGAGCCATCAACGCATTTTGCTCAACCAGTAGTACCGTGGTGCCTTCTTCGTTGATAGCTTGAATGGTATCAAAAATACCCTCAACCAAAATCGGGGCCAACCCCATCGACGGTTCATCGAGCAGTAATACCTTTGGCCGAGCTAACATAGCCCGGCCCATAGCCAGCATCTGCTGTTCGCCCCCACTCAACGTGCCGGCAACCTGTTTCTGCCGTTCTTTGAGGCGAGGAAAAATGTTAAAGACCCGCTCGATATCCGTCGCTATCTGCTTAGCGTCATCACGAATGTAAGCGCCCATCTCCAGGTTCTCCATAACGGTCAAGCGAGCAAATACCCCTCGACCTTCCGGCACCTGCGATAGCCCTTTACCCACGATTTCGTGCGCCGGAAACGCCGACAAATCTTCGCCAGCCAGCCGCACCGAGCCGAGTCGCGGCCGGACAATGCCGCTAATCGTTTTAAGCGTGGTACTCTTTCCGGCCCCATTGGCCCCAATCAGGGTCACAATTTCGCCTTTCTCAACCGTCAGCGAAATCCCTTTCAAGGCGTGAATATTGCCGTAGTAGCTATGTACGTTATCGACCTCTAATAATGCCATAATCTCTTCGCTTCTTTATATATGAAATCTATGTCGCAGGGAGTTCCGGCTGTTCAGCCTTGTCATCTTCAGCCGTGGGATTGGTGGCTCCTCGCCCCAAATAGGCTTCGATGACTTTGGTGTTTCTTTGAATTTCAACGGGCGTACCCTCCGCGATTTTTTGACCGTAATCAAGAACGGTGATCAGTTCCGAAATGTCCATCACCAGACGCATATCGTGTTCGATCAGGATAATGGTCACGCCCAATTCATCCCGAATCTGGCGGATGAAATGGGTTAAGCTGGCGGTTTCATTGGGATTCATGCCGGCGGTCGGCTCATCTAACAGTAGCAGCTTGGGTTTGCTGGCCAACGCGCGGGCAATTTCCAACCGGCGTTGGTCCCCATAGGCCATATGTTTGGCCAGAATATCGCCTCGACCTTGCAACCCCACAAAACGGATTATCCGTCTGGCCTCTTCATGAGCCGCCTCTTCTTCCTTTCGAGTGGCGGGTAAGCCCAGAACCGCCCCGAACCAAGGTGATTTCAGATGCGGTTCCTGGCCGACCAAAATATTTTCGATTGCGGTCATGTTGGCAAACAGGCGAATATTTTGGTAAGTACGGGAAATGCCTCGCCGCGTAATTTGATCGGGTGGAATATCGACCAACGGCTCCCCCCGAAAAATCACCTTACCTTCATTGATCGGGTAAAACCCGGTAATGCAGTTAAAAAAAGTGGTTTTTCCGGCCCCGTTAGGCCCAATTACGGCGTGGATCGATTTCTCTTCAATCTCAACATTAACATGGTCCACCGCGACCAATCCGCCAAATCGTTTGGTAACGCCTCGCGCCGATAAAATAGAAGCCATAGTTAAACACTCCTCGGTACGGTTTGGCCGACCGGTACGGGTTCAACGTCTTCGTCACTTTGCATTTCGCGTCGAACGGTATCAGACGGCCATAAGCCTTCCGGTCTGACCAGCATCATCACGATCAACAAAGCGCCGTAAATGAGCAGCCGGTACTCAGCAAATTCGCGCAGCAATTCAGGCAACCCGACCAGTACCAGCGATCCCACGATCACGCCGGGGATACTGCCGGAGCCGCCGATAATCACCAGGCTTACCACGTTGATCGACACAATCAGCCCGAAACTGTGCGGGAAAACCGAACCAACCTGCGCGGCAAAGATGGCCCCACTCAAGCCGGCAAAGGCCGCGCCGATGCCAAACGCCAGAAGTTTGCTGGCAATGAGGTTGATGCCCATCGCCTCGGCCACATCTTCATCCTCACGGATGGCCATCCAGTTGCGGCCAATCCGGGCGTATTGGAGCCGATAGGCCACAAAGCCAATCAGCGTACAACCAATGAGGATAATATAATAGAAATGAGCCGGGTCTTTGATGCGGCCGTCGGTACTGACAAAAAAGAATAAGACCGATTGAAAGTAGAACGGCAGTTGATTGGCTATTTGATTGACATACGCCACTGCCGGCTTGGGAATATTCAAAACGCCCTGAGCGCCGCCCAAAATCGGGCGCAAAAAGTCTGACAAAACCAAAATGCGAATAATTTCGGCAAACCCCAGAGTCACGATGGCCAGGTAGTCGCCGCGCATACGCAGCACCGGAATCCCCAAAAAGACGCCGGCAAAGGCCGAAACCGCCACCGCGATGGGAATCGCCACCCAAAAGTTCGAGTAATCGGCGATGGCTGTCCCGGACACGCCTAACTCACCGGTAGTAGTCATGAGCGCCACCGTGTAAGCGCCGATAGCAAAAAAGCCAACAAACCCCAGGTCCAGCAATCCGGCCAGACCGATTTCAATATTCAAGCCCAGTCCCATCATAGCGTAGAGACCCACCAAAACCAAAATCTGGCTGATATACGGCCCCACCGCTTGAGGCAGCAGGATTAGAAAGAGCACACTGACCACAATTAGGCCCCAACTTAGCGCTCGTCGCTGGGTAGCAGGGAGGTTTTCCACACCGGACTGCATTTTTTCTTTTTGTGTCGCCCACAGCGTAGACACTGCCGCAAAAAAGATGAATACGCTAATTGCCCCAATGACAGACAGGCCATTGCGACCATACAGGAAATCGGCCAGCGCCTCGGTTAGATCAAAGCGATTCAAGACGACGGTCAACAGTTCGCCTAACATTCCCATCAGTAAAACAGCGAGCAAGCCTGAAATGACCGCTCGCCGGATGAGGTGGGGCAGCAATGCGATCACCCCACCCGCCACGCTGCAAGCAATCAAACTACCCGCCAACATCATCAGCCCCACGGCCAGCGACTCCTGATCAAAGGTGAGAATTTCGACCAAAGCCGGGGAAGCGTTAACAAACATCGCCCGAATATTGGTCGTATCGATAATTATCACCAACAGGGCAGCCATCACACCGCCAATGATGCCGCTGATCAAGCTGGTAATCAGGCCGGTAGCCCAATTGCCTTTGGCAACCTTCCAGGCCGTTACATACCCCATACCCAAACCAATAGTCAGTAGTAAAGCCCGGCCTAGGGTAAGCATCGTTCCGTCGATGATCCCGCGCGAGTCGAATGTTTCAACCATACCAACCAGGCTGACATACCAGACGGCGATGCCCATAATAAAACCGTATTGTCCAACCTGCTTCCAATTTAATGTCATGCGTTGCCTCCGTTTGGCCTTAGGCTTTCTTCTTGCTTAAGTCAACGCCCATAATCCCGGTTGGCCTAAAGATAAGGACCAGCACCAACATCGTAAATGCAATTGCATCCTTTAGCTGGTAGGGGGCGGGGATGCCCAACCCTTCCAGGAACAAGCTCGGCCCGACCGACTCAAAGATGCCCAGGAACAAACCGCCAATCATCGCGCCGGGTACGTTGCCAATGCCGCCTAATACCGCCGCTGTAAATGCTTTGAGGCCGGGGAAGAACCCCATGAAGAAATTGACCTGTCGAAACATAAGCCCGTAGAGAACCCCGGCCGCGCCGGCTAAGGCCGCGCCTAACGCAAAGGTAATCGAAATGACCTGGTCAACGTTAATCCCCATCAAGGCGGCGACATCTTTATCCTCGGCCACGGCTCGCATCGCTTTGCCGATTTTGGTCTTTTGCACAAAGTAATACAAGCCCACCATCAAGCTCACCGAACTGATAATAACGGTAAACTGAATCTTTGAGATAGACAACGCCACCTCAGCCGTGGTGGCGATATCGTGCTCAGCGGCATATTCAGGCGTAATCGGAAAGGCGCTGTTGACCACCGAGACCAGTCCACCGGTTAACACCGGAACCACCAAATAGATGACTAACAGTAAAATAAAGACCGTTAGGGTAAAGGGCAGCCAACTCAGGCGTGGTTGATCGATAAAGACCTTTTTGAGCCGCCGATGCAGAAACGTTGAGGCCCAACCGCCCGCCCCGGCTACAATCACAAAGGCCAGAAATAACATCAAATCGCCGATCAATAAATCGCCGGTCAGGGCCGGTACTTGCGGATAGGCTTCAACCCCGGAGCCGTAAAAGCCCCGGAAGGTATATTGCAGAAAAAAAGACGCCCCGATGGCCGTAATCAACGGCACCAATCTCGGGGCGTATCGCAGTGGTTTGTAAGCTATGCGCTCAACGGTCACCGCAACAATAGTTGAGGTGATCATCGCGGTTAAAAATATCATCAATAGCGCTAAAAGAGGGTTGGTATCTAAAAAGGCCGGCATATCTTCGGCGGGGGGTGTGGCCAGCGCACGCGCCACAAAAAAAGCCGTGAATGCCCCGCTCATAAATATTTCGCCGTGGGCAAAGTTGATCATAAACAAAATGCCGTAAACCAACGTGTACCCTAACGCAATCAGCGCGTAAATACCGCCTTGAGCCAGCCCAAAAACAAAGAAGTCAAACCACTGCTGGCTGGTGTATTTGGGAACCGCCAATGAAGAAATGGTGCCGCCGATAACAATGAAGATAATGATGATCTTAAAGAAGAGCAGCCAGCCATCAACAAACGTAAACCGTTTGAACATATCGTAGGCGGTGATCAAGCCGATGGGAATGCCAATCAGCAAACCCGTGCCAAGCCCGCCTAAAAACGGCCCAAGGACGGTATCGAGGTTGAAGGCCGCGCCAAAGAGCAGTCCGCCGCTGACCAACACCGCGTTGACCACCCCACACACCGCGCCAATAATCAAGCCACCTACATACCATTTTAACTTGGGAGCGCCTTCCTCATCTTTAAAGGAACGCAAAATATAGCCGGCCCCCAGTGATAGAAAAATATACAAAATCAGGTTCGTTGCAAGCTGCATCTCATCTCTACTCCTCTGGAAAAATTATTTATGATGTCTTGATATCGATCATACCCCGGGCCTTCATCAGTGAAGAGGATTTGTCAATTGACCTAAGGCGCCGCATTCTCAATTATTTGGGGTTGGGGCACGGCTTGGTGCCGATTTGGGAGGCAATCGATCTGTACCCCTATCGCCTGAGAAAATATCTACTGCATCCTGAAACGTTTGTAGCAACCGACCGGTGGGGCGTTTGTAGCAAATTTCCGGATTCGACACGCTTAGGATTTGACGTGCGATTATAACACGTAACGAGATACGGGTCAATCTAAGTTTAGACCTGACTGGTATGACAGGTTGATGGGCTAATTGCCTGGTTGAGGACGCGCCCCAATGGGAGTTAGCGTGGGAGCAATAACCGGAGCCGCTTCATTGCCGGTATCGTCTGTATCGCCGGTTGAATCATCGGCCGGTATTTGGCCCTCGAACTCTTGGGTGGCCCCATCTATTTCGATGGCATAATCGAGTGGCACCACTTCCACCCAGGTATTACCGGGCTTGAAGGGCATCGGGCTGCCGTCGCCAAAAATAAAACGCGGCGTTTCGCGCCCATCGGTTTCCCAGTTACCTTTGAGCAACTTGCCGTCGCGTACCAACCAGGCCGGCCCAAAACCGTTGACAATAATGCGGATTGACGTGGCCCCGGCGCTGTCTTCGACAATATCGGTATCCTGATGGTCGGCAAAGTAGATCACCACGTTGGCCGCGCTGACCTGACCACCGTTGAAATCCATGTGCGGTTCATCGGTGGTAAAGCGCAGATATCGGCCGGTGGCATCGTCATATTCCCACCGCGCTTCGCTGGTTTGCGAGGGGTAAGGAATGGTCACAGTTTTGGCGTCGCTGACGACATCGGCCGGGAGGGTGGAGACATCCAGAGCATCGCTAAAGGAAAAGCCGCGTAGGTTGACGTTCCCGTCTAACCCTTCTCGATCCAAATACTCCCGCCCCAAAGTGGCGTCAAAGGCCAGGCGCGTCTGCCAGCCCTCGTTGGGTCGGTAGAAATACGGCCCCGGTACATAGAATTCATCCAGGTTGACAATATCCGTCTGCGATAGCTCCCAGCGCACCTCGTCCGAGCCGCCGGAGTTGACCAGCGCCGCATCATACTGAACCGTCAACTGCTGGTTAATCAGCCGGGCCGAGCGAATGGGAGCAATCGTGTCCGGGTCATTAGTCAAGAAAATCGCCGAAAAACGGGTCACCCACCACTCGACCAGTTCTTCATAAACGATATCGGTGGCATTCAGGGCCACTTGCGGGCGAGCTTCAGGGTCATTACCGATCCGCACCATCAAAGGCCGGCGATGTAAGATTGCGGGGTCGCTCACCGGCAGGCCGGTCAGCGGGTTGACATCGGCCGACCGGTCAAACACTGCCGGATTAGTTGTTGGCTCCGCAGCGACGGTCGGCGCGGGCGTCGGCGTATCGGCCGGGATAAATTCGGTCGGTGTGGGTTCAACCACCGGCGCTTCGGTGGCAAACACCACCACCGATAACTCTGAAGTCGGGGTCGGCGGCAGCGGGCGACTGCTGCCACACCCGGCCACTACAGCGACCAGCACCACCAGCACACCTATACTCGTAAACCGGCGAATAAACCTGACAAAACAACGCATAATAACCTCAAGTGTTTACAAGTGATTTCGTGAGCGCTATTATACCCCTATCTTGTCGCTTGTAAAACTATTATAAATAGGAAGCATTCAGCTTTTAGCTATCGGACGGCGCTAACCGGCGCAGCGAATAATCACCGGCGGCAACCGGCTCAGAGTGGTCCGGTTGGACGAAAACAACTCGCTGCCACGGTTTGACCTCTGGGTAGGCTAACTTGAGCAGCGGCGCAAATGCCTCGGTGGTATCGACAAACCCCTTAAGATACGGTTGTAAATCGGCCGGGGTTATGGCTTGCGGGTCGCCTAGAAGCGTGTAATTGCCGGCGGTCTCGACCAACACCACCTGCGGCGACGGCCAACGATCCACCAGACACGCGCCGTGGCCGGTCTGGATCACGGGCGATCCGATCAGCGGCCCCGGTTGTTCCGGTTGGAACCAATTTTTTAGGGTAGCTGTTTGTTCAGAGGTTAGTAGGATCATCTCGTCTGAATATTTGTCATGCTAGGCGTAGATTTATCGGCCCTTTTGAGATGGCTACGCCGAAGGCTTCTGCTTTCAGACATTCCCATTGAGAAGTTTCCTGGCCAACAACACTCCCGAACCCGGCGAGGCGCCGCCTCCCGGCCAGGTGGATGCACCGCACATGTAAAGACCCGGGATCGGCATTTCGTGGTCCGCCTATCCCCCCCAAAGGCCGGTTGCCATAAAACACTGAACGCCATTGAACACTTGCGGTGCCGTTTACTATTCAGAAATCACGATCGCGATACCGCCGATTGCGTTCGGGTAACCGTCAATTGATACGGGGAACTTATGATCGAGCAGCGTCACTTCTCCGGATGGCAGAGTGAGCTTGTCCTTGAAGTTAAGGGGGGCTCGAGTTTCTCTGACCTTTTGATCGACGGCTGAAACGCGGTCAGCCTCATCTTTCGGAACGAGGTCATAGGATGTTTTTCCAACCAACTCCTCTTGACTCAGACCGGCAAGTTCCGCGGCGCGCCGATTGACCATTATGAAGTGGCCTTGTCCGTCCTTCATGTACATAACCGCGTCGGCATTGTCGAAAAAACTCGTAAGCAAATCAGCCTGGTGTGTCATGGGTTTCGTCCTCCTGTTATTTAGTTTGTTTTGTGCTTATAACTTTGTACGGGGCTCTACGGCTTCAACTCTGTGAACTCAAATACTCGGGCTTGAGTCACCTTAACCAAATCTTCGACATTGATTTGCAGCGTATGACGGGCCACACCACAGCCCCCATAAACATATTCCATTTCCAACAGGCGGCTGTCGATGATGGTTGTCAGCTTCAAATTGACCAAACTCACCGTCCCTATCGGTGAGCCGGTGACTTGTTCAACTTGCTCCGGTGTGGCCAAAGACACATTTTTCAAGCCCAACTGTTGCTTTATTTTCTTATACAACAATCGGGTTTCCCCACTGATAATGGCCGCCAGGTAACCCTCTTCCGTCTTCAAAATAAACGTCGGCGCCATTTCTCGCAGGCGACCGATCCCCCTCTGGGCCCCTTCATCGGCCGACACAATGGTTATGTCGTGAGCGAGAATGTCATATCTGCTTCCGGCGGCATCCAAGGTTTGTCTCAATTGATCGATCAGCTCTTGTTCGTTTTGACCCAAGTTTTTATTCATCTATCCTTAATGAGATTGCCCCCTCAGACTTCGTGGTTCTTATCTCGCTACCCTAACGCTTGGGTTTAGCCGCCGCTTTGTAACGCAGTCGAAGGCGGAGTGAAACAGCGGCTGGCTAAACCCATTGTTGGACTACTCTCCCCGAATTACCATTATAAACTCTAGCTCTGGGAACGCCTTGCTTACCCCCTTAAGATAATTTTGTATTGCCGGCATTCCTCTACCCGAGAATTCGTTATCTTGCATGCCTTCGATCAACAACAATTCAAAAGCTGTTGATTTAATCCAATCAACATCTGCGCGATAACCGCATACCGCTAAGCATCCAGTTTCTTCAATAAATTTCTTTACTAATCTTTTGTTTATTCTTAATGTAGAGCATGAAGCAAACACGATAACTCTATTTTTGCATTTATCTTTTAATTCCGCAGCTATTTCGTCTAGCTCCATCTGACCACCAGAGACTAGTATTCGGTTTTCCTCGCCGTGGAATGCCAAATATAATATTGGATAATCTCTGTAACCCTTTTGTACCCATTTCTTTAGATAGAAACGCACCTCTTCTACGGTGGCACAATCCCCGTGTATGTATTTAAGTTTCGGATATTGCTTGTTAAGCAACTCCAAAACAGGCTCGACGCTGGAATTTAATTTAAGATCATTTTCCCAAAGCCCTTCGAGACAAAATACACCTTTCCACTCTTTGGCCTTCTTCATATCTTTCTTCCTTTACCTGTTTCGTCCAACGGGGCGGCGGATAAGCAACGAGCATTTCACTGCCACGCTTTCAGATCCTCCGCGAAAGCGCAGTCGTTTCATTTGCTTGTTATCCGGCGCAGCGAGTGCCGCCGCAGTATGAACTGCCACATAATCTTTGTCGAAATAAGTCTGTTTATAGAGGAGTTTGAGGATTCAGTTGAGTACGAGAGAGCGAAATGGGCAATTCAAATCGAGGTCGATAGCTTAATTGTACCCGCGCACCCCCTAAGCTGACAAGGAACTGAGGTCAATTTTGATTATTTAAATCCGCAAAAAAAGGCCCACACGCCAATCCCACAGTTCCTGTCTCAAACACCAACTAACCATCCAACAAACTGCCCAAACTGTCCAACCAACAAGCCATTTTAATCGACGCTGTTACCCAAAATTTTTACATGATCAAAAAATTCATGTCGTTGCCTTCAAAAACTCGACGCTGACGAAAATTAAACCGACCATATCTTCGGCCAAACCTACGGGGACAAGAATTTTCGTGATCGGTCCTTCTTCAACCTGAATATGTCCTCAGCCAGACGTACAGGCACAAAAATTTTCGTGACCGGTCCCTCTTCAACCTGAATATATCCTCAAAAACGTGACCATGACGCCAAATAATTCGACTATGTGATAGAATTGTTTGAAAAATTCATTTTTAATTTGAAAAGTTCATTCTTTATTGGTAAATGTAATCCTTTCGTTTGAAAAGTTAAATCTTAATTTGAAAAGTTCATTCTAAATTGGTAAGTGTGAAACTTTTATTTGAAACGTTCATTTTTAATTTGAAAAGTTAAATCTTTGTTTGAAAACTTAGAAAATTTGGGTGAAGACGCCATTCCGAACAGAAATTTGTCGTTCCGACAGCGGTCCAAGCCATCAAATCGCCAAAGAAACGGCCATGGCATCGAAATTCTCGCCCCAATAATGTGCGGAACGAACAATATAAATGTTTGGCGGTCAACGGTCGGCGGTCTGCCGTCGGGGGCGCAGAAAACTGGGCAAATCAAGGAGAAACTTGTCTAAAACAGGGGGTTTGCTCGCGGCTCAGCGCAACAAAGCGTTCAGCGTATCATTCGCGCTGGCCAAACGCTCGCTTTGGAGTTGAACCATAAACTTGTGAAACGCGGCCGTAATGTGAGGCTCTGTGGCTTCGATTTCTTGCAGGCGCTCGACTGACAGATACAACACGGAACTGGGTTGATCGGTTATGACCGAAGCCGAGGCCGGCCGGCCCAGATACGCGCCCATCTCGCCCACGACCGTACCCGCGCCCATCGTTCGCAGTCGCCGGGGGTGTCCGTCGCGACCGGTCACATGCACCGTCACCTGACCGGCTTCGATGAAGTAAAGCCCCGTGGGTGGCTCGCCTTGCCGGATCAAATACGCGCCGGTCTCGACATCCTTTTGTTCCATATAGGGCAGCATATCATCCAACGCGCCGGTCTGGGTTTGACTCTCCGGGATAAGCGTCTCAAATAGGTTGGCCAGGCTCTCGGATTGGGCCAAAACACCTTCCAGGTTCCGCCGGACGGCCCGGGGTTGGGTGGAAAACCCAACGTCTTCAAACACCTGAATCATTTGCTCCTCGCACCATTCGATGCCGTGATCCATATCGGAAAACGTCTGCCACGTATCGGGGTCTTCATCGGTTAGTACCTGTCCGGCCAGTTGCTGCCGCATCAAGGGCGAAAGATGCGTGAAAACCAACACGCTATTCCGAGCCTGGGCCAACTGCTTGATTTTGACAAAACTGAGCATCGCCGAGGCATCGAGGCCGCTGACCTGGCGAAAGTCAAACACGATAAACCGGGGCGACGGCAAATCGACCTCATCTAAACGCCCGCGCACCTGTTCGAGCAGCCGGTGAGCGGTGCCAAAGAAGAGAAAGCCTTGTAGCTCCAGAATGTATAGCTGCTCACCCCGTTTCTTTAAAAGGTGCTGATAAAGGCGAGAGCGCTCCACCAGACTGTGGCTGTTGGCCCCCGACAGGGTGTGCTTAACCATATTGACCCGGCTGTAAGTGACCACAAACAGCAGCATGGCCAGCATCAGGCCCAACGCCACCCCCTCTAAAAAACCGACTACCACCACCACCGCCAAAATCGCGATGATGATCAAATACTCGCCCCAAGAAAATTTAGACCAGGCTCGATAGACCCATTCGATTAAAAATTCCAGCCCCAAAAATAATAGCAAACCACCGACCACGACCCTGGGTAAAAACGCGAGAAATACCGGGCCAAAAAAAAGAACGGCTCCGGCCAAGGCCGCCACCGTTAGCCCCACCAAGCGGCTGTCGGCCCCAATGCGATATCCCAGCGTGGTAGAACTGATGCCCACATAACCGGGAATACCGGACCCCAGCCCTGCCGCTATGTTGGCTAGGCCGGTGACGCGCAGCTCGCGGTTAAGATCAATATCGCACTTAACCGCCAACTCGATCACGCTGGCATTAAGCAGCAGGCTGATCACACTCACCAGCAGCACTGTAGCGATGCTGCCCACCTGGCCCACGATAATCGACCAATGGACGTAACTCAGATCCGATAGGCTGAGCGGCTGCCATAAACTGCCCTCGGGAAATGGCCCCATCAGCCAACCCTCAGCCATCGCTTCGGCCGCCGAAATTCCGAACAGCCAAAGCGTCGCATAAAACAGGCTAATGGCGGCCAGGATCAAACTGGGCATCACCAAGAAATGGTGAAATCGCTGTAAGGCGACCACCACCACGATGGCAAAAGCTAACCCCGGCAGCCAACGCAGGAGCATCTCTGGGGCAAACACGGTGGCGAGGTGGGCAGCGGTCATGTGAACATTGGTCATCACGGTGATCGATCCCTGCACAAAGAGCCAACCGGTCCCGGCTGAAAAACCGCCGATCACCGGGTAAGGAATAAATCGAATCAGGCCGCCTAAATTGAACCCACCCAAGGCCAAAAAGAAAACGCCGGTGAGGATGGTGCTGAGCGCCAGAGCCGCGATAATAGTCAGAAAGCGTTCGTCCGAGGTCGCTGTGGCCGGCATGGCCGCCGCAATAGCCGCCGCTATCAGGGCCAAAATCACCGCCGGGCTATCTTGGGTACCCGCCACGCTGCCCGGCAAAGAACTCAGTACCGCCACGGTAGCGGTCAGAATAGCCGTACTAAATAAGGCCAGACCAATGCCCGCCGCCGTAAATTGCGATAAAGGTCCGGCAAAGATGAGGGCGATATAGGAAATGGCCATCAAAACTTCCAAAATACCGGCTACCAAGCCTGCCGTCAAGCTGGGCAGCAAACGCTTAATCTGAAATTCCTGGCGTAATCGCGGTATAACGCCTTCGTCATCCGTTGGACTTAGGGCGGATTGATGGGTCATGATTCAGTTCCTCATTCCTTTTGAAGCAGATCGCAGGTGCTATTCTTTTAGATAACACCTATCGTGAAAATCCGTTGGAGCGACAACGCTGGCATTGTCAATCAATGTAGTTGAACAAAAATCTGGGGCTAGTGAGAAATATCCGGGCGAAGCGAACGAAATGGGTCTAAAAGGTCGAAGTGAGGGTGTATTGTAATCGGATAGCCATTGAATTGACAAAAACCGCACAATTTTGTGTCAATGGCAGATACTCGACCTCATTTAATGGCTGGTCCCACCGAGATACAGCGCTTATAACAAAAAAAGGACATCGTTGCGTGGCGATGTCCTTCAAACGGCAAAATCAAATCGTCAGTTAATCTTATTTATTCATGGGCACAAAGGCGATGCCGTCTCGCTCAACTTTGGAGCCGGCGATCTTAAAGCCGAACTTTTCGTACACAGGAACAGCTGCCAGAGTGGAGTTAACCGTCACCGGGCGACCGGTTAGCCGGGGGGCCAACTGGTTCCACATCCTCCGGGCGATCTGTTGTCCTTGATATGCCTCGCACACAAAAAGATGGAACAGGTGGCTGGCATTTTTTACCGCGCCCACGCCAACTATTGACTCTCCCGCCACCACTGCCAAATAAAAAATGTCATCGTTCTCGATGTAACCGGCGATGGCCTCAGGCGTAATAGTTTGCAGAAATCGTTCAGCACCCACCCCCGCCGGATCAATTGTGAAGTAATGGGCCACGCTGCGAATTAACTCGCTAATCTCTTGAGCGTCGCTTAACGTTGCCTCGCGGATAACTGGTTGTATTATCTTCGTTTTGTTACTCATCGTTGTTACCATTCTTTAGAAGCTCGATTATAAAAGACTTCATGACAACAATTAAATAACTTGAGTGACCTGACGGGAGATTAGAGATCGGGAGATTTTTAAAGCCAATCTCCTTATCTCCCCATCTCCGTCTTCGGCACTATGGAAGTTATTTAATAACAGTTCTCTAAGGCCGCACCAAGTAGTAGTTATTAAACGGGTCTTCCTCAAAGTCCAACTGTTCAAATCGCGTAAAACCGGCCTCGGCGGTCATCTTTTGGGCCAGAGTCGGATTAAAGCCCAGGGTGCCCAGCCCGGCCCCGTTGGGTTCCGATAGGGCCGAGTTCATGCAATACAACACCGATAGCCCATACAACAGGGGCGCTATCGGATTGGCCAGGTTATCCTCGATGCGGGCAGAGGATTTGATATCGGCGATAAAGAGCAACCCTTCGGGTTTGAGCGCGCCTCGAATGGCTCGTAAGGCGTGGTGCGGGAAGGTCATATCGTGAATACAGTCAAGCGTCAGCGCCAGATCGTACTGGGCCGTTTGAGGCAGGTTCTCCGCCCGAGCCACTTCAAAGGACAGGTTCGATAGCCCCGCTTGGCGAGCATCGGCCTGAGCCATTTCAATCGCCGTGGGCGATGGGTCGCAGCCTAAAAATGTTGACTGCGGATACCGCTTGGCTAATTCAAGCATGGCCAGCCCGGCCCCGCAGCCGATATCGATGACGTTGATGCCCGCTTCTAGACGCTCGGTTAACTCGTCAATTCGGCCCAGAAACAGCGGCAGCAGCTTGATTCCAGGGCCGGTCATCCGTTTGATGCCGCAGGCGCAGTTCGCGCCGTGGGCGTCGTAGCTCATACCTAACCCACTACTAAAGGACTCGGTGATGCGGGTTAAGGTCTCCGGGGACACGATAGAATGGAAGAACCCGGCCAAGTAGAAAGGGTTGGATTCATCGGTCAGCACGGCCGCCCCCGCCGGTGATAGAGCAAAATACTCCTGGCCGTGATGCTCGATGAGACCGGCGGCTGCCTGCCCGCGCAGCCACTCCAGCAGCCAGCGTTCTTGCAAGCCGGTGTGCTCGGCTAACGCGGCCGCGGTGAGTACTCCTTGCCCTTGCATGGCCGTGTACAGTCCTAAGCGATCGCCCAGATGCATCATCAAGGCCACATGCTGGCCGCTGCTATACCCTAAAACCGTTTGGGCAAAGGCTTCTATCGCTTCAATTTGGTGATTATTTTGGTTCGTCATAATAGTCTCCTTGGTTAGTTAGTTGGATTGCTTGATGGTTGGTCACGTAGTTGGTAAAGGTTCTTACTTTCAAACCAGCCAACTCATCTGTAGGATAGCGGTTATCGGGGTGACTATCATTGAACCAAAGTTAAATATAGGGTTTAGATAAAGAGGTATAGGGATGGAGAAAAAGGAGTGACAAAGCTGGCTTTGTCGTTATGGTCAAGTCAAAGTAACCTTTGACGCTCCATCCTTGGTATTTTCAAAGAAGATTCAGCTCACGAGCGCGAATGACCGCTTGAGTGCGATTGCTGACGCTCAGTTTGCCATAAATATTATTCGTGTGGGCTTTGACGGTGCCGACCGTCACGATGAGTTGATCGGCGATAGCCTGATTAGTGTGCCCCTCGGCTATGAGGTGCAATACCTCCAACTCGCGCGGTGTGAGCGGCTCGATCAGGGCTTGATTGGCTTGGACGGTTTCTGAAAAGGTTTCCGACGTCGATACGGTCGGTTGAGCGTCGGCCACCAGCGTTTCGGCCAGCCGGCTCAATTCCCGGTGGGCGGTCACGATCAGTTGTTGAAGATCGGGTTCGGCGGGGACATCGTCGAGAGAAACGGCACAAACATCCAGCCAGTGCCGGGCGCGGTACTGGGTATCAGGTAAACCGGCCGGATGGGTAGCCGCCGTCGCCAACAGCGGCGCGGCCTGGGAGGCGTGGTGACAGCAGCACAGCAGTTGGCCGACTCCGGTCAGTAGAGACAGCGTCAGTGGCACAAAGCCCATCTCGGCGGCAATGGACAACCCCTGACTGAAGGAATGCCGGGCGGTTTGAAACGCTTTCAACCCGGTTGCCGCCTGGCCCAGACCGTCAAAGGCTGTCGCCAAGCCGCCTTTATCGTTGATTTTTTGGTAAATCTCAACACTGCGACGGTACCGCTGCTGGGCCTCCCGATAATTGTTTTGATGTAAAGCCACCTTCCCCAGGTGATTAAGCGCCACGGCCATACCTTCCCAATCATGAAAAGCTTCGCGCAAAGTATATCCGGCTTCATAATAGGTTTGGGCGGCGGTATAGTTCCCCGATGCCAGCGCAATACTGCCCAATTCGTGATGACAGTAAGCCAGAAACCAGCGATCCTGAACCTGTTCGGCCGCGGCATAGGCTTGTTCGGCATAGCGCCGGGCCGTATCGATCTGGCCCTGGGCAAACGCAATGGTGGCTAGCAAGTAGTTAGCCGTCTGCCGGTTACCAAAAAAATAACCCGGTTTGTGGCTGCGCCGGAGGGCTTGCTGGGCTAGCTGCTCGGCCTGGGTATAGTCACCCTGAATGGACGCCACCAGGCTGAGCGTCAAGGCGGGATCAAACGTGTGGGCGTTAGGAAACTCCGGAAACCCCAGCGCTTCAAGATGAGCCATCGCCTGTTCAGAAGTCGTTTGGGCCAGCTCAATCTGCCCCAGGCGGATATAAAACCAGGCCATCCCCACCAGAGCCTGCGCCGGAAGATCCCGTGTAGCCGGATTCTCACTTTCGACGCCTTCGACCACGGCCTGAAGCATCTCCAAGCCATCGACATACCGAGCCCTAAATTGATGATACAAGCTGAGTGGGCACAAGGTCAAGCGAAGTTGATTAAGGAGCCTATATTCGATGGCCGACTGCCAGGCGGCGCGAATATTGTCCAGGTCGGCGTCGATTTCGGCGCTGGCTTCCAATTGACGACCACCATAAAGCGAGTCAACCCGGTCTGCCACAAATTGAGTATAATAAGTGCAGTGGGCCTGCAAACTGTCGCTGAGTTGGTCAGGAGTCCGCGCCAGCCGCTCGGTGGCGTATTGGCCCAGTAGTTCGTGCAGCCGGTAACGGTCGTTGGGTTCCCAGTGCAGCAAAGATTTATCGACAAAGGCCGTTAACATGGTCAGCGAAGCGCCCGTCACCTGCTCAGCTGCCTCCCGGCGAAATCCGCCCCGGAAGACGGATAGGCGAGCGTAAACGGTCTGTTCTGGGGCTGTCAACATCTGCCAAGACTGTTCAAAAATGGCTTGGATACTGCGGTGACGTTCCGGAATATTGCGCAGCCGGGTGTTCAAAAAGACAAGATTGTGTTGGATTTCAGCCGCGATGGTTCGGCAAGCCATCGTTTTGACCCAGGCCGCAGCCAGTTCCAGCGCCAGCGGCATCCCCCCGACTAAGCGGCAAATATCAATTACGTCGCTGTATTCGTCGGCCAGTGAAAATGTGTGACGGGCGCGCCGGGCCCGTTCGGCAAAAAGGGCGACGGCGTCATACTGGCCAGCGCTCTCGGCCGGTTGGGAACCAGGCGGAATCGACAGGCCGGGTACGGCAAAAAGCCACTCCTCTTGCAAATTGAGGGCTTCCCGCGAAGTGACCAGAATTTTAAGACGAGGCAAGTTGGCCAGGAGGATAGAGATTTGGTTCGCCGCGGCCAGCAGTTGCTCAAAATTATCTAAAACCAGCAGGGTTGCTTGATCGCTTAAAAATTGACAAATTAAATCAGTCGGCGATTTCTGCCCGGTCAGGGGGAGATCGAGCGCAGCGGCGATGGCCGGCGGCAGGGCTTTGATATCCCGTACAGCTTGCAAAGCCACAAAGTAAATGTCACCCTCAAAGTGGCCGGCTGTTGCCGCGGCCGCCAGCCGGGTTTTGCCGATACCCCCCTGACCGACCAGCGTCACCAGCCGGCAAGCCGGATCGGCCAGAAGCTGGGTCAACTCGACCACTTCTTGCCGGCGACCGATAAAAGGCGTTATTTGCTGCGGAAATTTGTGCGTTTTTGATAACGCGGCGATAGATTGGTTCATTATCTCAATGCTAACTACCAGGTGACCGGTTTCTGGGACAGACAGGATCGATGCCCGTATTGTAATCGCTGAACGGATAAATACAAACCACCCGCCGGTAAGCCTCGCAGTAGGAGTTTAGGTTGCTTGACAATAACTTGTTTAGTGATTTAAATTATAAGAAAATAAGCTAAACAAGGCGAGATGTGACCATGCTACCCTCTCTAGAAGAAGCAATTGCGGCCATTAAAGCCGGGAACAAAGAAAAAGGACGAAAGCTACTGGCCGATATTCTCCAGGCCGATCTGGAGAATGAAACGGCCTGGCTGTGGATGTCCAGCGTCGCCAACTCCGACGAGGAGCGTCGCCGGTATCTGAAACGAGTGTTGGAGATCAATCCTGATAACGCTGCGGCCCAACGGGGCTTGGCGATGTTGAAGCAGAAGCGGACCCAATCGAAACCGACGGCTCCGCCGCCCCCAGGCGGGCTAAGTGCGCGTTTGGGCGCTGCACCGCCAGCCTCACCGGACCCGGTTCCACCTCCCAAAGCTGAGGAACCACCTCCGCCGCCCCCGCCTCAACCGGTCGAACCGTCCGAGCTAACGCTCAAAGATGAGTTACTCCCCCCACCTATTGAGAAACCGGCGGCCAGAAAATCGGTTCAACCTGACGCGCCGCCGCCCAGATCCACGACGGATGACCTGATCTCGGAACTGCGAGGCAGCCCGCCGCCGGTAGTGGACGAGACTCCTCCGGTCGAAGAGGAGCCGCCGGATGAGGAGTCGCCCAAAAAACCGGCCCAACCCAAGGGCGATGGGGTCATTGCTTTTTTGAACAGTGAACGCGGGATTTTTACCCTGATCGCTGCCACCGTAGCCATTGTACTGGCCCTGGCTGCCTGTGTGGTACTCAATCTTGTCTTTCAGCCATTGGCCCAACAGCTTTCCCCCACGGTAGCCGCCGCGCTGGGCACCGACACGCCGACAGCAACCTTCACCCCTTCGGTCACTCCTTCGCCCACCTCAACGGCAACACCGACCAGCACTCCCACCCTGACGCCCTCGCCGCTGAGTACTCGCGTCGTCGTCGATACGCCGACCGTGACGCCAACCCTGACCCGCACCCCCACTCCCGACCGCAGCCAACAAAACGGGCAGGTGATCGGCGTTTCATCGGGCGATACCATTACCGTCCTGCTGGATGGGCAAGAAGTGGTAGTCAAGTATCTCGGCATCGACGCGCCGGCGGTCAACGATCCGGCTCTGGGTACAGAACCGCTCGGTGAGGAGGCGTTGGCGGCCAATCGAATTTTGGTTGAAGGCAAAGAGGTTCGATTGGAAATGGATGTCAGCGACACCGACGAAAGCGGCCGGCTGCTGCGCTACGTTTTTGTGGATGATAAGATGGTGAATGAGATCCTGCTGCGGCAGGGCGCAGCCCGGCTCATCTTAACGCCGCCCGATATCAAATACGGCGCTCAGTTGGAAGCAGCCGAACAAGACGCTCGCGCTCGCGGGGTTGGGATTTGGGGATTGCAATAAAATACGCAGGGCGTGGAATGTAGGGCGTGATCTTCACGTGCCATATCCCACGTCCCGCGTTTTTTAGCCACGAATCACACAAATTTTACTAATTATTTCTTGTTTTTTGTGTCAATTCGTGCCATTCGTGGCTGATTTTGTTCTTCCGGTGTGTCAACTGCGTAAGTCCTCGTTACGATACTCTGGGGATTCGGGCCAGCAGTTCGCTGACCACCTCATAATTAACCGTGCCGAGATTTTCGGCCACCTCTTCGGCGGTAATCCGCTCATTACCTTGCTCACCGATCAACACCACCTCATCGCCTTGCCGAACATTGGGGATGTGGGTCACATCAATGGCGCACTGGTCCATGCTAACTCGGCCCACCAGTGGCGCTCGCTGCCCTTTGACCAGCACCTCGCCCCAAGTTCGCGGCGAACGGCGAAAGCCGTCGGCGTACCCGACCGGGATAATGGCGATGGTCTCGATGCCGGTGGTACGATAGATAGCCCCGTAGCCGATGGGGCTGTCAGGCGGCAGAGTTTTTACCTGCCCCACGGTCGATTTGAAGGTCAACGCTGGCTGGAAGCCCGCCGGCAGCCGGGTGGTTTTCGACGGCGGCAGGCCGAAAATACCAATGCCGGGGCGCACCATATCGAACCGCGACTCAGGCAGGTTGAGCAATCCAGCCGTATTGGCGGCGTGAACCAGCGGTGGACGCAGGCCGGCCTGTTCAAGTTGCTCCAGGAGCTGATTTAGGTTGCTCAATTGATCGAACGTCTGCGTCAGGTCAGCTTCATCGGCAGTGGCGAAATGGGTGTAGAGGCCCTCAATTCTCAACCCCGGCAGTTTAGCAATTTTCTCCATAAAAGGCCGTACTTGATCAGGTAGTAACCCCAGCCTCCCCATGCCGGTATCGGCCTTAATGTGAATCAAGGCATCTTTGTTGAGGTCGGCCGCGGCTTTACTAAAAGCGCGCGCGATTTCCTCAGAAAAGACGGTGGCGCTGACATTGTAGCGAATCGCCTCGTGGGTTTGCCAGGCCGGCATATAACTCATCACCAAAATCGGCGCGTCAATGCCCATTTTTCGCAGGGCGATAGCCTCACCCAGCGTCGCCACGCCCACCCAACTGACGCCGTTGTTGAGCGCGGTCCGGGCCACTTTGACAATGCCGTGACCGTAAGCATCAGCTTTAAGGATCGCCATGACTTTGGCCGGAGCGGCCAGCTTGGCCAGCAAACTGACGTTATTGGCGATAGCATCCAGATCGATCTCCACCCAGGTGGGGCGGGCCGGTTGGGCCGAACGCACTTTCTCCCAGCCGGAGTCCTGCCGCACCAACCGTTTCTGATCGCGATCAGGCTCGGCCAGCAGGTGTTTAACCACTCGCTCCATACGGGTGGCAATACCGCCTTTAACCAATATTACCGTGTGCGGCGAGAGCAAATCTTGCACGGCAGCGGCGGCGTCGGCGCTGGTGAAGGTAACGTTCACGGCGTGCTGCCCTAGCCCGGCCTCGTGTTCCAATGCGGCCGCAGCGATACTTTGAGCCGCTTCACCTTTGGTCACCAATCGCTGGACACGGGTGGCCGCATAAACGCCGATTTGCCGGTGGGCCTCTTCTTCACTATCACCCAAATCCGACATATCACCCAAAATAGCGACCTTGTTGGCCCCAGGTAGTTCGGCCAGCGTATCGAGCGCAACCATCGTCGCTTCGGGGCTGGCGTTGAAGGAGTCATCCAAAATCAGCGTTCCCTTTTTACCGGGCAAAAGATTCATCCGGCCGGGAATACGCGGCTGCTGTTTGAGGGCGGCCAGCGCCGTTTCAGGCGCAATATGGAAAACAAGGCCGACAGCCACGGCCGCCAGCACCGGGTAAATTTGGTGCCGGCCCAACAGCGGCGTAAAGCCGGGATACGTCTGGCCCTCGTAATGCAGCGTGAAACTCAAGCCGTTGGACGATACCTTGAGATTGTCGGCTCGCAGGTCGGCCCCCCGTTTGAGGCCGAAGGTGATGATACGAGCCTGGGTGCGTGGTACCATACCGGCCACGCGAGGATCATCGGCATTAAGAATAGCCGAGCCGGTAAAAGGCAAAGCTTCGATCAAAGCGCCTTTTTCGGCGGCAATATTATTAAGCGATCCCATCACACTTAGGTGGGTGCGGTTGATGGCGGTGATTACGCCTACTTCGGGTTTGGCAATTTGGGTCAGCGAACGAATTTCGCCAAAGGTGTCGGAGGCCATTTCCAATACAGCAATCTCCTGACCGGGTTCGATTTTTCCCAGAGCAATCGGCAGACCGTACCGGCTGTTGTAACTACCCTGATTTTTGAAAACGGAATATTTTTCTTGCAGCACCAAGGCAATCGCTTCCTTAGCGGTCGTTTTGCCGGACGAGCCGGTCACCCCAATGACCCGAGGATGATACTTCTGTAAAATATGAGCGGCATAGTCGGTGAGAGCCTTCTGGATATCGGGCACGATAATAGTGGTCGCCTGATATCCGTTTTGCGGCAGAGCGTCCTGATCTTCGCACAAGATGCCGGCTGCGCCTTGCTCCAGCGCAGCAGTAATGTAATCATGCCCGTCGCCGGTAGTGGTTTTGACGGCCAAAAATAACTCGCCGGCATTCATTCGCCGCGAGTCAAAAGCAAACGCGGGAAACTCGGAGACCGGCCCGTTGTTTTGGACCTGCCCTTTGGTGGCTTCAATTAGGTCTTGAAGATATATCACAATAAACTCCTTTTGAGTCCGGTGGGGATATACCACCCACGACTAAAATAGACAACCGGCACCTACACGAACTTAACCACCATCGCTAAATTCGCCTAAAGTGCCGGCCCCACAGTTGACAACCGAGATCGCTCACCGATCAACAGTAAACGACTCGTCAAAATTTAACTAACAATTTTACCAGGAATCGGTCGATGGAACAATAAGACAAAAGTAAAATTGACAATTTTTTTGTGTCCAACGACAATGGCAGCTATCAATTTATCCAACTTGTCCCACTTTTGGTACAAAACTGTCTCATTTTTGCGACAGACATACGGCCTTGATTTTGCTAAAATAGGGTTAGTTTGATAGTGAGCTGATTTGATAGTTGGTGGGTTTGATCGCTCGCTGATTCGATGGTTGACCGGCAACCGACCAACTGTCTACGCACGCAACTATCAAACTAACCATCCACCCAACTATTTACCGAGGAGAAGAATTGTGAACCGAACCATTTGCCTAACACCGATTGGATTTGTGCGAAGTCAATTTACCCAGAATACTCCCCCGGAAGCGATGCGCCGAGTCCCAGCCCAAATCGTTATCGAGCCGGAATTTGAGCCGGGGTTGATGGGGTTACAACCGGGGCAAGATATTCAGGTTCTCTTCAACTTCAATAAAATTGACTCTGAAGAAATTCATCTACACCTGCATCCGCGCCACAATCCGGCCAATCCGCTGGCCGGCGTGTTTGCCACACGCAGCCAATTTCGTCCCAACCAAATCGGCGCGACGGTGACTTGTATCGAGCGAATTGAAGGGAATGTATTGACCGTAATCGGCTTAGATGCTCAAGACGGGACGCCGGTGCTGGATATTAAACCCCATATTCCCTATTTCGATGCCGCTACGACTCAACAGCAGTTTGAGGCCCGAGAAGTAACCAGTTTGGATGAAGCGCGAGACATGATCGATATGATCGACGCGGAGATCATCCGGCTGTTCGGCAATCGCGCCGGATTTGTCAAACAAGTGGTTCGTTTCAAGCATCGCCCGGAGGATGTCCCTGCCCCGGAGCGATACGCCGCCGTGATGCAAACGCGACGGCAGATGGCCGAAGCCGCCGGCTTAAACCCCGATATCATCGAGGGCATGTATAAGCTGCTGGTCGATAACTTTATAAAGGAAGAGATAGAGATTATTCGGCAACGTGAGAGGGGGTAGGAGGTTGGTTAGTTAGATGGTTAGTTGGTTGGCCGTTGAGAAGGAGATTAAAAAATTCGAGGGGGCTAATACGACAAAATTTGTCGCCAAATCGAATTGACGAGGCCCAAAATTTGCAGTATAATACACTTCTGTTAAATGGAAGCCGCGCCGAAGTGGCGGAATAGGCAGACGCGCTACGTTCAGGGCGTAGTGGGCATTGGCCCGTGTGGGTTCGACTCCCACCTTCGGCATCAATTGATCAATATGGTGGCTATGGCTCAATGGTAGAGCACCTGGTTGTGGCCCAGGAGGTTGTGGGTTCGAGCCCCACTAGCCACCCTCCGATAAAGTGCAATTGAGCAGCAATCTCGATTGCGCTTTTTTGTTGCCAAGTCATGGAACGTGGTTTAAATGAGACACGTTCCACGTCCTACGTGCCGCTCCCTTCATCATTCTCTTCCAAATAGACATACTCATCATCAAACTGCCACTCCGGAATCGCTTCCAGTTCCACCTCGACGCGGGGGTTGTTGGGGGCGATGCGTTTAACCAGATGAATATCGACGACGCGGTTGTCGTTGATGCCTAACGCATCCAGCAAGGCATCCTGCGTAATTTTGAGACCACCGTCCAGATCGCGGCGAAGCGGGGTTTCAAAGTAAAAATCCAAGAAAAGCCCAATCCAACCGGCTCCAAGAGCGGCGATAAATTCATCGGTCAGAATTTGATCGACCCGCATGCGATGAACCAAACGCCGCACATTACGTTTGAAAGTTGCGTGTTCTTTTGATAGCACCCGCCGGTTGCCCACCCGGGTATATTGATCGTTAATACTGGGCGGCAGCGGCAGCGCAAATCGTACACGTTGAATATCGGACATAAGTAAACACCTTTCAAAAGATTTTAGCATGACCCCGACCGGTTATCAACCGTTGAGTAAAAACGATATCCAGATTGCTGGCATCCGAGCCGGGCTAGCGGTAATCTTCTGAATTTAGGTTGGAGATTGCCATCATCATGTGTATAATGAGAGTCGTCAATACAACCCCTATCATAGAAGGAGACGTAATTCAGTGGCGCAATCATTTTTTCAAAAGATAGAAACGCTAATTAAAGCCAATCTCCACGCCATGGTGGATGAAGCGCTTGATAAAAATTCCGTAGCGGTGTTGGACGAGTATATTCGCCAGGCTGAAGATAATCTCGATGATCTGGAAGACGCGCTGATCACCGTCAAAGGCCAGGTAAAAACCCTGCGCCGCAAATACGAAACCTTAAAGGCTGAAGCTGACGCCATTGATCAAGATATCGACCGCTTGTTGGAGTTGGGCAAAGAGGAGTTAGCCATTGCCGCGCAAAGCCAGTACAACACCAAAGTCGATCTGGCCGATGAGTACCGCCAGCAGTTTTTGCGCCAGAAAGAAGAAGCCGACAAATTGGCCGACGCCCGACTTAAACTCGAAACGCGGCTGCGTACCATAAAACAGGAACGCGAACACGTTTTAGGCTTGCTGGAACTGGCTAAGACCAAAGAAATTGCGGCCAAGAGCATGAAGTCGCTCGACTCGTTGGACGGCGTCGGCGATGCCGATATCGCGCGCGTCACCGACAAGATCCGCTCTCGGATTGATCGCGCCGATGCCGAACTCGAGATGCGCTCCGGCCGGCTCAATAACCAGATGGATGAGGTCTTGGGCCGTGATCGCTTGAACAGCCAGTTAGCTGCTCGCAAGCAACGCCTGGGTCTGGAAGAACCGCAAGAACAGCGCCGTCGATCCAAGTTACCCGACCTAGACGAAGAAGAAGAGTCGCTGAGTTCAGCGTCTGATCTGTAAGTCACCTGATCGAAAATAGATTATTGGACCAAGTCGAGGCTTTAACCGGGAACAGTAGACCAGGCTAAAGCCTCGCTTCAGTTTATCTGAATTTTAGTTAAACAATTGACCGGCTAAAATTTGAAACCGTCCTAGGATAGTGTACAATTTGAACGCCTTAAGAATGAGGAACAGATTGGAACTATGGCATCCGCACGTAGAGAACTAGAAGAGCGAGCCCAACAGGCTATCCTCAAAAGTATTGTCGAAAATTACAAACAAGAGAAAAAAGAGTGGCTGAATGACCCACCCCTGCGTAAGGCCATCTTTCTTTACTCTTTCTTTGGCATAAAAAATGCCTTGCTCATTGCGGCCATTATCATCTTTTCCGGGTTTTTGGCCCTGTTTTTATTTCCGTTAGTGGGTCTGTTTGGGGTTGGAGCCTTGGCCGCGGGCGGATTGTCTGGGTTGTTTATGCTGATTCTAGCTGAATTTATCTTTTTATACCGTAGTTTCACCAACAAAGAGCTGCATGCCAAAGCTGTGGCCGATATGCTCAACCCAGATATCCAATTCACCCCGGCCACTATCAAAGACAAAGAACTGCGGGAAAAGGTGGACAAGGCGCTTGAGTATTGGGCCTTGATCGACGATGAAATTCAAAAAACACCCAAAGGTATCCTACGCGAAGGTAGCCCTCATGCTGTCACCCATAATGAGGTCACTAATTGGCTCCAGGCGGTTCACAATTTGGCTGAACACGTCGACAAACTGCGTGAAAATAAAGTAATCCAACAGGATTTACAGAAAATACCGGGGCTTATTCAGGAATACAAAGCCGATCTAAAACAGGCAACCTCCCCGGAAGTAAAAAAACAGTTGGAAAGAACCATCGCCGACCAGGAACGCCAACTGCGAAGTTTGCAAACCCTGCAAGATAACATCGACAAAGCCACCTACCAACTCGATAGCACTATCTCGGCCTTAGGGACTATTTATTCGCAGTTGCTGCTGGTTGGCACAAAAGATGAGTCGGGGAGTAAAATTAATCGCTTGCAAGAGGAAATCTCGGAGCAAGTCCACCAACTCGAAGATATTACCGACGCGATGGATGAGGTGCTATACCAACGCGCTTATTAGCCTATGAAGCTGTCCAAAACACAAATAGCGTTATTTGTGGCATTGCTGCTGAGCAATGCCATTATTTTATATGTAAATTTAGATTGGATCTGGTTACGCTTACCGGCCGCCTGGGCGCTGACGTTTGTGCTGCCCGGCTGGGCCTGGCTGGCCACCGTCGGCTGGCTCCAAACCGACCGTGCTATTGAGCGCATTGTTCTTGTCAGCGGCTTTTCGTTGACGTTGTCGTCGCTGGCCCTGCTTATCACCGTCCTCCTGCCCGGCCCATTTACAGAGACGCCGGTTATCATAACACTCAATCTCGTTACCCTGGCCGGTCTGCTGTTTCAACTACCGATCTTCCACCGAAGGAAGGCTGAGGCTGAGACTCATACCGCCCAACCACTCAATCAACCATCAGACGACTCCCCCATCCCACCAACCAATCACCCAACTACCCAACCATCCATCCAACCAACTATCCAACCAACCAACTCCCCATCCCTCCACTGGCCCTCCCGGCCCGTTCTGCTGATCCTCATCGCCATTGTAGCCGTAGGCGCTTTCACTCGCCTGACACGGCTGGGCTACGCCGAATTCCATGAGGATGAACTGGAAAACATGCGGCTTATCGTCCGGGCTTACAAGGGCGAAGAATATGTGCCGTTTATCGATAGTAAAGGTCCCATCCATTGGCTGCTGCCTGCCGCACTCTGGTATGCCAACGGCTGGATCAACGAAGGAATCGCCCGCACGCCCTTTGCCCTGGCCTCGATCCTACTCATTCCGGCAATGTATATGCTAGGCCGGCGCATGAGCAACGAGCGCGAGTACATCGGTTTAATCGCTGCCGGCGTGGTGGCGCTCAACGGCTTTTTTGCCTCTCTGGCGCGACACGTCGAAAATCGCAGCCTGATTGTGTTTTGGGGCGCGCTGGCCGTGTGGCTGGCTTATCGCTACTACCGGGAAAACCGGCCTAACTTCTTGATCTATTTGGCCCTGACATTGGCCGTTGCCTTGATCGCTCACCCGACCGTCCTGCTCTACCTGCCGGTCATCGGCTTGATCATTGCCGCCAAATTGTGGCGCGACGGCCTCACTCGCGCCCACGGGCTATGGTTGGCCGGCGGGCTGGCGCTTTTCTTGGGCATCACCGCCATCTTTTACATCCCCTACCTGACCAACCCCGAAATCGAGCGGACTTATGAATATTTTGCCGATGAGCGCATCGGCACGGCCTTGCTCTACAATCGCGTGGGCAACATGCTCGGCGAGGACAAACTTTACAGCAGCCGATTTTATGCACCGATCCTGATCCTGCTGCTGGCCTGGTTGCTGGCACGCAATTTTGCGCGGGCGGGTCGCTGGGGGATTGTCAGCCTTGCCGTATTAGGTGTAGCTATCATCAGTACGGTGCTGCTGCCGGACGTATGGATAGTGGGAAACGTCAATATCGCCTTTGTGCCCTATCTGCTGCTCACGCTGGCGCTGCTAGGGTTGCCCCGCACCGATTTTGAAACCAAGGTCGCCTTTCTCTGGTTTGCTGCGCCATTTGGGGCGCTGTTGTTTATGGCCGCCGACGCCTCCAACCACATCCAGATCGCCTATCCCGGCTGGGCTTTACTCTGCGCCTTTGCCCTAAGCGATCTATGGTCGGTGCTAAGCCGGCCCTCCGAAGCGACGTCGCGTCCAGCCAGCTACAAGGTTATACTCAAAGGCGCTATCGTGGTGGGGTTGATCATCTGCATCCCGTTGATTATCTTTTACCAATATCTGTCCTTCGGCGCACGCGTCACCACCTACTGGCAAGCCAAAATCGACTTTACCGACAACCCCTACTCCATTTACAAATACCTATACGGTTCCATTGCCCGTCCGCGGCGAGCCATCTCTAATCCCCGGTTGGGCGGCTGGAAGGCAGTCGGTCTGTTGTGGGAAAGCAGCGCCCTTTCCGGCGATTTTCGCAGCGTCAATGAATCGTTTGCCATTCCGATTTGGTACACGTTCCAGACGCCGCGCTCCTGCTACACCGACCCCCAAAATTACTGGGTACGCCGCGACTGGCAGGGCTGGCCGGAGGAAGAGCAGGATCTCCTGACCGCCGGGTATAACCTAACCCGCGTCGTCCTGGTCGATCAGCAGCCGAAGCTGCACCTCTACGAGAAGAACGCCGTACCGGGCGAACCTGAAATTTTGGATATGGAACTATATCGCCACGAATTTGATCGATTGGCGACCCCGGCTCGTTTTGCGGCGGCCGATGCTATTGAAAATCCGGCTTCACTCAACTTTGGTGACAAATTGCTGTTGCGAGGCTATAATTTACCAACAGTGGCTCAGCCGGGCAGCCTGTTACCCGTAACCGTTTACTGGGATGCCCTGGCGCCGATGGAGACCCGCTACCGGGCTTTTGTCCACCTGGTTGACGATCAAGGCAATCGCTGGGGCCAGCACGATGAAGACCCGGCCTGCCGCCTTCTGACCAACGAGATGCATCCGGGACAAGAGTCATCGCGCCAATTTCGCATCCCGGTCGATCCGGTTACGCCGCCCGGCCTGTATCAGATTGTCTTGGGCGTTTACCATCCCGACACATTGGAACGATTAGATATTTGGGATAATCAAGCCGGATTGTCTCCCGGGAACAGCGTGGTATTAGGCCAGGTGCAGATTACTGGATATTGACGAATGCCGATTTTGGTGTTATATTACAGAACAAGTGTTCTAAAACTATAACATCACTCAACCATAACCCATAAAATTTTTGTTTGTAACCCTCAATCCACAACTTTAACCACTCAGTACAATAAAAAGGTGTGATGTTATGACCGACCAATTAAGATTAATGGCAATATTTGCCCATCCCGATGACGAAGCGTTCGGCACGGGCGGAACTTTAATAAAATATGCTCAGGAGGGCGTCGAAGTTCATCTCGTTATGGCTACTCGCGGCGAGGCCGGCCAACTGGCCAATCCCGATATTACGCCGACGCACCCCTTTAGTCTCTTGCGCGAGCAGGAGCTTCGCCGGGCGTGCGCGGTTTATGGCCTTAAACAGTTGCATCTGTTAGGTTATGTGGATGGCCAAACTCCGATAGTGCCGCCAGCCGAAGCCGTTTATAAAATTGTCTGGCTACTACGCGACATCATGCCACAGGTCGTTATCTCGTTCGGGCCGGATGGGGTGTACGGCCATTATGACCATCTGGCGGTGCATCGCTGGGCCTCGGCAGCGGTGACGCTGGCCGGCGACCCGGATCGCTGGCCGGAAATTGGGGCAGCGCATCAGGTTGCTAAATTTTATCACCGGGCTATGCCCCAACCGCAGGTGGATAATATGAAAGAACGGTTAGGCTACAACGCCGTAATGATGGATGGCATTCCGTTCCCCTTCACCGGCTATTCATTAGAGCAAATCACCACCATCATCGATACCCATGAATTTGCCGCCCGCAAAGTGCAGGCTATTCGCTGCCACGCCAGCCAGATCAGGCCGGACTCTCCCTTCCTCCAAGACGATTTTGATCCGGTGGCGAATGAGTGGTTTTGGCAAGAAACGTATATTCTGGCCCAGAATGGGGATCGATCGGGCTCCATGTTGACCAACGGCAAAGAAACCGATCTATTTGCAGGAGTCCGATAGCTCATGAGTGATTCGTCTGTCTCAATTTTGACCGAGCACCAAAAAGCTCAGATGGAACGGCTGGTTATGCTGCGCGAATACCGCCGGATCATTACCGATCCATATGTTAAGTCGGCTTTGAGTTTTACGATTGAAGATACCCAGGAGGCCATCGCCCGCGCGGCCAGTCGGCTACGACAAATCGGCGACATTCAGGTGAGCCAATTTTCTGAGGACGTGAGCGATAAATTGGTGCGTCAGGCCAGCCAACGCCGAGGATTGGCCGATCAAATCCACTTCGTCGTCCACGGCTTACAGCACCAACTCCTATGGTACGAGCGGCAAATCAAGGCGCTAGTAGGCGATGCCGATACCCAGGCAATTTTTGTGGCTTTGGCCGAGCAAGCCCGCGTCCGCCTGGAGCGATGGAAAAATTTAATGGTCGAACTGAAGGTTCCCCCGGAGAAGTAAGTATCATAAAATAATTAGCCGGAAAGGAGATGCGTAATAAAAACCGTTTGTGATATATATAACAAAAAATTGATAACCCCTTTACAAAAAAGCAAATTTCGGGTATAATTGCACTCTATAAAGACTGTATCACGATTTGAGGCCCGCGATGGTCTCTATTTTTTTTCTCCTCGTTCACGGGAGATTTTAACACGATATTGTGGTTAAGATTCAGCCTCTATCAGGTCACCGGATCGATAACTCAGTTACAGTTAACACACGCTAATAAACTTCTCTTAATCACAGATTAGGATGGGAAAGTGAGGAATTTTTTCTATGGCAGACAAACCAGTATACATAACGCATGAAGGAAAAAAGAAATTAGAAGAAGAGCTTGTCTATCTCACTACAGTTCGCCGTCGAGAAGTAGCCGAAGCTATCCGCTCGGCTAAAGAAGAAGGCGACCTAAGTGAGAACTCTGCCTATGATGAGGCCAAACTCCAACAGGGATTCCTCGAAGGCAAAATTCAACAAATCGAAGCCCAACTTCGCAACGCGGTCATCATCAAGTCGAACGGCAATGGCAAAAGCGATACCATCGGTATTGGCAGTACGGTAACAGTTCTTGACGAAGACTTTGGTGAAGAGGAAACTTACACCATTGTCGGCTCGGCCGAAGCTGATCCGATCGATGGCAAAATCAGCAACGAATCGCCCATTGGCATGGCGCTGTTAGGGGCCAAAATCGATCAGGAAGTCACGGTCGAAACCCCCGGTGGCAGCGTTGTTTATAAGGTCCTTAAGATCAATTAGCGGCTTGCCCTAATTGACGCCAGCGTGCATAATAGGCGGGGCTTTCGAAGCCCCGCTTTTTTGTTACATCTCAACCGGCAAAACCCTAAAGGTTTACACCAGAAAATTGTTGGACAAATGAGTTTGTCTCAGAAAAAAGAGCCAATTTTACAGTCAACACTACAAACCTTTAGGGTTTGAAATATCAAACTTTGGAGAAGATTCTCATGGAACAAGACCTCTCTTACTTCAGGGATTTTGGCGAGCAGATCGAACAACGACTGGATAAATTACAAAACTTTGCCGAGCGGGGGCAGGCCGCCTACCCACCCCGTGTCATCCGCAACCATACGGCGGCCGAGGCGATCACGCTGTATGATGAAGCCGAAGCCGCCTTGCCTGAAGGCAGCGAAGAAAAGCCGGAAATTACCGTGCAAGTCGCCGGGCGACTGGTGGCCATTCGGATTATGGGCAAATCCACCTTCGCTCACATCGAAGATGGCACCGGACGTATCCAGATTTATCTGCGCAAAAATGATCTGGACGACAGCTACGATGTCTTCAAGAAAGATGTCGATCTGGGTGACTTCATCGCGGTTCAGGGTCATCTTTTCCGTACCCGCACCGGCGAAGTGACCGTTCACGCCGACGCTTACCAATTGGCTGCCAAAGCCCTCCATCCGCTGCCGGAAAAGTGGCACGGCCTGACCGATATCGAAATCCGCTACCGACGGCGTTACCTGGACCTGATCTCCAACTCTGAGATACGCGATATCTTCCGCAAGCGCAGCCAGGCGATTAGCGCTATGCGTAAATTCCTGGACAACGAGGGCTTCCTTGAGGTTGAGACCCCCACGCTCCAACCCATCTACGGCGGAGCGATGGCCCGACCGTTTACCACCCACCACAACGCGCTCGATATGCAGCTTTATCTACGCATCTCCGATGAACTGTACCTCAAGCGGCTCATCGTCGGCGGCCTCGACAAAGTCTACGAAATCTGCAAAGACTTCCGCAACGAAGGCATCAGCACCAAGCACAACCCTGAATTCACGATGATGGAGTGCTACTGGGCCTATGCCGATTACGAAGATATGATGCGCCTGACGGAAAATATGATTGCGTCGATTGCTCAAGAGGTATTGGGTACCACCAAAATCACCTTTAACGGCCAAGAGGTCGATCTGACTCCGCCCTGGCGCCGGCTAAACCTGGCCGAGGGCATCAAAGCGCAAACCGGCATCGACATCTTCGACACCTATTCGGACGTCAAAGCCCTGTGGGAAGAGTGCCAGCGCCGCAATTTAAAAGTCACGCCTCAACCCAGTTGGGGCAAATTGGTCGATGAACTCCTGGGCGAATATGTCGAACCGACCATCGTCAATCCCACCTTCATCCACACTTTCCCGCTCGATATCTCGCCGCTGGCCAAACAAAGCCCCTCCGACCCGCGCGTCGTCGAACGGTTCGAAGCGTTCGTCGTCGGCATGGAGATCGGCAACGCTTACTCGGAACTGAACGACCCCGTAGCCCAACGTCAGCGCTTTCTAGAGCAGCAGCAAATCGCCGACGCCGAGTCGCACGCGATGGATGAGGATTACGTGCTGGCCTTGATGCAGGGCATGCCGCCCACCGGCGGTTTGGGCATCGGCGTCGATCGCGTGGTGATGCTTCTGACCGACCAACAGTCGATCAGAGAGGTCATTTTGTTCCCACATATGCGCTCGAAGGAATAATTACCGTTGTAAGAATTGGTCTGGAGTTAAGATTTCAGGTAACTTGGCTAAGTAAAACGGAACTGATAGTTGATTTGTCATTGCTCTTAACCGCTGTTGAAGTAGGGGCAAATTCTGCCGGTAGCCATTGACCATCGGCTGGTCATAAGTAACAACCGCATGCGTTCCCAGAATAGAACCGGCTGAATTTGTCCCGAAACTGGCCAACGCAATTATCGCGGCGTCTTCTCGACTCAATCCCGATGTTTCCCGCACCCGACGCGACCAACGACTGTAATAGCGAGTGGGAAATAACACGTCAACTTCGGTCAATATCACGTTTACTTCAGCATACTGCTTAAGCCGTTTTAGAACTTCAAAAGAAACATGGCTGATATAGAGTGAATGATCATCGGCTTCAGCCACTCTCATGAAAGATAAAGCGCCCACTTCTAATGAAGAAAGCAGGCGCCGGCGACCATAGAGAAGCCCTGTTATGGCATAGCGAACGATATTTTTGTCAAGCAGGTAACGCATCAGAGCTAACAGGATATTCTAGTTTTTTGAGGGCTTGTTCGGCGGCGAGATGAGTCTCTTCCCAAATAGCGGCTTGTTTGGCCTCAGGCAAGGCGAAAAATTCAGCGACCGTTAGCCCGGCCAGAAAGATATCATCTTGTTGCATAAAGTGTGGTGGCGTTGCTTCTTCCACTTTTTCCTGAAAATAACGAACCAATTCGATCTGTTCATCAGGAAGTTCGACCTCTTCCAGTTGCAGGGTCTGTAATTCAGGAACAAGTTGAAGCAATTTAATCTTTTGCTGACGATTAAGCGATTTTATAAGACGAGCCATTTGTTCGATGGGCACATCAACTTCTTGTAGGTTGTTTGCGTTGGTCATTATCAAAGTCCTTAATAAGGTACAGTTAATTTTAGTATAGCGTGAAAACCATGTTCTGCCTAACTGTCGATGATGATCTCAAACTCTGTTTGCTGGAAGAGCGGCATGCCGCAGCCCTATTTGAGTTGGTCGATAAAAACCGCCGGCATCTTCGCCAATGGCTGCCGTGGGTCGATCTAACTACGGCGGTTGATGACAGCCAAGCCTTTATCCAGAGCGCTCTCCAGCAGTTTGCCAATAACGAAGGCTTCCAAACGGCGCTGTTTTACCAAGGCCAACTTGTCGGAATGGTGGGCTATCATCCCATCGACTGGCCCAACCGCAGCGTTGAAATTGGCTACTGGATTGCCGCCGACTTTCAAGGCCGGGGCTTGGTAACCCGCGCCTCTTATTTTCTAGTGGATTATGCGTTTAACCAGTTGGAGCTTAACCGGGTGGTCATTCGCTGCGCGGAGGGCAACAGCCGGAGCGCTGTCATTCCCAAACGGCTTGGCTTCATCCAAGAGGGCGTCTTTCGCCAACATCAGGCTCATTATAACCAATTCGTCGATCTCATCGTTTTCAGCATGCTGGCCGAGGAGTGGGCCGGCTGATCCGAGGAGATCGCTTTGTTGCTCCGCTTAAAATAACGATCTGGAGCGTCAAAGTTTACTTTGACCTTAGCCGGAATGACAAAGCAAGCTTTGTCGCTCCAGTAAATTTTTATCCTCATTACCACGCCGTAGGCTCGGTCACGTTCCTCTAAGTCATAGGTCACCTTGATCGCCTCAGATTTTTCGCCGATCAAACCTATGTTGACCCGCAAAAGGAATAACATAAAATCCACATATTTTTGATTCGAGATTTTTTCAACTCTTTGCTATAATTATAAACTTGGCAAAACCTATCGTAGGCTCAGCGTCGTTATAATGCACATTGACAATCAGCAAATACTCTAAGATAATTTAGCTATTTATGAACCTGTCGCCATTACTAAAGCTATTTAACCAAATATCGGGGTATAATCAATTTGCCGATGCCCTTCACGCCGGTCATTATCAGGAACTGTCACGGCAGCCGTTGGGTGTGCTGACCGCGGCTCGACCGGCCTTGCTGGCTGCGCTTCAGGCCGACTTGCAGCGACCGATCCTGTTCATCACCGCCAGAGCCGAGCGCGCCCGCATCTTTACCGAACAAATCCAGTTTTGGAGTCAAAGCCCTGACGATGTCTATCGCCTGCCTGACCCCGATGCGTTACCCCACGAAAAGGTTCCCTGGGGGGCCGAGACCATCCAAGGCCGACTTAACGCCCTGTCAGCCCTCGTTCAATATCGCCAAAATACCGATCCGGACCAGCTTCCGCCAATTGTGGTGGTTTCGGCCCGGGGGTTGATGCACCACACCCTGCCGCCCGCCGAGTTCACGGTCGAGCGCTATCAAGTGGGTCAGCGTATCCGTCTCAATGATGTGCTGTCGCAGTGGGTACAGTTGGGGTATCAACCGGAGGAGGTGGTTGAAATGCCGGGCAGTTTTAGCCGGCGTGGCGGTATCTTGGATGTGTATCCCACCAACGCCGCTGCGCCGGTTCGCATCGAACTGTTCGGCGACGAGATCGACAGCCTGCGCGAGTTCGATCCTGCCTCCCAACGCTCCGACCAGCGGATCAAATCGTTTACCCTGGCTCCGGCCACCGAAGCTCTGCCGCGCCGCGCCGAACACGCCGCCGTGCAAGTGGGCCGCTGCAACCTGGCCGACCTGCAGCCCAGCACGCGCCTCTCCTTTGAGGAAGATATCTCCAGGCTGTCCGCCGGCACGGCCTTCAAAGGCATCGAATATTACATCCCCTTCTTCTACAACGGTCACAAAGACGAATCGATTCAGAAAAACAATTCATCCATCCTCGATTATCTGCCGCAAGAGGCCCTTATCTTTTTAGACGACTCTAACGAGTTACCGGCGGTCATCGACGAGGTCGAAATTCAAGCCCGTACCCTCAAACACGATCTGATCGAAGTGGGCGATCTGCCCACCCATTGGCCCGACTCGTACTTTGGCTGGTCTGATTTGGCCCACGCGCTAACCGAGAGAACCCCGTTGAATTTGGGCTTTACCCATTTTAGGCACGAGCCGGCTAACACCAATGGCCGGCCCGCACCGGGCAGCGTCGGGCCAAACGACAATGAGCGCACCTATTTACTACAATCGACGTTTGTGCCCGCGCCCGCGTTTGGCGGTCAGGTCAAAAATATGCTACCCCAACTCATCGAGCGCAAAAAGCGCGGTGAGCGAGTCGTGTTGGTCAGCCGCCAGTCGGCCCGGCTGGCGAATTTACTCGATGAATTTGAGCCTGATGCCAGTTTGGCAGCCATCACCGCGTTGGAGGTGGATGATCCACCGCCCGCGCCCGGTACGTTCACCCTGCTGAAAGGCATGGTCATCGAAGGCTGGTCGCTGAAGGAGCCTCACGCCGACAACAGCCCGCTTATCACGATCATGTCCGATAGTGAGCTGTTTGGCTGGAAAAAGCCGACCACCATTCGCCGCCCCAAAGCCCGTAAGGGCATTACTCCGGAGACGTTCTTTGCCGATGTCAATCCCGGCGACTATGTGGTTCATATCGAGCATGGCATCGGCCGCTACGTGGGGTTGGTCAAGTTGGATTTCGACGGCTTTGAACGCGAATATCTGACGGTGGAGTACGCCAACGGCGACAAGCTATATGTCCCCATCCACCAAGCCGACCGGCTGGCCCGCTACATTGGCCCCGATGAGCAGCATCCTTCGCTCAACCGCTTGGGCAGCGCTGACTGGAACACGGTCAAACGCCGGGCTAAAAAAGCGGTGGAGGACATTGCCAAAGAGTTGTTGGAAGTCTACGCCAAGCGTGAAGTCGTCTCCGGCCACGCCTTCAGCCCCGACGCCGAGTGGCAAAAGGAAGTGGAGGACTCCTTCCCCTTTGTCGAAACTGACGACCAACTGCGGGCCATTGCTGAAGTCAAAGCCGATATGGAAAAACCTAAGCCGATGGATCGCCTTATCTGCGGCGACGTGGGCTACGGTAAAACCGAAGTCGCGCTGCGAGCCGCGTTCAAGGCAGTGATGGGCGGCAAACAGGTCGCCATTTTGACGCCGACTACGGTGCTGGCCCAGCAGCATTACCAAACCTTCACCGAACGCCTCAGCAGCTACCCGGTTAAAATCGAGCTGCTGTCCCGCTTCCGCACTAAACAGCAGCAGGATCAAACCCTGATTAATTTAGCCGCCGGCGTGACCGACATTGTGATCGGCACCCACCGCTTAATTCAGGAAGATGTCGCTTTCAAAAATTTGGGACTGGTGGTGATTGACGAGGAACAGCGATTTGGCGTTAAGCAGAAAGAGCGACTCAAAATGCTGCGCACCGAAATCGACGTGCTGACCCTGACCGCGACGCCCATTCCACGGACGCTGCATATGTCGCTCAGCGGCGTGCGCGATCTGAGTACCATCGACACGCCGCCCGAAGAGCGACTGCCGGTGCAAACCGTAGTCACCACCTACGATGAGCAGCTCATCAACAAGGCCATTATGCGCGAACTGGATCGCGGCGGGCAAGTCTTCTACGTCTATAACCGGGTGCAGGGCATCGAGCAAAAAGCCAACCGGCTGCGCAACATTGTGCCGGATGCGCGGGTAGAAGTGGCTCACGGTCAGATGAGTCCCCGTCAGCTTGAGCGGATCATGGTCAGCTTCGTGGCCGGCGAGTTCGACGTGCTGGTGTGTACGACCATCGTCGAGAGCGGGCTGGACATGCCCAACGTCAATACAATTATCATCGACCGGGCCGACCGGATGGGGCTGGCCCAACTGTATCAACTGCGCGGGCGCGTTGGTCGGGGCGCGGTGCAAGCCTACGCCTACCTGCTTACGCCCAAACACCACCAACTCAATGCCGACGCCAATAAGCGGCTGGAGGCCATCGCCGAGGCCAGCGATCTGGGCTCCGGTTTCCGCATCGCCATGCGCGATCTGGAAATTCGCGGCGCGGGAGAACTGCTGGGGGCCAAGCAGCACGGCCAGATTGCCGCCGTCGGGTTTGATCTCTACACCCGGCTGCTGACCCAGGCCATCCGAGAAATCAGCGGCGAGGACCCGCGCTCCGTGACCCGCGAAGAAGCGACCGCCTACCTCAACCCGCTATCCGAGGGCATCCAACTCAACCTGCCCATCCCGGCCTTCATGCCCGAAGATTATCTGCCCGAAGAAAAACTGCGCTTCCGTCTCTACCGGCGTTTGGCCGGCCTGACCACCCTGCGCGGCATCGATGAAATGGCCGGCGAACTGCAAGATCGCTTTGGCGATTTGCCGGAGCCGGTAGCTAACTTGCTCTACCAACTCAAGCTCAAGATTATGGCGCTCGAGGCCGGGATTCAAGCCATTGTAACCGAATCCGGTCAGATTGTGATCCGGGCCGAAAGCCTGGAGGATATCGACCGGGATGGCCTGGCGCGACGTCTCAGCCCGGCAACCCAGGTCAACCGGCGGCAGATTATGCTGCCCCTCCATCCTAAACCCGAGGTCTGGCAAGCCGAACTTGAAAAAACCCTCCGGCTTATGGGCCGTATGTTGCACGATCCGGCGGGTTGATTGTATGCTTAGCAAGCTCAGTTGGGTAGCGATATGATTACTATCGAGTACCAATACCTTTCCAACCCCATAAAGCAGTTCGAGACCGAAGAAGATGAGGTTATGATTGGCCGGGCCTCCGGTGATTGGACGGTTGATTTGGACTTAAGCCCGGACACGACCGTTTCACGCCGGCATGCCCGTTTGACCTTTGAACACAAACGGTATTGGCTGCAAGATGTCAGCAGTCGCGGCGGCACTTTTATCAACGGCGAGCGAATTGATGAAAAGACCCTGGTTATGCCCTTAGACCGGATTAAGATTGGCCGCACCGAGCTATATCTTATCGAACCCACACCGGAAGCGCCGGATTCCTTCAACGATTTCGACACGCAGCCGATCACCATTGATCAAGAGGACAGTCGCGAAGGCCCTGAACGCGGCATCTTAGCCGACTCGGTCAGCGCCAATGAACCGCCCGAAAGTTTGATCATGGTCAGGAAATCGGTCAAGCTGTTGGAAACCATTCGCAACCGGCTGGCCGCCTTTTACGAACTGGGTACCGCCTTGGGTACGGCCGTGGACGTTGAGCCGCTGCTAAAAACGGTGGTCGAGCATCTGTGCCGCACGATTTCCGGGGCGCAACGCGGGGCCGTGCTGCTGCTTGAAGAACGGATGCTGCGCTTAAAAGCCTATGTACCGGAGCATGCTAAACCGTCCGTCAGCCTGTATCTGGCTCGGATGGCTATCGACAAACATGAAGCGTTTATTTGGAGCTACCGGCTCACCGGCGAACTGGGCAAACTGACCGATAGCATCGTCTCGCATGGCACCAAATGCGCTATGTACGCGCCGCTAATTTGGCAGGGTGATGTGTTGGGCATTGTTTATGTGGACAATTACGTGGCCGATGATGCCTTTAGCGACGATGATCTGCACTTGCTGATGGCGATGGCCAATCAAACGGCGATGTTTGTCAAAAATCATCTACTGCAAGAAAATCTAACTCGCGAGCGGATTGTGCGCTCTAACCTGCTGCGGCAGTTCTCGCCTCAAGTGGCGGCCCATCTGGAAAATGTGCTCAAGCAGCCTGAGCGGCTCGGTTTGGGCGGGGAGCGAGTGGAGCCGGTCACCATTTTGCAATCTGACGTACGCGGCTTTACAGCCCTGAGCGCCCAAATGGATCCCAGCGATGTTATGAAAATGCTTAACCAACTGTTTGGGGTTTGTATCCCGATTATCTTTCAATATAACGGGACGGTGGACAAATATATCGGCGATGCGATCCTGGCCGTGTTCGGCAGCCCCGATCCCGACCCGGACGGCAAGCAGTGGGAAAACGCCGTCCGCGCCGCGTTAGAGATGCAGCACGCGGTTCGGCGGTTGAGCCTGGAATGGCAGCGCGGGGGCCATCCTATTTATCAAATCGGCATTGGCATCCATACCGGGGCGGTGCTGCAAGGCTTTATCGGTTCCGAGGAACAGATGGAGTATACCGTCATCGGCAACACCGTCAACCGGGCCACCCGCTACTGCGATGGCGCCGATCGGGGCGAAATTGTGATCAGCCCGGCGGTTTACCACCACGTGACCGGACTGGTCGAAGCAACGAAAAAAACTATCAAATCCAAACATCCCGAAACCGAACCGGATCTGGAAGCATATCTGATCAAAGGTTTCAGTACCCAGGTGTTCAGCAAACCATGACCGTTATTGGTGTTGATATTATCGAAACCAACCGCATCGCCAAAACCATCAACCGCTTTGGCGACCATTTCTTAGAACGCATTTTCACGCCGGACGAAATCGACTACTGCAACGGACGCGTGCCGTCGCTGGCGGCTCGCTGGGCGGCCAAAGAGGCGGTTGCCAAAGCCCTTGGCACCGGCATCGGCGATGTCGGCTGGCGTGACATTGAAATCGTCAACGACGCCCGCCAGTACCCCTCCGTCGAACTGCACGGCCCGGCCCGCGAATTGGCCGACCGGCGCGGCATCACCAGCTTCATTATCAGCCTGTCGCACACCCGCGATTACGCCGTGGCCTTTGTGATGGGCACCCCGGCGGGGCTGAACGGCGCTCATTAGCGCTACGGTCGAACAACCTCGAACTTCTCCCCTTCACGTTGGGTCAAATCCACCACAACCACCTGCCCGCCAAAACCCTCGACATTGTCCTTGGCCTGCACAATCACCTGCGTCACATCATCGGGGATGGCGATGCCGCTTTGGCTGCGGGTAAAGGGCTGCTCGGTATCGTGCGGGTGCAGCAAAATGCGCTCCCCCAACACGTTGCCGTCCAAATCGACCACCTGCCAGGCGTCGGCATAATCATCCCAGCCCTGATCATTGTGGCGCACCGTGGTATCGAAGCGCCATGTGCCGTCGCTGCTCTGGGTGGCGCTCACAAACACCACCTGCGCATAATCGAGATCGGGATTGCCTGCGGGCGCAGCCGCCGGTTCGTCCGTGGGCGGCAGAGCTAACGTTTCTGTTTCAACGGTTGGCGTATCGGTTGGGGTATCGGTTGGAACATCATCGGTGGGGGTGGCCGGGGATTGGACCTCGGTGGGGGTAGGCGGCGGGGATCGTTCGCCTCGGCGGGCGGCTCGGCGGTCGCCGTCGATCCACACGCGGTGAGGTTAGGATCAAAATGAGGGGAAATAATTGTAAGATATTGGGATAAACTCTCCGGCAAGAATAAAACATTTTCTACTATTGTTCAATAACTCGAAAAGGGTTGATAGAGCTTGAACTTGGAAATCAACGGGCTTATGATTTCAATTAGCGTTCATTCAAACTTTCAACGTTCTTATCTGCCTATCTTTAACCGTATAAAAGCTGATCCATCTGCGGTGACCCTAATGACTTTTCCTATTCGGTTTGCTTTGGTCTTAAACTCTGTATGTACCCATCAATGCTGTAGCAATAGCTTCTGGTATTACTCTAACTTTTGCATCGGACAAAGTAAAGCAGACAATTACAAAATCGATTATCTGTTTACTTTTCCCCAAAAATCTTGCTCATTAATGGTGACAAATGTAGAGTTCTGCCGTAGTATTCCTGGAATAGCTTCAATTGATTACCGTATTAGGCCGCAAATCAACAATACCGAACTTTATCCCCGATACCATTTTTGTAGAACTCAATCAGGATGTTGGGCCCAGCAGTTGTTCATCCAAAACAATCATCAAGCCGGTTCTAATGTGGGCAGGGTTTGAATGAATTGAGTTTAACTAACCTCAAACTTATAAATCTATCACGCCCTCGATAGCCATTGACAATTTCGTCAATATTTCACTTGATGCCAAACGCTCAAGCGTACCCGTTATTTCAACCCGCGTATACTTAAATGTCGGACGACCGTCACAAACGCCAACAGCTCTGACAAGTTAGTTCGCTCAACGGATAGTATTGATATGGTTCGTCCTCAACCATTTCTGTAATCGATCGATTGCTCATTCTCCACTTATACATTGAATTATTATGCCTGGATTCTCAGTAGATGCAACCTTCAATTTGTACCGATCAATCTAACCTTGGATTTCCAATAAGAACGGCCTCAATTCCCAATCTCGTGGCTAATGGAAGACTAGAGAATTTTTACCACGGTTCAAAGCAATCATAATTCCGCTGAACGGCAATACGACCGTTTTAAATTCAAAGAACATCGCAAAATAAGCTCTCATTTCATACCCTACCGGTAAATTCCCCAACGGGATGGCTAAAACCCCGACCCACTCCGCTTCAACGGCAACCTGGTCGCCATCGCCGACGGCGGATTTGACGGTATAACTTTGTTGCTTGAGGAGGTGCTTGCCCTCTTCTGACCGTTTCTTCATCGTGGCCAGATCGCTCCGGCCACCCGTCGGATTGAGTTTGTTGGGCAGTTCAATTTGAATGGCATCCTCGGTAAAAACCGGCCCAGACTCTCGCCGGCTTCGCCATCGGCTAAGGCTTGCAAATATTCTCTGACCAACAAGATATTATTGTTCTGTGTCATTTGAAACTTCCTCCTCTTCGCAGCATTAAACATCAATTTGTTCAGCCACCAGCTAGGTAGGTCGGGTTTCGTGCCTCAACCCGACGGATACCAGTGAATGTGTTGGGTAGAGATACGAGACCCAACCTACCAAAGTTGATATCGCTTTTGACTTCTATCAGAGGGTTTTCTACATATATTCTTGAACCATCTTCCAAATCGCCGTAATCATAGGATAACGTTTACGGACGGCTAAGACATCAACGAGTTTCATCGGCTCATCGCTCCAGTAAATAACCCGCCATCGATCTAAACGCACATTAGCAGTTCCTCCGCTCAGCGTCATTTTACAGTCAGGGTCTTGCTTTTAGGAGGGCGCGGTTCATCGGTTAATTGGTCCTTGGCTCGTTTAACTCGCTGCCGAACATTACCTGGAAGGGTTTTGATGGCTCAAGGTTTGAACCATAGATTCGTATAACTGCTTATCTCTTTAACGTCATCCCATTTCAGCCAGCCCGCTTTTTTCCGATCACCTCCAACGGCTTTCAATTCATCAAAAGCTTGTTGAGCAATCTTTACATCTTCAAAGGTTTCCAGCCATTCAATGAGCGCTTCCCAATCCTCTAGACCCACAATGGCCAATCTTTTTTCCTTTGACTGTTACGTATTGCACGGTTTCTAACGCTTCCAAGCCTGTCATATATGCACCTAGTTGAGTTAAATAATACTCAGTAGACCAACCGCAACCCTTTAGGCAAAAGTTGTATAAGGCATATTGCGGTGTATTGAGTATAGCATACTATCGGATATTCTCTGAGTCGAGGTTGAGTTTGCCGGACTTCTCTGGAATAAAATTCAGTGGCCAGTGATACTCAGGGTAATTGGGGGAATTCAAGGGTATCTGCATCCCAACGAGCGATGAAATCCGCCGCGTTCAGGACAATAAAGGCAGGTGTTTGCAAATTGCGCAAAAAGTGGCGGTTGATATCAAATATCGTACGTTCATCCACTCGCCAAAAGCTCAATAAAAGCATCCGCTTTTCAGGCAGGTCGCTGTATTTCTCAACGAGATGCCGTGGAGTTGGCTCGTCGATGATAAATGCAAATTCATAAGCCTGAAATAGACCATAAAACAATCGGACTTGTTCTGGAGACATTAAGTTGCGAGTGACTTTTTGAGCAATTAGCCGAGGATAACTAACGTTAATTGAGGACCGATCAAATTTCCGCGTAGTCGTACCGCCGCAGAGTCATTGCCTTGCAAAGCAGGAATGAAAACACTACTATCGATAGCAAATGCGCATACTCCGCCTCGAAAATCTTGCGCCGGGTTTGACGGATCTACCATATCTTCTGGCGAGGCATCGACAAACCACCCTCTTGCCAATTTTCTGTAAAGGGCCGTTAAATCACGGAGCCAGCCTCTCGGTGTTGGTAGGCTACGGAAATAAGCTGTGAGATAATTTTGCCGATCGATCTTGTCCTCTTCGGCGAGTTCTTGCATTGCCGTCTACTGAGTATAGCATACTATCCGATTTTCCCTGAGTCGAGGTTGACTTTTGCCTGACTTCGCTGGAAGAAAATTCAGCCGTCAGTGAGCGTAGGTCGGGTTGAGGCACGAAACCCGACGGATACCAGTGAATGGGTTGGGTCTCGTCCCTCGACCCAACCTACGACTACTAGAAAAACAGCGGTTTGCGAACCTCCTCTTTGCCTAATTCCACCCCGATCAATCCATCGACGACCAAAAAACCGTGTAGTTGGCTCCACTTACCGAAAAATTCAATCCGGCAACCCTATGGATATGGCGGCGATGCCCCGATCGCGATGCCGATCAAACTATCAAGCGCCGTTTAAGCGCTGCTCGCGATAGCGTTGACCGCTTCGAGGCGGCTTTTGGCTGTGATCACCCTGTCGAGCAGACGTTCCCACTAGTCCGGACATCCGATCAAGCGGCCGAGCAGACCTTCCCACTAGTCGGAACGTTCGAGTTAGCGGCCACTCCTATCTTTCCACTAGTCGGAACGTTCGAGTTAGCGGCCACTCCTATCTTCCCACTAGTCGGAACGTTCGAGTTGGCCGTCACCCCTATCTTCCCACTAGTCGGAACGTTCTAGTTGGCGGCCGCTCCTATCTTCCCACTAGTCGGAACGTTCTAGTTGGCGGTCGCTCCTATCTTTCCACTAGTCGGAACATTCTAGTTGGCGGTCGCTCCTATCTTTCCACTAGTCGGAACGTGCGAGTTGGCGGCCGCTCCTATCTTCCCACCAGTCGGAACGTTTGAGTTGGTGGTCGCTCGGGTGTTCCCACTAGTCCGGAGATATGAGGGGGATAGGCTTCGGCTATTGCGCCCGCCAAAAACCTTTTAACGCGACTGGACAAGCTTAATAAAAGCCGATATACTGATTTTATCCGGTCTAATTGAATCATCTACCGCTAACTCACATCTTGAACATCACATCGAAAGGTTGAACTTCACCATGTACCGCACCATCTTAGACCATCTCAGCCCCTACCATCCCCAACTGCCCTCAACGGATGATAGTGTGGGTCTCATCGCTGCGGGCGAAATATTTGTGGCTTATGAGGAAACCCTCCCACCGGACCAGCAGTCGCCCCTCTTGCCGGATATTCGGCAGTTATTGCAGCAGTGCATTCCCTCGCAACAAGCCTTTCAAGCCAGCGAAGCGCAGCGGACCATCGCTTCGGAGACGGTCAAACGGCTGGATGAGCAGGCCAAGACCTTTATCCGCAAACTTCATCACAAGCTCCATCTTGAGCTGTTTGACACACCGGAAGCCGCCGAACAGTGGGGTTTTCAGGTCAAGCAAAGTACTCGCACCATCCTGCTGCCCCAAAAGCTGCCGAAGCGACTGGTGCTGCTCAACGCTTACATCGCCAAAGAAGAGAGCCGCCCGCCGGAGGAGCGCTTTACCGCACCCGATCTGGCTGAGGTTACGCGCTTACGGGATGAGTTAAAGACCAATCTGGCTATTCGGCGCAGCAGTCGCAGCCGCCGCAAAGCCAGCTACTCGGCTCGCGCCGTCGCTTTGAAGAAGTTGTATGAATGTTTGCGGGTGGCCGGCAGCCTGATCATCATCAAACATTTCGATCATACCATTACCACGGAGATGGCAAAGTGGGGCTTTGAGGTGACCAAGCGCTCGGCCAAAAAGAAGACCGTCGGAGCCGCGCCGGCAGCCAACGGAAGCGAGGGAGGAGAAGAACGATGAATGATGAATGATGAATTTTTGATATTCATCATTCATCATTTGACTTTCGGTTAACTTCCTAGCCCGTGGCGCTTGACAAAGCGCGACATACGTTCCAGGGCTTGTTCGATCTTTTCATACGAGGTGGCGTAGGAGCAGCGGACATAGCCTGCGCCGCCGATGCCGAATGAGCGCCCCGGAATGACCGCGACACGTTCTTCGTCCAACAGCCGCTCGGCGAATTCGGCGTCATCCATGCCGGTGCCTCGGACGGAAGGAAAGGCGTAAAAGGCCCCGCGCGGCTCGAAACATTTCAGACCCATGCCGTTTAAGCCATCGACAATTAGCCGGCGACGGCGGTTGTAACGCTGACGCATATCTTCAACTGCTTCTTCCCCTTTAGACAAAGCCACCAGCCCGGCTTCCTGAGCCATGGTCGGGGCCGACATAATTGTATATTGGTGGACTTTGCTCATCGCGCCCAAAATTTCAGGAGGAGCGGCGGCGAAGCCCAGCCGCCAGCCGGTCATGGCGTACGCCTTGGAGAAGCCCCCTAGCAAAATCGTTCGCTCCCACATCCCCGGCAGCGATGGGACACAAACGTGCTCGATATCGTAGACCAGCCGGTCATAAATTTCGTCGGAGATGACCAAGATATCGTGTTTTTGGACGACGCGGGCAATGTCTTCCAGCGTTTGCCGTTCCAGCACGGCGCCGGTAGGGTTGTTAGGATAGCCGATGAGCAAGGCTTTGGTGCGGCGGGTGATGGCCGCTTCGATCTCTTCGGCCGTTACCTGGAAGTTGTTTTCCACGCGGGTGGCAATCGGCACCGGCGTACCGCCGGCCAGGCTGACTTCAGCCGCGTACGACACGAAGCAGGGCTGCGGCACAATGACTTCATCACCAGGATTGAGGATGGTGGTCATCGCCAGATACATGGCCTCCGATACTCCAACGGTGACCAGAATCTCCAGGGCCGGATCATATTCGACCCCGTAGAGGCAGTTCAGGTGTTTGGAAATGGCGGCGCGGAGTTCACTGGTGCCGCTGTTGGAGGTGTAGTGGGTATGCCCGGCCTCCAGTGAGCCCATGCCGGCCTCGAGAATGGGCCGGGGCGTAACAAAATCCGGCTCACCGATGCCTAACGAAATGACGTTGTCCATTGTGGCGGCGATATCGAAAAAGCGGCGAATACCAGACGGGGGGATTTGTTGGACGCGATTGGAAATAAATGACCTCATAAACTGTTCTCTCTTATCAATTGTGAAAATCTACTATTCAGGCGACAGGCACTTTGTAATTAAGCGCCCGTCACCTGGTTGCTGAATGGATATGAAAATCTAAAGGATTATAGGGCAGATTAAACGCCTCTGCCACGGCTTGATAGATGATTTTACCATTATATATGTTGACGCCCAAAGCCAGGGCGCGATCATTGGCTACTGCCTCGGCAAAACCCTGGTTGGCCAACTTGAGCACATACGGCAGCGTGGCGTTGGACAGGCCGTAAGTGCTGGTGCGAGGCACCGCGCCCGGCATATTAGCGACACAGTAATGGAGCACGCCATCCACCATAAAGGTCGGGTTAGAGTGGGTGGTCGGCCGGGTCGTTGCGATACAGCCGCCCTGATCGACCGCTACATCGACGATCACGCTGCCCGGCTTCATGCGGGCGACCATCTCCCGCGTGACCAACTGCGGCGCCTTGGCCCCTTTGACCAATACCGCGCCGATGACCAGATCAGCCCGGCGCACGCCCCGGCCGACATCAATAGGGTTAGAGAACCAGGTGGTGAAGTTGCCGTGCAGGGTTTCATTCAAGGTGCGCAGTCGATCCAAGTTAATGTCCATCAGCGTGACGTGGGCGCCCATACCTAACGCAATTTGGGCCGCGTGGGTGCCGACCACCCCACCGCCTAAGACAATGACGTTGGCCGGCCGCACCCCGGGGATGCCGCCCAGCAGTTTGCCGCGACCGCCCTCGTGCCGTTCCAGATAGTGCGCCCCGATCTGGATCGACATCCGGCCGGCGACCTCGCTCATCGGCGTCAGCAAGGGCAGCGTACCGTTGGGCAGTTCGACCGTTTCATAGGCGATGCCGGTCACACCGCTCTCGACCATTACCCGCGTTAGGCGTTCGTCGGCGGCCAGATGCAGATAGGTGAACAGCACCAAATCGGGCCGCAGATAGGGGTACTCGGCGGGCAGCGGCTCTTTGACTTTAACGACCAGGTTGGCCTGGGTCCAGGCCGCGTCGGCCGACACAATTTTGGCCCCGGCTTTGGCAAACTGCTCGTCGGGAAAACGGCTGCCGTCGCCCGCGCCGGTCTCGACCAACACCGTATGCCCGGCGTCAACCAGTTGGTTGACGCCCGTGGGCGTTATCGACACGCGGTACTCGTTATCTTTAATTTCTTTAGGGATGCCAACAATCATTGGTGGACTCCTTTCGTCAGCGTCATTGCTGGGAAAATTAGAATTTGAGATAGCTATAAATTGTTACAGAACTTTCTCGCCCTCAATAACCGCGCCGGCATCAACCGGACGTTGTTCATCCGACTCATTGATGATTTGGACCGCACCTTTGAGAACAACATCCGACCCAAAGATTACATCGCCGGTGACGGTCAGCCGCTCGCAGTCGATCAGCGAGGGCGCGCCGTGCGGAAAACGGGCTTCCATATCATCAATGAGTTTATAGTAAGCCGAGTCTAAACTGATGACAATTTGGTCCCGTGTTCGCTGGGGATTGCCGATAATGTGGTAATCGTCCGTTAAGATATAGGCGTCGGAACGAATAGCCAGTAGGTCTTCGGTGGTTTTGACCGGGGCAAAGCGGGTTCGCGGCACCCGAATCGCGCCGGCTCCTTGAAAAATACCGATGGCCGAACCCATCGCCGTTTCTAACTGGTGGACCGGCGTTGAGTCGCGGTCGCGAGGATCGACCGTTTTGCTGTTACGAATCATGGGTAGGCCCAGAATATTATCTTTGGCTTGCAGCATGGCCTTGAGCGCGGGCAGATTGAGCCACAGGTTGTTCGTATTGAAATATTTGTGGCGGCTGACATCTTGAAAACTGTCCATATCGTCAGACGGGCATTGGGCCGACTCGCGCAAGATGAGCTGGCCGTCGGGCCGTTGGGCCAGATGCCCGCCCTTTTTATCGGCCTCGGTACGGTCGGCCACTTCCATCATAAAAGGCAGGTCGTTTTGGACAAAATGTCCCAGGATGGCGGTATCCATCACCGCTCCCAGGTTGTCGGAATTGGAGACGAAGGCATACTTATAGCCGGCCGCCAGCAGCGTATCGAGCATACCGCTGGTCACCAGAGCGGTGTAGATATCGCCGTGACCGGGCGGACACCATTCCAAGTGGGGGTCATCCGACCACACCACCGGGCTGAAGTCGGCTTGGGTGATTTTGGGGATTTTGTGCTGCAAGAAATCTAGCGGGATTTCGCCCTGAAGATCGGGGTACTTGTCCAACGCGGCCAGGGAGTCGTCGCGGGTGACAAAACTATTCATCAAGACCAAAGGGATGTCGGTTTGCATGGCTTGCTGGGCGATGATATCGAGAAAGGACAGGTCGTGTTTCACCATTAGCAGCGACTTGGCCTGATCCAAGCCCATACTGGTCCCCAGCCCGCCATTGAGCTTAAGCAACACGGTTTGGGCCAGGGCTGCCTGGCCGGCATCAGCTAGCTCAGATGAAAACGCCTCCGCGTCGGGCAGCGACTCCACCGGTTCGATCTCGGTCTCGGCGATCATACCGGTTTGGCCTTCAACGAGTTGAGTGTAGTAGTATTCAAATGTTTTGACGACAATGTCAGGTAGACCCTCTTGCTGCATACGTTGGGCAAATGGGGCAAAATTCTTGGTGGATGTCACGATAATTTCCTCTCTGTTGGTCTATTGGAACAGAAATTAATTAACGCCTCTAGTAGATGGCCGTGAATGGTAAATGGTAATTAGAGATTGAATAACCAATTACCATTTACTAATTACCCCCACTCAAATGTGGACGTTAATTAAATCTCGATCCATCATTCATGTTTTTGCTTGACCGCTTTGACCGCATCTTCAAATCGATTGAGGGTTTCATCGATGATGCTGTCGTCGTGGGCTTCGCATAAAAACCAGGGTTCGCGGGCGTCTATTTCGGGCCAGACGCCGTTGTCATACAGATGCCACATAATCGCGTCGTAAAATTCGTCATCGTGATGGATCACATGGCGATAATCTTTGACTTCGCGCTCGGTGATGAGAAAGCCGGGCATGTTGGGATGGCCGGTGATCTGGTGGGGGATATCATGGTCGGTGAGAATTTGGTCGATGCCGTTTTGTAAACGCTTACCGCGCTGGGCCAGATCCTTTAGTACAGGTTCGGCGGCTAAAATATCGAGTACGGCGTTGGCGGCGGCCACAGCCACCCCATTACCGCTGTAAGTCCCACCCTGAGACACACTGCCCATGCCTAAAACTTCCATAATCTCTTGCTTGCCGCCAAAAGCCGCCACCGGAAAGCCGTTGCCCAGACTTTTGGCATAAGTGGACAGATCGGGAATGACGCCATAGGCTTCGCGCGCGCCGCCGTTCGCCAGCCGAAAACCGGTTTTGACCTCATCAAAAATCATCACTACGCCGTATTCATCGCACAATTTGCGCAGATGCTCCAAAAAGCCGTCAACCGGTTCAAGCCCGGCGAAGTTGCCCAGACAAGGTTCGATGAACACAGCGGCGATTTCGCCGTAGTGATCATCAATCGTGCGCTCGACAATTTCAAAATCGTTGAAGGGCAAGGTGATGACGTAATCGCGAATGCCTTGGGGTACGCCGGAACTGCTCTGGGCCGGGATCGGATGCCGTCGCGCGCCCAACGAGCCGACATCGGCGCCGGCGTTGCTGAACATGGCGTAATCATGCATGCCGTGGTATTGGCCCTCGAATTTGATGTAGCGTTCCCGGCCGGTATAGCCGCGAGCCACGCGCAAGGCGTGCATAGTGGCCTCGGTGCCGGTGTTGGTGAAGCGAAGGATATCTAAGCCGGGGATCATCGCGACGATTTTTTCGGCCGCTCTGATTTCCAGCTCGGTGGTGGCGGCGAAGGTAATGCCGTTTTTGATCGACTCGATGACGGCATTATCGATCCGGTCATCGGCATGGCCTAAGATAATCGGCCCCCAACCTAGTCGATAGTCGATGAATTCATTGCCATCGGCATCCCAAATTTTGCAGCCTTTGCCCCGGCTAATAATGGGGGTATCCTCCGGCCCCCAATAGCGCAGGTTCGAACTGACGCCTTGAACTAAAACCTTTCCAGCCCGCTTGAATAACTCTTTAGACTTTTCTCGCCTTAGCATATAGTCTCCTACTATATAATATCATAATGTTTAATTGGGTTTATAGAAATTTTTGGCGTGAGATTAACGTTTATTTCAGAATAGGGATGCAAAATTTGGGGCAGACAAAGATAAAATGGCAGGGAAGTGATCATTAAACTGCAAAGAGGATAAGATATATAGAGGATTTAATGATAACAAGCGTGCGTTCCTGTTAAACTTCCTTGTGGTCAAGACGTCCTAAACTTTGAAAATTTCGAAATTTTCGGTCGAAAAACTTCGAACTTCTTAGCATCCAAGACTAACCCTTTTGTGTTTATCACATTACCTTTGTAGCATAACCTAATTCTATCTGAGAGTGAAAAAACGAGCAAGATAGACTTTTATGAAAGGTAGCCAGATTTGACTTCAAAAGCGAAATTCCTCACAATTTGCTATTCGGCAAGCGGTATGTTATAATTTTATGCTTGTAACAGTGATTATGAACCATTCTATTTAATGGTTGCCAGCCTATGGTGACAAAGCAGTTTAGTTAAGCTAGGGGCTTGAGTTGATGAGCAGCGCGGGTCAACGCTTCGCCCGACAAAGCAAGGAGAAAATAAGTGGCACTCTCGCGGCAAGAGAAAGAAGATATTATTCAAAAGTTTCAAGTTAAAGATGGCGACACCGGCTCATCAGTGGTGCAAATAGCTCTCCTGACGGCCAGAATCAACCAATTGCAAGAGCATCTGAAAGAGCATAAGCACGACAACAGTTCGCGACGCGGTCTGCTCAAATTGGTTGGGCAACGACGTCACCATCAGGAGTATTTAAAGCAAAAAGATCCGGATCGATACCAAAGCGTAATCAGCGAACTTGGTCTCCGGAAGTAATTACATGATGATTTAGGTATGGCAATTTAAACGAGTAGACGAGGGGATCGCACCCCTTTTCTGCTCGTTTGTTTTATAAAATCAAACCATCTTTTCGGCGAGTGGCGTTTTGAGTAACCATTAAAGTCAATTTGCAATTAGTGTTTAGCAATTAATGTTTTAAGCTGTGACCGTCTTATTAATTGCTAACTACTCATTGTCAATTGGCTTTATGGATTCTCGGAGACGGCAATAACTCGATCTGAAAGGAAATATCGAGGAGTTTTTTACAATGGATAAACCCCAACTCTACCAATATAAAGCTAAACTTGGCAGCGATGAGATTATTTTTGAAACGGGCCAATTAGCCGGTCAAGCCGGCGGCGCGATCATCGTTAAATCAGGCGACAGCATGCTGCTGACCACGGCTACCGCCGCTAGTAACACGCGTGATATCGACTTCTTTCCCCTAAGCGTCGAATTTGAAGAAAAGCTGTATGCGGCCGGTCGGATTCCGGGTAGTTTCTTCCGGCGCGAAGGCCGTCCCAGCGAAGAAGCCATCTTGACGGCTCGGCTAACCGACCGCCCCCTGCGCCCGCTTTTTAACAAAGAATTTCGCAATGAAGTTCAAATTATCATCACCGCGTTGTCTTCCGACGGCGATACCTATTTGGATATCCTGGCGATCAACAGCGCCAGCGCCGCGCTAACCATTTCCGATATTCCCTGGGATGGACCCATCGGCGCGGTTAGAATTGGCCTGGTCAACGGCGAATTTGTAGTCAACCCGACCACCGGCCAATTGGCAACCAGCGATCTCGATCTGCGGGTGGCCGGTACGGAAGATGCGATCCTGATGGTCGAAGCCGGAGCCAGTGAGGTACCCGAAGGCCAAATGATCGAAGCGCTGCGTCTGGCGCACGAGTCTATTCAGGATATTATCCGCGTGCAGAAGGAAATGCGCGAGCAGGTGGGCAAACCCAAACGCGAGTTTGTAGCCGACTCAACGCCTGACGATATTAAAGAGAAGATTTTGGCTCAGGTGGGCAGTAAAATCGAAGACGTTGTCCGCGAGGGCGGCGATAAAGAAGCTTTCAATACGGCCATTAACGCCATTCGAGATGAAGCGGCGGCCTATTTTGAAGAAGATGAAACGGTTACCCTCAAATATATCACCGACGTTCACAGCAAAGTCTTGAAAAAGGCCGTCCGAAGCCACATCATCAACAACGGTATTCGGCCCGATGGACGCGATCCCAAGACGGTTCGCCCGATTTGGGGCGAAGTCGGCGTTTTGCCGAGGACGCACGGCTCCGGAATTTTCACGCGGGGCGAAACTCAGGCGTTGACCATTACGACCTTTGGCACCCCCCGAGATGAGCAAAAGCTCGATACGCTGGGGCCACAGGAATTCAAGCGCTATATGCACCACTATAATTTCCCGCCGTTCTCGGTCGGCGAAACCGGCCGGGTCGGTTCGCCCAGCCGCCGCTCCATTGGACACGGCGCCCTGGCCGAGCGAGCGCTGCTGTCCGTCATACCGCCCATCGAACAGTTCCCCTACACCCTCCGGCTGGTTTCGGAGGTGCTAAGCTCCAACGGGTCAACTTCGATGGCCAGCGTGTGCGGCAGCACCCTCAGTTTGATGGATGCCGGCGTTCCGATTAAAGCGCCGGTGGCCGGAACGGCGATGGGGCTGATTCAGGAAGGCGATCAGTTTGTGGTTCTGACCGATATTCAGGGTATCGAGGATGCCTTGGGCGATATGGACTTCAAAGTGGCCGGCACCCGAGACGGTATTACGGCCCTCCAAATGGATATCAAGATTAGCGGCCTGCGCTGGGATATTCTGGAGCAAGCTTTGGGTCAGGCTTTGGAAGCTCGGTTACATATTCTGGATAAGATGCATGAGATTATCGCCGAGCCGCGCACCAAGTATTCCAAATACGCGCCGGCGATTACCACTATGCAAATCGATCCGGATAAGATTGGTAAATTAATCGGCCCCGGCGGCAAGACCATCCGGGCCATTCAGGATGAAACCGGCGCTAAAATCGATATCGACGATGACGGCACCGTCTTTATTGCCGCCAACGATCAAGAGTCGAGCGCTCAGGCTCTGGCTTTGGTCAAGTCGTTCACCGAACAGGCCGAGTTAGGCAAGATTTACACGGGCAAAGTGGTCAGAACGGTCGATTTTGGGGCGTTTGTCGAGATTCTGCCCGATACCGACGGCTTGGTCCCCATCTCGCAACTGGCCGATTATCGCGTACCCACGGTCGAGGATGTCGTCCAGGTTGGAGACGAGATAATGGTCATGGTGACAGATATCGATGATGCTGGTAAAATTCGTTTATCACGCCAGGCCGTTCTGGAAGGCTGGAGCCTTGAAGAAGCCCGCCAAAACGACAAGCGAGTCAGCGGCGGCGGCCGTAGCGGCGGTAATCGCGGCGGCCGTGGCGGCGGCGACAGGCGTGGTGGCGGCGGCGATCGGCGTGGCGGCGGCGGCAATCGTTCCGGCAACCGAGATCGAGATAGAAACCGCGACCGACGAAATTAATAATTATGGATTGGTCCAGTTTTTTGCACAGACTGCGGTGGGGTAATATGGCCTCGGCCAGGAAACTGGACCAATCTTAACTGGAATGACAATAGCGCATTTCACAATCTGTTGGTCTGGTGTATAATGGTCGGACTTTGCAGGGATTAGCAATTTTTAGTCTTGGTGGAGAAGTCTATGTATTCTGAGCAGTATAATACAGAAGGGTATCACGTTGAACCCGAAGTTGAACCTGAACCCAAACCTTCATTTCTTACCCGAATACTGCATTTAGTTCGAGAAACCTTAGAAACCATTGTTCCGGCTATTCTCATTGCGCTGCTAATCAATCTGTTTATGGCGCAAGCCACGCGTGTCTACGGCCAGAGTATGGAACCTAATTTGCACACCGACCAACGATTGATTGTTGAAAAGCTATCTTATAACCGCTTTTTTCGCCAATATTTCCATACCGATGGCCCGCAGCGAGGGAACGTTGTGGTTATCCGGGTAAATGAACAGAATGATGAGTTACTCATAAAACGGGTAGTTGGCCTGCCCGGAGACGTGGTGGAGATCCATGATGGTCAAGTTTTTGTTAATCATCAGCCACTCAATGAACCTTATTTATCATCGATAACCTCCGGTTTCTATGGACCCGTTACCATCCCACCACTTCACATTTTTGTATTAGGAGATAATCGCAACTTTTCTAACGACTCTCGAAATTTTGGAACCATCCCGTTGAAGAACGTTGTTGGAAGAGCTTGGTTTTCTTATTGGCCCCCGGAACAGGTCGGATTCATCAACTAACCTTCACCAACCCAATCTCCATTGCCTAACACATTTGAAATAGAGATACCGTAGCAGGTGTCTCTTTTTAAATCTATATGAGGAGGAAGTTTGTCATCTGCACCCAAATGGACGCCAGAATCTAAGCGGTTTGTCTTTATTGCGTGCGTAATATTAATTGCGCTGGCTGTGTGGCGGTTCAGTGTTGTTTTAGCTCCTCTGATCGTGGCCGTCATTATCGCCTATTTGCTCAATCCCATCGTTAATTGGGTGAGCAAGCGGAGCCGTTTTAGAAGAAGTATCGTCGCCGCGATTATTTATATCGGCTTCCTGTCTGTTTTGATATTAATCCCAACCCTATTAGCCCCCTTACTCGTGCAACAACTTTCCAATCTCGATTTTAACGTTCAAGGCTTATCTGATGAGCTAGATAACGCCATGGGAACCCAAATAAACATCGCCGGCTTTGAGGTAGATATTCCGTCTCTGGTGGAACCTGTCACCGGTAGCCTGGACAGTATTTTTTCCCCCTTGGCCGCATGGGCGGCTAATTTGGCCGTGGGGATTGCCGGCGGGTTTATTTGGGCGATTTTTATTTTTGTAGTGGGCTACTATATTTTAGTGGACGCTAATCGATTTACCGCCTGGGTCGATAGTTGGATTCCGCCCGATTATCTTGAAGAATTTAAGCAACTCCGGCGTACAATAGATGGGGTTTGGAAATCCTACTTTATTGGTCAGGTGACGCTGGCTATTATTGTAGGGGTGATTATCAGCGTAGCGACCGGTATTCTGGGCATCAGAAGCGCCCTTATTTTAGGATTGGTGGCCGCCCTGCTCGAGTTGATTCCCAACTGGGGTTATGGCCTGTCAGGGGCCATCGGCACTGCTGTGGCTTATTTCCAGGGTTCAAGTTACATACCTTTACCCAATTGGGCTTTCGCGCTGTTAGTCGCCGGGTTCTATTTTTTGATGTGGCAGGTCGATACCAATTATCTGGTGCCGCGCATTCTGGGTAGCCGGCTGCAACTGCCGCCGGCGATTATCATCATCGGCATTATTGCCGGGGCCAGCGTCGGGGGCGCTTTGGGGCTGCTGTTGGCCGCACCGACCATCGCCACAGTGAAAGTGTTAGGCAGTTATATTTATCGACGCCTACTTGATTTAGAACCGTATGTTTTAACCCCCGAACCGGCCGTAGCCGCCAATTTGACCGAACCATCATCACAGAAAAACAAAGAACTTGAAGAACAAGTGAGAAGAAACGGCAGTTAAATGAGATAGACTTTAACCGCTTTGACGCTTATTTTGGCGTCTGCTATAATTCACGCGTTAAATTCAGTATGGGAACAAATATTTTATGGCTGAAAACGTTCACGGAGCCGCCACCCAAGTGCGCAAATCAGCGGCTCCGCAGTTAGAAATCACCCAGGGTGAAAACACGGGTGATAAATTCAAACTTAAGTTTGATACTAAACTTGGCCGTGAGCGCGATAACGATATTGTGTTGCTCGATGCCAAAGTTTCACGCTACCATGCCCAGATTTCCCTCGATGCAGGGCAGTGGGTGTTGTCAGATTTGAACAGCGCCAATGGAACCCTGGTCAACGGGATAACTATTGCCGGGCCGGTTGCCCTAAATTCCGGCGACCTGCTTCGGGTTGGTGAAACCGAACTTAAATTCACCTTTCCCGGCCAGCCGGACGCGGTCCCCGTGCCCTCACCACAGCCACAGGCTGAACCGGCTCCGGCGTCCGCGATACCCGCACCTGCCCCTCAACCGGCTGTCCCCCCCCCCGCATCCACACCTGCCCGAACCACGCCGCCTCGATTAGCCTGGATTGCCGGTGGATTGATTCTGCTGGTCTGCTTTGCGGCGGTGTTAGTCATCTACCTGGCGACCAACCGCTTTGCCGACGGCGAGGCCACCGTGGCTGAAAATCCGCTGCCGGCGGAAGGTGACAGCGGCGAAACCGGCGATTCAACCAGCGACCAGCCTATTTCGGCCGACGGCGCTCCCGAACAACTGGCTTTAGTCTATGAAGACGATTTTAGCGACTCGTTTGGCGGGTGGGATGATGCCTTCGATACCTATACCCGGAAAGTTTACGGTAACAATCGTTATCAGATTGAAGTTAACGCCAGTAACCTGGTGGCCTGGGGGCTGGCTAATCGCGATGTGGCCGATTTTGAAATGGAAGTGGAAGCCAAGCTGGAAGATGGCGACCAGAAGAATAGCTACGGGCTGCTGATTCGCTTCCAGGATCGCGATAATTTCTACCGGTTCGATATTTCGGGCGACGGCTATTTTTTGCTGAGCAAATTTGTCGATGGCGAATGGTCCACGCTGGTTGATTGGACCAAGTCAGAATTCATTAGCACCGACGGCTCGGCTAATATTCTTAGAATTGCGGCCTTTGGTCCCGATATCACAGTCTGGTCCAACGGTCAGGAATTGGCCTCGGTCACAGATGACTCCTTAACCCACGGCAACTTCGGCTTTTTTGCCGGTACGTTTGCCGAACCATACGTTTGGGTAAGCTATGACAATCTCAAATTGTGGACTCCGCCAGGCAATGAACTGACCCTAATTCCCACCGCTACGCGTCCTGGGGTAGCGGCGGCGGCTGTCGCCGAGGTATCCACTCCGCAGCCCTCGCCTACCTCTATTTCGGCCACAAGCACCCCTACCCCGGCTTCTGATGTATCCGAGGAAGCGGAGATAGCACTGGTCGATGGCAGCAGCGACTCGCCCTTACCCACCCCCACCGTAACGACAACTGTCGAGTCTACCTCTGAGCCGACTGGTGAGCCTACCTCTGAGCCGACTCCTACCCCGGTGCCGCTGCCCGAGTATGCCTCTCGGGATCAGACCCTGGCCCGAGGTGAAACCAGAGCAACGGGTCGAATCGTCTTTCCGATATACGATGCCGAGCGGGCAACCTACGATATCTATATGGCCAATATTGCCGACGGGAGCGGAATGACCCTTATCCAAGCCGATGCTAGCCAACCGGCCCTAACCACAGATGGCACAGATATAGCCTATCGTTCGTGGCAAGCCGACCGGCGCGGTCTCTTTGCTCGAGCGTTAACCGAAGAAGACACCAACGCCTGGGGATTCGATCTGTTTTTTGAGTCGGCCAGACCGCAATATTCGCCGATTGATGGCAGCTTGATGTATCACTCTCGCAAGAGTGGACGCGAACCGGCCATCTATCAGCTCGTTGATGGAGTAGGAGAGGTGATGAGGCACGATGGGTTCCCCGTACAAGGCAAATCACCTAAATGGTCGCCGGATGGGCAGCAGTTTGTTTACAGCAGTTGTATTGGGGGCAACTGTGGCATTGTCCTCAGCAGCGTCGTCGGCGGCGGACCAAAATTGATTACCGACCATCCGTCCGACACCAACCCGGAAATCTCGCCCGATGGCTCAACTGTAATTTTTATGTCAGAACGAGGCGGAAATTGGGAAATCTATCGAGTCGATATCGATGGCGATAATCTGGTCGCCCTCACTTCCGACAGCGCCAGCGATGGCCTGCCGACCTGGTCACCCGATGGCTCTAAAATTGCCTTTGTTTCTAACCGTGATGGTGAATGGGCCATTTGGGATATGGAACCTGATGGGACCAATAAACGTCGCCATTTTGCTCTTGACGGGTCCGTAGATGGTGTGGTCCAGCATGATCGGGCCAACAGCCTTGGCTGGGTTGAAGAAAATATAGACTGGATTCCATAGAAGGTTAATCTTTTTACCGGAGACTACGAACTTGCTATTTTCCAGATTTGACTCGCAGACCGAAAAAATTCTGGTTGGGATTATCGTTGGTTTAGCTGTCACGGTGCTGGTTGTGGCTATCCTAAGTGTCAACCAAGTCGATGGGTTTAGCGCGGCTATGTCAACTCCCACCGCCACCAAAACACCGACCAAAGCCGCTACCGCTACGCCGACCGCTTCAGCTACGCCGACTGAGACATCCACCCCAACGTCCACATCCACTTCAACCTCTACCGCCACACCCACCGCTACATCGACCGCTACCGAAACGAGTACACCGACCTCGACCTTCACCCCCGAACCGCCTACGGCCACGTTTACGCCGGAACCAACGATTGAGCCGGTCGACATCGTGGCATCTGAGGTTGTTACGGCTATGGTAACTTCAGAGTCACCCTTGACAGCAACTCTGGGGATTTCCCAGACAGCTTCCTTAACCAACACAACCGTTATTACCCCCGTTAATACCCCTACCGCCACCTTTACCCCGGCGCCGCGCACCGTGCAAGTCCCGGCCGACCTGCCTGATTATACCCAGGTAGAGGACCATTTCTGGTTCGGTCGTCCGGTTCTCCCCGAACTTTCCGGTTGGGGCAGTTATTACTACCCCTATGGTACTAATGCCAGGGGACAATATTTCTGGCATTATGGTATAGACATCGCAGCTAGTCAGGGTACAACCGTTATTGCCGTAGGCGACGGAACCGTGACGCATGCCGACACCGATAAACTCAAGGTCTTAGGTCCGTGGCCGGACTTCTATGGACAGGCTGTTGTTATTTTGCACGATCGTCGTTGGCAGGGGTTGCCGGTCTACACTTTGTACGGGCATGTCTCGCAGGTGCTGGTTAAACAGGGCCAAAAAGTGAAAGCCGGCGATCCCATTGCCCGAGTTGGACAATTAGGCGTGGCCTTAGGGCCCCATCTTCACTTGGAAGTTAGAGTTGGAGCCGGAACCTATGACGATACTCGTAATCCGGACCTGTGGGTTAAACCGGACCCAGGCTTTGGAGTCGTGGCCGGCCGGGTAGTCGATGCCCAGAACTACTTGGTTCCCCAACAACTAGTCACGCTTCATCGAGCCAGCGAACCGGGGCGCTTTTGGCGGCAAACGTTTACTTATCCTGACAATGTTGTTAAATCCGATGATAATTATTACGAGACATTTTCTTTTAGCGATGTTCCGGCTGGAGATTATCTCGTTAAGACCTTTTTTGATGGCCAGCAATTTACCATACCGGTTACAGTTACCGATCAACACACCAGTTTTGCTCTAATTAGCCCTAATCAACCGGTACCTGCTCCCAAATCGATCCCGATCATAACGACGCCTTCGGCAATTTCCGTAGAGGATACTCAAACTCCCGAAAATTAATGAGGTTGTTCCAATCAGGGTGAATATTGTCTCAAAAAGGGAGCGAGTTACGACTGCCATCTGCTTTACCCAGAATAACCGCAGGGCTTTATATACGGATATCTTTGTGTCTTAAAAATGTACCAGAAACAACATATTGGGCGGATATAAGAGCTTTTACCCCCTTACATGATTTAAAATTTTATGGTATTGTATTAGGTATGAGTCAAAACACCCTGGTAAGTTGATATTAACCCACCAACTCGTACATTAATTAACTCAAGTTGCCACCTGTCCGAGAACAAGACCTGATAGGTTTTCAACCGAGTCTTAACCCGGCTAAATGGCCCGAATTACCCTGATTTTTCTCTGAAGGGCATCTCCAAAACCTGTCAGGTCTGATGGATAGCAACTTGGATTATTTAAGTTTCTCTTAACTACACTCTGGCTTACACAGATGTAGGGAGTTTTAAAAGTTGAATAAACAGGCAAGGGAAACCCAGCAACAGGACATGCAACAACTAGAAATAGCTTACAGTGAAGTCGTGGCTTATGCCCAAGACCTTGAAAATCAGGTTAGAAAACAACGGCAAGCTGATGCAGAACTGGAGCGACGCACCGCCAATTTAGCCTTGGTTAGCGGTATTGGTCGCAGAATTACGACGATCTTAAACGTCGATCATCTGCTCAACACAACCGTCCATTTGATCCTGGAAATGTTTGGCTATGATCACGTGGCCATCTATTTGCTAAAAGGGGAAAAAATTAGGCTTGAGGCCGTATCAGGAGCCTACGCCAACTATCTTTCAATTGGGCCAACGCCATCTCTGGAAGACAAGATTATAGCTGACGTCGCTACACTGGCCCAGCCTCTGGTGGTTAATGATGTCAGGTTAGAGCCACGGTTTGCCCCCGTAGTCCCCGAAAAACCAAACACGCGAGCCGAATTATGTCTGCCGATTATGTTAGGCCCCACAACGCTTGGCGTACTCGATATCCAAAGTTTTCATAGCAACGCCTTTGATCGGGACACGGTATTGGCCTTGGAAGCGCTGACTCACCAACTGGCCGTAGCTTTGGAAAACGCCCGGCTGCACAGCGCTGTTCAAGAAGAACTGGCCGAACGAAAAGAAACCGAACGCGTCCTGCACCGAACGCTGGAAGAGCTTCAACTTTGGGCTGATGAAAAAGCCCCCGACTTGGAGCGAGCGAACCAGGTTCTACAACAGCAAATCATAGAGCGCCGCCGGGTTGAGTCCGAACTGAAAAATAGGGCTTTCCAGCAAGCCGTTGTTGCTAAATTTGGCCAGCGCGTTCTGGAAGGTATTCCTTTACACGTTCTTCTTGATGAAGCTGTAGCCCTGGTTGCTGAGACCCTGCACGTGGAATATTGCCAAATTTTAGAATTGTTGGCCAATGTGGACGATGTTCTCCTGTTGCGGGCTGGGGTCGGTTGGCAAAAAGGACTGGTTGGCAGTACGACCATTAGCGCCGATGCGAAATCGCAAATGGGCTATACGTTGTTATCTAGTGAACCGGTCATTGTTAAAGAGACCAGCACCGAAACACGATTTAACGTTTCCCAATATATACGCGATCACAATGTTGTCAGCAGTATGAGCGTGATTATCGATGGCGAGGATTGGCCTTTTGGTGTATTAGGCGTTCACACTACGCATCATCGAGTTTTCACTAACGACGACATCAACTTCCTACAAGCTATCGCCAACAATTTAGCGCAAGCCATTGAACGCATCCGGGCTGAAGCTGCCCTCCGGGAAAGCGAAGAAAAGTACCGCACCCTGATTGAGAAATCGAGCGATGCCATCTTTTTGATCTATGGCGGGCGATTTGAAGTGATTAACCGTCGCTTCACCGAACTTTTCGGCGTGACCCAAGAAGAAGCTAACCTACCCGATTTTATCTTCACCAACATCATTTCTGCCAGAGGTAGAAAAATTGTTGAAGATCTGCAAAACCCTACCATTTCCGATCAAAAAACGTTATCCCCACCCCCGTATGAATTTACAGCGATCGATAAAAATGGCAATGAGATTGATGTTGAACTCAGCGTGTCTTACCCTATTTACCGGGGTGGATTGGCTACACAAGGCTTAATTCGCGACATTACCGAGCGCAAGCGAATTGAACTGGAAAAACAAGCGGCTTACGAAAAAGTTCAACAGTATGCCCTTGAGTTGAGCGCCAAGGTTGAAGAAGAGCAGCGTCAGCGCGAAATTACAACTATTTTGGCCGAAGCTGTCGCTTCCATTAGCATGACGCTATCCACCGATGAAATTCTCAAACATATTCTACTAAAATTAAAGCAGCTAATTCCGTATGATTCGGCTGCCATTTTTTTAGTTAAAGATGATGATTTTTTGGTTATGGAGGCGGCTGAAGGATTTACCGAGGATGTCGTCAATCAAGAGTTTGACTATTCTCAAAACATCCTGTTTCAGGAAATGCGCAGTACGAATGGGGCTATCTATATTCCCGATACGCACAGCGATGATCGCTATCAAGTGTGGTCCGGTGCATCGCAAGTGCGTAGTTGGATCGGGGCGCCCTTGCTCTTAGCCCGAGAAATGATCGGTTATGTAACCGTTGATCGGTTTGAACCGGGGGCTTTAACCCCACAAGATGCCGAAGTGGTGCAAGCCTTTGCCCATCAGGTAGCCCAAACCATTTATAACGCTCGCCTGTTTGAGCAGCTTCACGACACCCAGGCCCAACTCATTCAACGTGAGCGGCTGGCGGCGCTGGGACAGATGGCTGCTACCGTGGCCCACGAACTGCGTAACCCCTTAATGGCGATTAAAATCGGCGTAGAATATCTAGTCCATGATATTGCTGATGATGACCCTCGCAAACGTGGCGCATCGTTGATGCAAGCCAATATGGAGCGCATCGACCGCATCATCAACGATATTTTGTACGTAGCCCGCGCCCCCAAACCCAACCTGGTCCCCGGTTCTCTCTATTCGGTTTTGGAGACTGAAGCAAACTTTTGGGAGGTCAATCTCCCTGAGAAAGGACTCAAGTTTCACCATCAACTTGTGTCCGATGCTCCGCCCATTATGCTCGATTTTGACCAAATTGGCCGAGTTTTCTCCAATCTTATCAGCAACAGCGCCGATGCCATTGGGGCCGGCGGTGAGATTCAGCTAACGATGGTCGTTGAAGACGATAGGCAGATCATAACGGTTGAAGATAACGGCCCAGGTATTCCCCTGGAAAATCAAGAGAAGATCTTCGAGCCCTTCTTTACCACTAAATCGCGAGGAACCGGGCTTGGATTAGCTATCGTGAAGCAGATAGTGGAAAATCACTATGGGACCATTACGCTGTGGAGCGAACCAACCATTGGCACGAAATTTACAATTGTCCTGCCCAATGCGCCCTACGATCCCAACTCTAGCGAAGAGCAGGCGTAATCGGGTCGGCAAAGTGGTGGTCTATCGGCGCAGAGCGTGTTGAGCCGCATCCCCAGATAGGGCGACGGATCAATCGTATTAGCCATGTCGGTTTCATTCAGGAATTTGCCGCTGCCGTCATCTAAGACGATGCTAAAGTGTAGATGCGTATCAATCGAACGCCATGATTGACCGTTGTAATCCCCCTGGTACCCCAATAAAGTCCCCTGTTTGACCGGCAGCTCATACGTGCCGGGCGGAATTTGGTCGATGATATAGCTGTGGCCGGCCTCATCGGCCATATGGGTGTAGAAGCTCCAAATCTGTCGGCTTGGTTCTAGTGGATCCTGCGGGTGGCGAATGATCACCGCGCTGGTCCACTCCGGTAGGCGCGTTAGATAGCCGTCGTAGGCCGCGTAAACCGGCGTTATCCCATTACCCTCAAGCCCAAAAATATCCAACCCTGAATGATTTTGCGTACCAAGAATACTGTCGCCGTAAACAATCCCTATCCAGCCGGTCGTAGGCATTACAAAGGGAGCGGCGGCGCACTGCTCCAGACTGGTTGCTACCGGCAAATTAACACTGCCGTTTGAGGAACCGATGTACCTAAACCAACTCAAATTCCGCACTCGCGGCGACGAGGCGCAAAATAAAATTAGGGTACAACCCGCCACAATGAGCAGGGTAGTCAGGAAACGTTTAATCGAACGGATCATCTTTTTGAGACAGGGTTTCTATCTAAGAGCTTTCATTTCTTCTCTAATTCAAGAGAGTTTACATAAATTCTTTGCCCGCGTCAACCCTATCCCACTAACCACTGCCAGCCAAAAAACACCGCCATGCCAACCACAATTGTCAGCAGTAAATTTTTACTTGTCCAACTGATCACCGCCGCCACGACAGCGCCCACCAGATAGGCATTGGTCCAACTCAGGTCAATCGACTCGCCATTGGGCATCAGTACCGCCGGAACGATGATTGCCGTCAAAACCGCCGGCGGTACATAGCCAAGGGCCTCATTCAGCCGAGCCGGAAATTCGAATCGACCCGCCACCACAAACATCGAGTAACGAATCACAAACGTTACCACCGCCATTCCAGCAATTAAGTACAGCTCATTCATACCAGAATCTCCTGCTTACCCCACTGTTGAACCAATAGTCCGGCCGCAATCCCGGCTAGCGCAGCGACCATCAAGCCCAATTGATGAGGTATGGCGTGAGCTAACAAGGCTACCACTCCGGCGACGATCACTGTCGCGACCATCGGTCGATTTTTTAGGTACGGAATGACCATACCGATAAACGTGACCGGCATAGCGAAATCCAATCCCCATGCAGCGGCGTTCGGCAGCATTTGGCCGACCGTCAACCCTATGAATGTACAAACTTGCCAGTTGGTGTACATAAACAGCGCGGAGCCGAGATAATACCAATGATTATAAGGCGCGGTTGGCTGTTGAGTATAGCGCTTGATCACCACCAGAAACGTTTCATCGGTCAACCAAAACGCCAGCGGTACTTGCCATCGCTGCGGCAAATGGCGTACATACGGAGCCAATGTGGCGGAATAAAGAGCATGACGTAAATTCACTACAAATGTTGTTAGTACAATGATCGGCCAAGCTGTGCCGACGGCGACCAGCCCTAGCGCAATAAATTGGGCCGAACCGGCAAATACAAAAGCCGACATCGCCATCGCCCCGGCAAATGACAGCCCGCTGCTCATCGCCAGCGTACCAAAAATAATACCAAATGGAATCGCTCCAACAATCAACGGAAACGAGTCTCTCGCCCCGGCCAAGAATTCAGAAAATGGCGAGGCGTTAATTAAAGAAGGGGTGTCTACATTCGCTTGAGTCATCCTTGAGTCCTTTCAAGAGATTGGAGACTGGAGATTAGAGATTGAGAGATAAGGAGATTAGAGATTGGAGAATTAAATGGTTAATCTCCAATTACCTAATCTTCCAATCTCCAATTACCCAATCTTCAATTACCTAATCTCCAGTTACCTAATCTCCATTCTACCAACTCAAGCTAAATCGTCTTGTACATTCTTGCTGTTTAGAGCATACTGACCGGGGGTGACGCCGACAATCCGCTTAAAACGGCGGGTGAAGTGGCTTTGGTCGACAAAGCCGGTTTCGGCGGCAATATGGGCGATGGGATACCCCTGGGCCAGAAGGGTTTTGGCCCGTTCAACCCGGATGTGGTTGAGGTAAGCATGGGGAGGTAACCCGATGACCTGGCTAAAGGTGCGGGTAAAATGATAAGGACTTAAATTGGCGATATGGGCCAACTGATCCAGTGAAACGTTTTCATCGAAATGCGCTTCCAGATATTCTCGGGCCCAATTAATGCTGCGAGTCGAGCCGTCGAGGGCGCGAGGTTCGACCCGTCCGGTGGCGTGACGGGCAATTAGTTGGGCCAGCGTGGCAATAAACGCGGTTTCTCGTTCTAGGGCCGAGGCTGACGTTTCCAGCATTACATGCAATCGGCGGATAAGCGGTACCAACGATTCATCCCAAATGACCGGATTGATAAAATTAGGGATACCTTGCCAGTGCTCAAAGGCGGATCCCGCGGCTTGCGTCACCAATTCTGTTTCCGGATACAGCATCCGGTAGCTCCAGCCTTCTTCGGTGACGACGGCCTGACCGGTGTGAACTTCGTCAGGATTAATCACCACTACGCTGCCGGCCGGAGCCACATGCGTTGCGCCACGATAGTAGAAGGTCTCCGCGCCGCGTTCGATGATGCCGATGGCGTATCCATTGTGGACGTGTCTCGAGAAGGTGTGAGTAAAATACGTCGCCCGCAGCAGATCGACCCCGCCGATATCCTGGGCTTGCCAAAACTTAACTTTTTCTTGGTGAAGGGGTATCGCCATAACTATCGTTTCAATGGAATAATCAACCGGGTTCCCACTTGTAGCCGGCGTGGATCATCGATGCCGTTGCGCACGCTGAGCGCTTCCACGGTCACGCCATAAATCGAGGCGATATAGCCGAGTGAATCGCCGGATTGGACGATATAGACAACCGGTGTGGGTGTAGCCGTTGGCGTAGGCGGCGGGGTGGCGTCGGTCGGGCGCAGGACGGCTTCGGCGGTGAACGCAAAACTGTCTAGAATTTCATCAAAGAAAGGTTGAACTGCTGCCCACTCGGCGGATGGGGCCAGTGAGACTACATAGTAGCCAACCTCATCCTTAGCTGTGGCCGCAATCTTAGCGGTGACCGCTCCTCCCATATCTTCATTTTCAAAACTAAACTCTGTCGAGCGCCAAACCCGGTCGCCAATGACAACGGTGTCCCGATTGACGATAGTACTGTTGGGAGCCAGCGTGTACTGCAAGTGAGTTAACAAATTAGCCGGCTCGACGGTGTTATCGGCCGGGATGCCGATCCACATCGATGTGTCCGTCAGATGAGCCGGGTCAAGCCCACCGGCTGACGGAGCGAAAACTACCGACAGCCCGCGCTCGTTGATCTGCCAATCTCTGGGGTATTCCAGGGCAAAACCGAGGGCTGCATCTTTAAAGTCAATTTTCGTCGAAGGATCTGGAGTACCAATGACGGCCACGGTTGCGGTCGACGGGGGCGTCGGCAGCGCTCTGTTGTTGTCGCTGGTCGATCCAAAATTACTGCCGGTCACCACCGACAGCGCCACAAAGCCAATCCCGGCGAAGGTCAAGACCAACATCAATGTTGTCACCACCAACGTTCCGAATTTTTGAAAAAATCGTCTAAGCGAATTGATCAAGACATCACTCCACGACCTTAAGACCTGTAAGGTTTTATAGATACAGGTAGGCGTAACTAAGGGGTCATTAGATTATTACTTATTTCAAACAGCCTCTTTGGAAACCTTACAGGTCTGCCCCATACTAAACAGACCCTGGTTATCATAATTATTTTAGATTATCTTGCCAAGTTTTTGCGCAAATTACAAGGATTTAATAATTTCATAAGATTATTGTCATAGAGTATAAAGTAAGTCACGAAGTAAGCGACTGCTTTTTATAAATTTGGAGATTAAGTATGGCGACTAAAATAAACTCATCAGAAATTACTCCTGAACATATCTACCTTTCCCGACGCAAGTTTATGATCGGCATCGGCTCGCTGGCGGCTAGCGCTGCTGTCCTATCGGCTTGTGGTAACCAATTTGGCTCGACGGCATCCGGGTCCAACGCCCAAGCCGCCTTGCCTGACGATTTAAAGGTGAGCGCCACCACCGACGAACTCGGCGATGAATTAACCCCCTTTGGGGCGGTGACCAGTTACAACAACTTCTATGAATTTACCACTACCAAGGAGGGCGTTGCCGGTTTAGCCGAGGGGTTCAAGACATCGCCGTGGCAAGTTGAGGTCGGCGGGCTGGTCAATAACCCCAAAACGTTCGACATCGACGATCTGCGCACAAAATTCGCCCAAGAGGAGCGCATCTACCGCCTGCGCTGCGTCGAAGCCTGGTCGATGGTGATTCCCTGGCTGGGCTTCTCGCTGTCGGAGATTCTCAAAGAGGTCGAGCCGACCGCCCAGGCCAAGTATGTTCGTTTCGAAACGCTTTACGATCCTGACCGGTTACCCGGCCAGAGCAGCCGCTGGTACAACTGGCCCTATATCGAGGGCTTACGCTTGGATGAAGCGATGAATCCGTTGGCGACGATGGCTACGGGCCTATACGGCAAGCATCTGCTGCCGCAAAATGGCGCACCGTTTCGGCTGGTGGTACCATGGAAATATGGCTTCAAAAGCATTAAATCCATTGTAAAAATTGAGCTAGTTGACAAGATGCCGGTCTCATTGTGGATGGCTGCCGCCCCTAATGAGTACGGCTTTTACGCCAATGTTAACCCTGATGTACCCCACCCCCGCTGGTCACAAGCCACCGAACGCCGTATCGGCGAGTTTGGCCGGCGCGACACCTTACCCTTCAACGGGTATGGTGACGAGGTGGCGTATCTATATGAAGGCATGAATTTGAGGGCGAATTTCTAATGGCTAAACGCAAAGCAAAAACCCGTTGGACTCCACTCCAAATTATTACCCACTTGGGAGCCTTGTTCCCGCTGGTTTGGCTGGCCTGGGATTTTTGGCAAGGCCAAACCGCGCTGTTGATTAACCCGTTTCAGGAAGCCACCTTCCGCACCGGTAAGGCGGCGATCATCTTGCTAATGCTGTCGCTGGCCTGTACTCCGATTAACACCGTGTTTGGCTTTAAGCAGGTACTGGCTCTACGCAAGCCGTTGGGGCTTTATGCATTTATGTATGCCGCTATCCACTTTTCGATTTTTATCGTGGACAATGGCTTGGTCTCCAATAGTCTAAATTTATGGGCAGTCTACGAGGCGACCTTTGAGAAGCGCTACGCGCTGGTCGGTTTTGCGGCCTTTGTGGTTTTGCTGGCGCTGGCTATCACCTCAAATCAGTGGTCGATGCGCACGCTGCGTAAAAACTGGAAACGCCTTCATAGATTTGTGTATGCTGCCGGTGTTCTGGCCGTCATTCACTTCGTCTGGCTGGTCAAGTCAGACATACGTGAACCGTTGATCTATGGAGCGCTCTTGACAATTATGCTGGTCTTACGCATCCCGGCGGTTCGCAAGTGGGTGGTTAATACCCGCCAGAACCTGTCTCGACGCCGGCAAGCTGCGACCAGCAGCTCCTAACTAAACCGTAACATTCAGGTGACTGGCACTCTGGCTCAAATAGAGACTGATTAAGGGCCAGTCACCTGGTTTGCTTACCCCCCTAAAACCAGTGACTCACTTGAGACTTTATTCATTAACTTGCCGCTCAAGAATCCAATCGGTTTGAGCATCCGCACCGAGTTGAAAGACATGGGTGCCGACTCTCTCAAAACCCCAACGCTGATAAAAAGCCTGCGCCCGGTGGTTCTTTTCCCACACGCCCAGCCAGATCACATCATGGTCGCCTTGTCGAGCCACTTCAAGGCAGGCGGTCATCAGCGCCGCGCCAATCCCCTGCCCAATTCGCTCCGGGTCGGTGTAAATTCTAACCAGTTCGATGGGATTGGTACCGGTTACTTCTGCTTCCGCTGATCCGGCCTTCAAGTGAGCATAGCCAACCGTCGCTTCTGCTGCTTCCACAATCAAAAAGCACGAGGCCGGGTCGGCTAACTCAGCCTGTTGTAGCGCCGGGCTGAAGGCTTCGGTCAGATAAGCGGCCATATCCTCCGGGGCGTTGTCGGCGGCAAAAGCGGCAGTAAATGCTCTTGCACCGAATTTGGCCAGCAGAGGGGCGTCGGCAGTGGTAGCTGGGCGGATGGTAAGGTTGGAGGTGGGCATTACGACACCGCATCCAAAAACCGGTAGTAACTGGCTACCACCGGCAAAAACCAGGCGCGGCCGTGGTAAAAAACCGAGGTCTCCGGCGAAATGCGAGTGAAGGGACTGGCCGATGATTGGCCCGAGATCAGATCGGCGACCTCTTTACCCAGGTAGCCCGATAAAGCCACGCCATGTCCGGCATACCCGAAAGCGTGGTAAATGCCATCGACTTGCCCGATGTAAGGCATCACATTGAAGGTGAGGCCCAATTGGCCGGTCCAGGAATGGGTAATAGGCACCCCTTTGAGTTGCGGAAAAATTCGCACCAGGGCCTCACCCAGATTTCTGGCGCTCTCGATCAAATCCAAGCCCGATGAGAGGTCATTGCGGCCGCCCATTGACATACGCCCATCGGGGGTGAGGCGGAAGTAGTTGAGAAACCACTTGGTATCATACATCACCCGGTTTTTGGGGCTAAGTTCGCGCTGCATCGAGGGCGACAGCGGCGCGGTTGTGATCATGTAGCTACCCACGGTGAAGATGCGGCGCTGAATGGCTTTGACCAGATCGTCGGTGTAGCCGTTGGTAGCCATCAAAACCTGGCCGGCTTTGATCGCGCCGCGCCCGGTGGTCACCTGGAAACCGGCGTTACCGGCGCTGCGGCTGATTTTGAGCGCTTTGGTATGTTCGCAGAGGCAAGCCCCTGCCCGCGCCGTGGCTTGAGCCAACCCATACACATATTTAGCCGGATGCAGCCCGCCCCCCATCGGCTCAATCAGCCCGCCATAGTAGACATCCGAGCCGACTTCCTCTCGCAGCCGTTCGCGGGGTACGACTTCGACATGCTGAAAATCGAGTTCGCGGGCCAACCATTCGGCGTCTTTAACCATCGCATCATAATGTGAGGGGCGGTAAGCCAGGGCTATGCCGCCCCCGCCGGTGTAGTCGCAGGCGATCTGTTCAGCGGTGAGCGTCTGTTCGAGATGTTCCACCGCCGCAATCGAGCCGTCCCACAATTGCCGCCCCAACTCCGGCCCGTATTTCTGGAAGATTTTTTGGATAGGCAGCTTCAAGCCCGGTGCAACCTGTCCCCCATTCACGGCGCTGGCCCCGTTACCGATTTGGCCCTGTTCCAGCACTGCCACGCTTATGCCCTGTTTAGCCAGCCTAAGGGCGGCATGGAGACCGGTGTAACCGCCGCCGACAATCGCCACATCGACCTCGCGGGGTGGGACGTGACTCGGCAGCTTGGCCGGGCGCGAAACATCATCTTTCCAAAAAGGAACCGTTTTCATCGGCAGTTAGACTCCATCCTGACTTTGGGCCAGGGCGATGGCCCCCAAAATACCGGCTCTGTTGCCCAACCCCGGCGGCACAATATAGCTATCGATCTTTTCCAAAATCGCCGGCGATTGCACGTAGCCGTTGAGCAGTTCAATCACTTTTCGGCGCAGCATCGGAAAAACCTGCTTCTGCTCCATCACGCCACCGCCCATAATAATCCGCTGCGGCGAGTAAACACAAATTAGATTTTCCAACCCAACGGCCAGATAGTAGGCTTCCAATTCCCAGGCGGGATGATCTTCGGCCAGTGTTTCGGCCTTTTGGCCCCACCGTTTCTCGATAGCCGGGCCGTTGGCCATCCCCTCAAAACAGTGACCATGGTAGGGACAAAAGCCACCTGGTGAGGGATCATCGGCCCGCGGCGGCAAGAGAAAATGGCCCATCTCCGGGTGGAGCAGGCCGTGAACCAGTTGGCCGTTGACCATCGCCCCGCCGCCGATACCCGTCCCGATAGTCAAGTAGATAAAATTGTCTAACCCTTGGGCCGCCCCCCAGCGATACTCACCCAGGGCCGCGCCGTTGACATCGGTATCAAAACCGACCGGCACGTTTAATTCACGCTGGAGAACGGTGGCAAACTCGGCGTTGTGCCAGTGCGGCTTGGGTGTGGTAGTGATATAGCCCCAGGTATCCGATTTGGGATCGGGATCGACCGGCCCAAACGAGGCGATCCCGATGGCGTCGAGTGGCTCATTAGTCGCCTGTTCTTTAAAATAAGCCACCGCCCGTCCAATGGTCTCAGCCGGTGTGGTTGTTGGAAATCGAATTTCGTGGTGTAAATCGTTCGGCCCGGTGCCCACAGCGCACACAAATTTGGTTCCCCCGGCCTCAATTCCTCCGTATAAAGTCATAAACATCTCCTTATACTATGTAAGTACTCTATAAAATAAAAACTATTTCTGCGTTTCTGTCGGCATCATTTACTGAGGGTGATTTATACCACAACAATACAGTGATAGTAATTGCTAAAATGCGCCAAAATTTTACACTATTTTAGAATGAAATGCTAGTGGCGAAATTTTTGCCTAGTAAGAGAGGATAAAATAGATGAGGGTAGGTATGCCGTTCGCAACATAGCGTTGGTCTAAGTCTACGACCAGACGACCAATATCATAATTAAAGCGACTTTCACCCGAAGTTTGGAGGGACTGTCTCAACGGCACAGGCGAACCTTAGCCGCCCGGCTTTAGCGTCACTGTAAAGATTCATGCTTGGCCTCATTGTCGGCAAGGCCTAAATCAGTTACAAGCTTCTGCGCCACAATTTTTTGTGCGCTGGCCGTTGGATGTCCGTCCGGTATCCACAAACCAGCATCGCCAAATTTAAAGAGGGTAGAATAATCCAGAACCTTGACGTTAACTTCTTCAAGAAAAGGAATTATCTCGGCTGCACAAGGGTTATGGGGATAGATGAGGACATAAAACGCATCACTCTGATATTTATCTCGAAAGCTTTGCTGCGCCTCGGCGATGATCCTGGCGGTCAGGCGTCGATGGTTGTCATTGATGCGGGGCAGGGTGATGTTAAAATATTTGCCCGTTTGACTAATTCCCACCAGGGCATCGATTGCCGATAACCAGGGTCGTGCCGTCACCAAATCACTCTGACGAACGAGTTGGTCGTTGGCATCGAGAAAATAGTAGGGCATATATCGTCCCCAGGTGTTTTGAACATCGGTTGTGCCGACAACCCGCTTGATATGAGCGCAAATGAAGACGTAAATTGCAATACCATCGCGTTCCGGCACTTCGTCCAAAATTTCATCACTTTGGAGCTTGACGAGCAGTTGCTGCGTCCCATATCCCGGGACGCCATAATTGTAGGGCTTGTATTCGGGTGCGAGTTCGCCTACCTGGGCCGGCAGTGTCTCGTCATCCCACAAGCCATCACCAAATGTGTACGAGCCGCCAAAAAAAAGGATAAAATGACTGCGTTCATCAGGCTTATCGATAGGGGTTGGTCGCCGGCCAAGCGCATCTGTCGTGTAGGTGACGTCATATACAACCTCATCGCCTTGCTTTTGAATGGCCGTAGCCCGAGTAAGTGGTTTTAAGGTGTATCCTAGTTCCTCATCCGGCTCAATATAAACCTGGGAGTAAGTTGTGGTGATTTGTGGCGTCGAAGCCATCTTCCGGAGGTTGAGCGCATAGAAGATGCCTTCCACGGTGATCAGGGTGATGAGCATGAAAACAAGTCCCATTGAGATATCGAACAGCAGCCTGCCGCGCGAATCATGTCGAAACTTGTAGAAGACTAAAGGCAAGCCCATGAGGACAAACACGCTCTTAAGAAACCAGAGTCTGGCCAGCCCGTCGGTCCCAACGAGATTAAGATTTATGCCTAACAGCCCTACAAACTGAGCGACGAGCCACTGGTTACAACTGAGACCAAGGCCAAGCAACAACAGGCCAATGAAGAGAAAGCGAAGTTCCATACCCGATTTAGAAGTCGATGACATAATTACTTCCCGATTGCAAGTAAGTGAGTAGTGTTATTCAATTGTAAAGTATTCACATATTGGCAGCAATTGCAACTTCAATAAGATTTTCTATCGCCGTTTAGTGCGAATCGCTGGCGTGTAACTTTTGCAAACTCCGTACTTCCAGTGATTCTTTCGCCAGCACTTTGATGCCGTTGACAGCGGCCTGGGCTGCCGTTAGGGTAGTAACAAGAGGGATACCCAATCGGGTCGCTTCGGTGCGGAGGCGCTGCCCATCGAGATAGGAGGTGCCGCCCAGCGGGGTATTGATGATCAGGGCGATTTTGCCGGTCTGCATCATCTCAATGATGATCGGGTCGCCCTCGCTGTATTTATTCACAGCCTGCACTTCGACCCCGACGCGGCGCAGCATGGCCGCGGTTCCCTGGGTGGCAACCAACTCAAAACCCAACGCGGCCAGATCGCGCCCAATTTTCAAAGCGGCGCTTTTATCGAAATCGTTGACCGTGATGAAAACTTTGCCGTCGCCGGGTTGGGGCAACTGATCCCCCGCCGCCATTTCCGCCTTGGCAAAGGCCGCCCCGAAACGGGAGGCATGGCCCATTACTTCACCGGTAGAGCGCATTTCCGGCCCCAGCGCGGCATCGACCCCCATAAATTTGCGGAAAGGAAGCACGGCTTCTTTGACAAAGAAACCGGTTAACTCCGGCTGCTCGGTGAACCCAATCTGTTCCAACATCTCGCCGGCCATAACTCGCGCCGCAATCTTGGCCAGCGGTGTATTAGTTGCTTTGCTGACAAACGGCACCGTGCGGCTAGCGCGGGGATTGACTTCCAAAACGTAGACAACATCATCTTTGATAGCGTATTGCACGTTTAACAGCCCGCGCACGTTCAGCGCTTGGCCTAACCGTTCAGTGTAATCGCGAATGATACTCTGATGATAGGCGCTGATTTTGTACGGCGGCAGCACACATGCGCTGTCGCCGCTGTGAATGCCCGCCTCCTCAATATGCTGCATAATCCCACCGATAACCACCTGCTGCCCATCGCTGACGGCATCGACATCAACCTCAAACGCATCTTCAAGATAATGATCGAGCAAAATGGGCCGACCAGGTGCAGCGGCAATGGCCTCGGTCACATAGCTTTCAAATTGACTGTCGTCGTAAACAATGGCCATCGCGCGGCCGCCCAGCACAAACGAAGGGCGCACCAATAGCGGAAAGCCGATACGGTCGGCCACCATGTGGGCCTCGGCCAGATTGGTGGCGATGCCGTTCGGCGGGCGGTCGATGCCTAACTTATCCAGCAGCCGCTCAAACTGCTCGCGATCCTCGGCCATGGCAATCGCTTCCGGCGATGTCCCCCAAATCGGCACCCCCGCCGCGGCCAACCCTTCGGCCAAATTGAGTGGGGTTTGCCCGCCAAATTGGACAATGACGCCGTCCGGTCGTTCCTCATCGACGATGTTCAACACATCTTCCAAAGTCAGCGGCTCGAAGTAAAGGCGGTCGGCGGTGTCGTAATCGGTGCTCACGGTTTCGGGGTTGCAGTTGACCATAATCGTTTCGTAGCCCGCCTCGCTCAGGGCAAAACAGGCATGGACACAACAGTAATCGAACTCAATCCCTTGCCCAATCCGATTCGGCCCGCCGCCCAAAATCATTACCTTCTTACGTTCGGTCGGGTTTGCCTCCGACTGCGACTCGTAGGCCGAATACAAATAGGGGGTAAATGCTTCAAACTCCGCTGCACAGGTATCGACGCGCAGGTAGGCTGGTCGGATACTATGTTCCAGCCGTTTTTGACGCACTTGAGAGGCTAAGCTTTCTTGATTTTCCTTAGCCTCAGTCTCAGCCTTAGCCTGTTGCGATAGCAATCGGGCAATCGTCGCATCGGCCAAGCCAAACCGCTTGGCCTGACGTAGAAGCTCGACCGGCAGGGTGTCGAGCGAATATTCAGCGATCGCCTGCTCCATCTCGACAATTTGAGCCAATTGATCCACAAACCAAGGATCGTACCAAGTGGCCTCGATAATCGCCTCCTGCGGAGCGCCGGCGTGAAGACAGGCCAGCGTCTGGAACAATCGCTCTCGCGTCGGCGTTTTGAGCTTCTCAATCTCCGACTGCCAATCGTCAATCGTCAACCGCCAATCACCAATTTCCAAACTCCGCAGCCCTTTGCCCAACGCCTCCTTAAACGTACGGCCAATCGACATGGCCTCGCCCACACTTTTCATCTGTGGGCCAAGGGTGGGATCGACGCCGGGGAATTTTTCAAAGGCCCAGCGCGGCAGCTTAACGACCACGTAATCGAGACTTGGCTCGAAGCTGGCCGGGGTTTCGCGGGTGATGTCATTGGGAATCTCATCAAGGGTGTAGCCGACGGCCAGCAGCGCGGCAATCTTGGCGATGGGAAAGCCGGTGGCCTTGGACGCCAACGCCGAAGAGCGGCTAACGCGCGGATTCATCTCGATGATGAGCACCTCGCCATCGGCAGGGTTGACGGCAAATTGGACATTACTGCCGCCGGTTTCCACGCCGACCACGTTGAGCACAGCGCGGGCGGCATCGCGTAGGCGCTGGTACTCTTTGTCGGTCAGGGTTTGGGCCGGCGCGACGGTGATACTATCGCCCGTGTGGACGCCCATGGCGTCGAGGTTCTCGATGGAGCAGACCACCACAAAATTATCGGCCCGATCGCGCATGACTTCCAACTCATACTCTTTCCAGCCCAGCACCGATTGATCGACCAATACCTGGCCGACCGGGCTGCTGCGGACGCCATGGTTGACCGCCTCGATCAACTCGGCCTCGTTATAGGCCACGCCGCCGCCGGTGCCGCCTAGAGTAAAACTGGCGCGCACCAGCAGCGGGTAGCCCACTTCGGCGGCCAGCGCCAGCGCCACATCCGGCCCTCTGGCGATGACGCTCTTGGGCATCTTGAGGCCGATCCGTTCGATGGCGTCTTTAAAAAGCTGGCGGTCTTCGGCCAACTGAATGGCCTCCAGCGACGCGCCAATGAGTTGGACGCCATATTTGTCGAGAATGCCCTTTTCGGCCAACTCGACGCCTAAATTGAGGCCGGTTTGCCCGCCGACGGTCGGCAGCAAGGCGTCAGGACGCTCCTGAGCAATCACTTTTTCGGCAATTTCAACCGTCAGCGGCTCGACGTAGGTGGCGTCGGCAAATTCGGGATCGGTCATAATGGTGGCAGGATTGCTGTTGATCAGAATGACGCGGTAGCCTTCGGCTCGCAGCACCTTGCAGGCTTGCACACCGCTATAATCGAACTCGCACGCCTGGCCAATGACAATCGGCCCCGCGCCGAGAATAAGAATGGATTGGATATCGGTTCTTTTTGGCATAAAGCTATAATTGTCTCACGCGAATTCGTACTTTTTGAGCACTTCGTTCAGCCACGATGATAAAAGGCGGTTGTACTTGTGGTGAGCGTGTTTCTACTGTTTTCAATAATTTTGTTCTGAGACAGACTGTATATCGATACCACGGCCCCTCAGAAACTTAATAACCTCTGGATGAATATTTTCATCAGCAAATAAGGCTAAATCAAATGGACTCACGGCATTATGTCTGTTGTCAAGATAATTTCGTTCTTTAAAGACCGAGTCGCAAAACGAAGAGCTTCTTCTATAGACTCAGGGGACAATTGCGGATAAGCAGCCAATATCTCATCTCTTGTTGCGCCGCTGGCAAATAATTCCAAGATAAACTCGACACTTAATCGAGTGCCTTTGATACAAGGTTTGCCTCCCAAAATCTCTGGGGCAGCCGTGATAAGTGTAAACATGGCTATTTCCTCTTTTCCATCATCTCAACAAAATCTCTAAAAAAACCCAGAGCGTCGTGCGGGCCGGGGGAGGCTTCCGGGTGGTATTGGATACTGAAAATCGGTTTGGTAGTGTGACGCAATCCTTCGATACAGTCATCGTTGAGGTTGATATGGGATACCTGGACATCATCCGGCAGCGATCCGGCCGTAACGGCGAAACCATGATTGTGGCTGGTGATGGTTACCGCTTGGCTCGACTCATCGCGAACCGGCTGGTTGCCACCGCGATGGCCGAATTTAAGCTTGTGGGTTTCACCGCCCAGAGCCAACCCCACAATTTGATGACCTAAACAGATCCCGAATATGGGCATATCGCTATCGATCAGCTTTTCGGTGGCCTCAATAGCATAAGTAACCGCCGCCGGGTCGCCGGGGCCGTTGGACAGAAATACCCCATCCGGTTGCATCGCCAGCACGTCCTCGGCGGAGGTGGTGGCCGGAACGACAGTGACCCGGCAGCCGGCGTCAGTCAATAAGCGGAGGATGTTATGCTTGATGCCGAAATCGTAGGCAATGACGTGGAACGGACGAGATTGGAGATTGGAGATTGGAGATTGGAGATGGTGCTGCCAGGCTTGAGCTACACCCTCTTCCCAGTGATAGGATTCCGAACAGGTTACTTCTTTGACGAGATCTAAGCCTTCCATCGAGGGCGCGGCGCGAGCCAGATCAACCAGATCGGCGGCGCTGTACTGCGGATCGGCGGAGAGAGCGGCCATCATAGCTCCTTTTGAACGAATGTGGCGGACCAGAGCACGCGTGTCGATCTCAGTCAGGCCGGGCAGGTTATGCCGGGTCAGGTAGTCGGGCAGCGACTCGGTTGCTCGCCAGTTGCTGACGCGGCGGCTGACCTCGCGGACAATCAGACCGGCGGCCCAAGGGCGGTCGGCTTCAACGTCATCGACATTGACTCCCACGTTGCCAATGTGAGGGCAGGTCATCGTCACAATCTGCTGACAATAGGAAGGATCGGTTAGGATTTCCTGGTACCCGGTCATACTGGTGTTAAAGACCACTTCGCCAGTGATCGTTACCGACGCACCGAAGGATTGTCCATAAAAGAGCGTGCCATCTTCTAAAGCTAGAATGGCGGCGGGGAATTTATTAAGAGTCATTGAGTTTGCTCAGAAATTTTTTGATTAACAACCATCACATCCACGTCCGACTCAGGCCGGGCGTCGCCTCTAGCGTACGAGCCAAACAGAATGAGGCGCTCGATCTGACCGGGAAGTTCGGCCAGTAGCAAATCTTTGTACTCATTCAGAACGTGCTGAAGTTTTTCGGGCGTAAGAATAGTCTGTTCTTCCATAATACTATCACGACTTTGGCTATTTGCTGATTACTTCCAGCCCTCCTATATATGAGCGCAGCACCTCCGGCACCACGATGCTGCCGTCGGGTTGTTGGTAATTCTCCATGATTGCAATCATCACCCGCCCCGGCGGCAGGCCGCTGCCGTTGAGGGTGTGGATGTATTCCGGTTTGGCTCCCGGCTCGCGGCGGAAGCGGATGTTGGCCCGGCGGGCCTGGAAATCGACCACATTACTGCAACTGCTGATCTCCATCCATTCACCTTGGCCGTCCGGTCCCGGCACCCAGGCTTCGACATCGTACTTTTTGGCGGCGGCAAAGCCCAAATCGCCGGTACACATTTTCAGAACCCGGTGGGGAAGGTCGAGCTGCCGACACAGATCTTCGGCGTTGGCGACAATCTCTTCCAGGTGATCGTAGCTGTTTTCAGGCAAAGTATAGTGGTACATCTCGACTTTTTCAAATTGATGGACGCGCTTGATGCCGCGTACGTCCCGCCCGGCGCTCATTTTCTCGCGGCGGAAGCAAGGGGTGTGAGCCAGATAGCGAATAGGCAGTTGGTCGGCCTCCAAAATCTCATCGGCGAAGATGTTGGTCAGCGGTACTTCGGCGGTGCCGATAAACCAGTAATCTTCCTCGGCATCGTAATACATGTTGTCCCGAAATTTGGGCAAGTGGGCCGCGCCGACCATCGCCTGCTCGCGGACCATAAAGGGTGGGTAGATTTCGGTGTAGCCATGCTGCCTCACGCCGGTATCGATAAACCAGTTAGCCAACGCCCGGTGTAAGGCCGCGCCGGCCCCCTTGAAGACGTAGAAGCGGGTGCCGCTGATTTTGACGCCGCGCTCAAAGTCGATGATGTCTAAATCTTCGCCCAAATCCCAGTGGGGCTTCGGTTCAAAGTCGAATTTCGGCGGATCGCCCCAACGTCGAACTTCTACGTTGTGATCTTCGTTTGGACCAACCGGCACATCGGGACCGGGCATGTTTGGCACATAAAGCTGCTTATCGAGTAGATCGGCCTCGACCTGACGCAGTGTTTCGTCCAACTCCTTAATTTTGTCCCCAATCTCGCTCATACGGGTTTTCTGGGCTTCAGCCTCGGCCTTTTTGCCTTCGCGCATGAGCAGGCCGATAGCCTTGCTGCCGGTATTGCGCTCCTGCCGCAGCGCTTCGACCTCCTTCAGCAATTCACGCCGCTGCTCATCGAGCCGCAGAATATCGTCGATGGGCGCTTCCGTGTTCAAATCGACCAATTTGGCCTTGACCAGATCAGCATTCTCTCGGATAAAATTTAAATCCAGCATAATGACCTCCTAAAAAATTAAATGAATTTGCAGAGTAGCAGGGTAGCAAAGTAGCAGAGTAGCAAGGTCGCAGAGTAGCAAAGTTGCAGAGTTACAGAGCCGCAAGATTACAGAATTACAGGGTCGCAAAGTTGTAATCTTACGACTTTGCCACTTACCATCCTGCGACCTTGCCACCTTGCTACTCTGCAACCTTGAAACCTTGTCACCTTGCTACCCTGCAACCTTGCCACCCTGCGACCTTGAAAACAAAAAACCCCACCCTATAAAAGGGCGAGGTTTCGACTCGCGGTGCCACCTTTTTTCGCAGAGAGGCTAGCTCTCCACAATCTCTGGGCGCGATAACGGGCGCAACCGGAACGGCTCATCGCCGCCAACTCAGGAGTGGAATTCAGCCTTTCCGTCGAGCGCCTTGCACCGGCCGGCGCTTCTCTGAAGCCGGGAACCGCTTACTTTTCTCCGTCGCAGTTGTTAAGGTCGATTATAACACAAATGGTGATTATTGCAATGGCCAAATAAGGGCAATTTGGCGTAACTATTCTGGTGACTGGCACTATTGCTTACAATAAAGCACCAGTCACCATATCTTGAAAACTTATTTCCTTTGCGGAGCCGGTTGGGCCATGACTCGGGCAATCGTCCGAAGTTCCAACCACCACTGCTCTTTAGGTCGTTCATGGTCAAGATCCATCATGTTGGGGAAGCTATCCATTTTGAAAAATTGAACTTTACCGCCTTGAAGGCCCATAAATGCACTGGAAGGATTAGTTTTCTCTGACTCATCAATCAGAAATTCAATACATTGCCGGGATAGTCGAATGGCTTGAATCCGATCGAACGGCGTGGGATCGCCTCCCTGCTGGAGGTGTCCTAAAATCGCCGTGCGTACATCAAAGAGATCGCCGCCTTCTTGCTCAAATAAAGCGGCCATAAAGTTGGTGGTGTACAGCGAATTTGATTTTTCATTGCGAATTAGCAGCCCCAACCGCTTGCCCCGGCGGAATCCTTCCATTAGATCGGCCAGGTCCTTTTGTAGATCGCCAAGGGTCACCCCTTCTTCGGGTAGGTAAACCCGCTCCGCACCGGTAGCCAGGCCGCTCATCAAGGCCAGGTAGCCGCAATAGCGGCCCATCACTTCCACCACAAAGCAACGGTGCGATGCCACCGCCGATTGTTTGATCTTGTCCACCACCTCGACAATGCTGTTTAAGGCGGTGTCCGAGCCAATGCTTAGCTCCGAGCCGGGCAAATTATTGTTGATCGTTGCCGGCAAACAGATCATGGGAATATTAAACGCCGGGAAACTTTCTCGTTCGTTGTACATCTGGTAAATGGCCTTGTAGCCGGCCCAGCCGCCAATCATCAGCAAGCCATCCACCCGATGCTCTTCCAATTGGCGAGCAATGGCATAAAACTCGCTCTTTTTGGGCACCCGGCGATTGGTGCCTAACTCCGCCCCGCCCTTAGGCGCCCAGCCATGCACACTCATCCAATTCATTTCTCTGATGTTGCCATGAATTAACCCAGTTATGCCGTCGTCAACGCCAAGCATAGTATGGCCTTTATCCAGTCCCAATCGGATAGCGGTTCTAGCGGCGGTATTCATGCCGGGAGCTGGGCCGCCGCCGTGCATAACAGCCAGGCGCAGTACCTTTTGGTTTGGGTCCGATGGATGGGGTAAGGCTCTGACCAGCGTCCGCAGGGTACGAAAATTTTCTCTAAAACTGCCGCCGCGCATTTCCATCGCCTTTTCGTAATCTTTAGCGGCGATATAATCGGCTACGGCATGGGTTTGGCGCACACTGTCCATCAGCGATGCGTGCGTAATTCGGTTCTCGCGCATCCCAATAAGTTGGGGTTCGGTATCGGGGGTGGCCGCTAAAATCTGGTCAACGGCCGCGTAGCCCAGTAGGGTGGTCAGGTAACGGTCAAAGGCGCTGGGTGAGCCACCGCGTTGAACGTGTCCCAGAATGGTGACCCGGGCATCCTCACCCAGTCTCTCCTCTAAAACTTTTTGGACGTAGTCGCAGGTAATGGGGTTACCGTAACGATCTTGCGCACCCTCCGCCACAATGACGATGCTGTCACGACGGCCGGCCTTACGACCGGCTACTAAAACCTCGCACATCTTCGCTTCCCAGTCATCGACATCAGGTGGGCTTTCAGGGATCAATGCCCAATCGGCGCCGGTGGCCAACGCGCTCATCAAGGCCAGATAACCACAGTTGCGGCCCATTACCTCGACGATAAAACTGCGTTGGTGACTGGCGGCTGTACTGCTGATGGCATCGATGGCATCTGTAATACGATGGAGAGCGCTATCGGCTCCAATAGTCATATCGGTACCAAACATATCATTGTCAATCGATCCGACCATGCCGACAATTGCCAATTGGGGATGTTTTTTAGCCTGCGTTTTGGTCACCTGGTTGGTTTCAACTAATTCGTTAAGCAGGTCGGGCCACTCCTCACGGAAAAGGTTGGCTCCCGTCAGGCTGCCGTCACCGCCAATCACCGCCAAACCGTCAATGCCGTGATCGATCAGGTTTTTGACCGCTTTTAAGCGCCCCTCGCGCGTTCGAAAATCGGCGCAGCGAGCCGAACCGATAACCGTTCCGCCCAAATTCATAACATTACTCACCGAACCCCAATCCATCTGACGGATATGGTTGCCCCCATCGACCATACCCTGATAACCTTCATAAATGGCGTACACATTTACGCCGCGATCTAAAGCGGTCCGAACAACGGAACGTACGGCCGCATTCATACCCTGGGCATCGCCGCCGCTGGTTAATACCCCCAAATTGTTTACATAGCGTGATGTCATTATGGAAGCCTCTCTCTATTTGTTATATGCTACGTTTGTTATTTGAAAACCACTAATGTGTTGAAGGAACCAAGATAAAATTGCTTAAGTTTTTAACGTTACGTGATGTAAGTGAAGTAATTGACTTTTCTTTATAGAGTCTAATGGGTATTTTGCAATTTATAATTCAAAATTTGGTTAAGATTATAATAAAACTTCTTAACATCAGGTAGATTTATTGGGTTCTGGCTATCTCAAGATTGGGCAAGGACTGGGGATATAATTGGGCCTTAACTATTCCGCCCGTTGTTAAATTTACTCTCAATACAATGAAGATGCAAATTTTTAATAATAGCGGTAAGAACAAGCAACCATCGCGTTTCGCAATCAACCCGGCGCGTGATATAATAGAGGGCAATTTATATAGAAAGAATAGAAATTATGAGAACTCCCCCGCGCTACAGTTATAACCCGCCTCCCTCCGGATCTAACTGGCTCGAGAACCTGAGGCCGCTTGTTTCCGAACCCACCGCTTATATCACCTTTGCGGCCGGGATAGGACTAGCTCTGTTTTTACTCACGTATCAAGATTTTTCGATCAGCCGTTATGGGGCCAATATTTTAGTGCTGCTCATTGCCTTTCCGATCCACGAGTTATCTCACGCCATCGTCGCCGATCGCTTGGGCGATCCTACTCCCCGGCAAAATGGCCGTATTACGCTTAATCCATTTGCCCAACTTAACCTGGTTGGCTCACTGTTGATGGTGTTTGTGGGTCTGGGTTGGGCCTATGTGCCTATTTCGCCGCGCTATCTGCGGCCCAATCCCCGCACCGGTCATATGATTGTGGCCATCGCCGGCCCCATTGCAAACCTGGTTCTGGCCTTTTTGTGCGCTATTTTATGGCATGCGGCTTTACCCGCTTTACAACTTGCCGGGTCATTAGCTATGGCTGAATATATTCGTCGGACACTATTTTTCTTTGCCTACATTAATCTGGCGTTGTTTTTCTTCAATCTGGTGCCGATTGCCCCATTAGACGGATTTACTGTACTAAAAGGATTACTGCCCTATAACTTGGCCTATCGACTGGAGAGTATGCAACGCTACGGGATGCTGCTTTTTCTGGCCATATTCTTCGTAGCTCCGCTGCTGGGGCTGCCGATTCTCGACTGGCTAATTTTCAGACCCGCCCAATCGATAGCCAGTTTTCTCTTTTTTGGATCCTAAAATAGTATGACCTCGTCAAAAATCACTCACCCGACCCGCTATCGGGTTTACCAGTTTTTCATCGCCCTAAAAGCCTATTTGCCGGTCTGGGCCGGTGGCCATCGTGGTGAGTTGTCTGCGGCAGACAGGGCCTTGGTCGAGTCAATTCTCCCCACCGTTGAGCAACGCCGACTCTTTGCTAAAATGTCTCCCAATGACCAGCGCCATGCCCTGGCTGTGGCCCGCACCTTGCAGCAAGCGGGACACAATCACCTTCCCCTGCTTCAGGCCGCGCTGCTGCACGATGTCGCCAAATCCCTTGGCCAACCCATTATTCACCGAGTAGTGATTGTTCTCCTCGAAGCCTTCCGACCCCAAACCCTAACTCATTTGGCAAACCCATCCTCTACCCCCAATTCATCATTCATCATTCAACCTTCATCATTCAGCCGCTGGCGTCGTCCTTTTGTGATTCACGCCCACCATCCGGCTATCGGTGCGGCTTGGGCCAAAGAGGCCGGCTGCGATCCGCTGGCTGTCGACCTCATTCTCTACCATCAGGCCGGGCTTGATAACCTAACGGACATTCGTCATCAAAGACTTTTGGAACAACTTCAGTGGGCCGATAATTTGAATTAAAAACTATGTTACCACTGGCAATGTGAGTTAAGTAGAATAGAAAGATCGCAATCAATGAGTACATTTACCATCACAATCGTTGGCGCCGGAGTGATTGGGACGTCGTTAGGGTTGGCGCTCAAACAAAAGAGCGATTCTCTCCGCCTTGTTGCTCACGATAAAGATTTAGAGCACGCTAAAGCGGCCGTCAAAATGGGGGCGTTCCATAAAGCCGAGTGGAATCTCATCAATGCTTGTGACCAGGCTGACTTGATCATTTTGGCCATGCCCTTGAGCGGCATTCGGTTCACGCTGGAGGCCATAGCCGGCGACCTCAAACAAAATGTCGTCATCAGCGATACAACAACCAGCAAAACCACCGTTTTGGCCTGGGCAGATGAATTACTACCCAAACATGCCCACTATGTCGGCGGCCATCCCCTGGTACATCCGGCCGGTACAGGCTATCAAAATGCCCGCGCCGATCTATTTCGAGGCAAACTTTACTGCCTGACGCCATCGTCTTCGGCCAACGAGCAGGCGGTCCAGTTGATGGCCGATATCGTGACCCTCCTCGACGCCAACCCGTTTTTCCTCGATCCGGCCGAACACGACGGCCTGACCAGCGCGACGGAACATTTACCTACGCTGTTGAGTATTGCGCTGATCCGGACCTTGGCCCAACAAAAATCCTGGCGAGAGCAGCGCAAGCTGGCCGGCCAGTTGTTCGAGCAGGTTACAGCCGGGGCCTCGGGCGACCCCGACAGCCTACGGGATGGCTTCCTTGACAATAGCCTGGCTCTGTCGCGCTGGCTTGAGGTGCTCATCGCTCACTTACAACAGTTGCAGACGCTTATTGCCGCCGGGCATGAGTCAGACGAAGCGCTGGCCCAACTCATCGATCAAGCCGTGGTAGAGCGTACCAACTGGCTCATCGATGTCGAAAAAGGCCAGTTCAGCGATCCGGAACTGGCTTCGCCCAAGGTTGAAAACCCCGGGTTCCTCCAGCAAATGATCGGGTTCGGTGCGTTTCGGCGGCGCGGCTCCGAGCCGCCTAAAAAATAGAAACATTCGCAAGATGACCGTTTTTGTTTATATCGTTGAATGCGCCGACCAAACGCTCTACACCGGCTGGACAACCGACATCAAACGCCGTTTGGCTGCCCATAACGCCGGCAAAGGGGCCAAATACACCCGCTCTCGCACCCCGGTGTGCCTGGTTTACGCTGAAGCACAACCTAACCCATCGGCGGCTATGCGGCGCGAGGTTGAAATTAAACGCCTACGCCGCAGCCAGAAACTCCAACTTATCGCTGCCTTTCAGGCTAAATGAGTCACAATCTGTTAGAATCCGTCGCTGGTGCATTTGTTTATCGCCTGCGCCTGAAGTAAAATTTGCTACGGAGGGTGACTTGACCTTATTGAACTCAAACCCAAAGCCGAAAAAACTACGAATACTCACGCTATCCCCCACGATGTTCTTCGCCGACTATGGCGCTCACGTGCGCATTTTGGAAGAAGTCACTACCTTGCAAAAATGGGGTTATGAGATCGAAATTTTGGCCTACCCTAATGGCCGGGATATTGAGGGCATCAAGGTTAGACGCTGTTGGGGGGTCCCTTTCAACTACCGGGTCATTGTCGGCTCATCGCGCCATAAAATCTATCTCGATGTCCTGCTGGCCGCGATGACCATCCTACACGGCCTGCGCCACAAACCGGACATCATTCACGCTCACCTCCACGAGGGCGGTTTGATCGGCTGGATGCTGAGCCGGCTGACCGGCGCGCCGTTGGTGTTTGATTATCAGGGCAGTTTGACCGGCGAAATGGTTGATCACAATTTCCTATCCACTGAGAGCCGCTTCTTTAAGTTTTTCTACTGGCTCGAAACCCGTATCAATTACGCGGCCGATGTCATCTTAACCAGTTCAACTCATGCCGCCAATCTCCTGGCTGAAAAATTTGCCGTCTCTCCGGCTCAAATTTACCCCCTACCCGACTGCGTCAACGCCGATACATTTTGCGCCGGCAATTACACCGACGCCGAAAAATGCCAGCTAAAAGAGTCGCTGGGGCTGCCCCTCGATAAAAAGATTATTGTCTATCTGGGCGTCTTGACCCCCTATCAAGGCGTCGATTTGTTACTGGAAAGCCTGACCCGATTGAACCAAACCCGAAATGACTATCATGTACTTATGATGGGGTATCCGGGTGTATTGAAATATCAACAAATGGCCGAATCGATGGGGTTGGCCGAGCAAGTGACCTTTACCGGCAAAATTCTCTACCAGGATGCGCCGCGTTACTTAGCCCTGGGCGATATTGCGGTCGCGCCTAAAATCTCGGCCACCGAGGGTAGCGGCAAAATTTTGAATTATATGGCCATGGCCCTACCGACCGTGGCTTTCAATACGCCGGTCAGCCGCGAGTTTCTGGGTGACGGCGGCATCTACGCCCCGGAGATTAGCTGCCCAGCGCTGGAAACCGCCCTCAACCGAGCGCTCGACTTATCCGCCGGCAAGCGGCAGCGGCTAGGTTACTATCTTCGCCAACGCGTCATCACCCACTTCGCCTGGGACCGGGCCGGTGAGCAAATTAGCGCCATCTACCAAGCACTTCTCTCCGGTGAGCCGCTGCCAACGGTCAGCCGTAATTCTATCCAGCGCCGATTATCCGGCAACTCCTAATACAGACCAGCCACAATTAAAAATAAAAATCAGGACAAACAACTATTTTGTCCTATTGTGTGGGATTGAAGTAGACTTTATTATTGGATGTAATTCAGTTTAACGATTAATTCACAATTTCCCTGTAAAATTGGGTTATTTCCACGTTCAACGTGTTGGTAAGAGAGTTTACTTGTGACCTTAAAAAACAAATCGTTTATTCTAACCTTATTGCTTATCGTCTTAGGCTTGGCTGTACCGGTGTTAGCCCAAGAACCGGCAGCGACTTCCTCCCCGGGCACATCAACGGCTCCCCCAGTAGCTGATTTAGGTAATTCCAGCTTCGTTCCCGGCGAGATTTTAGTCAAATTCAAGCCGGGCCTCAAAAGCCAAGGGGCAAACAACGGTCTCGCCAGGGTCGGTGGCCGAGCCGTTGAAAAAGTCCCGGCCATCGATGTAACGCGAGTCGAGGTGCCGCAAGGCCGGGAGTTGGCCGCTGCCGCCGCGCTGCAAACCAGCGGCGATGTGGCCTTTGCCGAACCGAACTATATAGCATATGCGCTAGACACCCCTAGCGATCCTTATTTTTCCAGTCAATGGGCTTATGATGTAGCCGAATTTTCGAGCGCTTGGGATATCACTAAAGGCAACAGCGATGTCGTGGTCGCGGTCATCGATACCGGTATTGATCTAGACCACCCCGACCTTAACTGCATGGTTTCAGACGGAGCCACCAAAATAACGTCCGGGTTCGATTTTTATAACGGCGACGACAACCCCGATGACGATAATGGACATGGCACGCATGTCGCCGGAACGGTAGCGGGCTGTACCGATAACGGCCTGGGTGTTTCCGGGGCCGCTCCCAACGTCCGGCTCATGCCGATCAAAGTATTGGGTTCCGGCGGCAGCGGCTCTTACGCTGATGTGGCCGATGGGATTATCTACGCCGCCAACAATGGAGCCAAAATAATCAATCTCAGTTTAGGCGGGAGCTCCGGCAGTGACACCATCTTGAACGCGGTTGAGTATGCTTATAATAAAGGCGTACTCATCGTAGCGGCATCAGGTAACGCCAACACCAGTATTTATTACCCGGCTGCTTACAGCCAGGTGATGGCGGTTGGATCAACCGACTCCGGTGATACTCGTTCCTCTTTTTCAAATTATGGAGCGGGGCTCGATGTGGTGGCGCCGGGCGAGTTTATCAACAGCACTATGCGTGGAGGAGGGTACGGCTACCTTAGCGGTACGTCTATGGCCTCACCTCACGTGGCCGGGTTGGCCGCCCTTGTCTGGAGCGCCGAACCAGGCCTGACCCACAACGGGGTGCGCCAGATCATTCGCGATACCGCCGATGATCTGGGTAGCGTCGGCTATGATAACTTTTTCGGTTATGGTCGGATTAACGCCTGGTCTGCTTTGGAAAAATACGCGACGATTGATGTTCATTACGCTTCCGGCGGCACAGTTACCGGCCCGATCACCTTTTTTGTGGATGACGTCGGCATCGCCTCCAACTCAACCACCATTCGCGTTTCCAAAGCCAGCCAGGAGACGATCACTTGGAACGCATCGCTGTCGCCAGATCAATCCTGGATAGCACTTACGTCTGGCGGTACTGGTATAACGGCCGCCGCAGCCTACGGCGACTACACCCTCGCAGTTACGCGCCCGGCGGCTCACGGCACATATACAACTAACTTAGTCATCACCGGCCAGACAGCGTCCGGTACACAGGTAGGTCCGGAAGTGGTCGCTATCAAACTGGTTTATGTATCAGAGATTCAGACCCTCTATTTCCCAACTATAGTTAAATAATTAAATTGTCAGGGGAAGGCAATAGGCTGGTATCGGCAGCCCGCTGAATAATAGGGGATAGGTCAGGGTAGTGCTCTGACCTACCCCATTCCCTCTCCAAAAATAGGCGGATGTGCTGTTGTTAGCGCATCCGCTTTTATTTTGGAGAGAGCCTGGACCGTGTTACAATCTGACCAAATTCGTTATTAGTCAGCAAATTCACGCGAGGGATCGATCAAAGGTGTGGTCCTTAATCAAAAAAACAGGCTCAGATATTTGGGATGAAATGTTTAAGCTGATGGTTTTTAATATTATCTGGGTTTTAGCTACCTTGATAGTATTGCCTTGGCCGTTTGTTACTTTTGGTCTCTTCTATACGGTCAAGGACATTGGTGAAGGTAATGGCATAAAATTTAGCTCACCTTTTACCTACGGCTTACAAGTGCTGAAACCGGCTTATATCTGGGCCATCATTAATTTGGGGGTATTTCTGGGAATTTTTCTAAATTTGAATTTTTACAGCACTGTTGAGGCTTCTTGGGCCAGATTTATTCAGATTTTTATGCTATCGCTGATGTTATTTTGGATCATCATCCAATTGGTGATGCTGGCCATGTATCCCCGCTTGACCGAACCCAGTTTTAGACTGGCCTTGCGTAATAGCGTAATCATTATAGCCCGGCACCCTGGGCCTATCCTGGCGTTATCGGTAGGCGTTGTTCTTATTTTGATCATTTCCAGTTTTATACCGGTCCTGCTCCTTTTATTGTCAATTTCAATGATTATGATGTTGGTTAATAATGTGATTGACTCTTTGGTTACGTATGAGTTAGATCACGAAAAAATCAGAAAAAACTAGACCGCCTCACCGGCCACACAGTTCTCGAAACTGACAGCCTCGACAAATCGCCCGATCATCGATCATCGGAAAGCGATTTATCTCGGCCAGATTGGCTTGTGGCTCAACCAGTAAACCCCGCAGATGAGCGATATCAGCCTTGATCTCTGTTTCTACAGCCTCAAGCGTGGTCGGATCTAGTCCCACTTCCTCTTGCCGATCATCCACTAAATTATAGACCATGCCTCTAATCGGCACATGACGCCACTCCGGCTGCGTCTGTCGTAAATATAGCCCGTACACCCCAAGTTGTCGCCGTATCTCGACCGAATCGCTCGCCCCGCTTTTCCAAGCGTAAATCTCGATCCGCTGGCCGTCAAATCGCGCCAAATCCAACTGCACCCAAATTTTGGTCTCCGCCAGCGAAAAACTGTGTAATGTTTCAACATCTAAAAAACTGTCTGGCGGGTATTGTCCCAGTCGGTCGTAAAGCTCCGACGTGAGAAACGTATCAAGCCGTTGCTCGGCTCGCTGCCAGCTTGTTTGCCAAGTAGTTTTATCGAGCGGAACTTTGTAGTAGTGCTCTTGAAAGCCAACCAGCGCATTCGGCTGCTGTTGGTAGCGACCGTTCTGGGAACTCTCGAAATCGGCCTGCGCCCGGCGATACATTTGCCCGACCAGATCATCCCGGCTGACGGGTCGGCCAGCCCGAAGTCGGGCCAAGGCAAAACGAAGGCTGTCGTGAACCATTGCGCCAATCCAGCGAGACAGATCGGTCAAATTTTTAAGCAGATAAGCCGTGCGCACCGGCGGGGGGGACTCCGGGCGCCAACCTTCCCAAGCGGCGTAGTAATGGTAGTAGTAAGCTCGGGTACAAAAACGATATTTGGCCGACCGGGAGTAAGACCAGCTAAATTCGTTTGTCAGTTGACCCAAGGCGGGTGATTGGGTGTGAACGTTAAGCAAATCGAGCGCGTTAGCCGGTCGGCAGACCAGCACCGGCCCATTGTCGGATTGCTGCCAATCCCGCTCCAAGTTGGCCTGCCAATACCCGCCTCGCCGCTGCTCGATGAACAGCTCCGAGCCATACTGAATCGCCGTTAACCGACGCGTCATCCCAAACGAAGCTTCAGACGCCCCGATGGCTTCGATCGTTAGCTGTCGCCCCTCGCCCGGCAAGACTTGCCACAGGCTCCACAAGCGGTTATTAAGAAGTAAATTTTGTCCGGGTCTCAACGCTACCATGAGGAGTTAAGGCCAATCCAAGAATTAAGTTAACCAAAACGTAGTGCGTAGTTCGTATTCCGTATCACCATCCGCTACGCACTACGTTGTTGGTGCTGCAAATTTGTGTCATCCGCGAGAATTCTTACCACAGAGGACACAAAGTAGGCTCAGAGTTCTCAGAGAATTTGCTTGGTGTTCTTTGTGCCTTCTCCGTACCCTTTGTGGTGAAATATTATTGGTTGTCACTAGCCACTTTACGCAATGCGCAATATGCGCGGAAATTATACCCTCGCAGAACGCAAAACATAATCCGAACGTTTCGCACCACACATTACGTCCCACGTCCTACGTATCACGCCCCATAGTCAACTTCTTGTAAGGACTCTCGACGACGTGGCCCGCCTCAATCTCCGTTCGAATTTGAGTCAACACCTCATCTTTACTTAATCGGCCGTGAAATTGACCAAACAACTCATGATCGCTGAAGGAGACTACGTCATCGGGACTAGCGGTCAGAAGTTGAGCCAGCCCGTCGGCGGTAATTAAACTCTCCAAATCCATCACCACGGAGAGAACCGCTTCCGAAATAGAGCCGTTCGTATTGGTTTGGCGATGATTAGCCGCGGCGGATTCTTTGATTTGTAAAGAAGAGTCCGAATCGGTCCCGGTTTCGGCAGGGCTGGTTTGTCCTAAATGTTGGTTGACCAGGCTAATAACGGTCTCGCCGTATTGCTCTAGTTTGGCCGGGCCAACGCCGGAAATCTCGCGAAGCGCCTCCGGCGTGGCCGGTTTCTGAGCGGCGATGGCGGCTAAAACTTTGTTGGAAAAGATGACATACGGCGGTACAGTCTGGATGCGAGCTTGCTCTGTGCGCCACTGGCGTAAAGTTTCAAGCAGAGCCGGGTCGGGTTCAGGAGAGAGCGGTGGTTTATCGTTGCTGGAAGCGTTGGTGAGGGGAAGTTCGTCGCTTTGGGGCCGGGCGGCAGGTGGGGACAGAGTGGCCGGTTCGGCCGATTTTGCCGGTTCAGGGGTAGTCACTGGTTGATCGGCTAAAACCACTTTGGGCCGAAACCCGCCGGTCTGCTTGAGTTGGCCATCGGTAATCATGGCGTCGATGATATCGATGATTGCCCTTTGTGATAGATACTCTAGCTGCCCGTAGGCGGAATGTTCAGAAAATGTTTCCAACCAAGCCACTTTGGAGCCACTCAAAAATTGGGCCAGTCCAGTACGCCCTAACGTACCGCCCAACTTGGCGACGGCGTCGCTGACCACTTGCGTGGGAGAAGAAGCGGGGGGCTGGGGATTAGAAGATTGGAGATTGGAGGATCGAGAGATTGGAGAGTGGCGATTAGGAGTTAGGGGTTGGGGATTGGGCGATGGTGAGGGAGAGGGTTGGCCAACTTCGGCGTCTTGTTTTTTGGTGAAATGGGTAGGTGGCATATCCAGTTTAGACGGAATGGGTTCTTTAGGGAGATCAGGGTAAGCGGCCAGGACGCATTTGATCTCACCGAAAGAGATCGACTCCGGTAAAACACCTTTCAAAGGAGACAGGCGAGAGGCGCTACCGATGTCATCGACCGCGCTGAGGACTTGGGCCTCAACCTCAGGCGTAACGACATCGTGCAAGTCAACCTCGCCGCTGATGATGAGACGCGATAGGTGCTCGTAGATGGTGTTTTCTGTGAGGTTGCGCTTCTCGGTGATTTGAGTCAGGGTTAAGCCCTGCCGGAAGAGTTCCAGAGTTTGATCGACGGTGCTGGGGCGCTTGCTGCTCTGCCATTGGGCGATAGAGTCATGACGATCTGGTTCAAAGCCAGGAATGGTAATCGGGAGGGCCACGCGGGCTTCGAGCGCTTTTTGGCCGGCGGCCGTGAGGATCAGCACCGGCAGTTCGCCGCCGGCCAGCCGCACCATACGCATCGCCATCAGTTCATCGATGAGATGGGTGATTTGGGGCTGGCTGAGCATCGCCAGCTTGCCGTAGAATTTATGTTGATCGTAACCGAATTGACGTATCTTTTGCGATTGCGAACCGTTGAGCAGTTGGGCTAACCGAGTCCGACCAACCGGACGCGCTTGCATGCTACGCACCGTTTCCAGAACAATTAGCGGAAACCAATCGCGAGGGGTAACCGCCTTGGGCAGCGAGTCGATGGTGTCGGTAGTATGGTTGTCACAACAACGGGGCGAACTGGGCGGGCTGGTATCGCCAAAGTAGGCCAGGAGAAATTGACGGCGGCAGGTGGTTAAATGAACATAATTAACCACCGTTTCCAGTAAACTCTGCCGAATTTCGGCCCGTCGGTTGATTGCTTCGGCCCGCGTCCGAATGGCTTGGTTGGACAGCGGGTTGACTTTCCATCGGCTGTGGCGGCCTTGATCGCCCATGTGGTAGAGCGCCCCGGCCTGTTCCAACTCGCTAAGCGTCACCCGAATTTTGACCGGGTGCAGGCCCGTCACCTGCGATAACTCGTCTAGGGAGAAGTAAACCTCATCTTCATTCGCGGCTTGGGTCAGGCGGGTATAAACCTGGTGCAGATCATCCAAGCTGGGGGTATCGCTGTTAATCAACCAGTTTTGTAGCCGCAGGTCGTCGGGGGCAAACAGCAATACGCACTCAGCAGGCAGACCGTCGCGACCGGCTCGCCCTGCCTCTTGGTAATAAGCCTCAACTGTGGCCGGCATATTGTAGTGGATTACCGCCCGCACATCCGGTTTGTCAACGCCCATGCCGAAGGCGTTGGTGGCCACCACCACCTGAGTCCGGTCGGCCATAAAATCCATCTGAACCCGATAGCGCGTATCGCGATCAAGACCGGCGTGATAGGCCTGAGCCGGCTTGCCGATGAAGTCGCGGATAAAATCGGTTACTTCATCAGTGTTGCGGCGGGTGGCGGCATAGACGATGACACTGCCATCGGTTTTGGTTAACAAGGCTTGCAACGTGTCCAGTTTAGTGCGGACATCGGGCGCATGCACCACCCGCAGGGTCAAATTGGGCCGGTTAAAGCCGGTGACAATCGGTTGGGTGTTAGACAAACCTAGTAGCTTGGCAATATCTTTTTGGACGGTCGGTGTAGCTGTGGCCGTGGTTGCCAGCAAGGTAGGCTGGCCCATCGCCTGCCAGATCGGGCCAATTTGCAAATAATCGGGCCGGAAATCGTGCCCCCACTGGGAAATACAGTGCGCCTCATCGACAGCCAGCATGCTGATTTTGGTGTTGGCCAGGGCGCGAGGGAAAGATCGGTTACGCAGCCGCTCCGGGGCGATGTAAAGCAGCTTGATGTGGCCCTCGCGTACGGCCCGCATCCGCTGATTGACCTCATAGCTTGGCAGCGAACTGTTGACAAATGTCGCCGGGATATCGCGTTGGGTCAGGCTATCGACTTGATCTTGCATTAAGGCAATCAGAGGTGAGATCACCAGGGTGAGATGGGGCTGAAGCAGCGCCGGTAACTGATAGGCCAGCGATTTGCCGGAACCGGTCGGCATGACCAGCAGCGTATGCTGGCCATTAAGCAGTCGTTGGATAGTCTCTTCCTGACCGGGCCGGAAGCTTTCGAAGCCGAAGTATTTGGTGAGTGCTTGGTGGGGAGTCATAAGTTAGCCTCGTAATCTTCTGATTTGGATGAACAGTTAGAAAATTATAACATTTGTTGGCGGATGGCTCAACTGTGAGTAAAAAAAAAGTGCGGAATCAAGGATCAAAAAAAGGCTGAAGAGAAGCAGGGGATCTTTGAGGCTTTGTTACGCTCCCTGTTGTTCAAATGGGATGTATAACACTCTACACAACAGGGTGTATTGTCAGAATAGTGACGTTATTTACTCTTATTCCTTAATTATCCTTAGCACAGCGCAGGCCGATCCAGACTTTGCTGTCGGCGCGGTCGCGGACAAAGCGGCGGCTGGTGGTGTAGTAGGCCGGGTCGGTGCTGCCGAAGGTGCCGCCTCGGTGGATGCGCCGGTTGTCGCCGGTAGTATTCAGCGGATTTTCGGTCGGCGAGTTGGCGTAAAAGTTCTCGTCATAAACATCCTGTACCCACTCGCCGACGTTACCGGCCATCTGGCGCAGTCCAAAGGGACTGTTATCGGTGGCGTAGGCATCGACGGGCTGCACTTCATCATCAACGGCAGCGGAATATTCGGCTACAAATTCGTTGCCCCAGGGGAACGTAAGGTTATCGGGACCACCGGCAGCGTATTCCCATTCAGCTTCGGTGGGCAGGCGCTTGCCGGACCACTGGCAGTAAGCGACGGCCTGGTCCCAGGTGACGGCCAGAGCCGGATAGTTATCGTAGGTCGGGTCATCGCGGTAGCCCGTTATCGAGGCCGAGTCAGCCTTCTCGATCTGGGTACAGCCGCCGGCTGTGACACAGGCCCGATATTCGACGTTTGACACTTCGTATTTATCCATATAAAAGGCATCGACGTAAACTTCATGCTCCGGCGACTCGTCCGGCTCGCCGGTTTCCGATCCCATCAAAAAGCGCCCTGCCGGGATCTCGATCATATCTTCTGAATTGTTACTGCTAAACGCTGCCGCCTCGGTGACATTTTCTGAAACAATTTGTTCTTCTGCAACCGGTTCTGCTGCCACAGGGGCTTCTGTCGCCGCTATTTCTACCGTCGGCTCGGTTGTTTCAGTGGGAAGCGTATCTTCCGCTTCAGCCGTGGTTAACGGAACCGCTTCAATGGCGGCCGGATCCACTTTGCGAACGGTCAGGGTGTCGTAGTGAATATGGGCCAACGTTTCATCAAAGGTTTCCAGGAAAAAGCCGATTTGGCCGCTATCGTAGGCGTCATCTTGAATTCTGATCATCGGCTCATCATTAATATAGAAGACAAAATCCTCGCCGTTGGCATCGACCCGCAAGTTATCGGACGTGTTAGGACTGAAGCCGGGCGGCGCAAAGCCGGTCAGGGTGTCAACACTGCCTTCGGCCAATACGTCCCGACCGGAAGGCGTCTCTTTTAGAATATACCAACTGCCACTCCGCGAGGAGATGGTGAACGCATAAAACTTATCCGCGGCTTGGCGGCGCAGCATCAGCCCGTAGCGAAAGTCGCCTTCTTCAGTGTCGGTAAAATCAACAAACAGATCGGCGTCAACTGAAGCGTTATCAAATGAATCGCCGCGCGTTTCAGCCAAGCTGTCTTCGGCGTCACTGACCTCGATATGATAATAACCGGGGGGGTGGTAGCCAACCCGGTAGGGATCATCTTCTTTGTTTTCTTCCGGCCAGCCGCTTTCAGGATTACTAAAGGTGTCTTGAAATAAAATATTGGCGTCTGACACTTCATCCGCTTCAATCAGATCGGCCTGCCGGATCACCAACTTGTCAAAATGAATATGAGCGAGGGGTTCATCAAAAGTTTCAACAAAGAAACCCACTTCGCCGCCGGTGTAATCTGAGTCACTTACTCGCGAGACGATTTCGTTGTTGATTACGAACTCAAAGTTATCGCCGCTGGCATCAACACGTAGGTTATCAGAAGTGCTGGGGGTGAAACCGAGTGGGGCAAAGCCCTGGAGGGTACTTACCTGGCCTTCATCCAGCACCTCTAGACCATCCGCCGAACTTTTGAGGACGCTCCAAGTGCTTGAGCGCGAGGAAATGGTGAAAGCATAATACTCATTGGCCGAAGTGCGCCGCAACACCAATCCGTAACGAAAATCGCCTTCTTCGGTGGTGGTGTGGTCAACTTGTACGTCTGATTCAACCGTTACATCGGTGAAGTTAGGCGGGCGCGAAACAGCGGTAAAGTCTTCAGGGTTACTGACCTCTACGTGATAATAATCGGGTGGGTGATAACCAAACAGATAAGTGCCTTCGGCTAGAATAGGCCAGCCGCTGCCGGGATCATCAAAGGTATCTTCAAGATAAATATTTTCCGCCAATTGCGTTTGTTTGCGGACAATATTGACCTCATCCGCAGCACAGCGAATACCGGCCGAAGCTATCATTGTGGGCTGGGTAGGCTCACCTTGCAAACGATAAGCCATATCCTTAAGAAAATCGTTTGATCCTCCTCGCAAGACCTTATAATTTGTGTCAGCCAGGGGGGCATAGGGTTCGTCAACCCACTCCCATACGTTGCCGGCCATATCGAAAACACCAAAGGGGCTTTGGTTGGTTGCCTTCCCGCCAACTTTATACGTGCCACTCCGGGGCAGTTCGACTGCCCGGAAATTATCACCCCAAGGAAAGAGCCGGCCTTCTGAACCGCGAGCAGCCACTTCCCATTCGGCTTCGGTTGGCAGCCGTTTCTTGGCCCACGCGCAGTAGGCGGCGGCTTCATCCCAGGTTACGCCCATGACCGGAAAACTCTCCTGATCGGCCGGAATGTTGCCGCCGATCCAACTTTCGGGATGTGTGCCGCCGGTATCGGCCAAAAACTCGGCGTATTGGGCATTGGTCGTTTCATATTGATCCAGCCAAAACGACTCCAGGTCCACCTGTTGGGCGGCGGCGTGATCTCTATCAGCAGTTAGAACGCCCACTGAGTAGGCATTGCCGGGAATTTGGATCATTCCCACCGATGAGGGTAGGTTCGGATCGACCGCAGGCCCTTCTTCAGCCACTTGAGCGACTTGGCTGGTGTCCTGAGTCGCTTCCGTACCACTTTCACCGCTGTTTGTTGCAGTTGCCTGGCCGGTTTCTTCTTGAGAACCATTCGTGACCTGGGCCTGCTCTGCGGTTGGTTGAGAGGTTGTCTCTACCACACCCGGTTCGCCGTCGGACGATGATCCCAGCGAGAAGGCCAGAAACGCGACCAACCCTATAATCGCCAAAAGTACAACCGCCCCCACCCCAATCAAAATAGGCATTGAACTGCTCGATTTTGTGGCTGAAACCGGCGCCACAGGCGCGGGCACAGCTTGCCGGCGAATACTCTCGTCGGTTTTGGCTCGTTCACTCTCGTAATCGGCCATTCTGAAGGAAGCTACTGTTTTCTTGGCGGCTTCATCCACCTCAGCCGGTTGTACGTTTAGGTTGAGGGTTTTTAAGGCTACGGCCAGTTGGATGGCGCTTTGATAACGTTTGTTTTTGTCTTTTTCTAACGCTTTTTCAACAATTCTGATCAGGGCTTCGGGAATATCGCTCTGAATTTGGCGAATATCGGGCACCGGCTCGTTGACATGTTTCATTAAAACGGCCACCGTCGTGTCGGCGTCGAAAGGTGGCCGGCCGGCAAGCATTTCGTACAGCATCACCCCCAGCGAGTAAACATCGCTGCGCTCATCAGGTCGTTCGCCTTTAGCCTGTTCCGGCGATAAATACTTGGCTGTGCCGATGATTGCCCCGGTAACCGTATGATCCAATCCATCGAGCATTTTGGCCACGCCAAAATCGGTCAGAATGGGTTGACCTTGCGGATTGATCATAATATTGGCCGGTTTCAGATCACGGTGAATCATATTCTGCTCGTGTGCGTAGGACACAGCTTCACAGACGGCCCCCATAATTCGAACGGTTTCGGCCAGGGGTAACCGTTGATGCTTGGAACTGAGGCTTTTAAGTTGTTCTTTGAGATCTTGGCCCGGTATATACTCCATAACCATGTAGTAAACGTTATTTTCGTGGTTGAAATCGTAGACCTGAATGATGTTGGGGTGACGCAATCGGGCCACAGCCGCCGCTTCGTGTTCAAACCGGCGTAAAAACTGGGGATCATTCGACAAGTGGGGATGAATGACCTTGATAGCAACCGTCCGGCTAAGATTAGGGTCGGCTGCCTTGTAGACAGATGACATACCGCCTTGACCAATAAACGACTCAATCTTATAGCGGTTGCCAATAGTTTGACCAATCCAATCAATTTGTGGGTTTGGTTTGGGCATGGTGACCTCTCCCTTTAATGAAAAACAGTCGAGTTCTTTTATCAAAAGCCAGTGCGAAAATTTTTGGCCGGGGAAAAATTAAAAAAATTTAAGAAATCATACGAAACAGTGATCTTAAAAAGTATAGAAGCAAATGTTAACTACGTCAAGCGTGAAATGAGTCCTAATTGTTAAAAAAAGCGGTCAGCCATCAGCTTTTTTTCTGTAAACGATCGACCAGTTTTTGTAAATCCTGGGCGTTTAAGGACGTAACCACAAAGACTTCCTGCACGTTACCTTTGGAGCGGGCTTGCATTTTGTGCCCGCCGGTGATCGGCACGGTGACTTTGATTTTCAACGGTACCGGCCGGCCCTTAACCCGAGCCAATCGGCCCGGCGTAACCGTTTGGATACCCGGCTGCTCGGCCAGCCGGGTCAAGACCGGCAACAAACCGGGGATGTGGGTTGAGTGGTTGAGGACGAGCCGGCCTGATTTCTGCGAGCTACTCATTAATCGTTGGCTGCTTTCTCTTTTTCGGCGGGTTTCTCTTCCTCTTCCATTAGCTGCCGGCGCAGAATTTTGCCGACCATTGATTTGGGTAGTTCGTCTCTAAATTCAACATATTTAGGCACTTTGTACTTGGCCAGCCCATCACGGCACCAGTCGATCAATTCATCCTCGCTGAGGGTTTCGCCATCTTTGAGGACCACAAAGATTTTGGCCCGCTGATCGGAACTGTTGAGCGGGACGCCGATAGCAGCGGCCTCTAACACTTTGGGATGCTCGTACAGCCGCTCTTCGATATCGCGCGGATAAACGTTCAACCCACCGGCGGCCAGTATGACCTCTTTCTGGCGATCAACGATTCGGAAATAGCCGTCTTCGCTCATCTCGGCCACATCGCCGGTATGAAACCAAACCTTACCGTCGGCGTCAGTACGCAGCGCGTTGGCCGTTTCGGTTGGCATATTCCAATACCCCTTCATAACTTGTGGCCCATGAATGCATAGCTCGCCGGGCTGACCGGGGCCAAGCGTTTTTGAGCCGGTTTCCAGGTCAACAATTTTAGCCTCGGTATCGGAGATCGGTACGCCAATATGGCCGGTGCGGCCGCCGCGGCCGAGCGGATTCGCCATCGATACCGGCGACGTTTCACTCAAACCATAGCCTTCAACCAATCTGCCGCCGGTTATCTCTTGAAACTTTTCTTGAACTTCAACGGGCAGAGGGGCCGCGCCGCTGAGACACAGGTTAATGGAATGTAGATCATATTTTCCGGCTTTAACACCGGGATGGTTGTTAAGAGCGTTGTAAAGGTTTGGTACACCGGGCAGAATCGTTGGTTTGTGAGTGTTAATGATATTTAAAGTATGTTTGATATTGCGCGGGTCAGGGATAATAATTTGCGTATAACCGTTGAAAATTGAAAGGTTCATTGAAACCGTCATCGAGTAGCAGTGGATGAGCGGCAAGGTGGTTACCATCACCTCCTGCCCGTCCTCCTTGCTGCAGCCGCTGCCGATCAGCCAATTGGTTGATTGAAAGGCATTGGCTACTACATTTCGATGGGTCAACTGCGCGCCTTTGGGGACGCCGGTAGTGCCGCCGGTGTACATTAATACGGCCGTATCATCGGGGACAACGGTGACCGGCTGAGGTGAGCCAGGCGCACTTTTGAGAAAATCCTGAAACCAAACGGTATTGGCGTCGCCGGAAATATCGACACGATGGCCGTCCTGGCGCTCTTTGGAAAGGGTAAAGAGTAGGCTAAGCAAGCCGGGAAAATAGGTTTTGATGTTGGTAACGATGACATGCTCGAGAGCCGTCTTGTCCCGGATTTCTTTGATATTTTTATAGAGCATGCTGAGAACTACGGCAAATCTTGCGCCGGAGTCATTCAATTGGTGCTCAATTTCGCGGGCCACATACAGCGGGTTGCACGGCGCTACAATTCCCCCGGCTCGTAGAACACCATAGTAGGCGATGACAAATTGCGGACAGTTGGGCATATAAATAGCCACTCTGTCTCCTTTTTGTAGCCCCAACTTTTGCAACCCGGCGGCAAATCGATCCACCAATCGATTAAGCCGGGCAAACGTCATGATGGCATGCTGTTCGCCTAAAATCGGCGCTAAACCACCGAAAATAAGCGCCGTTTTGTCCGGATACGTCTCGGCGGTTTTGCTTAAAAATGAGGCAACCGGATACGGCGGGTAGTCAAGCGATGGCTTGACGCCCGGATCGTAATGTTGGTGCCAGATGCGTTCTTCCATAGATCGATTTGTCCTATAAAGTTAATGTGCTGCTTGGAGCAGAAGATGAGGCTCAGTAGATCTAATTTTGGACAGAAAGGAGCAGCAAAGTTTACTTTGACTGACAAAGCAAAGCGATGTTGCTTCGAAATTTGGATATACTGAAGCTACCTAATGAAGAGTATACCTGTCCTGTTGGATAGTTGTCAAAACCACCTTAGACGCCGCTTTCAACGCCAATATTTCGCCGAGATTGATTGCCGGCGTTAATCTTCTATATCTTCAATAGGCACAAAATCACCTTCGGCGAACAGTTCAGTTTGCAGAGGAATAATCCAATCATAGGAGGCCAGGACGGGTTCAGGCGCTTCGGCCAGATTATAATCGGGGTCAATTAACAGTTGATAAGGTCGTCCATTCAATGAAGCCCATGCTTCCACCTGAATAATGGGGTCGTGAATGTCATTCGCTTCCAACACCTCTCTGAGGCGATGCACATAATAAATGATCATATCGGGTCGAGTCGCCATTTTGCTGAGCTGGCGGTCGTTTAAGTTTTGGCGCGGGTCAAATTCCCAGGTGGTATTTACAGCCGGATCGGTCACATAAAAGCGAATGTCGCCGCTCTTCCCGCGCAGTTTCATATGCCAAGAAAAGCGATGGCCCTCTTCGTTCCAGCTAACATTCCCGCCATATAGCCAGTGCCGCAGCGGAATGAGGATTTGGAGCGCCAAATAAATAGTGACGAACCCCACCACCCATGATTTATTAGCCATAGACTTGCTGGAGGGCATTTCCGGTACAGCGACCCGACCACGCCGTAGAATGCGCCGTGGCCAGTCGGCCTCGACAAAGAGAATAGTCGAGGCAATCATCACGTAGGGAAAAATGCCAATCGAGAAAAGCCACTTATTGGTCAGATTAAAAAAGAGCACCCCTAGAAAGCCCAGTAGCCGGGTGCGTTTCCACAACAGTAACATTCCAATTGATAGGTCAAACAGCAGACCGCCATAGGCAAAGAAATGCGCGCCCAGTTCGGTGTCGAAAAAGGGGCCGGCGACCGGATAATAAGCCCGGTTATGCAGCCAAGTCCGGATCGGTTCGGCCGCCAGCCAATCGGCGTTTAACTTGGCCACGCCGCCGAAAAAATACACCAGAAAAACTTGCGCTCTAAGAATTAGCAGATGCCAGAAGGGGATGATCTCGGCCCGCAGATTGGGCCGCAGTAGTTGATCAAGCGAGGCCCAACGGTGGGCATCGACAAATATCAGCAGAAAACTGATTAAAGAGATGAGATAATAGTGGTTGTTATACTGCGCTTTGTCGATGAGGAAGACATACGTATAAGTCAGAAAGAAGGTTATCGCCGACACCCGGTAAAAAAAGCCCAGAGCCAACCCCAGGCCGGCCAACCCCATCACGAAAAAGACCAAATACATACCCTGACCGGGCAGCGGAGCTACAAAGGGGAACAACTCGTACGGAAAATAAAATTTGGGTTCGATGTAATAACGGAAGATGCGGTCGTACTGGTGGTAGCGATAGACTTCCCAGACCATCAACGCCCCGAATAGAATTCGAAAAACAGCTAAAGATGAGGCGTCGGTTGGCTTGATCAGGGCATTGCCATAAGCCTGAAATTTAGCCGTAATGAACGATATGAGTCGGGTTAAGTCAACTGTTTTTTTTAAGGCGTCTTGGTTTATTTCCATTGCTATAGAACGGGGCGGGCGGCCATGGCCCAAACGTCACTCTATGGTTTAACCCAACTATTGATGGTTGTTATACACGTTAATCGATAAGTTGGCAAACAAAACTTTGATTGAACTACTCTCTTTTCCGCTCTCGACATTTTTTGGGGAGTCGAGTATAATGAGGTCTATAAAGATTAAGATCTGTTTCTACCTTTACAAATTGAAGGCCGCTATTTCGTCCGCAATTCTTAGGACTATTGGGGTATAGAATAGTTGGTAAAGTCAATATATGCTTAATTATAAAACCGTCCCGTTAATCTCCATGAGATAACCCACGCTTAAACATACAGACCTAAAAGACCAAAACACATGACTACGGAGGCTTGACCGTGGCGACAACTGGAAGTCTAAAGCAGCTTAGTAACACCGCAACCCTTTCGCGAACACGCTCTTCAACCGATTCCCTGAAACCAGGCACCGGGTCGCTCAATAGCGCGGGCATGACCGCCCCCACCATTCTTAGATTTGAGGGGATGGCTGAATTGCTTGAGCCGCCGGCTTCGCTCGATGACCTGGATATCAAGCAAAACATGGTCATCGACATTATGCTCCGGCTAACCTATAATGAAGGTGAAGTCAGCGTCAGCCGCGCCGAAGAAATTATGAAGTTGCCCTACCGCGTGGTGGATGAGCTACTACAATGGTTGCAGCAAGAGCACATGGTTGAAGTAGCCAAAGCCGTCGGCAGCCTGGGCCGCCGGGGCTACGTTTACACCTTGACCGATCTCGGCCGGCAGCGGGCCAAAGAAGCGTTAGACCGCACCCTATATGTGGGGCCGACTCCGGTACCGTTAGAAAAGTATACCCAATCCGTCTTAAACCAGGCCACCATTCGGCGCTTAACGCGGGGCGAAGTTCAAGACGCCCTCCGCCATCTGATTCTGCCCAAAGATTTTGACCGCAAAATCGGTCCGGCCGTCAACGCCGGCAGTTCGATCTTTTTGTACGGCCCGCCCGGCAACGGTAAAACGACCATTTCCGAAGCCATCGCCGAACTGTTGGGCAACGGCGAGCCGATCTGGATTCCCTTTGCCATCACCATTGGCGGGGCAATAATTCAAATTTACGACAGCCTGATTCACAAAATAAACGAAGATGATCGCGGTGCGGCCGATAAACGCTGGGGTCTGTTCCAACGCCCATCAGTGATGGTTGGCGGTGAGCTGACGATGGAACATTTGGAACTCCGCTACGAACCGACCGCCCGGTTTTACGAAGCGCCGCTCCAGCTAAAAGCCAACGGCGGTATGTTCCTGATCGATGACTTTGGCCGGCAGATGATATCGCCCTCGGAACTTCTGAACCGCTGGATTGTTCCCCTTGAAACCCGCATCGACTTTCTGCGACTCAATTCCGGCCAAACCTTTGAAATTCCTTTTAAACAGTTGTTGGTCTTCAGCACCAACCTCGACCCGGAGGATTTAGTCGATGGCGCTTTCCTGCGTCGGATCCAAATCAAGGTCGGCGTCTTTGGCCCGGACGAGAAAATGTTCTTTCAAATCTTCTCCAACCAGGCCCAGGCCCTTGGCTTTCCGGAAGTTGATCGCGACTCATTTCTATACCTGCTCAATGAGTGGTATCGCAAAACCGGCAAACCGCTGCAATCGGTTCACCCGCGCGACGTCCTCAAAACGGTCAAACTCATCTGCGAGTATGCCGGCGAACCCATTCGCATGAACCCGTCGCTCATCGAAGAAGCCTGCAATGATTACTTTGTCAAGGCCAAATCCGGCGAAATATTATAATGAACTCAGGTGGTTGGTATATGACCTTGGGTTAGGGGGTATGGAGTAGGGATTAAGGGGAAAACCCATACTTCCAATGCCGTCCTTAATTCCAACCAACTAGCCAACCAACCAACTAACTAACCATCAAACCATGGACCTACTCAAAAAAGTCGAACTTTTGCTCAACTCCAAAGCCCGCTCCGTCCTGCCTCGTCGAGGGCGAACCAGTTCGCTCGATGAGCAGGAAGCGGAACTGTTGGCTGAAATTCACCGTGCTTTAGGCGATGTGGAAGCGCAAGAGCGCCAACTGGCCGAGCGCATCAAAACCGAACTGGCCCAAGCCGACGTCGCCGCTCGCCGTGGCGATCGGGAGCAGCAGCGCGTTCACGAGCGCCGCGCCGACGAACTGGATCGACATTTGGAGCGAGAGTCGCTGCAAGCTATTAATTTAGAGGAAAAGCTGCAAGCATTAGAAGAAAAACTGGCGCTGGCCCAAGCCGCTGTGGAAAAAGAAGGCCGCAAAGCCGCCCAAATCGACGCCGAAGCCAGCAAAGTCCTCGCTGAAGGGGGCATCGATGTGACCACCGTTGATAAAGCCCCGCAAACCACTCCTCAAGAAATCACCCCCGACGATTTCTCCAGCGACCCGCCGGACCTGGCCGCCAAAAAGTCAAGGTTGTCGGAGTAAAAGAGACTTTGAATAGGCAGTTGGGCAGTAAATCTTAGAGACGGTTTTAGCACTCTTCAATGGTCCACAGCTAGGCACAAATGCTCACAGATAACATTACAAAATTTCAGTCGATCACGATTTCAAGATCTGATGAGAAATAATAGAACGCAGATGACACGGATTTTACGGATTTTTACAGATAAAGCTTGATTTTATTTAAAAAAATCCGTGTTTATCCGTTTGATCTGTACGATCTGCGTTCTATTTACCCACTTTCATGTAAAATTTGTGATCTATTGAATTTAGATAAAAATCTATGCCTATCTGGGTCAAGCTGTGGACAAGTTTGTAAACACCCACCCTTAAACAACTTCTTCCCCCCACTTCTTTCTAAACTGCACGTTGGCATCGGGCAGAATCGCTTTCCCGTGGCCAAAACAGGCCACTTGAAAATCCAGTTGCCCTAACTTGCTGAGACTACGTTGGCCTTCGGCCAAGTCTTCATAGGCTATGGTCCAACCCAAGTGTAACATGTTGCTACATGTATCCGCGGCGAACAGCACGCCGCCATGCTGCGCCCACAGGAACGCCAGTTGTCCGGCGCAATGACCGGGGACATGGATGGCGGTTAAGCCCCCGGCTATGGGCAAAACCTCCCCGTCTTGCACCTGATGATCAATCGGCGTACCCTCAACCGTAGGGATTGATCGCATCAGCAGCCGAAACACGAGACCGTTAATCAACCCCGGCGCCGGCTTCATTGGTCGAAATCCGGTGCTGCCCATCGCAATCGGGGCATCGAGCGGGTGAATGTACGTTTCGGCCCCGGTCGCCTTCTTGAGTACGGCCGCACTGCCGATATGATCAGGATGAGCGTGGGTCAAAATAATATGGCGGACATCCCTGGCCGATTTACCCAAGTCGCGCACCGCCTGAAGAATTGTATTGGCGCTGCCCGGAACGCCGGTGTCAATCAGCGTACAGCCGTCAGGCGAAACCAGCAGAAACGCATTCACCGGCCCAATAGGGATGGCATACAACCCGTTGACGATCAGTTTTGCCGGCATAGCTGCCTCCTTTAAGGATCGCGAATTAAATAACTTCTGCATTTGAGTTGGGGTAAATGGTAATTAGTAAATGGTAATTCAATCTCTATTTACCATTTACCAATTACTAATTACCCTTGGCTGTTCACCGAAATGTGGAAATTATTAAATTCCCATTCCTTAGTATCAGTACCATTCTATCTACTTTACGCCCGTTTGATTGAAGCTAACACAGCGCCGGCCCCTAGATAAAGCACCCCACTGGCGCCATGTTTAATCTTCAACGACTTCTTAGACGATAAAGTCGAAGCGAACTGGCCGGCCAGCACGGTATAGCCGATATTGACGCCTAAAGCCAACACCCAAAACGTGGCCGACAAGATAACCAATTGGGTAAAAAACAACGATCCCGCTAATGCAAATTGAGGCAAAAAGGCGCCAAAGAACAAAATGGTTTTCGGATTAGTCAGCGACACAAAAAAGCCGCGTCCAAACGAACCCACAAAGGCCGCCTTTTCTACCGGCTGCTCATAGGCCACAGCCGCCCACAGATGCCTGATGCCCAGGTAAACCAGATAAGCCACCCCACCCCATTTGAGCCACTGAAAGCCTTGCGCCAACGCATACACCAACCAAGCCGTACCCAGAATCGCCACCGTGAGCTGTAAAACCATAGCGGCGCCTATGCCAAAAACGGTCTGAAACCCCTTCGTCCGCCCTTCGCTGAGGCTGGTTGATATAATGACCAATACGTTCGGACCGGGCGTTGCAATGAATCCCAGTGATATCACGATAAACGTAAGATATGTACTTAACTCCAAGATATGAAACCTCCTCTGAAAATAGACTTGTGGGACAAACTTAAGTTTGTCCTACGGTAATTTTCATTGTCGTTGTCGTCTCATTTGAGACTGTCGGACTCCTCTGACCAAGCGATTTGCTAACGGACACATCCTCGATTTGACAACGAATCTGCTGTCCATGACCGCTGACCGCCAAAGCGGCCAAGTTTGGCCTATTTGAGGGGCGGTCTACCGTCTGCCGTCGGCGGTCCGATTGCCAAACGGTGGCTTCGCTGGCAAATTCCAGGTCAAATTCAAAGGGTGGCATTTAGCGAAACCAAACGTATATTACCAGAAAAATAGCGTTTAGCGAACCCCCATTCGTCTAGTAAGCGAGGTCGAGTTGAGGCGCGAAACCCGATGTATAGAGGCGAAGATGTTTGGTCTCGTACCTCCGACCTAATTGACCTCAGTTTCTTGTCATTTTGAGCAGATTTCTGTTACAATACAGCTATCATTATCTGACCGAATTGCTGTATTCCACTCTCCTTCGATCCACTTGATCCTCAAACCGACCGACACTACCGGTATACTCAGTTCAACCTCAATTATATGGTAGATCTTCGCTGATTAGCAGCGACTTCTCGACTGACGTGATATTGGTTAGACGTGTTTTTGCTTTTAATGTGTCGCATAGTTCTGAATTCGTTAGCAAGAATTAAATTTCAGCTCATAACATTGATGAAAGCACATAATTATTTATAGAGCTATCTTAGCCATTTGATATTTAAGAGTACTTATGTCATCATTACCCCCACAAAATCCTTATATTGCTGGTTCCGCCCTCGGTGGCGAGCGCGGTTTTTTTGGCCGCGAAGATATCCTGCGCGAAGTTGAGCGTACTCTGCGCCGTGAGGAAGACAATGCTATAGTCCTCTATGGCCAGCGGCGAATTGGTAAAACCTCCATCCTGTTACAATTACAGCGTCGCCTTCCCTCACCTCCATTTATCCCTATCTACTTTGACTTAATGGATAAAGCCAGTTTGCCTCTGTATGAGGTGCTTTACAAATTGGCAAGCAACACTGCCACTGAGCTCAACTTAACTGCTCCAAACTACGCCGATTTTGAGAATACCCCCACTGCTTTTGACCAGAATTTTCTTCCCCAACTGTATCAAACGCTAAGTGATGATTTTCGACTAGTCTATTTATTGGATGAGTTTGATGTACTAGATACGGGTGATCAACAAGATTTGGCAGAGACTACTGCTGCCCGAACCTTTTTTCCCTACCTGCGCCAATTAATGACCACTCAACCCCGTCTCAACTTTGTCTTTGTAGTGGGGCGGCGGATGGAAGAACTTTCGATCAATTTTCTGTCTACCTTTAAAGCCGCTGATGCGCGAGCGGTTTCGGTACTCAATCCAGAAACTGCCCGTACTCTAATTCTACAAACAGAACATACAGGCGTTTTGCATTATGAAAATTCAGCAGTTAAGCATATATTGAGTCTGACTCGCGGTCATCCCTACCTAACCCAACTGACTTGCCAACGTCTCTTTGACTATGCAGTCGATCTATCATTAGATCCCTTTACGATTACTGTTAATGACGTAGAAGCAGCAATTCCAGCTGTATTGGAGGCAGGGAAAAATGCCTTTCAGTGGATCTGGGACGGTCTACCTCCTGCTGAACGCATTATCTTTTCTGCCATTGCCGGTCAAACTGAAGCGGGCGGTGTTCTTAGCGAAGCTGACATTACTACAGTCTTACAAGAGGCAGGAATTAGAATTCTTGTAAGAGAACTAAACCTGGCCCCTCAAACCTTGGTAGATTGGCAAATGTTAGAGCGGGTAGATGGTGGATATCGTTTTTTTATTGAACTTTTACGTCGCTGGGTTGCCGAATATCGCCCGCTTGATCGGGTCAAGGATGAATTGGATCGAATCAATCCTTTAGCTGATACGCTCTACCAAGCAGCTCAAGGTTTTACCGACAAAAAAACAATGAGCAAGCAAAAGATCAATTACGCCAATCGCTACAGATAAATCCCAATCACCTTAAAGCCCATCTGCTATTAGGTACCATTTTCCGCGAAGAGAACCAGCTAACTGAAGCTATCAAAGAGTTTGAGGCAGCCTACCGGCTAGATGAACGAGAGGGGCGCTTTGAGCTGTTAAGAATATTGCTTCAGTACGGGGACAATCTAGAAAAGTCAGGAAATGAATCCGAAGCGCTAACCACCTATGATCGCGCTCTGGAGATTTCTCCTCGTGAGCAAACAGCACAATCTCGTAGGACCGCCTTATGGATAAAACAAGGTGACCGTGCCCTGGATGCTCAAGATTTTGAAACAGCAATCGAAGCGTATCGACAGGCTAGTGCAGATAAAAAGATTGAACAGATCGAGGAGCAGATGCTTCGGGCCGAGTTGGAACAAACGGCTGACAAAGGCAAATCTTTCGAAGATCGGGAAGAGTGGGAGGACGCGGTTAAGATTTACCGTGATCTTACTAAACTTGATCCAGATGACGAACGCTGGAAGCAAGCGCTGAACCGCGTAGAGGATGAGTATTGGCTGGCTGAACGCTACGCTGAAGGAACGGGGTATCTTCAACAAAAAGAATGGGATAAGGCTCAAATTATTCTGGCTGAAGTCGTTGGCAAACGTCATAATTACCGAGATGCAATTAAAAAATTGGCCGAGGCCGAACAAAATAGCAAGGGTGAGCCTGATCCACGCCGACGATTCTTTATAGTAATGGCAGGAGTTGTAGCCTTGATTTTATTGATTACAGCCATTTATACCCAAAACCGAATTAGTGTCGAAACTACTAGCGTGCAAGCCACATCAATCGCTCAAGCCACTTCTATTGAGGAAACGGCTTTAACCCGAATAGCTGCTGCCTCAGATGCATTGAATGCCACCACGGCTGCACAAGAGACTGCTGGTGCACAAGCTGTGGAAGCTACATCTGCTGCACAAGCTGCTACGATACAGGCTGATGCTGCCACAAGTGCAGCAGTAGATTCACAAGGAACCGTATTAGCCAACTTACAAGCTATAGAAGCGACCGAGACTCAACTCACCGCCTCGCCTACTCTCACCGACACACCTACACTTACTCCTACCTCTACTTCGACTAACTCGGCAATCTCGATTATTCCTATTAATGTCACTATCTCTCCTCAAAATGCCAGTCAGATAATCGAATTATCTAGCTGGAGTGCATCTCAAAAAGCCAATCAGGTAGCCTTCTCGCCTGATGGGGTGTTTTTGGCTGTGTCAATGAGTTCAAAGTATATAAATCCGGGCAGCAAAGTAGAATTCGGAGAAGTAGAATTGTGGAGAGCGAACGATGGCGACTTATACCAATCCTTGGAACCGGAAAGTCAAATAAGTTTAGCCTTCTCGCCCGATGGAACAAAGTTGGCTACAGGGTCGTCCGATGGTAATGTAGATCTGTGGCAGGTGAGTGATGGAAAGAAAATAAGCCACATTACGGATCACATGGGTGCGGTTAACAGTGTGGCATTCTCATCCGACGGGGTAACAATAGCATCTGGGGCGTGTAGGACCTTTACATCGATAGGTGATAAGTGCGCACTTGGTGATATTCAGTTATCGAAGATAGATGGTGAGTCACGCCTATTAACTTCGTCTGAGTTGGGTTGGGTAGACGGTGTAGCATTCTCACCTGATGGGGCGATATTAGCCTCAGGAGCCAGAAACGACATAGAGGTGACATTGTGGGATGTTATTAGTGGCCAACAGTTGAAGCGGCTGACGCACGAGGGTGGTATTAGGAGTGTGGCATTCTCACGCGATGGGGCGATATTAGCCTCAGGATCCGAGGACGGCACAGCAAAACTATGGGATGTGCGTGGGTGCATCGACTCATCTCAAAATTGTGGGGATTCGCTACGTACTCTAAAGGTAGATGAAGGATGGTTTTTGAGTGTGGCTTTCTCTCCTGATAGAACAGTATTGGCTTCAGGGGGGACTGATAAGAAAATACGGTTGTGGCAAGTATCTGATGGAACCCTTTTACATACTCTGGAGGGACACACAAATAACGTAATTAGTGTAGCATTCTCACCCGATGGGGCGATATTAGCCTCAGGATCCATAGACGGTACTGTACGATTGTGGGGGGTGGAAAATTGAATATGAAAGGATACACGAAGGGTCTAAATCCATTCATTTATGGCAAACCCGTTCCAGTTGAACAACACATAAACCGCCAACATGAGTTGCGCACCCTCTTCTCACGTTTGCGCAATGGAGATAGTACCGCCATTATCGGCGAGCCGCGTATTGGTAAAACCTCGTTACTATCCTACTTAGCTGCACCCGTCATTCAACAAAAGTGGTTGGGAGATGCAGCAGAAAGCCTTATCGTAGTTGAATTAGACATTTACCAAGGTTGGCTCGATACTCAGAAAAAGCCGGCAGATTTGTGGAAAACTGTTTTAGATGTCGTCAACCGGCGGGTCGTTCACCGTGATAAACCGGTGGAAGAGATGATCCAGACCGTTATCGATAATCAATATGGCTCGGCCACCTTAGACAAATTCTTTCGCAATCTAGGCCAACATGGCTGGCATGTAGTATTGCTCTTGGATGAATTTGATGGCTTCTTGCATCACGATAATTTCAAAACTGCCGAATTTTTAGGGGGGTTGCGCTCACTGGCCACGCGCACCGAATGTCTACAACTGATCACCGCCAGCATTACCTCGGTTAGTGAAATGAACCGCCTTTCAGAGGAAAGTAATCCTCTAGGTTCCCCTTTTTTCAATCATTTCACCGAAGTGAATCTTACCCCCTTCAGTTACAAGGCTGTAGGAGAACTGTTAGACCATTTTCTAGCTGATAACGACGTCGAATTTACTCCCAATGACCGACGCTTTATCATTTGGCTGAGCGGACGACACCCCTATCGGGTGCAAGTGGTTGGTGCAGCCCTGTTTGACGCCATAGTCGAAGGCTATCAAGGGCAAAAACGGTACGAAGTCGCTGGCGAGCTATTCTATGAGCGAACAACAGATCACTTTAATACCTTGTGGCGGCGTTACCTTGATGATGCTGCTCGCACGGTACTGGTCATTTTGGGTCTGGTCGAGTTGGGCGGTATTGCTCAAAGACGACGCTTTTCCTTCGGTGAAATTGAGAAGCCTCAGCGTTTTACCCCGGAATTGCGCCGGTTAGAGAAGTTGGGTCTGGTAGAAAAGATTGGTCGAGGTTGGCAGTGGGATCAGGAACATTTGCTGCTGTGGCAGGGCGAGCGTTGGCGTGTATCCAGTGGCGGTTTTGTCTGGTGGCTGGCCGATGCGGTTATTAGCGGTACACGAGAGATTCCTGATTTTGAGCAGTGGCTTCACGAAAAAGAAAAGATAGGTTATCTGCTTACACGCCAACAATGGAAGATGCTGCGAAATTTAACCACAAAGATACCTCAGAGCGTTGTCGGTGGGGCAGGGGCAGTTGCCCGACAGTTTATTAAGGAATTTCTGGCTCAAAAAGGTAAATAATGGTGAGCTAACTTCTGGCAGGTCAACCACGTGGATTGGCAGTCGCCGTAAAACGTAGGTCGGGTTGAGACACAAAACTCGACAGATACAGGCAGTGATGTTGGGTCTCGTGCCTCGACCCCAACCTACGCCGTCGGGGTCGAAATGGTGGGCCGTCGATCATAGGGATGGGCGCTCGGGAGGGGATGATCATACAAGAAATCTTATGGTCCGGCACGTAAAAAGGTCCATTTGGCAAGAATTCATAAGGTCTGGCACACAGAAAGGTTCTTCTGGCAAGAAATCGTATAGTCTGGCGCACAAGAAGGTTCTTCTGGCAAGAAATCGTATAGTCTGGCACACAGAAAGGTTCTTTTGGCAAGAAATCGTATGGTCTGGCACACAGAAAGGTTCTTCTGGCAAGAATTCGTATGGTCTGGCACACAGAAAGGTTCTTCTGGCAAGAATTCGTATGGTCTAGCGAGCAGAATGGTTCTTTTGGCAAGAAATCGTATGGTCTGGCACAGTGGGTGCTTTTGAACCGGCCAAAAAATTCAACGCGACTCGACAAGCTTAATAAATGGCGATATACTGATCTTAACCTTACAACTGAATACGGTACTGCTCACTACTTTATTCGCTTTACTTTATCAATATCAATCTATCGACTAGAAAAAGAGAAAGGTTTATAACATGTACCCCATCAATCTTGATCGTAGTAGCGCTTTCCAGGTCAACATCCCCACCCCCAACCAGCCGACGAAACTCATCACCGCCGGCCAAAATTTTGTCGCGTATGATGAGACCTTACCGCCCGAAGAGCAGTCGTACCTCTTGCCGGACCTCCGGCAGCTTTTGCAAGAATCGGTTCCCACCCAAAACACCTACAAATCCAGCGAAGTCCAGCGTACCATTGCCTCCGAAGCCGTGAAGCGGCTGGATGAGCAGGCCAAAGCCCTTATCCGTAAAATTCGTTTTAAGCTCAACTTTGATTATACGGAAACCCCGGAAGCCGCCGAAGAGTGGGGCTTTCAGGTCAAGCAAGGCACCGGCAATATCCTGCTGCCGACAAATCGCTCAGAACGGCTGGCGCTGCTGGATACGTACATCGCCAAGGAAGAAAGCCGCCCGCCGGAAGAGCAGTTTACCGCGCCTAATCTGGCGGAGGTGATCAGCTTGCGCGATGGCCTCAAAACCAATTTGGAGGCCCGTCGTGCCAGTCGCAGCCGCCGTAAAGACAGCTACGCGGCCCGGGCCGAATCGTTGGAGGCTTTGTACGACACCCTGCGGATGGCCGGCGGCTTAATCGTCCTCAAAAAACTCAATCGAAAAGTGACACCGGCGTTGGAAAAGTGGGGCATTGAAGTAACCAAGCGCCAGAGCAAAGAGAAGGATGCCGAAGTCGCCCCGGCCGCCAACGGGATCACGACCACGACGACCAACGGCGCAGCGACCACGACCATGAACGGCGCGGAAACGACCCCCACGGCCGAGACCTCGACCAACGGCAGCGTTGATCTTAACGGCACGTCTGAGGTGGTGGTTGAGTTGGGCGGTCAAGGGTAATGACGGTTAGATAAATTGGTCGCAAGGACCCAAGAGGGCGAGGCTAAAGCCGTCGCCCTGAGAGAGCGAAGGACGCTAAAGCGCCCTACTCTGGCGAAATTCTTAGCCCGAAGGGGCTTCGCTCTCTCAGCACGGGTCTTTAGGCCCGTGTGCGGGGAACGGCCAGTTTGAATCCCGATTAAAACCTTGATTTTCATTAGCCTCGCCCCTCCTCTCTATAAATTTAGCAAAAATACCGCTAAAACAGTTACCACAAATGTCTATATTTACACCGTGATATTCTACGGCGTAATCGTGGCGGTCATTGTAATCGTCGCCGTCGCGGTCAGGGTGGCGGTGGGCGTCTCGGTTGAAGTGCCGGTTGGGGTGTGGGTCAAGGTGAGGGTGGGCGTCGTTGTCGAAACATCCGTGGGCGTGGCCGTTCCTGTTCCTGTGGCCGTGCCGGTGGCGGTGGCCGAGGGAGACGGCGTCAGCGTGCCGGTCGGTGTGGCCGTGGCCGGGATGAGTTCCCAACTAAAGTTAACCTGAGCGTTGCCGGTGCGATCATAATATTCAACGACCAACTGCCGGGAGCCGTTGAGGCTGAGATCGATGGTTCGGGTGCGTACGCTGGCGGCGTCTGACCACTCATTCAAAACCAACCCGCCGTCAACGTAAAAACGCAGCCCGTCGTCAAAATCGGCGGTGAAGCGATAGAGGCCCGGCGAGAAGTTGACCGTCCGGCTCCAGCGCACCGAGAAATTATCGGCGGGCAGCGATGAATCGGGCGAGCTATAGCCCCAATTGAAGTTGATAACCGGATCGTTGCGAGTTAGCGCCACCTGGCCGGCCAGATTGGCGTTCGGCCAGTACTCGCCCTTCCAATCAGGAAATGAGGGTACAGGTGTGGCCGTGGGGGTGATGACCGGGCTTCGGCTCCAGCGAAATTCGATGACCGCGTCGCCGATACGGTCGTAATATTCCACCCGGATCGCGTGCGTTCCGCCGCTGAGCGCGTAATCACGGGACACCTCGCGGCGGACTCCATCGCGCCACTCATCGATGATCAGCCGGTCGTCGATCCACACCCGCGCGCCATCATCCACCACCAACGTAAAACGATAGCTGTCCGGCGCGAAATCGACCAGCCGATCCCAGCGTACCGAAAAGTTGTTGTTCGGCATGCCGGGCGCCGGCGCGCCGGTTCCCCAATCGAAGTTGATGCTGGGATCGTCGCGGACCAGCAGCGGCTCGCCAAAGAGGTTGACATTGGGCCAGTAGGCGCCGCGCCAGCTATGGTAGGGCGGGCCGGGCGGCGGCACCCCGCCCACTTTTTCCAGCCAGAAGCGAACCGTTCCGCCGGGCGTAAAGTTGGCATACTCGATGCGAACTTCGTACCGACCGCTGAACCGGATGAAATAATCGGCGCTGATCTGGCGCGGCGGCGTCACAAACCACTCATCGATAATTAAATCATCATTTACCCACAGCCGTATCCCGTCATCGGCTCGAATATTGAAGATATACTGCCCGGCTTCCAAGTCGTAGCTGCGCAGCCAGCGGGCCGAAAAGCCGGAGGCCGGCAGATCGGGCGAGGGGCCGTCGCTGCCCCAGGTGAAATCGATGCCAATTTCGTTGCGCACCACCGCCGGCGAGCCGCTCAGACTGGTGTTATCGTAATATTCGGCCTGCCAATCGCCGATGGATGGAATAATGATAGTGGTCGGGGTCGGAACGATCCCCCCATTATTATCGTTGTTATCATTGTCCGAGGGCGAGGGAACCGGTGTGGGCGAAATAGGGGGCGTTGGCCGGCTCGGTTCGACCACACTGAACTCGGCTGCGGTTCTGGTCGCGGTGGTGGTCGAAGCGGCGGTGACCCGCACGGTGGTCAGGTTGGCCCAGCCGGTATCGGCCGGCAGCAAAAACGAGGCGATGAAGGTGCCGTTGGCGGCTACCGGGACGTTGGTGACGAGCGTGACCAGACCCTGCGTGCCGGTCGGATCATCGACCTGGACGCTGACCGTATCGCCGGGCGTCCAACCTTGGCCGGTGATGGTAATTAACGTGCCGGAATCTCCCTGCACCGGCAGCAGCGCGATCGAGGCTGAGCCGGGAGCCGGCGGGGTAACGATGGGGCTGGCCTGACCGGTGGGGGTGGCAAAACCAACATTGCGGGTCGGCGTTGGCAGCGTTGAAATGGCCGTGCCGACGCCAAGCAGCAGGTAGGCCAGTGTGCAAATAAGCAAGGCCAGGATAGCCACCACAACCAGTAATATGGCGGCTAAAATAGGCTGCTCCAGCAGCCGGTCGAGCCAGCTTTTAGTAGGGGGACGGGTTGGTTTTGTTTGTTGCATCGATGCGCCTCGCTCTCCGACCCAGGATCGGTTTTAACATGTTATGTCTGCTATTATACCAGAAAGCCCGCAGAGTGTAACAGCCGGGGTTCGTTTTAGAGGTGGGAAAATAGTCCGGTCTACTGTTAAATGCGCTTCTTGTGCGTATCAATCGCGTTGCGTAGAATTGTTAAAAAACCATTGGGCTTACGGAGTTTTGGAGGAACATGGATCTTAAAACACGAGCCATCGCTACATTTGATTGGGTCGATGCGCGGGCCTTTGGTATTCCATCGATTCTGAAGCGGACATTTCAAAGCTTTGGTGAAACCAACGCGGCGGAGTCAGCGTCGAGTATTGCTTACTATGCGTTGTTTTCGCTGTTTCCAATGGTCCTTTTTATTATTTCTCTGGCCAGTTCTGTGCTGCGGGATGAGTCGACCCAGCAGGAGATCTTGCAGTATGTGGATAACTTTTTGCCGACAGCCCAGGATTTGGTTAATCAAAATATCGCACGGGCGCTGGAACTACGAGGGGCGATTCAACTCGTCAGCCTGGTCGGCCTGTTGTGGGCAGCCTCAAGCGTATTTACTATCCTGGCAGCCAACATTAACCGGGCCTGGCACACCGCCCAGAAACGAAACTTCGTGCAAGGGCGTTTGTTAGCGTTGGGGATTGTGCTAAGTCTGGCCCTATTATTTGTTTTGTGGCTTATTTTTACCACGCTGCTCAACTTGCTGCCGGTGTTCGAAGTCCCTATTTTTGGCACGCTCAACATTTACGATACCTATATTTGGAGCATTTTGACCCAGTTTATTCCCAGTGTTTTCCTGTTGATTGCCTTTCTCAATTTGTATCGTTGGGTTCCGAATACCAAGGTCAGGTGGCGAGAGGCTGCCTGGGGAGCGTTGGTCTCGGTCATCGGGTTTCAGATGATTACGGCCGGGTTTCGTTGGTTTTTAACCAGCGGTATGGCCCGTTACCAGGTGGTTTACGGTTCGCTGGGGGCGGTCATTGCCTTGATGCTGTGGTTGTATTTGAGTAGTGTGGTGGTACTGCTGGGGGCGCATTTGACTGCGGCGATTGCCTTGCAGACGCGGGCGACAATGGATAATTGATAATGGATAATTGATCATGGCGGTAAGTTGCTTTTTCGATGCAAGAAACTGTTAAATGTGGTAAAATTAACTAATGGGATGGGTTCAACCGGATTTTACTTGGTTACGCCACAAAACAAATAACGGTCCTTGGATGACTTAAAAGAGAGGGTGAATAATGGACTATAACCCTGCTGAAATTCGCAAGCTGCTGCAAAATGCCCTCAGTGAGGAAGAATTTACATCGCTGTGTTATGATTATTTTCGGCCGGTGTACGAGCAGTTTTCGGCGGGTATGAGCCGGCCGCAAAAGATCCAGCGTTTGCTTGAATATTGTGAAAGACAGGGTAAATTCGACGATCTACTGGCTCAGGTACGGGCCATCAACCCCGGCCAGGTTGAGAAGATTATCGGATCGGGGGGAGCATCAACCAGCCCGTCGGCCGGTGGAAGCGCCAAAGACCTGAGTCACATCCAATCGCTGTTGGATATCAAACAGCGCCGTTTGAACGTGCTGATCGAACAGAAAGCCACGATGGGGCCTCACACCCCCGCTTATATTACGATGGAAATACAGACGTTACAGGCGGAAATCAATCAGCATAAGATTGAACTGGGAATTGCTCCCGCCCAGGCTGAACCCCCGGCCGAAACGCCGGCGGTATCGTCGTCATCGGATACAGCCATCCAACCGGAACAACAACTGTTCGTTTCCTATGCTTGGAAAGGGGAAAGCGAAACGTTAGTCGATAAAATATATGAAACCTTCAAAAATAAAAATATCACGCTCATTCGTGATAAACAGAATTTAGGTTACCGGGGCCGGATAAAAGCCTTTATGGAGCAGATTGGCCGGGGTAAAGCAGTCATTGTTGTGATCAGTGATAAATATCTAAAATCACCGAACTGTATGTTCGAATTAATACAGATCGCTAAAAATAATGAGTTTTATGAGCGTATCTTTCCCATTGTGTTAGAGGATGCGCATATATATGATCCAATTGACCAAATTAACTACATTAGCTATTGGGAAGAAAAAACCAAAGCGCTAAATGAGGCCATGAGAACGGTCGAATCAGCGGCAAACCTACAAGGTATCCGAGAGAATATTGATCTCTACACCGAAATTCGGGGGACTATTGCGGGTCTGGTCAATATTCTTCAAGATATGAATACCCTCACACCAGATGATCTGGCCGAGGATGATTTTAAACTCCTTATTGAAGCCATCGAGCGGAAAATGGCTGAATAGATTGGTCGATAGCCTCACCCACAAGCGGATTAGTTGAATAGGAAAGATTAAGGATATTAGGATGAATGATCGGGTTGATTTACGGACAATTCCGCACCCTGAAGAGTTGTATATGATTGCCGGCTGGCATCAATGGGCCGATGCCGGGGCGATTTCATCGGGATTGCCGCAGTACATCATTAATCATTTAGAGGCAACCAAAATTGGCGAGATCAAGCCGGACGGTTTTTACTTGTTTCAAATTCCCGGGACGCATCATCTGCTGCGCCCCGAAATTAAGTTGGAGCAGGGCTATCGCCAAACGTTGCAAACGCGTAAAAATGAGTTATTTTATGTGGGCAATGCTCAAAAAGGGCTGATCATCTTTTTGGGCGACGAGCCGCATTTAGCCGTTGATGAATACGCCAAGGCATTTTTCGACGCGGTCGAGGCCTTGAGTGTTAAACGGGTCGCGGCGCTGGGCGGCGTGTACGGCCCCGTCCCGTATGATAAAGATCGCGAAATCGCTTGCGTGTATAGTCAGCCTCATCTGAAGGAAGAGATGAGCGAGTACGTGGTTCGATTCTCTGATTATGAAGGCGGCGCGACCATCGGCTCGTATCTACTTGATGAAGCCGAGAAGCGTGGCCTTGAATATATCGCTTTCTACGGGTTTGTCCCGGCGTATGATCTATCGCAAAACCAATCGATTCCGTTGCAGAGCCTGCGGATCGAGAATGATTTCAAGGCCTGGTACGATATTATGCGACGGCTTAGTCACATGTTTGGCCTGGAATATAGCTTGTCGGATCTGGATGAACGCAGCGATGAATTGATCAACTCGATGAGCGCCAAAATCGATGAGTTGGAGCAGAAACTCCCGCAGCTCAATGTTAAGGCGTATATCGAAGAAGTGACCGGCGACTTCACCGAGACCTCTTTCATGCCGCTGGGTGATGTTTGGAAACGGGAATTAGGCGATCTTTTTGAAGATTTGGAGTAATGTTTCGTGACCGGCGCTTTTACTTGTAATTAAGGAATAGGAAATTAATAACTTCCCTATTTCGGTGGACAGCCAAGGGTAATTAGCAATTGGTAAATGGTAATTGATTTTGCCTCTAATTACCATTTACCAATTACCCCAACTCAAATGCGGAAGTTAATTGATTTTCGATCCTAAACGCCGGTCACCTGGTTTCCCGACTAATTGACGGCTAACTTGGCGATGGTCACGCCGTCGCCGCCTTCGCCTTCGCGGCCGGCCCGGTAGCTGCTGATCATGGGATGACGGTTTAACTCCTGCCGCACGGTCTGGCGCAAAACACCGCTGCCTCGACCGTGGATAATCCGCACCCAGGGTAGTTGGGCCAAAAAGGCTTGATCCAAATATTGATCGAGCCGCAGCAACGCCTCATCAGCCATGTGGCCGCGCAAATCCAACTCCATCCCCGGCGACTCGACGACCGGCGTTTTGACGCTTGGCGCCGGGCTGGACCGCTTTTTCCGCGCTTTGAGTTCCAACGTTTTTAGCGGAACCGTCGCCCGAAAATGACCCAACTGAACCTCCGCGTCCGACCCGTCGATGGCGATAACTTCCCCTAAAGTTTGATACTGGCTAATAAAAACCTGATCGCCCACCCGAATGGGGCCGTTCTGGCCGGCATCGGATTGCTTCTGGTCGTTTGGTATTGGTTTAGGCGGGGCTTTGACCGGAGCCAGACTGGCCTCAAGCGTCTCCAGTTGATCCTCAACCGTTTCGACCGGCTCGACTGACGCTGCTTGGGCGGCCGCTTGCGCTGCGGCCTGACGATGTTCCAGATCGGCCTGCGCGTCCGCTTCCAACGCCCGGATGCGTTCGCGGGCGGCCTTGATCTCGCGGCGGGCGTCGGCTCGGGCCGAGTTGAGAATGTCGCGTCGTTCGGCCTGAACGTCACTGAGCTGCTGCCGCCGCTCCTCGACTAAGGTTTGCGCTTGTTCCAGCTCGGCCTCAGCCTCACGGCGTTTGGCCTGCGCTGCTTCGGTCTGCGCTTTGATTTCGCCCAACATGGCCTCAAGCTGCTGCGCGCCCTCGCTCATCAAATTGCGAGCCTGGTCGATAACGCGGTCCGGCAGTCCTAACCGGCGGGCAATGGTGAAGGCGTTCGACTCGCCGGGAATGCCGATCTGCAGCCGGTAGGTCGGCGTCAAGGTTTCGGCATCGAAGGCCATGCTGGCATTGATGACCCCGCCGGTAGCATGCGCGTACGCCTTCAATTCTGAGTAGTGGGTGGCCACAAATGTGGTCGTGCCGCGCTCCAACAGGTCAAGCATGATCGCGCGGGCCAAAGCCGAGCCTTCTTCCGGATCGGTGCCCGCGCCCAACTCATCGAAAATAACCAGCGACTGCTCGTCGCACACATCTAAAATCCGGACGATGTTGGTCATGTGGCCGGAGAAGGTAGACAAGCTCTGCTCAATCGACTGCTCGTCGCCGATATCGGCCAGGATGTTATTGAAGATGGGCAGGCGCGATCCCTCGTTGGCCGGAATCCACAATCCGGCCTGGGCCATCGCCGCCAGCAGGCCGATGGTTTTAAGCGAGACCGTTTTGCCGCCGGTGTTGGGGCCGGTGATGACAACCATACGAGCTTCATCCGGCAGCGGCAAATCGAGCGGCACCACCGTTTCCGGATCGAGCAGGGGGTGCCGGGCGGCCATCAGTTCGATGGTCGGGCGATCCGGTCGCCGACGATTCTCATCCGGCAGCGTTTGCCGGCCGCTGAAATCGATGAGATTCGGTTCGGTGGCCTCGATGGCCCAGGCGTATTTGGCCTTGGCAAAGGCCAGGTCAAGCTCGGCCAGGGCCTCGACGGTGTGGTCGATGAGATCGCCGTGGTTGCTAATCAGGGCGGACAACTCGGCCAAAATACGCTGAATCTCTTCCTCTTCCTGGAGTTGAAGCTGTCGCCACTTGTTGTTTAGCTCGACGACGGCCAGTGGTTCGACAAAAATAGTGGCGCCGCTGGCGCTCTGATCTTGGACCACACCCTGAATGCGACCTTTGAATTCGGCTTTGACCGGCACTACATAGCGCCCGCCGCGCTGGGTGACGATAGCGTCTTGCAAATACAGTTTGAGCTGGCTCGAGGTGATGATGCGGTTGAGCCGCTCGGTTAGCCGGTTGTGAGCGATGTCCATCTCGCGCCGGATGCGGGCCAGGTCGGCGCTAGCGCTGCTTTTGATCTCGCCGCTGTCTTCGATAGCCTGGCTGATGGCATTAACCACGCCGGGACACTCCTCTATGCGCTGGGCGATATCGGCCAGGCGCGGGTAGGCGTCGGCCAGCCGGGTAATGTTGCGGTGTAGTTCGCGCCCGGCGATGAGCGTTTGACGCACTTCCAGCAGTTCCGGCGGCGGCAGCACAAAGCCTCGGTGGGTACGCTCGACGTAAGGCCGCACATCGCGCGCGCCGCCGACGCCGAGGTTGACTTTGACCGAAAGCAAGTGACTAGCTTCGCGGGTTTCGATTTGCCAGCCCTGTAGTTCTGAAAAGTAGGGCGATGGTTTGAGCTTGAGCGCCAATTCCTTGCTGGCCGAAAAAGCCGCATATTTGGCCAACCGCTCTAAAATCTTGGGAAATTCAAGGGTGTTGAGATGTTTTTCTTGCACAATCAATCCTGTTTTTAGCCACCTGCCGGCGGAACGACATTGTTGACGACGCTTTCAAGGATGTTTGGCCCTTCATCCAGTACAAACAGGCTCAGTGATTGGACGATGACGTACAGCACCCGGTTGAAATAAGGGACGAGGGTTGAACTTTGAATCTGGCTGGTGAGGCCCGGCTGGTTGACCCCGCTAGCTGAAAAAGCGCCGGTTTGAAAGAAAAATTGGGCCACTCCCATAAAAATGGCGATCCAAACAATGGCTAAGACGACGCCCAAAATCATACTCAGTATCGTACCGACCGGCCCCACGACCAATCGCTTTAGGGCCGATGGTTTCGGCGGCTCAACCGGACCCACCCGCCCTTTTTTCTTGATCGGCGTCACTTTTTGTTCAGGTGGTTTGGTGAGATAGCGGACGATTAGCCGGATGGCATGGTATGAGACGAACAGCATCAGCAGAAAGGCTAGGGTATCGCTGACGACTTTGGTCAACTCAAGGCCCTGCAAAATTCGGTTACTGAAGGGCCGGTAGAGCCAGAGAGCCAGCAACAGGCCAAACCAAATGCTAGCCAGCGATTGAAGTTGTGGCCCGACGCCCCGGAAAAAACCGATTAGCAAGCCAATAAAGACCAGAAAAATGAGTAATAAGTCTAACGTGTTTAAGCCGACAATTTGTAACATTATAAGACCTCCGGCAGATAGGTTTTTGACTGGGTTGAAGTGTGGTGAGTGGGTCGATACTCAATAATACCATTATTTCCGGAAAATGCCTACAAAAAATTAGCTCACCAGACATAAGGTGAGCTTTGTACCTGTTAAGCAAAGTCTTGATGTATGGGGGCTTAGGACGTTTTTTCCAGTTCTGACGGGCTTTCCGTAGACGCCATTTCTTCCGGCGGCGGCTCGAAGGCGGGGGGGGGGGGCCCGAAATTGGGCGGCTCCGGCTCATCTTGCATGATCAGGTTGCCGCGAAAATAACCCTCTTCATCGAGCAAAAAGCTGCCGACGTCAACATCGCCCCAAACTTTGCCCGTACTCAGAATTTCCAGCCGACCGCGAGCCGTAATGCGACCGGTCACTGCCCCGCTCACCGAGACATTCTCGGCCTCCAAATCTGCGGCCACTTTAGCCTCCGGGCTAATAACGATATTGCCCAGAGTTTTGATCAAACCTTCTTCACAAACTCCATCGATCCGCACACTCCCGTCGCAGACCATGGTTCCCTTGAAGTTTGTGTTTGGTCCAATCACCGTTTCGATTTTGTCGATGGGTGTCGATTTGTTTCTACCCAGCACATTTCCCTCCTGATTACTTCTAGGGAGAGAAATATACTCTAGGTGGGGGTAATTGTCAACGATAAGCCGGGGAAGTCGGTTAGAAAAAAATTTGCCGAGTAGCGTTATGATCCACTTTTCATAATTATCGGCAAGAATAATTCTGCCGGATATTTGAGATTAGGCGGTTTGTTTATGGCCGTATCCGTAATGCAGCCGGCTTGTTGGCTGCACAGCCAGGCCGTATTGGCGATGTAGACCGGGCGGCAAATACGGGGGCCGAGAGTGTAGATGGAGTCTTCAGTATCGACGGTGACCTCCAGTGTGGCGGTTGAGACAATTGTTTCTAAAGGACCAATGTCAATTGGAAATTGGGTCATAAGCAGACCATTACCCAGATTAGGGTTATTAACCTTAATCGACGGCAAGGCACGACCGTTATATTTAACCGTCACGGTCGTTAAGCGAGTGTCTGGCTGCATATTGTCTTGCCAGTAGGTGATATCCATAAAAGGAATAATGACGTCCATGGTTTGGGTGGTAACGGAGGGGATATCAAAGGTGTAGGTAAATGTTTTAGTTGTAGCCAGCAAGCCTTCTAGTTCAGATACGGCAAAAGGGGGATCATCTTTATCGAATAGGAATATCGCATTCAACTCACGGGGATTCTGGGTGATAACGGTTACCTGGCCTTGATCTAGCGCGGATTGGGGAATATCGGCGGCCCAAACAGATGCACTGATGGGACCACGGGTGGTTACTAATAGGTTGGCCGGTTGATCGGCAACGGTCGGGGTGCTGTTGTCAGTAGACTTCATCCCCAACCACATCTGTGAAATTTTGGTATTGGGAGGGATTTGTACGTTTATTATGTTGGGGGCGAGTGGGGGTTGTTGGGTAACGCCGTTGGCCCAAAAGCGGGTCGTGTCGCAGGTAACGGGTACGGGAAGAATGTAAGATACGTTTGAGCCGGTTGCCAGTGTAGATATTGTTTCAGGCGGTTTTTTTGAGCTTAGAAATAAAGGAACCTTGACCTGAAACGAGACTTGCCCTGATTCGCCGGGTGAAACATCGCCCAGGTTCCAGACCACGGTTGAACCATTCACTTGACCGGGATCGGAAATTGAGTCAGGGATCAACTCGACGTTGAAGGGGATGACGTCAGTAATGGTCATAGTTTGGGTGATAAAGCTGTTGTTGGCGTAAGCTAGGGTATAGGTGATGGTATCGGTTTCATGGATAGGGCCGGCGGGATCGCTCGATTTGGTAAGGGCGAGGGGTGGGGTGAAGTAAACCTGAGATTGATTGACATCGCTACCGTTTTGTGTTTTTGTTTGCCCACCAATAACATAAAGGCTTCCATTATTGGCCAATACAGCAGTATGTCGATATAAAGGTGTAGGAAGTTCAAGCTCAGGTTCTTCTAACCATTGGGTTGGATGATTGGGATCGCCGCTTAATCGGCCATCATTCTCAATGTGGGCGGAATAAACTTTGGAGGAAAGGTCTCCATTTTGCTTTAGACCGCCGATAACATAGATGCGCCTTTCAGCTTCGGGGACAACTGCGGCATGATAAGCTAGAGAGATCGGCAAGGTAACTGAGAGTTGAGTCCACTCGCTAACTTCGTTATCTTCAATAGAGGCGAAATAAACCGATTGTGAGATATTCGAACGCCGGTCTCCATTCTCAAAGCCGCCGATAACATAAATCTTTCCATTGAAAGCCACAGAAGCGTGTGCGGCTCGAGCGGGCGAAAGTTGCGTCACCGCTGTCCATTTGTTATCAGCGGGGGTGCAATTGTCAGATAGATTGAGAACATCGACCCTGCCTGTGACTCTATTATCCGCTGGATCTCGAAACCCACCGATAGCATAAAGTTTATTGCCGCTAATAATGAGCGTGTGCAAGTATCGGGCGGAAAAACCGGCAATATTTTTTTCTTGCCATTCGATCTGATGATTGGGGCCAAGTTGTCCAATTAACGTGGAAGATTGGGCTTCATCTCCAGTACGCCCGCCTACCATATATACGCAGCCCTCTTTGGAAACGACAGCAGGAGCATATATTAGTGTTTTGTTTAATTGCTGATCTTTATTCCACGTAGTTAAGCGGCCATTGTTATCGATTTTACTATGGTAAACATCTCTAGCTTGATGCTCTAAATCTTTACCCCCTCCGATTACATAAATAGTATCTTCAATGGCCACTGCTGCGTGTCTAGACAACCCCTCATTAACTGGCAATTGACCGGCAGATACCCAATCTGGATTGTCTTCCGCCAAAGCCAGATTGTGCAAAATGGTCAGAACAAGGATAAGAAGCCCTAAGGCTAACCCCAGGGCTCTAACAAATTGGGTCAAGATTTTAGTATACTGCCAAATCTTGTAGTCCATTCTGATCTGTCTTATGAATATAAGCAAGGGGTGTTTAAGTATCACGCTCCCGTTACTACAGGGCCGTCAGTCGCAGGGAGGTTCACCACAGGAACCACTTGGCTTTGAAATATTCGTTTCATTTCCACCACCGCCTTTAGCCGGAGTATAGAAGAAGAACCGCTGTTCACTCTCTTGGCTCAACTCAGTCACCAGGTCGCCGTCCCACATCTGGTAAGGCCAGCCGGATTGAATGATCCAATCTTTAAGTTTAGCATTTTGCCCTTTAACAACCGTTACGGTCCAAAAGTATTTGCCGGAACGTTCCTGACTAATATTGAAATCAAACGGCGGAACTTTGACCCAGCCTAAGGCAGGGTGATAATCGGTAATGCTTTCATGCCAGATTCTGACCTCGAAATATTCGTCGTCGGCTAATGTGCCATCCCAGGTCCAGGTTAATGGGGGAAACGTACCGTAGGAGCCTGAGCCGTTATCCGGCGCTGTCGGGATAGGAACCGAGTAGCTGGTACTAGTGGGAATAGGGGTGGCAGTAGGGGCCAATGTTATCGTAGATATTGGCGGAGTTGGGGGGGCGACTATTAATATGTTATTTTTATCAGTATTGAACTGAATGTATTGAGAAGAAGCCGAGACCCATCCTGAAGCAGTTCGATTATCAGCCCTAACTTGAATCCAGCCGCTATCTTCAGTTCGTCCTTGAATACTTAGGGAATCCCCCTTTTTAAGAAAATTGACGATGTCATAATCAGTTCCAGGCCCAGATCGTAAATTGAGGCCATTTGAAGCAATAACTACAGCATCAGGTGTGGGGATAATGGGAGCAGTGCTAGTGGGAATGGGGGCGTCTGTGGACGTTGGGGTGGCGGTGGTGGTGACCGTAGGCGTAGATGTAGGTGGATCAGGTTCGATGGTAGAGGTAGGCGTCGGAGTGAGAGTGGGTGACTTGGTTGCCGTAGAAACGGATGTGGGGGCTTTCGTCGGTGTAAAGGTCGGTGACTCAACTATAGCAATGGCCTTTTGTACTCGCGAAAAAGCCGCTATCGATAATGCCAAAACAACTATCGAGGCTAACAGCATAACCAATCCGATAATTTTACTTGCGCTTATCATATCAATTCCTTGTCTCCACATCTTTCATAGCTTGGTTTTTTAGAGTCGATTATGATGAGTTTGAGGATATAAATTTGTGGTCAATTGAAAACTAACACCAAGTTTAACCGAAAGTTGTGATTATTATCTGCCAGAATTGTGGCAATTTCCTGGCAGAATGTGGCGTTGATGGGTTACCGTTTGTTACGGTCGGTTAATGGATGTCATAGGATTTTGGTTGTTATTTAACGGTCGCGTCTTTGGAAATAGAGCCATCCTCCCCAAGAAATTGCGGCAGTTATACCGGCTATAACAAAAATTGTTGTCAATAACGCCATCGATACAAACTCGGGTTGTAAAATAATCGCGATTAGAAGACCTATCACGCTGCCAAAAAGCAACGCTGGTATCAAGGCAACCAAGGCAAATTGACGCCCTTTCCTGACATCTTCCAGTTCTTGTTGGGCGAGATTGGGTTTGGCCTTCTCTTTATCCAGTTCGTCTCTTGTCTCCGTTAGGACGCCGGTCAGGTTGGCCAAATCTTGCTTTAACCGTGTTTCTACCGCACCTGCCTCTTTTTTGGCTTTGACCAACTCGTCATCCCGACGGCCGATATCCTCAATCAATATGCCGATCAATCTTCTCTTAATGCGCAGTTTCACTTGGAGGATGGCGGCTTCAATTTTTAGGATAGCGGCCTGTAAATTTTGCAGCAGCTCAAATGTAGGGTCACTTTCGATAGCTTGTTGTTCAGTTTCAATACGGCGCAGATAGTCAGGGATAGCCTTAATCGAGTCGCCTCTGTCCAGAATAGCTTCATCGGCATGAAATTTTTGGAGCCAATCTTCAACCAAATTGGCCGTTTCATGGGCATTGAGTTTCAGAAAAGCCTCTCGCTGCTGTTGAATTTTTTGTCTGATTTCGTTTAAGTCCCCATGGCATACTTCAATCTCAGACTGAGCGGCGACCCCATTTTTGACGGCCTGTTCCAGCAAGCCGCCAATACTTTGCACGACTTCATCTTCACATTCTTGCAATTTTTGCTGTTTCGCTTCAATTGTGCCTGAAATGTTGGCCGCGGACCATGGTTTGAGCTGATCTTTTAATCGTTCGATCTGTCCCTGTTTGAGCTGTATGAATCGATCACTTAGAGGACGAAAGACCGGTAAGATAATCCATTCTTTGGGAAACTCGCCCTCTTTGGTCACATGGAATAATCCCCACAACCAGCGCGCTACATCTCTATATTCGTAATTACCGGTCTTAATAAATTCTTGCTTTAGATAATCTAAAGCTGTTTGATAGTCTTGAATTTCGATATATTCGAGAAATTGGTGATATTTGCCGGTGTAATCAACAATGAGTCTCAAATCAGTGATCGTCTGTTTTAAATCAAGACCCAATTCCTGAGATAGTTCAGGATAATCCGTTTTTTCGATGTCGCGAATGGCGTGGTAATGTTTTAGGGCGGTTGTATGGTCAGGTTCGGCCTTTTGAAGGGCTTCATTCGCTAATTTAACCCGTAACACGGCCTGTTCCTTAAGATTGCTCTTTCTGTTATCGGGCCAGGTTTGCCGATCAGGTTCAAGTTTAGCCAAATTCCGGTAGGCCTGGTCAATCGTCAGGTAAGGTTGGAATATATCATCTCGATTTGACCCGCCCGAACTTTGCGGTTGGTCAATTTCTGCTTGGGCGGTGGCTATCTTTTGTTGTTCGTAGTCAATAAGCCGGCCAACGGCTAGTTGTTCCATTTGCTGGGAGAAGTCCGTATTTTCAGGATAGCCGGCTAGGGTACGGCGAATTGTTTGGTAGTGAGTCACGGCCTCATCATAATGCTGCTGTTCCCAGGCATTTTCGGCCATCCGACTCAAAATTTGCAGATACTGTTGCCCCGCTTCCGTAGAAAGGTCAGGCTCTTTTTCAAAGGCTTTCTGATAATCAGCCAGGGCTTCAGTAATTTGCTCATGTTGTAATCGAATCCGCCCGCGTAAAATCAAGGCATCCAGATAGTCGGGGTAGGTATCCAGCGCGGCCTCAACCATCGGCAAGGCTTTTTCGTAATCATAAGATCCACTTTGGATGTAGAGCTGCGCGGCCTCAATGATGCTGGCTGCTCGCTTTTTCTGTTCAGTCTGTTCAAATTGCTCGGCTTGTTCGTTAGCCATATCAACCGCTGCCAGAAAGACCTCCACCGATTGGTATCGCCCCTGCGGGTTTGGGGTTACCGATCGATGAATGACGTCATCAAAGAAAGCATACTGTCTGGGAAATCCCTCAGATAAGGTGGGCAGCGGTTCGCCCGGTTGCCAGGTTGACGGTAGTTTTCCCACCAACATTTCAAAGAGGGTAACGCCCAACCCGTAAATATCAAGAGCTGGGCTTACGTGATCAGGTTGATCTCTGTATTCAGGCGCTACGTAGTGAGGGGTTAGAATAAGGGGATCGGATTGAGGCAACGTATAAGGGGGTTCCAGTAGAAATTTGGCAAAGCCAAAATCGGTTAAAACTACACGTAATGTTTCGTCGCGGCGATCAAGCAAGATGTCACTGGGATTTATGGCCAGATGAAAAATGGATTGGTGGTGGACGCAGCTTAAAGCCGCGCCGACCTGTTTTATAATTTCGACGGCCTCATTTCGAGGTAGTGGACCGGCTTTCAACTGGCGGCGCAAGTTGCCGGTAGGAACATACTCCATGGCCATGTACAATGTCTTTTCATCGCTCCAGCCTACATCAAATATCTCGACAACATTAGTATGATGGGCTTCGGCCACTTTTTTGGCGGTGTTCTCTAAATGTTCCGCATAATGCAGCCAGCCATCTTCATTCGTGTCTTCAGGAATGTACAACACCTTTAAAGCCACGGTTTGAGCCGGATTTCTCTCTTTTTTCTCAGCCAGGAAAACCGTTACCAGCCCTTGTTTACTGATTCGATAAAGGATTTTGTATTTATCACCCAACCCTAAGCCTAAGCTTTTCAATATCTCGCCGGCCCAGGTCGAGTTAAATGCTTGCGCGTAAAGTTTATTTCTAACTTCTAATTGACCGTGTTTAGCTAAAATCAACCCGTAGAGTTTTAATCGCGTAATAGGGGGCGACTGTTTATCATCAGGGACAGAGGTATCGGGCTTTAAGATTCGCTTGTAAACGCGCAGCATTTCTTGAGCGTAGGAGTCGCCAATAACTCTACTTTGGACGAACTGAAGATTGGTTTCCGCCCGGCTCTCGGCTGCCAAGAATAACTCTCGAACAAGATCATTTACGAGATTGGGATTAACGCTATCACTTTGTAACGCTCTCTTTAACACCGCGTCACACAATTTTTGAGTGAGATAAGGGTGACCGCGCGTCCAGGCATAAATTTGGTTAAAATAATGGCGGCCGTGTTCAGGGTAAGCCTCTTGCAAGGCCTGATGAAAAGGAAGACACTCGTCTTCGGTGAAATCGTTTAACGCGATCTCCATGCCGATGTTAAACGGGGTTCGGGTGTTATCTTTAATCAATTCATCCGGGGTGGCAACACCTAACAGCACAAACGTAAGGCGACGATAGGGGCGCTCTTGGACGCGATCATTGTAAATCGTGCGAATGGCGGCAAAGAAATCATCCGTAAAACTGAGTCCCAGCGTCATGTCAATCTCATCGATAAAAATGACAACGGGTTGTTTTATTGTTTCCAATACCATCCGGCGTAAGAATAAGCTAAATTTTTGGGTGGCGGTAGATTTAGAAGGTATCTTTTGCCACCAAGTCTGGGTGTCAATTTTAAGATTTAAGCGATCGGCCAGATCGGTGATGAGGCTAAAGTACCACCGGTCGGCATCGGGAATTTTGCCGATACGGTTCAAGTCGATGCGAGCGGTTCGAATGCCTTCGTGGTTCAGCTTTTCGGCTACAGCGTTCATTAAGCTTGATTTGCCAATCTGCCGGCTGGCCAGCACGTAGCAAAACTCACCGGCCCGGCAAGCTTCAAGGAGGGTATCATCGGCCGGTCGTTTGATATAAGTACCTTGATTGGCTTGGACCGCGCCGCCGACAGTAAAGCGAATAGGTTGTTTATCAGGCATTGAAGTGTTCCTTAAAATAGCGGGTATAGAGTTGATTCCGCAGTATGATGCGTTGGCCGTCCTTTTTAATTAAGCCGGCGCCTTCCAAACGATAAAATGTTTGATCCTCAGCCCAAGGTTCATTACGGCAGATGCGCACCAAGGCTTGCTTGAGGTCCGGTTTCTGCTGTACGCGCAGCAAGTAGTGGCGTAGATGGTTGCCAAATGGCCCGGTATCCTCTGTTGCCTGGGTCATTAGCGTATTGAAGTCGATGGTGTTTTTACTGATCAGATACAAGGCCAACCGGATCAGAAACGGGTGGCCATTGATTAAACGCATCAAATCCTCAACCTGCCTATTATTTAGGGGCCGGCCGTGCCGCCGATTGAGATCATCGACTTCTGATTTAGTAAAATCCTCTAAAAAGAACGGCTCGGCCACGTTGAAGGGGGATTGATGCGGATCATCAATAAGCAGATACGGTTCGGTAGAACTACTTAAAAATAAAGTTAATTTGGCGAACCCTTCGTCAAAGGCTCGATCGTTGTGCCAAGTACGCAACATCCCGAAAAAATTAGCCCGGAAGGGACTAAATAACATCCGGTCCACTTCATCCATCGCCAGCACTAGCGGCTGGTCCAATTGGGGCATGATGTGCCTTGAAACGTAGCGGCTGCAGTTCAAAATATGCGCTCGCCGTCCCTGCCAGTAATGATCGACGGCGTCAGTTAGGTTCAAGCTTTCACCGATCATTAAACACAATTCCTTAAAGAACTCTTCCTCATCCTCAATGTAATCTTCCGGAAACCGTTGAAAATCGATGAAAACCACCTGTTTTAAGCCGGCATCTTTAACCTGTTTGATGACTCGCTGCAGAAGCGAGCTTTTGCCCATTTGTCGAGGCGCTTGGACAAAAACGGTCGCTGATCGAAGGGGCGTAATTCGTTCGCGGCAAAGTTTATCGACCGTTCTTTCAATATAAAATTTTGAGTCAGGATGCATGGTGCCAAACGGCGCTTCAAGGTCGATGCTCGGTCTGTTTCTGTAGCGGGATAATGCTGTCGGAGTTTGCTGAGCATCCGGTGGGTCTTGAAGCAGTTGTTGCGCAGCGGCTGCGCCCCAGAAGGCCGTTTGGGCCGGTAGGGGAGCCAGGAGTGAGTGGCGCACCGTTTCATATTTCAAAGCTCCCAGCAGATAAATGGTCAAACTCCGATAATATTCATCCCAATTATCGAGATCGATCAGACATCGTCGGGCTGCTTTGCGAATGAGCCGCAACAGTCTAAACGGTTTGCTTAGCGCCGCATCAGGTAAGCTGGGCAAATAATCATCCGTTTCGGTCGTGAGATAGAGTTGTTCGTAAATAGAAAATATGGTTTCCGGGGGAAGTTCAGCTTGCTGCAAAATAGGCGGGATGAGTTTGATCACCACTTCTGTTTCTAATCGAAGCAGATCGTGCAAAGCATGGCCTAAATGAACCGTCGCAAAATCTATCAGAATAAAGTCGCCAATTTGCGGATCGATTAAGATATTCTCAAAATTCAGATCGCCATGAACGGTTGATATTCTGACCTCAATAAAATTTTGAAGAAGGGTTTGATAAGTTTGCAAAGGATTAGGTAGCAATAGGGCAGCGGGTGAGAAAACAGGGCCGGTGGTCAACGGCAGTTGAGGTGTTGCCGGATCGATCATCTCATCAAACGCCTGGCGTACGTAGCTTTCTAACAGGCTGTGACGTGTTTTTTCAACCTGGCCTTGAACAGTTACGCTCAATTGATTGCTCAGATAGTTAGCGATATCCTCCACCCCCACCAGTCTAACCCGAAATGAAGGCGAAAAACCAACCTCGGCTCTGGGGGGAATATTGAGCGTGACTTCACCGTCACCGGGATGGACTTTAGTCACCATAAATCCATCTAACTGCACCCAATCCCCGACAGCAATAACCGGCGGTGAAGTGAGATTATCGGCTTTAATTAAGGTTAACGTGGCTTGAGCCGGTGGAGCGGCTTGTTTGATAATGAGGTTCAATGGCAGCAGATCATCATAGTTCGTTTGCATTTGAAAAGATGACTCAGTCCGCCCTCGCCACCACCAGCGCCGCCCCAGAACTTCAAAAAGCCGTTTTTCCATAAGATTAGCGATGTCTTCAATAGCGGCCGTTTGATAGTAGTCATACAGACTTTCTACCGGAAAAATACCCCCCCCGGCTACAGTGTAGCGCAAGCCTTTCCATAAACCGTCTTCAGAGAGCGCAGACACATTATTAATGTGAGCCGTTTTCGGCAGATTATCTTGAACCCACCTTTTGTAGGCTTCTTGCTCTTGTTCAATCAAGCTGACCGGAGCAACCTTAACCACAGCTAACTCATCTTGGTGATCGGCTCTAACTAACCTAACTCGATAAATGTAGCTACCGCTAAAACCGCCATCGAGCTTAGCCTCGACAGCAATTCGCCAAAAGTTAGGAAACATGGTTTGCAGCACAGATATGACTTGCGGAGGCAGCTCGATACCAGCAGAGGTTCGAATATCCGGGTTCTTAGAATTAGGTAGGTCGTGATTAGGCATTATTTCTCCCAAAATAATTTCGAGTAGAGATGTATTCAATGGGCTAAACAAGTCAGACCGCTAACACAAAAGTGTTAACCTTTATGTATTGAGTTTGAACAATATTTATTGAAGGCAGAGTAATGGGTATAGGTTGTCTTGTTTTATTCAAATAAAATGACCTCAAATGAACGCGCCGAGGCATTCAAAAATGAGGTCATTTTATTTGTTGGCAGTGGTGATAGGCATTTTGGTCGATATTGTGAAGGTTGTCACGCATGTATTTTAACATAGATTAACGTCGTTAGGCAATACGCAAAATAGCTAAAAATAGGCCAAATCGCGAGTTTAACGGAGTTAGCGATGATTTTTTATTCTAGCCACCTATTATTATAACAGTGTAAAAATTATTTTAACTTCGGCCAGGTGGACGATATTCTCTATATCCTTTAACCACGATTTAAATTTCGTCATTTCCGCATAAATGCCTATAGTTATAAGCATAATGGCTTACGCTAAATTTAGTAGATAGCAGCTCAACCCTATGCGGAAAACACTCTTTTTGATCCTTATTTGGTTTATATCTGTAACCATTACCTCTGCCGATGGCCCTCCCCTCACCTACATCGTCCAACTCGAAGACACCCTACCGCGTCTGGCCGACAAATACTACCACGACCCGGCGGACTGGCCGGCCATTTGGCGAGCGACCAACAACGCGGCTGCGACAGACAGCCGATTCACGGCCATCGATTCGCCGAGTGTGCTTCTCCCCGGTCAGGTGCTGGTTATTCCTTCGTCAGCCGAAGCCGACCACCTGCTGGCCGGGCTTGGGACGGTCGAACCGTCTTTGGTCGCCCCCCCCGAAGTCCAACCGCTGACCCTGGAATGGCTGGCCAATTTCTCCGCCACCGTGGAAGAGACGCGCCAACATTTCGGCATTCCCGGTGTGGCCTTGGCGATTGTCCGTGATAACCAGATTGTGCTGGCTGAGGGTTTCGGTGTGCGCGAGCTTGGCCGCGACGAGCTGGTTACGCCGCAGACGATCTTTGCCGTCGGCTCGACCACAAAGGCGATGAACGCGGCAATGATCGCTTCGTTGGTCGATGCGGGGGTGTTGGCCTGGGATCAACCGGTGCGCGAAATTTGGCCCGACTTTGCCCTGGCCGACCCTGACCTTACCTCCGAAATTCGGCTGCGTGACCTGCTGAATATGTCCAGCGGCGTTCTGCGGGCCGATTTGGAGTGGAGTGGGGTGGGGTTAACGCCTGAGGAGACAATGGCCTCGCTGGCTGACCTGCCTTTGGATGAAGAACCCGGCTCTCACTTTCATTACAACAACCAGATCGTCGCTACCGCCGGATACATCGCCGCGTTGGCCGCCGGGGGAACGAACGGCAGTTTAGATGCAACCTACGCCGATTTGTTGCGTAGCCGCCTGTTTGAACCGATCGGTATGACTACCGCTTCCCTCTTCGTTGATGCGGCTCAGGCCAATCCCAACCATGCCACGCCGCATGATTTCACCCTCTTTGGTGAAGCCGTGCCAACTTACTATCACGCCGATACCGGCATTACGCCGGCCGGGGCAGTCAACGCCAGCGCGGTCGATCTGGCTCGATTCTTGCTGATGCAGCTTAACCGGGGCGTTAGCCAGACCGGAACCCGCGTTGTCTCGGCAGAAAATCTGACCGAAGCCTGGCAGCCGCAGATCGAAATCTCCCCCGATTTTAGCTACGGCATGGGCTGGTTTATTGAAAAGTACGGAGACGTCGAGATGCTCTGGCACGATGGCGACGTGTTGGGTTTCAAGTCGCTGCTGGTTATGGTCCCCGAAGCGAACGTTGGGATGGTGCTGCTGACCAATCGCACCATCTCTTTCGGTTTCGCCAACAGTCTGCGCTATCGTTTCATAGAGCTGTTATATGGTCTGGATAACGAAGCAGCGGTGTATTACAAAACCCAATGGGATGATTTTATCGAGGCTCTGCCCGGCATTCGCGAACCGCTGGCCGAGACGGTTTCAGAGGCCGAGATAGCCGATTATGTGGGGCCGTATGAAACCGGCTGGCAGGTTGAACGGCGCGAGGATGGGACGTTTTGGACCAAACGCGGTCCCTACCAGTGGCGGTTGCTGGCAGCCGGTGACGGTAAATTTGTGATCAACAACGGCTTTGGCATCACCTCGGAGATTGTGTTTGAGCCGGACGAGACAGGCCGCATGCAGATGTCCGTTTTGCTTTCAAATGGTGAAACGGGCACATACACCCGGCTTGAGCCATAGGCCACGACTTTGTCAAGGTTTTAATTCCAATTGGCAGGTGTCCAACTGAATAGTTTGTGGTAAAATGGTATTAAGTAAGATTGACCAGCTCTTTTTCAAGCTATAAATCAGATACGCATCATTTAGCTAACCCTTAACCACCCATTAAAACATCTATTAGAACCAGGAGTAGTGCAATGAATTCGACGTGGCTTGATCAACATCGTAGTCTTGTATTTGGAGTGCTTTCACTATTAGCCATTGGCGGGGCCGGTATATTCTACTGGAACCAGCCGGCGGACAACCCCATCGAAATTTTGCCGGTTGAAGCCGCAGCGCCAACCGCTACCGAGGCTGTTTCGACGCCAACGCCAACAGCTACACCGGCTCCGGTTAGAGTGTATGTGACCGGAGCGGTTGCCCGTTCAGACGTTTACTTTTTACCGGCGGGCAGTATCATAAAAGACGCCATTGAGTCCGCCGGCGGTTTTACCGAAGAAGCCGATCCAGAGCGGATCAACCAGGCTTTGGAATTGCAAGATCAACAGCAGATTCACATCCCGCGACGCGATGAAGCGAGTCCGCCGCCGCCGGTTCAGGGTGGAGCGGCTGTTATAGTCGCCGACAGCAGAAGTAGTGGTGCGATTTCGGCTCCAGACACCGGAAGCATTATCAACTTGAATACAGCCACGCTTGAACAGTTAGATGGTCTACCCGGTGTTGGACCGGCAATTGCTCAGCGGATTATTGATTATCGAGATAGTGTCGGCGGCTTCTCATCGATTGATGAAATTACCCAGGTCAGCGGCATCGGAACGGCTACATTTGACAAGATTAAAGCGTTAATTACGGTAAATTAGTCTACCCACTACGGTGGGATACCCCTTTAGTTCGTAGTAATGGCTTTGGCCTTTGTTTTGAGTAGCATCGCAAGGTTACTCCGACCCACTCAACAGCTTACGTTGTGATGGACGAGTCGCCGGCTAAAGATAATAGACATGTTGTGAAATAAGGAGCCGAAAAAAAGAGACAGCATAAGGTAAGAAGTCAAAGGATTAAGCGTGGCGAAGGTGGTAATTCCACAAGCCACAAGCGACCAGCATGAACAAATCAGCGAGAGATTGGCTTTTATTGCGATAGGTATCGGTTAAACAGCGGAACCGTTTGATGCCAGCCAAGGCATGCTCAACCACAATGCGGCCCGCGCTAATGGTCTGGTTGTCAGCCTTTTGGTCTGGGGTCAAGGGATGGTGTTTACTACTTTTATGGGGCATCACGACATCGAGTTGGGGATAATCTTTCTTGATGCCCATAAAACCGAGATCAACCCAGACCCCGACATCAGTCGGAATGTGCTCGCCAAGCTGAGACTGTTTGAAGCGATGATAATCCTGTCGAGATCCTGGTTTGGTTGGGGTTAAGCACAAGATGGCGGTTTGTTCATCGGTTACAACCAAGTTGCGCACCGTATGCTCTTTTTGCTTGCCGGAATAGTGCTTGCGTTGGGCTTTGCCCTTTTGGGGTCGTTGCACGGGGCGTTCTGTACCATCAATGAAAATATCCTTGATCTCGGGAAAGTGGTGCATGAATTCTTCTACGGTGCGGATCTTGCGTTTCGGCAGGACCACCTGCCAAGCCAATGTTTTTTCCAGAATAGGTAACAACTCCTGGACCCAATGCCAGCTTCGGGAGCGGTCGACATCAAAAAAGAAGCCGGCCAGATCAAAGGTCGGATAACATTTCAGGTAAAACAGGATGAAGAAGAGTTGGTGCTGACTGGTCAGCAAGGTGTGTTTTCGGCCACCTCCCTCGGCTCGTTTGCGGTTAGTTTTCTGCTCTCGCTTGCTCTTGGTTACAGCAGCATCAAAGCTCGGGAGTAGGGTGTTGAATTCAGCGACACTCACCCCGGTTAATGCTTTCAGCAAACGCTCTGACTTTAAGGCTCGGTTTATATTTATCACCTGCTTCACCTTCTTTATCCTATTTTATCGTTACAATACTCAGGTTTACCTTATTTCGCAACACGTCTAATGGTGTTTTTGGGGCAAAATTTGCGCTACACTTGAATTCGCTGCAAGCCTTTGTCTGTGATATAATACATTTTTATTTTTGGTTCGCGATTGATTAGGGATGCTTAGGTATACTATAATTCTACCTAATCAAATTCTGAAACATACAAAAAATAACCATTTAAAGATATGTGATAGGCTAATCTATGGATGATGTCAAAAGAATTTACCTTTCTTGGAATGATGTAATTAAGTTAATCGGGACGGTCATGCCCAAATTGGAGGCTTATGATTTTGACCTGGTTATCGCCATTACTCGGGGGGGGATTGTGCCGGGGGCGATTATCGCCGAAAGGTTAAGAATAAAACAAGTACTGGTGGCCTCCGTTGATTTCTATGAAGACGAAGAGCATGATCTGGAGTGGCCGGTGTTTATGCAATTTCCTGCAGATAGTTTTTTGAGAGGGCAGCAAGTTCTAATTGTGGACGATATTTGGGATCGGGGTAAGCAGATTGTCAATGTTACCGAGCGGGTCAGACAGGCGGGCGGACAACCTTACTCCGTAGTTTTACATTACAAATCCCAGCGCTCCGAATTCCCCGACAAAGCACCAGATTTCTTTGCTGAAGAGACTACGGATTGGATTATCTATCCGTGGGAAGTGGAGCGAGGCGCGGTTGGAACCAGTTAAGCTGTCAGTTACTAACTTTACTCAATTCTTAGTGAACCAGTTCTACTCATTTAGTATTTAAGGGCCTAGGATGCGTTTTCTAATTACAGGCGGTGCCGGGTTTATTGGTGCGGCGCTGGCGAACAATTTGGTGCGTCGAGGGCACAGTGTGCGTGTTCTTGACGACTTAAGCGCCGGAGATGCCGGCAGACTTGATTCTGCTGTCAATTTTACGCGGGGCGATGTAGAAGATAAACCCAAAGTATGGCGTTTGCTCAACAAAATTGACTGTGTCTATCATCTGGCGGCGCGGGTATCCGTACCTGAGTCGGTATTGTACCCTCGGGAGTACAACAAAACGAACGTCAGCGGCACGGTGGCCCTTATGGAAGCGCTTCGGGATGCCGGTATTAAACGGGTGGTCCTGGCTTCTTCGGGGGCGGTTTATGGTGAGCAGCGAATCGGCGCAGTACATGAGGCGTTACTTCCCCATCCGGCATCCCCCTACGCGGCCAGCAAACTAGCCGCCGAGAGTTACGTGCGAACGATTGGTGAATTGTGGAATATTGAGACAGTTGCGCTACGGATTTTCAACTGCTATGGGCCAGGCCAGTCGCTTCCTCCCACGCACCCGCCGGTAATTCCACAGTTTATGCGTCAAATTCTTGAAGACGGCTCGCTGGTGATTTACGGCAGTGGAACCCAAACGCGAGACTATATTTACGTGGACGATGTCGTTGAAGCCCTGATTACGGCCGCCACTGCCGATGGCATTAACCAAGAAGTTATTAACATCGGCACCGGTGTGAGTACCACGATCAACCAGTTGATTAGTTGCTTAGAGGGCGTCACTCGTAAGAAGGCTAAAGTGGTGGTTAGCCCCTCTATTTCCGGAGGGGTATCAAACTTGGTGGCCAATACGAGTAAAGCTCAAGAAATGCTCGATTTCAAGCCAAAAATTATGCTGGATAAAGGACTAGCCTTACTTAAAGAGCGTGATTCCCATTTTGGGTCTTAATCGTCTAGTTCTTCTAATCCCACAGCCATTAAATAGCCTCTAGCCCGTTCCGTTTTAGGATAGCGATTCACCAGCTTCCAGAATTTAGGGCCGTGGTTGGCCTCCAACAGGTGAGCCAGTTCGTGAACAAGCACATAGTCCCGTACAAATGTGGGCATAGTCGCCAGCCGGTGCGACAGGCGAATGGTTCCTCTGGCTGGAGTGCAGCTTCCAAACCGGCTGTTCTGGTTAGTTACCCACTTAATCGATTTCCATTTCAGCTTGCCGCCAAAATATTCCCGATTTAATTCTTGGGCGCGACGATGCAGCGCTTGATCGTCAAGATCCGTCTTAACCTGCTTTTTTTGCCAGCGCTGATGCAGGTTCTCGATAATGGGCTGTAGGTCTTGGTCATCCATATCCGCCGGAGCTTGGACCACGAACACCCCATCAACCTCACGGGCACTGATGGTTTTTTTTCGCTTTTTACTTCGAACTACTTTAATTTCCATATTGTTAACAACTTTGTTACGGCGCACCATTGACGCCAATTAATGATGGTTATCCCAATTAACCCAAATATATCCCAAACCCGATTTGGGATATTTGGGATATATTTGGGATATATCTAAGGTTATAAACGATCAGGGTAATTCTAATGTTCAGAGTCGCCCAACAGGCCGACATTTGAAAAGTCGCCCAGCGTAAATTTGTAGGCTCTGGGTCTAATGGGCGAACGATGAAGGGTGACATTTCGCCCAATTAAGCTGTCCTCAATGCGGCGATTGATATTGCGGATCTGGCTGTTTTCCAAAACGATAGAGCGAGAGATCTCGGCATTCTCGACGATGCAGTGATGGTAAATACTGGTAAATGGACCCACATAGGCGTTAACTAGGCGAGTATCTCGACCGATAATGGCCGGACCGCGAATTACGCTGTTAATGACTTCGGCGCCCTGTTCGATAGTGACTCGGCTATCCACTTCACTATCCCGGTCGACATAGCCGTCAATGGTGGGTGTTAGTTCTTCCAACACCAAGCTGTTGGCTTCCAGCATATCGCCCGGTCGTCCGGTATCGATCCACCAGCCGCGATGAATGTAGGGGTGAACGTTGTATCCTTGATCAGCCAACCATTGAATGGCATCAGTTATTTCAAGCTCGCCGCGCCAACTGGGGGTAATGGCATTAACCGCCTCAAATATGTGCTGGTCGAACATGTAAATACCAACTAGGGCCAGGTCGCTGGGTGGATCTTTGGGCTTTTCGATGAGGCGAACAATGCGCCCGTCTTGATCCAATTCCGCTACGCCATACTGTTCGGGCTGGTCAACCTTAGTTAGTACGATTTGGGAATTATAGTGACTTTCTGCAAACTGAGCAATCAGCGGGCTGATACCCCCTTGAATCACATTATCGCCTAAAAACATCACAAACCGATCCGAACCCAAAAAATCCTCCGAAATTTTTACGGCATGCGCCAGCCCCAGCGGCGCATCCTGAGGAATGAAAGTAATATCAACACCCCAATGTCCACCGCGCCCCACGGCCCGTTTGATCTCATCGGCGGTATCACCCACAACGATACCAATTTCGGTGATACCCGCATCTTTAATAGCTTCAATAACCCGGAATAGAACCGGTTTATTAGCGACAGGAATTAATTGCTTAGCGCTGGTGAAGGTGAGCGGATAGAGACGAGTTCCTTTTCCCCCACTTAGAATAAGGCCTTTCATAGATTAAAAACTCTCCTATTTTTGAAATTTAGTCTTCAAGACACGAAGTTTGAGTTGATATCAATGAGTTGCTTACGTTTTAACTCACAATACTATAGTATCAAATCTTTAGGGAAATGTGTAATGGGTAATTGGTCTCTATCGAGAGCGATGCACAACCGGATTAAACAGCCAACGTTGGAGCCGAAATTAATTTGTTTTGAACAACTGCCGCCGGATTGGTTGAAATCATAGCTTCGGCTTGAGATGAGCCGACAATTCGTGCCGCAGCTTGTCCTGCCTTCATCAAGATAGGCCGACGACGATAGGGTTTGTGGGCATCGGAGGCAATAATATGGGCCATACCGTTTCGCAACATGGTTAGGGCCGTTTGGTGAGCAAAACGATCTTTATCGGAATAAAGGCTGCTGCTGGTAATTTGAGTTAACCCGCCCCGCGCTAGAAACGGTTCAATCAACGATAAATCTTTTTGAATAGGCAAAATTCGTTCAGGGTGTGCCATAATTGGAATATAGCCCCGGTCGAACAGTTCAAAAAGCATCTCATTGGTATGGGCATCATAGTGGTGAAAAAGAGGCTCGGCCAAAACATATCGGCTGTTACCTAACGGCCCGGCCAATTCTCGATCCCAATCGTCCAGCATATCATCATACAAGCGAACTTCGTGGCCCGGAATAATGGTCAAAGGGATGTTGGCCTTGTCCAGTCTGACTTGAAGTTTAGCGACGCGGTCAGACACTTCGGCGCGAGTCAGGGGAGTACAATCGCGATGGTGCGGGGTGGCAAAAAGATGGGTGGTTCCGTCAGCCACGGCCAGCCGAGCCATTTCTAAGGCCTCGTTAAAATTTGTCGCACCGTCATCAACACCAGGTAGAATGTGGGTATGGATATCTACAATCATAAAGGTTACTTCTCCTCACACAAAAATAGGGGAACAACTCGGTTGTCCCCCTCATTGGCGATAATAATTGATTTATATACTTACAAAGGTAGCTTTTATTTTGCTTTTGTCAAGGTTTGCGGAGGTTTTTAGATGTTCAAAAATTACGGGGCAAGGCTTCAGCCTACCAAAATGTCCTTGACGATTCTCCGGTTGAAGCCTCGATTCCGGAGAGAATTTAACTGTACTGGAGCGCCAAATCAGTTTGAGCGTTGGTTAACACCGCGCCAATTAATCGGGCGTTAACTTTTTCAAGCCTGTCTTTAGCGGCCTTGACGTGATCTCGCTTGGTAGCGCCGGCTCGAACCGCCAGCAGCACCCCATCGACCTTGGAGGCCAGCAGCGAAGCGTCGTTAACGGTGATGATCGGCGGCGCGTCGAATATGACTATCTCAGCCATTTCGCTCAGCCGAGCCAGCACATCGCCGATTTTTTTGGAAGCCAGCAGTTGGCTTGGTATCGATGGTAGTGGGCCGCTGGTCAGAACTTGGAGCGTTGTATTCGGAATCGGATGTAATGGGGGGGTATTAAGCGCTCCATCGTCCTTAAACAAACTAGTGAAGCCTCGTTCGTTAGGCAGTTCAAAGAGGGTGTGCTGAGCCGGCCGCCGTAAATCGGCATCGACCAGAATGATGCGCCGGTCGCCGTCGGCCAGGGCTACGGCCAGATTGGCCACAATGGCGCTTTTATCATCCGATGGCGCTGACGACGTGACCAGCAGCGTACGGAGCGGTTCATCGACGCTGGAAAATTCGATGTTGGTGCGTAAGGTACGATACGCCTCGGCAGCGGCGGAACGAGGATCGGTTAGAGTGATGATGGCATTACTTGGCATAAAGGATATCCTAATTCGTTCCTCGCAACCCCGGCACTAGCTGCCGGCGTTTCTCATCGGAGGGTAAAGCGGCATCGCCAGTGACAGGGGGAATAGCGCCTAACACCGCCACATCGATGGCTCGCTCGACATCTTCTGAAGTTCGAATGACATCCATTTCAAGCCATTCCAGGAAAAAGATAACTAGCAGGCCGATGAGCAGCCCAAACAAACCGCCGGCCAGGGTGTTGATGGCGGTCTTAGGGGAGTATTGCGCGTAGCCAAGATTGTATACGCTGTCGAGCATCTTTACTTCGATACGATCGCGTTTGTCCTGCTGCTGATTCCATTGGTCTCGGTTTTCGCCAAAGACGCCGGCCATGCTGTCGACCATTGCCATAGCCACTTGGGGGTCTGTGTCACGCGCCTCCAAGGCCAGCGTAAAGGTCGAACTGTCGGGGCTGACAAAAAGTTTGCTTAAGAAATTATTGGTATCCATATCGAGCTGCGCCCGGTCGATCACTTCCGCGGCCATCGTGTGCGTTCGGATAATCTCAGCGTAGTTGCGTAGCAGATCTTTCAAGCTGTTGCTCGATCCCCAGTCTGTGGCTCGGGCCGGTACCACACTCAACTTAACCGTGGCGCTATAAACCGGCGTCTGCAACTTACTGAAGCCATAAGCACTGGCCGCAGCGACCAGCGCCACCACAATCATGATCCAGCCCCGTTTGCGCAAAATTCGTAGATAATCGGTAATTTCCATACGTTAACAACCTTTCTCTAGAATGAGAAACTAGAAAATAAAAATTTAGAAAATAGAAATAAGAACAGGGGTTTCATAAGGTAAATGATGATAAGAGGCAACTGATTTCTAACTTCTTATTTCTTCATTCTTCATTCTAAATTCTCTCTATTCTCTATTTCTTCGGTACTTCCGCCAGTACGGTAATCCCCATTGCTTCTAGTTCGGCTCTGTCGCGAACACTATCGTCCAGGTAATCGAGCAGAAATGTAAGCCCAATACCCGCCGCCAGCGCCAGTATCAACCGGATGGGCAGATCGAGCCGCTGTCTGAGCGAAGGCGGGTTAGCCAAAAATGGTCCGGTGGTGTCAATCAAAGTAATCGTGGTATTGGTTTCGCTCGATTGGGGAAAATATTTAATGCTATTTTCCACCATTGCGGTAGTAACGGCCGGGCCGATGGCTTCTAACTCTTCGGCGCTGCCCCAAGTGGTATTAAGCCGGATAATGCGATGCTTGGTTTCCGCCGATATGATTCCGGCCGGTATTTTGATGGAACTGCCGACTTCTTCCAAGTGGGCGTTGACATCATTAGCAAACCCTTGGCTGCTAACCAATTCGGTTAGATTATCGGCCAGATATTCCGATGAGACCCAAGCGTAGTAGCCATCATAATTGTACTCATTTTCATCTGCCTGCGGAGCTACGCCGACGCTAAAACGAATAGCCATCCCGTAACTGGGCGGCGGCGTCTGGGCGGTCAGCAGGGTGACCACAGCCACGACCACTACCAACAGCACCGGAATCCACACCCGTTTCCAGACGATGTGGGCGTACTGTTTCAATTCCATCCGTGGTTAACGTCTCCAGTTTACCATACCCTCAGACTCGTGCCATCGGGCGATTGGCGGAAATGCAAAAGTAAAGTATAAGCGAAATCTTCGTATGCTCCAATTTTTTACCGATCAAATGCTTGCCACTTCTCCGCGACAAATTGGCTTAGCTGCTGCTTGAAGCGTTCATTGCTGAAGCGTTCCGCATTTGCCCGCGCCGAGGCCGGATCAAACGCCATTGTCTCAAATTGTTCGATGGTCGCCATCAGGCATTCAACGGTTTGTTCGTGGAAAAAGAGGCCGGTTTCATGCTCGATAACGGTATCGAGCGCCCCGCCTCTAGCAAATGCAATCACCGGCCGGCCGGCGGCCTGCGCCTCGACCGGCGCGATGCCGAAATCTTCAAAGCCGGGAAAGAGAAAAGCCCGGCAGTTCGCCATTAATTCGACCACATCATCCCAGGGCAGTCGGCCTTTGAACTCGACGGTTGGCCCGGCCAACTGTTCAAGCTGCGCTCGATCGCGCCCATCACCGACAATGATCAAGCGGCGGTTGAGCCGACTTAGGGCCTGCACCGCCAGATCGATGCGTTTGTACGGGATCAAACGCGATACAATCAAATAGTAATCGCTTTGCGGCTCGCCCTTAACCGGACGAAAGCGCCCGGTATCGACCGGCGGATAGATGATGACGGAGTCGCGCCCATAATACTTTTTAATACGTGTTTGAATATCTTTTGAAATCGCAATAAAGTGATCGACGCCTTGTACCCGCTCCGTGGTTGGTGGCTTGGTGTGACCGTTAGATGTCGGCTGGGCCGCTCGAAAATCCCACGCTTGCAGTTTCTTGATCGCTGGCGAAATCGCCATGCCCAACCAGCGACCAAAACCCTCGCGTTGGGCGTAACCCTCGTAATCCCACACGTAGCGCGTTGGGGCCAGACAGTAGCAGATGTGCAGTTGTCGAGCCGTGTGGCGTAGCCCGTGAATAAAGCCGCTTTTGTTCGACAAGATGACATCGTAGCCGCTGAAATCCATGCTCGATACCGCCGGCGGGTAAAGCGGCAGGTAGGGCTGGTGATGGCGATGCACCCCCGGCGCTCGATTCAGCCAGGTGGGTTTGATCGCCCAGCGGCGGTAGGTGTCGGGCATCAAGTCTGGCCCGTAGATGGTGGTAAACACCGGCGCGCCGGGATAAAGATCGACCATCTGCTCCAGCACATTTTCCGCTCCACCCATTTGATTGAGCCAGTCATGCGCAATCGCGATTTTCACAACAGATTTCCTTTGCTCTTATTGAAGTTATGATAGGAAAGGCTTAAAAATCGGCAAATTGGCGCAATAGGGACTGGTAAATTGAAGATAACTGTGGTAACATACCGGATATAGAACAAATAAGCCATGCGAAAGACTGACACACTGAGGACAAATACATCATGCAGCTAACTTTACCTGAACCACTCAAAAGCGAAGCTCAGGCATTGGCTCAGCAACAAGGCGTAGCTGTTGAGACCATTGTCATTCAAGCTGTCGAATATTATCTAAAGTCTCAATCAGATATCCCTACCCGTACCGTCCAAGCGCGACAGCGATTGCAAGAACTTAATCGCTTAAAATACAAAAAGAGTACCGATGTTGTAGCTGAAATACGTCAAATTCGGTCTATGGCCGCTGATCTTTATCTCGGTCAAGCAGAGTTTGAGCAGTCTCAGTTACTTCAAGTGGCAGAAAAACCGGCCGACTACCATTCAGACCCCAATAACCCGGATGAAGCTCTACCTTGATACGGTTATCTTAATCGAGTATCTCTACAATTTTTCTGAAGAAACTGAACGAACCCAAGCGATTGGTGGTATTTTTGAATTAGCTCGACAAAATAAGGTCGAGCTTTTTGTATCCTTTTATACGCTACCGGAGCTTTGGGGGTATGTCGATAGAAGTTATCCGGCTCACGTTATTAACTTGGTGTTGCGCGAAAGTTTGGTCGTCCTCTTTAGTGAGCCGGTTACAGTTGTCCCTCAACTTAACAGAACTGACATTAACATTTTACGGCATCGATTCAAGATTCGTGACTCCTATGATGCCTTGCACGTCGCCTGCGCCCTGTTTCATAGCTGCGATGCCATCCTCACGTACGATTTCCATTTTCAAAGTGTGAATAGTATTATCTCTGTGAAAACTCCGCAAGACATCGTTACTTAGTTTTTATTCCCCCTATCAAAATAAAAATCTCTTTTTTTGTAGCTTGTTAAAGCTATTTAATAGGATAATAAAGCCATGACGGAGAAACCCATGATCAAAATAGCCCCCTCAATTATCGCCTCCGACTTCACCCGGCTAGGCGAACAGGTTCAAGAAGCCGTCGCCGGTGGGGCCGATTGGCTGCACATCGACATTATGGACGGCCATTTTGTGCCCAATATCACTTTTGGTCCGCTGGTGGTCAAAGCAGTTCGCTCCATTACCGATAAAACCCTAGATATTCACCTGATGATCGAACAGCCGGAGCGTTATCTCGAAGAGTTTGCCCAGGCCGGAGCCGACCGTATGACCGTTCACGTCGAGACCTGCCCTCACCTTCACCGCACCGTCCAACAGATTAAAGAGCTGGGCTGTCGAGCCGGCGTCACCCTTAATCCGGCCACGCCGCTCTCAGTCCTGACCGAAATTCTACCGGAGGTCGATCTGGTCCTGGTGATGTCGGTCAACCCCGGTTTCGGCGGTCAGTCGTACATCCCCGCCAGCACCGGCAAAATCGCCCGGCTGCGAGCCATGCTCGACGCCATCGGCTCCCCGGCCGAGTTGGAGGTTGACGGCGGTATCCATGTCGAGACCATTGCCGAGGCGGCTCAAGCCGGTGCATCCGTAGTGGTGGCCGGATCGGCGGTTTTTAGGGGTGAGGCTTCGATAAGTGAGAATATTAGGCAATTGCGAGAGGCGTGTGAGTGTTGAGTACGTATAGCGTCTCTTTCTGATGCCTCACCCTCAAAAATCGGAACCTTTTAACCTTCTCTATCGTCTAAGACATGTAAGACCTAAAACAGTTAATAAATCTCAATTTTGAGGAGGATTTCCCTTATGAAAATTAAAACCCAACCCCTTATTATCGCGCTGGTTTGTGCTTTGCTTGTGCTGTTAGGTGGCGGCGTAGCCGTCGGTTTGGCCACGTTCGGTCTCTCGACTGCGCAGGCCGAGACGCTGCACCAAGACTCAACCATTCCGCGGACAATCACCGTTGTCGGCGAAGGCACGGTCAGCGCCCCTCCCGATATCGCCACCATCAACATTGGCATCCAGGTCAACGATCCTGACGTAAAAGTCGCTACGGATAAAGGCGATGAACTCATGGCCAATTTAATGGATGCTCTGAAAGCGGAAGGTGTAGCCGACAAAGATATCGAAACCGCCTATTACAATCTCTATATCGATCGGCCCTTCGGCCCGGACGGCCAACCCGGCAGCGCCACCTACCAACTGAGCAACAGCTTGCAAGTTACCGTTCGCGATCTCGATAACCTGACGAATATTCTAAGTGCGGCTATTGAAGCCGGCGCCAACAACATCAACAGCGTCAGCTTCAGCATCGAGGACCCCAGCGGTCTACGCTCCGAAGCCCGCCAGAAGGCGGTTGACGAAGCTCAGGCCAAAGCGGAAGAACTGGCCGACCTTAACGGCGTCGCCGTTGGTGAAGTTGTCCGCATCAGCGAAGTGATTGACCAGGGCGTCCCCTTCGCCAGCGAGCGCGCCTTAGCCATCGGCGGTGGCGGCGGTGGTATCACCCCCGGCGATGTCGATATCAACGTTCAATTGCAAATCACTTACGCCATCTTGCAGTAATTTGAGTAGAACAAGTCGCTGGCTTGTTCGTGAGGCTAAGGCTAAGGCTGAGGCTAAGAAAAAAGGTTCTGCACTGGCTCCGACGCTCAGCGTCAGAGCCAATGTTAGAAATAAAAAGAGACGGCTCAAAATGGAGCCGTCTCTTTTTTACTCCCAAAACTTGCTTTGCCGCCTAACATCGTCTATCCTTTCGACCAGTTATATCCAGCAACCCGAAACCCGTTCAAGCGCACCTATTTCATTCTAATCCTATCAACTCTCTAACTCCACAAACTCTATAAACTCCACAAACTCTATAAACTCTATAAACTTTTTATCGAAAGGACACTCCCATGTCGCGTGCCGTATTCATTGGCGATGAATCCCTTTGGGCCGGCGGCCATCCCCCCGGCCACCCTCTGCGCCCCGAACGGCTGCGCGATACCTGGGAGATGCTGCACGCCTACCGAGCTTTCGATGCGCCGAACACCCGCATCGTGTCGCCCCGACCGCCGACCGAGGCCGAACTGCTCACCTTTCACACGCGCGAGTACGTCGATGCCGTCCGCCGGCTGAGCCAGGGAGAGCGCAGCTTCAACTACAGCCGCTATGGCTTTGGGCCGGGCGACAACCCCGTCTTCAACGGCATGTACGACAGCGAGGCCCTCAAAGTCGGCGCGGCCTTGGTAGCCGCTGAACTCCTGCTCGACAACGAAGCCGATGTCGCCTTTAGCTTCGCCGGAGGATTGCACCACGCCGGGCGCAATTTTGCCTCCGGCTTCTGCGTTTTCGGCGACGGCGCGGTGGCTATTCATCGTATGCTGGCCGACGGTTGGCGCGTGGCCTACATCGACATCGACGCCCACCACGGCGATGGAGTCCAAGCGGCCTTTTACGATGATGACCGGGTTTTGACCATCTCGTTCCACGAGTCGGGCTACTACCTTTTTCCTGGCACCGGTTTCACCCAAGACCTGGGTGAAGGCGCCGGGCGTGGGTACAGCGTCAATGTTCCACTCCTACCTTACACCGACGATGATATTTTCTTGTGGGCCTTTGATCAGGTCGTCCCCCCCTTGCTCGAACGTTTTGCGCCGGACGTGATTGTCGCCCAACTGGGGGTCGATGCCCACTGGCGCGATCCGCTGACCCACCTGGCCTTGACCACCCACGGCTTCGAAAGCCTGTTCCAGCGGATTCATCAGCTTTCACCGCGCTGGCTGGCCGTTGGCGGAGGTGGTTACCATCATGCGGTTGTGCCGCGCGCCTGGACGCTGGCCTGGGGCGTTATGAGCGAACAGACCTTCTCCAACCTCTTGCCTGAAGCCGTGGCGGCTAACTACACCCCGCCCTTCCTGCACGATGAAGGCCAACCGCCGATTGTGGCTGACCAACGTCAGCAAATCCGTCAAGGAACTGAAAAAATCGTCGAAGAGTTGAAACAGTTGCTCCAATTTTGACGTATCAACCCAACTTCAAGCAAAATAAAATATATTTTCTGTCCCATACACCTAATGACTGTAGTCCGTAATCGCACCTATTCTCAATGGAGGTTTCTTTGTCCCAACCAGCCGATTTACTCATTCACAACGCCCGCGTCTTCACCGCCGACCCGGCTAACCCTCACGCTGAGGCGGTCGCCGTACGCGGCAACCATATCGTCTTTGTTGGTCCTAACTCGGCTGCCGAAGCGTGGCGCGGTCCGAACACCCGCCTTATCGACGGCCAACAGTGCAGCTTGCTGCCCGGTTTCATCGACAGCCATTTCCATCTCTTTTGGGGCTCGATTGAATTAGGCAACATTCAATTGAACACGGTCAATTCGCTCGATGGGCTGACCGCAGCGATCCAGGCGTATGCCCAAGCTCATCCCGACTCGGTTTGGTTAGTTGGTCGGGGGCTTCAATATTCGATTTTGCCGCAGGGCCAGTCGCTCACGCGCCATCAGCTCGATGCCATTATTGCCGACCGGCCTTTAATTGTTTTTGCCTACGATGGCCACACCGCCTGGGCCAATACGGCGGCACTGCGCCAGGCCGGTATTCTGTCTCAGGATCGACCCGTTGGCCCCAACAGCGAGATTGTACGCGACGTGGATGGTTCGGCTGCCGGCGAACTACGCGAATCGGGCGCGTTTAATTTGATCTTGGATCTCGTCCCCCCGCCGACCGAAGCCCGGCAGCGAGAACTGCTCCAATTAGGATTGGCTCAAGCCGCCGCGCTCGGCGTCACCAGCGTTCACAATATGAACGGTGATGCCGAGGAGTTGGCCATCTATTTGGCCGCTGAGGCTGCTGGCGATTTAACCCTGCGTGTCTACTGCCCCTTTCACGTTAAGCCGGAAACACCCATCGAAGCATTAGCGGAAGCCGTGGCCATGCGCGACGCTTGCACGGGCGAGATGGTGCGCAGCAACTGCGTCAAATTCTTTATGGATGGCGTCATCGAAACCTACACCGGCCTGCTGCTCGATGACTACGCCGGCCAACCGGGCAATCAGGGCGGAGCGCTCTTTACCGCCGACCATTTCACCCGCATGGCCACCGAAGCCGATCGCCTCGGCTTGCAGATTTTCGTCCACGCCGTGGGTGACGGAGCCGTCCGCCGCATCCTCGACAGCTTTGCCACCGTCCGCCAAACCAATGGCCACCGCGACAGCCGCCACCGCATCGAGCACATCGAACTGATTCACCCCGACGACCTGCCTCGTTTTGCCGAACTGGGCGTCATCGCCTCGATGCAGCCGGCCCATGCCATCCTGACTATCGACGACCCCGATCCCTGGCCGCGCCGCATTCCTGAGTCGCGCTGGGGCTGCGCCTTCGCTTGGCAGACGATACGTGAAGCCGGGGCTAAAATGGCCTTTGGCAGCGATTGGCCGGTAGCGACACCCAGCCCCTTCACCGGCATCTACTTTGCGCTCAACCGCCAACCGTGGGCGCCCGGACTGCCCCATCACCGCCAAACCCTGACCGACACCCTGCTGTCCTACACTCGCGACGCCGCCTACGCCGAATTTCAAGAGCATCGCAAAGGCCACCTGCGCCCCGGCATGCTGGCCGACCTGGTTTTACTGTCGGATGACATTTTTGCCGTACCGCCTGACGCTGTCGAGCAAATTAAGCCCGTAATTACGGTTTGTGACGGAAAAATTGTCTACGAAAAATAGTGGCGATGAGGAGATGGAGATGATTCTTCAATCTCCTCATCGCCGGTCTCCAGCTCCTCTTCCCTAACTTTCGATAGGCGACATTTTACGCCATAATTGATATACTATCGACCAAACTTAGTCGCACCCACAAGCCTATGACGACCGATGCCCATTCAGCCAACCCAACACCACCGGCCAATATCTTGGCCCGTTTCTGGATTTACCAAAACGAGCGATTTCCCGTCATCGGTCACGGGATTTTAATTGCGGCTTTTAGTTTTTCGGCCGTGAGCTATTCCAGCCTGCTGCGCGGTCAGATCGAATGGCCCCGGCTGGCGACAGTCGTAGTCGCCTTTGTGAGCGCCTTTCTTTTTTTCTTGCAGTTGCGGCTAGCCGACGAATTCAAAGATTTTGAAGAGGATAGCCAATTTCGGCCCTACCGACCCGTTCCGCGTGGGTTGGTGACGCTGCGGGAGTTGGGGGTGCTATGGGGCTTGACGTTGGTTGTTCAACTGGGACTGGCATGGTGGTTGGAGCCGAGGTTGGCGCCGCTGCTGCTGCTGGTCTGGGGCTATCTGGCCCTGATGAGCCGAGAATTCTTCGTGCGCGACTGGCTCAAAGCCCGCCCCATCACCTATCTCTTGACGCACATGCTCATCGTCCCGCTCATCGATTTCTACACGACCGCCTGCGACTGGCTGGCCGCCGGAGCTAATCTGCCCCATTGGGGATTGGTCTGGTTTTTAGTCGTCAGCTTTTTCAACGGCGTGGTGATCGAAATTGGGCGCAAAATTCGGGCGCCGCAGGATGAAGAAACCGGGGTTGAAACCTACAGCGCGCTGTGGGGGCCTCGCCGGGCGGTGCTGGTTTGGTGGGGAGCGGTGCTGGTCACGGCCATCAGCGCTTGGTTCGCCGCTCGTCAAATTGATTTTGCCGGGCCGGTAAGCGTTTTGCTGGTCATGCTACTCGTGCTGGCGGCCGTGGTCGCCGCCCGATTTTGGCAAAATCCGGTGACTAGCCGGGCGAAACTCATTGAAACCATGTCCGGCATATGGACGTTGTTGATGTATCTCGGAATAGGGGCGGTGCCCTTACTTTATCGGGTGTTATGGGGAGGATAAATCGATTTGATTTCAGTTAACGGTTATGTCATAACTATGTTCCAACTTAACTGTCCTCGTAATAACACATTTTCGGATGACCACTATGGGTTTGAGAGACAATTTACAAAATTGACCTACTTTCAGCCAGGAGAACCCTTCAATTTTGTTTATCATTTATCCCGAACACGCTAAACCTGACGCGAAACTTGGTGGCAAAGCCCACCATCTCGCCGTACTTTGTCATATCGATATTGCTATTCCAGCTTGGTTTGTCCTGTCGGCGGATGCCTTTGCGGCTTGTTTAAGCGATACACAACGCCGTAACCTCTCCCAAGCTAACCACGACTATGATATAGTCAGCCGGCTCGATGCCCTGACCTTGCCCGCGTCCGATCCGGGCCGAACTCGAGCAGGCTGTGGCCGATCTCTGCCCTGACGGTGCGCTGGTCGCCGTGCGCTCATCCGCCCTTGACGAAGATGGAACCCGCCACTCCTTCGCCGGCCAGCTCGATAGTTTTCTCAACGTCCCTCACGCGGAAGTGGCCGACAAAGTGATCGATGTCTGGCGCTCCGCTTTTAGCGAGCGAGTGCTGGCCTACCGTCGGGCCAACGGTCTCGATGTCGCACCCCAACCCCCGCCGTTCTGATCCAGCGCATGGTCAACGCCGATTGGTCCGGCGTCGCCTTCAGCGCCGATCCCGTCACCGGTCGGCGCGATGTGGCTGTTATTAGCGCCGTTCCCGGCCTCGGTACGGCCCTTGTCTCCGGCCACACCAATGCCGATACCTATCACGTCGATGCGTACGGTAAAATCATTTACCATCAGACCGCCGACCATCGACCGCTGACCGCTGAAACTCATTCTTCTGTTAAGGGTCTTTCTAGGGAACCTGACGCGCTCTCTCTACGCACTACGCACTACGCACTATCCGCCACCACTTTATCTAAGGTCCAGCTTCAATCCATCGCCGCCTTCGCCCGCCGCACCGAACAGATCTTCGGCTGCCCCCAAGACATTGAGTGGGCCATCGAAAATGACCAACTCTACCTGCTGCAGGCGCGACCCATCACCACCTTACGCGCCGAGGTGGGGCCGCCTGACGGGGAACTCAATTTGTGGGACAACAGCAACATCGCTGAAAGCTACCCCGGCGTAACCACGCCGTTAACGTTCTCTTTTGCCCGCCGGGCTTATGAGGAAGTTTATCGTCAGTTTTGTCGGATTATGGGTGTGCCGGACAGTCTTATTATCGACCATGCGATGACTTTCCGGCATATGCTCGGTTTTATACAGGGGCGCATCTACTATAACCTGCTCAGTTGGTACCGGGTGCTGGCCTTGCTGCCCGGCTATAAACTCAACCGGCGCTTCATGGAGCAGATGATGGGCGTCAAAGAAAGCTTGCCCGATGAACTGCTGGCCGAACAGACATCTCCTAGCCGGGGCGATCGGCTGCGTGACGCGCTCTATTTGGGCCGGACCCTGACCGGTCTCGTCGCCAACTACATCCTCTTGCCGCGCCGTATCGACGCCTTTTATGTTCGCTTGAACAACGCGCTGGGTTCTGAACGACCGAATCTAAGTCAAAAGCGTCCCGATGAATTAGTTGCCTACTATCGCAACTTGGAAAACCAGCTACTCACTCGCTGGGACGCGCCGTTAATCAATGATTTTTTTGCCATGATTTTTTACGGTATTCTGCGCCAATTGACAGAGAAATGGTGTGGCGATACCCACGGTACGCTCCAAAATGCGCTTCTGTCCGGCACCGGCGGTGTCATCAGCGCCGAACCGGTTACTCACCTGCGTCGAATGGCCCAGCTCGCTGTAGGGGATGCCGATTTCATCGGTTTACTCAGCGAGGGCTCGATTTCAGAAATTCTGGAAGCGATGCCGGCTCGACCCACGTTTGAAGCACAGTACAAAGCTTACTTGGAACAATTTGGCGATCGCTGTCTCGAAGAACTCAAGCTCGAAAGTCCGACGCTGTACGACGATCCCCTGCCGCTGCTCCGGTCAATCGGCCAGTTAGCCCGACATTTGGAGCCGTCACCGACACCGTATCAAAACGGCGTCCACCCTTCGCCCCAAACCACCGCACCTGATCAGGTGAATGAACAGGTGCGCGCGGCTCTATCCGGTCATCCCTTGCGCCGGCTTGTTTTTAACTGGGTTTTGAAAAACGCTCGCCGGCTCATTCGCAACCGTGAAAATCTCCGTTTCGAGCGCACCCGCCTGTTTGGTCGCGCCCGGCAGATTTTCGTCGAACTGGGCCAAAAACTATATACGCAGAATCTGCTGACCGATCCGCGCGACATTTTCTACCTGGATGTCGAAGAAATTTTCGGGTTCATCAACGGCACTGCTACCACCACTAATCTGAACACCTTAGCCCAACTCCGCTACACCGAATTCGAGCGCCACCAAAAAACCCCACCACCCCCCGATCGCTTCGAAACCCGCGGCATCGTCTCCAATTACCAATTACCAATGACTAATGATCAATCGCCCTCAGTACAGCCCAATACAGACGCTTCTTTGCTTAACTCCCAGCTCCCAACTCCCAACTCCCAATTCTCCCTTCTCCCTTCTTCATTCTCTATTCTCCAAGGTCTTGGCTGCTCACCCGGTATCGTCCGAGGCCCGATTCGTATCGTCACCGACCCCAAAAACACGATTCTCCAACCCGGCGAAATTCTGGTGGCGCAGCGCACCGATCCCGGTTGGATTCTCCTGTTTTCCGCCGCCGCCGGCCTCCTCGTCGAGCATGGCAGCCTGCTCTCCCACGCCGCCATCGTTTCGCGGGAAATGCGTTTGCCGGCCATCGTCTCACTCAAAGGCGTTACCCATTGGCTTAAAGACGGCGATCTTGTAGAATTTAACGGCAGTACCGGAGAAGTGAGGAAATTATGAGGGATGAATTATGAAGAAAAACAGTTTCACAATTCATCCCTCATAATTCATTATTTAGCAGATGATTCAAACACACAGCGAAATTACGACCAAAACTGACTTCTCGACTATCCGTTACGCCCAATGCTGGGAGGATGCCGATATTTTGCTCGAAGCGCTGGACATCCGGCCCGGCGATACCTGTTTGGCCATTGCGTCCGCGGGTGATAACGCGTTAGCGATGTTGAGTAAGCATCCGGGGCGCGTCGTTGCTCTTGATTTCAACCCGGCCCAATTAGCCTGCCTGGAACTTCGCGTGGCGGCCTATCGCGAATTAAGTCACACAGAACTCCTGGAACTCATCGGCTCGATCCCCAGCCAGCGCCGAATTGCGCTTTACCGGCAGTGCGCCTGGCATCTCTCGCCGTCCGCGCGTGAATTTTGGGATAATCATCAAACCCAAATAACGGAGGGAATCGGGGACGCTGGTAAGTTCGAGCGTTATTTTGCGCTTTTTCGCCGACGCCTTCTTCCCTTGGTCCATAGCACAGAATATATCGAACAGTTGTTTGAAGACAAATCGCCGGAGCTGCGCCAAATATTTTACGACCGGCGCTGGAACACCTGGCGTTGGCAATTGCTGTTTCGATTGTTTTTCTCGCGCGCGGTCATGGGCCGGTTGGGGCGCGATCCCCGCTTTTTTGATTACGCCGAAGGCAATGTCGCCGTCCGTATTTTAGAGCGTACGCGCTACGCCGCCACCAGCCTCAACCCTGCCGAAAATCCCTACATGCAGTGGATTTTAACCGGCCGGCACACTACCGCGCTGCCGTATGCTCTACGGCCCGAAAATTTTGACCTTATCCGGGCCAACCTCAATCGGCTCGAGTGGCGCTGCCAGTCGCTTGAAAGTTTTCTCGACTCATACGACTTACCCAACCCTATCGACGGTTTCAATCTGAGCAATATTTTTGAATACATGTCGCCGGAGAATTATCATAACATTTTGCCCAAGTTGGTGCGGGTGGCCCGACCCGGCAGTCGTCTGGCCTACTGGAATCTGCTCGCCCCGCGCTCCCGGCCCGAGCAGATGGCCCACCAACTCCGCCCGCTCTCTGATTTGGCCGATCGCCTGCACCGGGCTGATAAGGCCTTCTTTTATAGTAAATTCATTGTGGAGGAAGTGGTCTCGTAGAACGTAGAAAAATCACATTCTTCGTCCCATATCAAAAATGTTCAACTGGCTCGGAATCGCTCTTATTCTTATTATTCTGACCGGCTTGCTCGTAACGCTAAGCTGGTACAAACGCACGTTCTCGTCGCATCCCGAAGTGGTGCGCAAACTGCTGCATATTGGCATGGGATTGGCCATACTGCCGGTTCCCTGGCTGTTCGATGCCACCTGGCCGGCGCTGCTACTGGTTGTGATTACGGCTCCGGCGCTGCTGGCGCTGCGTACGGCTCGCTTCAGAGGCAATTGGGGCGCTGTGCTGTGCAGTGTGGGGCGACGGCAGTCATTGGGGAAATTTACTTTGTCGGTGGAGTAGCTACTCTATTTTTTCTAACCGGCGATGATCCGCTCCGCTTTTCAATCCCTATTCTGCTCCTGGCTCTGGCCGACGCGGCCGCGGCGTTGGTCGGCATTCGTTATGGGCGCCGGCATTATACCACCTTCGATGGCGACAAGACGCTGGAAGGATCGCTAGCGTTTTTAGTTACCGCTTTTTTCTGTATCCAGGTGCCGCTGCTGCTGTTTAGCCCCCTTCAATCGGTCGAAACTCTACTCATCGCGTTACTTTTGAGCTTACTATTAATGATGGTTGAAGCCGTCGCTTGGCGTGGTCTGGATAATTTTTTTATTCCGATCTTTGGCTTTTTGCTACTCGATGGCGCTATGGGGATGTCAATTGGCGAGTTGGTGGGGCAGCTTGTCCTCACCGTCCCCCTGGCTATTTTTACAATTCAGGTTTTGATCAATATCACCTTTACCGTGGAGTCACAACGATGAATGATTCTGCCGTTGTGATGACCCTTCAGCCCATACCCGTGCAGACCGATGACCAATGGCTGGCGTTCTGCACCCCGCCCAATCTGCCTCACCTTGACTCGCATACCACAGCCGCTCACCAGGCTGATGCCCACTGGCTGCTGCTCGACTCCCGGCAAACTGTCGTAGCCCGTTGTTCGCTGTGGTGGCGACAGACCCCGACCTATCCCGATCACCGACCGGGGTTGATCGGTCACTACGCTGCTGTAGATCGCGTTGTGGCTACCCAACTGTTACAGCTAAGCTGCGTCCAACTCGCAGCCCAAGACTGTACCATGGCCATCGGCCCAATGGATGGTAATACCTGGCGGCGTTACCGGCTGGTCATTGAGCGTAGTGATGTTCCCCCTTTCTTTCTCGAACCGGACAATCCTAGCGACTGGCCAAACCATTTTACGGCCAACGGTTTTACCACTCTGTCTAACTATATTTCAACCCTCACAGACAACCTGACTCATCTCGATTCTCGACTGGATCGTGTGGCTCGTCGCGCCGCCAATCGAGGCGTCACCATTCGAGCGCTCAACCTCGATGACCTCGACGCCGATCTGCACCGGATTTACAGCATTTCGACGGCAGCCTTCTCTCACAACTTTCTCTACACGCCCATTGAAGAAGCCGAGTTTGTGGCGATGTATCGTCCTCTCCAACCCTACCTTCAGCCAGAGTTGATCTTAATCGCCGAGCAAGCCGGCCAACCGATCGGTTTCATTTTTGCCCTGCCCGATTTAGAGCAAGCCCGGCGCGGCCAACCGATCGACACGGTGATCATCAAAACGGTGGCTGTTTGTCCCAACCACCAGATAGGTGGCCTCGGTAGCCTGCTGGTGGGTCGCTGCCAGGAGATTGCGTACAGCCTGGGTTACAGCCGCGCTATTCATGCGCTTATGCATGAGTCGAATGACTCACGCAATATTAGTCGTCGATATCATTCAACGGTTATCCGGCGGTATGCCTTGTTCGGGAAAATTTTGTAGAAATTGGATGCAAACCCCTTAAAGGGTTTTTAGAGAAAATTTAATCCGTGAACCTAATTCATCTTCTCCAATCTCAAACTAACAAACACTCCACCCAACCTGCGATTATCGACACCTATCGCCGTCAACGACGCGTGACCACTTTCGCTGAACTGGATCATCAGTCGGCTCAAATTGCCGCAATGCTTCGTCAATCCGGTCTACGGCCCGGCGATGCGGTGCTGGTCTTCCAGTCGATGTCTGCGGAATTGTACATCGCGTTAGGTGCTATTTTCCGGTTAGGTTTGGTAGCAATGTTTTTGGACCCTGGTCAGGGTAAAGATCATATCGAGGCATGCTGTGCCTTGCATCCCCCCCAGGCTTTGATCGCCGGCAGTAAGGCTCACCTGCTGCGATTGGTTTCGCCGGCGCTTCGGCGAATTCCTCAAAAATTTGTTGTCGGCCGCCTTGTTCCGGGCGCAACGTCTTGGGAGCGGGCTAGTCAACTACCGGCCCATCCCGATATTTTTGCCGGCTGTGACGATACTCCCGCCCTGCTGACGTTTACCAGTGGCAGCACCGGCCAGCCCAAAGCCGCCCTGCGCACTCACGGCTTTCTGCTGGCCCAGCATCAAGTCCTGTCCGACAGTCTGCATCTCACTGCCGGGCAGGTCGATTTGAGCACGATGCCCATCGTCACGTTGGCCAATCTGGCTTCCGGCGTGACCAGCCTCATTCCCCAAGCCGATTTACGCTACCCCGGCCGCATCGATCCCGCGCCGGTCATGGCTCAAATTCAGACGGAGCGAGTCGATAGCACGGTCGCTTCGCCGGCCTTGTTGGCTCGATTGGCGGATTACGGCTTGTCGAAGGGGAAACAACTGCCGGGTTTGAAAAAGATCTTTACCGGCGGCGCACCCGTTTTTCCTCACCTGCTCGACCGGCTGCGGCAGTTAGCCCCCAATGCCGAAGTCGTGGCCGTCTACGGCTCAACGGAGGCCGAACCGATGGCTAAAATCAGCACCGCCGACATTTCTACTGAAGACAAACAAGCGATGCAATCTGGTCGTGGTTTGTTGGCCGGGTTGCCGGTCGATGCTATTCAACTTAGGATTATACCGGATCGTTGGGGTGAGCCAGTTGGTCCCTACAGCGGCGTCGAGTTTGCTGCTGTTAGCTGCGCCATGGGTGAGATCGGCGAGATTGTAGTCAGCGGCAATCATGTCTTGACCGGTTATCTACACGGTCAAGGTGACGCGGAAATCAAATTTAAAGTCGATGATACGATCTGGCATCGTACGGGGGATGCCGGGTATCTTGACTCGCAAGGACGTTTGTGGTTGATGGGGCGCTGCGCTGCCCGGATCGACGACCAACGCGGACGCCTGTATCCTTTTACCGTGGAATGCGCGGTTTCCGCCCAGCCGGATGTGCAACGCGGCGCTGTGGTTGCCCATCGAGGCTGGCGGGTGCTGTTGGTCGAGTTCAAACGGCCTATCGGCGCGGCTCAAGTGGCTGAATTGATGGCGAGTCTGGCTTGGGCCGGCATCAATGATATTCGTATAGTTAAAAAACTACCGGTCGATAAGCGGCACAATGCTAAAATTGATTATTCAGCCCTTCAGCAATTAGTCATAGACTAAAGAAACATTAAGCATTTTAATGTTATTTTAATCTTGGTTAGATATTATACTTGTGAAATATTACACAATTTATACGTAGGAAATTAGCGAACTATTTTTTTTATCACGTATTCGTGAAATTTTTCACATCACAAAAGGTTAATTATAAAGATAAGCAATTAATTGAGTTAAAGACAAACCAATATATTAAGTTTTTTAGAGACGAAGCGGTCAGTTAATTTTGACAAGGATAATTGACTATTGCTACTAAATGCGGCTTACATAGTCATCAGGCGAATTGACCTAAGCTTCGTTTTTTTATATATTTTCACTGATGGATTGGTCATCCGTTGGCAACAGAGTAACAGGGAGAAAAAATGATGCAGAAAGATAAGCACCAGATTGTTATTATTGGTGGTGGTTTTGGTGGATTGTATGCCGCCAAAGCCCTAAAAAATGAGAACGTCAACGTCACTGTTATCGACAGGCGAAACTTTCACCTGTTCCAACCATTGCTTTATCAGGTCGCCACCGGCGGCCTGTCGCCGGGGGATATCGCCTCGCCGCTGCGGGGGATTTTGAGCGCTCACAAAAATACGTCGGTGCTTAAAGCCGAGGTAATCGATATCGACCCTGAAGCGAAAGAAGTGGTCTTACGTGACGGCCGGCTGCGTTACGATACACTTGTTGTGGCGACCGGCGTGAGCCATCACTACTTTGGCAACGAGCAGTGGGCCGAGTATGCCCCTGGCTTGAAGACAATTGAAGATGCGCTTGAAATGCGGCGGCGTATCCTGCTGGCTTTTGAAGCGGCCGAGCGTGAAACTGATCCTGAGCGCCGTCGGGCTTGGATGCGGTTTGTGGTCGTTGGGGGCGGCCCGACCGGGGTAGAGTTAGCCGGGGCGCTGGCCGAGTTGTCCCACACCACCCTGAAAGGGGATTTTCGCAGTATCGATCCGGTTGAAGTTGAGATTTTGCTGTTGGAGGGCGTCGATCGGGTGCTGCCGCCTTACCCAGCGGAACTGTCAGCCAAGGCGCAGCAATCGCTGGAGAAGTTGGGGGTGACGGTGCGCACCAAGACGATGGTCACTGATATTCAGGACGATCAGGTGACTATTCGCAGCGGAGACGAGACCGAGACTATCAAAACTCGCACGGTGTTATGGGCAGCCGGCATGCAGGCGTCGTCAATGGGCCATATTTTGGGCGAAAAAACAGGCGTTGAGTTGGATCGCGCCGGCCGAGTGATGGTCGAACCAGATCTAACGATTGCGGACTATCCCGATATTTTTGTCATCGGCGATCTGGCGAACTTTGTGCATCAAGGTGACCGGTCGCTGCCGGGTGTGGCTCCGGTGGCCATGCAAGAGGGCAGCTATGTGGCTGAGACGATCAAACGGCGGCGGCGTGGCCAACCATCGCCGCCGTTCGAATATTTCAACAAAGGCAATATGGCCGTTATTGGGCGCAACGCCGCTGTGGCTGAGTCGGGGGGCTTAAAGATCTCCGGTTTTCCGGCCTGGCTGGCCTGGGTTTTCATCCACATCTGGTATCTGGTCGAGTTCGATAACAAATTGATGGTCATGTTCCAGTGGGCCATCAACTACTTCACCCGAAAGCGAGGCGCCCGGCTGATCACCGGGGAGGCCCCTTTTCCCCTAGTGGGTCACGAGCCGATTAAAGAAGATGCGGCGGAACCGCAGTCGGTTCCCGTTAGATAGTCTACCAAAAGCCTCGGATTTATATACCCATCCGGGGCTTTTTTTATCAACGGCGATTTTTCTTCTTCGAGGCTTTGGCCATTTTTCGCTTTTTTCTTCTTAGCCTTTTGTTTTTATTTGACTTACTTTTATACCGGCCCGCCGCCGGGGCGAATAATGACATCGTTGATCTCCGCATTGACCGCAGAGCGAGGTTTAGCCGCTAATAGATCGTCAAAAAGGGGCAGTTGACCTGTACGAAGCGCATTTTCAGCGTACAGAAACATCGCCGCCGACCAGGCTTGCTGCTCGAAGCCCATTGGGTTGCCGGTTTGGCCGTGCAGCCACTCATTGAAACCACCATCTGGGTTGATAGCGTGTTGGTTGGCCTCGGCCAGCAGATCGAGCAGCCGCTCAGCCTCGTCGAGCCAGTTGTGGCGCACTAGCGCGGCCACGTGAAAGCCGCCGATCATCGGCCAGATCCCGCCGTTATGATATTGGTGGGGCAAGTTGAGGTTGCGACTGCGATAATATTCGCGCCAGTCGCTTTGGCTAGGGTAAATGGGCGGGTGGATGGCTTTGGTCGGGTAAGGGTGGGCCATGCCGACTTGCTGCATATAACGTAGGATATGCTCGGTGCGATGGTGGTCGGCGACGCCGGTTAGCACTGCCAGCAGATTGCCCAGACTGTCGCACCAGTCGCCGTACTCGCGGAAGGCAACCCAGGGCAGGTAAAAGGGACGGCTGGAGATGGTGCCGATGTTGTGGTAGAGCATAAACCACTCCAGCCTAATATTTTTGAGTTTCTCCAGATGCTCGGCGAAATGCTCGGCGACCCAGCAGCGGTCGATCCAGAGCAGCAGGTTGATCCGTTCGTGAATGCCCGCCGCATCGATCTCCGGTTGGTGGTAAGCGGCCTCTGGCGGCAGATGTTTGATCAACTCCTCGTGGGCCAGCATCGTGGCGTAATAGAGAACGTTGTCGTACAATACATTGTAGCGAACGGCCAGCAGGTCGATCCAGTCGCCCGCTTCGGGAATTTCCAGCAGACCACATTCGTTCATATCCTGATATTCCAGCCAGACCAGCGCCTTGTCGATAGACGGCCAGTGGCGCTGTAGAAATTCGACATCGTTGGTCAGATGGAAATGCAGATAATGGCCTAAAATGTACCACAAATTACCATCAACCGCGCCGGCATTCTCGGTGCTGATGTAGCCGGTGTCAGGGTTAACGTTGAGTTGAATCAGCCCCCGCCGCGATTGGTGCGCACTCATCGTCTCCAACGAGGCTCGCCCGGCCGCGATCAGATCGGGATCGCCCGTGGCAGCGGCGCCGAGGAAGGTGATTATGCTGTCTCTGGACCAAATTTGGGGATAGCCCGCCGCCAGCCCCGAGGCGCGAAAACCGTGGCGTGTAACGCACCGGTGGAGGATGTCGAGGGCGTGTTGGTGGATTTGGATGAGGTGAGCGTTTTTCATGATGTTTAAAATTGAACATTGATAAGTAGCTGCTTTTTGTAGTATTATACCACGTTTGCCAATATTTCTCGTCGGCCTGATGATAAAGTTACTCCCTGCCCTGGCTTTTGCCACACAACTGCCAGAATTTTGTCTGGCTCAATTCTCATCTTATGCGTTATAATAACGCTACATTAAACCTATGCGGGGGAAAAATGAGCAGATTACACCAAGACCTTCCACCAACTTACCGGGCCAATGTAGTCAAACCGGTGATGCGTCATCTGGCCGCGGGCGATTCTAGCTCGATTGTGGGTATTGGCAGCGTCGGGAAATCAAACCTGCTGCGCTTTTTTCGACGTGAGGATGTTCGCCGCGAGTATCTCGGCGACGCCTGGACTAGTTATCTTTTTGTTTACGTCGATATCAACAAAATTCTCAAGCAATCCCGCTGGGGCCTGCTTGAATTGATGCTGCACCAACTGCTCACCGAGTTAACCAATCGCGGTACGGAGGATGTGGTTCTCAAAGCCATCGATGACCTGCACCAACGCGCTACCACCCTCGAAACGCGATTTCTGGCCCTGCGTTATCTGGATCGTGCGATAGGCATTGTCTGTAACCAGCTTAAACTCAAGCTGGTTTTTTTGATCGATGAATTTGACGATCTATGCCGCACCATGTCCGTTCGTGGTTTTGCCGCGCTCCGGGCGCTGCGTGACGAGAATAAATACCGGCTTATGTATGTTGTTGCTACTCGACTGGAGCTAAAGCGGCTGCGGGAGGACGTATCGGAAATTGAGGCGTTTGAAGAGTTGGTGGTGCCTCAGACGATTTGGCTTGGCCCGTATGCCAAAGATGACGCTGACTATATGGTGCATCGGCTCGGCAGTCGATATGACGAGCCGCTTGATGACAAAATGAGACTACAGGTGCTTAAAGCCACCGGCGGCCACCCCGGCCTACTGCGCGAGGGATACGGCGTCGCTCGTGAAAACGGCTCCGGCTTTTTCGATGTTTTAACGCGTAGTCCGCGGGTCCAAAATGAGTGCCAGCGCCTTTGGTTGAGTTTGCCCAGCGATGAGCAGAAAATCATGATTAGTTTGGCTAATAATAACCCCATTCCCTCTGACCAGCGCCGCGTACTGGAACGCCTGCAGCGAAAAGGGCTGGTGGGCGGCCCTTGGTCAGAACCGGATGAGATTTTTTCCGCGCTGTTTACTCACTACATTAAACAACAACAGGGTACGGTTAAAACCCATATTGTGGTCGATCATACTCGACATTCGGTTTGGGTTGACGGTCGTAAGGTTTCGCGCCTGACCCCACTGGAATTTAAGCTCATCAGTTATCTTGATGAAAAACGAGGCCAGACCTGTTCTCGAGATGATCTAGCCCGCTACCTTTACCCTGAAGATATGTCCCTGGATGGTGACGGTGTGGCCGATAATCGGCTTGACTCGGTCGTGAAGCGGCTGCGCAAGCGGATCGAACCCGATCCCAAAAATCCCCGCTACATCGTTACTGATCGAGGTCACGGTTTTTGTTTAGATGATAAAGCCGCCGACAAATAATATGGCGGCTTTGGACAATGTTGGCAGACTTCCCCACATTAGGAAGTCTGCCAGCAATATACAGACCTATTCTCCTTTTATCCGATCATCCGGGCGACAAATGTGGTAATACCCACCAATCCAATTAGGATGATCAGAATCGTTATCAAAATAAAAATCTCTGCCGTAATCATTTTAACCTCCCCGTAAGATAACTAACTAACCACCAAACCCACCAACCAACCAATCATCCATCTGGCTACCTAACCCCATCATAATCGATTTTTAACCACCGAACCTGACAGCTGGCGGGCAACTATCGGTTTTTTCCCTGTTATAATTGGCAAATCAGGCAGACTCAGTAAAGAAAGGGTCCTGTTTTGACAAACTGAATTTGTCGGCCATACTATAATTCTGTGATAGTCCTAACTGGTTTATTTTTTATTCCTAACAGCGATGCACACCCAACTGCTTGATCGAACCCTGCTCTACAATCCTCATATAGAAGGCGATCCCTTTTTTTGGCAGAGCGGCCCGGTGGGTATCTTACTGGCTCACGGCTATACCGCGACGCCGGCCGAAGTGCTGCTTCTGGCTCGAAATCTTCACACTCATGGTTACACCGTTTCCGGTCCATTGCTGCCGGGGCATGGCTGTTCCCCTGACGAAATGAATCGCTGTCGCTGGGGGGATTGGGTGGGAGCGATGGAGGAGGCTTATCAGGCTCTCACCGCCCAATGTGAGACGGTCTTTGTAGGCGGGGAGTCGATGGGGGCGCTGTTGGCGCTTGACGTTGCCGCTAAATATCCTGAGGTCGTCGGCATCTTAACCTACGCGCCGGCCCTGCTTCTATCCCGACGCATTGCCTTTTTATCCTATGTACTGTCGCCGTTTTTGCCTGAGGTGAAAAAAAACTTGACCGGTATCCACGATAAATGGCAAGGGTACAAAGTTAATCCGGTTCCGGCTCTGAACCAACTGGTTCGCCTGCAACGGGTGATCAAACGCCAACTGCCCGATATTCACCAACCCTTGTTGATTGTACAAGGCCGACAGGATAATCATATCGATTTACGAAGTGTCGATTTACTTTACCAGCAAGTTGGCTCAGATTTTAAAGAGATCCATTGGATGGAAGAATCGAGCCACGTCGTTCTTTTAGACCAGGAAATTGAAACCGTTACAGACATCACCCTGCGATTTATCGAGCGCGTGCTGAATGGAGATTAGCGACAGGAGATGACAGCCATCTTAAGTTGCTGTTTAATGATTATATGAAAACAGTATCAAGCGTCTTGATCCTATCAACCTACTTTGTCCTCTACGGTGTGGTCCATAGCTGGCTGGCGAGTACCTCGGTCAAGGACTGGATGCGGCGGAGGATTGGCCCGTCGGCCGATCGCTGGTACCGATTGGGTTACAACATCTTCGCCACCCTGACCTTGCTGCCCATGTTGCCGCTCATGGCGCTGCTGCCCAGCCAAAAGCTGTACGAGGTTCCGTCGCCGTGGCGCTGGTTAATGGTCGGCGGACAGATGGCGGCTTTGCTGGCGGCGGCGATCACCCTGTTACAAACGGGTATATTTCACTTTGCCGGATTGGCTCAGTTGGTGAATGATCGACCGGATCAAACCGGCTCCCTTACCGTCGATGGCTTCTACGCCTGGGTTCGACACCCGCTCTACACCTTTAGCCTCATCTTCTTATGGCTAACGCCATCGATGAATTCGAACTCGCTAACGGCTTACATTCTATTTTCGCTTTACTTTTATTTCGGTTCCTTTTATGAAGAGCGCCGTCTGATCGAGCAATTTGGCCCTGTCTACGAGCGATACCAGCAGCAAGTGCCTCGTTTGATCCCTATCCCTGGCCGGCGCTACGTGGCCCAAAATCAACAGGTCTCATCATGAGTTCAAACAACGATAAGAAACAATGGCAAAAGCGCCTCGATGATCTGCCGGATAAGCTGACCGAATACAAAAATGAGGCGCAGTTGCCGGCCCAGCCTAAAAAGCCGACCCGCGAAGAAAAGCGGCAAGCGTTGGTCGAGCGGCTTATTCAAGAAGCCATGGACGAGGGTAAATTCGATAACCTACCCGGCAAAGGCAAGCCGCTCCAATTTGAGGACAACCCCTATACCGAACCGGGCCAAGCTTGGGCTTACGGCTTGCTCAAACGAAACGGTTTGGCCCCAGCTTGGATCGAGCTTGACAAGGAGATCAGGCGTGAGTTAGAGCAAATCCGCCACCGCCTCCGCGTCTTGTGGCAGCGACGCCAGGAAAATCTGATCAGCGAAGAAGCCTGGCAGCAGTCCGCCGCTCGCTTGGCCGAACCCATCGCCGAACTCAACAAAAAGATCGATCACCTCAACCTCATCGTGCCCGTTCTTTCGGCTCAACGTAATCGGATTCGATTTGAGAATGAATTACGGCGTTTGACCCACTCTTAAACTCCATTTTCAATACCACCTCTTACATACTTACCCCTTGCTTCCGTTATTCGGAAGGTGTTAGTGTCTTTAGGTTTTCGTCGCGATTATAGCCAACTGATTAAAAACACGGATGCGCAGGATTGAACGGATTCTTTGCCGTATTTTTTTAATCCGTTTAATTTCTGCCAATCCGTGTTCTAAACAATGGCGAAAAGCTCATGACACGAACCCTAATCGAGTTTAAATACCATCCCCCTCCACTAAGAGACCTTCCTCGTTCAAAATGAGGCCTTCCCCATCCGAAATGACCCCTTCCCCGTTCAAAATGAGACCTTCCCCATCCGAAATGACCCCTTCCCCGTTCAAAATGAGGCCTTCCCCATCCGAAATGACCCCCTTCCCACCTGGAAAACAGTTCCTACCGCTACCGAACGGTTCCTATTGAATAGATCTTATACAGTCTAGTGGTTTTAACCACGAATTTCACGAAAAGGGATAAAGTTAAATATTTATAACAAAACATTCAAGATTTCTTAATATCAGCTTAAAAACCCATTAACACCGGTTTCATACAATGCCTGGTGGTATTAAGAAGTCCCCCTGACCTAACACACCATTTAATAATGAGGAGAGCACATGCGACAAAAAATAGTGATTGTTAAGCTGGTAGTTCTGCTGTTGTTGTTTGCAGCTTGGCCGGCTCATGGAGCTGGAGAGGTCACCTTAGACTTGCTCGGAACGTATGAAACGGGTATTTTTGATGGCAGCGCCGCTGAAATTGTGGCCTACGATCCGGAGACAGAGCGGCTGTTTGTGGTTAACGCTGAGGAAGTGTCGGTTGACATCCTTAACATCAGTGACCCCACCAGCCCGGCCCTGGTCAGTCGGATCGATGCGGCGGAGTTTGGCGGATCGGCCAACAGCGTTGCCGTTAAGGATGGAGTAGTAGCCGTTGCCATCGAGGCCGAAATCACCCAAGACCCCGGCCAGGTGGTCTTTTTAGACACCGACGGCAACGTGCTCAACTCGGTTGAAGTCGGCGCGCTGCCCGATATGGTCACCTTTACCCCGGACGGCCAGAAAGTTCTTGTGGCCAATGAAGGTGAACCGAACGACGATTACACCGTCGATCCCGAAGGCTCAATCAGCATTATCGATATCTCCGGCGGGGTCGATGCCGCCACCGTTACCACGGCTGATTTTTCGGCTTTCGATGAGCAGATCGACAGCCTGAAGGCCGCCGGTGTACGTATCTTTGGCCCGGATGCCACCGTTTCGCAAGACCTGGAGCCGGAATATATCGCCGTTTCGCCTGACTCGGCTACCGCGTATGTGTCGCTGCAAGAGGCCAACGCTTTGGCTGTGGTCGATCTTAACAGCGGTACTGTGACAAATATCGTGCCGTTAGGTTTCAAAGATCACTCGGCTAGCCTTCAGACATTTGATTTCGCCAACTTGCCCACCCTGGGAGCAACCGCCGCCGGTCAGGAGATCGCGCTGGGCGGCTTCTCCGGCCTCTATTTTGAGGGCGTCAATCCCGCCAACGGCAATCTTATCTTTGTCACCCATCCCGACCGCGGCCCCAACGCCGAACCGGTCGATACCGACGGCGACGGGGCCAACGAGCGTCCTTTCCCGCTGCCCGACTTCCAGGCCAAGATCATTCGCTTTGAGGCCAATCCGGCCACCGGCACGGCTGAAGTCATCGAGCAGATTGGTCTGACTCGTGCTGACGGTACTCCCATCACCGGCCTGCCGAACCTGGCCGGTGACAGCGGTTTGGCGTATGCCGATGAACTCCCCATCGATTTGCAAGGCAACGCCCTTGATTATGATCCATTCGGCGCGGATATGGAAGGCATCGTCATTGCTCCCGATGGCGCCTACTGGATGGTCGATGAGTATCGTCCGGCGATCTATCACTTTGACGCATCCGGCGTACTGATCGACCGCTTTGTGCCGGAAGGCTCTAACGAAAGCGGGGTGGACGTTGGCACTGAAGCCATCCCAGCCGTGTTTGCCCAGCGCCGCGCTAATCGTGGTTTTGAGGCGGTGGCTTACGAAGATGGCAAACTCTACGCCTTTATCCAAAGTCCTATCGATAACCCGGATGTAGAAAATGATGCCAGTTCCAAGGCTTCGATCGTCAATCGTATTCTGGAGTTTGATACCGCTACCGGCACCACGACCGGCCAATATGTCTATCTCATCGAAGGTGGCGCCAGTGATAAAATCGGCGATGCGGTTTCTGTTGGTAACGGTGAAATATTAGTCATCGAACGTGATAGTGCGGTTGGCGCAGAGGCGCTCAAAAAAGTGTTCCGCATCAACCTCGATGGTGCGACGAATTTGAATGATTTGGATGAAAGTATCGTTGGGCCGGGCGGCACGCTGGAAAGTCTCGACGCCGAAGGATTGGCCGAAGCGGGTATCGAGCCGGTGCAAAAGACGCTGTACGTTGATCTAATCGCGGCCGGTTATCTGGCCGGTGACAAGGCGGAAGGGTTGGCCTTGATCGATGACAACCGGATCGCGGTCCTCAACGACAATGACTTCCAACTCATCGGCACGTTTGATGTCGAGACCGGCTTGCTCGATGACAACCCCGAACCCGTTCAGCCGGTGTTGGGCGTTATCACCTTGAATAATGCGCTCGATGCCAGCAATGAAGATGGAATGATCAACATCACCAGTTGGCCGGTTTTGGGAATGTACCAGCCCGATGCGCTTGCGACTTTTACAGCCAACGGCCAAACGTTCCTCATTACAGCCAACGAAGGCGACAGCCGCGATTATGACGGCTTTAGCGAGGAAACCACCGTGGGCGAGGTTGAGCTTGATCCGGACGCCTTCCCTAACGCGGCCGAACTGCAAACGTCATCGGCGATAGGCAATTTGAATATCACTAACACCTTAGGCGATACCGACGGCGACGGCGACTATGACGAACTTTACGCCTTTGGCGGCCGTTCGTTCTCGATTTGGGATGCCAACGGCAATCTGGTTTACGACAGCGGCTCCTTGATCGAGCAAGTTACAGCGGCGGCCTACCCCGACTATTTTAATGCCTCCAACGATGCCAACGATTTTGATGATCGCAGCGATAGCAAAGGCCCTGAACCGGAGGGCGTCACCACCGGCGTTATCGACGGGCGTACTTACGCCTTCATTGGCCTGGAACGGATGGGCGGTATTGTTACCGTCGATGTGACCGATCCGGCTAACCCGATCTTTGTCGATTACATCAACAACCGCGACTTCAGCGGCGATCCTGAAGCCGGAACCGCCGGCGATCTTGGCCCTGAAGGTCTCGTCTTCATCTCAGCCGAGGACAGCCCGATCGGTCAGCCGCTGTTGGCCGTCGCCAATGAAGTGAGCGGCAGCACCTCCATTTATGCCATTGCCGTGCCGGAGCCTGAACCCGCTGCCGAGGCGGAGACTACCTCTGAAACGACCACGATGGCAGAAGAGACCGAAGCCGACTCAGAAGAAGCCATGGACGAGGCGATGATGGAAGCGACTGAGGATGAAACTGCCGCCGAAGAAGAAGCGCCGGCTGAAACAGTCGAGGGCGTTGTCGTCAAAAATTTTGCAGGTAATGATTTGACCTTCACCTTGGGAAATGAGCAGTTTACCATTCCCAACGAAGATGAAATGACGCTACCATTGTCACCCGGTCGATACACTTATACCGGCAGCACTCCGGAAGGGGCTGTGTCAGGCGAATTCACACTTAGCGCCGATGGTCAGGTTCAACTAACGTTTTACTTTGATGGTAGTGGCACGCTAAATAGCTATCAGGAGTAGCAACGCTATATTTGGCCCGGTAGTGTTTGTCGCAACCATAACTAAAAACTGAATATTGAAATAAACACAAAAATCCCCTAGTTAACTAGGGGATTTTTGCTCGTCAGCCTATCGAGTTACGAAATATTCAGAATAGTGAAGTTACAGGTTAGGTGGTCGAAAAGGAAGCAGAAGTACAGAGTGATGTCGGTGTTGGTGGTGATACGAGTAAGTTGTAGACGAGATGAAACGGGTGCGGATGATTGATACTGAGTTAGAAAGATAGGCTAGAGTGTGTAGCAGGTCTGGTCGAATACAAGTGTTGAAGTATTGGTTCCAATGCTAGTTAGCTGCTTGAGGATGCGGCTGACGGATACTACCGGTATTTTATTTTCAGTTGAGTTGTAAAGTTGTGGTGGGCAACTCAACTTTCTGTCCTTATAATACAATAAAGTTGAGCCTATGAATAGTGATAAAAGTCCCTAGTTTGGGAGGGCTAAAGGTACTTATTTTTTTGCCCGAAAGTACTTTTTAAAGAGTGGCTATGGTCACTTCTAAAGCGTACCGGGTCGCAGAACCTTGGCTAATCGACGCTCAAGCCGTCCCCGTGGGTCTAGCCTATGAGCTTGCATAAGAAGCCCCTCAATCACTTGCTCGCGTATCAGGTCTAATCGGGTCGGCCGCGAGGCTTGAACAACTGCACGAATTTGTTTGAGTAGTTCTTCGCCTTCCAGGGGAAACTCAATTTCATTTAAGATTTCAGGATGAGCCGGGATGACAACGGCATTGGGCAGGACTTCATTAAAATAAACTTGAGTACGGTAGGCATGATAGAGATGGGTGATGGCAAATATTCTGGCAAATTTATACACCCGATTAATGGTTCGAACCGCCCGAACTTCTACTAGGGTACAGTTAGACTTTTGCCGCATAATTAAAAAATCGGCAGGGATACCAAAATCATTGATTAGGGTTGATTTGACCAGAGTGGTATCGGGTATCCGCCGTGGCCCGTGGATATCGGAAGCAACAAACATGAGGTAGGGCTTGGGGTTAGGGGCGCTGTACCACAGCGCGGCGGCTAGAGCTATTCGCCCGTAGAGCTGTTTATTTTCCTTTTTGGTGCCCTGGCGTTTACCCATAATTAAGATGCCGGATGGTTGTCGGGGCCACTTAACGTTGTCTTTTTGAGTAGCAAGCACGTTATTTGAAAATGGATTCAATGTTGATCCTCCCAACGTAATCAGTTCCACCGTTGAAATATTTTACATTGCAAGGCTGCTGGCAGGTCGATGTCTTATATCATACCACTCTCCTAATTTGGAGTCTACTCGATGTAATGTATACCGGCGGTTTCAATACGAACCCCCACCGCAGACGCACGATTAGTTGGAACAAGGGAAGAATATCGATACTGAGAGGATTACAGCCCACGCTCTGAGCAATCATGAGATGGGGCCAAGTTGTATTGAGGGGGTATGGCCAACCGGCCAATGGTCACTTTATCAGAGGCTGGCGCGACTAAAACTTTGCGCACTTAAGTCAGAGCGATATGGTGATAAAGCACGACCTCAATAATCGGCACAAATGTTGATACCCCTATCGCCGACAACTGATATTGCTGGGGCGGTATTATTCAGACTCTGGCGAACGATGTCGTGTTGTATTTTGTCCGGCAATGGGGCGACCTATAGCCAGGGTCTGGTGTAGTTCTTCGTCTAACGCCAGATAGGCTTCGTCCGGTTCAACTCCCAACGCATCGAGCGTTTTGCTAAAAAAGCAGCGGACTGTGGCGGCCGTGGTGATATCGAATATCTCGTCATCGGAATAGCCGTGCTGTTTGAGTTCGTCAATGTCAGCCTGAGTAATGGCGGTGGCATCGCGGACCACTTTTTCGGCATAGGCCATAATCGCCACATCGGCCGGGGCGAGGTCGGCGGTGCGGTAGTTGGTGGCAATGCGGATCAGTTGTTCAGGGGTGTAAAATTGCTCACTCAGCACCAAGCTATGGGCCAGCATGCAGTAGGAGTGGCGCAATGTTCGGGCGGCAGCTAGCGTGACCAGTTCATAGCGCCGGGGGTCCATCTTGCTCTTGATAACATTCAATAAGTTTCCCCAAGCGCTCATCACTTCGGGTCGATGACTAAAAGCCAGAACATAGTTGGGGATGTAGCCCTCCGGTTTCCGATTTTCTTCGTACATCCGGCGAACATCGTCTGAGGCTTGTTCTTCGGGAATTGTGTTGATAAACGCCATGCCTTGCTCCTTACTTTTGGCTCATTTACGCTGTGGTTGCATCAACTCCATACCTCGGAGAGATTCAGAGTAGGGCGCTTCGGCGTCCTTCCCTCTCTCAGGGCGATGGCTTTAGCCTCGCCCTCGTTGGTCCGGCGTAACCCGTTTGTTTTCTTAACCTTCATAAGTTTGCCCTACAAAAGCCCCCTTTTTTGAGGAGATATGTATGTTACTATCACGTTGCTAGGAGGGCAATTTGTTCGTTTTGGAATAACTCAGTTGCTTGAAGGCGTCCGCCGGCGGTAAAGCTAAACGCCCGGTAGAAGGTTTGGCTGCCGAATATCGCTTGTTGGTCATTGTGAGGCAAAGCCATCAGCCGTTCGTAGCCCGGTAATTGGGAGCAATGCGCCCGCACTGCTTGCCAGACCTGGGCAACATACGCGCTGGTGTCGATGCAGGTGGACACGGCCCACTCCGGCCACGGCGCGGCGCGTCGTTCAATGCCGCCAATCGTCATGACCAATTCGCCGAAAGCGGATTGGTAGGCCGCCAGTTCGGCTTGGGTTAGTACTCGGTAGTACAGCGTCTCAACCTGATGGGGAGGCATGCCATTGCCATATGCATTGCTGGCGGCTTCGACAACGGCGGCGGTGGTGAATTGGGCGATCGCAATATGGTCGGGATGGCCATAGACCCCGAATGGGTCGAAGGTCAGCACAACCTCCGGGCGAACGCGCCGGATATGAGTCGCCAGCTGATGAATGATCGATTGCGGTTCGGCCTGATCGAGATCGCCATCCATATAATCAAGCAGGTGAACGCTCCGTAAATTGAGTATCCGGGCGGCTTGCCTCAATTCGTCTTCGCGGATAACGCCGAGGGCGTCAGGACCGGGGTAATCATCCGGCGCGCCGAACCAGCCGCGCTGACCGCGGGTAGCACAGACGAGATGGGTTTCGATCCCCATCTCGGCGTAGCGGGCCAGGGTGCCACCAAAGCCCAACGTTTCATCATCGGGATGGGCCAGCACGGCCAGAATTTTTTGGTGGGTCATTGGGCTTGCTCCTTTCCGCAAAGGTCATCTGGCCTTAACCGACCGTCCATTTGGCGACCCATGGCTACAACAATATCGGGCAGGGCTTCGATGTCTTCGATGGAGGTCCGGAAATTGACAATACACATTCGCATCACGTATTTACCATTGATAACTGCATTCGATAAAAAGGCGTCCGGGCTGGTGTGGAACTGTTCGACTAAGGCTTTGTTCAAATCGTTGAGATAGTCCTCAACGGCCTCATTTCCTTTCGGCAAACCCTGCGGCGTGTAGCGGAAGGTAGTGATGCTCAAGGAGTGTGTAAACGCTTCTAATTCCGGGTGAGTCTCGGCCAGGTGATAGAGTGTTTTGGCCAGACGAATATCTTCGGCAATCATCTGTCGATAGCCTTGCCGTCCGACCTGTTGCAGCGCCAACCAGACCTTGAGGGCGCGAAAGTCCCGCGAATTCTGCAGGCCGTACTCGTGGTAGGATATCTTATCGCTTTGATCGGGATAATATTCCGGGTGATAGGCAAAGGCATCAACTAAACGATTAGCATCGCGGACAAGCACAGCTCCGGCTTCCAACGGAACATACAGCCATTTATGCGGATCCAGCGCAATCGAGTCCGCTTCGGGCAGGGCGGCCAACTCCGGCGGCGCATCTGGGCCTAACACTCCGGCGGCAGCGCCATACGCGCCGTCCACATGAAACCACAGATCATACTCTCGACAGATAGCGGCAATTTCAGGCAGCGGGTCAATGGCTCCGACTCCGGTCGAGCCGGCCGTACCGATCACCAGAAAGGGAATGTCACCTTTGGCTGAGTCGGCCTCAAGTTGCCGGCGCAGCGCCGTTGGGTCCAGCCGCAGTTGGTCATCGGTCGGCAGCCATCGGATCGAGTCGGTCCCCAGGCCAAACAGATCGGCCGCCTTTTGCAGCCAGGTATGCGTCTGGTCCGAGGCATATACCCGCAGCCGCCGTCCCTCCCCTGCGACCAGACCGCCTTCACGTACGGGCCACGGGGTTTTGGCTTTGCGGGCCGCCAGAAACGGCACAAAATTGGCCATATTGCCCCCGCTCACTAACACCCCGCTGCAATTCGTGCCATAGCCAATGAGTTCGCCCAGCCAGCGGATCGTTTGGGCCTCGATTTCAGTCGCCATCGGCGAAAGCATCCAACCGCCGACATTGGGGTTGACGGCCGCGGCCAGCAAGTCGCCCAAACTGCCGATCGGGGCCGGCGTTCCGGCGATGTAGCCCCAGAAGTGGGGATGAGCCAAATGCACGGAGTGGTCAAACAGCAAATCCGCCGCTCGATTGAGCAGACTCGCCGGGTCTTGGCCATGTTCCGGTAGCGTCATCTCACCCAGTAAGGTGCGCAGTTCGGCCGGTGATTTATCGGTTGCAACCGGCTTTTGGGGCAGCGCCGTCATGAATGCCGTGATGCGGTCGATCAGTTGGTAGCCTAACGCCCGAAATTCTTCCGGCTGCATGTCGATAGGGGCCTGGCGGGTTCTTCTCCGTTGTGCTTCCATTAATATCTCCTCACAAGCATAATTTCACCGACCCAGTTCGCTTGAGTTGGAGCGACAAAGCTTGCTTTGTCCAGGACAAAGTAAACTTTGTCGCTCCGATAAAAGGCTGTCTAAAACAACCCTTCGATCGACAGATAGCGTTCGCCGGTATCGTAGCAGAAGGTCAGGATACGGGAGCCTTCGGGGATTTCGGGTAGTTGTTGGCGGACAGCGGCCAGGGAAGCGCCGGAGGAGATACCCAGGAAGATCCCTTCTTCTTTGGCGGCGAGTTGGGCCATCTCATAAGCGGCCGGCCCGCCGACTTTGATCACGCCATCGAGGACGTCGGTGTGCAGGTTCTTGGGAATAAAGCCGGCGCCGATACCTTGCAAGGGGTGCGGGCCAGGTTCGCCGCCGCTGATGACCGCCGACCCTTCCGGCTCCACGGCGAAGACCTTGAGGTTTGGCCATACTTCTTTAAGCACTTCCGCCGTGCCGGTGATGTGACCACCCGTGCCGACGCCGGTAATGAGATAGTCAATACCTTCCGGGAAATCGCGTATAATCTCTTGAGCAGTGGTGCGTTTATGCACGTTGATGTTGGCCGGATTTTCAAACTGCTGCGGCATCCAGGCATTGGGGGTCTCTTCAAGAATCTCATTGGCGCGATCAAGGATGCCTTTAATACCCTTTTCACGCGGGGTCAGTTCACAGATCGCCCCATAAGCCGCCATGACCCGGCGGCGCTCAACCGACATCGAGTCGGGCATCACCAGAATGAGCTTGTAGCCTTTTACCGCCGCGGCCATCGCTAAACCGATGCCCGTGTTACCGGAGGTCGGCTCGACGATAATGCTTTCGGGTTTGAGCAGACCACGCTCTTCCGCATCCTCGATCATCGACAGGGCGATGCGGTCTTTAATGCTGCCGCCCGGATTGGCGCGTTCCAGCTTGACCCAGACCTCGTGGGTGTCAGGATAAAGTTTGTTGATCCGTACGTGGGGGGTGTTACCAATGGTTTCCAGAATAGTGTTGGCTCGCATGATATTTTTCTCCTTAAATGCTATTTATTAAATGGTTGTTTCGTACTTTGTGGGAGTAGGGATACCCCCTACTTGAGTTAATTCTGGGGTTGGGTACGTATCCGCACCTGACCCTCATGGTAGACTTGTGAATGGGGCGGCACACTATCGGTCAGCCACACATTGCCGCCAATGATGGAATGATGGCCTATGACCGTTTCGCCGCCCAGGATGGTGGCGTTGGCGTAGATGGTCACGTGATCTTCAATGGTTGGGTGGCGTTTAGTACCGGCCAGTGATTTGTTGACTTGCAGCGCTCCCAACGTGACCCCGTGATAAAGCTGCACGTGATGGCCGATTCGGGCGGTCGCGCCGATGATGGTGCCGGTGCCGTGGTCAATCACAAAGGCGCGGCCAATTTGCGCGGCAGGATGAATATCGATGCCGGTCTGGCCGTGGGCATATTCCGTCAACATCCGAGGCAGCAACGGGACCCCTTGCCCCAGTAGTTGGTGGGCCAGCCGGTAAACGGCCGTGGCATAAAAGCCCGGATAGGCGATGATCACTTCTTCTAAGCCGGTGGCCGCCGGGTCGGAAGCCAGTGCGGCATGAGCATCCTCTAGCATCCGGTCAAGCAGGTCCGGCAGTGCGGCGAAAAAGGTATCGGCTACGGCGGCGGCGTCAACCGGCAACGGGCCGAGCAACTGCTTGAGGTGATCCTGTAGCGCCGCATACCGTCCCGACGCCTTATGGATCTGCCGGCAGTTGACCGGGAACAGAAACTCAATCAACTCATCCACAAACCGGTGGACTTCTGCCTTTGGCGGCACATTACTCAGCAGAGCCATCGGTAATCCGCGTTGTTGCGACCGCCGGGTGAAGGCTTTCCGCCGTGTTTCCGCGACCGTATCTGTGGCGATGGTGTTAGATAATTGATTGAATGTCGTCATTATAATGCCCTTGGTCTGCTAGTGAAGTCATCTACGGCTGAATTGTTGCCGAATTGATTAAGATGTCGCCAGTTTACCAAATCAGACATACCAAAAGCGTTCCAAAACGCGTCACAAAAATGGCGATATTCAAAAATCTGTCATTTTTCCTAATCTTTGCTATAATTCGATGCACGAGACGGCGGAGATACGTTTATGACCCCCATTAAACTTTACTTATTCGGTCCCCCTCGACTGGAACAGGCCGGCAAATCTCTGCCCGTCGGGCGACGTAAGGGGCTGGCCTTGTTGGTCTATTTGGCTGTGACCGACCGCTCCCAGCACCGTGATGCGCTGGCGACCCTATTGTGGCCAGATTCCTCCCAACGACGGGCGCGCGGTAGTTTGCGTCAAGTTTTATCAGAGTTGAACAAACTGTTGGGCAATGATTGTCTACTCGTCGATGGCGATCAGATCGCCTTGGTCCGGCAGGATCAGCTGTGGTTGGATGTGGCCCAGTTTCGAATCTGCTTTGAGCAGAGCCAGTCGCATGACCATTCCCCGGAAGAGGTCTGTTCGGCGTGTCTACCCTTTTTGCAGGAGGCGGCCGACTTGTACACCGCCGATTTTCTGGAAGGGTTCACCCTACGCGATGCCCCTGAGTTTGATGAATGGCAGTTCTTCCAGGCCGAGAGCCTGCGCCGAGAGCTGGCCTTAATCTTGAGGCAACTGGTCCATTGTTACAGCGACCTAAAGGAGTACGAAGCGGCGATCCCCTACGCCCGGCGCTGGCTCGCGCTCGATCCGCTGCACGAGCCGGTTCAGCGCGCCTTAATGCAGCTTTACGCCCAATCCGGTCAGGAGGCGGCGGCGCTGCGCCAATATGAGGAACACGCCAAACTTCTGGAGGCGGAGTTAGGGCTGCCGCCTGAAGAAGAAACGATGACGCTCTATGAGGCGATCAAGGCCAAACGGATCCTGGAACCGTTTTTGAAGGCAGAAGCTCACCGGCAAAAGACACGCCTTGAGGCTGATAAACGTCAAGCCAAGCCGAAAGCGGACGAACCTCCGGCCGCCCCTGTAGCCAAGGTGGAGACGCCGCCGGACCGTCTGCCATTTCCCATTAAAATGGGTCGCTATGAACTACTGGCCGAGATCGGGCAGGGCAACTTTGCCACTGTTTATCGCGCCCATGATAGCAAGTTGGATCGGTTGGTAGCGTTAAAGGAACTCAAAGCGGCTTGGGTGACCGGTACCGGTTGGGTCGAGCGTTTCCAGCGAGAGGCTAAATTTATTGCCCGCTTAGATCATCCCCACATTGTGCCTATCTATGATGTCGGACAGTGGCAGGACCGGCATTTCATTGTTATGCGTCTGGTGGAGGGCCAAAGCCTGGCCGAGCGGCTGGACGAGCAAGGCCGGATGACCTGGGCTGAGGCGGTTACGTGTATGCGGGCCGTGGCCGCAGGGCTGGACTATGCCCACCATCGAGGGGTTCTGCATCGAGATTTAAAGCCGGCCAACATTCTCATCGATCCGGAACGCGGGCCGCAGTTGAGTGATTTCGGCGTAGCCCGGCTGATGGATGACACCAGCCGGAGTCATAGCCGGGAATTGGTGGGTACGCCATGTTATATCGCGCCGGAAGTGTGGGATGGTCAACCGGCCACGCCTCAAGCCGATATCTATGCCCTGGGCTGCATCCTTTACGAGATGTTGACCGGTGAGAAGCTTTTTGCCGGCGATTCGACCCCGTCGGTGATGCGCGCCCATTTTCAACCGCTGACGCTCCCGGAACGCTGGCCGGACGATGTGCCGGCCGGCCTGGCCGGTGTACTCAAGCGAGTGGCGGCCGGACAGCCCACCGAGCGCTATGCCACCGCTGCCGAGTTGGTGGCGGCCCTGACCGATCTGGACGAAGCGGTTGAAACCGGCTCCGTGGCCCCCACTGCCATCGGTGAAGCGGAACCGGCATACAGTCGGGGCAAGCCGGCTGCCGTCTCAGATGCCCCGCCGCTGCCGAGCTTTTTAACCGCAGAGACCACCCCGCCGCCGCCCTCCATTTTTGTGGCCCGTGAGCGGGAATTGGCTGAATTAGAGGCGGCGTTGGTTTCGACCCAGGCCGGTCACGGCCAAATACTGTTCGTGATCGGTGGAGCCGGTCGAGGTAAGACCGTCCTGACCCAGGAATTTGCCCGGCGAGCGCAGGCCGAGGTGGCTGATCTGGTCGTGGTCACCGGTTACTGTGATGCGATGACCGGCGTCGGCGATCCCTACCTCCCTTTTCGGGGGGCGCTGACCATGCTAACCGGCGATGTGGAGGCCAAATGGGCCGGCGGGCTGATCAGCCAGGCCCATGCCCAACGCTTATGGGAGTTGATGCCGCTCACGCTGCCGGCGCTGGTTCAACATGCACCTGACCTGATCGGTAACTTTATTCCGGCGCAAGCCTTGCAAAACCGAGCCGAGCTGGTCGCTTCGTCGGAAACGCCCTGGCTTAAATCGTTGACCAACCTGACCAAGGCTGAAGCGAACGGCGGGTTGGAACAACAGCGCATCTTCTCCCAATATACGGCGCTGCTCAAAGCGATTGCGGCCCAACGGCCGATTCTGTTTATCATTGAAGATCTCCATTGGGTGGATACAGCCTCAAGTGGGCTGCTCTTCCATTTAAGTCGCCAGATCGGCGACAGCCGCATTCTTATCCTCGGCACCTATCGCCCGGAGGAAGTCCCGTTGATCTGGAGCGATGCTCACCATCCGCTGGCCGGCCTTGTCAGCGAGCTTAAACGCCAGCATGGCGATATCTGGCTGGACCTGGGCGATCTGACGGCGATTGAGGGCCGGCAATTTATCGATGCTTATCTGGACACGCAACCCAATAAGCTCGACCATGCCTTTCGCGAGGCGTTGTTCCGGCATACTGATGGGTACGCGTTATTCACGGTAGAGCTGCTCCGGGATATGCAAGATCGTGGCGATTTGAAGCGAGACGAAAGTGGAGCCTGGGTAACCGCCGATGCGATCAACTGGCGCACGCTGCCGGTTAAGGTCGAGGGTGTGATCGAGAAGCGAATTCAACGGCTGGATATCGAGTGGCAGTCGGTGCTAACCGTGGCCAGCGTCGAGGGCGAGATCTTTACCGCAGAGGTGGTGGCCCAGGTGCAGCAGTTGGATGAACGGCGACTAGTGCAGCAGTTGAGCCGCGAGCTAGACAAACAACACCGGCTGGTGACGGCGCAAACGCTGGAAAGAGTGGGCCGGCAGCGCCTATCTCGCTACCGGTTTCGGCACCATCTCTTCCAGCACTACCTATATCACAGCCTGGACGAAATGGAACGCGGCTATTTGCACGAGGCGGTCGGCAATGTCTTGGAACTGTTGTATGAGAACCGAACCGAGGATATAGCGGTTCAGTTGGCCTGGCATTTTCAGGAGGCCGGTCTGGTGGATAAGGCCATCACCTATTTGCAACAAGCCGGTGATGTGGCCGCCCAAATGTACGCCTATACCGAGGCGATTGGCTCGTATCGTCAGGCTCTGAGCCTAATCAAGACGCACGGCGTGGATTATCAGGAGCTGACCCAGATCTACAGCCACTTGGGCCGGACCTTGGAGTTGAACGCCCAATTTGACGAAGCGCTGGCGACCTACGAAGAAATGGAACAGATGGCCCGGCAGCAGGGCCATCGACCGATGGAACTGGCTGCCCTGATGGCTCAGGTGACCCTGTACATCACGCCGACCCCCATCCACGATCCGGTCAAGGGGCCGGCCCTGGGTCTGGAGACGCTGGCCCTGGCTCGTGAACTGGGCGACCAGCCCGCTGAGGTCAAAACATTGTGGAACTTGGCCTTGGGCGGTATGTGGAGCGGCCGTACGGTTGAAGGGATTACTTATGGGGAGCAAGCGGCCGCGCTGGCTCGCGAACACCATCTCACTGACCTGCTAGCCTACGCCCTGAATGATTTGGGCATGCTCTACCTGACTCGCCTTCACTTGGAGCAAGCTAAGCAAGCTTTAGGTGAAGCCGGCAGCCTGTGGCGTGAACTCGATAATTTACCCATGCTAACCGATAGTATGAGTATGAAGAGCGCCGCCCATATTCATGCCGGCGAGTATGATCAGGCCATTGCCCTCTCGGATGAAGCGTTTCAGATCAGTGAGTCCAGCAACAACCTGTGGGGCCAGTCATTTAGCCGGATGCTCATTTGCTGGGCCTATTGGGAAATTGGCCAACCGGACCAGGCGCTAAGGCTGGCCAATGAAAGTATACGGCTGGGCAAGCTGGCCGGATTTATCGCGTCTCAGGTATTGACCGGCGGTTATCGAGCCGCCATCTACGGCAGTTTGGGGGCCATTGAGTCAGGGCTGGCGCTGGCGCAGGAGGCCGTCACTGCCGCCGAAACACAGTTCCCTCATTTCCGCTGCCACCCCCTCGGCGTCTTGGCCCAGCTTCAGCTTATGGCCGGGAATTTGGCCGAGGCCGAAGCCATCGTTGAACAGGGCAAAAACGATCCTTACGGTCAGGCTCATCCGGCCTGGAATATGCGGATCCACCTGGCTGAAATTGAACTGGCCATTAAGCAGGGTGACTACGAGCAGACGATTGCGCTGGTTGACGATTGGCTGTCCAAATTACGGCAAAAAAACTTTCGGACCTATCAGCCCACCTTGCTCCACCTCAAGGGTCAAGCCCTGGCCGCCATAAACCAGACCGAGGCTGCGGTTCAGTGCTGGCTTGAAGCCCGCGACACGGCCGAGGCGATCAACTCCCGCGCCTCCTTGTGGCCCGTCCTATTGGCCCTAAGCCAACTTGAACCCGATCCCGCCGCCGCGCAGCGACTACACCAACAAGCCCGCCAAATTGTCGAATCGATTGCCGGACACATCGGCGACTCCCATTTACGGTCTGCTTTTTTGAACCTACCCCAGGTACGGGCCGCGCTTGAGACCGGTACACCCAGTTTGCAATGATGTACTCAATCCTTATTATTATAGTAGTTTCTTCTTTAAACATTTATAATAGGCTAAGAGCAAAATGGAAACAGTTATTTACGCCCATATTGATTATTCCTCAACTGGTGTACCTTTCATTACGGGTACACAAACAAAAGTGGAGGAAATTGTTCTCGATCACCTGGCCTGGCGGTGGGATGCCGAGACTATTCACCGCAATCACCCTCATCTATCTTTGGCTCAGATTCATAGCGCGCTGGCTTATTATTACGATCATCAGGCAGAAATGGATGCCTCAATTGAGGCCGGATTGCAGCAGGTTGCTCAAATCAGGACTGGCTTAGGCGAATCACCCGTGCGACTAAAGCTAATGGCTCAAGGGCTATTAGCTTGACCATTCAGTTATATATGGATCATCATGTTCCTGGCCCAATTACAGAAGGGCTTCGCCGCCGCGACATTGATGTGTTGACAGCTCAGGAAGATGGTGCGGCGACGTTTGACGACGATAAATTGCTTGAACGTGCTACCCATCTGGGGCGTGTTTTATTTAGTCAAGATCGTGACCTTTTGGTGATAGCCCATCATTGGTTAGAAACAGGGCGCGAATTTTCAGGCTTAATTTATGCTCACCAATTGAATATCACGATTGGACGGGCCATACGTGATTTAGACCTTCTAGCTCAAGCCCTGGAACCCGATGATTTGCGTAATCAAATTGAATTTTTGCCTCTATAGCCTCCTCGCGTTCAAGGTATTTTAATATCTGCGAATGAATTCGCAGCCAGATAAAAGAAACGTGTTGAAAACACGTTAAGGGAGAACCAAATAACCTGTTTCAACAGGTTTTCTTTAGCAGCGACCGAATTCATTCGGTTGCGATAAGCTTCCAGCTCATAGAGGCCGTGGTTGAGCAGCCCTTGCTCCGGGTCGGCCGGTCCCCATTTTATACGATAAATGAAAATTTAAGGTTTCCAGTCGATGATCGGGTCCGATCAAGGGCGATGATCGGGTCCGATCAAGGGCGATGATCGGTCCGATCAAGGGCGATGATCATACCGATCAAGGGCGATGATCAACCCGATCAAGGGCGATGATCACACCCGATCAAGGGCGATGATCACATCCGGCTCCAGTCATATCCCCGTATCTGTCGAATTGCGGTGCGAAACTCGGTCAATGGCTGAGAAATTAAATTGAAAGATGAATGATCCGCCTCGTTAAGGCAAGATTTCAGTATCGTTTGGTGGGGCAAAATCAACCTCAGTTTCTTGTCATTTTGAGCGGTCTCCGGGTACAATACAGATATCGACCTTGATCTGATTGGTCTGTTTCGCTCTCTCTTGACCCATTCAATCCTCAAATCGACCAACATTGCATCCGGCCTCAGTCAACCCGAATTATGGGGCGACTCCGACTGATTGGCGGTTACACATCAACAAAGATAGGGTATAGTAAGAACATACCTATGTTAAGTACTAAAGGATAATTTCACGAAAGCATCCGTTTGTTGTTAGGGACACAAAAAGAGTTCTGTACTAAGCAGCTTCTTATCATGAGTAGATGAAATAACCGAACTGGCAATGGCCCCTGCGAAGCCCAAAATCTATCATATCGTACACATTGATAGGCTGTCATCGATTATCGCCGATGGATGCCTGTGGTGCGATGCGGCAATCGCTAGACGTACGCCGGCGGGAACCTCCATAGGCATGAACAAAATTAAGCGGCGGCGGCTTAATGAGTTGACCTTAGCTAGTTACCCCGATTTGTACGTGGGAGACTGCGTGCCATTCTACTTCTGCCCACGTTCAATCATGTTATACTTGATTTATCAAGCGAACCACGAGGAACTGACCTATCGTGGCGGACAAGGGCCTATCATACATCTCCAGGCTGATCTCCACGCTTCCGTGGCTTGGGCTGAGCAATAAGGTCAACGGCGGTGGGTTTTTACGCTGTCGAATGCTGGTTCACGCTATTTTGAAGACCGCTGTAATCTAAAACAATTGCACGAAATCAACTGGGCTGCTGTGCATGCTAATCGATGGGGTGGGACCGGCATTGATCTATCAATCAAGGAAGGGAAACAGGCGGAGTTTTTGATGGAATACTACTTCCCTTGGCACTTGGTCGAATACATCGGCGTGAGATCACAGTCGATCTATCAGCAGGTAATCGAGGCATTGCAGGCAACCAGCCATAAACCAAGAACGGAGATAAAACGGGAATGGTATTACTGATAGGAGAGTAGTAAAGATGATTGAATACAAGAGTGGCGATATTTTGAAAGAGGATGCCGAGGCCCTTGTCAATACTGTAAACTGTGTCGGTGTGATGGGGCGTGGTATTGCCTTACAGTTCAAAAAGGCATTTCCGGAAAATTTCAAGGCATATGCCTTAGCCTGTAAGAATGAAGAAGTACAGCCAGGTCGAATGTTTGTATTTAAAACCGGACAACTAACCAACCCGCGTTATATCATTAATTTCCCTACCAAGCGACACTGGCGTGGCAAGAGCCGAATGGAGGATATTGAAGCTGGGCTTAAAGCGCTAGTAGTCATGATTGACCAATATGATATCCGCTCCATCGCTATCCCGCCTTTGGGTAGCGGACTAGGAGGCCTCGATTGGTCTGAGGTTAGGACACACATTAAGGCGGCATTACAGCCACTCACTGATGTGCGTATCATTATTTATGAACCCAAAGGAGCGCCCGTTACAGAGGAAATGGTGCGTAACCGTGAGGTACCGACAATGACTCCAGGACGGGCAGCACTCGTCGGGCTGATGAACCGCTACCTCGGCGGTCTGCTCGACCCCTTCATAACCTTGCTAGAAATCCACAAGCTGATGTATTTTATGCAGGAGGTTGGTGAGCCGTTGCGGCTTAAGTATCAGAAAGGACCTTACGGCCCTTATGCGGAGAATCTACGCCATGTATTGAATGCCATTGAGGGGCATCTCGTTTCTGGCTATGCCGACGGAGGTGACACACCGAATAAGCAGCTTGAATTGGTTCCGGGGGCAATCGAGGACGCCATGACTTACCTGCGACAGCATCCAGATACTCTAACCCGCTTTGACAAAGTAACAGATCTGGTAGAGGGTTTTGAGTCACCCTTTGGTCTTGAACTTTTGTCCACAGTTCACTGGATAATGAAAAACGAGTCGGTGAGATCTGTCGATGAAGTGGCCAGTCACACCTATGCCTGGAACAACCGTAAGCAGCAGTTTGCCCACCGTCAAATCGCGCTTGCAGTGGAGGTACTGTCGGGTAAGGGTTGGGTAGAAAACCATAGCCAGGAGGGCACATCTGAAACTATCTCATGTCGATAGTAAGGGAATGGCCCCATCATCATTATTTCTCCTACAAAATGGTGGCTATCCCTCATTACCCCCAACTTCCGACAAAGTCGATTAACCTCATTCACGCCCATTGGTAACCCCATTAACTGACACCGGCCTTGGCTCGGCAGCGATGCGCTCCGGGGCGGAGTAGACGCGGAAGCGGTTGCCGCGAGCGTAGCCGATGATGGAGATATTCCAGGCCCGGCCCAATTGGAGCGAGAGACTGGTCGGCGAGGTGCGGGAAACCACAATCGGGATCTGCATCTTGGCCGCTTTGTTGAGCATTTCCGAGCTAATGCGGCCAGAGGCCAGCAGGATTTTGCCGGCGGTGGGCAGGCTTTGCTGCAAGGCTTGCCCCCACAGCCGGTCGATGGTGTTGTGGCGGCCCACGTCTTGGGCCACCAACAGCAGGTCGCGGCCATCGCTCAGGGCCGAAGTATGGACGCCGCGCACCTGGTTGTACAGCTCGGCCGAAAGGTGCAGTTGTTTCATCAACTGCTCGATCTGTAACGGGGTGATAGTCAGCCCGCCCTCGAGCGGCGTATGCCGCCCGCTCAGGTCATCGAAGGTGACGCCGCCGCCGCAACCGGAGGTAATGATGGCCCGTTTGGGCAGGTCGAAGCTGAGATCGCGCAGCCAGACATCGACGCACGTGCCTGACTCGGATAGGGTCAGCAGATCGATATCGGCCTGGCTCTGAATAATGCCCTCCGACCGTAGAAAGCCCAGCGCCAGCTCCTCCAGCCGGTGGGGCGTACACATAAAGGTGGCTAACTCCTGGCCATTGACGGAGATACAGACCAGGCCCTCTTCGATGACGGCGCTCTCGACCCGTTCGGGCGCGCCGTTTTGGTATAACAGGTAGTTGGTGGGGTGCGTACCCCGATTATGAGTTGGCATAGTGTTCCATTCTACTACTCCGGTGATGAACCGTCGTAGTTGATAAAAATAGTAGACAAGATTGACAAAGTTATCAGAATTGCGGTTGAAAATATGGTTGATCAGGCGGATTAACCCCGCGTCACCTCTTCCCTCACGATTTCCTCCAACGTGCGGCCGCTGACCTGAGCCTGGGCAGCCGCCAGAAGTTCCGCCGATTCCTTTTGAGTCGTAACCCCGTATTCATCTAAGATCTGCTGGGCTTCGTCCTGCGCCGGGCGGTGACTGGAGTTGGCGCGCACAAAGGCCACCAGCCGCAAGCCGCGCTCCGGGTGGCCGGTGGTCAGCCAGAGTTGGCCCATGGCATTCAGAACGGAAAACATCAGGGGGACATAATACATTTCCGCGGCCAGGCGTAAGGCGTATTGAAGGTGCTGCCCGGCGGCTGAAAAGTTGCGCCGGCTAATGGCGACAGCGCCTAACCCTTTATGGGCCGTCGCCAACCCGCCCTTATCGAGAATATTTTGATAAATCGCTAAGCTCTCTTGATACAGCGTATGGGCGCGATCAAAGGCCCGCTGCTGAAGGGCCGCCTCTCCTAAATAGTTGAGCGCCACCCCCATACCTTGGGGATCATCGAACTCCCGGCGGATGGCGTAGCTGGCTTGAAAGTGTGCCTGGGCGGTAGACAAATCGGCCAGAGCCAGGGCCGATTTACCCAACTCGTTGAGACAGTAGGCGGTAAACCAGCGGTCGTCGATCTGTTGGGCCAGAGTCAAAGCGCGTTGCGCGTGCTGCTGCGCGGTGCGATAGTGACCTTGCCCCAACGTGGCGCTGGCCAGCACATAATGGGCCTGGTATAGATTATGGGGGTGATAAGGCGTCTCCCCTTGCCGGCGAGCCTGCTCCCCATATTGCAGCGCGGTATCGTAATCGCCTCGAATGTTGGCGACCAGGCTTAGGGCCAGAGCCGGGTCGGTGCCGTAGCCGGATATGGGTGGCGCACCCAGTTGTTGATAAAGATCGCTGCATCGCGTCAGCGCGGCTTCGGCCTGGTCTAATCGGCCCAAACGGATGAGCAGCCAGCCCCACCACACCAGCAGTTCAACCAGGGTGAGGTTGATCAGCTCGGTGGGTTCGAGACCGGACAGCCGGTCAACCGCTTCGGCCCAGGCGTTGGCCCCTTCCAAATATCGACCCTGAAACTGGCACAAATATTGGAGCGATGCGACCGACTGTTTTAGCGCGGTCACGTTGCCCTGTTTCACAGCCCAGCGCCAGACGGCCCAAACATTGTCATACTCGGCCGCGATTTCGGCCAGGCTGGTCCGCTGCCGCTCCCCCATCAATCCGGCCGACCGCTGTTGCAAAAAATCGGCGTAAAAGGCGCAGTGCTTATCGCGGGCTTCGACGACATCGGACGGCGACTCGGCCAGTTGTTCAGCGGCATACTGGCGCAGCAGTTCGTGCATCTGATACCGGCCGGCCGGGGTGACCACCAGCAGCGACTTCTCGACAAACGTCGCCAGGTCGATCAGCGAGGCTCCGGCCACGCGACGGGCCGCCTCGGCGGCAAAGCCCCCCCGAAAAACCGACAGCCGCTTGAAGATCTCACGCTCAGAGGCCGTGAGCCGCTGCCACGACTGGGCCAAAACCACCCGCATGCTGCGATGCCGCACCGGTACGTTCTGATGCCGGGTGGTCAGGATATCGAGGTCGCGCTCGATTTCCGCTGCGATCTCCGCCGCCGAGAGCGACTTGAGCCAGGCGGCGGCCAGTTCGATCGCCAGCGGCACACCGGCCACCAACTGACAAATGCGCACCACGGCGGCCCGCTCCGCCGCCAGCGAGAATTCGACTCGGGCGCGAGCGGCGCTTTGCGCAAATAGCTGTAGGGCGTCATACCCTTCCAACGAAGCCGGGTCAGGGGGATGAGTCGCTGAAACCGACGGTGGCTGGGGGGGAAAAGACATCCCTTGCACCGGATGGAACCAGGCTTGTTGTAGGTTCAAGGCTTCACGCGAAGTAACCAGGATTTTGACCCTGGCGGCCGCAGCCAGAATATCGGCGATCAGTTCAGTGGCTCCCGCATCGCCATCTTGCGGGACGGATAGCAGATGTTCCGCATTATCAAGAACCAGCAGCATCTCTTTGGTCTGTAGGTAGTGAAGCAGTTGTTGTTGAGGCGGGAGGTGACCGTAAAAGGTAAAATTAGCCGCTTCGGCCACAGCCGAAACCAGACCGGCGCTTGACTCAACCGCGGCCAGCGGCACAAACAGGACGCCATGCTCAAAAAAGCCGGGGCCGGCGTCGCTGCCGATGAACCGGTGGGCGGTTTCCAACGCCAGCCGGGTCTTGCCGATACCGCCCGGCCCCACCAGCGCCAACAAGCGGCAATCTCTATCGGTTAAGCGGCGGATAATGTCGGCCAGTTCGCGTTCCCGACCGACGAAGGGCGTCGGTTGAGGCAGCAGGTTGTGTTTGGGTCCCACAGTGCCTAAGGAGAGCGGCACAAAGGGCGGCTGCACTTCATTTTCGGCCTGGCTTTCCGCATCGGCGGCGGTCCGGCGGGCCGATCCACTTTTATGATAGATTTGAGGCTGATCTTCGGCGTCTGGCACTCCCTCTGATAGGGGCGGCTCCTGAGGCGCGCGATCCTTTACCGGGGAGGATAGGCGCGACGGCTCCGGCGACACGAACGTTTGGGTACGAATAGCCTCGTATAGCGCCATTGTTTCCTGGCCCGGTTCGACGTCCAATTCATCGGCTAACATTCGACGGCAGATTTCAAACTGGGCCAGCGCCGCGCTGCGTTGACCATCGCGAGCCAGCAGCAGCATCAAGTAGCGGTGGGCCTCCTCCCGCCACGGCTCCAAAGCCAACAAGCGGCGCATGGTCTCGATGGCCTGCGGCAACTCATTCTGAGCGGCCAGTTGATCGGCCAGCCGATGCAAGGCTTGCTGGACTCGTTCACGCAGCCGGGCGCGTTCCACCAGCGTCCACTGCTCGAACTCCGGGGCATCGTGAATGTAGAAGCCGGCCAGGAAGTCGCCCCGGTAGAGGTCAATGGCTTGTTGCAAAGGGGTCAGTGGGGCGGCATTCGGATCGGCGGCCAGTCCCGCGTCGAACGCCGCGACATCGAGCCAATAGGCGCTGTCGGGATCTATGGCGATAGTCTCGCGGTTGATTAGCAGGTACGGGCCAACCAGTTGGCGCAGGTTAGAGAGGGTCATGGTCAAGCTGCGGCGGGCCTGGCTTTCGGCGACATCGCCCCAGAACAACCCGGCCAGCACCGACCTGGGCTGGGCGCGCCCGGTTACGGCCAGGAAGTAGAGCAGCGCCCGCGCCTTGCCGGAACGAAATCCCGTGATCATCTGCCCCGCCAGCCAAACTTCCGGGCTGCCCAACAGCCGTAATTCTAACGTCCTCCTACCTTTTTCCTCGCCTGGGGTCATAACATCCTGCTTGGTTGCACTTTCGTTGCATTGGCGTGGCAGTTTCGCTGCACCGGCCCGCTATACTGAACTCAAGTTTGTAGAGTTTATGGAGTTTGTAGAGTTTATTATACCGTGATTTGTTGACCGTGCGAAACGCATTTGAAGGTTAAAGGTATGAACCGCCCAGCATCGTATTATCGCATCTATCTTTTGACCGTCTGTAAGGAAGCGGCCCAGGCCGCTCCGGACGGCGAGACCGGCCCGGAACCCAGTCAGGATAGCGGCTGGCGCTTCTTCCTGGAGGACCCGCGCACCGGTCAACGGCGCGGCTTTACCAACGCGGTCGATCTGGTGGCTATTCTACTCACAGAGTTAGGCCACGGGCATGAGCTGTAACGTCAGGAAAGGAGAACTATTTATGGCAATATTCACAACCTAATTATTCAACCTGTAGCGAAATGAGGCTAAGGCGTAGGCTAAGAAAAGAAATACGGATAGTCGAATTATCGGAGCGACAAAGCTTGCTTTGTCAACGGTTAAAGTAATGAAGTTACGCCAAACCAAAACCAAAGGAGCATTCAAAATGCAACACAACAAAATATTCATCATCGTAAGTTTTCTTCTGGCCGCCGTTGTCATCGTTAGCGGCTAGTGACTGACGCTGAGTTAGCCGCGGCAAAAAATTAAGCCGTCAGCTATCAGCTTTCAGCCGTCAGCGCTAATGAAGACTAAAAAGTTCATAAGCGATAAACCGCCGTATGGCCAAAATAATAAAAGCTGATAGCTGACCACTGACAGCTAATTACTATAAAAAATAAAGGAACAAATCTCATGATGTTAGACACCTATATTCGAACAAACGCATATAAAACCACTTTACCCGACACCGTCGTTCGGGACTTTGCTAACACCCTGCACGGTGAACTCATTCAACCCCACGACGCGAGGTACGATGAGGTCCGTCAACTCTATAACGGGATGATTGACAAGTACCCGGCCTTGATTGCCCGCTGTGTGGATGCGGCCGACGTGATCAACGCGGTCAACTTTGGTCGGGATAACCATCTGCTCATTGCGGTACGCAGCGGCGGCCACAACGGGGCCGGCCTGGGCAGTTGCGACGGCGGCCTGGTCATCGATCTGTCGCTGATGAAGGGCATCCGCGTCGATCCGCACCACCGCACCGTGCGCGTCGAGCCGGGCTGCTCGCAAGGCGACATGGATCACGCCACCCACGCCTTTGGGCTGGCGGTTCCGGCCGGCATCGTAGCGGCGACCGGCGTGGCTGGATTGACTCTGGGTGGCGGCCACGGTTATCTCTCGCGCAAACACGGCCTGACGATCGACAACCTGATCGAGGCCGATGTGGTGCTGGCCGATGGCACGTTTGTCACCGCCAACAAAACCCAGCACAGCGATCTCTTTTGGGCGCTGCGCGGCGGCGGTGGGAACTTCGGCATCGTCACCAGCTTTGTGTATCAAGCCCATCCGGTCAGCACCGTCTACGGCGGGCCGATCTTCTGGGACCTGGCGCAAGCGCGGCAGATCATGCAGTGGTATCCTACGTTTCTAGCTCAAGCGCCCGAAGAGCTGTCCACCTTCTTTGGGGTGAAGACGATCCCTTCGGTTGATCCTTTCCCCCGCGAGATTTGGGGTAAAAAGGTTTGCGCCCTGATTTCCTGCTATAACGGATCGGCGGCGGAGGCCGAGGAAGCCCTGCGGCCCATTCACCAGGAACTACCGCCCCCGTTGTTGAACGGCATGCAGGAAATGCCGTTCCCGGCGATGCAGGCGCTGTTCGACCCGCTGCTGCCCCCAGGGCTGCAATGGTACTGGAAGGGCGACTTTGTCAAAGACCTGCCCGAAGAAGCCATCGACATCCATCTGGAATATGCCGCCAAACTGCCGAGCGCCCAATCCCTCATGCACCTCTATCCCATCGACGGGGCGGTTCAACGGGTAGGCCGGCGCGAAACGGCCTGGAATCAGCGCGAGGCGACTTGGTCGATGGTCATCTGCGGCATCGACGCCGATCCCAACAACGCCGAAGCGCTCGCCGCCTGGGCCAAAGCGTACTGGCAGGCCATCCACCCCTACACCCTGGGCGGAGCCTACATCAACTTTTTAATGGAAGAAGGCCAGGACCGCATCAAGGCCACCTACGGCGATAACTACGAGCGGCTGGTCGAGGTCAAAACGAAGTACGATCCAACCAACCTGTTCCGGGTGAATCAGAATATTCAACCTAAGCAGACGTAGACGCGCTTAAAGATAGGGCGATAAAGCGATTGGCGCCGGCCAATCTCTTTATGAGGGTGCGTAGGGCGATAAAATAAAAACAGCCCCAGGTGATGATGCCTGGGGCTGTTTTTGGGTTGGATCACGTGGATAAAGCTTGATTTATTTAAGAAAATCCAGGGCCATTCACTATTGATAAAACGGCGGTTTCATTATGGTGAAACATTCATTTTCACTATGGAGAAAATAAAAATTTCACCATAGTGACTCGATCCACTTCACTATGGTGTGGTCGATCACTTCACTATGGTGTGGTGGATCGACTCTCCTACTAGATCTTGTGACGACTCCCTGGTGAAACTGATTTATCACTGTAGTGAAACGGTCATTGTCACTATGGAGAAAAAGCCATTTTCATTAGGGTGAAACTGGGCGTCTCGCCATAGTGAAATTTTGAATGCCTCGTGAACGTGAAACGAGGGAGGTGAGGTTTGACGTTCCCCGTTCTACGCTCCACACCCCCCGTCCTGTGTCAGTTTTCCTGGACAACCTTTTACGGCAGGTCGAGATGTGATATACTTAGGTTGGCCCCATTACTCCGCCTTCACCCTGGTAACTTCTATTCCCATCGCTGTAGAGTTGAATGACCCTTTGTCCTATCGGCCTAAATTTCTTAATGAAAATGCTGGTGTAAAATCTTACGGTACTTTTTCAGCTAGAAATAGTTGGGTGGCTTCGTTGCCAATAGAGTAAGGTAATCAAATGAAACATTTGCTAATTGCGGCTATTACGGGGCTTGCATTTGTGATGGTGACCGGCGGAGTCCGCGCAGTAATAGCAAACGGTTCTATGTATCAGGCAGCAGCAATGGAAAACATAACGCCCTCGACATCTTCCTGTGGTAAGGGGCCGGTTAATCCTCCTAATTCAGCAACCAATAATCTAGAGGAAGATGTTAAGGATTGGGGTGTGTTCTGTGATCTGGGAACGCCAACATGGGACTTGACGAATGTTACGGCACCTGCTCTCAGTGGCCGATCACTTCGGTGCTCAATTACCGGAGGTCAACCTAATTCCCACATTCATTGCTATAGAAACTTGCTGTCAGATCCGGCAGCGAGCGTTTTTGTATTGACCATGCCCTTTTACTTTACCTCTACAACAACATGTAACAACCAAGGGGAACCCTCCATAATCCAAGCACTTGAATTCACTATGAGTAAATGGTATCAGGGGAAACGATATGAGTTTGCCCTTCAATGGGAAAATGTTGCCGAGACTCCTGGGGATGGTGCTCCTCAGTGGCGCTATTGGAACTCCTATGAATGGGTACCATTCAGCCCCAAAATCACCCAATGCCTAACAGCAGGACAATGGCACACTCTTACATTGGAAGGAGAGATTGTTAATGGTCAAGTGCATTACCACAGATTTGCGATTACTAATACGAGTCATATTCTTGATTTGACTGTTCCTCCTGTTCTTGACTCAGCGCATGGTGATGGCCTAGCAGTTGCCATTCAGTTGGACGGGAATTTTCAGGAGGATGCTTATGATGTGTTTATTGATCAAGTTAGCTTTGTGAGAAAGCCTGCTCTAAGCGTGACCAAACAAGCTAATCCCAGTCCAGTGCAGGATGGAGCACAACTGACTGACCTACACCATCCGTGTTACTAATAACACCAATGTGCCTCTCTCCGCCATTGTTACAGACATCTTGCCCAGCCATGTCGCGCCTAGCGGAGTCCTTGTTTGGACGCCAACCATCCCTGCTTCCAGTGGTGTCTGGACACAACAGGCTATTGTTACTGTTGAGACGGGGTTCACAGGCTCACTGACCAACAAAGTTCAAGTCACGGCTGGGGAAGGCGCTATAGGTACGGCTAATGTCACAGTCTGTGCCAATTACTGCATCATCGATCTGCCAACCATCTTCAAGAATTAATTTTAGTTTTGCCTGAACGGTGACAGAAACACGATGGGTTTCTGCCTCACCTTGGACATAGGCAGAACAAAAACTTATATATTGGCACTTAGCCCAGGCAATGGGAAGCTGATAACAAGTTACCTCTCCCTTCAATTGTCCCAATTTTATGACAAAATTGCCCTAAATTTATGACAGACGATCAGCTTTAAGGAAGCTATAATGTCTTTAGGCAAGGACTAGAAATCAAGAATTTGATGAGTAGTTACTCCTAACTTGTGGACCTAGCCCTTGCGGGAGGGGAGCACGCCGACACAACATAGTGATGTTCCATCAGGAGCCGACGAGAGAATCGAGCTTCCCAGGCGATTTTCTTTGAAAGTCGCCGAAATAATTCTAAGAGGAGTGAAATCATGAAAGGCAATCAGCAAACTGTCGCATCGACCGAACGCATGGTCGACTACGACCACAATTCTTACATGCAGAATCAGATGGTCCGCAGCCGGGCGGAGATGATGCGCGACGCGGTGGAGCGCATCGGACCCGTTGTCCCGGAATTCACGGTAATGGACTATGGGTGCGGACCTGGTCACAGCGCGCTTAATGCCGTCGCGCCGGTTATCGAAGCCTACCGGCGCATCGCTCCACAGGGGATTATCGCCATCCGCCATTCCGATCAGCCCGGTAATGACTGGAATGCACTCTTTGCGCTGGTGTTTGGTCCCGACGGCTATCAGCGCAACGAATCCAGGATTCGCACCGAAGCCGCGATCGGGTCCTTCTACACGCAGTTGGCCGCGCCAGGCTCGGTTGCGCTCGGCACCTGCTTTGCCGCCAGCCACTGGCTGAGCCGCGCCCTCTCGCCCTCTTCGCCCGGAACGGTGTGGTTCGCCGATCTGCAAGGTGAGGCGCGGGCGGAATTCGCGGCGCTCGCTCGGGCCGACTGGACCCAATTCCTGCGTTGCCGTGCCGCGGAATTGCGACCGGGCGGGATGGTCATTGTGTCGACGCTCGGCGGCGTTCCCGATGCCAGCGAGATAAACGGCATCAGAGCGTCGGCCAGAAAGGTCTATCGCGCCATTTTCGATGTGGCGAACCAGATGGTGACCGACGGTTTGCTTGAGAAGTCGGCCCTAGACCATTTCGTGTTCCCATTCTGGTTCCCGACGATGGCAGAGGTGCGCGCCCCGCTCAACGAAGAGTCCGATCTGAAAGAGGCGTTCGAGATTGTCCAAGCAACTCTGACACCGGCCCCCATTCACCCGAACGACGTGTTCGAAGACTCGCTTAACGATCCCGAGACCTATGCTCGACTCTACGCGGGCTATATCCGCGGATTTAGCGAATCCACCTTGCGGCTGCACTTGTTTGGCCCTTCGGCGAAGAATGCGGCCGAGGTCGACTCGCTTACGGAAGAATTCTTCGCGCGTCTGACCCGCTACTACCAGGCCGAGCCTGGGCAGCATGCGTTCGAAACAATGCCCCTGACTCTCGTCCTGCACCGCCGGTAAGTGAGCGACAGCGTGAAGTCTCGCCGGTGAATCGCTGGCGCATGCCGCCTACCCCCGCGCTCGAACCGACCGCCGTCTACGCACTATGCTTGCTGGCGGCGCCCTGGTTGCTTAGCGGCTCGGCGGCGGCTCAGCGCGAGCGTTAGTGGGCTGGTAGCCGATTGGAACAATTGTTAACGGGTATTTATGTTCGAAGCGATTCTGTTCGATTTTGATGGAACATTAGTTGATTTTGTGGCTTCAGATATTCAGAGTCTAAAACGGGTGCATTCTTGTACGGGTACAACAGTCTGTAGCGTACGATATTGTTGGCGCAAAATCGGTCGGAATGAAAACAGTGCTGTTGAAGAAGGAAAATGATTGAAAGATCAGAACAACTACCGCAAGTAACCAACGTATATCAAAATCACCATATGGATAGCACCCGCTGGGACGCTTATTCACCCCGTGATGATGATATTGTCATCTCAACCTCTATTAAGTCCGGCACTACCTGGGCCCAGGTTATTGTGCGAGAACTCATCGTTCAGGGTCTAGACCGCCCTGATGCTGGTCTTCCCGAACGGATACCGCTCCCCGACAAAGCGTCCAGCTTCTGGCTCGACGCCACCTTTAGTCGTGAGCTTGGGGCTTTATATGAGCAGCTAGAAGCTCAAGAACACCGTCGATTTATCAAAACCCATTTACCCCTGGATGGGTTGCCTTTCTATCCTCAAGTCAAATATTTGGTGATCGGACGGGATGCTCGGGACGTGTTTATGTCTTTGTGGAATCATTATGCTAACTATAAAGACGATTTCTATCAAAGGATCAATGAAGCCCCTGATTTGGTCGGCGAGCCATGTCCACGCTGTCCCGAAGATATCCACGTCTTCTGGCAAAGCTGGATCAGCCAGGGCTGGTTCGATTGGGAACAGGAAGGCTATCCGTTTTGGGGTAACATGCATCATGCTCAGACCTGGTGGAATTACCGCCATTTAGACAATATCCAATTTTTCCATTACGCCGATCTACTGGCCAACCCAACAAGCGAGATAAAGCGGATAGCTGATTTTCTAGGCATTGGCGTGTCAGATGAGGCTATCTCCGCTATTGTTCGGTACACTAATCTGTCCGCTATGCGGCAAAGAAGTCTAGAGGCTGGAGGCGCCCACCCGATCCTCAAAGGGGGCGCTAACACCTTCTTTTTCAAAGGGATGAATGGTCGTTGGCGAGATATCTTATCAGATGATGAGCTGGCCATGTACGAGGCGACCAAATCTCAGGTCTTGAGCTTGGCATGTGCGCGCTGGTTAGAACAGGGGCGCGCAGCTTGGCATGCCTCAGATTGACATTGGGCAGGTTACCCCCACTCTAATTCTGGAATATACCTTCATGGTGATTTTATGAAACCGCATGAAACGCACTCACCAGAAAGGGAAAGTGGCCCATGTTCTAGCTACATATCACTTTTGCAAACGAACGCAAAGTTTGGCCAACCTCGCCCGGACATAAATGATCCGGGCTACAAAACGGCACCGGATTTCATCCGGTTTGCGGTAAAACCCCATTTATGGGGTGCCGTTTAATAGCTAGGCGAATTCATCGCCGAGCGGTGCCTGATGATTGAGAGGGTACAGGAACAAAGTGATATGTGGCTAGGCCCTTGTTAAATAGTGTGAGGCGAGGGAATATTATAATCATTGTGTCTTATTGGATTTTTTATCGATTGAACGGGTTTTTTCAGCAGACCAGGTGACTGGCACTTAATCGCCATAATAGCCGCGTTGTATTCCACCCCACGGTCTCGATTTGAGCCAAAGTGCCAGTCACCTGAGTAGTTACGATTGGACTATACAATCGGTGGACCAGACCTTACGCGGGTTGCGGGGCCGGGATAACGCCGAGCTGCTGCATCAGCCCGAACCGATCGGTTTCCCCCCAGGCTTCCATATTCTTGCCGTTTTCAAAGCGCACAATGACTATGGCAGTTACGGTTACTTCTTTGTTGGTGAGGGGAATATTCATTAATTGACCGGTGTGCGTGCCTCGGATTGTAAAGCGTGAGATAACCTTATCCCCATCAGCCAACATATCATCAACCTGCAATTATGAAGTATATGCCGGGAACGACACCCAGGCCAAAAGCGATCTTCAAGAAGCCATTACCATCCGGGATGAACTTGGCTATGAAGCTGGCGTGGCCATATCGCTGGCGGGCCTGGGGCTTGCGGCCTTTTTTCAGGGTGATTTCTCCCGCGCCAGGATGTTGGTTGAAGATAGCCTATCCCGAGCGACAGAAAGCAATAGTCTATTCCCAAAAGCAACGGCCCTAAACATGCTTGGCTGGCTGGCCGTTGTCGAAGAAGATTACGATGAAGCCTGGCGTCTATGTCAAGCGGGCCTGTCGGTCTCACAAAATCCGAATATCCTGCTCTTAGCCCAATTGGGGCTGGCCATGGCGGCTTGTGGCCTTGAGAACTATCCCTCGGCTCGTGAATATCTGGCGGCCTGGCTTAAATCAGGGAAACCCTTACATACGCCCCGAGGCTTCTTGTCCTGCCTGCCCACGCTGGCAATCCTCCACGCCAGCCAAGATGAATCGGAGCGGGCAGTAGCCCTATTCGCTTTAGCGTTCACTCACCCCCAGAGTCCAACCGGATGGATAACGCAATGGTCCCTGCTCCAGCGTTGGCAATCGGAGTTAGAACTGAACCTTGGCCCTGAGCGATATGCCGCCGCCTGGAAACGAGGTACGAAGTTGGACCTTGAAACAGTGATAAGCGATGTTGCTGTATCTTGATGAACACCTCCCCTATCGCTCCCCAAACGGTTTCGCCGGAACGGATTGCAAATACAACCACAGGGCGCTAATTTCCTCATCGGTCATATGCTGGAAGGCCGGCCAGGGCATCTTCACCGGGTTGACCTCGCTGCCGTCGGGTCGTTGACCCTGGCGCAATACCTGCTTGAAGTCCGCTTCGGTCCAATCCCCCAGGCCGGTTTCATGATCCGGCGTCAAGTTTTGAGGCTCGGGCGGGTCGGGCGGCAGACCGGGAATCGGGCCGCCTGATAGCCCTTCGCCGTGGCAGCCGATGCAGGTTTGGGCCAGGTAATGGCCATATTCGGCCGTTGGCCCCTTGGCGACCGCCGCCGGGGGCGGCGCATCGTGATCGATCTGTTCGGCCGACAGCACCGGCGCGATCTTACCGACTAACAAGATCCGCCCCAAGGGGCCAACGGTTATCGGGGGTGGAGTTTGGTCCACCGGCGGCAGGGTTTTGAGATAAGCAATCAAAGCGCCCAAATCGTCATCATTGATGCCCTTGTATTCGATGGAAGGCATCACCACCAGCGGCTTGCCGTCAGGCCCAATGCCGTGGCGAATGGCCCGCGCCCAATCGATATCCGTATAAGTTTGGCCCACCCCACCCTGACCGGAGGTGAGGTTTGAGGCCATAATATGGCCCACCAGCAAGTCATCGATGACCATTTTTCCGGCGCCGTTCTCGCCGTGGCAGTCAATGCAGCCTCGGGTCAGAAACTGCCGGCTGCCTTCGGCCACCGCCGCGTCACCCGTTGGTAGGGTTAGGGCCTCCGGTTGAACCTGGTATATTTTGTTTAAGCGCAGGCTGCTGGCGACGTAGATGCCCAGTAAGGCCACTATCAGTAAGCCCACTACACCCGCAGCTATCCAACCTATCCATTTGAGAACTTTCTTCATAATTGTCTCCTTCGAAATTAAAGACCGGAGCGTCAAAGTTTACTTTGACCTAACCGTAAGTATGCCAAAGCAAGCTTTGTCGCTCCGCCACATTTTCATATTGGCTCATTAAGAAACGTCACCGCTCTTACCGGTGAGTCTTTCACTAGTTTATCCGTAGGCTATCCCAAAAACATGCAACTTTTCGCCGGCGAGCGTCCCAATATCGTCCCAATTGCGTCCCACTTAGAGCGGACTATAATCACTGCATTGCGGTATCAACCCTGCCGGGGAGTAGGAGGAAAATTCCTTACTTCTCTCGTGTCTGGCCAGGTAGCAACTGAGGTTAGATATATTTCTCGGAGCGAAACGGATGTCTCAGCTAGCCTTATCCTTTTTGGGCGCACCGCACCTCGAACGCGACGGCGCGACGATAACCCTTAGCCACCATAAAGCCACGGCCTTGCTGGCCTATTTGGCCGTAACCCGGCAGCCGCATACGCGCCAGGCTCTGGCCGCCTTCCTGTGGCCCGATCACAACGCGGCCGATGGCCGGGCCGGGGTGCGCCGGATGCTATGGGTTTTGAACAAAAGTCTGGGACAAGAGTGGCTGGAGGCTGATCACGAGACAGTGCTGCTGCCGCCACAGCCGAACCTGTGGCTGGATGTTGAACAATTTCGGGAGCGACTGGCGAACCGCCGGCAGCACGGCCACGCGCTGAGCGAACTCTGCCCGGCCTGCCTGGCTCCGCTGACGGAAGCCGTGGAGTTGGTTCGGGGTGATTTTTTGGCCGGCTTTACGCTGCCGGATAGTCCCGACTTCGACACTTGGCAAGCCTTTGAGACGGAAAGCCTGCGCCGCGAACTGGCCGGAGCCTTGGAGCAGTTGGTGCAGTTGTTGAGCCGGAGCGATGACACGTATGAACCGGCCATCGGCTACGCCCGCCGCCGGCTGGCGCTCGATCCGCTGCACGAGCCGGCTCATCGCCAACTGATGCAGCTCTATGCCTGGGCCGGGCAATCGGCGGCGGCGATCCAGCAGTATCAGAGCTGTGTCCGGGCGCTCGAGAAGGAGTTTGGCGTCCCGCCCTCGGCTGAGACGACCGCCCTTATGGAGGCTATCAAAGCCAATCGCCCCCCACCTCCGCCCGGCTCACCAGCGCCGGCCCCCGTGCCGGCGACCGCCTTCGCCCAACCCGTGGCGCCGACCGCCCCCACCCAACCCGCCGCCGGTCCACCGCACAATCTTCCCGCTCTGGCCACACCTTTTATCGGCCGGGCAGCCGCTCTCGACAGCCTTGAGCAGCGTCTGGCCGCCCCGGATGTGCGGCTAATGACCATTGTTGGGCCGGGCGGCATCGGCAAAACCCGGCTGGCGCTAGCCCTGGCCGAACGGTATATCCAATCCCCCCAATCCGCAACACTGTGCGCCGATGGGATATATTTTATCCCTTTGACGCCGCTGCGTTCAGACCAGGCCATTGTCCAGGCCATTGCTGAAGGATTAGCCTTGCCCCTCACCTCGGCCGGCGAACCGGCCACGCAGTTGTTGACTTATTTGCGCCACAAGCAAATGTTGTTAATCCTGGATAATTTTGAACACGTCCTGGCCGGCGCGTCGTTAATCGGCCACATCTTGCAGGCCGCCGGTAAAGTAAAAATCGTCATCACCTCGCAAGAGCGGCTCAACCTGACCGAGGAAAATCTGTGGCAGATTGGGGGATTGAACTTTGCCGGGTTAACCGGGCTAGAGGAAGCCCTGGCTTATGAGGCCGTGCAGCTCTTTATCCAGCGCGCCCGACAGGTGCGGCCCGATTTCACCCTGCAAGCTGAGGATTTACCCTATCTGGAGCGCATTTTGCAAGGGGTGTGGGGCATGCCGCTGGCCATCGAACTGGCGGCGGCCTGGTTGAATATGCTGTCGGTGGCCGGAGTAGCCGGCGAACTGAGCCACGGGCTGGATTTGCTGGAGAGCGAACTGCGCGATGTGCCGGACCGGCATCGCAGTATGCGGCTGGTTTTCGACCGCTCCTGGGAGCGATTGACCGCCGCCGAGCAAACGCTGCTCAAAAAGCTGTCGGTCTTTCGGGGCGGGTTCAGCCGGGAGGCCGCCCAACCGGTGGCCGGGGCGTCGCTGCGGCTGCTGGCCGGCCTGGTCAATAAATCGTGGCTGATCAGCCGGCCCGACAGCAGCCGCTATGAACTGCATGAGTTGATCCGGCAGTATGCCGCCGCGCGGTTAGAGGCCGAAGCCCAAGAGGAACACGCCACGCGAGATCGGCACAGCCGTTACTATCTGGCGCTGCTTCAGGCCCGTGAGCCGGACATGAAAAGCAGCCGCCAAAAAGAGACGGTGGCCGGCCTCAACGCCGATATTGACAATATCCGCAGTGCGTGGGACACCGCCGTAGCGTATGAAGCGCTGGATCGGCTGCACACCGCCGCATTCTCTTTATGGTATTTCTACAATTTGCGCGACTCACTTCAAGAGGGAGAACAGGCCTTTGAGTCCGCCACCGAACGCCTGCAGACGCGACTTGCCGCCAGCGAGTCCGATCAAGCCGCGCCGGATCGAGCGCGGTTGGCCGGCACGCTGGGCGAACTGCTGTCGCATCAGGCGCAGTTTACCTTCCGGCAGGGCCGCATTGGCGAGGCGGCCGCGCTGTATGAGACCAGCCTGACCCTGTTACGCCCGCTCGATGAACCGGCCGCGTTGGCTCAGGCGTTGAATTATCGGGGGGTCGTCTACTGGCTGACGGGACAATTTGAGGAGGCCTGGCCTTATTTGAATGAAAGCCTGGCTATGGCCCAAATGCTGGGGGATGAGTGGGGTCAGGTGCAGAGCCTGGGTTTTATGGGCATGATCGCTCAGGCGCAGGGGGATCACGACCGGGCCTACCATTATCTCAGCGAAAGTCTGGCCCGGTCTCGGGTTATGGGCGATATCCGGCTCATCTCGTTCATTGGCAGCCACCTGGCCCACACCCTTCAGGCGCTGGGGCGAGTGAGCGAGGGGCTGGGCCTGCTGCGGGAAAATTTGCGGCTCGCCATCGATACCACCGACCGGTTAGGGATCGGTGTGACGCTGGAGCAGATGGCCATCGCCACCCAAGCCGGCGGCAACGAGGCGGAAGCACGGCGATTATTGGCCGAGAGTATTGATCAGTTTCGCGACGTGGGCGATACGTGGTTTTTGTCTCGCGCGCTCACCCTGGCCGGCTACTTGGCCTTGGCCGTGGGGGAAGCGGATCAGGCGTATGATCTTTTCCGCCAGGCCGGTCAGGTGGCCGTGGCCACCCAAGCGCTGCCGAATATCCTGGCGGCCCTGGCCGGGCTGGCAGAATGGTCTGCCCGTGGTGGCCAGTCGGAACGGGCGCTGGAGATCGTACTGCACATCCTGCGCCATCCGGCCGGCACTCAAGACGTCAAAGATCGGGCCGACACGCTGCGCACCGAATTGGAGGAGCAGCTCACGCCCCAGCAAGTGGCAGCGGTTCAGGATCGGGTCCAGGCCGGGGATTTTGAGGCGATGCGGCAGGACGTTCTGGGGTAAGCCGATGGACCGCCGCCGGCTGACCGCCGACCGCCGTTGAACAGTTAAATTATCAAAGTGGCAGGGAATTGATTTTTATCGCTGTCGTGCCGTTAGTCGTGGTCCCGTCGCCGTTAGTGGTCGTGCTGTCGTCAGCCGTTGGTGTGGCACGGCCGGTCTCTACGGCGGCCTCACTATCGCCGGTGGGGCTGTCGCCATTAGCAGCGGCGGCGCGGCGCTGGCGGTGGATCACGTCAAAGCCCCACTCCTGCAGACCAGGCGCTACGGCAAAGTTATAATCGCGCCACACAATATGGTGCAAGGCCAGTTGCAGCGTATTATACAGCGTCTCGCTCACGGCCAGGGTGTCAACGCGGCTTTGCATCCGCGTGGTTTCACCCGCGTCACGGGCCGTTTTATGTTTTTGCAACGCATTGTGCAGCGCGATGACTTCATCTAACGGAGGCTGCGTAAACTGTTCCTCGGTCGGGCGACTTTGCTCTTGGCTGATGTAAGCCGCCAGCGCCGCGAGCCGCTGATTACGCTCTTTCGGTTTGCGGATGTTGCCCGTCTTTTGGCGCAGTTCAAAGCCCCATTCCTGGGCCACCTCCAAATTGTGTAAGAAAGTAGCTCTTAACGTGGCCATAATCTGCTCGATAGTACTATTCAATTGTTCATCTAATCGTTTAATAGCTTCCGAGGCCTTGACGCGCTGATTCTCACCGTGGCTGTTCGCGTTGATCAGCGTCTGGACCTGAGCCAGCAGTTGGCTAATCGTGTCGGTGTAGGGTGTGCGCTGCTGGGGCGGCAGCGACTCTTCCCGCGCTATAAAGGCTTTGGCCAGAGCGATAATCTTGGGGCTTTCCTCCTTGGTGAGTGAACGAAGTTTATACGGGGATTGTTGCTCGAATCGAAGCGTTGGCATGGTAATGGCTCCTGTACTGATACAAATTTGATAGCGATAGTTGGAAAATATAGTGAAACAGATAGGGATACAATAATGATGAAGCGAACCGGCGCGGCGATATGCCAGAGTTGAAATGAGGTAATGACTGCCAGGTTGTAACAACGTGATCGGGTGTTAAAGAACAATCATGGTATAAACTTAAAAACAAGTATATTCGACCAGTTGATAAAATGCACGTCGCTCCGTGCAATTTGGTGGACTACTGCCTCCCTTCGCCACTGTGCGGAACGACCTCTGACTAGTCCGACTTGCCTCCGCTGGCGTGCGGAACGACCTCCGACTAGTCAGACCTGCTTCCGCCGGCGTGCGGAACGACCTCTGACTAGTCGGACCTGCTTCCGCCAGCGTGCGGAACGACCTCTGACTAGTCGGACCTGCCTTCTCGCTGCAAGAAACCACGTTTTGTGCGCCAGACCTGCCTTCTCGCTGCGAGAAATGACCTTTTGCGCGTCGGACCTCCTTTCGCACTGCGAGAAACGACCTTTTGCGCGTCGGACCTGCCTTCTCGCTGCGAGAAACGACGATAGGAATAAGAAATAACTTATCCATTTTGATGGAGTGCTCTATTGCGTAGTGCGTAGTGCGTAATCTACGACACATAAATGATACGAATTACGCACTACGATGTTGGCGCGGCAAATTTGCGCCACCCACGAAAATTATGGAACACGAATGACACGGATCGTACGGATTTTCACTGATTAGATATTGTTTTATCCGGGTTAATCCGTGCGATCCGCCCAATCCGTGTTCTATTTTTGGTTGTGGCTTGGCCACGTTACGCACTACGGGTAATTGAGGAAGTCTCATTAATAGCTGCGAATGAATTCGCCGCTTGATAAAAGAAATGTGTTAAAACACGTTAAGGGGGAACCCAATAACCTGTTTCAACCGGTTCTCTTTAGCAGCGACCGAATTCATTCGGTTGCGATAGGTTACAGACCAGGAATTGCCGAATCCTCTCGTTTCGAAAACCAATGGCAGTGATGTTTACGGATATTGTCGCGCCGGTTGAAGGATAAAGTATGGTATAATCTCCCCTGAAATGACCCATAAAAGATTTAGCGAAAATCAAGAATCAAATCCGGTTTTGCTGCAAATCAATGGCCGGTGGCACATTGTGGAGGACAGCCGCCGCTCGGAGCGGGCGCTGTGCGGGGCGCGGGTGACCCAGCGTGGAGCGCATGCTCGGCTCAGCCTGGTTGGGGAGCAGAATGTGTGTGGGAAATGTTTGCGGGACTTACGCCGTTGACACGCCAGAAGCACAAAATTAGGCACGAATTGACACGAAAAACAAGAATTAATTAGTGAAAATTCGTGTCATTCGTGGCTAAAGAATTAGGATTGTGGAAATCCTGGTTTGGAACTTTTTAGACCGATACCGTCAAAGGAGACTTTATGAACCGTATCGAACCATTTTTAGGGCCTTCGATCCCCGCCGGGTTTTACTGGTTTAACCCCCCGGCGCGTTATCAGTTGGGCGATGGCCTGGAACTGTACACCGATCCCCAAACGGACTTCTGGCAGCGCACCCATTACGGCTTTGAGCGCGATGATGGGCATTGTCTATTTACCCGGTTGACCGGCGATTTTTCGGTGACAACGCAGGTCGAGTTTCGCCCCAAAGCGCAGTACGATCAGTGTGGATTGATGATCCGGGTAGACAGCCAGAACTGGATCAAAGTGTCAACCGAGTATGAAAGTGAGGAAGAGAGCCGGCTGGGTTCGGTGGTGACTAATCTCGGCTACTCCGACTGGGCCACCCAAACTATATCATCTGAGCGGACTGTGATGAGCTATCGTATCAGCAAGCGCGGCAGCGATTTCTTGATCGAAAGCGCCATTGCGGATGAGCCGTGGCAGCAGTTGCGGGTCGCACATTTACACCAACTCACGGAGCCAATCGAGGTGGGGATGTACGCGTGCAGCCCCATCGGCCAGAATTTTTGGTGCCGCTTTGCCCGGTTGGAGATTGGTGAAAATGGGTGGTTTTATGAGGCCGAGGCAACCCCTTGAGCTTAGCTTACAGCCGTAACGAGACGAGATGATGTCAAACCAACCATCCAACCAACTCCCAAACCATCCAGCCCCCAGTTTAGGCCAGCGATTTTTTGCCTGGGTAACCTATAAAACAGCGAACAGCCGTAATGAGCGGCTCGATGCGCACAAGCGAGAATTGTTCAACTCGCTGAGTGGCGCGGTCTTGGAAATCGGGCCGGGGACGGGGGCTAATTTGGATTACTACCCCCAGGGCATCCACTGGATCGGTATCGAGCCGAACCCGGCAATGCATGGCTACTTGCGAGACAAGGCTGAGCAATCGGGTCTGACCGCCGAACTGCGTCTGGGTCACGCCGAGCAACTTGACGTGCCCGATTGCAGCGTCGATGTGGTGGTTAGCACACTGGTGCTGTGCTCGGTGGGTAGTCTGATCGGCAGTTTGGCCGAGGTGCGGCGCGTGCTTAAGCCGGGCGGGCGTTTCATCTTTATCGAACACGTGGCCGCGCCTCAGGGGAGCGCGCTGCGCACTGTGCAAAATCTGGTCAATCCGCTGTGGAATGTCGTGGCCGACGGCTGCAACTTGAACCGGGAAACGTGGGTCGAGATGGAGCGCGCCGGGTTTGCCAGCCTGACTTACGAGCGGTTTATGGTGACGGGCGGGATGTCGGGGCTAACGCCGATCATTGCCGGGGTGGCGGTTAAAGGAGGGAGTCAGAAATAATGCGAGTTATCATCAACGCCGATGATTTTGGGATGCGGACCGCCATCAATCAGGCCGTCTTGGAAGCGCATCGGGCCGGTCGATTGGCCAGCACAACGTTGTTGGTCGATGGGGCGGCGGTGACAGAGGCCGTCGCTATCGCGCAGCAACAACCCCAGTTGGGGGTGGGACTGCATCTGAATTTGGACCCGTATTTGGGTTACGATGTTGATGGATATTACGGCCGAACGCTGTCGAACGTCAATCCGGCCAAGCTTCAGGGCGCGATCGACAACTTGGCCGAAATCGAGGCTGAGATCGACCGGCAGTTCAGCCGTTTTTTGGCCTTGGGGCTGGCGATGTCGCACGTGGATAGCCACCACAACGCCCACCTGCTGCCGGAAATTTTCGGGGCTGTGGTCCGCGTGGCCGGCCGGTATGGGGTGCGTAAGATGCGCTTTTACCCCCATTTTTATGAAGGCGACACGGACCTGCACCGGCGTCATGTCCAAATTTTGGCCGAGAATGCGTTCCAAATTACCAGCCACTTTCGTGACTTTAGCGACCCGTCCGCTATGAACCATTTGGAGGAAGGGGTCACCGAGGTGATGGCGCATCTTGACAAACCGGGGTTGGGGGGCGAAGGCTGGTGCGAGGCGCAGTTCGAGCGGCTGCTGTCGCCCGAGGTTGAAGCGCAGTTGGCGGCTCACGGTGCGCGGCTGGTTTCGTATCACGAGGTGTAGCCTCTTTAGACCCTATCGACAAAATCTCCAAATCGTTTCAAGACCGGTTGTCGCTGCGGGCCGGTAAAGATGGGGTTGGTCACGGCCAGCATTAAGCCGGCCTCGTCATAAACATCAAGCCGATACCAGGCCGGATCGGCCGGGTGCAGGTAGTCGTTAAATTCAAGGCTGGCCTGCCGGGTATTGACGGGTACTTCCCTGACAGCGCTGCCGTTCTTGATGATTTGGGCGTAGGCGGGAAGCGGACAGTCAAAGATATCGGCCAAAAATCGAATTTCGCCGGCCCTTTGACCGAGGTCCTCGCCAATGTTAAAGATTTCATCGCCAATTACGGCTTGGAAAGTTACTTCCGGCCCCATGCTAACGTAGACGTGATGCTGGCGCATGGCGGTTAAAATGGCCGCGCCGGACAGATTTTCGGCATAGACATAGTTGCGAGGCCAGCCGAGCCGTTCGGTGAGTTTGTGTTCACCGGGCATCAGTTTGAGGCTGTGGTGATCGCTGCCGCCAATGGCCGTGGTTCGATAGCCGGCTTTGAGCCATTCGGTCCAGAGGGCAATCGCCTGCGGATTGGAGCGGATGGTATCGGGCGCATCGGGTTTATTCCAGATTTCGACGCAGTGGACATATTGCAGGTCGGTCTCGTCGTCGCGCCAATCGAAGGGGACGCGCAGGGGGTGGTTAATGGAATTGAGCAATCCCTGCGCGGCGGTGTGGCGCATCAGGTCGGTGGTGGTCAGGTATTTGCCGGCCAACTTGACGGTGAACAGCCCAATACAGATGTCTTCCTGCCAATCGTATTTGCCCTCAAGCCCGTAAACGTTGAAATGCCCGTTTTGGAGCGTGACTTCCATCCCCGGGATAAGCAGAAAGTCGGGTGCGGGGTCGGGCTTATTAAAGGCATCGACGCGGTTGTGGTCGGTGATGGCTAGAAAATTCAGGCCGCCGGCTTTGGCCCATTCGGCCAGGTCCGCCGGAGGGTGGGCGCCGTCGGAATGGCTGGTGTGGACGTGCAGTTCGCCCCGGTACCAACCGGGCCGGGGATTGTATATTTTTGATAAGGACCAATCTAGGGACATGTTTATCTAGCTCCTTCAATACAGATAGTTGGATGGTTAGTTGATTGGTTTCCGGCTAATGAACTTAAGTTGCTGTCTATCAGTAGGTAAAGTAGGTTTCACCACAAAGACGCAAAGTTCGCTAAGTTTTTATAAAAACTCTTTGAGTTCTTTGCGTCTTTGCGGTTCAAATATGTTGTTCGGCCTAATGGCGGCAACTTGGGTTAACTACTATCTATTTATCCAACAATCAAACCATCCCTCTTAATTTTACCGCCTCATATTAGCACAGAATTACCGGGTGGACTAACGGGTTCAACCGACAGCAGCAATTATCTTGCCATCTTAGGTGGCAAAAACCTTTAGGGTTTCCGAATTTATCGAACAAGGTGACCGTCATTGAGATGCAAGCAGACGCTCATATTTGGCAAAAAGTGACTGTCACCTTAGCTATTTGATTGAGAATGGCTGAGCGATAGGCGGTAGGTTGGCGGACTTTAAAGGCTGGGGTAAAATCTAGGCGCCCATTGGAGATCGTTCTCAGCCCGTCAGCCATTTGAATTTGTAAGTCGATGTAGATTATGAGCCACAAAGATAAACCAAACCCGCTCGATTTTGCCGGCACGCCCGTGGGGGGATCTGACTCTCAGCACGATCGAGTGGCGCGAGAGTTCCAGCAAGCGCTGCGTAAGGCCCAGTTGGAAACGCTGTCGGCCCGGGTCCGCTATCAACCGGTTGCCTTGCTGCCGTTTGAAGAGGTGCGACAGCGGTTAAAGCTGGGCCGCAAATCTTACCGAGGCATCCAAAACGTACCGCTCGAGCAGATTGTGGGCAGTGTGAGCCGGTATGATGATTTCACCCGGACGTTTATGCCGCGCAAGCCTAGTTCGCAACAGCGCTGGGAAAAAGTGGACCGCCTGATCGATCACGGCGGCTGGCAGCCGGTGGAGTTGTTCAAAGTGAGCGAGGTTTATTTTGTCAACGACGGCAACCATCGGGTGTCGGTGGCGCGGCAGCAAGAAGCGGAAACCATTGAGGCCCACGTGTGGGAGTTCGACAGCCGGGTGCCGCTGTGGAATGATGATAACCTCAAAGATATTTTGATTCGGGAGGAGTATCTCAGTTTTTTAGAGCGGACCAAACTGGACAAGTACCGGCCTGATCAGGAGATCATCTTCACCGAACGGGGGCGCTACTGGCTGTTGGAGGAAGAGATTGCGATCCATCGCTACTATCTGGGGTTAGAGCGGGGCGAAGAACCGTCGTTTCAAGAGGCGGTGCTGGATTGGTACGATACGGTTTACCGGCCTACGTTTGAGAAGATCCAGGACTCGGATATTTTGAGTTATTTTCCGGGCCGCACCGAAGCCGATTTGATGCTGTGGATTATCGATCACCAATATTGGCTGGAAGAGCAGTTGGAAGGGGAGGAGGATGTCTCTATTGAAACGGCCACCGACGATTTCACGGCTCGAACGCGGCGCAGCGTATGGCGTAAGTTGCAAGCCTGGTTCAGCCGGAGTGTCTTGAAACGGCCGATCTATTGGCCGGAAGAGGAGTCCTGAATTATGAATGATGAAGGATGAATGATGAAGGATCAAACAACGGGGCTGAGTATTTCAGCCCCGTTGTTTGTTTGGTTTTTCTTTTTCTGGTTCCCAAACCCAGTTTGGGAACCAGAAAAGACCAGAAAAATAGTATTAAACTTTACTGCGCTTTGACGGCGGTCCAGGTGTCGGAGAAAATAATGGTTTCATCGTTGCGCTCAATCCATTGCAGGGTCTCGCGCGTTTCGTCATCGACCAGCATACCGCCGCTTTCGAGTAAGTTGAAGTATTCCTCATCGAGCAGCGGTTCAGCAGCTTGGTTGGGGGTAAAATAGTAGGTCCAGTTTGATAACTGCGCGCCGATTTCAGGATCGAGGATGTAGTTGATAAAGACTTCAGCCGTATATTTGCGGGGAGCGTCGGCGGGGATGGTCATGTTATCCTGCCAAATAGTTCCCCCTTCTTTGGGGATGGTGTAGGCCACATTTTCATTTTCGGCTCGGGCCAGGGCTGTTCCACCGCTCCAAGCATGGGCCAGGAGGATTTCTTCAGACGTTAGCGAGGCGGTAAAGTTGTCAGAGTCATAACCGGCCAGACATTCTTTTTGCGCTTTTAACAACTCTTCGGCTTTCTTCTGGGCTTCGGGATCGGTTTCGTTGTAGGAGTACCCCAAATATAGCAACGCCGCGCCAATGACTTCACGTTCGTCATCCAACATCGTCACAAAACCGCTGAGATTGCAAACTTGGTCGGGTTCAAAGATGGCGCCCCAGCTTTCGGGGGGGCCATCGGGAAAAGCAGTAACGTTATAGGCCAGACCGGTGGTGCCCCATTGGTAAGGGACACTGTAGATATTGTCCGGGTCGTAGTACATCCCCATCAGGTTGGGGTTAAGGTTTTTAATATTGGGGATATTGGCTTTATCTAATTCGGCCAAAAGTCCTTCTGAGATCAAAATTTGGACCGCATAGTCAGAGGGAAAAACCAGATCATAGCCGCTGTTGCCGGCCAGAAGTTTGGCAATTAGGTCTTCATTACTGGAGTAGAGGTCTTGCGTGATGGTTACACCACATTCTTCCTCGAACTGCGTCAGGATATCCGGGTCCATATATTCGGCCCAGTTAAAGATGTTTAATTCAGTGGCAAGCTGACTGGGGTCGCCGCAGTGGTCTGAAGCAGTCGCTTCTTCGGCGGCTACTTCATCTTTAGCCTTTTCTACTTCAACCTCGACAGCGGACTCCGCCGCCTCTTCGGCGCCGGGGGCTTCCGCAATCGCCTGGTCTGCGGATTCTTCCGCAACAGACTCTTCAGTGGGTGCGGCTTCTTCTGCAGCGGGAGCGGCTGTTTGCCCACCACAGGCAGACACGATTAAGCCTAAAGTAATACTCACAATAAGTATTAGTAACCAATGTGATTTACTGTTACCGGTCAATTTATTCTCCTCCTTATCGAATTTGCGATTAAATAGATTATAGACTGGGTAGTTAGGGTTAAACGTTTTTTATCGTCACCTCCTGTGAAATAAAAGTCTGGAGCGTCAAAGTTTACTTTGACCTGACCATGAATGACAAAGCAAGCTTTATCGCTCCGGTAAATTTTTATCCTCATTACTACGCCGTAGGAGCGAGGACATTCCTCCTATCGGGTCTGTAGATCGCAAGGCCCTCTTCGATACGATTTCACCGGCTCAGGCAGTGGTCTACCGTTTAGACTCAATCCCGCCGCCGCTGAAGGGATTGCGAGGCCATCACCAACACAATCGACATTAGGAGCATCAGGGTCGAGATCGCGTTGATTTCCGGACTAATGGATCGCCGGATGCGACTAAAGACATCGATGGGTAAGGTGGTGCCGCCCGGTCCGGTGGTAAAAAAAGTGATGACAAAATCATCCAGCGATAGGGTAAAGGCCAGCAAAGCTCCCCCGAGAATACCGGGCATAATCAGCGGCAAAGTAATGCGTCGGAATGTAATCCATTCGTTGGCCCCCAAATCTTGAGCCGCTTCTTCCAGCGCTTTGTTAAAGTCCCGCAGACTGGTTCTAACCACAATGGCGACAAATGAAATATTGAAGGCCACGTGGGCGATGATTACCGTGGTCAGGCCGGGTCGAAGGGCGCTATCGACCGGTAGGGCCAGAGCGGTGTTAATCCAGTCCAGCGCCAGTGCAAAAAAGGCCAACAGAGAGATACCCATAACGATATCGGGGACGATGACGGGTAGGTATAAAATTCCGTCGTATGTTTTACGAAAGGGAAACCGAAAGCGCTCCATGGCGATGGCGGTCATCGTTCCCAGCACGGTTGAAATGAGGGTAGCCGACACCGCTACAATGATACTGTTCCAAAAGGCGCTGATGATCGCTTCATTGGTTAGTAGTTGACCATACCATTGAAAAGTAAAGCCTTCCCATTTGGCGGCAAATCGGGAGTTGTTAAAGGAAAAGATAACCAGCACTAATATGGGCGCATACAGAAAAACAAATGAAAATACCATATTGACCCACAGCAAGCGCTTGCCCCAGGTTAGGAGTAAGCTACCGGCTCGCTGAGGCGGATAGTGGGTATCGGTTACAGCCGGTCGCGACAGCGACCCCTCTTGTGCTTGTTGGACAGTCATCTAAATCGCCTCCTCTTCTCGCTCGACGGTGAAGTAGATTAAGACTCCGGCCATCAATAAAATCATAAATATTACGGCAATCGCCGAGCCGAAAGGCCAGTTGAGGGCCGCGCCAAACTGCTGAGCTAGGAGGTTGCCTAACATAGACACTTTCCCGCCACCCAGAATGGTCGGCACTACATATTGACCGACCGCCGGAATAAAAACCAAGATGCAGCCGGCGGCCACGCCGGGCATCGTTAGCGGTAGAAAGACGCGGGTGAAAATGCGGAAGTAGTTTGCCCCTAAATCCTGGCCAGCTTCAACCAGAGTGTAGTCAAACTTCTCGATCGAAGCGTACAGCGGCAGCACCATAAAGGGCAAGGAGCCATACACCAGCCCGATCAGCACAGCGGTTGGGGTATTGATAAGAGGTACACGCGGCAGGCTGAGTTCACTGAGGAAGGTGTTGATTAGACCGTTGTTGTTGAGAATAAATTTCCAGGCGTAGGTTCGTACTAAGAAGTTGGTCCAGAAAGGGATCATCACCATGAACAGCATTACAGTTCGCGTAAACGGTTTTTGTTGAGCGATGTAAAAAGCTAGGGGATAGCCAATCAGCAGGCAGGCCACCGTGGTTAAAATGGCCCACCAAAACGACCGTAAAAATATAACGACAAAATCGTTGACAAACAGCGAGTCCGGATCAAAGGCAAATAGCTTGGTGTAGGCTTCCAGGCTAAAATTCCAAATCACGCCTCCGCTACTGCTGCGCTCCATAAAACTATAGACCACCACCAGTAAGGAGGGAATGACAAAAAACATAAGAAGCCAGAAGGCCCCCGGTCCTAACAAAAATGACAGATATACCGATCGGCGTTTACCCATTTATCCTCCTTCTAAACAGGGTTGCAAGGTTGCAGGGTGGCAAAGTAGCAGGGTAGCAGGGTTGCAACCTTGCTACTCTGCTACCCTGCTACCCTGTAACTCTGCAACCCTGCCTACGATGTTAATACTCGCGCGGCGGCGGTTTGCCAACTGACAAAAACGGTCTCATTATTGTTGACCTGAGTCACCGGGTCATTCATCGACATATTTTGATGCCGGACGTTGACCACGGAGCCGTCCATCAGCTTAACGGCAAAGCGGGTGTCGGTGCCGATGTAAACTTTCTCGACGATTTCACCCGGCAGCACGGTGTGATTCTGGCCGTTGGACTGCTGTTCAGTATGAATATTTATTTTTTCCGGGCGAATAATCAGGCTGGCTTCATCGCCGGCGGCGACGTTGGGTTCGCAGGCGGCTTGCAGCTTTATCTTATCGCCAACGACTACGGTGGCTAAGCCGTTTTCACGACCGGTTACTTTGCAGGGCAAAAAGTTGGTCTCCCCGATAAAGTCGGCCACAAAACGACTGTTGGGCTGCTCGTAGATGTCGGTCGGCGCGCCGACTTGCAGGACGTGGCCGTGGTCCATTACAGCGATGCGGTCGCTCATGGTCATCGATTCTTCTTGGTCGTGGGTGACAAAGATAAAGGTGATGCCCAACTGTCGCTGTAGTTCTTTTAGTTCAAACTGCATGGTTTTACGCAGCTTTAAATCGAGCGCACTGAGCGGCTCATCGAGCAGCAGCACATCGGGCCGATTGACAATGGCCCGGGCCAGAGCCACACGCTGCTGCTGCCCACCGGAAAGCTGGCGCGGTTTACGGCTGCCCAGGTTAGGTAGGCGCACCAGATCCAACGTTTCATTGACGCGTTGGTTAATTTCGCTTTTGGAGAGCTTTTTCATTTCCAGACCAAAGCCAACGTTTTCGGCTACGGTCATATGGGGAAAAAGGGCGTAATTTTGAAAGACCGTGTTGACGTTGCGCTTGAATGGCGGCAACTGCCCCACCGGGTGGCCTTTGAGATAGATTTCGCCTTCGGAGGGTAGTTCAAAGCCGGCGATCATGCGCAGGTTGGTGGTTTTGCCGCAGCCACTCGGCCCCAGCAACGAAAAAAACTCGCCCTCGTGAATTTGCAACGAGACGTTATCAACCGCCACAAAGTCGCCAAATCGTTTAGTTACATTTCTTAGTTCGACGTTAACAGTAGGCATAATAGGTAGCTTCCTTTCATACCTCTAGGGTGGGTTGATGGGTTGGTCGTTTGTTGGGGTGTTTAATTATTTCATCCAACCAACTGACCAACAAACTAACCAATCATTAAATTTTTTGACAGCCAATAGATGGGATTAGACCACGTTGACTGAGGTTTTTTAGACCCAATCCTGCTACCGGGCAGAATTGGGGCGAGTCAGCATCAATCGAGTTGATGTGTCAAGCCCGTTGCATCAACGGCGATCAAAGTTGGGAAAGGAGGATAAAAGAAAGAAGGTTTGATAATGGACCAACTTTGACATGCCGTCTGTCGTGGCGCGAAAAATGCAGTTACTCATCGCTGAGCAAACCTTCTTTATATTAATTGAAGGTAGAGTATAGTTAAAATAAGGCTAAACGTCAATTTGAAATAGGGTATTGACAAGAGGAAAAATTGTATGTAAAATAAAATGAGTGAGCGCTCAATCATTTGCGTGATCACTCAGTCTCTGTTAGAGGATGATAGCATGTTGTTGGGAGCTATTCGTTACAAAATTTGGTTCGATCTATGGGAAAACAAAGGGCGAACGCTGCGTGTGGTGGCGATCATCGCTATTGGCGCGTTCGCTGTCGGCACGGTTTTAGGCGGTAAAGAGTTCATTCTCAAAGATATGGGGCGCAACTGGCAAGCCTCTAATCCGGCTACCATTGGCTTGTTTGTTGATCCGCCGGTCGATGATCTTATGATCGACACGCTGGAAAATTTACGCGGGATCGACACGGTGATCGGCTGGCAGCAGAAAACCATCAAGTGGCGGCCCGATGCGGACACGCCCTGGGAGCCGGCATTTTTGGTGGCTCTGGACGATTATCAAGACCAATCGATCAGAAAAGTGATTTTGGACAGCGGCGATTGGCCGGATCGAAAGTTGATGGGGGTGCAGCGCGGCCGCGATCTGGGGATCGGTGATCAGGTTGAGATCGATACCGGCGACAAAACGTATTCGATTGAGTTTAACGGGGTGCTTTACAACGCCGCGCATCCTCCGCCCTTCGTGGTCCCTGATCCTATGTTCTTCACCACACGCGAGCGATTTGCGCAACTAACCGGTGAGAAAAATTACGGTTTGGTACTGGCCACTATTCCCAATTACAGTCAAGAACAGGTTTTAGCCGCCGCCGATTTAATTCAACATGAGCTAGAAAAACAGGATGTGGAAGTTCGGGCCGCGATTCCCGCGCCCGGCGGGTTTGTCACCCGCACCAGCCACCCCGATCGGTTTATCGCCCAAGACGCCTTGGATGGGGTTTTTCTGATATTGACCATTATGTCGGTGGCTACGTTCATTCTGGGGTTGTTTTTGGTATACAATACCATCAACGCCGTCATCAGCCAGCAAATTAATCAAATTGGCATTATGAAGGCGATTGGGGCCAGTTATGGCGAGATCATTCTGGTTTACATGTGTATTGTCTTTGTTTATGCCCTCCTGGCCTTGCTGGTGGCGGTGCCACTGGGGGCTTTAGGCGCTCATGGGCTGCGATTGGGGATGATTGGCCGGATACAAATGACCCCCGGGCCGTTTGAGATATCTACCACGGCGGTTACGGTTCAAGTGGTTATCGCGCTGTTGTCACCGCTGGTTATTGCCCTTATTCCGATTATCTCCGGCGCGCGGATTACCGTCCGTGAGGCGGTCAGTACCTACGGGCTGGGCGGAGTCTCCGGCTTGTTAGACAAGGCATTGGCAAAGTTGCAATTTTTACCCCGTATTTTGGCGCTAACGCTTAGTAACACCTTTCGCAACAAAAAGCGGGTGGCGTTTACTCAAATTACCTTGGTTGGGGCTGGGGTCATCTTTATGGTTGTGGTGAGCACCCGAGTCTCGCTTATTTATACCTTCAGCGATATTTTATTTTCAATTTTCAACGTTAATGTCATGCTCGATTTGCAGGACGCAGAGCGCATCGAAGAGATTGAGACAATAAGTTTATCGCTGCCTGAAGTAGAAGCGGTGGAGGTGTGGGGGACAGCCAGGGGTAAGGCTCGCATCATGGGCCAACCTGAAGCTAACGACGACAACGAAATTAATCTGCGTGGCCTGCCTGTCCCCACGGAAGCTTATCGACCTCAGATGCGAGCCGGACGGTGGCTTCAACCTGACGATACTTATGCGATGGTTCTCAACCAGGCGGTTGCTGATGAGATTGGCGTTGAGGTGGGCGACTGGATCACGGTTGACATTCCCACCAAACGCGAGTCGAACTGGGAAATCGTGGGTTTAGTCTTTGAACCGCTCGATCAGGAATCGGCTTTGGTGCCTCGCCCGACGCTCTTACGGGAAATTCGGCAGGTAGGCCGGGGGACAGCCATCAAAGTTAAAACGAAGCACAATGATGCCGCCAGTGAGTTCAACACGGCGATAGCGCTACGTGAGCTTTACGAGGACAACGGTTATGATGTCATTGCCAGCCGGATGGATACCACCCATCGCGTCACCGAGTTACGGGTGGGTCAGATTTCCATTCTTATGGCGCTCTTAAGCGGCATGGCGATTATGATCGCGGTGGTCGGCGCGGTGGCTTTAAGCGGGACGCTTTCGATTAACGTTTTGGAACGAACGCGTGAGATCGGGGTGATGCGGGCCATTGGCGCTTCGTCGACAGCCATTTTAGTCCAATTCATCGGTGAAGGTTTGATTCTGGGCTGGTTGAGCTGGCTAATTGCTATCCCCCTGAGTATTCCGGCCGGCCAATTGGTTATTGGCACGCTGTCTCAACTGCTGAATACGGAACTGATTTATCGCTTTTCTGAGACTGGGGTTTGGTATTGGTTCGGCGTGGTCACTATTCTGGCCGCCGTCGCCAGTTGGTTTCCGGCCAATAAAGCAGCCCAGACCAGTGTTCGAGAAAGCCTAATGTACAGTTAGAGTTTATTACACAAGAAAGTGATCTTATAATGTTAGACGACGCGATGGACTTCAAAGAGCAAATGGTCGAGGCTCGGCGTACTCAAATTTTGATGGGGGCGGCGCAGGTTTTCGCTAAAAAAGGGTTTCACCGGGCCACTACTAAAGAGATTGCCCGCCAAGCCGGAGTGGCTGAAGGGACAATCTACAACTACTTTGATAATAAAAGAGATTTGCTGATGGCCATGGTTGAGATGTTGGCCACGCGATCCATTAAGGTTACCATACTAGAGGACCCTTCGGATGATCCGAAAGAATTTTTTAGTCTGTTGTTACATGATCGATACCAACTATTGAAAGATTATGGGCATATTATGGCCCCAATGATTGCCGAGATATTCTCCGATCCTGACCTGCGGGAGGCCATTTACCAGAGTATTTTAATGCCGGTCGCTGACCCCATCGAACAGTACATCCAGCGCCGGATAGACTCAGGCGAATTCAAACCGGTCAACCCCATAGTAATTACCCGCGCCCTTATTGGATCGATAGTGTTAAACACCGCTTTTCAGCTTTCAGGCGTTGATCCACGCTATGAAATGATATCTGTTGAGGCCATGGTAGATCAGATTGTTGACATGTTTCTGGCGGTAACCAAAAAATAAGTACTTTCGGGCAATTTTCATGGTACTTTTTGGCCTAAAAATTAGTGACTTTTTGCCAGTACCTTTGCCTCTATTATTTTCGTTGATAGTAATTTATAATCTGATCAAATAATATTCATTTCGCCGGTATATTTGGCCAAACCGCTGACTACCCCTCCCAAAAATATAGGTAGTTACTCGGCCACCAACACAATTTTCTCCTCTTTTTTAGTACTTTTTTCTTACAGCAACAGCAGCGGTTTGGCCTTATACTGGTGACCAAGTTCATTTAAACCTTATTCATATTTTTTATTAATTTTTTGAAAGGAGCTTTATCCATGTTGTTCTTACCGAAAGAAGAAGGTCAAGGTCTTGTAGAGTATGCTTTAATCCTGGTTCTGGTCGCCATCGTCGTTATCGCAATTCTGCTGCTGCTTGGCCCGGTTGTTGGTAACGTATTCAGCAATATCGTTTCTAATCTCTAATCATTAAATAATTCATTTTTCTTAAGTCATTTTCTTTTCATCATAAAAACCCCCGCTCAATTGAGCGGGGGTTTTTCTATTTTACTCTTCAAATGCAATGACTTGCTGATTGGCATACCTGGGATAGTAGGCGAAGGTTGCATCATACTCAGCGCGTTCACCAGGGGCCAAAGTTGGCGGATTGACATAAGTAAAAGCTACATTGATGACGCCATTGTCGCGTCCAAAAATGGTAGCGGCAATTTTGGTTCGTTTGGCGGTACTATTCCCCACATTTTCTATCGTCCCTTTGATATGTAAAAATCCGGCTTCGTCCTCATAACGTCTCACCCCAACCACCGCCAACTGGGCGCTTTTTCTAGGTGAAACGGGGCGGGCAACAGCTCGTATACTGTAAGATACATAACCAGTCGGTCGGGTGAGGGTAATTATAAATGGCGATCGCTCGCCCGGTGGGATAACTTTAAGGATGGTTTCACCGTTGGCGTGGCCAATTAATGTTCCGGCGGCATCGTAAAATGTTATGGAAATATCTGTTTGCCCGACATCTAAGTTGGCGTCGTTGCGTAGTTCACCGACAATGGTTAGGGTGTTAAATTCGTCAACAAAATCGTTGTCGCTGATCAACCCCAGCAGCACAGCGTCGGCCGGCAGCGCCGTCGGAGCAGCGATAACAGCGTTCGTGGTCGATTCCCTCGAACGGGTAAAGTCGCCGAGTAGTTCCGGATCGGAAAAGGTACTGGCTTTAACCTGAGCCAGAATGGTTTCCGGCCTTTTTTCTGTTAGACGAGTGACTCGATAGTGGTAGCTAAAACTTGAACGGAGCAGACTATCGATGAAAGAAGGCTCGTCCACATCAGCTTTGTAAATATACACCCCATAACCTGTCCCCATGTCGCTATAGATACGGTATTGGCTCTTATTACGCACCGGAGACGACCAGTTTAAGGCGATGCTACGATTGGTCAACGGTGTTATTTCGACAGCGTTATCAGCAGCGCGATTGAAGCGAGTGGCGTCAAGCGTCAACTCATCGGCGGCGAAAACATCCGCTGCGGCAATAGCCGTTGCATGGGAGACAATGACCGGTTTGGTGGCTGTTGGTGAAGGCAAAGTTGTTGGCGTTGAAGAAGCGGTTGGTGTACGAGTTGGACTGGTGGTTGGTTCTGGCGTCCAGGTGAAAGTTGCTGTTGGCAAAGGAGTCGGTGTTGTAGTGTAGGTTGCAGTGGAAGAGGGGTGTCGAGTAACGGTTGGGGTCGATGTCCCTGTCGGCGGGGGGGTATAGGTGGGTGTTCGGGTTGATGTAGCGGAAGGCGGCGAGGTGGGCGTAGCGGTGGGTGGCGAGGTAGCGGTTGAGGTTGAGGTCAAAGTCGCCGTCGGCTGCGGTGTGCGCGAAGGAGTTTGGGTAGGTACTTGAGTTGCCGTAGCGGTTGAGGTTGGGATAGGGGATGGTGTGGCTGTGTTAGTGGTCGATGGGGTAGGGCTGGGTGTATTAGTTGGGGTGTGGGTAGCCGATGAGGTAGGGCTAGGTGTATCGGTTGGGGTGTTAGTAGCCGATGCGGTAGGAGTAGGGGTGTTGGTTGCTGTGTTAGTGGCCGATGCCGTAGGGCTGGGCGTATTTGTGGGCGTATGGGTGGCTGTAGGTGAAGCCGTGGCTGTTGGCAGCGGCGTTGCGGTCGCAGTTGGCGGTTCAACCTCGACTTCTTGCACCTGCGCTATCGCTGCCGGTTCACGGGTAACTAAAGAGTTAGGTGGTTCTCGACCGGCTGAGGTTTGATTCGAAGGCAGAGAAGAGGGTTCATTTTCAGAAATAGGCGTAACGGTTGATCTAGCTTGCCCCGGTTGGGGGGCTGCTGGAGGCGTGTCGCCGGTTGGTTCGCTGTCGTTATTAGTGGGTGGTAGAAGCGGTGGAATGTCAACCGAAGGAATGACGAGTGGGTGGGGAGGTGTGTCGACCAGCGCTGGCTCCGACTGGGATTGCGGATCAGGATCAGCCCTATTGGGTGCGGTGGTAGGGCGATCGACCTCGTTGACCGGCGTTGATAACGTCAAGAGATCGGTTGGTGGCGGTGGGGTTGGGACGGCGGCAACCGGTTGGGGTGTGGTTTGATAAGGTATCAGGACGTAGTTAGTCAGAAAAACAAACCCTAATACACCAAAAACCACCAGATTTAAGACCAATAAATAGATCAGAAAAACGATCTGCCAGGGTTTCCATTTACCCATGGCGTTAGCGTACCTTTGTAAAAATCACTTCATAGGAGTAGTGATAGAGCGAATTCGCGACGCCGTTGCCAGTTTCAGGGCACAATTCGTTCAAGGGAATATCGGGGGTGATGGGGCCGACGACTTGACTGACGCCGTCAAGTACTTCTATAAAATATGACCCTTTGAACATAGCAAAATCGGCTAAACCGGGATCTTCTATTTTGGTGCCGGTGGTTAAAGTAGCTTCGCCGCTGGGCCAGGACACTTTCATTTTCATACCGGGGATACCATTACCGGCGGTATCATGCACATAAGCAAAAATATGGTGTTTACCGGCATTTTCGCAGGGAGTTAACTGCCTGATTGAACCGATATAATCAAACTCTGGAGTGGGGGTGTCGGTGGCTAGAGGCGTTTCGGTAGCCCGGATAGGCGTGCGAAAAGGAAGAGTGCTAGCGGGTTCGGGGGTGTTGGTGGGTTCAGGCGTGTAAGTAATAGATGGTGTCCAGGTAGGAACCAGGGTGCTAAGAGGCGTGGCTCCCGGTTCCAGGGTAGCGGTAGGGGTAAATGTGGGATAGGGAGTTCGGGTAGCCGGAGCTTGAGCTAATACTCTAAAAATTTGCCCTGAGGATTGAACTGTTAGTAGCCAAACCAACCCACCTAGAACGACCATATTAACTAGGGTTAATAGTGACAGCAAAACTGTCCATTGCTGGTCGGTGATAGCTGCTATTTCACGTTTTAGGCTTTTCATGACCAGGCCTATGCCCTATCTTAATGCCCCCAGCTTTGGTTATAAATAACCCCGCATTGATGTGATCTATGCTGATCGATCAATGGGCTATAGAAATTGAAAATTAGCTAAATGGCGGAAATGGGTTGCTAGCGCCCTTTTCGTCTGGTCAATTTTAGGGTAAGACCACACAGTTGGACCCCATCTCCGCCATTGCTATCAAGGTTGGATAATAATAAGGTAACTACTCAATTTTTGTTGAATACTTTACAAACGTAATAAAAAAGCTAGAGTATTATTTACCAGGTAGCATTAAATTTTTCACTAAAGCCAGGCAAGGTCAAATCCCTAATCTCAATGCTACCACTAATTATAGGGGGTGTCAATAGTTGATATACAATATATTGGGTATGCCTCAATTTAACTTGACATATTCATTATAACATTTCTCAAATATTATGGCAAGTAAAAAACAGTAGAGGTGAAAATTTTTAAGTAACCATTTTGAACTAGGTTCTATTTTACCCCATTATTAGTTGACATAATAAATAAGGGGTTGACATGGGTATCTGCGTATGATATAATGTCGGCGTTGTGGCTAGAGTACTATTAATGTTATTTTAATGTCCCCGCGTATAACCGAATAAAATTTGTCGGTCAAGGCATGCAAAAATTTGATTATGCGGCATAACTCGGCAAGTTTCCACTCATCGTTGAGGCACGAAATATCTTTTAAAGAATACCCAAGTCTTTTATTTTTCTATTGTGTTATGAATTTCTTGAGCGAATTACCGCTGTTTTTGTAACTTAGAAATTTATTAATCTGCCAGGATAATTGTCCTGAAGCATTATCTTTGGCTGGATAAATGAGGTGATTATGATAGCAGATGTGATGACATCAGACCATGAAGATATGCTCAAAGATGGTTTGGACGTCGAGGTCAAAGAGGAGCCAACCATACTCGATGAGCTTATGAATAAAGCTCTTAGTCGCGGTTACCTCATAACCGATGACCTGTTGGCTGCCTTCCCTGAGGCAGAAGACAGCATGGCCCAACTAGAAGAGATCTTCATTCAACTTATTAACCAGGGTATTGAAGTTTATGCCGATGCTGATGAAGCTGAAGAAGAAAAACGCCTTAAAGAAGAAGCCTTCAGCGAAACCCCTACCCCCCCCATTGACCCATTTGATCTAAGTGGTATCGCCGCCGATGACACTATCAGTCTTTACCTCAAGGAAATGGCTCGCGTTCCTTTGCTGGCCCCGGCTGAAGAAATTATGCTGGCGAAAACCTTGGAAAAAGGGCGTAAAGCTCAAAGAAAATTAAGCAAGCAACCATGCTCCGAAGACGAAGCTTACAAACTCCAGCGCTTCATTCGCGAAGGTGACCGCGCTCGTGATCATCTCATCAAAGCGAATACCCGTTTGGTGGTAAGCATTGCTAAAAAGTATATGGGGCAAGGCGTACCTTTCTCTGACCTCATTCAAGAAGGTAACTTGGGCTTGATGAAAGCGGTTGAAAAATTTGATTATCGCCGTGGTTATAAATTCAGCACCTACGCCACCTGGTGGATTCGCCAGGCCATTACGCGTGCTTTAGCCGATCAAGGTCGCACCATTCGCGTTCCGGTTCATATGAGTGACCGCATTCGCAAGCTGCATCAGATTTCACGGCAGCTTGAACAGGTATGGGGCCGCAAACCGACTCCCGAAGAATTGGCCGAGCATATGGATTTGGAACCGGCCAAAGTTCGTTGGATGCTCCGCGTTAGCCGCCACCCCGTGTCTTTGGAACGCCCCGTGGGTGAAGAAGAAGACAGCGAGTTGGGCAACTTCATCGAAGATGAAGACGCGCCGACCCCTCCTGATGCCGCTTACCATCGTCTTCTCCAAGAAAAATTGGAAGATGTTCTCAGCACTCTCACCCCCCGCGAAGCCCGTATTTTACGACTACGCTTTGGGTTGCAAAACGGTCGAAGCTACACTCTGGAAGAAGTCGGTAAGAAATTTGGTCTCACTCGTGAACGTATTCGCCAAATTGAGGGGCAAGCCCTGCGAAAACTGCGCCATCCCCGCCGCAGTCGGCAGCTCCGCGACTATTTGAGCTAAAAAATTACCGAAATTAACTGCAAATATCGGGCTACCTGATGAATTTCAGGTGGCCCTTTTTTATGCTCGATTGCCAAGCCCATTTACAATCGTTATAATAGCGGCTTACACCAAACGCCCATTGAGGAGACCGCTGTTGCGTAAACGAAACGGATATCTACTGCTCACCGTCTTTGTGTCAGGCATGACAACCTTAGGCACAGAACTATCGGCCAGCCGACTACTGGATCCATTTTTTGGCAATTCCCTGGTGGTGTGGGCCAGCATCATCGGCCTGATGCTGCTTTATTTAACGGTAGGGTATTATGTGGGCGGCCGCTGGGCCGATCGCGATCCACGTCTTAGCACACTTTTCCAAATTACGGCCTGGGGGGCGTTTTTGGTGGGGGTAGTGCCATTTGTATCGCGTTATGTTTTAAGTTGGTCGGTACAAGGGTTGGCCCAATTTAATGTTGGCCTTTTAGCTAGCTCATTTATCGGCGTGCTGATCTTGTTTAGCTTGCCGATTACGCTCTTGGGCACGGTCTCGCCTTTTGCTATCCGGCTTTCACTGAGTGATGTAAAACACGGCGGCGATGTCGCCGGCTCGATTTATGCGATCAGTACGCTCGGCAGTTTGGTCGGCACGTTTTTGCCGGTATTGGTGCTCATTCCTAACCTGGGCACGCGGATGACTTTTTTCGTCTTCTCGATCGTGCTGCTGTTGGTCAGTTTAGGTGGGCTGTTGTTAGTTCAGCCCAAACGTGCTCTGGCTTATACCGCTATGCCCGTTATCCTCATCGCTATGAATCTGTTCTGGTCAAGCGGTCCGATCAAGCCGACGCCGGGTCTGGTCTACGAGACCGAGTCGAGTTATAACTACATCCAGGTCATCCAGCAAAGTGACGAGCAAGGCGGGTATTGGACGGCCCTACAACTGAATGAGGGCGAGGGCATCCACTCCCTTTACAACCCGAACTACCACGAATTCCCACTGGTTGATGGGGTGTGGGATTACTTTTTAATCGCGCCTTTTTTCAATAATCCACCTTACACCGCCGAAGATGTTAAGAGTCTACTGCTGATCGGCTCCGCTGCCGGAACGATCTCGAAATCGTATACGGCCATCTATGGCCCGATCCCCATCGACGATGTGGAAATCGACCCGGAAATTATCGCCGCCGGGCGCGAGTGGTTCGATATGACCGAACCCAACGTGCAGGCCCACGCTCAGGACGGTCGCTACTTTCTGGCCAACACCACCAAGACTTACGATGTCATCGGCGTCGATGCCTACCGCCCGCCGTACATTCCGTTTCATCTGACCACGCAGGAGTTTTTTCAGGAAATTTACGATCATCTTAACGACGACGGCGTCATGGTTATCAACGCCGGTCGCACCTCGACCGACTACAGCCTGGTCGAGGCTCTGGGCAGCACCATGAAGTCGGTTTTTCCCAATGTATATGTCATCGATGCGCCGGATTACGGCAGTACATTGGGTAACAGTTTAGTGGTCGCGACTAAACAACCCACTCGACTGGATAACTTCCTGGCAAATGTACTCCAGTTGCAACACCCGCTGTTGCGCACCGTTGCCGCCCGCGCTTATAACTCAAATATTTGGGAGTTGGAGTCGAACGGTGTTGTCTTCACCGATGATAAAGCCCCGGTCGAGCAGGTCATCCATCGATTGATTATCCGTTATATGTTGGGCGGATAATTGTAAAAGAACTAAATCTGGTTCGCGCACTAGTTCTTTTATTAGTTCTTTTTGTGCGTTTCTTCACAATATCCTTCCTTTATCCCCCTCAAAACCTCCTACGAACGATTGAGAAAAGCCTTGACTTGAAATAAAGTAATCATACCCAAGGTTAACATTTTATTAATGGTTTTTTAGTTCAAGGAGGTAACTAAAATGAGTCTCGGTCTTCAAGCTTTATTGGCAGTGATGCCAATCTTGGTAGCAGCAGTTTTGTTGGTTGGGTTTCGCTGGCCCGCTAAACACGCGATGCCTATCGTCTACGTTGTAGCCGCGGTCATTGCTTTGTTCGCATGGGGCGTTTCAACAACACGCATTATCGCCTCAACTATTCAAGGTTTGTTCATTACATTTGATATTTTGTTGATTATTTTCGGGGCGATTCTCCTGCTCAATACCCTCAAGCATTCCGGTGCAGTAGCAGCTATCCGACGTGGGTTTACCAATATTAGTTCTGACCCTCGAGTTCAGATCGTTATTATCGCCTGGCTGTTCGGTTCCTTCATCGAGGGCGCTTCCGGTTTTGGTACGCCGGCCGCGATCGCCGCACCGCTGTTGGTAGCGCTGGGGTTCCCGGCCATGGCGGCAGTGATGATAGGTATGATGATCCAGAGTACGCCCGTCACCTTTGGCGCGGTTGGAACGCCTATCTTGGTGGGGGTTACGGGTGGCCTCGAAAGCCCGGCCTTAAACGATCAACTGGCGGCTATCGGTATGACATTTGCCCAGTATCGACAAATGATTACCGCCTCGTCGGCTATTTTCCACGGTATGGTGGGTACGCTCATCCCGTTATTGATGGTTATGATGATGACCCGCTTCTTTGGTAGAAATAAATCTTGGACCGAAGGCCTATCCATTGCGCCGTTCGCTATCTTTGGCGGCCTGGCCTTTACCATTCCCTACGCTCTGACCGGCGTTTTCTTAGGCCCCGAATTCCCGTCATTGCTCGGCGCCTTGGTGGGTTTGGCCATTGTGACCTTTGCGGCCAGTCGCGGCTTTCTGATCCCCAAAGACACGTGGGAATTCCCGCCGGCCAGCGAATGGAGTTCGGATTGGATGGGCAGCCTGGAAATTAAGCTGGATAGCTTAGCCCAAAAACAAAACATGTCGACGGTGCTGGCCTGGGTACCTTACCTGCTGGTCGCCCTGTTCCTGGTCTTGACTCGACTGCCCGCTCTCGGCATTGGTAGTTTTCTGAAAACCTGGAGCTTTAGCTGGCCGAACATTCTCGGCACAGACATCAGCGCTACGACTACACCCTTCTATTTGCCCTGGTTTATCTTCATGGTGGTTGTGGCGATTACCTACTTCATCCATCGCATGAGTCCCAAAGAGATGGGCGCCGCTCTCAGCGAGTCCAGCAAAGTTATTCTCGGCGCCGGTTTCGTGCTCATCTTCACCATCCCCATGGTCCGGATTTACATCAACTCCGGCGGCAACGATTTAGGTTTTGCCAGCATGCCTGTGGCAATGGCCCAGTGGGTGGCCGCCAACGTTGGTGGGGTTTGGCCCATCTTTGCGCCGTCTATCGGTGCTCTGGGAGCCTTCATTGCCGGTAGTAACACCGTCAGCAACCTGATGTTCAGTCTCTTCCAGTTTGGTGTGGCCGAGCAATTGCTCATCTCCGGCGTGATCATCGTCGCTCTGCAAGCCGTTGGTGCGGCAGCCGGCAACATGATTGCCATCCATAACGTCGTGGCCGCTTCCGCCACAGTTGGTCTGCTCGGTCAAGAAGGCGCGACCTTACGTAAAACTATCTTGCCCACCATTTACTACGTCCTGGTCGTCGGTGTGATTGGTTTGATCGTCATCTACGCCTTTGGCTACTCCGACCCGCTCAATAACTACTTCATCGCCGAAGCTGCTTCGGGCGCTCTCGGCAACTAGTTACCCCTTGGTTCACCGGGAGGAGCCTTTCGCTCCCTGGCTCCTCCCGGTTAGAACTGGAAAAAAGGTAGGAAGATTAAAAGAGTTGACAACCTTAAAAGTTCGAGTATATTCACACCCGTACCCACCTTCCGATGTTGTCACTCCTCTAAAAAATAAATAAAAGAACTTAAACAAGTTTCACCAGCAGCACTGTTCAAAAATGTTTCACCCCCTGGGGATGATTGAACCTCAGGGTAATAACTAACAAAAAACTACCCAACTACCCAACTAACTAACTAACTAACTAACTAACCAACCAACCAACCAACTAACTAACTAACTAACTAACTAACTAACTAACTGACCAACCACCTAACCAACCCACCACCTAACCAATCAGCCAAAGAGAGGCGAGGTTCATAGATGAATCAACAACAGTTAATTATCGAACTAACCAATATCGTCGGAGCTAGCGGCGTTCTCCATAAACCGGAAGAGATTTTGGTGTATGAGTACGACGCTTCCTTCGGCACTCACCCTCCGGATGTCATCGTTTTACCTACCACTACCGAACAAGTCAGCCAGATTGCCCAACTTGCGGCCCAACACCAGCTCCCCTTGGTAGTACGCGGGGCAGGCACCGGCTTATCGGGTGGGGCTATTCCGCTTAAGGGCGGTATCCTGGTGGTGCTGACCCGGATGACCGGTATCCGCAACGTCGATTATCGCAACCGTCGCGCCGTTGTCGAGGCCGGGGTGATCAACCTGCACTTAGTCAACAAAGCCGCCGAGGGCGGCTACACCTATGCTCCCGATCCCGGCAGCGGTCGGGTCAGTACGATTGGCGGCAATATCGCTTCCAACGCCGGCGGCCCGCACTGCTTGGCCCACGGGGTGACGGCTAACCACATTCTGGGGCTAAAAGTTGTCATGCCCGACGGCGAGATTACCGAAACCGGCGGCCCTTTAGCCGACTCCATCGGTTATGACCTAACCGGCGTACTGGTCGGCTCCGAGGGGACGCTGGGGATCGTAACCGAGGCGACCGCCCAACTGATGCCGCAAGCCGAAACCGTTAGCACGCTGATGGTCGTCTTCAAAACCAATGTCGAAGACGCCTCCGCCGCCGTGAGCGATGTCATCGCCCACGGCATCGTGCCGACTGCAATGGAGATGATGGACGGCATGGTCTGTCGGGCAGTAGAAGAAGCCGTTCATGCCGGCTATCCCGATGACGCCGCCGGCGTTCTCTTGATCGAAGTCGAAGGTCTGGCCGACGGCCTGGATGAGACGATGAGCAAGATCGCCGAAATCTGCCGAGAGCACAACGCCAGCGAGGTTCACCGGGCCACCACCGCCGCCGAACGCACGGCCCTGTGGACCGGCCGCAAGAGCGCTCTTGGCGCGATGGGCCGCTTGGCCCCCAACTACTATTTGGAAGATGGCGTGGTGCCGCGCCACAAGTTGCCCGACGCGATGGCCTTGGTGGAAGAAATCGCCGCGAAATACGACCTGCCTATCGGTAACTTTTTCCACGCCGGCGACGGCAACATCCACCCGACGATTCTCTTTGACCGGCGCGATCCCGACGCCAAACATCGAGCGCACGAAGCCTCTGTCGAAATTTTGAACGCCTGTATCGAAATGGGCGGCACCGTTTCCGGTGAACACGGCATCGGCACCGAGAAACAGGATTTTCTGGCTAAGCTCTACAACCAGAACGACCTCGACGCGATGGCCGATTTGAAAGCATGCTTCAATCCCGACGGCCGGCTCAATCCCGGTAAGATTTTCCCGAAAACATATCAGCCTTCGGTTACGATACGTGACGGCGCGACCAACGGGGCGATTGCCAAATCAACGACCAAGTCCAGTGCTGACCAGATCGCGGCCAAACTCGAAGGGGTGGTCGGGGCCAAAAATGTGCTGACCGGCGACGGCGCTCAGCCTTACGCTGTCGGCGACCAGCCGCCGGCTTTTGTAGCTCGACCGGGGTCTGTCGAAGAAATTTCGGCCCTGATGCGCTGCGCCACCGAAGCCGATTTGGCCGTGTCGCCGTGGGATGGCGGCGCTCAACGCTACCTGGGCAATCCGCTGGCCCGGCTCGATCTGGTCATCAGCCTGGAGCGGATGACGGAGGTACTGGAGCATTATCCCTCGGATTTGACGGCGGCAGTGCAAGCCGGTTGCACTTTGCAAGCGGCCAATGAGTCGCTGGCCAAAGTTAAGCAGATGCTGCCGCTGGACGCCCCGCTGGCCGGCCAAAATACGCTGGGCGGAATTGTCGCGGCCGGTCCGCTGGCCGCCGGCTTGCGCCGGTTGAGTTACGGTACGGTACGCGATATGATGGTCGGCATCCAAATGGTGCGCACCGATGGACGCGTTATCCGCCGCGGTGGGATGGTCGTCAAGAACGTGGCCGGCTACGATATGGCCAAATTGCAATATGGGGCGCTCGACACGCTGGGCGTCATCACCCAACTGAATCTGAAACTCTTTCCGCAGCCGGAAGACAGTGGGGCGGTGTTGGCCGGTTTTGCCGACCGCGCTCACGCCGGCCAGGTTGTTGACAAACTGATGACCTCGCGCTTGCAGCCGGCGACCATCACCCTGTTCGACGCCGGTCTGGCGGCGCAGCTTGATGTGAGTCAGACCCAACCCTACTGGCTTTTTGTCCGTTTCGATGGCCGAGCGGCGGCCGTCAATCGCCAAATCAAGGATACGCAGAACTGGATGAACGCCGCCGGCGGAGGGGAGATAGTGACCTGGGAAGCCGCCACTCTAAACCGATACTGGACCACCTTGACCGACTTCGCCCAAATGGGCCAGATCAACGCCGATGAAGCGCTGCTGCGCGTCAACGTGATGCCGGCTGAGGTGGTCAATGGACTGGGCCGGGTATCGGCGCTGTGCCGCGAGCATGCCTTGGACCCCCACAGCTTGGTCGATGCAGCCAGCGGCGTCATATGGGTTCGGGTTCAGGCCGAGGCCGGGCAGTTAGCCGAGAACTTGGCTCCGCTTCAGCAGCAGTTGCTGGCGGTCGCTCCGCAAACGGTGATCGCGGCTTGCCCGCCGGAACTGAAGCCAGGCTTGAATGTGTGGGGCCGCCCGCCGAAAGCCGCCGCGCTGATGCAGCGCATTCGAAATCGATTTGATCCGCTTCACATACTCAACCCGAAGCGCTATCTGTTAGAGGTTTAGAGGAGAATGACAATGATGCCAACCAATACCTTTGAAGGGTTTCTTGATTTAGCGGGCGTTGACAAGCCTAGTGACGAAATTATGAACACTTGCGTCCGATGCGGGCTGTGCTTGCAATCGTGCCCCACCTACGTCCAACTTGAGGTCGAGCCGTCGTCGCCGCGCGGGCGGATTGCCCTCATCCGTGGTGTCGCCGAAGGCCGGCTGCCGGTTGATGCCCCCGGTTTCCTGCACCAGATGAACGAATGCCTCGGTTGTCTGGCTTGCCAGGCGGTTTGTCCCTCCGGCGTGCAGTACGGCCATCTGTTGGAAGCCGGTCGCGCTCAAGCCGCCGCCGTGCGGGAGAAAAGCTGGCTGACCAAACTGATCGAGATTGTGGTCTACCAGGTGCTGTTTATGTCACCGTTCCTGCTGCGGGTGTTTGGGCGCAGCATGTGGCTCTACCAGCGCACAGGGGTGCAAGCCTTGGTTCGCAAATCGGGCATCCTCAAGTTGATGGGTATGGAGCACTCTGAAAAGCTGCTGCCTAAAATTAACGACCGGTTCGTCTACGCTCAAGGACAGCATTTCGCGCCGAAGTTGTTCACTAACGGCGTGAGTCAGGCCCAACCCGTTCTGCCCAAGCGGGTGGCGCTGCTGACCGGCTGCGCCCAAAGCATGGCCTTTGCTCACGTCCACGAGGCGACGATTCGCACCTTGCGAGCCAATGGCTGCGAAGTCCTGCTGCCCGAAGGCCAGCAGTGCTGCGGCGCGCTGCACGCCCACGGCGGTGACTTCGAGCGAGCGCGTGAGCTGGCCCGTAAAAATATCGATGCCCTGGAAGCAGTCAGCCCCGATATCGTGGTGGTCAACGCCGCCGGCTGTTCACACCACCTGAAGGAATACGCCCACCTGCTGCACGATGATCCGGTCTACGGCCCCAAAGCCGAACAGTTTGTAGCCAAGGGCCGTGACATCACCGAACTCCTGGCCGAACTCGGTCCGCGCCCGACCCAAAACCCGCTGACCTGGCACGTGACCTATCAGGAACCGTGTCACCTGGCCCACGGCCAAAAGGTCACCAGCCAGCCGCGCCAGGTACTTAACGCCGTAGCCGGCCTCAAGTTGACCGAGATGAAAGACTCGGCCATGTGCTGCGGCAGCGCCGGCACCTACAACATCACCCAACCGGAAATGGCTGAGAAGCTGCTCGACAACAAGCTCAAAAACGCCATGGCCACCGGCGCATCGATCATCGCCACGGCCAACACCGGCTGCTCGATCCAACTGACCGCCGGCCTGAAAGATCGCCAAACGCCGATGCCGGTCATGCACATCGTCGAGATTTTGGATGCCGGCTATCGCCACGACGGTCTCTACGCCGACGGTACGTTCGACATCCCCGCCGAAGACGACACCCAAACCAAGGCGATTGTCGCCGGCGTACTCGTACTGACGCTGGTGCTTATCGGCTGGGTGTTGAAGTCGCTCTGGAAGCGGAAGTAAAATAAAACCAGTAGGGTAGGCCGCTGTCTTAGCCGAGCCCGGACAAATCAACGATTTGTCCTATGATATAAAAAGGAGTCCAAAATACACTTTGGACTCCTTTTTTGTAAGCCGCCACACCAGATAATACAGTCCCAGTTATTTTGGTAAGATGAAATTTGAAATTTTTTCCCTCTTGACAAACCAAAGACTCTATGTTAAATTACTAATACGTATTAGTAATTCCTATTAGTAATACCTATTAGTTAACTTGATAATATAGTAAGGTGAAATGGTTAAAAGCCAGGCCAGCTCAAAGAAGAAGCGCCCATCAATGAACGATGTCGCTCGATTAGCCGGAGTCTCGCAAACCACGGTTTCTTTTGTTCTTAATGACGTCGAGGGAGCCAATATTCCGCCGGAGACTAAAGATCGGGTTTTGGCGGCGGTCAAAGAATTGGACTATCGGCCCAACGCTTTGGCTCGTGGTTTACGCTCCAGCCAAACCCACACCATTGGGTTTGTGACCGACCGAATTGCGATCACACCCTATGCCGTTCGGACTCTGGAAGGCGCCCAAGATTTAGCCTGGGCCAACGGCTACTTGCTGCTGCTGGTCAATACCGGCGGCGATCAACGCCTCAAACAGATCGCTGTTGATATGATGTTGGAGCGGCAGGTGGACGGTATCATTTACGCGACGATGTACCACCGGCCCGTCAAGCCCCCGGCCAATATGCTTGAAGTTCCGGCTGTGCTAATCAACTGTTATACTGACGATCACTCCATCGCCTCAGTTGTGCCTGATGAAGTTTTGGGAGGGCGCACGGCGGTGGAAACGTTACTTCAAAAAGGACACCGTCGCATTGGATTTGCTCTGGATAGTAATCCGGTTCCGGCAGCGGTAGGCCGTTTGGTCGGTTACAAGCAAGCGCTGGCCGCTTCCAATATCCCATTTGACCCCAATTTGGTGCAAACCGCTGAAAGCATCGCTTCGGGCGGCTACCAGGCGACAATGGCCTTAATGAGCTTGCCTGATCCCCCAACAGCGATTTTTTGTTATAACGACCGCATGGCACTCGGCGCTTACAATGCCTTACGTGACCTCAACCTGGCCATTCCTGACGATATCGCCGTGATCGGCTTTGATAATCAGGAACTCATCGCCGCCGACATAGCTCCCCCCCTGACTACCATGGCTTTGCCCCATTACGAAATGGGCCAATGGGGCGTTCAATACCTCCTTCAACTGATTGAAAATCCTGAACAAACCCAACAAAATCCCCCTATTCAACATATATTGCCGTGTCCATTGATCGAGCGAGCTTCAGTTTGAGGAGACGCTTTATCGATTGATAACATTATTGAGTGAAAGGAGTAACAGCCAAATCGAAAATTTCACAAAGTTTATCTAAGGTGTGTTTTCACTTGGTAGTATGCATAGGCAGCATCGAACGTACGTAACTGATTAAAAAGTTCATTGTAAAAAAGCAATGCTCCCCCAAAGGAGCAGAAAAATTGAGGAGAAGAATTATGAAAAATCAAAGACGATTATGGCTCGTAGCCGCCTTGTTGGTGACGACCTTGATAGTACTAGCCGCCTGCGGCGGTCAATCCACCCCTCCGCCGGCAGCTCCGGCCGAAGAGGAAGCCCCGGCTGAGGCAGCCGCACCCGCTGAAGAGTCTGTTGCGGAAGAATCCGCCGACGATGCGGTTACGGAAGCCCCTGGCGCAGAAGAGGCGGCCGAGTCCGCTGTAGAAGCTGAAGAAGAACAGGCTGAAGATGCTGTTGCCTCTAGCGGCGATGCGATCCCGTTGAGTATGTGGTATCACGGGGCCGGCAACGATGAAGAGCGAGTCGTGATCACGCAGATCATCGACGATTTCAACGCGTCTCAAGATCAGTATGTGGTTGAAATGCAGGACTTCCCGCAGAACAGCTATAACGAGTCGATTGTAGCCGGCGCCTTGGCCGGGAATTTGCCTGACATTATCGATATGGATGGTCCTATCATGCCCAACTGGGCCTGGTCCGGCTACCTGGCGCCGCTGGACCTGCCAGAAGGCACCCTCGATGGCTACCTGCCCGGCGCTATTGGCCGGTGGGACGACCAGGTCTACTCTGTTGGATTGTGGGATGCGGCCGTGGCGATGTTCGCTCGCAGATCGGTCTTGGAAGAAAACGACATCCGTATTCCAACCCTGGAAGAGCCGTGGACTAAAGATGAGTTCGACGCCGCGTTGGAAACCTTGCAAGCCACTGGCGAATTCGAATACGCCTTTGACCCCGGCATGGCCTGGACCGGCGAGTGGTACCCCTACGCCTTCTCGCCGTTTTTGCAGAGTTTCGGTGGTGACATTATCGACCGTGAAACTTACCTGTCTGCCGAGGGTGTGTTGAACGGCCCTGAAGCTGTAGAGTTCGGCGAGTGGTGGCAAAGCCTGTTTGAGCGCGGCTTGGCTCCTGGCACCTCTCAGGACTCCGCCGACCGCGATACCGGCTTCATCGATGGCCGCTATGCCTTACAATGGAACGGTAACTGGGCGGCTGTTCCGGCTCTGGAAGCCTATGGCGATGACATGCTCTTCCTACCGGCGCCCGATTTTGGCAATGGTCCAACCATCGGAGCCGCATCCTGGCAGTTTGGCGTGTCGGCCGACAGTGAACACCAAGAAGGCGCTAACGACTTTGTTGTGTTTGCGCTGCAGCCCAAATATTCGGCCGCGTTCTCTGATGTGTTAGGATTGGCCCCAACGACGGTTGAAGCAGCTGCAATGACTGAAAACTACGCCCCCGGCGGCCCGCTGGAGGTCTTTTATGAACTCAGCAAGCAGCAGGCTTTGATACGCCCGCCCACACCGGCCTACCTGTCGGCGGCGTTGGTTTTTGAGAAAGCCTTGGCCGACATTGCCAACGGTGCTGATGTTGTCACTTCACTCGATGCTGCTGTTGACGAAATCAACGCCGATATCGATGCCAACAACGGTTACGGGTTTCAGTAGGTAATTAGGTTTTTCCTTCATCCCGGTCGCACGGGCAACCCCTCTCCCATTTGTAAATGAACGAATTAATCGGGGAATCACAAAGCAAGTTTTGTAGCTCCGGCAAGTAATCCGATTAATGACTAAAACCACAAATGGGAGAGGGGCTAAGGGTGGGAGATAGCCAAAGGAGGCTAATATGACAACAACCGAAACAACTATTCAAACTCAATCTGAACCATTAAGTAGACTCAATGACCGGCAATCGGAGTCCTTGACCGGTTGGCTGATGGCCAGTCCGGCGATACTGCTTTTGCTAGGGTTTTTGATCATCCCCTTCTTTTTTGCTTTTATTTATTCCTTTACCAACCAGCGGCTCATCTCGCCGAACCCCACCGAGTTTGTGGGCCTCACCAACTTTAAGCGGCTGCTCACCGTTCGGGTGTTGAGGCTTGAGCCGGTAACGGACGAGGCGTCCGGCCAACCTGTCCTGAATGACGAGGGGAACTACACCTATCCTCGCGTGCGCGAATACACGCGCAACAATCCGGATTATCCCCAATACGATGGCCTGCAGGAGTGGACCTACTTTGACATCGGCCAGACCCGCTGGATGTTACTGGCCGGCGATGCCGTGTTCATGAAATCGTTGGTCAACACCTTCTATTTTGCCATCTTTATCATTCCGCTTCAGGGGGGGGTGGGCCTGGTGTTGGCTCTGCTGATCAACGAGCGCACCAGAGGGGTTAACATTTTCCGAACCATCTACTTTATGCCGGTTGTCGTCTCGATGGTCGTTGTTTCAATCCTGTGGAGTTTTATTTACGACGGGCAAAACGGCCTACTGAACAACATGCTCGAAGTAGTGACGTTTGGCCATTTTAATCCGGTCGACTGGCTGGGCAACCCGTCAACCGCCCTACCGGCGATTATTGTCATGTCAGCCTGGCAAGGAGTTGGTTTTCATATGATCATCTGGCTGGCCGGCTTGCAGACCATTTCTTATTCGTTGTATGAAGCCGCCGACATTGACGGGGCCAATACCTGGCAGAAATTCCTATATGTGACCTGGCCGGGGCTGCGCAATACGGCGATATTCGTCTTTGTGACCATCACTATGCAGGCCTTTGGACTGTTTACCCAGATCGATGTAATGACCCGGGGTGGGCCGCTTGACTCCACAACGACCGTTATTTTCCAGGCCGTGCAGCAAGGTTTCGAGAAACAAAACATTGCCTATGGTTCGGCCATTTCGGTGGTCTTTTTCATTATGGTCCTATCCGTGGCCCTAATTCAACGCTATTTAACCAGGGAGAAAGCCGTATGACGCAAAAGAGTAAAGTCAGGCTAGCGACCACCAGCCGCTATACCCTGATGATTTTGTTGGCAGCGATTTTCGCGCTTCCACTGTTGTTCATGGTCATCTCATCGTTCAAACCCGGCTTACAGATTCTGCAAGACTCGTCATCACTGCGGGCTTTCCTACCGGTCGGCGACCTCTCCATGCAAAACTATTTTGATGCATTTGATCGCGCGCCGGTAGCTCGCTTTATCTTCAACTCGATCCTGGTCACGACCGTCACGCTGGCTTTGGGGCTTTTCTTTTGCTCGTTGGCCGCTTTTGCCCTGGCCTGCCTGCGCTGGAAGGGCCAGGGAATTGTCCTTACGATAATCATCGCCACCTTTATTGTGCCGTTCGAGACCATCGCCGTGCCGCTGCTGATGATTGTCAGCCGTCTACCCACCATTGGCGCCGAGGGCTTTAGCTATGGCTGGCTCAACACCTACCACGTACAGATCATTCCCTTTATTGTTGACGCCTTTACTATCTTTCTGTTTGTCCAGTTCTTCAAATCGCTGCCTTATGACCTGATCGAGGCGGCCCGGATCGATGGGGCCAGTTGGTTCCAGATCTACGCTCGCATCATCGTGCCTGTCTCAGGGCCGGTCTTTGCCACTGCGGCCATTCTGAAGGGCCTTGTTATGTGGAATCAATATCTGTGGCCGATTATGGTGGTTCAGTCTGAACAATATCGCCCGGTAATGGTGGGGCTGGGGTATTTCTTCCAGCTCAATACCGCTTGGGGTGAGATCATGGCCTATCTGTCGGTCATTACCATCCCAATTCTGGTCCTTTTCCTGTCGCTCCAGCGCGTCTTTGTTGAAAGTATCGCTTCGAGTGGAATTAAGGGTTAAGTTTGGCGATGGCGTTACGCTTACCCGACAAATGGATTTGGGATTTTTGGTTTGCTCAGGATGGATCGGATTATCACATTTTCTACCTGCAAGCGTTACGCTCGCTAAAGGAGGAGCGATTACGGCACTGGAATGTCTCAATCGGCCACGCCGTTTCGTCGGACTTGCGCCGTTGGAACATTCTACCCGATGCGCTGTGTCCCAGCCCAATACCGGCCTGGGATGATAAATCGACCTGGACCGGCAGCATCCTTAAACACGATGGCTTGTGGTATATGTTTTACACCGGCACCAGTCACGCCGAAAATGGGTATAACCAGCAAATCGGCTTGGCGACCTCTTCCAACCTGATTCGCTGGGAGAAGCACCCGAACAATCCGCTCATCCTCCACGATGCGGAGCAGTATGAAGCGCTCGATTTAGCAGTGTGGGAAGATCAAGCCTGGCGCGATCCCTGGGTTTTCCAACATCCCGACACCGGCGATTTCCATGCCTTCATCACCGCCCGAATCGACCACGGCCCTGCTGATGGTCGAGGGGTGATCGCCCATGCCCGCTCCGCAGACTTACTTACTTGGGAAATCCTCCCACCTGTTACCGAGCCGGGTGAATTTGGCAAAATGGAAGTGCCGCAGTTGGCGGCGATCGATGGTCGCTACTATCTGCTCTTCTGCACTCTGGTCGAGACCACCGCCGCAGCCCGCACCCAGCGCACCGGCCGCCCACCGGTCACCGGCACCCACTACCTGGTTGCCGATAACCCGCTTGGGCCATTTCGCCTCGCGACCGATCAATTCCTGGTCGGCGACGAGATCGGCTCGCTGTTCGCCGGTCGTATGATTCAGGGGCCGGACGGCGGCTGGTTATTCTTAGCTTGGCGCTTCATGACGCCGGATGGTCAATTCCTGGGCGAGTTGAGCGATCCCTATCCGGTTACCATCGATCAAGCCGGCAACTTAGCGGTCGATTGGCAGTCGAGTTGAGGATCTGATAAGGAGACTCGCTAACGGCCACCTCCTCGATTTGCCCCGGATTTTGATACCCCCTGACGGCAGACCGCCGACCACTGACCGCCAAACTTTAACAAACGCGCCTGTCTTTCGGCGGTCAGCGGTCTGCGCGCAGCGATCTATCGGTTTAACGGCAATTTTGAGGGCCTCATATCGGTCAAATTGACAGGGTGTTCGTTAGCGAAATAAGGAGACGCGATGCTCATTCATCCCGGCAATTATATCGGCGACACCTGGTACTATGTGGACAACGATACTATCCACTGCTTTTACCTGACCTGTCCGAACACCATCGAGCGGCACACCTCGTGGGATATCGCCCACGCGACCAGCGCCAACCTGACCGACTGGACTTTGCACGGCGTCATTCTGCGCAAAGGCGAGCCGGACGCCTACGATGGCCGCTGTCCGGCCACCGGCTCCGTTATCCGCTTCAAGGATCGCTATTGGCTGGCCTACACCGGCAACTGGAACGGCCCCCAGCCGGTCGCGGCGATGGCCGTCTCGGATGATTTGTTCAATTGGGAGAAGCTGCCCAACAATCCGGTAACTCAGATCGATCCGGCTTACTATGACGATACCCCCCGCCGGCCCCCTCGCGATTGGCTCCACTGGCGCGATCCGTTTTTGTTTGAGTATGAGGGTGCTGTGTACCACTACGTATGCGCCAACAAAAACAATGGCCCCATCGACGAGCGTGGCACGCTGGGCTTAGCCAAAACCACCGATATGCTCAATTGGGAAGTTCTCCGCCCGCCGCAGGTCGATCCGGTCTGCACCGAATTAGAATGCCCCCAAGTCCATCACGTCGATGGGCGCTGCTATTTAATTTTCTCGGCCATGCCCGATTTCTTTTCCACCGCGTTTCAACAGCGCTACAGCGGCCAACTGCGTACATTTTCCAGTTACGCCATGGTCGGCGAGTCGCTGTTCGGGCCATTCCACATCCACGGCAGCGGCCAAATTATCCCTTTCGATTTCCCGCTCACCCCCTACGCCAACCAGATCGTCTTTTGGCAGGGGCAGACTTACATGCTCGGCACCGTCTGGAATGATGAGCAGGATTTCATCACCGATCCCATTTCGGTTGAATTTACGGAGATGGGGATTAAATTCAAATAGTAACTTTTCCCCGAAGAATTCATAAGCCCGGTATTAAGATCACCTTTGTTGTCGCCAAAAGACGTTTCCCAGAATAGGGATGTCGATAAGTACGGGAAATTTATTGACAAAGATTGTATATTTTTGTAATATACAAAAGCAATGAAAAATGTCATCTCCAATTGTAAAGGCTTTCAATGGGATGAAGGTAACTTGGATAAGAATTGGTATCTTCACCAAGTCACCAATGGCGAATGTGAAGAACTTTTTTTCAACTTGCCCCTCATCGTTGCCTCAGATACCCCACATTCCCAACAAGAACCAAGATATTATGCTTTAGGGCGCACGGATACGGACCGTTGGCTGTTTATCGCCTTTACTATCAGAGATAATTTAATCCGGGTTATCTCTGCCCGTGCTATGAACGAAAGAGAAACGAGAAAATATGGCGAAAGAATTAAAAGAGATACCGACCTTCAAGAATGAAGACGAGGAACGTGAGTTTTGGGCTACCCACGACTCGGCAGAATATGTTGACTGGGATAAAGCTGAAGCGGTTGTATTACCCAAGCTCAAACCCTCAACCAAGACCATCTCGTTGCGGTTGCCGGAGTTGATGTTAAATGAGTTACGGGTCATCGCCAACAAACGAGATGTGCCCTATCAATCGTTGATAAAGATGTTCTTGAAGGAACGAATAGACCAAGAGTTAAAGCAGTACACGGAGACAACCGCAGCATTGCCATCGGAGTAGGGGGTGTAAAAGAAGGTGACTATTATTGAAGGAATCCTTCTCCGTAGAACGAGTATGCAAACACAACCTCGATTGATCATATGGATAGTAACTCTCTGTGTCATACTGCTAGGCGGATGCGCCGAGGTCCTCAACGAATACTACATCAGCAACCATACCGATACGGCCTTAACGGTGCGTTTGACCCCGCTGTACGCTGAAACGGTCGAATTGTCATCCGGGCCGTTGATTGAGGATATTCACACAAGTGTTCGTTCCGTGTTAGAGCAACCGGTTGATTTTGACCAAGTGGGGGAAGAGATACACTTTACAATACCGGCCAAAACCTCTATCTTTTTGGGTTTTAGCAGCGGTGGCAACGTCCCCTTTTCACAGCTTGACGTCAGCGCCGATAGCATGCAGTTGGTCATGAACAGAAACGATTACAAAGAGCACTTTGCCGTCCATGATAAATTCGTTGGCGCCGTTGTTCACGTGCTAAATGTTAAGTGATCTAAGAGACTACCGTCCGAATTCCTAACATCACGGTCAAAACTCTGAAGGGCTGAAAGGATGGTAACTTGAGTGACTCTAAGAAAACTTTAGGAGATCTATGGAAATCTGGTTAACCATCCTGGCCGTGGCGTTGGCTTATATTGTTGCCGTGGTCACGCCTGGCCCTAACTTCTTGATTACGGTCAAAAACTCGTTAACGCACTCGCGGCATATTGGGGTTTATACCGCACTAGGCATTGCCGGCGGCACCTCGGTTCACGTAGCGGCCGGATTTATTGGTCTCACCGCCATTTTCTGGCAAGTCTCATGGCTGTTCGAGGTTGTGAAAATTCTGGGAGCTGCCTATCTCATGTATATGGGGTACAAGGTCTTAGCCACCAAAACGCATCCGGTCGAATTTCAGTATCAAAAAGACGCGAGCGATTTTGGCCGGACCAAAGCGGTGCGGCTTGGCTTTTACACCTGTGTCTCGAACCCCAAATCGGCGTTGTTCTATCTGAGTTTGTTCACGGCCATCATCCCACCCACCAGCCCCGGTTGGGCGCAGTTGTTTATGGCCGGCATGATGGTCGTATTATCGGTGGGTTGGTATGCGGGCGTAGCGTTCTTGTTTTCCGAGCCGTTGGTACAGCAGGGGTATCGGAAGGTTGAGCGAGGGGTGAATTATCTGGTCGGCGGGTTGTTTATTGGGCTGGGGCTTAGACTTATCATGGTTCGTAAGTGAGGCATCCCCCCCTCGAATGGAATAATCTGTCGGCGCCGGACGAGTTCGCCATATGGTTCTTTTTCTCCGGCGGGATAAGCATTTTTGGGTAACCTAACACAAATAGCAGCCAATAAAGTATAAGATTTTTGAGGTTCGAGAAATCATCTTAGCGATAGGCCATTTTGCTAAAGCGTTGTATCAACCAGTTAATCAAGCCCACTTGCAAGACGATGCCGCCGCTTAAAACGATCCACCACCAACCACTACCATCGAGAGCCAGCCAATACGCCTTGCCAATCCAAAAAGGCGGGAATAATCCAAACAGCCACTGCCACGGTACAGGCACAAACCAGCCGATCAGAAAGGCCCACCCGGAAATGCCGCCGAATTTGGAGTAGGCAAACCCCTGGACTTTGTTTTCGGCGAAGGTGGCGAAGAATAGGGCGATAATCGGCGCTGTCAGCGCACCCCCGGCTGAAATCAAAATCATCTGCCACAGCGGCAGCAAGGCTTGATTGATAAACAGCGTCATACCCAAAATAACGACAAACGCCAGGACGGCAGGTAATCCCACCCGATACAGCACATACTGCTTGAGCGGTACCGGCGTGACCAACATCGCTTTGAGGGTGTGGTGATCTTTTTCATCGAGCAAGACAAAGCCAAAAATTGTGCCGACTAATAGCGCCCCGGTGTAAATAGCCATGTAGGCCACCAGCATGGGATAAACGTCGGACAGGCTGAAGGGAATGGTTTCACTTGGCATCACGCCATTTTCGGCCAAATAGGTGTTCAAGGCCGGCAAGCCAAAGCGCAAGACGCCGGCTATGATCGCCGCGAATAAGAACATAAAAATCAGAAAACTGTCGCGCCCAATGAGTTTTACATCGCTGCGCCCTAACTTGCCGATCAGTTGGGTCATTTGCATCGGGTTACCTGACTTTCGTGATAATATGGGTGTTAAAGGCACGATAGGCCCAGACGGTGAGGCCGATAATCAAAACAGTCGTATAGCCAATCGCATAGAACCATTCCCAGGCGGCCAGTTGGATGTAAGCGCCCTGCATCAGCACCGTCGGCGCACTGGTGGGGATGATGAGCAAGGCCGGATGCTTAACCCAGCCCAGAAAATACAAAAAGGGTAGTTGCAGCACCACGGCCACCCCCGTCATGGGCATGAGAAAATCCGTAATCTTATCGAACCGCACAATGAGGACGATGCCGATCAGGGTATAAATTACCCCAATCGCAATGATGCCAGTGAGCAAAAGCGGAATGTTAGGTGTCGTCACTTCGCCGGAGAAACGCATGATAAGCATAGCGCCGCCAATCATGATAACCGACTCGAGGGTGGCCAGAGCCGTCAGCGTGATAATTTTCGACCACAAATATTCTGAGGTTCGCAGCGGCGAGACAATCAGGGCATTCAGCGTGCCTTCGTCCTTCTCAAAGAGAATCAGGGCAGCTACGTAGAGCAGGGTTGAACCCCCAACGACCAGCAGCATTAGCGTCGGAATAATTGAAAATAAATACTCCGGGCCGGTTAGCTGCGATACCGCTATCGCGATAATGACTCCGGCTACTATCCCGATGGTGTATAGCTGGGTTCGGACCTGGATGGTCACATCCATCTTCATGGCGGATAGTAAGCGGCTCATGGGCTTAACTCCTGCCCGGTTACTTCGATGAAAATGTTCTCCAGCGTTGTTTCCTGGGTATGGATCGTCTCCACCCGAGGGGCAGATTTCAGCAAGTTAAGGAACGCCTCATTATCGCCTAACCCATCCAGAGGGAACTCCTGATGTTGTACCGCCTGAGCGCCGTTGAGATATTCGACCTGGACTTTACGTTGGCCATACTGTTTCTTGAGGACCGGCGGGGCATCGATCAGGCTGATCTGCCCGGCGGTGATAAAAGCCACCCGGTCACAGAGTTCATCGGCGACCATCATATTGTGGGTGGTGACGAAAACAGTGGCGCCGCGCCGGCGCAGGTCCAGCACCAAATCTTTGATTTTACGGGCATTGACCGGGTCAAGGCCGCTGGTCGGTTCATCCAAAAACAACACTTTCGGCTGGTGGATGATACTCCGAGCCACATTCAAGCGAATTTTCATGCCCTTGCTGTAATCTTCTACTTTCTTGTCGGCGTCCTCTTGCAGCCCAACCCACGCCAGCACATCCATCGGCTCGAGCGTTGGCCCGCTGTAAAGCGAACGAAAGTGATTCAAGTTTTCGAGCGCGGTTAGCTTTAGATAATGGTTAGGTAGTTCAAAGGAGACGCCGATATGCTCGTAGTAATCCTGCCCCCATTCGTTGAGTTCACGGTTCATCATTTGAATCGTGCCGCCGTAATCCTTCAACAGGCCGATGAGAATATTCTGGGTGGTCGACTTCCCGGCGCCCGATGGCCCTAAAAAGCCAAAGATTTCGTGTTCGGCAACTTCAAAGTTCAGGCCATGCAAGGTTTCCTGCTTGGCCCCCGGATAGGTGTAAGTGAGATTTTTGACGCTGATCATTTTGGCTCACGCTCGTTTTGGTTGTTCATTTGCTCAAACTGCTGCCGGCCGGCCTCGGAAATTTGACGGAGAATCGCTTTGCCCGCTTCATTGTTCCCCCCATCATCCGGCGTCAGCGCCCGATCCATAATCTCAGCAATGCCTTCGATGACGTCATCGGCGGGCGGAATAAATTCGGCGGCCATGATTTCATCCATCGCTACTAACCCATAAGCCAGCATATTCATGATGTGGGCAATGATTTTCGGATCGATGTCCTGGCGGATAGCGCCGGCATCCTGCATCATTTTCACGAATTCGTAACGTGTCGATTGATTTTGACGGCGAAAAAAGTTATTCGGCTTGCGGAGATAATTACCGAGAACACGCCCGTCACGTCGGAACATGGCCGACATAAAAGGACTGCTGTTGAGGGCATACAACACGTTTTTGTACATTCCGCCGATCGTGCCGCCTTTCGGATCGGCGTCGATGAGTTGGAGCCATTTCTCGTGGTATACCATTGTCTCGCGGACGAGCAGCCCTTCAAACAGCTCGTCTTTACTCTTGAAGTGCAGGTAAATCGCCCCTTTGCTGACACCGGCCTGGCGGGCAATATCATCGACCGTCGTTTTGTCATACCCGTAATGCACAAATAGATCGGCAGCCGCATCGAGTATTCTTTGTTCGCGCTCTTCGTTGTCGGATTTTTCCATTAGGATCTCTTTCGTGACTTTGTGACTGATTTGTCGTATTTGGTCATATGGTATCATGTTTACTATGTGATGTCAAGGATAGCGGTCAACTTACAGCCATTCTCAATAGGGTGAGTAGGCTCTAAAGGCATTTAGAAATTTGGGAAGCTGTCACTAAATTGAGGGTACAAATAAGTTTATCTGTCGCTTTCGGACAAAGGCTTTAGGGTCTGGCTTGAAATGGAGTAGTTTTGATTAGAAGGGATAATACAAAAAAGTTTTCACATTGTACAAGTAATCTTTATAGACATAGCCGCTTGCGAGGACCTTAATATCCCCAGGCTACGACCAACACCGTCAGCAACCCCCAGCCTAACTCAGTCAAGCCGATGACCTTAACCGGCACAGGCCGTCGATAGCGAGACAATCCGCCGATGGCCCGACCAAGCAGCAGCCCAAACACCCCGAACGTGAGCAGTGGCAGCAACGCAAGCCAAATCAACCCACCGACAACCACCAAAGCCATTAAGTGCGCACCCAAAACCAGCGCCGGACGATAAGGCTTGCCTCGATCCAGCCTCAACCGGGCGCGCACGTATAAAACGGACGGGACCGCCCGCGCCACCAACACCGCCCACAACGCCAGCGCCGGCGCAGCCGCCCAACCGCCGGCCAAAGCGATACTGGTCGCCGTGGCCGCAAAGGCGACCGGCCCGGCCAGTTCGGCTTGCCAACTGCGGCTGCGATTTTGGGTGTCGTACAAGAAGAAAATTAAGCCGAAGGGGAGCGCCGGCAGCAGCGGCAGCAGCGGTCGCCAGCCGGCCTGCCACACACCGAGCAGTAATCCACCGGCCGCCAGCAGCGCATAAATGCCCGCGAACCGGAGGGCCATCCTCATGCGGGCGTAGCGTTTTTGCTTCCGGCTAGTTTGGGCCACCTTCAGCGGCCAGCGCAGCAGAAAGAGACCAAACGCCCCGATTGCCAGCCCAACCCCACCCCACGACGGCGCGACCAGCAGACCTAATAGGATCGGCTCCAGAGTTAAGCCCCAACTGCCGTGTTCGGCCGGCAGCGCGATGGAACGCAGTCGCGGCGAGGCAGCTGTCGCCATGTTAGGCTTTATCCGGTTTGATAATCACCAGCAGCATTTTGAAGTCGGTGGGGGCGGCCACCGCGTGGGGAACATTGGCCGGCATAACCACGGCCTGACCGGCGGGTACAGTCATCTCCTGGTTGTCGATGGTGATGAGCGCCTCGCCATCAATAACATGGACAAGCGCGTCGCCAGAGGCGGTGTGGGTGCTTAGTCCCTCTCCGGCGGCAAAGGCAAACAACGTCACACTGACGCTGCTGTTCTGGGCCAGCGTTCGGCTGACAACCTGCCCGGTTTGGTACTCAACCAATCCACTTAAATTGACCACTTCGGAAATGGGAATATTTTTGATCATGAGATCTCACCTATTCTTTTTCGTTTTCGACTCAGGCTAAAATTGGTTCAGTTTATTAACCTCAGCTCGGAAATTATCAAAATAGACAGAATTAACAGAATTTGAAAGATAAAAAACAAGTAAAAATCTTTTTAATCGTGTAAATTCTGTCTAATTGTCGAACTCAAGTTATTAACCTGAAACAAAGCATAACAGTCTCATATCAGCCCAATATTAAGCCATTCTTAGACTGAACCCATCTTTATTCTGCGAGCGCGGCCAGCGCCGCCGTGATCGAACCCCCTGACTTGATCTGTTCCCGCATTTGATACACTTCACCGCCTTCGGGCTTTTCGAGCATGGTCCGCAGTCGGTTCAGCAGCGGCCGATCCGGATCGGTGGCTAACGCTTGTTCCGCTGCTGTTAGAACAACATCGGCTGTTTCAAGAATAGTCGGGCTTGCGAAGCCGTGTTTGGCGCTGTGTTGGTGTAAGGCAATGTCCGGCATGAGGGCGCGATTAGGCAGCGTTTGATCGAGGCATAAGCCTTTCAGCAGCGCCAGCAAACTACCGTAGAGCGAAAAATCGCGGCAGCTATCGCAGGCTTTGAACTCGATGCGACCCACCTCTGCTACAGGTCGGGCCAGTGCGGTTAGCGGCGGTTTGCCTTCGATCATTTCGGCCTCGTCCTCGACAAATACCAGAACCGCCGGGCGCACATCGTGGCGTAAATAGTTACGTACCGATAGACCATCCCATAGCTGTCCGTCATAAAAGGGCGAGCTAAAGCTAAATGGAACGATGAAGGGGCTATAGGCGGTCAGTTTCCGGCCCAGGTCAAGGGTTGCTGCTGTCGATAAACCGTCAAGCGAAATGTTGAGGTCAGGACCGTAGGTCAGTTGTGAAATGGTGTCCGTTACCAATTCTGGGGCCTCGGTTTCTAAGGAGCGTTCATAAGCACTTAGCGGGGGATCGGGCCGAAACTCAGTCTGGATGGGGTTAAAGCTCAGTGCGATGGGCCTATAGCCGAACCGATCGGCAACAGTGCGCAGCCGTTTAAAGCTGTCACATAACTCGGCTACGGCTCCGTTAATGGTCGGGTGGATCGTCGTGCGGATCTCGATGCCTTTGGGCGTGCAGCCTAGTGAGACTTCGCCTTCGCCAAAGCGCTCAAAGCCCTCGATGTACCAGCGTTTGTGCTTGATGCCGGCATCGCCGATGCGGAGCTGCGGATAATCGCTGTCATAGACGGGTAGTTCGGCCACAATTTGGGCGAAGGCATCGAACGAAGTGTTGGTGAAGTCGGCGAATTGGCCGCTCTGATTGAGAAAAGCGACCTCGTGTTCAATTCCAAAACGAAATTCAGTTGGCACTAACTTTTTCCTCCAATTGATCTTTAATTCCAGCCCCTAGTCGGCCTATTGTGCCGCCAGATTGAGATCATGTAAAATCGTCAAGACTCCGATGCCTGCTATTTATCAATACTATCTCTTATGGCTTTGAGTGTAAAGCCTTTCTTCGCTGCTATCAATAGCTGCTTGTAAAAAATTGAACCTTGGCCCTATAAACCTATTCTTTACCCAGGCAGACTTTATCTTTAACTGCGATTAACTTTGATGTTTGCCTTCCAAAACTTTTACGGAGATAAGGCGATGAGGAGATTTATAAGGCCAATCTCCCTATCTCCCATCTCCTACCAGATTGTTCAAGTTATTTGTTCTTTATTCCTAAGTACCTGCCCCATCGTCCGCTACTTCGTACCGCATCTTTACAAAATCTTAATAACTTCTGCAGAACTTCTCTTTATCTTTGGTCTATACTGAGCCTAAGCGATTAAATAACTTTTTCAGTACCGGAGATAGAGATGGGGCGATAAGGCCACAAGACAATCTCTAAGGCCAATCTCCTCATCTCTACTCTCTACTCTCCATACAGAATACGCATGTTCTCAAATAGAACAGGAGGAAACCATGCTTAAAAGAAAAAAGATGTTTTTGTGGGCCGGTTTGCTGGCCTTATCGATGCTGGCGGCCTGCAACAGCAGCGTCGCCCCGATCCTCTCCCTCAACGAACAGGTAGAAAGCAGCCAGGCTAACGACGCGGTCGAAATTACCATCGCCGAAACCGGCGAGACCAACGCCGATATGGGGGCGGCTTCGGTGGCCGACGCGGGCGCGGCCAACAGCAAAAACCACGATGACGAAGCCGATTATACCTGGGACAGCACCGCCGTCATCCCCATCGTGCTGAATGGCGACGCAATCACCGCCGACGGCGAGGGCGTCACGGTTGACGGCAGTACCGCCACCATCACCTCGGCCGGAACCTACAGTCTCAGCGGTACTTTAGTTGACGGCCAAATTATCGTCGATACGGAAGATGAAGATATCGTTCGGCTCATCCTGAATGGGGTCGATATCGGCAACTCGACCAGCGCGCCGATTAACATCGTCAGCGCTGAGGAAACGATGATCGTCCTGGCCGATGGCACGGATAACTATATCACGGACGGCGACTCATACGTTTTTGCCGACCCGGACGAGGATGAACCCAACGCGGCTATCTTCAGCAAATCTGATCTAACCCTCTCCGGCAGCGGTTCGCTGACCGTTGATGCCCATTACAATGACGGCATCGCCAGCAAAGACGGGCTGATCATCGCCGACGGCACGATCACGGTCAATGCGGCCGATGACGGCCTTCGCGGCAAAGATTATCTGATCGTTAAAAATGGCAACATCACCATTGATGCTCAGGGCGACGGTCTCAAATCCGACAACGAAGATGATACCGACAAAGGCTATATCGCCATCGAGACCGGAACCATCACCATTACCGCCGGCGGCGATGCCATCCAGGCCGAAACCGATGTCATGATCACCGACGGCGATTTCACACTGACCTCCGGCGGCGGCAGCGCCGGCGTTATCGAGGAAGACGCCTCAGCGAAAGGCATCAAGGCCGGGGTCAATGTGAATATCGATGGCGGAACCTTTACCCTTGATACGGCCGATGACGCCGTTCATTCTAACGGCAGTCTGGTCATAAATGACGGCGCGTTTGTGATCGCTACCGGCGATGACGGCATCCATGCCGACTCGACGCTAGAGATCAACGCGGGCGATATCCAAATTACCGAATCGTATGAGGGCATTGAAAGCGCAGTGATTACCATCAACGATGGCAATATCAACCTCGTCTCAAGCGATGACGGTTTGAACGTGGCCGGCGGGAATGACGGCTCCGGCATGGGCGGCCGACCGGGACCCGGCGGTGAGTTCGGCCCAGGCGGTGGTCCCGGCCAAGGCGACCGACCGGAACCCGGCCAGGGACGAGGTCCGAGACCGGATGGCGAACCGGGCCAAGCGCCGGGATTTGATCTAAGCAGTATGTTCGGCCAAGGCGGCGGCCCTGGGCAAGACGGCTTTGCCACCTCCGGCGACTACTATCTGTACATCAACGGCGGTACGATTGTCATCGACGCCGGTGGGGATGGCATCGACGCCAACGGCGCTATCGAGATGACCGACGGTTTGGTCATCGTCAATGGCCCCACCCAGCGGATGAACGGTGCTTTGGATTATGATGCTTCATTCACGCTTAGCGGTGGCTTTCTCGTCGCCGCCGGCAGCTCCGGGATGGCCCAAGCGCCCGGCGAGTCATCGAGCCAGCCTTCCGTCTTAATCAACTTCGACTCGACCCAGCCGGCCGGCACCCTGGTTCATATTCAAACGGAAGCCGGGGAGGACATCCTCACCTTCGCGCCGACTAAAGAATACCAGTCGGTGGCCTTCTCTTCGGCCGAACTGACCGAGGGGACGATCTACCAGGTTTACACGGGCGGCAGTTCAACCGGTACGGAGACCGATGGCTTGTACCTGGATGGCGTCTATACGGGCGGCGCCAGCTATACAGAATTTACCGTTTCAGGTATGGTCACCAGAGTGGGTAATAATATTAGGTAGGATTGTATAACTCCCCGCTCGAATTTTGAGCGACATTAGATAGGAAACCCCGACAGACTCTGAACTGTAGGGGTTTTTTCATTGTCATCAGGCTGTCTCGCTGATCTCCGCCGACTCGGTGCAGCCGGTGGTACTGCCGTAAAAAAGACCGATGTTCATCTTATTGCTCTCCTGTAAAAATTGGGTTCGGCTCCTAATTTACGGCCTGGTCGCGGTTTAATCAATAGCCCGCCATTAACTCCGGCAGCACGCTTAAGCAATACGCGGCTTGAGCATGGTTAAAATTTTTTTGGCAACGGTCAAGTATGGGAAGTAAGTTAATTTAAGGGTAGATGTTGCGGCCGGTAAACAATCATCTTTTATCTATCGCAATGGTGTGATTACTATAGGTTTTGCCTATGATTAACAATTGTTGTATGGTTATGGCCGAAGCAAGAAAGCTTGCTGTGTCAAGCATGATTAAGTGAGCTTTGTTGTTCCAGTTAATGGCATCATAGATAAAAATAGGATATCTCTGTGGAACTGCATCAACTCTATTACTTTGTAGCTGTTGCAGAAACGGGGGGATTTAGTCGAGCCGCCGAACGCTGCAGCGTGGCGCAGCCCTCGTTGAGCCAGCAAATTATGAAGCTAGAACGGGAACTTGGGCAGCAGTTGTTTGACCGCTTGGGCCGAACTGTAGTGTTGACGGAAGCGGGCCAGGTGTTGTTACCGCGAGCGCGCTCTATCCTGGCTGAGGTAGAGCAGATCGAGCGACGATTGAGCCGTGAAATTGATGAGGGCTATGGGCAACTGGCGGTGGGCTTTATCCCTACGATTGCGCCGTTTTTGCTGCCGAATGTCATTAAGCGGTTTGCCGAAAACTACCCGCATGCGGAACTGTTAGTCCATGAGGATTTGACCGAAGCGTTGGTCAACAGCTTAATCGAAGGCCGCTTAGACCTCGGCATTATGAGCCTGCCGATCAATCATAAGCTGATTGCGGCAGAGGAGATTTGCACCGAATTTTTACTAATCGCCTCATCGCATCATCATCACTTGATGAAAGGCGCGGTTCTCAAGTCCAAGGAGCTTGAGGATTTTCCCTTCATTGCCTTGAATGAAATCCACTGCCTGGGGGAGCAGGTGCAGTCATTCTGTTATCAACAGGATGTTAATCTTGAGATTGTGTGTTACACTTCGCAGCTCTCTACCGTGCATAGCTGTGTGGCGCTGGGGCTGGGGGTTTCGCTGGTACCGCAAATATTGGCGGCGACCGATACCTCAAACCAGCTTCGATATCGCGCTATGAGTGAACCTATGCCGCGCCGTAAAATTGTGGCGGCTTCGCACGCCGGTCGCCAGCGCTCGTTCCTGGCGCGACAGTTTATTACACTGGTTCGAGAAGAGTACAATCAGCTCATAAACAATCTGTCACTATAGGCCGACGATTTTCATGTGGCGGGGTTAACCTAATCGATATGCTGATCCAGCACATCATCGTGATCAAGGTTGCCTTCTTCTAAATGTCCGGTGGCAATATAGATGACTCGTTCGGCGATGTTAGTAGCCAGGTCGGCAAAGCGCTCTAACTCACGTCCGGCCCGCAGTAGTTGGTAGCAGGCTTCGGTTTTGGTCGAATTATCGGCCCCGACTAAGTCAAACATGGTTTGGGTGTAAAGATTGGCGTAGAGTCTATCCACGGCTTCATCGCGATAAATGACCAGCTTGGCTAAATCAATATCAAGGTCGTTATACGCTTGCAGACAGTCGCGCAGCATGGATAGGCCCAATTCGCCCATCATTTGCAGTTCATTCGGCTGATGTATATGGGGTTTACCGTCTAGCCGGGGGATGATTTTAGCAATGCCCTTCGCCTGATCGCCCATCCGTTCCAAATCGACAAAAATATGCATAGCGGCCACAATTCGGCGCAGATCGCCGGCAAGAGGCTGTTGGGTGGCCAATAAAGTTGTGCTTTTTTCCTCAAGGGCAAAGCGCACCTGATTGACCTGTTCATCTAATTCACGGACTTCATGGGCCAGATGCACATCAACCCTGGCCAGGGCTTCGAGGGCCATAATCAACTCTTTGTCGACGAGTTCGCCCATTTTGAGGGTTTCTGCCCGCAACTGCCTGAGATCTTGACTAAAGTGTTCGCGCGTGGTCATCTTTGAACGCTCCTTGTGGCATTAAACCTATGAGGATAACCCAAATTCCGCCCCATTGTAATAGCCGGATATGGCGAAGTCAAAAACGTGAGTGACTAAAGATCGTCTGAATGCGCCCAGCGATGAATGACATCGTCAGCGATTTGCCCCTGTAACCAGGCCGGCCCGGCCAATAAGCGAGCAAAGGCATCGACGCTGTCCCAACTATCCATGTCCTGACCAAAGGCTTCCAGTTTTGTCTCGTCAAGCTGTTGAAAGGTGGATTTATGATAACGAATGAACTCGTAAGCCAGCCAGCGGTGGTTATAGGTTTCCATCAGCTCTTTAGCCAGCGTGAGGATAAAGGTCGGCTCTGCCTGCTTCAATTTCCGAGAGTATTGCCGACGAATAGCCCGCATTGAGGCGGTATTGGGCATAGGCAAGTCTCGAATAGCCGTATTTATCTGCGCAGCGATGTTTTCGGCATTACTGAGTTCCATCATTGGATTCTTTCTGCCAAAAATGTCAGATTTTAGGTATTTCGAAGGAAATAATTAACCAATGCGCCTATTGCGTAGTGCGTATTCTGTATTCTGTACGACGATTAGCTACGCACTACGTTGTTAGAGCTGTAAATTTGCGTCATCCGCAAGAATTTTCACCACGGAGGACACAAAGTAGGCTCAGAGTTCTCAGAGATTTTTCTTGGTGTTCTTTGTGCCTTCTCTGTGTTCTTTGTGGTGAAATCTTTTGGCTGCGACTTGCTGCGTTATGGATTACGTACGACGTTTCGGTTAATTCAATGCTTGGATTAGCCTTATTCGACTCTCGTCTAAATATGTTGATCGATCAAGATAAGATTGCCGTCCGGATCGAGCACCACGAAGCTGGCCGGGCCGGTGGTGGTCTCATCGGCTTCATTTTCGATGGTTAAACCCTGCGCTTTGAGTGTGCGTTGAATATCGCGCACATCGGTGAACGATTCAAGCGGATTGGCGTTCTGATCCCAACCGGGATTGAAGGTCAAAATGTTTTTCTCGAACATACCCTGAAATAGACCAATGGTATGCTCTTCATTCTTCATGATCAGCCAATTCTGCGACGCATCCCCTCCGAAAACGTGGAACCCCAACTTTTCATAAAAGGCTTGTGACGCGGCAATATCTTTGACGCTTAAACTTACTGAAAATGCACCCAGTTTCATAAGATTCCCCTTCATCTGTTCTGTGTTGAATGAGTTACGGCTTTATAAACCAAACTAACGTCTCGCCAGACAATGTTGACTTTATTGTGCCATACCTTAGCTCGGTTTCCAACCGTTTTACGCCTTCATCATATTCTTCGTCCGCAATTAAGTGCAGCATCGAATAGCCCTTTTTCTTAACCAGTTCCAGGAATTCGGGACCTAACTCAATTGCTTGATTTTCATACAAGACCGTCGTTTTTATAAATTTGAGGGACTGCGCTGCGGCTTGAGCCACGATTTGATCGATGTCAGGGTACCGGGCCTTATCCACCGAGGCGGTTCCCGGAAAAAATTGGACAATCGGCCGCTGTTCGATCTGGTGGTGCGATTGGGTGACGATACAGACATTGCCGTTCGTCTTTAGCCCCCGCTTGATTTCGGCAAACATCGAGTTTATATCCGGCACATGGTGTATGACGTCGGTCATGTAAACGAAATCAAAATAGTCATCATCAAAGGGAATATGGGCTGCATCACCCGATTGAAAGACCACGTGTCGATTTTTTTGCCGCGCTCTACTTAACATACCGGCCGATGGCTCGATACCATACACATGGCTATGGGTTACTTTTTGCAGCAAATCGGTATGGTTGCCCGTCCCGCAGCCGATGTCTAAAATTGTCGCGGCGTCGTTAAGATCAAGCTCGGCTAAGAAATGGGTGATTAATTCGATATCGGCTTGTCTAACATCGTCATAGATGTGGCTAATCTTATTGTAGTTCACTGTAGGCACGCTTGATTTGGCTCCACTCAAGAATGGACCGGCTAAGGTTTGGCATATTGTCCGCTAACTTCGGGTAGATCTTAACGTTCTAATCATACCACTATTGTCTACTCCACGTCCAGCCTCGATCACGCAAGAATATTTCGCGATTGGGATAAATTTAATGCTTTGAACCACGCACCGACCGGCGCCGCACAGAATATCACAACCGATTTTGTCAACATCAAGCGGTAATTGACCGACACTCTGCGTGGCATCCAGTAAAAAAGGAATGTTGGCTGATTGCGCTATGCGCCCCACAGCGCCGGCCGGATTGACTAACCCGCCACCGGTAGGGATATGGCTAAGAGAGATCAGTTTGACCCGATCATCAATTAGATTTTCGAGCGCCTGGATGTCAATTTGGCCGAATTCGTCATTGGGTACAAAAATAAGCTCGACCCCATAACGTTGAACCTGCTGATTGTAAGCAATAACATTGCTGCCATACTCGACCAGTGTGGTGAGGATTTTGTCCCCCGGCGAGAAATTAAAGCTATAGAAGGCCATATCCCAGGCTCGGGTGGCATTTTCAACAAAGGCTATCTCGTCCACCTCACAATTGAGGAGTTTAGCCGTGGCGCTATAAAAATGGTCTACTAATCCGGACATAACTTAATAAACAAAACAGTCAATCTGAAGTAAACTGACCAAATGACAGAGAAAAACAAAAACCAAGCCAAAGATTGGCGAGAAGCCCGACGCCTACAAGCTTGGGAATTAAAACAGAAGGGCTGGGAACAAAACAAAATAGCAGAAGCGCTAGGGGTGAGTGCCGGAGCGGTTAGCCAATGGGTCAAACGAGGGCAACAAGCTGGGGTGGAAGCGCTCCATAGGCGTACCGGAGGTGGGCCCAAACCGCGACTGAGAGAGGCCCAACTTAAAGAGTTACCAAAATTGTTAGAGCAAGGGGCAGAAGCATACGGTTTTCGGGGTGATGTCTGGACTCGTGGTCGGGTGGGCAAACTCATCAAAGACAAATTTGAGGTGACATACTCAGCACGACACGTCGGGCGTATCTTGGAGAAAATTGGGTGGAGTCGCCAGAAACCGATAGAACGAGCCAGCCAGCGTAACGAAGCCGCAATCGAACAGTGGCGCACCGAACAATGGCCTACCCTTAAAAAAAGCCGAAAAAGAAAAGCGCACCATAGTTTTTGTTGATGAAGCCGGTTTTTATTTGTTGCCGGCCGCCGTCAGAACCTATGCCCCACGAGGACAAACGCCCATTCTGAAGTATCCTCCTTGGGAACATTTGTCGGTGATTAGCGCCATCACTCCAGCGGGTAAGTTGTACACCTGTACCCAAAACAAATCTTTTGATGGCTCGGCCATTGTTCGATTTCTCAAGCATCTGTTGCGCCATATTTCTGGTAAGATGCTGGTCATTTGGGACGGCTTGCCGGCTCATCGGTCGCAAGCTGTCAAGGAGTTTTTGAGCCAGGATGCAACCCAACGCCTTCATCTGGAACAGTTGCCAGCTTATGCCCCTGACCTGAACCCGGATGAAGGTGTTTGGAACTATTTGAAAAATGTCGAATTGAAAAATTTGTGTTGTCATAATCTTCAGGATTTACGGGTTGAGTTGGCTAAAGCTATTGCCCGGTTACGACACAAAACCCAGATCATTTTGAGCTTTATTCGCCAGGTTCGTTTGGGTCAGCACCTTTAGTTTCCTATGTCCGGATCAGTAAGGCTTCTTGCTCTTCATAGGCGGTTTCATAGCCGCTGATGGTTTTTTCCTTATAGAGCTAAGTACAAACAAAAAGATTTTGGTGGATGAGATGGGTCACCTATACTAAGGTGTATGAACCCAATTGAAATAAGACCACTAAGTCAAATGGAACTGAACGAACTGGATGAATTGTATCATCAGACGAAACAGGTTCGGGTCCGAACGAGAGCCCAAATGATCTTGCTGGCAGTTGAACAGCAAATGACGGCTCCCCAGATCGCTCAGATTGTTCGCAAAAATGACCAAACGGTCCGACGATGGATCAAACGTTACAATGCCGAAGGAGTTAACGGACTGTTTGATGCCCCCCGTCCGGGGACGCCGGTTAAAGTGACGGCGGAATACCACGACCAGTTAATCCAAGTTGTGCGTCGACGGCCCCGTAGTCTGGACTTACCTTACTCCCTGTGGACATTGCAACGGCTGGTTGACTATATGGCTGAAGAGACCGGTCTGCGGGTCTCAACCGAAACGGTTCGCTTACACTTGAAGGCGGAGGATATAGTCATCAGCCGCCCCCAGCACAAGGTCAGTAGCCCTGACCCAGAATATATGGTAAAAAAAAGACGATTGAAGAAAAACGAGACAACTTGAAACCCAATGAAGTTTTCTACTATGCTGACGAATTTAACATTAGCTGGCGTCCGACCTTGCGGGCGATGTGGAGTCCCAAAGGCCAACAGGTCATGATCCCGACCCCAGGTCAGCCCAAAAAGCATTACGGCATCGGGGGGGTCAACTATCATACCGGCCAGACAGTCGTATTAATCCGCTAACGAAAACGACGGTCAGAAATTGCTGAGTTCTTACAAACATTGCTCGATAAACACCCCGATCAAGTTGTCTATGTCGCCTGGGACAACTTTACCGCTCATCAAGATGATGAAGTTGAGGCGGTTGTCCGTGGGGCTACAGGCCGGTTGGTTTTGCTTTACTTGCCCACTTACAGTCCCTGGCTCAATCCTATTGAAATGTTGTGGCGTCACTTCCGGCGTGAAGTCACCCATTGTGAACTTTTTGAAACGGTTAAGGCTCTCTTAGCTGCGACCCGTAATTTCTTTGACCGCTACAATCAGATGCCAAACCGTCTTCTTTCTATTATTGGCTCTAATGCCGCATAATTTTTTTGCTTGTACTTAGTTGTGTAAGGTATCGGCCACTGGCTGGGGCATTAAAGCGGCCCCGGCATTATTGAAATACACGATATCTTCACAATATCGCGTTTCGGCTCTGGCTCGGTTAATGTCAATACTATTTTTCATGGGGATAACACCCGTGGTGGTAGGTAGATGGTGAATTCATTGACCGGCTGAAGCAGCACGCTGTGCGGCGCAAGCTGCTCTGCAGCCGAAACCAACTGCATCCGTTCCAGCAGCCCAAAATGGGCCGAGGTCAACTGCGCGGGCCGGACGGCGAGTGGCTCATGCCAAACCCGGTAGGTTCCCAGCTTGCCATCACGTCGATAGTAGAAGCCGGTCAGTGGGTGGGTAAGGTAAATTAAAGCCGTCTCTGTATCTGGGAAACCGGCCAGGTGGAAAGCCTCATCCCCATATTGGGTGAGTTCCACATGGGCCGGCCCCCATTCGGCCTCGGTGTGCATAAGGTATTGGCGATAGCGCCCGGTTTGAGGAACATACTCGCAATCAAATCGAACCTTCCCGGCGTGCCAGGGGAGTTGCCACCAATGCCTCGGCACAACGACCGTCCATGAGTCGAGCGTGGTCCCCAGGAACCAGACACAGCGCTCGCCGGTGGCCGTATCGAGAATGTAGATGCGGTAGTTGGTTTGGCCCATTGTAAACCGTGGAAACGGGCAAATCGCCAACCTAAAATCCATGTCCATAAACGGCACAACGGAAATTAATCCTTTTTCTTCACCATTTACCGAAATTGTATCCAGCTTGAACCGGGCCGGCAAGAGTCCCTCAAAACGACGGGGATGTACGGCGTAGGTAATGATGGCGAAGTGTTGCAGCTTGCTGACAACATCAATCCCGGACGGTTTCGGTCGAGGCTGTAGATAGTCGTCTATTTTTAATGGCTCTAACATGGCATTTCCCGGAGAAATTACATGCTCACAAGTAGCCGACCTTGCCTGGAGGCAGCCGTTGGCCGGTTTGAAGATTAAGTCGATTGAGGCTGAGCCAAATGGGTCAATTTGGTCGAGGTCGATGGTTGTATTGTACCCGCAGACAGCTCAAAATGACAAGGAAACTGAGGTCAATAAAAAAAGCAGCCAAGCGATGACACGGCTGCTCTGAACGACTGCTCCCGCTGGATATGGCTATCCAGCGGGAGTGGGCCGGCATAATTTCACCCCTAACTTACAAAGTCACGAACGATTCCTAGCGCCCGGTCGGTTTTGGCGATGGAACGGAACCCGTCCGTTTCAAGCTCAGTCAGGGCGCGAATGGCATCAATCGTCTCCGGGACAACGATGGCCTGGTTGTAGACCTGGTAGTTGTAGAATAACTCATTGCCCCGCACCGTCAAGGCATCGGCCCAGAGGCCCACTTCCCACATATCGCCGCGCGGCCGGCCCAGATCGGTCATCAGTTCCAACGTGCTGTTGAGGGCGACCAGGCCGTCGGACATCTGTAGGAAAGCAATGCGCGGGGCGGAGCGAAAGATCTCCAACACCTCGTCCCGGTCGGCCGGTCGGGTTAGTTCGACGCTCCAGGCATGCAGGTGGCTAGTGGTGTGGGCGGCCTTCACCGCCATTGTCACCACATCCAGTTCGGGGATGACCGTTTGGGCATCCGGTCCCTGGTGCGACGGGATGTCTTTTTCCGGGACGACGGTATTCATCACCCCGCTGTGGTCCGACTCCCACGGATCGGTGGCCCGGCGGACTAACACGCCGCGCGCCTTCTTCAGTAAGCCGGCTCGCTGAAGCGCGCCCAGAGTGCGAACAATGCTGGTGGTGTTGCAGGACACCACGCGGGTCAGATCTCGACCTAAAGCCGTGGCGTAGTTGGCCTGGGCGACAAAGGAGTGGCCGGTCAGGCTGTGCTTCTCGCCGCCCTGAAAGATGGCTTTAACACCGGCCGTCCGGTACTTCGCCAGGTTCGCCGCCGCGATCTTCTTCGGCGCGGCATCGGCCACCACATCCACCTGGCTCAATAAATCATCGAGTTGACCGGCGATGGTTAGCCCGGCCTCCCTCATCGAGGCGGCGGCTTCGGGCGTCGAAGCAAAGAGGGGGTACCCTTTCTCCTGAGCCACCTTGATCCGCCAGTCGCTGACCACGTCGGCCACGCCGACCAATTCCATATCCTCTTGTAGGGCCACGGCATCGGCAATGCGTTTGCCAATAACGCCATACCCATTCAACGCAACGCGTACTTTTCGAGTTGTCATGATAGTCTCCTGAAAAATAGTTAGAATGAGAATTAAATAAGTTCCCCATTGTGATAGGGTGACCTATTACGTAGGATGTAGTGCGTAACGTATGGCGTGAAAATGATACGCACTACGCAATATGCACTACGGATACGGGTTTATCATAACCCAAAACCTCCCCGGACACATTGGGCATCTGGGGAGTTTTCGGGTTAGCCATGTGGCTAATATTGAGGTTAGTCAGGGGACTAATTGATGCTGGAGAGCCAGGCGCACAGCTTCGGCCCGGGTCGAAGCGCCTAGCTTGGTTAAGATACTGCTGACATGGGCTTTGATGGTGGCGCGGCTCACCACCAGTTGGTCGGCCATGGCCGGGTTGGTCAGGCCCTGCACCAGCAGCGCCAGCACCTCGCGCTCGCGAGGGGTCAGGTCGTGGCCCAAGTTGGGGACCTCCGGGGCGTCATCTTGGACCAACGCCTGGAGGGCTTGCGGATCGAGAATAGACCGGCCGGCGCTGGCCGCCCGGATGGTTTCAGCCAAATCGTCGGCGGAAACGTCTTTTAATAGATAGCTGATGGCCCCGGCCCGGATGGCCTCCTGTACCAACGCTTTCTCCTGGAAGCTGGTCAGGGCAATCACCTGGATGTGGGGATAACGGCGTTTAATGGTGCGCGTGGCAGCGACCCCATCCAGCTTGGGCATTTTCAAATCCATAAGGACGATGTCGGGCTGAAGCTGTTCGCACAGGTACAGCGCTTCCTCGCCGTTGCTCGCCTCGCCGGCCAGTTCCAGATCCGCTTTGACCAGCAGGAAGGCGGCCAGTCCCTTGCGGAGCATAGTGTGATCGTCAACAATTAGCACGCGAATGGGTTTTTCACCGGTCATCCCGTATCTCCTTTCCATTTAAAGGTGACAGTCACTTGAGCACGCTAAATCGACCTATTTGGACAACTGAGATGCTAATTTATAAACAATAAGTGACTGTCACCTAACCGTCACCTTCCAGTTTACTTCGATCTGCGTTCCCTGGTCCGGCCAACTGATGATATCGAGAGTGGCCCCGATGGCCTCAGCCCGTTCACGCATAATGCCCAGCCCCAGATGATCGGGCGGCACGCCGGCCGGATCGAAACCGCAGCCATTGTCGATGATCTTTAACGTTACGCGTTTGAGCGGGTCGCTGCCGGCCGGCGTGCGCCACAGATGAATGGTCACCCGGCTGGCCCCGGCGTGCTTGGCGATGTTGTGGAGCGCTTCCTGGGTAATCCGGTAGAGGCTCACCTGCATATCGTCGGGAAACGTGTCCTGCCGATTCAGATTGACCGTCACCAGCGTTCCCTCCCGGCCGGTGAAGGCTGCGGCCAGTTGGTGGATCAGGTCGCCCAGTTTGGCCTCGCGCAACGCGGCCGGTCGTAATTCCAGCAGCAGGGTCCGCATTTCGGCCAGCGCACCCCGGCTTAACTGCTGTAAATCTTGCAGCAGTCGCCGGCCGTGCGCCGGGTCTTGGTCCCACATCTCCGGCAGCACGTCGGCGATCAGGCTGGCCGAAAACAAGGTTTGGGTCACGGCGTCGTGCAGTTCGCGGGCTAATCGCTGCCGTTCTTCCAGAGCCGCCGCCCGTTGGGCTTGGGCGTAGAGCCGGGCATTTTCCAGAGCAATTACCGCACCGGGGGTGAGCATAGCCAGGATTTGGGTATCGTCCGGGCCAAACGGCTCCGGCTTGTCGGCCACCTCTAACACCCCCAAGGGCTGCTGCCCGGAGATCAGCGGCACGGCTACCAGGCGGTGCAGGTGCAAGCGGCGCCTTAGATCGGCATTAACGCGGGGATCGGTTGACGCCTCATTCACCAGGAGGGGCCGGCCGGCTTGGAGCGATAATCCGGCGGTCGATTCGGTGAGCGGTACAGTGTAGTTGGCCGGCATATCCCCGTTCTCTGCGCCGGAAACGACGGCCAAACGAAGGCGGCCCGCCTCGATCAGGTACAGCAGGCTCACCCGGGCGCCGGTCAACCGGCGCGCCGCCGTGGCGATCATCTCTAAAACGGCCTCGATCTCAAGGCGGCTGGTGACGGCTTGCTGCACGGCCAGGATCTGTTCCTGTTCGGCATAGGCTTTTTGCAGGGTCTCTTCAGCCCGACGGCGCTCGGTGATGTCAATGCCGGTACAGATGATGTATTCCAACTCGCCATTATCGTCGAGTAACGCCGTGTTCGACCAGGCGATCAGGCGTTTGCGGCCGTCTCGGGTTAACCAGTAGGCTTCATGCCGGTTGGAAATCCGGTCGGCGCGGAGTTCAGCCAGCACGGCGCGAACCGGCTCCACTTCCGCCGGGAGCAAAAACAGGCTCCAAAAAGGCTGGTCGCGCACCTCGTCAAAGGTGTAGCCGGTGGTTTCCTGGCAGGTTCGGTTAAAGCGAATGGTGCGCCCGGCCCGGTCCAGGACAATAATCAGGGCATCGACGGTATCGACGATAGCCGCGATAAAGTCGCGTTCGGCGATTAGCGTTTGTTCGATCCAACGGCCGGCATCGATGTGGGACTGTAACTGTTCATTGGCCCAGGCCAGTTCGGCGGCCTGTTCTCGGATGATTTGCTCGAGCTGAGCCTGGCGGCGGCGTTCCCGTTCGGCTAGGGCCGGTTTAGGGCCGGTGCGATCATCAGGCTGTTGGGGTGAAGCCGAGGAAATTGGGGCGGCGGTCATGGCGCAGCCCATCGCGCCCGGCCACAGCCGAGATCAACCACCTGGCCAACCGGCCGAGGCGGAATTAAGGCCGGCCGTTCCGGGGAGGAGTCGGGCTGATCCGGGCGCACAGGCCCGGTCGGGCAACGTTCAAAGCGATTTTCAAAAGACAACATAGTGATCTCGATCAGCTCAAAATGCCGTACCATTTTACGGCCATGTCAGCGATAGATCAAGCTAAAATCCTGAACAGGAACGGAAAGAGTCGCTCAAAACGATGGGGAGTGACGGCGTAGGTAATGATCGATCATGAAGTGTTGCCGCTGGCTGACCACATCAATCCCGGACGGCTTCGGTCGAGGCTGAAGGTAGTCGTCTAGGTTCAACGGTTCTACCATCGCATTTGTGACAAGTTGTTAGCCCGTGGTGTTAGACCGATGGCTCCTCGGAAACTTTGACGATGAGCTTACCCTTATTGGTCCCATCGAAGAGCTTGTTAATCCCACGCGGGGCATTCTCGAGGCCATCGATCACATCAACCCGATACTGAATTTTACCTTCAACCAGCCATCGCCCTAAAGCTTCATAAGCCTTCATAAATCGTTCCCTATAATCCAAGACGATAAAGCCTTCTATTCGGACGCGCTGGGTGAGGATGGTTCTGAAATTATAGGGGCCGGGAACGGGTTCGGTAGCATTATACTGCGCGATTAAACCACAAAGGGCGATGCGCCCTTTTATATTGATCAGGCTTAACACAGCATCCAGTATTTTTCCCCCAACGTTCTCAAAATATACGTCGATGCCATTGGGGCAATGGGTTTTCAAACGCTCAAGGACCGGCTCAGTTTTATAGTTGATGGCGGCATCGAAGCCCAGCTCCTCGGTGATCCAACGACATTTTTCATCACTGCCGGCAATGCCCACCACACGGCAGCCCTTGATCTTGCCGATCTGCCCGACCAGCGACCCCACCGCACCGGCCGCCGCTGACACCACCAGGGTCTCCCCTGCTTTAGGTTGGCCAATATCCAAAAGACCGAAATAGGCCGTAGGCCCAATGATCCCAAACAGCCCCAGGTAGGCGGTTAAGGGTAGGGCTGGGTCTACCGGTAATTTGGTTAAGGCAGCGCCATTGGTTATGGCATAATCCTGCCACCCTAAGAAGCCCAGAACGATATCACCGGCCTGAAAGTCGGGGTGGTGCGACTGCTCGACGACGCCGATTGTTCCCCCGCGCATCACCTCCCCAATCGCCACCGGCGGAACGTATGATTTGGTCTCTCTGAGCCAGCCTCGATTGGTCGGGTCCAGCGATAGGTAAATGTTACGGACCAGTATTTCGTTATCCCCTGGGGTGGGTATGGGTTCCTCGCGCCATTCAAAATCCGATTCTTGGATTAAGCCGCTAGGCCGGGCGGCCAGACGCCACTGTCTGTTCATTTTCGCTGTCATAAAATACCTCACGGTGTTCAAGTGCTATTTTTCTGCATAGGCTATCAGATCGAACACAATAATGGCATTGTAACTGAGGGGTCGATTAAATGACAAGAAACTGAGGTTGATCTGGGTCAGGCAGCGAGATTGACCGGCCTGTTGAGTGGATACGCCGGCTCACCTGGCCGTAGGTCGGTGGGGGTCGAGGCCCCACGGACCTGCCCATTATGGGTTGGAGGTCAGCCCTCAATCCGACCGGCTGGCTAAGAGGCGTTTAGCCGCCGGCCATCACCGGGGTGTTCAAATATAAAGACCCAGGTGTTTCTTTATTTTTACCTGGGTCTTTGCTAACAATCACCCTAGTGACCGAAGTTGCGCACTTGCGTGACTCAACCTGACCATGCTAGTGCGCGGACGTGGTCACCTGGGTGTACCCATGTCTCGACCTAGGTGTGTAAACGTTGACACCTGGGTGTGTAAAAGTTTAGACCTAAGTGTACCTATGTCTCGACCTAGGTGTAAAAAAGGTTAGACCTAGGTGTAAAAAGATTTAGACATGGGTGTATGAATATAAACACCCCGGTGTTTTCTATAAAGACCGGGGTGTTTGTAAAAAGACACCTTAGTAACTCAAGCCTGTTATTGATGTAGAGCATGAATTTAACTGAGATGCTTTTCTGTCTCAATTACGCATTGATGTTTCACCAACCCGACGATTTCACTGCCCATCCTCCGGCTCGACGGTCACGGGTAGCGGCGCGGCTTCGAGCGGCGTGACCGTGATATTGACCGCGGTCTCGTCGGATAGATCCTCTTCGTTGATCACCGTCAAGGTCACCTGATAACTGCCGATGGCCTCATACGTATGGTTGACTACCGGACCGCTGGTATTGTCTGTAGCGCCGTCGCCAAAATCCCAGGCAAAGGTGGTAATGGCGCTGCTGCCGGATTGCGATGCGCCGCCGTCGAAGGTGACCGCAACCCCCACCTGGGTGGTTGCGGGGGCGCTAATGGCGGCTGTGGGGGCTTCCGGCTCCGGTTCCGGCGCTGCGATATTGATCTGGAAGTTGCTGCTGCCGGTCAGGCCCTCGTTATCGGTGACGGTCAGAATGACATTATAGACGCCCGGCGCGTTATATACGTGATCGACACGGACGGCGTTGGCCGAGCCGCCGTCGCCAAACTGCCAAGCGTAGCTGACAATTCGGTTAGCCGATTGCGACTGGCTGCCGTCAAAGGTGACCGGCCGGCCGACGATGCCGTCCGCCGGGGCGGAAATGACGGCCACCGGGGGTTCAGCCGGGGCCGGTCCTTCGTCGATGCGGACGCGGAAGGTGGTCGAGCCGGTCAGGCCCAGGTCATCGGTCACGGTCAGTTCAACATCGTAGCGACCGGCTGTGTCATAGACGTGCGACACATCGCGGCCGGTGGCGGTGGTTCCATCATCAAAATCCCAGGCGTAGTTGACAATCGTTCGCCCTTGGGCGGGTTGAGAATTTCGTCCGGTCAGGTTAACCTGGTCGCCGACCTGAGCGCGAGAGGTGCCCTCGATAACGGCAACCGGTGGGCTGTCCGGTTCGGGGGTGGGGGCGGTGGTAGCGGTGGCCGTGGCCGTAGCGACGGCCGGCGGACTGGGCGGTTGGATGACCGGCAGGTTACCGGTATTGGTGGTGGTGACAAAGTTGGCGGCGACCCAACCCTGGCCGTTGTTGGCGGCGGCGACTTTAATTACCCACCACTGCTGGTCCGGGCTGCGGCCCAACGCCTCGGCGCTTTGGCCTTGCTTAAGGCTGCCAATGACGTCGAACTCGGTGCCGGGACCGCTGCGAATGTTGACATTGGCATCGGCGGTGACGGAGGGGACTTGCGGTGCGGGCGTCGGCACGACAATGATGATGCCGCCACCGCCCCCTTCGTTGCCATCGCCGGTATCATTTCCTCTACCCGCAAACAATAAGAAGAACAGTCCCAGACCCACGATGACCAACAGCGCCACCAGGCCGCCGATGATCAGTGGCATATTGCTGCTGCCGCCCTGGGTTTCGGCCGGCTCTGCGCTTTGGGCAGGGACCGGGGGCGGAACCACGGCCGCCGGTTGGGTGGCCGCTACTGGGGCGACGCCGCCTAGCGCCATGGTTAGCCCTTGCTCAAATTCAGCCACCGATTGGTAGCGATGCTCCGGCTGCGGCGCGGTCGCTTTGAGAATGATCGGCTCTGCCTTGGCCGCTAATTCCGGTCGCCGGGTACGGACATTGGGCAGGCTGCCCGGAACCACGTTGACGCCGGAGATGACCGAGTCGAGCAGGACGCCCAAAGCGTAGATATCGGCCCGTTGATCGTACATCTGACCTTGAGCGATTTCCGGGCTGAGGTAAGCATTCTCGCTGAGACCGACATCGATGCCCTGCGAAAAACCAAAGTCGGTCAGCAGCGGATGACCCTGATGGCCAAGCATAATGTTGGACGGCCGGATATTGGCATGAACAATGTCTTGCCTGTGCAGGTAGGTCAGGGCGTCGGTTATCCCCGCAAACAGCGCCTGCGCTTGCGGCAGCGCGTGAAAGTCGGCCAGATGTTCTTTCAATGAGCCGCCCTCAACCAGCGGGGTAACGATATACAATAGGTTATTATGCTGGCCGTAATCAAGCACCGGCAGCAGGTTGGGATGGCTCAAGCTGCTGAGGGTTTGCATATCTTGCTGAAACTGAGCTACAAAGGTCGGGTCGCTGCTGCGGTTGGGCGCTAACACCTTAACCGCCACGTAGCGATTAGCCGAAGCTTGAAAGCCCCGGTAGACCGTGTTTTGATCCTGATGAATAACTTCGACCAGTTGGTATTGGCCGATGGTTTGACCCACTAAATCCATGGTGACTATTCCTTCTTTAATGTATGATCAGTTGTGACAGAGCCGACTCTGCCGATCATCCCCACCTTATCACGGAGCAACCTAAACAAACAGACCCAAAAGGGAGTAAAAGAGTAGCATTGGGTTGTGATTGGGGGTAAGGGTGACACACAATATTCATTGTCGATGTCGTCAGTCGAGACCGTCTGACTCTGTGGGAAACGACACCGATTACCGATTATACGCGGCGTACCAGCCTTCCCGGCATGGGGGGGTGCGCTCCTTAACCCGTTCCGGCCAAGGTGTGGCTCGATAGTTGGCCGTATCGACTAACACTCGCAGCCGGTGCTTCGTTTGACCGCGCGCGCCGTCCGATGGGTTCCTTTACTAAACATCGCTAATATCATAGATTGTAGCTGACACGGGATCGATCCTGCGGGTAAGCCGACGGAATGGTGCAACCGATTGTGCGGTTTATAGTGGGACTTAAGCGTTGTCAAATGATTTATCCTATTCGTTCCAGCAGCCCCGGCTTGCTTTGGTGTTTGTCCCTCCGGCCTCTATAATTCATGAAATTGCTGTGAAAGAAAGTTCAGCTTCTGGTGATGAGGGAGACATGATCGATTATCAAACTATTAAACTGGCTGACAACAAAACCCTTGAATATGCCCTGGCCCTACCCCCTGGGTTCGATCCGGCCCGGCGCTATCCCATCCTGCTGGCCTTGCCGCCCGGTTCGCAAAACCGCGATATGGTGGCCTGGGGGTTGAGTAGTTATTGGCTGCCGGAAGCTCGCCGCCGAGACTGGTTGGTGATTAGCCCGGCTGCTCCGGCTGGTGTTTCGTTTTTCAAGGGATCGGAAACGCTCATTCCCGAATTTTTGCAGCGAATCGAGGCTCAAATAACACCCGAGGGCGGCAAGTATCATCTGGCCGGAATTAGCAACGGCGGCATCAGTTCTTTCCGCATTGCTCTAAATAACCCGGATCTGTTTCACTCGATCACGGTCTTGCCGGGCTTTCCGCCCACCGATGCGGATATGGACAACCTGGCCGCGCTTAAAGATATACCGGTAAGTATGTTTGTGGGCGAGCAAGATACAGTCTGGGTTGAAAAAATGAAAGCGGCTCAGGTCAGACTGACCCAACTCGGTGGGACGTCGGCGTTAGACATTGTCGCCGGTGAAGGACATGTGATTCAACGGCTAGCCGGCGGCCGGGAACTGTTCGATTTGTTGGACTCGTTGCGCCAAAATCAATCGATTTAGAAAGAACCAAGATGAACGATCGTTTCGATAATCTGAACCAAGCCCTGCTGGCCGCTATGGACGACTATGCCGAACGGACTTGTTTTCACGTCAGCCGGGGCAAGCGGTTTCAAGCCATCACTTACGAGCGCTTTCGGCGCTATACGTTCCGCCTGACCCATTTTTTCTTGGAGAATGGTATCGGAAACGGTGAACGGATCGCCATTATTGCCGATAACCCGTTGGAGTGGATGGTCGTATACGTGGCCGGGTTGCTGGCCGGCGGGGTAGTGGTGCCGCTACGGGCCTGGCTGCCGTTGGAAAGACTTCAGGCTATGCTTAAAGAGTCCGGGGCGCACCTGGCCGTAATTCAAGGCGAGCCCACGCTGCCGATCATTGAGCAAATGGGCAAAGCATTGCCGAAGTTGAAAACCGTGTTGGTCGTGAGCGATCCCGGCGATGACCACGCGGAAGCCATTTCAATTACCTCTATCCTGGCTAAACCGATTACTGAGGAAGCCGAATTAGCCATCCGTCAGTCGGCGGCGGCGGTCGATCCCACCGCCCTGGCTTTGATTTACTACAAATCCGCCACACCGAGAGGCGCGGTTTTTGATCATGCGCGCCGGCTGGCGGCCATGCGTAGTATGGCTGAATGGTTTCATCTGAGCGAAAATGATGTGGCCGTAACCACCATTCTATCCTGGAATTTGGCTACGCTGGATGTGACCCTCCATTATTTTTTGTCCGGGGTGGCGCACGTGGTTACGGGCAGTCAAGAAGAAACCGACGTAGCGCAGCAGTTATCGCCGACCGTGATTTTGACCACGCCATCAGGCGTTGAAGATTTCTACAATCAAACTATAGCCGAAATCAACCGGCTCCCGGCTCCGCGTCAGGCTATTTTTCAGTGGGCCTTGAAAATCGGCAGGGAATATCTCGATGCCGGCCTGGCCGTCTCAAAAGAGCTGTCCGAGGCCTATGCCCGGGCCGACATTACCTTTTTTAGCCAAATTAGAGGCCGGCTCGGCGGCCGACTGCGTCGAATTTATTCGACCGGCGCCCAGCTTCCCCACCAGTGGGCTGAGTTTGCCGAAATCATAGGTATTACCCCGCTGAATGTCTACAGCTTAACCGAAGCCGGCGGCTTTCCAACGATCAGTTCCCCTGACGCGCGCCGGCCGAATTCCTGCGGCCAGGTCGCTCCTGGCTTTCAGGTGCGTGTTGCGGATGATGGCGAGATACTGGTGCGCGGGCCGAGCGTGATGTGTGGTTACTGGCGTCGTCCTGACGACACGACCGCGGTTATTGACGCCGGTGGGTGGCTGCACACCGGCGATTTGGGCCGGTTCGATCAGGATGGATTTTTATACCTAATCGGTCATAAGCAGCCGCTTTTCTCTTTGTCAACCGGTCGCAATATTATGCCCACAACCATTGAAAGCGATTTGACGGCCAGTCCCTTCATTGATCAGGCGGTTGTCTTTGGTGAGGGCCGGCCGTACATCGCGGCCCTGGTTGTGCCAGATCTTCCGGTTATCGAAGCTCATCTTCGGCAAAATGGCTACAATGGTGATCAAACTGAGTTTACAGTAGGCGATGATCAAGTCAGGACGACCATTGGCCAGGTGGTGGCCGATGTCAATAAAACGCTCGATACCTGGAGCCACATCCAAGAATTCAGGCTGCTACCGCAACCCTTCAACGAGGCGAAGGGGGAATTAAAACCTTCAAAAAAGATTTGCCGCGACGTGGTAGCTGACCATTACGCCGCTGAAATTGAGGCGATGTATCCCAACTCAACGCCGTTCAGCGAGAAAGCGGTCACGTACGTCAAGCTTGAACCTTCGGAACTGCACGATCTGCTGGAAAAGCAGGATATTCTCGATGCCTGGCTGGCCGACGCCGGTATCGAATTTCTGTTCGATCTGGCCCGCCGGAAGCAGATCGATCCTCCATCGATGGTTAACATCTCTGACATCGTGGCGACCATCGCCCAGACGCAAAATGAGGAAAAACCCCTATCGACGGCATTGATCATTGGCGACCCGGTTCATATTGCCCGCTATCTGCCGGAAAGCGAGATTCAACTCCAGCGCTACGACCACATTCGCCGTATGCGCCAGATTGTGACTACCTTGGCCAAAATGGTCGATGGGATTGTGTTGGGGTATGTGCTCGACACCCATGGCTACGTCCGGGGTGTCCACAAACTACTGGGTGAAATTCCCAAGGACTCCGATAATTTTCTATTTGGCCCACAGTTTCGCCACCACGCCGCTATCTCACGAGAGTGCCAGGCGGTTGTTTTCTTTGTACCGGCCGGCGGACGGCAGGTGCGGGTTTTTGCCGATGGCCGGCTGGTGGGTCGCTACTCTAATGGTAATTGGTTCTCTGAAAGTGTCGCTCACATTGATAAGGCCATTTCCAATTTAGCTGAACAAAAACGTTACCATTTGCACCTGCTGCGGCGAATTATGCGCATAGCCTTTCGGATGTCGGAGAGCAATCAAGGCGCTATTTTCATGATCGGCAACGCCGATTTGATATTGGCTCATTCTGATCCGCCGGAAATTAGTTCGTTTGCCTCGATCAAAGGGACTAATATCGACCGCCTGGATGACCGGGAAATCATTAATTTCGCCAAACAAGATGGCGCGACGATTATAGACCGCAACGGTAAACTTCAAGGTTGCATGGTCCTGCTGAGACCCAATGCCGGTACTCAAGCCGAGATTGGCCCCGGCAAAGGCGCCCGACATAGCAGTGCTGCTAAAATGAGCGCCGAAGCCAACAGCCTGGCCATCACCGTCTCTCAAGATGGCCCTATTACTATATACGAGTCAGGGCAGCGGGTGCTTTCGCTTTAGAAAGTAAGGGCCTACTTCTGTTCCTTTATAATAGTTTTGCGAGGTAACCATGTTCAAAAAAATCTTAGTTCCTCTTAACGGTTCAGCCGAGGCTGAACAAGCCCTTGAGCCGGCGGCGCGTCTGCTCCAGCCGATGACCGGCCAACTCATTCTGATGTGTTTGACCTCTCAAGGGCTACTGCAGATTCCAAATGAAAATCAGGCCGATGCCGACGGCGAATTGTCACCAGACGAAGCTCAAGCGTATATGGCAGCGGTAGAGCAAAAAACCCAGGAGTTTAACTGTCTGATCCAAACCAAAATAGTGGATCGGGATGATGCCAACGCCATCGTCGAGACAGCCGTCGCCGAGGCGGTCGATTTAGTGGTTATGGGGGCGTATGGTTCGACCGGTTTAGTCAGTTGGCTGCTAGGTAACGTGACCGAAATGGTCATCCATCAAGCGTCCTGCCCGGTGCTGGTTGTCCGATCCGTCGCGCCTTGGCTTAAAACAGTGGTGGCGCTCAACGGTGAAACCTGGGCTGAAACGGCTCTACCCTGGGCCACGCAAGTTGCCCAAAGCCAGTCGGCGCCGTTGGTTCTACTTCACGTTTTGGAAGATATCGTTGATTTAAACTCTATGGAATTGGGACATCTGGAGGGGTTGAGCGATATTGCTCCTGATCCGGCCCGAACCGGCCGAAGGCAAGCCGAAGGTCTGGTGTATCTGGAAACCATCGCCGATCAACGTCTGTCCGAATTTCCCCACCCATTATTTTTGGAGGTACTAACCGGCCCGGCTGTTCCCAGTTTGCTCAAGTTTGTCGAAGCGGAGCAGATCGATCTGGTGACCTTGACCATCCACAACCAAAGCAACTGGCGGCGCTGGTTTCGCCGCAGCACCGTCGATGAAATACTGCGGGGAACCGAAACCGCTATCCTTGTCGTTCCTGTTACGGATGATACCACCCCTTAAAAGAAGCATTTTCAGACAATGCCAAAACGACAATATTCTCGTTACGTACCATGTCCTACGTTCTATTGGCGTAGGTCGTGGCACGTGGCGCCCAATCCTACGATAATTGATGCTTCTATAATATCGAATGACAGTTATGTAAAATCAAGTTGTCATAATGTTATTTTATGTGGTATAATACTACCAGGTACAAACAGGTCCGTAGCATTAACTTAGGAAAAGTCGATGAAACCCCGATATTGGAGCCTGGCAATTGTTCTCATCCTCATCAACTATCTTATCTTTGCCACCCTGTATACATTTCTAATGGAAACGAATTTCGGTGGCAGGCAGGCCACGCGCACCCCGGTGCCCACATTTACACCGGCGCTGGCCGAACCGATCATCATCGTGCCCACACCCGAACCCATAACGCCCGAACCATCGCCCACCGCCACTCGCGTGGTCGCTCCGGCCGAATCGAATGCCGGTGAAGACGCTCCTGTCGGCGACAGCATTATTCCAGCCGGCCTCGTTCAATCCGATGGCGAAAGCGCTGAGCCGTATTTGACTTCCCCTGGCTCCGTCAATATCCGCTCCGGCCCTGGCCCCGATTATCCGATCATCGGCACCCTCAACCCTGACACCGAGCTGCCGATTGTGGGCCGCAACGCAAACGGCACCTGGTGGCAGATCGACATTACCGGCGCTACCGGCTGGGTCGCCAATGAAGTCGTTCAGGCTAGTGATACTAAAACTGTGCCGGTCGTCTCCGCTCCACCGACGCCTTAACGCTGCTTCTCCTTATCCAATTTGAAATACTTTCGTATTAATCTCAAACGGTTCGGCATCGTCCGGGCCGCGAACCGTTAACCGTAGCCGGTAAACCCCTGGCTCAACATTCAACAATAAATCATACTGCGCTCGTATAACTTCTCCCGGCTGCCACTGCGCCAGGGGGAGATCGACGCCGGCTAATGGCTTTGTTACTGATACACCAGTAGCCTGACCTTGGCTGTCGATTAGTTCGATTTCTACTTCGTTCTCTAAACGAGTTTTCGCCCCGTCCAACGTCCAATAAGCGACCAACTGGATCGGATCGCCGGGGTGAAGCGGACTCGCCGGATTTGATCGCTGACCGAGTTTGTAGAAATCATACCCTAACAATCGTAATCCCTGCTGTGCGACGTCTATCGGCTGCTGGATATGAAACGCCCCTGCCGGCAGCGGTACCGCCGGGCGAGTCACCTCTACCTCGTCAAGCACGATAAAATCTTGCGTTTCATCCTGACCAACCACCGGCAGCCGCTGCCCGGTCTCGCTGTGGTATAACCCGATAATTAGCCGGTGCGCACCCGGCGGCGTGCCCGGTTCGATAAAAATACCGTGGCTGTCAGAGACTGACTCGTTGACCGGCCACTGTGTTGTGGGGACGAGTGGCGGCGCGTCTCGCTGGCCGACCAGGTGGTTATTGGCGTCGAGTACCTGCAAGAATACGGTGTAATTCTCGGTCAGGGGAGCCTCGGTCTCCCATTGCAGACTCACCTGCAAAATATCGCCCGGCGTAATTTTTGTCGTCGATAAAGCGACACCTACCAATTGAATACCGTTATTCCAATGATAATTAACTACTTGATAAAGCGGATTTATTTGCGGAGCCGCGTAACTCACCAGGCGAACATTTCCATACCATTGATCGGTGGCCTTAAAAAGGTGCGTGTCCAGCCAATTTTCAATGAGGCCGTCCGGATCGGCTTGTTGGGTTGCCCAGTAAACAGCGAAGATCTTCTCAGAATCGGCCGCGATGGTTTCGAGTTCGGCTAGCGTGGCGGCCTTGTCCAACGGACGGCCCTGTGGCAGCGGGTAGACCGGGGCTTCGAGAGTGGGTTGTTGCTCATAATAGTAACCGAACACATCCTGTTGCCCCTCAGCATTCAAAATAATCGCATCCCCGGCCTCGCCAACCGATTTGATGAACTGCACAATTCCCCGGTAATTATCGCGAGCTGCATCATCTGAGGTGTAATAGTAGTAAAGCGACAGCAGCGAGGTCGTCACCAGCCCGGCTAAACAAGCGCCGCTCAAACCCAATCCTACCCACCGAGGTCTGGCCAGCCGAGCCAGGTGAATCAACCCGATAGCCAGCAAAATCGCCAGCGCCGGGGCAGCCACCAGCAAAAATTTGAGGAAAGCCGGGTTGAAGATAAAGCCGGTTAAGATAACCGGGCCAGAAAACCAGAGCAGCAGCAGCAGCGAGACAAACGTGGGACGTAGAACGTGGGATGGTTTAGGTTGCGATTTAGACAGTGAGGTGATTGTAGTTACCCCCGGAGTCTTATACCACAAACCGGCTACAGCCAGTCCCAACAGGAAAGCCAACCCGATAACCGACAGCCAGCCCGTATCATACGGCCACGACAGACCGAATAGGAGGGTGTCGCCGATGGTTTGCAGAATGTCGGTCAGGGTAGCCGGCTGTGGCTCCGATGGCCAGGTCGTCACCTGTCGCCAGGCGGTGGGTAGCCAAGGCAGGTAGAGTAGGAGGGGGATGAGCTGGAGGAAAAGCCAGGAGGGGAGTGATGAGTGATGAATGATGAATGATGAATGATGAGTACTGACGGCTGATGGCTGACGGCTGACCGCTAATAGCTGATAGCTGACCGCTATAACGGCGGCGACCCAGACAATGGGGTAGGCGTAGTGGGTGTAGAGGCCGGCGGTGACAGTGGCGATGTAACCGACTTTGAGCCACAGACTGTCGAACTGATCGACCAATAACACGGCCAGGAGAATAGTCAGCGTGCCGAGCAGAGCCAGCAGCATGTACATCCGAGCTTCTTGGGCGTAGTAAATTTGGAAAGGAGATAACGCGGCAATCAGTGTTGCGATCAATGCAACTCGTCGTCCTAAGAGACGAACTGCTATATGCCAGGTCAAATAGACGCAGGCCACTCCCAACACCGCCGCCAGAGATCGCAGCCCGGCCTCGCTGTCGCCGAAGAGGCCGGTCCAAATTTTGAGCAGCCAGTAGTAAAAGGGCGGGTGAATATCGAAAGCGGTGCGCCGGGCGATCTCAGCCAAACTGCGTCGGGCCAAGGCGACGCTATTGCCTTCATCTGACCAGAGAGATTGGCCGGCCAGGTGGTAAAATCGAAAAAAAGTGGCCAGTAACAGGATCAGCCATAGAGCCAAGCTGGTCAGGCGCTGCGTTTTTGTCGCCAAAACAGCCATACGCCCCCTAGAATTACTAGCCCTAGCCCAACTCCCCCGGCCCGATTAAAACGAAAGCCGGCCCCTTCAACCACGATGCTGTCGAGGATTACCGGTGGTTCAACTACCTCGATTGTTACTACATGCGGCTCCGGCCCCAGATTTTGGGCGACCGAATTAACCCCGGTCCGCGCTTTAATTTCAACCGGTTCAGTTTGGTCCACCTGCACCCGTACGCGCCCGGTATCGCCGGCCAGACCAAGCGACAGCGCCTGCCCTTGAAAAGTAAACGTGGCCGAGTCGCCAGATTGGTCGGCTTTCAGGGCGGTCTCAAAGAGCGCGTCCGCCGTAGTGATCGGCTGCCAACTGCCCTGGTAGGTTACGGCCCAATGGTCGGCTTGGTGCCAGCCGGGGTACATCACCGGCGGCTGGTTGGTCTGGGTTTTGATGGCGTCATAGACGGGCAGCGGCGTAAAATCCGGCTCGACCATGCGGAAGTAATACTGCGGATTGGTCTCCCGCTCCCGATCATCGGCCTGCTTGAAAAACCAGTAGAATCCGACGCCCAACCAAGGCCACTCTTGCTGGATGCGTTGGTAGGCTAACGCGGCATAGCGCCCCTGCTGCTCCGGGGTGACCCGGCCGTATACCGGCGGCAGCTCGCTGTCCGGCGGCAGCGCGTTCCAACTCAGTTCGCTCAGCCAGATGGCTTTATGAGCATCGCCGTTGCGGACCATCACGTCCCGGATATAAAGGGGCCGCGAGAAATTGAGTACCCGGGGCTGCATACGCCGGTCGGTCGGCCCGCTCCACAGGCCGTAGCCCTGCATCGCCAGCACATCAAAATAGGGGGCCGCGCCGGCATCGTACATCTGTTGTAAGAAAAGAACATCGCTCAATCCGCCGGGGCTAACCGGCCAGCCTTTCGCGTCATAACGACGCTCGCGATCCAGTTCGATGGTGGCCGCCAGCGCCCCCATCACCACGATGGCATTCGGATCGACGGCCTTGATGCGCGTATAGCCTTCTTTGAGCAGCGCGGTGTACTCCTCAGCGCTGATTGGTTTGTAGCCCCATTCCGGGAAAATATTGGGTTCGTTCCAGATTTGGTAAGCGGCAATACGGCCTTTATAGCGCGTCGCCACAGCCTCGACAAAATCGCCGTAGTCGGTCAGATCATCGGGCGGGGCAAAGGTGCCGATGGTGTCGGTCAGGGCGCGGGTCCAGGTGGGTGGGTTGCTGAGGCGAGCCATGACGTTGACGTCGTACTGATCGGCCAGATCGACAATGTGATCGTACTTTTCCCAGGCCGATTTATACGGCTCGTGGCGGCGATCCTCAAAATCGCCTTTGCCGTGGATCTCGATGTCCTCCCACGGAAACTCCTGCCGAATCCATTTAATTCCCGCCTCAGAGATGAGACGCATAGCCTCCTCACGTTTGGCCGGTTCGACTTCATTTTGTAGGAACGTATTGATCCCGTAGGGGTTAACCCCGGCATACCGTACCGGCACATCGGCCGCAACGTCCAGCGGCGGCTGCAAGCGTGTCAGGCCGTACTGGATCGCCCCGGAAATTTGCGGTAAAGTCGCCTCCTCTCCGGTAATGTTGAAGAGATACTGTTGGATCGGCTGCCGCGCCGCCACCGCTATCGCTGCAAGGACAAGCAGCCCCACCAAACTTATGATGATCAGTTTTAGCTTCATAACCCCTAATTTTAGCCACAGCCTCGCCCACGGGCAAACTAACTCCCAACTCCATAAACTCCCCGCTCCCCTAACACCTCGTCTCTATAAACTTACCCAACTCTCTAACCGCATTACTCCACAAACTCAATAAACTCCTTGCGATTTTACCGGCTTTAAGATATAATTTCCCTATATTATGGGTGGTTAGCTCAGTTGGCTAGAGCACCTCGCTTACACCGAGGGGGTCACTGGTTCGAGTCCAGTACCGCCCACTTGCTTTAATAAATGGATGATTGACTGCTAAGAGAGGAGAGGCCGACGGTCTTCTATTAACCTGTAACTAGAACCGGAGGTCTCTGATGTCAACAACACCCAAATGTCCTCATTGTAATGCCCGTGGTATCGACTCGCTCGCGGTCGAAGACATGCGGATGTTTCTGCTTGTCTACTGCCACAAGTGTGGCGCTATTCACGGTGTCGTACCCAACCCGGCGCACCAATCCCAAGTTACCGTCAAACCGGCTGTCGAAGAAAAACGCCCGGCCCCCAAGATCATCAATATCGATCCGCAGCCGGTCGGTCATGACCACAAACGGGTAACCTCATTTCCCAAACGGCCCCCCGAAGCTGATATGCCGATCACCAAACCCAACCCGGTGTTTGTCGATAACGGCTCATAGATCTGCCATTTTTATTTTTACAATAGATGGGTTCAGTTTTCGCTATCTAGTCGAGCAAGCGGCTCAAATGGGCGAACTACTTTGGTGGTAACACGCCCTCAATAAGAAAACTGAACCCATCTTAGATCAAACTGAGCATAGTTGCTCGTAGATTAATCTATTAGACGTGTTGCGAAATAAGGTAAACCTGAGTATTGTAACGATAAAATAGGATAAAGAAGGTGAAGCAGGTGATAAATATAAACCGAGCCTTAAAGTCAGAGCGTTTGCTGAAAGCATTAACCGGGGTGAGTGTCGCTGAATTCAACACCCTACTCCCGAGCTTTGATGCTGCTGTAACCAAGAGCAAGCGAGAGCAGAAAACTAACCGCAAACGAGCCGAGGGAGGTGGCCGAAAACACACCTTGCTGACCAGTCAGCACCAACTCTTCTTCATCCTGTTTTACCTGAAATGTTATCCGACCTTTGATCTGGCCGGCTTCTTTTTTGATGTCGACCGCTCCCGAAGCTGGCATTGGGTCCAGGAGTTGTTACCTATTCTGGAAAAAACATTGGCTTGGCAGGTGGTCCTGCCGAAACGCAAGATCCGCACCGTAGAAGAATTCATGCACCACTTTCCCGAGATCAAGGATATTTTCATTGATGGTACAGAACGCCCCGTGCAACGACCCCAAAAGGGCAAAGCCCAACGCAAGCACTATTCCGGCAAGCAAAAAGAGCATACGGTGCGCAACTTGGTTGTAACCGATGAACAAACCGCCATCTTGTGCTTAACCCCAACCAAACCAGGATCTCGACAGGATTATCATCGCTTCAAACAGTCTCAGCTTGGCGAGCACATTCCGACTGATGTCGGGGTCTGGGTTGATCTCGGTTTTATGGGCATCAAGAAAGATTATCCCCAACTCGATGTCGTGATGCCCCATAAAAGTAGTAAACACCATCCCTTGACCCCAGACCAAAAGGCTGACAACCAGACCATTAGCGCGGGCCGCATTGTGGTTGAGCATGCCTTGGCTGGCATCAAACGGTTCCGCTGTTTAACCGATACCTATCGCAATAAAAGCCAATCTCTCGCTGATTTGTTCATGCTGGTCGCTTGGGGCTTGTGGAATTACCACCTTCGCCACGCTTAATCCTTTGACTTCTTACCTTATGCTGTCTCTTTTTTTCGGCTCCTTATTTCACAACATGTCTATTTGCCTTTTGTAATAACTTATGGTGTAATATCGACCATTTCATACACTGTGTCATTGAGGCCACATTCGGTTTAAACGCCGAATGCGTAACGAACACTGAAGGTTACTACGATCGGTATGAGCAGCCCACCCCCATCTTTGCAATTTATGCAGCGGCGTCTGGCGGTCTTGGAGAAACGACATCTCTATCGCCGGCTTAAGACGATCTCTGACGGAACCAAGCCCTGGCTGGATCTGTCCGGGCGGCGACTGCTGAACTTAAGCTCCAACAACTACTTGGGGCTTGCTACTCACCCCGTTGTTGCCTCTGCGGCGGCGACTCCGTCTGAGTCGGGTGGCGGCGCTGGCGCGTCCCGTCTTATCACCGGTACATTCGACCTTCACCAGCAACTCGAAACACGGCTGGCCCGTTTTAAACAAGCCGAAGCGGCGCTGTTATTCACCAGCGGCTATACGGCCAACATAGGCGTCATTCCGGCGTTAGTTGGCCCCGGCGATGTGGTGCTAGGCGATGAGTTGAACCACGCCAGCCTGATCGATGGCTGCCGCCTAAGTCGCGCCGAATTTCTAACCTATCCCCATTGTAATATGGCTGTACTTGAAGAACAGCTAGCTCAGGCTCAGCAATCTGGCCGGCGCAGGCGATTGGCGGTCACCGACACCGTCTTCAGCATGGATGGCGACATCGCGCCGCTGGCCGAAATGGCCGCCCTATGCCGCCGGTACGACGCCATGCTTTTTATCGATGAAGCCCACGCCACCGGCTGTCTGGGGCCTGGTGGGCGCGGGTTGGCGGCCCAACTGGGTCTCGAAGAGGACGTCACCGTCTCGATGAGTACCTTCAGCAAAGCCTTGGGCGGATTTGGGGCCTTTATCGTCGGCGACAATCTGGTCATCGAATATTTGATTAATACCGCCCGCAGTTTTATCTTTACTACAGCCCTCCCGCCGGCAGTAATTGCGACCGCCCTGGCGGCCCTGGATGTACTGGAACAGGAGCCGGATCGGGTAGAACAGTTACAAAGCCTGGGGACTTTTTTCCGGAGTGGGCTGCAAGATCTGGGATTCGACACGTTGACCTCGGCCACTCACATCGTGCCGGTGCTAGTCGGCGAGTCTGAAATCGCTTTAGCGATGGCGGCCGCGCTGCAAGAAGAAGGCGTTTATGCTGTCGCCATCCGCCCGCCAACGGTGCCGCTAGGTACGGCCCGCCTTCGAGCCAGCGTGATGGCCTCCCATACGCGAGATGACCTGGCCTTTGCCCTGGATGCCTTTGCCAAAGTCGGCCGCCGGTTGGGGTTACTGACATAGACTTTATAACGTCGAATGGTTTCACATTAGAATTGTGAATGAGAGTTGTGAATAATCGATTGTGAATGAAAATAAACTTCACTATTCACAATTAACCATTTTTTTAAGACTTAGCTTGAAAAAAACTAGGAATTAAGGAGGAGGAAGTAATGGGTTTTACCCCTAATCCCTACTACCTACCCCTTACCCCTTGGAATAGCTGGCAAACTTGGGTCACGTAAGGTCTGTTATCACTGAAAAGAGAGAGAGAGAATGAACACATCATCATCTGATGCGGTCAACATCAGAACCAAACTGGAAGAAGAAGACAAACAATACTTGTGGCATCCCTTCACCCAACAACAAGATTGGGAAGCCGAACCGCAGCTTATCATCGAACGGGGTGAAGGCAATTATCTGTTCGATGTAGAAGGCAATCGCTATCTGGATGGGATTTCGTCGCTGTGGGTCAATGTCCACGGCCACGTCCGGCCCGAGATCAATCAGGCCATCATCGATCAACTCCAGCGGGTCGCTCACACCACCTTTTTGGGGCTGTCCCACCCGCCGGGCATTACCCTGGCCCGCCGCTTAATCGAGATGGCGCCCGGCCAACTGAGCCGCGTCTTTTATTCCGATACGGGCGCGGCGGCGGTCGAAATCGCCCTGAAGATGGCCTACCAATACTGGCAGCAATGCGATTCGCCCCAGCCGCAAAAAACCCGCTTCTTTTCGCTGCGTAATGATTACCACGGCGACACCGTTGGCGCGATGAGCGTGGGCGGGATTGAGCTGTTCTTTGAAGTTTATCACCCCCTATTTTTTCCCACTTACAAAGCCGTTTACAACCTAGATGAGATTGAGCAGGTCATCGCCGACCACGCCGATGAATTGGCCGCGGTGGTGATGGAGCCGCTGGTGCAGGGCGCCGCCGGGATGATCGTCTATCCGGCCGGCTTTACCCGCAAGGTTCGCGAAATCGCCCGGCGGCACAACGTGTTGTTTATCGTCGATGAAGTCGCCACCGGTTTTGGTCGAACCGGCCGGATGTTCGCCTGCGAACACGAAGATATCGACCCGGATTTGATGTCATTGGGCAAATCGATCACCGGCGGTTACTTGCCGCTGGCCGCGACGTTGGCCACGGAGGAAATTTATAACGCCTTCCTCGGCGAGATCGATGAATTCCGTACCTTTTACCACGGCCATACCTACACCGGCAATCCGGTCGTTTGCGCGGCGGCGCTGGCTAATCTCGATCTGTTCGAGCAAGAGCAAACTGTCGAACAGCTTCAGCCCAAAATCGCCCAGCTAACTCGGGGCTTAGAGCGGCTCCGTGAACTGCCAATTGTGGGCGACATCCGCCAGTGCGGCTTTATGGTCGGCATCGAACTGATGCAAGACCCCGCCACCCATACGCCGTTCCCGATTACGACCAAGGCCGCTGTCCAGGTTATCAAAGAGGCCCGCCGGCGGGGTGTCATTATCCGCCCCCTGTCCGATGTGGTTGTCTTGATGCCGCCGCTGGCCATCGCTGAGGATGAACTGGCTTTTCTGCTGGACGTGGTTTACGCCTCGATTGAGGCGGTCGGTCAACAGCTTCTATGAGTCTGGGACTGTTTATCACCGGGACGGACACAGAGGTTGGCAAAACGGTGGTGACGGCCGCGCTGGCGGCGGCGTTGGCTAAACGCGGCTTACGGGTCGGCGTGATGAAGCCCGCCGAAAGTGGTTGCCCCAGCCTAGAAGGCCGACTGATGCCTCAGGATGCGCTGTTCCTGAAAGCGATGTCCGGCTGCACGGCTCCGTTGGAGTTGATCAACCCGTATGCCTTTGTCCCACCGCTGACCCCGGCCTTGGCCGCCGAAATGGCCGGCGTCGCCATTGAGATCGATCATATTCGCGCCTGTTACCGGCAGTTAGCCGCGACCCACGATATTGTGCTGGTTGAAGGCGCCGGCGGGCTGCTGGCCCCACTGACCGCTGAGTTAAGCATGCACGATCTGGCCACGGCGCTCGACCTGCCACTGCTGGTGGTGGCTCGCAATATTTTGGGCGTCATCAATCACACGGCCCTCACGGTGACGGTCGCTCGCCAGACCGTGCCGGTCGTCGGCATTGTCCTGAACAACAACCACCCGACCGATCAGCAGGCCGAACAAACCAACGCCGAGTCGCTGCGCCGCTGGGGCCGCGCGCCGCTGCTAGGCCAATTTCCGTACATCCCCTCGCTCGAACGCGATCAACTCAGTTCGCTCGGTGAAGCTATCGACATCGATGGACTGTTGAGTTCGCTGCGAGGTTGATAAATATTCAAGTTGTCGCTGATATGTCCAACCGGGGGTAGGGGGTAGGGGGTAGGTAGTAGGGATTAAGGAAAAATCCCCTACTACCTACTCCTTACCCCTACCCTACACCGGGGAAAGCGTAGTTGTTTTTTTGGTAGCTGGCACAGCAGCTTGAGTCAAATAACAAATTATATCTAACAAAGAGAGGTACAGAGGAGGCAGCACTATGAATTTTCACCAATTAGCCGATAAATCGATTGCGGGCGAAACATTGACCCGCCAGGAATGTCAGGACGTTCTGCACTGTCCGGATGAGCGTATTTTGGAACTACTCGACGCCGCTTACAAAGTTCGGCGAACCTTTTGCGGCAACCGGGTTCACCTGCACATGTTGCTCAACGCCAAAAGCGGATTGTGCCCGGAAGATTGCCACTACTGCTCGCAGTCGCGCATTTCTACCGCCGACATTGAACGCTATCCGATGGTCAGCATGGATCGTATGATCGAAGGCGCGCGCCAGGCCAAAGCCGCCCGCAGCCGTCGCTACTGTATCGCCATCAGCGCCCGGGGGGCCAACGACCGCGAGGTCGATTATCTGGTCGAGGCGGTGACGCGCATCAAAGAGGAAGTGGACATTAATATTTGCTGCACGGTCGGCCTGATCTCCGAAGAGAAAGCGCAGCGATTGTACGATGCCGGCGTTGAGCAGCTTAACCACAACCTCAACACCAGCGAGCGCTATTATCCCGAAATCTGCACCACCCATACCTACCAGGACCGGATGAACACTCTCTTAGCGGCGCGCCGGGTCGGCCTGACTTTGTGTACCGGCGCAATTTTCGGTCAAGGCGAAACCGAAGATGATATCATCGACGTGTCGCTGGCGCTGCGTGACCTGGACCCGCAGTCGATCCCGGTCAATTTCCTGATCGCGATGGACGGCACCCCCTTCGCCGGCATCAGCTACCTGAAGCCGTACGATTGCCTGCGTATTCTGTGCCTCATGCGCTTTTTGAACCCCAAGCAAGAAATTCGCGTTTCGGCCGGTCGTGAGGCCCACATTCGCTCGCTTCAGCCACTGTCGCTATATCCGGCCAACTCGGTCTTTGTCTCCGGCTACCTGACCAGCGACGGTCAGGAGTACCAGGAAACGTGGCAGATGATCGCCGACATGGGCTTTGAAATTGAAGAGGTTCCGCAAGTGGAGGCCGAGGAATGCGAACCCGAACTGAGTGCCGTAGCCGGGTAGTCATCACCGGTCTGGGGGCGGTGACGCCGTTAGGCATCACCGCCGACACATTTTGGACCAATTTATGCGCCGGGCGCAGCGGCGTCAGCGCGATCCGTCTGTTCGATGCCTCAACTTTCCGCAGCCGGATTGCCGGTCAAGTCTGTGATCAGGCGGTTTGCGATATCGTCGGCCGGAAACTGGCCCGGCGCATGGATCGCTTTGCTCTGTTTGGGCTGGCGGCGGCCCGCGAGGCCTGGCAGTCGGCCCGGCTCTGCATTGACGATCTCGATCCCTACGAGGTGGGAGTTTTAATCGGCTCGAGCCACGGCGGCGAACATGCCCTGATGGCCGAGATGGATACGATTCTGCATGGCAATCTCCGGCACGTCAGTCCCCGGTTGATTCCTCGCCTCTTGAGCAATATGGCCGCGGTTCAAGTTGGCATCGATTTGGGGCTGCGCGGGCCGAGCTTTTCGCTGGGATCGGCCTGTGCCACCGGAGCGCAGTCGATTGGTGAAGCGGCAGAGATCATTCGGCGAGGCGATGCCCAGGTGATGCTGTGTGGCGGGGCCGAAGCCTGCATCACGCCGCTTACCATCGCCGGCGATCAGGCTGCTGGGGCGCTATCCTATCGGAATGACGCGCCGGAACGGGCCAGCCGCCCCTTTGATGCGGGTCGCGATGGGTTTGTGCTGGCCGAAGGCGCGGGGGTGTTGGTGCTGGAGGCGTACGAACACGCCCGGCAGCGCGGCGCGCCCATTTTGGCCGAACTGACGGCCTACGCCACCACCTGCGACGCCCTCCACGAGACCCACCCGGAAGGAACCGGCCTGCACGCCGCTCGCGCCATCACCCGGGCGCTGAGTAAAGCCGATCTCGCCGCCCCCGATATCGACGCCGTCTTCGCCCACGCCACTTCAACCGTAGTCGGCGACCGGGCCGAGACCCAGGTGCTGTATCTGGCCCTGGGAGACAAGGCCGAATGCATCCCCGTGACCGCTATCAAATCGGCCATCGGCCATCCACTGGCGGCGGCGGGCGCGATCCAAGCCGTGGCGGTGGTCAAGGCGCTGCAAGCGCAAACGCTGCCGCCCCTGCTCAACTTGGAAACCCCCGACCCGGCCTGCCACCTCAACTTCGTTGTCGGGCAGACACAGCCCACGCCATTAGACTATGTTCTCTCCAATTCCTTTGGCTTCGGCGGGCATAATGTCGCGTTGATTTTCGGCTCGATGGATGATGACGTCTGAGGCCAGAGGGATTTTTACCACGGAGGACACAAAGTAGGCACAGAGTTCCCAGAGATTTTTCTTGGTGTTCTTTGAGCCTTCTCTGTGTCTTTTGCGGTTAAATTTTTTGGCTTGCTGCGTTACATTCTACGGGAAGTATGTTCCGATGACGCGACTCATTTCATAAAAGCCACATAAATAAAGCATTGACCGTATGCGGTAACTGCGACCATACCTCTGCCCACGACAGATTAAAACCGTAAGCCCCAATCAAGGTAATAATCAAAACGCCCGGTATTCGGCCCAAGATATTGGCCAGTAGAAATGTCAGAATGAAATCGAGGTCAGACCGGCCAGATAATTGGCCGCGTTGCCCGGAATTACGGGGAACCAGAAGTTCATCACCAAAAAGTAAAAGCCGCGTTTATCGGCCACCGTCTGCCAGCGGTCGAGCAACTTGGCCGGTAGGATGCGGTTGACAAACGGCTTACCCGCTCGCCGAGCCAGCACAAAGGCTAATTGGCTGGCGGCGACAGCGGCCAGCATATTAATAAAAAACCCCCCGGCCGGGCCGTATAAATAGCCGGAAGCGGCCAGGATCACCGCCTGCCCCGGAAAGACCGGGGTCATATGCTGAAGACTGACAATCAACAGTGATAAAACCGGCGCCCATAGACCGAGTTGGGCCAAATAGGCCGTTACAAGGTCACGATCGGTGACAACATAAAACAGGTTGACCAACTGATGGCGACCAAACCAGAGGAGTAACAGCCCGGCTGCCACAGCCAAGCCGCTAATTAACCATGTGGGTCTAATCCAATTAGTTGTGGCGGATAAATTCATTAACAATCGTTTTCCGGGTAGATATAGCGATGGTGATTATGGCTGATCAAGATAAGATTTTGCTTAATCATAATATAGTGTAGCCGTGTTTGATGACAACGTCCTTAAAAGAAACTCAATCCCATCTTAACAAAAGCTTAAAATGTACTGGAGCGACAAAGTTTACTTTGACCTGACCGTGAATGACAAAGCAAGCTTTGTCGCTCCAGGTCTGTGTTTTCAGGGAAGACAGTCAGTCTCGATTGAGACGCCGAAAAATAAATCAACCTCTGTATAGTACGCCCAGTGATAACGATCCTTCATCATGCAATAAGTGACGGTCACCTGCAACGGCGTAACGGCGGCAGAAAACGATCATTTCCGAGGACGATAATATGGGGGTAAGAAGCGCGCCTGTCCTAAAGTACAGCCTAAGTCAGCCAAAAAGTTGGATGTATTAAAGGTTAAGAGATGGTATGCTTGTATCCGTATCGTATCAATCCTACTGACACCGAGGAATAAACAATGTCACCCATAACTGCCATCCAACAAAATGGTTCAACTCCGGCCCCGGCGGCCGCGTTCGATCTTGACGCCTACTTCCGGCGCATCGGTTACACCGGCGAGCGAACAGCCAGCCGGGCTACCTTGAGCACCCTCATCCTGTGCCACGCCCAGACGATCCCGTTTGAAAATCTCAATCCCCTGTTGCGCTGGCCGGTTCGGCTCGATCTGCCGTCGTTGCAGCAGAAGTTGGTGTACGACGGGCGCGGCGGTTATTGTTATGAGCACAATTTGCTGTTCAGCCAGGTGTTGCAAACGCTGGGCTTTCAAGTAAAACATCTGGCGGGTCGGGTCATGTGGAACGTGCCGGAGGGCGTGGTTCCCCCTCGCAGTCATATGATCCTGCGTATTGATTTCGATCAGCAGCCCTATATCGTCGATGTCGGCTTCGGCGGCATGACCCTCACCGATGCCCTGCGGCTTGAGCCTGACATTGAGCAGACCACGCCCCACGAGCCGTATCGGCTGATCAAGGCCAACGATTTGTTTGTGCTGCAAGCCAACGTGGGCGGCGAGTGGCGGTCGCTCTATCGCTTCGACCTGCAAGAGCAGCTATTGACCGATTATGAAGTGACCAACTGGTACATTTCCAACCACCCCAACTCCCATTTCATCAGCGGGTTGATCGCCGGTCGATCCGATCCGGATCGACGATACGCCCTGCGCAACAATGTGCTGGCCGTGCATTATCTGGACGGCCGGAACGAACGCCATGAACTAACCACCGTCGCCGAACTTCGAGCGGCGTTGACTGAGGTTATGCAGATAGCACTGCCGGATACGCCGGAACTTGATGCCGTCTTGCAGCGGCTTATATCGCTTTCTCCAGAATCTCAGCCAGTTCCTCATCGGTCAGCTTAATCGGGTTGCCTTTCATGCTGCTGGATCGCCCGGCTTTTTGAATCAGAGCCGGAAAATCGGCCTTGGTCAGGCCGTAACTGCCCAGGCCGGGAATCAGTAAATCCTCGACCAGCTTCTCGACCCATACCACCCCATCCAGCGCGGTGGCATCGGGATCGCCCGTCAAGATTTGGGCGATCTCTTCGTACCGGTACAACGCCTCGCTGTCGGGTTGCCGTTCGAGCAAGGCGCGCAGATTGACTTCCATCACCGGCGGCAGCAGCGCGGCGCAGACGGCCCCATGCGGGCTGTCGAACATGCCGCCGAACACCCCGGCAAAACCGTGGACCGCCCCCAGCTTGGCATTGGCCAGGGCCAACCCACCTTCCAAACTGGCCAGCGCCATATCCTCGCGGGCATCCAGATCGTCGCCATTGCGATAGGCCGTCCGCAGCGACCGGGCGGCGCGGTGCATCCCGTCCAGGCAAAAGCCGTCGGTCAGCGGCGTGGCCTGGGGCGACACGTACGGCTCGATCACCTGGGTCAGCGCGTCGAGGCCGGTGCTGGCCGTGATGGGCGGTGGCAGGGTTACAGTTAACTCCGGATCGATTAGAGCGACCGCCGGCAGCATCAACGGGCTGCGTAGGCTGACCTTAACCAGATGCTCCGGCGACCCCAACACCGCATTGCGAGTCACCTCCGCGCCGGTTCCGGCCGTGGTCGGGATGGCGATGTAGGGTGCGGCGGCTTGGGTCAGCGGCTGACCTCGGCCAATGACTTCCAGATAATCCAGTGGATCGCCGCCATTGGTCAGCAGCGCGGCAATCGCCTTGCCGGCGTCGATAACGCTGCCCCCACCAATACCGATTACAAAATCGCAGCCTTCGCGTCGGGCTAGAGCCGTGCCTTCACGGGCGGTCGCGGTCGTCGGTTCGCCGAGCACATTGAAGGTGGTGTAAGCGATGCTGTTGAAGACGAGATGCTGGATAACCGGTTCGGCCCGCTGGCCGGAGCCGCCCAACACCACCAACGCCCGCCGGCCCATCCCTGCCATCAGCGACTCCAAATGACCTAGGCTGCCCGTCCCAAAGATAATCCGCGCCGCTGTAGCAAATTCAAATTGAATCATAGCTATCCTCCGTTGGAAATAAAAGTTTGGAGCATCAAAGCTTACTTTGATCGGTCTTGACAAAGCAAGCTTTGTCGCTCCATTAGCCGATGTCGTCCCACCAGGGGCTTTCTGATCCTTTGATTTAATTACAAGGTTCCTTATGATACGACCAACAAGTGTAGATGGAAAATCGCTCAACCCTTGAAAAAAATTAGCCTCTTTGGCTTTTTGTCCCGCTCCCACGCCTTTTTGTGCTGCTCCCGTGAGTTATTGTGCTGCTTCCGCGAGTTATTGTGCTGCTTCCGCGAGTTATTGTGCTGCTTCCGCGCCTTTATTAAGACATTCCCCGCCTTTTTATGCCGCTCCCGCGAGTTTTTGTGCTACTTCCAACACCAATATAACGTTTCTTGTACTTTTCATGCACATTCCTCGCCTTTTTATGCCGCCCCCGCGCCTTTTTTAAGCAACCCTTCGCTTTCTTATCATGTTCCCCAATGTGAACTTAATCCCCTTGAACTTTTCATGCACATTCTCTGAATTTTCGCCCAATAATCGCCCAAAAACTTAAGTTTTCCAACACAAATACAACACAACCGTCCCCCAAAACCAAAAAGCTCAAGGCCATAGACCCTGAGCTTAAGCTTGTCCAAGATAATGCCGGTATTTGGTTGACGATTGGAGACAAAGCCACCCCAATCTCCTAATCGTCTTATCTCGCTATCACTAAACCCGGATTTCGTTTACCGTTCTTCCTTATTCCGTCGGCAATTTGACCAGGTAGAGATTATTACTGTCCAGCACGAACATCTTGCCGCCGATCTCATCGACGTAGATGTTTTGCAGATTGGCAAATGAGGCGGCCTCGCCGGCGCTGGGTTTGAACTGGCGGACAAAGCTGCCGTCTTTGTTCAATTGGACAATGCGATGATTGCCGGCGTCGGCCACGTAGATGTGCTGCACATCCTCATCCGGTTTGGTGAAGATGGCTACCGGATTATTGAACGGCACGTCCAGACCGGTCACGTTAAACTCGGCGGGTTGGCCGCCCTGAAACTTGGCGATTCGGCCATCCTGGTAGAGAACGTAAACCGCGCCATCGATGGCCAGATCGACCGCGTTGCTCAGATCGACGGGGACATTAGCCGCGAAGTAGTTTTGCGGCGGGGCGTTATAGCCGTCAACCGTGGGCAGATAGCGCAGCAGCACATTGGCCTGCGGGTCGAGGACATAGAAATTGCCAAAATAACTATCCACGGCCACCGGCAGTTTTAAGGCGTCGGTGGCAGCCAGCATTGATGATGCCAGTCCCCAATTGGTGCTGTATTCCAACAGCCCGGTACTGTTCAAAACGACTAAATCGCTCGTCTGGCGATTGCCCCCGGTGGGCATCCAGGTCATATCGAGCAGTTCGCCCACCTGAATGTTGTCCACCTGCTGACCTTTGGCCGCGATCAACACCGTCTCGCCATCAGGCAGTAGCGACACGCCTTCGTTGTCGAGGCTGTGGTGGTAGATGCGATCGTTGCCTTTATCCATAATGTAGATTTCCACGCCCTCGACCACAATACTGCTGGTTTGGGTGCCGGCGTCGGTGTATTGGCGCAGTTGCTGTACGGCATCGAGCCGCTGCACGTGGCCGACCCGGTCAGTTTCGGCGGCAATCTGTTGGCGCATCGCCGTAATTTCCGGATGCTCCTCGTCCGGCTTAATTTGTTCGGCCTGAGTCAGCGAGTTTTCGGCTTCGGCCATCAAGCCCAGCGCCGCCGAGGAATCGACCTCGCGGGCCTGCTCGATTTTGCTCTGGGCAGCAGTGAGGAAGTCGTTGTACTCGGCGTCACGCAGCCGTCCTTTTTGGATATAGCTAATGCCGACGATGATCGCCACCAAAATAGGGATGGCAATCGCGATATTACGCAGCAGTTTCCACGGAACGGAGGACGATGAATTTTCCGCCTGGGCCTGCATCCCGGCCTGGCGTGGTTTCTGCTGGCTGGAGGCCGGCAGCACCAGCCGGAATAAGCCTTTGAAGGCGTTGCTGATTAGGAGAACCAGCATCAACAAGCCCGATCCTAGACCGTAAACAATCGTTTGTAACGGCGACCGGTCGCTGGCAGTCTCATCATCATTGGCATCACCGGCATACTCGCGTTCCAGAAGCGTGCTTTGCGGTGCGACCGGATTAGGGATGTAGGCGCCTGGGCCATGCCCGGCTTCCGGTCTGTTTGACTTGTGGTGCGGCGTGGACCACTTTTCCCCCTCGTAAGGCCGGGCCATCGGCCTTTTGGTTGGGATCATCACCGTGTCTTCTTCAAATTCTTCCAGTGGGGGAGGCTCGAATTCGGCGGCGGGTGGTTCTGGCGGCTCGTCCGGTTCAGGTTGGCCTTTGAACCGATCCAACCAGTGCATCGATTTTTGGAGGATTGAGGTGTGGGCAAAAACAGCAGCCCGCTCCCCGTTTGCCTGAACCGGTTCGCCGTCAGCTTCAACCGGCTCGGGCCAGGGCGATTCCGGGCTGGGGTCTACAGGGACGGCGTGACTGCGGCGATTGAAAATGTCGCTCAGTTTGGACGGCGTCGCCAATTTGAACGGGCCGGCGGCAGCCGCCATTTCGACTACCTCTAAAATAAGGGCCGAGCAGTTTTTCGCCTTAGCGACCTCACCCAGTTCTTTGATGGCGGTTTTGACATCACCGGAGTCAACCGCGTGGACCAGATCGCTCAGCGGCAGTTGGCCGGCCAGCCGGCTGTCGGCCAAAACTAGCATATCTTCCGGCTCAACGCGCACGTGTTGGAGCGTCGGCTCGACAATTTTGCGCAGCCCCAGCGCCGACGCATCTTCTTCCTGGCCTGGTCCCATCGCTTCATCGAGCCAAACCGACCGAGCCGGATAGCGGCGAACGTGATCGCCCAAGACGGCAAAGAAGGCAGTCGGGCCAATCTGGCCGACAAAGGCGTCCTCTTGGCACGAGACCACAATGACCGCGCCGCCGACCACCCGATCTTCCACCTCAACTTTCAGGTTGCGGTGATAGAGAAGATCATTGCCGGCCTGGATAGCGCGCCGTAAGCTGGCTGTGATTGAGCCACGGGCCAAGTAATAACTATCACGAATGGCCTGGGCCAGCTTCTGCTCCATCGCGTCGCGGTTATCGACGTTGCCCTGGATCTCGGTCACGATGAACAGATCGCCTTTCCCGGCCCCCGGCGCGTCGGCCGCTTTTGGCTCGCGCACAGCAACCTGATTGGGCGCGTTTTGTCGCCAAACGCCTTCGCGAATACTTAATTGACCTATTACGGTGGTAATTTCGGCGGTCATACAGTTAGCCTCCCCGTCCGTGAGAAGTAGGGAATAAGAAGGAATAAACTAATTTACGCCTTACTTCCTACTCCTTATTTGCCACAGACGTTTATCCTACTCAAACTCTCTTATATATTGAAACTACGGTCTACTCCCACTCAATAGTGGCCGGCGGTTTGCTGCTGATATCGTACACAACCCGGTTGACGCCATCGACCTCGTTGACGATGCGGTTGCTGACGCGGGCGAGTAGATCGACGGGTAGTTTGGCCCAATCGGCGGTCATGAAATCATCGGTGGTGACGGCTCGGATGGCGATAACGTTGCCGTAGGTGCGGTAGTCGCCCATGACGCCGACGGACTGCACCGGCAACAACACGGCAAAGGCTTGCGACGTTTGATCGTACCAGCCGGAACGCCACAACTCGTCGATGAAAATGGCGTCGGCGGCGCGCAGCGTTTCCAGCCGCTCCCAGGTGATGTCGCCCAGAATGCGCACGGCCAAGCCGGGACCGGGGAAGGGATGTCGCCACACAATATCACGCGGCAGCCCTAACGCTTCACCCACCGCCCGAACCTCATCCTTAAACAGAAACCGGAGTGGCTCGACCAACTCGAACTGCATGTCCTCCGGCAGCCCGCCCACATTGTGGTGGGTTTTAATTTTGGCGGCCACGGCCTGCTGATCGCGGCTGGCGCTCTCGATGACATCGGGGTAGAGCGTCCCCTGCGCCAAAAAATCGACCTGGCCCAACTTGCGGGCTTCGGCCTCGAAGATGCGCACGAACTTCTCGCCGATGATTTTACGCTTGGCTTCGGGATCGGTTACGCCGGCCAGGCTGGTCAAAAAATCTTCGGTGGCGTCGATCGCGATCAGCTGGGCGTGCATTTCTTGTTCAAAGGTCTGGACCACCTGCTCCGGTTCGTTTTGGCGCATCATACCGGTATTGACGAATATACAGGTCAACTGGTCGCCGATGGCCTGGTGCAGCAGCGCCGCCACCACCGACGAATCGACGCCGCCCGACAGCCCGCAGACGACCTGGCCGTCGCCGACTTGCGCCCGGATTTGGTCGATGCTGTCGTGGATAAAGTTGCCGGCCGTCCAGCCGCCGCCACAGCCGCAGACCTCGTACAGAAAAGAGCGCAAAATAAATTTGCCGGCGGGCGTGTGCGTGACTTCCGGGTGAAATTGCAGGCCGTACAGCCCTCGCGCCGGATCGCCAATGGCGGCGTAGGGCGAATTTTCCGTCCGGGCCAATGATTGAAAGCCATCCGGCAGTTTAGTGACGCGGTCGCCGTGGCTCATCCAAACCGGCATGCGGGTCTCGGCCACCTCGCTGAAAAGGGGAATCGACCCGGTGTCAAGCAGCTCGATTTCGGCTAATCCGTACTCCCGCTCGCTGCCGGGATCGACCTGGCCGCCGAGTTGGTGAGTAAGCAACTGCATCCCGTAACAGATACCCAATACGGGCTGGCCGGTTTCAAGCACAAAATCGGGCAAGCGAGGTGCGTCTTGCGCATAGACACTGGCCGGCCCGCCGGATAGAATGTAACCCTTCGGCTTAAGGCGTTCGATATTGGCCTGCGAGGCGGTGTAGGGGATGAGTTCGCAGTAGACATTTAACTCGCGCACCCGGCGGGCAATCAACTGGCTGTACTGCGAGCCAAAGTCCAAAATGACCACGGCCTCTTGGGCCGGTGTGTTTTCAAGCGAGGCGACGGTCATTAGGGCGATACTCCTTCGGCAAAAATAATCTCTTTATCGGTCATCTGCTTGATGACGGCTAACGAGCGGACTTGTAGATCCATCGCTTCCAATTGAGCGCGGCCCCCTTCAAAAGATTTTTCGATGACGGCGCCCACGCCCACAACTTTGGCTCCGGCTTTTCGGGCCAGCCGGACCAACGCCATAATCGTGTGGCCGGTGGCCAGGAAATCATCGATGATCAACACACTGTCGTCCGGGCCAAGAAATTCGGGCGAGACCATCAAATAAACCTCTTTCCCTTTGGTGTGCGACGGGGCAGCCTCGACATAGATGTCTTCGGGCATGGTGATCGGCTTGGTTTTGCGCCCATAGACTACCGGTACGCCCAGGGCTAGCGCGGTCGTTAGGGCCGGGGCAATGCCGGAAATTTCCGCCGTCAACACCTTGGTAATGCCCATCGCGCCGAAATGAGCGGCCAACGCTCCACCCACGGCCAGCATCAGCGCCGGATCGACTTGGTGGTTGAGAAAACTGTCGACTTTGAGGATGCCATTCCCCAGATTTTTACCTTCTTTTTGGATTCGTTCTTTAAGTGCTTTCATAGGGTGTTTATATTATGACAAGTTTATTATATCACAAGGTTAAATTGAAATCAAATATTATGGTAAGCCATTGCTAAATTAGCAGATATAGTACTTCCTTCCTTATTATACCACAATATATAGTATGCGATAGATTGGATGGTCATAATTTTAAGGTTGAACAAAATAAGCGGTTAGCTATCAGCATTCAGTGGTCAGCTTTATCATCAGAGATGACTTTTGAGCCATTCTGATCGGGTTGTTAGCTCAAAATTTGGTCTAAAGTAATGAAGAACGCTGACCGCTAAAAGATGAATGCTCACGCACAAAATATGAAAAGTGCAGCGGGGCGATGCCTTAACCTGGCAAGTTTGCACTCCCTTTATAAGACGCTACAATCTTGAGATCGGAACGGTAATATCGAAAGAATTTAAATCCAAGTCTTGTATAAAAAAATCAAGAAATAGTTCGAAATGGGTCGATTTTTAACTCCAATTTTTTTTATATCTATTTTTTCATTTTTACTCACGGCGTGTACGTACCAGGATTGCCCACCGGCGTGCGCCGAGGCTGATCTACGCGGATGGTCGAAGCCAGCTTTTGACTTATCTGGCGTGGATTTGAGGGGAGCCAACTTGGCGGAGGTCGAGTGGGGAGGGCCGTTGCAGGAGGGCGTTAACCTGCGTGGGGCCAACTTGTCAAACGCCGATTTAACAGCAGCCGATCTGACCGGGGCCGATTTAAGTGAGGCTGATTTGCGAGGAGCAAACCTGGTGGGGACTAAATTACGGGGCGTACTGTTGATTGATACCCAAATTGATGATACGACGCTGCTTGATAGCAAGTGGCGGTTGGTGTGGCAACTGGTCAATCAGGGGGGAGCCGGGCAAAATTTGGGGGGCGTGGATTTATCCGGCGCTAATTTATGGGGCGTCGATCTGCGGGGCGCTGACTTGAGCCAGGCCCGGCTGGATTGGGCCAACTTGCAGCAAGCCGATCTAGCCGGTGCAAATTTGAGCGGCGCACAGCTTAATTGGGCCGACCTACGCCAGGCCAATCTCACTCAGGCCGATCTATCGGAAGCCGGACTCAAATGGGCCGATTTTCGGGCGGCGAATTTAACGGCCGTTAACTTGACCCGCGCCGATGCTCGTGGCGCCTGGTTTACCCAAGCCGCTATCGAAGGTATCAATTTACAGGATACCTGGCTCAGTGGCGCAATTAAACCTGACGGGGCCAGATTTCAGTAACCAAAGGAAAGTTTGAACTGATTTTACGCCGCTTGCTTCAGATCTTGCTCAGGGTACTGTTGCGTTACTGAAAGTTTCGTTTTTTCGTACCGGCTGAGCAGTTGCTTGTCGCTGCCTTTGAAACTGGCGATAGTGTTTTGGGCACAAGCAGCGCAGCCACGCTGGGCGCGGTAGCTGTCCATTTCACAAGTAAGACAGCCGCCTAATTTGATCATCATCATTGAAAAGGAAATTGTTTCTGGGTGGGTTTCCGGCAGCACGGCGAGGTGGTCAACCAGTTTGGCCCATTCGTCATTGCGCAGGTTACGCAGCTTGGAAATCAAGCGCGGGGTAAATAGGAGGTCGTACTTTCTATAAACCTGAGGAATGTAGCTCATAGTCTGTCCTAACTATTCAAACATGGGGTCGAATATTTCAAAAATAATAGTTTGGTCATTTAAATTATAACGAGCCGATACGCTCATGTCAATAGCGCCGTGTCGGTTGACTTTGCTAACTAAAAAGTTTTTTTACTTTTTTTACTTTTTAACTGTTGACAAAATTCTGGCTCACAAGTAAAATACCCTTGAGAAATCTATCGCAAACCAGTTATTATTTTACTGTTAATCCAATTAGGAGGCGTTTCAAAATGATCTCATTGACGGCATCAGCCGAAGATATGTTGTCTAAGGTTATGACGGAAAAAGGGCTTGATGGTTATGCTCTGCGTGTGTTTGTATCGGGTGGCGGCTGTTCAGGTTTGTCCTATGGCATGACCTTTGCCGAGGGTCCAGAAATTGGTGACCAGATTTTTGAGACCGGCAATGTCAAGGTTGTGGTTGATCCCGGCAGCATCTCCTACCTCGATGGGGCTGAAATCGATTATATTGACAGCCTAATGGGCGGCGGTTTTCGTATCGAGAACCCCAATGCGGTTCGCTCGTGCGCCTGTGGCAGCTCGTTCCAAACCACAGCCGGCGAACAAGGTACGCCCTGCTCTTAATAACATTTTGTCGTGAGTTTTTCATCGCTCCCGCATCAATCCGTGTGCGGGAGCGATTTTTGTGTTACAGGCCGGTCATCTGGGGTTAAATATCAGAATTTGACCAATATTTGATTAGAGTCTATCGTACAGACTCTTATTAAGATGTTACGCTGCTAGAGGCAAAGAGAGAATGTTCAACTTCTGGTCACAAAATACCCAAAAATCGAAAATCGTCTGGCTGGATTTGGGAGATTTGGGCGATCTGGTCAAACCCGATGGGCCGCACGAGCAATGGCAAGACCACGGTTTGGGCCTGCTGCGAACCATCCTCCATAATCATGGCGTCAACACCGACTTGCTCTCGACCCGAGCCGTGACCTCGTGGGAGCAACTCCGCAAGCAGTTGCAGGGTTACGACATCCTTATAATGAATGTGCGGAGTTACACCTTCCCGGTGGCTTATAAATCGGCCAAAATCTTCAAGGAGATCAACCCCAACGGGCTGGTGCTGACCGGCGGCATGCACGCGACGGTGGCGCTGGATGAGATGACGGCCATTCCCGAATTTGATCGTATTTGCCAGGGGCCGGGCGAAAATGTGATTGTTAATCTGGTCAACGATCCGCTGTCGTTCCCACGCGTGATTGTCGGCATCGGCTCAAAATCGATGGCAGAGTGGCCGATGATCGACCGCACCCTATGGCCCAAGCCTCACCGCCGGCTACGCCGAAAATTCAATTGGCCCTTGGAGCCGGAATGTGGCTGGGGACCGCCCCCGGTCGCCACGATTATCACCAGCCGGGTTTGTCCCTGGCAGTGTGTTTTCTGCAACGAGAATTCTTACATCCCGAATATGGGCCGCCGGCCGGTTGATATGGTCATCGACGAATTGAATTATCTGGACGACAAATTTGGAGTCGGTTCCATCGTTATTCACGACTCGATGTTTTTTCAAAATCCCTCGTGGTTGGAAGAGTGGATCGACAAATACCCGCGCAAAGCTAACAAGGTCTGGCCGTACTGGGCCGCCGGTCGCTCCGATACGGTTCGCCAGTGGCCGGAGCTATTCGAGGCGTTGGTGCGAGAGACCAACTGGAACACGATTTCCATCGGTCTTGAGTCGGGCAGCGACCGCATTTTGCGGCTGCTCAACAAAGAATGTACGGCGGAAGACAACCAGTTCACCATTGATTTGATTAACAAGATCGGCGATGACTACCGGCAGATGGGCAAAGAGCCGCCTAAGCTGTGGGCCAATATTATGCTCGGCATTCCCGGCGAAACCCACGAAGACGCCTTTGAAACCATGCGCATGCTCAAAACCATGAAATACGTCTTCCCGTCGATCTCCTACTACGCGCCCTATCCGGGGTCGGCTCTGGGCTACCAACTCATCGCCGAAGGGAAGAGTCTGATGACCAAAGAAAATTATCACCGCTTCCCGGATGACGAAAAGGTCATAGGCGTGGATTATCAATTTTATCGCGCGTTACTGGCCGGCCAATACGAAGATGAAATCAATCGCGGTCTCGATGCCTACGCCCGGCAAAAGTCAAGCGCCTTGCGGGAAGCGTTGGTGAAAGCATGAGCAGTTTCAGCAACCCCCACTATATGTACTTGTTTGAGATGAAGAACGGTAAGCAAAAGCTGGCTTATGGCCGCTCGCCGGAGGATGCTCTGGATATCCTGCGCATCCGGCTCTCGGAAGAGGAGATGCAGGAGATTATCGCTGACAAGTTTGTCAAAATTTCGCAGCGCAAGATGCAGCAGTTTGTGGACAATCTGGGGTAATCTTAGAGCGGCATAAAGTAGATCGATATCACGAACGATTCAATGAGGAACTGGTGTTATCCAGTTCCTTTTTTTGCCTTAAAATGAGTTAGGTCGTTATGAAATTATCTGATACGCAACAGCACGTGCTGCTGGGTTTGGTGCGCGGTGCAACGCTCAAAGCGCATCGCTATCTAGACGGGGCCAAAAGTTACAAACTCCACCTACTGGATGGCGCCGTTGAAACCATATCAAGCTCGACTATGGATGCGCTTAAAGATAAGGGGCTGATCGATAGCAATAAAAAGTTTCCGGCGGCCACCTATTTGCTAACGGAACAGGGACGAAAAGTTGCCGAAAGTTTAGACAGTGGTCCTATTCGTCCCCTCTCAGCTAAGAATTATGGGTAGAACGCGTCGTTCAACATCCCATCGTGGTATTAATTTTATCTTAACCAGCGAGAGGCAAAAGAATGAACTCAACTTTAGACCATAACAAAGCTATCGTTATTCGTTTCAATAAAGAAGTGATTGAGCAGGGCAATGTCGAAACCTTTAATGCGCTTGTGGCTGAAGATTTTATCAACCATTCGGCCCCGCCTGGCGCGCCTAAAGGCCCTGAGGGGATGATTTACTTTTTTACCCGGATTCTGCGTCCGGCCTTTTCGGATTTAAAAGCGGAGATTTACGATCAAGTGGCCGAGGGCGATAAAGTCACTACCCGCAAAGCTTTCTACGGAATTCACACCGGAGAGCTAATGGGCATACCGGCTTCAAACAAAAAAGTGGTGATCGAAGTCATTGACATCGTCAGGTTGCGTGATGGGAAGTATATCGAACATTGGGGCATCAATAATATGCAAAGTGTGATGGCCCGACTGGCTGTTGCCTAGCTGTTTGTTAGGTAGCTTTTCGTGGCGGCAAAGTTTGTGCGCAGAATGCGTTTAGGCAAAATTGCGTAGCTGCTTGTTGCCGGTTAAGTTTTTTTTACTATTGCGCATTTGAGTTGCTTGCTTTATAGTAACTGGGTGATCGTTGAGGGCGATTTCGATCATGAATCACCAAACTCGATTTTGCTCTCAACTTAAACCTAATGTAAAATTCAAAATTATTATAAAGACTATTATAAAAATTACCTGCAAGGGAGGTAACGATTATGCGAGTGATGCTGGTAAACCCTCGCTTCCGACTACCCATCGATACCCGGACAACCCCCCACCTAGGCTTAGCTTATCTCGCTGCTGTCTCTGAACGGCGTGGCGATGACGTGTTGTTGTTTGATGCCGATGTTGAAAATGAATCGATTGATGAGGCGGTGCGCCGTTTACAGCCGGATATTGTGGGCATTACGGCTAACACGCCCCAGGTGAAATCGGCCTGGCGCACAGCCAAAGCGATTAAATCGGTTAAAGATATCCCCGTGGTGCTGGGCGGGCCGCACGTGTCAGTGCTGCCGGCCGAGAGCGCCGAGCGCCCGGAAGTGGATGTGGTCGTTCGCGGCGAAGGCGAGGATGTGTGGGTTAAATTGTGCGGTATTGTCGAAAACGGCAAAGCCGGCAACCCCAACTTCGCCGCCCGCGATCTGCTTGATCCCGCCGCCGGCTTGCTTGACGGTCTGTTGGGCATCAGCTACTACACCACCGACCAAAAAGAGCATCACAACCCCGATCACCCGCCCATTGCCGATTTGGATACGCTGCCCTTCCCGGCTTATCACTTCTTCAAGATGGATCGCTACACCAACCTCCAGCCGGCCACCGACGCCATTGATGGCGCGCGCTCTTTCTCGGTGATGACCTCGCGCGGCTGTCCCTATCGCTGCACTTTCTGCTCGCAGAGTATTATGCCGATTAAATGGCGAGCGCGTAGTCCTGAAAGTGTCCTGGCGGAGTGGCAGCATTTGGTTGAGAATTTCGATGCCCAGGAAATCGGCGTGCTGGATGACTCGGCCAATATTCAGGTTGACCGATTGGAAAAAATCGCCGATCTGTTTATCGAGCACAAAGTCAATCACGTTCCCTGGATTTTTGTTAACGGTATCCGGGCTAACCTGGCCACGAAAGAACTGCTGGGCAAATTGAAAAAAGCCGGCCTGAAACGAACCGCCTTTGGCGTGGAGAGCGGTGATCCCGACGTGCTGCTGTCCATCGATAAGAAGATCGATCACGACACCATCCGTCAGGCTTTCAAAAACGCCAAATCGGTTGGACTGGAAACCATCGGCTTTTTCATCATCGGCCTGCCGGGCGAAACGGAAGAGTCGATGGAAAAAACCATCCAATTCGCCTGTGAAGTCGATCCGATGATCGCCAACTTCTCGATGATGACGCCCTATCCGGGCACCAAAGTCTACGAGATTGCCAAACGGCAAGGCCGGCTGCTGCTGGATGATTGGGAAGATTATGTCTTCTTTGATGGCCGCGCCCGTTACGAATTGGGCGATATGACGGCTGAAATGATCGAGCGTAAGTGGAAAGAGGCTTATCGCCGCTTCTATCTGCGCCCGCATCGGGTGGCCGGGACGCTGATGCGCAAAGATTTCTGGATTAATTGGCGGCGCACCTTTAAAGTGGCCTTTAACACCCTCTTTCCCAAGAAAGAAAAAGACGAATTGCGTAAATCTGTTGAAGCCGAAGCCGCCGTCTAAAATGGCGGTTGTTAAGCGGAGGAAATATTGAGAGTTTTACTAGCCAGTCCCGAATCGGAAGTCTGGAATAGTCGTAAACACGTCCATATGGGGTTGGGCTACCTGGCCGGCTCGTTGCGCGCTCACGGATACGAGTGCGAAATTTGGGATGCCTCGGTCGAAGAGGATGTGGAAACCTTTGAGCAAAAGCTGGCCCGTGACCCGTTTGATATCGTCTGCCTGTCGGCCCCGACGCCGTTGATTGTCAACGCCTGGGAGTCGGCCAAAACGGCTAAGAAACACGGCGCGATTACCATTCTCGGCGGCCCGCACCTGACCCTGATGCCCCATGAATCGATGGAAAAAGATCAGGTCGATCTGGTCGTGCGCGGCGAAGCTGAGTACACGATTATCGAAATCATGCGCGCCTTTGAAAAACAAGCCGAGGTCAACCGCGCGCGAAACCAATCGCCCCTCACTAACCTCCAATCTCCTAATCTCCAATCGCCAATTACCCCTCGCCACTTCGATACTGAGGCCGGCTGGGGGAGTATTATGGGGCTGTCGTGGCGTAATGAGGCCGGCAAAATCATGCATAATCTGGATCGTCCGCTGCCGGATGATATCGACGCCATCCCGTTTCCGGCGTTCGACATGTTCAAAATCGACCGCTACACTAACCTCAATCCGCTGACCGAAGGGCTGGATATGAACGCCCGGACGTACACCATTGTGACCTCGCGGGGCTGCCCCTACAAATGTACTTATTGCTCCAAACCCATCACCGGCGACACCTGGCGGGCGCGTAGTGTGGATAACGTCATTGCCGAATGGGAGTGGTTGGTCAAAGATTTGGGAGCGACGGAGATCGGCATTACTGATGACATTTGGAATTTGGATCGCCAGCGAGCCAAGGATTTGTGCCGAGCCATCATCAAAGCCAACTTGCAAGTGCCGTGGGTGACGGTTCACGGCATGAAGGTCAACAACACCGATCAAGAGTTGTTTCATCTAATGAAGCAGGCCGGCTGCAAACGGGTCGGTTTTGGGATTGAAAACGGCGACGATTGGATGCTGCGCAACGTGATTAAAAAAGGCCAGACCATCGATATGGTTCGCCAGGCAGTGAAACATGCTAAGACCGCCAAACTGGAAACAATGGGCTTTTTCATCTTCGGCATGCCCGGTGAGACCGAGGAGTCGATGGAGAAGACCATCCGGCTGGCGGTGGAACTGGACCCCGATTTGGCCCATTTTATGATGGCCGCGCCTTTCCCCGGCACGGAGATGTGGGACACGCTGGTGGAAAAAGGCGATGTTTTCTCGCACAATATGGATTGGTCACAGTTGGCTATCCAGGCCGATAAGGCTCATTTTGCCTTTGGCGATCTGGATAAGGCAACCGTCGAACGTAAATGGCACGAAGCGCATCGGCGCTTCTACTTACGCCCTCGCAGAATTGCCCGCATTGTGGCTCGCAAAGATACGTGGCTGCGTTTTCCCTACTATCTAAAAACCGCGGCGAACATGCTCATGGGCTTAGGTGAGCGCGAAGCTGCCGCAGCATAATTAGAACAACTCGCTATGCTAAAGTTACTTACCAAACTACCGCTCTACTGGACTTACCGCCAGTTTGGCTGGCCGACCATGCTGCCCTTCTCGATTGTGGTCAGCGTCAGCTATCGCTGCAACAGCAAATGCAAAACCTGCGACGTGTGGCGCAAACCCAACGATGATATGACCTTTGAAGAGTGGGATAAAACCTTCGCCAAGATTGGCCGAGGCCCACTCTATTTTACGTTCACCGGCGGCGAACCGTTTCTGCGCAAAGATACGGTCGATATGGCCCTGTCGGCTTACGAACATTGCCGCCCGTCGGTGATTACCATTCCCACTAACGGTATTTTGACCAAACGAATTATCGACGGCGTTGAGCGCCTGTGCGAAGGCGCTCCAACGACCAATATCGGCATCAACCTGTCGCTGGATGAAGTCGGTGAGCGCCACGATGAAATTCGAATGGTGCCCGGTAATTGGAAGAAGGCCATGCACACCTGGTCGGAGTTGAAAGCGCTGCAAAAGCGGCACAAAAACTTGGTGCTGACCAATCATACCGTTATTTCCAACTACAACATCGACCGCTTTTTTGAGATTTACGCCGGACTGGAATTTTTGAGGCCGGATAGTTACATCACCGAAATCGCTGAAGAACGGGTGGAATTAGACACCGTCGGCTGGGAAATTACCCCGATGGCCGAGAAATACGGCCCTATCGCCGATTTCTTGAGCGAGAAAGCGCACCAACGGCGGGTATCGGGCTTTGCCAAAATTACGCAGGCGTTTCGGGCCGAATATTATCAACTGGCCAAGCGGGTGCTAAATGAGCAGCGGCAGGTGATTCCCTGTTACGCCGGTTGGGCCAGTTGCCAGATCGCCCCCAATGGCGATCTGTGGAGCTGCTGTATTCGGGCGGAGGGCGTCGGCAACCTGCGCGAAAACGATTATGATTTGCGGCGGATTTGGACCGGCAATGAGATGGCGAAACTCCGGCGCAGTATCTATAACGGCGAATGTCACTGCCCCATGGCCAATGCGTCCTACGCTAATATGCTCTTACACCCCCCCACAATGGCTCGAGTTGTCTCGACTGTGGTTTCCCCGTAGAACTCAACGTTGCCTGACTATTAAGTCGGTACTATAATCCTCCCTGCTCAAAAGCGGTCTGAACGGCAGCAAGATTGGTCCGGTTTCAGCTATTTGATCGAACCAGCGGCTAAAATGGGAAGATTAGTCTGGCGGCCCTACCGCCGATTTAAGGAAACTGGACCAATCAATTTATGGTAGGGCTTTGCTGCCTTAAGGTGAGTTAATTGGACAAGTTAAATTCTTCCTGTAGAATGAAGGTTTCAGTAGGAAGTGAGTACATGCTCTTGGGGACATAAAGATAAGCGTGTACAAACGGTAGTAGGCCACTGAACAAATCCATAATATTAAGGTAGAAGGAAATGCCCGAAGAATCATCAAAAAGTGTACAAGGTGACGCTGCCAAAGATCATTTCACAGTGAGACACCCCGAAGGCAAATCTGAGAAATTTCCTTTGCCGGAGGGCGAAGGCACCATCATCAAGGTGGGTCGTGAGTTGGATAATGATCTGGTGCTGACCGACCCGCGTTCCTCCCGGCACCACGCCGAATTCCGGCGTACGGGGAACATCTGGGAAGTGAGAGACCTGGACAGCGCCAACGGCACGTTCGTTAACAATGAAAGACTTGAGCCGGACACGTGGACAAAAATCACGCCGCGTCAAACGGTGACCATCGCCGAAACCCGGATTGTGTGGGAACAAAATTTGGCAGCCCAGTCCACCGTAGAGATGAAGCGCCCGCGTGATATGACGGTGCCTAGCGCGGTTCCGCCGCCCGTGGTTAAACCCAGCCCGGCCCCGGCGCCGACCCCGGCGAAAGAAGGGGAGCGGCCGCAGACGATCATCACGCCGTGGGCCATTGGCATTGGCCTGGTGGTGCTACTGCTCATTATCGCCGGCTTGGTATTGATGTTGTCCGGCAGCGGTGACGGCGGCGATCTGGCCGATCAGCAGCCGGTCACGTTTCAAACCCCCGGCGCCGGTGACGGGCGCGGCGACGGTAGCCTTGAGGGGCAGTCGTTGGGCAGCAGTCCTACCTCTACTCCCACGCCGTCCGGCCCGCAGTTGGCGATTCCGGTCTTGGAGATCGTTTCCTCCCAGGTCAGCCCGATCATTTTTGGGGCGTCGCCCAACACCACGGAAGCCTACATTTTCATCGATGTCCGCGCCCGCAACGCCGGGAACATTCCGTTTGAATTTTCGATCAGCAACTTCTCGATGCGCACCCGCGACGGTCAGACGTTCAGCGAAGCTGGCTCCAGCATTAGCGAGAACTATCTGAGACAGTTAGGAGCTATCGACCGCTTTGAAGATCTGGCGCTAACGCCCGGCGGCAGCGTGCCCGGTAGCCTGGTATTTCAGTTGGAGATCGGGACGTATGATCTGGAGTTGGTCTTTGAAGCGCCTGATCTTGATCCGGTTTACTTGAGTCTGGGTACGATCAACATGGATCGAGAGCTAAAAATTGCGGCGGGTACGCCGGCAGCGGTCTATGATGAGGCGGTTGTTGTGCCTACGACTGAGACTGAGACTGAGCCGACAGCGACGGTAGCGCCAACGCCTACGCCAACTCGGCCGGCGCTCATTCCGGCACCGGCCCAGGTGTCTCGATCGGCCCTGGCCGGAACCATTGCCTACGCCAGCTTCGATGGCGAGAGCTACAATATCTACTTCGGTGATGTCGAAAGCGGCGAGTCCACCTTTTTCCGCAGCCAGGCCAGCCAGCCCGCGTTTAGCCCCGATGGATCGCGCATCGCCTTCCATTCTTGGGATGACAGTTCGCGTGGTTTGATGACGATGGATGTATCCGGGGCCAACGGAATAATTGTGGCCAACTTCCTGGAAGATCAACTACCGACCTGGACCGCCGACGGCGACGAAATCGTTTTGCTGTCGCGCCGATCCGGCGACCGCAAGTCGAACTTGATTAAGGTCGGCAGTCGCCAGGAACGGACTGAGGGCGTAATTTTGGGTGAAGGTGAGTATCCCACCATCGGTCAAACCGGCCGGATGGTCTTTAAAGGCTGGGGCACTACGGCCTTTGGCTTGCGCTCGTCTACTGACACGATGGGAGATATCGAAAGCATTACCAGCGTTGATGGTGATACCGCCCCGGCCTTATCGCCTGATGGGGAAAAGGTCGTCTTTATGTCACAGCGTGAAGAGAACTGGGATATCTACGTAGCCGATGCTGACGGCTCCAACTTGCAGCGGCTGACGGATGATGCGGCTCAAGACGGTATTCCGACCTGGTCGCCTGATGGTAACGCGATTGCTTTTGTCAGCGATCGTGGGGGAATTTGGGCTATCTGGGTGATGACCCCCGACGGCAATGGCAAGAGCCAACTCTTTACCATGCCCGGTTCCGCCGATGGCTTTGTCGGCAGCCCCAGTTCAACCGATGCCACCCGTGGCTGGGCTGAAGAGCGCATTAGCTGGATCAGATAGTGACAAATTATTTTTGATAATAAAGTTGATAAAAAATAGATTAATTGACAAATAACAAGTCTGCTCTATAATCAAGCAATCTTGTTAGACCGGATGCGTCCCAGAAACTGGGACAAACATGGGGGGATTCGGGGGGATACCCCCGTGCCCCCCTGTGCTTTCCCAAATTTTGGGACGCACCTGGTTAGACCCTTCACAAGGAAGCTCTTTTTAGGAGGAGGCTGTCTGTGGCAAAGGTTTTGTGGGTAGAAAAGCAAATAGATTATGAACCCCAAGGGGTCATGTCGATCTCGGCGGTGTTGAAAGAAGCGGGTCACGACGTTCAACTCACTATCGCCGCGCAAGAAAACCCTGTTGAGTATGCCAAAAAATACCAACCGGATGTCGTCGGCTACAGTATGATGACCGGTTCGCAGCATTATTACTTTAAAGTCAATCGAGCCATCAAAGAGGCGTTAGGCAAACAGGCCCCCCTGTCGGTTTTTGGCGGCCCGCACCCCACCTTCTTCCCCGATCTGATCAAAGAAGACGGGGTTGACGGCGTCTGCGTGGGCGAGGGCGAAGGCCCGTTGGTCGATTTAGCCAATTCGCTGGACAAAGGCGGGCTTGATCCCAACATCCCCAATTGGTGGTTCGATATCGAGGGCGAGATTGTCAAAAATCCGGTGCGGCCGCTTATTCGCAAGCTAGGCGACTTGCCGATGCCCGACCGTGATCTGGTCTACGGTAAGCACGATGTAACGCGGCGCAGCCCGATCAAGCATTTTATGGCCAGTCGAGGTTGCCCTTACAACTGCACCTACTGCTTTAATCACGCCTGGTATCAAATCTATACCCGCGAAAAACGGGGCTACCAGCGCAGCGTCGAATCGGTGGTTGAAGAAGTCAACTGGGTGCGGGAACGATACCCGTTGGAGCAGGTGGTCTTTTTGGATGACCTGTTCATCATCTACGTCGATTGGCTGGAAGAGTTTGCCGAGATATTCCCGAAAGAAGTGGGCTTACCCTTCTTCTGCAACGTCCGCTCGAACCTGATTACGCCGGAAAAAGTGGCGCTGCTCAAAAAAGCCGGAGCCAACACCGTCAGCATGGGTATCGAGGCCGGCAACGACCGCCTGCGCAATGATCTCCTCAAACGCAAGATGTCGCGCGAAACCATCATCGAGTCGGGTCGCTTGCTGCACGAAGCCGGCATCAACCTGACCGCCACCAACATTCTGGCCCTGCCGACGGCCACCCTTGAGGATGACATCGACACGATGCGGCTCAACGCTGAGGCTAAAGTGAAATATGCCCACGCCTTCCTGTTCCAGCCCTACCCGGCCACCGAGCTGGGCGAGTTTGCCAAAAAGAACGGCCACATGGCCGGCAGTTTTGAAGATATCGGAGCCATCGCTTGGGACAGTTCCATTCTGGTCAGAAGCGAAGACGAAAAGAACCAGATGGAAAACTTGCAGCGCTGGTTTGCCATCGGCGTTGAGTTCCCCTGGATGGAACCGATTATCCGCCAATTGGTCAAAACCCCGCGCAATAAAGCCATTGATAGCTTGTACTGGTGGATTCACAAGTTGTGGAAAGGTTGGGCCATCACCCGCCGGGTGCATCCTATCAAGATTACGCCCGGGGTGATTTTGGAGAACGCCCGCCATTTCCTTCAGATGGAAGCGTAACCTTACTTCCCCTAAATGTTCAAAATAGAACGGGCGTACCAAGTAATCGGTACGCCCGTTTTTTCTGTATTGTTGTTCCTCTCCACGCCCCACGTTAAATTTCCTCTCAACCCTTTTGCAGCAAAGCGAGATATGCTATACTTGAACTATCTTCGTTTTTCGACTTCATCTTCTTGATGTCCTCCCTCCCCACGGCCGAACTATTCGCTTTGTTTGTTGGAAAAGTTAGGCTATCGACTAGGTCATATATCAATGAAAATGCTGGTATAAAGTTGTATAGTTCTTTTCTAGCTAAAAAAGTCTTTATATTTTAGAATACCTTTGCAATTTTAAACACTTCTCTAACATCAACTTGTTTTGACACAAGTTCGCTAAAAAGGTAAAGTTAAACTCAAAGTATAATTAGCATTATATTACGGGTGGCGAACTTATGAGATTCAAGGCGGACATGGCAGTTTATGATAAAACTGGTCAGCTAGCTCTCGTCGTTGAGGCAAAGAACAAACTGGGGACTTCAAGTAACTGGGCGACAAAAATGCGTCGAAATATACTCGCCCATGGTTTGATGCCTAATACACCTTTCTTTTTGTTAGCTCTACCTGATCGTTTTTATTTATGGAAAGATGCTGGGATTGTACCTGAACTAGTTCCGCCAAACTATGAAATCGATCCAAGACCATTTTTGCAATCATATTACGATGGACCTGAAATATCGCTAAATTCTCTTGCAGGCGAAAGTTTTGAATTAGTTATATCATCTTGGCTAAGTAAACTCTTGCAAACCGATATCCTTCCCCCTGAATTGCAAGAACAAGGTTGGTTGATCGAGACTGGCTTATTTGAAGTTATCAAGCTTGGTCATCTGGCTGCTCAAGTCGCTGTATGAACATTTATGTTGAGTCAAACTTTGTTCTAGAATTAGCTTTACTCCAAGAACAGTCCGAAGCTTGTGAAAATATTTTGTCCATTTGTGAAGCAGGTAAGACCAAATTAGTCTTACCTGCTTTTTGTATTGCTGAGCCTTACGAGACATTGGGAAGACGCGCGAAGCATAGGAGTAATCTTTCTAGAGATTTAGTTGCTGAACTGGGGCAATTATTACGTTCTGAGCCTTATCGGGAAGAAGTAGATACTTTACAAGATGTAACCAACATTTTGATTCGCAGTAGTGAGGAAGACAAACAAAGACTGAACCAAGCACTCGACAGAATCTTAAGTCTCGCTGAGGTTATTCCATTGGAACGGGATATACTGATAGCGGCAATTACATACCAAGCAAATTTGGACCTCTCTCCTCCCGACTCAATCGTTTATGCCTCTGTGCTTCATCATCTACATGCGACCACACCGGCAAAAAGCTGTTTTCTTAACAGAAATTCGAAAGATTTTGATGATCCAGATATTGTTGATACACTCGATAACTACAAATGTAAGATGCTCCCAAGATTCGATAGCGGACATAACTACGTTCAAAGCGAGGTTGGCAGTGAAGCTTAATGGCTTAGCGAATTGCATTTCTTAACCTCCCTTACACCTTAATCCCATACCCCTTCGCTTCCTTCTTCGCCCAATCAGGAATAGGCGTTGGCGCAGCCACAGGCGGTAGCTTGGCCAAATTTTCGGGCGATGGGTCAAAGTTGAGCGATTGGCTCAAACCTTCGACCACGGTCTTGAGGACGGTAATGCGTTCGTACCATTTGTCATTGCCGGGCACTACCGTCCAGGGAGCGTACTCGGTCGAGGTGTTGGCCAGCATATCCTCCACCGCTGCCTCGTATTCATCCCATTTTTTGCGATTGCGCCAATCTTCTTCGGTCAATTTCCAGGATTTTTGCGGCGTCATCCGGCGGCTTTCAAAGCGGGCCAACTGCTCATCTTTGCTGATATGGACCCAAAACTTAAAGATGATCGTGCCGAAATCGAACAACTGCTTTTCGAATTCATTAATCTCGCCATAGGCTCGCTGCCACTCTTTGGCGCTGCAAAATCCCTCGACCCGCTCGACTAAGACCCGACCATACCAGGTTCGATCAAAGATGCCAATCTCCCCCTGGATCGGCAGCCGCCGCCAAAAGCGATAGAGATAGTGCCGCGCCGCGTCATCCCCTTTCGGCGCCGCGATAGCGTGAACCTCGTAGCTGCGCGGATCGAGGCGGGCTGTCAGTCGTTTAATGGCCCCGCCCTTGCCGGCGGCATCCCAGCCTTCAAAAACCATCACCACCGGCCGCTGCTGGCGATACACCTCAAAACCTAGGGCGCGCACCTTGGTTTGATATTCATCCAACGCCTGGTGGTATTCTTTCCGTTTGAGCTTTTTTGAGAGATCAATGGTTTCTAACATGGTTTCTCGCCCTATGCCTGCTTACTCTTTTTCTTCTTTTTCTTATCTTTTTTCTTTTGGCTGATGGCGGCGGCCTCTTCCAAATCTGCCAGGCTCAACCACGGCGTGGGGGTCACATCCAGCACCGCTTCCAATCGATTGATAATCGCCCGGTAGACGGCGTAAAAACGGTAATTCTGATCGGTGGCGGGGATGGCCGACCACGGCGCATGGGCCGTGTTGGTTTTAGCCATCATCTCCTCAGCCGCGGCCAGATAGTCGTCATAGCGACGATGCTGCTCCCACTCTTCGGCGGTCACCTGCCAGGCTTGGGCCGGATCTTGGGTCAAGCGGATAAAGCGGCGCAGTTGCTCTTCAGGGGAGATATGGAGCCATAATTTGATAAAAATCGTGCCGTCATCGGCCAATAACCGTTCAAAGTCGTTGATATCGTCATAAACCGAGCGGCCATTGAGCGACATCGGCTTTTCCTCCTTGATGCGCTCAACCAGCACCCGCCGGTACCAACTATTATCAAAGACGGCCATTTCGCCATAGCGGGGAATTTTGAGCCAGAAACGCCACAACCAGGGCATTTTTGTTTCCAACGTGCGGGGCGGGGTAATCGAGTAGGTCTTGAAGCCGCGTGGATCGAGCTGGCTGGTCATCTCCTGAATCGTCGAGCCTTTCCCGGCGGTTTCCCAACCCTCGAAGACAATAATGGTGGGCACTTTCGTATCGAAGGCCAACTTCTCCAATTGATAAAGACGCTGCTGTAAGAATCGGCGGACATGCTTAAACGCCGTATCTGACAGCGATAGCGATAAATCTAATGTATCGAGCATCGTTGCTTTTTTCTCCTGTAGTATGAGGTTGTTGTAACCCAATGAAAACAGAGGTCGATCTTGACGAACGGGCCATCGTCCGGCGCGAAACCGGTCGGTGCGTTCAGCCAAGGGTTGGCAATGGCTATTATACCACTGAGCGCCCTATTTGCACCATTCCCCCGGCCAGCCAATAAGGTACAAGGAAATGATGGACGCTATTGATTTGGTGTGGTGCCAATATATGGTACTATAATAGTATGAAGCGCAAACACCAAAAGACATTGGAACTCATCTTCACGAGACCAGTGAGCGGCAATATCAAATGGACTGATATTGAGGCCCTATTGATCGAACTTGGCGCAGAATTAAGTGAACGGGAAGGATCTCGTATGGGTGTTCGGTTGTTTGGCGAAAGAAGGGTTTTTCACCGACCTCATCCTTCGCCAAATACAGATAAAGGCGCAGTGACCAGCATTCGTAAATGGTTGAAAGAAAATGGGGTGGAACCATGATGAACACAATGGACATTAACGGTTATCGAGCTGTTATTCAATATGACCCGGAGATAGAGATGTTTCGGGGCGAGTTTATGGGACTGAATGGCGGCGCTGATTTTTACGCTAAAGACATTGAGGGCTTACGCCGAGAAGGCGAGATTTCGCTGAAGGTCTTCCTGGATATGTGTCGAGAAGATGGCGTGGAACCCCGCAAGGAGTTTTCAGGGCGGTTCAATTTACGGGTATCGCCGGAATTGCATGCGGAGATTTCGACGAGGGCGGCGGCAGAGGGAAAGAGTTTGAACCAATGGGTGACTGATTTGTTAGATGAAGTCATCCATGCGAATTAGTTCAGTGTAAATCAGAAATACCATTCAACCGAAACGTTGTAGACAAAATGACCGAACTTACGAAATCCTGTTCGGTCTTTGTATTGCTGTAGGTGTAAAGAGAACGACTAAGCTGGCTTTATCAAACAGAATCAAAGCCAGCTTAGTCGTTCTTGAATTTTGTGAGGCGCGGGCCGGATTGGACCAATCCGTGAGATGATTTTGTTGGGGTGACGCGGAATAAGTGAGGCAAACGTCGGATTAGGTGAGTCATTCCAACGAATATATAAGACAACTGAATGATTTTATAAAACAACCCAACGGAGATGTGAGTCGTTCCAACGGCTTTGTAAGACAACGCAACGGCTTTATAAGAGTTTAAACGGTAGTATAAGACAACCCAACGGAGATGTGAGTCAGCCCAACGGCTTTATAAGAGTTTAAACAGTAGGTAAGACAACCCAATGGAGATGTGAGTCAGCCCAACGGCTTTGTAAGACAACTCAACGAATATGTGAGTCCGGAAGCGGATGATATGAGGTAACCGGAAGATTATGACAGTCGTCCGTTGGATTAACTTAGCCGGTGGAGGGATGGGGCTGTGCGTTAGGTAGATGAGGAAAGGGGCGAAGTTACACCAATAAGTTTCTCGTAAATGTGGGATTGTGACGTAGCCATCCTACGTCCCCCATATACCAGGTTAGACAAAGCTTCAAAATTTGAGTTTAGTATACACGTTCTTTGTATACATCACCGGCAGCTACCGTAAACTCAAACGCTCTATTACCATTTTATCAACGATATAATAATCGCCGCCAGGTGAATGAGCTTGCCAGGTGTAAGTGCCTGGATCGATGGCGACAGTATCAAAAACGTACTCGCGATTAGGTGGTTTAGCCGGTACTTGTAAAAAGTACGGCCCAATATCTATATTCCAGTCTGTATCGGTGAAATTATAGAAAGCAAATAAAGCTTTGCCGGGAGGAACCTCAAAACCGGACGAAGTGGTATCCAGAGAAGGTGCGGTGGTGGCAATAGGGGCAGAAGATGGAGAACAGGATTGAAGTTGGTTTAGCTCTCTAATGATGATCTCCGGTCGCCCTTCATAAGTTTCAACCAGGCCACGTAAGACAACACATTTCCTCCTAAGTTGGCCCAACTGTGATCAAATGATACGCCATAGAACACTGTGTCGTCCGTTGCTGAAAAATTGATAAAGAAGGCTTGTTCTGATTTATATGTTGAGGCAACAACGCCCCAAATACATGCGTTTTGACCGATATATCCTTGCGCCTCAGACCAAAAGACACACTCCGAGGTTTTTCCAGAATAGACAGGAGGCGTAGGGTTAACTTTGCTTCTTGTTTTTCTTGGATGCGTTCCAAAATACGGTCCACGTCTATCTGTCTTGAAGGAGTAGGAGAGGGCGGAGGTGCCGTAGCCTGGACAGTTGGCACATCTTGCAGTGAGCCAACTATTTGCGTGTATTCGGGAAGTCCTGAAATCCACCCCATATTTCCTTGATCATCAATAATCACTTGCAGCCAGTCACCCGTTGAATTCGTTCTAACAACGGTGAGCATATCATCAGCCGATACTTGATCAATAATGGCGTGATTTGTTCCCGGCCCTGATCGAACATTAAGAACCGGAACAACTACTTTTGCCAGGGTGCTGTCTCCCCAATCGACATCAGATCGCATAATGTCATAGATATCAAGTTCTCCGTTAGCAATTTTGCCAGATTACGTTGCCCCATCACGTATAATGTGGCTGAACTATTTGATGGGCCAGGGAAATCACTTCAATTCTACTAAGCCCCCAGTCATCAGCCTCGCCCGCGTTAGAAATTATAGCCCTGCTAAAATCAAACTGGTACCCAGATCCACAAACTCTTCTACGGGATCATCGCGTGCCGATGACACGGTGAAAATCAAGTTTTTCCATCTAAGCGTACATCAAGGTCTGGCAGATACTTATGCAGAAAGTCATTATCGGGATCGTATTTCGGCCCCTCAGTTAAAAGCAATAAGAAGGCAAGAACTTTTTCTCTCGTTCTTCTGTTAGATCTACTTTTGTGGGGATGGGGTTTTCGTAACCGTAGCTTTTACGTTTGTAGCTTTTGCCTTTGTAGCTGGAGCAGGGAGTTTGCAATTGGAGTGCAATCACTGAGTAGCCCTATAGTAAAGATCATTAAGAAAATAAAAACGTTGAATTTGATCATTTTTATCATAATCAAGCTCCTTTTCCTGATATGACTGAGTCGACAAAATGCTTTTTAGATAATTTTATTCTAACCTACTTTCCTTTTTATTTGTAGGTACTTTCTTCCTTTTTTTATGGGACTTTTGGGTAAGTTTAGACTTATTCTAATTTCATGTCTTAATCCAACCTATGGTTCCTACTGTCGATACCCATTAGCCCCGATTGGCAAGTTCCACTGATTGCAGATTACCCATTGCGAGGACAACGGAAACGTACATGCCCTTCGGCAATTCCAAATTTGGAACTATCACCCGTACTCGAAATTGGCTTTGACACCTAGTTCAATTCTACTATAATGAGCGAAATTATTCCCCAACGATGACCATTCACCCGTGGGTAGCTCATGACCATTCTCGTTTTCGGCAGCATTAATATGGATTTAGTCATTCGCACGCCTCGACTGCCGGCGCCCGGCGAAACCATTATCGGTCACGAATTTTTTACGGCAGGGGGCGGTAAGGGGGCCAATCAGGCTGTGGCCGCTGCCCGCTTGGCCGCGCCGACCAAGATGATTGGCCGGGTGGGCGGCGACTCTTTCGGCGTTACCCTTCTCCAGCAGTTAGCAGAGTCCAATGTTGATGTCGACTCGGTGTTTGTTGATGAGAGCGTGGCGTCTGGGGTAGCCATTATTGCCGTTGATGATGCCGCGCAGAACAATATTATCATCGCCTCCGGGGCCAACCGCCAGGTCGACCAGACTGATCTGGAGCGCCTTAGCCACCATATGCCTCAGGCAAAGGTGCTTTTGCTTCAGCTTGAAATACCTCTGGATATGATTGTGGCCGCGGCTAAACTGGCTCGCCAGCATAACGTGACCGTTATTCTCGATCCCGCCCCGGCCCAGGCACTACCGGCCGAACTCTATCCACTCATCGATATTATCACCCCCAATGAAATCGAAGCCGGTCAACTGGTTGACTTTCCGATTAAAACCCAAGAAGACGCGCAGCACGCCGCCCAACGGCTGTTGGCGCGGGGCGTCAAAACAGCCGTTATTAAGATGGGAGCGGTGGGTGTGGTTTACGCCACCGCCGAGTCCACCGATTTTGTCCCGGCCTTTTCGGTGCAGGCGGTCGATACCGTCGCCGCCGGCGATGCTTTCAACGGCGGTCTGGCGGCCGGGTTGGGGGAAGGGTTAGCTTTGCCCCAGGCGGTTCGCTGGGGGGCTGCGACCGGCGCGTTGTCGGCGACTAAAGCCGGCGCCCAACCGTCTATGCCAACCCGAGCTGAATTTGAGGCGTTCCTGGCATCATCTCAATAAGATAAGGTAGTGTAAGACAAACTTAAGTTTGTCCTACAACCCGCCCACCTTTTAAGAAGATACTGTTCCGGAACCAAAATACCTGACGGAGACCCATGAAACTGATCGTTGATACGGATGCAGGTATCGATGATGCTATCGCCTTATTGATGCTTCTGGCTCAGCCCGATCTTCAACTGCTGGCCATTTCCTCGGTTGCCGGTAACGTTTCACTGCTTCAAGCCACCCAAAATATCAAAACCATTCTCGATATAACCAACGCGCCGGCGACGCCCATTTATCAAGGCTGCGCCCGGCCTCTCTTGCGCTATGCTGCTCTGGATGCAATGGATATTCATGGCGATGACGGCCTGGGTGGAGCCGGTCGAACCGACTCGCCGCGCCCGGTTGAGGCTGAACCGGCCAGTTTGGCCCTGCTGCGGCTGGCCCGGCAATACACCGGCCGGCTAACGCTCCTGACCCTTGGTCCACTGACCAATATCGCCGTGGCCATTCGGCTTGATCCCACCTTTCTAACCCATTTTGATCGGATCGTAATGATGGCCGGAGCCGTTGATGTACGCGGCAACACCTCGGCGGCGGCTGAGTTTAACATTGTGGTCGATCCGGAGGCGGCTCATATTGTTTTTGACGCCTGTCACCGAACCGGGGTGATGGTTCAACTGATTTCTTGGGAAGCCACCCTGGCCCATCCCTTGACGCCGGAAACGTGGGCCGAAATCATCGAGGGCGACTCGCCCGTGGCGCGGATGGCCCAAACGATGACCGTTTTTCTCAATGAGCGCCGGGCGGAGTACAATGAGCCTCACATTCTGTGGCCCGATCCGCTGGCGGCGGCCATCGTCTGCCGGCCGGAAATTATTCTCAGCCAGGAAGCGCGTTCGATCAAAGTCGAGATCGGCCACACCCTAACCCGTGGCCAAACGTTGGTCGATTATCGTCGCCGGCCGGATAAACCACCTAATACTCAGATTATTCGGGAAGTTGACGGCCAACAATTTTGTGACTTGCTTAAAATGGCTGTTCATAATTTCGATGGTTTTTAATTTTATAGTAGAACAAGTCAGCGACTTGCCCTACTATATTTCATAAGAGGAGGAGAGACATGAATCGAAATTTAGTTTTAATGTTGATGGGTTTGATCCTGGCCTTGGTTATGAGCGCCTGTGGCGGCAGCCCGGCGGCCACGACTGACGCCGGCAGCAGCACCAGCGCTGAACCGACCGAAGAAGGCGCCGGCGTCGCCGAAAGTGACACCGCCGAAACACCGCTGAAAGTGATCTTGTTTGTCAATGGGCTGCTAGGCGACAAATCTTTTTTTGACTCGGCCCAACGTGGCGTCGATCAGGCGGTAAAAGATTTTGGCATCGAAGCCAAAACGATTGAAGCCGGTGATGACCAAACGCAGTGGGAAGCGGCGATCATCGATACGCTCGAAAACGAGGAGTTCGATATTTTAATCTTTGGCACGTTTCAAATGATTGAATATTTGGAGCGCTTCGCCCCGGAATATCCCGATAAGAAATTTATTATTTACGATGCGCCGGTCAATTATGAAAACGGCTGCTGTGACAATGTTTATTCCGTGACCTACAAACAAAACGAAGGCTCCTATCTGGCCGGGGTGTATGCGGCGGCCATGACCACCCAAAACCTTGACGGAATGAACCCGGAGACGATTATCGGGTCGATCGGCGGGTATGAAATTCCGGTGATCATGGATTTTATCGTTGGCTATGAACAAGGAGCGAAAGAGACCAATCCTGATATTCAAATTATCCGCCAGTTTGCCAACAGTTGGGACGACCCGGCCAAGGGCAAGGAGTTAGCCAAAGCCCAGTTTAGTCAGGGCGCGGATATCGTCTTCCAAATTGCGGCCGGAACCGGTCAGGGCGTTTTTGAAGCCGCCGCCGAAGACGGCCGCTACGCCATCGGGGTTGACTCGGATCAGGCGTTGATTGTTGAAGCCGCCGATCCCGATCAGGCCGCCCGGATTCTGACCTCGATGATGAAGAATGTCGATAACTCGCTGCATCGGGCCATCGATTTGCATTTGAAAGGTGAACTGCCCTACGGTCAAATCGAAGAGTTAGGCATCGCCGAAGGCGGCGTTGGTTTGGCCCGTAATAAATATTACGATGAGCTGACGCCCGCCGATGTTAAAGCCCTGGTGGATGAAGCTGAGCAAAAGATTCTTAACGGTGAAATTATGGTGGAAACGGGATTTTAATTGAGGAGATGGGGAGATTAGGCGATAAGGAGATTACGATTTAAAGACACCCCATCCCCTAATCTCCAATCTCCTAATCTCCGAACACCGACACTTACGGATATTTAGTCGAAAAAAATTATGCCCAACCTGATCGACATGCGAGATATCATCAAAGTATACCCCAACGGCGTCGTCGCTAATCGAGACGTGAATTTCTCGGTGGAAAAGGGCGAAATTCATGCTCTGGTGGGCGAAAACGGGGCCGGGAAAAGTACGTTGATGAAGATTCTCTACGGTCTGGAACAGCCAACCGGCGGCCAGATTTTCCTCAACGGCCGCGCCGTGACCATCCACAACTCCCATCAGGCCATCAATTTGGGCATCGGCATGGTTCATCAAAACTTTATGCTGATCCCCTCTTTCACCGTTGCCGAAAATGTGGTACTCGGTCAGGAGCCGACCAAAAGGCAGATGATCGACGCCGAAGCCGCCACCCGTATCACGCTGCAATTGGCCCAAGCGTATGGCCTTGATGTCGATCCGGCGGCCAAGGTTGAAGCTACGCCGGTCGGCATGCGCCAGCGTGTTGAAATTTTGAAGACCCTCTATCGTGGGGCCGACCTGTTGATCTTAGACGAGCCTACCGCTGTGTTGACCCCCCAGGAGACCGATGACCTGTTCGATGCGGTGCGTCGGCTGGTCGGCCAGGGCAAAACCGTGATCTTTATTACCCACAAATTGGTCGAGGTCAAAGAGATCTCCGACCGAGTGACGGTGATGCGCCACGGCGAAGTCACCGGTCGGATGCAAACGGCGGATGTCAGCGAGGAGGATATCGCTCGCATGATGGTGGGCCGAGATGTGCTGTTTCGGATCGAGAAGCCGCCGCAGCAGCGTGGGGAGGCTGTGGTCCGAGTGAGCGGGTTGAGTTACGTCTCTGCCACTGGGCGGCCGCTGCTGCGGAATGTATCGTTCAACGTTTACCACGGCGAAATCTTGGGGATTGCCGGCGTGGAGGGCAACGGCCAAACCCAACTGGCCGAACTGCTGGGTGGTCTGGCCCCGCCGACCACTGGCGAAGCCACTATCGGCGGCCAATCGATTCTAGGGCGAGGGCCGCGTCATGTACGCGAGGCCGGCGTGGCCCACATTCCGGAAGACCGCTTAACGAACGGCGTCGCCCTCGAAGCCAGTATCGCCGATAATCTGGTCGTTGACCGCTACTACCGGCCCCCGTTCACCCACCGGGGGGCGATGAGCTTGCGCCAAATTCGGCAGCACGCCGAAAATCTGATGCAAAAGTTCGATATCCGCGCAGCCGGGGCCGAAGCGACCATCGGCTCACTGTCGGGTGGGAATATGCAGAAGGTGATTATTGCCAGGGAGTTTTCCGCCGATCCGGCCCTGTTAATCGCGGCCCAACCGACGCGTGGGGTCGATATCGGCGCGAGCGAGTTTGTACGCCGGCAGTTGGTCGAGGCTCGTAACGCCGGCAAGGCCGTGCTGCTCATCTCGGCCGATTTGGCCGAAATCCTGACTCTGGCCGACCGGATTGCCGTCATGTATAAGGGCGAAATTGTGGCTGTTTTTCCCAATTCGCCCGATTTAAGCGAGGAAGCGTTGGGTCTCTATATGCTGGGGCTTAAAAGACAAACGCCGCCAGAGATCGAGTCGCACCTATGAGCGCAACCCGCCGGCAGATGGCCTTGGAAATCGTGCGGATTGTGGTGGTCGTGGCCTTGGCCTTGCTTCTGGGCTTTTTCATCACCGCTCTGGTTAGCGACGATCCGGTTGGGGCTTACACCGAGTTTCTAACCGGCCCGCTGCCCAAAGTATCCATCAATGACGACGGTAGCTGGCAGTTGCGGGGCGTCAATCGCTTTGGCAACTGGATCGAGGACAGCATCACCCTGATCTTGCTCGGTTTGTCGGTGGCGATTGTTTTTAGCGCGCGGCAGTTTAGTCTGGGGGCGGAAGGCCAGCTTTTTTTGGGGGCTTTAGCCGCGGGGGCGGTCAGCCTCTACATCCAGGCCCCGGCGGTTATTCACATCAGCTTGGCCTTGATCGCCGCCGGATCAGCCGGTTTTATATGGGGTTTAATTCCCGGCGCACTGAAAGCCTACCTCAATGCTGATGAGATCGTCAGCACTTTGATGCTCAATATTATCGCCATTCAATTTTATCAATTTGTCTTGATTCGCTACATGCGTGACTTTAGCGCCGGTTACGTTGGCACCGAATATTTTCCGGAGACGGCGGTGCTGCCGGTGGTTATCCCCGGTACGCGGGTGACGGTGGCCCTCTTCATTACTATCGCGGCAGTGGTGGTAGTTTGGTTTTTCATGTCGCGCATGCCCTTGGGCTATGAGATCAGAATGTTGGGGGCCAACCGAAAATTCGCCGAGTATGGCGGTATCAAGGTTAAGCGAGTGATTACCCTCAGTATGGCGATTAGCGGTATTTTGGCCGGGTTGGCCGGCACGCATCTGTCGATGGGGCTGCTGAAACAGCTCACGCTTTCCCTGTCGCCCAATATCGGTTTTGAAGGAATTGTGGTGGCGCTGCTGGCCCGCAACGATCCCAAATGGGTGCCGGTGGCCGGGTTGTTCTACGGCTATCTTCGGACCGGCGCTCAAATTATGGAGCGCTCATCGGACGTGACCCGCGAGATGGTGCTGGTTATTCAGGCCGTTATCATTTTGTTCATCACCGCCGAGCTAATTTTGCCGCTCATTCAACAGTGGTGGCGACGTCGCCGGTCGCCGAAAGCCATCTTGGACAGCATCGAGGAGGTGGGCGATGTCGCTTGAAACCGTCTTAGCCAGTATCTTTTCAGCAGCGTTCATTGCCACCATCCTGCGCACGTCAACGCCGATCATCTTGCCGGCGATGGGTGGTTTGATCTCCGAGTTGGCGGGCGTCATCAACATTGCGCTTGAAGGTATTATGCTGGCTGCCGCCTTTTTTGGGGTAGTCGTTGGCGCGTTGGGGCCGGAATGGCTGCCGGGGTTGCCGGGGTGGATTTATCCCTGGCTGGGCGCTTTGGCCGGGATAACCGTGGGCCTCGGCCTGGCCTTAATTATTGCCTTCTTTCATCTGGAACTGGGGGCCGATATCATTATGGCTGCCTTGGCGATTAATATTCTGGCGGCCGGCGGTACGGTTTTTTTGATGTTTTCTTTAACCGGCGATAAAGGCAGCACCTCGACGCTGGCCAGCCCGGCCCTACCGACTATTACCATCCCCCTGGTGAGCTATATTCCGTTTGTAGGCCAGGTTTTTAACGGCGAGAACTTATCCGGGTATAATATGATTACCTACGTGGCCTTTATCTCGGTAGGGCTGGTGTGGGTGTTCTTGTATCGAACCCGATTAGGGACCCATCTGCGGGCCGTGGGCGAAAATCCCGCCGCCGCCGCCTCGGTTGGCATCAACGTTAAACGTGTGCAATACATCGCCTTGTTAATTAGCGGTGTTTTGGCGGCGCTGGGGGGCATTAATCTCAGTATGGGCTACCTGACGTTGTTTCAAGCCGATATGACTGCCGGACGGGGATTTATCGCCCTGGCAGCCGTTTTTTTGGGGAATAAGAATCCGGTTGGCACCCTGATTGCGGCGTTGATTTTTGGCGCAGCCGGCGCGTTGGAAGCCCAATTAGGTACGCTCAATATTCCTAGCCAACTGATTACGATGATCCCGCCGCTGGTGACCATTGCTGCTTTAGTCATCTACAATTTACGCCGACAGGCGCAGATGGCGGCCAATGCTCGTAAGTTTCAGGAAAAATTAGAAGCAGATCAAAAGGCTGTTTAGATGCAAATTGAAACGTACGCTTATCCTCATATTTTGGGTGGCTTGCTCGGCCAGGCTTTGGGCGATGCCTGGACCACACCAGCCTTGTATCGTCCGGAGCAAACATGGGCTCAGTACGATGGTTGGATTGAGACGTTGTTGGCGCCGCCGGCTGACCATCCCTTGTGGGCCGGGTTCAAAGCGGGTCAGGTCACGGACGATATTCAACAAGTGGTGGTGTTGGCTCAAACTATTATTGCTAACCGGGGGCGCGTGACCCTCGACGCCGTGGTTAAAGCCATTGTTAAGTGGTACGATAAAATCGACGGCGACCATTCTCCCTCGGTCGCTGCGGCCACCCGGCAGGCCATCGAGGCGCTTAAGGCGAAGGCCGATCCGCAACTGACCGGCCGGCAGGGTGACAGCAATGGCAGCGCGGTGCGAGTCAGCCCCATCGGGTTCATCCACCCCGGCGACCCCGAAGCGGCAGTTGAAGAGGCTCTTATTTTTTGCCGCCCCACCCACTTCACTGATGTCGCCGCTTCAGCAACCTGTGCTGTAGCGGCAGCGTTGGCCCACGCATTGACCCCTAACACCACTTTGGAAAGTATCGTCGATAATGCCATCTGGGGAGCTAACGAAGGGTTAACCCACGGCCAGCCCTGGTACGGCCCTTCAGTTGGGCGCAAAATAGACTTCGCCGTCCAACTGGCCACCGACACGAATTACTCCGAACTTGAACGGGTTCATAATCTGTATGAGCTGGTTGGGTCTACCCCGGCGGCCGCCGATTCGGTTCCCTGCGCCTTTGGCATTTTAGCCCTCAGCGATGGCGACCCGGTTCGCACTGCTATTTATGCGGCGGCGCTGTCCGGCGATGCCGTGGCCGTAGGCGCTATCGCCTGTGCTATCGCTGGCGCATGGCGCGGGATCGACGCCATCGCCGTCGATTATATCGACACGCTGCGTCAGGCCAACCCCCAGTACGACTTTGAAGAGATGGCCGAAGGTCTCTACGCCGTGGCGCTAAGTAATCACAGCGCTTTTCCCCACGTCGGTACCCGGCTCCTGGAAGATATTCTGGACGAAAGTGATGAGTAACAACTGACAACAAATTGTAGGCTTAAGGTTTACAATCCTTAAAAAGTCGGGTAGACTCATTATTTGTAGGCATGTGTAAAAACCCCAAAAATTACAGACCAATAGCCCTATCTGCCCCATGATTCCCAACGGCGAGGTGATGGCTGTTAGCGTTACAAGACCTAATTATCTGACCAACTAACTAACCAACCAACCAACCAAACCCTATCTAACTAGGAATAGAAAAATGCGACTTAATCTGAAAATTCATCCCGAAGTACAAACCGCCCTTGCCGAGAATCGTGCTGTAGTCGCCCTGGAATCGACGTTGATTACCCACGGCTTCCCTGCCCCTGACAATTTGGAAATTGCGCAGGCTATTGAAGCGACGGTGCGGCAACAGGGCGCAGTTCCGGCTACAATTGCGGTTTTAGAAGGGCAAATTCATGTCGGACTGACCGCAGACCAGTTGGCGTATTTGGGCACAACTTCAGTCGTTCGCAAATGCTCCCGCCGCGATCTGCCTATCGCCGTGGCTCGGCGAGAAAATGGATCCACCACCGTAGCGGCCACCATGATTGTCGCTCGCAGCGCCGGCATTAAGCTGTTTGCTACGGGGGGAATCGGTGGTGTACATCGCGGCCAGCCGTTTGATGAGTCGGCCGATTTGCGTGAGCTGTCCCAAACGGCCGTGACGGTAGTCTGCGCGGGGGCGAAAGCCATTTTAGATTTACCGTTGACCCTGGAAGTTCTGGAAACGCGCGGCGTGCCGGTTATCGGCTACCAGACGGACGAGTTGCCGGCCTTCTATTCGCGCCAAAGCGGGCTTCAGCTCGATATGCGGGTCGATACGCCGCAAGAAATGGCGCGGCTGATCAAAGTGCATGAGGAAATGGAAATCGAGAGCGGTTTGCTGGTGACCGTGCCTGTTCCGGCCCAAGACGAATGGCCCGCCGCCGAAGCGCAGCAGGTCATCGATCGGGCCATTGCCGATGCGGCGGTCAACGGCGTGATGGGCAAAGCCGTAACTCCTTACCTGCTGGAGCGAGTCAGCGATTTGTCCGGGCAGCAGAGTAAAAAAGCCAACATAGCTCTGTTGTTAAACAACGCTCAAGTAGCCGCCCAAATTGCCCAAGCCCTGGTTGCGTAACCTCAGATGAGATACTGATGCCCCAAAAAATTATCATTGACACCGATCCGGGCATCGACGATGCGATGGCCATTCTCTTTGCCCTTAAAGCTCCGGAGCTTGAAGTCGTCGGCCTGACCACTATCTACGGCAATGTCCACACCGATCTGGCCACTCAAAATGCGCTGCGACTGGTTGAGTTGGCCCACCGGCCCGATATCCCCGTGGCCCATGGGGCCGACTTGCCGCTCGTCACTCCCTTAAAACAGGTTGCACATCACGTTCACGGCGTCGACGGCTTCGGCAACACCAACCAACCCCCGCCTCGTGGGAAACCCATCGACCCATCGGCAGCGCAGTTCATTGTCGAGATGGTGATGGCTCAGCCAGGTGAGATAACGTTGGTGTCAACTGGACCATTGACGAATTTGGCCTTGGCCCTGGCCTTGGAGCCGCGCCTGATTGAGGCTGTGGCCGGGGTGGTTTTGATGGGCGGCGCGGCTTTTGTCAACGGTAACGTCACCCCTGCGGCTGAGGCCAACATTTACAAAGACCCGCACGCCGCCGATGTTGTTTTCACCGCCGGCTGGCCACTGACGATGGTCGGCTTGGACGTCACTACCAAAATCGTTATGACTTCCGATTATATCGCCGACCTCAGGTCAGCGGGTACGAGAACCACCCACTTTATTGATACCATCAATCCCTTCTATATGACTTATTACTGCCAGACCTATCACGGCCTGAACGGCATGCACGTCCACGATCCGGCGGCTATTGCCTATGTGGTCGATCCCTCACTTTTTGCCACTTTGTCGGCTCCCGTTCGGGTGATAACCGACGGCATCGCTACCGGGCTGACGCTCCCGGATTGCCATCAAGATTGGGACATACCCAACGGCTGGACCGATCAACCCCTGGCCCAAATCTGCATCGATGTTGACGCCGCCCGGCTGCTGAACCTTTACCGGTCCTACATTACGCGGCCCGATTAGCCGACCGCCGACCGATGACTACTGACCGCCGCGAGGATGATCCCCAAGCCGAAAAACAAATCGCTTACGTGACGTTTTCCCTTATCATTGATGATCTGGTTTTTCCTGATCAGACGACTGCTCTGGGGATGTTGGGCGGCGGAGGGCCGCAGACGGCGTTTGGCATGCGGCTGTGGGCTGACAACGTGGGTCTGGTGAGCGGCGTGGGCGACGATCTGCCTGAGGACGCGCTGGCCTGGCTGCGCCAAACCGGCATCGACACCCGGGGCTTACGTCGCACCCCGGACTGCCCGACGCCCCGCGCCTGGCAGCGCCTCGCCGAAGACGGCCACCGCATCCAACAGTGGCGGGTGCCGGGTCAGGTCATTGGCCGGCAGCTAGGGCGAACTCTGGCTCACCTGCCGCCGGCTTATCGACAAGCGCGTGGGTTTCATTTGGGGGTTCACCCCGAAGACCCCGATCTGGGTTTCATCCGCGCCCTACGCGAGTTGGGGGCCGTCGTCAGTATCGAACCTTTCCGCGAAGCCCACGGTTCCTTAAGCGACGCCGAACTGCGGGCGTTGGTTTCCGCCGGACAGATTTTCTCGCCCAACCAACTCGAAGCCGAAAGCCTAGTTGGACCCGGACCGCCGGACGAACTCATCCGCCGGCTGGTCGATGCCGGAGCGAGCATCATCGCCCTACGGCAAGGCCCCACCGGCGCGCTTGTTCACCACGCCCAAACCGGCGAGACCTGTCACATCCCCGCCTTTGAGACCAATGTCGTTGATGTCACCGGCGCAGGCAACGCTTTCTGCGGTGGATTGTTAGTAGGGTGGGCGCAGACGAACGATTTACGGACGGCAGGGTTGTACGGCGCAGTCGCGGCCAGCTTTTTGGTCGAACAGATGGGGCTGCCAGCATGGGGATCGGCTACGCTTGCTGAAGCCGATCAACGCCTGGCTTATCTAAACGCTCTGAGTACAACAGAGGGATAAGAGAGACCATCTCTCTCCTAGCCTTGAGGCTATGATTGTTACTACGGAAACCGATTCCAAAGCAGCGACAGCGTCACCGCCGCGATTACAAAGATGGCCCCTAGTATCGAAAAGAGAACGCTGATTTCCAAGGATTGCTTTTGCAGCACGATCTGAGTCGGCAGGTTGAGAAACACATCCAGTAATTGGTCTGCGTTTTCGGCCCGGAAATAAGCGCCGCCGGTCATATCGGCCACAGTTCGCAAGGTCGTTTCATCAATGACAACAAACCGCCGAAAATTGCCGCCCCCTCCGCCGCCAAAGCCACCCCCAAAGCCACCGAAACCACCACTAAAAGTATCGCTGCCCATCTGCTGCTGCGAGCAGATCATCTGCCCTGGATCTGACGTGCCGAAGCCGATGGTGTAAACCCGGATGCCGCGATCGGCGGCTTGTTGGGCAGCATCGAGGGGATTGGGGCCTTGGCTGTTCGCGCCGTCGGTAAGCAAAACAATGATGTCCGGTTCGTAAATCTTTTCCTCCGCTGTCGATTCATCCTCTTCGACCTCAAGGATGTAGTCGCTGGGGACAACTGCCGGATTGATGGCGGCAATGGCATCGATCGATTTGAGGGTGGCGCTGCCAATGGCGGTCCCTAACGAGGTCGTAAAACTTCTCATCGCCTCTTGCAGCGTTTCTTTGTCTCGGGTCGGCGACACCACGATCTCGGCGAACCCGGCAAAAGCCACAATGCCGATCTGTGTACCGGCCGGTTGATCTTCAATAAAGGCTAAAGCGGCTTCCTGAGCCACGGTTAGGCGGTTGGGAAAAACATCCGTGGCGCACATGCTGCGAGAGGTATCGAGGGCGAGGATAATCGTTGTCCGGCTGAGTGGCACTTCGACCGCGGCGACGGGCCGGGCCAAAGCGGCGATGAGACTGGTCAGTCCCAGCAAAAAGAGGGCGAACGGCAGGTGACGCCGCCAGCGCGACCATTTCGGCAGCGCCTCACGCACCAACGACAGACTGGCATACCGGACCGCATACCGGTTTCGGCGTCTCAGCAGCGCGATATAGACCGCAATTGTGAGCGGAATGAGTAAGAGCAAGAGTAAAAACCACGGCCACAGTAGATCCATAATCGTTCGTCTCTATACTATAGAAGATGAATCTTAAGCAAGACTGAGTAACCGAACCATTCACGTGTAAACTTCCATTTTATTGGCATGGTTTTTCTAAACCGCCCGCATAACATCATTGAAGCTGAATGGAATGAATGGCGATAAGTACAGCGATACGCGCTACGTGTTTATTATTTTACGGTTCGGTGATAATGATGCCGCTTTGCGGAAAAATACCCTAAGAATTAAACAAACTCTTGAATAAAGCGATAGGTATTTTTAAAAGATTCGGCAGTGTAATGTTGTAGAATGTTTTTCAGTGCCCGACTCAACAAACTTCGATCCGTTTGTCCTGGCACGATGATTAAGCCCCACTGGTCACGTTCGGCCAAAAACCAAGCAGTGACCAAGGGGGCAAAATCCTGAGCATTACTGGTGAGCAAAATACGCTCTTGGCTGGCAGCAAATGCGAGTACCTCTTCATCATCTGCCCCAGCGATAAGCTTTGTCTGTACGAGAAGAATGTCTGCGCCAAGTTCTCGGCCAACATCAACTAAACCACCCCACACATGCTCATCAAGAAGAAAATAAGGTGGTCTCACGAGGTACGACCGGTCAGCCGAGCTACTTGTTCCGGAGATAACAGGTCACGGAGTTGAGAATGGCTGGCTTCGGGGGTATTAGCGTCCAATTCTGCTTCAATTTCTGCCACGTGGTCGTAGTAGTAGGCGATAGCTTCATAGATAGCAGCGGGGGGTACATTGGGCAAGCCTGTTTGTATAATCTCTTCAACAGCGTAACCGGCTTTCAAGAACGCCGCCACATGACGCACCGCCACACGGGTTCCCCGGAGATAGGCTTGGGGACCGGAGGATGTTAGCTTCTGCTCTATGTGAATCGAATTGCCCAATTGCAATCGAATAACTGTCTCAGCGATTTGGTCCGGAGTCGATTGTATCTCTTTAGCCCGACGTTGCAATAGTTCATAAGTTTCCGGTGAAATCGAGATCATTATGCTCATAATTAGCCTCAATCTTTTAAAGAATAGTGACAGTAATATTATACCATATTTATCCTCTATCCACCGCCCCCAATGCGACCAGCCCAGTCTTCTGAGCTTCAGTTAACCCTCTCACCCCGGTGATATTCATCCCGGCGTAGGGACCGGGTGCGCGTAAGGTTTGGCGGCACTCGCCCGTCTCGATATCCCATAACTTAATCGTCTCATCGACGCTGCTGCTGGCCAGGGTTTGGCCATTGGGGCTGAAGGCCAGTGATAAAACCCAGTTGGTGTGTCCGGTCAATGTTGCCAGAGGCTGGCCGGTGCGCACATCCCACAAGCGGATGGTTTGATCGCCGCTGCCGCTGGCCACGGTTTGGCCGTCCAGGCTAAAGGCCACCGACCATACCTCGCTGTCGTGTCCGGCTAGCGTATAGCAGAGTTGGCCGGTTTGGACATCCCACAACCGCACCGTCTGATCGTCGCTGCCGCTGGCGATGGTCTGACCATCGGGGCTGAAGGCCATACCCCAAATTCGGTTGGTATGGCCTGTCAGAATAGCGCCGGGTTGGCCGGTTTGGACATCCCACAGCCGCACCGTTTGGTCGTGACTGCTGCTGGCTAGAGTCTGGCCGTCGGGGCTGAAGGCCACCGACCAGACCCAGTTGCTGTGGCCGTACAAGGTGTGGCGCGTTTGCCAGGTGCCGACATCCCATAGGCGGATGGTCTGATCATCGCTGCCGCTGGCCAGCGTTTGGCCATCGGGGCTGAAGACGGCAGAGCGGACCCGGTCGGTGTGGCCGTACAACGTGCGGCGAAGTTGGCCGCTGAGGGCATCCCACAAGCGGATGGTGTGATCGGCGCTGGCGCTGGCCACGGTTTGGCCGTCGGGGCTGAAGGCCGCCGACCAGACCCAATTGCTGTGGCCGTGCAAGGTGTGGCGCAGTTGGCCGCTGAGGGCATCCCACAGGCGGACGGTCTGGTCCGAGCCGGCGCTGACCAGGATCCGTCCATCGGGGCTAAAGGCGACAGCACTACCTCGATTGGTATAGCCGTGCAGGGTCGAGAGTAGCTGGCCGTCGTGGGCATCCCACAAGCGGACGGTTTGATCGCCGCTGCCGCTGGCTATGGTTTGGCCATCGGGATTGAAGGCCACCGACCAGACCATGCTGGTATGGCCGGCCAGGGTATGGCTGGCCTTCCCTGTCGGCGCATCCCACAGGCGCACGGTTTGATCGGCGCTGCTGCTAACCAGCATGCGACCATCGGGGCTGAAGGCCAGGGATAAGACATAACCCGCATGTCCCGTCAGAATATGGTCGGCCTGGTCGGCCGGAGGGTTGACCGGCCACAGCCGAATGGTCTGATCATCACCGCCGCTGGCTAAGGTGTGGCCGTCTGGCTTGAATGCTACAGATCGTACGGTATCCGTGTGGCCGTGAAACGTGTGGCGGTGAGCGCCGGTCTCGACCGCCCACAGGCGCACTGTCTGGTCATCACTGGCGCTGGCCAGCAGTTGGCCGTCGGGACTGAAGGTGACTGCCCAGATGCGGTTGGTATGGCCGTGCAAGGTATGGCGGAGCCGGCCGGTGTCGATCTCCCACAGGCGGATGGTTTGATCATAACTGGCCGTGGCGAGTAACTGGCCGTCGGAGCTAAAGGCCACCGCTCGAACCGTGCCGGTATGGCCGTTCAGCGTCCGCCGCGTTTGGCCGGTACGGACATCCCATAGCCGGACCGTCTGATCCTCGCTGCCGCTGGCCAGGGTTTGGCCGTCGGGACTGAAGGCCACCGACCAGACAAATTGGGTGTGGCCTTTGAGGATAGCGTAGGGTTGAGCCCCGGCGACGTGCCACAACCGTATTTCCCCACTGGACGACCCCACCGCCAAAAGCTGCCCGACCGGGTCGAGCGGCCCGGCCGCTTCTCGCTCAGTCCTGAAGCGTGAGGCGGGTCGTCGATCCGGGTTTTGGGGGCTGTAGGCCACGGCTCCCACCGGACCAAACGTATCGGTAAAGACCGTTCCGGTCAGATCGGCCTGGCTGAAGTTGATGCCGGGCAAAGCGACGCCCCGCAGGTAAGCTTGCCAGACCGCCACACCTGAAAAATCGGCGCCGCGCACATCGACGCCCAGGTACAGCAGCAGGTTGAGGATGTTACCGGCGGCATAGCCGGGGAGACGCAGCCCGCCGGCCTGTAACTGCCGGAGCCGCTGCTGCAAACGCTGTACCAATTCGGCCTGCCCCAGGTGTCTGACCAATCGCTCGGCAACGGGCTGGAGAATGAGACGGCTTTGGCAGTCCCGAATGTATTCTTTAGCCTGAGCCTTAAGCAGCGCGTAGTGATTAAAGAAGCTGTTGTCCGCTTCCTCTACGGCGACCCCTTGAAAATTTACATCGCTCAATAAAGGAGCCGGCCTACCCGGCTCTTCAGCCTCGATTTCTCGGCAGACGGCATCGATCAAACAATCAGTGATGTATTCGTTGACCACGTTTTGGAGCGTGAACCCGCCACCGTGGCCGTCACCTTCCCGCTGGGCCACGTCCAGCAGAGACCGCCGCTGCAAGGAGCGGAGGGCTTCTAAAAAGGCCCGTCTCGATCCTGAATGAATGAGATTAGTTGCTAACGCCTGGACCGGCACGGCTTCACGCTCAATGGCCAGCCAGATAATAATCTCCCGTTCCATGGGCGACAGGCGGCCAAACTGTTGATCCAGCACATCTCGAATATCGTCGAAGATCGCCGTTTCTTCGTCTAAAAAAGCAGCGATGTCATCATTGAACAGCTCTTGGATCGTGCGGGAGATGAGCTTCAAAGCCAGCGGGTTGCCGGAGTGACGATCGAGCAGGGCGGCGATGAGGCCGGTGGGGCCGGAGAGACCGCCGGCCAACAGCAGTTCCCGGCCGGCTCTGGCTTCTAGCCCGGCCAATTGCAAAGACCGCACGGCGGCGGTATCCACCTCCAGGCGAGCCAGCTCTTTGGGTTTTTCCCGGCTGGTCAGCAGCAAACAGCTTTGGTGATCCGTTTCGCCCATTCGTTGAATGAGTTGGCCGTATGGCTCGTAACCGGGGCGATACGCGCCCGCCCGGTCGCCGGCCTGCATAATGCTTTCGACGTTATCGAGTACCAGCAGGCAGCGGTGCCGCCGCAGATAATCGAACAGCAGCGCTAGCCGCGCGGCCAGGGTCTCGGGCATAACCGCTAATTGAAAGGTCGATAAAAATTGGAGGCAGGCGCGCAAAACCTCATCGAGCGGGGGCGCGTTGACCAGCGAGCGCCAGAACACAAATTCAAACTGCCCGGCTAAGGCTTTGGTCATCTTGGCGGTCAAGGCCGTTTTGCCCATACCGCCCATCCCCAGCAAAACGATCAGGCGACAGCGGTCGGTCACCAGCCACTGCTCCAATTGGGCTTGCTCCACCTGCCGCCCGTAAAAAATCGAGATGTCAGGCGCTTCCCCCCAATCTTGATTGCGCCGAGCGACCGGAGCGCGGCGAGGTATGGCGGGGCTATCCCCCAGGGTAATACGCTCGGCCTCAGCCTCGTCCGGCTGCTTAAGCGCTCCGGCTTTGATCTGTTCGTACAACGCCACCGTCTCAGCCGCCGGTTCTACGCCAAGTTCATTGGCCAGGATGCGGCGGCAGGTTTCGAACTGAGCCAGGGCCGTACTGCGCTGCCCACTGAGCGCCAGCAGCCGCATTAACTGCCGGTGAGCCTCCTCGCGCCAGGGTTCCAGTTCGATCTGGCGTTGGGCATAACGGCCGGCTTCTTCCACTTCATTACGCCGCTCGTGATAGGCGGCTAGATGGAAAAAGGTGTCGAGCGCCTGACGATGAAATTGCTCCCGATTTAACAACACCCACTCTTCAAAGACCGAACTGTCGGCCATATAGAAGCCGTCCAGAAAATCGCCACGATAGAGCGCGGCAGCCTGGCGCAGGTGATCCATACAAGTCTGGCACGTTTCCAATTGGTGATGGGCATGAACAGTGCTGGTGGCCAGATGCTCACAGAAGGCAGCGACATCCAGGTGATGATCGCTGGCGGGGTTGAACTGCACGGTGGTGCGGCTGATTAAGAGGAAGGGCGGGGCGGCCGTCTGGTCGCCGATGGCCTGCCGCAGTTTGAGCAGCACGTGGCGCAGGTTGGTCCTGGCCCGCTGCTCGGTCTGGTCAGGCCACAGTAAATCGGCTAGCACACTCCGATGATGGGCCTGGTTCATTTCGACAGCCAAATAGGCCAGCAGCGCCCGAACCTTATCAGACTCGAAGGCGGTGATCGGCGTTTGAGTTAACGTGACCTGAAAAGGGCCTAAGAAAGTGAGAGAAAGATGTGTCATTGAATAGTTTCGTGATGATATCTGTAAAACCATTATAGCCAACCTTCGAGTTTTATCGAAATTGGCTTTGTACCTCACGTTGACCTCACGTTGGCCCCACGGGGAAGTGGTATATTGTTTTTAATCACACCAATTGATCGGTATAGGAACGAAGCCATGCCCGCCTTAGATAAGACACTGCCTTATCATGCTTACCTGCTCCGCTTCTGGGGAGAGCGGATACACATCCCCGAAGATGCGGTGGTGTGGCGCTTCAGTTTGGAAGATCCCCATACGGGCGAACGCCGTGGCTTCGCTAACTTGCAACAACTGCTGGCTTTCCTGGATGAGCAGATTGGCGATGGCGTCGGCCCGGACGATAATCGAAGCACCGAGGATGGGGGACGTTCCAAAGGTGACTTTCCCAATTAAAGAAAGGAAGAGCGGAGATGAGGAATAATCCGGCGGTGATGACCGCCTCCAGTGGTGGTTTTGCTCAACCTTTGAAAAGTGAGTCCAACCGCCGCCTCTTACGGCCCGAGCAACTGCTGCCCAGTTTAACGGCCGGGGTGGTGATCGGTATCTTGGCTGTGGTTTATGCCATTTCCTTTGCCGCCCTGATCTTTTCGGGCGACCTGGCCCGATTTGTGGTTGGCGGGATTGGGCTAACGTTGTTTGGTACGTTTATCATGGGGCTGGTGACGACGCTGCTAGCCTCTTTCGCCGGCCTCATTCCGATTGCCCAAGACGTGCCGGCAGCGATCCTGGGCGTGGTCGCCGCGGCTGTGGCCGCCAGTATGCCCGCTTCGGCCACGGCCGACGAGATTTTAGCGACGGTCTTGGCGGCGATGATCCTGACCACTATCTTAAGCGGCGGGATTTTCTTCGGGATGGGGTGGTTTAAGTTGGGCCGGTTGGTGCGCTTTATGCCATATCCGGTGATCGGTGGGTTTTTGGCCGGAACGGGCTGGTTGATTGCATCCGGCGCTATCGGCATCATGACCGATACGCCGCTGACGTTGGCGGCTTTGCCGGCGCTGGTTCAGCCGCAGATGCTGATCAAATGGCTGCCGGGGCTGCTCTTGGCCGGGCTGCTGTTGGTCGCCCTACGACGGTATAACCATTTTTTGCTGATGCCGGGCTTGCTGTTAGCCGCTGTTGGCCTGTTTTATCTTATGCTGTTTTTGAGCGGCACGTCGATTGACGCGGCCAGAAACCAGGGCTGGTTATTCGAAGCGGTGGCGGGCGGAACCTTGTGGCGACCGCAGGCCCTCGCCGTCTTGGGTCATACCCAATGGCCGCTCCTATTGGGTCAGGCCGGCAATGTAGGCATAGTCATTCTGGTCAGCCTGATCGCAGCCCTGCTGAATATGAGCGGCATTGCTCTGGCCGCCGGCCGCGACATCGATCTGGATCGTGAATTGCAGGTGACCGGTTTGGCCAATCTGCTGGCCGGGCTGGGGGGCAGCTCGCCGGGGTATCCGGCCCTGAGCCTATCGGTTTTAGGGCAGCGTCTAGGCGGAGACGGCCGTTTAACGGGGGTGTTCGCCACCGGTTTGTGTGGGGTGACGCTGTTCTTTGGCGCGGCGCTCATTACGCTGTTTCCCAAACTGGTTCTCGGCGGGGTGCTGCTCTATTTGGGGCTGTCGCTGCTGGTTGAATGGGTTTATGAGGCTTGGTTCAAGCTGTCCACCGCCGAGTATGCTCTGGTTGTCGTGATCTTGATCATTATCACCGTCTTCGGCTTCTTGGCCGGCGTGGCGGTCGGTTTAATCGTCGCCGTCGGGCTGTTTGTGGTGAGTTACAGTCGAGTAAATGTCGTTAAGCAAGCCGTCTCAGGCAGCGACTATCGCAGCAATGTCATGCGCTCCTCGCAGCACGATCAGATCCTGCAACGACATGGTGACCGGCTCTATATCCTGAAACTGCAAGGCTTCATCTTTTTTGGCACAGCCCACAGCCTGCTCGACCCGATCCGGCAGCGGCTCGAGCGGCCCGATCTACCCCGGCTGCACTTCGTCCTGCTTGATTTTCGGCTGGTCACCGGCCTTGACTCGTCAGCCGCCTTGATCTTCACCAAACTGAAGCAGTTGGCTCAAACACACAACCTGGTTTTGGTTTTTACCCACCTGGCCGGCTCGATGCAGCAGGAGTTAGCCAAAGAGGTTTTCACCACGCCGGATGAGATTCTGTGGCGGCTCTTTCCCGATCTGGATCACGGCCTGGAATGGTGTGAGACCGAGTTGATCCAATACACGGAAACAAGGGCTCTCCCCGGCCCACCCGCTCACTCCGCCACCGAAATGTCTCGTCTACTGGCGGACAATGGCCAAGCGCTGTTGACCTACCTGGAGCGGCGAGAGGTAGCGACCGGCCAGACGCTGATCCGCCAAGGGGAGCCATCGAACGGCCTATACTTTATTGCCACGGGGCGAGTAACGGTGTGGCTGGCCGGCGATGACGGCTCCCAGCTGCGGCTACGCACGATGGCCTCCGGCGCGGTGGTGGGCGAGGTGGGCTGGTATCTGGGGCAGCCGGCCTCCGCCTCGGTGGTGGCTGATGAAGCCGGCGCCGTTTACTATCTATCAGCGACTAACCTCAAGCGTATGGAGCAGGAAACGCCAGACCTGGCCATCAAGTTCCATACCTTCATTGTTCGCCTACTGTCTGAACGCATGGCTAAGATGAACGACATGGTTCAGGGTTTACAGTAACAACGCTGTACCTATCTAACAATGCTTCTACAAACATTAATTTATTTAAAAGGAGATTGAAATCATGACAAGCAATAATGGCTACGCTAAACCTGAAGTGTTGGTCAGCACCGATTGGGTGATGGATCACCTGAATGATCCGCAAGTGCGGCTGGTGGAAGTCGATGTGGATACCACGGCTTACGACAGCGGCCACCTACCCGGCGCGGTCGGCTGGAATTGGACAACCGACACCCAGGATACCGTGGTTCGCGATATTCCTGACAAAGCCGCGTTTGAAGCACTGATGGCCCGGTCCGGCATCAGCAACGACACAACCGTAGTGTTATATGGCGATAATAACAACTGGTTTGCTACCTATGCCTTCTGGCTGATGAAGATGTACGGGCATCAAGACGTGCGGCTGGTCAACGGCGGTCGCCAGAAGCTGGTGGCCGAAGGGCGTGAACTCACCACCGCAGCGCCCGAGGTGACCTCCACCACTTACACGGCCACCGCGCTCAACAACGATCTGCGAGCCTATCGTGATTTTGTCCGAGAAAGCCTCAATCGCGCCGACAGCGGGTTGGTGGACGTTCGCTCGCCCGACGAATTTTCCGGCAAACTCTTGGCCCCGGCCAATTTGCCGCAAGAAGGCTCCCAGCGGGGCGGCCATATTCCCGGCGCGGTCAACATTTCCTGGAGCAAAGCCATGGCCGAAGATAACACCTTCCTGCCGATGGGCGCGCTGCAAGACCTGTATCAGAGCCAGGGTATCACTCCCGATAAAGAGATCATCGCTTACTGCCGCATCGGCGAGCGCTCATCACACACCTGGTTTGTGTTAACCTACCTGTTGGGCTATGAGAACGTCCGTAACTACGATGGCTCCTGGACCGAATGGGGCAGTTCCATCGGGGTACCGGTAGAGAAAACCTACGAGGGATAATCGGCTTCGCCCGATCTCTCCCTGTGAATAGCGAAAAGGAGTTCCCGATGGTGTGGAACTCCTTTTTTATTAGGGCGGTTTACCCGCCCATTTTCCCCCAGTATCAGGTGAACTTCCCCTGCCGCACTTTGCCGCAGTTGTTGCCAGGCCAAAATTTCTACTGCCCAGCACCAACTCTGGCGGAAAAGGTGGTGTTCAAATCCTACCAATTCCTGATTAACCCTCCGCTGGTCCAGGAAGTACGCCAAGCTGCTGCATCAACCCCATTGTGTCCCCGTAATTCCAGGTTTCGACGATCTCAGGCCTCAACCGCCGCGTAAGTAAACTCCTCCGGGAAGGTCACGGCGGCTTTCCACCAGGCCGCCGTCGTTTCCGCATCCATCTCCGAAAAATCAGCCGCCGTCCAAATCCAGGCTTGCTCCATCTGCTGACCTAAGATCGCCACGCGATGGCCGGTATTGGTTTGGGATTGGTTCCACGCGCCCAAAGCCGTCGCGATATCCGTTTGGCTTTGCAGCGCGGCGGTCAGATCAATGGCGTTGTTGATGCCTTTGAACACACCGCTGCCGGTGAACGGCTGGCAGACCGAGCCGGCGTCGCCGATCAAACATAAACGATCTTGATGATAGGTTGGCAGATCCGCCGCGTAAATCGGCTGGGCGAAGGTATCCTGGCTGGCCTGGATGATGTCGGCATAATAGGTCGGTAGATGGGCTTGCATCAACCGTTTGAGCCGGTTTTCTTCGTCCGGGCGCATACTGCCCGGCGGCAATGAGCCGGAGCGCTGCCGCCCCTGGCGATCCACCAGGAATTGGGACAGTTCCTCAGCCGGAACCGGGATATATGCAGCCCAGTTGACCAGGCGTGCCCCCTGCGCCATCGAGCTATTCGGCTCCGGCACAAAATAGAGGACGAGGTGACCGGCTAAGCCCTTGTAGCTAATTCGAGGGACGGTGTTTGCCAACGGCGCGCTGTCGGTCAAATGTCGTTCGGCCAGTACCCCCCGCCAAAGGACATAACCCCGATAGTCTGGCACGATCTGCGGACAGATCAACTGCCGCCCCATCGAGCGATAACCGTCGGCAAAGATGACCAGATCGAAGATGAAGTCACGGCCATCTTCCAATTGTAACAGGGCCGTTTCCCCATCGACCATTTTTACGCTGCTGACGGCACAGCCGGCGTGATAAATCGAGTCGGGCACCCGGCGGCGCAGATTACCATACAGATCGCTCCAATTCAACAAGGCCAGGCTAATCGGCATGACCCAGGCGGTATGCCCCAGGTGATCGTCGTCGCTCTTTCGTCCCAAAAAGGGCATTTCCGACGAGGTAAAGTAGGGGAAATCAGCATCGAGCAGATCACGCTCAATGAGGGTCTGTAGCATCGACACCGGCGTGCCGATGCCGGCCCCGCGACCTTTCAATTCGCCTTCGGAGCGCTCGAAAATCGTCACCTCGTGTCCGGCCCGACTCAATTCAATCGCAGCGGCGCACCCGGAAATCGAGCCGCCGACAATACCTACCCGTAATTTGCCATTGTGATGATGCATGATGTTCTCCTTATTTATAGTTCAATATCCAACATTAATTCCTGCCGTCCGGCAGTCTCCAGGTGGGCAATGTCGATGCCGTGTAGCGCCAAGATTTGTTCTCGTAACCAGCGATCAAATGGCGCTTTGTCGGTGATGATCGATCTTGGCCACCCCTCTGCCTGCTTGAACCCGGCCCGCAGTAGAACCACCGTCTGCTGCGGCGTCATTTGCAGCCGCACCTGCAACCGTCTCAGCCTGGCTCGCTCACACCAGGCCCGCCACTCAAGCTGTTGGGGGCCTTGCAATTCTTGAATAAAGCGCCGCCACGCTTCAGCCTGACCCGGCAAGATCGGGATCGCCAGGTAAATATCGGTTGTTTGTGCGGAGCCTGTATTTTGAGCCATAGTGATTGTCCGAATATAAATGAGCTGCTTTTGCGGGAGATTAGAGATGGGGAGATTAGGCGATTGGCCTTAGAAATCTCCTTATCGCCTAATCTCCCCATCTCCATTTTTGTTGCCGCTCATGATTGTCGTAAGGCTCCAAACCAGACGCCGCCGAGAACCAACAACCCACCGCCGATGAACCCCCAGGTAATGTGTTCGCCGGCCAGTTGCGTGGCGACAATTACCGTCACCAGCGGGAACAGGACGAAAGCGTAAGAGACGGCTGAGGCGGTCCAGCGACCCAGGACGAAGACATAGAGAAAGTAGGCGGTTACTGAAGCGCCGAGGACGATGTAACCGAACGCCAGCCAGGTGGCCGTATTGGAAGGCAGCACCCAGGCTTCGCTGTTGAGCAGCGAGGCCACACCCAGCATAGCCGCCCCGACGGTCATCGCCACGGCATTGGTCATCACCGGATGGCTGCGCGGAAAACGTTTAGCCACAATGCCCGCCTCGGCCAAACAAGCCGCCCCGGCAATAATCGCCAGCAAATTTGAAACCATTTTTTCTCTCCTATTTCACTAAAAATTGTATACAATTCTCGTTTGCTACGGGCTGGTGTATAATAGGTCATCGACCTTACGCCCTTACTGTACCAACCGGGCGTACCCAAATCGCATCCAATGTCACCTTAGCGTATCCAGGCCGGACAATGACGATTCTGACCTTACGCCTCCTCGGCGCGCCACAGGCTCTATACCAGGGCCAGCCGTTAAAATTTCGCAGCCGAAAAGTGTTGGCCCTGCTGATTTATTTAGTTGTCGAGGGCGGGCAGCACGAGCGGGATAAATTGACCGACTTATTTTGGCCGGAGACCGACCAGCAGCGAGGCCGCACCGCGCTGCGGAATACGCTGGCTCGATTGCGGCAGTCCCTGGTCGAGGCGGGCGAGTTTATCCTGACCGAAGGTAGCTTGGTCGGCTTTGATTTGGCGCAGCCGCTCGATCTCGATGTGCGGGCGGTGGATGCGGTCGCCTCAGCCCTGTCCCCCGCAACCCCGCTTGACGCTTTACAAACCGCCATCGAGCAGCTACAGGGCGAGTTTCTCGAAGGATTTTCCTTGCCGGACGCGCCCGACTTCGAGACCTGGGCGACGGGTCAGCGAGAATGGCAGCACCGCCGGGGCGAGACCCTCTTCGACGCAGCAGTGCGGCGGCAGATCGAGTTGGGGCGCTTGGCTGAGGCGGTTGACACCGCCACCCGCTGGACCCGGTACGCCCCGCTGACGGAAACTGCCTATCGCCGTCTCATCGAAGCCCACGCGCTGAGCGGCGATCGAACGGCCGCCCTGCAAGCCTACGACACGTGCCGGCGACTCTTGGCCGATGAACTGGGCGTCTCGCCTGCAACCGAGACAACAGCGCTGGCCGAGCGGGTCAAGCAGGACAAAATCAGGCGAGCGCCCCGCCAAAAGGCAACACCTCGACCCACCTCAGGCGACGCGACCCCAACCGGCTCCGATACGTCCCCACCCCTGGTCATTCCCCTGGTCGGACGGGCCGCCGAATACAGCCGTCTGGTCTCGATCTATCGCCAAGCGGCGCAGGGGCAATTTCAAACGGCGGCGCTGATCGGTGAGGCCGGCATGGGCAAAACCCGACTGGCCGAGATGTTCCTCGATTGGGCCACGCTGGAAGTGACCCCTGCCGACGCGCTCCACGGTCGGGCCTTTGAAATTGGCGGTAACTTACCCTACCAGCCTGTGGTGGAGGCCTTACGTCTCCGACTCGACCGAGAAAATGCCCCGGATGATCTATTGGACGATGTCTGGTTGGCCGAACTCAGCCAGTTGCTGCCGGAATTGCGCAGCCGCTACCCCGACTTGCCGCCGCCGATGGCCGGCAATGCGGAGTTTGTCCAGGCCCGTCTCTTTGAAGCCGTGGCCCAGCTGGGGGCGGCGCTGGCCGAACGGCAGCCGCTCATTTTGTTCATCGACGATGTCCAGTGGGCCGATGCCGGCACGTGGGAATTGCTCCACTACCTGGCCCGGCGTTGGTCGGCGCTGAAGACCCCGGCCCTGCTGCTGCTGACCATTCGTCAGGAGGGGCTGCTGACGATACCGGCCCTGCGGGAGTGGCTGCTCGGCCTGGGGCGAGACACGCGCCTCACCCGGCTGGAACTGGCCCCATTGTCCCCGGCCGATTTGTCGCAATTGGCCCGAACCCTGGCCCCCGACGATGCCGCCAGCGCCCGGTTTGGAACGTGGTTGGCCGCTGAAACAGGCGGCGCGCCCTTTTTTGTGGCGGAACTGTTACAACTACTCCAGCAGCAAGCCATGCTGGTCAGCGAGACCCAGGCCGATGGTCGCCGGGCGATTAATATGGCGGCCACGCTGGCACGGCTCCAATCCGCCCGGCGAGTCCCTCTGCCGCCCACCGTGCGCGACCTGGTCCTGACCCGGCTGGGCCGACTGTCCGCCAAAGCCAATGAACTGCTGTTGGCCGGGGCAGTCATCGGCCGCCAATGCAGCTTTGAGCGGCTGTGCCAGGTGGCCCGCATCGATGAATTTGACGGGCTGACGGCGCTGGAGGAACTCCTCTATAGCCGGCTGATGCTGGAAACCGAGACGGAGGCGCGGCCCTTCACCTTTGCCCACGACAACATCCGCGACGTGATCTACACCGAAGCCGGGGCCACCCGTCGCCGGCTGTACCACCGCCAGGCCTTTACCGCCCTGGAGCAAGATCGCGCCGCGCCCGCCGAACTGGCCTTTCACGCCGGCCTGGCCGGTCTTCCCCAACCGGCCTTTACTTATGCCATCGCCGCCGGCGATAACGCGCTGGCGCTCCACGCCTATGCCGACGCTGTTGGTTTCTATGAGCAGGCCCTCAAACTGACCGACCGGGCCACCTTTACCTCCGCTCAACTCTGCCATCTCTGCACCTCTTACGGCCGGTCACTGGAACTCGCCGGACGGTATCAGGACGCCCTCGATCACTACATCGAAGCCACTGCCAACGCCCGGCAAAATGGTCACCGAGAACTCGAATTGGCCACCCTGGTCGCGCAGGGGACCATCCGTTCAACGGCCAATGAATTCAGCGATTTTGCGTTGGGCGAGTCGTTGGGACAAGCGGCCCTGGTCTTGGCCCGCGCGTTGGACGACAAAGCCGCCGAAGCCAAAATTCAGTGGAATTTGCTCAATGTTTACCGGATGACAGGGCGTAATGAACAAGCCTTGACCGCCGGGGAGCAGTCGCTGGCCCTGGCTCAGGAACTGGATTTGCGGGAGCCGATGGCGTACGCGGCCAATGATTTGGTGTATGTCTATCAAGCTAAGAGCGATGTCCGCCGTACGGTGACCTTAGCCGAAACCACCGCCACGCTTTGGCGCGAATTAGGCAATCAGCCGATGCTAACGGACAGCTTGGTTATTCTGGCCAACATCCAGGCGATGTGCGGCTTCTACGATGTCGCTCTCAACGGTGCCGCCGAAGCGTTAGCGATTAGCCAATCGTTAAAAAATAAATGGGCCATTTCGTACAGCCTGTTTACCTATTGTTTGGTACATTGGCGCACGATGGCCGTCGAGCCGGCGCTGATGGCGATGAATGAATCGGTCCAATTGGCCCAGGAGGTGAGGTTTACGGGAGCGCAAGCCGTAGTAAGGATCTTTCAAGCGCAGTTGCGTTTGGCTTTAGGCGATGTCGTCCAGGCTCGCGACCTGGCTGAAACGGCGACGAGCATTGCAGCCAACGCTATTCCTCTATTTCTCCCGAACGCTCAAGCTACCTTGGCCTTAGTCGCCCTTCAGGCAGGCCAGCCGGCCGAGGCCGATCACATCATCGCCTCAAATGCCTTCAGAACGCTGCCGTTTAGTCTCATGAATTTTCTTACGCCCGAAACGGTTGTTTGCAACTATGCCTTACATACCGGCAACTATGAAGAAGCCTACACCTTTAGCGGTAAAACTCTGGCTTTTTTGATCGAACAGAATTTACGCATGTACAGCCCCGATTTTTATTACATTCAGGGTCAAGCCTTACTCGGATTAAACCGGCCGGCCGAGGCCCGCGAGGCGCTGCAGACCGCTTTAGCCATACTGCGTGAAACCGGCGGGCGCTGGCAGTTTTGGGAGATCGCCGCCTTGCTGGCCGATGTGGAGGCGCAGGCAGGCAACGATGACATCGCCGCCGATTTGCGCCAAGAAGCCCGCACCGTCCTCGACACGATCATTGACGCCCTCCCCGAGGGCGAACTGCGGGCGTCGTTTGTGGGGTTGCCGGGGGTGCAGAAGATTGTCCAAACCCCATAAAATCAGAGGTCTATTTCAAAGATCACAACCGCTGTAGTAGAATATACTTACACTATTTGACTTCTTTTCGTGAGTATTTCTTTCGAATAGAGGTAACCAATGCCGGTGGGAGGCAGATATGACGGTTACGGATTTATTGCAATCGGCCCAATTTGTGGTGGATGCCAATGGCAATCGCCAGGCTGTACAATTTGATATTGCCCAATGGGATGAACTGATTACCCTGCTGAAAAATATTGAAGCCTGGGAACAAAAATGGCATCAACCCTTTGATTCGATTCGGGTGGCCTGGGACACCTCAGAACCGGCCCCCGATGAAGATACAATTCCTGACGATGAGACGTTGGTTGATCTGGTTCACCAGACTCGGGATGAGACAATCTGATGCCAAGCGCTGTTATCGACCTGACCGAAATGGTACGGTTAGCCATGCAGCGCCCAGAACAATCTTTATTGTTTCAAGCTTGGGAGAATCGCGCATTTATTTGGGTTACATCGGAGCAAATGCTGACTGAATTTGTTGAGGTTACAAATCAGTCTCGCTTGCGACGAATGATCCGGCCGATGGTCAGAGATGCTCTAGTTGAAGCCCTGCGCGTACGGTCTCATTTAGTTATACCTGCTACTGAGTTCCCCTCCTGCCGTGACCCCAAAGATGATGTCATCATCGCCACTGCCGTAGCGGCTCAGGCCAATTTCATTGTGACCACGGATCGCGATCTGTTGGATGATGATGACCTCATTGAGGCTTTGAATGCCTACAATATTCGCCCGCTACTCCCCGGTGAGTTTCTCAACTCTTTGTCATAAATTGACGTTATCATCGACTGCCTTTTATATATGGACCAAGTGAGGATATAGACCATGAAAATTGAAATGGATTTGAAACGGATTAAAAAATTGGCCGCCGCCCTAGACGATGAGAATTGGGAATTTCGCACTTTTCTCAAGGGGCTAGATCTGGACTCAGCCGAATTGGATGCCATCGTGCATCGGATTAATGATGAGGTCTCAGCCCAAATTGATTGCACCCAATGCGCCAATTGTTGCAAGGTGGTTAGGCCGGTTTGGATGAGGCAGATGTGGCCAAGTTTGCCGCCGGTCTCGACCGGCCGGTCCCGGAATTTACGGAAATCTATTTGATCCTCGACGAAGATGAAGCGGGCAAGTATATGTTTAACCGGCAGCCCTGCCCGTTCTTAGAAAATAACCTATGCTCCAATTATGAACATCGACCCCACGACTGCACCTCTTTCCCTCATTTACATCTAGCGGGTTTTAGATCCAGACTCTATGGGGTGCTGGAGAATTATGAAATCTGTCCCATCGTCTTCAATGTCTATGAGCAGTTGAAAGTCGAGGTTTGGTATGATGATGATTTTGATGAGGGTGGCTTTTAGTGACCCCACTATCCGCGAGAAGTTCAACACCTATGATTTCCGCGATTACAAAGAGGATGTCATCGACCTGCTGGGCCAGGTTTGCACCGTCAGCGTGGAGACCAGGCAGATTGTGGCAGCTATGGCGGCGGTCGAGACGGAAGAATCGTAGAGTGGAACTCGGCCCACTATTCCACCGGACATCCGATCAACGTCGCAATCACACCTCCGTGCGTCCATGAAAGTCTGATTCGCATCACCTCCGTGCGTCCATGAGGTCCGATCGGCATCGCGATCACACCTCCGTGCGTCCGCCAGAAGGTCCGATCGGCATCGCGATCACACCTCCGTGCGTCCATGAAGGTCTGATCGGCATCGCGATCACACCTCCGTGCGTCCATGAAGGTCTGATCGGGATCGCGATCACAGCTCCGTGCGTCCATGAAGGTCTGATCGGGATCGCGATCACACCTTCGTGCGTCCATGAATCCGACGGCATCGCGATCACACCTCCGTGCGTCCATGAAGGTCCGATCGGGATCCCGATCACACCTCCGTGCGTCCATGAAGGTCCGATCGGCATCCCGATCACACCTCCATGCGTCCATGAAGGTCCGATCGGCATCGCGATCACACCTCCGTGCGTCCATGAAAGTGCGATCGGCATCCCGATCATACCTCCGTGCGTCCATGAAAGTGCGATCGGCATCCCGATCAAGCGTTATCACCTGGCCCGGTTCCCCCATCGAGTTGGGACACCGGGCCACGATGAAATTGGGGTGAACCGGCTTAGCCGGCCGCCTCTAAAAGGAGAGGGGGTGGGGTGAAGGTTATTTCAGAGGAAACTACCCAAACGTGGCCAGCTTGGCGGTCACATCCTCAAGTTGGGTTTCAATATAGCGGTAATACCGCTGGAACACCGACCAGTCGCGGCCGCCACGTAAAAATTCGCTTTCATCGGTCGGTTTGTGGTCCAGTATCGTTTGATATCGATCTTGGTACAGGCGCAGGTTGGGTTCCAGGTCGAAACAGTGGGGATCATAGAGATACTTTTCCGTCTGTTTAGTTTTCTTCGAGTCGGGCGGCTCTAGCAAAAACAGATGAAAGTCGGTATCATAAACATCGTTCGCCTGGCGAATGTCACGGGTTTTGATCAGCGCTCCGTGCCGGGCCGGCAGCCAGCCAAATTCCAGCAGGCTGTCGTGAGCGTCTTCATCCTGCAGAATAGCATCAAAATTGTCCAGCGGAAATTCGGCGCAGCGCAAGACCAGATTGATGTATTCGTTGGCCGGGATGGCCAACGAGTGGCGAAACATTCTGCCGCCGACTTTGGTGGGAGGCCAAATACTGGCGGCCGCCAGGGCATTATGAGTCACGTGGGCGCAGTTATCGTGCAGTCCGTCCCAGTGATACGCTTTTGGGCCGCTTCGGTATTGGTTGTTGAGGGCATTAAGAAACAGGATCATTTCCTGCATCATCGCTTTGGTTACGGGCACCCTGGCGCAAAAGATGGAACGGGCAAAAGTCAGGGCAAAGTCGGTGCCAACCGACTCCTCCCGGGCAAAATCGATCAGGCTTTTATCTTTGACCTCATCCAGCAGTTCAACGCCGTTGTACACCCCCAGGTCGATGGCTTGCTGGGCTACGGCTTCGACCGCCTGTTCGGTGACCCGATCATCCGGCCCCAGATTGCCGTCATAGAACAGTTTTCGGCCCGGAATGGCCAGCCAATTGGCGTTTTTGGTATAACGGTTTACGGTCACACCAACCCCATCATTCGCCGCGTCCGAATCTTCACATATACAGAGCTGAGGATAGTCTGACTTTGGATCACGACAAGCGCCGTGCAAATACATGACCGAGTGTCCGGGGACGCCGCCGATGACATGATCTTTACCGCGAAATTGGCTGAGCGCGCACAACTCAACATAGTACGGAAAGAGCGTATCGTAAACCGGATCGGGCCGATGCTCGGGCGGCAGGTTGCCCACATTTAGGTTATAATCCGCTTTCATTGAAAAAATACTGTAAGCCATCTTAATCTCCCTTTATATTGTTGCGTCATGGGGCTACTCATTTTTACCACAGAATAGGGTAATTGTGAAGCCCCACCATCGCGAGAGATCGAGCCCCAGCTTCAGCGGATGGCTCGCACCGGCCAGGGGATCGAGGCTGTGAGACAAGTCACGAAGCTGACCGGCGCCGGGTTGCGTATGGCCAAGGATGATGCGGATAGTTTGATGCCTTAAAGGGCTAAGACGATAAACGTTTTGGCTCTAATTCGGAGCATGGTACAACGGCGTTTTCTTGACCGCCTGATCCATTTCGGCCGGCGTTAACAGTTCGACCACCTGGTCAACCGTTATGGTGCCGTTAACAATGCCCGTGGCGGCGATGGCCATCGCGCTTTCTTTGTCAGGCATATCGACAATAATGTAGTAGCTGGGGCCAACGCTGGAAAAATAGAGACATTCTAGGGAACCCCCGGCCGACGCAAAAATCTGGCGGGCCGATTCATAGCGGCCGGTACCCCCTTCTTTTATGAGCTTCTTGACACCTTCTGCTGTGTACGTGCCCTGAACAAAATACCTTGTCATTATTTTGCCTCCTCATTGAGTAAAAATTTTATGCTAATCAACATCAGCGCATTTTTGGACAAAATCGAGTGAGTCTTGGTTAAACGTAGCAAAACTATCGGCAAGTTGTTGGGCATTTGTCTTGGTTGACGTTGTCATAAGTTATCCCCTAATAGTTAGTCTGACATACTGATCAATAAATCAGTGTCTTTCAAATCTCTCCGACATAATGGGTCTGCTCTTAAGAAACATTTCTTTCGCGAATCAGATCATTATAAGCCTCGCTTTCCTCTCGTAACTTAATCAGAGCTATTCGATTGACGCCGTTTATAAGTACGTAGTTGAAATTGGGCTGGAAAAACTTCAAGCGTGGATATTGAAAAGTGGTTGGGGATTACTTGATTATATCACACTTTTCGTTAAAAGGTAGTACAATTTTCGCCATCCAATCCGCGCCGGTATCGGAATCCCAACAATCACTTTGGTGGCAAACGGCTGTAAGTGGGGGCAGCCCGGTAAATTGCCTGTCATTTTCTAACCTCAAGAGATGAGAATGGCGAAGCGCGACCGGCTTACTCCGGCAGCGAGATGGCCCCGATCTGGCGCATCAGGTCAAACAGATCGATTTCAAGCCACTCTTCGACCACTTTATGGTGGTCCAGCCGATAGATCGTCATCCCTTTGATTGTTACTTCCCGGCCGGTGGCGGCTACGTCCATAAATTCGCCATCGTGCAGGCTGTAGCGAATCCAGCGGCAGGCCACCCGGTCGCCGGCGGCAATCACATCATCCACTCGACCGCCAAAAGCGGGAAACGCATCACGCAGCAAGGTTACGGCTTGTTTAAGCCCCCAGCAGTCGGCCGGAAACAGACTGCTATGAAGCACATAGTCCGCCGCCACCCATTCATCCACCACGGCTAGATCGCCTTGCAACCACAGTTTTTTGAATAGACGCTCTACAATGATTTTGTGTTGGTCGATGGTCATAGAATGCCTCTTTTTTGGAAACTTCTGCTGTATAACCTATGTTTCTAGGATTGGGAAATAAATAACTGCCTCAATTACCCGTAGTGCATAACGTGGCGAAGCCACAGCCAAAAATAGGACACGGATTAGACGGATCATACGGATTAACACGGATAAAATAAATTTAGATCAGTGAAAAATCCGTTCAATCCGTGTCATCCGTAGCCTATAATTTTCGCGGGTGGCGCAAATTTGCCGCACCAACACCGTAGTGTGTAGCTGATAGTGATACGGAATACGCACTATGCAATAGGGTGTACCGTAAAAATGCGGAAGTTATTTGATCCTCGAACCTAACCGGCGCCGATAATCTCGGCCGTGTCAGCCGCTTCAAAGAAATGGGTCATCTTGCCGTCTTTGAGGGTTGTCACGTGGACCACATTGGCCTTGAAGCGCTTGCCCGTCTCCTTCCAAACCCCGGTGAGGTAGCCCACCATGACCACCTTGTCGCCACTGCCAAAAAACTCCTGAACGTCGATGGTAAATCCGTCGTAACATTCGGGTATCGGAGCGAAGACGTTCTGCACCACCGTCTGCGGTCCAACGACCACCCCATCGCCTGATACATACGGAAATCCGGGGCTGACGTGCCATTCAACCTCCGGGTGCATAATCGCCACCACGCCTTCGATATTACCTTCGGCGAAATCTTGATACGCTTGTTTGGCTATTGCTAAGTTGTCCATGATTTTTCTCCTTTTGTCTGTTTTATGATCGATCAACTAGAGGTTTAATTTTTTGGGCCATAGCGGCTAACACCAGGCCAGGGTTTAGCCCTGCATTATTTTTTGAGCCAACTGAAGCCCTTGCTCCGCCGTCAGCGCCGGTGAGACTTTGACATTAAAGACATCGCCCCATTCAGCCGAGATAGCAAAGATATCGGCGTTATTATCGGTTTCCATAATCGAAATGACGGAATACCCATCGGTCTGAAGCCAATATTCAGCAATGACCTTTACGCCGGCCGGATATTGCCACTCTGCCCGCCGCGCGATTCGTTCGGCCGGGGCGTTGGACCCTTTAACTTCAAGTAATGCCACGAATAACATAATTTTTCTCCTTTGTTATTTATTGACTGCTGAATAAGTACGGTTTTAGTATAGTAAGCTTGATTTGGGTATTGCCGTTTAACCTTCAATTTGTTTAATTTTGCATCTCTCCTTTCGCTGGGTCTTCCATCTCTTGCAGCAGAAAAATCATCAGATCATCTAGGTTGGCAAAATAGTAGTGCTGACCGGCCCCACCGACGGGGGCGACCATCACCCGCCGCTTTGAGCCGGCTTTATCGCTCCAGATGCGGATTAAGAATGATTTATAGATACCCGGCTTGTCTGACATAAGTAACGTTGTTCCTTGATTTACTCCATAATAAAAGCCGACCATTACCCCACCATTACCCAACATAACGACAGGTGACGGTCACTTGGTCAAAAATCCCCATCTGATCAACGGCAATAAAGGCTTTACCTCCTCAAAAGTGACCGTCACCTTTATTGCTGTACCCAATCTCATTCGCTTGTGACTTGCCCAATTTGTGCTATACTGCCAGCAACCTACCCAAAGTAAGATTACAAAAACGGACAGTGATGGAACATTCCCCTGGCTTGATAAAATTGTCGCTGCTTGGCCCCTGGCAACTGCATCACCCGGACGCCTCTCCCACCAAAGAGCCGCGCCGTAAAGAGCAAGGGCTGTTGGCCTATTTGGCAGTGGAGGCCAATCTTCCCCACAGCCGCGACGCCCTGGTCGGCTTATTTTGGCCTGAACTGCCCGCCGCCGATGCGCGTAACAATTTGCGGGTGGCGCTCTCCCGGCTGAAGCGCTATCTGGGGGGCAGCGAGCTACTGGAAACCACTCGTAACACCGTGGCTTTCACCCCCACCGACCAATTTTGGCTCGATGTGGGTCACTTTCTGGCTTGTATCAAACAAAGCGAAGCTCACGCTCACCCTACCCTGTCCGGCTGTCAAGCGTGTCGGACCAGCCTCAAACAAGCGCTCGAGTTGTATCGGGGTGAATTTTTAGCGGGCTTTTTTCTGGAGGAGTGTCTGGCTTTTGAGGAGTGGCTGTTTGTCTGGCGGGAGCGGCTGCACGTGCAGGCCCTTAAACAGTTGGAGCAGTTAGCCGACGCGGCCGCTCAGAGCGGTCATCTAGTCGAGGCGGCCGGATATGCCCGCCGCCAGATCGAACTGGACCCACTGCATGAAAGCGCCCACCGGCAGCTTATGCGGGCGTTGTATGCCCAGGGGCAGCGCAGCGCCGCCCTGAACCAGTTTCAAACGTGCCAGGCGATTTTGCAGGCCGAGTTGGGAGTTGAGCCGGAGACCGAAACGGTGCTGCTGCGACAGGAAATTCAGGCGGACACGCTCGAAATGGCCCCCTCTGAAGCCGGAGCGTCTGGAGCGGTTCGGCCCGCCCCCCGGCGCTATGCCCTACCGGAAAGCACAACCCCCTTCATTGGCCGGGAGGCCGAGCTTGATCAACTCAGCCGGCGACTGGCCGAACGAACCAGCCGGCTGATCTCGCTGGTCGGGCCGGGCGGCATCGGCAAGACCCGCCTGGCCATTCAGGCGGCTCACGCCCAGAAGGAGACCTTTCGGGACGGCGTTTTCTTTGTGCCGTTGGATGGCGCGCCGACCGCCGCCGAAATTCCGGCAGCAGTGGCCGAAGCCTTGGGCGTCACCTTCAGGGCCAGCGCCGAATCGCCCCAGACCGAAATTAGGCAGATCCTGCGCGATAAGCAGCTTTTGCTGATTATGGACAATTTGGAGCATGTTATCGATGGCGGGGCCGAGTTGCTGCTTGATATGCTCCAGTCCGCGCCGGAGGTCGTACTGTTGGTCACCTCACGAGAACAGCTCAATGCCCAAGCGGAAGATCTGTTTCGCCTGCGCGGCCTGCCTTACCCCGCTACGGATAACGACCCGGACGCGGCCCGTTATGCCGCCGTCCGCCTTTTTGCCGACCGCGCCCATCGCCTCGACAAAACGTTTGGGTTGTCAAAGGCCACGCTAGGCGATGTTGTTCAGATTTGCCGTCTGGTGGAAGGCTTGCCGCTGGGCCTTGAATTGGCCGCCACCTGGGTGCGCGACGTTTCAGTCAACCAGATTGCTGCCTCGTTGGTCAAAGATTTCGATCTTTTAGAAACCGACTTTCGCGATATTTCACCCCGGCATCGTAATATCGCGGCGGTTTTTGAACATTCCTGGACACTGTTGACGCCTGCTGAACAAGCGGTTTTGCCCCAACTGGCCGTCTTTCGCAGTGGCTTCACCCTGGCTGCGGCGCAAAACGTAACCGAGACCTCCCCGCTGGTGTTGACTCGCCTGCGCTACAAATCGTTTTTGCGGGGCAGCGGCGATGGCCGGTACACCATGCATGAATTGCTGCGGCAGTTGGCTCTACGCAAACTTAAGGCGCAGCCGGCCGCCGCGGCGCAGACGCAAACCCGACACAGCCACTATTTTCTCTCTTTACTACAGGGGGAAGCCAATCGGCTAAAAGGGGAAGCGGCGGCCCAAACCGGCGCCGCCTTGCGACTGGAGATCGACAATATCCGCCAGGGCTGGCGCTGGGCGGTCGAAACCTCGGCCTGGGAGCAGCTGCGGCAAAGTGCGACGGGCTTGGTGGCCTTCTTTGTCCACGAGGGGCTAGATTTTGAAGGCGTGCAGTTGCTGCAAATCGCTATCGATGCCCTGGCGACCCAAACCGAGACCAGACCTGACCTGCTCCCCTTCCTGTTGGTCAAACAACTTTCGTTACGCAACACAATAAACACATTCGATGAGATAATGGTCAGTATCGAACGCGCCCTCACTTTGACTCAGTCAAATCCGGCCTTGGCCGACCTGGAAGCGGAAATCTATCTCATTTGGAGCCTGAATCATTTAGATTTTGTATCCAACCCTAAACAGGCCCGCGTTTACCTGGACCGGGCCTTCGCCCTGGCTAAAGCAATAGATGATCCGGAGTTTGAGGCCTGGCTATACTGCGAGTCTGGTCGCAATTATCTTTACGATGGTCAGTTTGATCAAGCCGTGGCGGTGCTGGAAAAGGCCTTGGCTATCTTTGAGTCGTTGGGACATTTACCCGGCCAGGCTCTGGTGTACAGCCGTCTGGCTCCGGCCTACGCGGAAGCCTACAATTTGGGGCCGGCCCTGATCTGTGATCGCCGGGCATTGAGTTTGTACACGCAAATCAATAATCAGGCTAAATTAGGCGATGCTCACAATAACCTGGCTGAAACCTATGTGCTGTTAGGCGCTTATGAACAGGCCCGCGAGCATACCCTAAAAAGTCTGGGATTTTACCGGCAGCAAGGCTACAAAACGTATGAGGCCAACACGCTTTCATTGTACGCCCTCGTTATGGATCGGCTCGGCCAAACGGACGTCGCCGAAAAACAGTATCGAGCGTCCATTGCCCTCCAAAAGGCCCTGAAAGTGAACTTTAGTTTAAGATATTCTTTGCTTTATTGGGGCGATTTTCAATTACGCGCCGGACGGCTGGCCGAGGCTGAATTAACCCTCGATGAGGCGATCACGCTCAACGTGGATTTGCCTCACATGCGGCTGACCTCGCAAGCCAAACAGGCCAAAGTTTACCTGGCCCTGGGCCAGCGCGAAGCCGCCCTGGCTCTGGCCGATGCGGTTTGGCGCGAGATCGAACCCACCGGGGGGGCCGGCCTGCCGCTGCCGCTCAACACGTTGGATGAGTGTTGTTCTGTTTTTCACGCCTGTGAGGATGATCGGGCCAGGGCGGTGTTACAACTGGCGACGAATATCCTCAAGCGAACGGCGACCGAGATTGACGACCCTGACATGCGAGCCTCGTTCCTGAATAACGTGCCGGTCAACCGGCGGCTGCAAGCGACTTTATCGGCAACCGGGTAGAGACAACGGGGATTTAGGCCCTGTCCTCCACCACAAATTCCACATCATCCTCACCTATACCATCGATCATATCCTCATGCGGGCAGAATCATACCCGCCCGGAAATCGATCCGGGCGGGTATGGGGTCAGGATTTTGTTAAGATCAAAGGGTAGTCTGCGCCTGGGGTGAAGGCAACGGCTGCTCTAGTGAGGCGAAATTATCCGGGCGCGATCAGTAGCTAACGACGCCATCCATCGCCTTGGTGAACGTGCCCGCGTTGAGGTCAACAGTGGTCTCCCCGGTACCGGAACCGGTGGCGTCACTGAACCGGCCCGTGCCGCCGATCACGGTCCAGGAATCCGTCCCGCGATACACGCCGGGGCTAAGTTCTTCGAGAGTCTGGTTGCACAGAATGGTGAGCGTGTCGCCGTTCGCCGCGGTCAGGGTCTCGGTTAAGGTATCGGTGTTAGGGCTTGTGAACGAACCGTTGGCTTGGTACCCCTTCATATTCCCAATGTGATTCGCCTTGACGGTACCGGCAAGCTCGAAGGTTAGCTCATCTGTAATGGACACCGTACCCGAAACAGACGCCTTGAAAGGATCCGAAGAATCGTCAGCACTCGCCGAACTCGCGGTTATACCACTGGCAGCGACCGCCATCAACATAGCAACAACAACGACCAACTGCAAAAGACGATTTTTAACCATTTTAATTTCCCTTTCCTTTCTAATGTGATAACACTGATTTGATTTGAACAACTGTCATCAGTATATCACCATCAGGTTGGGGCAACATCGGGAGAACTCCCCATTGTTGCCCTTGGATTAGGGAAAGTGGGGACAACATCGTCAAGCAATTAAGCTAACCCAAGGCGCCACTGGGGTTACACTAATAGATTGTTTTCCATGGCAAAAAGGGTGGCGGCAGCGCGGGTAGAGACATTAATCTTGGTGTAGATATTTTGGATGTGGCGGTCAACCGTTTTATAAGATATCACCAATTCGGCGGCGATCTGCTTCATGGTGAGACCGCGGGCAATCAAACGCAGCACTTCGACTTCGCGTTCGCTCAACCCGGCGACCATCTCTTTTCTAACCGACGGGGCTTGGTGGCCGGCCACCACCAAGACGGCGTTGACGGCCTCGCCATCGAGCTGGCCGGCTCTGACGGCACGGGTGAGTTCTTCGGCGGCCTGTTCGGGGGAAAGGGCCGGTCGATGCGCCCGGCGCTCGGTCAGGGCGCAGTAAGTGTTGGCGGCAGCTAAAATACGCGCGGCGGGGGATAACATCGTGGCAGGCGCGCCCCGAAAATAGCCGGAGCCATCTAGCCGCTCGTGGTGCAGCGCGGCCAGCGCGCCAATTTCAGCGAGTTTGGCCGGTCGGGCCAGCACGCGTTCGGTGTAATAGGGGTGCAGCCGAACTTTCTCCCATTCACGCTCGGTCAATGAGTCCTCTTTGCCCCAAATACCGGCGCTAATTCCAACCTTGCCCAGGTCATGCAGATAACCGGCCCGACGAACCAACTGCACATCTCCCGGCGGCAGACCACAATGTTCGGCGGTTCGGGCAGCCAACTCCGCCACACGGCGCGAGTGGTTCAGGAAATAGGGCGATTTGATGTCGGTGAAATCGGCAATCGCTTCACAGGCGGTGTCGAACGCGGTTTCATCCAGAGTGAGTTGAGGACCGGGTTCGATGGCTAGCACTGTCTGCCAGGTCGGTTCAGAGTCCAGCCCGGTAAACAGCTTCTTGGCCTGTTCGCAGAAAATTTCGACCAACCAGGGGGCATACGCGCCGCCGCTCCGTTCGCGGGCCATGGCCGTGGCCGCCGCTACGCCGCCCATGTTATAAAGGACGACCGCATCTTGAGCCAATAAGGCCACGAGCGTGGCCGGGGTGATGGCATCTCCTTTAAGGGCAGGGACCCCCTGGCCATCCCAACGAGCATACATTTGGCCGACGGTTCGCACAAAACTTTCCGGAAAGTTCAGGCGAGTTGCTAGGCGTCTGGCTACTTCGCAATGACCAGGGAAAAAGCTGGTTGTCACCAAAGGCAGTTCAGCCATCTTTTGGTCAATTATTTGAGCCAATTGCTGTGGACTGGCGCTGGCGTTGGCTTGGCGAATATAACGTATCACCATCTCAACGGTACTCTCGATGTCAGCGGTGTCAATTTTGACGTACTCAGTTCGCAAAGCTATTTCGTCGCCCACAATCGAGGATAGCCAATAGGTGTCGGCGTTACAGCCAATATAGCGCAGCAAGGCTTCATAATAGGCGTCGCGCAGGTCGGCCTCACTTAAGCCGGCCGCTTCGCCCAACCGCACAGCTACAATACAGGTTGTCATGGCATATTCCATGGGCTGCCCCATGCCCAGGTCCGTGGCGATAGAAAGCGCCGCCATCAACTCTGCCAAACGGAGCGGGGGCGAGTCTGTTGAATAATCTGGCATTATCATCACCTTCGTAAGAGGTTAGAGATATATAGATTAGAGTAGACTACGGTACATCATACTCTCTATGCTAACAGTAAGGCAAAAAATGAGACCGGTACCACCAACTTAAACTTTCAATAATAGGGCTTGACCTGACTATAAGTGTAGGGTTTATAATGGCTCCAATGACGACACAAGATAACATATTCATTGGAGAGAAACATGCTTACACAAGACGATAAACAATTCTTAGCCGATTTTGAGGCCCTAAAGCTTACCCCTGCTACCTTCAATCATAAAGCCCATTTGCGGTTGGCCTTTCTTTGCATCATTCAAGACGGCCTTGAGCCGGCGATCGAGCGCGTGGGGCGAAGTATCCGCGCCTTTGCCGAACATTTCGGCGCACACCATAAATATCATCAGACCATTACCGAAGCTTTGATGCGCGTGATTGGACTGCGCCTGGTCCGACAACCGGTAGCCGATTGGCAACGCTTTCTGGTGCTGAACCCCGATTTAGTCAACGAGGCCAAAGAGGTGCTCCTTCATTACTATAGCCCTGAGCGATTGTTTAGCGCCGAGGCCCGGACGCACTTTGTGGAGCCTGACCGTCACCCTCTGGAGGCAATCGCATGTACACTATTGGTCAAGTAGGGGAGCTGGCCCAACTGTCGCGCAGCACGCTGCTATATTATGACCGTATCGGACTCTTGTCGCCCAGTGATAAGAGTCCGGCCGGGTATCGGCTCTACAGTGAGGCCGATCTCGCTCGACTGGAGCGGATACGAACTTATCGGGCGGCGGGGTTGTCGCTCGAACGCATTGGGGTATTGCTCGAAGCCGATGATGCCGACCACCTCACCCAAGCGTTGGAGGCGCGGCTCATCGCCTTAAATCAGGAGATACAACAGTTACGCGAACAACAACGGTTGGTACTCGATCTGTTAGGGCAGGCTCCCTATTTCATCCAAGGTCGCGTGCTGGACAAATCATCCTGGACGGCGCTGTTGCGGGAAGCGGGGCTGGATGATGCCGCCATGCATCGCTGGCATCAAGCGTTTGAGCAAAGCCTGCCGGAAGCCCATCAAGATTTTCTGGAGTCATTGGGCTTGGATGCTTCTGAGATTGCCCACATTCGACAATTGAGTCAATTGTAGTAACCAAGGATTAATAAAAACTCCTGCGGTGACCAATGGTCCCTATCCGCAGGAGTTTCTTGAATTCTATCGGGGTTGAACTTTTAGTGGCCGCCTAGCCTGTCAGATTTTAGTGGCCATTCATCACCCGGTGATGACCATTGGTGTACGGCTGGTGGATTAACCGAGGCAGGTTTGACGGAACAGGTTGGACAGATTTGACTTCCATCTGACCGGAAACAGCCACTTTGAATTGAGCAACGGTCTGGCGCAGCTTTTCGGCCATCTCAGCCATCACTTGAGCCGATGCGGTCACTTCTTCGGCCTGAGCGCTCATTTCTTCCGTTGAGGCGCTGACCTCTTCAACCATGGTGGCATTCTCGCGGCTGACGTTGGCAATCGACTCAATTTCCTCTTGTACCACAATTGAGGTAGCGGCCATCTCTTCGGTTGAAGCCGTATTTTCTTCGACCACGGCGGAGATGCTGTCCATAGTGCTGCTCAATTCTTCGCTTGCTGCACGAGCCTGCGTAGTTAATCTGACGGCATCGGCTGCATCTTGCTGCATCCCTTCAATTAACTCAAGGATGTTAGTCAAGGCCTGACCGGCCTGCTCGGCCTGAATTGCGCCGTTGTTAACCTCGGCAGAACTCTGCGCCATAGCTTGGATGGCTTCGGCGACCCTATTTTGAATATTGCGAATAAGGTCAACGATCTCTTTGGTGGCGGTAGCCGACATTTCGGCCAGCTTGCGTACTTCATCGGCCACAACGGCGAAGCCCTTACCGTGTTCGCCGGCCCGAGCTGCTTCGATGGCGGCATTCAAGGCCAGCAGGTTGGTTTGCGACGCAATATCGTCAATGGTTTCCACAATCCCCCCAATCTGGCCGGAGAGGTGGCCCATCTCAGTTACTTTCTCACCGGCTAGCTCAACCGCCAATTTAATGCTGTCCAGAGTCTCGATTGCATGCTGAACCGTCTGAGCGCCAGTCTGGGCTGTTTGGGTGGAGTTAGCTCCTTTATCAGCCGCGGCTTCGGCCCCTTGAGCTATCTGTTCGATCGTGTCCGCAATTTGGTTGGCCATCATCGCGCCGCGTGTAATCGCAGCGGCCTGTTCCTGGGCTCCTTGAGCCACGCCTTCAATAGCCTGATTGGTCTGGGTCACGGCTGAGACCGTGTGATTGATACTGGTCACTTGCCGGTTAACGCCGTTGGCGATTTGCTGCATTGTGCCGGCAATGTGGCTGGTTGCTTGGGCGCTCTGATCAGCCGCGCCACTCAGTTGGCTTGAGGCCAGTTCGACGCTGGTTGCGTTCTCAGCTATCTGTTGAACCAAGCCACGCAGGTTGACGAGCATATGATGAAAGGCCAGACCAAGCGTATCCTGCTCGGAGCGCGGCTGGATATCGACCGTCAGGTCGCCTTGCGCCAGACGTTGGGCAGCGGAGGTCATCTCTTGCATGTAGTCCATCATTTCCTGGAAGGCCGAAGCCATGGCTCCCAGTTCATCGTTGCTCTTGACTTCGACGGTTTGATTAACATCACCGGTCGCCAATCGGCGGGCTGCTTCGGTCATGCTCAAAATCGGTTGCGTCATTTTGCGTGCGACAAACACGGCGAACCCCACCACAATTACAGTGGTGATCAGCCCAATGAGCAGGCCCAGGTTTCGCATTTGGGTAGCTGTGGCCAAGGCCTCGCTAGTATCGACTTCGACCAGAAGGCCCCAGTCCATCTGCTTAATAGGGGTATAAGCGCCCAGAACCGGCAAACCGCGATAGTCGGGATACTCATTGACGCCTGACTTGCCGGCCAGCGCCTCTTGGGCGCCCATCGTATTCACCTTAAGTTCGAGTTCAGTCTGCTTTTTGATCAATCCCTGAGCTTTCAGATCGTCGGTAAAACGGGAGGGGGTAATCATATAGCCGTCGCGATTAATCAGATAGGCTTCACCACTTTGACCTGTCCGGGCATGGGCCAACAGTTCGGCAATTTCTGTCGTCGGTATCGTACCGCCGACTACGCCGACAACCTGACCATCCACGATGATTGGCGCGGCGGCCACCACAATAATATTGCCGCTTGACTTAGAAACGAGGGCGTCAGAGATATTGGGCTCTCCTTGCAAGGCTTTTTGAAAATAAGCCCGATCCCCTAGGTGGAGCGGCGTGTCGCTGTTATTGTGAAAAATAGTCATCCCATCCCGGCCGGCGACGAAGAGGGTCTCATACTGAAGGTATTCTTGGGCGTACAGCTCAATAATTTCCTCAACTCTATCGTAATCCATCGATTGTGCTTCATCCGAACCGGCAATCACCTTCATCTCTCTCAAGCGATCATCAAGCCAGCTATTAATCTCGTCGGCTTGAATATTGGCTAAAGTGGCAAGTTCGTCGGTGGCATCGGTGTACAAGGCATGTTGGTTCTTCCAGTCAGAGAAAATGCCGATGGCTAACAACGGCAGCAGCGCTAGAGCCAGGAAAAATCCCAGGAGCTTACCCTGGATCGAATTGAATAGTCTAAAACGATTCTTTATTTCAAATTGGGGAGATGATACTGGGTTCATTTTTCTTACCTCGTTGATAATGTGAATAATGTATAAGGGTTAAACCTTGATCTATCTTTCAACACCGTTTACGCTTCCAGAACGGCGCGTACGGTCTCAAAGACCTTCGCCAGCTTGAACGGCTTACTGATGAAGCCGTTTAACCCCGCTTCAGCAGTTTTTTGAGCCAGTCCGGCGTATCCATTACCGCTCATCAAAATAACCTTCAACTCCGGCTGCCGCTCCTTGAGTTTGCTGGCCAATTGTAGGCCATTGAGGTCGTCCATGGAGTAGTCGGAGATGACCAGGTCAAAAGGTCGGATCTGGCCCAAGGTCAGAGCTTCAGTTCCGGACTGACAGACTTCAAGCTGGTAATCCGGCCCGACTAGGGTTAAAGATCGGGTCAACAATAGGAGGATGTCGGGATCGTCATCAACAATCAGAATTCGCCTTATCATAAGTCTAACTCCCAGATAGATTTTAATAATCGGTTAACAGTAGTTGTCAGATGGTTATCTTCAATTACTATAACTGATTTTTCCAGGATAAGTTGACCCAGGGTTGGGAACATTTTGGCCCAATTTAGACCCAAAATGATGTCAGTTGCGGATTTTGTGGGGATAAGGAGGTTATAAAGAACCGGCCGACTTCCGGTTTTTTGGATGATGTAAATTAGGGGATTATCTCTGGACGGGGATTAACTTCTTACAAAGGCCCAAGGCTGGGCTTGATGGCTAATTTGTTACAAATTTATAGCCAACACTATGGACATTGATGATGTAAGCCTGTCCATCCGGGGCTTGGCCCAATTTTCGGCGCAAGCGCCCCAAGTGGCTCTTGAGCAGATCACGAGCCTGGAAAGCATCAACCGTCTGGCCGTGGGTGAGGTCAGCCAATTCCTGAAAGGTCAACGGTTGGTTGGGATGCTTCATTAACGTGGTCAACAAGCGAAATTCAGTAGGGCTGAGGGACAGCGGACGTCCGCTCTTGGTGACGCTCATGGTTTCCAATTCGACGATCAAGGCTCGCGCTTCTAGCCGAGTGGGCGAAGCCGGGTTCGGTTCAGGAGTATCCGTCCGGTAATTCACCGGCGCTGAGGTTACGCCAAAACTCTCAGCCAGCAGGTGAGCTGCCAGGCGGCGCTGTAATTTGAGGCGGCGGCGTTTCATCACCCGCTCGATGGCCCTGAGCAGTTCATCCACTTCATAAGGTTTCAGTAAAAAATCACTTGTACCCAGGCGCATCGCTTCAATCGATGTTTCCAGACTGGCGTGGGCGGTTAGCATGATCAGTTCAGGAGGATCGGCCATTTTCTCTATGGCCGCCATCAACTCAAGACCGTTGATCCCCGGCATTTGCAAATCGACGATGGCCAGATCGATGGGCTGCGCGTTGAGCAGCGCTAGCGCCTCGTGTCCGTTAGCCGAGGTGTGAACCTCATAACCTTGGTCTGACAATTCCTCGCTAAGAAATAAGCGGAGACTGGCCTCATCATCAACGATCAAAATTTTTCTGGCGTCAGGTAGGTTCATCATGTTCCGTTTCGCTGCTATCGGGTAAATAGATTGAAAATAGGGTGCCTGTGTCCGGCGTACTCTCGACCTCAATGTAGCCCCCGTGTGTTTCGATGATCGAATAACTAATCGATAACCCCAGGCCGGTGCCGGTGTCCTTAGTCGAAAAAAACGGCTCAAAAACTTTGGAAATGACGTCGGGCGTCATGCCGCTGCCGGTGTCTTGTACCGTGATCATAACCTGGCGTTTGTGGGGCAAGTGGGTTGTGGTCAGGGTCAATAGCCCACTGTCAGACATCGCATCGATAGCATTGAGAATCAAATTAATAACAACTTGTTTAATGTGATCCGGTACAACCTTAACGGCCGGTAAGTCGGCAGCCAGCGTAACATCGGTGTCGATATGTTTTTGCTGCAACTGCTTACTAACCAGGGCTAAAGTACTTTGCAACAACGCATTAAGGTCGGTCGACTCTAGGCCAGCTTGACCGGGTCGAGCAAAGTCGAGGGTTTGGCCGGTGATCGTGATGAGACGTTCGACCTCCTGGGCTAGCGTCGCGACATAGTGCTGTCGTTTGGCGTCGTCGAGTTGGGGGCGGCCCAGCAGGCGCAGGCCGCTGCGTAAAGCTTGGAGGGGATTGTTGATTTCGTGGGCCAGGGAAGCCGTCAACCGGCCCAGTGCAGCCAATTTTTCAGTCTGCATCGAGGTTTGGAGTTGGGTGTAATCTTCGCGCAGTTGGCGGCGATCAAGCACCCGCCGGACCATCTGGACCAACTTGGTATCATCGAAGGGTTTGAGGATAAACCCTTCAGCCCCCAATTCTTGGGCGCGAATGGTCGCTTCAAGGGAAGCATGGCCGGTTACCATAATCGGACTAATTTGAGGATATTGGGCGGTGACCTTTTCGAGTACCGTCAGGCCGTCGATGTCAGGCAAGTCAATGTCGAGGAGGAGCAAATCAAAACTGGCATCTGATAGCGCCTGAAACGTCGCTTGCCCCGTTTCCGCAAGGTGAACCACCAAGCCTTGCTTTTCTAAGACGAACTGGCAGAGTTTCCTGATGAACCGATCATCATCGGTAACAAGAGCCTTGTAGCGTGACCTCATTTAACCAGTATATCATAATTGAAAATAGTGCTCAAGGCGATACGCGAAATTTATAACTTAAGGACCACTCAACTCTTGTCTAACAATGGCTGTGCCGGCGGCCAGGGCTTTCAATTTACCGACGGCCGCCTGGCGGCTGAGAGGAACCATGCCACAGTTAGTGCAGGGGTAGAGTTTGTCCGGCGCTACATAGTTGAGCGCCTGCCGGATGGTGGCCGCCACCTCTTCAGGCGTTTCGATCTGGTCGGTCGCCACATCGATGGCCCCGGCCAAGATATCTTTGCCCTTCAGCAGTCCAATTAACTCGATGGGCACGTGAGAGTTGTGGCATTCCAGCGACACCTGATCGATAGTAGAGGCTTGTAAGAGCGGAAAAAACTCTTCATACTGTCGCCATTCGGAGCCAAGTGTTTTTTTCCAATCATTGTTGGCTTTGATGCCGTATCCGTAGCAGATGTGAACCGCCGTCTTACACGGCAGCCCTTCCGCCGCCCGCTCCAAAGCCGCGATACCCCATGACCGCACCTCATCAAAATAGACGTTGAAGGCCGGCTCATCGAACTGGATCACATCCACCCCGGCGGCCGCCAGTTCGCGGGCTTCCTCATTCAAAATTTTGGCGAATTCCCAGGCAAGCGTTTCTCGGCTGCGGTAATAATCATCGTAGAGGGTATCAACCATCGTCATCGGGCCGGGCAAGGTGAACTTGATCGGGTGGGTGGTTTCACTGCGTAAGAAGCGGGCGTCTTCAACATAGACCGGCTGTTTACGGGCCACCGCCCCGGTCACCACCGGCACCTGGGCGTCATACCGGCTGCGAATGCGAACCGTCTCGCGGCGCTCAAAGTCCACTCCTTCCAGATGCTCGATAAAGGTGGTCACAAAATGCCGGCGGGTTTGCTCGCCGTCGCTGACAATATCGATGCCGGCCTGTTCCTGATCGCGGAGGACTAACCGCACCGCATCGCGCTTGCCTTCGGTCAGGGCTTCGCCTTCCAAGGCCCAGGGCGCCCACAGCTTGACCGGTTTCGCTAGCCAGGCCGGTTTGGGCAGACTGCCGGCAATAGTAGTTTGCAGAATAGGGTGTTCCATAGGTTCGCCTCCGTTGGCTTTTAGAATTTGTAGCGTTTTTTGAGTTTATACGGTGAGACCAAGGCGTCAAACTACTTTTGAGGGGCCAGGTCAAGGTTTTGCTTCCGGCAACCCCATCAACGACGCTGGTAACTCAGGCTCGGGGATCTGTTCGATGATGGTTTCGAGGATGGGGCGGGCTTCGTGGCGTTGATACGTTGGTGCTAACTCGGTGCGGGGACATCTAACACCTGGCGTATCTTATGTGCCAGAACGCTGAATTTGAATGGTTTTTGCAAAAAAGCCATGCCGGGCTTCAGCACGCCGTGATGGGCGATTTCTTCATCGCTGTAGCCGGACATGTAAAGAACTTTCAAATAGGGATGGCGCTGGTTTAGTTGTTCGGCCAGTGCTCTACCGTGGATGCCTGGCATTACTACATCGGTTAGCACTAGGTCGATGGCATCGTTGTGATGGGCGGCCAGTTGCAATGCCTCTTCACCATCGCCTGCTGCCAGAACGGTGTAGCCCTGCATCTCTAAAACCCGTGAGACCAGACCCCGCACGCCCTCATCATCTTCAACCAGCAAAATCGTTTCGCTGCCGGTTGGTAGATCCGCCACATCCATTGCAAACGCCTGGTGCGGATCGGGTTCTTCCGTCCGTGGCAGGTAAATCTTGAAGGTCGTTCCCTGCCCTACTTTACTATAGACTTGAATCCCCCCGCTGTTTTGTTTAACAATACCATAGACGGTGGCCAACCCCAGGCCGGTTCCGCGTCCGCGTTCTTTGGTGGTAAAAAATGGTTCAAAGATGCGAGACTGGACGGTCTGACTCATACCAACCCCCGTGTCGCTGACGCTTATAAGTACGTATTCGCCGGGCGCCATTTGAAGATGGTCGGCTCTGTCGGCATTGGCATCCAGCGCGATATTGGCGGTTTCGATTATGAGTTGGCCGCCCTCCGGCATGGCGTCGCGGGCGTTGACCGCCAGGTTGACGATGACTTGCTCCAATTGGGTGTGATCGACCTTAACCGACCATAAGGTCGGGGAAACGGTGGTCTTTAAATCAATGTGTTCACCGATGATCCGCCGCAGCAGTTTATCAGTTTGGTTGACGACCTCATTCAAGTTAAGCACTTGGGGTTCAATAATCTGTTTGTGGCTGAAGATCATCAGTTGGCTAATGAGATTAGTGGCCAGTTGGCCTGAATGTAAAATTTTGCCGATATTTGTGGCAAGTGGATCGTTAGGGGTTAGGGCCAGTTGGGTCAATTCGGCAAAACCATTGATCGCCGTCAACAGATTGTTGAAATCATGGGCAATGCCGGCTGTCAATTGACCAACCGCTTCCATCTTTTGGGCCTGGCGCAGTTGCGCCTCCAACTGGTTGCGCTCGGTGACATCGATCAATACGGCCATGCTGCGTTCAAAATTTCCGTCCTTATCATACTCAGCCACGGCCGAGAGCAGGACATCGATGACTTCACCATTCTTTTTTGCAAATTGGAGGGGAATTTCTTTAACGTGTCCAGTTTTCTTAAATTCGGGAATAGCGACTTGGAGGGCATAACGTTGTGCCTCTTCGGTGAGATAGTTAGTGGCTGGCTGGCCGATGACCTCCTCCCGATCATAGCCCATCATCTCCAACCAGTAATCACTGACGCTCACTAACCGGCCTTCGGCGTCAAAGGAATGCATCATCACCGGCGAATGGTTATACAGGGCACGGTAGCGGGCTTCACTTGCCCGCAAGGCTTCCTCGGCCTGCTTACGCTCGGTAATATCCTCCTGAAAAGTGACCCAGTAGCTTTGCTCGCCCAAAGTTAGGGCCTGAATTTTGGCCTGGGTGACAAAAGACGTACCGTCCTTTTTGCGGTTGCGAACCTCGCCTTCCCATACATTCTTCGTTTGTAACTTGGCCAGAACGTCGGCCACAAACTTCTGACTCTCAGCCGGCGGCAGGTCATTCACAATCGAAATTTGCTGGCCGATCAGTTCGCCGCGCTTGTAGCCAAACATGGCATCGAAGGCCGGGTTGGTAAAACGGATAATCCCTTGATCGTCTACATAATTCAAGCCTTCGGCCAGGTTTTCCATAATGTAGGCGTGATAGGCCAGTTGGGCTTCAACTTTCTTTTGCTCGGTGATGTCACGGATAGCGGAGATCATATGCGGCTCACCATCCAGTTCGATCAGTTCGATCGAGACCGTCAGTGTTAGTAGTTCCCCCGATTTTTTTCGAGCGAGCAATTCATAATCCCGCAGCGAGCCGTGCAGTTGCAACTGTTTTACCAGTTTAGGTCGATCATCAAGGTTGGCATATAGGTTCAGCCAGAGGGTAGAGTGTCCAATCATCTCAGCCCGACTATAGCCCAATAGCTGCTCCGCACTCGCATTGACATCAATGATATATCCGTCCTGCAAGCGCGTAAGAACCAGACCGTTGGGGTTGGTCGAAAACACTTTGCTGAAGCGTTCTTCAGATTGGCGCAAAGCGGTTTCAGCCTGCTTGCGTTCGGTAAGATTTTGGACTACCGCCAGTATTTGGTGAATATCTCCTTGCTCATTCACTAACGGCCTGGTTTCAAATAATAGATGCTCCCCTCCCAGCGAAAGCTCAAAGTATTGCTCCTGGCCGGCAAACGTCCGGTTATAAGCGGTTATTATCGTCTCTACAGCTTCTTCATCACCGTAAGTGTCAAAAACAATATCCCGCACCTGCAGTCCTACAAACAGTTTGGGGTCGAATTGGTAGCGTTCGAACTCCTGCCCACTGGTAAAGCCAATCGTCAGGTCGGCGTTGATCACCGACAAGTAGGCCCGCGGAAATTGTTCGGCCAAAGCCCGGAGTAGCTTTTCATTATCGCGTAGCTGTTGCTCGGCCTGTTTACGCTCGGTAATATCTTCAGCGATGCCCATCACACGATAGACCTGTCCACTTTCATCTTTGAGCGAAAAGCCCCGATCCCAAATCCAGCGGATGGTTCCGTCGGGCCGGACAATGCGATATTCATGGAGGGTCGGTTCACCCAAAGCTTGCTGTTTTAACCGGGGCTTGACCACGGTTTCTCGATCATCAGGGTGAATGCTTTGCAAATAGGTATCGGCGTTTTCGTAAAACTCGCTGGCCGGGCGGCCCCACACCTTTTCAATCGTCGGGCTGACGTATTCAATTGTAGTCACCCACGGAGTGACGATCCAAAAAACCTCCTCAATATTTTCGGCCAATTGCCGGAAGCGTTCTTCGCTCTCTTGCAGCGTAGCCAGGCGATCTTGCTCAATGTTTTGCTGCAAACGCCGTGATACGATGGCTAGAATGGCAGCGATGGTATTAAAGAGGACAATCGCCGGAACAAAGTTGATATGAGGAAAATTTTCCGGTACCAGCCAGACGACAATTATCATACCTACAACATTAAATACACCTAAGGCGACTAGTCCAGGTAGGGCCAGCAAAAGGTTGCCGACGAACAAAGCGATCATTAAGCCCATAAGGGCCAGTTCCGGAATAGGCGAAGCGCCGCTAAGAACCACGGTGAATACGGTAACAGGATAGAAGAAAACAGTTAAGCCGGCGGCAATTTGATAATGGCGAGTCCGGCTGAGGAGATAGATACTCGCCAACAAAAGAACGATGATGACTTGCCGGAAAGCCATTTGAACGTCAGGGAAAAAGAAAGCACGGAAGATGATCGACGCCATTTCCAGCGCAAATATCAGCAGCAGCAATCCTGACAGCATGGCGGCTTTGCGGCGCAGCGCTACATCCTGAATTAGCCCTGACGGGTGGGTCAACCACTGCCAAACGACCAGCAAGCGGGGATGCCGTGGTTGGGTAAAATTGAGGGGTTGGTTTTTGTCCATGCTAGGGCACCCCTTTGTGCAAACATCATAATGCTCATTGTATACAAATTGGAGGATTTAATCAAAGCGAGGAAATCATGAATCTTAATACCTAAACCGGTTATCGTTTGCATTGGGGTGGATTGCTCTAGAGTTAGCTCGCCTGTTAGTTCGCGACAGCCTGGGACAGCATCGTCAGCGGATGATCCGATCCCGAGAGTCATGGCCCTAGCTAAGATTGACAACCATCCGACAGGCTTCGCCGGTTATCGGTAGCGTCACCTGCCCGCCGGATAGGGGTAACTCCAACACGGGTTGAGGCTCGTTCCTCTCAATGGTAAGGCGGGCCGGCCAAGCTTGAGCGGTCCCATCCGGGGTGATAATGTGGGCCAACACTTTTAGCTCGCGGGCGGTGGTGACCGGCAGGTCCAGACGGATGTAACGCAGCCCGGCCGCATTTTGAATGGCGCCGGAATTGGCTTGGAGTCGCGTCTCGTTGTCGTTATAACCCAACTGAACTTCGGTGGGAACTGCCTGACCGTTCTCGGTGACATTGACTCTCGAATCCCGGCCCCGGCTTTGATCGTCTCGTAGTTCGATGACCAGACGCGGGCGAAATACGCCCCGGCGAATCATGGCGATGGTCAACCCTAGGGTCAATAAAGCAACGGCCAACCCTAGTAGGCGCTGAAACGGATTTTGCCAGATGATCAGAGCGTGAAACAGCAGGTTGGCCACGCATAACAAATAAATCCCTGTTAAAAGCAGGGGGTTACCCAGAAAACGGTAAACAACTTGAGGCACCAATTCCCCTTTGCGGCGACTGGCGACCAGCAGTAGCACGGGAAAAATGCCGGTCATCAGCGAGTCGACAATGATCCCCAGCATAGCCAGGATGCCGGTGAAAGAGCCGGTACCGGTCCACGCCATCCATTCGGCCAGCAAGAAAACCAGGATGATCGGGCTAAAGGCCAGCAAGAATTGTCCCCGCCGGCCCAAAGCGGCTGTTCTGGGGGTGTCAATTCGCTCATGGGCCAGGTTAAAGAGCGCCACTGAAAACTGGACCAATCCCAGCCCCATACTGACGATGACGAAGATAGCTCCTAAGACGCCCATAGCCGGGCCAATCGTGGCAGTTAGCGGCACCAAGGAGGTACCCTGTTGTTCGGCTAAAACCTGAGGGGCCACTGCCCCGCTGACGGCCAGTACCCAAATCACGTTCAGGATGATAGCGACGCCAATGCCGACGGTGTGTCCCTTAATCACCTCTCCCCCGCCGGGGTCGCGCTGCAGTAGCAGTGGGCCAAAAATAACCACCAGAATATGAGCGGAAAAAATACCCATAACCACCCCGATGAGAAAGCTCAATGTGGTCGGGTCAAACGGCTGCCCATTGAGCCAGGGGACATTGATGTAGAGCAGATTCTCCGGGCGGAAATAAGCAAAGGCCAGCATGGAGAGGATCAGTAGTAGAGCCATGTTCGCCAGCCCAATCACAATGGTCAAAGCTAGCGTAGCGTGTAACGATCCCCGGGTTAGAAAGTAGAGTCCGATCAGCAACAACCCCACCATCCAGACCTCGGCCGGCAGCCCGCTGGCTCCCTCCAAGGTGGTGGAAATACCCAGATAAAAGACCAGCAGCAGACCAAAAGAAAAGGCGGCCAGCACGATGGACAACAAGGCCGAACTGGTCTGGCCCAGGTAATCGGCCACAATTCGGCCGATAAAACCGCTGCCATAGCGAATATCGCTGCTGCGGGTGACCGTTTCGGCCATGGCCGCGATGGTGATCATATTGATCAGGCCGATGACAATAATCACTACCACACCCGGCAGCGCCCCCACCCCGGCCACGGCAATCGGTAGCGCCAGGGAAACCGCCCCAATCACCACCGTCAGAATACAGGCCAGCCAAAAAGGCGGTAAATTCTCCAACCGGCCGGCCAGCCTGGCCCAGCGCCAGCGTAGCTGATCCAGCCAACTAACCTGAGCAGAAGTAAATATTGAAGCCAACGGCCGGCCGTACAAACGTTGGTAAGCCTCGCGAACCGCTTCAGTATCCAGGCCCAGAGCCGCCCGAATGCCCGGCATGGTCTGAGCGGTAAACTCATATTTCTGGCCCAGTAAGTGAGCGGCAGCGGCTTGAATATTAGGGTTAGCCGGAACCAAAATAGCCCAGCGGGCGGCATACCGCTCCAGGTCCCGAATGGTGGGCTGAAAGGGCAGGTCGCGGCCCTGGGCGATAGCTTCGAGAAAGGCGTGATGGGATGATTTCGCCGCGGCCTCACTCAAGGCCAACTGGGCGGTCTCCTGCGATTGCGTAAGCAAATAGACCGTCCGGTTTTCAATCGAGATCAGCAGCACACTAGCCTGTTTGGTGACCCGGCCGGGCATCCCGCTCAGGGCTTCTTCCCGTGAGATAAGTGGTTCGATTGTCATATCGGTCCTTTACTAAGCAGTCATCATTGATTACAAGCAGCGACTAAAGCCCCAACCACTGTCTCGGCCTGCTCTGCCGCCAGGCGGACGCGGATGGCGTTTTCATTGCCTTCCGGCGGTGGCCCTAAATCGGTTGGGTAAAGCAACCGAATCGGGGTAGCGGTTTCATCGCGCCAATGATTGATGGCCAGCAGTTCAACCGCGTCGCCGTCGGGCCAGGTGGCGACCGCATACGGCACGTTGAAACAGATGCCTCGCGCCGGCGTCCGGCCCTGGCCTTCGATAGCCTGCTCCAAGGCCCAATAATACGCCTGGGGCAAGTTACTCGGCGGCTGCGTTAGGCACAGTACCCGGCCTTCTACCCGGCCAGGATCGGGCGGTGTGGCGTAGGCGGCCACAAAATCCGGCGCTTGGTCGATGAAATAGGCGCGATCATTGGCTTCAATCCGGGCCAGGATCGGCTCGGCTAGAGCCACCCAGCCGGTCAAGTCATCCGCCGCTTGGGTCGTGGCGTCATAAACAACTTTCAACAGTCCTTCGATAACGGTCTGTTCAGCGGTAATGAAGTTCGCGGTGGCCTGGGCTGGATCGCGGGTGCAGAGGGCGGCCAATCGCCCCCACGTCAGCGCGGTCTGGTCGGTGGGCGTGCCCCAAAAATAGGCCCAGTCGCCGCCTAAAGTCACCTCAACGCCAAGCTGGACCAGCTCCGGCAGTCGCGCCCAGTTGGCTTCGTGCCGGTTTAACAGGCTAACGCACAAGTCGGCGCTGCGCCAGTGAGCGATCACCTGGAGTCGCTCCGCCTCGATGGCCGGCTCCGGTCGATCGTTGAGTACGATCAGGTGAGCGTAGCCGGCCGGGTCCAGCTCGGCCAGCGCCTCGCGCCACAGCCAGCCGGGGGCGTCGACCGTGTCAGGATAACACAGCAGTTCAACGGTATAGCCGGTAGCCTGAAGCTGTTTGCGGCTAAGGGCGGCCATGACCAGACTGTGCGGATCAAACGGAAATACCAGCAAGGCCGAGCCATTATGGGACAGCGCGGCGTCGGCTGCCAATGCCTCCAGCGGGATCGAGGCCGTTTCTTGGGGTATGTAATTCTCTTGCACAGTCCAGGGCAGCGGCGTATCGGCCAGGTCGCGGCGCAGCATGGTAATTTGAATATTGTCTGTGAGCCGGTCGCGGGTTAAGATTTGGAGGGTAACCTGCGGCGTGCAGTGCATCCGCAGGCCCAATATCTCCTCCAGGCTGGTCCAGAACGGCAGTTCATCCGGGTAAAAGAAACGCAGGACCCAGGCAAAACGGTCGGTGTAATCGGAGCGGCGGTGGTCGATGTCCATGGCATCAGCCACCCGCAATATCGAGGCCAACAGCCCGGTGCGGATAGTCTCGTCGCCTAGAATATCGCACCGATCCGGGTCATACTCGCGCCGGTGCCAGCGGCAGAGTAGGCCCACCAAGGTCGCTTCAGCGGTACTGAAGGGCAGTTCGCCGGCTTGGGTTAATTTGAGGACGGTTTCCTGACTGGTGATATGGTGGTCGGCCCGGTCGATGATGTTGCCCACATCGTGGAACAAGGCCGCCGACCGCAGCAGATGCTGCTCCGTCGGGGTCAGGCCCATAATATAACCGAGCTGCACGGCAAATGACCTAACCCGCAGGACATGGCCGGGGCCGTGGTCGGCAAATTCGCTTAGTTTGGCCCGGGCGAACTGAAGAATGGGCAGGGCGGTGCGCAAGGTGGCCGCCTCTTGGATGGAGTACAAGCGGTTAGCGGCCAGCAAGGCCGGCCAGAGGCGAGCCGGTAAGGTGCGACGGCGGGTGCGGCCTAGCGTGGGCTGGGCCTGGCCGTCGTCTGACAGCCGGAGATGTTCCCGGTCGGCCAGGTCAGCCAGGGCATGTTCCACCTCCTCCGGCTGCAACTCCAACCGCTCGGCCAGAGTGGCCGCGTTGGCCGAACCGTTGCGGGTTAAATAGATAATAATGTCACGCTGAAGTGGGGGGAGGGTGAGCAAGTCGAGCAAATTGCTGCCAGACTCAGCCATCATTGGCCTCGTCTGCTGCAAAGTTAGTTCGTAGGGGATTAGCCACAACCAGAATGCGATCAGGTTCTGTGTTCACTTTCGTCATACGACTGCCTCTGGATTTTTAATATTTGGATGGTTAGGTTTAATGATAGCAAAATTGGTGGGGGTTGTCTGTCCTAACTTTAGGGCAACTTTGTCCTAATTTTAGGGCAATATATCCTACATTATCGATAAATTGCGATAATCCACAAATATTCAGTAGGCCGCAAAGCCCACGTGCGGGGTTAAGGGTGACCGTCACTTGTCCAGAGGCACTCGGTGACGGTCATTTGGTTTTCAGCCCCTTATCGCCAACTCAGCATACGTTCATCGACAAAGTTGTAAGTAAAGGTAAACTGCGCATTCATTGCCTCTGAAAACATGGGCCGTGGATTAGACCCATCGGCGTTCATCAGCCAGATTTCCCAGCGTCCGGTGCGGTCGGTCAAAAAGGCGATCTGCGTCCCGTCGGGCGACCAAGCCGGTGAGACGTTGTTCCATTGCGGCGCGTCGTCCGGCTGCACCGACACCCACAGCGGCGTCTGGGTTAGCCGCACCCGCCCACTGCCGTCCCGGTTGAGACGATAAATATCGTGAGCGCCGCCGCTCACTTGGGCGCTGGCCGAAAAGGCAATGAAGCGACCGTCGGGCGAGAAAACCGGCGAGCCATCCGTGACTTGTTCGGTGAGCAAGGTATAACCCGCAGCAGGATTGACGATGTCGCTGGCCAGCAACCCGCGCCCGCCGTCGGACACCACCCGCCAGGGCTGGACAGGATCCCAGGCCGGGCGGAAAGCATACGTCCCGCCGTCGACATCCTCAAAGCGACCATCAGCCAGGTTAATCACGCGCAGATCCCAATGGGGATCGGGTGGCACCGTCCAGCAGAGGCGTACCTCGCGCTCACGTTTGTTAACCGCAACCTCGATGTCGTAGGCGTTCATCGGCGGCGTTCGACCGGCGTCGTGGCAACTGCGGTTGGCCTCTAACCGCCCGCCGTTCTGGAAGTTGATGACCAACTGCGTCCCGTCCGGCGACCAGTCCGGCCCTTTCGGCTGCTTCACAAACTCGTGGACAACCCGTTCATTGCTGCCGTCGATATCGATCAGCCGCACGGTGCCGTTGCCCGCCTCGCCCTGATCCCACACGGTGAAGGCCACCGTCTGCCCATCCGGCGACAGCGCCGGGTCGAGACCGCCGGTCAGGCGGCGGAGGTCGCTGCCGTCGCTGTTGATGGTGAAAATATCGCCGCCGCTAGCCGTGGCCAAGACCAACCGGCCCGGCGCGACATCCTCTCGAAACGTCATAGCCGGTTCGACCTCGGCGGGGGCGACCGCCGGTTCCGGGGCCGGCGGCAAGTCGGCGATATGGCTGTGGATCGTCAGATTTTGCAGCCGAACCCAACCCAAGCCTTCGCTGCCGATAGGTTGAACCAGCACCCAACTGTGTGCTTCATTGATGCCGTGAACTTGCACCAATGTATTGATCGCCAACGCGCCGACCGGATCGTGAAAGATGCCGGGGCCGCTGCGCACCGGTTCGCCGTTACTCTCAACCCAGGCCGTGACAATCGCCGGCGCAGTATCGAGGTCGCCGGACGGAGCCACATCCGCGACCGGCGCCCACCCCAGCCGCGAGTCGGCATGGGTCGGCTCGATCAGCGCCCACTGCCGGCTAGTATCGACCCCCAGAATGGTCAACGGCTCCGCCGCATCATTCAACGTGGCGATGGGCGCGTACTCCGTACCGGGGCCGGAGCGCACCTCGACCTCAACCCGGCCAATCCGAGCCGCAATCGCCGATAACTCGACCAACCCCCGATTTTCATCCGTGTCCGCCAACGCCGCCGGCTCAACCGCTTCCGCTTCACCGGTTGCCCTGGCCTCTATCACCTGTGGCTGCGCCTCAAATTCGTACCGCCCGTCATCGCGAACAGGAACAGCCTCAACAACAGTTACTTCGTCTATCTCCTCACTCGCGCTCTGAATCGAAACCTCAGCCTTAGCCTCAGCCTTAGCCTGCCCATACATGGGAAACGGCGTCGCGGTCGGCGTCGGCGTCGTTGCCACGGCCGTCGGCCAGGCCGCGCTATCCAGCGTGGGAATGCTGGCGATGGTCTCAGCCGTGTCGCTCCCCCCACAGGCTGACAGCATTATGATTACGAACGGCAAAGCCATTAAATAGATGTGTTGGCGCATTGTATTTCTCCTCAGGATTGTAGATCAAATAACTTCCTCAATAGCTGTCATCCATTAAGGCCTTGAGCGGTCATTATCGCGTTTGGAATCGGCTATTTTTGATGTTGATCGGTCGTTGCCGAATATTTCGGCCTTCGATTCCGGTAATTTCGACTACCGCCGAATTTTTCGATGACTTTTGCAGACATTGATCGGTCATTGCCGAGTTTTTCGGCTCACGATTCTGCCAGATTCGACTATCACAGAATATTTCGACGACTTTTTCACACGTTGATCGGTCGTTGCCGAATATTTCGGCTCACGATTCCGGCAGTTTCGACTACCGCAGAATTTTTCGACGACTTTTTCGGATGTTAATCAGCCGTTGCCGAATATTTCGGCTCTCGATTCCAGCGTTTTCGACTACCGTAGAATATTTCGACGACCGTTTCATACATTGCCTGAGTTCGATAATTAAAGTCGCAGATGTCATTTCGTAGCCGGAGGCGGAGAAATCCCTCAGACATTTCAATATATGAAGCAGTTGCAGAGGGAAAATTAGCGTCGTCACTTCAAATTTTCCCAGCCGGACACCTTTTCATGAGTATTTCCACAGGGATTTCTCCGCTGCGCTACGAAATGACATGATTGGATGTCAAGTGCGTAACTACTATCAATCTCCAGTCTCGAATCTCCCATCTCTATCTCCCATCTCATCCCCCTACGCCTCAGCCTTAGCCTCGATCCCTGCTTCATCACCCAAGCCAACAACTTTCCGCGAGACCCAGCCCATTGTCTGCCCCAACCCCTCGAAGAAGTTGTACGCGACCGGTACTAGAAAGATGAAGAAGGCCACCGAAACCAGCGTCCCGCCGATGACGACGGCGGCCATTGGTTTGCGCAGTTCGCTGCCCAGACCGTTGTTGAGCAGCAGCGGGATAAGGGCAAAGACCAGCGACAGCGCCGTCATCAGGATGGCCCGCAGCCGTTGGTGGCCGGCGGTGATGAGGGCTTCTTTTATCGGCAGCCCTTGCTCCTTGCGCAACTCGTTGGCCAGATCGACCAGCAGGATGGCGTTCTTGGTAACCAGCCCGGCCAGCATAATGATGCCCAGCATCGAGATGATGTTGATCGACTGGCCGGTCAGGTACAGCCCGCCGACCGCGCCGACCAGCGTTACCGGCAGGGCCGCCATAACCGCCAGCGGCTGCAAAAAGCTCTCGTACAGGCCGACCATTAAAATGTAGACCAGCACCAGGGCCGTACCCAGCGCGATAATCAACTGCGAGTTGCCTTCGCTGATGCGCTGGCTTTCCGCGCCCAAGCCGTAGCCGGAGCCGGGGGCAAAGTTGACGTCGTCCAGCAGCGCGGTGATGTCGTTCAGCACGTCGGTGCTGCCGCGCCCCAACGGCGTCACGTAGACGGTGACGGCGTACTGCCGGTTGGCTCGCTGGATACGCGAGGAAACGACCGCCGCTTCGAGATCGGCCACCTGCCCGACGCGGATGGGCGTGTTCTGCACGTAGCCCAGCGGAATCTGCATAATCTGGCCCAGGTCGCGGCGCGCATCCTCAACCAAGCGCAGTACGATGTCGAACTCATCGGAACTGTCGGGCGGCGAGAAGGTGCCTTCGGTGGTGCCGTTAATGGCCGTGTGCAGCGTGCCGGCAATCTGGCCCGACGACAGCCCCAACTCTTTGGCCCGTCCCCGGTCGATCACAAGCTGCTCCTGCACGGCGCGACCAACGCCCGGCGTGCGCACATCGGCTGCGTCCGGCACGGCGGCGATCTGCGGCATAAGTTGGTTGGCCAGCGCCAGCACGCTTTCGGGATCGGGGCCGTATAGCTCGAAGTCGAGCAGGTCGGCGTCGCCGGCGACGGCGTAGATGTTGGCCCCCGGCACGGCGGCAAAATGGGGGCGTAGCTCGCGGATGACCTGCAAGGGCGAGCGGTCGCGCAGCCGCTTGTCGTTTAACACCACGGTTAGGTTGGCGAAGTTGCGGCTGTTGCCTTGGGCGGTGTTGCTCTCCGCGCCGACCATCGTCAAAATCGCGCCGGTTTCCGGCGCCTCGCGGCGAATAATCGCCTCAACGCGCTGGGCGGCCCGATCGGTGGCGGTCAGGCTGGCGCCGGGCGGCATCTCGACGGTGACGGTGATAAGGGCGTCGTCCTGATACGGCACAAACTCGTTGGCGACCCGGCCGCTTTGGATAAACCAGATGCCGCCGTAGACCGCCGCCGCGCAGATGGCCACGACCAGGAGTTGGGTAAGCGGATTTTTCAGGGCCAGCCCCAGTAGCCGGCGATAGCCGTCGGCCAGCGCGGTGAAAAAGCCTTCAAAGATACGGATGATAACCTTGAACCACAGCCAGACCAGGGGTCGGGTCAAGATGGCGAACACCTTCAGCAGACCACGCGGCGGCCGGTTGGCTTGGGCCGGGTCGGGCATCCACCACGAGGCCAGCAGCGGCGTCAGGGTGAAGGCCAGGAAGAGCGACACCAGAAAGGCGATGGCGACGGTGATGCCGTAGGGATAGAAGAACTGGCCGACCGTGCCTTCCATCATCGCCACCGGAATGTAAACGATAACGCCGACGGCCGTGGTCGCCAGCGAGGTAAAGCCCAACTCGTTGGTGGCGTCGAAGGCGGCCTGCCGGGGCGATTTGCCCATCTGCGTGTGGCGTTCGGTGTTTTCGGTGATGACGATGGCGTCATCGACCAGGCTGCCGATGGCGACCGTCAGCGCCAGCAGGGTCAGCGTGTTGAGGGTGAAACCGAAGAGCGCCATCCCCACAAAGGTGATGGCCAGGGCCACCGGCACGGTCATCACCACCACCGCCGCGCTGTTGATGGTGTGCAGGAAAAAGAGTAGCACGATGCCGGTGATGATGATGGCGGCGATGAGGTCGCCCTGCACCCCCTCGACCGCGGCCTGGGTAAAGAGCGTATCGTCGATGATGACCTGTAAGTCAGCGCCGGGCGGCAGTTCGGCGCTGAAGGCATCGACCTCGGCTTTGACGGCCTGGGCCACCTCGACGGCGTTGGCATCGCCGGCTTTGACCACCGTCAGCATGACTGCCTCCTGGCCGTTGTGGCGCACGATGCGGGTGGTATCTTCGAAATCGTCGTGGACGGCAGCGATGTTGCGCATGTAGATCAGGCCGGTCTCACCCGGATCAAGCCCCTCGACCGGCACGATGTCGGGGATGTCCAGCTCGTTGGCGATGCTCGGCGGCAGGGGGGCCGTGCCAAAGGCCGTGCCGACCACCAGATTTTCGATATCGGCCAGTGATTGAAACTCACCGACCGAGCGCACGGCGATGCTCTCGTCTTGGCTATCGACATTGCCGGCGGTGGCCGTCACATTCTCTCGCTCCAACGCGTTACCGACCGCCGTCAGCGGCAAATTGTAGGCGGCCAATTGGGCCGGATTGACCCGCACCTGTACCTGGCGCTCTCGCCCGCCGGAGATGTTGATGCTGCCGACGCCATTGACCGTTTGCAGGCGCGGCACTAGCGCGGTATCGGCCAGGTTATAGAGGGCGTCCGCGCCCTGCGGCCCGCTGAGCATCATAAACAGAATCGGCTGGGCGTTGAGGTCCAACTTCTCGATGCGCGGCTCCTGGATACCGTCCGGCAAATCGCTGCGGATGGCCTTGATTTCGCGATCGACATCGATAGCCGCCTGCTGGCCGTCGGTACCGTCCGCAAATTCAATCACCAACGAGCCGAAATTCTCCTGGCCGGTGGCGTTCATCCGTTTGATCCCGGAGATGGCTGAGACGGCATCCTCCATTGGACGCAGCACGTTGTCGGTCACATCCTGCGGCGTCGCGCCGGGATAGGTGACCAGCACCGTCACAATCGGAATATCCGTCTCCGGCATATTCTCGATGTTGAGACCGGTGTATGACTGCACGCCGAACAACACCAGAATAAAGATCAGCATCAGCATTAAGATGGGGCGGGAGATGGAAAGGCGGGTTAGTGGCGACATAGAACCTCCTTTGAATTATGAATTATGAGGGATGAATTATGAATCTTTCCTCATAATTCATAATTCATCCTTCATAATTATTCGATGATGGATACGTCCGCGCCGTCGATGAGATTGGCATGGCCTAAGGTGACAACGGTGTCGCCGGCGGTGAGACCGTCGAGTATTTCCACGTTGTCTTTGTCACGTAGGCCGGTGATGATGTCGCGGCGCTCAACGATTTGGCGGTCGTCTTTGACGGCGACGACGTAGACCACCGGCCGGTCATCGATCAAGGTGACGGCGGCGCGGGGAACCAGCAGGGCGTTTGATTTGACGTCGGCCATGATGGCGACGTCGGCGTACATACCGGCTCGCAGCAGGCCGCGCTCATCTTGAGGGAGAACGGTGATGTCGAAGGTGTGGGTAGTGCCATCGGCCACGGGGGGGACGATGCTGACGATGGCCGGGAAATCGACGCCGGGGTAGGCGGCCACGTTGAGGCTGGCCGGCTGCTCAACCCGAAGCTGGCCCAGACGGCTCTCCTCGACCGGCACGGAGACTTCGACGGTGGGGGAGACCAAGCGCACGATGGCGCTCGATGCGCTGACCAGGCTGCCCAGCTCGACTTCGACGCCGGCGATCCGCCCGTCGAACGGGGCGCGGATGGTGGCGTACTCGATCTGCAACTCGGCCCGGTCGAGGTTGGTTTCGGCCTGCTCGATGGCCGTGCGGGCCAGTTCGAAATCGAACTCTTGGAACGGCTGCAAGGCCAGCGCCAGATTGAGCTGGGCCTGCACCAACTCGGCTTCTAAGGGAGCCAGGGTCGAGTCGGACGGATTGGTTTTGAGATTGTACTCGGCCAGGGCCGCTTCGTAGGCGGCGGTGGCCTGTTCCAACTGCACCGCTTGCGGCGTGGTGCCGACCTGCCCGGCCCAGGCAATCTTGTCATACTCGGCCTGCGCTCGCTGCACTTCGGCCTGCGCCTGCGACAGATTGAGCACGGCGGTCGTCCGTTCGTTGTCGTCGATGTTGGCGACATCTGCCAAAGCCGAGCGGGCCAGATCCACCGAAGCCCGCGCCGCCGCGATCTCTTCATCGCGCGCGCCGGCTTCCATCTTGACCAGATCGAGTTGGGCCTTTTTGAGGGCCACCTCGGCGTTCTTCAGGTCGAGGCGCAGCAGTTCGTCGTCGATGCGGGCCAGGGGATCGCCGGCCTGGACTTCATCGCCCACGTTGACGAGTATTTCAACAACCTCGCCGCTGACTTTGGGCTGCACGTCGATATCGGCGGTCGATTGTAGGTTGCCCGAGTAGTTGAAGATGAGCGAGATGTCGCCCGTTTCAGTCGTGGCCACTTCGACGGCGGTGGAAGTCGTGGCCGGTTGTTCTTGAGCGGTCACCGGCTCGGCCTCGGTGGATGCGCAGCCGATAGTAAGCAGGCCGATGATGAGGGTCAGAATAAGGGCGGCAGATTGTTTGAGCATTTGATCTCTCCGTTGAAAATGGCCCTCACCCCCGGCCCCTCTCCCTCAGGGAGAGGGAGTCGCGTTAGCGACGGGGTGAGGGTGAAATACGATGTTCATTCTCGGTGTCGTCCCCAGCGATTCCAAATTTGCCGCGATTGAAATCGCACCTGGTAGAAACGCCGATCGTCCGCCTACGCGGACGGAATTATAACCCGTCCCCGCCGGTGGACAACCGGCTGAAAGCCTTCAAGGGAGTCGCGTTAGCGACGGGGTGAGGGTGAAATACGATGTTCATTCTCGGTGTCGTCTCATCAGAGACGATGGCACTCTACTGAAAATCGACGGTTGTCCGGGGCTGGGCTTGGCCCGGTTCCAATTGAACGCGCTGCGGTGTGATTTCGACCAACTGTTGCCAGCGCGTTTCTGGCGAGTTAAACAGGGCCAGCAGCGCCGGCGTCGGCTCGATCATGGCTGCCGCGCCGATGAGCTGCCACTCCGGCGTGGTTAAGATGACGCGGGGTTCGGTTTCTAAGTTGAAGAGATGATCGGAGGTGATGGGGATGAGGGTGTAAATTTTGTGGTGAGCCACGCGATAGGTAATGATCGATGCTTGCAAGCCGGCCGGGCCGGAACTGGACAGCGTACCGGCGCTGCCGGCGGCTAAAGTGTTTAACGCTTGATCACGCAGCTTGTCTAACATAATGGTCACCGATCTTTTATTGCCGAAGTTGGTTCCAGCTTAGCCGAAGATCGGTGCTATTGTCATCACTCAGGGGTAGTAGTAGGGGTAGTATTTAACTCAAGTTGCAACCCTTCCAGACCTTATAGGGATTTCTCCGCCTTCGGCTACGAAATGACATCATTGGATGTCAAGTGCGTAACTCCTATATAGCTCAATTTAGGACGTCTACCGAACCGAGGCGATAATCGGGGGCATCGGGCATGATCAGGCGTTGCCCGGTATTACTATCATATAATCCGGCTTCAAGCTGGTAATGGCCCATAGGAACAGCAAAACTATATTGATCGGCGATTACTTCACCGGGCAGCCAGCTTGTGGTTGGGGCTTGGCCTGACATGGGGATTTGGTCGCGTTGCGCGACGATGCCTCCTTGCTCATTCAATAAGTGAACGAAGGCGGTGTAACCCTTGGGAATGACGCGTAACGCCTGCCAGTACAGGGTTAGCTCAATCGATTCTGGCCCGGTTGAGTTCAGGTCGAAACCGGCCAACTTCACTTGATCCTCGATACTTAAATTCAAGGGATGTTGTATCGGGGAGGGTAATTCAAACGAGTGCGGGTGATTTTGTACGTCGATCGTCCCCAAGGTGATTACTTTATAGGCCCCGGCCAACGAAAGATTTAAGGTATAGGTCCCGGTCGTTACCTCTGGCGGAATTCGAACCATCAGGCGCTGTTTAATCAACTCACGGGCTCGCCAGGCACTCGTTGGGAATGATTCACTGCCAATCGTAAGATTATGCAAAATTTCCCAATCCTTCTTCTGGCCGGCCAACGTTAAATTCAGCGTCAGAGCCTGCTCCGGTTTTGTAAGGCTACGCCAGAGTAAGGCCAGGTCGAATTTATCGCCGGCTTGTAGATCAGTGGGCAGATCGGAATAGGTGATTAATTCTAATCCAGGCGTCAGGAGTGTGTCGATGACTCTATCTATCGATAACGGCGGCGGACTCAAGGCCGGTATGATCTGAATATCACCTATTTCGGCTGTTGTACCCATATCATTGGCAACATTGACGGGTAAGGGGCGAAGATCTGTGGACGCATAAACCAGCACCTCTAGCCGGTAATCATCCGGCACAGTCGCCGGCTCAAGGGGAAGTAGATAGTAGTCATCCACCACTTCACCCGGCTGCCAGCCGCTTGTGCCTAAATGCCAGACATTGAAGAGCGGTTTATCGAGCTGGCTAACAATTTGCCCGGCCTTATCCACTAACCGCAAACTCACCTGGTAATCTTCGGACATCGGATTAATGGCCTGCCAGTTCAAGGTTATCCAAATCTTCTCGCCGGATGGGACTTGCGAAGAATCAAGCGAAGTCGTTCCTGACGTGTCTCCATAAGCGCTCTGCCGCAACGTCAAAAGACCGCCAAAGTCGATATCCAGGGAGCGCCATTGGTCAGACGCTCGAAATGTCGTATCTGGGGAGTCGAGTTGATAATGCAACAACTGAAAATTATGCTGGGTATCGGTATATACCGACTCCAAAACGCCATATTTTTCTAAAAGAAATGAAAGTAGTTGCTTTTGATCGGCTTCCCACTCATAGCCTTTAGTGACGTTGACTAAAACGATTTTGGAATGCCCCTTGACCGCCTCGCTGAGCCGATCAAACATCTGTTGCTCATCAACGGGTATCAAGACCCTGGCTGGCAAGCGACGGTAACCCAGAAAGTCAAAAAAACCATCATCCGTATAATTGTAGAGGCGAAGTTTGTTACGGCGGTCGGTAGGAAATATCCAGACCTCATCCGATGTCCCTTCTCGCGCCATTTGCTCGGCGATCTTTTGGTAGGTCACTTTCGCGAAATATTGGGGATCGCTTGGCCCCCAAATCAAGAAGTAATCGCGATAGGTCTTGAGGCCAACCAGGGTAAAAACGATCAGGGGCGCTAAAATCACGACGCCCCAGGCCAACCGTTGCCGACGATAATTTTTTACGGCTCGCCACTGAAATAGGTTGCGACTGAAAGTTACCCAGGCGATAGCCGGTAAGATATAGATACCGGGAGCCATTGCCACGGCTCTCTTGAAAGTGGGGACCCAATCGGAGACCAGGAAGGCGGGAACCAGCATGACGAACCACCACAGGGCCGTCAGTAGATAGGGCGGGTCACGAAATCGTTTTAGAGCCAGCACCAAGCCAACAACAAAGGCCAAGGCCAGCAGCGGGTCAAAAATGGGGCGACCGGGTAGGTTATAGTTTCCATACTCGTCGCCATGAATGGCCAATCCTTGAAGATTACCGATGACGCTGTTGGCCAGAGCGCCAAGGGGGCTGCCCTGGTTGAGGGTTTGATTGAGGATCGATATGCGGCTGGCTCGATTGACGAATTGTTGGGGGGCGGTAAAGAGAAAGTAATATCCCAAGGGGCCAAAGACCAAAAGGGCTATCACCGCCATCAGTAGTAAATTTTGCCAGTGAGAACGCCAGAGCGCCCTCGAATGATGACCCTCTAGCCAGCGCACGATCCCTTCAAGAAATAGGAATAAGCCTATCAAAACCGGGATAAAACGGGCCGCCGGGTAGGTGTATAAGCTGCCGCCAAGCATCAGGCCGGCAATGATGAACGCTGCGCGGGACGTTGAATTAAAGCCACGCCACAGAAAATAGAAGGTCAACGTCATCATCAAAGGCAGCAGGGTGTGTCTAAGCCCCATGCGGGTTAGGTGGATCTGCCAGTATGCGGTCGCGTAACCTAAAGCGGTCAGGGCGGCCAGCCACCGGGCTTGACCCGGCGCAACGCCTTTGAACATCTCCTTGACCAGGAAGTAGGCGGCTATGACCGCCAGGACACCGGCTAAGGCCCCGATACTTCTCAACACCAGGGCCTGGGGTTCCCAAATGTAAAAAGCCAGGGCCAGCAGATGGGTAAAGAGGGGTTCTCGACCATAATTCGTCGTCAAGAAAATCTGGGGGCCTACCTGCTGTATCTTCAGGGCGTCAACCGTCTCGACCACCTCATCCGAGAGAAAAGCGCCCGGAACCAGGTCGAGTTGATAGAAACGGAAAAATACGGTAATGACAATAATGAAGAATAGATGCACCCACTCCGAGGCCAACAATTGGAACAATAGGCCGCCGCGACCTTCGATTTTCATTGAACCAGTATCTTTTAGCGACATAGAAGGGAAGTTGTCATTCTAAATTTCTGCATCTCCATTTTGGTATTGCGGAAGTTATTTGTTTTTCAGTCCTAACTATTACCTCGTGTCGTACTCGAAAGGATCATAGTTGGCATGCATGAAATCGATGTGAAACGAAGATGAAAAAAAATTCATAAGCTGATTTCATCCTCCAATCAGCCCTAAATCTCTGGCGCGAGTGACGGCTTGCAGCCGGTTGGAGACGCCCAGCTTGCCGAAGATGTTGGTGGTATGCTTTTTGACCGTATTGACGGCGATAACCAGTTCGGCGGCGATTTCTTTGTTGGTGGCGCCGCTGACGATGAGACGCAGCACCTCCAGTTCGCGCTCGCTGAGGGGTTCGAGGAGTGGTTGAGGGGCCGGCGTCGCCGATGGGGTTTCGCCAGCTTGGCCACAGGCCGCGAGTAATTGGGCCAGATAGGCGGCGCTGATTCCCGTTGGCCGGCGGCTGAAGGCGGTGAGCAACTGCGCCATAGGCTGCCCTTCGTCGATGAAGGTGCGCCGATATCCCCCGGCCTGGCCTAACGCTAACGCCTGAGCCAGCGCGGTCAGGGCGCGGTCGAGATTGTGGTCAGCCTGATGGGCCAGCGCTTTAAGGGCCATTAGTTCGACCAGGTGGCCGGTGCGTCCGGCTTGTTCGGTCTCCGTAATCAGCCGGTCGAGCAGATGGAGCGCCTCAGCCGGTTTGGTCTGGGCGATCAACAACCGGACAAAGGTCAGGCTTTCGGATTGGCGCTCGTAATCCAGCGGCATCGTTGGACTTAGATGTCGCTCGACGGCCCAGCTAGCGGCGGCGGCAAGATTGCCCTGACGCAGCCGGATGAGCGCCCGGCAGGCATCGACCTGTGCCTGGGCGTATGGATTAGCGAGCCGTTGTGCGCATAAGGCAGCCTGCTCGATGTGCGCCAGCGCGTCCTCCGACTGACCGGCGACCCAGCATAGATGGGCCATTGTTAAATAGAGGCTCACCCCATAGTGCCGGCGGTCGGGGTCATTGGCCATGGTCAGGGCTTCGGTTAGGCACCGGTGGCCCTCGTCCGGTTGGTCCAGTTCCAAATACAGATTGCCCAGGCGCTGTCGAACCAGGGCATACAGCAGGCTCCAACGCGGCTTTATTGAATCCAATGCCGCTTGATAGCGGTTTAAGGCCGGTTGCAGTTTGCCTTCAATGATCAGCACATCCGCCTCGCAGAGATCAACCATGTGCGTAATTCGAGGTACGGCGGCTTGACGACTGATATGCCGAGCTTGCACCAGTGTTTGCTTTGCAATTTGCAGTTGGCCCATGTTAAGTTCGTTTCGGGCCTTGAGGTACCACTGCACGCCGCGATAGGGATAACTGTCGGCCGGTAAGCGTCTCAAGGCTAGCTCGGCATAGCGCAGCGCATCGGCGCTGTGGCCTTGCAAATGGGCGGCCAGCGCGTGGGTATGATCAACAAAGCCCAACTGGGCGGTATTACCGGCTGCCTGCCAAGCTGCCTCAGCCATAGCCAGCGGCTGGCGGTATTCTTCCAATCGACCGGCAATAACCAAGGCCATGCCGTTCCATAAGCACAACTGCGGCGAGGCGTTACGCACTTCCTGAGGCAAGGCTTCAACCAATTCTAACAGTCGAACCAATTGCCCCGTTTGCCACAGGGGCGTGGCTACCTGCTCAACCCAGGTGGCGGCCTGCTCCCAGGCCTGGGCAGCCAGAGCGTAACCAATCGCCTCCTCCAGCCAGCCGTTTTGGGCCGACCAATCGGCTGCCCGGCGATAACTGTCCAGCCCGGTTGAGGCATCGACCGTGTTTCTAAGCTGCTGTTGAAGGAATTCGGCAAACAGGTGGTGATAGCGATACCACTGCCGCTCATCATCTAGGGGGATGAGGAAGAGGTTGGCTTGATCTAAATATTCGAGAAGAGATTGACTGGAGATTGGAGATTGGGGATTAGAGACTGGAGATTGGAGACTGGAGATTGGAGATTTATATGCGTTCTTAGTCTCTAATCTCTGATCCCTATTCTCCACAACGGCATCGCATAAGGGGCCGCAGAGACGCTCTAAAATGGAAGTTTGCAGCAAGAACGCTTGCACGGGCTGAGGCTGCTGCCGGAGGACTTCCTCGGCCAGGTAATCGAGTACATAGCGGTGGCTGCCGGAGAAAGCTTGAATAAAGCTATCGATCCGCTGCGGGTCTTTGCCGCTGAGCGATAGGGCGGCCAGTTGCAGCCCGGCCACCCAACCTTCGGTGCGGGTTTCCAGCACCCGCAGCATAGCCGGCGACAGCGACAGCCGCGCCAGCCGCTCAAAGAAGTGGTCGATCTCGATAGAGGTAAAGCGCAGATCGGCGGCCCGCAGTTCGTTGAGCTGGCCTCGCACCCGCAGGCGAGCCAACGGTAGGGGTGGGTCGGCTCGACTGGTCATCATCAAATGAAGGTTAGCCGGTTGGTGGGTCAGCAAAAAGGTAATGGCGCTATGAACAGCCGGTGTGGTGATAATGTGGTAGTCGTCCAGCACCAACAGCAGCTGATCGGGCCAGGCCGATATCTCATTGACTAAGGCGATCAACAGTGTCTCGGGCGAAGGCGGCTCCGGCGCTGATAGCTGGGCTAGCGTGGCCGCACCCAGCGTCGGCTCGACCTGCCGAAAGGCGGCGACGAGGTAGGTTAGAAAATGGGTCAACTCATTATCAGTTTCATCCAGCGACAACCAGGCCACGCGCCGGCGGCAGTTCGGTAGCCAGCCGGTGAGCAGGGTTGTTTTACCGAAACCGGCCGGGGCTGAAATGAGGGTCAATTTGCACAGCAAGCCCGCTTCCAGCCGCGCCCACAACTGCGGTCGCGGCACCAAATCGAGCCGGGGCGCGGGGACGTAAAGTTTGGTCTGCAGCAGAGGCGTGTCCATGCCGCGAGTATACTATAGGCTGGGGTAAAAAGGTAAAATAAAAAGAGGCCAGAATAGGTCTGCCCTCTTTTTGTCACCCGTTAGGTTGATATTTAGTTGTTATTGGGCGGCGGCAATCGGCTGCCCGGCGTTCGACCAGCCGGCAAAGCCGGGCGGGAAGGCGCGAACGTTGGTGAGGCCCATCGTTTGCAAGGCGGCCGTGGAAATAGCGGCTCGGTAGCCCGATTTACAGTAGACAAAGACCGGTTGATCGGTGGGGATTTGATCCAGGTTTTGGGCCAGGGTCCGAATAGGAATGTTGATGGCATCCGGAATGTGGCCTTCTTCATATTCGCTCGTTTCCCGGACGTCGACCAAAAAGGCGCCGTTGGCAATGGCTTCATTGAACTTTTCGATATCGCCCATGGCCAGGTAGCCTTCCGGGATGTTGCTCAAAAAGCCATCGACCGCGGCCACGAGTTCCGGTTCAATCTCCGGTGCGGAAAAGGTCTCGGCCACAACTTGGTCAGTTGCCACCGGTTCACCGGCTTCGCTCCAACCTTTAAAGCTGGCGCCGTAGGCGCGGCTGTTGTCATAGCCTAACATGTGCAGCGCCGAAACAGCCATCCCTGCGCGATGCCCGGATTGGCAGTAGACCACCACCGGCTGGTCGGCCGGAATTTGATCCAAGTTTTGGGCCAAGGTCCGAATAGGGATGTTGATCGCGCCGGGGATATGGCCGGCTTCATATTCGGCGGCTTCCCGGACGTCAATGACAACGGCGCTGCCGGTATCCATTAGTTGCTTGAGGCCATCGAGGTTAATGCCCATATACCCTTCCGGGATCGTGCTCATGTAGGCATCGACCGAAGCGATGAGATCGAACGCGCTTTCCTCAACCGCCTGTTCTTCAACAACGGCTTCTTCAACAACAGCTTCCGCCACCGGCGCGGCTTGTTCCTCAGCCAGCGGCGCGGCCTGGTCCGGTACGGCCACGGTTTGATTATTGCCGCCACAGCCGGCTAAGGCCATCACAAACGTAATTAACGAGATTAGCAGTAGACGTGAATATTTTTTAGACATCATTGTTCTCCTTATTTAATTATGGGTGTTAAGGTGTTGCATCTATTTGAACAATCAATTCTCTTCGACGAGCCAAGGTTCCTTTTGGGGGAGAGACTCGACCCATTTGGCATGTTCCAGTCGGGCTTCGGCTTCGGGAATGTAGCCTTGGACCATACCGGCCAGAGCATCGTAGACAAAGGTAAAGTAGAGGTGGCCGATCAACAGGACCGTTAAAATCAGCATCGATAAATTATGGATGATAGCCGCCACGGCCAGGCCATTGGCGTTGAGCATGCCTTTGCCAAACCACATCACCAGTCCGGAGATGACAATGCTGGCCGAGAAAATGACAACGCCGGCGTGGTGGAGTTTCTGGCCGGCGTTCAACCGGCCCTGGGGCGGCATGCCTTCGCAATGGCCCAGAAAGTAGGCGTAAACATGTTTGAGCCAGGTCCAGTCATCGCGATCATAGTGGAACGAGTCCCAGAGGAGTTCTTTGGCGGCCGGTCGATCCACCATCAAGTAGACAATCGGCACAGCCATAAATAGGACGGCGCCCACATAATGTAGGTGACGCATCAGCCCCCCGGCGGCGAGCGGCGACAGTGGCGACCACAGTAAGGTTAGCCCGGTCAGCAGTAAAGTCAGAAATGACGAGGCTAACAGTGCGTGGACAAGGCGGGGTTTGACGCTGTAACGGAGTACTTTGCGGGTTGGGCTGGCGTTCGTTGTCATCGTATAGCTTCCTTGAATATACCCCTCACCCCAACCCCCTCTCCCTTAGGGAGAGGGGAGTCGCGTTAGCGACGGGGTGAGGGTGAAATACATTTTCATTGTCGATGTTGTCTCAATTGAGACTGTCGGACTTCCTTGAATATAAAAGTCTGGAGCATCAAAGCTGGCCGTGACTGAAGGTGACAAAGCCAGCTTTGTCGCTCCGCTAGGTTTCGTTCGCGTGGTCCGGCTGCACTGCAGCGGTTTCTTCGGCGCTGTTCTGCACGTGCAGGTGAGCCACTTCTTGTTTGTGATTGCGTCGGGCGATAATGGCCGCCAGGCCGGTAAAGGCCAGGCTGAAGCCAAGTAAGCCGACGCTGGCCGGCTGGACCACATTTTGCCAGGTGTTGAGCACCGCCGGGATTTGCGGGTTGGCCGGTAAGTCGAGCTGCTCCGGTTGGTCAGGGAGGACCATCACCACCCCCAACCCGCCGAGTTGGGTTTCACCGTAAACTTGGGCGTGGGGATAACGAACCCGAAGCGCCTCTGCCCGGCGATGCGCTTCGGCCATGATCGTCTCACGTTCGCCGTACATCAGGGCATTGCTGGGGCACGTCTTCACGCACCAGGGTTGGCCGCCGGCTTTGACCACCTCGGCACACCCATCGCACTTGTTGGAACGGCCGTTGACCAGTTGCGGCACGTTGAAGGGACAGGCATCAACACAGTAAGCGCAGCCGCTGCATTGGCTGGCATCCAGCCGAGTTAAGCCATCCTCCTTGTAGAGCGCGCCGGTGGGACAAACGGCCACACAAGCCGCATCGGCGCAGTGATAGCAGCGATGGTTCTTGATGGAACTTTGCAGGGCGGGAAATACGCCGCGGGTCTGTTCGGAAATGTGGATATATTGCACGCCCGGCGAGAGTTCGTTGCCGGTTTTACAGGCAGCCACACAGGCTTGACAACCGATACAGCGGCCCAGGTCGAGTAGAAAGGCATAGGTGGTCATGTCAGACTTCCTTCACAATCCGTACAAAGTTTACGCGCATGCCGGCCCCCCCGCTGATAGGATCGAGCGCGTAGGTGGTTTGAAGTTTGGTATCGCTGGCGCCTTGGCCGTTGGCTCGGCTCAGTTCCGGGGCATTCTGGCCAAAGCCGTGGACCATATAAACGGCATCACTGCGGATGCGTTGCGTCGCTTTGACCTTTATCGGCCCGCTGCGTGCGCCATCCTGATTCTCCAGCCAAACATACTGGCCGTTGGTAATACCCTGCCGACCGGCTTCGTCTTCATTGAGCCATAATTCATTTTCGGGGTAAAGCTCATTGAGCAGCGGCGTGTTTTGGGTTTTGGCAAAGGTATGCACGGGATGTCGCCCATAGAGCAGCCGGAAGTAGCCAGCCGGCGGCTCGGCAACCGGCTCGTAGGTCGGCATCGGCTCGAAACCGGCTGAGGCCAGTTCGTCCGAGTAAAGCTCGATCTTGCCGGAGGCCGTGGGGAAGGGCGACTCACCGGCAAAATCTTCAAAATAGGGTTTGCCTTGTTGCACGATGACGCCATTCGTCTGGCGCATTTTGTCCAGACTGGAACCGATGGATAACAGCCGCGCATCTAAATATTCTTCGGCGGTTTCCCATCTGAAATATGGCTCCATGCCCAGCCGCAGCCCCAACTCGCGCACCATCCACCAGGCCGGTTTGGTGTCATACAGCGGTTCAATGGCCGGTTCGCGCATGGCGATGTAGGGCGTTTTGTGGGCGACAACCCACAGTTCATCGTAGCGTTCCAGGGCGGTGGCCTCCGGAAAGACGACATCGGCCCAGGCCACGTGTTCTTGAGGCAGGACATCGACGGCTAACACAAAGTCCAGCTTTTTAAGCGCCTCAATCGTTCGCTGTGGATTGGGGATGGAGTTGAGCAGATTAACGCCGTAGACAATTAACGCTTTGATGGGGTACGGTTCACCGCTGATCATCGGGGGGATCAGCTCTTGCATGGCCGTCGCCCCGCGTAGAAAATTGGTGCGGGCGCCGTCGGCGCGGGCTTTGCCGGTGGGGCCTAAGGGCAGTTCGGCGCTTTCCTGGCCCGGTTCGGCCGAACAGCCGCCCGAACTGCCGGTCACGGCAAACGGCGGATGGGGGTAAGCCTCGATATAGGGTGATTTGCTGAAGTAGATACCCCCCTCGCGCCCGTAAGCCCCCAACAAGGCGTTGATCATATAGATGGCCCGCATCCGCTGCGTATCGTTGCCGTACCAGGTGACGTGACGGCCCGGAATGATGGCGGCTTGGGGTAAATTATCGGCCATCAACCGAGCGGTGGCGCGGATCGACTCGGCCGGTAAATCGGTTATCTCGGCGGCCCATTCCGGCGTAAACGGGGCGACGTGAGCGGCTAAGGCCTCCAAGCCGGTGGTCCAGTCGGCGACATAGGCTTTATCGTAGCGTTCTTCATTAATAAGCACGTTTAGCCAGGCCAGGAGCAGGGCCGTGTCGGTGCCGGGTTTGATCGGCAGCCAGTAGTCGGCTTTGGCGGCGACGTTGGAGAAACGCGGATCAACCACAATTACCTTGGCCCCGCGCGCCCAGGCGTTGGCGAAATCTTGCATGACCGTGTTGCGGGCATCTTCGCCAATGTGACTGCCGATGAGTACGATGCAGTTGATGGCATCCCAATCGACCGGCTCGTGGCCGCCGATCGGCAAACCGTAGGTCAACTTGGCGGCCTCTTCACGAGGGCTGGTACACAGCGATGATGACGGTTTGGCCGCATTGGGCGTGCCCCAGGCTTGGGCAAAATAATCGGTAAACCAGAAGTCGCCGGAGGTATGGCCAAAGACGGCCACCGCCTCAGGACCAAAAGCCTGGCCGGTGATTTTTAGCTTTTCGGCTGTGTAATCGAGCGCCTCTGCCCAGGTCACTTCTTTGAACTTACCTTCGCCTCGGGCGCCGGTGCGGATCATCGGCGCCCGGAGGCGGTCGGGGTCATACACAAAGGATGGCCCGGCCTGCCCTCGGGCGCAGAGCATGCCCCGGCTTTTGGGGTCGGCCGGGTTACCGTCAACTTTATAAATTTGCCCATCAACACTTTTAACCACTATGCCGCAGCGCCAGGGACACATATCGCAGTAGTTGTAAGTGGTTTTGATTTCACCTGTTCGAAACCAGGGCAGCCGCAGCCCATTTTGGTTTAACACGGTGGCGAGCGGCTGGGCGCTGCAACTACTTATCGATAACGCCGCTGCGCTGAGCAGTGACGATTTAAGAAAATTGCGTCTGGATATCTGTAATTTTGTTCTGGCCATCGGGTTATCCTTATGACATCTATTTGGCTGACAACTTGTCTTCGCGTTCCATGGCGCGGTACATAATGCATAACACGGTTGAGAGCCATTCCTGATCCATATGCTCTTTGGGAATGCCGTTACAAGCGCCCGCCTCCCAAATCAACTGGCGATATGGGCGATAATGCTCAGGGAGGAGAACAACCACCCGCAGCCGGGGGTTACGGCTGAGAAGGTCTCGAACCAGATTGGGGGTTTCGGAACCGGCCAATTGCCAGTCTAGTAGAACAATATCATCCTGGTGCAGCTCGATGCGCTCAAAAAGTTCAGCTTGACTGCGGGCTTCAGCGGTGGCGATATCGAAGGGGGTCAGGCAAAGCGCGGCATCTAAAATTGAATAAATCAAGCTTAACGAATTATCGTCCGGGGTAGCAATGAGTAGTTGCGGCAACATGGCTGCTCTCACTTCTGTTGTGTAGCAATAAGTCAACTTGTGATTTGTTTCACAGTTTAACTATAGCAAAGTTCGAAGCGGTTGACTATCGGGAAAAGTGTGATATTTAGGGGGAGAAAAACCCTACATTGGCGTTGGTCAACTGACCGGGTTAGGCCCTGTACACCTAGACAAATTAATGGCCATTTGGGCGGAGAAGTCTCTTTATGGTGAATGTCGGAAGGGGTGAGATTAGGTAACCTGAGTTCGGAAATGGATGTCCTTCATGTCATTTCGAAGCGCTAGCGGAGAAATCCCTGTGACAATACTAGGAAAAGTGATTTGGCCGGGAAAATTTGAAGCGACGACGCCCCTTTTTTTTCCCGGCGAAGACTTCATTTGTTGGAATGTCTGAGGGATTTCTCCGCCTCTGGCTACGAAATGACATACTCGCCTTTAATTATCGAACTCAGGTTATGTATACTCAGACAAAAGGCCCCGAGCCAACGCGTACTGAACCAGATCGCTGCGGCTGTGCAGGTTCAATTTTTGCATGATGCGGGTGCGGTAGGTCTCAATGGTTTTGGGGCTGAGCGACAGCAGATCGGCGGCCTCAGCGGCAGTGTGACCCAAGGCCAGAAGTTTCAAGACCTCTCGCTCTCGTTCGCTCAGTTGCTCGTAGGCGTCCTGCTCAGACATTTGGTTGAGGTAATCTTCCAATAGCATGCGGGTGGCCGAGGGGTAGAGAAACGCGCCGCCCTGGGCCACCGTACGGATGGCATCTAGCAGTTCGGTATCGACGGTTGACTTCAAAATATAGCCGGCTCCGCCCGCTTTGAGTACCGGAAAGAGATAACGCTCTTGGGCGTGAACCGTTAAGATGAGGATATGACACTCCGGCAGCGCGGTCCGAATGCGGCGGGTTGCTTCCAAGCCGTCCATCTCCGGCATCGAGATATCCATCACAATGACATCGGGCCGCAAGTTTTGCGCCTGCTCGATGGCAGCCAGCCCATTTTCAGCCTCGCCGATAACCGCCAGGTCCGGTTCGCTGTTAATAAGCGCCTTGAGGCCAACCCGAACGACCATATGATCATCGACCAAAAGTACCCGGATTTTTGACATGCTATCCTCCTTACCTGTTAGCTCTGATCCGTAGCGGCCAGCGGAGCGTGAGCCACAATGCGCGTTCCCTGCCCTGGGTTCGACTCGATGGTTAAGCTGCCGTTGATCATGGCCATTCGCTCGCGCATGCCCAGTAATCCCAACCCACGCGGCGTGTTGGCCGGCATGTCAGCCGGGTTAAAGCCCCGGCCGTCATCGGTAATCTTTAAGCTGATCACCCCGTTGGCCCGGTGCAGCGAGACCGACACATTTTGGGCCGCGGCATGCCGGGCAATGTTGCTCAAGGCTTCCTGCCCCACCCGATAGAATACCAGTTCGATATCGCGGGGCAAACGCTGCCCCAGGCCATCAATTTGGACGGCCGTTTGCACGTTGTTGGCCCGGCTAAATTCATCGACCCGCCATTCCAGCGCCGCGCCCAGCCCCAAATCATCCAGAATGGTCGGTCGTAAATCGAGCGCCACGCGGCGTACCTCTTCCAGCGCCTGCGCGGTTAACTCCCGCAATTCTTGGAGATACTGCTGCGCCCGGTGGGGGTCATGCTCGCGCTCTAACAAGCGAAGATGAACCAGCAGCGAGGTGAGCGCCTGAGCCGCTTCATCGTGCAGGTCGCGGGCCAAACGCTGGCGTTCGTCTTCTTGCGCTTGCAAAATTTGGCGCGGCAGCCGTTCCATTTGTTGCGCGTGCTGCTCATGTTTGATCAGCATTTGGTTAAAGGTTTCGGCCAGCCGATCAAACTGTTCATCGCTGACCAGGCCCAAGCTAACTCGTACGTGCTGCTGGCCTCGACGCACCTGATCGACCGCCTCCTGTAAGCGATCCAGTGGCGTGAGCGCCCGTTCCAGCACCCATTTATTGACAATAAAACTAATAATAATGCCCACCGCTACAAAGAAAGCGATGAGCGTATAGCGCGACTCGTGCGGAAAGTGGCCGGCAAACCAGACCGTAATCACCGTTCCGGCGATGGCGCCCAAGCCCACAATAACTGAGTTGGCCAGCAAAATCTTGTAAAAAATCGGTAGACGCAGCAGTCGCCGCCAGATTGATGGCTTGCTGTTGAGGGGCGATTGTGAGTGCATTAGCCTGATAACATCTTTCTGAATGTAAAGCGCAGGGAGTGGAGCAAACCGCCGTAAGGCATAAGGAGAAATCCGTCTGCGCTGATCTAATCCCGTCTATTTTGGCATAGAACGGGGGTTTTGTAAAAACAGTCATAAGATGAAACCGCTTTTTGTACTTGTCTCTGTACGTTTTATAATCCGGCCATGGCTTTGCCTATCTTAACCCAAGCGACAATCGCCACCGAATGAATTCGGTCGCTGCTAAAGAAAACCTGTTGAAACAGGTTATTGGGTTCCCCCTTAACGTGTTTTCAACACGTTTCTTTTATCAGGCTGCGAATTCATTCGCAGATATTAAAATACCGAATCCGACCGAGAGCTACCATCGCCATAGGTTGGTCGAGGCATGAAATCCAGATACAGGAGAAAGTCATGGAAATAGCAACGGCAACGGTTGACGACATCCCAGAGTTAGTCGAACTCCTTTCCCTTCTATTTGCACAAGAGGCGGAATTCTCGCCGGATATTCCAGCCCATACGCGCGCCCTGACCACCATCATCTCGAACCCCGACATCGGCGTTATAATGGTAGCCAAAGACCAAGACCAAGTGGTGGGGATGGTCAATATTCTTTTTACGGTATCGACCGCCTTGGGCGACAGGGTGGGCATTCTGGAAGATATGATTGTCTCTCCCGACTGGCGGAGAACGGGGGTTGGCACAACGCTGCTACGCCGGGCCATAGCCAAAGCCCAGGAGCGGGGCTGCCGGCGGCTGACCCTCTTGACCGACGCCGACAACCGCTCGGCCCATGGGTTTTATGAGCGTCACGGGTTTGTTTTGTCTGAAATGATTCCCTTTCGATTGGTCTTGAAATAAAGAGAGGCTCAATATGGATTCCAAGGAGGTCATAGAAATGGCGGCAATGGTCATGCCCGAATGTCTTTATCGGGCATCCAACACGTCTTATGGCGATAGATTCCCGCTAAAAGCATGCGGGAATGACATCGGCCAGCGTTCCTCCTCGAAACACCTATAGAGTCTAAAGAGAAACAGGCTGTCGGATTTCAGCAAGAAAGCGTCTTGGTGGACAGATTTTATCGTTGGTATGTGATTGGCGTGCTCAACCTGGGGTTAATGTCGGCCTTAACCGACCGGCGGGTACTCAATCTGCTGGTCGAGCCGATACAGCAGGATTTGGGCATCAGCGATACGGCCATCAGTTTGCTGCTGGGCTTGAGTTTCGCCATCTTCTTCTCGACGTTGGGCATCCCGATCGGGCGGCTGGCCGATCGGCGCAGCCGCCGGGCGATTTTAACCGCCTCGATTGCCACCTGGAGCCTGATGACAGCCGCCTGCGGTTTAGCCGCGACCTATCCCCAACTCTTTCTGGCCCGGGCCGGGGTGGGCGTGGGCGAGGCCGGCTACACCCCGACCGCGATGGCGATGATCGCCGGCTATTTTCCGGGCGAGCGGCGCAGTACGGCCATCAGTACGTATTTGATGGGCGCTTATACCGGTACCGGATTGGCTTTGATCATTGCGGCGACGGTGATCGGGTTAGTCTCGGCTCGTGATTACTGGCTGCTGCCGCTCATCGGCCCGGTGCGGCCCTGGCAGTTGGTCTTGATGATCGTTGGACTGCCGGGCTTGCTGATCGCGCTGCTGATGCTGTCGGTCCGAGAGCCGCCACGCCCGGAACCAACGACAGGGGCAAAAGGGCGGGCTTCGTTCGGCAAGGTTTTACGCTATGTGGGCGATCACCGCGCTGCCTTTGGTGCAATCTGCGGCGGTCGCGCCCTCTTTTTAACGGCCATCATTGGGGTCAATGCCTGGACGCCCTCGTTTTTTATACGCACGTACGGTTGGAGCGCGCAGCAAGCCGGACTAACGTTGGGGACGATTATTGTGGTCTGCTCGACGCTGGGGATTTTGACCGGCGGCTATTTGGCCGATGTGCTGACTCAGCGAGGCCGCCTCGATGCCAATGTGCGGGTCGAAATCGGAGCGGCGGCCGGGATGGCCCTCACCTGTCTGATTTTTCCGCTGATGCCGACCGCCGGCTGGGCGGCGTTGTGGTTGGTCCCGGCCTTTTTCTGCCGAGGGGCATCCACCGGAGTGGCGATGGCGGCTGTCCAGGAGATGCTACCCAACCCCATCCGCGCTCAGAGCACGGCCCTTTACCTGGCCTTTGTCAATATGGTCAGCCAGGGTCTCGGTCCGACCGTAGTGGCGTTGACCACCGACTTTATCTTTCACGATCCGGCCGCGCTACGTTATTCGCTGGCCATGATAACACCCCTGTTGTTGATCGCGGCGATGGGGAGTTTGGTCGCCGGGTTGCGACCGTTTAGGGCGACGAAAGCCGCAGCGTTGAAGTAAGGGGGATAAAGTCATCAAAAGTCCACAGACAACCCCAATTGACCATAGATAGCTCCTATGCGTTTCGATCAGGTCATGGTACTTTCGGGCAAATCGAAAGTACCTTTGGCCCTGCCTCTTCTTCGTTATGTAGACCCAATATTTAGTATTGTTAAATTTATTAGACGTGTTGCGAAATAAGGTAAACCTGAGTATTGTAACGATAAAATAGGATAAAGAAGGTGAAGCAGGTGATAAATATAAACCGAGCCTTAAAGTCAGAGCGTTTGCTGAAAGCATTAACCGGGGTGAGTGTCGCTGAATTCAACACCCTACCCCCGAGCTTTGATGCTGCTGTAACCAAGAGCAAGCGAGAGCAGAAAACTAACCGCAAACGAGCCGAGGGAGGTGGCCGAAAACACACCTTGCTGACCAGTCAGCACCAACTCTTCTTCATCCTGTTTTACCTGAAATGTTATCCGACCTTTGATCTGGCCGGCTTCTTTTTGATGTCGACCGCTCCCGAAGCTGGCATTGGGTCCAGGAGTTGTTACCTATTCTGGAAAAACATTGGCTTGGCAGGTGGTCCTGCCGAAACGCAAGATCCGCACCGTAGAAGAATTCATCACCACTTTCCGAGATCAAGGATATTTTCATTGATGGTACAGAACGCCCGTGCAACGACCCCAAAGGGCAAAGCCCAACGCAAGCACTATTCCGGCAAGCAAAAGAGCATACGGTGCGCAACTTGGTTGTAACCGATGAACAAACCGCCATCTTGTGCTTAACCCCAACCAAACCAGGATCTCGACAGGATTATCATCGCTTTAAACAGTCTCAGCTTGTCGTAGCAGTACGACACCTACTTCTTCTTTGACACGCCGGAGATTGGCCGGCTGCGCTTTAGAGAGGATCGAATTAAAGATACGGCCGGCAACTTGCGAGAGACCTTCTATCGTATGACGATGATGGGGCCGACCCGCGAGAAGGAGTTCGAAAACTCGGTCCTGCTCACCCGCGCTCGCTATACCGCGACCACGCACCACAGTTTACGGTTCAACCGGGAGTATTTCAAGCCGGCGGCGGAGCGAGAGGTGATGAAATACCGCCGTCGCTGCCACGTGACATATAAGGATACCGATTTCGATATCAATCTGGATCAGCTCAACGGCAAGGCCGATAATAACGTCTATCTGGAGATCAAAAGCCGAACCTGGTCGGCCAAAGATGCGCTGCACAAAGCGGAGTTAATCGGCGAGCTACTGGAGATGTTTGGGTTTAAAGAGGAGGATCAGTTCAAGATCGAGTACGTGGATATTATGGGGCAGATTAGCGGCTAATCGTTATTGACTTACGTGGGGGAAAATGCTAAAATTCTTTCGATTGACCAGAGGCATTTTTCCTCCCTCGGGCGAGTGTCGGAATTGGCAGACGAGCTAGACTTAGGATCTAGTGCCGCGAGGCGTGAGGGTTCGAGTCCCTCCTCGCCCATCAGTCACGAAAAAAGCCTTACCCGATCTGGGTAAGGCTTTTTTGGTGTGTTGCAGCCTGCTTTGTCTACTACTATTCTTGATTACGGCACGCTGAGCGTACTTTCTAAGACCCCGGCGCGAACGTTATCATTGCCGTAGCGCACCCGCACTTCCAGCGTGTACGAGCCGGATGTCAGCGTATTGGGGACCAGGAAGATTAGTTCCCGAGCGGTGTTGTGCAGCACCACCTCGACCCGGGTTCGGGTTTGATCCTCAGCGACCAGGAAGATCCCTTGCTGCGGATCAGCCTCATCAAACTGCAAGTTGTGGCCGCGCAGTTTCATCCCGCCGCCGGGCGTCAGAGTCCGGTTGTCGGCGCTGTTGGGGATGATGCACTCGCCCGGTTGGGGCATCGGCCGGTTGGGTTTTTGCTGCTGCACTTGAGCTTGCTGCTCGACCTTATCCTTGAAGACCTTGCTGGCATTCACCCGCGCTTTCACTTTGTGGCGTTTGCGGTCAAAGGTGTCATCCGCACTTCTAAAGTTCCCGGCAATGGACACCCCCAGGTTGACCAGCGGCGTCAGCACGCTGTTGCCTTCCAGAACCAGCATCATAACGGTATAAAAGAACAGATCCAGTACGGCCATAATATCTTGGCGGGTCAGCGTGGTGTTCTGCTCCACCATCCGGTCGATGACATCATTGAGCGTGTAGGTCTCTTTGGTCAGCACCGTAGCTCTGTACTGCTCTTTGCCGTTAGTCAGCTTGTTTTTATGTAATCCAAAATCGATCATAAAACATCTCCTAACGATTGAAATAGAATAAACGACTCGACTATTCAGTTGTTTGATATTGGGTATTAGTCGGCGCGACGGCGTCGCCGGGTCAAGATCGATCTGTGGGTGGGGCGGCTGTTTCATCCGATGAGCGCTAACACCGGTGAACCCCGGCCGGGCAGCAGCCGCTCCGATCCGCTCTGTCTCTTCTCAAAGGCCGTTGGGGAGGGCCAACGCCTTTCGTGGTCTTAAGATGCCCAAGTTTAACTCACTTCTTGGCCGAGCGTAAATGGGTCTATTGTCTCAGGACTAAAGTACATGACGAAAGAAAGTACCTTTGGGCAATAAAAGTGACCTTTGGGCAAGGGGCAGTAATACCTGACACCGTATTTTCGGGCGAATAGAAGGGGTTTCTAATCGAAAGAGCCGAATAGAGGCCATTTCTATTCAAAAATACGAGCCGGAAAGAGCAAAAGTAGGGTAAACTGAGAGCGAAACAAAAAAAGCTCTAGAGTTAGGAGGCTCTCATGACCCTGACGTTTGGTCTAACCGAAGAAGTAGTTAACACCCAATATGCGCCGATAGCAGCCCTATCAGCCTATTATCAACGGCATAAACTGTTTAAGGCGCTGGAAACCGTCGAAATCGATATGAAAACAGTCGATTATGCCCCCAGCAACAAGCTTATCCAGGTGTTTTTGAGTATTCTGACCGGCTGTGAGTACCTATCACTGGTTAATACCCGCCTGAGACCCGAACGGCGGCTGGCCCAACTCTGGGGAAAGGAGGGCTTTGCGCATCAGTCTACCCTAGCCGAGACCCTAGAGGCGCTAACTCTAGCGAATCTAGACCAATTAGAGCCAGTTACCCGCCAAATCAGCCGACCTTGCAGCCGGAGCCACCATCACGACTGGCGGGGGTTTCTGTGGTTGGACTTTGACTTATCCGGATTACCCTGCGGTAAACAAGCCGAAGGGAGCCACAGAGGCTTCTTTAGTGACAAAAAAACAGGACAGGCCGCCAGTTAGCCCGAGTTAGCGCTATCAAATACCACGAAACCATCTGGTCAGAATTGTTTGCGGGTAATCGGAATACGGTTGAATGTCTGCAACCGGCAGTCGCGGCCGTGGAAACTGCGCTAGAGTTAGAAACTAAGCACCGCTGCCGGACAGTGTATCGTTTAGATGGTGGTGCTGGCACCGATGATAAACTACGCTGGTTGTTGCAGCGTGATTATCACGTCGTGGCCAAAGGTTTTTCGGGTCGTCGGGCTCAAGCCTGGGCCCAACGGGTCCAACGCTGGGATCACTACGGAGCCGATGCTTGGCTGGGGCAGGTAGCGCCCCCGGTCGATTGGGGCCGTCCGGTCCGGGTCGTGGTCAAAAAATGGCCGCTCAATCAAGCGTGGAAACACAGCTATTACCTAACGACTTTGCCCTTGTCGTCCAATACAGCCCTATTACAGCTGTACGATTTACGGGGTGGGGCTGAAGTCGAACAATTTCGGGAAGATAAAGGCGGCTTGCATTTGTCCGCCGGGTTTGTCCCTCTGTTAATATCGAGAGGTTTCCACGCATTAAACTTGACATAGACCTTGTTTTAATCGGAAAGACGCGTTGTTTCACACGTTAATTCATAAGGTTTGGCCCTCAAGCACGGGTCATTGACCCGTGCTAAGAGAGTGAAGCCCCTTCGGGCTAAAAATTCCGTTACCTGGGATGGCGCTTTAGCGTCCTTCGCTCTGAAAGAGCGACGGCTTCAGCCTCGCGCACTCTGGCCCGACGCAACCCATTTATTTCGTAAACTCAATTAGCCTCGTGCCCTTTGCCCCAGAATAGCCGATTTATTTTTTCATCTCCTCATTCCCCACTCCCCGACGCGTCTCATCCTCCGGATCGACTCCGGCCAGGGGCAGCGACTTGGTGCGGGTCAGGCGGGTGAGTTTGAGCTGGTCGGGGTGCTGAAAACGGGCGGAATAGTGACCCATGCCCCAAATGTGGTACGATACTTCCAGTTCCGACTTAAGCCTATCCATCAACGACATCAGTTTTCCCCTAACTATTCTTCTCATCTCTGCTCCACCGAACTCACCGCTTTTGGTTGCCGGTGTCCCAAGACAGCTACAAATCCTCGGTTTGACCCAGATTTCGATGCCCCTGACCGCAGACCACCGCTCGTCGACCGCGAAACTTCTACGAGCGCGCCGATTTTCGACGGTCTGCGGTCGGCTAGCGGTGGTCTACCGGCTTAACGTCAGTTTTGGAGGCATATGCCGGTCAATTTGAAAGAGCATCCGTTAGCAAGTTGCCCATTCCTTTATTAGAACAGCGGCACCAACTGGTAAATCCCAAACGTTGCCAGCAAAATCGACAGGCTGGTCATCGGCCAGATGGTGGCCGCCGGCGGGTCAATGTGGGTGTCGCCCCAAGCGCAGAAGGTGTTGGCCATAAACTCGCCGACAAAGGCGGACATGATGCCGAACAGCATACCCCAGACAATACTGCCGCTGGCTGCCGCCGCGACCGCCGCCGGCAGGGCAATGTGATGCGAGACCGGCACTTGCGTGCCAAACTGAAGAAACACCAGGCTGGCCGCCGCGATGCCAAAGCCAAGCACCACGCCGCCGCCGTTCGGCACGGTCAGGGCCAAATAAGCAGAAAAGAGACCGACGCCCAGACCAAGCACCAACAGTTGCAATGGTTTGCTCTGCCACGGCACCCAGCAATAGGCGGCTGAGGGGCTGTAACGGGCTTCGCCATCTTTTAACTCGCCCAGTAAGCCGGTTTTCCCAAAGGCAAACCGGGCGATGATCGCCGAAACGACCACACTCAGCGCAATGGTGTCGGTCCAGGCGCCGGGTAAAGCAAAGAGCCAGTTGAGTACATAACCAACAATCCCAAAAATACCGCCTACCAGCAGCACATCTGGGTTGTCCTTGCCCATCATCCCGGCCAAAATATCCCGGCCACTTTCGTGTTTCCCTCGCTTGCTGGCGTAAGCGACCGCGGCCACCCCGGCGGCAAAACCGCCCACGTGCGGCCCCCAGGCCCCAAACGGCACAATCCCTAAGAAGTCGCCGCCGCCTCCGGCGGTTTGAATCGCGACTCCGGCTAATACCAAAAATCCTACGATGATAAAGGCGGGTAAAGCGCCAACGGCGGCTCCAAATATGCCGCCTCCAAAAGCAACAAGTAATCCTATGATAGACATATTTCTTTCCCCAATTGTGATTGATTTATAGTACGTTAATTTAACAAGTCGATTACGTGCTAGAAGTACAAAAACGGATCGTCCAGATGATTCCCCTCCTTCGTACCAATTTTTGAAGTTTTAAGTTAGGGAGAAATATGCTATACTGTCTGTCGAGTAAACGTAACTTAAATCGTCATTTGAGCTGGTGCAACAGCGACAAGTGATGTTACGTTTGCTTCTTCCGGGCCGGACTATGGTAGTTCGGTCTATTATTTCTCCGCAAGTAGTTGGTTTGTTGGTTTGTTAGTTAGTTAGTTAGTTAGTTAGTTAGTTAGTTCGTTAGTTCGTTCGTTAGTTCGTTAATTATCATCCAACTATCCAACCATCCACCTATCCAACCATCTATCCCTTTACAACAATTTATGAATCAAATCTTTGTGCGGTGAGGCAATCACCGTGAAGGAGTCGATGACGCCTTCATCTTTTAGGGCCTCGGCCGCGCTATTGACGCCGCTGCGAACGGCGCCGACCTCGCCGGTAAACACCACAAAGGCTTTGCCGCCCATAGCAAACGGCAGCCGCACCTCGATCAACTCGACCGGCGCGGCTTTGACTGCGATATCGGCGGCCACAATCGAGGCCGCCAGGGTGAACGTTTCCACCACACCGATGGCTTTCACCTGATCGATTTGGGTGGTCGCGGTTAGCGCCGGGAAGATGCTGGGGTGAACATTCGGCAGGATGAAATGATCGACCACCACTTCTGGGGCTACCCGCTGGCCCACATCTACGGCAGTGCGGACATCGCTGATGTTGCCGGCGATGAGGATGATGTATTTACCGGGGCAAACCACATGCGCCCGCAGCAGTTCGACATTGGCGGCTTTTAGCATCTGGTCGGTGGTGTTCATTCCCCGGGCAATGCTGCGCAGTTCAATTAAACCAATCGCTCGTTTCATGGCGTTAACCTCGTTCGTTAGCTTCAATGACGATATGGGCGGCGGTCACCTGCCGCACGACGCCGTTAATGCTGGCGTGAACCGGCACGCCCAGCGCTTGCTCCGGCGTCCGCCCGATGACATCCCCCACCGTGACCCGGTCGCCGACCGCTACCGTCGGCTGGCAGGGAGCGCCAATATGCTGTTTCAGGTTGATGGTGACCCGATCAAAAGCGGCCGCGACAGGGGTCAGTGCAGCGGGAACATCGTAGCGGGCCAGATCGAGCCGGCTGATGAGCCGGTTCATCGGCACCCGGCGATAGTCGCGGTAGGGATCGACTTCAGTTTGGCGGTGATAGGGATTATCAGCCCGAGCTTTCACCAAGTCACGCTTAATGGTCAAGGCGATATCGCCGGGGGAGAGATGCACCGGGCAAGCGTAGTTGCACGTCCGGCACTCGCAGCATAACAGCGCTCCGGCCATTTGGGCATCGGTCACCGCCACGCCGGAGGCCAGTAGCAAAATGAGCTTGTGTGGCTGGATGGCATGCCCCTGCGCGTGGCGAGGGCAGTAGTCGGTACACATATAGCACTGGTCGCACGAGGCGATGGCGTGCAGTTCGATATCTTGGCGGGTGCGGCGACGTTTGACGCTGAGTTGGTGTTCATACGGCAGCACCAGCAATATCTTGGTGGTTTTAGTCACCGGCTCGTCCAGGCTATCGACCACCCGGCCCATCATCGCCCCGCCGTTGAGAATAGTCGGTTGGGCGGGTCTGGCCCCGCCGGCCAAGGCCAGCACCTGCCGCAGGGTAATGCCAATCGGCACCTTAACCGTCATCGGGTGCGGCACATCGCCGATGACGGTGATATATTTGTCCGTAACCGGCGCGCCGCTTAAGGCCAGCCCAATGTTGTACAGCGTTTCGATGTTCTGAACCACCGCGCCCACGTCGATGGGCAGGCCGGCTTCAGGCACCACTTTGCCCAGCACATCGTAGACCAGCACTTGCTCATCGCCGGCCGGGTAAAAGTTGCCCAACTCGAAAATGGTGATGCGTGGCTCATCGCCGATAGCCTGTCGCATAGCGTCAATCGCTTTGGTGTATTTACCCTTAATGCCGATGACGCCCCGCGCCGCGCCGGTCGAGTCCATAATGGCCTGCATCCCGGCCACAATAAGGGGTGCGTGGGCCATAATCAACTCTTTATCCACGTGGGTCAGCGGTTCGCACTCGGCGCCGTTGGCAATCACCACCTCGGCCTTAGACCCGGCTTTGACGTAAGTCGGAAACCCTGCTCCGCCCGCGCCGACAATCCCGGCTTCTCTCATCAATGAGATAATTTTGTCTCTGTCCATTGTGACACTTTATCCATCTAGCACTATATCGAATATCCCGGCTAAGCTAAGTAGGTTGGCCGAAACACAGCGGCGGCCCTATGAAAGGGTGCGGCTAACCGCCCGCGACGGAGAGGAGCGTACATCGAGCGGTGCAATAATGTCCCCTATCCAATCAGTCGCACCCCTTGATACGGCCTCGCTGTGTTCCACCTTAGCCGAGGTAATTGGTAATTGGAGATTAGAGATTGGAGATTAGTCAATCAATCTCTACTTTGTTCTTGAACCTGCCAATTACCATTTACTATTTACCAATTACCTTCTCTAAACCGACGAAAAAGCCCCCACCAAACTACAGCGCCGGAAGCGGGTGAAGGTGCGACAAGTGGTCATGCCTTCACCGGTGCGACCGGCAATGGTGAAGCTGGTGTACCCTTCGCCGCCAAAGCCTAGCCCGGCATAGGACGGCGCGTTTTTAACGAACAGGGTGGTGTTAATGGCCTTGCCAAACTCGCTCATGTGGTAAATGTTGGCCGAGTGAATAATGGCCGAATGGTGCAGCCCTTCTTCCAACTCCACCGCCAGGTCAACGGCCGCTTCAAAGTCCGGCACCCGAATCACCGCCAGCACCGGCATCATCAGCTCGTGACGGGCAAAGGGATGGTCTTTATCGACCTCAACTACAATAGTGCGCAGTTCCTCATCGGCCTGGATGCCGATCTCTTTCAAGATGACGCAGGCGTTCTGGCCGATAAATTTGCGGTTCGGCCCGCTGCGCCTGTCGTTGAGAACCACCGCTTCCAGGCTAGACAGCAGTTTGGGGTCCAGCACCAGCGCGTTGGCATGGGTGAAGGCTTCCAGCAGCCGGTCGGCGATGCCTTCGGTCATCACTACTTCCTTCTCTGAGGTGCAGGGCATGTTGTTGTCAAACGAGTGACCGGCCACAATATCGCGGGCGGCCTTCTCCGGGTCGGCGGTGTCATCAACCAGCACCGGCGGGTTGCCCGCCGCCGCGCCGATGGCCCGTTTGCCGCTTTGCAACGCCACATCAACCACGCCCGTGCCGCCGGTCACGCTGAGCAGGGCGATTTTGGGATGTTTCATCAACTGATCAACCAGTTCGATGCTGGCCGTATCGAGCGAGACGACCAGGTTATCCGGTCCACCCGCCGTTACAATAGCGTCGTTGATGAGATCAATCATCGCTATCGACGACTTTATGGCGTTGGGGTGCGGCGCAAAAAATACGGTGTTGCCCGCCGACAGCATGCTGATGGTGTTGTTGATAATCGTCGCCGTGGGGTTGGTTACGGGCGTGATCGCCAAAATCGTGCCAAACGGGGCGCACTCTTCGATCATCAAGCCGTCATCCCCCACGTAAGCATCGGGGTTGAGGAATTCCGGGCCGGGCGTCTTTTCGGCCACCAGCAGATGCTTAAGCACCTTATCGGCCACCCGGCCCATGCCGGTTTCCGCCACCACCATCTGGGCCATCTCCTGGGCTTGATCGATGCTGACGTTGCGGATGGCTTGAATGATAGCCTTGCGTTGGGCGATACTGACCCGGTAGTAGCGCCGCTGCGCCAACTCCACCGCCGCCATCGCGCTGTCGATGGTGGAGAAAATGCCCCGATAGCGCGGTGAACCCCCATTCGATGAAGGCGGCGCTTGTTCAAGCTGGGTGAGGACCCGCTGCACAATATCGTTAATCTGAGTTTCTATACTTACCATTATCTATTCTCCTAGTTTCTACTGCCGAAGTAGTTTTCAACCAGTTGCAAGGATTTCGACAGAATTAACAGGATTACAATGATTTTTATGGCTTTATCCTGAAAATTTTGTAAATTCTGTCTATTTAGTCCGGCGTCACCCTTGCACGTTTACTGTGAAAATCACTTAGAAAGCGGCGACCATGGCCTGGGCCACGTCGATGTCTTGCTCAACCGAGCCGCCGCTCACACCGACGGCGCCGACGAGTTTATGGTTCAGCTTGAGCGGCAGACCGCCGCCAATGAGCGTCAACTTCGGCATGTTGACATCGATGCCGAACAACGGCTGGCCCGGCTGCGATAGTTCGGCCAGTTCGTGAGTCGGCATCCGCACCGTCGCGGCGGTGTACGCCTTATGCGGTGCGAGGGTCACGCTCACTTCCAGAGCATCATCCATCCGGCGCAGTTCAACCGGATTGCCGCTGTCGTTGACCACCGCCAGCACCATCGGCACGCCGATTTCAGCGGCGCGCTTCATACCGGCCTCGATCATGCGATCACAATCTTTTAACGTCAACGACATCGGGTTGACCTCCTGGCGCGATTCCCCTCGCCCTGAGGGAGAGGGGTTGGGGGTGACGGCTTGGGCTACTTTTTCAAAACCTTGCTTCACGGCGTGCTCAATCGTGCGCTGTTCATCGACGCGGGCCATCACGTAAAGTAAGTCCGACAGGCGATTGACATATTTGATCAGCACCGGGTTGACGGGTTCGGCCCGATTCAGGTTGACCAGAAACCGTTCGGCCCGGCGAACGGTCGAGCGGGCCAAATCCAGCGCGCCGGCGGCCATCGAAATACCGGGACGGACAAAACCAGTCTGCGGGAACTGTTCGGCCAGATAGTGATCGAGCCGCTGTTCCAACCGTTCGACCTGGGCCGGTACCACCTCAGGCACTTTGATTTTGCTAGGTTTCCCGCCGGGTCGAGCCGCCACTTCGGCCATCACGTTGATCAGTTCGCCTTGCAGCTCGATGATGTCGGCGCAGATGTCATCGTTGGTGGTGGCCGCGCGGGCCATACCCATCGCCGAAGTCGCTTCATCCAGCGTGCCGTAAACGTTGATGCGGGGATCGTCTTTAGCGACTCGACCGCCGGCCAACAGCGAGGTTTCACCGGCGTCGCCGCCACGGGTGTAAATTCTGCCGCTCATTGCACCCCCACTGAATCGATCACGCCGACAATGGTGGCATCGACCGGCGCTTGATGCGGCAGCGCCACTCGCGCCGCGCCGCCCATCACCACCAGCACCAGGTCGCCTACCCCGGCTCCGACCGTATCGACGGCAACCAATTGGCTTTCCGCTTCGCCGGTACCCGGTTTTTGTATCTCGATCACCTGTAATGAAAAGCCGACCAGCGCCTCATCTTTACGGGTAGAAACCACATTGCCTATGACTTTTCCAACTTTCATTTCGCTACCTCTTAACTACTCAGGTGATTGACGATTTTTACTAACGATAAGCGCCAGTCACCTTATGGGCTGCACCTCTACAACGTAACTACGTTCAATCCAAGCCGTTTGACGGTATCCTGGGCCAACGGGGTAAACCTGGCCCCCGGCGGCACGGAAATGGAGGAACTAGGGAAAGCATTAACAGGTCGTTTTGGGTAATGAAGGGTGTGCCGCCGTTGGGGGCCGGAATGGAAACCGGCAGAGTCGGTTGGCTCGCTTGAGCTGGGGTGGGAGTAGGGGGGGTAGCGCCTAGGTGAACCCCAAGGAGGCGCGCTTCAACCGCTGCCAGGAAATCCGGCTCGTCAACCAGTTCGATACCGAACGTCGCCAATGATTCAAGGTTGTGCTTCATTTTGTCTTTTAAGATGGTGGCAACGCCATCTTGGGCATTAAAAATCTCACCACCTTTGCCGTAGGGATCGGCGCCGTCGCGAATGGCGATAACCGGTTTGCCGGCCAACAACGATCCCATAACCAGCGTGGTAATCAGGTTGTCCATCAGCCCCAGCGCCAGCCGGGCGGTGGTGTTGATCGACAGAGTCGGCACCAGCACCAGATCGTTGCCCTGAGCTAAACTGGGGGCATCAACCCACTGGTCGGGCATAATGATCTCAGTCGCTCCGGCGTTACGGGCGTGTTCTTCGGTGATGATGTTGACGGCCGAAGGGGTAAAAACAACCGTGACGCGATGACCTTGACCGGTCATCCGCTTGATGGCTTCCATCCCGGCTACAAAGCCGGTACTGGCCCCGCTAAACAGGGTCAGCACGTGCTGCGAAGGCACGCTGCGCCTCAATTCGGCAATCACTTGTTTTACAATTTCGGCGATGATCAACTTATCCACAGTTGAGTCCTTTTGTAGTTAATTCGTAGTCCGATACGCCTCGTGAAAAGCGAGGCTAAGACTAAGGTGGAGGCTAAGAAAAAGGCTCCATTGTTAGGTGAAGTTTTTTCTAATCGAAAGTGATTATTTCTTAGCCTCAGCCTCAGCCTTAGCCTGTTGCCATTAGACCGACCGTTTCCTGAACTGTTTACGGCTAAGGCAATACCACCGTCCCCATTTGCCCGGTGCGGATGAGGCAGGCGTTGCCCTCGTCCGTGTCGAGGTGAACCTCGGTGCGCCAGCCGGCTTTAACCCGAACCAGCACGTCATCGAAAACAACCGGGCGGAGACCGTCGATTTTCAAGGTGACGGTGTCGCCGGCGGTCACGCCCCACTCCTGCGCCGTTACATCGCTGATGTGGATATGACGTCGAGCCAGAAACGCGCCGCCGCCCGCGCCGCCGGGCAGAGAGATCACCCCGGCCGGGCCAACCAGCGTCACCGGCTGAGTCTGCGGCTCGTTGCCGGTGCTGGCCACCGATAACTTCATGCCCAGGGCCACGGCTTCACTCTGAGCCAGCTCCACCTGCGAGAAGGGCCGGGTGGGGCCTAGCACGCGTACTTTTTCCAGACAGCGCTTGGTGCCAACGACCATCACTTGCTCTTGAGCGGCGTAGTAGCCCTTCTGGTACAGTTCGTGATACACGCCCAGTTGGTGGCCTTTACCGAACAAAATCTCCACGTGTTCGGGGCACAGATGCAGATGCCGCACCGAAATGCCGATGGGAACTTGAATGGTGCGGGTTCCGTTGGTATAAACCGGCTTCGACTCGTGACCGTTCGATTTTTCCACCACCAAGCGGCGCACCACTTCTTGGGCTATCTTTTCTACATTGACCAATCCGGCATCAAATTTATATGAGGGCGTGGTCATTGTCATACCGTTTTCTCCAAAATTCCGGAGCAACAAAGCTCTGTTTTGTTTGTCAAAGTAAACTTTGACGCTCCTGACCTGCTTTGTATGTCAAAGTAAACTTTGACGCTCCTGACGTGTCCAAAATTGAATCCACTGAACCGCGTGCGCATGACTTACTCAGCCGGAGGTGTATCTTCCGGGGTGGGTGATGCGTCAGCCGGTGCATCGGCCGCGGCGTCCGGCGTATCGGTTTTTGATTTGGTGGTGCGACGGGTTTTCTTCGGTTTCTCGGCGGGTTCGCTTTTGGCTTCCGCGTTTTCAGCCGGTAATTTTTGCCCCCGGGTGTAGGCTTGAATCAGCGCCTCGATCTCATCATGCGGACGAGCGATAACGTGGGTGGAGGCCACCCGGCTCACGCGCTGGGCTGCGGCGGTGCCGGCCGAGGCCGCCGCTTTGACCGCGCCGACATCGCCGACAAATTTGACGGTGATTAAGCCGCCGCCCCGGCTGTTTTCGTAACCCAGCAGGACGATGTTGGCCGCTTTGCTGGCGGCGTCGGCGGCTTCAATCGCGGCCGCCAGGCCGACGGTTTCAATTAATCCAAGTGCTTTTAAGCTCATAGCATACCTCTTTCATAAAGTACTCGCGCGACAATTTTAGTGATGGCCCTGACGAATTCCGCGTCCTGGCCGGTGGAATCGGGCCGGGAGACAGCCGGCGACGGATTGCCGGGCGATTGTTCGGCCGGGGGACGATGGTTGGACTTGACCTCCAACGGCGGTTCTTCTTCCAGTTCAAATCGCAGCGGCAGCCGGATAATCAAACGAGCCGCGTTACCGCCGGCCAAGCGGCAGTAGCGCCAGAAATCCTCGCGGACGGCCAGGGTGATGACCGGCTGCTCCGGCGGCATGTGCAGTTCATGCACCACCACGGTGTCGCCGGCCACCGCCACACCGACCCCAAAGCGGGAACTCATAGCGGCATCGTAGGCGATGGCTACCGGGTCGCTGCTCCGAGTCGTCACCTGACGGCAGGGGACGCCTTCTTCCTCGGCTCCGACCGCCACCCAGTTGAAGTACACCTCATCCAGGCCGGCGGCCAACCCCACGTGGATGGCCGGTCGCTCTTCATTCGTCGCCACATTTTTGGGCGTACCAATTCGCTCCGTCATCAGCCGGTCCCTTGCCGATCACAATAGCTCAGTACCAGCCCGGTCGCCACCGCATTGATTGGGCCTTCCGTGCCGCGAATGTTGGCCGTGCCGGCCACAATCCCATAACCGGCCAATCGTTCGACCAACATCTGCGACAGCTCGAAATCGCGACCCGAACCGCCGACGATAGCTACAAAGTCGATCATGCGAATGTTGCCGTTGGGCGCCACCGATCGGAGCGCGCGAAAGCTGTTGCGCATGAAAACCTTTTCTTTGGCTTCCCGGCGGATCTGGCGAATGCGCTCCAGCGAGTGCTGAGTGTTGATCGGAATGAGGTCGTCCTCGCTGCGAACCAGCGCCACCCGGCCAAACAAACTGGGGTCGAGTGGGTCTTTGAAAAAGCTGACCGAATTATCCTCGTTGCGGATGTGGAACATACTCTCCACTTTAGCCAACGGGTAGAACTTGATCTTTTCGGCAATCTCGAAATCTTCCAGGCCCAACTCGGTCTGGATGAGCAGGGTGACCATATTGCCCGCGCCGGCCAGGTGCATACTGCTTACCGGATCATCGCCGCGCAAGATAGCGGCGTCGGTGGAACCGGCTCCCAAATCTAGGATAGCCAGCGGGGTGCTAATGCCCGGCGTTGTCAGCGTACCCAGGATCGCCATGTTAGCTTCCACGCCGCCTAACTCCACCCGCACGCCGATGCGCTCAGACAGCGCCTCGGCCAGACGGTGCATCAGCAGGCGGTCGGTGTTGACCATCGCCGCCAGCCCAACCGCGTTTTCCATTGAAAATTCCTGGGCCAGCCCGCCCGATACCTTTTGCGGCACCAAGCAGTCAACGGCCAGGATGTCGCGAATTTTGATGTCGGCTATCGGCTTCTCGGTCATCTCGCTCATGGTTTGGCGCACCCGCTCGATCATCCCGCCGACATTCGTACCGGGTTGGCCGGTCACATTCGACAGCGGCGAGGCTTGGGCGACGCCCTCCATAATGGCGTCGGCCCCTCCGTCCATATCGACGGCCAGGGTTTGGCGTTCGCCGATGAAGGTCAGCGTCCCGGCCGGAATGCGGCGGCTCTGGACATCTCCGGCGGGGGTGCGGATGACCACCGCCGACCGCAGTCCGATCAGCGCCTTCGAGATCGGGATGATCATCGCCGTCTCTTCCGGGGTCAAGCTAAACACCGTGGCGACGCCATAGGGGTTGCTCAACTGGCGAATAACCTGCCCTTTGGCCGCCACTTCGACCGCCGCCAGCATGTTGAGCGGCACGTGATCGATCAGTTGGACTTCATCCACAAACGGCAAAACCTTGGGGATGCGATTGGCAATCAAGACGCCGTCATCCGACTGAATGATGCCGCCCTGAACATCAACGCCAAACTCCAGGGCGCGGCTGATCATCGAAGCGGCAATCTCGAAGTCATAATCTTTGGGGATGATGACGATCACCTTTTCGGCGCGCTCGGCGTTGATTAAATCTTTGATATGGATGGTGGCGCCTACCCCAATACCAATGCCGCCCGGCGAACCGGGGTTGTGGCCGATCATCGTCGATTCGGTGATGATCGTTTCGGTGATGGTTTCCATGGCGATATCGCCGATCACCGGGGTGGCTTCGTTGAGCAAGGCCAGGGTGATATCGCTGACCTCGATGCCGGCGGCCTGGGCCGCGTCTTGCAGCCCATAGACAATGCCGGGGATATTGCTCAGCGTGCCTTTGATGCCGGTGGTGCTAACCCGGCTGGAGCCGAGAAAGCGCGGTTGGCGGCTGGTCGGGGTGAATTCGGCAATAGCCACTTCAGTTGTCGAGTTTCCTACGTCAATTCCGGCGATAATACTCACAAGTCAACTCTCTATTACTAGGGATTTCCCCCGTGGGAGGAAGTCAGTTCGACTCCCCCCACGTTTTTTGGGAAGAACAACGATACGGTTGATTACAACCTGAACCTGACAAAATACAGTGCATTGAGGAGGCAGCATTTTGGTAAAGCGGACAGGTTCATCAACCCGGACTACGCATTCTCTTTCAGCCGGCCTCGTTTTTTGTACACTTGGCAGGCTTCGCGCACGAAGTTGGCGCAAATTTTCGCGCCGTATTTGGTTTCCAGTTCGTCGGCGATGGCCGCCAGTTCCTCGGCTGAGGAGCGGTAGGGGCGCAAGGCGTTGTAGATTTCCAGCACACGCTCATCGGGCACGGCGGTCATTTCGGCGGCCCGGCGCAGGTTCGAGGCCATTTGCGGGCGGCCAATGCTTTCGGCGACTTGGGCCTGATATTCCAGGGTTTGCGGCGTAATGCGGATTTCTTCCGGCTTGATCGCACCGCTAACCACGGCGTCCAGCGTAATCTCATTGAGCGATTTGCCGGTGGCGGTTTTGACCAATTCGGGACGTTTTTCGGCTAACGGGTAGTCGCTGCGGTAGTCGAGTTTACCGCCGTTTGAGGCCGGCGCGGACACCACAGACTTAACCCCGCCCCCGTTCATTTCTTTGAGTACTTCCTGCACAATGGCAGCGATCATATCTTGTTGAGACATTATTTTCCTCCGGCCTATTTGAATTTCACTTGCAGATCAACCGGCTTGACCCCCGGCTCCACAAAGCTGGTTTCGCGGATGTGGAAGACGGCGGCGATGGCCTGGTATTTAGGGCGAGTCATCTGGTCGTTCATTTGCGCGACAGGTTGGGGGCTTTCGCCTTTAGCATAGCGTGCGGCGTTGCGACCGATAGCCCGGTAGGTCTCCAGATCGATAACCGGCGCTTGCGGGAATAACTCGATGTTTTGCAGCGGGCTTAAATCCTTTTGGTGGATCAGGGTCGTTCCGCGTGATTGCAGCGGCACGGCGATACCGGAGCCGCTTAACTCAGCCCCGCGCTTGCCGATGAAGGCCAGATCGGAGGTATGCTTGACGCGGATAACGCGCGGCGTCATACCTTCTTCTTCGATGCCGGCCATCACTTGCCGCAGCACTTTGGCGTGAGCCACACCGGTCAGGGTGCGCATCTTCAGCTTATCGCCAAAAGCCGGAGCCAGGGCGATGACCACTTCTTTCGGGTTAGTGCCTTGTTTGGCCACACCCATTTCGGTAAATTCAATTTGTTCAACCGGTTCGTCGATGGCGATTGGGCCGGCGCCGTTGCCATTGCCATTCTTCATCATCTGGGCAACGATTTCAGCCACAACACTGCGAACCATATCCTCAGTTATTTGTGCCATTTTATTTACTCCTTCACCCTAAATATCTTCCGGTCTGATGGCTTGCCGGATATCCGCCAGTTGTGTCCAGCGGTCGCCCTCCAGGCGATAACCGGTGCCAGGGCCGCTGTAGTCGTTCAAATCGTTGACGGCGGCAATCACATTGAAGTCGTCGTCGAGAATAGCCGAGGTGTGGAGGTAGTCGCCGGAAACGCGTTGTTTTTGAATGCCCAAGACCGCTTCGGCCACGTCGGTGAAACCGCGTTTGGCCAGCGCTTTGACCACATCCACGCCGGTGATACCACGTTTGAGCATTTCCTGCGCGCCTTTGGTGTCCTGAACTTTATCGCGGGCGGGCATATCTTTACTGCCGTGGGCGTAGGTGGCGGCTTCCACTTCTTCATCGGTGATGCGGGGCAGACCTAGCTCTTCAAAAACGGCTTGAATCGCGCGGGCCGCTTTGTTGCGAATCGCCACGATTTGCTCTTCTGAGGCCGGTTTCAGCCCGCCGTCAACGCGCAGGTCGCGCTGAATCACCAGCCAGTCGTCGATGTCGTCGATATCGACGTTGGAGCCGGCAAACATGTTGTCGTAGTTGGGCACGCCGCTGTAGCCGGAACAGATAAAGTCGGTGCCGGGCAGCATCTGCATGAGCAGGCGCGAGGTGCGGCGCATATCGGAATGGGAGAAGGTCTGGTCGTTACCGGAGGCCGATTCGAGATCCATACACATCGCTACCAGGTTTTCGGCGGCCACCGCTCGGATACCGCCGGGAACGCCGGCCGGAACGCCGATACAGCTAATCGAACCATTTTGCAGCCCTTGCACGCCGGCGGCTTTGGTCAACATGATGCACTTGATTTCCAGGTAGAGCATCGATTTACCTTCAGCGTAGGCCATTTGCACTTCCGCGCCGGTGCCGGAGGTAAAGCGCATTTTCAAACCGCGCGAAGCATAAGCCGAGGCCAGGAATGACTTAGACCAGGGGGTGTCATCGCCGTCGACAAAGACGTTTTCCGTACCGTAGACGGACACGGTTTCAGCATAGGCCGTCAAACCGCGCATCCCTAATTGCAGCTCGATCGACTCCTCAAGGGCATCCTGGCTGAGGACGCCGGGCCGACCCACTTGCCCGCCAATCAGCAGGGCCAGAGCGTTCATCGGGCCGTAGTTGAACACGGCGACCGTGGTTTCGATTTCGGCAAAGCCGTACATGGTGGCTTCGGCGGCATCGGCGGCCATTAAAACGGGGTTGTCCTGCAGGTTGGTGATGTGGGCCTGGTTGGCCGGGGTGCGGCGCGCCCGCATTTTTTGGATACCCATCATCATCTCGACGACGTTCAGGTAATCCATCACCTCGGCCATTTTGGCCGGGGTTAAGCCGGAAAACACTTTGATAATATCACCGCGAGGAACGTTGATGTCCACGATCATCCGGGCGATATCGACCGACTTTTTGGCCATCATTTCTTCGGCCAAAGCGGCATTGATGCCGTAGTCGGCGATAAAAATTTCGATGAAGTCCATCTCATCGCGGCCGCGGCCATCCATTTCAACGATTTTCCCATCAGCCACTTTGACGCTAGGTTTGGGGTCGTTGGGGCTGCCCATCGCCATCAAGCCGGCTTCAACCCATTCGGTCACAAAACCGTCCTGGTTGACGGGGCGTTGTTCTAATACTTCAAATCTTTTATGTCGTTGTGCCATTGTTTGTCTCCTCAATTGGACTCAAGCACCCTAAATGTAGGGTACACCTACGCTAGGGGCGGGACCAAAAGCTTCCAGCAGCTTCACACCGGTTTCGCGAGCAGTCATAATTGCTTGACGAACTGCGCCCGCATCACCACTGAAAAAGCCGATAACTTCGTTTGAGTACGAGGTGCCGTTGGCCGGACTGGCTACGGCCAGTAGATCGACATCAGCCGATTTAATCGCCGCATCGACCATCAACACGCCGATACCGGCCGGCGCGCCGACGCACAAGCCAAACGCTTTGCCAATCGGTGCGCCAAAGGCTTTTTCGCAAGCAAAGCTGGCGCGGGCCGTGTATTGCAATTCGATATGGCCGGTGTCGTTAGCGTAGACGTCGCCAAAGGTGCGGTTGACATCTTTCAAGGCGACTTCGATAGCGCGGCGAGCATCAGACACTTCCTCAGCGCCAAAGATAATCAGCGAGCCGTGACCGGCGCCGCCTTTGGTATCGCGCGGAAGTTCGATGCGAACCACTTCAGTATTGGTGGCTTTAACCGCTTCGTCGGCGGCCATAATGTGCGGGCCGGCGCCGGTGCGGGCGCTGAGAATACCGATTGAGCGATATTTGTTGTCCAAGCCTAATTTTTCATGCAGACCATAATCGACATTAGCAATAACAATACCAATTGTTTCACCAACAGGGTTGATGCCCACAAACTCGGTCATACCGGGGTTGTAACTGGGCTGTCCGGCATCCGCCGCCGGGGCCGGGGTTTCGGCGCCATTGGCAGCGGAAAATTTATTCATTACCTGTTGCACTACAAGATCAACTAATTTATCTTCCATTTGTATTTCCTCCTAAAGATTCGGGCTGATTTGGCGGCCAAATTGGATTACTCGCCGAGTTTCGGCAGGAGTAATTCGGTGTCGGCGTGTGGGCGCGGAATGACGTGAACTGAAACGACTTCACCCACGCGTTTGGCGGCGGCGGCTCCGGCGTCGGTGGCGGCCTTAACCGCTCCCACGTCACCCCGAACCATCACGGTGACAAAACCGGCTCCAATTTTTTCCATACCGATCAGTTTGACATTGGCTGATTTGACCATGGCGTCGGCGGCTTCAATCACCCCGACCAACCCTTTCGTTTCAACCATGCCCAGTGCTTCACCTTGAGCGTTTGCCATTGTTTACTGCTCCTTTACTGTAAATAATTTGATAGAAATTGTCTTACCTTTTCGAGACCCGATCCAGTGATCGCGGACACGTAAAAAATTTCACCCACCACGCCAATTTGGCGCAGGAGTTGGGCGGCCTGCTGAACCTCGGTGTCGGTTGCCAGGTCGATTTTATTCACAATGCCAATGACGGGTTGGGAGAACATCAAAAAATAGTGAGGGGGAAATCTCGTTTCGGGGCAAGTTGCATCGACCACCACCAAGATCAGTTCGACGGTGGCGGCGGTGGATTGCAAATGACGGCGGAGATGGCCGCGCTCGGCGTATTCGCCGGGCGTGTCGATGGCCATACCCCGGTAGTCGATCATCTGAGTTTTTCGGGCCGGGTTGGAGGTGGTATCACTGAGCGCGTTGATCAGGCTCGTTTTACCCACACCAATACTGCCCCAAACCATATAGTGTGCTTGTTTCATTCGTTCGACTACTATCATAGTAGATACCAAAATCTGTGAGATTACGTCCTCGTAATTTGAGCCGGGAAAAATCCTAAAATATCTTTTAGACCCAAATTCGCTGCTGTAAGCGCGGCTTCGACGCTGGTTAATCGCCCCGATACGACGAGCGTGCCGCTAAACCGATCTAAAAAACCGATCTCGACATCGGCGGCTTTGAGCGCCAGGTCGCCGGCGATGATCGCACTTTCACCGGGCGTGACGGTCATAATGCCGATCGCGTCCGCATTTTCCAACCCCACCCGCTGGCATAGCTCGCGGTCGGGATTGGCGATCACATGGGCGATGGTGATCTGTCGCCCCGGTACATACTCCTGAATAATGCGGGTGGAGACGTGCTCCTGATCATACTGATGTCTGTCATCGATCATCGTGATGAATATCCTGTCCTTGGGTTGCTACGGTATAAACGGTTTACCACTTTGGTGCGGAAGTTTTTATTTTTTATAATTTTGGCGCTGACTGTAGCAACGTTATCATCGTACCAAATAATAAAGAGCCTCTCAATGGCGTTAGCGATGATAGATATACACTTTTCAACGATCACCAAAAATGAGACATGACATAACTTTTGGCGAGCCGGATCGAGCGACGAGGCTATACACTTTCCAATGGAATCTATACACTTTTCAACGGTATCCGCTTTTTTGGCGACGACATCCACTCGAAGCCGGTTTATAATAGAAAGGAGGTGCGGTAGTTACGTATCAGGGAGAAAGTCTTTCTATGATGAAAGCCTTAGTGTATCAGGGACCAGGCCAGAAAGTTTGGCAAGATAAAGCCAAGCCTAGCCTCTTGCAGCCCACCGACGCCATTGTCAGAGTTACGAAAACGACCCTCTGCGGGACCGATTTGGCCATTCTGCGCGGTGGTGTGGCCACGTGTTTACCGGGGACAACCCTGGGGCATGAAGGCGTGGGTATTATTGAAGAAGTCGGCAGCGCAGTGAGCAGCGTGAAACCGGGCGATGCAGTCATTATTTCGTGCATCACCTCGTGCGGCCGGTGCGACTACTGCCACCGGGGTTTATATTCCAACTGCGTTGACGGCGGCTGGTTATTAGGCAACACCATCGACGGCACGCAGGCCGAATACGTGCGCATCCCCCACGCCGACAACAGTTTGCACCTCATTCCCCCCGGCATGGATGACGAAGCCGCATTGATGTTGAGCGATATCATCCCCACCGGGTTAGAAGTCGGCGTCATGAACGGCGAGGTCAAGTTCGGCGACACGGTGGCCATTTTGGGGGCCGGGCCGGTCGGACTGGCCGCGCTGCTGGCCGCCCAGTTTTACTCGCCCGCCGAGATTATCGTGATCGATCTGGATGACAACCGGCTGGCCAAAGCCAAAGCGCTAGGCGCGACGATTACCATTAATAATCAGGACGGCCAGGCCGCTCAAAAAGTGCTGGATTTGACCCACGGCAGAGGCGTGGATGTAGCCATTGAAGTCGTCGGCCACCCGGCCACGTGTGAAGTGTGCCAAAACATCATTGGCGCCGGCGGTCACATTGCCGATATCGGCATCTACTCCAAAGGGGTAGAACTGCACAAAGAAATTTTGTGGACGAAAAATATCACCATTCGATTGGGAACGGTCAACACCACGACCATCCCGCTGCTGCTGCGCACCGTTCAGTCCGGCAAACTCGATCCGAAACAACTGATCACCCATCACTTCAGCCTGAACGACATCATCCACGCCTACGACGTATTCAGCAACGCCGCCGAGGAACAGGCCATCAAACTGATTCTGGTGAACGATGTTAGCTGCGTCGCCACGCCGAAATCGGCCAACGGGTCTGTTCAGGACGCGATGATCAAGCAGATTGTGGCTCAAGTTCTTAAGGAAATGGTTTAATTATGCGACAAGGTAACCTTCAATGACTGAACGGTTGGTAATTGTTGGCGGAGTCGCCGCCGGAATGAGCGCCGCCACGCGCGCGCGCCGAATCAATAAAAATCTAGATATTACCGTGTATGAGAAAACCGGCTACGTCAGTTACGGCGCTTGCGGTTTTCCGTATTTTATCAAAGGGGACGTGCCGGAAATCGAGGCGCTGCTGATCCGCAGCCCGCAGGAGTTCGCGGCCCAAGGCATAGAGGTTTTGGTGCAGCACGAGATCACGGCCATCGATCCGGCAGCTAAAACGGTGCAGGTCACAAACCTGCGCTCCGGCCGCACCTTCACCGATCATTGGGATCGGCTCATTTTGGCGACGGGCGGCCAGGCCGTGCCGCCGCCGCTGCCCGGCATCGATCTGAACGGGGTCTTCACCCTGCGCACGGTCGAAGATGCGCTGGCGATCAAATGTTGGATCAAGGAAAAGCAGCCGCAGAACGCCGTCATTATCGGCGGCGGTTACATCGGGCTGGAGATGGCCGAAGCGTTTTCGGCGCACGGCATAAGAGTCACCATCGTCGAAGCGCAGTCGCAGATTTTGCCGACCATCGACGCTGATATGGCGGTGCATATCGAACAAGAGTTGCGGGCGCACAACATCGAACTGTATCTGGGCCATAAAGTCAAAAGCCTGGACGGCGATGCGCCGCTGCGGCGAGTCATCGCCCTGACCGCTGCCAAAGTCAACGGGCATGACGCTGCCTCGATGGTGCAAGCCGCCACGCGGCAGGCCCGGGTGCGCGCCGTGCTTACCTCCGGCGCAGGCTTTCCGGCCGAAATGGTCATTGTCGGCACCGGCACTAAACCGGCGGTCGAGTTCGCCAGAGCAGCCGGCGTCGAAATCGGGCTGTTTGGGGCCATCCGCGTCAATAACCGTCAGCAAACCAACGTACCCGATATCTACGCCGCCGGGGCCGCCTCCGAAGTGTATCATCGCGTGGCCGGCCAATCGATCCTGCTGCCCCTGGCCACCACCGCCAGCAAACAAGGCCGCGTGGCCGGCACCAATGCCGCCGGCGGTCGCGCTCACTTCTCCGGCATTGTCGGCACGGCCGTGGTCAAAATGTTCGATCTCCAGATCGCCCAAACCGGTCTGACCGAAAAGTACGCTAAATATTTTGGGTTCGATGCCCGCAGCGCCACCATTTCAGCGACAGCCCACGCCCACTACATGCCCGGCAACACGCCCATCCACGTCAAACTGGTCTACGAAACAACGACCCAGCGGCTGTTAGGGGCGCAAATCATCGGCAAAGAAGGCGTCGCCAAACGCATCGATGTCATTGCGGCGGCCCTGCACAGCGGCCTGACCGTCTACGATCTGGCCGAACTCGATCTCAGTTACGCGCCGCCGTTTGCCCCGGTCTGGGATCCGATTTTAGTGGCGGCTAATGTAGCGAGTAAGTGATTCATACAAAACCGTACCTACTCAGGCCAGACCTGACAGGTTTTCAAACGCTAGTTTTGAACTAAATCGTGTTCCGAATGGAAAGATAAGTTCTCCCAAACATCATTCGGAAACCTGTCAGGTCTTACCGCAGACTGAGTAATTAAATAACCGTCGTATCAAGGAAGATAACGTGTTTCAAGCCAACACACCATCACGACCCAATCGAATCCCTGGCACGCTGGAGTTGGAAATCTCCGATCCGGTGTTGATGCTGAACGAAATTGCGCGGCGTTATGAAACGACCGAACGGGTTTTGATGGAGTATGTTGACAACGCGTTGGACGACGCCGAAGCCCTCTATGTAGAGCATAACCAGCGCTATCCGTATCACATCACCATTGACATCACCATCGACGCGGCGGCCGGAGCCGTGACTATCAAGGATAACTGCCGGGGGATGTCGCGGGATGTCCTGGAGCGGGTGGTGAAAAATATCGGCGAGTCGCAGAAGCGCGGCGTCACCTGGGTTAACGGCCGGTTCGGATTTGGCGTCCAAGCTTTTCGCGCCGCCGCCGAACACATTCAGTTCCAAACCCAACATCAAACCAGCTCCGGCTACAGCCTCGAACTCGACCGCCGCCAGCAGCGCGGCATCAAAGAGGCCAAACGCCAGGATGATCCGTTTCCCACCGACAGTGGCACCGGCACCATCGTGACGATTACGGGCTTTGACCCCGATTGGAGCGACTTTTCGGTCGAGTCGGTCAAAGCGGAGATTGAGCATCACTTTGAACGGCTGATCGCCCGGCCGGGCTTGACCATTACGGTGGGTGAATCCGGACAGCCCTCGCGGCAATGCACGCCGTTTGATTACGACCACATCGAGGGTCGGTCGATCCGGCGCACGCTCCAGGCGACTTACAAAGGCGAAACGTATCCGATTGACCTGCATCTGGTGGTGGCTCGCGAGAAGCGGCCGGAGCGCGCCGTGAGTTTCTTCGTTCGGGGGCGGCGCATCAACGACGCCGTGCAGATCAAATCGTTTATGCGTAAGTCTACCTATAAGACCCGGCTGTGGAGCCATCCCCATCTACTGGGGTACATCGAGGCCGGGGAGCTAGTGCAGCCGGCCATTACCCGCGATGATTTTAATCGGACATATGGCCGTCAATTATGCTATGAGACAATTTTGACGTTAGAACCAGAAATCAATACACTTATAAAACCGGTCAATCAAGCAGGTAAAAATCAAACGTTGGGAAAATTGGAAAACGTCATCAACGAAGCCGTTGCTGCTGCGGGAGCGCCGGATCAGGCCGATACCGGTTCCTCTACCCCCGCATCCGTAGCTGAGGCCGGGACAACCCCGGCTTTCTCAGCCGAATCCACGGCTCGATCCGACGGCGATGGGGCGTTTTTCGTGATCCCGGATATTCGGTTAGTGACTGAACTTCCCCCAACGGTCGGGGTGGAGAACCGGGCCTATCTGGTCGATAATACGATCTATATCAACATTGAACATCCTGATTTCCAAGAACGGCTGGCCTATACCCGGCAAAGAATCCCAAAAATAACGGATCGGCTAACGGCTTACCTGGCCGGTTTAATCTCGATCTACTATCCGGCTCAACCCGCTGAGGTCACGACCGGATTGGAAGCTCAGGTCGATACGATCATCAAATTGGAGTCGGTTTTGCATCAACAACAGGCAGAACTTGCCAAGGCGTTGATGAACTCGTGAGCCGTAGATGCTTTTTAACAAAGCCAAAATTGATGGCTATTTTCAGCTATTATTTATGAATTTTTTGTAAAATACTAAGGAAGAATAACCCGACGATAACGAATTTTCAGGGTGAAGTCCGGTGCCTTTTTTAAGAAAGCCGGCGCTGTCCCGCAACTGTGAAATTCAGACAATGTTGTCACCGTCTGATGAAGCCAGACCCCCTGTATTATATGTATGGACCCGTTCCTCGCGGAAAAGGAACAACCACAACGGTTGTTCCTTTTTTTTATAAGTCAGGCCGTCGACACGCTTGGGGAAAGCGTCAGTCACCTAAATTACTTTCTTACAATTCGTTAAAGGAGAACTAGGAAATGATACAACAATATCAAATGGGATCACCTGTAAAAGAGCCAATCAAAGAATCGCCCGCGAAAGGACTAAGTATTGAAGACGTGGTAGATGTCTCGGTTTTGCAGCGGATTCAGGATAGGTTTGCTAAGGCGATGGGCGTGGCGGCGGTAACGGTCGACCGCAACGGCACACCCGTCACCGAAGCCAGTAATTTTCAGCCCATCTGTCTGACGATCCGCTCGACAAAAAAAGGGCTGGCCCGCTGTATGAAATGCGATGCCGTGGGCGCGCTGAAATCTTACCGAGCCGGTGAGCCGCAAACCTATTTGTGCTCCGGCGGCATGATCGACGTGGCCGCTCCGATCATCATCGACGGCGAATACCTGGGCGGTATTCTGTGCGGGCAGGTAGTTTTAACCGAAAATCGGGCCGCATTTATCGAAAAGATCGTCGAACGAAATAAGCCGTTGGGGTTTTCAGAAGAACACCTGCGCCAATTAGCCAAACAAGTCCCCGCCATTCCCCGCGAGCGTCTTGACGCCGCCGTGGAAATGATGTTTGTGATGGCCAATCACATTACCGAAATGGGCCTGGCCTATGTGGCCAAGAATCAGCTCTTGAAAGAAGCCGAGGAGAAGGCCAAATTACAAGAAGCGCTGCAACATGCCCAAATGCGGGCGCTGGAAGCCCAGGTCAACCCTCACTTTTTGTTCAATGCGCTGACGCTGGTGGGGTATACGGCTATCGCCGAAGAGGCGCGTCAAACCGAAGAAATCACCTTCAACCTCAGCGATCTCCTCCGGTACAGCTTGCGCAATGTGGCCAAACAAGTGTTGGTCACCGAAGAGTTAGATATGGTGGATCGGTATCTGGCTATTCAAAAATTACGGTTTGGCTCCCGGCTGCAATTTAAGATTAGCATCGACCCTCAACTGAACAATGTTTACATTCCATGTATGATTTTACAGCCGCTGGTGGAGAACGCGGTCATTCACGGCGTTGAGCCGATGACCCGTCCGGTGTTAATTGAGGTCGACGCCACCTGCGCCGACAATTATCTGCAACTTAACGTGGTGGATGACGGCGCCGGCATTGACCCGGCCATGATCAAAACCATCGAAGCCGGCGACTCGCCGCTGCGGGAAGGCCGGGCCAGAATTGGACTGCAAGGGGTCATCCGCCGCCTCAAAGGCGAGTACGGGTCTCAATTTACCTTTAAGATTGAAAGACGATCAGTACACGGCACATGTATTTCACTCCGGATTCCGATCAACGATAAGGTATGACATAAGGTCTCTATTAAAAATTTTACAATAAAACTATGGCAGCATCATCGAAACAAAACAAAGGGTGGAACGTATGCCAAGCTTGTTAGTTGTAGATGATACAGAACTAATCAGAAATACGATAAACAACATCGTTTCAAAAGAAGATATTGCCATTTCGGCGGTTTACGAAGCGGAAAACGGTGAACAAGCCGTGTCTATCGCCCGCCGGCATCACCCGGACATCATTTTTATGGATATCAAAATGCCCGGCATGAACGGCTTGCAGGCGACAGCCGTCATCCGCAAAGAGTTTCCCGACACCAAGATTGTGATGCTAACCGCCTACGATGAATTCTCTTTTGTCCAAGAAGCGCTGCAATTGGGGGCGGTCGATTATCTGCTCAAACCGGTTCGTCCCAGCAAGCTGGTGGAAGTGATCGGCACGATGAAAACGAAGCTCGAAGAAGATGCGGAGCGACAGCGCGTCCTGGTCGAGGTTCGCCAGCGCTTATCAGAAGTGCTGCCGATTGTGGAAGCCAACCTGGTTGACGATCTGATTTATGCCCAATCGTTGGGTGAAGAGATGATCCACCAGAATTTGCAGCAGTTGAACAAGGAGTTGACCATCTCCGTGGTGATGATGGTCAGCATCAACAACTTCGACAAAATTGTGAAGCGGTTGCAACCCCAACAAATCCTGGACAAGTACAATGAGCTGACCCAGATTATCCGCAGGACCATCCACAATCCGGCCAAAGCCCTGTTTGGCTCGTGGCAGTTAGGGCAGTTGGCCGTTATTCTCTCAACCGATTTTCAGTGGGAAACCATCGATGCCCAGAAAGGGTTGGGCGAACAAATCCGGCAGGAGATCGACCGTCAGCTTAATATTCCGGTCACGATTAGTTTTGGCCGGCGCTACCCGTCGTGGGCCGATATCGCCATTTCGTTTGCCGAAGCCCGTTCAGCCCGGCAATACAGTAAGCGCGACGGGAGTGGTGTGGTTCACGTGGCGGATATGACGGGCCTAACCGCACCGCACGGCTATGCCTATCCGCTGGCGCTGGAAAAAGAGTTGTTGGAAAGCATTCGCCTCAAACAAGAAGATATCAGCCTGGAGTTGATGAACGCTCTGGTTGACCATTTGCTTTACAATTATAAAGACACGCCCCAAATTCTGTACAGCTACTTTGCCGAACTCCTCTCCCTCATTTCTCGCAACATCATCGACATGGGGGCGCTGGCCCCGGCGGTGCTCGATCAATCCCATCGTCAAATGACCATCCTGTTTTCAGGCCCCAGTCCGGCCCAACTGCGGCTGTGGGCGCTCAACAGCGTCACCGAACTTCTATCTGTCACGGCCTTCAAAACTGAAAAACCTAGCCGAGACGCCGTTCAATTGGCCATCGAGTACATTCACAAAAATTATCACAATCCGGAGCTAACCCTGGGCGAAGTCGCCAACACCGTCGGACTTAGCCAATCGCACCTGGCTTTCTTGCTCAAAGAGCGAACCGGGATGAGCTACTCGAAATATCTCTCAAACCTGCGCATCAGACACGCCAAAAAACTGCTGCGCACCACATCGATGACGATCTCGACTATTGCCGAGGTTGTCGGCTATCCGAACGCCACCCATTTCTATCGAATTTTCCAGCGGCAAACCGAAATGACTCCCAAAACCTACCGCGAAACCGCCGTCGCCTGATTGGGGAGGCTACCAACCAAAGAAATCTTATGGAGCATCGAAGCTCTGCTTTGATTAGACAAAGCAAGCTTTGTTGCTCCATTTATTTTATGAAACATGTTCAACTATGAAACTCACGGGACAGGAATTCAATTGTCCCTGATGCCTAATTCATCATTCATCATTCATCCCTCATAATTTCAAGGAGCACTATTTCATGATCCTCGTCATAAACTGCGGCAGTTCTACCATTAAGTATCAACTCTTCAGCCAGGATGTCGCAACCGTCACCGCTAAAGGCGCCGTGGCCAAAATCGGTGAACCGGGAGCCTACTTAGACCATCAATCCGGCGATCAAAAAATCACCCTCGAACAAGACATCCCCTCGCACAGCGCGGGGTTCGAACTGATAATCAACACGCTGCTGCACGCCGAGTACGGCGCGATCAGCCACATCAATGAGATCACCGCCGTCGGCCACCGGGCCGTCCACGGCGCCGATGTCTTTGTCGAATCGACCGTGATCGACGATCACGTCATCGAAAACCTGGAAGCGTGCGTGCCGTTGGCTCCGCTGCATAACCCGGCCAACTTAACCGGCATCCGGCAAGCGCGCGCTCTGCTGCCCAATGTCCCTCACGTGGCCGTCTTCGACACCGCTTTTCACCAGACTATGCCGCCCCCAGCCTACACTTACGCCTTGCCCTACGAGTTGTGCCAGCAGCACAAACTCCGGCGCTACGGCTTTCACGGCACGTCGTTTCGCTACGTCAGCCGCCGCACCGCCGAAGTACTCCACCGCCCGGTCGAGGAACTGAAATCGGTCATTTGCCATCTTGGCAATGGGGTCTCCATAGCGGCGGTTGACGGCGGCAAATCGGTCGATACCAGCCTGGGCTTTGCCACCTTTTGCGGCGCGATGATGGGCACCCGTTCCGGCGATTTCGATCCCGGCCTGATCTTCCACCTGCACAATGAAGTTGGCATGAGCCTGGCCGACATCGAGCGGATGGTTTTCAAAGAGAGCGGGCTGCTAGGCATCTCCGGCCTGAGCAACGATATGCGCACTATCGAAACCCAAGCTGCCGCAGGGCATGCCCGCAGCCAACTGGCGCTCGATCTGTTTGCCTACATGATCAAAAAATATATCGGCGCGTATGCGGCGGCGATGGGTGGCCTTAACACCCTGGTCTTTACCGCCGGCATCGGTGAAAACAGCCCGGTGGTGCGACAAAAGGTGTGCGATGGATTGGCCTTTCTGGGGATCACGATAGATAATACCGCCAACACTCAAGCTGTTCGCGGCGCAGAACGGGTGATCAGCCCGCCTGATGCGCCGGTATCGGTGCTGGTCGTGCCCACCAACGAAGAAAAAATGATCGCGCTGGACACCGCCGAACTGGCGGCGTTACCGCAACATTGAGAGGAAAGCTATGAACCCCCAACTAGATCCCATTCTTCGCCAAGCCGAAGCCGTACTCAATACATCCGATCCCATCACCTACCGTGGTCCCGTCCATGTTGGTGTTGACCTGGGGACCGCCTACACGGTGCTGATCGTCCTCGATCAAGATTATCGCCCCTTGGCCGGCCGTTATCAATTTGCCCAGATCGTGCGCGATGGCCTGGTGGTCGATTTCATCGGCGCGATCCGGCTGTTGAGCCAGATGAAGGCTGAAGTGGAAACCCAACTGGGCTTTACCCTGGAGCAAGCCGCTACCTCGTACCCGCCCGGCGTGGCGATGGCCGAAGTCAAAGCCACCCGCAATGTCTTGATTGGGGCCGGCCTGGAATGCAGCAACTTTCTAGACGAACCCTCGGCGGCCAACAGCCTGCTGCAAATAGACAACGGCGCCGTGGTCGATGTGGGCGGGGGGACGACCGGCATCGCGATTATCGAAAACGGCGAAGTCGTCTACACCGCCGACGAGGCCACCGGCGGCACGCAGTTCTCGCTGGTCATTGCCGGCGCGATGGGCATCTCCTTTGAGGAAGCCGAGGAACTCAAGAAAAAGCGCAATCAGCAGTCCAGATTGATCCCGCTGGTGCGCCCGGTGATGCAGAAAGTCGGCACGATTGTCGCCCGCCACGTGGCCGCCTATGATGTGGAGCGGATCTATTTAGTCGGCGGAACCAGTTCCATACCGGGCATCTGCGACGAGGTCGAAGCCATAACCGGCGTCAAAACCGTGGTCCCATCCAATCCGTTATTTGTGACCCCCATCGGCATTGCCATGCAGGATAAATAAATGATATTGGGTGGCCGACTTACCAAATCCTTACAATTTCTCCATCACTCCTTCACAAGTCTCCCTTAAAATATGAAGCATTGACATCTATGGAACTGCCCAAAAATAACTTTGCGGTTTCCTGCGGAGATTAGAGATTGCAGATTAGAGCGCTTTAATCTCTAATCTCCAGTCTCCAGTCACCAAAAAGACAAAGTTGTTTCTGGACGAGTCCTATACATCTAATGAGGAGATTATTATGAACGCGCCACAAAATTACTCACTATTTAATGAAAGTAGACTCGACCGCTTTTTACGATTGCTCGTCGGTCTGGTGCTGTTCCAGATCGGGTTTTTCTGGTTGGGAGGACTTTGGCAAGGGCTGGCCTACGTCCTCAGTGGGATTATGCTCTTAACCGCTTTTACCGGCATTTGTCCGCTTTATTTCGTGGCCGGTCTGTCTACCGCTCGTGGTGAAAATCGTCCCTTGAGCAAAGTATGGCTCGGGGTGGGGCTGCTGCTGGTGGCCGTGGTTCTGATCGGCGGCGTCTATGCCAGCAACTTTTTCTCTCGGAAATTCTTCCTGGAGGATTTCAACCAGATGAACAATTTCTACAAACAGGCCCTTTTCCAAACCGGCCAGGGACACCGGGAAGAGGCTATTCAGAACTATGAGCAATTGCGGGTTGAATATGCCGCCTTTCAGCAAAAATATAGCGCCTACCAACCCTATGCCGTGCGGGGGGATGATCGTTTCGAGGCCGACTTGGAGCAGGTGGCCCAAACTATCGCGGGCGTGAACGAGGCAGTTCACGACGGTGATTTACAGCAAGCCCACGTCTCGCTGGAAGCCGTCCGGCCCGTCTTTCAAGATATCTTCAAACGCAATGGCTTCTCGATGCTGGCCGTGGCTCTGGTCGATTTTCACGACGTGATGGAAGTCGCCCTGGGGGCGGCTGATGAGAAGGATGCGCAAGGGGTATTGACCGCCTACACCGCCGCCGATACCGCCCTGAAGGTGGTCGAGACCGAGGCTAACGATGCCGAAATTCAGACCATCCGGGCCAATCTGGAGTCGCTCCGTACCGCCGCCGCAGACAACCAGACCGAGGCTCTGCCCGACCTGGCCAATCAATTGAAGACCAGTTTCGTTAAAGTCTATCTAATACGGGGCTAACTTAAGGTTCAACAACCTGACCAATCTAAAACTAGATTTTGCTAGCGGATACTTTATGCGGTGTGAAGAAAAACAGAACACGGATGACACGGATCGAGCGGATGTACACGGATTTTTAAGGAAGTTTACTTTAGAAATCTGTGTATATCCGCTTAATCCGTACGATCCGTGTTCTATTTCTGCCTCGTGATAATGATTTATAATACTAACCCAAACCGCCGAGGTGATAAACGCCTCGGCGATTTGGCAATTATGGTATAATCAGGGAAAACCGACGCAAAAAGGTAATCCTCATGCCAACATCTAAACAATCACAAGTCGAGGCAGCAATCCTCGTCCCCGTCTATCGCGGCGAGGACGGGGCGATACGGCTGGTGCTGGTTCGGCGCAGCCAAGGGGGGCATCACGGCGGGCAGTTAGCCTTTCCCGGCGGCAAGCGCGATCCGGGCGACCAATCGCTGTGGGAGACGGCCCTCCGAGAGACTTGGGAAGAAACCGGCCTGGCTCCGGAAAATGTGGAATTTCTCGCTGCCTTGCCGGTGGTCCCTACTCTGACCACCGGCATTCAAATCCATCCGTTCTTGGGCCGCATTATCGCACCTCCCCAGTGGCGTCGGGACGAACGCGAGATTGCCGAGATCATCGAAGTCCGACTCGACGACCTCGCCCGGCCTGAAGCCCACGGCGAGGAGATTAAACAGTTCCCCACCTGGCCCGCTCCCCAGCGCGTCCCTTTCTACCGGGTTGGCCCGCATCAATTATGGGGCGCTACCTACCGTATCTTTCATCCGCTGCTGACGCGCCTGCTGGCGGGCGAATGGGTGATATAATCGTACGGCCTCTCCCCTCAGTACCTATTGCCTCTTTCTTATTTCCCCCTTTCCGACTATAATCCCCCTCATAAACGTAATTTATGAACTACGACCTACACGCTACGTTTTATCCTCGCACCCCACCCCAGAGCCAAACAGATTAATCGTGAATGTGATAAAAACCGTCTTGCCTAAACCAAGCTGTGGCGTAAGTCGTCCGTCGATGGGCCGGTGGCTTGGCCTTACGCTGATCATACTGATACTGCTGGGGCTGGCCGGCCGACCGGTCGGGGCCTGGGCGCAAAGCGGCAATATTCGCTTTGACCGGATTTCGATTGAAGATGGGCTGTCTCAAAGCACCATCTATGCCATCCTGCAAGACCGGCAGGGCTTTATGTGGTTTGGCACTCAGGACGGCCTCAACAAATTCGACGGCTACCGCTTCACCGTTTACAAGAACGACCCCGATGACCCGACCACCATCGCCGACAATTTCATCCGAGCCATCTATGAAGACCGCGACGGGACTTTGTGGATCGGCGCCAACGGCGGCTTGAGTCGATTTGACCCCGACACCGAAACCTTTACCCGCTTCCAGCACGACCCCGATGATCCCCACTCGCTCAGCGACAACATTGTGCGGGCTATTTATGAAGATAAAGACGGGGTGATGTGGTTGGGCACCGGCGGCGGTGGCCTCAATAAGTTCGATCCGGCTACGGGCGCATTTACCGCCTATCGCGCCGACATCAATCACGCCGGCAGCCTGAGCCACGACAATGTCTGGACGCTGTACGAAGATTCGGCCGGGGTACTGTGGGTTGGCACCGAAGGCGGGGGCCTCAATAAGTTTGACCGGGCCGGCGAAACCTTCACCGCCTATCAACACGATCCCAACAATCCGGCCAGCCTGAGCAACAACGATGTCAGCAGCATCATCGAAGACGCGGCCGGGAATTTATGGGTGGGCACGGCCGGCGGCGGCCTCGATAAGTTTGACCGGGCCGACGAAACCTTCACCGTCTACCACTTTGACGCCGAAGACCCGACCAGCTTGAGCGACGATAACGTCCGCTGCCTTTACCAAGATGACGCCGGCCGGTTGTGGGTCGGCACCCGGTCGGGCGGCCTCGACCGGTTCGATCCGGCCACCGAATCCTTCACCCGCTTTCTCAACGATCCCGCCAATCCGCACAGTTTAAGCGCCAATCACGTCGTCACCATCTACGAGGATCGGGGCGGCGTGTTGTGGTTCGGCGCCAACGGCGGCGGCCTCAATAAGTTCAACCGGGCCAGAGAAGCCTTTGTCCATTACACCAACACCCTGAACGATCCCAACCGCTTGAGCGACCAAATGGTCTGGTCGATTATCGAAGATCGGGCCGGCGCGCTGTGGATCGGCACCAGCAACGGCCTGACCCGATTTGATCCGGTCAGCGGCACATCAACCCAATACCGCCACGATGACGCCGACCCGCACAGCCTCAGCAATGATTTTATCCCCGTGGTCTTGCAAAGCCACGATGGTACGATTTGGGTCGGCGCGGACGAGGGCGGCCTCAACCGCTTTGATCCCGCCACCGGCGGCTTCACCGCCTATCGCAACGATCCCAACGACCCCACCAGCTTGAGCGATGACGATGTCTGGTCGATGACCGAAGACCGGGCCGGGCAGCTATGGATCGGCACCTGGGGCGGCGGTCTCGATAAGTTCGACCCGGCCACCGAAACCTTCACCCGTTACACCCACGATCCCGCCGATCCCGCCAGCATCAGCGATAACATCATCCGCACGATTTTGGAAGATCAAACGGGTATGCTATGGATAGGCACCAACGGCGGCGGCCTCGATAAGTTCGACCCGGCCACGAAGACATTCACCCACTACACCCACGATCCTGATGATCCCCAGAGTTTGAGCGATGATGTCGTCCGGACCCTGTTTGAAGATAGCAGCGGTATCCTGTGGATCGGCACCGACGGCGGCGGCCTCAACCGCTTCGACCGCGAGACTGAGACGTTTCGCGCCTACCGCGAGCAGGATGGCCTGCCCAACGACACCATCTACGGTATTCAAGAGGATGACGAAGGCTACCTGTGGTTGAGCACCAACAACGGTCTGGCCAAGTTCGATCCGGCCAGCGGGGCCGTTAAAAATTACAACACCAGCAACGGCCTGCAAAGCAATGAATTCAACCAGGGCGCTCACACCCAAGGCCCGAACGGTGAGCTTTTCTTTGGCGGGATCAACGGTTTTAACGCCTTTATGCCCGACCAAATCACCGACAACCCCTACTTGCCGCCGGTTGTTTTGACCAGTTTCCAAATCTTCGACCGGGAGGTCAAGCTAGACCGGCCCATCTCAGAAATGACCGATCTGGATCTATCTTACCGTGACTCGGTCTTCTCGTTCGAGTTTGCCGCCCTGGATTACACCGCCCCGAAGCAAAACCGCTACGCCTACAAGCTGGAGGGGTTCGATAAAGATTGGATCGACGCCGGAACGCGCCACTTTGCCACCTACACCAACCTGGACGGCGGCCATTACGTCTTCCGCGTCAAAGGCTCGAACAATGACGGCGTCTGGAACGAGACCGGGGCCGCGATCAACATCAACATCACCCCGCCCCCCTGGAAAACCTGGTGGGCGTACAGCCTGTATGTCATCGCCGCCGGAGCGGTGGTGCTGGCCTATGTGCGCTACCGCACCGTGGCCCAGGACCGAGAAATGGAACGCCAGCGCAAAGAGCTGGAGCAAGAGCGGCTGGTGGCCGGCCAACTCCGCCGCATCGACCGGCTGAAAGACGAATTCCTGGCCAACACCTCGCACGAGCTGCGGACGCCGCTCAACGGCATCATCGGGCTGGCCGAGTCGCTGGCTGAGGGCGTCGCCGGCCCCCTGCCGGATAAGGCCAACCACGATCTGACCATGATTGCTGCCAGCGGGCGGCGGCTGACCAACCTGGTCAACGACATCCTCGACTTCTCCAAGATGAAAAACCAGCAGCTCGATTTGCAGCTCAAACCGGTCGGCCTGCACGGCCTGACCGAGGTGGTGCTGGAACTGTGCCGGCCGCTGATCGGCAGCAAAGCGCTCAAACTCAGCAACACCATCGGCAGCGATATTCCCTACGTCATCGCCGACGAAAACCGGGTGCAGCAAATTATGGTCAATCTGGTCGGCAACGCCATCAAATTCACCGAAACCGGCCAGATTACGGTCTCGGCCCAAACCGAGCCGGAGCCGTCCGGCGAACCGGAGTGGGTGGCCGTCACCGTAGCCGACACCGGCATCGGCATCCCGGCCGAGCAGCAGGATCGCATCTTCGAGTCGTTCGAGCAGGCCGATGGCTCCACCGCCCGCGAATTCGGCGGCACCGGCCTGGGCCTATCGATCACCCGCCGCTTAGTCGAGATGCACGGCGGCGCGATTACGGTTAACTCGACGGCCGGCCAGGGCGCGCGCTTTACCTTCACCTTGCCGATCTCTGCGGAGCAGCCGGTCATTTTCCCGGACCGAAGTCCGGTGGTGGCCCGCATCCTACCCGACCCCGAGCCGCCGCTGCCCACGCCCACTCGCGGCCCGGCTAAGCCCACCGGGGCGCGCCTCACCACCGAGCCGGCCCATATCCTGGTGGTCGATGACGAAGCGGTCAACCAGCAAGTGCTGGCCAACTACCTGGCCCTGCACAACTGCACCATCACCCAGGCCATGAACGGCCCGGAAGCGCTCAGCCTGATCGAAAACGGGCTGATGCCCGACCTGGTTTTGCTCGATGTGATGATGCCCCGCATGTCCGGCTTTGACGTGGCCCGCCGGCTGCGCGAACGCTTTGCGCCTTACGAACTGCCGATTCTGATCCTGACCGCCAAAAACCGCGCCACCGATCTCGTCGCCGGCCTGGACGCCGGGGCTAACGACTATCTGGCCAAGCCGTTCGATAAGCAGGAACTGCTGGCTCGGGTCAACACGCTACTGGCGTTGAAAGAAGCGGTCAAAGCCCACGATCAACTGACGCTGATTGAACAAGAGTTAACCGTGGCCCGCCGCATCCAGCAGTCGATCCTGCCGGCCACGGTACCGCACCTGCCCCAGTTGGATATCCAGGTTCGCTACCGGCCGATGGCCAGCGTCGGCGGCGATTACTACGATTTCTTCGAGATCGATCAGCAGCGGCTCGGCATTTTAGTAGCCGATGTCTCCGGCCACGGCGTGCCGGCCGCACTGGTGGCGGCGATGATCAAAATCGCCTTCTCGGTGCAAAAACCCAACGCCCGCAGCGCCAGCATCGTCTTGACCAGTATGAACCACATCCTGGTCGATCGCATCAGCAAGCAATATCTCACCGCCGGTTACGTCTACATCAACCTGGCCACCCATAAACTGTTCCACGCCAACGCCGGTCACTGGCCGCTGTTAATATGGAAGAAACAGACCCAAACCCTGCACGAATACAAGCCTGACGGCTTAATTATGGGCTGGTTGGCCGAAGTCGATTACGGCTCGGTCGAGATCGATCTGGAGCCGGGCGACCGGGTTATCCTCTACACCGATGCCGTCATCGAAGCCCGAAATAAGGCCAACGAGCTATTTGGCGAAGCGCGCTTCCACCAGTTGATCCAAACCGGACCCACCCTCACCGCCGCCGAACTGGCCGACACGATCCTCGATCACCTGCAATCTTGGTCGAAACTAGAAGAGGGACTTGAAGACGATTTGACTCTGATGGTGATCGATGTTTTAGATGATAAGCCGCCCATAGCCGAACGCTTGGAGATGAGATTAGGAGATGAGATGATACAAATCTAATCTCCCTATCTCCTAATCTCCATCTCTCGTAAAGTTATTTCAGACGACCCTAAAATTTGGAGTAATCCCTTGACCAAAACCATCCTCTGCTACGGCGACTCAAACACCTGGGGCTACGACCCCGTCACCCAAGACCGGTTCGACCGCCATACCCGTTGGGCCGGCGTCCTGCGCGATGGGCTGGGCGACAACTACTGGATCATCGAAGAGGGCCTTAACGGCCGCACCACCGTCTGGGACGACCCCATCGAAGGCTACAAAAACGGCCACACCTACCTCATCCCCTGCCTGGAGACCCACCGGCCAATCGATCTGGTGGTGCTGATGCTCGGCACCAACGACCTAAAAATGCGCTTTTCAGTTCCCGCCTGCGATGTCGCCAACGGGGCCGGAGTGCTGGTCGATGCCATCCACAAGAGCGCCGCCGGCCCCAATGGCCAAGCCCCCAGGTCTTGCTGCTGGCCCCACCGGTCATCGTCCGCCTGACCGAGTTCCGCGAGATGTTCGAGGGCGCCGAAGCCAAATCGAAACAGTTCAGCCGCCACTTTCGGCGCGTCGCCCAGGAGTACGGCTGCCACTTCTTGGACGCAGCCCAAGTCATCCGCTCGAGCCGGCTGGATGGTATTCATTTTGAGGCGGCGGAGCATCGCAAGTTAGGGGAAGCCGTGGCGGCGCAGGTGCGGAAGATTGTGGCGGATTCCGCTTGAACCGCTCCGGAGCGACAAAGCTTGCTTTGTCATTAAGCGGGACAAAGTAAACTTTGTCGCTCCATGTTTTTGGCCGGGAGCGACTCGTCGAATCACGACCTTCCCAAGCCTCCGATGGTCAAGGATTCGTCGAATCACGACCTTCCCAAGCCTCCGACGGTCAAGGATTCGTCGAATCAACTCCTTCCCCAGCCTCCGGCGACCCAGATTCGTCGAATCAACTCCTTCCCAAGCCTCCGGCGACCAGATTGTCAGAATCAACTCCTTCCCAAGCCTCCGGCGACTAAGATCGTCGAATCAAGCCTTCCAGCTCCGGCGACTAAGATTCGTCGAATCACGACCTTCCCAAGCCTCCGACGGTCTGGATTCGACGATCTCGGTCTTCCCCAGCCTCCGGCGGTCTGGATTCGACAATCTCGGTCTTCCCAAGCCTCCGACCGTCTAGATTCGACGATCTCGGTCTTCCCAAGCCTCCGGCGGTCTAGATTCGACAGATCTCGGTCTTCCCAAGCCTCCGACGGTCTAGATTCGACGAATCTCGGTCTTCCCAAGCCTCCGACGGTCTGGATTCCTCGAATCACGACCTTCCCAAGCCTCCGACGGCCTAGATTCGACGGACGGACTCTAACTCGCTTCTTTGTCGTTTTGGCCGGTCTCCGGTTACAATAACTCAAGTTGCCACCTATCCGCGAACAAGACCCGACAGGTTTTCAAACGGGCCTTAATGCGACTAAATTGGACGAATTGCCCTAATTTTTCTCTGGACGGTAATTCCAAAACCTGTCAGGTCTGATGGGTAGCAACTTGGGTTACAATATGGGCATCACCCTCAACCCGGTTGGCTATCTCGTTCGCTCCAATCAGCTTAATCCTCAAATTGGTCGATACTTGCCTCAAGTTCATCCTCACTATAGAGCAACTCTAACGGATTGGTGACGCTTCTTAGCCGAAGATATTGATCAATCTACAAATATATTTAGAGAGACATCAATGAATGATGACAACAAAACAAAAGAACAACTGGTGGCCGAATTGCAGGCAATACGACGGCGTGTGGCCGAATTGGAGCAGGCGGACCAGGCGCTCAAAACAAGTGAAGAGAAATATAGACAACTGGTTGACACCGCTTCAGACGCCATTTATATCGTATCAGAAGACGGCCTCATTATCGATACTAATGAGAGCGCTTGTGCCGCCTTGGGCTGGACAAAAAAAGAGTTAATCGGCAAAACTATATCCGACATTGATCCGAATTTCTCAGTCGAGAAGTTCAAGCGCTTCTGGGAAAGCATCGGTTTTGATCAACAAGAGATCTTTGAAACGACCCACCAAAAGAAAAATGGCGCGCTGCTCCCGGTTGAAATCAGCGGTAAGAAATATAAATTGGCCGATACTACTTTCTACTACGGTATTGCCCGAGATATTGCCGAGCGTAAGCAGGTCGAACAGGAATTACGCGAGAGCGAGGAAAAATACAGAGCCTTAGTTAATGGTATGCGCGATACGGTGTGGGTCATTGATTTTGACGGTAACTTTGTTGATATCAACAGCGCCGCCGTTGAAATTTTGGGTTATTCTCGAGAAGAGTTGCTGACAATGGGGCCGGTCGATATCGATGCGGCGCTGGATGCGGCCGCCATAAAGCAGTTGATTAAAGAGATGCCGTCCGATGAAATCCAAATTTTTGAAACCCTCCACACTACCAAAGATGGCCGGCAAATCCCCGTGGAAATTCAATCCTGCCTGATTAAGTATCAGGGGGCGAGGATGATCTTGAGCATTGCCCGAGACATCACCGACCGCAAACAGGCTGAAGCGGAACGGTTAAAATTGAAAAAACTCGAGTCGGTGGGCATGCTGGCGGGCGGCATTGCTCACGACTTTAACAATTTACTGACTGCGGTGTTTGGTAACATTGAAATGGCGAAGATGTTTCTCTCGCCCGACCAAAAATCATACCACTTCCTTGAATCGGCCGGACGATCAATGGAGAGCGCTACCAACCTGACCAAACAACTGCTTACTTTTGCCAAAGGGGGCGACCCGATCAAAGAAACCCTCTCCATTGGCGAGGCGTTGATCGAAATGGCCCAATTTTCACTCCGAGGCAGCAACGTCAAACTACACCCGAACATCGCCTCGGATTTGTGGCCGGTAGAGGCCGACAAGGGACAGCTAAGCCAGGTTATCAGCAACCTGGTCATCAATGCCCAACAGGCTATGCCCGACGGCGGTATCATTACGCTGTCCGCCGCCAATATTGAAACCTCAGAGAGCAGATACGTGCAAATCACCATGCAAGATGAAGGGATAGGCATAGCGCCTCAATATCTTGACCGAATATTTGATCCCTACTTCACCTCCAAGCAGAAAGGCAGTGGGCTGGGGCTGGCCATCACCCACTCCATTATCAGCAAACATAACGGCGCCATCACGGTTGATTCCAAACTCAACCAGGGCGCCATTTTTACCATCCGGCTGCCGGCTGCAGACGTAGCGAAAAAAGCTATATCCGACAACCTATCAAGTGAAATCGACAGCGAGCCGGTTTCGGCCATCCATATTTTAGTACTCGATGACGAAGTTATGATTCGCGATGTGCTGGGAGCTATGCTGGGAACGATGGGACACATCGTAACTTATGCCGCTGATGGGCAGGAAGCCATTGCCAAATATCGAGAGGCCTACCAGAATGGGCCGGCATATGATGTGGTAATAGCGGACTTAACCATTGCCGGTGGGATGGGGGGGCAAGCGGCGGCGCAGGAGATGATCAAGATCAACCCCCGGGCCAAAATTATTGTCTCCAGCGGTTACACCACCGATCCGGTGATGGCCAATTATGAAGCATACGGGTTTAAAGGAGTGGTGGCTAAACCATATCATTTCGCCGATCTGCAGAAAGTGATCCGGCAGGTGTTAAATGCCTCATCGTAAGGATTCGCTTCAGCCTCTCCCCTCAACTCCCATCGCGAATGACCCGGCACGACTCGATGTCGAACGTGACCTGGCCGATGTTCAGGTTGGTTTGGTCGCGGAAGCCGGCGGCAAACTGCACAAAGCGGTAGACGTCAGCAAAGTTGGTGGCCAGGCCAACCGAGACGCGGATGGCCCCGGCGCTCTTGTTGCCCCGGTGCTGAATGACCTGCACGAAGCGGGGCAGGTTCATTGTTGCCCCATCCGTTAAGCCGGCCAGCATATCCTCGCGGGTCAACCCCTCGGCGATTTCGCCGGCGCCGGGGTTGCAGAAGCAGCCGGTGCGCAGCGAGATGCCTTCGCCGTTGGCCAACTCTTCGATGCGGCGATAGTCGAGCAGCCGCTCGTCGGGATCGTAAAAGTTGAGGGTGACCGTGCCGCCACGCATATCGGTATTAGCCGGGCCGTACAGGCGGATCATCGGTCTACCGTTGCTGTGCTCTAGGGTCAGCAACTGCTCGATCAGCCAGCCCGTTAGGCAGCGCACCCGCTCGCCGATGGTCTCGACCCCGACCTTTTCCAGATGCTCCAGCCCAATCTTCACTGCCGGGATGCTCAGATAGTTGACCGTGCCGTCCTCAAAGGCGGCTTCGTTTTGGGCCAGATAGTGCCCCTCGCCCCTGACGCTGGCAAAGTTGACCGTACCCCCGGCAAACCAGGGCCGTTGTAATTTAGCAAAGGCCGATTTACGCACCAGCAGCGCTCCAATGCCGGTCGGGTAGCCGAACATCTTGTAGAAAGACATAGCCACAAACTCCGGTTTGATTCGGCTCAAGTCGAGGCGGTTGGTCGGCACAAAAGCCGCCGCATCGAGCAGCACGTCCCAACCCTGTTCTTGGGCCTGGGCCACCAGGCTCAAGGGGTGTTTGACCCCGGAGAAGTTGGATTGAGCCGGAAAAGCAAACAGATTGTGGCCGCCGGGGTTGGCAGCGGCCAGCAGGTCGGCCAACCGGGCTTGATCGAGCCGTAAATCGGGCGTAGTTAACGGGGCGTAGGTAAACTCGGCCCCTTTGTTGCGGGCAAACTCGCGGATGCCGTTGACCGAGTTGTGGTTATCGAACGTCAGGACGTACCGGCTGCCGGGGCCGAAGGGGTAGGATTCGCCCACCAGCTTGAGCGCCCCGCTGGCGTTGGCCGTAAAGATGGCGATGTACTCGTCGGGCGAGGCGTTGAAGTAGGCCAACACATAATGGCGGGCGGCTTCCACCAAATCGGTCATTGCCAGTGAAGTTGGGTTGGCTGAGTGGGGATTGCCCAGAACGTTATTTTCCAGGAGGGCCATATGCTGCCGGAGTTGGCTGGCTGCATACAGGCCGCCGCCGGTGTAATCGAGATAGATCTGCTGTTGGGCATCGAGCCGGCTGTACTCGGTGGCCCGCCACTCATCGAGTATGACCGTGGTCTGGTAGGCCGGATAAGCGGCCAGGAATGAGTCGTAGGCTGCGTCGGCGTTTTCTGAGGTATAGACGAATTGGGGCGTTTCGCTCATATCATTTCTCCATATGAGGTGATAAGCAATAGGGATTAGACTACTTCCCCTTTTAGAAGGCGTACCCTGCATCATACTATAATCCGCCAGTCGTGTCTAGATTATGACCGCCGGGCTGAGTGAGTCGCTTCCAACCAAAATGCGTAGCCCAGCCAGGTCCAACCGGCGCTAAAGACCGTCAAGAAGCCTTTCCCCACCCAATACCCCCAGGTCGTGTCAATCAGGCCGGTAAAGATCATCCCCAAAAACAGGGCTGCGCCGATAATGATCAACCAGGCGCCATCCGGCGTTAACATCTTCGCCTTGAGGATAGCCGGGCCGCACAGCAGCGCGCCGATCAACGGCAGCAGCAGCAGCGGATGGACTGTCTCTAAGGCGCTGATCGGCGTTTGCAGCACACCCTCGAAAAGGATAATCGCCAGCGTACCAACGGCCATCAAGGCAAAGCCGATCAGCGTCAGGTAAAGCCCAATCTTGCCGATCCGACCCAGTTGAGGCGACAGCCGGCGCGAAAGCTCCACCAAGCCTACGGCCAGCAGCGTATAGGCCGGCAACTCCGGGGCGTGATGCAAGGCATGACCTAGGGGGTGAGTGACGGCCAAGGCCGTACCGCCGAATAGGCCCTCGTGCAGCGGATGCCAAATGGCCACGGAGGCCACGTACAAGCCGCCGCCCAGCATGGTGGCAGAATTACGCCATTGAATAGGATACGTTTTTGTCAGTGCTTCGGATCGCATTATTTATCTCCTAAATTCTGAATAGTGTCCCGCGTAAGCCGGGAAAACTGTCCCGTTACTGTTCGCTGAGATTCAACCGGCGCTGACCGACTCAGCACCGGCAGCAGTTTCGACCGCTGCCGCACCGACTCGCTGGTGGTGCGCAGGCGGGTTCGAGTTAACGGCGGTATAGCGTTAGACAACTCGGCCCAAGCCTGCTGTAAGTCATACGTCAACTCATCCATCGAGCGATAACGGCTGTCCGGCTGGTGGGCCAGCGCCTTATCCAGAATGGGCGCGAAGATAGCCGGCACATGGGGATTGGCCGTAAGCAGGGGAACCGGCAGCGTTTTCAAGCGAGCCATCATAAAATCGGATGGAGTCTCGCCCAGAAAGGGCAGTTCACCGGTTAACAGTTCGTACAAGACAACGCCCAAGGCATAAATGTCGATGCGGGTGTCGATTTTGCCGGCTTGAATTTGTTCCGGCGCGGCATAGGCCATCGTGCCGAGCAGTTCATCGGGGGTGGACGGGTCAGCCTCCAGACAATACTGTCGGCGGGCCAGACCAAAGTCGGCCAGCAGCGGCCGATCCTCGGCGGCCAGCAAAATATTAGCCGGCTTGACATCGCCGTGGATCAGGCCCCGCCCGTGGACAAACGCCAGCGCTCGTGAGATCGGAATGATCACCTTCAGCGCTCGCTGCCACCCCACCGGCGCATTGCGGCGGTGCCGGCCTTGCAGCGAGCCGCCGGAGACATATTCCATGATAATGTAAGCCCACGCCTCGGTTTCACCATAACTGTAAATGGTGACGATATGCGGATGTGATAATTGGGCCATAGTTCGCGCTTCCTGCCGAAAGCGAGCCAACACCGTGGCCCCGGCCTGACCGGCGGCCTGAGTTGGCATCGGAATAACCTTGACGGCGACCCGGCGAGCAAGATTGGCGTCAATCGCCTGGTAAATCGTGGCCATGCCGCCCGCGCCAATTCGCTCGGTTAAGGTAATATCGCCAAAAGCGTGACCGCTTAAATCTTGCATCAGACTTCCTCCCCGCTACTGATAAATGCGGCTAGCATAACACCCTAAGCGTCCCATTGTCATAAGGCAATGCCCCACCGCTGCCGAAAAATCTATCCGGCTGACCTGTCAAGAAAAAGCGCGGATTTTAGCTGTGGCGGAGCGTCGTCTGCTCCGCCCAAAAATCCGCGCCAAGATGCGCTTATTAAGATCACCTAGTTACTTCTTGGCCGCTGCATTCAGTTTTTTGTAGACGTCTTGGCTGATTGCCGGCGAAAAAAGAATAAGGGTGTTGGCCGTCTCGGTTTTGACGGCGAAAGAATAAGCTCGCCCTCGGTTGATAAAGACATTGCTCCCGGCCGGCGCGGCGATGGTCTGGCCATCGACAGAGAAGGTCATTTCGCCCTCCATAATGTAAAAGGTCACATCGGTGTCGGGATAGGTTTGGGGCGCCGGCTCGTAACCTTGACGCTGGACGGCCTCGACCAGAGCGTATTTGCCCTGAGTATCCTCACCGGCCACGAGAAAGTTGAACAGGGCGGCTTCAATCCAGTTAGCCGTGTTATTGGCCAGGTTGGCTGTCGCTTTTTTATGACCATTAGTGTTAACCACAAAAACGTCTCGATAGTGGGTAATCATTTTCTTAGCTCCTTTTGAAACAAATTAATGATTGATGGTTAGTTGGTTGGTTGGTTGGTTGGTTGGTTGGGTGGGTGGGTTGAATTGGTTTGGGTGCTAGACCAGGCTTTCAAGTAGGTCCGTATCCACGGGTTGGACTGTATTGAGTTTGCCGCCACTGAGCAGATGGGAAAACGTGCTAACCATAATAATGTTTTCCAAGTAAGCCCGGCATTCGTCGGCGGTACCGTGTTTTACCCGCTGTTGAAATTCGTTGTAGTGCCACACTCTGGAAAAGGTATCTGATTGCTCAAGCCAAACCCCATAACCATACTTACCGATTTGCTCGACGCTGTTATCGGCCGGGACGCCCACGGCATCTAAGACCAGGTGCAGTAAATCAAGCTCGAAGTAGGTCAGGTTTAGCTTACCTTTGAATTCATCGATTTTGTGCTGATGCTCAAAGTGAAGTTGCAACAGTTTGATGAGTAACGTTTCGTTCATTATTGAGATCTCCTCTAAAAACCCTCACCCCGTCGCTGACGCGACTTCCCTCTCCCTCAGGGAGAGGGGTTGGGGTGAGGGTGAAACATTTTGATGGTTAATTTCGTCCTCAAAGGACTCTACTTAGTTATGATGATGAGCAACGAATTCGTGTTGCGGCGCTGGCGGCATCTCGCTGTTGACCACCTGGCCGTTGGAGGCTTCAAACCACTTGAACGAGTCCAGAGCGATGGTGTAGATGCCCGCTTGGCTGTGTTTGATGCAATAGCGGGTTGGATACCAACCGGCTTCCGGCATCGCTTCCGGCGTTTTGAGCGACTCGCACATATTCGGGTTCGATTCCAGGAACGCCTTGGTAATCATCGGCTCGTAGAAGATGATCTGGCCGTCATAGGCCCCGTAGAGCCAGGTATAGGTGAACGGTTCACCGTTCAATTCTGGCGCGGTGAAATCGAGCAGGTGATTACCCATGTTGGGCACAACAGCCGGAACCAGGTTATAGTCGGGCGGCATCATGTCGGCCGGGAGAGGCTGCATGGCCTTATCGAAAACCTCACAGGTGACCGGCACCGAGCCGGGCGGGTTCGGAATACGGCTGTCATCGTCAGTCGTGCAGGCGCCGGCGGCAATCGCGGCTTGCTCAGCCTGACTGATCGCGTAAAAGTGAAAGTCGAAGTGAGGGACGGTATACACGCCGTCAGGTTCGTGGCCCATCGGATTCCAGTCCAGGCCAAAGTGATCGAATGAGGTCGCCTCGATTGAGGCCGGGAAGTCAAGGACGTTTTCAGTCATCTGGTCGGGTAAGCCGGCCAACATCTCTTCCGTAAAGACCACGCCCACTTCTTTGGGCTTGCCGGCGCCGTTCAAGGTAACAAACGTTTTAATCTGCCCATTCCCCACCGAGACCGGCTCACCCCACTGGGTGTGTTTATTAGAGGCAAACCCCATCAACGACAGTGAACCACCGATAATAAGTAGGCCAGCAATCAGCCAAGTCCATTTCTTCATGATGTATCTCCTTGCAATTTAGAAACTGTTTTATTTTTTATAATAAGATGCCTGTTCGAACCAGACCTGACAGGTTTCCGAATTACGCATGTGATAAGAAACCTTTCCAATTGGCCCATATTTAGGCCAACTTTTACGTTTGAAACCTGTCAGGTCTATATTTACCAATTATTTGCGAGCCGGCTGGATATTAAAGCCATAGGCCAACACATTGTCGGGATCGTATTTGGCTTTCAACTGGGTCAAACGCTCGTAGGCTTCCGGCGCATATCCATTCCGGATTTGCTCTTGCGACTCGGTCCCTTCCAGGAAGTTCATATACACCCGGCCGGTCAGATAAGGTTGTAACGCTTGCTTAAACTGAGCCGCATACTGCTGGGCCGCCTGGTGTGACTCCGGTGAAAAGACCATGCCCAACATGTGCAGGATCAGACTGGCGTCGCGGTTGCTGTAAGCCGTGGCTTGAGGTCGAGCGACCGCGCCGCCGACGTGGCGCACTTCAGCAAATACCAGTGGGCTACCGTTGGCGGGCTTCATGCGGTCGATCAGAATCTCAATGGCTTCATCACTCAACTCGCGCAGCCAGGCGCTGGTACTCATAGCCGCCGTTGGTTCAACCGGCTCGTTGCTAATGGTAGCAACTTCACTAAATGGCAGGGGTTTGAAGTCATCGATTAAAGGCGTTTGCCAAGCGCGCCAATATTCCAGCAGCGCTTCCCCATCTTCCATCGAGCCGGTATAGCAGCCGCGAATGACTACGAACGATTGGCCGCGCAAAAACTCCGGCACGTCAGGAATCGGCGGGAAGTTCATAATCGCAAACGATGACGTCAGTTCATCGGGTACTGACGGCAGCCAGTCGCGGTAGCGGCTGATGACCGCTTTAGCCTGCTCGATTGGGTAGAACAGGTTGCCGCCGTAGACGGTGGTAACCGGATAAAGCTTGATTTCCATCCCTGTCACAATGGCCAAACTACCGCCGCCGCCCCGCAGCCCCCAGAAAAGGTCGCTGTTTTCGGTGGCGCTCACCCGCCGCAGTTGACCATCGGGGGTGACCACTTCAAAGTAGTTGACGTTATCGGCCGATAGACCATACTTGCGGCCTAACCAGCCCATCCCACCGCCAAGGGTATACCCCACAGCCCCGACATCGGGCGAGGAGCCGAGCAGCGGCGCTAAACCGGCCGCCTGCGCCTTCGCCAGTACAACGCCCCATTTGACCCCGGCTTCAACCCAGGCGGTCTGGGCCTGGGCATCGATCTCAACCCCTTGCAGATCGGAGGTCAGGATGAGCAGACAGTCATTGGCCGGCCGCACGTTACCGTGACCGGTCGCCTGCACGGCGATGCTCAACCCTTCCTGGCGGGCAAATCGCACGGCTTCGACCACATCGGCGGCGCTTTTGGGCACCACGATACCGGCCGGTTGTTGATCTACCGTCAGGTTCCAGGCCAGGCGAGCTTGATCATAGCGCTGATCATCGGGCACAATCACCGTACCTTGCAGGCGGGATTGTAAAAAGGCCCAAGAGTCGCCGATAAATGAAGGTTTCGTAAATGTTTGTAACATGAGTTGTCTCCTTATGTTCGGACGGTGTCCGTTCGTTGTTGTCGGTAAGTCATCAGAACAATTTTTATTCTTGAGGTCAGTATATCAACGGCCAATGCCAGAACTGTACCAAACCCCGCCCGGCTTGCGTTCCAGCATCGTGCCAATTGCGTCCCACTTCGACCGGGCTATAATATCGACTAATCCATTTTACAAACAGGTTGAGGAAAAGGAGCCTGATGTCCCGGCTGGCGCTCTATTTTTTGGGTACACCCCGTATCGAACGTGACGGCGAAATCATTTCGCTCAGCCACCATAAAGCCCTGGCTTTGCTGGCCTATTTATCGGTGACCCGCCAACACCACACGCGCCAAGCTTTGGGGGCATTACTCTGGCCTGACTACGCCCCCGCCGACGCGCGCGCCGAGGTGCGCCGTATGATTTGGGTTTTGAATAAGAGCTTGGGGCCGGGCTGGTTGGAGGCCGATCGGCAAACCGTTATGCTAACGCCGCAGCCCGATTTATGGGTGGATGTCGATGATTTCCGAGAACGGGCCGAGGCCAGCCGTAACCACGTTCATATCACCGGCGAGTCTTGTCCCGACTGTCTTGTATCGTTGCAGGAAGCGGTGGAGTTAGTGCGAGGCGACTTTTTGGCCGGTTTTACGCTGGCCGATAGTCCTGACTTCGATACCTGGCAGACGTTCGAGACGGAAAGTTTCCGGCGTGAATTAGGCATCGTTCTGGAGCGGCTGGTGGAGTTTTTCATCCAGAGCGGCGATAACACTGCCGGCGAACAGGCTATCAGTTACGCCCGACGCTGGCTGGCGCTGGACCCTTTGCACGAACCGGCTCACCGTCAACTAATGCGCCTGTACTGTTGGGCCGGCCAACCGGCGGCGGCTTTGCAACAGTACCAGAGCTGCGCCCGCGTGCTGGAGACTGAACTGGGCGTCGCCCCCTCGACCGAAACGAACGCGCTGTTTGAAGCGATTAAGGCCAATCGGCTAACGTTTCCGGCCAACAGGGCTGCCAAAACGCGGCTGAAGACCAGTTCAATTTTACGATCGGCCCTCCCCGGAGCAAGGGGACAGTCCCATCCCTCTCTTTCAAACACTGCCCTGGCAAACACCCTGGCCCTGCCCATCCACAATTTACCGGTTCAGGCGACCCCCTTTATTGGCCGAAAAACGGCGTTGGAGGGGTTGCAACAACGCCTTGCCAGTCCGGAGGGACGGTTGATTACGATTATTGGGCCGGGCGGCATCGGTAAGACCCGGCTGTCGCTGGCCCTGGCCGAAAAACAAATCCAACCCGCCACGGCCTTTGTCGATGGGGTTTATTTTATTTCGTTAGCCCCCATCACCTCACCTGACACCCTGGTCCAAACGATTGCGGAAGGGCTGGACTTTCCGCTGTCCTCCGTTGAAGAACCGGCGACGCAACTGCTGACCTACTTGCGCCACAAACAGATGCTGCTGGTGCTGGACAATTTTGAACATGTTTTGGATGGGGCCACGTTGGTCAGCCAAATCTTACAGGCCGCCACCGGTGTAAATATCGTGGTGACTTCGCGCGAGCGGCTCAATTTGGCCCATGAAATGCTGTGGCCGGTCAACGGCTTGCAGTTTGCCGAGTTGACCAGTGTGGCGGATGCGCTCAATGGTGACGCCGTGCGGCTTTTTGTACAGCGCGCCCGGCAGGTGCGACCCGATTTTGAACTGCGGGTCGAGGATTTAACCCATCTTCAGCACATTTTACAAGCTGTGTGGGGCATGCCCCTGGCCATTGAATTGGCGGCGGCCTGGTTGAATATGCTGTCGGTGGCCGAGATTGCCGCCGAACTCGGCCATAGCCTGGATCTGTTGGAAAGCGAACTGCGCGATGTGCCGGATCGCCATCGCAGTATGCGGCTGGTGTTCGACCGCTCCTGGCAGCGGCTAACCGCCGAGGAGCAGTCGCTGTTTAAGACGCTCTCTGTCTTTCGGGGCAGTTTCACCCATGAGGCGGTTCGGCAAATTACCGGCGCATCGCTGCGGGTGTTGGCCGGGTTGGTCAACAAATCGCTGCTGACCAGCCGGCCCGAGACCGGACGCTATGAGCTGCATGAACTGCTGCGGCAGTACGCCGGCGAGAAGTTAGCCGCCGATGATCTCGAAACCAACCTATTGGCCCGGCAAGCCCACGCCAACTACTACGCGGCGTTAATGCAGCAAAGCTGGACCGATTTACGCAGCGCCAAACAGCAAACCGCGCTGGCGGCGCTTGAACTGGATATCGAAAATATCCGCACCGCCTGGCGCTACCGGCTGGCCGAAAGAAACAGCGCCGAACTGCTCAAGTTTATGGATAGCTTTTGGATGATCCATGACATTCGCGGCTGGCATCAGGCCGCTATCGCCCTTTTTAGAGAAGCCGCCGAGCAGATGAATCTGTTGAGCGGCGATGAGGTGGCTCTACTGGTTCGCGGCAAGGCATTGGGCTATGAGAGCTACTATACCGGCATCATCGGCAATCCCGAACGGGGGTTGGTTCTGGCCCAAGAAGCGATAGACCTCCTGAGCTGCCTTGACCAACCGGAAGCGTTATCGTATGTGTTTTACTGCGCCGCCTTAAGCAACCTCTATTTGGGCCGCGCGGAGTGGGTCCTTGCAGCGGCCCAAGAATTAGGCCAGCTCTGCCGCCAGACCGGCGACCGGTGGGCGGAAGCCACGTCGCTGAACTTTAGGGCCACGGCCTTGATCCTGCGGCAAAAATACGCCGAAGCCAAACAGTTGATTGACCGGGCGTTTGAGATATTCAGTCAAGAAATCGGCGAATACTTTGGCCGGAGTTGGGCCGCGTTGATTCAAGGCCGGATAGCCCTTGCTCTGGGCGCTTATGATGAGGCCAAAGTGTACTATCATCGCAGTCTCAGCGCGGCCCAGGTACTCAATTACCGGCGCACCACTCAGCAGTCGTACGATAATCTGGGCGATGTGGCTTTTCACCTGGGCGAGTTGGCTCAGGCCGAAACCTACTTCCGGCTCAGTCTCGAAGTTTCGGAAGAAACCGGCCAGGCCCGAGAAATGGTGGCCATGCTGTATGACCTGGCCAGGGTCTGGGCGGCGCAGGACCAAAAGAGCGAGGCCGTCGAGTTATTGGCCGGTGTTCTATGCCACCCCCTCAGCAATTTACCCCTGCTCCTTAGAACCGAAGACACAACCCTCTACGAAGCGGCCGAACGGCTTCGCGTCAGGTTGGAAGCGGAATTGGAGCCGCCCATCTACCAGGCGGCCTGGGTCCAAGGTCAATCCCAGCCGCTCGAAGCCGTGGTAGCCCGGCTGCTGCGGTAAATTTATAGTACCCAACCACCCTTTAACCCCGCTCCGTAAACGCTACCTCACTGATCGGGACGCCGATCGCGCTTTACAATGGTTTGGTAGCTGTGATCGCGGCGAAGATCAGACGTCCGGAAGGTGCGGAAGGTGTGATCGCAATGTAAATCAGACCTCTGGAAGGTGCGGGAGGTGTGATCGCGATGTCGATCGGACCTTCATGGACGCACGGAGGTGTGATCGCGATGCCGATCAGACCTTCATGGACGCACGGAGGTGTGATCGCGATGCCGATCGGACCTTCATGGACGCACGGAGGTGTGATCGCGATGTCGATCGCATGATGATTGGGCTTAGTTAGCCCTGACTCGCAAAATACCGTTGCAGCAGCGTTTCCCACTCGGCAATAAATGCTTGATACGCCTCAGCCGTAAACGACTCAATGAAGTGGCGGCCTTTGTCCGCCAGGGCAATGTATTCATACGAGACCTGCACTTGCGTTCGGTCGGGCGCCTGGGTGATGCACCGGACGGTGACGATGCCAACCTTATCTTCGGGTTCGACCTTATAATATTGCACCAGATATGCGGCGGGGTCGTATCGCTTCACCAACCAGATGGCTTGGGTCGAGGCGTGGTCGTGGGATTGGGTCAGAAAGATATAATCTTCGCTAAGATCGGTGGTCCCCATAATATTGACATAGTCCCAACCCGGCACCCACCACTTTTCCCCTTCCGGGCTAAACAAGGGAAACAGCGCCTCAATCGGTTGGGCGATTTCAAACTCGGTGGTGTGTTTGATTGTGTTCATAGTGGCTCCCTTGAAAATAGCCCTCACCCCCAACCCCTCTCCCTGAGGGAGAGGGGAGTCGCGTTAGCGACGGGGTGAGGGTAAAACACGATTTTCATTTCCGTTGTCGTCTCATTTGAGACTGTCGGACTCCTCTGAAAATAAGGTGTAGGACAAACTTAAGTTTGTCCTACGGAATTTTCATTCTCGCTGTCGTCCTGTCAGGACTGTCGGACTCCTTATATTAGACGGGGTAGACAGCCATTCGGTCATCAAACCGAGGAGTAGGGAGTAAGGCGTAAATCTTTTCCCTACTCCTTACCCCTTACCGCTTACTCCCTACCTCACCATCAAATACCCCCCGGCGATCAACAACCCGGCGGCGACCATCCGCCCGCCGTCGATAGGGCGCACCGGTACGCCCAATAAGCCGAATTGATCGATGACCATGCCGCTGACCAGTTGGCCGATGATAATCAGCACGATGGCGGCGGACGCGCCGAGCCGGGGCAGGGTGTGGCTCAACGACAGATAGAGGACTATCCCCAACGATCCCGCGCCCAACATATACCAAGGCAGCGTGCGCCACTGCTGAATCTGCTCGCCGCCGCGCAGCGCCAACAGGATCGCCGAGAAAATCGCTCCACTCAGATGGATAATTAAACTGCTCGATAATCCCCCGACGCGCTGGCTGATCGAGCCGGCAATGGGGGATTGGATACCAACGGCGATGCCTCCCAGAATACCGATGAATACGGTTATTGCAATTTCCAGCATGGGTGCTCCTTATTAGGGGGAGATTAGAGATTGGGAGACTGGGAGATTGGGAGATGATGCCCATCCAAACTCTTTATCTCCCTATTTCCCTATGGGTAAATTTATTTACAGGCGATAGCCAACCATAATAAATGAGGAATGAGGAAAGGTCAACCGTCGGAGCGGCTTGAGGCTTCGTTGTACTGATTGGAGCGACAAAGCTGGCTTTGATCGGCTTGACAAAGCCAGCTTTGATGCTCCTGATCTTGCACCCTGTTATTTCGAAGCCGGGGCTACCGCGGTATCGGCGGCTTCGTTGAGCAGTTCTTTTAACCGATCTAGCATGCTAACCACACGGGGCGAAGGGGGCATTTCGTCGGTGGCTAATTTAGTTTCAATAGTGGACACCCGGTCTTGCAAATCGACCAGTTCGGGGATGGTTTTGCCGGTCATCGCGGGAATGCGTTTTTGGATGAGCCAGGTAAATGTAATTTGTATAGCGACGGCTACCGGCGGGGCCAGAATCAGACCGGCCAGGCCAAAGGTATCGATTAAGGCCAGCATGACCAGGAGCAGCAGTAGACTGCTAAAACGCCGGCGGTCGTAAAATCGTGGTTCGATAATATACTCCAACAGCCAGAACACCAGCAGGGTATAGCCGCCCGCTATCAGCCCCACCCACAACCCACTGATGATCCCTACGATAATGACCGGGATCAGCGCCAAAAGAACGCCCATAATCGGAATCAACCACACCACCGCCCCAATTAAGGCTAAGAGAGTGGGATACTGTAGACCAATTAGCCAGTAGCCCAGCCCCAACAACAGGCCGGCCAGCAGGCTTTGGATCAGTTCACTGCGGAGGTAGCTGCCCACATTTTTTTCAATTTGTCGCCACATTTCCCTGGCCGGCGCGCGGTTTTCGATCGGGATTAAAGACAGCAACAATCGTTCAAAGCGAACTTGATCGACGGTCCAATAAATGCCTAGAAACAAAACGATGACAAGATAAGTCAAATTTTCAGCCAAATTGGAGGTTATTTCCAACACGGAAGGCAGGGTCGATAGGCCGTTGTCGCCCATGATCGAATCGTATAAGGTGTCTGACGTCGGCAGCCGGGACGCCACCGCTTGCTGCAGCGGTGTGCCCTCGGGCCAGACCACCTCAATATGTTGGTAACCGATGGCAAATCGGTTAGCCAGGTCTTGCAGCTCAGTTAATAAGTTGAAGCTAACCACAATCAACAACCCCCCGACGACCAGCACGACGGCCCCATAAACCAGTAAGAGAGCCATACTCAGCGACAGGCCGCGCTTGGTCAACTGCTTGATGGGCGGGCGAAAGGTGGCGGCGGCGGCTAATGAGAAGAGAAAAATCCAGACGGCGCTGCGAAATTCCCATAATAAAAAGAGGACGGCCAGTGTCCCCAATATAATGCTGGTAAACCAGGCTAGTCGTCTCATCGGTTAACCTCGAGCCGGCGCTTCGGCTTGGGCCAAAATACTATCCAGATCGGAAGCAATGGCCTCGATATCTTCTTCAACGATTTTTTCAGTTTCCGCATCCGGCGCCAATTCATCCTGCCGGATCTGTTTGCGCATATCCTCGATCAGGTCCTGAACGTAATACCGCAGCCGGCTTAACTCGTTGCGACCGATTTCGGTTTGCTGCTCTAAAACGGATCGGTTCAGCAAAAAACGATTCAGCAGCAGTTGCAGGATCGCCGCGATGGGAATGGCCAGGAGTACGCCCAGGATGCCGCCCAACGTCCCAAAAGCAAAGATAGCCAGCAAAGAGACGAACGAATTTACGCCCACCGCCTGGCTCATCACACGCGGAACCAAGAAGGTATTTTCAATTTGCTGGATTATCAGCGAGGCCACCAGTACCCAAATAGCTTGCTGAGGATTAACGGAGGCGGCTACAGCCAGGGCCGGTATGGCTCCCAGGATTGGGCCTACATAAGGCACGGCCTCCATCAAGCCGGCAAATAAAGCCAGGGCAAAGGCATAAGGCACGCCAATAATCAGATAGGCTACCAAAGACAACCCGCCGATCACCAGGCACAGAATGGCCTGCCCTCGGATGTAGGCGCCCACCTTGGCTTCCATCTCCTCAAATAAGAGCCGAGCGCCATCGCGATATTGACCGGGTATTAACAGCAGCAGATTACGTTTGGTACGTTCGCTGTCAAGCGTCCAGTATAAACTGAGGATAAAGGTGGCAATAATGATGAAGAGGCTTTTCAGCGCCAGACCAACCATAGCGATCGCTTGCGTCACCGGATCGATTTCCGGACCGTCCACACCGGGGGACAGGCTAGATAGCTCGAAATCCGGCGGCAGACGCCAGGAAAGTTGCTGTAAGAATAGGTTAGAAGATTGAGTTAAGGTGGATCGAAAACTTTGGTAGTAGTCGGGTAGGCTGGCCATAATAGCGGTGATCTGTTTGACCAGTAACGGGGTAATCAAAATGGCTAGACCGGCTAAACTAACCGAGACCACGCCGTAAATCAAAATAACGCCCAGCAATGGCGATACGCCCCAATCTGATAACTTATCGGTTAACGGTTTCAGGGCGGTGCCAATGATAATGGCCGTAAACAAAATAATGACCACCAGCCTAATCTGGTAAAGGAGCAAAAAGCCTAAGGCTACGGCTACGACAACCAGCGTAGCTAAGATAACCCGGCGGGCCGACCAATCGGCCAAGGCCGGCGGAGACGGTGACGCTGTCATTTAGAGATACTTCCTTGAAAGAGATTTATCCAATGTATACTGAGTATATCAAATATTCTATTTTTATTCTTTACTACCTTGGGTGATTCAAATTAGGAAGATCGGATAATCATTTTATACATCTGACGGAGGGTAAAGTGGGGGCGCGAATAGCCCAACTGGGCTATACCTTTTCTATTTTCTGACCGCTTGTTTTGTGTACCGGAATTTCATTCCTAAGTCCTGTCTCTGCTCAGCGAGGCATACACCGCCTTATGCGCTTCAATCGCTTTTTCCCATGAGAACTTAGACGCTTGGAGCAGCGCGCGCTGTTTCAAGTCGGCCCGCAGCTCGGCGTCGGCCAGGACGCGCCGGATGGCCTGAGCCAGCGCCGCCGTGTCGGTCGGCTCGACCAAGAGGCCGGCGTCGCCGATAACCTCCGGCAGGCTGGAGCTGTTGCTGCTGATGACCGGCGCGCCACAAGCCATCGCTTCTAACGGCGGCAGACCAAACCCTTCGTATAAAGAGGGGAAGACAAACACCTCGGCCAGTTGGTAGAACAGCGGCAGGTCGGCCTCATCGACATAGCCGGGGAAGATCACGCGGTCCTCTAAGCCAAGGTCTTTGATGTGCTGGAAGAATGAGTCGTACAGCCAGCCCTTTTTGCCGATAAAGACCAGCTTGAGACTGGGCTGATCGGTTAATAGGGTTTGAAAGGCGTCGAGCAGGCGGATCAGGTTTTTGCGCGGCTCGATGGTGGCGACGTGGAGAATAAATTTGTCCGGCACTTTGTATTTGTGGCGGACGCGCTGTATGGCGTTCGGGTCCGGGGTGGGTTTGAAGTGGGGCGCGGCGGCTTCGTAGATGACCTTGATTTTTTGCTCCGGCAGACGGTAGTATTCGAGCGCATCCTGCTTAGAACATTCGGAGGGCGTGATAATGACATCGGCCGCCTTCAAATAGTGTGGCATCGTTAAGGTCAGATACCAGCGGTTGTAGTTTTTGTGATGTTCGGGGTAACGTAGAAAAATCAAGTCGTGCAGGGTGTAGACGGTGCGCGCCCGGCCAAAATGGGCCAGCAGGTGGTTGGTCGCGTGAAAAATGTCGCTGGCCCCAAAGGTCTTATCCATCGGCCAGTGGGTCATCTGCGAGGCGAACACCCCCATCCGCCACGGTTTGTTGCCGATGTTGACCGTCTTATACGGCACATCGCTGAGATAATTGGGCAGCGTAGCGTCGCCGTCGCGATTATAAAATAGCGACAGGTTGACCGCCGGATCGTCAGCCAGCATGCGGGCAATTTCACCGGCGTAGCGACCTAATCCGGCGTGTTTTTGGGCAGTGGGGGAAACGTCGATGCAAATGTGCATAGGTGCAGGGTAGCAGGGTGGCAAGGTGGCAGGGTTGCAACTCTGCAACCCTGCCACTCTGCTACTCTGTAACCACTTTATCCTCCGTTAGTAGTTTTTGATAGATCTGAACCAACTCCCCGGCCATTTTCGTCCATGAAAATTGGGCGGCTTGAGCCAGTCCGGCTTGGACCAGCGATTGATGCAGCCGTGAATCATGTAGGACCGTGTCGATAGCGGCGGCGATGGCTTCGACATCGAACGGATCGACCAGCAGCCCGGCTGAGCCGACCACTTCCGGCAGCGCGGATCGATTGGCGGCGACGACGGGCGTGCCGCAGGCCATCGCTTCTAGGGCGGGCAGACCAAAGCCTTCGTATAAAGACGGGTAGACAAACAAGGCGGCGGCGCTGTAGAGCAGCGGCAGGTCGGCATCGGGGACGAAGCCGAGGAAGTGGACGCGGTCGGTCAACTGCTGGCGGGTTACTTCATTGTAGATGTCGTCGGCGTGCCAGCCGGGGCCGCCGGCAATAACCAGGTCGGCTTCGGCCTTTACCTGGGCGAAAGCCCGGATCAGGCGTTGATAATTCTTACGCGGCTGGATAGTGCCAACGCTTAAGATAAAAGGTTGCCGGCCCAGATTATACTTGTCTCGGATAGCCGCCCGTTGGGCCGGATCGTCGTTAGGTCGAAATTCGGGTGTGACGCCGTGGTACAACACACTGATTTTTTCCGGCGGCGTTCGGTACAGCTCAATCAAATCCTGGGCAGTCGCCTTTGAGACGGCGATGACGTGATCGGCCTGAACCACGGACTGGCGAACCCAGCGGTTGAGATGGCGGCTCATGCCCGGCATCACACTGTCCGGTTCTCTGACAAAGGAGAGATCGTGAACGGTGAGCAGGGTTCGAGTGCCGGGACGGGTTGGCCGGAGGACGAAGTCGGCTGCGTGAAACAGATCGAGCGGGCCGGTCCAGCGTTCGATGGGCAGCGGTAAATGTAGCCGATACCACAAACGGCCCAGCCAGCGCTCGGTGATGCGGGTGGGATGCCAGCTAAAGTTGGGACCAAGATCAGGAGGCGGGGCGCAGCGTCCGGCCTCGGCCACAAACAGACGATATTGAGGTGGCGACGCCTGGCCGGCTGAACATTGAGCCAGCGCCTTGACCATCTCGCGGGTGTAACGGCCAATGCCGGCGCTTTGATGTACGGCTGAGGTATAATCGATCCCGATGCGATCCGTCATGGCCTTACTATGGTTCGCTTTGGTTGTATTGTCAATTTTAAACTGAGGGGAGATTGGCCACTTTATCCTGTTTTATGTTTTCTCGACTTGTGATATAATCGTGTCAGGGAACAGTCATGGAGGCTAAGGAATAATGGCAACGCGGTTAAAAATTGATCTGGCTCAGGGTGTTTTGGAGGTTGAAGGCAGCGAAACCTTTGTCAAAGCTATTTACGCCGATTTCAAGGCGCACTTTGTGAGCGATGACAGCGCCGCCGAGGATATTACCTCCACGCTCAAACCAAAACGGACGAGAACCAGAAAATCGACGCGAACGCAGACCAAAACGAAGGCTGGTGCTAGAAAATCAGTGGATACGTCGGCGCCGGAAACCGTTTCGCCAGTGGATAATAAGCCGGCGGTTGAAGTTGACGGTGTAACCGATGGCAAGCCGGTCATTGAAAAGCCTACGTATACTCTGGTTGAAAGCCTCAATTTAGGAGCGGCCAACGGGCGACCATCACTGGTAGAATTCATGGATACGAAAGTTCCCATCACAAATGAAGAGCGAAATCTGGTTTTCCTTCACTATTTACAACATCTGCTAAAATTAGACACAATTTCGATTGATCACCTTTACACGTGTTATAAGGCAGCTAAAATTCGAGTTCCCCTTAATATTGAAAACAGTTTGCAAATTACTGCCAACCAGCGCCACTGGATCAAAATCGCCAAAGACGGTACTCTAACCGTGACTCCGGCAGGCAAGCTGTATGTTGAAAATCAACTTCCCAAAAAGATCAAAAATTAACATTATTCAGGGGATCGGCGCATCTACTCAGCGCGCCAATCACCCGGTATGCTAAATAAATACCACTGACTTGGACCTTGTAATTAACTAAAAATAACGAGAGGAAAAACCTGGACCGTGACTTACAATTTTCTGGCAGAACTTGATAATCGCCCTCTGTTATGTGACGGGGCAATGGGTACGACCATTTACGCCAAAGGCATTCCCTTTGAGCGTTGCTTTGATGAGTTAAATATCAGCCATCCGGCCCTTATCGGTGAAATTCATCGCGATTATATTCAGGCCGGGGCCAATGTCATTCAAACCAATACGTTCGGCGCCAATCGCGTTAAATTGGCCGAACATGGGTTGGCTGAAGTGGTCGGTGAAATCAACCGGGCTGGGGTGTCGTTGGCGCGCCGGGTGGTTGAAGCTTCCTTTAAGGAGGTCTTTATCGCCGGTACGGTTGGCTCGTTGGGGGTACGGTTGGCTCCACTGGGCCGGTTAAGTACGACCAAAGCTTACGAGGCATTCACCGAACAAATTATCGCTTTGATTGAGGCCGGCGTCGATCTACTGATGTTCGATACTTTTGCCGATCTGAATGAATTGGAGCAGGGTGTTCTGGCCGCTCGGGCCGTATCGGCCGATATTCCCATTGTCGCCCAGGTGACCTTTACCGAAGATGGCCGGACGCCGTTGGGGATGACGCTGCAGAAGGTTGCTGCCCAAGTATCCCAATTCCCGGTCGATGTCATCGGGATGAACTGCTCGATTGGGCCGTCGGGCGTGCTGCGAGCTATTCGCCAGTTAGGCCAACTGCTGCCGCCGGAGACGCGGTTGTCGGCCCAACCCAACGCCGGCTGGCCGGAGCGAGTCGGCGGGCGAATTATCTACCCGGCGACGCCCGAATACTTTGGCGACTATGCCCTGGCTTTTGTCGAAGCCGGAGTCAAGCTAGTGGGCGGCTGCTGTGGCACCACCGCCGAACATATCGCTCACATGCGGGCTGCTCTGGATAACCCGGTGCAACATACGCCACAACTGCTGCGCTTGCCCAGCGAGGATGAAATTAGTTCCGGTCCGGCCAACGTTCTGGAACCCACACGCCTGGCCCGCCGGTTAGCCACGGGCGAATTTGTGGTCACGGCCGAAATTAGCCCGCCCAAAGGCGTCTTTGTTGAGGAAGTGCTGGCCGGGGTTTCGACGTTGATGGCAGCCGGAGCCAACACCATCAACGTGGCCGACAGCCCGCGGGCGCAAATGCGTATGAGCGCCTGGGCGATGTGTTATCTGATTCAGAATCAGCTCGATTTGGAAACGGTGCTGCATTTTCCCATTCGAGGGCGCAATATATTGCGGGTGCAAGGCGATCTGTTGGCGGCACACGCGCTCAACGTGCGCAATATCTTTGCGGTCATGGGCGATCCGACCTCGACCGGTGAGTACCCCGAAGCCAGCGACACCTACGATGTGGTGCCGACCGGGTTGATCAAGCTGTTGAAACAGGGCTTTAATCAAGGCTTAGACCACGGCGGCGAGCCGCTGGCGCAACCTACCAATTTTGTGGTCGGCTGCGCCCTTAACCTGACCCCCGCCGATCCAGCGCGTGAATTGAAAGTTTTACGTAAGAAGATTGATAATGGGGCCGATTTTGCGCTGACCCAGCCGATTTACAACGTGGCCGAAGCGCAGCAGTTCATTACCCGCTATGAGGCCGAGTATGGCCCGTGGTCGCTGCCCATTATCGCCGGGGTGCTGCCTCTTTACAGCGGCCGTCACGCCGAATTTTTGCATAACGAGGTTCCCGGCATCATCATTCCGGAAGACATACGCCGGCAGATGCGCGAGGCCGGTAAGAACGGCGCTGAGGTCGGCGTGGGCATTGCCCGCGATTTGGTGACTCAACTTCGACCGTGGGTACAAGGTATCTATCTGATTCCTGCCTTCGGACGCTATAACCTGGCGGCGGAAGTGATTGAAGTAGTCTCAGAGGGGGCGCTGCCGGTGTAATATGGCCACTATTCCGGAAATGGTTTCCTATCTGCAATATGGACGAGCCGTTTTGTTCGAGGCTATCGCCGGCTTGTCTCGCCGTGAACTGACTGAGATAGAGATTTATCCGGGTTGGACGATGAAAGAGGTGCTGGCTCATATTATTGGCTGGGATGAGCAGGTGATCAAAAATCTGATACTCATCGAGCAGGGTCAGGCCGATCAAATCGACTATCTTGACGCTGAAGAGCATAACCGGGCAGCGGTCGCTCGCTGGCGCGATAAATCGTGGCGCGAAGTCCTGGCTGCTGTTCATCACAGCTACCAGCAGATCGTCGATATGATCGCCGCCCTGGATTACCCGGAAATCGACCGGCGCTACGAGCGTCGGGGGCGGATCATCACCATTCGCAGCTACATCATCGAAACCATGGTTGAACATATTCGCCAGCACGCGGCCGAGATAGAATTGTGGCGGCAGTCGCTAGATGACGAAATTGACCCGGCAGCCATTGTGCTGCAGATGAAACAGAGCCGGGCTGAATTTATGGCCATTCTTGATACCGTTGATGAAGTCGAGGCCACTGACAAGCATGCCGCCGGCCACTGGTCGATCAGCGATCTGGTGGGTCATGTGGCCGATTGGGAGCAGCGCATGCTACAGGCGGCTCGCCACATTTACGATCCCGCTTTGCCGGCTGTTCCGCCGGTTGATGATTATGCCCTTGATTGGGACGAGGTTTTGGTCGCCCGTAGAGCTGGAAAATCGTGGCCGGAAAATCACCACGATTTGCTCAAAATCCAGGTGGCCGTTGATAACTTCCTGATCGACCTGCTTCCCGGTGATTGGAAACTGCGCGGCCCGTTCCCCTGGCCCGATGACCAAGGCTCGCTGGCGGAATTGATCGCCAACATCGGCCGGCATTACGATAATCATACCCCTAAATTAAGAGAGTCTATCCGCGATTAGGGCATGGGAAATTAATAACTGTCCCATTGCGGTGGACAGCCAAGGGTAATTAGCAATGGGTAAATGGTAATTAGAGATTAAAGAACCAATTACCATTTACCCATTATCCCAACTCAAATGCGGCAGTTAGTTAATTCTCGATCCTAAGCGCCGGCGACCTCAAGTCACCCCCATTATCTGTCTTATTCAATTTGGTAAAAAATAACAGGTTGTGTTATCTTTCAATATCTTAAACTAGAGGACGTACAGAAGAAGATATGGATGCCTCAATTCGCGCTATACTGGACAGGCATATTATCGATGTACAATCGCTAATTTATCGAAATATTGCCGGGGGATCGCTGGAGGTTATGCCGCATTGGGTTCGGGGTTTCAGCGGTCTGCAACAACCTGTGTTTAATACTTTCTTACCACGTGATCTGGCCGGCCTTTCGGATGATACGCTGGCCGATACGGCTGCCTTTTTTTCGTCCCGAAATACGCTGTACGGGGTGGAGTTGATTGAGGATTTTGTGCCGGGTGGGGCGGATTATCTCAATGACTGCCATTACCAATCGCTGCCGCCCGAACTGGCGCTGGTCATTAGCGGCCAACCGAACGAAGTCGATCGGAATACGGAGATCATGATTGAGAAAGTCGATACCGTGCCGTCGCTAACGGCGTTTTGTACGCTGATGCATTTGGTGTTTGACTTTCCGCTGAGAGATATGATCAAACTCTACTCGGTAGCGCATCTTAAAGAGGACCGAATTGGGCTTTATCTGGCCTTTTTAGATGAGCAGCCGGTGAGCGCCGGGGCGTTGTTACGGACTAATGGCGCCGCGTCGATCACCAACCTGGTCACTATCGATGATTATCGGGGCCAGGGCGTCGCTACCACGTTGACGTATCGCATGCTGGCCGATGCCCGTGAGCTTGACTGCGACCACGTGATGGCTTACTCAACAGCTCAGGGGTTTTCGTTGTTTCATCGGTTGGGTTTTGAAATATTTAGCCAGCGCCAGTGGTTTTTGCCGCCGGGCATCGATTATGAGTAAACAACAATAAGGAACCCCATTTCCATTATCAATCTCTTAGACCCCTCATTCACCCATTGCCCGACTATAAAGTGGTTTACAAATGACTCTTTGGTAAGAATTCCTCCTCTTACCTCCTCTAAAGTCACAACCTGTCCTCCGATTTTTAATCTGTTTGACTGTAGGCTCAGGATAGGTTATATTACTATTCATACACAACCCTAGGAAAAAGACGTGTCTCAAGATACCGAGAAAGAGCCAAAGCAGGAGAAAAAGCCGACAACTGTCCTATTTATTCGACATGGCGAGAATGAGTGGACTAAATCTAACAAGCTAGCCGGCAGGACGCCGGGGGTTTATCTGAATGAGCAGGGCCGAAAACAGGCCGAAGCATTGGGTGAGCGTCTGGCTAAGGTCAAAATCGATGCGTTGTACACCAGCCCCTTAGATCGAACGGTGGAAACGGCTCGGATCATCGCTGCCCATCATAAACTTGAGGTCAGACAGCACAGTGGGCTGCTGGAAGTTGATTACGGGGAATGGACCGGAGAAGAGATCAAGAAGTTAACCAAGGAAAAGTCTTGGTCTCAAATTCAATTCTATCCCAGTGGGGCGGGTTTTCCCGGCGGCGAAACCATGTATGAAATGCAGGCTCGGTTTGTCAGAGAGGTGAACGACCTGGTGGCCCAACATCCTGAGCAAACCATAGCCATCGTTGGCCACGCCGACTTGATTAAAGCGGCGGTGGCCCATTACCTGGGCGTTCATTTCGATTTATTCCAGCGCATCGTCATTAGTACGGCCTCGCTGACTACGGTGAACTTTACGTTTATGGGGCCGCGTGTTGTGTGTGTTAACGATACTAATCACAATCCCCCTCCTCCTCAGGAAGAGAAAGAATAACAGTTCGAGGAGTGATATATGGCTAAAAAATTAACTGATCTTAACCCTGTTACCCGGATTACCATCGGCGCGGTGGGTGAACCGGGCCAGCGAATTTTTTTATTGCAAGCGAGCCAAACCGATTCTAATGTTACCCTAAAAATCGAAAAAGAACAGGCTCGTGTCCTGGCAGTTAGCACCACGGAGTTGCTGGATGAGTTGGACGAAAAATATCCCCGCTCCTTCTCAAAGGTTGACCGGCCGCTGACCTCCGATCTGATGTTGCGAGAACCGATGGAGCCTGAGTTTGTGGTTGGGCAAATCGGCTTGGGCTACGATCAAGACCAGGATATGGTCGTTTTGGTAGTCCAGGAAATCCAGGCTGACACCGAGGACGATGTGGCGACAATGCGCTTTTGGGCTACGCGCGCTCAAATGAAAGCATTGAGCGAACATACGTTGGAGGTTGTCAATCAAGGTCGGCCGATCTGCCCCCTGTGCGAGTCGCCCATTGATCCCGAAGGTCACTTTTGTCCAAAGAGCAACGGATTCGAAAGGGTGCAGTGGAATTGAGCAGCAAATCAAGATTCACCCCCACTCAGATTTTAGATAAAATTCAATCCGCTCAAGAATTGGCGCTAACTCAATCTGGTCGCAGCAGTCATTGCGACGTGGATTGTCTGGAGACGCTGCTTAATGGGAAAATGGATCTCCAGGGTCTAATGCCCTGGAGTTCGAATTACACCTTTCTGGCTAATCTCAGCACAAAAGACGACCAAACCCTGTTAGGCATCTATAAACCCGGCGAAGGTGAACGCCCGCTATGGGATTTTCCCGACCGCAGCCTGTCAAAGCGCGAGTTTACCAGCTATCTGATTAGCCAGGTTTTAGGCTGGCCCAACATTCCACCCACCGTCCTGCGAAATGGCCCACACGGGTTTGGCTCTCTGCAACTTTTTGTTGAGGCCGATTACGAAGCCCACTATTTCAACTTGCGCGATATGCCGGCTTTTATCGAAGATTTTAGGCGAATGGCCCTGTTTGATTTCATCGCCAACAACGCCGACCGCAAAGGCGGCCACTGTCTCAAAGGCAAAGACGGAACCATTTGGGCCATCGACCACGGCCTGACCTTCCATACCGATCTCAAACTGCGCACCGTCATTTGGGATTTTTGCGATCAGCCTGTCGCCGATGCGCTGATGGCCGATTTGGACCATCTCTATACCCTGATGGACGGGGTAGAACTATGCGCCCTCCTGGCCGACTTCTTAACCCCTCGCGAAATTGAAGCCCTCAAGAAACGGGTGTCAACCCTGGTTTCCACCCGCCACTACCCCACGGCCCGCCTGGGCCGGAATGTGCCCTATCCACCCATTTAAGGGTAGGTTCTGGGTAATCGTTACCTCATAAGGTATCCCCCATGGAATTAAGAATTGCCGAAGTCACCGATGTTGACGTGCTGCTGCCGTTGGTGCGCCAGTACCACGAATTCGAGCAGATCGAGATGTCGAATGCGGATCGAATCAGGGCTTTCTCGCCGCTGCTGGGTCAAAATACGTTGGGGCAAATCTGGCTGATTCTGTCCTCTGAGCAGGTGGTGGGCTATATTGCGTTGTGCTTCGGCTATAGCATCGAGTTTGGGGGGCGGGATGCATTTGTCGATGAGTTCTTTATCGAGGCATCGGCTCGGGGTCAGGGCTTTGGCCGGGCGGTATTGGCCGCGATCAAGGCTGAGGCGGCTAACCGAGGTGTTATTGCCCTTCATCTGGAAGTCGCCAGAACCAACCGGCGAGCAAAAGCGCTTTACACTCATCTCGGTTTTGAATCCCGAGAACATTTTCATCTAATGTCTTGTTTCCTTCGGGAGAATGGAGATTAGGTTTACATTCATTCTGCCCGTCTCACTTGTCATTCGAACGACAAATTTCATCATTCCCCAGATGCCCGATTTCGATAATTCTGGTAATATACAAACCAATCTGATCAATTAACACTTAACTAATCGACTAACTGACCTTCAACTCCATTTGTTAGGCCAAGACCAAGCCCTAACCAACCAACCATCCATCCATCCAACTACCCAACCCTCAAACTAACCATCCAACGGAGGAACTATGCAAACGGTAAATCTATTGAGCAAACGGGCCTACCTAACGCCCGACCGCGAAGCATTACTATTCATCGGCGACGGCGCGCCGCAGCGGTATACTTATGCCGAACTCAACGCGCGCGCCAATCGATTGGCGAATTGGCTGCATGACGATTTAGGTATTCGTAAAGGCGACCGGGTGTCGATGCTGGCTCACAACAGTATGGCTTACATCGATTGCTTCTACGGGTTGGCCAAACTGGGCGCTATTTTTGCACCGCTCAACTGGCGGCTGGCCGCTAACGAACTACGCTATATCATCAACGACTGCGAGCCGGCTGTCCTCATCGCCGGCCCGGAATTTGCCGACGTGGTAGCGGAGTTTCGCTCCGATGTCCACATCGACCACTACGTCGCCTTGGAAGGCGCAGAAATCGACGGCGCGATGTCGTATGAAGCGAGTGTGGCTCAAGCATCGGAGGCCGAACCGCCATCGCCGCCGCTGGACGACGACGACACTTGGGCCATTCTCTACACCTCCGGCACCACCGGCCGCCCCAAAGGCGCGATGATCCCCCACCGGCAGGTGGTCTACAACTGCATCAATACCATCGCCAGTTGGGGCCTGACCGAGTACGATGTCTCGCCGGTTTATACCCCGCTGTTTCACGCCGGGGGCTTGTTTGCGTTTTTGACGCCGCTGCTCTACGTAGGCGGGCGGGTTATCGTAACGCGGACGTTTGAACTGGAAGAAACCGTGCAAATTATCGACGATGAGCGCTGTACAGTCATTCTCGGGGTGCCGACCATCTTTCAAATGTGGATGAATACGGCGGCGTTTAAAGTAGCTAGCTTTGAGAGCGTGCGCTTCTTTATCAGCGGCGGCGCGCCGCTGCCCGAGTCGTTGGTGGAAAGTTGGGTGGCGGCCAAGGGGGGCGTCTTCCGGCAGGGCTACGGCCTGACCGAGGTCGGCGCGAACTGTTTCTCGATGACTGATGAAGATTCGGTGACGAAACTGGGTTCGGTCGGCAAGCCGATCTTTCACAGCCTGATGCGGCTAGTCGATACCGACGGGCGCGATGTGCCGGTCAGCGAGGTTGGCGAACTGCTGATCGCCGGACCGCACGTCTGCACCGGCTACTGGCGCAACCCAGAAGCCACCGCCGCCGCAATTGAGAACGGCTGGTTCCACACCGGCGATATGGCCCGTATGGATGAAGACGGCTTTTTCTACATCGCCGGCCGCTTTAAAGATATGATCATCAGCGGCGGCGAAAATGTCTACGCCGCCGAGGTCGAGGCTGTCTGCCGCGAACACCCCGCCGTGGCCGAGGCCGCTCTGATCGGCAAGCCGCATCCGCAATGGGGGGAGATTGGGATTATGGTAGTCGTACTCCAGTCGGGCCAATCGACCACGCCTGAAGAACTGCAAGCCTTCTGCAGCCAGCATCTGGCCCGCTACAAAATTCCCAAAGAGTTCATCTTCACCGATGCTCTGCCGTACTCGCCGTATGGCAAGGTAATGAAGACGGAGTTGAAGAAAAAGTTTGTTGGGTAGATTACATATCAAGGAGTCTTTACTAAATGAGCATACCTACCTTAAACGGCATCACCGCCAAATCTATAAAAACCAAACGAATCACCACCCGCGTTTTATTCTCCGGTGCGGATGGCGGTGTTCCCGTATTGTTTCTGCACGGCAATCTGTCATCGGCGACGTGGTGGGAAGAGGTGATGGTTACCTTGCCCCCCGGCTTTCGAGGCATTGCCCCGGATCAGCGGGGCTTCGGCGAGGCCGATCCGGCCCAAAAGATCGACGCCACCCGAGGCATGGGTGATTTGGCCGATGACGCTGTGGCTTTGCTCAATTACCTGGGCATCAAAAAAGCTCATATCGTCGGCAATTCATTGGGCGGTTCGGTCACGTGGCGGTTGCTGATGGACTGCCCGGAACGGTTTCTGACGGCGACGCAGATCGCGCCCGGATCGCCGTACGGCTTTGGCGGGGTCAAGGGCCTCGACGCGACGCCGTGTTACGCCGATTTTGCCGGGTCGGGCGGAGGACTGGCCAATCCGGAACTACTTAGACGGATGGCTGCCGGCGATCGCAGCGCAGACACCATGTTTTCACCCCGTTCAGCCTTTCGGATGTTGGTGGTCAAGCCGCCATTTATTCCGCAGCGCGAGGATGCATTGATCGACGCGATGTTAACTACCCATCTCGGCGACAAAGATTTTCCGGGCGATTTTGTCCGGTCAGCCAACTGGCCATTTGTGGCTCCTGGCAAATGGGGGACAGCTAACGCTCTCTCGCCAAAATATGCCGGTGATGTTAACCGGCTGTACGCTATTACGCCCAAGGTCGATATTTTGTGGATACGCGGCAGCCACGATCTGGCCGTGTCCAACAACGCTGTGTCCGATCCGGCCACCGTCGGCGCTGCCGGTCTGCTGCCCAACTGGCCCGGCCCGGACGTTTACCCGCCCCAGCCGATGCTCGGCCAGACTCGCGCTGTTCTGGAGAAATACGCCGCCGTCGGCGGTTCCTATCGCGAGGTAGTTATCCCGGATACCGCCCATGTCCCCTACATTGAGAACCTCGCCGCCTTCAACGCGATGTTTCATCCGCAGTTGGTTAGATAGGGGGGATGGTTTGATAGTTCGATGGGGGGTGGTTGGTTTCTATTAGCCCAACCAGTCCCCCACCCAACTACCCAACCATCCAATCAATGAATTAACCAACCAACCTACCAACCAACAAACAAACTATCAAACCCACCATCCATCCATCCATCCACCCAACTAACCAACAAACCACCCCAGCAACAATCCCTCAGCATTCTCTCAGCTTTTTCTAAAAAACTTTTCATAAACATCGACAAAACTGGTAAGAACGTCGTTAAGAAAGTTATAGTTTTTCTGCGGCGGTTCTGTGCAACATCTGCATATTTGGAGATTAGACTAACTCTATTGTTCCTATTTGATCCGCCTAATCTGTGTTCCAATTTGGGGTGCGGCTTGGCGGCATTATGTTCTACCACCAAAAGGAGAAGAATATCATGTTGAAAAGAATTTTTGTTATCACAATGGTTATATTGACACTGGCGGCGTGCGGCGGCCAAGCGGCTGCCCCGACCCCAACACTGACCACGATAACGGAACCAACGGCTACCCCGGTTCCCTCAGTGGCGGTTGTAACCGAAGAGCCCGTCGTCGATGCGCCGGCTCCCACCCAGGAAGTGGCTGAACAGCCGGTTGAAACAGAAGAAGCGGCCGCAGCCGAAGCGCCGGCGATCGAAGAACCAACATCCGAACCCGCCCCCACCGAGGAAGTGATGGCGGCCGAACCCACAACGGAAGGGGTTGAAGAAGTTATAGTCAACACCAAACTCAATCTCAACCAGGCCACCGGCGATGATTATCTGGCGGCGATCCCTAACTTCAGCAACCGTATGGTGCGCGAGTTTTTGGAATACCGGCCTTACATCAGCATTCAGCAGTTTCGCCGGGAAATCGGCAAGTATGTCGATGAAGCCCAGGTCGCCGAGTATGAACAGTACGTTTACGTGCCGGTCGATGTCGATGAGTCGGACGCGGCCACGCTCCAGCAGATACCGGGCGTCGATGAAACCATCGCCAATGAACTGATGGCGGCCCGGCCGTATGGCTCGAACGAAGCTTTTCTGACCCAGTTGGCCGAATATCTTCCCGCGCCGGAAGTCGCGGCGGCCGGGGGGTATCTGGTAAGCCAATGAGCGCGGAGCTTATTCTCAAGCGTCTCCGGTTGTTTTTGTTGGGGTTAGCCATTTTTATCTTTGCCGGTACGGTCATCGAACTGTGGTTCACCAACCACATGGAAAGTGCGATTCAGTTGATCCCGTTTGGGCTGGCCGGTTTGGGCATTTTGGCAATCGGGGCGGCGCTGATCGCCCCACAGCGAGCGACTTTGCTAGGGCTGCGTGTAGTGATGGGCTTGGTCGCGCTGGGTAGTTGCTTCGGCATCTATGAGCATATCGAGCATAACCTGGCCTTTGAACTGGACATCCGCCCTAATGCGACCGTGGCCCAGGTATTTCTGGATGCGCTCGGTGGGACCAGTCCGCTGCTGGCTCCCGGTATTCTGGCTCTGGCGGCCATTCTGGTCCTGGCGGCGACCTATTATCATCCCGGCTTTAAGCGCCAATAAGCGCTTAACCATATCGAATAGGTTGGAGTTGTGCCGTTGAACTTATCGAAAGGTACAACTCCAACCTTATAGATGGATGTCTTAAGGAGGACGAATAATGAACAAACTCAAATCCTATTCGTTGTTAATCGTTATCAGCAGTTCACTATTTCTGTTTGCAGCCTGCGCTACCTCGACTCCCCCGGCGCCGGTAGAAGCCACGGCCACGCCGGGGGCTGAAGCGGTTATCGAAGACTCCACCGAATCCACGCCGGTTCCCATCCCTGAAGAACCATCGCCAACCCCGGCTCCGGTCGATCCGACCGCTACTTCAGTTCCGGCCGAACCCACCACCCCACCCGATGCTGAAGCGGAGGAATCCGGCTCGGATGATACGGCTGAGGTCGTCGTAACCGATGAACCCATAGCTGTCACGCCGATCGAGGTGACCTACTTCACCCCAGCCCAGACGGAAGGGCCGTACTATCCGGTCGATAAACTCGCCGATCAAGACAACGATTTGACCGTTTTAGCCGGTTCGCCCGGTTCGCCCGCTGGACAAATCATCGAGTTTACCGGCAAAGTATACGACGCCGCCGGCATGCCCATCGCAGGGCTGACCGTTGAAATTTGGCAAACCGATAACAACGGCGTCTACCTCCACCCCAACGATCCTGGCACGGAACAACGGGATCGAAATTTTCAATTCTATGGCGAGTCGATCACCACGGCGGACGGCAGTTACAGCTTCCGCACCATTCTACCGGGCCACTACGAACCGCGCCCACGTCACATCCACGTCAAAGTCAAACAAGGCGATCAGGAACTGTTAACCACCCAAATCTATTTTGACGGCGATCCATCCCTGGCCGCCGATGGTATTTTTCTAGATGGGGGGAATGAGAATGGTCATCTGGTGATGACGATGGAACCGGGCCAGGATGCCAACGGTAACCCGATCCTGGTGGGGCAACATGATATCATTTTAAGCGCCAATTTATCCGGCTCTTAAAGCCAATTGCGCTCTACCGAATTTACATTTTTTTCATCTCTTATTATAATGGGCAAACTATTTACGGGACTTTTCTATTATTTCACCTCCGGATACCTTCCGTAATTAAGCCCGGCGTCACCTGCTTAACCATAAACGCCACCTGAGCAGGCAGTGTCAATTTTGGCAATACGGGCTGGGCCTGTTTAAAGGGTCCAGCCAAACCTCAACTAAATTTTTACCAAATGATCAAGATTCTGAGGTATAGCGGTGTGATATCGCGCCGAACCTCGCCTATATGTTGGGCGCGGATGCCCAATTACGTTCCTAGTTAGAGAACAAGCCAGGAAGAGGAGAGCCACGACGGCTGTTTCCATAATTGGTAGACTGCAATATACCTGTCAATACGGCCTCGATAAGCTCGGCCTACTCAGGATACTGGGATCTACTGCTAATGATAGGGTTCAAACAAGCGGCATGAATGCTTGTGGTATTTATATTCCTAACTTTTTGGTTAATCAATGGAGGATGAAGAGGTGAGTAAGCGTAGGCGAATATTTGCCGTAGTTAGTTTTTTGGTGGTAGTCGGGTTGCTGCTCGGCGCTTGTGGAGGTAATTCCAGCCAGGTGGAGGACTTGCAGGCCCAGCTAGAGGCGGCGCAGCAAAAGGCGCAGGAAGCTGAGGCGAAGGTGGCTGAAGCCCAAAGCGAGGGCAATTCCAGTCAAGTGGAGGAACTGCAGGCCCAGTTAGAGGCCGCGCAGCAAAAGGCGCAGGAAGCCCAAAGCGAGGTCGAAGCTATGGCCGCGGAAGCTAAGTCTGCGGCTGAACAAGCAGCCCAAACAGTGGAAGAAGCCGTTATGGAACCGGGCGCACCGCTTCAGGAGATTGGGCCGGGTGAAGGCGCGGTCTCGATTGTGGCCTGGGCCGGCTACATCGAGCGCGGCGAGACCGACCCCGCCTATGACTGGGCCACCGACTTTGAGGCCGAGACCGGCTGCCAAGTTAGCGTTAAAGTCGCCGCCACCTCCGATGAAATGGTGGCCCTCATGAACGAAGGCGGGTTTGACCTGGTCACCGCTTCCGGCGACGCCAGCCTGCGGCTTATTTTTGGTAAGCAGCTTCAAGAAATCAATCTCGATCTCATCGACAACTACGACACTGTCGATCCCCGTCTGCAAGATGCGCCTTGGCATACAGTCGATGGCAAGCATTACGGCGTCCCCTACCAGTGGGGTTCCAACGTCCTCATGTATAACACCGAAGCCTTTGCCGGCGAAACTCCGGACAGTTGGAACGTGGTCTTTGAAGAGACCACCCTGCCCGACGGCGAGTCAAATCAGGGCCGGGTCCAGGCCTTCGACGGTCCGATTTACATCGCCGACGCCGCCCTCTATCTCAAATATCACCAACCCGAATTGGGTATTGAAGACCCCTATGCTTTGAACCGCGACCAGTTCAACGCGGCCCTCGATCTGCTGCGCCAGCAGCGCGCCCTGGTTGGCCGCTATTGGCACGATGCCTTTATCCAGATCGATGACTTCACCAATGAAGGTGTGGCGGCGTCCAGTTCCTGGCCGTTCCAGGTGAACCTGCTCCAGGCTAATGGCGTGCCCGTTGCCAGCGTCATTCCGGTCGAAGGCGCCACCGGCTGGGCCGACACGACCATGATGCATGTCGACGCCCCCCATCCCAATTGTGCTTACATGTGGCTCAATCACTCACTCAATCCTAACCTTCAAGGCGATTTAGCCGCCTGGTTTGGCTCAGTGCCTTCCGTTCCCTCGGCCTGCGAAGGCAACGAACTTCTGGGTGAGAGCGGCTGCCAGACCAACGGCATCGACAACTTTGATCAAATTAGCTTCTGGAAAACGCCCACCGCCGACTGCTTCGGCGCCGGCGAGGAGTGTGTACCTTACCACGAGTGGGTCACCAACTACGTCGCCGTTATCGGCGGGCGTTAACACGATAGAATATGGAGCGACAAAGCTCTGCTTTGATCGTGACAAAGCCAACTTTGTCGCTCCTGTGAAAATAAGATTTGTAGGACAAACTTAAGTTTGTCCTACGGTGGTTTTCATTCTCGGTGTCGTCCCGATAGGGACTGCCGCTTGGTTGTAAGGTGATTAACGGAGGACAACATGAATTACAAATTGTGGATTAACGGCGAATGGACCGACAGCGACGGTGGCAGCCCGATGTCGATTGAAAATCCGGCCACCGGCGAGACCATCGCCGAGGTGCCGGATGCCACCCGCAGCGACGTCGATCGGGCGGTCAAAGCCGCCGCCGATGCCTTTTACGACGGGCGCTGGTCCAAGAAAACACCCGGCGAGCGCTCGCTGGCGATCTGGCGGCTGGCCGATTTGTTGGAGGCGCGGATGGCGGAGTTCGCCCGGCTTGAATCGGAGAACACCGGCAAACCGTACGAATTCGCCAGTCTGGGGGCTGACCTGCCCTTTGCGGTCGATAACCTGCGCTTTTTTGCCGCCGCCGCTCGCGATACCCACGGTTCGCATGCGGGCGAATATATGCACGGCTTTACCTCCATCTTCCGCCGCGAGCCGGTGGGACCGGTCGGCCAGATTGCGCCCTGGAACTATCCGCTGATGATGGGCGTCTGGAAAATCGGGCCGGCGCTGGCCGCCGGCTGCACCGTGGTCTTGAAACCCGCCCCGACCACGCCGCTGACGACGCTGCTGCTGGCCGAACTAACAGCCGAGGCGGGCATCCCGGCCGGCGTGGTTAACGTCATCACCGGCGGCAATGACACCGGCCAGGCGCTGGTCGAGCATCCCGATTTGCGTATGGTCAGCCTGACCGGCTCGACCCGCACCGGTAAGCAAGTTATGAGAACCGCTGCCGACACCCTGAAGCGCGTTCATCTGGAACTGGGCGGCAAAGCGCCGCTGATTATCTTTGACGATGCCGACGTGGCCGAATTTGCCGCCAAGGCTACCCTTGGGGCGACATTTAACACCGGCCAGGATTGTACCGCCGCCACCCGCGTCTATGTCGAGCAAAGCCGCTACAAAGATGTCGAAGAGGCGGTGGTCGAGGCCATGCGCGGGGTCAAATATGGCGATCCCTTTGCCGGCGATACCGAGATGGGACCGCTGATTTCTGCGGTGCAGCGTGAACGTGTGCAAGGTTTTGTCGAGCGGGCCAAAGCCGGCGGCGCGATGATTGTTACGGGCGGCGGCGTCCCGGCCGGGTTCGATGACGGCTACTACTTTGAACCGACTGTGATCACGGACGCCGATCAAAAGTCGGAGATTATTCAATCGGAGGTGTTCGGGCCGGTCTTGACCATTACCCCCTTCAAAGATGAAGCTGAGGCCGTACGCTTGGGAAATGATGTGTTGTATGGGCTGGCGGCGGCGGTCTTTACCAAAGATATCGGCCGGGCCATGCGGATATCGGCGGCGCTGGAGTTTGGCACCATCTGGGTCAACGATCACATTCCGCTGACCTCGGAGACGCCGCACGGCGGCTTCAAACAGTCCGGCTTTGGCAAAGACCTGTCGGCCGAGGCCGTCGGCGATTACCAGATCACCAAACACGTGATGGTGGCAACCGGCTAATGACCGATCCATCCCCGGCTGTCGAGTTTACTGACGTCAGCCGCCACTTCGACGAGGTTCGCGCCGTTGAAAGGGTCAGCTTCCGCATCCCCGACGGCGAATTTTTTACGATGCTGGGGCCGTCCGGTTCAGGCAAAACCACCTGCCTGCGCCTGATTGCCGGCTTCGACCGGCCCACGGCCGGCCACATCCAACTTTTTGGCCGGGACGTGACCAAGCTGCCGCCGTACGAGCGCGATGTCAATACCGTCTTTCAAAATTACGCCCTGTTTCCTCACATGACCGTCGGTGAGAACATCGCCTATGGTTTGATGGTCAAAAAAGTACCCAAAGCCGAGCGCGAACGGCGTGTAGCCGAGATGCTGGAGTTGGTGCGTCTGCCCGGTTTACAGCAGCGCAAGCCGTCGCAGCTTTCGGGCGGTCAGCAGCAGCGGATTGCCCTGGCTCGGGCCTTGATCAACCATCCCCGGGTGCTGCTGCTCGATGAGCCGTTAGGAGCGCTCGATTTGAAGCTGCGCCAGCAAATGCAAATCGAGCTGAAAGCCCTTCAGCACGAGGTCGGCATTACCTTTATTTTTGTGACTCATGATCAGGAAGAAGCCATGAGCATGAGCGACCGCATTGCCGTCTTCAACTTGGGCCGGATCGAGCAAATCGGCCCGCCGGCCGAACTGTACGAGCAGCCCCAGACGCGCTTTGTGGCGACTTTCGTCGGCACGTCCAATCTGTTGGAAGGCGACGCGGCGGCGGCGCTGACCGGCTCACCCACCGCCTTCGCCGTCCGGCCGGAGAAGATTCGCCTGGCTGATGAGAGTGCCGAGGCCGGTAGCGATATGTGTGTGGCCGACGGTTACGTGCAGGAGTTTCTCTATCTGGGGATGCACACCCGCTACCTCGTTAAGCTGGACAGCGGCGCAGAGATGACCGTCGCCCGTCAAAACGAACAGGTTGCCGCCGAGCAGGGCGTCTGGCGGCCGGGCGATCGCGTCCGGCTGGTCTGGCCTAAGTCGGCCAATAACCCATTGCAAGGATAAGCCAATGGCCACCGCCACCGCTCCCCGTCCCAAACCCTCCGTCCTCAGACAGCTTTCAACCGCGCTGTACAACCGGCCCATCCTCTTTTTGATTTTGCTGTTGAGCCTGCCGCTAGGATACATGCTGATCTTCTACGTCGGCGCGCTAGCGGCCTTGTTGATCCAATCCTTCTTTCATCTCGATGGCTTTACCGGGCAGGTCGTGCGCGAATTCAGTCTGGACACCTATCGCGATCTGTTTACGGCGTCCCATGTCGGCATTGTGGTGCGCACAGCCACCATGGCCGCAGCCGTTACCCTGGCAGCAGCGCTGCTGGCCTTCCCGCTGGCCTACTACACCACCCGCTACACTACGGGCCAGACCCGGGCGCTACTCTACCTGGCCGTGCTGCTGCCGCTGTGGTCAAGCTATATTATCCGCGTCTATTCGTGGAAGCTCATTCTGGCCAAAGAAGGGATCCTTACCTGGGTTGTCGGCAAACTGGGGCTGACGGCGCTGCTCGATGCGGTGCTGGCGCTACCGGTTATCGGCGGTCCGTCGCTCTCCTTTTCGAGCCTGGGCTTATTTATCGTTTTTACCTACATCTGGTTGCCGTATATGATCCTGCCGATCCAGGCCTCGTTGGAGCGGATTCCCAAGTCTCTATATGACGCTTCGACCGATTTGGGGGCTAAACCAATGACCACCTTCCGCTACGTGGTGCTGCCGCTGGCTATTCCGGGCGTGGTCGCCGGCTCGATCTTTACCTTTTCGCTGACCCTGGGCGATTACATTATCCCGTCGGTCATCGGCAACTCCAGCCCGTTCATTGGTATGGCCGTTTACAGCTATCAAGGTACGGCCGGCAACATTCCCCTGGCCGCCGCCTTCACGACCATTCCGATTGTGATTATGGGCATTTATCTGACGGTAGCGCGCAAATTAGGAGCGTTCGATGCGTTATAATCGGGAGTTAAAAGCGCCGTTCGGGCTGACGGCGGCGGCGGTGGGCGTGCTACTGTTCCTGCACATCCCCTTTGCCATTGTAATGCTATACGCCTTCACCACCGATGAGGCAGCCTTTACCTTTCCGCCGCCCGGCTACACGCTCAAATGGTTCGGCGTGGCCTGGAACCGGCCCGACTTGTGGGCGTCGCTGCTGCTGTCGGTGCGGGTGGCCCTGCTGGCGACGCTGGCCGCGTTGGTTCTGGGGACGCTGGCCGCGGCGGCCGTCTATCGCAGCCGCTTTTTCGGACGGGAGGCCATCTCTTTTTTGCTGGTGCTGCCCATCGCCCTGCCCGGCATCGTCACCGGTATTGCCCTGCGGTCGATGATGGGCTTGATGGATTTGTCCTTCAGCTTCTGGACCATTTTGATCGGCCACGCCACGTTTTGTGTGGTGGTCGTTTACAACAATGTGCTGGCGCGTTTCCGGCGCACCGGCGGGGCGCAGATCGAGGCGTCGATGGATCTGGGGGCCGACGGCTTCCAGACCTTTCGCTATATTGTGCTGCCCAACCTGGCCACCGCCCTGCTGGCCGGCGGCATGTTGGCCTTCGCCCTCTCTTTCGATGAAGTTATCGTCACCACCTTCACCGCCGGCCAGCAATCGACACTGCCCATCTGGATCTTCAGCCAACTAACCCGCCCCCGCGACCGGCCGGTGACTAACGTTGTCGCTTTCCTGGTGGTTAGTATCACCGCTATTCCTATTCTCTACGCTCACTTTTTGTCCCAACGCTCCGGCGATACCGCCGAGTAGAATGGAGAATAGAGAATGAAGAATGGAGAAATGTTGAAAATCGTGCTTTGTTAGGATTTATTCGCAAGCGAGTTTGGTTATCGTGTTTTGGCTTGTTGGACATATTTGTGTGCGGTTGTTGTTGGCGGTATTATTGCCGTAGGACAAATTGCTGATTTGCCAGGAGGCAGAACAAATCAGCGATGTGTTCTGTTGACTTTCTTTTGCAGGAGCAAACGCCCATGCGCAGCTTAACCTTTGACGGCACGCTAAAATTTCAAACGGACACGCCCCGCCCAACCGTACCCGCCGGCGAAGCCTTAATTCGCCCTACCCTGGCCGGCATTTGCAACACCGATATCGAGATTGTGCGCGGTTATATGGGCTTCAAGGGCATCCTCGGCCACGAGTTTGTCGGTGTAGTTGAACAGGCCGACGCGGCGCCGGAGTGGGTAGGGCAGCGCGTAGTGGGTGAAATCAACGCCTACTGCGGCGACTGCCCGACCTGCCGCCGGGGCGACCCGACTCAATGCCCCCACCGCACCACGCTCGGCATCGACCGCCGCGACGGCACAATGGCCGACGCCTTCACCCTGCCCACCAAGTTGCTCTATCCCGTACCCGACAGTGTGCCGGATGAATGGGCCGTCTTCACCGAACCCCTGGCTGCGGCCTGCGAGATTTTGGAGCAAGTCCATATTCGACCGACCGACCGGGTCATTGTGCTGGGCGATGGTAAGCTGGGATTGCTGATTGCCCAGGTGTTACAACTGACCGGCTGCGATTTGCTGGCGATTGGCCGCCATCAGGTGAAGCTCGATATTTTGGCCCGGCGGGGTATTCGCACCGCCCTGGCCGGCGAGACTATCGAGCCGGGGGCCGACGTGGTCGTTGAAGCGACCGGCAGCGCCGCCGGCTTTGCCGCCGCCCGATCGCTGGTGCGGCCGCGCGGGACGTTGGTCCTCAAAAGCACGTTCCACGGCGAGGTCGAACTCAATTTAAGCATGGTGGTGGTCGATGAGGTGACGGTCGTCGGTTCGCGCTGCGGGCCGTTTGGGGCAGCGCTACGGCTGTTGGCCCAACGGCTGGTCGATGTCGAGCCGCTGATCCACGCCACGTTTCCTTTAGATGAAGGGCTGGCGGCCTTTGAGGAAGCGGTCGCGCCGGGAGTATTGAAGGTGTTATTGTCAGTGGCGTAGGTCATAGGTGCGGGGGAGCGGTATGCATTGCAACGCTCTGGGTTGTAACGAGTTGTACAGAGTATGACTCAGGCTTTAATGACCGGTGGTTTGACATCCGTTTGGGCATTACATACAATCACACTCAAACAAACGATTTCGTCTGATAGTTACAAATATGGCTAAACAAATTTACAGCGAGACAACAGACGTTCGATTTCAAGAATGGCGTGATAAGATATTGGCGGTGCTTGGGCCTTATCAAGTTACGCGAGTAGCTCTTTTTGGTTCAGCCGCGAGAGGTGAAGATACGCCCGACAGCGACATCGATATTCTGGTTGCGCTCAAACCACCGGGAGAGCGTCCGATCATCGGCTTAAAATGGTTTGACTTAATCGACACGTTGAGTCGCACGCTGAATCGCCCCGTCGATTTAGTGACAGAGGACGGTTTAAGCCCTTACCTCCGGCCGTACATTGAACAAGAGATGGTCATCCTCTATGAAGAAGAGTGATACGGTTTAACTTATCCGTGCCTATTTTGATGTTAGGTTTTTCTCTTTTCTTACAAGTGTACAAAACCATTGGCAAAATCGCTATTCGGTTGTATCATTTTGAGAATCACGTCGACAAGAGTTGTTGCTGACTCGACCGCAGCAGTGATTGATAATTTATATTGACACCTGTCGATAAATTTTTTATAATAAGAACATGTGTTCTACGTGTGAACCAAGGGGTAAAGCATGTTAGATACATTCGAATTACCACATTACATTTTAGGACATTATTCTAACAGCAAAATAACGCCTCTCAAACTGCAAAAATTGCTCTACTACGTGAAGGTATGGGGCATTGTAGCCGGGGTAGAGTTATATCAGGGCGAGTTCATGAGGTGGGAACACGGTCCCGTAAATGCCGATGTCTATCACAGGTACAAATCTTTTGGGCGAAACCCCATAGATCAACCTTATACCGAATCCCCTAATTTTGATGGTTCGAAAAAAGAATTAATCGACTTTATTGTTGCCGCCTACTTACCCTTTTCAGCCATATCCTTGAGCGCAATGACTCACAAAGAGTCGCCCTGGCAGAACACCCCTCCAAACTACGTCATCAGTCATGATAAAATCCTCGACTTCTATTCTCAACAACTATTTGCCCACAATTTCAATCCATTTGATCCCATCAAAAAACCATACTTCCCCGTACAAAGCAATTCCTGGTATGCTTACATTTTGGATATGACAACTGATGATGTGGAACGGCATACCCGATTCTCCTCTTTTCAAGATTATCAAAAGCGACTTAAGCAAGCCCAAGACGACACCAACGATTTAAACCAAGCACTTGACAACCTTTTCTACCTTTAAGCAATGACTTCCCAGGAATTGGACTATTTAGCCGAATTAATGACTGTTTTTCCGGTTGAGGATAGTGAGTTCGGTTCGGTAGAAGATGCCGAATCTTTGCTTCAGTTGCGTTATCAGGCCTTGTTAGACACCCTGGTTGACTCCAAAGAAATTCTGAAACGGCTACGTTCAATACCTGATGGGGACTTTCCTTCTCTATTTGGGCGACTCACCAAATCTCTGCATCGGACGCTGTTTAGAGGGATTCTCTCAAATGCCGGTAATTATCGGCAATCAACAGAGCCTAATGGCGGGATAGTTTATTTTGGTGGGCAAAAGGGAGCACAACCTCGCTTTACCGGTACTCCGGCAAGTGAGATTGAGCAGGTGTTACATAAGGTATTTCGACATTTGTCAAAAAGTGCCCATACTCCAGTAGTTTCTGCTGTTATTTTTTATCAACAGTTCGTTCGCGTTCATCCCTTCTATGATGCCAACGGACGAATTTGCCGTTTGTTGGTAAGTCTGTACCTTGATTATCACCGCTGCTATGTGAATTGGGATGATTTACAGCGTCAGGGAAAGTGGATACGTAAACTGAATGCCTGTCACGATCGGCAGCACCAGCCGGAGTTATACAATGAATATTTGGGCTATTTGGTTGCTCACTTTTCAAATTATGTGAGCGACAAAGCTGACTTTGAACCTAGACAAACATCGACTAATCTTTAGTCACCATTAATTCCATGACCAAAAGCCAATCGTTCCCTCGTCAATGAATATGGGGGGCGTACCGCGCTCAGCCAGCGTATCGACCAGATAGACGTGTTCAACCCGATCCTTATCCTGATCGGCGTAGACTAAATAGCGACCATCCGGCGACCAGAACCGGTGGCTTTGGGCGTACTGATCGAAACTGGCGATCACGTAGCGCATTTGATACGATGGGGTGAAGACGTTGTAGCCACGCTCCACGCCGGTCGTCAGATCGACCACGCGCCATTGCAGCCAGGATTCTTCCGTAGCCACTTGGTGCAGATAAGCCAACTTTTCCCCGTCCGGTGACCAGAAGAAGCCGTTGACGCGAAAGGTGTTGCCGGTCAGTTGCCGCGCCTCACCTGTTTCCACATCGAAAATATGAATCGGGCCGTAGAAGGGATCGGCCAGATTGCTGACGGCTGCATAGGCGACCTGCCGGCCGTCAGGCGACCAGACAAACGCGGTTTGGTGGCCGGCGTTCGTTCGCGCTACAGAGAGCAACGGCTCGACGCCAAAACTTTGCAAGGTATCGTCATCTTCTTCCGTAATGGCGGCCAGCCATTGATCACCTTGGGGCGAGCCGGCGGGCGACAAAAACGAGGCGGGGGAGTGCGGTAGCGCTTCGATGACATCGTGTTCGATATCATACGAGGCCAACCGCGCTTCAGGATTGAAACGGCTCGATCCGCCGGTGTGCCATAGCATTTGCTGCCCATCGGGCATCCAGCCGAAGTAAAAAGGGCGGCCCTGACCCAGAAGGCGATTGTTAACCCGATCCGCTTCGATCTCGACTAGATGCAGGCCGATTTGCCCGGCTTCTTTTTCGATCAGATAAGCCAACTGTCGGCACTGCGGTCGATCCGGGCAGGGTACGGGCGACCAGTGTATATAAATGAAGAAGTGTTCGTCATCCTGAGCGATCACTCGCGGCGAGGCTCCCGGCGACTCCGCTACGTACAGGGTGCTGTTGGCTCGGTTGCCGGTTCGCTCGACGCCGGCATAGGCCAACTGCCCATCCGGCGACCAGGCTACACGGTGGTAGGAGAAGCCCGGGTTTTCGGGCGGGGCAGTGGCGTCATCGGTGACGGCGATGATCGCGCTGCGGTCGGCGGTGGTGACATAGATGTTGCCGTCGCCGCCGACATAGGCCAGGCGGCCGCTGTGATCGGCGGGCGATGGCTCCGTAGTTGGGGTGGGTGGGGGTTGAGCTTGGCAGCCTATCGCTATCAGGATAAAGCCAAGGATGAGAATTAGCTGTTTTAGCATGGGAATTTTATGAGTTACGGATAGGGCCACGCCGGAAATCCCCCGTGGTTCATCGTAATAGCTTTGTTTAGAACACGGATGGGCAGGATTAAACGGATCAAGAAATTACGGCCAAAAATCCGTCCAATCCCGCGCTTCCGTGTTCTTAAATCAGTTGGTTATAATCGCGGCGAATAATTATAGGCTCTATAGGTGTTTCGAGGAGGAACGCTGGCCGATGTCATTCCCGCATGCTTTTAGCGGGAATCTATCGCCATAAGACCTGTTGGATGCCCGATAAAGACATTCGGGCATGACCATTGCCTCCCTTTCTATGACCTCCTTGAAATCCATATTGAGCCATGACTTAATATTTGCGGGTGGGCAGAATTTCGGCGGCTTCATCGGGGAAGAAAACGGTTTCTTCGGATTTTATCCATTTGGGGACTTGTTCGCCATTGACCACTTTGAGAGCCAGTTCAAAAAATCGCGGCCCCAGCAGCGGATTACATTCAACGGTGGCGTTGAGTTTGCCGTCGATCATCGCTTCAAAGGCCAGCCGGGCGGCGTCAACCGAAACGATCTTAATGTCCTGACCGGGCCTTAGGCCATATTCTTCGATCGCTTTGATCGCGCCGATGGCCATATCATCGTTGTGAGCGTAAATCGCATCGATGTCGGTTCCATACCGCCTCAATAATTCTTTCATCACTTCTTTACCCTTGGCCCTGGTAAAATCGCCGGATCGGGAGGCAATGACCTTCATTTCGGGATAATCGGCGGTGATTTCCCGAAAACCTGAATAACGGCCGTTGGCCGGGGCCGAATTGATGGTGCCTACCAGTTCCACAATATTACCTTGGCCGTTTAACAAATCGACCATGATCCGGCCGGCGCGGCGACCTTCCTCCTTAAAATCAGAGCCGATGTAGGTGACGTAAAAATTATCCGGTACATCGGCTTGACGATCGACCAGGATAATCGGGATGCCCGCGTCTTTGGCCTCCTGAAACACATCCCGCCAGCCCGTTTCGATTACAGGGGATATGCCAATGACATCAACTTGCTGGGCGATGAAAGAGCGCACTGCTTTGATCTGATTCTCTTGTTTTTGTTGGGCGTCGGAAAATTTTAGTTCCACGCCCAATTGATCGGCGGCTTCTTTGATTGAGTTTGTGTTGGCGGTGCGCCATTCGCTTTCCGCCCCGATTTGGGCAAAACCAACCACCAAGTCTTCGTAACCTTTGGTCGGTTTCTCAGAAATAAACTCACGCGTCGGGGCTGCGCCGCCGCAGCCGGTCAATATGATCAGGTAACCCAAGGTTACCAGCAAATATAGTCGATAAAACAAAATCCTCACGCAAAAAACTATCCTTTCGTCTCAATACTATCTATCAGGTCTTAACTTTGGGCGCCATTCGAGCGGTCTTGTAGCGGGATGCTGACCACCACCCGAGCGCCCTGCTCGTAATCGCTTTCGATTGAAAGCCCGTACTCTTTCCCGTAATACAGCTTGATCCGTTTGTTGACATTTTCCAGACCAAACCCACCCTCGCGTAAATTGATATCGCTGGAGGAATTGTCATCGAGTTTGTCCTGGACTTGGACCAGTTTGTACGAGGTAAACCCAACGCCGTCGTCGGCAACTTCAAGGGAAATCCGGTCGTCTTCGGATCGACAGACGCGCACCGTGACTGTACCTCCGCTGCGCTTGTTTTTGATACCGTGGTAAATGGCATTTTCAACCAGGGGTTGCAATGTCATTTTTAGGATGGAATAGTCTAAAATCGAGGGATCGGCTTCAATGCAGTAGTCGAGAATATCTCGATAGCGCATTTTTTGAATGGTCAGGTAGCTTTTCGTCCGTTCAATTTCCTCGCGGATGGTGATCCAGTCCCGGCCTTTGCTTAAGGTGATTCTAAAAAAGCTGGAGAGCGCCCGCACAATTTCAATGACCTGATCATTGCGTTTGGACTCGGCCATCCAGATGATTGTGTCGAGCGTGTTGTACAGAAAGTGAGGATTGATTTGGGCTTGCAGCACTCGAAATTCGGCTTTTTTTAGGTTCTCTTGCTCTTTGATTTTACTATCGAGCATTTCCCGAATTTTGCCGATCATAATATTGAAACTCAGGCCCAATTCGGCGATTTCATTGACGTTATCGCTGGTGACCAGCACCTGCAAATCATTTTCGGTAATGGTGGTGGTGACGTTATGCAGTTTTTTGATAGGGATGTAGATGCTCTCGGAGATGATCCAGGCCGCGACGACAGAGAAAATCGCGGCGGCGAACATCAACGCCAAATAAATGAATGTCCAGCGAACAAAGTGCCGCTGAATTTGCCGGTAATTTTCTTCCGCCCGATTGACCTCAAACAACACATATTCCTGGGTCAGGTCTTCGACCAGTTCAGACACGCCTCGAATATTTTCCAAGACCTGTTCATTGTCACTCACCCGGCTGCCCAGAGCCATTTGCGCGCCCATCTTATCGACATAACGGGTTAGCGTTTGCATGGTTCTGAGAATAACATCCAGTTTGATTTCGGCTTTATCAGAGTCAGTGTTGGCCTTCATGCCCCACAATTTGTCGTTAACTTCCTCGATGATCTGATACTGTTTACCCTCGCTGAACTCCTTTTTGCCGGCCACAATATCCCACATTTCCGAATTAATGGCGGGTTTGATGTAACCATTGATGCTGTTGGCGGTGGTAATATTGTCAATAATCGCGTCGTATTGACGGTTAAAATTAAGCACCTGCATAATCAAAACCGTATTGACCGACCCCATCAAGGCCACCACTACAAGAAATGACAGCAAAATTTTGGTGCGGATGGAGAGATTAATGCCGGCAAAATAGTTGATAATTCGCCCCAAGTAACGAGGCGACATTTCAGCAGCCAGTTTTCGCTCGGTGTAGATCATAATTAATACTCTTTATTTATGTTCTCAATGATCTGAAACTAATGTAGGACAAATTTAAGTTTGTCTTACGAAAAATCTGCTTTTTGAGATCATACTTCATTATTATAGATGCCCATGCAGTTTGAACTGCGTGGGCGACATACCGGTACTCTTTTTAAAGACAACACTGAAATAGTGTGGATCGGTGTAGCCCACCTGGTTAGAGATTTCAAATGCCTTCAGATTGGTGGTTTTGAGCAGTTCTTTGGCGCGATCAACGCGCAGCCGAGTCAAATATTCTTTAAACGTTTCGCCGGTTTCGCGGCTGAACACGGCGCTAAGGTGACTGGGGCTAAGGTTAACCTGGGCCGCGATGTCATTAAGCGAGAGGTCTGATTGATCGAAATGAGCGGCAATAAATTCTTTGGCTTGCTGAATAGTGGTGATGTAGTTATCGTTGGCCAGTGTGTCTCGGAAAGCCAGAGCGCTGGCAAAAATTCGGCGAGCCTCTTCCTTAATTTGGGTCACCGTTTTTATGTTCATCAACAGCGTTTCCACCATGTTGATTTCCGGAATCACCTCATCAACAATGCCGCCCAGATGATGCACAAATTTAGCTGTGGTCAGGACAATGTCGATAAAAATGTAGTTTTTGATTAAATACGATTGGACGGCCGAATGGCTGAGAGGGGCCAGATAGGCGCTAAAAAATGACTCGAAATCAGCCATAACGCCAAACTTTAAAAAGTTCTCCAGGGCGCTTTTATCGAGTTTAAGCAGATCGGCTTCGTCAGCTTCGGCGTCAGAAGGCGTTTGTTTGCCGGATGCAGCCGCTTGTTCCAGACTGGCTATGGCTTCGGCAAACGAGAGCGGAATATCGCCAATACGCTGGTGAGGCCGGCCTGCACCGATCAACAGCACGCATCGGGTTTTGGCTGTAAATTGCTCGCGCAGCAGTTTGGTCAAAAAATTCGTTTCCTGCTCAAGCTGGGCAGTAGTTGTGCCTTTTAGCAGCAGGACGAGTTCTTCCAGACTTTTATTGATGAGGAACACATCAGGATTCGGATCAACCAGTTCGGCTAATGTCTGTCGAACGTGCTGGTATTCTTGAAAATCGGCCTGGTCGTGGTGGTGGCATAGTTCGATTTTGATGACAATGACCTGATAATCGGCGGCAATGATGTCCACCCCTAACCGGCGGCTCTCTTCGACTGCCTCAGACGAACTGATCGTCCCGGTTACCAGTTTGAGTAAGAACTTCTCGGTTTGCAGCAGCCGGTTATCTTCGATTTGCGCTTTGAGTTGCTGGACGTTTTCCTGGGCGTGGCGTTCATCATCCAGTTGACGGGCGACGGCGGTCAGAGTTTGGTGCAGGTCGCGGGCGCTGATCGGTTTAAGCAGATATTCGGTGACGCCTAATTTCACGGCCTCTTGGGCATAGTTAAACTCATCATGGCCGCTGAGGATAATGATTTTTACCTGAGGCATCCGTTTGCGGACAATTCGGCTTAACTGCAAGCCATCCATAAACGGCATTTTGATATCGGTAATGAGTACATCGGGGTGAGTGGCTTCAATGAGCGACAGCGCCATTTCACCATCGGGGGCTTCGCCGCAAAATTCAAAGCCGACAGCCTGCCAATTGACATTGTCACGAATGCCTTCGCGGGTGACAATTTCGTCTTCAACCAGGAATACTTTGTACACCACTCAAAACTCCCATAGTTTTTATGTTGGTATCGATAATGAAACCTCTACCCTCATTCTAGCACAAACGACGGCTCAAAGACAATGCCATTTTAACGGGTTTGCGTTTTTTATAAGCGTTAGGGTGTCACGGCAATATGCTCGATTACATCACCCACTTCAATTGACCGCACGACATCCATACCTTGTTCGACCTGGCCGAAAACGCTGTATTGGCCGTCGAGGAATTCGGTGGGGGCCAGAGTGATGTAAAATTGGCTGCCGCTCGACTCGCGATTGGGGTTGACTTCATCCGGTAGACGGGCCATGGCCAGCGCGCCTTCGACGTGCTTGAGGTTGAACTCGCCGGGGATGGTGTAGCCGGGACCGCCGTTGCCTGTGCCTAGCGGGTCGCCACCTTGGATGACAAAACCGGGTTCGACGCGATGGAACGTCAGCCCATCGTAGAAGCCCTGTTGGCTGAGGAAGATGAAATTGTTGACATGTTCCGGCGCTTCGGCCGCATTAAGCGAAACGACAATATCGCCTTTGTTGGTTTGAATCGTGGCCTGATAGGTTTGGGTGGGATCAATGGTCATCTCCGGCCTGGCGTCGTAATAGTCGGCCCGTTCCGCCGCAGGAATATCGGCCAGAGGGCCGGGGGCTGCGGCTGTCTCATCGCTGGCGGCGGATTCGGGTTCGGCCGTACTATTTGGTTCACCGGCCGGCGGCTCCGGGCCAAAGGCTCCGGCGGACGCATCGCCTTCCGGTTGTAAGCCAACCACAGAGGGGGGCGCCTGTTCGGCCAGTTTGACCAAAATGGAGTCGCGTTGGTAGTTGTCGGCTTCGACAATGACTTTGGCCCAGTCTTCGAGGTGCTCGGCGTCGATACTCAACATAGCCACACCATTGGAATCGGTGGTGGCCTCGTAGACATCTTGAGTGCCGATTTCGGCTCTAACCATCGCATTGGGGATAGGGCGTCCTGAATCGACGGCTTTGACCTCGATTTCTTGTTGGAAAGGCGGTTGGGTGGTAAAACAGCCGGTGAGGACGACGATAATAATGAGTAAGATTAAACAATTTTTAGCTAAGGTTTTTTGGAATTGGTACATAGTGGATATTTTACGCGTTATTTAAAGGTTTACAAGTGATGTTTTAAATGGGAAGGGGGTGGAATGTGACCAGGGGCTACGGTTCGTAGTGATGGCTTTAGCCATTTTCAAAGACTGCTAAAGCGGTTACTACAAACCGGGAGTTAGTAACTGCCGCGCCGCTCGATGACCGCACGTACGGTTCGCCACAGAATTTGAATATCGAGCCAGATGGAGTAATTTTTGATGTAGTAGATGTCATCGGCGGTGTTGAGATGCATGGGTTTATCGGCCCGACCGTTGACCTGCCACCAGCCGGTTAACCCTTGAGGCACCTCGAAGCGTTTGCGCTGCCAGGGTTCGTATTTATCGACCAGCCAGGGCAGTTCGGGGCGCGGGCCGACCAGACTCATGTCTCCTTTGAGAATGTTGATAAATTGAGGCAGCTCGTCGAGGCTGGTTTTGCGTAAATAGTGACCAAATTTGGTGACGCGCGGATCGTCATAAAATTTATGATGTGGTTGGCCATCGATGACTTTGTAAGAGATGTCATCATCGGCGGTGTCGGGGTCGTGGTACATGGTGCGAAATTTAAGAATTTTGAATAAGCGGCCATTCTCGCCGACGCGCAGTTGGCTAAAAATGACCGGGCCAGGCGAGTCAAGCTTGATGGCAATAGCAATCAGGGCCATGAACGGTAGGGACAAGACTAGCCCCACCGAGCCAACGACCAGATCGAACCCACGCTTAATAGCGCGTTGGAGTGGATCGAGCGCCGGTTCGCGCAAGGTGACCATATGAATGTCGCCCAAATCTTCTACCGCCGAACGCAGAAAAACCAGATCAAAGAAATCCGGCACAACGCGGACATTGACCTTTAAATGCTGCAAATCGACAACTACGTTGGCCAGCTTGGTGTGGGCATAGCGAGGTAAAGCAAAGATGACCTCATTAATATCATGGGTGTGGACCACTTGTACTGTTTGCTGGACCTGTCCAAAGTTTGGATAGCCCAACGTATCTACGTTGGGGTTGTCGTCGATAAAACCGATGAGGCGCAGCCCTGTCCAGCGATTTCTAACAACCATACCGGCTACATTTTGGCCCACTTTCCCGGCCCCCACGATGAGCACACGTCGCGTCCCATACCGTTTATCGCCAAAGAATCGCATGAAAAGGCGAAATAGGAGCCGGTAGCCAATTAACAACAGCAGACCGACCAGCGCAAACGTTATAACTTGAAGACGGGAGGTGTCGCGATAGGTGAAGTAGAGGACGCCGGCAAATGCTAGCCAAGTTGCCAGGTGAGCCGAAATGACCCGCTGGAGTTCGTCCAAAAGCCGCAAGTTCTTTTGCAGATTATAGACGTCCATTAAAATGAAGCCGCCGCCCCAAATAACGAGAGCCATAGCATAGGTAGGCCAGGTCAACCACACATTTTCAATGGGGATAGCCCGGCCAAAGCTCAGTTGAGGCCGCAGCCAACTGGCGATAAACAGAGCGAGGGCAATGATGGTGAGGTCACCCAGAAATAAGGCTGCTCGGATGCTAACTCGCCTGAACATAGTTAAGCTCCTAGTAAGAACACGGACGAACTGGCTGTATTATATCACCTACTTGGGTTGACACCAATTTACGCGAGGAGAGAAAGGGGACAGGCCGTTTAAGGCCAAATTTGAGGAGTTTGAAAAAATATGTGGGGTTGATAAGAATGAAGCACTACGCCAGTGTAGTGGGCTTTCCATATTTTTTTGGAGAGGGCTAACTATTGCGGCGGTTTAGTTGGCTGCGACAAAACCCTTGCTAGTGTTAGATGTCTGCCGGTTTTGCAGCCAACTATCGATAGATAAAGCACCGGGACCGGCTAAGGCCAGCGCCACATTAGCCGCCAGCAGGGTTAGGACAAACTCATAGCCCCCATTGCCTACGGAGAACCCATTGGCCAGGTGAACGGTCAGCATGGCCACCGCCATGTCGATAGCTAATGGGATGGCTACCCAGCGGCTGAAGAGACCCAGAATCAGGGCTAAACCACCAAAGAACTCCAGCAGCGTGACCACAACGGCGGCCACCAGCGGCAGCGGAATACCTAAACTGCCAAAAAAACCGGCGACGCCGTCGAAACCCATCAAAAATAGCTTCTGATACCCATGAACCAGAAAAACAATACCAACGACAATCCGCAGAAAAGCCAGTCCCCATTCCGGTGACAAGGGTAAAATATTTGATTTCATGATGAAATCCTCCTTTTGAAGAAAACAATTATGGTAAGTAAATTTGTCTTACGCGGTGTCAGTTTAACAGGGAGGTGTCCTTTTGGGTGTCCTTTTGAGCGTCACAACTTTTAAAGAAAAACTCTAGCCGAACCCATCTATACTGAAATCAGAATGAGAACAGAAGTTTTTCATAGTCAGGATCAAGGTCAAATTTGGGCCAAAGACGGGTGATGATAGCTTGCGGGTTCAGGTTGATGCGGTCAATAAACTCAAGACAAGCCCGTTCTAGCAGATAGAGATATTTGTAACAGTGATGTTGGGTCAACTCTTCGCGCATCCATTTCCATAAACCTTCAATCGGGTTCAAGTCGGGACTGTAGCTGGGCAGTTGGATGAGACTGAAACCTAACGCTTCAGCGGCTTGGCGCACGATGGCCGCTTTACTATGCCAAGGGGCCCCATCCCAAATGATAACGGTTTGTTGGCTGGGGTCAGGGGGCCATTGCTGAGCCAGATAGTGCAAAAAGGCGACGGTGGCTTCACTATCACACTTGTGTTGATGCCAGAGCAGACATTGACCGCGACTAAAGTCATAGGCTCCATACCAGTTGAGCCGATTGGCCAGGGACGGACAATGACTGGGCACCCAATCGGCCTCACCCACGGCTGACCAGCGGTAGCCGAGGGCCAAATCTTGATGGAGATGGGCTTCATCGATATAGATGAGCCGCAATTTGCCCTGGCACACTGGCTCAAACCAGCGTTGGAAACGTTGGACATACTCCGCCTGCTGGGCCGGTTTGCCTTTGGCTAAGACCTTTTTGCATTTTTTCCAACTCAAACCGGCTTGTTTTAGTAAGGTGCGTAAGGTGGTCCGGCTCACCAGCTGGCCTAGGTTGTCGGCCCCCCAGCGTCTTAACTTTTTCAAGGTCCAGCCATAGCCCGGCAACTGATGGTCATTGGGTCGCTCTTGTTTGACCGTGTCGATGATCTTTTTTTTCGGCTTCGCTCAATTGGGGTTGTGCGCCGCCGCTGGCCTGATAGGTGATACACTCTGGCCCAAATTCATTGTAGCGATGCACCCATTTCAGCACGGTTTGTTTTTGGCGATTGATTTGTTGGGCCCACTGGCTGGCATTTTTTTGCCCACTGCCGATCATGTACAACGCTTGAAACCGTTCTCGACTGCGAAGATGTTCGGCTTCAAGCGACAAGCGCCGCATCTCTTCCGCATCTTAGTTCCATTTGGCAAAGTCTGGTCGGATCATTGGGTTGCTCCTGGTTGATCATTTTTTCTCTATTTTACTGATCCAGGCTTTTTCTTGAAAGTTATGTTCTCATTCTGTTTTTAGTATAGTTAGGAAAGGCCAAAGATTTAATCTGCAAAAAATCAGAAATGCCTTGTAAACGATTAAGGTAGATGCACAAGGTATGTGCGGTTAATTTGCTGTAAAGCCGGGTACATAAGCCCTAGGGCAATCGCATACTAAAGTAACAGGACTTTAAGAAGATAATCGGTACTCCAACCAGCTTTCTTGCGTTTGGCTTGAATGCCACATTTGGCAGAGGGTTCTTGTTTTAGCAGGTTCAAAGCCCAGTGACGCCAGATGGCGAAATTTTGAGCAGCGTGTTCCGTACGAACCCGACATTGATCCTCGTCAAAAGCAACATCCAAAACCCAATGGAGTTGGTTTTCAATGGTCCAATGAGTGCGGATGGCATCAAAAGTTTATCAGCCTTACTTTCAAGGCTGGATAAGTAGTAGCGGACTTCAACCGTGACCCTATCGGTTTGACGACGTTCAGCCCGAACCATAGCCAGGGTCTGCAATTTAGCCCAAGCGGAGGCATTGCGCACAAAGGGAAAATAATCAGCGGCACTGGTCGTCCAACATTCCCGGATTTCGATGCGTCCATGACCTTTATCAACCGTTTTATGATAATCACAATCAACATAGTTGGTTTCGGCGGCATAGGCAAACAACTCCTGAACATCTTCAAATACGCCGCTATGATTGCCTTTGAGAGCCAGCACATAATCGGCCTCTTGGGCTACAATCTGGGCGGCAATTTCTTTCTGACACCCCATTGCATCAATCGTAACAATGCAGCCACTTAATTCCAGAAGTTGTAATAGCTTGGGAATAGCTGTAATTTCATTGGATTTGTCATCAACTTTTACTTGACCCAGTACCAATTTGTTCTCAGCCGCCCAGGCACTGACCATCCAGATGGCTTGCCGGTCGTTGCTTCGGTCATCGGGATCGCCGTAATTTTTACCATCAATTGGGACAACCTGTCCTGCCGTCATTGAAAATACAGCTTGAACCCATTTCAGAAAACAGTTTTGAAACTGTTCAGGGTCAAGTTTGGCAAAAACCGACCAAATGTGTCGTGGGAAGGAATACCACCTTCTAATTCTAGAAATTGTTCAAACCAACTTTGTTTCTCTTTTCCAAATTGGGATACTTCTGTCCAAGTATCCGCCCCAGCGATAATGGCACATAAGGCGATGGTAATAATATCTATCAGTTGATGGTGTACCAGATATTCAACCCGAGGGTCTGCCATCTCATCAAAATATTCCTCTATACTTGCTGTTGGGTTTTTGTTCATCTCATCCTCCCTTTGTTTCTTGTGAAGGATATTTTTACTTCAACTCCTTTGAGTATGCGATTGCCCTATTTATCAAGAGGTGGTCTGTTATAAGTAGTTTTCAATTCTAACTTATCACATTATTAGTGATACCGAGAATGGAGATAAACTGGTCACAAGATAAAGAGCGAAAAAAGTTCATAATGACCAGACATTTTTGATGCAAGGTATCATAAGCTTTGGAACGCAACAACTTGTCCCGCAGCACCCGCCATAAGCGTTCAATGCCATTGAGATTGGGCGAATAGGTTGGTAAAGGAACAAACTCAATTTGCTCTTGATGAGCTTTAAGAAAATCGATGGTTGCGGCTGAACGATGAGCCGGAGCATTATCACCGATCACAAAGATAAAATAATCTGGGAAAGTGTCCATCAAATGCTCCAGATGAAAACAGAATTGACAGGAGGCTTTCTGGTCATAGATTTCATAAAGACCTTGACCACTGAAAGGGTCAGTTGAGCCAAACAAGTAACAAACCTCATCAAGGCCGGGACCGGCGATCCTGACTTGTTGACCTAAAAGCTGTAAGCCTTTGGTTTTGAGATCAGGACACAAATGAATATCAGTTTCATCCATCATCACCAGCAGCGCTTTTGGGGTGTAACCCCGACTTGCTCAACATAAAATCGGCTATCGGCTTGACTTAAGGTGCCATTTGCCCCTTTTTTTTCAAATCGTCAACCCGTTGGCGTTTGATTTGATACTCGGGGTCAGGTGAGGTAATTGACAGTTTGGCCCGTCCCGAAGTGTAACCTACTCGCCGCAAATGGTTCCAAATCGTACTGATGGTCACCTTAATCTGTAAATAGTCGGCTATGTAGTTTTGGATTAATTCATAACTCCAATTTTGGTCAGGGGTATCCAGTTTCTCAAATGAACTGGGCGGTTGGGATAAAATATCTTCCCAATATCCTTTGCCGTAAGCTTTTAGTTTTTCTTCCGGCTTACCCCGTGGTTTTCTTTGCAAACCCTTAAAGCCCTTAGCTTGGAACTTTTTGATAATCGTTCTGACCGTCTGGGGATGCAATCCCAACAACCGTCCAATTTGGGGTACACTTTTGCCTTGGTCAGAAAATTCGATGATTTTTAAGTCTAGATAGACCAATGTACTTTGACTTTTGGCTTGTTTTAATCGTTCCTGTAATTCTTGTAATTCGCTTTCATTCAGTTTTATTTTTAACATTTGGGGAGCACCTCTTACTTTTTCGCTAAGGTTAACCCTCAAATCCTTTTTTTATAAGTTAGTTTTGAAAATTACTTAGAAATTAGACGTTATCGGAAATAACGATTAAGAAATAAAATCAAAGAGATTGAACTGTTCAAAAGAATGACGATGACGAACGCGGAGATTGTACAAGCCGCAGGCAATCTCCATCACTTGATCGTCGAAACCAGCAAGATGATTGCGAAAGGTGTCTTTAAGAATACGACACCGTTTAATCCCGCAAATGATATTTTCAACCGTGATACGAGCGCTGGCAACGACAGCGTTGAGAAAACGGTCACAAAGGTCTAATTGACCGCCACGCGGTTTCTTTTTAGGTTGATAGATAATGACATCTTCCGGCGCATAGCCCTGGAAACCGGTGTCTTGTAGCAGTTGTGAACAGCGCGGAAAGGGGTAGCCTTCTTCATCGCAAATCCGTTTCTCGTGACGTTTGCCGGGATAGGTTTGGCTCAAATAACAAACCGTCCGACTGACGGCATGGGTAATGACATTGTTGGTCAAGGTATGGGCTTTTTTTTACCGCTGTAATATTCTTTTTGCGCAATATTGTCCTTAGGCCGCTGTCGTCTGCGTTCAGTCCCATCAATGGTGAATTCCAACAAGTCGTATTCAGCCAGAACTTGCTCAAGCGTAGCTAGCTCTCGTTCTGGTAAAAGCGCTTTTTCTTTTAACGCCACCTGGAGGATGGGCGTCAGTCGTTGGATCCAATCGTTGGCTTGACCTTGGCTCATCCCAAATAAGGTGCCTTGTACTTCTTGCAGCGGGTATATTTTGAAGTAGAGCAGAATGAAGAGCAACATATTTTCCGGGCTTTTTAGAGTTGGTTTGCGTCCCCGCCTATTTTACGTTGGCGGGCTTTGGCCGTCGCTCGTTTTTCAACATCGGTCTGCCAACATTTCTTAAAGGTTGTCAGCAACTCATCGAATTCTTCTACTGTCAAACTTGTCACCTTATTTTTGTGCAAAAGTAGCGGGTTTCTACCCAGTTGGTGCAAATACAAGGGGTTTCTACTGAGCAGAAATGTACCTTTCCAAACAAATAATCAGGTCTTTGGAATTTTTCATTAGAGTTAGTAACTCAACGGATTTGAGTTGATTGTTCTCAACGACCAAGCGGCCGGGCACGTTAAGCAAATCACGGACAATGCGCTTTAAGCCATAATTTTCAAAGCGAGAGCCGACCAAGGCTTTATGGTGAAAGTCGGCTAACAGATTGTGAGCTAAATCGGTCAAGAGAATATAGCCGAGTTGACCGGTAAAAGACTGTTTGCGGCGAGTAGCCAGATTAAGTCCAGATTTGTCTTGACGAAATTGTTCTACCTCAGCCCCACCTCTACGGTGGTAAAAGTCCAGAAAATAGCCTTTAGAGGGGGCAATTGTAAGGTGCTGAGATAGTAGCTGTGTCGCCATTTGTCATCTTTGAGCCGACGTCTGACAAAGACCCGGATGGGGCATCCATAATCGACCGACGGCGGAACTTCGGCCAGCCACCAATCATCGTAAGCATCCCACCGTTGGGCTTGCTGAGCTAACTTGGCCGCCCGAAAATGAGATAGCCCTTTGGCGATCACATGATAACCACGAGCCAGGAGCCATTTGATATGCTCATCAGTGCCCGCTCCGCCATCCATGCGCCAAACTGTCCGTTTGCGTTGCCGTTCATCTAACTCTAATGAACTTTCTATGGCTAAGACGGCCGGTTGAAAACAGTGGACGGTATGTTGATTGCCGGGATAGAGTTCTGACCATAGGGTTTCGCGGTATTTTATGGCGCTCACTCGGGCCAATTGACGGCCAGTTACGTTTTTTTTAGCAAAATAGCCTTTGTGGCTCTCTTGCGCCTTTTTACCACAGGGCAGACCGCTTAGGTCAAAGTCTAAATAGAGATGGCCTCGCCAGTCATGGTTCACCGTTTGTCCCTGTTGATGCAGAATTTGGGTCACGGCTTGCCGGAGTTGCTCAATGTTCATTAGAGTTAGCGCATCTAGGGTCCGCGATAGCCCCGACTGATCGGCAAACCGAGGCCAATCGCACAACTGAGCCAACTGTATTTCCGGTTTTAGCTTCAGGTTGACCTCTGAGATCGTTTCACAACCGGCTAAGATGCTCACTAAGACTTGCTCCACCTTGTCGTTTGGACTGAAATCGCCTGATTTCATTGATATCCTGACTTGATCCAGCGATTTTAAGACCTGATTTTGTTGGTAATGAGCTAACAATACGCCTAAGACAGCATATTGCGTATTGACCATTTCTGTGGTCAGACCAAATTCGATAGCCATGAGTTTAGCCTCCTGTTGGCATAACTCTAATGAACTTTTTTTTTTTCTCCAATCTGACCTTTTTGTTCTATTTTCCGGAGTAGCAATGCCTCCTGTTTGCACTAACCTAGTAGCAACACCTTCTGTTTGCACAAAAATATGGTGTCAAGGCTAGAAATCTACCCGGTTTCTTTTTTTTAGTTTGTAGGTCAGCATTTTTCTCCTCTTTCCTTTCTTTTTCTGCTGACCATTTTATTCTTTTTTTTATTTCCGATAATGTCTATTGTTCAAACCAACTTTGTTTCTCTTTTCCAAATTGGGATACTTCTGTCCAAGTATCCGCCCCAGCGATAATGGCACATAAGGCGATGGTAATAATATCTATCAGTTGATGGTGTACCAGATATTCAACCCGAGGGTCTGCCATCTCATCAAAATATTCCTCTATACTTGCTGTTGGGTTTTTGTTCATCTCATCCTCCCTTTGTTTCTTGTGAAGGATAATTTTACTTCAACTCCTTTGAGTATGCGATTGCCCTACCAGTGAGCTGCAAATCGGTGTGTTCCGTCAGCAATTCAAAACCGACCTCTAAATCGGGGACACTAGCCGGAGCCAGTTCGAAATCTAAAATGACCCCGCTGATGGTCACCAATAAATGGAGTTTGTAGCCAAAAAAAGTTTGTTTTTTGGAAGAGACTTTACCGAAATCGGCGCCATAGGCTGGCCATTCCCCGGTTGAACTGGGCACAAGATGGAACTGGACCGCTGGAATGGGCAAACTATCAATCACACATTGTTTTGCTTGGGCTACATCCAGCCAGCTTAATCCGATCCGTCTGATCAGATTGAAAGTGTACATCAACTTACGCCGGCGGCGATTAAACCGACTTTGCGAAGGGATAATGGGAAACAAATCTCGATAGTCCTTAAAGTTGCTGAGTAAATCAGTTTCTAAATCCCAGCCTTTGCATTCGCCGATTAAGGTCATCGCAATCAACTCACTATTACTACACTCTGGGTCTGGACCAGGTCGTCTGAGCAAAGGCTCGAGCTGTTGGCAAATGTCATCGACTATCACATACATCGCTAGACAAAAATCAGCAAACTCGTTTATAATCACGGCCAAGTTCTCCTGTCTGGTTTAGTTTGGTTGATGCTTACTTTTACCACACAGGGGAACTTTTTATCAATTCTTATCTAGCATAAGGCCCTAATAGTATCACCCTAACCGCAGCACACGGGGGGGTGTGCTAGTCGGCGTCCAACCGGTGGAATTCGCCACATAGGGCAGGATCACGGTGAACAGCAGTAGCGCCAGAAACCAGCGCGATTTCTCTAAGCGGTTGCGCCACCACAGCAGAATACCCACCAACGCAATCAGGCTCATCAGCATGCCAAAGCCGACCATCGCCCGGAAACTCCAGTAGATCAGCCAGATCATGGGCGGGACATAGTTGGCGTCCGGACCGTAGGTGTTGGCATATCGCTCATGGTAGAATGCGTTGAGATCGTTGATGCCGGGCACCATCCCACCAAAGGAGTCGTAGGTTAGGAAGCTTAATAAGGAAGGGATGCGAATGTTGATCAGCGTCGTGCGGGAGGCTTCATCACCAACCTGAAAGAAGGACAGGGCGGTTGGCGACTCGGCCTCCCACAGCCCCTCCGCAGCGGCCAGCTTCATCGGCTGTTTGTCCAGCATGAACTGGCCGGATAGGTGGCCCACGCCCATCGTGATCATCACCGAGGCCAGACTGAATATCAGCCCCATACGGAGGGAGCGTGAAAACATGAGATGCTCGGCCGGGGAGTTTCGGCGCAGCAGTCGGTAGCTGCTAATGGCGATCATAAAAATCTGGATGGTGGCGAGATGCAGTGGGAAGATACATAGTAAATGTAGTCAAAAATAAGGCGTTGTAAACCGGCTAAGCAGCTAGACTTGCCTTGGCTACCAAACCAGTCGGCCGACCTGGTCAGTTGGCTAAGGCTTACAAGGAGTAAAGCCGAAGAAGCCCGCCTGCAACGTGGGATTTCTATTCGACCGGCCATCGAATCAGAGGGGGCGGTCATTCTTGGTATCTACAATTCCAGTTCTTAACCGGGGCGCAAACTCGCTCAACTCAGCGCGAGGGCGATGGCTTGTTCGGTGGTCATCGTCGCGCCTTTCGACCATTCCAGTTCAAAGGCCACATCCCCAAGCCGGGCGCGCAGCCGGGTCAAAGCGTCCTCGTTATACTTCTGGGCAACTTGTTCGAGTGGCGCGCCGAGGCGAACCCGCAAGGTAGCGGCGGCCGCCCAGAGTTGCACGGCGCGTTCGTAGCGTGCTTCGTCTTCGTTGACCTGGGCGAGCGATTCAAATGAGTAGGCATAGCCTCGGCGCAGGCCCAAATGGTGGCGAATGCGCAGCGATTCGCACAGTAATTCCCTGGCGTTCGCATATTCCCCCATCATTTGAGCGGTTTCTCCCAGGTTATGCATGGCCAAGGCGACGCCGCGCTGGTAACCTAGCGACTGATAGATATCCCGGCATTCGAGCAATGCCTGTCGGCTGGCCGCATATTCGTGGATTTCCGACAAGTCTGCGCCCAGCAGGTTGAGGGCCGTGGCGAGTTCAAACGGGCTGTCCAGTTCGCGCCACAGCGCCACGCTGGCAAGGTCATACGGAATGGCCGCTTCAATTTCATCCGTCGTATAGGCAATATTGATCGCCAGTAACTGCTTGCCTTTGGCCATCCCGGCCGTATAGGCCATCTGCTCGGCCATTTGCAGCGCTGCTTCGATCTGCGGTTGCAACTGCGTGAGTTCGCCGGCGTAGCGAGCCAGGTCGCAATACATTAACCGGGCGTCGATCTCCCCCCGCTGATCGCCAAGCTGCCGAAACAACGCCTGCGCTTGCCGGGCGCACGGCAACCCATACTCAAAATCGGAGATCGCTGAGGATAGCTCGGCCGCCGCCAGCAGGGCTTGCGCCCGCCGGATCGAAACCGATCCCTCGGTTGCCTCCAAAGCGCGTTGCAGCCAGCGGCGTCCTTCCTGGAAAAATCCACCCAGTTCCCAAAACTTCAGGTTCGTGCCCAACCGGGCCACTAAGGCCAGCGCCTGCTCGTGATCATGAGCAACCAACCATTCGAACGCGCGTCGCAGGTTATCGTGGTCGGCCTGGACGGTGCGTAGCCGCTCGGGCAGCGTCTGCCCGGTCCGGTTCTCGACCGTTCGGGAGACGAGCTGCCCATAGTAGCGGGCATGCCGTTCCAGCGCAGCCGCCTCCTCATCGCAGCCGCGTAGCTGCTCCTGGGCAAATTGGCGGATGGTCTCGTGCATACCGTAGCGCCGGCGCTCGGCATCAGCTCCAAAGACCACCAGCGAGTGATCGACCAGCTCGGCCAGAACCTCGGCGCATGGCTCCCCCGGCGCGACCGCCTCGGCGGCTTCGAGTGTCCACCCACCAGCAAAGACGGCTAATCGGCGCAAGACCGAACGCGCCTGATGGCTCAAGAGGCCGTAGGACCAGTCAATTAGGGTCTGCAACGTGCGCTGGCGCGGTATGGTTTCGCCCGCCCGCCGATTCAGCCAGGCGAAACGTTGGTCCAGCCGCTCGGCAATGGCTTCGACGGGCAGGGCGCGAGCTTGCGCGGCAGCGATTTCGATGGCCAAGGGGATGCCGTCGAGCTGCTGGCAGATCCGAGCGACCGCCAGAACATTGGCGTCGGTCAGCATGAAATGCAGCAGTGCTTGCGCGGCGCGGTTTGTAAACAACTGAATCGAGTCAAAGCGCAGCGAGTCCGCCACCGTGAGCTGTTCCGGGCCATTGATGTCGGGGGTGGCCAAGGGTCCCAAACGGACCACGTGCTCCTCGGCCAGGTGAAGCGGGATGCGGCTCGTGGACAGGACCGTCAGCCCCTCGGCCTCACGGCAGAGCGTTTGGACCAGTCCCGCGCACGCTTTCACCAGATGTTCGCAATTGTCCAGCACCAGGAGTACGGTCTTATCGCGCAGGTAATCCACAATGACGCCGGTGGAGGAGCGACCGGTATTGGTCGGCAACCCCAGCGCCGCCGCGACCGCGTCGTCCACAGCGCTTCCATCGGCCACGCCCGTCAATTCAACAAAGCAGATGTCAAAGGCGAAAACGCCGGCCATGCGGTGGGCCACCTCGATGGCCAGGCGCGTCTTGCCGACGCCGCCGGGGCCGGCCACGGTCACCAGCCTGACCGTTCGGCGCGACAGCAGATCGACCAGGCGCGCGGATTCCGGCTGGCGGCCAAAAAAACGCGTCAGAACGGGCGGTAGGGTCGCCTGCGTCGAAGGCGACTCGAGCGGCGCGAGGGCGCGGATCTGTTCGGCCAGCGTAATGGTTTCAACCGCCGGGGCCAGGCCCAGCTCGGTGGCCAGCACCCGGCGGCAGGTTTCGTAGGCATCCAGGGCGGCGCTGCGCTGATCGGCGCGGGCCAGCACCCGCATCAATTGCCGATAGGCGGCTTCGCTCAGTGGGTCGTATTCGAGCCAACGGCGGATGGCGCGTTCGGCTTCGGCCAGTTGGCCGGCGCGTTCGTGAAAGGCCGCCAACTGTTCCAGCGCCGACGTTATCTGCATGCGGTAGTGTTCGCGCTGCATCAGGAGCCAGTCGTCGAACTGCAAGCAGTTGCCGAGCGAGAATTCGTCCAAAAAATCACCGCGCACCAAATCGAGCGCCTGGGTCAGCCGGGCGGCGCATTCGGCGCAAGCGTGGGGGTCGGGGTGCGGATGGCGGCGGCAGGCCTCAAGCAAGGCGCGAAAGCGGGCCACATCCAGGTCGTGATCGCTGAGCGGGTTGAAGCCCAAGGCGAGTCGATCGCCGATTAGGTAGGGTTGCTCGTCGGCATCGCTTGCGCCCAGCGCTTTCTGAAGCTTGGCCCAGGTGACGCGGAGATTGTTTTGCGCCGCCGCTGTCGGCAAGTCGGGCCACAGCAAGCCCAGCAAAAATTCACGGCTGTGGGCGTGATCCGACTCGATCAGGAGATAGGCCAGCAGCCCGATCGCCTTGCGGTTGGTGAGGGTGATCGCTCCCCGTTGGCTATGCTCGATCTGCAAGCGACCGAGTAAAGAAAAAATTAATCCAGTCAAGATCGTCCCAGATAATGATGAATTAATGGCGTGTCATTAAAGTACCGGAGTATAGCACAATGAATGAAAAACACCATCTGTTCCAATAACACAGGAGTACGGCAATGCACAGACCAAGACGCACCACCCTGGTAGCCTTGCTGGTGTTGGTGCTAACGCTGGCCGACAGCTTCGGCCCGATCACTGTTACGGCCGGCAACGAGGTCGGCAGCGCCACTCAGGGCGTTACGTTCGAAAGCGCTCCGGCCACGCTGACGATTACGGCAGACGACAAGACGCGCGCCTATGGCCAGGCCAACCCGGCCCTGACCTACAGCGTCAGCGGCCTGGTGAATGGCGATACGGCCGAGACCGTGCTGACGGGGGCGCTGGCAACCACGGCCACCGCCGGCAGCCCGCCGGGCAGTTACGCCATCATCCAGGGCAGCTTAGCCGCCAACGCCAACTATACGATCAGTTTCACCGGCGCTACCCTGACGGTCATCGCCGCCGCCGATAATGCACACACTATCTATTTGCCATTGGTCATAAAGAAGTCCTCGAGCGCAACGCCTGCGCCCATCAACACCCCCATCCACACGCCGACGCCGACAGCCACGCCAACGGACACTGCGACGCCAACCAGCACGCCGACATCCACACCGACGGACACCGCGACACCAACCAGCACACCGACGGCGACCAGCACGCCGACGCCGATTCCGCCGGCAAGCATCACGGTCTATAACACCGGCGCGTTCTTTGCCCAATACTTCGTGTCGTACAATCTTCCCGGCGCGCCGGGGCAGAGCCAATCGAGCGGTGTTTTCAACATCAATCAGGGCGTCACACTAACAATTCCCGGTAATGCGACGAACGTCGGCGTCTTAGTTCAGTATTACACCGGTATAACCGGCTGGCAAACGGCCTGCACTCGCTCGTATGCGCAAGCCACAGACGCCGTCATTATTGTCAGCGGCTCGATTTACAGTGCAAGCTGCACGGGGTAGCTGCATGGGATTTGAATTCACACCGTAGATAAGGAGAGCATAAAATGGCCATCAAGGTGATCGTCGAATTACAGGCCAAACCAGGTCGGCGGGCTGCGCTCAAGAGTCTGCTTGAGCGCGTTGAGGCCAAACATGGGCCGGACGCGCCCGGTTTTCTGGGCAGCACGCGCTACGAGGTACTCGATAATCCTGACATCCTGGTTGAGATTGCCGATTGGGAGTCGGCCGAGGTACGGGCGGCGGCGATGCAGCAGGTCATGGCCAGCGGCGACTACGCCCCCTTGGCCGAGTTGTTAGCCGCGCCATTCAGGGCGACCGTCATTCAGCCGTTGCCGTGATCCGTTCACATATCCAACGACCTGTAGCGATGGGGGCAACTCAACCTGGAAAAGGCAAAGCGCTTTTAGGCAGGGGTCTCTATCGCCCCCAAAGCCTTGAGGGTGGCCTTCTGCGCTTGCGTCAACCCGGTCGCGTTGGTGATGTTCATGCGCTCGTAGGGTCGCTCAGGCTGGAGGGTTTTGAGACATTCGCCGGTCTGAACATCCCAGAGTTTGATGGTTGCGTCCGCACTGCCACTGGCCACGAGGCGGCCATCGGGACTGAAGGCGACTGACCAAACCCAGTTAGTGTGACCTGATAACGTCTTGAGGCAATGGCCGGTGTTAACCTCCCACAAACGCACCGTCTGATCCATACTGCCGCTGACCAGGTGACGGCCATCGGGGCTAAAGGCGACTGACGAAACCCAAATGATGTGGTCCGATAAGGTCTTAAGGCATTGACCGGTGTTGACCTCCCACAAGCGCACCGTCTGGTCTTCACTGCCACTGGCCACAAGGCGGCCATCGGGACTGAAGGCCACTGACCAAACCTGGTTGGTGTGACCTGATAACGTTTTGAGGCAGTGGCCAGTGTTAACCTCCCACAAGCGCACCGTCTGGTCTTGGCTGCCACTGGCCAGAAAGCGCCCATCGGGACTGAAGACCGCTGATCTAACCGGCTGGGTGTGGCCGGTCAACGTCTTGAGGCAATGTCCGGTGTTAACCTCCCACAAACGCACGGTCTGGTCTTCACTGCTACTGGCCAGGAGCCGGCCATCAGGGCTGAAAGCCGCTAACCAAACCCCGTTGGTGTGGTCCGATAAGGTCTTAAGGCAATGACCGGTGTTAACCTCCCACAAGCGCACCGTCTCGTCTTGACTGCCGCTGGCCAGGAGGCAGCCATCAGGACTGAAGGCCACTGACGAAACCCAGTTGGTGTGGCCTGATAACGTCTTGAGGCAATGGCCAGTGTTAACATCCCACAAGTACGCCGTCCCATCGGTATTGCCATTGGCCAGAAAGCGGCCATCGGGACTGAAGGCCACTGACCAAACCCAGTTGGTGTGGCCTGATAAGGTCTTGAGGCTTTGGCCGGTAGGCGCCTCCCACAAACGGACCGTCTGGTCATTACTGCTACTGGCGAGGAGACGGCCATCGGGGCTAAAGGCCACTGACGAAACCCAGTTGGTGTGGCCTGATAAGGTCTTGAGGCTTTGGCCGGTGTGAGCATCCCACAAGCGCACCATCCCATCCATACTGCCACTGGCCAGAAAGCGGCCATCGGGGCTGAAGGCCACTGACGAAACCTGGTTGGCGTGGCCGGCCAACGTTTTGAGGCTTTGGCCGGTGTTAACATCCCACAAGCGCACCGTGTGATCAAAACTGCCACTGACCAGAAAGCGGCCATCGGAGCTGAAGGCCACTGACAAAACCCACTGGCTATGGCCGGCCAACGTTTTGAGGCTTTGGCCGGTGTTAACATTCCACAAGCGCACCGTGTGATCAAAACTGCCACTGGCCAGAAAGCGGCCATCGGGACTGAAGGCCACTGACCTGACCGGGTTGGTGTGGCCCGCCAACGTCTTGAGGCTTTGGCCAGTGTTAACATCCCACAAGCGCACGGTCTGGTCTTGGCTGCCACTAGCCAGAAAGCGGCCATCGGGGCTGAAGGCCACTGACGAAACCAGGTTGGTGTGGCCTACCAATGTCTTGAGGCTTTGGCCGGTGTGAGCATCCCACAAGCATATCGTCCCGTCTGCACTACCACTGGCCAGGAGGTGGCCATCGGGACTGAAGACCACTGACCAGCCAGCCCCAAGATGACCCTCACACGTCAGGATCGGTTGGCCATTTGCGACCCACCACAAGCGAACCTGCCCCTCAGCCGTACCCGCGGCCAATATCTTGCCATTCGGGCTAAAGGCCACTGAGAAAACAGGCCCAAAGGTATCCGTAAACACGGAACCGGCCAGGTTGGCTCCGGCGAAATTGAGGTCAGGCGCATGCAGGCCGCCCAGGTAAGCTTGCTTGATCATTAACCCGGAAAAATCATAGTCTCGAAGCTTAAGCTGTAGATGCAGCAGCAAATTAAGCACATTACCCCCACCATACCCCGGCTGTCGCGGCCCAGCCTGGCGCAGCGACTCCAATATCGCCTTGAGCCGCGCCTCCAGCCCGGCCGGCCCCAAGTCAGCCAGCAATCGCTCAGCCACCGGCTTTAGGATCAGCCGGCTTTGGCTGGCCCGGACATACTCTTTGGCCTGGGCTTTGATCAGGGCGTGGCTCTGCAAAACTGAAATAGGCCCGCTGACGATCTCACTATAAGCTTGATCAATTAACCGGTCGGTGGTGTATTCCATGATCACATTTTGCAAGGTAAAGCCAGTCGACGACGATTCCAATAACGACCGCCGCTGCAGCGAACGCAGCGCCTCCAAAAAAACACCGCCGGCTTCTGACTTGACCAGATCATCTCTTAAAAGCTGAGGGGACACGGCCTCCCGTTCAATCGCCAGCCAAACCATAATATCTCGCTCCAGGGCCGATAAGCGAGCAAACTGTTGATCCAAGACATCCCGAATATCGTCAAAGATGACAGCCTCTTCCCGCAGAAAGGCCTCAATATCGCCGGCAAAGAGGTCTTGGATGGTTTGGGCCATTAACTTCAAAGCCAACGGATGGCCGGAATAATGCTCGACTAGCTCTTCCAAGATGTGGGCCGAGCTGGATAATCCTTGTCCCTGTAAAATGGCCAGGCCGGCCGGCTCGGCCAGACCGGCCAACTGGTGAAAACGAATCAACGTATTGTCATTGGCTAGGCGAGCCAGGCCCTGTGGTCTCTCCCGGCTGGTCAACAGCAGGCAGCTTTGATGCTCGCCGTCGCCAAAGCGCTGGATCAGTTGGCCATAGACCTCATAGCCGGGGCGATACTGGCCGGCCCGGCTACCCTGCTGCATGATGGTTTCGACATTGTCGAGGATCAATAAACAGCGCTGCCGGCGCAAGGTATCGAACAATAGCTCAAGTTGCTCAGTCAGATGGTCGGGCAGGCCATTGAGCTGCTGCTGCGAGAGGACCTGGAACCAACTCCGCAGCATGCTGGTCAACGGCGGCGCATTGATGAGCGACCGCCAGATCACAAAGTCGAAGTGAGAACTGACCTGCCGGGCGACCTTCGCGGCCAGGTCGGTTTTGCCGATCCCGCCCATCCCCACAATGGCCACCAGGCGACAGCGGTCGACCACCAGCCAGCGGTCCAGGGTCTCCAGTTCCGTCTCCCGGCCATAGAAACTGCCCAGGTGGGGGGTCTCGCCCCAATCTACGACCGTGGCCTGGACGGAGAAGATATCTTGCAGCTCGGCCCGGCTAAATTGATACCCGGCCTGAGCCGTCCACTGCTGAGCCGTGAGCAGATCGAGTTGGCCGGCAAAGAGGCGGATCAGGTAGCGCATGTAGGATCGGGTGGGTTTCCAGTAGCGCCCTTTGTACATGGCGCCATGTTCCCACCGCGAGACCAGGGGGCCATCGATAACCCGGTAATCTTCAGTGGGGCCGGCCTGGGCCAGTTGATTCAGCGCGTCGACGAACTCGTTCTGGCTCAATTGGGCCTGGTGACGGACTGTTTTGAGCTGCTCTCCAAATTTTTTAAGATCCATCGTAAGGCTATTCCTTAAACACGAATCTTGCTAACGGACACCCTTTGAATTTGACCTAGAATTAGCCGGCGAAGCCACCTTTTGGCAACCGGACCGCCGACTGCCGACGGTAGACCGCCCAAAAAATAGGCCGACCTTAGTAGCTTGGGCGGTCAGTGGACAGCGGTCGGCGGTCACGGGAGGCAGACTCTTTGTCAAATCGAGGTTGTGTCCGTTAGCAAAAACACGAATGGTACTTACCGGATCGGTTAACTTGTACAGTTGTGCAAGGGGATGTACAGGGACAATCAAAGCAATATCTGATATCCTGCTTTTACAAGATAACATTCACAATAAAAGCTGCTGTCGCTCAAAGATATTATGGTTCTACGATACCATGACCTCAGCCAAAATCGATGCCTGTTCCAAGCCCTGACCGGCCTGGTCATAACCGAGTTTGATGAGTTGGTCAAAACTTTCTGGCCCTGTTATACGGCCGCAGAGAAAAAGCGGCTCAACCGGCCTCATCGGCAACGCGCCGTTGGGGGTGGACCTGATTTTGAATTAGACGTTCGCGACCAAATCCTGCTAACTGTTGTTTGGTTGCGCCAATATCCTACCCTTGAGACCTTAGGCGATCTGTTTGGAGTCAGCGATACCACCGCCGGTCGTTATATCCGCCGTATCCTGCCGCTCCTGGAGACGGCGGGGCGGGATACGATGCGCCGGCCAGACCCCGGTCGTAAGCGACGACGACATCTTTCCGACCTGCTGCAAGAGACACCCGAGTTGGCGCTGATCATCGACGCTTTCGGGAAACCGGCGTAGCATCCTCAACTACCCTCTCGCTTATTATGAATGTTATCCGGAAATTATACCGTCGTTTGGCTACAGATACAAAGCTTTAGGCATGGTTGAAAGTTCTGATTATCGAAGACTAAATTGCCGCATCAAAAAGGAGGATAATGGCCTAAAGAAGAATTAATCCGGGCGAAATCGTCCCCAATAATGATGAATTAATGGCGTTTCGCTACCTTACAGAAGGTATAGCACAACCAACGAAAAACACCATTTGTTCCAATAACCCGTAATCATGGGTGAGACTCGATCTGAATCGCATCCCACCCAAGAAAGGAGATTATTTCAATGTCAATCGAAAGTAACAAGGCTGTCGTCCGGCGTTTCCGCGAGGCCCTGGCCGCGGGCGATGTCGATGAGGCGTTTGCGGTTTTTGCCCCGGATGCCGTTATTCATATGGGCAGCGCCCCGGAGCCGCTCGGAATGGAGGGCTTCAAACAAATGGGGCAACTGCTCCTGAGCGCGTTCAGCGGCAGCTCGTCAACCGTCGAAGCCATGATTGCGGAAGGGGACCTGGTCGTTAGCCGGATCACCTTTCGAGGCACCCATACCGGCGATTTGATGGGTATTCCCCCGACGGGTAAGTCGGTGGCGATGTCAGAAATCATTATCGACCGGGTGGTCGAGGGGCAAATCGTCGAATCGTGGCGCTTATTTGACCAGATGGCGATGATGCAACAGTTGGGCTTAATCCCCACGCCGGACCGGGCCGGGTAGAATCGCTGCCGAGCGAAGCAGACGATAGGTTATGATGTAGTTGGGCGGTCCAACGGACCAAAGTGCGGTGGGTGATCCGCACAATCAAGGAGTTTTGCATATGACGCTTCTGAGTCTCCTACTTCTTGTCAACGCCGTGCTGCACGGCGTCATCGTCGGGCGTTTCGGAATCAAGGGGAACGTGCCGCCAGCGGTGTTCGGGTTGTTGTATGCGGTGTTGGCGCTCGCCGTCTTCCGTGGCTGGACTTATGGGGCTCTGGCCACGTTGGTTGTGACCACGGTTGGTCTTGTCGGCCTGGCGCTGAATTTCAGGAAGTTGCAGCACGATACGACGGTGGAGAAGATCATCTTCGTTGTCGGGGCAGCAATACTCGCCTGGGCCGCTTACCTGTTTCTGGCACAATAGCGCCTGATCAGGTCTTTTCGGGAACCACTGATGCCCAATCCGTCAGTCGAGCGGGCCTCGTGCCTCCGGCGCTCGTCCGCTCACTTCCAACATTGGAGTATCTGTGTCGTATCATAAACAAATTAAATTTCGTCATAAAAATAAGGAGAATAACCAATGGCAAAATTAGTCGCTATCCATACCGTCAAAGACGTGAAACACTGGGCGTCCAAGGGCGATGAGCGGGTCGAGATTCTGGGGCCAATCGCCACGGACATCGTCTCGTATGTGGCTGCGGACGGCAGCAATCAGATTGCTTTGTCGGCCAACATTCACGATATGGACGGTTGGCTGGCCCTGATGCAATCACCGGAGGCGGCAGCCGCGATGGAGTCACACGGCGTCATACCGCCCCTCGTCATCTATAAGGAGGAACTCATGGATCACTCGGCCTCAATCCGACAACTTTACGACCCCATCAACGCCGGTGACCTCGACGGTTTCGGACGACTACTCGCCGATGATTTCGTCGAGCACGAGGAACTGCCGGGACTGCCGCCGACGAAGGCCGGCGTGCTCCAATACTTCCAGATGTTGGTCGGCGCTTTTCCAGACCTGCGGCTGGACGTCGAAGACGTAATTGCCAGCGGCGATAAGGCCGTGGCGCGGGTGCGCGTGACCGGAACGCATCAGGGTGAGTTCATGGGATTACCGGCGACCGGCAAATCGGTTGCCGTGAACCTGATCGACATCACGGGCTTTGGCGATGATGGGCTGGCCCGCGAGCACTGGGGCATAGTCGATCAACTGGCGCTGATGCAGCAGCTCGGCGTCATCCCGGTCGGGCCTCCGGCCTAGTCGTAGTTGTAGTTGTAGGTCGGGTCTCGTGCCTCGACCCGACCATTTGAGACGTTCATTTACAAACAAATTGGATTTCATTATAAAAATAAGGAGAATAACTCATGCCAAGAATAGTTGCTACCCATACCGTCAATGATGTGAACCATTGGGCATCCAAGGGCGATGAACGAGTCGAGATTCTGGGGCAATTCGCCACGGACATCGTCTCGTATGTGGCTGCGGACGGCAGCAATCAGGTCGCCGTGTCGGCCAACCTTCACAATATGGAAGGAATGATGGCCTGGATGCAAACGCCGGAGGCAGCGGCCGCGATGGGGTCGCACGGTGTCATACCACCCGTCGTCTTCCACATTGAGGCGGCCGAGTAGTAGAACCAGACAGTTGTAGATTGGGTCGAGGCACGAGACCCGACAATTCAGGTGACAGTCACTTTAGCGCGACCAAGTGACTGTCACCTTTTGAACCGCGTAAGTCATGGAGAGAATAAAATGACTTTCAAGGTGATCGTCGAATTACAGGCCAAGCCCGGCCAACGGCGTAAGTCCTACGATCTGCGGCGGGCGAAGCACAGGTAGCCGGCGCGTTACCCCAGCAATTCGTTTTCGTGTGCTTTAGCGATGGCGGCCTACGGCGTAACCGAACGCGAACAGGCAGTCACCCGCCTGGTGTTGCAAGGCCATTCGACCGTAGAGATTGCCGAGCGCCTGGTGGTCTCTGCTCACACCGTCCAGCAGCACCTCAAGAGCGTGTTCGAAAAAACAGGTGTGCGCAGCCGGTGTGAGCTGATTGGCCGGGTATTCTTCTCCCACTATGAACCGCGCCTGCGCGACAACGAGCAGCGCGCCATCACGGGACGACCGCTACGCGGCGGCCCGTTGGATCCAGATCGGAACGACTGAAAGGAACAAACCATGTACATGCTTCGCATTGAACACCCCGTACCCAACTATGAAGGCTGGAAGCAAGCCTTTGATAGCGACCCGGTCGGCCGGGAGAAATCAGGCGTGCGGCGCTACCAAATTCTACGCCCCATCGACAATCCCAGCTACGTCATGATCGACCTTGAGTTCGATACCATCGATCAGGCCGAGGCTTTGCTGGCCGCAATGCGCGTGGTGTGGGGCCGGGTTGAGGGGAAGATTATGATGAACCCTCAGGCACGGATTGTCGAAGCGATGGAAACGAAGGCGTATTAAGACTTACGCCGTTGAGTGTATCGAACCCAGGTGACAGTCACTTTTTGCGGAATGTGAACGTCCGTTTGGCCCAAACAGGTCGATTTATCGCCGCTAAGTGACTGTCACCTTTTGAACTGCGTAACTCATAATTAATTCGAGCCAGAGGACGGAGGCTTTTCATGAGCAAGATGTCTGAAGCTTACTTGTATCAACCCGGCCAGAGTGAGTTGCGATGGTTAGGGCATAACCTATGCCGAAAAAGTGGCCCGCGACGCCGCCATCACCCAGGACTCTGGCCATAGGTCAACCCGTTTCCGGGCAAAGCATCTTATAACGAACGACATAACCGAAACCTAAACAAAAACAGCCTCAAGTTAGAATACTTGGGGCTGTTTTTGTGCAGTGTGGAACTTACGTGTTGTAACCTTAGATGACCGTGAGCACGATTTCAAGCCGGCCGACGCGCAGACCGCCCTTACCGTATTTGGCCCGTACTTCCAGCGTATAGAAGCCGAGGCTGAGGTTGTCGGACGCCCGCAAGGTGAGTACTTTGGGCGTAATGTCGGTCAACTCTTCGACTCTTACCGTCTGGCTCATATCGAGCAGTCCGACGTTGGTCATGATTATATGAATCACGGTGATTCGTGACCCTTTTTTAGTATACCCTAAGGAATTACCGTGATTCGTCACCCTTTTTTAGTATACCCTAAGGAATCACGGTGATTCGTCACCCTTTTTTAGTATACCCTAAGGAATCACCGTGATTCGTCACCCTTTTTTAGTACACCCTAAGGAATCACGGTGATTCGTCACCCTTTTTTAGTACAGGCTGAGGAATCACGGTGATTCGTGGGCAGTGTCAATCCCTACTTCCGCCCCCTACCCCCGCGCTCTATCTGCCGTACTATTGATAAAAGCGTCGGTTTGTGACATAATAGGCTTATCGAACTGTTGGAAGAATTAGGTTTGATGGGTAATAATTTCTAATGAAAACGCTGGTGTAAAGATGTCCAAATTCCTTTCCAGATACTCAGCGTTTAGGTGGACAAACAAGTCAGGCTGATTTTGAGAACGTTTTTATAAAAATGAGAGAAGCAAACCGAAAATGAATGAAAAACTAGAGAAGGCGTTAACGCATTTGAATACGATTTTGCCTTTGAAGCAGAGCCAAGATAAATGTGAGCCAGAGGTGAAGGAACTTCATCAGCAGATGCTCCGCTCATTTGTGGCCCAGGGGCGTATCTTAACCAAGGCCGAAATGGCCCAATGGGTCAGTGACGTTGCGGAAGCCATACATGTGCTAAGCAAGCATGACATGGTGACCTTCGCCGAGAACGATGAACCTGTCGGGGCTTATCCCTTCACCATGATGGAGCGTGAGCATAAAGTTCGTGTTAACGGGCATCAAGTCCATGCGATGTGCGCCTTGGATGCCTTGGCGATTGGTCCCATGTTTGAGGAAACCACGCAAATTATCTCCCAATGCCGGGTTACCGGTGAGCCGGTAGAGATACAGATGGCAGGCGAGACGATTCTGAATCGGGCTGAAGTAGGGGATATCCATGTGGGCATTGCCTGGGGGGCGGCCGAGGCGGGGTCAAGTTGTGCGGATAGTTTGTGTCTGGAGATGATATTTCTTCGCGATGCTGTAACGGCCCAGAAGTGGCTTGCTGATGACTCTGAAGATCGGGAGATCTTTACCCTGCCGGAAGCAGTCCAGTTTGCCAGTCGGTTTTTTGTACCCCTTTTGCCTGGCGAGATGAGAGAAGCAACCCTTTGAAGAGCTATGCTCGCAACTATTGAACTTGTTAAAACCGATATTACCAAAGAGCGCCATGGGCTGCACCTGGCATCACCCAAATACCCCCAGGAGAGGAACACATGTTGGCAAACCTTAGTATCAGTAAAAAATTCACGTTGCTTCTATCGCTGGTTTTTCTGGGGGGAGTGGTTATTAGCGGCTTTGTCTTATGGCAGATTTTGCAGAATCAGGCTCAGCGCGAAATAACCGCTAAAGGATTGCTGCTAATCCAAACCATGAACTCGGTGCGCGATTACACCAGCAACCACATTAATCCCCTCCTGGCTGACGATCTAAACGAGCAGCCCACCTTCATCGCCGAAACCGTTCCGGCCTTCTCGGCCCGCGAAGTTTTTGAACAATTTCGCCAGGATAAGGATTATCAGGAATTTCTTTACAAAGAAGCCACGTTGAATCCCACCAATCCGCGCAATGAAGCCGACAGTTTTGAATTGGATTTGCTGGAACGTATGCGCCGCGACCCGAACATGAAAGAGGAGTCCGGCTTTCGAACCCTGTCTGGCCGGCCGGTTTATTTTATCGCCCGACCTCTGGCTGTGACCTCGCCAAGCTGTCTGGCCTGCCACGACACGCCGGAAACCGCGCCCGAGAATCTGGTGGCGACCTATGGCCCGGATGGCGGCTTTGGCTGGAAACTCAATGAGGTTGTCACCGCCCAAATGATTTATGTACCGGCTCAGGAGATATTTAACACCGCCTTGCACTCATTCCTGTTGGTAACCGGTATCTTTGTTGGCGTGCTGGCGGTGGTGATCCTGGTGCTTAATTTTTTACTACGGCGATACGTCATCCGACCGGTCAGTGTGATGGGCGGATTGGCTCAGAAAATCAGCACAGATGAGATGGTCGCTGCGGACTTGGAGTCTGAGGAGTTGACTGTCATAGCCGGGCAAGCTGATGAATTGGGCCAACTAGCCCAGCTATTTAAGCGTATGGCCGGCGAGGTTTACAGCCGAACTGAGGCTCTGAAGCAGCAGGTCGCGCAGCTCCATATCGAGATTAACGAGATCAAGCGCCAGGAACAGGTCGCTGAGGTAACGGACAATGATTTCTTCCGCGACCTGCAAACCAAAGCGCAAACGATGCGCAACCAACGCCGGCGCAGAGCCGGTAAAGAGACCGAGCCGGATGACCCACCTGAGCAAGAATGAAGTAAACCGTCCATATCCGTTAGTGTCATTTGTTTTTCGCCACAACGTTTCATAGGACGTAGGCCAGATCCTAAAGTTTCTCGACTAAGGCACGCCCATGAAACGTATGGAGCAGTCCAAGCGCTCAAACGCCCAAAAAACTTGTTCGCCCAAAGCCGGAGCAGCAGTGGTAAGGGGCAATATTTTATTTGTTTTTTGAGGGTTTGGAGGTAAACTGCTAGGGTAAGTAGGCAGGAGCCTGCCTTAGTAGACGGGAAAAAGATGTCTGTTGATGCGAGTAGTTCAGCCACCAATCCGCTCAGCCGAGAGTTGTCTCACGAATTTCAGCCAGTTGACCCTGAATTCAGCCCCGACAATGCGGCCTTAGACGCGAGCCGCCAGCAGGTGTTCGCCCTCCGAAAGCAGTTAGCGCACGAAATGGCTGAACGCCGGCGGGTCGAACAAGCGCTCCAGGCCAGCGAAGCGGGCCATCGCCTGATGGTTGAGCGGTGGCAAAATGATTTAGAGTTAGCCCGCCAGATTCAGCAGAGCCTGCTGCCCCCGGCGATCCCCAAATGGCCCGACCTGGAGGTGGTCTGTTTTACCCAGCCCGCCTTTGAAGTCGGCGGCGATTTTTATGCCTATCACGCCTCGCGCCAGGCTAGAGTCTTGTTGAATAAATACAGCCTGGCTATCGGCGATGTGTCGGGCAAGGGCGTGTCGGCGGCGCTGCTTATGGCCACCAGTCTATCTCAGTTTGATGCGTCGATGGCGCTGAAGTTAACCCCCACCGAGCGTCTGGTCTACTTGGATCAGGCTTTGCTGCCTTATACCAAACCTCGCCGGCAGAACTGTGCGTTGTGCTACGTCGAGTTGGTGGGCGTCAATACCGTCCGCCCCGTGTTGAAAGTGGTCAACGCCGGTTGTATCCCGCCTTACCTCAAACACGCCGATGGCTCGGTCGAATGGGCCGATATCGGTGGGTTCGCGTTGGGGCAAGGGTTGGGCGCCCAGGTTGGCTATCAGGAAATCAGCCATGTACTGGCCAAAGGGGATATGGTCATTCTGACCAGTGATGGGTTGGTTGAGGCCGGTAACGCCGCCGCTGAGATGTTCGGCTTCGAGCGTTTGGAGCAAGCCATCCGCACCGGGCCAACCATCAGCGCCCAAGCGATGCTGGATCATCTCAGGGCAACCCTGGCCGCTTTTGTCGGCTCAGCCGAGCCGCATGATGATATCACCATTGTGGTGGCGCAGGTTTAACCCTTATACTCGCTAACGGACACCCTTTGAATTTGACCTAGAATGAGTCAGCGAGCCACCTTTTGGCAACCGAACCGCAGACCGCAGACGGTAGACCGCCCCATAAATAGGCCGGACTGGGCAGCATTGGCGATCGGTGGACAGCGGTCGGCGGTCACGGAAGGCCGAATCTTTGACAGATCGAGTATGTGTCCGTTAGCAAAACCCTTATGCAGAAGCGCTTATGAAAAATGAAATTGCTATTCGTCCGGCCATTCTATCCGATGTGCCGGCTATTCACGACATCTATAGTTTTCACGTGCAGCACGGTTTAGCCTCTTGGGAATTGACCCCCCCAACCCCGGCCGAACTCCAGGCGCGGATGAACCAAGTGCTGACGCAAGGCTACCCCTACTTGGTGGCCGAGAGTGACCGCGCGGTGGTGGGCTATGCCTACGCCGGAGCTTACCGTCCCCGGCTCGGCTATCGCTATACCGTCGAGAATTCGGTCTATATCCATCCTCACTATCAGCAGCGGGGTTTGGGCCGGCGGCTGCTGGCGCAACTCATTGCAACGTGCGAAGCCGGCGGCTATCGCCAGATGGTGGCCGTCATTGGCGACAGCGGCAATATCGCCTCGATTAGACTGCATCAGGCCTTAGGCTTCGTTCACGTTGGCACGCTGCCCAATGTGGGGTTTAAGCACGGCCGCTGGTTGGACTGTGTGCTCATGCAGATCAGCCTGGGCGATGGGGATCGGCGGTTGCCGGATGACAACTATGATAGCAAGGCTGAATGATGAGACGCCGGTTCGATTGGGTTGGGCTGATGGTTATAGGGAGCTATTTTTCGTTATATATCGTTGTCGATAGTACTCGGAAATCTTGAGAGGGCCTGGTTACATCGTATCCTCTAAACCGTCCGCCGGGGCCGATACTGTATCGCCTCGGCAATGTGCGCCGTCTGGATTTGTTCAGCCCCGGCCAAATCGGCAATGGTGCGGGCCAGCTTGAGGATGCGATGATAGCCCACACGCTCAACTGCATCTGCTACAAAGCCGCTTTGTGCAGATTGATGCTAGTCTCATCTAGCGGGCAGAATTGGCGGATTTTGGCGGGACTCGTATCGGCGTGTGACACTTATCTTTAGTACGAGTAACAGAGGTTGCGCTGACGAAGTGGTTGAGTATCTAGCTAAGGCATCCGATCATCCCGAGATAGCGGTCGACGTTGAACCCGCTGCCAAAGAGGGGTTTGGCTCTTGTTCAGAAAACGATAGAAGCCTAGGAGGGCAGCTAAGTTGCTGTTGACCAAAAATGTGGGCAAGTAAAGCAGCTTGCCTAAGCGTCCTTCCCGTCCGGACGGCCGATTGCCGAGCCAAGCCAGACCGTAGAAGAGGAGTTGGGCCAGTAACAGCAGCCAATTGAATGGCGGCGCGAGGTGAAGCAGCCGGTATTTTTCGACCTGGCTGGGTTTTATCACGGCCAGGAAAGCTGTGAGTAAGGCCCCGATCATCGCAAACGGTACCAGTGGTCGTAAAAACTTGTGCGAGATAATTTGCCAGACGATGAGCGGGCGCGGCCACGGCAATAGTTCTGAGGCCAGGGTGATCGCTTGGTAACGACCGGCGATGATGCGAGCCCGGCGGGTCTTTTCATCTTGGGCCGACACGGAGACACGTTCCCAGGAACGGGCCTGAGGCGTGTAGATGACCCGATAACCGCGCCGGATCACGCGCATAGCCATATAAAAGTCGTCATTGATGACGCGATCCGGAGGCGGCTCAAATAAATCTCGCCGAATAGCCAGGATTTCACCGGCTACTCCGGTACAACAGCCGAGCCGCGTCTCCTGTTTCTTGATAAACGATTCGTATTTCCAATAAAGCCCCTCAGACTCGCCCAGCACGCCGTCACCTCGTACAATCGATTTGGCTCCGGTCACGGCGCCGACGGTGGGGTCGGCAAATGGCGTGACGATTTCCCGCAAAACGCTGCCCTCATACATATTATTGGCATCCGAAAACAGCACAATCTCGCCCCGCGCCTGAGCCATGGCCCGGTTGATGGCGGCCATTTTACCCCGGCGCGGCGGGCTATAACTCAGTTCTACCCCTTGTGGGGCATAGGTTCGGACAATATCGGCCGTGTGGTCGTCTGAACCGTCGGCGGCAACCAGAATCTGTAACTGATCGGTCGGGTAGTCGAGCGCCAGGCAGTTTTCGAGTTTCTTGGCGATGATGGCTTCTTCATTATGCGCGGCGATGAGCAAAGTCACTTTAGGGGTGGCCGTTTGGTACGGTTGCTGTTTGGGCCTGATACGGGCCAGCAAGGACAGTAAAAGGGGATAACCAAGATAGGTATATAAAATGCTGCTAACACACAGCCAGAAGAAAATTCTAATCATGCTAGGATCCGATAGTTATCGTTCTGAATTGTAGAACCATTAATCTTGAAAGAATTCTGCCCACTCTGTCCCCTTAAATTTCTCTTTCAATTCGAAATAGTTTGAAATTGATTTGGAAAGCGGTCGTGTGGTTTGCTTATAGGTTGACGGGGTTAAGACTCGACCATCTACGCCCAGGAACTTTTGAATTCGCTCTGACTCACCGGCATAATCGCTAATGAGGTCCTCATACAGGACCTCGAGCTTACAACTGTTCTCAAAGAAAATATCGTGCTTTTTTTCCTCTTCTCGGACGGTAGTGAACTTTTCCAAGCAGTCGTGATAGTCAAGGGCGATCGCGGTCTGGTCTGTATCGCTGCCGGTGGTATTAACCCATTGGCCCGTTTGCCTGGCTCGCATTTCAGATAGATAGGTTTTTAGGATATTTCTTCTTTTTAGATGGATTATGCTCACATCCTGGTTCTTTTGTAGATAGGGCCAAATAGGTTCCCAGGCTTCATTCCGGGCATGGTAATAAAAAAGCTTAAATCCGACGGCTGATATCTGTTTGGGATATTCTTTAAATACTTTGGTCTCAATAAATTTGATCGGATCATCTTGGATTAACGATAGTAATTGAGTGGATTTAGAGTTGTAACCCGGTATACCCCAATCGATACTGTCATATTCTCTGAATATTTCGTTAAAGGCAATAATTTGATGGTTCGAATTCAGGAGACCGCGCAAGAAGTTTGACCCTGTCCTGGCCCAACCCAGGATAATGAATTTCTTGTAGGCCACATGGCCCTTGATATGACCCGTTTGAAGCGCCAGATTGCCGAGCTTCAAATAACCCGATTTTTGTAATTTGTTCAGCTTCGTCTTAAACCCCATTCTGTATTCCTCCAGTGGCGCTCTTTCCATTGATCGGATGGCGGTATATATCTAAAGTTTTGGTAATCATTTCCTCTACGCTAAACAGCTTTTCCACCTGCTCATAAGCCTTTTGTCCCATGATCGAGGCCTCTTGAGGGTGCTCAATGAACCAGTTTAAACCTTCGGCTAAGGCAGCCGGGTCTGAGGGCGGCGCCAGAAACGCGGTCTGTTTGTGCGTTAACAGATCAGCCATGCCGCCGACACGGGTTACCAGTAGGGGGACGCGATGAGCGGCCGCTTCTAATAAGGCGTAGGGCAGCCCTTCCGATAGAGAAGGCAGGCAGAACAGATCGCTTGCCCTTAAGAGATCAGGGATGTCGTCCCGAAAACCGGTAAAGTGGATTCGGTCTTGGAGACTTTCTTTGGCTACCTGGGATTCAAGCGCAGTACGAGTGCGGCCCTCCCCCACAATCAGGCAGCGAAGCCGGGGCTGGGTTTCGACGAGTTGACTCATGGCCTCTATCAAGAACGTATGCCCTTTGACCGGTTCCAAGCGAGCCACAACAATGACAATGTAGGCGTCTTCAGGCCAACCCAATGATTTCAAGAGGGGTTGTTTATTCGTTTCGTTGGTGGAAGAAGGCAGCTCGATGCTGTTGTGAATAAGGGTAATCCGCTCCGACGGAATACCGGCGTCTCGCAAATAGGCGTAGACCGCTTCCGAAACCGCAATGAAGCACCCTCCCCACCAGCGATTGAGTCGCAAGACCTGCTCGTATAACCGGCCCTTAAGCGAGCCGTTGTGCTCGATCCGATAGGCGCTATGCACCGTAGAAACTTTGGTCGTGCCGCCGGTCAGTGTGGCGACCAACTGTCCCCAGAACTGAGATTGAACGTTGTGGGCATCGACAACGGCGTACCCCTTCTGACGGATAGCTCGCCAGAGGAAGATAAGCAAGCGCGGATCGCTGCGGGCGAATGGAACCGGCAGCGAAGTCAAGTCAGCCGCTTCGAGCCGCTGATGGAGCGGAGACCCGGCCAGGGTGGCTACCGTGTAGGGATAGCGTCCATGGAGCGCTTTGGCCGTATCGAGGACACGTACTTCTGCGCCGCCATACCGTTTGGCCAGGTCGATAATCAATACGGCAGGCACTTGTCTTGTTTGGTCAGTCATTTACCGGCAACCTCGGTGCTTGATGTAATACTGAAAATAGGGGGTAGCATATCAAGGTCCCCACGAAATCCGTTCATCCAGCCAAACCCGATCGGCGTTGATCCACGGAGTCTCACTCGGCAGGTCGAACATTTTTTGGGGTAGGCCGCCTTCGGTCGGAGCAAACCAGATAGCCCATTGGCCGCCCAGATCGGACACAAAAGCAACCCATTGACCATCGGGCGAAATCGTCGGGAGGCCATCGTTAGAATCCGGGCTGTTGGATAGATTTCTAACATTGTCGCCGTCCAGGTCCATAATATAGGCTTCCCAATCACCGTCTCGCTGCGACGTGAAGGCAATTAAGTTGCCCTTGCTATCGGCCGGGAGATCGCTTCTAGCCTGAGTAAGCTGGGTAGGGACAGCACCCTTGCCGCCGCCTTTGGCAGCCGAAGAATCTATCGCGTAAATACCACACGCTGTTGGTTTGGCCCCATTGCCACAGCCGTTGTAGGCGATCATATCATTGCTGGTCCATACCGGCTGGCTGCCCCCAATCTCGCTTCCTTGCTGGGCTGAAGTTACCAACATGCCCGACTCCGATAAGTTCTGACAGCGCTGGCTCGATTCCTGATGGGGCGGCAACAAACTGCACTGAACGAAGAGGTGAGATGGTTGGGGGTCCGTTGGGTCAATCGCGGGTTCTGAACCGGCGTAGACAAGACGGTTGCCGGCAGGATTGTAAAACGGATAAACGTCTTGGACCTCGTCGCTGACCTGGGTGTCAGTTCCCACAATCAAATCGTACTCGAAAATATTTTGATGGGGGTCATAGTTATTGAGAACAACAATATTGGTGCGGCCATTCCCCAGATCATAGCGATACGCGTTGCCGTCATTATCGCCAATGTGTTTTATCAACAGTCTTTGGCCGTCGAAACGAAAATTGGGCTGACTGGCATTTGCTATTTGATCAACCTGACGACCATCGGCCAGAGAAATAACATGCACGTCGGAAAAGCCGTACCCGTCAGCCAGTGGGATAGCCAGCTTGCCTTGCAGCGCGATAGTGGTGGTTAAGGTGACAACCGGTTCAGGGAGGATTTCGTTGACCACAAATTCATCGATGTCTTCAGTATCGACGACCGTTGGAAACGCCAGTTTTTGTTCGAGATCAAGGTGGGTTGTAGTTAGGCCGCTTTGGTATTGAGTTAAATGTACGAATTGATCGTTGGGAATCCAGTCTCTTGGCGGGGCCGGATAAAACGCGTCTGTTTGGTTGGAACTTTGGCCGACCCAACAAAATTGCGGGTCTGTCCCGATCAGCTGGCGAGGTATCGATATCGTAACGGACTTGCCCGTAGCAAAGCCGACCAAATCAGTCAACTGCGACCAATCCCAATCTGACTGAGCCGCATCCCAGTTGGCGAGATAAGTATAACCTGCCTTATGGTTATAGCTGACCCGATACTCCGCGCCCCGATTTTGTTGGGGCTGACCGGTGGCGCCATTGCAATCGCTATCGATAAATAAGGTGAAGTCCAGCGGCTGCTCCATCGGTCCTACGTCTTGAGCGGTATTAAAACGGACGATCAAGTTTGGCCCATTGTCAAAAAAGGCAATACCGGTCAGGTCGTAATTGGCAAAAGGGACATCCCCCTGACCATCGAACACGATTTGGTGGGGCAAATTTGGCTGCAAAACCGCCATATCAATTGTGAATTGTTCTGCCGCCGGCGCTGTCGATAGCTCAAACTCAGGCCCTTCATACCGCTTGCCAATTTTCTTGGTCGCGCCGGGCATCGGATCGGCTGCACCATTTTTCCATTTGGCGTGTATCGGTAGGACTACCGCCGATTCCGGAGTAGTGTCGGTCTCGATTTGAAAGGTAAGCGGATCGATTTCTTTCTGCCGCTCCAATTCCAGCGTGGAGAACGATATGATCTGATCTTTGAAACCGACCTCAAAAGGAGGTGGCGCGTCAGCCTTGATGAAGGTTACGCCTTCCGGCAGGGAGACTTCGAGGTTAACATCCCACATCCGCTCCTGACCAATGGCTTTGGGATAGATAGCGTAAGTAAGGATGCCATCGGATACGGTCGCCTCGACCCCCAGTTGCAGGCGAGACAGACCGGGCGACTGCCAGTTCAGCGGCTGCTGGGTGATGTCAATCGACACCGGTTCGAATAGATAATCTCCCTGAAGGGGGCCTTTCCAGGATACCCAAGGCTGGGTTGAAAAAACGGTGCGGGTGGGGTCGGTTATCTCGACGGTAAAGGACGTTTCCTCAATATATTTGTCCAAGGTGACGGTCACGAAAGTGACGGTTTGCCCATCAAATTCAGTCTGGGTCTCCGCCTGAGCGTTGGCTTCCAGAAAACGGGTCCCCTCTGGTATCGGGACTTGAATGACCATGTCGAACATTTGTTGGTCAACTCGACTGTAAACGCCCAGTTTGTAAATAATCTTACCGTCTTCGTAAGTTGGGATCAACTCAAACCAGAAAGGCGGCCAGGGAATGTCGTCACTGGTCAGGCTCACATCAGGCGTGGTCGCGGCGGTAGGGTGTATTGTCGAAGCCAAACTGGTAGAAAAAAACATCAACGTGGCGAGTGTAGCGAAAAAACTGGCGACTATTACTATCAAAACCTTGGATCGATTGGCTCTATCATTGTTTCGACCGGTCATTAGATTCGTTCTCCTTTGGCTCTACCCTGATGGCTTGAGCAATCTGGGCAAGCCCATCACTTTCGCCGCGAAACGGGGCAGGGTGTCTTGGTGGTGCAAAAAAATGCGCCGGATAGCCAGTGGCTTTTGTTGTGCTTCGGCTGGCTGCGTTGGGCCGGGGAGCAGGGTGAAGGCGGCGGCGAAGTTAAGCTGGGCCAAGATGGTTTGCAAATCCGCATTAAAGTCTGTCGACAAACCATTAGGGTAGGCAAATAGTTTGACCGGCTGATTTATTTCTGCTTCAATCCGGTTTTTTGAGCCTTCAAGTTCCTGGCGAGCTTGGGCCAGAGATACGCGGGTTAAAATGGGGTGGCTCTGGGTGTGAGCGCCCATCTCAATCCCGGTGGCCGTCATCGTTCGTACCTGATCCCAGGTTAGGTGTAACCCGGCAAAGGTATCCGGCGAAATGGATACATCCAGCAGCCGGGGTAACTGATTAACGGCGGTCCATTTTTCTTGATCCGGCAGTTTTTTGAGACTATTCAACCATTTCTTTAAAACAGCCGTCCGACTCGCTTTATCGTGCCATTGTTGCAACCCGATCAGCGGTAAATCGGCTTCCTGCTTCGTGGTGTGGTAGAAACAGTAGGCTATCAGGTCCCAATAGAAAGGCGTGGCCTGCCCCATATAATTCGTCGCCAGGAAGATGACCGCCGGCATATTGCGTTGCTGCAACACCGGCCAGGCGTGATCAAGATTGTCGCGGTAGCCGTCATCAAACGTAATCAACAGCGGATGAGTCGGCAGCGACTGTTCACCTTGGAGCCAGGCCACTAAATCTCGGCCTGAGATTACGTTGAAACGCTGACGAATAAAATCCATTTGGGCGGCAAACGCCGTCGGCGTCGCGCTGACATTGGGTTCGAACGTATCGAAGCCCGCCCCATTCGGATCAGCGATGCGGTGATAGGCCAGCACCGTTAAACGGTCTGCCCATAACGGATGGACGGCGTCGAGAAGGCCGGCCCGATATATCAGGTTCAGGGTATTTCTCGAAATTTTTGACATAGATGCACTAAACCGGCCTGGGTTCCTTTTCTAATACGTTTTGATAAACCGCCAGAATTTGATCGGCAATCGGCTGCCAGGAATAACGGGTTTCAGATAGACGCCGGGCATAGGCCCCCATTTCCGCGGCCAGTTGTGGATTGTTGATTATTTTCGAGATGGCGGTGGCCAACGCTTGTGGTTCTTCCGGCGGAACCAGTAAACCACTTTGTCCCTCGTCCACCGCCTCCGGAAGACCACCCACCCTGGTAGCAACCACCGGCCGGCCGAAGGCGTAAGCCACTTGCAGAGCGCCGCTTTGCGTACTATTTCGATAAGGATAAACGGCTACAGTGGCCAGTTCCATCACCGGTCCAACTTCCTTGATGGGAATATAGCGTGGATCGAAGGTGATCGACTCGGCTAGGCCCAGATTGGTCACCATATCATTTAATTCGGTCATGTCGATGTGTTTGGTGGGGAAGCCTGCCACTAACAGCCTGGCGCGGCTGCTTTGGCGCACGATAGCAAAGGCTTGTAACAGATCAGGCAAGCCTTTACTGGGGGTGAGCGTGCCAAAGAAAAGGACGACCGGCTCGTTGGGAGTCAACCCGTACCGCTGCTTCAACATTTCTTTAGTTTGGGCGCCGTTGGTTGAAACTGGAAATATGGCTTCGTTCCCATGAGGGATGATGTGGGTTCGCTCCGGCGGAATTTGAAATAGAGACAAAAAGCGCTGCCGGTTACTCTCGCCGTGGAAAAAGATGAAAGAGAAGTTGTCATAAACACCGGCGTAGAGTCGATTGGCCAGGTTGGTCAACGGCCCGCCTTTTCTTTCACGTAGCTCAAATTCGTGACAGATTTGGCTCAAAATCAAACCCTTTCGACGGAGCCGGGCTAAGAACAACGCCTCGAAGGGGAAATTGATCTTGCCAAATTGAATCAAATCAGGCTGCTGTTGGAGTAAATAGTTAGTCAGTTGGACCCACCCCCAGATCAGGCGAAGCGCCCGCCAGCCCCGCCGTACCGTCCACCGTATTTTGCGCCAGGTCCGCTCCAGGCGGCCGGATTGGAGTTGGCTTGAACTGGGATCGAACATCGGCCACAACTGCATCCGCTTTTCGACGGCGAAGTTGTGGGGAAAAGCATCCAATTCATAATCTTTGGCGGTGACTAACGTGACATCAGCGCCCTGATTGGCCAGAGCCGTACAGAGTTGGTAGGCATAATGAATCATGCCGCCGGTACCGAGTGGTTCCACTACAAATAATTTCATGATACCTTGTGTCCATTCCGATTTGTCAACAGCTCTTGATAGAGCTTGGCCAGGTGTTGACCCTGCTGACGCACGTTAAAGCAGCGCTCGACAATCTCTCGACCGGTGCGCCCCATAGCCTGAGCCTGGTCTTTGTTCTGTAAAAGTTGGAGGCAGACTTCGGCCAGACTGGCCGGATCGGCCGGCGGCACGAGCAGGCCATTGCGACCCGGTTCGACCATCTCCGGGACGCCGCCCACGTTGCTGGCCACAATCGGTTTTTGGGCGGCCATAGCTTCGGCCAGGACGGTCGGCAGGGCTTCGCCCAGGGTAGGTAACACAAATATGTCGCTCAGAGCCAACAAATTCGGTATATCATGCCGAGTTCCGGCAAAAATTACTCGGTCGGCCACCCCGGTCGATCGAGCTAATTCTTTGAGCGTAGTTTCATGCTCGCCGCTGCCAACCACCAGGTAATAGGTGTCGGGTACGGCCGCCAAAATAGCAGGCAATGCTTCGATCATATATTGAAGCCCTTTGGCCGGACGCAATACAGCTACCGTGGTCAGCAGCGGTACGTCTGGGGGGATGCCGAGGGCTTGCCGTCCGGCTACATCATCAGTTGGCGTCGGATTGGTGAAGCGGGCCAGGTCGATCCCATTGTACATCGTGACGACCTTGTTGGGAGCCAGTCCACCAACCCGTAGATGATGTTGGCGCGTACCTTCGGATACGGCAATAACCCGATCAGAAAATCGGTTGAGTATCCACCATCTCAATTTAAGCCGCCAGTAGGTTCGGCTGCGTTTGGCCGGATCGTCGAAGGTGTGCAAAGTGGAAACAGTGGGGATGCCTACGATTTTGGCCGCGATGCTGCCCAACGTATCGGAAAATTCTAACTGGGTATGGAGCAGATCAACCTTTTGACGACGGAGATAACGCACCAGATGGGGCACGGCCAGCGGATCGCGCAGGTGGCGGACAGGAACCATATCCACCGGAATCCCCAAGCGTTGGATTTCGGCGCTAAGCGGATTGTTTTGACGGGTCTGTAAAGCGCACACCCGCGGCTCGAAATGGGTTGTGTCGAAGTGCTGCAAGTAAATAGTTAGCAAGCGCTCCGCCCCGCCCATGCCGAGCGAGTCAATGAGCAGTACGATGCGCGCCTTAGATGTAGTTGTCATGAACTGGTTCTCCAAATACGCTGTCGCGGCATGGGGTGACACCCGACCTTCTTGTTTATTAATGGTATATCCACTCATTTTATGGCACAACCTTCACTGGCCCAATTAGATACCGACCTTGCTGATCTTGACCGACGATAGCCAGAGCCAGAGCAGGTTGCCCGGTGGCGGGATCGACAAAGGCCAGTTTCAGATCGTAGTCGCCGGGCGGTAAATTGGTCGGTAATTGAACTTGATCGATTATATTAACCGATTTTCCGGGTAACCAGTCGCGGATGTCTGGTTCAAGCTGCCGTTCCAGAACAGATCGACCCTGCCCGTCGGTGAAGGATATAACCAAAGGGTAAGTCTTAAAGTAAGGCGGCGCCAGACCCGTGTTTTCCCAGGTCATATTCATAGCGAATGGTTCTCTGGGGCTAAGTTCGGAGGTATAAGTCATTTCCTTTAGCACGAGTCGGTAGCCCACCGTTTCTAACAACGATTCGATTAGATTGTTGTCGCCTCGACCGTCGAAATTTTCGTGGATGAAGGACGCGTGCATTTCTGTAGCAAAATCCTTGGCGCTTTGAAGCGCTTCGGCCGTGTATGACTGCGGATAATATTCGAAAATGATGGGCGCGTGGGGCCATCTCTCATGAACCAAGTCGCCGATTTCCAGACGATATCTTTTTTGATGACTTTCAGACCCAAGAGCATCGTGCCGAACGCCGATATCCGGGCGACGTTCCAGAGCGTACACCAGTGAGTCGGTTAACCAGGGGGTGTAAGGCATAATGAGTTGGGTTTGTTGAAAACCGACGTAATCATAATCGACTTGAGTAATTTGCCCATCTGTTTCTTGGCAAGGACGTGTTCCCTCGCCACCCAGATACATATCGATGATCCGGCGGCGAGCATGCCAGTCCAGGCTGTCGGGCGTTTCATTGTACTGCGCCGAGTCCCATTCCCCGTAGTTACCGTAAGAACCAATATCGATGTAAGCCACCTGAGGATCGCCATCATACTTTTGATGTAAGGCATCGATGAATTGGCCTTGGGCTTCGAGGAAGAGACAGTCAGAGTAGAGCGGCTCAGAGCTGGACACCCCTTCCAGAATATCGCTGCTGGAATCCGTGATTACGGCGCCACTGTTGACCAACCAGTCCGGCATCGTCTGACCTTTACCCCAGGGTGGGGGTTGAGCCGTTCGAACCCGAAAGCTGATCGCGCTGCCCTGCTGGGCCATATCTGCTCGTAAGGCCTCAATGCGATCCCAGTCGTAAACACCCTTGGCCGGGTTGAGTTCAGACCAATTGAACCGCCGGTAGCCGACCGTCTCATCAAAGCGTTTGTTTCGACTTTGAGTATCTTGCCAACCCATATACGGGTTGGGGATATATCCGGTCAACTCCTCCGGCCGGACTGTGCGGGTCGATCCGTGGCTTGCGGTTGAGAATTCGCCGGTGGGCGTGGCCTCTAACTCCACTTCTTCAACCGTAGGCGACGGAGAGGTTACCGCCTCAGGCGTGGCTGTTGGTAAGTCTGCCTGAGGGGTAGCCGTTGGGATATCGGGTTCCAGGTAGTCAGCCAAAGTAGTGGTGTTGCATGCCACCATAAACAAGATGGACGCGAACAGGGTAACCAGGGTTAGAACGTTAGAACAATCTGATTTTGGCAATTGCATCACAAACCGGTTATGTATAAGAGCGATTTAAGGCCGTGTTTCGATGATTCCCTATTTCTTTTTGCGCCAACTTACAAAGCCTCCCACCGTCGCAATGACCAAACCGGCTCCAATCAACCCAAATGTCAATTGGGTAACCCAAATAGGGGATGTTGCCTCTGGTAGATATTTCGGTGAAGCCACCACAGGCGCTGCCGGGGTCGGCTCAGATTCCGTGACCGCAGCCGGTTCAGCCGGCGAGTCTTCTGCTGCTACCTCTACTTGGGCTACGTCTTCCGATATGGCTTTCGCAGCCAGCAGCGGGGCTCGGATCAACTCTCGTGAGTCGAATGTTTCAACGCTATCGGTGGTGATAAAGGCAACATTTCCATCGAGATTATAGTAATCTGTTTCATCGGTCAGGGTATTGATCGCCCATTGTTCACTCTTCGGGGACGTTCCGGTGCCGATCATCACCGCTTTTTGATCGGGACTCCACGGCGCTGGCAAGATTTGGATCAGGCCCAGGTCAAAGTTGTCGGGCAAACCGTAGACGACGTTGCCTACCTGCTGGCGTAGATAATTCTCGCCCGGCACAAATGGCTGGGGCAGCTTGTCGTTTATTTTGGCAATTACCGGATTGGTGGTCGGTAAGCCGAAAGCAATCAGGTGATAGTCGTCAAGTTCCGCGAGATCGTCAATTGGCCCACGTGAAACTCGAGGCGCAAAGCCGGGACCACTGGTCAGATTGCCGAGCCAGGCCGCCGTATTGATCATGCCCAATAGTTCTTCGTGGGTTGGGTTGGTTGGTAATGAAAACCAGACGTCGCTCAAATCCTCGCGGGAGATGAAATATTGCAGCGGGTCATCCAGGTAAGGATCCACGGCCAAATCCACTTCTTCGTGAGGTAATTCTAGTTGGCTGCTATCGTTGATGCGAAACCAGATCAAATCCAACTCGGGCAGCACACATTCCGGTAATTCCAGGTTGGTGAGCGCCTCAAAAGTCAGTTTATTGCGTACGCCCGTTTTGATTTCGGATTCGGGCAGACGGATGGTGACCTGACGCTCTCCCTGGTTTTTTCCCCCCAGAGGGGCGCTGCCGACCGGCTGATCATTGAGACTAATGGTAACGCCGGAAGCCGCCGATTCTAGGGCATTTGAGTGAAAGTAAGAAAGGGAAAGAGTAGGCTGTTCGGTGATGCGCCAATTCGGCGGTACAAAGAAACTAAGCGAGGCATCGTGGCTGCCAATGCCGTAGAACGTCGTATCTTCAAAGCCCAGATCAGCTAAGCTAAAGGTATCGGTCTGCTCTTTTTCAGATACGAGTTCCTGAAAATCGGCAATAACCACCAGGTCTCCTTCGAAGCCATAGCGAGGCGCAAGTACGGAAAGGGCTTGGGCGGCTCGGGTTACGGCTAAATCCGTTGCGCCGGTGACGATCAGATAGACGTGATCGTTGCTGTAGTCGGAGAATATTTCCTGGATAACGCCATCGTCAGGTGAATTTACCTGGTTAGAGGAACCCACGATCAGGGAGTCGGCAGTGAGGGTGGTGGGTAGCCGCTTCCGCTGATAAAGATCTAGGAGGAACGCATTATCTTCAGGTTGCCCCACAATGATGGCGCTGGTGTTGACCAGCTTTTCCGGTGTTGCTTCACTGGCGGTAACAACATCGAAAGTTACATTCCCAAATGTGCGCAAACCCATTGTCGCTGCCACCGATGCCGCTGTGGACAGATCAACATCGCTATAGTCATCCGGAATCACGATTAAGAGATGGTCTGGCTCAAACACATTTTGGGCTACGGGATAGGGAAAGTCGGCCAGGTTGATTTCCACCGGCAGCAGCTCATAGTCAAAGTGAATCTTGGATTGATCCTGAACCACAAACAGCGATGGCTGTTGACCCGTTTCACAATCGCCACTGAAGTAAACGATGCTGACGGTTTGTCGCTTACCATTCGCCGCGGCTATTGCACTTGACGAGATGGGAATACGTTCGATTTGATTAAAACCCTCGCTGGGTGCGAAGGAACCCACCAAAATCTCATTATAGTAGACGTTCACTGTGGCATTGGCCAGCCCTGCCGAATTGCGATCAAACCCCTCGAATTCCATATCGTAATATAATTCCAGATAACTAGACTCTCCGGCTACATTCCAACGGAAGGGGGTGTCGAAAGAAAATGTTTCTTGCTGAATGGGAGACCGTAACTCGAAGGTTGGTTGGTCTAACTGGGCCAAAGTAACCTCGGTTATCTCAGAGCGACTCTGCCCGGCAGCCGTTGATGTCGCTTGCAGCGTCGGCGTGGTTGGCGAGGTTCCGGTCACTTCACTAGTATCGGTCGAATCCTGTTCGGTAGAGACCGAGGTAGTTGTAGGGGTTGGGCCGGACTGTGGCGTTTGGGCATAGCTCGTTTGGGTCCCAATCGATAGCCATAAAGCCATTAAGACCATTACGTATACGGTTAATACTTTTTTGTAATTAAATTTTTGTTTCATAATTCCGTAACTTTCAGTAATGTTTTTAGTTTTGTGCAGGGTTATCGCTGAGTGAGTCTGCCGGTTTTTGCTGACTTTCTACTAATACTCAGCTTGAACTGGATAAGGGGACCTTCCCTAAACGGCTCATATATAGTAACGACTCCCGTTCTAATAGCCATAATACAGTTAGATAACCGATGCCACCCGCCAACATAGTGACCACCAGTTGTACCAACGGAATAGCCTCAGCGGTTAGGTACAGGCTGGGCAGCGCCAGCATAATTAAAGCCAACCCACTTAAAAAGGATGGCTTGAGTTGCAGCAGGATATCTCGCAAATTGGCGTTAATGAACCGCGAGGCAACCAACAAGTCAGCGATCATTCGTACCAGACTGGCCGCCAAATGTCCCAGCGCTACTCCCACCAGGCCAAAGGAGGCACCAATCCAAAGAGCCGGCACCAGTACCGCCACATTAAGCAGTTCTAACTTTACCAAGATATCAGGACGTCCAACCGCTTTGTAGACGTCACCGGCATTAAATCCAATCGAACGGACCAGAACAAACAAGGCCAGGACCCGCACAATGGGAATAGCTGCCAACCACTGGTCGCCAAAAGCGACTCGTACCAATGGATCGGCCGTCAAAAACATTCCCAGGGCCAGCGGTACACAGAGGATTTCCACGAATCGAACGGTGGTTAGAAAACCTCGCCGTAAAGTTTCAGGTTTATCCTGTACCGTGGCATAAGCCGGAAAGATAGCGGCAGCCATTACCCACAATGGATTCAAGACCAATAGTTCCGGCAGACGAAAGGCCAGGGTGTAAATGCCCAGGGCGGCATTACCAAACAGTCGCCCAATAAGCAGGTAGTCCAGATTATCTGTCGTGATTGTAAGCGCATCCACACCTACCACGGAGAGACCATACCTCAATAAACCCCTGGCCAAATTTAGGTTTATTGTCAGACGCGGCAACCAGGGAAAGACCACCCAAGATAGGATTACGCCGGCCAAGACGCCGGCCAATTGGCCGATAACCAACGACCAAACGCCAAATCCGGTCAGGGCCAGGCTAATCGACACGATACCTTTGAATAGCGACCGGCCTAAATCGGGAATTAACTTCCGACGAAATTCTAATTCACGCTGGAGGCGAACGACGTGGATTGAACCGAGTGAATTGAGAATGAAGGTGAGACTCAGCCAGCGCAAGACGGGGGTCACCAATGGCTCCCGGAAAAATGTGGCTACCAGGGGGGCGACAGCTATCCCGGCCAGAGTTAGCCCGGCCCCCAGCAACAAATTGAGCGTAAACACCGTATTGGCCGCTTCGTCTACATTTTGACGGCGGTGAATCAGGGCCGGACCCAGGCCGAAATCCTTCAAGATCGACAGGTAGGTGACGGCCAGGGTAGCGAAGGCCACAATTCCAAAGTCATCCGGGGTTAGCAGGCGAGCCAAGATGGCGGTGGTAACAAAAACTAACCCTTTGCCCAGGCCAAAAGAGATGTAATTCCAGAAAACCCCTCGGATGGATTTTTGAGCGATTTGTTGGTTGTTTGGTGTGGAAGTGTCAGGTGCCATTAATTGCTAAGCCCTATTTCGGACGGTTGGAGCGGGGCTGATTTTTCCAGCCGATCGGTTAGATGGATTGCCGCCGCGCCCAGCGCCACGAGAAAAAAGAGAAAACGAATATAGTCGCCATGGAGAAATATGCTTGATACCAGATAAGAGGTAATCGCCATCTGTAGCGATATTAACCAAGTAGGCCAATCAGAGTCTTTGTTGAGTCGCTGTGCTTGGCGACGCGCTCGGATCAACCCCACCAGCAAGGCCGTGAACAAACCGATAAAAGTCAGGAGTCCAAATATCCCCGTTTCAGCGGCAATTTCTAAATAGAGCGAATGCGCTTGCCTATTTTCCGTCCGTTGCTCCAGGCCCAGGCGACTGGCGTAATCCTGATAATTTAATTCGTAATTGCCAATGCCAACCCCCAGCAGAGGATGATCGGTAAACATAGCTTGGGCTGATAACATCTCGCTGGTCCGGCCTCGGAATGAACCTTCAGAGTGGATGGTGGTTTCATCGCTGGTGAAAATTGATAGCGTTTCCAGGCGCTGAGTGTATCCGGCCGGTAAGAACTGCATCATCACTACCGTTACAGTGAGCACCAATATAATCAGTGAAAACTTGATGCGTCGTTCGAAAGCGATCAAGACCAAGGTGACCACCATTGCCAGAAACGCTCCCCGACTGTAGGTATTTAAGATGGCAAAGACGAGTAAGAGGGCCGCCCCGGCGGCGATGACCTTCAGCACCGGATTCTTGTCATCCAGTATACGGTATATGGCCAGTGGCAGCACCGCGGCCAAAATTTGGCCGTGGAAATTTGGATCGCCCACCGAGCCGGAAAGACGCATCTGAGTGATGTCCGGCGTAACCACGGCCAGTTGCCAGAAGGTTTGCTCATAATTGCCGGTAATCACTTGATAGGCTCCGAGTGTCGCCAGGAATGTTGTCGAGAGAATAATCAACCAGATGACCTGCTTCCAACTGGATTGTGAGTTAAGTGAGTAAACCACAACCAAAAGGATGATAAAATTCTTGCTAAATTCTACAATTTGCTCAACGCTGGCGCTCTTGTCTTGGGCTACAAAGTAGGAGGCAAGCCAGACCCCGCCCAGAGCCAGCATGAACCATTCAACCCCTTTCAAGCGAATCGTTTGACGCGCTGTCAAAAAATAGGCTGCCATTACCGCCACAAAAGTGAGAGCAACGAGGGGCTTGTTGACCCCCGGCAGACCTTGGTCGCTAAGAATGCTTGAAATATTGGTGAAAATGGTTGCCGTCAAGACATATGTGCCCATTTGGGGAAATAGGAAAACAAGGCCGACCAAGCTTGCCCCAGCGATGCCACCCACCAGGTAAAGTCCCAGGTTGCTGTCACGATTTAGGATGCCGATTAGCAGGCCGCCCATTAGCAAGCCTACCAGCAGCAGACTAATCAGGTTGGCTTGAAGAGAAGTTAGTTTTGAAGGTTGTCTTGTTTCTATCACTGATCATATCCTGGCTGTTCGAGACATTTAATTCAACGGCCGCTGCTGAAGCGGTTTTTGTTTCCTCGCCAAATGATTGAACCAAGAGCCGGCGTAGAATGGCGAAAGCAACCCCACTAATTACACCAATAATGACGCCTAAGGTGATATCAACCAGGTGATTGGGAGAAATGGGTTCAAGGTTAATCACGGCCAGATCGAGGCGGCGCAATTCATAGATTTCCTGAAGATCACTAATGTACCCCACCCCAATGGTGCCAATGGCATTAGCCAGATCGGCGACCAAAGCGGGAGACGATCCTTGGATCTGTAGACTCAGCACGCTCGAGTCGGGCAGGACTACCGCATTGATGGTATAGTCTTCAAGCATCTGAACTGGAACATTAAGTGAGGCTGCGGCCTGTTCGATAATGTTCTTACTTTTTAGGACGTTGGAATAGGTGGTGGCCAGGCTAGTTCGACCGGCAAGTGTATCAAGGCTGTACAACACCTCGTCGGTGTTGGTAATGCGCACATTGGGGTTGACCACAAACGTAGCTGTTGCCTCATAAATAGGTGTTTGGGTATAGCTGTAAGCAATACTGATCCCGGTACTTATCAGCACTATGGCCAGGATAATCCACCAACTCTCCCGAATGATCCGAAGGTATTGTTGGAGGTGCATACTTTGAATTTGCATATTTCCCTCTTTCAACTGTATCTTTAAATTACTACCCTTAACGAGCTCCTCTTTGAGCAAGTACGGCTAGAACCGTACGTACCAAGATCTCGACATCCAACCATAAGGAGCGATGCTCGATATAAAAGATGTCCAGATATACCCGATCCCTAAATTCCATCGAAGCTCGCCCCATAATCTGCCACAAACCGGTGATGCCTGGCACCACGTCCAGACGTTCCGTTTGCCACAAAACGTAGGTGTCTGAGCTAAATGAAGTGGGCCGTGGCCCCACGAGACTCATTTCACCCTTCAAAACGTTTAACAATTGGGGGAGTTCGTCTAGACTGGTTTTCCGTAAGAAGCGACCAATTCGAGTAATGCGAGGATCATTGGTGATTTTGAAATCTGGCCATTGCAACTCGTTAAGATGGGCTAATTTGTGTTTTAATTCTTCTGCATTTGGCACCATTGTCCGGAATTTGAACATTCCAAATCGCCGTCCGCCTTTACCTGTACGGGGCTGGATAAACATTACTGGACCGGACGGGTTTTCCAGTTTGATCAAAATAGCGATTAAGACGAAAATAGGCGCGACTACAGGCATAGCTAACAGCACAAGTAACAAATCCATCGCCCGTTTCGTTATCAAATATAGTTGATATTGTAAGCGCGACTGCTTGAGCGTAGGACGATCTAACCAGTGATGTTTCGTGATAATCTGTTTTTTAAAAGTTAATGAGTCTAGGTCTAACACAACAATCCCTCCGTTCTTGGCATCGCGTTCCAATGATTATGTCTGATGTGATCCGAAACGAGCATTAGCTTCAATTATTAGAGCCTTTAGTTAACTTTTCTCAACCCTACGATCTACTACTTGCACCGCTGATGGGTAAGGCCTCTGCTTTAGGTGACACTTCTTCAGAGGCAATCCCATTGTCGGAACGGGTAAAGGAGTAGGGATCTTCACTCTCATTACGGCTATGGTGTTTTATTCCCTCAAGTTGAGTCTCAGCTTTTTTCAATAACTCTTCAAATGTGATGGCTTCATTGGGAAAGGTAGCAGCCCCACAAGTAATGGGTGCACCTAGCTGCTCTTTCGCCACCGATTTAACATATTCGACCATAAGCTCTAAATCGGAAGAATTCGTGTCTGGGCAGAGAATTATGAAACGACCCCGCTCACGTTGTTCCAAAACGAAATCCGTACGTCGAATATATTTACTCAGTGTGTGGGCCATGTTGTTTATGACATAGCTACTCACCATAGCTTGTTGTATTTCTTGAACTAAACGGTGCAGAGAGGTTTGAATCGCATCCAACACAGGCTCAACTACAATGATGCTCATGGGATGATGATGGTGGCGGCTTCGGAATATTTCGATTTGTATTTCGTCATAAGCCTGGGCCAATTCTTGAACTCGTTTATTTGAATTTTCTAAATGTAATTCTTTCGACCGCTTCTTCGAATTCATAGAGGGCTAAGGCAAGCAAATATGCTGCCCAAACTGAAACTAAAAGAAATGTCAATTCCGTAATAGACAATAGGTGTAAACCCTCCCAGGAGGGGCCGTCCAAGTAGCATCTTGCTCAATAGGTAGATGCCGCTCCAAATTCCAATGGGTACAAAAACGCTGTAGCGATGGAATGATCGTACTGCAATGACTGAGATGACTGCCATTAGACCGAGAATGTAGACAAGCGTGTCAATGTCGATGGCATTCTCTTTCCCAGGTCAAGCCGTTCAATATTAAAAATATAGCTATCCAAATCGATAGGCCAATTATTAGCAGTCGTAACTTTTTCAAAGATCGCCTCTAATGTTTCCTAAACATGTATCTGATATACGAGTTTTCATCTCTTGTTACTGTTAAAACCTAATGTTGAAAGTATCATGTCACCTTGAAGGATTTTTCTCAATCCGGCGTTCTGGCTGGTGCTATCCGTGAAGCCAAGTTGCACCTTCCGTACAAGAGGGAGGCTTCTTGTTTTTAGTGAAAGAGGTGAATATACGAGTTACAAAATTAAACTAGTAGATTAGTCGTTTTTATTTTGAAGGTTATCCATTCAATCTACTGCCATTAAAGTGTGTTATTAAAGAGCTAGTGTCCCCAAATGAAGCCACAACCGTAAGAATAGGCTGTGGTTTCTCAGTTTTGCCACGCTGACACTATTTATATTTTAATCTCGTAAATAAGTCAGTTAATACTCAAAATCAAGTTTAAACGGTATGTCTTTTTTTCCTACTATGGGTATTTATAACATAGTACACTTGGAATTCAGTTTAAATTTAATTGCCTGGCACAAAAAGCACAACGGCCGTGTACGCTAATTAAGCGCTACTCCCCGGCCTCGTATTAATATTATTTGCTAACCTACCCCGAAAGGCCCATAATGTGGCTCTGCCAAATTTCTCCTACCATTCTAAATAAATATTTCTCAAAGCTCACACATGTTCAAGTAAAGCTCAACAAAAACTCAAGTAATTTCCACTAAATTGTTCGATACTGCTAAAAGGTACGCAGATGAGGCAGTGATATTGGTTGGTTGTGCGACAAATTGCTAATTGAACCCTTCATTTGACCACGGCTTCTGACCTATTTAGTAAATTGACTTGCGACACCGTCTGTTTTTCACGTCCTTATGCTGCGTTTTGAAACAGGTTATTATTTACCCATCGAAAGGAAACATCATGAGATTGAAAAGAGACTGGGAAAGTTATCCAGCTACTTACCGGGCCGGAGAAATGCAAACGATAGCCAACTGGATTCAGGCGGGCGAAAGCGGCTCGCTGGTCGGCTTGCCGGGCGCCGGTAAATCGAACTTGTTGGGCTTCTTGAGCCACCGGCCTGAGGCGCTGCGGCAGTATCTCCCCACCGATTTCCCAAAGTTGGCCCTAATACATGTCGATCTTAACAATTTGCCCACCATCGACCTATCCACTTTTTTCAGGGTTATTTTACGAGCAATGAATGAAGCTCGGGCCCAACTAGCCGACCTTGATGCATCGGTGGCGAGTGAGGTCGAATTACTTTATCGTAAAGTTGAGGATAAGACGGACCCGTTTCTGGCGCAAAGCGCGCTGAGAGATGCCCTATTGTTGTTTCGTGAGCAGGCGATCCGGGTAGTGTTGGTGTTGGATCCCTTTGACCAATTTTGTAAGGCAGCCTCTACTCAGGTCCTGGACAATCTGCGCGGGCTGCGCGACGGCTTCAAGACCACGCTATCATATCTCTTTGGCTTGCGCCAGGAAATAGCTTATCTTCGCAGTCCGGAAGAATTAGGCGAACTGTACGAGATTATCGATACACATGTCTGTTGGGTCGGAGCCATGGATCGCGATGATGCGCGCTGGGTGATCAGTCAGGTGGAAGCCTCCACCAGACGAACGTTCGAACAGGTTCACGTTGACCAGATTATGGCCTTGGCCGGCGGCTTTCCCGCTCTCCTGCGGGTGACAAGTCTATGGCTGTTTCGACAGAAGACTATTCCAATGATGGACACCTGGCTTGAACGACTGTTGGCGACCAAGAGTATCGTAAATCGCCTATTTGATCTGCGGCAAGGGTTAACCGGTGAGGAAGAGCTCGCGCTTTCGGAGTTGCAAAAAGTCATAGCGTTGAGCTCGCCTAAAATGCGCAGAGAAAGCCTGCGACAAATCGGCGAGAAGTATCAATCTACTCTGACCCGGCTCGAAGATAAAACCTTATGCCGGCGAACAGAGACTGGGCTGGAATTATTTAGCCCGATTTTTGCCGGATATGTGGCCCAAATGAAAGGTGTCAGCCGGGGCAAGATTCGGTACGAGTCGGCCACGGATCACTTCTTCCGGGGTGAAACTGACTTGACCGAATTGTCTGAAAAAGACCGGCGGCTCTTGCGACATTTTCTGGACAACCCGTACGCAGTGCAAAGCCTGGACGATCTCATTGAAGCCGCCTGGCCCGAAGATTACAGCAGCGGTGTTAGTAATGAAGCGGTCCAACAAGCTATCCGCCACTTGCGACAGCAGATTGAACCGAATCCGGCTAAACCCTGTTATTTGATGACCGAGCGAGGAGCTGGCTATCGCTTTTTCCCGGAGGGCGCGCCACGGGGTTAGATTTCTCGCGTAATGGAGGTGATCGGTGGGGTTAAGTTCAGTCGATCCCGGCAGTACCCGGCCTGCCGTAACACAAATTGAATATGAAGCCGGCAATCCACCATTGTCGCCGGAAGCAGCAGCCCTCCTGAAATCGATGTTTTCCGCCTATGACCGGGTAACGGTGGCTCAGGAGTTGGGGGGTGGCTTGACCCAAAGCCGGGTTTTTGTACTCCATCCCCGCCATCGCGACGGCAGCACCGATCTGCCGTTGGTAGTCAAGATTGGCCCAGACTGGTTGATCCAACACGAGCAGCAAGCCTACCAACAGTTTATTCGGGATAAACTGTCGGGGCGGATCGAGTTGGTTCAAGCCGCTACCGCCGGTAACTGGGGGGGGCTAGGGTATCGGCTGGCCGGGGATGGTCAGTTCAAACACGAGAGCCTCACCCAATTTTGCCGGCGGCCCGACCCGGAAGTTATCTCACATGTCTTGAATGATCGGCTTTTCAAACGGCTTCATACCTTGTGGCGCAATGCTCGGGTTCTCCGCCAGGCTTATTCGGCTGCTAAGTATGATTTGCTCCTACCCGTTCATCTGATCATCGAACCGCAACCCCTCCCCCCCGATGCTGCGGTTCACCGGCTCAGCCCTGAAAATCTATCCGATAATCATTTGACTCCCGGTGATTTTGTCCAGTTGGCCGGCTTCATCATCACCGAAGTGAATCTTGAAACCAAGACGGTGACACTCGATCTCCCTGACCAACCTGATGGTCCACCTCGCTCGCATCGACTGCGTCTCCAACCTGTGGAGCGCCCCGAACAATATCGGGTCAATCAATCGATGCCGCCGGTGTCTGGCGTTGTGGTCCAGACTCGGCCAATCCAGCTTCAGGGTGAGGCCCGAAAAGCATTGAGCCAAGCCCCAGGCATCGAGATGACAACCGAGACTCTTACCTTACCGACAGGTCAAAGGTTGCCTAATCCACTGCCCTACACCTCAACCCTGCTGGCCGATTGGCCGCCGGTCAAGTTAGCCTACCTGCACGGCGATCTCAATCTTGAAAATATCCTGGTCGATCCCCAGACCCGCGACGTGACCCTGATCGATTTTGCCAATGCCGGGGAGGACCATATCCTGCATGATTTACTTCATCTGGAGACCAACGTGGTCATCCACCTTCTGCCTGAGGCCCTGAACGAAGTCGGCGAGCCGCCCGATCTAATTCACTCGCTGTTTTACGAACGCCTCCACCAGGCGGCCACCGCCGACCCAACCCTCTGGACCGCACCTGACCTACTGCACCCTGCTCTGAAAAAAATATACCTCATTCTGGCCGCCATTCGTCAGGCAGCCCAGCCTTACTTGTATGATCCCCACGATTGGACCGAATATCAACGCGGGCTGGCCTTGCATCTGCTGGGAGCCCTGAAATACAAAAATTTAGATACCGTCCCCACAGCGCCGTTACCGAAGCAACTGGCCTTGCTCGGCGCAGCCACGGCGCTCGATTTGTGGCAAAACTCGGTCGAGCGGACCATTTTAGCGACTCAGATCGAGCGGCAAGCCCGGCTGGCCGCTCATCTGGAGCGCGACCTGGCCGGAGCCTTTGATGGGAAGGTCGCTCAAGAGAGCATAGCCTTACCCAACGGGGCGAATCTGCTCAACCCTTTGCCTCAACTGCCTCAACTGCTGGACCCGTGGCTGGGCGACCACTTAGCCTGCATCCACGGCGACCTCAGGCTGGATGACATTCTGGTTGAACTGGAAACCAACGGGGGGTCGCTTCCTGATGATGTGACTCACGCGGATTACGTTCTACACCACTTGCTACGCTTGGAAACCGGCGTTGTTGCCGGTCTGCTGCCCCCGGCTCTAGGCCAGGCTGGCCTCCCACCCGAAACAATTCACTTTCTCTTCTATGAACGCCTTCACCGAGCCGCCTTGGCTGATCCCACCCAGTTCGCCCCGCCCAAACTGCTGCCGCCTTCCTTAGAAAAACCGTACACACTGCTGGCCACCCTGCGCCGGCAAGCCGGCCAAATTTTGCCGACGGATGAGGCTTGGCAGATGTATTATCGAGGTCTGGTGCTATATTTATTGGGCTTGATAAAGCTCAAACACCAAGATACGATGCCTGAAACGCAATCACTCAAACGAGTGGTTTTTCTGGTCGCGACGGTCGCCTTCGATTTGTATCGCAAACCACACCAACGACCACTGCTGGAGCCACCCTACAAGGGACTCCAATCCTTCCAAGAAGCAGACGCCCCGCTTTTTTTTGGCCGCGAAACCTTTGTCGAGCAGTTAGTCACGGAGGTGCAGCAGCAACCGCTGGTTGTGGTGGCCGACTCCTCGGGTAGTGGAAAATCCTCAGTAGTCATGGCCGGCCTGCTGCCTCGCTTGCGGCAGATCGGCGATTGGCGCGTGGCCAGTTTTCGACCCGGCAGCGCGCCTTTTGAGGAGTTGGTCAAAGCCCTGGCGCCCTGGCTAGACTTGCCTGACGATGAGATGGTGATCAATCGCACTGTCACGGCCCTAAGGCAAGGGGCAACGAGCCTGACCGATCTCTTGAACCCCATTTACCAACGCGCTCACCAATCGCGTCTGCTCCTGGTCGCCGACCAGTTTGAGGAACTCTACACTCACTGCCCCGACCCGGCCACTCGCCACCAGTTTATCGATCAGCTACTCGCTGCCGTTCCCCCACCATCTATCGGCGACGAACCAACCTCCAAGCTCGAATCTCCGCTTCACCTCATCCTGACCTTACGCGCCGATTTTATGGGTAAAGTCCTGACCCATCGACCCTTTGCCGAGGCGCTGCAAAGGGCCAAGGTGAAGCTACTCGGGGCTATGACCCGTCCGGAGTTAGCCCGTGTTATCGAATATCCGGCTGAGACTTTCGGTTTCTCGTTTGAAGCCGGTCTGGTGGAGCTAATTCTCGACGATGTCGGTGACGAGCCAGGTCGCCTGCCGCTCTTGGAATTTGCCCTAACCCTACTCTGGTCTCTTCAAGATGAGGGCCGCCTGACCGCCGTGGCGTACGACGCCATTGGCCGGGTCAAAGGGGCAATCACCTACTATGCCGAGCACGTCTATAATGATCTCAATCCCGACCAGCAGGCCGAGGCCCGGCGCATATTTACGCAATTGGTCTACCCCGGAGTGGGGACCGAGGATACCCGCCGGATCGCCACCAAAACCGAACTGGCGGCCGACTGGCCGTTAGTCGAGCATTTGGCCGATACCCGCCTGATCATTACCAACCAAGACGCCGGCGGGACCGAGATCGCAGAGGTTGTCCATGAGGCCCTGATTCATAATTGGGGTCGGCTGCGCCAGTGGCTGGAATCCGACCGCGCCTTCCGGGCTTGGCAAGAACGGCTGCGAGCGGTTATTAGCCAGTGGGCGGAAAACCAAGACGACGACGGCGGCTTGCTGCGGGGCGGGCCATTGGCCGAAGCCGAGACTTGGTTAGAGCGGCGGGCCGCCGATTTCAGCCCCGCCGAGCAAGATTTCATTCACCGTTCCGTAAGCCTGCGCCAACAGCAACAGGCTGCTGCTGAGGCGGACCACCAGCGTCAATTGGCCCAGGCCCAGGCGCTGGCCGAGGAGCAGCGCCAGAATGCCCTGATCCAAGCTCAAGCCGCAGCCAGGCTGCGCCGGCAGTCTATTTGGTTAGGTGTGGTCGTGGCCCTGTTGCTGTTGGCGGTGATCGCCACGGTATTTTTCGGCACGTCAGCCCAGGATGCGCTCAAGCAGGTAGCCTTGGTTGAAAATAGACAAGCTACGGCTGGGAGCGCAGCCAATGCCGCCGAGATGAGGCAGGCTACGGCCCAGGCCGAGCAGAATGAAGCTCAGGCCATTTCTGCTCAACAGACCGCCGCCGCGGCCGAACAGATCGCTCGAGAGGCAGAGCAGGCCAGATCTGAGGCTGAAGCGGCTAAGGAGTCGGCGCTGGCGACCTTAGACGCCATCGAACAACGAATAGAGGACACCGAGAAAAACTTGCGAGAAGCTCAACGGGATACATTTACACCAAAGGACATTACGACGTGTGCCAAAACAGAAAGTCATGCATTTCCGCCTCCGGTCTATGACGGGGTTTACATCTGGGTCCCCACTGCGTTTGGCGTTACCAGAATAAGCCCTTCTGATTGTGAACTGCAAGAATTTCCTCTTGAGTCAGATCCAAATCCTGACTTTGAAGCGTCTGACCTTGTTTACGGGGAAGGTCATATCTGGATTGCCGGGAATAATCAACTCTACAAGCTAGATCGCTCAGGCAACATCGTCTTGACCACGACGGTTCAAAGCAACGCAGGCATTTTCGCCCCCTCTCTATTATATACTCCGGGAGCACTCTGGGTGGCTGCGGATAAACTCTACAAACTTGAACCGGCGACCGGGGCGGAAATCAATCATTACGACCAGTTAACGGATCAACCGGTCGATTGGGCTTATGATGGTCAAACCATCTGGCTGGCAAACAATGATAACACGGTAGCTCGAATCGATGCGTCGACCGGAGCTTCTTTGGAGCCTGTATCCTTGGCCGGCTTTCCCCATAATATGATTTACGCTGACGGTTATATCTGGGTGCAAATTTCTGAGCCGCCTTTTAGTGCGGACAATTTCATCGTCAAATATCAGGCTTCAACCGGTAAATTAGTCGCTACTTTCCAAACAAATCAATCAACTTCCGGGGGATTTGCCGTTGCCGGAGGCAACCTCTGGTTATCGGCAGGAAAAAAGCTAATCAAGCTCGATGCGGACGATGGAACACAGTTAAATGAAATTATGCTGGCAACCGACTTCGACTTAGATACGCTGACATTTGATGGCCTGTATTTATGGTCTTACTCGCGATTGGATGACGCTGGACCACTAACGGTGTATCCGGGAGTGGTGACCAAAATATCGTCATCCGGTTGGTGACATCCCTTTGGCCGTGGTCGAAGATTTAGTACTGTAATGGGTTATTACCATCCCCAATTCTCCTCCGTTACTCCTCAAAATTTTTAAGCTCAAGTAAGCTCAGGGCCGGCTCAAGTCTGGCTCAAGCAGTTAATACCTCCTTCTGATATGCTAGACGCATAGAAACTTAAGACTTACACAAATCCAGGTGACAGGCCGTTATTGTCGATATATCAGCCTTTGGGACGTTCAGACAGGTCGAATTAAGTGACTGTCATTTTTGGAACCGCGTAAGTCCCCAAACTAAAAATTACTCACCTATTAAGGAGGTATGTGAAATTGAAAGTATTAGGATCAAAAACAACTTTTATCATCACGTTGATGATAGCTACTCTGGCCGGCCTTTTTGGGGTCGGCGGCTCTTCCGCGTTAGCCAGCGGGCCTGAGGACGCTTGGGACGGACACATCTGGAACCCTAGCCCTCACGAATCGCATACATTCAGTGCTCCGGCCAACGCCGTGGCTGTCGAAGTTGTAGGGTACTGGGGTTGGTCAGGTAGTCCCAGCCAACATCAGCATAATGAGACTCACGCCTTTAGTGCCAATGGACACATTATCGAGTGCATCGACTTTGGTGATGAAGAGTTGGACGGTCAATGGCTCCGCTGCGGCTCGGTCAAGTTCGCCCAGACGGACGACCTGACTGTAGACGTTAACTTCACCGGCGACGACTCCAGCAGCGGCTCCCATTATTTCAAGGCCGAGGTTAAATGGGAAGTGGCTGAGCCGGCCTCGTGCCAGGCTATAACCGTGGATAGAACCGAAATCAATTCGGAAGGCGAACTCGTTCACGTCACCGTCAAGGCTAACAACGCCGACCAATACCGCATCGTCCGCTTGAGCGATGGTGAAACGATGGCCACCGGCGACACCAACAATTTGTCCTTTACCGCCATGCCTGGCGAAGCCTATCAAGCTCAGGTCCGTTTTGGAAATGATCCCTGGACAACAGAGGGTTGTGAGGAGTTCCAGTTTGCTCCTACCCCCGTCGAACCAGTCCCTGTTTGCGAGGCCATAACCGTGGATAAAACCCAAATCAATCCGGAAGGCGAACTCGTTCACGTCACCGTCAAGGCTATCAACGCCGATCAATATCGCATCATCCGCCAAAGTGATGGCAAAGTAATGGCGACCGGCAGCACCAACAACTTGTCTTTCACCGCCATGCCTTGGGAAACCTATCAAGCTCAGACTCGATCCGGGGATGGCCCCTGGACGACCGAGGGCTGCAACTTCGAATTTGGTACCGTCTTGGCCCTGGCTAGCTGCTCGATGACGACCAGCGAAATTACATCACATGAAATTATGGTCAAGGAATTGGGCGCCAAGGATGAAAATCAAAGAAACCTAACTATCATTGATTGGCAAGCAGACAGTAATTTTGCGCTCGACAAGTCAACCGAACTGACAACGCTGAACAATTTTCCCGTCGTTGTTGGCTTCCCCAGTGAACCCGGCAACTACTGGGTCCAGTTCAAAGTTAAAGTGCAGGCGGATAACAATTGGGTCGGCGGCAAAGACTGCTTATTGGAAATTGAAATAGACGATCCCTGCCCCGCTTGTGGTCAGTACCAGGACTTCATCGGCGCGGTGCCCTTCGGAACCTACACCCCCTACCTGGAGGCGGGCAAAGAATATTTCGATATGACTCGGAGCATTATGTACAACATTGAGTATGTCAACGACCAACAAGCCGACATCGTCTACCGCTTTAACGGTCAAGAAATGGATGACGTCACGACTAGCATCTTCTACGGCAATGGTACTGATAAATTGGCCGCCGGCAGCAGCCGAGCCAACTACACCTTCGACGATGGCGTTACCAAGTTAATTTCCTACCGATACGGTGCGGAGCAGGCCCGTATCTTCCAAAAGATGAATGGTCAGGAGACCCGCTGGATCCAACCGCTGGATCAGCCTTTCGAACACAAGTATGACTTTGAGATTATAGTCCACGGCCCGGCCAACAGCAGCGACTTGCTCATCTTCGGTGACGAGCAGCGCCAGATCAACTACAACGATAACGGCCTGGCTACCGTAGCGCTGACGTTTGACCGGCCCGGTCTGGTGTCCATCTACAGTATGGCCGGCGATGATCAAAATGTTGAGTGGGTTCCGGTCGATTGGATGACCTATCCCATCACCGAGACGACCAGACTTGATTACAACTTTGCTGAAATCGGCTTGTATCACTACCGCCTGATCGACCAAGACGGGCAAGTGGTTGCCGGACCGACATCGAGTTCGACCCTAAGTTTTGAGGCCAAGCCAGGCTTTAGCTACCAGGCCCAATTGGCCTACCCGGAAACGTCCCTCTTTGTGGGACTGTACGATGATATGAAATTCCAGCATCCCGACTACTGGCTGATGCCGGTCGACGGTCGAGCCGAACACGACTTCGAGTTTCACCTGGACTACCACCGACTGTCCGACCCCGACCTAGGCAATGATCATATCCGAGGCGACGTCGTCGTCGATGGTCTGACCCTCAGTTACGGTACCACATCCGTGGCCCAGCAATTTCCGTACGGTCGCCACGATGGGGCCAGACCGGGCGTGAACATCGTCGGTATCCCGAACGTCAGTATGATTGCCTACTGCCAACGGCCCGGTTATCACGAAGTGGTCTACTGGGGTGGTTGGGAAAACGAAAGCTACTACCTGCCGGAGCGAAGCTGGATTTTTGATGACGAGATGGCCGAAGAGTGGAATGATGACCAGCGTGGTGAATGCATCGACGCAGCCCGCCGGGTTAATATGGAACTGGCTCGCCAGGGGCTGCGCACCGACCACACTTTCCGCCACCACGGCGAACAAAGCCAGGGCTACCAAATGGTCCAACAAAATATCTGGTCGCCTTACAACCTGGTTGGGATGCGCCCGCCTCACGTCGGCCAAATCTTACAACCCGGCACAGTGCTGCCCTACTACGAGAACCCGGAAGACAGCTTATTCTGGGGATGGGATCTGGACAAAGGCACGCTGGCTGACGGCATCGGAGCCTACGAACTGCAAGCTCACGTGGCGGCCCTGGGAGCGGCTCAATACGTCGATATGACCGGCATCCATCCGGCTGATGAAGTGTTTGTCCCTGAAATGCCGGCGGCGCCCGCCATTGAGGCTTCGCCTGAAGAGATTGAACCGGCTCAAGCCGAACCGACCACCGAACCGGCCGTTTCGCCCGAACCGGAAACCGACCAACCGCAAGATAGTTTGGATACGGAAGACGAACCGGCGGTGTCACCGGAACCGACCCAACCCGAACCCGCACCGGAACCACCGATTATCATCCCCTCCACACCTGAAGCACCGCAGGTTTAAGATTAAGGCCGGTTGATCCGGCGCAAAAATTAGAAAAAAAGGGACTCGAGCGGTCGAGTCCCTTTTTAATTGGCCAATGACGTACGCAGTTGAAGATACCTGTCCGTGGGGGCCGAATCTGGAACGGTATCAATCACAGCCCAAGAGCTAAACGATCCCAAGAGCCTGGGGCGTAGTCCGTTAATGCATTTTAAGTTTTTGCCAAGCTTGAAAATGAAAATCAGTGACGCAACGGGGATTATTTGATGACTTCTAATCGCCTAAACCTGCCGTCGAGGCCGATACTGAATCGCCTCGGCGATGTGCGCGGTCTGGATTTGCTCTGCCTCGGCCAAATCAGCAATCGTGCGGGCCAGCTTTAATATCCGATGATAAGCCCGCGCGCTCAATTGCATTTGCTGCATGGCCGCTTTGAGCAGGTTAGTGCTGGTCTCATCCAGCGGGCAGAATTGGCGGATTTCAGCGGGCCCCATATCGGCGTTGGTTTGGAGGGGTATCTTTGAAGCGATCGCGCTGCACAGCGCGGGCGGCCTCGACCCGGTCTCGGACGGCGGCGCTCGATCTGCCGGTGCGCTGGCTGCTGAGTTTGTCGAAGGGGGACGCGGGGACTTCGACGTGAATATCGATCCGGTCCATGAGGGGCCGGATATTTTTCTTCTGGTAGCTCTTGACCATCGAGACGGAGCAAGTGCATTCTTTTTCGGGGTCGGTGTAGAAACCGCAGGGCAGGGGTTCAACGAGCCGATCAGAATGAAGTTGGCCGGATAGGTCAACGACCCTGCCGAGCGACTGATGGCGACGATCTTATCTTCCAACGGCTGGCGCAGCATCTCCAACATCCGCGTGCCGAACTCCGGCAGTTCGTCGAGGAAGAGAACGCCGCGATGGGCCAGGCTAATTTCGCCGGTTTAGGCCAGCGCCCGCCGCCGATGAGGCCGGCGTAGCTGACGGTGTGGTGCGGCGCTCGAAAAGGGCGGTGGCGCACTAATGGCTCGTCGTGCGAAAGCTGATCGGCCACGGAGTAGATGCGGGTCACGTCGAGCGCCTCGTCGATGTCGAGGCGGGGCAGGATGCCCGGCATCGAGCGGGCGATGAGGGTTTTGCCGGAACCGGGGGGACCGGACATCAGCAGGTTATGCGCCCCGGCGGCGGCGACTTCCACGGCTCTCTTTACATGTTCTTGACCTTTGATTTCGGATAAATCCGTAGCGTAGGGGGCGTCGCGCCGTTGAGTGAGCGAGAACTTCATTTCATACGGGGCCAGCTTTTTGTGACCGCTAAGATGGTCGATCAGGTGCAAGAGTGACTCGATGGGATAGACGGTGACGTCGTCGATGAGGGCGGCTTGGGGCGCGTCTTCGGCGGGGACAAAGAGGGTAGTGAAGCCTTCTTTTTTGGCCTGGTTGGCCATCGGCAGCGCTCCGCTGACGTGACGCACCCCCCATCGAGCGACAGTTCGCCCATAACAATGGCTGGCTCGACATCGCCGAATATCTGTTCGTTGGCCAGGAGGATGCCGATGGCAATTGGCAGATCGTAGGCCGGGCCGGCTTTTGCGGATATCGGCCGGGGCCAGATTGACGGTGACGCGGGCTGAAGGGGAAAGGCAGACCGGAATTTTTATGGCGGCTCTAACGCGCTCGCGGCTCTCCTGCACGGCGGCGTCGGGTAGCCCGACAATGGTCATGGAAGGCAGGCCGCGGGAGATATCGACTTCTACGGAAATAAGGACGCCTTCGAGGCCAACCACGGCGCAACTGGTAACTTTAGCGAGCATGGGTGTTTCTCCTGTTGGGAATTGGGGTTTCTAGTCATCATTTATCGGTATCTGCGCACTACAATAAAAAGGATAACGAATTTTGGGGAATGCAAGTGGAAGGTAATTAGTAATTGGTAATTGGTTATTCACGCTAATAACCAATTACCAATTATTGCCCTTAGCGCCGGGCAATAAACAACATCGCCGGATCTTCGACGAGATCACAGATGTAATCGAGGAAGCGGGCGGCGGGAGCGCCGTCGGTCAGGCGATGGTCGAAGACGAGACTGAGGGTCATCATTTTGCGGATGACGATTTCGCCGTCTTTGACCACGGGTTTTTCTTTGATGCGGCCAACGCCGAGAATGGCGGCTTCGGGCAGGTTGATGACCGGCGTAAAGGCATCAACCCGGAAGGTGCCTAGGCTGGAGATGGAAAAGGTGCTGCCACTGAGTTCATCAGGCGCGGCTTTGCCGGAGCGAGCCTTTTTAGTCAGTTCCCGAAACTCCGCGCCGATGGCCTGCAAGCCTTTTTGTCGGCATTCTTGACAACCGGCACCAGTAAGCCCCGGTCGGTATCGACGGCGATGCCCATGGGACCGGTTTGAGCCGTTCGATGGCCTCGCCGTCCGGCGAGAAGCGGGCATTCATATAGGGGAATTCACGCAGCGCGTTGGCCACAATGATGACCAATAGGTCGTTGTAGCCGGGCGCGAAGCCCCACGGCTCGGCGTATTTGGCTTTGAGCTGCTCTCGTAGAGCTACAAACTCGGTGGCGTCAACCTCGGTCATCAGGGTGACGCGGGCGGTAGCCTGTGTGCTTTCGGTCATACGCCGGGCGATGACTTTTCTGATGCCTTTAAGAGGGTACTTTCCAATACATCGTCGGCGGGGTCGGGGCTGATTTGGGAGCCGGTTCGGGTGCGGCTGGGGTAGTCGCAGGTTCGGCGGTGGGCGCCGGAGCCGGTTTGGCGGCAGGGACGGCTTTGGGAGCCGGTTCGATTTTGACCGCCGCCGGAGAGCCGCCGTTGGTTGAACTGGCCCGCCGCACGTCTTCTTTGGTGATTTTGCCGTGATCGCCGCTGCCCTGGATTGTGTCTAGATTGATGCCTAAGTCCGCCGCCATTTTCTGGGCGACGGGGTTGCTTTATAGAAATCTCCTTGGGGATGTTGTTCGGCCATAAGTCCTCCTCGACGTTGATTTTTGTTAAAAGTATACCGGCTAGCTAAAATTTTTGCAGAATCGTTAATGGCGCTCTTTTGAAGGGGTGAGCATCTCTCCTAATCTGTTCTTGAGGATAAATCCTGTTTATGCTATACTTGCTCTATTGTGTTAGATAGACACAGCAGAGCGGTAGAATAACTCTACCGGTGGGTGCAGCAGGCTGGGTTTTTCCTCAGAAACGTATTGTTTCTTTAACAGAATCATAAAGCGTTTTTACCTCTCATTCGACCGATTTCTCTTAAACTTTATCATTATTACCTGGATGCTTGGATTACTTGTCAAACGCCTAAAAGAAGGCCCAGTATTTATTGTCGGCTGACCGGATGTTTAAAGTTGCCTGAACTCGAAAAGGTTACTCGCTGCTGTTAAAAGTTCAAGGTCTGAGGCGCTGTCTAAATTTTATGGCTCGAGTCCATAATCCTTATTTTGCCGGGCCGCCGGCAACACAACCTGACACTTTTTGGACGTGAGGATGATCTCCGTTTTGTCGATGACCTTTGTCTTCGGCCAGACACAACTTATTGGTCTTTTATGGTCAGCGACGCATCGGCAAAACCTCTATACTTCACCAGATTTCACGCCGTAACCATCCTGATTACGAGGCTGTTTTTTCGATTTGCAGAGCGGTATGACCAATTCGGCCACCGACCTGTTGTATGGGTTGGCCCGGGCTATCGCCAGCCAATTGAAACTACCCAAACCTAACCGTCCTGATTTTGACGAGCCTGATGCTTTCCGCATCGATTTTCTGCCGCAAGTCACCCGGCAGTTGGGTGATAAACGGTTGCTGCTCCTGCTGGATGAGTTCGATGTCTTGAGTTTGGAAATCGGCGCGATGGAACTGGACGCCCTGCCATTTGTCCAGGCCCTTAACCCGATCATCCAAAGCGAAAACAAACAGGTGATTTTTTCTGTTTGTCATCGGCCGTCGGCTCAAAGAACTACCCTCTCAACAGTTACAAATCTTTCGGGGCGCCTTTCCCGGCAAATTACCCTATTGGAACAAGGCGCCACGCTCCAACTTATTCGCCAGCCGGCCCACAATATTCTGACGTATGAAGATAGCGCTGCTGAGCGCATTTGGCGCTTAACCGGCGGGCATCCCTACTTCACCCAACTACTGTGCCACGAGATTTTAACCAGGCCCAACGGCGCGACAATTGGCAAGTGACTGAGGCTGATGTGGAAGCCGCCATCGACAATGCCGTCAGCGCCGGGCAGAGTGCGCTGGAGTGGTTCTGGGATGAGGTTTCGCTGATCGAACGCTTTACCCTCTACACGTTGGGCCAGCCCGAGTTTAACGGTCAAGGCGCTTCATTGGATCAGCTCATTGCTCAGCGCAATGCCCGGGGCGTGCAAATTCCCGATTTTGAGCTACGCTCGCTGCCCGATCAGTTAGTTGATCGTGAGGTTCTCAAACGCGATTTGGAAGAGCATTATCGCTTTGCCGTAGAGTTGGTCCGGCGCTGGATCATCCGCACGCACTCGCTGGAAGAGGTGACCGGCGAATTGATTCGATCGGGCGTGGCTGAACCGGCCAAGGACTTTTCAAAGCCGGTCTGGCGGCCTATCGAGAGGACCTCATTTGAACTGGCGCTCGACAATTTTAGCAAAGCCCTTAGCATCAACCCCAACTATGTCGAAGCTCGTCTCTGGCTGGCGCGGACGCGTTTGAAACAGGATAACTTGCTGGACGCCATCGACGAGTTCACCTACGTTGAACGCTTCGGCGGGCAATTAGCCCGAGAAGCTCGGCTGGGGCTGGCCGATGCTCCGGGCCCAGTATGGCCGCCAACTCGAAGCGGAGGGACAAGTAACTGAGGCCCGAGTCGAGTATGAGCGCGTTTTAGAGTTGGACTCGCAGCATCCTCTGGCCAACGCCCGCTTGAGCGAACTCTATCGGCAGCAGGCCGAGGCCACTTTGTCGAGCGAAGGTGTTGCCGCCGCCGAGCCGTTGTACGAACAAGCGCTGCAACACGGTTTCGACAACAGTGATCTGGAAAATCAGATCAAACAGCAGCTTGACGAGTACAGCCGAACCCAAGAAGAGGCCAACAATTGGGCCGAGGCCGAACAGGCCAGCCGGCTGGCGGCTCGCTTAATATCGAAGACCGAGGACAGCCAAGAAACCTTGCTGCGGGTTCGGTTGGGCAAAGCCCGCTGGCATTTGGAGCAGCAAGAGTTGGCGGCGGCGGCGGCCATCTATCAGCAGTTACTAACCGAGGCTGAGGTTGATGGCCCGCGCCAGATCATTGAAAATGATATTTTGCGATACAGCCAGCAGCAAGAAGAGCAAAATAACTGGTCTCCAAGCCGAAGCCGCTCTAAACCTGCTGGTAGAACTGTTTCCTGATAGTTTCGAAAATCAGAGCCGTTTGATCGATAGCCTCTGCCGGCAAGGGGAATTTTTGCTGGAGCAGCATAAAATTACTGAGGCCAAACTGCCGTACCAACAGGCTCTGACGTCCACCCCGAAAACCAATCGCTGCGCCACACTATCCACTCCGGCTTTCAAACCTACCGGCAAACTCAGGCTAAGCTCAACACGGTCGAAGCTTGGACGTCGATCAAAAAAGCAATAGAAACCCTGGTGGAGATTGTAGGGCAAGATGATATGATCGCCTGCCGCTGGCTGTCTGAAACGCGCAAGTTGGATTTGGGCGATGCCCTGCTGGCTGCCGGGCGGCTTGGACGAAGCTCAGGATGCTTACGAACAGGCGGTTGACGATATTACCTATGTTTTGCAATTTGCCCGGGAGACGGACCAGGTGTCATCGCAAGAACGGGCGGTCATTTGGCTCAAGCTGGCTCAGCTCGATTTGGATCGATCCCGGTTCGACTCGGCGATGGATAACTTTGAAAAAGAGCCTTAACCGATGCGACCTCTGATCAAGATATGGCGGCTCATATCAAATCGATCTTTACCACGTATCGACAGCAGCAGGAAAAATTCCACGCTGGAAGCCAGTTGAGCGAGCGATGGATATCCTCAATCGGTTATTTCCTCAAGATGAGGATGCGCGTTTTGAGTTGGCCCAAACGCGGGCCGCCCAGGTGGACTGGCACCTCAGCCGGGCTATCCCTGATCTCGAGGCGGCTATCCGTTTGGCCCACAGTGCTCTGTTGGACGGTGATTTATCTTATGAGGCCGGCGACCAAATCGCGGCTCGACTCAAAAAATCTCGTTTCAACGCCATCGATTGCAGCAAGAACAGGCCGATCCTCCTAATTGGAAGCAGGCCGAGCAGGCTATGAACAGCCTGGTCAGTTTGCTGCTGCCGGATGATGAAGAGGCTAATTTCTGGCTGGCCGAAACGCGGATCAGGCAGGGTAATTGGTATTTAGCTCAGCCTAACCAATCGGCGGTGCAGAGCCGTCATGGGCTGCAAAAAAGCGGCCGAGGTTTATCGCCGCGCCTTAAAGATCTGGCTGAAACCGGTAGTTTAGTCACCCCTTTGAAAGAAAATTTCAGAGCCTATCAGCAACGCCAGCAAGCAGCCACCCTCCGGCCTGGCCGCTGGTTATACAGGCGCTGCAGATTCCTGATCGAGTTGTTGCCTGATGACCGGCAGGTTGAGCGCTGGCTGGTTGAAGCCTATCTGGAGCAGGGATCGGGCTGCTGGAACAGCAGACAGCCGAACTGGCCGAAGCCGAGTCTCACCTGGCCGAAGCTGAACAGGCCTTTAGGAAGGCTTTGGATAAGCTGCCCGGCGAAAAAACGGAATTTGAAGCGGTAATCCAGACGGCCGTCGGTGATTACTGCCGGCAGCAAGCGCAAGTTGATCCCCGCTGGCGTTTGGCGGAAGATGCGCTAGCTTTCCTGGCGGAACTTCTATCCGATACGAATGAAGTACCTCAGGTTCGGGCCGATCTGTTTGTGGCGCAGGCCGATTGGCATTTAGCCCAGCCACCCGTTGACCTGGCGCAGGTGAAAAATGCGTTCCAATCGGCTTTGCAAGTGTTAGCGAAACCCAATGAGCCGTTGGTAACCCATATTCAACAAAACTGAGAGCCTACCGGCTGGCCCAGCAGCAGAGCGAGCCGCCCAATTGGGCTGAAGCTGAACAGGTTGTCAAGATTTTGGCCGAGTTACGGCCGCATGATGATGAAACCGGCTGGCAGCTGGCTGAATTAAATTTGGAGCGCGGTAACTGGCTGTTACAGCAACCCGTGGCCGATGTGGCTGAAGGTGAGGCTCAGTTAGCCGCCGCCGAGTCGTATTACCAGCAGGCCCTCGACGCCTTGCCTGATCAAAAAGAGACATTACTGGCCCAACTCAAAGAAGATTTCAAGCAGTACCGCCTCCGGCAACTTCAGCCGCAGCCGCCTCAATGGCAGCTCGCCGAGAACGCGATGTACGTTTTGGTCCGGCTGGCGGATAATGAAACTGAGGCATTGCGCCAGTTGGCCGAAGTTCGCGAACCGCTTGGGGCGCAGTTTCATCCACAGTGAAGCCGGGTCGCCGGCTGAGTTTGAACAACAACTGCTCCAGGCCAAAGTTATTTACAAACGCGCTCTGGCCGAGGCTCCGGCGGATAACAGCTTTCTAACCAAAAAGCATCAAGGATGATTTCAACAGTTTTCGGCTGCAGCAGGAGCAGGCCGAGCCGCCCAACTGGAATTTGGCCGAGCAGGCGTTAAATTTTTGCCGATCTCCTGCCGCACGATCCGGCTGTCCAAGGCTGGCTGGCCGACTCTTATATGGCTCGTGGTGAGCATTATAATAATGAAGCGCAAGCCATTGGCGGCTGGCGTCGGGAAGCGCAGCAGATGGAGCTTTTTTGAGCAGGCTGCGCAATTCTACAGTAAGGCCATCTCCGCCGCAGCGCGACGAGCGCAAATTACCCCGCTGGGGAGCCGAGGCCTGGCAGCAGTTGGCCATTATCAAAGCCGGGTTGGGGCAGATCTTACCGGCATGGATTGAAAGATCAGGTTACGGCTCAAACGGCTTATCACGATGCGCTGTCAAATTGGGATAAAGCCTTAGGGTTGGGCGTCGAGCTGGCTCACTATCCGGCTATTGCTGCTACCCACGTGGCCTATGGCGATATTTTATTAGAACGGGGCGATTTGGAAACGGCCGGGCAATACTATTTGGCTGCTAAAAAGTTCTCCGCTGACGATCCGGTTTGGGTCAACGAGGTCGACAGCCGGCTGCGGGCCTACCAGGAGCGACAGCGACGGTTGGGCTTCAAAAGAGGTCGTTGACGCGGGTGAACTGCGTCACCAGCTTCAACCGGACAATCCGGAGATTTGGTCGGAATTGGCCAGCGAGTTGGTGGTTTACGGCGGCCAGTTTCTCGATGACAATGAATTTGAATTGGCCCGGCCGATTTATGAGCGGGCGATGCAGCCGGCTACCCTCCATATTCAATTAGATGACGAAACCCAACAGCGTTTGAATCATACCGTGGTTCCGGCTGTTTTAACATTCATCAACCGGCAAAACAGGCTAAAATTGGCGGCAAGCCGAAAAAAGCCGAGGAGTGGTTAAACGAGGCTAAATTTATCGACGCGGAGACGATTATTCCTCCGCCATCTTCACCGCCGTTCTGGCGGCGGCGCAGGCGGTCTGGCGCTCATAATATCTTCCTTGATTGTACTGTTATGCCTGGTTGGAGGTTTTGCCCTGAGAGAAGAAGGAACGTTCGCCTCATTTATTGCGATGGTTATACCGCCGACCGATACACCCACGCCTACGCTCAGCCCTACTATAATTCCCACGCCTGTGGTGTTGGTTGTTACCGCTACGCCATCGGCGACCAGCCCGCCAACGCCAACCAAAACTCCAACACCGACGCGAACTGCATCACCTACCAGAACACCCTCGCCAACCAAAACATCCACCCTAACGCCATCGCCAACTTTTACGATCACCCCCACCTTAGCGCCTACGCCATACCCGTCTCCGAAGATCATTCAGCCTGCCGACGGCGAAGTTTTAGCCGGCGCCGATCTTTCGCACCAACTGGAATGGGAACCGGTCGTCGATCTTGAACCGGACCAATATTATTACATTGAGATGGAATATATGAGTGGCGGCCAGGAAACCCGGTCTACGTATCTGAGTCTCAACACGGTCTGGGATATCCCTCCGATCTCCTGCTTAAGGTTGATCCGCCGGAGCGCGCCATACTTTGGCAAGTTAGCCTGGTCCGGTCTGAGTTTGGCGATATCAGCCAGATCGAACCCATTGGTCAGCCGAGTGAACCTCGCCGCTTTTCTTGGAAACGGGTGCCACTGCCGGCAGGTGAAGGCTTGAGCGTGGAAATAAACCCGCAGAACAGTCAGGAAATCTTGGCTGTTTTGCAAGCTGAAGGCATCTACCGGTCCACTAACGGCGGGGTCGATTGGCGGCGTGTTTGGGAAGAAACATCGGTACAAGGGCTGCACATAGCGCCTGCCAATTCATCAACTATTTATGCCGGCGCTTTTGCCAGGGTACTCAAATCTGAGGATGGCGGCGAAAACTGGGTCAGAGCCTATATCCCGCCCCGAGACCAAGTTTATGACATCGTCACTGATCCTAATAGCGCTGATATCGTCATTGCCGTTACTGCGCAGGGTATCGTTTACAGTAGCGATGGGGGCCAAACCTGGATTACCTTGGATAAGGCGCAAGGGGGCAGGTCCTGAATGTTGATTTCTACGGAATTGCCGCCACCAAAACCTCATTAGGTAATCGGGTGTATGTGGGTGGTGAAGGCGATCAAATCTTTTGGCGAGGCACTCAGGATGTGACGGCCCCCTGGCAGACGCTGGTCTGTCGGGTTTGTGCCCGCAGCATTCTGCAGCTGGCCATCGCCGGAGATAAAATCTTGGCCGGAGCGGATGAAGGCCGGCTGGGCTTAAGCACTAACCTGGGCGGTGATTGGGTTCGGGCGGATATCCCGACTATCAATCCCACGCTCAAATTCTCGACCATCGTTTTTGATCCGAATGATCCGCTGGTTGTTTACGCCGGCAGCGGCACCAACCGCGATCCCACCGATGGTGAAGGGTTGTTCCGCAGCATCGACGGCGGATTAAGCTGGCAGTCGCTCAATACCTGGAATGCCGGGGTGGGGACCGGCACTTTTGTCCAGGATATCGCTATTGACCGAGACGATAGCCAGACTATTTTTATTGCCACTTCAAAGGGTGTTTTTCAAACCCATGACGGAGGGAGAAGTTGGGCCAGCCAATGAGAGGGCGTAACCCATTTATTTATAATTCCCCGGTGCCACCTGCTAAATTTATTGGTCGTTACCAGGAGGTTGATTACATTTTAGGAGTCTGGCTAATCCGGCTCGGACCAGCCTGGCTATTTCCGGCGATCCACGAGTGGGCAAAACATCGCTGCTGCATTATCTACGCCAGCCGGAAGCTCAAGCCGGCTGGGGCTTATCGCCGGACTGGTGCCATTTTATCTACCTGGACTGCCACAACATTATCCCATTTCAGGAGGCGAAGTTTTGGCGTTACGTGCTGCGTAACCTGATGCAAAGTTTTAAGCGGGACGAACTGCTGAGCCGGCACGTGCAGGACCTACTGAACCAGGCTGATCCCGACAGCTATGATCTTAATAACTTTTTGACGATATTGCTCAAGCCGGGCAGTTGGTGGTGCTGCTGTTGGACGAATTCGAGGCGGTGATCGACCATCTTAACCGGGAAGCGCCGGAGTTTTTGTATCATCTCCGGGCGCTGGTTAACCGGCCGGATCGAGGGCTGGCGCTCATTGTTGCCACGCGAACGCCCCTCAAACACCTATGCGCCGATTTTCGCTTTGCCGGCTCTTCGTTCGATAACGTTTTTCAGCAGTGTCGCTTTTTTTTCCTTCAGCCACGCCGAGGTTAATGAACTTTTAGAGCAATACGACGTTGATTTTTCAGCCACCGAGCGAGATAATTTGCGCCGTTTGGCTGGCAATCATCCGTACTTGGTGCAGCTTACCGGATCGCTAATGCTGCGCGCCAGAAGTAGCCAGGTTATTGAGGAAAGTACGATTACTCAAATTGAGGCCGATTTGGAGCGCGAAACAGAAGCCTACTTTGCCGACGTGCTTGATTGCTGCGGCGAACAAGAACAGATGATTGTCACTTGGTTGTCGCTAAGCCAGCTTGACCAACAGGTGGCCATCGGGCTGCGGGCTTTGCTGGAACGGTACGATCATGACCTTACGCGCCTGATCAGACGAGGACTGGTTTGCTGCGTGGCCGATAAACATCTTTTATTTTCCCTATTTTTTTGTCGACGGGTTCTGCACAAAAATGTGGTGGGTAGAGGGCAGCAGGTTCTTTCGGTGTGGAAGCCGTATATTAATTTTCTGTCGCCGCCGCAAAAGAGGCTTTCAAACATTTGGTCGAACAGATTATCAAACGTCCCATCATTATTAAAAGCCCGAATTACTTGAACCATTGCCAACAGGGCGAGACTCTTCGGTCTTGCCTGGTAAAGAAGTCGAGCAAAATTTGGGTAGGTATATTGTCGAAAAGATGATCGGCAAAGCTAATCTGGCGGATATCTACCGGGGTTTGATCCACAGTTGGGGCGGCCGGTGGCAATTAAACGGTTGAGTACCACCATTACCTCCGATAACGAAGAAATTCACGCGCGCTTCAAATTAGAAGCCCGGACTATTGCCGTTTTGCGCCATCCCCATATTTTGCAAATTTATGATTTCGATATCAAAACAGCCGGCCTTATATGGTGATGGAGTTTATCGAGGGCAAAATCTTAAGGAGTATCTTTACGACTTAAGGGCCACTGAGCGAACATTAAGCTGGGACGAGGTAATCCGGATTGCGGCGCGAGTGGCTGATGCCCTGGATTACGCTCACCTGCGCCAAATGATTCATCGGGATATTAAGCCGGCCAATATTATGCTGGGTAACGATGGCGGCGTTTTTCTGTCTGACTTTGGTCTGGTCCGGCTGTTGGACCAGCCGGGATTAACAAACGGGCCGATTGATCGGGACAATGGATTATGGCCCCGGAGCAAGTGCGCGGTGACGGCGAACTGGTTGACCATCGGGCCGATATTTATTCTTTTGGCTGCGTTCTGTATGAAATGATCACCGGCCGCCCGCCGTTTACAGCCACACAACTGCCGCGGGCCCATCTGGAACATCCGCCAATCCCGCCTGTCCATTTTGTGCCTGATTTACCGGAACTGGCCAGCGATATTTTGCTCCAAGCCCTGGCTAAGGACCCCACTAAACGCCCGGCCAGCGCCTCACAATTGGTGCGCGACTTGCGCCAAGTGCTAAACCGGACCTTTTGATATCAAGTTGAGCGGTGGTATTTTGCTTTCCGATCTTCACAGTATGATTATCAAGCAGCTGTATACGGAAAGTAATCAGGCGAATATCACCCGGGTCCATATTGACCAGAAGTTTCAAGGCGGCCTGAGCGGCACCGAAGTGATCCTAGCCCAACCGATAGATGATCACGGTCGCGGGTTGGCCCGTGAAGTTATAAAATTGGCCCGGCAACGATGCTGCGGCGTGAGTACAACCGCTACCGGCAGTTTGTTAAAGGACGTCTCCCGGCCACTGCCGTCAATTTGGAACGTGGACCGGTGGAGTTAGGCAAGTTAGGGGATTGAGTTATGGCTTTGCCGGGGATCGGCCGTTTGGGACGGTGCAAGATTTAGAGGATTATTATGCCGGCCATTCCGTTCGCGAGCTCAATCAGGTATTGGCCCGGCTAATGGAACCGCTGGATGATCGCTGGTACGGCCAAAGCGAACCTTTGCTGACCAATTTTGCGGAAGAGTATGACCAGCATTTACCGGCTCATATCCGGTTGACCAAAGCCACTGTATTGCCCCATCAAAGTTATAATCAGGCCACGCACCGGCTGGTCAACACTGAGGTCATTTTGAATGCGAGTCATCAACTGGAAATCGGTGAGCCGATTGCTATCCTCGGTCTAAAAGTGACCCAGGTGATGCCGGATGAGATCAAACTAACCAGCACTAAGGATGGCCCCAAAATTTGGATTCGAGCGGAAACCGATTTTCCGCAGTCTGACCTGCAAGAAGGCGACCAGGTCAGTATTTTGGGAATAATTAAAGCTCGCCGCGATGATATGCTGGCGCAGGCGGGGATCGAATTGTCGACACCTTTCAGGCGTTTTCTCGCCGACCTGATGGCACGATCTACATATCCGAAATGGGTCTAACTCTGCCTGATCCGCTGGCCATTTATCCGCGTCTGCTCAACAAACAGCTCGATGGCCGGCGGGCCATTATCCACGGTGACCTGCATCCCGGCAATATTCTGATCGACGACGCCGGCCGGGCCTGGCTCATTGATTTTGATCATGTGCGTGAAGGGCATGTGCTGTTCGATTTTATCAGGTTGGAAACAATCCTGCGGCTGTTTGTGCTGGGTAAAGCTCGACGAACCATTTTGCAGAATGGTGATAAGCCAGAGCGGAATGGGACTCCAAAGTTATGGGCTGATTCTTTTAGTCTGGCAGAGTACATCAATTTTGAAGTCGCCTTATTACGGCAAACGCTCAATCACCAGACATTGGCCATTGCTAAGCCAGAGTTAGTTAAAGCAGCCGAGCTTATTCTGGCCATCCGCCAACTGGCTCAACCCTATCTGCGGGCGACCAACCACTGGCAGGAATATTTGAACGGCTTGTTTCTGCATAATTTGGCTCAGCTTAGATTTTACGAATTAATGCCTCAGATTGCGGTTTTACCCTTAACTACGGCGGCTGTGGTGGCCGGTGAAATCAGTTAGCCAATGTGACCGGTTAACTATTTTCCGAATAGAAATCGGGATATAGGGTTCTCAAGCAAGAGGGGCAGATACCGTGGCTGAAGTCGGCATTGGAATGCTCTCTAATATACACTTCAACTTCGTGCCAATAGCCCTCATCATCGCGAATTTTTTTACATTGGGCGCAAATAGGGAGTAAACCCCTTTAATGTTTTGATCTGGTCCAGGGCGGCTTGCAGCTCTGTATTACGAAGCTCCAGGGCGTCGTTCAGGCGGTCCAATTCCATTAAATCTCCAAAGCGAGCCATCGCTACCGTAATGGCGATTTGTAGGTCTTTGGTATGGGGTGGTTTTCGCAGATAAGCGCCGACACCGGCTTCGCTGGCTCTGAGGATCAATTCTGGCGTATCATAAGCGGTTAAAATCACGACAGGCGTAGGACAGTGCTGCTGAATTACTTCAGCGGCTTCAATACCGTTCAGATGAGGCATTTCAATATCCATCAAAACGACATCCGGCTGTACTGTGCGCGTCAGATCAACCGCTTGGCGGCCGTCAGCAGCCTCCCCAACGATGATATAGCCGGTCTGTTCCAGCTTGCCCGGATCATCTTGCTCACTAAGTAATCATCTTCTGCAATCAAAACACCAATATAGCTTTGATTTTTCATAGGTTATTTTTCTCGAAGAGCGGGTTTACCAGGTGTTAAAGGTTCAAATTGAATAACGGCGATTGCCCTTGATCGTTATATAGCGATAAACTCCCGCGTAAGCTGCGCCTAATAATGTTTCGGATTAGATCAAACCCCACACTAAGGGCTTCCTGACGCCCCTGCAAGATTTCCTCTGGATAGCCGGGGCCATTATCTCGGAATTCAAATTCAATAATGTTCTGTTTCAGGCCGGCTACCAGTCGAATATTGACCATTATCTGAGGTAATCCGGTCGTTTTCGAGAATCCATGCTTAATGGCGTTGGTGGTCAATTCATTTAAGACCATTGCTAAATAATGGGCCTGGGCGGGTGTAACCTGTACCGGTGAAGGCGAAATTTTAACAGCGACATTTTGGTAAAGCGTTAACGCGTGGAGAGCCGAATGTATAATCTGTTCAGCCAGCTTATCCAGAGCAAGCGGGGCCCACTCGGCATCCGACAGCAGGCTGTGGACGGTGGCCAGGCTTTGCACCCGGTTAATTAATTCTTTGATAATAGCTTGATACAAAGCGTGGTCATCAACTTGGGCGCGGCTCTGCTCGGCGAAGAGCAGCCGATAATGGCCGACAGGTTATTTTTGACCCGATGGTTTATTTCATCGAGCAATACGGTTTTAGTTTTGGCGTCTTGCTGAACCTGGGCAAAAGTTGCGCATTCTCGATCGCCACCGTCGCCGTGACGGCGAGCGACTCGACTAACACCAAATCGGTGATATTAAAACGATTAACTTGTTCGTCTAATACATGAAGGACGCCAATGACACCGTAACTAACCCGTTTGAGCGGAACGCTAATTAGGGAGCGCAGATCTAAGCCGATACGTTGATCAACACCCTTAAAGTGGCGCTGATCCGCCGCCAGGTCCGGTACAATTAGGCTCTCGCCGGTTTGGGCTACCCAACCGGCAATGCCTTCACCCGGAGCCAAACGCCAGCCCTGAACCGTTTCACGATGCGGGCCGATAGCTTGCCGGCAAACCAGTTCGCCCAAGCCGTTTTTATTTTTGATGTTTTGGGATCGACCAACCAGATGGAGCTAGCTACGGCCCCAAGTAAATGTTGTGTCTCTTTTAAAACCGTTTGTAATACTTCATCAACATCTAAACTGGAACTTAATTTGCGACCGGCTCGGTTGAGGGCATCTAATTCGCGGTTTCGCCGACGCAGCACTTCGATGGCTTGTTTGAGGGTTTCTTCAGCTAAACGCCGCTCGGTAATGTCCTTACCGGTCGAAATAAAATGGGTAATACGCCCCTCGGTATCTTTGATGGGGTAATGGTTTGTTCATCGTAAAATAATGTCCCATTTTCTTTCTATTGATGACAATATCCCTAAATACTTGTCCGTGCTAATTGTTGTCCACATTCGTTGGTAAAATTCCGGGCTGTGCTGCTCTGATTTTAGAATGCGAGGTGTTTTGCCAATAACGTCAGTGCCGGTAAAACCGGTCAGTCGAGTAAAGGCAGGGTTGACATACTCTATAAGCCCGGCGCTGTTGGTAATGATCATGTGATCGGCGGTTTGCTCGATGGCTCGGGAGAGTTTGCGCAGCAGTTCGTCGGTTTTTTCTTGCGACGGGAAATATCAATAAATACAGCTAGAATGCCTAAAAAGTTGTTGCCCTCGAATAATGCTCGGGCGCTAAATATAATAGGGACAGTTTCGCCGTCTTTGGTATTGATAACAGTCTCATATTTAGTGGAGCTGTTCCTGGAGGACTGGGTTAATTCTGAAGAAACTTTATGGGTATAATCAGGATGAATCAGCGCCAAAATATTCTGGCTAATGAGTTCATCATGATCATACCCAAGAATTTGCAAACCTTTGGGGTTGATAAAGGAAATTCGATGTTGTGCATCTAAAATTAAAATGCCTTCTTCAATACTATTAACGATATTTTCATTAAAAAGTCGCAGTGTATTGGTCTCTTCATAGAGTCGAGCATTTTCGATGGCCACAGCGGCCGTAGCCGCCAACGACTCAACTAATTCTTGATGGGTTCGATCAAAACGATTGACTGTTTCGTCAACAATTTGAATCACGCCAATGATTTTATCTTTGATACGTAGGGGAACACTGAGGATAGAACGGAGATTTAACCCTGTTTGCTGATCAACCCTTTGTAATGGCGGGCGTCTGTTTGGACATCGGCGGCAATGATGGTTTGCCCGGTTTGAGCTACCCGGCCCACCAACCCTTCGCCAACAGGTAAGCGCCAGCCTCGAACCATATCGCTTTGAGGGTCGGTAACCTGGCGGCAGATCACTTCATTTTTTCCGGATCAAGCAGCCAGGCCGAACAGGCCACCACATTTAGTTCCTGTTGCACATCTTGCAGTACACTTGTCAGTACCTGATCCAAATCATGGGTGGAAATAAATACCTGGCTGGCCCGTTTGAGTAACATCAGTTCGTTATTTCGCTGTGGTGAGTCCACCGCCATTTGTTGGTGAGCTGTGGGATGGGGTTTTTGATCGGGGTCCTTTTTGGTGGCGTTGTAGGGGCCAGTTCTATCGTCAATTGAAATTGTTGAATGGGAGATGAGGTAAGAAGGCAGCCGGTCGCCGTTGTGTGTGGGTAAGACGGTGCAGCGTTGTCTCATCGAGCTGAGTCGTTAAGTAGATGACAGGAATAGCAAATTGGCTTAGGATTATTTCTGCGGTTTCTGGATCGGCTTGATCTAACGCTATGTTCAGCAAAAATGCATCCGGTCGTAAGTCATCGGCCAGCTTAATAACTTCTGGCCCGGATGTGACACAGAGCGAGCACTTGATATCCCTAACTGTTCCAGGTTTTGCTTTACATTTTTCCGAACTAATGCCATCATCATCAGCAATGATTAGACGAGCATTGGGCATAAGATGCGTCCTTTTAAAGATCCCAGTAGGTCAGGCAGAAATAAGCCTGGGGTAGTAGAGTTTTAGCCGTTTCATTAGACAGCCCCACTAATAAAGCAGCAACTGCAAATTACTCAGCTACTTACGCCTGATGGTTACAGGACTAAACAGCCAGCGTTAGGGCTGTTTATATTCGGATCTGAAGTTCTATTGTTAAAGTAACAGAAAATTATCGGACTGACTGACGCATTAATACAAAAAGAAAGAGGCGTAATTGTTTTTATAAAATTATATAGGTCGTTTTTATTCAAATATGTGACTACTAAGCCATTGCACCAGAGGGTATGAAGGGTTGGCCCACAAAGGCATGGTAAATGGCGTCAATGACGTTATGATCCTGTTTGCGTACCGTCGAGATATAAGAGCGGATTGCACAGAAGTTATGTGCGCCACTGAGGGTACGGAAGGTACCTGATACCTTTTGTTTGACCTTTATCATTCTAATATCACGTTCGGCCAGATTGTTATCAAAGGGAACGCGGAAGTCATACATAAAAGCCAAGACCCCTGATTGGTGGGTTTGTAAGCGGTCAAGCAAATTCTTGGGCGGGGACTGCTTGGGGCGTCCGCGCTTTTTTGGCGATGGGATGTCCGGCGGTGGATGGGCCGCCAAACCTTTAGCAATGAGCTTGTCGTATTTAGCTTCATAATGAGCAAGACGCTCTGCGGGCAAACTCATCGCTGGCGGTGGCGTGCCTTCAACTTCGGCCTTGATATCCAGTAACAATTGGGCCATCTCCGCCGCCCACGGTTGTTGATATTGTTCCAGGATAAATTGCAGTTCGCGCAGGTGATGGGCATTGCAGAAATAATGGCGGCAGTTATCGAACTTCAGGTAGGAGGGCCAATGGTCATGCACCGCCCCACCCTGGAACTCGGACAACACTCCCCCGGCGGCCATACCTGCCTGCCCTCGCTTGCGGTGAACATGGTATAGCGTTAATTCCGGTGTGCTGACGACATGTAACCAGTGTAACTGGCCTTCGACCCGTAACCCACTTTCATCGAAATGAGCCACGTGGGCGGTCAAGAGTTGTTGTTTAATGCTGGCTCGACTGGGTTCGGTCTGGTGGGCCAGTTGCTGGTTCGCCTCAATGATGACCGGTTCCGAGGGAGATTGCCCATAGAAATCGGTCATCAATTCTTCCGTCCGGGCTAAGGGGATGAAGTGGTAATTGTTCAAGTAGCTAGCTTGCGCTTTCAGGCGTGGCCCATACTGAACCGGTTGGCTGACATGGGATGGAAACTCGCCTGTTACCGGTTGCCCACAGGCGGGACACTGCTTGATTTCGGCCTGATGTTCGGTAACTTCGATCCGGACTGGCGGCACATCGAATACTTGTCGTTTCTCATGGCCTGTGGCTTCAATGTCCGACAACTCTGTCTGGCAATGGGGGCAACTGGTGACCCGATGCGTTTCCACATGGTCTGGTTCAGCTACCATTTTTAGGGTGTTTCCCTGGTGTCCGGGTTGGCCGCCTTTCGGTCGCTGCCCCTTCTGACGCAGACTGCGGGTTCTTGGTTTTTTCAGACCATCGCTCCCAGGGGGCTTACTACTATTATGGCTATCTTTGGCCAATTGGTCCCGCAACGTTTGAATCTGAGTTTGTTGTTCCGCCACCTGGTCCAATAACCTTTGTATCAACTCTTCCTGTTCAGCCAATTGTTGCTGCATCGTCAGGATAAGCCTGATTAGATACGGTTTGTCCAGCTTTTCCAGTGGCTGGCTGTCTAACTCATGTGGGACGGTCATAACAACGAATTTACATCAGAATGATTAGATTTACGTTTGATTTTGGTTGGTGTTGTATGTATCGCATTCCTTTTAGCCTCATGGCTTAGTAGTCACGAGTTTTTTATTAAAGACAGGGGAGTCGAGTAAGTTTTCTTTTGCCGAGTTGTACTG
>JACKAU010000040.1 GCA_020634855.1 Anaerolineales bacterium
TCACCTCTTGCGCCGCACAACATGCCTCGATCACGATCGTGATCACCTCTTGCGCTGCACAGCATGCCCCGATCACGATCGTGATCACCTCTTGCGCCGCACGACATGCCCCGATCACGATCGTGATCGCCTCTTGCACGGCAACGATACGCCCGTTGGTAACCGTTTGCCCCCACACCCACCCGGTAGGGGCGACGGCAACGTCCCCAGACCGCCGAATGGAATGATATGCCCAATGACGTTGCCTCGCCCCACGGCAACGATCCCGCCGTTGCCACCGTACGCCCCGGCCCCCGACCAGGGGCGAGGCCATCGGATTGACCGATCCATTCCACCCCCACCATTCGGACCGATCGCCGTTGCCCCGACCAGGTTGGTTGTAGGGGCGACGGCAACGTCCCTCGACCGCCGAATGGAATGATATGGCCGATGACGTTGCCTCGCCCCACGGCAACGATCCCGCCGTTGCCACCGTATGCCCCGGCCCCCGACCGGGGGCGAGGCCATCGGATTGACCGATTCGTTCCATCCCCACCATTCGGGCCGATTGCCGTCGCCCCTACCAGGTGGGTTGGCAACGTCCCTCGACCGCCGAACGGAAAAATATGGCCAATGACGTTGCCTCGCCCGCACGGCAACGATACGGCCATTGATAACCGATGGCCGTCGCCCCCACAAAAATCAACCTCCATTCCTTGTCATCTGACCTAGACACCAAGTACAATAAAGATACCGACTCCGACCTGATTGACCACTGCCTTTAATCCACACCCAAAATAAATATAAGGACGCACAATTTATGCTCACAGGCGAAATTCGCAACCAGATCGACGGTATCTGGAACACCTTCTGGACGGGCGGTATCTCTAACCCGCTCGAAGTCATCGAGCAGTTGACTTACCTGCTCTTTATCAAGCGCCTCGACGAACTGCACACCATGGCCGAAAGCCGGGCCAATATGCTCGACCAACCGATTAAAGACCCCATCTTTCCTGCCGGTCAGTACAATGATGACTGGCAGTATCAAGATATGCGCTGGTCCTATTTCAAGAATTTCGATGCCGCCCGCATGTACCGGGTCATCACCGAGGCTGTCTTCCCCTTCATCAAGACGATGGGGGCCGATGAATCGGCCTTTGCCAAACATATGAAGGATGCCCGCTTTATGCTGCCGCCGGAGAAGGCGGGGCTGCTGACCAGCGTGGTCGACAAGCTCGACGCCATCGAGATGGAAGACCGCGATACCAAAGGCGACCTGTATGAATATCTGCTCAGCAAGCTGGCCACCGCCGGCCAAAACGGCCAGTTCCGCACCCCGCGCCACATCATCAAGCTGATGGTGGCCATGGTCGCGCCCACGCCCAGAGATAGCATCTGCGACCCGGCCTGCGGCACCGCCGGTTTTCTGGTGGCCTGCAACGAATACCTGCGCGATCATCACCCCGAAATCTTCACCGACCCCGCGCTGCGCCGCCATTATGATGAGGCCATGTTCCACGGCTTCGATTTCGACAGCACGATGCTGCGCGTGGCCGCGATGAACCTGCTGCTCCACGGCATCGAGCAGCCCGACATCGTTAACCGCGACAGCCTGGCCGAGAGCCACAGCGAGGTAACCGAAGCCTACTCGCTCATCCTGGCCAATCCGCCCTTTGCCGGTTCGCTCGATTATGAGGCGACCGCCAAAGATTTGCTCGATGTGGTCAAGACCAAAAAGACCGAGCTGCTCTTTGTGGCCCTCTTTCTGCGGCTGCTCAAAGCGGGCGGTCGCGCCGCCGTGATTGTGCCCGACGGGGTGCTGTTCGGCTCCAGCCGCGCCCATAAGACCCTGCGCCAAATGCTGGTGGAAGCGCACAAGCTGGAGGCCGTTATCTCGATGCCCTCCGGCGTCTTCAAACCCTACGCCGGGGTCTCGACCGCCATCCTCTTCTTCACCCGCACCGACAGCGGCGGCACCGACCAGGTTTGGTTTTACGATATGCAGGCCGACGGCTTTTCGCTGGATGACAAGCGCACCCCGCTCAACGGCGATCATCACCACAACAACATCCCCGACATCCTGGCCCGCTGGGCCAACCGCGCCGCCGAGGCCGACCGCCCCCGCACCGCCCAATCGTTTATGGTGCCAAAGGCCGAGATTGCCGCCAATGATTACGACCTGAGCCTCAACCGCTACAAGGAGATTGTCTACGCGTCGATCGCCTACGACCCGCCGCTGGTGATTTTGGATGAGTTGGCCCGCTTGGAGGCGGAGATACAAGAGGGGATGGCGGAGTTGCGGGAGATGTTGAGGTGACATTTAAAAACATTGCCTTTGGCGATCTTTGTGAAGAAATCTATCGCTATCCAAGCTACTATGGCATTGACTATGTTGAAAGCGGTATTCCAGAAATACGTGGAGAGTTGATTCAAAACAATGGAACGATTGACTTAAATATTGAGAACTGGCGTTTTATTGATACAGTAACCGCTGATAGATTTCCTCGAACTACTCTCAGAGAAGATGATTTGGTCATGTCTGTACGAGGAACGATAGGCAAAGTGGCTTTAATCCCTCATCAATTAGATGGGGCAAATATGACAGCTAATCTTTTGCGGATTTCCCCAAATCGTTCAATTGTCTTTCCAAGATATTTATGGAGTTATATGCGGTCTGACTATTTTGGGCAGGTTTTAGACCATATTTCTCCAAGCACAACAATTAAGACAATACATGTACCAGATTTGAAACAGGTAGATGTCCCGCTCCCACCTCTCGCCGAGCAGCAGCGCATCGCCGCGATCCTCGACAAGGCCGATGGCCTGCGGGCCAAACGCCGCGCCGCGCTCGCTAAGCTGGATACGCTGCTCCAGGCGACGTTTCTCGATATGTTCGGTGATCCGGTGTCGAATCCGATGGGGTGGGAGGAAATGGAGCTTTATAAAACAGCTAAAAAATTCTCTGATGGTCCTTTTGGTTCTAATTTGAAGACGGCCCACTATACTGAGTCAGGTATTCAAGTTATACGATTACAAAATGTTGGTATTGGTTACTTAGATGAATCTGATAAAGCATATATATCAGAAGAGCATTTCCAATCATTACCCAGACATCACTGTTATCCAGGCGATATTATTGTGGGCACTATGGGGGATCCGAATTTAAGAGCGTGTATTATTCCTGCACATATTGAAAAATGCCTAAACAAAGCAGATTGTGTCCAATATAGAGTAGATCCACAGATTATGAATCAAGATTATGCCTGCTGGTTACTCAATAACCCTAGAACAATAAAGAAAGCCTCGAAACTTTCACTTGGGCAGACACGATTAAGAATTAGCATGGGAAGATTAAAGCAATTAGTTGTACCAGTCCCGCCTATAGATAAACAGGTAATATTTTCTAATACCGTACGTAAACACGAAAATCAAAAGTATTCTCAGGAAACATCTCTGAAACACCTCGACAACCTCTTCCATTCCCTCCAACAACGCGCCTTCAAAGGAGAATTGTGAGGGGTGTCGCCATAATGGTGTGTAGGGGCGACGGCAATCGGCCCAATCGGTGGGGGGGGAACGGATCATTCAATCCGATTGCCTCGCCCCTGGTCGGGGGCCGGGGTATGCGGTTATTAACGGGCGTATCGTTGCCGTGTGGGCGAGGCAACGTCATTGGAACGTTTCGGTCCATTCGTTATTGGCGGGGACGTTGCCGTCGCCCCTACGGGGTGGGGTTTGGGGCATTTCGTTACCAACGGTCGTGTCGTGACCGTGCGGGATGGGGTGTGAATTTGGATAAATTGTTATGAAACGATCAAAACCCAATCGACGTTCGATCCGGCTGCCGGGGTGGGATTATCGCGGGGTGGGGTTCTATTTTGTTACGATCTGTACGCATCAACGTATCTGTTTGTTTGATGACCCGGATTTGCACGAAATCGCGGCGAATGCCTGGCGGTATATCCCGGAACAACCCCACGCCAGCCATGTGGCTCTGGATGAATGGGTGGTGATGCCCAATCATATTCACGGGCTTGTTGAAATTGTTACCGCACCAACAACAGAGAATACCCAGGCAGACCAGGCGCCACGCCTACAGTCCGGTTCGTTGGGATCGATTGTGGGGAATTATAAGATGTTGGTTTCCAAGCGGGTTAAGGCTGTGAAGCGCAGGGTGGGGATCGAGTTGAAGGTTTGGCAGCGGGGGTATTGGGAGCGTATCGTTCGCAATGAACGGGAGTTGAATGCCGTTCGGCAATATATTCAGGAGAATCCGTTACGCTGGGCTGAGGATCGGGACAATTTAGACCAGATGTTGGATACGATGTCGTATATTTCGTAGGGGCGATGGCAATGGGCCTAATCGGTGGTGGGGGAACGAATCGTTCAATCCGATTGCCTCGCCCTTGGTCGGGGGATACGGCATTCGATTACCAATAGGCGTGACGTCGCCGTGCGGGGATGAATGTAGGGGCGACGGCAATGGGCCTAATCGGTGGTGGGGGAACGGATTGTTCAATCCGATTGCCTCGCCCCCGGGTGGGGGATGTGGCATGCGGTTACGAACGGGCGTACCGTTGCCATGTGGGCGAGGCAACGTCATTGGGGATAT
>JACKAU010000041.1 GCA_020634855.1 Anaerolineales bacterium
CCCAATTGCCAGAATTTGAGGTTTACTTAAAGATCGTATTGATGAGAACATTATCCGTTTATGCTTTGCTTGTGATATCCTAAAGGCAGTATAGGTTGAATCCCTAAGAGGCGAAGAACGCCGAGCAAAACAAAAAACCTTCGCGTCGTGAGGATCAGATCCTTATAAGGGTATTGACCGAACCCTTATAAGGGTTCTCGAGTTTCTCAAATGAAGTTTAAGAATCTAATTCGAGGACAACTTTCCGCTCGCCAGCACTTGGAGAAACAGGATCATGGTCCGGCATGGTTCACCCAGTAAGGCACCATAATGAACCCATTTCACTCAACCGGTCTCCTGCCGGACGCAAAGTCGGGGCCGGTCTTGAAGTAGGAGACATCCTTGGCGACTATGGTTTCAGGGGTAAGGCAGATCATCACCTCAAGCGGCTCGACAATACGCTGCACAAACCATGCATTCCAAACCGCCTCATCCGAACCCAGATACTTCCCGACGAATCGCTTCAACCGATCCACCCTCACCTCGCCCAAGGTGCAGGTCCCCCGGATGCCGGCATGCAGGAGCAGCCCCGCTTCGAGATCGAAGTCAACGACGGAGAGAGCGCACCTAGGGTCGGCTCGCAGCCGTTGTACGAAGCTGTCGCTCTCCGTGCCAAACAACCAGACCACCTCATCCTCAAACAGAAACCAGACCGGAGACGACCGGGGGCCTTCCTCACAGATGGTCGCAATGAACGCCATCAGGGGTTTGCTCAGGACCAGATCGATATCAAAGTCATTCTGTACCACCATTGTTTATCTCCGCTAAAATGAAGATGGGGCCTTCGTCTAAGGGATTTATTCTGCCGGCTGCTGCTGTGTCTGCCACAACATGACCAGACTTTGGTCGGTTTCTACCAGATCGGTTTTACCACAAGCGCGTAAGAGAGGGCGCGTTTGGATAACATCGGCCAGAGATTTTTGGTCGGCTTTGGTGAGCAATAGGTAGTAATCGGCAAAATGACCGTAGTCATGGATAACGGTTTGCCATTCGTTGTCATTGTAGCCGACGACAGCCACCAGAATAAAGTCTCGGTTGAAGTAACTCCCGCGCATCTGATGGGCCTTTTCTTTTTCGTAGGCCCCGATCCATTTTGTCTCTATTCCAATTCTAAAGTTTGGCCGACCATTGAGGTTGTCATCGAAGGGTTTGTGGGGATCAATTCTAAGGCCCGTAAAGCTAATACCCCGGCCCCGTTCTCGCCACTCATAGTCAGCGCCCGGCTTGAAATATGTTTTGAGCGCCTCATTTAAGTCGGCGACAAAGGCGACCGCCGCCGAGCGACCGGCTCGCTGGCCAGGTCCTAAGGTCTTTCTGACAATGTATAAAGCATGAGCCAACTGTTCCAGAGAGGGTTCATCCGGCGCGTAGACCTGAGCAATGCCGGGGATGTCCTCCAACCGACTTTTGTCGTCACGTTCGGCGATAACCGACACATCGACCACGCTCTCCGGCAGGGTCTCGATAAAGGCTTGAAGTTCATCTTCAACGGCATAGGTTAACCTAACATCCGACAAATTGATGACCACCGCCCTGACCCGCCCGCCATACCTAAGCGCCAAGATGCGAGGCGGGGAAATCGCGGTGTAGGTCATCCCGGAACTGAAACAACTTTTAAGCGCCTCACCAGAGGCGAAAGAACTCGCCTGAATTAACTCCCGTTCTTCTCTGGCGTCAATTTGCCGGACCAATTCGGTTACGACCTCGAGATGGGCGACAATTTTCTTTACTTTCTGGAAGAAGAGGACGTATTCGTGTTTAAAGATGTAGTAGTCTCCCCGAAAGGCGCGCTGCCGCCATAAGTTTTGTAAATTACGTTTGGCGCGATTGCCCTCCATATTTTTCACAACAATACTCTTAAGCGAATAGCCGACGGATTGGACCGCTTCCATCGTCAAGAAGCCGAGGGGAATCCATTCCTTATGGGCGTATTTATCACCGATGACGACCACCAGAAAACGGTTTTGTTCGAGCAGATCATAGGTGCGATAGACGACTTGTTTGAAGGCGTCTATAAACGCTTCGACAGTTTGCTTGGTTGACAGATCATGGGGATGATCACTGAACTGGATAATATCGTGATACGGCGGGTGCATCATGAGCAGTTGCACATTGTCCCGTCCTCTGCGTTTGAGCGTATCCCGAATCTGGTCGATCGTGGCGTTATCGGTACTGCTGCCGGCGATAACTTCTTGCCACGTATGATGAGGATTGGCCTCGGCCTCGATCAGGTTGGTCGCACCCTGGGCGATTGAGTCGACCAACTCGACGCCGATACCGTGCCGGCCCAGTCGCCGGCTCTCGATCAAAGTGGTGCCGCTGCCTAAAAAGGTATCGAGGACGACATCGCCCGGTTTCGTAAATCGCCGGATGGCCTGGTAGGGAATTTGGGGGACAAAGTTTCCATGATATTGGCCTGAATGAACGCCATCGCGACTACGAGCGCCAATAATCCAAAGGCTATTGGTCACGATATCGTCATAGTCACGCCAATTCTTGGCATTGATCTCGCTGATATCTGACCACGCTTCCGGGTCGGCCGAGACGGAAAGGTCCTTTAGAGCGCGGGCATCATATTCTGCCAATTCCGACTCGTCTATGTCTTCAAATCGTGGCAAATTTCCATTGAGCTTATGGGTCATTTGTAGTAACCCCTTAGTGGTTACGCCTGGGTTATCGTTAAGTCAATCTACGGTTTAGAACTATCCCAATTGTAGCATTTGCTACAGAAAACTGTCAAATCCATCAGCGAATGCTCTATATGTAGTACTTAATTGGATAGATGGACCTATATGTAGTAGGGAATGGAATTATGAAGGATGAGGGATGAATTATGAAGAAGATAAACCAAGGAGTTGTAAAAACTTATAAGGGCTACTACTCAATCCTTTTGGTATAGCGTACCAAGCAGAAATATTATATAATCCAAGTCGCCACCCAATGTCATTAAGTTAACGGGTAGATTTATAGTGCATAGGAAATCTACGACGGTGAACCCGTTTGTAGCGTGGAAAAGAACGGTTAGGACGAACGGGTTCAACAGTCTGGATAATCAGCTGCCACAAACTATGAAGCAAAGGTGGCAGCTGAGGATCGGTAAACAAATAAACAATTGTATCTTTCAATTTAGAGACAAGGTGGGTCATATTGGGTTGATATCTGTATTTTCTAGCAGCTGTCAGGAGGTCAATAGTCTGTTGAGTGGGCTGAGCCAAGATGGTCGCTAAATTTTTGGTAAAAATAGTGGCGTGAAAATCTTGATAGATAGCTTCTTGGGAAAGCCCGGTCCAGTTTTCAAGTTCAAAGCGAGCCAAAATAAGTTTGTAATCTTCTTCAATGGGCCAGCGATGGTTATATAGGTCGGCAAAGAGGGGCGGCGGGTAAAGTTCGGTGTCCAACAGAGAAGTTATCAAGACTTCAACCTCGGTATCGGCTAAATCGACCCGTATTAACCGTAAAGGCAAAGGGTCAGTGGGTAACTGTTTGACTTGGCAGATAGAGCGCGCTTGATAGGTTGGGGCCAGCATGATCTGTTGCTCTATCGCCCCCGATTGGATGAATTGACCAGTCTGTTTGTTGTAATTGGCTTTGACCCGGGCACAAAAATGGCCTTGTTGCTCCAAGATGGCGGCAAAAAGCCAAAAGGCAGGATAGCCTCGGTCCAGCAGCAGCAAATCGTCGGCTTCAATGTGCGCCAGGTGGTGAATGGCCATTTCCCGTTCACCCTCGCTCTTGGGTCCGATATAAGCATCAAGTGTTAGCTGATTGAGAACATCAAACAATTGCGATTGCCGTCCTTTCACACAACCACTGCCATGCCGAGAACCCCAGAAACCAAAGTGTTCTCGTAAAGCTGGGTTGTCTGGAATGTCACACAAGGCACCATCAATGGCTAACAGTCGCCAGCCTTGCCA
>JACKAU010000042.1 GCA_020634855.1 Anaerolineales bacterium
CAGGATGCCGGGCCGAAACCGCCGCTAAAATGGGGGCCAGCACCGACTCGTCTTGGCAATCGACCGTCAGCCGCTTTGCCAGATAGGCGCTCTCGCCAAACAGCGCTTTCAGCGTCGGTTGCAGCGCCCCCTCAAAAATTCCCTTCAATTCCGGCGGCACACCGGGCAAACTGACCACAATCGTATCGTCAAGCGCCAGCAATACTCCCGGCGCGGCCCCCACCGGGTTTTCCAGCGGTAAAGCTCCTTGCGGCAGGCGCGCCATCTTCGCTCGCGGCGGCGTTATCGCTGCCTCGTCAACTGCGCCCGCTTGCGCCAGCGTTTCATATTTATTTTTGACCCATTCCAGCGCCTGGTCATTAATTTGCAGCGGGCGACCGGCCATTTCGGCCACCGCGGCCAGCGTCATATCGTCATTGGTCGGCCCCAGCCCGCCGGTCGTAAAAATCAGCCGTGCCTGGCGCTCAATCGCCCCTTTAAGCTCGCGCACAATAGCCGTTTGATCATCGCGCACGATAACCGCTCGCTCAACACGCCCCCCCAGGCCGGTGAGCTGTTGGCTCAGCCAATGGGTGTTGGTATCCAACACATCGCCTTGCAGCAGTTCATTGCCGATGGCGATGATTTCGATTTTAATCATAATCTACTCCGGTTAGCGTAAAGATGGATGGATCGTCAAATTTTCAAACGTCTGGTCCAACGCGGCGGGCGATAACACGCCTCGTTCGGTAATCAGGCCGCTTACATAATCCAACGGGGTGTGATCGAAGTAATAGTTGAGGACGGTGACATTATCGGCCGGTTCGGCCAGGATTTCACCCGGATCTTTTAGCGGCTCGGTCGGCAGCGCGTAACTTTCCGGCAAAAACTTCTCCGAACCACATAGTCCGTAGAAATCGACATTAAAGCGGTGGGCGGCCAGGGCTAAGCCCAGCGTACCGCTTTTATTGACCAGACCGTGCGGCGAAACGCTGTCCGCGCCCACAAAAATCATATCGACCTCCGACATCAGGCCAAAAGCCGCCGCGTCGGTAATTAGTTTGACCGAAAACCCCTGCCGACCCAGCCGGCGGGCCAATTTAACGCCCTCGTTCACCGGGCGCGACTCGGTACAGATAATTTCAAACTGTTGGCCGGCTCGCTGCGCCGCCAAAAAAGCCTGCCCGACGGTGGCGCTGGCGGAATGGGTCATGATGACCATATCCTCCTCAATCAGCGCGGCGGCAGCGCCGGCAATGCGTTGGCCCGACTGCTCGATTTGGTTCACAAAGTCGCGGCAGCTTTGGCGAACGATCTGTTTGATTTGATCGTCATTCACCGCCGGATCGACAGCAAGTAGCACGCGATTGGCCAGATTAAATAACGGGGCCATCGTCGGTTGGGCGTTAATCAAGGCTTTGGCGGCCAGTTCGATGTATTCTATGAGGTGAGCCGCCGTGGGCGTTGACAGGTTGGTCAATCGGGTCAACGTGGCCGCAGCCTGCCGGGTTAGTTCAACCGCGCCGTTGACGTTGTCGGTTTTAATCTTTTTGATACTGCTTTGGATTGGTGGAGGGAGTTTCATTCGCCGCTGCCTTTTTAACCTGAGTTCGATAATTAAAGTCGAGCATGTCATTTCGTAGCCGGAGGCGGAGAAATCCCTCAGATGTTCCCATAAATGAAGCCTTCGCCGGGAAAAAGGGGCGTTGCCGCTTTAAATTTTCCCAGCCAATCCCCTTTTCCTTGTATTGTCATAGGGATTTCTCCGCTGACGCTCCGAAATGACATGAAATACATCTATTTCCTAACACAGGTTAGTGTGTAGTTCGTAGTGATTTACGAACTACGCAATACGCAATAGTCTAGATATAGATATCCAATTTCACAGCATTTACCTATGCCCAACTACACCACCGTCACCCAAAAATACGCCCAACCGGACGTGGTTAACTTTTGGAAAGCCCTGAGCCGAACCGGGTTGCAGCAATGTGAGCGCGAGATGGTAGCTCGCTATTTTCCCCGACAGGGCCGCCTGCTCGATATCGGCTGCGGTACGGGCCGGGCCATGCTAGCCTTAAACCAGGTCGGCTACGAGGTCACCGGCATCGACATCAGCCAGGCCATGCTCGCCGGCGGGCGCAGCCTGTCACACGAGGCTCAATTGGCCGGAGCCAATCTGCTCAACCTGCCCTTCGTCGATGCCTCCTTTGATGGCGTCTTCATGTTCTTCGGAGCACTCCAGCACATTCCCGGCCGCGACCATCGCCGCCGGGCGCTGGCCGAGATGGCTCGCGTCACTCGCCCGCACGGACGGCTGATCCTGGGGTTGGACAACGTCGCGCCGGGGCTGGCTTGCTATCGGTACTGGTTGGCCCAAAAGTTGCGACCGCCCGCCGCAAAGCCAACCTCCACCCATCATCACACCGCCCCCTTGACCACCGACGCCGACTCAACCTTGTGGGATCGGCAGACGCGGCGGATGCACCCGCTTGTCTGGCACGCCCGCGGCCTGGCGCGAACGCTGCGCTGGCGCACCTGGCCCGGCCTGCGGGATGACCTGCGTCGTCTCAACCCCCTAAACGCCTCTGCTGAGCCGGGCGACGTGTGGGTCGCCCAATTTGCCATTCCGACCACCCCCGGCCGGATTTATTACCACCTCTACCAGGTCGATGAGTTAATCGCCGACGCCGCCGCAGGCTGGCGGCTTCTCGGCCATCACAGCGGCAGCGAACTGAACGAGCAGCAACGCTATCCCGCCGCTATCCGCGGGCAAGATAAGCAGTTGTTCTTTGCGTTTGAGCGGGAGTAGCGGGTAGCCGGTAGCTGTCAGCGATTAGCTTGTCTCTTGTTCGACCTGCCCTTCCTGAAACGGTTCTCAATGCCTTGTGATCGAGGCATGTCGCGCCGTGCAAGTGGCGATCAACATCGTGATCGGCACATGCTGTGCAGCGCAAGCGGTGATCATCATCG
>JACKAU010000043.1 GCA_020634855.1 Anaerolineales bacterium
GGATATGAACGGCATCGAAGCCACCCGCCAAATTTTGCAGCGCCAGCCCGCTATCGCCATTCTGGTTATCACCATGTTTGAAGATGATACGGTCTTTGCCGCGCTACGAGCCGGTGCGCGAGGCTACATTTTGAAAGGGGCCGAGGGCGAGGAAACGCTGCGGGCCATCCGCGCGGCGGCCAACGGCGAGGCCATCTTCAGTCCGCCGATTGCCCAACGGCTGGCTGCCCACTTTGCCCAAACGCCGCCCCAAACCGCCTATCCTTTCCCGGATTTGACTAACCGCGAGCGCGACATCCTGATCCTTGTGGCCCAAGGGTTAACCAACAGCGCTATCGCTGAACGGCTGGCGCTCAGTCCCAAAACAGTGCGCAACCTGGTCTCCACGATTTTTAGCAAGCTCAACGTTTCCGACCGCAGCGAAGCTATCGTCAAAGCCCGTGACGCCGGTCTGGGGCGGAACGATTAATAGCCCACTCAAAATTCTCTAGCCAATATATTGCCAAGTACCAACCCGGATAAACCGGAGTTGAAAATTAGAAGTGAGAAATAAGAATATTGGTCAATTGATGAACAAACAATACCTTTCTAATTTCTGTTTTCTGTTTTCTAATTCTGCAATGACTCGTCGAGGTTTTACTCCCATTCTGATCACGGTGATGGGCATCATTCTGGCTGCTTACAGCTTTGGGTCGATGAGGCTTGCTCCGGCTGTCGCGGCGGCGGGGCCGGCTGAGGGCGGGCCGGGGGTTGCGGCAGCGATTGATCTCACGGTCAATGCGGCGGCCAATCGCCAACCGATTAGCCCGTATATCTACGGCCTCAATTTTGCCAAACCAGCGTTCGCCGCTGAAATCGATCTGCCGGTGCGGCGGTGGGGCGGTAACCACACCACTCGCTATAACTGGCAAAGCAACTATATGAACCACGGCTCGGATTGGTTCTTTCACAACAACACCCACTACGATCCCTACAACGGGGCCACTCTAACCGCTGATGCGTGGGTTGACCAGAATGAACTCACCGGCAGCGCCTCGCTGGTTACGGTGCCAACGATTGGGTACGTCGCCAAAGATGGTGATCCCGAATCGTGCGGCTTCCAGGTATCGAAATATGGGGCGCAAGATGATGTCAATAATGAGGACGGCTATCCCAATTGCGGCAACGGGCTACAAGCCGGCGTTCCCATAGCCGGCAACGATCCCCTGGATACCAGCCAGGTCGTTAACTCCTCATTTGCCTCCGGGTGGGTGCAGCACCTGGTGGCGGCGCATGGCGCGGCCAACGCCGGTGGGGTCAAGTTCTACGCGCTGGACAACGAACCGGAGCTGTGGCACGAAACCCATCGCGATGTTCACCCCGCCCCGCTGGATTACGATGAATTACGCAACCGCTCGTTTGACTATGGGGCGGCGATCAAGGCCGCCGACCCGACCGCTCAGATTTTGGGGTACACTTCGTTTGGTTGGTCCGGCTACTGGTATTCGGCCTATGATCTGAAACAGGGGGCGCTCAACGGCTATACCTACTTTCCCGACTACGCCACCCACGGCAACCGCTACCAGGTGGAATGGTATCTCCAGCAGATGGCCCAGTATGAGCAAGACCATCATATGCGCCTGTTGGATTATCTGGACCTCCATTTTTACCCGCAAAACGGCGTCGATCTGTCCACCGCCGGCAGCGCCGCCAAGCAAGCGCTGCGCCTGCGCTCGACGCGGGCGTTGTGGGACCCCACCTACACCGACGAAAGCTGGATTGGCGGCAGCGACCAACCGGCCGAATGGCGGCAGGTACGGCTCATACGGCGGATGCACGACTGGGTAGACGCTTTCTATCCCGGCACCAAGCTGGCTCTAACCGAATACAACTGGGGTGGGTTGGAAGACATCAATGGCGCATTAGCCCAGGCCGACGTCCTGGGCATTTTTGGGCGTGAAGATCTTGATCTGGCGGCCTTGTGGAATTATCCCGACAGCGATCTGGGGTACGATCATTTTGAAACGCTGCCGGGGGCGTATGCCTTTCGCCTTTATCGCAATTACAACGGCAGCGGCGGCCAGTTTGGCGATGTCAGCATTAGCGCCGCCAGCGCTGACCAGAGCCAACTCGCGATTTACGCCGCTCAGCGCACCACCGACAAGGCTATAACGCTGATGATCATCAACAAAACGGGCGGCGCGTTGACGGGTAATGTTGCGTTGGCCGGCTTTACCCCTTCCGGTGCGGCTCAGGTCTATCGCTACAGCGTGGCCAATCTTACGGCCATTGTGCCGCTGGCCGACCAGCCGGTCAGTGCAGCGGGCTTCAGCACTACCTTTCCGGCCAATTCGATTACGCTACTGGTCATTCCCGCCACAAACCTGGGGCTTGAACCGCAAATGTATTTACCGGCAATATTGAAGTAGAGGGTTACCGCTATCTTTGAGAATAGAGGCTGGTCGCATTACCAAAGCCCAAAAAACCGGCGCTGACGATGGCGGATCGAACCAGCGCTTCACCCACCAGCCGAGGCGAAGTTATGGGCTGCTGCTTCAGCGCCAGCCGCATCATATTGATCAAGCCGATCCACTCGCTGCTTCTGGTGGC
>JACKAU010000044.1 GCA_020634855.1 Anaerolineales bacterium
TCTTGGGTATCGACACCGTCGGCAGCTTGGCCAAATTCAACAGTTCGAACGTTTTGCGCGCCCAGGCTTTCTCCGCATTCGCGCTCTCCTGCGCGGCGGCGTCCGGGTGGACGGTCGTTTGGGTCCGCTCATCCAGTCTGGCCCGTTGTATCACCGCCGCCTGGAAGGCATCGAACTGATTTTCGCTAAATTTCTTAACAAACTCGGCGGCGTGATCGACCCGGCCTTCGGTCGTGGTGATCACATTCAGATCAACCACATTGCGGATAGCCCGCATCAATTCGGTCGGCGGCGGTTGAGCGCCGTTCTCGTCCGGACGCGGATGGGCTTTGAGCCAGGTGTACCAGGCAAATTCGCGGATCAACTCCTCCAAATTTTGCCGGTCGTACGGTTCAATTTCCAAATAGGTTTGCGAGGCGGGCTTGATGATGACCTCGCAAATAGTGGTTTGGCCCGAACCGGTCGAGAGCAGCTCGCGCACTTTGGCGACCGCTTTGGTTTTGCCGCTGGCCAATTTAATCGTGCCGTCGTATGGCTCAACCAGATCGAACAGATGGCAGATCGCCGTGGTTTTACCCGCGCCCACCTGCCCGATAAAAACCAGATCATATTGCGACACACTCAGCATACATTCGATGCGCTGCAACCGCTGCAAGGTGCCGCCCAACGCTTTAATAGCGATATGGTCTAAAACGTTCTTCTTTTCCTTGGCTTTTTTGGTGTCAATGGCCTCGGCGACATTATGAATCACGGTTTGTAAGTCGGAGAGGGTGTTGTTCATGATGAAATATCCTTTGAAGTTTGAGGGTTATAGGTCTCGGATATCTTCTCAAAAAGTAGGGGGTGTAGGACAAACTTAAGTTTGTCCTACGTTATCAGGGTTTATCGAGAAGATACGGGCTTGATTTATAAAAGCGAGATAAGGTTATCGTTGTCGTCATCTTCAGCGACCACTTCATCGCTGCCGTTGGTCTTCCCATTCACCGTGGTCCCGTTGCGACGAAAAACCACATCAAAGCCCCACTTTTCCAGGCCGGGCGAAATATCAAAATTGTAGTTACGCTCCATGAGGTGGTGCAGCGCCAGTTGCAGATAGTTATACAGGTTGACGACGGTCTCTTTGATCTCAACTGAAGCTTCTTGACGCTCAGCTACGCCGGCGTCGCGAGCCAGCAAGGCTGTTTTCATATTGGTATACAGATCGATCACCTCGGCCAGCGGCGGCTCGGTGAACTGCTCCTCAGCCGGGCGGCTTTGCTCTTTTTTGATGTACTGTTGTAAGGCCCGCACGCGGTCGGCGCGCGAGTCCGGTTTGAGGATATTGCCGGTACCTTGACGGACTTCAAAGCCCCAGGCTTGCGCTTCTTCCGGCCGGCCAAAACATTTGGCCCTCAAGGTGACCAGGATGCGATCAAGCATCCCATTCATTACGCGGTTGTGACGTTTCAACTGCTCGGAGGCGATGGTGCGTTTGTTCTCAGCCTCGGTTTGAGCCTCTTGCTGAGCCTGGACTTGAATCAGTAAATTTTTAATGGTGGGGAAATAGGGGCTGCGCTGCTCAGGGGGCAACGTTTCTTCATAAGTGATAAACGAGTCAGACAGGTTTATCAGCGGAGTGGTTTGGTTGGGCTGGGGAAAGCGTAAATCATAATTGTCCTGCTGGATATAGCGTAAAGCGATCATCATAGCCGGGTCTCCTTGTGCTAGCGTTGTTACTGAAACAGAAAATGGCGTTACTGAAATACAGGTGCTAAAAAGATGTTTGATATTTGAAGGTTTGGCCCAGACCAACCACATTGATAAAGAACAATTGGCTTAACTAGATTAATATTATAACCAACTTTTTATAATTTGCACGCTCGGCAAAAATTTTTTTGCTCAATAAATTATACCGGTCATTTGTATTGCCCATTTCTCGGCAGAACTATTTTTATTCTACCTTATCTTTCTGCTTAAACACAAGCAGCGCAACAAAAAACTAAAAACCAGCCGGAATAGCTGGTTTTATCAGGTCACATCCTTTTAGACTCGCCGATCGCCCTCTTTTTTTGCATCTACCCCACGTAGCCGTCACTGTTAGTCACTTTTTTTTCGTCCACCCCACGTAGCCGTCACTGTTAGCCCTTTTTTTTACGTCTACCCCACGTAGCCGTCACTGTTAGTCACTTTTTTTTCGTCTACCCCA
>JACKAU010000045.1 GCA_020634855.1 Anaerolineales bacterium
GGGCCGGAATTGATTTCGACAACTTCACCCGGAATGCCGAACCCTCCCAGAGTCTCTTCGATAATTTGAGCTTGATAGCGGGCGTTCGCTCCCTGACCAGCATCTTTAACCGGCGGGGCTAAGAGACTAATAGGCGGTAAAGCTCGCTGGGTATGGGGTAGCGTAGTGATGGCCGACTCGGCGGTCATTTCCGGGGCGGGCGGTTTGGGTTGTTTCGTTTTAGAGGAAGCGGGTTTTGACGATTTTTTGGGACGGGGATCGGACACAGGCTCGGTACTGTCCGCCGAGGCATCCGGCTCTTGTTCATCCAGTCGCTGCCGCGCCCAATGGTTAATTAGCTCAGCCCATTGCGCGGCATCGGTGAACGAAAAGCGAGCCATTCCCCCCAACGCGACTAGTCCGATGATAAACAGCAATATGATCGCTGCGGCGTCGCCCACCAGTTCTACTACAAAATTACTGACGCCCCAGCCTACAAATCCGCCGCCGCCACCTTCGCGGGCCAACCGTACCGCGTATTCGCCCGGTTCGACAGCCAGCAAATGAGTCAGAGCCAGGCCCACAATTAACAGCACCTCAACAGCGATGATAATATCGAAGGGCAGTGGTTTTGTCTCGTCTCTTAACCGGCTAAAAGTGAGCAGCGCCCCCAACACCCCCAATAGGCTTGCTGCCGGAATTGCACCCCAGCCAAAAAGCTGCCGGAAAAAATCGGCCCACCAGCCGCTAACGGTACCCTCGGATAGTGACAGCAAGCTAAGCAGCGTAATAATTGAAATGAACAGTGTAATCGCTCCGGCGATTTCCCGTTGATAAGGCCCCAGTCGAGTCAAAAATTGGTCGATGCTGAGGTTAGTTCGCGCTTTGTTCTTACTGGCCGCCATGCAAACTCAAAACCTTTGTGGTATACTTCTGCCTGAATTCGAGTTGTAACCTTACATAATACTGCAACTTTGAGTCTACTATTTTTTGTTGCTATGTCAAGTTGGATGAATTTGGCACAGGACGAACAGGATGGGTATAAGTGTGATACTACTTTTGGGCTTGGCGATAATAATAGGCTTAATTATTGTGGCGGCGCTTGGGGTTGGGCTTTTTTTGATCATGTCCGGTGATAATCGAGATGGAGTCTCCAACGCTCGACAGGATTGGCTTTATCGCCGCAGCGAAAAAGATGAGCAAGGATGGTAGGGGATATCGAGACCGACAAACCGGGTCCATTCATCGCGGCTCAAGTTGCGATTGGCTCGGCGACAGGCGCGATCCGGCCACGTGTCAGCGTCCATGTTCCATAGCCGGATTTGTCCGTCTTGTGTGCTAGCCGCGAATTTGCGTCCGTCTGGGCTGAAAGCCACACTCCAAACCCGGCTGCTGAAGTCGGTAATTTGCAACCACACGCTATCGTCCGCGCCATCGGGATTAAGTAGGGCGGTGACATTCCAGATCACAACCGTATTGTCCGCCGAGCCAGAGGCCAGATAGCGCCCATCCGGACTAAAAGCCAGGCACATTACCCAGTCCAGATGGCCGTTTGTTGAAGTCAACCGCAGCCCGCTGGCGATATCCCACAGAGTTATTTTTCCATCACCGGAACCGGAAG
>JACKAU010000046.1 GCA_020634855.1 Anaerolineales bacterium
GTCCTGTTACTTTAGTATGCGATTGCCCTATTGGTTCGGTTTGCGCTTGTGACATCGCCGCCTCCTGGTGGGGATTATAGACGACTTTCAGTGAAACGTAAACTATAAGCGTCGAGTCCCAAGCCTTGGCGCACTGCTATGAAGTTAAGCCTGGGAGGCTGAGGAGATGATAAACCCGGAGAGTCCAGACCCTAAAGGTTTCTCAAACCTTTAGGGTCTGTAATGGGTCTACTCCCAGCCGTTCAAGGTCTCGTCGGGAACCAGGTCTAAGCTACCATTGGTTGAGCCGTTGGTAGATGTCCCGTTGGTGGGGGTGGCTTCCGGCGTAATCGTTTCGGGAGCCGGTTCCGGCGTGGTCGTTTCAGCCGGGGCGTCGACCAGCGGCTCTTCCGCTTTCTCCTCGGACGAGGTGGAGCGGCGCGTGGTGACATTAAAGCCCCAATTTTGCAGTTCAACCGTTACGACAAAATCAAAGTTAAAGGTCAGCAGATGCGTGGCCGCCGATTGCAGGTAGTTATACATTTTCGCGGCGATCTCGTACCCGGCGGCGACCGCCTTTTCCCGTTGGTTTTGGCCGGCCTGGCGCAGGGTGAGCTGCGCCCGCAGCTCATCATGGACCCGAATGGCGTCGGCCAGGTTGGGACGCGCAAAGCGTTCGGCCTCCGGGCGGCTTTGCTCTTTGAGGATGTATTTGCGCAGCACCCGCAAATGCTCATCGCGGGTCTGGGGCAGCAGGATGTTTTTGGTGGATTGCTTGGCTTCAAAGCCCCAGGCCTTGGCTTGGGATGGGCTTTCAGGATAGGTGGCGTCGAGGGTTTTGCGGGCATGGCGGACCAGCGCGACAATCTCTCGATCAAGCTGGTGTACGCGCTCCGCGGCCACGGCTCGCTGCGACTCGCCGTCCGACCGCATTTGGTCGGTTTCATCCCACTGCTGCATCAGATCAATCAGAATCGGGGTGTGGGGCAGCTGCGCTTCCGGGGGAAGGCTCTGCTCATAGGTGATAACGTCTTGGACAGTATTGGCAATGTCCGGCGGCTTATCCCGGTCGGGATAAATGAGATTGAGTTTAACACTGTTGTCAAACTTGTTCGTGAGCATGTTCTGGCTCCTTATGAAGGTTGAAATTGGGTTGTTAGAAGTACTTAGGTACGGTCTACAGGTGTAAGACGTATTTACCAGTATATCCAGCTTTTTCTAACTTGTCTACCTGACCTTTCAATTTTGCAGCAGCCATGGTTAGAGACCGTCTTACGAGTCTTCTTACCAGAACCGGTCGCCCATCGCGGCCATTTTGCCCGGTGGGACGTATTCCCCCGACATCGGATGAACGCCACGGAGCCAAGGGTATTTCTCAAGTCCGAGGCGGTCTTCCGACACCTACCCCTCGCTTCAGCGAGGCCCTGCCGGGCGCTCCGGCACCTACCCCCCGCTTCAGCGAGGCCCTGCCAGGCGCTCCGGCACCTACCCCCCGCTTCAGCGAGGTCCTGCCGGGCGCTCCGGCACCTACCCCCCGCTTCAGCGTGGTCCTGCCGGGCGCTCCGACAC
>JACKAU010000047.1 GCA_020634855.1 Anaerolineales bacterium
GACCGAATTGATGCGGGCCATCAGAAATGTGGTCGATTTGAACGTGGTGACCACCGCCGAAGGCCGGGTCGATCACGCCGCCGAGTTTGTCAAGCAATTCAGCGAAAGTCAGTTCGATGCCTTTCAAGCGGCGGTGATACAACGGGCCAGACTGGATGAGCGAACCCAAACGACCATCCATCCGGACGCCGCCGCGCAGGAGAGCGCGAATGCGGAGAAGGCCTGGGCGCGCAAAACGTTCGAACTGTTGAATTTGGCCAAGCTGCCGACGGTGTCGATTCCCAAGAAGATTTTTCTCCACGCCGATGTCCGGCTGTTCAAATTGGACGGTGAATTTAACCGCTTCGGGACAATCATCGACACCAAGGGGATGGATGTGGGCCAGAGCCGCGAGGATTTGGATAACTACATTCGCAATAATGACGCGGCGCTGTGTATCTTTGCCGAAAAGTTTCCGCCGGCTCCGGCTAACGTGGCCGACCTGATCGAGCGCCATTTGGTGTCGCAGGATATCGCTACCAAGTTCGCTTTGTTTGTGATGCCCCACAAGGGCGAGCCGGCCAAGGTGGTCGGCAAAGACGGGCCGGTCGGCGACCACGATGAGGGCATCGCGTTGCGGCGGGCGACCATCGACGCCGCCTTCACCAGCCGTAAGATCGATTTTATCCCTGACAACGTGCTGTTTTACGATGCCCTGCAAGGCTACCTGCCCGACGGCCGGCTCGATCAGGATTACGACCAAGACGATGTTGTCGCCGATCGCCAGCGGGTCTTCACGGAATTCCAGCGGATTATCGAACGCCGTGAAGCGATTTTGTGGGATGAGGTTCAGGCGCTCAACACCAATTTTGAAGCCCTCAATCGCGAAGAGTATGGTCTGAGTTTCCAGGACAAAGATTTGCTGAACTTCGCCCGCGATAAGGTAAAAGGCTATCAAAACTTGGATTTTGTGACGGCCAACAACTTCATTCGCGACTATATCGGCTTGTGGAATACCAGCAACCGCCATTTTATGTCGCTGCGGGCGACCAACAATCGCTTTGGCCGGTATGAACCTCGCAGCATCGATGTTTACTACGACGCCGTGCCGATTGCCGAAAAGTTGGCCCGGCAAATGATGGACAAACCGAAAAATGATATGCTGGAGACGGTGCAGGTGATCGGTCAAAACGGATCGGAGGATTTGGGCCGGTTGATGCAGATGCTGGAAGTGCAGATCAAGGCTGATTATCAAACGTTGATTGTGATGATCGGCAAGGAGGTGCGGGCGCTGCTGGAGGGGAATGTTTTAGCGCCGCAAGGGTACAACAGCGATTTTTGGCGGCACACGATTGAACGCTGGGGCCAGGGCGCCGGCTATCGGGCCGATGTGTTGGGCATGTACACCACCGAAATTCAGGGCGTGCAAAAGTATTTGAAAGAGAGAATGACTAATCTGTGGGCTGAGTATGTGGGGAGTATTTTGAGCTTTCTGGGGTAGAAGCAGAAGAGCGAAGACCTGAC
>JACKAU010000048.1 GCA_020634855.1 Anaerolineales bacterium
AGCCTTTTCATCTGGCGTTAAGGCTAACATATGACTTTCCAGTTTATCTTGCGCCTCATACCACCTTTCCAACTGAAGTTGTTCTTCAGCGGAAAGCGTCTCGCCTCGGGTTGATCTATCGTGTAAGTCTTGACCAAGGTCATCAGATATCATCGCATTTACCCTTTCACCCTTCAACTCAATTAACGCTGTTGTTAGGCAGCGATTTGGCCTGGCAAGCAGGTTATGGAGCAAGACTTGCCCGAAGGATAGTGATCACAGCTTCGATGATTTGGTTAAATGAGGTTGGGTTCAGATGCCCCACTTCCCCGACCATCAAACTTTGATTGGCTGTAAACAATTTGCCCGGTCGTGCATAACTTGTGACCACTAATGAACCTGTGGCAAAACTGGTATCAAGCAGTTCAATGGCTCGTTTATCACTGTATGGGTTGCTGGTGACTTGGCAGAGAATCCAATCATCGCGACCAACATCAGCCAGCACTACCGCCGGTCGGAGTTTCGATTTGGATAAATCAGAGAAAGGGAAGGGAATTAAGACGACTGTTCCGGCTGAAGGTGAGACCATGCCGCATCCTCCTCCGGTCGATTCCAATCTTCAGCCAAAGCTGGTTCACTCAGTAACGCCGTCTCCGGTAGATCGACCGAGGGTTCATATTCCAGAATGGTGACCAGGGCGCGGCGAGCTGTTGGTAATTGAATCGGCTCTAATAAGCGAACATTCCCGTGTTCATCAATGACAGCTTCAATAGTTTGCAACATGGCTCGTCTCCATCATAAATTCAAAAACCGACAACTTTTTTGACAACGATTCTACCGGTGGTGTATTAATCCGCCAACCAATTGAAAACTCATCGCTCCCAGGTGCTGCAACACCTAAAAGCAGCTAGACGCTCAAACTGCTGGAACAGTCTGAAGGGCTGCAAATATTTTACACGACACATGGTGATTCGGTAAACGGTGCGGCCATCTTTGACCTATTGGGTTGGGGATGGCCGTTTTATTGGCAAAATCCATCAGAAAGGAGGTACGCCAATGACCGCTGAACCGATTGATCCGGTGATCAAGTTATGGAAAACCGACCAGATCACCGTCGAACAAGCTATCGGCAAAATATTGCTGTGATTGTGGGCGCATGACCGTCGGCTGACCAAGTGAGAAGCTCAGATCCCCAGTCCCAACCTTAATCAATAACTCCCCTAAGCAGTGAATAAAAACCCGGTTTGCCGCCATTCTAGTGAGCCGGGTCTTTTGTGCAGCCGTCCAACCATCTAATTAGATGAAAAGCAAAGGCACAATTCTTTACGTCCACCACTCCACCGCATTAATTTCGTCTCAAACCTAATTCTTCCAACACTTTCCAACTATTATCACACAAATTATACCCCGTGACCATGCCACCACAAAACAAACAAGCAAAATCCGTGGAGCTTT
>JACKAU010000049.1 GCA_020634855.1 Anaerolineales bacterium
GCGTTCTATCATTGCTCATCAGATCTTGAAATCGTGATCGACTGAAACTCAATGGTGATAATAAAAAGCTGTAAATATCAGGGTTACTCTGTGGATAACTCCGGAAACGTCCACTACAACTATATCTTCTAGTAAACCTATTCTAAAGGAGCAAGTTATGAGAACCGGTGGTATGACCCAAGATCAGGTAAAAATTGTGGGCGAAACGGAGCAGTTGCTGCACGACGCTCGCTACAACCCCCATTTTGCGGAGATGATGCGGGAGCGGGGCTATAATGAAGAGAGTTGGGCTTACGGCGAGACGCTGCTGGCGGAGGCCAAGACGGCCGGCAGCATGAAGGAGAAAGCCGATGCGGCCAAGCTGGGGGCGACCAATACCTATGAGCGCCAACGGGATCAGATTTGGAAACACAGTCGGATGCTAGCCAAAACGTGCGAGACGTTGTTTCAGGGCAATATGGAGTGGCTGGGTCAGTTGGGACTGCACGGTAAGCGCAAGGATGGCAACGGCACCAGCCAGATTGCCAAACCGCGTCAGTCGGCTAAGTTTGATATCGTGGTGGCCTGGCAGCGCAACTTGTTTGAGGCGGCCCAGACGAATACGCAGATTGCTTCGGTTTTGGCGGCTAACGGTTTTCCGGCCGATACGCTGGCTCAAGGCGCGTCCGGGGTAGAGGCGTTGGTGCAGGCTAATCATCGTCAGGAGCAGGCCAAGGCTACGGCCGTGCAGCGCCGCAGAGAGCGAGACGCGGCTTTTAAGACGCTCACCCAATGGCTGCGCTGCGCCCAACGGGCGGCGGAGTTGGCCAAGGAGGAGGCCGAACGGAGTTTGTTGGGGAAGTAGTTGGGGGGGAATGATGAATGATGAATGATGAATTAGGAATAAGAGATTAAAAAGAGGCTCTGCGGGCTGTGGGTTTGGTCCGTGGGGCTTTTTTTGTTGGGGGGTGGGGCGTAGGCTGTGGACCGTCAAATGTCACGTTCCCCATTTCACGGCCTACGTCTCACCCTCAATTTCCTCTCAAACCTTTTGCGGCAGGGAGAGTTATGCTATACTTGAATTATCTCCTTTTTCGACCTCGCTTTGATGCTTTCCATTCCTACGGCCGAATTCCTCTGTTTTGTTTGTTGGAAACGTTATACTATCGTCCAGATCACATATTCATGAAAACACTGGTGTAAAGATATCCAGATTCTTTTCCAGATACTCAGCGTTATATTGCTTATTGCTCCCAAAGCTACCTACAGCAAATACTCATACTGAAGATTATGTTAAATCGGATTTGTTGATC
>JACKAU010000005.1 GCA_020634855.1 Anaerolineales bacterium
CATCCATGCGGCGTCGCGCTTCCCCCATATAGCCGGGCTGATCATTGAGAGCGGTATCGCCGATCCGCTAGAGCGCCTGTTGCTGCGGATCGCGCCGGAGGAGTTAGGGGTAAGTGAGGCCCAACTGCAAACGGCGGTCGAGCAGTCGCTTAACCACCAGACCAAACTGGCCCGGTTCAACGGAGCGACCCTGGTGATGCATACCCGCCATGATGGCCTGGTCGATGTGACCCACGCCGACCGGCTTTATGCCTGGGCCGGCCCACCTAAGACGCTCCAAATCTTTGAACGCGGCAATCATAACAGTATCCTCTACGCCAATTATCAGGCTTACGTCCAGACCATACAGAAATTTATTGCGGCATTAGGTAACTAACAGCCGTTGTTCTCTATACCCATTTGAAGTACAATAACACTCGGAGGACCATAATTGGTAATTGGTGATTAGAGATTGAATTACCAATTACTAATTACTAATTACCTGACTCAGATGTGAATGTTATTTAATTCACGATCCTTAGCGAGAACTAACGGCGGAGGTAGCCCCATGAATTTACAAAATATGCAACAGATTATGGCCCAGGAAGGTATCGACTGTTGGTTAGTGTACAGCTTTCAGGGCAAAAATCCCATCATGGCCCAATTTGTCCGGCCTAAATCGATGGTTAGCCGCCGCCTGTTTCTCATCATTCCCGCCAAGGGCCAGCCACAGCTTCTCGGCTCTAAAATCGATCATGACGTTATCCAGGGGTTACCTTTCCAAGCCACTGATTACGTCAGTTGGCAGGAGATGGAGCGCGAACTCTCGCGCCTACTGATCGATTGTCAGGTCGTGGCGATGGATTACTCCCCCGGCGGCGAACTACCGACTGTCTCTCGCGTCGATGCCGGCACGGTCGAGATGATTCGCAAATTGGGTAAAACGGTCGTCTCAGCAGCCAATATTTACCAGGCCGGAGCCGCCGTCTGGGAGCCGGGGGTGTTGGACGTTCACCTGGACGACTGCCGACAAGTAGCCCAGATTAAAGATAACGCCTTTGCCCTCATCGCCGATCACTTGCGCCGGGGTGACTCCATCACCGAGTATGACGTTCAGCAGTTCATCATGCAGCAGTTCGAGCAGGCGGGCCTGTTCACCCCCTACCCCCCCATTGTCGGCGTGAATGGCCACAGCGGCGATCCGCACTACTCGCCGGAGGCTGATAACTATGCTGCAATCCATAAGGGTGATTGGATTTTGATCGATTTGTGGGCCAAGCAGCCCGGCTATAATCACGTTTTTGCCGATATGACCTGGGTCGGTATTGCCGGGCCGGCCGCCACCGCAAAACAGCAAGAGGTCTTCACTATTGTTGCGGAAGCGCGGGATAAAGTCATCGACTTTCTGCAAACAAAGACCCATCAAGGTCAGGCCATCGAAGGTTGGCAGGTGGATGATGTGGCCCGACAACATATTTCTCAGACCGGCTACGGCCCCTATTTCTTTCACCGCACCGGTCACAGCCTCGGTCCCGGCGACCACGTTCACGGCACCGGCGTCAACATCGATAATCTGGAAACCCACGATACCCGCCATCTCATTCCGGGTATCGGCTTTTCGGTGGAACCGGGCATCTACCTGCCGGAGTTCGGCGTCCGCCTGGAAATCAATGTATTTATGGACGCCTCCGGCCCCCAAGTCACTACGCCCATCCAAAAGGAAATTATCACGCTGGATGTGTAAGTCTCGAAAATTTGGGGGTTGACAACCCTTTTTCTTTATGATACGCTAGTACTGTAATCCTTAAATTCCTTAAGAGTAATTCAGGAATAACCGCTGTGTTTAACCCCAAATCAACCCAATTTCACCAAAATACCCTACCCCGCACTTTATTGATTGACCCACGGAGCGCACCTGCTTCGCCCGTGCTGCATTGCCTATATCCCTCAGCAACATAGATGAGAGTGGCGTAACGCCTTGAGGTTTTTTTATCCTTATCAAAGCGCGGGCTGTTTCTGCCCGCGTTTTTCGTTTTAAAGCCATTGGGTATTGTGAAAAATGGTTCTTAATTTTTTACGTTTTAGGTTTTTTTCCTTATAATCTCCGGCATTGGACCTGTTTAATTGAACGTTTAATAAATTGAAGACGCCATAGCCAGGAGGAGCAAACAATGGGCGCAGTCCTTTTACTCAATGCCAGCTATGAGCCACTCTCTATTATTCCGCAGCGACGAGCAATGTCCTTGATCATGCGGGGGCGCGTTGATGCGGCAACTGATGATGTGGTGACCATTCACGGAGCTTCGACGGCTCTGCACATACCGCGTGTCGTTCGGTTACGACGGTATATCAACGTGCCGCGCCGAGGGGCGCGCTGGAGCCGTCAGGCTGTTTTGCAGCGAGATGATTTCCGCTGCATTTACTGTGGCATTGAGGCCGGGGCAAAACAGCGCGGCCAAATTTTGGGCAGACGGGATTTTACGGTTGACCACCTCATCCCCCGCAGCAAGGGCGGCAAAAATACGTGGGGTAACACCGCTTGCGCCTGCCCGGTGTGTAATAATCGCAAGGGGGGCCGTACGCCCCACGAAGCCGGGATGACCCTGCTGTGGGAGCCAAAAACGCCCCGCGTCGATTATCTCGTGGCCTCCGGCGATATTCCTGCCTCCTGGAAAATTTATTTAGAAGTTAAATAAGATGGAGATTAGAGATTGGAGATAAGGAGATTAACTTGAAATCTCCTTATCTCTTAGTCTCCCCATCTCATGTGCCGATGCTTATCCCCCATCAAATCAAACTAATATCGCTTTTTCTGATAATGATCCTACTTGGATTAGCGGCCTGTGCCGACCAACCGCCGGTCCCGGCTGTGGACACGGCCTCACCGACGACAACCTCGCTCCCGACCGACACACCACCGGCCGATCCAGTCGATACGCCGACGGCGACTCTCCAACCAGCTGCCGACACACCACCCTCAGGACCAGGTACCGTCAGCGGCGACGTTTGCTACCCTAGCGACGAAACGCCGCCTATGACCATTTTTATCAAAGATACTCGCAGCGACGATCTCATCACGCTCGACATTGACCGTGGTCAGGACCACTATACAACCGAACTGCCGGCGGGCGAATATATCGCCTATGCGAATACGGTTGGCATGGGGCTGCAAGGCGCCCCTGAGTGTGACGCCGGCGACGGGTGTCCTTTCACGGTCGAGCCGGGTCAAACCGTAACCATCGATTTGTGCGACTGGTACAGCCCGCCCGGCGTCCAACCCCCCATCGCCGGGCCAGCCGAGGCTGAAGTCCAGGTCAGACTCTTGCAAAATATGTACGCCCGAACCGGCCCCCATCTAAGTGATCCCGAACTGGGGCTGTTGGAGGCGGGGCTGACCGTACAAGCTATCGCTCGCAGCGCCGATGGGCAGTGGCTGCAAGTCACCCACCCGGCTTTTGCCCAAACCGGCTGGCTGCACGCCCCCTTGACTCAGGTCTTTGGTGATCCCAGCCAACTGCCCATCGAGGGCGACGACACGCTGCCCCAATCCGAGACAGAACAATTCGTGCCCGCCATCTGGCAGTCGGAAGCCAATCCGGGGCATGTCTTGTTCAAAGGGGAGATTAGAGATGAGCAGGATCGCCCGGTCAACGGCTATAGCATTTTGCTCGACAACGGCACCTGGAGCGTGCTGTCCCATCCCACCGGAGCCAGCCGCCACTACCCCGATATCTTTGACGGTAAATGGGATGTGATTATCGACAACGAAACCGATGCGGCCGGCTGGTGGACTATGACGGTGGTTCGCTACGACTGTCCTGATTTTGAGCAGGGTTTCAACGCGCAGTGTAAGCAGTTCACTCCGCTGTCGGAAACTAAAGTGGTCAAAGTGGTTCACCCCGATGACAATATCATCGAAGCCAATTGGACCTGCCTAGACCATTGTGGCGACGGTGTGTACGCCAAACCCTTCCGCAAGCCGGCCGATGACGTCGATGATAACCTGCTGCTTTACGCCGAAGATCGAGCGCTAAAATCAGTCCCGACCAGCCCGGCGTTTGAACATCCGGCCATGCGCACGTTGTACGACTCGCTGCCGGAAACATTCGATGGGCTGAAAAATTATCTGGCCGAGCAGCGTCCGGTGCTGCAAGCCGATGGTCAAACGCTCATCGTACCCTCACCCACCGGTCCGGCCTGGCAGCTCGATCTGGAATCGGGTGAGGTTGAGGAACAAACCGCCGCCCCGACCATCGAGCAGGTAACGCCGGAAGCGCTTCTGCCCACAATTGATGATGGTGTGATCCGCCAACGCTTGGCCGAGACAACCGCCTGGGCCTTATCGCACGATGGGCAAAAGATCACCTATGCCCGCCAGTTTGGCAGTCCGCTGCAACAGGACATTTATATTTATAATGTAGAAACCCAAACGGACACCCTTATCGGTCCGATTAATGGCTATCTGGTCACGGAACTGCGCTGGACGGCGGATGATGCGCTATTGGTCATCGGGGCTAACAACCCTAAGCTACCCTCCGGCGGAGCTATTTTTACCATGCAGCCTGAAGCGAACACGCTGCCGGAGCTTTTGCGGGAGAGCGATACCGCTTATCTGGTTGATGTGCTGCCGGAAGCGGGCGGCCGCCCTTCGATTGTGGGCGGTACGATTGCGCCTGAGATCAATGAGCAGGAAATGGAAGTCAGCCCGGATGAGTTAGACCTGGCGAACTTTCGCGGGCGGAACCAACTGCTGCTCATCTTTGCTCCGGACACCACCGATCCCGCTTACCGGCAGCAGCGAGCTTGGCTTGACGAGCAACAGGATGAACTCGACAAGCGTGATTTGTTAGTTTATCACTTTTTTGAGACGGATCCGGGGTATGTCGGTCAGAAACTCATTCCGACCGAAGCGGGGCAAACCGCGTTGGAAAAATTCGGGATTGAAAGCGATCAATTTGGGCTAATTCTCATCGACAAAAATGGGGTTATAACCTTGCAGACCGATCAGCCGACCCCACCCACCGACCTTTTCGACCTTATTGATCAAACGCCGCTGAACGAGCAAGAATCCCCAGAAAATTGATTTAAGTATTCACCCCAGTTGTCACTTGCTGTCGAACAAGACCTGACAGGTTTTCGAACGAGCCTTAACCCGGCTAAGTGTCTCGGATTGCCCTGATTTTTCTCGGTACAGTATCTCCAAAACCTGTCAGGTTTGATAGGTAGCAATTGGGGTTAAGTAATTGCCTTTAAAATCCAGAAAGCCGGGGTGACCAATCCCGGCTTTCCACAAAGGAGGAGAAGAGGTTATAATAAATTTCTTTACATTCTCAGTATACGAATTATCATGCGATTCAACTTGACGTTTATATACGTCCAACCCACCGCCAACCCTACGTTTACTATACGCTAAAAACAAATCAGAGGCTATACCCTCTGACACCGCTGTATTTATATCTTTTCAGGCCCCATCAAGCTATAATGACATTATGGAACTCAGATCCTCCGCCTCAAAAAACAACCTAACTAACCAACACCAGGCATCCCAAGCATTGATTGCTGAGTTGGAAACGTGCTTGACCCACCTTACCGGTCAATTTTTGGCCGCCAATGCTAGCCTGGAACGAGAACTGGCCGACCGTCTGAGTAAGGAGGATGAGTTTCGGCGTTCAACCGAACAGTTGCGTGAACTATCCGCTCGTTTGCAAACCGTCAGAGAGGAAGAACGTACCCACCTGGCTCGGTCGATCCACGATGAACTGGGACAGGCGTTGACCGGATTAAAGATGGATGTAGCCTGGCTGCAACAGCATTTAAGCCAACAGCAGCCGGCTCTATTGGAAAAAACGCAGGCGATGTCGGACCTGATCGATATTGCCGTTCAGGCCGTACGTCGCATTGCGACTGAACTGCGGCCGGGCATTTTAGATCTGAGCCTGGTCGCGACCATTGAATGGGAACTTCAGGAATTTCAAACCCGCTCCGGCATTCAGGCTAACCTTATCAGCGCCCCGGAGGAAACAACTTTGGATGATGACGGGGCAACAACCGTCTTCCGCATCTTCCAAGAGATTCTCACCAATGTGACTCGGCACGCCCAAGCAACCCAGATCGACGTCAGCGTGGAGGAAAATACCACCCATCTAACCCTTCAGGTTCAGGATAATGGGCGTGGTATTACCGCCAACGAGATCGCCAGCCCGAAATCAATCGGCCTGCTGGGCATGCAGGAACGAGCTCGGCTGCGGGCGGGCGAGGTTTACTTTCAAGGCAGCCTGGGTAAAGGCACCACCGTGACCGTCAGGCTGCCGTTATCTACGGCCAATTAACAAATAATTCAGGGGGACAAATGATCAAAATCCTTATTGCCGATGATCACCCGATTGTGCGTCAGGGGCTGCGGCAGATTTTATCGGATATCCCCGATATGGAAGTGGCCGGTGAGGCTATTAACGGCCAGGGGGCGTTGGAGCAAGTCCGGGCCGGCGGTTGGGATGTGCTGGTGCTGGACATCACAATGCCCGACCGCAGCGGCTTCGACATACTCAAGGTGCTAAAGCATGAACAGCCCGATCTACCGGTGCTGATTCTCAGCATTCACGGCGAAGATCAGTTAGCCGTGCGTGTCCTCAAAGCCGGCGCGTCCGGCTACTTAACCAAAGAAAATGCCCCGGCGGAGCTGATCAAAGCCATTCGCCAAGTGGTTGGTGGGGGGAAATATATCAGCCCGGCTCTGGCCGAGAGCCTGGCCTTTGGTCTGGATACGGCCTCCGAACGGCCGCTGCATGACACCTTATCCGACCGTGAGTTCCAGGTGATGCAAATGATGGCCAGCGGCAAAACACTCGCCGAAATTGCCGAGACCCTGTCGCTGAGCGCCAAGACCATCAGCACCTACCGCACCCGCCTGTTGGAAAAGATGAAGTTAAAGACCAACGCCGAGATCATCCGTTACGCTCTTGAGAACGGATTGGTTGAGTAAATCCACTGCCACCCCCTGCTGCTTTAATACCACGCCATCGTGTAGGGCAAACACCTACAAACGAATTAGCCTAAACCCTACCTAAAAATCGGAAATCCCCTGATAGTTTTCAGCCCTCGGATCGGATATCATTAATAATGATGGATATCTATTCAGGTGACCCTCACTTGAGCCGTGTCACCTGATTTTTGCATCAGCCCTATTAGATAAATCGGAATAACCCGATCTAAAGGAGAATATAGATAATGGCCCATGTGTTTGTTCAACACAAAGTTAAAGATTACCGTGCTTGGAAGGCCGTTTTTGATAGCTTCCTTGAAACTCGGCGAGCCGGCGGTGAGAAGTCATATCAAATTTTTCATCCTGATGACGAGCCTAATACTTTGCTCATCCTCTTTCAGTGGGACAGCCTGACCAACGCCCGCAAATTCATGGCCGCCCCGGAATTGAAGGAGACAATGGGCGCAGCCGGGGTTCTCGAAGCGCCGGAGGTATACTTTCTGGAAGGGTACGCCCGAGCCAAGCTGTAAAGATAGTTTGGTTTTTTGCTACTATCAATCATATAGACCGGTCAACTGAAGGGTTTAGACCAGTTCCCTGGATACCGATTATGCAACTGACACGAGAAGATGTTATCGCAACAATTCAATCGGCCCACGGCAACGGCGAAACGCCCAATCTACGTCAGGCCGACCTGTGGTGCGTTAACCTGAGCGAAGCCAACCTGCAAGGGGTTGATTTGAGGCAAGCTTACTTACGCCGGGCCGGTTTAAGCCAGAGTAATTTGCAGGGCAGCGACCTGAGTGAGGCCGATCTCAGTGGAGCTAATCTGCGGGGGGCCAACCTGCGCCGGGCAGAACTAAGCCGAGCCGACTTCCACGGGGCTGATCTATGCCATGCCGACTTGCGCGAGACGGACTTACGCGAAGTTAACTTGCGTCGAGCGAAGTATAATGATGATACCTTATGGCCGGTGAATTTTGACCCTGACCAAGTGGATACCATTTATGACGGCGAAGCAAACTATGAATTCTAATCATAAGTGTATTCTAATTGTTGACGACGAGGAACAAATCCGCACACTTATCATCAACATTTTTGACATGATGAGAGCCGATTATCAAGTTGTAACCGCTCCAGATGGTCACTTGGCGATCAACCGGCTGATGCAGCAGCGATTTGATCTGGTCTTGACCGATTGGCACATGGACGACATGGATGGTTTGGAGCTGGCCGAAATCATCCGCAATATGTTGCCGGATATGCGAATTCTGTTGATGACCGGCAGCCCTTTATCAAACCTCGACAGCAAGGCTAAATCTTTATTCGTTGGCTGGATTGAAAAGCCTTTTACCCCAATCCATATATTGGATGTGATTGCAAAGGCATTATTAAATTAAGGATAGCCGTGTGATTTACAAAAAAGTCGCGATAGAGCATGTTAAGATGAGTTATATTCAATATAACTCTAAAAAAATATTCTTATACCTAAGCGATTCCCGCGTTATTAGCCCTACCTAGCCCGCATTTGTGCCATTATGACTATATTATCGTCATGCTCGGACCTAAATATCAAAGTATTTATCGCTGATGACTCGCTCATTGTCCGGGAACATTTGGTGACGATGTTCGATGAGTTGGCCGGGATCGAAATTGTAGGTCAGGCGGAGACGGTGGCCGAGGCCGTTACCGCTATTCAAAAGCTCCACCCAGACGTGGTGATTTTAGACATCCGTATGCCGGGCGGCAGTGGGATTGATGTTTTGAAACGGGTCAAGCAGGGCGAGGTGACGCCAATGGTCATTATCCTGACTAATTATCCCTATCCGGGTTACCGGCAAAAATGCCTGCAGGCGGGAGCCGACTTCTTTCTGGATAAATCAACTGAATTTGACCAAATCCCGAAACTGTTCGAGCAGTTGAAGCGGGACAAAGGCTAGAAATTTTCTGTAGAAGTTAATGATAGCAGGCGCAAGGAGATTAAACAATTATGGAAGTCAAATTATACGTGGGCAACTTATGGCACACCACGACTGAAGATGACCTAAAAACCTTGTTCGCCAGAGCAGGCCAGGTCGCGTCGGTGGCGTTGATTAAAGACCGTGACACCGGGATTTCTAAAGGCTTCGCCTTTGTCGAGATGACGACCCAGACCGAGGCCGAGAAAGCCATCAGCCTGTTGAACGGCTTCAACCTAGGCGAACGTGCGTTGAAGGTCAACCTGGCTAAACCACGTGAAGAGCGAGGGAGCCGGCCTAACTATCGTCAAAGTGGACGTAATCGCCGCTAAGGTAACAGAGGAGCCTGTTGTGGAATTCAAAGTTGGTGATTTCGTCGTGCATCCTGTCTATAGAATGGGCCACATCACGGCCATTGAGAAAAAACAATTCGCTGAGTTAGAGCCATGCCTGTACTACCAGATCGCTTTTCCCAGAAGGACCATCTGGATACCGGTCGAGGTTCAGGACACGGTCGGGCTGCGGTTGGTCGTAACCAAGAGCGATCTCGATCAGTACCGCGATTTATTGAAAAGTCCTCCGGTTCCCCTAAATAGTAATCATCCCCGGCGACGACCGATGGATCTGGCTCGTCTCGTGCAACGAGGTTCATTTCCGGTGATGTGCGAAGTCGTGCGCGACCTGACCCTTTCAGACCGGCGCAAGCCGTTAGGCATAACGGCTAAGACCATCCTCCGGAAGACTCAGCAGAGACTCTGCCAGGAATGGGCGATAGCGGCTGAGATATCGGTTGCTGAGGCCACCCAAGAAATTGACACTTTGTTACGAGCAACGCAGGAGGCGTCGCCGAAGTAATATGACAACACTAACCCGAGACCAAGTTTTACACATCATCGAAGCTGCCCACGTAAATGGTGAAATACCGAAATTTTTTGGCGCAGACCTGACTCAGACAGAATTTCGTCGAGCACAACAGGACAAAGCAACGCTTAGCGAGGCGGATTTTCACCGGGCCAGACTCAGCGGGGCGGAGTTGGTTCAAGTTGACCTCGGCGGCGTGGATTTTCACGGAGCGGGCCTGGTGGGGGCCAATCTTAGCGAAGCAGACCTATTTATGGCCAATCTCAGTAACGTGGATCTTTTTATGGCCAATCTCAGCAACGCTAATCTGAGTAGTGCAAATTTGATCGGGGCAAAACTTTTTAAGGCTAACCTCACTCAGGCGAGTCTTTACAGGGCAGATTGTAGCCAGGCCAATCTCAGCCTGGCTAATCTCAGTTTAGCTAACCTGGGTCAAGTTAAGCTGGGACAGGCTAACCTTAAAGGCGCAAACTTCAACCAGACATGCCTGACAGGGGCCGATTTGAGAGGAGCCGATCTGAGCAACGCCGATCTGAGCAGCGCCGACCTGCGGCAAGCAAACCTTAAACAAGCTATTCTAAACCATGCGAATCTTGACGGGGCCGACCTTAGGGAGGCAAGGTATGATCAGGCCACGATCTGGCCGGCCAGCTTTTTTGCCCCTATCCTAAGAGGAGCCATCTGTGAAGATTAATGGCCCCCTTACCCTTCCGGGTGGCTATTCTACCCCATTCATACGAAATACGAAATGATTAAGAAGAAGCGTTAGCCAATGGCTAAACAATTGATTTTTCAAGATGAGGCGCGCCGTCGCCTAAAGGCCGGCATCGATAAGACCGCTCAAGCCATTGCCATTACCCTGGGTCCGAAAGGGCGCAATGTCGCCTTAGACCAAACGTGGGGCGCGCCCGTCATTACCCATGACGGGGTGACTGTCGCCCAAGAGATCGCGTTGAGCGAGCCTTATGAGAATATGGGGGCGCAACTTCTTAAAGAAGCCGCCACGAAAACAAATGATATTGCCGGAGACGGTACCACCACGGCGACCGTCTTGGCTCATGCGTTAGTCAGCGAGGGTTTAAAGAACATGGCGGCCGGCGCTAACCCGATGATGCTGAAACGCGGGCTGGCAAAAGCCACCGCGGCCGTAATCGCGGCCCTTAAGGAACAGACGATTCCTATCTCTACCAGAGCGGAGATGGCCAACGTGGCCTCTATTTCGGCTCAGAATCCTGAGATCGGGGCCTTGATCGCCGAGGTACTGGACAAAGTCGGCCAGGATGGAGCGGTGACGATCGAGGAAGGTCAGGGCATGGGCCTTGAAACCCAATACCTGGAGGGCATGCAGTTTGATCAGGGTTATCTCTCGCCATATTTTATCACCCATGTCGAAGCCATGGAAACCGTGCTACAGGAGCCGAATATCCTGCTCTACGACCAACGGATGAGCGCCGCCACCGATTTGGTGCCCCTATTGGAGCAGCTTGTCCGAACCAGCAACCGTAATCTGATGGTGATCGCCGACGACGTCGAGGGGGCAGCCCTGGCCACCCTGGTGCTCAATAAGCTGCAAGGAACCTTTAACCTGGTAGCGGTGAAAGCCCCGGCTTCAGCCACCACCGCACTGCAATGCTGCAAGATATTGCCGTGCTCACCGGTGGTACGCTCATTAGTCAGGAAACCGGCCGCCGGATCGAGGCCGTTACCTTAGCCGACTTGGGCTGCTGCGATAAGGTGGTGGTCACCAAGGATAATACCACTATCCTTGGCGGGCATGGGGCTGAAACCGTCATCAAGGGACGTATCGATCAGATCAAAAGTGAAATCGACCATACCATCAATGACTACGACCGGGAGAAACTGCAAGCCAGATTAGCCAAGCTAACCGGCGGTGTAGGGGTGATCAAGGTCGGGGCGGCGACCGCAGTCGAACTCAAAGAGAAAAAACAGCGCGTAGAAGACGCCTTGAGTGCGACTCAGGCCGCAGTGGAGGCAGGCATCGTCCCCGGCGGCGGTATCGCCCTACTTAATGCGATGTGTGCGCTGGATAGGGTTATAACCCAGGACCCGGACGAAGCCACGGGGGTAAATATCGTTCGCCGGGCTTTGGAAGAACCACTGCGTATTATTGCCAACAATGCCGGCCTGGAAGGCGCGGTTATTGTGGCCAGAGTGCGCCGCCAGCAGCAGGCTGAACAGAATAATCGGATTGGTTACAATGTTATGTCGGCGCAATATCAAGATATGGTGCTGGCCGGCATTATTGACCCGGCCAAGGTCACCTGTGGCGCGCTGGAAAATGCCGCCTCCATCGCGGCGATGATCCTGACGATCGAGGGACTTGTAACCGATTCTCCCCCAGGATAATATGACCAAACTCACTCGAGACCAAGTTTTACAATTAATTGCGTCTGCTCGAGGTAGGGGCGAAAAACCGGAATTACTCGGTCCCAATCTCAACGAAACGGAACGTCGCCGGACAAAGTTAGGCGGCGCAAATATCAGCGAGGCCGAACACCGTCGAGCGAATCTGAGTGGCGCAGAACTTTATGGGATGAACCTCAGCGGCATGGACTTGCACGGAGTAGACCTGATTGGGGCCGACTTAGGCGAAGCCAACCTCCGCCAGGCCAATCTCAGCGGGGCTAACCTTTATCAGGCCAACTTGATGGGCGCAAACCTGACTGAGGTTAATATCAGCCAGGCGAAACTTATGCAGGCGAACCTGAGTCAGGCTAATCTCAGCCAGGCTAATCTCAGCCAGGCCAATCTGGGTACGGCTAACCTCAGCCGGGCCAATCTCACCGGGGCTAATTTTAGACAAACCAGCCTACGAGAGGCGAATTTGCGGGGCGCCAACCTAAGCGCCACGGATCTGACCAGCGCCGATCTGCGTAACGCCGATCTGAGACAGACCAATCTTAAACAGGCCAATCTCAAACAAGCCAACCTCAGCGGAGCAAATCTGCATGGGGCTAAGTATGATAAAGCGACCATATGGCCAGTTAACTTTCATCCCGCCGAGATAGGCGCGGTGCGTGAAGATTAATTAATCGGTTTTGGTAATTATCCAAGTGATTGGCACTTTTGCTTTATTGAGTAGCCGATTTTTTTGATTTCAGAAGGTTTAAGGCGTCCTTCTGAAAGAAGGGATTAGCAGGTATGGCAAATTGTAGAGTCTACAACCGTTTAAGTGAATTCATAGGCCATGTTGAGCAAGAGGGTGGCTACTATAACATTTATCGGGGTTGGATTGACCACGTTGGTTGGATAGAGCAAGAAGGCGGATATTACACCGTATACCAGGCGGAGACCCACCGTTGTGTTGGCCGGATCAGATCAGAAGGGCAAGAATACCGCATCTACCGTACCTGGACAGAGCCGGTGGGGTATCTCCGCCGAGAAGGCGGCCAATATCGAGTCTACCGTGCCCAGAACGAGCCGGCTGGAGTGGTAGAGCTGGAAAATACTATCCAGGTGATTCCTCTGCTGCTAAGTGGCGGAGCAGCGTTGCTATTGCTGATGTCGTACGGTAATTAGTAAACCGGTAAATGAAAGAAATTTGCCAAGTATTTGGTCAGCACATCGAGGTACCTGGCCTTTAATCGCGGCAATCTATCCCCCATTAGAGAGTTAAAATGGCAAAAATTCTAAAAAATAGAGTAGAGTGGCCAATCCGGACTAAACCCCAATGGCCGTCGGCGGCGAAGGAGTTGGTTAATGGCTGATACGGATAACCCCAACGTCAACAGCGATGTGGCCATGTTTATTGATTGGGAAAATATGCACGGCGCCATACGCGGCAAAGCCAACATCTCCACCCTGCGCGAGGTAGCTGAAAGCTACGGCCGGCTAGTGTTGGCCAAAGCCTATGCCGATTGGCGTGAGCAACGCTTTCAACAGGACTCTCTGGTCCTGTATAAAATTGGCGTTGAGCCTATTTACGTACCTCATGCCCCGGCAGGCGGCAAAAACAATGTCGACGTCAAATTGGCGACCGATTGCATCGACTTTGCCCACCGCTACCCCAACATCGGGATTTGTATTCTGGTCACCGGGGATGGCGATTTTATCCACGTCGCCACGGCGTTACGACCGCTTGGTAAAAAAGTGGTGGTGATTGCCCAATCCAACAACGCCTCCAGTCGTTTTGGCGACCTGGTTGACACTCTTTTGATCTATGAACAGGACGTCAATCCCAATCCCGCCCCCCCCCCGGCCCGTCCGTCTGACCCCAAACAGGCCAAGCAATCATCGTCGCTAGATGAGATTTACCAAACAATTGTCCAGGCTTTACAGCAGGAGGAAGGCGCCCCTATGCTCCTGGCTAACGTCAAGCAAAAACTCATTCGAGCTTATGGCAGCTTTGATCAAAACGAGTACGGTTTTGTAAAGTTCAAGGCCTTGATTGAAGCCGGCGTCCAGGCCGGCTATTTTGCGCTCAACACGGCCGGGCTGCGTGATTGGCTCACACTGCCCCAAAAGGATGCGCAGATAGCCGGCACCAAGTTGCCGGACGGTATCGATCTGCTTTATCAAGAAATTGTGACCATGATTGAGGAGTCAACCCAATCCAAAATCCTGCTGACTTCTATCAAACGGTCACTTATCAAGAAATACGGCGGTTTCGATGAATCGGTGTATGGCTTCAATCGCCTCAAGGATCTGATGCAGGAGGGTGAACGCCTGGGGTATTTTACAATTAGCCGAAACGATAAGGAGATTGATTATGTATCTTTAGTCTGAAAAAGAACCAGCTAAGGGATACGGACATCCTTTCAATGAGTAAATTCATACCAAATACAAAAGCGCAGAGAGTTTCTCTGCGCCTTTTCATTATCATATTATTGATATCTCAATAGGGGCTTAGTAGCCTCGACGACCACTCCCGCCGCGAGAGGATGATCGACCTCGTCCGCCGCCGCCACCTGAAGAGCGTTCACGCGGCGGGTGGGCTTCACTAACGTTAAGGGAACGTTGGTGAAGCTCATAATTATTCAGCCGTTCAATGGCTTCTTTGGCAGACTGCTCAGTCTCCATTTCGACAAAGCCGAAGCCTTTAGACCGGCCCGAAACCTGGTCAGTAATCAGGGCGGCTGATACAACCGGGCCAACCTCAACAAACAATTTCCGCAGTTCGTCTTCGGTGGTATCGTAACTTAGATTGCCCACATAGAGTTTCTTATTCATAAGGAATTTTTCCTTTAGTAATAGACTACTTGGCTACAACGTTGCTAGCCTGGAGTCCTTTGGGACCACGCTCGAGGCTAAACTCAACCTGCTGACCTTCATCTAAAGAGCGATAACCCTCAGACTGGAGGGCCGAGTAGTGGACGAAGACATCTTCGCCCCCCTGGTGTTCAATGAACCCATAGCCCTTATTCGGGTTAAACCACTTGACGGTCCCAATAATTCGTTCAGACATAATACTGTAATTCTCCTAGTATGTACTACAAATGTTGAAATAGAATTCGAAGGTCAAAGAGGACTCTGCATGAAAAAAGCGACCGCCCAGATATCTGGCGATCGCTTTTGAAACCAAACAGATACTTTCTTTAACCTACTAACCGATACTATAGCAGGTTAACCGGTTTCTGTCAATTTCAAAAAAATTTCGGAACGCGACCCTTTCAAATACCCAGAGCAACAACGATTAGAGAACCCATTTTTGCCTCACACAGCGATCCTATAGTATAACCACTAAAGTTAGACAATGACTTACAGTTACGACCTACAGTTACAATAGGAGACCCACCTTATGATCGAAAACCCTGCTTTACTGGCCTGTTATGCCCATCCTGACGACGAATCGTTTGGCAGCGGCGGCACATTAGCTCATTATGCCCAACGGGGCGTCCCTGTGGCGCTGGTGTGCGCCACCCGCGGCGAGGTCGGCGAAATTTCTGATCCCGCGCTAGCCACGCCGGAGACACTGGCTGAGGTTCGGGAAAACGAACTCCGCTGTGCTTGCCAAGCGATGGGCTTCGATGACCTGACCTTTCTCGACTATCGCGACTCCGGCATGGCCGGCACTCCTGAGAATGACGATCCCCGCGCATTCGCCAACGTCGAGGCGGAGACCGTGATCGCGCGTCTGGTGGGCCTGATCCGGCAGAGGCAGCCTCAAGTCGTCGTGACCTTCGACCCCCAAGGCGGCTATGGTCACCCCGATCATCTGGCTATCCATCGGCATACCGTTGCCGCCTTTCATGCCGCCGGAGACGCCAACCAATACCCGGAGCAGGGGCCGCCTTGGCAGCCGTCACGGCTATTTTACACGGTGATACCACGCTCAACTTTCACGGAGATGAGCCGCCAGATGGCCGCCCATGGACTGGATACCAGCCGTTTTGATAACTTTAAGGAACAGACCGGCATTGACCTCGGCTGGCCGGATGAGCAAGTTAATGTCGTGATGGACGTGAGCGGGACGGTCGAGGCTAAGTGGACGGCGCTCCACTGCCACCAGACTCAGTTTGGATCGGACAGTATGTTTCGGCAAGTGGCGGAAGCAGAGGTCAAACCGCTAATGAGCCGCGAATATTTTGTTCTGGCCTGGCCTGAGATCGAATGGCAAGGAACAGATTTATTTGCCGAACTGTAGCCAAATAATCATTTGCCAATTTATTCCGAAATGATATAATCCAGCCTCAGAGAGACATGGAGGTGAGGGTTCCCCGCGTTCACTTCTAAACTCTAAGCTGTAACTCAATCAAATTTCCTCACGCTGTAGTGAACCCCTCTGCCTAGCTGCAAATATCGGCTATGCTAAACTGGCGATCCGCGCATGTTTGCATGTCGATAATGATCTTCGCTGCATCAAATCCGAAAGTCGTAGATAGACCAACAGCTTGTTGGTTTCATTCATTAAGACCATTATTGAAAAAATTGATAAACCAAAAGGAGTAGAGAAGCTAATGTTAAGAAAGACATTTATTTTACTATTGGGGACCATCCTACTCAGTCTAATCGCCGCTTGTGGCGCTTCACCGGAACCGGTCACAGTCGTTGAAACGGTCGTCGTGACTGAAGAGGTCGAAAAGATTGTGACCGTTGAAGTCGCCGTCGAAGCGACGACCGAGGCTGAAAGTGGGCCGCTGGTGGTCTTTGGGGCGTATGCCACCGCCATCGAAGAGCCGTGGGATGGCGTTATCCACGCGGCCTTGAACGCGGCCCAGGAATCCGGCCAGATCGAATATACCTTTTCTGACGACATCGGCTACTCCGGCGATATGGAGCGCATCCTGCGCGAAGTGGCCGAAGAAACCCAGCCCGACGTCATCTTCGGCGACGCCTTTGGTAACGAAGAAGCCGTGCGCCGGGTAGCCGCCGATTACCCGGATATCGCCTTTGTCTTTGGTTCCGGCGGCGGGCCGGCTGAACCCAACTTCTCCGTATTCGACAACTGGATTCATGAACCGGCATACCTGAGCGGTATGCTGGCCGGCGGTTTAACCAAAAGTAACGTGATCGGCGTGGTCGGCGGCCTGCCCGTACCGGAAGTGAACCGCATTGTTAACGCCTTCATCGCCGGGGCCGCGTCGGTCAACCCGGATGTGGATGTCAAAACCACGTTCATCAACAGTTGGTTCGATCCGGCGGCAGCGAAAGAAGCCGCCCTGGCTCAAATCGACGCCGGCGCGGACGTGCTCTTTGCCGAGCGCTTCGGGGTGATTGAAGCGGCGGCGGAGAATGGCCTCTACGCCTTCGGCAACATGAGCGATCAAACCGAATTGGCCCCTGAGTACGTCGTCAGCGGACCGGTCTGGAACATGAATCCGACCGTTGAATACATCATCAACCAAGTCGGCGGCGGAACCTATACCGCTCAGGATTTGAAAGATTTCAGCATGGTCGCTAAAGGCGGCGCTACGTTGGCGGACATCAATACCGCTGTCGAAGGCGGCATCCCGGATGATCTGCTGGAGCAGGTGCAAGCTAAACAGCAAGAAATCGTCAGCGGCCTCTTCCGCGTCGATATTGACGAAGCCCAGCCGCCCACCTCATCAGCAGCAGAATAAAATAAAGTTTAGGAGTTTGTGGAGTTGGAGAGTTTGTAGAGTTCGAGAGTTTGTAGAGTTCGAGAGTTGATGGAGTCGAAGCGTTTGGGAGTTAAAGAGCATATTGCCAAAAACCCTTACGCAAGAACTCTATTAACTCCACGAACTCTATGAACTCCATTAACTCCACGAACTCCACAAACTCCATTAACTCCACAAACTTCCCCCATTTTGGAGAAGAGATGGATCGGCCTAACGCCATCGAAATGCGCCATATCTATAAACGCTTTGGTTCACTGGTCGCCAGCGATCACGTGAACTTCACCCTGCGTCAGGGCGAAATCCATGCGCTGTTGGGCGAAAATGGCGCGGGCAAAACCACACTGATGCGTATTCTCTACGGCCTCTACCACGCCGATAGTGGCGAAATAGTGGTCAACGGGCAGGCGGCGGAGATCAAATCGCCCAAAGATGCCATTGCCGTGGGTATCGGCATGGTAACGCAGCACTTTGCGCTGGTGCCGCCCCTGACCGTCACCGAAAATATCATTCTCGGCTATACCGACGGCTTTCAAATCAACCTCAACGAGGCCCATCGACGGGTGGCCGAGGCATCGGACAAATTTGGCATCCCGGTCGAGCCGAAAGCACTGGTCAAGGATTTATCGGTGGGACAGCGCCAGCGGGTCGAGATTTTGAAGGCGCTTTACCGTAACGCCAACGTGTTAATTATGGACGAGCCGACCGCCGTGCTGGTTCCGCAGGAGGTCGAGCAGTTGTTTGAAAGTTTGGAGCGACTGCGGCGGCAAGGACTGTCGGTTATCTTCATCAGCCACAAACTCAACGAGGTCATGACCATTACCGACCGGGTGACGGTACTGCGTTTGGGCCAGAATGCCGGCACGGTCGAGACCCAATCGACCAGCCCGCCGGAGTTGGCCCGCATGATGGTTGGACGAGAGACGTTTGGGGTGACCAAAACAGCCGGTAAGCCCTCGCAGGGCAAGATTGTGCTGGAACTGGCGCAGGTGGCCGCGCTCGATAACAAAGGTCTGCCGGCGCTGAAAAACATCACACTTCAAGTTAGAGCCGGTGAAATTCTGGGGCTGGCGGGGGTATCGGGCAACGGGCAGACGGAGTTAGCCCAAGTGCTTGACGGCACGCGCCTGGTCACGGCCGGGCAGATTAAAGTGTTGAACCACGACATCACCAACGTCGGGCCGGAGAAAGTGATGGCCGCCGGTGTGGGCCGTATCCCGGAGGATCGGCACGAGAGCGTGGTCGCCGAGCTGTCGGTGGCCCAGAATATGGCCTTGGAGCATCTCGATGAATTTACCCGGCAGGGGGTGCTCAACAAAAAAACACTCCTGGAGCACGCCAAAAAACTCATCGCCGAGTACCAGATCAAAGCCTCGCCCGGCGATAAAATTAGAACCCTGTCCGGCGGCAATATGCAGAAAGTGATTCTGGCCCGCGTGTTGGAGCGAAATCCCCAGGTCATCATCGTGGCCCAGCCGACTCGCGGCCTGGATGTCGGCGCAACGGAATATGTGCGTGGCAAACTGCTGGAACAGCGGCGGAAAGGGGCGGCTATCTTGTTGATTTCAGAGGATTTGGACGAAATTTTGGAACTGGCCGATACCATTGCGGTGATCTACGAAGGCGAAATTATGGATATCTTGCCGGCCGCCGCCGCCGAAACCGAGCGTCTGGGCTTGCTAATGTCCGGCGTCAAAGCAGACAAGGTGGGCGCATGAGCTTTAAGATCGAACGCATTCCGGCCCCGCTGTGGGCGCGACCCCTTATTCCGCTTATGGCTATCGTGCTGACCTTTGTGTTGACGGCCACCCTGATTTTGCTGGCCAACGCTAATCCGCTGGATGCCTACTACTATTTTCTGATCGATCCCCTGTCCAGCCGGGTCAGCGCCATCGAAGTCCTGGTCAAAGCGACGCCGCTGCTGCTGACCGGCGCGGCGGTGACATTTGCGTTTGTCGGCGGCTACTGGAACATCGGCGTCGAGGGACAGCTCTACGCCGGAGCGACGGCGGCCACGGCGATCGGCATCCACATGCAGAATGTTTCAGCGTGGATAGCTATTCCGTTGATGCTGATCGGCGGTTTCGTGGCCGGGATGTTGTGGGCTTTGGTTCCAGCCCTGATGAAAGTCAAGCTGGCCATCGATGAGGTGGTGACCACATTGCTACTGAACTCGGTGGCGCTGTTTATGGTCAGCGCCCTACTTAACGGGCCGTGGCGCAATCCCATCTCCCAATGGCCCCAGTCGCCCGATATTGCCGCGACGGCCATTTTTCCCAAACTGATTCCCCGGTCACGGCTGCATTTAGGCTTTATTTTGGCTCTAGTCATCATCGTCATTTTGTGGTTTGTTTTAACCAAAACCGCCTTTGGCCTCAAAATGCGGGCGGTGGGATTAAGCCCGCACGCGGCGCAGTTCGCCGGGATCAACGTCCAGCAAACGATGCTCATTTCGGCGCTGGTCAGCGGCGGCATCGGGGGGATAGCCGGCGTGAGCGAGATCGCCGGTATCCATTACCACCTCATCGACGCCATTTCGCCGGGGTACGGCTACACCGGCATCATTATCGCTACGCTCGGCACGCTGAATGCCTGGGGGGTAGCGCTGGCGGCGCTCTTTATCGGCCTGATCGATACCGGGGCGCAGACGGTTAGCCGGGCTTTAGGCGTGCCGACCTACCTGGGCGATGTCATCCAGGCGGCGCTGCTGCTGGTGACGCTGGGCATGCTGCTGCTGCAACGCTATCGAATTACCCGCACCCGGAGCGAATCATGATCGAAGCTACTTTTGTCACTTTTTTGGTCGGCCTACTGGGAGCGACGCTGCGGGTGGCGACGCCGCTGCTGTTCGCCACCATTGGCGAACTGTACACGGAGCGCTCAGGGGTGCTCAACCTGGGCATCGAAGGAATCATGTTTCTGGGCGCGTTTGTGGGCTTCGCCATCGCCGCTAAAAGCGCCGAGGCCGAGCTGGCCGGCTACCTGTGGTTAGGATTGGGCGGCGCGATTGTGGTCGGACTGATAATGGGCCTATTGATGGCTTTTTTCAGCGTGACGTTAGGCGTCAATCAGCACGTGGCGGGCTTGGGTATCACCTTGCTAAGTACCGGTCTGGCGCTGTTTGGCTTTCGGATGATTTTTGGGCAGAGTTCGGTGCTGCCGTCAATCGAGCCATTTGCCCAACTCTCGATTTTCGGCGACTTGCCGATTTTAGGGCCTATTTTCGAGCAGTACCTGCTGACCTACGTGGCCTTCATTGTGTTGCTGCCGCTGGCCTGGTGGCTGCTGTACCGGACCAACTACGGGTTGGAACTCCGCTCGGTGGGCGAGAATCCAGAAGCCGCCGACGCCGCCGGGGTCAACGTCTTTCGGGTGCGCTATATCACACTGGCCCTCGGCGCGGCGTTGATGGCCATTGGCGGCGCGTTTTTATCGCTGGCCCAGTTGGGGGCGTTCTCGCCGGGGATTATCGCCGGGCGAGGCTGGGTCTGCATCGCGCTGGTTATCTTCGCCAAATGGGATCCCATCCGGGCGATGTGGGGCGCGCTGCTGTTCGGCGGCGTGTTTGCCTTGCAGTTGCGGCTGCAACTGCTCGATCTGGTCGATATTCCCTTTGAGTTTTTCCTGGCGCTGCCTTACCTGGTAACCATCGCCGCGCTGGCGTTGGCCGGTCGCAATGTGGCTTATCCGGGCGCGTATTTGAAGGCGTATCGACGAGAATAAATAGAATTTATGTAGAACAACTTGCTAAGTTGTTCGCTATCTTTGCATCGGAATACTACAAACTAATACGGAGAAAAATGACAATGGACGAATTTATGCGAGCCGCCATCGACGAAGCCAAAAAAGGGCTAGCCGCGGGAGGCATTCCGATTGGGTCGGTGCTGGTCATCGACGGCAAAATTGTGGGGCGCGGGCATAACCAGCGCGTACAAAAAGGCAGCGCCGTCCTCCACGCCGAGATGGACTGCCTAGAGAATGCCGGCCGCTTGAAAGCCGGCGACTACCAACGCGCCGTACTCTACTCCACCCTCTCGCCGTGCGATATGTGCAGCGGGACGGTGCTGCTGTACAAGATTCCTAAAGTCGTCATCGGCGAGAACAAGACGTTTCAAGGCCCGGAGGAATACGTCCGCTCACGCGGCGTCGAGTTGGAGATTTTGAACGACGCCGAATGCATCAAACTCATGGAAGATTTCATCGCTGCCCGACCTGAGTTGTGGAATGAGGATATCGGCGAGTAAGGTGTCGTTCGATAAAACGTAACGTGGCCAAACCACAATCAGAAATGGAACACGGATTAGACGGATCATACAGATCAACACGGATAAAAAATTTAGATCAGTGAAAATCCTCGTAATCCGTACAATCCGTGTTCTATAATTTTCGCAGGTGACGCAAATTTGCCGCACCAACAACGTAAAGCCTCGTTTTCCATCAATAATAACGCTTATGTTTTACTGCTTTTCTACAGTTTGCAATTACCCCCATTACCCACCGCCTCAATGTGTCCGTATCATCCGCGTGTATTTCAGTTTCACTGCCATTAAGTTAGTAGCATCCCGAGTAGCCGGAGTTGCATCCTGAGCTTGATGAAGGGCATCAAACTTGCCCCCAAAGTAAAACGCCCACATCATCCCCGGCGCATGACTCCCACGCAAAATCGTGGTACAATGCTGTTAAGTTTGTTAAACGCAGTTGATCTTTGCCTGGCTTCAGAACCGGTTATCACTAGATAAGGACTTCATATATGGGGACGTCTAATCTTCTAATTATGCTGTCGATGTTAGGCAGCCTCCTGTATTTGCTCCTCATCATCTCTATTTTGCAGCGGCGCGGTCTGCGTGAGCGGTCGGCCGGGCTGTTAATTGACTTTGTCCTCTGCTCCTGGCCGTGGACCCTGGGTCACTTGATGCTGTGGCTCGATGGCCTCCCCGTTCTACCTCGACCACTTATCGTCCGGCTTTTGCTTTACGATACCCTGCTACTGTCCGTGATCTTTTTTCATTTAACGCGAGCCTTTCTACGGCGCGACGGACACTCGCGGCGCTGGTGGATAGCCGGCCTGGTTTGGCTGCTGGCCGCCATTTTGTTAGGCGAACACCTACTGCCGCTGCCTAATCCTATCTGGCCGGGAGGCGGCGCTGATACGCTCGCGTTTTGGATGGTGACCGTTGGCTGGGCGGCGTTTACGGGCAGCGCAGTGTGGCTGTCGGTGCAGACCTACACTCAAATTCAGCAGCCGCTCCATCGCAACCGCATCACCTATTGGTTCACGGTGATCGGTTTCATCACGGCCGACGCCCTCCTCTTTCTAACCGGCTCGGCGACGCCCGGCGGTGGTCTGCAATTGATCGGCGTGATGATCGCCACCTATGTTATTCTCACCCACAGCTTACCCGATGTGCGTCACACCGCCCGCCGGGTCATCAGCTATCTCATTATTACCGGTTTAACGGTAGCGCTCTATACCGCCGGCATTTTGGCGACCCAGTACGCGTTTCAATCGGTACCGGGCTACTCATCCTGGCTGGCCGTCGCAGCGATTGCCTTAGTCCTGGCGATCGTTTTCGATCCGCTGTCGAAAATGGTCCAGCGGCTGGTCAATCGGCTCATCTCCAGCACCCACTACGATCTCAGACGCACGGTGCAGCAATACAGCGCCAACATCAGCAATGTGCTCGATCTGGAACAGTTAGCCACAATGGCCATCACCTTCATTTGTAATGAGCTGCAGATACGACGAGGCGCAGTGTACGTCATTCATCATATGCGCCGGCCCGACCAGGAGTGGCCCGATGGCTATTTTAAGCTACGCGGCATTGTGGGTACAGGGAATGGCTTACCGCCGGGTAACGAACTGCCGGAAGGCGCGCTCCAGCCACAGAGTCCCCTGGTGGAAAATCTTCGAGATTTACCCTCACTCAGCCAGTATGACATCGATCTGCTGCCGCAATTTCAAGAGACGTTGCCTGAAGAAAAAGCCTGGCTGGCTAATCTCAACATGGACATTTACGTGCCGATTTACGCCAGCGGCGAGTGGATTGGTTTGCTGACCTTCGGCCCCAAACGCTCCGGAGATCGCTACTTTGACCACGATCTTGATCTACTCAAAACGCTGGCCGATCAAACCGCCGTAGCCCTGAAAAATGCCCGACTGTTTGACGACCTAAAATATCGCAACGAAAAGATCGAGCAGCTCAATTATGAGTTATCGGTCGCCAATGAAAAGCTGGCCCGACTCGACCAGGCCAAATCGGATTTTATCGGCGTGGCTTCCCACGAGCTGCGCACGCCGATGACCCAAATTCGCGGATATAGCGATATGATGCTGGACATGCTGGAAAGCGACGGCCTCAGTCCTGAGAGCGGGGCCATGATGATTCGCGGGATGAGCAAGGGGGTCAATCGGCTAGAGGAGATTGTCAACAAAATGTTTGAGATCTCCAAAATCGACACGGAGACCTTGGATTTGAACGTCGAACAGGTCTCGCTCAAAGAGGTTATCGACGGAGTCGTCAAAGATTTTGACTCCGCCTTACAAGAGCGCCATCAAACACTCGCCGTTGAAAATTTGGCCGACCTGCCGACGATTATCGCCGATGACGACCGGCTCAAGCAAGTTTTTATGCATTTGATCCAGAACGCCATCAAATACACCCCGGACGGCGGCCGGATTTCGATCACCGGGCGCGACTTGAGTGAGACGGCCCTGCGGCCGGAAGATGCCTTTGTCGAAATAATTGTCGCCGATACCGGCATCGGCCTGGCGAGCGAAGAGTTAGAGCATATTTTTGAGAAGTTCTATCGGGTGGGGGATGCTCGGCACCACAGTACGGGCCAAACAAAGTTCAAAGGGGCCGGGCCAGGGCTGGGCTTGACCATTGCCCGAGGAATTGTAACCGCGCACGGCGGTCGAATTTGGGGTGAGAGTTGCGGCTACGATGAAACAAACCTGCCCGGCAGCGAGTTCCACGTGGTGCTGCCGGTTGAGTCGAGCCAGATGGAGTTGATCAGATCGGAAGAGTTTGAAGCGTCGTTATAATATTTATTCGCTAACTGACAATTCGTAATCATCAAGCTGCCGGGCCACCATTTTGATGGTGGTGAGGTTACTGGTGGCAACGAAAGCTTCGCAGATCAAGGTAAAATCCAAACTAGATTTCGGCTTGAAGGCGATGATTTCACCATCCAGGGTTTCATAGATGCCGTATCGACCGGCGAACTTGCTGGTGAAACTATCGCCGTCGCCACAGGATTGGAGGGTATCAGCCATCAATTCTTCATGCATTAAGTCTTGCGCCATTGCGAGGACTTTGGTATTCAACTGGGATACTTTGTTACCTTGGGGTGGTTGCCCACCAACTAATTCGGGTGTCATTGTAAAATCCTCTTGATTAATTCTTTTCCCAAAATGGGTTTATTACTGTATCATACCACTACTTATCGACGATTATGGTTACAATTTTATTACATTGCCGTTAATTTATCGTTACGAGAACATTAAACAAATTTAACAAACCTTAAAAATTTGCTTTTTTACGGCTTAAACGACTATTTTATTAGGTTTGTACTAGCGTAGGACTCAATCGGCATTGAAAAGAGGGCAAAAATAACTAAGCCCCAAGAGAGGGGTAACTATATTGTATGTCAATTAACACAAAGCTGCAAAAAATTGGTTTAACTTTGCTGAAAGGAATGTATATTTAATGAAGAAAACAGCACAACAACTTGTGGCCGAAGCCGAAGCCGAAATCGAGACGATCTCGGTTGAAGAGGCGTTCAAGCTACACGGCGATCCGGATGTGGTCATCGTCGATGTGCGGGATGTGCGCGAGTTGAAGCGCGAGGGTTTTATTCCCGGCGCATTCCACGCGCCGCGAGGCATGATGGAATTTTGGATCGATCCGGACAGCCCCTACTATCATGACATTTTTTCGTCAGGTAAGCGATTCGTCTTTTACTGTAATTTGGGCTGGCGCTCGGCGCTAGTGGTCAAAGTGATGCAGGATATGGGGTTGCCCCGCGTCTGCCACATCGACGGCGGTTTCGATGCCTGGTGTAAGGCCGGCGGGCCGATTGCGCAGAAAGAAACGAAGGCGAAATAAGTGTTTGACGCTATCGTCATCGGCCAGGGCTTAATGGGGTCAGCGGCCACCCGCTATCTGAGCGAGCACAGCCCCAACGTCGCGGTCATCGGGCCGACTGAGCCGGACGATTGGGCCGCGCATCGGGGCGTTTTCGCCAGCCATTACGATCAGGGCCGCATCACCCGGATTCTCGATGCCGATCCGGTCTGGGCCTTGCTGGCTAAGCGATCCATCGAGCAGTACCGCCATATCGAGGCGGGCAGCGGCATTTCGTTTTATCACCCCTGTGGCGGCTTGCAGGTCGCGGCCAACGCCGACCACATCGACCAACTGGCGCGTGTAGGGCAGCAGTTAGAGGCTGATTTACAAACTTATCGCGGCTCGGCGCTGGTCGAGGCTTGTCCTTACTTTTCATTTCCTGAAGACACTGCTGGCGTGTTGGAAGGGGGCGGCGCGGGCTACATCAATCCGCGCTCATTGGCGGCGGCCCAACTCAAAATCGCCCAGCAGCAAGGCGCGTCGATCATCCGCGAGACGGTGATTTCGGTTAAATCGAATAAAGCTGGGGTCATCGTCACCACCGCCGAGGCGCACACCTATCAGGCCCACAAAGTTTTGATCGCCGCTGGAGCCTACACCAACATGCTGGTCGATCCGCCGCTCGACCTGGCCCTGAAACCACGCACCATTCTACTGGCCGAGCTACCGCCGTCCGAAACCGCTCGATTGGCCCCTATGCTTACTCTGATCTATAAGTTGAAAGACAACTCCGACCTTTCCTCGATCTACATGCTGCCCCCCATTGAATATCCGGACAAAAAAACGTATATAAAAATCGGGGGCGACCTGCGTGATGAACCGGCGGCGCGATCCTTTGACGAACTGCGAGCCTGGTTCAACAGCGGCGGGAGTCGCGCTGAGGCTGAAGCATTAAAAACGGTTTTACTCGATCTGATCCCGGACCTAACGGCCACGACGTTTCTGCACAAACCGTGTGTCACCACCTACACCCCACACCGCCATCCTTTCATTGATACGCTCGAAACCGGGCGCATCTTTGTCGCGGCAGGCGGCTGTGGGTCGTCGGCCAAATCATCGAACGAGATTGGCCGGCTGGCGGCCGTTTTGCTGCTCCAGAATAGTTGGGGGGATGAAGCGTTGGCGGCGGATGACTTTAAAGTTAAGTCGTTCTGACAACCTCGTACAACTTTACCGCCGACACAATCGGCGCGGCGATGTACAGCGGCGCGAAAAAGAAGCCCAAACAACCGAATGAGAAAAAGGTTAGCGCGGCCCCAACCGCCAGCAACGCCGCATAACCGATCAATATCATCAACCCCTTACTCACATCGCCGGCGACAATCCAGCCCAGTCCTAAAAAGCCGCAGTAGCCGCCAATTAATTCCAACAGGATTAAAAAAGTCGGTGTATAACTTTGATTCATTTACTATCCTCGCTGTCTTATCCGTTAGATATGTCCAAAGTAATAATTCATCAATGCGCATATTGCGTAGGGCGTGGTGCGTAGCTAATAATCATACGGAATACGCACTACGCCCTACGTTTGGGTTAATCTAATTCTTGGCTTGGCCTAAAACCCGTCTCTGTGCTTCAATAAATAGCCTACCATACCTTACGACCGGCGTCTCAACTAGACGACAAATTATCGACCAACGATGGACGTTGAAGCCCAAACCAACCCATTCCATTCAATCTCACAACTTTTGAAGCCAATTGGCGTAGGGACTATAATACGAGGTCGCTGAATGCTTTCTTACGAAAGAGCTTATAGGTTTCCAACCCTAACTTTGGCGTACCTGCTGTTCCAACCGGAAAGCGGTGTTATCGCAAATGACATTCGGAAACCTATAAGGTCTGCCCTGAGTAGCGACAAACACCCAAAAGGACAAAAAAACGATGGTGGAAAAGGTTGGTAGATACGAGATACTGGAAGAGCTTGGCCAAGGCGGCTTTGCCGTCGTCCATCGAGGCCGCGACACGATCCTGGATCGCCCGGTCGCCTTGAAAGAACTCAAGCCGGTTCTGCTCGGCGACGCCGAATGGGTGCAGCGCTTTCATCGCGAAGCCAAAACCATCGCTCGCCTGGATCACCCTCGCATTGTGCCTATCTACGATATTTATGAGCTAGAGCAGCGTCTGTTCATTGTGATGCGGCTGGTTGAAGGCTCCAGCCTGGAAGAGTTGATTGCGTCCAAAAAACAGTTAGCTTGGTCGGAAGCCTTCGAAATTTTTTCCGGCATCGCCGATGGCCTGGCTTACGCCCATGCCCAAAACATTCTGCATCGCGACCTCAAACCGGCTAACATCCTGATTGACGCCAAACAGGGCGCGATGCTGTCTGACTTTGGCCTGGCCAAGCTAACCAGCGAGAGCAGCATGAGTCTGAGCGCCAGCGGCACCATCGTCGGTACGCCGCATTATATCGCGCCGGAAATTTGGGAAGGTAAGAAAAATACGGTTCAGTCCGACATCTATGCTCTGGGCTGCATTCTGTACGAAGCCCTAACCGGCGAGAAAATTTTCAAGGGCGACACCCCGCCGGCGGTCATGATGGCCCATTTCACGCCGTTGTCGCTGCCGCAAACCTGGCCCGACAATGTCCCGTCCGGCATCACCGAGGTCCTGGCCCAAGCACTGGCCCGCAACCCAGACGACCGCTATCGCAGCGCTACCGAATTTGCCGCCGCGCTGGCCGTCCTGCCGGTTGACCACGCAGCTACCGGTCACCTTCTCGTCGCGACGCCGACGGCGATTGAAGCGCCGCCCGAACCCATCACCACCGGCGCTCCGACCGAATCGATTGAGCTTGAGCCGCACCCCTCACCATCGGCCACTGCCCCGACGGCCTCTGTCTCGACCGACGAGGCGCAGTCGCCGGCAAGCAGCGACCCAACACCTTCTCCGCTGCAGGAGATAGCGGCGCCGGAATCTCCGCCGGATACAGCGGTTCCATCACGACAAGCGACTATTGAGCCTTCCGGTGAGCTAACACCGGCGGTTCGACGTCCCCGAGTTGGTCGTCGAAGCTGCTTGTGGCTTGGTCTGGGTCTGGGGTTGGTCATGTTTCTGGGTATCGTTTTCCTGGGTAACTTCTGTTCCCTACTTAACCGGCTCGATGCCATCAATAACCCCACAGCGGCGTTGATCGCCCTCCAGACCGAGTCGATCAACGTACCCCTCCCCACCGACGACTCCGATCCGGCCGAGATCGAGATCAACTTCGGAGCAGGCGAACTCAACATCGCGCCCGGCGCTGACGGCGCGCTCGTTTCCGGAACGGCTACGTACAACGTAGCCCAACTCAAGCCGTCGGTTTCTAACGATAACGGCCAGGTGGTCATCGAACCTGAATTTGAGGTTGATCTGTCGGCTTTACCGGATGGCGACACCCAGAACCACTGGGACCTAACCTTAGGCAGCTTCCCGATGGAGTTGAACGTCACCACCGGGGCCGTCAAGAGCCAGTTGGAACTGGGCGGCTTATTACTGAAAGAGGTGCGGTTGGTTACCGGCGCCGCCGACTACAAGGCCGCCTTTTCTGAGCCGAACCGCACCCCTATGCAAAGCCTGCGCTTTACCGGCGGCGGTTCGCAGACTCAGTTAATAGGGCTGGCCAACGCCTACACCGAAGATATCATCTTTAAAGGCGGCGCCGGCGACTACACCTTGGACTTTAGCGGGCAACTCCGCGAGGATCTCGATGTTGAGATTGACGCCGGGTTAGGCCAGGTTACCCTGCGGGTTCCTGAAACGACGCGGGCCGCCGTCTCGGTCAGCAATCTCCTGGCCAACGTCGAACCGACCGGCGCCTGGCAGCAATCGCCGGAGGATGATGGTCAATATGTTGTGACCGGCGATGCCTATCAGGAATATGAGATCAAAATCACCGTCCGAATTGGAGCCGGCAATCTCAAACTGGAGACAATGTAGGTTGGGTTGAGCCGAAAATTGGGTCTTTTGACAGGCTAATGTTGGGTTTCATTCTCTGTTTCATCACCTAAATCTCCGGCGAAACCCAACAATTGGGGCAATGGCCTCTCGAATTGCTCCATTCAACGCAACCTACGCCTGCCAATCCGTGTTCTAAACAATGGCGAAAAGCTCCTGCGTGACACGAACCTAATTCTAATCCTGGCTTGCCCAGGTTAATTATCTAGCAATTAAGCGCAGGATGTGATAATATTAATTTACCGAGTTGCTTACCTACCGACCTGATTAATAGTCAAAAAAGCCATTCTTGCCGGATACGACGGAAGCAGGAAGTAAGAAGTAAGGCGCATGGAGTAAATATCTTTCCTCCAATTCGTACTTCATACTTCATAATTCAAGATTCCTGCTTCCGTTCCCATCACGGATATTATGAGTCAGCCGCATCAAAGCCTAAATCAGCGCTTGCTGGCGGTCATGGCCGCTCATGCCGACCAGCCGTGCTTTCAAATAAAAAAACGAGACCGCTACCAGAATATCTCTTACCAACGTTTTCAGGCCCGCCTAATTCGCCTGATGAACTTCTTTCGTAGCCAGGGGCTTGACGCCGGCGAACGCGTAGCCCTCGTTGCCGACAACTCTGTCGATTGGATGGTCACTTATGTCGCCTGCCTGCTGTCCGGATTGGTCGCTGTGCCGGTGCGCACCTCGCTGCCGGTGGAGACCATCCATAATATTCTACAGGAGACCGGCGCGCGCCTGGCCTTGATCCAGGATGAAGAGCCGGTTCGCTTTATTGCCGGCGCCCAAACCCTGCCGGACCTGAAGACTATTTTGGTGACCAACAGCGTGCTGGCCTCACCCCCCTGGCTGGTGCCTATCGATGCTGTGTTTGCCGACACCCTACCCCCGGCTGACGAAATCGAAACCCTGCTGGCTCAGGCCAAGCGCATACCACCCGATGCCCTGGCCGCGATCAAATACGTACCCACCGAGACCGGCCGGCTGCAAGGGGCCATGTTCGATCATGGCCAACTGTCCGCCACCCTGCGCTATATGGCCCACTGGTTCGAATTCGAAGAGGATGACTTAGCCTTCACCATCATGCAATGGACCGAACTACCCAATCTTTTGGCCGGGCTGCACTATTTCCTGATGGGGATTCCCAATGCGCTGATTGAAAATTTGGAGAGCCTGGCCGACAACATGCGGGAAACCAGCCCCACCATTATGCTTGATATTCCCTACACCTACGAAAAGTTTTTTGAAGGCTTCACCACCTGGTTGAGCGACCAGCCCGAGGTTTATCAAAAAGTGGTGCGCTGGGCGTTAGCCAAGGGCAAAGAGTACCGAGCCGCCGGCCCAAACGCCTCACCGGAACTGCGCCAGGAATATCTCCGGGCCGACTTGACCTTTTTTAGCCGCTTCAAAGGCCAGTTGGGCGGCCGCATTCGGGCGTTCTACTCAACCGGTGGTTCACTGTCGCGTGAGGTCACCGAGTTTTATGAAGCCCTGGGTATTCCGCTGATCAATGTCTACAGCTTGACCGAAGCCGGCGGCTTTCCGGCCGGCGGCCGGCCGGCGACGAATCATCCCGGCTCGGTTGGCCAAATTTCGCCCGGTTTTGAGATCCGCCTGGCCCAAGACGGCGAAATTCTGATCCACGGCAAAACCGTTATGCGCGGCTTTTGGCCAACGCCCCAACAATCCGGTCGAATTTTCAATGAAGAAGGCTGGCTACGCAGCGGCGATATCGGGCGCATAGACGCCGACGCCTATCTTCACGTCACCGACCGCAAGCGGCACATTATGGTTCTGTCTACCGGCCGAAAAATTATCCCCACGGCCATTGAGAGTGCGTTGGTCGCCAGCGAGTTCATCGACCAAGCCGCCGTAATTGCTGAAGGCAAGCCCTATGTCTCGGCCATGATTGTGCCTAATTTGAAGCGGCTGACCAACCATTTTCAAAACGACGACGGCGAGCGCGTGACCACCACCGGCCACCCTCGCGTTAAGGCGTTGCTGGAACAAATCATCGGCCAGGTGAACCGCAAGCTGGACCGCTGGGAGCAGATTAGCGAGTACAGCCTGCTGGAGCAGCCGCTCAGCCAGGACACGGGCGAACTGACGCCGTCGATGAAAATCAGCCGCCACGTGGTGGCCAAACGCTACGCTTCACAAATTGAGGCCATGTATCCGGCCCGGCTGCAAATTGAGGCCGAAAACATCTCGCAGGTCCAGGTTGAACCGGAGCGACTGCGCGAACTACTGGAAAAGGAGCGCATTCTGGATGCCTGGATGGCCGATGCCGGCATCGGCTTTCTATTTCAGATTGCCCAAGCGCGCCAGATCGACGCACCCTCGATGGTTCACATCTGCGACGCCGCCGCCAGCATTGCCCAAATGGAAAATGAAGCCAAGCCGCTCTCCACGGCCCTCATCGTGGGCGACCCCGCCCGGATTGCCCGTATCCTGCCGGACAGCCAGATTCAACTGTTATCGCACGACCATATTCGCCGCATGCGTAAGACATTGGTCACGATGGCTCGCATGGTTGACGGCAATGTGCTGGGCTACGTGGTGGACAAACACGGCTGGGTGCGCGGCATCAACAAGCTTAACGTTTCCCTGGTCGAGCCGGGCAACTTTTTGCTTGGTCCGCAATTCCGCCATCACGCCGCCATCTCGCGGCAGTGCGACGCCGTGGTCTTTTTTGTACCGGCCGGCGGCCGTCAGGTGCGGGTCTTTGCCGGCGGCCACCTGGTGGGTCGTTACTCCGACGGCGACTGGTCGCCTGAAAATTTACTCCACGTCGATGAAGTTATCGATCAACTGGCCCAAGACAAAAAGTACGAGTTGGCGTTGATCCGGCGAGTGTTACGCTGCGCGTTCCGCATGTCGGAAAACAACCTGGGGGCCATCTTCATCATCGGTAATGCGGATGACATCATGGAGCATTCCGACGCCTCGGAGATCAGCCATTTCGCATTGATTGTCAGCACGCAGATGGTCGATCTGTCGGACGAAGAGTTGATCAATTTCGCCAAGCAAGACGGGGCAACGGTCATTGACGTGCAGGGTAAATTTAGAGGTTGTATGGTTCTGCTGCGGCCCAACGCCGAAACCCAGGCGGAAATTGGCCCGGGCAAAGGCGCTCGCCACAGCAGCGCCGCCAAAATGAGCGCCGAGGCCAACTGCCTGGCGATCACCGTCTCTCACGACGGCCCGATTACCGTTTATGATGCTGGACAACGAATACTATCACTATAACTATGGAAAACCAACATCCATCTGATAGGCCTGACCTCATTAAGACGATGGCCGGCTACGTCCCCTGGCTGATCACGCGCCGCATTGCCGTTGATCCCACGCCGATCGACCAACCCCGAACCGAACGGCTGCCGGCCGCGGTGCTATTTGCCGACATCTCCGGCTTCACCGCCTTAACCGAGCGGCTGGCCCAACAAGGCCCCGCCGGAGCCGAAGCGCTAACGCGCATTCTCAACGATTACTTCGGCCATCTAATCGATCTGATCGCCACGCACGGCGGTGATGTGGTCAAATTTGCCGGCGACGCCCTGATCGCCCTCTTTCCGGCCCTGGATGAGGCCGGCCAACCCCAGCCGGCGCGACTGGCGCAGGTGACTCGGCTGGCCGCACAATGCAGTGTGACCGCCCAGCAGCATCTCAACAACTACCAGGCCACCGAAGGCATCCGGCTGTCGCTTAAGCTGGCCATTGGCGCGGGCGAGGTCATCACCATGCATCTGGGCGGGGTCCTTGATCGCTGGGAATTTCTGGTCACCGGCGATCCACTGACGCAGGTAGGCCAGGCCGAGGGCTGCGCCCAGCCCGGCGACATTGTCATCTCGCCGGAAGCCTGGCCGCTGATGGCCGATGTGGCCGCCGGCCGAGCCGTAACCGCTGCCGCTTCAGGCCGAGTCATGCGTTTGACCGGTTTGCGCCAATTGATCAGCCCGGTATCCCTGGCCGATGTGACTCTGTCCGCCGGGACGGCGGCGGCGCTGCGCTGTTACATTCCGGGGGCCATCCGGGCCAGGCTGGGGGCCAACCAGAGCGGCTGGATTGCCGAACTGCGCCGGGTGACGGTGCTGTTTGTCAACCTGCCCGATTTGAATTACGCCATCGATCTGGCCCAGGCTCAACAAGTGATCCGCGACCTACAAGACGACCTCTACCGTTACGAAGGCAGCCTGAACAAGTTGAGCGTTGACGACAAAGGCGTCACCCTGGTGGCGGCCATGGGGTTGCCCCCGTTTGCCCACGAGGACGACGCCGATCGGGCCATCAAGGCCGCCCTGGCTATGCAGCGCACCCTCAGAACGCGCGGACTGCGCGGCGGCATCGGGATCACAACCGGTCGGGCCTTTTGCGGCTCGGTCGGCAACGACCGGCGGCGCGAGTACACGATGATCGGCGACGTGGTCAATCTGTCGGCCCGGTTGATGCAGGCCGTGCTGAAGCAGGGCATCGACGATGATATTTTGTGCGACTCGGTCACCTATCGCGCCACGCGAGCTTCGGCGGCGTTGGAGTTGATGTTGGGCGTCGATCTGGATGACTCCGGCGGCGTTGGCGATGTCAATGATTTTGAGGAACTGCCGCCGATTACGGTCAAAGGTAAAAGCCAGCCCATCCCCATCTACCGCCCCATCGACCGGCAAACCACCGTCGTCGATATCGAAGCCTTCCACGCCGAAATGGTGGGCCGGGCCGCCGAACGGCAGTTGTTGGTGGAAAAGCTGAAGGCCGTTCTGCACGATGACGAGGGCAGTCTCATTATCATCGAAGGCGAAGCCGGCATCGGTAAATCGCGGCTGGTGGAGTTTGTGGTCAAGCAAACTCAGACGTTGGCCCTCAACTATTTGATTGGCGCCGGCAACGCGATAGAACGGACCACGCCTTACCACGCCTGGCGGCCCATCTTCAAGCAGCTTTTCAAGCTGGATACCGACCTGGAGCCGGCGGCCAAACGCCGCCAGGTGCTGGCCCGGCTCGAAGCCGATTTCGATTCGGTGCGCGACCAGCTCCAACAACATATTAAAGCCGCCGACGCGGATGAGCTGTTGGGCGAAGGCAAAAACCTGACCGAAGCGCCGTCATGGCCGCAGTTGGCGCCGCTGCTTGACCCGGTGCTGCCGCTCGACTGGCCGGAAAGCGAGCTAACGGAGCAGATGACCGGTAAAGTGCGGGCCGACAACACCTTTGAACTGCTGAGCTTGCTGCTGCAACAGGTGGCCCACCAGGCCAATGCCATCGAAGCGCCCTATGTTTTTGTGCTGGAAGATTGTCACTGGCTCGACTCGACTTCATGGCAGTTGGCTATGTTGGTGGCGCAGCGGGTGGAGCCGGTGGTGCTGGTGCTGGCCACGCGCCCGCTATCCCAATCCGCGCCGTCTGAATACCGGACCATCAACCAACTGCCAAGCACCATTCGCCTGGTGCTCGATAATTTATCGCCGCAGGATGTCATCGCCCTTATTTGTCAACGGCTGGCCGTGGATTTGCTGCCGCCGGAACTGACCGAGTTGATTGTGGACAAGGCCCACGGTAATCCATTTTTTAGCGAGGAACTGGTCTACGCGCTGCGGGATGCGGGCGTCATTCAGAGCCGCAATGGAACTTGCCATATTGCCGGCGACCTGGCCCAGGCCCAACTGCCCGATACGGTTCAGGGTGTTGTCACCAGCCGGATCGACCGGCTGACGCCCGCCCAACAGCTAACCTTGAAGGTGGCCAGCGTCATCGGGCGTATTTTCGAGTTCCAACTGCTGCATGATGTGCATCCCATCGAAGCCGACCGCGATGACCTGCCCGATCATCTGGACCGGCTGGAAGCTTTGGACATTATGCTGATGGAAACGCCGGAGCCGGGTCTGGCCTACATCTTCAAACATATCATCACCCAGGAAGTGGCCTACGATCTAATGCTCTACGCCCAGCGACAGGCGCTGCACCGGGCCGTGGCCCAATGGTGCGAAACCGCCTACGCCGGCGACCTCTCGCCGTACTATGGCCTGCTGGCCCACCACTGGCATCGCGCCGATCAGGCCGACCGCGCTATCGACTACCTGGAGAAGGCCGGCGAGGCGGCCCTGCACGATTACGCTAACGAAGAAGCCATCAAATTTTTTAGCCGGGCCATTGCCCTGGCCGACCAAGCTCAGACGGCGTCCGAGGGACAAAACGGCCGGCCCTCGGCTTTTCCCGCCACACGGCGGGGTCATTGGGAAATAAAATTGGGAGAAGCGTACGTCAATGCGGTTAGATTCAAGGAGGGGCAAATCCACCTTGAGCAGGGATTGGCCCTGCTGGGCTATCCGGCGCCCACGGGCAACTTTCAGCTTGGCCGGGGATTGATCGCCCAGCTCTGGCGACGACTCCGCTACAGCCTGCGCCTGCCCCAACGCCGGCTTAAGTCCGACCACCCCGAACGGTCAATGGCATAAAGTTAAGCCCCCGCCCCCAGAGGGGAGAAAAGCAAATCCCCTCTGGGGGCTAGGGGCCAGAGTCCGCCACTAACTTATCGCCATTGCCCCGGACCGTCTTGCTGGAAGCCGCGCGGGCTTATGAAGGCTTAACGGCCGTTTATTACTTTGCCAACAAACCGGTGACGATTCTGTTTGCGGCGCTGCTATCGCTCAACCTGGCCGAGACGGCCGGGCCATCGCCGGAGTTAGCGCGCGGCTACGCTTTGGTGGGGGTCATCATCGGCTTTGTGCCGATCCACCGGCTGGCCGAAGCCTACTGCCGCAAGGCCCTCAAGATGGCCAGGGCGCTCGATAACCTGTCGGCTCGGGCCTGGGTCTTTCTGCTGACCGGCATCTATCACGCCGGGGTGGGGCATTGGAGCCGCGCCCAAAACCTGCTGGAGCAAGTCATCGACATAGCCGAACGGCTGGGCGACCGCAGCCGCTGGGATGACGGCGTCGGCAACTTGGCCATGATTCATTTCTTCCGGGGTGATTTTGAGCGGTGCGACCGGCTGCATGCCGATGTCCTGGCTTCGGCGGAGCGCCGCCGCGACACCCACAACCAGGCCTGGGCTATGCGTGGGAAAGTTTACGTTCACCTGCGGCGCGGCGAGTTCGACCCGGCGCTGGCGGCGCTGGATACCCTGCAATCGCTACTCCGGCAAGACCAGCAACTGGTCGATGAAGCCCTGACGATTGATCTACACGGCATGCTGGCCGTGGTTCATCTCCGCCGCGCGGAGATCGAGCCGGCGTTGGCCGCGGCTAAAACCGGCGCGGCCCTCATCGCCAAAGCCTCGCCCTCGTCGTTTCTATCGCTGCCGGGCTACGCCGGTATCGCCGAAACGTACTTGTCCTTATGGGAGCGCGAGATGGTGGATCGACTGGGGTTTGAGATGCAGACGATTAATCTGTCTCAAATTCAAAAGGGCGGATCAGAGGGTATAAATCGCCCTATAAAACGCGGCCCGGCGAGCCTGCCGGGCGCTGCGGAAATACGCCAAAGTTTTCCCTATCGGCCAACCCCGGGCCAACCTGTGGCAGGGCCGGTTCGAGTGGCTGTCCGGTCGCCTACTGCTGGCGGGCGAGTTGTGGCGTCGAAGCCTGGCCCTGGCCGAGCAGTACCAAATGCCCTACGATCAAGGATTGGCCCATTACGAAATCGGCCGCCACCTCCCGCTGGACGATCCCATCCGCACCCAGCACCTCCTCCAAGCCGAGCGTCTTTTCCTCGACTTAGGCGCGACGTATGATTTTGAAAGAGTGAGAGAGGCGTTGGAGGAGAGTCAGGGGTAGGGGGACAAGACCAAACCATATCTCCTCAACTTCATCGTTCATCATTCCCCTTCATCCCTCATTATTCGTAACGTGACAGCGCCGACCAAAAATAGCACACGGATTCGACGGATCATACGGATTAGCACGGATAAATTTTTAGAAGAAAAAATCCGTGTAAATCCGTTCTATCTGTCGATCCGTGTTCCGTCTTATAGCACACGGATTCGGCGGATCACACGGATTAACACGGATAAATTTCATAAAAATAAAGAAAAAATCCGCGTAAATCTGTTCTATCTGTGTTGTCCGTGTTCCAGCTAATATCACACGGATTAACACGGATAAATTTTTAGAAGAAAAAAATCTGTAGATCTGTGCTATCCGTCAAATCCGTGTGCCATATCACAGCACGCAGTTTTAACGGATCGCAGGATGTGTAGGGTGTTGATGCCAATGTTACACAAAGACCTGACTGAGAAAATTCTTCAAGCCTTCTACGTTGTGTACAATTCACTGGGTTATGGTTTTCTGGAAAAGGTTTACGAGAACGCCTTACAACTCGAATTGCAGGAGATGGGCCTGCAGGCCGTAACCCAACAGAAGGTTATCGTTCGCTATCGAGGCCAGCCAGTGGGCGACTATATTGCCGATATAATCGTCAATGATACGGTGGTCATTGAGTTGAAAGCGGCCGTGTCTCTGCAAGAGGAACACCGCGCTCAATTGCTTAACTACCTCAAGGCCACCGATAAAGAAATTGGCTTGCTGTTGAACTTTGGTAAAAACCTGAATTCAAACGCCTCATTTACACTAATGACCGGAAAGAGTAGTCCACAGCGGTGTTCCGCCAACAATAGCCCACGGATGCGACGGATTATACGGTTCAACGCGGATAAAGATTAAGATAAAAAATTTCGTGTAAATCCGTTTTATCTGTGCCATCCGTGTTCCATATCATAGCACACGGATTCTGACGGATCATACGGATCAACACGGATAAATTTTAGAAGAAAAAATCTGTGTAAATCCGTTCTATCTGTGTCATCCGTGTGCCAGCTAATATCACACGGATTCGGCGGATCAAACGGATCAACACGGATAAAATAAATTTAGATCGGTGAAAATCCGTTTGATCCGTTTGATCCGTGTCCTATAATTTTCGCGGGTGACGCAAATTTGCCGCACCAACGACATACCTAGCTGCTTGACCCGTTACCATCAACCGCCGCATCGGCGGCGCCGTTGGTCGAGGCGGTGTCGGCGGGGGAGTCGGGGGCAGCTTCTTCGTCCGTGTCTTTAGCGGTGGATGATTTGCGCTTCAGAGTCACATCGTAGCCCCAGTTTTGCAGTTGGGTGGTGGGCTTGAAATAGTAGTCAACGCCCAACAGATGGATACCCGCTCCCTGGAGACACTCGCATAATTCGAAGGTCAACGCTTTGATGGCCTCGAAACTGTTTTCTTTCTGCGTTTGCCCGGTTTGATAGGCCAGGGTATTAGCGGTGAGCATATCTCGCAGTTCGATGGCTTGAGCCAACTTGGGCACGCGAAAGCGCTCCTTTTCCGGCTGGCTCTCTTCTTTGGCAATGTAAGCGTTCAGTAGGGCCAATCGCTCTGGCGCGTCTTGCGGTCGCAGGACGTTGCGCGTTTTGGCTTTCATTTTGAAACCCCAATGCGTCGCTTCCGAGGGGTCATCTTCATACTTGGCGGTGACCGATTTCCACATTTTGTTGATCATGGTCACGGCTTTTTTATTGAGCTGTTTGAGTTTGTCGGAGGCAATGACGCGCTGGCGTTCGGCTTCGGTATTTTCGCTGTAGGCCGCGTTGAGCCGGTCCAGCAGGCTGGTCATGCGAGGGGTAAGCGGGGTTTGCTGCTTGGGCGGCCGCGTTTGCTCATAGGCCAAAAAGGTTTTGGTCTGGGCAAATATCTCCGGCCGCTGATCCGGTTTGAGAAAGTTGATTTGATAGGGACTACGTGGATCGGAATGCCTGATAGTCATCGGAATTTACCTCGTTTCAAGAATGGTGATTGATGTTGAGCGTTAAGGTTATTAACTTTAAGATCAAGTGTAACCACTTTTGACGAATATGTCTAGTTGAGCGAAAAAAATTTGAAAAAGTTAGGGTGACGATGCAGCACCCACCAGGTGACTGGCACTTTTACTCAAAGAGAGAACGCTGCGGGGAATAAACCAGAGCAATTACAGCGATAAAGTGCCGGTCACCGGCATAAATGGGTGGTAATAATTGGAAAAATTAAGACCACCTTTCGCTTCCAACAATCCGGTCCAATTTTTCCAACGAAAGTTATAACAAACGGCCAACTTTTCAAATTTTTTCCAATAAATGGATATCGAATCGTAATTTTTTCAAATTATTTCCGAAAAAGATATACCTAAACGCGAGTCCCCTCGCAACGATCCGTCTTTCGATATACCAAAACGCGATCCGGTGCAATTTTTCCAACGAAAGCTATAACGTCAGCCAATTCTTTCAAATTATTTCCAATAAACATGTATCGAATCGCCATCCCGTCCAATTTTTCCAACGAAAGTTATAACAAACGGCCAACTTTTCAAATTATTTTTAAAAAAGATGTATCGAATCGGGAGTCGCTCCGCAGAGATCCGAAAAAAGGTATACCAAAATTGGAATCTGTGGAAAATTTTTGGAAAAAGTTATATCTGAAAGGGGATCGCTCGAAAAAAGTTCGGCAAAAGTTATATCGAAAGCGGAATCTTTTTGAAGGGGATGGGCAAAAGCTATATCAAAAAGGGACTCGCTCCGCAGAGATCCGAAAAAAGATGTATCGAAAAGGGAGTCGGTCGGAAAAAGTTCGCAAAAAGTTGTATCGAAAGCCGAATCTTGGGGAAAGGTTCGGCAAAAGTTGCATCTGAAGCGGCGTACTGGAGCGATAAAGCTGGCTTTGTCATTCACGGTCGGGTCAAAGTAAACTTTGACACTCCAGACTGCTATTTTCAAGGGAGTCCGACAGACCTTACAGGACGACAGCGAGAATGAAAATGCTGTAGGACAAACTTAAGTTTGTCCTACAGGTCTTATTTTCAGAGGAGGCGCTCACAAGTTTTTCGGCTTAGGCTGTATTGAACAGAGCAAGCTAAAAACTTTACTGGTTACATAGAGCCGTATCGATAACAATTCTAACCAGTTTCATATATTCTATATCTCTGATTTTAATTCTGTTTAGCTACAATAAGGTGGTAGATACAGGTAGGTTTACGATGAAGCGATCTGCCGCCTTAAAAAAAGCCATTGCTGCCATAAAAGCAGGAGATAAAGAAACCGCCCGTGATTTTCTACTGGCGCTGCTGAACGAACAGCCAGAAAATGAAGCGGCCTGGTTGTGGCTGACGAACGCCGTAGATGGCTATGAACAGAAAGTCAAATGTCTTGAGCAAGTCCTGGCCATTAATCCGGCCAACGAGAAGGCAAAACAAGGACTGATTTTTCTTCAGAAAAAGCACGATAAAGCCGCCCGAAACACCCCTGCCACGAAACCCTTAAATAACCGTTCTAAATTTCCCCTTATTGCTATATCAATTATTGCGATCATCTGTTTTATCTGTTGTTCAGTGGGGGTAATTGGAAATATTGTTTCTCAAACAGTTTCTCAGCCCCACACTTTAGCCATCAGCACCACAGCTATAGCTACATCCATACCGACTCCCAGCCTGGCGCTCCCCCAAGAAATACGAAGCATAGACGCCTTACAAGCAACGTCTTTACCATTACCCACGCCTCATTTAGAGGCAGCTACGCCTACTCCCACCCGCGTTGTTGCAGATACACCCACTGTAACCTCGACGCCTCTGCCAATTTCTACACCTGATATTTTTCAATATGCTTCCGTCGTTAGAGTGATTGATGGGGATACGATTGAGGTTATGATCGATAGTGTGGAATATACGGTGCGATATATTTTGATTGACACGCCCGAAACGCATGGCGAAGTTGAACCGTTCGGAGCCGCAGCCGCCGAAGCCAATAGGCAGCTAACTGAGGGCAAGACGGTTCTGCTTGAAAAAGATGTGTCTGAAACGGATCGATACGGACGATTACTCCGTTACGTCTATGTGGATGATATGATGGTCAACGAATTGCTGGTCCAGATAGGATTGGCCCAAGTGGCCACCTATCCACCCGATGTGAAATATTTGGACCGAATTTTAGCTGCGCAGAATCACGCGCAAGACAAGGAGCTTGGAATGTGGGGCACCCGGCCTATCAGAGAACCAACGGCTACATTTACCCCCATCCCGCCCGCTGCGCCACTACGAACAGAAACCAACCCGGTCTGTAATTGTGGCAGCAATACCTATAATTGTAGTGATTTTAGTTCCCATCAATCCGCCCAACAATGTTACGAGTACTGTAAATCGGTCGGGGCGGGAGATGTTCATGATTTGGACCGAGATCATGACGGTGACGCTTGTGAAGCGCTACATTGATGTAAAGGGGTAGTCGAAAAGGAGAGAGCCATGTTACGCAGGATTAAATTCGCACTTTTACTGGTAGTACTTATTTTTGGAATGAGTAGTCCTGTTCTATCGGAAGAAGAACCACCCAGCAGCCCGGAAACTTACTCAGTTTATCTTCCCTTTCTTAACCTATCCCCCAATAATTTAAGCATCAGTCAATTGCACTATAGCAGCAGCGATGAAGTGGTCGAAGTAACCAACAACGGACCCGGTACGCAAAGTCTGGATGGTTGGACTATTTACAGCGCTATCGGGTCGCAGACCTATCATTTTAGCGGCGTTAGCCTGGGCGTAGGCCAACGGGTCCGAGTTCATTCCGGGCCGGATGCCTTCGCCAACCCACCCCTCGATTTATTGTGGTCAACAGCATACCTCTGGAATAACAACGGCGATAGAGCGGAGTTGTATGATAACAATAATCAGTTAAGAGACTCGTCTTGTTATAAGAGCGGGTGTTAGTTCTGAGTATTTCCCGGAAAGCGTGGCCGACGGGTGTCCAAACTGAGTTTCGTAACGAGAACCCAAAAAGATGAATCTGAAGTGATGTAGTGGAGCGACAAAGCTAGCTTTGTCATTCACGCTCATGTCGCTCACTCAACAACCCTCAATAGGGGGACAACAACGGATTAAGAAAGAAACGGATTTCATGGGTTTCTATCCGTTCCTTTCCCCATCCGTTGTTGTTTTATGGGCAAGGGAGGGTAGCATTGGGCAAAACGATTCGGCGGCGGTGAAGGAGTTAATGCGGCTGAGCAACGCCCCTGCTTGCTTCGGAACCACTGAGACACTGAATTTTTGTGAACCCACTGAAGGGCGACTGTTTTTCAGTGGGTTCAGGCTAATCAGTGGTTCAGTGCTTCAGAAAACAGAATGCCAGAGTCAGGGTGAGTGGGCGCAACGAATACCGATATTACTGGTGGATATGGTGGGATCGTACCCCATGCGGAAGGCAGTACGCACGCCGTTTTCACCAGAAGACAACCCGCCCCCGCGCACTGTGCGTTTGGTGCTCGGTATTTGGTTGGCTGGGTTTTCCTCCAGTGAGCTTGCGTGGTAATCGCTGAAGTACCAATCGGCCACCCACTCCCCAACGTTGCCGGCCATATTATAGACTCCATAAGGGCTGGCTCCATCGGGATAGCTGACTGCCGGCTTCGTATCACCCTCCTTGCTCAAGAAATTCAACAATTTATCATTAGGTGTTTGTTTCCCCCAAGGATAAGTGCGCCCATCCGTTCCCCGCGCGGCCTTTTCCCATTCCGCTTCGGTGGGTAACCGCGCGCCCCGCCAATCACAGTAGGTCTTTGCTTTTTCCCAATCAACGTAAATCACCGGATAGTCATCGAAGTCCCTATTATTGTAGTAACGAGGTCTGGTTTTTGAAGCAGTGTTACCGGGCGGTTTACACCCACCATCATCAACACAGGCCTCGTATTGAGCATTGGTTACCTCATGTTGATCAATATAAAACGTATCTAACGTGACGGTATGCTGCGGTTCTTCATTTTCAGACCAACTGCGTTGGCACTCATCCTCGCTGCCAATACGGAGTTCTTGGCACTCGGCTAGGGCTACATCGGCGTCGCTGCCCATCTTGAAAGGGCCGGCGGGGATCAAGACCATCGGCGAGTCTTTGGAGTTGGTTATGGTTTCAGGCAGTGAGGACGTATCCAGCGTACCCGAAGCAGTCATGTTAATAATTGTCCTAGTGATAACCAGTAACAAACAACTAACCATTACGACAGCCCCACTGATCAGCAGCGGATTAAAAGTGCGGCGCTTCGAGGCTCGCCCGGAGACAGCCGGTCGGGACGGCGAAACGGGTGTGGGCTGGGGAGAGGGCTGCGGTATCGGCTCAGCCTTTTTCTCCGGCTCTGCTTTGGCCGGTTTGCCAACCTCAATTTTCTTTGCCCTTGTTGCCACAGCCGACACATCGTTTTTCGGGGTCTCAGCCGGGGCCGTTTTCTCTTTGCCCACCAAAATCTCGGCCGCGGCGCGGGACACGGTGCGGCTGTCATCATTTTCTAAGCGTTCTAGGGCTGTTTTGGCCGCCAGAGCCAAGCCTTTTTCGCTGCCCCGCAGCAGGTCGCCCAATTCTCGAACGGCGCCTAATCGCACATGCTTAAGGGGGTTTTCCAGCGCCTGCTGCAACGCCGGCGGCAATGTCGGCGGCCGCCAATGGGGATTGCGGGCAACGACAATTTCGCCCTGCTCGTTAAATGACCATTTGTGGGGCGTCTGCTTGGGCGTCTGACTGATGACCTGAGCGTAGGCATAATCGTACCACTCGTCCAGCGTTACCCGCCCATCCTGGTCGGTATCGGCCTTGCCGCTGTGCAAGCCGTGGATGAGGTGGCGGGTGAAGATGGAGTTCAGGCCCTCGCCCGTCACCTGGTCGCCCTCCCAAGCGTATTGGGTCGAGTCGGTGGCGGTCAGCACCACCCGACCGTAACCCGTACCTGCAAAGTTGGGCGCGGTGCCAACGCTGCTGCCCGGCGCGCCTTTCGCGCCCCGGGCAAACGCTCCGCTGTGGCAGCAATCGAGGATGAGGACCTGTCGTTTGGAGCGACTGCCGTCCATCTCGTCGGTGATGAAGTTGGCGGAGAGGGCTGTACCGCGCAGCACTTCGTGCTCGGTGTCTTTGAGGGCCAGGAAAAGCCGCCCTCGGTCATCGAGTACACCGTGGCCGGAGAAATAGAGTAGCAGCAAATCGTCCGGCTTGCGGCGGGCAAAGAAGTGGGCAATCGCCCGGCGGACTTTGGTCAGCGGTTGGTTGAGCAGCGTCTCGACTGCCTCAAAACCGCCGATTTGCGGGTCGCGCAACACAGCGGCTAGATCGGCGGCATCCCCACCGGGGGTGACCAAGCGGGCCAGGGCTGGATCGTCGTATTCGCTGTTGCCAATGATGAGGGCCAGGCGGCGGCTCATGCGTCCTCCAAGCGACCGCAGACGGCCGAGCCTAGCTCGGCGGTCGGTAGTCGGCGGTCAGGTCTTACTGATCGGCTTGGTTAGCCAACGTCTGATTGAGTTTCTCAACTAAACTGGTCACTTCATCAGCAGAGATGGTGGTCGGATCGAATTCGACTTCGACGGCGCGGTCGCCGTGTTGGGTTTTGATTTTGAGGGTACGGTTGGGGTTGCGCAGGGTCCAGGCTTGCAGGTACTCGACCAGTTTGGGGACAAATGTGGGCAATACGGCAATCGCCAGCGCGCCCATCGTAAAGGCGTCGCCGGCTTTGGCCCCTTCGGGACTCGGCCCGCCGCTGACCGGGCCGACCGACTCGAGGTCAAGGTCACACAGTTCGCTCAACAGGCGGCGGGTGACCTGATCGAGTTCTTCGGCATCAGTCTCTGTACCCAGGTCGAGGCGCAGGATGAGGGTGGCAGCTTTAGGGATTGACGGTGTAGTCATAACTCACTCTCCCGTGAAAAGTATCGTAGGGCAAGTCAGCGACTTAGCCTACTGTTAATGCAAGTTGATTTGATTGTACTTTACACCGCTTATTTGTCAATGGGATATTTAGGTCTTATTTGACGTTGCTCTAAAGATGAAGGAATTGCCTCTTTTTGTGTTCCGGCCTTGGCGGCGGGCTACCCCGTCAATTGCGGCACCTCGACGACCACGCGGGTGCCATGCCCCGGTTCCGACTCGATGCGGTAACGGCCGCCCACGGCTTCGGCTCGCTCGGCCATGGTGGGTAAGCCCCAACCTCGCCGGTTGGGGGCTTGGCTGCGGCCCACCGGCTTGAAGCCGCGTCCATCGTCGGCGATGACCAACCGCACGAAGCCGTTGTTGGTGTCGATGGTGAGCGTGACCGCGCCGGCCTGGGCGTGTTTGGCCACATTAGTTAAGGCTTCCTGGGTAATTCGAAACAGGGCATACTCCATCGGCGCGGCCAGGCGGGGGGTCGGCTCTTGCCCCCTGACCGTGATGGCAAAGTCCACGCGGGAAGCGAACCTTTGCCCATACCACGTCAGGGCAGCGATCAAGCCAAAGTCATCCAGCACCGAGGGTGACAATTCGCTCATCAAATCTCGAACCCGTTCGGCCATGTCCTCCACCAGCGCCATTGAATCGGCCAGCCGGCCCTGGATGAGATCGCGGGTAGGGGCCGACACCGCCGCTAACTGCGCTTGAATAATGTTCAAGTTGAGGTCAAGGCCGGTCAGGTTTTGGCCCACCTGATCGTGCAGTTCTCGGGCCAGCGCCTGCCGTTCGATTTCCTGAGTTTCAGCCAACCGTCTGGCCAAGGCGCGGAGGTGGTCGGTTTGTTGTTTGACCTCGCCGAATAGGCGGGCGTTTTCAACAAAGAGGGCCGCCCGGTCGGCTATCTGCTGTAGGAATAACTGGTGGTCGGCGGTGTAGGGTGCTCCGGGCCGATCACGCGACAGCCCCAGCGTGCCGATGATGCGATCCGGCACTCGCAGCGGCACAATCAACAGGCTATGAATGCCCACCTTCTCCACGAAGGGCCGGTTTTTGGCCTCGACCGAGGTGGCCATCGTCTCCACCGCTACCTCCGGAATGAGCAGGGGCCGGCCGGTGCGAACCACGCGTCCGGGCAGGGCCGCATCGACTCGACTGGGCTGAGAGGTCAATAAGCCAGTGATGTAATCCAACACCATTGGGTCGGGATTATAAAAAGCACACGGGATTAGCCACTGCTCATCATCGGATAGGAGGGTCAAAACGCAGGTATCGCCGATCAACTCGGCCGTACGCCGCACGATTTGCTGCCAGACATCCGGCGTGTCCAGGCCACTTTTAGCGAATATGTCCGAAATATCGGCTAAAGCTCTGGCCCGATCCCGTTGGTGCAGAATTTCCTGTTCCGCTTGCTTACGGTCGGTGATATCGCGTAACACCGACAGATGTAGCCCTGGCACTATATGGGCCATCGCGCGATAATCCACCACAATAGTCGTGCCATCTTTGCGCTGCAGGCGGTACTCGCCGGTCAGGCGGCCGGCGGCCAGAAACGCTTGCCATTGCTGCTGACCGGCGTCACGATTGACGGCCGGGGTCAGACGCCACAGATCGAGCGTCAGAAACTCTTCCCGGCTGTAACCCAGCAGGGCGCAAGCGGCCGGGTTCACATCGACGTAACGGGCGTCATCATCGGCCAGTAAGATGCTATCCTGGGCGTGATCGAATAACGCCTGTATGCGCCGGCGGCACTCGTGCCGATCTTGCTCCAACTGCTTACGCGCCGTGATGTCTTGTAACTCCCACAGCAGACCGGCCAAACGGCCGTCGCCGTCCTCGACCGCCATCCCGGTCAGCAGCGCGGTAAAGGCCGGACGCTCGGCGGGCTGCATCCGCACTTCCCAGCTCTGTATGGGGACGGTCCCGTTATCTCGCAGTTGGGTCAGATAGGTCAGCAAGGTGGGCCGGTCGTCGCCGGCTATAAAACGGACCAATGATTGACCCGTGAGAGAGTCCTCACTTTCATTGAGCAGAGTCATCGCGGCGGGGTTGATCTGCTGGATCACCCCCCCGGTATCGGTAATCAGGCAGCCATTCGTGTTGAACTGGAACAGCCGCCGGTAAAACCGGTCGCTCATGGCTTGGATGGTGTGATGCGTACCCCGTTCTTCTCCGTTGTCGTTCATCGTTCTAAGCACCCTGATAGGCTTTTCGAGATGGTCATTTTACCAACCATCTCGCCTTAGAGACAAAAAAACCTACTCCCGCAGGCGGGGATCAAAGGCATCGCGGAGGCCATCGCCGAGGAAGTTGAAAGCAAGGACGGTCAGGGTCAGGGCCACGGCCGGGGGGATGAGGGCGTAGGGATGAGAGCGCAGGCCCTGGAAGGCTTCGTTGATCATAATGCCCCAACTGGGTGTGGGGGCGTTGACGCCGAGGCCGATGAAGCTGAGAAAGGCTTCGGTCAGGATGTAGCCGGGAATTTCCAGGGTTTCCTGGACCAGACAGGGGCCTAAGATGTTGGGCAGAATCTGCTTGAAGATAATGCGCTGCGGACGCGCCCCAATCGATTGGGCCGCTTCGACAAACTCTTTCTCTTTAATCGACAGGGTCTGGCCGCGGGCGATACGGGCCATACTCAGCCAACTCAGGGCGCCCAGAATGACAAAGATGAAAAACAGCCCCCCCATGGCCTGGTCGATATCGACCAGGTAGGAGACCAGACCCGTCGCCTCGTTGCTGCGATCCAACGATTTGAAGTACACCTGAACCAGAATGACCACAATCAGCAGCGGCAGCCCGTATAGAAAATCGACAATACGCATCATGAGGTCATCGGCCCGCCCGCCTAAATAGCCGGCGACGATGCCGTAGGTGACGCCAACGACCAGGCTGACGGTGCCGGCCACCAGGGCCACCGCCATCGAAACCCGAGTGCCGTACAGCGTCCGGGTCCACAGGTCGCGGCCCAGGTTATCGGCGCCCAGCCAGTAGACAAAGCCTTCCAGGCTGGGGTTTTTGGACTCCGTGCCGGGTCGGGCGTTGTTGTCTTGCAGGACTTGCTTGGCATACGGCGGCTGGTTGGGTCCCAGCGCATCATTAAACCCTTGCAAGGCATAGGCATTGAAATAGTCGGCGAAGATGGCTAAAAAAATGAGAAGGATGATAAATATACCGCTGGCGACAGCGACTTTATTTTTGAGTAGTTGGCGGAACGCATCGCCCAGCGGGCTGCGTTCGCGTCGATCCAGGTCGGTTGTGGGTGAGGCGGCTTTCTGAGTGGCAGCGGCCATAGATTTCTCCTCCGAAAGGAACTAGGGCGTAAGGCGTAGGGAGTAGGGGGACTACAGCTTACTTCCTACGCCTTACGCCTTACTCCCTGGTCATAAGTTTAACTATACTGAATACGTGGGTCCAGCCAGGCGTAGACAATATCAACCACCAGGTTGGCCAGCACCAACAACACGGCAAAAATCAAGCTCACGCTGGTGATGACGGGGTAATCGCGGCTGCTGATGCTGGTGACGAAATATTTGCCCATGCCGGGAATGCCAAAGATTTGCTCAACCACAAAGGTACCGGTCACCAGAATGACCAATAACGGGCCTAAGACGGTGATGACCGGGATCAGGCTGTTTTTGAGGGCATGGACCAGCATCACCGAGCGTTCACGCAGCCCTTTGGATCGGGCCGTGCGAATGTAATCTTCACGGATAACTTGCAGCAGGCTGGCCCGCGTTAGCCGGGCGATAGAGGCCGAGAAGGCCGTACCCAGGGTAAAGGCCGGCAAAATGGCGTGCGACCAAAATTCCCAGGTAAAAAAGTTGGTGGGAAATAGGCCCAAGATAAAGGGCGGTTTCGCCCCCCAGGTGGCCACTTGAAACCAGCCCAGGGTAAGCGGAAAGAGCCAGATCAGCAATGGCCCTAACACCAGGTTGGGAATCGACAGCCCCAGCACGGCCACAAAGCTGCTGGAGTAATCGAGCCAGGTGTTTTGGCGCAGGGCCGATAGAATACCGGCCGGAATGCCGATGACGATAGCCAAGGCCAGCGCGATCATGCCCAACTGAAAGGAAATCGGTAAGGACTCGGCCACTAAATCGTTGACCGTGCGGCCGCGCTGTTTCATAGCCATGCCCAAGTCGCCGCGAATCAGCCCTTGAGAAATACCGGCATCGGCGGTCGCCTGGACGGCGTCGCAGCCGGGTAGGAAGGCCAGCCCCGTACAGATGCCGGCAGTGATGTCATCGCCCAGCACGTAGGATGAGAACTGCCAACCTAACGGCCAATCCAGATGGTGGCGGCGCTCGAGGTTGGCGGTGACAGCTTTGGGCAGGCTTTTATCACCGGCAAAATCGAACGGCCCGCCGGGAATGGCCCGCATCAGGGCGAAAATGACAAAGGTCAACAACAGAATAACCGGAATTGATGAGAGCAAACGACGAATGATATAAACGAACATGGGCTTTTAACCTGACCTGATTGTTTTTGAGTTTGAGTTGCCGGCTATGCATCCCCCCGGGGCTAGACCTGGCAGGTTTACGAAGACGATGTCTCACACAAGCCGTAAGCCAATCGGATAAGTATATAGGCCCAACAGTGCCTTGTAAAACTTGTCAGGTCTTCAACGCGGCAACTTGATGATAAAAGCGACGCAGCCGCATACGGGCTACGTCGCTTATGATGACTTGCGGTCTCACTGCGACGGCAGCGAGGCTATAGGGCCGGCTACTTTAAAGCCGCCCGCTGAGCATCGACATCAATGCGCCATTCGGCAATTGGATCGCCAGAAACCGGGCTAAGGACCGGCGTAACCCACGGCTTGAACATACGGATGGAGGTGTAGTAGTAGATCGGGGCGATAACGACATTGTCATCGACCAGCAGTTTTTCCGCTTCGGCATACATTTCCTTACGCTTGTCCGAATCGGTTTCAAAAGCGGCGTCCAGGACCAGGGCGTCGAAATCGTCGTTAAAGAATTTGGCATAGTTCTGGGCGCTCTTGGAGTTAAAGACCTCGTTAAGCCAGTTGTTGGCATCCGGGTAGTCGGTACACCAGCCTAAGCGATAGATGTTCGGTTTGTTTTCATCCGGAGCCGTTGGATCCAACGTATCCATATAAACGGCCCATTCCTGATTCTCGATGGTGATTTGGGCTTTGGGGAAGGCTTCTTGCCACATGGCTTGAACGGCCTGGGCAATTTGGGCGTGCGACTCAGCCGTATTGTGGCCCAAGACCACTTCCAGTCCTTCACCTTCAGGGTAACCGGCATCGGCTACCAGCGCCTGGGCTTCGGCGACACGGTCGCCATAATCGGTCAGTAACTCAGCCCCAATCTCCTTGTTGTCGGCCACATTGCCAAAAATCCCAGGGGATACAAAGGAGTGGGCCGGTAATTGTTCGCCTTTCAGGACATTGTCGATCAAGCTTTGGCGATCAATGACCAGGGAAAAGGCTCTACGAATATCAGGATTGTCAAAGGGAGCCTTGGACGTCACAAAGCCATAGTAGTAGGTACAGGTTTTGGGGGCAATGAAAAGTTCCTGGCTTAATTCCGGATCGGCTTTAATGCGGTCCATATCGGGCAGCGGCGGACCCCAGCCCGGATCAGACCCCATTACGTCGACTTCATTGCTCTCGTATAAGGCCATTTCGGTGGAGGCTTCGGGAATGATCGGCCCCCCGTAGACTTCAATTTGCACGTCATCGGCATTGATCCACAACGGGTTCTTTTCAAGATAGATGGAAGCGCCATAATTCCGTTCCAACAAGGTGTATGGCCCATCGGTAATAATGTTACCGGGTTCAACCCACTTATCGCCAAACTCTTCGATCGCTTCTTGGGGCAGCGGATAGGCGGTTGACAACGCGGCAATCGAGGGGAAGAAAGCCGCCGGGGCTTCAAGGGTAAAGACCACAGTGGTGTCGTCGGGCGCTTCAACGCCAACATTGGCCAGCAGTTCTTCCATATCGGCGGTTTCCGGATCGGCGGTATTGGCCGCTTCGGCCCCTTTGATGTAGTAGAGGACGTAAGCATAGTCCGAGGCGGTAGCGGGGTCAACAGCGCGCTTGACCGCGTAAACCACATCGCCGGCTACCACCGGGCGAATCGCTTCATACTCGCCATCAGCATTACGGCGAACCCAGTTGACGTCGTCGCGCATCTTAAAGGTCCATTGCAGACCGTCTTCGGAGACGCTCCATTCGGTGGCTAAATTGGGCACCACATTCGCATCCTGATCAAATTTGGTTAAACCCATAAACATCTGGCGGACAAAGAAGTTAGAGGTGGTATCGGTTACCAGCGCGGGGTCAAGGGTAGGCGGATCGCTGCCGACGGTGGCGCGCAGGGTAACTCGATCAAACGGATCGCCGATCACGCCTGAGCCGGATGATTCAGCCACCGGTTCTTCGGCGGCAGCTTCGTCGGCCGGGGCGTCGGCCGCAGCTTCTTCTTGGCTCTCTTCGGCGGGCGCCGGTTGTGGCGCCGCGCCGCCACAGGCCGCCAACAGGCCGGCCAGGGTTAAAATAGTAAATAGTAATATTATTCTCTTGAACATACCTAGAAACTCCTCCTTAGTTTGATTAAAAAACTTAAATACACATTAGTTATATATGATTGTCCGTTACATACCCTTCAATGTCATGGCGTTTAGGCTGGCGAAGCAGACCTGCCAGGTTTTACAAGACACGGGTGGGCGTAAATAAAGGGCCAATTGGGTCAGACCATACGCCAAACGATTCTTTGGAAACCTGTCAGGACTTGACTGCACGACATCTATATACGGCTGGTGGCGACAAAGTGGCCGGGACTCACTTCGGTCATGATTGAGTCCCGTTCGGTATAGTCAAAGTCGGGATCCATAATCAACCGTTTACGCGTTTTTTCAATGTCTGGGTCAGGAATCGGCACGGCGGAGAGCAACACCTTGGTGTAGGGGTGCAGCGGATGCTCATATAGTTCATTGGTATCGGCCAGTTCGACGATTTTACCGCGATACATGACCGCCACCCGATCGCAGATGTAGCGAATCATACTCAGGTCGTGGGCAATGAAGAGATAGGTCAGGTTAAACTCCGTCTGCAAATCTTGCAGCAGGTTGACGACCTGAGCCTGAATCGACACATCCAAAGCGGAGATCGGTTCGTCGGCCACAATAAATTCCGGCTGTACGGCCAGGGCGCGGGCAATGCCGATGCGCTGGCGCTGGCCGCCCGAAAATTCGTGCGGATAGCGATTCACATAGTAGGGGTTGAGACCAACAATATCCAGCAGTTCCCGTACTCGCTCGCGGCGGGCCTTGCCGCTCAACAACCCGTGGACTTCCAATGGTTCACTGACAATGCTACCGACGGTCATGCGGGGATTGAGCGAAGCGTAGGGGTCTTGAAAGATCATCTGCATCCGGCGACGCATCTTGCGCAGCCCTTCCCCCTTCATCGTGGTCAATTCCTGGCCATCGACCACAACTGAGCCGGAGGTGGCGCGGTGGAGTTGCAGCACGGTTCGGCCGGTGGTACTTTTGCCGCTGCCCGACTCGCCGACCAGGCCCAGCGTTTCGCCGGGATAGATATCGAACGAAATATCATCAACGGCTTTAACGGCTCCCACTTGCTTTTGGAAAAATATCCCTTTGGTAATGGGAAAATGTTTGACTAAATGACGCACTTGAAGCAGCGGCTGGCCATTTTTCCCATTCGAGGCAGAAGTTGCACCGTTTGCGCTCATCCTTGCATCGCCTCCTCATAAGGTTTTTCTTTTACGGCCTGGCGCAGATCATACCAAGCCGCCACGTAATGATCGGGGTCACCGTCTTCAACCGGCCGCAGCGGAGGCGTCTCTTCCCAACAGCGAGGGGTAGCGTACGGGTTACGGGGGGCAAACGGATCGCCCACGGGATCGGTGTGCATATCCGGGGGTGAACCGGAGATTTGCACCAATCGCGTCGCACCCTTTTTGATGTCCAGCCGCGGCAGCGACTTCAATAGACCGAGAGTGTAGGCATTACGGGTGTCTTTGAAAACAGCCCGCACCGGGCCGCGTTCCATGATCCGCCCGGCGTACATCACCTGGATCGTATCGGCCAGACCGGCCACCACGCCCAAATCGTGGGTAATCCAGATCATAGCCATTCCCAGTTCATCTTTTAACTTTTTTACCAGTTCGATAATTTGGGCCTGAATGGTCACATCGAGGGCGGTCGTCGGCTCGTCGGCGATAAGGAGCTGCGGATTACAGGACAACCCCATGGCGATCATCACCCGCTGGCGCATCCCGCCGGAGAATTGGTGGGGATAATCGCCCAAGCGGCGGTGGGCATCGGGGATACCGACCATATCTAATAACTCCCCGGCTCGATTTTTGGCTTGTTTGTCGTTCATGCCCAGATGAAGCTGGAGCGCCTCGGTAATCTGCTTGCCGATGGTCAGCACCGGGTTGAGTGAGGTCATCGGGTCTTGGAAGACCATCGCAATTTTGCCGCCGCGTATTTGGCGGATCTCCTCATCCGACATCTTGAGCAGGTCTTGCCCTTCAAAGAGCACCTGCCCGCTCTCAATTTTGCCGGGCGGTATGGGGATGAGCTTAAGCATCGACAGGGCGTGAACGCTTTTGCCGCTGCCGCTCTCGCCGACAACCCCTAACGTCTCGCCCTCGTTGAGGGTGTACGATATGCCATTTACAGCGTGAACGACTCCATCTTGTGTATAAAAGCGAACCGCTAAATCTTTAACTTCTAATAAGACTCCCATGCCAAGGCCATCTCCTCCTCTGAGAATAAAGGTTTGGAGCGTCAAAGTTTACTTTGACCTTACTGTGATTGACAAAGCAAGCTTTGTCGCTCCGTTTCCTTGAAAATATAAGATTGGAGCGTCAAAGTAAACTTTGACCCTATTGTAAATGACAAAGCAAGCTTTGTCGCTCCACTACATTATTTAATGTTCTAGAATCGAAACATACTGGAACTTTGGAATTTTGATCGGCGGTGGTTGGAACCCCTGAACGTAGGGTTTGACCAGCCAATTATCGACGCCAAAGTAGAGCGGCACCCAGGCGGCGTCGGTCAAAATCATTTGTTCGGCCTGTTGGTACAGCGCCAACCGTTCTTCGGTATCCTGAGTCCGGCGGGCTTCATCGAGCAGCGCATCAACCTCGGGGTTGCTGTAACCGCCGTGGTTTTGGGAGCTGTTGGAGTGAAAAAGCACTTCCAAGAAATTCTGGGGGTCGGGATAGTCGGCCACCCAGCCCAGTTGGTACATTTGGTAGGGGATATTGGGCTGGTTCAGACCTTCTAAGAATTCGACCCAGGGCGTTTGCTCCACATTCACTTCGACGCCAAGATTTTGTTTATAAGACTCGACGATTGACTCGATGATTTGGGGCGCGCGCCCGCCGGCGCCGCTAATATTTAAGGTGATTTCGGGCAGTTCGGTCACATCGCCGTAAGACGATTCGGCAATCAGTTCCAACGCCCGTTCCGGGTCATATTCAAAATCACTCAGGTTGGGATTTTTATAGCCGGGCATGGTGGGCGGCACAATGCCATTGGCCGCCGGAACATTGCCCTGAAAGACAATTTTGACCATCCGCTGTTTGTCCAAAGCCAGGTTAAACGCCTGACGCACTTTTGGATCATCAAAAGGCGGTTCGTTGACGTTAAAGGCCAGGTAGGACACATCCAAGCCAGGGGTGGTGATCAGTTCTTTACTGAGCGGATTGTTGGGATCGGTGGCCCGGCTCAAGTTGCCGGTGCCGATGTTGATGGCATCGTAGGTCGCGCCGGGCAGATCGTACTCGGCCAAGATTTGTTCGAGTACATTCTCCTGGTCAGGCGGTACGTAAGCGCTGATAATCCGGTATTCCTCCAAAGCAGGCGCGCCAGCAAAATCGGCTGAAGAGAGCCGGTTGCCGACATCTTCGGGCATATTAAAAACCAGTTGGCTGCCCTCGCCCGTACTGGCGGGCGCAGCTCCCAATAGGGAAATCGATTGGCTAGAGGCCAGATTGAGCGATTGGGCAATGGCGGTGATCAACTGATCGACCCATTCGACGGACAAATCTTCAAAGTTCTGGTCAACCAACAGCATAGCTTGCACGGTATCGCCTTCGTAGGCGGCCATACCGTTAACCGGCGCGTCGATCAGATAGGCGACTTTGTCCAAAGTCGGTTTGGGATCACGATAGTAATTATCGTTGCGTTCTAAGAGGATCAGGCCATCATCGGGCGCGTACTTAGTCAATTTGAAGGGACCGCTGCCGTTGGGGCTTGAGGCCCAGTCCGGATCACTTTCAACGTTATCCTGATCGAGTACGTAAGCGGTGGGGTAGGTCATCTTAGCCAGGAAAAAGGCTTTCGGTTCGTCAATGGTCAACTGCAAGGTGCTATCGTCAACCACAACCACCCCTTCCACCTCATCGGCTTCGCCCTGCAATTTCGCCCGGCAACCAACGATATCGCCCAGATAGGTATCGGCCGTGGGCGAACCGGTGGCCGGATCGCAAGCGCGCTCCAAGGACCACTTAAAATCTTCGGCGGTGATCGGTTTCCCGTCTTGAAAAACGGCGTTGTCTCTCAGCTTGAAGGTGTAGACGACGCCATCATCGGAAACTTCGTAGCTTTCGGCCAAATCGGGAATTAAGTTGAGTTCGTTATCATAGGCCATCAGGCCGCTATAGATTTCAACTACATATTCGGCCGAGGTCGAGTCGCCGCTTAGATGCGGGTCCATCGTGGGGGGATCGCTGCCGGGGAGGACAAAGACTTGATCTGAGGCCAATGCCGAAGATTGAACCGGCTGATCTTCAGCCGTCGTATCGGCGCCGGAGTCTTGAGCGGTGTCTTGACCGGCGGGTAAATCACTCTCTCCTGAGGCTGCCTCGCCGGCAGCCGAATCACTTTCCGGCGCAACGGTCTGGCTGTCCGATTCGACAACGGCCGTTGGCTCTTCTTGACGACTTCCAAGGCCCTGGGTTAAACCACAGGCCAAGGTGGCAATAAGAAGCACTCCAAGAAGCGGTAGTAGGCGACGTGGGTGTGCGCTTCCAATCATTTTATATCTCCATAGGTGTGAGTCTGGAATCAATATCGATCGATAAGATGAAGTGGGATTGGTCGAGGTGAGAATTTTTCCAAATTTTCGATATTGTATTGACATTAAAGGTAAAAGTCAAACAGTTCATAAATACGAACCCGTGTGGTATGATGGTTTAATGAGCAATCAAGCGGCTTGGCTGGCCCAATTCATCGACAAAAAGGAAGGGATGTCGCCCTCACAGCAGCGGCGGTTGATCACGCACATTGGCCGGGTTCCATTTTCGACGGACTTGGTAGCGGTGGATCCCGGCTTGTGGGGCGGTTTTTGGCATTTTGATGTAATCGCGGCGGGGTACACTTTACCGGCAGTAGAACTGGCGCTGCTGCGAGCGGTTCGCCTCGATCAGGTGTGGCCGGCGGCCACCACGGTTGAGCAGTTTGTGGGTGATTTACGCCAAACTATCGGTCATCCTCAGGCGGAGGTATGGCTGCTGCGGGTCATCGACCAGCCGTGCGCTGTTCTAGCCGCTCCGGCCGGTCAACCGGGGCTGATCACCGTGGTATGGTACTGCGCCACGACCAATGCCTTGCACGCCGGATATCGTACGGCGCCGGATCGACTGTCGCTGCCTCAGGCTGTGGCGCAGGGTAGCGGGGCAGTATTCGCTACTGCCGGGCCAGCCTCGGTTGAGATTGATCAAACCTGGCTGGTTGACAGCCTGGAACAGACGTCTGAGGGCCGGTCAGAGTCTTTGAGTGTCGAACTTGATCGGGAAATTTTACGTATTCGAGTTGAGGCAGGGGATTAAACTAAATGACTTGCTGCCTTTAATATTCATGGTACAATTGGACCACCGTATTCGTCTCCTCACTCATACCCAATGCAATAATCAATCCGAAAATAGAGGACAGCCATTAAAGGACAGCCATCATATGTTCAAACCTGAAAAAATGCGCGTGGCGATGGTCGCCTGGGAGATTGGGCGGATAAAAAGCGGCTTAGGGACAAAAGTCGGTGGTCTGGGGGCCGTTGTCGAAGAACTCCCGGCCGAGTTGGTCAAAGCGGCTGCCAAGCAAGATATCGAGTTGGAAATAGAGATCCTCACCCCCTGCTTTGCCCATTATGACAAAAGCCGGTTAACTCCCCTGGATATAGAATTACCGGTTAGCCTTAACAACAGCCCTTTTTTGTTTCAAGCGTTTGAGCATATTTTTCCTGATGGTCAAAAAGTGATTTACTTTTGGGATCAGGGGCAGTTAGATTGGACAACGGCCACGGCGATCTATCCCAGCGACCCTTTTATGGCGGCCAGACTCTATTCGTCGGTCGCCCAGGCGATGGCCGGTTATATAAAACAAAGGCCGTTTACCATCGTTCATTTGCATGACTATCACGTGGGGTTGGTTCCATTTTTTTTAGGGGATGATTGTTTAAAGGATTTGCCCGTCCATTTTACCATCCACAATGCCACCTATCAGGGCAATACCCCCCTGCAAGGCGGCGGTTACGCGTCGCTTGATCGCCTCAATCTGCCCGGCGAAAAGCTATTTCACAAATATTTCGATTTCTTCGATAACCTGAATTTAATAAAAGCCTGCATGCTGAAGGTTTATGAAACCGGCGGCAAGATCACCACCGTCAGCGGCGATTTGAACGGCACCTGGGGGTATGCCGCCGAATTAAAAATTAGCCACGAGGCAATGAGGCGTAAAGCCGCCGTTCAAAAAGGCAGCCCGCCCGGAGAGGTATTTGTCCCTAATCGCTTTCTGGATTTGTTTGAAAAGCTGCCTATCGCCGGAATTACCAACGGCATGAGCGACCTTAACCGACCCGAACAGTCACCTGAGCTTAAAGCCAACGTATTGCAAAAACTCCAGGCGCTGCGCCATCCCGACAATCCTATCTTCCACCATCCAACTACTCAGAGCGAGATGTTGGCCTGCGATCATACCTTTGATGTGGAGCATCTTGAAGTCAAGGCCGAATTGAAGCGACTGCTCCACTTGGAGGCCTTTGGCATAGAGCCGGTCGACGATCCCATTTTGATTACGGCCCTTGGCCGGCTAGTTGAGCAAAAAAATTTGGGGTTGGTGGCTGACATCATCGAACGGACGATCTACCATGATCCCGGCGCCAAATTTATCATTTTGGCATCCGCGTCAAACGACGATAGCGCCGGCCACGCCACAGAGGCGGCCTTCTTTAGGTTGGCGGCTATCCATCCGGGGCATGTCTACTTTAATAATACGTTTAACCTGCCGCTCTCAAGACTAATCTTAGCCGGCGGCGATTTTATGCTCATCCCGTCACGGTTCGAGCCGTGTGGCTTAGTTGATTTTGAAGCCTCGCTGGTGGGCAATGTGGTTATCGGGCGAGCCACCGGCGGTTTGACCAAGGTCAGCGGCTGCGCCTATCTGTACGAATGGCTGGACATCAGCGATCGCTTGGGGGAGGCCAACGTCTTCTTTGAACAAATTCGGGCAGCCATCGATACGTATCGCTATGATCCGGAGCGGCATGATGCGCTGAAACGCAAAGCCATGGCTATTGATGCCAGTTGGGACCGGTCGGCGACGCAGTATATCGATATGTATCGCTATGGTTTCCTGCATAAAAAATGGATGGCTTACCGGCAGGAAATTGTCGGTCAGTTTATCAACAGTCTGGATGACGACCAAGAACTCTTTGCCGATTTCTTTGCTCCCGGTCAAAAAGAGTATGGGGACCGATTGGATTGGGACTTAAGAACCGCTTTATCGCAGTTGGATGAGTAGTATCTTTGACTCTCTTCGTCAATTCACCTATAATTCAGGTGGTCAACGCTATCGGAACTAGATGATACTATGTTTGAAGGCCTTAAATCTGCTGCTCGTTTACTTCACCCCGGTCTAGGCTTTAAACGCTGGTTTATTCCTCTGGTAGCAGGATTGATCATTACCGGATTTGGAATTGGCCTTTTTTTAAGCGAACTCATAACCGGCATCAGAACTACGCTTATTCTCCAGCCACTTTTTCAAAGAAATTGGGCTACCTGGATCCCTGGTGTAATGATGGCACTAATGGGTTTAGGGCTAACCGGCTATAGTCTATTTCGACTTAATAAATTACTACTCCAAGCTATTCTACCAAACAAACAAGCTACGGTTGGCTATGTTGCCGAACAAGTTTATCGTCATCACCGGAGAAAAAGACGCGGCCCCAAAATTGTGGCTTTGGGCGGTGGCACGGGACTAAGCGTATTGTTGCGTGGTCTCAAACACTACACAGATAATATTACGGCCATTGTCACAGTGGCTGACGATGGCGGTTCATCGGGCAAACTTCGCCGAGAGTTGGGCGTATTACCACCCGGTGATTTCCGAAACTGCATCGCAGCGATGGCCGATGATGAAGCTCTAACGACCCAGTTGTTTCAATATCGGTTCAGAAGCGGTGGCTTGGAAGGGCACAGCTTTGGCAATCTGTTTATCACAGCGATGGCCGCTGTAACCGGTTCTTTTGAACAGGCGCTGTACGAGAGTGGTCGTGTACTCAATATCGGCGGAGAAATTTTTCCCAGTACTTTACAAAACGTAACCCTTTTTGCCGAAGTTGATGAAGGAACGCAGACACGAAAGGTCAAAGGCGAAAGCGCCATTCCCGAAGCCAACTTGCCGATCGAGCGCGTTTATTTGGAGCCTAGTTCGGCTCCAGCTTTTCCCCCGGCTATTCAAGCTATTCTGAACGCAGATTTAATTGTAGCCGGACCGGGCAGCCTGTACACCAGTATTATGCCGAATTTACTCATCGGTGAAATTGTGACAGCTATCCGAGCCAGCAGCGCGCCCAAAATTTACATCTGTAACGTGGCGACGCAACCGGGCGAGAGTGATCATTATGATCTGGCCGACCATGTGCAGGCCATCGAAAGCCACACGGATATCATCGATATCCAGCAAGAGGACCAACACGAGCAAAATTTTTTTACGGCTCAGCGAACCAAAAAAACACTGTTTAATTATGTCCTGGCCAATAATAACCAGACCCGGCCCATTCCAGAGAATATGAGTCACCTGAAATATGTGCCATTTACTCATTTCGAGAGCAGTGAGTACCAGATCATCGGGGCCGATGTCATCGATGAACAGTTTCCCTGGCGGCATGACGCCACAAAACTGGCCAGCGCCGTGATGAATTGGTTTAAAACCCTGAATAATTAGTTAGTATGTTTAATCCATCTGTTATATAACTTTTGTTATATAAGTAACAAATCTTTTAACCAAATTATTTTAGAGACGGAGGAATATCAATCATGACAACACGAGTCGGTATTAACGGATTTGGGCGTATTGGACGTCAGGTATTTAAGGCTATTCGAGACACCTATGGTGACAGCCTTGAAGTTGTAGCCGTTAATGACATTGGCAACGTCCCGACAATGGCGCACTTACTGAAGTATGACTCAAACTATGGCAAATTTGATGGTACGGTAGAAGTAGCCGAAGGCGGTCTCAACGTTGATGGTAAATTGCTCAAAGTTTTGGCCGAACGTGATCCGGGCAACTTACCCTGGGGCGACCTGGGAGTCGACATTGTGGTGGAAAGTACCGGTTTGTTCACCACCGGTGAAAAAGCCGGTCTGCATATCAAAGCCGGCGCCAAAAAAGTCATCATCAGCGCCCCGGCCAAAGGCGAAGATTTGACCATCGTGCTGGGTGTTAACGACGATCAATATGATCCGGAAAAACATCACATTGTGTCTAATGCCTCTTGTACCACCAACTGTCTGGCCCCGGCGGCTAAAGTGGTCAACGACAGCTTCGGCATTGTGAGAGCGTTGATGACGACCATTCACGCCTACACCAACGATCAGCGCATCTTAGACCTGCCTCACAAAGATCTCCGCCGAGCTCGCGCGGCAGCTATGAGCATCATTCCGACGACGACCGGCGCGGCCAAAGCGGTGGCTCTGGTTATTCCTGATCTCAAAGGCAAGTTTGACGGGTATGCCCTGCGGGTGCCGACCTCCACAGTGTCGGTGGTTGACTTTACCTGTCTACTAGAAAAGGAAACGACCACCGAAGAACTGCGCGCCGCTCTAAAAGAAGGCGCCACCAACGGTCCGATGAAAAACGTGATGGACTACGTGGAAGAGCCCCTGGTATCTATCGACTATAAAGGCAATCCAGCGTCCAGCTCGGTTGACGCGGAATTTTGCCAAGTCATTGGCGGTAATCTGGCCAAGGTAGTAACCTGGTACGATAACGAGTGGGGATACTCCAACCGCACTGCCGATTTAGCCGACATTATGGCCAAAAGTCTTTAATTAGACCCTTAAAGCTAATTTCCAGAGAGGCTGTATGGCCTCTCTGGAAATTGCTTTATCTTCTTGAGGGGAGTCAAGGCTTTCGCCGGTTTGAAGCGAGTTCTAAACCGGTGAAAGCCTGGGCACCATCTCAGAACAAGTTTTAGCCATTACGCCAAATGATAACAGCTAATTGACGTTAAACCAAAACGATGATATAATTCAATATTAATACTATGTTCAGCACGTAAATTAGCTCCACGTGCCTTTGCGTACGCTAATTACTGTCCTCAACGCAAAATTTGATCTCTCTGAAAAGCAATTTGAACCTATAAAATAAATTTAACGGCGTCCCCTAAGTTACCACTACATTGGGCTTAGAGTAAACCCTTCAATAAATATAAGGTGAAAATAGAAAAGAAATTGCTCATGTTATGTTTATAATGAGCCTATTATAAAGTTATCGCTGCGTCTATTTAAGGATAGACGCTTAAAGCCTCGGTTTCCTGACGAAATCTCATATTGGCTCTCTAAGACTCCTCAATGACAGTTCTCAACCAATAAAAATAGACCAAAAAGACGTTTTTGTTAATTATCGGTGACTAATCCCGCAAAATCTCAGCACATTTAAACTATTAAACTAAACTCAACGAATACTCACATCCAAACTATTTACAATAAAGCTTCTCGATGACGCTTTCATGTTAATTGGGCATGTGTTTTTGGGAGATTTAACTATGAATATGGCAGAACTTGATGCCAAGACCCTGGATGACTTACGCATCCTAGCTAAAGACCTAGAAATTTCCGGTTATAGTAAGCTTAAGAAAAGTGATTTGATCCTACGAATTCTAAAACATCGCGCCGAGTCTCAAGGCTATATCTTTGGGGGCGGGGTTTTAGAAATTATCTCCGACGGAATTGGCTTTTTACGTTCCGTCGATTTATTACCCGGTCCCGACGATATCTATGTATCGCAAAGCCAAATTCGGCGTTTTGGCCTGCGAACCGGTGATATGGTTATCGGGCAGGTGCGCCCACCTAAAGAAACTGAAAAATACTTTGGGCTACTTAGAGTAGAAGCCGTGAATGGTCTCGATCCGGAGGCGGCCAAGAAACGGCCCGTTTTCGAACGGATGACGCCCATCTTCCCCAGAGAGCGGCTAAAGCTGGAAACAAGCCGAGAGGTCCTCTCAACCCGGCTGCTGGACATGTTAGCGCCCATCGGGCGCGGCCAGCGGGGGTTAATTGTTTCACCGCCGAAGGCCGGTAAAACCACCATTCTGAAGCAAATTGCGAATGGCATCAGCAAAAATTATGAAGATATCCACATGATGGTGGTCCTCATCGGTGAACGACCCGAAGAGGTAACCGATATGGACCGCTCGGTTGATGCTGAAGTGATGGCCGCCACCTTTGACGATCCGGAGTCTGACCAAACCCGCGTGGCGGAGATGGCGCTGGCCAAGGCCAAACGATTGGTTGAAGGGGGTCGCGATGTGGTGGTACTGATGGACTCGCTCACCCGCCTGGCTCGGGCTTACAACTTGGTGGTGCCGCCCAGTGGGCGAACCTTGTCTGGTGGTATTGATCCGGCCGCGCTGTACCCGCCCAAGCGATTTTTTGGCGCCGCCCGAAATCTTGAAGAAAGCGGCAGCTTAACGATTATCGCTACCTGTTTGGTTGACACCGGCAGCCGCATGGACGACGTCATTTACGAAGAATTTAAGGGCACCGGCAACATGGAAATGCATCTCAGCCGTAAATTGTCTGAACGACGCTTCTTCCCGGCCATCGATATCGAGCGGTCGAGCACTCGTCGAGAGGATCTCCTGCTCGATCCGGATGAGCTATCCAAGGTCTGGACGTTGCGCCGGATGATTACAGCAGTAGGCGGCGGCGGGGAAGCCACTGAAATGATCTTGGAACGATTGCCCAAAACCGATAACAACATCGAATTTTTGGCTACGCTTCACAAAGATATTTATTAGCATTAAAGTTATTTAAAACGACTGTCCTGTCTCTAACTAATTTGACTCATTTTAAGTGGTCAGCTATCATGCTGACCACTTTTTGCATTATGCGGTATTCGCTACGTGAGTCAGCCTAAGCATGATCGCTTAGTTAAAACCTTAGCAGTCAGACGATAACTTTATGCAATCATCATTTACGAAAAAACCACCTAGCGGCTTGAATGACGGGGTTCTGCCCATTCACGAGTATGGCCGTGACGATGATATTGGAGAGGTGAGTTCACCCCTCATCTCTAGTTTAGGATCAATTAAACGGCTCTCTCTCTCTTTGCAGAATTTTTCAAACAACGAAGGTTTATCTAACCGCACCTTAACCCACCTGGCAATGATACTGATTGCGGTTGTGGCTATTGTCATAAGTAGCCTTAATTTGCCTTGGGGGCAAATTGGCGCTATACACCCGCTCAAACGTACCGCCGGTGAAGTTGTTCAGCCTACAGAGGTAGAAGATAACACACCGCCTCTCGCTTTATCCGGCGAATTGGTAAACAATCAAGACGGTGTTCTATTCCAGGCCGCCGTACCGCAGACGACGATCCCTGATCGCTCGCTATTTAGTCAACCAACGTCGGATGAAATCCGATCGTATGTGGTGGAAAGTGGGGATACGATTACCGCCATTGCCTATAAATTTGGGTTGTCCCCCGAAACTATAATCTGGTCCAATGCGGATTTGGAGGATAATCCCGATTTGCTGTCGGTAGGCCAGACAGTGACTATTCTGCCGGTCGATGGGGTTTACCATCAGGTCGGTGGCTCGGATACGTTGGAGGGAATTGCCGGAACTTATAAGACGGATGTGCAGGGAATTATCGATATCCCGGTTAACGCGATTGACCCTGAAAATCCCATTATCCAGCCGGGGCAATGGTTAGTTGTACCGGGCGGTAGTAAACCGTTTATTCCACGCACGGTGACCACTTATGCCTACACCGGACCTGTGCCTGACAACGCGACCACCGGGACAGGGTTCTTTAGCTGGCCAGCCAGCGGGTCGATCTCTCAGGGCTTTTTCAGCTACCATCCCGGGATAGATATCGCCGCCTGGATTGGCGCACCGGTACTGGCTGCCGACTCCGGTTATGTCATTGTGGCCGGTTGGGATAATATGTACGGTTACCATCTGGTCATCGATCATAATAATGGCTTTCAAACCTTGTACGCACACCTTAATGCCTACTATGTCGAAGCCGGTACAAACGTGGTTAAGGGCGAGCAGATCGGTGAGATGGGCAGTACCGGCAACTCGACCGGGCCGCACCTCCACTTTGAGGTCAGACAGGGAACGCTCCAACAAAATCCCAATGGATTTTTACCCTAATTTTCCAAAATTTGTAAGACAACCTTAAGTCTGACTTACCGACCTCCAATTAAAAGTAAAAGTAATTAAAATAAAAACGCCGCTCAATTGTGAGCGGCGTTTGTGATTTCAATCAACCCCGGCCAATTCACGCCCTTTAACCAGCATCGCCTCTACAGCCCGGCCGTCACTGGCTTCGGCGTATAATCTCAACACCGGTTCTGTCCCTGATGGCCTAATCAAGAGCCAGCTATCGTCGGCCAGATGATATTTGACCCCATCATAAGAGTCGACTTTAACAACGGTTTCTCCGGCGATAGCCTCAGGCGCGCCGTCTACCAGTTTCTTAACCATCTCCGACTTTTCTACAAACGTCTTAAGACGAAGATCATCGCGTTTGTAACAGGTCGGGCCAAACTTTCTTTGTAAATCGGCAATTAACTCAGACAATGGGACGCCGGCATCAGCCACGATTTCCATGAGCAGCAGCCCCATTAAAATCCCATCACCTTCCGGAATATGGCCCTTGATACTGATGCTGCCGGATTCTTCACCGCCCAATAAAACATCATCATTGATCATCAATTCGGCGATAACGTCAAAACCCACCGGCGTCTCGTGTAAAGCCAATCCATATTGTTTGGCCATACGATTGAGCATCAAGGTACTGCTGATGGTCTTGGCAGTCGCTCCTGACAATCCACGCCGCTCGACCAGATATCGCACAGACAGCGCCATAATCGTATGAGGATCGACAAAGTTACCTCGGTCATCAACCGCGCCAATGCGGTCGGCGTCGCCGTCGGTAGCGATACCTAAGTGGGCATTTTCATTTTGTACCGTTGAGATTAATGTCCTTAGATTTTTAGCTAACGGTTCGGGATGAACGCCCCCAAAACCGGGGTGCAGATCACTATGCAGTTCATGAATTTTGGTGCGGGTGCGTGAAACCACCTCCCCAAATACGCCTCGTCCGGAACCATACATCGAGTCAACCACAACGGCGAGTTCACCATTGGAAATCGTATCCATATTGATCAGATTGGTGGTCAAATGCTCGTAATACGGCCAGGCGGGATCAAATTTCTCGATGAGCCCCTGCTCCTGTGCCTTCTGAAAATCCATCAAATTAGCGCCGATACGCTCGTGGATGCTCGATAATTTCCGTTCGATGGCCTTAATCTGCAGCTTGGACGCCGCGCCGCCATACGCGGCTTTGACTTTGAAACCATTGTAGCGAGGCGGATTGTGACTGGCCGTAATCATAACGCCGCCAGCAGCCTGCTTATGAATGATGTTGTAGCTAATGGCCGGAGTGGGCGCATCGGCCCGCGCCAGATGGGCCGTGATACCGTTAGCGGCCATCACTCTAGCGACCTCAGCCGCAAAGCGATCCGAAAGAAAGCGCGTGTCAAAACCAATGACGATACTTAAATGCGGCTCAGTACTGTGAGCCTCTAACAGATAATCGGCCATAGCCTGGCTAACGATTCTTAGGTTCTCGAAAGTAAACGTTTCGGCAATAACGGCCCGCCAACCATCGGTACCAAATTTAATGGTCATTTTTTACTCCAGTTTGATTTTATGATAGTTTGGGATGTTATAAACGGTAGGATTGCCAGCGCTTCATTAGATAAGGTCTGGTTTCCTCAAACTCAACCGCCTGAGCAGCGACTGTTCCTTCGCGGCCAACAAAGGCCAGCCCGGCGACCTCTTGGGAAAACGCGGCTTTGCGTCCTTGATAAAGAGGGTAGAGTGAATCGACAATCTGATTTGGGTCAATTTCTCCTTTGTTGAAAACCGTGGCGAAATCGTAAATAATTTTGGCCCAGAGATCGGCGGGAAAATGAAATCGATCAGGCGGGAGTGAGGCGAGGGCTTCGATATGAGTTAGATTATCCGGAGCCAGTGTTGTTTGCCACAGCCTCCTATATTCTATCCAGCCTAGCGCCAGATTGTCAAGCAAATGCACTGTATCTTCGATATCTATGTCATCCATAGGAACTTCTGAAGCAAAATGCGTTAGCGTGGGAATTGAATTAACGGTATCAGTGGCTTGCCAGTAGCTTTTAGTCTGAGCCAGCAAGCTAAATAAAACGCTAGTTGTATCTTGAAAAAACCGCTGGAACTGCGCCGCTAGTTTTTTGTTTTGCGATCGACTAGACGTCTCCAATGCGACAACCTTTTCACCCAAAGCCGATTGGGCCACCCGCCAGCCGGAGACCATCGCATACGAAACCAACCAAGGTGAAAAGCCTAATTTGGCCACGGCTGTACCCCATACATCCTCATCTAAAATGGCCGTGGCTAATTGGGGTGAGAGCGCAAAATCAGAGGCCAACGGATGGCGAATACTTTTGCCGTACAAAGCCCTGAGTAAGGGGTAGGCAATCAAGTCATTCAAGACCCCATTAGGCGACAACCAGCGCCGGTAGCGAGGCATCACCAAATCCGTCTTGTCTTCCAGGATCAAATGCGCCAGGCCGGCGATCCAATTGGGGGTGATACCGTGACTGTAACTATCTAAGATAACAATCGCTTTAGCATCCAGGGCCAACGCCGCGTCAAGTAAGGCCGCGCAAGCGCTACCCTGCCCCAACACTCCTTCATATCGGCTGCTAACGATATGGCTGTTATGGCCGTTACGGCTGGCTTGTTCGACCACGGCCTGGCGAGTGGTGGCCCTCAGGCCGGCATCAGCATTAATCAACACTGTGCGCAGATGCGGATAGTGTTGGCGCAGCCCTTTAAGCGCCACACGAGTGACATGGGCGGCTCTTTGGGGATTATTATAACTGGGCAAGCCGATGACAAGATCGGCCTGCTCAATACTTTTTAATTGTCGTTGGGCTTTGGGTCGAAGAATTGGGGGATACATAGAGCGGTTGACTACCACACCAGAATAAAGGTCAGATCATTAACGTTAGTATGGGTTGGGCCGGTGATGATCAGATCATCTAAGGCGCTAAAGAAGTTGTAGGCGTCGTTACGATTGAGAAAATCCGACGCCTCAAGCCCTAATTTTTCGGCTTGAGCGATAGTTGTCCCAAAGGCGAACGCGCCGGCCGCATCGGTAGGTCCATCGGTGCCGTCGGTGCCCAGGCAAACAATCAAGGTGCTATCCCAACCCTGTAAAGCAATGGCCGCGGCCAGCGCCATCTCTTGATTACGCCCACCCTGCCCGTTGCCGCGAATGGTCACGGTAGTTTCGCCGCCCAAAACCAGACAAGCCGGCCGGGGGAGACCTTCATCTTTGGCCAGCCCTTTGGCCAGCCCGGCCACCACACGCGCCACTTCACGAGCTTCGCCTTCCACAAACGTGGTCAAAAGCTGAGCATTAAAACCGGCTTCCTGAGCCGCGGCGACGGCGGCGCGTGCGGCGATGCGGTTGCTGCCGATGATGGCATTTGTCACACGATTAAACAGGGGGTCCTGCCGATCAGGCGTATCAGGAATAGCACCGACCAGGCCGGCCTGCAATCGTTGGATGACTGGCGCGGGGAGAGCCGTCTCAAGATCGTACTGTTCCACAATCGCCCAGGCGTCGGCGAAGGTGGAAGGATCGGGAACAGTTGGGCCGGAGGCGATAATCTCCAGCGGGTCGCCCACCACGTCGGATAGGATTAAGGCATAAACCTGGGCCGGGGCGGCCAGTCGAGCTAAACTACCACCCTTGACGGCCGACAAATGCTTCCGAATAGTGTTGATCTCGTTGATCGTGGCTCCGGCGGCCAATAACGCCTGGGTTGTCTCTTGTAAATCGGTCAGAGTCAACCCTTCGGCAGGCAGGGTCAACAGGGCCGATCCGCCGCCGGAAATCAGACACAGCACAATATCATCTTCGCGAGTCTGCTCAAGGAGTTGGGCTATCGCTTGCGCGGCTGAAAAGCCGGCCTGATCCGGCACGGGGTGACCGGCCTCACTAATTTTAACCTGCTCAAGAACATTGGCCTGGCCGGTGGTGTGATGGTATTTGACAATGATCTGGCCGGCGGCAATTTTGGAGCCAAATCGTTGAGAGACGGCGGCCGCCATGGGCGTACCGGCCTTTCCAGCTCCAACGACAAAAAGTCGCCCCGGCGTCGATTTGATATGATCGACAATATCAGGCTGGGCATCGAAATAGTTATTAACGGCCTTGGCCGGGTCTACGGCTTCAAGCGCATGGTTAATAATTTGCCAGGCAATCCGGCGTGGGTCAAACGGTTCTGTCATCATTGTATCATTATCATTGAGCTAAGGCATCTACAGCTGTGGCGGCCGCCTCATCAGCGGTTGCCTCGCCACGTAAAACTTGTTCAACCGCTTGCTGGATAATCCGGCCAATGCGGTCGTAGCCGGTAAAACGCGGCTCCGGCCGGGCTGTGTTTAATTGTTCACCCAGAAAAATCCAGTAAGGATCATCTCCGGAAATTTGCTGGAAAGCGGAGTCACGGATTGGTATAGAGTTATTGATGTTGTTCCAGGTTACATTATTACGCGTTGACATAAACGACTCAATCAGTTTCAATGCTGCCGCCTGACGATTGACGTCATCAGTCACTAAGACGAAGACCCAACCGTGCATGACTGAAACCGGCGTAGCAGTCGCATTTGAAATGGGTACCGCGGCGAAATCACTATCAATCAACCCGTCGCGTTCGGTTAAAAATTGTTTCACACTAACTTGTGACAAACCGGCAGGGATTTCTAGGTAATAAGGCCAGACATCTTCAGTGGTGGCTGCCTCCAAAAGAGACGCGTCGATAATGCCTTGCTCGCTGGCTTGCTGATAAAATGTCAGCACATTTCTCAAAACCGGCTCATCGATTTTTGGATTTCCTTCGTCGTCCTGAAATACACCACCGGCTGAGAAATACTGAGCTAGAGTGGCATCATTCACCACCCCATTGTTGCCCTTCGCCGGAAAAAGATATCGACTATTTTTACTAAGAATATCTGTCCAAAGAATCGGCGTATCCGTAAATACAAGGGTATTATAGACGGTGTGTTCCATTTCTAAACCTAAGGGGACACCGACCAAAGTGCCGTCCACAGTGCCCATCCTCCGCGCCGCCGGTAGCAGATCCTGAACAATCGAACGGTCGAGCCGGCCATCAAGGGATTGGACCAATCCCTCCGTCTGAGCTTGGTAAAGATCAACAGCGTTTATGATGGCCACATCGGGTAAAATCGCCGGGGCCACTTGACCGGCTGTTCTTAAAAAATCCAGGACGCCGCCTTTACCGGTCGTTTTTTTGACTTGAAGTTCAACTGAAACGCCGGGGTTATCCCGCTCAAATTGGCGTAAGTTGTTTTCAACAAAACCCCCGATCTCCTCCTCAGCCAACGATGAAATCGGCTCCACAGTCCAGAAAGTTAAGGTCGTGGGCTGGCTCTCTGTCAGCGGCTCAACAATTGGCGTCGGAGTGATAACGGACGGGGTTTGACTGGGTTGGCTGGTGCGCGTCACCGGAATAGTCGCAGGGGTAGTCGCGATCTCGGCGTTGGATGTGGCCTGTTGGCAAGCGCTGAACAGAACAGCGATGATCCCCATTACACTGATAACGCCTATTTGTATTAATTTACGTAGTAATATCATGCCAGGTGAACTCTCAAAGCCAAAATGTGCTAGTATTATACCATGAGCGCGGCAAATTTGTAGTACTTGCCCATTCTAAGGGATTCTGCTAAAATCGGCCCGATTTACTCTATTGAAAACCACTTAGCGAGAGCAGGTATTATGAATCTAGCAACTACGGTTCGCAGCGTGCCCAATTTCCCGGTAGAGGGAATATTATTCTATGATATTACGACCCTGCTTAAAAATCCGGCGGCGCTGAAAGAGAGCATCGACCAACTCAGCCGGTTTTACCAGGATAAGGCAATCGATGTGGTTGTAGGGATCGAATCACGGGGCTTTATTTTTGGCATGCCGCTGGCGTATCAGTTAGGTACCGGTTTTGTTCCTATTCGGAAACCGGGGAAGTTGCCGGCGGAAACCATTTCGGCCAGTTATGACTTAGAGTACGGCAGCAACACGCTAGAATTGCATGTTGACGCTATTGAAAAAGGTCAACGGGTAGTGGTCGTTGATGACCTGCTAGCCACGGGCGGCACGGCCTCGGCGACGTGCAGTTTGATTGAAAAGCTGGGGGGTGACGTGGTAGGGCTAGCTTTTGTCATCGAACTGAACTTTCTAAATGGCCGCGACAAGCTCAAAGGATATGATATTTTCTCTTTACTTCAATATGACGACTAAATTAGATCGATCATATTTTGCTCGATAAATAAAAATTTTTGAGGTTATTAAAAAGCCCCCGGTATTAGCGGGGGCTTTGTGTTAAGCTTCAGGTTTCAATTTCAGCCAGATAGTTGACAGCGGCGGCAGTGTCAATAGCAGCGAGTACTCTCGACCGTGGAAAGGAATATCTTCCGTTTCCACGCCACCCCCATTACCCACGTTACCTCCCCAGTAATGGGACGAGTCACTGTTAAGAATTTCACGGTAGAAGCCCGACTTATGAACGCCGATTCGATAATCTGCGCGGACCACCGGCGTGAAGTTGGACACGATTACTACAAACTCTTCGCTTGATTTAGCAAAGCGAATAAACGAGAAGACGCTATTATCGCTATCGTTGGCATCGATCCACTGAAAACCGGTGTATTCAAAATCATCCTCATATAAGGCCGGCTCGTTTTTATAAATGTGGTTGATATCTCTTATGAAAGACTGAATACCCTGATGATTAGGCGCCGATAGAGCCGACCATTCCAACTCATTATTGAAGTTCCATTCCTGCCACTGGGCAAATTCACTCCCCATAAACAATAAATTCTTACCGGGGTGGCCCCACATATAGCCATAAAAAGCCCGTAAGGTGGCAAACTTTTGCCACTCATCGCCGGCCATTTTATTAATAATGGAGCCTTTGCCGTGTACGACCTCATCGTGTGACAGCGGCAGAATAAAATTCTCATTGAAAGCGTACAGCAGGCTAAATGTTAAATCATTGTGATGATATTTTCTATGGATAGGCTCTTTACTCATGTAATTTAAGGTATCGTGCATCCAACCCATATTCCACTTTAAGCTGAAACCCAAGCCCCCCATATAAGGCGGTCGAGAAACCATCGGCCAGGCCGTCGATTCCTCGGCCACGGTTAAAACACCGGGGAAATTGACGTGGACGGTTTCATTCATAGCTCGCAAAAAGCTGATGGCGCCCAGGTTTTCACGGCCGCCATATTCATTGGGAATCCATTGGCCCTCCTCACGAGAATAATCCAGGTACAACATTGAGGCCACAGCATCGACGCGCAGCCCGTCGATATGATATTTTTCGATCCAAAATAGCGCGTTGGAAATCAAAAATGACCTAACTTCGTGCCGATCGTAATTAAAGATCAACGTGCCCCAGTCTTGATGCTCTCCTTTGCGAGGATCGGAGTGGGAGTAGAGATGAGTGCCGTCAAAATAGTTCAAGCCGGCCCCATCTTTAGGAAAATGGGCAGGCACCCAGTCTAAAATGACGCCGATTTTGTTTTGATGGCACTGATCGACAAAATACATGAAATCCTGAGGGGTTCCAAATCGGCTCGTTGGCGCAAAAAAGCCCAAAACCTGGTAGCCCCACGAATCATCAAGCGGGAATTCAGCCACAGGCATCAACTCGATATGGGTGTACCCCAAGTCCAACACATAAGGAATTAATTCGTCAGCTAATTCGCGATAGGTTAGAAAGCGGCTGCCCCATTGTTCATCGGGACGTCTGCGCCAGGAACCCAAATGAACTTCATAGATAGAGATGGGTTGGTCAAGCGCCTGATACTCGCTGCGCTTCTTGACCCAAGCACTATCCCCCCATTGATAACTATCAAGGTTGGTGATCACCGAGGCCGTTTTTGGCCGTTGCTCCATACCAAAGCCGTACGGGTCAGATTTATCAAAACCGTCGCCCGATTGGGTCACGATATGGTATTTGTAGACTGTATACTCGCCCAACTCGGGTATGAATGCGGTCCAGATGCCGCTGTCGCTGGGTAACATTGGATGACTGTCGGGGTGCCAGCCGTTGAAATCACCCACTACGCTAACCTGCCGGGCGTTGGGAGCCCAAACAGCAAAGTGGGTCCCCTGCTTTCCGTCCAACTCAACCAAATGAGCGCCGAGTTTCTCATACACACGCTCATGGGTACCTTCACCGATAAGGTACTTATCAAAGTCACTCAAAATTACAGATCGTGATTTTTTTGATGCCATATTCCTTTTACCAAATCTAAGTTTATAAGAAAGTCTATCAGCTTTCTTTTATAAGGAATTTTACGGGTTTTTGCTTCTCGTTATTTATAATGAGAAAGCAACAAATTAATTACCGATTGTGTATATTAGCACAAACGAGTGATAGGGGCAATATAAAACGAACACAGCCTTCATAAAATCCACCTGAATTCAACAAAAATCAACTTAGTGAGAATTGACACAAATTAATTTCAATAATATACTAAATATCAGAATGACGTAGGCCAAATCGCTTAGTAATTGTTGCCTAACCGTAGGCTACTATGCTATAATCCGCCTCGTTATGGCGTAGGTGATACCGATTTTTAGCCAATTTAGCCGGTATCGGACCTCTTGTTTTTAGAAAAGGAGTATGAAATGACGGTTACAACTCAAAGACCGGGACAATCGCAAGTAAGCACATCGGTCCACAGTCGTCAACGAAAAAGTAGAAAAAGTGAAGCAACGACGCAGGTGTTGGTTGCGCCCAGTCTCAAAGCCAGCCTAGTTGGCGGCTTTGGTATCCTGGTGTTAATGCTGATTGGATTAATCCCCCCTCCTGAAAATCTTCCTTTTGTTTCACTGGCCTTTTTGGTTATCCCAGGCTTTCTGGTTGTTTGTTTGGCCACAGGGCTGCTGGCCGGTATTTTTGCCGGGAGTAGCATCAAGAACAGCCACGAAGGTGGCAAAGCCGGCTGGCTGGCTGGTTTTTGGGCTGGAATTTTTGGCGGCGTTGTCGCTATGATTCTAGCCGCGTTCGGCCTGCTAATGGAAGGGTTTGGCGTGGGTATCGCTAATCAAATTAGCCCCGAAGGGCTGGCAACGTTAGCCAGTTATGGGCTATCCGTCGATGCCATCGCGATGGCCGGCCGAGTCATAGGTGCTCTGATTGTCTACGGCTTGATTGGGTCGCTGGTTGCGGGCCTGCTGAGTTCAATCGGTGGGATGCTTTATCCAAAGCTCACCAGCTAATTTTGTTAAATCAGGCAGTCTAGTTAGAATATCAGTTGTTAACAAACTCCCCGGTGGGGGAGTTTTTTGTTGTTCTAGTTTTAGTGCGGAGCCTAATTCTAATAATGACTTTCTCATCGGAAGCCGACAAGTACCAATACGTTAATCAAATGTTCGCCCGGATCGCCCACCGGTATGATCTGATGAACCGGATAATGACAGTCGGCCAGGATCAACACTGGCGCAAGCTGCTGATCGAAGCGGCTCAACTTCCGCCGGACGGCCGATTTTTAGATGTCGCCACCGGCACCGGCGATATTGCCTTTGAAGCGTTTCGACAAAACCACTATCTCAGCCATGTCATCGGCGCTGACTATACGCTGCCGATGATGCATGTGGGACAAAACCGGTGGCCGGAGTATGTTGCGAAAAGGCTACCACCCAACGGTCGAGAGGTTAGAAATCGCCTCAGTTGGAGCGGAGCCGATGCCCTCCATTTACCCTTTCCCGACAACAGTTTCGACGCCGTTGCCAGCGGCTTTCTTATGCGAAATGTCGTAAATGTTCGCCGCGCTTTGGCCGAACAAGTGCGCGTCTGCAAGCCCGGCGGGCGTGTCCTTATTTTGGAAATTCCCCGCCCGCCCGATACCCTATTCGGCAACCTATTTCGCCTTTACTTCCATAATATTGTACCCATCATTGGCGGGTTTATCTCCGGTCAGAGGGATGCTTACTCCTATCTCCCTGCGTCAGCCGATGTCTTCCTTAGCCCAAGCGAGTTGAAAGCGGAAATGGAAGCAATTTCTCTACGCGAAGTCAGCTATAGGCTGCTTATGATGAACACGGTCGCGCTGCACGTAGGCGTAAAATGAGCAACTCCGGAATGACTATCGACAAAGCCGACGAACGAGGCGTACCCAGTCTGGTCTGGCGCGCCGGCCAAGATCGCCGGCTGGAGATGATCAAAGCCGCGGCCGGCCTCACTCAACGGCTAACCCCCGACAGCCGGGTGCTGGTTGATGGCTGCGGGGTGGGTATGTACGTTCGCGCCTTGAGACAATTCACCAATCACGTCTATGGTTTAGATATCGAATTTGACCGCGTTGCCGAAAGCTATCACCATTCTCCGTTGGTTAACGTCGCAGCGGGCGAGCATTTGCCCTATCCGTCAGACTATTTCGATCTGGTCCTGAGCCATGAAGTGATCGAACACGTGGCCGATGATCGCCTGACTGTAGCGGAGATGGTGCGGGTACTCAAAGAAGGGGGGCGAGCCGTTATTTTTTGTCCCAACCGCCTCTATCCCTTTGAAACTCACGGTCATTACTGGCGAGGTGTGTATCACTTTGGCAACACCCCACTGATCAACTACCTGCCGGACAGTCTGCGCAATCGATTCGCGCCCCATGTCAGAGCGTACACGTCATCAGGTCTAACGAAGCTGTTCAACACTCTGCCCGTCAAGGTCATCACCCACACCCAAATCTATCCCGGTTATGATAATCTGACCGCCCGCCGGCCCCGATTGGGCCAATCGATTCGAGCCGTGACCTACGCGCTCGAGCAGACGCCACTGCGGCGTTTTGGGCTGTCTCACCTGTTGGTTATCGAAAAAAACCAGACTTTGCTCTAAATGTTGGCTAAGTGAAGGTTTTGCGTTGCCCAACTTCCCCCAAATTCAGGTAATATGCCGTCAAACGAACTTGCCGAAGCCTGTTATTTCTGCTACCATGCGTGTCCGGTATATTGGTCCTGCTGATAAATCCAATATACCGTTTTTAATTGGAGAGGGGTATCCCAATTAAAACGGAGATGTCGTCAGCGTTATGCAGCCAAATCGAAAAGTGATGATCACCCGTCGCCGGCGGCGACGGACTATAGAGCAAAAACCAAAAATCCACCTGTACCTGATCAATTTTGTCTTGGTCGTGGTCGGGCTTTTGGTAGCGGTTGTGTTTGGGATTATTATGAGCGGCTTTATATCCGCCTATACTGTTTATGAAAGTTTTGCCCAACAACTACCTGACCCAACCGCCATCGAAACAGAACAGGAAGATTTTGAAACCACCAAAATCTATGATCGGACCGGCCAAGTGCTGCTCTACGAATTGTTCGACCCATTTCGGGGCGACCGCAGTTACGTGCCTCTGGAAGACATCCCCGAATTTTGCCGCGAGGCCACCATTATTTTGGAGGATAAGTCATTCTATCAGAACCCCGGCTTTGACCCCGAAGGGATTGGCCGCGCCTTTTACCAAAACCTACGCGGCGGCCAGATTCAAGGGGGCAGTTCGATTACCCAACAGTTGATCAAAAACATCCTGATCGATGAAGATGAACGGACCCAGTTATCCTACACCCGCAAGATCAAAGAAATTATCCTGGCGATAGAAATCACCCGCCGTTTCGATAAAGATCAGATCTTAGAATGGTATTTTAACACCAACTCCTACTTCAACCTGGCCTATGGTATCAATGCGGCGGCGCAAGTCTATTTCGACAAACCGGCCAGCGCCCTAACCGATGCCGAATGCGCGATGCTGGCCCCGATTCCCCAATTTCCGTTTCTGAACCCCATTAATAGCCCTGACGAAGCTAAATATCGCCAGTGGATCACCCTTAATCGTATGGTTGACGAAGGCGCGATTTCTCAGACGGAAGCCGAAGCTATCTTTGCCGAAGACGTCAAAGTGAAAGAAGTTGAAGAACGCTTCGATATCCTGGCGCCCCATTTTGCCGTTTACGTTCGAGAGGAACTGGAACGCAAATATGATCCGGAACTGATCTATCGCGGCGGTCTGAAAGTCTATACCACTTTAGATTACGACCTTAACCAAAAAGCCCAACAAATTGCCTCAGATCAGATTAAGGAACTGCTGGAAAACGGCAATAATGCCAGCAACGCCTGTGTGGTTTCAATTGTCCCCAAAACCGGCGAAATCCTGGCGATGGTCGGCAGCGTCGATTTCTGGGACAAGGAAAATGACGGCAACGTCAATGTCTGCGCCTCTGAGCCCGGCCGCCAGCCTGGCTCATCATTTAAGCCGTTTAGTTACCTAACAATGTTCTCTCAGGGTGTCTACAACCCGGCCACCATGATTATGAATGTGCGCCAATCTTTTCCCGATGATCCCAACCCGCCTTACGTTCCCGAAAACTACGACCGTAAATATACTGGTCCGATTCGCGCCCGTTATGCGCTGGCGCAAAGTCTCAACATTCCCGCCGTCTGGACGTTACACAAAGCCGGCATTAAAAATGTAATCGCCACGGCGCATCGCTTGGGTATTACCACCCTTAACCAAGATTACTATGGCCTATCGCTAACCCTGGGCGGCGGTGAAGTCAAACCGATCGATATGGCCTACGCCTACAGCGTGATGGCCAATATGGGGGTGATGGCCGGCCAGCCGGTTGATGAGGTTGATCGCCGGCCGGGCCATCGAACCTTAGACCCGGTTTCAATTTTACGCATCGAAACCAAAGACGGCGAAACCATTTATCAATATGACCAGCCGGCTACTGAGCAAGTCATCGATCCGGCCCTGGCCTATATCATGGACGATATTCTGTCTGATAATAACGCTCGCGCGGCCGCCTTTGGCGCCAACAGTGAACTGAAGCGTAACTTTGAAGATCGGCCGATCGCAGCTAAAACCGGAACGACTAACAACTTCCGTGATAACTGGACGGTTGGCTTTACACCGCAGTTGGCTACAGCCGTGTGGGTTGGCAACAATGACAACAAAGAAATGAAGGATGTCACCGGTCTGACCGGCGCAGCCCCGATATGGAACGCGGTGATGCTGGAGTATCTCAAAGACAAACCGGTCGAAACCTGGCAGCGGCCGCGCGGCCTGGTTGACGCCCGCGTCGATGCCGTATCCGGGCTACTGCCTAGCGAAGCCACCCAAAACACTGCGGTCGAAATGTTTTTAGACGGCACCGTTCCCACCCAACGTGATAATGTTCATCAGATTTTCCGGATTAATCGCGAAAACGGCAAGTTAGCCACAGTCTATACCCCGCCTGAACTGGTTGAAGAACGAGTCTATGAAGTCTATCCCCCCGTGGCTAACGACTGGGTGATCGAAAACGGCATTCCGCAGCCGCCTACGGAATATGACGACAGTATTGGTCCGGCTATCAACGCGGGGCCGGTGGCCTTTATCAATCCTCGGCCCTATGAGTATGTTCAAGGAAATGTCGTCATCACCGGCAATGCCACTCTGGATAATTTCCAGCTCTATCGCCTTGAGTATGGTCAGGGATTAACCCCCAGTGAATGGAAGCAATTAGGCAGCGATAACACCACCCCGGTTGAGGGCGCCCCGCTGGCCACGTGGGACACCAAGGCCGAAGAGGAAGGTCTCTATACGCTGCAACTTACGGTGGTGAGAGGCGATCAGAGCCTTGAACGGCGGTCGGTGCAGGTCACGGTGGACAATACAGCGCCCACGGTTGATTTGATTAACCCCGAACCGGACACCGTCTACGAGGCCAACGCCAACGCGCTGTTAAATGACTGGGTCAACTTCCAGGTTGACGCCAACGATAACTTCTCGATGAGTCGAGTAGAGTACTATGTTGACAACCAAAAGGTGGGCGAAAGTACGGTAGCCCCCTTTACGTTCCGCTGGAATGTGGATATCACACCTAAACGCGTTGTTTGGGAAGCGCCTATTTACGAGACTCAAGCTATTACCGGCGCGAACGGAACAATTACCGGAACACAGTTATTCACCATTACCCGTGTTGTCTCGGTCACCCGGCCCATCAACGATCCTGAACTCTTAGCCACTCTGCCGGAAGGGGTCTCGCCCCAAGAGTTTATCGGCTACCAGAAAATTTTCTCAGGCGGCCTGACTCTCATTGAAACTCGATTTGGTTATACCGAAACGCATCAGGCTCACGTGGTGGCTTACGACTCGGCCGGCAACAAAACCGAAAGTGAGCGTGTCCGTATTAGAGTTATCCCGGAACAGGAAGATAAAGATGAGGAGGAGGACAGCGGAGCAGAGGGAGAAGAGGCGACTGATGATGGGGAAGCCTATTACTTACCACCCGTTAATCGGGAAAGGTATTTAGGGCCGTACCATCTCTTAATGTGATGATTTAAGAGACAACAACTATGCTAATTTTAGTCACAAATGACGACGGCATCGATGCGCCGGCGTTGTTTCCGTTAAAGCAAGCGCTCGATAAAATTGCCGATACGTTGGTTTTCGCGCCCGATCACAACTGGTCAGCCTCCGGGCATCCCAAAACAATGCATAGAATTTTGCGCGCCGATCCCATTGAACTGTCCGATGGCAGCCCTGCCTTCGTTTCGAGCGCACCTCCCCCCGATTGCGTGGCGCTGGCCCTACTGGGGTTGGTTGAACGCCGGCCCGACTTGGTAGTTTCGGGCATCAACCACGGCGCCAACATGGGCTATGACATATTCTACTCCGGCACGGTCGCTGCGGCCGTTGAGGCCACTATCGAGGGTGTGCCGGCTATCGCTATTTCCCGCGAGCGCAAAGATGACGAAATCGCCCGAGGCTACCACGACCAACTCCAAGCTGAAACGATAGACTACCCGGCCATGTCCACTTTCGTGGCTTATCTTACCAAAAAAGTCATCGATTTTGGTCTACCGGCCAATACCCTACTTAATGTCAACATTCCGGGCGTCCCTTGGTCAGACATAAAAGGCATCGAACTCACCCGTCTGGGCAAACGCGTCTACCGCGATGAACTCATCTCCCGTGAAGACCCACGCGGCCGGCCTTACTACTGGATCGGCGGCCTCCCTCCCCACGGTGTCGCCGATCACGGCACCGACATCTGGGCTATCGAAAACAAGCTCATTTCCGTCACGCCCCTTAATTTAGATATCACCGACCACCGCCTGATCGAGGATCTCAAACGCTGGAAGTTGGAAGATATTCCTTTATGAACTTCCAACCCTACCCTACTAAATTTGGACACTTCGCCTTGGCCGTGGCTGTAGTCTGCGCCTTGATTATGCTCGTACTCATCGACGTGCTGCTGCGCCAAACCGTCCCTTCGACTATCTTCTGGTTGTTGGTCGCCACCTTACTGGCTGTTGGTGCGACCATTACCGCCGTCTACTGTAGTATTATCGGCTTTAAGCTCAAATATCACCTCAACCGCAACGGGCTAATTATTCAATGGGGATTATGCCAGAAGCGCATCCCCCTGCATCATATTGAAGAGATTATTCCGGGCGAGATCGTTGAGGAGCCAATCCGATTTCGCGGGTTTGAACTGGCCGGACTGCGAATGGGTCGAGGCGAATCGGATGAACTAGGTCGCATCGCCTTCCATACCACGGCTCCTCTTGAGCGGACACTGCTCGTTTTGACCCCTGAACAAACCTATGGCATCTCTCCCCAAGACCCGTCGGCTTTTCTTAAGGCCTGGCACGATCGGCAAGCCTTAGGCCCAACCCAACATTGGAGCGAAGAAGTTCGTCGGGGTTGGCCGCTCAGCATCGAGGTCTTGGTTGACCCGTTATGCTGGTGGTTGGTGGGCAGCGCAGCCGTTATTTGCTTGGCTTTGTTGGGCTATGTGTCGTTAAGCTACGCCGGCTTACCGACCTTACTGCCCGTTCACTTCGACAACTTCGGCCAGGCCGATCGCATCGTCGATAAATTCAACCTCTTCATCCTGCCGGCGGTGGGGGGAATTGCGTTGGGGGTTAATCTCATTCTCGGTGGTTTTATCCACCACCGCGAAAAAGTAGCCGCTTATATGCTGTGGGGCAGCACCATTGTCGTGCAGCTGTTTCTGTGGATCGCCACTTTGACGATTACGGTTTAATACGCTCAGTCGAAAGTAACCTATCGGTTCGTAGTAACCGCTTTAGCGGTGTTACACTCGAACGGCTAAAGCCATTACTACGAACCACAGTTCGATCCTAAAATCCTTGTAACTGGCTAAAATCGGCGTGACCTTTCGTCAAATCGCGAATGCCTTGCAGCAGCGCCAGCCGGTTCTGCCGGATCGTCTCATCCTCATCCATCACCAATACCCCATCAAAAAAGGCATTAATCGGTTCGACCAGCAACTCCCGCAGAGCCGATACGACCGCGCCGGTAGTTGACGCCGGTGATAGACTGGCTTTGGCTTTTTCATAAGCGGCGTATAAATCCTGCTCAACCGCCTCGGTGAAAGCATTGGGTTGGAGCGCGTATTTTTCCTCGATATTTCTAACAATCCGCACACAGCGAGCATAGGCATTAAGCGTATCATCCCAATCGTCACGTTGAGTGGCGGCGACTAACTCTTTAGCCGAAGCCAACGCCGGCCAAGGATTATCACCTCGCTCAGCCAAAACAGCTTGGACGATATCAAAAGGTAGATCATATTCATCGCGCAGCACACCTTCAAGGCGGCGTCGGATGAACTCACTTGTTTCCGCTAAGGATTTCGGGCTGACCTCAACCGGCATCAAGGCAGCAGCCAGTTGCAACCCGACAGCGACATCGAAGCTGGTTTTGGTTTCGAGCAAAATGGTAACCAACGACAGCGCATCGCGGCGCAGGGCAAAGGGATCGGCTGAGCCGGTGGGGGCTTTACCCACGGCAAACAGGCCGCACAGGCTGTCAAGCCGGTTAGCCAAATTAAGCGCCAAACCGGGCTTACTCAACGACTCATGCGGCAGCGAGGTTTGAGGGTAGTAATGTTCCACAATGGCGCTGGCTACCGCCTCAGTTTCGCCGGAAATTTTGGCGTATTCATAGCCCATAATACCCTGCAAACTGGTTAATTCAACCACCATATTGGTCGCCAGATCAGCTTTGCTTAACCGAGCGGCTCGCTCGACCGTTTGGATCTCACCAGCCGATAGCTGCAATTGCTCACCAATCTGTACGGCTAACGTTTCCAGCCGTTTACTCTTGTCCAGCATCGAACCAAGCTGCTCCTGAAACGTCAGCGTATCGAGCCGGGGTAAAAAGGCTTCCAGATTTTGCTCGGTATCGGCTTTAAAGAAGAAATCGGCGTCGGCGTAGCGCGCCCGTAGAACGCCTTCATTCCCGCGCCGTACGATGTCCAGATGGTCCGTTCCGCCGTTGCGCACGGCGATAAAATGGGGGAGTAATGAGTGACTACCATCGGCTGAATACTTCACTACAGGAAAATAGCGCAGGTGTTTGCGCATAACTGTGATTAAAATTGGCTCGGGCAAATCAAGATGCTTTTCTTCAAAACTGCCTAAAAATGCGGTCGGCTGCTCGACTAAATGGGTAACTTCCTCTAGTAAGACTGGATTATCCGGTACTTGGCCACCAATTTCAGCCGCAATCGCAGCCAGTTGTCTTTTGATTTCAGCCTGCCGGGCTTCAGGATCGACCATAATTTGAGCATCGGCCATAATTGGTGGATAGGCAGCAGCCGTACCGATTTCTATATCCGGTGAGCCTTTAGGCCGTAAGCCACGGGTAATGCGCCCGCTGGTTAAACCGGCATACTCAAACGGGATAACATCCTCGCCTAGTAAGGCTACAAGCCAGCGAATAGGGCGGCTGTATGCCGTCTTGCCGACTTCCTCTCCCACTTGGGCCGAAGCCAACCAGCGCATGGACTTACCGAAGGGAATAGCCCGGATGAAATTGGGCAAGTTTTCTGCCAGCACCTCGGCAGCAGGGCGCCCTTCGGTACGAACTTTGGCCACCACGTATTGCCCACCGTCCATCTCCTGAATTTCCAGGTCAGTTACATCGAGACCCTTGCCCCGAGCAAACCCTTGTGCGGCTTTCGTGGGCTTACCATCGGCATCAAACGCAATTTTAGCCGAGGGTCCGCGAACAATCTCCGATAAATCCTCCTGATGTGGAACCAAATCTTCGACTAAGACCGCCAGCCGTCGTGGTGAGCCGAGAACCTGAACATCACGATAAGCCAATCTCAAATCGGATAAAAATTGAGGAACCGCCTCTTTCAAATAGGTCAAAGCATCCGTTACATCGTGAGAAGGCAGTTCTTCCGAACCTATTTCGAGCAAAAATGTTTGAGGATCTGATTTAACAGCCGGCATCGGAGCTAAAGAGAATAAGGCTCGTTCTGGCATATATTTCATCAGCGGAAAGTCGAGACTCTCTCGCTGCGTAACGAAAGCTTTTGCTACCTGGTGGGATAGACGGCGCATACGAGCAAAGTAACCGGCTCGCTCCGTTACCCCAATCACCCCTCTGGTATCGAGAATATTAAATGTATGCGAGCACTTGAGCACATAATCATAAGCAGGAATAATCAGCCCTTGCTCTAAACAATGTTTACACTCTTGCTCGTAAAAATTGTAGGCATCGATTAAGGCCTCGACATTGGCCTGATTGAAATTGTATTCACAGTATTCAATTTCCTGACGCAGCAAAATATCACCATAGGTTTGAATCCCGTCCCAGTCGATCTTCCAAACGCTATCAACATTTTGTAGGCACATCGCGATCCGTTCCAAACCATAGGTCAATTCGACTGCCACGGGATCAAGCTGCAAGCCACCCGCCTGCTGAAAGTAGGTGTACTGGCTGATTTCCATCCCATCCAGCCACACTTCCCAACCCAAGCCCCAAGCGCCCAACGCCGGGCTTTCCCAGTTATCCTCAACAAAGCGGATGTCATGCTCATCGCGGTTGAGACCAATGGCGTAAAGGCTGCCCAAATATAACTCTTGCGGATTACCAGGATCCGGCTGGATAATCACTTGAAATTGGGTATGCATCTGCATCCGATTGGGATTATCGCCAAAGCGGCCATCATCGGGCCGAAAGGAAGGTTCGACGTAGGCAATGTGCCACGGTTCCGGGCCGAGTACACGCAGAGTGGTGCCGGGATTGGCTGTTCCGGCTCCAACGGCTTCATGCCAAGGCTGCCAAATCAAATAGCCCTGATTGGCCCAGTACTGCTGCAAAGTCATAATAATCTGTTGAAAATTGAGGGGTTTGGTCATTTTCTTGTTACAGAAACCTTTCTAAATTTTTGGGGACAGCGTGCCTAGAGATGTCCCATTTCACGCTGTATTTTTCTCAAGAAGTCAACGCTTTTGAGTTGGCGCTCCAAGATAAAAGTAATGTAGCCCATCAGCAGCCGTTCCACTTGCTGGCGGGTGGCCGGCGTTAATTGAAGTTTCGCCACGTTTTCCCAGGGTTCGGTCTGCAAATACCGCAGCACCTTGAGCACCGCCAGGGGAATTATCTCGGCGTTAGGCCGTTTCTCGCCATATTCCGGACTAAGAACGCCGCCATCAACGAAATGAAAGTAGTTATTCTCGACCGGTTGAATTGGCTCTTGGCTGGCCACACAAAAGTGAAGCTGTGGCTGAAATCCGGTCAGACTAAGCAGCCGCATCTCAAAATAACGCAGTACCAAAAAAGGGTCTTCAGACAGTGAGAGATGCGCCAGAGTTAGGGCCAGCAGTTCGTACAGCGGTTGGTTGGGATCGTGCTCCTCCGTGAACCGATCGACCAGTTCGGCCAAATAATAGGCGTGGCCGGTTTTCACCAAATCTTCGCGCAACCCCCGATAGGCTTCAACGATTTCAGCCTGTGAAACGATATCCCAGGTCCGGCCTGTAGCTATGAAGAGATTAGACAAGGTGAACAGCTCAATGTGACCGGCCTTCCGGCTGGTGATTTTTCGCGCCCCCTTGGCCAACAACCGAAGTTTACCTCGCTCTGGAGTAAATACCGTCAGCAAGCGATCCGCTTCGCCAAAATCCGTCCGGCGGAGAATGATCGCATCGGTTCGATAAAGTCGTTCGTTGCTACCCATAAGTGGAGATTATACTACTGTCAAGAGAATTCTGCGAATAAAAAAAAGCCAGTGTACTCACTGGCCTACATTAATTTGTTTAGTTCAGCCTGAGCGTGGATCAAGAATGCGGTAAATTTTCCGGTCCAAAGCTATAAGGTAGCAAATCGGACAGCGTCAACACCTGGTATTGACCGGTCACATCCCCAATAATGACGATAAGGTCGGAGGCAAATTCTCGCATCACCTGCCGGCACACTCCACAAGGGGAACCGCCATTTTCGGTGGCGACGGCTATCGCCGCAAAATCCGTCTCACCCTCAGAAACGGCCTTAAAGATAGCCGTTCGCTCAGCGCAGACGGCTGCCGAGTGACCGACATTCTCAATATTACAGCCGGTATAGACTTTGCCACTTTTAGTGAGCAGCGCTGCGCCTACTTTGTATTTTGAATAAGGCGAGTAGGAATAGTTTCGAGCCTCAAGAGCTTGGTTGAGTAATTCTGCCCATCGTTGATCGGTTGAAGAGTCGTGATCAAAATCTGTCATAATTCACCGGGGTTTATTAACCTTGTGAAACACCAGTCAAGTGGCCGTATTGTGAATATTACTCATAAGAGTTGATGTTGAGCCGCTCTGATCCTTCGCTGTTTTAGGGTTTTCTGCCAACTGGTTTTCCTCTTCCTCTTCCCTAATGCGCTTGACCCGAGCCGTTTTGATTCGGCGACCATCCACATCGAGTACGGTTAATACTAATTCCGGAACCCCAAATGAAGCCCCATCCAAAACTTCGCCCTCTTTGGGAATATGGCCTAACGCCCCGTAAATAAGCCCACCGAGTGTGTCATTCTCATCGGTGGGCAGTTCGATTGACATGATATCGTTAATATCGTCTAAATCCATCCGAGCGCTAAAAATATACTCGTCATCAGAAATATATTGCATATAGAACTCGTCGGCATCGTGTTCATCCTGAATTTCGCCAACGATCTCTTCCAAAATATCTTCAATTGTCACCAAACCCGCTGTCCCACCGTATTCGTCCACCACGATAGCAATGTGGACTTTCTTGGTTTGAAGTTCACGCAACAAATCGGTAACCGGTTTGGTTTCAGGGACATAGTAGACGCTGCGCTCCAAACCCCGAATGGATACCGGTTCGCCTTGTTTGAGCCAGTGGATCAACAGGTCTTTGACATAAAGGATACCGATAATATTATCAATGGTCCCTTCATAAACAGGCACCCGTGAATGACCGGCTTGAAGAATCGTGTCCATAGCAGTTTTTACAGATGCATCAGCTTCTACAGCCACAATATCGATCCGTGGCACCATGACTTCACGAGCAAGCGTATCTCCCAAGTCGAAGATCGAGTAGATCATCTCTTTTTCTTCTTCTTTAAGGACGCCTTCCTCTTCGCTCGCATCAACATAGCTACGCAAGTCTTCTTCAGTAATGGTTCCGAGGCTATAACTCTCAGTGTTAGCCCCTCGCCCTGTCACAATTCGACAAATTTTAGTCACGGCTTTAGCTAAAGGGGCGGTAATAAAAGACAGCCCATTTATCAGATAAGCCGTAGACAAGGCAATGGGTTCGGCGTAGCTGCGGGCAATTTCTTTGGGAATAAGCTCACCAAAAATAAGCACAATTAGGGCCGTCACTACGGTAACAATACCTGCGGCTAAATATGTATTGATAGACAAAGATTGAGAAAGAGGGGTTACGTACGCAAAAACTGCCAAAACTACAATAGAAGAACCCAACAATTTGAGGACGAACTGTTCAGTTGTAGAAAGAAGTGGAATATTTTCAGCCAAACGATCAACAATCTGCGCCGCTGATCGGCCTTCTTCTATTAGCTGCAATCTTCGAGACTTACGGGTAAATGCGATAGCTTCTTTAGCCGCCGCAATAACTGCATAAAAAACAAGCAAGACAACAACAACAAGTGTTGTACTATCAGGCTCTATCAAAATAGCTCCACGAAACGCTAAAAACTACAAAAAACCCAACTGCTTGTCCTATTGGAAATATCTTTAGGACTATCTCGTATTACTCCACCCAACTGTTACTATATTTCGCTCTTTAAATCATACAAAATAATAAAGAGCGAAATATTGTTAGATTGTAACATAGGGTTGATAATACTGCAAAGGAAATAAAAAAAGCCCTCCTGGCAATGGCTTACTCTCCCAGAGGGTCGCCCCTCAAGTACCATCAGCGCTGACGGGCTTAACTGCCGGGTTCGGGATGGATCCGGGTGTGTCCCCGTCGCTAGAATCACCAAGAAGACTTTTATTCACATGGATAATAACTATAAAACTTAAATAGTAATACCCTAAAAACTAGATAGAACGGGTTAGTTCATGCAGAAGTAATTACGCTTAAAAAATTAAGCCTTCGGCCATTAGTATGGCTTAGCTCAACACATCGCTGCGCTTACACACGCCACCTATCAAACTGGTAGTCTACCAGCGGCCTCTCCCGGATTGTCCGGATGGTAATCTCATCTTGAGGCAAGTTTCCCACTTAGATGCTTTCAGCGGTTATCTTTTCCCAACATAGCTACCCAGCGATGCTCCTGGCGGAACAACTGGCACACTAGCGGTTGGTTCACCCCGGTCCTCTCGTACTAGGGGCAAGCCCTCTCAAATTACCTACGCCCACAGAGGATAGAGACCGACCTGTCTCACGACGGTCTGAACCCAGCTCGCGTACCGCTTTAATGGGCGAACAGCCCAACCCTTGGGACCTACTCCAGCCCCAGGATGCGACGAGCCGACATCGAGGTGCCGAGCCTCCCCGTCGATGTGAACTCTTGGGGGAGACTAGCCTGTTATCCCCGGGGTAGCTTTTATCCGGTAAGCCACGGCCCTTCCACTCAGTACCGTGGGATCACTAAGCCCGACTTTCGTCTCTGCTCGACTTGTTGGTCTCGCAGTCAAGCTCCCTTATGCCTTTACACTCTTTGGCTGGTTTCCATTCAGCCTGAGGGAACCTTTGGGCGCCTCCGTTACCTTTTGGGAGGCGACCGCCCCAGTCAAACTGTCCACCTGACACTGTCTGGCTACCGGATCACGGTTAGCCGTTAGGGCCAAGACTTCACCAGGCTGGTATTTCAAGGGCGGCTCCACCGATCCTGGCGGACCAGTTTCTCAGCCTCCCAGCTATCCTACACAAGTAAAGCCCTAACTCAATATCAAGTTACAGTAAAGCTCCACGGGGTCTTTTTGTCCTTCTGCGGGTAATGCGCATCTTTACACATAGTTCAATTTCACCGAGTCCCTCGTTGAGACAGTGCCCCACTCGTTACGCCTTTCGTGCGGGTCGGAACTTACCCGACAAGGAATTTCGCTACCTTAGGACCGTTATAGTTACGGCCGCCGTTCACCGGGGCTTCAGTTCAAAGCTCTCACTCTTCCCCTTAACCTTCCGGCACTGGGCAGGCGTCAGCCCCTATACTTCCTCTTTCGAGTTTGCAGAGACCTGTGTTTTTGTTAAACAGTCGGCAGGGCCATTTCACTGCGGCCCCCGCTGGCTCCACGTGTACACGTTTCACCTACAGGGGCGATCCTTATCCCGAAGTTACGGATCTATTTTGCCTAGTTCCTTAACGAGGGTTCTCCCGATCGCCTTGGTATTTTCTACCCGTCTACCGGTGTCGGTTTGCGGTACGGACACCAAAATTTCAATGCTTAGAGGTTTTTCTCGGCAGCATGGGCTCAATCACTTCCGGCCCTAAGGGCACCGCATACAACTCCTCAGACTCCCTCTGCGGATTTACCTACAGAGATCAACGCCCTACAAGTTCAGCACCGGGACATCCATCACCCGGCTGACCTACCCGTCTGCGTCCCCCCATCGCTCCACTTTGGTGGTACAGGAATATTAACCTGTTGTCCATCGCCTACGCTCTTCAGCCTCGGCTTAGGCCCGACTAACCCGACGCGGATCAACCTTCCGTCGGAAACCTTAGACATACGGCGAACATGATTCTCACATGTTTTACGCTACTCATGCCGACATTCGCACTTCTGCAAGCCGCAAGCTGTCCTCACGGTCAGCACTGATCTCTTGCAGAACGCTCCCCTACCACTCCATACGGAGTTCGTAGCTTCGGTGTGTGGCTTTAGCCCCGTTACATTTTCGGCGCAAGACCACTAGACCAGTGAGCTATTACGCACTCTTTAAAGGATGGCTGCTTCTAAGCCAACCTCCTGGATGTCTCAGTAGTTTCACATCCTTTCCCACTTAGCCACAACTTAGGGACCTTAGCTGACGATCTGGGTTGTTTCCCTCTCGACAACGGATCTCATCATTCGCTGTCCGACTCCCTTGCTCTAAAGTATCGGCATTCGGAGTTTGGTTTGGTTTGGTAAGCGATGGGCCCCCTAGCCAATCCAGTGCTCTACCTCCGATACTAAACGCAAGAGGCTAGCCCTAAAGCTATTTCGGGGAGAACAAGCTATCTCCTGGTTCGTTTGGCATATCACCCCTAACCACAGCTCATCGGAACACTTTGCAACGTATACCCGTTCGGTCCTCCACGAGACATTACTCTCGCTTCAACCTGGCCATGGTTAGCTCACCAGGTTTCGTGTCTACTTCCTGCAACTGAACGCCCTATTCAGACTCGCTTTCGCTACGGCTCCGCCTGTCACTAGCTTAACCTTGCTACAGAAAGTAACTCGTCGGCTCATTCTCCAAAAGGCACGCCGTCACCCATTCCCAAAAGGGCATAGGGCTCCGACTGATTGTAGGTGCACGGTTTCAGATTCTATTTCACTCCGCTCACCGCGGTTCTTTTCACCTTTCCCTCACGGTACTTGTCCACTATCGGTCGTCAAGAGTATTTAGCCTTGGGAGGTGGGCCTCCCAGATTCCCACAGGATTAGCGTGCCCCGTGGTACTCAGGAACACCAGCTGGAGTCTGTTCATTTTTATATACGGGACTGTCACCCTCTACGGTCTATCTTTCCAGTATAGTTCTACTAACAAACAGATACTCAACGCCGGGTCCTACAACCCCGCTACACATAAGCATAGCAGTTTGGGCTACTCCGCGTTCGCTCGCCACTACTAGCGGAATGATCTCTTTTCCTCGGGTTACTAAGATGTTTCAGTTCACCCGGTTCCCTTCTCTAACCTATGTGTTCAGTTAGAGATACCTGAGGATTAGCCCAGGTGGGTTTCCCCATTCGGACATCTCCGGATAATAGCGTTTGCTGACAACTCTCCGAAGCTTTTCGCAGTCAACCACGTCCTTCATCGGCTCTTGACGCCAAGGCATCCCCCGTGCACCCTTAGTAGCTTAATCACACGTAATTACCTTCGCAAAATTGAACTACCCGTTCTATTTAGTTTTTAAGGTACCACTACAGCATATCTAAATATATGCTATTTAATAGCGCCAACAAACATTAGCGATATTAAACAACAAACATTCAGATTGTCTATTATTTGGGGCAAGCTTATGGAGATGAGGGGACTCGAACCCCTGACCCCCTCCGTGCAAGGGAGGTGCTCTCCCAGCTGAGCTACATCCCCAGGTCTAAACCTGTAACTCCGATAGTGGGCCTGAGTGGACTCGAACCACTGACCCCTGCGTTATCAGCACAGTGCTCTAACCGACTGAGCTACAGGCCCATATTGCAAGCCTTAACAACTGAGAAATGGCAGGAATTTTGATGTACATTTTAGCCCGAATTAAAAGGGGAATTAAATTTTTATGGAAAACTATCAAATTAATGATTCGTTTTCGATTATTCCCTAGAAAGGAGGTGATCCAGCCGCAGCTTCCGCTACAGCTACCTTGTTACGACTTCATCCCAGTCACCGATCCCACCTTAGGCAGCTCCTCCCTTGCGGTTAGGTCACCAACTTCAGGTGTTACCGACTTCCATGATGTGACGGGCGGTGTGTACAAGGCCCGGGAACGCATTCACCGCACTATGCTGACGCGCGGTTACTAGCAACTCCACCTTCATGCAGTCGAGTTGCAGACTGCAATCCGAACTGAGACCAGCTTTAGGGATTAGCTCCACCTCGCGGTGTGGCAACCTGTTGTACTGGCCATTGTAGCGTGTGTGTAGCCCTGGACATAAAGACCATGCTGACTTGACGTCATCCCCACCTTCCTCCGGTTTGATACCGGCAGTCTCGCTAGACACTTGTAACTAGCAACAGGGGTTGCGCTCGTTGCGGGACTTAACCCAACATCTCACGACACGAGCTGACGACAGCCATGCAGCACCTATCGAGGCTCCCCGAAGGGTCGATCTGCTTTCGCTTCTCTACTACCACGTAGTTCAGCCCAGGTAAGGTTCTTCGCGTATCATCGAATTAAACCACACGCTCCGCTGCTTGTGCGGGCCCCCGTCAATTCCTTTGAGTTTTAACCTTGCGGCCGTAGTCCCCAGGCGGGATACTTAACGCGTTAGCTTCGGCACAGAAGGGGTAAATAACCTCCCACACCTAGTATCCATCGTTTACGGCGTGGACTACCGGGGTATCTAATCCCGTTCGCTCCCCACGCTTTCGCACCTCAGCGTCAGGTGTGGACCAGAGAGTCGCTTTCGCCACTGGTGTTCCTCCCGATATCTACGCATTCCACCACTACACCGGGAATTCCACTCTCCTCTTCCAACCTCAAGCACTGCAGTATTGAACGACCTCTCCCAGTTAAGCCGGGAGCTTTCACATCCAACTTACAGCGCCGCCTACGTGCGCTTTACGCCCAATAAATCCGGATAACGCTCGCCCCCTACGTTTTACCGCGGCTGCTGGCACGTAGTTAGCCGGGACTTATTCCTAAGGTACCGTCATTATCTTCCCTTAGAAAAGAACTTTACAACCCGAAGGCCTTCATCGTTCACGCGGCGTTGCTGCGTCAGGGTTGCCCCCATTGCGCAATATTCCTCACTGCTGCCTCCCGTAGGAGTATGGACCGTGTCTCAGTTCCATTGTGGGGGGTCGCGCTCTCACGCCCCCTAGCCGTCTTAGCCTTGGTAGGCCATTACCCCACCAACAAGCTGATAGCCCGCAGGCCCCTCCCGAGGCGCCGGAACTTTAGTTTAAGCTGTCTAAATACTTAAACATTTGAGGTATTAGCCATGGTTTCCCATGGTTATCCCCCACCTCGGGGCAGGTCACCAACGTGTTACTCACCCGTCCGCCACTTTACTTGTCCTCCGAAGAGGACTTTCACGTTCGACTTGCATGTGTTAGGCACGCCGCCAGCGTTCATCCTGAGCCAGGATCAAACTCTTCATAAAGTATACTACAAACCAAGCAAACATCTTTGCTTGTTAAATTCAAAGGCTCGGGACTATTGTACTGATTTAATTCCTGCCATTCTTCAGTTGTTAAGGTGCAAAGTAAAATTTGCAAACAAAAACCGACACTTCTCAATAAAGCTACAAAATGTCGGTGGAAACACAAGCTTTTAGGTTTTCAGAGAATACCTAATTATAGACTTGCGCCTCCTTTTTGGTTATTATCAAAACTACCTCTAATACAATTCATCTTTTTCAGAAACACTAACCACTTTCTGTCAGAGGTAAAGATAAGTGTACCACATTTTTGTCGCCGTGTCAAGAAACTCATCTAACTTTTTTCTGATATTCTTGCGACAACAGCTACGTATTGTACTGTATTTTTTGAGATTGTCAAATTCCGCAAATTACTTTTTTTGGGATTTTTTGGTGACTTATCTAGTCAAATCTCAGTACTTTTTACACTTTTTTAATGCACAGAGTGCTGCTCAATGAGAATTTATTGTACTCTCAAATCGACAACGAGAGAGATGATATCATATTTGAAAAGGTTTGTCAACCCCTAATTTGGTCAATTTTACGATTTTTTCACCCTTTTAAGGTTACTGAATCTATAACCGTTTTCCTACATTTCGCTTCGACCGCTCAAGGCCCTACTGAGTGTAATCTCGTCGGCATATTCCAGATCACCACCGACCGGTAAACCACGCGCTAACCGGGTCAGCTTGATGCCGCTGCCATCAAACTGGCGGCTAATGTACATCGCCGTCGCTTCACCCTCCAGATTAGGGTTGGTGGCGATAATGATTTCACGAACTTTCGGATCACTCGACCGGACTCGCTCGACCAATTCGGCGATTTTGAGATCCTCGGGGCCAATGCCCTCGGTGGGAGCAATCGTACCGTGCAGCACGTGATAAAGGCCGTGATAATCTCTGGTGCGCTCGATGGCCAGGACATCCAGCGGTTCTTCAACAACGCAGATAATTGAGCGATCACGATTTTCGTTGGTACAAAAAGCGCACGGATCACGCTCATCGATGTGGAAACATCGGGAGCAGAAAACGACCTTTTCATGCAGTTCTTGCAGCGCTTCGGCCAAAGATTGAGCCTGCTCCGGCGAACTACGCAGCAGGTAAAAGGTCAGCCGCGAGGCCGTTTTAGGCCCAATTCCCGGCAGCCGAGAAAATTCATCGATTAGTTTTGTAATCGGGGCAGGGGTTGCTTGCATCAGTTATAAACCCTACATTAGACCGGGAATATTTAATCCCCCGGTAATTGAATTCATTTCATCGGCGGCCAAATTCTGCGACGCTTCGACAGCTTCATTGATGGCCGCTAGAATCAAATCTTGAAGCATTTCAACATCGTCCGGATCAACCACTTCCGGCGCAATTGTGATCGACTCCAACTTCTGGTGGCCGGTCATCACTACTTTAATCGCGCCGCCGCCGGCGCTGATCTCCACGGTTTTATCGCCAAGGGCTTCCTGCGCTTCGAGCATCTGCTGCTGCATTTCCTGCAATTTGCCGGCCAGGCCACCTTTCGCACCTCCAGGCATACTCAAACCACCACCGCCCCCACCGCCAGGATTTTCCAGTGAGAACCCTTTGCCTTTGCCTTTTCTTTTTGCCATATTACATTCTCCTAAAATGATAGACTAATCTTCTACTATTTTACCACCCAACTCATCAGTTGCGACTTTTAAGAGGGCTTCCAGTGAGTCTTCCGTGCTCGGCTCAGTCATCTGATCGCCTGAACCGGCCGGTGAACTGGCCGCCACATCGTGATCGGATACAAAACGAACCATCACCGGCTGGCCCAGCGCATAGCTAAAAGCCTCATTCAAAGCGGTTTGGGGTTGAGGCTGTTCAAATTTCTTCTTCATCAAATCAAAGGTAATAAAGTAAATCTCATTGCCGATGACCTTTTGAAGCTTGGCCGCTCGCAGCGCTTCAGCCATGGGTTTACTTTTCGGCTCGATAAACTGGATTACCTGCTCAAAACACCGACGCACATCCTCCAGACCAAACTGTAATTCTGGCGGAGGATCGGCCGGGATGGCCACCTCAGGAGGGCCGGAAGTAGGGATAAAGGCCGGTTTTGGCGGTGGTGGAGGCGTATTTCTAACCTCAGGCCGGCTGCTGACAACCGCCGGCCTGGCCGGTATCGAGGCGATCTCTGGGGCTGGCATCTCGGCCGGAGCCAAAATAGACTCGACAAAGGCCAGTTCCAACGGCAGTTGCGGAATAGCCAATAAACCGGATTTGATGTCAACAGCAGCGCTGTTAAACTGAGCCGTGGCTTTGATAATCATCGAACTGCCGGCCCATTCGGCTTGACGCTTGACGGCCGCCAGAGTTTCATCCGGCATCGTCAACAGGCCCGCCCCGTTGCCCAATTTGACCAGCATCACCGCCCGTAGATGTTCGACAATCTCGCGGGCAAACTGGCGCGGATCAAGGCCATCGCTGACAACTTGATTGATAATATCCAGTCCGGTAGCCACATCTTGCTCGATCAAGGCATCGACCAGGCCAATAACCGATTGGGAAGCCACCATGCCCAGCACGGTCTGAACCAATTCGAGCGAGATCTTCTCACCACTGTAGGCGACCATCTGATCGAGTAAGCTAATCGCATCGCGCATCGAACCGCTACCTTGCCGGGCAATGTACTCCAGGGCGTCGCGATCAGCCTTAAAGCCCTCTTGGGTGATGATATAATCTAACCGATCGACCACGTCATCGAGCTTAATTCTCTTGAAGTCAAATCGCTGGCAGCGCGAGGTGATGGTGGCCGGAATCTTTTCCGGCTCGGTCGTAGCCAGCACAAATATGACGTGAGCCGGCGGCTCTTCCAGCGTTTTTAACAATGCATTGAAGGCCGAATTCGACAGCATATGGACTTCATCAATGATATAGAATTTGATTTTAGCTTCGGCCGGCCGGAAACCGACCTTATCCCGCAAATCACGAATATCATCGACGCCCGTATTCGATGCCGCGTCAATCTCAATAAGGTCCATTAAGCGGCCTTCGTTGACTGCCTGGCAAATCGCGCACCGATTACAAGGCCGATCCGCCGGGTCTTCAGCCAAACAGTTGACGGCTTTCGCCAGCAACCGCGCCGTGCTGGTTTTACCCGTGCCGCGCGGGCCGGAAAAGAGGTAGGCGTGAGCGACTCGATCAAGCTTCAGGGCGTTGATGAGTGTTTGGGTAACGTGCTGCTGCCCGATAATTTCTTCGAAAGTGCGCGAGCGCCATTTTCGATACAAAGCTTGCGAGGCCATTTAAAGCGATTCCCCTTTTTAACCCGGCATACATTTAATAGAATTTAGTTTACCATCCAAGAGTCAATTCTGCAAGGGTAAAAATAGACCGGGATTTTCTTTCAAATCAGTTTAAGCCTATAATTCGCGTTTGGATATGGCCTATCCAGCCGACCACCTATCCAACCAACTAACCAACTACTTTACACAAGGAGTTCTTATGGCCGATCGGCCTCTGATCTTAATTACCAACGACGACGGCATCGACTCGCCGGGCCTGCACGCTGTGGCTCAAGCGGTTGCGGATTTGGGCGACCTATTGATTATGGCTCCTAGCACCCAGCAAACCGGGGCCGGTCGCAGCTATCCGACCAACGTTGACCGAACAATCTTCGACACGCACGTTCCGTTGGCCAAAGGCCGCCACCCCGCCTACAAAGCTAAGGTGTCGCCGGCTCAAGCGGTGGCCCTAGCTATTCGAGAACTGGCCCAGCGTCCGATCGATTTGTGTATCAGCGGCATCAATTTTGGCGAAAACGTCGGCTCGGGCGTGACCATTTCCGGTACGGTCGGCGCGGCCATCGAGGCGGCTTGCTTTGGTATTCCCGCGCTGGCGGTCAGTTTGGAGACGCCCACGGAGTTTCATCTCCACCACAGCGACGCCATCGATTTCACCGTGGCGGCTCATTTTACGCGAATTTTTGCAGTTCGCGTTTTGGAACGCGGGCTACCTGAGCGGGTTGATCTGCTAAAAATCGAGGTACCCGCCTCAGCCACCCCGGAGACGCCATGGCGGACATCGCGAGTGTCGCGACAGCGTTACTACCAGGCCGCGCCCACCGACCATAAGGCCGACCGGGTGGTCAACCGTTTCAGCTATCAGCCCTACATTGACACCGAACGCGTCGAACCCGATTCAGACATCTACGTTTTTGCCGTCGATAAACTGGTATCGGTCACGCCCATGACCATCGACCTGACCGCGCCGGTAGAATTAACCACCGTCACCGATTTTTTGACCTAACAGCCGACCTAAGCCGGTAGACCACTGCTAGCTGACCGCCGACCGCTGAAAAATAGACGTGTTTGTTGGATTACGGCGGTCAACAGTCGGCAGTCATCGGTCAAGGGGCATAAAAATGTGAAGTAAATCGAAGATATCGTTAGCCAATAGCCAGCATCGGAGTTTTACCTGTGGTCTTACAAGTCGTAACTATTTTTATCAACGTCATTACGCCCGTTTTTGCCTTGGTGGCTATTGGTTATTTTGCCGGGCCGGCTCTAGGGCTTGAGGCTCGGACGCTATCTCGTTTTGCCTACTTCATCTTAATTCCGGCTTTCATTTTTAACGTCATCAGTTCCGCCGAAGTGCAGCCGGGGTTAATTACTCGCATGGTTTTATACACCTTGCTGGTGCATCTGGCCTGCGCCTTGCTGGGTTTCGGCGTGGGGTGGATTTTACGTCGCCCCAAACAGATGATTTCTGCCTACGTGTTAATCGCTGTTTTCGGCAATGTGGGTAACTTTGGATTGCCTTTGATCAATTTCAGGCTAGGGGAAGAGGCGGTTTTTGCCGCCACGGTTTATTTCTTAGCTATCATTATCATCGCCTTCGTCATTGGCGTGGCCGCGGCCAATTGGAATAACAAAGGGAGTATGAAAGCGGCTTTAGAAGTCTTAAAAACTCCGGCCTTACTGGCTATGGTTCCCGCGTTCTTCTTTACCGGCAGCAGTTTCGAGCCGCCGCTAGTTTTAACCCGTATAACAGGCTTGTTGGGGGGAGCCATGATACCGACCATGCTAGTCACGCTCGGTATCAGTATGGCTCAGGTCGGGCGAATCGAACTTTCACGCGATGTCTACATTGCCAGCGCCATCCGGCTGATTGGCGGGCCAATTTTGGCGTTTGCGTTAGTCGCTCCTTTTGGCCTGACCGGCATCGAGCGCGGAGCCGGAATTCTACAAGCCAGCATGCCGACCGCCGTCTTAGCCTCCATTATCGCTATGGAGTACGATCTTCTCCCCGACTTTGTGACGACAACGGTTCTATTTTCTACGGTCGTCAGTGTGGTCACCCTAACAACAGTTTTGACCCTGGTTTAAGTTTCGGCCCAGCAGTAGGTATCTTCGATGGGTAACCTCTTTTTGCCAACGACAAAAAAGAATCGGCTTTTTCTGCCGGTCGCTATTATTTTGACGATCATTGCCGTTCTATGCGTCTGGACCCGCTGGCATTATATGCAAGCCGGCGTTTTTCAAATCGATGAGTTTATCTCGATGCTGGCCATTCGCATGATTTTAGAAAAAGGGCAGCCAATTCTCCCTTCCGGCCTTTACTACGATCATGGGCTTGTCTTTTCCTATATCGGGGCGCTAATCGCTTATGCGGCCGATGGCAATCTATTGGCTGTGCGCTGGTGGAGTCTGATCGCCGGTGGTTTGGCTGTGGTGGCGCTGTGGTTGACGGCCTGGCGGCTGTACGATTCCCCCTGGTGGGGTTTGGTCCCGGCGCTGTATCTGGCCCTCGATCCCAATGCGATCCAATGGGGCGGGCGCATTCGAATGTACAGCCAGGCCGATCTCATCGTGTTCTTGTGGATTTTATTGGCCTGGCTGGGCACGTTAGACGGCGAACGCCGCTGGGCGCGCTGGCTGTTGATCGCTCTGATTTGGGTCGGGTTGAATACGCATCTGGTGTTGCTACTGCTCCTCCCGCCCTTGGCTTTCGCTCTGCTGATCACCTGGCTGGTTAAACATCGACAATCTTCCCCAGACAAAAAAAGTAACCCAGTCGCTGACTTGGCCTCTCCAATAAATTCAACATCAAAACTTCAACCGGACGATCCCGGCCCCTACCAGTTAATGCTTCAACTCCAAAAGAACCTGTCGGTATCTAGAGAACTCATAATCGATCTCCTCCTGGCAACTGCCGTAGTCATTTTGGCCTTTTGGAGCGGCCAACAAAGCTTTGTTGCCAGTTATACCGTTGACTCCAGCATCCCCGACACGGAAACCGAAGCCATCAATACCGATCCGGTCAACGATGTTATCTCATTTGAGTTAAGCGACACCCGCTGGCGCGAAATGGAGCACTACCTCAACAATGGCGTACTGCGACGCTATTCGATACTGGCGCTGCTGGGGTTGGCTGCTGCCGGCATCGCGTTTGTTCGGGGTCGCCCAGAGCGAGCCGATTTAGGGGGTCTGTTCATCAGCCTGATGATGATCAGCCTTATACTGGGTATGCTGCTCTTTGTGGCCAACCCCTGGCATCAGGTTCGCTACTATTTTCTGGTCGTATTCCCCTTGGTCTTGCTCCTGGCAGCGTATGGCGTGCGAGCCATTTTCAATAGTACCGTCTGGTTGATGCACCGACTGAACCTTGGTGGGAACGATGTAGCCAACTTGACCGGTATTGCGGCTGTACTGCTAGTTAGCGTGGTCTGGCCGTGGCCCTCGTTATGGAGCGGGGCAGTTCAAGCCATGTCCGGCAGCACCAATACCCCGAACCGCTACCAATCGGCCTTTGAGGTGGTCAATGCCGGCCGCGCTCCCGGCGATCAAATTGCCACGATTCGCCCGGAAGCAGCCTACCTGTTCTCCGGCTCACTCGATTACTACGTAAACCACAGCACGCCGGTACTCATCCCCGGTGAAGACGGCTGGCGCGACGGCTACACCGGCGCGCCCTACCTCGACAATGTTCGGGCTTTGCGGCAGGCTTTGGCCCGACCCGGTACATTGTGGTTGGTCATCGACGATGAGCGGCTGTACAAACACCTGGAACCGATTTTTGCCCAATATATTCTGGAGCATTTTGACCTGGTCGAGACCATCGACAACGTTCTTGTCCTGCGGGAAGGGACTACCCCGCCCCGGCCTTATCCGGCCGAAACCACAACCCCGCTGGCGACACTGGCCAGCAACATCCAATTGGTCGATTATACCATCGATAACGCCGCCGGGCCGGGGCAAACCGCCCACCTGACCACCTTTTGGCAAAATACCCGCACCTTGTGGCTCTTCAAAATCTTCGTCCACCTGCGCGATCAGACCGGCGCCACCATTGCCCAGGCCGATTTCGCCCCCATAGAGCAAATCGACGAGCATCTCCGCGAGGCAATGGTTGGCCGAAGCAGCCCCGATATCATTCCGCTCAGTACTACTTTGACGCTCCCACCGGAGTTACCGCCCGGCCAGTACAGTCTTTACATCGGCGTCTACCACCCGGTGGCCTTAGAGCGCGTGCCGGTGATCGATGATCAGAGTGGCGAGAACGCGATTTTGTTGGGCCAGATCGATTTGAAGTGACCTCGCCGGCTCACTTGGCCGTCCATGCCAAATCGATCATAATCGGCGAGCCGCTGATGACCCCGGCCTCATCTTGGCAGAGATACGCCACCAACGCCGCCACCTCCGACGGTTCGATTAACCGCTTGATCGCCGCCGGTTCGAGCATCACATTTTGGATGACCTCTTCCTCAGACAGGCCGCGCGTCCGGGCTTGATCGGCGATTTGATTTTCGACCAGCGGCGTGCGGACGTAAGCCGGACAGATAGCGTTGACCGTAATGCCGTGCGGCCCGCCTTCGAGCGCCGTCGTCCGCGTCAATCCAATCATCCCATGCTTGGCGGAAATATAGCCGGCCTTGAACGGTGAGGCGATCACCCCATGAATCGATGACATATTAACGACTCGACCCCACTTTTGCTGCTTCATATAAGGCCAGGCGTAGCGAGTTAGCAGGAACGGCGCGGTCAACATTAAGGCGATCATCTTATCCCAGGTATCTTCGGGAAATTCCTCAACCGCCTCGATATGCTGAAAGCCGGCGTTATTGACCAAAATATGAATCGTACCAAACGCATCGACCGTCCGATCAATCAGCATTTTGCAGGCGACCCGCTGGCTGAGATCGCCCTGCACAAATATACCTCCCAATCGATCAGCCGCGGCTTGACCGGCCTCCGGGTTAATATCGCTGACTACAACTTTAGCTCCGTCAGCGGCAAAACGCTCGGCAATCGCCAGGCCGATACCGCTAGCCCCACCCGTGACCACAGCAACTTTATCTTGAATGACATTATCCCCCATCGGACAACTCCTTAAATTTTCAAAATTTGGATTAAGTCAGGTCAGGGCAACAGTAACACGATTTTTGAACGATGTCAATGGTTTCAAACTTTACAGGTGACAGTCACGTTTGAAGGGGCAAAGCCGTTGATTCCGTCGATCAGATGGGTATTTTTGACAAAGTGACTGTCACCTTTATCAATGGCTTACGATTAGCCATAAAATCTGTTTGGCAGCATTTTTATGGGTGTGTTATACTCTACTTCCTTTATAAAGAGCGAACGATGAAAAAATGCATCGCTCGTGTCGGGAGAGATTTCAATGAAGAAACCATACCAGCCGGTCACCGCGACCGTGCTCAACGAGTTGGTTGCGCTCGTTGGCGCTGAAAACCTTAGCACCTCAGAAACCGACCGCAGCCAACGGGCCTTCGATGTCTCCAGTCACGCTCCCCATCTAAGCGAAGTCGTGGTCTGGCCCCAAACCGCCGCTCAAGTCGCCGCCGTTCTCAAATATGCCAATGACCAATTAATCCCCGTAACAGCCTGGGGGGCCGGCACTTCGGTCGAAGGCAATCCCATCCCCCTCTTCGGCGGAATTTTACTCTCTACGGAAAAAATGCCCAATACCATTCAAATTCATGCCGATGATCTCCAGGTAACGGTCGAAGCCGGTAAGAAATACAAAGACCTCAACCAGGAGTTGGAGCCGCTGGGCCTCTTCTTCCCACCCGATCCCGGCGGCGATGCCACCATCGGCGGTATGCTGGCCAACAACGCAGCCGGCCCGAAAGCCGTCAAATACGGCGCGTGTAAAGACAATGTCCTGCGCTGCCAGGTCGCGCTGGCCGATGGCCGGCTCATTCAAGTCGGTTCGCGCTCAATCAAGCAATCGTCGGGCTACGATCTGCTGCATTTGTTCGTCGGCAGCGAGGGTACGCTCGGCGTCATCACCGAGGCCACGTTGAAGGTGCTGCCCCTGCCGAAATTCGCCAGCGCGGTGGTGGCCTCGTTCGATACGGTGGCTGCGGCCGTGCAGGCGGTAGTCAAGATCAAAGGCAGCGGGCTGGATCCGGCGGCGCTCGAATTTATTGATGCCCAAACCATCGACATGATTAATCAGGTTGGCGGCCTAAGCCTCGACCAAAATCACACTCTCTTTATGGAATTTCATGCCACCCACGAAGCTGCTTTGCACTTGGGCCTTGAAAAGGTAAAAATCATCTGCGCCGATCTCGGCGCGAGAACCTTCACGGCCACCACCGATCCCGCTGAACGCAAGCAACTATGGTTCGGCCGCCATCACGCCTATGACTACGCGCAGCAATGGTATGCCGATAAAAAACTCCTGACCCTCGACGCGGCCATCCCGATCAGTCACTATCCGGAGATTGTCGCCCAGATCGAACAAGGTCTGGTCAAGCATCAGGTGTCGGGCCATATGCTCGGCCACGCCGGCGACGGCAATATGCACGTCCTACTGCCCTACGACGAGAGCAATTATGATCGAGCCGTGGCGTTTCATCGGGAACTCATTCAACGCGCGCTGGAACTCGGCGGGACGGCCACCGGCGAACACGGCGTCGGCATCGGTAAAATTGGCTATATGCAGCAGGAACACGGGCCGGCGTTGGACGTGATGCGCAGCATTAAACAAACGCTCGATCCAAACAATATTCTCAATCCGGGCAAAATTTTTCCTTAAAAACTCTAAATCAGACCAACGGGAGCCAAATAACCTGCTGAGTTCGGAAACAGATGCGTCTCATGTCATTTCGAAGCGCAGCGGAGAAATCCCTGTGGCAATACGCATGAAAGGTGGCCGGTTGGGAAAATTTGAAACAACAATGTTCATTTTTCCCTGCAAATGCTTCGTGTCTTGGAATGTCCGAAATTTCTTCGCCTCCGGCTACGAAACATGATGGGCAACTTTAATTATCGAACTCAGTAAATAGGGTTAGATGATCCACGAAGACACACGAGGCAAACAAAGTTTTTAAATTTCTTATTTGTGTAACTTCGTGCCCTTAGTGGAGCAATTTTCTGCCCAAAATGGAAGTCTGGTTGAGAAAAACCTATTGACAATCCTTAAAAGTTAAGATATACTACAAACATCATACGTATGATGTTTGACGTTTAATCTCTCACTTCAGGAAAATTGAAATAATGGTCAACGGCGCGACTTTTGAACCGCTCAAGCGGCCCAATGCCGTGGAAGACATTATAAACACCTTCAAAGAAGCCATTTTACATGGCCAGTTGAAGCCGGGACAGCGTTTGCCGTCCGAAGCTGAACTGTGCGAACAGTTGGGCGTCGGACGCGGCACCATCCGCGAGGCGATGAAGATGCTGCGGGCGTTGGGTGTGGTCAAAATCCAACAAGGCGATGGTACTTACATCGCCGATAAGCCGACCGCCAGCGCCTTAAATCCCCTGGTGTTCGCCCTGCTGTTGGAAACCGGCTCCGGCACCGACCTGTTGGAACTCCGCGCGCTGCTCGAAATCGGCGGCTACCAACTGGCCGCCCAAAAAGCCGCCGCCGAAGATTGGCCCGCCATCCTCGACGCCGAAGCCGCGTTTGCTACTTACGCCCGTTTGCCCGAACAAGACCCCGATCAACTGGCTCGCTTTGACTTGGATTTTCATCTTTCCATCCTGGACGCTACCCACAACGCTTTAATTGAAAAAATCGGTCGCACGGTAGAGGAAATGTTTTTTGCCTCGATCCGCTCGACGCTGGCTAAATCAAGCAATCTGGAACAACTCATCGCCGAACACCACGCCATTGTCCAGGCCGTTCAACAAGGCCAAACCGACGCCATCGCCCATGTCGTTCGCCAACATCTCTCGCACTGGGGCAAAGAGGTTGGCGCTATTCTATAAATGAAGCGCTATTCAATGAAGAGAAAGGAAGAGGACATGAACCTACCAAAACGGGTGGCCTTATTGGTCACCTGCACCGTCGATCAACTGATGCCGGAAGTCGGCGTCTCAACCGTCAAGCTGCTGCGGCGCGCCGGCTATGAGGTCGATTTTCCAATGGAGCAGACCTGCTGCGGCCAGCCCTTTTTCAACAGCGGCTTTCGCGACGAAGCCCGTCACCTGGCCAAGCGCACCATTGCCGCCTTTGCCAAGTACGATGCCGTGGTTTTGCCCAGCGGCTCCTGCACCACGATGATCCGGCAAGAATATCTGCATCTGTTTGAAGATGAGCCGGACTGGCAAGAACACGCCCGCCGGCTGGCCGACAAGACCTTCGAACTCAGCGAGTTTCTCGTCCATCAGGCCAAATGGGACCCGCCCCAACCCACCGAGTCGCGCACGATCACCTACCACGACTCCTGCCATATGAATCGGATGTTGGGCGTCAAAGAAGAACCACGCCAATGTCTGGAGGCTGCCGGTTGCACCATCGATGAGATGGCCGAGTCCGAGCGCTGCTGCGGGTTTGGCGGGCTGTTCTGCGTTCGCATGCCCGAAGTCTCCAACGCGATGACGAATGAAAAGCTGCGCCAGGCTGAAGACACCCACGCCCCCACCCTGGTTACATCCGATCCCGGCTGTCTGATGCAAATGCGCGGACTGGTCGACGGCAAACCGTTCAAAGTGGAACATTTAGCCACCGTGCTGGAGGAGATGACCCGATGACCGCCACGATGCATGAATTTCGCCACAGCGCGTTTGTCGCCATTGAAGATATTCAGTTGCAGAGCGCGCTGGAAGGCGCGACCCACAAGTTCGGCACGGGCCGCACCGATGCCCTGGCCGAAGTGCCTGAGGTCGAAGCGATGCGCGATCATTTCAAAAAAGTTCGCGCCGCCACGCTGTCCCAATTAGCCCATCATTTGGAAACTTTTGAAAAGAACGCCACCGCCGCTGGTACGCAGGTTCACTGGGCCGCCACCGGCGACGACGCCTGCCGCATCGTACTGGATATTGCCCAAAAACACGGCGTCAAACTGGTCACCAAAAGCAAGTCGATGGCCACCGAGGAGATTCACCTCAACCAGGTTTTGTCCAAGGCCGGCATCGAACCGGTCGAAACTGACCTCGGCGAGTGGATTATCCAGTTGGCCGGCGACCCGCCATCGCACATCATCGCCCCGGCCATTCACAAAACCCGCCATCAGATCGCCGAGATGTTCACCAAGGAAACTGGCCAACAGGTGTCGGCGGATGACATTCCCGGCCTGACCGAACTGGCTCGCCAAGTGCTGCGCCAAAAGTTTCTGGCCGCCGGCATGGGTATCTCCGGCGGCAACATCATGGTCGCCGAAACGGGCAGTCTGGTATTAGTCATGAATGAAGGCAACGGGCGGCTGGTCACCAGCACGCCGCCGGTTCACGTCGCCGTGGTGGGGCTGGAAAAATTGGCCCCCACCTGGGACGACGCGGCGGTGTGGCTGTCGCTGCTGGCCCGCAGCAGCACCGGCCAGGCGCTGACCATCTACACCAACATCATCACCGGCCCGGCCCGCCCCACCGATCCCGACGGGCCGCAAGAAGTCCACATCGTCATTCTCGACAACGGCCGCAGTAAGCTAATCGGCACGAAGTATGAGGAAGTGCTGCAATGTATTCGCTGCGGCGCGTGTCTCAACGCCTGCCCGGTCTATCGCGAAGCGGGCGGCCACGCTTATGGCAACCCCTACAGTGGGCCAATCGGCGCGGTCATCGCCCCACTGCTGTTTGGGTTGGATAAGTACAGCGGCTTGCCCCACGCCAGTTCGCTGTGCGGGGCGTGTAAAGATGTCTGCCCAGCCCGCATCGACCTGCCGCGTATGCTGCTCGAACTGCGCGCCGATGAAGTGGAGCAACGCGTTTTGCCCTGGTGGGAAAGTATGTCGGAGCGGGCCGCCGCCTTTGGCCTGGCCAGTCCCGGTCTCTTCAAATACGGCACGGCCGTGATACGCCAATTGCAGCGACCGCTGGCCAAAGGAGACAAACTCAATTTGCCGGGCAAACTAAACCCCGGCCAATCGCGTAAAACGCCGGCGCTGGCTAAACGCTCGTTCCACGACATTTGGCAATCAGGCGAACTCGATAACAAAAATGGAGGTGAGTGATGAGCGCTCGTGACCAAATACTGAACCAACTGCGCAGCAACGAGCGACCGGCCGAGCATCCGGAGCCGTGGCGTTCGCGCCGCAACTTTCCGGACTTAGCCGAACGGTTTACCCAAACCCTCACCGCCGGCAAAGGCGAAGTTATCCGCGCCGCCAATTTTGAAGCGGCGCTGAATGAGATCGATACGATTCTGCATGAATTGCAAGCCAAACGAGTCGCGGTCAACGATACGGCCCCACTCGATGGGCTGGACGTGACCAAACGCTGGCCGGACTTCGAGTGGTTCGTGGCGGGCAAATCGGAGGGCGACATCAAATCATTCTGCGCCGGAGCGGATGTTGGCTTAAGTGGAGCTGACGCGGCCCTGGCCGAAACCGGTTCGGTCGTCGTCAGCAGCGGGCCGGGCAAAAGCCGGCTGGCCACCCTGCTGCCGCCGGTTCACCTGGCCATCGTCCCGACCTCGATCCTGACCAGCGACATTCTAACCTGGACCGCCGCCCGCCAGGGCCAACCCGGCGCGAACCGGGTGCTGGTCAGCGGCCCCAGCAAAACCGCCGACATCGAGCAAGTCCTGGCCATTGGCGTCCACGGCCCCAAGCGTTTTATCGTGGTCTTGTACGACGATTGAGATACCCTCATCCTACAACCGCAGCATCTTCGAGCCGGTTTCGTGGTAAGATAACAATGGATGAGGAAATCAACGGATAAAAAACAATAAAATCCGTTGACTTCTCAATCCGTTGTTGTCTCTGTGAGCTTCATTCCTACGCCCAAAATGATACCTTCCCCGTCTGCAATGACCCCGTCCCCATCAAAAATGATACCTTCCCCGTCTGCAATAACCCTTTCCCTATCAGAAATGGCTCCTTCCCCAACCAAATTGAGGCCTTCCCCGTTCGAAACGCCCCCTTCCCCAACCAAAACGAGGGCTTCCCCATCTGCCGAATAGCCTTCCCCATTCGCCGAACGATTCTCACCGCTGCAAAACCATTCCTACCGTCGCCGAGTCATTCCTACCGTCCGCCGAACGGTTCCTACCACCGCCGAATCATTCCTACCACCCGCCGAACGGTTCCTACCGCCGCCGAATCATTCCTACCGATTATCAAGCGCTACGCGGCTTCAATCATTCTCGCTCTGTAGTTCAAAATCCGTCTCCGCCAACACCCGACCGTTGACCTGAATCCCCAGCCGATGCTGCCCTTAATTCAATACCGGCAGGTCATTTTTGTTTTCTGAGCCATTTTGTGAAAAATAAGAGGTATCTGGATAATTCCGGCTTGACCGGGGTATGACAAACATGAATGAGTTTGAAAAACAAATAGAAGTAGTCATCATTGGGGCCGGGTTGAGCGGTTTACGCGCCGCGCATATTTTGACCCGGCACGGGGTTAACGTCAAGCTGTTAGAGGCGCGGTCACGAGTGGGTGGGCGTATTTTGACCGTTACGACCGAGGAGGGTTGTGGGGCCTTTGACCTGGGACCTACTTGGATTTGGTCGGAACATAGCCACGTGAAGCAGTTGGCTCGAGCCTTAGATATCGGTCTGTTCGTGCAGGCTGAGGTGGGCGACGCCGTGTTTGATCGCGGGCCTGGATTTCCGCCGCAGCGCTTTACACCCGAATGGCACCAGCCGCCGGCATATCGTTTTGTGGGCGGCACGGCGGCGCTGAGCAGCCGTCTGCAGGAGCAGTTACCGGTCGGGTGTCTCGGCCTGGAGACGAGTGTTCGTCGGATTAGCCTGGTCAATGATTACCTTGAAATTTTGGCGGAGACCAACGGATCGTCGCTGACGTATCTGGCCCAACACGCCATCGTGGCGCTGCCACCCCGTCTGGCCGCGAACACTTTGACCTTTGCGCCGGCCCTGCCACCGGCAGTCATCGAAGAGATGCGTCATACCCAAACCTGGATGGGCCAAGCCATGAAGGCCGTGCTGGTGTATCGAACGCCCTTTTGGCGGGAAGCGGGTTTATCCGGTCTGGGCGTTAGCCACCCCGGTCCCATCCAACAATTTCACGATGCCACGCCGGCCGATCAGGTTGTCGGCGCGCTGTTTGGTTGGATTGGTAATGACAGCCCGGGCCGAATGTTATCGATGGCTGAGCGTCGAGAGAAAATTGTGGCTCAAGCCGTTCGGATGTTTGGCCCCGAAGCCAACCGGCCTATATATTATACTGACTACAATTGGGGCAACGATTCGTTGACTACCCCGGCCGGGCAAGATCTGCTGCTAGAGGAAGAAAATCCGCGCTATGGCCATCCCCTACTGCTTAATCCTCAAATGGCCGGCCGGCTGCACTGGGCCGGCAGTGAAGTCTCACCCGTTGGGGGCGGCTATTTGGAAGGCGCGATCTACATCGCCGATCAGGTTGCCCGGCAGGTGTTGCATCATTTGTAATTGCCCTCAACCGGCACTCATCCTGACCATCAAATCCATCAAATGCTCCAGCGCCGATGCCGGATCGCTGCACAAGCCGGTGTGAACTTCCGAGACCTGAATGCTGGTACTACGCGGCATCACCAGCCAGTGAAAGCGACCGGCCTGGTCAAGCTGGCCGATAGGTCCCTCGCCGCCCTCGGCGATACGCGGAATAAGGTCCAGGTGCGTTTCGGCCTGGTCGAGATCGAAGTGCGGGGCCAGCGCGGCCAGGCGTTGGCGATCCAGTTCGATGCTAGCCCCCAAGAAACGGCGAGTGCGGCAAAAGAGGATCACGCCGGCGTTGAGAAACTCGCCCCGCTCGACGTTGGGTACCACGCGAACGATGGCGTAATCAAACGAGCTTAGCGCGGGCATGCAGGGCTTCCTCCACAAAAGCAGTGGTTTCTAAACGGCTCAACAGGTAACTAACATACGCCTCCCGGTGTTTGGCCTGGGTGGCAAACATCGGCTCCTCACCGAGCCATTCGGCGGGAATGGCCTCGACAATCTCGCGCAGCAGCGGTTCGGTCAACTGCGGTCGTAGGCGAGCATCGGCGGCTGTTAGGTCGCTGGCGAATGACAGCAGGGTGTGATCCTTAATCAGTGAGAAGGGGCTTTTGCTGCGGGCCAGATAATCGTCCCAACTATGGTGAAAATAGAGCGACGCGCCGTGGTCGATCAGCCACAGATCATCCTGCCACATCAGCAAGTTGACGTTGCGCGCCGTACGGTCAACGTTAGTCACATAGCTATCAAACCAGACAATATCCGACGCCAGCCGGGCCTCGGGCGGCGGTTTGAGCAGCAAGTTGAAATCGAGCGCGTTGGGCAGGTAGTGCAGCCCCAGATTAAGCCGGCCCGCGCTGGCTTGCAGCAAATCTTGAATTTCCGGGTCAGGCTCCGAACGGCCCAGTTGGGAATCCAACTCCACAAAAACAAGCTCCGGCACCCGAAGTTGCAGGGCGCGAGCAATTTCGCCGGCGACCAACTCGGCGATGAGGGCCTTGGGGCCTTGACCCGCCCCGACAAATTTCATCACATACAGCCGGCCATCGTCAGCTTCAACAATGGCCGGCAGCGATCCCCCTTCACGCAGCGGCGTCACGTAGCGAACAGCGGCAACAGTTCTGATCATTGATAAGTCCTTGTCATTAGTGGAATGTGAAACAGCTTTGTAGGCTAAAAGTTAGCTGTCAGCCTTCAGCGGTCAGCTTTAAAACAATTTAGGTCATAATGATCGGCTTTGTTATCTAAAAATAGGCTGAACCTATGAAAAAGCTGATAGCTAATAGCTGACTGCTGAACGCTCAAGAGTAAAAAAGTACTAATCGCTCTAATATGAATGAAGGAACCCATATCGGATACGTATAACCTCATGAAAGCCTCAAGAAGCTATTGTGAATCCTCAATAGCTCACAAGTTGGCGATTAGCGATTAAGCGATTGGCGAGCCGAAATCTCCAATGGCCCAATCTCTAATTTCCTATTCTCTATTAACCTACAATTGACCTGAAAATGGAGAGTCCCCATGACCGCGACGATTGATATCCATTTAGAAAAGTATACGCTGGAAACTGAACTCAGCCAAAACGCGTGGTTCACCCTGTATCGAGGTTACCGCCAAGTCGATCAGGCCCCAATCAACATCAAAATGGCCGCGCCGCTGCTGGCCGCCGATGAATTCTTTCGGCGGCGCTTCAAGCACATCACCCGCCAGGCCGCCGAGTTGGACCATCCCAACCTCATCCGCAGTTACGAAGCCGAGGAGGAAAACGGCCGGCTCTTCCTGGTTCAAGATTTTGTCGAAGCGCGGTCTTTGGCCGAGGTGATTGAGACGGAAGGGCCGCTCTCGCTCAAACGGACCGAATTCATCATCGGCCAGATTGCCTCGGCCTTGGACTGCGCCCATCACGCTTCGGTGCTGCACGGCGATTTATCGGCCCATCAAATTTTTTTGGGCGCTAATGACCACGTCTACGTCAGCAATTTCGGCCACAGCCAGGCGATTTACGGCAATAACCTGGCCGACCACAGCTACGCCGTTAGTTCGCCGGAAATTGTCGCGCCGGAGCGTGTTCGCGGCGAAGGGCCTAGCCGCCCCGCCGATCTATACTCGCTGGGGATTATCTGTTACCAACTACTGGCCAAGCAGTCGCCGTTTACCGGCCCGCGCTCGACGGTGTTTCACGCCCACGCCTACCGCCAGCCGCGCCCACTGCACGAGGTCAATACCGGGGTGCCGCTGGCGGTCAGCGAAGTGGTCAGCCGGATGCTGGCCAAAAGCGTCGATGTGCGCTACAACACCGGCGCGGAGTTTGCCCGCGCCCTGAGAGTCGCCAACCAGACCCGCACCTCAACCCGCCAGTACGACCGTCTGCTGCCGCTCGCGGAGCGGGAACGGACTCGCGTGATTAAATTTAGAGATATCTTCTTCCTGAGCGGAGCGTCCGTGGTGATTTTGCTGGTCGCGGCCTTAGCCGCTTGGACCGGCTACGAGTTGGGCCTCAAGCAAAATCCGCCCATCATCCAGTCGCCGCCGGTCATTGTCGATTCAACCCTACCCACACCAACTCCCACCGAGGATTTTCTGCGCGCTATTATCCCACCCACTGCCGCTAATGACGAGATGGCACCGGTCACGCCTGAACCAGATGCCGCCAATGTGGTTCTGGTTGATACGCTGCTGCCGCCTCGAACGCCATTCGCCGTCCGGCTCCAAGCCAGCCCCACCGTGACGCCTACGGTCACTCCGACTCAAGTCCGCATCGTCGCCACCGCCATCCCGGTCGTTCCTTCTACGCCGGAGCAGGCTTTCCCTGCCGGTCAAGGGCTCTTCACCTTCTTCAACCCCACCGGCCATGATTTAGTCGTCGATGTTTCCGGCCCCACCTTCGTCTCCGCGGTCATTCCGCCCAACAATCGGGAAGAGTTTTACCTCGCTGCCGGCTCCTACCTCTATATGACCCATACCCCCGGCGGCCACGGTCTCGACCCGACTAAAGGCGTGTTCGATCTGGGCGAAGGCCAACTCATCGAAAAGGATTACTACAGCGACTACGAGTGGCAGCAGTAAGGGAGATAGGGATTCGAGATAGAGATAGAGATTGGAGATTGAGCGATTGGGAGATTAAGAATGAGAAACTGGAAAGCTCTAATCAACTCCACAAACTCCATAAACTCCATAAACTCTACAAACTCTACCCCACCAACCCCAACCGCTTTCGCATCGCGCCGTCAAAATCGCCGATGAAGGTCCACCAGTTGGTCAACGGCCGGTCTCGATAGGTCAGGCCGTTGTTCGCGCCCGGTAAGTTCTGCATCCAGTAGATGAACCAGGTCAGGCTGTCGCAGTTCCAGCGGCGGCAGTTCAGGCGTTTCTTCTCACCGCCGTTGGGCCGCCAATCTTCGATGTCGGTCCAAATGAAATTGGGATTGGCCCAGTCGTAATCGCGGACGCCGTTGGGCGGAAAGTGGGCCCAGCCGCAGCGACCCTCGCCCGGCCGGCCGACAAACTGCTCCCAAAACAGCCGGTGGTCGATATCCCGCAGCACCGCCTCGATCTGGTGCATATGGTCCTCAACCGCCTCTGATGGCCCGCGGCCATAATTGTAATGATACACGGTGTAGGTTTGGCTGAGGTTGGGCAAATCGAACCGGTCGCGGTCGCTGTTGCTGATGTCGCCGAACGGCCCGGCCATATTCGACTCCCAGATATCGATCACGCCGCCGTGGTAGCCCCACAGCCAGACCTCTTTGACGCCCCGCGCCTCGACCCAATGCCGGATATTGACCCGGTTCATAACGGCGTTGTAGTCGGTCATTGGGACGCGATGGCCGGGCTTGCGGTAAGTGGGCAGCGGGTCCATATATTCCAGCGTCTCGACAATCTGGTAGCGCAAGCTGGGTTGGGCCGCCGGGTTTTTGTAGCCGTGGTAGATGCTGCCGCGTTCCAGCGCCTCGACCACCTGCTGGGTCGTCTGCTGCACATGCTGCCGGATATGCCCCACCGACGCGCCGACATCGCCGGTCATACGCCGGTCGATGCGGTCGGCTATCACCGGGAAGTAAGCGACCACCAGTACGGGGATGACGAATTGATCAGGTAAAGTCAAAGCGTCGATTGGCGTGGGACTCGCTTGCAGCGTCTCTTCATCCGCGTCGGCGAAGATCAGCAGTTCATCGATAACGGCGTTGGCCTGGTGGTCGCCGTTGGATGAGGAGCCGACGAAAAATTTTGCCGCCAAGCGGTCGGGTAGATCGACCTTGGGCGATGTGTCACGCAGTTTGCCGTCAACATACAGGGCGATACGCTGCGGCTCCCAAGTGACGCCAATCTGATGCCATTCGTCCGGCTGCCAGTGAGCCACGTTGTAACTCAGCCCGTTTTCGCTGCGCGGCCCCCACACGATAAAGCGGAGGTTATTGCCGCCGTCTTTTTGCACTCGCAGGCGGTTATAGAAGCCATCGCCAATATCAAAGAAGATATAGTCTCGACCATCGCGGCCGGACCACTGCGGTTTGAGCCAAAAGGTGAGGCGACCTCGCTCCCGGTTGAGATGCCCTTCAGATCGGTAGGCCAGCGTGTCCTTACCTTGAAATAACGCCGCTTGACCCGTTCGTCCCGGCGCCAAACGCGGCGTTGAGCCTAAACCGGCTGCGCCCTGCTCACTAACAAATCCATTTTCAAATCGAAGACTAAATAACGGGTTTTTACTGTTCATAAAAGCAGTCCAGTTAAAAATGATGAGTAATGAACAATGAATGATGAAAGGAGGAAAAAATCATTAGTTTCTAATGACATTGTCGCCTTTAATTATCGAACTCAGGTTTATTATCTTCCTTAGCCTCAGCCTCAGCCTGTAATCGGTTTTAACTCCGAATAAGACCGGCCTTTTCTTCAGAAAGGAAACTCAGCCGTATCATCAAAATCAAACGGCCAAGAGTCAAGTTGGATACCTCCATCATTTTCATCTTGTGTGAACTCGGCGAATTCTCTATCTTCTTCGGCCTGAAATTTCTGTAAAATCGCTTCATCAGTCAGATGTTCGGGGTTTTTGGTGTGTAATCGGGGGAAGTTACTCTTTAACTAGATAGATAGGCTTAATCTGGATATTCTATTTCATAGTATCCAATTTTCAATTCATCATGCTCATTGTATAACAGCACCCATATATCTGCATAAGCATCTAACTCTTCCTCTTCATCCGCAACTAACTGGATGCATCCCCAGGCTACAAAGTTTTCATTATTCAAGTTGGGGTCTACCTTTTTAGAAAAATATTCGCTCACCTCGTCTAACTCAGTTATAGGATTTATGTCTGGTTCCACAGCAGACGGCCAAGATGAGCTTGATAATGCCCAATCATCTATCATTTCATTGATTGAGGTTAGGATATCTTCCTTAAAGTTTTCTTGATCCCTGAGCCATTGTGATAATTTGGTATCCAATGCGTGCCATTCTTTGTTAACTATCAAGGAACCTAATCCGTTTAATTCCTCTAGAACTTGCTTTTCATTCATGAATTAACTCCGCCATCGATAATGATTTCACAGTCAGTGGAGATGCCTTAACCTGAGTTGCGTTTCTGAACACGCTTAGGGGGGAACCACTCTAGTGGCCGTGTCGGTGGTCGAGCCGTTATCGGGGGTTTTATCATCGCTGTTTTGAGCGGCGCTGCGGCGGATGACGACGACATAGCCCCAATTTTGCAGTTCCGGGGTGATGACATTTTTGTAGCGGAAACTTAACAGATATGAGGCCGCGCCTTGCAAATGAGCGTACAATTCAGCGGCGATGGCGTTAGCCCGGGCAATGGCCGCTTCCCGTTGGTTTTGGCCGGCATCGCGCCGCGCCAGTTTTTCGGCTACCGTGTTGCGCACCGCAATCACCTCGTTCAAATGGGGGCTGGTGAAGCGCTTTTCTTCCGGACGGCTCAACTCTTTGGCAATATACACGTCTACCATACTCAGATGCGCTTTCGGAGTTTGCGGCAGGGTGATTTTGACCGACGACTGCTTGACCGAAAAGCCCCAGCCTTTCGCGTTCAGAGGGGCTTCGGGAAAGGCGGCGTCGAGGGTTTTGCGCATAATACGCACCAGTTGGCGCAAGCGCTGGTAAGACTCTTTCATTTCTTCCGAGGCCACGGCCCGCTGTTCTTCCCCTTCGCGGCGCTGCTGTTCGCAGCGAGCGGCTTCTTGCAGCAAATCGGCGATCCAGGGGGTAAAGGGGAGCTGCTCGGCCAGAGGACGAGATTGATCGTAGGTTACAAAGGTCTGGCAAGTACTCATGATATCGCCGCGTTTGGTCTGATCGGGTAAATGAACGTTGTAAATACTTTTGCTGTCGTAACAGAGGTTCAACATGGGATTTCGCCTGATGAAATAAGCAATGGGTAGAAAGAAGGGTGTATTCACTTGGTAAACGATACTATCCAGTATATCTAACTTTTCAAATGGAGTCTACCCGGCCAAAACCTTTTTGAAAGGTGATGTTTTTTTGAAGAAAGTGGATAAATGAGGGGAGGGTTAACAGATTTAGGGTGAATGACAAAGTAAACTTTGTCGCTCCAATGGGTTTTTTGCCAGCAGTTTTTTGAGACAGGACTAATCTTTTTTGCCAAAGAGGCGGCTTTTTGGCCGCAAAACAGGAGGTCAAACCGATTTGGGTTGCTTTTTACCGCCAAAACGGAGGTCAAACACAAAAAGGCACTTTTTACCGCCAAAACGGAGGTCAAACACAAAAGGTCGCTTTTTGGTCGTAAAAAGGAGGTCAAACCGGTTAGGGTCGCTTTTTGGCCGCAAAAAGGAGATCTCACGCCAAAAGGCCGCTTTTTGGTCGTAAAAAAGGAGGCCAAACCGGTTTGGATCGTCTTTTTAAACGCAAAAAGGATGTTGCGGCCGTAGCAGGCAATTTTTGGGAAAGAAGGGGTGTTTTTGTAGGGGGCAACTTGATGTTACCCCGATAAAACAACAGCGGGTTGGGGAAATAAACGGATAAGACAAGTAAAAATCCGCTCCTTTCGTCAATCCGTTGTTGTCTATTTTTAGCAATATGTCGTTGACTATTATTGAAATAAACGCGTTAGGGATGGTCTTAAACTCAGGGGAATGAACGATTGAGCAAATGTTTGGTGTGCCTTTTGAAGAACAATCCGATACGTCTGCCGAACGTTGTCGTAGAATGCTTAAGCCGGTGGATGAAGCGCGGTCTTTGCTCCCCCGTTTCCGTGTGGTATGATTTCACCTTCGGAATGATTTGATTATCTCAACATAGGCTAAGTCAGGCCCATGCTGGATAAATTAATCAATGCTAGAGTAATAATTAAATCAAAATTTAGGGAGAACGTCCCATATGTCAGCATTAACATTTTATTTAGTCAGAAACGATAAAGGTAAGCCGATCAAATTGCCGACTTTTATCTCACAAGCGGATATGGATCAGATCGAAAAAGAATTTGTGGTACAGGATGGCGATGTTTTTGTAACCACGTATCCACGTTCAGGCACGACCTGGACAGAACAGATCGTGCATCTTTTGGTGAATAACGGGGAGCAAGGTGAGCAACGGCTCACAGATGCTGTACCCTGGTTGGAAACGTTACCTCACCGCCCTAACGGTATGGTGGAATTTTTGAAAACGATGCCTCCACGTCGCCTGTTTACGAGTCATTTGCCTTACTCCCTTATGCCTCCGCTCAACAACTCAACCGCAAAAGTTGTTTATATTGCCCGTAATCCTAAAGACGTAGCTATCTCAAATTATTTTCATGTTAAAAGCAAAGCCAACTATGACGGCCCCTGGGAGGAATACTTCCAACTTTTTCTGAATGATGATATCGGGTTCGGTCCATATTTTGATCATATCCTATCCTGGTGGCAGGCCAGTCAAAAGGATAAGAATATCTTGTTCTTGAAATACGAGGACATGATACGTGACCACGCGGGCAATGTCACGAAGATCGCCTCTTTTCTAGATATTCAAGCTAATTCGCAATTAATTGATACTGTTGTCACATTGAGCAGTTTCAAATCCATGACCTCGCAGGAGACCACCAACTTCGACTGGATTCCTCAACGGGCTGGCGTGCCGAAACACTTTCGCAAAGGTAAAATCGGTGATTGGCGGAATCATTTCAGTGCTGAACAAAGCCAACAAATGGATGACTTGTATATGAAAAAAATGAAAAATAGCGGGTTACAGTTTGATTTTGAAGTTTGAATAACTCTCTTTCAGCGGAAAAAACCACGGCGGCATGAGCCAAGTCATTATTTTTCAGGGCGTTGACACGGCGTCATTCGGGATTATAATGAGGCGGAAATTTGGGAGATTAGAGATTAGAGATTGGAGATTAGGTGATGGGGAGATTGATGGGCTTGATAATCAACCCAATCTCCTTATCTCCCTATCTCCTCATCTCCGGGAGTAATGATATGAACTTTACCGGACAAGTAGCAATTATCACCGGAGCCGCCTCCGGTATGGGCGCGGCTACAGCTCGCGAATTGGCGGCGGCAGGGGGGCAGGTGGTCATTGTTGATCGCAATGAGAGCCTGGCCCGGCAAGTGGCCGGCGACATCGACGCCGGCGAGCCGATCATCGGCGATGTGAGCGACTCGGCCTTTTGCAACCGGGCGGTTGAGGCAACGCTGGCCCGACACGGCCGGCTCGATGTCCTGGTCAATGCGGCCGGCGTCATCGTCCGCGCCAGCGGCGAGCAAACCACCGACGAGCAGTGGCAGCGTATTATCGGCGTTAATCTCAACGGCGTCTTTTTTATGTGCCGGGCGGCTATTCCGGCGATGAAACGGCAAGGCAAAGGCGCGATTGTCAACTTCGGCTCCATTTGGGGTGATGTCGGCGCGGCGGGGGTGGCCGCTTACTGCGCTACGAAAGGCGGGGTACACTTGCTGACCAAAGCGATGGCCCTCGACCACGCCACAGACGGTATTCGCATCAACGCCGTCTGCCCCGGCGAGGTCAACACCCCTATGCTCCAATCCGAGCGTCACGAGCCGGTAACGCCGGAGATGATGCAAAAGATCGCCGATACCGTCCCAATGGGCCGCCTGGCCGAGCCGGTCGAAATTGCCCGCGTCGTCCTCTTCCTGGCTTCCGACGCCGCCAGTTATATGACCGGTTCGCTGGTGGCGGTTGACGCGGGGTACACAGCGAGGTAAACAATGAACTACCGTCCCCTGGGCCGCACCGGCGTGAAGGTTTCGCCGCTGGTGCTGGGCACTGACAATTTTCTCAATCCCACTTCGGAAGCGGAGTCGATCCGGCTGATTAACCGGGCGTTGGAAGCCGGCATTAATCTGATCGACACCAGCAACAGTTACAAGCAAGGTGAGAGCGAGCGCATCATCGGCCAGGCGCTGGCCGAGAACGGGCGGCGGGATGAGGTCATTATCGCCACCAAGGTGCATTATCCGACCGGTCCCGGCCCCAATGATCGCGGTAACTCCCGGCTGCACATTATGAAAGCGTGTGAGGACTCGCTGCGGCGGCTGCAAACCGATCACATCGATCTCTACCAACTGCACCGGCCCGATTTCGAGACGCCCATCGACGAGACGCTGAGCGCGTTGACCGATTTGGTGCGGCAGGGCAAAGTCCGCTACATCGGCAGTTCGACTGCACCGGCCTGGAAAGTAATGGAAGCGATTATGACCAGCGAGTTGAAAGGCTACGTCCGGTTCGTATCAGAGCAGCCACCCTACAATTTACTCGACCGGCGCATCGAAAATGAACTGGTGCCGCTGTGCCAAGCGTATGGGTTGGGGTTGATCTGCTGGTCGCCGCTGGCGATGGGGATGCTGGCGGGGCGCTACGCCAATGACGATATCCGGCCCGCCGGCTCGCGGGCGGCGCTGCGCGGCGGCATCTACGCCGACCGGGTCACGCCCCGAGCCGTCGAGATGGGCAACAAATTTGTGGCGCTGGCCCAAGCGCACGGTCTATCCGGGGCGCAGTTGGCGATTTTGTGGGCCAAGGATCAACCGGGCATCACCGCGCCAATCATCGGCCCCAGAACCATCGAGCAGCTTGAGCATTTGCTGCCGGTGCTGGACATGACGCTCGATGAGGCGATTAGAGCGGCTTGCGACGAGCTGGTTCCCCCCGGCAGCGCCGTAGCTAATTTTCACAACTCGGCGCCGTGGATGAAGATGAAACTGTTGGATTAACGATTCACAAAGGAACACGAAGTGACTTCAAGATTTGTTTTTGATATTTCCGTGCGGTCCGGTAGGCGACGATGGAACTAACTCACCACCGAATCACACTCTGGTTTGCCAAACATTGGGTTTGGGTGATGAATACCTTTTTCATCATCTATTTTTTGCTGCCGCTGCTGGCCCCTATCTTCTTGACCTTAGGCTGGCCGCGACCGGCCAGCGCTATCTATTGGGTTTATGGTTTTACCTGCCACCAACTGCCGTCACATTCCTACTTTATTTTTGGGAAGCAGGTAGCCATTTGCGAGCGCTGCCTGGCCATCCACGCTTCGATGGCTCTGGTTGGCGTCCTGTATGGTCTGGCGCTGTTTCGACCGCCGGTGCTGCGCTTTCGCTGGTATCTCCTGTTCTTTATCCCCATTGCGATGGATGGCGGCATGAGTTGGGTCAGTGAGCTGTTGGTTGTCGTGCCGATCATCTGGTTTTGGGGCATCGGGCTGGCGATGATAGCGGTTATCAGCCTGATCTTGCTTTGGCAGAAATTGCTGGTTTGGCAGGCTGTGGTCTTTCTGGCGGCCGGGCCGGCCTCGCTGCTGGCCATCCAGATTTTTGGTCCACACCAGAGCGACTGGCTGCTGCGAACCATTACCGGCTTCATCTATGCGGCCGGAACAATCTGGTTTATGTATCCGCTGCTGGCGGAAGGATTCCGCGATATGCAGCGACAGGCGCAATCGGCTTTAACGCAACCGCATTAAAAATTACATCGTCGGACTTACGCAGTTCGGGGTTTAATTAACCACGAATTACACTAATTTCACTAATTTTTTGTCTCTTTCGTACTCATTCGTGTAATTCGTGGCTAATTCTTTAACCCTGGCTAGCCAACTCCATAAGTTCTAATCGTAATAGAGGAACCATGAAGATTAAAATCTTTTCGGTCGGCGGCACCATTGACAAAATCTATTTCGACAAACTGAGCGAATATCAGGTCGGCTTCCCCAGCATCCGCGATATTCTGGAGGCGCTGCCCATTGCCTTCGAGTACGAGATCGAGTCGCTGCTGCGCAAAGACAGCCTCGATATGAATGACGAGGATCGCGCCCTGATTCGGGCCAGGGTAGAGGCTGACCCGGCTGATAAAATCCTCATCACCCACGGCACCGATCGCATGGTCAACACCGGCCAGGCGCTCGTTGGTATCCCCGGCAAATGCATCGTGCTGACCGGCGCGATGGAACCGGCCCACTACAAATCGAGCGACGCCGTCTTTAACGTGGGCGTCGCCGTCGGCGCGATTTCGGCGCTGCCGGACGGCGTCTACATCGCCATGAATGGCCGGGTATTCGATCCGTTCAAATGCCGGAAGAATAGAGATTTGGGTATTTTTGAGGAGATACAATGAAAATTTCCCCCAACGACCCCTGTCCTTGCGGGCGCGGGCTAAAATACAAAAAATGCTGCGGCGCGCTTCATCGCGGGCAGTCGGCAGCGACGCCGGAAGCTTTGATGCGTTCGCGCTATTCGGCCTACGTGGTCAAGAACGTGGACTATATTATGAAGACCACTCACCCCTTAAGCCCATTTTACCAAGCCGATCCGGCAGCCTGGCAAGCGCAGCTCTCGATCTTCTGCACGACCACGCGCTTTGAAAAATTGGACGTGCTGTCCGTCAAAAAGGGCGACACGCCCGACGAGGGCTACGTGACTTACCGAGCCACGATGTTTCGGGGCGATCAGGATATCTCATCCACCGAGAACAGTTTGTTTCGCCGGCTTCAAGGCCGGTGGTTGTATGTCAAGGGGGTTTAAGGACGCATAAATTGGTCCAGTTTTCTTAAGCTGCGGCAGCCTCTACAGTCTAGTTCGCTCATTTAAACCGTTTTCTCAATCAAATAGCAAAAACTGGACCAATCTAGAACGGCTGAGGCGCGCCGGCCGTTAGTTGCCTGGCCCTCCCTCCGGCGTGGCCGTCGGTACAGGCGTGAAGGTGGGCGCCGGCGTTACTTGAGGGGCGGGAACGCCGCCGGCCAGGAGTTTGCTCACCAGATCCAGCAGGACCGGCCGCCATATCAACCAGGTTTGGCCGGGACTGGCCGACGGCGGTTGTAGTTCACTACGGCCGAAAATTGCCGTTAAGGGAATATGGTACGTACTGGCTAATTGGGCGACTAACACGGCCGTGGCGTTGAGTTGCGCTCGCGGCGGCGAGGCGTCGGTAAAGTTGCCGATGAGACATACATCGATACTGGTTTCCTTTTTCTCCCGGTCGCCCTGAGTGGGAATTACGGCCAGCGGCTGGGTTTGGAAGACCATACCATCGGCCGTCACGCAGTAGTGGTAGGTAATGCCTGGTAAACCGAGCGTATCGACCGCATATTCAGCGATGCGTTCAACCGTAACATCAGGGGGATTGCCGGTGTGATGGATCACAATGCTGTCGATACTCGCCTCGTCGCGGCCGGCATACTGCCCACCCGAACTATGGCGCAGCAGAGCCGATTTGTCTTGAATTTGAACCTGGGGCGGCAGCAGCGTCACTTCAAACAGATCGAGCAGGGTGGTCATTGGCACAACCACCCCTTGCTCGCCCATCATCACAAAGATGCCGATGGCGTAGCCCTCAGGGTCAAAAACTAGCGCCCCCGCATCCCCGGCAGTGCCCTCGATGTCAGTGAAGGCCGCCCCTTCGAGCCGGATCTCCCCCGTCCCAAAATCAAAGGTAACCGATCGAGCCACAGCGGTGATCCGGCCGGTTTGCTCACCCGTGGCTCGACCCAATTTGCGGATGGTGGCGCCCAACTCCGGCTCACGGGTGCCCAGAATCGGGCCGACGCCGGTCACCCCACCGTTGAACTCCATTCCTTCGGCCAACGCGGCCAACGCCGTCAAATTCGCCACCGACGCGCGCCCCCGCAGGGGAATATAGTTGGTCGACAGCCGGCCGATGACATCGTTCGGCGTCTGACCGCCGTCAAAAGGGCCAGGCTGCAAAATTAAGCCGTCGATGGTACTGCCCAGCACGCTGGCCGCGCTGATGACATAGACTTGCCCTCTTTCATCCACGGCAAAATAGCCCAGCGTTCCGGCGGTGGCATCCTGACCGCCAATACTCAGACCCGATCGCAGCGGACGCACGCGATCTTTGCGCACCGACTCGGCCACCGCCGTGCTGGTGGCCTGAACTTCGGCGATGGCCACCGTGGCCGTGGCGCTGACGGCTTGTAATTCGGCGCGCTGCGTGAACTGCAGAATAACGTTATAAACGGGGCCAAAAGCAATCAGCACCAGGATAATCGCGACCATCAAACCGGCGGTTACTTTGGCTAACTGTTTAAGGGTGCTAATCCGCCAGCGCCGGTTAGCCCGTTGGATGGGACCAATAAAGCGATCATGCGTCAGTTCATACCAACGCGCCCCGGCCCGGCGTTCACCCCGAATAAGGTGGTGGCTTTCTAACATATCAACCGCCTGGTTGGGCGCTGAACCGGTGCGGCGGGTACCGCGATAAACCAGGCCGCGCGTGCCGGCCGGCGTGATCAGTTCATCCTCAAACCAGTTCCGCAAGCGCCATTCGGTTAGTTCCCGAATGCCGCCGATGCGCTGGACCGTGTCACTAACCGCCCGCTCATAAAATTTAGTCAAAGCCTGATCGACATCGCCGAAGGTTTCCAGGCTGTCGGCAGTGATTTCCATTACATCGGGCGGCAGGGCCTCCCACAAATTTTGCAGGACGACTTGCAACTGCACCGGCTCAATGAAACGACCCGGCTTCTCATCCGTTTGGCCGGCCGCCCCTTCGACCCGAATTTTCAACAGTTCGTTGACCAACCTCTGGGCTACCCCCGGCACAAAGGAGCGATCGGTTTTCTCCAGCGGCCCTTCGACCGCGGCCAGAGCGTCGTCACTTTCCAGCCGCTCCATCCGGAAGCGGGAACGGAGGTGCTCCGGCAGAAATTCGGCAAAAGCGTCAATTGGGGCCAGATAATCCTCGCGGATGACAAACATCACCCGCAGGTAGGGGTCAGCCGTCAAGGCGTCGGAGACCTGGTGGAAGAACTGTTCCCGCTCCGGCCAACGTTCGGGGTAAAAGGTGAACATCTCCTCAAACTGGTCAAAGATCAACACACGCAAAACTGGGTAGCCGTCCTCATCCCCCTGACGAGGAACCTGCCGCAAAAACTCGGCCAGCGACATAGTAACAAGCTGCGCCGGTTGTAAATCGGTCATCTCCGCCCAACTCATTAACGTGTTGAACATATAGAGATTGGTAATCGTTTCTGCTCGAATGCCGGGCGGCAAATCACCCCTAACCCGGGCCACCGGCAGGAGTTCGCAGCCTTCCTGCGCTTCGAGTTCGGGCAGCACTTTGGCGTTGAGCAGCGAACTTTTGCCCGCGCCGGATTGGGCATACAGCAACACCGCCGGGTGGGCTATCACCAGGGCAATCAACTGCTCCGACTCCCAATTGCGCCCGAAGAACAGCTCCCGCTCACGTATTTCAAACGGTTTAGGACCTACATACGGATTCCGCACCGGGGCGGGCGGAGCCATCGTCTCAGCCATCAAACGCCTCCCAACGCGCTCTTAACTCTTTCACAAACTCAAATGAGTCGCCCCAATAAACCCGCACATCAGCCTTAGCCAAATACTCTTCCAAATATTCCCGAATTTGGGCCTCCATAATGTCACCACTCTGTGGCGGCTGCGGCCGGATTTGGACCGCGATACTGGTGCGCCGCAGGCCGCGCTGCAACGAGGTGATCAAGCCTCGGAACAGGATTCGAAAACGGATATCGCTTAATTCATACCCCACAAACAGCAGCGAGGTTTGAACCAGCGCCTTTTCAAGCTGCCGGGGAATGATGGTCGCATTTCTGGAAATGTTGACCAAGAAGTCGAGGTAGTCATCCTCGGTCAGCACCATCGATTCGGGCAGGCCGATATGACCGAACAAATGGTAGACCACCGGATTAGTCGGGCTAAAACTCGCCCCGGAGTCGGGGTCAAATACGGAGGGTAGGTCTTTGACATAGCGATTCCAGCGGCACACCTCGCGATGGCTGCTGCGCGCGTGATGGTTTAGAGCCTGCACCATAAAATCATCGTAGTTGGTGGTAATATAAAACGGCAATGGCAGCTTCGCAAAAAAACTGTGCGGCTCATTGGGATCGGCGTAGTTGGGACGCAGCTTGATGGCGGCCAGCGAACGGGCAAACTCATCGGCGGGAAAGGCCGGATCGCGTCTGACGGCCAAAAACTGAGCCACCTTGGGCAAACTGAACCGGTCGGCCAACGGATAGGCGTGCTCGACGGCCCAACTACGGGCCACTTCGTGATCAGGGGTGATAATCTCTCGGGTAACCTCCGGCCCTAAAAACGGCGTACACTGGCCGGCCTTGATGCGGTATAACAAGCTGTCCCAGTCGCGATCATCAAGGGTTTGGATGGAGGTGATATCGGCGATATCCGATTCGTGGCCCGGACTGACGACCGGGCGATCAGGCCGCCGTACAATTTGAGCCACTTCCTCGGCAATCGCGGCCAGGTCTTCATCAATGTGACTGCCGCCATCGCCATAAACCGGCTTACCCGATTTAGGCCGAACCTGCATCTCGGCCAGCCAATCGACCATGCGCCAGGCGCATGCGGTGGCGATGATCGGAAATACGACCAACCCTTCATTCTGGCGACGTTTGAGCAGTTTCGGCACTTCCTGGTTCAAGATAAAATCGGAGGTGAGGAAGTTGGCGCTGATCAGCAGGATCGCTACTTTAGCTCGGGCAATGGCCTGGTCAATGACCTGGGCGGTTTCCGCGCCGGCGCTAATCTGATCGACGCTCCACAGATCAATTAACCCTGCCCGCTGCAACACACCTAGATGCGACAGTAGTTTGTCTTTCTCGGCTTCATCTTTTTGGCTGTAGCTGATAAAAATAGATGGCTGGGACATTAGATTCTGATACCAGGTCAAGGATTTTATGGCAAGTGTCTATAAAGTATAGATGAAATATTAAAGGTTTAAAAGTACCGGCGTATTATTTTGGGCAGTTAGGTCAGAATAACTGTCAAGCGGTCAGCTATCAGCCTTCAGCGATCAGCCATTGGCTTGCTAAATAGCTAATCGCTGAAGGCTAATGCGCCCCCTAATCATTATACGCTGTTTGAAGCCCAAACTTTGGGTGAAAAGCGGTCTGAATTCTGGCAAAATTATGACGTTATAAAAAGAGATAAGCATGCCCAACAACCAAACCGAAACTAAATCGCCTACCAACAAACTGGTGATAGCCTTTGTTATTGTCTTAGTCGTTGCCCTGGCGGCGATCGCGTACGTGATTTACCTGCAACAACAATCGACCGAGCAGATCCAGCAGGCAGCGGCAGCGCAGGCCACAGCCGCCGCCGGGCAGGCTGCCGCCGTGACTGCCCAAGCCCAGGCCGAAACCGCCGAAATCGAGCAAGCCGCCAGCCGGGCTACAGCCGAGGCCGCGCTCGACGAGGCGCGGCAGGCCCAAGCCACCGCTCAAGCCGGCCAAGCCGAGCTCGCGCGCCGGGAGGCGGCTGAGGTCTCGTCGGAGACTCGCCTGGCCGAGTCGCGCCGGTTGGCGGCGGCAGCTCAAAGCAATTTGCCGGTCGATCCTCAGTTGAGCTTGCTGTTGGCGATGCAGGCGGTTTCGTCCACTTACGTCCTCGATGGCACCGCCAGTCAGGAGGCCGAGCAAGCGCTGCATCAGGCGGTGCAGGCGGTTCGACCCCGTTACAGCCTGACGAACGGCCATACCGCCGCCGTCAATGATGTGGCGTACAACCCAACCGGCGACCGCATCGCCACCGCCAGCGATGACCGAACCACTATCATCTGGGACGCCGCGACCGGCCAGGCGCTGCTCACCCTGGCCGGCCATACCGCCGAAATCTACAGCCTTAGCTTCAATCCCGCCGGCGACCGGCTGATCACGGCCGGCTTTGACCAGACTGCCAAAATTTGGGACACAGCCACCGGCCAGGCACTGCAAACATTAACCGGCCACACCGATTGGGTCGTCGATGCGACGTTCAGTCCGACCGGGACGCTGGCAGCGACAGGCAGCCAGGACGGCACGGCGATCATCTGGGATGCCGAGTCGGGCGAGTTGTTGCTGACGCTCGAAGCCCACACCGGGCCGGTGAACCGGGTGGCTTTTGACGCCACAGGTGAACGGCTGGCCACCAGCAGTGACGATAGTACGGCCATTATTTGGGATACCGCCTCGGGAGAGTCATTGCTGGTGCTGGAAGGACACGATGGGCCGGTCTACAGCGTCGCCTTCGCTCCAGAGGGCGATCAGATCGCCACCGCCGGTCTAGACGGTACGGTCAAACTCTGGGACGCCGAGTCGGGTGAACTCTTGGATACCGTCTCCGCCCACGAAGATTGGCTGACCGACGTCAACTTCAGCCCGGATGGCGCCTACCTGGCGGCGACCAGCCGCGACGGTACGACCACGCTATGGAACATCGAGTCGGGGAATGTTTTGACGCTGGCCGGCCATCAGGGGGCCGTTCAGGGGCTGGCCTTTAACCCCGATAGCGAGTCGCTGGCGACGGCCGGAGTTGATGGGACAGCCAAGATATGGACCATTGCGGGCGAACCGGAGCTGTCGTTGTCGGGGCATACGGGGCCGGTTTACGGCGTCGCGTTCAACGCCGACGGCAACCGGCTGGCGACGGCCAGCGCCGATGGAACAGTTCGTCTGTGGGATGTCGCGCCTTCAATTGATCGGGATGCCGTAACCGGTCAACAACTACGGGTTCTCTCCGGCCACGACGGCCCGGTTTACGATGTTGCCTTCAACACCGCCGGCAATCGGCTGGCGACCGCCGAGGACGATGGCACGGTGATTCTTTGGAATGTAGTTTCCGGTCGGGCCTTACAGACGCTAACCGAGCACGATGGCCCGGTTTACAGTGTGGCTTTCGCGCCTGATGGTCGATTGGTGACGGCCGGCGACGATAACACCGCGATTATTTGGGATGCGGCCGCAGGCGAACCGCTGCAAACGCTGACCGGCCATGACGATGTCGTTAATGCGGCGGTTTTCAGCCCCGACGGAACGCTGGTCGCCACCGCCGGGGCCGATAATTCGGCTCGATTGTGGGAGGCCGAGACCGGTCGGGAACTGCTCAACTTTGTCGGACACAGCGCCCCGGTAACCAGCGTGGCCTTCAGCCCCGACGGCCTACATCTAGCAACGGGAGATACGGCGGGTGTCATCAACGTTTGGCTGGCCGAGTCGGGCCAGGTGATCGCTTCCTTCGCGAGCGATGCCGGTGCTGTGGCTAGCTTAGCCTTTGCGCCCGAAGGCGTGCGGCTGGCCGCGACAATGACCGACGGTTCGACGCGCTTATGGAATATTATTTCCGAGCGGCTGCTAGTGTCCTTGCCCGGCCAGATTGGTGTCTATTCAGGCGTAACCTTCAATAGCGTAGGGACGTTGCTAGCCACCGGCAGCGAGACCGGTCGTGCGGATGTCTGGGCGGTTGGGGCCGATGAGATGCTCGATTTGATCGGCCACAGCGACCGCTTGCTCAAAGTGACTTACAGCGCCACCGGTGACCAAATCGCCACTGCCAGCGTCGATGGGACGGCCAAGGTTTGGGACGCAGCCAGCGGGCAACTGCTTCAGACGATGGGGACCCTAACCGACTCGGTGACTGGTATTGCCTTCAACCCTGACAGCGACCATCTCCTGACAGCTAACTCCAGCGGTCAGGCCGTCCTCTGGGATACCACGGCTGGCGATATGTTAGAGACGATTACCGGTCACGACGAGCCGCTAACCTCGGTGGCCGTCGATCCGAATGGGGATTTGGCGGCTACAGCCGGTCGCGATCAAACCGCCGTTATCTGGCAGATCGAATCGGGCGAGGTGGTAGAAACGCTAGAGGGCCATACGGGAGTGGTCACGGCAATCGATTTTAATCCCGATGGTGATTTGGTGGCTACCGCCAGCGAGGATCGCACCGCCAGGGTGTGGGATGCCCAAACCGGCGAGGAACTCTTGACCTTGGCCGGCCACACCAGTTGGGTTCACGATGTGAAATTTAACCCGGCCGGCGACGTGATCGCCACCGCCGGTGAGGACGGTACTGCTAGAGTATGGGACGCTCAATCAGGGGTAGAACTGCTGGCGATCACGGATCGGGCGCAGGTTTACAGCGTCGCCTTTAGTTCGGATGGAACCACACTGGCGACGGCCAACGGCGAGGGTCAAGTCAAGCTGTGGGCGACTGAGTCGGGACGGGAGTTGGGGGTGTTGTCCACGCCCGCCCCGGCAGTCAGCGTTGCTTTTGATCCTGACGACCGAACTATCATTGTCGCCGGTAGTGACGGCATCGCCCGGATGTATGCGCTCGACGTGGAGGATTTGCTGGAAATCGCACGCGAGCGGGTGTGGCGATCCATAACTCCGGCGGAGTGCGAACGCTATTTTGACATTCGGCAGTGCGATTCATCTTAGCGCTATACTATTTCAATCCTATAAACTTGGGAGAAACCCGACTCCGCTTATAGATTCTTGACAAACGCCTGTAATCCTTTGATGTAATTGTACGGAAAATGGTCGTCAATTTTGTCCATCAAGCTGGCGACGATTTCGGTCCAACTGTACTCTTTTTCGCTACCCCCGCCGACGCAGTAAGCCTGGCCGACGTGACCAAAGACACCCGGAGGGGCGCTCGGAACCATATCATGGCCGTTAATGCAGCGATAGGTGTTGGGCACCAACCGGTTGTAATTCTTAACAAAGCTGTCGTTGCCCACTTTGGGCGAACCGTAGGTATAGCAACTGATCGATTTACCGGGGACATTATAAGCCGTGTCGAGGGCGGCCAGGGTCGCTATCGCGCCGCCCAAGCTGTGACCGACAAAAGCCACTTGCTTATGGGGGGTGGATTTAACGGCATTTTGAACGGCGTCTCGAACCGACTTATAGGCGTTCATAAAGCCGGAATGGACGGTCATGCTTTTGTCTTTTGGGTCGCCGTAAGGGTATACGGCCGGAATAAATTTCAAATCAGTAATCCAATCAGCGATGCCCGTCTCCTCCGACCCGCGAAAGGCGACGACGAAGGTGTTGCCGTTAGCCACGCCAAAAAGCCCTTGCGTGTCGGTGCCTTTGTTTTCAAATTTCGCAGTCATGACAAAACCCTTGTCATCGCATTTATTAATGTAGGTGGCCTGCGCTACCACAGCGTAAAGCAACGAATCTTTGTTCATCTTTATACCCCCTATTTGATTGTCATTAATTGTTAATTTGAATCACGGGTTGCCCCGGGAATTGCATAAAGACGGTGCGATCTTCAGGGATGATCCAGCCAAAAATGACTTCACCGGCGGTGACCGTAAAATCGCGGCCGGCGTTGACGCCGCCGTTGGCCGGTGAACTCCAAACGGTTCGGTAAGTGCCCGGCACGACTTCGAGGACAGTCTCCGTATTGGCATTCAAGGTAAACAGCTCGCCGCCGCCGAAGTTGCCGCCGGTAACAGTCACCACCCCAAACTCATTAGCCGAACTCCGGTTTTGCCAACGACCAACAGTCCTTTCCCCGGCGGGGCGACGTATTTGTCGCCGGGCGGCGGCACGGTGGTCGAGGTGGGCTGGGCGGTGGGGGTGGCGGTGGGGTTGATGACCAACTGGTCGTAGATTTCGGTATCGGTGCGGCCTTCTTCCGGCACGATCCACATGACCATAACCTTGCCCGCCACGGCGGTAAAATCTGAGCCACGGGTGAAGCTGTTGTAAGGGGCGCTCCACAAGGCCCGATAGAAATCCGGTTCAAGTACAACTTGAACTTCGCCGCCGGGCGGCGGATCGATTTCCAGGCCGCCGCCGACGGATTTGCCGCCTGACAGCGTCAGGCGAGCCGATTGGTTAATAAAGCTGCGATTACCGACGATTAACAACGTCTGCCCATCCGGCGGCCGAATTACCGTCGGCGGTGGAGGGGTGTCGGTTGGGGTAGGGCTGGGCGTATTAGTAGGCGGAATAGGCGTCGCGGAGGGGATGGGCGTTAACGTTGGAATGGGCGTTCGGGTGGGAATGGGGGTATCCGCCGGGATGGATGTCGGCAGCGGGGGCGGCGTGACCTGCGGCACGTTGAAGGGATTCAGCGCAATCCCCAGATCGGGATCGGCCGGAACCCACCCTACGTTGTTTGGGGCCGGATCGTAACGAATCTGCCACCAATTCCCTTGACCCACATCAGCCTGACCGATAATTTCGGGCTGGTCGTTGCTCTCCAGCCGGCCCAACGAGTCATACAGCGTACTCGGCCCGGTTCTGACGACCATCACCGGGACTTTAAGGACCAATGAAGCCGCTGTTGGCGCCGGACTGACCGTACCCGGCGCCGATGTAACCGCCGGCGTTGAGGCGGCGGCCGACGTGGTGGGTGAGGATGTAATCGCCGTCGTCGAGGTGACGGTCAGCGTCGTTGGTGAAGGTGTAACCGCCGTTGTCGGGCTGGTGGATGGTATGACCGGCGGCTTTGTCGGCGCGGAAGCCAGGGTGGAAGGCGTCTGGGGCGCGGTTGCGGCATCACCGGCTACGGTAACCATCGCCACCGGCTGGATACTGACCGCCCCATTTTGATTATAGGCTCTAATCTGCAACGCGTACGAACCGGGCGTATCGGCCATCCATTCGAAGCCGGCCGTCATCGACGGGGTGCTTTGCTCCAATTGGTTGCTGACTTCGTCCACTTTGGCGTCGTTGGCCCACAACTCCAGGCGAGTGATACCGGCCATATCCGACGCGGTCGCCTGGAGGGTCACCGTTTGGCCGGGTTGGATCGAACTGTTTGCGGCCGGAGCTTGGTTCATCACAATGGTCGGGGCCTGGGAGTCGGGCATGGCCAGGGCGGCCGGATCGGTCGTGGGTACGCTTGAACTGCGGGCCGAATAGAGCAGCCCGGCCCCTAACACCAACAACCCTATAATCGAAAGGGCGACGACCACAATCGCCGCAATGAGCCAGGGCACCAGATCATTGCGCTGCTTGGGTGGCGCAGGAGCCGGTTGAGGCGCCGGCTCGATTTTGGTGACGACGTTTTGGACCACCAGCCGCCGGTTACCCAGGCTGATGACATCGCCATCTTGCAGGACATGAGGCCGTTTTATGGCTTCGCCGTTGACCACTGTCCCATTGGTGGTGCGCAGGTCTTCGATAATGAGGTGGTCGCCTTGCAGGTTCAGCCGGGCGTGATGCCCCGATATCTGCGAGTCGTCCAGAGATAACGTATTATCGGCTTCCCGACCGATAGTAAACGTTTCTGCGGCAATGGGGAAAATCTGCCCGGTCCCGGAGTCGTCAGGCAGGAACAACCGCCATTGCGTGGTTTGTTTGACTTCATCCGTCATCGCATTTCCTATCCTTTTGTAAAACAGCTTACTGTTGCAGGCACTATTATGCCTTAGCTAGGCACCTGAGGCAAACCATAGATCGGTGAGTCTAGATCGAAAAATTTACACCACGGTTTTTGACAGCAACCGATTTTTCAATACAATACCATCCACCTGGATGGTATACAGATGGAGAATGGATGGTATGGCGACAAGTGATACGGAAAAAATAACAATCAATTTAGGGTATGTCGATCTGGGGCAGATCGATCTGTTGGTGCAAGAGGGGTTTTACTCCAACCGTACCGATTTCATCCGCACGGCGATTCGTAACCAACTGGCGACACACGCCGACGTGGTCAAGCAGACGGTCGCCCGTAAAACAATGGTGTTGGGCTTACAGCATTACACCCGGCGCGATCTAGAAGCCGTGCAGAAAGCGGGTGAAAAGCTACAAATCCAGGTGTTGGGTCTGGCGGTCATCGCCGATGATGTCTCACCGGAATTAGCCAAAGCCACCATTGACTCTATCATTGTGTTGGGCGCTTTGCGGGCCAGCCGAGCGGTTAAGTCCATTTTGGCTGATAGAATTCGCTAAGCGATTCTTATTTGTGGACGGCATGGGTGTATGATTAATCCCATAGTGGCTCATGCCGAGATGCTTTTTAGCGTTCATTAAGGAGATTAAACCTATGTACAGCAGAAGAATGCGCAACCGGATGTTCAACGCCGATCGTCTCAAACGAACAAAACAGATTCTTGAAGCCACCGCCGCGATCAGCCAAACTGTGTTGCGTGAGGTGTTCGAACCGAATTCCGAGGCCAACCCGGCCGGTCAATCGTCGGAGCCGTCTATCGAAGGCTCATTTCGCGTGGTTGATCCGGAGGCTACCCGCCAACAGCCCTCGGCGCGAACGGCCGATCTAAAAGAAGCTGAGGTTATCATTTATACCGCGCCCGAGCCGGATCGCACCGGCGTCGCGCCGGAGCAGAAAAAAACTACGAGCCAACCGGAGGTTGAGGTGACCATCATTTCTTCCCCAACACCGGAGGAGCCAACGTCCACTCAATCGCCTCCGCCCTCATCCGCCGAAGCTAAATCGAAGCGTGAGCGTCGCCAGCAGAGCGATTCGTCGCCATTGGGGGATGAAATGCCGTTCTTTCTCCGCATCCCGGAGCAACTGCGCCAGTTAAAGGATAAGATACCGATGCCGCAGTCCACGCCGACTCAGGAAACCGAGGCGGTCAACAATGGACCGGGGCAGTTTCTCAGCCGATCCTTTACCAATGAGGCCGGGACACGTTCCTATAAAGTGTATATTCCGAGCAGTTATCAAGGGCAGTCCTTACCATTGGTGGTGATGCTCCACGGCTGTACCCAGTCGCCCGATAATTTTGCCGCTTCAACCCGCATGAACGAATTGGCCGAAACCCACAACTTTTTTGTGGCCTACCCGGCCCAGACCTTTAAGGCTAATTTCGGCAAGTGTTGGAACTGGTTTAAGGCTGCCGAGCAGATGCGCGACCAGGGCGAACCGGCCATCATTGCCGGCATAACCCGCGAGGTCATCGCTACCTACAATCTCGATGCGCGACGGGTCTACATCGCCGGGATATCGGCCGGCGGGGCGATGTCGATGATTATGGGGATGACTTACCCGGATCTGTATGCCGCTACCGGCATTCACTCCGGCGTGCCCTACGGGGTGGCGCAGAACATCCCTACCGGTCTGGCGGTCATCAAAATGGGCGGCTCTGCTCCCACCGAGCGATTGACGAACGCGCCGGGTGACCAGGCCCGAGTCCGTGTTGTGCCGACCATTGTTTTTCACGGCGATGATGACTCAATGGTCAACCCCAATAACGGCGATGCCATCATTGACCAGTGGATGCAGGTTCGGGCCGAGCGCGAAAATCGCCGACCGGCGCCGCCCGTCACTACTTACGAAGGACAGGTTCCCGACGGACACCGCTACACCCGTCTGGTCTACCAGGAAGCGGGCGAACCGTCGGTTATGGAACAGTGGCTGGTGCATGGGGCCGGTCACGCCTGGTCGGGAGGCAACCCCAACATCGCCTGGACCGATGGGCAGGGGCCGGACGCTTCACAGGAGATGCTGCGCTTTTTCTTCGAGCATCCTCACCCTGAGGCTTGATGAGACCGATGGAAATTAAATCGTTTAGCTAGATCACGCAGTTGGTTAAAGCTGATCGGTTTGAGCAGGACCAGGTCGGCGTCCTCTGAGATGCTTTTGGCTAAGAGGGCGTCGGCCGTGGCTAAGATCACGCGGGTTTTTTCGAGCCGAGCGTCGCTGCGGATGGTGCGCAATATGTCTTTGCCGGAGTAGTGGGGCAAATGTAGATCGAGTACGACCATGGCCGGAATGGTCTCGGCCAGGCGCTCGAGGGCGGTTTGGCCGTCACGAATGACTTCGGTTTCGTAATCGGCCATCCGCAAGGCTTGAGAAAAAATCGTAGCTTGTTTTTTGTCGTCTTCAATGATCAAGGCCAGAGGGGCGTTAGTGAGTGTGTTGTTTTCCATTGAGCTGCTCCTGAACTGTTTCTAGAGGTAAGAAGATAGTAAACGTACTGCCTTTGCCGATGTCGCTGGTGAGGGTGATGCTTCCTCCCATGATGATCGTGAGTTGTTTAACGATGGACAGCCCCAATCCGGAGCCGCCGTGTTCGCGGGTAATCGTCCCATCGACCTGGCGGAAGGCTTCAAATATGTATTCTTGTGCCTCGGTGGGAATGCCCGGACCTGTATCGGCGACCTGGATCGCCCACTGCTCTGGATTGGGACAAAAAATGCGGATTCTAATTTCGCCGGTCTCGGTGAATTTGATGGCATTGCCCACCAGATTGGCTACCATTTGGCGCAGCCAGTCGATGTCGCCCATCAGCATCTCCGGCGTCTCCGGACTAACCTGGCCAATCAAGGCCAGTTCATTATATTGCGCCAGCGGGCCAAACATCGATTTGATATCGGTGACAAGGGTTGCCGGACTGAAAGGAACCAATTTTAAGGCCACCGCTCCGGTCTCGATTCGAGCCTGGTTGAGCAGATTGTTGACAAAAGATAGCAACTGATTCGTGCTGTCGATAATTTCGTTGACCGCCTCATTCTGTTCGCGGGTCAGTTCGCCAAAGACGCCGGCTTGCAGCATTTCGGCGAAGCCCAAAATTCCGCCGAGCGGCGTTCGTAAATCGTGGCTAACATTGGCCAACAACTGCGTTTTCAACCGAGAAGCTTCCAGAGCCTGATCGCGAGCCAGGGCCAACGCCTCTTCGGCCCATTTCCGGTCGGTAATATCGGTTGCTACCCCCAGTATTTGGTGAGGCACCCCCGCTTTGTTCAAAATAGGCCGTTTGATCGTTTTGCGCCACACCGTTTGACCGGCTAAGTTGGTGATTTGCTCTTCCTCAATACGGAGTTCTTGCCCGGTTTCCAATACCTGCTTTTCTTCACGCCTATATTTGTTCATCAACTCCGGACTCAGCTTAAAATCCTTATCGGTCTTGCCGAGTAAATTATCCAGGCTAGTCTTGTAGGCATCGGTAAAGGCTTTATTGGCCAAAATGTAGCGCCCGGCCGTATCTTTGGCAAAAATAAAATGGGGATTGATGTCGATGACCTGCTGTAAAAATTCGCGCTGCTGTTTCAGCGTTTCTTCCCGATCGTGAAGTTGTTTGACCATGTCATTGAAGGCGTGGGCGACTTGCCCGACCTCATTCTGGCCGGCCAACCCGATTTGATACGAGAACTCGCCCCGGCCAATTCTAACCGCGCCGGTGCGAAGCTGATCCATCGGCCGCAGGATCAACTGGCCTAAAAAGCGTCCGGTGACCAGCATCACTACCAAACCGAACGCAGCCAGCCCGCCGCCCAATAATAGTAACGCGGTGCGACTGGTGGCAAAGACCTCGGCAGTTGGCACTTCGGTTACAATTACCCAGGGTGTATCGACGACCGGCCGGTTGACCCCCACCACTTCGATGTTTTCAAAATTGAGATAGGTATCGCTGCCCGGCCCGGTCGCGGCCTGCAAAATCCCTTGCATCTCCGGACGGTCGCTCAAATCGGTGCGAGCTAAAGCTACTTCCGGATCGGTATGAGCGACAACGTGACCGTCAGGGTTGACAATATAGGCCTGGCCGGTTTCCCCAAAATGCAAATCGGCGACTACATCCCACAACACATTCATGCGCAGCCGGGCGGCCACGACTCCGCCATCTACCGCCGGCGTCGCCATAATTAAATAGGGCTGGCTGGTGGCCGAAATTTGCACACTACCCAGATATAATTGACCTTTTTGACTTTCCAAAAACCAAACCGATTGTGGAATAGTAAATTGATTGGCGATAATCGGGGCCTCTTGATATGCGCCGCTGATCACCTGACCGCGTTGATCCAGCCGGACGATTTCCAACAAGGCCGGATTTTGAGCCAATAGTTGATCGAGTAGCGTAGGTTGCACAGCCAGTAGATCGGCGTCCAGCAGTCCGACGGCGTTCAAACTACTGACCGTCCGCTCCATAAACGTCGATACAACCTCGGCGGCGTAACGAGCAGCCTCATCTTGACGCTGCCGCCAGGTCCGTTGTTCTGTGTTCAGGATAAAATAGTAAACCCCAACACCGATGACTAACAGCGTGACTAATAAAATAGCGCCCAGCAGAGTCAACAAACGCCAGCGTAGACTATGGCGACGCTTGAGCGTGAACGCATTGTTCGTGGGAGAAATTGAGGGTAAATTAGGGTCAGCTTGATTAATGGATGTCATTTAAAGTCATGGTCTGATAGCTGGAATTGCCCTGACTCCATTCTATCAGAAAGTTATCTTACTTACCAGGCGGCGGCAGAGAAATATCTTGATAGGCCAGTGTGTTCATCTGAAAATGAGCATTTCGTAAATAGCGGACCAGTACTTGGATGATTTTTCGGGCGATGGTGCTGTGGTCGTCCAGTAGCTCCAAAAATGCGTCCTGATCGAGCCGGAACAGCCGGCTCTCTTCCAGCGCGGTTACGGTGGCCGTTCTCGGCCCCGGATCGAGCAAGGAAAATTCGCCAAATACTTCGCTCTCGCCCAGTTTGGCAATGACGCGCCCCTCATCGTGAACATTGACTTGACCATCGATAATGATGAAAAGTGAACTGCCTAAACTGCCTTTCTCGATAATGGGCTCGCCCGCTTTGGCCCGCACCTCTTCCATAACTACGGCCACTTCGGCCAGAACTTCTTCCGGAGTCTCGGCAAAAATAGCAACGGATTTTAATAGTAGAATTCTTTCAACTAAGGATAACATTTTCTTCTCTTCATTCACTGATGGATGACCATTATGACGCTGGGGGCCTCCCCGGCCATTCTTGACCACAGTGGCGTAGGTCGCCGGGTCCAGATTTTGCGCCGTAAATAGCGCCGAATTTCGGACCAGTTTGTCGGAAGTGTTGGCCGCTTTCGCTGCCGCCGAGGCCAGTTCCGCCAACCCTAATTTCGCCGCCAGATGCAAGGCCGCGGCTCTGGTCCAGGGATAGAGTCGATCCGCCGTGGCGGTGATGATTTCATACAAATAGCGATCTCGGCTGCCCGGCGGCTGTGGAAAAATCGCTTCCAATTCGGCCAGCCGCTGCGGTAAGGTCAAATTATCGAGCAGTGGTAACACCAACGCCTTTAATTCAGACGAAAGTGTAATGTCGATAATCTCCAGCGCGTACGTTTTCTGCTTGTCCCATGCTGTTTCCGGCAGCAAAGCGTCCGTATCCAGAATAGCCTGGGCGGACAAGATCGTTGGCCGCAGATAGATAAAGGACAGCAGCCAGAACAGCCGCCGCCGATATCGAACCAACTCCTGTTGGAGAGCGGTTTCGAGCAGCGACAGCCGGGTATCGTCAGCCAGATTGACCAGGGCCGCCAGAACCCAGGTGGCCTGGGCGACCTCAGTTCTAATCGATTGGATGAGCATCGGGCGCTCGGATTCGGCGGCCTGGTAGTGACAGTGGCCGAGCGCCGTCAGAATTTCGGTTCTAACCTGGACATCGGGAAAATCTAGATATTTGATTAAAAGGGCGCCGGCCTGGGAGCTGCGAATACGACCGCAAACCTGGATCAACTGGACAAACATTTCTTTATGGGGTTCATGAGTAGCCAGCGCTGTTTCAAGTTGAGGGATAATTTTTTCACCAGCCGCTGCCAGCGCGGCCAAAGCGGTTCGCCGCACGTGAGGCGTATTCAGACTTTGAATAACCGCATCCCAAATCGTTGGATCATACAATCTTTTGGTAGCTAACAAGGCGGCTTCTCGAACCGCGACGTTATCATCGGCGAGCAGCTTCAGTAAAAGCGGATTCAAATCAGCCGGGGCGGCCTCGCCCATAACTTGAGCCGCCAAGATACGCTCGTCCAACTGGGGAGAGTTAGCCCAGCCGATCAATTTGTCTTTTACAGCGGTGTAGCGAGGGCCAATCGGCTCTAACTGCCGCAACAGGCCGGTCATCGCGCCCAATCGAATTTGGAAGTTGTCACTGACCAAAGCGTCGCAAAGCTCATCGAGCACCGTCTCACCCCCCAATCGGGCCAGCGTACGCAGCGCGACGCCGCGCACCTTGGCCTCGGGGTCCGTGTCCGCCAACTGTTTGACGGCCGGTAAAGCCGCCGTGAGCGCCAGGGCTTCGATGCGTTCCAGCGCCGCCAGCCGGATTTCAGCCGCCGGGTGAGTCAGCAGTTCTTGTAAAAATTGGGGCATCGACTGTGGGGCCAGTTCCTCCAACTTCGCCAGCGAGTAGTTGACCACGCCGACATGCGAGCTGCGCAGTCCGGCTTTGAAAATACCGATGTGGGTTTGATTAATGTCGATCGTTGTTTCGACCAGCCGGCGTTTGGCCAGCGCTTGCAGCAAGACAGTCGGGTACAGGCGATTAATCCAGATGACCACGCCGATCCAGGCGATCAGCACCCCAATCAGCAAATACATAATCTGCAACGTACTAAAGCCAAACGCGGCGCTAAGCCCAATCAGCAGCAACCCGGCCACACCGCCGGCCGTCGGCTTGACCATGCTTTCGACCACGGTTTGCGCCCGGAGACGCAGACGCTCCGGCAGCGGTTCGTACAACACCTGCCAGGCCGCTCGATTGATGGTGTAGGCTAATATCTCGTTCAAGAATCGGATCACGACCACCAGCCAAAACAGCGCGACAGCGGCTTCGAACAGTGTGCCCACTCCAGCCGTTAAAGTTACGCCGATCAAAATTGTCACTGGCATTAACAGCAAACCCCAATACAACCCGTAACGGCTGATCACCCGACCAGAAACAAACGCCCCCAAAATCAACGTCAATAGACTGGACAGGCCAAAAAAGAGCCCCAAAAAGCTGGCCAGATCATCCGCATTGGGGAAATTGATTTCGACCTGATCATAAAAGGCATTATCCAGAGCGTAAAAAGAGAGGGCGTATAAGCCGGCCAGGGCAAAAATCAAAACTACATAATTATTTTTGAACAGATCGAGCAGCGATTGGTCGGCCTGAATATCCGGCGTTTCCTCCGGCTCCGCGTCCGTAGTCGGGACGGCAAAGCGCAAGATGTATGTTTGAACCAGCAGCGCCCCCAAAAAGCTGGCCGAAGTGACCACCAGCAAATTGGCTGTTCCGACCAGCCGCACAAACACCGGCACCATAAACCCGGCCGTGGCCTCCGACAACGTCAGGCCGATACCGATCAAACCGAACAAGCGCTTGCCCTGCCGCAGGTCAAACAGATGAACAGCCATACTCCAGAAACCCAAATTGGCCAAGGCCCAACTGACCTCGTACCAAACGGCCAAACCGGGCAGCACCCACGGCGTGTCGGTTACTTGTAAAATGAAGCGAAAGCCGAACGGCACCACGGCCAAAATAAAAAGATTGATCGACACAAACCGGACAAACGTGATTCGTTTTTCCAACGTGGTATAAGCCAGGCCGCTCAGGGTGGTGACAATGGCAAATCCAATGTAGATGTAAGGAATAATCTGGGCGCTGAACGATTCCAACAAAAGGCTATAGGCCGCTGTTTCGGTGATGAGGGCCGGGATGCCCATAAACATGGCGTAGATGAGCATCCAACTCACCAGCCGGCCTTCACCAGGGCGAATATTCAAAGTGGATAATATTTTGGGACGGTTCATCTAGGTGGCTGCTTTTTGAGCGACGGCCGAGATCAACCCGACGTAGTCACGTGCATCGGGCGCGGTCATCGTTTCGATCTGAAAGGTATCGGCCCGAAAACCGGCTTCGATATACCCCTGGTAGACATCATCGACCGTCAGGGGCAGCACCGGGAAGTTTTTATCGCCGATCGAGTAGCCCTCGGTACCGGACACCAGGCTCACCAGCAGCCGGCCCTCTGGCGCGATGAGCGTGCGGCAGACATTGCCCATTACCCACCGCCACTCATCGATATCGGCCGACATCGCATCAAGGCTGGTTTGGGCCACAACCAGATCATACTTTTGGGTGTCCGGGCCAAGCGGAGACGTATCGAGCGCGTTGCAGCGTAGCAGCCGCGTGACTTTGCGCCGCATATCGGCGGCGCGTTGCTCCACAGCGACCGGCGTGACCGGAATGTTTTCTTCCTCTAAAGTCATTTCGATGTATGGCCCCCAGTCGAAGGCGTCCGGCTCGGCGGCCAACCAGCGCCGCACTTCGGCGAGATTGGCCGGCAGGTAGTCGCAAAAGTGGATTTCACGTGAGGCGGGGGCCAGCGTCGCGACGGCGAAGAGCGTTGGTCCGCCGCCCAATTCCAGGGTCAGTAGATCGGCGGGCATAGTTTGCAGCGCCGTGACCATAAATTGGGTCACAAATCGATCTTCGGCATCGGGGCCGGTGTAGTAGGTATTGAGATAAGCCTGCGGATCGAATTCGGTTGCATAGTTACGGCTGAGAGTTGTTTCCATTATAGGGTCTTTCGGTCAGAGTTTATGGAGTTGGTGAAGTTGGTAGAGTTTATGGAGTTTATGGAGTTGGTAGGGTTGATAGAGTTTGTAGGATTGATAGAGTTCGTAGAGTTGATGGCGTTGGTGGTGGTTGGGATGTGGGTGGATGGATTTTTTTGGGCGATAGCGTAGGCGACGCCGGTGAATTCGTATTTGGCGGCGGCGGGGATGCTGGCGAGTTGGAAGGTGTGGGGATCGTAACCGGCGGCCAGGTAGCCCTGGTAGATCGCCTCAACTGATAAATCGACACAGGGAAATACTTTTGAGCCGACGGTGTTGCGGGTCGCGCCGGTGGTGACGGCGATAAAGAGCCGGCCGCCCGGTTTGACCAAGGTGGTGATATGGTGCATCACTTGCTGCCATTGGGCCGGCGTGGCGGCGGCGACATCGGTACAGTGCGGCGCTAAGACCAGATCGTATTGGCCGGCGCAGTCGCCGAGCGGCGCGTGTTGTAAGACATCGCACGGCAGGAGTCGAGTGAGTTTGCGGCGCATTTCGGCGGCGCGCTGCTCCACGGCGGCCGGGGTGGCCGGTAGATTCGCTTTGAGCAGCGCCACTTGAATGAAGGGCCGCCAGTCGAACGCATCCGGTTGGCCATCGAGCCAGCGCCGGACTTCGGCCAGGTTGGCCGGCACATAGTCGCAAAAATGAATCTCGCGGGCGTGGGACGCCACCGCCGCTGCCGAATGAAGAGTGGGTCCGCCGCCCACCTCCAGCACCATTAAATCGGGGGGCAGAGACTGCACCGCCTCGACTAAAAATTGAATATTGAAAATATGCTCCTCGTCTGGGCCGTCGTAGCATTCGGCCAGATAGGCTTTGGGATCAAAGGCGGCGATGTAATCGCTGCCGGTGGGTGGTGTGATCATGGTTAGTAAGGCACAAAGCTGGCGTTAGGTTTGAAACAGTTAGGCAGCGCAAACGCGGCCGCGTGAACGCCCGCGTTGTAAAACTGCATTAGCTCAACCGGAATGCGCTCGATGTGCGCCGGTTGGCCAGGATCAAGGTCTAGATTGGTCATTAGAAACACGCCCATATGGCCGTACTTCATCGAGGGATCGATGAAATAGTAATAGTGGACGTTGTCGAAATACGTTTTGGCCAGGGCCGAGGTGCTGGCATACCAGCCCGACTCCGGCCAGACCCAGCCGCCCAGCGCGGTAATGAGGCCGTCGTCGGTAATGGCCTGGGTCAGCTTTTGATAAAATTTTTCGGTCCAGAGTGACGCGGCCCGATCCTCGAGCGGGTCGGTGCCATCGACGATAATCAGATCGAATTCATTGCGGTAGTCGATATCGGCCCCATCCATCGCTAAAAACTCGACCCGGTCATCGTGATATTGCTGTAACTCCGGCATGTGCCGCCGGCACAGCTCGACCACATCGGCATCGATGTCGATCCAAACGATGCGCTCCAGATAGGGGTGTTTGCCCAGTTGGTTGACTACCCCGCCGTCGCCGCCGCCGATAACCAGAACGTTTTTGGGCCGGTTAGGCGCGACAGCCAGCGGGACGTTGGTGATCATTTCGTGGTAGCAGAAGTTATCGGCCACTGTCATTTGGATAAATCCATCCAAGACCAACATCTTGCCGTGAAATGTGGTCTCGTAAATGGCGATGTGCTGAAACGGCGACCGCCGCTCTTCAACCAATGCTTCAATGCGAATGGCCGTCAATTGGGCTGACCGCTGGCTGCGATCATCGTCCAACAGATAGCGCCCGTTAGTGACGCCATTTTGATACTCGACAATAACGCCTGATGTTCCACTTTTAGTCATAAGTCACCTCTCTAAACAGAATTGGCGCGTCAAAGCTCGGCTTTGACACACAGCTTAACCGGAATAAATTTGCGCTCCAACAATTTTGATACCACCCACTGCGCTCTAAATTTTTCGGCCAAAAATGCCTCAACGGCCGCAAAATCGGTATCAAGATTGCACGAATAAAGATCGAGCGAGACGTAATTGTGTTCCGGCCAGGTATGGATAGAGAGATGGCTCTCTTCCAAAACCAACACCGCGGAATAACCTTCGGGTGAAAAGTGATGTTCCACTTGCCCCACCACCGTCACCCGCGCCACTTGCGCCGCCCGTTTAAGAATAGTCAGAATATAGCCGCGATCTCGAATAATCTCCGGATCGCAGCCGGACAGATCAATAATGACGTGTTTGCCAATGACCGATTGATTAAATGAAATCATCTTTAAGTCACGCTCCCGGCTACTCAATATCATGAAGTTAAGCGATGAAAGTATCCCGAGTAGCGTGAAACGGAGTGGAGCGCGTATCGAGGGGTGCGGCTACGCCGACGATTCGAGGCTGCCCCGCACCCCTCGATACGGTTTCGCTCCGCTCACCTACTCGGGATGCTACCTAACTTAATGATATTGGGTGGCAACTTGAGTTAATTATTAAAAATCGGAATAAAGATCTATTGGTCAACCTGGGACTCAAACTGGGCCCACAGATCGCTGTACAGTCCGGTCGTCTCCGGAGAGAGTGGTAAAATGACTTCGGCGTTTTTTAAGGCTTCAGCCGGTGGAAAGATGACGGGATTGTCCCGAATTTCAGCATCGATGAGCGGTTGGGCGGCCTCATTAGCTGTGGCGTAGTAGGTTTCGTTCACAATTTGGGCGTTGATATCCGGTTGCAACAAAAAATTCAGAAACAATTCGGCGGTGTACTTGTTTTGACTGCTGGCCGGGATGATGAAATTATCGCCCCACAGAATTGCTCCTTCTTTAGGAAACACGTAGTCTACCGGCACACCCTCGGCCTGGGCATATTCAACATCTTCGGCCCAGCCCACCAAGGCCACGGCTTCACCATTGGCCAGGAGGGGCACGGCTGCCTCCGCATAGCTATCAACAAAGATGATATCGTCTTTGAGTTCAAGCAGTTTCTGGTAAGCTTGGTTGAGTTCATCCGGGTCCTCTGAATTGATCGAGTAACCCAGTGATTTGAGCGCTACCCCCAACGGCTCGCGCAGCGAACTCCGCATGGCAATTTTGCCTTGAGAACGGAGCTGCCACAGGTCCTGCCAACTGGTCACGGGGGTATCGACCAGATCGGCCCGATAAATCAAAAAGGTTGATCCCCAGGTGAACGGCACCGAATGGGTATTGCCCGGATCGTGGCCTAAATCGCGAAAATTAGCCCAGATATTTTTAAAGTTGGGTACATTTCGATAATCAATCTCGCTCAATTGGCCGGCGGCGATCAACTCTGGGAAAAAATCGTGTTCCAGCACCACCAGATCGTACGGCTGGCCGGCGGTCAGATTGGCGACAACTTCCTCTTGCGAGTCAAAGGGAACATAGTTCACCTTAACCCCATACGTCTCGGTAAAGGCGTCCATGACGGATTGAACGTCATCGCCTTCCCAATTATAAAAGGTAATCGATTCGGCTAGTGGAGGCGTCGTGGGGGTGGGCGGGGGTGTTGGGGTTGCTCCAACACAAGCGCCAATGGCGCCGAGGGTAAACAGGGCGAGAATAAGTCGAACTGGTAAGGATAATAAATTTGGCAGCATGCAGCCCTCCTATAAATTAAGAGTCTGCTCGCCTCTCTTCACTATTAACCCATGATACATATAATAAGGTTCTAAGACAAGTCTTTGCTTAATAATGGGTTAAGAAAGAAAATTTACGAAGAGCCTGGCTTATGAACACCCCCCTACTGGCGACAAAACTTCACAAGCCGCCGTTGCGAGCGAATATCGTCCCGCGCCGGCGGCTCACGGCGAAATTAGATCGCATTGTGGCGGCCAGGTTGGCTTTGGTGACGGCGCCGGCCGGGTTTGGCAAAACAACGCTGGTTCGCGCCTGGGTCGAAACGTGCGGGTTGCCGGTGGCTTGGCTGTCATTGGACGAGCACGATAACAGCCTGGGGCGATACCTGCTGTATCTGGTTCATGCCCTGCGCCAGATCGACCCGGCATTGGGCGCTACTGCGTTGGCGCTGCTCGACTCCCCCCACCTGCCCCAGCCGGCGACGGTCTTGACCCACTTGACCAACGATCTGGCGGCCGCGTCCGATCCCTGCCTCATCGTTTTGGACGATTATCACCTGGTCGACGACGTCGCCATCCATCAGGCGATGGATTTTCTGCTGGCCCATTTGCCGGCCCACGTTCACCTGATTATCGCCGGGCGCAGCCGGCCACCGCTCACCCTGGCGCGTTGGCGCGGGCAGGGTCAATTGCTCGAACTGACTTCGGCCGATTTACGTTTTACGGCGGTTGAAGTCGAAACATTTCTGACCGAGACGATGCAGGTGGCGTTGTCACCGACCGACCGCAGCGCCTTAGAAATGCGTACCGAAGGCTGGATTGCCGGTTTGCAGTTGGCCGGGTTGTCGCTGCAAGCCCAGGCCGACCCCTCCGCTTTCATCGCGGCCTTCAGCGGCATCGACCGGTACATCGGCGACTATCTCTTTGAGGAAGTGCTGCGCCACCAGCCGGCCGAGGTGCAAGCATTCCTGCTGGCGACCTCGGTGGTCGATACCCTGTGCGGCAGCCTGGCCGATGCGCTGCTGGAGCAAAGCGACAGTCAGGCGCTATTGGAGCGGCTCGACGCCCACCAACTCTTCATCACACCGCTGGATAATCGGCGGCAGTGGTACCGCTATCATGCGCTACTGGCCGAATTGCTGCGTGATCGGCTGCGCCGGACGTCACCCGAACAGATTCCCCTGCTCCACCGCCGGGCCAGCCAATGGTTTGCTCAGCACGACCGGCTGGACGACGCGGTTGCTCACAGCCTTAGCGCCGGCGACTTTGAACGGGCCGCCGGCCTGCTCGAAGCCATCTTTGGCCAGCGTGACTGGGTTCATCGCGATATGCACCGCCTGCTGGCCTGGTTCGAGGCCCTGCCGGAAGACGTTACCGCCGCTCGCCCGCCATTGACCTTGAGCTACCTCTGGCTGCTGCTTGAAATCTTCGCGGATTGGGCCGAACGCAGCGAGCCTCACCTTCAGCGCGTCGAGCAGTTCCTGACCGGACCGGAGGCGACAGCGACCTTCACGGCCCAAGATATCACCCGGATGCAGGCTGAAGTCGATCTGCTGCGGGCCAATCAAGCCCGCCAGGCCGGTGAGCCGGATCGCGTCATCGAGTTGTGCCAACAGGCGCTGGCCCGCCTGCCCGACCGGGTGACTTATCTGCGCAGCGGCATCACCGCCCATCTGGCTTCGGCTTATGAAAGTCGGGGCGATTTGACTCAGGCCGCCGTGATTTATGCCGACAGCCTGCGGATGTGCCGAGCGACCCAAAATATGAACGGGCTGCTGTTCGCTGCGGCCCGGTTGATTGACGTCCTGCACGTCAGCGGCCAACTGCGCCAGGCCGAACGGATCTTTAATGACGTTCAGGCTGAGGCGGCGGTCCGCACCGGCCCCGATTTGGGCCTGGTTTACATCAGCATCGCCGATGTGTATCGCGAGCAAAACCGGCTCGATGCGGCGAAACTGGTTTTGGAACAAGGTCTCGATTTGTGCCGTCCATTTGAAGCCTGGTCCGCCGGGGTAACGGCCGGTCTGATCAGCCGGGCGCGACTGCTGGCAGCCGAGGGCCGGCTCGATGAAGGGTTTACGGTGTTGTCAGAAATTGAGGAACCGTCAGCGCCGGCTCTATCCGGCGGACCGGCCGATCCGGCGGCGGTTCGCGCCCGGCTACGGCTCAGTCAAGGCGATTTTGCGGCCGCCGCACGGTGGGCCAATCGCAGCGGCCTATCGACAACTGATCCCATCGATTATCCGCGTGAGTTCGATTATCTGACGCTGGTCCGGGTGCTGCTGGCCCAAGCCGCGCTCACAGGTCGGGGCATCCGTCCGCCCGGCCTATCGACCGATCCACTCCAGGACGCCGAGACCTTGTTAGATCGCCTCCAGCAAGCAGCGCTGGCCGGCGGACGAACCGGGCGGGTGATCGAGATACACCTGCTACAAGCCTGCCTGCACGCGCTGCGGCAGGAGACCACCGCCGCCTTGAGCCGGTTGGAAGCCGCCCTCCACTGGGCCGAGCCGGAAGGCTATGTCCGGCTGTTCGTCGATGAGGGCGCGCCGGTATTTAACCTGTTGACCTTGCTGGCAGCCCAACCGCTCTTGACCGTCTCGCTCGATACCGTGCAGACGCTGCTGGCGGCGTTTCCCCCGGCCCTTGTCCAATCCACTCAGCCCGATCATCTTCCCGGCAGCACCCTGACCGAGCGTGAACTGATCGCCCTACGCCTGCTGGCCACCGATCTGACCCTGCCCCAAATCGCCGCCGAAATGAGCATCTCCCTCAGCTCCGTCCGCACCTACACCAAACGCATCTACAGCAAACTCGATGTCCACAGCCGGGCCGAGGCCGTCTATCGCGCCAAAGCGCTGAAACTCATCTGAAGATAGTTGGATAGCTCGTTGGATAGTTGGCTTCCAACCAACCAACTAACCAACTAACCATCCAACCAACTAACCAACTAACCATCCAACCCAAATTGTCCCCACCCTTGTCCCCATTTGGGGACGACAAGCCTCTCAATCATGGCGTATACTCGAATCAACTAAACAGTTAACTCAAGTTTCCGTCCGACGATCTGACAGCCGAAAAAGATCACCAAATCCAATTGAGTTTCCCCCTAATCCCTACACCTTACCCCCTACCCCTCGGTCTGAAGGCATGGCCGGTAACTTGAGTCACATCATTCATACTCAAAAAGGAGCATACTCATGAGCAACAAACTTAGTTGGTTCGAACTGCCCGCCGCCAATCTGGAGCGAGCCGTCAAATTTTACAGCGAGGTCTTCCAAAACGAGATGCAGGTCTTTGAAGTCGATAGCCAGCGCACCGTAGCCTTGATGCCGCCCGGCGCGAGCATCGAGGGCGATATCGAACCCGCCGGCACGCTGCTACAAACGCCCAACTTCGAGCCGAGCCAGACCGGCACGGTGGTCTATTTTGATCCGAACGGGCAAATGGAGACCCTTCTGGAGCGCGTCGAAGCGGCAGGCGGGAAAGTCACCTTCCCCAGATTCCGCATCGGCAACGGCTACCTGGCCACCTTCCTCGACAGCGAGGGCAACACGGTCGGTTTGTTGGAATGGGATAAATAGCGGACGGCGGCTGGTCGACCGCCGTCCGCTGGCCGCTAAAGATAACTTGTTTTGACGCCGTGACAGGGGGTGAAACTTTCCAAACCCCCTGCCGGCGTCAAAATAGGCGAGAATTTTTTCAGAATACCCTTGTCAGCGTCAAAAAAGGGGCAAAAAAATTTATCCACCCCCTGTATCCGTCACTGACACGCCTTTTTTTTTCGTTGGCCGTCTTGAATTTCCACTATCAGTCACTTTTTTTTCGTTGGCCGTCTTGAATTTCCACTATCACGCCTTTTTTTTTCTTTTGCCCCACGTATCCGTCACTGACACGCCTTTTTTATTGTGTCTACCCCCCGTGGCCGCCATAAAACTAGTTTTTTTTAGCAGAAAGGGCTTTTCGCCGCGCCGAAAGGGATTATTTCTTCGCAACAGGGTCGTCAGCCTCTCCGCCGCTGTATTTTTGCCGCCGATCGTGCTTTTGAGCCGGCCGTCGCTGCTTTTACGGCGGCGAGGTCAGTTTTTTGCGTCTGTACGCGACGAAATTTTTCGTGCGACGGCTCGTGGGCGTCGCGGTGAGGGATATTTTTTCAAAAACACGCGTTTGGCGTCGGAAAGAAGGCCAATTTTTCCGGCCAACTGCTGTGAGCAGCGCGAATGGCGTCTAATTTTTCACGAATGGCCTTTGCAGGGTTGTAAAACCGTCTTTTAAGTTATACCCCGTTCTTTTTTTTCTGACGATTTACAGTTTATTTTTAAGGTTGTCGTTGACCAGACCCTCAGTGTCATCTAAATTGGCATCTACAAATTCGGAATAGATAGGTTGTATAAAGCCGCGACTTGTTTATCATTAATAGTGTCTAATCCAAGTTGTGGGATTCACACCACCCACCCTAATCAATATCATCAAGGAGATACCCATGTTTAAGAAAGTTGCTGCTGACGCCCTAGGATTAAGTGATTTAGGCACAATCATCAAACCACAAGATTACGACAAAGTTGACTCCGATGACTATGTCATGCATGAAGAGCAAGAAAAAGTTTACTTCCTCATCAAATCAAAGGCCGATGAATATTGTTTCACCAACAAGGCCCTCATTCATGTGGACGGCACGTCGGCCATGAGCAAGAAACGGACGCTCAAACGGTACGATTATTTCAATAACCCCATTAATGCGGTTGTCTTGGAGACGGCCGGCAATATGGATCGTGATGTCGAGATTAAATTTAAGGTGGGCGAGGAATATTACTCCATTGATGTGGACAAACGACAAATTGAGCAGCTCAAAGATCTCTACAAAGCGTTGTTAAGAATAGCGATCATTCAAGAAGAAAATGCTAAATTGCTCAAATATGCGGCCGGCAGCCTCAACACCGCCGCCGCCAGCGTGACCCGCACCATAAATTCAGCTTCGGGGGAAGAGCAATTCAGGGCCATCAACCAGTATGCCTTTGACTGGATGAAGCAAGCCCATGAAGCCTACATCCGTAAAGATTTCAGCGATGTCTTTGAGAAATTCATCAACAACTGACGTAACTACTCAGCCATCATGTCATTTCGAGCGACGAAGGAGCGAGAAATCCCCCAGAACGATGTTGACAACCGGACGTTGTAGGGATTTCTCCGCCTTCGGCTACGAAATGACATGCCTAAGGGTTACCAACTGACAAATATTTCCACTGATTAGAATAAAAAAGAAGGGCTTCGGCCGGCGACTAACCATCGCCGGCCGTTTTGATTCAGACGGCGCAGCGTTCCACGGCGGCCAGCACATCCTTAAGAACCGGCTTGCGACTGAAGGTCAACACCTCTCCGGCCGAGGCGGCTTCAAACGTCCCTTCGGCGACATTGGCGCTTTCGTAAATGAGCAGGATTAAATCGGTGCGGCCGCCCAGCCGAATTTTCTCCAGCTTGCGGCGCAGGTAGTGCGGATGCCAAAAGCCGACAATTTCCAGGAGGGCGCGCCGGCCGTCTTTACGATGCGTCAGCGAGAAGTCGGGAATCATCACCGAGTCGCCGACGACTATCAGTTCGTCTTCACGCGCTAACTCCCATTTGCGTTTGGCCCCGCCGTATTTCTCTTCAAATTCAGCGGCGAAGTCAGCTTCGAGCCGGCTGTCGAACATGCCGGAGGCGCGGAAGTGGGTGCGCAGTTGGCTGCGGTCGGTGAGGGTGTAGTGCAGCGGCTCGCGGCCGGGGTGGTGCGGCGGCTGGACATCGGCCTCCATGTGCCACTGCTGGCACAGCAGCAGCGCCGGCAGAAATTTGGCGAACTGCAAGCCGTAGCGAATGGTCGATTGGACAAAGGGCGAGATAGGGCCGTGCAGCGTCACGTGGTAGCCGGGCGGTTTGAGCGCCGGCTCGTCTGTGACGTCGCCGGAATTTTGGGCCAGCGGATAAATGGTGTACATTAATTTGAACAATTTGATGTACTTAAACAGATCCTTGTAACTATCCGACACCCGAATGCGCATCTCGCGCGCCCAATAGAGCAGGCCGCGGGCCAGCTCCAAATTGTAGCGGGCGATCAAGTCGGCGGGCGCGATGGGTGGGCCGGGGTCGAGCAGAATTTGCTCCTCGGCCAGGTCGGCGAACAGGGCGGTCTCGATGTCGCCGGCGCTCAAGCCGGTCTCGACCGCCGTTTCGGCCAACGCTTGCTCGCGGGTGACCAGGTTGAACAAATCTTGGCGCGACGTCACCGGCCCGCGCCGGAACAGCATCGTGCGCAGTTCGGGGGGATCGATGGCCGGCGCGCTGCCGAATTCGCAGCGCGCTTCCAGCACAGCGGCCAACCCGCGAATGACCGGATAGTCGAGGCTGTCGCCTTCGTAATCGCGCAAAGCATCGTGCAGCCGTCCTCGACTCTGACCGATGTGGGCTTTGAATAGATTGACCAATTCAGCGGCGATACCCAGATAACGGTAATTGGCCTCGATGGGGCGCGTTGAGACCCGATCCTCCTGGATTTTGATGCGGGGGCGGATTAATTCTGACCTGAGCATAAGTGTATTTTAACATTTATCCGGAGGAGACCAAATTGCGCATAGGTCACGATTTCAATATGTGATGAGATATGATAGAACACAGATGACACGGAGCATACCGATCTTCACGGATAAAGCTTGATTTATTTTAAGAAAATCCGTGTTTATCCGTACGACCGGTACGATGATAGCGCTGCACTAAACCGTGGTTAAGAAAAATTAGACAGAATTTACAGGATTATCACGATTTTATTTATCATAATGAAGTAAATCTTGTTAATTCTGTCGATTTTTCACATTTCCACGATTTAATGGGGTGCTACCGGTACGATCTGCGTTCAATTTACCTGCTTTTATATAAAACTGTGATCGACTGAATTTTTTTGAAATCGACTAATAGTATGGAAACCTTTGCCCGCTACCGCTCTCTTGTTGACGATTGGGTGGCTTTTCAAGAGAGTTTATTTCGACCGCTGCCACTGTGTATTTGGGCCAACCCGCTGCGGGTGACGCCGGACCAACTGGCCGATCTCTTCGCCGCTGAAGGGATTCAATCGGAGCCACTACCATGGTATCCCGGCGGACGGCAGCTTGATCCCGATTTCAGGCCAGGCCATCATTGGGCCTTTTTGGCCGGGCTGTACCACACTCAGGAAGCGGTCTCGATGCTGCCGGTCTTGCTGCTCGATCCGCAGCCCGGTGAGCGTGTGCTCGATCTATGCGCCGCGCCGGGCAACAAGACGGCACAGATTGCGGTGCGGTTGGCTAACCAAGGCACGGTCGTCGCCAACGACATCAGCGGCGGGCGGATGCGGGCCGCCCGCCAAACGTTCGAGCGCTTGGGGCTGCTCAACATCAGCACAACCGTCGCGGACGGCGGCAATTATCCACCCGCCGCCGGTTTATTCGATAAAATTCTGGTGGATGTACCCTGCTCGTGTGAAGGTACAACCCGAAAGGAACCCAACGTCATCGAGCGCATCGGGGAAGCCGTGTCCTGTAAAAAAAGCGGCTCGCAAAAGGCGCTGCTGCGTAAAGCGGTGCAGTTGTGCCGGCCGGGCGGGCGGATCGTCTACGCCACCTGCACCTACGCCCCGGAAGAAAACGAGTTGGTGATCGATGCCGTTTTGCGCGATTATCCGTCGCTGCGGCTGGTGAGCGCGGACATCGAGGGCTTGAAAACCTCGGACGGGATTACCGCCTGGCAGGGGCAGGCGCTCGATCCGTCGCTGCGATTGGCCAGACGCATCTGGCCCCACCATAACGATACAGGCGGGTTTTTCATTGCGGTTTTGGAGAAAGCTAATAATGAAGCGCCCCGGTTCAATCCCGAAAGCAGCGGAGACGCGCCGATCGTGGCGGAGTGGCCGGCTACCATCTCGCCCGAAGTGCGGGATCTGTCGCAAGCGGTATTGGATCGTTTTGGGCTGTCGCTGGACGATGTGGCTCCGAATATCCTATTTCAGCCGAGCAATTGGCGCGTTTATCTGGTCAATGCCGATCATCAGCCCTGCCCCGCTCCCACCCCCGATGCCAGCGGTATGATTTTCATCAAAACCAAGGGTAAGTATCCCAAGCTGAGTACCGCCGCCGCCCAGTTGTTGGGCCGGCAGGCTATCCGCAATTATGTGGAGGTCGATGATCGACAAGCGGGGTTGTATCTGGCCCGGCAGGATTTCGACGTACCGGCGGCGCAGAGTCAGTTCTGCACCGGGCCGGGTTATGTGCTGGTGCGGTATCAGGGCTTTGGGCTGGGGGTGGCGATCTATTATCCCAACCATGATGGATCGGGCGGGGTGGTTCAAAGTCTGTTTCCTAAGGGATGGTCGCCGGTGAAGGGATGATTTATGACCGATGAACAAATTAGCAATTTGTTCATCGCCTTAGCTGCGGAAATCGGACAATTTGCTAAATTATCCTACGAATTGCATAAAGCCAATTTCAGCAGATCACATTTTTACATAAAAGCGGGTAAATAGAACACAGATCGTACCGATCACACGGATAAACACGGATTTTTTGAAGTTAAATCGAGCCTTATCTGTGAAAATCCGTATGATCCGTGTCATCCGCGTTCTATCATTGCTCATCAAATCTTGAATTCGTGATCGACTGAATTTGGCAAATTGACCCACGAATGGCGTCGTCTTGATTGAGATGACACCGACAATGAAAATTTACTGGAGCGACAAAGCTTGCTTTGTCACTCACTGTACGGTCAAAGTAAATTTTGACGCTCCACTTGGTATACTCAAAGGAGAAAAATGTGACCGATCTAAAAGGTATCGAAGCGTTTGACGAGGTTAAACGACTAATTGTAATCGCGGCTCATGCCGATGATCTGGAAACGATGTGCGGTGGCACTATCGCCAAACTGGCCGGTCGCGGGGTGACGATCTTTTCGGTGAACTGTACGCTGGGCGATATCGGCGTGCAGACAAAGGATATGCTGCGCTGGACGCTGGCAGCTACGCGCATCGCCGAGGCAGAGGCCGCGGCCGAGATTTTGGGCATCGAACAGACCTACAATTTGGGCCAACCCGATGGCGAACTGGTGGCCAGCCTGGAACTGCGGGCGCAGATCGCCCGGTTGTATCGCCTGACTCAGGCCGACTCGCTGCTGACGTTTGACCCGTACTGGTCGGGCCAAGCCCATCCCGATCATCGCGCGGCAGGCCAGGCGGCGCTGGATGCTTATATGCCGTCGAAGATGCCGCTCTATCGACCGGAGCAACTCAACGAAACCGGCGCGGATTTGGGCCGGATCGAGCGAGTTTTTCTCTTTCAGGCCGCACCGGAGCCGGAGATCTATGTCGATATAACGGATGTGTATGACACGAAAATGGCGGCCTGCCGGGCGCACCTGAGCCAGTTTCCCCAAGGCGATGAGAGCCTGGAGTGGATGAAAGAGTTGGATCAGGGTCGGGGCAAGACCATCGAGGTGACGTATGCCGAGGCGTTCAAACAGATGCAGGTCTGGTAGGGTCACCAGAAGCAAAACTGTTCAACTTACCAGTCCGGTTCTAGCCGATCGTCTAGGGAAAGTCCGGTAATTGTCTGCTATAGTTAAGCTACACTCTTTACTCGGAGGGACTGAATGAGTCACCTAATTCGCCAACCGGCGTATGATTTAAAAGAACGCCCCTTTATGATTATCTGGGAAACGACCAACGCCTGCGATCTGTCGTGCCGCCACTGCCGGGCGCAGGCCATCCCGGAACACGACCCGCTGGGGCTTAATACGGCCGAAGCCAAATTGCTGTTGGAGCAGGTTGAAAGTTTTGGCACGCCTCGGCCCATTTTTATTTTCACCGGCGGCGACCCGTTCAAACGGGTCGATCTGTTCGATCTACTGACCTACGGCAGCGAACTGGGCCTGATGATGGCGGTGTCGCCTTCCGGCACTCCGTTGTTGAACGAGGAGAATTTAAGAAAGGTCAAAGCGTGCGGCGCTAAAGCGATGTCGCTCAGTCTCGACGGCTCTACGCCGGAGCGCCACGATGATTTTCGCCGCGTGCCCGGTTCATTTGAGCTGACCACGCGCGGCTGGCAGATGGCCCGCCAGATTGGCCTCAAATTGCAGCTTAACACCACCGTCACTCGCTACAACCTGACCGACCTACCGAATATCTTCCGCCTGGTCACCGACTACGGGGCCATGACCTGGAGCCTCTTTTTCCTGGTGCCAACCGGCCGGGGCCGGCAAGAGGATGAAGTTGCCCCGGCTGAGTATGAAGCGGTTATGCACTTTCTGTACGACTGCTCCAAATACATCAGCGCCAAAACTACCGAAGGACACCACTATAAACGAGTGGTATTGCAGCGAACGATCTTAGATGAAAAAGGCATCCCGGTAGACGCCGCCTTTGATCTGCATCCGATCTACTACGAGTTGCGGCAAGGATTGGAGCAGGTGGTCATGGAGAAAGGGTTAATTCCCCGAGAAAAAATTCGACGCACCCCGCTGCATATCAACGCCGGTAACGGCTTTGTCTTCATCTCTCGGCGCGGCGATGTGTACCCCAGCGGCTTTATGCCGATCAAAGTTGGCAACATTAAAGAGAAATCGCTGGTCGATATCTATCGGGAAGCGCCGCTGTTCAATAGCTTACGCAGTCCGGAGCAGTTCGAAGGTCGTTGCGGGCTGTGTGAATTTGTGGGCGTCTGCGGCGGCTCGCGCTCGCGGGCTTACGCTATGACCGGCGACCCACTGGCCGAAGAGCCGTTTTGCACCTATCAGCCGGGCAGTTGGCCGTTTAAGGAGGAGTTGGCCGAGAAATTAGGCGACAGATAGCCGCCCGACTGAGGGATCAAAAAACCGGACCTGGTTTTAGTCAGGTCCGGTTTTTTTGTCTAGGCGTAGGACGAACTTAAGTTTGCCCTACGTTGCTCCACTGTTAAATCATTGAACGAACAACTGTTTTGATCTAGTTTTCGGCTGGGCCGATTTGTAGCGATTCGAGCATCGTGTCGAGTTGGCTTAAACTGGGGGTGAAATCGGTGGACCGAGCTTGATCGAGGGTATCGGTTGTTTCTTGGAGATAGGTCTGGTAATTCTCCTTGAATGCGGCCGGATCTTCAAGCAGCGCGTCTATCGCGGCCTGGTCGCCGGGCAGTAACGCGGTTGAGGCCGGGTTGTAGAAGGCGATGTAGTATTTCCCGTCGTCAGTTAGACCCTGGAAGGTATAGAAAGTGTCGTAGTCGGTGATGGGCGACTCATCGGTGCCGTAGTGGGTGATAAAGCGAATGCCCGACCCGCCGTTGAAATCGAGATACTGAACCTGGGCGACGAGATCTTGGACAGCGCTGCCAAAATCGGCCAGCACGGGAATTTCACCCTCGACCGTTTCAGGCCGATCTTCCAGCAGGGTTCGGAGGGCGTCCAGGCGCTCACTCACCGTATCGACGCCGGCGTCTGCGGCCATGGTTTCGTAGGCTTCAACCGGATAGATCAGCAGTTGAGCTTGATCCGGGTAAACGCCGCCCCATTCCGGTAAATCGACATTGTCAAAGGTGAAACGCAGATGGGCCGGCTCGCCGTTTAAGACGCCGGAGTTGTCCGCGCTGAACGGAACAGCCGGGATGAGCTGAGGGGTAACCATTTCGGCCAATCCCTCGATGGAAGTGCTGACCGCGTCTGCGGCGAGTCCTATCTCATTAATCAGGTCGGCCGGATCGACCGGCTGCCAAATGGCGCTGATGGCGGCGTCGTTGACCTGGTCGGCGGTGTAGCCGGCGTCAAATTCGCCTTCAATATCGGCGCGATCAACCTGTTCAGCTTGCCAGACCGTACCGGATTGCAAATCACCCAGCAAAATCGAATTATCTGAACAGACGTAGTTAACCCGTTGGTCATTGACGGCAAAGGTTGCGCCGAAGATGTACTGGCACGTGGCGCCATCGGCCAACTGTACTAGCCAGGCTCCACTTTGGTTCGCTTCGTCATCGGAGGGGGTATCGGTTTCCGGCAGCGGCTCAAGGAGGCTGACTTGGAAGCCGGAAGCGCCCCCAATCGGATCGACGCCGCAGACCAGGGTTTGCCCATTACTGGCCACCAGGCACGGGTCGAACATGCTGACTTCGCCGACTTCATTACCGGCGATCAAGCAGCGCCGGGCCGACGAGTCCGGAACCGCGGCCGATAACTGCGGACAAACGCCTTCCCGCACCTCATCAGGAATTCCAGGCAAGAAAGAATTGACAACGGTTTCGGTGGGTTCAACGGCCGTAACCGGCAGGGTAAATTGAGCCTCGCCGTTAGGATCGATCACGCCCCATTCGAACGCTTTTTCAACCCGAGCTAGGCCATCTTGAAACGACCCGGCCTGATCGTACTGAGGCTCGATGACCATCTGGCCGGTATCATCGATGTAACCTAAATAATCATCGACGCTGACCGCGGCCAGCCCTTCCGAAAAACTCTGGGCAAATGCATACTGTGGTTCGATGGTAAAGTCGCCGTCGGGGTTGATATAGCCAAACTGATCGTTGACGCTGACGGCGGCTAAGCCACCGGAGAAGTCAAGGGCATAGTCAAACTGCGGTTCGATGACGAAGTCGCCCGTGTTATCAATATAGCCGGCTTGGTCATCGACCACGACCACCGCCAGACCTTCCGCAAAGTCGCCGGCATAATCAAATTGGGGATCGATCACCGTTTGGCCGCTGTCATCGATAAAGCCGGTTTGGTTATCGATAACTACGGCGGCCAGATCCTCGGAGAATTTATAGGCCGCTTGAAACTGCGGCTCGATGGTGAATTGGCCGGTTGTATCGATGTAGCCATACATCGTCCCTTCTTTGGCGGCGGCTAAACCGTTCTCGGCAAAGGGATAGGCATCGTCAAATTGGGTGTCAATCGCCAGTTGACCGGTATCATCAACATAACCAAACGCGCCATCGACCACGACTACCGCCAAACCGTTAGAAAAATCTTCGGCAAAGTCGTACTCCGGCTCGATGACCACCGCGCCGGTCGAGTCGATATAACCATATTTTCCGTCCTGGGCCACCACGGCCAGGCCATCGACAAAATCGCCGGCAAATTCAAATTCCGGCTCAATGGCCCATTCGCCCGTTGTGTCAACAAAGCCATAGCTTTGGCCATCGGCGCTGTAGGGAAATAGGCGGGTTTCATTTTGCGGCAGAGGGGCAGCCAACGTCACTAAGCTATACGCACTAAACAGGAGTATTACCAAGATAACTGCTCGTTTTATGGATCGTGTCATGATTAACCTCTCTATTCTCGCGGCTACCGCAGTTGCCACTGCTGATTTTGACCACCGTTGCAGCTAAACTGTTGCACGATGGCTTGGTTGCTGGTGGAGGCTCCGCGTACATCCAAACATTTGCCACTGTTTCTAACCACCAGATTAAAAAAGCTGGTACCGACATGTCGAAGTTGGAAGGCCTGATTATCACCATTGTGACAGGAGTGGAGTTGCACCGGCACTCGATCATCGCGACTGGCCCCTGGGATATCGAGGCAGCGGTTGCTGCTGCGAGAAACAATATTGTAGAAACCGTTGCCCGCCGACCGCAAGAACCACTGCTGGTTTTGGCCTCCGTTGCAGCTAAACTGCTGGATGACCGCGCCGTTGTTGGTATTGTTGCCTCGAACATCGAGGCATTTGCCGCTGTTGCGGTTTACAATAGTGTAGGCATCGCTATTATTATTACCGCCGCCTGACGTACTACTCCGGCTGCAATTGCCCTGGCGCATGTCGAAGTCGGTTCTGAAGGTTTGGCCGTTAGTCGAGGCGACCAATTGGTGTCCACGCGAGTAATACCGGTTGACTTTGACGCGCATAGGGACGACATAGTTACCGCCGGGTGGGATCGATGGGTAGTTGGCCTGGCCGGTGAACAAGACATTCCCCGTTCCACGATGGATCGTTTGCAGAGTCACCACCCCGGGCGCAGAGGCCGCATTGCCCCGATTGGTAACATTCACCTGCACATCGAAGGATTGACCGCAGACCGGATTTTGCTGAACCGGGGCCAGCCCATTGATGGTAACGGACGCAGACTGGGCGGCTGCTTGCTGTGGGGCTAGCCCTATGGCTCCGATGGCCAATGACAACAAAATCAAAATACCAATTGGATAGATTAGTTTCATACTAACTCCTTTAAAGTGCCATGAAAAAATTGATAATGAAAGAACAAAAAACATACGGCGTTTTTTATTCTCGTTGCTGGGTCGTGAATTCCGTCCCCTCTTTATTTAAAAAGAAAGAAAAAAGAAAGTCAGAAGCAGATTCTACCTAAAGACCAAAGATATTAAAAATAGTTAGCATTTAGCTAAGACTAACACCCTTCATTCAAATTAAACAGACCCTAAAAGTAGTACAAACGTCGTATTCACATTTGCAAGCTGCCCTATTTTATGCCAAACTACCACAGTTTTACTACTTTTTGGGGCTACCAGAGCAACCCAAGCCGTGTTAATCTATCTTCAAAATCCTATAAAAAACCTATGGTGTTACCCTGCCCAGAAAGTATCGAAAAGAGACTGTTTTAAACCTACGCCCGTGAGAGGTAAGAAGTAAGGAGTAGGCAGTCATTAGTTTTGATCCCCTAATCCTTACTTCTTACTCCCTACGCCCCAGTTTGAATATACAGACGGCACGTTAGATATCTTAATTAAGGAAGGAAAAGGAATATTTCGTACTATGAGTAGCAACCGCAACTTATTGATCATTGTTGGGCTGCTGGCCGTGGTAGCGCTGGTTTTGGCCGGCGTTATTGGCTTTTTCTTGTTTTTCAGCAGCCCGGCGCCCACGCCTCCGCCGGTAGAAGCCGATAATTCTTGGGAACAAATTCAAAGCGCGGGGAAAATCGTCGTGGGAACGTCGGCCGATTATCCGCCCTTTACGTCGTTTACGGATGATTTTCAGCTCGAGGGTTTTGACATCGCGTTAATGAATGAGATCGCTCAGCGATTAGGGGTGCAGCCGGAATTCCAAAACTTCGCCTTCGACGGCTTGGGGAACGCCCTGCTACTCGACCAAATCGATGTGGCGATTGCCGCCATATCGGTCACACCGGACCGGGCGGCTTTGCTCGGTTTCTCTAATATTTACCTGGTCACCGAAGATGCCTTTCTAACCACAGACCAAGCCGGTTTGTCAATTAGCCAGGCCCAAGACCTGGCCGGCCGCCGGGTTGGCGTACAGGCCGGCTCGGTTCAAGAGCAATGGGCGCAAACTCATCTACTCGATACCGGCATTATTCCCGTTAGCAATTTATTGATCTACCAGGAGGCCAACGCCGCTGTGGCCGACTTACAAGCCGGCCGGCTCGATGTAGTCATCCTGGATTTACCGCCGGCCGAAGTGGCGGTCCAGGCAGGTGGTCTGGTCATCGCCGGACGAGGGCTTAACACCCAGTCTCTGGCCATCGCGCTGCCTAAAGGGGCTGTTTCACTGAAGGCCGAAATCGACCGCGTGTTGGGCGAACTGCAAAGTGAAGGCAGAGTAGCCGCGTTGGCCCAGCAATATCTCGATCTGGAACCGGGCGAGATTTCCCCCACCCCCACCGCCACGGCTGACGCGGGCGGGTCGGTTCCCACGCCCACCCCAGTGCCCTGCCTCGACGGATTGGGCTTTGTTGAACATCTGAATTTTGACGATCAGGGGATGAGCGCGCCGCCGGACATGCAGCCGGGCCAGCCGTTTACCAAAGGCTGGCGAGTTCGCAACAACGGCACCTGCACCTGGACCACCGACTATCAACTGGTGTTTGCTCAGGGCAATACCCCGGCGGCCCGCATGGGCGGCGAACCGGTAGCGGTCACTCGCGACGTAGCGCCGGGCGAGGTATATGAGATCCAAGTCAACCTGATCGCGCCGCTGCAGCCGGGACTGTATCAAGGGTTCTGGCAAATGCTCAACAGCCAAGACGTCGCTTTTGGCGCACGGCTACCGGTTGGGATCAGAGTGCCGGGCGCGCCCACGGCAACCCCCGCCCCAACTCAAACCCCGTCGCCCGGTATCAACTTTACCGTTGACCGGACCAATATCAGACAGGGCGAATGTGTGGTCTTTTCCTGGCAAACCGAAAATGTGCGGGAAGTTTATTTTTATGCTCAAGGCCAAAACTGGCAGGATTATCCGGAGGCCGGCGTGGGCAGCCGCCGGGAGTGCCCCACGGTCAACACGACTTATGAACTGCGGGTGGTCAAACAGGACGGCTCAGTTGAAATCCGGCAAATTACCATCTTTGTCGAACCGGTGGTGGGCGCACCGTTGATCCAGCGCTTTACCGTTGATCCGGAGCCACAGATTACGGTCGGCCAGTGTGTCACTATCCGCTGGAACGTTACCGGTGACATTAATACCGTTAGACTTACCAGCAACAATTCATCGTTGTGGGACGGTGCGCCGGCTCAGGGCAGCCAGCAAGATTGCCCGCCCGGTCAGGGCACGATTGAGTATGGGATAGAGGCCAATGGCCCAGGCGGCGCCAGCCGCCAACAGCGCACCATCAGAGTGGTGGGCGCGGCCACCGCTACCCCCGCACCCACCCCCGAACCGGATGCGCCGGTTATCTATGCCTTTGACGTATCGCCCAACCAAGTCGAGGTAGGCGGCTGCGTCAACATCTCATGGCGAACCGGCGGCGGGACGTCGCGAGTGCAAATTAGTCGCGACGGCAATGTGACGCTGGATAACGCCCCCATCGAGGGATCGGTGCAGGATTGTAATCTAACAGCCGCGGGCACGGTTATCTTCCGGATCGATGCCGCTAACAGCGCCGGCCAAGCCATTTTTCAGGAAGATACCGTCAACGTGAGTGAGGCTCCGCCCAATAACCCGTTAGCCGGCACAGCGTGGATTTTGCAAGACGGCGTGCCCGGAACATCGGTCACCATCTCCTTTGGCGCGGATGGCACGGTCAATGGTTCGTCCGGTTGCAACAGCTACTCGGCGCAGTACCTGGTGACCGGCCAAAATCTGGCTATTACCGCGCCCGTTGGGACAAATGTATTTTGTGCTGAACCGGAGGGGATTATGGAGCAGGAGGCCCAGTTTCTGGCCGATCTGCCGACTGCCGGCAGCTATGAAATCAATCGTAATGGCGCGGAACTTAGTATTTTTGACACCGGCGGCACATTGATGATGACCTTCAGCCGGATGTAGGTGAGACTCGTCAAAATGGAGTTGTATGTACCAACCCTGACCGCTTTCATTTTGGTGATAGTGGCGACCGCAATTCATCTTACGATGTTTAGAGCCATGCTGTTCTACGCGCGCCGAATAACTAACTTTTCAGCTACCCATGTGGCTTTCGCGATTATCATTGCGCTGGTGGCTCATCTGATCGAGATTTCGGCATTTGCGGTCGGGATAGCCTGGTTATCGGCCAGCGGCAACTATGGCTATCTCGACAATGGACCGACGCCGCCCACTGCCTCTGATTACTTTTATTACTCTGCCGTCACCTACACCACGGTGGGGTTTGGTGATATTACACCGGTCGGCCAACTACGATTTGTATCCGCCATAGAGGCCTTGACCGGTCTGGTTCTAAGTGCGTGGACGGCGTCAGTCATCTTCTTGGGGGGTCAGAAGGTGGGGCAGCAGTTTCTTCAGCAGCACAAGAGTGAGTAGGCAACAGCGTCATCCCAGGTTCGAACCGGCTCAAGCCGTTTCGGTCTGGGGTGACTGATCGTAGTAGTAAAAATAATAGTTAATGAAAGGATTAAGATCTTGACAACTTTAACTGTACTTAAATTCAATTCAGAGGGTGGGGCCGACAATGCGTTGAGCATTATCCAAGGCTTGGCCAAGCAGCAGCTCATCAATCTCCATGATGCCGCTATCGTCACCTGGCCAACGGGCAAAAAGAAACCCAAGACTAAAGAGCTTCACAATCTAGCCGGGATAGGCGCGCTAGGCGGCGCCTTTTGGGGTATGTTATTTGGCCTGATCTTCTTCGTCCCGTTCTTTGGCGCGGCGCTTGGCGCGGCCGTGGGGGCGCTAACCGGCGCGATGAGTGACGTCGGCATTGACGACGATTTTATCAAATCGGTGCGTGAGCAGGTCACCGAGGGGACGTCGGCGCTGTTTTTGATGACCAGCAATGCCGTCATCGATAAGGTCAAAGAACCGCTCAAGCAGCTTGACTTCGAACTGATTGCTTCGAATCTGTCTAAAGCCGAAGAGGATAAGTTGAAAGAGATTTTTGCCGAATAATCTCCGTCGAAATCTATTTTGTGAGGCGCGGGCCGGATTGGGCCAACCGGTGAGTTGATTTTGTCGAGGGTGAGGCGGAATAGGTGAGCCAAACGTCGGAATAGGTGAGTCATTCCAACGGATATATAAGACAACTGAATGACTTTATAAAACAATCCAACGGAGATGTGAGTCGTTCCAACGGCTTTGTAAGACAACCCAACGGCTTTATAAGAGTTCAAACGGTAGTGTAAGACAACCCAACGGAGATGTGAGTCGTTCCAACGGCTTTGTAAGACAACGCAATGGCTTTATAAGAGTTCAAACGGTAGTATAAGACAACCCAACGGAGATGTGAGTCATTCCAACGGCTTTGTAAGACAACTCAACGAATAGGTGAGTCCGGAAAAGGAATATGTGAGTCTGAAAAAGGATTAGGTGAGTGTCTGAATGGATTATGTGAGTCAGGCGGAAGATGATGACGGTCGTCCGTGGGATTAACACAGCCGGTGAAGAGGTGGGGCTGCGCGTGAGGTAGATTAGGGCAGTTATGCCGATACAGCCAGTCTCAGGATGAGCGAATCGGATAGGTTTCGCTCAAAAATTAGTACTACATCAATAAAAGAAACAGCCAACAACAACTAACCATCAAACAAACCAATAAATAATAATTGAGGGTACCATTGTGAGCATTTTTTCAGACATAATCCGTGAAAATGTGTTCAGGCCGGCCGACGTGCCGGGTTTCGAAGGTAGGCTTTTTTTTGAAGGGGCGGCTCGGCGGCAGTACCTGGAGCGATTTACGGTCTTGCTGCTCCTAGCGACGATCATTGCCTCTTACGGCATCATTGGCGACTCGACGGCGACAGTGATCGGGGCCATGATCATCGCGCCCTTGATGACGCCGATTATGGCCACGGCCGCGGCTCTGGTAATGGGGCAAATGAGGCGGGCCATCCGGGCCAGTATCATTGTAGCGTCGGGAGTGGCCGGGGTTATCTTTGTGGGCTGGCTCATCGGCACAGTCCAGTTTTCCGTTGGTACTTTTTTTGATTTCGAGAGCAATTCGCAGATAACCGCCCGCATCGCGCCCCGGTTAATCGATCTGTTGGCGGCTTTGGCTTCCGGAGCGGCCGGCGCCTTTGCGATGAGCCGGGATGATATTGCCGACTCGCTGCCGGGTGTGGCCATTTCGATATCGTTGGTCCCGCCGCTGTGTGTGGTGGGTATTTCCCTATCGGCGGGTGAGTGGGATGCGGCCATGGGGGCGCTGCTGTTGTTCCTAACCAACTATCTTTCAATTCTACTGGCCGGAGGCGGCGTCCTGGCATTTCTGGGATTAAGTCGGGCCGCCACCGTTGAGATCCAGGGACCGGCCAGACGTAACGCCTTTATGGCCATCGCCATTGGGACCTTGCTGGTCGCTATCCCGCTGGCGGCTACCGGCTATAAAGTTGCCCAAGACTCGCTGGCCCAACTCCAAGTTAAAAACGTTACCCAAAATTGGATTGGCGGCACGGAGTTTAACCTGAGAGGGCTGCAGGTCAACGGCAGTAACGTCGAATTGCTCATCACCGGCCCTGAAGAACCGCCTGATTTTTCCGATTTGATAAAAAACCTGGAAGGATTTTTTGACCAACCTGTTGAAATAAATGTAGAACTCGTCAGGTCTGAAGAGTTGCACTATACAGAGACAGAGACTAAAGCGGCAGCATTATCGAAGTGATCAGGCGTGGTTTTGGTCTAAAACGAAAAGTTGCGATATTATATTAATATCCCACGAAAGACAGAGCCTACAGAGATGTCTAACTTTATCGTCGCTTTAGATCAAAGCACCCGCCATACCAAATGCGTCGTCTTTAATCGTCTCGGCCATATTGTCAGCCAGTACGTTTTGAAGCACCGCCAAGTGTATCCTGAAGTGGGCTGGCTGGAGCATTATCCTTTAGAGATCTGGGCTAACACCCAGGTGGCCATTACCAGTGCAATGGATAAAGCCGGTATTACGGCCGGCGATGTGGCGGCCATTGGCATTGCCAACCAGCGCGAAACCACTATGGTTTGGAATCGACGCACCGGGAAGCCTTACTACAATGCCATTGTCTGGCGCGACTCGCGTACAGTGGACATCTGCTACCAGCTAGCTAAAGAGGGTGGGCAAGACCGCTTCCGTTCAAAGGTCGGCTTGCCCATTACCACCTACTTCTCCGCTCCCAAGCTGAAATGGCTGCTAGACCACGTTGCGGGCTTACGAACCGACGCCGAACGCGGCGAAGCGATCTTTGGTACCATGGACTCCTGGCTGGTCTGGAATCTCACCGGCGGGGTCAACGGCGGCGTCCATGTCACCGATGTCACCAACGCCTCCCGGACGATGCTAATGAATTTAGCCACCACCAGTTGGGATGACACCATGTGTGAGATCATGGGCATCCCCAGAGCGATGCTGCCTCAGATCCGCCCGTCCAGCGACCCCGACGTCTACGGTCACACCCAACCCGATGGCCCGGTGGGCGGCAGCGTGCCGATTTGTGGGATTTTAGGCTCGCAGCAAGCGGCAGCGGTGGGGCATGTCTGTCTCCATCCCGGCGAAGTTAAAAATAGTTATGACGGCGCATCATTTGTAATCATGAACACCGGCCACAAGATTATCCATTCGCACCACGGCTTGTTGACCACGGTGTGTTACAAGTTCGGCCACCACCCGCCGGTCTACGCACTGGAAGGGGCGATTGCCTTTACGGGGATGGTGGTCGAATGGCTACAAGAAAATCTGGGAATAATCGAAGATTTTTCTGATGTTGAAGCCCTGGCTCATTCGGTTGCAGACAACGGCGGCATCTATTTTGTACCGGCTTTTAAAGGCTTGTTTGCCCCCTATTGGCGCAGCGACGCCCGAGGCGCGATTGTGGGCCTGACCCATTCGACCAATCGCGGCCATCTGGCCCGAGCCGCTCTGGAAGCCATTGCCTACCAAACTCACAGTATTTTGGGCGCTATGGAAGCCGATTTGGGCGCGGAAGCGCTAACCCTAAAAGTTGACGGCGAGATGACGACCAACAATCTCCTCATGCAATTTCAGGCTGACCTGTTAGGCATCCCCGTTGTCCGCCCCAAAGAAAATGAAACCACCGCCTTGGGCGCGGCCTACGCCGCCGGCTTAGCCATCGGCTTTTGGCGCGACCTGGCCGAAATACAGCAGCAGTGGTCCATCGACAAGGTTTGGAAGCCCGGCATGAGCCGTGAAACGCGAGCTCGCCTATACAAAAACTGGCAAAAGGCAGTGGAACGCACGTTTTACTGGAACGAGCCGGCTCGATTTGGTCAAATTCGGATGCAGGCCAATTATTTTAATGAGACGCTGCCGATTTCTTGAGGAGACTGTTTTTGTCAGTAGTTTACTCAATCACACTCACCGACCACCCCACCGGCCGGCCGTTTTCATACGGCATCACCCCATGAAACTGGCGCGAGTCGTCGCTAAAGACCAACGGCAAGAAGTAGCGATCTCCTTCCCACAACGGTAAATCCAAAACTTGATCAATCGGCACCCACGCCAGCGTCCCCTCCGGATTTTCGGCATAAGGCACACCACTGTAACGGGTGATCTTGAAAATAAAGCCAAACCAATCTTCGCCATGCTTGCCGAAGCCGGGCCAGCTAATGGTGCCGCTCAATTCAACCGCCTCGCACTCGAGGCCCGCTTCCTCGCGGATTTCGCGCTTCATGCCGGCCACAATATCTTCGTCCGGCTCCAATTTTCCACCCAAACCGTTGTATTTGCCTAAGTGATGATCATCAGCCCGCGTGTTGCGGTGGATCAACAACGTTTCTGTCCCGTCGGGAGATATAACATAGCCAAGAGTCGCTAGAATAGGCGTATAGGGCATATTGGTCTCCTTACTTGAAAGTGACCGCATTGTACTTATAAAGCGGTGATAGAGAAAGTGGGGTGTAGGACTATTGGCTCTGTGTTATGTATGTAGCTTGACGGTAAGGTAGTCGATACTTACTGTAAGCCGTTTAGTAGAAACGATGTGAAAGCCATCTTTATAACTGTTTTTCATCGCTGCTCAGAATTCCACAGTTACATTATTAAATTACGTACCATCCCGGAGATGAATCTAAAAATGTTGTATCCCATACGCCAACGCCTTACGCTACCTCTTTCTTTGGCCAGCCTTCTTCTTTTTGTTCTTTTTTCTGTGGCCTATGCTGCCGATCCGCCCCCCGATAAATCGGCAGCGGTTCGCAACTTCGTCGATGACGCCGGGGCCGAGCCGGAGATCGACTGGGATGCCGAAACCGGGGTCCCGACCTTTATTACGGGAAAATTCCCCGCCGATTTATCAATCCAGGGCCAAACCAACCGTGTAGACCAAGCCCATGATTTCTTCAATCGCTACGGCAATCTATTTCAGATGAAAAATCCGACCGCAGAACTGGCCTTGATCAACGCCACGGACGCCGATGGTAGCCATCTCCGCTTTCAACAGATGTACAAAGGTATCCCGGTCTGGGGCGCTCAACTACTGGTTCATAGCCAAGATGGGCAATTGACGGCCATCAACGGCCATTATCAACCGGGCATCGACCTCAACCCGACGCCGGACCTGACCGCGGTCCAGGCCGAAACGATAGCCCGCACGCACTTGGGCGCAACGCAGGCCACCCTACTCGCCAACGTCGAGCTGGTGGTCATGACCTACCATACCGAACCGGCGGCGCTAACCTGGCTGGTTCAACTTGCCACCAATGAACCGCTCGGCCGCTGGCTCTATTTTATAGACACGCATACCGGCGGTATAACCTACAACTTTAATAATTTGCCCCATGTTAGAAACCGACAAATTTATGATGCTAATGGGGCGTGCTCGACCTCTAGCTTGCCGGGTTCTCTGGTGGCTATCGAAGCAACCGGGGGTACTCTGCCGGCCGGTCCGGCCAAAGACGCCTTTGACTATTCCGGGGCCGCTTACGATTACTATTTGTCGCAGTTTGGCCGAGACAGCTATGACGGCAGCGGGGCGCCTATCATTACCAGCGTTAAGTTTGGTACGGCCGGCACATGTAATAGTTCAGCCTTCAATGCGTTTTGGAACGGCGCCCAAATGGTATTTGGCTCCGGCGGCGGCAGCTATAATCATTTTGCCAAGGCCGAAGATGTGGTGGTCCATGAATTTACGCACGCCGTAACCGAATATACTGCCGGGCTAATTTACCAATTTGAGCAGGGGGCGCTCAACGAGTCGATGTCCGACATCTTCGGCGTTTTTGCCCAACAGCGCTCCACCGGCGATTTTAACGACTGGGAATTGGGGGAGGACTTGAATGTGGTCTTCCGCGACATGTCTGATCCAACGCTTTACGGCCAACCCGCTCACATGAGTAATTACAATGAATTGGGGTGGGTTGACGACAATGGCGGGGTTCATACCAACAGCGGTATTCCTAATAAAGCCGCATATTTGATGGTTACCGGTGGAACATCTGGCAAGATAACGGCCACAGCAATTGGCTTGTCGAAAATGGAACAGATATTTTACCGGGCGCTGACCAACTATCTCTCGCCGCTGTCCGGTTTCAACGATATCAAAAATTCTACCATCCAAGCCTGCCAGGATTTAATCGGTTCTTTTGGGATCACCTTCGCGGATTGTAACCAGGTTCAAAATGCCTGGGCAGCAGTCGGGCTGGGCAGCGCGGCCCTTACAGCAAGCACGAAAGTCTATCTGCCGGTACTCATCAACGGTACCGGTGGCGCCACCGATGCCTTCATTTACGAACCCAACGATGATGTCAGCCAGGCCTACGGCCCGCTTTCATCCGGCGTCACCTATTGGGCTTACCTTCAAACAAATGGCGATGTCGATATCTACCACTTCACGACCTCCGGCGGCTTTATCGATATTTCGTTGAGCAGCTTACCGAGCGGCACGAATTACGATTTGGAGCTGTACAACAATGCCGGTCAGCTTGTCGGCGTGTCGTATAATAGCGGAACGACTGACGACAGTATTAGCGGCACGGCTCCGGCGGGTAAATATTACATCTATATCTCGCCGACCACGACTGCTTCGAGCACCACCGACTCATATCAACTGGCCGTGACTTATCCATAGCGTTATTGTGCTGCGTTAGAAACCAACGCATCCACAGCTTCCAGCATGGATTGAAGCGCAGCCGGTGGATTATCAGCGTCGTCAATGGTGACAACGCTGTTTTTTTTGTCTTCGTGGCGCAGCGTCAACTGGTACGTAAATCGGTCGCAGCAGGTGTCTTTGGCGAGGTACGACTCGTCTAGCTCGAAAAAGCCGGCCGCATCAGCCTGGCTCAAGACCGCTTCGACCTGCTCCGCGTCGATCTGTCCCCCCGCCTGACCGTTACTTTCAACCCGTCCGTCGGCATAGATCAGAAACGTATCCGCTCGACCGGCGAAACCGCCGCTGCGTTTAAACTCGATGACCGGTTCATCGCTCTGGGGTTGGTCGGTTGGCGTTTCAGCCTCGTCGGGGCTGATCGGTGACTCAAACATCGGCGCGGTCGGTGAGGGGAGCGGGGAAACGATGGTTGGTTTCGGCGAGAGGGTTGCGGAGAGCGCGGTTGGGGCTGGCGGCGCGGGCTGGACCGAGCGACTACAAGCAGGCAGGAGGAGGATAAGTGGAATGAAAAGGGTGATGTATTTCACTAGTTTTTCCTTTTGATCGCAAGCCCGTTAGTTTTGTCTCTCGGCCAATCTGTCTGATGAATCGCCGGAAGTTTAACTAGTGTGGAGGGGCAGCCTTAGTCTAACTTGGCCGCCTTGAGTAGTTATCCTAATTACGTGATGAATGGGGTAGCCCACTGGCCAAATCGTTAGGCGGCCAATAAGCGTTCTACTTTGAAATCTTGTTGACTTTGTCTAGCCTGCCATAAATCATACTGCATTTGCTGGTTGAGCCAACTTTCAGCGGAAGTATCAAAAGCCATTGATAGCCGAATGGCCATTTCCGGGCTTATTCCCGCCCGCCCATTCACAATGGCCGACAGTGTTTTACGACTTACGCCCAACGCTTCCGCTGCTCTGGTCACCGTCAAGCCCAAGGGGTCTAAACATAGCTCTTTGATGATTTCTCCAGGGTGGGGAGGATTATACATTTGCATCACTCATTCACCTCAATAGTAATCTTCATAATTAACTGTTATGGCGTCTATGTCCTCAAATTTGAATGTCACTCGCCAATTTCCACTTACCCGAACGGACCAAGTGCCTTGCCTATCCCCTTTTAGCTCGTGCAAATGTGAGGCCGGGTAAATTCATATCACGAGGGCTTGTTGAAGCGTGCAGTCTAGCCAAGATGAGTTGCAGCTTTCTAGCATGATTAGCTCGAATACCTGCTTTGGAACCGGTTAAGAAGAAATTTTCCAGACCTTTGTGCTTGAAGTCTTTGATCACACCAACATTGTAACCTGCAACGTATCAGGTTGCAAATCACAAATAACTTTGGCCTTTGTGCTTACCCCAATACCCCCCTTACTTTTTGCAAAAGATCGCGAATGGCAAACGGTTTCTGCAAAAAAGCAACCCCTGGGTCCAACACGCCTTGAAACGCAATCACGTCATCAGTGTAGCCGGACATGTATAACACCTTCAGGCCAGGACGCACCATTGCCAATTGCCGATACAATGCCCGTCCATTCATGTGGGGCATAATCACATCGGTCAACAGCAAGTCAATCGGCCCCTCATACGTCGCCGCTAAGTTCAACCCTCCAAGCGGGTCTTCGGCTATCAACACATAGTAACCGTGCAACCTTAGCGCATCGCCGACCAGTTGGCGTACTCCGGCTTCATCTTCAACCACCAGTACGGTTTCCGTACCCGGCACGATGCGGGTGTTCGGGGCAACCACTTTTTCGGTTGAAATCGGTGCGTCCGCCACAGGTAGATAAATTTCAAAGGTTGTGCCTTGGCCCGGTTCGCTGTACACTTCAATGTTACCCTGATGCTGCTTGATAATACCAAAAACCGTAGCCAGCCCTAAGCCGGTACCCTGTCCCCTCGCTTTGGTGGTAAAAAACGGTTCAAAGATGTGCGGCTGCAACTCTATATCTATGCCATTCCCCGTATCACTCACGGTCAGTAGCACTTGCGGTCCCGGTCGCGCCCCCTTCAAATATTTGTCCACAGAAGCCTCATCCGGCGCCACATAGGCCGTGTCAATGATGAGTGTTCCTCCATCGGGCATCGCGTCGCGGGCATTGACGACCAGATTCATTAAGACCTGCTCAAGCTGCCCTTTGTCCGCCTTGAGAGGAGGTAGGTTATCGGCCAGGCGTGTTTGTAGGGCAATATCTTCGCTAATTAAGCGGCGGAGCATGGGAACAAACTCGTTAATGACTTGATTAAGATCAAGCTGCTTGATTTCTAATACCTGCTGCCGACTGAAGGCCAATATTTGCCGGGTTAGATCGGCGGCCCGTTCGCCCCCTTCTTTGATCCGTTTGAAATTGGCATACAGTTGATCGTCAGGTGTTATGTTCAGCATGCCCAATTCGGCATAGCCGATAATAGACACCAGTAGGTTGTTAAAATCGTGAGCAATGCCTCCGGCCAAGCGGCCGATGGACTCCATTTTCTGGGCCTGGTTTAATTGCAACTGTAGCCTTTCCCGTTCGGCTTCGGCCTGTATACGCTTGGTGATGTCCCAAAAGATGCCCAATATGCCGATAACCCGCCCATCTTCCTGCCGGATGGGAGTCTTGATCGTTTGCACCCAAGTTTCTTGTCCGGCTTGGACGTATTTTTCCTCTAGCTCTTCCGTTTGCCCCGTCTCCATGATACGCTGGTCGTCTGCGCGATATTTGTCGGCTAACTCGTTGGGGAAAAAGTCGTAATCGGTTCTTCCGGCGCAATGATCGGGTTTGATGCCCAGATCTCGCGCAAAGTTCTCGTTACACGACACATAGACCGAGGCTCTGTCTTTGGTGAATATTTTTTGGGGGATATTCTCAACCAGGGTTCTGTATTTACTTTCACTTTCACGCAGCGCTTCCTCCGAACGCTTGCGTTCGGTGATATCTTGATTGGCGCCGTAAACTTTAATTGTGCGGCCCTGATTGTCTTTTATAATGAAGAGCCGGACCGAGCTATAACCGACTCCGCCATCGGCATAAATAATGCGATGCTCAAGTTGGCGGCTGTAATCGGGATCGGTCGTTTCAAGGGCTTTTGTGATCTCAGTAACGACGACCGGCATATCGTCAGGATGCAAGAAACGTTCCGCGTAGCGAGCCGGCGACAGCTTATAACCGCCGACTTGCTCAACCGACGTGTGAAAAATAGCGAAAAAATGATCGTTGAACGTAAACAACTTTTCAGCGACATCGTACTCCCAATACCCTAATCTGGCGATCATCGTCGCATTAGACAGTTGGGCTTCGCTACGGCGCAGCGCTTCCTGGGCGCGCTTGCGTTCATCATCCCCCTGCTTCTTCTCCATAACGGCATGGATGGTGTGCGGCAGCCGCCGGATGTGTCGGGCCGTTTTGATGACATAGTCCGCCGCGCCGCGTTTCATCGCCTCGACCGCCACTTCTTCCGAGCCGGTGCCGGTAACAATGATCACCGGCACATTGAGATTTCTAGCGCGGACGGCATCAAGCACCTGCAAACCTTCAAAGCCCAAGATGTTGAAGTCACTCAACACGAGATCGTAGCCGCCTTCGACCAGCCGCGCCTCAAAATCTGCCCGCGAGGCCGCTTCAGTGACTCGAAACCCTTCTTGTTCTTTCTCCAACGCGTCGCGCACCAGTTCGCGATCAAACGGGTAATCGTCAACGTAGAGAATGTGAATGGGGTCGTTCATGTATCCTCCCCCGGAGGGCCCACATTCAGCGATAACCAGTATCCTTCGATCTGACGAATAACACCGAGAAAACCGTCAAACGAGATTGGCTTGACCAGGTAGCTGTTCGCGCCGATATCGTAGGAGAGGGCGCGGTCGCCCTCCTCTTTAGACGAAGTGAGAATGATGACCGGCAGACGCTTAAGGATAGGCGTTTCCTTGATCTGGTGCAGCACTTCAAAGCCGTCGATACCGGGCAATTTCAGATCGAGCAAAATCAGGCTGGGCAGGGGATAGGTTTGGCGGTCGGCGTATTGGCCGCGCCCATAGAGGTAATCGAGCGCGTCCTGACCGTTAGACGAGACGTGTATGGTGTTGGCCAGCATCGCCTCACGAAAAGCGTCAAGCGTCAACTCTACATCCATCCGGTTATCCTCAACAAGGAGGATATGAGCGATTTTGTTCATCGGTCACTCCTTTGGTAATTGAATAAAGAATTTACTGCCTTCTCCCACTACCGACTCGATCCAAGCCCGGCCCCCCAATAGTTCAACCGATTTTTTGACGGTGGCCAGACCAATGCCGGTACCTGGGTATTCATCTTCGCTGTGCAACCGCTGGAAGATGTTGAAAACTTTGTTATAATACTCCGCCGGAATACCGATGCCATTGTCAGCGACGCAGACGCTGACGTCTTGGCCGTCTACCTGGCAGGAGATCGTCACTTGCAGGGGGACGTCCGCTTGGCGATAGGTGACGGCATTCTCCAGCAAGTTAGCGAACACGCGGCCCAACAGGGTTCTGTCGCCTATGACCGTCGGCAGGTCGTCGGCGATGCTCAATGTTCCCCCGATTTCCGCCAGTTGCCCGGCCAGGTCGCTCGCCAGCGGGTCGAACACCTCACCCAGAGGCACCGGCTCGCGACGCGCACCGCCCCGCCCCAACCGCGAATATTGCAGCAGATCGTCAATCAGATACCCCATCCGATCACTGGCCAGGACGATGTTATCCACATAATGCTGACCTTCCTTGTTCAAGTTGGGGCGATGGCGGCGCGCGATGATGGCGGCGAAGCCGTTGATGGCGCGCAGGGGGGCGCGTAGATCGTGAGAAACAGAATAGGAGAAGGATTCAAGCTCTTTGTTGGCCGCCTCTAACTGAGCGGTGCGTTGGGCCACCCGCCTTTCCAGATCGGCGGAATAGCGCTCGACCGCTTCCTTCAGCCGGGCCTGATGAATGGCGATGGCAATTTGATTGGCAATCTCGATGGTAATTTCTATATCTTCCTCGGTAAAAGCCTTCGGAGTCTTGCTCCCCAGGGTCAAGGCGCCAATCAGACTCTGCTCTCCCGCCAGCAAAACGTTAAGGTAGGCACGGGTGCCTTCGGCGATGGCCAACCGCACGAGCGGCGGAATCGGTTCCGACAGAGTGTGTATATCTTCCACCAGATAGTAACGCTCGGTTAATGACATCTGCGACATCTGCTCCGCCGGGGCAGCAAAGCGAACGCCAGGCTGTATCGCTGTCTCGCCGTTGGCGGCGCTGGCCAAAACAACAATCTCATCCGTATCAGGCTCGTATAGAAGCACACTGGCCCGCCAGCAGGGGATCAACCGGCGGATGTGTGCCAGGACGATGTCGGCAATGATCTCGGGGGAGCGGGCCATAATGATGTTCCGGTCAATTTCATGGAGAATCATGAGGCGCTGGTTGTAGCGTTGTAGCATTTTTTCGGCTCGTTTGCGCTCGGTGATGTCTTGGGTGGCGCCATACATTTTAATCGGTTGGTTTGCCTCATCGAAAATCAGCTCGCCTAAAGCTCTAACATACCGTACCTCCTGATTATCCAGACGCACAATTCTGTGTTCAAGGTCAAAAACCGGCTTTTCTCGACGGAATACTTCTTCAGATAATTTGTTGATTTCAGGTATATCATCAGGGTAGGCAAGCTTGTACAAACTTTCTACAGAAAGGCTTGATTTCTGAGCGCCATGAATTTGTCGCCAGTTTTCGGAAACTATAAAGTCACCAGTAATAATATCCCACTCCCAGGCGCCTAGGTTTGAAATCTGCTCCGCCTTTTGTAACAACCACCTTTCTTTGTGCAGGGCTTCCTCCGCCTGCTTGCGCTCAGTGATGTCAATAATCATAAAAAAGCTGGCATTTCTACCCTGGTACAAGACGGTTTTGGAGTACAAGTCCAGCCACTTTGTCTCCCCACTTTTGGCAATTACCCTATATTGATAGTTGGTCGCTTGGTCTGGCTCACCAGCCTGTTTTTTTCGGCCCTGTTCCATCACGAAGGCGCGATCATCCGGGTGTATAATCTTGGCTTGATCTGCCGGCGTCCAGCTCATAAATTCATCGATAGAATAGCCGCTGATATCAGCAAAGGCCTGATTGGCATAGGTAATCATCCCATCCTGGATAAATCCTATCGCCAGTAACGATTGTTCTGACAGCACCCGGAACTTTTGCTCACTTTCCCGCAGGGCTTCTTCTACTTGTTTGCGCTCGGTCAGCTCTTGTTGAACCGCCTCATACAGTTGCGCGTTTTGCACCGCACTGCCCAGTTGCTGACCGATAGCCGTCAGCAAATCACGTTCCTCGACTGGAAAGGCGTGGGCGCGTATTGTCCCCAGGGTAAACGCCCCGACGACCTGGCCCGAGGCCCATAGAGGAACACTAACCAAAGTCCTGACCTGCTGCCGAATGAATTGGGCGAAGCGTTCTGTAGGGTGTTCAGCAGAATCGAGTACAACCGGTTGTTTCTCAGCGATGGCCTGGCCGGAAATACCCTCACCGGGGTTAAGACGCTGGATGCGCCTGATAATTTCATCCGAATGGCCGTAATGCGCATGCAGTACCAACGACTCGCCATCGTCATCAAAAAGATAGATGCCTCCCTTCTCGACCTCCAGCGCTTCAACCGTCGCCAGCATCGCGTTTTGGAGTGTTTCTTCTAAATTCAGGGATTGAGAGGTCGCGCGGGTAATCGCATAAAGCACGGAGAGGCGGCGGTTTTGGCGGCGGGTTTCAGCATACAGCCGCGCCTGCTCTATACCAGTGGCCATCTGCCGCGCCAGGGTAAGCAGCAGTTGCATCCCGGCGGAGTCGAAACTGTCTGGGTTGGGTGCGCCCAGATTCATCACCCCCAGCAGGCCGGTGCGCCCAAGCAGCGGTACGCCAGCTATCGACTGGATGTGCTCCTCCTCCAGGAGCGGCTTCAGCCCCCCCGGATACTCCGCCAGACTGCTCACAATGACCGGCTCGCCCATCTGGGCCACCTGTCCGGATACCCCCTCACCCAGCTTCATCCGGCTAGTAGCCCGTATAAATTCGTCGCCCAGACCCCGATGAGCGACCAGGACCAGTTCGCCGGCCGCTTGATCGAGCAGTTGTATTGTGGCGGCCTCGACGCCGACCAACTGTAGCGCTTCGTCCATAACCCGGTGGAGTATCTCGTCCTCGTCCATCGCCTCGGTGATGATCGTTGCCATACTATTAAGGGCTGACAAATCGGTCACACGGCGCTGTAGCGACTCCTCCGCCCGCTTGCGTTCAGTGATGTCAATAAACGTAAAAAAGTTGGCATTTTTACCCTGATACGAGACGGTTTTGGAGTACATCTCCAACCATTTTATCTCCCCGGTCTTGGTAATCCCTCTATATTGATAGTGTGTCACTTGGTCCGGATCACCAGCCTGTTTTTTTTGGCTCTGTTCCATCACAAACGCGCGATCATCCGGATGGATAATCTTGGCAAATTCATACGGTTGCCAACTCATGATTTCATCGATAGAATAGCCGGTCATGTGACGATGGGCCTGATTGGCATACTTGAACATACCATCCTGAATGATCCCCATCGCCAGCAGCGATTGTTCCGTCAGCACCCGGAACTTTTGCTCGCTTTCCCGTAGGGCTTCTTCCGCCTGTTTGCGCTCGGTCAGCTCTTGTTGAACCGTCTCGTACAATCGCGCGTTTTGCACCGCACTCCCCAGTTGCTGACCGATAGTCGTTAACAAATCAAGTTCCTGAAGCAGAAAGGTGTACGCCTGTGATAGGCCTAAAGTGAACGCACCGACTACCTGTCCCGCCGACCAAATTGGAACACTCACGGCTGTCCTGATTTTTTCCTTTATAATAAAATGTTTCAGACGTTCTGTAGGGTAGTCAGAGGCGTCAAGCACAACCGGTTTTTTCTTGGCGATTGCCTGGCCGGAAATACCCTCATCCGACTTAAGCTGCTGAAAGACCTTGATAAATTCAGGCGAATGGCCATAATGCGCATGCAGGGCCATCGACTTTTTATCAGCATCCAACAGATAGATGACCCCTGTTTGAGCATCCAGCGCTTTCATTGTTGCTGTCAAAGCGCCATTGAGTAACTCGTCCAGATTCAGGGATTGGGAGGCCGCGAGATTCATTGTGTACAGTACGGAAAGATGGCGATTTTTGCGGCGGGTTTCTGCATACAACCGCGCCTGCTCTATGCCGATGGCCATCTGCCGCGCCAGGGTAAGCAGCAGTTGCATACCGGCCGAGTCGAAGCTGTCTGGGTTGGGCGCGCCCAGATTCATCACCCCCAGCAGGCCGGTGCGTCCAATCAGCGGTACGCCAGCTATCGACTGGATGCGTTCCTGCGCCAGGAGCGGCTTCAGATTCCCCGGATACTCCGCCAGGCTGCCCACGATGATCGGCTCGCCCGTCTGGGCTACCCGCCCGGATACCCCCTCACCTAGCTTCACCCGGCTAGAAGCCCGGACAAATTCGTCGCCCAGACCCCGATGGGCGACCAGGATCAGTTCGCCGGCCGCTTGATCGAGCAGCCGTATTGCGGCGAACTCGACGCCGACTAACTGTAGCGCTTCGTCCATAACCCGGGTGATAATCTCGTCCTCGTCCATCGCCTCGGTGACAATGGTGGCCATCCTGTTTAATACGGACAAATCGGTTATACGGCGTTGCAGCGCCGCCTCTATTCGCTTATGCTCGGTGATGTCGCGGGCCACGGCCAGCGCCAGTGTTGCCGGCGCAGCCGGGATAGGGCTAAGCGCGATAGTGACGAGGAACTCGCTGCCGTCTTTATGCCGGGCGTACAATTCCAACCCCGCGTGCCTCGATCGCGGACGCGGGGCAGCAAAAAAATCAGCGATGTGTTTAGCATGCCTGGCGCGGAGGCGTTCCGGTACGAGCATTTCCACAGGCCGACCGACCAACTCAGCGCGGGTATAGCCGAACAACGCTTCGGCCGGCGCGTTGACTTCCACAATCGCGGCGCGATTGTCCACGACCAGCGCGGCGTCGAGCAGGGCGGCCAGCCAATCGAAGGCAACGGTTTGAGGTTCGGACGAGGCCAAAGGGGCATTTTCGGCAACTGAACCATCGGTGAATAGCGGGGGAAAGGAAGCGTCAGCAGGCGGCACAGAACCGTCCGGCTTTGTTCCGCGTTCGTTTTTTTGCGATGTCATATTATCACTCCCTTCTTCATTGGAGGGGACGGATACGGTCAATATCGGAATGGGCGGGTATGACTTCAAATTATAAGCAAGCGGCCTAATACGACCATCAAACCGATCAGGAGAAGCCATACCAAAATATCAAAAAATCCCCCTAGCCCCAATTATAACTCCAATCCAACGGATAAGACCAACCACAACTCCTCCTTTCGAAACATTAAGGGCCAAGCGCTTAAACTGGGTCTAACCAGGTTTATCAGAAGGAGAAGGTGCGGCTTCGAATCGTCATTACAGCCGCCCCCTCGCTTTCACTGCCCAACTTAATGGCAGGGTAGATTTACCCACCAAGTTCATAAAGGAGTGCGGTTGAGGCGGCCAGAGCGGCGGTTTCGGCGCGGAGAATGCGCGGTCCCAGGCTAACCAGTTTTGCCCCGTGGTCTTGAGCCAGCCGAGCCTCGTCCGGGGTGAAGCCGCCTTCCGGGCCGATGAACAAAGCCACACGAGCTGGGGTAAGATCTTTTAGGACGGATTTAAGCTCTACATCCGAGGTTTCTTCCCACGGAAAGAGAATGAGATCGGCGGTTTGAGCCTGAACCAGCGCCTCTGGTAAGGAACAAGCGGGGGCCAAAGTCGGCAGTTTGCCCCGCCCGCTCTGTTCGGCGGCTTCTTGGATGATCTGCTGCCAGCGCGGTTCTTTTTTAGCCGACGAGGCCGCATCGCGGACAACAGATCGTTGGCAGAGAGTCGGCACAAAACACGACACCCCCAGTTCCGTTCCCTTTTGCAGCACCCACTCAAATTTGGCGGCTTTGAGCATGCCCTGAAATAGAGTCAGATGCAGCTTAGGTTCGGCTGGGTTGGGTTGCTCGGCGATGATTTGCCCCTGTACGCTCGTTTTGTCGATGTGTGTCAAGGCTACCCGGCGCTCCAGGCCTGAGTTATCCAGCACGATAATTTCGTCGCCGGGACGCATACGCAGCACAGTTCTGATCTGGCGAGCAGTATCGCCGGTGATGTGGACAGTAGGGGGAATTATACAGTTGGGAGAGATGAAGAATCGGTGGGGCACTTCAGTACGGACGTTTCGTGATTAATTCAGGGATCATCCTAAAATCACGTTCGTTATCGGTAGCCAGTTCTAGTTGTTGAGTAATAGCTGTCGCCGCTATCAAAGCATCAGGAATAGTCAGATTGTGGCTTTTGCTAAAAGTTAAGATAAGACTATACGCTTTCGCAGCATCAGTCGGTGACAGATGAACCACATTGAACATTGAGACTAACTGTTTGGCTTTTTCAACCTCTACTTTGTTACGACACCCTACCATTAGTTCCATTGCCGAAATAATTGATACGAATAGGACAGTTCCCGATTGTAACGCATTATCGATGAAGTCGGCAGCATCGGAATTACCCCGTGATAGATCGATAAGGACCGTTGTATCAAGTAGTTTACTACCCATCATTGATGCGTCCACTGTTTCTTACGGAGTTCATCAAGCCATTCCTGCGAAGTTCGCCCTTGCATGTCGTCTCGGTCGGCCCACATTCCAAAAAAATCAGCTTCCCGGATGGATTGTATCTTTTGAGTTCTAGATTGGTTGAGAGCCGCAACCTGGCTTTTTAATACCGTCATCTCTCCTATGAGACGATCAATTTCCTCAAGAATATTATGTATTTTTGAGATTTCTTCAGTATTATTCATAATTAGTCAGTGTGATAGTTTTGTATAGTGAGTATACCTTGTAACTATTAGCCAGGTCAAGATGTTTTTGATGCAGATGATGTCTTTTTTGCAATCAACGCCACCCAGTCCTCGTGACTGTACCGATTGACAATCGCCAGCCCCTGCGACTGAGCGGCCTGTGTGACCTCGTTTTCCTGGTCGGCAATCATGCCGGATAGTATGAGGACGCCGTTGGGGGTTAAAGCAGCGGCCAGGCCGGGCATAATCTCAATGAGGATGTGAGCCAGGATGTTGGCTACGACGAGAGGCCAATCTCGGCCGCCCTTGTCCGCAGCTGAACCCACCGCCGTTTCGACACGATTGGTTAACCCGTTCCGTTCGAAGTTTTCGTCGGCCACGCGGACGGCGACGTCATCCACATCGACCGCTCTGACCCAGGCCGCCCCCGACTTAAGGGCCGCAATCGATAGGACGCCGGAGCCTGTCCCCACATCGAACAGTTCTTGATCGGTTAAGTCCATCTCCTCGAAAATCTTGAGGCACAGTTGGGTGGTCGGATGCAGGCCGCTGCCAAAAGCGAGGCCCGGATCGATTTCGATGACGATGTCTTCAGCCGCCGGGATGTAGTCGCGCCAACTGGGTTTAATAACAAACCGGCGACCAATGCGGACCACATGGAAATGTTCTTTCCACGATGTCGCCCAGTCGCTGGCTCCCACCGGTTGCAGCCGGGGTTCGGGGAGACCTTTAGGTAAGGCTTGTCCGATCAACGCCAGCAGGACTTCTATTTCGCGCAAACGATCTTTATCTTCGGCGGGCAGCACCGTTCGAACCGTTACCTTTTCAAAATCAGGGGCCAAGGCCTCGATAACGGCCCCGCCGTAGCCGTAGCGATTAAACAAGTCGCTCACCACTTCGGCCGCTTCGCCGTCGATCCCTATAATTGCAATTTCGGTAAAATCCATTACTTGTCACCAAAACAAAAGGCTACAGGTCAATTTCCTGTAGCCTGTCGAAGCTAACGTAAACCTCACCGATTTTGAGCAACCGGTGAGGTTGAATTGTTTAACTATACGCCAAAGGCATCCCGAATTCGGTCAAAGAAGCTTTTTTCACGCTGCGGCACCACTTCACGATCTAACGTTTTGCCCAATTCCAACAGCAGATGGCGCTGTTCTTTGGAAAGATTGGTCGGCGTCCGCACTTGAATGGTCACGACCTGATCGCCGCGACCGGAGGTTGAGCCATCGCGCCGCAGCCGGGGCACACCTTGTCCCCGTAAGCGGATGGTCTCGCCGGTCTGAGTGCCGGCCGGAATCGTCATCAGTTGTTTACCGTCCAAAGTCGGCACTTCAACTTCATCGCCCAGCGCGGCCTGGGTGACGTTGATCGCCAGTTCCAGATGAATGGTGTCATCATTGCGGCGGAAGTAAGCATGCTCTTTAACTTTAATGACCACGTACAGATTACCGGGCGGCCCGCCATAAACGCCGCTTTCGCCCTCACCGGACAGACGAATTTGAGTGCCAACATCGACCCCGGCCGGGATTTTAACCGAGAGCCGGCGCTTTTTGACGATTTGACCGCGGCCCTGGCATTCGTTGCACGGTGTAGTGATGATCTCGCCGGCGCCCTGGCAGCGGGGACAGGTGCTGATATTAATGAAGAAGCCGGCTTGTCGCCGCACTTCACCGGTGCCGTTACATTCCGGACAGCGAATCGGGTTAGTGCCCGGTTCGGCTTTGCTGCCGTTACAGTGAGCGCAGGTTTCTCGGCGCGGCACTTCAATCTCTTTTTCCGCGCCAAAGATGGCTTCTTCAAATTCCAGCGTTAGGTCATAGCGCAGATCCGATCCCCGACGCGGCCGCCGGCCGGTTTGGCGACGCCCGCCAAAACCGCCGAAACTGCCAAAAACTTCTTCAAAAATTTCAAAGGGATCGCGTCCGACATCAAACCCAAAGCCGCCGCCGCCAAAACCGCCGGCGTTGCCGCTGACGCCGGCGTGGCCAAAGCGGTCATATAGGCCCCGCTTTTGCTCATCGGACAGAATTTCGTAGGCTTCGTTGACTTCTTTGAATTTGGTTTCGGCATCAGCTTCTTCGCTGACATCAGGGTGATATTGTCGAGCCAGGCGACGATAAGCCTTTTTAATCTCTTCGGGTGAGGCGCTTTTTGCTACGCCTAAAACTTCGTAGTAGTCGCGTTTGTTACTCATAGCCAATGCCTTTGGTGCTAAACAGGGTTCCTAGTTTGCTTCAGAAAATTCGCCTTCAACCACGTCTTCGTCACTCGAGCCGCCCGACGGTCCGCCATCAGCCGGACCACCGGCTGCTCCACCGGGAGGTGGTGAACCGGCCGCGCCGTACATTTCAGCGCCCACTTTTTGCATAGTTTGCCCCAGATCGTCGGCTGCGGTTTGAATCGCATCCACATCATCCTGCTCGATGGCTTTCTTGGTGGTCTCTATTTTGCTTTCGATTTCCTGCTTCAAGTCGGCACTGATTTGCTCGCCCTGCTCACGAAGCAGTTTTTCGGCGGCAAAGACCAGCGAGTCGGCGTGGTTGCGGGTTTCGATCTGACTTTTGCGTTGGGCGTCTTCGTCTTTATGGCGTTCGGCATCTTTAACCATGTTGTCGATTTCGGAATCACTCAGACCGCTGGACGGAATGATTTGCATCGACTGCTCTTTGCCGGTGGCCTTGTCTTGAGCGGTGACATGCAGAATACCGTTGGCGTCGATATCGAACGTCACTTCAATTTGGGGCATGCCGCGCGGAGCCGGGGGCAGGCCGTCTAAAATAAATTTGCCCAGGCTCTTGTTATCAGAGACCATCGGCCGTTCGCCTTGCACGACGTGGATCTCAACCTGGGTTTGATTGTCGGCGGCCGTTGAGAAAATTTGGCTTTTCTTGGTCGGAATGGTGGTGTTGCGTTCGATCAGCGGCGTCGCCACGTGGCCCAGCGTTTCGATGCTGAGGGTCAGCGGCGTCACGTCAAGCAGCAGCACGTCTTTCACTTCGCCGCCCAAAACGCCGGCCTGAATCGCCGCGCCAATCGCCACGACTTCGTCGGGGTTAACGCCTTTGTGCGGTTCTTTGCCGAACAGTTTTTTGACCGCTTCCTGCACGGCGGGCATCCGGGTTTGGCCCCCCACCAACACGATCTGGTTGATATCGCCGGCGCTAAGTTTAGCGTCTTTTAACGCTTGACGGCACGGTTCAAGCGATTTGGTGACCAGATCATCAGTTAGCTGCTCGAATTTAGCCCGAGTGATATTCAGCGTCAGGTGTTTTGGCCCGGAAGCGTCAGCGGTGATGAAAGGCAGGTTGACCTCCGTTTGCTGGGTGGTCGACAGCTCAATTTTGGCTTTTTCAGCCGCTTCTTTCAACCGCTGGAGAGCCTGCGTATCCTGCCGCAGGTCGATGCCTTCTTGTTTCTTGAATTCATCGGCAATATAGTCGATCAGCTTCAGGTCAAAATCATCGCCACCCAGAAAGGTGTCGCCGTTGGTGGATTGAACTTCAAAAACGCCGTCGCCGACATCCAGAATCGAGACATCGAACGTGCCGCCGCCCAGGTCATAGACCGCGATTTGCTCGTCGTTCTCCTTATCAAGCCCGTAGGCCAATGAGGAGGCGGTTGGTTCATTGATAATCCGCAGGACCTCCAAACCGGCAATTTTACCGGCATCTTTGGTGGCCTGGCGTTGGGTATCGTTAAAGTAGGCCGGGACGGTAATCACCGCTTGCGTGACCGCCTCGCCCAGGTATGCCTCGGCATCGTTTTTGAGTTTCTGAAGGATCATCGCACTAATTTCCGGCGGCGAATAATCTTTGCCGCCCATCACCACCCGAATGTCGCCGTTAGGCGCTTCTTTAACCTCATACGGGACGTGTTTGATTGCTTTTTGCACTTCGGCGTCTTTGAACTTGCGGCCCATGAAGCGTTTCACGGAGAAAACTGTGTTGGTGGGATTGGTGACAGCCTGACGCTTAGCGACCTGACCCACCATCCGTTCGCCGGATTTGGGGTTGACTGCGACAATCGAGGGGGTAGTGCGGTTACCTTCGGCATTGGGGATTATCGTGGGTTCGCCGCCTTCCATCACGGCCATAGCTGAGTTTGTCGTGCCAAGGTCAATACCAATAATTTTTGCCATCTTTAACTCCTGATACTTAAGTTAGAAATAGAAACTAGAAAGGGATTGCCTAAATCTTTTATCGTTAATTGTCATTACGGGTAGGTTATGAACCTGAATGCCAAAGAAGATGATCGACGCTCTCGTGAAAATGCCGGTCGCCTCAGGTTATTTGGGTCGGGTTACCGGGCTACTCGCACCAAAGCCGGACGAATGACGCGACTGCCGATTTGATATCCCTTACGAAGTTCGGCAATGATGTGGTCAGTATCGTGATCTTCAGCATCTTCATAGCTGACGGCTTCGTGAAAGTTCGGGTCGAATTGGCCGGCAGTATCGATGGGCATCACGTTTTGATCATCCAGAATTTTGCCCAGTTTGCGCTGGACCAACCGAAACCCCTCTACCCAGCCGATGAGTTGGCCGTTCAGGTCTTCGGGTAGATTTTGAAAGGCCAGATCCAAATCATCCAAAGCGCTGATCACGCCTTCCAGAACTTCACTCTTAATTCTATCACGTTGGAGCTTAAATTGCTCTTCTTGACGGCGTTTATAGTTGGCTAACTCGGCGGCGGTTCGCTGCCAATTTTCCAGATTTTTGGCCGCTTCTTCCTGGGCCTGTTCAAGTTCGGCCCGCAGTTGGGCGATCTCATTGTTAACCGGTTCTTCCGCTATAGTCGCATCTTCTTCATTACCAGTTTCAGCCTCGGGCTCGACGTCGGTTGTAGTTGCAGAGGTCGTGGCTTCGACAGTATCGACTTCCGGTTGGTTGTCACTGGCCTGGGCATCGACATTGTTGTCAACAGTGGCTCCCGTTCCATCAACGTTGGTGGTGACGTTTTCATCCACTGCCGGGGTTGCATCTTCAGTTGTTGGGTTGTCCGTATCTTTGTTGTGTGCCATAGCTTATGCCTCAAACTGTAATGATTGGATGGTGTTAAGTTAGTTTCTGATAACCGTAGAGGTCACTGATTAAATTACTCATAAGGTGGGACATGTAACGCACAACCGAAACCGTCCGACCATAGGGCATGCGCAAAGGGCCGATGACGCCCATCGCTCCTGTCACTTCATCGGCTACACCGTAGCGGGCCAGAACAATGCTCACTTCTGAGAATTCTTCCCACTTGCCGTCGCCGCCGATAATAATTTGGACGCCGCCTTGCCTGAGGGCTTCGCCCACCACGCGTTCGACCATTTGGTGCTCTTCTAACACTCGGATGATCTGCTGGATACCTTCGCGATCTTTGAATTCGGTATGGCTGAGAATATTGAGCAGCCCATCGCGATAGACATCGCTGCTGCGCCGCGCATCGACCCGGCGCATAATCTCTTCGACCAGCTCACTGACTTTGATCGCCACATCATCCAGCAACGGGGCCGACATCGCCGCGACGCCGTTCGCATCCCGGCCACCCCACACATCGTTAAGCTGGCGAGCCAACGAGGTCAACGTGTCTTGATCAATCGGGTAGTCGAGGTTGAGAATTTGCTGTTTTAGAGTGCCCCCTTGCAGCACCAAGATGAGCAGAACCACGTTATCTCTAATGGAAATAAGCTCGACATGTTTGACATGGCACAGGTCGCTTTTGGGGGCCGTAATGAGCGATGCATTTTGTGACGTATGCGCCAAAACCGCCGCACTTAAGCGCAGCCATTGATCAAGCTCTAATCGGGCTTGATGAAACTGGTGGCTGATCATACGCTGCTCATCATTGGGCAGTTCAACCTGCTCCATGAGCTTTTCCACAAAATAACGATAGCCTGCTTCGGTGGGTACGCGTCCGGCGGAGGTATGCGGCTGAACCAGATAGCCCAACTCTTCCAGCCGAGACATCTCGTTACGAATGGTAGCCGCTCTCACACCCAAATTGTAGGATGTGATCGATTTTGAGCTAACCGGGGTAGCCGAGTGGATATACTCTTGCACGACCAGCCGCAAAATCTTTTGTTGTCGTTCGGTTAATTCCCTTTCGTTCATATCCCGTTGCAATTGGCGCTCGCCTGGCGAGAGTGCTATTAGCACTCTATCTAGGCGAGTGCTAAAATTACCTCGAAATAATACCATAAAGTGGTCGAATAGTCAAGCTAGGATAAAATTGGCCCCTATTCTGGCGTCGATCTCCGGCGCAGTTGGTACATTTTGTACAAAAGCGGGTTGTAAACATAGTCGTACGCCCCAATACTCCGATATATCTGCCCGCCAAAACCGCGTTTGAATCGATAGACGCCCCATAAGCCATCCTGCCGGTTGGCGAATTCAGCTTCCAAAGCTGCCGGGTCAGCATTCGGAATGCCCCACAAATCGTAATCGGTACAGCCTTGAGCTTTGGCCCAGCGAATAGCAGCCCACTGCACCAGATAGGGCGCCATTAGATTCCGATGACTGTTGGACGAAGCGCCATATAAATAGTAGGCCGTCGTTCCCTGCCGGAAAACCATCAACGCGGCTAGCGGTTGATCCTCGAATTCGGCGATGAACAGGGCGCAGTGATCCGGCGCGAAATATTCGTAGGCCAGCCGGTAGTAGTCCGAGCCATGAACGCCAAACCCGTCGCGGTCGGCGGTAAGCTGGGAGAGTTGATAGTAGGCGGGCAGGTCATCGGCCTGTCCCTGGCGAACGATCACGCCCTTGCGCTCCGCCAGGCGAATGTTGTAACGCGTCTTTTGCTTCATCGCCGCCAGTACCGCCGCCTCGTCACCGCTAATATCGATGAGGATGGAGCTTTGGGGTTGGATAGTATCAGCCGGGCTAAACTGGGCCTGGTGGAGATAACTCTGCGTGGCTTGAGCCATCTGAGTCTGGTCATTGTCACACCAGACATTCGGCTCGACCTTAAGAAAGACGGCGCGCTGTTTTTTGGCGGCGTTATGAATGGCTGAAAAAAGCTGTTGGCAGCGGGGCAAATCGGTCCAATCGAGCAGCGGGCCTTTGGGAATGTAGGCCACGGTGAAGCCTAACGGCAGACGTCGAAACAGAACTTGGGCTGCGGCGCCATCTACTTGAATGCGATAAGGGGTCCAGCCAAAGTGGCTTTTGAATTCCCCCCACGGCCAACTTTGGAGTAAGTGGCCCTGCCGGTCGGCTAACTGCGCCGCCCACTGAGGTGCGGTTGTGGTGAGTAGCATGTTCATTGATCAAATTATACCATTAAGACTATACTTTTGGTAAACGGCTAAAACTGACGATGTAAAGGGTTTTTGGTAATTTTTACAACTGTGCTAAGATAACGGCTGATTTTGGTCTCCCTGAGAACGGCAAGGGTAAGGAGTAATATGGAACAAGAACTATTTGACGCCTTGAGCGAACTGGAAATGCGAGATGAAACCGAGCGGCTGCGCAACGTGGCCGACCATTTGCGAGCCAATATCTTGAGTCCGGACTCGGCTAAATTTATCTCGATGCTGGCGGTTTCGCAAAAAGCCAAAAACATCGTTGAAGTGGGCAGCGGGGTCGGGTACTCGACCTTGTGGTTGGCCTACGCCGCCTCGCTGATCGGCGGCAAGGTGATTGCGTGTGAGATCGATTCGGCCAAAGCTGCCGAAGCCCAGGCGACTATCGAGAAGGCCGAACTGGCCGGTTATGTGGAGCTACTTATCGGTGATGCGCGTGAAACCTTGCGTCATCGGGATGAACCGGTCGATTTCCTGTTCATCGACGCCGATTTTGGCCAGTACGAAACCTATTTTGATGTCGTCTACAAGCGGATGGGCGTTGGTTCGACGATCGTCGCTGATGATGTGGTAGCCAGTGAAAACGAACTGGCCGATTATACGACCTATGTCCAAAATCACCCCAGCCTGGAAAGTGTGACTCTGCCACTGAGTCACGGGCTGGAATTTACGGTTAAAACCGCCGAGTGAGTCGCCTCGGAAATTGGGTTGTCGCCGGGCAGAACGCCGATTGGCCCGCCGGTCTGATTTTTAGGGCCAGCCAAGTCGGTCAATGGTCCGTTCGGTGCTAGACATAAATGGCTAAACGAGTCCTGATCATTTTCCTGGATGGCGTTGGGCTTGGCGAAGCGAATGCCGAGGTCAATCCATTTATGCACGTTAAGATGGCGCGGCTAAAAAAATGGCTGGGCGCCTCGCAACTAACGCGTGAGGCAGCGGGCAGTTCAACCGAGTTGGCGACGCTGCTGGCTGTTGATGCCCAATTGGGTGTGCCGGGACTACCTCAATCGGGGACGGGCCAAACGGCCATTCTGACCGGACTCAACGCTCCGGAGGCCAACGGCGGTCATTACGGCCCCTACCCCAATCGCAACCTGCGCGATATGCTGGCGACGCACAGCCTCTTTAAGACCCTGCACGATATGGGCCACCCGGTGGCCTATGCCAACGCCTACCCCGACCGATTTCTAGATCGCATCCGGCGCGGTAAAGGTCGAACCAGCGCTAATACCAACGCGGCGGTTATGGCCGGTTTACGTTTGCGCAGCCGGCGCGATCTGGAGCGTGGTCGGGCTGTTCCGGCGATGCTGCACAACGAATTCTGGCCGGAAACGGACGTCGAACTTCCGGCGTTGAATGCATCTCAGGCCGGCGAGCAGTTAGCCGCACTGGCCCAGGATTACCTACTGACGTTTTTTGAATTTTGGTACTCGGATTGGATAGGCCATAAAATGGATCGCGACCAGTCGATTTGGATTTTAGAGCAGCTTGATCAGTTTATTGCCGCCGCGCTGGAGAACGTCGATTTGAATGAAACGCTGGTGCTGGTGGTCAGCGATCACGGTAATTTTGAGGATTGGACCACCAAAAAACATACCGGCAATCCTTCACTGGCCATTGTGGCCGGTCGGAATGCCGGATTACTCGCGCCCCAGCTTAAAGCGTTAACGGATATTAAACCGGTTGTCTCATCCTACATTTTTGAGTAGATCAACCCGATTTCTCAAGAATCAAACGGGCGGCACGCCGGCCGATTTCAACCGCGTAATTGGTGCCGCGATCCCAGGGATAAACTTGGCTCATGCTGGCCCAGTAGAGGCCGGGGATCGGCGTCTCTAACGGTGGGATGTTACGGCTGTGGTTCACGGGGGGGATTGGCTGGGCATATTTGGTTCGAAACAGCCAGCTTTTTCTGACCCACTCTTCCTTAAAGTCGGGGTTGAATTTGGTCAGAGCCGGCAGGAAACGGGCCAGAAGCTCTTCTTTCGTCAGAGAGAAATATTCGTGGTCGGGTTTGAGGTAATCGCCACAGTAGAGAATATGATCGCCGCCGTAATGTTGGTGATCGATAAAGTTGGTGTGTTCGACCAAAGCGAGAAAAGGCACGCCCTCGCCTTTGGGCAGGTTGATCCAGTAGTGGTCCTCGGTCAGCCGGTGGTTGAGGGCTAAGACCATGACCACCGCGCCCATCGACTTGAGTTGGTTAAGGTCGCTTAAGTATTCGCCGGGTAAAGCCGGGATGAGTTTGCCCAGCAGATTGGGCGATACGGTGGCTAAAACGCGGTCGAAGGTGACGTTTGACGCTTGAGTCGATTGATCCGCGTCGGGCTGAGAATCGATTTGAACGCAAAACTGCCCGTCATCCATGGGGGCAATGTTAGTAATGCGGGCGTTGAGACAAATTTTAACCCCCTGCTCTTGGACTTTTTGAGTCAAAGCAGTGACAAAGGCTTGAAATCCACCTTTGAAATAGCCTAGCTTGAAACTGCGTTTGTGCAGCCGCGCCCACAGCCAGGCCATGTTGACCTCCTGATAGTAATCGCCAAATTTGCCGATGAGCAACGGCTCCCACACCACTTTGTAGGCTTCCTCACCCATCATCCGCAGCGCCCATTGATGGGCTGTTTCTTTTTCCAACGCTCGCCAATTTTTGGTCAAGCGTAAATAAACGGCCACTAACCCAAATCGAATCTTGGCCGGCCAGGACAGCTTGGGAAAAGCCAAAATTCGGGTTGGACTGTCAAAAGGATAGGTTTGGCCGTCGATATAGAGTGACGTGGTGGGACGGGGAAAAAAGACTTTATCTCGCTGGCCGATTTCAACGATGAGGTCGAGAATATCATCATCGGTTTCAAACCAATGGTGGTAAAAATATTCCAGATGCCAATCCCACAGATCATCTTTGAAACCGGCGGCCAGCCCCCCGGTAAAGGAAGCGGCCTCAAAAATGGTAACATCGTGGCCCGCTTTTGATAAATCATAGGCAGCGGACAGACCGGCGATGCCGGCGCCGATAATGGCTACTTTCATTAAAAATATCTCCTCAGACAAAAATAGCCGGGATTGCAAGATTAAGGTATTTTATACTTTAATCTCCCAATCCCCGCCTTGTCCCTCTCGGTGGATAAATTCTTCTTGGACAACTTATTATAACTTTATAGTCCTTCTTGTTCCGGCGACGAGTGGCTGAATGACGAAGGCGGGCGAGGGTCCGGCTCGAGTTGCTCGTGTTCCTCGAGTTGCTCTTCAACCTCGTTACCCTACACTGAACAAAGGTTCGAAAAAAAGGCGACAGTCGCTATAATAAACTCCAGAAAAGACGACCAAATCTAAGCTGGAGGAAAAAATGAGCGACAGTCGCCGCCGATACTATGCCGTGAAAGCCAAACTAGGTCAACTGCTGCCAGAGCAATGGACTGAATGTGAAAGTCGAATGATAAATCTGAGTTTAATGGTCAGCGCCATCCCCAAGGCCAAGGACTTAACCCAAACGAACTTAGCCGCCGAGATGCCTTTAACGGCCCAGGATAGCAGTTTGGTGCAACGCCAACGCCGCTGGGTCAAGAATGAACAGCTTGATGAGCGGGTCTGTTATCGTCCGATTATCACGCCTTTGTTGCAAGCCTTGAGCCGGACGACGATCCCGATCATCTTGGACACAACCGAGATGGGCGTGAATTGCCATCTGTTAATGGTCGCCGTGGGTTATCAAAGACGAGCCTTACCCTTGGTTTGGCAAGCCGGCGAAGGCAGTCGCGGTCATACCGATGGCGACCTGCAAGTGGGCTTATTGAACTATGGTGCCGACCTGTTACCCCAAACTGCCGATGTCATAGTCTTAGGCGATGGGGAATTTGGGCATGTTCAACTGCTCACCTGGCTTGCCAGCTTTCATCCAGCTTGGGATTATGGACTGCGGGTTGCCAGCGATACCAAAATTCTGTTTGAGGGCCAATGGCGACGTCTGGACAGTTTTGACGTGCGAGCCGGTGAAACTATTTGGTTGGAACAGGTCTATCTGACCCGTCAGGCCGCCTGCGGACCAGTCAATATTTGGCTTACTTGGGATACCAAACACAACCGCTTGGTTCCGATTGTCACCAACTTGAGTTTACCTGATGAAGTTCGCTATTGGTATGGTAAACGACCCTGGATCGAACCCTTGTTTGGTGATGTTAAAGGACACGGCTTTGATTTACAAACCTGTCGTTTACGTCATCCTGACCGCTTGGATCGCTTGATGTTGGCTGTTTCTTTAGCCTACCTATGGCTATGCTTTCTAGGATCTGTTGCTATTTTGACGGGTCACGCTAAACTTGTAGACCGTTCTGATCGTCGTGATCGCAGCATTTTTACCATTGGCCGTTTATGGCTTAATCGTTTACTAAAACTTGATTGCCCGATCCGGGTTGGCTTTTTTCCTTTTCCTTTTTCTTCTACCATTCCTCCTGCTCGACCTGGTTAGTTTTCTTTAGAACAATTGTCTGATGTAGGGGAACGAGCTCTTCAACAATGTCTTCTTTGGCCTGAACGGCTTTATCGAAATCTTGCCAGCTCAAACTTTCGCGGATCATGTAGTAAATGCCCAGTAGGGTGATCGGCAACCACAGCGCGGCGTGCAAGACGAGGGTATAGGCTGCTGCGACTACACCCTCGACGCCAAATACCTTCAAGATTTCGATACCGGGGCCGTCGAAGGTGCCGATGTAACCGGGCGCTGAGGGCAGGGTGGTGGCCAAATTGACCACACCGTTCATCAGCATCAAGGCGAAAAAACTGACTGTAAAATCAAAAGCATGCATTAAAAACCAATATTTAATGGTTTCGAGCAGCCAAATAACCACCGAGGTTAAAAATACCATAAAGATATCTTTGGGGCTGCTCAGGCTGCTTAATCCCTCCATAAACCGATCGGCCAAAACCAGCAAGGTCGCTCTAAACTTACCGGGGACAAACCGATTGATGCCCCAGGCATACCATCGGCGGAAGGTTTGGGGCACGGCGGCCATGATCAGAAAGACCAACAACGCGCCAAAGAAGGCCAGACTGGCTAATATGACGGTTTGGCGTAGCCAATATGGTAGGCCAGGCGCGGTCGGCAGTGCTATAAACACAAATAACAGCATAACCAGGCCGTCGAAGATCCGTTCTACCAGAATGGTGGCGATACTGGCGCTCATGCTCACGTCCTCTTTTTTCTTGAGCACGTAAGCCCGGATCACTTCCCCGGCCCGAAACGGATAAACGTTATTGCCCATATAACCGATAACCACTACCGGCCACAATGACTTTAAGGAGATCGGTTTTATAGGCCGCAGCAGGTAGTGCCAGCGCCACGTTCTGGCCCAAACGCCGATAAAATAGACGCCCACGCCAGGTAAGATCCACCAGTAATTGCCGTATCTGGCCACCTGCCAAACCAGGCGCAAATCCAACCCTCGCAGGGCTATAATAAGAAAAAAGGCGCTGATGACAGCGCCCACCCAAAATCGCCAACTCTTCAACATATTTCTATTCTACCATCGAGTGACGATTCGACAAATTAAATCCCTTATTTGGTGGGACATATTTGAAAAAAAAAGTCGCTACTCGCTGAGTAACGACTTTTTTGAGCCTGATTGATTACCCCATATTAGGCAGGAACGGGGATGGCCTCAGCGGTTTCAACCGCGTCCATGAGCAGTCGCTCAAAGGCCATAACGTGGGAGCAGACGCCCCGGCTGTGGAAGTAGGAGCAGTCGCAGCTCCAAACTCCCTGGTTGTAGTGAACATTGTGCTCTTTATGATCGCCTAGGATTGAAGCTTCAAACGATTCAAAGGAAATACGCTCGCGTTCTTGGGCATACATAATGGCTTTTTCAATTTTGCCGATGATGCCGGAGTCCATCGTATAGGTTACGTCAGCGGGAGTAACGGCACTACCAAGAATGCGTTCGAGGGTCATAATATGAGAGCAGACGCCGTGCCCGTAGAAGAATTTACAATCACAGGTCCAATGCCCGTGATCGTAGCTTACCCAGTGCGGTTTATGATCGCCCTGAACCACAGCCACAAATTTATCAAAGTGAATGCGCTCAGGTTCGCGCGCGTAGAACATCGCTTTTTCAATTTTGCCGATCATACTTGAGTCCATTGATCTGTCTCCTTAAGCTAATTAGATGTACTCAATAGTTTGGAATTATGAGATATAACAAAAGAGCACCTCGCAGACAAAATGCACAGGTGCTCAATGGTGGGTGTCTATTTGATTAGATGAGGACTTTAAGCTCATAACTACAAGTCTCCTCGGCTACCTTGCCATTATTATTTAGTAAGTATAATCAGCTTTCTAACTATTGTCAATGTTATTTACCATACGGAGTCCCTACGCTGCTATTGAGAAGCGGCTAAAACACAGCTCACCAGAAGCTTTTTTGGGAAAAATGGGGAAATATGGGTTGGCGGAACGTTAAAAATCGTTTGCACGGAAACGTTTCCGAATTGAGCGCTGCTTTTTGACAAACTACAATTGTGATGTATAATCATCCCACTTAAAACGGAAACGTTTCCGTTCAGTAGAATTGACGTTGAGGTCGCGTAACAGAGAGGTTAAATGTGCCTGCCACTATACATGACGTTGCAAAGAAAGCAAAGGTCGGTATAGGAACCGTATCAAGTGTGTTGAATAACAGCCGTCCGGTAAATGAAGAAACACGCAAACGGGTTTTGGCTGCTATTGCCGAACTCGATTTTGTACCCAATTCTACCGGACGTCGTCTCTCCTTAGGCAAAACGCACATGATAGGGGTGGTAATTCCCTACTTTAGTACTCCCGCCCAGGTTGAACGCCTGCGTGGCGCAATGTCTGTCCTCGCCGAGAGCGACTACGATGTTAGCCTCTTTACTGTAGAAACAGCCTCTCAACGTAAAAAAATTCTCGAAACGGTACCCCATCGGGGCCGAATTGATGGTTTAGTTATCTTTTCCCTCAATCCTACAGAAGAAGACCTTTATCACATTATCCAAAAAAATGTACCAACCGTTTTAGTTGAAGCCAAACATCCGAATTTGCATAATATTCATCTTGATGATGTAGCGGCGGCTCGAGAAGCCGTAAACTACCTCATTGGACTCGGTCATCAAAAAATTGGCTTTATTAGTGACGCTTTAAATGACTCATTTGGGTCGCATTTTAGCCGCAATCGCTACAAAGGGTACTGCCAAGCCCTAAAAAAGGTAGGTATTCCCATCAACCCCAATTATCATCAACAAGGTAAAGTCACCCGCGAAACAGCCCGGCAAATGACCCTGTCTCTATTAAAATTGCCGGAGCCGCCCACGGCTATCTTTGCCTACAGCGATGTTCAGGCTTTAGGGGTGCTGGAAGCGGCCCGTGATCTAAACGTTGATGTACCTAATCAGTTATCGATTATTGGCTACGACGACATTGAAATTGCTTATTTTGCTCGATTAACAACCGTTCGCCAACAACTTTACGAGTCAGGGGTGAAAGGGGTTCAGCTTCTATTTGAAGTGATGAACAATCCGGAGATGCCCCTTAAATGTATTCAACTCCCAACTCAACTTGTGGTTCGCCAAACGACTGCCCCACCCCCAGGTTAATGGTAAGAGTGGGCGCGTTTGTAAGATGTAATCTCCATAGAGGAGGTAAAGGTATTCACTATAAATTAATGTCTCTCAATTGATTAAATTTTAGTGATAACAGCCTAGAAACACTGTGTGGTTAAGGAGGTGGAGTCACAAAAGCTTTATCAGCGCTTAAAAGGTCGTTTTGTTATTTAACTAAATGTTCAACTTTAGTAAGGAGGAAAAGATTTAATAATGAAGAAAAATTTATGGCTTTTGTTAGCAATGCTGACTGCCGTGATTGTAGTCATATCGGCTTGTGCGCCGGCCCCGCCGGCCGAAGAGCCGGCCGCTGAGGAAGCCCCAGCCGAAGAAGCCGCGGCCGAAGAACCGGCCGCTGAGGAAGCCCCAGCCGAAGAAGCCGCGGCCGAAGAACCGGCCGCCGAAGAGCCGGCGGCTGAAGAAGAAGCAATGGCCTCCACCGGCGAGGGCGGCTACCTGGACCGCGCCCTGGCCGGCGAATTCGCCGGAACCACGGTTACCATGATGGGGCCGTTCACCGATGAAGACGAAGTCAAATTCAACAACGCCATTGCTGATTTTGAAGAAAAAACCGGGATCGACATCCAGTACACTGGGACGAAAGAGTTTGAAGCGACGATTTCGGTGCGGGTGGATGCAGGCGATGCGCCTGACATTGTCGACTTCCCGCAGCCGGGATTGGCCGCTAACTTTGCCAGTACAGGCGATATCGTCGATGTCCTGTCGTTCATGGATGTGGACACGCTGAGAGAGCGTTACGATGATAGCTGGCTGGATATGGCGGTGGTCAACGGCCCGAATGGCCCGATGATGGCCGGTGTGTGGCACCGCTTTAACGGCAAGAGTTTGGTCTGGTATCCGAAGGATGACTTCGATGCCGCCGGCTATGAAGTCCCCGAAACCTGGGACGATATGTTGGAACTGACCCAAATGATTGCCGATGACGGCGACACCGCCTGGTGTGTCGGCATCGAGAGTGGGGCAGCCACCGGCTGGCCGGCCACCGACTGGATGGAAGAAGTCATGCTGCGCACCACCTCCCTGGAAAACTACGACGCCTGGGTAACCGGCGACCTGCCGTTCTCCTCGCCGGAAGTGAAGAACGCGGCTGAGCAGATTGGTAACATCTGGTTCAACGACGAATATGTGCTGGGTGGCCGAGCCGGGATTGTGTCCACTTTCTTTGGCGATGCTCCCAACGGCATGTTTGAAGACCCGCCTCGCTGCTGGCTACACAAACAAGGCAACTTCATCACCAGCTTCTTCCCGGCCGGAGCCGAAGCGGGCGTAGATTACGACTTCTTCTACCTACCGCCCATCGATGAGCAGTACGGCAAGCCGTTCCTGGTGGCCGGCGACCTGATGGCGGCCTTCAGCGACAGTGACGAAACAAAGGCCGTGATGGAATTCTTCAGCACGGGTGAAAGCGTCAAAGGCTGGCTGCAAGCCGGTGGGGCGTTATCGCCGCATTTGGATGCCCAGTTAGACTGGTACGGCGACGATGTTGAACGCGGTATTGCGCAGTTGGTGCAAGAAGCCACCGCTTTCCGATTTGATGGTTCAGACCTGATGCCGGGCGAAGTTGGCGCCGGCTCCTTCTGGAAAGGCATGACCGATTGGGTTAGTGGTTCCGCCGATCTTGACACCGCTTTGCAAGAAATCGACGCTTCCTGGCCGAGTAATAACTAACGTTATCTAACAAGAAGCAGAGTGATTCTTTGTAGTCACTCTGCTTCCCTAAAAAATAGTAAAAAATCAATATCCCACTCTGACTAACACGGTACAGCAGCTACAAAGAAAATTTAAGCCTCAACGTAACCACTCATATTAACCGGCTTGTTAGCCAGTAAAGAGGAAATTAGCTAAGGGAGGATAATTATCTATGCAAGGATCAGAAGTAAAACCCAAATCAGCTTCACCGCTTGATTGGTTAACCGGTACAGTGGGTCAAATCATCATTTCACTATTTGTGCCCATTTTTACATTCGTCGTTTTGTGGCAAGGGTTTATTTTTCTGAGGGACAGTGATGCCCCTAAAATTGTCATTGTTCTGGTGGCGATTGTCTGGGGCGTAGGGGGTGTGGCTCTTTTATACTTTGTTTCCAACTGGTTAATTGAAAAATTGTCACCGTTTTGGGTCAGAACGTTACAACCCTTTGTCTTTGTAGGCCCGGCTGTGGCTATTTTAGCCTGGTATTTGTTATTCCCCTCGGCCAGAACCTTCTGGATTAGCTTATTCAATTCTAGCAGTACCGAATTTGTCGGTTTGCAGAACTATGTCGCTGTATTTACTGATCGCACCATGTTTACCGCGTTTCGCAACAACATCCTCTGGATACTTTTTGGAGCCACGTTTTCGGTTATCTTTGGCCTGCTGGTAGCGGTTCTGGCCGATCGCAGTAAATTTGAAAATGCGGCCAAGTCACTGGTGTTTATGCCGATGGCCATCTCGATGGTGGGAGCCGGGGTTATCTGGAACTTTATCTACGAAGCCGACCCGAACATTGGTCTGCTTAACGCCATCTGGACTTCTCTGGGCGGCGAGCCGCAAGCCTGGACTTCGCTCTTACAGCCGTGGAACAACTTCTTCTTGATTGTCATTGTGATCTGGCTGCAAACCGGTTTCGCGATGGTACTCTTTTCCGCCGCCATCAAGGGTATCCCTGGTGAAATTCTGGAAGCGGCTCGGGTTGACGGAGCCACTGAACTTCAGGTGTTCTTCGGAATTATGATCCCCTACATTATGCCGACCATCATCACAGTTTCGACCACGGTCGTTATTTTCACTCTGAAAATCTTCGATATCGTCTGGGTCATGACCGGCGGTCAGTTTGGCACTCAAGTTATCGCCACCCAATTCTATCGAGAATACTTTACTAACCGCAACTTTGGCTACGGTTCGGCCATTGCCATTGTGCTATTACTGGCGGTTGTCCCTGTTATGATTTACAACTTGAAGCAGTTTGGTGAAAGGGAGGCATTCTAATGAGTTCAAACGTAGGCTCGGCCAAAAAAGATAAGTTAGTCGGTGATTTAGTTGTCAACGTCGCGTTAGCCCTACTGGTGCTGCTATGGACGATCCCGACTATTGGTCTGCTGGTGTCGTCGTTCCGCGATCAGTTCGCTATTGCGACCACCGGCTGGTGGACCATTTTCCCGCACCGCGAGTGGGTGACAATAAAAACAATTGAGCCAGGTGCAGTTGAACGGGATCAACCCATCGACGTTGAGAATATCCGGGCAACGTTCGATGAACTGCGCGAGGGCGTGCAATCCGGTGATAAGCGTTTAGTGTGGATCGGCAACCGGCGCTTGGGCACCATCCAAGTTCAAGAACAAGAATGGACCATGAATTTGGATTTCACCCTGGAAAACTATCAGAATGTGTTGACCGGTAAACGGTATGAAGTGACCCAACCGGACGGCAGCGTCAAGATCGAACAAGGCTCCGACATGAGTAACGCCTTCCTGAACAGTATCGCTGTCTCTATTCCGGCTACGGTGATCCCTATTTTGATTGCTGCGTTTGCCGCCTACGGGTTCGCCTGGATGAAGTTCCCCGGCCGGCGCATGTTTTTCATTATGGTTGTGGCCCTGCTGGTGGTACCCTTGCAGATCGCATTGGTTCCCATTTTGCGCGACTACGTACGACTGGATCTGAATGGCACGTTCCTGGCGGTTTGGCTGGCTCACGCCGGCTTTGGGTTACCGCTGGCGGTTTATCTGCTCTATAACTACATGAGCACGCTGCCCCGCGATATTCTGGAATCGGCCTTTATCGACGGCGCGTCTCACTTTACCATTTTCACCCGGCTTATTTTACCGCTGTCCCTGCCGGCGCTGGCCTCATTCGCGATCTTCCAGTTCCTATGGGTTTGGAATGATTACCTGGTGGCGTTGATCTTTATCGGGGCCACCGCCGACACCCAAGTGTTGACCATGCGGATTGCCGAACTGGTTGGCTCTCGCGGCAACGACTGGCACTTACTGACAGCCGGAGCGTTCATCTCGATGGTTCTGCCGTTGGTGGTCTTCTTCTCACTCCAGCGGTTCTTTGTGCGCGGTATGCTGGCCGGTTCCGTTAAGGGCTAGGCTCCAGCAGTTGTAACTGTTGTATATGATAATTATCCTTAAATAATTTCACTTTACCTGGCTAGTAGTCAAAAAAACGACCAAAAACAAGTTGTCTTGTGGTCGTTTTTTTGTTTGTCGGTGACTGCCACTGTTCGAAGTCATATATCAAAGGGCGCTCCTTTATGAGTCCCAAGTCGTGAAGGAATTCACCTTCACTTGCAAGATATACAAGACGTTATACAATGTAGTAATAACATGCTTTAGCAACACCTCTTAGAGCAGCTATCCTGCGCTTTGCTGCGGATATTGCGACAAATAGCTCGACCTGTAGCGACCAATTACTTGATCAAATTTCTTCAAATCAATAGATTTGTTTCGTAAGTTGTGGAACCCGAAAAAAGATGTCAAATCGTTTAGCCCTTGTCATCGACAATTGCGACTATCAAGACCATCTGCTGTCGCGGCTGCCGCGGCCTCAAATCGAAAGCCAAGCTTTGACCTCTGTCCTGCTTGACCCATCGATGGGTAACTTTGACAACGTTGAACTTTTGACCAATCCGACTGCGGCTCAGTTTCGTACCCACCTAAGTCTTTTATTTAATCATAAAAAGCAGTTCGATGTCCTGTTATTGTATTACCTGGGCCACGCCCTGATCGATGCTGATGATCAGTGGTATCTGGCCACGGCTGATACCGTGGGCAATTGCCTGGCCGAAACCGCCGTTTCAGCAGCTTTCATCAGCAGTCTGATGGATCGCGGCCTCTCGCACCAACAGATCGTGGTACTCGATTGTTGTCCCGGCAAACGCTGTCTACCTGATGATGGCTCGGTCTATCTAGCAGATAAGGCCGGCACCGATGTCGCCTTCAAGGGTAATGGCTATGGCCGGGTGATCTTGACCGCCCACAATACCATCGACTACCTACTTGAGACCGACAAAGTTTTTGGCGAACCGGAGCCTTCTGTCTTTACTCAATATTTAATTGAAGGCTTACGCACCGGCGCGGCCGATGTGGATGGCGATGGGCAGATCGACGTGGCAGAGTTATACGAGTATGTCTACTATAAGGTGATCCGGCAGACCAATCAAAAGCCGCGTTTCTGGACCTATCATTCGCCGGATAAATTCATTCTTGGCCGTAACCCCAAAGAGGTGGAACTGCCGCAGCCGGTTAAGTGGGATTTGATCTTCGGCGCGGTCATGGCCCCGATTGTGACGGTTATTATCGGCGGACTGGCCAGCCTGAGTACCTCAGTTGGCTTGGCCGGCCTGTTCCTATTGATGTATGCGTTGCTCTATTGGACGCTCGATTGAGTAACTTTAACCAAGGAATTTGATGTCCAATTCTAACACCGATCAACCGTCATCGCCCCTCATCGAATGGGGCTTATGGTTTCAATGGGTTCTGGCCACCACTTTGGGCTGGATTCTGGGCCTGCTTTTTTTCGGCGAGATTGGAATCGGCGTTGTCGTTGGACTGACCCAGTGGTGGGTGCTGCGAGGTATCATTCCGGAACGCGCCAACTGGTGGATTTGGGCCAGTACCATCGGTTGGCTAATTGGCTGGTTGATGTTTTCCACAGGAATTCTCCCGCCGCCTGGTTCCGGCCTCAACGACGGCTTGGTGGCCGGTGCCGCCGTGGGGGCGATTATGGGCATGGCCCAGTGGCTGTTCGTGTTCCGTAACCTGTTCGACCTGTCCATCTGGTGGATACCGATTAGCGTGGCGGGCTGGTCGGTGGCGCTGTCCGGCGTCCTGGGCTGGACGGTCACCGGCACGGTAGTCGGCGCAGTCACCGGCTTCCTAATCGATTGGTTTGTGCGTCACGCCGATGATGACGAAGTGTAACGTCTTTGAAGATGGTGGGTCAGTGCTAGTAGTTAGCTGGTTAGTTGGCTGTCAGCCAGCCAATTAGCCAAACCATCATCCGATCAACGTCGCGATCACACCTCCCACACCTGCCGGACATCCGATCAACGTCGCGATCACACCTTCCGCACCTTCCGGAGGTCTGATCTTCGTCGTGATCACACCTTCCGTACCTGCCGGACGTCTGATCTTCGTCGCGATCACACCTTCCGTACCTGCCAGACGTCTGATCTTCATCGCGATCACACCTTCCGCACCTGCCGGACGTCTGATCTTCGTCGCGATCACACCTTCCGTACCTTCCGGAGGTCTGATCGACGTTGCGATCACGCCTTCCAGACCTTTCCAAAGTCCTCCGAGTACGCGCCTAAAGACCTATGCTAACCAACCAGCTAACTAACATTTTTACGGTCTAAAGCCCAATGCAAAGAAAATAGCGATCAGAATCGGTTGGTGGATGAGATAGATTGCGAGCGAGTGCCGCCCCAAAAACCGCAGCCCGATCACCAACGAATTACCGCTGAAATCAGGCAGCGAAAATTGTCGCAGCCGATCTCGATACAGCGTAAAGCCGGTAAAAATCCCGATCAGGGTAATGCCGCCGTAAGGCAGCACCGGATAATAATCGACCATTGCTCTGCCCTGCTGCTTTAATCCCAACCAGATCAGCCAGGGATAATCCACGATAATGCCATCGATGTAAAGCCCAATCCCAATCATCGCCAGGCCGATGAGCAGGGTCAGCCAGCGGTTGAGGCGCAAAAATGGGTAGCTGGTCATGATCGAAAATCCGATCAGATGCAGGATGCCGAAAACCACAAAGCCCTGACCGATGAAAAAATACGTTCCCACTGTAATCACCAAGCCCCAACCAAATACCTTCGCCCCTCGTAGAAAATATTTGAAGAAAAGGTGCGTTTCACCGCTCCGAACTTCACGGTTGTAACTGAGCGTCAGCGAGATGCCGACGACAAACAGGAATTGGGTGGCAATCGTCCGGGCAAACCACTGCCACGGGCCGACGAAGAGGTTGCCCTGATACAGGCCGAAGAAATGCAAATCCCACACAAAATGGTAAAAGACCATCTGGACGATGGCCAACCCGCGCAGGGTGTCGATTTCCCACAGGCGAGTAGCGGCGTTTTTTACTTTTGCTGCAACGGCTGTCGTTGATATTTCAGCCATAACTTTAGAACCTTAGAAACTAATAATCGAATCTATCACGCGGACCAATCCACAGTTGGCGCGTTTGATCGAACCGCCAGCCGGGTGTATCGAGTTCAAGCGGCTGGCGCGGCCAGCCGGCCTCGATCCGGGCCAAGGTATCCGCCCAAGAGCGAATACCACCGAGCGCGTCGTGAGCTTCAACATTACACGCACCCACCGCCGCCGCCATCGTGACCGAGTCGGTCGGCGCGCTGTCGCGCAGCAGGGCGGCCAGAAAACCGGCGATGGCTGAGTCGCCAGCCCCGGTGGTGCCGACCGGATCGGTTTGGAAGACCGGCGCCCAAAATTCGCGGTTGGCCCAGCGTACGGTATCGACCGGTTGAGCGCGACCCGTTTGTTGCACGGCGGCTTCATTAGCCGTACGTAGATACAGGCCCAGATGGCCTGCCTTGAGCAGCACAATTTTAGGCCCCATCGCCAGCAACTCGGCCGCAATATCCGACAGCAGGTCGGGCGTAATTTGAGCGTGTCCCTCGCTCACCGAGGCGAATGTGGCCGGATAAAGGGTTAGCAAAACCTCTTCGATACTGGGCACAAACAGGTCCACGTAAGGCAGCGTTTGTTTGAGAATGATCGGCCAGTTCGCCTGCCCCGATGGCGCGTTAGGATCGGGCATAGCCATATCCAGCGAGGTGGTGACGCCGGTGGCTTTAGCCCGGCGGAACATCTCAACCAGTTCCGCGCCGTTGGCCTGGTAAAACCGCTTCATCAGCGGGGGATAGCCAAAGTGAAACAGATCGACCTGACTGAGCAGATCGTAATCAATGTCATCCGCGCCAAAGGTGTCGTTGGGGCCGGGGCAGTGCAGAAAGATGCGGTCGGTGTTGGGCGGGCTGAGAATAATGGTGTAGGAGCTGGCTTCGCCGGGGGAGATGATCATCCCTTCGGTGAGGTGAGGTGATGATTTGCGGACAATGTCCAAAATCGCCTGCCCGAAAATATCGTCGCCGATTTTGCCCATTAGCCGGGTATCAATGCCCAGTTTATGCAGCGCCTGCCCGGTGTTCGAGACCGCGCCGCCCGTTGACATCAAAATGGGACCGGTTTCAATCAACCGTCCGGGCCGAAACGTGACGGCGAAATCACCCGCCCCGATGATCGAGGGGATGACATCCAAGCAAATGTGACCGGCTACAACGCAGGATTTTTTCGATGATTGAGTAACTGTCATTTCAGGGTCGGGTCGCCAACCTACAAATTGACGACTTGGCCTGAAGCCGCCGACTGATAAGTGGCGAGCATGCTCTTCAGAAATTCGCGGCTCAAACTGAGCGGCACCACCGGCTCGGCCCCGTCGAGGACACAAGCTTCCATCGCCTGGACCTCACACAGGTAAGGATTGACCGCCGGAAACGTGATCGTTTCTTCTTTGTCATCGATGGTGTTCAAGACAATACGGCTTTCCTGGCCTTCAAGCCCCGGCTTCCAAGGTTCGATGATGTTAATGGTGCCTTTATCGCCGACAATATAGACGGCCTCACGAAACGCAGTGCGAAACCCGGAGGAAACCTGAGCCACAGTTCCGCTTCTAAACTTCAATTGGGCGCGCATCGCCACGTCAACATTGCTCTCGCCCACAATTTGGTCGGCCCACACCTCACTTGGGGCGTGGCCGCCGGTCATAAATACAGCCATACTGTTAGGATAAACGCCCACATCCCAGGCCGCTCCCCCCTCTAAATTACTTTGCAGGCGGACATTGGCCGCATTTTCCGGCGGCAGATAAAAGTTGAACCAGCTATTGATCAGTTGAATCTGACCCAACTGACCTTCATCGATCATCTCACGAACTTTACGGGTTTGAGGATGGTGCAAGTACATAAATGCTTCAAAGATGGTTACCCCGCCATCAACTGCCGCCGACTCGACCTGGTCGAACTCCTCCATACTGATGACCAACGGCTTTTCGCACAAAACATGCTTGCCCGCCTCAGCCGCCTTGATCGTCCACTCGCAGTGGAGACCGTTGGGCAGGGCATTGTAGATGACATCGATATCCGGATCGGCCAGCAACTCTTCGTAACTGCCGTGCGCCTTAGGGATGCCCTTTTCCTGGGCGTAAGCCTGCGCTCGCTCTAAATTTCGGCTGCCGACCGCCACCAACTCGCTGCGTTCAGATTGGCGGATCGGATCGATCAGCGCATTATTAATCTTGGCCGTCGTCAGCAAGGCCCATCGAATTTTATCACTCATTGATAATTACCTCATATTAGTTATAATTGGGAATTTGAGATATTTTAACAGCCTATGGCCCAGTTTTGCAATTTATCATAAGCTAACCGGCTCCTCCACGACGCGCCGCGTCAGTGGTTGGTCCGAGATGGGCAGGTGAATTACCGCTGCCACAAAACCCAGCCCAATGGCCGCAATCCAGACGCTGTTGTACGAGCCAGTGGTATCATAGACCCGGCCGCCCAACCAGACCCCTAAAAAGCTGCCGACTTGGTGCCAGAAAAAGACAATGCCATACAATGTAGTCATATAACGCGAGCCAAAAATCTGGGCGACCATGCCGCTGGTGAGCGGTACGGTGGCCAGCCACAGAAACCCGATAGTCCCCCCAAAGATAATTGCCGACCGATTGGTAATCGGCAGCATCAGAAACACGGTGATGACAATAGCTCGTAAAAGATAGAGGGTCGCCAGCAGCGTCTTTTTACGATAACGATCGCCCAGCCAGCCGAAAAAATACGAGCCAAACACATTCGACAAACCGATCAACGCCAGCGCCGTGGCTCCGGCCATCGGCGATACGCCCTGATCGGCCAGAAAGGCGGGTAGGTGGGTGGCGATGAAGGCGACGTGAAAGCCGCACACAAAAAAGCCGGCGTTGAGCAACCAGTAGCCCGAATGGTGGCCGGCCTTGGCCAAAATCTGCGGCAGCGAGTTCGGTTCAAACCCGTCGAGGAGGTCTTGAGCATTATCGGCCGGTTGGTTGGGAAAACCAAACGCCAGCACCGCAATCAGGCTCACGATGGCCGCCATGATTACAAACGATGTCTGCCAGCCGAAACTAGAGAGCAGGGCCTGGGCCGCCGGAACGACCAGAAACATTCCTAGCGACCCTGCCGCCGTGGTAATCCCAAACGCCGAAGTCCGCCGCTCCGGCGGTACCATTTGCGCAATCGCGCCCAGCACCACCACATAAGTCGTGCTGCTCAAAGCCAAACCGGTCATGAGACCCAGCGACAGGTACAGTCCGGCTGCCCCTTCGATAACCGGCACCAGCAGCAAACTGACCGCGTATAACACCCCACCGGCTAACACAATCCAGCGTGAGCCAAACCGATCGGCGATTATGGCCATCAGCGGTAGGCCAAGAATGATGTTTTGCAGCGCAATGGCCAAGCTGTAGACCTCGCGGCCCGTGCCCAGATCGTCGCTAATCGGTTGGAGAAAAATGCCAAACGCCTGCCGTACACCCATACTAATGGTCACAACCAGCGCGCCGCAGATAATGACCAAGGTATATTTTTGGCGTAACATTTAGACCGCTTTTTGAGAGCGAGCCGGTTCCGGCTCCTCCAACAGCCTAACAATATGGCGATGATGAGCCGTCCCCCACTGCGCGATCATATCCAAAATAGGTTTCAATGTCTCGCCAAACTCACTCAACGAATACTCAACCCTGGGTGGCACTTCGGGATAGACTTTTCGATTAACCAATCCATCGCGTTCTAAATTACGCAACTGCTGGGTCAGCATTTTGGCGGTGATGTCGGGCAGTTCGCGCTTGAATTCGCCAAAACGCAACACGCCCTGTTGGTGCAATTTCCATAAAATGCGAGGCTTCCATTTGCCGCTCAACAGCTCTAAACTGGTTTCGACCGGACAAACGTGTACTCTGCCATTTGAAAGGCCCATAATAGTTTCCTTTTGGGTACTATGTCACAAAAAAGTACATACTTCACAAGTGTATAGCGACATGCTAAACTGTCAAAAATGCCAAAGGAGAAACTCTAATGAAGATTGCTATGCTCGGCGCCGGGAACATCGGCGCTACATTGGGAAAAAAGTGGGGCGCTCAAGGCCATGAAGTAACGTTTGGGGTTCGAGATGTAACGGCAGCCAAATACGAGGCTCTGCTAGAGTCGATGCCCGGTCAAGTCACCATCGCCCCTACCGTCGAAGCGGCTGCTGCCGCCGATGTCATCGTTCTGGCGATTCCCGGCGCGGCGTTAAAAGAGACTGTCGCCAAGTTGGGCGCCACCCTGGCCGGTAAGATCATCATCGATGCCACTAACAACATCTCGCAAGCCGATATGGGTGGCATTGCAACCATCACCGCCGCCGCACCCCAGGCTAAACTGTTTCGGGCCTTCAACACGTTGGGTTGGGAAAATTTCGAGACCGCTGACCTGGGCGGCGCGCAAATCGATCTATTTTACTGCGGCGAACCCGTTACCGACCGAGAGACGGTCGACCAATTGATCGCGGATGTTGGGCTGCGTCCGATTTATATTGGCGGGCTTGATAAAGCCCCCGTTCTCGATGCGCTGACCCGACTTTGGTTTACGCTGGCCTATGAGCAGGGCTATAGCCGCCGGTTGGCTTTCAAAATGTTAACCGCATAACGCCGCCGAAGCATCTCACTTCTTGGTATACTCATTCTTGCGGAACTTCTTCATCGCTTTGTGGATTTCTTTATCCTTGCGCTTGGAGTCGAGCGCCGAATGTCGATCCTGCTTGCGATCCAAATAGGCCATCTCTTTGTTTAGCTTGAGGTAGTTGTCGTACCGTTCACGCGATAATTCACCGGACTTGACTGCGGCCATAACCGCGCAGCCTTTTTCTTTGGTGTGGCTGCAATCGGGGAAATGACATTCGGCGGACAACTGTACGATCTCGGCAAAGGCATCATCCAGCCCCTGGTCCGAACTCCACATCTGCATCTCCCGCATGCCGGGAGTATCGATCAGCAGCGCACCGTTCGGCAAGACGAGCAACTCGCGATGCGTAGTGGTGTGGCGGCCTTTGGCATCCGTTTCTCTGACCTCGCCGGTTTTCATGATTTCTGTGCCGGCCAGACGGTTGATCAGGGTACTTTTGCCCACTCCGGACGACCCGATAAAGGCGTAGGTCAGACCGGGTCGCAGTTTACTCTGCAGGTCGGCGACACCTGCGCCGGTGGCGGCGCTGGTCGGCACAATGACGACATTACCGGCAATGGCGCTGACCTGCTGCTTTTTCTGCTCCAAATCAGAACAGAGATCGACCTTGTTCAGGACAACCACCGGTTCGATGCCGCCCTCATGCGCCATGACCAGATAGCGCTCTAATCGTCGGGGGTTGAAGTTGTTATCCAGGCTCTGCACCAGGAAGATAGTGTCGATGTTGGTTGCCACCACCTGCTCCTGAACCTTTTTGCCCGCGACCTTCCGCGAGAATTTGGTACGCCGGGGCAGAATGTCGTGGATGATGGCTTTATATTCGCCCTCAAACAACGACATTACCACCCAATCGCCCACTTTGGGCAAATCCGACGGGCTATCCACCGAATAGAGTAGTTTGCCGGTCACCTCGGCGTCGTACTCTCCGGCGGGGGTTAATACCAGGTAGCGCTCGCGATGTTCAACCGCGACCCGTCCCACGGCAAAGCCGGCTTCTTGGAACGGTTTGAAGGCCGCCGCCAGGTCGGGCTGCCAGCCGTATTTTTCAAGGTCTGTCATAAGCAATCTCTCCAGATTATCGCCTGTTCATAAGGCAACACAAACATCCCAACCACCTGCCACAAGGCTTGATAGATGGATGGGCTGCGGTACATCGATTAATTCAAAAAATAGGGTGGGGAACAAAATCGTCACACTGCCCCAGATGAAGTTATAAAGCGCGGCTGCATAGAACCAGGGGCTGTATTTCTTTAGCGCCGTATCAAATTCCAAATTATTGACCATTAAAGTTAGAGTTTTTCCTGGGTCTCCAACATTTCGATCAGCTGCCGGGGGCGTGACGATGACACTGCTACCGGCTGTTGATCCAGCCGTAATACCTTCTATGGGATGATACAGCGATAATATCTCGAAATCGAAATTCGGTCAATTTAAGACATAAAACAAGGGTAATTAGTAATTGGTAAAGGGTAATTAGAGATTGAATAACCAATTACCATTTACAATACCAACTCAAATACGGAGTTATTTAACCAAGTTGCTACCCAATGTCATTAAGATAGCCCCGGCCAAAGGGAAGACATCAAATTCCCTCTGAATTAGAGCATCACTAACTAATGACATTGAGTTGCTACCCATCAGACCTGACAGGTTTTGGAATTACCGCCCAGAGAAAATCAGGGCAATTCGGCCAATTTAGTCGCATTAAGGCCCGTTTGAAAACCTGTCAGGTCTTGTTCGCGGATAGGTGGCAACTTGAGTTATTTAATTCTCGATCCTAAAACGCCTCCTCCCACACCGACCGATAGGCCCCGATCTGTTCAAAATAGCCGATCAACCGCTCGTAGAACGGATGAACGCTAATCGTGGCGCTGTCACCGATAACCAGTAGTTTGCGCCGAGCGCGAGTCAGCGCCACATTCATGCGACGGGTGTCGGCCAAAAAGCCGATATCGCCGGTCTGATTGGAACGCACCAGCGAGATAATGACCGCTTCCTTCTCCCGCCCCTGAAAACCGTCCACCGTATCGGCCTCGACGCCGAGCGGCTCTAGCAGCTCACGGAGCAGCCGGACTTGAGCGGCGTAGGGGGTAATCACCGCGATGTCGCCGGGCAGCACACCCGTCGCCAGCAACGCCTCAACTTTACGACTGACCAAAACCGCCTCCTGTGAATTGCGGCGGCTCTGACCATCGGGCTCGATCTCCTCATCGTAACTGGCTCCGGCAGTGTCGATATATTCAACCGGCGTGTCGGTCAACGCCTCAGCGGTCACACCCGGCAGGTCGCTCAACAAATGCCCTTGTACCGAGGGATCGGCTTGCAGCGAGTCGTCGTAAAACTCTTGGGAGGAGAAATTCATAATCGCTTCATTCATCCGGTACTGGACGGTCAATTGGCGCGAAACGGTCGGCCCTAGTTCAGTCATCAACCGTTCCATCAGGCTGAGACCAAAGCCTTGAGCGGCGGCATCCGGCGAGACCACGGTCGGCGGCAGTTGGCAGTGATCGCCGGCCAGGATGATCCGGTCGCTGCGCAGAATCGGCAGCCAGACGCCCGGTTCGGTGCTTTGGCCGGCTTCATCGATGACGCCCAGATCGAAGCGGCGTTGGCCCAAAACCTCGCTGCTCAAGCCGGTGGTAGTCGCGCACAAAATCCGGGCCGAGTCGAGAATCCGCTCGACGGTTTGGGCCTCAATGCGACGGGCGTCGGCCAGCATCTGTTTGGCCTCCTGACGCATCTCGCGTTTGGCGCCCGGCTCCGGTCTGGCTCGCCTAAATTTACCGGCTTGCTCACGTAACGCGTGCGCCTCGCGAACGAGATTGCGAGCGATCTTCATATCGGGGTGATTATCAACCAGCAGATCGAGGGTGTGTTCCCGCAGTTGGGGTAAGACCCGAGCCGGGTGGCCCAGTCGCAGCACGCTTTCGCCCGCCGCCAGCAGCCGCTCAAACACATTATCGACCGCCAAATTGCTGGGGGCGCAGGCCAGCACCGTTTGGCCCTGCTGCACTGCTTGCCGGATAACCTCGACCACAGTGGTGGTTTTGCCGGTACCCGGCGGGCCGTGGATGATCGCCACATCGTCAGCCGCTAAGGCAAACCGAACCGCTTCGAGTTGGGGCGGGTTGAGGTCATTATCCAGGGGCGTGAGAGCTGCGTCCGGCTGTTTTTGAAACAAGGGCGGCTGCTCAAACAGCAGAACGCGGCGTAGTTCGGCCGTCCGGTCGCTGCGAGCGGATCGGGCGCGGGCCAAAGCGTCTCGCTGCCGCTGACGGGCGATCTCGTCGGTCGAGACATCGAGCCGGAAGGTCGGGCGGCTGGTTTCGGTCTCCGGCCACGCGTTGAGAGCCACTTGAATGGTTTGGCGATCCCGTTGGCTGACCACGCCCCGCCAGGCAGCATCGCCGCCGCTCGACTCTTCCGTCAGGATAATCGGCGTTCCAACCTCCAGCCGGTGCCAGGGTAAAGGTTGGTTTTGGCTGCGTTTGGCCAGCGTGACTAAAATGCGGCCGCCCAATCCGCCGTATTCGTCGATGATGACCAATTGGATTAATGTCTGGCCGGTGCGTTCGGCAGTCTCATCCGAACCGGCGCGCTGCATATCGGCCAACAACTGCGCTTTTTCGGCTTCGGCCTCCAGATCGAGCAGTCGCGCCAAACGCTGAAAATGATCTTCGTCCGCCCTGGCCGAGGGACGACCGGCCTGGGCCTGAGTCCAGGCCCGAATGTGTCGATGATTGAGCTGTGCGCCATCAAGGGCTTTGACCAGCGATCCGGAAAGCGTATCAGGAACGTCTACCGTGGCCTGCCGGCCGGCCAATTCAATCCGGCCAATGGCGTCGCGGTTTGCGCCGCCGATTTCAATTATGAAGCGCAAAATTGCGCCCTTGTTGATTTGAGGTGGTAGATTATCAAGAAAGAGTAAGGTCATTACTTATCATCTGTCACGTTATATGGTTCAGAAATAATAAATAACTGCTTTGTAAAGCTGTATTTAATTTTGTATGAGGTGTATCTAACGGTCAAAAACTATGGCCTGTTTTTGAATTTGACATGGTACCAAAATCGTGATAAATTTTGCAGTGTAGTTAGTAGGTGGCTTGAATCAACGTAGGATTTTTAATCTGAAGTGATTGTACACCTCTAGCCAGTATAAGTTAATTTTTTAGTGAAAGGAGGTATATAGTCATGTCAGATCGTGTCACCGGAACTGTTAAGTGGTTCAATGCCACTAAAGGCTATGGCTTCATTGAACGCAGTGATGGAAAAGACGTCTTTGTCCACTACAGCGCGATCAGTGGGTCCGGCTATCGTTCACTACAAGAGGGTCAACAAGTAGAATTTACGGTCGTTGAAGGCCAAAAAGGACTACAAGCCCAAGATGTAACGGTCGTCTAGCCGGTCAAATTAATTGTGACGCAAATAAAAAGTGTGCCCCATAAACAGGGTACACTTTTTATTTTGGAGAAATTTTATCATGAAGCCAATCGTAGACAACGCGGATATTTTACAGCAAGCTAAAGCGCTCCATGCAAAAATCCGGGCGTGGCGGCGGCAAATTCATCGCTACCCGGAATTGAGTTTTACCGAAACGCGCACGGCCGGGTTGATCGCCTCGGCTCTGTTTGATCTCGGGATCGAGCCGGAAACCGAGGTCGCCAAGACCGGTGTTGTGGGCGTGATTAAAGGCGGCGACGGGCCGGTGGTTGGCCTACGAGCCGATATGGACGCGCTGCCCATTACCGAGCAAAACGGCGCCGACTTTGACAGCACCCGCCCCGGGCTAATGCACGCCTGCGGTCACGACGCCCACACGGCCATGCTGCTGGGAGCGGCGACCATTTTAAAGGCGCTGGCCGATCGCGGCCAACTGCCGGGGACAGTACGCCTGCTCTTCCAGCCAAGCGAGGAAGACCAGGACGATGAAGGCAAATCCGGCGGGATGCGGATGGTCGAAGAAGGCGCGCTCGATGGGCTGGACGCCGTTTTTGGGCTGCACGTCGATACGGGTCTGCCGGTCGGTACAGTGGCCACCCGGCCCGGTCCCATGATGGCCAGCGCCGATACGTTTATGCTGACCTTATACGGCCAAGCCGCTCACGCGGCGCGACCGCACCAGGGCCTTGATACCATCGCGCTCGCTGCACACGTCATTCAGGCCGTCCATCAAATCGTCAGCCGGCGGCTCGATCCGATTGGCGAAGGCGTCATCACCATCGGCACCATTCAGGGCGGGACCAAAGACAACATCATCGCCGGGACCGTGACGATGACCGGCACCATTCGCAGCTTTACGCCGGAAAATCGTGACCTGCTGTATACCGAGCTACGCCGGGCCTGCCAAATTGTCGAGCCGCTAGGGGGGCGCTTTGAGTTAGATCTTCGCGCCGGCTACCCGCCGCTGGCGAATGATGAGGCTATGGCCGACCTGATGCTGTCGGCGGCGCGCGATTTATTGGGAGACGAACAGGTGCGCGTGGCGGAAAAAATCATGGCGGCTGAAGATTTTAGTTTTATGGCCCAAGCCGCACCGGGCAGCTTCCTGCGCCTGGGCGTCTACAACCCGGCCTGGCCGCAGATTTATCCGGTTCACACCCCCACCTTTCGGATTGATGAGGATGCTCTGCCCATCGGCGCCGCTGCGTTGGTTGCTATGGCGCTGGCTCGGCTGCGTTTGTAGGCCGCTGTTGTTAACAAAAAACTGCGTCGGGTATTTGCCATAAAATATTTACCCAAGTAAACTAACCGCGTTTTACGCCCCAAGATTCTTAAATCTGAGAACTTCATACACACTGCCGTGCGATCCAATGGAGGAAGAATTTGAAGTCCCTGGAAACCTACCACAACCAGACCCGTTGTCTAACCAACACGACCCTCTCCTCACAAAAATCGATCATTGCCAACAAATGTATAACGTGCGCCACGAATTGTGGTGGGCACAAAGTTTAGGTGGGCCGACGGCCATCGACGTACTTTGTTTATTTTCAATTGTAATTTAACCGAAAGGAGGGTTCGGACTTGAATTTCTTTCTCAAGATATCGCATGCGATTGACGCTCTAACCGAATGGGCCGGCGGTATCGCTAACATCATTGTGCTCATTACCATCGCCATCGGTTTTTACAATGTGTTTGTCCGCTACATAGGGCGCTTCATTGGAGTCCAGTTATCCTCTAATGTCTATATCGAGCTACAGTGGTATCTGTACTCGATGATTTTCTTTTTAGGCTTTGCCTACATTTTAAAGCATGGGGTTAATGTTCGGGTCGATTTCCTGTACGCCAACTGGAGCGAAAAAACCCAGGCTTGGATCGATCTGATCGGGACGGTACTGGTATTAATCCCCTTCTGTATCATCGGTATCTACGCCACCTACGGCCCAGTTTTGACCTCCTGGGGACGGCTGCCTAACGGAAACTGGGGCACCTGGGAGATGTCCCCGGACCCAAACGGACTGCCTCGCGCCCCCATAAAAACAATGATTATTGTCGCTTTTGTGCTGTTGCTGCTACAAAGTATTTCCCAGATTATCAAATATATCGCTATTTTGACCGGACATAAAGAAGTTGTAGAAGAAATCAAAGCCGATACAGAAGAGTTTGTATCCTAGCCAAGGAGAACACCCCATATGTACGAATGGTTAGCCATCGCCATGTTTGTCGGATTCTTCTTTTTCCTATTAAGCGGTTATCCGGTCGCCTTTTCATTTGCCGGAACCGCTATTTTGTTTGGGGTTATCGGGCTGATAGTGGGGGCCTTTGATCTTAACCGGCTGCTGCTGCTGCCTAATCTTTGGTTTGGCACAATGTCGAACTTTACGCTGCTGGCCATTCCTTACTTCGTCTTTTTGGGGGCGGTGCTGGAAAAAACGGGCATTGCCGAGGAACTGCTGGAAACAGTGGGCATTTTGTTAGGCCCGCTGCGGGGAGGCATGGCGCTGGCTATTGTTGTGGTCGGTACGCTGCTGGCGGCGACGACCGGCGTGGTGGCGGCCACCGTTATTGTGATGGGGATGTTGTCACTGCCGGTAATGCTACGTTATGGTTACGATAAAGGGCTGGCCAGTGGCATTATTGTGGCCACCGGCACACTGGCCCAGGTCATTCCGCCCAGTTTGGTCTTGGTGGTCTTAAGCGATCAGATTGGCGTATCGGTGGGGGATCTGTTCTTGGGTTCGGTCATTCCGGGGATTATGCTGTCCGGTTCTTACGTGCTGTATGTGCTGGTGCTGGCCTTCTTTAAACCCTCGATGGCCCCGGCCCTGCCCTTGGAGGTTCGCACCCTTCACGGGATGGCCCTGTTTTGGCGCGTGGTGAAGGCCGTGTTACCGCCGGTTTTTCTTATTTTCGCGGTGTTGGGCAGCATCTTCTTTGGCGTGGCCACCCCAACGGAGGCCGGCGCGGTCGGCGCAGTCGGCGCGCTTTTTTTAGCGGCGATTGGCGGTAAGTTTAATTGGAAACTGCTCAAGGATGCGTCTCACGCCACGGTCAACATCACGGCCCTGGTCATCATCATCTTGTTCTGTTCGTCTTTATTTAGTCTGGTTTTCGATGCGTTGGGCGGAAAAACCTTCATCACCGAGCTACTGGTCAATCTGCCCGGCGGTTGGTTAACCTTCATGGTCGTCAGCAACATTGCGGTCTTTTTCTTAGGGATGTTCTTAGAATTTATCGAGATTTCGTTTATTGTGATCCCGCTGTTTATCCCCGCTGCCCAAGCCTTAGGCATCGACCTGGTTTGGTTTGGGGTGGTGATGGGGCTTAATTTGCAAATTGCCTTTATCTCGCCGCCGGTCGGTTTCTCGCTGTTTTATCTGCAAAGTGTCGCGCCAAAGGAGATCAGCACATTCGATATTCACAAAAGCGCCCTCCCATTTATGGGGATTCAGTTGATTATCTTGTTGTTAGTGGTGATATTCCCTGAAACCGTGAGCTGGCTAATTGACATCTCGTACAATTAAACGCATCTTCTGTAAGAAAAGAAGCGGGATAGGTCTTTAGAGACCTATCCCGCTTCTTGATTTAATTATAGAAAATTGGCTAAGACTCTAACTGGGTATGAACAAAGCGAGCATAGCCGCCTTCATTAATATCGTGCCAAGCTTGAACTTGTTCCCGGAAGGCATTCCACTCGGCAAAGATCGATTTGAAATCGGCATCTTGAGCCGATAGCTCATCATACAGTTCAAACGAAGCGGATTTGGCGGCGGCCATGATTTCGTCGCTGTAGGGCCGTAGTTGGGTCCCGCCGTCCACCAATTTCTTCAGGACCTCACCGTTGCGAGAATCATACCGGGCCAGCATAACGGTGTTGGCTTCAAAGGCCGCCGTCTTGATCGCTTCTTGATACACTTCCGGCAGCTTATTCCACTCATTCAAATTGATTTGAACCTCCAGGGTGGGACCTGGCTCCCACCAACCGGGATAGTAGTAGAAATCAACTGCTTTGTTCAAGCCCAGCTTCTCATCATCATAAGGGCCAATCCATTCGGCGGCGTCGATAGCGCCGGTTTGCAACGCCTGGAAGATTTCACCGCCGGCCACTACTTGGACGGTGACGCCTAATTTTGCCATCACCTGCCCCCCCAAACCGGGGATACGCATTTTTAGCCCCTGCATATCCGCCACGGTAGAAATCTCTTTGCCAAACCAGCCCCCCATCTGAACGCCGGTATTCCCGGCCGGGAATTGGATAACCCCAAATCGATCCGCGTAAAATTGCTGTAATGTGTCCAGCCCGCCGCCTTCATACAGCCAAGCATTTTGCTGCTGCGCGGTTAGACCAAACGGCAGCGCCGTCCCAAACGCCGTCACCGGACTTTTGCCGACATAATAGTAAGAGGCGGTATGGCCCACCGGCACCGCCCCTTGTTCGACCACGTTCAAAACTTCCAAACCGGGCGCCAATTCGCCGGCCGCTCGCGGTTCGATTTTGAACTTACCACCGGTCAAAGCCCCCATCCGTTCGGCAAATACGACGGCCCCGCCAAAAATCGTATCCAAACCGACCGGCCAACTGGTGGCTAACTGCCAGTTGATTTCCGGCAGCGCCTGGTCAGACGCCACCGCCTCCGAAATCTCCTCGCTGGTCGCCTCTGCGCCTGGAGCCGCTACATTAGCCGTACTCTCTTCCGACGTAGCCTCCGCCGGCGCGGGAGCGCCGCTGGTTTCCGGCTGCCCCATACTACACCCAACCAGCAGGCCTGTCCCACCGGCTACCGTAGCTACCGACGCTTTCTTCAAGAAGTCCCTACGATTTAGCTTCACTGCCAACTTATTCCTCCTTGGATAGGTAAACAATATTGGTTTATAAAAACTTGGCTCACCGGATTGTAGCATGGGGAAAATAAAATACAAAATAGTTGAGATTATTATCCCCCTGCTCAGGAACATTTTCCCCGGCTCCGACGTCTTACCCATAACAGCAACTAAACCTTTATGCCGCAATTCACCGCAGGAGGCCCAATCATGAAAAGAATAATCATCGCCACTCTAACTCTACTAACACTATTAACGTTACAAACGCTACAAACTCAAATAACTCATGCCCAAGGCATCATCATTCCCGAACCGCCCATCTGCCGCCACCCCTGCCCCATCCCGCCGCCTCCGCCGCGTGAAGTGCCGTATCTCACCGTCGAGTCGCTGCGGGTCGATGTCACCATCGACAACCAGGTCGCCACCACCCACGTCGAGCAGGTTTTTCGGAACGACAGCCAGTGGTCTTTGGAAGGCACCTACATCTTCCCGCTGCCGGAAGAAGCCGCCATCAACGACTTCGCCATGTGGATCAACGGCGACCGCGTTGAAGGCCAGCTCTATACCAAAGAAGAAGCCCGCCAAATATACGATACCATCGTCCGCCGCCGCCTCGACCCGGCCTTGCTGGAATACGTGGGCCGCGACCTGTTCCAGGCCAGCATCTTCCCCATCGATCCCGGCGATACCCGCCGCGTCGAGCTGGAATACAGCCAAATTCTGCCGGTCGATAACGGCCTGGTGCAATACGTGCTGCCCCTCACCGCCGAGAAATTCTCGCAGCGGCCGCTCGAAAGCGTGGCTATCACCGTCAATGTCACCTCCAACGACGCCATCAAGGCCATCTACTCGCCCAGCCACCCGGTCAGCATCGACCGCGACGGCCGCTTCAGCGCCCTGGCCGGCTGGGAGGATTTCGATATCCGCCCCACCTCCGATTTCAGCCTCTTCTACAGCATCTCGCCGGAGGATATCGGCGTTAATCTGCTCAGCACCAAAGAACGCGACGAGGACGGCTTTTTCACCCTGCTGATTGCGCCCAACGTCGAAGCCGAAGAGATTGTCGATAAAGATGTGACTCTCGTACTCGATGTCTCCGGCTCGATGGAGGGCGAGAAAATGGAGCAAGCCCGCGACGCCCTCAAATATGTGCTCGATAACCTCAACGAGGGCGACCGCTTCAATATCATCGCCTTCAGCACCGGCGTACGCGCCTTTTCCACCCGGCCCGAGCCGATTTCAGCCGTAGCCGAGGCCCGCCGCTTTGTCGATAACCTGCGCCCCGAGGGCAGCACCGACATCAACCGCGCCCTGCTGGAAGCCATCGACAGCGCCGACAGCGAACGCCCAACCATCATCATCTTCCTAACCGACGGCCTGCCGACCAGCGGCACGGTCGAAACGCCGCTCATCGTCAACAACATCGAGCAAGCCGCTACCGGCAACCTGCGCATCTTCCCCTTCGGCGTGGGCGACGATGTAGACACGGTGCTGCTCGATACACTGGCCCAACAGCAGCGCGGGACCAGCGCCTACGTCCGCCCCGGCGAGCGGGTCGATGAAAAAGTCAGCGGCTTCTACGCCAAAGTCAGTACGCCCGTGCTGGCCGATATTACGCTCGATGTCGATGGGGTAAAGTTGGAAGATACCTACCCCTACCCGCTGCCCGATCTCTTTGCCGGCTCGCAGCTCATCGTCACCGGCCGCTATCGCGACGGCGGGCCGGCTACCGTCACCCTAACGGGCGATGTCAACGGTCAAGCCCGAACCTACACCTATGATGATTTGACCTTCGCCTCGACCCCGCGCCAAAACGCCGAATTTGTGCCGCGCCTGTGGGCCACGCGCAAGGTCGGTTATCTGCTCAACCAAGTCCGGCTCAACGGCGAAAATCGCGAAACCATCGACGAGATTGTCAACCTCAGCGTCCGTTACGGCATCATCACGCCCTACACCTCCTTCCTGGTCGAGGAGCCGGAGATGGCCCTTAGCCGTGAAGGACGCGATATGATCGCCCAGGAAGAGTTTGACGCTGTGGCCCAAGCCCCGGCCGACGTCTCCGGCGGTAGCGCCGTCAGCAAAGCCGTCGATCAAAACGCGCTGGCCGAAGCCGAAATGGCCGCGCCCATGCCGATGCCCACTGCAACACCTGGCGTTGGCGGTGAAGCGGACGCTGCCGACGGAGTGGCCGCCGTACCCAGCGTGACGACCGTCGGCAGTAAAGCCTTTGTCCTCAAAGACGGCATCTGGACCGACACCGCCTACGATCCGACGCTGATGAGTACCACCCCGCTGCCCTTCCCGTCAGCGGAATTCCTCGACTTCCTGACTGCTAACCCGGACGCCGGCCAATACTTCGCCCTCGGCTCCAAGGTAATCGTGGTTATCGATGGCGCGGCGTATGAGACGGTGACCGGGGAAGTGGATGAGATACCGGAACGATTAACGAACGACGAGGCTGAGGCTACGGCTGAGGTTGAGACGGCCCCAATTGAGATTGAGCCTTCATCTGAACCGACCGGCGCCGTCACTTCGACCAAACCGGCCGATGCCGGCGATATCTACACCACCATCACCGCCGATGTGGTCGAGGGTACTGCGCCGCTGGTGGTTAACTTTGAGGGCGAACTCGTAGGTGGGGCGGATGACAACCAGGATTTCTACTGCGTCGAAAGCACCTTCAACTTTGGCGACGGCAACAGCCAGAGCCAGTCGCCCCGTTGTATGGCTTGGGAATCGGGCGTGGAAATTATGCGCAGTTTCACGGCCAACTACGTTTTTGAAGAGCCAGGTGAATATCAAGTCACCTTCCAACTCGGCCAAGCCGCCTCAGAGCCGGTGACCATTGTCGTCACCGCCGCCGACGCTGAACCGGAACCGGCGACCTCCACCGCCGACGAATCTGAGGCCTCGGCTAACGAAGTTGACCCAACTCCGTTGGTCGAGACGAACAGCACGGGTATTGATCGCTCGAGCTGCCTGTCCGGGTTGATGCTGCTGCCGCTGCTGGCCCTGGTCATTGGCCTGCGGCGAGGCCAAGCCTAAGCGCCTATCCGGCTCGACCGCCGATGGCCGACCGCTGACCGCTGATAGATGAGAGTACGCTATTTTGACGCCGGCAGGGGGATTGAGAAAATTTTACCCCTGTCACGGCGTCAAAATAGGCGGTAATTTTTTCAGCATACCCTTGTCAGCCTCAAAATAGGGCCAAAATTTTTTGTACACCCCCTTAAATTTCCACTATCACGCCTTTTTTTTTCGTTGGACGTCTTGAATTTCCATATTTACCGCTTTTTTTTCGGCTTACCCCCTCGTGGCCGCCATAAAATCGATTTTTGGAGCGGAAGGTCCTTTTTTCCGCTCCAAAAGCGGATATTTTTTCGTGGAAGAGCCGTCGGCCACGCCGCCGCTGTATTTTTGCCGCCGATCTCGCTTTTGAGCCGGCCGTCGCTGCTTTTACGGCGACGATGTCCCCTTTTTGCGTCCGCCCAGGACTAAATTTTTCGTATACCCTCTTGTGAGCATCGCGTCGAGGAATCTTTCCGGTTCTTCAAGGATGGGACGAGGCTAACTCTAAAACGTAAACCGTGAAGTCTAAAATCTGGGTTTCGTTTTACGTTTTATTCAGCAAGCTGTCAATCAAATAACATATTAGAGTCAAGATTGCCAAATTCATGCCTGATATACTAAAACCAGACCAAAAACCAGTAGTCTTTAGTGAGGGAGGTTTACAATGAATTGCCCAACTTGCCACAGTCCCAATGAACCTGATGCCCGGTTCTGTAAAAATTGCGGAGGCGCGCTGGCCGCCAGCGATACGATAGCTGTCCAACCGCCCGGCCGTTCACGCCGGCTACCGTTCATTATCGGCGGGGGTGGTGATGGTCGGCCTGATCATTGCAGCTTTCTGGCTAATGAACCGTCCGGCCGATGGCGCTATCGTCATTGATCCCACCACTGGCGGCGCCATCGATCTGGGAAGCGGCGCTTCCAAAATTCGAGCCGTGACCGGCAAAGGCTTGGCGTAACAGCGATTCCTCCTCCGGAGTCAGAATAATGTTTGTTACCGGTTCGATCACCGGATTGGCGTGAGGATGAGACGGGGGTACAACGGGGCTGGGGCCGGCCACAGGGCCGTCATCGGTCCCGTCCGACGCAACTCGCAGGGCTGCGGCCATATCGGCGGCGCCGGCAAAGCGGTCGGCCGGGTCTTTGTTGAGGGCGATCTGCACGGCCTGCACTACAGCCGGGGGAGCAACGGCCTTGAGCGGTTCGAGATCGGCCGGCGTGTGCATAATTCGATGGATAACCTGGGCCAGCGTTTCCCCGGCAAAGGGATGCCGGCCGGTCATCAATTCAAACAAAACGATGCCGAGCGAAAAGAGATCGGCCCGGCCATCGACAGCTTTATTTTCGATCTGTTCGGGGGCGGTATACAGCGGTGTGCCAACGGAGCGTGAATCTCGTAGCGGCCGATGTGCGTCGGATCCATCGTTTCCCCCTCGCTCTCCGTAGCACCATCAAACAGGCATTATACTCCTTAGTATATCATAGGAATGGGCCACTTTCCAGTCGTTTTGGCTCAAGAAACACCCATAGCAGGGCTATTAGGGCGGCCTGGCAGAAATCTGACAGAAACAAAAAGAATTTGGATGGCTGTCAACCTCGTCAGCGAATCTTCATCATTCATCCTTCATCATTCATCCCTCATAAAACTCTCCACCCAATCAGGCTAAAAACTGGCGTGGCGACTAACTACGGCAGTCAAATTTTGTATTATAATAGAGTGTGGGAGGGATATCGCACAACATCGATATTCCCCCTTCTTAGAGGATGGTTAGTATCTCTAAGTTTTCGCCATGATGTGGGCCTTTGTTTATTGCGTAGTACGTAGTGCGTAGTTCGTAAAGAATAGCTGAATACGCACTACGCACTACGTACGTTCTGTGAATCGTTGTGGCGAAAAACCAATGACACGAACAAGGATATAAAAATGGCATTTCTAACGAATCCGGAGCTCGCTTATATACTGGTTGTTGCAGGTATTACGCTGATATTTTTAGGGGATATTAATTCCAAAACAACGGTTCTGAGAATTGGAATAGCGCTTTGCGTAACAGCCATCGTGCTTGGATTTCTCTATTTACGCATAAACCCTTGGGCGTTTCTGGTGGTAGGACTCAGTCCATGGCTGCTCTCGATTGCATTTCACCAGGCACGTCCGGGAAATCCTCTGTTCCTCATTTCTATCTCTATGTTCGTCCTGGGTTCCTACTTCCTTTTCGTAGATAAAGATAATCAGATGCTCGTTAGCAACCGCGTGGTTATAGTATCTTTAATAGCGGCGATAATCATGTGGATATCTACCGAACGTTTACGAAATGTGGAAGGGCGAAGGTTGGGCGACGACCCCGACTCGATAATTGGGTTAATTGGCGAGACCATAACCGATATAGAGGCGCACTCTGCCGGCTCCGTACTGGTTGATGGCGAGTTGTGGCCGGCGCGTAGCAAAGAACCCATTCCGGCCGGCAGCACCGTGCGCGTCCTCAGACAGGATGGATTTTGGCTGACCGTAAAAAAAGCGCCCAAACTCACTAAGCCAGTTGAGAAAATCCGCCCCGCTCGGTGACGCCGGAGGAGACAATTACGGCCAAGCGGATTGTTTCGCTTGGCCGTAAAGTTAAAACATCTATTTCAGTTGAACATACTCTTTGTCACTTAGCGACGCCTTCCATCCTTCATAATTCATCCCTCATAATTCATAATTCAAAGACGCGCCACCCGTTCGCTCAACCATAGATTAATCAATGTTTGTGTGCTGACTCGTCGTTCACGAGCAATGCGTCTTAAGTCCGCCAAAAGATCCGGTTCGATGTCCTTTCTATCCATATCTCTGGCGCTAATAATTAGAGCTTCATTTTCAAGGGTATAAATCAACAGCCATAAGCCGTTCTCGTTCTTCAATCCGATTTGCATCATTGAAGTGCAGCATTTTGGCTGTGACCCGACCTTCGGGCGTCAAGGGAGCAATGCTGGCCCCTTCCAGCCGAAAATGGTCAGACCATTCCTGGCGGCGTGGATTGTAAAGGGGACCAACTCGCCACTTTCAGGATCATACGAGCCAACATTATATCCTTTGTAGCGATTACAACGAGCGCAAGCCAGAGCCAGATTGCCAGCCGTTGTTTCGCCATCATGTTGTCTGGGAATGATATGGTCAGGCCTATGTTTGTGAGCCGAGACACTTTGGGCTAACAAGCAATATTCGCAGCGACCATTAGCTCGATCAAAGACCAACTGGCGCAGAGTCGTTGAGAGGATCCGCCATCAGTTTGCCTTGGTCAATTTTTCCTGGGCCTGGGCTTTGAGCAAGACCATAATATGTTCAATCCGCTCGATTTCATCCAGCTCAGCCTGTTCTTCGGCCGAGGCCAGACCAGCTTCATTGATAGCCAGCAAGCGACGCAATCGCTCCTGAGCTCTGTCTGAAACGTGGTAGGCGATGACCTCACCAGATGACGGACCGGTCGCCAAAAATCAATGATTTCTGTGGCAGTTTGCACGGCGGGCGTCTTAAACCCAACCAAGCTCAACTCCAAAACCGTTGACAGCCAGTCATACATATGGGTTGCAACCGTTGGGCCAGACTATCCGTAATTTGCATTTTGATTTCAACCATTATGAATCTCCCTGCGGTGCTGTATCATCCGTATTATCCGCCTCCGGCAATATTATATCACAAATTGATGGTCGCAAGCAGAAAGATAACCACAGCCAAAGGCTACCGCCCCCCACCGACACCAACTCCCACCTCGATTGCCACACGTTTCATCTTTCATAATTCATCCCTCATAATTCGTAATTCAAAGACGCGCCGCCGCGAAATCCTCCACGTTCGAGAACTGACATCAGCCTAAACATTCAGCGTCAATGATTAGGCGGAATATATCTCTATTCTGAAAACTTGTTTAGCTCAAGCCTTTCGGTAGATTAGGTCAGTTTGTTTGATTAACTCAACTATACTCATGTAGGATTTCCGATAATGATAAAAACTTACTATTGTTCCTACAACGAAAAAAGACAAAAGTTATATAACTCCACGTAAAATACAGGACTCCAAATGATACAGCAAAAAAAAAGCATAAAAATGAATCTTGTTTAATAGATTCATTGATCCGGATTTACGCTCTTTGTAAGATGAAGGCAATATGCGACTAAAATCGTCAGAATATAGAAATTGCTGCTCAATATTTTTTTACAATAGTGAGATTATGGTTAAACCACCACCCTGAATTTATAGATACATTCATCCCCCAGAAAGCAATAATCATGCCAAATATACCAGCCACATCTACCGGTAGTTTTCGGTAAAACTAATACGATAATCCCGAACAGCGCCGCGTTAAAGCCAATAAATTGCCAGACACCCGTTTCGGACCGCTCAATACTATCCCAAAGTTTATCATACAAATGAAAGAGAAATTTATCTCTTTTATCAAGTTCCATATCGACTCACCTGCTGTATCAATTAACAGGATAAAGAAGAAAATTAGCATGGATTTAAAATGACGTAACACCATATATTCAATTGTCGTTTTTTCCCTCCTCTGTTTCTTCCAAATGAAAGTTCAAGGTTTCATAAAACTTATTAGCACATAACTCTTCAGGACATTTGAGTAAAATAAAGCTCTTATTCAATGCTTTTGCCTCTTCTATTAGAGCCTCAACTAATTTTTCCCCAATTCCTTTTCTACGATAATCACCGACGACAACGATGTTATACAAAGTAGTTTGTTCATCCCTGCGATGTCTATATTCTACAAATCCTACAATATTTCCATCCTGATTAGCAACAAATAACTCAGAGCGATTAATTGCTTCTAGGAGGAAGGTCTCCGTACAAATCTAGTTCACGTTTATGTCCATCTGCAATGCGTTTAATTTGGTCAATATCATCAGGCATTGCCTTCCTTATACCTATCTCGTTATCCCCAAATATCAAGCGTATCCTCCGAAATTGGCGTGGCAATACTACTGCCTCCGTGTTGACTACGACGAGGTCGAATACTCAAAACCGAAACCGACTCTTGTTCATCATCTACCAAAACTGCTTCTCCAAGCCGTTTGAGGTTTTTACTTTCAAATGTGCGAAGTTCTCCCCCATATAATCCTGGCTCAAGCTGTTAAGGGCATTAACGTCCTCACGAGTTGTCATTTTGTGACTGAGAACAACGTCACATTGAGACAAAACTTCACTTTCTATAGCCGAAGGCTGTTGGCTGGCGACGACCAATGATAATCCCGGTTGACGTCCTCCTTGGCCCATCGGATCAGTTGATCTTTTGCAAGGGTTGAACCACTATTAGGAGCAAATTGATGGGCCTCATCCAGTAAACATCCAAACTCTCGGCATAGGGGTAGCTAAATTAAATTCTTCTCGTAAACGAGCATCAGCCCGTGCCTTAAAAAGATTACGAGCTATAACTGACACAGCCAAGTTGCGTCTGCCCTGAGCGCCCGGTTCTAATCGACTTAAATCAAGAACGTTAATCACTCCTGGGACAAAGACATCTTGAATTGGCGTGTAACCATCTTCAGCAAAAAGTTGCCAACTTCGTGTCGCCTCTAAACGATTTAATAAGGCTTCTTTCGTCGTATCGATTGCTCTCGGATCAAGCTCAATTTCTTTAATAATATCTTTTAATTGAAAAAGGCGTTCCCTTTGCTTCTAACTTATGAGTGGCTCTAAATAAAGCAATGCCTAAAGGTTTATTGATATTGGCATCAAAAAGATCGCACCAGCCATCGGGAGACAAATCGGATGAATTAAGACGAAGAGGAATCACCGTAATGTTTCGCTCTTCCAAGATTTTTAGAATATCTTGATCATATAATTTCTGAGGATCGCCCGGAACGAGAGTCTTACGGGATACGATGAACCGACAACCCCACTTGAATAAGTCATCTTGTTGGGCGGTATTAGTTTGGCTCATTGTGTGATACACGCCCATTGGATCGACAATAATAGGTATCACATTAGTACTGCCTACAGAAACTAACTCTTCAACTAACACACCTAACGTATACGATTTTCCGCTTCCTCGTTTTCCACAAACTAAAACGGCTCTAGAGCCGCTGGCATCTAAAAAAAAACCTGTTCTTCACTACGAGTATCTTTACCCAGAAGTAATTTCATGTGTTGACCTCTACTTGAACAAAAGGAACTATACTTTCCCAATAAGAAAGTCCACCATATGTACGCCACTATCATTGCTTCTTTATTGATCGTCCCAAAAAAGGATATTGCCACAGATAGAATTCTTGTAGCTGCGTTGCGAATTTTGTCGTATATTCAGGTTGAAGAAGATCACTTGTAGCATAACGCGGATGCTTCTTGTCATTACATTCGAGAACCTGGAAATCGTGTTGATTTTTCCAAAGAATACCGTGATCGGAAACTAAATAGACAGCCCCTCTGACTTCTTTCTCAGCTAATAAGTTCACCAAATCACGAAAATCTTGGTGAATTGACTTTGTAGTCGCTTGAATTTCATGTTTACTTACCTCACGCCGATTGTGGGCCAAGCCATCCAACCCCTCTCTGATTATTTGAATGTACACGCTCTGGCAATCAAGTTTCTCAATTTCACTATATGCTTCTGAGAACTGGCTTATTTTTTTTCCAATGGTACGCCCTTAAAAAGAGTTTCAGTTACGTCATTTTGTCCACGATCAGTATGAGAATCCTCTAAAATATCTAAAACCCATATTTCCCAACCGTGTTGATAAAGGGGCGTACCGACGATTGATGGAAACCCAACCTGAAGATCAATTTGTTGTTCAGGGTGCGACTAAATGTAATAGAGGGACCATCAATAAAACATGGTTCAGTTTGTTCTGGCCAATCAATTATATCAGCATAACTCAATCCATCTACTAATAAAAGAATAATGCAGTCATATTTTTCTTTCACGAGCATCCTTGCTGATTTTTTCGGCTACGTTATGACTGGTGAGCAGACACTGACGCGCAACATCAATTCGACCTGGCAAATATTGATTTATTTCGGTGGCAGGAGGACAAAAAGGGTAACTCGAAATTGTGAACCTATGTAGCCATCTTTTTATCTAGCCGCGTAATTAAAATAGGTCTCTCAACATGAGGATAAATTGAGTCCAGTTCTTCAGCTAACTGTTCAGGCGCAGATATTATTTCCACATCTTGTGGTAAACATAGCGTCACAAGTGGATGAAACTGTCCCATTACGGGCGTTATTTGTAACATATCGATTAAATCAGAGAGGTTACTTTGCATAATTTTAATCATATTTTATAGGTTCAATCGGCAACCGGATTCGACGTTTTGTGTATAATCCCCGCAATGCTTTCCACAGCGCATCTTCCGATAGTGAAAGCCCTTGACGTAGATCATTGAACTCTATCTGACTAGAATGAGAGACATTTTGATAGAACTACTTCTTCATCACCTTCTAGAGCAAAATCTCTGAGCTTATAACCGAGTCGGTTTATCTCTTTGGCAATATTTCCAGTCACTTTATCCAAAACTGAGGATAACCTATTAAGCAGTTCTAAAAATGCCCCTTCCTGATGTTCTGGAAAGTCTCTAATTACCGCTGTATCATTTAACATCACCTCAATCTCTGACATTTGTTTTGTTACTTGATCCAACTCTTGTAGTAATGATTTTCCGTTTGTCTCTAAATCTTCCTTATCCTCAACCGTCTTAAGGAGAGGACTTTGAAGTACAAACCGTATTTCATCTTGTAAGTTTTTAACTGGTCACTCAGTCGGTGATAGAGGTTTGTTAACGAGTTCTTTACATTATTAGTCAGACGATTATAACTATCATCAGGGTCTGCTGGGTTATATGAAAACGGCGGTACAAAGTTTGTCGCGGGGAATTTGAACGAGTTTATCAAAACGATTTGATATCGTTCCTGTAATTTGGCAAACCGATCACTTGTTTGAGCTTTTATTACTCTCACGGCTTCAGATATTTCCCTGCAACCGATTTTCAAAATTTGGAGCATCAGGAAGAGCGGCGGTTTTATTGGCGCTTAGATGCCCCATAATATCCTGAGACAACTTTTGAAATTTATCTCTTTCACCCCTAACTGCATCGCCCATTTCTTGAAGTTGATCGGATAACTCAGAGCCATCTTTTACTAGCCGACCCCAATCATTAAACCTTTCAAAATCCTTGGCGTTACTGTCGCACTTTTCTCTTAACGGTTCTACGCCGCCTTGTAACGATTGATAATCTTTGGATAATTTTACTAAAGTTGGAATACCCAAATTGGGCGATTTAAGAGAAGCAGCAAGCGTCTTGATTTGTTGAATGTAGCTTTCATATTCATTATTTAATGAAGAAATTTGCCTGACTAAACGACTTCGCAAATCGTTAACTTGCGCTACATAGCTTTACACCCCCATCACTGAATTATTCAGAGCTTTTCCGTGCTGTGGGTTGGGTTGGGGAATTGTTTTAATAAATCGATCAACATCGTCTATTAGGCGTTGGTGCTGATCTTTGACAAAATCATCCAGTTGACGGCGCAAGACTTGAACGGCTCTACGCGCACGAATAGCCTTTTCATCGTCAGGTTTTGTCTCAGAGTTTGGTTAACTAAGGTTGTAAAATTTTTCTGTTTCATCAGACCAACTTCGAAGTTGATGCTGATTAAACACTTCCAAGTTTTTAACATCTTTCTGCCAACTGGAAACCTCAGCGGCTAACTCATCGATTGAAGGCGCTTGATTAATTTCTTCTCTGATCGTTCTCTCGCCGGTCTTGAACGACAAGACCGCGATCTTCCATCAATATCAAAATTTCATCGATTTCTTTATCTTTATAACCCAAGTACCTGTGCTTGCCGGTAAACTTGATTTGTTGGCATAAAACATGCACCTGATGAGACTGGTTTCCAATCTGAATATTTTGTGTATCAGGTGAGTCTAACAGCCATTTTTTTTTTTTTTTCTTCTAAACTGTGTAATTGAAATCGTACCGCACCTTTCTTGCCTTCTTTGGCCTCACGCTGATTTGGAAATGGTTGTTGAACAGTAATTAGCGACGAGAAATTTGCTAATAAAAAGTATCCAGAGTAGTATTAGTTAAAGTAAAAGCTCTGCGATTTCATCTTTATTTCCCTCTACGGCTATTTGCCCCTGTCGTTCGTGACTTAATTCTAGATGTTTAAGCGCATTCCTATATTTGCCAAGGAGCTTGTCCAATTTGTGACAATCATTAAAGAGTCATATTCAGGATACATCGCTTCTAAAAGTTGATTGGAGGCAAGGTCAATTATTCGCTCTTGAGAAGCATCTACCGGTCTCCCTACATCAGAATTAAAAGAAACTGAAAAATATTATCTAATAAATCGGGTTGAAAAGCGTATTGAACTGACTGGTCATCAACTTTAGGAATAGTATTATTTGCCCGCTTTTCATTGATTAACTCGTAAAGTGATAGCATAAGCAAGGGTGTTAGTTTATATGGAGAAACTATGGGGTTACCAATTTATCCAGGGTAGGTGATATATTGGACTCATCACGGTACATTAGATTTAAGGTCACATTGATTTGGCGAGGCTCAAACTGTATTTCTAACGGTTTGAATGTAAACGACGTTCTCCTCGGTCCAATCCAAGTATCGCCTCAGCCGAAATTGAATAAGAAACTCCCCATTAAATCCAACATCTTTAATTTGCTCATCCTCCCATAAAATTTTTACGTGAACTCGGCGTTCGGGAAATTGGCGACTATAACTTGGAAAACTTCCTTCTAGAATTAAGCCATTATTGCGGGTCAAGCCCGCGTACGTGGTTTCAAGAACTTTCCAGTGATTGTTAGGAAATACTTTCTCAGTGAGCAGATGCAGAAAAGCTCTTATGGCGCGACTTTGCGTTGTTTCAACATTCTCATCATAAATTCGCCAGAATTCCCGTATTATCAGTTGGCAACCACCCAATATCTGTTTCTACTTGATCGAGCCCTCGCAGAGTAATGCCTCGGTGTTTAATGTCACCGACGGATATAACCAAATCTCCTTGAGCACTCTGCATCAGTTCGTCAAATGCTTTGGTTAAGTTAAGAGATTCCTGTAAGCTGCGAGATATTCCTTCTTCTGGAAAAGCGGCAGCCCATTTGATGGCACGCTCTCTTTCAGGATGACCTTTAACTAAACTGTGCCCTAAAGCCTGATTTGTCACTCGTTGAATCTTTTTTGGCGCTATCAAATTCAATTTGACCCATCAGAAAATCATTTATCAAATGGTAAGGAGTGTAAGGATCGTCAGAAGGATTCCCTAACTCTAAGTATCTGCGAGCCATACGACGAAACGTATTAATTACCGTCCGAGGGCCATCAGATAAATCAGTTCTTACTCAATTTGCCCTAAAGCATCCAAGGTTGAGTCAGTAACGATGTGACAACTATGCTTAGCGAAAACCCAAATTCATCTGCTAACCGATACCACAATCGATTGGGAAATTCGCGATCATATATAGTGCGCAAGTCGAGGCTAACTTGCAGCGTTCGGTGAATAAAATCACCTCTTTGGTCGTAAAACATCTAATTCTTTGGGCGGTAACACTAAGATTATTCCCATCTTTAGATGATTTTTTCTTGTAAGAAGGTTACTGATCACATCAAACAACGGGCTAATGGGATCTTTAACACCTGTTTTAACTTCGGATCGATATACTGCTGCACTTCATCAGCTAAAACCAATAATCCTTCAAATCCAGCTTGGCAGGCTATATGGGTCGCTTCTTCAAAAAATTTCAAGTAATCGCCAGGTTTCAACGTTAACAATTCTGGTCGATCAACAATCAACCTTTGAATTTTACTATGCTCAAATCCGTATTGTTTTTGCCAAACTTTCAGCACTACGTTCCGTTACAGCGGAATATAATTCTTGGGTTTGTTTTAATAGGTCAGAGTCTGGTCGAACTCTTTTTACTTCATAATGCAACCAACCATATGTAGCTGTAATAAGGTCTTGCAACTGGGTCATTTGAAATGAAGAACAGCCAGGAGAGATTGGCTTCACGAGACCGCTTCCACAAATACAGAGCAGTACTGGTTTTACCGTAGCCATACTCAGCAGTAATGTAACCTCGCAAAGCGGCAGCACTCTTAACTTCACGAATGACGCGTTTTCAAATTTATTAACACTTTGTCCGTCCTCACCATCTTGTGACTGTCGTCCAAGTGGAATATAGCTACGCACATGCTTGGTATAAATACCATCGACCATTTCTGGTCGATCTATCAAATCGGCAGGCCGTTGGGTTGCTACGATCTCTTCTTTGTTTAGGATAGCTTCAAGACCTTCTAGACTCATTTGCAAGACTCCTATAGGGCTGAATTGATAAGGGTCCAAAAATTGGTTTGATTCAAGTGTTGAGCCGCATAAAAATTTTAGATCATTGAGATTTTTGTAAAACATTGCTATATCTTCTTCAGTGGGTGGTATGAGGGGTAACAATGGGGAATCCTACTTTGATGGGTTTTTGAGTAATCAACAATACTTTTTGTACTTGACGCAGTTGAATTTCCGACAATAATCTGCGCAGTTTTTTCTCTTCTGTCGGTGCATTATCAATAATGAGGCCGGGTGAGTACAAAGGTAAGTCTTGCTCGAAGGTTTGAGAATTAGGGTAAAAATAAGCCCCACTTTCACGAGCCATTACCCATCCTAAAAGGTTTTCCTGACCCTTCTGAACCGCACAAATTAATTCTGTCAGGAAAACGCCACCTTTTACTAAGTTCATCGTAGGCTACTGCTTGGCTGGCAGTAAGCATTTTTATATTTGCCTGAGCTTTAAGCCGGTTGATCAAGTGAAGTAATTTACTCATATCAGGTCTATAATTGTCAAAACTACTCAAATATCTTTATTACAAATCACTAACTTCGGGCCACTTCTGAAAACGCAAATACCGGCCATAAACGCCAGCGCTTGTACCAGGTGACACGATTTTTGAATAGTGAGGGAGCATCAATCTAAGATATTGTCAGCTGATTTGGTTCTATTAAGCAAAGGCGGCTGATTGCCTCTCGTCTATCTGGTGTAATCAAAAAATCAATGTTTATCTCACCACCAGTAGTTTGAGCAACCCATCCAAACAGCGAGCAGAGTTAATTCAGGAGGGCAAAAATGGCGTCGTGAAAAATATTCTTTCTATCACCGGGGGTATAAGTGCCTCTAACCATTTCCTCACGCCTCTAATACTCTTTGGGCTGAAAGATACTTGCCCAAAATCATAGCCACTTACCCACGAAAAATCTCCTGGGTTTGGTTATTAATTTCCTCAGCAATAACGTTTGCCGTGTCAACAACGTTAAGTGATTGACGCTCCCAGTAATTGTCTACAATGGCTCTATAGCTCCACAGAAAAGAGTTCTTATCAGGTTGACTTGCTTGCCAGTTAGTGTAAAGCAGATAATGTACAATTTCGGCTTGCACGTTAGCTTTCAAACTTAAGGTTAACTCTGCTAATTCAGATAGTTGTATTTCTTCCTGATCATTTTTCGTTAATAAATTAATTGCACTTGCTATCTTGGGAACTTCGCTGCGGTTACTCAAACCGTGTTCTTGTGAAAATGTCTGAAGTTCTGTGACATTAGTAAATGTAGCCTTATTTTCTTTTTTATTACCTTTAAAAGTGGTAAAAGAACGTCTGGTGCAGCTTCAGATGCATCATTGAAAGGTTATGCGGGGGCTAGCCACTTTTCATACTCCTGTTGATATTTTGGAGACCCATTTGTATATATCTGTCTTATCAAATCGTATTTTTTGGCTGTTAACTATATCGACCGTCTCTTTTACACATATCAAATTATGCATTGCTCTATATAATTTATGGCGTTGCAACTCGTCAATCGAGGTCACAAAAGGGACACCTATGGTGTGTTAATTCCTGTAACTCCCGAAATTCAGGAATTCCTATACCCTTTTGTAGCTCCGATGAAGCATTTCTATGGGATATATTGTAAGCCCTAGTAAATGGCAAGAATACTTGCCCAAAACCAGCGGCTTTTAACCAAGAAGAGGGTCAAACGAATTTGCGCCTACACCATAAATCATAGCCACTAAGGTGGCACCCTAAACCAAAAAGAAATGCACACGAATGCCATAGGATTTAGCAATATTTACCACATAATTGGCTAAGTTTACGGCACTATCAGTAGCCATATTGACTTGGCTATTTTTACCAATTGTTCCAAAACTTCCAAACCCTATCTGTCTCAACCCTAACTTCAAATAAGTTTCTAGACATAGATCAACTTGCGGTATACTATGACCCTGAACAACCCCCATTGCTTTGGGTTTAAGTTCGTCAGGAAGTTCCTGGTAAAAAGTTGACTAAACTTAGCGGTTTCTTCTACTTTTCTTTTGGACTGTTTCTGCGCTATCCTGGGAGGTTGGCACATTGTCAGGTAATGTATATAAATTACCCCAAGGATTATCCTTATAAAATTGTAATAAAGGATAATAAAGCTCGTAATAGGTTAAGCGACCTGTTTGAACATAATATCCCCCACTATCAAATAGTACGGTGGTCCCTTGTTTCCCAAACTGCTTTATTTGGGCTAAAGATTTATTCGAAAACAAATAATGGCGTTACTAGAATATTCTTGAATACGTTTTGACTAATCTTAAACTTCTTAATCAGGTTATACATCTTTGTGATATCACTGGGGACAAGGGATAAAGCAGCAAAAGTTTACCATGTTACCATAGCCCAATATCTAGTGTAGAAAAATCAATACTTTTCTCAAAATCATCTGTGCTACTATCTTTCTGTTCCAATATTTCAAAGTCAGGCTTTTTAGCTAACTGATCAACCAGTTCATGTCCAAATGACGTTAACTCATATCGCCCGTATGGTAATTTTCAGGCAACTCCTAAACCAGTCATTATCTTTAAGCGGTTAATGACATCATTAATTTCAAAAGGGTGAAACTCTACAAACTGCTCAGCAAAATCAGCAGGTCTACCTGGTTCATACTCCCGAACAATCCACCAGAACTCACTCATAGCTACTAGACGAGCTGTAAGTTTTTCTACACAGTACTTACGCAATTCAGTTATCTCAAATTGGGGTAGTGTACTAATGAGTAGAGGATTTTTTCTCCTCAAAATGATATGTATATTGAATTAACCCCACTAAATAATAGCTGTTCAGGATACTTTGTCTCAACCAGTTCGATTGGTCAAGATCGTTTTTTGCCCAACCTAGCATATATATATTCTAAAAAATGTTTGTATGTGGGGACTGTTGCAGGTATCTATCAGCAATCAAAACTGATTCAAACAAAGTGTCTGTTTGCCCCTGTTGGTCGGGTAAAGGCTGCGGGCAAAATGGAAGTATAGGGTTCGTTTGTGATACTCTTTTCGCTCCCATTCGGTTAAACTAAAGACACCCTCACCAAGCAATATAAACGTATCTTCATTACCGTTAAGAATATTATATACATTTCTTTCCTCCACAATACCTTCTTCGGAAGAGTCGTTAAGCAGTTCAGTTATTTCAGAGTAATGTGCGGGTGATTTTATGAATCTCAGAGTTTCTTTCAACTGTCTTTTTCGAGTGGAGCCATCTTGGACTCTATTCCATTCAAGTCCGGGCAATTTTTTCTATATACTTATCAAGCCATAACCAGTCGGAAGGAGGATCGGAATTAAAAGAATAATACTTTTTCCAATAAGAATACTCATTATTAAGAAATTCAATTAATGGTGTCGACAAATTCATCGAATTCTTATTATCAGTGCCAGCGCTTAAATACTTTTTAATTGATGAGTTAAACGAGGGGTTGTATTAACTTTCTTTATGAATTTAGCCTCAAGCTGTCGAATACGCTCGCGTGTAACACCGAATCTTTCACCTATTTCCTCCCAAGGTGTACTCTTTGTCATCATCCAATCCAAAACGAAGTTTAATTATTTCTTGAGTACGAGGAGGAAAATTTTTCTAAAAGAACGAATATTTGCTCTTTAAGCTGTACATTGTCAATCCACTCTAGTAGGTCAGAATATTGATCATATATTATCTCTTCCAATAAATAAGTATCTGTCATTTGACCTTGTATAATGCTATTGGTTAGAGTTGATGGGACTGGTATGGATAATGAAACAGTGTTCTCTATATATTTGAGTTGGGATTGAACCGATTTGACAATTTTTCCATTTCTGAGACAAAGATGGTGAAAGATTAATGACAAAATCTAGATACTCACGTATTTTTTTTTTTTTTCCTCGGGATCAAAATAATCTAAATAAAGAGCTAGTAACTCCGGTGAAGTATGTCCCTCGTTTTCCAAGCATATTTCATATACATCTTCCAATTGACTTAATGATTCTGACCGATGAACTGGTATTCTAATGTTTCGATTCATTTCGAATGCTGATCTTCCAGTAGTCTGCCAAATCCATGTTATTCCATAATTTATAAATCGTCCGGAATTACGATAATCATACTTGTCGGCTGCCGTCATTAAACCTAAGGCACCCTCTTGAACAAGGTCAAGATAGTAACTATGAAGTTCATCCCTTTCAATAAAATTGTTCCTTACAAATTTCAATACGGATCTGAAATAGCCGCTTACGAGTTTGTTTCTTGCCTTTAGGCCTTGACGTTGTAACTGATCCAACTCAGCACTCAAATCCACATCATCAAATTGCTGAATCAGCTTTTCTACTTCTGAAAGGTCATCATTTATTTCTATGCCAAATTCATGAATATGCTTAAGAATTAAATTTGGCAATGCAAAAAATAATTCAAACGAGGTCATAAGAAGAAGTAGTTATTTCACTTTTGATTTTGGTCTCACAATTAGCTTTTTCGATTAATTTAAGATAATTTCTAAACCGTGAGCGAGGAAGCTCAAAAAGTCTTTACGTACTGCTAAAATTTCATTAATCCATATACCTATTTTCGGTAATAGAATGTTATTTGAGATACATAAATGCACTAAACTTTTGCCATGTCTGAATTAACTGAATAATTACACTTATAAAAACTTCTTTAGCACAGACTTCAACCAGAATCAGAAATAATATTCTGAAGACGCTGAGAGGCTTTCATCTGCGCGCCAGCCCAAATTTCGTGACGACGACTAGTAGTTATTGGTAACCGATACACATCTTCAAATAGATATTTTTCAACTATTGGAATAGGGGAGCAAAAATCGTCAGGAATTCTATCTAAGTTAAAAGATCGTCAAACAATTCGAAGTCGTCAATATCTTGTTGGTCTAGATAATCACTTTCTCTAACAATCTTAGGAGTTGGCGCTGGGTGTAAAGAAATTGGCTTTGAAGGCAAATATAATTGCTTTAACTCATTGATTTGCCCTTCTGTAAGCATCAGCAGACACAATATGCCCAATCTCACTGCAAGCCGGTCACGTTCTGACCAATTAGCCGTTAATTGTTCAGGTGCATCACGTTGAATGAAATCTGCAACCGTTTCGACCCGACTATTTTTAAGCTGGAATTCAAGTTCGGTTTTAAGTTCTAACACCTCAACAGGCAAATTATATTTAGCAATCTCTTTGATTTGGCTTGGTATTAATTTTAGTTCCCACAAGTACTTGAGGAGAGAATTCGTTAGGATACTCAGTTGCGTTTCATCATAACTTTCAGCCAAAGTTTGTGTGGAACATTTAGTAAGCGATTGTAAGGAGTCGATTTTTTAATTTACGGAGTACTGTCTCTAAGTTGATGGACATTTTTAAGTAAATTTGACTTTATAAAAACGCACATTACGTCAGATTGCTTCATTATACCACAAAAATCAAATCCTAACACACCTATTTAGCAATCTCAAATCCAATTATTATCTACATTTTTGCCAGCACGGAAGAATAAGGATAACTCTGCTGGCGTCAAAGAACCATATTGGTGGCTCAAATGACCAAAGAAGAATTCATTCAAGTTATCGAGTCCGTCATTGAACGAAAATTGTTAGTGCTATTTGATGATCCTGATGACGCTGAACTCAAATAAGAAGTACGATCTACTACTCTAAGGAGAACAAGGAGTATTCCGTTGGGCGAAATTTGGTTGATAGTTAAAGAACTAAATTTAATCTTCATCTCATTTCATCATATCACCCCTTTTTGGATGAAAGTCCAGCTAATCGTAGTCATTTTTATTTAGATTAAACATCTGTTTTCAAAGTAGAAAGTAGAATGAAGAACATAACCTCATCATTCATCCCTCATAGTTCATAATTCAAAAAAAGCTCCACGGACCAAACAGCCCGTAGAGCTTCTTACTCACATCACCCTAACCAACTATCAAACTACCGCCCTAACAAACTCCGCTCCTCCGTCTTCTTGGCGAAGGCGGCCGCTTGTTTGGCGCAGCGCAGCCATTGGGTCAATACCTTAAACGCGGCATCCCGCTCTTTGCGGCGCTGGACGGCCGCACCCTTGGCCTGCTCTTGGACGTGATTGGCCCGGACCAACGCTTCTACCCCGGCAGCGCCCTGGGCCAGCATATCGACCGGATAGCCGTTGTTGGCCAGGCTGGCGGCTATCTCCGGGGTATTTTGAGCCATGTCAAACAAGTTGCGCTGCCAGGTCACCATTAAATCCAACTTGGCTGACTTGTTCGGTCTGGCAATCTGGCTGGTGCCGTTGCCGTCCTTGCGCCGGGCGTGCAGCCCCAACGCATTCAGCCACTCGGTTCGCCCTTGAAACAGCACCGTACACGTCTGCGCTAGGGCGCTGCTAAACTGCCACATTTCTTCCCGTTGGCGCTCATAGGTATTGGTCGCCCCTAACTTGGTCGATTCGGCCTGTTCCTTGGCCCGTCCTGCCGCCTTGGCGTCATTCAGCAATGACTCGCCATGCGCCCAGCTTTCTTCATTGTAGCCTCGCGCCCGCATCATCTCGGCAAACTGCGGATCATACCGCGCCTCATGCAGCAACTGCTCGGTTTCGCCGATAACGGCGATTTGATCTTGGGTAAATCCACCTTTCATAATCATTAACTCCTTAATTAGAATTTGTAGTATCTGACTCAGGGTGTGACCTGTGAGTTAACATCGGGAGTAAGCAGTAAGAAGTAGGGATTAAGGGATCAAAATCAATTACTTCCCCGTGGTTTTTCGGTATTTCCTGGATAGGCTAGCCACTGGGCTTAAAAATAGCTGATCGCTGACCGCTGATAGCCGCATACGGGCAAAAATCATCCGTTTATGCCCTATTTCGTTGATACCAGGGCCAAAATTCAGATGTTCTTGGCTTCAAAACCATAAATATGTCTCGCCGAAACGGAATATGACGCGAAAAGTTGGAACATTTAAAAGAATTGTTGGAACATGTCATGCAAAGTTGGAACATTTAAAACAATTGTTGAAACATGTCATGCAAAGTTGGAACAATTAAGCCAAAGTTTGAACAATTAAGGCAGAGTTTGAACATTTAAAAGAATTGTTGAAACATGTGGCGCAAAGTTGGAACAATTAAGCCAGAGTTTGAACATTTAAAACAATTGTTGGAACATTTAAAAGAATTGTTGAAACATGTGGGGCAGAGTTGGAACAATTAAGCCAGAGTTTGAATAATTTAAATTTCCGCCGTAATTGGTTTTTCAATAAAGAAATCTGTCCCTCAAAATTGGGATCATCCGGCCAAAATCTATGCAACTCTATTTTTCCCAGGAAATTATTCGTCCATCCCCGCCGCCCTAAGGGGCGCGATCGAAACGGTTGAACCGGAAGAGTCGATCTATCGCAGAAAATGCTGATAAGAAGAAACAGCGCGTGATTCATCACTAACTACAGGATATCATAAAACAATCACAGCGAATAGAGCCAAAGGTACTTGATTTTACAGGACTAAAGTACCTTCTTTTTTGCCCAAAAGTCGGTAGGCTTTTAGGTGAAATTCGGGTTAAATTTGGAGCCTAAGCGCTTCAACGGCATCATCGCTAAGAGCGACGGGCTGCCATCGAACTTGGCTACCTTTAGAGGGTCTCAACCGTGACCAACACTTCACGGTCTCCGGACGCTTGCACCGGATTACGCAGCGGTTGGCCAAACGGCGCGGCGGCAATCTCAAAAATATCGCCCGGCCGGACCTCGATGCCGGCGGCGAAGCTGAGGGTGGCGGTCCCGAAGAAGTGGCAGTGAACATCGCCCGGCCGGCGGAAGAGATCATATTTGAAGTGATGGTGTTCCAAAGCGCTAATGGCATAGCTCATATTGGCTTCGCCGGTTAAAAAGGGGCTGCGCCACAGCTCCCGGTTTTCGCGCCGGAGACTAACCTGCCCGCGAATATCGGTGGGCAAATCGCCCACCAGCAGCTCGGGGCCAAAAGAGCAGGTGCGCAGTTTGGAATGCGCCAGATAGAGATAATTTTGCCGTTCCATGACGTGATCGGAAAACTCATTGCCCAGCGCAAAACCCACGCGCATCACCACGCCCGACTCGGCAATCACATAGAGGCCGGCCACTTCCGCTTCTTCGCCGCCATCGAGGGCATAGGCCGGCCAGGTCAGCGGCTGTTCAGGAGCCACCACGCCATAACCGTTGCCCTTGTAAAACCATTCCGGCTGAGCGCCGATTTGCCCGGCGGGTGGTTTGCCGCCGTCCAGGCCGATTTGGAACATGCGCATTGAGTCGGTCAAGGCCGATTGATCCGCGCTGGCCGCTTGGTGGTGCATCTCATCCCGCGCCGCGGCGCTGCCCAGGTGGGTCAAGCCGGTGCCGGAGACCAAGCAGTGGGCCGGATCGGGATGATCGAGTGGGGGCAGGAGACGTTTCTCGGCGATGACGCGAGCGTAATCAACCGTTTGCCCGCTCAATCGATCGGCGATCAGCGTCTCCAGTTTGACCTTCAATCGACCGGCTTCCATAGCCAGATCATAGACTCGTGACACCTCTTTTAAGACGTGGAGTCGATGGCCATCGTCTTCAACCAGCCCGACCTGACGCCGGCCATTTTCTAAGGTAAATTGGACGAGTCGCACAATATCATTCTCCTTGTGACAGGCTAATTGTGATCACTTTTTGACGCTGGCGTCCCGTTTGTGCCAATCATCGGCAAACAGATTAAAATGAACCTCTTGTTGGGGATGCGCTCGAATGAGATCTTCGTTGAGGGTTACGCCCAAACCCGGTCCCTTAGGCAGGGCAAAGTAACCATCGATAACCTCCGGCAACCCCGGCGCCGACTCTTTCACATAAGCGTCATCAAAATCGTTGAAATGCTCCTGAATTTTGAAATTGGGCGTACAGGCCGCCAAATGCAGCGCCGCCGCCGTCGAAACCGGCCCGCCTACATTATGGGGGGCCACCAGCATGTAATAGGCGTCGGCCCAGGCCGCCAGCTTCTTGGTGTTCAGCAAACCGCCAAAATGAGTAATGTCCGGCTGGATAATATCGCAGGCTTGCAGTTCAAACAGCTCGCGGTATTCGTAGGGCGTGTGCAGGCGCTCGCCGGTAGCCAGAGGCACACCCAACGGGGCGACCGCATCGGCCACTTTCTTTAACGCCCGCAGATTTTCCGGCGGAACCGGTTCTTCAAACCAACTGGGGCTGAAGGGCGCTAATTCGCGAGCCATTTCAATGGCGGTCACCGGATTAAAACGGCCATGCATCTCAATAAGAATCTCAACCTCCGGGCCGACCGCGTCTCGCACGGCCTCCACCAGAGCGACAACCTGGAGTTTCTCCACCCGTTCCATTTCATAGAAGCCGGCCCCAAACGGATCGAATTTCAAGGCGCGATACCCCTTGGCTACCGCGCGTTGGGCCGCGTCATGAAACTCCGCCGGCGTACGCTCGACTTTGTACCAACCGTTGGCATAGGCTTTGATCTTATCCCGCACCGCTCCCCCCAACAGCCGGTAGACCGGTTGACCTAAAGCCTGGCCCATAATATCCCAACAGGCTAGCTCAATCAAGGCGATGCCCGTCATCACGATTTCGCCCGCCCGGCCAAAATCATGGCGGGCCATGCGCTGAACTAAGGCCTCAATTTCGAACGGGTCGCGGCCCAAGACATAGCGCCGCGCCGTTTCATTGAGGTAACCCTGTAACGCCTCGGTCCGGTTCAAGGCTCGCGCTTCGCCAACCCCGCTGATGCCTTCATCGGTTTCAACTTTGACAAACGTCAGGTTTCGCCAGGGCGTCCCCAAGACCAGCGGGGTGACATTAGTAATTTTCATAAAACGCCTCCATCACAACACGGCTGATTGTCCACGGATTGCTCATCATAATGGTGAATGGTGAATATTTAATGGTGAATGGTGAATGAAAAAAACAACTTCATAATTCACCATCCACAATTCACAATTCACAATTTATTTTTAACAAGATCGACCCCAAATTTTCGAAGTGAAACGGTTAGACGCTACAGGTGATCCCGCCACGAATAATTGGGCGCGTAGCCCAGCAGCTTACGCGCCTTGTCGATAGCCAGCAGCGTTTCAAAATCGCCGGTACCTTCACGCAGGGTAACGTCAGGGAAAACCGCCGCCATCAGTTCGCGATTAGGCCGGTTCATGACGGTATCGGCAGCGGCGATAATGAAGGCTTCAGCGCCCCGGATGTCAGCCTCTAAACCCAACCGGCAGCTTTGCGCCACGTCACGGGCATCGACATAACCCCACAAATTCCATTTGCGCTGGCGCGGGTCGTCCCAGAAACCGGGAAAGCGTTGGTAATCATCCGGTTCCATGATATTTGAAAGACGCAAACCGATGAAGGGCAAACCACTCCACCGGTTGAACTGCCGGGCCATCTCCTCGCTCAGCACCTTGGACAGGGCATAGCTCGATTCCGGGTAGAGCGGATGGTCCTCGTCAATCGGCGCATATGCCGGCTGCTCGCGATCAAAGGGCAGGCCCAAGGTCGTTTCACTCGATGCCCAGACGACGCGCTCTAATCCCAACGAGGTCGCGGCGCTGAAAATATTATAGGTGCTGGCCATATTGATGCGAAAAGTGGTTTCTTCGGTTTGCAATCCGGGCGCCGGGATAGCGGCCAGATGCACCACGGCATCGATCCCTTGCAAGACCTCGAACGCCTGGCCCAGATCGGTCAAATCCACTTTGAGGTAGGGCGCTAACGGCTCCCGCGAGGGGGCCAGGTCCACGTTTAGCACGTCATAACCATGCTCCAGCAAATCTTTAACCACGGCGCGACCGGCTTTACCGCTGCCGCCGGTGACAACAATCTTTTTACTCATAGTAATCAACTCCTTAGAACTATTGTAGCTAACAAACATTTACTTTAAAAAAGAACCTCCCCCGCCAATGCTAATGCACCAGCCGGAAGGTTAGCGCCGCCACTGAGAGTGGGGGTAGGGTAACGATCGCCGCTCCATCGTTGATTTCAGCGGCCTGGAAGGGTTGGGCCTTGATTAAGTGGGGTTGTTCGTAGGAGTTGGCCGCTTTGGGATCGGGGCCGGTGAGGAGTTCGGCGTCGGCCAATGCTACAATGGGCCGGTCGGCGAGGTTGATGCGTACCGTCATCGCGTCTTCGAGGTTGCGGTTGGTGGCAAAAACGTGTAGTTGGTCGCCATTGAGGATAGCGCTGGTATCGATGTAAGTGACCTGACCGTTGGTTTGGCCTTCATAGGTCGGTCCCTGAACCACCGGTTGCAGCGAAATGCCGCTGCGCCGTTTGGTGTACATAGCCAAGGGATAGTAGATGGATTGCAATAGCATGGCATCGCCCTGCGTTAAAATCGGGGCAATGACGTTGACAATCTGGGCCAGATTGGCGATCTTCAAGACATCGGCATGGCGGATGAAGCTGTTCAAGAATCCGGCGACCACCAACGCATCTTCCAGATTATAGACCTCCTCGATCAAGTGGGGAGCAAATTTGCCCTTACCATCCATATGCTCGGGCTGCCGAGCGCGGTACCACACATTCCATTCATCAAAGCACAAATAAGCCCGCTTCCGGCTACGGTTTTTCCCCTGAACGTAGCGGCATACCGCGTCCATCTCTTCGATCTGTTGATCGATGCTGTTGGTGACGGCCAGGTAATCCGGCGTGTCGTCCGCCGGATTACCGATGTAGCGATGCAGGCTAATGTAGTCGGCCAAATCACCGAGGTACTCTAGCACGTGTCGATCCCATTCCATATAGGTCGGCAGGTCGACAGCGCACGAGCCGCACGCCACCAGTTCCAGCGAGGGATCGGTATCTTTCATCATTTTGGCGGCTTGTTGGGCGCGGATGGCGTATTGGTCGGCGGGTACGTGGCCTAACTGCCAGGGGCCATCCATTTCGTTGCCCAGGCACCACAGCTTAACCCCATGCGGCGGCTCGCTGCCGTTGGCGGCTCGCATATCGGCGTAATAGGTGCCGGTGGAGGAGTTGCAGTACTCGACCCAGTTGCGGGCTTCTTCCGGAGTGCCGGTCCCCAGATTTACGGTCAGCATCGGCGTCCAGTTCATCCTGCGGCAGAGTTGGATGTATTCATCGGTGCCGATTTGATTAGGCTCTTTACTTTGCCAAGCCAGGTCTTGCATAGTAGGGCGCTGGTTACGCGGGCCGATACCGTTGAGCCAGTGGTAGCCGGAGGCAAAATTGCCGCCGGGATACCGCATAACCGTGTACTGCAAGGGTTCTAACGCGGTCAGAACATCGGTGCGGAAGCCGTCTTCATCGGCGTGGATACAGTCGGGGTCATACACGCCTTCGTAAACGGCGCGGCCCATATGTTCCAGAAAGCCGCCAAAAATCCGGGGATCAACCTGACCAACTTTGAAGGCGGTGTGTAATGTAATGGTCGTGTCTTTCATTAATGAGCTGTCTCCTGTTGATCAATTATTTATCGCCGCCTGTTCCCATAGAAGCCATGCTGGCCATAAACTATTTTGGCATAAAGAGAACCATTTTATGAGAATCAGAGGTACGAATCAAAAAACGACAAGGCCGGAGGGCGCTTGTCGTTCGTTTTCGATATTTTGTTGAGTTAAAGCATACGGGTAGAGCTACCTAGAAAGGAATTTCGTCTTCTGTAATTCCCGGCGCTTCGTCCATGCCGGAACTACTACTGCCACTATCATAACCAGAACTGTCGCCGCGTTGGCCAAGAAACTTAACTTCAAGAGCGGTAATTTCATAGCTGGCTCGCCAGCTACCGTCTTGACTTTGCCATGTACGAGGACCACCCGTTTCCGGGTCTACCGTGAGTCTACCCTCCACAAATACTTGCCGGCCTTTGCTCAAATATTGGTTACAGATTTCTGCCAGTTTGCCCCAAGTGGATACTCTAAACCAGATCGTTTCTTCGCGTGTTTGGCCATCACTACCAACCCATTTGCGGCTGGTAGCGACATTAAAATTGGTGACCGCTTGCCCCGATGGGGTATATCTCATTTCGGGATCTCGACCTAAGTTGCCCACTATTACAATTTTGTGATACATCGCAAACTCCTTTTGATAGTGAGAATATATGTTCTATAATTCTCGAAATTATACGTTAAATTTGATAATTCGTCAAAATTTGTACGTGTGTTCCGGTCACTGGAAACAGCTAGATTATACCCAAAACAAATGTTCGTTTAAATAGAACAAATGTTATGTTTTTGTTGATTATGCCGAATTATTGATCCAGTAATCGTGGGGTTTTGTGGAGATCAAATTGAGTCGAATAAAACTAAACGGCTAAAGCCATCACTACAAGCCAGAGGCTCCGCTAGGGTCGCGTTGGGGGAGTGGGTCGTAGATTAATTAATCGACAAAAATCGCGGGCGATTCGGCGGTGGTGGTGTGGAAGCCATCGCTGGCTGACACGCGGAGGCGAGCCGCACCACCGGCCGGAAGCTGGCTAGTGTGGAAGGTATAGGACGTATTAGACAACTGCACGGCTAGCGGCAGCCAAGTCCGGCCGTCGTCGAGGCTGTAGAGGATATCGTAGCTCAAGCGGTCGCCGTCGCTATCTTTGGCTTGCCAGGTAATAGTTTGCCGCCCGCTCAGGACTGACCGACTATCAGGAGAGGTTAAGGTCAGTTCGGGCTTGTGACGACTGGGCGTGACCTCAACTAAAGTCTCTTTAGCCCGGCTGACCGTAATTTTCGCCACATCGGCCGGGTCAATCTCAGGGAGGATGAATAAATAGGCGCTTGAGTCAGCCGGCGCATGGCTCTCTAAATCGCTAAACCCGGCATTGAAGCAGCGCTGCCCTAAGCGGCGATCAGTTCGATCCCACACATCAAGGCAATAGTCACCCTCGGTAGCTTGAGGCGGCATAAAACCGGCCGGGGCGGTCACGGCCTCGCCTTCGAGTCGGAGGATTTCCGGGCTAGAAACCGTACCGTTGGGGTAGACCACGCCGCTTATCATTAGCGTTCCGGCATTGGTGGTCTCAACCTGGGTCAAATATTCGGGTGGGATCGACGGGGTAGTGCCGTCCGGCTGAAGGAAGGGGCTATCGAAAATTTTGCGGTAGGTAAAGGGCGAGATCCAGGGCCGGGTGCAGTAAGACATCATATCGTAGGTATCGGGGGGGTAGATGATCGGCGGGTCGCTGTATAGATCGATGCCAAACTCCTGGATATTCGGGGTGAAATCATAGGGCCAGCCCGGATCAACTTGAATATCCGTCCCGTCGGACTTAAAGCAGCCGGCGTCCTCGGTTGCCGTGGGCGACCAAGCATGCTGCGCGCCCAAATTGTGGGCAATCTCGTGGGCCAGGATGCGCGCCCCACCGATATCCTGCTCTGGGCGCAGACCGCCAAAGGCGACCCGGCTGGAGTGAGGTCCGGCGCAGTTGGGGCACCAGAAGGGGTCGGCGGCGCCGCCGTTATAGGCTTCCATCGGCAGCCAACCGAATAACTGATCGGGGTGGGCTTCGTTAGAACGATATTGGCCGTACAACCAGTAGGTGTATAACAATTTGCGTAAGATTTCGCTTTTGCTGATCTCCCCCTCCCAAGTCATATCGGGCATAGGCAGCCGAAAATATTCGACGCCGGGTACGGGGTATAGACGCAGCAGCCAGTGTTCGATTCCGGCCGGGTCGGACGGGCGATGGCCCTCGTAGTCAATGGGCAGGTAGGCCACCCGCAGCGGTTTGCGTTCGACAAATTCCTTGGTCAGGCTGTATCGATCCGGCGGTAGAGTCGTTTCACCGTAAGGAGTCACTTCAAGCTCAAATGTAATCTGGCCGCTCATCCAGACCGGCGGCGGGAGAAAAGCAAAGTTGACCGAATTGTCCAGATCGTCTCGCAGTTGAGCCAAATCGAGCGAGTCAACTCGCTGGAGGGCGGGGGCGGCGAAGTCGTGCATCAGATGGTCCTGTTCCTGGCCGTCTTTAAGTAGGCGCAGGCGCACCGAGGTATCGGCGGCGGGACAGTTCGGGTTGCAGGCCAGATAAACGCGCAGCATGGTGTGCCGGCCGGCCACCATCGGCATCGAGTTATTGCAAAGCACGTTAAGAGGCTGGGCCGGATCAGGCTGGCAGCGAGGGTTTTCCGGCTCTTGCAAAACCTGAATACCTTGGGTCAATTCGACCGCACGAATTTTCACCGGAACAGGCAGCGAGGTAGGGGTTGGGCTAGGGATGGGAGTGGGAGGAATGGCTTCGGTTGGCAAAGAGGTTGGAATGGCCGGAAATTCAGCAAGAGGCGTCGGGTTGGTGGATTGCCCGGCTACCGCCGCCGGCGGCTCGGTGGCTAAAGACGGCTCATCAAGCACCAGGTTCGGTTGAGGAGCGCCCGCCCTGACAATCGACAAGGCCGCTCCCAAAGTAATAACCTGCAACAGAATCAACCCCACTATTAAACCGACAGCCACCCCACGCCCACCGCTTTTTGACGGGGACGCCTTGACGGTTCGATCATCGGCTGATGTAACTAAATCTAAAGATGGCTGCTGTAACAGACTATGTTGCTTGGATAGATTGGGTCGGGATGATTGAGTCATAGTGTCATCGACAACTATCGCGAGTGATCATCTGTGCTTGATGGGCCGTTTTTAAGGTGCATTTGAGTGAACCCTAAGGACTCTTGAATGAAACTATCAGGGTCTGGTCTACTATAACATGACCAATTTCCGGTTTCAATGGGATAATAGGGGCAATTTTTGCGTTAGGTCAGTGAGGGGTAGTACAATCGTAGCGCGGCCAAGCCTACCCCGAATAGATAGAGGCTTTTAGCCAGCAATGACCTGAGAAAGATTATTAAAACTTCATGAATTTAAAGGCAAGATTACGATTTCTGACAGCACTTCTGCTTCTCAGCGTGCTAACCCTAACCGCCCAAGCGCAAAGTGAACCTCGCATTCAAAATCTACTGATCGAATTATGGCCAGAGTTTGATCGGCCGGAACTGTTAGTCATCTACCGCGTGGAGTTGAGCAGCGACACGCCGCTTCCGGCCACGTTGACGTTTCCCCTACCCGGCTACATCGATGCTATGAATGCCGTGGCTCATGGAACAGCGAATAATCTCTTGACCGTTAATCAGGACGAGATCGAAATGACGTATCGGGACGATACACTGTTCCTGACCTTCTCGACGCCTTCGCCGCTGGTTCAGTTGGAATATTACGATGACGAAATCATCACCCGCCAGGGCCAAACCCGCGCCTTCGACTACACCTTCACCGCGCCGTATGCGGTCGAGTCGGCTATTTTTCAGGTGCAGCAGCCGGCCCAAGCCGAAGCCTTTTCGCTGAATCCTGCGCCAAGCAACAGCTTTACCGACAGCAACCATCTGACTTACCAGGTGATCGAGCAGGCCAACCTCGCCGCCGGCGAGACGGTCTCGGTGTCGGCCACGTACGAGCGACCGACCGAAGCGCTGACCTTCGAACTGCTGACGCCGGTATCCGAACATGCCGAAGATATCATTCCGGTCTCCATTGACCCGCCTCAGGACAACAACATCATCATCGCCTATATATTGACCGGCATCGGAGCGGTCTTGATCTTGGCCGCGGCCGGTCATTGGTGGTGGAATAAATCGAGAAGACAATCGGGACCGGCCCGCCGACGACCGAATCGAACCAGCCGCCGGGCGCATCAAGCCGCCTCGACTCAAAGTCAGTCCAATCAAGTTAAAGAATCGGCAACTGCCGGATTCTGTTATAATTGCGGCGCGGCTCTCCGCCCCGACGCGAATTTCTGCCACAAGTGTGGCGCCAAACGCCGAGAATGAGAGAGTTTATTGAGTTTGTTGAGTTTTTGGAGTTCATTGAGTTTTTCTTAAATCAGACCTCTACCCACTCTACCAACTCCATTAACTCTATAAACTTATAATAAGGAGGGGTATGCGAGGAATTAGAGTAAGTATCATTGTTTTGTTCGTCTTAGTGCTGGTCTCGCTGGGGTTGAATGTGTATTTGATTTCTCAATTGCTGCAGTTCCAGCAGCAAACTCACACGCTAGCCAGAGAATTGAGACCGGTGCTGGTTGACACATTAGGCCACACCGTCTCTGATCTGGAAGAGATTAAGAATTCCACAATTGAGTTTGACGTCAATATTGATAACGACTTTCCGGTTGATCTCGAAATCCCTATTAATGAAAGTATCGATATCCCTATTAACACGGTCGTTCCCATTAAGCAAGAAATAAACACGACCGTCATGATGTCTCTTTTTGAAGGGGGTTTGGAAGTACCGGTTGATGTTACGGTGCCGGTCGATGTCGAAGTGCCGATTGATACGGTGGTGGCCATCGATGTTAAGCAAAGCATCCCCATTTCAACCACGGTTCCGATTAAGGCCGATGTTCCGATTGAGATCGTGGTGGGCGAAACCGATCTGGCCGGTTACATCGATCAATTAACGGCAGCTTTATCAACTTTTGCCGAAACGGCCGACCAATTTTTGCAGAAATTAGAATAGAAAGATACTGCCGATGGAAGCGCCAACAAATGATCAACTCGTGGTGAACGCTCAAGCACTGACAAAGTCATTTGGGACGGTCAAGGTCGTCCAAAACGTCAATTTTGAGTTAACTCGAGGCCAAATTTTGGGGCTGATCGGCCCCAGTGGCAGCGGCAAAACCACAACTGTACGGATGCTGGTCGGCATTTACGAGCCGACCGTGGGCCACATCCGCGTATTAGGCAGCCGGCCGGCCAAGTTTACTCCCCGCATTCGGGAACGAATTGGGTATATGCCGCAACAGTTTGCCCTTTACCCGGAGCTAACCGTCTGGGAGAATATGAATTTTGCCGCTTCAATCTATGGAATGACCGTTCGACGGGAAAAACGGTTGGACGAACTGCTGGATTTTGTCGATCTGGGGCCGCACAAAAAAAAGCTGGCCCGTAACCTGTCGGGAGGAATGAAACGGCGGCTCAGCCTGGCCGCCACGCTGGTCCACAACCCGGAACTGCTTTTTCTGGACGAGCCGACCGCCGGCATCGATCCGATTCTGCGCCGGCGATTTTGGGATCATTTCAAAATGCTCCAGCAGCAAGGTTGCACCCTGTTTGTCACCACTCAGTATGTGGGCGAGGCCGCCTACTGCGATAATGTAGGGGTTATGGCCAACGGGCAGTTGCTGATGGTCGAGTCGCCCGACGGGTTACGCCGTCGGGCTTTTGGCGGCGAGGTTGTTGATATGGTCACTAAAGAGCGCTTGTTATTCAAAGATTTACAGCAGCTTAGCAAATTATCGTTTGTACAGGAGCCGGTCACCCGCCTAAATGACGAGGGGACCGGCCTACGCCTGGTAGTGAACCGAGCCAGCACCGCCATGCCCGCCCTGCTCGAATGGTGTAAATCGGAATACATTACCATGGTTTCAATTGAAGAGTATCTGCCCCCCTTTGATGATGTATTTGTAGAGTTGGTCAAAAATGCAGCCACTGATAGCTAAACGTTTTCGCTTTTTTATCCGAATCTCGGCCTTCTTGCTGAAGGAAATGCTGGAAATTATGCGCCAGCCGTTGCTGCTGCTGACGCTGGTGGCCGGACCGTTTTTGATTCTGCTGTTTTTTGGCATCGGCTACCGGAACGATGCCCGAGCCTTGCGGACGATTTTCGTGCTCGACGATAACGATAGCGCCGTAGCTAAAAAATTAGATGAATATGCCAAAACGCTTGGTCCGCAGTTAATCTTTGCCGGCAAAACCACCGATCTGACCGAAGCCCAAGACCGACTACGACAGGGTGAAGTCGATCTGGTCGCCCAACTGCCCAATAATATCTACAATACGATTCTCAATAACCAGCAAGCCGTGTTCCATCTCTTTCACAATGAAGTCGATCCGTTTCAAGTTGATTACATTAATGTTTTTGCCCGGGTTTATATCAATGAAGTCAATCGACGGGTGCTGCGCCTGCTGACCAGCGAGGGGCAAATCGATCTGTCGCAAGCTCAGGACACCATCGACGCCGCCAAAGAAAGCGCCGATAGCCTGAGCAAACTCCTCCAACGTTGCGCCGAGACCCTAGCCGAAGCCGGTCGCGGCGCCGAGTGCGACTCGAACACGGCGATGGAATATACTCAGGATCTCAGCCAAAAAACGGATGAACTGAGCCAGATCATCGAACAAGATCTTAGATTTGAGGAGGCTCTCCAACGCGAGTTCGGCGACGGCGAGTCCACACCCGATGCGGCTGAAGACGAGATCACTTTGAGGCAAATTCGAGACCGGTTGCAGTCGCTGGAGCGGTTTGCCGACGATATTGACCAGTATGAGGCTCAACTGGAGACCCTAACCAAACTGGATACCGATTTGGACGGGTTGGAAGCCCGCATGCAAGATTTCTTAAACATCGACCCGAACATTCTTGTCAGCCCTTTCCGCAGTGAGGTCAGCAGCATCGCTACGGTACAGTACAAGGTCAATGACTTTTTTGCCCCGGCGGTGATCGTGCTGCTGCTGCAACATCTCATTTTGACCTTCGCCGCGCTCTCGATGGTGCGCGAACGGCAGCTTGGTTCGATGGAACTATTTTTTGTAGCCCCCCTTTCAGCGCTGGAAACGCTCATCGGCAAATATATAAGCTACCTCATCTTTGGGGCTGTTTTAGCCGCTGTTCTGCTCAGCCTCATTGTTTTTGGCATGGGGGTGCCCATGTTAGGCAGTTGGCTAAGCGTCAGTCTGGTGGTATTGGCCGTGCTGTTTGCCTCACTGGGTATCGGTTTTATCATCTCGCTCATCTCCCAAACCGACACCCAGGCAGTCCAATACGCGATGATTGTGCTGTTAACCAGCGTTTTCTTTAGCGGCTTTCTTTTGGGGTTGAATACCTTGTGGCAGCCGGTGCGGATCATCTCTTGGACCCTACCGGCCACTTATGGGATTCTGTTGCTGCGTGATATTATGCTGCGGGGGACCGCGCTCGATTTATCAATATTTATGCCGCTGGTTGCTTTCGGCGCAGGCTTGTTTATTTTGGCCTGGTGGTTGTTGCGTCGGTCAATGCAGAAGATCTAACTCAAATGAAAAAATAATGTAGGGATATCGAACCCACTCCACTCGAACAGCGCCAAGCGCCCCAGTAAGAACCTGAAACACCGCCTATTTTTATCGCATCCGGAAGTATGGGTAGACTCGAAGAGTACATTACTTGTACAAAAACTAGCTACTTGACCAGGTATGATCCTATTCAAAAGGCTGGTGCATTTAGCTAGGCTCTACGTTATAGTCCTAGTAGCAAAATCGGCCTTAAATGGAGCAGCCTATTACTAACGCTTTATTTCAATACGGTTTCACCCTCAATCTCTCTTCCCCTATTGGAAAAACACCTTCAAGTTGAAGGCCACCAGCTTTCCAAAAAACATTTTACACCACTCGTTTCATCATCACACTTTCTCCCAAAGTTTGACTGTTGTATGCAAGAATTATTGCCTTGCTTCATTTCTTGCTTTCGTTTTATTTAAGTCGCTTAACCAATCTCATTTTAGCCGTAGACAGACCAAGGAGGACTGTCCTATGTCATAGACGACACTTTTGGTAACTGAATCGCTGGGTATCATAGCGATTTTTTTTGTTGTTTATTGTGAATTTTTACACAAATACTAGAGGGAGGAAGTAATGATTTTGGACGAAGATAAGAATTTGACCACCACCCTCGCCCGGCGAGGTATCTCGCGGCGGGCATTTTTGAAGTTCTGCGCGGTGGTAACCGGTACATTGGCCTTACCCAACACCTATATTCCGCGAGTAGCGAAAGCCCTGGAGCAGGCGGCGCTGCGCCCGCCGGTGGTCTGGCTGGAATTTCAAGACTGCGCCGGCGACAGTGAGTCATTCTTGCGGGCATCGCGACCAACGGCCGGCGATGTGGTGCTCGATGTCATCTCGTTAGACTACCACGAGACAATTATGGCTGCGGCCGGCCATCTGGCCGAGGAAGCCAAGCAGCAGACCGTCGAAACCGGCGGGCACATTGTAGTGGTTGAAGGCTCGATTCCGCTTAAGGACGACGGCGTTTACTGCTGCATCGGCGGACGCACAGCCGTCGATCTTTTGGAAGAAGCCACCCGCAATGCGGCGGCGGTGATTGCGGTGGGGAGCTGCGCCGCTTTTGGCGGATTGCCCAAGGTTGGGCCTAACCCAACCGGCGCGGTCAGCGTGATGGACCTGGTCGATCATATTCCGGTCATCAACCTATCCGGCTGCCCGATGAATGTCGCCAATTTTACGGCGACAGTGGTTCATTACCTGACCTTCGGTGAATTTCCGGCAGTGGATAAGTTAAATCGCCCGCTGTTTGCCCACGGGCAGATTATCCACAACAACTGCGAACGGCGTGGCCATTTCAACGCCGGACGCTTTGTGCGCGAGTGGGGCGACGAAGGTCACCGCCAGGGCTGGTGTCTCTACCAAATGGGCTGCAAGGGGCCGGTGGCCACTTTCAACTGCCCGCAGTTGGGCTGGAACGACGGCACCAACTGGCCGGTCGCAGCGGGCCACGGCTGTATCGCCTGCGCCGCCCCCGACTTCTTTGAGCGGGCCATCTACGAGCCGGTCAAGATCCAAGAGGCCAACCCGCCCGATCAATACCCAACTGTTGAAAAAGAACCGGAACCGATTTCAGCCGCCAGTGCAGCCACTATCGGCACGGTTGGCGGTCTCCTAGTGGGTGCCGGAGCAGCGGCAGCGGTGGCCACCTCGCGTCGAAACGGTCAAAAAGGGGAAGGGGATCGACCTGAGGAGGTAAGCTAATGGCCGTCAATCGACGAGACTTTTTGAAATTGGCCGGCGCGGGCGTCGGCAGCCTGGTTTTGGCGGCGGGGCATAATCAGCCAGCCTCGGCTGAGTTTTCGCCGGACGAAGCGCGCCGCCACCCGGCCATGCTTTACGATACAACCCTATGCGTCGGCTGTCGGGCTTGTCAGAACGCCTGCCGTAATTGGAACGAAACGACCCAGGAGTTGAATGCGGATGGGCTATACGACATGCCTGAAGATTTGTCGGGCGATACCTGGACGATCATCAAACTTTACGAGGATGAAACAGCCGAAGACCCCGATGCGATCGGCAACTTTTCGTTTATCAAACGTAACTGCATGCACTGCCTCGACCCGGCCTGCGTGTCGGCTTGTACAGTGGGGGCGATGCAAAAAAGCCCTGAGGGGCCGGTTATATATGACGCCAACCGCTGTTTCGGCTGCCGCTACTGTATGGTCGCCTGCCCGTATGATGTCCCCCGCTACCAATGGGGGTCAACAACCCCGCTGGTGCAAAAGTGTACCTTCTGCTCCGGCTACGTGCAGCCGGAGGGCGTGGTCGATGGCAAGAACCGGTTAGCCCAAGGGATGGGGCCGGCTTGTGTTGAAGCCTGTCCGACCGGTGCGTTGAGCTGGGGACCACGCGAGGAAATACTAGAAAAAGCCCATACCCGCGTCAAGGCGGCGCCGGGTAAATATTATGAAGACCGTGTTTATGGGGAGCACGAGGCCGGCGGTACGCTGCAACTGGTGCTGTCCCACGTTCCCTTCGCCAAGCTCGGCCTACCAACGCTCGGCCCGCAACCACTGCCCAGTCTAACCGATCCGCTTAACTGGGCGGTGCCGGGGATTATCCTGGGCGTCGGCGGGTTGATGAGCGCGATTTACGTCACTCGCAGCCACGCCGAACATAAAGGGGAGGAGGATTAGCATGGCTACCACCACCACTACCATGAAATCGAGCAAACAAACAACGCTACCGGTTGGCTCCATTATTCTCTGGATCATTTTGCTCATCGGCGTGGCGGCGGCGATTGTGCGCTACAGTCAGGGCTTGGGATCGACCAACCTGGCCGACAGCCGCCCGTGGGGGCTGTGGATCGCCTTCGATGTGATGGCCGGAGTGGCGCTGGCTGCCGGCGGATTCACTCTGGCCGCCGTGGTTTACATCTTCCGCATGAAGCGTTTCTACCCGCTGATCCGGCCCACCCTGCTGACAGCCTACATCGGCTATCTGCTGGCCGCCGGCTCGATTCTGTTCGACCTGGGCCGTCCGGATCGCTTCTACCATCCCTTTTTCTACTGGAACCACCACTCGGTGATGTTCGAAATTGCTTGGAGTGTGATCCTCTACCTCAGCATCTTAACGATTGAGAACAGCCAGTTGGTGCTGGAGAAATATCAACTCAAGGGAATGCTGCGTATTGTGCGCAAAATCACCATTCCGGTGGTCATCGTCGGCATCATTATCTCCACCGCGCACCAGTCGTCGCTGGGCGGGTTGTTTGTGCTAATGCCTTCCCAAACCCACCCGCTATGGTACACGCCGATCCTGCCGGTTCTGTTCTATATCTCAGCCATAGCCGTCGGGCTAGCGATGGTCATCGTCGAGTCGACGCTGAGTTCCAGTGCTTTCAACCACCATGTTGAGACTCGGCTGCTAAGCGAAATCGGCTCCTGGCTGCCCATGATGTTGGGCCTCTATCTGCTGGTCAATCTAGGCAATCTCGCTTTTAGCGGCAAACTGGGGTTGATTTTCGAGGGCAGTCTGGCCAGCTTCATGTACCTGGCCGAAATCATCATCGGCGTAGTGCTACCGCTGATCCTGCTGTCTATGGCCTCGATCCGGAACGACAGAACCCTACTATTCCGCAGTGCGCTACTGGTCGTTTTTGGGGTCATTCTCAATCGCTTCAATGTGCTGGTCTGGGGTCAGAACGGCGCATTTTACGCACCCAACTGGGTTGAATTTGCGGTAACGGCCGGCCTGATTTCGCTGGGCATCCTGCTCTACATCTTCGCCGTGAAAAACTTGCCGGTCTTTACCGATCACGCGCCTGAACCTGAGCCACTCCCAGAAGAAGCAGCGCTGCCGGCAGCGGGATGAAGTGAGTTGGGGAGTTTATAGAGTTTATGGAGTTCATAGAGTTCGTAGTAAGCCCTTTAGGGCTGAGGTATCGCTAAAACGATCACTACAAACCTTTAGAATTACCGGAGCGACAAAGCAGAGCTTTGTCCAGGTCAAAGTAAATTTTGACGCTCCGAGACTTGACCAAAATTGAAAACTGACCGGAGCGACAAAGCGCTGCTTTGTCAATCAAAGTAAACTTTGACGCTCCTTATTCGTTACAAAGGAGTAAAAGATTATGGCTAAGATCGTAGTTGATCCGATCACCCGGATTGAAGGTCACCTCCGCATTGAGGTTGAGGTTAACGATGGCGTGATCACCGATGCCTGGTCATCGACCACGATGTGGCGGGGCATTGAAAATATTCTCAAGGGGCGCGATCCACGCGGGGCCTGGCTGATGACCCAGCGCATCTGTGGGGTTTGCACCACGGTGCATGCTCTGGCTTCGGTACGGGCGGTGGAAGACGCGCTCGGCATCGAAGTGCCGCCCAACGCCCAACTGCTGCGCAATATGATCGCCGGCATTCAGTTTGTGCAGGATCACGTCATCCACTTTTACCACCTACACGCCCTCGACTGGGTCGATATTGTCAACGCCTTGGAAGCGGACCCCGAAGCGACATCCAAGCTGGCTCAATCGATCTCGGATTGGCCGCTGTCGAGTACGACCTATTTCAAAGGCGTCCAGGATCGATTGAAGGCATTTGTCGGCACCGGCCAGTTGGGGCCGTTTGCCAACGCCTATTGGGGCCACTCGGCCTATAACCTACCGCCGGAGGCCAATCTGATGGCGACGGCCCACTATTTGGAGGCGCTCGATTGGCAGCGTGAGTTCATCAAAGCCCACGCCATTTTGGGCGCGAAAAACCCGCACCTGCAAACCTATCTTGTCGGCGGTATGGCCACCCCCATCGACCCCAACAGCCAGGCGGCGATCAATGCCGACACCATCGCTACCCTCAAAGGCTACTTTGCCAACGCCAAGAAATTTGTCGAGCAGGTTTACTTGCCCGATGTGCTGGCCGTCGCGCCCTTCTATCTCGATTGGGCGGGCTACGGCGAAGGTATCGGCAACTTCATGACCTACGGCGAGTTTCCGGATGCCAACGGCAAGTTGTGGATGCCCGCCGGTATCGTCCTCAATCGCGACCTCAGCACAGCGCTGCCGGTGGAGCAGGATAAGGTCAGCGAGTATGTGACCCACTCCTGGTTCAGTTACGAAGATGAAAACAGCGGGCTGCACCCCTGGGCGGGTGAAACCAACGCCAACTACACCGGGCCGAAGCCGCCCTACGACTTTTTGGAAACAGACAACAAATATAGCTGGCTCAAAGCGCCACGCTACGATGACCAAGTTATGGAGGTCGGCCCGCTGGCGCGGATGATTGTGGGTTATGCTCTGGGGCATGAAGGCATCACCAGTACAGTGGATCTGGTTTTAGACAAGCTAGGGGTTGGGCCGGAGGCGCTTTACTCCACGTTGGGTCGGATTGCCGCCCGCTGTATCGAAACGGTGTTAATTGCCGATCAGCTGGACGGTTGGATCAACGCACTGGCTGAGAACATCGCCGCCGGCGACATCAAGATTCACAATGGTACGCTGTGGAAACCCGAAAGCTGGCCGGCCGAAGCGCAAGGCTACGGCTGGCACGACGCCCCCCGAGGCGCGTTGGGTCACTGGGTTCATATCAAAGATCAGAAGATCGAAAATTACCAGTGTGTCGTCCCCAGCACCTGGAACGGCGGCCCCCGCGACGCCCAAGGGCGGCCCGGCCCCTATGAAGCGGCGCTCATCGGTACCCCGATTGCTGATCCGGAGAAGCCGCTGGAGGTACTGCGCACCATTCATTCCTTTGATCCTTGCATGGCTTGCGCGGCCCATGTTGTCGACGTTACCGGTCGGGAGATTACACAGGTAAAGATATTATAGGAGAAGGAGTACTTTTAGCGTAAGGCGAAGAATCGGAGCGACAAAGCTGGCTTTGTCATATCGACCTAAGGTCAAAGTAAACTTTGACGCTCCAAGCCGTTATTTTCACAGGAGAAGATGCTCAAGCTGAAGTTGTTGTTTCTCAGCCTTAGCCTGTAAAACGGCTGAATAAAGATACAGGAAAATTTGGAAATAGGGAGAGACAGAAACAATGACCGGTTATGAAGAAAAGATAGACCTTAGAACCAAAACCGTGGTGCTGGGGGTGGGCAACATCTTGATGGCCGATGAGGGCGTCGGGGTGCGGGTGGTCCAACGGCTGGAAAAGGAGTACGTCTTACCGCCGGATGTGCATGTGGTTGATGGCGGGACGTTGGGCATGGATTTGCTCTACTATCTGGCCGAAGCCCGCAACCTGATCATCATCGATGCCGTGGAAATGGCCGGCGAACCGGGCCAGACCTTACGTCTGGAAGGCGATGATGTCCCGGCCCGCCTGTCGCTCAAGATGTCGCCGCATCAGATGGGCGTCCCGGATATGCTCTTTGCCGCCAAGCTGCGCGATCTGTATCCGGAGCATGTGGTTTTGCTCGGCGTCCAGCCGGGAGTTTTGGAACCCAGCCTGGAGATGTCGCCGCCGGTGGCGGCCCAGATCGAAGCATTGATTAACCAGATTGGCCGAGAATTGAAACAATGGGGCTTTACTATCGAAAGGCGTTAGCTCGCCCTGGCCCACCTCAGCCCACGGCGTTGGCGAATTATCTCATCGGGCCGTTTAATGATGTCAAGCGCTTTGTGGTCGGCTCGCTCAGTTCGCCGCCGACAACCCGCATCGTCTCTGAAGCGGGCTTGGCCGGTGCGCGGGCGATGTTAACCTGGGCCAACTGCGATCTAAAGCGGTGTACGGCGGAAAATCTGCACACGTGGACTTCACCACTGCCGGCGGGTCGCCTCTTCGACCTGTTGGCGAGCTGGCAGCTCTGGCCATCATCGTCTTTTTTGGCCTGCCCTACCGTGGACAAAGACGGGACTGCTCGATTCGCCTATCGCTGGTACGGCCTTGCGCCAATTGTGATGATGCGGCTCAAGACCGCGATCAAGCCGCGCTGCATCATCTATGATATTGTGTGGGGCATTGGTCAGGGCGGCTATCACAGCTTCCTGCTCGATGAGACGTCGAACGGCCAAACTCACGTGTCGATTTTTACCACCTTTCCGCCCACCCGTTTCTTTTTTGAAGGGCTACACGACCAAATGAATTTTGATATTTTCAAGCAGTTGCAAGCAAAGGAGAGGGGAGATTAGGAGACTGGAGATTGAAGATGGGGTAAATGGTAAATGGTAATTTGAGACTCCCTACTCCTTACTCCATTTTTGGCTTAATCCCCCCACAAGGACAGCTATGACCAAACCAGGGATGATCATTACCGGAGCAACCGGTTTTTTAGGCGGGCGGTTGATACGTTATCTATCGAACCAATACACCATCTTCGCCCTGGCCCGCCGATCGCCGCAGGAGGTGGGCGGATTAGAGGGACCGGATATTCACTGGTTCCAGGTCGATATCGGCCACTTCGACCCACTGCGCGAGGTCTTCTATCACATTCGGGAGATGGGGGGGGCCGAACTGGTGTTGCACATGGCCGGCTATTATGATTTCACGGGTGAGGAGCACCCGGAGTACACCCGGACCAATGTGCTGGGCACCCGTAATGTGCTGGAGTTATCGGTGCCGTTGCAGTTGAAAAAGTTCATCTTTACCAGTTCGGTGGCGGCTTGTCCCTTTCCGCCGCCGGGCGAGGCCATCACCGAAGCGACGCCGCCGACAGCGCCGCCGCCCTACTCGCGCTCGAAACGAAAAGGGGAGGAGATGCTGGCGCTCTTCAAAGATGAGCTGCCATCCTGCATTTTGCGACTGGCAGCCATCTTTAGTAACTGGTGCGAGTACGAACCGATGCACAACTTTTTGGCAACCTGGTTTTCAGGTGACTGGAATGCACGGATTTTGGGCGGGCGGGGCCAATGGGCCATTCCCTATCTGCACGTGCGCGACCTGCTGACCTTTTATTTACGCGTTGTGGAAAAAGCGGACGAGTTAAAGCCACTGGAGGTATTGCAGGCTTCGCCTAATGGCTGTACCACTCATCTGCAACTTTTTCGGGAGGCTACTGGCAGCTATTATAATGAAGATCGCTCGCCCATTTATGTGCCTAAACCGTTAGCCCGAATGGGCATTGTGATGCGAGAGGTGTTAGGCCGGCTAACCGGAACCATGCCATTTGAAAGATCGTGGATGGGCGAGTATATTGACTTAAAGCTCAATATCGACGCCGCACGAACGCATCGCCGGTTGGCGTGGGAACCGCATCCGGAACTCGATATTTTGAACTGTATCCCGGTCATGGTTCACAATATGCGCTCTAACCCCGAAGAATGGCAAAAACGGTACGAGCTGTCGCGGAAGGGCAAAAAAGTGAGAGGCAAGGTTAAGAACGTAATACCACAAGGGTAATGGGGCGTAGTTGGTTTGATGGATGGGTAGTTGGGCAGTTGGTTAGTTAGTCCAATGACTGGTTGGCTGGAAACCAATCAACGATCCAACAAACCATCCAACTACCCAACGGTCAGACTATTTTGCAAAGGAGTAAAACTATGTGCTTAGGTGTACCCGGTAAAGTGACCGAAATTTATGAGGCCGGCGGGATACGGATGGGCAAAGTGGACTTTGGCGGGATCGTCAAGGAGGCCTGCCTGGCCTATGTGCCGGAGGTGGAGGTGGGCGACTACACCATTATCCACGTTGGTTTTGCCATCAGCAAGCTGGATGAAGAGGCGGCGCTAGAGTCGCTGGCTTTATTTCGAGAGATGGGTTTGTTAGAGGAGGAGTTGGGGACAGAAATCGACCAAGCGATATAACACATCATCGGGAGGGAGACTGGTACGCCAATGAATGACGATAACACCTCACCCCCGACAATTTTTGTCCTATCGGGCAGTTTGGGCGCGTCGGGTGAACAGTTGGTTCGTAAAGTCCTGGCCCAATTTCAGGGCGACGGCGCGCTGGTCAAAATTTGTCCTCGCATCCATCACCGGGAACAAATCGAGACCATCGTTGCTAAAGCCGGTCAGGAGAGCAGCATCATTGTGAATACAATGGTCAACGAGGAGTTGTCTCAGATTTTGATGAAGCTGGCTCAAGAACGTCAGGTAGTCGTAGTCGATATTGTGCGATCACTGCTCGATCATTTGTCAACTCTCTTAGGCCAACAGCCGATGGGTAAACCGGGCCTTTACCGGCAGTTACATGGCAGTTACTTCAAACGCATCGAAGCCATTGAGTTTACCCTGGCCCACGATGACGGCAAAAACGCGCAAGGTTGGTCTGAGGCAGAAATTGTCCTGGCCGGCGTCTCGCGGGTCGGTAAGACACCCCTTAGCCTGTATCTGTCGATGCTGGGCTGGAAGGTAGCCAATATCCCTCTAATGAAAAATGTACGGCCCCGTTCGGAATTTTTCCAACTGGATCGACGGCGAATGGTGGGGCTAACCATTGACCCCAGCCAACTGCGGTACCACCGCAAATATCGCGAACGTCGTCTGAAAGGGGTTAACTTGCCCAACTATGTTGATCTGGTCAGCCTGTACGAGGAAATCGATGAGGTGGCGAGGATGCTCAAGCGGGAGGGTATCAAGCTAATCGATGTCACCAACAAGCCAATTGAGACCAGCGCCGATGAAGTGGTCGAGCTGGTCAATCGCCGGTTAAACAGCGAAGTGGCCCCGTAGGATCGAAAGGATAAGATTGATATGAAAGCTAATGCGCCTTATCCACCTATTTTTGTGGTCACCGGCAGCCTGCATGGCGTCGGCGAACAACTGGTCCACACTATCTTAGCCCAATTTCAAGGAGCTGATGTTCCAGTCAAAACCTATTTCCTCATCCAAGAGTTGGACCAACTAGAACCACTTATAATGAAGGCAGTTACAACCAACGCTATTATTGTCCATACGATGGTTAGCCCGGAGATGCGCCAGACGCTGGTTAGCATGGCCCAGGCGCAAGGAATCATGGCCATTGATCTGGCCGGACCGTTGATGGACTACTTGAGCGGGCTGCTCGAGCAGGAACCGATCGGGCAACCCGGTCTGTATCGCCAACTACACGAGACCGAATTCAAACGAAATGAAGCCGTGGAGTTTACGTTGGCCCATGACGACGGCGTCAATACTGAGGAGTGGCATCAGGCCGATATTGTGCTGTTAGGGGTGTCTCGCGTGTACAAAACGCCGGTGAGCGTCTATTTAGCAATGTTAACTTGGAAAGTGGTCAACGTACCGATTGTGCTGAACGTGCCGCCGCGCCGGGAGCTGTTTGAACTCGATCGACGCCGGGTGGTGGGACTGACAATCGAGCCGGCCCAACTGCTACAGCACCGGCAGTACCGCCAGCGCCAATTAGGGGTCCAGGGTCGGTCCCAATATGTTGATCCCGTCAAGGTGTATGAGGAGTTAGAGTACGCCCGCAAAATTTATCGGCGGGGTGGTTTTGCCACAATAGATGTGACCGACAAACCCATCGAAACCACCGCCGATGAGGTTGTAGCAGCCGTGCTGCGGCGCTTGAAATCCGAGGCGTAATGCTCCACACCGATTTTCAGTTAGCCCTCTGGCTCCTATGCCATTTTCAAACGTCGGGGGATTTGGTATAATTGTCTTACCGGCTCCTGACGAGAAGCGGTAAATTTCCCAAGCGCCACGTGTCTTACTATAATTAAGATACACGGCGCTGACCCCGACGAACTAGACATTGCACGACGATAGTTCGATCCCCTAACTCTGAAATCGAAGACCGTGGCCGGTGAGTGCTGCCGATTATTTTGGTATCAAGCTGTGCCTATGATACAATACCGTCTGTGCAAATCTTCACCAACATACACTTATAAGGAAATAAGGATTATAGAAGATGGCCCAATCAACCTCAATTCCGACCGTTCAGGTGAGCGGACGCTCAACTAACAAAAAGATCAAGTTTATTATTGGCGGGGTGATGATTGCCCTGGCCGTGGTCTATCTGATTTACACCGGCATTCAAAGTACGTCGGCCTACTTTTTGACCGTCGATGAGTTGTACGCCAAAGGCGAAGCGATGGAAAACCGCACCGTGCGGGTCGCCGGCGATGTTGACGCCAGCACCATCGACTTCAACAACCGCGATCTGATTCTCACCTTTGCTGTGACCAGCGACACCGGCGAACGCATGAATGTGGTCTTCAACGGCCCCAAACCTGACCAGATGCGCGAAGGGGCCGAAGCTATTTTAGAAGGAAAGTACGACGGTGAAACCTTCACCGCTCAATCGCTACTGCTCAAATGTCCCAGCCGTTATGAAGAGAAGGGGATCGAGCAAGTTCAAGTCGAGGCGGTCAGATAGGCTGATAATTAGTAAGATTGTAATTAGTAATTAAGCTGTGCAGATTTTCTACTACTAATTACCAGTTACCAATTACTAATTACCAATTCCCCCATCAAACCCGGAGTGAAATTCTATGCCGCATATCGGATATGTTGCTGTAACGCTGGCGATGGTGTTGGCCCTGTACGCTACAGTTGTAGCCTTAGTTGGAGCCAAACGACGCCAGCCAGAGTTGGTCGCCAGCGCCCGAAACGCTGCCTTTGGCGTGGCCGCGTTGCTGACGCTAGCCGTGATTATTCTTGAAACGTTGCTGCTGACCGGCCATTTCCAGACCAAATACGTGTACGAAACCAGCAACCATGCCGCGCCGCTCTTTTTCCTAATCACCGCCCTATGGGGATCGCAGAACGGGTCGCTGCTCTTTTGGTCGTGGCTGATGTCGATGTTTGGGGCGCTGGTGCTGTTCCAAAAATGGGGATCGATGCGGCAGATGATGCCCTACGTCATTGCCGTCATCCAGTTCAATCTGGCCTTCTTCACTATGCTGGTGGTTTTTGTGGCTAATCCCTTTGAGCAGCTCAACTTTTTCCCGCCGGACGGCACCGGTATGAACCCGCTGCTGCGCCATTTCGGCATGATTATACACCCGCCGATGCTCTACCTCGGCTTTACCGCTTTTGTGATCCCGTATGCCTTTGCCATCGCCGCGTTGGTAACACGCCAAACCAACGATGTTTGGATTCGCACCACCCGCCGCTGGACATTGACGGCTTGGCTGTTCCTCAGCATCGGTCTGGTGCTGGGCGGCTGGTGGGCTTATGACGTGCTGGGCTGGGGCGGCTATTGGGGTTGGGACCCGGTCGAAAACTCCTCGCTGATCCCCTGGCTGGTGGCAACGCCTTTCCTGCACTCGGTCATGATGCAAGAGAACCGAGGTATGCTCAAACGCTGGAATATGGCCCTGATTATCCTGACCTACTCTCTGATGCTCAACGGCACATTTCTAACCCGCGCCGGGATGATCGCCTCAGTGCATACCTTTGCTCAGAGCGCCATTGGGCCGCTGTTCTTGATTTTTATCGCGCTGATGTTCAGCCTGTCGCTCTATCTGTTTATCTCCCGTTGGGATGACTTAAAGTCTGAAAATGAGCTAGACTCCTTTTTTTCCCGCGAGTCATTTTTCATGTTCAATAACCTTATCTTCGTCGGGTTAGCCGTCATTGTCTGGTGGGGGACACATTTTCCGCTGTTCTCAGAAGCCTTCACCGGCGAAGCGATTGTGGTCGGTCCGCCCTTCTTTGAAAAAACCACCGCGCCGCTGTGGGCCGCAGTTTTACTACTAATGGGCGTCACGCCGCTGATTCCGTGGCGGAGGGCGTCGCTGAAAAAACTGGGCGACACCTTAATATGGCCGACAGTGGTCGGACTGGCGGTCATCGCCCTGCTCTACTTTGCCGCCAACATCAAAATTTGGGGGGCGTTAATCGGCTTTGGCCTATGCGCCTTCACCTTGACCGCCACGCTGATCGAATACTGGCGCGGCGTGAGCGCTCGACACCGCAGCCGGGGCGAAAGTTACCCGGTGGCTTTATGGACGCTGATCCAGCGCAATCGACGGCGTTACGGCGGCTATATGGTTCACATCGGCGTCATCCTGGTGGCCATCGGCATTATCGGCAGCCGCTTCTATCAGGTGGAAACGCAACAAAATCTGGCCGTCGGCGAGAGTATGACCATCGCCAGCGACTTGATCGGCACCTATGAGCTAACCTACCAGGGGTTGCGCGAAGGCCAAAGCCCCGACGACCGGCTGATCACCGAAGCGGTGCTCTCGGTCAACTTCAACGGCCAACCCGCCGGCGAGATTGTTCCCATCCGCGAATTCTTTGTGGTCCAACAGCAACCGATGACCATTCCCGACAAACGCAGCACTCTGGCCGATGACCTGTACGTTATCTTGGCCGGCTGGGAAGGGACCGGTGAAACCGCCACCTTCAAGGCTTATATCAACCCACTGGTCAACTGGATTTGGGTCGGTGGCGTTGTGTTCATTCTCGGCACGCTGATCGCGGCCTGGCCCAATCCTACGGAATCGACGCAGCGGTCTGCTGCGCCGGTCAAGGTTAGAGGGGCAACCGCCGCCGTGAAGTAACACGTGGAACGTAGCACGCACAAAAATTGTAACTGCTCAGGCATGTCATTTCGTAGCCGGAGGCGAAGAAATCCCTACAGCGTCCGCTTGCAAACACCCTTTTGGGGGATTTCTCGCTCCTTTGTCGCTCGAAATGACATGATGGCTGCGTAGTTACTAAAATTCACCTATGTATACATCTAACGATAGCAATACCAAAAATTTAACGAAACGTTCAATATCTCTTACCCCCTACTCCCTACTCCTGCCCCTTCTCGCGCTACTCTTAGCCACCCTTTTTCTGGCTTCCCTCCCAACCCCCACCCTGGCCCAAGACCCCAGCTACGACGAAGTCAACGATGTCGCCAGCCAAATGAACTGTCCAACCTGCGTTGGCGTCAATCTGGCCGACTGCCGCACCCAAACCTGCGAACAGTGGCGTGGCCAAATTGCCGATTTGCTGGCTGAAGGCTACACTGAGCAAGAGGTTCTCGATTACTTCGAGGCGCGTTACGGAACGCGAGTGCTGCTGGAACCACCGGCCCACGGCCCGACGCTGATTTTGTGGGTGCTGCCGGTGGTCGCCCTGCTGGCCGGGGGAATCTGGTTGGGGCTAATTATGCGCCGGTGGAACCAGGCCAAACCGGTTACGGCCTCAGTCAGTACCGAGCCGGGTTTAAGCGCCTCCCACGTCTCAGATGAATATTTGGAGCAAGTTGAACAAGATTTAGATTTGAAGTGACAGTCACTTATTTTTAGAGGAAGCAATGGAACAAGCTATTCCGCAGCGGAAACCATCGTCAAACAAAAAATATCTATGGATTATCGGTATAGTTGTGCTGCTCGGCTGGGTTGCCGTGATGGTCGTCAATATGAATTCGGTCGAGTCAACGGCCATGCAAGGTCGCGCGGCCCCCGATTTTACGATGCCCCTCTTTGACCAATTTAACGAGGATGAAGTGCAGTTATCCGAACTGCGCGGCCAGGTGGTTGTTATCAATTTTTGGGCCAGTTGGTGCGTGGAGTGTTACAAAGAAGCGGAACTACTGGAGCAAACCTGGCAAGCGTATCAGGATCAGGATGTTGTCTTCCTGGGCGTTGATTACCTGGACACCGACAAAGAGGCGCTGGCCTATATGGCAAAGTATGGCATTACCTACCCTTCCGGCCCCGACATGGGCAGCCGAATTTCTAACAGCTACGGTATTACCGGCGTGCCGGAAACCTTCTTCATCGACAAAGATGGCAACATCGCTCACGTCCAAATTGGGCCGATAGAACAGCAGCAGCTTTACAGCCTGCTCAATAAGCTGGTAGCCCAACCAGCGCAGGGAATGTAGGATGGATGTACTGACCATCATTTTGATCGTGCTGCTGGTCGGCGTGACCATCGGGTTGGTGGGCGCGCCCCTCTGGCAGCCGGCGGCGTCGGCCGCCACAACGGCCGACGTCGAACGCCCCGGCCAAAGCTTGGAAGAGTTGGAAGCCCAATATCGGGCCACTCTGGCGGCGATCAAAGACCTCAATTTTGACTATGAAATGGGCAAGGTCTCGACCGAAGATTACCAACCGCTGCTGGCCAAAAGCAAACTCGAAGCGGCTCGCATCCGGCAAGCCATCGACCACCTCAGCAACGCCGAAATTGCTGAACAAGCGCAGGCGCTCGATGCTGAAATAGAAACGCTCGTCGCGCAGCTACGGCAGGGCCCCGAACCGGATGAAGCCCTTGTCCATGACGTCGATGCGGAGATCGAGGCGCTGAAAACTTTGCCTGCCCGTCTACCCGCCACTGAAGGCAGCGTCTGCCCCCACTGCGGCGCAGCCCTCCGCGCCGACGACAAATTTTGCAGCAGTTGCGGCCAGGCCGTCCCCGAACCGGCCGCCGATCTCGCCGACCATTGCCCTCACTGCGGCTACACTTACGAATCCGGCGACGCTTTCTGCGCTCACTGCGGTACGCCTCTCACCGAAGCCGCCATCCAAAATTACGAAAATGCGAAGATATAGGTATGGGGAAAAGAAGAATAGTCATTATCAAAAATGACGATGTTAAGCAATGCGTAGTGCGTAGTGCGTATTGCTTAGATTTTAATACGCACTACGCACTACGTACTACGTTCCAAAGTCTACTGCTCTTCATCGGACTGTGGGTACTCCTGACCCTCCCCGCCCACGCCCAATCCCCCGACGACAAACCCACGGTCTCCGGCGGCCGGGTGTTGTGGGCAGAGAACTGCGCGCCGTGCCACGGACCGACCGGCGCGGGAGACGGGCCGACGTCCCAATCGATTGAAAGTGGCGTCCCTAGTTTTCTAGACCCGGAGGTGTACCGCACCAGCCCGCCGGCTGAGCGGTTCGACATCATCAAAAACGGCCGGATCGAAAACTTAATGCCGCCCTGGGGCAATCGCTTTGACGATAGCCAAATATGGGATTTAACAGCCTACGTCTGGAGCCTGCACACCACGCCGGACAGTTTAGCCCATGGCGCTGAAATTTACGCCGAACGGTGCGCCGGTTGTCACGGTGACAGCGGCGCCGGTGACGGCGTACAAGCGGCGGTTGATATCAACAATCTGGCCGATCTGCAAGTGGTCACGCAGCAAAGTCTGGCCGATTGGCAAAGTGGCTTCGCGGCCCCGCCCGGCCACGCCGAATTGAGCGATCTGTCGGAAGAGGAGTTGTGGCTAGCGCTCGATCACGTCCGGACATTTTCTTTCGCGATGCCGCAGCTTAATGGCATCCTCAGCGGCCAAATCATCAACGGCACCACCAACCAACCGCAAGGCGATTTGGAGGTAACGCTCTTTACCTTTAGCGGCAACGCGGCCGTAGATCAGGTTACGACCCAGGCCGATAGCGAAGGCAATTTTCGCTTTGAACATCTTTCGACCGACCCTGAACTGATGTACGTCGTCGAGGGCCGATTTGGCGACGTTAGCTATCTCAGCCCACCCAGCCCCTTCCCCAACGATACCAATGAGCAGAAACTAGACCTTAACGTCTTTGATACGACAACCAATAATGACGGCGTCAGCCTATCGCGGCTCAATAATCTGGTCTCCTTCACCCCGGAGACAGTACGAGTTATCGAGCTTTTTGTCGTCGGCAACAGCGGCGATAAAACGTATATCGGCCAGGATGGTTCGACCTTCGTCTTTGACTTGCCCGCGAACGCGACCAATGTGTCCTTTCAAAACGATTTCAGCAACCGTTTTATTGAAGCGGCTGACGGGGACGGCTACACCACCAATGAGCCGATCTATCCCGGCGAAGAGGGGCTGGTCATTGTCGCCGTGTATGACCTGCCGTACGACAGTGACACGTTGTCGGTCGAAATGCCGATCCCGGCCGATGTCAAGTCGATTAGCCTGTTGATGGAGTCGCAGCCCGATGTGGAGCTGGTTAGCCAGCAGCTTCAATTTATCGAGCGGCGCGAACTGCAAAACAGTGAATTTGCTTCCTACGGGGTGCAAAATTTAACGGCGGGGGATGTGCTATCGTTTGAACTCACCGGGCTGGATAATCTCACTTTTGAGACGGCTGCTGCGCCTGGCGACATGCCCGCCGGGGCCGTGGCTGCGCCGCCTAGCATTATCAATCAGGATATGCTGCGCTGGATTATGCTTGGCCTGGGCGGCGGAGCGATATTATTGGCCGTACTGTTATATCCGCGCTACCGGCCTCGACCGGCTCCCGCCGCTGCAACCGATCCGTCCACACGCCGCCAACGCCTGCTCTTGCTCTTGGCTCGCTTGGACGACACCTACGACGCCGATGAGATCGATGAGACGATTTATCGGCAGGCGCGAGCCGAGTACAAAGCGGAGTTAATGCGGTTGATGCAAATAGAGATTGGAGAATAGAGATTGGAGATGAGGAGATTAGAGATTGGGAGATTGGCCATCAAAGATCTAATCTCCTCATCTCTTAATCTCCTCATCTCCCCACTTGACCATGATCGAAATTCAAAAGCTGGTAAAAACTTTTGGACACCGAGTGGTGCTGCGCGGCATCGATTTGACCATTGGCGACGGCGACTTTGTGACGCTGCTGGGAGCGAATGGAGCCGGTAAAACGACGCTGCTGCACATTGTGGCCACGCTCAGCAAACCGACTCACGGTGACGTTCGGATCAACGGCTACCGCCTGGCCGAGTCGGCCAGCGAACTTCGCCGCTTTATCGGCCTGGTGTCTCACAAGCCGTTGCTATACGAGGATTTAACCGCGCTGCAAAATCTAAACTTCTATGCTCGAATGTACGATCTGGTGGATGCCGAACAACGCATCGAAACGGTGCTGCGGCAGGTAGGCCTGTTCGAGCGGCGCACCGATCCGGTACGCACCTACTCACGCGGTATGCAGCAGCGGCTGGCGATTGCCCGCGCCATCCTGCACAATCCCCCCATCCTTCTACTCGATGAACCTGACACCGGCCTCGACCAGCACGCGGCCGATATGCTCGGCCAACTCCTCCGCGCCGTCGGCATCGAGCAGCGAACCATTCTGATGACCACCCACAATCTGGAACGCGGCCTCTCGCTCGGTAATCGCGTGGTCATTCTGGCCAAAGGCAAGATTGTTTATGACGTCGCTCGCCAGGATATAGAGGTTGACCAGCTTCGAACACAGTATTACCAACATGTGGGATAAATAATAGGGCTAAAATTGGAATTTTAGTCCTATTCAATGCCTCCTACACCGCTCCTACCTTATCCAAAACGAATCGGCATTGACTGGTACTTAACCGCCGAGTCAACGTGCCAACCACCTGGTCTGAGAGAAGATAACCCTTAATCCGAAAACGCTTCAGGCGTAGTCGCCTGAGACAAAGAATGGCTGCCCGTTCAGGTCATGTTTACTACCCGGTCAGGTATTTGAAAAACTGAGCCGACAGGCGCTGTCGTCTCTCGGCCCGGCGCAGCAAAAAGCGCAGAAAGGCGCTGGTGGTATATCGGGTCACATCGACCGTGTAGGTACTGATGATATCTCGCACCATCGAGCGATACGCATCAACCGCCTCGGGCAGAATCGTGAAATGATCGTAGTTCGTTACCACGTGGACTTTCTTCCCAATAGGTTCCAGGGTATCTTCCAGAGCCGCTTTAATGGCCTCAACATCTTCCTTAGAATTAACCGACATCCCTTCAAAATTGGCAAACAGGATGTTCTCATCCGGGTCATAGGTCAGCCGGTGGGCGAGGGGAATGGCCAACAGATCGTCTTTCAAACCCATGGGTTCCGGTCTAAAAATTCTGGCCTCCATTAAATGAGGTTCCGCATTGATAATTGGCCGAAAACCCATCTGGGCCAAAATATCCCGGTCCAGATCAATACCGGGTGCAATTTCAATCAATTCCAGGCCGGCGGTGGTTAGCTTGAAGACGGCGCGTTCGGTAATGTACAGCACCGGGTGGGTTTTGTGGGCGGCATGGGGGCCGCTAAAAGTGACATGCTCAACAGCCTCGATAAATTTCCGCACGCGACCTTCCCGCGTAATTTGCACCTGGCCCTCATTTACCGTCAAATCCAGGCCGCCGCTGGTGAATGTGCCGGCAAAAATCACCTGCCGGGCATTCTGGCTAATATTGATAAATCCTCCGGCCCCGGCCAGCCTTGTCCCGAACTTACTCACATTTACGTTGCCGACCCCATCGGCCTGAGCCATACCGAGAAAAGCCGTGTCCAAACCGCCGCCGTCGTAAAAGTCGAACTGCGACGGTTGATCAATGACAGCTTCGGTATTGGTCGCTGCCCCAAAACTTAAACCGCCGGCCGGAATGCCGCCGATGACCCCCGGCTCAGCGGTCAGGGTGATATAATCGATGATATGTTCCTCGTTGGCCACGCGAGCAATCCCCTCGGGGATGCCGATCCCTAAATTAACCACACTGTTCGGGGTCAGTTCAAAGGCAGCCCGACGCGCAATGATCTTTCGGGCGCTCAACGCCATCGGCTCGAGTGATTGTAACGGCACGCGGAGTTCACTGCTAAAGGCCGGGTTGTAGGCGGTATTGAATGTTTGCCAGTGGTTCTCCGGCTGAGCCACCACCACACAATCAACCAAAATCCCCGGAATCTTGACCTGACGGGCATTCAGAGCGCTGCGATCGGCAATGCGTTCCACCTGAACGATGACATATCCCCCTGAATTCTTGGCGGCCATAGCAATGGCCTGCGATTCGAGCGTCAGCGCCTCCTTCTCCATAGTGATGTTGCCTTCAACATCGGCCGTAGTTCCGCGCAAAATAGCGACATTAATTGGGAAGGGTTTATAGGCCAGATACTCTTCCCCATCAAAATTGATCAGTTCAACGATATCTTCTGTCGTTTTCTCATTGATTTTACCGCCGCCATGACGCGGATCAACAAATGTTCCTAAACCAACCCGCGTAATCGTGCGCGGCTTGTGCGCCGCAATATCTCGATACATATGAGAGATGACGCCCTGCGGCAAGTTATGAGCGATGATCTTATTCTCCACCGCCAACTTCTGCATCTTGGGCAACATCCCCCAATGACCGCCAACCACCTGCTTGACCAGCCCTTCATGAGCCAGATGGTTCAACCCTTTATCCTGACCATCCCCCGAACCGGCCGCAAAGATCAACTTCAAATCGCGGGGCCGACCGTCTTTTAGAAATGTCTCTTCGATACAAAGCGCGATTTCCTCCGGAAAACCAACCCCTACGAAGCCGCCCATCGCCACGGTGTCGCCATCGTGAATCAGGTGCACCGCTTCTTTGGCCGACACTATCTTATTCTTCTTGACCTGCGGCAGCGGTATCGTTGAAAAGGCCGGATGATTTCCATCTTCAATAAACCTCTCACTCATATCCTCTTTCCTTATTTCTAATCAGATATAGACATCAATGTCCATCAATTTCAACGATTATCGAATTAAAGTAACCGCGAAAATTTTACCCATCGGCTGAACTGGGTCCGTGGTTGTTTGGCGAGGCGATTGGGTGGGTGTATGGGGTGGCCTCATGCTGAAGGAGTATCAGTATAACACGACTGTATTAGAGAAGCAAGGCATTTTACGGCTTGCATCGATTTCCTGCCCAAATGGGTAGCAAAAAATTATCCGTTTGGACAGCTAAATATCTACCTATGCGATGCGCCATCAGAGCGAGTAACTTATGCACCTGGTCAACTCAGCGAGATTTGTTGGGCGGTCTCATCAGACTTGATCGGCGTTTACATCAACTTCTTGGCCATTTTGAGGTTGATAGGCCAAATAGACAGGGCCTGCCTGCTTCGACTAAGCTCTATATCAAGGTCAAAGCGGACAGGAATACCCGGAATCGGGCAAAGTGAAGTGCAGTCTTGATCATATATATGAGTCAGCCTTGCTCATTTAATGAGTCAGCTTTGATCATATAAGTAGTTTTCAATTCTAACTTATCACATTATTAGTGATACCGAGAATGGAGATAAACTGGTCACAAGATAAAGAGCGAAAAAAGTTCATAATGACCAGACATTTTTGATGCAAGGTATCATAAGCTTTGGAACGCAACAACTTGTCCTGCAGCACCCGCCATAAGCGTTCAATGCCATTGAGATTGGGCGAATAGGTTGGTAAAGGAACAAACTCAATTTGCTCTTGATGAGCTTTAAGAAAATCGATGGTTGCGGCTGAACGATGAGCCGGAGCATTATCACCGATCACAAAGATAAAATAATCTGGGAAAGTGTCCATCAAATGCTCCAGATGAAAAACAGAATTGACAGGAGGCTTTCTGGTCATAGATTTCATAAAGACCTTGACCACTGAAAGGGTCAGTTGAGCCAAACAAGTAACAAACCTCATCAAGGCCGGGACCGGCGATCCTGACTTGTTGACCTAAAAGCTGTAAGCCTTTGGTTTTGAGATCGGGACACAAATGAATATCAGTTTCATCCATCATCACCAGCAGCGCTTTTTGGGGTGTAACCCCGACTTGCTCAACATAAAATCGGCTATCGGCTTGACTTAAGGTGCCATTTGCCCCTTTTTTTTCAAATCGTCAACCCGTTGGCGTTTGATTTGATACTCGGGGTCAGGTGAGGTAATTGACAGTTTGGCCCGTCCCGAAGTGTAACCTACTCGCCGCAAATGGTTCCAAATCGTACTGATGGTCACCTTAATCTGTAAATAGTCGGCTATGTAGTTTTGGATTAATTCATAACTCCAATTTTGGTCAGGGTATCCAGTTTCTCAAATGAACTGGGCGGTTGGGATAAAATATCTTCCCAATATCCTTTGCCGTAAGCTTTTAGTTTTTCTTCCGGCTTACCCCGTGGTTTTCTTTTGCAAACCCTTAAAGCCCTTAGCTTGGAACTTTTGATAATCGTTCTGACCGTCTGGGGATGCAATCCCAACAACCGTCAATTTGGGGTACACTTTTGCCTTGGTCAGAAAATTCGATGATTTTTAAGTCTAGATAGACCAATGTACTTTGACTTTTGGCTTGTTTTAATCGTTCCTGTAATTCTTGTAATTCGCTTTCATTCAGTTTTATTTTTAACATTTGGGGAGCACCTCTTACTTTTTCGCTAAGGTTAACCCTCAAATCCTTTTTTTATAAGTTAGTTTTGAAAATTACTTATATGAGTCAACCTCGATCATTTAATGACTTGAGTTTTGCGATGGGGACAGATAGGAAAAAAGAGTAAAATGGTCAAAAGCAAAAGAAAGCGAAGAGACCATGAAGTTACCTATCGTGCAATACCCCCGGATAGTGGCTGAAAATCTAGCCCATTTTGCCCCAGTGTTCGAAACACCAGAACAACGGAAACATTTTTGTGAGTATGTAACCGGTTTGATTGCAGGCGACAAAGCCACCATAGCGGCAATCAACGGTCTGTTCCTTAACAACAATGATCAGAGTGCGCTCAATAAGTTTATGAGCCAAGCCCAGTGGCCGGAAGAAGAGCTGAACTATAGACGGGTACTGTATGAATTAACCGACTCCATCGACGGCCAGTGAGCACCAGTGCCGGTCGATTGATTTTGGATGACACATTAGCCCACCACACCAAATGTTCAATGGAAGGGCTAGCCTATCTACGCGACCACAGTATTGGACGTAATGTGTGGGCCCATAATGTGGTCACCAGTTATTACGTCAATCGCAGCGACCAGTTTCCCGTGGATTTCCGGTTGTATCATCAGTTCAGTCGTAAATATGAAAAACGACGCTTACACCAAGTTCAGGAGCGATTGCGTAATGGGGCCACCTTGGCTAACTATCGCCAATATATAGCTACGCTGGTGAGCCAACACTATCGTCACCAGTTGCACCAGCCTAAAACCCGATTACTGATCCGGACATAGGAAACTAAAGGTGCTGACCCAAACGAACCTGGCGAATAAAGCTCAAAATGATCTGGGTTTTGTGTCGTAACCGGGCAATAGCTTTAGCCAACTCAACCCGTAAATCCTGAAGATTATGACAACACAAATTTTTCAATTCGACATTTTTCAAATAGTTCCAAACACCTTCATCCGGGTTCAGGTCAGGGGCATAAGCTGGCAACTGTTCCAGATGAAGGCGTTGGGTTGCATCCTGGCTCAAAAACTCCTTGACAGCTTGCGACCGATGAGCCGGCAAGCCGTCCCAAATGACCAGCATCTTACCAGAAATATGGCGCAACAGATGCTTGAGAAATCGAACAATGGCCGAGCCATCAAAAGATTTGTTTTGGGTACAGGTGTACAACTTACCCGCTGGAGTGATGGCGCTAATCACCGACAAATGTTCCCAAGGAGGATACTTCAGAATGGGCGTTTGTCCTCGTGGGGCATAGGTTCTGACGGCGGCCGGCAACAAATAAAACCGGCTTCATCAACAAAAACTATGGTGCGCTTTTTCTTTTCGGCTTTTTTTAAGGGTAGGCCATTGTTCGGTGCGCCACTGTTCGATTGCGGCTTCGTTACGCTGGCTGGCTCGTTCTATCGGTTTCTGGCGACTCCACCCAATTTTCTCAAGATACGCCCGACGTGTCGTGCTGAGTATGTCACCTCAAATTTGTCTTTGATGAGTTTGCCCACCCGACCACGAGTCCAGACATCACCCCGAAAACCGTATGCTTCTGCCCCTTGCTCTAACAATTTTGGTAACTCTTTAAGTTGGGCCTCTCTCAGTCGCGGTTTGGGCCCACCTCCGGTACGCCTATGGAGCGCTTCCACCCCAGCTTGTTGCCCTCGTTTGACCCATTGGCTAACCGCTCCGGCACTCACCCCTAGCGCTTCTGCTATTTTGTTTTGTTCCCAGCCCTTCTGTTTTAATTCCCAAGCTTGTAGGCGTCGGGCTTCTCGCCAATCTTTGGCTTGGTTTTGTTTTTCTCTGTCATTTGGTCAGTTTACTTCAGATTGACTGTTTTGTTTATTAAGTTATGTCCGGATTAGTAGGAACGGACTTAGTGCAACAAGCCATTGCCTGGGAGCTGCCTTTTTCGGTGGTACTGTTCGACAGTTGGTTTCTGCGGTGGCCCTTGGTCGAAGCGATTGAGGCGGTTGGCAAAGATTGGATTGGCGCTTGTCCCAAGGACCGTCTGATTTTACACAAGAATTGCTGGACCCAACTGCAAAGCTATATCCAGACTATTCCGGCTGAGGCCTATCGACCCTACCAACTTGGTGACCGTTGCTATTGGGTCTTTAGCAAGGTCTTGACCATGAAAAATCTCAACCGACAGCGGGTTCGAGTTGTCGCTTCTTATGAAAACCACGTCAAGTCCGATAAGCTGCCCCGTTTTTACGCCACTAACCGTAAAGAGTGGGAAGCCAAACGCATTTTGACGACGTATCTCGACCGCTGGCCGACTGAAACCTTTAACGAGGACGCCAAGGGGAACCTGGGCTTTGAAGATTATCAGCTACGTCAGTTACGAGCTATCAAACGCCATTGGTATCTCTCCTTCGTAGCGTATTCTCTTCTCGGTGACCAAGGACCGCCGGGGCGCTCCCGTTGGGCAGTGCGGGGCCAGTTCCAATCGACCGGTCAACGGTGTCAAGCGGTCGTTGATGAATTATTAGGGTATTTGGTCCACTGGATTGTTCAACAATCTCAAGCGGGTCTCTCCCCTAATCATATCTTACATCTTTTGCTGGCCTAACTTGCTCGGCCTATTTTATTCTCACCGGGCAGATCGCTTTGATTTGGCTTGGTCTTTTCCATTTCTCTGATCGATTGTTAATGTTCTTTGGGCTTTTTGCCCTCTCTAATCGCAAAACTCAAGTTAATTAGACATTATCGATCACGATGAGGATTAAATTCGGTCCTTATCGTGATCAGGCCCAATTATAAGTGAGGCTTCGCGGTAAGTCTGAATTAGGTCACCGCCACGTTTCACTTCACCGGCCCACCCAACCTGCTTCCTTCCCCAGCGGCGGTTGCTGGCCCGGCCTAAGTCAGCCCCGCATCTTTCTTCATTATCACTTATCAATTGTCAATTATCATAAGAAGAGATATTTTTCCATTCAAGCCTGCCATCTCTCTCAATTTGTCATTAGAACAAATTTTCCATACAATAACCCCATAACCGAAGCAAGTCCGTTCATAGCAACTGCCAGCTTTAATCACAGGTAAATGAGAATGACCATTGCGCTAACCCCCACCTTAGCCCGCCGTTTGGCGATTACGCGCCAGCGGCTGGCCGGTTCCCGGTCGGAGCCAACACCGGCCGGCATAATGGATATCCTGCGCGACCTGCGCTGTGTGCAAATTGACCCCATCCGGGCGGTGGAGTATACCCAACGACTGGTGCTGTGGAGCCGTCTGGGCTACTACGACCCGGCGCACCTCGATACCCTGCTCTGGGAAGAACGCCAACTCTTTGAATATTGGGCCCACGCGGCCTCCATTGTCTTGACCAAAGATTACCCTATCCATAATGCCCACATGCAAATACGCCGGAGGGTCGATTCCAACTGGAAACGGCAGATGCAGGCCTGGATCGAGGCCAACGAGTCATTTCGCCAACACATTTTAGATCGGCTGCGCCACGAGGGGCCGCTGGCTTCAAGGGAGATTGACGATTTGTCGACCCGGTCGTGGCCCTCGACAGGCTGGACCAATGACCGTAATGTGGGCCGGATGCTGGATATGTTGTGGACCCACGGGGAGATTATGGTGGCAACCCGCCAGGGCGTGCAGAAAAAGTGGGCGCTGACCGAACACCACCTGCCTGAGTGGATACAGCGCGAAGCGCTGTCTGAGTCTGAAATGGTGCGGCAGGCCGCGCAAATATCCTTGCGAGCGTTGGGCGTGGGTACCGCCAAGCAGATCAACAACCATTTCATTCGCGGCTACTATCCCAACCTCAACGCCATTCTGGCGGAGTTAGTGGCCGAAGGGCGCATCGTGCCGGTCGCAATCCGTGAGGGCGAGGTAACTTGGCCCGGCGAATGGTACATCCACGCTGACGACGTACCGCTGCTGGAGCAACTGATCGCCGGCCACGCCTGGCAGCCGCGTACGACGTTGTTATCGCCGTTCGACAACCTGATCTGTGATCGAGAGCGCACCGAACTGATGTGGGATTTCTACTTCCGCATCGAAATCTACGTTCCCAAAGCGAAACGCCAATACGGGTACTATGTTCTATCTATTCTGCACGGAGATCGCCTGATCGGCCGCATCGATCCCAAAATGGACCGAAAAACAGGCCGGCTGCACATCAACGCCATCTATGCCGAAGCGGACGCGCCGCAAGACACGCCCACCTCTCAAGCCATCGCGGCGGCGATTGCCGATCTAGCCCGCTTCTTAGGGGCGAAAAAGATTGTTTTTGGCGAGATCATCCCGCCGGCCTGGCAGCCTATTGTTGACCAAACAACCCGCATGTAAAGCCTATCCGGCCGAATTAAACCCTCCAACCATTATCTCTAACCTCAAGAAATTAACATTTGTCGCTGACGGGATATAATTAGAGTCCGCTTGTCTATAGGCCCGCCATTGGCCTTTGATCTTTAGAAAGGATGAACGATGCTAAACCTCCCCGGCTATCGCATCACCACGCAAATCTATGAAAGTACCCATTCGCTGGTCTATCGCGCCCGCCGGGTGGCCGATGATCGGGCTGTAGTAATCAAGCTCCTGAAGGCGGCTTATCCCACCCCGCAGGAATTGGTCCGCTACCGGCAGGAATACACCGTCACCAGCAGTCTCCCCATTGAAGGCGTCATTCGGGCCTACAACCTGGAACCCTACCAAAATACCTTCGCCATTATTTTTGAAGATTTCGGGGCCGACTCATTAACTTTGCTGCGCCAAGCCGGTCGCCTTTCGTCGTCGGCCGATCCATTAGCTGCGTTTCTAAAACTGGCTATCCGGATTGTCGAAATTCTGGGCCAGGTTCACCAAGCCCATATTATTCACAAAGATATCAACCCCTCCAATATCGTCCTGAATCCGGCCACGGGCCAAGTGAAGCTGATCGATTTCGGCCTTTCAACGCGCTTACCCCGAGAAAATCCGGTTATGACCCATCCCAGCGTATTGGAAGGCACCTTAGCCTACATCTCGCCGGAGCAAACCGGCCGGATGAACCGCAGTCTCGATTACCGGACCGATTTCTATTCGTTGGGCGTCACCTTCTATGATCTACTGACCAACAGCCTGCCGTTTAACACCGACGATCCGCTGGAACTGGTCCATTGTCACATCGCCAAACAACCGCCGCCGCCCCGCGAGCGCGATGAGACCATCCCCCCGGCCGTCTCCGATATTATTATGAAACTAATGGCTAAAAATGCTGAAGACCGGTACCAATCGACCGAGGGACTAACAGCCGATTTAGCTGCTTGTCTGACCAACCGCCACCGACTGTATGAGTTTAAAGATTTCCAAGCGGGTCAGGATGATTTCTCCGGCCGGTTTCAACTGCCCCAAAAACTGTATGGCCGGGCGCAGGAAATCAAGACCTTACAGCAGGCGTTTGAGCGGGTAAGTGGGGGCGCAACTGAACTGGTGTTGGTGACCGGGTCTTCCGGCGCGGGCAAAACCGCGTTGGTGCATGAAGTGCATAAACCCATGGCCGAAAAAGGCGGCTATTTTATTTCCGGTAAATTCGATCAATTTCAACGCAACATTCCCTACTACGCCTTTAGCCGGGCCTTTAGCCAATTTTGCCATCACCTGCTCACCGAAAGCGTCGAACGGGTTAGCGCCTGGCAAACTCAAATTCTGCACGCTGTGGGCGATAACGGACAAATCTTAATCGATATCATTCCCGGTCTGGACCAGGTTATCGGGCCCCAACCGGCCGCCGTTCAGGTCGGACCGCAAGAGGCTGAACATCGCTTAAATTTCACCTTTGCCCGTTTCATTCGCGCCCTGAGCGGGCCGGAGCAGCCGTTAATCGTGTTCATCGATGATTTACAATGGGCCGACGCGGCTTCGCTGAAACTGCTCAAACTCCTGCTGACCGATGTCCAAATGCAACACTTGCTGGTCATTGGGGCCTACCGGGATGACGAGGTGGCCGCCGGGCATCCGCTAGCCTTAACGCTCGACGACATCGAACAGGCCGGAGCGCCCATGAGCCACATTCCGGTGCTAAACCTCAGCGCTGACGATGTCGCAGCCTTAACCGCCGACAGTTTAGACAGCGATATTGCTGACAGCCGCGCTTTGAGTCAACTGGTGTATGACAAGACAGCCGGTAATGCCTTCTTTGTCAATCAATTTTTACAAACTCTGGTTGACGAGGGCTTGTTGACCTTCAGCCCCGCCTCGCCTGGGGCGCCTGACCAGAGCGGGTGGCGCTGGAATATCGACCAGATCAGGGCCAAAGATGTCACGGATAATGTGGTGACGTTGATGGCCGGTAAAATCAGCAAACTCGCCCCCAACACCCAACATGTGTTGAAATTAGCGGCGTGCGCCGGCAACACTGTTGATCTCAAAACGTTGGCCATTATCAATGAACGTCCCGTCAGTGAGACGCTGGTCTATGTCTTGGATGGCGTCGCCGAAGGGCTACTCTTGCCGCTGGATGACCATTATAAATTAGCAGCGCTCGCCCCGGACAGCCCACCGGCAGCCGGCGAAGCAGACCAGGCCGTGTTCAAGTTCGCCCACGATCGTATTCAGCAAGCAGCCTACACCTTGATTAAACCGGACCGGCGCAATGAAATTCATCGGCATATCGGGCAGTTGCTGTTGGCCAATACCCCGGCCGAAGCCCTGGCCGAGACCATCTTTGATATCGTCAATCAACTCAATCATGGCGCGGCCTTGATCAGTGACCTGGCGGACCAACTCCGCTTGGCTGAGTTGAACTTAATGGCCGGCCGAGGCGCCATATCAGCCACGGCTTACGATTCGGCGCTGACCTATCTGGCAGCGGGTTTGGCCTTGCTGCCGGCCGATAGCTGGCAGACGGCGTATCAGCTAACCTTGGGGCTGACCGGGGCCGCCGCCGAGGCCGCTTATCTGAACGGTGATTTTGAGCAGATGGAACAGTACGCCGCCGTCGTGGCCCACAACGCCCGCACCCTGTTGGACCAAGTCACCATCGTTGAAATCAGGATTAGGGCTTATACCATCCAGGCCCAACAAAAGCAGGCCCTCAAAGTTGGGTTACACAGCTTACAACAACTGGGGTTAACCCTCCCCGAAAATCCGACCGAAGCCGATATTGGGCAAGGTTTTGGGCAATTACAGCCCATATTAAACGCCAGAGCTATTCCCGATCTAATTGATTTACCGCCCATGACCGATCCCACCCAACTGGCGCTAATGCGGATAATGACGGCTGCAGCTTCGCCGGCCTATCAGGCCAATCCGGGTTTATTATTGTTGATCACGTTCAAGCAGGTTGAATTATCCGTAAAATACGGCAACACCAACAACGCCATATTTTGCTATGTGGTCTACGGGTTTCTGCTATGTGGCGTCTTCGACGATATCGAGACCGGGTATCAATTTGGTCAATTGGCGCTGAAGTTGTTGGACAAGCTCCAGGCTAAAGCCATGAAATGTAAGGCGCTTGAGCTATATAATACCTTTGTAAAGCACTGGAAAGACCATACTAAAGAAACATTACAGCCGCTGCTGGAAGGGTATCACAGCGGGCTGGAAACAGGCGATGTTGAGTTTGCCGCTTACTGCGGTCATATTTACACCTACTACGCCTATTTGATCGGCCAAGAACTGGTCTCGGCCGAACAAGCGTTGGCCACGTTTGCGGAAGCCATCGCTCGGCTAAAACAAACCACCGTCCTCTACTGGCAAAAAGTCTTTTGGCAAGCTGCCCTGAATTTGCTAGGCCAATCGCCGGACCCGAGCCGGTTAAGCGGGCAAGCCTTTGATGAGACGATTGACCTGCCCCGCCTTGAGCAAGGTAACGACATCCTGGTTTTGTTCCTGGCCTATTACAACAAACTGATGCTGTGCTACCTATTCCATGATTATCAGCAGGCGCGAGCCAATGCCGACCAGGCCGCCAAATATGTTCAGGGCAATCCGGCGGCCATCGGCGTGGTGATATTCAATTGGTATGATTCGCTATCGCTGCTAGCGGTGTATCCCGATACCCCGGCCGAGACGCAGCCGGCCCTGCTCGAACGGGTAGCGGCCAATCAGCAAAAAATGAAACACTGGGCCGACCACGCCCCGATGAACTATCTCCACAAATTTTATTTAGTTGAGGCCGAACGAGCCAGAGTTCTTGGTCAGGACAAAGAAGCCGGTCGCTATTATGATCAGGCGATCGACCTGGCCAAGGTGTACGACTATACTAATGAAGAGGCGCTGGCCTATGAACTGGCCGGACGGTTTTATTTAGCCCAAGACCGTACCCGGCCGGCCGAGTTTTATCTGCGTGACGCCCACTATGCCTACCAACGCTGGGGCGCTGTAGCCAAGGTCAAGGATATGGAACAGCGGTACGGCCCGCTACTGGCCGGCTCGTTGCAGCGCCAGCCGCAGTATGCCTCTTCCACCATCTCAACCTCCAGCAGCAGCCCGGCTCAGTCGCTCGATATCCAAACCATTCTCAAAGCAGCGCAGACCCTGGCCGGCGAGATTGTCTTGCCCCGGCTGCTCGAGAAAATGATGCGGCTAATGATTGAAAATGCTGGAGCAGAAAAGGGGCTGTTGCTGCTGCCCTACCAGGAGCGGTGGTATATTGAGGCCGAAGGGACAGTGGATCAGGCTGAGGTGCGGGTGTTACAATCCATTCCGCTTGAAACGGTTAACGGCCGGAGTGAAACCCCCATCATTTCCGAGGCCGTGGTTAACTATGTCACCCACACCCAGCAAAGCCTGGTCTTAAATGACGCCGTTCACGAAGCCCAATTTGCCCACGCCCCCTACATTGTCAGGCAACGGCCGAAGTCCGTGCTGTGTATGCCGTTATTAAATCAAGGCCGCCTCACGGGGCTACTATATCTGGAAAACAACCTGACCACCGGCGCCTTCACCTCGGAGCGATTGGAACTGCTGCAACTGCTCTCGTCACAAGCTGCCGTTTCCATTGAAAACGCCCGGCTCTACGCCGATTTACAAAGCAGCGAACAAAAGTATCGCGCCATCTTTGAAGACTCAAAAGATATGATTTTTATCACGACTACGGATGGTCATATCATTGATATCAACCCAGCCTGTGAAACGTTGCTGGGGTACTCTCGGTCAGAAGCCCTGCGCCTCAATGCGCTGGCGACCTACGCTCAACCGGCCGACCGCGTTCGGTTTCAGGAAGCGATGGCCAACCACGGCGTTGTGAAGGATTTTGAAATTAGAATGCGACGTAAAGATGGCCGTGAAATTGATGCGCTGATCACGGCGACTGTGCGCCAGGCGGACGATGGGACCATCCAGGGCTATCAAGGTATTGTGCGCGATATCACCGCCCAGAAAGAAGCCGCCCAAGAACGTCTGCGTGTGCTTGAATTACAAAAAGCCAAAGAAGCCGCCGATGTCGCCAACCAGGCCAAAAGCACCTTCCTGGCCAATATGAGCCACGAACTCCGCACACCGCTCAACGCCATCATTGGTTTTTCTAACTTGGCCATGCACAACCACCATAACCCCGCCGATACACGAGAGCAGTTAACGATTATCACCCGCAGCGGCGAACATCTGCTAACCCTGATCAACCAAGTACTGGACCTCTCCAAAATCGAAGCCGGACACATAACCCTCAATCCCACCAGTTTTGACCTGCTCACTATGCTGGCTGACCTGCGAGAAATGTTCATCCTTCAAGCCGAGAGCAAAGGGCTGCAACTTCTCTTTGAACAGGCCGATGATCTCCCTCGCGCCATCCGCACCGATGCCGTCAAACTGCGCCAGGTGTTGATTAACTTATTGAGCAACGCCGTAAAGTTCACTGAGCGCGGCGGCGTGACGCTGCGAGCTACGACTAATGATGAACGCGGAATGATGAATGATGAAGGCCGGCTTTTCCCTCATCATTCATCATTCATTAATCTCCATTTTGAAGTGAGCGACACCGGCCCCGGTATCACGCCGGACGACATGGACCACCTATTTGAAGCCTTTGTTCAAACCGAAACGGGCCGGCATGCTCAGGAAGGAACAGGGCTGGGGCTGCCTATCAGCCAGAAGTTTGTGCAGTTGATGGGGGGTGAGATTGTGGTTGAAAGCCCCAACCCCGCAAGCAGAATTGAAGGGGGACCTGGCGCCACTTTTGCCTTCCAAATTCAAGTCGAGGTTGTAGAAGACTCAGCCGTAGTCAATCGTCAATCGACGAGCCGACCCGAGGTGGTTGGCCTGGCTCCTGATCAGCCGCGCTACCGCTTGCTGATTGTGGATGATGATCCCACCCATCGGCAACTTCTCAGGCAGATGTTGACCAACAACGGACGGCTCGAACTAGATTTTGAACTGCAAGAAGCGAAGAACGGGCAACAAGCAATTGAGTTATGGGAAACGTTCGCCCCTCATCTGGTCTGGATGGACTTACGCATGCCGCTGATGGACGGTTACGAAGCGACAAAAATGATCAAAGCCAAACAAGCCACTAGCCATGATTTAATCTCTAAAATTATTGCCCTGACAGCCAGCAGTTATGAGGAAAAACGGGCAGAAGTGTTAGCCATCGGCTGCGATGATTTCTTGCGCAAGCCCTTCCGCGAGGCGGATATCTTCGCCTTGCTGGAACACCATCTTGGGGTACAATTTGTTTACGCGCCGCCATCCGAGCCTGCAGCAGCCTCTACCTCTGTCTCCCATCAGACGGCGATGGCAGCCGGTTTAGCGGCCATTCCCGGCCAACTGCGGACCAAGCTGGAAAAGGCGGCTCTAGTCGGGGACATGGAAGAAATCGAGGCCACGATTGACCAAATCCAAGCCCATCAACCCACACTGGCCGCACAATTCGAGCAACTGGCCGATGCCTTTGATTATATGCAAATCGTGACCATACTTCAGGGAGTCGATGATGAATAACCCACAAACCATTCTGATAATTGATGATGAACAGGACAACTTGCGACTGCTGGTCAACATTCTCAAGAATCAGACTTACGGGGTACGTCCTATTCGGAATGCTTACCAGGGATTAATGATTGCCCAACAGGAAACGCCCGATCTGATTTTGCTCGACATCAAGATGCCGGAGATGGACGGCTATGAAATTTGCCGCCGGTTAAAGGCCGATGAACAGACCCGCGATATCCCCATTATCTTTTTGAGCGCTTTAGATGACGTAGGCGACAAATTGCAGGCTTTTCAGGTCGGCGGGGTCGATTATGTTTCCAAACCCTTTCAGGAAATCGAACTGCTGGCTCGGATCGAAACCCATTTGACCCTACGCCACTTACAGCAAGCGCTGCAAACCGCCAACGAAACGCTGGAAGATAAAGTCCAGCTTAGAACTGCCGAACTGGCCGAGGTTAACCACAAGCTGCAAGCCGAGATAGAACGTCGCATCCAGCACCAGCACGAAAAGGACAATCTCTTCGGCGTAGTCAGCCAGCAGAGCGAACAAGTGCGCAACCTGACCACCTGGCTTATCGAGAGTCAGCAGAGCAACCGGCAAGGGCTGGCTTCCAATATCAGCGACGAAATGGCTCACCGGATCGCGCTGCTTCGGACCGATCTGACTGTAATCAAAGAGATGAGTGACAACGATGCAGACAATCCCAGCACCACTCATCTGGAAAATGCCTTGCAAATCTTAACCCAGATGGAAAGCTACGTTACCCAGATAACCACCGACCTGCTCCAGCCAACCCCTCAGGAAGAGGATATTAGCAACAACCCGTTGATCAAACTCTCTGAGCGCGAGCGCGAGGTACTGCAACTTCTGGTACAGGGCAAAAGCGGCAGCGACATTGCCGATATCATCAACATTGCCCCCAGTTCGGTCCATACCTACAGTCGCCGCATTAGAACTAAACTTGATCTGCCGGACCTACCCAGCCTGGTCAAGTTTGCCATCGAACATCATCTCATCGACTAAAAAGTAGCAGTTTAGTGAGTTCAGAGAGTTCCCTGCTGGTAGTAAATGCATATCCGCCAGCGCCGGCGCTTTTCTTTACCTCTTCATAGGTCAGACACCTCACCTTACCCTTGGCCCCCAATCCCCAAATCCCAGTTGTCCAGATTGTATGACAAAATTGTTCAAATCATGGGACAGACAAACCCCGCCGAATTTGTTATCATAAGTCAACTATCCCAACTAACCAACTATTTTCAAAGGAGATGGAAATGTCAACCATTACAATAAACAATACTCAAGAAAAAATGACTATCAAAGCAGCCTTAGCAGAGTTTTTCGAAGCTCTGAACGCGATGTTTACCGGCGACCTGGCCCCATGGAGGCCCTCTGGTCCCATATGCCGACGATGTAACCTATATGGGGCCGGCCGGCGGCTACCGGGTCGGTTGGGCCGAAGTCCGGGCCGATTGGGCCGAGCAGGCCGCCCTAAAGCTAGGCGGCGAGGTCAAACCGTCGGAGATACGCATCACCAAAGCAGACAATCTGGCCGCGGCCCAATATTATGTAGTAGGCGAGAATTTTGATCCCAACGGGAATCCAATGAAAGTTTCCCTGCGGGCGAATAGCTTGTACCGTCAAGAAAATGGGCAGTGGAAGATAATCGCCATTCACACCGATATGCTGCCTTTTTTGGTCAGCAATAATATGGCTATCGGCTGGCCGGCTAAAGCGGCATAAGATCGGGGGACTGGCACTTAATCACGATCATCGCCCGGATATTCCACTCAGCCTTGTCTATCTGAGCAAAAGTGTCAGTCTCTCAAATCGGATGTATGAGTAAAATCGCCTCAAACTCGGTGATCGGGTTTATCATTCGGAGAATATTATGGCAATCAAATTACTGGGGGTTTTCGTAACTACCCTGGCCTTGACCACCTTCCTAACCGCTTGTGTTTCCCAGCCGTCAACGGTCGGATCAAACCCAAAATCCCTCTTTCAAACCTCAACACTGAGCGCGCTGCAAGCCGGCCAATACGATGGCCAGATGACCATCGGTGAATTAAAGCAGTACGGCAATTTTGGCCTGGGGACCTTCAATGCCCTAGACGGCGAGATGGTTGTGGTTGATAGCCAGGTCTATCAAATTAGAGACGATGGTGTGGCCTATCCGGCCGATGATGAGGTGCAAACCCCTTTTGCCGCGGTCACCTTCTTCGAACCCGATCAGCAATTCACCGTGAACGAATCGCTCAACTGTGTACAACTCCAAACGCACCTGGACGATCTGCTGCCGGACGTCGATGCGCCCTACGCGATCAAGATCAGCGGGACATTTGCTCATCTTAAAGTGCGCGCTCCACACAAAGAAAGCCCACCTTACCCCGTTCTGGCTGAAGCCCTGGCCGACCAGGCCATTTTCGAGACAGAGAACACTACGGGAGAGATGATCGGCTTTCGTTTGCCCGATTATATGGCCGGGCTGAACGCCGCCGGATACCATTTCCACTTCATCAGCCAAGATCGCCAAACGGGGGGGCATGTCCTCGACTGCCAGACCGGTGATCTCGCTATCGAGGTTGACGCCATCGACCAATTCCGGTTAGATGGAATCTAAGAAAAGCCAGACGTCGCTTGAAAAGATACTCTTGCAGGGTTGGTGAAACTGGGTTAGAATGCAATTAACAAGACTTCACTCAATTAGTCACAGCGTTATTCTCTATTAAACCAACTTCAGCCTCATCTGTTCCACCGCGATTTATTTTATTCCGGTCACCACAGATTAAGTTGACAATTCCACAACATAATTACGATGAGAGATTTCCTACAGCGATTATACCGTTTCGAGCCGGGTGAATTAACCTATCTCATCCCGCTGTGTCTTATCTTGCTGTGTAATTCATTTGCGATGCAGCTCTCGGATGTGGTCGCGGTGAGCGGCATCTTAAGCGAGGGCGGCAGCAATACCATCCTCATTGTTTGGGCCATAGATATGGTCCTGATCCTGATGATGACCAGTCTCCAAGCCTTGATCGTCGATCGGGTCAATCGACTGGCCTTAATCCGTTGGATGCTGCTGGGTCTGGCCGCGATGTATGTCATCTTGAGGCTCATGTTTTTACTGCAAGGGTCGCATTGGGTTAACTATGCGTTTCTATTTATATTGGCCGACCAACAGTGGTTGCTGTTCCCCCTGTTCTTTTGGGTTTTAGCCAATGATCTCTTTAACCCCAGCGCCGCTCGCCGCCTTTTTCCACTGATAGCCGGAATAGGGTTTGTCGGACAAATTCTGGGATTGATTTTTGCCGCTTGGGCGCCCGGGATGTTCAACCGGTGGGGTATTTCAATTGAAGAAATCCTGACCTTGAACGTAACCATCTATATCGTGGCCTTTTTGACCACCTACATCGGCTTGCACCGCGAGAAGTTAAGAAAAATAAGACAAAAACCGGAGACGGTCAAAGAAACGTTAGCCGAAGGCTGGGATTTTGTGCGAGAGGTACCCTCGTTTCGTTATCTGACCATGGGCATCCTGGCCATGAGTATCTCGCTAACCATTATTGAATTCCGCTTCTTAACGGTTACGCAGCAAATTTACAGCGACGCGGCGAGTTATCAACGGTTTTACAGTTTCTACCAGTTGGGTATGACTGTGGCCGCGCTAGCCATCCAAACATTTTTGACGGCGTTTGTCATCAATAGAATCGGTTTGAAAAATGTCTTTCTTATTATGCCAACGGCGATGGTCGCCGGGGCCGCCTGGATGTTAGCCTTACCCTATGGCGTCGTCAGTAATATTGGGGGCATGGTGCTGCCCAAACTGACCAAAATCACAATCGATGAGTCGGGGCAAAAGTCATTTCAGGCGTTGGTCCCCGAAGAACGACGAGGCCGTGTTAGTATTTTTATTGACAGCTATTTAGACGCGGTCGGCACTATCATTGGCTGCATTGTGACCGGCTTGGTGATCTATGCCGGCGTTATCCTCTCATTCGCCTTGGATTTCTATATTTATTTGGGCGTTGCGTTGGCAGCCGCCCTTTTCGCGTTGTGGGCCATTAGCCGGATGCGGATTACATATGATAGCAGTCTGTTAAATTGGCGATTGAAACGACGCTCCCGTCGCGGCATGACTAGCGTCTTGAACAAACTTGATTTATGATAGAAGGTGTAGTAGATTTTACCTGAAATAACTTTAGAGATTGATTTATGGATAGCAATCCTCCCAAAGGGATGCGTAGATTTGTCAGCCTACATTTAAAGCTGCTTCTGCTTTTCACCCTGTTATTTACAGTTGTTTTTGCCCTGGCTTACTATTGGTTTTACACCTTTGCCACTAATCAAGCCATTCGCCGCATTGGTGAAGATCTAAGAGACACCCTAGTTGGGGCCGCCGAGCGCATCGAAGGCGATGAACTCATTGCTTTATATGAAACCGGTCAGCCCAATGAAGCCGGTTTTTCAGATGATCCGCGCTACCAAGAACAAATCGACTGGCTCGATACGGTCCACAACGTCGAGCCGCGAGCTTGGTTGTATACCTATCTTAGGGGCGACAAACCCCGCGAGATGATTTTCATCACCGACCTTTTCTCCAGATATGACACTGAAAAAGCGGCCGGTTTTCGTGAACATTACATCGCCGATAATGCCGGCCCGCCCTTTGCCGGCTTGGAAGATACGACCCTCGACCTTGTGCCGTACACCGATAAATTTGGCAGTTGGATTTCCGGTTATACCCCCATCCGAAATTCGGAGGGCGAAGTGGTGGCCGCTCTGGGCATCGATTTTCAAGCCGACTATATCGCCCAAGTGCAGAAAGCTATCTTAGATAGTATGGTGATGGCCTTTGCCATTACCTATATTATCCTCTTCATTTTAGTTTATCTGGTTTCGAGATTTTTTACCCGACCCATCGTCAAGTTGACCAGCATCGCCGAGTGTATTGGCGACGGCGACTATCAACAGGACCTGACTGTTCTTCAAAAGCATCGATTTCCGGATGAAATTGACAAGCTGGCCGAAGTGTTTGAGATAATGGTCGGTAAGGTTCAACAACGGGAGCAAAATCTAAAACGACAGGTCGAACAACTACAATTGCGGATCGAAATCGACGATGCCAAACGCCAACGAGACGTCAAGAAAATTGTCGAGACCGATATGTTTGCCGACCTGCAAGCTAAAGCCGAAGCCATCCGTAATCGACGCCGCCAACAACTTGAGTCCAGTAAAACGGCCGATAAAGAATCGACAGAGACGAAGTCAGATAGTCCACCCGCTGAAACCCAACCAGGGTTAACCCGTTAAACGGTGCGATGCGATCTCATCTAATTCAAAACGTGCCGGTCGTGGCCATTTGTAACATCTCGGAAACATTTTACGATTTCCTGAGCCGCGCCCCGGAGGCTACCCTTCGCGCCGATTTGATCCACGGTGAACAATATCGCTGCGACCGCACCTTGATGTGGCTCGGCGACCCGAAACTGGTCTTTGCTACCTATCCTATTCCCCACGCCGAAGATTTCTGCCGGCGTTATGGTTATCCCGGCACACAGTATATCGCTCCAAGCACCCCCTCGCCCTTTTTAAGTCTCGATATCATGCGCGAACCCCGGCTACTGGCCCAACTGGTCAAATATGCCGGCGCGGAACGTTCCGTGCAATTGATCCCTTACGCCACAACCCCTCAATTCTTCCAGCTAGTTGACCACCTGCAAACCGATTACAACCTGACCGTCTTATTACCCGAAAGCCCCAGCCGAGACGACTTATGGCTACGCGATTATATTGATACCAAAGCCGGCTTCCGTTTGTTGGTCTCTCGCTGGCTGCCGAACGCCGATCAACTCTTACCCGAGGGCGTTGTCTGCCCCGATCGGCAACAGGCGGCGGCAGTGGCCCATTGGTTTAGCTTGAACCGGCAAGACTGCCTGGTCAAAGCGGATCGCGGTGAAGATAGTATCGGCCATTTTGTTATTCGCCCCGGAGATTTTGCCTCGGTGATAGCCATCCACGAGGCGCTCAAGCCTAACCCCTTTCTAGGCGACGAGTGGATCACGGTCGAACAACTGCTGCCCTCTTCGGCTTTACTTTCGCCCTCGCTGGAGTTGTTTGTACCCCGTCACGGTTCCGGCGAGCCGACCATCACCTATTTATGTGGCCAACATTTTTTAGAATTTGCCGGAGCGCACGGGATTTGGGTGAGCCGAGAATTGTATGAGGCCGCCTGGTATCCCACCCTGGCTGAAAGCGGCTTACAGATTGCCGCCCGGCTGCAAGAAATGGGTTATGTCGGCCACTTCGATATCGACACCATTGTTGATGATGAAGGTCGCCTCTTTATCGTTGAAATCAACGCCCGTCGAACGGGCGGCACCCACGTCCACGAATTTGCGCACTATTTCTTGGGTCCGGACTATTTAGATAATTTTGTCTTGCTCGGCAACGACTCAATTGATAGCGGCCACATTGTTGAGTATAATGAATTAATGCAGGTTATTGGCGATTTGCTCTATCCTATGCCGGGCCAGAACCGGGGCGTGGTGATTACCGTCACCTCAGCGTTAGAGGCTCACGAATTTGGCTGCATTGCCATCGCTGAATCGACCGAGCAGGCTTCAGCTCTCCACCATACTTTAGCCGAACGAATTCATAATGCCGGTGGGTAGAATTGACCTCTTGGCAGTATTTCGATTTCATTTCATTTTAATGCGGCTAGCGGCAATCGTCTTAATTCAACAACCACTCTCACCTACAGTCCCAAACTCATGACAAAATTGTCCCAAAAATATGACAGACAACAAGCTCCAATGATGTTACAATAGTATCTACTCGGCAGATCAGAAACGTAGTGCGTAGCAAATTGTGATCCCTACTACGGACTGTGCAATATGCACATTGATTAATTATTTGGTGACACCCACGTGGTAGGGGTATCAAAGTATCAACTATTTGGAATGTTATAAACTATTTATTAGTCTAACTATAATAGGAGGCAACTCTATGATTCCTGAGGCAATTGAAGCCTTACCGAACCAAACTGACCAGCTTCAACACCATACCCCCAGACCAGCGCCCTGGCAAGATGTTCCGGCGGAAAAGTGGAATGATTGGCGCTGGCAGTTAAGCCATCGGCTCAACACTATCGAAGATTTTGAACGGATTATCCGGCTAACGCCGGATGAACGGAAGGGATTATCGGCGCCCGGTTTATTCCGGGTGGATGTAACCCCCTATTTTGCCAGCCTAATCGATCCGGACGACCCCAACTGCCCCATCCGCAGACAGGTGATCCCAACCGGGGCAGAGCTAATCCCCTTCGACGCCGAAATGGCCGATCCATTGGCCGAGGATGAACATTCGCCGGTGCCCGGTGTGGTCCATCGCTATCCCGATCGAGCCGGCCTGATGGTGACCACCCAGTGCGCCAGTTACTGCCGTTTCTGCACTCGCAGCCGGGTGGTGGGCGATCCGTTCCTCAATTTTGGGCGCGATGATTTTGACCGTGGCTTAGCCTACATCGCCGCGACGCCACAAATTCGCGATGTTTTGCTGACCGGCGGCGATGCGCTGGTTTTAGCCCCCCGCGTTTTGGAAGATTTATTAAAGCGTGTCCGAGCCATTCCCCATGTCGAAATCATTCGTATGAGTACCCGTGTGCCCATTTTTCTGCCCCAACGCATTAATGAAGAATTGACGTCGGTCATCCAAAAATACCACCCCGTTTGGATGAACATCAACGTCAACCATCCTCAAGAGATTACGCCTGAAGCTGAAACGGCGCTGGCTCGACTGGCGAATGCCGGCGTACCTCTGGGCAGCCAGTCGGTGCTGATGGCCGGCATCAACGATTGCCCCAACATCATCATGGCGTTGATGCACAAGCTGGTTAAAAATCGCGTCCGGCCCTACTACTTGTATCAATGTGATCTGGTCCAAGGTGCCGGTCACTTCCGCACCCCCGTGGCTAAAGGCATCGAAGTCATGGAGGCGCTGCGAGGCCACACCTCTGGCTATGCCGTACCCACGTTTGTGATCGATGCCCCGAAAGGCGGCGGCAAGGTGCCGTTGATGCCCAACTACGTCCTCAGCATGTCCGACAGCCGGGTCGTCATCCGCAATTTTGAAGGCTTTATCAGTACCTACGTACAGCCGCGTCACTATGAAGCCCACGATCCATCAAACTGCGCCTATTGCCAGTCGCAAGCCAACGGCGCCGGCAAGGATGGCGTTGCCGGTCTACTAGCCGAGCAGGGTCTCGTCATCAAGCCGGAAGGCTGGCATGACAAGAATAAAACGAAAACGAATTAAGTAGTTCAAAACCGGCCCCGACCTCCGAGATTTCATTGTGGTTTTAGAAATTAATCGGTTAATACATTGGAGCAACAAAGCTTGCTTTGTTATTACTCGATTAATTTGTTGATTTACCAAGAAACCTTGGAGGTCGGAGCCGCCGCCGTTTCCCCAGCCAACCCACCCGGATGATATAAACAACCCCGTAAGATTTAATAAACAAATCCTACATTCAATCCAATGCCCTTACCGGTGTTTATCCACTTTTGATGCTATCTGTGCCCCATCGGCTCAGGCGACGCCAGATCCCGAGCCTGCCTCAGCGTGTAAAGACTCTTTTCTCAACATGAGAAAATTCTTAATCTCTTCTTACTTCTTTTTCATGATCGCCTCATATAATCAAGTCATACCTGACAAAAATCAAGAAGAAGCCAACCGGCTTTAATCGAACGAGGATTTTGATGAGTCAACAAAAAAAGAAACCTCTACTCAACCGAAAAGAAACCCAATCCCTATTGACCACTTTGAAAGTGGCCACGGCCGCCGGAGCCTTGAGCCTAACTCTCGGTGGCTGGGGATTATTGGCTCAATTGGAAAGCGCTCAGGCCGCCGTTAATCAGCCCGAAGCGATAGCCGCCGCCAGCACTTCAGCTTCAGCCGAAACACCGGCTCGGCTAACATCACCGGCGCAAAGTACAACCACAACGTTAGATATAGTTCGATGGGTCCAAGACGTTCAGGGCCGATCGGTGGCCGTGATTCGTGATAAGCGAGGGTCGCTCTGGTACGTGATGGGCAGCGATGTGCCTCGTCTGGAGCAGGGGCAATCGCCGCTGGTGCAGCCGCAATTGGTTCGGACGACTACTCGCACCCGAGGATCTTGAGGCCAGTTATGACAATGACCGAATTCGAGCATCATTTTCGGGCTATGGGTACTGAAGTCGGGTTATGGCTGTGGTCTCGCCATGAGCAGCAAGCTCGACAAGCCCTGGTCGACATTGAACAGTTCTTCGCTCAAACCGAAGCTCGTCTGAGCCGTTTTCAACCTGAGAGCGAATTATCACAACTCAACCGCGCCGCCGGACGTCCGTTTGCCGCTTCATCCCTATTATTCGAACTGGTTGAGACCGCCCTGGTCTGGCAAGAGCGCACAGCCGGCATCTTCGATCCGACGATTCTCAAGGCGCTTATGGCTTATGGGTATGATCGCTCATTCGAAACAATAGGCGAACACCTGAGCCGAGATAACATCGCCGCGCCGGTCGCCTCATCGCTGAATCCGGTTCATGTTAAGCTGAACCGGGTCGAACAGACGATCACGTTGCCGCCGGAGAGTGGGCTGGATTTGGGGGGCATAGCCAAGGGCTGGACCGTCCAACAAGCAGCGCAGCGTCTGGGCCAACATGGCCCGGCGCTGGTTGACGCCGGCGGCGATATCGTCTGTGTCGACAATCCGCCCTCCGGCTCACCCTGGCTGGTCGGCCTGGCTGACCCTCACCGGCCTGAGATTGATTTGGCCACGCTGGTACTCAGGAATGAAGCCGTCGCCACCTCCAGTGTGGCTCGGCGACGATGGCGTCATGGGGGCATAGATGCCCACCATTTGATCGATCCGCGAACCGGCGCGCCGGCGCTGACCGATTTGGTCAGCGTGACCGTCATCGGACCGGCGCTGCCCGCGGCTGAAATTCATGCCAAAGTGACCCTGATCTTAGGGCAAAAACAAGGATTAGCCTATCTGGCGGCCCAACCGGCGCTTTCAGCCTTGCTGGTTACGAATGAAGGCCGCCCCATACTTTATGGTTCTTTTGAGAATAAAGCTTATGTCTACTCGATCAACTTCACAAACACATTCGTCAACCTGGTTTAAGATTCTGCACGGTCTCCTGATCATCGGCGCGATCGGCGCTTTTGTCATCGTCTCGCTGTACGGAGTGGTTGCCCTGAGTCAGTTCTTACCCCAGACCAGCGATAAATCCTACTGGTTCATCTCCCGCAGCAGCGGCGTGTTAGCCTATATTTTACTCACGTTGGGGGTAATGTGGGGCCTGGTGCAAAGCGGTGCTATCTTGCGGCCAACCATTCCGCCCTTACTGGCCCTGGGCCTACACAGCTTTTTGAACTGGGGCGCCTTGGCTATGAGCGCCCTGCACGGACTTATTCTGTTAGGGGATAACTTCATCAAATTATCCCTGAAGGATGTGGCCATCCCTTTCGCCAGTTCGTATGAACCGATGCTGGTCGGCCTGGGTATGCTCAGTTTCTACCTTATGTTTCTGCTCAGTTCCAGCTTTTATGCCCGCAAGTGGTTAGGACAAAAAACCTTCCGTTTACTGCACTACGCCAGCTATCCGACCTTTTTATTGGTCACCTGGCACAGCATCGGGCTAGGCACGGACAACAGCGTACTGATGCCACTCTACAAGGTTAGCCTGACCGCGGTGGCTTTCCTGACCATCTGGCGAATTGTCAACACCCGCCAAGCAGCCAAAACCCCGGCTCGTCGATCTTGATTGGTCCGGTTGATTGAGTGTATAATGACCGAGAATGATTGGCCGGTAAAGTACAATGCGCATCTTGGTAGTTGAAGACGAAACGAATGTGATCGATTTCATCGAACAGGGCCTGAAAGAAGAGGGGTACGTGGTCGATGTGGCAACCGATGGTGAATTGGCCCTGGAGTTTGCCCAAACCTATCCCTACGATCTGATCATTCTGGACATCCTGCTGCCCAAGCTGGATGGCCGCCAGGTGGCCCGCACACTGCGGGCCAGGGGCAACAGTACCCCTATCCTCATGCTAACCGCCCTGGATGAAGTGGAAGACCGGGTGGCCGGCCTCGATAGCGGCGCGGACGACTACCTGATCAAACCATTTGCCTATCGTGAGCTTTTGGCCCGCATCCGCGCCCGCACCCGCACTTACAGCGGCGACAGCGCCGGGGCTAACGAGTTGCAAGTCGCGGATTTGAGCCTGAACCGCCTCACCCGCGTGGTCAAACGAGGCGGTCAGGAGATTGTGTTGACGACCAAAGAGTTTTCGTTGCTGGAGTTCTTTATGCTCCATCCCGGCCAAGTTCTGAGTCGGGTCCAACTGGGCGAACACGTTTGGGGCCACGACTACTACAACCAATCGAATGTCGTTGACGTTTATGTGGGCTATTTACGCCGAAAAATAGATGATGGACAAGCCAGGCCGCTGCTTCACACCGTGCGAGGCGTTGGCTACAAACTTGCGGCTGAGGGCTAAAGGATGACCTTGCGCGGGCGGCTGGCCCTGGTCAATGTGATCGTCTTGCTCATTGCCCTGCTGTCCTTGGCGGCCATTGTGCTCAACCAACTGGTGCACGACCTGTATGAACAGCTTGACCGGGAGTTGGGTCAGATCGGAATCCAAGAACTCGCTCGGGTCAAAATCGTTGCCGGCGTTCCCCAGTTTCCTCATACCGACCGGCAGCGACCGCCGGAGATGGGAGGGGCCGGCTTTGTCCGCCTGGTTGACAAACAGGGTCATGTCACGGACGGCTTGGGCCATTACACCACTGTGCCGGTCTTGCCTCAAGCGCTCTCCCCCCCACCGCAGGGTCTGGCGCTGAATCAGACCGGCGAGGCCGGCCTGCCGTTACGCGTTTATACCCTGCCCCTCTTGGCCAATAACCAAGTGGTCGGTTACCTGCAAGTCGCGGATAACCGGGAAGAAATTGAGGAAACGCTGGCCGCCGTGCGCCGCAGCTTGCTAATTGGCATCCCGCTAGCGCTGATCACCTCCGGGCTGCTCAGTCTGCTGGCGGCCCGTCAGGCGCTACGCCCACTGACCCGGATGACCCGCAGCGCTGCCGCCATCAGCGCCGAAGCTCTGGCCGAACGCCTCCCCGTCCCCAAAGCCAAAGATGAGGTCCAGGCGCTGGCGCTGGCCTTCAATGCTACCCTAGATCGATTGGCCGCGGCTTTCACCCGCCAACGCCGTTTCACCGCCGACGCCTCCCATGAACTCCGCACCCCGGTTACAGCCATTTTGGGCCAGGCCGAGTTTGGCCTAAACCGGCCCCGGACTCAGGAGGCATACCAATCTATCTTGAGTCGCATCCAAAGCGAAGCCGAACGCATGCAGCGTCTCATCGGCCGCATGTTGACCCTGGCCCGAGTGGAGAGTGGTCGACAGCCGCTGACGATGAGTCTGGTCGATATCGTCCCCTTGATCGAGACCGTGGTTGACACCTTTCAACCGCAGGCGGCAGCCAAAGGGTTAAGCCTAACGGCGGCTGTCCCGCCGACGTTGACCATCGTCACCGACGCCGACAGCTTGACCCAGATTCTCATCAACTTGCTCGAAAACGGCATCACCTACACCAACCAAGGGCAAGTGGCGCTGTCGGTCACGGCAGCAGCCGAAGGCGTTCAGCTTACCGTTCGCGATACCGGGTCGGGCATTCCCGCTGAAGATCTACCCTATATCTTTGAACCGTTCTACCGGGGTGATAAATCGCGCAGTCACGGCGGCGGAAAAGTAGGCTTAGGGTTAGCCCTCAGCCATGAACTGGCCCAGTTGTTGGGCGGCCGCCTCGAAGTCGCCAGCCAGCCCCAAGTCGGTACGACATTCACCCTCAACTTGCCGGCCAATATCAAGGTAGCGACATCGCCTCAATCGATCCCCAGACAAATGAACTAACCTCACTTTTTAATCCTCGTCAACAAATCTGGACGGACCATTTTGTCCTTGAAGGCGCAGTCATTGTACCTCTGACCGCCGAGGGACGCGTGACCGTTAGCTTACTGCGCTTAAACGCCGAGCCACGCATTCGACGCCATGAAGGGCTAATAGCCTTGGGCAAATACCCCGGTTAGAAGCAACCGCGCCATTATCACCCCATTTACGCCTGACTCTACCAAACCGTCCGCGATATCGGCGGATTGTTCCTCCCTTTCGATCAGACTATCCGAGGCCAAGGGCAGTCTGATCGACTGCTCAATCGTAAAGTCGGATGCATCGGAAAGTCTGACTCAATTGCTCGATCAGGGAGGCGTATCGGTAATCAGGACAAATTTGCAAACATTATTTCGATGACTCTAACTAAATTTTAATTAATTCCTTACAAGGAATTAACGCCTGTCTGCTACATTAAGATCAAGTCGCTTATATGGGAGCAAAGGGACAACCTGAACGAATTGTTCAAGCTCCATCTACCCCATTTTATTTGACCTTCTGTCATTATCATTCTGGATAATAACTTCTCAACTTCCAACTTATTCAAAATCATACCGGCATGCAGTCGGTATTTTTTGATGGAGAGATTGATGCTAACACTTTAGCAAGCCAACAAAGGAGAGGACAATGTATTTAGTGAGGCGAGATTTTGAAAAAGGGATCGAAACGGTGCAAGCCTTAACCGGCCTAAGTCAGGCGGATTTTGACCTTCTGAGCGAGGTCGCTCCCCAAGCCACCCAATGGGCTGATGAGTTGGTTCAAATCTTTTATGACACACTTTTTGCCCATTACCGAACGGCGGCGGTTTTCCACACCGCTGAACGAAAAGAACGAGAAGATACGTTGATCAAGTGGTATCTGTCCTTATTTGAGGTCACGGATACCTATGCATTTCTGGGCAATCAGGCGCGGATTGGCTTGGCCCACGTCCGCCGAGATGTGCATAATCAATTTATGATTAGCGTAGCCAACAAAATTCGGATGTGCTTCTTTAAAAAAGCGGTTGCAACCTATGGGCCGGAACGCGGCTTGGAAGTCGCCTACGCGTTTGGTCGCGTACTCGATGCCGTGATTGGGCTAACCGCCGAAGGGTATGAACTGCTCACCCGACGCGCCTTATCCAATTCAACGGGCGTTAAACCGTTCCTGCTGGATCACTATATTCACCTCTCTTTGGACGCGTTGGAAAGAGACCTTCTATCGTAAACTAAACCGGTCAAAATAGGTGAGGAACACCTTTTGGGGGCCTAGGGCTGTTAATACGTGTGTAAGAAATTCAGAGTATATTGATCGTAATGATTTCTGCCATACGATAAGAGAAAGGTCACTAAAATGTTAAATACCGATCAACACACCTACACCGCCGCCATTCCCACTATCGATCTGGCCGCGCCGACCAAAGTTGAAACAGCTACCTTCGCCTTGGGTTGATTCTGGGGACCGGACGCCCAGTTTGGGAGTCTAAAAGGGGTGGTGCGCACTCGCGTGGGATACACCGGCGGCAAAAAACTTAACCCCACCTACTACAGCCTCGGCGACCACACCGAGACGCTACAGATCGATTACGATCCAACCGTGATTACCTATGACGAGTTGCTGGCGATATTCTGGAGCAGCCATAACCCAACCCGCCGAACGTGGAGCCAGCAGTACAAAGCCGCTATCTTTGTTCACAATGAGCGCCAACAGCGCCAAGCTGAACGGTCGAAATCAGCCATTTCCGAGGAAAAGACGGGGCGCTTCTTCAACCGGAAAATTCACACCGAGATCATTCCGGCTTCGACTTTTTATCTTGCAGAGAATTACCATCACAAATATTTATTGCAGCATTCGCCGCAAATTTGGGCTGAGATACGCGAAATCTATGGCAAGCCATCGGACTGGATTAACTCGACCGCAGCCGCCCGGTTGAATGGATATGTCGGCGGCTACGGCACTTTAAGCCAATTGGAAGAAGAAATCGAACTATTGGGGTTGTCCGCAGCCGGGCAAAAACAGCTACGGAAACTTGTACGGCGGTTTGGGAAATAAGAAGGAGTAGGAAGTAAGGCGCGTGTCAATGCTCAACAAAATAGCGCCAGATTTTCTCCATCGCCTCGGCCGCGCGCAGTTTTAAGCGGTAGGTCACAATCTCTGAGACATGGGTGTTAGCCGGGTTGATTTCAACGGTCGGCACGCCGCGATAACGGGCGTCAACAAGCGGCTTCAAAATATAGGGAAATGAACTGGACGTACCGATGGCGATGACTAAATCGATGGGTTGGAAAGCTAGCGCCATCATGGCTGAAACGGCCGCATCCGGCAACTGTTCGCCGAAGAGAACCACATCCGGTCTAATCAAGCCGCCGCATTGGGGGCAGGGGGGCGGCAGTTGGGGTTTTACTTCATAATTGGTAATCACATCAGCGGCAGAGAAATTGGCCCGACAGCGAGTACAGTATAGATCAAAGGCATGGCCGTGGACTTCGATTAGATTGATCGTTCCGGCCGCCCGGTGCAAGCCGTCGATATTTTGGGTTAAGACAACCGAATTCGGTTTGCGCTGCTGGATCAAGGCGATGACCTCATGCGCCCGGTTGAAATGAGCGCCGTGACAGGCGGCGCCAAGCTGCCATAAATACTTCCAGGTGATGTCGGGCCGCCGGTTAAACATAAAGGCGCTCAACGCCGTTTCGATGCTGATTCCTTCAGCGGTAAACTCATCTTCATACAACCCACCCACGCCACGATAGGTCGGTAGCCCAGAGTCAGCCGAAATGCCGGCCCCCGTAATAAAAAGAATGTGGTCGGCCTGGTTAATGGCGGCAGCAACGGATATTATGGTTTTCTCGGTTTGACTCTCATTGTTCGTCATTGTGTCCTTACTTCAACTTTCTTTACCCTGGCTCTCAATCTTAGCTCGCAAGCCCTCGATAAGCTCAAGCTGCTCCTTCAAAAGCTGCTTATAAACGGCCGTGTCGGTGTAATGTAACTCATGCCGCTTCTCAGTATACTCAGTTTGGAGCAAATTTACCAAAAGTTCAATCTCCTTGATTAGTAAATGAAAACGCAATCACGCTAACCTCCTTAGGCAATTTCCAAACCGGACGAGGTGATGAGGGTGACGCGCACCAAAGCTCACCACCTCGCCACACCAGGGATGAAAAGTTCATAACATTATCAGTTTTTGAGTTCATAGAGATCGAGGATTGACGAAGCGGGCCTATTACCACAAATCTATGATACAACAAAAATGGTCCATAAACACCCGTCATTTGGGCAGAATAATTACTGGTAAATCAGTTGGTTTTTCGGCTGGTTAAGCGGCTAGCTAAGGTGACAGTCACTTATTGTCAATAATCCAGAAGCCGGATAGCCCAACCAGATCGATTTAGCGTGACCAAGTGACTGTCACCTTTAGGACTGCGTAAGCCCTGCCTATTTTCAAGACAAATAGGTTGATGACGTTTGAGCATCTGTGTATAATGAGGGTATGAAACAGGTTAAGTTTTATACAAAACTAAACTGTTCAGCTTGCGACACCGCTTATCAAATGCTGGTGATAGTGGCATTGGATATTCCCTTAGAAATTGATATACTGGACATTACCCATCCCCATAACGGATTGGAGGCCGCTTATGCTGAGCTAATCCCGGTTATTGCTGTGACCGATCTTAAGCAAGAATTGGTCTGGCCTTTTTCACTTGATGACATCAAAGCTTACCTTAGCCACTGACAAAATCCGGTTGCCAACGAGGAACAAAAGATGCGACGCATCATCCGAGAGGTTGCATTTCAATTGGTTCGTCACGATTTAGCGCGGTTTTTACAAGATCACGAAGATGACATGATTCAAATCTTCCATGAAGAGATCCAAAAGATCGATGACGAAATCGATGAAGAAGCCACGTTTATCGACATCAAAATGGTACCGCTGGGTGAGGTGGTGCTTAAAGCCGCGCTCAGAGCCATCCGGCGCTTTTTGGTCGAAAAAGCGCCGGATTCCCTTGATGATTGAGACGGCTCGATCCAAATTTAATTTGACGCTGATTCGAGTCTGTGTTATAATCCTCCACTGTTGTTGCAATATTAACATCTGCCGAGGTAGCTCAGTTGGTAGAGCATTTGACTGAAAATCAAAGGGTCCCCAGTTCAAGTCTGGGCCTCGGCACCTATAAACTATAATGGGGAATCGTCTAATGGTAGGACAGCGGCCTTTGGAGCCGTATATCCAGGTTCGAATCCTGGTTCCCCAGTTTGGCGGATTTTGCCAAACCGACTGACTCCAGCTATAATTAGTCAATCGGTTACTTTTTGGGGGCGTGGTGTAGTGGTCAACACGCCGGCCTGTCAAGCCGGAGATCGCGGGTTCAAGTCCCGTCGCTCCCGCTCTATATCTAATTTTTATAGCAGAAACTGTTGCATCATCCATATTGCAACAGTTTTTTATTTATCCGCCCCATCCGGAGGCGAAACGTCATGGCTAACCAAACAATTATTTATCTGCATGGCTTTCTTTCGTCAGCCCAAGGTACCAAAGCTGATTATTTTGGGCAGCAGATAATGGCTTATCCAGAGGTTACCTTTCGGGCGATCGAGCTAAACCCCACACCGCGTGACTTTGAGTTTATGACCATCACCGGCCAGATAAATCGGCTGCGGCAATATGTGCTCGACCACCAATTTGAGTCCGTCAGCTTAATCGGCAGTTCGTTGGGGGGCCAGGTGGCCCTGCATTATGCCTACCGCTATGGCGGCGTCGATAAGCTGCTGTTACTGGCCCCGGCCCTCTTTTACAGCGTCAGCCGCTATGAGCCTAACGAGTTAGCCCAATGGCAAATTTCAGGCGTACGTAATCTCTGGCACGATGGCCTTCAGGAGGAAGCGCCGCTTCGCTACCAGTTTCATCTCGACCGGTTGCAGTATAATCACCCCGTCCACCCGCCGGCCCCCACCGTCATCATCCACGGTCGAAATGACGATGTTGTCCCGATCACCGGCAGCCGGCAGTACGCCTCGGCTAACCCCGACAACGTGACGTTGATTGAGGTTGACTCAGATCACCGCTTAAATGATCAATTGCTTTTGATTTGGGATCATATTCAAACGTTTCTACTTGGTTAGTGAAATTCTGCGGGGCAATATAAGAGCTGACAGGTTTTCAAACGTTAATTTTGTCTTAAATCGGGGTCCAATCGGAGAAGTTCGTTCTCGCAAATAGCATTCCGAAACCTGCCAGCTCTGGCTTAAGAACTACGATTCTGCTATCTACAAAAACGTGCTATAATACCAAGGTTGCTCCCGCAAGGGAGCGCCTATTCTAATATAGATTATTTTGGCTGTTCAAAGTGGTCGCCCGGTTATATTAGTCGGGCGTTTTTGTTGCAACAGAGTGGCTCATACTTGCGGAGAAGAGTCGGCTGTTACCAACAACTAGGATGCGACCCCCATCGGTCACGCCGCACGGCGACGTTCAAAACGTAAACAGCGACATTCAAAACGCAAGTAGGAGAAACTATGTCAAGCGAATTTTTTCAACTGGGTTTGCACCCACAGTTGGTGCAAACCGTAGCCGAGTTAGGCTACACCACCCCCACCCCCATCCAGGCCGCCATCATTCCCATGATGTTGACCGGTCAGGACGTTATCGGCCAATCCCAAACCGGCACCGGCAAAACGGCGGCCTTTTCACTGCCGATTTTGCATAACTTAGAGGCCGATCAAGGCCACGTTCAGGCTTTGGTGTTGACCCCCACCCGCGAACTGGCGATGCAGGTCGCCAAAGCGATGTATCAATACGGACGCCCGCTAAACGTGCGGGTTCTGCCGGTTTACGGGGGGCAAGCCTACAGCCGCCAAATCAACCGCCTCAATAGAGGCGTCGATATTGTGGTTGGCACGCCGGGCCGGCTGCTCGACCTAATCCGGCAAAAGGCCCTCGATTTAAGCAGCGTCTCAACCGTGGTGCTCGACGAAGCCGACGAGATGCTGAGTATGGGCTTCATCGAAGATATCGAGGCCATTCTGGAAGCCACGCCGCCGGCGCGCCAGACAGCGCTCTTTTCGGCCACGCTGCCCAGAGAGATTCGCCGGCTGGCCGACCAGTATATGCACCAGCCGCAGTCATTCACCGTCGAGGCCAAACAACTCACGGTCTCAACCGTCGAGCAGCGCTACTACCTGGTCAACGAAGCCGATAAACTGGCCGCCCTAACCCGGCTTTTTGAAGTCGAGCCGATCACCAGCGCCCTCATCTTTGCCCGCACGCGGGTCGGCACCGGCGAACTGGCCAATGAGTTGACGGTGCGCGGCTTCCCCGCCGAGTCGCTCAACGGCGACCTCAGCCAAGAGGCCCGCGAGCGCGTACTAGAGCGATTTCGCCAACAGCAGATCACTGTGCTGGTCGCCACCGATGTCGCCGCCCGCGGTCTCGACATCGACGACATTTCGCATGTCTTCAACTTCGATCTGCCGCCCGAACCGGAAGTCTACGTCCATCGCGTGGGCCGCACCGGCCGCGCCGGCAAACCCGGCATCGCCGTTTCGATCATCACGCCCCGCGAGCGGTGGCTAATGCGCAAGATCGAGTCATACACCAAGCAGTCGATCACGCCGGCCACGCTGCCAACCATCGCCGAGATTAAACAGCATCGCGAGAGCCAACTGGTCGAGCAGATGTTAGTCTGGTTGCGGCGCGACCGCTGCCGCCGAGAGCGTGAAATGATCGCAGAACTGGCCGAGAACGGCTACGACGTGGTTGATATCGCAGCGGCCGCCTTGAAAGTAGCCCGTGCTGAAGAGAAACAGCGCCCCATCGATCCGATCAGCGATATCCAAGAACCCCGTCCATCACGCGGCAAGCCGAGCAATAAATCTAACCGGCGCTCGCGAAGAGCGGATCGGCGTGATAGTGTCGAAGAAAGGGGTATGGTCCGGCTATCGCTCAATGCCGGCAAAGCCGACGGACTTCAGGTCAATCACGTTGTCGGCACGCTGGCTTACCAGGCCGAAATTCCGGGCAATGTCATCGGTAAAATTCGCATTCAAGATCAACACACCCTGGTTGATGTCCCGGAACAGTTTGTGGGGCAAGTGCTGGCTAAAACCGGCTCTTACCGTATCGGCAAACAGAAAATTGCTGTAGAACGGGCGTAGGTCGCTTAACCCGCTGTTAACGATCTTTACAGCGAATAAGTAACAGCATTCCCGCAATGGCGACAGCCACCAGTAAGAGATAAAACGGATAGGCTGATGATGGTCCCGGCGGCGGGGGGATCGAGGCGCGTTCGGCGGCAGTGTTGGCGCGACGGCGGGCCAACTCCAATCGCAAGCTCTCTTCGCCTTTAGCCATCGCCCAACGGTGATTGGCCGCAAAGATGGGTTTGAGCAGGAAAGAAAAAGTCCGCAGCAGCGGCTTATCGGCCCGAATTTTCCAATCGTAAACGATGTAGACCTGCGCCCCTTCCTGGGTTAGGGTCCAAATACCCCGTCCATTGAAATCACCCCAGGCTTCGAGGCTAAACCCGTGGGGATAGCTCGACTCAGTGACGCGGAAGGACCAACGCAAGGTGTAAGGTAGCCAGCCTTTGGTATACAGATCAATCACCCGGCCAACGCCGTTTTCGTCGCCGGGAGCTATCTCTTTGATCGCCAGATAAACGGCCGGCCACCACCGAGTCAAACTAAGCGCATCGCCCAATACCTCGGCCACTTCTTCAACCGTACCATCGATATGCCAATGGGTTATGAAATGATAATCGTTGCTGGCCAAGGTGTTCGATCCTTTCCAATGCTTGGGTTACACGGTTTCCAGTACCGGCACCGGCGTGAGCCAATGACTGTACTTAGGCATTTCCCCCAGAACCACCCGGAAATAGATATCCCGCAGTTGTTGAGTAATCGGGCCGGTGCTGCCGTTACCCACTAACCGATGATCGATGGAACCAATGGCCGCGACCTGCACACCAGTGCCACAGTAGAATGCTTCCTCGGCGATGTACAGTTCAGTGCGGTCGATATCACGCTCGATGACCTCAAGACCCAGTTCCTCGCGGGCCAGTTGAATTAGCGTTTTGCGGGTAATCCCTTCCAACAAATTGCTGGTGATCGGCGGCGTGACGATAGCGCCGTCACGAACCATCATAAAGTTAGCCGCACTGCCCTCCGAGACGTGCCCATCCTGATTGAGGACCAGTGCGTCATCAAAGCCGCTAAGCATCGCGTCGCTTTTGACCAAAGCGCTGTTGACATAGGCCCCATTGACTTTGCCTCGCGCCGGAATAGCCGTGTCATCGACTCGCCGCCAGGAGCTGACGCAGACTTTGGCCCCTTTATCGGCCTCGAGGTACTTGCCGACCGGCTGGCTGAAAATGGCGATTTTGTCGTTAGCGTCGTGGAGCCACACCCGAAAAACACCGTCATCTTTGTAGGCAATGGGCCGAATGTAGCAATTTTGCCGCCAGCCTTCACGACTAAGCAGTTCGACCGTAATATCGGCCAACTGTTGGGGGGTATAATCGAAACGGCACATCAGCAGTTTGGCGCTATTGAGAAAACGGGTGTAATGATCGACCAGCCGGAAAGCGTAAAGCTGCTCGTGGGTTTCGTTCCAATAGCCGCGCAGTCCGCCAAAACAGCCGGTGCCATAGTGAAGTGTATGGCAGGTGATACTAACCTGAGCTTGCTCGATAGGCACAATACGGCCTTCGAAATAGGCAAGGGTAGTCATTAAGTTTCTCCTTTGGGATTTGATGACCATATTTTAGGTGACAAGGGACTTCACAGCAATTTGGCAATACGCTTATACAGTCGAATTCGTCATCTTCGATTAACCAGAAAAACGCTACAAAGAAATGCAAAATTCCTTTAAAAAAGGGCTTGACAAGCATAAAAAACTATGATAGACTACGATCAACTTAGTAAGTTAATTTAACTTACTAATTAAACGAGTCGAGACAAATGGTCATCAACAAAAAACTTACCCATCAATCCACAAAAATTCACAACCGCATCTTAACGCTCAAAACCATTTATGAACACCAGGAAATTAGCCGGGCCGATATTGCCCGGATGACCGGTCTCACCCGGCCCACCATTTCCAGCGCCGTGGCCGAACTCATCGACGAAGGGATCGTCGAAGAAACCCGCCAGGGACCATCAGCCGGCGGTAAACCGCCGATATTCCTGCGGGTTGTCCCTACTTCTTGTTACCTAATTGGGATAGATCTAAACAGTGATGAATTTCGGGGCGGCGTGCTTGACCTTCGCGGAAATCTACTGCACAGCGTAGTCCATCCTGTCAACGAACAGGATGGCGACCTGGCTTTGAAATTAGCCTATGAGTTGATCGATGAGTTGGTGACTTGGGCCGACCGCCCCGTCTTGGGCATCGGGTTAGGAACCCCTGGCGTCATCGATGCCGAACACGGGATAATCCGCCGGGCCGTCAATCTCGACTGGGAAGCGCTGCCTCTACAAAATCTACTACAAAAACGCTATGATTTACCGGTTTACATTGCTAACAACACCCACCTGGCCGCCCTGGGTGAATACACCTTCGGCTGCCATCCGGACAGCAAAAATCTCATAGTAGTAAAAGTTGGGCGCGGTATCAGCGCCGGCATCGTTATTAAGGGCCAATTATTTTATGGCGACGGCGCCGGGGCCGGTGAAATCGGTCACGTAGTAGCCGTTGATGGCGGAGAGGCCTGCCGCTGTGGTAACTTTGGCTGCCTCGAAACCGTGGCCAGCACGCGGGCCATTGTCAAAAGAGCCAAAGTCATTGCCCAAAGTAACCCGCATTCTCTACTGCATAATTTTGCCCCAACGGTTGAGGCCATCGACCTGCCGGCCGTACACCAGGCTTTTGTGGCCGGTGATGAAGATGTCCAACAGATTATTAGCGACGTCGGCCGATTTCTCGGCGCGGCTCTGGCTCATTTGGTTGGCGCGTTAAATATCGAACACATTCTCATCGGGGGGTTGATGAGCAGTTTCGGAGAACCCTTACTCGAGTCGATTCGCCGAGCCATGCGTCGGCGCGCGATGTCCCTGCTAGTTGATGAGACCCAGGTTGGCTTTTCTACGTTGGGAACCAACAGCGTCATTTTGGGAGCAGGGGCCATTATCTTAACTGAAGAATTAGGTATCGTTTAATTTTTTTTAATCGAAACTTAGTTAGTAAATTTTACTAACTAACAGAATGAAAGGGGATTATAAAATGAAACAAATTAGGTTACAAGCGCCATTGTCCGGTTACTTGATGCCCTTGGAGCGAGTACCCGATCCGGTCTTTGCTCAGAAGATGGTCGGGGATGGAGTTGCCCTAGACCCCGCCAGCCCGTCGCTGTTGGCTCCTTGCGACGGTCAAGTGGTACAGCTTCACCCGGCTCATCACGCCTTGACCCTGGCCACCACCGATGGCTTGGAACTGCTGATGCACATCGGGCTTGATACGGTGAACCTCAAAGGGGCCGGCTTTGAGCCAGTCGTCAAAACCGGCGATCAGGTCAAGCTCGGCGACCCGCTCATCCATTTTGATGTCGATTACGTGGCGACCCACGCCAAAAGCCTGTTGACGATGATCGTTGTTACCAACGGCGAGCGCGTCGCAGGGATCAAATCACACAGCGGCAGCGTCACCGCCGGGCAGGAAAGCATTCTGGAAGTGACCCTTAACGGCGAACAAGCCGACCGCACCGACAAGGACTTTGAGCCGGTCGTTTCCGACGCCATCTTGATCCCCAACCACGACGGCCTGCACGCCCGACCGGCCGCAGTGTTGTCCAACGTGGCTCGTAAATACCAAGCTGACATTTATCTGCAAAAAGGCAGCGAGCAGGCCAATGCCAAGAGCGTTGTCGCCCTGATGAATCTGAACGTCCAGCATAACGACAAAGTCAAGCTCATCGCTCGTGGCGCCGACGCCCACGAAGCCATTCGCACCCTAAGCCCAATGGTCGAGCAAGGGCTAGGCGAAGCCGGCGCGACGCCGGTATCGGCTCCGGCCAGCGTCAGTGTGGCCGAAATTAACGCCCCGGCTCCCCGCCCCCGCTCCGATGATCCCAACCTGCTGCTGGGTGTGACCGCCTCGCCGGGACTGGCCGTTGGCAACATCTTTCAAATCCGCCACGCGACCATCAAAGTGACCGAAACTGCCGCCAACCCGCAACAAGAGGAAGAATCCCTGCGTCAGGCTATCGAAGCCGCCAAAATCGAACTGGAAGCGCTGCAAGCCCGGCTGCACGTTGAAGCCGATCCGGCCAAAGCCGCCATCTTTGCCGCTCACCAGGAGCTGCTGGAAGACCCCGACCTGCTGGATATGACCCGCAGCGCTATCGCCAAGGGGAAAAGCGCCGCCTTTGCCTGGCAGACCGCGGTCAATACCCAGGCCGACAGCCTGGCCCGCCTAAAGAACGAACTGATTGCCGCCCGGGCCAACGATCTGCGCGATGTCGGTCGCCGGGTACTGCAACATCTAACCGGCGCCGAAGTCGAAGCCATCGACGCCCCGGCCAACGCTATTCTGGTAGCCGAAGATTTGACCCCATCCGATACGGCCAACCTGGATCGGTCCAAGGTACTTGGCTTCTGCACCACTCTGGGCGGGGCTACCTCTCACGTCGCGATTTTGGCCCGCAGCCTCGATATTCCGGCGGTGGCCGGCATCGACCCCCGCGCGCTCGATCTGGAAAACGGAACGCCGGTCATTTTGGATGGACGCCAGGGTACGCTGCGGCTCAACCCTTCCGCCGACGAAGTGACTCGTATCCGCGACCAGCAGCAACAACAGGCCGCCAAACGCCAGACCGATTTAGCCCACGCCGCCGAACCGGCCATCACCAGCGATAGTCATCAATTGGAAATCGTCGCTAACATCGGTGGTCTGGCCGATGCTGAACAAATCACTAATTTGGGTGGCGAAGGCGTAGGATTACTGCGCTCGGAGTTTCTCTTTCTGGAACGAACCAGCGCGCCCAGCGAGGATGAGCAGGCCGAAACCTACGCGGCTATCGCCCGCGCTCTGGGGGCCAACCAACCGTTGGTCATCCGCACGCTGGATGTCGGCGGCGACAAACCGCTGCCCTATCTGCCCATCCCCCACGAAGAAAATCCGTTCCTGGGCGAACGGGGCATCCGGGTAGGGTTAGACCGGCCCGAAATTTTGCGAACCCAACTGCGGGCCATCCTGCGGGCTTCATCCGCGGGGAAGATTATGGTCATGTTCCCGATGATCTCCACTCTGGGCGAGTGGCGAGCGGCCAAAGCTATGCTGGAAGAAGAACGCGAGAAGCTGGGCGTCCCCGCTATCCCGGTCGGAATTATGGTCGAAGTGCCGGCTGCGGCAGTTCTGGCCGAGCAATTTGCTCGTGAAGCTGATTTCTTCTCCATCGGCACCAACGATTTGACCCAATATACGCTAGCGATGGATCGTGGGCACGCCAAACTGGCCCCGCAGGTCGATGGCCTCAACCCGGCGGTGCTGCACCTGATTGCTCAGACCGTGAACGGCGCGCACCGGCACGGTAAGTGGGTGGGTGTTTGTGGCGGCATCGCCAGCGACCCCCAAGCTGTCCCGTTCTTAATCGGCCTGGGCGTGGATGAACTCAGCCTCAGCCTGCCGGCGATCCCCGGCGTCAAAGCTCAAATCCGGGCCTTGAGCCTGAGTGAATGCCAATCCTTAGCCAAACAAGCGCTGACCGTGGACACCGCCGCCGAAGTGCGGGCGCTGGCCCCCGACGCGTGATACAAAAAGAGAAACAATTCGCAAGTTACTTTACGACAATCCAACTTTAAAAATTAATGCTGTTGCATTTCAAAAAACTTTAGCAAAACTACCAAAGGAGACTTAACCGATGACTGCCCAAAATGCCGTTTTCAATGAAGAACAATCGACCGGGTTTAACCCGGCCCATATGTGGAAAAACACCTTTAATTTTGCCCAGCAGCTTGGCAAATCGCTAATGCTGCCGGTCTCAATCCTGCCCGCTGCCGGTATTCTGCTAGGGGTTGGTGGGGGCTTGCTGGCGGCGGCCAGCCAAGGCGTTATCACCATCGACTCAGAAGTGGTCCGCAGTATCCTACAAATTATGCAAGACTCCGGCAGCCCGATTTTTGGCGTCCTACCCCTGATTTTCGCTATCGGCGTGGCCCTTGGCTTTACCAAAAACGATGGGGTGTCAGCGATGGCTGCGGTGATCGGTTACACGGTACTCCTCGGCGCGATGGGCGCGATGGCCTCGATTTTTGGGATGGAGACCCGCACCGTAATGGGGCTAGAGACAATCGATACGGGCGTGTTTGGCGGGATTATTATGGGCGGCGTAGCGGCTTATATGTTCAACCGCTTCTATAAAATCCAGTTGCCGCCCTACCTGGGCTTTTTCGGCGGCAAACGGTTTGTGCCGATTGCCACCGCGTTCGCCGCCATCTTCATCGGCGCCGCTCTCAGCTTCATTTGGCAGCCGATTCAGGTTGGCATCCAGTCCTTCTCCGACTTTGTGGTTGAAGGTAACCCAACTCTGGCTCTGTTTCTCTATATGTTCGCCAACCGGCTGCTGCTACCCTTTGGTCTGCACCACATTTTGAACGTGCCCATCTTCTTCGAGGTCGGCGAGTTTGTTACAGCCAGCGGTGAAGTGGTTCGAGGCGAAATCCCGCGCTTCTTTGCCGGCGACCCCAACGCCGGTAACCTGGGCGGCGGTTTCCTGTTTATGCTCTTTGGTCTGCCCGGTGCGGCTCTGGCGATTTGGCAATCGGCCAAACCGGAAAATAAAGCTCGCATCGGTGGCATTATGGTCACCGCGGCCTTGACCTCCTTCCTAACCGGTATCACCGAGCCGCTGGAATTTGCCTTTCTCTTTGTAGCGCCCGTGCTCTATTTCTTCCACGCGATTATGGCCGGGGCCGCGATGTCCCTGATGTATGTCCTGGGCGCGAAGCTGGGGCTGACCTTCTCCTTCGGCTTTATCGATTACGTCCTGTTGTACCCGCTCAACACCAAGCCTTGGCTAGTGCTGCTGATTGGCCCCTTCTTCTTCCTGCTCTACTACGTCGTGTTCCGAGCCGGGATCAAGTGGTTCAATTTGAAGACGCCGGGCCGAGAAGATGCCGATACGATTGACACAGGCGAAGCGCAGGCCGGCACCGCCCACGAATTCGCCCGGCAACTGGTTCTGGCCTTTGGTGGTCGAAGTAACATCACCAATCTGGATGCCTGCATCACCCGGCTGCGCATCGCCGTGGTTGACGCCGGTAAGATCAATCAAGACAAACTTAAGGCGATGGGCGCCGCCGGGGTGGTGATGGTTGGCAATGGGGCGCAAGCGATCTTTGGCCCTCGCTCTGAAAATTTAAAAACCGAAATGGAAGAGTATCTGAGCGTTGCCGGTGACGATGCTGAACTATCCGAAGCCGACGTACCCGACGTCCAGTACACCTCGACCGAAACCACCGCCAAACTGCGCGACCCCGAAGCGGCCGACAAAGCCCACAATTTCATTAAAGGTCTGGGCGGCTCGGTTAACATCAGCAAAATCGAGGCGGCGGCGGAAACCCGGCTGCGCGTGGTGGTGGCCGACCAAAGTGTCATCGATGACGCCGCGTTGACGGCCGCCGGAGTTCACGGTATTATGCGCCTGCCCAACCAAGTGCTGCATCTGCTGGTCGGTCTGAATGCCGACCAATACGCGGCCGAAATGAAGGGCCAGTTAGCAACAGCATAAGTACAAGTTCCGGCTAAAATATTCGTACTCAGCCTAAATGACAGTAGTGTAACGAAAGGGAGATTAGAGCGGTAATGATCGGTACTCTCTAATCTCCCTCATCTCCAATCTCTAGTTAGCCAGATTTCATCACCGACGAAAGGAAAGTCCAATGTTAGTCATCAAAAACGCCACAATCTTTACACCCGAACCGCTCGATCACCCTCTCGATCTCTTTATCGAAGCGGAGCGTATTACCCGGATGGCGCCGCATGGTCAGGTCGAGCCACCCGCCAATGCCCGGCTGATCGATGCCAGTGGTCTTCAACTGGTCCCCGGTTTCATCGACCTCCAACTCAACGGCGCGTTTGGTCACGATTTTACCGCCAAGCCCGAGACTATCTGGCCGGTCTCAGCCGAATTACCCCGCTTCGGTGTGACCTCGTATCTACCCACGATCATTACTTCTCCGCCGGAGACGGTAGCGGCGGCCCAGAATGTCCTTCTCCGGCAGCGGCCGGCTGATTTCAGTGGGGCAGAACCGCTGGGGCTTCATGTGGAAGGCCCCTTTCTCAACCCCCAAAAAAAGGGGGCGCACAATCCGGCTTACTTGCGCCGACCCGATCCAGATCTGATCACCAACTGGTCAGCATCCCAGGGGGTAAGTTTAGTGACACTGGCTCCGGAACTACCCGGCGCATTGGAACTGGTACAGCAGTTGGTTGATCGGGGAGTCGTAGTCAGCGCCGGTCATTCAATGGCTTCATTCGATGAAGCCCAGGCCGGACTACGGGCCGGGGTACGGTATGGCACTCACCTGTTCAACGCGATGCCTCCCCTGAGCCACCGCGAACCGGGACTGGCCGGCGCGCTGCTCAACGACGCGCACAGCGTGGTTGGCCTGATTCCCGATGGCATTCACGTCCATCCGGCGATGGTCAAACTAGCCTGGGCCGCCAAAGGCAGCACCGGCCTCAATCTGGTCAGCGATGCGATGGCCGCGCTGGGCATGCCGCCCGGACGCTACCAACTGAACGATTTTGAGGTTCATGTCAGTAAAACGGATGCCCGCCTGGCCGATGGCACTCTGGCCGGCAGCATCCTGCCACTGGATGAAGCGGTGCGCAATCTGATCGAGTATACCGGCTGCTCATTGAGTGAAGCCCTGGCCACCGTCACCACCACTCCGGCCGCCCTGCTGGGGCTCTCGGACCAGCGCGGTCGTATCGCGCCGGGCTTGCTAGCCGACTTGGTGCTGCTTACGCCGGATTTGGAAGTAGCTATGACGATCAGTGCCGGGCAAATCACTTATAAAAATCAAGCGTTAGAAACCGGGATTTAGCGGTCACCCGTCTACTTCCAAACTTCTGATGCTCAATCTCAACTTTAAGGAGAAAAAAATGTTAACTCAAACCCATCTTTACCAAGAAATTCACGAACAACCCACGGTATTAGCCACCGTTTTACAACAAGAAAAAGAAACCATCGGCCGGCTAGCGGCTGAAATCAAGCAGCGTGATATCCATCACGTGGTCATCGCCGCCCGAGGGACCAGCGACAATGCCGGACGTTACGCCCAGTATCTATTGGGGGCGATCAACGGCCTGACCGTTACGCTGTCTACGCCCAGTCTCTTCTCGATCTACCGGCAGCCGCCCCGTTTTGGGAATGCCCTGGTACTGGGCATTAGCCAGAGCGGCAAAAGTCCCGACATCGTATCCGTGCTGGCCGAAGCCCGCCGGCAAGGGGCGCTTACGGCCGCCATCACCAATTTCCCTAATTCCGACCTGGGCGTGCAAGCCGACTTTGTGATCGACTTGCACGCCGGGCAGGAGCGCTCAGTGGCCGCGACCAAAACCTACACGGCTGAGCTAGCGGTCATCGCCTTGCTCAGCGCCACGCTGGCTGAAAATGCCGAAATGCTGGCCACGTTGCAGCATCTGCCTGACTATGTGGCCAAAACCCTGACCATAAATGATCAGGTGGCTCGTATTGCGGAACGGTATCGCTATATGAAACACTGCGTGGTCATCGGGCGCGGCTTCAATTACGCCACCGCCTTTGAATTGGCCTTAAAAATGAAGGAACTGACCTACACCATCGTCGAGCCTTACAGCAGCGCCGACTTTCTGCACGGGCCGATGGCGGTCATCGAGCCGGGCTTCCCGGTTGTGGTTGTCGCCCCCTCCGGCGCGGTTTTACCGGAGTTACAAAGCTTTATAGAAACGCTGAAGGAACGAGGCGCGGAAATTATCGCCATCAGTAACGACCCGGGTATTCTCGAACTGGCCCGCACACCGCTGGCTCTGGCCCAGGACATTCCCGAATGGCTCTCACCGCTCATCACGATCATCCCCGGCCAACTGCTGGCGATGCATCTGGCCCACGCCCGCGATTACGATGTCGATCACCCGCGCGGCCTGCGCAAGGTAACTGAAACGCGCTAGAAAACTAGCGTGTCAATATGTCTTGGTTCGTAGTAATGGCTTTAGCCGCTTCGGTAATAGCACCGCTAAAGCGGTTACTACGAACTATAGTTTTTTCGCAAATTGCTGAATTATCTCATCAAAAAAATGAATCAGTTACCGTATTTCGTAAAAAAAGAACGTTTTTTTCACGATAGTGTGGTATACTAAGGCCATTACCTCAGTTCACAAACGAACTTTACACGCATTTGGGTCTAGTAATCATAATTTCCGTTTCATAAAGTAAAAGAAGCAGTGAGGCAAGGAGAGATAACCGTGAAGACAACGTTATGGTTCTGTAGCAATTGCGTTACCTGGTGGTTGAGTCGCCCGGCCGATCAGGCAGAAAGCTGGTATTTATATCGTCTAGCGGATATGCCGTCGGCTACAAATCAAAAACCGGGTTGGACTGTCACCGGCTCCGATGCCATTTATTGCCCTCACTGTGGTTCCCAGATGGTCGCGTATAATGTCTCAAATCGCCAAGATAGTGCTACCTACGGGACTATGAATTAGGGCGAACCGGATTAAGTTATAGGCAGGATTGACAAGATCAAGAAGATTTTTACTTATTTTCATCTTCCAAATCCGGTCAATCCTGTCTAATTGTCGAACTTAGTTGGAAAACCGGACAATTTAGCCAATTGTCCTACGACCTGCTTGAGACAATGCGCTCCCCGGTTTGAACTCGCCACAGCGAGGCGTAGATACCGTTGGCTGCAATTAACGTCTCATGGCGACCCTGCTCTACCAATCTTCCCCTATCCAAAACAAAAATTTTATGGGCATTGCGCACCGTTGACAGCCGGTGAGCAATCACAATCGTCGTGCGGCCCACGGCGATGCGCTCCATCGAGCGCTGGATGGCGGCCTCGGTTTCGTTATCGACGGACGATGTGGCCTCATCGAGGATAAGTACCGGCGGGTCTTTCAGCACGGCGCGAGCGATGGACAATCGCTGCCGCTGGCCGCCGGAGAGCTTCTGTCCTCGTTCCCCGACAATGGTGTCGTAGCCTTGCGGCAGGTTGATAATGAAGTCGTGGGCTTCGGCGATTTTGGCGGCTCTGACGATCTGCTCATCGGTGGCGTCGAAGGTGCCGTAGGTGATATTCTCGCGGACGGTGCCGTGGAACAGAAAGACATCCTGGCTGACCAGGCCGATGGCCCCTCGCAGATCGGCCAGACGCAATTCGCGGATGTCGTGACCGTCCAGACAGACGTGTCCGCTTTTGACATCGTAAAAGCGGAGTAACAGCTTGATGACGGTACTCTTACCGGCCCCCGTCGCGCCGACAATCGCCGCTGTTTCGCCGGCCGGGATGTGTAACGATAGTCCACTCAACACCGACGGCCGGTTGCCATTGCTGTTGCTGTATTCAAAGATGACGTTATCAAACGTAATTTCGCCCCGAATTTGCTGCACCGGCAAATGGGTCGTTCCCTCGATAATCTGCGGCTGCGTATCGAGCAGATCCAGCACGCGAGCCGTCGAGGCCATCGCGCGCTGGTAGAGATCGAGCGTGTCACCTAGGCGGGTCAGCGGCCACAGGAGGCGTTGGGTCATAAAAACCAGCACGCTGTAAACGCCCACGTTAAGCGTTCCATTCAAGGCCATTTGCCCGCCAAAGACCATAATGGCGATAAAACCGATGACGATGACCATCCGGATCAATGGCACAAAGGCCGAACTCAACTTGATGGCGCGGCGGTTAGTTTCCTGGTAATAGTTACTTTCTTTGGCGATCCGATTAACCTCGTACGCTTCGGCGGTAAAGCTTTTAATGGTGGCAATGCCGCCCAGGTTGTTCGAGAGCTGGCTGTTGAGCACGCCGACCTGCTCTCGGACGGCGGCGTAGCGGGGCGCTAACAATTTTTGAAACCGGATCGATCCCCAAATAATAATCGGCATCGGCAAAATGGTCATCCACGCCACACTCGGCACCAGCACGACAAACATCCCGCCGATCACCACAATGGTCGTAATCAATTGCAGAATTTCGTTGGCGCCGATATCGAGAAAGCGCTCAAGCTGGTTGATATCATCATTGAGGATGGCCATCAAGCCGCCGGTACTGCGATCTTCAAAGTAAGCCATCTCCAGACTTTGCACGTGGGCATAGGCGTCGATGCGCAGTTCGTGCTGGAGGGCTTGAGCCAGGTTGCGCCACAGCACGGCGTAGGCATACTGGAAGATCGACTCTAAAGCCCAAGCCGCAATGGTCACACCGGCCAGCACCCACAGTTGGGTCGTCAGGTCGGTAAAGCCCAATTTAGCCAGCATCGAGTCTTGCCGGGAAACGACAATATCGACCGCCACGCCGATAAGAAGCGGCGGGGCCAGGTCAAAGACTTTATTGAGAATTGAGTAGATGGTGGCCAGAATAATGGGTCGGCGATAGCCCTGGGCGTAACGCCACAGGCGGATGAGCGGGTGTTGGTTGGGTTGGTTCATTATTTTTTATCCATGAAGATACACAAAGGTACACTAAAAAAGTATCTCAGTATTTTACTTGATAAACCGTTTCCATTCCAATCGCCCGACCACTGCCAATCGTGTGCCTTCGTGGATATTTCTTTATACTAGGAGATCAGGGGCTAATGTCAAGCATATGCCAGACTATCTCGTACACTAATTGTGGTAGCGCTGCGGGCCGGGAGAATCGAGGCCAAAGTCGAGATGATGAGGATGACCACCAGCCAAACGATGACCGCGCTAAAATTATATTTGTAATCCAGATTGGCGTCGAACATGGCCTGCCCCAGCGCGTTGGCCAGTGGTCGAGCCAGGATAAACGAGAGCGGCACGGACACGAGCCAACTGAACACACCCTGTAGAACGCCTTCCATCACAAACATGCCCATAATGGTCACCGAGCGAGCGCCGATGGCCCGCATCACGCCGATTTCTCGCGTGCGCTCGACCACGCTAATCGAGAGCGACCCCATTAACCCAATCCCGCCGACCATCGCTACAATGACTGCCAACCCCATCAACATATTGGTGGTGATGCTGAACTGATTAACGGCATTAACGATATCATCGGGGGTAGTGCCGGTTGAAAAGACGTCGATATCCATGTTGCGATCTTCGTAACTGTCCTTGAGCTGCTGGTAGACCGTCTCGACATCTTGAGGGGTGTGCGAGACGGTGCTAACATACAATCGAACGCCGTCGTTGTATTTTTTGGTGGCATGGAACACGGCATCCTCAGGCGCGTAAATCGGTACGGAGTCGAAACCACCGTTGAAAATAACCTGGAAGAGGCCAACCACCTGCCACTCATCGTCGCCCAGTTCAAACAGGTTGAGGGTGACGGTGTCGCCCACATTAATGCCATTATCTTCGGCGGTATCCCGGCTTATGACAATGGCCCGATCATCGCCCGGCTCCAACCAGCGGCCGGCCACGATGAGTGGGTGGTACATCTCGCTGCCGTCAGGAATACCCACCAACTCCGCACCGACCCCGGCCTCTTGGGTGCTTTGCCCTTCTTTGAGAATCGCCGCCGGAGTCGTAAACCAGGTCTCGGCTTCATCGACCCCCGGCACCTTGTGGGCCATCGTCTCGACCCGATCGGTGCGCTGCGGGTCCTGAAAACCAATCCGCACGTCAAAGCCGCGCCGGTTCATATCGGTGTTGAGGGTATAGGTGATCGACGCCGACAGGCTCATCACGATCAAAAACATGGTACCGGCCCCAACCAGCACCAGTTGGGTCAGAATCAGCCGTCCCTTGCGCCGAAACAGGTTGCCCAGCGCGATGGCGTACGGCGACGACAAAAAGCGCTGACCCAGCCGCTCCACGCCCTGATCGAGCCGACTGGAACCGAAATCGCCGCCCAGCCCGTACGAAGCAATGGCTTCACGCACGGTGATGGCTGCGCCTGCCAGCACCGGCCACAATGCGGCCAGCAGCGGAATCAGGGTAGCAGCGACAGCCTGATAAATGACGGCCCGCGTCGAGATTTGGAAAACTTCGTAGTCGATGTTGAATAAATTGAGAAACCACTTGCTAATGCCATAAGCCACTATCGCCCCAAAAGGCAGCGAGATGATAAAGGCCAGCGAACCATAAATCAAAACTGCGGCCAGATAGATTTTGAGAATCGCGCCGGTGGTGCCGCCGACCGCTTTGATCATGCCGATCTGGTTGGTTTGCTGGGTGATCAAGGCGGTCATCGTGTTGGTGACCAAAATCACGCTCATCAACAGGGAGATAATCGCCAAAATCTGCAAGACAAGATTTATCCCCTCTACAAACCTCCGGCCCCAATGCTCCTCAGGATCCTGGTAATTCGTAAAGTTGACGCCGATATCTTCTTTGGCCAACCGATCTTTTATCTCCGTCGCCATTTCGCGAGCGAACTCAGCGCTGTAGGGGGTAACGCGAACAAATAAGTTGCTGTACTCGCCTTCAGGGATATTAAAACGTTCCAGTCCTTGAGCATCGGTGAAAAAGACAGCGTCGCCGCCAAAGTCGGGCGGTTCAACAAAGTTGTGGCGAATTTTGCCAGTGATGGGTAGAGCGCGGTCGCTTTTGTCCAGTTCAAAAGTCACTTTGTCGCCGATATCGATATTGAAGGTTTGGCTCGACAACCGCTCGATGCCGAAATTGTCTTTTTTCGGCCACTCACCTTCCTTGAGTTGGAGGATATCGTATTGCTGATCCTCGTAATCTTTGCGCATGATCAACCGCGCGGCCCGCCACTCATCATCGGGATTGGTTTTGTAGCGAACGGCCACTTCGTTGGCCACCTCGATATCCTCGATGCCCTTGATTTTGGTCAGGCGATCGGCGGTCGTTTCGTCGATACCCCGGTCGAGAACCATAAAGATATGAGAAGGCACCACCGCCTGGTGGGCGCGATCCATGCCGGTGATCAGTTGATCGACCATGCCAAACACCGCGCCGATAGCAAACACCCCGGCGGAGATACTTAGCACAGCCAGCAGGGTGCGGACTTTATTATCCCAAATATCTGACCAGACTTTATACCAAATAACGTTCATTTTTGATCCGTAGATTAAGCAGGCTTGCGCCCATCAAAAAGTGACAGTTACTTCTAATTGAGCGTCCTCAAGCAACTGTCACTTAATTTCTAAACCGTTTATATGTTGTCGAGCCGCTTTCTCGCACGCTGAATGGTCCGTACCGTCGCCGAACCATCTGTACCGCTTACCGAACCGTTCGTACCGTTTGCCGAACCGTCCGTACCGTCGCCGAAAGACCCGTACCATCCGCCGAACCATCCGTACCGCCGCCGAAAGACCTGTACCATCCGCCGAACCATCCGTACCACCGCCGAAAGACCCGTACCATCCGCCGAACGGTTCGTACCGCCGCCGAGAGACCTGTACCGTCCGCCGAACCGTCCGTACCGCCGCCGAAAAATCTAAGCGACGAATTCAGTCGTGACCAAACAACACAGACCGAGATAATTTTTGGGAGAACGGTCTGTCCGATTGGAACAATCACTAGGCCAGAAGCGGCATTTGAAAACCTGTCAGGTCTGGCTTTAGGCGCTTAGTAGCCCGTCCACGCTGTTTTACTGCCGGCGTATTCGTCGCGGGTGATTTTGCCGTTGGTGATTTCAACCACGCGAGGCACGCGCTTGGCCAGCTCTTTGTCGTGCGTCACCATCAGCATCGATTTGCCCTCTTCAACCAGCTTGGAAAAGAGTTCAAAAACGTCCTGCGCGGTGCGGGAGTCGAGGTTCCCGGTTGGCTCGTCGCCAACCAGCAGCGGAGGATCGTTGGCCAGGGCGCGAGCGATGGCGGCTCGCTGCTGCTGGCCCCCGGACACCATGCTGGGCAGTTTGTCGGCCTGATCGGCCAACCCGACGGTTTCTAGCAAATGCATGGCTCGTTCGCGTCGTTCCTTGGAGGAGTATTTGTTGGCAAAGTCCATCGGCAAGATGACGTTTTGCAGTAAGCTTAGAGCCGGCAGCATTTGAAAGAACTGGAAGATGATGCCAACATTTTCGCCGCGCCAGGCCGCCAATTGGTTTTCGGACATCTTGTTCAGGTTGCGACCGGTGACGACGACATCGCCGTCGCTGGGCCGGTCAATGCCGGTGATCATATTGAGCAGGGTCGATTTGCCGTTGCCGGACGGTCCTACGATCGACACGAACTCGCCGTCTTTGACATCAAACGAGATACCTTTAAGGATGGTCACTTCACCGTCACCGACCTTGAAGCTTTTTACGACATCTTTGATTTGCACTACATATTCATAATCATGGTGTTTATTATTATTGCCGAACATATCATTTTTCCTGAACTGCCCAAATTAAATTAACTTTCGGTTTGTACTCATGGGCATTGTACATTTCGTCCACATCCACCGCATGCACGCCTTCAGTGACCATACTGAGCGGGACATCGGTTAAGTTATAGCGCTGCTGGTAGGCAGTCATCCGGCCAAAACGCTCTTCGCTCAAGAGCCGGGCGGCCATAATGGCAAAATTCGTCGCCCCCAGTAGGTCTTGGCCGTCTGGGCTACCCGTTCGGAGCAGGTAGGTCAGCGGTTGTAGAAACACTTCCTCATCGAGCAGGTGGGCTAAGACCTCGGCCACCACCATGCCGCTGCCGGCCAGGGAACTACCGGTTTCCAAGACTTCGTCGAGTTCAAACTCTTCTTCGTGGGCCTCCGCTGCTTTTTCTTCGGTCATCATCCGTAGAGCCACCGATTGGCTGCGCGGGGACAGATGAGGCGTGTATTGCAGCAGCTTCTCCGGCACAATTTTAGCACCGTCGCTGACCAGTACCACGGCATAGTTGTTGGGGTTGAGCTGCTTATCGTGCTGAACCAGATAAGCCAGCCGCTCCGGATCGTAGGGAACTTCCGGAATGACCACCCGATCGACGCCCGCCAGAAAGCCGGCCAGCAGCGTACTCAACCCCGAATTGACGCGGAATGTTTCAACGACCACCACCTGCTCTCGCGAGCCGGCCAGCGCCCGCAGCTCATGGATAAAAGCGACACTGCGGGCCAGCCCGGTACTGAAACCGATGGTGTAATCGGTGCCGTGAATGTTGTTGTGGATGGTTTTGGGGATGGCGATAATCGGCACCCCATCGTTACTAAGACGGACCGCGTGCCGGAGCATATCGTCATCGCCCACCACAATCAACGCCTTAAAGCCAAGTCGTTGCACGACATCTTTGATATGATCGTTAACGTCATAGGTATCTTTAAACGAACTAGGTTCAGGGTGCATAAACCGCGGAATAAGCCGGTGCGGGACACGTGACGGATCGATACGGGAAGCGTGTAAAAAAGAGCCTGGCGTCCGGTCGATGGCTCGCACAATGTTTTTGTCCAGTTCGATAAAGTTGTTTGTATAGGTGGTCGGGTCTTTATAGTTGTAATTGAGCAACCCTGCCCAGCCTTTACGGATACCAATCGGCTCAAAGCCGACATCGATGACACGATAGACCAAACTTTTGATACACATATTCAGGCCGGGGACATCCCCGCCGCCAACTAAAATTCCAACCCGTTTACTCATTTTTCCGAATTCCTCTCTCGGAGGAGATTAGAGAGTCGAGAGTGCAAAGTTTTCTCTAACAATCTCCCTATCTCCTAATCTCCTTTTTATTATCGCCACGATAACATGCGCTCATCAACGCCGGCAAAGTTCAGGTCGACCCCATCGAGGGCGCCATTAGGGAACATGGGGCGCTGATTTGAACCATCGGCATTCATTATCCAGATCTCCCACTGGCCGGTGCGATCGGTGACAAAGGCGATCTGGCTACCGTCAGGTGACCAGGCCGGAGCGGCGTTGTTCCAGTTATGGTTCGGCTGGCCATCGCCTTGAGCGCGGCTCATCGTTCTGAAGCCTTCTTCATTAACATAGACTTCGTTGCCGGCCTGGTTTTGACTGGCCACGACCGCCAACGGCGTTTCGGTCAATCGCTGCCGGTCGGTACCGTCGAGATTGATCGTGTGAATTTCCCAGTTACCGTCCTGATAGTAGGTAAACGCCACTTTAGTGCCATCCGGCGAAACGGCTAGCCCACCGCGATCCCGGTCGTCAAAGCTAACCGGCTGGCTGGTGTGCGAGTCGGCGTAGTAGAGGCCGATACCTTTGTCGGTGCGGTAGAAGAGTCTGTTCGGGTCGGCTGGGTCCCAACTCGGCGCGTAGTTGTAGCGAGAGCCGGTAGCCAAATCTTCGTATTCTTCATTTTGAATATCGATCTGGGCCAGCCACCAATAGGCGTCGGGCGGGATGAAAAATTCCAGACCGTCCTGATCAAACTCAATGCCACGGGCATTGTCGGGTATTCTGACCGGACTGTCTTTGCGGGCCAGGCCCTTCAAGCTGTATTTTTTCAATTCGCCTTCCAACCGGCCGCCGTCTTGAAAGCTGAAGACTAACTTAGTGCCGTCTGCCGACCAAGTCGGCGATTTCATTTGCCGTTTGCCACTGAACCAGGCCTGTTCGTTGGTGCCGTCCACATTGATAGTGAACAGTTCATACTGCGGATCCCAGCGAGTAAAGACGATCTGACTGCCGTCGGGCGAAAGCTGCGGGTCCAGGCCATGGGTAACGCGGCTCAGACCGGTGCCATCGGCGTTGATGACATAGATGTCACCCCCGCTTTGGGTTTGAAATACCAGTTTGCCCGTGCCATTACCGGCAACCGGCTGGAGGCCGGCTGCCTGAGCTGAGCCAGCGGCAGTCTGAGCCACAGCCCCGCTGGCCGGCAGTTCTAAACCATCAACCTGCCAGCGATTGTTGTATTTGCCGGTGCGCACGATGATGTCGCGGCCGCCGGGTTGAAGGGTGGCTTCAACCTGGTAGGTTTCGTTGGGTTTGAGCCAGTCGGCGCTGGTTATTTGATAACTAGTGACATCGCCCAGTTCGGCCAGAACGTTGTCGGTTCGAAGGGTATCGGCGGTGTAGAAGTCGAGCGCGCTGGCCAGTTCCGGGCGGGTCAAGATGGTCAGAAAGCTCCTAGCAGCGGCCCGGGCCAAGATGGTGTCCAAGTCTTCTTGCGCTTGCGCCGGCTGTCCGGCCGTAGCGAAAAGACTCATCACCAGGCCCAGAGCCAACGCTAAAGATAAAGTTACTAACCGTTTCATAATCTTCCTCACTTATCTAACCTTTAGAGAATTTTTCAACTACAGGCGTCATCATCAACCACGTCTTAGGGCTAAATTTCAGGGCTGGCTTCAATATCAACGAAGGTCGTCATCCCCCAGCGCAAGCGAGCGGTAGGACCTTTGGTGATGTCGATTAAAACGGTGTAGGTCACATCTCCGGCTTTAGTTTCCGATTTAGGGGTGATTTTGACCACTTTACCTTCAAAATCTTCACCCGGTAAGGCATCGACGCTAATCGTCACGTTGGCGCCAACCTGAACGTCGACAATATCGATTTCGGTTAGGTCATCGGTTTCAATTTGCCATTTACTGGTGTCGCCCAGCGAGACCACGCTCGATCCGGCTTGAACAATTTCGCCTTCGTCGACATTATTGAGGCTGCTGACTTCACCGCTAAAGGGCGCTTTCAACGTCGTTTTATCGAGTTCCACCTGGGCCGATTCGACCCGGGCCTGGTTAACGTCAATTTCAGTTTCAGAAGCTTCAACGTTAGCGCGGGCGGTGCTGATACCGGCCTGGGCTGATTCCACCTGGGCTTCAGCAATGGCGATATCTTCATCGGTGGAGCCGGCCAGCAAATCATCCAGTTGCGCCTGGGCAGCGGCGACATCGGCCTGGGCCTGGGCGATCTCTTCGGGAGTAGAGCCGGCTTGGACTCGGTTTAGACTGGCCCGGGCTTCGGCCACTCTGGCCTGGGCTGTCGCGATTTCTTCAGCCGTAGCACCGTTGACCAGCTTGTCATACTCGGCTTTAGCAGCTTCATATTCCAGGGTAAATTTTTCCAAAGCGACTCCGGTCACGAGCACGTCATCCGGATCGCCGTAACGAACCTGATCATAGTCATCTTGGGCTTCGCGAACGTCGGCTTCAGCCTTGAGAACCCGCGCGGCGGAGGCTTGGAGATCTTCATCGCGGGTGTCGGCCGTAACCTGATTGAGTTCGGCTTGCGCTGTTTGCACCCGAGCGCCGGCTTCGGCGATTTCTTCCGGGGTAGGTCCGGCGATCATATCAGCCAAAGCGGCTTCGGCTTTGGCTAAACTGGCTTGCAACTGAGCCACCGCGGCGTCAGTGGGGCCGGCTTTGACTTTTGATAAGTTCGCTTCGGCTTCAGCCAATCCGGAGGCAGCTTCAGCCAGACGAGCTTCAGCTTCAGCTTTTCTAGCTTTGGTTTGGGCCAGGGTCGCCTGAGCCTCTGCCAGAGCCGTTTGTTGGGCCGAGTCATCTAAACGAACCAGAACGTCGCCCTCTTTGACAGACTCGCCTTCGTCAACTTCAATCGCTACAACCCGTCCCCCCGTTTCAAAGGCCAGGTCCGATTCCTTGACCGGGACTACAAACGCCTCAGCCGAAACAACTTTAGGCTGCTGAACCGCTTCGGTGTCAACCGGTTCCGGGGTTGGTTCTTCGGCAGAACCGCAAGCTACCAGGAAACTGATGCTTAAGGCTACCATCACTGTAGCGAGACTGTGCTTCAAAATTTTACTTTTACTCATCACCCACCTGCTTTCCTTAAATAGTTTGTGAATGTCTGATATATCGCTGAGTCAGATTGACAGATATACGGTGTATGGTTTACTGTTTTTAGTATATCAATTAAAGAGTTGAACGTCATTACCCAAAAGTTGTATCACCAAGTTGTATTGTCCCTGCTCATCACTGTTCTTGATGGCATCTACTTTTAATACGCGACTTTTGTTAAAAAGTTGCGCTTGATGAAAACCATAGAAAAAAAATGGTCCACCACGGGCAACAATCTGAGCCATTACTCAAAATACTGAGTTACCACTCATTTTAACATGCATTACCACCAAATGTCAATAGCTTTATAAAACCGCAGCCGAGAGACAAAAAAAGCCCCTCCTTTTCAGGAGGGGCTTTCGTTGACAAAAAGCAGGCAGCGCGGCAGTCAGTTATCGAACAGGCAGGTGAGCAGCAACTTCGTTAACCGTACCGATAAGATTTTTGATTTCAAAGGGTTTCTCGATGAACCGGTCATTCCCAACAACTTGATGACCCTCGGCGGCATCTTGTTCCGGATTTCTGGCGGAGATAATGATAATGGGTATCTTTGATAATTCATCATCATCTTTCATCTGTTGGTAAACTTCCCAACCATCAATATCGGGCAGCATGAGATCGAGCAGGAGAACATCAGGTTTCAAGCTTTGTAAGAATTCTAACCCGAAATCTCCTTGCTTCACCCCGATCACCCGATGTCCTTGGCGTTCAAAAATCAGTTGGATCAACCCTCTCATCTCCGGATCATCTTCAATGGATAAAATTGTCAATTGGGTATCCACATTTCGTTCCTTTGGTTACATTGTTTCTAACTAAATTATAACATAAAAAGTTACGGTTAACTTTAGGAATTTTGGCCTGTTGTCAGGCAAAAATCAAATTCATAATGTAAGATGTTTGGGTTATAATTCAGGGCGAGACAGTTGTAGACATAGACGCTTACCTTTCCGGAGTTTTCAATTTGATGAATTTTAAAAAAACGCTTTCCATTTTGCTGCAACAGGTTACCCCGCTGAGGTGGGCCTTTTCTTTGGCTGTCAAACTGTTGGCCCCACGCAATCAAGTTGGCGTAATGGCCGCCGTTTTTAACGATATGGGTCAGGTGCTACTGGTTGAACATGTATTTAGGCCGCAACAACCTTGGGGCTTACCCGGCGGCTGGGTTGAACGGGGCGAAGACCCGGCTCACTCCATTCAACGCGAGTTACAAGAAGAGTTAAACCTGGCTGTTGAGGTCAAAAAACTCCTTTTTTGTGAACCGCAAGGGGGCGAAGCACTCAGTTCTACCCCTTTGGGCCTGGCAATTGTTTACTATTGCCGAACAACAGTCTTTAACCGGCTACCCCACCCCGACAAGTCGCCTCATAGTGCTTATGAAATTCTCTCCTATGAATGGGTATTGCCCCAACAGATCAAAAGGAACCTCTCGCCGCAGCAATGTAAAGCCATTCTCTTAGGACAGCAGGAATTTGACAAAGAAAAATCTAACGATAACGTAAATGTTAATTCCTGACGTTCGAGACGGTGCTTGTGCGTTTAACCCAAAATAAATCCCTCTGGCAAATTTTACTGCTTAGTTTGTTAATTCTTGTCCTGGCCCGTTTTATGGTGGTTGGGCTGGCCAAGGTGCTGTTCAACACCCAATCTAGCGACGGCGACGAGTCAGCCTATCTTGAACTCGGCTTGTCTCTACGCGAAGATGGCACCCTAACCGACGGCACACGGCCCCCGCTGTACCCGCTGCTGCTCACGCCGGCTGCTAATCGAGACTGGTCATATTTCACATGGGCCAAACTCATTACGCTGAGCGTCGGCGCGCTGACGGTGGTGGTGACGTTTATCATCGGCCGGCAGTTGTTCAATTGGCCTACGGGTCTGCTGGCTGCTTTTTTGCTGGCCTGGAACAAAGAGTTCCACTTACGCGCCTCGACGGTTTATGCCGATACGCTACTGGTGCTACTTTTTCTGGTAGCTTGGTACTTTCTCATAAAAAGCTTCGAAAAAACGCGCTACTGCGTTTTGGCCGGTTTCTTTGTGGGGCTGGCGTATCTGACCAAAAGTTCGGTGCTGCTGCTGTTGGTCGTTTGGGCGGCAGTGGCGGTCTGGCATTATCGCCGCCGAATTTTTGCCCAAACTCAGTTGCTGCTTGTCCCCCTGGTTTTCCTGGTAACGACCTCGCCGCTGCTCATCTACAATTGGCGCCACTTTGGGCAACCATTCTACAGCTTTGCGACGACCCACGTGATATGGATGGATCGCTGGGCTGAAAGTCAAGTGGAAAACCTCGCCGATTTGCCGACGCTTACCACCTACCTACAAAGCCATACCGCCGCCGAGATGGCAGCCCGACTGCAGGAAGGAATATCACGCCTAAACCCTGAATTGGCCCTGACCCTCATTCCCTCTAGAAATTTTGAGCCGCCCTGGCTGGGGTATCTCATTGGGGGCGGGTTGCTTCTAGCGCTAATCTGGCTCACCTTGTTTCATCGGGAGCGTCTGCAAACCACTTTTCAACAACACCAAATCACTATTCTGATGTTTGTCTTGCTGGCTGTACCATTTTACTTATTTTCGGCTTGGTATGCGCGAGTCCTAATCGAGTCTCGATTTCTCATTCCAATTTTAGGGCCGTTTTACATACTGCTCTCAGCCGCAGTGGTCGGAGTGGCGACGGAATTGGGGCGATGGGCCAACCGCCGTGGGCGCCCCATCTATGCCGCTTATGTTGTTTTGGTGACCGGACTCATCATGTGGGGTGTTTGGTGGTCAGTGACGGCTATCCAGCAGGATGCCTGGAGTCTCACAGTTGACCCTTTCGTATCGGATCGCGAGGCGAATGAAGCACCTCAAAAACTGCTGGCCTGGCTGGAACGAGACCACCCGGCCACGTTGGGGCCGGCTAAAATCATTTTCGGACCGAGCAAATCGCTTCCGATATGGAAATTTCCATCACGTTTTACGCTGGAGCGCATCCCGGTCGATATTAACACCTGGCCCAAATTAGCCTCCTATCTGGACAAGAACGCCCTGGCCTACATCATCATCGACTCCGATACGGCGCGGCGGCGGCGAGCGGCGATGGGCGATTATTTCACCTACTTTGATGAAGGCATTAAATTTCAGCGGGTTCCACCCGGTTGGATGCTGGCTCATCTCTCTAATGAACCGCCCCACACCTGGGTCGTCTTTTCGCCCGAAACCTCACCCGCGATACCGGCCCAAGGTAATATCGATAACCAGGTTGCCTTGATCGGTTATGATCTGACGCCTTATTTCGATGTTAAAGAACGGATCTTGCGCGTAACCCTCTACTGGCAGGTGTTGGCCCAACCGCAACAAGATTATACGGTTTTTGTCCACCTAACCGCGCCGGACGGCTTTGTTAAAGCCCAGCACGACCAGCAGCCGTTTGATGGTCTTTGGCCAACAAGTCGCTGGACAACAGGCGATATGCTGGCCGATCGCTATGAAATTGTGTTGGATGAAAATGTCCAACCCGGCGAATATCTGTTGTTGGCCGGTTTGTATGAGGCTCAAACCGGCCAGCGACTGCCGTTGATCGGGGAGTCACGCGCTCCCTCGCCGAATGCCGTGTTGTTGGGCCAGGTCACTGTCGAACAAGCGCAGCAGTAATCCCGACTAGCGCTCGATGACCTCTACTCCCGGCGGAATTTTGCTAACGAGCGGCGCAATAAACGTAAACGCGCTACCTTTGCCGTATTCACTTTCAACGGTTAACTCGCCGCCGTGGTTTTCGATCATCTTTTTAGTGATCGACAGCCCCAGGCCCGTACCCGGCTCATTCCGAATATTTTGATCGTTAGAGCGGAAAAAGTTGGTAAATAAATTAGCCAAATCTTCTTGATTAATACCGTAACCCGTATCTTTAACCGTAACTTTGATGCCTTGAATGAGACCGCTCACATCACCATTGAAATATGGTTGGGCGATTACGGTAATATCGCCGCCCTCGGGGGTATATTTGTAGGCGTTGCTGACCAGATTGGTCATAATCTGCACCATCCGGTTGTAGTCTGCCCGAATTTCCGGCAGATTTTCCTCAACGCGCAGGGTTAGATTTAACTTTTTCGCCTTAACCTGGTTTTGTACCGATTCGACCACATCATCGATCACGTCTCTGATTTGCACATCGCCAATTTCCAACCGAATCCGTCCGGCCTCAATCCGGCTGACATCGAGCAAATCACTCACCAGGCGATCCATACGGTCAACATTGTTGGAGATAACCTCCAAAAAGTCCTTTTGTCGATCTGATAGCGGACCCCCAGCGCCCATTTGCAGTAGTTTAGCATAGCCCTTTATGCTGGTCATAGGGATCTTCAATTCGTGGGAGGCTGTACTCATAAACTCGGTTTTGGATTGGTTAGCCTGCTTGACCTGTTCAAAAAGTTGGGCGTTATCAATCGCGATAGCGGCGTGGCTGACCAGGATGTTGACGAAATTCAGATCCTCTTCGGTAAAGTAATCGGTGCTGGTGCTTTCCAGATTAATGACTCCAATCACTTTGCCTTCCTGTTTGACCGGTACCACCACAACTGAGCGAGCCAGATAGGCAGCCGGGCGGCAGGCTTCAACCTCGGTGACATCATTGACCAAACTGGCCTGGCCGGTTCTAACAGTATGGCCGATAAACCCCTGCGACAACGGCCAGGGTTTGTTCTTGTAGCGGCTCAGTTCCATCGGCATACCACGCTGAACCAGCAAATAAAGCCCCGCCTCGTTGTCTTTATTCTGCATGACCACGCCCATGGCCCCAATCGACAAGCCTAGTGCGTCCATCGCATAGGTTAACGTGGTGTCTAATACTGTCTGCAATTCGATCGACGTCTGAAGCTGCTGGTCGAACATTTGCAGAGTTTGGAGTTCCTGCATGCGCTCATTTAGAGCTTGGTCGGTTGAAGTAAACTTCTGAGCATTTTGAATGGCAATAGCGGCCTGCCCACCAAACGACATCAGCAAGGCGCAATCTTCATCGGTAAAAACCGATCCATCTTGTTTGTTTAGCACTTCAATAACACCGATAACCTCGTTGCGAGCCATCATTGGGACGCACATGAGATCTTTGGTCTTAAATTCGGTTTCTTCATCAAAATTAACATTCCAGCGTGGGTCGCTGGTAACATCATTGATGATCAATGGCTCGCCGGATTTGGCCACAGTCCCTACGATGCCCTTGCCGACCGGGGTGGTCAAACCTAACAGTTTATCGCCGGATGGCCCTAATACGACCTCGAATCGTAACGTTTTGCCTAGAGAGTCCATCAAAAGCAACGAGCCAGCCTCGGCATTGAGCAGTTGAATCGCGTGCTGCATAATTCGGATTAAAACAGTGTCCAGGTCAAGAGTTGAACTAATCGCCAAACTGACTTCACCCAGAGTGGTCAACTGGTGGGCCTTTTTCTGGGCTTCGTTAAGTAGTTGTGATTTTTCCAGAGCAATGGCGGCCTGAGTGGCAAAAAGTTTCATAAGCCAGATATCATCTTCGCGAAATCGAAGGCCATGCGGTTTGTGCATCAGGCACAGGACTCCTCGTACTTTGCCGCCCCATCGCAACGGGACGCCCAAAACAGCGCCAAAATTCGAGTTGCCAAATTCTTGCAGCCGGCCCGAGAACGCATGATAATTATCGATTACGACCGGCTTACCGAGGGTGAGCACCCGTCCGGCAATACCGTAGGCTGAATCGACGGTAAAGTCCGTATAGTCTTTATCAAGGTTGTAGCTGACGACGGCTTTTAAGGTTTTTTGATTAGGCTGTAATAGGTAAACCAGGCCGCCTTCAGCGTGAAGTAGATTAGTCGCCTGCTCTACGACGGAAGCCAGGAGGGCGTCGGCATCGGCTTCAGCTTGGATATTGGCCGATATCGTTTGCAGCGCTTCGAGTTCGGCGGCTCGTCGGTTGGCTTCTTCCAGGAGCTGCGCATTTTCCAGGGCAATAATCGTTTGGCTAGCGAGCGTGGCTAAAAATAAGAGATCGTCGCTGGTATAAGGTTGGCCGGATCGTTTCAGACCGAGCGCCAGCCAGCCCAACAAGTTTTCGGAGCCTAGTAGCGGCACACACAGCGCAATGTTCAACATATTTAGCCGGGCCAACTCTTCAGTGGAAATCGAGACATCGTCCGGGGCTGCTCCGCCTGGGCTAATTTGGAGAATGTTATTGGTATCGGCCAGCCATTGGGCCAGATCATCACTCAAGCCAAAGCGGATGTCTACCGTTTGAAGGGTATCATCATTGCGGGGATAACTTACGATGAAAGCCCCCAGAGTGAGATCGCGGAGAAATACGACCGATCGCTCCGGAACCAACGTCTGATTGGCCTGTTGCACCAGCAATTCAAGAATATGGTGGCTGCTGAGCGGTGCGGAAATGAGAGACCGACCATAGCTTTGCAGAATTTGCCGGTAGTCAAATGTCTCGCGGAGAAACAGACGATTAACCGCCGTTTGGATACGCTGCTTGAGCGGGTCCAGCGCTATAACCAAAACGACCACAAATATGGCCAGGACAATCGGGTCCTGAAAGAGCGATCCCTGAAAAAGAGCGCCCAGAAAACTGACGATGATAAAATAGACGACCGTAACCAGCAAGGTCAATAAAGTATAAACCATCCCTCGATTAAAGACGGTATCGATATCAAGAATGCGATAGCGGAGCATGGCGTAGGTAATAGCCAGCGGAAAGACAGTAACCGGAATGAAAACTCCGGCAAAAATAGGCCAGACAAAAGGTGTTCGCCACCCCACCGCATTGGTAATCAACCACAATCCGGCCGGCCCAAAAGCGATGATGCTGCTCCAAAAAATAATTGAGGTTTGCTGTCGCACCATTGACGAGAGGGTGAATAATCGGGTGTGAAGTTGTAATCCTAAAAACAGAAGATATGCGAGGCCAATAAAGCCAAAATCCCACAACCGAATGGTCAAATACAGGCGAGAATTTGCCGCAAAATAAAGACTGTATAGATTGGCCATGCCCAGGGCCAGAGCAACTACGTACGGGACGAAACGAAGCCAGAGTTGATGACGCATCAAACGCGAGGTGATCGGAAATTCAAGCCCCAAATGGATCAAGGCAGCGCCACTTAACGGCAAAACAAACAACCAAATTGGAGTGAGAAAATGGAGGGTATAGTGGTCAAAAATACCGCCGGCCACTATGGATACAAAAGCACAGAACGTGATAAAAATGTTGCTGGCCCGGCCTATTTGGCGCAAACGAAAAATGACCAACCCCAGGCTCAAATAGATTAAACCGATGATATAGGGCAGCCAAAAGAAAATGAGCATATCCTGCAGCGAAAAATCAGTTAATGTTACTGATAGCTGGGTTTCAGGTGGGGCGGCTTGTGCCAGGTAGGGTTCGATACTTAGCGCTGCTGTCTCACCAACGGCCTGTTCCTGCAGCAGCAAATATAAATCTCGACCAGACGTAACAGGCACGTCGTCCACGGCCAAAAGCGCATCGCCCGAACGAATACCCTGCTGGCGAGCTGACCAATCCGGATTATAGGTATCGGCTACAACCAAGTTAGCATAAAGTAAGGTACCCGGAAAAGGCGCTTTGATCCATTGCAAAGCAAAAACTAGGCCCAAAATGTTGAAAATAATGGCTGCGGTCAATAACGCGAGGATAAATATTCGTGTGGATGGAGAATGTCTGCTTCTTAAAGAACTAAAAGCCGTTTGCATCTGTCGAAGATTCTTGGCTAATCAAACGGTTTATCCGTTATAAATTAGGTCCTTACCCATTACTAGAGTTAATACCGGTGTTATTGATAGTTTGGTGATACTAAAGGTCAGATTATGGGGTGCAATTTAACCTAATACTTTCAAGTTTAACACGCCGTGTATACCAAGTCAAGGTCATCGTTGGTACTTTGGTCGTAAGGTTGGCGATTTATGTGAATCAACTTTTGCAGACCTCACCATAGACAAATAGTTTAAGCGGAACGTGGCAGTATTACCCGGCCGCGCCCCACTTGATACCTAATACAAAAAGTAACTATGGAAGCGCTCCTTTTAAGATAACGATATCTGGTTGTTAATAGTTACGCAACGGTGGTTAATAAAGAAACATGGGTTTCTCTCGAACGTGACGCACTTTAGGCCGATAAACATCAACATCATACAGTTCATCAACGTCAACCCGTTTGATGCCTTGAGCTAAAACCGAAGCCGGGACGCTGGTGTACTTGCCGTCTTTGATCGCTACCATCTGGCCGAGTTGATGGCTGCCGATTAAATCCATCGCCATATTGGCAAAATTAAACCCAACCATCAAATCAATCGAATCCGGTTTACCGGAGCGCGAAAGATAAGCAATCTGCTGATAGATGATGCTTTCACCGGTAATTTGTTTGATGGCTTCACCCGTGATCGCGCCAATACTGGACAGCTTTTGGCTTGAAGCATTAGGCTGACCGTATCTCATATTTTTCCCGCCGATCATCGTCGCCCCTTCTGAAATTGTCAGAATGGCATAGTTGCTGGGATTTCCACGCTTATCGGCGGATAACAGAGTGGCCAGCTTTTCAGGATCAAAGGGCACCTCTGAGATTACGGCTCGGTCAACATCGGCCAGGTACGCCGCGATCAACGATGTCTCGCCGGAATTTCGGCCAAACAACTCAATCACCCCAATCCGTTCATGAGAGCCGATAGAAGTACGGAGGTTATGAATCATGTCGATGCTGCGGGTGATAGCCGTAGAAAACCCAATACAATAATCGGTGCCATAGACATCGTTATCCATCGTTTTGGGAATAGCTACAATAGGAATACCTTCATTATACAGCCGGTAGGCGTAACTAAGGGTGTCATCACCGCCAATAGGAATTAACGCTTCAATGCCCAGATGCTCAATGTTTTTCAAGATATGGTCGGTACAATCTGTAAATTTCTTTTGCTGCCCATCAACTTTCTGCAAAAATTGAGGCAGTTCGTCCGCAAGAACGCGCCCTGGGTTAACCCTGGACGTATGCAAGAATGTTCCACCGGTGCGATCGACCGTTCGCACCGTATTATTATCTAAGTTAATTAAACATGATGAAAAACCTGCGTCGTCATCCGGATTGTAATTCAGCAAACCTGCCCAACCACGCCGAATCCCTAAAACCGTATGACCTTCATCACTGGCTCGCTTTACCACGGCCTTAATACACGAATTTAATCCTGGGACATCTCCACCGCCGGTCAATATGCCAATCTTCACGGTTTGAATCCTCCTAGATGGTTAAGTATTAAAAAAATGGGCCTAGCAGGCCCATTTTTGCTTTGTTGTCGTCGGGATGACTGTCTGACGCACTGCACAGTATGGTTTTTACAGTTAACACCGTAGGCCCCAGATATAGAGTTTAATGAGTTTATGGAGTTATGGAGTTTGTAGATTTTAATGAGTTTATAGAATTTACAGAGTTTTTAGATTTTTACGTGCAACGGTTATTGCCAGAACAAATAGAACATCAATAACTCACACCTCGACAAACCCTAAGAACTCTATAAACTCACCAACTCTATGAACTCGACAAACTCTATGAACTCTATGAACGCTTCAAACTCAAATTGAGGCAGAGTATAAGATATTAGTGTTAATCTGTCAATAAGTCCCCAATAGCCCATAGGGCAAATCTTTACTCTACTCGAACGGATTTGGCTCCCAATATTTGGACCAATTTCTGTTCCAAATGGGCCGTGTAACGAGTCGATTGATTGGGAAACGCGATTTGAATTTTTTGGTTACCGTTGGGAATATAAATAATGAAATCATCACTGCCGGTTTTCTCAGTCAGCAGATTATAGACCGTTTTCAGCCGATGTTTATCTTTAGTAAAATTGCCCGTCCGGGGCAGGGTGATATGCAACCGGTGCGCTGAAGGGTCCGGGTTGGCGGGAAGAGTCTCGGCCGGCGGCCCTGGCTGTACGGCCACCGCCGCCTCCGGCCGGCTCGATCCGTTCGACTCGTGACCGTTGTGTCCATTACTGCCGTTCGTATGGCCATTTTCCGTCGGCTCATACGGCGACGCCACCGACTCCGCTATCCGAGGCGGCTCTTCAAACAGCATCGGCGGCTCCGGGGGAGGCGGCGGCATGACCGGCGTCGATTCATCGGCGGCCCGATAGGTGGTCAGTTCATTCGTCACCGTATCGGCCAAGATTTTGGGAGAACGGCCATCGGCGGCGTCCACTTTGCCTTTAACCACAATTAAATTACCGGGGTTCAACAATGGTTTGTAGGCTTCATAAGTTCGCGGAAAAAGAACCACCTCGCGTATCGTCTGCACATCTTCAATCTCTACAAATGCCATCGGCTTGCCTTTTTTCGTCTGGTGAGGCCGCACAAAATTGATCATTCCGGCCACCATAATCGGCTGTTTGTGCATCGTTTCGTCAATTTCACCCAGCAGAGTGGTGTTGGCCGCTTTGATGTCCTTCATATATTTCTGAATGGGATGGGCTGACAGATACGTACCCGCCAATTCCTTTTCCCAGGCCAAAACTTCGCGCTGCGGGATGGGCGCCATGTCGTCCGGCTCCGGATAGAGAATCGATCCCAACTGCGGTGCGTCGAACTCGCCCAAATCAAACATACTCATTTGCCCCACCGAACTGGCCTTGTGGGTCGAGCTGGACAGATTGATCATCCGATCAATAATCGCCAGCAGGTGGTGGCGGGGCGCAAAATCGTCCAGCGCGCCGACTTTGATCAGCCCTTCCAGGGCACGGCGGCCCACCCGGCGCAAATCAACCCGGCTGCAGAAGTCATCGACGTCTTTGAACCGGCCTTCCGCTTCGCGGGCATCGACAATATCTTGTAGCGGCCCCTCACCCACATTTTTGATGGCGTTCATGCAAAAACGAATCGCCGATTCATCACCTTTTCGCTCCTCAATGACAAAATCGCTGACATAGCTGAAGTTGACGTTGGGCGGTAGCACCTCGATGCCTCTCGCCCGGCATTCGCCCACCAACGTGCCGATCTTTTCGGTGTTGCTGCGTTCAACCGTAAGCAGGGCGGCCATATATTCCATCGGGAAATGGGCTTTAAGGTAAGCTGTCTGGCAGGTCACCAACGCATAGTCGGCGGCGTGAGCTTTGTTGAAACCGTACCGGGCAAAAAACTCGATATCGCCGTAAATGGCCTCGGCGGTTTCTTGAGGGATGCCGTTTTCAACCGCACCGGCCACAAATTTAGAGCGGTGCGCATCAATTTCCGATTTCTTTTTCTTGCCGACGGCCTTGCGGATACGGTCGGCGTCGCCGGGGGCGTAGCCGGCCAACTCGGCCGCAATGCGGATGATCTGTTCCTGATAAACAATGATGCCGTACGTTTCGGCCAGAATTGTCTCCAGCCGAGGATGCTTGAACTCGACCGGCTCTTTGCCGTGCATCCGGGCGATGTAGGTGGGAATATATTCCAGCGGGCCGGGCCGAAAGAGTGATATAGCGGCCACGATGTGTTCAAAGCGAGTTGGCTTCATCTCGGTCAGCACGCGACGCATGCCGCTGCCTTCCACCTGAAATACGCCGGTTACCTCGCCGGAGGCCAGCAGTTCAAACGCTTTTTCCGGGCGAGGGTAGTGGGGCAAATGCTCAAACGCCTCTGGTTGATCCATCGGCAAGTTGCTGAGGTTGAAATCCAATCCATGACGCTGCTTAATCAACTCGGCCGCTTTCCGCATAACCGTTAAAGTCGACAACCCCAGGAAGTCAATCTTCAACAGCCCAATCGACTCGCAAACGGGGAACTCAAACTGCGTCACCGATTTGGTGATAACCGATCCCTGCGCCCGCATGACCGGCACGTACTCCGTCAGCGGTCTGTCGGTAACGATAACGGCCGCCGCGTGAACCGAGGAATGACGGGCCACGCCCTCCAAACTGCGGGCCGACTCAACCAACGCTCTGACGTTATCATCCGTTTCGTACCGTTCTTTCAGTTCAGCCGAGAAAAATTCGTGCTCCGGATCGAGGCTGTTGGCGATAGTAGCCGGTTTGCCCGGAATAGCAGCAATGTATTTGGCCAGCGTATCCACTTCCGACAAAGGGATGTCCATCGCCCGGCCCACGTCTCGAATAGCGGCGCGGGCTTTCATCCGGCCAAAGGAGACGATCTGAGCCACCCGTTCGTCGCCATACCGCTCCAAGGTGTAGCGGATCATCTCTTCACGCTGGTCATCGGGGTAGTCCAGGTCAAAGTCAGGCATCGAGATACGGCCGGGGTTGAGAAAGCGTTCGAAGATGAGGTTGTGGCGCAACGGGTCGATCAGCGTGACACCCAAGGCATAGGCAACAATCGAGCCGGCGCCGGAACCGCGCACGTTCCACCAGATATTCCGATCTTGAGCGTAGCAGCACAAATCCCAGACCAACAGAAAGTAGATGGCAAAGCCCATATCATTGATAATTTTGAGTTCATGCTCTTTGCGAGCCTGCACCTCCGCCGAGTTGGCGTTATCGCCATACCGCTCGATTAAGCCTTGATCGGTTAGATAGCGTAAAAAGCCGGGGTAATCGCGCTCCTCTTGAAAATGCGCCGGCATAATTTCGATGGGCTGAGGCGGTAGGTCGGGCAGGTGGAAGCTCTCGTCCTCCAGATCGACCTCACACATTTCGGCGATTTTGAGGGTGTTGGTAAAGGCGCTGTCAGGCAGATCGGCCAGCGGTTGGAACGTGGCTTTCATTTCATCCACGCTCTTCAAATAATACTCGCTGTCCGACATACGCATGCGCTCTTTTTGGTTAACCAGCGAGTTGGTCTGCACACACAACAGCGTATCGTGCGATTTAGCGTCCTGGGCGGTCACATAATGCACATCGTTGGTGACGATCATTTGCAGATCATACTTTTTGGCCCAATCGAACAGGGTTTTGTTGATCGACGTTAGGGCCGGAATGCTGTGTTCTTGCAGTTCCACAAAAAAGCGATCGCGCCCAAACACATCGATGTACCACTGCAACCGTTCGAATGCCTTGTCCGGCTGAGGCGGGCGGCCGTCTTCGGGGTTGAGCAGCCAGGGGATTTCGGCGGCCATACAGCCGGTGGTGCAAATCAAACCGTCGGCGTGACGAGCCAGCAAATCGGCGTCAACGCGAGGCTTGTAGTAGTAGCCTTCTAGTTGGGCTTCGCTGCACAGCTTGAGCAGGTTTTTGTAACCGGTCATATTTTGGGCCAGCAGCAGCAGGTGGTGGCGCGCCTTGTCTTTGTTGGGGTCTCGATCCACCATGCCGCGTCCATGCATGGTCATATAGGCTTCCACGCCGATAATCGGTTTGACGCCGTTTTTCTTGCAGTTGCGGAAAAACTCGATGACGCCATGCATGACGCCGTGGTCGGTCAAAGCCAGGGCCGGCTGGCCTAATCGAGCCGCTTCTTTGGCCAGGTCGGCGGTGCGGCCCAACCCATCGAGCAGAGAATATTCGCTATGGACGTGCAGGTGGCAAAAATCAGACATGACGAGCCTCTTTCTCTCCGGCACGCCGAACCGCTATGATCGGGGCGTGCCTTATGACCAAAAAAATCACCCTAATACCTTTATCTTACTAAATATAGTGGGTCTTTTCAAATTTTGTACGATATGTAGGGGATAGGCCAACAGAACAAATGTTTGCAGACGTATTTATTATTATACCACAACTTTATCACTTCCGGCATAGAATTGCTGCGATTATTGAAAAATCGATGGGAATTTTAAGGTCGAAAGAGGTTTATTTAAATTTACCGGTCGTAACCAATCTGTAATCACCCGGCCGGCAAAATTATGCTATGATAAAAATAGGCTTTTTGTGCGCTTATAAGTACTAATGAAACAGCCTTACAATGATGACAAAGACTATTGAAAAAAATCGAACCAAATATCTGCTACCCAAATTTGAAGCGCCGTGGGAAATTATTCGGTTTGGGATAACGACCATTATTTTAGGAGCGACGATAGTCCTCTTTTACTTCACCCTGTTTGTCTTTGTCGATTGGTTTTATCCGGGGCTGTTGGGCTATCACAGCCGAGGTATTACCGTATTTTTGGCCGCGGTGCTAACGTTGCTGCTTTACCAGCCCCTCAAAGATGGTGTGCGAAGCATGATCGACAACCTCTTTTTCCGCGACACCGCCCGGTTGAATGAGGGCGTGGTGGTGGCGTGCCGGACTCTGGCCGATACCAATGATCGCGCCCGTCTCAAATTATATCTGGCCGAAGATCTGCCCAATCTACTTCAGGTCGATGGTATCTACCTCCACCATCACGCCCTACACTCCGTCCTGATTCGCCACGCAGTGACGCTGCCGCTACAAATGGGAACGCGGGCGTTGGGCTATTTAACCATCGGCCCTAAATTGTCGGGGCGCTCATTTAGTGCTGAAGAGCGTGAGGCTTTAGGCGAGTTGCAGGAACAGGTCTCGCTGGTGCTGTCGGGCATTCAACTGGCCGAGGCTCGCGAGGAAGCGGAGCGAGTGGCCAGGCTAAAAAGTGAGTTCATCACCAATGTTTCGCATCAAATTAGAACGCCGTTGAATGTCGTGATCAATTCCACCGGACTGGTGGCCGACGGCATATTGGGTGAAATCGGTCAAAAAGAAGCCCAATACCTATATCGGTCCGTGCAAGGTTCTGAGTATCTCAAAAAACTGCTAAACGACATCCTTGATATGACCAAGCTGGAAATCGGCCAACTCAGCCTCCAGCTTGAAACGTTAGATATTCATCTAATTCTTGATGATATTCTGCCGATGGTTCAAGATATGCTCAACGATAAGCCGGTTGAGCTCACTTTCGATATTGCCGCCAACCTACCATTTATCGTTGCCGATCGGCTGCGGTTTCGCCAAATTTTACTCAATCTCCTCTCAAACGCGGCCAAATTTACCCGGCAAGGATCAATTACCTTGAAGATTTGGCAGAAACGAGGCTGGATCTTTTTCAGCGTTATCGATACCGGCATTGGCATTGCCAACGAAAATTTATCGTTAATTTTTGAAGATTTCCAACAAGTTTCAACCAAACAGCCCAAAGAAGCGCAAATTGAACGGCGCCGGCATTTAGGCACCGGTCTGGGGATGCCCATCACCAAAGCTCTGGTTGAGTTACACGCCGGGCGGATTTGGGTTGAAAGTGAATTGGAGATTGGCTCTCGCTTCAACTTTGCCATACCCATTAAGGTCAAGAATTAACTATGGAAATACCCACCTACCCGTCGACCGACCTGCAAAAACATGATAAAGTTCAAATTTTTCTGTGGCGGCTGAAACGTTTCTCTAAAAATATCACCTGGCCCCTAGTTTGGCGCAATATGTTATTAACGGGGATTGGTCTGACCCTAGTTTATCTCACCTTCAATTTACAAAACAGCGCCCGCTGGATCAACCAACCTTTTGCCGGCTTTCTTCATCAAAATCAGGTTGTTGTCGAGGGCAATCTAGTCCTTAGCAATCGAATCCAGTCCCTGCCAAAGGATTTTATAAAGAAAGGGGAAATCATCTCGCAGGTTGACGGGCAACCGGTCGCCTCTTCAAACTGGCTGGTTGAGTATGTTCAACAGCGTCCGGGCCAGGATATCAATTATACTTTGCTTAGGCCGGATGCATCACCGGCTTCAGTAGCGCTATTAGTTTTGGAATTCACCTGGCCTAATTTTATTCAGATGGTGGCTATACCGGGCATACTGAGTTTATTTATTTTAGTTACCGCTGCCACCATTATATACCTGGGGCATGAGTTATTCTTAGCCAAACTATTCACCCTATTTTCTGTAGCGCTGGCCATTCATTTGGGGAGTTTTCCCGGCTTCGCTACCGGCTATATGGCTGATTTCACGCTGGGATTGGCGCTGATGGCTCGAATCGTGCTGCCATGTTTCTTATTGCACATCCTGCTGTTGTTATATCAGCCGGAAAAACTACTGGCTAAGCGGCCATACTTACTACCGCTGATTTACCTGCCTGTTTTGCCCTGCCTAGTCCATTTGCCCCAGATCTTTAGCCACCCGATTGCCCATCGGAATTTGGTTTCAGTTATTGATGGATATACCATCATTTATAGCTGTATCGGGCTGGTTTTGCTATTAGAAATGATGCGACAGTCTAACGCCCAGCGATCTAGAAAGCGTGCGGCGGTGCTACTATTGGGAATATCCGGCCCGTTATTAATCCTCCTGATTAGCCTTTTGGTGAACCCCACTAACCATAGCCAAATCTTTATGAGCTTACTGAATCGATATGGTTTGGTCGGGTTGCCGTTTGCGGTGGTGTGGTTGGCTATTCGCTATGGGGATTTTGGCTTTCAAGTAGCCCAACGCTCCTATTTCTTGTATTTGCGATTAATGTTGACCGGGTTGGTGGGTTATGTCTGTTTAATTGTGGTCATCAGCCCGACCGTGACCAACCTTGATCTCTTTCAACCGCAAGATATTCCTATCATCTTAATCGGTGTGGCTATTGTTTTCGTCGTCCGGCTACTCTACAATAATCTGCACAATGTCGTTAGCGACTGGTTTTTCGGCAACGTCGACGAGTTTAAGGTCGGCTATCGCATTATTTCCCACAACCTGCCCAAGGTCGAAACCCGGCGTGATCTGGAGCGTGTCATTGGGCTGGATGTTCCATCAGATTTCAGGTTAAGAAATGCCGAGATCACCTCTCCGGGGAAAAAACCGAATATACGATATCTGCTAGCTTATCCGTTAACTGTTAATAATCTGCCGGTGGGCAATCTGTACCTTGGCGGGAAAATCAACGGTAAGCCTTTTACTGAGAAAGAACTGGAGATCATCGACGAGCTTAAAAAGCAGATTTCTTTGGCTTTGTGGAGCTTTGAGTTGGATGAAACGATTCACAAGGTCGAAGAGCTAACGCGGCTCAAAAGCCGTTTTCTGGCTCACGTTACCCACGAACTGCGCACCCCGCTTAACGGCATTATCAATTACATCGGTTTTGTCCTGGATGATTTTCGCGGCGACCTCAATGCTGAACAGATCGATCATCTGGAGCGCGCCTTAAGCAGCGCCGAGCGCCTGCTGCACATCATCAACAACATCCTTGATATGAGTAAAATCGAAGCCGGGCAGATGAATTTGAACCGGCAGCCGGTTGATCTAGCCAAACTCGTGTCTGATCTGACGCCGGTTGTCCAGCACGAAATTCACGATAAGCCGATCGAACTCATCACCGATGTAGCGCCGAACCTGCCTGAAATTCCGGGCGATTACCTACGCATTCGCCAGATAATCTTGAATTTACTCTTTAACGCCGCTAAATTTACCGAATCGGGCAGTATCTATTTGCGTGTTTGGCCCGAAGTTGGCACAGTGGTGATTACTGTAGCCGATACCGGTCCCGGCATTGATGAACAACTCAAACCAACCATTTTTCAAAAATTTATGAGCGCCGGGTTAACTGACGTCGATCAGAACTTGGGGCCTGGTTTGAGCATGCCGATCACGAAAGCGCTGGTTGAATTACACGGCGGCCAGATCGATTTAACCAGCCGGCCGGGACAGGGGTCCACATTTGTGGTCACGCTTCCGATCGATCTGGTGGAACCGATCAATGGGCAGATAAAATAAGGGGAGAACAATAATGACAGAAGATTTAAAGAATTATAACGCCCTGGTGGTGGAAGATGATGCTTCCGGGTTGGCAATTATCGCGGTTATGCTGCGCCGTTTGGGCATGCGCACGGTCATGGAGCGATTCGCCGACTCCGCCATTGAGCGGGCGAAGAGCATGACGAAGCTCGATGTGGTTTTTCTAGATTTGGGTCTGCCCGACGCCGATGGCTACGAAGTACTCCAAGCGCTCAGAAGTGATCCCACCTTAAAAGATGTGCCGGTTATCGCCGTCACGGCGCGAGACGCCGGCACCGAACTACCCAAAACCCAAGCGGCCGGCTTTGACGGCTTCTTAGGCAAACCACTTAACCGCAACCGCTTTCCCGACCAAGTCCGCCGTATCATTAGAGGTGAAGGTGTTTGGGAGATCTATCAGTAATTTGAACCGATGGCCGGCCGGGAACCAACCAAGTAGCCCAAATAGCGCCGCCGATCAACACGAAGGCCACGGCAGCCCAGACTAAAGCCCAAACAATAGCCGGAATAAATGTTAGTTCAGCCATTGATTGGGCGTCGCTGCTGGCGGGGGTTAAGAAAGGCATCGATAAACCAATCACCGTTATAATATCTGCAAAGGCGGCTAATCCGGCCCGAATAGCGATAAAGTTGAGTAAAAACACAATCCACGCGGGCGAGGCCTTAACTGCTACTAGCAAAAATAGAGCGCCAAAAAAGACCCCGCTGATGGTTGTTAGCACGCCGCCCAGCAATTGATCGGTAAAGATGCTGGGGATGGCGTATCGCAACGTAAACAAAATCATGACCAGACCAATCGTGGCCATAGCGATGCGGCCCCAGCGATGATTGCGACCCAGCATAATCAAAATGGCCCCAAACACAGCCACCCCTAGATATCCGGCTGGAATGACCAGCAATCGCCAACCGCCGGCGGTGTAGGCCAAACCCGATCCGTCGGAAAAGATAACAAACCGGATAAAGCTGCCGCCGGTGATTAAGGCGGCTAAGCCGTGGCTTAATTCGTGGACGATGGTAATTAGCAGGCGAAACGGGTAATTTAAAAACGCCAACCAAGGCACTATCGCCAGCAAAGTGGCCGCCACCCCTGCCACGCCAATTAGAATTAAGGTTTGTTGGGTGGTAATTTCACCGTCTTTGGAATTAATTTTAAAGAATTCAAATTTGTTCATCATTTATCACGCCAGGATTAGAATTATTAGAGCTTATAGTATCATACCCATTTGGACCCGTCTCAACAATTGACCAACTGAATTTCGGACAACATTCAACGATCGGCGTTGGTTATAGGCTTATTTGACTAGACCGATCTGAAACTATTTTCCCACCCGCAACCCATTGCCATCATATTGTTACTTAGGTTATAATAGAAACGACATATTTATTCAGTAGCTGAGGTGACTGGCACTTTGTCTAAGTAAACGTCGCGTTGTATTGCAAGTGATATTCTCAATTTCAACAAAAACGCCAGTCACCTGAATAGTAACAAAACAATTATCAATATCAGTTCATGCAACTTAACAACTCATAAATCAAACAAGCCAATTAGCTTGTTGATTGATTGATTAAATGATTCTCATGACAAACTAACTATCCAGCTATTCAGACCATTTCCTCACGCATACAGTCCAGTTTCAAGAAGTCGCTTAAGGCGGTGACAGGAGAAATTCGGTGAACGACAAAATCTTAATTATCGACGATGACCCCAGCTTCACCCAAATCGTTCAACACGGTTTAACCTGCGAAGGGTATCAAGTAATCACAGCCCGGGATGGGCAAGAAGGTATCCGCCTCTTCTTCGAGTGTCAGCCTGATTTGATAATTTTGGATATTACTATGCCTCGCCTAAACGGCTATCAGGTTTGCCAACGGGTTCGAGACATAGCCGATACCCCGGTTATCATGCTTACGGCGCTAGGCAACGAGGAGGATATCATCAAAGGACTCGAACTGGGAGCCGACGATTATCTCACCAAACCCTTCCGTACCGGTGAATTAGTAGCCCGTGTGCAAGCGACTCTACGCCGCAGCCGCACCACAGTCATATTACCCAAAAACTTATCTTACCAGGATGGTCACCTATTTATCGATCTGGAAACTCGCCGCATTGAAGTTAATGGCAAGCTCGTCAAACTTACTCCCACCGAATACAAACTGTTAGAACTACTGGTCAAAAATAAAGGCCGTATTATCGGAACCCAGCAAATTTTAGAAAAAGTCTGGGGGTTCGAGTATATCGATGACGTCGATTACCTGCGCGTTTATATCTGGCACTTACGGCGTAAACTTGAACCCGATCCTAAAAATCCCATTTATCTCCTCAACGAACAATTCGTTGGATATCGTTTTGAGGTTCAAAGCTGACTACGAAATAGAAGTTGGTTGGTTGGTTGGTTTGAGGGTTGGTTGGCACGAGCCAACTGAACAACCAACTATCCATCTATCCACTCATTTATTTTTCCACAGGATACACTATTATGACTACATGCTTAGTAACGGGCGGAGCCGGTTTTATCGGCTCGCACATTGTTGATGCTTTGGCTGCACGCGGCGATAAGGTTCGCGTGTTAGACAACTTATCAACCGGCCATCGTCAAAATTTAGCACACCTGATCGGTCAAATCGAATTCATTGAAGGCGACCTCCGGAATGACGCCGCCGTTCGAGACACCGTAACTGACGTTGATCTTGTTTTTCACCTGGCTGCAATGGTCTCCGTGCCGGAGTCGATGGCCAAGCCGCTTGAGGCTGAAGACGTTAACGCCTTAGGGACTCTTAGGCTGCTAAGTTTGGCCGCAGAAGCGGGCGTGCGCCGCCTGGTGCTCAGCTCTACCTGCGCCGTCTATGGCGATGAACCGACGCTGCCAAAGACAGAAGTGATGGCGCCCCAGCCCAAATCCCCCTACGCGATTAGCAAGCTCGCTGCTGAAAATTATTGCTGTTTATTTAATGATTCCTTTGGCCTGGAAACCGTAGTTCTCCGCTATTTCAACGTCTTCGGTCCTCGCCAAGACCCATCTTCCGCCTACTCCGGCGTTATCTCTATTTTTGTCGATAAAATGATGCGTGGCGAAGTCCCTCTTATATTTGGCGATGGAGAACAGACACGCGATTTTGTTTTTGTTAAAGATGTTGTACGGGCCAATTTACTGGCAGCGCATAAACCGAAAGCGGCCGGCCAACGGTTTAACATTGGAACCGAACGTCAAATTACCATTAACCATCTCTTTAGAATTTTATCTCAAATTTTCAAGCTCGATATCAACCCCATTTACCAACCGTCCCGGTCAGGTGATATCCGCTACTCCTATGCCGACGCCAGCCGGGCCAAAACCATGCTGGATTGGACCGCCCAAGTTAGCTTTGAGCTGGGACTCTCCCACCTGGTGGATAGCGTAATCACGTCCTCATAAAAAACATCGCTCATCCAAAATTGAGCGAAGGTCCTTCCACTTTCATAACCTCAACTTGATAATTTTAGCCATTTGCGGGTAATATAGCCGTCATAAAAATTTAACATCTCTATTCAATAGACCGGGCGACTGGCGCTTCATTGCGTGAACAAAAAGATCCAGTCCCCTGAAAAATTGCAATTAAACCCGTTTAAGAGAGTTGAGGAAAAAAACTATGTCTGTAAAACCCGATAGAAACTTGGCTATGGAGCTGGTCCGCGTCACTGAAGCGGCCGCGCTATCAGCCGCTCACTACATGGGATTGGGCAACAAAGAAGCCGGGGACCAAGCGGCTGTCGACAGCATGCGAGCAGTGCTGGACACCATCAACATGGACGGCACCATCGTCATTGGGGAGGGTGAAAAAGATGAAGCCCCCATGCTGTTTAATGGCGAAAAGGTGGGCGCCGGTAATCCCCCAGCAGTCGATGTGGCGGTAGACCCGGTTGAAGGCACCCGGCTGCTGGCTTTAGGGCGGCCCAATGCCACTTCGGTCATCGCCATTGCCGAACGCCACACGATGTGGAACCCCGGTTCATCCCTCTATATGAAGAAAATTGTGGTCGATCGAAATGCCAAAGACGCCATCGATATTAGCCTGTCAACTACGGAAAATCTTCACCGGATAGCCAAGGCGCTCGGACGAACCGTCAATGAGCTAACCGTCTTTGTCTTAGACAAGCCCCGTCATCAAGATCTCATTGCCGAGATACGCCAGGCCGGGGCGCGCATTTCAATTCAAACCGATGGTGATGTGATCGGAGCGTTGATGGCGGCTATTCCGGGCACCGGGGTCGATATTTTGATGGGGACGGGTGGCACACCTGAAGGGATTATCGCCGCTGCGGCCGTCAAGGCGTTGAATGGCGGAATGCAAGCGATGTGTGATCCCCAAAGTGATGCCGAGCGAGAAAAAATCATGGCCGAAATAGGAACAGATATCAATAAAACGCTTCTGTTGGAAGATTTAATTAAGGCCGATGACGCCTTTTTTGCGGCAACCGGCATCACCGACGGCCCATTTTTAGAAGGCGTTCACTATGACCGCCAAGGAGGGGTGACAACGCATAGTATTGTCATCCGCGCCCTGTCCGGATCGATGCGTTACGTTAAAGGTATTCACCAACTTAGACGAGGGCTAGACTTTAGGCGGTTAGATGTCAAAGAGGCCGTCGAAGTGGCGACTCTGTAAATAGGCAAAAAAAATCCGGCTTAGACGCCGGATTTTTTTATGGTCCCTTTTTCTCCTCAATGTGGATAACTGGCAGCCAAACTGTGGGCAACTCGACTTGATCTGGGGAAAAGTGAGGATAATGCTGTGGATATTTAAATTTTTTTGTGGATAGTTAAAAGTATTTAAACCGATTATTACGTCTCGTCGGCCACTGCCACGTAAGTACCGAGCGCGATTAAAGACCAACCGGAGAAAAGCCTTTGCCCCCATCTAAGGTTGACATTTTCAGTTAAACGATGGCTAATTGGACCGGCCAAACTGGCGACAACTAAATCAGCGGTGCTGTTGAGCAAAACTGAGATGCCACCCAACAACAAAAATTGGATCACAACCAGCCCCTCGGGCTTGATAAATTGCGGAATAAAGGCCAAAAAGAAGAGTGCTGTTTTGGGATTGAGGGCTTCGGTAATAATACCTTGTCGAAAGGCATGGCTATCCTTACCCACGGATGATAGGTAAAAAGTTGAAACATGGTCACCTTGCCGGAGCGTACGAAAACCTAAATAAATGAGATAGGCCGCACCCATATACTTAATTACGCCAAACGCAATGGCAGAGGTGGCCAGGACGGCTGATAACCCCAAAGCCGCAGCCACAACATGACATAATCCACCCACTGTGGTCCCCAACGTCGAGGCGATACCCTCACTGCGCCCACCCTTGATACTACGTGTCAACACATAAAACATACCCGGCCCCGGCGTAATACTCAAAATAAACGCGGCCATTAGAAAGACGCCAAAAGTCGTTATATCCGGCATTGTCACTCTCCGTGTTTTGTAAGGATGTCCCGAAACAGTATATGCACCTCTAAAATTTAAGAAAGTTTTGGTCCTAAAGTACTACCCAACCCGAACAAATGTTTTGTTTTTATGTTATACTCAGTGGACGGCAGCATCCTGAGTCGGCGCAATTGCATCGAAGCCATGCTTGAGCTTATCGAAGGGGATGCATCGCCGTTGATTAATACGATAGATGCGTTTTGGGGAAAACTATTTTCACTTGTCTGGGAGGGCTGTGATGACAAGACGCCGGCGAAAGCGGAGAACGGTGCGGTCGGGGTATCCGGCAACCGTGCCTAAAAAACAACCTAAACCTCAAGACTCTGATCTGGAGTATCAAAAATTGCTCATCCGGCAGCGCATTCTGATCTTGCTTATTGTGGCGGTTGTAGCGGTGCTGTTGTCCCTTATCTTCACGGGTGGTGCCTCTCTCTAGGTGGTAATTGCTGTGTAGGGCAATCGCATACTAAAGTAACAGGACTTTAAGAAGATAATCGGTACTCCAACCAGCTTTCTTGCGTTTGGCTTGAATGCCACATTTGGCAGAGGGTTCTTGTTTTAGCAGGTTCAAAGCCCAGTGACGCCAGATGGCGAAATTTTGAGCAGCGTGTTCCGTACGAACCCGACATTGATCCTCGTCAAAAGCAACATCCAAAACCCAATGGAGTTGGTTTTCAATGGTCCAATGAGTGCGGATGGCATGCAAAAGTTTATCAGCCTTACTTTCAAGGCTGGATAAGTAGTAGCGGACTTCAACCGTGACCCTATCGGTTTGACGACGTTCAGTCCGAACCATAGCCAGGGTCTGCAATTTAGCCCAAGCGGAGGCATTGCGCACAAAGGGAAAATAATCAGCGGCACTGGTCGTCCAACATTCCCGGATTTCGATGCGTCCATGACCTTTATCAACCGTTTTATGATAATCACAATCAACATAGTTGGTTTCGGCGGCATAGGCAAACAACTCCTGAACATCTTCAAATACGCCGCTATGATTGCCTTTGAGAGCCAGCACATAATCGGCCTCTTGGGCTACAATCTGGGCGGCAATTTCTTTCTGACACCCCATTGCATCAATCGTAACAATGCAGCCACTTAATTCCAGAAGTTGTAATAGCTTGGGAATAGCTGTAATTTCATTGGATTTGTCATCAACTTTTACTTGACCCAGTACCAATTTGTTCTCAGCCGCCCAGGCACTGACCATCCAGATGGCTTGCCGGTCGTTGCTTCGGTCATGGGATCGCCGTAATTTTTACCATCAATTGGGACAACCTGTCCTGCCGTCATTGAAAATACAGCTTGAACCCATTTCAGAAAACAGTTTTGAAACTGTTCAGGGTCAAGTTTGGCAAAAACCGACCAAATGTGTCGTGGGAAGGAATACCACCTTCTAATTCTAGAAATTGTTCAAACCAACTTTGTTTCTCTTTTCCAAATTGGGATACTTCTGTCCAAGTATCCGCCCCAGCGATAATGGCACATAAGGCGATGGTAATAATATCTATCAGTTGATGGTGTACCAGATATTCAACCCGAGGGTCTGCCATCTCATCAAAATATTCCTCTATACTTGCTGTTGGGTTTTTGTTCATCTCATCCTCCCTTTGTTTCTTGTGAAGGATATTTTTACTTCAACTCCTTTGAGTATGCGATTGCCCTAATTGCTGTGGTAGTGGTATTGACCGTTTTGATGCTGGTTGTTATCGGCGCACCCCAACTTCTGCCCAAAATCCTTCACGAATTTGCTCGCATTTTTGGCCTTAAATCCAAATAACGCATCTATTTTCTTATAATGCTATCCAATTGCTCAATAGAAACCGGCCAGCATTTAGTAACCTTTGGTGCTAAGTACAAGCAAAAAAAAATTATGCGGCATTAGAGCCAATAATAGAAAGAAGACGGTTTGGCATCTGATTGTAGCGGTCAAAGAAATTACGGGTCGCAGCTAAGAGAGCCTTAACCGTTTCAAAAAAGTTCACAATGGGTGACTTCACGCCGGAAGTGACGCCACAACATTTCAATAGGATTGAGCCAGGGACTGTAAGTGGGCAAGTAAAGCAAAACCAACCGGCCTGTAGCCCCACGGACAACCGCCTCAACTTCATCATCTTGATGAGCGGTAAAGTTGTCCCAGGCGACATAGACAACTTGATCGGGGTGTTTATCGAGCAATGTTTGTAAGAACTCAGCAATTTCTGACCGTCGTTTTCGTTAGCGGATTAATACGACTGTCTGGCCGGTATGATAGTTGACCCCCCGATGCCGTAATGCTTTTTGGGCTGACCTGGGGTCGGGATCATGACCTGTTGGCCTTTGGGACTCCACATCGCCCTGCAAGGTCGGACGCCAGCTAATGTTAAATTCGTCAGCATAGTAGAAAACTTCATTGGGTTTCAAGTTGTCTCGTTTTTCTTCAATCGTCTTTTTTTACCATATATTCTGGGTCAGGGCTACTGACCTTGTGCTGGGGGCGGCTGATGACTATATCCTCCGCCTTCAAGTGTAAGCGAACCGTTTCGGTTGAGACCCGCAGACCGGTCTCTTCAGCCATATAGTCAACCAGCCGTTGCAATGTCCACAGGGAGTAAGGTAAGTCCAGACTACGGGGCCGTCGACGCACAACTTGGATTAACTGGTCGTGGTATTCCGCCGTCACTTTAACCGGCGTCCCCGGACGGGGCATCAAACAGTCCGTTAACTCCTTCGGCATTGTAACGTTTGATCCATCGTCGGACCGTTTGGTCATTTTTTGCGAACAATCTGAGCGATCTGGGAGCCGTCATTTGCTGTTCAACTGCCAGCAAGATCATTTGGGCTCTCGTTCGGACCCGAACCTGTTTCGTCTGATGATACAATTCATCCAGTTCGTTCAGTTCCATTTGACTTAGTGGTCTTATTTCAATTGGGTTCATACACCTTAGTATAGGTGACCCATCTCATCCACCAAAATCTTTTTGTTTGTACTTAGGTTACAAAGGTCAGGGGATCGAATACCCTCAAGCTGATATTCGCCAAAATATGAGCTAAAAGGAAGCGACCCCATGACCACCGTTGATTTTATCACAGAACTATTCTGCCGAGTAGATGAGCAGTTGGGTAATAGGGCAATTGCACAGATTATGACAAGGAGGAAAGGACTTTGAGCAAATAGTCTTCACTCCAGCCGGCTTTGAGCCGTTTGGCCTTAATGCCACACTTGGCCGAGGTTTCGTGTCGGAGGAGATTAAGAGCAATATGACGCAAGACGGCAAAATTTTCGGCAGCAAAACCGGTTCGGGTAGTGGTCAAGGAGTAAGTGATAGGTTGTAATGAAAGATGAACCATTTGGTAACAAGGTGATGAAATTTATCGGATTTAGAAAAAGATAAGGTTTTACGAACATAGCGAGCCAAGCGTTGTCTGAGAGTACAGTTCCAGCGTTCAACATGAGCGGTCTGACCACTGTGTTTATCGACAAGTTGATGGCGACCCGTTGCGAGGAGTTGCTCATAAGCGTGCCAGCAATCACTGAAGGAGCGACACTGACGATAGGCGGCTGGAATGCGTTGCCACAGTTTACGACAGGTGCGGCCACTGTGGTCGCCAATGACATAGGCCACGACTTGCCGAGTGCGGCGACACAAAGCCACCCACAGCCATCGTTTTTGGGCCTTGTGGCCGACAAAGGACCACAATTCGTCCAATTCCAGGCCATCGGTAGGCTGAGCCGGGACGAGTGAGCGTCGTAAGGGTGGCAAACGGCGGATATGGTCGACCAGCCAATCCCGGAAAGTCTGGCGCGAAATATCCAGCACTCGGGCCACACCGCGCATACTGCAGCGTTCTCGGTACAGTTTCAGGCTCAGGGCTTTTTTTTAACCGGGTTTTCCCGTTTGGGTTCCAGCACACGACGTGCTCCGCAATCCTTGCACCAGTATTGTTGGTTACCGCACCGATTGGTTCCATTTTTGACGATGTTCTCACTACCACACGTTCGACATTGGTATCTTATCTTTTTCTCTATCATCCTTTCATTTTACTCATCACTTACTTTTGTGCCACTACCCTTTTGCCAATAACCACTCTAATCGCTTGCTTACCAACGCCGACTCAACCTTGTGGGATCGGCAAACGCGCCGGATTCACCCGCTCATCTGGCACGCCCGCGGCCTAATGCGAACGCTGCGCTGGCACACCTGGCCGGGCCGGCGGGACAACCTGCACCATCTCAGCCCGTTGAGTGCCTTGGCCGAGCCGGGCGACGTTTGGGTAAACTAATTCACCCTTCCAACCACCCCCGGTCGAATTTACTACCACCTCTACCAGGTTGATGAGTTGATCGCCGTCGCCGCCGAAGGCTGGCGACTCCTCGGCCACAACAGTGACAGTGAATTGAACGAGCAACAAATCTATCCCGCCGCCATCCGCGGGCAGGATAAGCAGTTGTTCTTTACATTTGAGCGGGAGCAGCGGTGAGCCGTTGGCTTTCAACTCGCTTTTTATTTGACTCGACCTTCCTAAAACGATTCTTCCCTACCCTGACACCAACTATGACCGCCGGTCGAGAGTACGATCTATCTTCTGTCGCCTTTTCAAATTCTAACCTGATCCCGTTTCTTGTTTTATGATTGTGTTTGAGTTTGAAATGAAGGTAAAATGAAAAGAAAGGGGTTATTGTGGTCTATTTAGCTAATGTGTCAACTACCACAACACAATGCCGGTATTTGGCCGCAAATGTAGAAAACCTTATAGCCAATTCCCGCGAAATAGGTATAAGTGTTGGACTCACCTTGCTTAGGTCGCTGTGACGTTAAGCAAGCTTCTCAAACTCCCCCACAAAATACAATATTGGCTGCGCTTGACTCTCTTTTTTGTCATCTCCCTGACAGTAGCGCTTATAACGATCCCGATTCTGTTAGGCGCTCTTTTCACCTTGGGGCTGATTTATGCGCCGTGTACGGAGAATGCCCACACACCGGCGGCTCACGGGCTGACCGAGTGGGAGGAGGTGACTCTGCCCGCGCAGGCCGGAGGCGAGTTTCGAGGTTATTTTATCCCCAGCGCGAGCGGCGCGACCATTATTATCCCACCGACCGGCGCGGCCGGCCGAGACGGTCGCTTGGCCGAGGCGGCGATGCTGGCCCGCCACGGTTACGCCGTGTTGCTGTTCGAGTCGCGGCGGTGCGCCGGGATGGGACCGCTGACGCTGGGCTATGCCGAAGTGAGCGAGGTGGCCGACGCGGTCGATTACCTCACAACCCGTCGCGAGGTCGATCCGGAGCGGCTGGGTGTGTACGGCTTTTCGACCGCCGGAGCGACCGCGATTATGGCCGCGGCCCAACTCCCCCGCCTACACGCCGTCATCGCTGAGGGCGGCTACGGCGATTTTTTGGAAAATGCGCTGGCTCAGGAACCGGGCCATTCGGTTATGGCCTATTTTTTGCGGCTGTATCGCTGGGGGAGTCGCTGGGCCTACCAGTGGGGAACCGGTCTGGAATTGGAGCAGCTTAGTCCTGTCACCGTCATTCCGCGCATTGCCCCCCGGCCTATTCTGCTGATCTACGGCAGTCGGGAAGTGAGCTTGCCCGGCGGGGTGAAACAACAAGACGCTGCGGGACCTAATGCCACGCTGTGGGTGGTCGATGGGGCCAGGCACGGGGAGTATCGGGTTGTAGCGCCGGAGGCGTATGAGGTGCGGGTGGTTGGATTTTTTGACGAAGCGTTGGCTGTGAAGGAGTGACTAAAGTGGCAAATATTGAACTCTATTTTGTACATCATCGGGTTCTCCCAACTTGGCGATGATTTCCAAATCCTCAATACAACGTCCTACTGAGACCCGTAATTGATGCGCGTAAATTACTCCTCCAAAAGACAAACCATTTCTTTGGTACTGGGCTGCCTCAGCTAACAGGTCGTCATCTCGTGTAAAAAGTACGCGACCCAATTCGCCTGCTCTAGCCAGCAACGCTGCATCATCCAAAGTACTCGCATTGTCTTCATAAGCGGTTATCACATCTACGCCTCGGATACGAAGTCCATTAGTAATAGCACGCGGCACTTGATGGTCCATATACAAGGCGATTGCCATTAAATCAACCCTTTGGCTTTTAAGCGTACTTTCAAGGGTGAGGGAGGCAGTTCTTGCTGAATTTCGTCAACCTGCTGAAGCCGGTGTTCAATATCCTGGTCGAGTTCATCTTTATGATCCCAATAGTAAGCCAGGGCTGAATAAATTTGGCCCAACGTCAAATGGGGATGCTGAAAGTGCAACTCTTCAGGACTCCAGCCGTAAGCCTGACTATCCAGCACTAGTTCTATCACTTTCACCGTTGTTCCCGAAATTGTGGGTACTTTATTGTTGTCCAGAATAATATGTTCGTATCGTGTTTCAACAATCATATTGTAACCTCACCTTCACATTCCAATTGTTTACACATATAATTTTACCACGATTGGCCCCTTCTAAAGAAATCCAGGTGACAAAGAGTTGCCGTTTATTAGGGACGTATCTCAACTAATGTTATAATAATCGAACATTTCCTGTCGATACGATATCGGTAATGAAAATGTACCGGAGTGTCGAAGCGCTGCTTTGGTCGGGCTTGACAAAGCCAGCTTTGTCGCTCCAGATCTTTATTTACAAGGAAAGCGCATCTTGTCGCCAACGATTATTCCAACCAATTTAATGAAACAAGCCTTACACAACGGACAGCCGGTCATCGGTACGATGGTGGCTGAATTTCGGCAGCCGGCGGTGATGCAGTTGCTTAAAAACGCCGGGTTTCAGGCGGTTATCATCGACAATGAGCACGGGCCGTTTAGCATCGAAACCATCGCCGATTTGAGCCGGACCGCCCGCTATATCGGGTTGACGCCGATTGTGCGCGTACCTGACTTGGCTTATCCGTATCTGGCCCAATCGCTGGATGCCGGGGCGCAGGGGATTATGCTGCCCCGGGTTTATTCACCGGATCAGGTGCGCCAGGCCGTCGAAATTATGAAATATCCGCCGTTGGGCCGGCGCGGCTGCGCTTTGAGCCGGGGCCAAATGGATTTCAAATCGGGTTCGCTGGCCGACACAATGGCGACTGCCAACGACGAGACGCTGCTGATTGTGCAAATCGAAACTAAAGAGGCGGTGACCAATATCGAGGCCATTGTGACGATTCCCGGCGTGGATGTGGCCTTGATCGGCCCGACCGATCTTTCGATCTCGTTGGGCATTCCGGGCGAGCTGACCTCGCCGCTGCTGCATGCCGCTATCGAGACGACGCTGGCCGCCTGCCAACGGTCCGATGTTTTTCCGGCCATTCACATCAACGATCTCGACCAGGCCGTTTATTGGGCTAAAAAAGGTATGCGTTTCGTCAGTTCATCGGCCGAGGTGGGTTTGTTGGTTAGAGGCGGCTTAGAGGTGACATCGACGATAAGGCAGGGGTTTGAGGCATAATGCCGGACCGCTGACCGCCGACGGTTGCCCGCCGAATTCAACAAACTGGCCTACTTTTCGGCGGTCGGCTAGCGGTGGTCTGGGGATGAAGGTTTAGGTGAAACCAATTGAATGGGCATCCGTCCCCAGCTAAAACACCCGGCCCAACACAAACCCCAGCGAAAACAACAAGCTATAGATCAGTTCTAATCGGGCCGTTCCTGCCAGAGCCATATTCAGGGGACGGCCCTTTTCGTTGATGATCAAATGATAGAGCGGCTTGATTAGGGGGATCGATAACCAGGTAAGCAGCACCCAGGCCGAGGCGATACCGGCTAACCATATCAGCACGGGGATGGCGTAGCTCAGTCCCAGCAGCAGGAAATATTCTACTTGGGTGGCGCGCCGGCCGAAGCGAACGGCCAGCGTTTTCTTACCGGCGGCCCGGTCGGTGTCGATATCGCGCAGGTTGTTGACCACCAGAATAGCTGTCGCCAGCAAGCCTATCGGCACAGCGGCCCAGATTGAGGCCGGGCTGACTGTACCGGCTTGCACATAATACGTGCCGCACACGGCCACCAGCCCAAAAAAGATAAAAACAAAGAGATCGCCCAGGCCGTTGTACCCCAACGGGAACGGGCCGCCGGTGTAGGCGATGCCCGAGGCGATGGACAGCAGTCCAATGACCACAATGGGCCAGCCGCCGACGAAGACCAGATAAAGGCCGATCAGCGTGGCCAGGCCGAAGACGACCCACATGCCAACCATTACCTGCTGTGGTGAGAGCAGCCCGGCTTGGGTTACGCGCAGCGGGCCAAGGCGGGTGGTGGTGTCGGCCCCTTTCTTGAAATCAAAAACATCGTTGGCAAAGTTAGCACCGATTTGAAGCAACAGCGCCCCCAGAAGCGCGGCCACGGCCGGGCCAAGGCTAAAGACATTTTCGCTAATAGCCACGGCGGTCCCGACAATAACCGGAGCCGCGGCCGCCGGCAAGGTTTTGGGGCGGGAGGCCAGCAGCCAAATTTGAAACGAAGAAGGGCGAGGATTGGCGGTGGTCAACAGGCTAATTCTTCCAGCTTATTCTTTCTTCGGCCCAACCTCGGCTGGCGTCACGGCTGGCGCCGACAAAGCCGTCAGGAGAGCCTTCCATATCGAACAGTTTTTGCTGGTCATTGCCGTCCGGGGTCATGGCCCAGACGCCCCACTCGCCCCCATCCCGATTGGTGACAAAGGCGATGGCTCGTCCGTCGGGCGACCAGGTGGGCAGACCCTCTTCAAATTCGGTTTCGGCCAGGGGCTGCGCTTCCGAGCCGTCGGCATTGGCGATAAAAACGTCCCAATTGCCTTGGCGGCGCGACATAAACACTATCCGGTCGCCGGCGGGGGAGAGCATCGGGGCGGTATCGTCATTGGAATTGGTCACGCTCTGGATATCGTTGAGGTTGGTTGTTGCGGTTTTGATGCCGCTGCCGGTTGCCCCCCAACCTCTAAACGCCATCCGACCGGTAGCGCCCACCGCCGGATATTCCCCTTCGCCTAAAACGATGCCATTGCTGCCTATCTGCGTACTGCCTACCTTCATCAGCCTTGATTTTCGGTCACCCTCACGCCGTGAGAAAAAGATGATTTCGGTGCCGTCGCTGCTCCAAGTGGGGAGTTGATCCTCCACAAAGCGGGCGACTAAGTAGCCGTCACTGGCCGTTAGATCCATGGTCATCAATCCCCACGAGTCGAGCCGCCAGGAATGAAAGGCAATGCGAGATCCATCGATACTAAAGGCCGGTTGGCTGGCGCCTTTTCTAAATAGAGTGGTGCCGGACCCATCGGCTTGACCAAAGTAAAGGTCGTAATTGTTGCCACTAAAGACCGGATAAGCAATGGTACCTGCTAACGTAGATGCGGGAATAGTCCCCGACTGAACCCCAACCGCTGTGCCGGTGGCTGTTGGCGATGTTAGCGGCGTAGGGGTAGGTGGATCGGTTGGCGTCTCTTCCGGTTCGGTCGTTGGCTCTTGGGTCGGCTCTTCGGTCGCTTCCGGGGTTAACGTGGGCGTGCCGGTTGGCGCGTCGCTGAGTGACTGTGGGACGAACTCGGTGGGAGTCGGTTCCGGATCAAAGGCGGCGTTGGCCTGTTGCGGCGGCAGGCTGCCGGTGCGATCAGATAACAAGAAGAAAGCCGCCCCACCCAGGATAAGGACAAAAAGCAGCGCCAGCAGGCCGAACAGCATGGGCGAGAAGCCGCTTTTGGCTTTGGCGGGTTTGGCCGCCACAGCCGCCGGGGCCACGATCGCGGTTGATGATTTCTCGGCGATGGCTTTGCGCATTTCATCGGCGGATTGGTAGCGCTCGGTGGGATGAATGCCCATCGCTTTGAGGATAATGTGCTGGACTTTTTCGCTGATTTTGGGGTTAACTTCACTCGGTGGAGTTAATACTTTCGGGTCGAGCAGCCGCTCGTGAACGTTGGGCGGGGCTACGTGGGTGAGCAGATGATACATGGTTGCCCCCAACGCGTAGATATCAGAGCGAGCGTCGGTATGCGAGTCGCTGCCGGCGAACTGTTCCAAGGGCGCGTAGGCCGGCGTTCCCAGACCGCGCAGTTCCACTTTAGTATGGGGATTATTGGCATCGAACAGTTTGACCAACCCAAAATCCACCAGCTTGATCCGGTTGCGAGTGTCCAAGCGTAGGTTGGCCGGTTTGATATCGCGATGGATGATGGGCATCGGCTGCTGGTTGTGCAGATAGGAAAGCGCGTCCAACACCTGGTCGGCCCAATCCACGACCGATGCTTCTTCAAGCGGCGCATTAGTTCGCAGCAACCGGCTGTCGAGGTCTTCACCTTCGACATAGTCCATCACCAGATATTCTCGACCCTCTTCGATAAAGTAGTCGGACACTTTGGGCAGGCCGGGGTGATCGAGGCGGGCCAGCACACTGGCTTCGGCCAAAAACTGGTCACGCGATTGAGATTGAACGTCGGGGCTGGCGCTGGGATCAAGCCGGTTCTCCTTGACGGCGCAGCGCCGGCCCTTGAGGCGCTGGTCATCGGCCAGATAAACGGCGCCCATCGCTCCGCAACCGAGAACACTGGTTACTTTATAGCGATTGCCGAGAAGGGTATTTTCACCCAGCAGGCCACGCATCGCCGTGCCGCAAACCGAGCAGGAGTGAGCGGTATCTGGGTTATCGTGACTGCAGGAGGGGCACATTTGGGACATGGTCAGTTTCCCTAATTTCTTTAGTCTGAGAAGCTCAACACTAATGGGGCCTTTGGTCATCTGATATAAATCATACGGATTTTACCTCAAAACGGCCAGTAGGTCTAATAGTGTCGTGGATTTACCGAACTGAGTTACAGGCGTTGTAAGAAAGGTGAAATTATGTTGTCATAGGGTACTCTTGGGGCGCAAAATCCAAGCTAAGGCTGAGGCTAAGGCCGAGAAACGACAAATCCAGTTTGAACGGCCTGCACCAAAGTGGCGTTCTATTTATTTAACGTTGCATCGGGCCAAAGTGTTACGCCCCAGGATTTATGCGATTCTAAGCGTGACTGGCACCTGCTTCTTCAAAAAAAAACGGAGGCTCATCAGCGAGCCTCCGTTTAAGATCAGAGAAAAAATTATTTGGCTGTGAAGCCTTTTTCTTTGAGAGCAGCTTGGGCTGCTGCCAAACGAGCCACCGGCACACGGAACGGCGAGCAGCTCACATAGTTTTGGTTGATGCTGTGGCAGAAGGCAATCGAGGCCGGATCGCCGCCGTGTTCACCGCAGATGCCTACTTCCAGATCGGGTCGGGTCTGGCGACCGGCTTCAACGGCCATCTTCATTAACTTGCCGACGCCGTCTTGGTCGATGGTTTGGAAGGGGTTTTTGGGCAGAATGCCGTCGTCCACATATTTGAGCAGGAAGCCGGCCTCAGCATCGTCGCGCGAGTAGCCGAAGGTCATCTGAGTCAGGTCGTTGGTGCCGAAGGAGAAGAATTCGGCTACTTCGGCCAGATCGCCGGCGGTGAGCGCTGCCCGCGGAATTTCGATCATCGTGCCGAACTTGTACTCCACTTCCACGCCCTGCTCGTCCATCACGGCCTTAGCCACTTCTTCCAACTGCGGCTGGATCACTTTCAACTCGTTAACGTGACCGGCCAGCGGGATCATGACTTCCGGTTTGGGTTCCAGGCCTTTTTTCTTGACCTGGCAGGCGGCCTCGAAGATGGCCCGGACCTGCATTTTGACCAGGCCGGGGAAGACCACGCTCAGGCGTACCCCGCGCAGACCCATCATCGGGTTGCTTTCGTGCATGCTGGAGACGGCGGACAGTAGCTCCTCATCTTCTTGCAAGCCGGCGGTTTCTCCTGTGACCCGCTTGGTGATGACGCGTTCAAAGACTTCATCGTGATCAGGCATGAATTCGTGCAACGGGGGGTCGATCAGGCGAATGATCACGGGTAGGCCGGTCATCGTTTCAAACAGGCCGGCGAAATCTTGGCGCTGGTAAGGCAGCAATTTGTCGAGCGCCTCCTGGCGAATCTCTTCGTTTTCGGCCAGGATCATTTTCTGGACGGTGGGCAGTCGTTCCTGCTCAAAGAACATGTGCTCGGTGCGGCATAGGCCAATACCCTGAGCGCCGTAGCTGCGGGCGCGTTGGGCGTCGGCGGGGTAGTCGGCGTTGGTCCAGATTTGTAAGCGACGGAAGCCATCAGCCCACGACAGCAGGGTTTGCAGTTCCGTTTGCTCTTCCAAGCTGGGCGAAACGGTGGGGATTTCTCCGGCAAAAGCTTCGCCGGTGGTGCCGTCAATGGAGATCCAATCACCTTCTTTGATTACGACCCCGTGGGCGGTAAACTGCCGTTTTTCCTGATCGATGACGATGTCGCTGGCCCCGACCACGCACGGCACCCCAAACTGCCGGGCAACCACGGCCGCGTGGCTGGTCGCGCCGCCCTCGCTGGTCAGAATACCTTTGGCGGACAGCATTCCGTGAACGTCATCCGGGCGGGTAAAGGGGCGGACCATAATGACCGGTTTGTGTTCTTCTTTGCCCCACTTTTCAGTCAAGTCAGCGTCAAAGGCGACGATGCCGACCGCGGCTCCCGGCGAAGCATTGACGGCTTTGGTCAGCATGTTGCCTTCAGCAGCGGCTGTTTTCTTGGCTTCAATATCAAACTGCGGGTGAAGGAGGGTGTCAACCTGTTCCGGGGTGACGCGCAGTATGGCTTGCTCTTTGGTAATGAAGCCATCTTCGGCCATATCGACGGCGATTTTGATGGAGGCCTTGGCTGTGCGTTTGCCGTCGCGAGTTTGGAGCATCCATAGCTTACCTTGCTCGAAGGTGAACTCCAAATCTTGCATTTCCCGGTAATGGTCTTCCAATTTTTGGCAGATATCGACAAACTCTTGGTAGACCTCAGGCATATCTTTTTCCAAATCCTTGATAGGATTGGTGTTGCGAATACCGGCTACCACGTCTTCGCCCTGGGCATTGATCAGATAATCGCCGTAGAGGACGTTTTCACCGGTGGAGGGGTCGCGGGTGAAAGCGACGCCGGTGCCGGAGGTGTTGCCCATGTTGCCGAAAACCATGGTCACAATGTTGACCGCCGTGCCCAGATCGTGGGCAATGCCGGCGGCGTTGCGGTAATCGATGGCCCGCTTGCCGTTCCAGCTTTTGAAAACGGCCTCGGTGGCGAGCTTAATTTGTTCTTGCGGGTCTTGCGGGAAGGGGCGGCCGGTTTCTTCTTCAAAGATTTTTTCAAATTTTTTGGTAACCGCTTTCCACTGGTCGGCGTTAAGTTCCGCATCCGTTTTTACTCCGGCCTCTTTACGCGCTTCGGCCAGCACCTCTTCGAACGGTTCGTCGTCGATGCCCATGACCACACTGCCGAACATCTGGACCAAACGTCGGAACGAGTCATACGCAAAGCGAGGGTCGCCGGTTAGTTCCGCCATCCCCTCGACTACTTTATCGTTCAAGCCGATGTTGAGGACCGTATCCATCATGCCGGGCATCGAGAATTTAGCTCCGGAACGGCACGAAACTAGGAGCGGGTTCGACGGATCGCCCAGTTTTTTACCGGTTTCCTGCTCTATGGCGGCCATTGCAGTCAGTGATTGCTGCCATACCTCATCCGGGAACTTTTCTCCGGCAGCCAGATAAGCATTACAGGCCTCGGTTGTAACAACAAAACCGGGCGGAACCGGCAGCCCGACGCGGGTCATCTCGGCCAGGTTGGCGCCTTTGCCGCCCAGCAATCCTCGTACGCCTTCCCAATCACCGGCATGTTTTTCAGCGTCTTCTACTTCTTTGAACAGATATACCCATTTCGTCATTGTATATGGAACCTCCTAAATTATAGTGAGCCGCAGCTCTTTGGTAAATGTGGAACTAAGAACACGTGCAAAAACCTCCACCAGAAATTGGGGGAGGCTGAGGGCGTCGATGCGTCTGGTTAATTCCTTGTAATTATCAAGCGTCAATTGGTCAGGATATAGGCCCGACTATTATATGGGTTTATGCTGCTTTAGCAAAGTTTGTTGGGGGAGTCGTTTTGGAAGTCAATCACCCCACCCGTGTCCAAACCACCGTATCGAACCCCACCATACGGGGTGGGCCGAACTCGCCCGTAAAATTGGACAGCCGTACAGCCGCCTGGTTGGGCGCGAGTTGAAACACGCCGAGGTTGGCCCAGGCGTTGTTGTAACCGGCCTGGTTGACCGGAATTTCCGTTTGGCCGCGGGCATGAGTTATGGTGTAGCGGGCATAGGTGGTGGTGGCGTTTTGTTGAGGCAAGTAAACCCAAATCTCCCACTGACCGGCGGCGGGGAGGGCGGGTCGCCATTCAGCCCAGTTCGTTTCACTGTTGGCCGAGGTGGGAACCCAGAAGAGATCGCTGCCGTAGCCGCCGGGGACGCTGTTCCAACCGCCACCGCCCTGTTGAAAACTCCCGGCTCGATGGCTACCCGGCTGCGGTCCGACGATGATTTGATTCGGGATAGCTTCCGGTACTTGTATTTTGCCGGGGCGATGGGCCTGAATAAAATCGGTGGGGTTGTAATAATTAGCCAAAACCTCATCGCGATTGCGCATCATCGGAAACCAGTTGCCGATGGGGAGCTTGTTCTTGCGAATTTCAAAATGGAGGTGGGCCACGTAGCGATTGTTGGCTCCCTTGCCGATGGTACCGACTTGCGTACCGCGCTGGATGTTTTGGCCTTTCTGGTTAACCAGAATTTTGTCCAGGTGAGCGTATTGCGACCAAACTCGCGTACCGTCGGGCAGGGCGTGTTCTAGCAAAACAATATTTCCCCAAACCGGATAATCGCCAAATTCGGCCACGCGCCCGTTGGAGATAGCGTAGACCGGGTCGCCCAAGTCGGTGTCGCCGCCGCCGCGCCCGTTCCAATCCTCGCCGGGATGCCACGCGCCCAGATTCTTAAAGTAGGCGGGATCGGCCAACACAGTGTCAATTTTGTGAGTCTTAAAGACATCGACATTGGCCCCACGCGGGCCAACCGGAAAATCGAAGCCATCAGAAATGAGGATACCATCGCTTGTTTCGGCCATTGCGGTCTCCTTTATAAGAGGTAGGGAGTAAGGAGTAGGAAGTAGAGGGATTATTTATTCCTGCCATCCCTTTGTTTCCTACCCGGTGAAAAATATTGATGGCTTAATTTTAACATACGCTTAAGACGGGGTCAACTGGTTTTACATAAAAGACTGTGCTAATATTCTCAATCGACATAGGTTTTTAGTTGGCGTATGCATGGAGCGACAAAGCTTGCTTTGTCATTCAACGGAAACGTCAAAGTTTACTTTGACGCTCTATACTTTTATTTATAGAGGTGAAGTCGATGCTAAAACCCGGTCAAAAAGCGCCGAGTCTGATTCTAAAAACGGTCGAAGGCCAGGAAATGGCGCTGGCCGATATGTGGAGCGCGAAACAGCAGAATGTGGTGCTGGTCTTTCTGCGCCATTTGGGCTGACTGCCTTGACGAGACCATGTAGCGCAGTTGCGCTCACGTTACGATGCTATAAAAGCACTGAATGCCGAAGTTGTGATCATCTCTTTCGGCGCTGAGTTTTGGGTCAAGATCTGGCAAGAGCAGACCCAAGCTCCGTTTCCCCTGCTGCTTGACCAAGAGCGACAGGCTTATCGAGCGTATGGGTTAGAGCGGTCAGTGGTGCGATCATGGGGGCTAAAGAATTTGGGATATTATGCTAAAGCACTGCTACAAGGTAAACGGTTACAGGATTCTCATGGCGAAGATACTAACCAACTCGGCGGTGACTTCATCATCGATTCCCAAGGTATCTTGCAGTATGTCCACCCCAGCCGAGACCCTACCGACCGGCCTGCTGTTGAGGCGTTGCTGGCCGTTCTAAAGGGAGTAGGAAGTAGGGAGTAAGAGGTAGGGGAAAATTCCCTGGTTTAAAACAAGGCCAGCGATAGGTTATCCAATCTCTAATCTCCTCATCTCCAGTCTCCCTGCTACCCTTGCGGTGCGGCGATCAAATCCACCACTTGCGGCAAAATTTCGGCCACATTGCCGCGAATAACCAGATCGGCGCGTGAGTCCAGAAAGGTGGAGTGTTGGTTGATGATGATCACCGGCACACCGTTGTCAAGCGCAATCTCCGGTAGGTCCGAGGCCGGAGCCACTTCCAACGAGGAGCCGATGATGATCATCAAGTCGGCGGCCTCGACGGCCAGGCGGGCCGAGACAAACTCGTTCATGGGCAATTGCTCGCCAAACAGGATGGCGTTAGGTTTGAAAACGCCGCCACATCGGCAGCGAGGGACTTCGCCGGTTTCAACAAATCGTTGGAATAGGTCGGTTGCTTCTTCCACCCGATAACACCGGGTACAGGTTACTTCTCGAACATGGCCATGCAGTTCGTACACGGTCTGTGAGCCGGCGTGGCGGTGTAAATTATCAATGTTTTGGGTAATGACCGCGGTTAATTTCGCTTGTGCTTCCAAATTGGCCAGCGCATAATGGGCAGGGTTGGGTTCGGCTTCAGCCAGAAGCCGGGCCAGCGGGTGAATCCATTTGTAGAATCCTTCCGGATTTTGTCGAAAGGCATGAATTGAGGCGACGCTAAGGGGATCGACGTTATCCCACAAACCGGAGTCCGCGCTTCTAAAATCGGGGATACCAGATGGAGTGCTAATACCGGCCCCGGTCATCGCCACAATAGTGCGGGCCTGGCCAACCAGACGGGCAGCACGTTGAATTTGTTGTTCAATATTCATGGGTAATAATCCTTTGAAATAAAGTTACGACGCCCCGGCGCGAGGCAGCGTAAAACAGAAGGTGCTGCCTTGACCGGCTTCGCTTTCGGCCCAGATTTTACCCTGGTGTCCGACAATTATTTTTTTAGCAATATGTAATCCCAGCCCGCTGCCCATAGCCGATCTCTCACTTTTGTTGGTGGCCTGGTAGTAGCGGGAAAAAATGTGTTCCAGATCCTCGGCTGGTATACCGATTCCCTTATCTTTTACTTTGACCAATACCTCGGCGTCGTTTTCCGCAGCGGTAATCAACACCATCTGGCCCGCCTCTGAAAATTTTATGGCATTGCCGATGAGATTCGTTAATACTTGCTCCAGCCGCTCGGAGTCGCCGGTGATAGGCGGTAAATACTTGGGTAACCCGGTCACCAAGCGAATGCCTTGTTGGTGGGCAAACCCTTGCAATTTTGAGACCGTTTGATTGAGTAGATTTAAGAGCGCCACCGGTTCCCGGACCAATTCCATCTTGCCGGCATCAAACTTAGAGAGATCCAGCAGGTTATTGACCATTTCACTCAACTGTTGGGCCTGGCGCTGAATAGTGTTCAAAAATTCACGTCGAGTAGGTGCGTCCAGCGATTCCTCCTCCAGCATGATTTGGGCAAAGCCCTGAATTGAGAAGAGCGGTGTCCGCAGTTCGTGCGAAATGGTCGAATAAAAGTCGTCTTTGAGTTGATCCAACTCTCGCTCTTTGGTTACATCGTGAATCAACCTGATCTCGCCGAATCTTTCTTTGTGGTGGCCGGTTACCGGCGTTGTGAGAATTTGCAGAGCGCGGGGATGGGGCGTGTCGATGGATACTTCTGTGGCCAGGACGCCGGTTCGAGCGTGTTCGGTCATCGGCCGGGTGACGCTGATCAGGTTGGGGTGAAGGTGCGGATCGTTGACATTTTTGCCGATGATTTGCAGCGGCGAAACGCCCAGCACCATAGCCAGCGGGGGATTACAGGTAATGATCGTCCCGTGGCTGTCGATTAACAGTAAGCCATCGGCCATGTGCTGGATAATGGCTTGCATCTGCTGTCGTTCCTCTGAAATTTGGGTGAAGAGGCGGGCATTTTCAATGGTGATACCGGCCTGGGCCGCGGCGATGGTCAGCAGTCGTTCCTGAGTTGGCCCAAAAGCGTGAGTGCGATCATCGTCAACATTGATGGTGCCGATAATTTTTCCTTGAGCTTGCAGCGGCACCACTAACAGTGATTTCACATCCTTATCAAAAAAGATGTAACTGGCATCCCGCTGAGTATCGGGTAGGTAAACCGAACGGCCTTCGGCTGCGGCTCGACCGGCCGCGCCCTGTCCCAACTTGAGTTTGGCGGCTTCTCGCCACTGAGGTTTCAATCCGTCGGCGGCTTTAATCTCTAACTGCTGCCCCGTTTCATCCAGTAGAAAAATGCAGCAGGCGCGACAGCCGATCGCTTGCCGCAGCGAAGTGACGATCATATTGAGCACATCTTCCAAATCGAGACTGCTGGAGATTTTCTGAGCCATCGTATACAGCAAGCTCATTTCACTCAGACGTTGGATGGTCTGGTCAAAAAGGTGCGCTTGCTCGATAGCCATCGCGGTTTGCGTAGCCAGAACCCGACAAAGTTTGGCATCATCAGCCGAAAAGTGACGTTGCGGGTTTTGATCATAAATTTCGACAAAACCTTTGACCAGAGGTTTTATCTCAAACGGGATCGCCATTACGGTGTTCCATTGCCCTTGGCCCGCCAACGGTTTTTGCCAGATAGCCCGTTCATTGGCGACAGCCCGGCTTAGAATCGGTCGGGCTTCCTTTAACATCCGCTGCCCGATGGGATCGTCATCGGCTGAAACGGGACTGTTGATTGGCCGCCAGGTTCGGGCCGGGTTATTGTTTTCCGGGATTGTGTACTCGGCAATAGCGGTCACGGTTTTGTCTTTCTCATCGACGCGGCAGATGACGCACGCGCCGGCTTCTACCGCATGGGCAATCTTTTGGCTCATAAGCTTGATGACTTCGGTTGAGTCTCGTTCGGTGCTGAGCGTGTTGACCGTATCAATAATGAAGGCTTCTTCTCGTGCGTAGCGCTGTTGAGATCGCTGCAACCGGACTTTCTCAATAGCCAGAGCGAGTTGATCGGCCAGAGCTTGGAGCACGGTGCGGTCGTACTCCGAGAAAGCGCTCGCCTGACGGCTTTCAATGTCCAGAACTCCCACGAGATTTTGATTGTAAGCCACCGGCACGCACAGCCGAGATTGGATGTCCGACCAGGCGGGTCCCAGGGCCTCATCGATCGGCCCGGCCGCCTGATCGAGCAAGACGCTTTGCCCGCTGCTGATCACCTGGCCTATAATACCTGCGGTGGCAGATAGACTAATCGGATCGTTGGGGCGGGGAGCGGAGTCGTCCCAGGCTAGATGTTGCAGAGTCAATGCGGTTCGGCCGGCGTTGAGCAGAAACAGATTCACGCAAGGGTAGCCAAATTCTCGTTGGATCAGAGCTAACATGCCATCAAGCATCTGATCAGGATCAGAACTGGCAGCGACGTGCTGATTCAACCGGCTAAGCAGCTGAGATGAAATGTTGGGAGCCGGCGGCGTTTTGGTTTTTGGTGAAAACGATTGGGCGGCCGCGGTCAGAAGTCGATGTTGGATATCTGCTAGCGCCTGCCAGTCGGTTACATCCGGCGCGGGCAGTGCTTTGGCTGCATCAAGCGTAAGCTCAAGGTCGTGGAGCAAATACGACCAACCACTTTCGGCAGGATATAGGTTGGCCAGATAAGTAGGTAAGGTTTGCGGTGCGCGAACCGCTGTTTCAAGTAAAACTTGCCAATCAGCGAGTTCTAAAGAGCCGGAACGGTGTTTCCACCGTGGACTTAGGACTGTTAGTAGTTGGGGTAAAAGTAGATCAAAAATCGATTCCAATGGATCCCGGTTGGGTTGGTTAGCGTCTTGTGTGGGCATCGCTATGCTGCCGATTGAGCTAGATGATGTTGCCGAGATTGTACCATAGACAGCCGGATAAAACAACGCCATTTCTGTGGCTGTTTTGTGCTTTGGACGAACCTCCCTGACTTGTGCTATAATTCACGCCTTAAATTTTAGATGTTTATATAGTTGATCAGGGTGCCTGACACTCAACCGTTGAGCCACAGTGCCGAGCGCCTAAATAACTACAATTTAGTCAAAGTAAGGGTTTTATGTATGAAACTCCGTTGGATATTAGGCCAAACGCTACTATTCATTATTATCATCCCTATGTTAGCTTGTGGGTCGATTGCCTCCGAGGTCACCCCGACCCCGACCAAGACGCCCCGGCGCATTCAAACCGTACCACCACTTGAGACAACCGTACCCGTTATTGACATCGTCTTACCTACCCCAACCGACACCCCGCTGCCGACCGATACCCCGACCCCGACTGATACGCCGACTGAAACGCCCATTCCCACCGAAACGCCAACCCCTGTCCCGCCGACTAATACACCTGTGCCTGCCGCCCCACCCTCCACCGCCCACCGCCACCTCACCGCCGGAGCCAACCGCGCCACCGGCCCCACCCACCGAGCCGCCGCCGCCGCCCAGTTCAAAGCCCGATATCATTGTCGAACTGCCCGATGGGAATACGCATGACACCGGCGATGATTTCAAGGTTATCTTCATTGTTAGAGATCCTGATGGTGTAGCCGAAATGACGTGGGGCGTCTTTACCCAAAACCAAACCGCTCTGGTAGGAGGCGATGTCAATTGTGGTAACGCAATTGAGTGTCGGCACGAAGAAGAGCTTAATGCGCCGCCAATTAGAGGCACGTTTATTGTGGGGGCCGACGCCGTTGACTCGGCAGGGAATAATAATCGTGGCATTGGCGAAATTTACATCCAGTAGGCCGGTCGGCTCAAACAGCGACGGCCGATTCCAAGCTCGGCCGGCAGTTCTCTGTCCAGACAAAACGTGTTCGACCGATGTTTTAGGAGCTAACCGGCTAAAGCTGTGAGTCTCAACTACTACCTGTATCGACTGGCGGGGTTCATTGTGCCGCAGATTCCAGCAAAGTTTGGCTACAGGTTGTGCCGCTGGTGCGGTGGGATAGCCTATCAGGTCAATAAACCGGTGCGGGCGACGATTAGCTCGAATCTGCGCCGGATCATGGGGTCACAGACGCCGGCCGCCGAGATTGAGCGCCGGACCCGGTTGACGTTCAACACGATCTTTTACAATTACTTCGATCTGTTTCGATTACCCGACCTAGATGATGATGCCGTTGATCGGCTGGTCTCGGTTACCGGTTGGGAGCATGTGGAAGCGGCCCTGGAGGAGGGCAAAGGCATTGTTATGACCTCGGCCCATTTGGGCAATATCGAAGTGGTTCTGTACGCCATGCTTCGGCGCGGCCTATCGATCACCATTCCGGTCGAGCGGGTCGAACCGCCGGAACTGTTTGAGTACATCACCGCGCTGCGCACCAGCCACGGCCTGAAATTAATTCCTGTCGATGGCCCGCTGATCGATCTGATTCGGACGCTCAAGAAACAAGGTGTGGCCGGTCTGGCCGCCGACCGAGATATCACCGGGACGGGACAAATCGTTCACTTTTTCGGCTACCCCGCCCAGTTGCCCGATGGGCATATCCGGCTGGCTTTAAGAACAGGGGCGCCGTTGGTGGTTGGTTTTAGCCGCCGTAATTCAGACCAACGTTATCAAGCCTATTTTTTGCCGCCCTATCATCCGCCCGTGTCAGGGTCGGAAGAGGAACGCGTAACAGCCGGGATGAAATTTATTTTGGCCGAAATGGAAAAAGCCATCGCGCAAACCCCGGAACAGTGGACGGTGACTGTTCCTATTTGGACCGATCAATCGCAGCCCTCGCTATGAAAATTGCTCTGGTTTCCCCTTACGATTTTCCTTACCCCGGCGGCGTCACCGAACATGTGGCGGCGTTAGCCGTCGGCTTGCAGCAGCGAGGTCACGAGGTTCAAATTTTTGCGGCCAGTTCCGGGTACCCCGGATATGACTGTTTAGATTGCCGAATTATGACCCGTCGGATTGTCAGTTTTCCGATAGCCGGTACGCTGGCCCGAATTGGTTTTTCCCCTTTAACCTCTTTCACCGTCAAAAAGTTATTACGACGGGAGAAATTCGATATTATCCACTTGCACGAGCCGCTCACGCCCAGCCTGACCTGGTGGTTCTTGATGTTGGCTTCAGTGCAAACGGCCACCATAGGCACGTTCCATGCCTATCATGAGCAGCCGCACCGGTTGTATCAACTGAGTCGACCGCTTTTTAAGGGCCTGTTTGCCAAATTAGATAGTTTGATCGCCGTCTCCCCACCGGCGCGAGCGTTCGCTCGGCGTATGTTTCCGGGAAATTACCAGATCATCCCCAATGGCATCGATCTGAGCCGGTTTGGCCGGACAGCAACTGCGCCTCGACTCAACCCTACTCAGAATATCACCTTATTATTTGTGGGGCGATTAGACCCGCGTAAAGGCTTCGCTATCTTGTTCGAAGCCTTTTGTCGCTTGCAAGCTCATTACCCGCACTTGAAACTACAGGTGATCGGGCCTGTCGCCTCCAGTACTGTCCGTATGTACCGGCAAATGGCCCAGGCTCGGGGCCTCACCGGGGTGGAGTTTGTTGGCTATGTAGCGCCTGAGCGTCTGCCCAATTTTTACCACCAAGCCGATATTTTTTGCGCGCCGTCGCTGGGCTGTGAGAGTTTCGGCATTGTGCTGCTCGAAGCGATGGCGGCCGGATTGCCCATCGTCGCTTCTGATATTGTCGGCTACCGCTCACTGATTACCGGCGGCCAGGAAGGTCTGCTGGTTTCACCCGGTCAGCCGGATCGCCTGGCCGTGGCGCTGCGCCGACTGATCGATCAGCCTGATCTACGCCGCCGGTTGGGGCAGTCGGGACAGACCAAAGCGGCGCAATTCACCTGGGATCACGTTGTCGATCAAACTTTGGCAGTGTACAATGACACTATTTGGAGTAAAATAGGGACAGGAGCTATTGAGGCTGCGGCAGAGAATGACTCAGAGGCTCATGTTCAACGGAGGCAGGCTAATTATGTTCAGTGACATTGCGAGAAAGTACAGCCGGAGTTTTTTAGAACCATTAGCACGGTTTATTAGTACTACCGGGGTTTCGCCCAATGTTATCACCATTGTCGGATTTATTTTGATGGTCGGCGTTGCTTTTGTACTGGCACAAGGACACTTTTTGTTAGGCGGTATTTTAATCACAGGCGTAGCCATTTTCGATGCGGTTGACGGCACCTTGGCCCGGATGATGGGCCGAACATCCCGCTTTGGCGCCTTTCTGGACTCGACGCTGGATCGCTTTTCGGAAGCGGTTATTTTTCTGGGGCTGTTTGTTTATTATATCAACCAAGATGGACAGTTAGAGTTAATTTTAATTTATGCGACGGTAGTCGGATCGTTAATGGTCAGTTACGCCCGGGCGCGCGCCGAAGGCATCGGGGTGCCATTGAAAGATGGTCTTTTTACCCGGTTTGAACGCGTTTTTCTGTTAGTTGTCGGCTTGATTTTCAATTGGCTTACCCCTGTTTTGTGGCTGCTGGCAATTTTTTCCAACTTGACCGCCTTCCAACGGATGTATCTGGTCTGGCGTATCACCGGCGGCGAGGAAGGCGGTTAAATCATTACCGGGAGGCTGCCCTGCATCCTAAGTAGGCGCAGCCGTATCGAAGGGGATACTGATCTACTGAGTATGGTTCAGGAAAAGAAGTGGGGCAAGTAATGATTTCTTCAAAAATTACCGTTGATTTATTTCCGGCGGAGGGCCGGCAGTGGGCTACTGTGGTGGTTGACGGGATGGATGATCCGACGGTTGTTTTGGCCGAGGCGATGAAAGCGCTGGCTATGGAGATGTTGCGTCGGCATACACCGGGTGTGGCTGAGGGTATCCCTCTCGATTTGGGGTCGCTGCAGGAGGCCATCGATACAGTCTCGTCGCCACAGCCGATGGCGGTGAGCAATCTACTTGAGTTGACAGAAGAATTAGCCCGAGATCCGGAAACCGTAGAAGCGATGTTTGAAAGTAAACCCCCGGTCACTCCGAGTGTCCGACAGGAAGCCCTTGAGCGAGTAAAAAATTGGCAGGCCGGCGGCAAGCAAGGTGATCTACGGGGATTAGATTTATCAGGTCAAGATTTGCAGGGGATTGATCTAGCAGGCGCCGATTTGAGCGGCTCAAATTTGGAGAGGACTGATTTAACCAACGCCAACCTATCCGGGGCTAAGCTTATCGAAGCGATTTTAAGTCAGGCAACCATTGATGGGGCCAACCTGAGTGGGGTTGATCTCTGTCGGGCCATCCTGATCGAAGCCGCGCTGAGCCAGACTAATTTGGAAAAAGCCAACCTAGAAGATGCTAATCTGGTCGAATCAACCCTAAACGAGGCTAATCTGCGGCAGGCCAACCTCCGGCGCACAGTTTTGAGCCAGACGATTCTGATCGGAGCTGATTTTAGCGAAGCGAGCCTCATCGAGACCAATTTAGGGGAAGCCAATCTGACCAAGTCTAATCTAACCCAGACTGACCTGACCCAGGCGTTTCTGTACGAAGCCACGCTGCGCCATGCCAATTTGACCCAGGCTAATTTGCAGCATTCCAATTTTAGCCGGGCCAATTTAGCCCATGCCAACTTAACCGGCGCTGATTTGTCTTACGCCGATTTCAGCCTGGCCAATTTGACCGATGCCGATATGACAGGCACAATTTTGCTGGACACCGATTTTGACGGCGCGATCATGCCCCGCCCCCCTAAATCGGAGTAGTCCATTTTGTCGGCGGAGCTTCGTTTGATTAACCACAGCGATCATACCCAACCCCAAAATCCTGCCTTTATGATCCGTGATATTCCGGTTTATGGCGATGTCATCCTCTCGCCGATGGCCGGCTTCTCGGATAAGCCCTACCGCCTGATTTGCCGCGAGTACGGATCGGCCATGAGCTACAGCGAATTTGTCTCGGTCCACGCCATTTTGCACGGCAATGACCGCACCTGGCAAATGCTCGCCTTCGATGAATCGGAGCGGCCAATGACCTTTCAGATTTTCGGCAGCGACGAGGCCATTATCGAACAAGCCGCCCGCGAAATCGAGCCGCTGGGGCCGGACATCATAGACATCAATATGGGTTGCTCGGTGCCTAAGGTATCGGGTAAAGGGGCTGGGGCTGCTCTGCTCAAGGATCCACCCAAAATCGGCCGAATTTTTAAGCGGCTGACCAAGGCCTTATCAGTGCCGGTCACGGGCAAAATCCGGCTGGGTTGGGATGAGACCTCGCTCAACTATCTGGAAGTCGCCAAGATTTTAGAAGATAACGGCGCGGCTTTGATTGCGGTTCATGGGCGTACCAAATTGCAGGCTTACAATGGGTCGGCCAATTGGGACGCGATTGCGGAGATTAAGCAGTCGGTCAGGGTGCCGGTCATCGGCAACGGCGATGTGGCTTGCGTGGCCGATATCCAGCGCATGAAGCAGCACACCGGCTGCGACGCAGTGATGATTGCCCGGGCCGCTATCGGCAACCCCTGGATTTTTCAAGGCAAGGATATCGAGCAGGTGACGTTAGCCGAGAAAGCTCGCCTGATCTACCGCCATCTCGACCTGATGCTCGATTTCTACGGGGAAGAGCGAGGGTTGATTTTGTTTCGCAAGCACGTGGTCAAATATGTACGCGGCTTGAAACACAGCGCCGCCGTGAAAGCGAAGCTGGTCACCTGCACTACGCCGGAGCAATTCATCGATCTGATGAATGAATATGAGGCGGAGATGGCTCAGCGTGAGAAGCGTCAAGCGCCGTTACCCAGCGCCGTGGATCAACCTCCGGTGATTACACCTGTTTTTTGAACTGGCCCTCGCTGGTGATCAAATCCGGCAGCATCGCCCACTGACACCCTTCCTGAACCGTTAGTGTCTTTAATTTTTCACCCCGATTATTGCCAACTGATCTGAGAATATAGATGCGCGAGACTGAACGGATTCATTGCCGTATTTTCTTGATCCGTTTAATACTGCCAATCGGTGTTTTAAAGAATGGCGAATACTCGTGACACGAACGGAATCCTAAATCAGCCTTAGGCTTTGCCTACTAGAAAAACCGGTGGCAACTATTGGCAAAGTGTTAAAGTTGCGAATATTCTCACTTTGTATATGATATCACTTGCAAATATTTGAACGACGGAGGGGGTTTAGCTAATGATTCGCAACTTTATACCAATCCTTTTGTCATTGGTTACTTTGGCGGCTTGTGGTACTACGACTCCAGCTCAATCTGACAGTAGCGACGGTTCGCCTGCTGCCGATACTTCAGTTGAGGCCGGCAATGATAAACTAAATGTGGTCACCACCGTATCGCCCATTACAAATATTGTCTATAACGTTGGCGGTGATAGAATTAACCTCTCCGGCATCGTCCCGGAAGGCACAAACTCGCATACGTTTGAACCGGCGCCGTCTGATGCCATTAAGCTGGCTCAAGCCGACCTAATTTTCATCAATGGCTTACATTTGGAACTGCCGACCTTGGAATTAGCTGAAGCCAACAAAAATGACGAGGCCGAGATTATTATCTTGGGTGAACAAACCATCACTCCCGATGAATATGTATACGATTTCTCCTTTCCAAAAGAGGCGGGTAGTCCTAACCCTCATTTATGGCCTAACCCTTTGTACGCCCTCCGTTACGCTGAGATTGCCCGTGATGCTCTGGTCGAACGCGATCCGGCCAACGCCGATTATTTTAACCAGAATTATGATGCCTTCAAAGCTCGTATCGAGGCTCTTGACCAGGCTATTCAGGCCACTATCGATAGCATCCCCGCAGTTGATCGTAAATTGCTGACCTACCACGACTCCTGGGCTTACTTTTCACCGCGTTACGGCATGACGGTCATCGGCGCAATTCAGCCGGCAGATTTTTCCGAACCTTCAGCCCGGGAAGTAGCAGACCTCATTACCCAGTTGCGCCAGCAAGATGTGCCGGCCATTTTCGGCTCAGAAGTATTTCCTTCGCCGGTATTGGACCAAATTGCCAAAGAAGCCGGTGTCCGGTATATTGACACTTTACGTGATGACGACCTACCCGGCCAACCGGGCGACTTAAACCACTCTTATTTGGGGTTGATGGTTGAAGACGTAAAGATAATGGCCGAGGCTTTAGGCGGTAACCCTGACCTGATTGCCGATTTTGATACGTCCAACGTTACCGGGGTTGACCAGACGGTAGAGCAAGCGCGATAGTCGTTATTAAACCCCGTTCGTTTTAACAATAGAGGGAAAAATTGCAGCCGCTAATTGAACTTCGCCAGGTTAGCTTTGGATATGGGGCTGAACCGGCTTTAGAAAATATTGATTTGCACCTTCATCCTGGCCAGTTCGCAGCTTTGGTCGGCCCCAGCGGTGCGGGTAAAACAACCCTGCTCAAGCTGGTCTTAGGCGGCCTCCAGCCCAACCAAGGCGAGGTTTACATTCACGGCCAGCTACTCAACGGGCAACCTAACCCCCATGTCGGCTATGTACCGCAATTGGAAACCATTGATTGGAATTTTCCCGTTACCGTGGAGCAGGTCGTGTTGATGGGGCGTATTCGGCGGGCGGCTATTTGGCCGTGGCCCAGCATGGCTGAAAAGCGTCAGATGCGGACTATTCTGGAACAGCTTGAAATTGATCACCTGGCCCAACGTCACATTCGCGATCTGTCCGGCGGTCAGCGGCAGCGCGTTTTTTTGGCTCGGGCGCTGATTGCGGAACCGGACTTATTAGTTCTGGACGAACCGACCGCCGGGGTTGACATGCGTACTGCTGAAAACGTGCTTCACCTCCTGGCCGATCTGAACCGACAAGGTATGACCGTGTTGATGACCATACACGACCTTAATGCGGCTGCCGCCCACGCACCCTGGATCGTTTGCCTTAACCGGCGAATTATTGCTCAAGGCCGGCCGGAGGAGGTATTTGTAGAAGACATTCTGAATGAAACCTATCGGGGCGATATGATGGTCATTCGGCAAGATGGGATGCTGTTTGTTCAGCAGCGGCCCCACAGCCATACTTATCACGAAGTGGTGCCGGACCCTGTCCCCGGTCACCCCATTGAGAAAGTCAATGATGGATATATTTCTGCATCCGTTTGAGTTTGAATTTTTTCGCAACGGTACCATTGTGGCGGTGATCGTGGGCGGTATTTGCGGTCTAATTGGGGTGTATATTGTGCTGCGCGGGATGAGCTACATTGGTCACGGATTGTCCCACGCCATATTCGGTGGCGCTGTGGTGGCCTTTGTAATGAGTTGGAATTTCTACTTGGGGGCCGGTCTGTGGGGATTTGCCGCCGCAGTGATGATTAACCAAACAGTGCGCCGTACTAAAATTAACGCGGACGCCGCTATTGGGGTTATTACCACGGCCAGCTTCGCCATCGGGGTGGCGTTGATCAGCCGCTATCGCCGTTTTACTCAATCCTTTGATGCCGCCCTTTTTGGCAATATTCTGGGGGTTACCACCCAGGATCTATGGGTGGTGGCGGGTGTGGCCCTGTTGATTATCGTTGCCATCTTCTTCGTTTACAAGCAGTTATTGTTTGTGACCTTCGATAGTGAGGTGGCTCAGGTTTATGGCGTGAAGACGGAGTGGATTGATACTCTCTTTGCTCTCATCCTGGCGTCGGCTCTCATCGCCTCGATGCAAATTTTAGGCGTTACCCTGATAGCAGCGGCCCTGGTCATTCCGGCCATCAGCGCCCGGCTCTTAACCGATAGTTTCAACCGCATGATTATCCTCTCAACCTTAATTGGCGCTGTAACCGGTTTCATCGGGATGTATCTTAGCTTCTATATTGATATTGCCTCCGGCGCCAGTATTGTATTGCTGCAAGCCGGCATTTTTGGCTTGGCCCTCATTATTTCCTCACTTCGCAAGCATGCTTCCCAGCGACTCATGCACACCCATCTTTAATCTGACATGTTCCTTCTTAAGAGTCTTTAATTGCCATTTTACACGCTTTAGTTATAATAAAATGGCTGTTATGTTGAAATAATACCGTAGAGAATAGCTTTATTCTTTAGACCGTTTGACCGGCAGTTTGTTAAAAATCGTTACGCTAAAATTCTACTTTTCCCAACTAATCAAAATTTACATTTATAATCGTTACCAATATTGGCATGTCCAAATTGTGCTAACGTGTATTTAAGAAAGGCGCGCTGATAGGTTACTTTAGCTATCTACTATTATAAGGAGACATGAGGATGAAGAAGTATAACAAGCCTGCAATGAAAAAGCATGCCGAATTGAAATCAGTTACCTTCAGTGCTCACTAAGTAGAAACATTTTTCAAGTAGTTTTGAATTTTCAAAGCGGATCTGTGGGCAAAACAGTGAAACCGCTATGAAAATTACGCTCGTTCAGTAAACGTTAAGAAACGGTTCAAAACAGCGCGCCTTTATTAAGTACTTGTTTGACTACATTGGATGATTGTAATATTATTTGCGAATATTCGCAAAAACACCCTTGTAAATTTATGACTCCAATCGAGCATATTGTCAAGTGTATTTCTCTTGCACCTCAGTTGGATAAAACGAATTTGCCAAGTGATGAGGAATGGGAGAAAATTGCGGTCGTTGCAATTGCGGTAGGATTAGCCCCTCTTCTATACTGGCAACTTACCCAAATCGACCTCGACTTGCCGCCTATGGCTAGGGCCAAACTAGCCGTTCTTCGCAAAGCACATGCTAAACGAAATCAGGAAATTGCCGACCAATTGGCCGAAATATTGGCGGCTTGTGCCCAAAAAAATATCGCGGTACTGGTCCTAAAAGGGGCGCTGCTGGCTCCCACAGTCTATGCCGAGCCGGCCTTACGCCCGATGAATGACATCGATCTTTTATTTCAGGCCGACGATATTGATCAGGCTGAGGTGGTTTTGGAAGAATTGGGCTATTCCGGTAAACATAAAGATGCTGATCAGGGACCGGGTGTGGTTAAACATCTCAGCACCTATCGGCGTGACGGTAATGAAGGAGCCACCCCCAATCCTTATCTGAGCGCCGATGCCGATCGCATGGTAGAACCGCACATTTCCCTGGAGGAATCGTGGTTTGGCCTCAAAGTTGATATTACCCCCGGCGTTTGGGATCGGGCCGTGCCGATAACTTTAAACAACCAACCGGCGCTCCGGCTGTCATTGGTCGATCTGCTTCTTCACCTGGCGGTACATGCTTCGTTTCACGTGATTATGGGAAGCTCCGTATTTCTGCAACTGTACGATATTGGTCAAGTTCTCAACGTCTGGGGTGACGAGATTAAGTGGCCTGAGTTATTGCATCGAACCCGCCAGGTCAAGGCTCAACCATTTGTGTATGCCGGTTTTTATTGGGCCAAATTACTTTACAGTGCGCCTATTCCGGAGACAACATTGGCCGCCCTCGAGCAGGACTGTTCGCCGGCTTTGGTGGCGTATGTTCGCTCTCTGGATGCCTCAGGGTTGCTCAAACGTACCCAGCATCCGCCGCTAGTTACCTTTCAACAGCGTCTCCAGCGCGGTATTTTAGATCGAAAAGAAGCGGCTCGTTGGGCCGACTCTTTCAATGCCAAATGGCAGGTCTGGCAAACCGCTTTGACTTTTCACAAAACTGATACAATGAACTTATTGAAGCAGCGATTGAAATCTGAAGTTTAGAAACATGAGAAACGGAAAGAAACAAGCTCCTTTTTTTTCAATTATCATTCCCGTCTACAACGGCGGTTATTTCTTTGAGCGCTGTTTGAGCGCTATCCAACGATCAACGTTTACCGATTGGGAGTTGATTGTAGTGGACGATGGTTCAACCGACGGCTCAGATACGCTGACCCGGCAGTATAAGGCGCGCTTGTTTGCCACCGGGAAGCGGCTGGGACCGGCTGCCGCCCGCAACATCGGCGCCAAAATTGCTAAAGGACGCTATCTGTTTTTTATCGATGCTGATTGCGAAGTCCATGTGGACACCTTAGCTATTGCGGCCAACTTTCTAAAGCAACATCCCGTGCTGGATGCTATCTTTGGTTCTTACGACGATAAACCGGATGCGCGTGGCTTTGTCGCTCAATACAAAAACCTGTTCCACCATTACGTCCACCAAAATGGCAAAGAAGACGCGTCCACTTTTTGGACTGGCTGCGGCGTGATCAAGCGCAAACGGTTTTTGAAACTGGGCGGGTTTGATGTTCAACGCTACCCTCGGCCATCGATCGAAGATATTGATTTGGGCTATCGACTTAAACAGGCCGGCGGCAAAATTCGTCTGGTTAAAAATGTTCAAGTCAAACACCTTAAAGCCTGGACATTTAACGACCTGATTAAATCGGATATTTTTGATCGAGGTATTCCCTGGACGCGGTTAATCCTGCGAGACAAAGCCTTTGTGGGCGACCTTAATCTCCAAACCCATAATCGTATTAGCGTTATTGCGGTTTACGCCCTGATTTTGGCCTTGTTAAGCAGCTTTTTCTCCCCTAGGGCCTTAGATCTAGCCCTGATTTTGGCCTTTTTCCTCTTTTTCCTTAACCTCAACCTGTATCGGTTCTTTTACCACCAACGCGGCTTGTTGTTTATGATGGGAGTCATTCCCCTGCATTGGCTTTACTATTTTTATAACGGTATTTCATTTGGCTGCGGGTTACTGCTGCACTGGCTGGCTGTTTTTTTCGCTGAGCCGCTTCGATCACCTCCACCTTTAGTTGACCCGCGCGAGAACGAGAGGGAATTAACTTATAACCGGTATGGAACTTGAAGCGACCAAGTCAGCCCCAGCCATTCGCGGGATATCCGTTGTTAGTGGATCGAGCCGCCTGCAAACGAAGTCCCAAGATTTTGTTTGGCTGGTGTTGGTTGGGGTGTGTGTTTCGGCCGTCTACTTAGTGCTTCTGCCCTACGTGGCCCGAACCTGGCGCACCACCGGCGATGAGCCTCACTATCTGCTGACCGCCCATTCCTTAGTTCACGATGGGGATTTTGATCTTAAGAATAATTACGATCAGTTAGACTACCTCGCCTTTTACTTTAGCAAAGATATTACGCGTCAGATTCGATACGACTCGACCGGCGGCGAAATCCTCGATCATTATCTCGGCTTGCCAGTGCTGATTGCCCCGGCCTATGCGCTGGGCGGGCGCTTTGGGGTGTTGGCTTTTCAGGCTATGTTAGCCGGTTTACTGGCGGCGATCACCTTTAAGCTGGCCTGGTCAGTTAGTGAAGATATGGGGGCGGCCCTTTTGGGTACGCTTTTTGTTTTTTTTAGCCCACCGTTACTACTCTATCCTTATCTGGTTTATCCGGAACTCATCGCCGCGCTGCTGGTCACGATCAGCCTCTTTTTTATTGTAGCCACTCGCCCGACCGGTTTGGGGGTGGTGGCCTTGGTGGTATCGCTCATCGTGCTGCCTTGGCTCAACCGGCGTTTTGTTCCCCTGACGCTGATGCTGGCCATGCTGGCATGCTGGCCGTACTGGTCAGGGCGGCTAATCCCGATCAGTCGGATTATCCTGTTCAAAAATCTAAAAGTGGGACTAATCGCTGTTGGCTTAACCGTCCTGTCGATTGGCTCACTGTGGTGGGTGAACAGCCACTTCAGCGCACCGGCTCGTGTTGATATTTCTGTGCCGGCCACCGGGGCGCTGCTCTGGACGCGATTGGCCCGAGGCGTCGGCTGGCTGGTCGATCAGCAGCGCGGCCTGTTTATCTGGGCCCCTGTTTATATTATGGCTGTCTGGAGTCTGCCCGTGTTGGGGCGCGATTTCTGGCGCAGCCGTAATTGGCTGCTGCTGGTTCCCTTCATCTTATCTTTGGGGTTAACAACCGCCGCCGGTGGCTTCTGGATCGCCTGGGAACTTGGCCCGCGCTATCTGGTCGTAGCCCTGCCCGCGCTGGCTCCGCTATTGGCCCTGGCCTGGCGAGCCTACCGGCGCTCGAAGTTGTTTGTGGGTCTAACGATTTTGCTGTACGCTATTAGCGTGATCAATGGCGTCGTCATTCTGCGCCAGCCTGAACTGCCCTACAAGTCATCCCTGCCGATCGTTTACAGTAACCTATTCCACCTGCCGCTGACCGATTGGCTGCCTAACTTGGGCGATTATGAAACCATCGCCCCGAACTTAGCGAACGATGCCGCCGATCAGGTCATACAGCAAAACGGTGAATCACTGTGGTCTGCCTCCGGCGGCCAATCAACCCCGCTGATCACCGCGACGCCGCTCAATGCCTTATCATTTGGGCATTACCGGCTCCGCTGGCCCATTCAAGCCGCGCCAGGGCTGCCGCCGGAAACCGAACTCCTGCGTCTGTCGATCAAGCATTTGGGCGGTGGCCAGGTTTTTTACAAAACCATCACCGCTGCGGATCTGCCGGCTGATGGCAGCTTCGGCCTCGTCGAAGAATCGTTTGTCAACCCCGACCCCGATCGCTGGCGGACAGCGATGGTTTTGCAGGCTACCGCTACCGGTCAGAGCGATCTTCGGGCCAAAGCGGTACGCATTACACCTGACCCGCTCTATGCCTGGGTTTTGCCATATTTTTACCTCGCGTTTATAGTAGCAAGCGCCGTCTGGCTGTGGTATCGATCCGGGCGAGGGCGATCAACCTTACCCTCCGAACCGGCGTGGCCGACGGCCGTGCCGGCGCCCTATTTCTGGAGTGCGGCGCTGGTGATACCGGTAGCGGCGATTGGGTATCTGGGTTGGCAGCATTACCTTGGCAGCTATACTTATGATGTAACTGCGTTTCAACATTTTGTCGGTCAGCCCATTGTTGATGAAGCCGCCCTGGATCACCGGGCCTGGTTGGTCGATCCGGCCGTCGATCCGCCTCAGAAAGCCATTTATGGCCCTTTCGACATCTACGATGCCGGCCGCTATCAAGTCACCTTCCGTCTAAAACTGCCGCAGCCGGTCGATACGATTGACCCTGTGGCTCGCCTTCAGGTTGCCGCCACGGCCAACTTGGACGAGTTACTGACCCAATTACTAACGGCCCAGGCATTTTCCCAACCCAATCACTATCAGAATTTCACCCTAACCATCGACAACCCACGCCGCCAGGCGCTTAGCTTTGAGGTCTACTACCTGGGTTTAGCGCCGTTAGCCGTTGACCAGGTAACCGTTACCAAAATTAATTCGTAACATTGAGGGAACTACTCAGGTGACTGGCCCTTTTGCTAAACGACGATTAACTGCCAGTCGCCTTGTCTGCTGAATAAATACTATCGAGGTACAATTTTGCAACTACATCGCTTAATTTCCTACAGTTTGATGACGGCCGGAGCCTTGGCTTCAGCCAAAGCGATCCTCAAACGCTGGCAGTGGGAAGAGAATAATGTCATTACCGCCATCATGCTGGATTGGGACGATGTCCAGGCCGTGGCGACCCGCGCCGCCGGTCTGGCTGATCGAACCAACGGCAGCGGCAGCCCTGTCGAGGCTTTACTACTCATATATAAAGAGAACGGAGCGACCCATCTCTCCATTCCGGAGTTGACTCTCGATCGGCTGCTGGCGCGTGGCGAACTGAGCGTCACCCAAGGTAATGATCCAGGCCGGGTCTTTTTACAGGCCCAAACGTCGGAGCTGGCCGAGTTGGTAGCGACCGAACTACAAGCCCGGCTGCCGCAGTTGCAGGCTCAGCTAACCACGGCCGAAAAACCGCTCATCTCCTTCATCGGCGACCTGCCGGCTGTGGCCGAAGTTAGTCTGGGTTTTAACCCCGCTCATTTCGATCTGGCCGGACGGGTTGGCTTAGCCCCCGTCCCCCGACCGGTGGGCTTCAGTTGGGTCCAGCCCGAAATGATCGATCGCACCCTCGACCAGGCCGCAGCGCTGGGAGCCAAACTGATCGCGGTCCAAGGCAATATGACCCCCGGCTTCGAGTTCAACATTCAGCACACGGTCGAAGCCCTGCGTCGCAACGGCCTGACCTACGCTTACTTCAACCTGAGCCGTCACCAGCGCGGCGACTGGTTTGTAGCCAAAAACCTGACCGTCGATGGCCTGGTGGTGTTAGCCCACGAATTTGAGCCGGCCGAACTGTTGGAGGAAGATTGGGGCACCATCTCTGACCGGTGGGCCAATCTGGCCACCGAGGCCGGCACCCGACTCTGTTCGGTGCGCTTCTTTCGCGTCATTCACGCCGCCGATCCCCTGGAGTCGATTACCTATATCCGCAGCTTATCGAAAGCATTGCGGCGAGCCGGGTTCATCACCGGGTCGGTCGGAGCGTTGGATTTGACTGTCTACCGGCCGGAGCGCGACATCGCCGCCTTAGCCGGCGCCGGTCTGAGCGCCGCCGGCGCCGCCGGCCTGGCCGCCGATCTCTTGCCTATTCCCAATTCGCTGAAACTGTTGGGGGTTGGTATGGCCGCCGCCGGCTTGACTGGGCTGCCCTTGTGGGAGCAGTCGGGCGATCCACCGGCTAACGGCCACGCTCATGATCACCCTCACGACCACGACCATCACCATAGTCATCATCATGACCACGATCATGACCATGAGCATCATCACCACCATCACGACGATCATGAGCACGACCATCATCACGATCACCCTCATGACCACGATCACGATCATGAGCATCACCATCATTCCTACGATGATGATGCCCATGATCACGAGCACGAGCATCATCATGACCATGACCATCACGATCATGATCACGGCCATGATCATCATCACGGGCATAGCCATGATCGCATCTGGTCTACCGCTTACGGCCCCAAAGGAACGGCGCTGGCCGCCACGGTGGCCTATCCGGCCGCTATCGCGGCGATCAACGGCGCGCATCCGACGGCGGCGTTGGCTCAGGCCGTGCTCATTGGCGCAGCCGGAGCGACCGCCTTGAGTGCGACGACGACCGAAGCCGACTATGTCATGGGCGTCGAAGAATATCGAGGCTACAATCTCGACTGGCTGGTGCCGGTCGGCTTGTCCGCGGCGACGGTCCTGGCCGGCCAACGACGGGGCTTGTGGTGGCTGCCACTGGTCGGGGTGGGGCTGGCCGCGGCCAAACAGCTCAGCAGTGGCTTCACCCGCGATCCGCTGATCGGACTTGATCGAGAGCACCGTCACGCCCATACCCATCACCTGTCGGCGTTTCAACGAATTTTAGGCGACAGCAAAATGGCCTTATCGCCCCAACCGCTGCGTAAATGGTCACTGCTGGCCCCCTTGGGGGTGGTGACTGCATCTGTCCTTAAGCGCAACGGTCAGGACGAACTGGCCGCAGCCGCTGTTACGGCCGCTGCGGTGGGCGAAGTCGCGACGCTGGCCGGTTTTCGCAACAGCCAGCGGCCCCTGGTCAACACCGTCGAGGGCCGAGCCAAAGCTTGGACAGTTGGCGCGGCTCTGGCCGGACTGGTTTGGGGTCTGTCCGTGGTTTTAAATAAGCTAACGCGATAGATTGAGTAAAAATTATTTAATTTTGATCACCAATACCAGGATTTCATCTTGAGCGTCTTAGCTAAAAAACTTCAATCCGGCCCGCTGCGTAACGTTTCGGTTATTTCGCTGCACAAGTCGGCGCAAATAGTAGGGCAATTGGTGGCGGTGGCCACTATTCCCCGGCTGCTGGGGGCAGAGGACCATGGCCAGTTCGCCTTCATTATATCGCTGGCTTATCTGGGGCAGATTCTGGGCGATTTTGGTACGCTGGAAGTGATGAGCCGTTTTGTCCCCACGCTGCCGTCCGGTGAAAAAGAGCAGCTTTATATGCGGACCTTGGTCTTCAAGGTCGTTGTTGGGCTGGTTTGCGCGTTACTGACGGTGATGGCGGCGATGTGGCTGGCGCCCTGGATGAGGTTGAGTTGGGCGCTGCTGATCGGCGTTGGGGTTGTCGCTCATATCGTGGCCTGGGTTCCTTTCCAATATATGTTAGGCGTTAACCAAATCGGCCAGTGGATGGTCGAGCAGTCCTGGCGGCAGTGGGTGCTGCTGTTGTTGCTGGTGGCCTTATACCCGTGGCTGGGAATGACCGGTACCGTCCTGGCCTGGACCGGCATGGAACTGGTGTTTTGTGGTCTGGGGTTGTGGTGGACGCGGGGTTACTGGCAGACCGCCGAACTGCGGCTGGTTTGGGCGTACTTGTGGCCCTACATCACCTTTGGCTTTGGCTTTTTTATCGCCAACTTGGTATCGGCCCTGCTGTATCGATCCGGCCCGGTGCTGGTCGAGACCATGACCCGCGAGACAGCTCAAGCCGGTTTTCTGAATCTGGCCATCGGTCTGTTCTTGATGCCCTATCTGCTGCTAACCCAGGTGGCCTTTAGTTTTGTGCCGACGCTCAGTAGTTTTTACACGCAAGGCCAGCTTGACCAACTCCAGCAGTGGGTCAGCAACTTTGTCCGTTATAGTTGGCTGGTCGGCTGGGTCGGGGTAGTGGGGGTTTGGCTAACGGCCGACTGGGGTGTCCAATTCGTATTCGGTCCCGATTATGCCGAAGCCGCGGCTCCGCTCAAATGGATCAGCGTGGGCATTCCCTTATCGGCCCTGCTGTGGGGAGCGAATATTGTCGCCACCGTAGCCGGCCAGGGTAAGTTACGATTTTGGTCGTCTCTGGCCGCCTTGTTCGTCTTTATCGTAGCGTCATTGTGGTTGGTGCCACGCTACAGCGCCACCGGTGCGGCCATCGGTTTATCGCTGTCGGTGGTAGCGAATTTTGCCGTCCTGTATTACTTTTTGCGCTCAATCTATCGACCGGCGTGGCTGCTGTATCTAAGCACCGGCGTCGTGGGCGGCGTAATATTGTGGCTGCTGGCCAGTTTGGGTTTTTAGTTCGTAAGCTCTTTAGGGCTATGTCATCGCTAAAGCGATCACTACGAGCCATTATTTTATAGCAGTACGACAGTTTCAAATGAGACGACAACGACAATGAAAATTACCGTAGGACAAACTTAAGTTTGTCCTACAAGTCTATTTTCAGAGGAGTCTGACAGTCTCACCTGAGACGACACCGGAAATGAAAATCGTGTTTTACCCTCACCCCGTCGCTGGCGCGACTCCCTCTCCCTCAGGGAGAGGGGTTGAAATGAGGGCTATTTTCAAGGGAGCGGACAAGTGACAACACTAACTACCGAGCAAACACAACAACTGGATGAGCAGGGCTACGTTATTTTTCCCGGTGTCCTTTCACCCTCGGAGGTCGAGCAGGTGTTGGCCCGGCTCGAAGCGTTGTGGGCGGCCGAAGGAGACGAGGCGGGCCAGGAGAATTATATCGAACCGGGCGTGCGCCGGCTGGCCAACTTGGCCAACAAGGGCGATATCTTCCGCACGATTTTTGCCCATCCGTTAGTGGTGGCCGCGGTTGAACACGTGATGGGGCCTGACCTGCGCTTGAGTATGCTCAATGCCCGCGAGGTTCCGCCGCAGGTGGGCAGCGCGCTTCAGCCCTTCCACAGCGATACCGACAACTCCGGCGTTCCGGACGAATCGGGCTTCTATAGCTGCACCGCCGTCTGGATGCTCGACCCGTTTACGGTTGATAACGGCGCGACCCGCATTATTCCCGGCACGCATCTGACCCATAAAGTGCCGCGAGATGTTTTGAAAGATACCTACGCCTTCCATCCCGATGAAACTTGTATGGTCGGCCAGGCCGGCGATGTGGGCGTGTTCAACGGCCACTGCTGGCATGCCGGCGGTCTCAATCGCACCGATAAACCGCGTCGAGCCATCTTAGCCCACTACCTGCGAGTCGATATCCCGCGACCGGGCGACCGCCGCCAGCATTTATCGCCCGACGTTCGCGCCAAAATGACCCTGCGAGAACTTGAGATTTTGGGTCTTGACGAGAAGCAGTACGGCGTCCGAATGAAGATGGCCGTTTCAAATATGTTCAAAAACCTGCGGACCAAACTGCCGGTGTAGTTATTTTACCCAGAGTTGCTGCGCAAGGTCATAGGTTTAAGACCTGACAGGTTTCCAAAGGTTTTGTGTGGCGTAACTCTAGCAGCAACCGGACCTCTTTTGACGTCGGAAAATGCCGTATAAAACCTGTCAGGTCTGGCGTAGCAACTTGAGTTGTTAAAATTCCCAACCAAAGGACCTTGAGTGGAGAAGAAGGAGTCAGCGCAAACGCAGCACTTAAAAACAGATGTGGCCATCATTGGGGCCGGCCCGGCCGGCTTGACGGCGGCTTACCAACTGACTAAAGCGGGCTTAAGCGTGATTGTCTTGGAAAAGGCGGCTCTGGTGGGCGGCATATCCCGCACCGAACGCTACAAAGGCTACCACGTCGATATCGGCGGCCACCGCTTCTACACCAAAATCGACGCCGTCAATGCGTTTTGGCACGAGGTGATGGGCGATGATTTTCTACGCCGGCCACGTCTGTCGCGAATCTACTACAATCGCAAATTCTTTCATTACCCCATTCGGCCCTTCGATGCGCTCTTTAATTTGGGGCTGGTGGAGAGTACCAGGGTGATCTTAAGCTATCTTCACTCGCAGATCTTTCCCTATCCCAGCGAAGAGAGTTTCGAGGAGTGGGTTTCCAATCGCTTTGGGCGGCGGCTCTATCAGGTGTTTTTCAAAACCTACACCGAGAAAGTGTGGGGCATTCCCCGCCATGAGATCAAAGCGGAGTGGGCGGCGCAGCGCATCAAGGGCTTATCCTTGCCGGTCGCCATTCGCAACGCCCTGCTGCGACCGCGCAACCAGAGCGTCAAAACGTTGATCGAGGAGTTTCACTACCCGCGCCAGGGGCCGGGCATGCTGTGGGAGAAAGTGCAAGCCTTGGTCGAGGCGCAGGGTAATCGGGTGTTGACTGAGCACGAGGTGGTGCGCTTGAACTGCAACAGCCGCCGGATTGCGACCATCACGGCGGTTGGTCCACGCGGCCAGTCTTTGGAAATCGAGGCGGCCCATGTCATCAACAGCATGCCGCTCAACCAGTTGATCAAGCGGATCAACCCGGCGCCGCCGGCTCAGCTGCTCGATGTCGCCGGGCGGCTGGCTTATCGCGATTTTCTAACCGTGGCGCTCATTGTGCGCCGGCCCGACCTATTCCCCGACAACTGGATCTACATCCACAGCCCGGAGGTTGAGGTGGGGCGCATCCAGAATTTCAAAAACTTGGAGCCCGCACATGGTTCCCAACGGCCACACCACCTGTCTGGGCTTAGAATATTTTTTGCACGGAGGGGGATCGATTGTGGCAGATGGCCGATGCCGATCTGATCGAACAGGGCCGGCGTGAGGTGGCGCAGATTGGCCTGCTGAATGAGGCGGACGTCATCGACGGGTCGTTTTCCGCCAGCCGAAAGCCTATCCGGTTTACACCGGCGAGTACAAGGAGTACCTGGAGCAAATTAAAAGTTATCTCGACAGCATTCCCAATCTGCAAACCGCCGGTCGCAACGGGCTGCACATGTACAATAACCAAGATCACTCGATGCTCACCGCCATGCTGGCCGTCAAAAACATTCTTGGCGAACAGCACGATATCTGGACGGTCAACACCGAACGCTCATATCACGAGGAAGTTCAAATTCCTCGCGCTCAAGAAACCGTTTTGATCCAAAATAAACCATCCCACCACAGTAAGCCACCAACCAACCACTATCCCTGACTCCTTAACTAGCTAACTAGACGCTAACTAACTGAGTTAGCAAAACTCTACCAACTCAATAAACTCAATAAACTCGAATGGAGGAGCCAACATGCCTGACATAATTCTGGTGAATTTCCGCAGCGAACGGGATATGTACCCCCCCTTTGGCATCATATGTACGTCGCCGATGCTTTAATTCAGCAGGGCTTATCGGTTGAATTATGGCATGAAAACGGCGAGGGGTCGATCGCTTCGTGCAACGGGTCGAGGAGGTCCGCCCGTTGTGGGTGGGCATCAGCACCATCACCGGCCCGCAGTTGGCCTACGCCATCGAGGCCACCCGGCGCGTCCACGCGATGGGTATCCCGACCGTGTGGGGCGGCGTCCGCGCCACCATCATGCCGGAGGAAGCGCTAAAGGAAGATTACATCGATTTTGTCATCGTCAACGAAGGCGAAGTGACGGCCCAAGCATTTACCCGCGAACTTCAGAACGGCCAAAATTGGGGTAAGGTGCTGGGCCTGGCCTGGAAAAATGAGCAGGGTCAAGCCGTGATCAACCCGGAGCGGCCCTTCATTCAAAAACTGGATGACTTCTCCCCCGCTGGGATTTACTGCCGACGCTCGAACCCTATCTGCTGCAATCCGGCCCGTATGATCGCGCCCTGCCGGTCTACATCAGTCGAGGCTGCCCTTTCCGCTGCGCCTTCTGCTACAACGAGGTGGTGATGAAACGCACCTGGCGGCAGCACAGCAACGAATTCATCATCAACCAGATCGACTGGCTGCGCACCAACCACGGCGTCAACGCCGTCGATTACGCCGACGACTATCTCTTTGGCCGGCCTCGCCCGATGAAGCGGCTGGTCGAAGAAGTCGGATGCCCTGGAGCGGCCAGGTCCGCGTCAAACTGCTGACCCCCCGAATTTGTGCAGTGGATGAACCAGACCGGCTGCCAGTGGGTCAACATCGGCGCTGAGAGCGGCAGCCAAAAGTACTCGACTCGATCACCAAGGACCAAAAGGATTGGCAAATCGAGTGGGGTATCGCCAACCTGGCCAAATACGCCCCGCACATCGAGGCCAACCTCAGCTTCATCTTCGGCCTGCCCGCCGAAGACAAAACGGAGCGGCAGATCACCATCGACCTGATCGACCGCCTGTGCCAGATCAACCCCAACGCCCGCTGCTCCATCTGCATTTATATGCCCTACCCCGGCACCCCCTGTGGCCCGACGCCCTGGCGCGCGGCTACGTTCCCCGCCCAACCAAGACGGCTGGGCCGAGTTCGACCTCAATCGCGGCAACACCCCTGGATCAGCGAAGCCGAAGCCAACGCCATATGAGCGACATCAGCGATATTCTGTATGTCGGCCGCAGCCGGGGCCATTGGCTGTTAAGCCCCTATTACTCGCTGCTCCGCTGGCGCTGGCTCAACCAGAAGTTCGATTATTATGTGGAAGGCAAAGTCAAGCAAGCCAGCGCTAACCTGGTCGAGAATGTCGGCCCGCTGCGCAGCCTGCGGGATCGCTACGGGCATAAGCTGGTTCAGTACAACGCCAACACCCACAAGAGCAAAATCGAGGCGCACATGCCGCCGCTGGGATGATAGCTGGAGGAGAAAAGATAAGCTCGCCGACAGGCTAAGGCGAAGGCTGAGACATAGTAAGGCGACCCTATTTAGGAAAAGTAGCGAACATTTGGCGTCCAGCGAATGTGTTATCTGGGCAGTATTGACGATTGGATTGATATCCACGTGATGGGGTTGGTGGATGAATTGGTCCGCGACCTGATTCCCAAATTAGGCACCGACCAATTCTTTGAGTTATATTGATGCTTCAGCAGGTAATTTGGAGAACAAACATAGAGTTCTAGAATCCAAAAGAAAGAAGTAGTTAGCCGAATTGCCAAACGGATAGCCACAGATGAAAAATTTGCCGAGGCATATCTTGATGCTACTTTGGAAACATTATATGACGCTTTCAAAGCGGGTGAAAGTGTCACCTTGCCTGGATTTGGTAGTTTTTATGTGAGGGAAGAGCGAGCCTCTTGGGTATTCAAGTTCAACCCGAGCCAAAAATTACGAGCTTTGTTTGGCTGGTCATCCACTTACACTGGAGATTTATAATTTCAGTAGATCACGATTTCAAGATCTGATGAGAAACGATAGAACGCGGATGATATGGATTAGACGGATTTTTTTACCTATGAGGCTAAATTTAACTTCAAAAAATCCGTGTTTATCCGTGTGATCTGTACAACCTGCGTTCTATTTACCCACCTTCATGTAAAATTGTGATCTATTGAATTTGCAAAGAGATTGATCACCGCGCGATATCGCCTCGATCAACATCGTGATCACCGCTTGCCGGATTTTATGGCCCGATCAACATCGTGATCACCTCTTGCAGAATTTTACATGCATCCGATCAACATCGTCATGACCGCTTGCAGAATTTTACATGCCCCGATTAACATCGTCATGACCGCTTGCTGATTCTGCAAGGACTTTTGACGCCGTAAAATACCCTTGCGCTGCACAACATGCCTCAATCACAATGGCGAATCACCACTTGCACGGCGCGACATGCCCCGATCACGATCGCCACTTGCACGGCGCGACATGGCCCGATCACGATGATGATCGCCTCTTGCACGGCGCGACATGCCCCTGATCACGATGTTGATCGCCTCTTGCGCGGCACGACATGCCTCGATCACGATGTTGATCGCCTCTTGCGCTGGCACAACATGCCTCGATCATCGATGATGATCGCCACTTGCGCTGCACAACATGCCCGATCACGATGTTGATCGCCGCTTGCGCTGCACAACATGCCTCGATCACGATGTTGATCGCCACTTGCGCTGGACAACATGCCCTCGATCACGATGTTGATCGCCACTGCGCTGGACAACATGCCCTTCACGATGTTGATCGCCAAACAACATGATGATCACGATGTCATGATCATCCGCTTGCGCTGAACAACTGTGCAATCAATGATGATGATCACCGCTTTGCGCTGCACAGCATGTGCCGATCACGATGTTGATCGCCACTTGCACGGCGCGACATGCCTCGATCACAAGGCATTGAGAACCGTTTCAGGAAGGGCAGGTCGAACAAGAGACAAGCTAATCGCTGACAGCTAACTGCTGACAGCTACCGGCTACCCGCTACTCCCGCTCAAACGCAAAGAACAACTGCTTATCCTGCCCGCGGATAGCGGCGGGATAGCGTTGCTGCTCGTTCAGTTCGCTGCCGCTGTGGTGGCCGAGAAGCCGCCAGCCTGCGGCGGCGTCGGCGATTAACTCATCGACCTGGTAGAGGTGGTAATAAATCCGGCCGGGGTGGTCGGAATGGCAAATTGGGCGACCCACACGTCGCCCGGCTCAGCAGAGGCGTTTAGGGGCTGAGACGGCGCAGGTCATCCCGCAGGCCGGGCCAGGTGCGCCAGCGCAGCGTTCGCGCCAGGCCGCGGGCGTGCCAGACAAGCGGGTGCATCCGCCGCGTCTGCCGATCCCACAAGGTTGAGTCGGCGTCGGTGGTCAAGGGGGGCGGTGTGATGATGGGTGGAGGTTGGCTTTGCGGCGGGCGGTCGCAACTTTTGGGCCAACCAGTACCGATAGCAAGCCAGCCCCGGCGCGACGTTGTCCAACCCCAGGATCAGCCGTCCGTGCGGGCGAGTGACGCGAGCCATCTCGGCCAGCGCCCGGCGGCGATGGTCGCGGCCGGGAATGTGCTGGAGTGCTCCGAAGAACATGAAGACGCCATCAAAGGAGGCATCGACGAAGGGCAGGTTGAGCAGATTGGCTCCGGCCAATTGAGCCTCGTGTGACAGGCTGCGCCCGCCGGCGAGCATGGCCTGGCTGATGTCGATGCCGGTGACCTCGTAGCCGACCTGGTTTAAAGGCTAGCATGGCCCGGCCCGTACCGCAGCCGATATCGAGCAGGCGGCCCTGTCGGGGAAAATAGCGAGCTACCATCTCGCGCTCACATTGCTGCAACCCGGTTCGGCTCAGGGCTTTCCAAAAGTTAACCACGTCCGGTTGGGCGTATTTTTGGGTGACGGTGGTGTAGTTGGGCATAGGTAAAATGCTGTGAAATTGTAACGCTATATCTAAACTATTGCGTAGTGCGTAGTTCGTAAATCACTACGAACTACACACTAACCTGTGTTCGGAAATAGATGTATTTCATGTCATTTCGGAGCGTCAGCGGAGAAATCCCTATGACAATACAAGGAAAAGGGGATTGGCTGGGAAAATTTAAAGCGGCAACGCCCCTTTTTCCCGGCGAAGGCTTCATTTATGGGAACATCTGAGGGATTTCTCCGCCTCCGGCTACGAAATGACATGCTCGACTTTAATTATCGAACTCAGGTTACTACATTGTTAGGACTATTTGCATTGTCCGTAAAAATTCTTGGACGCAGATTAACACAGATTTTCGCAGATTCTTTTATTTTTTATCAGCGAAAAGCTGCGTCCTGGTCTTTGGTTCTGACTTTGCCACTTTACGCACTACATAATAACGGTTATTCAGTCAGCCCTTGACTAATCACCTCCGGCAACTGCTCCACCTGCGGCGACAATCGCAAGATGTAGCACGGCGCTTGTTCGACCAGCGTTCTGACCAGATGCAGGCTTTGCGGGACGGTAGCTTTGTCCCAACCTTCGATGGCTTGCGGCACGAGTTCCAAGGCGGCTTTGGTCGATGGGACGGGCACGAGTTCGCTTTGCTCCAAGCCGCGGACCACTTGCGGGAAGAACACGCCGCCGGCCGGGCCGGTCGAGGCCCACGGCTCGGCGAAGGCTTCTTCAGCCCGGAATACGCGCTTTTGCCGGCCGGACGGGGCCAGCAGATCAAGCGTCTCCGGTACGGGATCGGTGGGAATGAAGCGTTTTAGGGCGTCGAAGCGGGCCAGCGAGTCGTCAAAGGCGCTCAGTTGGCCGGGGTAGGCTAACACCTCAACCTGGTCGTTGGTCAGTCGCAGCAGCGGCGAGTCGTTGCTGAGCAGCTTCCAGCCGGCGCTTAATAGGGCCAGCCCGGTGGTCGTCTTGCCGCTGCCCATATCGCCGGTGATGAGCGCGACCCGGCCGTTGGGCGCGAGCGCGGCGAAGGCGTGCAGCGGAAACCAGCCGCGCCGTCGATACAGCGGGGCCAGCGTCATCATGAGCACGTCCTCGAAGACGCCGTATGCCTCCAGACAGAGGCGCGTCACCGCTCCAATCAAGCGGCTGTTCGCCAGATCAACCGTCACCAGGCCATATTTGGGCAATCGCACCGCGACTAGATCGCCGCTGCCGTAGTAGCTGACCAGGGGATTTTCAGAGAGAGCGGGCATACCCGGCGGCGGCGGCGGTGCGGCCGGCTGTCGATGGATGTGCCAGTCAATGGTAATCGCCGGACTGCCGCCGGTTTCGCGCGGCAGATGCCCATACACGTGTTCAAAGCGATCTTTGAGCGATTGATCGGGGGCTTGAAAGGCGATGGTTAATCCGTGGAGATTGACCACAATCGGCGGTGAGGTTGGTTGGGCATGGTACATGGGATTACTCAGTCTATCAGAAGTCTGGTCAAGTATATCGAAATAAAAAAGCCGGGGCAAATTTTTACCCCGGCTTAAAGAATGGTATATTTCAACGACCGTTGGCGGTTGACCGCCGAGCGTCGAGTTTGGAGGAGGCACTAATGCAAGCAACGGATACACCCAGACATAGTTCCCAAGCCACCCACGAGATGGTGGGTGAAGAGGCCCTGGTCATTAATTTGAACAGCGGCAGCTATTACGAACTGAATGATACCGGAGCGCGCTTTTGGCAGTTAATTGATGGCCAGCGCACAATTACCGACTGCGCCCGTATCATTGCCGCGGATTATGAAGAGGTTGATATCGCTGAAGTGGAAGCCGACCTGTTAGAGTTAGCGGCCCAGTTTCAGGCGGAAGGCTTAATTGTTATTTAGACGGCTGCGGCGAGGACTCGAGTTTACGACAATCCTCGGTCGAGCTTGGCTCGATACGCCGCGCCGAATACTGCTGCGGCGTATGACGACGTTTAGCCGGGAACTCCCGCAGCAGTTCGATCAACCGCTCCCGGCAATGATGGCCAAGCTGACGCCGTCGCCCCAGTCGGGGGCCGGTGTGTCTGAAACAGCCATTCGCCAATTGGCCGATGCGGTGGCAGCCTGGCATTTCCGCTCGCCGCTGGGGATCTGCCTGCGGCGGTCGCTGCTACGCTACTATTTTTTGCGAGAAGCGGGCGTGCCGGTGCAGGTTATCTTCGGCGCTCGGTTGAAAGGGGCGCACGAAGGCGGCGGAGTCGGCGGCCACGCCTGGCTAACCTTAGACGGCGAGCCTTACTATGAAAACCCGGCGGATTATCAGGGATTTGTGGTCATGTATGCTTATCCGCCGAAGCACGAAGGTTAGGTGATACGATGTGCGGTATTGCCGGTATCTACGCCTTAGATGGCGCTCCCATCGAACGGGCCGATGTCGAAGCGCAAATCAATACGCTCATCCATCGCGGGCCGAACCAGGGGGCGGTCTATTTATCGCCGCAGGGTGACTGCGGATTGGGTATCCGCCGGCTGAGTATCATCGATGTGGCCGGTGGTCGCCAACCGCTGGTCAATGAAGATGGCCGCCTGCACATGGTCTACAACGGCGAAACCTACAACCACGTTCTCCTGCGGACCGAACTGGAGCGGCTCGGTCACCGGCCCACAACCCACAGCGACGGCGAGGTTATCCTGCACGGTTACGAGGCTTGGGGTCCGTCCGGTGTTTTGCAGCGACTGCGCGGGATGGGCGCGTTTGCCCTGTGGGATGAGCACCGGCAGCAGTTATTCATCGGCCGCGACCGTTTTGGCATCAAACCGCTCTACTATGCCGAGCATAACCGGCGGCTCATTTTTGCCTCGGAGATCAAAGCCATTTTGGCCCAGCCCCATTTTCCGCGCCGGGTGAACCTGACCGCGCTCGAAGCGATGCTCACCCTGGGCTTTGTCCCCGGCCCGGCCACCATGTTTGAAGGTATCTACAAACTCCCCTCGGCCCACTATCTGATCGCCCATGCAGGCGGCTATCAACTCGAACCGTACTGGCAACTCGACTACGAACCGGCCCCACGCTTGTCTGAAGCAGAAGCCACCGAACAGTTTCTAGCCCTGCTGCAAGAGGCGGTCCAAATCCGGTTGATGAGCGAGGTGCCGTTGGGGACGCTGCTGTCGGGCGGCCTCGACTCCGGGGTTTTGACGGCGCTGGTGCAGCAAAGGCTCTCTACCGTCGGCAGCGCGGTGGAACACCTCCTCAAAACCGTATCCATCGGCTTCGAGCAGCCCGAATACGATGAGTCGGCGTTGGCTCACGATTTGGCTCGATATTTGCGCACCGATCATCACGATACCACTTTTTCAGCCTACGATTTCGATGACTATCCGGCAGTGATGCGTCATCTGGAAGAGCCGCAGTGTTCGGCCACCGCCGTGCCGATCTACAAGCTGTACCGGGCTTGCCGGGAGGCGGGTTTGACCGTGGTCTTAACCGGCGAAGGTTCCGACGAACTACTGGGGGGCTACCATTGGCACCGGGGCGACGCGCGGGTGCGCTCGCTGCTGGGGCTGCCGGCGGTGGTGCGTCGCACTCTGGCCGCCGCCCCACTGCCAATGTCGGCGGCCGCCCGGCGCGTGCTCGAACGGGGCAGCGGCGATATCGGCCGGCGTTATCAGGATTGGCTGGAGGTGAATGGTGGTGAGTTTCGAGCCGGGCTGCTGTTAAAACCGACCGGACTAAACGGCTCGAATCCGCTTTTGAGAGATTGGGCGGACAAGCTGGTGGAACTCAAATCAACCGCGCCACTGCATCAGACCTTGTGGTTGGAGAGCCGCACTCGGATGGTCGATTTCATTAATTTCGAGGTCGATAAAATGAGCATGGCTCACTCTATTGAGGCTCGGGTACCGTTTTTAGATCACCCGCTATGGGAGTTTTGTGCGGCGCTGCCGCCTGACTATAAGCTCAAAGGCCGAGTCGAAAAATATTTGCTGCGTCAGGCTGCCCAAGGCATTTTACCGGAGCCAACGCGCACTCGGCGCAAAAAGGGATTAGCCGCGCCGTATGCTCACTGGCTGCGGGCCGAACGCTTGCCCGATTGGGCGGAAGAGGCGCTGGCTCCTCAAGCCCTGAAGCGCGTCGGGTTGTTTGAAGCGGCCACGGTGAACGCACTGCGTCAGGCTCACCAGACCGGTCAACCCCAATTGGGGGCGCTGCTGATGGGGGTGTTGAGTACGCAGGTATGGGCGGAAGAATTTAGAATTTAGAATGAAGAATGTAGAAATGAGAATGATGAAGGTGGGAAGATAGGGAAAGGGGAAATGAGACAATAGTGAGGGAATTATGATGGAAGAGAAGCCGAGGGATATTCAAGAGCGGACGTTTGAGTTTGCTAAGCGGGTGGTGAAGTTGCATCAGTATCTGTATGAGCTGGGTGGGACAGAGCGGGTGTTGGCCGGGCAGATTTTGCGTTCGGGGACATCCATCGGGGCTAATCTGGAAGAAGCGAATGCCGGTCAAAGCAAACCCGATTTTATCGCCAAATGCAGCGTTGCCCTTAAAGAAGCTAGAGAAACCTTATACTGGCTCCGATTATTAGTCGAATGCAACCTGGTTTCCTCCGAACGATTAACCCCTCTTATTTCCGAAGCTGACGAAATAGTGGCTGTTTTAACAACTATAGTGAAAAATGCACGAACAAATCTCCAGAAGGAACGATCAAACGAAACTTAATATCAGCTCTTCAAAATTTTCTTCATTCTTCATTCTTCATTCTTCATTCTTCCTCTATTCGACATTGTTGATCGGGTTTGCTCTACGGCTATATGTGCTGGACAAAGAGAGCTTATGGTATGATGAGCTGCTGGAATTAGATATCACTCAGCAGCCGTTAAATGCTATCCTGCCGCTGCTGCCGCGCCATACGGCGCTGCCGTTAGATTATATACTCCTCCATTTTTGGGTTCTGGGCGGACGGCAGGATTTTTGGGTGCGGCTGCCGGCGCTGTTCTACGGCATACTGGCGCTGCCGGTGGCCTACCAATTGGGGCGGATATGGTTTGGCGCATGGGGCGGCTGGTTGTTGATGGCGCTGATGGCGCTGTCGCCGCTTCATCTTTATTACAGCCGGGAAGCGAGACCCTATTCCCTGCTGCTGTTGGGGATTTTGCTGACCTGTTACGCCGTGTGGCGATTGCGCTATCGGATCCGATGGCGCTATGTGGTCATGTTACAGGTAGGGACCCTGATTTTTGCCCTGTCTCATTTTTTCGCCAATGCCATTTACCTCCCCCTGTTTGGCCTGCTGACGGTCGATCTAATTTTTAGCCAAAACCGAAAGCACGTGATGCGAGTGATAGAGTTGGTGCTGGTCACCGGCGTGGTGGCTTTCGTCACGATTGTCTCACTCGGCTGGGGCGGACCGATGTTGAAGACCTCACGCGGTTTTGCCGAGACAATCCTGGAACCGGAGCGCTTCACCCTCGACGCCGAAGAGAAGCCCAATCAAGGCGCCGGCCCGGAGATAAGCTGGAACTATTTCAACTGGAAGGTCATGAAGCCGATGGTGGTCAGACATTCTGATATAGCTCTGTGGCTTCTCAATGCCCTGGCCTTGGCCGGGTTCGCTTTTTTACTGAGCCAAAAAAGGTATCGTTTGGCCTGGTTCTTATCGATTTGGTTGATTGTACCGACGCTGGTCATTCTGGCTTTCCTGCTGCACCAGGGTACATTCTTCTCGGTGCGCTACATTCTTTCCACTTTGCCGGCCTATCTGGCGCTGGTTACGGCCGGGATTCTGGGGGTGATCGTGTGGGGGGATCGTTTCGGAGGTCGACGGGTTGCTACGGTGTTATCGATCGTGATCGGTGGGTTTATATTTCTCAATTTCTTTTATGGTGTGACCCTTATTTATGATAATAAGGTCAAAGAGGATTGGCGGCTCGTTGGCGATTTTTTGTGGAAAAACGCCCGGCCGGAAGATACTGTCATTGTGATCAACGGTGAAGAAACCCTCAACTGGTACTATCCACCGGCCACAGCCAAACCGGACACGTACGATAAGTTGACAGCGGTTCAGGATGCTCTAGCCCAATCCGACCGGAGTTGGATCGTATACAGCATTTTTTCGCCCTATCTGCCCGAGGGCGAAAAAATAAAAGTCTGGTTAAGCGAACAGGGCGCAATCCGGTTGGTGCTGCACCACGATATTGCCGTCTACTACTACGGCCGCAACGCTGATCCGGTGCAACTACTGGCCGAAATTCAACAGTTCGCGTTACCGGTTGATCCGGCCCTATATGCCAGCCTGGCCCGCGAGAATCGACAAAATCCGGCCGTAGCCCGGCAATATTATGAACTGGCCATTGAAAACGCCCCCGACGATGAGGTTCGCGCCGAGTACAAGGTTGCTTTGGAAGCCCTTCAACCGTAAAATTAAATCATCTAAGTTGCTATCGCGCTCTAGACCTACCGGAAAACCACTGTTTCAACCCTAACCCCGTGGGAAGTAAGGGGTAAGGAGTAGGGAGTAAGGGATCAAAACCGATTACTCCCTACTCCTTACTCCCTACTCCTCAGCTTGAGTTTACAAGTGACAACTTGAGTTAAATAAAAGGAGTATCTTATGATGACCAGAATCGCTCTCGTAACCGGCGCCAATCGAGGTATTGGTTTTGAAGTCTGCCGGCAGTTGGCTCAGCAAGGGTTGCAGGTCATTTTAACCAGCCGCGATGTAGCTAAGGGCCAGGCGGCCGCTGATGTCTTGCGCGGGGAAGGGTTGGATATCAGCGCTCACCAGCTTGATGTGACCGATGTTGATAGTGTGATGGCCCTGCAAGCGGAGATCGAAGCGATCTTTGGCCGGCTAGATGTCCTGGTCAATAATGCCGGTGTTTATTTAGATGAAGGGGTTAGTATTTTTGATGTTTCTTTGGAAGCCTGGGAGTTGACTCAAGCGGTTAATTTCTACGGTCCCCTGTACCTATGTCGAGCCTTTATCCCCATGATGCATTTGAAAGGGTACGGCCGTATTGTCAACGTTTCATCCGGCTACGGCTCGATGGCCGAAATGGGAGGCTACACCGCCGCTTACCGAATTTCTAAACTGGCCCTCAACGCTTTAACTCGCATTGTCGCGGCGGAGATCACCGGGCATAATATTAAGATCAACTCTATGTGCCCCGGCTGGGTTAACACCACGATGGGTGGCCCGGCTGCTCCTAAATCCCCCGTTGCCGGCGCCGATACCATCACCTGGTTAGCAACCTTACCCGATGATGGGCCGACCGGCGGTTTTTTCCGCGACCGCCAACCGATCCCCTGGTGATAAATGGCTAAAAATTAAAAGAGTGTGGAGAGCGAATGTGGAGTAGCCTGGAATGGCAAGCGTGGATAACGCTTGGCATCGTTTTATTTATACTGATTGCGTTGATTAAGGAAATAGCCCGGCCGGAGTCGATTTTTTTGAGCGCCTTGGGCCTTCTATTAGCCTTCGGAGTGCTAACCCCGGAAGAAGCCTTTAGCGGCTTTTCGAATACGGCCGTGTTAACCGTTGGAGCGCTCTTTGTCGTCGCAGTGGGGGTGCAGAATACCGGCGCGCTTATTTTCGCCGACCGTTTATTGTTTAAAAATTCGGGTACTTTAACGGGGGTATTAGCCAGAATGATGGTAACCACGGCCACGATGTCGGCTTTTCTTAACAACACGCCGATTGTGGCTATGCTCATCCCCCGTGCTCAGGCTTGGAGCGAAGAAAGTAAAGTAGCCCCCTCTAAGTTGTTGATTCCCCTCTCTTATGCCGCTATTGTTGGCGGCATGACCACACTGATTGGTACCTCAACCAACTTACTGGTGTCCGGCTTGATGGTGAGTTCTGGCTACGAGGGGTTGGGGCTATTTGACCTAACTTGGGTGGGGCTTCCAGCTGCGATTGGAGCTATTACTTATTTTACCTTGGTTGGTCATCACCTTTTACCTAACCGGCAGCAGTTGCCCGCCTCTGAGAGTGAACTTGAACATTATTTGTTTGAGATGCGGGTGGCCTTTACCTCACCGTTGGATGGCAAGACCGTCGAGCAAGCCGGCCTGCGGTCATTAGGCGACGCTTACTTAGTGCATATTTTTCGTAACGGCCAATTTTTTCCGTCTGCCCCTGATTTCAGGTTACGAGCATGTGATATATTGACCTTTCGGGGCAGCCTGTCGATGCTGGATAAACTGCTTAAGCTGCCCGGTATTGAGCGAACGGTTGGTGGAATTGATACTCGCAGCGAGATGACCATGCCGTTGTTTGAGGCTGTGGTTGCCCCGTCATCGCTGCTGGTGGGCCGGACACTGCGTGATGTTCGCTTTCGTGAGCATTTTCACGGCATTGTGTTGGGTATCCAGCGGCGTGATATGCAAATTGAAGGCTCGTTGGGTACGGTTGAAATTCAACCCGGCGATTTACTACTAATTGAAGCGCCGCCCGGCTTTGATCGACGGTGGAACGGCCGGCGCTCCGATTTCTATCTGGTGGCAGCGCGCCGAGCCGGCCGGGCCAGACCACAGCGACGTAAAGCCCCGTTAGCCTTATTTATTTTGATCGGGGTGGTGCTGCTGGCCGCGGTTGGAGTTGCGCCCATTGTGACCACGGCTTTCGTGGGGGCTTTGTTGATGCTGCTGACCCGCTGTATCAGCGGCTGGGAAGCCCGGCGGTCGATCGATTTCCCGGTGCTGTTTGTTATCGCCTCGGCGCTGGGGGTGGGACGCGCCATCGAAACCACCGGCCTGGCCGATGCTGTCGCCCACACCTTGATCGGCAGCGCCGCCGCTTTTGGCGCAATCGGGGTCTTGGTGGCCGTCTATGTTACCACCAGCATCTTAACCGAATTTATCACCAACAACGCCGCCGCGGCTTTGATGATTGCTATTGGCCTGGCCGCAGCCCGTGATCTCAATGTAGCGCCCGAAGCGTTCGCCATCGCTGTGGCCATTGCCGCCTCAGCTAGCTTTCTGACGCCCATCGGCTATCAGACCAACTTAATGGTCATGGCTGCCGGTGGCTATCGTTTTTCCGACTATTTCCGAGCCGGTATTTTTCTCAACTTAATCGTAGCGACGATAGCTATCACCATTATCTCGCTGCTGTGGTTGTAGGTTCGTAACGGCTCAGGCATGTCATTTCGAGGCGTTTTTTGCCGAGAAATCCCCCAGATGGTCGGTTGAAAACAGTGACTTGGGGGATTTCTCGCTCCTTCGTCGCTCGAAATGACATGATGGCTGAGTAGTTTACCTGCGGCTATTCCGAGAACAACCGTGGAGATCATCTTGACAAATGCAGGATTCCCCCTTACAATAGCGTTACTTCGGTATCGTTACCGGAAACAATACCGAAGTTCGATTTAATTGTTGAGTGTAAACAAATAAACAATGCCTCGAAAAAAGTCGACGGTGACAATCCAAGATGTGGCGGCGGCGGCCGGCGTTTCGGTTTCTACGGTGTCTCGGGTACTGAATAATAAAGACGATGTGGCCGAGGATACCTATGAAAACATCCAGCGCGTGATCAACGAGTTAGGTTATACTTCAAGCCTGGCCGCTAAAAGTATGCGCAGCCGCCAAACCAATGTCATTGGCCTGGTGGTGACGGATCTGAATCAATCGTTTTGTCTCAATGTGGTCAAAGGCGTTAATCAGGCCATCGAACAGTTGGACTACGATTTACTGGTCTATACCGGCGGCGGCAGCGGGAATCGAACTTGGGCCGTACGCGAGCGTCAGTATGTGTCGTTGCTTAACGGCAGTATTACCGATGGCATTATCGTGGTGACCCCAACCGCAGAAACCTTCTCGACCCATTACCCCCTTGTTGCTGTTGACCCTCATCTGGACAGCACTGATTTTCCTGCTGTAATTGCGACCAACCGCATCGGCGCGTTGTCGGCGATGGAGCATTTGCTTGGCCTGGGCCATCGCCGTATTGGTTTTATCGGCGGGCGGCCCGATCTGCAAAGCGCTATTCGCCGCTTAGAAGGCTACAAAGACAGCCTACGCCAGGCCAACCTCCCTCTCGATCCTGATCTCATTCAAATTGGTGATTTTACCCAAGAAACCGGCTATCGTTGCGCCCAAAACCTATTAGCCTTGCCTGAACCCCCCACCGCTATTTTTGCGGCTAATGACAAATCGGCCTTCGGGGCTATCGAGGCTATCATCGACGCCGGGTTAAGCGTTCCGGGCGATATATCCATTGTTGGATTTGATAATATTGAGGAGTCGTCTTATATCTACGGTGGTTTGACCACAGTTGATCAATTTATCGTTGATATGGGCCGGGTGGCTGTTGACATGCTCATCACCTTAATTCAGAATAAGCCCATTGAAAATTATGTATACCGGATGCCCACCAGACTTCGTGTTAGAAATACTTGTCAAGCGTTTGTGCCTAAAATCCCCTACACTCCGGACAGACTATAGGCGTACGCCGTTAGGATCAAAAAGCTAACTGGCAGTCACGACTTTACAGCACATCAGTATCTATTTAGTTCAAGTAAGTTGGTTTAGTGTACTCAAATGACGACCACCCGTTTTGAAGGTTCGTAAGTTTAATTTTTCTCGATCCGGTATCGTTTCCGGCAACGTTACCGAAATCGGTTTTAGACTAAGGAGGTGTCTATCTGTACGATCCTAAGTAATTTCAGCAGTATGGTCATTGATCGATCGATTCAATAAGACATTGATAATATTCAAGGAGGAAAAATGAGAAATAAAAAAATTCTATCGATAATTCTCGTCTTGTTTTTGGGAATTTTGTTAGCCGCATGCGGCAGTCAGCAACCCCAACCGGCCGAAGCCCCGGCGGCTGAAGAGGAAGCCGCCGCTGAAGAACCGGCCGCCGAAGCCCCGGCGACTGAAGAAGAAGCCGCCGCTGAAGAACCGGCGACTGAAGAAGAAGCTGTGGCTGAAGAGCCGGCCGCTGAAGAAGCCCCGGCAGAGGAAGGAATGGAACCGGTCACCATTCGTTGGTGGCACATCTCTACGCAGGAACAACAGGCCGCTGCCTGGCAAAGTTTGGCCGACCAATACATGGCTGAACACCCCAATGTCAACATTGAAATTACGGTCCTGGAGAACGAGGCCTTCAAGCAACGGCTAACCACGGTGATGCAATCGGGCGATCCGCCTGATCTGTTCCAAAGCTGGGGCGGCGGCGTGCTGTGGCAATTTGCCGAGGCGGGTTTATTGCGTGACATCTCGTCCGAACTCGAGGGTGAATGGCGTGACTCGATTGCGGCCCAATCGGCGCTTGAACTATTCGGTCGCAACGGCGAGTATTATGGCGTGCCGTACGAATGGGGCGCTGTTGGCCTGTTCCAGAATGTTGATCTGTTTGAAGAAGCCGGGTTGGATGGCTCTTGCCCGGCCACCTTTGATGACCTATTAGCCAACGTACAAACCCTCAAGGACGCCGGCATCACCCCGATTTCTCTGGGTGAAGGCGACAAATGGCCCGGCCACTTCTGGTGGGTCTATCTAGCTATTCGTGAAGGCGGTCAGGATGCTTTCCTTGATGCTTACACCCGTGAAGGCAGCTTCACCGATGAGCCGTTCATCCAAGCCGGTGAAAAGTTAAATGAACTGATCGCCCTCGAACCCTTTCCCGAAGGTTTTCTGGGACTTACGTACAACGATGAAGCGGCCATTTTTGGCAACGGCCAGGCCGCGATGGAGTTGATGGGGCACTGGGGTCCCGGCCAGGCTGCGGCCGACAGCGAAAGCGGTGAAGGCGTCGCCAATCTGGTTTGGTGTCCTTTCCCGATGGTTGAAGGCGGCGCCGGAAATCCGGGCGATGTGTTGGGCGGTGGTGATGGCATCGCTGTGGGGGTCAACGCGCCTGATGCTGCGGTCGATTTCTTGCGATTACTGACCAGTGAAGAAGGTCAGCGTACAACGGCGGCCGCAGGGATGACTCCAGTGACCGTTAAGGGCTTGGACGCCGAAACAGTTGACTCCGAATGGCTGCAACAAGTTATCGACGCCCGGAACAATGCGCCCTATTTCCAACTGTACTATGACCAGTTCCTGCCGCCGGCGGTTGGCGGTACGGTCAACGATGCCGTCGAGCAAATCTTTGCCGGCGCAGCGACGCCTGAAGAAGCGGCCGCCCAAATCGAGGACTCGGCTTCCTTTGAACTGGAAGGAACCAGCCGTGAAGCAGCGGCGGCCGAGGTGGAATCGGATGTTGTTCAGGACGAAGAAGCCGCCGGTGCAGAAGATATGGAACCGGCTACCATTCGCTGGTGGCATATCTCAACGCAGGAAGATCAAGCGGCCGTCTGGCAAAAATTGGCCGACGACTATATGGCAGAACATCCCAATGTCACGATCGAAATTACCGTATTGGAGAATGAGGCTTTCAAACAGCGGCTAACCACGGTGATGCAGTCTGGCGATCCGCCCGACCTGTTCCAAAGCTGGGGCGGCGGCGTGCTGTGGCAATTTGCCGACGCCGGTTTGGTGCGTGACATCTCCCCCGAACTCGAGGGTGAATGGGGCGACTCCTTTGCGGCTCAATCGGCTCTTGAACTCTACGGCCAAGATGGCGCGTATTACGGTGTACCCTGGTCTTGGGGTGCCGTTGGAATATTCCAGAATGTTGATCTATTTGAACAAGCCGGACTGGATGGCTCTTGCCCGGCCACCTATGACGATCTGCTGGCCAATGTGCAGACCCTCAAAGACGCCGGCATCACCCCGATTTCTCTGGGAGAAGGCGACAAATGGCCCGGCCACTTCTGGTGGGTGTATCTCGCTATTCGTGAAGGCGGGCAACAAGCCTTTCTCGATGCCTACAGTCGCCAAGGCAGTTTCACCGATGAGCCGTTTGTTAAAGCCGGCGAGAAATTAGCTGAGTTGGCCGCCCTTGAACCGTTTCCCGAAGGCTATCTGGGTCTCACTTATACCGACGAATCCGCGATATTTGGCAATGGTGAGGCCGCGATGGAGTTGATGGGACAATGGGGGCCGGCGGTAGCCGGTGGTAACAGTGAAGATGGTGAAGCGCCGGCTAATCTGGTGTGGTGTCCTTTCCCGGTGGTTGAAGGCGGCGCTGGCGATCCCAGTGATGTCCTCGGCGGTGGCGACGGCTTTGCTGTCGGCGCCAATGCGCCTGATGCCACGGTTGATTTCCTGCAGTTTCTGACCAGCCAAGACTCTCAGCGACAAACCGCCGCTGTGGGTATGTCGCCGGTTACGGTTAAGGGTCTGGACGAAGACACCATCGACTCTGAATGGCAGCAGGAAATCGTCAACGCCCGTAACAATGCCGCCTACTTCCAACTATACTACGATCAGTTCCTGCCGCCGGCGGTTGGCGGCGCAGTCAACGATGCTGTCGAGCAGATCTTCGCCGGGGTTGTGACGCCCGAAGAAGCCGCCGCGCAAATCGAAGACACTGCCTCCTTTGAACTTCAACCGTAGCATAGATTTAAGGCGACCGTCACTTAACAAGCACAAAGTGACGGTCGCCTGTTGGTAAAAGGCGAGGTATCTCGTTAAAGCTATCTAAAATGGGATAAGTAGTCCACAGATTGCCGTACGTGAATTCCGATAAACTCAGAATAGTGATAAGAATCTGTGAAAATCGGTGTGCATCTGTGGACTACTTCAACTACTAAGTGTCCGCTATCTGCGAATTATTGAGATTAAGAAAATAAACGGGTTACCTGGGCCAAAAGGCGTGAGGCTAAAGCCATGCGCTAAAAGAGCGAAGGACGCTGAAGCGCCCTCAGATAGAGCAACCTTAGCCCAAAGGGCTTCGCTCTCTCAGCACGGGTCTTTAGGCCCGTGTTCGGGGGACGGTAAGTTTGTACTCCGATTAAATTCTTGATCTTCATCATTCGCAGTCTGAGACGCCAAATGGGTTGAAAACAGGTTGCTGTCGAACCGTCCGCCCTGTTTCAACCGGTTTTCTTTAACAGCTACCGAATTCATTAGGTTGCTTCTCTCCGAGAGTGTTCTTCGTTTATGCTCTATGAGTGCTGCCTATAGCGCTCCGAATAACGTACAGAAGGGTAAGTTATATGTCATCATTAGATTCTCGGATACTACCCAGGCAGAAGACAATCAGTGCCGAGGCGCGGCGGTCGCAGCAGCAAAAAGTGCTTTTGATCACCTTGTTCTTCCTGCCTGGATTTGTCATGCTGTTTCTGTTTATCATTGCGCCCGTATTTCAAGCCGGATATTACAGCTTTTATAAATGGAATGGGCTGGGACCCCTTCAAAACTTTGTCGGCTTAGAGAATTACCAACGAGCCTTGACCCATCAGGTCTTTCGGGAAGCGCTGCTTCATAATATGATTATTATGGTGCTGTCGCTCACCATTCAGCTTCCGCTGGCGATGTTTTTGGCTTTGATCTTGATCCGAGGTAAACTGCGCTTTCAACGCTTCTGGCGGGCGATTTTCTTCATTCCGTTTGTATTTTCCGAACCGATTACCGCCTACATGTGGTTGTTTGTCTACCATCCTCATTCTGGCCTGGTCAATACGTTTTTCTCCCAAGTTATTCCCGGATTTGAGAGTCAGGCCTGGTTGGGCAATCAATCCACCGTCTTGACGGCCCTCTTTGTTGTGATCACCTGGAAATATTTTGGCCTGCACATGCTGCTATTCATGGCCGGCATCCAAAATATCAATACCGAGGTCGAGGATGCCGCCCGGACCGACGGCGCAAACGAAGGACAGGTGCTGCGTTTTGTGACCTTCCCCATGATGCTGCCCACTATTCAACTGTCCGCCTTTCTCTCCATCCTGGGGTCGCTCCAGTTGTTCGGCATCGTTTTGCTGATGACCAAAGGCGGGCCGGCCTATGCCAGCGAACTCATTGTGACCTACATTTACAAATTTGGCCTGCAGCGGCTCAACCTGGGGTATGGTTCGGCGGTATCGGTTCTTCTCTTTTTCATTGCCTTGATATTTTCAGTGGGCTACCAACGAACTGTAATGCGAGTGGATAACACTAAATAAGCACGGATTTGGCATGGGAGTAACGTCATGAAACACGTTTGGGGATTTCTTAAGTACGGGGTGGTGATTGTCCTGGCGATCATTATGAGTGGTCCGGTCATCACGGCCTTACTGGGCAGTATCCGCACCTCCGGTGAATTTGTCAGCCAACCCATTGGTTTGCCCAAAAACGGTATCCAGTGGGAGAATTATACCGATATATTGTTCAGCTCATCCTTCTGGAGCCAGATGTGGAGCAGTATTGTTATTACGTTGGGTGCGATGGTCGTGGCCGTGGTGGTCTCGAGTTTGCTGGGGTTTGTCTTTGCTCGGGTCGATTTTCGGGGTCGGACCCTTTGGTTTAATTTGTTGATGATCGGCTTGCTGTTCCCGCTGGCTGTCGCCATTTTGCCCTTATTTATTCAACTAACGCAGTTTGGTTTGATTAACAGCTACTGGGGTGTCATTCTGCCGATTGCGGCCTTTAGCACCCCGTTTAATACGGTCATCCTCACCAACTTCTTTTCCCAAATTCCCCGCGAGTTGGAGGACGCCTCATATATTGATGGGTGCAGCCGGTTCGGCTTTTTTACCTATATTCTACTGCCATTGGCCCGTCCTCCGCTGACGGTGGTGGCTACTTTGGTGGTAGTGGCCAGTTGGAACGAATTCCTGTTACCCTTAATTGTGCTCAATGATCCCGGCAAATGGCCCCTGCCTTTGGGGTTGATGCAATATCAAGGGCAGTTTGGCACGGATTGGGCCAAAGTGATGGCCTTTGTCATGCTGCTCATTATTCCAGCCGTGATCTTTTACATGTTTGCCGAAAAATACATCGTCACCGGCCTAACCGGCGGCGAGCTTAAAGGATAATCCATGCCAAACACCAAAGAAACACCTATCTACCAAGATGCTGCCCGCTCCATCGACGAGCGAGTCACCGATCTGCTCTCCCGCATGACTTTGACCGAAAAAATCGCCCAGTTAGGCAGCGCCTGGGTTTTTGAACTCCTGACCGACATGAAGTTCGATGCCGACAAGGCCCGCAAGCATATGGCCGACGGCATTGGCCACATCACCCGTGTAGCCGGCGCCAGCAGCCTCACCCCGGCTGACGGCGCCAAACTGGCCAATACCATTCAACGCTATTTGCTTGAAAACAGCCGATTGGGTATTCCGGCCCTGGTCCACGAGGAGTGCTGTAGCGGCTATATGGCCCGCAACGCCACCTGTTTCCCCCAAATCATTGGGCTGGCCAGCACTTGGCAGCCCGAACTGGCCGGCGCGATGGCCGCCGTAGTCCGCGAACAAATGCGCGCCGCTGGAGCGCATCAAGGCCTGTCGCCGGTGCTCGATGTTGTGCGCGATCCGCGCTGGGGCCGCGTGGAGGAGACTTTTGGCGAGGACCCCTATCTGGTTTCGCTAATGGGCGTTCATTATGTGCGCGGCCTGCAAGGCGATGACTGGACCGACCGCATTGTGGCCACGGCCAAACATTTTGTGGGTTACGGCATCCCGGACGGCGGTTTCAACTGGAACCCGGCCCATATCCCCGCCCGCGAACTGCGCGAAGTTTATTTGCTGCCGTTTGAGGCTGCCGTGAAAGAAGGCCGGTTGCAATCGGTTATGAACGGCTACAACGAGTTAGACGGCATCCCCTGCGCCGCCTCCGAAGAGCTGCTGGACACCATTTTGCGCCAGGAATGGGGCTTCGACGGCGTGGTCGTCTCCGATTATTTTGCCGTGAACCAGCTTCAGCAAGCCCATCAGATTACCAACAACAAGCTCGACTCGGCGGTGCGAGCGCTCACCGCCGGCATCGACATCGAGCTGCCCAACACCGATTGCTACGGCGGGCCGCTGCAAGAGGCGGTCGAGACCGGCCGGATCGACCTGGCCGTCATCGACCGCAGCGTCGGCCGCTTGCTGACCCAAAAATTCGCGCTGGGTCTGTTTGAACAGCCGTATGTCGATGAGGCCGCCGTCACCCCGGTGTTCGATACCCCGGATCAACGAAAGTTAGCCCGGGAAATCGCGCAAAAGTCGATTGTTCTACTCAAAAATGACGACGACCTGCTGCCGCTCGACCCGAAGATCGGCAAGCTGGCCGTCATCGGGCCGCAAGCCGACACGACCCGCCATTTGGTGGGCGACTACGCCTACATTTGTCACATCGAAACTCTGATGGAGGCCCGTGAGAAAGATACGGGGCTAGGCATGCCGGTGCCCGATGCGATGGAGATCGACGACGCCTTTGTGCCGATGAACACCATTTTGCAAGCCCTGCGCGATATGGTTTCGACCGAGACGGACATTGTCTACGCGCCGGGTTGCACGGTGCTGGGCGATGACCGCTCCGGCTTTGCGGCGGCGGTCGAGGCCGCGCGCCAGGCCGAAGTGGCCCTGGTTTTTGTCGGCGGCAAATCGGGCTTGACCGATGACTGTACCTGCGGCGAAGCCCGCGACCGGGCCGATCTCAATCTAACCGGGGTGCAGGCCGAACTGGTGGAAGCTATCCACGCCACCGGTACGCCGGTCGTGCTGGTGCTGATCAACGGCCGGCCGCTGTCGGTCGCCTGGGCCGCCAAGCACGTGCCGGCCATCGTCGAGGCCTGGCTGCCCGGCGAAGAAGGCGCGGAAGCCGTGGCCGATGTTTTGTTCGGCCAGGTTAATCCCGGCGGCAAGCTGCCCATCACCGTCCCGCGAGAGGTGGGCCAAATTCCCATCTACTACAACCACAAACCGTCGGGCGGGCGCTCGCACTGGAAAGAAACCTACGTCGATTTGAGCAACAAACCGCTCTGGCCGTTCGGCTACGGGCTGAGCTACACCACCTTCCTCTACGACAACCTATGCTTATCCCAACCGCAGGCCGCCGCCGGGGAATCCGTTCAGGTCAGAGTCGAGGTGACCAATACCGGTGACCGGCCCGGCGACGAGGTGGTCCAGCTCTACACTCGCATGGCCTTTGTCTCGGTCACGCGCCCGATGAAGGAACTGAAAGGGTTCAAACGAATCACGCTGGAGCCGGGCCAAACCCAAATCGTTACTTTTGAACTTTTTACTAACCAATTTGGTTTTTACGATCAAAAGATGCATTATGTCGTTGAACCGGGTACGCTCGAAATCATGGTCGGCTCCTCCTCCGAGGATCTGCCGCTCAAGGCCAAGCTTGAAATTACCGGCGAGACCACGGATATTAGTCGAGACAAGCAGTTCTTTAGTCAGGTGTCTGTTCAAACGAAGGATCCTTCTTAAACTATGACTGACAACCAAGACCCGACTCCCCTCTCGCGGAGACAATTTTTGAAGACGAGTCTCGCAGCCGGAGCGAGTTTGGTGGTCGCTAACCATCGAGATGCCCAGCCCGCCACAGCTTCCACCGAGCGGCAAGCGACCGTTCCGCCCGACCCGGCGGCCGGCGATCCGCTTTATCTGGATTACACCCGCCCGGTGGCGGAACGGGTGGATGACCTGGTGGGCCGGATGACCCTTGAGGAAAAAATCTCGCAGATGGGCAGCGATGCGCCGGCCATCGACCGGCTGGGCATTGCCCAGTACAACTGGTGGAATGAAGCGCTGCACGGCGTCGCCCGGGCCGGGATCGCCACCGTTTTTCCCCAGGCGATTGGTCTGGCCAGCACTTGGAACGCCGATTTGATCGGGCAGATGGCCGGGGTGATTTCTGACGAAGGGCGGGCCAAACATCACGAGGCGGCCCGCAACGGGGTTCGTGATCTGTACACCGGCCTGACTTTCTGGAGCCCCAACATCAATATTTTCCGTGATCCGCGCTGGGGGCGAGGTCAGGAAACCTACGGCGAAGACCCCTACCTAACCTCCCGGCTGGGGGTGCGCTTTGTGCAAGGGCTTCAGGGCGATGATCCCCACTATCTGAAGACGGTCGCCACCCCCAAGCATTTTGCCGCCCATAGCGGCCCGGAAGCGACCCGCCACTTTTTCAATGCGATTGTTTCTCCGTCTGATCTGCGTATGACCTATTTGCCGGCCTTCCACGCCTGCATCGTCGAGGGCCAGGCCTTTTCAATTATGGGCGCGTACAACCGGGTCAACGGCGAACCGTGCTGCGCCAGCCCCACCTTGCTCCAAACGATTCTGCGCGATGAATGGGGCTTCGAGGGGTATGTCGTCTCCGACTGCGGCGCCATCAACGATATCTATGCCAACCATATGGTGGTCGATACCCCGCTTGAAGCCGCCGCCCTGGCCGTTAAAAACGGCTGCGACCTGGAGTGCGGCTGCACCTACGGCATCCCCTGCCACTACAAGCAGTTGGCCGAGGCCGTCCAGCAGGAATTATTGACCGAAGCCGAGATCGACCGCTCGGTTAAGCGGTTGTTCACGGCGCGCTTCCGGTTGGGTATGTTTGATCCGCCCGAGGTCGTGCCGTACAGCCAAATCCCCATCAGCGTCGTTGACTCGCCCGAACATCGCGACCTGGCCCTGGAAGTAGCCCACCAATCGCTGGTCTTGTTGAAAAATCAAGATAATCTGCTGCCGCTCGACCGGGACGCGATCCGGTCTATCGCCGTGATCGGCCCCAACGCCGCTGAAACATTGGTCCTGAGCGGCAATTACATGGGCACGGCGGCCGAACCGATTTCGGTGCTGGCCGGTATCCAGGCCGTGGTCTCGCCGGAAACCGAGGTGATCTATGCTCGGGGCAGCGAGCTAATCGGCTTTGCCCAGGACGGTTTTGCCGAAGCGGTTGCAGCCGCCCAAAAGGCTCAGATAGCGGTGATGGTCATGGGGCTGTCGCAGCAGTTGGAAGGCGAAGAGGGGCAGCCAGAAGGCAATCCGCCGGGCGTGACCAGCCAAGGCGACCGGGGGAGTTTAAATCTACCCCCGATCCAGCAGCGACTGCTGCAAGCCGTTTACGAAACCGGCACACCGCTGATTCTGGTGCTGCTCAACGGCAGCGCCGTGGCGATCAATTGGGCCGACGACCATATTCCGGCCATTCTGGAAGCCTGGTATCCGGGCCAGGCCGGCGGCGCGGCCGTGGCCAACGCCCTGTTTGGCCTATTCAACCCCGGTGGTCGCCTGCCCATCACCTTTTACCGTTCCGCCAGCGATCTGCCGCCGTACGGCGATTACGATATGGCCAACCGCACCTATCGCTACTTCACGGGCGCCCCCTTATACCCCTTCGGCTTTGGCTTGAGCTACACCACCTTCACCTACCGCAACCTAAACATCACCCCGGAACTGATCCCGCCGGGCGATCCGGTCACGGTTGAAGTGGAAGTCGAAAACAGCGGGCCACGCCTGGGCGATGAAGTCGTCCAGCTTTACCTACAAGACGTGGCCGCCTCCTGGCCCGTCCCTCAACTTCAGTTGCAGGGCTTCAGCCGCCTCCGGCTGGCCCCCGGCGAAAAACAGACTGTCCAATTCACCCTCACCCCTGAACAGATGTCGCTGGTTGACGCCGACGGCCGCTGGGTGCTGGAACCCGGCGAGTTCAAGGTCTGGGTCGGCGGCCAACAGCCTCATCTCAAAACCGCCGCCCAACCGGTCAATGTCCTGGCTGGCCAGTTTACGGTGCAAGCCTGATCCATGACATAGCCAGCTTTGTCGCTCCGGCAAGCGGTCATTACGATGATGATCACCGCTTGCACGGCGCGACATGCCCCGATCACGATGATGAAGATCGCCTCTTGCGCCGCACAACATGCCTCGATCACGATGATGATCGCCGCATGCACGGCGCGACATGGCTCGATCACAATGATGATCGCCTCTTGCACGGCACGACATGGCTTGATCACGATGATGATCGCTCAACTTCAGTTGCAGGGCTTCAGCCGCCTCCGGCTGGCCCCCGGCGAAAAACAGACTGTGCAATTCACCCTAACCCCTGAACAGATGTCGCTGGTTGACGCCGACGGCCGTTGGGTGCTGGAACCCGGCGAGTTCAAGGTCTGGGTCGGCGGCCAACAGCCGAATCTCAAAACCGCCGCCCAACCGGTCAATGTCCTGGCCGGCCAGTTTACGGTGCAAGCCTGATCCATGACATAGCCAGCTTTGTCGCTCCGGCAAGCGGTCATTACGATGATGATCACCGCTTGCACGGCGCGACATGCCCCGATCACGATGAAGATCGCCTCTTGCGCCGCACAACATGCCTCGATCACGATGATGATCGCCGCATGCACGGCGCGACATGCCTCGATCACGATGTTGAATCACTGAATCACTGACGACCACTGAAACCGCTGAATAGATACGACCCTGAGTGATATCAGCCAACTCAGTGATTCAGTGATTCAAAAAATACACCTTGGTTTGTTAAACCTATTGAAATCGTTCGGCAGTTGTGTGATAATGGGGGTGGAAGCTGTTGGATAAGTTGAAAGAATTGGGGTTAGGAATAAAGACGGAGAAAATTGAAGTGGAAAAAGTAACTGTAGATGAAGGATGTTTATTGAGTATATCAAAGGATTTCAATTGGAGAATTAATCAAGAGCAAGGTAAAATACAGGAATAGATAATTTATTGATAGGATCGGAGGCTAATGCTAATGACTACTCTGGAAAGCATCCATCAATATGCCGAAATGCTGCCGGCCCCCCTGCAAAGAGAAGTGCTGGACTTTGTAATGTTTTTACTGTCTAAACAAGAACAAGAGACAACAGTCGAACCAGTAGACACCGAATGGTCAAATTTCTCACTCGCCTCAGTTATGCGGGGTATGGAGAATGAAGATACTCCACAGAATATACATTAGAAAACACTTACACTCTTTCTTATTTCTTGGTCAATGGGCTGATGACAGTTCGATTTGAATGGGATAGTAATAAAGCCGCCATCAATCAACAGAAGCATCATGTTAGTTTTGAGGAAGCCGCAACTGTTTTTAGTGACCCTTTGGCCGTCATATTTGATGATGAAGAACATTCAATCGAAGAAATACGGGAAGTTATTATTGGTCATTCAGCTAACAATCGCCTACTATTGGTCAGTTTTACGGAACGAGTTGAGGCTATCCGTATTATAAGCGCTCGTCAGGCAACCCGTATAGAACGTAAGGATTATGAGGAAAATGTCCACAACTGAAAAAAACCTATCGGACGAGAATGAAATAGACGCGTTGGAGCCAGAGTATCACTTCGACTACTCTAGAGCACGCACAAACCGTTTTGCGGCTAGAATGGCACGAGAAAGTGTGATCGTGGTCCTGGACCCGGATGTAGCCGAGGTGTTTAAAAACCCGGAGACGGTGAATAATGTCTTGCGCGCTTTGATCGCCACTATGCCGACGATAAAAGAATGATTTGCGGCGCGATATTCTGAAAGGTGAAGTTTTCCCTCAAAGGACGCCAATGGATTTCGCCCAAATCTCTGATGCCATGTGGCAGCGACACGCCCACCCGCTGAGCGTCTGGAGCCGCTTGCTCTCGACGCCGTTGGCCTTTGTGCCGTTGTGGAACCGCTCTTGGAGACAGGGGCTGGCCGTTTGGCGTCGATTGCCGGGATAGAATATGATGAAGATCGAGCATGTGGCCGTCTGGGCCAACGATATCGAACAGCTTAAAGCGTTTTATGAAACGTACTTCAAGGCGCAAGCGAACGCCAAATACATCAATGAGCGCACCCACTACCAATCCTACTTCTTGACGTTTGCCTCCGGCGCGCGTTTGGAGTTGATGCAGCGGCCGGATATCGAGCCGCTGGACAGAGCAACTTCCGCGCAGGAGTTCAGCGGTTATGCTCATCTGGCGATGGCTGTTGGCTCTGAAGCGGCGGTCGATGAACTCACCCGTCGGTTGGTGAGCGACGGCTATGAGCGGCTTAGCGGCCCTCGCCGCACGGGTGACGGCTACTACGAAAGTGTGATCCTGGACCCGGAAGGCAATCGCATCGAGATTACCGTTTGAATCCGTCCGACCGAAATCGATGAATTACAGGTAATTGGCATGGAGAGACAGCCCCACGACTTACCCAAAGACCCCTATTCCGGCGGCTCAAATCGTCCCCTGCCGCCACGCGGATTTCCCGTGAGCGAATATGAGCATCGACTAAACCGCGCCCAGCGGTTGATGAATGAGCAGGGTATCGCAGCTTTGTTGTTAACTACGGAACCGGAGATTCGCTATTTTTCGGGCTTTCTCACCCAGTTCTGGCAAAGTCCAACCCGACCGTGGTTTATGGTGGTTCCTTTTTGGGGTAAGCCAATTGCCGTCATTCCAGAAATCGGCGCGGCGGTGATGGCCGCTACCTGGCTCGATGATATTCGCACCTGGCCGTCTCCCGAACCCGAGGACGACGGCATTTCGCTGCTGACCTGGACGCTGTTGGAAGTAGCGGGCCGTACCGGTCGAGTTGGGCTGCCGATGGGGCCGGAAACGCATCTCCGCATGCCGCTGGCCGATTTCGAGACGCTCCGGGCCAAAACCTCCGGCATCGAGTTGGTGGATGCAACTCCGATCATCCGAGCGCTGCGATTGATCAAGTCGGAGACCGAAATCGCCAAGATCGCGGCTATGTGTGATATCGTGTCCGATGCTTTTGCCGCCCTGCCCCACTTAATTGCTCCGGGCGATATGGAAGAAGCGGTCTTCCGTACGTTCAAAATCGAACTCCTGCGCCGAGGAGCTGATGATGTACCCTATTTAGTCGGCGGGACCGGTCCCGGTGGTTATGAGGATATTATCTCACCCCCGGCGAGTCGTCCGTTGCAAGCGGGTGATGTGTTGATGCTCGACACCGGTTCGGTTTTCGACGGCTACTACTGTGATTTCGACCGCAACTTTGCTATCGGCCATGCGACCGACGTCACCCGCCGGGCGTATGATACGCTCTATCGAGCCACGGAGGCGGGCTTACGCGCCGCCCAGCCCGGTGCGACGTGCGCCGATCTCTTTGCGACTATGTGGCGTGAGCTGTCGAGCGGCAGCGAATCCGGTACAAGCACCGGTCGCTTGGGTCACGGCCTCGGCATGCAGCTAACCGAGTGGCCCTCGCTTACGCCGGCCGATCAGACGGTGCTGCAACCGGGCATGGTGATCACCCTCGAACCGGGGCTGAATATTGGGCCTGACCGGATGATGGTCCACGAGGAGAACATCGTTATTCGAGACAGCGGAGCCGAACTCCTGACTCGGCGCGCTCCGATAGAGCTACCCATCATTGGGGCGTAGTCGCATTTGACGTTTATTGAATAAGCCAGGGAACGTGCAGTGCTGTCTTGCGCAGGGGATCGATCAGTAGATTGGGGAACAAACCGGTCAGAATACAAATGAACGCTACCACGATAATGATGATCATGAGAAAGCGCGGCTCTTGACTATTTCGTAAAATATTGGTCGAGAATGGTTTCGATGCCCGTTCTACGCGCCGGTCTGAACCTAACAAGGCCCACAGTCCCCGCAAATACCCTACGGCAACCCCCAAACCGCCCAACACCAAAAAGATCACCCAACTGGGATTGTTGGCGGCTGCCGAGCGGAGAAGCTGCCAGTAGGGCGCGAAGCCGGCCGTAAAAGGCGTCCCGGCCAGGGTCAACCCGCCGATAATCAACCCGGCGGCGGCCAAAGGCATTTCGCGAACCATGCCGTTGACGTAGGAAAAACCGTCGCTGGCTACTCGGAGGTAAAGAGTGGAGGTGCTGACCGCGATGAGGACCAGAGCCAGGGCGCGCACTGTCAGATTGACCAGGATGGTCAGGACAGCGGCCTGGCCGCCCAACCCCAATAAAGCCAACGTACAGCCGATGTTATAAAGCGCAGCATAACCCATAAGTTCACTGAAGCCGCGCTGCATACTGGCCCAGACCCCACCCACAAAAGCCGTAGCCACCCCGGCAATGAGGATCGCGTTCATCAGAAAAGTGGAGTTGGTGAGCCAGGGCAAATCGGCAAATAGGTTGATGAGCGTCGAGAAAACCACCATCGGAAAAGTAATCAGAACAAACACGGCCGTGATCGGGGCCGATTCGGTGGCGGTGCTGGTCAGCCAGCCGTGAAACGGAACAACGGCCAGCCACAAAGCAAAGCCGATCCCCACCAACATGGCCGTCTGATCGATCTCGGCCAGAGTGACAATACCGCCGCTCAACTGATAGGCGTCGATGCGCCAGGCGGCGAGTAAGAAAATCGGCGTGGCCAGAGACACCAGTGTCAGGAAGCGCAGCGCTGCCCGCGTGGACTCCAGCCGTTGGGTTTGGATGACAAAGACCATCAAAATGGCGGCCAGTTCAATAAAGATGGCCGTAATCCCCAAATGCCGCGATAAACTGGCCGCCACAAACAGCCCCAAAATAATCAACGCCGCCGGATAAAAGACGCGTCCCTCTTGGCCCGTCACCTTGCCGAAATGGGTGACGCGCTTTTCTTGGGCAACGGACAGCAAGGTCAGCGTCAGAAACAGGATCGACGTGGCCGAAAACACGAGCGTCAGCGTCGTTTGCGAAAGGGCATCCAGGGCAATCGGCCGGCCAAGTAGGTTCAATACAACGCCGGTCGGTAGGTTGGCCGCCAGCCAGGCCGAAAGAAAGGTGATGATCGCCGCCACAATGGCCCCCAGGCCCACCCGGCGCAAAACGTAGACGATCGGGGCGACGCCGATAGGGAGAGCAACTAACCATAAAGCGGGCGGCATCAGGCGTCCTCCTCCAAACCGGTCCCTTTAACCACGGTCAAATAGCCGACGGCCAGGGCAATCAACAGCGTCACCGAACCCCACAGTCCGGTTAGCAGCAAACTGTTTTCTAAGGTGGTGTAATATAGATCGAACCCGACCAGGACGGTAAATAGACCGTGCCCGGCTTTCATCGGATCCTCGGTTATCATCAGCGTGACCAGTCCGGACACAACCAGCCAATAAACCGCTGTTGTCACCGTGGCGGCCGAGCCGGGCAGCGGAAAGCTACTGCTAATGGTCAAGATGACCAGGATCATAATCAGACCCACAAAAATTCTAAAAACTAAACCGGTTGGAGTGGAGCTATATTGACCGGTCAACGCACTCACTCCACCGGAGAGGTCTCGCCAGCGACCCAACTTAAAAGACCAAGTTTCTACGTTGAGTGACGGACGCACTGAAATTTGACGAGCCGATAGAAATAAAATAGGGCAGATGAACGCACCGATCAAGATTTTTAAGACCGCAATGTCCGGGCGGACCAGTCGCATCAGGATGATGCCCACCAAAACATACTGCGCCAGCAAGGCCAAAATCAGAATGCGCCAATCTTTAAAGAGCAAAATGACGCTGGCAGTAATAAAGAGACCCAGCAGTGCAGTTTCATACGTCACCAATTTAAGTTGATCGAGAATTTCCAGCAATGTTGGCATGATAATAGCCGCTCTAACTCAATAAAATAACCAGGGCGCCCACCAGGGCAGTGAATATGGCCCAGCCCATATAATGCTGTCCCTCCAGAATGACCCGCACCCGCAGGCCAAATTTCCCGGCCTCTTTGAACAAGATTTGCCCCCAGCCGGGTAACCAGGCCAGAGAGGCTATCGCCACCACCATTCTGGTGGGGATGTGTAGCCGTTCAATAATTTCGCGGCGAAAATAGCCCAGCAAACTACCGATCACCGGCACAATGATCGTAATCGCTACAGCCCCAATTGAAAGCTCGACCTGGCTGATAGATAAATTGCTTTGGGTCAGCGCTGAAAAAATGAATGGCCCCAATCCGGGGGTCAGAAATGGTACCATGGCCAGAATGCCAATCGTTGACCACCAACTATTGGTTTCATCGCCTCCAGCCAGCGTAAACCAGTAGCGCACCAAACCGCTGAAAGCTAGCGCTTCGGCCAGAATCACGACGCCGATCATCACCGGTTGGTTGCCGGCCAGAAACGCCTCATACATTGAGAGTTTGGCCACCCAGCCTAATGAAAACGGAGCGCCGATTAAAGTCAGGGTGGCGGCTGCGGCCGGCAAATACGGCCAGGACCAGGCTTGTTCTTTCAAACGCGGCCGGCCCAAAGCCGGGGTAACCCACAAGGCCACCAAACTTAAGATCAGACCGACAGCAAAAGCGGCCATCGCCCCGGAGGACAGCGGTTGGGCTACCAGTATTACCAAAACTTCGGTTAAGATGAGCCAGGTTAGTAGCGCCGAGCGGGTTTCTTGCGCGGTTTCTACGGCTTCGTCATTGTGCCTAAGGCTGGTTAACCAAGCCAACAAGCCGCTAAGCAGCGCGGTTAAGACGATCAACCAGCGAATTAGCTCCGGCAGCGGCTGCCCCACGGTTCTGATAGTCAGGTAGAGGCCCACTGTAATCGTTAGGGCAAAGTAAATCAAGCGAGCATCGCTGCGCCAATGGGGATGGATCGCCACCTCCAGAAACGGATACAGGCCCAACCGCAGCCAAAGCGCGATCCCTAACAAAATGAAAGCGGCGGTTGGGGCGGTGGCCAAGGTTAGACTGGCCAGTAGGATGGCCCCGCTCGTCAAAATCCCTAAGAACAGCCGAGCTACGCCCAGGTCTGGATGTTTTTGGCTTAGCCAATAAAAACCCGTCAACGTATCAAAGGCCATGATCGCGTAGATCAGCGTCAAGCCATTGGCCGCCACGAACAAAAAACAGGCCCCCGCGCCGATGATGAGCCAACTGACAATTTCTATGCCATAAATATCATCGGTTGTGGAAGCGAGGGGATCGAAGTGCAGCAGCGTCACCGCCAGCAGCACCAGAATAACGACGATGAGGAAAGGCAAGCTCAATAAATCAGCTCGAACCGTTAAAGTTGCCGCCGACTCGCTGGTGACGAAGTTCCAGCCGGAGAGAATTTGTAACTCATCCGTAAGCGCATCGGGGTCAGTGCCCAGTCGAATAGCCAATAACGACAACCCGGCCAATCCCACCAGAGCGGGCGCACTAAAATAGCGTATCCCCGGATGATTTTGCCATGTCTGCGGCAAACGCGGGCCAACGATCAACAAAACTAAAGCGCTCAACAGCAAGATCGCCGCCGGCGCCAGTGGAGAAAGATAACTAACTAACATGAAGCCGAAATTTTAGCACAGTTGCCGGGGAGAATCAATTTGACTGCTGTGACCTCATTCTTTTCCTGAACTTGACAGCCCCCAACCGATATGATATATTTTTCATCGTTAAAAATTAACAAAAGCTACGACGGAAACGAGTACGTAAGCGTCGATGCCCAGCGAGTTCGGGACGGTGGAAGCCGAATGCATCAAGCTTACCGAAAATCCTTCCAGAGCTGCCAACCGAAAACGAGTTTGTTGAGTTTGTAGAGTTAATGGAGTTTGTAGAGTTGAATAAATTTTAGTCAACTCCATAAACTCTAAGAACTCCATAAACTCTAAGAACTTTACCGAGTAGGCTTGGCCGGAGTCGCTTCACGTTAGCGAGGCGAGCTTGTCGGAGATGATCTCCCGCAAGCGACAAAGCGAGTGGCAACACTAATTTGGGTGGTACCGCGGTAGTCGATGAGACTCTCGTCCCATGGTTTGGGAATGAGAGTTTTTTGTTTAAAAATAGAAATTAGAAAATAGAAGTTACTTTCTGATTTCTCTGGAGGTATGATGACTGAACTTTTAGCTCACACTGACGCCTACTTAAAAGATTTTCACGCTACAGTTGTAGCGGTTAACGCCGATGAAAACGCCGTAGCCTTAGATCAAACGGCTTTTTATCCCGGCGGCGGTGGCCAACCGTGCGATTACGGTTGGCTGAATGATGTGTCGGTTAACAAGGTTAAACGACAGGGCGAGCACATCTGGCACTGGCTCGACGGTGATCTGCCGGCCGAAGGCGATACCGTCCACGGCCGCCTCGACTGGGATCGCCGCCACAAGTTGATGCGCACCCATACCGCCTTTCATATTCTATGTGGCGTCGTTTGGCGCGATTACGAAGCGCAGGTGACCGGCGGCAATATGGATGTTCTTAAGGGCCGTATGGATTTTGAGTTCGAAACGCTACGGCAGGAGTTGGTCAAGGAAATCGAAGAGAAGCTCAATGTCGAAGTCGAGGCGGCGCGTGATGTTCACGTCAAAATCCTGCCGCGTGAAGAAGCCTTTCAAATTCCCGATCTCATTCGCACCAAAATCAACCTGCTGCCCGCAGGCATCACCGAAGTCCGTACCGTCGAAATCGAAGGCTTGGATCTGCAAGCCGATGGCGGTACTCACGTTGCTAATACACGTGAGGTGGGTAAGATTAAAGTAGTTGGGTATAAGAGTAAAGGTAAGATCAATAAACGTATTCAGCTTGAGATAACAGATTAAGTACTCTCTGGAAATAGGGAGGCTAAGTTTTGAGCCGACATGACAAGACTCTGCAAAAAATTTTGAGAGGGACTGCCGACGCGAATATCTCTTTCGACCAACTGTGCAATTTGCTCAAGTGGCTTGGTTTTGATGAACGAATTCGAGGAAGCCACCATATTTTTACAAGAAAAGATGTTGAAGAAATCTTAAATTTACAAGCCAAAGCTGATAAGGCAAAATCTTATCAAGTAAAACAAGTACGCAATATCATTCTGAAGTATAAAATAGGTGGGGAAAATGATTAGATACGAAATAATTATTTATTGGAGCGAAGACGATCAAGCCTTTGTTGCAGAAGTTCCAGAATTAGCCGGTTGTATGGCTGATGGTCAAACCTATCAAGAAGCGCTGGCAAATGCAGAGATAATTATTCAGGAATGGATTGACACGGCTAAAGAATTAGGTCGCCCGATACCGGAACCTAAAGGACGATTAATTTACGCATAGCCTATAGATACGAACAACGCTCTGCTAAAGGCATACAATTTTGTAAAAGAGGTACACCTTATGAAAGAGACGATGGCCTACTTCAAACCGGCCTCACCTGAAGTCAACTTTGCCAAACTCGATGAGGCGGTTTTGAATTTTTGGGAAGAAAATAACACCTTCGAACGCAGCGTCGAGCGGCGGTCGGTCGACAATTCGTATGTGTTCTACGATGGCCCGCCCTTTGCTACCGGCCTGCCTCACTACGGCCACATTATGACCAGCATTATCAAAGACGTGGTGCCGCGCTTTTTTACGATGAAAGGAAAACGCGTCGAGCGCCGCTTTGGCTGGGACTGCCACGGCGTGCCGGTTGAGTTCGAACTGGAAAAGGAGATGGGCCTCAACGGCCGGTCCGATATCCTGGAGATGGGCATCGGCAACTTCAACGAAGCTTGCCGGGTCATCGTGTTGCGCTACACTCGCGAGTGGCAGGAGGTCATCACCCGCATCGGCCGTTGGGTCGATTTTGAACACGACTACAAAACCATGAATCCGGACTATATGGAAACGGTCTGGTGGGTCTTCAAAACGCTGTACGACAAAGGGTTGATCTACGAAGATTACAAGGTGGTCCACTACTCGTGGCGGCTGTCGACGCCGTACTCCAACTTTGAGGCGACGCTGGACGACGCCTACCGGATGCGACAGGACCCGTCGGTGGTGGTGACGTTCAAACTCGACGGCGAGGACACCAACGTTCTGGCTTGGACGACCACGCCTTGGACGTTGCCGTCGAACATGGCGCTGGCCGTCAGCCCGGAGATTACCTACGCTAAGATAAAAAATGGCGACGGGAGCATCTACGTGATGGCCAAGAGTCTCGTCGATCAGCATTTTAAGGAAGGTGAGTACGAAACGCTGGCCGAATTCAGCGGCAGCGAACTGGTCGGCAAAACGTACCAGCCGTTATTGCCCTACTTTGGCGACAAAAAGAGCGAGGGCGCCTTCCGCATTCTCAGCGCCGATTTTGTCTCGGATGAGGACGGTACGGGCATCGTTCACATCGCGCCGGCCTACGGTGAAGATGACTTCTTCCTGTCCCGAGCTAACGGCGTGCCGATGGTTAATCCGGTCAACGATACGGGCGACTTCGACAGCACCGTGCCGGATTTTGCCGGCATGAACGTCTTCGACGCCAACCGGCCGATCATCCAAAAGCTCAAAGCCGAGGGGCTGCTTCATTCGCAGAAAACCATCGATCACAGCTACCCGCACGACTGGCGCACCGACACGCCGCTGATCTATCGAGCCATTCCGTCGTGGTACGTCAATGTAACCAAATTCAAGCAAGATATGCTGGCCGCCAACCAGCAGATCAATTGGTATCCGACGCACGTCAAAAACGGCGCGTTCGGCAACTGGTTGGAAGGCGCACGCGATTGGGCTATCTCGCGCAACCGTTTCTGGGGCGCGCCGATCCCGGTCTGGCGCTGCACCGCCGACGACTGCACCGCCGAAGTCGTGGTCGGCAGCGTGGATGAATTGAAGGCGCTGTCGGGCGTCGAGGAGTTAGCCGATCTGCACAGCCACTTTGTCGACAAAATCACCTTCCCCTGCCCCGACTGCGGCGCGGAGATGCAGCGCATCCCGGAGGTACTCGACTGCTGGTTCGAGTCCGGCTCGATGCCGTACGGCCAAATTCACTATCCGTTTGAGAATAAGGATTGGTTCCAGGACAATTTCCCGGCGGATTTCATCGTCGAGTACATCGGCCAGACGCGGGGCTGGTTCTACACGCTGGTGGTGCTGAGCGCGGCGCTGTTCAACTGCCCGCCGTTTAAGAACGCCATCGCTCACGGCATCTTGCTAGGCGAGGACGGCCGCAAGATGAGCAAGCGGCTGCGCAACTATCCCGATGTTGATGAAACTATCGCCAAATACGGAGCCGACGCGCTGCGCCTGTACTTGATGGGCCACCCGGTCATCGACGGCAACGACAGCAGCATCGAAGGCGCGGGTATCAGCGAGATGCTGCGCCGCTTCGTCATCCCGGTCTGGAACGCCTTCAGCTTCCTAACTCGCTACGCCGAGATCGACCAGTGGCAGCCGGCCACCGGTTTCGCCGATGCGCCGGAGGTGACCGAGCCGGCATTTAGCGATCTCGACCGCTGGATCCGCTCGCGCACCTACGCCCTGACCTACGAGGTGGACGAAGCGCTGAGCAACTACCGGCTGCGTGAGGCGGTCGGGCGGCTGCTCGATTACATCGACGACTTGAACAACTGGTATATCCGTCGCTCGCGGGATCGCTTCTGGCAGGCGGACAAAGACGGCGACAAACTGGCCGCCTATCAAACTCTGCACGAGGTGATGGTCTTGCTCTGTCAGGTGGCCTCGCCGCTAGCGCCCTTCTTTACCGAGTTGATGTACAAAAACCTGACCGGCAATGAATCGGTCCATCTGACCGATTGGCCTACGCCCGACAAATCGGTCATCGATGAAGAACTCAACGCCAAAATGGCCGAAGTACGGCAAATCGCCTCACTGGGATTGGCGGCGCGGGCCAAGGTCAACATTAAGGTGCGCCAGCCGCTTAGCAAAGTGACGGTGCGCAACAACCACGTCCTCGGCCCGGTCGATATCGAGCTGATCAAAGACGAGCTAAACGTCAAAACTGTCGAATTGCGCGACGACGTTAGCGAGTATACTGAAGCCATCGCCAAGCCGAACGCCCGCGTCATCGGGCCGCAGTACGGCAAAGCAACGCCGCAAATCATGAAGGCGGTCAAATCGAACAACTTCGAGGCGCTGCCCGACGGTCGCTACAAAGTGGCCGGCAACGACGCCTGGGTTTTAGACGCTGACGTGATCAACGTTCACTTCGAGGGCAAAGACGGCTTCGCTTGCGAAACCCTGCGCGATCTGGTCGTGGTGCTTGATGTCCACGTCACGCCCGAACTCGAACGCGAGGGGTTGGCCCGCGACCTGGTGCGCCAGGTCCAAACCCTGCGCAAAGAGGCCGACTACAAGCTCGACGATCGCATCACCGTTGGCTTCCTGACCGGCGACGAAACCCTGCAAGCCATCATCGCTGAGTTCGGCGCGTACATCCGCAGCGAGACGCTGGCTAAATCACTGCTAACAGACTCGACGGATGGGTGGGATTTGACCAAGCAAGTAACCGTCGGCGACGTGACGTTAGATATTGGCGTCAAGCGGTAGCCGTTGAAATGAAAAAGCCCTCGCCAATCGACGAGGGCTTTTTTGTTTTATTGAGCTGTGACTTACGATTATAATAAATTAGTTAAGTGGGTTTAGCCACCACGATCACGCGATGGGTGTTGTTGGTGTAAGGCCAGCAGGTGACAAAGGTCAGCCGTTCGTCATCGGTGGGGGCAATCCACTGGGCGTTTTTGCGGCGGACTTCAGGCGGTTCGCCTTTTTCTTTGACGATGGTTTTCATTTCAACGACATAGTTAAATGTCTGACCATTAGAGGAGACAGTAATTTTATCCCCAACTTCTACATTGACCAGATCTCGGAAAACTTCGCCGTTGACATTGTGGTGGCCGGCCATGACCGTATTGCCGGGGTGGCCCAACAGCGCCGTGGTTTTGTGCCAGCCGACCGCATAATCAGCCACTTGCCAGATACTGTACTCCCGGCCATCCTTCTGAACCACATTCCATCCAACTGGAATGATATTCGCATTGATGCCAACTGAGGGAATGCTTAAATGATCGGGAATGCCCGAACCGGTGGGCAGGTTGGCCGGGGCATCAACCACGGGTTGCTCCACAACCGGCGGCGGGGCTGGGGTGGCGGTTGGCGGCAGCAGCGTCGGTACGGAGGTCGGCGCCGCCGCTTCGCTGGTCGGCGTTGGTAAAATGTCGATGGTAACCGGATCGGCGGCTTGCTCCGTGGCGATGGCAGCCAGTTCTTCATCGGTATGGATCACGACCGGGACAGGATCATCGGGGTTGAGGGTTTCGGGCAACATTTCCGGTAAAGGAACCACTCGCGTGGCGGTTGGGGTGGGGAATTTGGTGGCCGTGGGCGTGGCGGTGGGGCCAGGGCCGGCCCACGGGGTCGGTGTTGGCGAGACTTTTATAGCCGGCAGCGGTATCGCTGGCGGCGCTTCGGCTACTTGAGCCAGAGCCTCAGGTGGAGCGGTCAGCACATATTCCCAGCGAGTCTGGATATCCTGGTAAGCCCAAAATAACGCGATGCCAACCAGAATGATCAAGGTCCAGACCATACTGGCAATTACCAATGCAATCTGCTCTAAAATAAATTGGGGATCCTTTAGATTCATAAGCTTTCTGAACTCATTGTGCTCGAATTTCGGCTAAAGTTGTGAGCCATTACGGCCAGCCCCACCACTATAGCCATAAGCGCTAATATTTGAACCGCTAAATAACCATCGCCAATGATATAGGGTCGTGCTCGAAAGATCTCAAGCCCGAGCCGACTAAGACTGTAAAGGATGACGAAGCACCAAAAGGTAAAGCCGGGCCAGGGCCGGGAACGGATCAAAAATAAAATGCCCAGGATCAGTAACCCGGCCGCGCTCTCATACAGTTGCACCGGGTGCCGAGTAATGCCGGTTATCTCCACCGCCCAGGGCAGAGTCGTAACCGCGCCTAAGGCTTCACCACCCAAAAATGCGCCTATATTAGCGATGACGATGGCCAGAGCCGCCCCGTAAGCCGCGGCGTCGAGAAAATCGTTGATCGGGACTTGGTTGCGTTGTAAATAGATTAACACGACTAAACCGGCCGTAATCAACCCTGCACCGGGAGACAGAGCGCTGCGTGAAAGCGACAGCGCTTGCATTAGGTTTGGTGCGTAATTTTCCCAGTGGGCTAGCACAAATCCCAGCCTCGCGCCGATAATCCCGGCCAGCAGCCCGTATAAACCGGCATTGTAAACATGATCGCCGTCAAGGCCCAACCGCTCGGCCTGGCGGGCGGCTAGCCACAAGCTGGCCCAATAGGCCACCAGCAGAAAAAGCGGGTAAGTTGGCAAAGCAACAGGTCCAATCAGTATCGTCGGCAGCATGGTAAGATGGTCCGTAACTTAAGTTTGAATGCCCACGCCCGGCTTACAGATCGGACTTAATAAGCTCAGAAATTTTCGACTCGATGTAGGCTTTGTTGAGCGGGCCGGTAAAAATTTCATTCACAACGCCTTGATCATCGATAAAAATCGTGGTCGGCAGCCCCAACACGTTGTAGGCATCAACCGCTTCCCGATCGGTGTCCAGCAAAATGGGGAAGGTAATGCCATATTCCTTCAAAAAATCAGGAATAGCGTTCGGGTTGTCAGCCGAAGTATTGTTAATACCTACAATCACCATGCGGTCGGCATTATCCACCGCCGCTTGCTGGAATTCAGGAAATTCGGATCGGCAGGGACCACACCAGGTGGCCCAAAAGTTCAAAATAACGGGCTGGCCTTTGAAATCGCTTAGCCGCATGGTTTCGCCATCGGTACTGACCAACTCGAAATCAGGGGCCGGATGGCCGGCGATCGGCGCGGGTTCCAGATTGATGGCATCGCCGGTGGTAATTGTTCCGGCGCCCACCCATGATTTGGATAGCACAATCCAAACGCCTCCCAAAACCAGCGTTAGGCCAATCATTGTCATCCAAAACCAAAGAGCGCGATAAAACGGGGCAGGTTTATGGTTTCTCTCGGTGTTGACATCGACACTCATTACAACTTTCTCCTTAGCGGATAATTCAATGGATTTCCCTTAATACTAAAGCGATTTGGTTAACAAAATATTAACCTTAGTAAGAGTTTATCCGCTAAACAAATTATAACCGTAAGCTATCTTCCATATTTATAAACGAAATACGGTTACAATTCAAATTATGGGTGATGGCCGCCCAATTTTTACATTATGTATAATTCTACCTTAAGCTGGGATTATAGACAAGGTTTAAGGTCGGCGGCAGGTCATTGAAGGTTTAAACGGCCAGGCACGTATAAGTAAAAAGCGACCGGCTGACCGGTCGCTTTTTTGAAATTAAGCTGGGGGATTAATATTACTCGACGATGATTTTTTCGTCGATCAATTTCTGCTCAACCAAGTTACCCTTGGGGTTGAAACAGAAGTGCTGAGGATGCATGCGAAATTCGACATCGATCATCGCCCGGCCGGCCCGGTTTTTCTCTAAGGTGAAGACGACCCAATCTCGATAACTTTCGCTTTTGTAGGGGTTGAAGGATACGTGCTCTTTCGAGAGAATGTGGAACTTGTTGTTCATAATAATGGCGATATCACATTCATAGTCAAGCGCCGAGCTGCCACGCAGATGGTACAAATGCATTCGCTTGCTGCGCAGCCCTTCCCGGTCGGCGGCTACAATAGCCACTACCGGAATGTTGTAGGTCATGGCAATATCTTTAAGTCCTTCAACAATAATGGTGACTTTATCGCTTTCGTCGGCGGCCCGTTCCGGGTATATCGCGATTTTCTGCAAGTAATCGATAAAGAGGACCATCTTGCCATTGGTCGCTTCACTAATTTGGCGTGCCATTTCTCTGATAGCATTGAGCGTGGTGACGGCCGGACTGGCTTTCATCAAAATAAGCCGGTCGGCGTAGCGGCTAATGGTATCAATTGCTTTGGCAGTCTTGGGGTGCTGTGATAGAATTTGATTTAGGCCGACGTTCCCATCTTTTCTAACCCATTCTCGCGCTCGTTTACTAACTACAATATTGTGTAAATCTTTGAGACGCAGCCCACCCCCCACATTATCACTGGCCGGTTCGATGCTTTCCTGGCAGATTAAACGGTTGAGAAGATGTATTTCGCTGTGTTCATAGGAAATGTAAAAGGCGTAAGTGGCTTCGTTTAGGGCCAGATTTCGGGCCATCTGCAGAGCGGTCACGGTTTTGCCAATGCCCTGAGCGCCACCCAGCAAAACCAGTTCGGTTTTGCGTAATCCTCCCCCGATCAGACGATCGATTTGGTCAAAGCCGGTAGGCACGGGTAAATATTCATCCAGTTCGCCCTCGACTACCATTCGGTCAGCTTCCTTTAGCACCTGGCTCAAGCTTCTAGGGGATGGTCCGCCGCTTCGACGGGCGCTGCCGGTACCTCTGGTTGAGCGAGGTTGAGGCGGCGGCGTCGCCTGACGAGACTTTTCTGGCCGGGCCAGATCCGGCGATTGAGCAGCTCGTGATTGAAGGGGTTGAATAGCACGCTGTGACTGTTGTTGGTGAGCCTGTTGCTGGTTTTTTTGCTGCTGCTGGGGTTGCCTTTGCTCTTCTAGCGAAAAAGTCATGTTATCCTCTATGATCTTATGGGATGAGCCGTAAACTCATCAGATTTAACGGGCCTAAGACATTGGTTGCTGGAATAAGGTGATAGACGAGAGTTATAGCATAAATAATTTATCATACGTCTCTTGGAAAAGAGTGAAAGTTTAGTTAGAAAAAAGTTAGAAACCCAAGCCCAGAGGTTACTGCTGGAATTATGAGTCTAAACAGTCACCCTCAAAATCGCGTTAGACTCACGTCCCGTCCAAATTATACCAGATCGAGTCTCGCAAAACAACTAACCATTTAGGGTAAATGTCCTAAGCTGCTACAATATCCTGGTTGAGTGAGCAGTTTGTAGAAAAGGAAAGAACATGAACAGTCGCATAAGACGGCCCTATGAAAGAAAAACAGTAAGTCGGAGTGGGGCCTTAGTTTTCGGTCTCGGCTTGGGGGCCTTATTTGCTACAATGGCCATAGCCTTAGCCCTGGCGATGCCGCTGCTGAGTACTCGCTTAGAAAACGCGCCTATGTACGCCCGAACGTACTATCGCAAAATGTTCCCGCCGCCCCAATATCTTCCCACGCCGGCCCCGACCGTTTCGTTCGAAATAGCTCCGCCCCAGAATGAACCGGATACTATCGAGGAAGCCGCGTCACTTGGTTCGCTCGAAGAAGCGCCGTCAACTAATACCGAGGTCGTTCTGGCGTCGGTTAATGTGGCCGAACAGAGTCTTGAACCCTCGGCCGACGATCAAACCGGTAGCGTTCAGCTTGTTTCACCTACTACAGATGTAGCGTTAAATCCTACCGGTCAGGCCCGCCAATTGACCGGCCTTAATCATCAGTGGCAAACTTGGAATAACTGCGGCCCCGCCACCATTACCACCTATATGAGCTATTTTGGCCGGACTGAAACCCAGGTTGATGGCGCGCTGTTTCTAAAGCCCAACAAAGATGACAAAAATGTGAGTCCCTATCAGTTAGCAGCTTACGCCCAAAGCGTCGGGATGGAGGCAATTCTCCGCCAAGGCGGCAGTGTCGAGCAGCTTAAACAGTTTATCAGTAATGATTTCCCCGTTCTGGTTGAAACCTGGCTTATCCATGATGGCGACGGCTTGGGCCATTACCGGCTTATTACCGGTTATAACGATGACACCGGCCAATTCATTACGTCCGATTCACTCAGCGGGCCGCAGTATCCGGTCAGCTACGACCAATTTGACTCGGATTGGCGTGTCTTCAATCGCCTCTACATTGTTGTTTTCCAACCGGAACAGGCCGATCTGGTGGCCGGTATTATTGGCCCGGATCTGCAAGACCAGGTGATGTATGACAAGTTAGTGGCCGCCGCTAATGCTGAAATTGAAGCCAATCCTACTGATCAAATCGCCTACTTTAATAAAGGTGAAGCGTTGACTCGCTTGGAGCGCTATGAAGAAGCGGCGGCGGCCTTCGATCAGGCTCGAAAGATCGGCCTCCATTGGCGTCGGCTCTGGTATCAATTTACGCCTTTTGAAGCGTATTATGCGACCGGCCGCTATCAGGATGTTCTCGATTTAGCTAACGCGACGATTGCTAATTCAGGTGGTTTGGAGGAGGCTTACTATTATAAAGGCTTAGCGCTGCATTCCTTGGGCCAGCCGGGCGCGGAAGAAGCTTTGCAAGACGCGCTCGATTACAATCCTAATTTCGCGGCGGCCCAAGTCGCTATGGAAACGTTACACGGATCGGTCGCCGGCCCATAACTCTCTTGAACATTGCGATCAGCGATTAGGAGTTGGGAATCAGGTTAGAGCTAATTCCTGATCCCTAATTCATAATTCCTGCTTTTAAGGATTGACACACTTATCTAAAAATAAAGGTTCGTCGTAATCGCTTTAGCGATACCACAATCCCAAAAGGTTTAATCTGACTTCTGCTCCGCTCGACTTAGCCACCACAACAGGCTCACCGTGAGAACGCCCAACACGGCCAGGGCGATCAATTTGAAAAATCTATCGGCAATGAGCAGTGCCATCAAGCCAAAGGCAGCGCAAAACGTGTAGTATAGCCCCACAATTTGTCGCTGGCCTAACCCTAAATCAAAAAGACGATAGTGCAAATGATCCCGCCCGGACTGAGCCGGATTGCCTCGCTGTCGCCAGCGTTGGATAATCAGCCAGGCGACATCTACAATAGGGATGCCTAACACCAGCAGGGCAGTGGCTACTTTGGCCGGAGCCAAAATTGAAAGCGAAGCTACAGCGTAGCCCAACAACATACTCCCGCCGCCCATAAAGACCCGGGCCGGATGAAAATTGAAAGGCAAAAAGCCTAAACAGGCCGCCGCTAAGGCCAACGGAAAAAGGGCCACGATCATCTGCCCTAACTGGTAGGCATGCACGGCAAACAACAGGCTGGCAATGGCCACCACACCGGCGGCCAGTCCATCTAGACCATCCAGCCAATTAACTGTGTTGATCATCCCGACTACCCAAAAAATGGTCAAAGGATAGGTAATCCAGATGGGAAAAATGGTTAACCCGACAACGGGTAACGTGACCCGTTCCACAATGATGTCAAAAAAAATGGCCACCAGGGCTACCAAAAATTGAGCAAAAAATTGAGCGCCGGGCGATAGCTCGAAGACGTCATCCCACAAACCGAAAGCAAAAATGATGATACTGCCCAATAAGACACCGGTTAACAACTTACGATCTTCGGCTCCCATCGGCGGCCACCAACCGGCGGCGCTCATCCCAAAGATCAGCAGCCCGGTTCCCACAAAACTGACAAATAGCGCTATCCCGCCCAGCCGGGAAATGTCACCCTGATGGCGTCGCCGGCCAGCCGGCCGATCGACAATTCCCCAGCGGCGTCCCAACTTGATAGTTAGCGGCGTCACCAGTAAACTTAAAGTTAGTGCGAACACAAACGTGATTATATACATCGCCAAGTAAGATAAAATTATTAAATTAAATGAGCAAATTTGTACTTATCTTCACCCATAATTCCGAGAGGTATCATGAAAACTATTTTGCTGTTACGTCATGCCAAATCAGATTGGGGCAGCCCCAACCTAGCCGATTTTGATCGCCCGCTGGCCAAGCGCGGCCTCGATGATGCGCCCCGCATGGGTGATGTCCTAATTAATTTCGATCTGACGCCGGATAAAATCCTATCTTCGCCGGCCAAACGGGCCCAACAAACCGCCGAGTTAGTAGCTAAAGCCTGCGGTTACAAAAAATCGATCGAGTGGCACGATTCGTTCTACGGCGGCGACAGCGAAGACCTCATTGGAGCCATTTGCCGCTTGCCGGAAACCGTCGAGCGGGTGATGTTGGTGGGGCACAATCCTATTATGGAAATTACCGCCGCTACCTTGCTTTTAGGTCAAGAGCCCGATTTCGACGACTACCTGGCCATCAAAATACCCACGGCCGGGCTAATTTGCCTCGACGCGCCTGTACCTGAATGGTCGGCCCTTGAAGGCGGTGAGACCATTTTACGCTGGTTTCTTATTCCCCGTCTGGTCAAGGCTATGGAATAGCAATTGGCTATCGATACGCTGCGTCCGACCACCACTATTTAAACCAGACACAGATATCTCTATCCTACGGAAAGACTAAACATAAATCCGCATGAACACAGAATGGAATTCGACTACTAAACATATTGTCGGTGTAGGCCTGTTTATTTTTGGCGTATATCTTATTTACCTCAGCCGATCAGTTTTAACCCTGGTCATCATTGCCGCTCTCATCGCTTTTTTATTAATGCCCATCGTAGATTTATTGCATCATCGCTATAAAATGCCCCGCATTGTGGCCGTTTTGCTGACCTATATCATCACCTCAATTGTCGTGGCGCTGGCCCCTTTAATCCTATTTCCCCAAATTATTCGAGGCTTTAATTTCCTGGCTCGCGTTGATTACACGGTGGTGTTTGATAACAGTCTGCGATGGTTTAACGACACCTTAATCAGCCTGCGGGGAGTCGATTTCCACTTTGGGGAGGTTAGCCTTAATTTTGATCGAATAGTCGATCCCCTTTTGGACTCCTTGCAAAATGCGGAAAGAACGGTTGACTTCTCGATGCCGTCTGCCCAAACCATTATCAATTCGCTTAACTCAGCCGTGACCTTAACTTACGGAGTCGCCGCCAATTTGGTGGGGACCGTTTTCTCCGCCTTCTTGGCCTTCATTGTGGTCATCATTTCGGCCATTTATTTTAGTTTGGATGCGCACAGATTCAAGGGGCAATTTCTGGGCATCATTCCCGAAAAATATCGATTTGAAGCCGCGATTCTGCTTGATCGCTTAAAAAAAATCTGGCAAGCTTACTTTAGAGGCCGCCTCATCCTGATGATCATTGTTGGTGTGGGCACATGGGCCGGCACCTCTTTATTGGGCGTACCCGGCGCATTTGCCTTAGGAGTCATTGCCGGGGCCTTGGAACTGATCCCCAATCTTGGCCCCTTCATTGCCACTATTCCGGGCGTGTTAGTCGCGTTAATTCAGGGTTCGACTACCCTTGATGTCAATAATTTTGTCTTTGCCCTCATCGTTACCGCCTTTTACTTTAGCCTACAGCAGTTTGAAAATGCCGTCATCATTCCTCGGGTCATTGGCGATGCCGTGGACTTGCACCCCATCGTCATCTTGGTCGGCGTCATCGTGGGCGCTAATGTCGCGGGAGTCATCGGGGCGTTGGTAGCGGCTCCGGTCATTGCTTCCGGCCGGGAAATTATCCGTTACCTGTATTACAAAGTCCTGGGGGAAGATCCCTTCCCGCCCCAACCCCAAGAAATCGAAGCCACAGAGCAAAGCTGGTATAAACGGACTCGATTGGTTGTGATTAAACTCCAAAGTCTTCTGACCCAACCCCCGCAGCAGCCTGGTCCAACCGATCCTCCCCCATCTCCTCCTTCGTCTGATGAGCTTTAAAGGAATTAAACAGATGTCTACGGCTCTATGGACATCTCCAAACTCGTAGTGATGGTTATGGATTTGCATTCATAACCCAACCCTCACCCGACTTTAGTCGCCCCACTATCGTATGGCAGCGCCAGGTTAAAATTTGAGGCGTATAGGTGGCGGATACAAAGCTTTAAATAACCTTGCCGAACCCCCTCATTTTACCAGTTGACATCGATATTGTTAGGTGATATACTGGAATCTGTTTTTGGGAGCGCTCCCAAAAACAGATTCAGTCTGTTTATCGGTACTAAGAAATGAACAAACTAACCTTAGAAAAAATCGCAAAACTGGCCGGTGTATCCCGTTCAACCGTCTCTCGCGTGGTCAATGACCATCCTAACGTCAAACCGGAAGTCCGGCGACGCGTACAGCAGGTGATCGATGAAACCGGCTACCATCCCGATCCGGCGGCTCGCTCTTTGGCCGGCCAGCGATCGGGTATTATTGGTCTGGTCATTCCGCGCGCTTTCCAATTCCTCTTCACCGATCCGTACTACCCGCGCTTGATGCAGGGTATCGCTCAAGCTTGTAATACCCATAATTATATTTTGTCGCTCTTTCTCTTTCATACCGAAGAAGAAGAGCAAAAACTCACGCCTAAACTCCTGCGGCAGCAGTTTGTCGATGGCGTAATTCTGAGCGCCCTTCCCACCGACGATCCCCTGATCTCACAGCTCATTAAAAATGAGGTTCCCACCGTCATGATTGGGCGTCCGGTTGACACACTGCCGGTGAGTTACGTGGATGTCAGCAATGTTGACGGTGCGTTTGAAGCGGTTGATTATTTATTGGAGTTAGGGGCCAGACGCATCGGAGCGATTGTTGGTCCTCAAAATACGATGGTCGGTCTCGATCGCTGCCAGGGTTACCTGAACGCCTTGGCGAGCCGGCACATTCCGGCTGATGAGTCGCTGCTGATTGAGAGTGATTTCAGCGAGGCTGGCGGCTATCTAGCTATGCAACAGCTTATTTCCCATCAACCTGACGCGGTGTTTGTCGCGTCCGACACGATGGCGCTGGGAGCGCTCCGCGCCTTACGCGAAGCCGGAATGTCCGCGCCGGGGGATATCGCCGTTGTTAGTTTCGACGACCTACCTTTCGCCGCTACGGCTGATCCCCCGCTGACCACTGTCCGCCAACCGATTCGACGGTTGGGCGTTCAGGCCGTTGAAATGCTTATCGACCTGCTGCAAAACGGTCTTAGGCCCCCCCGTCACTTTACGGCTCCGACTGAACTGATTGTACGTCAATCATGTGGCGCTAAAATAAAGTAATAATGAAATAAACTTCACCAATCGGAGGCATCTATGGCACAAAATACAAATCACCAATCCGTCATCTTCCCTCGGGATTTTGTCTGGGGGGTGGCGACCTCTTCTTATCAAATTGAGGGGGCCTGGCAGGAGGATGGTAAAGGTGAGTCGATTTGGGATCGCTTCACCCATACGCCCGGCGCCATCGAAGACAACACCACCGGCGACATCGCCTGCGATCACTACCACCGCTGGGCTGACGACATCGCCTTGATGAAATCGCTCAACATCAAAAGCTACCGCTTTTCCATTGCCTGGCCGCGTATTCTGCCGCAGGGTCGGGGGCAACTCAACCAACCCGGCCTGGATTTTTACAGCCGCCTGATTGATGGCTTGCTGGAGGCCGGCATCACCCCCTTCGTTACTCTCTACCACTGGGACTTACCCCAATCGCTTCAAGACAAAGGTGGCTGGCCGGTTCGCTCGACGGCTGAAGCGTTCGTCGAGTACGCCGATCTGGTTACCCGGCATCTGGGCGACCGGGTTAAGAATTGGATTACTCACAATGAACCCTGGGTTATCTCTTTCCTGGGCCACCAGTTTGGCGAGCATGCGCCCGGCATCCAAGATTGGAACGCGGCGCTGCGGACCTCGCACCACCTGTTACTGTCGCATGGTTGGGCCGTCCCGCTGATTCGGGTCAACAGCCCCGGCGCGGAAGTCGGCATTACCCTTAACTTCACGCCGACCGAACCGGCCACCACTGACCCGGCCGATTTCGATGTTTACCGTCATTTCGACGGCTATTTCCATCGTTGGTTTCTCGATCCCCTGTACGGGCGACGCTACCCGTCCGACATGATCTCTGACTACATCGACCGGGGCTACATCAACGATTTGTCCTTTACCTTGCCCGGCGATATGCAAACCATCGCTGTCCGCACCGACTTTTTGGGGGTCAACTACTACACCCGCGCTATCGTCAGCGCCGCCAGCAACCCCGATAAAGTCAATGAAGTCATCTACCCCGGCTCGGATAACGAGCACACCGAGATGGGCTGGGAGGTTTATCCGGAGGGCTTGTACAATCTACTCAACCGCCTCCATTTTGAGTATCGCCCGCCCAAAATCTATATCACCGAAAACGGAGCCAGCTACAGCGACGGCCCGAATGGCAACGGCCGTATTAATGATATCCGCCGCCTAAACTATTTCAACAGCCATCTTAAGGCCGCCCACCGCGCCATCCAAAACGGCGTCCCTCTAGCCGGTTACTTTGCCTGGTCGCTGATGGACAACTTTGAGTGGGCTAAAGGTTACTTACAGCGCTTCGGCTTGGTTTGGGTTGACTATGATACCCTGGAACGCACTCCCAAAGACAGCGCGCTGTGGTTTAAAGAGGTGATTGAAAAAAATGGAATTGAAGGGTAGGATGGATGGATAGGTGGTTGGTGGGTTGGATAGTTTGATAGTTAAAACAGCTTCTCAGTAGAGATGGAAACCACCAACCAACCAACCATCCATCCATCCATCCATCCATCCAACTAACCATCCAACCAAATCGAAAAGGTCGTTCCCTCGCCAACCTGACTTGCAGCGGTGATCGTCCCGCCGTGGGCCTCGACAATCGATTTGGCGATGGCTAACCCCAGCCCGGACTCGCCGCTGTCCTGCTGGCGCGCCTCGTCGGCCCGGTAAAAGCGGTCGAAGATATGCGGCAGTTGATCCGGCTCAATGCCACTGCCGCTATCTTGCACGTTGAGAATAACCGCCCCATTTTGGGCGTCCGCCGTAAGGGTGATTTGCCCTCCGGCCGGCGTATATCGTAAGGCGTTGCTGACCAAATTCCCCAAAACACGGCTCATCCGCTCTGGGTCAACCGTAATGAGCGGTAACGCTGGCCCATCGATTACCCCTAGACGCACCTGTTTTTGTTTGGCCTGATGTTGAAATGCTGCGGCGGTATCGGCCAGCAACGTGCGTGGCTCGATGGGGACGCGATTCAGCGGTAAAGCGTTGGCATCGGCCAGCGACAGTATGCGTAAATCTTCGACCAACTGCTGCAAGTAGCCCATCTCGCGGTGCATCGTTTCAAAAATAGCCGACTTGGGCGACAGCACCCCGTCGCGCAGCCCTTCCGTATAACCGGCGATCACCGCCAACGGGCTGCGTAAATCGTGGGCGATGTCAGCCGTCATCTGCTGCCGCAGCCGGTTGCTCTCCGATAAATCGGCGCTCATCTGATTAAATGCAGCCGCTAAACGGCCTAGCTCGTCCTTTGAACGAACCGGCACCCGCTGGTCGAGCTGGCCTCTATTCATGGCCTGTGTGGCCTCGGTCAACTCGTGTAGAGGTCGAGTCAGGGTACGGGCCAGAATAATCGCCAGTAGCAGGGCCAGAGCCATCGCGCTCAAGGCGGCAATGAGGATCGCATTGTTGATCCGGGCTACATACTGCGCTTCCGCCGGATTACGCGGCGCAACCGACGGATCAAGAATAGTGCCAACACGCTGACCGGCCACTTCAACCGCTGTCCCTCGCGACAACTCGCCATCGGTTACATAATCGCCGCGATGATGCTCCGGGTTAGGCACAACAACCTGACCATTGGTATCGACCAAAGCAAAAGGGATGGGACTGTTTGGGCGCGGCGGCGGTGGATTGTCGCCTGGTTGCGGCGGCAGCCCCAGTCGCATCTGGTCGGCCACCCCGGTCCATGAGCCGGCCGTCAAATAGTAATCGGTGGCTCGCGCTAAAAAGGCGTCGCGATCCTGCTCCAACCGGAATCGATCAAACTCCGTACTGGTCGTTCGCCCGGCCAAAAAAGCCACCAACGCCGTCCCCGCCAAGCTCACGACCAGAAACGCAAAGATTAATTTGAGTGTCAGAGAATACCGCATAGGTCAATCTCTCTAGCGATAGAGAATTGGAGATAAGGAGATGGGGAGATTAAACCGATCCTTTCTCCACTCTTCATTCTTCATTCTTCATTCTTACTTGTTCGGCGCTGAACCGATACCCGACGCCAAACACCGTTTCGATATAGCGAGGCTGGCTCGGCTCCGGCTCGATCTTGGTGCGTAGGTTGCGAATGTGAACATCGATCGTGCGCTCGACACCGTCAAAGCTGGTGCCTTGTAGCCGGTCAAGCAATTCACCCCGAGAAAAGGCGCGACCCGGCCAGGCCATCAACGTTGCCAGCAGATCGAACTCAGAGGGTGTCAGGTCAACCGACTTCCCTTCGAGCCGCACTAAGCGGCTGGCTTTATCAAGGCTGAGGCCGTGGGCTTCCAACACTTCTGACGGCTGCGCCTGCTTTTCCGCTCGGCGCAGCACCGCCCGAATACGAGCCACCAACTCGCGCATGCTGAAGGGTTTGGTGATGTAGTCGTCGGCGCCCAACTCCAACCCCAACACCTTATCCGACTCTTCGAGTTTGGCGGTCAGCAGGATGATGGGTGTGTCGCGCTCTTGCTTGTGCTTTTGCATAAATTCATAGCCGCCCATCTCCGGCATCATAATATCGAGCAGAATCAAATCGGGCTTTTCCTGGCGAGCGACAAAAAGGGCGGTGCGCCCGTTATCGGCGATGACCACCTGGTAGCCCTCGGCTGTCAGGTATTCCTGAACCATCGTCCGCAAGCTGGCTTTGTCATCGACCACAAGAATTGTTTTCGGCATAAGTCTGTTCCTGATAGGATTGTTGTAAACTCCGTTTACAATTAATCATTAATTATTCACAATTCGCAATTTTTTCCAAACAACCTCCATCTGAAGGCTGCCCGGCGTAAATACAAAGCTCGAATCTCTACCTCCTAATTCCCCCCTCGTCCCGGCGGCGGACCGAGTGCAGCCCGGAGATTGGCCTCACTGACGCCGAGTTGAGCGGCTGCGGCGGCGAGATCGGGCGGCGGCGGGCCGAGCGCGGCGCGTAAGTCGGCCTCGCTCACACCGAGTTGGGCCGCGACGGCGGCAAGATCCGGCCCTTGTCCCGGTTGGCCGGGCGGACCCGCTCCGGGTTGACCCCCACCGGCTGGTTGATTACCCTGCGTGGGCGCGTCGCGACCAGGACCGTTGCCACCGGGACCCGGAGCGACGGTCGCTTGGCCGCGATAGCAGCCCAAAAAATAGGGAAAGGTGTCGGTGGCGTAGTAGCGATAGCTGCCGTCGAGAGCGACCATGCCGTTGCATTGATCCAGGTCGCCGGAGCCGGCCACGTATTCGTGGGCTTCCCAGGCGTTTCTCACATCACTGGTACGCTGCCAACTGCTCTGGACTTCTTTGGTTTGGCTGCAGACGGTATCGACACAGATATAGGGCGCTAAGATCGGATAACCATCAAAGGCATAGGCAATGACCAACGAGACATTGCCATCCATATCCTCAAAAAGACAGTCGGGCCGGGCGTGGAAATGGTAGTCGCCGCGCGGGCCGGTGTGGCCGTTGCAGTAATCGAGAATCTGATCGAGATAAGGATCGCCGTAATCCTGATTTGGGGCTTCATTGGGACCGTAGATGGGCAGCCCGTTGACGGCGACGGCGATTGGCCCGAGCAGCGGAATATCGGTAGGCGCGTCGGCCATGGTCGGGTGCAGCGGGAACTGCCAGCGAGATGATTGGCTCTGGAGCGCGTTGGGTGTGATCTGCACGAACTCAAAGTTGGGGATGCCGTTCGACTCGACGATGACGGTGTCCGATGTACAGGTGACGTTAAGCTGCGGCTGGATTGTGCCTTGGGTGTAGGTAGACACATCCAAGAAATGATCCGTCGGACAGTCAGTCTCCGTAGCCGCTGTCGTTTCCGCCGAGACTAGAGTAAATTGTGGGGTGGGTTGGGTGTCCATTTCCGCCGCTTCTTGCGGTGGTTCGACATCAACAGGTCGATTGATCTGCGCGGGTTGAATGTCTGTTTCCGCTAACGCCGGTTGTGGTTCGACATTGGCCGGCTGGTTAGCCTGCGCGGCAGTATCCTGCGTCGCTATCGGCGGCAGGCGTGATAACTTGATCGATTTGCTGCAACCGGAAACGATGAGAACGACGAGTATAGATATCAGGAAAATCTTGGGGCGGGTCATGGCGTCTTGTCCTTTCGGGTAAATGAATGATTACAAAGTTCTAGCTTGGATAATAACGTCGGTATTTTGGATCAGCGACCGCAGCACCGTTTTGGCTTGCTCGATGTCAGGCATGGTTTCAAAATCGACCCCGTCGAAGAGCGTCTCTAAATCACGTCGAACCGTGATTTGTAAGGCCACATTGTCGCGTTGCAGCGTGTTGAGCGGCTCTGAGGACAGGGTCATTAGTTCCGCCACCTCGCCCCAGGCCAAATTGGTTTGGATTGTAAACGGTACGGAGGTTGACGTACCCGGCGCGAGATAGTCGCCTTCGAGCCAAAGCGTCATACCGAGCATCTCGACTTCGTGCGGCGAATGCCGGGCGGTCTCGATGCCGGGCGCGACCAGATAGTGCAGTTGGCAGTAGTTGGGAGCCGTCACCAATACCGTTTCGACCGTTTGAGTCACCGGCTCGGTTAGCGACTCGACCCAGGGCGCGGTGATCCGTGAGGTGTCGTGAGCGCCGTTGTGGCCGGCGTAGGCCGGTTGGGCTGCTAGGGTCTGACGCAGCCGATCGGCGATACTTTCGCCGGTCGCATCGCTGCCGGTGCATTCGATCAATTCCAGACTGCGGTTGACCAGATAGCCGCGCTGCACGTGAATTTGATAGCCCCGGTCGTTGGTGACAAACCAGCCGCCGCTGGTTAGCACCGCATCGCCCCAATCCCAGTCGAGTTCGTAAGTGATGGTGCTAAAGTTGGTTGGGGGCGCTGTGTCGAGTTCGGTCTGCGATGGGGGAATGAGAGAAACGATCATCGTTAGTAGAGTTATGCTGCTTAGGAGTAGAGCAAGTTTGGTGAATTTTTTCAGGATCATCAGGTATCACTTTCAGGTGGGAGGCTGGAGATTAGGAGAATTATCTCCTAATCTCCATTTTAGGGGGAGGGTGTTTTATTTACAACGTCTGTTTACCATTTTGGCTTATTGGTTGCGGTTAGGGCGCGGGCCGGACGGTGGGCCTTGGCCATCGTCGTTGGGAGGCGGACCTTGGCCGTCGTCATTAGGCGGTGGGCCTTGACCATCATCCTGAGGCGGTGGGCCGTCTTGCGGGCCAGGGGCAATTAGCACCAGGTCTGCATCAAGCTCATCATCGTCCAGGTCGCCATAAGCATCGATGTGCGCACCTTCGGTTACGTCGTCCAGGCTGAGGGTTTCATCGCGGTTGCGGAAGACCGTGTCGTTGCTAACGTTGATGGTGATGGTGTCGTCGCGGTTTTCAACGGTGATCGTATCGTCATCGACGTCAGTGACGCGGCCGCTGACGCGGTCGCCATCAGGCATCAGGGCGATATGGTCGGCGTCGATCTCATCGTCATCGTTGCGGGACCGCCAACTTGAACGGTATCGCCCTCGTCGATATCATTCAACGAGCCTTCCTCGCCGTTTTCGACGATGTAGATAACGGTGTCATCCGACACATTAACGGTAATCGACTCGCCGTCACGATTTTCAATCATCAGGCTATCATCACCTACCTCGGTGACTTCACCGCCACCCATCATTCCCCCATGAGGACCGCCGCCGCCGGGACCGCGTCCGGGGCCTTCGCCATTACCGGGCGCGGCGTAAGCGAAGGCCGCGCCACTCACAAATATCAAAGCCAATGCCAGGGCCATAATCCATTTATTCAAACGTATCATTTTTCGGTTTTACCTCCAAGAACTAAGTGATTGGGTTTGTTTGAACTTAGTCAGGAGTCTATCGAAAAAATGTTCAGAAGTTGTTCAGATGTCTTTTGGATTTGGTTTAGAAGCAGGCAGTTATGGCCGCTCGGCCCAACGGGCGACGTTTTTCAGCACGACCTCCGGTTTTTCAAAGCTCTCGACCAGTAACTTGTGGTAGAAGCACTCTTCGGCGGAGCGCAGCCGGGTGTGCGGGTAATGGGCGCGATAGGCTTCGACGTCGATTCCGGCGGCGGCAGTTTTGATCAGCGGGTCCAGCAGATCGACCGTGCCGCTGCCCTCATCGAACTGCTCTTTATCGCGCCAGACGATGTCGGCCGGCAGTAAATCTTCCACGGCTTTCCGCAAAATCCACTTTTCGATGGGCCGGCCGGTGTCGGTGCGCTTCAGCTTTAGCTCCGGCGGGATGGTCTGGGCCATATCGATCATGGCCACATCGAGGAACGGCACCCGCCCTTCCAATCCGTGAGCCATCGTCAGGCGATCAACCCGCTGCAGGTTGATGTTGTGCAAACACGTCACCGAACGGCGCAGCTCGCGATGCAAAGCGGCGTTATCGTGAATATCCTTATAATAGGTGTAGCCGGCAAACAGCTCGTCCGCGCCCTCGCCGGTGAGGATGACCTTGACCTCCTGCGCAGCCAAACGCGAGCAGAAGTAGCAGGGGATAGCGCTGCGCACCAAATCCTGATCGAACGACTCCAGATGGTAAATCACCTCCGACAGCTTGTCCAGCACCTCTTGCGGGGTGTAAAGATACTCGTGATGGATCGAGCCGATGTGGCGGGCCACCCGGCGGGCCGCCAGAATATCGCGTGAGCCGTCGATACCGACGGAGAAGGTATGCAGTTCGGCCATCTGCCGGCGGGCAATGGCAGCGATGATGCTGCTATCCAACCCGCCGGAGAGAAACGCGCCCAGCGGCACATCGCTCATCAGCCGTTTGATGACCGCTCGCTCCAAGGTTTGGCGCACGTTGCGAATGTGGTCGGCCAGGGGCAGGCGACGCGGCAGGTTGTATGGCACGGTGTAATAGGTGTGGAAGCCGGTTTGGGAGTGGTAATAACTGCCGGGCGCAAACTCGCGCACGCCATCGACCCAGGGGGCGAGGGCCTTCAACTCCGAGGCGAAGTAGAGGGTTTCATCGGGCCGGCCTTCATTCTTGAGGCCGTAGTAGAGCGGCTTGATGCCGATGGGGTCGCGGGCCAGGAACAGGTCGTCGTGTTCGGCGATAGCGAAGGCAAACATGCCATCAAGCTGCCGGGCCGCGCCGAAGCCTTGCTCCTCAAACAAGTGCAAGATCGTTTCGCTGTCGCTGGTGGTGGCGAAGTTGTGCTCGCTGCGGAGCTGCTGCCGGAGGGCCGCGTGATTGTAAATCTCCCCGTTGGCAACAATGGTCGCCGCGCCGTCTTCGCTGTAGAGCGGCTGTCGCCCGCCCAGCGGGTCCATAATCGACAGCCGGACATGACCGAGAACGCCACGACCGGGTCGCATAAAGGTCCCGCTCCCATCCGGCCCGCGATGGACCTGGCGGGTCATCATCGCCTGTATCAACGGTTCATCGACCTGCTGCCAAATGCCTGCAATTCCACACATTAGGTTTCTCCTGGGGGCTACTCAATGTCATTAAAATTAACGACCACGTTACTGGTGTTTTAGGATAGTAATGCGAAGTGCGTAGTGCGCATCATATTTCCTTCATCATTACGCTGTTTATGCAGTAAATTTGCGTCACCCGCGAAAATGATGGGATACGGATCATACGGATCGAACCAATTTTCACTGATCGAGATAGGGTTTTATCTGTGTTGATCCGTTTGATCCGTCTAATCTGTGTTCTATAGTGGGTTGTGGCTTCGCGATGTTATGCATTACACACTTATCAATAGTCAACACCTCAGACAAATGAAGGGGTCTTAATTCCACGACATTTTGTTCAGTAAAGCCTAATAGCGTAACACAGATTGGTTAAAGTGCAAGCAAAGTCGAGGAAATACAACAATGGATTGGTCCAGTTTTCGCTATTTGGTCGAGAAAACGGACAATGGGGCTGCCGGGGTGATAAGGCAGGTTATGCGGGCATAGCGACCTTGGCGGGTGGGGTCGGTGTCGTTGCCGACCTGAGACGCTCACGTCCCCCGCGCTTTACGCTCATTCAGGATCAGGCTATTGTAGATGAATTCGTTCAACGGGGTCTCGACGCCGGCCGCTTGCCCCAGTCGCACCACGGCCCCGGTTTGGGCGTCTAGCTCGGACGGATAGCCGTCCTGCCAATCTCGCTGCATCGAGGTGGTGGCTTCCGGCGGAAAGGTCTCGATAAAGGTCAGGCAAGACTCCAGGAAGTCGGGTTTGAGCTTGACCTGATGGCCCATTGCAACGGCAAATATCTCGGCCATCGCGTCGGTCAACATGCGGCGTGTGGGCGGGTGGTCGCGAATGGGGCCGATGGGCGATCGGGTGACCGCGCCCACCCCACTCAGCGCGGTGACCATCAGAAACTTTTCCCACAGCGCCACCTGAATATCGGGCGCGATGGAAGAGTGGATACCGGCGCCCTGTAAGGCGGCCAGTACGTTCTTCGTCTCCGGCGTCTGGGTGTTGTCAATCTGGCCAAAGATGATGCTCGGCTGCACGCCGACGTGGCGAATTTTGCCCGGCGCTTCCAGAAAGAAAAAGCCCCGGCAGACGCCGCCCAGCACGCGCTGCGGCCCGATCTGCTGCGCGATGTACCCCGGCGCTTCGACCCCGTTTTGCAAGGTGAGGACGCGCGTGTGCGGTTCGAGTAGCGGCCCCAATCGAGCCGCGACATCTTCTACTTGCCAAGTTTTAACGCCCACCAGCACCGCATCGACCGGACCGATTTCCGCCGGATTGTCGGTAGCTTGCACCGGATGCAGGGTAAACTGTTCGTCCGCGCCGTCGAGGGTAATGCCGTTCGATTGGATCGCGGCTAACTGTTTACCTCGGGCGATAAAATGAACATCATTGCCGGCCAGGGCCAACTTCGCGCCGAAGTAGCCGCCTAAAGAGCCGGTTCCGTAGATTGCAATACGCATGGTTTTCTTCTTGAGTTTTCTAAACTTCCACAATGTTACTGGCTGAATATCAAATGGCAGTTTACAAAAACCTCGGTAATTGAGGGTTTTCCAATTTCTTTTGGTGCAAACAAACTTATCATCTCGAAGTGTATGATGTCTCGCATTAAAAGCAAAATCTCACTTGTGAAGATTGGCTTTGGTTGTTCATCTTCTACTGACCCAAAGTTGGCCCGGCGGATGTGGGCTTCACGGCCAGTTGTTGTATAATATCAACCGGCCCACGGCAAGCTTTAGGGTTTTATTTCGATGAAAATTCGTAAACAAGTAAAGGAGTTTTCGATGAGCTTTTTTGACTCTCCCCTCATTACTCGAGTTCGACGTAATCACGGTTTTGAGCACGCTACGATACATATTTTGAGTAAACGTCACGAAAACCTGTCAATGGTGGGGCGCAGCGATTGGAATGGCTTTACGCTTTACGGCACGGTAGACACCGACGAGGTGAAATATGCGGCGACAGAAGCGCTGCGGCGCTTGCGTGAGGGTGAGGCCGGTCTGGCGGTTCATCCACGCTGCGGCACTGTGCTGGCCACCACCGGCTTGCTGACGGCCCTGGCCACGTTTACAGCGATCGGGCTGGATAGCGGGTCTCGCAGCCGTTTTCGGTGGAGCAGCATGCCGGCGGCGATTCTGGCTGCCACCGGAGCTGCGATCTTTGCCCAGCCGCTTGGACTGCTGATCCAAGAGCGATACACCACCAGCGGTCAGCCCGGCAACCTGGAAATTCAGCGCATTACGGCTAAACCCAACGGCCGAGTCATGATTCATCGCGTCGATACCATCCAATAACCATTCACTATGCTCTATGTGCTGCACGGCCCCAACGATTTTGCCCGCAATGAAAAAATCGCCGAAATTCGAGCCGCCCTGGGCGATCCGACGGTGGCCGATCTCAATATCACCAGCCTCGATGGCCGAGACATCAAGTTGGGTGATATTCGCAACTATGCCGACGCGATGCCGTTCATGGCCGATAAGCGGGTGGTCATTGTGCAAGGTTACGTTAGCCAGTTGAAGAGCAGTACAGATGAACTAAAGCAGGTTATTGATTACCTTAAGCATTTACCGGCCAGCACCGATCTGGTTTTGGTAGAAACGGAAACACTGCCCAAAAATCACGCGCTGCTTAAAGCCGCCGGTGAGATGGAAGCGACTGTCATCAATTATGGGGCTATTGACCGCGATAGTTTGCGACCCTGGATTATGCAGCGCGTCAAATCGCTTAACGCCGCCATCGAGCCGGATGCCGTTGACCTACTGGGGCGGCTAGTCGGCCCGGCGCCGCGAACCCTCATCAGCGAGATTGAAAAGCTAACGCTATATGTGGGCGGCGAGCGATCGATTCAATTAGAGGACGTCAAGCTGCTGGTGCCCTATACCGAGGAGGCTGAAAATTTCGGCCTGACCAACGCCCTCGGACAGCGTAACGCTCGTCGCGCCTATGATCAACTGCGCAAACAGCTTGACGAAGGCAAACATCCTATGAGCTTGTTGGGCAGTATCGCCGCTCAGGTACGCGGTTTGCTGGAGGTGAAGGATATGGCTGAGCGACGCTTATCGCCGCAGGAAATTGCCCAAGCCAAAGGCTGGCGGAGCGATTACGCGGCCAAAATGCGGCTGAAGGAAGCTGCTAACTTTTCGATGGCTCGACTTGAGGAAATTTTAGAGATGTTGCTTGAAATGGACTTGGCGATCAAAACGGGCCGCATCGATAGCATGCTGGCTCTTGATATGCTGGTGGCTCGGTTGTGTAGGCCTGGTAAAGAGTGAGCTTGGCTGACTTTAGAAAGACGTGATGGGCTTGACGTAGACCAACAAGAAAATAAGGTAGATGTAAAATGGATAGATGATCCGTCGAGGGCGAATCCGATCGAAGTAAGCCAAAAAACAAACCGATGCAGTGACAAGAGTCAGCAACAGCCACCAGCCCAGTTCTAGAGTGACAAAGGGAAAAATGGTGCCAGGTGGATCAAGAATGACATTGATCCCTTGAATGCCAAAGAAAAACATGAGAAATTGGTGGACGAGGCCGATAATCACCGGTATCCAGATCAAAAACTGTTTGACCAGCATCCCTAGCAGAAATTTTAGGTCATCGTTAGAGGTCGGAGTCGTCATCGAGTTCCTCTTGCTGGCGCTTGGACCTGGCTACTAGACCGGCTATGCTGGTCAACCCGCCCCCCAAATTACGGGCGGCATCAACTTTGCCTCTTGTCTCCTGATATACGCGATAAAGTTCTCGGGATTCGCGGCTGTCCGGATCTAATTGAGCCGCAGCCGCGTAAGCCAGATAAGCGGTGCCGCCGGCGGCGGCTTCGGCTTTCCGGTTGAGCGCATCCATCGTCTCTTGCGGGTACTGCGTTTCGATGTTAAAGCGCATGACCTGAACCCCAAAATCCTCCGACAATTCCGTAACCACCGGTAAGTTAATAAAATCTTCGGCGATGTTTTTGAGGTTTTTCTCCAGGTCTTCCAGAGTAGGATAGCTTAGCGCCTGATGCAGCAACTCTTGTTCCAATGATTTTTCGACAAAGTCGGCTACTCGACTCCAAGTCATGCGAGATGAGGCCATCCGTAGCATGCGCCGGGCGGTTAACGAGATCACGGCGCCCACAAAGAGTCCATCTTGCGCCTTAATCAGCACTTCAGAGAGATCGATACTCTTCGGCTGGACGTATTTGACCACGAAGAATTCGGCAATTAGCCAGGGGATACCTAACACTAGAATAGGTAAAATAAAAGCGATGATCAACCCATGGCGTGGGGGTTGGCGCTCGCAGCTTTCATCATTGTTGCAATTTACTGCGCCTGGAGGCGTCAAGCTTAAGGCTTTCAGGGGAAATGGCGTAATGGTGGGTGTGGGCGTCACTGTGGGTGTGGGCGTGACCGTGGGTGTGGCCGTGGCTTGAGCCACTTCTGTTACCACCGCGCCGACTGTCGAGGTCACATTGTTGGACTCTTCTATGATTTCGGTTGGCAGCGTGGGTTCACCAGGCACAACCCTGATGACGTCGCAGGCCAAGGTTAATAATACTAGAAAAATCCCTATCACAAGTTTGTTTCTCACACATGTGTTCCTACTTTAGAACTTGCCGGTATCTGGCCAACTGTTTTTTAAGCTCTTTTACCTCTTCCGATTCTGAGCGCAAGGACCGGTTGGCCATAAGAAAAAGGATCATGGTCCCCAGGGTTAACAGGATACCAATGGTGAGGGTGTTATCGGTGACTACTGCGGCTACATTGGGAGGTTGTCTATCGAATATCACTGGGGCGATGATAGGCTCAAACATATAGTAGGCCGATGCCAAAAAAGCGATGAGTAAAAATAGGCGAGCCATAGGTTTGATGGTTTCTCGAATGGTATCGCCAATCTGGCCCAACATGGAAAACAGAATAATAGCAAATTGCAGAAAGACAACCGCTCCGCCCAATAATATTTTAAGATTTGGATTACTCAACGATCCAACAGGCACGCCCATAACTTCGATTTCGGTACCCCCCAATAGTTGGGGCATCAGACCCAGACCAAAGTAGGCTATTAAAGCGATTATAAGTAATAGTACCAAAATTTTTCCCATAACACACCAGTGTTGCAAAAACTCGCCAGACTGTTGTGGATTTGCTCATGCAATAGCCCGAATAGTTGTTTCAAACGATAGATCATAAATGCTCGATAATGAGCACTAGTGTAACATAAAGACATTAAAAGTGGTTAAAGTAACCTGGTGGAGGCAAGATACTTCATTATAATACTTTGACATAAAAGGCTATTTATGTCAAGTTTTACCTGTAAGCGGAAAAAATTGTTGACCTAACATAAAATTATAATCTCTTTGCTTAAAAGACAAAAAAATCCCAAAGGAGGAACTTTTATTACGGGATGGGAGGTGAATCGGGAACCGGCACCGCGATGACGATCAAGCGATGGGTGTTGGTCCAACTGGGCCAGCAGGTAATTAGAGTTAGTTGTTCCCGCTCGGTCGGTTGGGTGACGTCAAGCAAATATTGCTTAGCTTCTTGTGAAGCAGCAAACAGGCGGATGATATTTTTCTCGACCACTCGATAGGTCGTCAGTTCAGCCTGATCCGACTCAAGTTTGATCTCATCGCCAAGCTGCAGATCATCCAGCGCCGCAAATACGTGGCCGCCGGTGCTGGCATTATGGCCGGAGATGACCACATTGCTGCCCTGCCCCGGCACCGCCGAGTTACGATGCCAGGCCGCTTCATTTTCGGGCATATCCCACTCACTAACGAATTGATCGCCTTGCTGACTTACCTGCCAGCCCATGGCCACCACCGGTGCATCCAAGTTGATGCTCTCGGCGATAATTCGGCGAGGCAAGTGGGGTGACCCTTCCACCGTGGCTTCCAATTTTTGAGCCGTAGCGGTGACCTCCGGTGTCAGCGTATCAGCGGGGACAACCCTAATGATGTCGCCGCACGAGGATAAAAGCACTAACAGCCCGGTCAGTTGAAGCAGCATTAGAAAAAATGAGAAAGTTGTTTTGAATACAGAGACGTTTTTTAACACGAGCGACCGAACAGTAGGGTGATTAGCGACGGGCCACCCAAAAGCCCACACAGCCCAACAGGATTAACGCCGCCCCAATGAGTATGCCGATGGCTTGGGGTGATAAGAAGGCTCCGGTTACCGGGGGGTAGACCGGCGGCGGGACATCCGGCTGCTCGACGCCCGGTGGTCGGTTGGCCCCAGGCGGGAAGGGCTTAGGATACGAGGGGATTTGGTATTCGCCGGCATCGCGGGAATAGAGCAGCCGTAGGGCAGTGGGTTGATCCTGTAATTGGCCGATCATAAAAACGGTGTTAACACTGTTATTGATCAATTCCAGCGGGGGGATGTAAAGCGTGGTCATCTCCACGCCATTCAGACGGATTCGCGGCTTGTATACGCCCGGATCAAGAAGAAAATAGTCGCTGGTTTCCTTAAAGGCCAAGGTTCGGCAGACATCCCCCAGACAGAACTCAGCCGACGGCGTATAAGCCGCGGCATGGACAATGCGTACTTTGCTAGTGCCGTCGCCGGGCAAGCGGTTATCGTCGGTTAACCGCCAGTAGTCGATGCCCCTAACCCGGCCGGCCACCATTATGGTATATTCCCGATCAATGTTGTAAGGCTCGGTCACTTCTCTCATCGTGGGGTCTTCGGGGCTGACGCCGGCCGGCCGGATACTAACGGTCCGTTCGCCGGCGTCAACCGGGGCATAATCAGAAATAAATTGAAAATCAATATTATCGAAAAAGAGGAGATTGTTAACGTAGATGTCGAGATTTTGCAGGCCGGTGGCCGCGTGAACCACTCGGAGGCGAGGCCGTTGGTCGGCATAGCTGAGACTGTTCCCGACCGCCGCCAGCAACAGAAGTACCGCCAAAATTTGAATGACTGATCGCCGATATGCGTTCATTTCCCCTGCCTCGCCTCGCCTAACTAATTGCAGCGACCTCTAGCTTTTTTCTTTGGCCTGGTCTTGACCGCCGCTACCCAGGAATTTGTTGGGGGCTTTGAGAATTTGACGCATAATTTTTCGCTTAAATGAATTTTTGGGCATATTTTCAATGCCTTCCTCATAAGCCCCGATGGCCGCAATATATTGTCCCTGTTTCATGCGAATCTTACTCACAGCCTGCCAGGAATACATGGCCATGTCATTTTCACCGACTTCTTCCAACAGAGTCGCCGCCATTTTGTAGGTTTCGACTGCTTCATCCAGATCGCCTTCAGCCTGGAGCGTAGCGGCCAGGTTACCCAGAGTTTGACCTTGACCTTTTTTATCCTGTAATGCAGTGAAGCGATCCAGCGCTTCGTCCAGGGCTTCGTAGGCGGCTTCGAATTCCTCCAGTTGAGTCCGCACCACGCCCATGTCATTGTAGATCTCGGCCATCTGGCGCGAGGTCTCATCAGCATGGGTTACGGCTTCTTGAAATTTTTGCAGGGCTTCCTCAATCTGACCCCGCCGAAAGAGTTTTACCCCGTCTTCATGAAGTTTCTTGGCAGTTTGGTTCGTCATTTTTATTTTTCCTTATTACAAGTCATCTGGTTAATAGTGATTGATTTAGGATACCATAACTGGGGGGTAGTTTACCAGCTTGCCGATGAAAAATAATTAGTATGTGACTTCCAATAAGCCCTCGGCCAGTGAGCGCAGCGTGTCGGCCGAAAGTTCGCTCAATTTCATGGCGATATTGACATACAGCAAATTAGCCGGGTTTGATAAAAACTCACGAACGTCTTTAGGCAGTTGTGAAAAATCGGCAATTTCATTTAGGGTAGGGTCGTGATGGCCGTTCAAATGGGGGGTAATGCCCTCGTCGATAAAGTAACTGAGAGGTAGGTTGAAGTAGTCGGCCAGGGCTTCCAATTCTTGGAGCGGAATAGGCGCCCGGCCAAATTCGTAATCGGAAATGGCGCCGGCTGAGACTCCCAACACATTGGCCAGATCGTGTTCCGTGCGACCGGCCTCGGTGCGAGCCTGACGCAGCAAGACGCCAATAATCCGTTGGCGAATGGCCATCGCTTCACGGACGGGAAATTCCACGGCCGTTTCTTTAATGGCGCCTTCGGACCAGAAGTAGTTGACCGGCACATTGAAGATCAGTGACATCGCTTCTAATTGGGGGAGGCTGACATGACGCTGCCCCAGTTCGATTTCGGTAATGACCGTGGCGGGAACGCCCAACGCATCGCCCACTTCCGTAACACCGAGGCCGGCCCGAGACCGAGCATGACGAATTTTGACCCCAATTATTTTTCTGCGTAACGCTGCTGCTTCTGTTGAAATTTTGGGACTTGCCATCTGTTGCCTCCCAGAGTCATTCTATTCGATTATAACATAAAACATGATCTTGTACAATGAACTGGCTCATTAGTTGTCATAAAACAGACAATTTTGCCGGTTTACCTCCATGTTTGACAGTATAGCTATCTAAAGTTATACTGAAACGCCTTTCCAAAAGTTTGCTCCAATTAGCAAATTATAGAGACTAATTTGCTAGCAATCCATTGAACCCTTGGCGTCTATTTAAGCAGATCAGATGACTAGCACTTAATCGCATTAATTACAAAGTTGTAGGCTATTTAGTGGTCTCAATTTTAAGCAAAAGCGCCGGTCACCTAAGTCGTCACAGCCATTTATAATTAACTTTTTGTACGTGAATTTTTTCACGGAAATAGTTCTGATTAGTAATAGGAAAAAAATTATGCGCGTTTTAGCTGTTCTAATGGCCGGCGGGGCCGGAACACGGCTGACCGTTCTTTCTGACAAACGAGCCAAACCCGCTGTGCCCTTTGCCGGGAAATATCGAATTATCGATTTCACGCTATCAAATTGTGTTAACTCCAGTATATACGATGTCGCGGTTTTAACCCAGTATCGGCCCCACTCTCTTAATACGCATATTGGTATCGGTAAACCGTGGGACTTGGACCGACAGCGTGGGGGCGTCCATTTGCGCCAGCCTTACCAGGGCAATAATGCGGACCTGGATTGGTATCGCGGCACGGCCGATGCGGTCTTTCGGAATCTGGATTTTATCCAGGAAAAAGACCCCGATTTTGTGGTCATTCTGTCCGGTGACCATATTTACAAGATGGATTACCGGCCGATGTTAGAGTATCACGTTCAAAAAGGGGCCGACTTAACCGTGGGCGTGATGGAAATCCCGCTGGAGGAAACCGACCGTTTTGGGATTATGACCGTCAATCGCAATATGCGCGTCACCGAGTTTCACGAAAAGCCCAAAGATCGCGATAAAGGTACGCTGGCTTCGATGGGAATTTATGTGTTCAGTACCGATATCCTCGTGCAGCGTTTATCAGAAGGAACAGCTGAACAGCCGCGCATCGATTTCGGCAAGCACGTTATCCCGGATATGATTAGTCAAGATAAAGTTTACGCCTATCCCTTTGAAGGATATTGGGTTGACGTGGGGACGATCCACTCTTTTTGGGAAACCAACTTGGCCATGACCAGCGTCGAGATGGAACAGGTGCTCAACTTGCACGACGCCAACTGGGTTATCCACACTCGTAGCCAGGAACGTCCGCCGGTAAAATTAGGTCCGCAGGCTCGCATCATCGACAGCCTGGTGTCGAACGGCTGCGTTATTCGGGGGCAGGTGGAGCGTTCCGTACTGTCGCCGGGAGTCTATGTCTCGCCCGGCGCGGTGGTCAAAGAGTCGGTTATTATCAACGATACCTGGATTGGGCCGGGCGCTATTGTTGATAAGGCGATTATCGATGAAAATGTGGTCATTGGCGCGGGAACGTATCTGGGCTACGGCGACGATATGACGGTCAACCATGAGATGCCCGACAAACTTAACACGGGGATTACCGTAGTTGGGGCCAACACCCAAATTCCGGGTGGGATTACTATCGGTCGTAATGTTTTGATTAAGTCAGGGTGCTTGGAGAGCGATTTTCCGGGAACCGATATTGGCAGCGGGGAGACGGTATAAGTTATGAGAGTCTTAGCAATGATTATGGCCGGCGGGGCCAGTGAAAATTTAAGTGTGCTGACTATGGTTCGGGCCGAACCGGCCATCCCGTTTGGCGGCAAATTTCGCATCATCGATTTTTCCCTATCGAACTGTGTTAACTCCGATATTTTTAATGTCTCGCTTTTGACCCAGCATATGCCACGATCGCTCAATGTTCATGTGGGGGTCGGCAAACCGTGGGATTTGGACCGGTCTCAAGGTGGGGTGCGGTTGCTCCAGCCCTACCTCGGGCCGAAACAAAGCGGTTGGCAGCGCGGTACTGCCGACGCCGTCCGCCGCAACTTGGACTTTGTTGATGAGCAGCGCGTTGACACAGTGCTTATTTTGGCCGGGGACCATATTTATAAGATGGATTATCGGCTGATGCTGCAATTCCATCAGCAGTCTAGAGCGCAGGTCACCTTGGGTGTTCGGCGCGTTAGCCCCTTTGAAACCTACCGCTTTGGCATTGTCAGCGTCGATTCTGATATGCGCATTACCGGCTTTAAAGAAAAGCCGCGTCGCTCTAAAGAAACGTTGGCTTCGATGGGGATCTATGTCTTTGATTACGAAGTTCTCAAAGAAGTCTTGGCTGACGAGAAACCGAACGATTTCGGGCGCGATATCCTCCCTAAAATTATCAATTCCCATCGAGTCTTCGCCCACACCTTTGAAGGTTACTGGGCCGATGTCGGAACGCTCCAGGCTTACTGGGAAGCCAATATGTCGCTGCTGGCCGAAACACCCGCCCTGGATTTGTATGACCCGGACTGGGTTATTCACACCCGTAGTGAGGAACAGCCGCCGGTACGCGTTGGCACGGAAGCCTGGGTTGGCGGCAACTTGATCTCCAACGGCTGCATTGTGGAAGGTGTGGTTGAGCGATCTGTCCTGGGGCCTGGCGTTCGTGTGGCTCCCGGCGCTATCGTGCGCGACTCGGTGATAATGAACGATACGGTCATCTGCCCACACGCCCGTGTTGAGCGCGCCATTGTTGATAAGGATGTCTATATCGGCGAAAGCGCCGAAATCGGCTACGGCGTCGATAACATTCCTAATCGGCTGCATCCTAATCGTTTGAATACCGGCTTAACCGTGGTCGGCAAATGGGCGCGGGTTCCCAATGGTCTAAAAGTTGGGCATAATGTTATCATCAACCCCGGCGCAAAGGAGCATCTCTTTCAAACCGATTTTATCCCTAGTGGCGAGACGATTTAACAGAGGTTGTGTTAAGTTAGCCTATGTCTATCATTAATCGGACTCGGTTAACCAACGAAACTTTTAAATTGGATATCGAACGGAGGCGACAAGGGTGGTATTCCGACAAATATTTTGTGAATATTGCCCAAACGCTCCAGGTGGTGGCTGGCTGAACCTAACTATAATTTTTCTAGCCAGTCCGAATTGTGGAGAGGATACTTCGCCCAAAAAAGCCGGAGCAATATTGCTCCGGCTTTTTTATTTTATGGGAAAACAACTTAATCTGTTTTGTCTGACTTCCGGCTGCGGCGAATGGTGATGATGCCGATCACCGGTAAAATAATGGCCACGATGGCTGCCAGCGCCGCCACCGGTCTTGATTCTTGCTCTTCCTTAATGCCGCCCACGGCCGGTAGAGCCGAACGCCCATCGATGCCGGTAAAGTTGTAAAACGCACTATCGCTGATCGGGAGCGGCTCACCATCAGGCGTACGTAGGTCTTCGATGTTGGGCGGCGCAGTGTCGCCGCGATAAAACCCTAAATAGATAGTCCACGTTTCTTCTCGGCCGGTTGACTCGATTAGAATATTGGGATTGATAGCGGTGGAATTTGGCGGTAATTGCAGGTTGAGCAAAATTGGGCCGGATCCAAAGCGGGTTTTGTAATAGTAAAAGTAGCCGTTTGACTCAGAAACCCAATAGATTTCAAAACTGATCCCTTCGGCCACCACCGGGATGCCGGCCGCCGGAATGGCGATCCACTCGCCGTCTTCGCCACCGGGAATGAATTCATAAACATAGCCTTCAATTTTGGTTTTCTCAATGGGCACCAGTCGCCCTTCCCCGTCGGCCAGCCGGTCACAGGCGCCTCTCAGGCTTTCCAAATCTTCGGATGTATTGCCGGTGCTTTGCCTGATGATTTCGTCTCTGGCTTCATCGATATCAACGACTTCGTCAAAATCGCCGTCGTGCTCGTTATTGTCGTTGTCATCGTTATCGCCGCGCTGAAGGCACTCGAAATCTCTCAGATCGTACCCGCCGACCACGTCATCCGGATCGCCGGCCCGGACGGGTGCGACCAATGCCATAGCCGAGACGAGCGCCAGCGTCAGCCCCACAATAAGGTGAAAGGGTTGTAATCCGCCATAGTTTATCATAAGTCACCTACTCCCCCGCTATAACTTACCATAATATTCCCCATTGTATCATGGTTGGAGCGGATAATCAATAGTTGCTTATTCAGACACGGCGAGGACCTCACCCTCCGTCACCCGCAACAATTCTGCCGGGGTCAAACGCAGCATAGCATCGATATCACCGCCGCCCCCGTAGATGACCTCCAATTCGGTAATAGCCGGGTCGATGAACGTGCGCAGCGTTTGGCGATGCCCGAAGGGCGGCATACTCCCGACGATGTAGCCGGTTATCGCCAGCGCCTGTTCCGCTCCGGCGAATTTTACTTTCTTACGGCCCACGTCTAACCGCGCCGCAACTTTTCGCCGGTCGATCAGGGCTGTGCCATTGTTGATGACCAGGAGTGGTTCATCATTAACTAAAAACACTAGCGATTTGATAATCTGCTCCGGTTCGACCTGCAGCGCACGCGCCGCGTCGGGCACAGTGGGGGTGTGTTCGGCCATAACAAGGATTTCGGCCTCGATGTGTTGTGCGTCGATAAACTGTTGCAGATCGGCGCTGGTTAAATTTGGGGTCATAACTCTCTTCTATTGAATGGATTGAGTAGAATAAGATGCGCTATCACACTAATCACAACACGCTCACAGTTTGTCATACTCCTCCGGCTCGACATCCGGTGCTTTCGCTAAGACAGCCAGCAGTTTTTCTCGACTTCCTCGTTGGGCTCTTTCTTCCAAGTAATCTAATGTGTTCAATGTGGCTATCTTTTCGGCAATGGCTAAGGTTACAAAATGATTCATTGAAATCCCCTCAGCCTCAGCCATTCTTTTTAATTGGTCATACATCGTTTTTGGTAATCTCAAACTCATTACACTCATTTTATCTGGCCTATTTCTTGTAAAAATTCTTTTGGCGTAACCACTTGGATGCCAAATTGCTCGATACCTTTAAAATCTCTTTTGTTGTAGGTCACTACATGACTGCACTGTGCTTTGACTGCTAATTCTAAAATTAGCTCATCTTTTGGGTCACGCAATTGAGGTCGCCAAAGAAAATAGACCTCATGGTGATGAGCCAGAGCACATAAAGCATCAATCAAATCGGTGACATCTTGTTGATTAAGGGCCAAACCATTGACTTGACGGCGAAGAACATCTTCATATTCCAGTGCTAATGGAACCGATAAATGAATTTCAAACAGATGAGTACCAATTAAAGACATCAGTTGGGCTGAGGCTCCTCGTTGGGATCGTTGTGCAGCAATAATGACATTTGTATCAAGAATGATGTCAAGTGTAGCCATGATGATATTATAAACGATATCATATATAATATCAATAATTGTTAAGAATCAGAAAATTTTTCTTAATGGTGCTTCATACGATTATTAAGCTGGGACAGCAGGATTTTTCATGGCAAGATCATGCCGTTTGAAATTTCGCCAACCAATGAAAGTCGTCTTGCAGACGCGGATAGAGTTGCGCAAACCGTTCATATAATTGGTTGTACTGCTTATGTCGAATCGGATCGGGGTGGGTGGGCGGTCCATATTGGACGACCTGCGCGCAGGCTTCATCGAGATCGGTGTAAAACCCGGCTCCCACACCTGCCAGCAGGGCTGCTCCAACACCGGCCTGCTCTCTCAACAGCGACTGCTGCATCGGTAAGCCCAAGACATCGGCTTGAATTTGCCGCCAGACGTCGCTCTCCGCTCCACCCCCGGCGGCGATAATCGTTTCGACCTGTCCTCCCAGCGACAAACTCAGCTCCAACGCCTGCCGCAGCGCCATCGCGACGCCCTCCATCACCGCCCGCGCCAGATGACCGCGTTGGTGGAAGTGGGTCAAGCCGATAAAGCCGCCGCGAGCCAGCGGGTCCATGTGCGGAGTCCGTTCACCGGAGAGGTAAGGCAGAAATATCAAGCCCTCCGCTCCGGCCGGCACAGTCGAGGCTTCGGCGCTGAGCGTAGCATAGGCCTGGCCTGATTGAGGCAGGCCGGTCAGATCGCGCAGCCAGCGTAGCGATAGCCCCGCCGACAAAATCGCGCCAAGGACATACCACAATCCCGGTACGGCATGATTGAAAACGTGCAGACGCGGATCGGTTTGCCCCGACGTCGGGTTGATCTGAATGGGTGTAAAGACTTGCCCTCCGCTGCCGGTTGTCACTGAGGCTCGGCCCGGCCTAATCAACCCGTTGCCGATGGCCTGAGCCGGCTGGTCGGCGCAGCCGGCCACCACCGGAATGCCCGCCGGTAGCCCCAACGCCTCGGCCGCCGGCTGGGTGAGCGATCCGGCTACGGCCGTCGATAGCAGCAGTTCGGGAAACAGATCGACCGGCAGCCCGACTTTGTCGAGGATCGAGTCGGCCCACCGCTGCCGGCGGATATCGAACACGCCGCTGCCGGCGGCGTCGCTGACATCGGTCGCGATGTGGCCGGTCAGACGGAGGCGCAGGTAATCCTTGGGAAAAATGACTTTATGAGTTCGGTCCAGCAGGTCCGGCTGATGGTGAGCCAGCCAAACCAGTGTTGGCCCCATAAAACCGGCGGCCGGTAGCGTGCCGGCGACGGCCGCATAGCGCTCCGCCCCGACCGTCTCGATAAGCGTTTGGCAGGCCTCGGCGCTACGCTGGTCGGCCCAAATGATGGCCGGGTGAAGCGGTTGCCCTTGCGCATCGAGCAAGAGGGCGCCGTGCATTTGCCCGCTAAAACTAATGCCGGCGATACGGCTGCGGTCGGCGGCAGTTGTCACCCGGCGGACCGTCTCGACTGTGGCCTGCCACCAGGCTTCGGGGTTCTGTTCAGCCCGATCGGGCCGTGGTTTGTCGATGGGGTATTCCTGAGCGGCGGTGGCTACAATTTTCGCCTGGTGTGGATCGAACAGTATTGATTTGACACTGGACGTTCCCAAATCAATCCCTAGCAGCAGCGTCATAGGTTGATCCTTTCTGGCTGACAAAAAAGCCTATCCTGTATTTGGATAGGCTTGTCAAGTAACTGTATATAAAGTAACGATATGAACCGGATAATTCTGTTGGACGACTAAAGCGGTTACTACAAACATTTAGGCTCGTAGTAACCGCTTTATGCGAGCCGAGGCTAGTTGCTGGATGATAATGGCAGTTGGTCGCCTTCGGGTAGTTCAAAGGTGCTGCCAATTAAGACTCTGAAATCGACATCACTTTTCAGGTTAGGGCTGCGCCGAATATTTTCTTCCTGAACATCGAAAATCGCTTTGAGAACTTCTAGCGTGTAACGCTTTTCTTCGTTGTAAACCACAATCACCGTATTGGTGTAGGAGGTTGAGTCGGCCGGGCCAAATTGGACAATATTAAATCCCTGGTTGTTCAGGTAAGAGGCCGTTTGCGACGCCAGGTTAGCGACATTTGTGCCATTCTGGACCACAAGTTTGGCGTTTTCCTGAGCTAAAAAGGTTTTGATTTCTTCTCGGCGTTGATCCGCTTCGGCAATTTGCTGGGCTTGGTTTTCGGCCAGGGCGGTGGCTTGGGCCTGAATGGCTTGAAGTTCGGCTTTGGATGGCCCATCGGCCGGTTCTTTTTCGCTAAAGATGTCATCGACCACCACGCCAATTTTCTCGCGGAGCGGCAGCAGCACTTGAGCGCCGGTTTCGGGTACGACGTAATCAACCGTCATATCGCTGTCGATGACGGCGGTTTGAATATTACTCGCATCGATGTCATCGGCCAGTTGGGCCAGTTCCACAATATCGACCAACTGCAAATCGGTTTCAATCGTGCCGGACATCGACGCCCACAGTTCGGGGATGCGCGGAATCATATCGAGTTGTAAGGCTTTATCACGAATGGCCAGCATAACCTGCTGCTGGCGTTTGGCCCGCGAAAAGTCGCCGCCGGAGCTATGGCGAGTTCGGGCATAGCGCATGGCATCGTGGCCGTTTAGGCTATGTTGTCCGGCTTCAATATAGAAGGGATCATAGCCATAGTTGTTATCGGGAAAAGTGGGGTCGTCGAGGGTTTGGGGCACATCGATATCAATCCCCCCCAGCGTATCGACGACTTCCTCAAAGCCTTTAAAGTCGATTTTGGCGTAGAAATGAACGGGAACGCCCAAATTGTACTGGACCGTCTTCATCGCCAGAGCCGGACCGCCGCCTGGATAGTCGTCTCGGTCGCCAAAGAAGTAAGCTTTGTTAATCCGGTCTTCATCGTAACCGGGGATCGACACCCACAAGTCTCTGGGGATCGATAGCATGCCGGCGGTGCGCGATTTCGGATCGACAGTGACCAGCATCATGGTATCGGTCCGGGAATAGACTTCGTCCGGACGCCGGTCGACGCCTAACAGCAAGATGTTGACCCGTTCTTTGTTAGAGTAATCCGGCAGAGCAACCCCGCTCAAGCCGGTCTGACCATCCTCGCCTCCGCGAATAATTTGGGGGAGGGTGAACGAGCCGTCGCTGCTGGTCAGCGGTAAAGCCGCCAGCGGCAGCGATAAATTGACGGACGGTAAGCCGGGTACGGTTGCTCGCGCCACGGCGTTTTTAACCGTGACGTAGAAGACGAACCCCACATAAGCGCCGCCCAGTAAAAAAATAATGACCAGACCGGTGATCAGGCCGTTGATAACCAGTGAGGGTAAAATCGGTTGTTGTTTGTACTGTTTACTTTGTGTTGCCATAGTTGAAAATTATAACACGTTCCCACTGACAAGCAAACCGCTTAGGCCATTTGGCCTAAGCAATTTAACGGATATGCTTGTGTCAATCGATTAAAGAGGTTGATACGGCCGAACTGAGTTCAAACCAGGCTGTATTTTAAGCCCGCTCCAGCATAAATTTAACTCCGCTATTTTATCATCCCGACCGCTAACTTACCAAATGGCAGCTTTTAAATGGGAAGATAGCCGCTTTGGTATGACGATTCAGGTTTGTTTGGATAACTTTCGTTCATCGACATCTTGTTATATAATTGGAATGTTGTATTACAAGCGACCTTAAAACCGTTGTCGTCTGACCACTCCACTTACCTTTCTAAAACAAACTTTAAAATTTATTAAAGAGGAGCAGAGTTATGAAAAAACTTAAATTCTTGTTGCTTGCTGTAATTTTAACTTTCGTCAATTTTTCGCCCGTTGGTGCTCAGGAAGGTGGGGAATTTACCTTGACCATCCTGCACAACAATGACGGGGAGTCACAGTTGGCCAATGCCGGCGCCGATCTGGAAGATTTTGGTGGCGTGGCTCGCTTTGCCGCACTCGTAGACCAATTACGGGCGCAAGCGGTCGATGGCTCCGGCAATACCGGTGTGGTGTTGCTCTCTTCGGGCGACAACTTCTTAGCCAGTCCTGAACTGGATGCCAGCACCGAAAAGGGCGTTCCATTCTACGACTCCACCGCGATCAAGTTGATCGGTTATGATGCGATGGCCATTGGTAACCACGAATTTGATTTTGGCCCTGAATTTCTGGCCCAGTTCATCGAAGGTGTGGGAGGTGAATTCCCCTTTGTCAGCGCTAACCTCGATTTCAGTGGCGAGCCGAGCCTGCAAGCTCTGGTTGACAACGGTTCCATTGTTAAGGGTGTGGTTGTTGACAAAGAAGGCCAGCAGATTGGTATTGTCGGCGCCACCACGCCTAAGTTGGCATCAATTTCGAGTCCGCGTAACGTCAAAGTTGGCAGTGACGTGGCCGGTGCGCTTCAAACTGAAATTGATGCGCTGCAAAGTCAAGGCGTCAACAAAATCATTGTCATCAGTCACCTGCAGAGCGTAAGCGAAGATTTGGACTTGGCCGGCCAACTGAGCGGCGTCGATGTGATGATTGCCGGCGGCGGTGATGAACTACTGGCCGATGAGAATACAGTCTTGGTTCCGGGCGATGAAGAGCCGTTTGGTTCATATCCGCTGACCGCCACCACCGCCGATGGCGCTGAAATTCCGGTGGTCACCACCCCCGGCGATTACAAATATGTCGGTAAACTTGTTGTGACCTTTGATGCCGACGGTAACGTGACCTCCGTGGGTGAAGACAGCGGCTTGGTACGCGTCGCCGGTGGTGATAATCCCGATGCCGTTGAGCCGAACGCCGAAATTGAAGCTCAGGTCGTTGAGCCGGTGGCGACGTATGTCGATGCTTTGGCCGGCAACCAGATCGGTACCTCGGAAGTGGCTTTAGAAGGCCGCCGTGATCCGGGCATCCGCACTCAGGAAACCAACTTAGGCGATTTGATGGCTGACGCGCTCTTATGGGAAGCCAATCGCCAGGCCGGTAATTTTGGTGTATCTCAGCCCAATATAGCGTTGCAAAACGGTGGGGGAATTCGCAATAACACCCTTATTCCGGCCGGACCTGTAACCGAGTTAACCACGTTTGACGTGGCACCGTTCTCAAACTTTGTAACTGTTGTTTATGATATTTCTCCGCAGCAATTCAAAGATATTATGGAAAATGCGGTTTCCGGGGTAGAGAATGCCGATGGTCGTTTCCCCCAAACTGCCGGCTTTACTTTGGTTTACGACCCGGCCGGTACCGCAATGGAAATTGACGAAGATGGTAATGTTGTTACCGCAGGCGAGCGCGTTCAGTCGATCACTCTAGATGATGGTACGGCCATCGTTCAAGACGGCGCGATTGTTGAAGGTGCTCCGGCTGTGGCCGCCGCCACCATCGACTTTTTGGCTCGCGGTGGCGATCAATATCCCTTTGGCGATAACCCCTTCACCTCGATGGGCGTTAGCTACCAGCAAGCCTTGAGCAACTACATTACCGAGGGCTTAGGCGGCACCATCACCGCTGCGCAGTATCCTGAAAGCGGCTCCGGTCGTACTACTGCTGTTGGCGACGAAATGATGGCCGAAGGTGAAGAAGCGATGGCCGAGGGCGAAGAAGCGATGGCTGAAGGCGAAGAAGCCATGGCTCAGAGCGAGATGTGTGCGCAAGATTACGTGGTCCAGGCCGATGATTGGCTGAGTAAAATCGCCGAAAAATTCTTGGGTGATGTCTTGGCTTATAATGCCATCGCCGATGCAACCAACGCCGCCGCCGCTGCCGGTGGCGCTTACGATCCGATTGCCGATCCGAATATCATCGAAGTCGGTCAGGTGCTCTGTATCCCTGGTGACGTAATGGCTGAACCGGCTATGGAAGCAACCGCCGAACCGGCTATGGAAGGCACAATGGAAGCGACCGAAGAAACTATGATGGAAGGCACGATGGAAGCGACGATGGAACCCACAATGGAAGCGACCATGGAACCCACGATGGAAGCGACTGCCGAGCCGACCATGGAAGCAACCGCTGAACCCACGATGGAACCCACCGCTGAACCGACGGCCGAGACCGAATAAGCGTTGTTTTTTGTCATTGGCGCGTACCCTGGTGGTCGTTTTACAAGGCAGCCGTGAGGGTATGCCCTCAACTTAATCAAAAAGGGACTGTAGCAATGCGGTCCCTTTTTTGATTTATTTGGAGATAAAGGTTCGTAGTAATCGTTTTAGCGATGCTTCGTTCACTTTGACTTTGACCTGGTAACTTCGCGCTTCCGTCGTTTCTCGTCAAACACCGCCAGGCTGCTGCTGCGTGATGCAGTGGATATTGCCGCCACCCAGAATGATTTCTCGGCTCGGCACCCCAATCACCTTTCGATCCGGAAACAAGGCTTGCAGCGAGGCCTGGGCCGCCTGGTCGTGAGGATCACCAAACAGCGGCATCACCACACCGCCATTGGCGATATAAAAATTAACATAAGAAGCTGCTAAACGATTTCCGGCACGACGCGGCTGCGTCCCTTCAACCTGATCGATGTCCCGGCTTTCGGCTTCGGTGATGTAGAGCGGACCAGGTTGGTGAAGTTTATGGATTTTCAATCGCCGGCCGCGGGCATCGGTGGCGTCTTGCAGCCGGAGATAAGCGTCTTGCGAGATCAGGTACTGCGGATCGTGTTGGTCATCGGTCCAGGTTAGGGCTACCTCTCCCGGTCGAATAAAACAGCAGAGGTTATCAACGTGGCCGTTGGTTTCATCATTGTAAACGCCCCGGCCTAGCCAGATGACGGTCTCCACGTTTAGATAATCTTTGAGATACTGCTCGATCTGGGCTTTGAACAACTGTGGGTTACGATTGCTATGGAGCAAGCACTCCTCGGTGGTAATGGCGGCGCCTTGCCCATCGACGTGAATCGAGCCGCCCTCTAATATCAAGGGCGCTTTATAGCGGGCCACCTGTTCAAGTTCCAGCACTTTCTGAGCCACCAGGGCGTCCTGATCCCAGGGAAAATAAACGCCACCCTTAAGCCCTCCCCAGGCATTAAACCCCCAATCGACGCCGCGCACATCGCCTTTATCATTGATTACAAATGTCGGGCCAACATCTCGCATCCAGGCATCATTGGCCGACATTTCGACTACTCGGACGAAGGGCGGCAGCATTTGTCGAGCGTTTTGATACTGCTCTGAGCACACACCGACCGTGACCGGCTCAAATTGCCTAATCGCGGCAGCAACGTTAACGAAAGCCTGCTGAGCCGGTTTGGCTCCCTGTCGCCAATTATCTGAACGTTGTGGCCATAACATCCAGCAGCCGGTATGTGGTTCGAACTCGGCGGGCATGCGGAAACCGTCTTGTCTGGGGGTAGTGGTTAAAGTTGGCAATGGTTATCTCCCTGCTTTTGCTCTGCTCATCTATCCGTGTTAAGATGCACGGTAAAAAAAGGTCAAAAAACTCATGAAAAGACTGGTAAAAGTTGCTCTTGTGCAATTGGCTTGCGGTACTGATGTTGAAGCCAACATTGTCAAAACGGAAGAGCGGATTAGAGAGGCCGCTGCCCACGGGGCAAATATAGTTTGCCTTCAAGAACTTTTTAACACCCAATATTTTCCTCAACGGGTTGATGTTGGATGTTATACGCTGGCCGAACCGCTACCGTCGCCGACAACAGAACGAATGGGCGGCTTGGCCGGCGAACTGGGCTTGGTCATCATCGTTCCGGTTTTTGAAGAGGCGCAGCCGGGAGTCTACTTTAATAGCGTTGTGATTTACGACGCCGATGGACGTTATTTGGGCAAATATCGCAAAAATCACATTCCCGACGCCCCGCAGTATCTGGAGAAATATTACTTTACTCCCGGTGACCTGGGTTATCCGATTTTTAATACAAAATATGGTAAAATTGCCGTGGGTATCTGTTGGGATCAGTGGTTTCCCGAAGCGGCTCGTATTTTCGCGCTCCAGGGCGCGGAGATTATTTTTTATCCAACAGCCATCGGCTCTGAACCGGATCGACCGGACTACAGCTCAGCTGCGGCCTGGCGCACTATCATTCGGTCGCACGGTATTGCCAATGGCGTGTTTGTGGCCGCCGCCAATCGGGTTGGCGTTGAAGATGACATGAGCTTTTACGGCCAAAGTTTTATCAGCGACCCGTTCGGTGATTGTCTAGCCCAAGCTGGCAACCAAGAAGAACTCATCTACGCCGAACTCGACTATACTAAAATTCGTGAGTTGCGCGAACTATTTCAGTTTTTCCGGGATCGCCGAGTAGATACCTATTCTCCTATCTTGAAAAAGGTAATCGACTAAGGTCTTACTGGAGCATTCGGCCCCGGCGTTCAGCCTGGCGCTTGCAATCGATACAGAGCGTTGTTTCTGGAAATATTTCCAGCCGTTCAGGATCGATTGTTTTACCGCAGTTTTCGCAAATACCGTAACCAACTATTTGCGCTTTCTCGATCGCGTGATCAATGTCACTTAGCTTTCGCTCCAACGTGATGATCATAGCCTGGATCTTATCGCGTTCAACAAGATCTGAGGCCACGTCATCAACGTCATCAAACTCAATCTCGGTTCTGAGTTCTGAGCGCAGATTTTGCAATTCTGTTTGGACTTGTACGCGTTGCTGTTCTAGCGTTTCCAGTTGAGATTTTGTTATTTTTTTAGCCATTTGGTGGCACTCCTCTATTAAATTGGATTGTCGCGCCTGCTATTAATAGCTTTGACGATAATCACCCGTGATAACCTTACGTCAATGTAAAATAAATTTAGCCAATCGTTGCTAAATTTGGGGCAATTTTATACCACAAATGCCTTAATACGTCAACATAAACTTTTAAAATTACGCATCCTTGAAATGTGAAAATTCTTCGATTAGTTGGAAGCGTGGTATAATCCCTGTTATGGATGAGCGAACCGTTTCCCCTAACGCCCAAACCGTAGAAAAACTTCAAGAAACCAGCCTGCGTCCGACAGATTGGGCGGGTTACATTGGTCAAGGTAAAGTTAAACAAACGGTCCAAATTTTAATCGAAGCGGCCCAACAGCGCGGTGATGCGTTAGATCATATTTTACTTTACGGTCCACCCGGTTTAGGTAAAACGACGCTGGCTAACATTATTGCCCATCAAATGGGAGTCAATCTGAAAATCACCTCCGGCCCGGCCATCGAGCGAGCTGGAGATCTGGCGGCTATTCTAACTAATCTCCGCCAGGGCGATCTGCTGTTTATCGACGAAATCCATCGCCTGGGCCGGGCTGTGGAAGAAGTTCTCTACCCGGCTATGGAGGATTTTGCGCTTGATATTGTCATTGGCAAGGGACCGAGCGCCCGCAATATTCGACTGAAACTGCCTCGGTTTACGGTTCTGGGTGCAACGACCCGGCTTGATCTGCTGGCCTCCCCCCTGCGTGATCGGTTTGGGGCCATTTTTCGGCTGGAATTTTACCGACCGGAAGATTTACAACTCATCGTGACACGCTCGGCGGCAATCCTGGATGTGCCCATTGAGCCGGAGGGGGCGCTGGAAATTGCCAACCGTTCGCGCGGCACGGCCCGCATTGCGAACCGGCTACTCAAACGCGCCCGTGATTTTGCTCAGGTTCGGGCCGATGGCGTGATCACCCAAAATGTCGCTCACGACGCGCTGACCATGTTAAATGTAGACCCATTGGGGCTGGATGATCTCGACCGCAAGGTTTTACGGTCGATCATCGAAAAATTTGGCGGCGGGCCGGTTGGCCTGGAAACCATTGCCGCCAGCATCAGCGAGGAAGGCAGTACCATCATGGATGTGGTCGAGCCATACCTGCTCCAACTTGGCTTTTTAGACCGCACCCCTCGGGGGCGGGTGGCCACCGTGCGCGCTTATCAGCATTTGGGTCTGGCTCCTCCCAGTAGCCCAGAGCAGCCGTCGCTTTTTTAATAGTACTCGTAAGGGTGGATCAATGCAACCAAGCACTAACTTTATGTTACGTCTTTTGCTTGGATTGGCAGTTTTGACTTTGGGCTGCCAATCTTTATTAGATGTTGAACTCCCCAGCTTTTTCGGCTCCGAGTCCGAACCATCCTGGCCGCATTCAACATTTGTTCCGCCGACAAAGCGAACCCAAATTCTTCAAGGTCAGCCTGTCGAATTGGAAACCTACCACCTTAGCCCCAATAAGCTAACGCAGATCGAAATTGCGGTTAACGGCCAGCCTTTGCGTTCGGAGGAGACGGCCGGCGCGGCGGCTTTTCCGGCAGGATTGCTCAACGTGCAGGTTCGCCGCGATGATGGCGGCTTGATTCAAACGGCTCGTGTCACTCCGGTTTTGTCCGCCACGACGCAAACCGTTTCATTGGTGATCGTCGGTACCACACCGGGTAGTTATGATTTGAGCCTGGTTGCTGTCGATGAAGCCGGCCAAAAAGGTGAGGCGGTGACTCAAAGAATTGAGGTGGTTGAACCGTCCCGGTGAAGCTTCAACAGTTCGATTATCAACTTCCCCCCGAACTCATCGCCCAAACGCCCGCCGAACCGCGTGACGCCTCGCGGCTCATGGTCGTCCGCCGTCAAACCGGCGAAATCAGTCACCACGTCTTTAGCGATGTGCTCGATTTTTTCGATTCCGGCGATATTCTGATTGCTAACGATAGTCGCGTCATTCCAGCGCGACTTTTTGGCCGCAAATCGACCGGCGGCAAAGTAGAAATTCTGCTACTCAAACCGCTCGATGATCTCCGTTGGGAAGCTCTTGTCGGCGGTAAACGTCTAACACCCGGCACTCCAGTCACCATCGATCCCTCCCCTCAATCTCCAATCTCCCTCACCATCGAAGCCGATCTCGGCGAAGCCCGCCGTCTGATCAAATTCAACCGGCCAATCGAAAGCGAACTAGACGCGGTCGGTCACGTTCCCTTGCCGCCGTACATCCAAACGCCTCTGGCCGACAGCGAGCGCTACCAAACCGTCTTCAACCGTATTGACGGCTCGGCCGCGGCGCCGACGGCCGGCCTGCACTTCACCCCTGATTTGTTGTTGGCTTTGCGTGACAAAGGGGTGCTTCTGGATTACGTGACGTTGCACATCGGTCTCGACACCTTTAAGCCGGTCACCGCCGAACAGATCGAACGCCACGCCATCCACCGGGAAGTGGCGCGGCTAAGTGCGGACACCGCCCGGCGTATCAATCAGGTCAAATTGGCCGGTGGGCGGCTTATCGCTGTCGGCACCACTTCGGTGCGGACGCTGGAGACGGCGGCGCTGCGCAGCACGGGCCTCACAGGTTCGCTGCAAGAGGCCAGCCGATTTGATACAAATCTCTGTCCGTGGCAGCCGGTGGTTGCGGTTGAAGAAGAGACCGATTTGTATATCTACCCCGGTTACACCTTTCGCGCCGTCGATGTAATGCTGACCAATTTTCATCTGCCCAAATCCACTTTGCTGATGCTCGTCAGTGCCTTTGCCGGTCTCGATCTGATTCGGCAGGCTTACGAGACAGCCATCGCCGAGCGGTATCGCTTTTACTCCTTCGGCGACGCGATGCTAATCCTATAGCGTTTAACATTGCCCCATTTCCAATCTTGACTATAATGTCCCTCGTATTACCAAGATTTTACTCATCGGCGCTTTTTGCCACGACTGAGGAACGGAAATTAAAGCCCTTCACCACTTTCAAGAGTAGTAATTGGTAACTGGTAATTGGAGACTGAACAACCAATTACTCAACTCAGGTGTGGAAGTTATTTAATGAACAATTCGAGCTGAGAGGCTGTCTGAATGAAGTACCAACCTGTCATCGGCATGGAAGTTCATGTTGAACTGAACACCACCAGTAAAATGTTTTGCGGTTGCAGCGCGGAGTTTTTTGGCGTGGCTCCTAACACTAATGTTTGTCCTGTTTGTTTAGGCATGCCCGGCACCCTGCCGGTGATTAACCGGCGAGCGGTAGAATACACCATCATGACCGGTCTGGCCCTCAACTGCACCATTCAGCCCCACAACGTTTTCGCCCGTAAAAACTATTTTTATCCCGACCTGCCGAAAGGCTATCAAATCTCGCAATATGAACTACCTCTCTGTCTCGATGGGTATGTCGATGTCGATCCCGACAGCAGCGGTCAGACCAAGCGCATTCGCGTCCGGCGGGCGCATTTGGAAGAGGATACCGGCAAGCTGACTCACGTCAATAACCACAGCTTGGTCGATCTGAACCGGGCCGGGGTGCCGCTGCTGGAAATTGTGACCGAGGCCGACATCAGTTCGGCCGATGAGGCGTACGCTTACGTCTCTAAGTTGCGTCAGTTGGTGCGCTATTTAGGCGTGAGTACCGGCGATATGGAAAAAGGGGCCATGCGCTGTGAAGTCAACCTATCGCTAACCGATCCGGACACCGGCGAGTGGGGTACTAAAGTTGAGATCAAAAATCTCAATTCGTTCCGCTCTGTGCGTAACGCGATCGAGTATGAAATTGAGCGGCAGAGCCAGGTTTTGGACAGCGGCGGCCGGATTGAGCAAGTAACGATGGGCTGGGATGAGTCTCGGCAGGTAACGGTCGTGCAGCGTACCAAAGAAGGCGATACCGGCTATCGCTACTTCCCCGAGCCGGACCTGCCGCCGCTTGACCTTGACCCGGCCTGGATCGAAACCATCAAGGCTGGCCTGCCTGAACTGCCTGATGCGAAAGTGGCCCGTTATACGCAATCGTTTGGATTGACGCTCAAAGAAGCCCTGGTGTTGGTTGAAGATAGAACGGTTGCCGAATATTTTGATCAGGTCGTTTCGGTCGCGAATGGCGCGGAGGCGGTCACCCCGAAACTGATTAGCAATTGGATTTCCGGGGAACTCTTCCGGCTGCTAAGTGAAACCGGGACCGCCATCACCACTGTCCCCATTCAGCCGGCCCAATTTGTTGAACTAATCAAGCTGGTGACGGCCAACACCATCAACCAATCGGCGGCCAAAACGGTGTTTGGGGTTATGTTTGAAACGGGACGCGCTCCCCAGGTGATCGTGCAAGAGTTGGGCTTGCAGCAGATCAGCGATGCCGATCAACTGGTGACCATCGCCCGACAGGTTATCGACAGTAACCCCGATCCTGTGGCGCAATTCAAAGGCGGGAAAGAAACGGTCATTAACTTTTTGGTCGGGCAGGTCATGCGCGCCACACGTGGTAAGGCTAATCCTAAACTGGCCGAGCAAGTTTTGCGGAAAGAGTTAGCAAATTAAAATTCTTATTCAACCCAAGCCCCAGAGTTTGGACAATAAGAAGATGTAAGGCTCAAAATGCAACGAGGCATACTTCACCTATTTGGTGTAGCCGGATCGAACTGAACTTAACGATGAAGGAAGGCGAGTCGCACATTAAGCGGTTTCGCTTTTTCTATTTTTAGGGTATTTATTCAGACAGCCGGTGACCAACCCTTAATCATTAGCGCCCAAAGGTATCGGTCACCTGAAACGATCTTTTTTGGAAAATCACCTTTAATTTTTGGGAGAGTTCATTTATGACCTATAACAACCCATTTGCCATTGCCCAGAGTCAGCTTGACGAAGCTAGCGCATTCTTGGGTCTGGACCCGGCCACGCATGCCCTGCTGCGTGAACCCATGCGCGAAGTGACGGTCACCATTCCCCTGCGGATGGATGACGGCAGCGTAAAGATATTTCGAGGGTTTCGTGTGCAGTACAACGATGCCCGCGGTCCTTGTAAAGGCGGTATACGCTGGCATCCCGATGAGACGCTGGACACGGTCAAAGCTTTAGCGGCCTGGATGACCTGGAAAACGTCCGTGATCGATATTCCGCTTGGCGGTAGCAAGGGGGGGGTGGCTTGCAACCCCAAGGAGCTATCGCCAACCGAACAGGAACGGTTGGCTCGCGGTTACATCCGCGCCGTGTGGCGCATGCTAGGCGAGGAACTGGATGTGCCGGCCCCTGATGTTTACACCAATCCCCAAATTATGGCCTGGATGATGGATGAGTACAGTACCATCAGAGGCTATATGGTGCCGGGCGTTATCACCGGTAAACCGCTGCAATTGGGTGGCTCCGTCGGCCGAGATGATGCAACCGCACGCGGTAGTATTTATACGGTTCGGGAAGCTGCCAAGGTGATCGATTTAGATTTGGACGGCGGCACGATTGCTATTCAAGGCTATGGCAGCGTTGGTCGGTCGCTGCATAAACTGGCGGAGGACCTTCTCAATCTGCGGGTTGTGGCCGTGTCTGACTCCCAAGGCGGCATTTATAACCCGAATGGACTTAGCTTTAAGACTGTCTCCCAACACAAACGAGCCACCGGCTCTGTGGTCGATGCGCCGGATACGGAAACTATCACCAATGAGGAATTATTAGCGACAGATGTTACGATGTTATTCCCGGCAGCGTTAGAGAACGTCATCACCGATGAAAATGCCGGTCGCATCAGAGCCAAAATTGTGGCTGAAATGGCTAACGGTCCAACAACGCCGGAAGCCGATAAGATTCTGCACGATCGCGGTATTTTTGTGTTACCCGATTTATTATGCAATGCCGGGGGAGTGACCGTCAGCTACTTTGAGCAAGTCCAGAATGCTTATGATTATTACTGGACCTTGAAAACCATCCACCAGCGGTTGGATCGAAAAATGTCGGAGGCTTTTCATGCCGTACATCGGGTGGCTGAATTGAAAGGTGTGCATCATCGGTTGGCGGCCTACCTGGTAGCCGTTGAGCGCGTCGCCGAAGCGGCCAAACTTCGAGGTTGGGTTTAAGTTAAGTCAGTAGCGTCCAGACATAAAAAGGCGTGCGAAACTAAAAATAGTTCGCACGCCTTTTTATTTGGGGCGGCGTACTATCTCCGTAATTTGAGGCAGCGTAAGGCGAGCTTAAGTTTGTCTTACAAAAGCTTCGACCTTCTGAGATACTGCTAGGCTCTAATCGGAACGGTTGGTCTTGATAATCAAAGGGGTTTGACTAGTCTGAAGTTCAATTTGAGGTGTTAAAAGCGGCTCATTGTCGGCAATTTGATCAATCTTTGACGCTTGTTGAACCCCAATATTAAGGATCAATCCGATGATGAAGGCTTTTAGAAATAAAAGAATCGTTTTCTTTGTCATTAGGTCTCTCCCGACCGTTTCATAGCTGCCGGCAAATTGTCGGCAACCAGTAAAAAATACCCGGATAATGTGTCGTGATTTATCGGGTCAGCTCTCCGAGCATAAGTTGTCTAAGTTTGAGTAGGTATGGTCCTGTAACCGGGTTGGCAGAATACAAGGAATTAAAAATATTGTACTCCCAATAATACGTTCAGTTCAATGTGATTTTAGTACTGATTTAGTTGAAGAACTGTTAATCGGTTAAATAGTTGTATTTGCCTGTGATATGACGGTAACTATTTATCACCAATAACAATACAACTCACAAATACGCCAATGGTCAGCAAGATTAAGGTGGAGTCAACATAACCGGCTATACAAAGAAAAAAACCGGCAATCGATCCGGCGAGGATGATTTTGGTGCGAGTAGTCATTTCTGAACTGGATAACTATGAGCGCAAATAGCTGGCCCCGTTGACATCGATGATACCGCCGGTGACAAATTCGGCGCCTTCAGAGGCCAAGAATAGGATAGCGTAAGCGACTTCTTCCGGCTTAGCCACGCGATTAAACGGGCTTTGCTGCCGAATGGCTTCGCCTACCGGCGAATCGAGCAGATCGCGCGCCATATCAGTTTCTACAAAGCCGGGGGCCACCGCCGCGACGTAAATGTTGTAAGGCGCCAGATGTTTGGCTAAGGATTGGCTGAATGAATTAAGTCCGGCTTTGCTGGCGCCGTAAGCGGTCGCGGTTGGTTCGCCTCGAAAGGCGCCGCGCGAAGTGACATTAACGATACGCCCGGCCTGTCGCTCGATCATATGCCGGGCAACACAGTAAGCCACATTGGCTGCCCCAATTAAGTTGACATTGATAATATCTTGCCAGGCTTGCAGCCAATCGGCATAAGGCGTCTCGTCAAGGGGATGATCGTAATAGACGCCGGCGTTATTGACCAGAATGTCGATCTGGCCGAAAGCGGCTATCGTCTGATCGACCATCCGGACGACTGCTTGGGGATCAGCGACGTTGGCCTGGACAACCAGATGATTGGCCCCGGGCAGCATGGTGCGAACTTGCTCAGCCGCCTCTTGATTTTGATGATAATGCAACGCTATTTGGCCGCCCGCCTGGGCAAATGCCAGAGCCGTTACCTGACCAATGCCCCGCGAGGCGCCGGTAATTAGAATTCGTTTTCCTGAGAAATTCATCGTCGTTCTATCCTTGTTAATCGTGTTGATTAAAAAATTCTAACATATCTGCTCTAATAGTTACAAAAGGCTGAATTCTTATTTTTACTCGCTTGCAGCCTACGTTTAACAATGATATACTTAACGGTATCCTTGACAACCGCACCTATACTTAGACTTGCAAAAAGGGGTAAGGGTGGAAATTAAAATCCGTCCTATCAACACGTTAACAGATTTACGAAAATGCCACGAGATCCAGCGAGCCACCTGGGGCTTTACAGACTTGATGGTCTTTCCCTATACTCAACTCATTTCGGCAGCCCACAATGGCGGTGTTTTATTAGGCGCCTACATCGGACCGGACCTGGTTGGGTTTGTGTATGGCTATTTGGGCATGTCGGCCAATAAGCTCTATCTTTTCTCTCAGCGGATGGGGGTATTGCCTAAATATCAAAGCCAGGGCATCGGCACCAAATTAAAATTGGCTCAACGAGACCAAATGCTCCGGCAAGGCATCGATCTTATTGTTTGGACGTATGATCCACTACTGGGCAAAAATGCCAGCCTGAACATTGAAAAATTGGGCGGTATTGTGCGGCATTATGCCCGTGATATTTATGGCGCGGTTAACAATCCGCTGCAAATTGGATTATCTACAGATCGCTTCCTGTTAGAGTGGGAATTAATGAGCGATCGGGTGCGGGAGCGAATTAGAAGTACAAAACCTCACCCTGAATCTGATGAGTGGTTAACAGAAGAAAAATATCATTTTGTAAATTATGCGGCCTGGGATGGCGACTTACCTCGACCCGTGGCCTCGGACCTGGAAATGGATGAGAAAGTTCTACTGGTCCAAATCCCACCCGACCTCAATGTGATCAAACGGGTTGATCTTAGTTTGGCCCGGGGTTGGCGTGAGTCGACTCGTGATATTTTTGAAACCTATTTTAAACGCGGTTATGTGCTAACGGGCTTTGCTCGGAGTAGTAAACCGCAAATACCCAACATTTATAAAATAGAGAGAGTATCCCTTCCAACCACCTCAGACTTCTCCTCTTGGGTGAACGGCGTCACACACGAATAGTAAATCGTTTTCATTACAAGTTCCTTTCCTAATTTCTTTTACATCTCTATTAATACGCTCAATTTAATAATGCATTAGGAGGAACTTTTGCAGAAAAATTTCTTACTTAGGGATATTGTTATGTCAAAAAAGCATTTCGTTAGATTTGCCACCTTGACCGACCTATCAAAAATAGCCGACGTAGCCCAAGTTACGTGGGATGATACCTATGACAATATCATTGCGCCTGAAAACCGGCGCGAGTTTTTAGAACGGGCCTATAAACCTGAAAATTTAGCTCCGGCGATCGATGCTGACGGCCACTGGTTTTACGTCGCCGAATGTGAAGATAAAATCGTTGGCTTTGGTCATTTCCTGCGCCGATATCATCCTACCCAGGCTCGGGCCGAACTCGTACGCCTGTACGTTTTGCCAGATTACCAAAGTATCTTTATTGGGACAACTATTTTGGAAACGGGTTTCGATGCCCTGGCTCGCGCCAAAGTTGAACAATGTTTTGTCTCGGTCCAGTCAAGTAATAAACAGGCTCGCCGATTTTATGAGCGGCATGGCTTTAGTTTTCATCGGACGCATGGCCAATTCTTAGGGACTCAAATTATTACCCTGGTTGAATATACTCGCCCTATAGGTAACGCCGATATAAAACCATGAGCCAGATTTTAAACTACTTAAAAAGCCAGCAGCCGGCGATGGTTACGCTGCTGGCCCAATGGGTCAACCACGACTCGCCTACCTTTCAAAAAGCAGCAGTTGATGCGATGGGTCGCATGGTCATACAGTCCTTTGTCGAGGCCGGGGCAGTGGTGGCTGATCCCTACCCCCAGCCGCAAATGGGCGACCACCATCGGCTAATCTACGGCCAGGGTGAGGAGCAGATCCTCATTTTATGCCATCTCGATACCGTGTGGCCGCCAGATGAGGCTCGACAGCGCCCTTTTACCATTGAAAATGGCCGCGGCTGTGGACCGGGTGTCCACGATATGAAAGGGGGAACCCTGATTGGTCTCTTTGCGCTAAAGGCTCTCCAGCATTTCCAGATACAACCTAAATACAAGCTGGTATTTCTGCTCACCAGCGATGAAGAAGTGGGCAGCCCTACCTCGCGCTCATTAATCGAGGCGGAGGGCCAAAAAAGCCGCTGTTGTTTGGTGTTGGAAGGGGCGCATAACCGATCGGTGTTGACCACCTCTCGCAAAGGTGTTGGCCGTTTTCGGCTGGTAGTTACAGGGGTGTCGGCCCACGCCGGGGTCGAGCCTCAGAAAGGTGTTAGCGCTGTCGAGGAACTGGCTCGTCAAATTCAAATCCTGCACGCTATGTCCGATTTCGAGCGAGGGATTACGGTCAACGTGGGGGTTATCTCCGGCGGTGAGCGTCCGAACGTGATCGCCGCCCGCGCCACCGCTGAAATCGATCTGCGGGTGTCCAGCCAGGCTGATGGAGAGGCCGTCAGTCAGAAAATATTGGGGCTACAGCCGCAGTTACCCGGCGCGCAGCTCAAGATTAGCGGCGGAATAACGCGAGGCCCCTTTGAGGAAACACCGCAGAGTTTGGCTCTGTTTCATCAGGCTCAAGCCATCGCCGAAGATTTAGGGTTTGCCGTTGAAAAATTTAGCTCCGGGGGCGGCAGCGATGGCAATCTGGTGGCCGCATTAGGCGTGCCGACGTTGGATGGGTTGGGATCGTTGGGCGGCGGCGCGCACGCCTTAACAGAGTACACCGTCCTCGACGCGTTACCGTTGCGGGCGGCTTTACTGGCCGAGTTGATAACGCAGATGCAATAATCCTCGCAGTGGCGCGAAACTCATCCGGTGCAGGGCGCAGGGACCGTGTTGCGCCAATGCCGTTCGGTGGGCCTGGGTGCCGTAACCTTTGTGCCGATCGAAGGCGTAATCGGGATAGGTGTGATGGTACTCGGCCATCAGTCGGTCTCGCGTCACCTTAGCAATCACTGAGGCCGCCGCCACGCTGAGCGAGATGTTATCGGCCTTGGGAAAGGCATCCTGAGGTAAATCGACGTCGGGCAGTTTTATATGATCCAGCAGCAGGTACTCTGGGCTGATCGCCAAACGGTCGAGGGCTTGCGCCATCGCGTAGCGAGTCGCGCCAACTACATTCAGGGTGTCGACCTGTTCGGCCGAAGCCACCCCGGCTGCGGCAGCGATAGCCACGCCATGAATCTGATCAAATAATCGCTCTCGCTGTTTGGGGGTGAGGGTTTTTGAGTCACGTAGACCGGTTAGTTGCGCAGGCAGATCGATTTGGTCTAAAGGTAGAATCACGGCGGCTGCCACCACCGGTCCGGCCCAAGCGCCGCGTCCGGCTTCATCCAAACCGGCTATAAAACGATAGCCCTGCTTAAGCAGGGCTATTTCTTTTTGCAAATGGGGAATAGGTCCATTATCTTCTTTGGATTTTGGCGCTTTATTTATCACAGAACTGGTGATTCGATCAAAAACTATCCTGAGAAGGGGGTGTGCCGCTATATCCGCTTTTCTTTGAGACGAGCCGATTTACCGGTACGTCCGCGCAGGTAATAAAGTTTTGCCCGGCGAATTTTAGCATGCCGGAGTACTTCAATCTTATCAACGCGAGGAGAATGATAGAGAAACTTACGCTCCACCCCAACGCCATGGGCCGCAATGCGGCGGACGGTAAAGGTTTTATTGATCCCGCTGCCGCCCATCGCAATAATAACGCCTTGAAAAACCTGGATCCGCTCACGGTTGCCTTCAACAATGCGGACATGGACATTGACCGTGTCGCCAATGCGCAGACGCGGCCTATCCTCAATTAATTGTTCTACAGACTGAATTAAGTCGATTGCATGAGCCATTTTACACCTCTAGTACAGACAGACGCCAGCAAATTAATGCTTTTTAAAGTCGTTTGGTTCCGAATTTTTTCATTAAAAAGGGGCACAAAGCTTGTGCCCACAACACGAAATTGAATTATAATCAAATCGGGTTTATTTTGCAAATTTAAGGAAATGATTGGCTTTTCCATTGAGTTAACCCCGGCGCTTTTGTTACCCTACAATACTGTTTTATGATAGAATGCCCACATACATTAATTGAGCCACTCCGATGATAAACTATCGCCAAATAAGACAATACACCCTAGAGAACCCGAAGAAATCGCCATCGGCCTTGGGCGCCAAAATTTTGATATTAGGCTTTGCGGCGATCATCTTGATCGGTTCGTTTTTACTCGCGCTGCCGGTAGCTACGCAAGGCCCCGGCTCAATTAGTTGGCTCGATGCGCTTTTTACCTCAACCTCGGCCACTACGGTCACCGGACTGGCGGTGGTCAGTACCGAAGCAACCTTTTCTTTATTCGGCGAAATTGTGATCTTGCTGCTGATGCAAGTGGGCGGTATGGGCTTTATCATTTTGTCGATTGTCTTATTTCGTCTCATTGGGCGGCATGTAACATTTTATGAGCGGAGCTTATTACGCCAAAACTTGGGGGTGGAAGAAGGTCACGGCGTTATTCGTTTGGCTTGGCGAGTCATCCAAATTACCCTTATGATCGAATTTATCGGCGCTATTCTACTCTTTACCCAGTGGGTGCAGGTGATGGATTGGGACAAGGCCATTTACTATTCCATTTTTCACTCTGTTTCAGCTTTCTGCAACGCCGGCTTTGATCTGTTTCACGGCTTCGATGATCCGGTCATGGTGGCAACCCGTAATAGTCCTATTTCTATCATAGTTTTGAGTTTATTGATTACGATTGGCACCTTAGGTGTTACCGTGATTTATGATCTGATTCACTGGCCCGCCGAGCGGCGGTTATCTCTACATACTCGCCTCATTTTGCCCTTTACCATCATCCTTACTATCCTGGGTACGTTTCTCATTATGATCGACGAGACGTTCGTTCAGGGTCATGCGCTCTCGCTCCTGCCGACCGGCGAACAGTGGTGGCTGGCCTTTTTTACGGCGGTTTCCAGCCGTACCGCCGGCATTACCCTGATTCCTATGGCCGATCTGGGCGAGGCCAGCCAGTTCATTATCGTGATTTGGATGTTCATTGGCGGCGCGCCGGCCTCGATGGGAGGTGGGGTTGGCCTGACGACGGTGGCGGTGGTGTTGATTACCCTGGTTTCGAATGTGCGCGGCCACGATGATGTTCGCGTTCTAAAACGTTCGTTACCGTTAGAGACGGTCACTAAAGCTGTTGCTATCTTGACGGTCTCGACCATTCTCGTGGTCGTGGTCACCGTTCTTTTAGCCTTATTGGAGCAAGGTCATATTTTCCCGCTTGGATTTGAGGTCATCAGCGCCTTTTCGAACACCGGCTATTCTTTAGGGATTACAAGTGATCTTAGCTTGGTAAGTCGCTTGTTGATTATCTTTACCATGTTTTGGGGGCGCTTAGGGCCGCTGACGTTGGTGGTCGCTCTAGCCCAACGGCATCGGCAGTCATTAGTCTATTTTCCGGAAGAAAAGATCATTATTGGGTAAGGGCAGAGTAAAATTTCATGAGCAATCAAAAAGCCTCGTTGGCAAGTCGTATTGTCAACAACGTGAAAAACCTGTTGAGTTTAGACAGCCGGCCGCGATTGGCTCGGAGCAACCACACCAACAGCCGTCACGAATTTATCATCGTTGGCTTGGGCCGTTTTGGCACCAGCCTGGCCATGGCCTTGACGGCCTATAACCACCAAGTCCTGGCCATCGACCTGGACAAAAAGCGGGTCCAGCAAGTGGCCCATTTACTGCCGCACGTGGTTCAAATGGATGCGACCGATATCGACGCCCTACGCGAGGTGGGGGCCGAATCGTTCGACACGGGTATCATCTGTACCGGCTCCGTGTTTGAGGCGAATTTGTTGGCTACGGTGAATCTGCGCAAATTGGGCGTGCGCCGGGTGATTAGCAAAGCCCGTACCGTCACCCAGCAGGAAATATTGCAGCGCGTCGGGGCCGACGAAGTAATTCTGCCCGAACACGAGGCCGGCGTACGCCTGGCCCGCCGGTTAGCGGCCATCGATTTTGTGGACTTTTTGGAACTCAGCCACGATACAGGGGTAGTGGAAATTGTCGCGCCGGAGCAGTTAATCGGCAAGTCGCTGGTGGAGTCAGAGGTCCGCGCCCGCTATGGAATTTCGGTGATTGCCATTAAACGCGGCAATGATGTTGTTGTTTCTCCTCGCGCAAATGAGGTCATCAATGAAAACGACATTTTAGTGGTGCTCGGCAAAATTTCCGATTGTGAGCGTTTACAGACCTGAGAGATTTATTTACGCCAGAAGGCTGAGGTAAACAAAATTAAAACGGTAAATAACTCCAACCGGCCCAACAGCATCAGAAACGATAAAAACCATTTGCCCAGCCCCGGTACATGAGCAAAATTGGCGGTTGGCCCCACGCTACCCAATCCCGGACCAATATTGCCCAGGCAGGCAATGGTGGCCCCAATAGCCGAGATAAAATCCAAACCAATGGCTGTCATGATCAGCGCCGCGGAAACAAAAATCAGCAAATACAGAATAAAGAAGGCCAAAATATTGGTCATAATATTAGAGGGAACCGCCCGGCCATCGAGCCGCACCGGAATAATAGCCCGGGGGTGAAGCAGCCGCTTCAATTCGACTAAACTGTTTTTGATGATCAGCAGTAGCCTCACCACCTTGATCCCACCGGCTGTAGAGCCGGCTGAGCCGCCGGTAAACATCAGCATAAAGACGATAAACAGTAGCGGCACAGCCCAGGTCTCGTAATCTGCCGTCACAAAGCCGGTAGTAGTGACGATGGTGAGCGTTGTGAACATACTGTCTCGAAACGCGCGTTCGATATGCAGACCGTCGTTAACCATTAACCCGGCCGTATGAATCAGCCCCACGACGATGATACTAAATGTATAAAATCGAAACTCCTCGTTGTGCCACACCCGGTCAAAGCGCCGCTTCAGCGCAAAATAATGCATGGCAAAATTGGCCCCGGCAAAATACATAAACAGCATAATCACATATTGGATGTAAGGCTGGTCGTTGTAATAGGCAATGCTAAGCTGTTTGGTGGAGAAGCCGCCGGTGGCCATCGTAGCGAAACTGTGGTTGATGGCATCATACAGCGACATATTGCCCAACATCAACAAAATGGTTTCGATAGCCGTCAACAGAAAATAGATGAACCACAGCCGTTTGGCCGTTTCTTTGACGCGGGGATGAATCTTATCGGCGGTCGGGCCGGGTACTTCGGCTACAAATAACTGCATTCCTCCAATGCCCAAAATCGGCATAATGGCCAGTGACAGCACAATGATGCCCATACCGCCGATCCAGTGGGTCATACTGCGCCAGAACAGAATCCCTTTGGGTATCTCTTCAATATTGTTGAGTACCGACGCTCCGGTGGTAGTATAACCCGACATCGTTTCAAAAAACGCATCGGTGTAGCTGGGGATAGCCCCGCTAAAAACAAACGGCAGCGCCCCAAACAGCGACATCATCACCCACCCTAGCGTGACAATTAAATAGCCCTCACGCTTGCCGATATCCGTCCGGTTGCTGTTTAAGGTGAGGCTCCAACAAGCCCCGCCGAATATCAGTGTGATGGCGCTGGCGATTACAATCGGCAAGATATCATTACTGCCGTAGTACCAGGAAAACGGCAGCCCTGCCAACATCAACACGCCGTTGATGGTCAGGAGCAGGCCCAGGACATTGATAACAATTTTACTATTGATCATGAAAGACAACTAGTCTATTCAGGTGACTGGCGCTTTTGCGTAAATGAAGAGTTAGGGGTGGCATACAATGCTGCAATTATCCCGATTAAGTGCCGGTCACCTAGTCTACTGAATATGGAAGATAACTAGTGGAAAAATTTTTCGACTTCGTAGATAGCTTCCGGTTTGGAAAATACCACTACCCGGTCATCCGGCTTAATGACCGAGTCGCCCACGGTGATGTAACTTTCGTTGCCACGGATAACCCCGCCAATAATGGCGCCTTTCGGAAAACCCACCAGGTCTTTAACCGCACTCTGGGTAATCTTGGTGTGGGGCTTAACCACATATTCTACCACTTCTGCATCCGCATCACTGACGTTCATCAGCATGACAATTTCACCCTTGCGAATAAAACTGAAAATGTGGCTGGCTGCAATTAACTTTTGATTGATAACGGTATCAATGCCCAACGTTTGCGTCAAAAACAAATAACCCATATTTTCAACTAGGGCAATAGTTTTCTTGACCCCCATCTTCTTGGCCGATAGACAGGACAAAATGTTGGTTTCGGTGTCGCCGGTCACGGCGATAAAGGCATCCATATTCTCGATGCCTTCTTCCATCAGTAGGTCAATGTTCCGGCCGTCGCCGTGCAGAACCATCGTTTTGGTGAGCTGGTTAGCCAACAGATTGCATTTATCACGATTGATTTCGATTAGTTTAACTGAATAATCGGTCCCTAGGCGTTGGGCGGTTTTGAAACCCAACTTACTTCCTCCTAGGATCATGACGTTTTTGATCTGGATTTTTTGGTGGCCCGTCAAGGTAATAATCTCATCGATGGCGGTGGTATCGGTGATGATAAAGATCAGATCGTGGCGGCGTAGGCTGTTGTCGCCACTGGGAATGATAGTTTTTTGGTTCCGCACCACAGCCACAATTCGGAATTTGAGATGGGAATAGGTGCGGGCAATTTCGCTGATCGATTTGTTGACCACCGGCGCATTTTCGGTGACGGTTAACTCCAGCAGAGTCAGCTTGCCGCCTTCAAATTCAAAAGCGTTTCTGGCCGTTGCTCGTTTGATCAGCCAGGCAATCTCATTCATAGCCAGCTCACTGGGATAGATCATCGAGTCGATGCCCAGCGCGCCAAAACTGATCGCACATTTATCCTCCAAAAATTCGGAGTTTTCCACGCGGGCAATCGTTGTGGCCGCCCCCAACTGTTTACCGATGGAGGCCGTTAAAATATTGATTTCCTCCCGCTGGGTCACGGCAATCAGCATATCGGCCCTGGCTACGCCGGCATCGCGTAGCGTTTTGATCGAAGTGGCGCTGCCCTCGATAGTAATCACATCCGTAGTAGCCTCGACCAGGCCCAGTACATCCGGGTTGATGTCGATCACCGTAATATCGTGGTCCTCTTGAGACAACATTTTTGAGAGGTAAAAGCCGACTTCTCCCGCCCCGGCAATGATAATTTTCATGGCGTACCGTCCGTTAAAAGTACAATCCTTTTTTCCATTGTTTGTTTGAGAATTAGTTCACTAATTGAATTATGAAATAGATTAAAGCAATTGTAAATGTTTCGCTCGAAATCTTTCTTTGAAACTCGTTAGAGAACAACGTTATTCCGTTGAACTCGCCTCCCCATCCTCATTGTTACCATTCCGATGTTCCTGCTGAGCCAGAAAGTCTCGATCCGCCTCGCTCAATTGGGCCAAGGCCAGCAGATCAGGCCGGCGGGCTTGCGTCCGCAGCAGCGACTGGCGCCGCCGCCACTCTTCCAGTTTGGCATGATGGCCGGATAGCAGAATATCCGGTACAGCGTGACCCCGAAATTCGGCGGGGCGCGTATAGTGCGGATATTCCAGCAGCCCCTCCGAGTGCGAGTCTTTGGCCGTGGCTTCGGTATCGCCCAACACGCCGGGGATCAACCGCGTCACCGCATCGACCACTATCATCGCGGCGATCTCGCCGCCGGACAAGACGTAATCGCCAATCGATAATTCATCCGTAACCAGGTAGCGGCGCACCCGCTCGTCGATGCCCTCGTACCGGCCGCAGATGAGCAGCAGGCGCTCAACGGTGGTTAGCGCCTGGGCCGCCGGCTGCGTCAGTAGTTGGCCCTGAGGCGTGAGTAGAATGATCGGCGGGTAGCCTTGGCGATGCAGTTCCTCGTAGCCGGACAGGGGAACGTCAATGCCAAGGATGGCTTCCACAGCGTTGAAAATCGGTTCCGGCTTCATAATCATGCCGCCGCCGCCGCCGTAGGGGGTATCATCGGTGACGCGATGTTTGCCGGGCGCGTAATCTCGAATGTTGTGCAGCGCGATCTCGATGAAGAGGTTCTCTTGGGCCCGTTTGATAATGCTGGCTTCAAACGGCCCGGCGAACATCTCCGGAAACAGTGTCAGAATGTCAAAACGAACCATTGGCTCAATCGTTGTCCTCAATTTGTAGCTCGAACTGGTCTGTCCCTAACGCCACACCGACCGACGGATTACGCAACCCCAAAATAACGAGTTCTCGGCCGGTCTCCTGCTGCGCATCATCGAGGATAAACACCTCAATCGAATTCACCTGCTCGCCTTGGGTAAATTCCAGCGTGCCGGGCGTAAAGTCGTAATCCTGGCCCGCTATAGCGTTGCTGTTGATGACATAATAGTCCACCCGGACCACGCGATCGGCCGGGCGGTTTAGGGAGATGTCGATAATAGCCCGGCCCGCACCTTCATTTATCATATAGCGGGGCGGGAAACTCAGGAAAATGCGGCTCAGGAAAGGTTGGTTCTCGCTAAACCCAACAATGAGGGGAGTCAGCGTCGAGGGCAGCGGACCACCCTCTGGGGTGATGGTCGGTTGCAAGCCAGGGTTGTCATCGAAAGCATCAGGCGTACCGTCCAAATCCGTATCTTTGTTTTTGGGGTCCCAGATATTGAGTACCTCGACATCATCGCGGACGCCGTCAAAATCGGTGTCCGGCCGCAGCGGGTCGGTCCCCAACTCTTTTAATTCGGCTCCGTCGGGCAGCGTGTCGCCGTCGGTGTCATAGCTGTTGGGGTCGGTGTTAGCGGCTTGCTCCTCGGCATTGGTCAAGCCGTCTCGGTCGGGATCTTCGGCCATCCGGGTGGCGTGGGCCGTGATAGCCGTGGCCGTGGCGCCTTGGGCGCGTGTGGCCTCGGCGGCGCTGGCTGCACTCGCCGCGTTTGAGGTCGCGGTTACAAAACCGGCTTGCTCGGCGATTAAGGCCGGGGCCTGCAGATACAGCACCAACGCGGCGCAGGCGCACAGCATTAAAGCCAGTAGGCTGACCAGCGCCCAACGCACCGGAAAACGGCCGCCGTCGGTGATCTGGCCGCTGTGCGTCACCGATTGCTGGTTGGTGTCTGTAACCACCACCGAAAAGGTATGCGTTTGGACGTCGCCGACCAGATAGCGCCGGTGGAAGGCTACTTTAATGTCAGCCGTGCCTTTGTCGCCCACATCCAGTTTGAGCTGCTGGCGTGTCGGCTGGAATTTGAGCCGGTTATCGTCTTTCGGTTGGATGGTATAACTGGCGGCAGTGTTGCCCTGGTTTTCGATAGTGACCTGCGCGATCTGCTCGCCGGATAGCTCTTGCGGCCACAGGTTACTTTCAAACTGGTAAAATGGCGCGATGGTCAAGACCGTCTTAATCTCTTCGATTTGACCGGGATCGTGCTGGTTGACCACTTGAAACGTTAGCGATCGGCGGCCGGCCCGGCTCTGCGGCGACAGCGGTGGCCGGATTTCGATCTCGACCTCCTCGCGCTCTTGGGGCGAGAGAACGGTCGTAGCCGGCGAAACCGTCACCCACTCGGCCGGGATGCCATCGACCCGCACCTGGCGGTAATCGTCCTGCACGCCGTTGTTGTGTAGCAACATGCGGTAGGCGACCGCCTCGCCGGGAACGACCGTCTGCGGCCGGGTGTCGAGCGAGATATTGAGATCGGCCATCGGCAGGGCCGGGGGAGCCGGTTGCGCCTGTTTGTCGGGCAGGGTTAAGGCGTCCAGACACTCGGACAGGTCTTGAGCCAGCCCCTTGAGGCTCAAGTAACGCTCCGCCGGATCTTTGGCCAGCGCCCGCAGCAATACCTTTTCCACCGATTCCGGCAGGTCGGGCTTCAGCGAGCGCGGCGCGGGCGGCGGCGTTTCGACGTGTAGGTGGATGGCCTCTTCCAGGTTCGAAGGCCAAAACGGTGGCTGCCCCACCAAAATATCGTACAACAAAATCCCTAGCGAGTAGACATCGCTGCGCAGATCGGTGCGATGGCCCAGCAGGAGTTCCGGCGAGACCAAATAAATTAGCCGCCGCACCGAAATATGGCCGGTTTTGATCACCTCCTGGTTAGGTCGCAAAAACCCCAAATTAATCAACACCGGATGCCACATCTGCCCTTCATTGGTTTTGTCCGGTTTGAGCATAATATTCTTGGGTTTGGTGCCCGGATGCAAGACGCCGTGCTGGTGCAGATAATCAACGGTCAGGCATAGATGACGACAGAGTTGCAGCAGTTGATTCAGCGGCACGTGCTTAAATGATGGACGGGCCTGCTCCAGATCATAGCCGGGGATATACTCCATGATGATGTACAGCATCGAGCCGACCTGCCCGTAGTCGTAAATTTTGACGATGTTGGGGTGATCCAGTTTGATGGCGGTGCGCACTTCCTGCTGCACCCGCTCTTCGAGGGCCGGTTCGTCGACGCGCTTCAGATCGATCACCTTGATAGCGACATCGATACCCAGCTTTTTGTCGTAAGCCTTGAAGACCGCGCCCAACCCGCTGCGATCGAGTACATCATCCAACCGGTAGCGGCTGGCCAACTCCTCGTTGAGCAGTAGGTTGTTCTTGGTATTCAGAATCTCGCTGTTGGTGCGGGCTTCACGGGGTGAGCGCGGCTGGCTCTTGGCCGGCATCTGCGCCGGTTTCTTCTTGCCGCGTGTTTGCTGCACAAAGGTGTCGTAAGCTTCCGGTTTGACCATTTGGATCAGGTCGATCAGCTTTTTGAGCTGGCCCTGAGCGCCGCAGCTTTCCACCAAATGTTGAATCTTCTGATCGCCGCTCATGTCAGGCGTAAAGCCGGCCGCCACATCGGGGAAATGGGCAGCGGCAAACTCATCGAAGGCTTTGCCGCTAAAGACAAAGTTCAGGAGTTGGTGAATCATCTGTTTTGTTTTGTTGTTGTAGGTCACCCCTTCTCCCATTTTCTCTCCTCGAAAATAGTTGATTATCCTATTCGTTCATGTGCCAAGCGTGAGAACCAATCATCCCGTTTCACCTGCCCTATCATAGAACCGGGATCCTTTCCGGTCTCTCTCCCGCCAAACCATTCGTACCGCCGCCGAACGGTTCCTACCATCCGCCGAACGGTTCGTACCGCCGCCGAACGGTTCCCACCGTCGCCGAACGGTTCCTACCATCCGCCGAACGGTTCGTACCGCCGAAAAATGGTTCGTACCGCTCGCCGAACGATTCGTACCGCCGAAAAACGGTTCCTACCGCTGAAAAATGGTTCCTACCGACCGCCGAACGATTCCTACCGTCTAAAAACGGTTCCTACCGTTGTTAGCCTCGTGGATTTATTTCACCACCGAAATATCCTGCCAGGTTTTGCCTTCATCCGCCGAGACGAAGATTTGGCCCGCAGCCGTGGCGGCGAAGAGCTGATCGCCGGCGGCTTCGAGACTGGCGACCTCACCGTCGGCTGGTAGGCCGTCGCCGGCGGTAGGCTGCCAGGTTTGGCCGTTGTCGTCGCTGCGGACGATGCCGCCCTGACCGCCGGCGAACAGGGCGCCGTCGGCGGTGTAGGCGACGGCTAGTAGGCTGGTTAGATCCGGCGGGCCGGCGATGATCGGCTGGCTGGCCGGTTGCAGGCCGGTTTGCAGCAGCCGCGTGTCGAACTCGAGCGCGGCGGTGAGCGTATTGTCCGGCGCGACCGTGCTGGAGACAATTGAGAAATATTCATCAGGAGTTGCTTGTTCTTGCCAGGTTTGTCCACCGTCGCCGCTGGTGAACAGGCTTTGGCTGTAGCCGAACCGGGCGAAGGCGGCGTCGCCGTCCAGGGCAAAGGTCAGCAGGTCGATGGTGCTGCTGTCGCCGGCTGAGGTGAGTACCTCGCTCCAGGTTTGCCCGCCGTCGTCAGAGCGGTAGACGGTCCCCGCCGTCCCGGCTAGCAGTGTTTTATCGCGAGCATAGTCGGGTGAGAAGGCGACGCGCTGCGCTTTAAACGTAAACGCCTCGCTCGACTTATCGGTTATGAGCGGGATTTGTTCCCAGGTCTGGCCGCCGTCGGTCGAGCGGTGCAGGCTGCGGCCGGTGGCGACGTAGAGCGTCTCATCCGCCGCAAAGTTGGGCGAAACGGCCAGCCGATATTGGGTCAAACCGTAGCCGGCGTCTCGCACCGAAAAATCGGTGCGCTGCCAGGTCTGGCCGCCGTCGTCGCTGGTGTATAGGCCGTTCTGACCGCTGACGATGAACAAAGTTGGATCGGTGTCATCACTAGCGGCGACGGCCAGATCATCGATTGGGAAATTTTTGGGGGCCGGTTGGGGCGTCGTCCAGACGATGGCGCTGGATCGAAGCTGGGCCAGTTCGCCATTTTCTTCGCCAAACATAAAATCACCGTTCGGAGTGAAGGTGACGCTGGCAAAGTTGCGGTCGATAAACGGTTTCTGCCAGGGCTGCCAGGTTTGGCCGGCGTCGGTTGAGCGGAACAGCAAACTGGTGTTCGCGCCCGACGTGTCTCTAAAGAAAAAGTAGATGGTCTGATCGGTCTCAAAATTGGGCGAGAAGAGGATTTTGGCGGGGATCAGGTTGTCGATGCCGGTTAGCCCGGCCCCGCCTGCCTCCCAGATCAAGCCGCCATCGGCGGAGCGCCATAGGCCGTTGCCGAAGGCCAGGGCCACGTCGCCTTGCGGACTGAGGGCCAACAGTTCGGCCGGTACATCGAGTACTTGTAGCCATTCCGAAAGACTGCCGTCCGCTTGCACCGTGGTTAAAAAGAGACCTTCCGACCCTTGGGGTAGCGATTGGCTGGTCAGGACAACGCCATTTTGGCTGAACGCGACCGTATTGGCCGAATTGGCAGTCGGAAACGGCGCGTTGGGGTCCAACTCGGTCAGGGCCGTCCAGGTTTCGCCGCCATCCAGCGATTGGTGCAGGCCGGCGTAGGTCGTTCGGGCAAAGATGAGCCGGTCCTGGCTAAAGTTGGGCGAAATGTAAAGCGCCTCGACCCATAGATCGCGCAGGCCATTCATGGCGGCCGTCCAGGATTCGCCCCCATCGGTCGATTTATACAGGCCGCCGGTTTGACCAGGAGCGAGCAAGCTCACAAACATCGTCTGATCGGTTTCAAAATCAGGCGAAACAGCGACGGCCTTGACCGGCAGGGGCGGCAGATTTTCGCTCAGGTCTTGCCAGGTTTGGCCGTTATCTTGACTGAGGTAGAGGCGCGGTTCAAAAGAAAACTCGCCGACGCCGGACTCGATGCGGGCCACGGCGGCGCTGCCGGGCAGTTCGACCGCCAGCACGCTGCCGTCCGGCTCATGCGGTTCGGCCGGCGCGGCGGCGATGTCGGCTTTGAGGTCGGGATCGGGTTGGCCGCCGGTTGAAGCGACCAGCAACTGCCCATCGAGACCGATCAGAAATAGGCGGTTCGTCGCCGGGTCGATGGCGGCCAGCCGGTAGGCGTGGTGGGGCGGCAGGCGCGTTTCACCCAGCACATCGAGCGTATCGGCCTCAAGCGTGAGCAGCCGGGGTTGGTCGCGGTCGCTGAGGAAGAGGCGGTTCGTCGCCGGGTTGTACCCGGTGTCGCCAAAAACGCCCAAAAGCTGGTTGGCGTAACCGGGGTGGGACGTCGCGGCCATGGCCAGCGTTCGCAAGCGGCGGTTGCTGTTGCGGAGATAGCTGGCAAAGGCCCGTTGGCCGGCCGGGTCCGGCTCGGCGCTGGCGGTCGTAATCTCGGTGTCGGTGAAGGTCAGCGTTGGCTCAAGCGCCAAATCGTACACGTACAAGTAGCTGCCGCCATTAGAGCCGGCGACGCCGTTGGGCGTGATGCTGTAGAGCCATTGGTTGTCCGCGTCGAGGCGGCTGTAAGCCACGCACGGGTTCGGGGCCAGGCTGTCGGGGCGAGGCGCGCTCTGCGGCAGCACCGTGTCGCCGCTGAGGGTGTCGGCGGCCAGGACGGTGACGCCGCAGTTGCTCAAATAGATGACATCGCCGGTTGGGTCGGGGGCAATTTGGCCGCCCGGATCCAGCGTGGCCAGTTCTAGCAACGTGCCACTGTCAACCACGGTGGCCGGATGGCCGCCGATGTACAGGCGCTGGCGGCCCGCGTCCAGTGACATCTCGCCGGAGCCGCGTCCCAGTTTGAAACCAAAATCGGCCAGATTGCCCGTTAAGGTGGTTTCGGCCAGCACTTCTAAAGTGTCGCCGTCCAGCAGACGAATTCGATTGGCGCTGTCGGATACAAAGATTTGGTTCGCCTCGGCATCGAACAACACATCACGCAGATCGATGGCGGTGCTGGTCAGTTCGTAGCTGGCTTTCTCAGGATCGATTTGGTAGAGCAGGTTGTCGTACGGGTAGAGGGCCAGGGCCTGATTGGTGGCCGAGTCAACAGCGATGGCTTCGAAAGGCGTCAGCAGTGGGATATCATCGAGCGGCAGCAGCGTATCGACCGCCAGTCGGGCCAGGGCAGGGCCGCCATCGTCGGAGGCATCCGGCGTGGCCGGGACTGACTGACCTTGGCTATAATAAAGTACCTGCTCATCGGGTGAGAGGGTCAGCCCGGTAGGGCCGTAACGCGGGCCGATTTCGTACGGAAAATCGGCCAGTTCGCCATCAAGAGTCAAACGGTAGAGCATCATAAACTCATTGAGGTTGACGATCAGCAGCAGTTCTTGGGTGTTTGGCGTCGGAAAGATGTCCAGAATGGGGCCTTCGGCGGGATAGCTCGCCACTGGTTCGAGCGTGCCAGCCTCAAAAATCTCCAAATGCCAGATCCCTTCGGAAGCGCGCGCCAAGTAGAGCCGGTCGTTGGTCTGATCGACCGCTAAGGGGCCGGTCGTGGCCATCGGCAGATCGATTTCTTGGGCTTTGGTCAGGGTACCGCTGCCGGTATCATAGCGGGTCAAGCGTTCGTCGCTGGCGGTGTAGAGCAGTCCGGCGGCAGCGGCCATCGATTTGATCCCGGTGATGGCTTGCGGCGTCTCCAACGAGGCGCTGTCGATGACGCTGAGGGTAGCGGGTGCGTCGCTGAATCTTTCTCGCCAGAGGGCATAGATCAGGCCGGTAGTCGGATCGATTTGCAAATCGAGCGGCTCGTTGTCGCCCGTGTTGATTTTGACGTGATCGACAAATTCGCCGGATTTCAGATCGAATCGGTTGAGGCCGTTGCCTTCTTTCAGGTTCGGTTGGCCTTCGTTGAGAATGTAAGCGAGCCCGGCCTGGCTGTCCAAAGCCAAGAAACGTGGCGTGGCTGCGTTGCCGGCCGGTACGCCAAAATTATAGATTGCTTCGATTTGGGGGATATCAGGTTGGTCAGTTTGAAAAGTTCGGTCGGTGGTCGCAGTAACGAGGTAAGCGGGTTCGCCGGCAAAGAGAGAAGTGGTAAGCATGCCCAAAAGAACAATGACGTTTAACCAATTTATCATGTGGATGCTTTTATATGAATTTGTAAAGCCAGGCGACAGTCACTGCGACTGTCACCTTAAAGTATGTAAGTCTTATTTATTTTAAAAATTATAACATGCGGAATAGGGGACAGCAAGGATACGTTGCACTCAAAGATGAATTGTGTTAAACTGGGGGCATGTGCGGGGTATCAATATGTCAAATAACTTAGCGACAAGTGCAACCGAAAATCTACGCCTCGGAATCGAAGCGGCCCGCGCCGGTCGGCGTGAAACGGCCCGGAAACATTTGGTTCGAGTCCTGGAGTACGCCCCCAACAATGTTCCGGCGTTGCTGTGGCTGGCCTATGTCGCCCCGGAGCCGGCCGAAAGTATTCGCTGGCTGACGCAAGTGTTGGCTATCGAACCACACAACCAGCGCGCCAAGGCCGGCCTGGAGTGGGCGATGAAGCGAGCAGGTCGTTCGTCACCTCCGGAAATGCAATTAGACAATGGGTCTGAGCCTAATGAGCCGGTTCAGGCCAGCCACGCCGAAACCGAACTGCCCGATGACTTTATCCGCGCTCAGTTTCTGAAAGGGGATGAAGCCCAAAAGCGGGCCAGGAAGGCCGTGCTGGCGCAGCGGGCGCGCCGCAACATTGCCCCGCTTACGCTGGTGCTGCTGATTATTGGCGTTACGATTTTTTTCGGCACGGCGATTTGGTATCTGATCACCGTGCCTGATGAGACGTTGGCCGCTTGGCTAGCAGAGCCGGTCGAACTGCCCGGCATCGAACCGGCGCCGGTTGAGGCCAAAGCGCTGTTTGTTGAGACGGAAATCGAACGGGTTGCGCCGGTGAAAGCAGCGGCTGAAGTGCCGTCTTCCCCCAGTTTCACCACCATGGCCGACACCATCATTCTGGAAAATAGCCAATTGGCCGAGACGCTTGAAACCGATGATCCATTCACCCCACTGGAAGAAAACCAACTGCCGCCGCTTGATATCCCGCCGGCGCCGTTGAATGGATCGGCGGAGACAACGTCCAGCCTTGATCTGCTGCAATTGGTTGGCCCGGCTGAAGAGGTGTTGAACGGCGTCCGATTATTTGTACCCGTGGATGAATCGCAGTTGGCCTATCAACCGACTTGGCCCGATGAGAAGTGGATCGAGGTTGATATTCCTAACCAGCGGGTAACGGCTTGGGAAGGGAACGTGCCGGTGATGGCTTTTGAATCGTCGACCGGCCTGCCCGACACGCCTACGGTGACCGGTCAGTTCAATATTTACTGGAAGCTGGAGTCGACCGTGATGATTGGGGCAGATTACTACCTGCCGGAAGTGCCTTACACGATGTATTTTTACGGCGGCTACGCTCTGCACGGCGCTTATTGGCACAACAACTTCGGCCAGCCGATGAGCCACGGCTGCGTCAATCTGAGCATCGACGATTCAAAAACGCTGTTTGAATGGGCCGATCCGGTTATCCCGCCGGGCGAGACTCAGGTCGTTTCTTCGTTTGATAATCCGGGGACACTGGTGGTTGTCCATTAGATAAGAGAGTCGTACCTGGCGCCCGCTCGATGCAAAGCGAGTGGGCTTTTTTTTTGGACTTCGACAAGTGACCGGTCTATGGTAAAATAGTTATATTCCAAATATTACACCTATTAAGAAGGATGGAGATAATGCTTAAACTATTTTTTACACGGCGAGTAGCAGCCGGCTGGTTGATGTGCCTGGCGACTGCGCTTGCGTTGGCGGCCTGCGGTGGCGCGGCTGCTCCAACTGAGCCGGCCGAGACCGAAGCTGCGGCTGACACTCAAGCCGAATCGGCGCCGGCGACGGATGAAGCCGTGGCTGAAACCACCGAAGCTGTAGATGAGATGGCCACCACTGAAGCCATCGAGGAACCAGCCTCATCAGCCCAGGCTGTGGTGGCTTCGCCTCCCGCTGTCTGTGAGCCGATTGATATCCCGGATAATGAATTGATTCCGGCGCCGACTGAGGATGATTGGGCCTTAGGCCCGGAAACCGCCGCGATCACGGTGATCGAATACGGGGATTTCCAATGACCGGGCTGTAAAGCTATGTCTCCCGTGTTGGAGCAACTCAAAGCAGATTACGGCGATGATATGCGAATTATCTTCCGCCACCTCCCCTTGCTCAATATTCACGCCAACGCCAAAATTACGGCAGAAGCCGCTGAAGCGGCCGGCGCGCAGGGTAAATTCTGGGAAATGCACGACCTACTCTTTGAAACCCAGGACGACTGGAAATCTTTGTCAGAATCGGATATCATTGAAGTATTAGCCGGCTATGCCGAAGATGTTGGCGTGGCGGATATCGAGCAGTTTAAAAGCGAATTGGCAGACGGGACTTACACGCCGGTCGTAATGGAAGAATTAGAGCAGGCGGTCGGTGCGCAAATCAACAGTACGCCGACGTTTGTGGTCAATCAAGTCCTTTATCCGGCTCAGGCGTTCGGCTTGTCGTACCAGGGGCTGGAAGCGTTCAGCAAACTGATGGCTCTACGCGACACCTGGTTCGAACAGCCGGAGCAGGTTATCGATCCCGAAAAAGCGTATACCGCCACTATTGAAACCGAGAAAGGCGATATCGTGATTGAACTGTTCCCGGATACGGCTCCGGTCAATGTCAATAGCTTTGCCTTTTTGGCCGAGCAAGGGTGGTACGAAGGCGTGACCTTCCACCGTGTTTTGCCCGATTTTGTGGCTCAAGCGGGCGACCCCACCGGTACGGGCGTCGGATTTCCCGGCTATCGCTGCGGCGATGAGGTGACGCCAGATCGATCGTTTGATGAGCCGGGCTTGGTGGCGCTGGCCAACAGCGGCCCGAATACCAACGGCAGCCAATTTTTTATCACCTACGCGCCAACGCCCAATTTGAACGCCAACTTTACCATTATCGGCCAGGTTGTCGAAGGCATGGATGTTGTCGAGCAAATTACGCCGCGTGATCCGCAGCAAAATTCGGATGCACCCCCCGGTGATAAGATTGTCAATATTATCGTCGAGGAGAAAAATTAACGTTTAATGGTATTTATTTGATGGTTCAGGTGGCCGGCGCTTAGGCCGGTCACCTGAACGGTTACATCTAATCTTCACAAGGAGAAAAATTATGGCACTTCCAGATTATAATCGGACATTTCTTGCTAAAGTTATGAGCAAAGAGCCAATTTTTCACAATGCCGAACGTTACGGCGTGGCTATTAAGAAATTACATGAAATCAGTGTGCCTTTGGGGGTGGAGAAATATTGGCGGGTGGTAGGCGTCCATCATCTGACCGGCTCGGAAAATATGGGCAACCACCATGTGTTTTGCGATATACTGGATGAAAACGGGCGGCGGATCAACGGCTCTCGTTTGGTTTTGACGCAAGGAAACACGTCTCCGGTTTTCGCCGTGGTCGATAAACCGGCTAACGAGGCCGGCACGAATTTCCCGATGTGGTCGTCCACTCGGGCCACCGTGGCTGTCGATGACGCGCTGCCTAGCGAACGCGTGACCGGCTTGAGAAGCGATCACGCTGATGAGGAAGTTGGCAACACATGGGGCCATCACTCCTTTTACATCGTTTTTCAGCGAACCCTGATACCCACTGAAGATGAGAATGAAACCGAGGAACAGGAAAATGAATCCGGCGGCGAAGCGAACGAACTACCACTGTCGTTGGAAGAGACTGTCGCTCTGGTCGGCCAGCCGCTGATCATTCCGCTGAATCCGGCGGCCGGATTTTATAAAATTGCCAAGCAACAAAATCTGGGCGAGCGGCTTACTAAGGAATATGATCTGGAGTACGAGAGCCGGAAGTTTCGAGCCCAGATTTTTGAGAAGGGCATTGTTTACGCCGAGGTCGGTGATTGGGGTAACATTAAGATTATTCCGAGAACCAACTAATGACTTGGCTTTCAATAATCCTAACTGTTTCCTAACTCACTTCACATTGAATTCCCACAATTTCAGCTTATGCTTGGAAGTGATAATGGGCCGAATTTTAAAATTCGGGCTATAATTCACTTTTGCTCAATTAAGACTATCCCGTCTCGGAGGAAATTTGTATGAAAAATATCTTAGTGACCGGTGGCGCGGGCTTCATCGGATCGAATTTTGTTCATCTAATGTTAGGCAAATATAGCGATGTCAACGTTGTGGTTTATGATAAATTGACCTACGCGGGCAATTTGGATAATTTGGCCCCTGTCGCCGCCGATCCGCGCTATCATTTTGTTCACGGTGATATCTGTGACGCCGCCACGGTTGACCAGGCCATGCAGACGTATGACATCGATACGATTGTCAATTTTGCCGCAGAAACGCATGTCGATCGATCCTTGATGGAGCCGGGTGGCTTCATTCAAACCGATGTTTACGGTACATTTGTATTGCTTGAAGCCGCCAAGAAGTATCAAATCGAGCGCTATCACCAAATCAGCACCGATGAGGTTTACGGTCAGGTATTAGAGGGGCGCTCGGTGGAGACGGATCGGCTTCATACACGTAGCCCCTACTCCGCAGCCAAAGCCGGCGGTGATTTGATGTGTCTGGCATACTATACCAGCTTTGGCCTGCCGGTAACCATTACCCGAGGCAGTAATAATATTGGACCGTACCAGTACCCGGAAAAAGTTGTCCCCGTTTTTATCACCAACGCGCTCGACAACAAACCGTTACCATTATATGGCGACGGCCTGCAGATGCGTGATTACCAGTATGTGCAGGATCACTGCGAGGGTATCGACACCGTCTTGCGAAAAGGTGAACTGGGTGAAATTTATAACCTGGGTACCGGCGTCGAAACCACCAATATCACCATGACCAAGCTCATCTTAAAACTGCTGGGCAAGCCCGAAAGCCTGATCCAACCCATCACCGACCGCCCCGGCCATGACCGGCGCTATGCGTTGGATTGCGGTAAAATCGAAATGTTGGGCTGGAAAAACAAATATAATTTCGAGCAAGCCATCGACGCGACGGTGAAGTGGTATGTTGATAATGAGGAATGGTGGCGTAAAATCAAAGAGGGGCGCCATTACCAGGCTTATTACCAGCGCCAATACGCCGGACGCGAGGTAAATCAAGCGGCGGCTTAGATCGATAAACTGACTGTAGATAAAAATTAAGGACAGGTTGTGGTTTGCCAACCTGTCCTTTTTGTTATCTTCGCAGCCAGCGGGGTAAGCGTTTTCGCACGGCTGACTTCACCATCATGGGTCTAAGCCGGTGCCAGGCAGTATAGGTGCTGTAGGGTTGGTTCGTGTCATAAACAGACGTATCTGGGTTGGTCCCATTTTTGTGGGGACTGAATGTATGGTGGACATACTCATTGGTGATGCTGTAGATTTCTCGTTGGCAGGTGGGCAGGCTGCGCTGCAATAGGGCTGCTTGCTCGTAGGGGGTCTGCCAGGGCCGCATCGATAGTCCCATCCATCCGGCAATTTTGATCATGCGGCTGTAAAGTGTAGCAACGCTTTCGCCGGGTTTAATCTGGGTCTGGCTGCGCCACCACATCCGGCCGACCACCACGCCGGCGATGACGGCCAGCCCAACCACCAGAACGCTGCCGTTGACGGTTGAGCGAGACACGCTGATTTGAGTGCCAATAAAGGGCAGGTTGAAGGCAAACGGTGCACCGTCGGCAAAGGCCTCGTCATTGATCGGGATGTTGTCGCCCTGACCACCGGGGAAATTTTCTTCGAGATCAGGCCCAGTGTCCGCCGGTAAGGCTCGCGAAGCCAGGCTACCCTCGTCTTCCGGCGACGTGGGACGAATGATGTTGGGTTGGGAGGCGGTGGGTTCAAATTCGATCCAGCCATATTGGGGAAAATACACTTCAACCCAAGAATGGGCATCTCTGTTGAGTACATGATAGACGCCTGTCTCGGAGTCAAACGAGCCTCGCGCAAACCCGGCCACAAATCGAGCCGGAATCCCCAACGAGCGCAGCATAACGATCATTGATGTGGCGTAATAATCGCAATAAGCTTCTTTGGTATCAAAGAGAATATAGTCAACTTTATCAACCCCGGCCGGTGGGGCCGAAATGCCTTCGTTATAGGTCAGGGTCTGACGAAGATAGCGCTCTATGGCGCGAGCCTTGTCAAAGTTGTTATCGTAAGGCTCCGTTAGCTCCACCGCCAATTCGCGGGTGCGCCGGGTAATCGAGTCGGGCAATTGGAGGTAACGCTCGGTAATCCAGACCGGATAATCACTACCGGCGTTTTGGAGTTGGTTGACGGTTGCCCGACTAATGGCCGACACCACTTGATAGCTTTCGTCCTGATCGATGGTCGAATTACTGCGAATATAAGTAACTTCTTCAGCCCACGGCTCGGTGACTTCGGACCAGTTGGGGCTAAGCGTTTTGGCCGTATCGACATCGGGCAAGGCGCTGAACGTAGCCTTGGCCGAGCGATCCAGGTCAATTGGGTTTGCCATCGCATAGAGAACCGTGGACCCATTACGGTGGGAGGTGTAGGTTTGCGTGACCACTTCACGGGCTTCAAAAATGGGTAAGGCGACCCTATCGCCCGCGCCAAAGTCCGCTCGATCCTCGTTGCGGGTGAGCCAACCGTCGCCGCTGTAGTAATCATACACTACGGCCCGCCAATAGCGGCCAATGCCCTCCACTTTGACATCCATTACCGGCTCATCGGTTAGCTGTCGAGGCCCGCCCAGTTTCAACGAAGCGCCAAACGAGTCAAACGCGCGCCGATCTCGATAGTTCAAATCGGCAAACAGCCGGTTCCACTCACCCTGCATATCGCGCCAGGAGCCTTCAAAATCATCGAATAGTCCCAGGGTTTTGGCATCGACGACAGGCGGCGTAAACCAGGCAAAAGCGATGATTAGAGCGGAGAAAATAAAGCCATCGCGTAGAAAATCGAGACTAATATCCGGCCGGAAAAAGACACCCTCCGACCGCCACTTATTCTGCTGGCTATACAGATTAAACCGCACGACCAGCAGCAATGAAACCATGAGATAGACCAGAAACCAAAAGCTGATATCGTTGGGGGCGTAATAGAGGTTGATCAGCAGCACCAACCCGCCCGGTACAATCGCCGGCCAAACTTTCCCGGATCGGAATAGAAACCACACCATCAAATAGCCGGTCACCCAGATGATAACGCCCATCTGGAAGATAAACATCAGGTTATCATAGCTGGTGCCGCCTTCCATCGCTCGTTCGTACCAGCTTTGCAGGCGAAAGGCCAGATTTTGCCAGCGCTCCAGCCAGGTGTAGGTGGCCGGTAATAGGCGGCTGGTGACCCAAAACGACCAACCGATGCCGATAATCAAGCTAAAGAGATGCGCCACAGGCCCCGGCAGAATACTACGGGCCAGCATGACACTAATGATAACCGAACCGAGACCCACAAAGGTCACAATGCCCAGCCCTTTGGTCCAGCCGGTTGCGCCGATACCCCATGTCACAATCATCACTAAAGCCGCTGTCAAAATCAAAACGGATCGGGCTTTATCAATGGCAATAGGTCTATCCATAGCTTGATTTGTATCCAATGAATTTAAAGATATGCCAGACCTGACAGGTTTCCGAACGACATTTGAAATAATAAATCTTACCCGTTGGAACGATATTTAGGTCGACGACAGCATTGAAAACCTGTCAGGTCTTATGTGGCTCAATAGTTACACGGTACTACTAATAGTATGACTCATAGATGAGTCATAGATGAAGGGAAGCTGAGAAAACAGATGCCTGAATAACAATCTTAAAACTCCACAGTTCCTTGCACCTCAGGATCGATGACCGGCTCCGGCGAGATTTCAGGTAATGGTTCGGTGGTGGCCTCAGTGGTTGGCGTGGCGGTCGGCTCAACCGTGGGTTCGACGGTCGGTTCAGGGCTGGGCGTCTCGATAGTAGGCTGGATGATCGGTGTTTCGGTGGCCGGGATGAGGGTTGCGGTTGGCGTTGGAGTTGGCGGTATTTGTGTCGATGTGGCCGATGGCTGCAGGGTCGGGCTCGGGTTACTGGTGGCGGTCGGTGATGCCACTACAGTGGGCGTCGGCGCGTTGTCCACCAAAACCCGGATACGCGACTCAACCGAGCCGCCATTCTGGTCGAACACGACCAGGCGCAGCGTGTAAGGTCCGTTTTCCACTTGCGTCGTGTCGAATGTCCCTAAATTACCCTGCTCTTTGAGTTGGCTGACCGGCCCTAAAACGGTCGCGAAGGCCTGCGGATTGGTACCGACGCCAAATTCGACCAGATAGTGAGAAAAATTAGCGGCTACCGCCGATCCTTCCAGCACCACTTTATCCCGAATCGTGCTGCCATCGAGCGGGCTGGTGATGTTGGCCACAATGTTGGTCGAGGGGCAATAGTCGGTGGGGGGCTGCTCAATGCCGTTAGCGACAGCCCATTCCCAACCATCGGGCGGATAGACGCGGAAGTAACGTTTTTCGACGTGGCTCCGGCAGAATTCATTGGCCCGCAGTCCGGTATTCAAATCGATCTCGATCAGTTGGTGAATGTCGTGTTCCGGGCCGAGCGGCGGTTGATCTTTGTAGAACAGCTCGGTGCGGCGTTCAGGGCAAGCCTCACTGGGTAGTGTGCCGGAGTCGGCGCAAATTTCCAGGGCCACAATCGTCGACGGGCGCTCGAACTCTTTCACCGGCCGGCCGGCGAGAGCCTGTTCCATAAAGTTGTGCCAGATCGGCCCGGCGCCGGTCAGCCCGCTGACATTGAACATCGGCGTCCGGTCGGCATTGCCCACCCACACGCCGGTGACGATGTCGGGCGTATAGCCGATGGTCCAGTTATCGCGAAAATCGTTGGTCGTTCCGGTTTTGGCCGCTGCCGGGCGCGACAGGTGCAGATAGCTGTTTTCACCAAAGGAGATGGATCGAGCTTGGTTGTCGGCCATTATGTTGGTGATCAAGTAAGCGTGGGCCGGATTGAGAACCTGTTTGGGCTGCGGCCGGGGTGGTTCGATGACCCGGCCCAGGCCATCGGTAATTTGCAGAATGCTCGTGGGCGGAACCTGGACGCCTCCGTTGGCCATCGCCTGGTAGGCTTCGGTCATCTCGATCAGCGGTACTTCGCCGCTGCCCAACGTTAACGACAGGCCGTAATAATCCTGGGTAAGGGTGGTGATGCCCAGCCGGGACGATATCTCTCGCAGCGCATCGACTCCTACCGCCTGCAGCGCCTTAATCGGCGGAATATTGTACGAGTTAGCCAACGCTACCCGCAGCGAGACCGGTCCGTGGAATTTATTATCGTAGTTGTTCGGTTCGTAAACGTTACCGGCTCCATCGGGAAATTTAACCGGCACATCCATAAGCAACGTACTGGGCGTCCAACCTAGCTTTTCAAAAGTGGCCAGATAAGTCAGTGGTTTCATCGTGGAGCCGGGTTGGCGTGGACTCAGGGCCATGTTGATCTGCCCGCTAATCGCTTCATCCCGGAAGTCTTTGCTGCCGACCATCGCTAAAATCTGGCCGGTTTCGGTATCGAGCGCCACCAGAGCGCCATTTGTCACGTTTCGATCGGCCAGCGCGTTGACCTGGTTCCTGACCTCGGTCTCGGCAATGTCTTGCAGCCGAGGATCGAGGGTTGTTTGGACGCGCAGGCCCGGCTCCTGGTAAATGTAGGAGGGCGGGATGAAACGCTCCAGTTCCTGCCGGACATAGTTAACAAAATGAGGCGCATTGAAGGCCGCTCCCAAGTCTCTCAGCTCATCGAGGTTATTGAATTGAGCCTCGTTGGCCTGAGCTGGAGTGATGTAGTTGGCCTCCGCCATCAGGCGCAGCACATCCGCCTGGCGAGCCAGCGCGCCTTCAGGATTAACGTACGGATCATGAACGGCGGGTGATTGCGGCAAGCCGGCCAACAGCGAGGCCTCGGCCAGCGTCAAATCTTTGGCCGATTTACCGAAGTAGGTCTGCGCCGCGGCTTCGATGCCATAAGCCAGGTTGCCGTAGTAGATTTGATTGAGATAAATTTCCAAAATTTGCCGTTTAGTATAGCGCCGGTTGATCTCCATAGCCAGCACGGCTTCCCGAACTTTGCGGGTCAAGCTGCGTTCGGTCCGTTCTTCCGGAGCGAGCAGAATGTTACGGGCCAACTGTTGGGTGATGGTGCTGGCGCCGGAGACAATTTCACCTTCGGTGACGTTGTAGTATACAGCCCGGGCGATGGCGATAGGATCGACCCCAACATTGGAGTAGAAGAAACGGTCCTCGGTGGCGATGGTGGCGTTAATCAAATCGGGCGAGACCTGATCCAGGGTCACAATGGTGCGCCGTCCGCCGGTGGGATCGATGATCTCCCACAACAGGTTTCCTTCTCTATCTAAAATCTGGGTGGTAGCAAATTGCACCGAGCGCGAGCGGAGCTGTTCAGCCGGCGGCAGTTCCGAGGCGATCCAAAAGTAGCCCACTACACCTGCGGCTAAGGCTAAGCCGGCCAACGCCACGGCCACTAGGGTTATGAGCGCAAAGCCGCGTCCAAAATAGTGCCACCAACTACCCTTAGGAGCGGGCGCAGGATCACGCCGAGCGACCACCGTTTTTTGAAATGCTGGGTTGGGATAAGATCGTTTCGGCGAACTGGTAGTTTGCTCTGAACGCGGCGGCCGGTAGGGCGGCTGAACCGGTTTAGCCGGCGGTGTTACCGATCGGCGGGGGGGCGGCGCCGGTTTCGGTTGGTGCGACAAAATAGTATTTTCGGGATCATCGGGCGGACGAATAGGCCGTGTTGCGTCGATGTCGGGTTCATTCGGTTTGGGCGTTTTCTGGGGCTTTGACGGGCGAGTATGATCAGGGTCGGTCTTGTTAATGTCGGTCATGGTGATCTCTACAATACATAATTTTCTACTCTAAGAAATAGCTTCTCAAAAAATAGGGGGTTTTGGGGGACAACCTTAAGTTTGTCCTGGTTACCGCCGGATTAATGAGCAGATATTCTAAAGACGTCTAAAGGCACCTTTGAGTTCCTGAAAATTATAGCACTGCGCCGGTTAGAGTTCAACCAACAAAAAAAGCACAGCCAAATGACTGTACCCTGGACAGGTTCTAAATGTGGCTCTAAGTAGGTTTGTAGGACCAAAACAGCTATTAGATTAATGGAGTTCGGCTAACTTCGAGGGATAGGCCGATTATTTTTTATACCGATAGATAATCCGGCCGCGATCTAAATCGTAAGGAGACAACTCAACTCTAACCTTATCTCCCAATAAAACTCTGATATAAAACTTTCTCATTTTGCCTGACAGGTACGCCAAAACGGTGTGCCCATTTTCTAATTCTACTCTGAAGCTGGTGTTAGGTAGGGCTTCGACAATCTTGCCGTCTAACACCAGTTTTTCCTGGGTTGCATCACTCATAAACAATCCTTTCTAATTAAAATATAAAACGAACTTTTGATAAAATTTGGGAATTTTGGGAGGAACGGTCCACAAATTCACACGTTCATTGTAGCAAAGGGGTAGATAGTTGTCAATTTTTGGCAAAATCAAGAAGTTATGTCATACCTTATGAACGTTGTATTCGTTATTGTAATGGTTCTGGTCGACTTTGGCTGCTTTTGGGGCAAGCTGCCGGCAGAACAACTGAATATCGTCGATGAGACACTGGCGGTTTTGGCCATGACTGGCCGGAGAGTCTTCGCCAAATGAGAAAAAATAGTGGTCGCCTAACATAACTTTAACCTGGTCAGAGGTGAAATTGAGTTCTTCTAATAGGTCTAGGGTGTTGGCCAGGTTAACGATTTTGTCTTTATGCCCCAAAGCTACTCGAAAGCGGGACCAATCGGTTCGGTGAGGCATATCGGCCGAGACCCCTAAAGCGTAAATAACCTGGGCGATTGTCCCAAAAGTGGTTTGGCTGTATATTCGCAGGTGTTCATTTTTGACTGCTGGACTGGCGCCGTTGCCTAATATTTCGATCACATGGGGGGCTAGAGAATTTTTAATGGCATTGAGCGACGGCGGCAGGTTAACGCCAACTAGCCCCATTGTTTTGAAGAAAGCTCGACGCTGGCTGTCGTTGCAAAATAAAGCCGGAGCCAAGGCATAAAAACCATAATTTTCATTCTCCCAGCCGGTGATATCTTTGAAGAACAGGGCCGCACCGCTCATCGAGTGACCGATGAATAAATAAAACGGTTGGGTTTCGTGTGCCGATTGCGCCGGCCAGAGGTTAATGGCTCGCAGCCAGTGATCGACAGCGCTGATGAGGGCGGCAGGGCTGCACTGTTCAGCGCTGGGCGTCTCCTCCAAAAAAGGGGAATTACCAAAGCCGTTGACATCGAGATTAAAGCAGACGAGACGCTTGTTCTTAACGGCCAATTGAATGGGTAACTTTTCCCAGATACGGCGACTACCCGTCCAACCGTGCATGAAAAACAGATAACCTTCAGCCTCGGCCAGTGCTTGCTGCAAACTACGGCGGTGGTAGGGGTGCTGGTAGTAAGTCGTTTCCCAGTAAAAATTGGCCAAGCCGGTTGCTTGTTGAAAAGACTCCAGGGTAACGTCATGAGCCAGTAACGTGTCACGGGCCAAATCGGAGAGTAAGAAGCTTTCGGTTTCGGCGTGGGTGTGGGCGTAATGGATAGCCGTACTGATTTTGGTTTGTTTGATGCTACTTAGCATAGATGTTTGTAACTCTCAGATAACGGACACTTTGGCTTGAATAGAAGCCAGTGCCAGCCACCTAGTCTGCTAAATAAATATGGATTTTTTAAGTGATCGATGAGAACTAATTTGCAATAAAGGTAATTTACCGAAAAAGTTAGAAAATTACAAAATGCATCACATTAACAAATGATTCTTGGGATGCATTTCTACCTATGTTATAATTGCGCGTTGGATAACTCTAAACTTTATGTAACAAAGGAAACACGATGAGTCAATACTATCCTCAACAAGGTCCCATGTACCCGCCTGAGCAGGGTCCCGAAGAATACTATGATGACGGGGATTATGAATATATCGATGACGATGGCGCCAATAAAGGTTCTGTATGGCAGACCTCTATGGCCTTTGTGGCCGGGGGCTGCCTGATGCTCCTCTGTCTCGGCGGCTGTGTGACAATGGCCGGTTTTCTGTGGGTTTTAGACCCCGGCGCGTCGGCTTCTGCTCCGGCGGAAGGCAGCGACATTGGGCTTACCTTTGACGAGCCTGCCTTTCCCGGTGAGGCGGTCGTCAATGATCAGAAATTGCAGGTCACCGTTCTGGAAACCAATCGAAACGCCTCGCTCGAAGCTTTACCGCCCGTTCAGGGCCAGGAAACGGTCATCGTCACCGTTGAACTCGTCAATTTAGGCGACGAGGACGCCACTTTCAATGAGCGAGATTTCTTGCTCTTGAACAGTTATGAAGAAGCTTATGAACCGGCCTTGGGCGCGGTAACCGGCGCTTTAGGCCGTGGTACGCTCCCGCCCAATGAAGGGTTGGAGGGGCGGCTGGTCTACCAAGTTATCGAAAATGAACTGGATTTGCGGCTTCTGTGGGATGTTGGCCGCGACAGCTCACCTCGCTATCTGTATATCGAGTAAAGCGAACCCGACTCTGATGAAAAAATTACTGATCGCTACCAATAATCCGCATAAGTTAGAAGAGTATCGAGAAATCTTGGCCGATTTGCCTTTAACCATCACCAGTCTGTCCGAGGAAGGCATCGACCTCGATCCCGAAGAAACAGGGACAACTTTCGTGGCTAATGCCATTCTCAAGGCCGAAGCGTTTGCCCAAGAAAGCCACCTACTAACTTTGGCCGATGACTCCGGCCTGGAAGTCGATGCCCTTAACGGCGAACCGGGCGTTTACTCCGCCCGCTACGAGGACACGGCCAAAGATGACCACGTGGGCCGTTACCAGTTGGTGCTGGACAAACTCATCGCCAAAAACGTACCGTGGACCGAGCGCACCGGCCGTTTTCGCTGTGTGGTAGCGCTGGCGACGCAGGAAGGGCTGATCGGGACCGCTGAAGGCGCTGTTGAAGGCTACATCGCTTACGAGCCGAAGGGACAAAATGGCTTTGGCTACGATCCGGTCTTCTATTTCCCGGAGTTCGATCAAACGCTAGCCGAAGTCTCAGCGGCCCAAAAACACACCGTTAGCCATCGAGGTCGCGCCGCCCGCGCGGCGATCCCTTTGATCGAGGCTTATTTACGACGGTGATATCTATCAGGAGTTACGCCATCGAACGCATTTAGCCACGAATTACACGAATTTTCACTAATTATTTTTTGTTGTCGTGTCAATTCGTGCAATTCGTGGCTGAATTTGCTCATCTGGGGTGTCAACTGCGTAAGCCCTGCTCGAAAATCGTTTTAATTAGGGTCGAACTTATTGACTCGATCCTACGTTAATCATCATCAACCGCACAAACGCCTAAACTCTACAAACTCCCTAACTCCACCAACTCCCTACGCCCGTTCACCCAACGTCAGCTGCGTTTGGAATACTTGTCCATCCCGCAGCACATCGAGTGTAACCGTATCACCGGCCACGTGTTCCAACAGCATACTGACCAGTGGGTGACGATCATCCACGGGCTGACCGTTGAGCGCCACGATCACGTCACCCGATCGAAGTTGGGCCCGATCGGCGGGGGTGTTGTCCAGCACACTTTCCAGCATGGCCCCTTCGGTGATATTGAGTCCGGTTTCATTGGCTAGTTGAGGATTTAAGGCTTGATACTGAATCCCCAGGAACGGCTGTCGAGCTTGACCCGTTTCAACCAAATTCTTGACCACATTGCGGGCGATGTTGCTGGGGATAGCGAAACCCATCCCCTCGACATCCCCTCCTTGGCCGCGCGCAACCAGAGTATTGATGCCGATGACCTGCCCGGCCAAATTGAGTAGCGGTCCGCCGGAGTTGCCTTGATTGATCGCCGCGTCCGTTTGCAACAATCCGCCCATACCGGCCAATTGGCGATTGTATCCGCTCAAAACACCGGAGGTGACGCTGTTCTGATACTGCCCCAACGCCGAACCGATGGCGATCACCGTCCCTCCGAGCGGTAGTTCGCTGGAGTCGCCCCAGGCTAGGATGGCCGGAACCGGCCCATCGACCTTTAACACGGCCAGATCAAATTCCGGTGTGACGCCTATGATACTGGCCGGAGCTGTTCCGCCTTTCGCATAGACAATAGAGATATCGCTCGCGCCTTCAACAACGTGATTATTGGTGACGACATAACCGTCCTGACTAATGAAAAATCCCGATCCACTGCCGCCGCCAAACCCGACTTGGGTTAAGACCGTTACCACAGCCGGTAAGGTGTTGTTGACGGTTTCGACGCTGGCCGACTGTTCGGTCACAGATAGCGTTTGTTGAGTGGTGCCGGAACCGTTCACGTTATTAACCGGTTCAATAGTGAGAGCTGGTATGCTTGACGTCCCACCGTTCGTTACCGAGCCACTCCACTTACGCGCGATCGAAAAGCCAACTACCCCACCAATTATCGAACTGGTGAACATAACAAAGATAAGGACCAGCACAATCCCTAACCATAGATAAGATCCTTTGCGTTGACTTTGCATAATATTCCTCCTGATATGATTATACCTGATTATGTCTATTTTGATAATAGGGAAATGATTATTTTAAGGGTCCCAGTTTTTGAAGGCTGGATTCAATCACTTTAGATTTCTCTTTTTTGACCAAATTTGGACCTAAGCGCATACTCCTTTTGATAAGGAGAATATGATGGACACTAAATACGAATTTTCTGCCTATCAAGTAACCATCTTGGTGAGAACCCCGATTGGCGGTGGCGACAGCGTTAGAGCGTTTTTTGATTCAGTTCCGTTTCAATACAAAATGCAGGATACGTTGGGCAGTTCGCTCAAGGAGCAGCTTACAGCCGCCGATGTTAATTTTGAAGAAGTCATTATCACAATGGATGCTCCCGCCGTGAAGGCGAAGAAAGTGGAGAAAAAGAGTTCATTGATGGGCCGGCTTTTTGGAGGAGAATGACGCCGTATTTTTTGTTTTTCGTAAGGAATTTTGCTACGAATTACACGAACTGACACTAAATTCTTGTGTTAATTCGTGTAATTCGTGGTTTAAACTTGATGTTTGATCTATTTGATAGGTGCCGGTATTAGCTTAGCGAAGGTCGAACGCCGAGCGTCACCTTGATCGATTCTTGGCTGCCGTCATCGTGAATAATATCTAACGTGACGACATCGCCGGGTTTTGTCTCTTCAACCAGATAAGTGATCAGATCATTCATATCATTGATTGGTTCACCGTTGATGGTCGTGATAATGTCGCCGCTGTAGAAGAACTCATCGCTGCTAGCATTGAGCGACTCGTTACGTCCTTGCAAGCCGGCCTGCGCCGCCGGACCATCTTCCGTAACTTCTGCCACCAGCGCCCCTCGGAAATCGGCGTCCAGGTCGCGAAACTCGGCGGCTTCGCTGGTGAGGGTGTTGCCGCTGATACCGAGCCAGGCGTATTCATAGTCGTCGCCTTGAATAATGACGGGCACAATGCGTTTGGCGATGTTAATCGGCACGGCAAAACCGACGCCGGAGTTGGAACCGGTCATGCTGATGATTTGGGTATTAATACCGATAACCTCGCCCTGGCGGTTGAGCAGCGGCCCGCCGGAGTTGCCGGGGTTGATCGCCGCGTCGGTTTGAATGACTTCCGGAATGGAAAATTGGGTGTTGCCACTGCGAATCGTTCGGCCGACGCCGCTAACGATGCCGGTGGTCAACGTAAAATCTTGTCCAAATGGGCTGCCAATGGCGATAGCCAATTGACCGACTTCCAACGCCTCACTATCTCCGATAGTGATCGGTTGCAGTGATACAGCAGTGGGATCAACCTTGATCACAGCTACATCGCCATCGGGGTCGCTGCCGACTAACTCCGCCGGAACACGGGTGTCATCGGAGAAAATAACCTCGATAGTCGTCGCACCATCTACCACGTGATAGTTGGTAACGATGTGACCTTCATCATCCCAAACGAAGCCGGAGCCGCCGCCTTGGCTGAAAAATTCTTCGGGAAGTTGTTGATCGTTTTCGCCTTCTGAGTCAGGCGTAGCTTCGTCGTTAGGCTCTTCCTCACCGTGCGGGTTGGGCAAGGAAAAACCAAAGCGCTGGAGATCCGTGGTGTCAAATTCCTTAGTCACACGAATATTGACCACCGACGGCACCGTATCTTGATACAGGTCGGTAAAGGCATCCTCAAACGCAGCCAGCACATCGGTGCTGCTCGACGTTTGCAGCGCCGGCTGAGCCGCCTCGACCGGTTGGGCCGGGGCCATCTCCGCCGCTTTCGCTTCGCTATTGACCGATGGCGCCAGCAGCAGCCCGCTGGCGAACGCCCCGCCGATCACAAAAAGCATCGCGACCACACTAATACTCATCGCGATGGTGGTTGAATGGGTCTTACTCTTCACTTTTCACCTCTTGTCTCATAGAACGTGGGACGCAGCTCGTAGCCTTTTACGTCCCACGCCCTACGTTCCACATTGAAATATAATTAATTTTCGGTAGCTTAATGGCGTTAGATGAGAAATATTTTAATTTTAGGTTAGAGGAAGCTTAGAATGGTGCTGTTGAGGGAAGTTTTTGAGGTGATCGACGCGGGGATTAAAGTTTAGGCGGTAAAGGGGCAGGATGAATAACATCCTGCCCCTTTTTAATTGGGATTTATTCCGACTCAGACGTCGGCTCTGCCGCCGGCGCTTCGAGAAAATCAGCCCGCGTCTTGTTGATAAGATTGTCGCCGGTAAACGACGAGATACGGACATAGTAGGGTGAATTAGAGGCTTTGAAGACGTAATTGTCGCTGTCCGCAGGATTCTTGGCTCCGACCAGCAAGGTGTCGGTCTCGTCCGTCGTAGTCAGGGTTACGGTTGCCTGCGGTGCGTCGAGGCCAAAATCGGCTTGGGCTTCGGTACCGATAGGTTCGGTCATGCGCACGGAGATGATCTGGTTGAGCATATTGGTGAAGGCGTTTTGGTTGAAGGTTTCGCCTTCGGCCAGATCGCTCAGGGTCCAATTTTCACCGTCTTTGACGAATTCAAGGGCGCCGTTGCTGTTTTCTAGCGTTAATTTCGTAGTGGCGGTTTGAGGAACGGTGAAGTAAAGCGTATCGATCCAACTGCCGGCCTGCGGGTTGATGTTGTAGGCATCGAGATCGCCGGTCAGGTACACCTCCGGCTGGTTGTCAAGGCGCACGTGAGTCGCCCCGGCTCCGGCGGAACTACCGACGTATAGATCGTGAGTCGTGCCGTTACTCAAGGTTAGCTCAAGGCGGCGGTTGAAATCGTCGGGGGCAACCTGGAGTCGGCGGTGGCTGGTATCGGTTTGGGTGACCAGACGGTTGGTCTGGACCTTCTCGATATTGTCCAGCAGGGTTGTCACATTTTCCTCAGTAACCGGAAAATCACCGGCGTCAGGCAGCACCCACTTGCCATCTTGTTTGGCCAGGGTTAGGGTATTATCGCCATCACTGATGGCCAGAGACGTAACGCTGTCGGTTGAGAAATCGCCCAGCAGCGGGCCGCTGGATTGCGACGCCGCCGGCTTGGGCCAGAACACCCACACCGCCAGGGCAATTTGGACCACCAGCACAATCAGTAGGATTTGTTGTAATCGGTTGGTTTGACTCATGCTCATTTTGTTTGCTCCTGTCTCTAGGTCCTCTACACCGTGCCCGCTACTTTTTTCTGTTCGTCACTGCTGGCGGGCGGCGGTGACTGCGGCAGTAGTTCCATCGGCGCTTCACTTTGGCGGCGGCTGCGCCAGATCAAGGCGATGGCAACCAAGGCGGCCAAAGCCAGGCCGTAGTTAATATATTCCCAGAAAGCTTGATTAGCTTCGTCCATCGGCGCCAATACCCGAGCCGAGGTGCCGCCGGAGCGGATGCTGAGCAAGTCCAAATCCTCAACCGACCAATCGACCATGTTTTGGGTGAACTGGAGGCTGTTGAGGTAGCGATCGCGGGTCAGGTTGGACGACAACTCAAAGACCACGTCGTTGAGAAATTCGCCGCTGCCGATGACCACCAAGCGGGCGCTGTCGGGGGAGGTGTCGATGGTGCCGATTTGGGTGGGCGGCGGTTCCGGACTGCCTTCCTGGGGCGCGGCTTGCGGAATTTCTTTATCTTTGAAGAAGCTGTCAAAAACCCCCTGAACCGATACCGCCAATGGGTAGGCTTGCTGCTCGCCCTCGACCGGGAAGCCGAACTGCGGGTAGGCTTGCGGATCGGGTTGGATGTTGGTATCGGTGCGCAGCCAGGAGGCATCGCTGGATTTGAGCAGGGTGTCCACCTGCCGATCGGCGTTTTTCGTTTCATCGACCGTGACCGGCGACACGAAATTCATCGTCACGGCGGGCAGGCCGGACAGAATCGGGCTGGTTTGATCCATGCCGTCCGACCGGACATCGACAAAGAAGGGATAATCGATGGCTTGAATTTCGCGCACTTGCATGCCGCCGACATCACGAGCGACCTGGACAGGGAATGGCTCGTTTTGCGGGTCGAGCACCAGCGACTGGCCCACATCGATGCCGTAACTCTGGAGCATTTCGCGTAGGCCACTGTCAATCGACTCGACGGTTAAGTTGCCGGCAAACTGATCGACGCTCAGCGCGTAATTCCCGGCCGCCACAATGACCGAACCGCCGCGCATTAGATACTGATCGATGGCGTATCGCTCTTGATCGGTCATATTTTGCGGGGCGATCACCAGCAGCACGTCAATATCGGTCGGCACTTGCCCGGTCGAAAGATCGACATTGCGGACGGTGTACTCCTGCCGCAGTTGATCGGCGATGGTGGTGTACCGTTTGAGCGAAGGCTGTTGCTGGCCGAAGGCGTTCTGGGTGGGCGTATCGGGCGGCGTCCACACCCCGACCACTTGCAGGAAGTCGGACGTGGAGCGTTTCAGAGCCGACTCGATGCTGGTTTGCACGGTGGCTTCGCTGAAATCGCCGGAGGGGTAGAGCAGTTGGGCTTGGTCGCCGACTTGCAGAACCATGTGGAGATAGTAGCTTTGATCCGAGAACAACGCTGTCGCAATCGGCTGGAGGCCAAATTGCTCAGCTAAGGTCTGGCGGGTGACGCTGCTGTTCGGATCATCGACGTTGACCATTTGAAACTGGAATTTGCCGTTGGACTCATCGGCGATTTTTTGGGCTACTTTGGTAATGGTGTCCGGCGCTTCGGCTAACCACTCCGGCAGCGAGTCGGGCGTGACATACAGGGTCAGCGTCGCCGGTTGATCCAGCGAGGCCAGGATCGCATCGGTGCTCTGGAAACCAAAGACGACTTTTTTGATGGCGCTGGTCAAATCGTATTCCAAGTTGCGCAGCCGGACGTCAACCTCGCCGTTGGGATAGGGCTGCACTTCGATCAAATCGCTAAAGTTGAGGACTTCGTTCTGGTCGCCGTAGCGCACCAAAATATCGAAGTAGGCGTTGACAATTGACGCTCCGTAGCGGTCGGAGGCTTGCAACGGGGTCGGTTGGATGCCGTACGTCTGATTGGCTTCGGCCTCTTTGTCCGGGTCTTGCAGCGGATCGACAATCTCCACAATCAAATTCCCGTTGGAAGCGATTTCATACTCGCGCAGGGTGTCGCGAATGGTAGGCACCAGCGGCGCGAGCAGCGGGTGCGTTTTCTCGCTAAAATAGCCGCGAATGAGCAGCGGCTCTTGTAAATTGCTGATCAAGTCACGCGTCACAGGCGACAGGCTGTACTCACGCTGCTCGGTCAGGTCGAGCCGCACCGCGCTGACTTTGAACAGCCAGACGTTAAGCACGATCAGGTTGAGTACGATCAGCGCCGCCGTCAGGATTAGCCCGCGCCGGTAAGCGGCGGTTTTTTCACCGTGGCTCCAGCGCTTGCTGTCCAAAGAAATCACGTTGAGGGTCAGGAAAGCGGCGGTCAACGATAGATAGTAGACTAGATCGCGCAGATCGATGACCCCGCGCTCGATGCTTTCAAAGCGACTGCCGGTGCCGAATGCCCGTAGAATTTCGGACAAGCTGTCGCCGACAAAGGCGGTCACACCCTGCGAGCCGATGAGATAGAAGAGGCCGCCTAAGAGGCCGGTCAATATGAGCGACACGATCTGGTTATCGGTACGGGACGAGATAAACAGGCCGATAGCGGTGTAGGCGGCCGCCAGCAAAATTGCGGCCAGATAACCGCCGATAACCGGCCCCCAGTCCAGATTACCCAGGATCGAGACGGTGATCGGCAGGAACAGGGTTAGCGCCAGAGCGACCAACACCAGAGCCATAACGCCTAAAAATTTACCCAGCACGAGTTGGGTGATTTGGGTGGGCAGGGTTAACAGCATTTCCAGCGTACCGCTGCGTTCTTCTTCACTCCACTGGCGCATGGTCAGCGCGGCCACGAGAAAGATGAGCAGGATCGGCATCCAGCGGAACATCGGCCGTACATCGGCGATGCCTCGGCTAAAAAAGGTATCGACCCAGAAAAACGTAAAGAGGGTGGCGGCCAGAAAGACGCCGACAAAGATCAACGCCATCGGGGAACTGAAATAGCCGTTAATCTCTTTTTTGGCGATAGATAGAATTTGTTTCATGATTTCCTCCTTCTTACCGATTATTCCGCCGTGGCCAGTTGGTTGAAGACCGATTCCAGCGTTCTAACATCACGGCGAAGCTCGCGAACCGGCCAGTCTGACCGGCGCGCCAGATCGTAAATCGACGGACACAGATCGACATCCGATTGAGCCGTCACCCGGTAGCCGGGATGGCCGTCGGTGGAGCGCAGCGGCTCGATGGCAGAAACGCCGCTGAGCGCTTGCAGCGCCTGGTTTACGCCGGCCGTTTCCTCTTGCAAAATAAGAATCGCGTCTGATGAAGTGGATAGTTCATCCAGCTTGGCGTCGGCTTTGAGTTCGCCGTTCATGATGATGATCACCCGATCGCAGACCGCTTCCACCTCGGATAGAATGTGAGATGAGAACAAAATCGTGCTATTGCGGGCCAGGCGTTGAATAAGGTGTCGAATTTCGACAATTTGGGTGGGGTCCAGGCCTATCGTTGGCTCGTCTAAAATGAGCAGCTTGGGCTGGTGCAGAATCGCCTGGGCCAGCCCGACCCGCTGCCGGAACCCTTTACTGAGTTGGGCAATCGGTTGGGTTAGGCGGTCGGCTAAGCCGGTGGCGTAGATAGCTTCTGATAGGCGTGCCTGCTGCGCCTCGCGGGGAATCTCGCGCAGGTCAGCGATCATTCTGAGGTAAGTTTGAACGGTTAATTCGGGATAGAGGGGGGCGTTTTCCGGCAGATAGCCGATGCGGGTTTGTATCTCTCGGGTGTGGGTCAGCACGTCGAGGTTATCGATCTTGACCACCCCATCGTCCGGCTGGAGATAGCCGGTCAAAATCTTGATGGTGGTCGATTTGCCCGCGCCGTTTGGCCCCAACAGGCCAACCACCTCGCCGTCGTTGACGTTGAAACTCACATCACTGAGCGCCTTGATGTCTCCATAATATTTGGTTAGGTTGGAAACTTCGATCATTGCTCCAAAGACCTCCTTCGTTTGACTGGATTAGGGTAGGTTCGAAGTGCCCTATCAGTTGTAACATGATTTAGGCCAAATAGCCTTAAGCGACTTTAAAGATTATCTTAAATTCAGCTTAAATTTACAAGCTGTCGGCAAAAAAACACCCCATCAGTTTGCGGATCGATGGGGCTGAAGGGCGGGCAGAGACCGTCGAGCTGGTGTTCTGATAGGGTGGAGCGCTCGCACGGCCAAATTTATATAGGCTGTTTAATTGTATAAAATAGGTTACCGATTAAATTACGGCCAAAATTATAGGCCATTTACGTTAGATTCATGTTAGAACAATCCCCTAAAAAGTGAAAGTTTAAAGCACTTTAAAATATAAAGGGCGCATATCGCGCCCTTAAAATAGGTTTAACAGGTTAGGCCAATCGGCTTCAGTTTGAAGACATTTTCATTCGCATGCGCCGCGCCACGAACAACACCGTAATAAAGCTGACGGCAATGAGAACGGCCTCCATTGCTCCCAAGCCGGTATTGGGTACCTCGTTGGGGGTGGCCGCCGGCGCCGAACCGTTGGCTGGTGATTTAGCGTTGGCGGGTTTGGGCAAAGTAATATCGATCGCGTCCGTACCGTTTTCATTTTTGTCGCCGGAGCTAACGGCGGCCACCGTCTTCCCGTCGCTGCGGGCTTCAACCACCGGGGTATTCGTCGGCGTCGGCATCACCGGCGTATTCGTTGGTTGGGCCGCTGCTGCGGTCGCAACAGGCGTTGGCTTCGGCAAGTTGATGACCAACGTAGGCGTTGGTAGGGCGAGCGCGGCCTGCTCTCGCAGATTTTGGCGAATGACGAAAACCCCTCCAATCCCCAGCAAGCCCAATACTAACAGCCCAATTAGAGCCACGGCCAGGATGACAAAGAGTTTGCTTTGACCAGTGGTTTCTTCTTCCATTTCGCGCTCCTTCCACGTTTGACTTGAGGAAAGAGGGTGTGACTCTTTCCCAATATGGTGATCTTATGTTCATATTTTATGTCAAAAACGAAAAAATAGCAAATTAAAACTTCTATATTTAGGGCCTTGTAAGAGGGAACCCTACTATATGTGGGGGGTAATCGATAATTAGCCCATTTGCTTTAAATTGAGATAGGCCAGGGCATTGCCCTGGCCTATCTCAATTTAAAGTCCCGATTGTACCTAAAGTGAAACGAAACCTTAAGCCACCTGCTCCAGATTGGCCCACGGAACAAAGACAACTTCATTTTGAAATTTAATGTTGGCCCCAAGCGCTATAATCCCAGTTGCTAACACCTGGGGTTCAGCCGGGATGTTGACAATGGTCCCGCTGGCTCCTAAATGTTGCCCTTGAATAATGCGAACCCGACTGCCCTCGGTTACCGGCGTCGGTTTCTCCGGCTGGCTCGATCCGGAATAACCGCCCTTTTTAGAGCCGTCGGTGGCTAAGATGATAGGCGGCTCATAAGGTTGAGCCGCGGCCGATAAGTGCAGCGACCGGCCCCGAATGGAAACTTCGCGGCGGCTCAACGACGTCAGAATGCCGAAGGTATAGGCCGACATCGGCAGGTCGCCGAAACCTTCGGTCGCGACCACGCGTACTTTGGTGGGGGGGTCAAGCTCTAACAGCGAGGCGTCGATACTACCGACAATGATCCCGCGTACTTTCCATTTTTCCGCCTCTCGCAGCACCTCTTCGTCAACGGTTTGGCCGCCCAGAATAATCGAGTCGCTGGCGTCCTCATTGAGCGCGCTCGCCGAGAGCGGCTCGAACGGAGAGTTGACCAGCCGCTTGAGGCGGCCGACCGCCTCGCCGCCAAAACCGCAAGCTGCCTCGATGATAGTCCCATTGGCTTCAACCACAACGCCGCGATTGCCCAATACGCGGGCAACAACGCCGCTAATGAAGGCCTGGACTTCGGTCGGTGTGCGTTCGGTTTCCAGCAGGACCCAAGTAGGGCCAATCGCCGCCACATGACCGGCCACCGGCGTTCGAACCGACCGCTTTAACAGCGTCACACCACCTGGGGCCGAGGCAATGATCTGATTTATCGTAACCGATTCCCCTTCGGCGATATGGAGGACTTCATCCAAATCTACATCCGGCCAGCCCAACTGCCGAGCGATGTCAATGATCCGGAAGCGGCTGGGGGTCTCCGTTTGTCCGATGACAGTCAGCGCCTCCACTTTTTGGCCCGGCTCGACTAAAATTTCGCCGGGAGCCGGCAGCATACGCTGAATTGATATTTTACGATTACTATTTACAGTTGTAACGGGAAGCTGCATATGCGTCTCGATTTAAGGATAAAGGTGTAGGTTCTCCAACCACTGTTGAAGCTGCTCTTGCCGCAGCTCATCGTCTGCCGGGAACCGAAGCGGGCGGCCGCGGGCGTCGATGATAATGCCCAACAGTCCGCCTTCGACCTCTGTTTTGGCCGCGCGGCCGGATTGCCCACCGATGTCAAATTGTCGAGTCGGGCGAATTTCGAGTTGGGCTTTTTGACCGGGCGGTAGACTAATGATTTCTAGCGTGTTGTAAGCGACTTCGGTTTCGTAGGTCTCTTCATTCTCATACACGACCTTGACTTTAACGGCTGTTTGGCCGTTGCGAGCATGGCCGCGGGGCGCGATGACCGTGCCCAGATTAAGAAACGCATCATGAGTAGCCGCTTTGACGGCCGCCGTTGGATCAAGTACGGCGATGGCGCCCAGCATATCAACCAACCCGTTCCTATCAAGTACAAGGCTGGTGACTCCCCACGGCTCCAGCCCATCGATGAGCAGCAAGGCCGCCTGAGCCGCGTGCGGACTGCCGGTCAGGGTGCGCCCCGCGCCGATGATGAGATTCCACGGAGCACCCGGATGTTGGCTGCAAGCCTGCTGAGCCACCAGCCGCATAGCTTCCCTGGCAACGGCATGCTCGATCATCAGATCTTCGAGACCGGTGGGCAGGCTGGTGGGATAAAGGCTTTTGTTGAGGAGGCGATTGTATAACTCTTCCATCGTCATTTCGAACGGCAGCCAGCGATGGAACTTTTCAGTCGGGACGGCCTTGAGCAGGTCGGCCAGGCTGTGGCCGACGCCGGCATCGCTGCGGATGAAGAGGCGGGATGGATTGTCTTGAATTTTGGTGGCAATGGTGGTTGACCGGCTGCCGACGTTGACGCCAATAGCATTTAATTCGTGGTACTGGCCGAGGAACGAGATAAGTTTTTCAAACGATTTGCTGGCCGGGATAACCGGGTATTGGGTAGACCAGTTGTTGAGTTTGTCGAACCCCGGCAACTGCATCATTTTCTTTTGAATGTATAACTTTTCAAGTTCGGCCTGGGTCGCAGCCGGATCGTCCACATCTAACAAAGGATGGACGTTGGGTACCGAGTTTAAAGCGGTAATGTGGCCCAGAATGTCGGCCATATCCGGACGCAGTTCCTGGTTGCCGGCGTACAAAACCGCCGGGGCCGGGTTGCTGCCCAGTATGTACAGTCCCATTGAAATAACACGCGCCATCTCCAGGACCGGCTGTGTAGCGCCGCCGTCGGTGCCGCCGACCAGCAGGATAATATCGGGCCGGCTTTCCTTGATGACTTGAATCCGCGCTTCAGGGGTGTGGTGACCGCCATCGGAGGCATCGAGCGAAATGAGGCCGGTCACATGGCTGTAGGTGGTAGCTGCGGCCCGCTGGGCGCTCGATAGCGAAATATCTTTCATTAGCCCGGCAATGACGACTCGCAAAGGCGAGCCGGCGCTGCAAACCACCGTAAAGCCATCGACGCCTTGCCCGGCTTGATTTTGGGGTGTGATCGGCCAGCCGCCCGACGTCAGCAGCGTGCGCCCCACATTTTTTTCGATGTGGCGGATGGCTTGCCGGACGCCAATCGTAATATCGTGCCAGGGCGGGCCGTAAGTGCTAGGGGTTTGGCCGGTGGCTTGCAGGCGATACTCACCGTCCACCTGCTCGATTAAAGCCGCGATGGTCGTGGTGCTGCCGCATTCAGCCGCGAGGACACTTTTCATTGATTAACCACCCAGTCCGCCAAAAAATCCGGCCAGAAATTCCAAACGCGAAACCAGCAGCGCTACTCGAGAACTAAAGGTGTTGGCAAACAGCGCACCTAGGGTGATAATGATCATCACCCGGCCCATACCGGCCCAAAATCGGACAATGACTTCGCGAACACCCCCCAGCGGGCCGGAAGCGCGAACGGCAAAGGTAAAATAGGCAAAGGTGCCCACTGTACCGATGATCATAATAAAGTTGCTTAGCCATTGCAGCGCACCGGCCAGACTATCCCCGTTATCGTAATGGGCCGGATTGAGCGACAGCGCTGTGGTGGCCGAAATTTGGGGCATGAGCGTGCCTAACAGAGCGCCGCCAATCGCCAGAGCTGCGCCTACACCCAAAATGAAAGCCAAGGCGATACTACCCAACATGTTGGACAGAGCGCCCTGATCCGGGCGCACTTTGAAGATCAGCAACAAACAAAGCCCTAAGGCGGGGACGGTTACCAGTAAATTGCCGGCGCTTAGTGTTGGGGCTAACACCTGGAACCAAATAATGATAATGGCATAGCCCACGGCCACCCCGACAAAAATATGGCCGGCCAGCTTAAAGAGGACATTATCACCCAAAATATAGCTAAAGACCATTAAGGTTAGAACAACGGCAATATATAGACCGATGGCTTCCACAAAGATTACTCCTGAGGTTCAGGCTCATCTTCGTCGTCGGGCAGCGGCTCATTCTGGACCGGCGGCGGTTCAGGGCTGGACGAAGGGGCTGGTTTTAGTTTCTCTTCTTTTTTGGGGGCTGGCGTGTCTTGTGGCATCCAGCCGACCATTGTGCCAACAGCAATCAAAATAATGATGATTAAATGGGCCAAACTTTGACTGTCGAGCATCCGTCTGGCGGGGCCAAAGTTGTTGCGAACCGATTCTATAGCGGCGGCGCCTTCGACGCCGGAAATCAGGCCATCGAGTTGCTCACTTTGCCGGTAAGGACGCAGGAACGGATTGGCCACGGCGCTGGTAGCGGCCAGAATTGAGCGTTGATCGCTTTGCGGCGCGGTTTCCATCTGCTCGATCCACCACCGGGCCGAGGTGGGATTGTCGGCCAATGTTACTACCAGATCGACTTGCTCGATGTTTTCGATGCCGCTCCAATCGGCCTGGGTCTGACTGCCGAACGGTTCTCCATTGGTGAAGTCGGTTAGGGTGTCGAACGTGCGCCCGCTGGCCAAGGCGCGGACCGCCGCCACCTGGCCGGGCAGATAACCCAAATTGACGACGTCTTGGCCGTACTGATCGACCTGATCGCGGTCGGCCAGGATGGTTTCGATGGTCTGTTGAGCCATAGGCGGCCCTTCCGGTTCCAGGCTAACCGCGATGATGCGCATCCCTTGCCCGGCCAGCCGCCCTAGCACGGCCTGGGCCAACGGCTGCATTTCGCCTTGAGTCGCCGGGCTGTAATCAAAGGAAACCAAAGCCACCGAGCCGGGCTGCTGCACATCGACAATGCCTAACTGTTCGCTAATTAGTTGGTGGCGTTGGTCATCAAGTACGGTGCTGAAGTTATTGGTCGGTTCGGTCCAAGGAACGGGTATCCCATTAACCACTTTCTGGGTCGCCGGTATCAGCGGTAGGGTAACGAGACCGATGAAAATTAACAAAAAGACCGCTCGCACTGCTCGTCCGGCGAGTCGCGCTCGGTGGGATAACGGCTTAGGTAATGTGGCCGGCTGTGGCGGCTGAGTAGCAATCTCGTAAAATTTTTGAGCGGCCAGGTCTAGGTCATCAGCCGGACCTTTGGTGCTAGGGGTAAAGAGGGTTTCAGCCGGCATCAAGCCGCCAAGACCGGCCAGCATACCGGTAGTTTCGGCGATTTGCTGGTCGTCGTCCTCAAGATCGGTTTTTTCACCCGTACGCAGCGCATCGAGCCAACCGGAGAGGTTGCCGGCCGATTCGGTTGGCGCACCGGACATAGCCACCAGCTCTTCCGGGGGCGTTTCACGCGGCGGCTCACTGTGTTCCGGAGGGGGTGGGGCCGGTTCTTGAACAGGCACAACCAGACCTAACCTCTCGGAAGCGGTCGTATAGCTGCCAGCCATCGCCGTCAGCGCCTCATCGTCTTCGTCCGTCGTTTCTGCCAAATCAGTGGTCCAGGCGGATGAGGTTTCATCGCCCGGTTGATCGATATCGGGCAGGTCTTGCAACCATTCCGGGGTGTCTAACTCTTCAAGCGATCCTTTGAAGAGCCAATCGGGCATGACCAGATCTTCACCGCTGTCTTCAGCAATTGTGCCGGCCGCTTCGAGTTCATCGGGTTCGGCTTGATTGGGTTCGGCTACATCAGCTTCGACGGGCATTTTTTCGGCGACGAGCGTTTCGGCTTCGGCTTCATCGGTTTCGGGTTGATCGGTTTCGGCCGCATCAGCTTCGATGGGCATCGTTTCGGCAGCAAGGAGTTTGGCTTCGAGTTCATCGGCTTCGGTCTGACGGGTTTCTGTCGCATCAGCTTCAATGGGCACCGTTTCGGCGGTAAGGGTTTCTGTTTCGAGTTCATCGAGTTCTGATCCGATGGGTTCAGCCTCATCAGCTGCGGGCGTCTCTGGTTCAGCGTCATGGGCCAGCCAGGCCAGCGCGGGGGTCGCGTCATCAAGGGACTGGGCTACAAAATGTGGAGATTCGGCTTCAGCGGCATCGTCAGGTTGATCGGCCAGCCAGTCGGGCATCGTCAGATCAGTGTCGGTGTCGGATTGAGGGGATTCATCAGCGTCGGATAGGTCGGCCAGCCAATCCGGGACAGCGAGATCGGTATCGACGTCGGCTTCGTCCGTGTCCGGTTCATCGGACAGCCACGGGGGCATCGCCAGGTCGGCGCCGGTGTCGGGTTCAGAAGATTCTTCATCATCGTCGTCAGCAAAATCGGTGAGCCAGGCCGGCGCGTCGAGGTCGGTATCGGCGTCGGTTTCGTCCGTGTCCGGTTGATCGGCCAACCACGGAGGCAAGGCTAAGTCGACGTCGGAATCCGGTTCAGAGGAGTCCTCTGTAGCGGGTAAGTCGGCCAGCCAAGCCGGGGTGTCTAGGTCAGCGTCGCCGTCAAAGGTATCGCTATCGGATTGAGCGGGTTCGGGTTCAACAGTATCGTCAGGCGACTCCTGTAGCCAGGCCGGAGTATCGAGGTTGTCGTCGGCATCAAAGGCGTCAGTTTCAGGGATGGTGTCAGCGTCGGCTGTGGGTTGAACCTGGGCGGCAAGTGAGGCGGCGATGAGGGTGCTATCGTCTAGTGATGTGTCAGGAGCGGATGAGCGTTCAAGCTCTGAGGCATTATAGTCATATCTTAGTTCGTTCGGATCGACGTCTTGCCCTTTTGTTTCGCGCAGAACCGCTAACCAGATAGGAACATCATCATCGTCTGGCTCTGGTTGTTCTTGATGAGAGGTTGCTGCCTCCGAATGAGATGGTTCGGTCTCTTCGGCGTCCGTGTCGGTGTAAAGTGGGCTGGATAACCAACCCGGCATAGCCAGATCGTCGGTCTGAAGTCGTTGCGCCGCGGCTTGTTTGACTTCCGGTGGTTCCGGCAGATCGGCCAGCCAGTCGGGCATATCCAAATCATCGTCAGATGTATCAGTTTCGAGCTGGAGTGTTTCGGATTGGCGGGTGTCAGGGTTTGATTGGTCGGTGAGCCAGTCGGGCATGTCGAGATCCGCATCATCAGGCCTATCAGGTTCGGGTTGGGTTGTTTCGGGCGCCGGGGTTTCGGTTGCGGGCTGGTCGGTGAGCGCGTCAGGTATATCAAGCTCGATATCGGTTTCCAGGGATTCAATTTCAGCGTCGCTGCGGAGACCGGTGAGCCAGTCGGGTAGGTCATCATCGTCATTGCTGATTGACATCGCATCTAATTCATCGGCTGCGGGTAGGTCATCCAACCAGGACGCCTCTCCGGTTTCATCCGTTTCTATCGTCAATGGTTCGGTATCGGCTATTTCGACCAGGTCGGCGAGCCAGCCAGGCATTTCAAGATTGACGTCGGTGTCTGAAATGGCCGAAGCTGAAGTCTCGGGTTGATCCGAAAACCAAATAGATAAATCAACGTCTTCATCTTCACCCTCGTCCTCATCGGTTGAAGGCGTTCCCATTTCGGCGGCGGGTTGGTCGGTGAGCCAGTCGGGTAGGTCCTCGTCCTCGTCAGAGAGTTCGACGACCGGCTCAGGAGTGTCGGCGGCGGGTTGATCAGCGAGCCAGTCGGGTAGGTCCGGTTCATCGGTTTCAGGCAGTTCAAATTCGGCGTCGCTACGAAGACCTGTGAGCCAGTCGGGCAGGTCGGGTTCAACTTCAGTTTCGGGCGTTTCGATTTCGGCGGCAGTGGGCAGGTCGGCCAGCCAGTCGGAACTGTCCTCGTCTTCATCATCTTCGGCAGGTACGACGGCGGGTTCAGGGATATCGGCGGTGGGTTGGTCGGTCAGCCAGTCGGGTAGGTCGGGTTCGACTTTAGTTTCGGGTGTTTCGATTTCGGCGGCGGGGGGCAGGTCGGCCAGCCAGTCAGGCCGGTCCGGCTCATCGGTTGGAGGCGTTTCGATTTCGGCGGCAACGGGTAGGTCAGCGAGCCAGTCGGGTAGGTCGGGTTCGACTTCAGTTTCGGGCGTTTCGATTTCGGCGGCGGGGGCAGGTCGACCAGCCAGTCAGGCCGGTCCGGCTCATCGGTTGGAGGCGTTTCGATTTCGGCGGCAACGGGTAGGTCAGCGAGCCAGTCGGGTAGGTCGGGTTCAACTTCAGTTTCGGGCGTTTCGATTTCGGCGGCGGCGGGTTGGTCAGCCAGCCAGTCGGGTAACTCTTCGTCTTCAACCTCACCGGAGAAATCGGCGATGGGAAGACCGGTTTCGGGTTCGGAACTGTCAGTCTCAGGTTGGTCGGCCAGCCAGTCGGGTAGGTCGGGTTCAACTTCAGTTTCAGGTGTTTCGATTTCGGCGGCGGTGGGCAGGTCGGCCAGCCAGTCAGGCCGGTCCGGGTCATCGGTTGGGGGTGTTTCGATTTCGGCGGCAGCGGGCAGGTCGGCGAGCCAGTCGGGTAGGTTCTCATCTTCATCATCGACGGCAGGTTCAAGGCTATCAGTAGCGGATAGGTCAGCCAGCCAGTCGGGTAATTCCTCGTCTTCAACCTCACCTGAGAAATCAGCGGTGGATTGATCGGTTTCGGGTTCGGGACGGTCAGCAGGTTGGTCGGCGAGCCAGTCGGGTAGGTCCGGCTCGTCTTCGATTCCGGCGTCGCTGCGAAGACCGGTAAGCCAGTCGGACAGATCGGGTTCGCCTTCAACTGCGGGGGTTTCGATTTCGGCGGCAGTGGGTTGATCGGTGAGCCAGTCGGGTAGGTCGGGTTCGATTTCAGTTTCGGGCGTTTCGATTTCAGTGGCGGTGGGTTGGTCGGCGAGCCAGTCGGGTAGGTCCTCGTCCTCACTGTCGTCAACAGGTGCGACGGTGGGTTCGGGGGTGTCGGCGGCGGGTTGGTCGGTCAGCCAGTCGGGCAGATCTTCATCGTCGACCTCACCGACGAATTCAGTGGTAGAGTGATCGGTTTCGGGTTCGGGATTGTCAAGAGGAGGTTGATCGGCGAGCCAGTCAGGTAGGTCCGGCTCATCAGTTGGAGGCATTTCGATTTCGGCGGCGATAGGTATCTCGGCAAATCGTTCAGGCTGGTCGAGATCCTCATCGGCGGAGTCGGTTATAGGCTGGAGAGAGGTGGACGTTCCTCGAAGTCTGGTCAGCCAGTCAGGCATGTCGGGATCAGTGTCAGCCTCTATCTCTTCAGCGCTGGTGATTTCCGAAGAGGGAAAATCCTCCTCAGCCGTTTCCCGGTCGTCATTAGAATCGAGGTCCTCTATGTCTGGGGCTTGTTCGGCGACCTGCCGCAGTCCAGTTAGCCAGTCGTCGGCCACCGGCTCGGCGGCGGTCGACGCCGCTTCGACAGGTGTGTCTTCGGCAGCCGGTGAGGTGTCTGAGAAATCTTCTGTCGCCGGGAGATCGTCGTCGTCCGGTCGCAGATCAGCTAACCAGGCGGGTATCTCCTGGTCATTAGCTTCAATTTCGGATATGTGGGGTGTTGTGTCTAAATCGAGCGTTTCTGAGAAATCTTCATCGTCATCAAGCGGATCGACCCGTTCCGGTGAGGGTTCGTCCGCTTCGGGTTCACTCTCTTCAATTGTGGGCAGGCCGGACAGCCAATCAGACATGCCTGACGCAAAATCTTCTTCTTTAGGCTCCGGATCACTTTCTGGGGGCAAATCAACGAGCCACGACGGTAGCTCTTGATCGTCTAAGGCTGCGGCCGTCTCGGCAGGGGATGTTTCCGGTAAATCTTTGAGCCAATCAGGAGTCTGCAGCTCATCCTCTGTCGCTTCCCCGGGCGCGATATCTGCGTCAAGGGTGAGCCACTCGGGTATTTCAGAGACATCGTCGCTGAGCCAATCGGGGACTTCGTCGGAAGCACTTTCCAGCCAATCCGGGATAGATGAGTCATCATCAGCGGCCAGAGTGGGTTCAGTTTCATCCTCCTGTTCGGAATAGGCATCCGTCTGATCGGCCGCCTCATCAGTAGAGGTGGTTTCCTGCAGCCAGTCGGGAATGAGGGTTTCTGCCGGTTCATTATCAGGCGTATCAGGCTGGTCGGCTGACGAGTCTTTTAGCCAATCTGGAAGCTCGTCTTCAACGACATCTACCGATGGGGAGGTGGTCGCTCGTAAATCGGTCAGCCAATCAGGGGCTTCAGCCTCTTCAGCCGCGCCTGCCTGTTCCGTAAAATTGTCCAGCCAATCCTCTTCCACTGCTGACTCGGCGTCGATATCTGTTTCTGCCGAAACGGCCAGCAACCAGTCCGGAACTTCTTCTGCCGCGTCCGGATCGGAGGTCGTTAATAATTCCGCTGCGGCTTCATCTGTTTCGTCGCTGAAGAGAAAACTGAGGGCATCCACATCCGAGGTGGAAGCCTGCTCCATTAACGTTTCAGGTTCGATTGTTTCGGAAGGCTGATCACCATCACCCTCTCCGTCATCCTCTTCTTCCCAGGGCGGGGTTGTCTCCAAGGGCGCTGCCTCAGAGATCGTGGCTAACCAATCTTCATCATCATCGGTCTCGAACGTTGTTTCGCTTGTCGTTGCCGGTTCTTCACCTTGGCTGCTGGGCGGCGGTTCTAAATCCCTGAGCCAGCCGGTGCCGGGAGGAGTTACCCGCTCGGCTGAAGTTTCAGCTTCAGCCTCACCTTGGCTGCTGGGCGGCGGCTCCAAATCTCTAAGCCAGCCGGTGCCGGGAGGAGTTATCCGCTCGGTTGAAGGGTCAATTTCAGGTTCGGCGTCGGGCGGTGGTTCCAAATCATACAGCCAGTCGGTATCGTCCGACGCCATCGTTTCGAGCGAAGGCTCACTCTCGGCCTCGGTTTCCGCGTCGGGCGACGGCTCCAAATCATGCAGCCAACTGGTGTCAGGGGGCGTAGGATGCTCGGTTGACGGCTCTGCCGGAGCTTCGGCTGCGGCCGCCTTGTTCATTTCCTCCAGCCAGTCGAGGCGACTATCGACGGATGAAGCGGCCAAGTCATCGTCCGATTCTGCGGCCGGCCACTCCTCGGCATCGACGTCGGATGAAATTGCTTCAGCCTCGGGGCTGTCGTCACTAACCGAGTCGCGCAAATCCGACAGCCAGTCAAAGGCGGCGGCTTGAGTTGCGGCCGGGTCCTCACTACTTTGCGGCTCGATATCAGCAGCGAGCCAGTCGGGTATGTCGTCAGTCGCAGCTACCTCGGGTTCGGGTGCAGGTGGGGCTGATGAGGCGTCATCGCCGGTCAACCAGTCAGGGATATCGGTTTCGTCGGCCGGCTCATCGCTTTGATCTTGCAGCCAGTCAGGCGTATCTGTTTCGCTCGCCGCCGTTTCACTGCCGGCGGGGAGGGTATCCGGCTGAATGGTTTCTTCAAGCCAATCAGGAATATCGTCTGGGGTCGATTCAACCGCAGGTAACTTGTCGGCCTCGGCAATGATCGATTGGCTGGTTGGCTGGCTTAGCCAATCGGGAACATCGTCATCGACTGAGCCGATATCACCCGTCGGTTTAGCAGGGGCAGCCGGTTCGTCCAGGGCGTCGGTCAACCAATCGGGAACGTCAACTTCGCCGGTCGGGGTCTCGGCCGGTTGATCGAGCGCATCAGTAAGCCAATCGGGGACTTCATAATCGGCGGCTGAGTCGGTTGGGAAATCTGCGGTCGAGTCCGTTTCTTCGGCATCAAATTGAGCGGGCGTCTCCAGGGCATCATTGAGCCAATCGGGGACGGTGTCCTCAGAGTCGGAGAAGGTCGTTTCGACCGCCGGTTTGGATTTATCGCTGGGAATAAGGTCGGTTAGCCAATCCGGTTGATCATCTGCCGTTTGGTTTGAATAGGGATCGTCCTGACCCGCGTCTGACGTTATGGCTTGGGAGACAGAGCCGGCCAGCCAATCATCATCTTGATCTAAGGCGTCTGAAAGAAAGCCTTCTTCATCGTCGCTGAGACTATCGAGCAAATCGTCGATGGGGCCAGGTGGTATTTCGGTTTTATCTTCGTCATATGGGCCCCATTCGACCGAAGTTGATGCGCGTTGGCCGACGTCCTGAGGCAGGCCCTCTTCTTCCATCTGCTCCAATAAAGCGGAGATCTGGGCGGCTTCTTCATCTAAATCATCAGCTTGAGATGGATCGCGGGCAAATGTAGGCTCTTCTAGACCGATCAGCGGCCCTGGCGCTTCGCCATGTTTGCCTAATAGTTGCAGCAACCAATCCGGGACTTGTTCGATAACGCGCTTGGGCGCGTCGGCCGGTTTGCGGCTGCCCAGTTTGCTTAGCTTTTTAATCGGTTTACGTTGAGGCGAATTATCTTTCTTTTCTAGGCTCATTTTTGATCCGTGTAGGGCCGATCCGCCCCAATTAAAACTCGTAAACCGGTGGCGATGGCGCCCAGGGCAACACCCAATAAAATACCACGCGCACCGGCTAGGGCCGGGACGTTAAGAATCCAATCTTTAATGACCGGGAGTTCCGCCCAGAGGTATATGCCAATGGGGACTTGGCCCAGTAAAACAATCACCGCGAATAAGACAAAAATCAGGGTTTCCAGGTTGCGCACTCTGAAGGCTCGGAAGGCAGCCGTGGCGATAAAAATAGCCAAGAGGGCAAAGAAGGTTGATTCGAGTGGTTGAAGAATGGAATCAAAGATAAATCGGCTTGAGTCAGAATTTGGCCCACCGCTTAAAAAGCCGACGGCCAGGGTCGCGGCTAAAGAAACCAACAGCACAATACTGTAGAGGTTTCCTGGCCTTTGGGTCTGAATACGGCTCCAATGAACAGAGATTACATTGGCGAACCCTAAAAATAAGGCAAACGCGGCCACAATAGTAACCCAACTCACAAATAGGAGGCTCACTTGATTGATCAATCCACTGAGACCGAATATTTTGCCCGGCCACTCGGCGACAAAAACGCCGGCCAGGATAAATATACCGACAACCATGGCCACGGTGGTCGGCAGAACGCGTCCAATTTTGAGATTCATCCGTTAATTATTCCTAATGAGGTGGCCACCACCCCAGCCAAAATGACAATTCCGACGATCCAGCGCATGGTATCTTGAGCCAACAGGCTGGCAATATGGAGCGGACGTTTTTGCAAATAAGCGCCGCCGGCATAGATTTCTTCACCGAGCAAGGTTTCTTGAGCGGTAGCGTAAATAAAAGGCAGGACGTTGGGGTCGCTGGTACCGCCCACGTGGGACATGCCTCGCCGAGCGGCGGTTTCACCCATCAGTAAATACTCATCGCCGAATTTGCCGATCATAATGTTTGTCTCGACATCGTCCATATCGAGCAAGTTCATCACCCCGGCAGCGTAGGCGGCCGGCTGCGGCGCAATCCAGCGAATATCACGATAGGCTTCGGCCGCTTTGGCCTTGTCGCTGCCGTAGGCTGAACGCACGGTGTTTTGGGCCATCAACATTACCGTTGGATCGGCCATAGAAACAATGGGGGAGATACCGGTTGTGGCCGATTGCTCGGCCAGATAATCGAGCGTATATAGCCCGGCCAGGCTGTCGGCGGTGGTGATATCAGCGACTGAGCCGGTTCCAAGCGATAGATGCAGGGCGCGCCCGGCCTCAACAGCTCGACCGGCAAAGCCTTTGACCGCTTCAAAAGCTTGAATACGACGTAGGCTGGGTTTTTGACCTCTACCGACTCTGGCGGAAAAGAAGAGCAGCAGGCCCAAGAAAAGCAGTAAAAATAGGAATGCCAACAGAACAGATGATGTCATTAGATGTTAGGTCTCCTCGGTAAGGTGGGGCAACTGAGCGGGCTTAGTTTCAAGCTGAACAATAAGCGCTTCCAACAGGTCGGGATTTTCAAGAAGGGAAATTGTATTTTTGGTTAGGTCGGTGGCTACAAAAATGTCTAGAGCCGGTTGGGTGACCAACAGTAACTGGCTGCCTAAAAAAGCCAGCGGTTTGCAGCCCTCCAATAATAAAATGGCCGGCGCAGTCAACCCTAAATTAGAAATTTTGTCGGCAACTTTATTTATAAACGTGTTTGTTTCCATGATAGCACACATTATTGTAGGATAAGTCTGGGAGAAATTTATCGGCGCAAGCGTCCTTTGATGCCTAACAGTGTTTGGAGCCAGCCCGGTTTGGTAATGGTTTCGATAGCCTGACCGGCAGTGGCTTTGATTTCTTGACTAGCGTCTGGGTCATTTAATATTCTGGTTAAGTCCGGTACTGTTTCGGGTAGCCCCAACCGGCCTATCGCCCAGACCGCATTGCGGCGGGTAATAGGATCCTGATCCGTGAGCGATATTTTTAGCTGAGGTAAGGCTGGTGCCGCTCGTAACGCTCCCAAAGCATAGGTCGCGCTACGGCGCACGATAACCTGTTTATCGTTTAGGCAGGCAGTCAACGCCGGTATGGCTTGAGGATCACCGATGTGACCCAACGCGTAAGCTGCGGCTCGACGAACCCAAGGATCGACATCGTTCAGGGACTCGATTAGAGCCGGAACAGCAGCCGGCGCTTTTAAATGGGCCAGGGCTTCGGCCGCACTTTGTCGCAGCAAGGCGTCATCGGCGGCTAGCATTTCCAGTAGAGACGGGTACATGTCGGTCAATCGGCTGGAGCCAAGGGCGTCAACGGCAGCGCTGTAACCTCGTTTGGTCTGGGCTGAGTTTGTGGCAAGGCTGGTGTTTAGAAGGTCGGTTAATTTCTGGGCGCCTTCAGAGTGACGCACTAAAGCTAATCCGGCTTGCCAACGGACAAAGGGATGCTGATCGGCCAACGCTTTGATGAGTAAGGAGAGTGTCTCGTCGGTTAGCCATTGATGTTCGGCACGATTAAGGTGTTCAATAGCCTGCCAGCGTTCCGCCGCCGACTCAGCTTGCAGAGCTGCCACCAGTTCTGTCATTAGAGCGCCCGCTGTAGTTTGGTCAACAGTTATGACAATTTGCCCATTATGTCATGCGGACAGTATACCATAGGTGTTAGCAACTGTAAAGTTGACATAATGTTAAAATTAGGGATTAGTTTATGTTATTCTATAAGGCGATAAATGAGGAATCATTATGAAAGTTGATCGAATATTAGAAACTTGTCTTTACGTTGATGATTTGAATGCGGCTGAAAAATTTTATCGGCGCATTTTAGGTGTTGAGTCGTTTTCTCGGGTTAATAACCGCCATGTTTTTTTTCGCTGCGGTGAAAGTATGCTGCTGTTGTTTAATCCTCTGGAAACGGCCAAATCCAGCGGTGATGTACCCACTCACGGCGCTCACGGTCCCGGACACGTGGCGTTTGCTATCGCGCCGGACCAGATAGATCTGTGCCGCCGCCAGTTGCAGGAAAATGGCATCGCCATTGAGACGGAGATTACTTGGCCATCGGGCGGCCGGTCAATCTATTTTCGCGATCCGGCCGGGAACAGCGTTGAGTTGGCCACGGCGCAAGTGTGGGGGTAGTTAGTTGGTTGGCTAGATAGTGGGTTAGATAGTTGGTTAAGGCTTAGCCTTCTTCTCCTCGCTGGCCGGCATGGTTATGCCATTTAGGTATGGTAAATTTGAAGGTTGACCCCTGGCCGATCTCACTCTCGACCCAAATTTTGCCGCCGTGTTTTTCGACCAACTCTTTGCAGAGAAGCAAGCCCAGGCCGGTGCCTCGCTCATCGGCCGTGCCCGTCTGCGTAACTTTGGTGTCGATTCTAAATAATTTTGCTTGGAGCTTGGGGGCCATACCAACGCCGGTATCGGTGACGGAGACCTCGACAAAATCATCCCGGCATTGAGCGGAAATTGTCACCTGTCCAGCCGGGTGAGTGAATTTTAAGGCATTGGCGATAAGATTTCGCGTCACGGTATTGATCATGTTAGCGTCGCCGTAGATAAGGAAGCCACTCGGCTCAACCTGGTTGATCAAGGTAATCCCTTTTTGTTTAGCCGAACTAGCATAAAGATTTGTGGCCGTTTTGGCTGAGTCGTATAGATTGAGTTGCTCCGGCTCAAACGCCATGATGCCTTTTTGTAGTCTGGCCCATTCCAGTAGATTTTCCAAGAGCTTATACGTATTTGTAACTGCCCCATGCATTCTACAAGCTACTTCTGAGATTTGCTCTTGATTAAACTCGTTCGTTGCCGTGGCCAACAAATCTGAAAGTCCCAGTAACCCGCCAAACGTTCCTCTTAAATCATGGGCAATGATTGAGAAAAATTTGTCTTTGGCGGCATTGAGCGCATAGAGTTCTTGCTTTTGGCGTTGAATAGTCAAATGGGTGTTAATTCGGGCCAGCACTTCCTCTTGCCGAAAGGGTTTGGTGATGTAGTCAACCCCGCCGACCTCAAAGCTCGTAACTACGTTGGCGGTATCAGTTAGAGCGGTGATAAAAATAACAGGGATGTCCTTGGTTTTTTCGTCGGCCTTCAAATGTTGGCAGGTTTCAATGCCGTCCATCCCAGGCATCATAATGTCGAGTAGTATCAAATCGGGCGGCAGTCGGTGGACTTGCTTGATGGCGTCCTCACCACTTTTAGCAACAAAGGTTCGGAGGCCAAACTGTTTAAGGTAGCTAAATAAAACCTTAAGGTTAGTTGGGTTGTCGTCGACGATCAAAATAGTGGGTTCTTCAAGTGTATTTGTAATCACAATAAGTCCTTTAAGTGCTGGTTAATCAATTCTTTGATTTCATCTAAAGCAAAATTATTAGCGAGATCATTGACTTTTGAGCCAAATGGCTTGAGATCAGGCTCAGCGGTGATTAGTTCTTTAACGTAGGTTTGAATACCCTCAATATCACCGATCAGGGCTAGGTCGCGTATCGACTCAAGTGCTGTTAAGGCTGGTACAGCTAAGGGCGCCTCCGGTATAACGGTTTCGACGCGAGGCGAGGCGTTCTCATCATCGTAAACCCACTCCAGGGCCAGATACTTTTGTATCTTTTCAAACAGTTCAGCGACTAGAATAGGCTTCTCGATGTTGTCCTGACAGCCGGCGGTCCGACTACGCTGTTTGCTTCTTTGAAATGCAGCGGCCGAAGCGGCCAAAATGACCACATCTTTTATGCGGCTGCTTCTCCTAATACGCCGGGTAGCCTCAAAACCGTCCATAAGCGGCATGATCAGATCCATAATAATGAGAGCGGGCTGCAGCTTTTCAGCTTGCTGAACCGCTGCCTGCCCATTGGCGGCTTCGGTAATATCAAAGCCCAAGGGGGTTAGTAGTTCTTTGATGGCAAGACGAGTTTCGGCCTTATCATCAACGACTAAAATTTTGAATGGAGTCAACGTTTTGGCGTCAAGAGGTTTATAGCCGATGATTTTTTGGTTTCTTATGGGAAAAGGCACATCAACGGTATCAGCAATGGGAACCATCACTTCAAACCAAAATTTGGTTCCCTGGTCAATAACACTTTCAACCTGTAACTCACTGTCCATCATCCGAACCAACCGCCGGGAGATGGCTAATCCCAACCCTGTGCCTTCAGAGTGAACCCGCTTGTCTTTGACCTGGTGGAAAGGGGCAAAAATTTCTTCCAACTTGTCAGGCGGAATACCAACACCTGTGTCCTGCACCTCAAAGTGAATACGGGTGGTGATGTCAGAAGGCTGACGTGGTTGGCAAATATCGACTTTTAACATTATTTGTCCCGTTTTGGTAAATTTAATCCCGTTGCCGAGGAGGTTGATTAGAATCTGGCGCAGTCGTTTTTCGTCGGCAATAATGCCGTAGGGTAAATGCGGCGATAGGTCAATTTTAAGCTGCAATCCTTTTTGTTCGGCTCGAATCCGTAGCATTTCTGTAATACTTTTGATAAAACTGGCCAGATGAAATCCTTCCGGCTCAAGTTCCAACCTGCCGGCCTCAATTTTCGAGATATCCAGAATATCATTAATCATCGTGAGCAAGTGTTCGCCGCTGGTATGAATAATGTCAATCGCCTCCGCCTGCTGGCTTGATAGATCGCTGTCGCGTTTGAGGATTTGGGTAAAGCCTAAAATGCCGTTAAGCGGCGTTCGTAACTCGTGACTCATGTTGGCTAAAAATTCGCTTTTGGCCTGGTTGGCGCTTTCGGCTTGTTCTTTGGCTTTGTGTAAATTGTCATTGGCAGTTCTTAGTTCTTCGATAGCCTGGTTTAGGTGGGTGTACAAGCGGGCATTTTCAATAGCGATGGCGGCCTGTCCGGCCAACATATTCAGCAAGTTGAGATCTTGCTCGTCAAAGGCGTTCCAATGGGTTTTACTGTGCGCATCCAGGGTTCCGATGATCTTTGGCCCCACAATTAAAGGAGCGCTGATAATAGCCAGAAACTTATCCTTAACTGCTGCTGGATTATCAAAGCGAGGATCATTGGGAATGTCGTTGGCAATAATTGGCTCACCAGTTTGGGCGACCCGACCGGCAATGCTATGTCCAAGTGGCTCATGCGTATTTTCTACAATATCCTCATGGAGACCGTAAGCTCCCTCAATGGTTAGATGCGCGCCGACCTCATCGAGCAGTAAGATGCAGCTAGAATTGGCTTTGAGCAGCTTGGCCGTCCTTTTGGCAATTGAATTTAATAAATTGTCTAATTGACGTTGCTGGGTAATTTCCTTGCCCACTTGGTACAACGTTTCCAGCTTTTCGTTGAGGATCGTTAACTCTCCGGTGCGGGCGACCACGCGAATTTCTAACTCATCGTGAGCTTTTTGCAACAATTCTTCGGCGCGTTTCCGTTCAGCAACTTCAATTTGCAATGTTTCATTGACTTTAACTAAATCGGCAGTTCGCTCTTGAACGTGTTGTTCGAGCTGCTGATTCGTTTCGGCTAAGGCTTTTTTCGTTAGCTGTTGTTCTTTAGCCAGAGATATGGCGGCGGCGGCGGCCTCGAGCAGCACCGTTTCGGATAGATTCCAAGTACGCGTTTCAGCCGTATTTCCAAATGCAATCAAACCAAATAAACTGCTGTTGATTCTCAAGGGAACGAGCAAAATGGTACGGATGCCGTGTTTGTAAAAGTAGAAATGTTCAACCACCATTATTTTTTCGATAACATCGAAGATGATCTCCCCCCGATCTAATTTTTCAATCCAATTAGGTTGAATTTCTATCATTGCCTGGGCTAAGTTTTCGAGAAGATCAGGCTGGGGCCGGTCAGCCGGCTGAGACCAGACCGCACACGGTCTAAAGGAGAGAGCTTCAGCGTTATCTTGCTTTTCGGCCAGGCAAACGCAATCTGAATGCGAGATCGGTCCCAGCAGACGGGTGACATCGTCATAAAACGTCGCTACTTCAGTTTCTATAAACAATCGTCGCTGCAGTTCAACTAACGTACTCAAGTAGGCTTCTCTGTAAGCGAGAAATTGGCGGGCTTGCTCGCGCTCGGTTACATCGGATGAAATGCCGATAAGACCCGTTATTTGGTCCTCATCATCCTGAAGGGGTATGTATTGGGTCTCAAGGATAGCGTCTCCTATTCGGGTAGTTGAGTAGGTTATTTCCCCGGCCAGAGCGCGGCGGATATTTTCATTTCTTTGGTCATTGGCGTTCAACACACCAAACGCCGATTGTCCGACGAGTTCTCCCGGCTTTAACCCCAGAAGTGTTAACCTTCGACCCTCAGACAAAGTTATGATGCCGTCCTGGTCAATACTCCATAAAATCATGGGTAGTTTGGTTATAATCGACTGAAACCGGCTCTCACTTTCCAGTAGAGCCTGATCGGCGTTTTTGCGTTCAGTGATATCGCGCACAAAAATACAGACATAGGCGGTGTTATCAAAATCTAAGTTATGGACAATGACTTCCACCGGTAAGACCTTGCCTTCTTTTGTATAGTGAACCGACTCAAATGTGATAACTCGCTGGTGTTGGGCCTCTTGCCATAGCTCGGCCCAATCTTGGCCCGTAAACTTCGGATCGATGTCACCGAATTTCATCTCAAGCAGTTCTTCTCGTTCGTAGCCCAGTTTCCAGGTAGCCGGTTCATTCGCGTCGAGAAAGCTGCCGCTGTTGTCAACCCAAAAAACGGAGTCTCCCACCCGATCAATTGAGAAGCGTACCCGTTGCAGGACCTGTTCGGTCTGTTTATGCCGGGTCACATCTCGCCCGATGGCCATACATTCAAGAAGCTGTCCCTGCTCCCCTAAGCTGGCCCGGTAAGTCCAGTGTTGCCAGCGAATTTCATTAGAAGGTAACATCGTTCGATATTCAGTGGTTATGACCGGGTTTTGCGCACTGAGTAAGTCGATAGCGCCACTGACGTATGGGCGATCTTCATCAACAATGAACGTTAGAAATGACCGACCGATTAAATCCTCCGGACATTTTTTGAGGGTGCGGCAGTAGGCTTTATTGACAAATGTCAGGCTACCGTCAGCCCGAAAGCGGCAGACAAACTCTGTTTGGCTTTCAACCACAGCCGAATATAAGGTGTTGTTTTCGGCCAGAGGTGTCATATCGATGATGGTCAGGAGGAGTTGTGAACTGTTGTCATCAAACGACTCGGCTGTTAGGTGGAGTGTTTGGATTGGGCCGGAGGCGTTTGGCCGTTGAAGGGGAGGCAGCGTCAAGCTGTCATGTTGATTATTAGCAATTAAGGCCAGCGTGGCTTCATAGCCAGCTAATTCCTCAAACAACGCAGTTAAGGGCAGGCCGGTTAATTGGCCCGAATTTTTGTCTGTCCAGTCAGCTATAACTAAGTTGTGGTCTTGAATAATTAGCGTTTCATCGGTTACCACATAACCGATATTATGTCTGGCGGCGATCTTATCGAAGATTTTGGCCTGAAGAGTCTCGTTGTGCGTAGGTGGCATGGATGAGATGTCCTCTAGATGGTGTAAGTGATGGTGATAATTTAGATAGATAGGCTAAGTGGCCGGTTATTTGGTTCAGTTTACTCCAGATACCCTAATTCTATAAGAAAACGCTTGACTTGGGCAACATGCCTGGCCGGAATTAGAATCGTGGTCGGATTTAGCGACTCGCCCAGTAAAGGGCCAAGCCCCGGATGCTGGCGCAGTTCCGAGGCCAAAGCTTCATGTTTTAGATGAAGGAGCGTCGCCGGTTCAAGTGCTACGGTCGCATAGCGTGTTCCCCAGTTCCGGATCGACTCGACGACCTTCAGCGGCGTTTGATTGTTCGTTACGCGAGTCAGGAAGGCCGTGATTTGATCGGGGGTAACCCCGTTTTTGAGCGCTCGTTTGACGCTGGCTTGCGTAATGTGGTACCCGGCTCGCTGCGGGTCATAACTTTCCAGTTGGGCAAAGCGAGCCACTTGAAACCGATCATACAGACTGGCCTGGGCCGGAACCCGAACCAGAAAGTTGTGATCGACTCTCAACCAGGGTGTTTTCGGCGGCAAATCATCAATGGTCGAGCGACCGGTTAGAAATGATTGACCCGCCGGCGTCAGGCAGAAGCTGGTGGGGTCTCTGGTTTGATCGGGGCTACCCAAATCCACCACCCCTAAAACAGGCAGGATAAATGTTAACAAATAGCGGATCAACGCCCCTTCCACTTCATCCCAGTGCGCAAACCCCATCAAAAAGTTACCATGTCGATCTTGAATGTACCAGGTGTCATAGTCGCCGGTGGGCCGTTGAAAGTCAGGATCGATCTGCTTGACCAAGGTCACAAAGTGATCAATCGACAACCATTGACCGGCGGCGGTATCGAGCTGGGCCAGATAATCCAGAATTTTCGAGCGGGCCAACAGCGGGCTATTCTCCCAACCCGTTGGCTGGGGAACCAAATTAGGCACGTGCCGCAGATCGTTCCAGGTGGGGTCGGCGCGCCAGGTGTTTTGAAGTTCGGTGATTTGCCGGGCCGGAGCCGCTTGCAGCCAACTGCGGGTCGGTTCGCGCTCCGGCCGGAGCCGGCCGTGAGCCACAGTGAGTAGTTCGGCTCGCCGGCAGAGGTGCAGTAGAAATTCCAGTTCGGCTTCTGACGGGGTATGTCGATGTAACGGCGGCAGTAGCGTTTGGGCCACGGCCTGTTTATCGGCGGCCGCTAGCGCTTCGTCTTGTTGGACTCGTACGGGCGTGGTTTGCAGATAGACCAAAATCCTAAAGATGTTTTCACGCAGGCGATTAAAGCTGCTGATCGTTAGGGCCGGGGCAGCCACAGCCTCGATTTGAAAATCAGGGTGACTTGGCTGAGGTTGAGGAATTTTAGGGTTTAAGAATGGCCGCAGATCATCCGGTATGTAAACAATTTCCTGACTGCCTTGCGACGATACTTGAAACGATTTATAGATAAGCCCACGATACCACAAGCCTTCGGCCGGGTTGGCCGGGTTTTGCCAGGGCTGCTCTCGCTCCAACCGAGCCGGCCCCATCGAGCGGATCTCACCGAATTGGCGGTTGAAGCGTGGGCCTTCAACCTGCCCGCCATTTTGCAGCAGAAATTCAAGAGCCTGACTCTCGGCCGGTGAGAGATCATCCAGGACAATAGCGGTAGCCACCGGAGAGAGTAACGTCTCGACCAATTGGTTAATCACCGCCGTGTGATCGCCGGCGGTCAGTAAGACGGCGCGTTGGTCGGCAATGGCTTTAAGCAGCGGTAATTCATAATCAATCAATGACTGGCGCAGGCTTTTCATAACCTCATTATAGTAGTAAGCGAAAGCACATACAAGACATTCCGGTCGATAACTTTAGTCTTAACTCCCTGACGACAGACCGCCGAACTTCACCAAGTACATTTATTTTTCGGCGACCTGCGGCCAACTAGCGGTACTCTTTTGAAATCGCTCACGATAACCGGCTGGTTGAGTGAATAAGCTCACTGTAGGGTAACCGTATGCTTGAGAATTTGGTGGATGAGCGATTTCTTGTTGCTTGAATTACGACTCGACGCTATAATTTCGGGCAGGTTATTTATTTAACGGATTTATTTAGCCGGATTGAATATCGTAGGAGGTATTTATGACTAAGAAGCCGTCGATAGTAACGAATGAAAAAGATGATAATTTTCTCTCAAACCTAATGAAACAGGTCAGATTGGTGTGGCTGCTCTTTACCGATAGCCGGATCGGGATGTTAACCAAATCAGTCGTGCCACTGTCACTGCTGTATACTATCTCGCCTGTTGATTTCATTCCCGACGTTATTTTGGGTTTAGGTCAATTGGACGATTTAGGTGTTATTCTGTTGGGGATGACGCTGTTTATAAAATTATGTCCGCCGGACATTGTTGAGCAGTATACACGTTTGCTAGATTATGGCAGCGATGCTCACACTGATCTTGACAATGACGAAACCGTTGATGCCTCGTATCGGGTTTTGAACGAAGATTAACGAAGATTAAGGGGAGTGGAGTAATATTTGCCTATGAACTCGGAGACGTTTCAGCCGCCTCAGACGGTGGCTAAGGAATTAAATATCTCTTCGGCGTCACTGCGGCGCTGGTCAGATGAATTCACTGAATTTTTGTCCAAGGATGCCGGCAGCGACAAAGATCGCAGCCACCGTCGTTATTCCAACGACGATGTCGGTACTTTGTTGGAAATTAAAGAGCTGATGAACAATGGTATGACTTATGAGCAGGTTCGACAGCAATTGAAAGATACATTGGCTCCGGTGATTGAACCGGACGGCATCTCGGACAAGGATGAAGTTTTTGCCGATGATCTTCCGGCATTTGATCCGGCGGAAGATCATGATGATGATGAGGGTGATGCGCCCAACTTTGAGGAGAGTCTGGCGGTTGTCGCGGCCAATGGGACCGAGTCGCCGGCTATGGCGTTTTTAAATAACACCTTAACCACACTGTCCGATAGCCAGAAAAGCATTCTCAACAGCCAGGCCGCTAATCGAGAGTTAATGGGCGTTTTGCTTCAGGATAACTTTAACTTGAAGGAAGAAAACAATCGCCTTCGCGAACGGATTTTAGAAGTGGAGCGCGATATTGCCAGAAGCCGTCAGGAAGAAGAATGGCGGCGTGAGGCGCTGCGCCAAGAATTGGAAGCCAAAATTTCAGCCGCCAATCAATTGGCTTCCGAGGCCATTGTTACCGCTCGATCGGTTGAGCCTCCTCAGATTAAGGCTGTCGAGACTAAACCCGGTTGTTTAGGCATGTTGCTCGGTCGAGGGGGGACGCAAATTATCACGGCTCAACCCCGTAAACCTCAGCCGAAAGTCTCGGCCGCTTCGCCGACAGCCAGTCTTCAACAACCGCAACCCCAGCCGGGCGGCAACCAGTTACCTGCTGCAGCCCCATCTCATCCCAAACCTTTATTTCCACCTGAGTAAATTTTTACAAAAGTAACGTCTTAGTTCGTAGTAATGGCTTTAGCCGTTACCCGGAGTAGGACCGCTAAAGCGGTTACTACGAACTAAGGCGCTGGCTGTTTTAGGGTTGACCTTCGTTAAGCTTCGGCCCTTGAAGCAAAATAATCAAGAACAAACACCAGCGCAAAGCCGATCAGGGCCAATATGATCGCCAGTGTTACTTCGCTGGTCCAGGTGGCAGGCAGAACATTGACTTGGACCACCGGAATGGCCTCACCGTGGCGATCAATCACCGTTTCGAGCGTCTCTTTCCAGGGCCATATCTTCCGCAGCGAACCGATCATAAACCCGATGAGAAGCGCCACCGTCAGATCGTGGTATCGCTTGAAGAGCCAACTTAGAAGCTGGGCAAACGTCACCAACCCGACCGCGGCTCCGGCGGCGACAATGAACAGCGTTACAAAATCGCGATTGTTGACGGCCGACAGAATATATTGGTACTTGCCCATCAAAACCAGAATAAACGAGCCGGAGATACCCGGTAAAATCATGGCACAAATCGCAATAAAACCACTGAGGAACAGGAACCAGGCGGCATCAGGGGTTTGGACTGGCACCATCCCTACGATATAAAAAGCCATAACGGTGCCGCCAACCATGGCCGTAATGGTTGCCGAGTCCCACTTCTGCACGCGTTTGGTCACGGTTATAATAGAAGCGACGACCAGACCCAGGAAAAATGACCAAACCAGAGACGGATAATTGGTGAGGGCCGTCTCTAGGAACTGAGCCAGAGAGAAGATCGCCAGCAAAATCCCAAAACCTAAGGCGCCCAAAAATTGCCAAGGTACCAGGGCCAAGGCTTCTTTTAGTTTGAAACTGAAGAGGTTCTTAAAAATCTGAGGATTAATGAGGTTTTTGATCGAGTAGATCAGTTCCTCATAGATACCCAAAATGAAGGCCATCGTCCCGCCGGAAACGCCGGGCACAACGTCGGCGGCGCCCATGGCAAAGCCTTTGGCGGCTAAAATGAGATAATCTTTAGCCGTTCGAGACGTAACCTGTTCTTCTTGCACTTTGTCAGTAATCATTATTTTGTCATGTCCTAAAATTCAAAGTAGTTTTGGTTATTTGTCTTCTGGTGCTGGTGCGGTTAGTTTATCGATTTTTTCGACAAATTACCCACAATCTAACACCTTACCGACCAGCCGTCAAGAACGCGGACTAAATAAAGAAAATGGCGGGGTCCAACGATGTTTGACTCCGCCTATGGCGCGTGGTATATTTGATTTTTACACAATTTCGTTAAAACTTCGCAGGAAAATTATATAGATTTCGTAAGGAAAGCAATTATGAAATGGTCGCGTGCGCTGTATGCAATTCTGATATTTGTGGTATTGGCTTTTCTTTATGGTGTATTCGTTCTTCGTACCGAGTCGATTGAATCTAAAGATTTGTCTGAAGTCGCTCAACTGGCTAACCAGGGTCAGGTTGAGTCAATCTTAGTCGATCAGAACGAATTAACGATTGAACTCAAAAACGGTGAAAAAATTTCCTCCAATAAGGAACCGGGTATCGGCGTTATCGAAACGTTGGAGTTGATGGGCGTCGATCAGCAGCAACTGATCAACATCAAAGTAACCATCGCCCCGCGCAGCGCCTGGGATGGCTGGCTGGCGATCTTGGGAACGCTGCTGCCGTTGATCCTGATTGGCGGGTTTTTCTTCTTTATTTTGCGCCAAGCCCAAGGTGCGGGCAATCAAGCCCTCAGCTTCGGTAAAAGCCGAGCCAGAATGTTTGCCGGCGATAAACCGACGGTCACCTTTGATGACGTGGCCGGGGTCGATGAGGCCAAACAAGAATTGGCCGAAATTGTTGAGTTCTTGCGTGAACCGGAAAAATTTATCTCGCTAGGGGCGCGTATTCCCAAAGGGGTGCTGATGGTCGGCCCGCCCGGCTGCGGCAAAACGCTGACCGCCAAGGCCATCGCCGGTGAGGCCGGCGTTCCGTTTTTCAGTATTTCCGGCTCGGAGTTTGTGGAGATGTTCGTTGGGGTTGGGGCCAGCCGCGTGCGAGATCTGTTTGACCAAGCCAAACGTAACAGCCCCTGTATCATCTTTATGGATGAGATCGACGCCGTTGGCCGGCATCGAGGCGCGGGCCTGGGCGGTAGTCACGATGAGCGAGAACAAACGCTCAACCAAATTCTGGTCGAGATGGACGGGTTCGACACCGATACCAACGTCATTGTTGTGGCCGCCACCAACCGGCCCGATATTTTGGACCCGGCGTTGCTACGTCCCGGCCGCTTTGACCGCCGGGTGATTTTAGATCGACCTGACCGGCGCGGCCGGGAGCAAATTCTGGGCATCCACATTAAGGGCAAGCCGGTGGCCGACGATATTGATTTAAACGTGATCGCCAAACAGACTCCTGGCTTTGTCGGCGCTGATATCGAGAATATGGTCAACGAGGCCGCCATTTTAGCGGCGCGTCGCAACTCGAAGCAGATTCACATGGAAGATATGCAGCGGGCTATCGAAAAGGTGATTGCCGGTCCTGAGCGCAAGAGCCGCATTGTGCCAGAAGCAGAACGGAAAATTATCGCCCATCACGAAGCCGGTCATGCGCTCATCAGAAAGTTGATTCCCGACTGTAACCCGGTTCATAAAGTGAGCATTGTCGCCCGAGGCGTGGCCGGCGGGTATGTCATTTCGCTGCCGGACGAGGATCGCTATTTGGAAAATCAGCGACGTTTTGAAGCCGAGTTAGCCGCCATTTTGGGCGGGCGCGCCGCCGAAGAAGTGATCTTTGAGGAGGTCACGACCGGCGCCAGCGATGATCTCAATAAAGCGACTAAATTGGCGCGGGCGATGGTGACTCAATACGGCATGAGCAAAAAATTGGGACCGTTGATGTTTGGCGAAAAGGATGAGCTAGTCTTTTTGGGCAAAGAAATCGGTGAGCAGCGTAACTATAGCGAGGAAATCGCCCGCCAGATTGATCGCGAGGTCCGCCGTATTGTGGACAGCGCCCATACTCGGGCCATTTCACTGATTCAAGAAAACCGAGCCAAACTGGTGGAAATCGCCGAGCGCCTGCTAAAAGAAGAAACGCTCGACTCCAAAACATTTGAGGCTATGTTTGCTTGATCTGAGCCTAATGCTGGTTGACATTTTAGGAGAGGATAGGGTATACTTAACTTGAACGTTAAATTTTTATCGTTATTCGCCAAAATCCTCTTCTCGACCAACTGGTAGACTACACAAAACTTACAGACTGGTATTTAACCATTAGAAACAGCGCCCATGAAACATACCCTGTTAATTGTTGAAGACGATCTGGATACCTCTGATATGCTCCGGGTCTACTTTGAAGCACAGGGGTATCGGGTTGTTACCGCCGGGACAGGGCACGATGCTCTGGACAAATGTCGAACCGAGTCACCTAATTTGGTCCTTTTGGATGTTCGTCTGCCTGATATCGATGGCTTTGAAGTGGGGCAAGTGCTTCAGGAGGATGTGCGCACCAGCCGGCTGCCCGTAATTTTTGTAACTGAACGCCGTGACCGCGATGACCGTATTGCGGGGCTTAAATTGGGCGCGATCGACTATATCACCAAACCGTTTGATGTCCAGGAATTGCGGCTTAGGGTGCGTAATGCCCTCCGTCGCGCCGGTAGCCAGAACAATCCGGTCACCGGACTACCGGGCGAGAAGTTTACCCTCGATCGCTTGAGCCTGATGATGGAGCGTGACGGTTGGTCGGCGATTGGGATCAACATTAGCGGCCTCGATACCTTCAATGAAATTTACGGGTTTGTGGCCAGGGATGATGTGCTGCGGGCCATCGCCTTAACCCTAACCAGCGCCGTGGATGAACTGGGCAGTATCGATGATTTTATCGGTCACCCGGCCGAAAGTCAGTTCATCATCATCACCGTTCCCAGTAAGGTTGACCAGTTGAACCATAACGTGAGAGAACGCCTTAAACAGGCGATGACCTACTTTTACCCTATTCATGATCGGGAAGCCGGTTATGTAAAACGTGGTGAAGGGGATGACGCGCCTAAAGAGAAAGTGCCATTTATGAATTTGGATATGGCTACCCTTTCTCAGCAAGGTACTGCTTTTTCCTCCGTAGAAGCCTTATGGCAAGCCCTGAGCCAACCGGTGAGAGCCTAGTTAGCCCCGCGTAACTATGGTGACAGACTGGTAAAACCAGCTTCGGGTAAAAGATGAATGCCTTTTGAGCAGTGTTGCCTCCGGTAACACTGCTTTTTTATCTATTTTTTGGGGATGGGATTGTTGGGAAATGAATTTACCGCTTGAACATATTCAGTTGGCCGTACGCGATTCTCAGTCGGCCTTGGTTGATTTTACGCAGCATATTGTCGCGACGCCCAGTTTACCGGGCCAAGAAGGCGACGTGGCTGAAATTATCCAAAATGAAATGGAAAATTTAGGGTTTGACGAGGTATGGCGTGATCCGGTCGGCAACATTATCGGCAAAATCATCGGGGGCGATGGCCCAACGATTCTTTTGAACGGCCACATGGACCACGTTGATACCGGCCCCCAAGATGGCTGGCCGTACCCGCCCTTTAGCGGCCAAATTGTAAATGGCGAACTGTGGGGCCGCGCTTCGGTCGATATGAAGGGACCTGTCGCCTGTATGATTTATGCCACCTCCCTCTTCAAGCGGCTCGATTTAAAACCTCGCGGCAATATCTATATGACCGTGCCTGTTATGGAAGAGATCGGCGGGTTAGGCACCCAACATTTAATCACCCATCTGAGTGCTCAGGCTGCTATCTGCGGCGAGCCGAGTAACAACACCCTTCGTCGAGGCCACCGGGGCCGGGTAGAACTGCGGGTAACGTTTGAAGGGCATTCGGCCCACGCCAGCGCGCCGCATCTGGGGGTCAATCCTCACTACGCGGCGGCAAAGTTTCTGACTTACCTGCCAGATTTGACGATGGCCTTTGATGAGACGCTTGGCCCATCGACCGTCGTACCTACCCTATACGCCACCGACCAGCTTAGTCCTAACGTCATTCCCGGTCGGGTCTATTTGACGTTGGATTGGCGCAATATTGCCGGCGAAGCGCCTGAGGATATCGTCGCTAAGGTGAAAAGTTTGGTCGCCTCAATTGAAGATCTCGACCAAAATGTAACCGTGGTTGTTAAAAGCCAAGAGTTTACCACCTATACCGGCCTCATTCGAGAGATCCCGGCCATTTTTCCGTCCTACCTGCTGTCGGAAGAGGATCGGTTTGTCCAGGCGGCTCACCAGGCGCTGGTAACGGCTTTAGGTCGAGACGATGGCATCGATATCTGGCGCTTCGCCACCGATGGGGGGCATCTCATGACCGCCGATATCCCCACGGTCGGTTTTGGGCCGGGCGATGAAACGTTGGCTCACACCAATCAGGAACGGATCAGCCTGGTCCAGATGGAGGAAGCGGTCGTTGCCTATTTTGCTCTCACCACTGCCCTGGCTGAGGCGGCGTAAATTTTGTGTTGTTTGTGTAGTATGCTCTTCAGAGCTAATAAATCGCTGCAAACGCTTATTTTTAGGAGCGACAAAGCTTGCTTTGTCAAGAGCAAATGCAATCAAAGCTTGCTTTGATGCTCCAGACCTTTATAAGGAGTTCTCTTGCCTGACCAAAATGCTGTGATTGATTATAAATTGGAAAACGGCCTGCGCGTCTTACTTAAACCGGTTCACACTGCGCCGGTGGTTAGCAATTGGATCTGGTATCGGGTGGGGGCGCGTAATGAGCAGGCCGGTAAAACCGGCATATCCCATTGGGTCGAGCATATGATGTTCAAAGGGACGCCAACGTTTCCCAAGGGCCGGATTATGCTGGAGGTCAATCGCAACGGCGGCGTATTGAACGGATTTACCAGCCAGGATTACACCGCCTATTTTGAGACTCTGCCCGCCGACCGGCTGGACCTTGGCCTGCGCATCGAGAGCGACCGCATGGCTAACGCCCTAATCGATCCCGACGAAGTGACCAGCGAGCGGACGGTCATCATCTCCGAGCGCGAGGGCCATGAAAACAACCCGGCCTGGGCGCTGCATGAAGAAGTCAAAGCGACCGCGTTTCACGTTCACCCTTACGGGACAATGGTCATCGGCTGGAAGGATGATCTGCATCAGATCACTCGCGATGACCTCTACCACCATTACAAAATGTATTACGGGCCTCATAATGCTGTATTGGTCATCATCGGCGATATTGAAGTTGATCGCGTGCGTGAGCGAATTGATGAACTGTTTGGGCCAATTCCGGCCGGGCCGACTCCACCGCCGGTCAGCATAAGAGAGCCAGCCCAGCAAAGTGAGCGGCGAGTAGTGATCCGCCGACCAGGCAAAACTGCCTATTTTCAGGCCGTTTACCATGTGTGTGATGGGACTCACTCCGACGCGTTTACGCTGTTGATGTTGGAGGCGATTCTCTCCGGGGCGGGTTTTGGCGGCCCGGCTACCCATCGCAGCGCCCGCCTCTACCGCGCCTTGGTGGAAACCGATATCGCTGTCGATGCCAGCGCCGGCTACCATCCCAGTATTGATCCGGGTACGATTAGTTTTGACGGCACAATTCGGCATGGGCATACCTTGGTCGAATTTGAAGCAGCGCTTGAGACGGAGATCGAGCGGTTAAAAGTAGAGCCGGTTTCGGCGGCTGAATTGGCCAAAGTACTCAAACAAACCCGAGCCCAGTTAGCCTATACGATGGAACGGGTTAGCAATCAGGCGCGCTGGCTAGGCTGGCTGGAAATGCTCGGCGACTGGCGGCAGTTCGACGCGTTGGAGAATAAACTGGCCGCCGTTACGGCCGAGGATATTCAACAGGTCGCTCGAAGATACCTGCATACTTCAAATCGAACGGTGGGTTGGTTCGAGCCAACCGGAAGCTGATCCATCTACCTGATACCCATAATCAAATCGCTCTCACCCACCTAACTTTTTAGACCGGAGTAATTTGTGGATTTAACCTTTCAATCGTACACCCTCTCGAATGGGATTAAGCTCATTGTCAAAGAGAACCATTACACCCAAAGTGTGGTTATTCGCGGCCGGCTAAGTGGGGGAGCTAATCTCGATCCACCGGAGAAAACCGGTTTGGCCGCGTTTACCACCAGCCTAATGGGACGCGGAACGGCCCGCCACACCTTTGCCGAAATCAACGAAATCGTTGAGTCGGTTGGGGCAATGCTGCGGTTCAACTGCGGTCGCCATTTAACCACGGTCAGCAGCAAGAGCTTATCGGAAGATTTTGATCTGTTAGTGGGATTAATGCTCGATGGGCTGACCGGGCCGACCTTCCCGCCTGAGGAGATCGAGCGGGTACGTGGGCAACTCATCACCGGGCTGCGCGAATTACAAGAGAGTACCCGAGGCTTGGCGCAACTCTACTTCAGAGAAAGCCTCTACGGCCTCGACCACCCCTACGGCCGGCCTTTTAGCGGCACGCTGGAAAGCGTCGAGGGCATTACTCAGGCCGATTTATTTGATTTCTACCAAAATATTCATCCGCACGAAGGCATTTTTGTAGTAGTCGGTGATGTGGTCAGTGATATCGTATACCAGACTTTGGAGGCCACGTTAGGTCAGTGGCAACCCGATTATTCGCCACCCGATCCAACCGTACCCTCGCCTCCCGCGCTGACCAAACGCGTTCGGCACGTCAAATCAGTTCCCCATAAATCGCAATCTGATTTGATGCTGGGCAATATCGGTCCCAAACGCACCGACGATGATTTCTACGCTGCTTATGTTGGCGACACCATATTGGGCCAGTTAGGTTTAGGTGGGCGGATTGGCCAGATTGTACGCGATCAGAACGGACTGGCTTATTACGCGCGGACATCGCTGATGGGGGGCATGGGGCCGGAACCCTGGTCTATTTACGCCGGCGTCAATCCCAACAACGTTGATCGCGCCATTGACTTGATCCTGGCCGAGGTGCGCCGATTTCGTACCGAGCCGGTTAGCGACCAAGAATTAGCCGATGCTAAAGCCTACTTGACCGGGAGCCTGCCGCTTCAGTTGGAAACCAATGAAGGCGTGGCCAATACACTGCTCCAAATACACATCTACCAATTGGGTGACGATTTTATCGCCCGCTATCCCGCCCTTATCAACGCAATTACGCCGGCCGAGATTCAGGCAGCGGCTCACAAATATCTCAGTGACGACATCTATGCTTTGTCGATTGCCGGCCCAATGACCGAGTCATGAATCATCCGCAAAATTATAACCACATCACCACCATCATATTTGATATGGATGGCACCCTCATCGAGCACACCTGGCAGTTGCGCACCATCTGCGACGCCCTTTTCGCCCGGTTCGCCGATAGACTCGCCCCGCTTACGGCCGATGAGTTTTTCGACTGTTACTGGACAAAAAGCTACGATATGTGGCATATGATGGTTGATCGGGTTCTTGAAGGACAGACGGCGGCCAAATACGCCTATGCTAATACCTTACGTACCTTAGGACACGATCCGGCTCTGGCCGGCCCCATGTTAGACTGCTGGGTCGAGTTAGTATTAGAAGAGGCTGTTCCCTTTGTTGATACCTACGCTGTTTTGGAAAAACTCAAGCAGCACTACACCACCGGCATTTTAACGAATGGCTATATTCATTTGCAGCGCCGCAAAATCGAAAAGTATCAACTGGACGAATATGTTGATTTTGTCGTCGTTTCGGAGGAGGCCGGCTATCATAAGCCGGATCGGCGGGTGTTTGAGTCTGCTTTGAACCTGGCCGGTCAACCGTTACCGGAGCAGGTTCTCTTTATCGGCGATAATTTGGAGACCGATATCGGGGGAGCTTTGGGGGCCGGGTTGACGCCGGTACTCATTGATACCAAAAATCGAACAGAACCGCCGGAAGGGGTTCAGGAAATTAGCCAATTGGCAGAGTTGTTAACCCTGCTAGGTCTAAATTCGAACTAAGCTTTACCGTTTAGTACCTGAAGTAGGCGCTGGCCGTAGGTTTCTCGCTGCCAGTCACCCAAAACACCAATTTTTGTCAGCGTGCCCATCGTCCGGGGATTTTTTTGGGCGATACTCATCAGGGCGTGATTATTCATGATGACGTCCGGCTCAACCCCACGAGAGGCGGCCAAATCGTTGCGCCACCGGCGTAGCAGTTCATAGCGGTTCAAAATACGATCGTCGGGGCGGTGATGATGGTTGGCCGGATATTTGGGCGGGGGAGCCGCCTGTCCTTGATTTATCGCTTCCAGGATTTCCAATCCGTTGTGTTGGATAAGTTTGCTGCCTAAGCCCTTAGTTTGTTTAAGTGCGTTTAGGCTCAAGGGTTGAATCCTGGCCAATTCCACCAGAGATGCGTCATTCATCACTTTAAAGGCCGGACGATCAAGCTTTCGGGCAATTTTGTCACGTAGAATAAACAGCTCTCGCAGTACGGCTTGTTCCTGAGGATGCAGTTCTCTTGAATTTTTTACCCGCCAAAAGTCGTCAGGGTCAAAAGTTTTAATCGTCGGCTCAACCTGGGTCATTCGCTCGAAGGCTTCGACCGCTTCTTGCAAACGATTCTGCTCATTAAGCGCCTTGATCTGGATTTCACGCAGAGGAATAAGATAGTGCGTATCCAGACAGGCATAATTGAGCGCTTTTTTACTGAGGGGCCGTCGGCCCCAGTTATAACGTTGAAATCGTTTATCCAGCTTAAGGTTGAAATGTTTATTCAGCAGCGATCCTAACCCGTAGTGGGACCAGCCCAAAATGCGGGCCGCCAGCATGGTGTCGAATAAATTGGAAAATTCAAAGCCATAGTCACGTTTCAGACTTAAAAAATCATATTCGGCGGCATGAAAAATCTTTTGAATCGATTCATCGGCGAAAAAAGGGGCTAGATCGGATATGTCGACGGCCAACGGATCGACGAGATAGTCGTTATGCTGGGTTGAAAATTGAATCAGGCACACTTTTTCAAAGTAGCTGTACAGGCTGTCGCTTTCGGTATCCACCGCAACCAGCGACTCATTTGATAACACATTGATCAGTTTGTTTAAACCGGCCGGTGTATTTATCCAATCAGGATGGATTGTGGGTTCTGTATAGTGAATTGATGCATTCATTGCTATCTGGTAAATTCCTCTGTATGACGGTCTATCGCGCTTTAAGGCCACATTCTGGTCAGTGATCTTATGATAGCAGAATTTAAGGTGTTGCCAAGTTTAGCAATGGTAAAGCTCAGAACTTACGCAAAAACCGAGGTATAAGTCACTTATTGTCAATAAATCAGCAGCTAAGTCGTTCAAACCGGTTGATTTAGCGTGTTCAAGCTAAATCCTGAGCTTAAATTTTAAAGTAGGCAGCCGGTTCTAATTTGGGACTTAATCTCTATTGGAAGCCTGTAGGGGGCATGATATAGTCATGACTAAATGTATCGGATTTAAAATAGTGTTTTTGATTGAACCAAATCGGGTCAAGACTGGAGGTTATTTTCCCCCCTATACCATGTTAAGGGTGCTGAGTACGAGGTTGACTTAATGCAACGCAACGGGTATAATAGGCTATCCTCAACAAAATCTAACATTCTTATCGTCATTGAGGTAATAATAAGTTTTAATGGCATTAAAAGGTAGGCTACAAGACTTTAGCACAACCCAACTGTTAAACCTGGTCAATATGGCTCGGAAAACCGGCAAGTTAAGCCTCAATGACCAGACTGACCAAGGTGCAATGTTGCACTTTAAGGATGGACGTTTAATCCATGCAACAAATAACGCAGACGAGGGTCACCTGGCTGCAATGTTGTATAAAGTGGGCAAACTCACTGAGGATCAGGTTAATGTCATAAAAAAGCAGTATAACGGCTCCTCAGATAGGGTTATGGGCAAGTACCTCATGGATGCACGTCTGGTATCCAGGGCCGATATTGTCCAAGGGGTAAAAGATTATATGCTTAACATTGTGTATGATCTCTTTACTTGGAATGACGGGACCTTTCTGTTTGAGCAGGACATTTTACCGGCTAAAGATCGAATCACCGTTCCGCTTAACCTTGATAATGTGATTTTAGAGGGCAGCCGACGGATTCAAGAGGCCGTTGTGCTGCAAGATGAACTGCCCGACCTATCAACCATCGCTCTTAAAATTACAGACAAGCCACTGCGCGATGTCAAACTAACTCAAGACGATTGGCGAGTTATCTCGCACATTCATCCTCGCAACTCTGTTAAACAAATCGCCCAAAATAACAACATGGATGAGTTTCAGATTAGAAAGATTGTTTACGGTATGTTGCAAGCAGGAATTGTTGAGTTGATCCGTCCAGAAGGTTTGCAACAAAAGCGGGCCAAACCCCCTGTCTCGCGCCGGGGTAAGAAGATGGCCGCTCAGTCTCCGGCTGAAAAGCGAAGCGTTGTAACCAAGCTTATTGATAGAATTAAGCGAATCTAATATTGCTTGCCTTCTGTAGATAAATATGTTACCAACTCTACTCAACCTTAGAGACTAATACCTACCCACGACTTGTTTCAAGCCCTTAGTAACCTTATAAAGTTCTTTCCGAGGTAAGTCAATCCGATGCAAACCGTAAAGATGGTGATCACAGGCCCTTTTAGTGCCGGGAAAACTGAATTTATTCAGAGTGTCAGCGAAATTGATGTTGTTGCTACGGAACGAAAAATATCCAGCGATGCGGAACGGGTTAAGGAAGATACCACCGTAGCTATGGATTTTGGCCGTATTACCGTAGATGATGATCTGGTGCTTTATTTATTTGGAACGCCAGGTCAACGACGTTTTGATTTTATGTGGGAAATTTTATCAGAAGGCATGCTGGGTTTTGTGGTGCTGGTTGATAGTGTCAGACCCGAAACATTTAGAGAAGCTCGGCACATTTTGGAGGTCTTCTCCAGTTACGCCAGCACACCTTATGTTATTGCCGCCAATAAGCAAGATTTGCCTGACGCTTGGTCACCCGAAGATGTCAGAATTGCTTTAAAAATAGATAGAGACGTTAAAGTGTTGGGTTGTGTGGCCCGAGATAAAGAAACGGTTAAAAACGTCCTATTAGAGCTGCTTTACTCAATTTTAGAAAATATGCAGGCTGAAGAAGAGTAGTCCTTTAGTTTCTTTAACAATCGATGCGTTAGCCTTGATTTTTACCGTAAAATAAGTAAATAAGTTGTTTTTCAAGGCCATCGTTATAGCCAGTTTACGTTGATATCAATTAGCTTTGCCTAACGCAAAGCTAATTCTTTAGAATGGCTTTTTTTGATCCGGTTTGCAAAAATGACCCTTTGAGTTGAGGCTAATCCGTGAGTTCTATAGTAACAGATCAAGGAATAGTACATTACGAGGCCTACGGTCGAGGTCGCCCGGTCATCCTTTTACACGGTTGGTTGGGATCTTGGGGGTATTGGTTGCAAACAATGGAAGCGCTCAAAAGTCACTATCGCTGCTATGCGTTAGATTTTTGGGGGTTTGGCGAGTCTGGAAAATTTCGCAAACATTATGATCTGAATGATTTTGTATCATTAGTTGACCAATTTATGGATCGCTTGGGAATTGAGGCCGCGCCCATTGTCGGACACTCAATGGGGGGGACGGTGGCTATCTCTTTGGCCTTAGCCAAACCCAACCGAACCAGGCGAGTTATTGTGGTGGGTTCGCCAATTGTTGGCAATTCTTTACATTTTTTTCTTCGATTGGCAGGTAAACCGTGGATTGCCTCGATAGTATGGCAAATGCCGCAAGCTTTGCGGCTGGGCATAAGAGTGTTTTCTCCTTATGTCGTTCACGATTGGCCAACCTGGTACAAAATGATTACCCGCGATCTTTCAAGAACCACCCTTGAAGCCTTCTTCTCTAGCATTGGGTCCTTGCATAAAACCGATCTAAGACCCCAACTGCCTGGTATTACCACCCCGATCATGGGAATTTATGGGGTCGGCGACCGGGTGGTTGAGCCGACGCAAGCAAATGTCATTACAAACAACGCTCCTCTGTCTAGAGTGCTCATGATGCCGGGTTCCGGACATTTCCCAATGTTAGATGAGCCTCAAGCCTTTAATGAAAATTTAGCAGAGTTCTTAGCCTTTGAATTTGAAACCTTAAATGGGGCTTTGAAGCAGAATAAATAAATGGAATTTTTGTTAAATAACCAACTACCCTTTGTTTATTACTAGTTGTCAATATAAGGTAATTATTTAATCTTTATTTTTTGCTTTACCGATCTGAAAAAAGACTTCTATTGAACTCACCGGTAAACTTTTTACTAAGAATAACCTTTTGACAGACAGTTGAACCCTAACAGATGAAAAAGATTATTATTCGGGATCAAACGCCCATTATGCCCTTCAATGAGCCTGCCCGTGATCTACGTATTATGAATAAACCACTCTGGCTTTGGCAGCGAGACATTCTTAGTCCCTATTGCCATGAAGAAGTGGAATGTAGTTCCCTCAGAAGCGCTTCCTTTCTTCCACCTGAAATAGTATCCGATGAAGTGGTCGTGTACCGAGATAATCTTTTCTTTGATGAAACCCTCTTCAAAGAATTCATCACCCTTGCCCGAAATTCAGGTAGGGCCGCCCAAGTTGCCTTTTCCCGAAATGACAAAGCCATTGTTACTCATGCCCTGCCCTTATCTGAAAATATACGGCCGGATGGCGATCTTTACGTCGCCGATCTGTTTTATTATCCTGATGGTACCACTATTGGTAAAGTGGAGCCAGAGCCAATTGTCATAGAGACAATGTCAACTGAAATTGGTTACTATCGGGTGCCAAGTTACATGGCTAACGAGCGTAAAGAACTCCTCTTTGAAGTTCCGCTGCGCGTGTTTCTGTCGATTGATAGCTGGGTCCACATTTTTATTGCTAACTGCCCCTTCGGTATGTTTTCGTACGGCGCCCGTATCGAAAAATCGTTGGATAACTTGGGGGTGATGCTGAAAGTATTATGGCGCTCACTACTGGAGCGCAAGCAGTTTTTATCGTCCTCAGCTTTAGTTATTGTGGGCCGCAACACCCAAATCGATCCGGCGGCCGTCATTCAGGGGCCTACCATTATCGGCGATAATGTTACGATTGGGCCAGGGTGTGTCATCAATGCCAGTTTGATCGGCAATAATGTCAACATTATGCAAGGGGCGCAGTTGATGGTCAGTGTGGTGGGCGATGGCTGTTACATCCCGTTTCGCGCAGCGTTGTTTTTGACTACATTGATGGAAAACTCGATGGTGGCCCAAAATACCTGTTTGCAGGCTTGTGTGGTGGGGCGAAATACCTTCATTGGGGCTGGTAATACCTTTACCGATTTCAATCTCCTGGCCAAACCGATTAAGGTTATGCATCAAGGCAAATATCAAGATGTAGGGCTGCCGGTGCTGGGCGGATGTGTGGGGCATAACTGCCGGGTCGGCTCCGGCCATATCATTTACCCGGCTCGCACTATTGAGTCGGATGTGGTGTTGTTTGCTAAACAAGAACGGACTATAATTACCGAAAATGTGCGGTACGAAGACAGCGATCATCATAATTATCCTGATCAACAACATGTAGCCCAATATCATCAGGATATATTCTCGAATGACGACTCGTTCTCGGCTGAAGAACTGGTGGAATCAACCACGAACTAGGTCTGACAAATCTGCTCCAGAGGCACATTGATTTAATGGATAATTTTGCATTTATTATTCATCCTGTTGATCCAAAGCGAGATGTTCAACGGAAATACCCTCTTCTGGCGAAATTACTGCCCGAACCGGCGATCAATTATTTCTCTCAATATTTTCCACCGGTTTATATCTCGCACATCACAGGAATTACATCCCAAGCGACCGGCAAAGAGATCGAAGGCTGGTTTATCGCCTGCCCTTTAACGCCGGCGCAAATGGTGTCTTTACCGCCGGAAGTAGTTTATAAGAAAATTATTGCTGCCGGGAAACTGGCTCAGCGTTTGGGTGCTAAAATCTTGGGTCTAGGCGGCTTTACCTCGGTTGTGGGTGATGGTGGGCAAACCATTGCTCAATATCTGGATATTCCGGTTACAACCGGCGACAGCTATACCGTCGCTACAGCCGTGGAAGGGACGCTAAAAGCGGCTCGGCAAATGAATATTAATCCGGCGCAGGCCACAGCAGCCGTGGTTGGCGCTACCGGCTCGATAGGTAAAGTTTGCGCTCAAATTTTAAGCCCACACGTCGCCGAGCTAATCCTGGTGGGTCGCGACCCGCACGCGCTTGAGCAGATTAGATCGTTGGTTCAAGCCCAAGGGCCTACTCAAATTCACACCAGCACCGATATGGCCGATTTACGCCGGGCCGATATGATTTTGACCGTCACCAACGCGATTCAAGCTATCATCGAGCCACATCATCTTAAAAGTGGCGCAGTCGTGTGCGATGTGGCCCGCCCCAGAGATGTGTCGAAACAGGTCGTCAATCAACGGGATGATGTTTTGGTTATCGAAGGGGGGATGGTTAAAGTCCCCGGTCAGGTCAATTTTAATTTTAATTTTGGATTTCCGCCGGGAATGGCCTTTGCATGTATGGCCGAAACCATTACCCTGGCCCTGGAGGGCCATTATCAAAGCTATACTTTGGGTAAGACTATCTCATTAACCCAGGTGGAAAAAATGGCGGAAATGGCTCATCGACACGGTTTTAGAGTGAGCGGGTTTCGCAGTTTTGAACACGCCATTACCGATGAAACGATTAATGAGATTAGACAAAAGGCGCATCAAGAACAAACCCAATTCAATTGGGTTAACCCTTAAACAGCCACTATCATTAGACAGTAGCAGCTAGAAACGAGGTAATCACTATGGGCAACGGTCGCATCTTGGTTGTAGAAGACGACATTGATATTTCTAAAATGTTGCGCATCTATTTCGACTCACAAGGTTATGAGGTTCTTGTGGCCAACCGGGGCAGCGAAGCTTTGGAAACCTGTCGTAGAAAGCTGCCCAATGTCGTTGTCCTGGACATCCAATTACCGGACATCGACGGCTATGAGATCTGTCGCAGTCTGCGCAGCAATACCCGCACCAGCTACGTGCCGATTATCTTTCTCACCCAAAAAGATGAACGCAGCGACAAAATTGCCGGCTTGGAATTAGGCGCTGATGACTATATTACCAAGCCCTTTGATATCGAAGAACTCAAACTTCGGGTTGAAGGCGCTATCCGGCGTTCTAAGCGCGAGGCTTTAACCCATCCTGTAACCAATTTACCGGCCGGCAAGTTGATTGAAGAGCAGTTGAAACAGGTCAAGGATGCTACTGAACCTTGGCGGCTTCTGTATTTTGGCATTCGAAACGTTAACGCCTTCAAGGAAGCGCTTGGACCTATTCACGTTAACGAAGTACTGGTCTTTTTAGCCGATTTAATGCGCGAGGCGGTTGAGTCATTTGGAACCATCAACGATTTTATCGGCCAGGCTTCTGACAACGATTTCATTATTATTACCTCGCCGGAAGGCGGACCAAAGATTTGCGCCAGCGTCATTCAACGCTTCAATGATGAAGTTCAAGTTTTTTATGATTTCCGCTCCAGAGAAGCAAAAAAATTAGTTTATCAAGATATCGATGGCGAGACGCGCGAGTCTGATTTTATGAAGCTGGTGGTCGGAGTTGTCTCAAGCGAGGACGGCCCCTTTGCTGATATTTTACAAATAACCGAAGACGCGGCTGAAGGTAGACGCCGGGGACGCGGTTGTTAGGGTTAATTTGAGGGAGCGATGCAGGTAATTGGCACTGAATGATAAGCCAAAGTGTCGGTTACTTCGTTTGCTGAGTTAATACAATTTGGGTACGCACGTCAGTCACTGTCGTTTAATTTAGGCTTTTTTGAACCTTATCAAGTAAAAACATTTGTTTTGAGCAACAGAGATAGGTTGCCTTGTTAAAGATGTTTAAAGCGCTTACTCTCCCTAAATGTAGGGTTTTATTAATCTTCTGGTTGGGCGCCGAGATTCTCGCTCTCGACGCCAATTTCGACCTGCCAATTACGGCGCTACTATCACTCGCCGTAATTGCAATCGCTCTTTTTTTCAGTCTAATCTGGATCATCGACGACCGACTTTTCAACCGGATTCGTCTTCAGCCTCAATTTACATCGACCTATGCCCATAATTTTTATACGATGCCTCAAATTTTAGCCGTTTCGGCTGATCCACCCATCTCGCCACATCAACCGACCATTCTCTTGAGTGAGAATCGACAAAGACTAGGTCGTGATTCGGATTTGTCTTCCCCCGATCGCACCTTGGCAGAATATTCGCCGCCGCCTCACCGTGAACGAACAAACGAGACTCCGGCCGATGTCGAACCGGCTGCTGTCGCTGATCTTCGAGCTGCCTGTCGAACTATCCTTAACCAACCCCACCTTAAAAAGCTTTTGCCGTTTGATATGGCTCAAATCTACCTGTATCAGGCTGAGACAGACGATTTAGCCTTACTCCTTCGTCTGGGGGAAAGCGACTTGCCTCAAAAGCAGGTTTGCCATTTGGGTGAAGGATACACGGGCTGGATTGCCAAAACTCAAACGGCGCTTCACATTGAGGATGTCCATCAGTTTCATGAGATCCAACCTGAGTTTGACCGGTCGACCTGGCCGTTCCGCGCTTTCATTGGAGCGCCGCTGATGATCGGACCAAAACTGCTCGGTACACTGGAGTTGGCAGCGACCGCCCCGTACCAGTTCACTCCACGAGATGTTACTCTTTTAGAGACCATTGCCGGTCAAACAGCGATTGTTCTGGAAAATACCCGGCTTTTTAGCGTAACCAACCGGCAGCTTCAGGTGCGGCTGGATGAGTTGGACGGGTTGCAGCGGGTCAGCGGCGAGCTAAACAGTACCCTCGATTTGTCCAAAATTTTGGGCGCCGTGCTGGAAGAGGCGTTGCGCGTAACCCAAGCCGATTTTGGTCAGGTCTATTTCTATAATGCCGCCACAACCGAACTAATTCCCTATAGCGATCAGCCGGAATCTCAAAGTGATCAATCATCCAACGGCCGGGTTCGGCAGGCGATCTCGGCTAAAAAAGGTGTTGTCGGACGGGCCATTCGCTCCGGTCGATCAATTTTAGTGCCCGATGTGACCCAAATTGAGGATTATGTCCATCTTGGTAATGATGTTCGCGCTAAAGTGGTCGTCCCTATTCGGTATGGTGGTGAGCCGGTGGGCATCATCAATTTAGAAAGCCGCCAGCCTAACTTTTTTAGTAACAATCAGCTTCATTATCTGGAATCGCTGGCTAACCAAACCGCTGTAGCCATCGGCAATGCCGAAGCCTACCACCAACAGCGGCTAGAGCGTGAGCAAGCCAGTCGTCGGGCCGATCAGCTTTTACGTTTGGCCGAAATTAGTAACACCTTTCGAACCAACCGGCCATTGTCTGATGTGCTGGAAGATATTGCCTTTGCCATTGCTGATTCGGTTGGCTATGACGTTGTGTTAATTAGCTTGGTCCATGATGATCCCCCTCTGCTTTATCACGAGGTAGGGATGGGTATCCCGCTGGCTCAGTTAGCCCAACTACGGCAGCCGGATCAGGCTCGGCCGCTGCATCATTTACAAACGCTCATGTTGGATAAATATCGCCAAAGTAACACCTATTTTATTCCGGCGGCTGAGAAAATAGACTGGCAGATGCGGCTAAATATCCCCTTTATAGAAAAAAGCGCGGCGCTGCCTCGGCCAACCAGCCAGCCTGAACCCCTTCGCCCGGCCCTCTATGCCAGTCGGCGGGAACCCTGGCAGCCTGGCGATTTATTGCTAGTGCCGCTCCGCAAGGCCAATGAAAGTATAATTGGCTTATTAGCTATCCAGAACCCGGTTGATGATAATCGTCCCGATCTGACTTCCATGAAAGCCTTAGAGACATTTGCCAATCATGCCGCTTCGGCGATTGAAAATGCCCAACTGTTTAAGCTGGAACAGGAGCGCCGGCAGTTGGCCGATACGCTGCGAGGCGTCTCGGAGATGATAAGCTCGCACCTGGAGATCGACCAACTACTGCAGTTAGTTCTAGAAGAACTGCGCAAAGTAATCGATCATGACCGCTCGACGGTTGAATTACTCGAGGATCGACATTTGGTCATCATTGGCGGCCAGGGTTGGGAAGAGTACAGCCGCCAAATCATTAGGCTGTCATTCTCGATGACCGGCAACAACCCCAGTCGTCGGGTGGTGGAAACGCAAGAGCCGGTTATTGTAAAGGATGCCCGGACTGAATATGAAGCCATTTTTTCAGCCCCACCCTTCGATCAGGTCAGAAGTTGGTTGGGCGTGCCGCTAACCTACGGGACCAATATTTTGGGGCTAATGGCCGTGGCCAGTCACAAAGTTGATTTTTTTACCGAAGAAGACGCCGGAGTGGTTCTGGCTTTTGCCAATCAGGTGGCTATCGCGCTACAAAATGCCCAGTTGTTCGAAGAGGCTCGACAGCAGGTGCGCCAACTGGAAGCGTTGACCGAAGTGGCCGGGTCACTCAACCAGGCGCTTGATCTTGACCAGGTTTTGAATTTGGTTTTGGATGCGGTGTTTGAACTGGTCGGCCATAGCAACGGCTCCATCTGGCTCATCGACCGCAGCACCGGCACTGTAAAAATTGCCAATACTCAAAACGTGCCCGATTTTTTGGTAGAAGAATTCAACCGGAGCAATACGTCAATCGATACCGAGCCGTTTGCTTCGGTGATTCGGTCGGGCGAGGTGCTGATTGTGGGCGGCGACAAGCGACGCGATAAAATTGCGCCCGAGTTTGGCGTTCCGTTTCCCGATGACGTGACCTACGTACCCTTGAAGACCGAAGATGGGGTTATCGGAATTTTGGCTATAGAAGCAGTGGTTAGCAGCCGGGGTATGCTTGATCTGGTGACGACTCTGGCCGATCTGGCCGCCGTTGCCATCGACAGCGCCCGCTTGCTGACCGACACGCGGACTCGGGCTGTGGAGATGCAGAGCCTTTACAAGCTCGGTGTTGACATTAGCGGGATGTTGGAAGTTCGGCAAGTGATGCGCTCGGTTATCCTTAATGCGCTCGATTTATTAGGCGGGCAAATTGGGGTGATTTTATTTTGGGATGAGCAGATAGAACAGTACATTTTCGAAGGCGCCGCCGTTACGCCGCAACTGGCCGCCAGGTTCGGATTGGAGCGCACCGGGATGGTCCAAATTAGGCCGAATGATGTTCATCATCCGATGGCCCCTTGGACTGGGCTAACCGGCCAGATCATCGAGTCGAGCCGGCCAATCTTATCTGACCTGACCGTTGATAAATCAAGGTTGATCGATGGCCAGGCCGAGCCAGTCCAGGATAAAAATAGGCGGTCCTTCGACGAAATCGCCAGGGGTTTGGGTTTGCAAACCATCTTGGGAGCGCCGATTCAGTTACAAAGCCAGGTAGCCGGGGCCATTTTTGTGGGGGCGCTGCGTGGCAATAGTTTCGGTGAGCGCGACGTGCAAACCCTGTCATTTGTCGCTACTCAGGCGGCGGTGGCCGTCCGCAATGCCCAGTTGGTGCAACGGCTTAATCTGCTAACCGAGAATCTGGAACAGCGGGTCTTCCAGCGCACCGAAGAACTGGCCCAAACGCTGCAAGAACTTACGGATGAGCGCGATCGGATGGGAGTGCTTTACGAGTTGGGGCGGCAGTTAACCAGCAGCTTTGATCTGGAAGAAGTGCTGCACCACGCCCTTAACCTGCTCAACGGTGCTATTGGAATTTCTCAAGGCGCGGTTCTACTGCTTGATCCGGAGACCGGTTATTTGGTGCATCGCGCGGCGATTGGGCGTGATAAACCACTACCGCCTGAAGGCAGCCCAACCCGTTTCAAAGTGGGGTATGGGCTGGCCGGCCAGGTTATGGCCTCCCGCCGGCCGCGTTTAATTCCTGAATTGGCTCACGAACCAGACTGGGTATCCCACTCACCGGTATTGCACCGCCGTTCCGCATTGGTCGTTCCGTTGACAACCGGTGATGATGTTCTGGGCGCCCTGCTGTTGTTTCATCCGGAGGCAAACTATTTTAGCGAAGATCACCTGAAATTGGTGACTACTGCGGCGGCTCAAATTGCGACCGCCATCAATAACGCCGAATTGTATCGGGTTCGAACCGAACAGGCCGGTCGATTGGCTGTCATGTACCAGCAGCAAGCGGCTGAGGCGACCAAGAATGAAGCGATTCTCAAGAGTATTGCCGACGGCGTGCTGGTGTTAGACACCCAACGCCGGATGGTGCTGGTCAACCCCAAAGCGGCGGAGATTCTAAATATCGACGCAACCGAACTCGCCTACAAGCCATTAAGCCAAATTTTAGATAGTACGGTTGCGCCGGTCGAATCAGAATTGGTTCAGTTATTGTACGATCAGCTTGACCAATCGCTAACGCAAATTGAAGCGGGCGTGCAAGCGGTGGAATTTAAGATTTCAGCCGGGCCAAAAGTGGTTAAGGCCACTCTAACGCCGGTGACATTGAATGAAAACGAGCCGGCCAGCACGGTGGCGGTTTTGAGAGATATCAGCCGCGATGCTGAAATTGATCGCTTGAAAAATGAGTTCATTTCATCCGTATCGCACGAATTGCGCACGCCGATGACGTCTATCAAGGGCTATACCGATTTACTGCTGTCGGGCAATGACCGAATTGGCGAACTTAATCCAATGCAGAATCGATTTGTCAAAGTTATCCAAAAGAATACTAACCGTCTGTCGGAATTAGTCAATGATATTCTTGAAATTTCCCGCATCGAAACGGGGAAAATCAAGCTGGAATTTGAAGTTGTTGATCTGGCCGAGGTCGTGCAGGATGTCGCCACAACCTTTGAAGGACAGTTGGTTCAAAAGTTTATGCATCTTATCATCAACTTACCCGATGATTTACCCCCTGTTTACGCCGATAAAGCCAGACTTACCCAGATACTCGTCAATCTGGTGGGCAACGCTTGGCAATACACCCCAGAATCCGGTAATATAGAGATATGCGCAAAAATGCTCGACCGGTGGGTGCAGATTGATGTAGCCGATAGTGGTATTGGGATTGTGGAGCAGGATAAGCAGTACCTATTCGATCGGTTTTTCCGATCCGAGCGCAATGAAGTCCAAGTTGTCGATGGGACAGGTCTGGGGTTGTCGATTACCCGGTCATTTGTGGAAATGCTCGGCGGGCAGATTTGGGTGGAGAGCGAAGTTGATGTGGGGTCAACCTTTAGTTTTACCGTACCGATTGCCGCTCCCGAGCAAAACAGCGACGCCGTTTAGTCGAGTTATGTGGTTCAATAGGAGACATGCAGCCAACTATGAGCGAACCTTTGATTTTGGTCGCTGAAGATGAACGAGATATCAGAGAACTGATTATCATTTCTCTTGAAATTGATGGTTTTAGGGTGGTAGACGTACCCAACGGCGAGGAAGCCGTAAAAAAAGCCTTGGAGATTTCACCAGATCTGATTCTAATGGATGTCCGCATGCCCAAAATGTCAGGTTTTGAAGCCTGCCAGGCGCTCAAAGCCGATGATCGGACCAAAGATATCCCTGTTGTTTTTCTGTCGGCCAAGGGCCAGGAAAATGAAGTGAGTACCGGATTGGAGTTAGGCGCTTCGGATTATTTCTTGAAACCCTTTGCCCCCGATGAATTAGCCAAACGTGTTAACAAAGTGTTAACCGAACTAGGTAGATTGTAGCCTTAATGTTTGAGTTCTTTTCGTTATCAATAATTGAGATTTGAGACCTGATGAGTGCTGTTGTCATTGACGGTGGGTTAGTCCATTACGAGGCTTTTGGCCGGGGTAAACCCGTGCTTTTCCTACACGGCTGGCTTGGCTCGTGGCGATATTGGATGCCCACTATGGAAGCTATCTCCGACAAATACCGGACCTATGCCCTCGATTTGTGGGGTTTTGGCGACTCTGACAAATCCAGAACCCGCTACGAAATAACCGACTATGTGGCCCTAATCAATAACTTTGTCGATAATATGGGTATCCGCGAAGCCCCGATCATCGGACATGCTCTAGGAGCGAGTGTGGCGCTTGAGTACACCGTCCAGCATCCGGATCGGGCTAAAAAAGTGATGGCCGTCAGTTTGCCGATGAATAGCGACAGTATTAACCGGAAACTTATCGACATGGCCAATCGCTCAGTGATGTCAAAGATGTTGTGGTGGCGGCAAATTACTCATAAGGAAGTTCAGCGTGAAGCTGAAAAGACGGCTGATGGCGCTATCATCGCTAGTATTGAGTCTGTCGCCAAAATAGATATCTCCAGTCGAATGAATATAATCGCCCAATCCCCCGACTCGATGCTGTTGGTGGTCTACGGTGAAAAGGACGATATGATCGATCCGGCTCCGCCTCGATCGCTAAACGGCAATAGTTGGCCTAATATTCGCCCTATCGGCCTGACCGAGTCGAAACATTTCCCCATGCTTGAAGAGGCGGCTAAGTTTTACCGGCTGCTTCAAGATTTCCTCGATATTGAAGAGGATTTATCTACGCTTGAGCTAAAAGAAGAGTGGCGGCGTCGTACCCGCTAATCGCCCCCTATGGTCTAGTGTTAAAAGACTCGCCCGGTAAACCATAATTATGGTATAATGGCTCTACGTTCATACTGTTAAAAATTTTAAACGAGGTGAATCGATGCCAGAAGAGCGCCCCATGCCAAATGCTGCGTTGCGGGTTCTATTGGAAGCTATTGAAGATGTAATGGGAGCAAACGGAACTAAGGCTGTACTCAATGCCGGCGGACTTAGTAAATACATCGACAACTATCCCCCCAAAAACCTCGAAATGGAGGCGACGTTTGCCCAGTACGGCGCGGCGCAGCAGGCGGTTGAGGATTTTTACGGACCGCGTGGGGCGCGGGCGATGCTTCTGAGAATTGGTCGAGCCACCTTTCAATTTGGCTTGAGAGACCAGCCCGCCATTTTAGGCTTGGCCGGTATCGCCTTGAAAGCGCTACCTGAGAAAACGCGGATGAAGTTGATTTTAGAGCGGATGGCTAAAGCGGCGGTTGATCGAGTTAACCAACCGACGGTAGTTATGGAGGAAGAAGACGCTTATTACTTTATTGTGGAACAGTGTCCTTGTAAATGGCGTCCTGAGCACGATAAACCCTGCTGTTATGTGACAGTTGGCGTTCTGATGGAGTCGATGGCCTGGATTACCGGAAACATGTACAAAGTTGAAGAGGTCGCCTGCATTTCCAACGGCGCGGCCAGTTGTGTTTACCGTATTCCCAAAGAGCCATCAGAATAAAGATGAAGCTCATAGGTCTGAGACTATAACCATTTTATCAAAAGAATGCTAAAATGGTTGCAACGTCCTAACCCAAAGCCCTATAAAGAAACCCGGCCTTTTGGCCGGGCTTTTTTATAATATCTGTAACGGATTGGGCATAAACATTATGACAAACACAAAAATCATTGTATAAGCTAAAATCTTGCGCCCGAGGTCCAACGGCACTAAATCATTAAGGGGCGGCGGGTGGCCAACGCCGATAACAAAAAATATCAACAAAGCCCAGACCAGCCAGCCCGTCCAGAGGAATCCGGCCAGCAACATGATCCCCACCAGTATCAGCCCCACCAATCGAGATTTTTCTCCCAGCAGGCAGTAGCTAATATGCCCACCGTCAAGCTGACCGACCGGCAGCAGGTTCATGGCGGTTATAAATAAGCCAAACCAGGCCGCAAAAGCGACCGAAGTAATAAACACATCGCTTCCCCCGCCCGCCGGAATGATGCCGCCAACCAGCAGTACTACTTTTTGAATTACCGGTAGATCTCGATAAGCATCAAAATTAGGTAGCAGTTGACCGTGGATTAAATATTTTACGCCCAGATAAAAAATGGAGTTGCCCTCCAACAGCGAGGGCGCATTGGGGTCGCGATGAATTTCGGTGACAGAGGAGGAAGCCATTCCCCAGAAAACCAGTGGGATCGCAAAAATCAATCCGCCCAGCGGTCCGGCGACCCCAATATCGAATAATTGTTTCTTCGTTTTGAACGGAGAGCGAAGTTGAATAAATGCGCCCAACGTCCCGACAGGTGAGATCACCGGTAGGGGAATGAAATAAGGTAAAGTGACAGCGACCTTATGATATTTAGCCGCGAAATAGTGCCCAAATTCGTGAGCCATCAAAATGACCATCAACGTTAGCATCATAGGCAGGCCCATCAGCCATTGGGGCAACGTTTGCGGGACGCATTGACACTCGTACACAGCGCCGGTAAACAACACCGACAAAATGGTAACAATAGCCAATCCTAAATTGATCCAGGGATTACTGCGTGTCGGGACGACAACACCTGGCTGAGCAATTAACCCGATTTGCCCCTTATATCGCCGCAGCATGGGGGTGTATTCTCTGGCTCGCCAGCGTTCGGCAATACGGTCGTAGGCGGCTTCGCTGTCTTGCATTAGTAGCTCGCCAATGAAAATGATGGTACCCTGGGCCGCCTGACGCGGCGTCTCGATGCTATCAACGTAAAAAACATCTTTGACATCATCACGCAACTGTCCCAGCAAGGTGCCGTCCAGCATGATATTTTCAGGGGGAGGGGTGGTCATGGATTATCCTATTTTTGGATTTTGGGCTGAATGTGGTCAGAAAATTATAGATTTTCGGTTCGATTTTGTTTAACGCTGGCGATAGCTCTAGCTATTCGATTGAGGTCTTGGGCGGCTTGGTGATCGTGTTCGGCTTTGTAGCGCTCCATCTCGCTGTCGATCGTTTCAAAAAATTCACCATCAAACTGGCCCTGACTCTCGTTGATAATAGCCATCATCTCTGAGTCATCCAGCGAGCCGAGGATGAGTTCGATCCATTCAAGCGTTTCTGTTCTATTCATAGGGGTATGGCTCCGTGTCAAGGTTTTATTTATTGTAGCATATTCTGTAGTCAGTCCAAATATTCGCCAGTGCGTATTTGCTATTTCATGCTTGATTTTTAACCCTGAATATGGTATCATCCCTATCTGGGTTGCGGGGTGTAGCTCAGCCCGGTTAGAGTGCTTGCTTTGGGAGTAAGAGGTCGACGGTTCGAATCCGTCCACCCCGACTGGTCAATGCGGGCATAGCTTAATGGTAAAGCCCTAGCCTTCCAAGCTAGTTATGCGGGTTCGATTCCCGCTGCCCGCTCTTTTTAATAATTGGGCCCTTAGCTCAGCGGTTAGAGCAACCGGCTTAGAGCAGTTCATCTAAGTTAAGGTAAGGGTTATGTAGCTCAGCGTGACAGTTGTGGCAAACCAAGATACATTTGTCTAGCTCTGTAAGAATAGTCTGCAATGTTCTGTTTGATAAAGACCGCATATCAAGCTTAAAGTCTTTTTTTGTCGAGCTTGTATGATGAAAAGCTAAAGCAGCTAAATTTTTTTTACAACCACAAATAGAGCATTGACTCCCGGCTTGCTTTACAAGCTGGAGCTTTCTGGTAAGACCTCTATTTTTCTGAGCTTCATAACTTTGATGAAATTTATTTTTACAAGTAGCGGAGCAAAATTTTGTTTGTCTACCTTGTAGAAGTAAGCCACAGATAATACAGCGACGTGAAGTTTCCATAACTGTATTTTATGCCTTAATATGATAAACTGCAATGGGCTACTTAGGAAGTAATTCTTAAGTGAAACCTGCCAAATTCGGGGAAGCCTAAGTTCTTTGTGGATAAGGTAATCCCGAGCCAAGCCCTATCACGGTAGGGAAGGTGTAGAGACTATACGGTAGGCCCCTCTCAACCGAGGGTGAAGAGATAGTCCAGCCTACAAACTCGAAAGGGGCAGTGAAAACTGTAGTAGGATGCATAACCGGTTGGTCGCAGGTTCGAATCCTGCAGGGCCCATCTCCCAACACTCGATGACAACATCGAGTGTTTTTTATTGGGACCAATCCGAAAAAAACTTTCACCCTCCCCCATTCATAATTCATAATTCATAACTCACCCCTCCCTCCTCTCCCTTTCTTTTTGAGCCAAAATTGAGTTGATTTTGAGTGCTATCGCCTAAACTGCTCAATATGGACTCACAAACCGTTTCATCAATTAAAAGGGAGATGCAAAATGCTAAAACATATCAGTCATATCACCGGCGTTGAAAAAGCCGATGAAATTTCATTTAATACCCCGTTTGGTTATATGTTCCCCGAGTTAGCTTCCTCGGACGACTGTAAATTACCGCAAGGATTTACGACCATTCGGGCCTTACTCAAGTTAGGTGCAGCCATGGCCGACCCCGGTACGCCGGAGGACCCGCAGGCCAGTCAATTCGACTCTTCAATCCCGGCTATTTTTACCTATTTAGGCCAATTTATCGATCATGATATTACCGCCCGCACCGATCGCGACAAAGGGATGAACGATATTGCCGATGACGACGGCAATCCACTTGAATTTACCCCACTGGCCCCGGATGAGGTGGTCAAGATACTCAAGAACGGCCGCCGCCCCCAATTCGATCTGGACAGCGTATATGGTGACGGCCCCAACTTACTGGGGAAAGACATTCCCGGCGCAGACACCACCGCTGCTGACCTTTATAATGATGATTACACCTTGAAAGTGCAGAACAATGGCAATCTTGATGTCCCCCGCGAGGGCCGCAAGGCGTTGATTGCCGATATGCGCAACGATGAAAATGTCATCGTCAGCCAACTGCACGCCACGCTTTTGAAGTTTCATAACCACGTGGTCGATACCCTGGACAGCAGCCTGAGCGACCAGACACGCTACATTACCGCTCGGCGGCTGGTGCGCTGGGCCTACCAGTATGTGGTCATCAACGATTATCTCAAACACGTGTGCGACCCCCACATTGTGGACGACATCTTGCAAAATGGGCCGCGTTTCTTTGGGCCGCGTGTCAGCGGCGGCCCGCTAGCCATGCCGCTTGAATTTTCGGTGGCCGGCTTTCGCTTTGGTCACTCGATGATCCGGCCGTTCTACCGGCTAAACGAGATGAGCCAACAGATAACGATTGCGGAACTACTGGCCGTATCTCAGGAAAACCGACGAGTCGGAAGAGAACTGCTGGTGCTCGATCGCGGCAACCAATACCGTCTTAAGCCGGAGTTTAGCGTCGATTGGACCAACTTTGCCCAGTTTCAATATAATAATCCTCAAAAAGCCCGCCGCATCGATCCTAAACTGGCGCTGGGGTTACTCAATATGCCGTTCCCGGATGTCATCCCGGAGACCATGTTGGCTCATCTGGCGCAGCGCAACTTGCTACGCGGCTATTTGTTGGGCCTCCCGACCGGTCAGGCCGTGGCAGCGGCGATGGGCATTGTGCCGCTGACTTGGCAGGATGTGACTTCCGGCGAGTCAGACGCGGTTCAGGAAGCGTTTGCTCTGGGTGGTTTTGGGGTGCGGACGCCGCTGTGGTATTACATCCTGAAGGAAGCTGCGGTGCAAAAAGAAGGCCGTAGCCTGGGCGCAGTCGGCAGCCGGCTGGTGGCCGAAACATTGATTGGGTTGGCCAAAGAGGATCCCAACAGCTACCTGAATCACCTCGATGACCCGGCGGTATCCAAAGATTACCTGATTCAGCCGAACGGAATCAAAATCGGCGACAGTCACAAAATCGAAACCATCGCCGACATGTTGAGCTTTTCGGATGTTTACGTTGGTCACGTTCATCAGGCCGCTCCGGTGGCAGTATAGACCGCTGTAGTTAAAGCGTGAATTGGGTGGCGGGGTACGATATCGCCACCCAATATACAACAACGGATAGGGAAAGGAATGGATTAGGTCGATAGATATCCGTTTCCTTCTTCAATCCGTTGTTCTTTTTTCCTCTCATCATAGGTGGGGCGATGAGAAAGCGTCTACCGGCGACAACAAATCGTCCACCACTGCGGTTTGGCGCAGTTGCTCCAATTCCTGGCGGGCGGCCTCGCGAGCGAAATCGGGCGGAGCCAGTCGGGCAATTTTAGCGCCTCGTCGGGTTAGCATGACAATCTCGCCTTGTTGCACTGTTTGAAGAAGGCCATTCATATTTGCTCCAAACTCACTAATGCTGACACTAATCATATTGCCTCCCTTTTAATATCCTGTACAATCTAATCTTATAAGGTCAACAGGGCAAACGCAAAGGTATGTGTTTCCGTTATGGGGCGAGATAGAAACCCTGAATTAATGATTGAAATGAGACCACTGATCCTTTCCAGGTAGGGGTTACATCAATCCAGTGGTAAGCAAGCGCATATGATTGAAATGCGGAATTCAGTGATATCATCATTTTCAGTAGTTCAGTGTTTCAATGAACACGGGTTACCCCATTTCTGAAATGCATCCATATTAAAGAACTGAAGAAATTGTTCAGTTTGTATGACAAGATTGTTCGGATCGTAGGACAGACAAACTGCGCCAAAATTGATATCATCAATTATCGCGATTGATCAAGAGTCCGACAGTTTCTGTTGAGACGATACCAAGAATGAAAAAGGCATTTTCGTTCGTAGTAAGCCCTCTAGGGCTGAGATATCGCTAAAGCGATGACTACGAGCCTTTATTACCAGGGAGGAAAAGAAGAACCGATGCTTACATCAAAAAAATACTTTCTGATAGTGTTAGTCGGTGTAGTTGTAATTGCGCTACTGTCAGCCTGCGGCGCGTCATCGGAAGCGGCGGATGGCGCAGCCGCCAGCTCGATTACCGTCGGCTTGGGCACCGAACCGCCCAATCTGGACCCGCGTAACTACAACTATACCGCCGGCACCTTTGCCGTGGCCTGGCAAATTTTCGAGCCGCTGGTTTATCACGATACCCGCACCGATGAACTGATCCCCGGTCTGGCCGAGTCGTGGGAGCAGATCGACCCGACGACGTATGAATTCAAGCTGCGCCAAGATGTCACCTGGCATGACGGCGAGCCGTTCACCGCTGAGGATGTGGCCTGGACCTTGACCCGCGGTCCGCGCCCGATCCAGGAGTTTGGGCTAAATCCAGACAAACCGGTCGAGGTGCTGGACGACCATACGATTCGGGTCTATACCGCCGATCCCCTCGGCTACTTTATGGTCCAGAGCATTGCCCTTAATTTACGAATTATGCCCAAGCATATTTTGGGCGACTGGTACGCCGACTGCCAGACCACCATGACCGAGCAAGGACTGGCGGCCGAATCAACTGGTGAGGTCTGCACCGAGGTCGAGAAGAACCGCGTTTGGACCGAGAATATCGTCGGGACCGGGCCGTTCAAATTTAAGTCCTGGGAGCCGGGCGTCAACATCGTTTTGGCCGCCAATCAAGATTATTGGGGCGGCGCGCCCAAGATCGATGAGGTTGTCTTCAAGTGGGTTGAAGAAGAGGCCACCCGCATCATCAATCTCGAATCGGGCGAGTACGATCTGATTCTGGGTGTGCCCGATACCGACATCGAGCGGCTGGAGACGGTGGACAACATAACCGTGCTCAAAAGCCCCGGCTATGGCTACGATATGATCACCCTCAACGAAGCTGTCCCGGCTCTGGCCGATCCGCGCGTTCGTCAGGCCATTGCCTATGCCGTGGACAAACAGTCGCTAATGAAACTGTTCCCCGGCGTGGTGACACGTACCTGCGGCCCCCTATCGACCCATTCTTCCTTCTATAATAGTGACGTGAATTGTTACGATTATAATCCCGATCAGGCCAAAGCGCTGCTGGCAGAAGCCGGCTGGGATGCCAACACCACCCTGACCTTGAAAACACCGCCCAACCAGCAAAATGAGGCCCAACTGATCCAACGCAACCTGCAAGATGTCGGCATCAAGGTCGACCTGCTCACGGTCGAGGCGGGTGCTTACTATCAGGAAGTGCGCGACGGCCAATCCGAACTGGCGTTGTACGGCTTCAGCAACATCGTCGATCCCGATCATATGTATTGGGTTTTCCATAAGGATTGGATCTTAGGCACAGCCTCGGCCTATCAAAACGACACCGTGAGCAGCTTGTTGGAGGAGGGCCAGACCACCACCGATCAGGACCAACGCCGCCAAATCTACAACGAGGCCCAACAGATCATTGTCGATGATGACGCCGCCGCCGTCTTCCTCTACAGCCACGATGATGTCCGCGCCTACCGCACTGATCGCCTGACGGGTATCGAGGAGATGCCGCTCCCAACCGATGTCTTCTACTGGCTCCGCTCGGCTGAGGTGACGGGTTCGTAGTAACGATTTCATTAAACGAGGAATTACACTTTGCTACGCATCATCATCTGGCGTCTGCTGCAAGGCTTGATCACGATGTGGCTGGTCGTCACCGTGGTCTTTGTGGTTATGCGGCTGTCCGGCGACCCGGTGGAAATGCTCTACGCCGGCGATCCGCGCCCGGAGGCCGAACGAGAGAAGGCGGCATTACGGCAGGCCTTGGGCTTAACCGAGCCGCTGCCGGTGCAGTACGCCAGCTTTCTGACCCAAGTCGCCCGCCTCGATTTCGGACAGTCGTTTGTCACTCGCCGGCCGGTGATGCAGATGATCGCCCAGACGCTACCCTACACCCTACGGCTGACCGTCTCGGCCTTTATTGTGGCCTATCTGGTGGCGCTGCCGCTGGGCATCATTGTCGCTCTGCGGCGTAACAGTTGGCTCGATTACAGCAGCTTGGTGCTGGCGATGGGCGGCGTGTCGATCCCGCCCTTTTGGGTCGGCTTGATGTTTATCCTGCTTTTTGCTTTGAAGCTGGATTGGCTACCGGCTTCCGGCGTCGAGTCGGCCTCGGCCTATGTACTGCCGGTGATCGTGCTGGCTATTCCTCGTATGTCCTTTATGACCCGTTATGTACGTGGCGCGATGCTGGAAGTGCTATCGGCCGACTATTTGCGTACGGCTCGGGCCAAGGGGCTGCCGGAAGGCGCGGTGGTGACCGGCCACGCCCTGCGCAATACGCTGATCCCGATTGTGACGCTGGTTGGGTTGCAGTTGGGCTATTTGGTGGGTGGCTCGGTCATCATCGAGCAGGTTTTTGGCATTCCGGGGCTGGGGCATCTGCTGGTGCAGAGCATTTTCAATCGCGATTTTCCGGTGGTGCAGGCCGCGGTGCTGATCCTGTCGCTGTCGATTGTGCTGGCCAATCTGTTGACCGACTTGACCTATCCCTACCTCGATCCCCGGATTCGGCATGAGTAACAGCCTTTCCCACCCTGTTCTTCACCGGGCCGAGGCCGACCTGCATCGGCCGCTGTCTTTTTGGGGCAAATTCATTCGTAACCCGCAAACGCTGATCGGCGGGCTGATTGTCGCCGCTATCGTGGTCATCGCCCTGCTGGCGCCGGTCCTTGCTCCGTACGATCCAAACTTGCCCAACCCCGATCAGCTTTACCAACCGCCCAGTCCGGCCCACCCCATGGGCACCGACGAGATCGGGCGCGATATTTTGAGCCGGATGATCTACGGTGCGCGCATCTCGCTGACCGTCGGACTGGCAACGATGCTGCTGGCCGGAGTTATCGGGATCAGTCTGGGGGCGATTAGTGGTTACTTTGGCGGGCGGCTCGACGTTGTCATCATGCGGCTGGCCGATACCTTTCAGGCCATCCCCGGCCTGGTCCTGGCGATCGGTATTTTGGCGGTGTTGGGGGCGGGGCTGTCGCGGGTGGTGCTGGCCATCGCGTTGACCAGTTGGGTGGCCTACAGCCGGGTGGTGCGCGGCAGCTACCTCGCGCTCAAAGAGCAGCAGTTTGTCGAGGCCGCCCATGCCGTGGGGGTGCGCACCCCCACCGTCATCGTTCGGCACATCCTACCCAACGCCATCGGCCCGATCCTGGTCATCCTGACACTTAACGTCGCCGGGGCGATTCTAACTGAGGCTGCTCTGGGTTATCTCGGACTAGGCGTCAGCGCTCCTACCGCCACCTGGGGATCGATGCTGGTGCAAGGCCAACGCCTCATTCGGGTCGCGCCTCACGTCGCTATCTTTCCCGGCATCGCTATTTTTCTGACGGCGCTGAGCTTCAACCTCCTAGGCGAGGGACTGCGGGACATTCTAGACCCGGCTACTCAACGGCGGGTGTAAGGGATTAGGATCTACCGCCTGATCAATCCCAAAATAAAGATCAAGATGATCGCCCCAATAAAGGCCACGATAATCGAACCGGCCAGACCGCCAATCCCCAGATTAATCCCCAGCCAACTAAACAGATACCCGCCGATGATCGCACCGACTACACCTATAGCCAGGTTGCCGACCAGGCCGTAGCTTCGTTTCATCACTACGCCGGCTAGCCAACCGGCGATCAATCCCACAATGAGAAAGATAATAATATCCAAGTTTAGATTCCCTCCACTCCAATGGCATAGATGATCTTAAGAGTTGCTGCTCGGAACGTCGCATTTATGACGATTGGCGATAAAGAGTCGTCTCCCCATTTCTTAATATCTGATCGTCAAATGCCTAAGTTATTCTTAACGAACTTAAATCTAAGCCAGATACGTCAACTGCGCAAATTTTGGGGACAGCTGGGGTTAAGATATTTCAATTTCGATATACCCAATACGCCTAAGGCTCCATCAGTATGAATGATAAAGCCATTACTACGAATAAGAGTAACTTGGTTGGGGTTTAGCCCATTAGTTGGGCTGCGATTGCTTGGTATGAAGTCGTCAGCGGATGATCCGGGTAGCGTAGGGCAAAAACGCCGGTGCTGGCCAGGGTCATCATCTCATCGGAATGGGACAGGACCGCCGCAACGTCACATCCGTATGCCTCCTCGACCCGCGCTTGGACCTCGACCGGGTTAAAGGCCGGCGGCGTTTTGTTGACAATATCCAAAAACGCCCGATGATCGACCGGATTGACCCGCATGTAATGTTACGATTTACCGAGCATAAACCACACCGGCCCACCTTGCGTTTTCGAGGATACAGATCAATGTGGTACAATGCCCCGCACGCATAGCCGGAAAAATCACCCATTCCTGACCGAGTACTACATCAGTAGGTTTTTTTCCCTTTGATCCCTGCTCCTTACCCCTTACCCCCAGATTTAGACCAAGCGCCGGCAGTTAAATGCATTTTTACCCACAGGTCATCCCAATCGTGGATTATTCAAATCTCAACGATGAAGCCCTAATTCTGTTGATCACCCGCGCCCAGCCTAAGGCGCTGCAAGAACTGTACCATCGTTACCACCGCTTGGTCTTTAGTTTGGCCTTGAATTTGGTCGGCGACCGGGCGGCGGCGGAAGAAATTACGCTGGATGTCTTCTTGAAGGTCTGGCACAAAGTCGATACCTACCGGCCGGAGCGGGCCAAAGTCAGTTCATGGCTAACCACAATTGCCCGCCATCGAGCCATCGACGTGTTGCGTCAGCAGCGTACCCGCTTAAACGGCCATCGCGTTGGCTGGAATGACCAACTATGGCATATCCCCTCAACCCGTCACAATCCTGAGGAAGTTACCGGTCTCGCCTTGCGGCGTGAGCGAATTCACCAGGCTGTGGCCCAATTGCCCCCAGAGCAGCAAGAAGCCTTAGCCTTGGCCTTTTTCAGCGGCTATACCCATCGCGAGATTGCCGAGAAACTGGCTACCCCGCTGGGCACCATCAAAACCCGGCTGCGGCTCGCTCTCCAAAAATTGCGAGAGATCTTGGACGACGAGAAACTCGATTAATAAATCTAAAAACCGTTTTGTTACGTATAATATTACACAATCGAAAGCAAATGATTTTTGGGCGTAGGAAATGGGATGATAGGACGTTTTGAATGAGTGAACACGATCGCGTTCAAGCCTTACTGTTGGAATTTACATTTGGCACCTTATCAGAAACGGAAATGATGTATGTGGCCAGCCATCTGACCGGGTGCGATAACTGCCGGGCTAGACTGGAAGAGTATCAATCCATCGTCGATGCCCTGGCTCTAGTGGGGCCGGAGTCAGCGCCCTCACCGGATTTGGAGCGGCGCTTAATGACCCAGGTGCAAGAATCGATAGCGGCCAAGCCGGTTGAACCTGCCGGGCTGCCGGCCTCAACCCCTGCGGCCGGCTTTTGGCGGCGAGCCGGATCAGTTTGGGCTTGGGCCAGTGCAATCCTGCTCATTATTCTGGGCCTGATCACCTTAAATTTATGGCGTCAGGTTAACGAAACGCCCATTGTCGAGTCAAACGAGCACATGCAGGCGATTCCCCTACACAGCACCAACAACACGTCCCAGGCCAGTGGTTACATTTTAGTTAGCGACGATGGACAGCGCGGGGCGGTTGTGGTTGATGACTTACCGCCTCTTTCCGTTGATCATCAGTATCAGTTATGGCTCAATCGCGACGGCCAGGGCACCAGCGGTGCGGTTTTCTCGGTCGATGACGAAGGCTACGGCCTGAGTTGGATTTCCGCCCCCGATTCGATTTTCTCCTATACGGACGCCGGGGTAAGTATCGAACCCGTTGGCGGCAGCCCCGGTCCAACCGGAGACAAAGTATTGGGCTGCTCCCTCGAAAAATAATCTTGTCCTAAGTAATTACAAAATTGCCTCGATTTCATACATCCAAAACCACCATCCATCCGTATATATTGGGTGAAGTCTTAATGCTAGTAAGCTTTACTTTTTTCAGGGTAGAAATTAAGAATTTGCTTGGTTCTAATTCCTAATTTCTGCTTCCTAACCCCTAATTCCTATTTTATGAGGAGGAAGATAGTGTATTTACGCCGTATCATAGTTGTTGTTCTTGTTGTGATGGCCTTATCGAACCTAACTGTGTCGCTGGCCTTGGCCCAGGACCCCGATAACGGCAAGGTCTTATGGGAAGAACAGATCTGGCAGTGCAGCATGTGTCACGGAGACATGGCTCAGGGGTTATATGGCCGGCCCTTGTCGAACAGCACGGCCACCGAAACAGAATGGATCGATCAGGTTCGCCACCCCCGCCGTTCGATGCCGACCTTCTCCGAGGCCCAAGTTACCGATGAGCAAATTCTCGATATCCGGGCTTATGTCACCTCGCTGCCGGCGCCGGCCGATGACTTTAGGCCGCAAGACCCCGGCACGTCCGACAATGAAGGGCATAATCTCTTCTTACAAAAGCGCTGCGTCGCCTGCCATGATCCCGATGTCGGCCCCTTGAACAACTTTGTCCAGCGCGGCGAAGAACCGACGGCCGCCGCCGTCATCGCCCAGCTACGCACCCCCAAGAACAATATGCCAACGTATCGTGAGGATCAGGTCAGCGATGCCGAAGCTACTCTAATTGCCGATTTTCTAGCCGAACAGTATGCGCTTCAAGCGGCTCCGGCTACGCTGCCCACGTCCGGCGCCGACACGCCCACCTCCCAGACGGCATGGTGGTTGACCTTGATTGGTAGCCTAGCGTTGGCTTTAGGTCTCGTTGTACGTATACTATTGCGGCGGCGTGCAACGTCACGCTAGTGAGATTAGGGATGAGGCGATTAAAGATTAGCTCTAACCATCGCCTCATCTTAAAATCTCCGGTTTCCATTTAAGTGACGGTCACCTATAAACCATCATGGAATCAATAACCCAGCTTTTTACCACCGTATTCGAAACGCATCCCTGGCATGTGCCAATGGTTCACTTTCCCATTGCCCTAAGCGGGGCCGCGTTACTTTTTTTGCTCTTGGCCCTCTGGCAGCGCAATGAACTGCTGGAGCGCGCCGCCTTTTACAACATATCCCTGGCCGCGGTCAGTACAATTGTGGCCGGGGCCACCGGCTATCGGGATTATGTCGTCCGCTATGAAGGCGACGCGCCGTACGCCAACGCCAAGATTTTCCTGGCGATCTCGCTGTTTGTGCTGGCTACGGTCATCGCCGTCAGCCGCTGGCGGCAGCCCGATCTGCTGTGGAAACCCTCGACAATGATCTTATATTTGTTAGGCTTTGCCGGCTGTTTTATGCTGGCTGTAACGCTCGGCTTTTTGGGCGGCGTAATTTTGTACGGATTTTAGGAGGCGTATGGCCGATTCATTCTGGCGGACCAAAGCCGATTTAGCGACTCGCAAGTCGATCCAATGGCCTTCTTTGACCAACATTCTCAGCCAATTGGGCCTTGCCCTGGTGATTGGATTGGTCTGGGTCGGTCTCTTTTGGGGATTTTTGCAGTTCACCGGCGCGTCGTCGAGCCAAAGCGCCGCACCGCCGGCCACCGACGTGGTGCTGGTCGAGCCGGAAGCCTCGCCCACATTGCCACCCCCTACCGCTACATCTCTGCCGCCAACCGCCACACCTCCACCAAGCCCAACCCCACCCTCAACCACCGAACCAGAAGCAGCTCCTACCGAAACGGTCGCACCGGAGGCTGATCCGCCAACGTCCACTCCTGCTCCTACAATGACCCCTGTCCCAACCGAAACGCCCTTACCGGCCACCGATACCCCTGCCCCGCCGCCGGCTGAGGATACCGCCCAGGTCAGTTTTGCCGCAGATGTCTTCACCATCATTGAAGACCGATGCGTCAAATGTCATGGCGGCGAGAAAACCGAAGAAGGCTTACGGATGACCTCCTACGACGAACTCATGCAAGGCTCATGGAACGGTCTGGTAATCGAGCCGGGCGATGCTGCTAACAGCTTTCTGGTTGAGCAGATTACCAACGGCAAAATGCCGAAGAATGAACCCCGCCTGCTACCGGCGCAAATTCGGATCATTAGCGATTGGATCGATGCCGGAGCGTTAGATAATTAACCTACTCCCACCCCGCGTAATCGACTCCAAAGCCTGCCGTTAATATCCGGCAGGCTTTTTTATTGACGGGCAGCTACAATTCCCATCGCCCCATCTCTTAATCTCCTAATCTCTACAAAGGCGCAGTCATTACCAACAACACGTTAGCTCATAAATCCTATAACTTTATCACGCATAAACGGTTATAATAAAGTTAACGAATTCGATCAGCGGCACTGCCCGGATTTTAAGAACCTTAAAATAGAAATTTATCCCGAAAAAACTGTAAGGTTTTTCACCCCTCACCGTTGTACCAGTAGACGTACTCAAAAGAAACTTTACGCTGTGCCGCACCCCGGCTCAGCCGTTATGAAAAAGGAGAACTATCATGAGCATGAGTATGGCCGATACAACGGTTAATGTTTACCTCCAGCAGTCCGACCAACAGTTGGCCGCCCAGGCCGCTGCGGGCAGCCGCGATGCCTTCGCCGCGCTATACAAGCGTTACTTTCAGGATATCTATGATTATGCCGCCCGAGTTTCGCGGAATCAGGATGTCGCCGCCGATGTCGTTCAATCGACTTTCGTCAAGGCTTGGCGGCAGTTGGAAGAGCGTAAAACCCCCGATAACATCAAAGCTTGGCTGTTTACCGTGGCTCACAATGCCGCTATCGATGAACTGCGTTATAACAACCGGCTTGTTTCGCCTACCGAAGACACCGGCGAAATGGATCAACCCTACAATTATACCCTGGTTGACTCCTCTAAATTATCAAATCCCCAAGCAGTGTTGGAAGATCAAGAACTGGTGGACCTGGTCTGGCAGTCGGCCACGGCGCTGCCTCCCAAAGATTACAGTTTGCTCGATCTGCACGTGCGGCAGGGTCTTAGCCCGGATGAACTGGCCGAAAATTTAGGGGCCAGCAAAGGCGCGATCTACACCAAACTGTCTCGCCTGCGCGACGCTCTGGGCGAAGCCGTGGTCTCGAGTTTACTGCTGCGCCGGGGACGCAAAGATTGCCCTGATCTCAATGCCCTTTTATCCGAACTCCAGGCCACCGAATTGACCCGCAAAGTCCGCTGGACCATCCAACAACACTTGCAAGAGTGCCGCCGCTGCCAGGAAAGCAAACGGCGCTACGCCTCACCGGCGGCTATTTTAGCCTCGTTGGCGCCGGTTCCGGTTGGCCCCGGCCTGCGTGATCTGCTCTGGCTGCAAGTCGCCGATCAACTCCACCGGGAAAAACCGGTCGATCCCACGCCGCCGGCGGCCGAACCAAAACCCAGATTTGTCCCCCCCTATCTGTTGATCATTCCGGCCCTGCTGCTGGCCTTTCTGGTACTCGGCGCGGCCGGTGCGATGGCCTGGTGGTCGTCATCGCCCTCGGTTGAAGATCCCGATGACGTTCACAGCACCAGCCACGTCATTGGCCAGGCCTCGAACGACAAAACCATCGATATTGCCTGGTCGTACCAGCCCGATGTCACCGCTTACTCGGTGTTGTGGAGCCAAGGCGATCGCGATTTACCGGATGCCATGCCCGATCTGCCGGGTACAGCGACCGGTACCACCAGCGCCGAATTGGCCGACGGTATCTGGTATTTTCATATGAGAACACAAGGCACTAACGGCGAATGGACCAGCACCGTCCATCTCGGCCCGTTCACCCTCCTGAGCCTGCCGCAAACCATTACGCCGACTGTGACGACTATTCCGGTCACGCTGACGGTGGAGTATATTGAAACCCCTACGCCCACCGCTACACCTATCACACCGACCCCAACCCCAACGGAGACCGCTCTGCCGACCAGCACGCCGGTGACCCCATCCCCCACTCCAACCAACACCAGCACCCCAACCCCGACTAATACGCCGACAGCCACCTTCACCCCGTCTCCCACACCGACGTTTACGCCGTCGCCGACTTGGACGCCCACGCCCATTCCGGACGTTCATTTTGTCTTCGATCAGACGCTCAACCCGCCCTCACCAGCGGATTTGATTTCGGGCCAAGATGTGGTCAACGTCAACTTTCATTATGTGACTACCGCCGTGGGCGGCGTTCGCTTTGTGGTCCTGCCGATTACGGGCGGCGCGCCGTCGCCGAACCATAGCGCGCCGGTATCGCCGGTCTACCCGGCTACGGGCTTGACCGAAGGGAGCGCCGGCTTTGCCAACAGCACTTTCTCGATTTCTGCCGGGGATGTCATCGTCGATCAACTCAGAATTCAAATGTGGACGGCCGATCAGAGCCAACTGCTGTACGAACTACCGGTAGGGGTTAGCTATCATTTCACCGAACCGGTTCAAGAAACGCATTTAGTGACGATTACCAGCTTAAATCCAACTTCCCCGGCGGTACTCAACTTTAACGACCAGGTGACGATCAATTTTGATTATGAAACCACCGAAGCCGGCGGCGTGCGTATTTTCATTCGTCCCTTTGCCGGCGGTAGTCTGGCCGCGAATTACGGGGCATCGGGTTCCCCGGTTCATCCGGTGGGCAACGGCAGCTACAGCAGCAATTTCACCATCGTCTCCGGCGCGGTGACGATCGACCAACTCAGAATCCAAATGTTCAACGCCGACCAATCGGAACTACTGTTTGAGGACTTCGTTCCGGTCAGCTACCAGTTCAAAAATCCCATCGTCCTGCCGCCTGTGATCAAATTACCGATCAACGGCATCGGCGGCTGAGACGGCCGAACTTCAGACCTTACAGGCTTCCAAATGATGCTTGAGTTAACGGGGCGTCCCGATTGGAATACTTCCCGGATTAAGCTCATTGTTGAAAACCTGTAAGGTCTAGTATCATCTAGCCATTCATCTCTATCTTCAGGTCCTGGGAATAATGATCGGCGATAATAAAGTTGCTGCTGAAAGCGAACGGTCGGCAATTCCCTATTTTATAGTCGAGGGTGTGCTCTTAGGAAAGTTGGTATATAATTAACGTAGCCGTTTATTCGTAAAACACTTTACTTGACCCAAACGATTGTCATCTTAATCCTTATCTGAACCTGGTACCGACAACTGCTTATGGCTTACAACTTCCTAAAATATACCACCTGGTGGCTGACTTCGCTTTTTAACCCTACCCGTGGAGCTGGCTCGGCCGCCGACCGCGCCAGATCCCTCCTTTCAATAAATTCTACAGCCAAGCCTCCCCCTAATGAGGAGCAACCTGAGCCTCGCGTCCCGGATTTGGAAGCCCGGTTAACCGCCATTCATCAACTGGGCCACGAATTGACGCTACTCTACGATGAAGAGACGATTATTCGCCGGGTTTTGGAAACCGCCGTCGCCATCTTGCCCTTAAAGGCGATTGAGTATGCCTCGATACCTGACCCGGCTCAAGAACTGATTTACCGTTACCGGCTGCTCAATGATGGTCGGTTAGAGACGCTCAATACACATTTAGCACTGACTCCCGAAGCGGCGTGTCCGGGCGTACAGGTTGTACTTCGCGGCCAATCGCATTATCTTGCTGAGAGACCGGCCGTCGGCGAGCCTCAAGAAATGATCGAGGGCGAACCGATCCGGGCGGAGTTTTGTGTGCCCTTAAAAATTCGCGAACAGGTAACAGGTATCCTACATGCGAAACACATTCGCCCCCACAGCTTCACCCCGGCAGACCAGCACGTCCTCCAAACCTTGGCGATGCAAGCCGCCGTGGCGCTAGAAAATGCCCGATTGTATCTCGAAACGCAGCAGCGCGCTAAAGAACTGGCGGCGCTTAACCGAGCCACGCGAGTGGTGGCCTCAACACTCGATTTGACCACCGTCTTGGAAAAAACTATCGTTGAAGTGAGAACCATGCTCGAGGTAGAGGGTACGGCGATCTTATTGTACGATGCCAATCGTCAGGACCTGGTGTTTGCCATCACCGACGGACCGTATCCTGACACGCTGGCCGGCATTAGATTGTCGTTATCTCAGGGTGTGGCCGGCTGGGTGGCCCGATCGCGGCAGCCGGCTATCGTCAATGATGTGGGACACGATCCCCGTTTTTACGATGGTATCGATGCTATGACCGATCTCAGCACCCAATCGATCCTGGCCGCCCCCATTCTTTTTCAAGATAAATTAGTCGGCATTTTTGAAGTGATTAACAAGTTTGAAGCCGCCTTTAACCCGCATGATCTGGAGTTATTGGAGTCATTATCGCGCTCGGTGGCCATTGCCATTGAAAATGCGCGGCTGTACCAGGCCGAACGCGAGCAGTTTCACCGCTTACAACAATCGCAGGCCCAATTGATCCAGATCGAAAAAATGGCGGCGTTGGGCCGCTTGGTTGGCTCCATTGCCCACGAAATCAACAATCCTATTCAGGCCATTCAAAACTGCATGGCCCTCCTTCAGGAAGAAGCTCATGGGCGGCAGCGTCCGGACAAGATAACGGTGTACACCATTATCGCGTCGGATGAGCTTAAGCGTATTGCGGGCATTGTCCATCGCATGCTTGAGTTCTATGAATATCACGAGACGCAGCCTGGCGTTGACAATCCAGCCTCCATTGATGATTTTTTTTATATGGCTCCGGACGAAGTTCAAGTTATCGATTTACATGAACTCCTCGACAGCGTCTTACAACTGACCCGAAAGCAGTTGCAAAAGCAGCGCATTACCGTTAAACGAATGTGGCTTAAAAATCCACCGGTGTATCGGGGCAGCCCGGATCGTCTCAAACAGGTTTTTCTTAATCTCATCCTTAATGCCATCGATGCGATGCGCGATCAACCCGGGGTATTGACCATTTCCACCCTTATCGACGAACCTGCGCCAGATGAAGGTCGAACTCAGCCGGGCATTAGTATTACCTTTGCTGACACCGGGAGTGGGATAGCGGAACAGGTACTGCCGCATATTTTTGAACCCATGTTTACCACCAAACTCCACGGTTCGGGGTTTGGCTTGTTTGTTTGCTACAAAATTATCGAAGCCCACGGCGGGCAAATTACCGTCGACAGTCGGATAGACGTAGGGACCACCTTTACTATTTTGTTGCCTTTGGAAATTAGTCCCGATAATTCGGCTTAGCGATCACGCCAGGACTAGATGATATGGATTCTGCTAAAATCTTAATTATTGACGATGAACTGGCCATTCGCTTAACATTGGCCGAGATGTTAATGAATGATGGTTACGAAGTGGTCACGGCCAAAGATGGACAAACGGCTTTAGAGATAATAAACCGAGAATTTTTCGACCTGGCATTGATCGATATCAATTTGGGCGATATGAGCGGCACTGAAATCCTGTCCGTTATGCGCGCGCAGGCGCTGGATACAGTGGCGATTATCCTCACAGCCCATGCCTCACTTAATACCGCAATCGATGCGCTACGACACGGGGCTTATGATTATTTATTTAAACCTTGCCAGCCTAATGAACTGCGAAATGTGATCAAAAAAGGGCTGCGCAAACGCCAACTTGACCTACGCCAACAAAATTTGCTACGTCAGGTAGAACAAGATCTATTAAGTACACTGACAGAAATTAGAGCCACTGTCGCCGACCGGCCAACCGCAGACTCACCGGCTGTGTTTGATTTATCGGGAACGCATCCGGCAGCACCAAAACTACCGGTTGTTAAAGCCGAAAACATGTTACATAAGGGCGGCTTAACCATCCATTTCGACCGGCATTCTGTGACTCTCAACGCGCATCCCTTAGAACTTAGCCCCACCGAGTTCGATTTGTTAGCCTATCTGGTGACCAACTCGCCACGGGTCATCTCGGCTCAAGAGTTGGTAGCTGCGGTTCAGGGTTATGAAACGGCGCAGCCAGAAGCCAGCGGTCTTATCAGAACCCATATTTATCATATTCGTCAAAAGATTAAGCAAGCGGCCGGGCAACCTGATTTAATTCGAACCATACGGAATATCGGCTATCAGATTGAATAACTGTGCTGTATTGTAAAGAATTCTCATAGCCTTCACAATCTCTCTACGTAGTCTCAACAACAAAATCGTGTGATCTGTGTTACACTAAAGACCAAGTACTTCTTAACTAAACTTCCGACATTAAGGGGAATTTATGAACCAGAATTCACAGATGAATCACGTCTTAATTGTTGACGATGATCCTGATATCACCTACATTGTCTCGACGGGATTGGCCAAATTTAAGGGGCATAGCGTTATTGACGTAGCCCACAACGGGCAAGATGCCATTGCCAAGCTCCGCAAGAATGCTTATGATCTGGTTATTACCGATTACCACATGCCGGATATGTCGGGCTTCGAGGTGGCTCAGAACGTACGTCAACTCTCACCCAAGACACAAGTTATGTTGATGACGGCCTATGGGTCTGATGAGTTACAAACTGCGGCAGAAAAGACCTTGGACGGCTATATCAACAAACCCTTTTCGATTCGACAGATTCGAGAAGTTGTCGATGGCGCTCTCAACCGCACAACCCCAGACCGCCAGCCGGCTTCGCAAACGATTGACCGGCCGGCCTATGCAGAGGAGAGCGATACCCTATTGAGGATATTACAAGCCAATACATCGGCTCGGTGCATCTTATTGATCGATTCAAGTGGTTATATGGTCAGCGCCGTCGGGACGACTGTTGGCCTGGATACCACCACTATCAGCGCTCTGGTAGCAGCAAATTTTACCGCCTCTACGGAGTTGGCCAATCTACTTGGCAGTCGAGACTCGATCTTTAAATCCAGTTTTTTTGAAGGGATTGATTATAACGTTTACGCTTATGACATTAATAGACAGTTACTGCTGGCCGTAATTTTTGGACCCCGATCCAAACCGGGGGTTGTGTGGTATTACACCAAACAAACGGCGGTTGATTTGGCTCAACTGTATGAAAATCAGCCGATTCAGGAGAACTTAGAAGATGTTGATTTAAGTAGTGCTTTCGAAATTGAACTCGACAATATGTTTGACAGTTTTGGCAGCGATTTTGAAAAAAATGAAGCAGAGGGCCAACCTGAGGTTAGCCTTAAACCCGAAAAGGTAATCCCAGCCGCACCCGTCAATAAGGTCAATCAACACAGTAAACCGATGACCTTTGAGCAAGCTGTGGCAGCCGGTTTAGTACCTCAAAATATTCTTCAGAGAGAAGAAGTGAGTTAGCCCTGATTAGGTAACTGTCACCCGGTATTTAATCACCGCTCAGTTAGCGCACAACGATGTCCGTCAGATACAAAAAGTTGTCCGGGCTGCCATCGGCGCGGTTAAGCTGTGCTCCGGTGGCGCTTAAATACAAACCGGTAATGAGGGGGTATGAGCCAGGTGGGGCATCAGGCGGGATACGTAGGCCATACCCCTGCGACACCGTTTGTCCCGGCAGCAGCGGCGAACGCTCGACGTTTTGCAGATCAAGCAGCAACCGATCCTGTTGAGCGATATTTTGGCCCTCACCGGTTAAATGGACAAAGCTAATCACGCTGCTGTCCGGCAACCCTACCTCGACCAACGTGCCAAATTCCGGCGCTTGCCAGGTTAATCGCACTTTTAAAGTGTCCCCTGCCCGAACCTCTCCTCCCATTACAGTCGCCTCAACCAGAGTCAGGCCACCCTCAAAAGGTACATTGAGCGGTATCGATAAACTTGGTTGATCTTTATTAGGCAAGGCGAACAGGGTTAGCTTTCCACTCTTCTCAAACCACCATTCCTCCACCGGAAACGCCGCTTGATTGTACCAAGCCGCCGTTTGACTGAGCGGATCTTTGTGCGTCAACCACCGCTCAAACAACCAGACCCGCTGCGACTCGGCCTGGGTCGTTCGCCAGATACGGTCTCGCTCGTCCGGCTGAATGGCTCGAGGTTCGCTCTCGATCCAGGCGTAGGTCGGCAGCGGTTTATCCAAATAGGCCATAACTCGGGTGGAGATTTCCTGGACATCACCGAAAGGCGGAATGGCGATGTGCAAGGCGTCGCCTGGTTGAGCCGAGTCGGTTAGCGTGTCCAGAACCGGTAGATCGGCTTGCGCTTGGGGATTAGCTAAGGCTACTTGAGCCGTGGCGAGCATCATTTGGTAAGTAAGCAGGAGAGCGAACGCGATGGCGAAGATGATGGTTAGAGGGTTTTGGATGAAGTGCAATGTATAATGCGTAATGCGTAGTGCGTAGGATGTAGGGCGTGGAGCGTGAGTTGAGGCGTGAGAGTCACGAGATTTGGAGTCTTTAGCCCACAGTGCGAAACTGGCCACCAACAGACCCAACCCGGCTATAATCAATAACACCAATGCCGGGACCAAAATCGACCACTCAATCGTCAATCTGTTTTCGCCGGGACGTAGCCAGATAATATCGACCAGTCCGTCCTGAAGAATCTGCCAATGGCCTAGCGGTGGAAACGCCGCCCAGTTGAATACAAAGTTATCGTTGCGCCCAAGCCGTAGAAAATGCTCGTTGAAATCAACGCTGACGCCGAGGAAATTGACGAACAGACTCAATACCACCAAAAGGCCAACCCCAAGTCGAGCGCCCCAACGCCACATCGAGTGACTCGGCCCTTCAAGTATCCACCCTAGCGACTCCCCCACAAACAGCATCAACAACGGCAAAATCGGCATCAAAAAGCGGGGTCCCCACCCCCAGGTGCCGCCCCAGGCATACCACGAGCCGTAGAACAACCAGTAAAAGAGGCACATCGCCGCAATCAGTAAAAAGTACGGGCGCGGGAGTCGACGCCAGGCCGGACGGATGCCGAAAAAGAGCAGCAGCATCAACGGAGCGTAGATAAACAGCCCGCGTCCCGGACTGAAGAGCAATCCATAAGCGCCTACCCACGGCGCTTCAAATAAGATTTCCTGGTTGTAGCCGGTCTCGCTGAGGCTGCCGAAGCGGATGAGGTTGAAATACATCAACCCTAAACCGACGAGCAGCGAGGGAGCGAGATAAATGGCGAGCAACCGGGCGTAGAGTAGGAAGAGTTTGGGAGTGAAGCGGGGAATGTGAGACGTAAAATGTAGTGCGTAGTCCGTAGTGCGTGAGCTAAATAAAGAGGGATGGAGGGATTCTTCTATTGACCGGGCGTCCTTCGTTTGCTGTTTGGTGAATTCCCATATGAGATAGAGGCCGATCAGCCCGGTGGCGGGAACGGTTTCGAAGCGGAAAGCCAAGCTGAGTGCAACGGCGACTCCGGCTAGAAAAATCCACAGCCACCGAGAACCGGTTTCCGACTGCACGGCGCGATAGGCGGCCCAGACCGCCACTAAAAAGGAGAGAGCCTGCATCGCCGGTTCCCAAAACATCCGGGCGTAAATCCAGGCGATGGTACATAGCCCGTACCCCAACGCAGTGAAGAAGGCTACTTTTGTTGAGAAGCCCAAATCGACTAACCAGACCAAGATTAACGCCGCCACCAGCGCCGTGACCGGCATGTTAGCCAGCAAACTCACATGGACTACATTGAGACCGGGGATAAGGTGCCCCAACCAAATGAGCGGGGCCGTGATGATCGAGATTCCTGGCGCTTTTTTTGTATAGAGATGATCGTCTATACCCCAGAAGCCGGGTGGGATAGCCTGCCAGTGGTTGGTCCAGATGAACTGGTTCATATCGGGCCGGCCGTATTGTACCAGATTGTTGGCCGGGGCAAAACCGACCCACTCATCCATTACGTGAAAATGGCCGGAGAAACTGAGCAGGTAGACCGCATAAAGAAATAAAGCCAGCCAAAAGGCCAGCACTTTGACCGAAATGTTCATCAATCAATCGGCTCCGACTTACTGGCCCAGCTCAAGATTGCCTAGCTCGACGAAGTTGTTGACAGGGACGCCATTTTCCAGCACAGGCAGTCGCTCCAAATTTTCCCAGTAGTAGACGCCGACCTGCAAGCGATACGTGCCCGGTGGCAGATCAGGCGGCAGGGCCAGCACGTGGCGGTCGCGTAAAGTTTCGCCGGGCTGCCAGGTGCTGGTCGGCAGGGGTAATTCCCACCACGGTTCGCCGTCATGCTGGGTGATCAGTTGACCCTCGGCATTGACCAGGTGGACGAAGACGTTGTAGTTTTGGGGAATGGGCGACAGCGCCTGCCAATGCAGGGTAACGGCCAGGTCTTGCCCGGCTTCCGTGACCGGCGATAGATCATAGCCTTGCAGTTCCATTTTGTTGTCAAAATTGGCTTGCAGCGTATGGGTAGGCTGTACATTTTGCTCTGCCGGTGCAATCTCCACCAACTCCCGGCCTTGGCGTTCGAAACTGCTGAGGCGCACCCAGGTATTGGCCTCAAACCGGCGCAGCGAGTCGGGGGTGAGTTCCGGCTGCACCGGCATCCGCTGGCTCCAATCCGACCAATTATCGCCGGTTAGCACGCCGACAGCCAGACTCCAGCGGTCGCCCAACGCCCAGGGCATTGTCTCGGCGGCGACAATTTCGCCGGGCTGCCACAAGTGAGGGGGGAACCAGAGTTGAGTCAGCAGCGGGCGCTGCTCGGTGGTTTCGATGACCTGGCCTTGGGCGTTCAGGAAAAACGGATAAAGCCGGGTGTGGCGGTCGAGCGGTTTCAGGGCTTGCCAATAGAGCCGGACGGCGGTTTCTGCGCGGCGGGGATCATCGATGACATCGTAGCCTAACAGCCGCAGGTCGTCGCCGAAATCGACCTTCACGGGGTATTGCGGCTTGGCGTCGGGGGCGCGGGCGAAATCGTAGAAAGCGGGGGGATAATCGGTGTTGGGTAGGCCGCGTTTTAGCAGCAGATAACCGTCGGCGGCATCGAGAACGCCATAGTCGCCGGAGGCCAGCAGATCATGCACCTTGGCCCAAATATCGTTAGGGTGAACCGGCCAGGTGCCGGTGGTGACATCGACAAAAACGTACTCGGCGTCGTTGACATCGGGTAGTTGGTAGGCGATCAGCCGGTTGCTGAGATGGGGGTAAAGTTTGCCCTGCGCCGCTAGCGAGGCGTCGGGCGGAATCTGGTCGATGAAGCGTTGGGCCAGCCGGTCGTGGTCAGTAATCTCCCAGTGGGGCGGGTCGAGCGCCAGCGGCGAGTAGCCGCGAAATAGCTGCCAAATCAGCGCCACGGCCAGCAGTATCACACTGGCGATAGTCGTTACCTGTCTCTGTGCCTGGGGCCAGCGCCGTCCGACGCCCCGGCTTAAATAAACCATCCCGTACAGCGCCGCGAAAGCCAGCCACGGAGCCACATCCGCACCGTATTGGCCGCCGGTCGCGTCGTACATAGCGGTGTTGGCGCTGAGCATGTTGATGGCAAACGAGGGTGTGCCAATCAACAGTACAGGCAATCCCAGCAGGGGCAGATAGGCAAACGGCGTTAGCACGTCGAATAGGTATTTCAGCTTGGCCGGTTGCCATAGATTTTTGATGATTAGATCAGGGCGGGTGATGGCCGTGACGACAATCTCAGCGGGCGAGTCGCCCAAATCGGCGTAGTAGCCGATGAAGAGGTGATCGCCGGTGACGCTGTTGGCCGGAATGACCCACAGCATGACGACGAAAAACCAGGTCATCGCTAGAACGATGGTCGTCAGCCCCAGTCGCCAGTCGCGGTAGAGGATGATGGCGTACAACCCCAAGAAAGCCACCTGAAGCGGCAGTTGCTCTTTGCAGGACATCGCCAAAATAGCGAACAGCAAAAACCAACCGGCCCGGCGTTTGACCAGAAAGTAGAAGGCAAACATAAAAAAGCCGACGGCCAGCACCGGCGGGTGAAAATCCCAGAGGGTCACGATTTGCAGCGTCGGAAAGAGCAGGTAGGCGCTCAATAGGCTGAGCGCGGCCAAATTGCTGGTCAGTTTCTCCCGCGCCAGCCAGAAGAGCGGCAGCCCACCCAGGCCGATGGCCGCCGCCTGCAGAAACAGCAGCATTTCCGGGCCGCTGTAGATCAAATAGAATGGCGCGACCAGAATCAAAATAAAGCTGGCGTGGTTCGATAGATGCAGGGCCGGGATGCCGGTGGTGGTGTAAAACAAAATGCGCCCGTGCAGGGTGTTCCAGACCACCTGATCGTAAATGCCCAGATCGAAGCCGCTGGAGTTGAAGCTGGCGTGGCGCAGAATGGCCAGCCAGGTAAAGGTAATGATGTAGAGGATGATCAGCGTCCAAGCGACCCAATGCGGCCATGCTTTTCGCCAATCGATGGTGAGCCAGGAGCGTTCTGTTGGCAGAGTTACGCCCTGGTTGACTGCGCTGTTTGAGCTAATCGCGCCGCTCCCTCTTGAAAAGTAAAATTGGAGCGTCAAAGTTTACTTTGACCAAGCAAGCTTTGTTGCTCCAGTAGTTGAGTTTATTATTCTCGTTATCTTACTCCCGCACCGTAATTGCGCCAACTTGCCGCCGTTGCGTCGGTTGGGTCGAGGGACGAGACCCAACATCCCACGTCCAGAGATTGTCGGGTTGAGGGACGAAACCCGACCTACAGGGCCGACCGTTTGGTAATGGGATGATCAGGGTTTAACTCCAGCAGGTCCCAAAGATTGCCATACAAATCTTCAAAGACGGCGACCATGCCATAATCTTGTTTCTTTGGCTCCCTGACAAAGGTAATCCCTTTGGCGACCATGGCGTTGTAATCGAGCCAAAAATAGTCGGTGTTGAGAAAGAGGAAGACTCGTCAGCCAGTTTTATTGCCAATAAACGGTTCTTGTTCCGGTTTTGAGGCTCGGGCTAAGAGCAGAGTCGTTCCCTTGGAGCCGGGCGGCGCAACTACAACCCACCGTTTATCTTGTTCGGGTTGGTAGGTATCCTCGATTAGCTCGAAGTTGAGTTTTTGGGTATAAAAAGCGATGGCCTCGTCGTAATCTTTGACGACCAAGGCGATGTGAACAATCGACTGTTTCATAATGTTTTTTTAGAAAGCTGCACTCCTCATGTGATTTCGAGCGACCCATTCGACTACGCTCAGGGCAGGCTATAGGAGCGAGAAACCCTCCGTAATATTGTTTGCAACCGGACGTCGTAGGGGGTTCGACACCTCCGGCGTCGAAATGACAGGAGAATTCGTCACTATTGCCGTCCAAAAAATGGTTTTTTCCATTCGAAAAGCGATGCCTACCATTGAAAAATGGTTCCTACCACCCGCCGAACGACTCCTACCACCCGCCGAACGACTCCTACCACCGCCGAACGGTTCCTACCGCCGCCGAGCCGTCCGTACCGACCGCCGAACGACTCCTACCACCGCCGAACGGTTCCTACCGCCGCCGAGCCGTCCGTACCACCCGCCGAACGGTTCGTACCGTTGCCGAACGGTTCGTACCGCCGCCGAGTCGTTCGTACCGTCGCCGAACGGTTCGTACCAACCGCCGAACGATTTGTACCGTCGCCGAGCCGTTCGTACCAATCGCCGAACCATTTCTACCGCCAAAATCCTCTTTCCCTTTGTCCGCACCGGCGATTCATCGCTGGACTATGGAACTGCGCTCAATGAAATGGGCTTTGGTGCGGAGTTTAGCTGCGTCGGTTGTGCGGAAAATCCACGTATCTTTGTTCGGTTGAGGGACGCAATTCGACTTAAAGGGGCCGGCTGAAAAATCCGATTGTCTGACGTCAGTGTTATTGGTGTATCGTTATGACCAAAGGGAAACAGAATAAGCCTGAATTAAATCATCTCCGGTAAAGGGGCATCAAAGTCATCAGGAACAGTGAACTCTCCGGCACACAACCCAAAAGGACGTAATCCCTTTGGGTTTGAAAAGACAGGTTTGATTTCTGCAATGGGTTTACCCGTTTTGATGATGACGAGGGTCCGGCCGTCTTCGACAAGTTGTAGATAGGTCAGCAAATCATGTTGTATATCGTCTACACTAACTTGAACAATGGGGGATTTATCAGTTATCGTCATTTCGAAATTTCTATCAATTAAAATGTATCAAAGTTTTAGCAACAAATCAGTAATAGTGTTGTAATTGTAGCTTCAAGTTTGATAAAAGCGTAATATTTTGCGTAGGCTGGGGCAAGGGAGAAGAAATTGTATCCATAATGGGGTCTCCTCTTACTTGCATTTCTGGTGATTATACCACACCAGACAACAAATTCCGTAGAACAAATCAGCGATTTGTTCGGGTTGGGATAATCGGTGACAAGGACAAGTCTCTGACTTGTCCTTATTGGCTACCGCACCGTAATCACGCCCACTTGTAGGGCGTCGCCGCCGGCGCCTTCGCCGGGGGTGTCGCTGATGGTCAATGGGAGGCGTTCGCCGGTGACGGGGTAGTACCAGCCGACGATGAGCCGGTATTGGCCGTCGGGTAGATCGGCGGGGAGGTGGAGGGTTTGATGATCGACGACCGGCCGTTCGGGCTGCCAGGCTGTCGTCGGCAGGTAGCCGAGGGCATCCTGCGGCGTCCAGTCGAGTTGGGCGACGACTTGCCCTTGATCGTCGATGAGTTGGGCGAAGGTGTGCAGATCGACTGTGATCGGCGCGCTGCTTTGCCAATAAAACGTAATCGGTAAGTCGCGACCGGGCCGGACGGGATCGGTGGGCAGATCGAGGCCGTGCAGGGTGAGCAGATGCCAAAATTCGGCCTGACGGCGCTGTTCCGGTTGCGGTGATGATGGCGGCGTGATCAGATCGTAGGTTTTGCGGCCGGTGCGTTGGAAGGTGCCTAAGCGGACCCAGGTGTTGTTGTCGTAACGATACAAATTATCGTCTGCGCCGGTAACCGGCAGCCGTTGGGCCGGGTCCTGCCAATCGCCGTGAGTGACGCCGACTGCCAGTGTAAATTCATCGCCGATGGCGGGGGCCAGGTCGGTTGGCAGGGTTTTGGTCATGATAATTTCGTCAGTTGACCAGTCGGAGGGGGGATACCAGATGGTGGTGACCAGCGGTTTTTGGGAGGTGTCGTCGATGATGTGGCCATCGCGGTCGATGAGGAAGGGCCACAGGTGGTAATCTTCCTCCAGCGGTTCAAGGGCCCGCCAGTAGAGCGTGATCACCGGCAGCGCGAGTTGGTGCGCCTCCAGCGTTAGATCGTAGCCGATCAGTTGCAGTTTGTCATCGAACGTGGCCTGGGCGGTGTGGGTCGGGACAAAGGTGGTGGGATCAGGGACGCGGGTGAAATCGTAGAAGGTATCGGGTATGGTTTTGGGTAGGTCAGGTTGGTTTTTTGCCAGCAGCAGATAACCGTCGCGACCATCGACCACGCCGAAATCGCCGGCCAGGAAATCTTTGACCCGGTCGCGCAGGGCGATGGGGTGCAGCGGCCAGGAGTCTTCGGTAATGTCCAGAACGATGTAATCGGCGTCTTTGACTTCGTCGAACAGGTAAACCACTGCCCGGTCGGTGACGTGCGGGTTGAGGCGATCGTGGGCCGACAGCGAGGCATCGGGCGGAATCTCGTCGAAAATATCGTAGGCCAGCCGGTCGTGCGCGGTGATTTCGGGCCAGCCGCGATATTGGCCGCCGCCGGGAAAGTAGCCATATTGGATGTGGTAGAAAAAGGTGGCCGTTAAGATGAGCAGGCCGAGGATGAAATTGAGTGTGCGGGGCGAGATGGGATGGGGGATGTGGGACGTAGTGCGTAATCTCCCTATCTCCCCATCTCCTAATCTCCCCACTATCCAATTGATGATTTTATGAAAATTGGCCGCGCCGTAGATGCTGCTGATGAACAGGGCCGGGATGATAGGGGCGGCGTAGACCAGGCTGTTGATTTCCTGCATCGGCTCAAAACTGCTGAGCAGGTTGACGCCGAGCGAAGGTGCGGCCAGCAGTAGCGTGATCGGGTTGAGCAGGGCCAGAAAGGCGGTTGGTGTTAGCAGTAGGCGAAAATAGCGGATGACGTTAATTTCTTGTAGATGAGCCAGCACAATCTGAGGGTGCAGTACAAAGTTGAGTACGATGTTGGCTGCGCCGTCGCCGAGATGGCCGTAGCGATCCCAATGAATATTTTCGGACAAGGCGAAGGTTTTGGGGATGACGAATACAGCCAGGAAGGTCCAGATCATCGACACCACCATCGTGGTGATACCCAGACGATACTGCCGGTTGATGATTACCGCGTACAGCCCGATCATAAAGACCAGCAGACCCATATCTTCTTTGCACATGCCGGCCAGCACGGCGAAAAGCGCAAACCAACCGGGGCGACGCACCTCCATAAAGTAGAAGGCTGCCAGCAGAAAGGTGGGAGCTAGCGCACCGGGATGGAAATCGAGTAGGGCTGCGCCCTGCATGGCCGGCAGCATTAAGTAGGCGATGGCGAAAACGAGCGCCAGGCCGTCGCTGTGTAGTTTATAGCGGGCCAGGGCAAAGACGGGTACCGCGCCCAGAGCGATGACGATGCTCTGGAAAATGAACAGAATTTCGGGGCCTTCGTAGATCAGGTAGAGCAGCGAGACCGGCAGTAAAATCGGTTCGACGTGGATACTGAGGCGGTTGATCGCGCCGGGGCGGTTGGTTTGGGCGAAAGGGTGTCCGTGGATGGTGTGCCAAATGGCCTGATCGAAGTGGCCCAGATCGAACGCCCGCGAGCCGAATGAATAGTAATGAACGAAGAGTTGGGCCGAGAAGAATGCGACATACCCGACGATGAGCAGCGCCAAAATAATGACGGCCGGCGACCAGCGGCGTGGGTTAACCATGACTGTCATCCACCAAATCGGCGATGCCGCAGCGATAGACGCCGATGTAGTTGTATTGATCGGGCTTGTAGAAGGTCGCCGCCGAGTGGCAGTAGGGCGTATTATCAAAATCAACGTTGAACGGAACCGCACCGGGGGCCAGCGGCAGGCTCAACACCACGTAAACCGGCCCATCGGCCGACTCCAGTAAATCGGTCAGACGATGGGCCGACTCGGCTCGTAGGTCAATCGTTTCAAGATCAATGGTGTCCGACATGTTCGCTAGCTTAATATTAAGTCCTTCTCGCGTCAAGCCGGAGGCATCGTTGCGCACGACCACAATCGAGCCGTGTTGATCGGCTTGCTCACGCAGATAGGCCGCCAGTTCGTTCAATCCGTAGCCCGAAGTCCACCCGTCGAGAAAAAACCAGCGATCGTAGGCTTCGAAGGGCGCTTGGGTGGGGTTGGTGAGGAGGCGTAGGTTGAAGGTGAGGGCGGGTAGGGAGCAAAGAATAAGTAAGAGGAGATAGAGGGAAACATAGTGCGTAGTGCGTAGTGCGTAGTGCGTAGTGCGTTGAAAAAGGGTTGCCAGTCCATCGATTAACATCACGAAGCCGTAGCCGGCCAGGATGAGGGCGAAGGGGACGACGGCGAATAGGTAGCGGGATTGGAGATAGACGGTGATGATGATAAAGACGACGTTGTAGATCAAAATGGCGCTGAGGAGCAGTAACCCGCCCCGATGGCGGCGCACGAGGGTTAGAGTTGTGCCGAGTAGGGCCATTATCAAAATGGGCCAGGTCAGGTAGATGGTGTAATAGGCCCAAACCCGCTGAAGGTTGCCGGTCACCATTTCGGCAAACGAGCCTAACGGCGCGGCGTCGAGCAGCCAGGTTTTGCTGGCCGGGCCATCGAGATGGGCGGTGGGGGCGAAGAAGATGGGAATGATCAACAGGACGCCTAAACCATAAGCTACGATGATTAGTCGGCCCCACTTAACCAGGGAGTCGTTCGAAACCAACCGGCGGAAGGAATCGTCGCCGCAAAAGAGGATCGCTAGCGGCGGAATAACCCACAAAATTAATCCATTGAGTTTCGTCAAGCCGGTCAAGCCCAACATCAAGCCCAAAAGCAACCCCGCTGCCAATGTTTGGCGCTTGATTAACCTGAGACTCAGAAGGGCGATGCCAATCGCCAGTGTGCCGAGCATGCTATCGTTGAGCGCCAGTCGATCCAGGAAGAAGGCGTAGGGAATTATGCCATAGAACAGCGCGGCGGCCAGCCCGACCGATGGTCGATCGAACAAGGCTTTGCCCAAGAAATAGCAGCCTACCGCCGAGACCAACCCCAACAGCACCGACACCACCCGCGCGTTCCACAGCGGGTCGCTGCCGAGAGCGACCATCGGGGTGATCAGCCAGATTTGTAGATACTTGCCGCCCTCGGTGTAAACAAACGGCTGGCCTTCGTCGAGCACGTTGAACGCCCGGCTAATGTGCAGCCCCTCATCGACGTAGGGCGGCAGCAGGGTCAACTGCGGCAGCCGCATCGTCAGGAAAAGTACGGCCAGGGCCAGCAGGATGGCCGTTTGATAGTGTTGGATGAAATGATCCAGTTTGGGCATAGAATGTTTTTGATCTGTCAGCCGTCAGCGTTCAGGTATCAGCTTTTTTCTCGTTTTGATGAATGGGTTGGTTACAACAGTATCTTTAGTCATTAAGCTGACGGCTGATAGCTTAATGCTATCATACTTTTATAACGAACAGGTATTATAATACAGCTTGGTTTGTTCGTGTAAAGTAGGGGGATGTTTTAGGTGTGAAAAACCTATCAATCATTTGCACGGCAACTATGAAAATTGTACACTTTCATAAATGATTATTTCTTTCAGTGATCCCGCTACTGCCGATTTGTATCATAGTCGTAGTACTAATCGAGTACGTCGTTTCCCTTCAGATGTTGCCAAACGAGCTTTGCTGAAACTCGATATCCTAAATGCCGCTCATCGAATAATTGATCTGCGTTCGCCACCGAGTAATCGTCTTGAAGCTTTAAAAGGGGATTTGGAAGGATTTTACAGCATTCGAGTCAATCAACAGTGGCGTATTATCTTCCGCTCGGTAGATAATGGCGTTGTAGATGTTGCGTTAGTGGATTATCACTAAACATATTAGATAGGAGTTCTACCATGATTCCGGAAAACCGTATCCCGACACATCCTGGTGAAGTTTTATTGGAGGAGTTTCTAAAACCCTATGGTCTGACCCAGGTAGCGTTTGCTAAACATATTGATGTGCCGGTCCAGCGCATCAGCGAAATTCTGCATGGTAAACGCGGTGTAACACCGGAGATGGCCTGGCTCTTTGCTCAAGCGTTTGGTACCACGCCAGAATTTTGGATTAATTTGCAGACTACCCATGACCTGGCTTTGAGTCGCCCAAAAAGAAATATTGAACAATTGGTTTTTACAGAATGAAAGTAATTTATGACCTTTGGTCATAGAACATTGCCTTTTTTTTGTCCGCGCTTTGAGTTATACTAAGGGCAATAAACCCTAGCCTTTCCTCTGACCAACCATCAAACTAATATAAGGAAAAATCAATGGAGATAAACGAAAAAGAGCTGCGCTATCTGAGACTGTTGGCCCGGCAGTACCCGACTGTTCAAGCCGCTTCGACGGAAATTATCAACCTCAACGCCATTCTTAATCTGCCTAAAGGCACCGAGCATTTTGTTTCGGATGTCCATGGCGAGTACGAGGCGTTCATCCACGTGCTGAAAAACGGCTCTGGTTCGATCAAGCGCAAAATCGACCAGATTTTCTCCGATACAATGACCGATAAAGAAAAGCGCACGTTGGCCACCCTGATTTACTATCCGGAACGAAAACTGTCGCTTATTTTGAAAACGGTGGAGGATGCCGACGAGTGGTATCGCATTACGCTCTTTCGCTTGATCAAAGTGTGTCGGGTGGTCTCCTCGAAGTACACCCGCTCGAAGGTGCGTAAGGCGCTGCCCCAGGATTTTGCCTATGTCATCGAGGAGCTGCTGCACGAGCAGGAGAGCCTGGAAAACAAGCACGATTATTATCGGAGTATCATCAACACCATTATCTCGACCCAACGGGCCAGACCGTTTATTGTGGCCCTGTCGCATTTGATCCAGCGGCTGGCTATCGATCACCTGCATGTCATCGGTGATATTTACGATCGGGGGCCGGGGGCGCACATTATTATGGACACGCTGATGGAATACCATTCGGTCGATATCCAGTGGGGCAATCACGATATCGTCTGGATGGGGGCGGCGGCGGGTAGCGAAGCCTGTATCACTAACGTTATCCGGATTGGCCTGCGCTATTCCAATATGACTACTTTAGAGGACGGCTACGCCATCAGTATGCTGCCGCTGGTGACCTTTGCCTTGAACACGTATGCCGATGATCCCTGTCTCAATTTCAGGCCCAAATACTCGATGGAAAAGGAGTACACCGAGTATGAGATTAGCCTAATGTCCAAAATGCATAAGGCGATTACCATCATTCAACTCAAGCTCGAAGGCCAATTGATTATGCGCCAGCCGGAGTTTGAGATGCAAGATCGCTTACTGTTGGACAAGATTGATTATGACGAGGGCACGGTCTGTCTTAAGGATCAGAAATATAAACTCAATGACACCGCTTTCCCAACCGTCGATCCGAATAATCCCTACGAACTTAGTGAAGGGGAAAAGGATGTGGTCGAAAGGTTGAAGCTCTCTTTTATCAACAGCGAGCGACTACAAGAACACGTCCGGTTTTTGTATTCCAAGGGCAGTATGTATCTGGTGTTTAATAACAACCTGCTCTACCACGGTTGTATTGTCATGGATGAGGATGGTACATTTTCAACCATCAATTTGGGCGGCAAAGCTTATAGAACTAAAGCGTTTATGGATGAAGCGGAACGATTGGCCCGCCAGGCGTACTTTTCAACTGAGGGGACGCCGCAAAAACAGGATGGCCTCGATATGATGCTCTATCTATGGAGCGGCGCCAAGTCGCCCATTTTTGGCAAGGACAAGATGTCAACCTTCGAGCGCTATTTTATCGATGACGCCTCGACCCATACCGAAACCAAGAACGCCTACTATATCTATCGTGACCAGGAGGAAACCGCCGACCGAATACTGGCGGAGTTTGGTCTTGATCCCAAGACGGCCCATATTCTCAACGGTCATGTGCCGGTTAAGGTTAAAAAAGGCGAAAGTCCGATTAAGGCCGGCGGCAAACTGATTGTTATCGACGGCGGTTTTTCGAAAGCCTACCAAAAGCAGACCGGTATCGCCGGCTATACGCTGGTTTATAACTCGTTTGGCTTGCTGCTGGCCTCGCACGATCCGTTTGAATCGAGCCAAAAGGCTATCGAGGAGGAGCTAGATATCCGGTCGGAGACCATTATTTTGGAGCGCAATCAACGCCGGCTGCGTATCAAAGATGCGGATAAAGGCAAAAATATTGAGTGCGAAATTGAAGAGCTGCAAATGTTACTGGAGGCGTATCGAGCGGGGATTATTAAAGAGGTAACCTAAGTAAGAGACACGGGAGTAGGGAGACAGAGACATTGTGGTGTGGTATGAAACTGCGAGCGACTCGGGTAAATTTATGTGCGCTGCGGTGCTCGATCCGTACCGGTAAAAAAGCCCTAGATATAGGGCCGGCGGTCGCGTCAACGCCCCAGGGCTTGAGGCGTTGAAGTAGACAGGCAGTCCTTCGGGGCATTAAAGCAAATTTTTCTACTACCAGGCCGCCGAAGCAGCTAAGTTGAAGTAGACAGGCAGTCCTTCGGGGCATTAAAGCAGCTATGACTAAAGATTTTGCTTTTCGCATTGGGCTGTTGAAGTAGACAGGCAGTCCTTCGGGGCATTAAAGCAAGGCCGCCGTGAATAGATCGGCTATGCCGTCTCTAGTTGAAGTAGACAGGCAGTCCTTCGGGGCATTAAAGCACAGTCAGGCGCGTCTCGGATCGCATCCTGTACATTGTTGAAGTAGACAGGCAGTCCTTCGGGGCATTAAAGCACGCTCCTATGCTGCCATTAACTCATTCTGAATCGCGTTGAAGTAGACAGGCAGTCCTTCGGGGCATTAAAGCTCTGTATTTCGGCATCCCAATCAATGCCGAGTTTAGGTTGAAGTAGACAGGCAGTCCTTCGGACATTAAAGCGATATAAATTTAACCAAAAAAACGGTCGGCGCAATCTATATTCGGATTGCGCCGACCGTTTTTTTGAGGGGTATTTTATTAGCGTTAGCGTCTAAAATCGTCTATCAAGCGCCGGGCGATGCTTAATTTGGGGGGCAATTGGGGGAGATTGGCGGCCGAATACCAGCCGGCGTCTTCGATCTCGACCTGATCGATCTCGATTTCACCGCCGGCGTATTCCGCCGTGAACCCCAGCATGAGCGAGTTGGGAAAGGGCCACGGCTGGCTGCCAAAATAGCAAATATTCTTGACCCGAATACGCACCTCTTCCCACACTTCCCGCTCGACGGCCTGCTCCAGCGTTTCGCCCGGCTCGACGAAGCCGGCCAGCACGCTGTACATCCCCGGTGGAAAGCGAAAGGCGCGAGCCATCAATATTTCCGCGCCACGGTTGATGCGCACGATGATCGACGGCGACAGGCGCGGATAGTTCGACAGCCCGCAGGCCGGACAGCGTTTAGCCCGCTCCTCTTCAGCATCGATAGTTTTAGCGCCGCAGCGGCCACAGAATTGGTGCGTATGATCCCAATCGATAATTTGCACGGCGCGTCCGGCCAATGTAAAGAAATCCTCGCCCAAACGAGGATAAGCCGCGCGTAGATTTTTAAGCGCCATCCCCGACGGGAGCGTCACCGGCTCGGCTAGATCGACCGCATAGCAGGGGTTGCCGTCATAGTCGCCCAGGTAATGCTGTCGGATAAATCCTAGCCCTACCTCATTAAAATCAAGCCGGTGGGGAACGACGTCTGTTCCTTTTTCGTACAGAAGCAGTTCGTTGTTGGTAAAAGCGAACCAGTAGGCCGGCTTTTCATGATTGTTTGCCGGTGGCACAATTGCGTACGTGAATGGTTTTTGCATTAGATATTCCTGGTAGGAGTAGGAAGTCGGAAGTAGAGGGGCCTTATCGTTTTCTCGTGTTCAAACTCAGTTTGGTTACGAGAAAAAGTTTATTACGACTTACGCCCGGCTCCTGATTCCTTGTTTCGATTAATTTGTTTCAACGCTTCTCGTTTACTCAGCCCGGAGAGTCGATCATCGTATTGAGCGACAAAGTTCGAGACCCAGGCCGGGTCGGTATAGGAATAATCACGCAGCACCCAGCCGATAGCCTTCCGAATAAAAAACTCCGACTCGTGGCACAGCGCCAGAATGGTATCGGCCAGCAGTTGGGTGTTGGTCTGTTCTTTGTGGCGCAGATGGGCCAGCAGCGAGGCGCGTCGCACCCAGAAATTGTCGGCTTGGGACCAGGCGATCAGGTTCGCTTCCAACTCGCGGTGCTGCAAAACCAGCGAGCTGACGATTTTACCGGCAATCCAATCGAGCGTATCCCAGTGGGGGGCCGTGCGCACTAGTCGATCATAGATGGGCCACGATGCAAGGGTGCGGTATTTTTTGTAATGTTCGGCCACTTCCAGAGCCTGATACATCTCCTCGCGATACGCGCCGGCCCATAGCTCAAAGATAATCTGTTCGTATTCTACCTGCGAGATCATTTTGAACTGCTTGGCAATCGTTTTGAAGGAGCTGCGGCGCGGTCCGGCTTTGACCCCGTAGAAAGGCTGGTTGCTTTTCATATAGGCGCGCATACCCTCGGCGATTTCGGGATCGGCCAATACCTTTAATTCGGCGATAATTTGCTCGGCCAATGGGTGCATCGCTAATCGACAAGTTGTAGGTGAATCTGGTGATACTGCGGCGGTGGAGTATCGGGAGATAGAAACAGCCAGCGTAGGAGTTCACGGTAAAAGTGAAAGAGCGGTATTTGTTGGGCGACCTGCTCTCGGACCCGTTCACGCTTGGCTTTGAAACTGGTGTGGCTTTCTCGCGTTAGCAGTTCGCGCTCGCGTAAGAAGTTACGCAGCGGCTGGACTTGGATCTCGAAGGTTTTGTCGCCCCAACGAACCACCGATTTAACCGCTTCCCAGCCGCTCTGTTTGCGCTGACGGCCCAGGTAATCTTTAACCTCGACAAATTCAAGTGTTCGGGTTGATGGATCGGGCAGGGCGCCCACCGCTTTTAGCGTTTCGTCTGACCAGCGCAGTCCTGACAAGGCGTGTTGAACTCGGTAGACATCTTCATCCTCGCCGACCACAATTTTAACCCCGAAAATGTCTTTGACAAAACGGCTGAAATGACGCAGCTTTTTGTCGCGAACGACAATGCTGTCCAGGTCAAATATCTCATCGACCACTTTGTTCCATATCTCTTCCTCTGCCTTGATCCGACTGATGATGCGATGAATCTTATACTCATTCGGTTCCGTAGGTAAATAGTCGATCGTGTTGGCCACCAGGCTGGCTCCGCTCCACACTTCTTTTTCCGGCGAACCGACATTGAATAGCAGCCGGTTCAGTTGGCGCGTTCCCAGGTCAATATCCGGGGTTGAATAAAGCTCATCGGGGGTGATATCGAGCGTCAGCGTAAATCGGCCCTTGGATTTGTCAACCTCCCCAAATATCACACTGCGCAGTTGGTACGAATTGACAAAACTATTGCAAATGAGATGGGACAACTGGTGCAGTCCTTTTTCGCCGCGTAAAATCATTTTGGCAAAATCGCTTCTAACTTTGTCCAACTCCGACTTGGAAAAACAAATCTGGTGAAAAGCGTCGGGGGTATCCAAAAGGCGGATGCGTAGTTGTTGGAGTTGGGTCACCAGTTCGTTTAGGAGGGGTTCTTGGGTTATCATCCCTAAGGGTGAGTTGGGATTTCGGTAATTTTGCTCTTCTTGGATTTTTATATTTGATAATTGATCAAGGTGGGGAAAAACCTCAATGATGGGTTTAATGGCAATGTTTGTCATATTAGCCTCGGTAATGGATACTGACCTTATCAGTGGAAAACGAACTCTCTGCGACTGTAGCAAATTACCAGATTTGTGTCAAATTTGTGGAAACTGACGGTAGCACCAAATCCTATGGGTGTCGAAACAAAGGTTATGCAACTTAGGTGATGGCTCAATTTACAGTAGGGTGTCGCTTTCCGGACGATGTGCTGGCGTAGGTGTCTGTCAATCACGTTCACGTACGAACGCATGTCACTTTCCTCTCGGTATGCCCTTCAAGCGGGCTACGAACTCTTCGGGCGAGAGCCTTGTATGACTTATCAGTTCAACCCGATCCGACGAAGATTGGCCTTGGTGTAGCCTACCTAATCAGGCCGCCCGGCCTATTACTGATCGAGGCCGAATTTGCGTAACGCTTCGTTCAGTTTACACTGTTTTTAGATATGACTGAAATATGCCGGAGCGACAAAGCTTGCTTTGTCAAGTTGATCAAAGCAAAGCTTAGATGCCCCGGTTTGATGTGAAAGGAGAAAAGAATCCCTGTGACCGATCTGGCGACACTCAACACCCAATTTGGCATCGATCAGCAGCTTGTATTTACCTCAGGCGTGGGCGACCTGACTGTGGCTGAAATAAGTAACAGTTACGCTCAAGCCGTCATCGCCTTGCATGGAGCGCACGTTCTCTCGTTTCAACCGCATGGTCAGCGGCCGGTGTTGTGGCTGAGCGAGCACAGCCAGTTCAAGATCGGCAAGGCCATCCGGGGCGGCATTCCTATCTGTTGGCCCTGGTTTGCCGCGCACCCCAGCGATCCGACCAAACCCAGCCACGGTTTCGCTCGGACAACGCTCTGGGCGGTTGCGGGCAGCGAGGCTTTGGCTGACGGTTCGACTCAATTGCGGTTGGAACTGCACGACTCCGCCGAAACCCAAGCCCTTTGGCCCCACCCCTTTCGACTTGAACTGGTGGTTACGGTGGGGCCGGCCCTACAAGTGGATTTGAACATCTATAATCCTGGCGACGGCCCCTTTGTTTGCACCGACGCGCTGCACACCTACTTTGGCGTGAGCGACATCGCTAACGTAACCATTCGCGGATTGGAAAATGTCGCCTACCTGGACAAAGTCGATCACGATGGCCGCAAAATGCAGCAAGGTCCCATTACCATCACCGCCGAAACCGACCACATTTATCTCGACACCACCGCCGACTGTCTGATCGTCGATTCGAGTTGGCAGCGTCGTATCCGGGTTGCCAAGCAGGGCAGTCAAACCACCGTAGTTTGGAATCCCTGGATCGAAAAGTCGCAGCGGATGACCGACTTTGGCGATGAGGAATATCACGGTATGGTCTGCGTTGAGACGACCAATGCGGCTGATGATGTGGTGACGGTTCCGGCCAGGGGATCGCATCGGCTGCAAACCAGCATCACTGTTGAGCCAATCTAAAGCGTACCTCTGTTACCTCTCGATCAACTTATGCCTACTCCTATTTCTTAACAATATGTGCTATGATTGTGATACCCAATCACATCGACATTAAGGAGGAGGAAATTATGTCTAAAAGGCTCTTTATTTTTGTTGGTCTTGTCATTTTAGTGGGTGCGCCGGCGCTGTTTATTCTCGCCGGTCGATCTCAAGCCCAAGAAGACACCCCTCAAATCACCCACGGTCCCATCAGCGGCGAGGTTACGGATAGTTCGGTTGTATTGTGGGCCAGAGGCAATATTAGTGGGACGCTTACGTTTGAGGTTTCAGAGACCGACGATTTTGCCGATGCCGTTTCGGTGACAAGCGAGGTTGGGCTGGAAAACGATTTTACCGGCGAAGCGCTGGTTGAAGATTTAGAGCCGGCTCAGACCTATTTTTATCGGGTCAGTCTCGATGATGGCGAAGCAGTTGAAGGCCAATTTACCACGGCTCCGGCTCCGGATGAGGCCGCGCCGTTTGATTTTGTTTTTGGCGCTTGCCTGGGCGGTCAGGGGTACTGCCGCGACCCTGAAACCGGCTGGGATATTTTTGAGGTCATGGCCGCCCAAGAACCGGATTTTTTCCTCTTGACCGGCGATACGATCTACTCCAGCGGGGCATGCCCGGTTCCGGCTAATGTCCCCGGCGCAGAAGAACCGGCCCAAAACCTGGAACAATTCCGATCCCGCTACAAATATCACCTGGAGGATGAGGCGTATGCCGGATTTCTGGCCCAAACGCCGGTTTATGTCGGCTGGGATGATCATGAGATGCGTGATAACTACAGCGGCCCGGAACTGGCGCTCCAAAACCCCCAACGTCTGGCCGATGGTCGGCAAGCGTTTTTCGAATATTGGCCGGTGCAGCAGACTGACATAGCCACCGATACCTACCGCCTGTATCGTCAATTTTCTTACGGCGCCCAAGCCGATTTCTTTATCCTGGATACACGATCCTATCGCGATCCCATTGTTAATTGGGATCCCAGCCCGGTCACGTTCGAGCCAAAGACGATGCTGGGCGCCGAACAGTTTGCCTGGTTACAGCAGGGGTTGGCCGAGTCGGAGGCGACTTGGAAGTTTGTGGTCAGCAGTGTGCCTTTGTCTTATCCGACCGGTTTTCCCCAACCCCAAGTCGAGGGACGCGACAGTTGGGCCAACTTTACGGACAAGTCCGGTTACGAAACAGAGTTGCTGGCGCTGCTCTTTTTCATTGAGAGTCAGGACATCGAAAATGTGGTTTTCCTGACCGGCGACACTCACTGGCCTTTTGCTATTAGCTACGATCCCGACCGTGACGGCGAACCCAACTTCTACGAATTTGCCTCCAGCCCCTTGAGTGCGATTGTCTTACCCCCTGCCCCTGATCTGGACCCAACCCTTAACCCGACCGTCCTTTACGCCGAAGGGGAATTCCAAGGTGATTTATTTAACTTTGGGCAGATTTCGGTGGCCGAGGATGGCGCTTTGACCTTTAACATCATCGATCGAGCGGGCGCGGAACGATTTTCGCAAACGATTACACCTAACTAAAGGTGAGCGGTTGAACTAAAAAAGGCGTGAAAAACACCTTTTTCACGCCTTTCTATGAAATGCATTTTGGGGTTAAGCTAACGAAAGCGCCTGTTCGATTTGTTTGAGTATATCTGTTGATAACTCAACTTCGCTGCCGCCCACATTGTCTTCAACCTGAGAGACGCGGGTGGCGCCGGTGATGACGCTACTCACACCCGGATCGCGCAGCAGCCAAGCCAAGGCCAATTGAGCGCGGGTGATGCCCAGTTCATCGGCAATCGGTTTCAAGCGGCGCACCCGTTCAACGTTGGCATCGTTAATGTAACGCTCTTTGGCCCACGGTTCGCGGTAAAAACGGGAATCATCAGGAATGCCGTTGTCGTATTTGCCGGTTAGAAGGCCCATCGCCAACGGTGAGAAGGGAACGAGGCCAATCCCACGCGGCTTAGTTACGGGCAAAATTTGGTTTTCTACCCGGTCGCGATAAACCATCGAATATTGGGGTTGCTCAACTTGCGGCGGGTGCAGCAAATACCGCTCGCATAGCGCCACGGCCTCCGCAATTTGGCTGGCTGGCCACTCGGATGTCCCCCAGTAGAGCACTTTGCCCTGCTCGATTAGCGTGTGCATAGCCCGCGCGGTTTCCAATATGGGGGTTTCGGGATCGGGCCGGTGGCAAAAGTAAATGTCGACGTAATCGGTGCCCAGATTTTGCAGGCTGCGGTCGATGCTTTCCATAATGTGCTTGCGCGACAACCCACGATCGTTGATGTCGTCGCTCATCGGCCAAAACACTTTGGTCGAAATAACCAACGTGTGGCGGGGATATGACTTGAGCAATTGCCCCATCTGTTTTTCGGCTTCGCCGTTACCGTAGATATCGGCCAGATCGTAAAAGTTGATGCCGAGTTCGTAGGCTCGTTCCACCACCCGGCGAGCCTCGTCGTCGGCAACTTTGCCTTCGCCATAATTGATCCAGCCACCCAACGCGACAGTACTAACTTGTAGGCCGGCTGTGCCCAAATGTCGATAGTTCATTTCTTACCTTTCTGTTTGGGGTCGATTATTGGTAGTTAGTCCGGTTAAGTGAAAAAGGGGCAGAATTACTCTTCTTCGTTGTTCTGGCTTTGGTTGGCCTCGCGCTTGGCCTGTTGGATGAGCTTAGTGGTCACGTTTTGGGCGTAAACGCACATCGCGCCATTCTGGCCAATACGGCGATCATAAACCGGAAATCCTTCGATGATGAGTTTGTCTTCCGGGAAGTTTGCGATTGATTCTTTAACTTTACTCCACTGCTTTTTGGCAATAAACACCAAATAGGTGGTCGGTTCGCTCGGGGGGCGAGGCAGCCCCTTGGGTAAACTGGGAGACTTTGCGCTTTGCAAACTGGTGAGAACAACTTTTTCTTTCTCGATAATTCGGCCAGGTTTGCCGATTAAGGTCATTTTCACCGTATCCGCCTCTCCTTTCACGGCAGCTAATAGTTGGCCGAGCAACGGTTTTAATTCGGCCCAATTAATTGGTTTAACGTTTTTGTCTTCCTTTGATTTCTTGGGGGTTTTATGGGTAAAAACCCGCCAACGCTCCTGGGCAGATAGCTTGTTTTTGGCAACTTTAAAAAACACCCCACCTCGAGTTCGTTGCCGGGCGCCGTCGTTTGTTTTGAGGCCGCCGTCATTTTCTAATTTGACCGTTTCCGCCAACAACTCCAGCACGCGTTCGTCGCCAACAACTTTGACTAGGCGCTCAATGGTATTTAACGGCGTGGACTCGGATTCACCTAAGGCTTTTGCAACTTTTCGGGTGGTTTCTGATAGTGTAATTTTGGGGGGTCTTGTTTTTTCCATAGCCTCCTTACTCCCTCATCACAAGGAGTATAGCATAAGATTCAGCCATCTACAATGCTGAGGCCTAACTTTAATAATAATTCGCTTAAATCCATTGGGTTGTGATGGAATGGGGCTTGAATTTTTAAAATTTTACTTCTTGCCAAAAGTTCTATAGCTTTTCCGTCGAAAAATCGTTATAATGGTGGGGATAATTGGGCAGGTCAGGAACTGCTTATCAGCGTCAGTTTCGGGAGTATGTGAATGAAGATGAAAATTTGGGGAGCGCGCGGATCGATTCCCGCTCCTCTAGCGCCGCAGACTGTTCGAGAGAAGATCATTGCGGCGTTTCTTAGTATGGCTGAAATAGAGCAAGAGCAGTTACGGGAGAAACTTCTCTCAGCTATTTTAGCGCAATCGGAATTTGCCGGCGCCGGCACTGAGTCAGATGAGGCCAGGCAAAAGCGTCAGCTCAAACGGCGTAAGGTCGTTGAAGATTATCTGAACGACCTGTCGCCCTTAGCCGGCAGCACCGCCGGCAGTAATACGCCCTGCATCGAAGTACGAGAAGACGATACGCTGTTCATCATCGACGCCGGTTCGGGTATTCGCTCCTTAGGTTTGGAACTGATGCAAGGCCCTTGGGGAAAGGGCCAGGGGACCATTCACCTTTTTTTTAGTCATCCCCACTGGGACCACATTCAGGGGTTTCCCTTTTTTCGACCCGCCTTTGTCCCGGGCAACCAAATCCACATTTATAGCATCCATGATATCGAAACGGCATTAAGACGCCAGCAAGAAAAAATCAGCTTTCCGGTTCCGCTTGATTACATGGCGGCTACCATAAAATTTAACCGGATCAAACCGGGTGAGGTGTGTGAAATTGACGATGTGCGCGTTCGTAACATCCGCAACTTCCACCCCGGCGATTCGTACAGTTTTCGCTTTGAGAAAGGTGAGAAAGCCTTTGTCTATGCCAGCGATGCGTCTTACCCGGAAGGGACGGATTTGCGGCCTTACCTCAATTTTTTTGCCGATGCCGACCTGCTGATATTCGACTCTCAATTTACCCAAAAAGAGTCTGATGAAAAAGAAGATTGGGGACACAGTTCCTCGTTTTTTGGGGTAGAGATGGCTCAACGGTCCAATGTAAAAACCTTACTACTCTACCATTACGACCCCACTTACTCCGATGAAGATTTGGAGAAAATCTTAGCCGATACATTGAAGTTTCAGGAGAATCAGTATCCTTCCTCGCCCCCGGTTAATGTTCTCATTGCCCAGGAAGGCCAGGTTTTTGATCTGACGCCGGTCAAAAAGACCCAGGTCCAACAAGTGCCTGGTAGCAAGGCCGCCATTCTTAAACCCACCGGCATTTTTGATGAACATGTGGCCATTGAATTGCGCGGCCAATTTTTTGATATGGTCGATAAAGATCGTCCTGCCTATTTAATCATCGACATGTCAGGGGTCGAGATGCTGCAAGTAGCCGGCTTACGGGCGCTGGTCAAACTCCGCAACGATCAGCACGGCATTCCGATGGCCTTGGCCGAACCGTCGCCCAATGTTCAGCAGCTCATTGAGTTGGCCGGCTATTTGGATTTTTTCGCCATTTATCCATCCGTTCACGCCGCACTCAACGCGCTGCGTTCGCGTGAAACCTTGAATTTGCCCGGCCAGACGCTCAAAGATCGTTACCGGATAGATTACAAAATTGGCGAAGGTCGGTTGGGGACGGTTTTCAAAGCGACCGATATGGAGCAAAATGTACCGGTAGCAATTAAAATCCTCTCACCCTCTTTCAGTGATGGAGCCATTGAAAAATTCCTGCGGCAGGCCCGGCAAATTATCGAACTCATTCATCCCAACATCGCCGATGTATATGATTGCGATGTCGATCGGGGCATCTCTTTTATGGCTGAGGAGTACCTCGAAGGGCGAACGCTGCGCGATCTCATCGACGATTACCCCAGCCGGCCGCTGCCGTTTGAAACCGTGTTGTCAATTGTCGATAATATCGCCCAAGCCCTTGAATATGCTCACGCTGTCGATGTGGTTCATGGCGATTTAAAGCCGAAAAATGTGTTGTTAGCCAACGGCGGCATCAAGATTAGTGATTTTGGGCTGGGCCGCCTGGAAAGCGGTCGCCCCTTAGTCAATATTAATGTGCCGTTGGCCTTGGTGACCGCTCGTTATTTGGCGCCGGAGCAAGTGCTGGGGCATCCCATTGATGCCCGGACGGATCTGTACGCATTGGGGGTGATCTTGTATGAAATGCTCACCGGCCAGTCGCCCTTTAAAGGCTCTGATCAGGAGGTGCTGGAACAACAGCTCAACAAGCTACCGGCGCCGCCGCGTGAAATCAACCCCAAAATTCCGTTGATGCTGGATCATCTCATTTTGAGGTTATTGGAAAAGGATCCCAATAAGCGGTACGGTACGGCCCGGCAGGTTCGCTCGATTCTTAACAGTATCTCCTTGAACGGCAGTGGGGAAATAGAACGTCAAAAGTACAACCACGAACAGTGGCCTGCTTTGGTTGGCCGCCAGAAAGAACTGCAAATCCTTTTTGAATTATGGGCAAAGACGCGGCAGGGGCAAGGGCAGGTGGTGCTGCTCAACGGTGGGGCCGGCTTGGGAAAAACCCGCTTGATTCGCGAGTTTGTCGCCAGTCTGGATGATACCACCGTTCTAATGGGCACGTGTCAGAAGTTGGAGGGGAGTCCCCCCTACTATCCTTTCATTGGTGCAGTGAAAAGTTATTTTAACAACACGCTGGCCGAGGAAATTGAAAGCCATACCGGCCAGGTCTGGACCGAACTTGTCCAGCTTATTCCCGAGGCCGGCCAGATCGTACCTGATGTCCCGTTGCCCCCCTTTGAGGACTCAACGACCCGAACAAGTTTGGCCACCCTGACCGACTCGATTGCCGAGGCAACCACCCGGCGGCCGTGGTTATTGGTTCTTGATGAGATACAGTGGATCGATCAGGCCAGCCTGAAACTGCTCAAATATCTGGCCCATCGCGCCGAACACGTGTCGCTGATGCTGGTTGGCATATATGAGAACGATAGTATTGAAACCAGTGAATCGTTGGCCGATGCCTTTACGAAGCTGGACAGTCAGGCTAATTGTACCCGACTCTCTTTGGAGCCACTGACTCAGGCTGAGACCACCGCGCTGTTGGAAAATATTTGGTCGCAGTCGGTTCCGGTGGATATTAGTGCGACAATTTATGACCGATCTTTGGGTAACCCGCTGTTTATCGAGCAGATTGCCCAAGGGTTAGCTGATGAAGAGCTTATCAACTGGCAGGCCGGCCGGTGGAATTTTGTACCCATTGACCCGGAGCAGCTATCGCTTAATCTTGATCACGCGATCCGGCGTCGTTTTGCGCGGCTCAACCGGGAAACCCAAACTCTGCTCAATCAGGCCGCCATTCTGGGCGAAGAATTCACCTTCGGGAATTTGGCCGAAATGAGTACGCTTTCGGTGGAGGATGCTCTGGGTTGTTTAGATACCGCTTTAGAGCGACAACTGTTGGAGGAAGGGATTGGCGAGCAGCGGCTGCGCTTTAGCCATACGCAAATCCAGGAGACCATCTATCGGCAGTTGAACTCGATGAAGCGGCGCATGCTTCACCAGGAGGCGGGGGAGGCCTTGGAGCGGCGTCAGCTTCATATGAAAGAGGTTGCCAATCAACTGGCCTACCATTTTCTACAGGCCGGTGAGCTAGAGCGAGGGTTAGCGCACAGCATTCGGGCGGCCACTCACGCGAGTATTATCTACGCTAATCAAACGGCTTTGTTTTGGTACAGCCGCGCTCTGGAGGTCATGGATGATTTGAGCGATGAGCGTTCGGTTCAGTACCGATCCTTTGAGATTTTGATGGCGCGGGAGCAGATTTACAACAACCTCGGCCGCCGATCGGCGCAGTTGGCGGATTTGGTGGCGCTGCAAAAATTAGCCCAGGCGTTGAAAGAACCGGCCAAACAGGCGCTCATTCATAACCGCCGTTCGGCTTTCGAACAGATTTCCAGCCATCTCAGTGAGGCCCTCAGTGAAGCGCAAGCCGGCCTTATTGCGGCGCAGCAGTCGGGCAACTTACTGGTTGAAAGCAAGAGTTTGCTGCAAATGGCTCAGTTAGCGATCCACCAAGGCCACTTCGAACAGGCCCGCCAACATCTGCGAATTATTCTTGATAAACTCAAACGGACCAATAACCAACAGGACGAGGCCGAAATTATCAACAGTTTAGGTACGGTGCAAAAACTTATGGGGAATTACTCGGAGTGCAGCACCTACTACCAACAGGCCCTGGCGATGAGTCAATTGGTGGGCGATCGGCAGGGTCAGGCCACTTATCTAAGCAATCTGGCCGAGGTCCTGCTGATCAAAGGCGATTATGATCGCGCCGAGTGGTACCAGAAACAAGCCTTACTCCTCAATCAGATGATTGGTAAATCGCAGGGGGAAGCCCTATGCCTGAACCGGCTGGCCCGCATTTATAAAGCGGTGGGACAGTATGACCTGGCCCTGGATAACATTAAATCGGCCCGAAATCTGCATCGGATCATTGAAGATGGTCAGGGTGAAGCGGCCGATCTGCAAACATTAGGTGCGATCTACGCTTTGCAGAGCAGCGATTATGTCACGGCTCGTGATTATATTGGGCAAGCGTTAGAACTGGCGCAATACTCGAAAAACAAAGTTCTGGAAGTGGATACCTGGTTGGAATTTGGCCTGGCTCTGGAAGGCTTGCAAGATTATGAAAAAGCCTGTAACGCCTTTGAGCAGATGCGGGCAATTCAGAAAAAGACCAAATATCAGCGCGGCAGCTTAGACGCCGAAGCCGGCCTGGCTCGCTGTTTGGTGCAAGAGGGCAAACTGCCCGAGGCCCAGCAAAAAATTGAGATTGTTTTTAACCAGCTTGCCCTGGCTAACGAAGCCTGGCCCGTAAAGTATCCGGCCCACCTTTATCTCTCCGCCCATCACATCTTCTCCCAAGTAGGTGATCCTCAGAAAGCCGCCGACGCGCTCGATCGCGGCCACACTTGGCTGCAGAGGCGCTCTGAAAAGATCAACAATCTTGAGTGGCGAGCCTCTTTTCTTGAGAATATTGCTGACCACCAGAAACTAACCAAACTGGTTACTCACCACGCCAAAGCCACTACGGCAAACTAAATAGTATTAGTGAAGTTGAATCGTTTCCAACTGAACCGCCCGACCAGGGTAAACGGCTCCTTGGGGATCGATTGCGCTGACCCGCTCATTGAAACGATTGTACAGACCGACGACTAAGGCATAGTCACCTGGTGCCAAATCCGGCGGCAAAGTAATGCGATGGGTATCGGCCAGGACGGTGGCCACCGGCCAATCTGGCACCGGCATTGTCCCGTCGTGAGGGATGCCATCGTGTCCGGCCACCAACTCCCCATTGCCATCTAATAGTTGCGTAAAGACGGTTAATCGTTGGGTCTGCGGATCAAGCGCACGCCAGTAAAGGGTTATCGTGACGGCATCGCCGGTGACGTCCGTGTGGTGATCCACTAGTTCAATTCCGCCGGTGAATCGAGCCGGGGCGATGAGCGGCACCGGATTGGGCCGGAAGGTGTAAAGCGAAACATCGCCCACATCGCCAAAGTTGTAGGTGGCTAATAGTTCGCCACGATTGGCGGCGACGTTATGCAGCGCATCCTGGTTGGGGCCGGTGGGTAAGATCCAAACCTGGTCAAGCCCCTGCATCAGATCGGTCGGTTTGGCCGCTCGTCCGGCGGCAACGGTTCGATCGGTCAGGTTGGGATCGAAGGAAGCCAACTTCAGATCAAGTACATCGGCGACGAAGGGGTAAACCTGACGATACGTATCCTGATCACTCACAATAACCCGTTCGCCCGCAGCGCGATCGGCCATGAAACCGGTGAACGTACCCAGATCGGTGTTATCGAGCTGGTGGTTGGTGTAGGCTCGAATGGTCAGAGGGGTGAGCACGACCAAGGCCAATGCTGTCAGACTGCCCAGAACGAGGGGAGCGCGGGCGTGCAGGCTAGCTAATCGGGGGGAACGGGCCTCAATGGGCCAGATGATCAGCCCGAATTCCAAGCCCAAGGCGGCTAAGGTGAGAAAACGGGCTACGACCACGAAGATAAGCAGCCAGCCGTCGTTGGGCAGCATTACGAAATAAATCGGCTGCTCCAACACGTTTAGCCCGGTCAAAATCAAGGCATAGATCAACCCGCGTCCGGTGGGCATAAGTAAGATGATAAAGGGTAGCAGGTAAACCAGAAATTGCGGGCTATAGCCTTTTGAGTAAAGCATAAAAATAATCACCGTTAGCCCGCCGAAGGCCACCAGGTTGCGCGGCTGCTTGTAATTGGCCGGTCGGGTGAAGAGATAGGCATACCCCCCGGCAAAAGCCAAGGTAATTAAGAACCAGACCCCGCCCGGCCAGCCGTTATGGATGGCAAAGCTGGCCTGCGTCACATTGGGATCGAGCCGGTCGCCGCCAACTTGACCAAAGCCGTAATAGCCTTCGGCCACCGCCCAAACCGTTTCCCACGAAGAGCGGCCCAGTATCGAACGGAAGGAGACCAGCCACCATTGCGGGCTGCCATCGAGGGCCGGCAGAATGATAAAGGGCGCTAACAGCACCATCACCGTCAACCCGATCACTACTACAAAGAGACCGGCCTCAACCCCGGCCTCACGATTATTATGACGATACTGGTACCATAAGCGGCGAAGCGCCACCGGCAGCATGAGAATAGGAATGATTTTGACCATAAACCCCACACCGATGGCCATGGCTGAGAAGAGACGACGGTCGCTTATAATGAGATCGAGGGCCAGGAGAATGAAAAATAGGGCTACGCTATCGAAAAAGCCCAGCATGGCGTACACTGGCGGGAACAGGCCGACGTAAAACCACAACACTCGTGTAACGGTAGTTGAGGATTGAAACAGTTTTCGGGCTAAGCGATAGATCAGCACAAAGTTGCCCACCTCAAACAAGACAAAGGTGAAGCCCATAATGAGAATGAACCAGAGGCGCGGATCATCTGACCAAGGCGGCAGCAGCAGCGATAACCGGTAGGCCCCAACGCTCAACCACGGCACCAGCGGCGGCCATTCCAGCCAAAAGTCCAAAAAGGGGAACAGCGAGTAGTCAGACAAAGCCGCGATGCCGAAGTAGGTGTCGAAATCTGACCAGTCGCGGATGAAGCCGCCGGGCCGCAGCAGCAAGAGGGTCAATAAACGAAACGTTAGGAACAGCGCCAGTAAAAACCAGAAATCAGAAATGGCCGAGATAGGGTCTGGTAAGACAACTTCCGGTTCCGGTTCAGGCTCCGGTTCGGGGTGAGGGGGTGGTTCCGGACGGGAGCCGGGTTCGGGTTCGAGCGCGGTTTCCGGGGGCGCAGTAGGTCGCGGCGGTGGCGGTGGAGTCAGGATTTTTGACGGCGGCGGCGCCGGTTTGTTGAAAGAAACGACTTTTTTGGGACCAACGGTTGGCTCTGGGAGGGCGTCGAAATCAAGGGCGGCGGTGCGACCTTCTTGCAGCGCCTCTTGAATCGCCGCCTCAAGGTCATCGTTGGGTGTGGCCGGGGGACGTTTTGGGTCCAAGGTGGGTTTGGCCAGCGCCGCAAAATCAACATCGATCGGCAGATCGGCCTGAGCGGCTTCAAAGAGGGCCTGTTGAATCTCGTCAACCGGACCGGGCCGCGGCCCTTGGTCGATGTCGAGGATGAGTTGGCCGGCATCGGGTGAGTCGTGATCAGAGTCGGGCGGCGGCGACTTCTTGGCCAGGCCGTTTTGGCCGCTGCCTTCAGATGATTGATCCATTTTTGATTTTTCTTCGCCGCCGGATGGCAGGCTTGATTTTTGGTGACTCATCGCATTCTCCCTGTCCATAACTTCAAACGTAATATTAAAAGGGCCAGCGTATATTTTGTAAATGTTGATAAAAATTGCGTTTTGCTGTGACCGTGCATGCGCAACCGGTAGTAAACGGGGACCTCCAACATTTTGTAGCCCCGTTTGTGACCGACCATCAACAAGCGGATAAAGTAATCACCGTAGCCGTAGTAGATTTGGTTTAAGTTCATCGAGACCAACTTGTCTCGATAAATTGAGAAGAAGCCGCTGAGATTATCGTGAACGGGCGTGTGGAAAAGGAGACGGATGGCGTAGTTGTAGATTAGGCTGGAAAATTGGCGGAAACGGTCTTCCATGCCACCGGCCATAACAAAACGCGAGCCGATGATGATGTCGTAATATTCCAGGAATTTGATCATTTGCGGCAGAAGTTTGGGATCGTGGTTGAAGTCGGTGTCCATGAAAACGAGAATTTCGCCATCAGAATGGTCGATACCATAGCGGATGGCTGTTGCCAGGCCTCGCTCGCGGGTGCGGACAAAAAGCTTCACCCGAGGATCGTCTTGAAAGTGTTGGCGGACCGCCTCGGCGGTGCCGTCGGGGCTGTTGTCATCAACGACCACAACTTCGTAGGTTAGCTCGGCCGGAATTGCCTGAAAAATCGCGTAGATCAGTTCGACAATATTATCTTTTTCTTTATAAGTGGGCAGAATGATTGAGGCTTTCATTTTTTAGTTCGAGATCCACCAAAAGTGACCATCTCTATCCCCCTACTATATGTAGTGGCGATGTTTTTACAATTACACAATATATAGGAGATATTATACTCAAAAAAGGCTGAATCGAAAATGGCGAGGCCGGGCGGAGCAGGGGTGGAAAGTGCTTACATATATTTCCACAATTCAAAGATGGTGCCGTAACGACCTTTCTGCTGTCGGAAACGGCGCTGATCGGCCGGTTTGGGCCACGAGTGGTAGGAGGCTTGGCTGTGGTCTTGAGGGGTTCGAAGAGGCGCGCCGGCAGCCAGCACCCTGACCGCTTTAACCAGCATACTCGCGCCGACAACGGAGCATTTGTAGCCCAGTGACGTGATGGTGTCCTTAGGGGATACATCAACCCGTTCTTGCAGCAGGATATCGCCTGTATCGAATTTCTTATCGACCCAGTGAATAGTGACGCCGGTCTCAGATTCGCGGTTGGTAATGACCCAAAAATAAGGGAACAGGCCGCGATGGCGGGGGAGAAGCGCGGGGTGAATATTGAACGTGCCTATCGTCGGTAGATCAATCAAGTCGGCTTTGATCAGTTGGTTCATGTAGATGGAGAAAATTACATCCGGCTGCCATGTCTTAACTTGCTCAACCGTATCCGAGGCGTTGATATCCTGCGAGCCGATAACCGGTACGTTATAAATGCGCCGCATATCACGCAGCGAGTGAACTTTCGGCTCGCGGCCAATCAGGCGAAAGAGAATGGCGGTGGCTCGGCTTTGGAACAATTCGATGGCTTTTCGGCCAACAAAGCGCAGGCCCGTTTTGTGGACCAGATGCAGCAAAGCTTGGGGTAAATCTTTGCCGTGAACCAACCGGTCAGACCGGACAATGCCGACTACCTGCCCCGGAAATTCCTTGAGCAGCCGCTCGGTCATAAGATTTGAGTAGAGACTTTCGTACGTTAGAATAACGATTCGCATAGAAAGATGAATGATGAATGATGAACAATGAATGATGAATTTTTCAATAATTCATCATTCATCATTCATCTTTCATCGTTTGTTAGTCAGGTTAGTTAAAGTATCGCACACGTAGTCGATTTGCTCCGGAGTGAGTGTAGCCCCTGAAGGCAGGTTCAAGCCTTTAGCCGAGAGCGATTCGGCGACGGGTAACGATTGGCCGGTATTGTACATAGGTAAAGTATGGACGGGGTAAAAGAAGGGGCGGCTGTCGATATTGGCTTGCCGCAGCTGGGTGCGAACTTCGTCCCGGCTGAGACCAAAATCGTCTTCGATCAGGACGGAGTACATCCAGTAGACATTGGTAGCCCAGGGCGCCTCCGGCGGTAAGGTCAAACCTTTGATGCCCGACAACCGCTGGCGATAATGATCCGCATTTCGGCGGCGGATGGCGATGAGTTCATCGATCTGCTCAAACTGGGCCAGGCCGATGGCGGCTTGAATGTTGGTCATTCGATAGTTATACGCAAGTTCGGGGTGCCAGTAGGGGTTATCATTGTAGCGACCTTGGTTTTCCAGAAAAAAGGCTCGCTTGGCCCACTCTTCATTGTCAGTCACTATGATACCGCCCTCGCCGGTGGTGATGATCTTATTGCCGTAAAAGCTAAAGATAGCAGCATCGCTCAAGCCGCCGGTGCGTTTGCCTTTATAACACGCGCCGTGTGCTTCAGCCGCATCTTCAAACAGGAGCAAGCCGTGTTCCTCAGCAATGTCTCGCAGCGGGTCCATGTCAGCCGGATGCCCGTATAGATGGACGGCAAAAATGGCTTTGGTCCGGGGCGTGATGGCCGCGGCGACGGTCTCGGGATCGATATTCCAGGTTTCGGTTTCCGAGTCGACAAAGACCGGCGTAGCGCCGGTATAGTGGATGCCGTTGGCTGTAGCCACAAAGGTTAGGCTCGGCATAATCACCTCATCGCCGGGGCCTAGGTTAAGCGTGGCGGCCAGCAAATGAATGGCGACCGTACCGTTGGCCGTAGCGATGCCGTAGCGAGCGCCGCAGTAAGCCGCAAATTGTTGCTCAAAATCTTGCACGTATTTGCCCAGCGATGAAATCCAATTTGACTCGACGCAGTCGGTGACGTATTTGAGTTCATTGCCGGCCAATAACGGTTCGGCAACGTGGATGAATGGATGCTCAGACACAATGTCTCCTGCCATACTTGAAATATGCCGGTGGTTTTATGAATTCATCGAGTAACTCGTCGGAGCCACAAAGCTTACTTTGTGATTTCCCAATTAATTTATTGATCTACCAGCGGCATAAACAAAGGGGAGACCTGATAACGTGTCTCCCCATTTGGATAAAAGCGGTCAAATCATAACCCTAACCAGGGTAAATGTCAAAGTGCTTGTCAGGCAAGTTTAGAAATTTTATGACGATTAACGGCCATCCCATCTTCTTCTTGATTTGTCAGTGAGTAGCACTGTTCCATTTTTCCAATAGAGAAAACAGCTCGGTGTGGTCGCTAATGACGGCATCCGGGGTGACATCTTTGGTCAAATCCGTAATGTCGTCTTGCTGCAAGCCGACGTACTGAATTCCTCGCATCCCCACAGCTTGAGCGCCAAGGATATCCGTCCGCAGCAAATCGCCGATATGGACGGCTTCCTCCGGCCGGGCATCGAGCGCCTCGATCGTGGCTAAAAAGTTGTTGGGGTGGGGTTTGCTACTGCCAAGTTCATCGGAAAAGGTGAGATGGCTAAAGTAGCCGATGATGTTGTCCTCAGTCATGATTTGACGCAGCATACGTCCGGGGGTTAGCCCGGTATCGGAGATGACGCCCAGCCGGTAGCGGGCCGATAGTTCTTGCAAAATTTCGTCCATTCCGGGAACCAAGATCGGTAAGTTTTGCAAAACACTTTCTTCCATGTCAGTTTCGATTTGTTGCAAATAGTCAGTGGCCAGTGTGATCCCCAACTCGTTCAACATCACATCTAACCATTCAGCCGCGCTGAGGGTGCGATGGTCCTCCTCCCAGGTTCGGGTCCAGGTGTCTCGGGCGACCAGTACGGCGTCTTGAAATTGTTCGAGCGAAAAAGTTGTAGCCTGACCTCGCTCGACTTTGGCCTTGAGTTGGCGCAGTCGTTCGGCGTAATCAACTTTTTGGCCCTGATACAGTGTCTGCCAGAAGTCGAAGGTGATAGCTTTGATCATGAAGTGATTGTCTCTTTAATTTGTTTAGCCAGCGATTTGGCTCGCTTTGGGGCATCGCCAACGTAATGACCGGCATCGAGCAGTTGGACGATTTCTTCTTGGCTTAGATAGATGGTGAGCCGTTCATCGGCGGTTAGCCGAGCCGGTAGAGAGTTAGGCCGGCCGGCGGCCAGATCCGCCCAGGCGGCCATACTGTGCTCGCGGATGATTTCGTGCATCTCCTGCCGATCGGCGCCCAGTTTGGCGGCGGTCATCATCACCCGTTCGGTGGCGGCGAAGGTGCCGAACTTGTCTAGATTACGCGCCATAGCGGCTTCGTCTATCCGGAGGTCGCGAATAAGGCGTGTGGCCCGGCGCACGATCTCATCAGTGGCCAGGAACGCGGCCGGAAAAATCTCGCGGCGATTGGCCGAGTCATCCAGAGTGCGTTCCAGCAGCGAGTGAGCAGCGTTGTCCCAGGCGACCCGGGGCAGCGTCGCGACAAAGCGGGCCAGACTGTCGATGTTTTCGGCGTTGATGGGGTTGCGCTTGAACGGCATGGCGCTGGAGCCAACTTGACGACGGCCAAACGGTTCGCCCCACTCACCCAGCGACGGCGCTTGCAACAGTCGCAGGTCAAAGGCAAATTTGTACAGCGATCCGGCCAGTCCGGCCAAGGCATTAAGCACCAGCCAATCCTGCTTGCGCGGATAGGTTTGAGTGGCCACCGGAAAAGGCTCCAGATCGATGGCGGTCATAATCCGGGCCTCGAGTTGGGCCGCGCTCCAAGTTGGTTCAGCCGGTGAGGCGTTTGGCGCGGGCGCCAGCAGTTCTTCATAAGAAGCCGAGGTGCCAACCGCACCTTTGAAACCCTTACCCCTGATGCCGGCTCGAACGTGGCGGAGTTCGGTCAAATCGGTCAGCAGGTCAAAGCCGTATTGGGCCAGGCGATAGCCCAGCGTGGTCGGTTCGGCAGGCTGCAAATGGGTAAAGCCGATAATCGGGGTGGCGGCCCAGCGCTCAATTTGAGCCGCTACCTCTGATAGCAGAGCCGTCAGTTTTGTGAGCAGCAAATCGACGCTTTCGCGCAGACGCAGGGCGTCGGCATTGTCCTCGATGTCCATCGAAGTAGCTCCGAGGTGAATAATACCGCCGCCAATAGGACACTGCTCGGCAAAGGTTTTGACTTCGGCCATCAGATCGTGAAAGATTTCAGCCTCGATTTGGTGAGCGCGATCAACGTCAATCTCATCAATATGAGCGCGCAGATCATCAACCTGGGCCTGATTTACCAGGCCAACTTCGCGTTGGGCCTCAGCCAGAGCGATCCACAACTGCCGCCATAAACGCCGTTTGTGGGCTTCGCTCCAAATGTGGCGCATCTCGGTCGATCCGTAGCGCCAGGTAAAGGGAGAAAGATAAGTTTGGTGGTTAAATTGTTGGCTCATAAAATGAGTATAACATAGTCCCCAAGGGCCAGCAAAGTGATTGACGGCGCTAATGTAACCTGCTAGAATGGGGGTGGCTCTGGAGGAAACTGGACTTGAACGGAGAGACCGGCTAAAATCTACAAACTCACCAAGTGCATAAGGAGATACGATGCCACAAATTACAGAGTCTCATTTAATTCAAGGGGTTCAATTGGTAACCTTTAACGCCTTTGGCGACGACCGAGGGCGATTTATGGAAACTTTCCGTCGCGAGTGGTTTCCCCAGCGGAGTTGGAAAAAAATCCAATCCAATTGTTCTAAATCCAAAGCGGGCGTACTACGGGGCCTGCACTATCATTTTCACCAGGTCGATTATTGGATGGTAGCGGCAGGCACTATTCGAGCGGCGTTGTATGATCTGCGGGTTGGATCACCTACGCAAGGCTTGGCCCAGACTATCGAGATTGGTGACAAGAATTTGATGGGGATTTTTATACCTATTGGGGTTGCCCACGGCTTTGTTACCCTAACGGATGCAACATTGATATATATTGTTGACAATTATTATAACGGTCAAGATGAATTTGGCGTCGCCTGGGATGATCCTGAGATTGCTATGCCGTGGGGGGTAGCTTCGCCGGTAGTCTCTCCGCGAGATGCTACCAACCCCCGATTAAAGGACATTCCCACCGAGATAATGCCCAGATATTTACCAGTCAAGCTGGCTCAGCCATAGAACTGATTAAAGGAGCGCGCCAGTTGATCGGAATAAGTGGCCTCTAGATAGACCCAAATGAACCCAAATGGGCGCTGATTAAACCAGCGCCCATTTTTGCATTTTCTGGTTTCGAAAGCGGACAAAATCGCTTGTGGCGGCGAATTAGGGGCATTCTTCTGACAAACGATCGGTTACAATAGCCACATCGGCCTCGTCGATAATGCGGTCATTGTTGACGTCAAACTCTAGCACGTAGTTGGGATCACCCAACTCCTGACCCACGCGACCGGCGACGGCCTGCACATCGCCGACATCGATGACCTCATCCTCGTTCAGATCACCAAAGCAGCTTGTGACGCTGATCTGTCCATCGCCAACCTGGGCGCTGATGGTCTTGCCGAGCCGGGCCACCAGCCGAACGTCATCGAGTTCAAGCACCGAAACGCCCGGTTGTTTGGACATAAAATTGATTACCGCCAGAGTGCCGCCGCCGTTCGGACCGGCCGTATCACCCGAGGTGAACGCCACAAAGGAAATCTCGCCGCTGGTGTTGTCGATCTCCGTGACTAGGGGATTGGTCTGGCGCCCCGTGCTGTCTAAGAAATTCCCCAGAACGACATCCTCTATTTCAATAATTTTCGGATTGAAATTGAGCGTACCTTGAAATGCGCCCAGATCGTTGACATTAGCCACATCAAGGGTGATCGTGCCGGCAACGCCGTCCTCATTGTTGATGTGGCCGGGATTAATCCAAACGGTAGGCGAGCCGTCGGAGGAAGGGATTAGCGGCGAGAAAGCGGCGCTGAACGCCTTCGCTTTGGGGCGGGGGTCCGCATCGGCAATGGGTTCCGGTTGCGGCGTTGGACTGGGCGGTGCAGCGGTAGCAGTTGGCGACAGGGTTGGAGTAGGCGGCGTTTCGCTGTAATAGGTCAAATCGACCGTAGTAATCTCCTCGTCGGCCAGGTAGACTTGCGTCGTGCTTTGAGCGGCCACGGCTTGATTGGGTAAAACCAAGACGGCGGTGTAATTGCCGGCTCTCAAGCCGGTTAGTGAATAGCGTCCATCGCTGTCGGTGCGAACGATGCTGCCGTTGATCTCAACCTCAAGTCCCTGGCCGGGCCGGCCGGTGGATAGATCCGTGACTTGGCCGTAGATGCCGGCTTTATTCAAGGCATTGTCATCATTTGAGTCATCGTCATCGTTAGGGGAGCCGGGGGGTCGGGGAGTTGGTTGGCGAGCCGGCGGCGTTATAAACGAGGCGTCCGTAGGAGAAGGTTGGTTGAGCGCTATCAGGGCAAAACAGGCCAGAGCGACCAGACCCACTCCAATGAGGATAGTGCGCATATATTTCTGTTCAAACATGGTTCAGTCTCCTTTCTATCATCAGCCTAACGGGCCGGTAGGTTGCTTCGACCGTGTTGGTTGACGATAATGTCATTGGCAGTCATTTCAATTTCGTCTACTTTTTTGCAAAGATTATTACCTTCGTTACTTTCAGATACGGCGCCATCATTTAATCCGTCGTTATTGTTGATACTATCGACATAGATGTATATGTTGTTAGGCGAGGTAGGGAGATAGCCAGTCCATTTAGTGTAATCCGGATCATATCCATTGGTGTTAGGGTCCTCGTCATCATTGGTTGATACCAAAATTCGATTGCTTCCCGGCGCTATTGGGGCATCGCCGATACCCCAGGCGATGCCGGTAGTGCAAGAGTTAAACCCGCCACAAGCATCCTGCCAGCGGCGCAAATTATTCTGCGAGGGAGGATTAGTGGGATTGAAATAGGCATCGACCCAAAAGCCGTCGGCTTTTAATCCTCCCTTATTCGTAATTTGAACCGTAATTAGCGCCTGATCACCCATGCCGGCAGTTGGCGGATCCAAGGCGTAGGTGCAGATTAAATCGGGTTCGGGAAGAGTATGTAATTTGAATAAGGTAGGGAGAAATATTTCTGATGGCTCTGGCGCGGGTGCGGGGGGAATGGTTAGTTGGATCGAGGCTGTTGCAAGGGGACTCATACTGAAGTTTGTGGCATTTAGGGTAACCGTATACATCCCCGCCAAGTCGTAAGTGTGGGTTATTGTTCTAGATATCGGTGGGGTGGGATTAACCGGAGCGGTGCTATCGCCGAAATTCCATTGAAAAAAAATAGGCTCCGTACCGCCGGTGACCGTTCCCGTGAAGTAAACCGGTTCATCAATATTGACCGGGGTGCTGTGGGTAATCGCTAAGCCGGTCACCGGATCTGCGGCCAGTAGATCAATACCACTAATAACAGAACTCGGATGCAGTACAGGCTCAGGTTGAATAATACCCTCTCTGGCCTGCACTGGTGATATCGAAAATCCGGCCAGAATAATATTAAAAGACAACACCATTACCAGCGGTACAATTAAGACCACAAAAAATCTCAGTTTTTTCATCGCAATCTTCCCCGCAAATAAATTTATGGAATTAATGAAGTTTGTAGAGTTTATGGAATTAATGGAGTTTATAGAGTTGATTTGAACTCCAAGAACTCTACAAACTCCAAGAACTCTACAAGCTCCGCGGACTCAACGAACTCCACGAACTCTGATACTACGTTACCCGACGTTAGGTTGTGAGAATAGGGGGAAAACTCACGGATCGATCATGAAAAATCTCCCGTGAGTAACTTGGCAGGTTAGGCCGGTGGGTGTATCTTAAGGTGTATGAGCAGGTCAACAATCACCGTCTTAATCGCAGATGATCAGGAAGTTGCTCGCGAAGGGTACCGGCGCATTTTGGAGACGCAAGCCAATTTGACGGTTATTGGCACAGCGACCAACGGCTTGGATGCGGTCCATCTGGCGCAAAGCCAATGCCCGGATGTTGCTATTTTGGATATTCGGATGCCGCAGCTCAACGGTATCGAGGCTGCGCGCCGTATACGAGCCATCTGTCCCCAAGTAGGGGTTGTGCTGCTATCATTCTACGACCATCCCAGCTACGTGCGAAACTTTTTAAAAGAGGGCGCCGCCGGCAAAGCCTTTTTGCTGAAGCAAACCATTGGCCGGATCGATGAGTTAGTTAGAGCGATCAAAGCCGTGGCCGACGGCCAGATGATGCTCGATCCGACCATCGTCGATGACCTAATGCATGACGCGCCGTTGGCCTCGTTGGCTGATTTAACCACTCAGGAGATGCGGGTTCTGGAACTGATGGCCAAAGGTTATGCCAACGCCGGGATTGCTGAGGCATTAGTAGTGCAGGAACGAACCATCGAAAACTACGTTAGCAATATTTTTGCCAAGCTGCATCTCAAAAACAAAGGCCAACAGGCTCGGGTCCAGGCCGTTTTGCTCTTCTTAGAAGCTACAGGTCGCCTAAGACGCTCCGATGAACTGCCCCAGGATGATGAGTAATCCTTTACTCACCACCAACCTGTGAGAAAACCCCCTAGTCGAGTTCTCATAAACCTATTAGAGTGACAGAAAGCCCCCGAAGGATATCCCTCGAATAAGATGATTTTGGGCTGAGGAGGGTGTATATAATGGCGTGGGAGACGTGGCGTGTACTGGTGGTTGATGATCATCCGGACTTTCGAGAGACGGTACGGTATGTCTTGGCCGGCGATCCTCGATTTGAGGTGGTGGCCGAAGCCGCCAGTGGTGAGGAGGCCGTGACCTGCGCCCAACAACTCCAGCTCGATATAGTGCTAATGGATCTCCGGCTGCCGGGTATAAATGGGCTGACGGCCGCCGCTACGATAAAATCAGACCGGCCTGAAATCATCATTCTGATGTTGAGCGGTGATTGGTCTGCAGCGCACGACCGGCGAGCTAAAGCCGCCGGCATTCGCGCCCGAATTGCCAAACAGCAGTTTAACCTGGCGGAAATTTATCGCGCTTTGGTAACTGATTCGGATTAAATAGGCCTTACGCCGTTGGCATACCAAAGGTAAATCGGTCCACCCGATCCGGAGCCGGTGATGATACCCCAACCGGAATACGCCCGGTAACAGCGGTTCCTTGGCCCCGCTCTGAGCAAAAGCTAAATGCCCCGGCAAAGGCCTCGATACGCTCTCGCATGGTCAACAATCCAAAATGACCGGCCCGAGCCGCTGCCTCAACAGTGGTGGTCGTACCACAGCCGTTGTCTTTTATCGCTACCATTACAACTGAAGAGTTCCAACATAAATCGATGGTGATTTGCTGCGGGCTACTATGAGTCAGTGCGTTGGCCGTAGCATTTTGGATGAATCGATATAGCGTTAGCTCGATATTCGCCTCCGGTAGGCGTTCCTCATTAAACCCGGTTACGATCAGCTCAATTCGGGACGACGAAGTAGCGTTGTGACTCGGTAAACATTCCAGGTAAGCGATGACCGCTTCAACTAATCCCAAATCCGACAGAACGGCTGGATGAACGCCGCGGACCAATTCTCGCAAGCTGCGATCCGTTTTAGCCAGCCGGGTTTGGATGTCACTGAGGGTAACGGGGCAAATCTGCCTCTCCCGGCTCAACAACCCCAATCGCACCGACACATCGGCCAGGTGCTGCAGGGTCTCATCGTGCAGGGTTTCGGCCAGTTGACGGCGCTCATTTTCTTGGGTTTGGATAATCTGCTGGTAAGCCCGTCGCAGTTGCGTCACCGAACTTTTTAGCTCTGTTTGTAGACGACGATTAGACAGCGCCAGCGCAGCCTGATAAACAATTAACTCTACAAGATTTCGTTGTTCCATCGAATAACCGCTGTTGTAACGGGGCGACCCCAGGCCCAGCCACCCCAGACACTCACCATACGCGATAATCGGTTCGACCAAAACAATACCGGCCTGCTGAAGAGAGGTTTTAAAGGCGCTATTTTTGAGGCGGGATACCTGACATAAACTCGATTGGTAGCAAGCGTCATCCTCTAGGAGATCAATAACCGGTGGGGGCGGCCGGCCGATCCACAGCAGCGATGGTGGTTCCATCTTAAACGGTTCCTCACGTAACCAGATGATAAGCGAGGTTGGATCAAGAATTTGCCGCAGGCTGTCGGCGATAATTTTAAGCAGTACCGACGTGGTAGAGGGTTGTAGAATTTTTTTATTAAACGTTAGCAGCACCTGATCCGAACCGAACGGATCCGGCCTGAAAAATCGCTGCATGGCTGCAAGTGGCCGCGTGGAAAACCAACAAGCCATCCTCCCCCTCCTTGTTGGCTAAACCACCATGTCAGACCGAAAAGAAATGATACAAAGGATATTCACTCTGGCGAGACGGTATTGAATAACTGAACCAGAAGTTGTTGCCAATAGTGATGGGGAGCTAAGCGATGATTTTTCCGAGTCGGGGCATGGTCTTGTTCGCGTCCTACAGGATGCGGCAAGGGTACAGCCTACTCTAAAAATATCACCCCATTACCAATGACTTCTAGGCGAGGATGGTTGCGAATAAATTGTCGATACTTGGTATGAGATCTGACAAGTGGTGTGGCAGAAATAAACATCTTAACAAGATTAAGTAGGACTAGTATACCATACGAGACAATCAGAAACCTGGCAACTTTCTGTCAAAATAATATTGTTATCTAGTGGGGACTGGAAACTCCGGTAGCCAGTCATCGTAGTCGGTAGTTAGCTGTCTTTTTACGCGATAGCGTCATTTGTGTAACTCAATTGTAACTCAGCCCTGGTAGAATAAAGCCATATCACGCCGAAAGCTCTCTTTATTAATTTCCCAGCCGGGATCTATCGAATTAAATCTTACTCATAAGTCCCATGAATCAATAAGACCTACCAATTAGTTTGAATCCAAGGAGGATCAAAATGGCGACGATAATGAATGGGAATATTGCCAAAGACGCGCTTGCTGACGCAGCCGCTAAAGCCGAAGTCGAAACAAAAGCTATGGTCAACACTATGCTGGACGCTGCCGAAAAAATGGAAGAAAACGGACGAGCGCTGCTAGATGTAGAACAAAAGATATATCAGAGCGGCTTTGCTCTGTGGAAAGAGTGGACCCAATTTCACATCAATTTTAATGTGGATGTAGTTCAACAAACCGCTGACCAACTTCTAGCCGTACGTGAGCGATTAGGCATTATTGCTGAGAATGAGTTAAAGAGACTTTACGAGTTGTTAACATCAGAACAAAAACTAACCTTGGATGCCGCCGAAGTATTTCAGGCACAAGTAAAAGTGGCTTCCGAGCAGGCGGCCGAAATATTTATCCCGGCTGCCCAAAATTGATGTGATTGTGTTTGTTTTGTAGGGAGAGAATGTTATTCGTCCTCTCCCTATTCTTGATTGTATCAAAGTAAGCTAATCAATAAAATTTAAGAAAAGGAGTAAATTATGCGCCTCAAGGATAGAGTTGCAATCGTCACAGGTGGCGGGCGTGGAATTGGTGAAGCCACTTGTCTTCGTTTTGCCGAAGAAGGAGCTAAGGTTATTGTGGCCGATATTGATTTCGACGTGGCGACCGAAGTCGCCAACGAGGTCAATGGAGCGATTAGCCAGGCTCGGGCTTCGGCAGAAAAAGCTGTCGGGGGTGGGGAAGCCGTAGCTACCTCGGTTCTCGAAAGCGATGCCGTGGCGGTGCCTTTCCATCTGAACGTCACAGATCGCAAATCAGTTGCGGATATGGTAGAGAGTACCCTAGAACGTTTTGGGAGAATTGATGTATTGGTGAACAACGCCGGTACTATTCGAGACTCTCAAGTCCTGAAGATGAGCGAAGAAAACTTTGACCTGGTGATCAATATTAACCTGAAGGGTGTGTTCAACTGCACGCAATTGGTTCTGCCGACCATGGTTGAACAACGTAAGGGAGTTATTCTGAGTACATCCTCTTTGGTGGCTCCGTATGGAAACTATGGGCAAACTAACTATGTGGCCAGTAAAGCCGGTGTAGTGGGGATGACCAAGGTCTGGGCTAGAGAGTTAGGTCGCAAAGGTATTCGCGTCAATGCCGTGGCCCCCGGTTTTATCAAAACGCGGTTGACCGCCGGTATTCCTGACAAAGTGGTCGCCAAACTGTTGGAGCGGATTCCAATGGGCCATTTTGGTGAACCTGTCGATATTGCTAACGCATTTGTCTGGCTGGCTTCAGATGAGGCTAAATATGTGTCCGGACACGTCTTCGCCGTAGATGGCGGGGCGGTGCTTTAGGTATAGTTTGGTAGGATTGGAATGGAGCTTTATTCCATTCATTTAGATACATCGTTGGTAAAATTACCGGATCGAAGGAGATAAACCGTGGCCAAAGTAAAAGATATTATGACCCCCAATGTATTAACCATCAAAGCCTCTGCTATGGTATCTGAAGCAATCGGCTTGATGAAGGAAAATAAGGTTCACGCCTTAATTGTAGAGCCTGTCGAGGCTGAAAAAGCCTACGGCATTGTTACGGAAGCGGATATTGCTTATAAAGTTATTGCCCACGCTGAAGATCCCAAGGCCTTTAAAGTTAAAGATATCATGACCAAGCCCTGTATCTCGGTTAAACCGGATATGAGTGTGGAAAACGTGGCTCGATTATTCCAAAACCACGGAATTCATCGGGCGCCCGTAGTTGATGAGGGCTTACAGGGTGTTGTTTCGGTTTCCGATATTCTGCGCAAAGGCCAGTGGTGGTAGTAATAACAAAGAGGTTGATTCTTACAACAAAGAGGTGAATAATGCAGACAGCAAAAGATATTATGACCGGTGATGTGGTCACCATTCAATCCTCAGCGACAGTAGCCGAGGCAATAAACCTCATGACAGAAAAACAACTACGCGATTTAGTTGTAGAGCCGGCTGGCGACGGCGACGCCTATGGCATGTTGACTGAGGAAGATGTAATTTATAAAGTCGCTGCTCAAAGTAAAAATCCCAGTTCAGTCAAGGTTAGTGAAATTATGGCCAAACCTTGTATTGAAGTGAGTCCTGATATGTCAGTGCAGGAAGTAGCTCAACTTTTTGCTAATAACCATATCCACCAGGCGCCGGTTATTAAGGGTGAGTTGTTAGGTGTTGTATCGGTCTTTGACATTGTACGTGAAACAATGTGGTGGCAAGATTAATCGGCGGCGTTAATTAACATTCCACCTGAGGTTAGTTAACCCCCATACGTGCGCCAGCTTGGCCTAAAACCATTAGCCTAATAGTAGGGACGGATGTACGTTGTCACCGGAGGTTTTGTGGCCTACAAACGTCCCTATCCGCTTGTAATGTAAGCAACCTGACTGTAGGGATTAGCTTTTTAACAATGGCTATGGTAAGATCGGACGCTGTGGTGGAAGGTGGAATCAACAAAGATTTCACCTGTGCAGCGGTTCGATATGGCCCTGCTATGTTTAACAAAACGTACAATTTTAATGTTCAGAGAGGAGTGTTTTTTTAATATGGATTGGATGAAACAAAGTCAAGAGATGTTCAATTCCTGGGCTAATGTCCAAATGAAAACCTGGGAGAGTTGGCTTAAGGCCATACAAAACTCCGAAAAACTTGAACCTCAACAGCTCTGGGAAAAAACCATCGATGCCTGGCAAGAGTCAGTCAAAGGCACCCTTGAAGCTCAAGTTGAAGGCAGCCGGATCTGGGCTGAAAGTTTTACCAATATCGAAGGTACGCCCGAAGGGACCGCCGATTGGGCCAAGCAAATTCAAGGAATGACGAAAAACTGGACCGATATGCAGCAGCAAGTCTGGGATAACTGGTTTGATGTCGTCAAAAAGGCCGACCCCTCAAAGTTTGGCGTAAACTGGGATACGGAAGGTCCCAACATGCTCAAAACCTGGCAAGATATGGCCCAAAAATCTATGGAAACCCAAACAGAATGGGCTAAAAGCATAACCAGTATGGCCCAGCCTAAAAAATAGCCGGGTTTACACTTAATCAGTTGTTAAGGAGAAAATAACTATGGATTGGACAAAACAAGCCGAAACCATGATGCAAACATGGACGGAAGCTCAAAAACAAGTATGGGGCAATTGGTACGGGCTAATGAGTAGCGCTGCCACGGCCAATGGTGAAAGCCCCTTCGCTTTTTATCCTAATATGATGAAGCAGTGGCAAGAAACAACGATGCAAGCGTTCAGTAGTTGGACCGCCGGTTCTGACCCGATGGCTCAAAATGCAGCGCGCCAACTGGTGGCCAGTCAAGAAGCTATGATGCGCTTTATGCAGTCGATAACCCAGGCCTGGCAAGCTATTGCGCCTAAGGTTGAAGCCGGTGAGGATTGGCAGTCGGTTTTGAAAGACTACAGTAGCCAATATTTCCAAACCGTCTTTGGCGCTCCCACCGGTATTATGGCGTCCGGCAAAGACATGAATGAATTGTGGCAGTTTTATATGCAAGAGTGGCAGAAAATGAGCCAGCCTTGGATGCAAAGCTGGATGCAATCGCCCACAAACTTGAGCCATATTATGATGGGCGGCAGTTCTGAACTGGCTCAATTGAGCAAGTTTCATTGGGATGTGTACGAACGTACCTTTGGCGGCGTCACCGAAGTGCCCGGTATGGGCTATAACCGCGAACTCAACGCCAAACTCCTGCGCGGTTTCGACGCCTGGGTTGATACCCAAAAAGTCAGCGCCGAATATCATACTATGCTGACGAAAACCTTCAGCAACGCCTTTGAGACATTTATGGGTAAATTGGTGACCATGAGCGAAAAAGGTGAAGTCATCGACAGCATCCAGGATTTAACCAACCTGTGGTTTGATACCATCGATGACACCTTTACCCATCTATATGTGTCAGAAGATTACCTCGATCTGCAAAACCGGCTTTCCGGGGCCACCATGATTAACAAGATGGCCCAGCAAGAAGTCCTTGAAGTCTTCCAAGAGATGCTTGACATGCCGACTCGCAGTGAACTGGATGACGCTTACCGCTCCCTGAATGATTTGCGCAAAGAAGTCAAAGCCTTGAAACGAGCCCTCAAAGGCCAAACTAAAACCGTTGCGGCCAGTCAGCCGGCGAAAAAAACCACTCGAAAAAGTACAACGAGTAGGAGAACAACCGCTAAAAAGACGAACGGTAAATCGCCCGAAGAAGCAACTGAATCTGCCAAAAGTGAGAGTTAAATAATTACTGGGAGGTGATTACACTATGACATTTCCTGTCCAAATTACGCCTGACAAGGCTATTCACGAATTAACCGAAATCAACAAAAAAATCATTAAGGGTATTGAGCAACTAAGTACAATTAAGGAAGATGATGTACAAGTTGGACAAACCCCGAAAGATGTTGTTTTTCAAGAAGGCAAGTTAAAGCTCTATCGTTACCGGCCTGTAGTCGAAAAACCCTTCAAGATTCCGCTGCTCTTCTCTTATGCGCTGGTTAACCGCTATATGGTGGCCGATCTGCAAGAGGATCGCACCCTCATTGGTAACCTTCTGAAGGAAGGCATTGATGTCTACCTGATTGAATGGGGCGACCCAACCCGTAAAGATCGCTGGCTCACTCTGGATGATTACGTCAATGATTTCTTAGACACCTGCGTCGATTTCATCCGAGAACAGCATGGGCTTGACAAAATTAACATCTTGGGAATTTGCCAGGGCGGCACGATAGCCACGTGCTACAGCTCATTGCATCCCGAAAAAGTCCAGAACCTGGTTTTGACCGTAACCCCTATCGATTTTCACGCCGATAAAGAAGAAGAGCGTGAAGATTGGGGCCTGCTCAATGTTTGGGCCAGGCACCTGGACATCGACTTAATGATCGATGCTTTGGGGAACCCCCCGGCTGAACTGCTCAACTTCTCCTTCATGCTGGTCAAACCCATGTCGCTGAATGTGCGTAAGTACACCGACATGGTCAATATCCTGGACAACGAAAAAGCGTTAATGAACTTCCTGCGGATGGAAAAATGGCTGTTTGAAGGCCCCGACCATCCCGGTGAAGCTTACCGCCAATTTGTTAAGGATTTCTTCCAGGGTAATAAACTGATCAAAAATGAAGTGGTGCTGGGCGATGGCGTGGTTGATCTGGGTAACATCACCATGCCGGTGTTAAACTGCTACGCCAACCAAGACAACCTGGTCCCGCCAAAATCCACCAAAGCGCTGGCCAAATATGTCGGTTCGGATGATTATACCGAACTGGAAATTCCGGCCGGCCACATTGGGTTTTATGTGAGTGGTAGAGCGCAGAAAATGCTGGCGCCGGGTATTGCCAACTGGCTTAAAGAGCGCGGCTAATCTCATTTTTCTCTAAGTTTAGATAAAATAGGCCCCTGAATATTTTTCAGGGGCCTGTTTTTTGTTTAAAACTCTATTTTTGACCAGGAATTAGACTGGTCAGTTGACTAGTGCCATCTGACGTTGCCTGGGCTATAGTGGGTAAGGTTGAAATTTAGGCTTGATGGTTATCTTAACTCCAGCAATTGACCGCTTGATGACGCCGAAAAAGCCATATTATGTAAAAACAAGGTCGAAAACGTTCAAAAATCGTCAATTTTTGCCGCAAACTTAGACTCGCTTAACTTTAGTTTGCAACGAATCGAAATTTGACTATTATAATAGGGCGTAGTAAATAGATACCTATTAATTCCTAATTTGCGAGAGGAGGCAAATATGTTAGGTCTCGAGGACAAAGTAGTTCTGGTAACCGGAGGTAACCATGGTATTGGTGCTTCAATTGTTGAAGTTTTGGAAGAGTTTGGTGCAAAGGTAGCCTACAACTACCGTAGCGAAAAAGGTCCCCATGGTGCTCTGGGCGTCAAGGTCGATGTAACGGACGCAGAAGGTATGAATGCATTTGCCGAGCAGGTAGAAAATGAGTTGGGTCCTATTTATGGGGCTGTGGCAAATGCCGGTGTCATTAAGGATAACCTGATCCTCAGAATGCCTGAAGATGATTGGGATTTTGTAGTAGATGTTAACCTCAAAGGCGCATTTATTACCGCTCGTGCGGTTCTGCCCAAAATGTATGAGCGCAACGAAGGTTCCATGGTCTTCATTAGCTCATTGGGCGGCCAGCGCGGCAACATTGGTCAGGCCAACTATGCTGCTTCAAAAGCGGGCATGATTGGGTTAGCCCAAACCATCGCCGGCGAGGCGGCTCGTTACAGCGTTCGCTGTAATGTGGTAGCTCCCGGCTACACCAAAACAGATATCATTAAAGGTATCCCTGAAAAAGTCGAACAGGCGCTCTTCAAACAAATCCCCCTACGTCGGTTTGCCGACCCCAAAGAAATGGCCTGGGCTGCGGCCTTCTTCTTATCTCCCGTCGCCTCAAGTTACGTAACCGGCCAGGTTTTAGGTGTTAATGGCGGGCAGTACTTTTCATGACGCCATCCGCCAATTTTACCGAAGTGTGGCTTCGTTTAATGGGCGACGCGATGCGAGGTACCGCCGATGCCCAGCGGGCAATTCGGTCGTTGGGAGAAGCCCCAACGTCACCGGATCAAATGACCCGCTGGTTGACCCAATTTATGCCCGGTATGTCCGCCGGAACTACACCGGCAGCAATGGAAGATTGGCTAGAAGACTCCTGGCGTATGATGGGCGTGGTCCCACGCTATCGCTATCTTGAGTTACTCGAACGCCACGAACTCTTAAGAACTCGGCTTGAAAAGGCCGAAAAAGAAATTAGAAATCTGCGAAAAACCACTTTTGCCGGTGATGTCCCCAAGCAAGAGGCTCAGAAAGTTTTAGACTTCTGGGAAAATATGCTGCAAGAAACCATTCAAATGCAGTCAGGTTGGATTCGCTCCTGGACCGATAATGCCGTCGATGAGCAGATCAAGTCGGCGTCAGAGACAGACAGTAGTGATGAAGGCACTTCGCAGAAACCGAAGAGCGAGTAAATCAGATAAAGACGACGCTAAATAGCGTGCAGTTCAGTTGCGTTCCCACAATATTTTGAAGTCAATAGAATAGTTATTACCCAATAGGAGGTTGGTAAGCAATGAAAAAGCTAAATCGCGGAGTCGCGATAGTTGGCGCCGGTATGAGCAAGTTTGGTGCTTTCCCCGGTCGAGCTACGCGTGATCTCTTTGTTGACGCATTTACCGAAATGCAAGGCTCTGTTGATAAAGGCGTGGATGTCAATGATATCGAAGCGATCTTTATTGGCAACTACAGTAGCGATCTCTTTGAAGGTCAAGGGCACACCGCCCCCTTCATGACTGACGCCGTTGGCTTGACCCCGCGTCCGGCCACCCGCTGTGAAGATGCTTGCGCCAGCAGTAGCGCCGCCCTACGCAGTGGTATTATGGCCATCGCATCCGGTATGTATGATATGGTCTTGGTTGGTGGGATTGAAAAGATGACGGACTTGCCCACATCTGAAGTAACCGATACCTTGGCCACCGCGTCTGACGCCTTGTACGACGTGCCGGCCGGTTACACCTTCCCCGGCTTCTACGCCTCAATCGCGACCGCCTACATGGATAAGTACGGCGCTACCCCAGAGTCTTGGATGTCGGTGGGGATTAAAAACCACAACAGTGGTTCGCTCAATCCCAAAGCCCAATTCGGCCAACGGATTATCGATATTATGGCTGATAAGAAAAAAGGCGCCGAAAAGAAAGGTAAACCGATTCCGACCTGGGCCGATGAAATGGAGTTTATGCACGATCCCCGAGCCAACCTGATCATTGCGTGGCCCATGCGTCTGTTCGACTGCTCGCCGGTGTCCGATGGGGCAGCTACTCTGTTGTTGGTTTCCGAAGATATCGCTAAAAACTTTAGCGATAACGCGATGTACATCCTGGGTAGTGGTCAGGCCAGTGATGTCACGCTGCGGTATCGATCGGATTTGACGACGCTCAGTTCGGCCAAAGCGGCCGCTCAGCAAGCTTATGAACAAGCCGGCGTTACACCCCAAGACATCAAAGTAGCCGAAGTTCACGACTGCTTTACCGTAGCTGAAGTGGTGGCTACCGAAGATTTGGGCTTCTTTAAAGCCGGTCAAGGCTTCGAAGCGGCTGAAGAAGGTATCACGTCGCTGCGTGGACCGCGTCCGATCAATAGCTCAGGTGGCTTGAAGTCAAAAGGTCACCCGGTTGGGGCCTCTGGGGCCGGACAGGTTGTTGAAGTTTGGAAGCAAATGCGGGGTGAGGCCGGTGAGCGCCAACTGGAAGGCGATATCGATATCGGTTTAACTCACAACGTTGGTGGTACCGGCGAAAGTTGCTTCGTTCATATCTTCGGGAGGAAATAAGATCATGGGTACTAACGGAAACCTAGAGTTCAATGCTGCATCGTATTACAAATATCTGGCTGACGGCAAAATTATGGGAGCGCGCTGCGTTGACAGCGGCAAGCTGTACGTGCCGCCCCGCCAAATGTGCCCCGAAAGCCACAGTACCAACATGGAATGGACTGAAGTATCCGGCAGTGGCAAACTTCGGGCTTTTACCGTGATCACGGTTGGTCCTACGGCCATGGTTGAAGCAGGTTACAACTTCAGAAATCCCTACTGCGCCGGGATTGTTGAGTTGGAAGACGGCCCTTCGGTTGCCGGACAGATTTTAGGGGTTGATGTTTCTAAGCCCGAGTCGATCAAAGTTGGCATGGCGGTTAAAGCTAAACTGGTCGAGCGCGGCGAAGGGGATGACAAGCGCACCTATCTGGCGTTTGAGCCGGCATAAACTGCGTCCGTTTGTAGCGCGTACAAAGTAATCTAATATAAGTACGGCCCAGCAG
>JACKAU010000050.1 GCA_020634855.1 Anaerolineales bacterium
GTTTATCCCTCGCCACATCAGCGCCACACCGATGGCGACGGGCTTTAATCGAGCCGACCCGGTGATCCAGCAGCAGGTCGTTCAAGAGGTAATCGAGCAGTTAAGCGAACATCTGACAAACGGACGGCTGGAAATCCCATTTAAGTCGCATATGATTAGGTGCAAATAGGCTCACTTCTTCAACTTAATCGTGACATTAATCCCCAGCCAGCGGCACAAGAGAGGTGCTATTGAGTGATAATATCGCCAAAGATGGCAATCACTCAATGGGCAGACACCTGCTAGTGGATTTTTTCCTAATGGTTACTTTTCACTTATACTTGTCTCAGACAGACCAAATACCAGAAATGTAGAAATATCGGTAATCAAGATGAGTTTGGGTTATACCTACTCGCTGCCGGGACAACACCGTGGCCATCACAGGAGCCGCTGACAGCCAGTCAGCGGCTTTTTTGTATTCCTCCTAAGCATATTCCGTTCAATTCTTAGACGAGAAGAGGTTCGAAAAATGTCATCTAAACGACGCAAGCGAATAACTTCACTGCTTCTGTGGCCCGGCCTCTGTGCCTTTGTGGCTTTATTTCTGCTATTGCCCGAACTGTTTCCGGGCAATAGCCAGCTCTACCAAGCCATTATAGACGGAGATGAAGCTAAAGCACATAGCCTGCTCGAAGCTGGGGCCGACCCGAACAGCCGCGCTGCCGGCTTGAGTGGACTTGGAGGCGGCCCAGAAAGCACCGACCGGTATCAGTTTCCCCCACTGCTGTATGCCATTTGGCACAACGAGCCAGGGATCGCCCTGTTGTTGGTGGAGGCCGGGGCCGACCCAAATGCGCGTAATCCCGAGGGAGACACGGCTCTCATTGCTGCCGCAAATGCGGGGATGACCGAGGTTGTGAAAGCTTTGATTGATAAGAGGGCTGATGTGCAAGCCACTAATACATTCAATGGCGAAACACCGCTCCATCTGGGGCCGGCGTTTGACGTCTTAAACACACCCAATCCCAAGGATTTTTTGGAGCCGGAGATCAAGGCGTTGCTAGAGCAAGCCGGGGCCAAATGAGGCTGAAATGGGTGTCCAACTGTCGTGATTTTAGAAATTAATCGAGAAATCACAAAGCTAGCTTTTTGACCTCGGCACGTACCCGATTAATTTGTTGATTTACAAGCGTTGGACACCCGGCCAACACGTTAAGGAACAGGAAATTAATAACTCCCCATTTTGGTGGACAGCCAAGGGTAATTAATCATCGGTAAAT
>JACKAU010000051.1 GCA_020634855.1 Anaerolineales bacterium
TGAAACATCAACCCCTACACACTTCGCACTACGTACTATGTACTCTTCCCCTCAATCTCTCTCTATCACCATCGACACGTCCACACCCGCTCTCCTCATCCTCAGCGAACCCGACTACCCCGGTTGGCAGGCTACCATTGATGGTCAACCGGCTCCCATTCTCCGGGCCGACTACATCCTGCGAGCTATGCCGGTGCCGGCGGGCGAACACACGGTGCAACTCACCTTTCGACCGCTCAGCTTTATGATCGGCGCAGTGATTAGCGGCATCACCATCATCACAGTGGTTATCTTGCTTGGGCTATCGTACCGACGGCGAGGCTCAATGTGATCCGACCACCTAAACCAGCAACCAACCGCCTCATATTCTGGGCAGCCTGCGTGGGAGTCATCCTTGTCGCCTTCTTATTCCGTTTCTACCGAATCGCTGACTATCCGCTCGGCCTCTTCTTCGATCCGGCCATCAATGGCCTCGACGCCGTCCGTCTCATCCAGCGCGGCGGGCACGTGCTCTTTTTCCCCACCAACGGCGGCCGCGAGTCGCTCTTTATGTACCTACTCATCCCCTTCATTAGATTCTTCGGTACCACCCCCTTCAGCATCCGCGCCCTAACCGCCACGATCAGCCTTATAACCGTGGTCCTCCTCATCGCCTTTCTGCGGAACGATGAAGTCAGAACGATGAATGATGAATCAAAAGAAACACGCCTTCAAACTCCCAACTCTCAACTCTCAACATCGAACCCCCAATTATCAATTATCCATTATCCATTATCCATTGTTTCCGGTTTTGTCCTCGCCACCCTGCCCTGGCACATCGCCGTTACCCGCCTCGGCCAGCGTCCCATCCTGGTGCCGATGCTGGCCATTCCGATCTTCTGGTTCTTTCTCAAAGGCTGGCGCGGCGGCCAAAGCCGCTGGTTTGTGCTGTCGGGGCTGTTTATGGGCCTCGCAGGATACACCTACTCCGCCGCCCGCCTGTTGCCCGTCATATTAGTTATGGCGCTGCTGCCGGAATTTTTCATCCAGCCCATCAAACGCGCCAACGTCAAAAGGACGGCCGTCAACCTCGTCCTGTTTTTGTTAACCGCGCTCATCGTCTATGCGCCAATGGC
>JACKAU010000052.1 GCA_020634855.1 Anaerolineales bacterium
CGGCAAGCGGCTGGATCGCAAGTGGAAAATCACCAATCAAAACATTTAGAACTTACGCATTGACAAGTATCGTATGGTATGGTCGGTAAAGACGAACTCGGTCCACGAAGGTTTTCGGTTGATGAGAGTCATCAGTCGCCCATCGACAGCGCGTTGCACTTTGGCGATGTATGTTTCTTTTTTGTTAGGTGAGCCGCATTCGCCAACGGGGAATCGCTTGGCGGAGGTCATGGAGATCAGCCATGACAGCGTCAATCGGTTTTTGCTCCGCGAAGACTACACGCCCCGCGATTTGTTCGAGGAAGTCCGCTCCGGCTTGACGTTGAAGGGCGGCACGGTCAGTGTCGACGACAGTGTGTTAGATAAACCGTACGGCCAACTGATGGCCTTCGTGGGTTATTTCTGGTCGGGAAAACATCATGGTGTCGTGAAGGGGATCAATCTGATGACGTTGTATTACACCGATCCGCACGGTCGCCATCAACCGATCAATTACCGAATTTACGACAAAACCGCGAACAAGACCAAAAACGATTATTTTCAGGAAATGCTCGTGGAAGTGCTCGCTTGGGGACTCCAGCCAGCCTGGGTCACCGGCGATAGCTGGTACAGTAGCACCGCGAATCTCAAAATGATTAAAAACCATCATCGGGGATTTCTGTTTGCGCTGGAAAGCAACCGTCGGGTTTCCGTGGCAAAAGGCCAATGGCTCCAGGTACAACAACTGGCGATTCCCGAAGACGGCTCGCTCGTGTGCCTCCGGGGATTCGGTACGGTCAAAGTGTTTCGGACGCAGTTGAAAAACCAACCACGCCATTATGCCTTGTATCAGCCGAACGACGAGGATTGGGTCGCCTTTGATCGTCCTGCTTTCCTCAAGCTCCACGACCAACACTGGCAAATCGAGCAGTATCATCGGACGCTCAAACAAGTGTGCCACATCGAGCATTTTCAGGTCCGACAACCCACCGCCATTCGCAACCATCTCTTTGCGGCGATCTGTGGCTATGTCCAATTGCAACGACTACAGGCTACCGATGTGATTCGTAATTGTTATCGTTTGCAGCGTGAGTTGTTCAATGAGGTGATTGCCGCGTTTATTAAAGCCTTCGCCCCCAACTTGGGACACCTCAACCCACAATTCCAACCTCCTGTCAATGCGTAAGTCCTAACTTTGACCAAGGTCTTTGGATTCATGTCCAGCGCTTTGCCCCCCACACGGACTTGAGCTTCACCGACGAGGAGGTAGTGACCCTCTACCTGGCGGGCATCCTGGACAAGCAGCGCGACATCCGAGCGATCCACGACCATGCCCGCGACTATTGGTCCGACTGGTTCCCCCGCCTCCCCGGATACGGCGCGTATGTGCGGCGCCTCAACCGACTGGCGGACGTGTTCCCGGTCCTCTTGGAGCGGCTCTGTCCCGAGGGGCCACCCGCGATCGCCATCGGCCTGACCGATTCCCAACCGGTGGTCCTGGCCCAACAGAGCCGACGGTTCAAGGCCAAGGTAGCCCGCCAGGAATTAGCGAACAGCGGTTATTGTCCCGCCAAGAAGCTGTACTATCACGGCGTGAAAATCCACATCGTCGGCGACCACCGGCCCGGCACCCTGCCGCTACCCCGCTATATCGGCGTCACCCCGGCCGGGATGAACGACGGCCCGGCCGTGGAGAGCGTGGCGCCCACGCTCGCCTATCGGGAACTCTATGCCGACAAGGCCTACGAATACCTCACCCGACATGCCAACCTGCCGTTCACCGTCCTGACCCCCATCAAAAAAGAGAAAGGCCAAGCGCGACTGGATTCCGCCGACCGGCTCTACTCCGCTGCCGTCTCGCGGCTTCGTCAGCCGGTCGAATCGCTGTTCAACTGGATTCAGGAGAAGACCGGTATCGAGTGCGCCAGCAAGGTCCGCTCCTTTCGGGGCCTTCTGGTCCACGTCTTCGCCCGACTCGCCGCCGCCATGTTCCTGTTGAACGCCCGGCCGCAAAGCGCGTAATTCGCATTAAAGTTTGGCCCTATTTGCCGAATCGGCAACGCGGCCGGACTCGGTTTCCGAACGGGTTACTCCACGCGGACGATGGAGCGCTAGGGCA
>JACKAU010000053.1 GCA_020634855.1 Anaerolineales bacterium
ACCGTCGGCGCCAGACGCGCGTCCAGGATGCCTTCCACCGCCTTCACTCCCAGGCCAAATTGCCGGCTGACGTCGGCCACCGTACTGTGGATCAGCCGCTTCAAGACGTCCTGTTCGAACGCCGTGGTGTGCGGACGGCGCGGATTGTACCAGGCGCAGCGCTGCGTCGTGGTCGGTCCTCCCCCACAGTAGGGACACTGGTAGCGCTTCGGCCGGATTTCAATCACCACATCACGCCCAAACACGGGCAAGTGCCGCAACCGGATCGGTCGATCGAATCCGTGAAACCGGTCGATGTCCCGACCACAGCGGTGACATCGAGCGGTCTGCAAGGTACTTTCCACCTCGATCAATACCGTGCCACCCTCCAGCATCCGGTGAGACAATACCCGCACATCGGGCAAATCCAAGGGCACGGTCAGCGTAATCGGCATCGTCAGCAATCCACCAACAGGGATACTCCGTCAGCTTTCCATAACTCGGTTCCCAGTACCACCACACCCCTACATCTTGTGGCAACCACGGGAAATCTCATTGAGCCCACAGCGATTCATCAGCAACTCCGAAAAGAAATGGGTCGAAATGAGCATCCGAGTGCAGGGATTATCGATAGCCAAACCGTTAAGGGGACACCGGAATCAACCCGGGAGTCTGGGTTCGACGGTGGTAAGTTGATTCAGGGCCGCAAGCGGCATATTGTCGTAGATACAACGGGTTATCTCATTGTTGCTCTGGTTCATGCGGCAAATATCTACGATGGTCATGCGGCTCGCCAAGTCTTGACCACCTTGTTTTCAATCGTGGATAGCGTCAAAAAAATCTGGGCGGATGGTGGTTATAGAGGTGAAGAGTTTATTCAATGGGTCAAGGAACAGTTTGACTGCATTTTTGAAGTCGTTGAAAAAAAGAAAATGGATAAGGGATTTCAGGTTTTACCTCGGCGATGGGTTGTAGAGCGAACTTTTGCTTGGCTCGGTCGATCTCGCCGCTTAAGCAAAGATTACGAACGGAAACCCACATCGAGTACGGGCCATGTTTATATGGCCTCAATTCGACTAATGCT
>JACKAU010000006.1 GCA_020634855.1 Anaerolineales bacterium
GTGGCTCAACCGGATTTCGAGAGGTTGACGCCGTAAAACGTAAAACGTGATACGTAAATATGGATTGGAAAACAAATAACTTCGGCCTGTCATTTCGAGCGATTAGCGAGAAATCCCTACAGAGTCGCTTTGCCAACAGTCGTCTCAGGGATTTCTCCGCCGGAGTTTATCCTGAGCGCAGTCGAAGGGGCTACGAAATGACATGCGGCAAAAAGTGGAAGTTATTTTATTCTCGTTCCTAAGGAATTACGTTTTACGTTTTTCGTTTTACAAGCGGGTCACCCCCTGAGTTCCAAAAGCGCCTTGTGGCTACTGCTTCGCCGCCTGTACCGCTAACGCAATTTCGGCCTCATACAACTCGCTCAGCCGGCGCGTCAGCGAACCGTACTGCCCCGCGCCGATAACCCGCCCATCGACCTCAATAACCGGGGTCAGCCCGCCGAAGGTGCCGGTAACAAACGCCTCGTCGGCATCGTAGACATCGGTTAGCGAAAAGTTTTTTTCGTAGACAACGATGCCGTGCTGGCGACAAACCTCAATTACCTTGCCCCGGGTGATGCCGTTCATACAATACTGGCCGGTCGAGGTCCAAACTTCATTCTTCTTGATCATAAAGAAGTTAGTGGCGTTGCAGGTGCTGACAAAGCCGTGAATGTCGAGCATCAGCGCCTCGTCCGCGCCGGCTTGGAGGGCCTGTACCAACGCGATGACCTCGTGCAGCTTGCTGTGGCAGTTGAGCCGGGGGTCGAGATAATCAGGCGAACCGCGCCGAACGGTGGAGGTAAACAGTTTGACGCCCTGTTCTTTGGTGGCCGGGTCGGCCTGCTTGTGCTCGGCGATGATAACGATGGTCGGGCCGCTGACCGTTAAGCGAGGGTCCTGAGACGGCGTTTTTTTGATGCCACGCGTAATCATAAACCGGACGTGGACGCTGGTGGTCATCTGATTGGCGGCGATGGTTTTTTCAAGAGCGGCGGTTAATTCGGCGCGGGTTAGACCGATGTCGAGACCGATGGCTTTGGCCCCCTGGTAGAGCCGGTCGAGATGCTCATCCAAAAAAACCAGCACCCCATCATGTAGCCGGACGGCTTCCCACACGCCGTCGCCAACGAGAAACCCGCTGTCAAAAACTGAAATCTTGGCCTCGGCTCGGGGGACTAGCGCGCCGTTAATATTAATCAGAATCGACTCGTTGCGCGGGTCGGGCAGAGCGTTGTGCGTACCGTGGATCATCCTTCACCTCATTTTCAAAGTACCCCGAATTATACCACCATCGAGGCCAATCCGTAAGCTGCAAGAGACGCGCTTTTACGCTATAATTATGGTTGTCAGCAGTGGAAAGCCGTGCTATAGTTTCTTATCATAGCCCCATCCAGCGGAGGTAAAAATGTTATCAAATCCTTTCAATCCCCAATTTTTCCGCATTTTTGCAACTGCGCTTTTGATCCTCATTGTGGCCGGTTGCAGTTCGTCTTTGGCCGAAACCTCTCAACTTATCACCAGCGGCAGTCAGTCTGCCTCTCCGGCCGAAACGTTACAGCCCAGTCCCGATCTGTCGCCGCAGGACGTGGTCAGAATCCAGGTTGAAGCCCTGCAAAACAACGACGGTGACGATAAGGGCATCGAGATTGCCTTCCGTTTCGCCTCGCCGACCAACCGTCAGGCCACCGGCCCACTCAATCGATTTACCTACCTGGTCAAAAACCCCACCTACCGGCCGATGCTGAATCACAAACTGGCCGAATACAATCCCATCGAAATCTCAGGCAATACGGCCACACAGCGGGTCACGATTACGGGATCTGACGGCTCGGCCAGCGTGTATCTGTTTGAACTGTCTCGGCAAGATACCCCTACCTGTTCCGGCTGCTGGCTGACCGACGGCGTCTCGTTTGTACCGACCCGTCAGGGCAACCTAACTAATATTTAGTGGTGATCCCCCTAACAGTGCAAATATATCGGAGCGACAAAGCTTGCTTTTCAAATACGATCAATGCAAGCTTTGATGCTCCTCTTTTTAGGAGCGTATGCGAACATTACAAGCCCGCACCCGGTTATCTCCGGCTGACCTGGACACCATTCGCCAATTGGCCGGTGAATGCAACCAATTTGAAGAATTGACAATGAAACTCAATTGGCCGTCGTTGCAAAGCCGCGCCGGCCAGGTCACGGACGACTTTATGATGATTGAGGATCGGCGGCTGGTGGGGTACTTGGCCCTGTACGCCTTCAACCAGCAGGAAGCCGAGATCAGCGCGATGACGCACCCCGCTTGTCGGCGGCAGGGTATTTTCAAACAGCTTTTGGCCGCCGCCCGATCAACCCTGGCCGAGCGACGGATCCCCGACCTACTTTTCATCTGCGAGCAAAAATCGACCTCAGCCCGCAGTTGTATGACGGCCATCGGCAGCCGCTATGAATTTTCCGAATACAAAATGACTCTGGCCGAGGTTCCCCCGCTTGAGCCTATCCACGGGCTAAGGTTATGTCTGGCTCAAGCCGATGACCTGGCGCGGCTTGTCCAATTAGACCATCTCTGCTTTAATGTCGAACCGGAAATTAGCCAGGCTTATCTAACCAACGAAAAGCGATCCCGCAACCGGCGCATGTTTATCGCGATGGTAGATGATCTCATCGTCGGCAAAATTCAGGTAACGCTGGGCGCGGACGAAATCTACCTATCCGGTTTTTGCTTGTGGCCGGACTATCGCGGGCAGGGCTACGGCCGATCCATTCTGACCCAGATCGTCAACCAACTCAACCGGGAGCGCCGCCAGCCTATCGCGTTGGAGGTCGCCTGTGCTAATCGGCAGGCGCTAAGCCTGTACCAAAGCTGCGGCTTCCAAGAAGTCACGGCCTACGACTACTATCGACAACCGGTGTGATGTATGACAACGATTCAACTTTTAGATTTTGTGGAAGGGGCGCGGCAAGCCACCGGCCTGACTGTGATCATCGACGTGTTTCGGGCATTTTCAACTGCCTGCTACCTATTTGATCAGGGCGCGAAAACTGTCATTCCGGTAGGTCGGCGAGAAACGGCGCGAGCTTTGCAGCAGCAGCATCCCAACGTTATTTTGATCGGCGAACGGGGCGGGCAAAAAATTCCCGGCTTCAGTTACGGCAACTCGCCGGCTGAAATCGACGGGGTCACGTTTGAAGGCAAAACCGTGGTCCACACCACCACCAACGGCACCCAGGGTCTGATCAACGCCCAGGCCGCCGCCGAAGTCATCACCGGCAGTTTTGTCAACGCCGGGGCAGTGGTGGCCTACATCCAGGCGAAACAACCGGACATAGTCTCGCTGGTAGCGATGGGCATGGGGGCAGGCCGACCGGCCGAAGAGGATACGGCCTGCGCTCACTACCTGAAAGCCCAGCTAACCAACGGCCACACACCTGATTTCGAAGCGATTAAAGATGATCTGCGCACCAGCCACACCGGTCTCAAATTTTTCGATCCCGGTGTAACCTGGGCGAACGAGAGGGATTTCGATCTGTGTCTGACCCTGGACAAATTTAACTTTGTCTTGCAGACTCAGCCTTATCAGAATGGATTGCTGTCGCTGCGGAAGATAGAGGTTGAACACGGTAATGAGTAATTGGTAAATAGTAATTGGTAATTGGCTCCAGTCTCTAATTACCAGTGACCAATTACCAATTACTGCCAATGGAACATCACCTTTGGTTCCTATTAAGTAGCTCCATTACAGTCGGCAAAGATTTATAACCGACTCTGCCAGGCCACTTTACCGATAAAAAATGGCCCCAGACTCTCCAAATACTGCGAGGTTTGTTTGGTTTTACGCATCGATTGAACCACCGCTGAAACCGGATGCAGTTCGCGCCCCAAGACGGCCACTACAAAATCGTTATCGTATTTGTCCAGACCGTGACAGGCCAGCCGGATATCTTTGGCGTAACCGGCCCGGCCAAACGTAAAGCCAATCCCCCCATGCTCCATCAACACCACGCGCTGTTCCTGCTCCGGCAGCGCTTCAAATGATTTCTTGCGCCGCAGCGGATACCAGATCACCCACGGCCACTCCGGATCGACAACGCGCTGCCGGGGGCGGGTGATGAGCGTCGCCTCCAAATCGGTCTCATAGCCGATGGTGTAAGTGCGGCCCAGCATGGTGTACTCCGGCTTGGGCGTCAAACCCGCGAAAGGCGCACGGTTGAGCAACTGCCGCAGATCGGTCACAAAAAAGTCGGGGGTTTCAGCCATTGTAATCAAGCCGACCCCCTGCGGATCGTTGATATCCAGGTACAACGCCCCGTCGATGCCGGCTTCGGTCAGAGCGGCCGCCAGCGGCTCGATATCGTGACAGCCGCCAAACGCCAAAAACTGCATAAATAGCCGCCGGTCCATGGAAATAATCTCGCCATCTTTCGATTTTCCTTTTTCACTCAGGTCTAAAGGGACTGCTTCCGGGGATGTCATAGGTTCTCCTGTCAGTAAATAACGCCGGTTGCTGCCTGGGGAGCCGTTTCAGGGAGGGGGAGTGAGGAGTAGGGAGTAAGCGATCTTAATGACAGTGGGCAACAACCTAGGATTATAGATATTTCAAACCGAAACTATAGCATAACTTTTTGGAACGGACAATCGGCGGTTTGGCGAGCCATTAATTTCGAATTCAGGTTAAAAAGATATCCTTATCAAGTCAGGGCTTTACCCCATTTAACATCCCAGTCCCGACGACTTCTAAGCTAACCCATTAGAGGAGGATATCTATCTTGTTCGCACCCCGTAACTTAAACACCCTTTTTTCACTACCCATTTTGATGACACTGCTGCTAACCGGCTGCGGTGTTTTTGGCGCAACTGTCTCGGAGCCGCCGCTGCCGACCATTGTTGCGGCCACGGAGACGCCGCCGGTCGATCCCACGTCTAGCCCATTGCCGCCGACTGCGCCGCCCACCGAGGCAGAGAGCGACGCCCAGGTCGCCGTTGAATTAGCCCCCGGCGGCGACCCACCTGCTACCCCCACCGAACTACCGCCCTCGCCGACATCGTCCCCATTGTCGCCCACCGCCACCTCACCATCACCGGCTCAACTACCCGCTCTGGACGCCATTACCCTGAGGCTCGATCCCGTTGCCGACGGCTTCACCAAACCGCTATACCTGACTCACGCCGGCGACGGCAGCGGGCGGCTGTTTGTGGTGGAGCAGGCCGGGCGGATTATGATCATTGAAAATGGCGCGATGAACCCCACCCCCTTCCTGGATATCGTGTCGATAGTTGGTTCATCGGGCAATGAGCAGGGCTTGTTAAGCGTGGCCTTCCACCCGAACTATCCTGAAAACGGCCGTCTCTTTGTTGATTACACCAATCAGCAGGGCGACACCGAAATTGCGCAATACACCGTCTCATCCGACCCCAATCAGGCTGATCCCAACAGCGGCGAGCTGCTGCTAACCATCGATCAGCCCTACCGCAACCACAACGGCGGCCAACTGGTCTTTGGCCCGGATGGCTACCTTTACATCGGTATGGGCGACGGCGGTAGCGCCAACGATCCCGAAAATCGGGCTCAAAACCTGGGGACGCTGCTAGGTAAAATCCTGCGCCTCGATGTGGATAATGCCGCGCCTTACGGCGTTCCGGCGGATAATCCGTTTGTGGGCAACGACCAAGCTCGACCCGAAATCTGGTCTTACGGCTGGCGCAACCCCTGGCGTATTTCGTTCGACCGGGCCACCGGCGATATGTATGTGGGCGATGTCGGCCAAAACCAGTACGAGGAGATTGATTTTGAAGCAGCGGGCGCGCCGGGCGGCCAAAATTATGGTTGGCGTCTTATGGAGGGTCTGCACTGCTTCAACCCCAGCAGTTGCGACCCGGCTGCCTTGGGACTGGTTTTACCCGTGGCCGAATATGATCACGGTCAGGGTTGCTCGGTAACCGGCGGCTACGCCTATCGCGGCCAACAGTTCCCGAATTTGGACGGCATCTACTTTTACGGCGATTATTGCACCGGCCTCATCTGGGGACTGCGTCGAGAAGCGGACGGCAGTTGGTCCCAGGCCCAACTGCTCAGCAGCGACCGACGGATCAGCTCGTTTGGCGAGGACGAAACCGGCGAGGTCTATCTGGTTGATCAATCAGGAGCTATTCTATCGATAGGAGGCGAATAACCCATCGGTTTTAGCCTTACCATACCGTGTATCAGGGTTGGGAAAGCGTAACTTTCAGTTCTGACATCAGGGCCGAGTCAGCGCCGCGGCACACCCCGGCAGTTGGCAGCGGGTCTGTAGTGAGTGCGTCGGTCCCAGTATAGTAACCGCAACTGCCCCAAGCCGGACAAACCCCATAGAACAGTTCAACCGAAGAGACGCCGTTACCGATCGCCGGCAGGTCGCGCACGTTGTGGTCAACTAACATGCACGATCCGGTTTGATCGGCGTGTTCATAGAGTTTCACCGCCCATCCTTCCCCCACACTCACGGACGAAACCTGATCATTGATCGAATCGGGGACATTGTATTGGCCGGGATGATTAAAATGAAGCGTGTTACCGGGCAGAAAGCCTTTTTGCTCGAACAGCGCCACCGGGTCGCCGGGATGTCCAAAGATATAGCCATCCGGTTGACCGTTCATCGGCTCATCCTGACCTAACCACACCGAGGGCGCGCCGGCCGGATAATTTATATCGGTTTTGGTCTTGTAATAATCCATTTCACTGACAGAAAGGGGGCCGGCAGCTTCGATGTGAGCCACGTGTCCGGCCGGGTTGGCCGCGGTAGCGTCATACCAGGCCGTGGCTCCTGCAATAGGGTTACAGCCGGCTTCGGTCGTGCGGCAAACATCGTAGCCTTCACTTCTGGCCGTCGCCAGCCAATCGGCGGCGTTGCCCCAAGTTGTCATCCCGATATCAGCTCGTTTATAAGCCGCCCACCAGGTACAATTGCCGGCCAGACCACACAGATAGACATTTTCTTGCTGATCGGGCGGTAAGCTGCCACAGGTTTGATCGACTATTTGGATAGGCACATCAGTTGGAAATGCAAAGTTGGGGGGGAAGGCAAAGGCCGGCTCTTTTTTAGTCAGCGCTACGGTTTTTAAGTGGAACGTTGATAGGATATGGGTAAAAATCTCATTGGTCCCCACATTACGCCCGGCCAAATATCTGAAACGAAAGATCTGCCGCCCATCCGAAACAATCGCCACGACGATGGGCTGACTCTGCTCGGTGGTGAGGATAATCGCCGGCAAATGTGCGAGGCGGGCGTTAGGTTGAATGACCGTACCCGACTCGGACCCGAAGACCGCCAAGTTGGTCTGGTACGCCGCTAACCACTGCCGCAAATCCGTCTCTTTTTGGGATGTCCAAATATCTAAATCGATGCGGCTGTGTCCCATATCGGTAAAAGAGATACGCCGTTTGATTACGTATTCGGGCCGCCACTTGTTTTCCAACGTAATTTCAGGGGTCCACCCGGTCGGATATTCAAGTGTAAAACCATAATCCGGTTCGTCATACACCTGCCACGTGATCGCCGGCGTGGGCTGAAGTTCCGGTTCCTGAGCCATAACCGTTGCTGGCAAGATAGCCGCTATCGCTATAATGACCGGCAGCAGACCCAATATTCCAGGCAGAAATCTAGACGAACGTCTAAATCTGATATTTAGACGACTTGTTAAATCCATTCCCTATACCAAACGATGAACGCTGAGCACCTTCAACTGATCTTTTCCGGGCCGGCCACAACGTTCAGTGATTGATTTAAGCTGATTCTAACAGGCCGGTCTTAGGGAAACATTTAAGAAGCATAAGAAAGCAGTTTGAGTATCGGCGACATCAACTTCATCTGTTAGGCGTTACGCCGTTCAACAGATGACAGTTACTTAGCGGCGAAAAAGCGACGGTCACCTTGTTGTCTACCTGTTGGCCTTTTAAAAGTGACTTTCGGGCAAAAAATTAAGTACCATCGATCATCATTATGAAGGACCTTTAGCCCTATTCAGCCGCTGGAGTTTATTGTATTATAGTAACAGAAAGTTGAGTTGCCCCTCATTACTTCACAACTCAACTGACAATTGAATACATGTATAACTGTCAGCCGCCATTTCAAACAGCGACCCGTATCCAACCCGAACCAACAACGACCTTAATTGTACTTGTACCTCGTCTTTTGAATTTAACCTTTCGTGACCTGCAACTCTATTAGAACTACGATAACCACCGACTACCACAACATCGACCGACGACACCGACATCGACTGCACTATCAACACCGACGACAAACCCCACTTCCTCCAGCGACTTCATTCCTGACCCCTTCATTTCCGAGACAACTTAACGACATCACCACAAACGAGGGCTGACAAGCAAAAATCTCCCGGTAGAACTGGGAGATTTTTGTATTTTTCCCTATAAGGGTATGGTTATCTCTCCGTTGTATATACAAGAAATTTAGTTTATACTAAAATAGTCCCCCAGACGATAATTATTTAACTCATTCAAATTGCACCTAGAAATCCAAACCGGGGCGTATTAACGACCAATCCTAGGCGCCGGCCGCTTAGGGTTAAACCTGTAAAGGAGCAGGGAGATGTCCAAGCAATCCTCTAGCCTTTTGGCGACGGACGAACAGCAAGCGTTTGAACTGCTGATTGACCACCACCCTACCCCAACATGGATTATTAACCGGGAAACGCTGGCGTTTCTGGAGGTCAATCACGCAGCGATTGAAACCTATGGCTATAGCCGGGCCGAATTTCTGGCGATGACGATTAAAGATATTCGGCCGACGGAAGATATCCCGCGCTTGCTTGAACTGATGAAGCTGGATCAATCGGAGTGGCTGCAACTTGAGCAATGGCGGCACCGTCGGAAAGACGGGACGCTGATCGATGTCAAAATCACGGCCCATTTGATTACGTATAACGGGCAGCCGGCCAACCTGGTCACGGCCCAAGATATTACGGCCCAAGTTCAAGCCGAAAAACGGCTGTGGGAAAGCGAGACCCGCTATCGCCAATTGGTTGAAATGTCGCCGGATGCGATTGCGGTTCATCAGGCCGGGCATGTAGTTTTCTGCAATCCAGTCGGGTTTCAAATTATGCGGGCCAGCCGGCCGGAGGAGGTGATCGGCAAACCAATTGAAGCGATCGTTCATCCCGATGATTGGCCGGCAGCTCAAGACCGCATCCGGCGGCTGCTGGCAGGTGAACCCGTTTTATATCCGGTGGAGGAGCGCTATATAAGGCTGGATAAAACCATTGTCAATGTTGAAGTTAGCGCCGTATCGATTATCTTCGAAAATGAGCCGGCCATACAAATTATTGCCCGCGACATTAGCGCCCGCAAGAAAAACGAGCGGCGGCTGCGTGAGGCGGACGAACGATTACGCCAATCGGAAGGAAAATTTGCGATCGCCTTCCGATCCAGTCCGGTTCCCTTGGCGCTGACGCGGTTCGATACCGGCCAACTGGTGGATGCCAACGCCAGCTTTTTCTCGTTTATCGGATATACACGTGATGAGGCTATCGGCAAAACGGGGGATGAATTGGGTTTGATTACGGCCCAACAGCGCGAATTGATTATCGAAACACTGGTTAGTCAGGACGGCGCCATCAGGAATTTAGAGATGACCTTTCGGGCTAAGGGCAACCAGATAAGGCATTGTTTTTTCTCGATGGAGCAGATCACATTAGCGGGTGAAGCTTTGCTGTTAAGCACGTTTACCGATATCACCGAGCGCAAATATACGGAAGTAGCGCTGCAACAGAAAGAAGCCTTCACCCGAGATGTTCTTGACTCATTGACCGCCCAACTGGTGGTGTTAGATGCCGAAGGCGTCATTGTCACCGTCAACGCCGCCTGGGATCGATTTGCCAGAGAGAACAGTCGCTTCCAAGGGCGCGATATTTTTGTCGGCGTTAACTATCTCGATGCCCTTGAACGCGCCATCACCAGAGATAACGACCAATCGGCCCAGAAAGCCTTAACGGGTATCCAGGCAGTGATGAGTGGTTCACAGCCAACGTTTAGTCTGGAATATTACTGTCCCTCAACCACCCAAGCGCGCTGGTTTATTATGCGGGTTACGCCTTTGGCTGATCTCAAGCAAGGCGTGATAATTATCCACGAAAACATCACCGAGCAGGTGCAGGCCCATCAAGCGCTCCAGGCCAGTGAAGAAAAGTATCGGCATTTAGTGGAAACCTCGCATGATCTGATTTGGGCGGTAAATAATGCCGGGGAGATCACGTTTATTAACCCGGCCGCCCGTCGCGTTTTCGGGCGCGAACCGGCTGAGATGATCGGCCGCCCTTATGTAGATTTTACCTCCCCGGACCAGGCCGAAAGCATCGCGGCGTCGTGGGCGACAATGATCAATCCCGAGGATAGAATGATTAATTATGCAAATTGGTTTTTGCACAAAGATGGAACCCGGCTGCTGCTAAATACGAACGCGGTGATCCATCGAGGTGCCGAGGACACTATTGTGGGCGCAATGGGTACGTCGCAAGATATTACCGAACAACATCGCGCTGATGAACAACTCCGATATCAAGCGTATCTGTTAGAAAGCGTGTCAGATGCCATCATTGCCGTCGATCTAAATTTCAATATCACCATTTGGAATCGGGCGGCTGAACGGATTTATGGCTGGCGGGCTGATGAAGTGATGGACCAACGGCCGAGTTCGATCTTACCGACCCAGATGATTGGCGATACGATTGAGGAATCCGAGCGTAAACTTCTAAGTGAAGGTCAATGGCAAGGTGAGGTAATCCACACCTGCAAAGACGGAACCGAACGATATATCCTCAGTACGGTGACGCTGCTCAAAGATGTTGATGGTAACCCCAACGGCGCGGTGGCGGTCAATCGTGATATCACCGCACAGAAACAATTGGAACGGGAGAATGAAGCGCTGACCAGACAGTATCACCAGGCCCAAAAGATGGAATCTATGGGCCGGCTGGCGGGCGGTATTGCCCACGATTTCAATAACTTACTGGTGCCAATTATCGGTTATGCCGAGTTGGGGTTGATGACGCTGCCGACGGATAACGAGATATACGAAAATTTCGAGCGGATCAACCACGCCGCCGGTCGAGCCGCCGATCTCACCCGGCAAATTCTGGCCGTTAGCCGGCGGCAGGTGCTAGAAATGCAGACGCTCAATCTTAATGACATTATCAGAGATTTTCAACAGATGCTGCGGCGGATTATCGGCGAAGATATTGAAATTGAAACGCATCTAGCGGCTGACATTTGGCCCAGCAGAGCGGATAAAGGGCAGTTTGAGCAGGTGTTGCTCAATTTGGCGGTGAATGCTCGCGACGCCATGCCACAGGGCGGTCGATTAACCATTGAAACGGCCAATGTGCTATTGGATGAAGCGTATGCGACCACCCACGCCGAAACAGAGCCAGGGCCTTATGTGATAGTAGGAGTCACGGACACTGGCCAAGGCATCACTCCTGAAACCCAACAGCATATTTTTGAACCATTTTTTACCACCAAAGAGCAGAGTCGGGGTACCGGGTTGGGACTGGCTACCGTTTACGGTATTGTTAAGCAGCATCAGGGCCATATTTGGGTTTATAGCGAACTGGGCATGGGCACCACCTTCAAAATTTATCTACCGGCGGCTGATGTGCCTTCGCCCACGGGCGACAGCCAGCAGGCTGGCACGACGTCGCTGCGGGGTACGGAAACGGTACTGGTTGTTGAGGATGAAGCCGCTGTGCGCCGTTTAGTGTGCGATACGCTGATCACGCACGATTATTATGTCTTAGAAGCGGCCGGACCGGAGCAAGGACTGGCCTTAGCCGGCGCTTTTGGGGCCGAGATCGATCTACTGCTGACCGATGTGATTATGCCGAAGATGAACGGCCGGACGCTGTATGAACGGCTGCTGACGAAACGGCCCGACTTGAAGGTGATTTACATGTCGGGTTACACTGATAATATCCTTGGGCATCATGGCCTGGTTGATGATGGCACTGCTTTTTTGCAAAAACCTTTTGCGATTCGCCGCTTGTTGGAAATGGTCAGGCAGGTACTTGAATAACCTTAAATGATCTCCGATTTCAGAGCCACCGGCGTAGGAATTATTGGCGAGGATTAATCCGTAATAAAAAGTGACGGTCACCTATTTTCGATAATGCCTATTGCAAACAATCCCTAACTGTGAGATAATTTGTTAGGAGAGGAATAAGGAACCCTACAGCCAGCCTCTCAGCCAAAGGAGAGTACCGAATAGCGGTGCTCTTTTTTATTGAGCAGGTAATTCAGGACTTACTCAGTTCTAACGGTGACAGTCACTTGGGCGCGCTAAATCGACCTATTTGAGCTAACCCAGTGCTGACTCATTGACAATAAGTGACTGTCACCTGGCTGTGATTGATACCAGAAAGGCTTTTATGTTAGCATCTAAAACAAACCATTGGCTGGAACAACAACTGCTGCCGTGCTGTTTCTTTCTAGCACTCATTGTTTTAGGGGCGGATTATCTAGCCGGACCATTAATTCAGTTTCCTATCCTTTATCTGGCGCCGGTGGGGTTGGTCACTTGGTACAGTGGACGCCGATGGGGTCTCATATTTGCGGTAACAATGGGATTAGCCCGTTTGCTCTTTTTCAGTATGTGGATTACGCCGTGGGGCATTTCAATCGCGCTCATAAATACCCTTATCCGCTTGGTTGTATTCACCGGCTACGTATATTTAATCGATAAGATGGCGGTGCAGCACCGGGCCTTGAAAAAAGAGGTGCGCATTTTAACCGGCTTGCTGCCCATTTGCAGTTTCTGCAAAAAGATTCGCGATACGCAAGAAGTGTGGCAACCGCTAGAAACGTATATCACTCGCTATTCCGAGGCCGAATTTAGCCACGGCTTGTGTTCCGAATGTGCTCGAATACATTATCCGGAGTACTATAAGGATTAGTATTGTGGTAAGAATAGCGGGCGCGGTTGTAAGGAATCTTGTCGCGGTTGTATTCAAACTTTTTTTTGACCTGAGATGTGTTATACTATCAATAAAAATAATTGATGTTTTCCTCCCAAATGACTTTATCTTCGACATCCTTTTAGGTTCGACTATAATAAGTCGTTATCCTTTTCTTAATATCACTTTCTATTAACTACCTTTTTCTCTTTTGCCTAATTAATTGCGGTTATACGGACAACGGGGTTTGACTCTCTCTGACCGCTGCCACCCCACCAGCGGCGATGCAACCGGCTGTGTTGGTCAGAATTTAAGCCGATAATTACCCGGTGAGCTGGGCTGACGCCGGCGGCTTTTACCTTGCACTTTACATTTCTTCCAAAATTGCACCTATCGTCGTTTCGTGGGGTTCTTTTTAGTAACTTTTTATTTGACTAAATTATCAAAAGCGTTGATATGGCTAAAAAACAATCTCCACCCAGCAAAACTAAAACAGGAACGGCCCCGCCATCGCCGGCGTTTCCTATTGTCGGTATTGGGGCTTCGGCCGGAGGGTTAGAAGCCTTTGAGCAATTTTTCACTCATATGCCGGCCAATTCAGGCATAGCCTTTGTTTTAGTGCAGCATCTGGATCCCAACCGTAAGAGTATGCTGGTTGAATTGATTCAACGCTACACGCGCATGACGGTTTATCAGGTTGAAGATCACATGCGGATAGAGCCTAATGGTGTTTACATCATTCCGCCCAATCGCGATATGAAACTCGAAAATCAGATGCTGTATTTATTCGAGCCAACGGCCCCGCGCGGTTCACGCTTGGCAATTGATTTTTTCTTCCGGTCGCTGGCGGCGGAACAAAAAGAGCGGGCTATCGGCATTGTTTTATCCGGCACCGGATCGGACGGCACGTTGGGCATTCAAACTATCAAAGGGGAAGGGGGTATGGTCATGGTTCAATCCCCTAACTCGGCCCGGTACGATGGCATGCCGACCAGCGCTATTGCCACCGATATGGCCGACTTTGTGCTACCGCCGGAGCAAATGCCGACTTATCTCCTCAATTTCATTAATCGTCCCCCGCCGGTGGTCATTAGCCAGAATGAGTCGATCCGGCCCGAGGTGGTTGATGCCATGAAACATATTTTTGTGCTGCTACAAACCCACACCGGCCACGACTTTTCATTATACAAAGATAACACCATTGGCCGGCGCATCGAACGGCGAATGGTGATCAATGAGATCGATAAGATCGCCGATTATATCGATTATTTGCAGCAGAATCCACTGGAAATCGATGCTCTGTTCAAGGAAATGCTCATCAGCGTCACCAGCTTTTTTCGCGATGCCGAGGCGTTCGAGATTCTAGAGCATCAAGTTATACCCGAACTTTTGCCGGACGCACTATCTAAAGAACCGATCCGGGTCTGGGTACCGGGCTGCGCCAGCGGCGAGGAGGCATACTCTATTGCCATTTTATTGCAAGAGCGGCTGGAACGCTTAGGCCGGCAGACTGAAGTGCAGATTTTTGCCACCGATATTGATTTGGAGGCGGTGGAACGCGCCCGCAACGGGCGGTACCCCGGCAGCATTATGGCCGATGTGTCCTCGGAACGGCTCAACCGTTTTTTTAAACAAGAAGGCAACAGCTACCGGATCAACAAACATATTCGGGAGATGATGATCTTTTCGGTGCAAAACATTGTGCAAGACCCGCCTTTTTCCCGAATTGATCTAATTAGCTGCCGGAATCTACTTATCTATTTTCGGCCAATACTGCAAAAAAAGGTATTTCCGATATTTCATTACGCTTTGAAACCCGACGGATTCCTTTTCTTAGGGAGTTCAGAGTCGCTGGGAGAACATACGCCTTTATTTTCCCTAGTCAACAAACGGTGGAAAATTTATCGACGCGATCCGGGACGGGTCATTGACCATCCTCTGCCCGACTTTTCTATCGCCGGATTGACGATCCAACCGGGCAAAAAAGGGGGGCGAGCGCAAAGGCAGCTCCGGCCGCGCCAACTGGTCGAAAAAATTTTGCTGGAAGAACATACCCCGGCCTGTGTTGTTATTGATGAGCTGGGCGCCATTCAATATATTCATGGGCGCACGGGCAACTTTTTAGAGCCGCCCACCGGCGAAGCCAACTGGAACATCACCCGCATGGCCCGATCCGGCCTGCAGATACCGTTGGCTACCGCTATCCGGCGGGCGCAAACTCTGCGACAATCCACCACGTATGAACATATTAAAATTGAAAATAACGACAACGAGGTCCTGATCAACCTAACAGTCAAGCCGGTTTTGGAAGCGGGAACGATGACCGGCTTGATGCTGGTTATCTTCGAAACGGATCAGGCGTGGCCGCAAGATCCAGAAGCGGGGGAAGTCGGTCAAACTGAGACTCATCAGCAACGTGTTATCGATCTGGAACACGAACTCAAATCGACGCGGCAATATTTACACACTACCGTCGAAGAATTAGAAAGTTCCAACGAGGAGCTGACGGCCACCAACGAAGAGCTGCAATCTGCCAATGAAGAGCTGCAGAGTACCAACGAGGAATTGCAGACGGCTAAAGAGGAGTTGCAGTCGGTTAATGAAGAGTTGGTCACGGTCAATACTGAACTGGAAGCGAAAGTTGATGAGTTATCGACGGTCAACAACGATATGACCAACCTATTCGCCGGGATTGATGTTGGGGCAATTGTAGCGGATATGGACCTGGTTATTCGGCGCTTTACGCCGGCGGCCGGTTGGGTGGCCAAACTGATCGAGACCGATGTGGGCCGGCCTCTGAGCCACATTGTTTGCAACCTGATCGAGGTTGACCTGGCCGAAACGGGGGCGCAGGTGTTAGACACCTTGAAACCCCTGGAGCGGGGCGTGCAGCATAAGAACGGGGGTTGGTACTGGATGCGGGTTCGCCCCTACCGCACCGAGCGAAACGCTGTTCAAGGAGTAACGTTTACCTTTAACGATGTTACGAAACTCAAGCAAGCCCAACAAGATTTGGAGACCATGTTTCGGAGTCGGCGCATGGATTCAATCTTAGGGACTCTGGGCATCGGTTATTATGAACACGCCCTGCCGTTAGATGACACCACTTATCACAGTCCGGAATGGGCGGCGATGCTAGGTTACACTCTGGAGGAACTGCCTCCTCCTAACGAACGATTAGGGTGGGTTCTGACCCAGATTCACCCAGAGGATCGGGGCGATTTGGAACGGGCTTATACCGATTTTATTGAGGGGCGCAGCGCCACGTATGAAGTAGAGTCTCGGATCAAGCATAAATCGGGCCGATGGGTCTCCGTAAAAGGGATATCACACGTTCTTGAATGTGATAAGACCGGACGTGTGGTCCGGCTGTTGGGAGTTATGCAGCTATTGGATAAAACATAGACTTGATATCTCAGCAGACTGGGTGACCCGGCGCTTAATGGTAAAAGCGTTGGTCGCTTAAATAGGTACCAGCTTTTAAGGAGGGACGTTAATTATGACGAACCAATCATCACTATCGAACCGCAAGTTTGATCTGCGCCAACGGGCAGAGCTATTGCTGAAGCGACAGCAAGAGGGCGAGGCGCTTATTCCCACCGCAGAAGTTCACGACCTGATCCAGGAGTTGACCATTTATCAAATTGAGCTGGAACTTCAAAATGAAGAGTTGCGACGCAGCGAACAAAAATATCAGTACCTATACCAACGCTACATTGATTTATTTAATCTGGCCCCTATCGGTTACATCATTCTTAATAATAAAGATCGCATTCAGGAGATCAATCTAACCGCCGCCCAAATGCTGGGCGACGACCGTTTTCAGTTGGTGGGCAAACAGTTAACCGATTATGTGGCGCCGGATGATCAGGATATCTACTATTTTCAACGGCGGGTGCGTTTTGCTATTGGCGCCCCCCAAAGTTATCAACTCCGGTTTAGCCGAGCCGATGGCGTCCAGTTTTTCGCCCAAATCGATAGCCGGCCGGAAAAGGACAAGCAGGGCAAAGTTTTTGGCTGCCGTTTAGCGGTAACGGACATTACTGAGCGCAAGCAAGCTGAGGCAGCACTGGAGCAAACCAATACGCAGTTAAAGCACACTGTTTCAGAATTGCGGCAAACCCAAAAGCAGTTGATTCAACAGGAACGGCTAGCCGCCGTGGGGCAACTGGCGGCCGGTATTGCCCATGATTTCAACAACATCTTAACCAGTATCTTGGGCTTCGCCGAATTGATGAAGGTTTCGCCCGACACCCCCGTTTCGATGCAGGCCGACCTGGTTTACATCATCAAATCGACCAACCGGGCTACTAATCTGGTCCGCCAAATTCTGGATTTCACTCAAAGAAATATCAGCCAACCAAAACGATTTGATCTGGGAACCTTTACCACAGAAGTGACCGCTTTCTTAAACCGGATCATCGCCGAGGATATCCACCTGACTTTAAGTATTGAACCCGGCGACTATGGGATTGAGGCCGACCCCACTCAAATACAACAAACATTAACCAATTTGGTGTTAAATGCCCGCGACGCGCTCTCATCAGGCGGCGCCATAGAAATAAAGCTGGGGCACCGGGTTTTTGATGACCACCACCCACCACCACTAACAGATATTCAAGCCGGAGACTGGATTGTTTTAACTGTGTCTGATAGCGGCCCCGGAATTTCTCAGGAAATACTGCCCCACATTTTCGAGCCATTTTTTACCACCAAAAGTGTGGGCAAGGGAACCGGATTAGGGTTATCTCAAGTATACGGTATTGTAAAACAGCACGGCGGACATATTCAGGTTGACAGCCATGAAGGGCGGGGGGCCACGTTTACCACCTATTTTCCTCACATCAGTTCCTACGATATTACGGCCAATGCCTATGATGCACCCTCGCTGGTTAAAGGTCACAATGAAACCATTTTAGTAGTTGAAGATGACAAAGAAGTGTTAAATACCGTCTCGATGCTGCTGAAAAGCCTGGGGTATCGGGTTTTACCGGCCAGCAACGGCAAAGAGGCGTTGGCCATTTACCAGCAGCACCAAAGGACGGTGAACCTGGTGTTGTCGGATATTGTTATGCCCGATATGAACGGCTTGGCTCTATTGGCCGCTCTCCAAACCTGCAACCCTGACATCAAAATGATTTTGATGAGCGGCTACCCGCTTAATAAGGAAGCTGCTACTGCGATCGAACAAGATGCGATAAGCTGGATCAACAAACCGATGCCGCTGGGGAAATTATCGCAAATCATCGGCAAGACGTTAGGATCAGGCTGATTGAGAATATGACCAGACCGGGTAGGTTTAGCCTACAACTCAGGCAACCCTCTCAGGTCTTTATCCTAAAATGAGAACGGCTGTTGTGATAAATTCCGGCTTGACGTATAATGCCAATGTACCGAAGAAGGCCAAATTTGAATAGGATCAACAGCTTATGGCCGCAATGCCCGACGCCCGCGAACTCGGCAACATTGCTTTATTTCAGGACCTTAATCCCCAAGAGCTAACCTGGCTTAACGAGCACCTGCACCGCCAGACGTTTTCAGCCGGCAGCAATATTTTTATGGTTGACCAGCCGGGTGAAATTGTTTACATCATCCTGAGCGGAACCATCAAAATATATATTGATCAGGTTGATGGCACGGAAGTTATTTTAGCAATTTTAGGCGCCGGCGATACAGTCGGTGAACTGAGTCTGCTTGACAGCGCCGGCCGGTCGGCTAATGTGGTCACGTTAGAAAAATCAACGTTACTGTGGATGGATCGGCCCACATTTTGGCACTGTTTGCAAACCATGCCCAGTATCACCTACAAAATGGTTGAAATTGTCTGCGGCCGGCTGCGGCTGGCCAACGAACAAATCAAATCGCTGGCCGCGCTAGATATTTATGGTCGTGTGGCCCGGCAAATCCTGGCGATGATGGAGCGTTACGGGATCTCCCAGGAAAATGGCGACATTATTATCCCCATTCGACTAACTCAAAGCGACATTGCCGGTCTCATCGGAGCCACGCGTGAACGGGTCAATCAGGTGATTGTCTCTTACAAGCGCGAAAAGTATATCTCGGTCGATAGAAAATACCGGGTCATCGTTCACAATCAAGAAGCGCTGTCTAAGCGCTGTTTGTAAACAAGTAGGGTTCATAGGTAGTAGACTGTGGCACAACCAACCAAGGTGCTTCTGGTCGATCGTCATAACTTAACGCGGGAAGGGCTGCTAAAAATATTAGCCACGGAAACCGATTTCGAATTGGTCGGCGCAACCAGTGACGAGCATGAAGTGGTCGATTTGGCGGCCGCTCTCCGACCAAATGTCCTCATACTCGACGGGACTCTACCCGGCGCGGTCAGTCTCATCCAACAGTTGGTCGAGCGCGAACCGGCCGTCAAAATCCTGGTGCTAGCCCTGGATTGCGATGTCCCGCAGGCGGTTAATTTGCTCAGTCTCGGGGCAACAAGTTATATTTGCAAACACAGTACGCCCAAGGATTTCTTCAATGCCATCCGGCATACCAATCGAGGCGAAACCATACTTAGCCCCAAAACAGCCCGAGGCGTGGTCGATCAGTTGATGCACACCGGTCCCGGCCCGGCAGGTGACGAACTCCACGATCTTTTGACCGAGCGCGAAGTTGAAGTTTTGGAGTTGCTGTGCCAGGGGTTAACCGACAAAGACATCGGTCAAAGACTCCACATCAGCCCGCGCACCGTCAATGGCCATCTGGGCCATATCTACTCCAAATTCAATGTTCACTCACGCACAGAAATGATGGTTTTAGCTTTAGAAAAGGGCTGGGTGAATTGGGAGTAAATTTAGGGTTTTCGCCCTATTTTAGGGAACAGTGACTGTCACCTGTTTTCAAGTTATTTTACCTACACCGTCGTCGAAACATCAGGTGATTTTACCTGATCAAAGATGCGTAAAAACACGCTTGGGATGAAACCCCAAGCGTGTTATAGTTTAAAAGAGAGAAAAATAATTTTTGGAGTTTTACTTGGATGAAAGGAGGTCCAAATATGTATTGGCTAACCGGTGTTCTAGGCCTAATCCTGGTCGTAGCCCCATTTATAATGGGCTACACTGAAAACCTGGCCGCCCTCTGGACCAGCATCATTCTGGGGCTGGTTGTCGCGGCCGTTTCACTTTATAAAGCCTTCAGTAAAGATACCGCCACCTGGGAATATATTGTTGCTGCCGTGGTGGGAATAATAGCCGTCTTCGCACCCTTCCTGTTTGGGTTTAGCGCTATGGCCACGGCCATGTGGACGGTCATCGTGCTAGGCGCGATCATCGCCTTCCTGGCCGGCTACGAGGGCTTTTTTGCCCGACCGCAAACGTAATGAATTGAAGGATCGGTTAACACAACTTTTCGCATCACCCTGAGCCTTCTCAGACCAATATGCTGTCTGAGAAGGTTTTTTATTGATCACGGGTCAGGGTGATATACTTCACCTGAAAATCATCCCACACAAACTCATCTTGCTGGGCATCGGGCAAAAGCCGCACGGTGGTCAAGGTGACTTCATTGTAACCGGCCCGCAGCAGCTCAACCGGCACTTCGCGCTGTACCGACAGCCAGCGGCGGGTAAAATCCTGTTGCGGCAAATCCGGCGACAACGGTACACCGTTGATGGCCACCGTTGCCCCAATTTCATTTTGCTGCATGAGTTCCAGCGTCAGTCGCCAATCGCTTGAACCGGGATCGACCAGATAAAACGCGCCGGTCCACGATAAACTCGGCTTGCGACCGCCGAAGAGCGGCCACCAAGGCGGCTGCAAATCCGTATCGCCCAGGTGAATAATGACATCTCGCCCCAAAACATCGACTTTATTCTGGGTGTGGGGTTGGGCCGGCGCTATGCCGCGCTCGGCGCGGCTGCCGGCGGCTTCACGCCACGCGGCCAGGGCCGGTCGCGGCGCGCCAGTCTCATCGAGCAGGCTGTAGCCGCCAAACGGATCGTCGGTACCCGGAATCGATAAATTCCAAACCGTGACCAGTTCCACCCAAGGCCAATCCTCACGAATGATCTTTAACGCCTCGGCCAGATAAGCGGCCTGCTGGTCCAAACTGACTTTGGTATCGGCTTGCTCCGGCGGCGGATCGATGGTCCAGCCCATCTCCGTAATCCAAACCGGTTTATCATCATCGCCATTTTCGGCCATAATGGCCCGCAGTTCGGCCAAGCGACTGAAGGCTGGATGGTCGCCGTCGCTTTGCGGGGCGGCCGGCGCCAAACCAAAACTGTAAGGGTGAGCGCCCAGCACGTCAAAGTAACTGGCTGCGCCGGCCTGGTACATCGCTCGCAGGTATTCGCGCTCATCCAGCGCCGAGGCATCACGGCTGTTGGTCGGGGCCAAGCCGGCGGAAACGACCAGGGCGTTGGGATCGGCGGCTTTGACGGCATCGTAGCCGGCACGCATCAACTCGACAAAGGCGGCCGGGTCAGGCGGTTGCCCACCCCACTCGATGGCCAAATTCGGCTCGTTCCAAATAATGTAGGCTTTGATGCGGCCGCGATATCGCTCGGCCACACGCCCGACAAAGTCTTCGTAGTCGGCCAATTTATCCGGGGGGGCATTCAGCGACAAATCCACTGCATTGGCCCAGGCCGGATGCTGATCGAGCCGGACGATCAAATCCAGTCCGTAAAACTCCGCTCCGGCCACAATCTGATCGGCGGACTCCCAGTGAAACTGATCTTGGGTGGGTTCAATCTCACGCCAGGCAAAAACCTGAACAATGGTATCAAACTCGGCCTCTTGGGCCAATTGGAGCAGGCGATCATCCACTTTAAGGGTGTGAGCGGCTAAACGAGGGGTGGATGGAGCGGTGGAACAGGCGGGAAAGAGAAAGAGGGTGAGGAAGATTGCGTAGGATGTAGTGCGTAGTACGTAGGACATAAGGCGTGGGGCGTGGAACGTAGAACGTGGGCTGCAAATTTTCATGGGGTTGTACCTCGCCAAACGCCGTTGGCAGCGGCAATGAATAGATCATTGGTGGGGCCCCAGGCCAGGGTTTCGATGACGGTGTCGGTCAGGTCGGTTGGACCAATGGGCAGCCAGGTTTGCCCGCCATCGTTCGATTGGTACACGCCGTGATAGGCCGTGCCGGCGTACAGGATTTCGGCGTGGTGTGGGTCGGCCAGTAAAGCGGTGACCGAAATATGTTCAAGCCCCCGCCCCCAAGCGGCGTCCGAGGGAACATCGGCAGCGCCCTCAACCGTTTTGCCGTAATCGAGGCTGCGATATACACCCCGAGTCGTGCCGATAATCAGCGTCGAGCCGTTGGCCGTGGATTGAGCCAGCAGCGCCAGGATCGATTGGCCGGATAAGGCGCGGGCGGTCAAATCCCACGGCTGACTGCCTTCGGCCCGAAAGAGGCCGTCTTCGGTGCCGACATACACGAAATTACCCGCCGGATCGACGGCCAGGCTGACCGTTTCCAGTACATCGCCCAAACCGTCCCAACGGGCCAGCCAGGTTTGGCCGGCGTTGTAGCTTTCGTACACCCGCTCCCACGCGGCCAATTTATAAAGATGATCGGAGTCAAGGGGATCGACCGCCAACGCCGGAATGCCAACGCCTGTCCCGGCCACGTGCTGCCAGGTTGCGCCGCCATCTCGGCTGGCGATCATGCCGTCGCCGGAACTACCGGCATAAATCCGCTGCGAATGGGTTGGATCGACCGTGAGCGATTGGATACCGCCGGAGCGAACGACATCTGTGGCGGACTGCCAGCGCTGGTCGTCGTCTTGCCAGTGAAAAAGACCGGCTCCCGTACCGAGTAAAAGTCCATCATCGAGAGTTAGCAGCGCGTGGGCATTTACAATGCCTAAATCCGGAGCCAGGTTTTGCCACGTCTCGCCCAGGTCATTGCTGCCGTAGAGGCCGTTCCATGTCGCCGCCAGGAGTCGATGCGCGCCGTCCGGTAGTTCGGCCCCGGCTAAATCTAATACGCCGCCGGATGGTAAGCCCGCTCCGCCTTGACTCCAGATCGTCCCGCCGTCACTGCTGCGATAGAGTTGGCCCTGGCTAGTTCCGGCGATTAACGTACCATCAGCCAGCCACAAAAATGAGGTCGCTTCATCAAATTTCAAAGGGAGTGATGTAACACGCTGCCAGGATTGCCCGCCATCTTGGGTCCGAACAACTTGATCGCGTAAACTGGCGATGGCATCTTGAGGATTCATCGGGGCAACGGCCATATTGCTGCCGTATTTGCCCTCGTAAGCTACCTGCCAATGCCGGCCATAGTCCCGGCTGGCAAAAATCCCCTGCCCCGATGTTCCGGCGTAAAGATATTGCCCATCGCCGGACACAGCCAGTGAGATGACGCCGGCTGAGGCCAGCGGTGATTCCTCCGGCACAACTGACCGCCATTGGCCGGCCTCGGTCTCCGCGTGGATGCCCGTCCCATCAAAACCGACATAGAGACGGCCATCCGCATCAGCGGCCAGGGCAAAAGCCGTGACCGCCGGCAAGTCCGGTACCGATTGCCAACTCCGGCCGCCATCGGAACTGACCAACAGCCCGTCACGCGCCGCCGCCCACAGCTTGACCGTGTCCTTGTCTTCGCCGGTCGATGCGGACGGCATCACGTCAAAAATCGGATTATCGGCTAAGCCGGAACCGCCGGCGGTCCAAGTTTGGCCGCCATCCCGGCTGGACAGTAATCCCCCGGCGGCATAATAACCGGCCCAGACCTGATCAGGGTCAAGCGGGTTGACCGCCACGGCTAACACAATCGAGGCTTGGCGGGGCAGACCGTTTTCAGCACGGACCCACTGCCACTGTGGGGGCGAGGCAGGCAGTGTCGTCTGGCAAGCGGCCAAGACGATCAACAAAGTAATGGTCATAATTTTTAGGCGGTGGAAATGTGTAAATTTGGTCATTAGGGCAATGATTATTCGATAAACACTGTAATGTTGCCACGCTATCCTTAGGCAAACGTGAATCAACATAGGACTGGCACATCAACGCTTTGCTTTGATCAGCAGCGAAAATATTTCAGGCATCTCGACACCTCAGCATCAGGGTTTGACACCGGCTTGACAATCGGTGTGACAAATCCAATCGGCATTAATGGTAGTTTCACCCGGAAAGACCACCTGAACCTTAACGCTCTCGGACAGGGGGACAAACTGCTGACATTGAGCATTGAATTCGATGGCAAGCGGACAGTCGTAATGCCCGATAGTCAACCACCACCAGCCGGTGTTCTGCGTTGGATCGTCAAGAACAATTTCCCATTGGCCGGCGTCGGTTTCAGGCTGCCAGCGGTTCGGACCGCTCGGTTTCGATAGTAGACTGCGAGATCCGTTGTCGAGTTGCACACTGAAGCCATCGACGGCGCGGCCTGCCTCGTCAACGATTTGGCCGTGAAAGCGAACGATGTTGCCATCGCCGGCGGCATACCACGCACCCGGCGTGAATTGAAAGTTCGGATTTTCGGGCAGGACGGGTTGGCTGTCCACTGCCGAAGCCGGTATATCCTGCTGATCCGGCGATGACGCCGCACTTTCAACCGCCCACAATTGGCCTTTACCGTTAACGACGAAAAGCGTTTGGCCGGATCGCGTAAGTTCGGCGTAGATTTGGCTGCCGGTGGTAAAGCGATCGAGGATGCGGCCGCTTTGAGCGGTAACAGCGTATAGGTCGCCATCGCCGCTGCCAAAGTAAACAACCTGATCGACCACAAGCGCCGAGGATTTGATCGGCTTGCCGGTGTTGAGCTGCCATCGCTCCCGGCCGCTTTCGACCTCTAGCGCATACAACGTACCGTCATAGCTGCCGACAATAACGAGGTCATCGGCCACAGTGGGCGAAGCGAAAACATCGTTGCCGGTTTTGAAGCGCCACTTTTCGTCACCTGTGGCGGTATTCAGAGCGTAGACGAATTCATCGTTGCTGCCGAAGAAGAGGGTATCCCCGGCAATAGCAGGGGTCGAAGCCACCCAATTGCCGGTTCGATAGCGCCAGCGCTGTAGGCCATCGGCGGTATCAATGGCGTAGAGGTAACGATCCCGGCTGCCGACATAAACCGTATTACCGGCCACCACCGGTGACGACGCCAGCGCGCCGCCGGTGGCGAAACGCCAGCGTTCCTGACCGGTTTGGACGTCAATCGCCACCAAATGCCCATCCTGTCCGGGCGCGTAGAGGCGGTCACCGGCCACAGTGGGTGCGGCTGCAACATCGGTTTCGAATTGCCAGCGCGGCGCGCCGGTCAACTTATCGAGTGCATAGAGCGTGCCGGTGCTACCGACATAAACAGTGTCACCAGCAACCACCGGAGCCACTTCAATAGGTGAGTGGGTTTGAAACTGCCAAACGTCCTGCCCCGTTGCGGCATCGAGGGCATAGACGTAACCATCATTGCTGCCGGCATAGATGAAATTGCCGTTCGTCGCCGGAGCCGCGCCGATACCACCCTGCCCTCGAAATTCCCACTGCAATCTTAACTGGCGCGATGACGGCGGCTCAGTTTCGTCTCCACCAAACAATATCTGGGCCAGCGAACTCAGAAATGACGGTCCGGACTGTGGTTGAACCCACCAACCAGTCAAAACCAGGCCCACCAAAACCACCAGGCCGGCCACCACTGCCCATCTAAATTGGTTCTGTCGTGAATGAGCCGGACGCGACAAACCGAATGGACCTGGGTGGCTATGCGTAAATAGATTAGCGATAATCTGTAACGGGCCTGGGATCTCAATCGTGGAGACGGTTTTATGCTCTATTTGATTCAGCAGTCGATGTTTCAAGGTGAACCGAATTTGGCTCTCCCGGCTAAAATCTGTTGAAGCCAACCGCCGGGCTAGAACAAGATTGGCCTGGTAATCGGCGGGCATTTCCGGCGAGTCAGATACATCGGTCTCTTGCAGTAAATTTTCTACATCATGGCTGAAGCGTTCGGCCAAATCCTTGGTACTCATCATTCAACTCCCTGGGCTTCCAGTTCGGTGCGGAGCCGGCGGATAGTACGGTATAAAATCACGCCGACATTACTTTCGGTCAGACCGGTGAGTTCGGCTATACGACGGTTGGTCAGACCGCCGGCAAATTTTAAGGCGATGATGTCTCGTTCGCGGCTACCTAACCCAGCCACCGCCATTAGAAGGCTGTGTTCGGCTTCGCGGTCGGCTACTAGCTCGCCGGGGGGCGGATCGCCACCGGCCCATTCACGCAGCCGATCGAACGACAACCAGCGCCGGCGCTGCTGCATCCGCAGATGATCGTTGACCACGTTGCGGGCAATAGCAAAGAGCCAGGCGGCGAAAGGCGCTTTATCCGGGCGATAGCTGTCGAGGTTGACCAGTACCCGCTCGAAAATGTGCGAGGTCAGGTCGTCGACAGTATCGGCATCCTGAATCCGGTAGCGCACGTAGTTGTAGATCCGGGCGAAATAATGGTCATAAACCGCCGCAAAGGCCGATGAATCGACCATCGATTGTTTAATCAGGGCCGGCTCATTGGGTAGGGTTGTGGCCAAGTCACTCATCTATCGTTTCCACTGTGTCTGGCGTGGTATCTATGAGTTAGTACGTTATGGGTGAAAAAGTATTACAAGCTATTTCGCCAATGTTAGCAAATTTACCAAAATAAATCGGAGGCCAAAGCGTACTTTGGCCTCCGTTAAGTCTAAAGCGACAACGTTGAGCTTTGCCCTTGACAAAGCAAGCTTTGTCGCTCCATAAATAGTTCATCGTAATCGCTTGAGCGATGCCAGCCCTAAAGGATTTACGGCGAACCAGAATCGGTAAACATAAATTTGCTAAAGAAAGTACGATTATTGGCCACGACGCGATAGCCCAACTCGGTGAACCAGATCAGCGGCGGCCAAGTCAAGGGGCGAACCAGCCAGCGAGGGTAGCCGATGGTTTCCAAAATAAACATGCTGGCTCGACCCGCTTTTAACACCTCGCCGTTGGCTTTGATGATGTGCAGCGCCCGCTCGCACTCCCGGTAAAGCTGCGGCGTCATCGGCGGTGAAGGGCAATCCTGGTAAGACGTGATATAAAATTTAGCCTGCAAATCCTGCCGTCTGACCCAGACGGATGTCCGTCGTCAGAAGCCTCAGTCACCGTCCCAGAGGAGCCAGTGCTGATGGGGTTTGATGTTGGTTAGCATTTTTCAATCCTATTCAATCCCAATTTCGGTCAACAGTTCCGGTGTGGATTTTTGCAAAATATAGCAATTCCGTCGCTCGCCATTGGTCACGGTCGAGATGAAATCAACGGCGATGTGCCCTTTGGCAAAGTAAGTTGCAAAGGCCTGCCGAATTTTGAGACGCCAGTCGAGGGCTAGCTCCATATTGGCGCTTTTGATCGGATGGATATCAGGCACGCTTTCGAGTTCAATGATATCGGCCGTCAAATCAAAATCGGCATGGCTAATTTCTTTCTCGACACCCTGACCGGTCACAGTAAATATAGGACTGACAGCCTGATAATCCGGAGCTTTTTCCCTTTCCTGTCGAGGGCCGCTGACCCACCACTCGACTAGGAGCCGGTCGGAAGGGAGGCCGGCATTAAGCGCACCGAAATCGCTGCCGTAGTAATCCTCGATGTAGGTGCGGCTGATCGCCCGTAATTTATGGAGGTTCAAATTGGCATTCGGCCCTTCGAGGGGATCGTAAGTCCAGGTAATGAGGGGGAGATTCTGGGCAATGGTCCGGCGGCGCTGTTCTTGTTTGAGCGCCTCGGCCACGCCATACCGGCGCCACTCCGGGAGGACGCCCATATTTTGTGAACAAAGCTTAAACAGCCCGCTCTTCTCGCGGCCAATAAAGCTAAACAGAAAGCCGATCATCTGACCGGACTGTTCATCGAAAGCGCCCAACACCACTCCGCCGTTTGTCGCCGCGGTTTTCAAAACCGGCGGATATAGTCCCAGGGACGAATCATCAAAACCCCAGATTTGTTGTTGAAGTTCACGAACGGTCAGCATTTCCGTATAGGACTCAAGATCCCGAATCTGGTACATGCAGCGCCTCCTTTGAAATAAGCAAAGCGCACAGATCGATCTCTACGCATCTGTGCGCTTTTAAGCCTGTATCTATGAAATTGTAATACTAACATTTAACTTTTTGCAAATAGAGGCGTGGGGGGATGGTTTGTTTGTTGGTTTGTTGGTTGATCAGTTGGTTTGTTCAATACCAACCAGATAGTGATGGCGCAAAATATTATCCCTGGGTTTGAGCAAAATACCATCGATCTCGCTGCATTTTTCGTCAAACTCCTGAATGTTGAGGTAGCAAACCGTCGGTTGCTGATCGAGTTTTTGCCGATAGCGCTGCGCCGCCTGATTTATTTTATCGGCAATATTTCGATTCGGGTCACTGTCGAACCAAAGTAATCCTTCTAACATTGTTGTTACTCCTGTGAATCTCGATAGATTAGCCAGTCGTTGCGCGGAAAGACCTCGCATAGGTGAAGCAGTTGGCCATCGGAGCGCACCCAGTAGTGATGCATGCCGTGGCTATCAAAGCGACCGGACATCGTTTTACATTCGTTAACGGCATCGACGTGGTATACACGACCGCGCCAGGTAAATCGAGCCGGAAAGAGATTAAACCGGCGTTCCAACATTTGAATAGGTTCAGGTTGTTCGTTCATAATCACTCCCACATTGACGGTAAGATGTCGCCGATACCTTCGGTGGTTTCTTGGCCGATGACTCGAAAATCGCGCGTGCCCGGAGGCGTACTGGGGGTTAACATCGGTGGTGCTGAGTTAGAGTAGCCGTTGGGATTCTGACCATTAACCACGACCACCGGCGGGTAATGGCCATAGCGTCCCGGCCCATAGCCCATTTCTTCGGTCTGCTTGTCGCGTTGGCGGAGCACCCAGACTAAAATAACGCTGGTTGGAATTGACGCCAATACACCACAGATAATACCGATGATCACCGCCATCGCATCGGGGCTGAGGCGCAGTCCAATTACCACTGCCATTACGACAACGAACGTAACCCCTGTCACAAACAAGAATTTTTTCATAGTTTTTACCCCTTTGCCTTAATAGCATTCAAACTCTATTTCATTAACCTCGGTTGATGCCCCCACATCAACCCTAATCCTTTTCGTTTCTGAGGTGATTTATTTTTAACTAAGACCAGGTTTGGGGATTCGACGGGACGACCATCCGTTCCCGTAGCGGCCAAGGGTTGGGGTTCAGGTTGCTGGGTCAGCCAGCGACGGCTTTGACGCATACCCGAACTCATCCGATTGACGATTTGCCGAATCTCCTGCTCGCTGATATATGCCGCTTGGAAGCGAGTGACGTGACCTTTGGCCACCAACAGAAAATCGCCCCGTCCCAACAGTTTCTCAGCCCCGGTTCCGGGGATACCGGCGGCAATTTTAGCATCATCGGCGCTGGCGACGCTGCCGACCAGCCGTACCGGGAAGTTGCTGCGAGTCAAACTGCCGATACTGGCCGCTAACGGTTTTTGGGTGCAGGCGACAATATGCAACCCGGCGCTGCGGCCTCGTTGGGTCAGGCGGGTCATCAACCGATCCATCGCCTTGCCGCCTTGCTCCATTAAGTCGGCCACCTCATCGATAAAGATAATGACTCGCGGTTCGGAGATATTCTCTCTATCACGGCGAACCATCTCTTCGACCATTTCACCCAGCAGAAAGATAGCCTGATGGACATCTTGCACAGCCGGACGTAGAAGGTGCGGCAGAGCGGGTCCGCCGTGGCCGCCCTCAAAAGTAATGAACGGGTCGAAACCGTTGCCTTTAGGATCGATGAAAATCATCTGAATCTCGCCTAAACGATTGTGCATCGCCAACGAAAGGGCGATACTTCTCGCTAAAGCGGTTTTACCGGAACCGGTCGTGCCGGAAATCAACACGTGGGCCACTTCCGGCGATGGCAGCCGTAAAAGCAGCGGCAAACCGGATTCATCCATACCTAAGATAGCCGTTTGTTTGGGTATCTCTTTTACTTGCCGGCACAGATTCACCAGACGAACCACCTGCGCATCCTCACGAGGCACATCGACCTGAACCGCCGCGCCCTGCCGAGAGACGCGAACGCGAGGCGCACCCAGCCTCAAAGCCAACTCTTCGGACAACCCCACGATTTTAGAAACTTTGGTCGAAATCTCCGGAAAAACCCGATAGCTGATCCAGCGCGGGGTAACGACGCCGCCCGTAACCCGCCCCGGCACGCGATGGCTGGTCAAGACCATCTCGATTTGATCGGCCTGGTACTCTAACACCCGACGCATATATATCTCCGGATCGAGATTGTCTCTGGGTACAGGATAGGTTTTATTTTCGAGCATGTCATAACCTGTTACACCCTTTTGTTTAGCCGTGGTCGTCTACGTGGGGCTGATGCTCGTTGACCTCGACTCTCATCTCCTATAAATCGATCCGAGTTTACGGCCCAGCGATGGATTGTACAAGCACAGAACTTACGCAACCCAACTCTTTTAGCCACGAATTACACGAATTACCACTAATTATTTTTGTTTTTCGTGTCAATTCGTGCTATTCGTGGCTGATTTTGTTCTTCCGGCGTGTCAACTGAGTAAATCCTGTAACAGCTATCTTAGACCACTTCTTGGTCGAGTGTCTGAGGCTGCGTTTGGTCAACCTGCCGGATAACGGCGACGACTTTACCCTGAATTTCCAGCGCATCCGGAGGCACTATCATCGATTTAATGGCCGTGTTTACCGGTTCCAGCCGAACGTGGCCATTCTCGCGATAATATCGCCCCAAGGCCGTTTGCCCTTGAGTCGCCAGTCGAGCCGCGATCACTTCCCCATTTTGGACACAATTTTGTCTTTGTAGAATGATAATATCGCCTTTGCCGACAAAGGTTCCGACAATGGCGGGGTCGTCTACCTTGAGAGCGTAGAGTTCGGAATCGGTGGAGACAACATCAAACGTCAGTTCCACAATTTCGGCTTCAGTCAGATTAGTACAATTGGCTGCTTGAGAATCCACGTCATTTTTAACCACGGGAGCGAGACCGTTTGGTTCCGCCGCCAAACGCAGCCCGCGAGGGGTGTTGGGGATACGAGTAATAAAGTCGGCGCTTTCCAAAACCCCTAAATGATAGTCCACCAAAGATTTGGTACTGATATTGAGACCGGCCCTAATCTCTTCATAGGTGGGAGGATAACCATTGCTACCTACAAATTCTTCAATAAATGCCAGCATCCGTTCTTGTTTGTCGCTTATTTTTATCATTTACCTGGCTCCTTCAATTTATGTAGATATCCTCACAAAAATAGAACACACGTTCTAAACTGGCATTATTATACCAGAACGTGTGTTCTAAAGTCAAGTCTCAATTTTAGAATTTGAGATTAAATTTTGAGAGGGTTAAAAACAAACACGCCCCCCAGGGAGGCGTATCAAACGATCCGATAAGAATAGAGCCGTCTCTAATAAGACGACATCGGGAATGAAAATGTAGTGGAGCGACAAAGCTTGCTTTGTCATCCAGGTAGGATCAAAGTAAACTTTGATGCTCCAGGTTGTTATTTTCAGAAGAGGCTATAAGGGTCTACACGTTCGAACTGATTCATCAAGCCAGTTGGCGAATAACGGCGATAACCCGACCCTTTATCTCCACATTGGCGGCATCGACGTAAATCGGTTCCATTGTTTGGTTTTCCGGTTGAAGACGAATGCGCTTGCCCTCATTATAGAACCGTTTGAGGGTGGTTTCTTCGCGGTCGGTAATCCAGGCAGCCACCATATCGCCGTTGTTGGCGGTTTCGGTGTGGCGCATCACCACAATATCGCCATCGTTGATTAAGGCATCGATCATCGAGTTTCCTTTAACCTTCAGGGCATAAACATCCTTATCATTAGGCACCACATCGCGGGTGAGTTCGATGGTGTCCATTTCCGGATCAAAGGCATCTTGGAAGTTCAAAAGGGGTTCACCAGCGGCGATACGGCCCAGCAGGGGAATTTTGACCAACTCCGAAGCGCCGGTTAGCTCTTCCAGACCATCAACCAGCCGAATGCCTCTGGAAACGGTGCGGTCTCGATAGATGTGCCCGCCCCGCTGTAACGCATCAAGATTGTAATTAACCACGGAAGTAGATGAAATTTCGACCGCTTTGCCAATTTCGCGGATGGTGGGCGGATACCCGTTGTCGAGTGTAAAGGATTTTACAAAGTTCAAGATTTTCTTTTGCCGATCAGATAGACCCATTATGACTTCTCCTTCGAAAGATACGGTTGTCGGTCATCAGTAGCCGGTAGTCAGTAGTCAGTAGTCAGAGGTTTATTTTTGTTGGTGTGACTACAGGCTCAGGATAACTCATAGATAGTCGGCCATTTGTTCCGACCATTTGTGCTTGTTTAACAGGATTATACCACGAACGGGTGTTCTATGTCAATTCTCTAAACGAAATTTTTTGGCAATTAAAAAAGCCCGATATAAATATATCGAGCTTTCAAAAATGGCTGTATTTCGGTTAGAGCTATTATTCAACCGCTTTGTTAATCGCCTCGATTAGGCGATTCAAATCAGGTGGTTTGACAAAGAATTCGTCGGCTCCGGCCAGTTTGGCCTGGGTTCGTTCTTTTTTACTGCTCCAGGCGGAAAGCACAAAAATGGGCAGATGGCTGGTGGCCGGATTGGCTCTTAATTCGTTAATGGCATTATATCCATCCATAACCGGCATCCGTAAGTCCATTAGAACCACTTGAGGTTTCCAGCTTTGCGCCAGTTCAATCCCCTCTTGGCCATTTTTGGCGTAGTTGACTTTGTAGCCTTTTAGTTCAAGCAATCTGGCGATGGTATCACGGATAACGGCGGAGTCTTCAACGTAAAGTACCCGGATAGGGCCGCGCCCACTTCCTTGAGGCGTTAATCGCTTAAGTTTTTTAAGTGGTTGTTCTGACATCACAGGTCCTCGTCGGTATCCGAAAGATTAAAGCTTAGAATTAATTGCGGCGGACAGATTTCGAATACGTTCTGCTAGAAATAATGCCAAAAACGAGACGATTATTCAAATTCAATGGTAAAAATGCGATCAAACTGCATAATCTGGAACAACCGATTCAGATGCGCATTAGGATTCTTCAAAATAATGGGCAGTTGTGCTCTAGAAAATTCTTTATGAGCGTTAAGTAGTAACCGCAACCCCTGCGAGTCGAACCGTTCTATTTCTGTCAGGTCTATCCAAAGGGAATCGGCCTGGACTACCTGTAACTTTTCCAATAAAGCCGTACTGCCTTCGGCGGACCACATCAGTTGGTGCGTTTCTGAGTCAATACTCCCCACTAACTTTAAAGTCCAGCGACCATTTTCCTCAGACAAATCGGCGATTAAGTTTGACATAGACTATCATCTGGCTCAGATGGTTTAAGCTATCTTAACTTAAGTCTATCACCGGTTGAATTATAAAGTCAAGTCGCTTATCCAAACATAGCCAATGAGGTTAAATTGACCAGAGGCGTAGGCCAAACACCAAACAAAATGGTGACAATGGCCGTGACGACCAACGTGACCACAACCGGGGCGCTGATTCTAAGGGCCGGAGCCACATCGCCGTCCTCTTCGGTAGCGACGGGTCGCATGTACATTTGAACGACAACCCCCAAATAATAGAACGCGGAGATAGCACTGTTGATCATCCCCACCACGGCCAGCCAACTCATGTTGGCCTCGACCGCAGCGCGGAAAACATAGAGTTTGCCCCAAAAGCCGATAAACGGCGGAATCCCCGTCAGCGATATCATAAACAGCATCATAGCCAGGGCCAACAGCGGGCTGCGAGTGGCCAACCCGGCGTAATCTTTGATGTTCGACCCTACTTGGCTGCGGCGCTCCAACACGGCGATGACAGCAAATGCGCCGATGTTCATGAAGGTGTAAGACAGCAGGTAGAACAACACCGCCTGCACCCCCTCAATTGTGCCGGGCACCACCCCCACCAAAATATACCCGGCGTGGGCGATGCTGGAGTAGGCCAGCATGCGTTTGACATCTTTTTGAGCCAACGCGGCGATATTGCCCACGGTCATCGTGATCACGGCCAAGACGGCCACGGCCAACTGCCAATCGGCGGTAAAGGCATCGCCAAAGGAAACCATCAGCACCCGCATCAGTGCAGCGAAACCGGCCGCCTTAGCGCCGACCGACATAAACGCGGTGACTGAAGTCGGCGCGCCTTGGTAGACATCGGGCGTCCACCATTGAAAGGGGACGGCGGCGATTTTGAAGGAAAAGCCCACCAGCAGCAAGCTCAACCCAATCAGCGCGATAGGATCGCCCAAGTTGCCCCGATCGGCGGAGAACCAATTGCCGATTTCTTGCAGATTGGTCGAGCCGGTCGCCCCGTAAACGAGGGCCACACCGTAGAGGAAAAAGGCCGAGGCAAACGCGCCCAAGACGAAATATTTCATACCCGCTTCACCAGAGCCAAGCTGCTGCCGGTTGAACGCCGCTAAAATGTACAAGGCAATGGACATAATTTCCAGGCCCATGAAGACGATAATCAGATCGGTAGCAGCGCCCATTAACATCATGCCAACGGTGGCAAATAGAAGCAGAGCGTAATACTCGCCATGCTGGAGTTCTCGGTCGCCCAAATAGCTTAAGGAAATCAGAATCGACAAGGCCGCGGCGATGATGAAGATCAGGTTCAAAATCAGCGAGTAACCGTCGCTGATCATCATCGTTTGAAAGGTCGGGGGGGCAAAAGCCGCCATTAACGCAAAGTTTAGAATAGCAGCCATGGCCAGACCGAGGATACTGATGTAGCCCAGAATCCGTTTGTCATCGACAAACAGTTCGGCAAACATGACCAGAAACGCCGTAACAACCACGACCAGCTCAGGGGCGATAGCCTGAAAATTCAAAACGGGAAAATCAATAGGCATAAGGTTTCACCTTAAACAGCAGAATTAAGTTACTGTCCGGCGATCAGGGTAGTGGCACTGATCGTTTCAGCCAGTTGGGCTGTCGCCGGGTTAATTTTGTCGAACAACAGATTCGGGAACAGGCCGATGATAAAACAGAACAAAATCAGGGCGAAGGCAATGCCAGCTTCGCGCATGTTCATATCTTTTAGGTTCCGATTGGCTTCGTTGAAAGGCCCCATCATCACCTTGCGGGTGGCGGTCAGCAGATACCAGGCCGCCAGCACAATACCGAACGTTCCCAAGGCCGCCGCAATCGGGTTCACACTAAAGGTGCCGAGCAGGATCACAAATTCGCCGACGAAGCCGTTCAGCCCCGGCAGCCCGACCGATGAGAAGACGGCCAGCAGGAAGTAGGTTCCAAAGATCGGAACTTTCACCCAAATGCCGCCGTACTCACTAAAGAGGCGGGTGTGACGCTGTTCATAGAGAACGCCGACCAAGAAGAAGAGCATACCGGTGCTCAGGCCGTGGTTGACCATTTGCAGCACCGCCCCGCTCATCCCTTGCTGGCCGCCGCTAAAGGTGCCCAACACAATGAACCCCATGTGCGCCACCGACGAGTAAGCCACCAACTTCTTGACATCATCCTGAACCAGAGCGACCAGCGCCCCGTACAAGATGCCGATGATGGCCAGCGTGACCAACATTGGCGACCAGTAGGCCACGGCGTCGGGAAAGAGGGGGATGGCGAAGCGCAAGTAGCTGTACGTTCCCATTTTCAGCAAAACCCCGGCCAGCATAATCGAGCCGGCGGTTGGCGCTTCGGTGTGGGCCGTGGGCAACCAGGTGTGCAACGGGAAGAGCGGCACTTTGACCGAAAAGGCCAGGGCAAAGGCGAAGAACAGAATAATCTGTAGATTCTGCGACAGGTTGAGCGTACTGACCAGCGTTGGCAGGTCGGACGTGCCGGCGTTAACGTACAGCACCAACGCCGCGACCAGCATCAGCGTGCTGCCGGCCATGGTGTAGATGATGAACTTCACCGCCGCGTAGATGCGCCGCGCGCCGCCCCATTTGCCGATCAGCAAGGCCATCGGGATGAGACTGGCTTCCCAGAAGAGGTAGTATAGGAACAGATCGAGCGAGACAAACACCCCGATTACCGCCGCTTCGAGCAGCAGCATGAAGATCATATACTCTTTGAGACCGTCGGTGATAGCTGTCCAGGAACTAATGACCGAAATGAGCGTCAAAAATGTGGTTAGCAACACCAGAAAGAGGCTCAAACCGTCGATGCCGACATGGTAGCCAATATTGAGCGCCGGAATCCAGGGCCGGATCTCTTCGAATTGGTAGCCGCTGACGCCATCTTGAAAGTTAAAATAGAGCGGCAGCGATACCAGCAGCGCCAGGGCGGTTATCCCGACGGCCAACCATTTGATCATGTTGTCTTGATCGCGCGGCACAAAGGCAATGACAATTGCGCCGACGATAGGGATGAGAATGAGCAGCGAGAGTATCATTCAACCTACCTTAAAAAGAAGTAGCTAATCATAATGATCACGCCGATAAATGTCGCCAGGGCGTAACTACCGGTGTAACCGTTTTGCAATTTGCTGAGCATGCCGCCGAAACGACCAAACAGGCGGGCTGTCCCATCGATAAAGGTTTCGTCGATAACCACTTTATCGAGGCCGTCCGCAAATGCCCTCGACAGTTTCAAACCGGGCTGGACAATCAGCGTGTCGTACAATTCATCGATCCAATATTTGTGGGCCAGCAGCGCAAACAACGGACGCGTGCTCCGCGCCAGATTTTGCGGAATGGAGGGCTGGAGCATATAGAAGAAATAAGCTAAAAAGATGCCGCTCACCGCCACCACCGCCGATGTAATCATCAGGGTTAGTTCCGTGCCAAATGCCATATGATGTTCTTCAGCAGCGTGAGGCAGTGCGTATAAAACGGGTTCAAGCCAACCGTCGAGGAAGTTGGGGAGTTCCAAAAATACGGGTAAGCCCAACACCCCGCCAAAAATGGCTAAAACAGCTAAAACGATCAGCGCAAAGGTAATCGGGGGGCGACTTTCGTGTGCGTGCTCGTAAAGATGAAGGTCGCGGGGCTTACCGTGGAACGCAATGAAAATGGCCCGAAAGGTGTAAAAGGCCGTCATCCCGGCCGTCAAGATACCGAAAAACCAGAGAACTGGCGATACCGCGAAAACGTTGGCCAGAATCTCATCCTTAGAGAAGAAGCCGGACATCAACGGAAAACCGGCCAGCGCCAAACCGCCAATCCAGAATGTAATCCAGGTAATCTTCATCTTGTCCTTCAGTCCACCCATACGACGGATGTCGATGACATCGTGCAGCGCGTGCATGACCGAACCGGCGCCCAGGAAGAGCAGGGCTTTGAAGAACGCGTGGGTGATCAGGTGGAACATCCCGGCCGTGTAAGCGCCAACCCCCACCGCGGCGAACATATACCCCAACTGACTAACGGTTGAGTAGGCCAGCACCCGTTTGAGATCGACCTGAACCAGGGCGATGGTGGCCGCAAAAAAGGCGGTCGCCATGCCGATAATGGCGACCCCCATCGACACTTCCGGCGCGAGCGAATAAAAGATGTTGCTGCGCACAATCATGTAAACCCCGGCCGTAACCATCGTCGCCGCGTGGATAAGGGCCGAGACCGGCGTCGGGCCGGCCATCGCGTCCGGTAACCAGACGTATAAGGGGATTTGGGCGCTCTTACCGATAGCGCCGACAAACAGCAGCGCCGCAATCCAGGGAATGACATTGGGCATCGTCTCAGACACGTGGACGGCTTCGGCGAAGACTTCGTTGAACTGAAGTGTGCCGAAGGTGCTCCAAATGAGGAAAACGCCTAGCGCAAAGCCAACGTCACCGATACGGTTGACAATGAAGGCTTTCATTCCGGAAGCGGACGGCGAGAGCAGCGGCTGTAACTTGACCGGCTCCGTATTCGGGCCGAGGTCGATGGGCGTTTGCTCCTCGGAGGGGCGATCGAACCAATAGCCAATTAACAAATAGGAGGAGACCCCCACCAACTCCCAACCGACATACATCATTAGAAAGTTGTCGCCCAACACCAGCACCAACATCGACGCGATAAACAGATTGAGGAAGGTGAAGAAACGCGAGAAATCGCGATCATCGTGGTCGTGACCGTGGTCATCGCTGTGAACCATATAAGCGGTGGCGTAGACGTGGATCAGAAACCCGACGCCGGTGACGACTAAAACCATGGTCACCGACAGCGGATCGACCTGCAGATTGATCGGGACATTAAAGTCGCCGATGGTGGCCCAAGTCCATAAGTGAACCGTAACAGCCTCGCCTTCGTGCCCCATTACGTCGAACAAGGCTCCCACACCGACCAGAAAAGCCAGCAGCACCATCAACGGGGCGATAATACTGACGACGCGGTTGCCGATGCGTCGCCCAAATAGGCCGTTGATCAGCAGCCCTAATATCGGTAAAGCTATGGTTAACCAGATTAATTGAGACATATCTACTCGCTAAATTAATAATTTACAGATTATCGCCGAATTAGCCCTTCAATGAATTGAAATCGTTAATGTTGACGGAGGCTTTATGGCGATTTAGCTCAACCAACAGCGCCAAACCCACAGCGACCTCAACCGCGGCCACCGCCATAATCATAAATACAAAAATTTGACCGGTGGTCGAGTCGAGATAGCGCGAAAAGGCGATAAAGGTCAGGTTGACGGCATTCATCATCATTTCGACGCACATCAGCACGATAATCACATTGCGCCGAATGAGCACGCCGCCGGCTCCAATCGCGAACAAAATGGCGCTTAACAAGAGATAGTAAGACAGGGGAACTTCACCAATCATGCCACAACACCTTTATTAACTAAGTTTTTTACTTCGCCGAACGTATGGCGCAGCATCTGCACCGTATCTTCCGACAATTTACAGTCGGGATCGACCAGACAGCGCATCTGCCGGTAGCGCGAGCGACGCCAGCTATCGGTATCATGCTCGACCATCGCCACCAGTTCTGCGACTTGGGGGTCGGTGGCTTGGATAATTTCGACTTGATCGAAGTCAAACAGCGTTTTACGCCGGAGCCAATTCACCCGTAGCAAATCAGGGCCAGGCCGCTGCGTTTCTTCAGCCCAGGTAGAGTCAAGCACGGCGATAATGCGCCGGAAGCGCTGTCGCTGCTGGTGCTGGGCCAGCCAGACCACGCCGACCACACCCACCGACAGCAGCACCGCCACCAGTTGGAACGGCAGCACAAAATCGGTAAAGAGCGAGGCGGCAATCACCTGCGTTTGACCGAACTCGTCGACGACCTCAACGGTGGTGTTGCCGGCCGCGCCGAAAATGGTATTCTCAAACACCGCCGTGCCGACGACCGTCAGCAGAACTAACCCCAGTGCGATTAGCAAGAGGTTGCGACCGTTCAACCAGGTATCCACCTTTTCTCCCAGGTCGGAGCCGATCAGCATCTCGACAAAGAGGAACAGCACCACAATCGCGCCGGCGTAGACTAAAATTTGGGCCACACCCAAAAATTGAGCATTAAGCATAAAATAAAAGACGGCCAGCGTACCAAAGTTCACCAGCAAAAATAGCGCGCTGTGAACCACACTTCTGTTAAAGATAACCCCCAGGGCCGAGATAACAGAGATAGCGGCGACAATTAAAAAGAATATTTGTCCGGGCATATAAAATTTCTCTTCTTAAAGAATAGATTTAAACGTGGTAAAACGCTTCCAACGCCGCAGAAACGTCGAAAGCGCTTACATTCCATCGCGGATGGAACGGGTCAAATTGGCAAAATTTCGAAACGGCTACTTCTTACCCCAAGTTTCCTCAAACTTGAATTCTTCATCACTACGCAAAACGATGTAGGGTGGGTCATGTGGCTGAAGTAGGCGCTCTTTCGTATAAATGGCATCCCAACGATTGTATTCGGCCAGAGCAAAATCGTGTTCCAGCACAATCGCTTCGGTCGGACAGGCTTCGGCGCAGTAGCCGCAGAAAATGCAGCGCAGCATGTTAATATCGTAAATTGAAGCATACCGCTCGCCGGGTGAGTAGCGCTGGTCGTCGGTGTTCTCCGAGGCTTGGACATAGATGCAGTCGGTGGGACAGGCCGCCGCGCACAAGGCGCAGCCGATGCATCGTTCCAGGCCGTTGTCATAGCGCTTTAGAACGTGTCGCCCTCGGAAGCGCGGATAAACTTCAACCGGCTCATCCGGATATTGGTGCGTCACCGGCTTTTTGAAGAAATATTTCAACGTCACCCCCATCGCCTTAGCGATTTCGGCGGATCCGGTTACGGCATCTTTCAGTTGGTTGATCATGGTTCGCTTTCCTATCTAAGATACGGTTGAGTCACTTGTGGCCGACTAAATTTCTAGAAGAAAAGGATCGCCAGAACGAGCGCTGTTATCGCGGCGTTGGCAATGCTCAACGGCAGCAGAAACTTCCAGCAAAATTTCATCAGCTTATCGAACCGAACGCGGGGAATACTCACCCGCACCCAAATCATAGTAAACAGTACAAACGCCACCTTAATGAGCAGATAGACAATTCCCAGCACCGGAATTTGTTCGGAGAACGGTCCCAACCAGCCGCCTAAAAAGATCGTAGCGGTAATAAAGCTGAGGACAATCATGTGGATGTATTCCGCTGCAAAGAACAGCCCAAACTTCATGCCGCCATATTCGGTGGCGAACCCGGCAATCAATTCGTTCTCCGTCTCCGGCAAATCGAACGGTGAGCGTCCGGCTTCAGCCAAACCGCAAATATAGAAGATGAGAAAGGCAATCGGCTGGAGGAAAATGAGCCAGAGATAGCCGCCCAGATAAGACCCTTGAAAATTGACGATGTCGGTCAGCCGCATCGAGCCAACAATGATCAGCACACTCAGCAGGGCAAGTCCCATCGGCAGCTCGTAGCTCAGCATTTGGGCGCTGGTGCGCAGCCCGCCTAGCAACGAATATTTGTTATTGCTAGACCAGCCGCCCAAGATCACCCCATACGTTCCCAAGCTACCGACGGCCAGGATATACAAAACACCCACGTTGATATTGGCCATCCAGGGATAGATGGTGATGGTCGAGCCGAACACTTCAAACGGCAGCACCAGCGGTTGGCTGGCGATAGGCACCACGCCGGCGGCGAGCAAGGCTGGCACTAACGCGATGCCGGGGGCCATCAGGTAGACCAGCCGGTCGACGTGAAGCGGAATCACCTCTTCTTTAAAGAACATCTTGAGGCCATCGGCCAAAATTTGCAGCGTACCGTATTTTCCGACTCGGTTAGGGCCATAGCGCATCGTAAAGCGGCCCAACACTTTCCGTTCCACCACCGTCATCGCCCCAAAAGCGGCCATCAGCCCGGAGGCCACCGCTCCAATGATGATGATTTGTACGATTATATCGACAAGTAGTTGCTGATCCATCAGACTTAACTTTTCTCCACGTTTACGGTCGAATAGAGGCCGTCCGGGCCGACCAACTTTTCCGCAGGCCGACCGGCTAAGTTACGCGGCATCAAAGCCACCCCTTCACTGACCGTTCGATTTATCCTGACCGGCACGGTCACAGTCGCGCCATTTTGAGACACCGTGACCTCATCTCCATTGGCCAACCCCATCTTCCGAGCGTCGTGACCCGACAGCATTAGCTCCGGTTCGAGAAGGTGGGCGGCTACGGTCTCAGCCTCGGCCAGTAACCGGCCGCCGTCGTACAACATACGCGGCGCTACCAGCGTTAGCCCTTTTTCATCGCTCTTAACTTTGGCCGGTTCAACGAACCGCAGGGGGATTTGGGGCGATGAGTCATTTTCGGCGGCGGTGGCCCACTGCACGCCCTCACGCACATCGGCGGTAAAGCTCATGCCCTCGTAGATGTAATGTTCCGTTTTGCGTTGCAACGAAATCGGGGCGGTCAGGTTTTTGAAACCCATCCCGGCGTACAGCGACACGCGCTGGGTAATCTCAGCCATTACGCCGTCAGCCGAAGCGTAGGCCCAATCAGCGCCCATCTGCCCGGCGATGCCGGTGAAGATGAGCCAATCGGCCCAGGCTTTAGGTGGCGCGGGGACGGCGGTATCGAACGTCTGAACCCGCCGCTCCAGATTAGTGTAGGAGCCGTCTCGCTCGGCCATACCTCTGGCCGGCAGAACCACATCGGCCAGTAGGGCGGTTTCGGTCAAAAACAGTTCCTGCACCACCAGAAAATCGAGTTGTTCCAGCGCCTGTTTGTAGCTATCGCTGTCGGGGGCTGGGTCGGCGGCGGCAATCAGCAGCCCCTTCACCTTACCCGACTGCAACATTTCTTGGGCCGATAGGCCGGCGTTGGTTTCGACCGGTTTGTAACCCGGCAGTCGATCCGGCAAGATGCCCATATCGACAGCCCCCCGGCTGTTGGCCTGGGGCAGAACCGCGATCAGACCGTTGTTGGCTTTACCGGCGTGGCCTGTGACCAGAGCCAAAGCTTCCAGCGCCGCTTTCAAGGCCGGATCGTTGCCGGCTTCGAGACCAAAGATAATGATGCCGTTTTCGGCTTCGGCAAAGGCTTTAGCGGCGGCGTCAATCACGTCCGCTTCGATGCCGGTGATATCGGCCACCTTGTCCGGCGCGTAATTTTGCAGTGCTTTTTCTAAATCGGCAAACCCTGTGGTTCGGCTCTTGACCCAATCATCGCTGCTTAGACCCTGCTTGACGACCGAAGCCAGCAGCCCTAGCGCCAGATGAGCCGCCGTGCCGTAGCGATAGCGCAGCGTCGTTTGGGCTTGGGCATCAAGTTTGGTGCGCCGCCCCCCGGCATTGATGACGTGCGCGCCTCGCTTGACCGACGCGCCGGCGACCCGCAGGTAAAGAATGGGCGCGTCTTGATCCAAATCGGCCCCGATGTTCAAAATGGTGGTGCCTTTGCCGACGTGGCCTAAATTGGTGTCGATGCCGACGCCGACCGTGAAGGCCGTAGTGTCATCCAGCGCGGCGGAGAGACCAACCCGGTGATCGATGTTGTTGGTGCCGATGACCTCGCGGAATAGCTTTTGAAAGACGTACAAATCTTCATTAGACAGGTGCGCCCCGGCGATGCCGCCCAGCGCGTCCGCGCCGTGAGCCGCTTTGATATCGCCGAACTCCTTGGCAATCAAGGCCAGGGCTTCGCCCCAGGTCGCTTCAACCAGGTCATCCCCTTTACGCACCAGCGGCGTGGTTAGCCGATTGGGGCTGCCGTTGAAGTGATGACCAAAGCGACCCTTGTCGCAAATCCACAACTCGTTGACCGTTTCGTTCTGGCGCGGCATCACCCGGCGAATGGTGCCGGAGCGCGTCCCCAAAACGGTGTTACAACCCACCCCGCAGTGATTACACAGGCTCGGCACGTTGGTCATCTCCCAGGCCCGCGCACCGAAGCGAAAATCGCGTGTGGTCAACGCCCCCACCGGGCAGATATCAGTAGTATTGCCGGAGTAGTGGCTGTCGAAACCGGGCTTGGAGTAGCTGACGATGTGGGCCCGACGGCCGCGATTCTCGATGGCCAGCACCGGATCAAAGGCGATTTCCTGTTGGAACCGCACACAGCGGGCGCAGATGATGCAGCGCTCCATATCGAGCACAATCAAATCGCCTAGTGGGTAGCGCTTCGGGAAATGCTGCTTGTCTTCGTAATCGAAGCGGCTGTTGCCCGGCCCATGCCGGACGGTCAAATCTTGCAGAGGACATTCGCCGCCTTTGTCACACACCGGACAATCTAAGGGGTGGCTGGTCAGCAAAAATTCCAGCACCGCTTTGCGATCATCAACCGCCGCTTCCGAGGTATCGACTTTAACCACCATACCCTCAGAAACCGTGGTAGTGCAGGCGGTCATCGGCTTGGGGAAAAAGCGAACAACCGGGTTGCCGTCTTGATCCAATTCCGGCTTACCGGTCCCCCGGTCGATGGCCGGCTGGCCCACTTCAACCAAACACATGCGGCACATCCCAACCGGGTCCATTTTGCCGTGATAACAAAAAACCGGAATCTCATTATCAATTTGCTTCGCGGCTTCCACGATCAACGTGCCTTTGGGCACGGTCACCTGAACGCCGTCAATCGTTAATGTAACTTTATCTGACATCTCTTTTCCTCAACCGGCCTTAAAAGAAGGTGTGAATTAGGTCTTTTTGAGGTTGGTCGGCCTCATTCTCTTCCGAGGCCAGCTGCTCATACTCGTCCCGGAACAACGCCAGGCTGGTGCGCACCCCCGGCACCACAAATTCGCCTAACAGGCAGAAACAGTTCCCTTCCATCTGATTGATAATCGTTTCGATCAGCTCAACATCTTTTTTGGTGCCGTAGCCTTCGCGCAGTTTGCGGTAGACGCTGGTCAACCAGAAGGTACCCTCGCGGCAGGGGCTGCATTTGCCACAGCTTTCGTGCTTAAAGAATTTGACGTTCTTCTCCGCCGCCCAGACGGCATCAATCGTTTCGTCTAATATAATGAAGGACGCCGAACCCAGCATCCCCCCGGCCGCAGCCATCGACTCGTAGTCCATCGGCGTATCGATTTTATCAGCGCCCATATTGCTGGAGGAAGCGCCGGCGGGCAAAATCGCCTTCACTTCTTTGCCGTCGATGACACCGCCGCCTAATTCTTCAATTAAATAGCGGATCGGCGTTCCCAGCGGTACTTCGTAATTACCCGGCTTATTAACCCGTCCACTGAGTGAACAGATTTTCGTGCCGGGGCTTTTTTCCGTGCCGTATTGGCGATACTTATCGGCCCCGTGCAAAATAATTGGGGTGACGTTGGCCAGCGTCTCGACGTTATTGACGACGGTCGGTTTGGCGTACAGCCCGGCCACCGCCGGAAACGGCGGTCGGCTGCGCGGCTGGCCCATCAGCCCTTCCAGGCTGTTGAGCAGCGCCGTCTCTTCGCCGCAGATGTAAGCGCCCGCGCCCAGATGGAGATACATATCACACGAGAAGTCGGTGTCCAGGATATTTTTACCCAGATAGCCTTTCTCGTAAGCTTCGTCGATGGCTTCTTGCAGCCGACCGTGGAACAGCGTCCAAAACTCGCCGCGCCCGTAGATGTAGCAGGTTTCGGCCCCGACCGCATAGGCACACAAGATCACGCCTTCGATGAACTGGTGCGGGTTCGACTCCATAATCTCGCGATCTTTGAATGTTCCCGGCTCGCTCTCGTCGGCGTTGACCACGATGTATTTCGGGAATAGGTTTTTGGGGATAAAACTCCACTTGACGCCGGTCGGAAAACCGGCCCCACCGCGCCCGCGCAACCCGGAGGCTTTGACTTCGTTGGTCACGTCGTCCGGCGTCATCTCCTTGAGACCGCGTTCCAGAGCCTTATACCCGTCGTGGGCCAGGTAGACGTCGATTTTATGAATATCTTTTATATCACGATGGCGGAACAAGACGTGTTCTTTTAACAATTGATTGGCCAATGGTGTTCCCCTTTGATGTCTAAACTTTATAACTTACCCAGTTCGAAGGTTATTGCCACGAATTTCACGAATTGGCACGAAAAAAATCTAAAAAGATTAGTGAAAATGCGTGTAATTCGTGACTATTTTTTAGCCTGGTAGGTCAACTACATAAGCCCTAATCTTATCACCGGCGGTGCAGGTTGCGCGCCGTTTTACGACGCTTCCGCCCGCAGCCGGGCCACAACTTCGTCAATTTGCTCGTCGGTTAGACTCTCAAAAAATTCCAGATTAATCTGCATACAAGGGGCCTTGTCACAGGCGGCGATACAAACCACTTCTTCAACCGTAAACAGATTGTCTTCGGTCGTGCCGCCGTGTGGCCCCAACCCCATGCGTTCGCACAATCGCTTGAAAAAATCCTCAGCGCCGCGCAGCGCACAAGGCAAGTCGGTGCAGACCTGCATCATATATTTGCCGACCGGCTCTTTGCGGAACAGCGTGTAAAACCCGATGATCGAATGGACGTGGGTCGTTTCGATGCCCAGCGCGTCGGCCACGGCTTCGATATCGTCATCGTCCAGCCAATTTTTTTCGCGCTGAGCCAGATAGAGGGCCGGCAATACCGCCGACAGTTTGCGATCAGGCGGGTACTTCTTCAAAATTTTATCTAGGTCTTGTTGCTCTTTTTCAGTCCAGCCCATAGTTAGCGGTCAACCTCCCCTAGCACGATATCAATTGAGCCGATGATGGTAATCAAGTCAGAGATAAAGCCCCCTCGGGCCATCGTATTGGTGGCCTGGAGATTCACAAATGAGGGGCCGCGTACTCGTAAACGGTAAGGCTTGGCGGTGCCGTCGCTAATCAGGCCAAAACCCAACCAGCCTTTCGGATTCTCACCAATAGAATAGACCTGCCCTTCCGGCGGGAGATAGCCTTCGGTGACCAGCTTAAAGTGATGAATGAGCGACTCCATACTGGTCGAGATTTCCTGACGGGGCGGCAACGCCACTTTGCGATCGGCTGTGCGGTACGGGCCGGGCTTAATCTGGTCGATCGCCTGCTCAATGATGCGCATACTCTGGTGCAACTCTTCCATCCGTACTGTGTAGCGCGCATAAGAGTCGGCGTCGGTGGAGGTTGGCACTTCAAAATCAAACTGATCATACACACAGTAAGGTCGTACTTTCCGCAAATCGAGCGGGACGCCGGCCGCACGCAGCAGCGGTCCGGTTATACCCAAGGCAATCGCTTCCTCCGCCTTTAAGATGCCGATGCCTTTGAGGCGGCTCAACCAGAGCGGATTTTTGGTCAGCATCACATGATAATCGTGGTAGTAGCCGGCAAACTCTTTCAAAAAGGCCCGAACCGCATCCATAAACGCGCCGGGCAACGGCCAGCGTAAGCCGCCGACGCTAAAATAGCTGGTGGTCATCCGCGCGCCACAGACCATTTCAAAAATATCGAGAATACGCTCTCGCATCATGAAGCAATACAACGGCGCGGCGTGAGGCGTTCCGCCCACATCCATCGCATGGGTACCGAGCCAGATCATATGGCTGGCAATCCGCTGCAACTCAGCCAAAATCACGCGGACATACTGGACGTGTTCGGGAATATCAACATCCATCAACTTTTCAACCGCCATCACATAGGCCAGATTGTTGTTCATCGGCGAAACGTAATCCATGCGGTCGCAATATGGGATGAACTTTTCGTAGCGTTTGTTCTCGCCGGTCTTCTCAAAACCGGAGTGCAGATAGCCCAACTCCGGCGTAACCCGAACGACTTTTTCGCCGTCCAACTCCGTGGCCAGGCGCAGCACGCCGTGCGTGGCCGGGTGGTGCGGGCCGAGGTTCAGCACCATGTGCCCGTTGGTATCCATCTCCTCCGGCAGTTCGGTCTCGAACGAGGGACCGGCCATAATCTGCTTACCCAGGTGAGCAAAGCGCGGGTTATTCCGATCCTTCTCAAAATAGACCGGCTCCCCACCCAACGGATAATCCTTGCGCAGCGGATGCCCCACCCAGTTGTCCGGCATCATGATGCGATGCATCCACGGGTGGTTTTCAAACTCGATGCCCATCAGGTCGTACGTTTCCCGTTCGAGCCAGTTGGCCGTGGGCCAGATATCGGTGACCGAAGCTACTTTGGGCAGCGGCTCGCCAAAGCGACCAGAGCCATCGGTTCCGCCGTTGCGGCCGGGGTCGGGTACATCGACGATGAGTCGGATAAAACTGTTTTTAGGGATGGAATAGAGTTCGTAATTAACTGCAAAACGGGGGGTCTGACCTAAGTTGAGGCGGTCAGTACCATAAATATCGACCAACAGATTGTACTGCGCATCTTCGTCACTTTCCAGAAAGGAAGCGACGTCTCGCAGTTGCTCGGCATCGATCTTGAGGGTGGTATCGCCCCTAAATTCCGAGTGGTCTTTTAGCGCGGCGGGGAACTTAGCCGTTAACTTTTCGATGATTTTTTCAGTCATTAGGTTTTCTCAATATGAATTTAACCCTACGCTCACGGTCAGGCCCAGCTAACTGACCCAACGCTTACTCGCGAACACCGAGCTTTTCCTCCGCTTTAATCTTTTCACGGAGTTTATCGATGGCGTAGAAAAGCGCTTCCGGTCGCGGCGGGCAGCCGGGGACATAGACATCGACCGGCAGCATCTTATCGACCCCCTGAACAATGGCGTAATTATTGAAGGGGCCGCCACACGAAGCGCAGTCGCCCATCGCGATTACCCATTTAGGGTCGGACATTTGATCGTAAATACGCTTAATGACCGGGGCCATTTTGTTCGACACCCGACCGGACACAATCAACAGGTCGGCCTGACGCGGCGAAGCCCGAAACACTTCAGAGCCAAAGCGGGCAATATCGAAACGGGATGCTGCGGCGCTAATCTGCTCGATGGCGCAGCAGGCCAGCCCAAACGTCAACGGCCAAACCGAGTTGGCTCGCCCCCAGTTGACTAACTCTTCTAATTTAGCTAATGCGAAACCTGCACTTCCATCCTTAGCATGCGCCTGGGTGCCACCCAACGCGCCTTGCTGCGGAGACCCAACTGCTACTCCCATTCGAGTACTCCTTTCTTCCACACGTAGACAAAGCTCTCAATCAATAACAGTGTAAATATGCCGACTTGGATCAAACCAAACCATTTCAAATCCCAAAAAAGAACCGCCCAGGGATAAAGAAACAGGACTTCAATATCAAATATAATGAAGAGCATGGCCACAATATAATATTGGATCGGCACCCGCCGACGAGCGTCCCCGTAAGCCAGCTTGCCGGACTCGATCACCTCAGATTTAGCCGGATTGGGCAGGCGCGGGCCTAAAAAATGGGGCAAAATCAAAGAAACAGAAGCCAAAATCGTGGCGATGACAAATAAGATTAATATGGGCAGATAATCTAGCGGCAAGATTACGCCTCCTATCTAAAATTATTATCAAATTTATTATAATAATTACCGGGGCTATCGGTCGTGTATTTTATCACAAAGACACCAGGGTGTCAAAGAAATTTCTAACCGAAGTTATCAAAAAATCAAAAAATTTGGGCAAAAAAGCAAAGTGTTTAGCAATTTGTCGAACAATTGCAAAGGTCTTTAAAGAGTTGTGGCTTTACACCGCCCATGTTACGGCGCATTGGCATAATGCGCAAACCAGAACCAACAATGTGAGGCATAGGCAAGTACCCCTAACCATTCTAACAAGCCGTCAATTAAGCGTATAACGCCTAACATTACGTTTGTCCAGAAATTGCCGGACAAACTACAACTTCCCGCCTTTATCGGTTATAATCGAAAGAACATCTATTCACGTGACATTATCAGCTTAGATTTGGCAATCCGCGCCGAACCAACTATGATCATCTCTTGAAATCAGTTATCCGATCAGGTGAGAGTTGATTTGAACCAAAAACATGCCGGTAACGTCGTCATCACCATTTGCCAATCGGCAGAAACCGCCGAAACGGGTAGTCTCTTGGTAATACATCTCCTATGATCGTCAAATCGTTGGTCTCACTGATCTTTGCCCTAGTGACCTTGCCGGCCTGTACTGCCTGGCCGATTATCGCCCAACAGCCCACTACACCTACCATTTCAACCCTATCTTTACCTCCCACCCCAATCCCTGTGGCGACCTTGCCCCCAACGCCAGCACCGGCGACTGTACCGCCCACCACTACCCTCGTGCCTACGCCCACCCCAAATATCGCTGAGGTCAACTTTGCCGACCTATCGCCCTACCACCGGGCGATGCGACCAGAGTTTGCCAGCGATGTCGACCAGGTAGCCGCCGCAGGTGCGACACACTATTATATTGAAGCGATCCTCGATTTTCCCAGCGGCGATACCGGCGGCGAAGTTCGGCTTATGGGTTCAGAGCAAATTCGCTATACGAATACTGAGACTACCCCTTTAGACGACATCTATTTTCGGCTATATCCCAACCTACCGGGCTATGGAGGACAAATGACGGTCAGTACGGTATGGGTCAATGACCAACCAGTGATGCCTGTTCTTGAGGCCGACGATACAGTTTTGCGAGCGCCTCTACCCTCGCCACTGCTGCCCGGTGAAAGCGCTACCGTTACGCTCGATTTTGAGGCGCAACTGCCCAATGAAACCCAGGGTGGTTACAACATCTTTTCCTACAGCAACGGGACGGCGGCGCTGGCCAATTTCTATCCGGCGGTGGCCGTCTACGATGACGAAGGCTGGGACATCGATATTCCCCCACCTTACGGAGATGCCACTTACCTGGATACGGCTTTGTTTCACGTAGAGCTTACTATCCCCCAAGCGATGATCGTGGCCGCCTCCGGGAGTGTGATCGACTCCACTATTAATGAAAATGGGACCCAAACTCTGTTGCTGGCTTCGGGGCCGATGCGCGATTTCTACATCGCTATGCGCGAGGATTTTCAAATCGCCAGCGAAACCGTGGACGGTGTCACGGTTAACAGTTACTACCCGCCGGAGTTGGCCGAGGGCGGCCAATTGGCGCTGCGCTACGCCGCCGACGCTCTGGCCCTATTCAATGAACGCTTTGGACCTTACCCTTTCGCTGAATTTGATGTAGTGGCCACGCCGACTACCGCCGGCGGCGTCGAATATCCTGGTATCGTTGTTATCTCCGAAAATCTGTACGGCCAGAGCGGCGGCTTTTTTGAACACGCTACCGTGCATGAAGTGGCCCATCAATGGTGGTACAGTCTGGTCGGCAACGATCAGATCGATGATCCCTGGCTGGATGAGTCGCTAACAAACTACAGCACAATTTTTTATTGGGAGACGTTTGGCGGGCCGAATGCGGGCGAGAGCGTGATTGAAGGCTACTTCTTTGGCCCTTATGAAGCCGCCCAAGAGCGAGTTGGCGATCGCGCCGTAACTGGCCCGGTTTCAGCCTATACCGAAGGTGAATATAGCGCGTTTGTCTACGGCAAAGGGCCGCTCTTTTTTAACGCCCTTCGTCAGGAAGTGGGCGATGAGGTCTATTTCGATATCATGCATACCTACTTAACCGAGTTTAAATATAAAATCGCGACGGCCAACGACCTATTCGCGATTATCGAACAAAAATCCGGCCAAAATGTAGAGCCGTTACTTGAAACTTGGCTCGAGCCTCGTTAAAATTAATGAGTAAGCTAAACAGGCAATTTGGCCTATAGGTTTTGGCACAACCCGTGTTATAATTAAAAAGTTAGGCGTTTGATTACCCAAGCATAACGCCAAGATCTTTAAAAATTCTATAGCCGGCAGCGGAAAGGCGTACCCACCTTCAACTGATTGTAGTTCTAAAACTTTCACCAATTCAATATCCAACCTACCAAATCGTTTTCCCAGGAGACATTCACATGACAACCATTTCAACCCTGAAGCGCGTTAAGAAATTATCATCCAACTCCCAAACTCACTCTGAGCCACCCACTCCACCTCAAAATGACTCGAAACCTCAGGCTCCCCCTATTGAGGGCAATGGTTTATTCATTCCTTTGGAAGAAGAACCGCCCGGTACGCCCACCCAGCGCGGCTTTATCAGCGAAGGTCGATCTGAGCGGCTGCGACTACAGTTATGGCTGGCCGATAATATTCGCAAGTCGATGGCCCCTGACAGCCCGCTTGATTTTCCGCTGGAACGCTCGCCGGAGCGTGAGCAAATGGCCTTGCAACGAATTCAGCAAGTTATTGAGCGTAAAGACATCAAGCTGCCGACCGACGTCAGTCGTGAACAGTTTTATAGTAACATTTGCGATGAAATATTTGGTCTCGGCCCATTGGAACCGTTGGTCAACAATCACGAAATCTCGGAAATTATGGTCAACGGCCCCTATGTGATCTTTGTTGAACAAAAAGGGCGACTGTCTGAAAGCGGTCATAAATTTTTAGATGACGATCACGTCGAGCGCATTGTGAAACGCATCGTAAAACCGTTGGGCCGCGCCGCCGATCCAGAAAACCCACTGATCGACGCCCGCTTGCCGGATGGATCGCGAGTTAACTCGGTCATCCGCCCGTGCGCTATCGACGGGCCGAATTTGACCATCCGCAAATTTTCTAAAGATAAACTGGGCATGGATGATTTGATTCGATTTGGTTCTTTAACGCCTAACATGGCCGAATTTCTCAAAGCGTGCGTCGTCTCGCGACTAAACATTATTGTGTCCGGCGGGACAGGTTCCGGTAAAACGACCTTGATCAATGTCCTTTCCAGTTTTATTCCCACCCACGAACGAACGGTTACGATCGAAGATGCGGCCGAATTACAGTTCAAACAGCGCAATGTGGTCCGGCTTGAAACCAAGAAAGCCACCCCCCAAAGTCCCGGCGTAGTTACCATTCGCGATTGCGTCATCAACGCCCTGCGGATGCGTCCGGAACGGATTGTGGTGGGCGAGTGCCGGGGCGGAGAAACGCTGGATATGCTGCAAGCCATGAACACCGGCCACGACGGCAGTATGACGACCGTTCACTCTAACGATCCACGGGCTTGTTTCGACCGGCTGGAGTCGCTGGTCTTGATGGCCGGGGTCGATTTTCCCATTCATGTGGTTCGCAAGCAGATTGCCTCGTCGGTCGATCTCATTGTTCAGGCTTCTCGGCTGCGGGACGGCTCTAGAAAAATTACTCATATCACCGAAGTTCAAGGCATCGAAGGCGAAAACGCTATCTTACAAAATATTTTTACATTCAATGACAAAGGCGACGATGCTAATGGCAAGGTTGTCGGTCAGCATGAACCTGGTGGGATTCGCCCCAGGTGTGAACCCAGATTAAAACAACACGGATTTACCTTTCCACCGACCATGTTTCTTAAAAGCGATTCTTAAGGACAAAATTAGACCTTATTAAGTTCATAGAGTTAAATGAGTTTATAGAGTTAAATGAGTTTGAGATCAAATAACCGCCACATTTTGCCAAAAAAGAGCCTTACCCGTTTGAGCTAACTCCAAAAACTTTATAAACTCTACTATCTGTCGAAGATGAGAGCAGGGATTTATGTCTCTTGACACCCCTCGCGTAAGCTCGCGTCTGGATCTATTGTATTTGGTCACGCGGGAATTTAACGCGGATTTAGAGATCGATCAGGTTTTACGAAATGTGCTGTCTGCAACCGTAGCAGCGGCCGGAGCATCGGATGCCAGTTTGATTCTGTTTGACGCAGAAGGGAAACTGGCGACCAATCTGGCCTTCAGCGATTTCAAAATGCAGAAGCGCAGCTCGATGGTGATAGAAACCATCACCCAAAAAGGGGTGGCCGGCTGGGTTCGAGAAAATCGAACCGGCCTCCTGGTCAAGGATGTTGACAACGACGAGCGCTGGTACCAAGACGATTCAAACCCCGAACTGGTTGAGGTCCGCAGCGCCGTCTGCGTGCCCATTCAACTGCCCGATACCTTGATCGGCATCTTAACCATTACCAGCCGCCAGCCGAATAAGTTTGAAGAGAGCGACCTGGCTATGCTGAGCATCATCGCCGACCAGGCTGCCTTTGCCTTGACCAACGCTCGCCTCTTTGAAGCCGAACAGCAGCGGCGACGACTGGCCGACACCTTGACCTCCATCACCCAGACGATCAATTCGACCCTTGATCTTGACGAAGTCCTCGATCTCATTTTGGAGCAACTCCGGCTGGTAGTAGAATTTGACAGTAGTTCGATTTTGCTGTTTGAGGATGATGATACCACTCTCACTGTTCGAGCGGCCAATGGGTTTGACAACATTGAGGAGGCGCTCAAAGTACGACTGACCTTCGACGAGTACAGCCCCAACTATCAAGCCATTTACATGAAGATTCCGTTTGTCATTCCCGACGTCGACCAAGAGCCGCATTGGATCAAAAGCGTGTCCTCTAAAAATGTGCGCAGTTGGATTGGCGCGCCCCTCATAGCTCGTGGTGAAGCGGTTGGCATCCTCACCGTCGATAGTCACGAACTGGATAAATATCAGGAAGACAATGTTAAAATTGTCGCCACATTTGCCGATCACGCCGCCACAGCCGTCGCCAATGCCCAAGCTGTCACTCAGTTGCAAAAAGCCGAGGTCACCTATTCCTCCTTATTTGAAGATAGTACCGACATCATCTTCATTACCGATTATGACGGCACCATTTTGGACATCAATCGTAAAGCCTGCCAGATTTTACGCCGTCCTAAAGATTTTTTCATTACAAGTAGCATCAGTTTTATCGATCCGCAGCTTAAGACGTACTTAGCCGAACAAACGAAACGGCTCAAAGTGTGGCGGGAACCTTCCATCGAATTGGAAGTTAAGGATGCCTACCGGCAAACGGTGCCGCTGGAGATTAAAGTCCGTCAAATTCAATATAAAGGCAAAGAAGGCGTCGAGTGGGTCGGCCGCGATATATCGGCCCGTAAAGAAATCGAGCAGTTGCGGCAAGATATGGTCCACATGTTGGTCCACGATCTGCGAGGCCCCCTGGGCAATATCATCAACATCATCGATCTGATCAAGATGATGTTGGCCACTCAACCTGATCACCCCAAACTCCACGAATTTTTGGACATGGCCAAACGAAGCGGACAAACCATTAAAGACCTGGTCGACTCGATGCTCGATGTCAGTCGCTTGGAAGAAGGCGAAGTCCCGTTGCAACGTAGTATGACTAACATCGGTGAAATATTATTGGCCGTTGACGAACAGGTCAGGCCGCAAGCCGAGGCCAAAGATATGGAACTGACCATCGACCCGGTTCCGGACGATCTGGTCGTCTGGCTTGATACCAGCCTCATCCGGCGGGTACTCATCAACGTCGTCGGTAATGCGGTCAAATACACCCCTCTGGAAGGCCGTATTGCGATCTCGACCGGTGTCACCGAGTCGGAAATACATTTCACAGTGTCAGACGACGGGCCAGGCATCAGCCCGGAGAATCTAACCAGCATCTTCGACAAATTCTCCCGAGCCGATTATTCAACCTCCATCTCCGGGGTCGGTTTGGGGCTGGCTTTCTGTAAGTTGGCTGTTGAAGCCCACGAAGGCAAAATCTATGTGGAAAGTAATGGTATACCGGGCCAGGGGAGTACCTTTCATGTGATTTTGCCGATTATAGAACCGACCGAATAACCTGCTTCCGGTCATCCCTTCACCAGGCTCACCCCGCTTTACCTAAACGTTAACTTTTCTAAAAACCTATGGTAAGATATATTTAACTCAAGTTGTTACCTATACGTCCAAATCAGGGAGTAAGAAGTAGGGATTGGTCCCTTACTCCCTACTCCTTACTTTCTATTTCGCCGGCAGGATAGCAACTTGGATCATTTAAACTGACCCCTAAAGAAAGAGGCTCACCCATGGCCAGAGAAACAAAGCAGCTTGAGTCACTGGCTCTCAAATCAGCTTGGGAGCGCTACGCCGAATTCGATTTTAATGCGAAAGTGGGGGCTAAACAGCGCGTCTACTTAAGACAAGCCGCCATTGCCCTGGCTATGTTTGCCGTCCTTCTGGCCGTTTTCATCAATAGTTACAGTTCGGTCAGTTTTTTTGAATTCACCGGCTGGTGGATATTCGACACCATCGGCGAAGTGCTGCGCGTGGTTTTAGTGGTCGTCCTCATTTCCAATTTTATCATTTTCGCACTGCTAATGCGGACCCAGCAGCAGGAAAGTTCCCACGAGTTGCGAACCGCTGCTGAAGAGATCAAAAAAGAGATCTACCTGTATCGAACCGTTTTACAGTGGCACGAAGAATGCGAAGTGTGGCTGAGTGATCGCATTACCAAAATTCAACGGCATGTGGCCGAAGGGTTTGGCACCGAATTAATTCTTAAACCCTACCACGGCGACCTGCCGCCCGGTTACGATCCGGCCGATCCCAACAGCGATCCCGGCTTTACCCGCCTCTCCCCCCCCGACTACTTGCGCTACCGCCTGGAAAAGCAGATCGAGACCTACAGCCAGGAGTTGTCCGAACCCCAAACGCAACGCTACTATTTAAGTATAGGGTTGTTTGTGACCGCCGGTCTTAGTATGTTGCTGGCAGCCATTCCCGGTGGGCATTTTAGCGCCTGGGTAGCCGTAGCCATCTTTGCCGCAGCGGCCTTAATGACCTGGCTCGAGCCGCGCGACATCGACGCTAAAATCAATACCTATAACCAACTGATCGCCGGCCTGAATATTATCCGCGACTGGTGGTTTAGTTTGGATAAACAGGATCAAACCGGGGTGGAATTCTTCAAGCTGGTGATTGCCACCGAGAAAGTGATCTGGAGCCAATACAACAAACATGCCAGCGAGATGTGGCACGCTATCGAGGAACTCAAAGGCAAAAAAGATGATGCCTTGGAGGAAGTCCTGCTGCTATCAGGCTCGGCGGCTTTCCTGGATCAAGACGAGGCCGAAGAGGAGGAGGATCACGCGGCGGTGGTGATCGTAGCCGAAACGGTGACTACGGTGGAACCTCAACCCATCGAGACCGATAAACCGGATATCATCGAAGGCGTGGTCGAAGCCGTCAACGGCAAAGCCGAGACGATGGACAAGAAAATCGTCAAGGCCGAGACCGCGCTGATGGTCGTGAATAATGACGATTTGGACGATTCACGCGGCTACCAATCGAAAAAACGGGGGACGCCGCACGCCTTTGTGGTCATGCCGTTTGGCCGCAAGCAAGGCCCCGACGGCCGCTGGATCGATTTTGACAGTATCTACTACGATCTGATCAAGCCGGCCGTGGAAGCCGCCGGCTTCGAGTCATTCCGGGCCGATCAGGAAAGCGTCAGCGGCGACATCCTGACCGATATGTTCCAGGAACTACTACTGGCCGATATGGTCATCGCCGACTTGAGCATTGACAATGCCAACGTCTTTTATGAACTGGGGGTACGCCACGCCGTGCGCAAACGTGGCTTGGTCCACATTCAATCGGGGCGGCCCTACCTGCCGTTCGATATCTTTAATGTCCGCACCATTCCCTACCAAATCGATAAAAACGGCCGGCCTGATCCCGACCACATCGAAAAAGACAAACAGGCCATTACCAAAATCACCCGTGAAACTTGGGCCTCCGACGTCGACCGCGTCCACAGCCCCATTTTCAACCTGCTCGATGGCCTGGCCGAACCGGATCGCAAAACCCTGCGTACCCCGCTGGCAACCGGCTTCTGGCGCGAGTACAACGAATGGCGCGAGCGCGTGACCATTTCGCAGCGACAAAAACGGATTGGCGATATTCTGCTGCTGACCGAGGAGATCAGAAACCCGCTCATTCGGGAAGAGGCCATCAGTGAGGCCGGCCGGGCCATGCGTGGGCTGGGGCGCTTTGAACTGGCTTTGCAGCAGTATCGGCACGGCCTGGAAATCAACCCGCGCAATAACGAATTTCGCCGGGAAGAGTCCTTTCACCTCAACCGCCTCAACCGAACCGATGAAGCCATTGTCAAACTGGAACGGCTTTTGCAAGATGATCCGAACGATATCGAGGCCATGTCATTTTTGGGGCGCATCTACAAACAGATGTGGACCGAAACCTGGGAAGATATTAAAGACGAAAACCAGCGGTTAGAGGAAGCGTTTAATGCCCTCCACTGGCTCATCAAGGCCGTTCATACCTATTTGGCCGGCTATCGGCTGGATCAAAACAACTACTATCCCGGCATCAACGCCCTGAGCCTGGCCATGCTGGTCGATTCGATGGCCAGCCAACACAACCTGACCGATGATCCGGATGTCGAAGCCATTCGCGACGATCTGCCTAAAATCAAGGGCGCGGTGCAATTCGCCCTTGAAAATAGAACCGAAAAAGATACCACCGACTATTGGGCGCTGGTGTCGCTGGCCGAGTTACAGGTCAGTATTGCCGAAGACCCGATCAAGGTTAGCCGCGCTTACAAAAAAGCGTTGACCGCCGCCCGCAAAAATGTCTACAACCTAAAGTCGGCCCTGGGCCAGCTCAAACTGCTACAATCGCTGGGCTTCCGGCCCGAATATGTCCAGGCCGGCATCGATGCTATCAATGGAGAGTTGGATCGAATTCATCACGAGGAAGACAGCATCGATGTGGGCGGTTTCCCGGACCCGCCGCAAGTGTTCATCTTTTCCGGCCATCCCGTCGACGCGCCTGGTCGCACCGAGCCTCGCTTCCCACCGGCCATGGAAAAAGAGGTACGCGATCGCATTGGCAAAGCCTTGGACAAATTCGACGCCGATCACCACGATCTGGCCGTAACCTGTGGCGCGGCGGCCGGCGGCGATATCATTTTTATCGAGGTTTGTCTGGAACGGGACATGACCGTGGAAGTTCACCTACCATTTGAAGAGGCGCGCTATATCCAACGCTCCGTCTTCTACGCCGGGGAACAGTGGATTGAACGTTTCTACAATATCCGCAACAACGCCAACGTCAAAATATGGCTGCAGCCGGATTACCTGGGCCGGGTCAAATTTGGCGATAATATGTACGAACGCAACGAGCGCTGGGCGCTGTACTCATCCTTTATCCACGGCATCGACCGGATGCGGCTAATTACCTTATGGGACGGCCTGACGGATGACGGCCCTGGCGGCCCCGACAAAATGATCGATCGCGTTCGTCAATTGGGCGGCATCACCGAACATCTTAACACCACCAAATTCAATTACTGGAAAGCCGAAGGCAAAGTTAACCGGGCATTGGACTTACTGGCTCGGGGAGGTTAACTTGACAATCATGTTAACGACTTTATAAACGAGGTATTTTTCTATGCAAGTGGCCGCGATTTATGACATCCATGGAAACCTGCCTGCGCTTGAGGCTGTGCTTCAGGAGATTCACGATGAAGCGGTCGATAGCATCGTAGTTGGCGGCGATGTCGTGGCCGGGCCGCTGCCATCCGAAACGTTGGCCCTATTACGGAGCCTCAGCATCCCCACCCACTTTATCCACGGGAATGCCGAGGCGGAACTGATACGCTATCTGGCCGGTCAACCGCCGGGCGGGCTATCGGAACGGGCCGACGAGGAAGCCCGATGGGTGGCCCAAGTCCTGTCGCCGGCAGACAAACAGTTTGTAGCGAGCTGGTCATCTACCGTTGAGCTTGAAATCGATGGCTGGGGCAACGTTCTATTTTGTCACGCCACGCCTACCAGTAACATTACGGTTTTTACCCGAATGACCCCCGAGGAAAAACTACTGCATATCTTTGAAAATCTAACAGCCTCTCTGGTGGTATGCGGGCACACGCACATGCCGTTTGATCGCACCATCGGCGGCGTTCACGTGGTCAATGCCGGCAGCGTGGGGCTACCCTTTGGCCGAACCGGGGCCGATTGGCTCTTGATTGACAAAGACCTTGAATTCAGACACACCGATTACAACACCGCCGAAGCAGCGGAACGGATTCGACAATCTCACTACCCCCAAGCCGAAGATTTCGCGACCAACAACGTCCTCCAGGCTCCGTCTGAAGCCGAAGCGATGCAGATGCTCGCTTGGCTGGAACGTCAGCAAGCAGAGAGCCAGGTCGGGCTATAGTGATTGCTCTCAATATGAATCATCCTACCATTGTGATGTCACGCAGTGTGTGGGTAAATATCGGACTTCATCCTCCCGACGATTAAACTTAAATACCTTTTTACTACTCAACAGATCGACTTGAGACAACGGCAACATCACCACCTCAGCATCTACCCTGCTTGTTGGCCTTGAGAGCCGGTATTGTGGTACACTCTGTTTACACTGGAAAATCCACATAAAATATCGGAACGGCGGTGAATAGAGATTGGTAATTAATCACTGGTAATTGGCAATTAGCAATTGGACATTAAAGTCTAAATAACCAATTACTATTTACTAATTACCTAACTCCGCCGTTCCTCAATAACCCGAGGAGGCATGCATGTCAGAAAAAGTGCGCTTGGTCATTATTGGCTCAGGCATTGTCGGCTGCGCCGCGGCCTACCACCTGACCCAATTCGGCTGGCGCGATATTGTTTTGATCGACAAAGGCGAACTGTTTGAAAACGACGGCTCGACCTCGCACGCGCCGGGCGGAGTGGTGCCGCTCAGCCACTCCAAACTGCTGACCCAAATGGGCAGCTACACCTCCCGGCTAATCAGCGGCCTCAAACCCTTCCGCACCGATCGGAACACCTTTAATCGGGTCGGCCAGCTAGAAGTCGCGATTTCGGAGATCCGCTGGCAGGATTTGATCCGGCTGCACGGCGAGTCGCAGGCTTTCGGCTGCGAGTCGCATCTGCTGAACCCGGCGGAAACCAAAGCCAAGCTGCCCATTATTAATGAAGAAGCATTCGTGGGCAGCTTATTTATTCCCAGCGGCGGCATCTGCAAAGGAGCCGATGTGTCGGCGGCGCTGGCCCGCGATGCCGAAGCAACCGGCGGGGCGCGCTTTATCGGCCACACGGCCATGACCGACATCGAAGTGACCAACGGCCGCGTCACCGCCGTGCTGACCAACAACCCGGCCATGCGCCGCATCGAGTGCGAGCAAGTGCTGCTGTGCGCCAACATCTGGGCCCCGGCGCTGAGCGAAAAACTCGGCGTCGCCCTGCCGTTGATGGCCTTTGAACACCAGTACGTCAAAACCAAACCGCTAGCCCAACTGGCCCAATTCGACCGCAGCGACAAAGATCAGGAAGTGATCTACCCCACTACCCGCGAGCTTGACTCAGCCATGTATTATCGCCAGCATTGGGACGGCTACGGTATCGGCAGCTACTGGCACCGGCCCCACATGGTGCGGCCCCGAGAGCTACAAAAAACGGCCATCAATCCCTTCACCCCGGACGATTTTTTCGGCAAGCCGTGGGAGCAAGCCCAAAAGCTGCTGCCGGTACTACGCGATGCGGAAATGGAGTCGGGCATCAACGGCATGTTTGCCTTCTCTATCGACGGTATGCCCATCATCGGCGAGTCGCGGGTGAAAGGCTTTTGGGCAGCGGTGGCCTCATGGATTACCCACGCCGGCGGCGTCGCCAAATCGGTGGCCGAGTGGATGGACACCGGTGAGCCGGAATGGGATATGCGCCAGGCCCATATTCACCGCTTCCACGACTTCCAAACCACCGACGCCTACACCAGCGTCATCACCAAGAAGAATTACCGGGAAGTGTACGATATCGTTCACCCCCGCCAATCGATCTCGGAACCGCGCAACGTGCGCCTGAGTCCCTTCTACCCCCGGCTGCAAGACCTCAAGGCCGAATATACGGCGTTCGCCGGGGTGGAACTGCCCAACTGGTTTGAGGAAAACAGCCGCTTACTGGAAAAATACGACGACCAAGTTCCACCGCGCACCGGCTGGGCCGCCCAGCATTGGTCGCGCATTCAGGGCGCCGAGCATCTGGCCACCCGCGAGAACGTGGCCCTATTTGACCTGACCGGTCTATCGATTATCGAAATCAAAGGCAGCGGGGCGGCGGCGTTCGTCAACTATCTGTGCAGCAACCAGATGGACGTGGCTGTGGGGCGCGTGGTCTACACCACCTGGCTGACCCCAAAGGCGGCGTCAAACGCGATTTGACCGTGGCCCGAGTTGCGCCGGATAGCTTTTGGCTGTTCGTCGGCGAAGGCACACTGCCGCAGGATTTGGCTTGGGTACAGCAGCACGCGCCGCAAGACGGCTCGGTTACGATCACCGATATCTCGAACAGCTACACCGCTTTGGGTTTGTGGGGACCGAACGCCCGCAAGGTGCTGGAGAAAGTGACCTCCGCCGATGTTAGCAACGAAGCCTTCCCATACTTCACCGCTCAGTGGATCACCATCGGCCTGACGCCGGTGCTGGCCCTGCGCATCTCCTACGCCGGTGAGTTAGGTTGGGAGCTGCATTTCCCGGTCGATATGGCCCTACAAACGTGGGATTTGCTGTGGGAAGCCGGCCGCGAGTTCGATCTGGTCGCCGCCGGAATGGGCGCGTTCGACTCGCTGCGGCTGGAAAAAGGCTACCGGCTGTGGGGCGGCGATGTCTACACCGAGTACAATCCTTACGAGTCGGGCCTGGGCTGGACGGTCAAGCTGAAAAAGGGCGACTTCATCGGTCGCGAGGCGTGCCTGAAGCTCAAGGACAAGCCGCTCAAAAAGAAGCTGTGCTGCCTGACCTTCAACAACGGCGGCATGGCCTTGGGCTACGAAGCCATTTTTGCCGACGGTCAATGTGTCGGCCATGTGACCAGCGCCAACTACGGGTACGCCGTGGAGAAATTCGTTATGTACGGCTATCTGCCTAGCGCACAGGCGCAAGAAGGCACGCAACTCGAAATCGAATATTTCGGCGAACGCTACCCGGCTACGGTCGTCGCCGAGCCGCTGTATGATCCAAAAATGGAAAAACTTAAATCGTAATAGATTCGCGTTGTCATCCGAGTATCCCTATCGGGGGTAGGGGGTAGGTAGTAGGGATTAAGGGAAAAAACCCCTACCCCGGTCTGGGTCGACAGCAGCGAGGTAAATTACTTACTACATAAGGAGGCCCTATGTCCCCAACCCCATCCCGCCGCCGCGAACGCCGCGAACGCCGTTCCGCCCCGGCCTCACCGTTAGCCCATATCCCCTGGCTAAGCGTCAAAAATAGTATGCCGCCGTTAACGCGTCTAGATGAAGAGGGACGGCAAAAAATTCACGAGGCGTCGATGACCATTTTGGAGGAGATCGGCATGGCCTTCCTGGACGACGAGGCGCTGGATATGTGGGCCAAGGCCGGAGCCAAGGTAGATCGCAGTCGCCAGGTGGTCTGGGCCGACCGCCAACTCGTGCTCGATCTGGTGGCTCAAGCGCCGCCTCATTTCACCTGGCGCGCCCGCAACCCGGAACGCACCGTCTTCATCGGCCAAAACCAAATCAACTTTGCGCCTAACGGCGGCGTGGTGTTTGTCCATGATTTGGATTACGGCCGGCGGCCCGGCTTGATGAAAGACTATATCAACTTCCTGAAACTCGTCCAGATGTGCAACGCTATCCATATTGCCGGCGACCAACTGATCGTTCCCCACGATGTCGAAGTTTCGTTTCGTCATTTGAGGCGGTCGCAAGCCGCGCTGAAGTTGACCGACAAAGCCTACATGGAAGCGCCGCACGGCCGGATTATCTCGGGCGACGCCGTCGAGATGGCCAAGATCGTTTTTGGCGACGACATCACCGAGTCGAACCAGCCGGTATTGGGCGGCATCATCAACGCCAGCAGCCCGCTGCGCTACGACGACCGCATGATCGGCGGGATTTTGACCTTTGCCCGGGCCAATCAGGTGCTGATCATCACCCCCTTTATTTTAGCCGGCGCCATGAGTCCGATCACGATGGCCGCCGCCATCGCCCAGCAAAACGCCGAGGCTCTGGCCGGCATCGCCCTGGCCCAACTGGCTCGCCCCGGCGCGCCGGTCATTTACGGCGGTTTTGCCACCAATCTCGATATGAAAACCGGCAGCCCGGCCTTCGGCACGCCGGAGGGAGCCTGGGCCACGATTGTCGGGGCGCAGATGGCCCGCTTCTATAACCTGCCCTTCCGCAACAGCGGCACGCTCAACACCTCGAATGTGCCCGACGCGCAAGCGGCTTATGAAACGATGTGGGCCGTGTGGCCGGCGGTGCTGTCGCACTCCAATTTCATTATGCACTCGGTTGGCTGGCTGGAAGGCGGCTTGACCGTGGGCTACGAAAAGATGATCATCGATATGGAAAATCTGGGCATGTTCCAGCACTTCTTCCAAGAGGTCGAGATTAGCGACGACACCCTGGCGCTCGATATGATCAAGGAGATCGGGCCGGGCGGCCATCACCTGGGCACGCCCCACACCCAAGCTCGCTTCCGAACCGAGTATTACACCCCCGTCTTAGCCGACCGCCAAAACTATGAATCCTGGCAGCTCAGCGGCGTCGGCGATGCAGCCCAGCGAGCCAATAAGATTTGGAAGGATGTTCTCAACGCTTACGAGCAGCCCCCCCTGGATGAGGCCATCCGCGACGCCCTGGATGATTTTGTCGCCCGGCGGACGGAGGAGTTGAGGGGGGTGGAGTTGTATTCGTAGAGTAGTGACAAAGTTATGCCTAATCTGGGAATGGATTATCCTGCAAAATAGCGGTGATAAGGGTTTCCAGATTAGCTAATTCTTTTTGCGTCTGGCGGGTATGATGACCGAGTCTGTCGGGCTGCTTGCCGAGATGCTTGAAGACCTGCTGTAGGTCTAATCATCCCCACTCAAAACAAACGCTGCCCAGAAATAGGGATTAGGATATTGTTCTCGAACCAGGTTTTGAGCGGCTTGAAGTGCCTCTGCCTTACTCATTCCTTGCTGTTTCCATTGTCGATAAAATTCAGTCATCAGAAACTCCGTTGACTCATCATCTACACTCCACAGACTGGATAAGATCGTCGGCGCTCCCGCATAGAAAAAAGCTCGATTCAAACTAACAATTTCATCTCCGGCTGAAATGCTCCCTACATCGGATGTTACAGACTGAGCCAGACTAGTTTGGCAAGCACTCAAGGTCACCAACTCCACATTAGGCAACTTCAGGTCAAAAATTTCGCGCACCTTTAAGCTACCGTCATGGCCATCACCCTCTGCTAGTTCAATTGAACTATCCAACGGTATACGCTGATCAAATTCCCCATGAGCCGAAACGTGAATGGTACCGGCTGTGTCCGCCTCTTGCCAGATAAGACTCTCCGTAGCCTGGTCAGCCAGGTAAACCGGCGCATCAAGAATGGTGCCTATGTTTTCAGCCTCTCTCTGGGCGAAGTGTAGTGGCTCCAAATCCACCTCTGTCCGTAGAATTGGATCACCTAAAATGAGAGGAGGGGCGACCTTATCAGCAGAGTGCAACTGCGCCTGAACAAATGGGAGCGTGCTAGCCGAGGGCAGGCTAAAAAGAATGAATTGTTCACTCAAGTACCGGTTGCCATCCGATAAGCCGGCAAAGGGAATATAGTGTAATTCATTATGAGCGACAAGGCCCAGCTTACGAGTCTGGATTTGATTGAGAATAGGGTTTATCAATTCTTGATAGATGGTCTGAAGCTCTTGTGGGTGAGCTATTTCCAGATTCTTCTCATTGATCCGAAGATCTCGCAGCCAGGTATTGAGTTGCTCTCGTATCTTAAGACGCGAGAGGTCAGCCATATCTACAATCGTAAAGTCATCTGAGGAAATTATAAAAGCTAAGATACTTTCGTCGCCAAGGGTGTAGTATGATACCAAAGTGGTATCCTCATCTAACAGGGCTTGTACTTCAGTGACGGTCAGAACATTACTTTGACCAGAAATCAAGCTCATTAGTTCCGGATCGTGGGTCTGAATTGCTGTTAAAATTTCTTGGTAAACCTGTTCGATTCCTGTGAGTTCTGCTTTTAATTGCTGAATTTGGTTTGCTGCCCCATTCTCCTCGCTTAAAATCGCCAAGTTACGACGTGTAGCTATTAGGTTAGAAAATACTGCGCGTTCTTGCTGCAAAAGCGCGGTAGCGGTAGCATCGGCTAACTGTAACTGCCGGGCGGTTAATAGATTCAAGAAAAGGCGGGCGCGATTCCGTTCTGAGGTGTAGAACGACTGAGCCAGCAAACGCCGACTTTCCGTGAGGTCGCCTTGATCGTGTGCTTCAACGCCGGCTTTATAATAGGCATGCACCGCATAATCATAAACGTCACTATAAGCACCTAAAGAACCGGTTAGGGCTAACGCATTTGAATTGCTAAGCTGTCCCCCACCGACGCTGGTCACTAGACCGCTATCAACCACAGCCTGAGCCTCTTCTCGAAGTTGGATCGAGGCTTCGTAAGCTGCCAATGCCTCGGTCAGTTGGCCCTGCTGCTCCTTGATAAAGCCGACATGGGTCAATACACCTGCTTGAGCCAAGGGATTTTCCGACTCCTGCATAATCTCCAAAGCTTGTTCAAAATATTGGAGAGCCGTCTCCGGCTCGGATTGCCGAAAATAGACCAAGCCAAGGTTATTGTAGATCACGCCGTTAAGAACCTGATTAAACTCTGGGCCGGGTAACATAAAACCATTCCCACCCGGCGCGTTACGAGCCAAAGCCTCCTCGAAGTGAGTTATAGCTAGCTCATACTGCGCTTCATCGCTATAGAGTTGGCCAATATTATTCAAAATAACAGGCTCAAGGGATTGAACACCAAGGCCGGAAAACAGATCAGGTAAGAGGCCCTGATCATTTTTTTGGCGTGATGCCGTCAATGCTTCTTGTAATAAGTTATGCGCTTCGCTGAAATCGCGATCTAGACGCAGTTTACGACGTTCCAACCCAGCCAGGGAAAGCGCCAGGTTATTGAGCGTTGCTGCCTGTGCCGTCGGTTTGATGTTTTCCAAAAACCAAGGCGACGATGATCGACTCAGGTTTAAGGCTTCCTCTAACATCGTTTCGGCCTGGTCGTAACGTTCCTGAGCCATATAGATTGAGCCCATCCCGAAGCGCACGGTCCATTCACTTTGTTGGTCGTCAACTTCACGAGTGATTGGCAGCAAATATTCATAAACCTCTAAGGCGCGATTCCATTCCAATTCAGCCTGTAGGAGTACCGCCAGATTGAGACCACAGGAGAGCAACAAATCTTTATCGCTACTCGGATTTGCTTGTAGCGTTTCAAAAGCCGGTTCGAGTAGCGCCTTAGCTTGAGACGAATTAGAGGCCAGTAAAGCCAATATGCCCATACCACAGTCCATAGCCGGATCTTTGCTTTGAGCTAGGGAGCTGGCTGACACGTTTACCGGCTGAAGTTGAAGACCAATGGTGATACTGATGATCACAGCAAATATTATTTTTTGCATTTCTCTCTCCTAAAAATCGACTTGGCTCTAATTAATCGCACACCTCTTGACCCTTTTGGACAAGGTCAGTCTGACCATTCAAGCTCATGTATAAGATTTCAGCTTGATTAAAATACATTTTATCACAACTCAATTGGCCGAGAGCGATATAGGCGCGAGCTTGCGTTTCCAAATCACCAACATTTTCCGCCGCCTCTATGGCAGCTTTGAACGCAGTTTCCGCTTCAAGCGGCAAAAACATTTCCATTAAAGTATAACCACGCCATAGGTGAAGCGTCGGGGTGTTTTGCGTCTCGGCCAACGCCTCGAAAATACGCCAAGCTTCGCCGACAGGTCGCAATCCTGTCTTTGGGTCAGGCTCAAGAGTAGCATAGTAGACGGCTAAAATGAAGGTACGAGTTGGCTTATCCAGATCGGGTAGGGCGTTGATGATTTGCTCGGCTTGCCTAATCTCTTTTAATTGGGACGCATCGGCCATCGAAAAACCAATTCCTGGAGTTTGATCTTCTACTTCGGTTTCATCGGTAACCAAAAGCAGGTAATACATACCCGACTGAAGCGGCATCTGCTGGTTAGGATAAGCCATTTCAGTCTGCTCAGTTGTAGACTCTGTCCACAGCTTACCGGTCTGATCAAAAAGTGTTAGCTCATAATTTTCAGCTCCCGTATCGCGCCAAATCAAGTTGGGACGCTCAGTAAAAATCAAGGTCCGACGTGGGTACAGAACATAAGGAACTTCTCCCGGACGCTGTGGGGCATTATAGTCTGCCCCATTATATTGAAAGATAGCAGGTTGACGCGGGCAAGGCACACTGCTAATGCCGGTTTCCAAGGTAACTTGTTGCGTCCCAGCGCACAGAATGATAGCCTGATCTTCAACTTCCAATAAATCTGTGGACAGCAGAGGAGTGTGAATCTCAATCGGTTGAAAATCAGGCCAGTTTTCGTCAACTCGCTTTAGCTTGACGGTTCCCGTACTCTCAAGCAGCAGGTGGGGCATCGTCTCGATTGGTGATGCGGTTGGGGTTACGTCGAACGGAGTCGGCATCACGGACACAGTCGCTGAAGAAGTTATGGGCTTTGTTGCCGGTGTATCTGATGGTAGAACTTGAACACAAGCCGTAACGCCCCAGCTAAACCAAAGGCAAAGCGCTAACCAACGGCATCGCTTCATCGAGCACAAATCTCCTCTATATCAACTTTTCGCTCATGGAAATATCCCGACATAGGAACAGACAAAATTCGAGCCTGTTCACAGTACAACTGCTGCTTTTCTGCCGAACAATGTTCAAGTTGACAAAGTTTAAGCAAAAAATAGTGAGCGGTTGAGCGGCGCAGCGATCCAGCCTCAAAGCCGAGTGAGTGTTCGGCAGCTTGCAGTGCTGGCTCAAGTTTAACTGCCTCCTCCAAAGCCGCCTTAGCATCGTTATATTGACTTAGTCCAAAATAAGCCCATCCTTGGTTTGAGAGTAACCCGTAACGAGCACGTAACGTTTCGACTCGATCAGGATAGGCAACACCCTCCAGTCCAACTTCAGTAATGATCCTTGCCTGATCATATTGTTCAGTCTCGTTATAAAGTCGACTTAGACTGTCATAGGCTGACCAAAAATTAGGATCAATCGCTCTGGCACGTTCGAAATATTCAATAGCAGTTTGCTTGTCACCGATTCTTTGTGCGTACAATTCAGCCAAATTGTAGTAAGCAACGGCCAATGTTGGATCCAGCCATATAGCCCGCTCAAATGATTGTCTAGCTCCAGTAACATCATTCTTACTAAGCGCTGCCAGACCAGCCTGATTTTGGGCTTTGGCCCAGCTTGGAAAAATGAGGTAACGCACCAACAAGACCATAACTAGTCCGGCTAATATAGCAAGACCGACAAAGCTCAAGACCCTTTTACGGTGAGGGAGAACCTCGGGGAAAGCATCCACAACCTCAGGCGACTCAATAACGGAGTACAATTGAGTGAGAGATTTATAGCCAGCTAAACAAAACAGTTCACGCTGTTGCTCTTCATCAAGATCCATCAACTGACAAAACTCCTCCAACGTATCTAGCGGTATTTTATTGACCTGAGTTATCCACTTATGAAGGGTACTCCGGTGGCACTGAAGCAATTTGGCTACGTTGGCCTGGGTAAGTCCTTTCTGCTCAATATAAGTTTTCATTCGATCTTCTAGGGTTGGCTCAGTCATAAGTATTGAACTCTAAAAATGACTCAAAGTAATTCTTACCCGGGCAGAGAGACATTAAATGTTAGCATTTTCCGCCCAAGCAACCGACTCAACCTTAAGACCAAAGACTCACGCTCTGATACTCGTTCAGTCTGTCTAAGGGCTTTATAACCGGCCAAATCGAATAATTCCAGCCAGTTCCTCCGGTACCAAGTCAAATAAATCCGATAGCTCTGCAATGGCCGTATCGGGAATGCGGTTGACATCACGAAGCCATTTATTGAATTGTTCCGGGCTATAGTTTAGCCGCCGCGCTGTTTCTGCTTGGGCCCAGCCGCAACGTTTGATATATGCTTTGACTTTTTGCTCAAACTCGTAGGGATTTCTTGGCATAGTCCTGTCTTTAGACGTTTGTTGCCGAATCATCAACAAAATCAACAAATCAGCAACGGTTTAGCCGTCGATCCGTCAACGCCTTCTATGTAACAATACAGACACTCTAAGCTAGCCGAGAGCTAAAGATTTTATTGCTTTAGTCTATCCAGGAGGTGTGATGTGCTCACGATAGTAGCCAGTAAAAGTGGTGAAGGGTCTGATATCGTCGACAGCGATAAGTAAATTCAGAAGTGGACCGGTCCACGCCTTTCGCCATCTGGCTCCCGTTGTTGTGGCACAACGCACCAAGGAAACAATTGAAGATTACTGATTTGACGTTTTAATCACCGCTTCCAAGCGCTCCAAGCCGCGTTTAGCCCCGGCTATAGCCGTGGGGTCCGACAGTGACAAGACTTTTTGCCCGGTTAAGACGCGCCACATCGCTTGGCCGGCCGCCCATCCGGCTGGCGGCAGCGATCCCTTAGCCAGTCGACGAACCCCCTGCCCCAACACGCCCAGCGCCAACAGATCATCCAGTTCTTGCCAATCATCGGTGTTGGGATCCGGCATTTCATTGACCAGCCACTCGATTCGTTCGGCTTCATCTGCCGCCAGCCAGTGGCGTAACTTCTCATTACGGATTAATTGAATCTGGTTCTGACTTAATACGGGCGTTCCCCGCGAACGCCGCTGGGCGAAGTGACGGGCTAAGCGAGTGCTGCGCCGGCCTCGCGTATGTTCTTGGGTCCACATCACTTCGGCCAGGGCGTTGTCTTTTTGCCCATTTCGCCACCACAGCCAGGCCGCTCTGACGCCAAACTGCCGGCCTTGCTGCCTAATCGGCTCCGGCTGCTCGCCGACCGTACACCACAGCCGGTAAATATGCCAAGCTCGCGCTTCCAACGATGGTTGCTCGGTCAATTGGGCTAACTCAACCAAACGCTGGACGTGGGCTTCCGGCAAACTGTCCGGCCACTGCCGCAGCATACTGTAACTGACCAGATTGAACCAATAGAAGAGCCGGTGGAGCGCAGCCTGCTCTGCCTCAGTTACCGGTAAGCCCTGAGCTAGCGCCATTTGCGCTTGATTCATCATCTCAAGGGCCGCCTGCCGGTCCTCAAGAATGAGGTGTATTCCGGCGAGCCGCAGTTTGGCCCGACTGCTTGAAAGGTGATACTGCTCCGCCTGCGCCAGTTCGTCCGCCTGAGTGAAAGCAGCGACAGCAGCTACATAATGTTCGTCGAGCAAATACAGATCGCCTAGTAGTTCGAACCACATCCCTCGGTAAATGGTCTCTGCTTCATTAACATAGGTTTCAACGGCTTGAATCAAAGGCCCGCCCACCGCTTCGAGGAGGGCCGGTCGGTCACCATAGGCCAGTAAGGCCGCTATAGCCGCCAGTTCACGGTCATAGGTAGCGGCCCATCTGACCGCCGCGACAACATCAACCCAACTTTGGTCCAAATGGGGGGCGGATTGGGCGGCATCCTCTAAGATCTGGGGCTGGTATAGGCGGCGGCGAATGTAGTAGGCCGTATGTCGTTGATAAGGTTGCTGGTGGCCGGCCGGTAAGGTCAATATGTTTTGCCGGGCGTAGTCACGGAGCAGCGGGTGGAGCTGATAGGTTGCACCCTCGCGCTTGAGCAAGGCCAGACTATGCAGGCGACGTAAGCGTCGATGGGCGTCCTTCAAGGGGATTTCCCAGACAGCAGCGCTGGCATCGACCTCAAAATGACCGGCGAAGCAGCCCAACTGGATAAAGCCTTGACGATCGGACTCGGTCAGGTGGGATAAACTGCGTTCAAAGCAGCGCAGCAGACCATCGTGAGGCGTCTGCGGGTCGTCGAGATCGAACTGGCCTAAATCGATATGATCGTGGGCAAAGGAGGTGCGCAACTGGGTGACGGTTTCACCCTCCCGCAGGCGCGCGCCGAACAGCTTGAGCGCCAACGGCAAACCGCCCGAACGATGCACGAGATCGCTCAGCCCCTCGCCATTTTCAGCCGAATAATCAGCCCAACGCACCAGCAGATTTAACCCTTCAGTGGGAGACATCCCCTTGATCGGAATTAAGGGCGACTCTAACACATCGGCGACTTTACGATAGCGAGTAGTGATCAGCAAGCAACCGGACGGCCCGGTCACCTGCAAATAGGCCAAGTCCGAGGTAAAGCTGACATTGTCTATCATCAGCAAACAACGCTTTCCGGCCAGCAAGGTCCGCAATTGCCCCGCTCTTTCGGCCAGAGACCCGCCCGGCAAGACGACGCCCAAACTGTGCGCAATGTGGAGCTGCGCCTCACTAACGGCGGCCTGGGGCGACACCTCCTCCGGCAGTTCTACCCAAATTTGCCCGTCAGGAAATTGATCGGCCAGGTTGGCCGCCAGCCAGGCCATTAGCACACTTTTACCGGCGCCACCGGCGCCCCATAAAACCAGCGCCGGGACATGCGCCTCCCTGATCTGACGGCGTAACTGACTCTGTTCGACCGGGCGCTCGATATAGAAAACAGGTAGGGCCGGGGTCTCGGCGGGTGGAGTGGGTGCGATAGAAGGTGGGGATTGATTGACTTGGGAGCGATGGGCCACGCCGACTTGCTGACTGCGTTCGGTCAAGTAGGCGTCCGCAACAGCAGCCAATTCAGGCCAAGTCTGGAATGGCACATCCTGATAATGATACTGTATGGCTCGATTGAGTTGCGTCAGTAAGTGGCGGCGATCGGTCTCCGAGCGATCTCTTTTTTCCGCTACCAATCTCACCAAACAGGCTAAATATCCTAATGACGGCTTTAAATCTTCATTTTCATAACGCACGACCGTTGAACGGTTCAAATGAAAATAGTCGGCGGCTTGCCGCTGCGAAGTAAAAACCGTCGTCCGCAGTATTCCGGCAAAACCGGCCAAATCATCATTATAAGTGGGTAACGTATTAGGGCGAGGCATCCGTCTTTATCCAATTACTCACTTGTCGCGCACCTGTGCCGCACAGGCTGATATGCTTGAACTAAATTAAATGATGGTCGGTCCGAACATCCTCAATCAAAATCGGGCTGTGGATTATTCGCGAATAGGCTGAGTTTCTCAGCCGAGAGTACTCTCATCTTGGCCCTCCTAGCGCTAAAATGGAGGTTTCAAGATGTTGAAAAAGAGAATCATTGCGGTATTAACCGGGTTAGCTCTGCTGGCCGCCGTAGCCGGTTCGGTTGGCATTGTCGCCGACGAGGCAGGGCTGTCGGTGACAGCGCCGGCTCATGCGTGTTCGCATCCTGGAAATTCGGGAGGTGGATGCTAACGATTAATTAACCTATAAAATCATTACAGCCTGACTGAGCTTTTTATTCAGTCAAGCTGTAATGATACTTTTGCAAAATAGTATTTAAATACGGATCTTGGAAATGGGGCAGATATCGCGCCTTGATCGCTTTTAACTCCTTCAACTTGGCCGTGACTTGAGCATGATCTTGTCGCATAAATTCATACTCAATCAAACCGGCCAGCGCCTTCAATTCGCCCTGTCGGTTGTCTAACTTACGCCAGGTATTCAGCGATTTTTGCAGAAATTGGCCCCCTTCAAGTGCTCGACCTTGCTCAAGATAAGCTATCCCTAAATTGCTCCAAGCCTGAGCTAATCCGGATAGATTTGAGTACTTCTGGTAAATAGCTTCTGCGCTTCGAATACAATGTTCTGCTTCCGCGAGATTACCGTTGTATTGATGGATGATGCCCCTGTTCATGTAAATTGTGGCAAGTTCAAGTTCATCTCCGGTCAATTGGGCATAATTGGCAGCGTCTTGAAAGCAATGCAAAGCTTGGGTGAGTTGTCGGCTAAGGATATAAAGGGTACCCAGGTTAATGAGACCACGCATCAAACCATGATGGTCATTCATCTTCTCCCAGATAGCACACGCCGATTCTAGATGCAACTGGGCCTTATGCCAGATACCCTGCCATGTAAATAGAACACCCAAATGATTATGGGTATGGGCTTGACCGTGCTCGTTCTTGATTTGCTCAAATAGATCAAGGGCATAACAACATAACACCTTTGCCCGGAACCATCGGCCTAATTCGATATATAAGTATCCCAGATTTGTACAGGCGCGCCCTTCATTATATCGACTGCCAGCTTGCCGGGCGAAATTGATAGCCCATCGATAATGGTGAATTGTCTGTTTTATTTTGCTTTGCCGTTGTAATAGTCGAGCCAGTAGGAGCGAGAAGACAACGCATCTAGCTGCATCGTCACGTTGTTGGGCCTGGGCCAGGGCTTGATCGAGCACCTGCTGCCAGACAGCCCAATAGCCGCGCCGTTCTATATAGGGCGATAGCGTTTCGATCAGTTGGTAAACCGCCGGCCAGGCTTCAGGCACGGTCAGACCATAGAGAATGGCCCGGACAAGACCCTCCCGCTCCTGGTCGAGCGCCTCGACTTCGAGCGATTGCACGGCAGGATTATTTTGCCAATAGGCGATATTAGTCAATACAGCCGTTATAAAAAAATCGGTGTAGTTGGATGCATCGGTCAAGGTGTCTTGGGCCATTTGACAACTTCATTGAGCAAAAACGTTTCGGTTAATCGATGAATACGGTAGCGACGCTGATCGATAGTACCGCTGACCTCCAGTAAAGAGAGCGTGATCAACTGCGCCAGGGCATCGTGTAGGTCGCCCATAGTTAATTGAGCGGTGGTCGCCAGTTGATCGATGGTACCATTTTGCACCAACGGCATGACCAACAGCAGTTGGCGGCTGCTCTCAGCTAGCACGGACCAGGCTTGCCAATAGATAAAGGTGTACAGATCGTCCACTTTTTTGCCCTGAGCTTGCCGCAGGCTGTCGAGCACCTGTGAAAGAGGCAGGCTGTGCAGTTGGCCAATCACCAGCTTGAGGGCCAACGGATGGCCGCCGACAACCTGATAGATGCGCCCCAACTGCTCATCCGAAGCTTCAGCCAACGAGGTCATGTGGCGCAGTCCAGCCTCGTGCCTGAGCAGATCAAACGAGTCGGCCCGACTCAATTCGGTCAGGCGGATCGAGGCGAGGCCGGCCTGCGGCGGCATCACCCGGCTGGTCAGCAAAAATTTGGACGGGTTGGCCAGACGGGCCAGCAGCGGCAGCAGCGACTCGAAATCAACGATGGTCTCCAGGTTATCGATGACCACCAGATGAGGCTGCGCTTTCAGCCGCTCGGTGAGCAATGCCATTTTTTGCTGGGGCGAAACCATTTCGGGCGATTCCTCGCCCAGTTGGGCCAATAAATGGTCGATCAGGTTTTCGCTGTCGAGAGCGGGTTGGGCGGTGGGTTGCAGACCCAGACCGGGCCAAAACTCTTGCTGCTTGGCGCTGACCCAGGCTATCTGTTGAAAATGATGGGTCAAAGCCACCCGCCGAATGACGGCATTGGCCAGAGCTGTTTTACCGATACCGCCCAGCCCCTCGACCGCGACCAACCAGGCCGGTTCCGGCGACAGTAGGGCGTCGCCAACGCGCTTCTGGTAGGGATCGATACCAAACAGATCGACGGGAGCGGGCAGGTTGAGGCGCTGCTCCAACGCAGAAATGACCGCCTGTCGGGCCTGGCGTTCTTGACCGGCCAGAATATTGGTCAATTGCTCGATGGCCTGCCGTTGTTTTTTATGAGCCGTGGCTTCGGCTATGTTTTTCTCATTGGCAACGACGGCGACGGGGGTGTTTTCCAAAAATCGACGCCGCAGCAGATCGGCCAAAAAAGCATCATAGCGATCTTTCATCACCGTTAGGGCTTGCAGCAGCAGATCGTTGGTAAGCCGACGGGCGTTGGCGGAGCGGGTCTGGCTGGCCTGGTGAAAAAGATACAGGTGGCTGAGCGGGCTGGTATCATCGTTAGGCTTGCTCCACAGTTTGAGCGCCTCATGAACCCCCGCTCGCAGGTGCGGCAGCGAAATATGGGTGGGCTGAAACAAGAATCTCTCTCCTCTAATGGGTGGCAACAGCGTTCAGGGTTTAACATACCATATCTGAACAGCAAAATCAACCGGTAATAGAGATTTGGGCCAGGCCCAGGATAGTTTTCGACCAAAATCGTAGAGACATTGGCTAGGTCACAGCCATAGTTTATGCGGTATCCTAGCTGGCAAAGTTCGCCAACAAGGCGATCCCTCAACAAAGGACTTATGATGCCCAAACGTGACTCAACCATCTTGGTCCTCTGGGCAGACGGCTTTCAGGAAGCCACCGCCACGATCTTTGTGACCGAACTCCGCCGGGCCGGAGTGAGGGTCAAAGTCATCGGCTCAACACGACAACAAATTAAAGGCAGTTACGGACTGGCCATCGCTCCCGACCTGACTCTGACTCAAGCTGAACCGCTCCTGCTCCAGACTACTCACGTGATTATTCCAACGACGTTAGCCGCTGTCCAACGCTTAAAAAACGATCCCTGCCTGGCCGCGTTTTTTGAGCAGATCGACCGGTTGCACATCCCTGTTTTAATTGGCGGTGATGTCTCCGGAGCGCGCCTGTTTCTCAAGAGCACCGTTACGATCTTCCCCGCCGACAGCGAGGCCCTGGTGGCGTTCGCGCGGCGGGTGGCGGGGGAGTCAGGAATGTGAGACAGGAATATAAGGGGAGGTTACACCGAAAGAGAAATCCAGAAAAATTGTTTTAATCAATAGGCACTAAGCCTCGTTCAACAAAATATTTGGGAGGATATTTACAATGAGTAAAACAAAATTATTTGGCCTCAAAACAGTCATAGGCCTGTTGGGTCTCATTATAATTTTAACGTTCTACGGCTCAGGGAAAGAAGTTAATGCAGCGCAGGTCGATGTACCTCCACTCAAACAACAAAAGCAAAGTCCTGATCCCTCAGAAAAAGTCTATACACCGCTTCAACAAGCCTTAAAACAGACATTTGCTAAACGCAGTCGATCAGGGTTGCCCGGACCGGCATCGGTTACTTACGAAAATGATGTGGCCGTAACACCGAAACCTCAAGGGATTGATGGCCCACCCCAGGAATTCATTGTGACCGCCAAAACGGTGCTTGAATTTGACAATCCCAAACAAGCCGGACTGGACAAATGGCCAGACACGATTGTGGCTGATCACCCCTTTACGCAGGGTAATGGCGTTATCGTCCCTGGCGACTACAGTGACAACATTAAAGACTTTTTGGCCGCAGAGTTACCCGGTATTTGGGATCAGTACGAGTTCGGCTATGAGCCGCGCCGGTACATTTTCAGGGAGACTTACAAAATCACGTATCCCGCCGAGTCGGCGCCAAAGCTGCCGCTGCCGCCGATCACTACGGCCGACTCAAGCGCTATTGAGGAAATTGTTTTCGGTTTTACCGAAACAGGGCCAAGAATCGATTACACCATCGATGAAGAGTGGGAAGAATGTTTCCTGGGGATTTGTGTGACGCTCGCCGAAGTGAAAGCGGGCCTTGCCCTCGATTGGGATATTGGTTTGCGTCTGCCGGTAGACGTCAGCATGACCTCAGCAAATCCGCTGGTTTTCAATACTAGTTATCAACTAAGCTCGACGATTACCCCTTTAGATTGGACCGCAGCCCAATTCGAACAAGCCGGCCTAGAGGGGGCAAACGGTAATGAGTTTTTGCTGAGATACGTCGTCTTTTTGGGGGTTCAAGCCGAAATTGTTGGAGTTGAGGCGATTGATTGGGGGATCGACGCCGAATTTGACGGCTCAGCCAGTTTTACCACCCCGTTCGGCCCCGGCACATCTTTTCCTTTACCTTCCTTAGAACTTTCGCCGGCTCAAACCGGCCTTCAATGGGACATCGTACCGTCTATTTTATCAGTTGGCATCGGCTTGACGATTAACCCCAGCCTCAGTCAGGGCGAGATCACGGCCAACTGGCAAGCCGTACCCGGCAGCGATGCGCAAGGCAACGGCTCATTGGCGTATCTCGATCCCCCCGCAAAGACGACTTTCGGCCCCGTCCTTGCCGGTGATTTTGGTTCTACCACCCAGGCCCACATTCGGTTAGACGAATTTCAGTACGGTTTTGATCAATTCTTACTTGAACTCGGCGGCTTTCTAGAAATTGAAGTCTTGAGCTTCGACGCTGAGGTGGCAGATTTCGACATCGTCGAGTTGGAACTAGATGACATCTCCGACGGTCCCTGGCTTGGGGTTCACCCGGAGACGAATGAGGCTGTGGATCATTGGGTTGAGGTGGCTGAAATAGGCCCCACTACCGATGGTGTTATCTATTTGCCTTTGATTAGGAGATAGAGGGAAGGTGTTTCTGACAACTCATTTTGCTGTTTTAGCCCATAAAAAAACTAATCGATCAACATATCACAATACCATGAACCTCAATCCCCTCAACGACACCCAAACCGAATGGCGCCTCACCCTCGGCGATGACATCGACCTGGAAACCTACCGCCGCTTAGAGCAGCAAGAGGTTGACGCCGTATGTCAAACCCTGTTCCGGGCCGGGGCCGCCAAGCTCATCGTCGATTTGACGGCGAACAAACGGCTCGACTCGCTGGGGCTGCAACTGCTGCTGTTAATTTATAAGAAATGCGCCGAGCAAGATATGCAAATGGTCCTGCTTAATCCATCTAATCAGATCAGGCGCATCCTGCGGATTTTACAGTTTGATCGGATTTTTGTCATTGAACAGGATGAGGGCGGATTGTAAATCAGTGTGTACAAAGTCAATGTCATTAAGTTAAGACCTTGTAACGTAATATCTGACAGGTTTCCAAAGGTTTCGTTTGGCGTAAGCTGAGCGCCAAATGGAGATCTGTTTACGCCGGAAAGTGCCGTATGAAACCGGTTAGGCAGCAATAAGATCATTTTAAGCATCACTTTATTAGGAAAAGAGAGGAAACTAATGAAGACTGGCCGCCTATTGGTAATCTTAATACTTGCTATGTTAATTTTTACGCCGTATGTGTCAATGACACAGGAACCCACTACTACCCGAGGCACATCTCCTCTGGGAGATAATGAAACAATATCTGTTCAAGAGGACACGATTAACCCTCAGGCCAGTGAGACTATTACATTTAGCGAGTACCCAATTAATACCTCAATCTCGGACCAATATGCTGGAGAGGGTATTATCTTTGGGGGAGATAGTCCGTTTATTTCAACAGATGGGTCAAATCCTACAAGCCCTGTCCTATCTGGTTCCCCGAGGTTCAGGGGAGCAATTGAAGGTACTTTCGTAAATCCGTCAGATGGAACAACACCTGTTATCGTTGAGTCGTTTACGCTTGATGCAGGCTATTTCGACGAATTGGGAAGCACCCGAATTGAATGGTTTGATCCGAATGACATCAAATTAGGACAACATACTAACTCCAAATTTGGTATCGAAACGATCGAGATCAGAGGGGGGAATATTGCCAGTTGGCGAACGTCTATTCTCCTAACGGAACCAAATGGATATGCTATTGATAATTTTTCTTTTGAGCCAGCAAGAAATTCCATAGTTTTTCGGGAAAATTCGTCAGAGTCTATAAAAGCTTGGCTCAAGGATGTTCCAGGGTTTGACCATATTGGATTAAATGTTGACAATCAGGTCTATGAGTCTCATCCGGGTTATGACGAAGGATATTACAGAAGCCAAGATAATAAAGAAAAGGTATATATCTACAAAGACATTGGGGTACAAGACCAACATACCAAAGGAACATTTGCATATGATAGAGGGGAAAAAATAGAGTTTGAGGAAATCCCTATTGATACAGTACTAGCTGAAAGTATGCGAGAGAAAATAAAAACTCAACTAGATGCAGGCTACCCAACAGAGCTTCTTGATAGGAAGCAACTTTCCTTTGGAGAATTAACAGAAAAACTTGCTCCTGCAGCCCAAAAGAACCGTGATGGAAACGGAAGGTTTACCTGCGTAGGCCTTATTGAGTGGGCAGCAGAGGAAGCGGGTCATAATTTCGGTCAAGGTTTCGTTTTGGATGTCTTTGAGGCGATAGGAATCGTTCCCTTGCTGTCTCCACAACTTCTTAACTATTCAATGAAATATCCACAGGTTTTGGCCGATATTGATGAGTGGTTTCAAGGGTTATTTGATCCAGTCGATTTTATGATTACCGACCCGTTGGGCAGGAGACTAGGATATACAGCTACTTTGGGAGAGATAAACGAAATTCCAAATGCTTTTTACAGTGGGAATGGAGAAATAGAACAATTTCTTATACCTTATCCTGTGCCTGGAGAATACCAAATCACGTTAACAGGGTTAAACGCACAGGTGAATGGTGCTGTGGCATCCAGTAAATCCTCGGAAAGTATAAACGTGCATTTGACAGAAGGGGAAGAAATGTCTACTACCTCTCACGTTCTTATGTATGTCGGTAGCCCCGGAGATGTCGATCAGAATGGTTGTATAGATGATCAAGATATCACAGCAATTTCGTCACTTCTTAACACTTTTACAAACGCCCCAAATCATGCAGCAGATATTGATGGAGACGGTGTGATAACCCAATCAGATGTAGCATTACTAAATCAATTAGTTCCTCGTGAACTGTGTGTTAGAGAAATATTCTTACCAATAATTGTTCGATGATAATTTCGAGGAGATCAGCGTAGATTTCTCACTTTAACACTGCCTAAGTTAAGGTCAGCCGGGGCGTCACCGCCCCGACTGCCTTTACCGAACGGAGCGTGACACTTGGCTTCACTCCATTCCCGACAACTCGGTTCTATAAGAAGAAGCTAGCGATTTGGAAATATGACCGGTGCCATTCGGTGCGGTTGGTGGTGATAGGGTGGAGTAGCGGGGATAAACTACTGAGCTACTGATTGGCGCTAAGTTCATTGGTTTAGTGATTCGATCCCCACCCTACCCGCCCTAACAGCGGGATTCTCCAATCAACTATTCAGATATTGGACGGCATCCGGAAGAAGATAGATCGGGTCAATGGGGCTGGGGTCCGTAGTTAGATTCCGGTCATGCCGGAGAAAGAACAGGAGCAATGAATATCGGATCGGTCGTCAAACAACTTAATCAATCTGGAAAGACATTCACTTTTTCTATCATCATACTGTCCTTAATATTTATCAGTTGTACGTCTCCTATTCGTATAACTCGCCACGGAGGCAATCCCAACAATTTGATCATCGGGAAGTGGGCTGCGGTCTCAGGTCCGGAATACATGGCCGAGTTTCTTGAAGATGGGACGTTCATCGAAACACGAGAGGGTGGGCGTCAAAACGTGGGAACCTACGTCATCTCTGAAGATAGCAATACCATCGAAATATCAGCGCCCAATATGGGCAGTGCGTCCGGCCCTTTTTCGGTGAATAAAGAACGGTTAAATCTATTTGGTTTAACCAAATTCAGAAGAGCAGACGCGGGAGAGAACGATACAGGGGCCTCCTCGGGGGCGGAGTCATCGCCCTCGGCGGAGGGCGGATCATCCATAGTACCGCTTTTGGCCGTTGCGGGAGCGGCCCTGCTTTTGGTAGCCGTTGTGGTTATAGTATTGGCCGTGGGAGCCGTGTGGCTATTCCGGTCCCGTTGATTTCACGCCATTCGCCGGCACCCCGGTTCTATAAAAAAAGCCAATGGTTTGGAAATGTGTATGTCGCCATTCGGTGGGGTGGGGGGAATCACTGAACCGCTGATCGACGTGATTTCACTGAAGTTTGCATAGCCGCCTCAGTGCATTCAGCGATTCAGTGACTCAGTGGTTCGACCCCCACCCGCCCCAACAGCGCGGGTGGATTTCATTACTATCACCTGAAAAGGCATCTGGCCATCGGGAAAGGGTCTGGAATCGACCGATCGGGACATCGATCAACGACCGACGAGTTTTGCCACGACCGATCTGGACATCGATCAACGACCGACGAGTTTTGCGGCGACCAATCGATACGTCGATCAACGACCGACGAGTTTTGCGGCGACCGATCAGGACGTCGATCAACGACCGACGAGTTTTGCCCGACCGTCAGGACGTCGATCAACGACCGACGAGTTTGCGACCGATCAACGTCGATCAACGACCGACGAGTTTTGCCACGACCGATCAGGACGTCGATCAACGACCGACGAGTTTTGCCACGACCGATCAAGACGTCGATCAACGACCGACGAGTTTTGCCACGACCGATCGGGACGTCGATCAACGACCGACGAGTTTTGCCACGACCGATCAGGACGTCGATCAACGACCGACGAGTTTTGCGGCGACCGATCAACATCGATCAACGACCGACGAGTTTGCCGACCGATCAACGTCGATCAACGACCGACGAGTTTTGCCACGACCGAACAGTTCAAAAGGTGACAGTCACTTCTGGCCGAAAATGAACATCCGTTTAGCCTAGACAGGTCGATTTATCACACTCAGTGACTGTCACCTTGTTCGTTCGCGACAACCATAGTTTATTTCAAACAATTCTAATATCAAAGTTATTACTAAGAGAGGGTTTTCCATAAACACATTGCCAAATTGTCGTAATTTTATATTATTGCTAACATAAAGCCACAGATTCAGGCTGGGATACGACGATTGCCAATGCGGCCTTCGATGCGCAGACCCGGCATAGAATGTCATAGCGGTACCATATCAAAACGAACCTGGACCGCCAGCCAGGTCCATTTGTCGATGATGTCTTAACGATTGCTCAAACGCAACCTTAACCATCGAAGATGATGTTATCATAAGATGATAACCATAGCAACGATAATAACGAATCATTGTCGCCGGTACGCTCAATATTAACGATAGTGGCGGACAACCGGTTTACATTACCAGCAGCAGAGACGACACCACTCCTGACGGTGATACCAACGGTGACGGCTCGACTCTACGCCATCGACGTATCTGGCGTTCCATTACCTTCAGCGGCAGCAGCGGCACCTTCAACAATGTTGAAATCCGCTTCGCCGGCGATGATACCGAGGGCCATTCACGTTGAGGACAGTAATCACCCTCAACTCAACAACCTGACCGTCAATAGTGACTGGGCCGCTATCAGCGCCTGGCCGACCACAACATCACCGTCACTGGCTTTACCACCACCAAGACGCCCGTTGGCGGCGAAATTCAACGATGCCCTCACCCATCACCACCTGGAATGAGACCGACCTCACTTATTTCTGACAACCTTTCACCATTGCCAACACCGGCAACCTGACCATTGAAGATGATGTTATCGTTAAGATGTAGAAATGTATTGTCGTACGCAATAAACGATGGCGACCGATCGGGACATCGATCAACGACCGACGAGTTTTGCCACGACCGATCGATACGTCGATCAACGACCGACGAGTTTTGCCACGACCGAACAGTTCAAAAGGTGACAGTCACTTCTGGCCGAAAATGAACATCCGTTTAGCCTAGACAGGTCGATTTATCACACTCAAGTGACTGTCACCTTGTTCGTTTACGCGACAACCATAGTTTATTTCCAAACAATTCTAATATCAAAGTTACATGCTACTAAGAGAGGGTTTTTCCATGAAACACATTGCCAAATTTGTCGTAATTTTTATATTATTGCTAACACTTAAAGCCACAGATTCAGGCTGGGATACCGTACCGATTGCCAATGCGGCCTTCGATTGCGCAGACCCCGGCATAGAATGTCATAGCGGTACCATATCAAGCAACGAAACCTGGACCGCCAGCCAGGTCCATTTTGTCGATGATGTCTTAACGATTGCTCAAAACGCAACCTTAACCATCGAAGATGATGTTATCATTAAGATGATAACCATAGGCAACGATAATAACGAAATCATTGTCGCCGGTACGCTCAATATTAACGATAGTGGCGGACAACCGGTTTACATTACCAGCAGCAGAGACGACACCACTCCTGACGGTGATACCAACGGTGACGGCTCTGACTCTACGCCATACGACGGTATCTGGCGTTCCATTACCTTCCAAAGCGGCAGCAGCGGCACCTTCAACAATGTTGAAATCCGTTTCGCCGGCGATGATACCCGGGGAGCCATTCACGTTGAGGACAGCAACCACACCCTCCAACTCAACAACCTGACTGTCAAAAATAGTGACTGGGCCGCTATCAGCGCCCTGGCCAACCACAACATCACCGTCAACGGCTTCACCGCTAACAGTACGCCCATTGGTGGCTTGGAAATTCGTAATACGGCTTTAACGGGAAATACAACTTGGGATCAAACCGGGATTGTCCACATCATCAGCGATGATTTCACAGTGGCCAGTGGGGGTAAACTGACCATCGACCCTGGTATTGTGGTCAAGTTTGCTTCGGGGAAAAGCCTCCTTGTCGATGGGGAATTGGATGTAAACGGTACAGCGAATAACAACGTCTACTTCACCAGCCTCCGGGATGATACCCTCCCGGCCGGCAATGGTGATACCAACGGCGATGGGGGAAATACGACGCCTGCACCGGGCAACTGGAAATCCATCTATTTTCGTAACGGGAGTGACGGCAGCATCGACCATGCCCAAATCCGTTATGGCGGTTCCGGGAGTAATACCGGCGCCGTTCAGGTGGCATCGGTCTCGCCTTCAATATCTAATAGTACGTTGAGGAATAATAAGATAGCGCTTTACAGCACCGGTAGCGGGGCAACCCCGGAGGTTAACAATTCCGATTTTTTTACAATAGCCAGTTTGCTGCTGTGGCAAGCAGCGCTGGCGAAATTCTAGCTGCCAACAACTGGTGGGGTGATCATTTGGGGCCAAATGTGGGGGGGAGCAATCCCGCCGGACAAGCCGTTCAGGGCGATGTAACGATTACTAATTGGGGAACAGTCCCTTATAACTCGGCCAATAGTAGCAAAACCATTAGTAGCGCTGTCTTTATCAACAACACGGTGGCTCTTTACAGCAGCGGCAGCGAGGCCGCGCTGGCGGTGACCGACTGCACCCACATTACCGGCAATAGTTATGGCGCACGGGCTGTAAACCACAGTCAAATCAATGCCCCAAACAGTTGGTGGGGCAGCGCCGACGGTCCCGATAACGGCACTAGCGGTTCTGGAGATCGGGTTGAGGGCAATGTCGTTTACAGCCCTTGGGCCGCTGATGCTAATTGCGCCACCATGGGAGAAAATGGCAACACCATCCAAGGCCAGGTGACCAACCGAACCAACACCCCTATACCCAACGTAACCGTTTCTACCGGCAGCGGTCAATCAACCACCACCGGGACCAATGGCGCCTATACCCTGCTCGATTTGGCCACCGGCGCATATACGCTGACCCCATCCAAGAGTGGCTATCGATTCTCGCCGGCATCGCGCACCATCAATGTTCCACCGGACCAGATTAATCAAAACTTTACCGCCATTGCGAATAATGAACTCGTGTGTAGCGTAGAAATCGCCTTAGGCGTTAACTCAACTACAAGCACAGTCGATGCACTGGCCACCCCCACCGAACTTCTAACCCTCTATACCCGCTTACGAGATGAAACCCTCAGCACCAATTCAACCGGGCAGGGCTTTATCGACCTATTTTATGAACACACCACCGAACTGGCTGTAATTTTGATGAATAACCCTGACTTACGCAGCGACACGGCTCAATTTCTGCAAAACGCTTCCGGCCCCTTCACCTCGCTGCTGCCAGACGCGACCACGCCGGTACCCTTGTCGCAGGGGTTGTATAATGAAGCTGATGATCTGGTTCAAGATTTAGCTGCTGCCGGAAGCGCTGGATTTAGAACTAAGATGTTAAAAGTATGGTCAGATTTGGCTCTGGAGGAGCATATTGGTGAAAATGCCGCTGACATTTGGGCCGGCATGCAATCCGCACCAGATACAGATTCCGTTTACCTGCCGGTGGTTATAAAGTAACCAGCAACGTCTCGACCCTCATCGATCTTTGGATATATTCCGTCGTCATTGGGGGTGGTTGCGGATAGGGGCGAATCACCGAGACATTGATTGGCGTTGATTTCACTCACTTTCGACAGACAATTTCAGTGGTCTCAGCCCATTCAGTGGATCAGGGGTTCGCCCCACCCGCCCTAACAGCGCGGGTGGAGGTCATTACGATCACCCGCAAAGGCCTCTCACCATCGGAAAGGGTTTGGAATCGACTGATCGACGTATCGATTGGTCGTTGCTGAGTTTGGAATTGCCCTTTTTGTGAGAAAGTGTGTAAATCCTGCCCAATATGATTCTCCGAGCTTGCAAAATACCTGAGTTGATCATATAACTTGAACCGTGATCAAATCCGACCCAATCACAGAAACGAGAGTCCCTATGCTGGCTTGGATGGCCGGAATTGCTGTAAGTTCCTACGTCTCGCTAACCGTGCTGCTTTACCTGTTCCAAACCCGGCTGATTTTCCTGCCGACAACGGATATGATGGCCACGCCCGCCTCGATTGGCCTGCCTTATGAAGAAGTTCACTTGACCGCCGCCGATGGGGTTAAGATCACCGGCTGGTTTGTGCCGGCCCATGAGGCTAAATACACCATTCTATTTTTCCACGGCAACGCTGGTAATATTTCGCACCGGCTAGATACGGTCAACTTATACCACCGGTTAGGCTTTAACGTGTTTATCATCGACTACCGGGGCTATGGTCAAAGCGAAGGCCGCCCCAGCGAAGCGGGCAGCTATCTCGATGCTGAAGCGGCCTGGCAGCATTTGGTGGAGGATCGGCAGCTTAGGCCGGAGCAAATCATCATCGTGGGCCGGTCATTAGGCGGCGGTATCGCGTCATGGCTGGCGCAGCACCGCCAGGCCGGCGCGTTGGTGTTGGAGTCAACGTTTACCTCCATTCCCGATATGGCCGCTCGGCAATACCCCTTTCTGCCGGTTCGGCCTCTGACTCGTGTTCGTTACAACACGTTGGCCCGGGTATCGACGCTGACGATGCCCATATTTATCGTCCACAGCCCCCACGACGAAGTCATCCCCTATGACCACGGCCGGCAGATTTTTGAGGCCGCCTCCGAACCAAAACAGTTCTTAAAAACCGTGGGTGGTCACAATGACGGCTTTCTCATATCACAGGAAATATACGCCTTGGAATTAAAGGGGTTTATTGAAAAGTATGCGGGGATGGTTAGATAGTTGGATGGATGGATGGATGGATGGTTGGTTGGATGGTTAGTTAGTTAGTTAGTTAGTTTAATCGTCTAATAGTAATCGACAAAACGCAATCAAATTGTCAACTGTCAATTATCAAGTTCTTCGTCCGGGAATTCGGCGGGGACAAAGGTGCGGTACAGGCTGGCCAGGGTGTAGAAGATGGCATAGCCCACCGAAATGTAGACAAAAACCGGCTGGATGTCGGGATACATCCACAGCATAGCGGCAGTGGCAGCGGCCCACATCAGCGTTGCCCCGAACATGCCGCGCCGCAGCCAGCGATTGGGGGAAAAGTATTCGAGCCGGGACGGATAAACATATTTAATCGGCAAGAATACCAGCAGCGACAACAGCAGAATAACAAATAGGTTAATCCAGGCTGATGTTTGCATCACAAAAAGATAGAAAACCACAATGTTCCAATAGCTGGGAAAGCCCTTAAAGAAGTGATCATCGGTTTTGGCTTCCGACTGGGTGAATTGGTAAGCCGAGGCTAAGACCAGCACGCTAACGCCGATGGGCGCCCAACCAGGCGGCAGCAAATCGGTTACCAGAATAAAAAAAGCAGGGACCAATACATAGGTGAAATAATCGACAATATTATCCAGCAGCGCGCCATCAACTTTGGGCGCAGCCACTTTTGTTTTCGCTCGGCGAGCCAAGGTCCCATCCACCGAGTCGATAAACACGGCCGCGGCCATCAGCCAGAATGATTGGATATAGCGCCCCTCGTGAATGGCCCACAGGCTGAGTACTCCTAATATAGCCCCACTGGCAGTAAATAGATGGACCAACCAGGCCGCAATCCGCTGCGGTTTGCTGATCAGATAGGCCGAGTCGTCAAACATATCGTTGTTGCTCCCCACGTAATTCTAAATAACTCAAGTTGTCACCCTATGGGAGAAGGGAGCAAGGGAAAACGCTCTACTCCCTACTCCTTACTCCTAACTCTTTATAAAAGATGCTTCATACTATTATAAGCTAAATCAGAAGAGAGACAAAGTTAGGAAATTTTGGAATGGGTGTGATAGGACTAAAAGCGACTATTCTATTGAAAAAAATCTGTTACAATAGCTAGAGATCAATTGGAGGTGACCATCTATGCAACTACTCGACCAAATTCAATCGCTAAATTTTCCGGCCAATTTGCCGGCTACGCTGCTGGCAGTGACTCAACGTTTCGATGCACCGCAGATCGACGATGTGGCGGCGGCGACGCGTCGGGCCTGGCTCGATAGCGGCATTTTTGAACGCATCGCGCCCGGCGACAGCGTGGCCATTGGCGTCGGCAGCCGGGGGATTACCAACTTGGCGCTCATTGTCAAAGAGACGGTGGCCCAACTGCGCGACATCGGTGCAGAGCCGTTTATTATCCCGGCGATGGGCAGCCACGCCGGCGCGACGGCCGCCGGCCAACGGGACATGATCATACAGCTCGGCGTCGCGCCCGAAGTGGTTGGGGCCGAGATCCGGGCCACAATGGAGGTCACGCAAATCGGCCAAGTGCCCGGCGGGCCGCCGCTGTACCAGGATGTCATTTCGGCGGCGGCCGACCATACCTTGCTGATCAATCGCATTAAACCGCACACCAGCTTCCGCAGCCATATCGAAAGCGGTCTGGCCAAGATGGCTGTCATCGGTCTGGGCAAACAGCACGGCGCGGCGACAATGCACAGCCAGGGCGTCCAAGCCTTGAAAAAGTTCATCGCACCCGCCGCCCGCATCTACGAGCGCGATACGAACTTGATCGGTGGGCTGGCGCTGTTGGAAAACGCCTTCCACCAGACCGCCGACATCGCCGCGCTGACCGCGGCCGAGATTGGCGGCGAACGCGAAACGGAGCTGCTGGAAAACGCCAAGGCCCTGATCGCTGGACTACCGTTTGAGGCTATCGACGTGCTGGTTGTGCGCCAACTCGGCAAAAACGTGAGCGGTACGGGGATGGATACCAACGTCATCGGCCGCCTTAAAATTCCGCGCGAGGCGGAGAATTTCGGCGGGCCGGATATCGCCGTGATCGCCGTGCTGGACCTGACCGAGCCAACGCATGGCAATTCCAACGGCATCGGTCTGGCCAATGTAACCACCGCACGTGTAGCTCGAAAAATCGATTGGCAGGCGATGTATACCAATGCCATCTCAGCCGGTATCTTGGGCATGTGGCGGGCGCATCTGCCCGTGACGATGGCCGACGACCGGCGCGCTTTGCAAGTCGCGCTGCGCGGCTGCGGTGAGATGCCGGAAGCGGCCCGGATGGTTTTTATTGAAGACACGATGAACCTGGATACGCTGTGGGTCAGCCCCAACTTGCGTGACGACATCGAGGCCCATCCCCGCCTGAGCATTATCGACGAACTGCCGTTGATCTTTGATGACCAAGGCCAGTTGCAATCGCCCTGGAAACTGAGTTAATCAATGACCGACCCCAACTTGCCCAAGCCGTAACCCGTCGCTACAATTATCGTTATGTTTGACCCGAGATCACTTCGCCGTCTGGCGCCAATTCTACTGCTCGTTATTTTGGCAACGGCTGCCTATTTGCGCTTTTACAATCTCGATTGGGACGGCGGCATCTTTGCCCACCCCGATGAGCGCTCGACCGTCGCTTTCTACGCGCCCACCATCAAATGGCCGGACAATACCGCCGACTTACTCGACCCACGCCGCTCAACGCTCAATCCCTTCTGGAATGTCGATACACAAGAGTGGCGTAATTATACCTACGGTCATTTTCCACTCTACACGCTGGTATGGGTGGCTCACCTGTTTACCTTGCTCACACCGCTGATTCAATCGCTGGGACTGCCGTTGGACTGGATTCAATTTTTCACCACCGCCGAGACCGGTCAGGGATATGCCCTCATTGGCCGGGGGTTGTCTGCGCTGGCCGATGTGGCGACGGTCTATCTGATTTTTCTAATCGGGCGGCGGCTTTACGGCGTGTGGGGCGGGCTGCTGGCCGCGGCTTTATCCACCTTCACGGTGCTGCAAATTCAGTTAGCCCACTTCTTCGCCGTCGATCCGATAACAACCACCTTTACGATATTGGCCATTTACGGCTCAATACTACTGTACGACCGCCAATCGATCGGCGCGGCGATCGTCACTGGCGTCGGGATTGGACTGGCGGTAGCTTCCAAATTCAGCGCCCTGCCGGTGATCTTTGTGCCGGTGATGGCCGGCTATCTGGCTCTTCGCCACGCCCGCCAAAATGAGACCGCGCCGGCCAGCTCGCATCTGCAAAGCCGGGTGATTGGCCTGGTGTTACTGGCGCTGGCGCTCTCGTTCTTAATCTTTGCCGTTACCTCGCCCTTTGTGCTGCTCGATTTTGAAAATTTCAAACGGGCAGTGATCGATGAACAGGGCAACATGGTCAGCGGCCTGGCCGATTTCCCGTTCACCCGGCAATATCGCGGCACCATCGCTTACTGGTACTTCATCCAACAGCAGTTGCGGTGGGGGATGGGCTGGTGGCTGGGGCTGCCGGCGCTGGCCGGTACGATCTGGGTAATTATCAAAACCTTCCGGGGCAAAGCCCAGGTCGGCGAAATTCTGTGTCTCACCTGGATCGTACTCTACTTCGGTCCAACCGGCCTCTTTCTGGCTAAATTCATGCGTTATATGGCGCCCATCGTCCCGCTCTTCACCCTCTTCGGCGCGGGTTTAATCGTCGCCTTATGGCAGTGGGGTACACAAAAGCAAAAAGCAACGACCACAAAAACTACTCTCCCTCAACCCACCACTCAAACCTTAGAACCCAGCGTCCCAGAACCTGAACTCGTCCTCCTCGAACCTGACATCCTCCCCCAAAGCCCCGAACCCACCATCCAACCGGTCAGCCAACCCACAACCCAACCAACCCACAACCCGTCTCCCAATCCCCCAATCTCCAATCTCCAATCTCCAATCTCCATCTACCACTTACCCGCCCTCGCCTTGGCCGCTATCGCCCTCATCGGCTCGGCCGTCTGGTCGATGGCTTTTGTCAACGGCATCTACGGCACCGAACATCCCTGGCTGACGTTTTCACGCTATGTCTACAACAACGTCCCCGACGGCTCATGCCTGGCCTATGAGCATTGGGACGATCGACTGCCGACCAACCTGCCGGAGCCGAATGCCAACCCCGCCGCCCACGCTTATCGCCAGCCTCAACTGCCAATGTACGACGACGACAACCAGCAAAAGTATGACCTCATCCGCAGCACGTTAATGGATTGCGACTATGTCATTCTGGCGACCAACCGGCTGTGGCGCACCATTCCGCGCCTGCCGGAACGCTACCCGATGAGCACTCGCTTTTACGAGGCGCTCTTCTCCGGCGAGCTAGGCTTCGAACAGGTTTACACGGTCAAGACGCCGGCCAAACTCGGCTCGCTGGTGATCGACACCCAACCCGCCGACGAGAGTTTCACCGTGTACGATCATCCCCAACCGATCCTTTTTAAGAAAACCCGCCAGCTATCCGCCGCCGAATGGGATGCCATTTTGGGCAACACCTGGCAAAATGCCCAATGGGGATACGTAGGTGAGCCGACGCTGTTGATGCGCTTGCGCGGAGCGCAGGCCAATTTAGCCCAATCGCCTCCGGAGCCGGCTACGGCCGAACAAAAGAAAACGCTGATGCTCGATACGCCCGTGGACGAATTGCCCGCGATCGATGACTACCACTGGAACAGTATCGCCAACAGTTCCAGCTTAGTGGCGACGCTGTTGTGGTGGTTGGCCATCTTCATCATTGGGTTGGCGGCGTTACCGGCGGCGTTTCTGCTGTTCAACCATCTACCGGATCGAGGCTACGGCTTGAGCAAGAGCATCGGGCTGCTGTTGGTTAGTTATTTCGTCTGGATGAGCAGCAGTTTGGTGGGGACGCGCTGGCTGGGCAACACCTTGCCTACGGCCATTATCGCGCTGCTGTTGCTCGTTGCCTCCGGCATCTTCCTATTTATAAAGTACCGGCGGCCGCTCCTCACCTTTCTGTGGGAGCGCCGCTGGCTGATTTTAGTTACCGAGGCGTTGTTCGGCCTGGTTTATTTGATCTTTGTCTATTTGCGTATTCTGAATCCCGATTTATGGCACCCCTGGTTGGGCGGCGAAAAGATGCTGGAGATCGGCTTTCTCAACGCTATCGTTAAAAGCGCCGCTATGCCGCCCTATGATCCTTTCTTTGCCGACGGCATCATCAACTACTACTATTACGGCCTCTTTCTGGTGGGCGTTTTGATTAAATTGACCGGCATTCAACCGGCGATTGCCTTCAACCTGGCCGTGCCGACGCTGGCCGCGTTAACCGGCATCAGCGCCTTTAGCCTGGCCGGCAATCTGGCCTCGGCGGCTGTCGCTAAAACCCATGTTCACCTGGCGATGATGCGGGCGATTCCGGCCGGCATTCTGGCTACGTTTTTCATCGTTTTTATGGGTAACATTGAAGGCGCAGCCCAATTTCTACGCAATCTGGCGACTGCCAGCATGAACGACTTTGAAACCGCCATTCCGGGCGTCAATACGGTGTTACTGGCCGGGATCGGCTTGCTCCAGGTTCTCGGCGGCGAAGGCATCGCCGCTTACAACTATTGGGACCCCACTCGCGTTATTCCCGAAACGATTAACGAATTTCCCTTCTTCAGCTTCTTGTTCGCCGATCTGCACCCCCATATGATCGGCATTCCAATCACCATCCTATTCCTCAGCCTCGCCTTCAATTGGATCGCCGTCCCCGCCATCGGCCAGTCTTCAGTACCCACACCTCATTCATCATTCATCATTCACCATTCACCATTCACCTTCCCGGCGCTTCTCCGCTGGCTGGCCATCCCGTTTGTGCTAGGCGCGATCGCGGTGATCAACACTTGGGATTTGCCCACTTACCTCGGCCTAATGCTGGCGACGTTTGTGTTGGCCCGTTACCGTAGCCTCAAGGCCGATCTTACGCTGGGCCGCGTGGGGCTGCTGCTAGCGACCGGCCTTCTTTTTACCGGCGCGGTTTTGGCCATGACTTATCTGCTCTACATCCCCTTCTTTGTCAATTACCAACCCCCGGCGGAAACCGGACTGGGGCTGGTGACGACTAAAACGCCGCTCGGCCAGCATTTGAGAATTTGGGGCTTCTTCATCTTTGTGATTGCCTCGTGGCTGTGGTTATCGCTGCTTTTTCCTAGAACGCGCAACAGTCTGCTGCGAACGGCCAGTCTTTACCTGCGCCGCTGGAATGTGTGGCCGCATCTGTCGGAAATTTACAACGCGCTGGTTAAGCGCAAGGTCGATACCAGCGAGTTCGTACCGTGGGGGGTGGGGCTGTTGTTTCTGATCACGGCCGGGCTGTTCCTGTTCGGTTATCGGGTGCCGGCCTATTTGCTGCCACTGGTCGCGCTGGCCCTGGCGCTGCTGTTCCGGCGCGAGACGCCGGCGTCGGTCGCCTACTTGGGGCTACTGGCCTTTACCGGCCTGTTTATTCTGCTCGGCCTCGAATTCTTCTTCCTGCGTGATTTCTTAGGCGGCGGCGACTATTACCGCATGAACACCTTGTTCAAATTCTTCATTCAGGTCTGGATTATTTTCGGCATTGTGGCCGGGGTCGTCTTTCCGCAAATTTGGAATGCCAGCGTAACCTGGAGCCTTCCGAAGGCAGTGGTTTGGCGGAGTGTCGCCCTCATTCTGCTGGTAGCCGGCCTGGTTTATCCGATCTTCGGCACCCGCACCCGGGTGGATGATCGTTTCCCCGGTGAGCAGAATCGGCCGCCGATCGGCACGCTCAACGGCATGGCCTACATGACCACCGGGGTCTTCGAGTGGCCCGCCGGCAATCCCATCGAATTGGCTTATGATTACGAGGCGATTCGCTGGCTTCAGGACAATGTGAAGGGCACGCCCATCCTAGCTGAGGCCAAAATCGGCTATTATCGCGAGGGGGGGATGCGCGTGGCCGCCTATACCGGCCTACCGTCGATCTTGGGCGGTCTGCACCAAAACGAGCAGCGCTACCCGTCGCAGGTTGGCGACCGCGACTGGGTGGTGAATGAGCTGTGGAACACGCTCGACCCTAATCGCGCTCTGGAGTTAATCGACCAGCTTAACATCATTTATATCTATGTCGGTCAGGTCGAACGCGCCACCTACGGCCCGTTCGTCGGTGATAAGTTTGAAGCCTTGCGTGAACAGGGTCAGCTTGAGCTTGTTTTCGAGAATGCAAAAACGAAGATTTACAAGCGTAACTAAAATTGACTTTGTTTGCCTATCCTGCTACTTTTGTTTATAGAATCGTAACTTATAAAACAAAGGCAAGCGATAAATGAAAGAAAAAATTGTTGTCGATCCCAACATCCACTTCGGAAAACCCTTTGTAGCCGGTACTAGAATTACAGTGCAGAGTGTACTTGAACTTGTTAAGGAAGGCATCCCTTTTTCCGAGATCATCCAAGATTATTATCCCGACCTCCTTACCGAAGATATTCAAGCCTGTGTCCAATATGCCATCGATATTGTAACCACTGAAGATATTCACATTACAGCGGTAGCATGAAACTCTTGCTTGATCAAGATATATTTGCTAAAACTCGACGCTTTCTTGAAGAACTGGGGCATGATGTCATTCCTGTAGCGCAGTTAGGCTTGGCGCAGGCAAGTGATACTGATCTCCTGAAGAAATCAGAAGAACTTTCTCGAATATTTGTAACTCGTGACAGGGATTTTGGTGGGCTTGTATTTGTAAGTGGCCTCGGGGCTGGAGTTATTTATCTTCGAATGTTACCCTCAACCCAAGAGGCCGTTCATCACGAACTTGGACGCGTCTTAAAAATCTACTCAGCAGAAAAGCTGAAAGCGGCCTTCATAGTTGTTGAACCAGGCCGCCACCGGTTTAGGAAAATCCCCAAATAGACCCTTCGCAAACAGCCGGTAGGCATAGTTACAGTTAAGCAAAGCCGGTTTTTACTGCCTAATTAAAAGCCAAATTTAAACTTCTCCCAATCTGCGCCCAATATCGATGATCAAGCGATGTAAATTTCAGTATATCACGATTTGAATACCTGATGAGATAGGATAGAACACAGATGACACGGATCATACAGATTTTCACGGATAAGGCTTGATTTATTTTAAGAAAATCCGTGTTTATCCGTGCGATCGGTACGATCAGCGTTCAATTGACCTGTTTTTATGTGAAACTGTGATCTACTGAATTTACATTGTGAATTGGGCTAATTATTGGTACAATAGGAACATCTAACGCCGTAGGAGAGTAACGTTATGGACCTTGAACGCCCCGATCTGAGCCAGGTCAGCCCGGAGGTTAGAGCGTACATTGAAGCGCTGGAAGCTGAACTGCTCGATTTACAGGCGGATGAAGACGCCTCGTCGATCTCAAATACACCTCCTCTGGAAACCAACGAGCCCCCGACAACGCTTAATGTCATTACCGTCACCCGCAGCGGGGTGGCTAAACGCACCCCACGCCATCTCTACAGCCGCCAGCGACGCGGTGGCATGGGCATTTTTGATCTAGAAGCCCTTGATGACGATCCCCTGGCCCATCTCCTGGTGGCCGATCAGAGTCAAGACTTAATCGTCATCACCACCAAAGCCCGGGCATTTCGACTCCCGGTCAACCATCTACCGGAGGCTCAGGTGCGCAGCAAAGGCGTCTCTATTTTGGACAAACTGGCCCTCACCGACGGTGAGCAACTTGCCCTGATCCTTCCCCATCGTAAACAAGGCTATCTGGTCGTTGTCACTAACGAGGCCCACGTGCGCCGCTTCCGTTATCACTATTTTCGAGACGATATGAGTCCCGGTCTGGTGCTGTTTGACGTCAGAGACTGTGGTCGCCCTACGGCAGCCGGCTGGTCGGCCGGCGACGAAGACCTGTTTATTGCCACTCGGCAGGGCAAAGCCATTCGCTTCGCCGAGCAAAAGATCACTACGATGGGCAACCTGGGCATTCGCCTCAGCAAGGGCGACAGCGTGGCCGGGGTAACGGGCGTGACCGACAAAAGCCGCGTCTGCTTGATGGCCGCCGACGGCAAAGGCACGATTCGCTTAATGAGTAGTTTTACCGCCAACAAAGCCCCCGGCGCGGGCGGCAAAGCGGCCATCAAGGCGGACAACATTGTCGGTATCACCAGTGTTGGCAAACACGACGATGTCTTTATCATTTCCCGCTTGAGCAAAATCATTCGCTTTCAAGCCGCCGAAATCCCGCCCAAAGAAGGTATCGTTCAGGGGGTTAACTGTATGGCTCTTCGGGCCGATGAAGTGGTGGCGGTGACAGGCAGTCAGTAGTAGCAGGGCTGCAGGGTAGCAGGGTGACAAGGTAGCAAGGTCGCAGGATGGCAAGGAATAAGAATGTTATCGAGTGATTTGGGGAGTGAGGCGGTTTTACCTCTATGAACTCTACAAACTCCACGAACTCCACAAACTCTATGAACTTATGATAGGAGACAAAGATGCTTTCGATTGATAACGCCGTTTTATTAGTGATCGATGTTCAGGGTAAACTGGCCGAGTTGATGGATAACAAAGAGACGCTCTTTGCTAATTTGCAGCGAATCGTCCAGGGGGCCAAGGTACTCGACCTGCCGATTGTAGTGACGGAACAAGTGCCGGAAAAATTGGGGCCGACTCGCTCGGAGATCGGCCAATATTTGGCGGGCATCGAGCCGGTGGCTAAACGCAGTTTTAGCTGCTGCGGCGACGACGCCTTTATGAACCAACTGGCCACGCTCAACCGAAAACAAATCCTGATGACCGGCATCGAAACCCACATCTGCGTCTACCAAACTGCGGTTGACCTGCTCGGTCAAGGCTACGAGGTTCAGTTGGTGGCCGACGCTGTGTCGTCGCGCACGCCGGAAAACCGGCAGTTGGGTCTCGATCGCATCAAAGAGGCCGGTGCCAGCCTGACCAGCACCGAGATGGCCCTCTTTGAACTCCTGCGCGTGGCCGAGGGATCAAAGTTCAAAGAAATTTCCAACATCGTTAAGTAAGACGAGATCGGCATGCCTTTAACTAACGATGACGTTAACAGCCAATCCGAATCGACCGAGATGTATCTGATCACCGTGTACCGGCTAACCCGCCAGGCTCCGGCGGCCTCAACCAAAGACATTGCCGATATGCTCAATGTCAGTCCGCCCAGCGTCTCGGAGCGGATCAAGCGGCTGACCGAACAGGGCTACCTCAACCACGCCTGGCGCGAAGGTACGACTCTGACCGAAGCCGGCGAGCGCATTGCCGTCAACGTACTGCGTAAACACCGCCTGGTCGAGACTTTTCTGGTCGAAATGGCCGGTTACAACCTTGATGAAATCCACGACGAGGCCTGTCACATTGAACATGCCATCTCTGACCGGCTGACCGATCGGTTAGAAGTCATCCTCAAACATCCCACTGTTGATCCGCACGGTCACCCCATCCCCACCAAGAATGGCGAGGTCGCTGTCGTCACCTATCATCCTCTGGCCGAGGTCGAACCGGGCGAGCGAGTAGTCATCCGCCAGGTCAGTGATTGGGATAACGCCCAACTCAATTACCTTCAATCGCTGGGCTTAGTTCCCGGTGTCGAAATCGAGATATTGGATCGCGCCCCCTTTGATGGTCCCCTAACTGTTAAGCTAGGCAGCAAAGTCTTCGCCCTAGCTCAAGACATAGCCCAAACTGTCGGCGTTCAATAGAGTTTGTAGAGTTTTTGGAGTTCAAGCCACCTCACCCCCAAAATCACCCGATGACGACATGCTTGCTCCCTGCCACCCTGCCGCCCTGCGACCTTGCTACCCTGCCTCAATATTGCCACCATTTTGCCCCTTAAATGACAAGAAAAATACCCCATGATCTGGCATAATCGGGCATGCGTACAGGCTCAATTTTATTATCGAGGGGGTGAAAAGATGGCGCTGGTATGTACTAAAGTGACCAGGAAAGTTATCTGTAATCATGTTGGCGCAACGGGTGAGACCTGCCCGATTTGTGGCGCTAAAAGGAACGGTTATGGCGGCGATTATCAAATGAAACTGGTAGAAATTGTCGATACGATGATGGAAGTTTGTCTACATACGGGGCAGACCGGGGCCATCTGCTCCAAATGTGGCGAGGTGTTAATGATGTAACCCTATGAAAAGGCCCCATTCATCTCATATTAGGCATGCCTAATACCCCAAATTTGCGTTGACTAATAGCCCCTTTTTTTGATATGCTATAGTTACCAAGCCCAAAATAAGTGGTTTTGACAAACCACTTATTTTTGTTAAAATATAAATTAACCAAGGTTAATTTAATTATTGATACACATTATAAATAAATTTAATCAGCAAATAATCATCAATGGGTGATCGATATAATGACGACTAAGACAATTTTATCTGAAAAGAATTTACCGGAAACAAAACGGCCGGAACCCAAAATCGACGAGACCCAACCCTGCTTGGAAATCATCAACCAAACCTTCTGTGGCGAGCCGGGGATTATGGGCGTAGAGTTGAATCCCGACAGCCGGCGCATGGCCATTGACTATGACGCCGACCTCATTTCGGAACCGGCCGTAGAGCAGATTGCGCAGCAAATGACGCCGGCGCTGCAACACCATCTGGGTACCTGCACCCTGCACGTCAAATCGCGCGGCGGACGGGCCTGCGAGTCGTGCGCGCTAGCCTTAGAGCAAAAGATGCAGAATTTGGATGGCGTCTGCCGGGCCTCGGCCAGTTATCGCAGCGGAGTTTTGAGCCTGACCTATGATCGCGGGCAGACGTCGCCCGATCAACTGCTGCATCATATCAAACAACTGGGCATCCAGGTGAAACCCTCCGCCGGAGAGTTGCCATTGGTTGAAGCAAAACCGGCGGAACCGGCCGACTGGTGGCATCGAGTCCAACAATGGCCGGCCTGGAAGCATCTGGAGGCCATCTTCACGGCGATCACCTTGATCGCCATGCTGGCGGCCTGGCTGGCCGACTATCTCGCCCTGGCCCCGGCGATCTCGACCGTACTCTATGTCATTGCCTACGTTACCGGCGGCGTGTTCGGCGTCAAAGGCGGTCTCGAGTCACTGCGTGAGCGAACCATCGATGTTGACCTGCTGATGGTGCTGGCGGCGTTGGGAGCGGCGGCCGTTGGCGCGCCGTTCGAGGGCGCGCTGCTGCTGTTTCTCTTCTCGCTCTCTAACGTGCTGCAAGATTACGCCATGGATCGCACCCGCAACGCCATCAAAGCCTTGATGAAACTGCGCCCCAACCAAGCCCTTATTCGGCGAGGGGCGGAGCTGGTGACGGTGCCCATCGAACAGGTCAAACTGGGCGACCGATTTGTCATTAAACCCGGCGACCGCATCCCGTTGGACGGCCATATCATCGACGGCGAAAGCTCGGTCGATCAGGCTTCCCTGACCGGCGAGTCGATGCCGGTGGCCAAAAAAGTCGGCGATACCATCTTGGCCGGAACCATCAATAAAAACGGCAGCATGGAAGCCGAAGTCACCAAGTTGGCCAAGGATTCGACGCTGGCCCGCTTGATTAAGATGGTCGAGGAAGCGCAAAGCGAAAAGGCCAAGACCCAACGCTTTCTGGACACCGCCGAACAATACTACGCCACCGGTGTCATTATCTTTACCGCGCTCGTGGCCGCGGTGCCGGTTCTCTTTTGGGGCGAGGCGTTCGACAGCGCTTTTTATCGGGCCATGACAGTTATGGTGGCGGCTTCGCCTTGCGCGATCATCATCAGTACCCCGGCCTCAATTTTGTCGGCCATCGGCGCGGGGGCGCGACGCGGCGTGTTGTTCAAAGGCGGCGTCTATGTGGAGCAAGCGGCTGAGATCAAAGTCATCGCCTTTGACAAAACCGGCACGCTGACCGAAGGTAAACCGCAAGTCACCGATGTCAAACTCATCGGCGGGGCAGCCGCCGAACTGACGGAAGATGAATTATTGGCTCTGGCTGCGGCGGTTGAGTCGAAGTCGGAACACGCGCTAGGTCAGGCCACGGTGGCTGCGGCGGCCGACCGTAATCTGGCGTTGTCGGAGGCGCTGGCTTTTGAAGCGACGACCGGCCAGGGCGCGCGAGGCCAGGTTGGCGGCCGGGATATTCGCGTCGGCAACCTGCGCTACTTTGCCAAATTCAAAACCGACGGCCTAGCCGAAGCCGCCGCCGAAGTGGATCGGCTGACGGGCGAAGGCAAAACCGCGATTGTCGTCGGCCAAGTTACCGGCGATGAGCAGACGGCCCGGCTGTTGGGCATCATTGCCTTCGCTGACCGAGTCCGGCCTATCGCCGCCCCCGTGGTCGCCGACCTGAAGTCGTTGGGCGTCGAACAGATCGTCATGCTGACCGGCGACAACGAGCGGGTAGCGCAAGCCATTGCCGCCCAAACCGGCGTCGATCACTACTACGCCAACTTGATGCCGGAAGATAAAGTCCGGATTGTAAAAGAGCTTGAAGCAAAGTACGGCTCGGTGGCAATGGTTGGGGATGGAGTAAACGATGCGCCGGCGCTGGCCAGCGCCACCATCGGCGTGGCCATGGGCGCGGCCGGAACTGACGTGGCGCTGGAAACCGCCGATGTGGTCTTGATGTCGGATGATTTGAGCAATATCGCTTACGCCATCGCCCTCAGCCGGCAAACCCGTAAAACGCTGATCACGAACTTGGGCTTTGCGATGACGGCGATCGTGGTGATGCTCATCGCCATTTTTACCAGTGGTCTCGGTCTGCCCCTGGCGGTCATCGGTCACGAAGGTGGCACGGTACTGGTCTCTTTGAACGGGCTGCGGCTACTGATGTTCAAACGACGGCCGTCCACCGCTGCTGAGGGACAAAGGAGCGTTCCTCAACTGCAACCGGTTGGGTAAGCGGCAATTACTCACTTGAATGTAAAAAAGTCCAGGCCGAGAAAGACTTGGACTTTTTATCCTCAAGCAGGACGTGTTCTTTTGACAGGTTTCCAAAAACAACTATTATAGGGTGTAATAATTTAAGTCGTTACCGTCTCACTAACAACCAAACATACCAGTCTTTTCGGTTAAATTCATCAAGGAAGTGGGATAAGGTGTGGACGAGATTTCTCCTCAATCCCCTACTCTATTACTTCCGACTCCCCGATGTAGGTGTATGGTGATCACCGGTGACAAATAAATAAATTTGGAGGAACTATGGAGACAACGGGGTTTGACCTCTTCCAATTCGAGCAACTGCTCACCGACCAACAGCGAGCGCTGTGCGGGCAGATACGCGCTTATGTAGACAACATCGTCGTACCGAATATCAATCCGTTCTGGGAACGAGCCGAGTACCCACGCGATATTTTTATGGCCATCAAAGAACTGCCGATTATCGGCGGAACCATCAAGGGTTACGGTTGCGCCGGTCTCGACAGCCTGGCCTATGGTCTGGTTCAGTACGAACTATCTCGCGGCGACGGTTCGATTTCGACCATTTTTATCGTACACTCCAGTCTGGCCATGGGCACGATTGGCTATCTGGGGTCGGATGAACAACGAGAGCGCTGGCTGCCGGCGATGGCTCGAATGGAGAAAATCGGGGCGTTCGGCTTGACCGAACCGGAGCGTGGCTCGGACGCCTCGCACCTGTTGACCGTCGCTCGCCGCGATGGAGACGACTATATCCTCAATGGGGCCAAACGCTGGATCGGCAACGCCTCATTCGCCGATCTGCTCATCATCTGGGCCAGAGATGAAGCCGGCGGCTTTGGCGGCTTCGTGTTAGAAAATCCGACCCAACTACCCGGCGTCACCATCGCCGACATCCCCAATAAAATCGGCAAGCGGGCGGTGCCTAACGCCCACATCACGTTAGAGAACGTGCGGGTCCCGGCTGAAAACCGGCTGGAAGGCTGCACCGCTTTCAAAGACATTACCAAAATTCTGACCTACTCGCGCTACGGCGTGGCCTGGGAAGCGATCGGGCTGGCCGCCGGCTGTTTCGAGCAGGCTCTCAAATATACCAAAGAACGCCAGCAGTTTGATCGCCCCATTGCCAGTTTTCAACTGGTACAACAAAAACTGGTCGAGATGGCGGCCGAGGTGAGTCACCTACAATTTTTTGGCTACCATCTAGCCCAACTGATGGAAGCCGATGAACTGTCCATCGGCCAGGTCGCGCTGGCCAAATACAGCGCCACGACCAAGGCCCGGCGGGTGGCTCAACTAGGCCGGGAAGTGCTGGGCGGCAACGGCATTTTGCTTGACTATCACGTCGCTCGCCTCTTCACCGATGCTGAAGCCATCTACTCCTACGAAGGCACCGCCGACATCAACCTCTTGATCGCCGGTCGAGAAATTACCGGGTTAAATGCGATTGTGTAAAGGAGATTGGAGATTAGGGGGCGAATTATGAGTCAAGAGATTAAATCAGCGGCCGTGATTGGAGCCGGCACGATGGGCGCGGCGATTGCGGCGCTGCTGGCTAATGTGGGGTTATCGGTACTGCTGCTCGATGTGGTGCCGCAGCAGCTTACGCCGGAGGAAGAGAGCAACGGGCTGACCCTGAGCGATCCGGCGGTGCGAAATCGGCTGGCGCAGGCCGGGTTTGAGCGGGCCTGCCGGGCCAAACCGGCGGCATTCGTCGATCACGCCGCCGAGCAGCGCATCACCATCGGCAATGTTGAGGATGATTTAGCCCAACTGGCCGAAGCCGACTGGATCATCGAAGCCATTATCGAGCAGCTTCCGCCGAAACAGGCCTTGATGGCCCAGATCGAGACGGTGCGCCGGCCCGATAGCTATGTCACCAGCAACAGTTCCGGCCTGCCGATGGCGGCCATTGCTGAGGGTCGCAGTCCCAATTTCAAACAGCATTTCTTGGGAACGCACTTTTTTAACCCCCCGCGTTATCTAAAACTGCTGGAAGTCATCCCCACGGCTGAAACCGATGCTGATGTGACCCAAACCTTAGCCCAATTTGGCGAGACAACTTTGCAGAAAGGTATCGTTTACTGCCGGGACACGCCCAATTTTATCGGCAATCGACTGTACTCCTTCAACTACAGCTTTGTCGTCGGCCACGCGCTGGAGCATGGCTACACGATAGCCGAGGTCGATGCTGTGACCGGGCCGCTGCTAGGCCGGCCTAAAACGGCCACGTTCCGGCTGCTCGATCTGATCGGGATCGACATTGTCACCCATATGACCCGCAACCTGGCGGAGTTGATTCCTAATGATCCTTATCGTATCATTCTGCAAGATACTCAACTGAACCGGCTGTTCAATGAACTGATGCAACGCCGCTGGTTGGGCAATAAGAGCGGCCAAGGGTTTTACAAAAAAGACCCCGATACCGGCGAACGCCTATGCCTGAACCTTCAGCCGGAGTCGTTAGCCTACCGTTCACCAGGGGAGCCGATCTTTGCGGCAGTCGAGGCTGTCCAAACGATTGATGATTTAGGCGAACGCGTATCAACCCTGCTGAGCGATTCCTGGCGGCACGATCGCGGCGCGCAGTTGGTGCGAGCGTTACTCAGTTTCGAGTTCGCTTATGCGGCGTCTTGCGCCCCGGATATTGCCTACTCGCTGAAAAGCATCGACGATACGATGCGCTGGGGTTTTGCCCACCAGGCCGGCCCGTTTGAGATATGGGATAGGCTCGGCGTAGCGGAAACGGTCAAGATGATCGAAGCCCAAGACATCCCGGTGGCGTTCTGGGTCCATCAGATGTTGGCGGCGGGCATCGACCATTTTTACCAGAAAGACGGCGATCAAATCGTGGCCTGCTATGATTGGGACACCAAGGATTACCGGCCGCTCAAATTGGCCTGAACCAATCGCCCCTAATTGGTTGTTGTCGCCGCCGGCCCGGCATAATAGAATAGGTAAAAACAGGAGGGTATGATGCAGTTTTATATTGTCGATGTTTTTACCGAAACAAAATATGCCGGGAATCAACTGGCGGTAATCCGCGATGCGGCCGGCCTTTCCACAGAAACGATGCAGGCCATCGCCCTGGAGATGAACTACTCTGAGACGACGTTCATTTTGGGCGACGCCGCCCGCGACGGCGGTTATGACGTGCGGATTTTTACCCCCGCCGAGGAAGTTCCTTTTGCCGGGCATCCCACCTTGGGAACAGCCTTCATAATCCAACAAAAAATTATCCAATTCCCGGTCGATAAGGTCATTCTCAATTTGAAAGTCGGCCCGATTCCGGTCACGTTTAGCTATCGCGATCAGCAGCCCGGCGAGTTGTGGATGCACCAGCGCCCGCCAGATTTTGGCGAAACCTTCACCGCCGAGACGCTGGCCGCCGTACTCAATCTCGATATCGAGGATATCGATCCCCGCTTTCCCATTCAAGACGTTTCAACCGGTTTGCCATTTATCATCGTTCCACTACAATCACTGTCGGCAACAAAACGCTGCCGCGTCAATCTCGACCGGTTTGAGCAGCTAATAAAAACCTCACAGCGAGCCAGGGCCGTCTTTGTTTTCTGCGCTGAAACGTATCAGGCCGAAAATGATCTCAACGCTCGCATGTTCTCCCCTTACTACAGTGTCGACGAAGACCCGGCCACGGGCAGCGCCAACGGCTGTCTGGCCGGCTATCTGGTCAAGCATCGCTACTTTGGCAGCGATCGCATTGACGTACGGGTAGAACAGGGATACGAAATCAAACGGCCGTCGCTGCTGAAGTTACAAGCTCAAGCGAACGGCGACCACATCGACGTTTTTGTCGGGGGTGGGGTTGTGCTGGTAGCGGAAGGTCAATTAGTTTAAGTAATTTGAAAAAAGTGAGAGAATGAATAAAAAAGATATCAATAAACTGGCCAAAAAATACAAGGTCAGCCCTGAAGCGGTGATGGTGTTAAGCGACGCCCTCCGTCGAGGCAACCTGACGATGGCTCAATTCAGCCATCCCGACCTGGGCGGCTCCGGCCAGTGGATGCAAGGCGGCATGACGATGATCGGCGATATGTTCAACGACGGTCTCAAAGCCACGGTCAACGGCCTCTGCGCCGAATTAGCGGCCATGCTGGCGGCCCAACCCGCCCCGGTCGACACCGTCGCCCCAGCGAGCCAAAGCCAGCAGCAATCGACCGGCCAAACCGCCTCGTCCGGCGCGAAACAGAAAAAAACCAAACAGCCGGCCTCGGTTGGCTCGACGCCCACGTTCCAAGCGATGTCATCCGCCGCCTGGTGGCCGGCCAAGTTGGGATCGCCCAACAGTTCCGGCGCGCAAAACAACATGCGCTACGCCTATTTCGCCTCGGCGCGGCGACTGGTAGTAGATATTGATGGGCAAGTAACGGTTTATGACACCGGCGACCACCAAATCAGCGGCGTGAGCCAGCAGCAATCGGGCACGCGCTCGGTAACATTCACCAGCCAGCATGGGACGGTCAAATCAAGCGATTTGAAAGTGGTTAAGTCTAAGAAGTAATCTCACGCTAACGCCCGAAAGTGACTGTCACCTTGCTCTGGGTTTATTCAGGAACAACGCTACTATTTAGAGTACTTAGCTAATAGTGCTGCTGGCCTGTTTACCCATACCATCGTCATGGTCGCCGTTGAGAGTGGGGACGGTGCGGCTGATGCTGAGCGGGTTATTTTTTGCCAACTCGAGCAAAAGAGCCTTCACCCGGCCCAAATCTTCTTTATTGGCCTAATTGTCTAAAAGGTGAGAGGTCAAATGAGATAGTTATAAGTTACGCAGTTCAAAAGGTGACAGTCACTAAAAAGTGACTGTCACCTTGTAAAAGGAAAGATTCTCTAAGCTTTAAATTGTGTTCTTATAGATCTGCCCATCCTTCATGATGAGGGCAAAATTCTTATCAGGGTCGGCAACCAGATCCAGGTCTTCCAGTGGATTGCCTTCCACCAGCAGCAGATCGGCCAGCGCACCTTCTTCCACCACACCGAGCGCACCGGGATAGGGATCACGCGGACCGCACAACTTGAGTAACTCTGCATTGCCGGAGGTTGCCATCCTGAGCGCCTCGAACGGCGTGTACCACTTCTTCAGCTTGGCCAGGAATTTACCCTGTTTCTTGGCGAGCGGAGGATCGAACAGCATATCGGTGCCCCAAGCGGTCTTGACGTTGTACTTCTTGGCAAGTCCAACCACCTTGTCCAACCCGGCAACACAATCCACATATTTGGCCCTGGCTAAGTCAGTTTCAAATGTGAACGCGTCCTCGCCTTCAACTTCCATGGCTTGCATACTCCACCACACACCTTTTTCAGCCATCAGTTTCGCGGTTTCCTCCTCAATAAAAAAACCGTGCTCCACGCACTTGGCGCCGGCCCTGATCCACATCTGAATGGCCGCATCGGTATTGACGTGGATCAAAACATAGGTATTCCAGGTCGCGGCGACATCGCAAATCGCTTTCGCCTCCTCGAAAGTATACTCCGTGACGTCGAGCGGATCGAAGGCAGAAGTTACACCGCCGCCTGCCATGGCTTTAACCTGGCTGGCGCCCATGCGCAGCACCTCACGGGTGCGCTTGATCACTTCCGGCACCCCATCCGCGATGATGGTATGCCCGACCTTCTGAAGATAGGAGAGCGCAGCGTTCGGCTCCTCGGGTACGTCGTTCGGGCCGCGGAAGTCAAAATGGCCAGATGTCTGGCTGAGGATTCCGAGGGAGGGATAGATCCGCGGTCCTTCAACCATACCTGCATCGGTGGCCATCTTTACCGGGCGACAATTGGTGCCTGCGTCTCGTATCGTGGTGAAGCCGCGCAGCAGAGTTTCCCTGGCACTTAAGGCGGCCGCGATGCTGTGCAAGCCGAAATCGGAGTTAATCATTTTGCTGATCGGCCAGAAGTGCAGCATGGTGTGCCAATGAGCGTCGATCAGGCCGGGTATCAGGGTCCGACCGCCGCCGTCGATGACCGTTGCGTCACCGGCTTCGATTTTCTCGGTCGAGACCGTCTTGATCTTGTTTCCTTCAACCAACACATTGGCTTTTTCGATGAGCTTTTCATTCTTTCCATCAAAGACATTCACATTGGTAATTAAAGTTGTTGACATTTTTTCTCCTTATGTCATTAGTGAAGTTCTTGCTTTTCTAGAAACTCATGGCGATGGCCCGTACTAAAATCTCTTCCCGCCCACAAATCCCTTTCGGTAAATTTCGGGGCGTCCGCCGGTTTGGATCTTCTGTAACACCTCGTCCGGGATACTTTGCTCAGCACTGACTTTCTACCAACATCCTTTTTCTGCCCTACTAAAGTGTAACTTTCGGTCGAACAACCGTGTTGCCGACAAGCAAGCCCGCCGCGATGGTCAGGGCGACGATGAACATTTGTGAAAACTGCTGCACCCCAACGTCCGTTTTACCTTCAGCGATGGCGGCCAGCCCCCGGAAACCAATACTGCCGCTGACCAGCAGGATAATGGCCGGCAGCAGAACAATGGATATGGGGCGCTTTGTCTGTCTGGCCCAAAGATTGGCAAAGACAACGGCTAAAATTGTACCCAGAAAGTTTCCCAAATTGGCGTTTACAATAAAGCTTCCGAGCACAATCCCACCATAGGCGATGGCACAGGCTACACAGGCCCACAGGAAATCTCTCCGCGCGGTTTGGAAAATCACGCAAAGACCGATAATTAGCAATGGCATAAACAGCCATAACCACGTCCGATTCACCGTTGTTCCGGCAGATGTCGTTGGAATTGTGAAAAAAATTGATACCAGTCCAACGCCAAGCCAGGCACCCGCGATTTGCTTAACCAGGTAGACAAATCCACTCATCAGGTTCATCGTACCGGAAATCACCTGTTGGGTCACCAACTCAATGATGCCCAAGCTGATACTGTACCCTGGGAGCAGTACGGCCACAGCCGCAAGCGTGATAAAAACAATATTGAGTTCCGGGATCCATATCTTTGCAACGGTTACGAGCGTTGCAACCACAAAAGCTGTTGAGAGTGGCAACCAATCGGTACTGCGAGTACCCGTTCGTTCGGCAAATAGAACCATGCCGTAGACAAGCATGCTCAGCAGCGTTCCGGCCAAAACTTCAATCCACCCGCCGCCCAAAAGAATTACCAGGCCAGCGCCAACACATGCATAGCTAAAGGTGTTGGCTATTTTGCCCCAAGGAACTGGTCTTTTAGCAATTTCGTCGAGCTGAGCAGATGCATCCACCACCGTTATTTCTTTAGCCACAACGGCATTTAGGATATCCCCTACGCGGGTTAGCTTATCCAGGTCTAAACCGGGTACAGGTGTTGTGGCCAGGTGTCGCTTCTGCCATTGATCCGGTTGCTCTTGGAAGGCGAACTCTACATTGTTTGGTGTGGATTGGAACGTTCCACGATACCCCAGGGCTTCGGTCAGGCGCAACAGATACGCTTCGAGGCGATCCGGTGTTGAACCATAGGCGTGTGAGGCCAGGCCCAACTTGATGACGAAACGGCAGGTAGCGTCGAATGAGACCTGTTCGGGATTTTGTTGGTTCATGCTTATCTTCCTTGGCTGGTGTTCAAAAGTGATATTAAACTGATTGCAAATAGAACTTTATATTTCACTGGATTCAGTCTCATGAATGATTTTGTGGTAATTAGATTTATTCTTACAATCTTGGGCTAATGCCAGACCTGATCAAACACCCGATAGAGGTTGCCGCCCAGGAATTTGCCGCAATCTTCTTCGGAATAACCGTTCTCAAGTAGTTTGTCGACCAGAGCCGCTACAATTCGCGCCGGATTCGCCGAAGGTATCCCTTTCGCCGCCGCCGCTTTTATGACGCCACCATCAGGGAAACCCAGATCGCCTAATGGGGTTTGGAAAATCTGTGCGGTTTTTGTAATATCAGGAATGTAATCCGAGCCGAAACCGACATAATCAATACCCACCAGGTTGACCATGTGGTCGATGTGCTGGAAAAGAATGTCCGTGGTCACAATATCCGGGTTTGATGGATCCAGGAAGGCGCCGACCATATTCATCGCACAGACGCCGCCGGTGGCCGCAATCGCCTTGATCCGTTCATCGGAAATATTACGCGGGTACGCGAAAACCGAATACGCGCCAGAATGTGAGGAGATCACCGGCGCGTTGCTGCGTTCGCACACATCCAGCGAGGTGCGTTCACCAACGTGAGTAACATCCAATATCATACCGTAACGATTGTAGGCATCCACGAGCATCTTGCCAAAGCTGGTCAAGCCAGCGTTCTCCGGCTCTACGCAGCCATCGCCCACGGAATTACGCAGGTTATAAGCTAGCAAACAGTAGGCATAACCAAGTTCCCGAAATACAGCTACCCGATCGAGGTCTTCCTCGAAAGGTTTGGATCCCTGGTGGGTGAAGAAGATAGCCAACTTACCTGCGGCCACCGCTTCGTCGATGTCGCGTGTGGTGCGCACAATCTTGTAACTCTCGGGGCGTTCATTGAGTTTCTTTAGCCAACCCTCAAGTGACTTGATCGCATCGAGAAAAGTCGTGCCCGGTTTGTCAGACTGTGGGCAGGCGGCAATCATCTTAAACCCAGCGGCTTTCAATTCGTCCATAATATCATGAAATTCCGGCGCACCTGGCGACCACTGTTCGGGCCAGGTACCCGAATACAACGAGTCTGTCGTCAAGGATTTCTTGACGATCTCTTTGGCCCGGTCTGAGGCCGGATACTCGTGAAGCCGTTGCGGTATTTGTGAAAAGTCTGTCATTTTTTATCTCCTTAAGCTCAAACTAATTTAACCAATTATAGAATTGTTGAATTAGGGCCAGGCGGGTGTTTAATCCTCACCAAAAATCCCGGCTAAACCCTACGCCAATTGTTTCGACTCAGGTAGTTGGTCGGGTTCTTCACCATAAATAGCCGTTGCATCATCGTTATCGGGCAAGCGATCTTTGCGGAAATAGAGAAAGATAACCACAATTGTTACCAGCGGGGTCAGGTAAGCCATAAACGTATAGGGGGCGTAAACCACGGTGCCTATGCCCAATGTCCCGGCAAAAAGCGCCCCGTTCACGTTCCACGGAATAATGCCCGATACCATTGTGCCAGAATCGGCTATGGCGGTTGACAGCGTCACCGGTTTGAGACGATCTTTGATATATTCATCCCGGAACATACGCGCCGTGACCACAATACTTACGTATGGATCGGCCGCTACTGTATTCAAGCCCATAGACGTCAACATGGTTGTCAGGATTAGTGTTGCCGGCCCTCTTGTCCAATTAATTACCGGCGTAATGACGCGCCGGAGCATACCGGTATAATCGGCCACCGCCCCAAAGCTGGCCGCCACCAGGATTAGCCAGATCGTACTTAACATACCGGCTGTGCCGCCCCCGGCAAACAGGCTATCTAAATTTTCCGCACCACTGTTGAGGTGAAAGCCGTTGGCCAATGTGTCAATGCCTACCTTCATGAATGCTTCAAAGTAATTGAGAGTGGCATCACCGGCCAGAGAAACGATCAAATCTTGTTGGGTGAACCCGGCTAAGATGACGGCCGCAATGGCAGATAGCATCAGGCACAAGAATGAGGAAAGGCGAAAAGCAGATAATACAAAAATCAAGATCAACGGCAGAAAAGCCAGCAGAGAAACATTGAAATACTGTGAAAGTGTGGTCTGAATTTGAGTCGAGTCAACCGGGCCGGACGCTGTGTTACCGATTAACCCCAGCACAAGAAAAAGAAGGGCGCTGATTAACATGGTGGGGATGGCCGTGCGCATCACCATGCGCGAATGTTCATCAATCTTGATCCCCCCTACAGTGGCTATGGTCAGGAGGGCCGTGTCTGAAATTTTGGCTGTTTTATCTCCCAGTACTCCTCCCGAAATGGCCGCGCCGGCGGCAATAGCGGGGGACACCCCCATGATCGAAGCCAGCCCCACAAAGGGGACTCCGACTGCCCCCACTGTAGTTAAAGAACTACCCAATAACATACTTAGCACGGAAGCAATAATAAAGACGGTTACATAGTAGAAGCGCGGGCTAAGAAGCGCTACCCCATAATAAATAAAGGCGGCTACCGTGCCGGAGAGATACAGCGTCCCAATGATGGCCCCAATTGCCAGAAGTACAAAAATAGTCCCCAGGGTACCATTCACACTGCTATTGATTGCCTTAGCAATCACGGATCCATGAAATCCGTAATAAAGCGCCACCGTCAACGCGAAGAGCGTTGACAGCGTCATGCTCACTTGCAGAGGGCCTTCCGCCACTTCGCTGCCGAACAGGACCACAGACAGCAAGATCAGGCCGACCATCACCCCCATCACCATCAGGGAAGCAAACATCGAGGGCGTGCGCTCGGTTTCCTTTTGTGTATCCGATGTATCTGTACTCATAAAAAGACCGTCCCTGAGATAACCTTAATTACGATTTTCTTCATAGGGTTTCTCTCATCTTTGGTTAGATTCCCGCTGTTTAATCAACAGGACTGATAGTTTAAAGATTATGGGGTTGTATCCACTGCCACACCACCGGCCCCGGCAACCACGTTGCCCTGATCGTCGTGGGCTTCGCCGGCCACAAACGCGGCAATCTGGCCAGAGAGTTCATCACCCACAGTCAAGGTGACTACGTTGGCGTTGTAGCCTTCCAGGCTGTCAACAACTACTTCGCTGTCAATGTCTTCGACCAGCAGTAGAAAGGCAGAACTGTCGGGAGACATTGCCTCGCCAATCTCTTTAAGATCTCCCCTGGAGAAGGGCCGGCCCAGATATTTGCCGGCCACGCCGCCAACCACTGCGCCGCCAACGGTCCAGGCCAGCAACCCGGCCGGGCCGCCAATGAGACCTAACAAACCACCACCAACAGCGCCAATGGCGCCACCTAAGACACCATGCCCTGGCTCGTGGATGTGGGCTTTGCCTTTTTCATTAACTGACACAACGGCTTCAGCCACAATAAGCTGACCATCCAAAGCGCCAGACTTCTTAATCTCCTTCACGGTCTCTTCTGCGGTTTTTTCGCCGTCAAAATTGAAGGCCAGAATGTTGAATATGGCTGAGTTTTCTTTCTTTTGCTTACTCATAGTTCTATCTTCCTTTCGCTAAATAATGAATTGAATTTATTTATGGTGATACCCAACAAATCTAGACTGACGCTATTTGGCAAGCGGGTAAAGGATGCCGGGAGAGTGTAAGGATAGTTATGAGGGTGAAGGATGGTTATGGAGGACTATGAAGGACGATTAGTAAAGAAATAGGTGAGCGGTGCTCTCTCCGCTTTATGGCCATTGGACTAAACGGTGGCGCATGGCCATAGCAGCCGCTTCGGCCCGGTTGGATGCTTGTAGCTTGGACAGAACTTCACTAACATGATGGCGAACGGTCGAGGTGCTTAGAAACAGCCGCTCGGCGATCTCATTGTTGCTTAAACCTTCAACAATCAAGGCCAGCATCTCCTGCTGCCGCTCGGTCACCAGTTCGATGTCATCAAAGGCTAACAGCAAAAAATTAATACCCATCTATAAAATCTGATGATCGTCAACGGTCATCACGCGAATGGGTTTTTGATTTTCCATAGCGCCTCTCCGTATGGTCGGTCCGGCTATATTACTCAGCCAGCCTCTCGACCGACAGCAGAGTTAGTCTCAGGTTATACAGCGTGTTGAGAATACCGATGAGCGCCGCTTGATCGAGCAGAGTGCCGGTCAGGACGGTGATAGCCCGGTGAGAAGGGGGCGAGGCACAGCGGATATCCAGCCCGCCCAGATAATCGGACCAACGTTCATCCAGTTGCCCTTCAATGCGGATCCGATAGCGGGCCGCTTGATCGAATGTCGGTAGTGGTGGCTCATGGCTGCTCATAGCGCTCTTTTAATAAATGCAAGGAGTAAGATAGGTAATACCAATTACGTCTTACCCCTGACTATGCTTACAAGTGACTGTTTTATTTTAAGTGAGAGTGCGGTAATAAACAGTGTCCGAAAAGGAGAAATAAAGGAGTAGCGAGGGCACTATCGTCGGGGGGTGTCCTGCATCAAAAGGCCTATCTCGGTGGCTTTAGCCACGGCCTCACGGCGCTTGTGGACGCCGAGCTTCTGATAAATATTAATCGTGTGCTTTTTGACCGTTCGTGTTGAGATAACCAGCGCTTGGGCGATTTCTTTGTTGGATAGCCGCTTTTGGAGGAGTTCCAACACCTCAAGCTCACGTTCGGTCAGTGGCTCGATTAGTGGTTCTTGGGCCGCTTGCCCCCCTAGCCCCCCAGAGGGGGGAAGGGCTTGGCTTGGCTCCCCTTGCCCCCTGGAAGGGGGGAATTCCAGCTTTTCTCCCCCCTGTGGGGGGCCGGGGGGGCTTACCTTAACGCCGTTGCCCCTGTGGGGGAGCGGGGGGGCTACCCCCACAGGAACCGTCTCAAACGCGGCCACCAACTGCTTGATGTAATTGGGAGCAACGTCCCGTTCGGCCAAGGCGACCAACAGGGGAACCAGATGCGGCCCCAGATCGACAAGGGTGCGGATGAGACCGCCCGGCCGGGCCAGAGTCACGGCCTCAGTCAGAGTCTCCAAGGCCTTGCCCCGCTCCCCTTGCGCGTCGCAAACCAGAGCTTGCATCGCCATAATCTCGATTTTACGCCAGATATTGTATTGGGCCTCGGCCAGCTCCAGCAGCTGCTCCAGCAGGTGGGCAGCTTTTCGGAGACTGGCCTCGGTGCGTTGGGCCAGCCATAGCTTGGCTAAAATCCGGCCTGGGCTGTCGATGCTATTCGTCAACTTCTCTCGTTCGGGATCAAAGGTGAGCGGTAAAGCTATCTGGCGAGCGGCTGCGGCATCGCCCCGCAGTAGAGCCAGCCGGACCTGAAGCCGCTCGGCCAGCAAAGAAAACGGTTGAGGAGAGGGCGTATCGGCCAGGTGGTCAAGAATTTCATTGGCCCGGTCGAGGTAACCCTGGGCCTGATAGGTCAGGGCCAAGGCGTAGGAAGGCACATTAAAATCTGAGTGCAAAACGCCATAGGGATGTTGAATCAGAATTGAATAATAGTGGGCAGCCGCCGTCAATTTATTAAGTTCATAGTGAGCATGGCCGCAATAATGATTGGCCCAACTTACCTGGGTGACGAGCTTTGCTTTTTCGGCCAGTTTTACCTGGTGAGTGGCTGTCCGGATCATGCGGTGAAAGTCCGCTTTGATCAGATAAAAGGTGTTAAGCGCCACGTACAAGCGTAGGGTGTAAACCGGCGGTTGCTGCTGATGATCCTGCTGAAGTAACTCGGTTAACAGTTGCTCCGCTACATCGCCCTGCCCAACTAGACGATGACCTCCGGCCCAAAACATCATCGCCGTCCCCCGAATAAAGGCCTGGTGGGGGGGAAGGAGCTCTAAAGCCTGACGGCCCAGGCGGATAGTCTGCTGTCCGTCACTCTGAAAGTAGCTCAATTCACTTTGTAAGGTATACAATTCACCCCACAGTGGCTCATGTTCCACCGTTTGGGGCTGGGCCTGGAGCAGCGCTTCTACCGGAGCTATCAGATCGATGATGGCCGGTGCGCCGTAACGTAGCTTGGTGACCCAAATCCGGGCTAATAGCAGAGCCGGGCGCTGCTCAAGCAGCGCTTCCGGCAATTTGGCTAACCAACGAGACAGGGTAGCCATCTCCTCGTAATTGAGCAGCGTGTGCCGATGCTGTTCCACCAGCCGGGCGGCTTGCTCCGTCTCTCCCGCGGCCAGGGCATGGTCGATGGCCTCCTCGATGTAACCCTGCTCGGCCAACCAGTGGCTGGCCCGGCGGTGTAGGGCAGCGATGTCGGTGGCGCTGTATTCGGCCTGTAAGCGATGGCTTAACGACTCTTGAAACAGATGATGATAGCGGTACCATTGCTGCTCATCATCCAGCGGCACCACGAAAAGATTGGCTTGATCCAGATAAGCAATAATTGCCTGGCTAGAGGTAGGTGTATGAGGGTCTCCGCTTCCCTGCTCCGCTGCGTTTCGGTGTAGAATAACCTCGCACAGCGATTTGCAGAAGCGATCCAGGATTGCCGTTTGCAGCAGAAAAGCCCGGATGGGGGCCGGTTGCTGAAGCAGTACCTCATCCAGCAGGTAAGACATCGCATATTGATCAGCCCTCATAGTGCCGGTTGGCGGAGATGGCCGCCTCAGCGACAGCGAAGCCAGGCGCACTCCGGCAGCCCAGCCTTCTGTCTGCTCGACCACAGCGGCGATCCCCTCGGCTGGGAGGCGCTCGCGCCCGACGGTCTGTTCCAGAAAAGCGGCGATTTCCGTGGGCCTGAAGCGCAAATCGCCGGTGCGGACGTCCGTCATCTGACCTCGCGCCCGCAGCCGGGCCAAAGGCAGTGGCGGGTCAAGTCGGGAGATCAAGACCAGATGGGCCTGCTCCGGCAGATAGTCGATCACTTTTTCCAAGAATTGATAGATAGACGGGGTCTGGACCAGATACAGGTCATCCAGAACGAGGGTAAAGTTCTGCGCGGCCGCGGCCAACTCATTGATAAAGATAGTTCTGAGGTAGTCCACAGGTGGCAGTTCCAGGCCTTGTAATAGGCTCAGGCTGTCGCTCATCGAGTCGGGGAAGATGGTTTGCAAGGCGGCCAGAACGTACCGCAGGAAGTGACGCAGCTCATCATCGCCCTGATCCAGCGATAACCAGGCTACCGGCTGGGTGCGGCTTTGCAGCCACTCCACAGCCAGGGTAGTTTTACCGAAGCCGGCCGGGGCGACAATTAGGGTTAGTGGGCGGTGGGGATTGTGGTTGAGATACTCAATAAGGTGGGGGCGGGGTACGAGGTCGGGGCTGAGCCTGGGTTGATGCAGTTTGGTGCGCAGCAACGCAAACGGTTTAGTCCTCATGTCCTCTCATTAAGTGCGTTAGGATTTACGCAATGATTGGCGCGTATTGTACCACAATGCTCTTAAGTAAGCTATACCCATCCTTCAGCCCTCAACAGTCATCCTTCCAAAACAGGACTTACGCAGAGTGTAGAACAATTTGCTAAATTGTTCCGCATCTTGGGCATACGTATGGCGCAAATTGGCAATTTACGCTACAAAATCGAGAATTTGCGTAAGTCCTGCAAAAGTGACTTTTGGGCAAAAAAAAGTGACTTTCGGGCAAAAAATTTAGGGACAAATGGCCCTTCCTTTTTAAGGTGACATAAGGTATGCTAACAACGTTAAGGTTGTAGCTTGTCTAGTTGCCTGTATAAACCTCAACTAGATAAGGATAAAACAGTATGAAACCCAAACTGAACCTTGTTAAAAGTAGCTATAAAGCTGAGGGCGAAGAAACGTACCACGGAATGATTCAACATTCCGAAACCTTAACGCAGGAAGATCTGCTGGATGAGATGGAGTGGCATAACTCTACGCTCACCAAGACAGACATGCGAGCGTTTCTGGAAAGCCACGAACGGACTATTATCCGTGCTCTGCAAAAAGGCAAGCGGGTTGTCACCAATTTGGTTCACTATCAACTATCGGCCAAAGGAACCTTTACCGATGAGAATGAGCCATTTGATGAAATGCGCCACAGCGTTGGAGCTTCGGTCTCACAAGGGCCACTGCTGCGACAGGCGATCAACAACAAAACCGTAAGCCTGAAGCGGGGCCAAACGATAAAACCTACGCCCCGGCTGGATAGTTACACCAATCTTCACAATAGCGATCCGAACACCGTTCTTAGCCCTACTTATAACGCCCGTCTGGACGGGGACAAACTTCGGTTTGACCCGACCGATCCTGAGCAAGGCGTATTTTTGACCCCAATAGCCGACAATAATGGCCTGCTGGCGGACCGCACCCCTATCCGGGTGACGGATTACGCGCAGCTGGGCAACCGGAGCATCATCTTCCGTGTGCCTGATGGTCTTTCGCCGGCTGCCTATAAGGTTGAAGTACGCCGTCGCTTTGGTAAAACACGGCTGGCTACCGGAACGTTGGAAAACGCGCTGGTGGTCGTCTAGACAACAACGGCAAGCTGCAACCTTACACTTTCTTTTACCGCCTCAATTGAGGCGGTTTTTTGTTTTTAAACAGGACAGGACTTACGCAAAAGTCAGGTGACAGTCACTTATTGTTAATAAACCAGCATTGGATTAGGCCAAATAGGTCGATTTTAGAGCGTCCGAGTGACTGTCACCTTTAGAACTGCGTAAGTCCTGCAGGAATAAGGAGTAGGGAGTAGGGATTAAGGGGGTAAGCGGGTAGGCTGACAAATCGATTCTATCGGGCTAGTAAGCAATTACCTCGGGCTGGTAAGCAATTGCGTCGGGCTGGTAAGCAATTGCGTCGGGCTGGTAAGCAATTGCGTCGGGCTAGCACGCTGATTACTCAAGGCTAGCACGCTGATTACTCAAGGCTAGGTGTAGGTTGGGGTGAGCCGGAGATTTTGTACTGAAGCACGGTAACGTTGGGTTTCATTGGCTGTTTTAGCGACTGAATCTCCGGCGAAACCCAACCCGTGGGGCAACGGTGTCTCCGATTGAACCCATTCAACCCAACCTACTGCTTTATCGCTCCATTCTTCATTCTCGATTCCCCATTCTGTACCCAAGTCCGGTTGTCAGGGGCTGAAAGAAATGTTAAAAGGGGGGTAGGGGGTAGGTAGTAAGGAGTAAGGAGTAGGAAGCCAAACACCGGGTCGTTCCCTCGGCGGGCGAGGTAACGTCATTGAGCGACCTGCCGTGAGCGAATAATCCGTTGACGTTGCCATCGCCCCTACCGGAGCGTCAACGTTACCTCTACCCCCATTGTAGATGACAAAGCCAGCTTTGTCACTCTTTTTCTGTATCGTCCTAACCGGGGTAATACCGGGCGATCATCTCCAGTAAATGGGTGACCTGGATCGGCTTGGAGAGGTAATCGTCACAACCGGCATTCAAGAAGCGTTCGCGGTCGCCTTGCATAGCGGAAGCGGTGAGGGCGATAACGGGGATATGGCGGGTTTGGTCGTCGGCCCGCACGTGGCCCACGACCTCGATGCCGTCCATGCCCGGCAGGTCGATGTCTAACAAGACCAGCGGGGGTTTGAGGGTGCGGATCATTGCTAAGCCCTCGATGCCGTCTTTGGCTTCGATCACGGTATATCCCCGCGACGACAAAATGCGATTAACCAATAGTCGATTGTGAAAGTTATCTTCAATACACAAAATTGTCTTTTCGCTCACCGAGTCTACCTCTTTATTTAGGGCCAGCAGTGTTACACTAATCTTATTTTAACCCCACATGGCTTGCCAAATCAACTTGGGCGATACAAATCGGCCCGTCAGCAGGCTGCTCAGTCGAAACAGGCGCATACTCAGCCACAGGTTAACACCCGTCCAGACGGCCAAAACAATCAACCCCACGGCCCACTGCCACATTGGTACAGGGCCTAGCAATAATCGAAACGGCATCAGCAGGTGCGAGGTCAGGGGGAATAAGGTTAACGTGATCGAAATCAAGCTGTTGGGATCGGGTAAAATAAAGAGAGCGCCGACCAACGGCAGCAGCGCCAATAGTCGAAATGCGCCCAACAATAGGGCGCTTTCCTGAAGCGTCGGCCATAAAACAGCAATCCCTATCAGCAGCGCGCAATACGCCAAAAAGCCCAACAGCAAGTAGGGTACGCTCAAGACCAAAGCTTGCAACGGCAGCGCTGCCGGCCCCGAGCCGTCCGGATTTTGGCCGTAGACCAGCATTCCGGCTATGAGCGCCAAGCCGGCTTGCAGTAAGATTAACGCTAACAAACCCAGCAGTTTACCGCCGATAAACTGCGCCGGCGTGGTGCTAACCACAATCACTTCCAAAACGTGGGCTTTGACCTCTCGCTGCAAAGCCCTAAGCAAGAGATGGCCGCCCGTGCCGAGCAGATAAACAAACAACCCGGCCACCAGACCCGCTGCGATCAGCCGGTTCAGATCTAAGTCCGCCGGGGCAAATCGCAGCAGCGGCGGCGGCGGGCCCTGTCTGACCAGTTCAACCGGGGTCTCGAAACGGGCCTTCAAACCGGAATTGTTTAGGGAGGTCAGTAAGTTATCGCGCAGCAAGGCGCGGACGGCGGCATCGCTGTCTGAGAGCAGTTGCGGATTTTGACTGTACTGCACCATTTGTCCGGTCTCGAGATATCCGGCGGCGATAACGTAGTAGCTGTCGATGTCGCCTCGACGCAATGCTTCAGCGGCCGCGAGTTCGGTAGTGTACGGTTGGAATTGCGCAAAATCCCGGATTAGATCGGCCTGATCGACGATGCCAACCGGCGACTTCAATTCTTCGGAGCTTAGATCGAAGACGGTTTCTACTGACGGCAGCGGGGCTTGGTGGGCGGCGCTCCGCAAACGGGGCAGCGCGCCCACCGCCGCAAATAAGAGGGGTATGGTCAGCAAACTTACATAGAAGGTCCACTGCCGGAGATGAAAGCTAATTTCTTCACGAGCCACAGTAAACAGTTTCCGCATAATTATTTCGCTCTAACGGCCAACCGCTTAAGGCTAGACGCGCCGTTTTTGAACAACACCGGCCAGGTCATCGGCTCGGCGTGGGCGACCAGGTTCGCTTCCAGTAATCGGCGCAGCCAAAATATACCGCCGATAACCGTCCCCCACAACAAAAGCTGGCTAAGAACCACTTGCCAAACGGGAACCTCACTGGTCACCATTCGGATCAGGAGAACCACCGCCGAGGTGAACGGGAACAGACTGGCTGCCACGGCCAATAAGGTATCAGGATTGCGCGGCAAAAAATAGAAGGCATATAGCAAAATAACGGTCATCAGCATATTCACCGAATTAAAGAGCAGATGACCTGAACCGCTGCTGATGCGTTTCAGGCCCAGCCCGGCTGCCAGAATTTGGTCTAGCACATAAGTAGCGGCTAAGGCGCTAATCATCAGACCTAGATGCTCCCAGCTCAACACATAACTAAGCAAGTTTACACCCAAAAAGTAACCGGCTCCCAGCGCCAACATAAGCAGCGCCCCCGCCCACATACCAAGCTGTGTCAGCCCCACCGCCAGCAGCCCCAAAAACTTACCGGCGACGAGCTGCAACGGCGTCACAGTGGTGATGAGAATCTCCAGTGTACGGTCTTGCGACTCGTTGGCAATACTATCGAACATATAGCTGGCCGTAAACGAACCGGCCAGTCGCACAAAATAGATGATCACTACAACAATGATGGACTCAAGAAGATTATTTTCGGCGAAAGCGGCGCTCTCACCGGTTAGGCCCTGATGAGTGATAGTTGGGCCGGTGTCAACGCGAGCTAAGATGTTAGGGGGGATTTTGGCTCTAACTTCAGCGGCAAGCCAGGTCGTGACCATCGTGTCGATAAAGGGGGTGGGTGCTGTCTGATAGGTCACGATCACCTGCCCCGACTTCCAGTAATCGGGCGAGATATGATAGTAGGCCTGGATATCACCATCTGCCAGAGATTGATCGGCGGCGGCGGTATTGTCGAAAAAAATCGTTTCGACCGGGTCGTTGGGGCTGGTTGCGGGTGACAGCAGGGCGGCCTGATCGATGATACCAATGGGGCGAGGATCGGTGGGAGGAAGGAGGGTTTGGAGGATCAACGCCAGCGCAATACCACCTACCACCGGCAGGGCGATCATCAATAGGGGAAAACCGAATGTAAAAATTAGGTAACTGCGCCGGGTAATGTTAGCCCAATATTCGCGCCAAAAAATGGTGATTATACGCATCTATCCGGCTGAGAGGTCATCATTTGGAATTAAATTAGGTAGCTGAGCAGCGACAGCGGCGAGGGCAGACTGTCTGAATTGGTCGATATAATTTGAACATTGGCCAAGACGGTGAGGCACAACACCAATCCCAGGATAATGGCAAACGCCAAGACAAAATAAAGGGCCAACGCCCGCCGAACATCAATTACTTTTCCCCAAGTCATAATCAACCTCCCGAGGGTTAGATACAAGGTAAACTAGTCGATTTAAGGCGCACCTTAAAATCCTCCCAACAAGACAGCTTTGCCTGTAACTCCTCAGTCTATAAAGCTTACTGCCTATTGGCGGAATTGGCAATCCCCCGTTGGTAAGGTGAGCGTATTCAGTCAACCCAACGGATGGATAACCCCAAGATCGCGATGAAAATCATCGCACCGACCACCTAAATAGTTCGTACTGGTAGAATAACATGATTTGATTAAAGGTAAATGATGACCCTACAAGGAGGTATTGAGGGGTTGCTGAGGATCAAGGCGAAGAACAGCCGCGATCATTTCGGCCAGTTCCCAGGTTTTATACCGCTTTTCGGCGGCGGATGAAATTTCGGGAGAAAGCCGCGCCTGCAATTCCAGCCGGCGTTGTCCGGCGCAGTCGCGCACATCGTAAGAAGAATCCGGGCCAGCTTGATCGGTAATAAAGGCCGGGTCGGGCCAAATCACCTGAGGGTACTCAGCCACGTAGACGGCCAAAGCATAGGCATGTTCTTCATCACCCTGCGTTTGAAGCAGCAAAGACAGCTTATCAACTAAAAACATCGTCACATTGGCCATTTGTAACGGGTGGGCATAACGCAGGGCGCGGTAAAAATATTCACCCGCCCCCTCATTATTTTGATTAGTTAGCGCTAGAACGCCTAAATTAGTCAAAGCATAGACCTGGCCCAGCCGGTCGTCGATTGACTCACAAAGCTCTAAGGCCTGGCGGAACTGCGCTTGGGCCTGATCAAGATGGTCCAGCCGGTATAACAATAGCCCTTTCCGAATGAAGAGCGATCCGAGCAAGCGGGGCAACTCCTTGGACTGATCCGTTTCCAGTCCGGTACTCTGTAATTTTAGATCGATGATCGCCCGCTCAAACAGGTCGGCCCCGTCCCAGATGCGGCCATAGAGTTGATAGAACCGGAATAGTCCATCCAGCATAGCGTTCAAATCTTGATACCGACCCCGAACCAAACTCCACTGCCAGGCCGCCAAGATGTTATCGAGAGCCGTTTCGATAGCAGCCAGACCGCCCGGTTTTTGGATCCGATCTAACGGGGCGCTGTGACGGCCGGCCAGCGCGGCATAATAACCGGCGTGCCGGTCGAGGGCGGCCTCCAACTCAGCCGGCTCTTCCGCCAGCTTTCTAGAGGCATACTGTCTGAGCAATTCATGGATGTCGTACAGATCGGTTGACGTTTTACGCAAAAGTGACTTATCGACCAACGCTGACAGCGTCAGCAGCGACACGCCTGTTACCCGCTGGGCCGCCTCGCGATCAAATTTACCGACAAAGACGCCAAACTTCAGAAAAGCCCGGCGTTCATCATCGGCCAAGAGTCCCCAAGAATAATCACACACTGCCCGTAAGCTACGATGGCGTTGCGGAATATTGCGGGTCGGAGCGCTGAGAGCGCCCAGATTCCGCTCAATTTCAATAGTAATCTCCCGACAGGAAAGAACGTGAACCCAGGCCGCCGCCAGTTCAATAGCCAAGGGCAGCCCTTCCACCAAGCGACAAATCCGAGCAATCTCAGCCAAATCCGTCTCATCCGGCTCAAAGCCGGCTCGGGTACTGCGAGCGCTTTGCAGAAATAGTTGGACTGCGCTATGGGTCAGAACATCATTATTTTGCTCTTGCGGAATAGGCAAGCCGCCCACTTCAAATACCCGTTCCCCCAACAAATTTAGCCGTTCTCTAGTGGTGACCAGCAGCTTGACTTCCGGCGCAGCCTGAAGGATATCAACCAGCAGATCGACGCCGCCGTCAACTAAATGTTCAAAATTATCCAGAAACAGCAGCAGTTCTCGATTGCGAAGATGGTCCAACAGTTGAGTTTTGGGCCGCTCAGTGTTGGTCACGGCAATTTGGAGCGCCTCAACCATAGCCGGCACCAGAAAATCGGGGGATTGGATCGAAGCTAGGGGGACAAAGCAGACGCCGTTGAGAAAAACCGTCCGGTTTTCGAGGGCAACTTGCACCCCCAGGCGAGTCTTGCCGATGCCGCCGGGGCCAACCAACGATACGACCCGAATATCGGGATGGGTTAAATAGTCGCCCAGCAGCATCAATTCGGCCGTGCGGCCGACAAAAGGGGTATTCTGCGGCGGCAGGTTGTGCGCGCCCACGGTTGAGATCGAGCGGATACGCCGGTAGAGGCGCGTGGTTTCATCCATCGGTTCGACACCCAACTCATCGGCTAAAATTTGACGACAGCTTTCATACTGCCGCAAGGCCGCGTTGCGCTGGCCGGTGCGAATCAGTAAAAGCATCAATTGGCGATGCGCGGCCTCACTAAAGGAGTCCAGCTCGATCAGCCGGGCAGCATATCTCAATCCAGTATGATAATTACCGGATCGTAAATAAGATGCTACCAATAATTTTAGCGCATCAATAGCAAACTGCTGCAATCGTTCTCGCTCGAAACGCGCCCACTCCTCAAATCGCTGGGAGTCGCGCAAATTGAAACCGGCCAGAAAATCGCCGTGATAAAGATCGACCACTTTTTCAAGCCGGGTGACGGTCGCTATCGGCAACGGTTCCGCGTCGCTCTCGGCCTGTTTGATCCCTGCCATGGTTTGGGACAGTTCCGTCACATCGAGCCGGTAGTTGCTCGCCAAGTTGAACGTCACCGTCTGGCGGTTGATATCCAAATAGTCGCCCAGGTGCTGCCGCAAACTGGTCAGAATGACCCGCAGGTTGCCCAAAGCCTTCGTTTGTGATCGATCGTCCCAAAACATGTCGCCCAGGGTCTCACGCGACTGAGGGCGTCCGGTGCAGACCAAATAGGCCAGCAGCGCCTCAGCCTTACGGGAAACCAGACCCTCAACCGGCTCGCCATTCTTTTTTATGGTTAGGCCACCCAGTAGATAAATTTCTAATAGATCGGTCACGTGGTCGCTCTCGAATTCAAAAAAATGGAAATACTAAGACTGTCTTGCAACAAAACGGTGCTAAAGAGTGATTATGATTGCTTATGAAGCATTATATCCCAAACCCCGACCTATTAAAAAGATTGGACCAAACCAAGTCGGTATCGATGAACGGCGCTTTTTAGGTGGGGCGGATGGTGGGCAGCGGGTTGTGATCGAGGCCGTGCGTGTTAGTCGAGGCCGATAGGGGGGCCGATCCGGACTGCTCACGCACAATCTGCACAAAAATCTCATCCAGTGACGGTAAAGCCACGTCAAATTTATCGAGCGTGAAGTGGTCGTTGCTGACGATGGTGCGGAGAATGGTTTGGGGGTCGGCGTCAGGGAGGAGCGTTAGATACCAATCGCCGGCGGTCCGGCGCTCGATATGGGCCACGCCCGGCAGCGAATCGAGCCGGCCGCTGCCGCTGAGGTGTAGAATATTGCGGGCAAAACGGCGGCGAACCTCCGCCACCGGACCTTGCAGCACCACCCGGCCGTGATGGATCAGCACAATGCGGTCGCACAGAGCTTCGACCAGGTTCAGTTGGTGGCTGGTCATAATCACCGCTTTGCCTTGATCGCGCAGTTCCAAAATGATGTCACGCACCAGTTGGGCGTTGACCGGATCAAGATTGGCAAAGGGTTCATCGATGATCAGCAGGTCAGGCTGATGTAGCACAGCGGCGATAACCTGCACTTTCTGGGTCATCCCTCGGCTGAGCGTTTCGATCTTCTGGCGATGCTGGTCGGCCAGTTCCAACCGTTCCAGGAAGGCCTCGGCTCGGCGTCGCGCCTCTGAACCGGTTAAGCCTTTAAGCTTGCCCAGGTAGACCAAACAATCCAGCACCCGCATGTGGGGGTAGAGTCCACGCTCTTCGGGCATGTAGCCAACCCGATCCTTCCGAGCCTGGCTCATCGAGCCGCCCAGCACCTCAACGACGCCCGAATCCGGTTTGAAAATGTCAAGGATCATGCGGATGGTGGTCGTTTTGCCGGCGCCATTTGGCCCTAATAAACCAAAAACTTCGCCGGGTAAAACCTCGAAGCTAACGTCGGTTACCGCCTCTTTGGGGCCAAAGGTCTTACGGATATTGCGAACAGAAACAAGCGGGGCCGGTGTGGTTGATATCATAGAACCGGAATTTTAATGTTGCCGCCAGGCCATGTCAAGCGAGGCCAGTAACATTTTGACTTTTTCGATGAGGTTATTACACTAAAAGATATCCTGCGTCACCTTGGAGACTTCATGAATACCCCCAATCGATGCGCTGAATGGCTCAGCCAATTAGTCCAGATTCCCAGTGTCAACCCGACGCAAGCCGGCCCTCACTCCGGCCCGCCCGGCGAAGGCAGCCTGGCCACGCGCTTGATCGAATGGTTTACCCAGTTCGGGGCAGAAATCCACACCGAAGAAGTGCATCCCGGCCGGTCTAACGTGTACGGCCTCTGGCGCGGCCAAACCGACCGTTGGATTGCCGTTGATGTTCATATCGATACCGTCGGCGTCGAGCAGATGAACGACGACCGCTTTAGCGGCCGCATCGCCGATGGCCGAGTCTACGGCCGCGGTGCGGTGGATACCAAAGCCTCATTGGGCGTCATATTGGCGTTGTTGGAATCGATGCACCAACAGGGGGTCACGCCTCGGTCTAATTTGCTCATCGCTGCCACCGTCGATGAAGAAAACGGGGCGCAAAGCGCGCCTATCTTTGCCCGCTGGATCCACCGGCAGCAGATCCCACTCCATCAATTAATCATCGCTGAACCCACACTGTGCTGCCCGGTCTATGGACATAAAGGGGGTATCCGCTTTGAATTTACGGTAACCGGCCGGGCCAGTCACTCCTCGACGCCCCAGTTAGGCCAAAACGCCGTCACGGCGGCGGCTCATCTAGTGCTGGCTTTAGAGGCCGAAGATCAACGCATCCAAGCCCTGCCGCCTCACCCGGAATTGGGGACATCAACCATGACAGTAACCATTATCCAGGGCGGCACCGGTTCCAATGTAGTGCCTGACTCTTGTAAAATTTACGCCGGCTGGCGCTCGGTGCCGGGTGACGATGTGGCTGAAATCACGGCTCGAATTCAAGCGCTGGCCGAACGAAGCTGTCCGCTGCCGGTCTCGATGACGATTCCCGGCAGTATCGAGCCATTCTACCAGTCGCCCGATACCGTCTGGCTGCGCCAATTGGCCGAGTGGTCGGGATTTGAGCCAACCATCGCGCCCTATGCGACTAATGCCTGGGCGCACAGCGGCCGCCCTTATGAGTGCGTAGTGCTTGGCCCCGGATCGATTGACCAGGCCCACGGGGCCGAGGAGTGGGTTGAAATTTCAGAGTTAGAGAAACTAGCCGATATTTACAGGCACTGGTGGGAACTTGCCCCTTAATCGGAAAAATTCACAAAATTTATCACTATTAGTATCAGGAGAAAAAATGCCTAACTTAACAATTAATGGGGAAACATTCGAGGTTACTGCCGGAGAACGTCTGGTACTGGCTATTGAGCGCAATGGGGTCAATATTGGCCATCGGTGCGGCGGGAATGCCCGGTGTACCACCTGCCGGGTCGAGTTTGAGGCGGGCGAACCGGATGTCATGACCAAAGCGGAGTATGAGCGACTAACGAACCGGAATCTGTTCGGCCAAGTGAGGCTGTCTTGCCAGATTGAGTGCGATCGCGATATGAGCGTCAAACCGCTGATAACCCTGGAAAACGAGCCGACCTGGCAAGACACCGGCCCTGAACCGGAAGAAACGGTTACCCCCGAAGCCGAGTGGTTCCCAATCGAGATGTTAACCGGCGAATAGAACCAGGTAGCGGTTATAACCATACCAAGGTCACAAGTCAGCAAATGAAGTCATATCCAAAATTGCCTTTATCTGCTGACTTTTGCTTTTATAGATTTGTAACATACGCAATGACTCCAATAAATAACGCCAGCATCAACACCATGTAAACAGCTGCCCAAATAAATAGAGGGCGATATGACTTTTCTTCATTATCAGATGAATTTGATTTGGCTGAAGTCTGAGTTTGCCATGATTTCGGTCTTTGCATTGTTATTCCCCCCACATTGACATTGGTACAGTCTATAGCGAATTAAGAAGAACACAGTAAGAGTAACCTTAAAAATTAGTTAGGTTAAAGAAAAATTTAACTCGCTTGACCGCAGAAAAACAGTACATGTTACTATTTCTGACTTGCTTCGTTTGCGTATATAATCAAACATAGAAGATATAAGACCGAAGTCAGTGCTATCGGTTAATTTTTACTTTTTTCAATTGCGATTATGCCCGTGGCTACGACCGGCTTAGAGACAACGGCTAATGAGCCGATACCAATTAATCAACGACGACCCCGACGAACTTTAAATCGACTGGCCCTGGCCCTGGTTGCCGTCGCGATTGCGGCGCTAGGGCAAATGGCTTTCGCTCAACACTCGCTATGGGACGGGCTGCTGCTGTACCTGGTGGCTGCTGTCCTTTTTGTGCGAGCGCTTATTCACCAATCCTACCCCAACTTTAAATTCGCCCTAGCCAATCCTCACCTGGCTAACACGTTAGCTGTGACCAAAGGCCGGTTGAATACCATTGGCCTGGGATTGATTGGGGCCGCGGTGGTCATCTCTTTCCTCAGCTACACCTATTTTGGCCAAGATGAGCGCCAGCATTTGGCTTGGTGGCTCTATTTGACCAGTTTAGGGCTGCTGGTGGCCGGCATAATCTGGCTAACCCCGGCCTTGCCTTTCCGCCCGGAGTTAAAACGACTTTTCCCCAACCGGCAGATTGTCATCGGCCTGGTTGTCGTTTTTGGCCTGGCCCTTTTTATGCGCTTGTTCAATTTCACCCAGCAGCCTTTCGGCATCTGGTTCGATGAGGCCGAAGCCGGCCTGGCCGCTCGACACATGCTGGCCGACCCGGGTTATCGCCCGGTGTTTTACCAACTGATCAATGTCACCGGTCATTTTTTAGCCGTCTATGCGGTGGCCTTACGCTGGCTCGGCGACTCGATCTATGCGCTGCGGGCCGTCAGTGTGCTGTTTGGGTTAGGGGGCGTTCTGGCCGCTTATCTTTTTGGCCGAGAGCTGCATGGACCGCGCTTTGGGCTGGCTTTGGCCTTTTTTGTGGCGGTCGCCCGTTGGCACGTCAACTTTAGCCGAATCGCGATGACCGGCATCGATACGCCTTTTTTTGAGTTCCTGACGCTGTTCTTTTTGACCCGGCTGCTCAAACGAGGTTACCTGCGCGATGCGCTCTGGGCCGGCCTGGCCTTAGGTTTCGGCCTGACGTTTTACACCGCTTTTCGACTTTTCATTTTGGCTTTGGCGTTGTTTGTGGGGGTTATGGCGCTGCGTTGGACCTCGCCGGTCCTAACCGCCATGCGCCAGGGCGGCTGGCAGCGCTACCTTATGGCTGCTGCTTTGTTAATTCTAACCGCCTGGCTGGTGTTCATGCCGGTGGTCCAATTTGCCCTCGATAACCCCGACGCCTTCTGGTATCGTACTCAGCAAATCTCTATTCTTACCAAACGTGATCAGGCTGATCTGTCAAAGGCGCTGTGGGAGAGTACCCAGAAGCACCTACTGATGTTTAATTTTGAGGGCGACAAAAACGGGCGACACAACCTGCCTGGCGCTCCGATGCTCGACCCGATCATGGGTATTCTCTTGATTCTAGGATTGGCATTGGCGCTGGCTCGACCGTTTCAGCCGGCCAATACCTTCTTTCTCATCTTGTTGCCCGTGGCGCTCATCGGCGGCATTTTCAGCGTCGATTTCGAAGCGCCGCAATCGCTGCGCTCGATTGCGGTCATGCCCGCTGTTTTTTACTTTGTCACGCTGGCCGTAGCGGCTTTGGGCCGCGAGGCCGAAACCGTCTTGCAGCCGCTGCCCAAAATTTGGGTCTTAGGGCCGGCCGTGGCGGCGGCTGTAGCCATCTACCTCCTCAACGCGCACACCTACTTTGTCCGTCAGGCTAACGATTTCGCCTCGTGGAACGCATTTTCCGCCCCGGAAACCATCACCGGCCGGCAAATGGCCCGGCTAGGCCCGGATTACACCTACATTTTATCCCCTTTTCTAACCAACCACCCCACAACTCAGTTTTTAGCGCCCGAAATCACCCAGCAGCAGCATCTATCGCTGCCTGACGCCCTACCGGTTCGCGACGCATCGGGTCGTCCGGTCGCGATGTTTTTGCATCCCGACGATGTTTGGGTCTTCAACAACGCCAAAAAACTGTATCCGAACGCCGACTTTGAGACCTTTTTTGGCCCGCGTGTTCTACCGGACAGCGAAGAGAGCCCGCCCAGCGTCTATTTTGTCGGCCTTCAACCCAATGATTTGATGAGCATTCGCGGCTTGGATTTGCGGTACTGGTCAACCACCGCCGCTCCCGAAACCCAATTCTTCACCGGCCCGCTGGCCTCGAGCCGCGCCTTTAATATCAACGCTACCTGGCCGCAAGACAGCCCGGCCGAACGTGATTTTTACGCCGAGTGGAACGGCATTCTCTACGCGCCGGAATACGGCCCATACGATTTGCGGCTGGTGACGCCGGCCGGCGGCCTGTTAGAAATCGACGGAACGCCCGTCATCGAAGGAACAACTGAAACAATCGAGGATCTGCTACTGGCGGAAGGCAATCATCAAATCCGGGTGCGGGCCGAGGCCGGCCAGGGGCCGGTGGCGCTTTACTGGCGCCCCCCCCGACAGGCTGATGAGAGCCTGATTCCGGCTTGGGCGCTCTACACCAATCCGGTCACCAACCACGGACTACGCGGCTCTTTTTACCCCAATCCCGACTGGGAAGGACCGCCGGCCTTACAGCGGATCGATCCTTTTTTGGATACTTACTTCCACCTCATTCCGCTGAAGCGTCCCTATTCGGTTGAATGGGAAGGGGCGCTGGTTGCGCCGCAGAGCGGCTTGTACCGGTTAGGGCTACGGGCCGTGCAGGAAGGTGAGCTATTCATCGATGGGCAGTCGCTGCTGACTACTACCGGCCCGGATGAATACACTGAAGCGCCCATTTCGCTGGACGCCGGGCTGCACAGCCTGCTCATCCGCTATCGCGATACGGTGGATCGGTCGCGCATTCATCTGAGCTGGATTACGCCCAATGGCTCCATCCAAGCCATCCCCACCGATTATCTGTGGCCGCCGATGGGCAAATATCCGGAGCCGACCGCCCCTGTAACCGAGGTAATCGAAACGCAACCGATCCGGCTGCAACACTTGTTTTCATTGGGTACGCCCGGCCGTGAACCTGGCCAATTTCTGGACCCCAGAGATGTGGCTGTCCTCTCTGACGGTCGGCTGGTCGTGGCCGATACTGGCAACCGCCAAGTACAGATTTTTGATCAGCAATACAACTACCTGGCTACCCTGACCGGCGATGACGATCCCTTTGAAGAGCCGCTGGCCGTGGCAACCAACAGCGAAGATGAAATTCTCGTTTTGGACTCGACGTTACAGTGGGTGTACCGTTACGACTCGCAGGGGAACTTCATTGAGCGTTTCGGCGGGCCGGAGGCGCGGTTCTTCCATCCTAGAGGCTTGACTGTGTTCGATGACGACAGCCTGGCCGTGGCCGATACCGGCACGGGTCAGATTAAATTTTTCGACCCGGACGGCAATCTGACCGGCAGCACCGGCACCGTGGGGACGGCTCCAGGTCAGTTTAACGAGCCAACTGACGTTCTACGCGACGGGCAGGGTACCTATTTTGTGGCCGAGGCCGAGAATGATCGCATCCAGCGGTTGGACGGCGCCGGGCAGCCGCTCAACCAATGGACCATTCCGCCGTCACTGGCCTTAAATGGGCCTCACCTGGCCTTTGCTCCCGACGACTCCCTCTTTGTCACTCAAGCGGACAGCGGGACGTTACAACGCTATGATCCGGACGGCGCCTTGCTCGACCAGTGGCAATCGATTGATCAAATGCGCTTTTTAGCCCCGGTCGGCATTTATTACGATGCCAACACCCGGCGCCTCTACGTGACCGATGTCGCCGCCCACCAGGTTCACGTTTTTTGGGTACAGGTGGGTGATGAGGAAGGCTAGTCCCCTCGACCGCCGACCGGCGACCGCTGACCACCAAGAAGAAGACTTCTGTAGATAATTTGCGGCGGTCGGCGGTCGGCCGTCAGCAGCCATAAGGCGGGTGGCTACGGAGTTATTTTGTCACCTTAATTAAGCCGCCAGCCACCTGACGCCGTAAGGCTCAATGGTCATCCGCAAAACGCCCCCCTCCAAGATAACCATTCTACCCGTGAACAGATCGCTCGCGCTGTCAGATTGCAGCAAATGAGAGAGATCGACCTCCAGGTACTGGGCGTGATCGGTGACGTTGTGGAGGCACAAAACCCGTTCCTGACCATCGAGCGAGGTGCGCATGAGGTTAAAGAAGGCCGGATTGCCGTTGATGATTTGCTGGCTGCCGTTAGGGTGAAAAGACGGGCTGGACGCTCTGGTTTTGAGTAGCTGCACATAACGCTGGAAGACCTGGTACGAGCGAGACGCCGGGTTAGCCAGGACCGCCTCGAGTTCGCCGCGCAGCCATTTTTGACGGTTTATGGTTCGGGCGCGGCCGGTTTCGGCCATGCCCGCATAATCGTTGGACGAGCCAAAGAGGCTATGAACATAAATTCCCGGCACCCCGGCCAACGCCAACATAATCGCTTGCGAGGCAATAAAGCGGTTGATTTGCCGTTCGACCGGCTCATCGCTGTTGGGGTCAGACAACGCGTCGAACAAGGTTATATTTAACTCGTAAGGACTTTGGCTGCCGTCGGAATTGGTCTTGTAACTGACGCGCCCGCCATGCGCCAGCGTTTTATCGCCTAGCGCTTGAACTTCAGGTGTGGTCAGCAACCCTTCGACCGGCCGCACACCAATGCCATCATGGGAGGCAATAAAATTAAAGAATGTGGCTGTATCAGGAAGGTCTTCCAGGTTTTCAGCCCACTTTTGCATCACTGTGGCGTCGCCAGTCTGGAAGGTGTGCAAAATGAGCGGCGGCAGCGAGAAGTTGTAGACCATTTGCGCTTCGTTTTCCCCATTGCCAAAATACGAGATATTCTCCGGGTGAGGCACATTGGTCTCGGTGATGAGCATGACATTGGGCGCGACGCCGTCCAAAACGGTACGAAATAGCTGAATAATGCGGTGGACCTGGGGCAAATGGATACAGCTCGAACCGATTTCCTTCCACATGTAAGCGATAGCATCCAGCCGGATAAACTCGGCCCCCTGCGACACATAGAACAGCAGCACATCGATGATGGCCAGCAACACATCCGGATTTTCGTAGTTGATATCCACCTGATCGGCGCTGAAGGTTGTCCAGACGTGCTTAACGCCGGTCGCGGTTTCAAAAGGCGTTAGCAAAGGCGTGGTTCGCGGTCGCGTCACGCTGCTGAGATCGGTGCTGGGATCAACCACAATAAAATAATCAGCGTATTTCGGATCACCGTTGAGAAACTTCTCAAACCAGACACCCTGAGCCGAGACGTGATTAATGACCGCATCGAACATTAGCCGGAAATTTTGACCCAGCAGCGCCACATCCTGCCAATCGCCCCAGCCGGGGTTGATCGCCTTATAATCCATTACTGAGAAACCGTCATCGGAGGAGTAAGGATAAAAAGGTAAGATGTGAACACTGCTGATTGCGCCCTTCAGGTGGGCCTCTAACACTTCGGCCAGGCTGCGCAGTGGTGGTTTGCCCGGCTCCTGAATTTGGTCGCCATAGGTGATCAGAATTGAATCGGCCTCGGTCACCCGGTCGTTGGGGTTGCTCGGCTGGGCCAGGTCAGGCTCTTGGCGGCTGAAGTTGGTCAATTGTTTAATCAGCCTATCCGCTACCGATTTGGCCGTTTCAGAACCATAAATAAAATTGAGATGGTCTTGGATCTGCTTCTTAATGGTCTCATTCATTATTCCACTCCTTTGCCTTACACAATTGATTGATGTAAAGTGTCTACATCGTATCTTTTGAGACAAGGTGACTGGCATTTTCGCTTAAATGGAGATTGCTGAATGGTCCACAACGCTATAATTACTGCGATTAAATGCCAGTTACCTAAACTGTTACGTCTACATCAATGGGCGATAACCCCTATGAGGCTATTATATAACATCGAACGCTGATAGCAACTAAGACATAGATACGGTTTTACAAAAATTTACCTTAAATTTACGCAAATATTAGGCCAAATGAGCTTAAAATTTATTTCAGGCTTGCATTGAATCGATAAGAGGGGCCATGACCGTAGAATTCAAAGCCTATTATCAGTCAGAGATTGGCTTGATTGAGATTGTCAGCACCGACGAAGCCATCAAATCGCTTAACTTCATCGACGATAAAGCCGAAATCGAGCTAATTGACCAAAGTTACGAGCCAAAGATTCTAAAAATATGCCGAGAGCAACTGGAAGAGTATTTCAAGGGCCACCGGACAGATTTTTCCCTTAAACTCGATCCGGATGGGACATCTTTTCAGAAATCGGTGTGGCAGCAGTTGCTAAATATTCCTTACGGGCAAACAGCCTCTTATCTTGACATCGCCCGCCTGGTCGGCAACACCAAAGCGGTGCGGGCTATCGGTGCGGCCAACGGCCAAAACAGAATTAGCATCATCATTCCTTGCCATCGCGTGATTGGCAGCAACGGCAAACTAACCGGTTACGGCGGCGGATTGTGGCGTAAAGCCTGGCTTCTCGAACACGAGGGGGTACTGAATACGCAGTTAGCTCTGTTTGACCCAAAATGAAGCGTTATTGCTAGCCTCCTCAAGTGTAATCTAGCCGATTTATCACGTCAAAAACCCTCGGTTTAACCCGGCTGTTTTCCGCTCCTCATTAATCCGCTGTTAGGCGAATTTTATCAAAATTGTCAGAAGTTAAATTTTTAGTATAGTGCATATAGCTACAAAATCTTACGAAAGGATCGATAAAATGAGAGTTGGTGTTATTTCTACACGATTGAACGGTACAGACGGCGTGTCCCTGGAAGTTGAAAAGTGGGCTACTGTTTTAAAGCGAATGGGCCATGAAATGTATTACTGCGCCGGTGAGTTAGGTGGATATGCGGCCGGCGGAACCCTCATCCCGCAACTTCACTTTGATCACCAATCCATCTTAGGTTTTGGCCAGCGAGCGTTTGGCGAAGGTCGCTCCCGAGCCGATGCGGCTAAATTGGTCGATGATATTTATGAAACAGCCGATGAGATTCGAGCGCCTTTGCGAAATTTTGTTCGATCCAATCACCTTGATCTGATTATTGTGGAAAATGCCTTGACCATTCCTATGAATTTACCTCTGGGCATTACCCTAACCGGCCTCATTGCCGAACTGGGCCTTAATACCATTGCTCATCACCATGATTTCTTCTGGGAGCGGCAGCGCTATCAAAGCAACGCCATCTTAGATTTGCTCGATACAGCCTTCCCGGCCAAACTACCCAGCATCCAACACGTAACCATCAACAGCATCGCCCAGAACCGTCTTAAAGATCGGCGCGGTATCGATTCACTGGTCATCCCCAACGTGCATGACTTTGCCACCCCGCCGCCCCCGATGGATGATTACTCCCGCGATTTTCGCGAGGCGCTGGGCTTGAGTGCTGACGACCTGTTTATTCTCCAGCCCACCCGCGTCATCCAGCGCAAGGGCATCGAACTGGCTATCGAACTGGTTCACCGCCTGGATATGCCCAATAAACATCTCTACATCACCCACCGAGCCACCGATGAAGGCGTAGAATATTGGCGCTGGCTTAAACGGGAAGCCGGCGTGATGAAAGTCGATCTCAAACTTATTGATCACCTGATTGGCACGGAACGCGCTAAATCCCAAGGTCACAAAATCTATTCGTTGTGGGACGCTTATCCCCACGCCGACTTGGTCACCTATCCCAGTATATATGAAGGCTTCGGCAACGCACTGCTGGAGTCGATTTACTTCCACCGCTTAACCGTGGTCAATCGCTATCCGGTTTACAATGCCGATATCGGTCCACTGGGTTTTGAATTCATTGAACTCGATGGGTTTGTCGATGAGCAGGCCGTTGATAAGAGCAAAGAGTTACTCCATGCGCCGGACGTTGTCAAGGAAATGACGACCAAAAATTATGCTTTAGCTCAGGAATATTTCTCTTTAGAGGTCTTGGAGAAAAAATTAGGCGAAATTATCAAAAGTTTTTCATGAGGGCGTTATGCATATCGGAATAGTTCACTACGCCGCTCCGCCGGTGGTGGGGGGGGTAGAACTGACCATTTTTCATCACGCACGCATTTTGACTGCTTTAGGGCATCAGGTTACCGTTGTGGCCGGCCGGGGCGATTCGGTCCAGCCGGGGGTAACTTATAAAGATGAACCGCTGGCCGGGTCGGGGGGTGAAATCATTAACCGGATCAATACGGCTCTGGCGGCCGGTAATATTCCGGCTGATTTCGAGGAATTGGTCGGCCAAACCCAAACGGCCTTGCTCAATCATTTGGGCGACTGCGATGTTATCATCGGCCATAACTTTTTTACCCTGCATAAGAACCAACTACTGACAACGGCAGTCTACCGTTTGACCCAAACCAAGCAAGGGCCACCCTGGGTGGCCTGGCACCACGATTTTGCCTGGCTACGACCGCAGTACCAGGACGAACTACATCCTAGCGAACCGTGGACGCTTCTCAAACAGCCCTGGCCGGGCGTCCGCCATGTAACCGTCTCTCAGGCCCAGCAGATCGATTTAGCCCGATTGTACGGTTTACCACTTGAGCAGATCACCGTCGTTTCGCCGGGCGTGGACCCAATCGACTTCTGGCGCTGTGGACAGAAAGTAGCCGGGTTGATCGAACAGTGGCAGCTTTTAGAAGCCGACTGCGTTTTTCTACTGCCGGCCCGCATCACCCGTCGCAAAAATATCGAACTGGGGCTGCGCTGGCTGGCGGCTGTCCGCCAGGCAGCCGGTTGGGACGCTCGGCTGATTATCACCGGCCCGCCCGGTCCGCACAACCCAACCAATGCCGCTTACCTGGAAAATCTGTTATCAATCCAACGGGAACTCAATCTGACCGACGCGGTTCATTTTGTTTACCAAGCTTACGGTGCAGATCAACAACTATTGCTTGATGATGCTGAGTTGGCTAATTTTTATCAAATTGCCGATGCAATGCTGTTTCCCAGCCGCCAGGAAGGGTTTGGCATCCCCATTCTGGAAGCCGGTCTGGCCCGTCTCCCCATCTTTGCTACCGACCTGCCCCCGTTTCGGGAAAGCGCCGCCGCTAAGGCTACTCTTTTTCCGCTCGACACCCCATTTGCCGAAGTTGCAGCTACGATTACCACCACGCTTCAAACCGATCGTGCTTTTCAACTTCGTCGCCGTGTGCGAACCCACTTTACCTGGCAGGGCATTGTGAAGCACAAAATTCTACCCCTGTTGTCCCAAGTTGCCGCCGATAGCGTTGTTACCTCCGAACAATGACGTTCTCAATCAGCCACTCACCGCAGAGGTGAGTTCAATTTCAACCCAAAGATTAAATATTCCCGACCGGTGAGTTCTCGGCCAATGTCAATTTGAGGCGAGTACTTCACGTCCCACGTTCTACGCTCTACCGGTGTGGACGTGAAACGTGGGACAATAATGATGGTTACATCTTCCGAGAAAACTCACAACACAAAGGAGGTGTCAGGCAGCCGATTATTCGGAGGCAGCGTACATACCGGTTTGTTTACTTGGAACCCGGCATTTCAAACTTGACTCATAATCATAAATAAAACAGTGACTTAGGAAGGAGAGCATTATGGCAAAAAAGAAAAAACAATATGAGGAGATAGCGCCCCAACCAAAAATGGCCAGAACGAGTGGGTTTACGGTAGTTGTACCCATATTTGACCACCAGCAAGCCGAATGGTTGGTTAATACGGCTCTAGCTTTAACCCGCGCTCAAAACGGCCGGGTTGTACTGGTTGGAATGGTTTTAGTCCCCGAAGGCGAGTCCTTGACAACAGGAACCATTAAAGCCCAGGCCAGCCGGGCTACGTTGGATCAGATTCAAGATCGTTTCAAAAGCAGTCCACTCTACGTTAAACCTCGTATCCGGGTTGTGCACGAGCCTTGGCGCGCCCTGGCTACTATCGTCGCCAAGGAGAAGGCCAATCTGGTTGTTCTACCCTGGCGCCAGGCGGAGAACCGAGAACTATTCGCCATAAATTTAGACAACCTGCTTGGTCATCTTGACTGTCACGTGGTGGTTGTTAGCGGCGAAGCCCCTCCGCAGCTCAAAAATATCTTAATGCCGATGCGAGGTAGCCAAGAGGCTCCTCTTACGCTAGAAGTAGCCTTATCTCTGGCCAAAGCCTCCGGGGCAGAGATTACCATGTTATACGCTACCGATGACGACCACAGCCCCCGCAGCCAGCAAATCTACCGGGAAATGGCCCGCATCAGCCAGGGCCATCCGCAAATCAAACGTGAACTACGCGTTCCGGCTGATGCGCTGACGGCCATTTTGGAGCAAATGAAGCACCACGATCTGGTCATTATGGGCGCTTCGGAAGCCGCACCCGGCCGAGGGGCGCTGGCTATCGGGCATATTCCTCGTAAACTTCATAAAAAGGCGGCCGGGCCGTTGATGGTCGTCCGCACCCATCGCCCACCGCCTTTGGTGGAGATGGGTAAATGGAACAAACCCGAACCTCTACCGGCGACCACCACGGCCGTGGTGGTTGACAAATGGTTTGCCGAAAACACCTTCAGCAGCCAGGAATTTGAAGAACTGGAACGGCTGGTGGCCCTTAAAGAGGCCCAAAAATTGACCATCAGTTTGGGCCTGCCGGCCTTAAATGAGGAAGAAACAGTCGGCAAAATCATCAAAACCATGCAAGATACGTTGATGAAGAAGGTGCCTCTGCTAGACGAAATTGTCCTGATCGACTCCGGATCAACCGACTACACGGTTGAGACCGCGCTTGAGCTGGGCATTCCGGTTCGCCAGCACAGCGAAATCTTACCCCAGTACGGCTCGGTTCGGGGCAAGGGCGAGGCGCTCTGGAAAAGCCTACATGTACTTAAGGGGGATCTGATCGCCTGGATCGATACCGACATTGTTAACATCCATCCCCGCTTTGTGTACGGCATTCTGGGGCCGCTGCTCCGGCACAGTTCGGTCCAGTACGTCAAGGGCTTTTATCGCCGGCCGCTCAAAGTGGGTGAATCGTTTCAAGCCGGCGGCGGCGGCCGGGTAACCGAATTGGTGGCCCGCCCCATGTTTAATCTATTCTATCCGGAGTTGTCGGGCATCATCCAGCCGCTGGCCGGCGAATATGCCGGCCGCCGTCAGGCGCTGGAACGCATGCCCTTTTATGTGGGATACGGCGTTGAAACCGGCCTGTTGCTCAACTTGGTCGAGCAGTACGGCATCAGCGCTATCGCTCAGGTTGATCTACGCGAACGAATTCACCATAACCAATCCCTTCGCGCTCTGAGCCGAATGGCCTTCGCCATTATCCAGGTTTTTATCGACCATTTGGAACAACGCCAGGAGGTGAGTCTGCTCCATGAGGTCAACCGCACCATGAAAATTATCCGTCACGAAATGGATGGTTACTCGCTGGAAGAGCACCCCATCTCCGATCAGCGCCGCCAGCCCATTATCACCATTCCGGAATATCGCGCCCGCCACAACATCACCAATTGGAGCGGAGTCGATTTTGAATGGACAGAGGATCGCGATGTGGAGGAGGAGTTACTGGTATGACCACCCTCTACCTGATTCGACATGGTGAAACGCCTTGGAACGTTGTCGGACGCTACCAGGGGCAGCTCGATCCACCTCTAACCGAAAACGGCGCCCGCCAGGCTCAAGCCACCGCCGAAGCATTATCAGCCATCAAGTTCGACGCTATTTATAGCAGCGATCTGGCTCGCGCCAAACTCACCGCCGATGCTCTGGCCGATAAATTAGGGTTACCCATCCATTTGGACGAGCGGTTGCGCGAAATCCATCAAGGCGAATGGCAGGGCGTCCTCATCGGCGATATCCGGACCGGCTGGCCGGACGCCATCACCGGCTGGGAGAACGATCCATGGCAGCACTATCCGCCTGGCGGCGAAACCTTACCCCAGCTACAGGAACGCGTTTTCACTGCCATCGATGATATTGCGGCCCAGCACCCAGGTGGTACGATCGCTATCTTTACCCACAAACTCCCAATTGCCCTACTCAAGATTCGCTATCAGGGACATCCCGCCGCCGAAATCTGGTCGCTGTTGCCCAAGAACGCCGCCTGGGAAATTTTCGAGGTCGCTGCTTAGCCCTTAACCGTGTCGTTAAAACGATTACAACGAACCTCGACATTTACAAAGGAAATATTGGTAAGGCAAGCTTAAGTTTGCCCTACCAATGTATTTCCGGAAGAGCGACAAAGCTTGCTTTGTCAAATCCGATCACAACAGAGCTTTGATGCTCCAACCCTTTTTTTTATACAAGAAAACTCGGATGTCGCATAAAACCACACCTTTTTACATTCTGCTTGGGCTGATTATTCTCCTGACCGGCTGCGCTGATTCAGGCCCATCGGCTGCGCCAAGCCCTACATTCACCACCACACCAATTCCTACCGCCCCATCCCTTACATCAACGCCAATCTTATCCTCATCACCCCCCTCGCCAACACTCCCGCCGTCTCCGACGTCAACGCTCGAACCTTCCCCCAGCGCAACGCCTACCCCTAACCCGCCAACTTCGACTCCAACCCCAAACCGGCCCGCTTCTCTACTCGAAATACCTTGGGAAGACCGCTCGCTCTTTGAAGCCGGCCTACTTGACTCCGAACGGTCCATTCTCAATGGCCTGCCGAGAGCCAGCGTTTACCACATAAGTATGTCAATCGGCGACAATTTGACCTCAATCCTGGGTCAAGAAGCCGTTCTTTACACCAATACCGAAGCCGTGGCGCTTGACGACATCTATTTCCGTTTGTTTCCAAACCTGGCCGGCGGGCAAAGCCGGGTTTCCAACCTGACCGTTAACGGCCAATCGGCCGAACCGGTCTACGAACTACGCGACAGCGCGCTGCGAGTACCGCTGGACTCGTCGCTGCCGCCGGGTGAGTCGACAGTCATCGCTATGGATTTTGCTGTTGAGGTCCCTACCGGTGAAGGCGGTAACTACGGCGCTTTCGCCTTTTCAAAGGATGTACTGGCGCTGGCCCACGTTTATCCAATGATCGCGGTGTATGATGACGAAGGCTGGAATGTGGAAATCGCTCCTACCGTCGGCGATGTGGTCTACGCCGACGCCGGTTTTTACGTGGTGCGGGTCACCGCTCCGGCCGGCCAAACCCTGGTAGCCTCCGGCGTCGAAATCGACCGCAGCGAGTCGGCCACGCAGCAGACGGTGACTTTTGCCGCCGGGCCGGTTCGAGATTTCTATTTGGCAGCCAGCGGCAGTTATGAGGTCATCAGCCGCACGGTGGGCCAAGTGACGATTAATAGTTACGCGCCGGCTGATCTCTTGGACGGTGCGGAGGTGGCGCTCGACCAAGCGGCCCAGGCTCTGGAGCATTTCAACCGGCGCTTCGGCCCGTATCCGTTCACCGAACTTGATCTGGTTGGTACGACCAACTTCGCTTTGGGCATCGAATATCCGGGCATCGTCGCCATTTTGCTGGACCTGTACGATCAAGCCGGTCAGGTTAGAGGCCAAGCTACGCCCGGTTTGTTGGAAGGGGTGGTGGCTCACGAGGTCGCCCATCAGTGGTTTTACAGCCTGGTCGGCAATGACCAGGTCGATGAGCCGTGGCTCGATGAGGCCTTGGCCCAATACGCCACCATTCTTTATTACCACGATGTTTACGACGAGCAGGCCGCCGCCGGTTTTAGTCGATCACTTGAGCGACGCTGGGCGCGGGTGGGTCAAGCCGATATTCCCATTGGCCTACCGGTGCGTGACTATTCGGTGGATGAGTATAGCGGTATTATTTACGGGCGCGGGCCGCTCTTCATCGCCCATTTGGCCGAAACGATGGGGCAAGCCACGTTCGATGAATTTCTGCAAGATTACTACACCACCTATCGCTGGCGTATCGCGACCGGCGACGATTTCAAACAGCTAGCGGAGCAGCACTGTCAATGCAACCTCACCCCGCTGTTTGAAACGTGGGTTTACCCCAAATCATCAACTCAATAGTGCGGGATCCCATTTAATTATTGAACTATATTAAGAATTTGAGCGAAAACTGAGTCAATTTTGAGCGAGGCTTGGTAGACTGGGGCCAGTTAGACGATAGTTCTCGAGAGCATCACCAATGGATGCAGACGGCTATCCGGAAGCCGGAACCATCCCCAATTTAACCCCCAACATATTCTTTTAAAGGAGACTTACAATGTCTGGAACACATTATTTCGAGGTTACTACCCCAGTCAGCCCGCCGCTCAAGGGTGGCATTACTGCCGAGATCTTGGAAGAAGGCAAACCTACCAATTACATTATCCGCAGCGATAAAGATTGGTCAGTTAAGGTTGACTGGTTCCTCGAAGGCGCTTTAACCGATTGTATCTGTGGAAACTGGTGCCTGCACCTTTATATGGAATCGATTGGCCCTGGCCCCGAATTCGTACTGCCTTACGGTGAAGTTCGCGTGCCGCTGGAGCCCTGTGGCGATGGCCGTTACTCGTACGAAATCAAAGTACGACCGGGCACCGTTCGTCCTGAGCACTGCAGCGTGCCCTACAAACTGGTTGTGGCCTTAACCTACCGCACCCCCGTCTGTGACAAACCCGGCCCGATGGCAGGGTTCTGCGAGTTGCCGATAATCCAGTTCTACGAATCTGACAAGCAAGGCACCTAATCTAGCTGTACAATGTCTTAACTCGTCGGCCTGGACGGCGCACCCCCTGCGCCGTCGGGCCATTTTTATTGTCCGGCCGGCCCCAACTGGCCGTCGATGTCAATTTCCTCAAGCCATGCTTCCAGCTCGCGGCGCACATCCTCCGATAAGGTCGGCTCGGCCAGCAGGTCCACTTGAGGCCGCTGCATCCGAACTCCACCCTTACTGCCGTTGTGAACGGCCTGCTCATCACCGGCATTAATAATAACTTTGTTATAGTCCGGCGGCCACGTCAACAAAAATCTTCGGCCGCAGGTGGGACAGGCCCATTCCTCTTCGCCGGATGGATGCACACATTCTAATTCCATTTGGTGTTCTTCTAAGTTAGACATAGAGACTCCTTTGGGTTAGGGGAATACAACCGTATTCGAATATTCTACACGTAAAGGACAACGGTTAATATTTGTTAACAAACCCATTATATCATAGCGGTCGCCTCAACAACAAAATAGAGGGAGTACGACGATCACAGAATGACGACATCGAGAATGAGGATATAGCGGAGCGACAAAGTTGGCTTTGTCATTCACCGTTAGGTCAAAGTAAATTTTGAGGCTCCAGACTTCTATTTTCAGAGGAGCGATGATCCCGAGGTCAAACGCGGCCCGGCCATTTGACACATGGCCCACTTTGACCAATGATCTCTCCGTACCAAATCTCACTTCACCGGAGTTTATTATGTTTAACTGGCTAAGGCGCAAATCGACCGGAACACTCCCCGAAAACGGCCGATACAAGCACGGTAACGATCATCTGATTGAACTGCGCCAAGTCGTCAAAACCTACCAGGGAGAGGCCGGCATATTTTACGCCTTAAAAGGGATCGACTTGTTGGTCGATCCCGGCGAATTTGTGGCGGTGGTCGGCAAATCGGGCAGCGGCAAATCGACCTTGATCAACATGCTAACCGGCATCGACCGGCCCACGTCCGGCGAGGTCTTCGTCGGCGATACCGCGGTCCATACCCTAAACGAGGGACAAATCGCCGTGTGGCGCGGTAAAAATGTGGGGGTGGTCTTCCAGTTTTTTCAACTGCTGCCCACCTTAACCGTAGTCGAAAACGTTATGCTGCCCATGGATTTTTGCGATATGTACGCTTTGAATGAACGCGAAGAGCGGGCGATGGATCTCCTGGCCCAGGTGGAGATGACCGACCACGCCTACAAACTACCGACCGCCATTTCCGGCGGTCAGCAGCAGCGCGTGGCCATCGCCCGCGCCCTGGCTAACGATCCCCCTATCCTCGTCGCCGACGAACCGACCGGCAACTTAGATTCAACCACAGCCGAGTCGATCTTCAACCTGTTTTCCCAACTGGTCGAAAACGACAAAACCATCCTCATGGTTACCCACGACCCTGACCTGGCCGGCCGCGTTACTCGAACGATTACCTTAGCGGATGGAGAGATTGTCGACGAGCAGTTGGCTCAAGCTGCGCCTCACCACGAAATAAGCGGTTAAGGCTATCTATTGGCCAGCGTAAGATCGATCAATGATTAAGCCATAGGCCCCATTATACGCCCCCAATGAAAAAGTGACGCGCTCATCGGTAACCACATAACCGACTTCAACCGGCGCCGGCTTACCGTGGATCTCTTGCCAGGCAACCGGCGCTTGTTGGCGAAGTTGGTAGGTGTCTCCGGTTTCATCCAGAGTAAGCGTGACCACCAGGTCGCCGGTTTGGGCATCGATCTGAACGTCATCCGCGCCGGCATAACGCCAGACAATACGAGTAGGGTCCACGCCGGGCGCAACAACATAGGTGCTTTTGAGCCGACCCTGCGGGCCTGTGAAGTATAGGTCGATACCGGGGTACAGATCAAAGTAAGTTATTCCGGCGAACGTGGGCAAATCAGTTTGCCATTGGGTGGGGTCGTTGCCGGTAAAATCGGTGATGGCGCCGGCCAGGGGGTCGATGCCTTCAATAATCGGATAGGGGTTAGCGCCTGCAAACTGAAGATGCAGTGACTCGGCTAGCGCCGGCAAACGCTCGCCCTGAACAGGGGAGTGGGCCAATGAGAAGGCGACACCTTCTTGGCTAAAAAACAGGCGACTGCCCAGGCCGCTTACGGAAAATCCAGCCGGCGTATCGAGAAAGCGTTCGTGAGGGACAAACGCCAGTGGCAACTGCTGTGCTGAGTTGCCGAACTCAAATAGGTAATCTGGGTTGGAGCCTGAAACTGAATAGGTTTGGGTAATCAGCGGAATGAGTAACCAGATGAGGACAAAGGGAAGCAACTTTGTAATTGTGATACGTTTATCAACTCTGTCGAACCTTAACATCGATCATCCTTGACTGACTAAGCTATTGATACTTCAACAGAGATAATACCAGAGGTTAGTTAGGCGCCCCTTTGAAAATAATTAGAACCCCGTTAGACCTAAGCGCAACTACCCCACCAGCATATATTCGGTATACGTTGCCACATACTCAAATCCCAACTTCTGATAACACGCCATCGCCGCTTGATTATCAGCTTTGACATTCAGGCCGATGTGTTCGATGCCACGGTCAATTAAAGTTTGCCCCAACTTCGCGCAGACGGCCAACGCCCCTCCTCGACCGCGATGCGCCGGATGGGTCGTCACGTTACCCAACGCCGCGACCCGATACTGTTCGGAGTAAACGTGGATGCCAGCCACGCTGACCAGTACGCCGTCGGATTCCAGACCAAAAAAGCAGCCGGTCTCCAGCATCCGCGCGTCGAAGGCGTTATCGGGGTAACTGGCTTGGTACAGCGCGGTTAATCGATCCAGGTCAGTGGTCGAGAGAGGAATTACGGGGGAGGTATCGACCGCCGCCAACGCCGCCGGGTTCGCCAGGATCATTTTGTGGTGCGGGCCATGCGACTCCACGTGGTAGTCGCCGGCCAGAACCTCGACCAAATCGCCGCTTAGATGGGCGTAGATGCGCTTCGGCAAAAACGGTTTTATCGACCGCAGCAGCGCCGCCATCTCAGCAAAGGGCGGCGGGGTCAACGCCAGCAACACTGGCGGCGAGATGCCGCTGTAAACCAGCGCCGCCTGTTCAACGTCGCCGGCCGGCCGGTGCGCGTACCAGGTGGTATACGGCCAGAAAAAGTCGTCCAAATCGCCCAGTTCATACAAATGCAGCGGCGCAACTCGGCGCAGATACGCTTCGATTTCGGCGCGATCGTGGAGGCAAATGGGATGGAGATTCCCGTTAATACTATTCCCTAGCATGCGCATGGATCGTATTAACTACAACCAAGTCTTCGGGGTCACCCCGGATCACATCCGGCCTGGAAACCAGGTTTTGGAATTTATCGTGTTTTTCAACCGGGACTATTCTCAATAACCGGTTACCTCTCATTATTTCTAGTGGCTCGCCGGTTTGTAGAATTTCATCGAGTAATTTATAGATATTTGCTCTAAGTTCTGTTGGGGTTACAATTTTCATCTCTCCTCCAAACTGGACACACATGCGAACTGATCTTCGCTTAACTTTCAGACAGGATTAACAGGATTAACAAGATGAAATCTCTTTAAAAATCTTGTTAATCTTGTTAATCCTGTCCAATAATCTTGTACGCTTGTATTCATTGCTGGCCGTTTCTCGGAACAGATCCGGGCTAATGAAGACATACTTATTATACGGGGAGCAGCGACAAACGTCACCCCAGCTATTGAATAATCGAGACTGTTCTTCCCTCCTGCTCGCTTTTCCTTATAATACCTGAACGGCTAAACCAAGCCGCCTATCAAGTACAAAGTCCAAGGGAACTCAAATGTCAACCCAATACTGGATCGGCGTCGCGGCAAAAGATCACGTGCTGGCCGGCGTTCGCGGCGGCTTTTGCCAATTGGGGCACGGCAAACATAAGCCGGTAGAGCGACTCAGTCCCGGCGATTGGCTGGTCTACTATGCCCCGCGCACCCAACTGGAAAACGGTGATAAAGTTCAGGCGTTTGTCGCCCTGGGCCAAGTTCAACCCGGCCAACCTTACCAGGTGGCGATGTCCGCTGACTTTTCGGCCTGGCGGCGGGACGTGGCTTATCGAGACGTTCAGGAGGCCGCCATCCATCCGCTTTTGGAACGACTGCGCTTCATCGACGACCCCCGGTATTGGGGCATGAAGTTTCGCCGGTCTGTATTTGAAATCGACCGTGACGATTTTGCGATTATTGCCGAGGCCATGGGAGTTCAGTTATAGCATGAAAATCACGATCTTAACTGTCGGTACTCGGGGCGATGTCCAGCCCTTCGTTGCTTTGGGGCAAGGGCTGAAGGCGGCCGGCCATGACGTGGCCATTTGTACGTCGGTCACCTTTGAACCGTTTATCGAGGCCCACGGGCTGACCTACGCTTATATGAACGACGACATTATCCGTTTCATCGACAGCGAGGCAGGCCGTGAGGCGATGGATAAAACGGATAATATTTTCGCCTGGATCAAACTAGCGATCCAGATGACTAACGCTATGAAGCCTGTTTACCGCCGTATGCTCGACGAAGAATGGGCGGCGGCGCAAGGCAGCGAGGCGCTCATCTACCATCCCAAGGCATTAGGTGGCTATCACATTGCCGAAAAACTGGGTGTCCCCGGCTTCCTCAGCCTCCCCATGCCGCTTTACGTCCCGACTGCGGCTTTCCCATCAATCGTTTTGCCCGAATGGAACCTGGGCGGCGGGTACAACAAGATGAGCTACACCGTCGCCGCCAGTATGTCGCAGGTGGCTTTGGGCAATCTGGTCAACGTCTGGCGTCAGGAAACGCTCGGCCTGCCCAAACGGTCGGTGTTGGCGAGTGAACTGGTGCGCCCAGACGGCCGGCCGGCGCCGGTGCTGCACTGCTACAGCCCCCACGTGCTGCCGGAACCGAAGGATTGGCCGGAGACGGCCGTGGCCACCGGCTACTGGTTTCTCGATCACCACAACGATTGGCAGCCATCGGATGATCTGCTTGACTTTTTAGCGGCCGGCGCGCCGCCGGTTTACGTCGGTTTTGGCAGCATCTCCGGACGCGATCCGGCCCGAACCACCCGCGCTATCATTGAGGCTCTGTCCCGAACCCGGCAGCGAGGCATATTGGCGACCGGCTGGGGGGGCTTGCAGGCCGATACTCTGCCGGACAGCATCTTCAAGCTCGATGCCGCGCCCCACGACTGGCTCTTTCCCCGGATGACGGCCGTCGTCCACCACGGCGGGGCGGGAACCACGGCAGCCGGTCTGCGCGCCGGCGTCCCGACCATCGTCTGCCCCTTCTTTGGCGACCAGCCTTTCTGGGGCCGGCGGGTAGCCGCCTTGGGCGTTGGCCCCAAACCCATCCCCCAGAAACAGCTTTCAGCCGACGCCCTGACCGCTGCGATCCGCGCCGTCAGCACCGATATGACCGTCCGGCGCAAAGCCGTCCGCCTTGGCCAAAAACTCCGCCAGGAAGACGGTGTGGCTAACGCGATCAACTTTATTGAAACGATGCAGGAGAAACAATGAGCAAACAAGTTTGGCAATTTGAACCTACCGACCGCTGGATTCGCGCCACTCGCAGCGGCGAAACCATCGCCGACAGCCGGCGCGCTAAGCTGATGATTGAAAGTCGCGGGGAGTTAGATTACTATTTTCCGGTTGATGATGTGCGGCTGGAGTTACTCACCTCGTCGGAGCATACCGAAACGTCGGGATATCGCGGGCGGCGTAAATTTTGGCATCTCAACCTGGGTGACAAGCGCATCGAAAACGCCGCCTGGACCTACGAGCCAAAGGAGAAACGCCCGGATTTTACCGGCTACATCGCCCTAGTTTGGCAAGCGATGGATCATTGGTACGAGGAGGAAGAGGAGATTTTTCACCACCCTCGCAACCCCTACCACCGCGTGGATACGCTGCCCAGTTCGCGTCACGTCGAGGTTTTTGTCGATGGCGTCAAAGTGGCCGATACGACCCGCCCGTACTTGCTGTTTGAAACCAACCTACCCACCCGCTACTATATCCCGCCGGAAGACGTCGAGCAGAAATATCTTACCCGCACTTCTTCGCACACCACCTGTCCCTACAAAGGCATTGCCTCATATTACAGCGTCAGCGTCAACGGCGAGACCTTACCCGATGTTGTCTGGACTTACCCGGACCCCATTCCCGAAGCGCCAAAAATCAAGGGACTGCTGGCTTTCTGGCCGGAAAAGGATAAGCGTATTCGGATATTCGTCGATGATTAAAAATATGAGTTACGCAGTTGAAAAAAATCAACTACCAAGTCACGAAATAACGAAAAAAGATAAAAATCTGTGAAAATTCAAAAATGGATTTACAGCGCGAACTGCGTAAGTTCTAAAAAAACCAACTACGAGGTCAAGAGGGGGTGTCCGTGGTTCAAAAATGGATTTATAGCGTTGGTCTGGCTGCCGTAACAGCCGTTCGGACCTACTACGCGGTCAAACAGCCGCAGCCGCGCCCGTCAGACGGCGATCCAATCGAGAAAAGTCTTTTGTTCTTGCAACTGTTCGGGATGCAAATCTTGCCGCTGACCTATATCTCTTCTAACAAACTCGACTTCGCCAACTACAACCTGCCGCGCGTCTTCAAAATAATCACCACCATCTTGGGGACAGTGGCTTTTGGCGGAGCGGCCTATCTGCTGCACCGCTCTCACGCCGATTTAGGCCGCAATTGGCGGGCGGAACTGCAAGACCAGCCCGACCAAACGCTCATCACCGGCGGGATCTACCACCAAATGCGCCACCCGATGTATGCCGCCCACTGGCTGTGGGCCATCGCTCAGACGTTGTTGCTGCCCAACTGGATCGCCGGGCCGTCGTTTCTGGTCACCTTTTGGCCGCTCTATCGCTATCGCGTCCCCCGTGAAGAAGCGCAAATGCTCACAACCTTCGGTGATGATTATCGCGCCTACGCCGAAAAGGTGGGGCGTCTTATTTAGGGACATCCCTCTTCGGTCAGACCACGATAATGCGTGGTGCGTAACACAGCAAGCCGCAGCCAAAAAATCTAACCATAAAGAACACAGAGAAGGCGCAAAGAACACCAAGAAGAATCTCTGAGAACTTTGTGCCTACTTTGTGTTCTCCGTGGTAAAAAAAATCCCCACGGATGACACAAATCAACGTATGGTGTATTGCGCAGCTATATGGTCAAAATGATATGCACTACGCAATACGCACTACGTCACAAGGGTACATTCATGGGGTTTTCATTTTGGGCTTACGGCAGCCTACCCCGGCTTCTGCCCCACCGCAATCAGCGACGTTCCGACCGGCAAATTAATATAGCGAATTAGCCCCGCCTCGACCTTGCCGACCATCGTCAGCGCGGCGTTGACCGGCGGCGAGGCCGGCTCCATCTCGACTTGGTACTCCTCTGCATCGACGTGGTGCGAGGCCAGCTCCGGTTTGGCCCCGGTCGAGCGGCGCAGCGTTAGCAGGGTCGCTGCCAGGGGGAAGATGAAGAAGTTATTGTACGTCACCCGCCGGACATTAAAGCCGGTCTTTTCCAGCTTGGTCCGTAGTTCATCGGCTGTGTAGCGGCGGACGTGGGCGTTGAGGTCGTCGTTGTGGGTCCACAGAAACATAAAGGCCGGCACGGTAATGACCACATGCCCGCCGGGCTTCAGCACGCGATAGCTGTCGGCCAGGATGGCCAGATCATCCTCATTGTGTTCGATAACGTCCAGAGCGGTGATCACATCAAAAGTAGCGTCGCCAAACGGCATTGTTTGGGTCACGTCAAACAAATCAACGTCATATCCGCGCTGGCGAGCCATTTTGACCGGGCGCGGGTCAATTTCAAGGCCTCTAACCTGGCCGTATTTACTGAGATGGTGAATCATATTACCGGCCCCGCAGCCCACATCGAGCAGTTGCAGGTCAGGTTTTTGGGGCAGGATAGAGTGCATCACGGCGTTCAAAGCGCGGGTGCGGCTGCTAAACCACCAATGCGAGTCTTCCGGAATGGTTTCAATCATAACGTTCATTACAGTGTCCATTTAGCATAAGTTGGCCGTATTCTACGCTACCCCGGATGATACCACAAGTTATCCCTTCACCCGTCACGTATCGTTCCCTGATTTTATTTTTTCCAACGCGGATTTAATTTTTCCAATATTCAGCGACAAATCCCAACGCTTACTTAATTCTTCCAATTTTCAGCGACAAATCTCGATTTGTACTAACGAAATCCAATATTCAGAGACAAATTCCAACGCGCACTTAATAGTTCCAATTTTCAGAGACAAATTCCAACGCTTACTTAATTCTTCCAATTTTCAGAGACAAATCGCAATTTGTACCAACAAATTTTGATTTGTACCAACAAATCGCGATTTCTACCAACAAATTCTAATCGTAAGGAAGCGCAATCAATAATTTCTACCATATCGAAGCGACTGAGATTTGTTGGGCGGCTGAGTTACAACGTATATTGCAATTGATTATTTGTAGCTTTTATGCTACATTTTTCTTATGAATGAGACGGAAATCGAACTGCTTGAATACCTGACTACAAGTGGTCGAAATCCTTTTCGGGAATGGTTAGAAGGATTGAGAGATCGTCAGGCTCGCGCCAAAATTCGAGTACGCTTGAATCGTATTCGGCTCGGAAATTTTGGGGATTGCAAAGGTGTCGGGGGTGGTATTAGCGAGTTACGCATCCCATACGGTCCAGGTTATCGCGTTTACTTTGGACGCAAGGGCAACCTGGTGGTTATTTTGTTGAATGGCGGTCACAAAAAAACGCAATCCAAAGATATTGCTTTGGCTCAAGAATATTGGGATGATTACCTTCAAAGAACCACATAACTGAAAGCGTCATACAACTTGTGATGTCTATGTTCTTTGCTTTTAAACAAAGCAACTAACTGTAAAATTAGTTGAGGCGGAGTTTTTAGAATTATGGATCAAGTTACTGCAAAGTATGAGACTGGCTTGAAAGCATCCTTGATGAACCCTGATGAAGCGGCGGCGTACCTTAATGCGGCTTTGGAAGAAAATGATCAAGACGTTTTCCTGTTGGCCTTACGTGACGTTGCTGAAGCGCATGGATTTTCAAAGGTGGCGCAGGATACCCTGCTCAATCGAGAAAATCTTTATCGGATGTTATCATCAACAGGGAATCCACAACTTTCCAGTTTGATCACGTTGTTACGTAGTCTTGGTTTACGCTTGGCTGTTGAGGTTAAGCAAACAACCTGACAACTCTGTTGATTGCCCCACAAGCAGGGGGTATAAGCAAGTATATTTATCAGATCGCTAGGGCTACTGAACGCGCTGAAATCGCTGATTTTTCAACCGGAACTCCATTACCTATGGGGCAACCGGGCGACTTTCGCTCCAAGATGACTTTTCAGCGTCTTCACTTCTCTCAGCGCGTTCAGCGATCCAACCTCGCCCCCAAATAGAAACGTCCCCCATTCATTCCTGACAGTTGACTGAGATAACTATTTTCGTTTAGAATAATTATAGGCAGATTTTATGCCGAACTGCATTGGTATGATCTTGACTTTTGAAGGGTATACCAAGTTCTTTCGGGATATCCCCTACAATAAGAATATGCGGAAAATATTTCGTTCAATCAGATTGTTGGGCTTCGCCCATCAAGTATGTGCCAAATGAATGCCTTGCTTGGCGGTACAATCAACCTTGAGATCTATCTTCAAAGCTTGGCACAAGGAGATTCATAATATGGCAACTAAGGAGCAGGTTTTAGAACTGACTGATGAGCGGATTCAGTTACTGCAAGCAGATCAGAGTGATGCCGCACTTCAACTTTACTGTGAGCGAATCATTCCCGCCATTTTGCCCACTCTACATGAAAAGTTCCAACTTATACATAATCGTACTGCTAAGTATGATGGTCTTGTTTCTCTTCTAGGATTTACACCAGATACGGTTGTTCTTGCATATCAATTTGCCAAGCCAAATACATTTGTCGTACTTCACACAGCGGAAACGGCTCGCTTCCTCGAAGCAGTGGTTCGGTATACAAATGTTCCTCTTGCCTCCTTTTTTCACGAGCCTTTTGTTGAAGAGCCAAGTATCGACATTTATCGCGCACTTGAGGCAGCATTGAAACGATTTCCCAAAGATGCACGAATAGCCATTGAACTGACTGGGGGCAAGAAAACCATGGGAGGTGCTCTTGCAGTCGCCGCTGGTATGCTTGATATTGATCAGATATATATTGATTACAAAGAGTACATGCCAAAGTTTCGTAAGCCCAAGCCCGAGTCAACTTATATTCATGTTGTTGAAAACCCTATGCGCCTCTCTGTCGATCTATTTGGTGGCATTGAGATTGATAGAGCTGCGGACTTCTTTAATGTAGGTAAATATGATATCAGTCAGGCTCTATTTCAGCAGGCAGGCCAGCGCATGGCGAATCCAAGAATCGCGGAAATATGTGCGGATCTGTCTCGTTTTTATTCTCTCTGGAACTCGTTTAATTTCACAGAAGCTCTAACGCTTGCCTCTTCTTTATTCGACCAGGCTTTGCGCTTTTCCGAATCGCTTACAGCACGCTTCAGAATAGACCTAAATCGATTAAAGCAACAAACAGAGACAATTGAAAAGCTGGCGAGTGAGGACAGAATATCTTTATTGTGGAACTTCTTTTTCAGTGCAGAAAGGTATGAGAGGAACGCACATAACGATATTGCCGCATTACTATATTACCGAACGATGGAAAGCATCTTTGATAACGCCCTGAAAGATATAAATGACTCTTTCGATCGAAGCAATCCGAATTATCAATTGTTCGGAATAGAAATAGACACCATACAGACAGGCTTTACTCGTTTCAGAAAAAAGGTTTTCAAAAAAGACTCGCAGCACGAGATACTTCCAACACAACTAGCAATGTTTGACTCCCTTTGCTTACTCGGGGCACTTGGCGATCCGATTTCCGAAAAGATTAATCCTGGGCGAATTGTCAATATAGCCAATATACGTAATCTCAGTGTTTATGCACATGGAATACGTCCGATGAATATGCAATCAGTAGATGAGATGAGGAGACTTTCTGCTGAAATCTTATCGGTGTATACACAAATCAGGAATCTCGGAACCATCCGAGGTGAACGCTCTAAATTTGAGTTTATACCCTTAACAGTAATAGGTGAATAAAATGCACTCTTAAAAACTGATATTAGGCGAAACCTAACACGTGCATGCGGCACGATCGCCTTCGGCGCGCAAGCTTGATGCGATTTTTGAGCTTTCTTATGCAGCGCGCCTCCGTCGGCGGCTGCTGCGTAAAGCGACAAATTGCTTGGCAGAGTTTAGATCAGAACATTACAATCCGCGTGGTCAATCACAATCTGCCGCATTCGATGATGTCAGATGCTAAATGGGCGAGGTACTCGCCCAAATTTTAACGGTGAGATACATTTATTCAAAAACTGGTTAAAGCGAAATTGACCGTTGGCTTCCAACCCCCTCCACTATGCCAGCAGACCTAAGCTGACGATATTTAAGTGATACAACATGACTCTTTTAGTGTCAGCTTGCCCCGTATTATGCTCCTCCGTCACGAAATTGTAAGACTCTGTTAGTAAATCCATTACTTTCTTGTAACAACCTCGCGGCATGATAGAATCACAAAAAAGATTGCTGGTTGGTCGGTGCTTCTTACCTGACGATCAAACCCACTCCCAAACCGGCTAACTATCAAACCATCTGGCCAACCAACTACCAATTCAATCAACGATCAAACTATCCAATTAACCAACAATCAAACTAACAAACCAAACAGGAGCAATCCAATGACGATTCAACTCGGTCGCGCCGACTGCGGCCATTATGAAATTGCGGCCCGCAAAGAGTGGCTGGTCACCAACGGCATCGGCGGTTTTGCGGCCGGTACTTTGTCCGGAGCGCATACGCGGCGTTATCACGGTATGCTGATCGCCGCCCTCAACCCGCCGTTGGGCCGGACAATGTTAGTCAGCAAACTCGATGTGACAGCAACTTACCAAGGCCGAGACTACCCGCTTTTCGCCAACCGTTTCACCGATGGCACGGTCGATCCCCACGGCTACCAAAATCTCGAGTCGTTCCGGCTGGACGGTCTGATCCCGGTCTGGCACTATGTCTTGGCCGATGCCCGGCTGGAACAGCGAGTCTGGATGGCCCACGGTCACAACACCACCTACGTGACCTATCACCTTACTCAAGGCACCGGCCCGGTCACCCTGGAGATCGTTCCTTTGGTGACCTACCGAGATTACCACAGCCAAAGCCACGGCGGCTGGTCTCTCGGCGTCGAGCCTGTTGCGGGCGGCTTTCGCGTCCACGCCTTTGACGGCGCCCAGCCTTACACTGTGGTGGCCGATCGGGGCGAATTTACCGTGGACTCCACCTGGTACTGGAACTTCAACCACGAGCTTGAAAGCGAGCGCGGTCTCGACAGCCGGGAGGACCTGCTGCGGCCCGGTCGCCTGACCGCCACGTTGTCCCCCGGTGAAACAGTGACCGTCATCTGCTCCACCGAGTCGATTACGCCTCACGCCGGTCTCGATGCGCTGGCGCAAGAGCGCCGCCGGCAGGCTGAGCTGCTGTCCGGCGCGCCGCCCGATGAACCGGCCTGGGTGCGCCACCTGACTTTGGCCGCCGATCAATTTATCGTTGCGCGCTCGCTCGCTGATGGTACACCGGGGGCCACCGTCATCGCCGGTTATCCCTGGTTTAGCGATTGGGGCCGCGATACCATGATTGCCCTACCAGGTCTAACGCTGGCCACCGGCCGGCCCGACCTGGCGGCGGTGATTTTACGAACCTTCGCTCGCTATGTCGATCAAGGCATGCTGCCCAATCGCTTTCCGGACGCCGGCGAGACCCCGGAGTACAACACGGTCGATGCCACGCTCTGGTATATCCATGCGATCTACCAACATTGGCAGGTCACGGGCGATACGGGGCTGGCTAAGGAACTGTATCCGGTCCTGGTCGATATCATCGACTGGCACCGTCGCGGCACACGCTACGGCATCCACGTCGATCCCGACGACGGGCTGCTCTTTTCCGGTACGGCCGGCGTGCAGCTCACCTGGATGGATGCCAAAGTGGGCGACTGGGTGGTCACGCCGCGCACCGGTAAGGCCGTGGAAATCAACGCCCTATGGCACAACGCCTTACGGGTGATGGCCGAACTGGGCCGACACATCGGCCAACCCGAGGCCGCCATCAAGAACTATTCCGCAGACGCCGATCGTGTGGCCGAAACATTTCGGCAGCGATTTTGGTACGAAGCCGGCGGTTATCTGTACGATGTCATCGACGGTCCCGATGGCGAGTTAGACTCGGCCGGGCGGCGCGGCGACGCCAGCCTGCGTCCCAACCAGATCTTCGCCGTCTCGCTGCCGTTCAAACTGTTGACCGATAAGCAGGCCCAAGCCGTGGTCGATAGCTGCGCCCGTGAATTGTGGACCTCGTACGGGCTGCGCAGCCTGACCACCACGGCCAAAGCCTATGTCGGCCACTACGGCGGGCCGCCGTTGGCCCGAGATGGGGCTTATCATCAAGGCACGGTCTGGGGCTGGCTGCTCGGCCCCTTTGCCACCGCTCACTATCGAGTCTACGGCGATGCCGTCCGAGCCCAAGCCTATTTAGCCGCTATGGCCGATCATCTGGCCGACGGCTGTCTCGGCTCCATCAGCGAGATCTTTGATGGCGATCCGCCCCATACACCGCGCGGCTGTTTCGCCCAGGCCTGGAGCGTGGCTGAAGTACTCCGCGCCTGGCGCGAGCTGGGGAATGAAGAATGAAGAATAGAGAATGAAGAATGAAGAAAAAAAGGAGCGACAAAGCTGGCTTTGTCAACCCCGATCAAAGCAAGCTTTGATGCTCCAAAGAGCTTTGGTACTCTAGAAACCCAGGTGAACAACCATGACCTCACGACAAAAAATCATTGCGGCCGTTTATCTGAGCGGCTTTTTGCAGGGTATTGCTCTAATTATGTTTCCGGCGGCCGGGCCGCTGTTAACCAATCCTGACTATCACAACTTGACCGCCGGCCAGTTCGGCTTGCTGTTTACCCCCCAAATTATCGCGGCGATTATCGCCTCAGCGCTGGCAGCGCGTTGTGTGCGGTGGTTCGGCGGGATGAAGCAGGTGCTGCTGGCCGGCTTGCTGGCCGATGTCCTGGCGATGAGTCTACTGGCCCTGAGCAACTGGTTCATTGGCGTGGACAGCCTCGCCTTTATCTTGCTGCTGCTGGCCACCGGCGCGGTCGGCGCGGGTTTTGGATTTGCCGTCAGCGCCCTGAACGCCTTTGCCTTTGATTTGTTTCGGGATAAAGCCGATGCCGCCGTGACCGGGCTGCACGTTTTAACCGGGTTGGGTCAGGTGGGGGCCGCGCTCATTCTAGGTGTCTTTGTCGGGCTGGGGTTTTGGTGGGGCGCGCCGGTAGTCGTTGGGGTGGCTTTGGTGCTGATGATGGTATTTCAGCTCGGGTTAGATCTAAAGCTATCGGCGGAAAGTAGGCCGATGATCGGCTCGATGGGCGGCGGCCGGCTGCCGGGCCGAATTTGGCTGTACGCGGTGGTGGTCTTTCTGTACGGCATCTGCGAAGGCACTTTTGGCAACTGGAGTCCGATTTATCTGGAGCAAGATGCCGGCCTAACTATGGGCCAGGCCGCGCTGGCCTTATCGGTCTTTTGGGGCGCGGTCACCGTTGGGCGGGCGCTGTTCGCCCTGATCGCGTTGCGGTTCAATTCGCAGCCGTTTTATCTGGTGGCCCCGTGGGTGGTCGGTGCGGCCTTTGTAGCGCTGCCAGTGGTCAGCGGCTTCGGCTCTCATATCGTCATCTTAGCCGTAGCCGGCCTGGCCCTCTCCTTCTTCTTCCCGCTGTCGGTCAGCTTAGCCTCGGCCGAAGTGCCGGCCCTGGCCGCGACCGTCTCCGGTACTATGGTCGCGGCGATTATGCTCGGCACCGGCTTCAGCGCTAACGTTGTCGGCCTGCTCAGCGAACCCGTCGGCCTGGCCACGATCTTTCAATTCTCTAGCCTCTACGCCTTCGCCATGGCCGGCATTGTGTTTTATTTGGCTCTGACGAAAAGGCCGCTAATGCTGAGCGATGAAGAACCGGAGCAATTGACCATCTGATTCGACAATGTTACGAACGTTACCTACGGTCGGCAGTACCAGCCGATTGGAGTTTATCCGGATTTGATTGATGATGGGCAGCGGGTATAATTGCCCTTAATACCGCAGCACATCCGGAGAACAATCTTTGCAACATGATACGCTGATCGGGCGACGGCTGGATGAATATCAGCTCCAAGAGTTATTGGGGCATGGCAGCATGGCCCGGGTTTACCGGGCGTTCGATACTCGGCTCAAACGGTGGGTCGCCGTCAAGGTCATCGACAAACCCTTTCGAGCCGACGCCGACTATACCGCTCGCTTTGAACGGGAAGCCCGCGCTATCGCCCAGTTGGAGCACCCCCATATCGTCAGGCTGTACCGGTACGGCGAGTCGAACGGCCTGCTGTATATGGCTCTGCAATACATCGAAGGGGCCGATCTGCGGCAAGTGCTCACGTCCTACCGCAACGAGGGTGAATTTATCGACCCGGACGAGGCCTGCCGTCTTATCCGCCAGATTTGCGCCGCGCTCGATTACGCCCACTCCAAGGGCGTTATTCATCGTGACATCAAACCCTCAAATGTGATCGTCAATCAGCAGGGGGAGGCCGTGTTGGTCGATTTTGGCTTGGCTATGCTGGCCGATACCCGGACCCTGGCTAAGGGCAGCGCCTTCGGTACGGCCGAATACTTGGCCCCGGAGCAGGTCAGCGGCGAGTCCGGCAGCGTTCCCCAGACCGATTTGTACGCGGTGGGCGTTATTCTATACGAGATGTTTGCCGGACGGCCGCCGTTTGCAGCCAGTCGATCACAGGAGGTGGCTGAGATGCAGGTCAACGAGCCACCGCCCCGGCTCCGTCACTTTCGGCCGGATCTCCACCGGGCGATTGAAGCGGTGATTTTGAAGGCCCTGGTCAAAACGCCTGAGGCGCGTTATCCTACCGGCGCAGCGTTGGCCGGCGCGCTGGATCGAGCCATCACCTTGACCGCGACCCTGCCGTCGACTTCACACCGAACAACCCAGCTACACCGGACTATTCCCGAGCGAGTCGCCCAAAAAGTCGGCGAGCACCCGCTGCCGCCGCTGCCAACCCACGGCGCCGGCCTGCCGTCCGAACTGATCGAGACCCAGCCGGCGATAGCTCAGCCGTCGCCGCGAGCCACCGCCTTTAAGCGCAGAGATGCAACCAAGCGAAAACCGGTCGTCAATGCGGCCGAACAACCGCCCGCTGAAAAAAAACGCTCGCCGCTTTCCGGAGGGCTTATTATCGGATCGCTGGCGGTCCTGCTTGTCCTGAGCGGCCTGTTCCTCTGGTTTATCTCTCGGTCGTCTGGGAACGATCAAGGTCCGGTCGTCGTTCAGCCGCCGCCGGCCCCAACGGCCACCGCCACACCGGCGCCGGCTGAACCCCAGCTTGTGGCCGGCAGCCAGCGCGATTTTTCCGGCTCGCCGTCGAATGGGTGGCAGTACCTGGTCTCCCGGCCCAATGCCAACAGCTTTGAAGCGATGGTATTTGAAGACGGTGAGTTTGGATCGTGTTGGTATCCCAACCGCAACTATGACGAGCGCTATGTCCGCATCTGTCAAAACTCCGGCCACCCGGGCAATGAGGCCGATATTGCCTGGCGCTGGCGCAGCGACTTTAACGGCCGGGTTCACGTGGTTGGCACGGCCCGCAAAATCGATTCTGGGGGCGATGGCGTACTAATCCAGGCGTACCACAACGGCCAATTGGTAGACGAACTGCGCCTTCAACCGGGCGATACCGAGGGCGTTCTTAATCGAGACTGGTTTGAACTGGATGTAGCCGCCGGCGATGAGCTAACTTTTGTCATGAAAAGTAACGGCCGGGTTGAAAATGACCATACGGCCCTCAACATCCAGATATACCGAAATTAAAACAGCGATGGAAGATAAAAAACGCAAGCCGCTTGATGTTCTAAAAGATCTAAAGAACTTGCCCGGCCACATCGATGCCCGGCTGCAAAGCCAGATACGCCGCTCATTGTCATTTGGCCAAGGCCCGATGCGCCCGGCCGATGTATTCCGCTACCTACAGCAAGCCATGCTGGCCCCCGAAAACACGCTTGAGGATGCTCAGTATCGCAAAGTGGTTCCCAACCGCTACGTGGTTGAACTGAACGAGCAAACCTACCAAGCCCATTTTCAGCCCATCAGCAGCGTGGTCTGTACCCAATGGCAAGACAAACTGGAGCAGGTGCTTGAGACCAAAAACAGCCGGTTAGGGCGCGATGAATACCACTTTGCCGGCCCAGTTCAGATCGAAATTGAGCGGGTGACCGATCTGGCGGAAAACGAAGTGCGTATCCAATGCCAGATTATCGCGCCATCGGACGCAGTCCCCGCCTCAACTCCACCCCCACCCTCATCGCCGGCGCCCACAACCGTGGCCTGCCTTGAGCTTTTGCCCGGTGAGCAGCAGTGGCAGCTCGCCCAAGATATCACCCTCATCGGCCGAAATTCGGCCTGTGATATTCACCTCGATTTGCCCTTTGTCAAGCAAAAGCGGTTGGTTAGCGGCCAGCACGCCTACATCCGTCACCAGGAGGGGCGCTATCACCTTTATGATGGTGCGCCGGATGGAACCCCTTCCTCCAACGGCACCTTTGTCAATGACCGGCGCGTTTCGCCGCAAGGGCAGGTGCTGCAAACCGGTGACGTGATTATTCTCGCCGCCGTTGACCCCAACAACCCCCGGCCCGATACCGTGGGCGTCGTTACCTTATTCTTTCATGCCGACTGCCGCCGCTAAGGAGCCAACGTGGATTTTCTGTGGAACGCCCTCCTTTTTTCAGGCAAGTGGCTGTTTATCGGCCTGATCTACGCCATGCTTTTGGTGGTGCTGCTGGCCGTTCGCCGCGAAATGCAGGGTCACCTGACCGGCGCGACGTCATCAGCCGCGCCCTTAAAGGGCCGGTTGAAAGTCATCAACAGCGGCAGCGACTCGCGTATCCGCCCCGGCGCTCGACTGAACCTTTCAACCGAAACCAGCCTGGGCGCTGACCCGGCCAATGACCTGGTGCTCACGGACCAGTTCATTTCGGCTCAGCACGCCCGGTTCAGGTGGGATGGCGCGCAGTGGCAACTGCGCGACCTGGGCAGCACCAACGGCACGTTCGTCAATCAGCGCCGGCTGACGCCGCAGCAGGAGCAGCCCGTTCCCTTGGGAGCGACGGTTATGCTCGGCGATATGACCTTTGAGCTGACGGAGTAACTGATGCCGCCGCTTCGACGTCTCTTGGCCCGGTCTTGGGAACTACGACTGCTCGTGTTGGCGGCTCTGGTGGGGGTGCTGGGCTTTGCCCTGGTTACGGCGACTGCTCAACTGCGCCAGGGAGCCGGGCCACTATCGGCTTTGCCGCCGGCCTTACTGCCACCGGCGGTCTTGGCGCTGTCCTTTTTCGCCATTCACTTTCTCCTCTGCTGGCGGCAAACGGAGTCAGAGCAGCTTATCCTGCCCATTGTGGCCCTTTTAGTGACCATCGGCGCGATAATGATCTGGCGACTGCGGCCGCCGGAGGCGGTGTGGCAGCAGTTACTGCGAGGGTTTCTGCCCGGAGTCGGTCTGATGGCGCTCCTGGTTTGGCGGCCTCGGCTGGTGGAGCGCATTCGCCAGGATTGGCCGGTGCTGATCAGCTTGGGTGGCTTGGTGTTGTTGATTGCCACCGCCTTCTTCGGCGTCACCGATGAGACGGGGGCCAGACTGTCGCTGAAGCTGGGGCCGCTGCCGGCCATCCAGACCTCGGAAATCATCAAGCTGGCCTTGATTATTTTCCTGGCCTGGTACATTGAAAGTGAAGGCCAGGCCGCCGAAGGCCGCGCCCGCACGTATCTGGGTTGGCTGCGCCTGCCGGCCATCCAATATATGATTCCGGGCTTACTCTTTGTCTCGCTGGCCACGCTGGCCCTGATTATGATGTCGGACTTTGGGGCGATTCTGATTTTGGGCGGTTTGTTTGTGGCCATGCTGTACGCCGGTTTTCAACCGCGCATCTTTTTTACCATCGTCGGCATTGGGCTGGCCATGTCGCTGGTGGTGGCGGTGGTGCTGGCCTTGACCTGGAGTCCGCCGCTGGTCATCCAACAGCGTTTTGCCGCCTTTCTCAATCCGTGGAGCGCCGCGCCGCTGATCATTGCCGGCCAACCCACCGGCGCCACCATCGCCGAAGGGCCGGGCTATCAGATTCAACAAGCGATCTATGCCACCATTGCCGGCGGCGTGACCGGAACCGGGCTGGGGTTCGGTTATCCGGGCTTTGTCCCCCTGGCGCACTCGGATTTTATCTTTGCCGCCATCCTGGAAGAAATGGGCGCGGCCGTGGCGGTGGCGCTGCTGGGGCTATTTGCCATTTTGCTGCTGCGCCTGCTGCGGGTGGCAATGCTGCTGCCGCCGGGGCAGGTCTTTGAGCGCATCCTGCTGGTGGGTATTGCCGCCCACCTGTTTATTCAAGTCACGGTTATGATCGGCGGGACGCTCAACGCGCTGCCGCTGACCGGCGTGACCGTGCCGTTTTTGAGTCAGGGCGGCATCGCCTTGATGGTCAACTTGATCGAAATCGGGCTGGCTCTGGCCTTGGTTCAGCGGCTAAAGGAGCAGGCCGGATGACCCTCACCCAGCGTATCTGGCACATCGGCCACGTGATCGTCATCGTGCTCCTGCTGCTGTCGACGCGGATTGTGTACTGGCAGATGTTCCGGGGGCCAACATTGCAACCGATCGTGCTCGATCCGGCGGCAGCCGCGGCGCAGTATCAGGCGCTGAGCGGCGGCGCGCCCCCAACCGGCCCGGCGACCTTCGATGACCTCCCCCAGCCGGTCGTGCAGCGAACCCGCACGTTTCTAGCGGACATCACCCGTGGAACCATTTTTGACCAGGCCGGCCGGCCGCTGGCCTACGACTATGAACAGGTGGACGGCACGACGGCCCGCTTCTATGCTGAGCCGTCGCTGGCCCACGTCACCGGCTACGTCTCGGGCCTGCGCACCGGCGTCACCGGCATCGAGCGCAGCTTCAACGAGACATTGCTGGGAGTGAACCGCGTTGATACCCACCTCGGCCAGATGCTCCACCGGCCCATTGTGGGCAGCGATGTTTACTTGACCATCGACAGCCGGACGCAGCGGGCCGCCGCCGAGGCCCTGGGCAATCGCGCCGGGGCGGTGGTGGCGCTGGATGCGGAGACCGGCGCGGTGCTGGCGATGGTAAGCCAGCCGGGGTTCGATCCTAACCAGGTGCAAAACGTGCGCTACGTGACGGACCTGCTGGCCAATTGTGGCACAGATGTTGAGTGCCAGAGCGCCTTGGTCAACCGCGCGGCGCAGGGCTTGTACGTGCCCGGCTCCACCTGGAAAACGGTCACGCTGGTCGCGGCGCTGGACAGCGGCTTGGCCGCGCCCGATACCATGTTTGATGTCGGCCCGCCGCTGCAAGACGACCAGGGCCAGTATTACGCGTACTGGGTTGACGGCGGCCAGGTGATCGATCGCAATCACCCTGAAGCGGTGCTCGATTTGCAGCGTGCTTATGTGACCTCGGCTAATGCCGTCTTTGCTCAATTGGGCGATGAATTGGGGGGTGACACGCTGATAACCTATGCCCGGCGGCTCGGTTTTGGCCGGGATGAAGCGCCGCCGCTGGAGATCGAAACCAGCGCGGCCCGGCTGGCCAACGATCTGACGGCGCTAGAGCAGAATAATTTGCTACGGGCCGTAACCGCCATCGGCCAGGGCGAACTGCTGGCCTCGCCGCTCAGCATCGCCCTGATGGTCAGCGCGGTCGTGAACGATGGCGTCATACCCGAACCCCATCTACTGGCGAGTGTTCGCCACCCATCGGGCGCTGTTTTGCAGGACGAACCCCAGGCTAAGTGGATTGAAGATGTGATGACGCCGAAAACAGCCGAGCAAGTCCGCCGGATGATGGTCGCTTTGGTGGAAAGAGGCAGCCCGGCGGCTGTACCGGGGCTAACGGTGGGCGGCAAAACCGGCACCGCCGAAGTCGGCGATAACCAAGCGCCGCACGCCTGGTTTGCCGGGTTTGCCGAAAATGAAGGGCGAACCGTCGCTATCGCCGTCATTGTTGAAAACGGGGGGCAAGGCAGCAGCGTCGCCGCACCTATCTTCGCCCGCGTAGCCGATGCAGCCCTCAATCAGTACGGCGAGCCGGTTGAGGAGGTTGTCCCACCGCCGCTGTCGCCGGAGTAAATCGACAACTGGCCAGACCGAAATACCCGTACCGCATTATGGCTAACCGGGGATGCCCCTCCTTCTCCACTTTCCTATTACGCAAAAGGCTAACCCAAAGATCCGGTGGCAAGGTTGAGTTCTTGCTCGGTGTCGTCTCTGTCGAGGCTATCGCATCCACTTTTTTTGTTATAGACAATTAATTGTCTTTCACCATAAAGGGAAAGTAAAATACTACCGGTGAGTTGGTTTGTTTTTCGTAGGCCCCCATATCCACCAGGGGAGACACGCCATTGCCGGTATCGGTGACGTTGGTATCATCATAGAAACGGGCGTTGCCATCCAGGTCGGTGGTTAGAGCGATAGCGTCATTGTTGCCTGCATCGATGGCGGGGGAGCCGTCGGACAGGCGTAAGTCGTCATCCAGGGTGCCGACGGTGTCGTCTGCGCCATCGTCATCCACAAAAAGCGGGTTATCGGTCAGGATGTTGGGACCGTAGACGACGCTGCCGGTGGCATCGTTGGCAATGGCGTTGGTGTCACTTTGAATCAGGCTATAGCTGATGCTGAATGTGGCGCCGATGTTGTAAAGCTGCGTGCCGATGGACGCAGAATTATCCCACAAGATGACATTATTTAGATGGGGGCTGCTCACACCGCCGGCATCCGTGTAATTGGCTATCGCCCCGCCAAAATTCGCCGTGTTACGAGAAAAGGTAACGTTGGCCAGGCTGGGCTGACTGATGCCATTGTCGTAACCATAGTTAGACACCGCCCCACCTTTGTCGGCAGCCACATTGCCGGAGAAGAGGACGTTGCTCAGGCTGGGCATACTGACGCCATCGGTATCGCCATAGTTGTACATCGCCCCGCCGCTGTCGTTGGCGGTGTTGCCGGAAAAGATTACGTTTTCCAGGCGGGGGTTGCTGACGCCGCTATCATACGCCACGTTGTACATCGCACCACCGTCGTCGTCGGCTACGTTGCCCCAGAAGGTCACGTTGACCAGGCTAGGACTGCTAATCCCATCCGTGTCCCCGATGTTGATCATGGCCGCACCGTCGTTATCTGCCGAGTTGTCGGAGAAGGTGACGTTGCTCAAGCTAGGACTGCTGGTACCATACCAACCCACATTGCACATTCCCCCACCATCATAACCCGCCGAGTTACCGCTGAAGGTGACGTTGCTCAACGTGGGGCTACTACTACCGTCATTAGCCCCAAAGTTGAACATTCCCCCGCCGTCATAATCGGCCAAGTTGCCGGAGAAGGTGACGTTACTTAACGTGGGGCTGCATTCGCTGCCACTCCCATCGCCATCGCAGTAGAAGCCGCCGCCTGAGTCATCCGGATCGCTACTGTCATCGGCCTGCCCGGCCGTGATGGTGAAGCCGTCCAGCACGGTACTTGCGGTGATCGGCGCTGTGACTCCATCGGCCCAGACAACATGATAGCTGTTGCTGCCGCTAAGGTTGGCTGTATCGGTCACGATGCCGTTGGTATCGGTGGTGTCGTTCCCGTCGATGTCGCCGCTGAGGACGGTGACATTGGCGGCCCAATCGCGCTGGGTGAGCTGGCTTTCCGTACCCGCAAAGCCGCCGTAAAGCGCAATGCCGGAAGTAAGGGTAAAGGTGTCACTCCGCGTGAGGCCGGGGGTGTAAACGCCGGTGGCGACCCAAATCTCGTCGCCGCCGGTCGCCGTAGCCAGGGCATCTTGCAAATCCGTATAAGCGTCGGCCCAGGTGGAACCATCATCGTTGCCGGTAGCGTCTTGGTCAACGTAAATAGGGTCCTGGGCATAGGCCGGGGAGCTTGTCCAGGCGCTCCATAAAGCGGCAGTCAGCAGCAAAGCTAAGCTAAATCTAAGGGTTTGGGTTATTGAAGTTGACATTGTTTTCTCCTTGAACATAGGTCTCGTCGGACAAATCATTCCTAAGGATCGTGAACTAAATAACTTCCGCATTTGAGTTTGGGTAATTGGTAAATAGGTATTGGTAATTGGCTCTTCAACCCTTAATTACTAGTTACCAATTACTAATTACCCGACAGAATTGGGTAAGTTATTTAATTCTCATTCCTAAGCATAATCGATTACTTACTAACTTACCAACCCCGAATATTTTGGCTGATTACTGAACCGGCAGCCCCGCATAGTCGGCGGCATAGCGCGTAACCCGGAACACGCCGCCGTCGTAATCGTAACTCCAAATGGTCTCTTTGTCTGATGTCACCTCGAAGAAGTCACCGTTGGGGCCATCGCAGATGAGGGTGTTGCCGTTGGAAAGCCGCTGGGCACCGGAAATGTTGGTGGCGTAAAAGTCGGTGGGGGTGGCGGCGGTGTAGCTCCAGGTGGGGACCGTTGGCTCATAAGCCGAGCCGGTGGTCAGGCTGTAGACCCCGGCGTCATCCACCGGCGGCACAATCTCGTCCACGGAGGAGTAGTTGCCGTCCGAACGTCCCTGGCCGTTGTTGAAAACCAGGATGTTGCCTTCGCCCGGATAGCCGGACGGTATCCACTCCGCGTCGTGCTGCACAAAGAGTTGTTGATCGTCTGCGCTCCCGGCATCGTAACTTTGCGGATTACCCCAACGGTAGAGCAGGTCGCCGCCTTTGCCGCTGTCTCCGCCGCTGTGTCCGGCGGCTTGGGCGGTGGTGGTGCTGTGGTCGATAATCCAAATCTCGCTAAAATTATGGACACTGAGCATAACTTGGTCGAACTCGGCGTTATAGTCAACCGCGTTGATATGGTTCCAGTCGGCCTTGGTGTTCAACGTAAAGTTGAGGTCGATCAGTTCGGGATGGTCGGCGACCACGCCGTAGTTGGGTTTGGTGTTATCGTAATCCTGAATGAGATGATCCCACACATGCCATTCCCAGACAATGGTATCGGTGGTAGGATTAACCTCGATGAGGTGATCCGGCCAGAGCGCATCCTCGTCGGATATCAGGCTGGGGTTGCGACCGGCGGCGATGGCCTCGGCCTCTGTTTTGAGCTCCCAGGCAATCAGCAACACGTTGCCGTTGGGCAGCGGTTCGATATCGTGATGCTGGCGGACCAGGCTGTTGCTGTACTCATATTCCCACGTTACCGTGTTGTCCGGCGTTATCTCTTGCACAATGCCGCCCGCCCCGCCGGTGTTGAAAGTGCTTGCGCCGACGTTCCCGGTGCGCAAAAGGTTGCCGTCTGCCAGCAAGTAGACCGACAGTCCGGGCCGGTAGCTGCTGGTCCAGGTGTAAACGGTCGCCCCGGTCTCGTCTATCAGGTAGGTGTTGGTCGAGCCGATGGGCGCAAAAAGGTTGTAGCCAGCATCGGTTGTGGGGGTGGTCGTGGGGGTGGCGGTCGGCGTGGTGGTCGGTGTGGCGGTTGGTGTGGCCGAGGGCGTTGAACTGCTGCCGCCGAGAATTAGCGGCAAATAGACCGGGTCATTCAGGGCGCCATTGATGGGGGTAGCGGTTAGTGTGGGGGTAGCGGTCGGCGTTGAGGCGGTTGTCTCGGCATCACGCACCAGGCGGACGTAGTTGTAGATGCGGATGGCGTCGCCTTGCGGGCCGTGGCCGGTGGGGTAGTCGGCGGGATCGCCGCTCTTAGGGTCGCTGCGCTGCGCACCCGCGCCGTGAACATCCATCCAGGTGTTGTTCATATACCCCATAGCCCGCCCAAAACTGATGTACACCCCGGTTGAACCGTGGCCGGTGTAATCAACGTGGGTGGTGCCGGTCCAAAAGCAAGGATAGTCAACCTGACCGGCCTCATTAGTGATCGGTGTGATGTTGAACACCGGATCAATGGCGGCAGAGTTGGTGGCATCGGGCGCTCGGTTGTAATCAAGAATGCTCTGCATCTCTTTGGCGTTGGGCAGCCGCCAGTCGTTGTAGCCCAGGTAGTTCGCGGCATTCTTCTGTTCAACCCAGGCCAGCGCCTCGGCCCAGTTGAGACCCGCGCCGCTGTCGTCTTGCGACCACATCAGGCCGGTGGCGTTGTCGGTCACAGCGCCGTCGCCGTTGTCGCTGAAGTTGTTGCTGCCGTAGGCGGTGTTGCCGCGCACAAAGTAGACGTAGTTCAGTTTGCTCTGCGGCCCGGATGAATTGGACGGATAGCATTTGATGCGGCCATCGGCCAGATTGAGGCCAAAGGCACAGGTCTGGTTGCCAAAGACGGTACCCAGGTAAACGTTGCTCGACCAGAACTGGGCATCGATGATGCGCTCGCCGGCGCTCTCATCGCCATAGCCAAAGTCAAACACGGTGGTGTCGATGAAGGGCGTCAGGTTGGTGGGGTTGGGACCGCTGGCGTCGGTCCCGCGAAAGTCCATCAGCGAGTAGAGTTCTTTCATCGTCGGCAGCCGCCAATCGCTGTAGCCGCCGTAGGACATAGCGTTGAGGGTGGCGGGGTAGGCTTGCGCCTCGCTGAAGGTGAATTTGTCATCAACGTTGATATCGCCGTCATCGTCCCAGTCGGGGCTTTGGGTCCAGGTCAGGCCGGTCACGTTGTCGTAAACGGTCAGCCCATCCCCATTGAGGGTGTAGCTGGGTTGGTTGCCGTCGAACTGGGCATCTTGCCCGTAGAAGGTTTGCCCCGCTGCCGGGCAAGTGATGGCATTTTGGTTATCGTAGCAGGCGCTCTGCCCGGTATCGACGATGGGATACGTGACAGCCTGAGCCGCCGAGGCCGGCGATACAGTCCCATCACCGGCAGCATAATTTACAAACAATACGCCTATAACACTGAATATGATCATAAAAGTCCGAAACATGGCAGTCTCCTGGTTAAGTAGTCCAAGCTGCTACCCATCAGACCAGACAGGTTTTGGAATTACCGTCCAGAGAAAAATCAGGGCTATTCGGGCAATTTAGCCACATTATGGGCCGTTTGAAAACCTGTCAGGTCTTGTTCGCGGATAGGTGGCAACTTGAGTTAAGTCTTATGTTGGGGTTGATTCTCGATACAGGTACCTTTGTTAGAGAAAGATCATCGAGGAGAAGATTAACAAAAAGATGTTCAGAAGTTGTTCGGACAATGTAAATAAGATGTAAAAATGTTGGGTTGAGGACGCTAAAATTGCGCCCCATCTCTTTCCTAGGAATAAGAATTAATTGACTTACCCCATTCTGTCGGGTAAATAGGTATTGGTAACTGGTAATTGGAGACTGGTGTACGATCCGTGTCATTGGTGTTCCATAATTTTCGCGGGTGGCGCAAATTGGCCGCGCCAACCTCATAGTGATCAAACGCGTACCTCATAATGATCGACGGCGACTCACATAGTGATCAAGCGCGTACCTCATAGTGATCTGCGGCGACTCACTATGAGGTACGGCTACATTTCAGTGAAGCGCAATATTTCGCTCCTTTATAATCCGACGGCAACCCCGCCGAAACCGCCGGCCATCAAGGGGAACTTACGCCGCTGTCTCCGGCCGAACCCCCAGCGTTATCGAGCGTCGTCCGGCAGTCGGAGCGAATGGGGGGATAAAAAAAGCAGAGCCGATTGTGGCTCTGCTTTTTTATGCTATCAGGATTATGACCAACCCGACGAAAAGAACGTTTCTAGGCTCACTAAGGTTCACCCTTCGTTGCCTTGCCACTCGTCACTGGAGCGTGGCCTGTCCAGGCGTCTTGGGGTATCTGGCCCCTGTAAGCCGCTTTACTGAGAGGCTCGGCGCTTGCGTGCCGTTCCTTTCGGTTCGACCTAACTCAGTTCGGCTCGTAAGTTGTTGCATTGACACCTACTTACGACCCCCTCCGGGGGTTATTCTTCTCGCCGTTTCACGGCGCACAATCGCGTACATTTTGTTCGTTAGCTTGCCCTTTTGGAATTAAAACGAACTGCTTTGATATATTTTAACCCATTCTGCATCTAATTCTAATCGGAGAAGGTTATTCCGCTCTACATCTGCTTTAAACCAAGATATTAACACCGGGATAAAGCGTAAAATCTCAGCCCAGTTTAAGGCCAAAGGATTCATCTGATAAATCACACCGGTTTTAATCAAATTTCCAGACAAAGCGATAGAATGACCAAATAGTAGCATTGAAGCCATCTTGACTTTTTCTTGCTTCAAATCAGACTGTTTTTCAAATCCTTGTAATAACCAATAACCACGAATAATGATTTCAACAGCAGCCGGAACTATCCCCATTGTAAAGAAATGCCTCAAATCGTAACCGTGAACATACATATATCGAGCCACATCTGTCCAAGACACCTTTTTACCAGATGGCCCTAACACAAAAGGGGACTCGGCCTTCAGTAATTGCAACAGTGTAAAAAACGGAGGTTGTATCCCTGCCGATGTAAACATATCTGATAACAGATGTGTTAATACCTTGACTAATGCTATAACTACATTTTGTTCAGGCGTAGCAAATATATTTTTGGCTACAACAAAATTGCCATTCTTACTCGTTCCCCTACATCAGACAATTGTTCTAAAGAAAACTAACCAGGTCGAGCAGGAGGAATGGTAGAAGAAAAAGGAAAAGGAAAAAAGCCAACCCGGATCGGGCAATCAAGTTTTAGTAAACGATTAAGCCATAAACGGCCAATGGTAAAAATGCTGCGATCACGACGATCAGAACGGTCTACAAGTTTAGCGTGACCCGTCAAAATAGCAACAGATCCTAGAAAGCATAGCCATAGGTAGGCTAAAGAAACAGCCAACATCAAGCGATCCAAGCGGTCAGGATGACGTAAACGACAGGTTTGTAAATCAAAGCCGTGTCCTTTAACATCACCAAACAAGGGTTCGATCCAGGGTCGTTTACCATACCAATAGCGAACTTCATCAGGTAAACTCAAGTTGGTGACAATCGGAACCAAGCGGTTGTGTTTGGTATCCCAAGTAAGCCAAATATTGACTGGTCCGCAGGCGGCCTGACGGGTCAGATAGACCTGTTCCAACCAAATAGTTTCACCGGCTCGCACGTCAAAACTGTCCAGACGTCGCCATTGGCCCTCAAACAGAATTTTGGTATCGCTGGCAACCCGCAGTCCATAATCCCAAGCTGGATGAAAGCTGGCAAGCCAGGTGAGCAGTTGAACATGCCCAAATTCCCCATCGCCTAAGACTATGACATCGGCAGTTTGGGGTAACAGGTCGGCACCATAGTTCAATAAGCCCACTTGCAGGTCGCCATCGGTATGACCGCGACTGCCTTCGCCGGCTTGCCAAACCAAGGGTAAGGCTCGTCTTTGATAACCCACGGCGACCATTAACAGATGGCAATTCACGCCCATCTCGGTTGTGTCCAAGATGATCGGGATCGTCGTCCGGCTCAAGGCTTGCAACAAAGGCGTGATAATCGGACGATAACAGACCCGCTCATCAAGCTGTTCATTCTTGACCCAGCGGCGTTGGCGTTGCACCAAACTGCTATCCTGGGCCGTTAAAGGCATCTCGGCGGCTAAGTTCGTTTGGGTTAAGTCCTTGGCCTTGGGGATGGCGCTGACCATTAAACTCAGATTTATCATTCGACTTTCACATTCAGTCCATTGCTCTGGCAGCAGTTGACCTAGTTTGGCTTTCACGGCATAGTATCGGCGGCGACTGTCGCTCATTTTTTCCTCCAGCTTAGATTTGGTCGTCTTTTCTGGAGTTTATTATAGCGACTGTCGCCTTTTTTTCGAACCTTTGTTCAGTGTAGGGTAACGAGCCATTCTTATCAATAAATGTTCCTGAGCCATTCAATATATCAAAAATGCCGAAATTGAATCCTAAAATTGGATCATGTCCCAAACTCATTAACCGATGATGGTATTTTGAGCTTAAGCCTGGAATTTTTTTGTCATAAGCCTTATCCCCCGGAAAATCGTAGGGGACTTTTGATATCTTCTCTAGCCATTTTAGACGTTCGTGGATTTGTGGAGAAACTTCTTTAATCCATTTGGTTAAGGGTGAACCTTTTTGAGGATTACCACTACCACGAGGGAATTCCATATCATTGGGTATTCTGACCAGAAATATATCTAACAAGGTTGCTACTATTCCCGCTAAGGCAACCACGATATAATCTGACTTATCCCAAGTTATATCTCCATATTTTTCCTTATACGAGTTTGAAATTCTAACAAGTTCTTGTGAGTCCAGTACCTGCAATAAAGGGTCTCGGGTCAGGTCTATATGATTTTGGCGAAGATAAGTCTCCGCTTCTGCAACCAATTCATCAAAAGTTTCAGGTGAAGTTACTGTCAGTTTATCATATCTTTTGCCAACAACAGGTGGCTCATCCTCATCAGTGGATAAGTCTATACCTGCTGTATCCAACTCGATACCAGATGATGCTAAATCCTGTCTGATGCGTTCAAACTCTTGCTCAAAAAAACTCAACTCTCTGGCGATGTCATCTTCTGTTGAAGATACTTCTTGAATATCTGTACTCAGTTGGTCGTACAGCTTTTGAATATTCAACAATTGTAACCGCTGGTAAGCAATGACACTGGTATAGTTATTTGGCGGCGACGGCATAGAGTTCTTCTCGTTCTTTCAAGGATTGCATTGCCATTTCATAAAGTTTTCTAAGTCTGAGCAACATTTCCTTATTTTTTTCAGATTCTCCTGAGATATTTTCCATTTGAGTAGCCAGAGCATTCAAGTCCTCAGCCATCGCTGCAATAGCTTCCTGATGCAATCTCACGACCTCTTGAATGATGAACTCTCGTTTTTTGTTCATTTCGGCTTCGTTACGTGTTAACACCCATTTGGAAGCAGAGTAAGTGGCAATCCCCAAAATAACTACAACCCCTATCCCTGTTACCATAGCGCTGAATCCTAAAACGCCACCTAATCCTACTGCTGCTAATCCAGATGTAATACCTGCTGCACTTAACCCAACTACGCTACCACTAAAATATATGGCAGCAATTGGCACACCTATCGCTGTCGCTTTTGCGGCCAAATCTTTAGCCCCTTTTTTATCTCACTTTCAGACAATTCATTCCTAAGCAATTTTTCATCATATTCAATAGTATCTCGGGCCAATGCAATAACTTTATCTGTTTGCTCATCATCGCCATCGTATAATTTACCAGCAGTTAAATGGATATTATCCAATTCTTCATCCGCTTCGTGACCATCTACTCTGGCAATTCGTATTAAATCTTTGATGATTGAAAACCTTATAGCGTCTTTCTCATGCTCACCAACAAGAGACACAATATCAAGGGCAACTTCAAATATCTTTACAGAAGAATTACTTACGAGAAATCGTTTTACCTCATCACGTGAGTCGGCATCTAAGCCAATTTGTACCATAAATAAATAGAGGTCAGAAAATTCTTTTGAATGCATCTGACCATCTGCGATGGTTTGAAGCCCTAACAGCTTTGTGTAAAGAACTTTTACCTCGGTTGGCATAGCATCCAAGGCTCTAATCTTTGGCTTTGCCATTATGTTCTCCTTAATAACCAACAATAAATACCAATAATAAATTTACATAAAATTTATATTGACACTGCTTGAAGCTAGACAGGCAAACCAACCATATCTAGCGATAATTTTTCGCTAAATATTTCGCTGCCTTTTCCATCGAATGGATTAGGTCTCAAATCTAACTCTTCCAACACTTCCATAAGCCTATTATCACACAAACTGAAGCCAACATCAATAGTACCACAAACTATATGCGCAAAGATTCGAGAGTAGGGGGTGGTTAGTTAGTTAGTTAGTTGGGTTGGTTGGTTGGTTAGTTTGTAAGCTTGCTGGCGGGGAAACAATAACACAATACTGCACCTAAAAAGTGTTCATGCAGGCAACAATACAAAATTACAGCATACAGTAATTGAAAATTGTAGCCTGCATGAACTGAACGTCCTAGCCTGCTAGCATGGATCGTCCTAGCCTGCTACAACGAACCATGCTAGCAGGCTACAATGATCCATGCTAGCCTGCTACAACGATCCGATCATGTACGCTACAATTTTGGATTCATGCAGGCTGTAATTGATTTTTACAGCCTGCTGTAACGATTGTGATGAGAGGCACATAAGGAGTCGGGGTAAAAAAGGCGAGGGAATGGGGCGTTACAAGTCCCACCGATTAACCGAAGCCCCAAAAAACCGACCGCTTACCGCTCCGGCAGCCCGACCCGCGAGGCCGGAGCGGCGATGCTTGGCGACGCCGCCGCTCCAGCCGGGGGTTGATAGAGTTGTCCACAGATTTACACTGATAGTCACAGATGGAATACCTAATTACCATTTACTATTTACTATTTACCCAAATTCAAATGTGGAAGTTATTTAATGCACGATCCTAAGCCATCGATCTATTTGAGCAATAACGGCAAGTAAATGGGGCTGGCCTCACTCTCGATGGTAAACGTAACCGCCGGGCTGACGTACGCGCTGGCATTGCCGGCTGCGTCGTGCGCTCTCACCGTCCAGGTGTAGACACCGGTCGCCAAATCGGTCGAGGGCGTAAATTCGGACAGGGTGGTGGCGATGGTGTCCGTGGCCTCTTGCAGGCTTAGGCTGTCGTTGCTGCTGGTGATGAGCAGGGTATAGCTGGCCACCCCACTTTGGCTGTCGGTGGCGTCATCCCAATCCAAGGTGGGGCGCAGGTCGGTCAGGGTGACGCCGGTGGTGGGCGTAATCAGGCTCATGGCCGAGATGTCGGGCGGGGTGGTATCGGCGATGAGGCTAAAGCCGGCGGTATCGCTGCCGCTGCCGGAGGTGTGGCTGTAAGTAGCCGTGTTCAGCACGATGGCCCCGTAGCCGGCTTCATCGGTAACGGTGGCGGCGATGGTGAAGGTCAGTGACTCCCCGGCGGTGACCGTCCCCGTCCAATCGAGGTTGCTGCCGCTTACGCCTGTTGGCAGCGTATCGGCCACGGTTACGGCGGTGGCATCCTCATTGCCACTGTTGGAGATGACGAGGGTGTAGGTCAGCGGGTCGCCGGGTTCTGCCGGACTGGTGAGTAGATCAACGCTTTTGGCCAAACTCAAGGTAATGTAGCTGGTGTTGGTCAGCGTAAAGTTGGCCGGGTCGGCGACGCCGTTGGCCGCCGCCTCAACCAGATAGCTGCCCGTCGTGCTGTTGGCCGTGACCGTGACCGAGGCCACTCCGCTGCTGTTGGTGGTGGCAGTCACGGTGGAGGTAGTGATACCAGCCCCGCTGCTGGGTGCGGTGAAGCTGATGACCCCGCCCGGCCCGACCGGTTCAGCAGCAGCGCTGCTGATGGTGACTTCCAGCGGTTCGGCGAAGGCCGTGTCAATCAGGGTACTCTGGTTGTTACCGCCGCTGATACTGAGGCTAAACCCTTGTGACTCATAGGCCCCCATATCCACCACGCCGTTGACCGGGCGGGACCCTCCGGCGATATCTTCATCTGATGCATCTGTGTTGTCGCCGCTGTCGATGGCCGGGGAGCCGGGCAGCAGGCGCAGGTCATCATCCAGCGTGCCGGTGATGCCGTCGGTACCGGTGGCATCGACAAAGAGCGGGTCGCTGGTCAGAATGTTAGGGCCGTAGGTGATCGATGCGCCATTGTCGTTGTAGATAGCGCTAGTGTCACTTTGAATCAGCGTATAGCTGATGATAGGCGTCGCGCCGCTGTTGTAGATTTGGCTACCATTCCCTGTAGCCGTATTGCCCCACAGTATCACATTACTCAGAGCGGGGCTGATCGTACCACCGTTGGCATAGTTCAAGATCGCCCCACCATCATCAGCCGAATTGCCGGAGAAGGTGACGTTGACCAGGCTAGGGCTGTGGGACCCATCGTATGCAATGTTATAGATCGCCCCACCGCCTGTGGCCGAATTGCCGGAGAAGATAACATTGACCAGGCTAGGGCTGCCGGAGACGTTGTACATTGCCCCACCCCCTGTAGCCGAGTTGCGGGAGAAGATGACGTTGCTAAGACTAGGGCTGCCGGCGGCATTGACCATCGCCCCACCCCAATAAAGCGCCGAGTTGCCGGAGAAGGTGAGATTGTTCAGGGCGGCATCACAGCTATAGCAGTAAAGTCCGCCGGCGAAAGCATTCGGGTTGGGTCCAACGCCGGGATTAAAATTGGCCTTACCCGCCGTAATGGTAAAGCCATCCAGGACGGTGCTTGCCGTGATAGGGTCGGTGGAGCCATCCCCATAGACCACGTGGTAGCTGTTACTGCCGTTGATGTTGGCCGTGTCGGTCACCACGCCGTTGGCATCAGTGAGGTCGTTGCCGTCGATGTCTCCGCTGAGAACGGTGACGTTGGTTTCCCAATCTCGCTCGGTGCGCAGGGTTTCGGTGGCGGTAAAGCCGCCGTAAAGCTGGACATCGCTGGTCAGTTGGAAGGTATCTGTCCGCGCTGAGCCGGGGGTGTAGATCCCTGCCGCCACCCAGATTTCACTGGGAGCGCATAGATCGGCCAGGCTGAGACCATCCTGCAAATCAGTAAAGGCGTCGGCCCAGGAGTCGCCGCTATGACTGCCGGTGGCGTTTTGGCTCACGTAGATGGGTGAAGGACAAGCGCCTGTCCCGCTAATGACAAAGGTGTAGGGATTCTCATCGGCATCGTTGTTGCTGATGTTGACTGTATCGGTGAATGTTCCCTCGCTGGGGGGGGCAAAGGTCAGGGTAAAGGTGGTCGATGCCCCGGCGATCAGGGTGGTCGAAGCTGGTTGGGTGACGGTAAAGGCCGTACCATGGCTCAAGGTGATGGCCGGTGAGCCGGTCAGGCTTAAATCATCCGGGCCGGTACTGCTGATGGTGAAGGTGTAAGCGAGTTCGCTGTTCGCAACCCGTGTCCCAAAATCGGTATCATCGGCGCTGTTGGGGGTGGCGTCGCCGTTGCTGATTTCGACGCCGTGGCCAATCAAGGCGATTTCAGGAACCAGAGTGTTGGTCTGTTTCTCATAAGCGCCCATATCCACGAGCGGCGCTGTGCCGCTGCCGGTGTCGGCCACGCCGGCGTCATCGTAGAAACGGTTGTTGCCGGCCAGGTCGGTGGCAGCGCTGATGGCGCTATTGTCGCCGGCATCGACGGCCGGCGAATTGTCATCCAGGCTCAGGTCATCGTCCAACGTACCGGTGACGCCGTCCGCTCCGGCAGCATCGACAAAGAGCGGGTCGGCGTTGAGATTACCCGCGCCGTCACTAAAGGAGGCGCCACCCTCGCTACCACTATCGCCGCCCTGCACCAGGCTGTAACTGATGTCGGGGTTAGACGAGGAGCCGCCGTCGGCAATCTGGTCGCCCTTGTTGGTGGCGGTGTTGTCCCACAAAATGACGTTGCGTAAGATGGCATTGACATCATAGTTGGTCATCGCTCCGCCTGATTGCGCTGAATTACCAAAGAAGGTGACGTTATTCAGGGTGGGGGTACTGCTGGTAGGCCCGCCGCTGAACATGGCCCCGCCCATTGCAGTAGCCTTATTTCCGGAAAAGATGACGTTGCTCAGACTGGGGCCGCTGTCGGCGAAGTAGCCCCAATTAAACAGCGCCCCACCGGAAGTACCGGCCTGATTACTCAGGAAGATGACCTGGCTCAGAGAGGGGCTGCTGGTCCCCGAGTTACCATTGTTAAACATCGCCCCACCGGCCCCGGAAGCCAGATTGCCGATGAAAGTAACGCTGCTCAGGCTGGGGCTGCACGCATTGCCGCTGCCTCCACCGTCGCAGTAGAAGCCGCCGCCATTATTGTTATCTCCACCACCGTCAGCTTGCCCGGCGGTGATGGTGAAACCGTCCAGCACGGTGCTTGCGGCGATAGAGTCACTGACCCCATCGGCCCAGACAACGTGGTAGCTGTTGGTACCATTGATGTGGGCTGTATCGGTCACCACGCCATTACTGTCGGTGGTGTCATCCCCGTCGATGTCGCCGCTGAGAACGGTGATATGGGTCTCCGGGTCACGCTCGGTGCGCAGGGTTTCCGTCGCCGCAAAGCCGCCGTAAAGCTGAATATCCGCGGTCAGGGTGAAGGCGTCGCTTTGGCTCAGGCCGGGGGTGTAAACGCCCGTCGCTACCCAGATTTCGGTGATGGCGCAGGTGCGGGCCAGGGTCAACCCGTCTTGCAAATCGGTATAGGCGTCGGTCCAGGTGCTGCCGTTGTTGCTGCCGGTGGCGGTCTGATCCACATAGATCAGGAAGGGGCAACTGTCGCTCTGTCGCTCGTAAGCGCCCAGATCCACGATGGGGGCAGTACCGCTGCCGGTATCGGTCACGCCGGTGTCATCGTAGAAGCGGTTGTTGCCGTCCAGGTCGATGGGTTGGGTAATCGCTTCATTGTCGCCGGCATCAATCGCCGGCGAGTTATCATCCAGGCGCAAATCATCATCCAACGTACCGGTGATGCCGTCCGTACCGGCGGCATCGACAAAGAGCGGGTCGGCATCCAGGTTGTGGCCGCCATCCGTGCCCAGAGAGGTATCCCAACTGCCGCCAAAGGTGGCACTCTGAATGAGCGTGTAGCTGATGACAGGTGTGCTACTGCTGTTGTAAATTTGGGCCGACGCATCGACCCCATCATTATTCTGATTATTCCAAAAAATACTGTTTTGGATGGTCGGATTGCTGTTGTTGGTGTTGTACATCCCCCAATAGTTGCGGGAAAAAGTAACGTTGCTTAGGTTGGGATGGCTGGTGATGTTCAACATCCCCTCAACAGTGTTGCCGGAAAAGGTTACGTTGCTCAGGCTGGGGCTGCTAGAATAATTGTAGATCCCCCCCCCACCACTGGCTTCGTTGCCTAAAAAAGTGACGTTATTTAGGTTAGGATTGCTGTTGTTGGTGTTGTACATCCCCCCGCCATAATAGGCATCGTTGCCGGAGAAGGTGACGTTGCTCAGGCTGGGACTACTATTGTCATTGTATATCCCCCCGCCGGCGTTAGGTGTATTGCCGCCGGAGAAGGTAACGTTGGTCAGGTTGGGATGGCTGTTGGTGTTATACATCGCCGCACCATGACCAAAAGAACTGTTGTCAGAGAAGGTGACGCTGCTCAAGCTGGGGCTACTGCCGTTGTTATACATCGCCCCGCCGTCATCATCCGAGGCGTTACTGGAGAAGACCACGTTACTCAGGCTGGGGCTGCTGTCGTTGCCATTGTACATCGCCCCACCTTTGTTGGCAGCATCGTTGCCGGAAAAGGTGATGTTGGTCAGGCTGGGACTACCAGCGTTATTGTACATACCGCCGCCGCCGGTGCTATTGGCCTGTCCGGCGGTGAGGGTGAAGCCATCGAGGATGGCGCTGCTGTGCGTGCCGCTGCCGGTGACGATGTGGTAGTTGTTGCTGCCATTAATGTAAACCGTGTCGGTGACCACGCCATTGCTGTCGGTGGCGTCGTTGCCATCGATATCGCCGCTGAGAACGGTGACATTGGCCTCCCAATCCCGTTCGGTACGCAGGGTTTCGGTCGCCGCAAAGCCGCCGTAGACCGCCACACCGCTGGTCAGGGCGAAGGTATCGCTTTGGCTCAGGCCGGGAGTGTAAACGCCGGTCGCTACCCAGACTTCGATAGGAGCGCACACCTCGGCCAGACTCAGTCCGTCCTGCAAATCGGTGAAAGCGTCGGCCCAGGAGTCGCCGGTGTTGTTACCGGCGGCGTTTTGGTCCACGTAGATCAGCGCATCGGGACAGGTGTCTGTCCCGCCGACCACAAAGCTATAGGTACTCTCGTCGGGGTCGTCATTGGCGATAGTGACGGTATCGGTGAAACTACCCTCGCTTTGCGGGGCAAAGGCGAGGGTGAAGGTGGTACTTTCCCCGGCGGCCAGCGTGGTCGAAGCCGGTTGGGTGACGGTAAAGAGGCTGCCGTTGGTCAAGGTGACGGACGGGGAGCCGGCCAGGGTTAAATCAAGGTCACCGTCGTTGCTGATGGTGAAGGTGTGCGTCAGGGCCTGCCCAATGGTCACCGCATCAAAATCGGTACCATCCAGGAGGCTGGGGCTGGTATCGCCGTTGGCAATGACCTGACCGTTGCCGGCCAGGGTAATATCGGGGACAGGGCCGCTGTTGGATTGTTTTTCATAGGCCCCCATATCAACGATAGGCGCTGTGCCGCTGCCGGTATCGCTGACGGCCAGGTCGTTATAGAAGCGGTCGTTGCCGTCCAGGTCGGTGGCGGCGGTAGTGGCGTCGTTGTCGCCGGCGTCGATGGCCGGGGAGTTGTCGCCCAGGCGCAGATCATCATCGAGCGTGCCGGTGATGCCATCGGCTCCAGCTGCATCGACAAAGAGCGGATCGCTGTTCACAATATTAGGGCCGTAGGTGGTCGGCGTGCTGTTATCGAAGATGTTGCTGCTATCGCTTTGCACTACGGTATAGCTGATAAGCGGCGTCGCATTGAAATTGAAGATTTGATTGCCATTCAAAGCGGTATTGCCCCACAAAATAACGTTGTTCAGGCGAGTACTGCTGTCGTCGGTGGACAGGCCATTAAGGAAGATAGCTCCGCCATCGCCGGCGGCATCGTTGCCAAAGAAGGTAACGTTGGTGAGCGTGGGATTGCTGACGCCGCTGGAAGAGCCGTCATTGACCATCGCTCCGCCATCATTACTGGCACTATTACCGGAGAAGACCACGTTGGTGAGCGTCGGGCTGCTGTCACCCCCGGTATTATCACCCTTGTTATACATGGCCCCCCCATCCGAAGCCGAGTTGTCATAAAAGGCCGCGTTATTCAGGCTGGGGCTGCTTTCACCTTGACTACCCTGATTAAAGACTGCGCCACCATAGCCAACGGCCGAGTTGTTATAAAAGGTCACATTATTCAGGCTGGGGTTGCTTTCACCTTGATTACCTTGATTGTAGAGCGCCCCACCATAGCTGGCCGCATTGCCTATAAAGGTGATGTTATCGAGCGTTGGGCTGCTTTTACCGGAGGATGATCCCAGATTGTACACAGCACCCCCGCCGCTTGAAGCCAGGTTGCCAGCGAAGGTTAAATTGCTGAGGGTGGGATTACATTCATTGCCGCTCCCTTCGCCATCACAGTAGAGACCGCCGCCGTTATTATCGGGGCTGCTGCCGTTGGCCTGCCCGGCGGTGATGGTGAAGCCGTCCAGCACGGTATCGGTGGTGATGGGGTTACTGCTGCCGTCCGCGGTGACGACGTGGTAACGGTTATCGCCCACGATATTGGCCGTGTCGGTCACCACCCCGTTGGCGTCGATGATGTCGTTGTTCTGGTTATCGCCGCTGAGAACGGTGACGTTGTTTTCCCAATCGCGCTCAGTGCGCAGCGTCTCTGTGGCCGCAAAGCCGCCGTAGAGTTGCACCCCTTCGGTCATGGTGAAGGTTTGGGTGCGGTCGGGGCCAAGGCCGGGGACGTATCGCCCCCGGGCCACCCACACTTCAATCGGGGTGCAGGTGGCGGTATAGCCGATTGCATCAGCGAGCGCGGGCGACAGCCCTCGGTAGGCTGTGCCCCAACTGGCGCCGTCGCCGCCGGCCGAGGCCGCCTGATTAACGTAAATGGGCGAGTTAGGACAGACGCTCGTGCCGCTGATGGCAAAGGTGGAGGGCGCTTCATCCGAGTCGTCGCCATCTGGGTTATTCCACAGGCTGCTGTTTTGAATGGTCGGACTACGATTTAAGTTGTACATCCCCTCACCCAGAACAGAGCCGTCATCAGCGCCGGTGGCGTTTTGATCCACATATATGGGGTCTTGGGCGTGGGTGGGCAAGATACTCCAGGCTAGCCATAACGTCACAGTCAGTAGAATAGCCAGACTCAAAGGGGTTAACTGAGGGGGTTGGGGGTTCATCAGTAGCTCCTGTTGAAAATGCAGTTGGGAATAACGAGCGTGCGTGCCTTTAGGGTTAACCGGTTCGGGTTAAGGTCTCACTATTATGATAGTAAATGTGGCCCAACTTGGGTAGGGGCATAGGTACTTAATCGGTTGCCCGATGGTACTTTGTCAGTGGCGGCAGCGGGTGTCGTGTCGCCGAGTGTAGTAATCCTCCCGTCTTTGTGAGGAGCATAATCTGTACTTTTCGCTGGACCTTCAGTTCTGTGGGGTGGCTATCAAGCGCTGGGCGGTGACGGTACCTGCCATCATTTGACGCTGCTACTCAGGCGGGGAAAGCGCTGCCGCTGGCCCGGCTTTCCCCGTCGAGCGCAGCTCGGGACCGATGGGCGCGACGGGCAGTTCGCGGCGTTCGATAAAAACTTACAGCACCGGCTAATCCCCACCCCACCTACGGTTTTACCACTCAGGAAGCGGCTCTAACCCACGCAATCGTGAGGGAACCACCCGCAAAGCAACGCTAAAGGTGGCTGAATAGGTCTCTTCAGTCATCCCCAGGGCCAGAATTCCTGCGCCATATTTCTCACTGTAGGCTATGTTCTGTTTAGTCGGTGGGGCGCTGGCATCGATGTAAGCATCGCCCAAGATGACCTGAATATCTTCGCCATCCGCGTTAGTGTTAAAGTGTAAAGCCACATGCGGGTTTTTGGTGATATGCATGATTTTTTTGGCCGTGGGCATGCTATAAATCAGAAACGTGTTACCATCCCAAACAAACCAAACGGGGCGTGGTTGCGGAAAACCACTTGGTGATATGGTGGTTAGCCAGATGACTTCTTCTGACCCAATTCTTGCCAACGTTCTTTGCCCCAGGTCGTTATCCCAATCAATCATATTACAACTCCTTGGTTGTCCCTAAATTAATCTAGCGCCAACTTCAACCGTACCCCTCTCTCATTACCAAACTTTATTAACAGTTACGGATCATCCGTGTTTTCTCTTGGTGTCAAGAAGATAAGACATGCCAATATAAGAAGCGAGAGGGTTCTTCCGGAAGATGTACTGCTCCAACTGGATGATTGCCAGGAAGCAAACCACTCGGCTCCAATAGCGGCAAAACCAAGAAACCAAATAAGCAACCCAATGGTAAGGCCGATTATGCCAAGTCTCTTCGCTGTATGAAATTCACTGGGGTTTTTGATGTTTTTTATTAATTGAAATGAACTCACCAGGCAAAGACCGGCGCACAAAAACTCGGCAATAATAATTAAGATGTAGAACGTATGGTGAAGAAATACAGAATCAATAGAACGCCATTTTAGCGAACTGTTCTCAAAAATAGTATCCATCAAGAGAATATGTCGAACAAAATCCAAATTTGAATTATAATCAACGACATTGTTGAAGGCCACCAGCAACACCATTATGCCGAAGCTGCCAAGTGCAACGATTTTTGCAATTCTTGTAACCATAAAAACCTCAAATCTCAGCAATTATCAAATAGACCTAACACTGAGTATTAGGCGCGGGGTTTGACCATCTTTACGCCGGCATTTCATTGAAAATTGGCTTTTAATGGTGGTATTGAAAACCACACTTGTCATCGATGACCGGAGCGAAATAGGATGACATTGTCAAGGCTTTATGGCACTCACCAAGTGATAGTAGCCAAAAGTAGGAACGCTCCGAAAGTCGGTGAAGCCGGCATGAGTGAGCATCGCTTTGAATTCGTGTGAGGTATATTGCTTCCCCTTTTCATGCAGCAACATCGAGATGGAGAAACAGGCCACGGTCAGCGGGCCATCCTTGGTATCATTCAAGGGCATCTCGTGCAAAAGTATTGTCCCCCCTGGCTCAAGTATCTCAAAGGCGCGTTGGGCCAAAAAGTGACAGGTGTCAACATCCCAGTCGTGGAAGATATTCCCGAACAACACGCCGTCATAACCGGCGGGCCAGGGCTCTTGAAACATATCAACGGCGGCGGCCCCAACGCGATCTTCAAATCCATACTTGGCCACATACTCCCGGGCGATGACACAGACCGGCTCAAGGTCCATAATAGTACATTGGATCTGAGGGTAATGGGCGGCGATAGCTAACGACAGGGAGCCTGATCCGCCTCCGACATCCAGTAGCTTCTGAACCCGGGCTAAACTGTCCTGACCGGCTAAACCACTGGCCGCGGCGAAGGTGGTGGCGTGCATTTGGGTGATAAACTTTCTAACCCTTTCAATAGACAAAGTTTCCATATTAACGGCCAGCGGCTGGGACGGTTCGCCGGCTAAAAACGCGCGACGCAGCTTGTCAAGGGTCGGGTGGTCGGCTGAAAGGAAGGGGCCATAAGCAAACGGGCTAGAGGGCAGCAAGTAGGTGCGGCCAACGGCGGTTAAACCGAACCGACCATCGCTCAGCGCCTCAAGAAACCCCAGCGCCGCCACCACGGCCACCATAATTTCGGCGGCTCGCGGGGCCACATCGAGCATTGCGGCGACAGCTTCAATCGTGGCCGGTTGGTCTTGGAGACGTTCGAAGAGACCCACCTCCTGAGCCAGGGCCGTCATCGGCAAGGCATTTTGCCGCCAGATGAGATCGTGCAGAGGGTGATCTTCAGCCAGCGGTACGGGGTATTTATTGGGGCTTGGCGACACATTCGCCTCCATAGTTATGGGTTATATAGTTTTTCAGAAAAAGATTTTGAAAGGTCGTCATGCCCGAATGTTTTTATCGGGCATCCACGTGGCTCTAGGCGATGGATTCCCGCTAAAAGCATACGGGCATGACGGTTCGATTCAAACGGATTATACGGATTTTCTCGGATAAGGCTTGATTTAATTTAAGAAAATCCGTGTTTATCCGTATGATTTGTATGATCTGTGTTCTATTGGGGTAAAACTGTGATCTACTGAAATTTGCAGATTTGGCCCTTACTCCCAATCTTTCTTTAGCCTCAGCTCCTCGATTAGGTAGGCGTGCAGCATCTCGTGCAATAGCAGGTCCCTGAACATGATAAATACGGAGTAGTGGCTGTACGCCTCGTGCCTCGCCGTCCGTTGCCAGTCCTCTGGCGACAGCGCCTTCAAGCGCTCTGCCAGCCGCGCCCGCTCGCTCACGTACAGGTCAAGGGCTTCGTCCAAATCAGTGTTGAGTAATGACCCGGCCTCCTCGTCTGGCGAGGGGACCATAGACGGTATGTAAGGGGTCGGCTCAGACAGGATCAGCTCTAGCCGTAGGAGGTAGGCCGTGTCTGCGGTAGAAAGATGACACGCATGTTCATGCACGGACCACTCGGTGGGGCTGGGGCGGCGTTTCAGATACGGCGGCGGCACCTCGCGAATGAGGCCGATGATAATGCGAGGGGCGGATTGTAAAGTAGCGATCAAAGTCTGCACATCATCCATAATATTCTCCCAGATGGGTTATACGGGTAAGCTGCCTAACAAGGATTAGATCAACTTACCCAACCGATTTTATACCGCATCAAAATTAATTCTTCCAACAGTTCGATAAGCCTATTATCACACAATCGGAAACTAATATCAAAAGGCGGCCTGTTCTTTAATGTCGATTTATCTTCTCACAGGGCTGCTTCACTCCCAACCGCGTCTCTGACCCTTATTTACTTAGCACTAACCGCACAACGGAACCCCATTTGACCATCAAAATAGTGGTGTCCCTGACCACTGGCTCGTGAGGTGACCCGTAGGTCCGAGGACAAACTTTTGGTTCCCCCGCCCCGACGCACCCCAAACTCCCCCTCACTCGGCCCCGTTGGATTCTGAGAGGGCGAGTGGGCATAATAGGTGGGCGAATATTTGTCAGCCACCCACTCCCATACATTGCCCACCATATTGAGCGCCCCATAAGGGCTGGCTCCGGCCAGATAATCATCCACTCGGGTCGTGCGGCAATAACTGCTGTAGCCACATCTCGGTCCGGTGGCATCATACGGTTTTAACGTGTTTTCACAGCCAAAGTAACTGGCTTTCGTGCAATCAAGATCGGTATTGCCCCAGGGATAACGCTGGCCATCGGTCCCGCGAGCCGCTTTCTCCCATTCAGCCTCAGTCGGTAGCCGCCTCCCCGCCCACTGACAATAGGCCGCCGCGACATCGACTTCATACAACAGGACCGGAAATTCCTGATAATCCGGATGAACCGCATAGGGGGTATAGGTCAAAGCCGACAGTTCAAAAATCTCCGGCTGACAAGCGCCCTCGTCGATACATTTGAGGAAATTAGCATTGGTGACTTCGGTGCGATCAATCCAAAAAGCATCCAAATAGACTTGGTGCTGCGGTTTTTCATCATCATCGGCCTGAAGGTCGGTTTCGGCCGCCCCCATCAGAAATTCACCGGCCGGAACACAGACCAGCTCTACGCCATCGATGGGTGAGGTCCAGGTCTGCCCTATCACTGTACAAGCCGGCCTAATCTTAGTGGCGGCGACAGTTGGCGCCGTAGCGGCCAAGAGAGTAGATGTCATTGGGACGGTGGGGGATGCCTCAACCGGGCCGGTTGGTGTGGCTAATTCGGGGGAGGGCAGGGTCATGGTGGCCGTTACGGTTGAGGTGACATGTTCGGCGTGAGCCGAAGGAGTGGCATTGTCCTGACAAGAAGCCGTAATAACCGCCAAAAGGACCATAATGGTATTAAGAATGCACAGCAAAGATCGCATTTTGTACCTCAACGAGCCGGAACCAAAAAGGGTTTTAGACAGAACCTTCGGCAAGATTTACAAGATGTAAAAATTATTTTAATCCTGTTAATCTTGTAAATCTTGTCTGATTTTCTGGCCCAAAATATAAGAAACTGGTTGCGAAGATACTCGGAACCAAAAAGGATTTAACGCTAAAGGCACTATAGGCGCAAGAGACGCAAAAGGATATATAAAAAGCGTTGGCGACTTTAGGGCCATTGGCGTCTATTGCGTTTAGATTCCCGGCCCCACTATGGTTGTAGCCCGCGTTCGGAGTGAGCCGTCACCCGCTCGGCGACGACGCGACGACCGAGTGGAGAAAGGGCCGAACCACCGCCTGGAAGCGCTCGGGTTGGTCATAGTGAACCCCATGACCCGCGTCTGGGATCAATTCGACCCGCATATGCGAGTTAAGCCGCTGTAGTTCTCCGGCCGTCTCCAGGGAAACGACGCCGGCATCGCCAATGACCAATAGGATCGGGACAGCGATGGTCCTCACCAACGGGCGATAGTCGGGATTGGGTGGGGTGAGAACGTCAAACGCATTCATTCGGGTCTGCAGCCTCGCGCTGGCGATGAGTTCGACCAGCTCGGGCGAACGCCGCGTATGGCGCGACCGTAACTGAGCCAACACCTCGCCCTGATCTTGGCTGAGCAGTCGCCGGTGTTGTTCGGCCACATCGCTGTCGTAAACTTCGCGCTGGCGTTGCGGGCTCAAGAAGGTCGGATCGGCCAGGACGACGCCCCGAACCAGCTTGCCGGCTAGACTCGCCGCCACCGCGGCCGTCATGCCGCCCATTGAATGCCCCAGCAAAATCGGCGCAGACAGTCCGAGCCTCTGGATGAGTTCAATAACGTCGCCGGCGTGGTCCTCATATCGATACCCGTAGAGCGGCGTGCTCGAACTCCCGTGCCCCCTGGCGTCCGGCATCACTACGTCGTATTCACTTTCGAGCGCGCGAGCCAAAGGCGTCCAGCACGCGCCGTTGCCCAGCAAGCCATGGAGCAGAACCACCGGGGGTTTACTCCCGCCGGTCCGCCGATAATAGATTTGAACGCCGTTTGCTTCGCAGATGCCGGTTATCCAACTCACCATTGCCATCAATCCTATTGCGGGCCAGTTTTGGCGGCCACGACTGGCCTGCACCTTGTCGGGCTAAATTACAGTCGATAGGGCAGTCGCCATCCGTCAACAATGACTCACTGCCTCACTTAAGTAACCTCATCAGCCGCTGTTGTAAGCTTTCTTCTTCAAAATCCATTCGGACCATACTCAACGCATACTTCAGCTTCAAATTGTTTGGTATCATTTTTTCTAACCGGTCCAGCAACCAATCGCTCATTAAATCCTCAAGCGGGCCGGCGCCCAAATTCCCTAACGCACGTTCATCTCGGCTCAAATCAGCATAATCAATAACAATTAAAACTAGCTTTAATCGCTCCTGTCGATCATAGGCAGATAACATATCAACTGCCCACCAGTTATTTTCTTTGCTCTCTTTTTCTTGCGGCCGGTAGTAGCTAAGGTAAGCCTCGGCAAATTGTTGTGCGGTGGCCGGACACCACGCAACGACACATTCTTGCCAACGCTCCTCGATCAACAGTTCCAGATAGCTGAGTTGATCCTCCGGCGTAGAGGCCTCAACATCCCACATGACCGTGCATAAATAGTTTGCATTCACCGGCGACTCGACCACCTGCCCCCGGTATGAAACACGTCCGCCTCTAACCTGTTCAGCTATTGGCTGTATATCAACGAAAACCCCCTTTTGCTCCGGGGTGTCGTAAAATGGAAGCCAATTCGAATAGCTCGATTGGCTCACCACCCACTCGCCGTCCAGTTCAATAAAAAGGTGATACCAGGGCACATGATCGGGTAGGATGGTGGCTACCACCGCATAGTTGGCTTGGTGCGCGTGCCACACAACCTGAGCGGTGGTATGCGCCAATTCATTTTTAACTGCGGTAAAATAAGAAGCTGCTTCAATAGGGATCATTATCGTCGCTCACCATCGCCGCATTGTGATCTAAAAAGGCCATCAACAAATAATGGCTCAACAGGATTTCGTGGGGTTGACCCCATAAAACGTAAAACATAATGCTTAAAAGGAAATTACGTTTTACGAAACGGTTTCAAATCGGTTAAACAGCGTATCATCCCTGCTGTTCGGCTCGCCGCCTCCCCCAGGCCACAATCCCCGCGCTGACCACGTACCAGAACAGCATATCCAATACAAGCCACAGCCCGTTGAACTCGGAGCAGTTCTGTTCCGGCTTACATGGCCCCCAGGCGAGAAAAAATTGCAGTGGAAACCCAAAGGGGAAGGTATCCGAGAGCGTGGCCATAACATACATCCGCCAGAGCAGGGAGGCGATAATGAATAAGACCAAAGCCAACGTGATCTTTAATATCGTGGGTTGCAGAATTTGTTTCATAAGCAGTTATTTTCTTATCCTGCTTGAAAGGTAGACTGATGTTTATTTCAAGGGTGGTCGGAGCTTGACCCGTTTGGCTTACCATTTTTGCGTTGAATGATGGAGTAAATTCTGGCGCCAGCCCCAAGTATTACCGCGAACGCGCTCAATATTTTCCACAACGATGGAGATGAAGCATTCGCCAGATCAGGCCGGGTAATTGGAAACGGCGTAGCGGTAATGGTCGGGGTTAAGGTCGGCGTGGCGTCACCCAGGCTGGACCCGCACCACCGCCACACCCCATCTTCATTAACCATCCACCACCGTTCGTCAACCTCATAGACGGCCATTAACCTCTGCCCTACTACCGGCAGGTTGCCGTAAACTCGTACCCAGGCCCGCGCCTCGTTTTGCCGGATAATTTCAAACGTTAACCCGGCAGCAAATACTTGAATTTGTGAGAGTAGGTCAGAACGTATTTTGGTTAGAGCCGGAAAGGCGGCAACCCAGCCTGAATTTTTCTTTAAATTCTCTTTCTCAGCCTGACAGGTAAGGTTTTGTAGCCGGTTATCATCCTGGGTATTCAAGGCTTCAAGCCATTGTTGCGCTCCGACCACCGGCGACAAATTTGGGGCCGGAGTTTGTGTAGGAAGGGGGGGCAGGGTGGCAACCACCGTCACCGAGACGGCCGGGTTAGGGGCGGCTTGAGCCGGAATTTGAGGAATTTGATAAGCCGTCATCATCAAGCTTGCCAGCAAAAAAATCCATATAAGCGCCGTCTTTTTATGGGCCATTCTTTTCCTACTCGTATCCAGTGCGGCGTACCGCGCACTACAAAGGTAGAATTTTTAAATTAAGCAGGATGCGCATCTACTGCAATTCAGTCATGACGAAAGTCGCTTTATAAGCTTTTGCGGGAATGGGTTGCCCGCTTGTCTTATCCGTAATAGCTCGAACCGGACCGGCTGCCAGAAAGCCTGCTCGTAAATTTTTTCATCAATCCGTCATCATTTCAAAATAAGCGGTAAATAGTTGGTGTAGGCGGAGGGTATCGCCGGAGGCGCCCCGACCGGACTGAGACACCAACTTTTCAGTTGACCGGCATCCGGGGCTTGACTATCAACCGCAGTCAGTCGCCAAGTACCGTTTAAGGCTTCGCCGTTGAACACGCTTAAGGGGCTGTTAGGACGGTAAGGTCCATCGGTTAGACCGCTTTCGCTGGTGCAGCTACTTTCGGCCGGTTTGGCGGCTCCATCGCTGAAGGTGGCGGCAATGTTATCTCCGGCGCAGCCAAATTCCTGACCGGGATAGCCGGGCCGGTCAATCACGGTGACACTGCGGCCTGTCTCCACATGGGTCAAAGTAAAGCTCAAATCGCCCACCCAGGTATGGCTCACGTCGAGATAAACTTTCAGGCCGGTTGCCGGGGTGGTATTGGTTAGGGTAATGGTACTGGCAATTCCGGTAGGGTTGCCATCAGGAATGGACACATTAGGCGCGCGACACACGATAGCGACGGTGGCGAAACTAAATATGCCGGAGGCTGGACCGCTGCCGCAGCTGTTCAACGGGATGACCCGCCAGTAGTAGATGGTATTGCTTTGCAGATTGACCGAAGGCGTATGACTGGCGCCGCTGACCACAGCCGAGTAGACAATGGGCGCAAACCCGGCGTTGTTAGACAGCTCCAGCCGATAGCTGGTGGCCTGGGCAGCGGCGCTCCAACTCAATAGCGGCTGGCTTGATTGGTTGATTGCCCCGTTAGCCGGGGTGAGCAGCGTGGTGGGGCCGGGTGTACCGGCTGCTACCGTCAATTGGGCCGCAGCAGAGGTTGAGGTTGCCGCGCTAGTGCCCTGAATGGTCATGTTGTAAACCCCACCGGCCACGCTGCCGGTATTGCCAATGGTGAGAATACTGCTGCCGGGAGCGCTGTTGACCGGATTGGGATTGAAGGAAGCCGTTGTGCCGGCCGGCTTACCGCTAACAGACAGGTTGACCGGGGGGGTGTAACTAGGCCCGATGGAAGCTGTAAAAACGGCCGGCTGCCCCCGGCAGATGTTGATCGAATTGGGGATAACTCGCAGGAATTGGCAGGAGGGCGGCCGGTCAAAGGCTTGTGACCCATCCTCAACGTTATCGCTGCTGCCCTGGCTGGCGCTGTAGCCTAAACCCCGTTTGGCAAAAGCTTCCCAGAGCAGGCACTGGTTAACGCCGCCGGTTAAAGCCTGGTCGGCGGCCAGGATAGCGTTGCGACCATCCACAAAGCCGGGACTGCACGGCTGCAATTTAATGCCATCCAGCACCAATTGCATAGCCAAGTTATTGCCGCCGCTGGTGGAAGCGCCGTAAAAATTGGTATTAAACCCCTCGCTTTCGACCAGTTTCCAGTACACCTCCCAGAGCATAGCGGCCCAAACAGCGCCCACGTCGTGTTCGTCAGTCATGCCCTTGATGCTATTGTAAGTTTGAGGATTGACGTTCATATCAATGCTATAGGGAAAGGTGCGGATACCCACGCCGGTGGTCGGTTGCCCGAAAGCATAGGTACCCACCCCACGCCCCACCGGCCCACTGTCACCCGGCCTGGCGGTCAAAGCCAGGGCCAGCCAGTCGCTCCAGCCTTCGCCCATCTGTTCAGAGTTGAACAAACAGTTGGCGTTACTGGGGCCGCCGGTCAAGCGGGTCGAGATGCCGTGGCCGTATTCGTGAACGATGATGCCGGCGTCGAGGTCGCCGTCTACCTCCGGATTGGTCGTATTCCAGACGAACATTTGCATCCGGGGGTTGCCGCCGTCAGGGGGGGTGCCGAAGTTAGCGTTGTTGCGCTTGCCGACATCGGCGCCATCCTGAGCTTCGGCCAGCAGATAATCCTTCCCTTGACCGCCCCGGCCATAATTGTTTTGTTGAAAATTACCGGCGGCCTCGTTAAAGCCATACCGGTAGAAGACATCGTGAATGATGTTGTTCCAGTAGAATAAGTTGGTCACTACCGCCGGGCGGTAGGTGCTGGGCGGCTGGCTCAAGGTGATGGGAAAGGCAAAATCAAGCCCGGCCCCACCATTGGGGCTGGAGTTCAAGTCAACCGCATTATCATCATTGACATCCGTATAAGCGTGAACATTATTGCCCTGAGTTGTGGTAAACTCCGCTCCGCTAGCTCCGTTGGTATCGTGCCAGCCAAAGGGTGAGGCCGTGGCGTCGGCCGGCGTATTGACGATGGTGCGACCGTCAGCCGGGGGGACCGGTGAGGTATGGTTCGGGCTTTCCGCCGGCATCGAGTAAACCTGGTAGCTGGAGCCATCATTGACCACAAGCTGGGGCAGGGTTAGCTCCGGCTGGGCGCGCCCGGCCTCAGCGGGCGAGGTGATCGCCGGCGGCTGGACAGCGCCAACAGGCGCCCAGGTATCGTGCGCAATCCAGTCATTTTGCTCCAGAACCTGACCGGTTTCGGCGTCGACCCGGACGTTCCACCAGTTATCATCGCTGCGTAGGTTAAGAACCAAATTCCAGACCAGGCGAGTTTCTTTGACGCCGGGCTGGTACATCAGTTTAACCGGGATGTCATCCTGGGAAATGCCGCCGTCATTAAAGATGACTTCCCGGCCTGGCCCGCCGATATTGCGCTGCGGGACCAGAGGCGTAGTCAGGGTTAGGTTCAGGTGTTGGGCCGCCCGGCCAACCGCATCTGCCGCCGAAATGGTCGGGGTGGTGGTATTCACCGAGCCTTGCAAATCAGAAACAAAGCGATTGCCCAGGTTCAGCACCTGGCCGGCGCTGGTGATATTAATATTAATGTCGCCGTTGAACACCTCGATGCCGTTGAGCCGCTGGCGAAGATAAAGGTGGGTAACGCCCATTTCCGGGCTGGTGTAGCGATCTTTGACGACGATATCGGCCAGGTCGGCCTCGGTTAGCCCCAATTCTTTGCGGTTCTGGCGGATATAGTCCAGGGCAATATCCAGCGGGTCGCCGGCGGCTGGGGCCGTTAGAAAGCCGGTGTAGGGTTGAGAACTGCTCAGGGGTAGAATTCCGGCCGGGGGACCTGGCTGCGCCTGAGGCAAAGCCGGTTGAGCCGGCTGAAGCGAAGCCGCGGCGGCGGCTACAGACCCACCAGACCGGGGATTGGCCATAGCGAACCCAGGGAAGCTTACCTGGGCTAAAATTAGGCCAATCGGCAAGAGAGATAAACATGCTTTTTTTACAACGTTTATAGCCGGTGCTACACAGCCAGCCCCGCCTCGAACCTGCTTAAGCCTGTGGGATACCCGGATTATTTTGAACATGACCCTGCCCTTGTTGACCGAAATTTGATTGAATAATTCAATTTGAACGCATTTTAAACTACTATCGTTACCCAATCGTTACCAGCATATTTCACGCATTCTCAGGATCACGGGTCAGGTCAAATGCGGATTTCAGGCAGACCGATAAGCCGAGTGTTGTAGGGGTGAGAGGATTCGGTCATTCCTGGTCTGTAGCCAGCCGGCCTATCGCCACCGAATGAATTCGGTCGCCGCTAAAGAAAACCGGTTGAAACAGGTTACTGGGTTCCCCCTTAATGTGTTTTCAACGCGTTTCTTTTATCAGGCTGCGAAATCATTCGCAGATATTAAAATACCTGGCGTGTGACACCTCATACCACCGCTTTTAGACAAGCGTAATTTTGAGCTGTCGTTGGATTTTCTAATTCCGGTTCGAGAAATACCAAACACTGCGCGTCTCGAAAGCCCGCGTCTCGCAGCAGTTCCAGATGGCGAGAGACCAAAAAACGTCCCGCCTCGTAATCGTGCGGCGTACCTTCGGGTTTGACAAAATCGCCATTCAAGAGGATGCCCCCCTTGGCCAGCAGGCGATGACAGGTCTGATAGACCTGCCCTGTATGCGCTTCACTGCCCAGATCGTGCAAAGCCCAAGTTGAAATAATGGCGCCGACAGGCCGGGAAATCTTTGCGCCCCAATCTTCGCCCATCAGGTCGGCCTGGGTGAACCTAAGGCGAGACCGATGAGCCGCCAGCCGCGCTGCCGCCAGTTCAAGCATGGGGGTTGAGAAATCAAGGCCCTCATACGTGATTTGGGGTATGTGCTGGAGCAGGCGTTCAGCCAGATAACCGGGACCAAGGCCTAATTCAACAATATGGGAGGCAGGCAATGGCGTGTCCCTAATTTGCCGGATAATGGTATCAAATAATTGGAGACGTTCCGGGGTGGGCACAAAGCGATTGGCCCAATCAAGCGCACATTCATTATCGTGAAATTGATGTTGAACCCCAACGAATTTTTTCACGCTCCACTCCCTGATCATTAGTGGCCATACGATGGCTTTAATCTCTATATCTGTATTTTTTTCGGGCTAACGTCGCCAATCAGCGGCTGCCTGAGTGGCTAACGCCATAAGGCGAGACACTACAGTCTGTAGCACCGGCTCCTTGTCGGGAAAGAACAGAATGTGCTCAGTTTCCTGGGCTGGACGTGACGTTGGAGACGCCAGGCAAGCTTCTGATGATAATGGGGAGAAAAATTGGTTTACTCTCAAAAATTGAGACAGTAGCCGTTCTGGTGATCAGTTCATCCTTATCATTGATCGTTATGGAGTTAGTGACCGTATCTCCTGCGCTTAACGTGTCTGTTAGCACGGAATCAAAGGTGATCATTACCTGGCCGCCGGTGTTCAGCGTGCCTTCCCAAACCAGCTCATTGGCCGAAGTAAAGCTCAATGATCCCAATCCGCCTGTAGTAATTTCCGCAATGTTGCTGAATGAGACGATTTTAGCAGGTATGGTGTCCGTGAACACAATCCCAGCAGCTGGGGACGTCCCATCGTTACGAACGATGATCTCAAACTGCACGCTCCCGCCCGGAAGCGCATGGGTGGGCGACACCGTTTTGGTTGACATCGATAAATCAACGTTGGTCATATATTGGTACGCGCTGACATCACAGTGTGAGCCGAAGGGGTGTGCCCCACCGCGCTGGTCGGCTGCAGGGCACACTGCTTCATCGCCTGCGTCGATTGCCGTGCTGTCCGCGGGCAGGGCTATCGTTTGGGGAGAGCCGCCATTGGACAGCGGGCCGAGGTTGATGGATGCGCTGGTGGTGGCCTGGTCGCAACGGTCATCGCTGTCGAGATTGTAACGGTTGGCGGTGAATGTGCTGCCATCAGATCCACAATTGAGGCCGCCACTCATATTGTTGATGATAATGGCGTTGTAGAGGGTGACTACACCGTCCAATTGGCCATGGGGCGACACCTGAGCCTTGGGTGCCATGGGGTGGGCCAGTGCCACGCCAAGGGCCGAGCTGACCAGCAAGATTACGAGGCTAAGTCCGAGCCAGACCTTGAGCCACCGGGCGAATGTAATAGGGGAGTTCATTTGATGTCCGTTGTCCTCTAAATATTTCTCTTCTTTTTGGGTTTACGATTGTGTGACAGGCGGCCCAACGACTCACAAGTCCCCACGCGGCCTTCACAAACCAGAACGCTCAAGGTGCCAAAACCAACTCTAAAAACCGGGCGAGTCCGGGCCGTATGTTGCAAATGCCTTGTTGGGCGGCAACGCCGGATTGAAGATACTACCGATTGCACAACCAACACCCTCAGTCATACGTTTTTACACAGTCTAATGCCTTGTTAGGCGACTCATGCTGTGGCCTCCCATCCCTGCCAAGTGCATCCAACACACAACTAAGGTTTTTGCCCCCACGCACAGAAGCTTATGTCACTGACATACACGCATGCCGGATCCTGGCTTTCAGCATCCAATCGAGCCACAAGGGAATTAACTTCTTCCTGGGTTGCAATGCCCGCAGAGATCACCCGGACCTGCATTAACTTCAGAAGCGCAGCCAGCGGATATTGCGTACCCTGACCTTGAATCACCGCTTCAGCGCGAATGCGCTCGAATCTGAGTCCGGCTTTTATAAATGTGGTTGGCAATCCAAACCCCATCGCAGTATTAGCCCCTTCCGTTGTGAGCATCCTCCTAAGCCACTCCATCACCTGATCATGCGCCGCCATCGATGACGTCCGTCCCGGAACCATCGTCAAATCGCTCTCTTCAAACACAACCAATCCTCCAGGTCGTAACCATCTAGCCAGACGACGCAACACCTCCGCCGGATCCCGCAGATACATCAACACCCTACGGCCAGCCAAGATATCAAACCCTTCTTGCTGAAGCCCTTCAAGTCTCGACAAATCTCCGGTTATGTCCGCAAATATGAACTGAACATACTCGATTCCTCGTTCCCTGGTCATAATAGCCGCTAGCCTGCGCCGTCGCCAATGCATTTTGATTGCTGATCGATTGCTACGACAGCTCCGGACGAACCGACTAACTCGGCTAGAACCTCAGTAACCTCCCCGCCACCACAACCAATCTCAATAACGTGCATTCCCCCAAGCTTGACGCCAGCATCAGAAAGGTATCGCCGGGTCGTCGTATTGTCGCGTTTCATTCATCCTCCGTTTTCATCCAGTGTTGTCGTCACTGAGCCGCCCAACGCTGAGTATCTGGAAAAGAATTTGGATATCTTTACACCAGCGTTTTCATTAGAAATGATTATCCATCAAACCTAATTCTTCCAACAGTTCAATAAGCCTATTATGACATAAACGGAAGCTAATATCAATAGGGGCCAACGGCGCAAGTCGAAATCTGGAGGTGGGGGATCAGGAGTGGGGGATTGGGGGAGCAAGCGATTAGCCTGGCCTACCAGCGGAGTTGATCCTGAGCCTGCCGCAGGGGCATCGAAATGGTATAAACGGCGAAAGTTACCCGTTACCAAATCACCGTGATTCCTTGGCCTGTACTAAAAAAGGGTCACGAATCACCGTGATTCCTTAGCCTGTACTAAAAAAAAGGTCACGAATCACCGTGATTCCTTAGCCTGTACTAAAAAAGGGTCACGAATCACCGTGATTCCTTAGCCTGTACTAAAAAAGGGTCACGAATCACCGTGATTCCTTAGCCTGTACTAAAAAAGGGTCACGAATCACCGTGATTCCTTAGCCTGTACTAAAAAAGGGTCACGAATCACCGTGATTCCTTAGCCTGTACTAAAAAAGGGTCACGAATCACCGTGATTCCTTGGCCTGTACTAAAAAGGGTCACGAATCACCGTGATTCCTTAGCCTGTACTAAAAAGGGTCACGAATCACGGTGATTCCTTGGCCTATACTAAAAAAAGGGTCACGAATCACCGGACGAGATCGGGCCGTAAGTGATCTGCTGGCGGCGGCACAGGGTAGCCATCTGGGCTTGACGACACGCTCGCCGCCATAGTTAATTCCAGTTGCCACCCAGCAGACCTGACAGGTTTTGGAGATACGTTTCAGAGCAAAATTAGGGTAATTCGGACTATTTGGCCGCGTATAGGCTCGTTTGAAAACCTGTCAGGTCTTGTTCTCGGGAGGGACGGCCAGCCCGCCATGACCATTAATGACAGCAATGGCTGTCTCGCCCCACAACACAAAAACAAGAGGCGTTAATGTCTACATCAGCCCGCGCCAAAGGCTAAATCAAGGCGGGTTTGCATCGCGGCGGCGGCCTCGTGTTGGCCTAGCTGCTGTAAGCAAGCCACATAGCCGTGCAAACTCCAGACATTGTCGGGGTGTTGCATGGGGCGATGAATCGTTTTATCCAAACCCAGATCAGCCCGATAAACGGCGGTTGCTTCCTCCACCCGTCCCTGCTCCAATAGCAAGGCTCCTAAGGCATGGCGGGTAGGCATCATCCAGCCCCACGGTTCCGCATATTGCAAATGGTCATCCAGATAAACGGCTTGACGCAAATAGTCAAAAGCCACCTCATAGTTACCCTGGTGGTATTCAATCTCACCATTCATCATCGCCGCGGCTACTTCCAGAATATCGACGCAGGTATTGTTAAAAATGTAGCGATGGTCCGGTACATTGGCTTGCGCGGCTTTAAACGCCGCCCGTTCCACCTCCGCCGCCGCAAAATCACCCAGCGTGGCCGAGGCAATTCCTCGGGCATAGTGCAGCATCGCAGTTGTATTACAATAAAGCTCCTTATCTGGCGGAAACGGCTCCTCTAAAATCGCTGGCCATTGGCCAAAACGAATAAGCACATGGAGCTTCATCGACACCATGCCTTCTAAGGAATCGGCCATGGGCGGATTTTCGATCCGCAAAATCGCCTCGTGAGCCAAAGCCGCCATCTGGTTGGTCGCTGCCAGGGCTGTTTTGTATTGCCCTAACAGCATGGCCGCATAAACTTTGAAGTGAATGTTATGGGCCCGATAAAAGGTATACTCATTCATCTCGCCATCGCGCGCTAAAAATTTGTTATCGACCGCGATGGCATTATTATTGGCAACCACCGCATCATAGTAATGCCCACACAAAATATCAATATGAGATGGCATATGCTTCAGATGACCGGCATCCGGCGCCAACTGGCGCAAGATATCGGCCGCCGACAACGCTTTTTCCGGGTGGGACGACATCTCCATAACATGGACATAAAGGTGGAGCAAGGCCGGATGCGGCGCTGCTCCGGTGGCTTCAACCTGCCCCAAGGCCCGTTCCAGCACCGTGATCGCTTCCTCGGTGCTGGCGCCCTCGGCCGGCTGACCCGTTTTGAGATCCCATAGCTGCCACGGGGTACGATTCATCAAGGCTTCGGCGAAAAGGGCCGCCACATCCCAATCGTCGGGATAGGTTTGATACACCAACCGCATCGCGTCGGCATAGTCGTCATTCCAGCCGATTAACACCGCCTCCTCATGAACCCCTTCGGCCTGAAAGCGCTTTTCAATGGCTCGAATGAGATCGGCTTCCACGGCGGTGACCTTATCCAGATGCGTATACCCTTGATGAATGGCTTCCCGCGCCTGGGCCATCGCCTGCGCAATCATCTCGGGCGAAAAGACGTTCCATTCTTTGTTATAGTTACAGCCCACGCCATAAGCAATACCCCAGTAGGCCATCACACAAGTCGGATCAATGACGACCGCTTTCTGGAAACAGTCCACGGCCGCTTCAAAGTTGTAGCCATAGGTCCACATCAACCCCGATCAAACCACCGTTGGGCTTCGGCTGATGGGGTCGTTATCTGACGTGAATAATCTCCCAGATCGTAATAGTCGCTCATATGATTTATCCCTCTTTAATTTGTTACAGAAAGGAGAAGCTATTATGTCTCAAAAGATTTTACAAATCAATTTTACTTTACTCACCCTGGTAGCATAGTAATAATAGGCCATTCCTCAGAGGAATGGCCTATTATATCAAGCGAAGTTTATTGATGGACTGTTGTTGGCCCAGTTCTCAATCTGAAAAACTTTGAGAAGGGCTAACCAATCTTAGAGAGCTTTGATGGCCTCGGTCCAGGCTTTCTTGTAATGTTGAAGAGCCTGGTCGAAATCACCGTTTGCTGTTTCCTGCGCCGCCTGCGCCATCTCTTCTTGAGCCTTGGCAATTCGACTACTATCACCATTGCCGGTAATGGCTATATTGAGCGCAACCTGCGCCAACTGGCGGTCAGCCTCAACCAACTTGTCAATTGCACGCTGGGCTGCCTCGGCAAAGGAGCCGGTCAAAACTTTTTGCAGTTCGTTCACGGCTTGCCGTTCGCGGTCAAAAACGTGATTGCCGGTTTGAGCGTCCAGCGTTGAGGCGGTGGCCCACCAAGCCGGGTTTAGACTCTGGTCAATGCGCTCCATAGCCTTCTCAAAGCGTTTATCGGTGTTTTTATCGCCTGTGGGCAGCAGCGCCGCCAGATCATCCCGAGCCGCTTGCTTAAGATTAAGGGCCTGATCCAAGTCCAACCCTATCAGCACCGGGTCGTGGTCTGAGACACGATATTGGTCCGGGCTGTACAGATTCACAATTTGGCCGGCACTCTTGAAGTTGATATTGTAATCAAGCACACTTGGCTCATCAGCATTGATATGCCACTCAGTGACCCCGACCACTTGGGGCGACAGTGAAGCTGATCCCAGCGCGTGATCAAGATAGCCCCATTGCCCATCAAAGACGTAGGAGTAAGCCTCACTCCCTCCAAATGACTCGATCAGGTTGGCGTAGTTGTTGGTGATGAGGGCCGTAATCGGGTCTTCTTTAGCATAGGAATTCAGATCGCCGATAATCAAGATGTCGCTGTCGCCGGTGCCGGTGGGATTTGAGGCCAGCCAGCCGGCCAGCAGGTTAGCGGCGTTGGTACGCACGCTATTACAATTACCCTGACCATCACCGGCATCCGGGATATCACAAGCGCTGCCTTTGCTCTTGAGATGGTTGACATCCACCACAAAACGGGCCCCGGTGCTGACCTGTTCAAAAGCCTGAGCCAGGGAAGGCCGGTTACGATCAGCCGAGTCGCCACCGGTAACAAAGGCAGTTGTATTCAAGGCTGCCGTAGCGCCCACCGGGGTCACGCTGGCCGGTTTGTAGAGCAGCCCCACTTTAATGGCATCCGTCCCTAAAGCATTGGTCTGCCCGGTCGCCGCATCGACATCAATAAAGGCGTAGGTCCCAGGGGCCGTCGCCTCATTGAGCCGGTCAACCAAAAATTGAATGGCGCTATCGGGGCCATAGCCATCATTTTCTATCTCAATGACGCCAATGACATCGGCCTGCAAGCCGAGGATAGCGGCCACCGTCTTGGGCCACTGGCGGTCAAACTCGGCCGCATCATCCGCCCCACGACAGTCGGCGGGGGGCCGCCAACGCCGTCCGTGCAGTTATCAACCTCGTCAGAAAAACCATCGAACGTGTTGAAGAAGTTGAGTAAGTTGAGACCGGTCACTTTCAGGCTGCCGCCAACCGGTTCTGGCGCCGGAGGCCGGGGATTAGCCGGGGCAAAGGTGATGCTGCCGTTTAAGGCGTTGATGGGCCGCACCCGGTAAGCATTACCACTAGCGCTGTTACCGGCCCAGGTATAGGTCATAAGCCCGACAATGCCGGTAGCCGTATCGCCGCCGCGGAGGGTGTTACTGGCCGACAGCGGATTACCACCGAGACCAAACAAAATCGGGTCGGGGTTTTGGTCATTCAGCGCATCATCAATGATGATCCGGTTAAGGTCATTAGCGGCCTGGAGTGCCAGAGCCGGGGCGCCGGGGCGGTCACGTTGGTTGGCTGGCTTAAGCGGCTATCGGCCGACATAACAACTTGACCAAAGCGCCCTAATTGGAAATGTTCGGTGACATACAACGTTTGAGGCAAGCGGACCAGCATCCCTTCGTACTGCTCGGCAAAATTGGCGGAGGGAAAGGCAAGGTTACATCGACCGGGGTTATGCTGGCCGTCTCGCCGCAGTCTACAATGGAGGTCACGTTGCTTAGCTGGGTTTGGCCCTGGAATTCGCCGGCTGTACCGGTTACGCGCACCACCTGCCCCAGCGAAACATTATCGTTATTACCGTTGAAAACAAAGATACCATCTGAGGTGGCGGGGTTACCATCCCCGGAACGGTCTTGAAGGTAGAAGCCGCGCAGCGTTGGCTGACTGCCTTCATAATCACCCACGACCACACCCTCGGTGGAGACAATACCCGTAATCGCGGCATCTGGTCCACTGCCCTGGATATCGTAAATGGGGGTGAAGGCGGTGGTGCAAGGCGGGGCCGTGGTCGTAAAGGAAAAGGTGTAATCGGCCGCCATAGTATCGGGCGGATCCTCGGTATCCTGATCGGTTACACTGGCCGCAATGACCTTGACCGTGCACAGGTCGCCGGTGGCAAAATCAAGGTCCGGGTCTAATGTAAAGCTGATCGGACCCCACACTAACAACGGCCGTATGAATGCCGCTCAAGGAACAGCTAATTTCAAACCAAGCGCCATTGACATTGACCGGTTCGCTGAAGGTGAGGTCAACATTAGCGGCCAGGGCTACGTCAATCGCGCCGTCGGCGGGCGTGGTCGTGGCCACACTGGGCGCGGCATCAAAACCAAAGCTGCTATTGCGGGGATTGGGTGAGCCGGTGGCAAAGTCAGCCGCATTATTATTGGTATCGGTCGCGCCGTTGCCGGCCCGGATAGCAGCGGTGGTATTGCTCAACCCCGGCGCGGGCGTATTCCCTTCAGAGCAGTTGGCGCCGCCGTAGCCGACAAAATCCACCCTGTATTGTCAGTGGGACAACTGCCGCTCAAGGCCGTGGTGATGCTCACCAGCGCCACCTTGCCGCTGGACCCACTCATCGAGATGTTACCCGTGGCATCGGGGTGGGCAAGCCGGTCGTGCCGCCTGAGCCGGCGGCTTCCTGAACTAGATAATATTGGCCGGGCTGCACGACGCCGGCCAGGGCCGTCACTTGCCAGCTAGTACCGCTCGCTGACGCATACTGGACTGACCAGCCGCTAATGTCAACCGGGTTGGCGCTGCGGTTATAGAGTTCGATAAAGTCATTGGTCAGGGTAGCCCCGAATTTCCGCCGCCGCCATAGACCTGGCTGATGACCACATCGCCCGGCGGCGATACGGCCGTTTGGACCATCAAGGCGATAGTGGTACTGCCGGTACGCGACTGGTCATCGGTGATGCTGATGGGTAAATTTTGAGACCCGGCCCCGATGCCACTGTCAACGGTAGCCAGGAAGGAAAAGGTGTTATCACCGCCGGTCACATCGCCATTGCTGCCATCATCAAAAATGGTTGGCGGCGGCGCCCCTATCGGGCTAAGGTCGCCGGACACGCTGAGGCCGGTGCTGGCCGGGTTGGTTCCGGGGTCACGGCAACCGTTAAAAGCGTTGTATTTCCGGCCAAAACCGGATCAGGGTTGGCCGCGCCCACGCCGATGGGGTCGGTTGGCCCGCTGCAACTCTGGGTTGGTGAGGCTGAGTTTCGGGGATTAGGCCCACCGGTGCTGAAGTCGGTCGCGTTGTCGTCGGTATCCTGGCAACCATTATTGGCGCGAAAGGCGGCGGTGGTATTGCTTAAACCGGGCGCGGCCCCGCTGCCCTCAAAGAAGTTAGCCGAGCCATAGCCAACCACATCGACTATGCCGGCATCGGTCGGGCCACTGCCGCTTAAGGCGGTGCTGTGGTTAACTAAGACCACCTTGCCGCTGGTTCCACTCATCGAGATGCCGCCCGTAGCATCGGGGGTGGGTAAGCTGGTCGTGCCGCCTGAGCCGGCGGCTTCCTCAACCAGATAATATTGGCCGGGCTGCACAGCGCCGGCCAGGGCCGTCACTTGCCAGCTAGAACCGCTCGATGAAGCATACTGGACTGACCAGCCGCTAATGTCAACGGGCTAGCCCCACGATTGAATAGCTCGATGAAATCATTGGTGTAAGTAGCCCCGCTATTGCCGCCCCCACCGTAAACCTGACTGATAACCAGGTCGGGCGAGACGGCGTGGGCCAAGGGTGCGCCGCCGATCTGGACTACGTTTAACAGCAAGATCAAACTCAATAGTCCAACCATCAGACGTGTAATGGCCTGTCTTCTAAGCATCATTCGTAATTTCCTTCTCTCCAAACGCGTTGTTTTTACAGGGGTAAGTTACGCAGTGGGTCCACCATATGAAACCGGAGGAGGCAAGCTTTACCTCAGATGGAACCGTCTGTAATTTTTCCTTGGGTTTCTGACGTAAATTATCTCAGGCTATCGCACGCTCCTTTCCATAGGCTCATTGGCCCCAAGCTCGCAACTCGTAGCGAGCGACGTCTTGAGCAGTCAGGTCAATACAGATTTCAAAATCTACGGGCGCGCCGCTGCTTAATGCCGGCCCGCTTTCAAAGTCATCGCCAAACGTAACGATATTATTCTGCGCGTCGAATAAGACAGCGGCAATGACCAGATAATCGTGGACGGCGCTGTTAGGGCTATCGACATTACCCGCCAAGCAATACGATTCGTCTTCAGTCCATTGCTTAATATCCAAGAATTGAAAATCATAATACGGGCTTTGATTGCTGGGCTGCGCGGTAACATTGAGATTGAAATCGGCTGCGCTTTGAATATTACTGATGGTCAATTCAAAGGGAACTTGATCACCGGGGAATGATGTCGATGGGCCAGTAATCAACGGTGTTAGCGGCATCGGCAATAATTCCTCCCTGCCCATCATAGAACGTACCGGACACCAGCGAAAGTTCCTGAGCGACGCCGGTATTGTTGACCATATCTCCGTAGAGAACCAATCCCTCTTGATAGGGAGCAGGACTCCACCGGATTCCGGCAAACGACCAACCGGAGGTTTCAGGTTAGGCGCAGCGGGTAAGGGGCGGACAGGGGTAGGAGGAGCACTCATATTTGCGGCCGGCGCTGCTGCCATCGGGGTGCTGCCGCTTCGGGTAACCTCGACAGCTCTTTTTGAAGGCGCGCCGGTTGTGGCTTCGCTCGGCATAACGTCGATGGGGGCCGGTTCCGGCGCCAAAGCCAGCGCGTCCCCGGCCGGAGCAGCCGGTTGAGGCAGTGGCGTAACTTGAAAGGAGTGAGTGGGCGAGTACGTCGGGGTGAGGGTGGGCAACTGGTTGCGAATAATAACGTGGTTAAGGTCCGGCTCTGAACTGATCCCCAGAAGCCGCAGGCCAATAGGGCCGGCGCAACAACAATGACCAGTAGAACCGGGCCGTTTTTCCAGGCTGGCCGGATTGTTCGTAAATTCAAAATCCTTTTTACCCTCTTACGCGTCCTGGTCCATCTGGTTGACTAATATGCTGCCATCTCCCGTTTGAGTGGGAGTATATCCCCAAGCAAAAAGATGTTCCTGTTGAAGGTCAAACATTGACCGAAACCTGGAATAACTATACCACAAAATGGCGGAATAAGTGGTTAGAATATGGCAAGAATAGGGCTGAGATTTTAGTATTTTAACTCAAGTTGCTACCCTTCCAGACCTGACAGGTTTCGGGATTACCGTTCAGAGAAAAATCAGGCCAATTCGAGCAATTTAGCCGCATTAAAGCTCGTTTGAAAACCTGTCAGGTCTTGTTCGCGGGCAGGTGGCAACTTGGGTTATTTTAATAGCTGCGAATGAATTCTGGTAAAAAAGAAACGTGTTGAAACCACGTTAAGGGGAACCCAATAACCTGTTTCAACCGGTTTTCTTTAGCAGCGACCGAATTATGAACTTTAAAGAATTAATCGAGGTATCTGTCGTCGGCCAGCCTGACTTTAGACACGCCGGCTAATAGCCCCCCTAACCCCCCAGCGGGGGGAATTTTCGGCTCCCCCCTTTGGGGGGCTGGGGGGGCCGCCGGGTTGCCCGTTTATTTTCTTAATCTTCATTATTCGGTTGCGATTGGCCGGATGGCTACAAACCAGGAATTACCGAATCCTCTCAAGCTCAATCACGACGGTCCCAGTCGACTTCAATACCGGCCTCACCGCCGTAGTCCTGATATTCGACGGTGATGGTGTGCCGGCCGGCGCCAACATCTTTAAACGTGCCCTTGCTGGTTCCCCCGTCATGGGAGGCCTCCCCGAAGACGAGCCAATTATCCAGATAAACCCTGACCCGATCTTCTTCAGCCAGTTTAGCCCGGAACTCATAGTCCCCTTCGTTTAACTTCACCGTTTTTTGCCAGCGTACCGAGAAGTAGTCACTATTCATGCCGGGAACCGGTTCATCGTCGTCCCAATCAAAATCGACATCGTCGTCCTCCCGAACCAGGAAGGGCGCATCGAGAAATTCAGGGTTGTTGTAATATTCGCCCACCCATTTATCGGCGGAGACGAGCGTCTTCTCGAACCAAACGTTGATGTGGGCATCACCGGCATCCTCAAAATATTCGACAACAACGGTATGGACGCCCGGCCCGATGTCGCCAAACGCGCCGGAATGAAGCATATAGGGGTTGGTATTCCATTCGTCAATCAGCAGCCAGCCATCCAGATAAAGTTTGACCCCATCATCGACATCAGCCATAAACCGATAATCGCCCTCCTCGGTAAATTCAAAGGGGCGGGTCCACCGCACCGAGAAATAATCGGCCGGAACATTCGGATCGGGGCCGGCCGCGCCCCAGTTAAAATCAAGCGTGGGGTCGTCGCGGACCAGGACCGGCTGACCGTCCAGGTTGGGGTTATCATAATATTCGCCTCGCCAACTGGTCAGCGACGGGGCAGACAGGGTGGGGCTGGCCGTGGGCATAGGGGTCGCCGTGGGCAGCGGGATCGTCGTGGGCCTGGCGGTCGCCGGGGGCGCGGCGGCTAAGGCTGAGGCCGTTGGGGCAGGTTCGTCGATGGCGTTGGCTCGGGGCAGGCGTGACACGTTGCTCTGGCAGGAAAGCGCGGTAGCGTTGACCCAACCGGCTTTTCCCTGCCCCGTTTCAACCAGAATCCACAGGTCATCGGCCTCATAAGTTTTGAGGGCTGAGAGTTCCGTCCCGGCCGCCAAGGTTCCGCTCGAAGCGAAATTGGCGTCAGGCCCGATTCTCAACTGAAGGGTATCCAGGCTGACCTCGCAGGGGACGCCGGCCGCGGCTGAAGGCGTACCGGGCGTCGGTGAAGTTATGGGTGAGCCGAACGGCAGGGTATCGCCCTGGTGGCTCGACGCATCAGGTGCGGGGGTGGTTGGGGCCGGGGTTGCCGTTGGCCGGGGCGTGGGTGTACTGGGCGGGACCGTACTCGTGGCCAGCGCCGTCGTCGCGGTCGCGGTCGGAGTGGTCGGCGTGGCGGTCGATTCAATCGCGCCGGGCGTCGCTGTCGCCGGTATGTCAGCCGATGAACAGGCGGTCAAGCCGCTAACGGCCAGCCATAAAATCGGCCAGATAGCGCTCACGAACGGTTGATAAACTTTGTTTCCCATAGATGCCTCCCCCAGGCCTGACTGTAGTAACCTGAATTCGATAATTAAAGCCGAACATGTCATTTTCGTAGCCGGAGATGGAGAAATCCCTCAGACATCGCAATAATTGAAGCATTCGTAGGGACAAAATAGGCGTTGTCGCTTTAAATTTTCCCAGCCAGACCACTTTTCATTGTATTGTCACAGGGATTTCTCCGCTGCGCTCCGAAATGACATGAAGGACATCTATTTCCGAACTTAGGCTAGTAAATCTACAAGAGTATACTTAAGGAGGCTGGAAAACCTTCAGTTTTCATTGCTCAGGGCAAAAGAGGCGCAAAAAATCGGCCGGTAAACTGAACCACTGACGGCAGCCCGACCGTCAGCGTCATCAGTAAGCCGCTTTCTATTGACGAAATTTATCCAGCGCCGCCGCCATTGCTTCAGGAAAGCCAACCCCGCCATGGCCGGCCTCATCCAGAATGTGTAGCTCGCTCTGGGGCCAGGCCCGGTGCAAAGCCCAGGCTATATCCAGAGGACCGGAAATATCCCAACGGCCGTGGATTAGGACGGCCGGAATGTGGGCCAAACGGGGCATCCCGGCTAGCACCTCACCGTCGGTTAAGAAGCAACCGTGACTCCAATAGTGGGTGACCAGACGAGAAAAGATAAGACGAAACTGGGGGTCCTGGTAACGGGGGCTGGGTTCCCAGCCCGGCATGAGCGAAACATGGGTGTCCTCCCACCGGCACCACGCGAGTGCCGCCCGTTCATGGACCTCCGGATCGGGGTTGGCTAAGAGTCGGGCATAAGCCGCGGCTAAGTCACCCCCGCGCTCAGCCTCAGGGACCAACGTGGTAAAACGCTCCCACTCCCGGGGAAAGATCCGGCCCATATCACGGGTGATCCAAGCGATTTCCCGGTGTGTTCCAGCCGTCACCGCTCCCAGGACCATGGCCTTGACCCGTTCGGGATACCGTTGCGCGTACACCAGTCCCAAGGTCACCCCCCACGAAACGCCGACCACCACCCACCGATCGATCCCAAGATGCTCACGCAGGGCTTCGATGTCAGCAATCAGGTGATCGGTGGTGTTGGACCGCAAGTCGGCCTCAGGCTCAGAGACCAGGGGATGACTGCGCCCGCAGCCGCGCTGGTCAAACAGCACGGCCCGATAAGCCTTGGGGTCGAAATTGCCGCGTGCGCCAGGACTACAACCACTCCCCGGTCCGCCGTGGAGATAAACAGCCGGAATGCCCTCCGGATGGCCAATCTCTTCCCAATAGAGCCGGTGACCATCACTGACCTCAAGCATACCCGAGGCAAATGGTTCAATCGGTGGGTAATATTGTGTCATCGTTGTCTCGATCCGTGTATTTCAACGTTACGTTCATCGATATAGTTCTTTCTAATGAGTACGATGTTTTGATTATAGTCCACATCAACTACCTGCCCAATCTCGCTCAAGTTGTTATCGCCAGGAGGGTTAAGCCACCTGAGGCTGGGCCAAAGGGAATCGATGACCGTCACTCTTGGCGACTAACGTCCTGGTAATGATCGGTTAATGATGAAATCCTAGAATAGTCGTATCTACTTAGCTATATAATTCAAGTTGCCACCTATCCGCGAACAAGACCTGACAGGTTTTCAAACGGGCCTTAATGCGACTAAATTGGCCGAATTGCCCTGATTTTTCTCTGGGCGGTAATTCCAAAACCTGTCAGGTCTGATGGGTAGCAACTTGGGTTATATAATTCATCAGTGTGGAGCCGATGTTGAAAAAATCGTTTGTTCTTCTTTATTTGTTGTTCGTGCTGACTTTTGTACTCAGTGTTACAACCTATGTCCAGGCCCAAGAACCCGGTGATACCTCTACCCCGCTTGACCAGCCTACGCCTACGCCAGCTGCCCACCTTCCTCGTGAACCGATCCGGCCTCAAATCGTGGGCGGACAACCGGCCGCTCCCGGCGAATATCCGTGGCAGGTGGCTCTGGTCAATGCCAGAGAGGCTAACCCTCAGTTTGGACAGTTTTGTGGGGGATCGTTGATCGATGCCGAATGGGTGCTCACGGCGGCTCACTGCACCGTTGGTGAGACGCCGGGTAGCATAGACGTGGTTCTGGGGATCAATAATCTGAGTGATGGTCCCACCACCGGGGGGCAAGGCCAGCGTATCGACGTTGACCAAATCATGGCTTATCCGGGTTATAACGCTAGCACCGAAGACGGCGATGTGGCCCTGCTGCATCTGGCGACGCCGGCTACCCTGGGGGGAACCGTCCAAACCATTGGCCTGACCGGTTCGGATGATGAAACCTTGTTTGAGCAGGGGGATACTGCCACCATTACCGGTTGGGGAGCGACCTCGGACGGGGGCGCCGGCTCAAACGCGCTGCTTGAGGTGGCCGTACCGATTGTCTCAAATAACACTTGCAATGCCCCCGCGTCGTATGGGGGGGCAGTAACAGCCAATATGCTGTGTGCGGGATTGGCCGCAGGCGGCAAAGACTCCTGTCAAGGCGACAGCGGCGGACCGATGATCGTGTCCAATGGATCGGGAGGATGGCTGCAGGCCGGCGTAGTTAGTTGGGGCAATGGCTGCGCCCAACCTAACTATTACGGGGTCTATGCCCGGGTAGCCTCATTCAAAAACTGGATCACATCACAAATTGGCCCGCCGCCGGTCTTGTCCAAGATTGTTTATTTGCCGCTGGTCGTCAGAACATCCGGCAGCCCGCCGCCTACGTGTACGCCAACAACCCCCGGCGAGTCAGATGACTTTGCCGATGCCCTCACCGTATGTAGTGGACAGACCGTCACCGGCCAAGTTAATGCCTCATCCGACTTTGATGATGTCTACAAAATTGCCGTTACCGCCGGCCAGCAGTTGACCCTGACCCTGAGCGGCGCCGGCGGGGATGCGGATTTGTATCTCTACCCGCCTGGCACAACCGATTTTTCTACCCCGGCTGCCGCTTCGAGCCAAGACGGCAATAATGAATCGATTCAGATGACCCTATCGACAGCGGGCGAGTGGTATATCGACGTTTATGCTTTTGATGGGACAACGAATTATAATTTAACGATCACCGTTAGTAATTAACCATGTGTTTTGTCACCTTTTTGACTTGAACTGGCTCTTTATAGTATAAGCCTTTTTATTGATAGAATAGTAACCAGGTCGCACGTCATACGGATATATTTTTGCAACCTTGCGACTTTGCGATATGGTACTTTGTATAAGTTCAAGCCATTAATGGAGTAACTTGAGATGAATTTGAAGCGCTTAATTAACACCGCCAGAACCGTGGAGATACCCTCAGCCGAACGTCACGCCGCGTTTGGTCAGTTGGTTCGGCATTTTCAGGCGATGGTTTATGCCACCGCTGCCGGTATTTTGGATGACAAGCAATTGGCTGAAGAAGCGGTTCAGGAAGCCTTTATCACCGCTTATCAGAAATTGCCCCAACTGCGTGAGCCAGACGCCTTTCCCGGTTGGATCAAACAAATTGGGCGTAACGCCGCCTTACGACTGGTCCGGGGCAAAGGTTTACCAACCGATTCCCTTGACAACGCCCATGATATTCCCACAGCCGAGGCCGATCCGGCCCTTAAAGCCGAGGTCAGTGATTTACGCGAGCAGATTTTAACCGCCGTCGAGGCCTTACCCGAGCATGAACGGCGTGTGGTCGAACTGTTTTATATCCAGGGCTACTCGCAACGTGAGGTGGCGGATGTGTTGACTTTGCCCCTCACCACCGTGAAGAAGCGCTTGCAATACGCTCGGCAGCGTTTGCGCGAAACGATGGTTGAACTCTACAGCCCCACTTTGTCTATCGCCTCGCCTCAGGGAGCCGATTGGGCTGATGTGGTGTTAGAAATTGGCTTTATCTTGTTGGCAACCAGGCCGCCTTCGTCCCTCATTTGGCTTTTGCCAGTAAGTCATCGCTATCTTGTGGAACCGGCAAAACCGGTTGAGTGCTTTTGCTAACGGACACATCCGCAATTTTGCTCTGAAAGTGCAACCAACAGACCGCAAGGTTGCAAAGTCACACGTTGCAAGGTCGCAAAAATAGCCCCGTGTAACATGCAACCCTGCAACTCTGCAACCCTGCGACCCTGCAACCTTGCGACCCTGCAACCTTGCGACCCTGCAACCCTGCGACCCTGCGACCCTGCAACCCTGCAACCCTGCAACCCTGCAACCCTGCAACCCTGCAACCCTGCAACCTTGTTACAATTACCAACAAACGTGGAGAGTGCCTAAATGACATCTAGCTTATTAATTCCGACCGTGATTGAAAATACAGGCCGAACCGAACGGGCCTATGACATCTTTTCAATGCTGCTTAACAACCGCATCATTTTTCTGGGGGCGGCCATCGATGACCGTTTGGCCAACTTGGTTGTGGCCCAACTACTTTATCTCAACCAACAAGACCCGGAGCAAGAAATTTCCCTTTATATCCACTCGCCGGGAGGCAACGTCTATGCCGGTTTAGCCATTTATGACACGATGCAAGCCATCTCAAATCCGATTGCGACGTGGGCCGTTGGGCTAACCGCCAGTATGGGCACTATTCTCTTGGCGGCGGGGACAGCGGGCAGACGCATCGCCCTCTCCCACGCCACCATCCATATGCATCCCGCCGGTGGGGGAACCCAAGGCTATACCACCGACGTTGAAATCCAATATAAAGAACTGAAACGTATGCATGATTTAGGCCATACGATTTTAGCTAATCATACCGGCCAAAGCGTGGAAACCATTGCCGCTGATTTTGAGCGGGATCGCTGGATGGATGCTGAAACCGCCAAGGCGTACGGCCTGGTTGATCAGGTGTCCGCTCAATCGATTAAAGCGGTGGCTGAGGGGTAACTGTCTGGCTTGAATTCCCAACCGATATCTTCGCAAATGCGCTTCCAACGCGCTCGCTGGTCGGACGCATAGAAGCATGGGACATAGCCGAGCCGTAAATACACCCGGATCGCCCCGGTCAAGTCATCACCGGTACACAGGAAAATCCGGCGGAATCCTTCCCGTTGTAAGCGAGAGGTAGCCAAGGCACATAGCCAAGCGCTCAGGCCCTGCCGCCGGTTCTCCGGAACCGTGGCCACCCAAGCCAACTGTCCGCCGCCGGGGAACAGCCCGCCCTGTGAGTGGGCAATGCTGCCCGCTGTGGCCACAGCTTCTCCTGTCCGATCATGGATCGCCACAAGGATGCCTTCATCCAGCGCCAACGACCGGTAGCGCTCGAGCCATTGTCGCAAGTCAGTGACCGGGAAGGAGGGTACCGCCCGCCGCTGAATCGCCATCCACCACGCATCGCGTTCACGAGGTAGGGTCCTCACCGAGTAGCCAGCCGGTGGCTTTGGAACTGAGAGGCGCTGACCTTCAGGCCAGATCATAATAATGTTGGGATTCCCGACCAGATCAGCCATCACTACATTCTCCCCGCGGGCTAACGCTGCGCTTCACCTACGCCGCTCAGATCGATCAATTTCAGTCGATCACGATTTCAAGATCTGATGAGAAATGATAGAACACGGATAACACGGATCATACGGATTTTCACCGATAAGGCTTCATTTAACTAAAAAATATCGGTGTTTATCCGTGTGATCTGTACAATCTGTGTTCTATTTACCCACCCTTATGTAAAATTGTGATCTACTGAATTTAGGCCGTGCCGACAAGCCGTCAGGTCCGTCAGCAGTCGAACACCGACCAGCAGATCGCGTTTCGCAACCGCTGGTCGTCGAGTACGAGCTCACGGATCGCCTCTGGCAGCTGTTCGCGCTGCCACCGGCACTCGAGCCGGCCGGCGCGCTCCCCCTCGCCTCTCTGGGCGGCTGCCCGCACGGCCTTGATCGCGTAGGCCGCAGCCCCCAGCTCGTGGGCGGCGACATGCGCCACCGCTGCCGCCTGGCCGGCAGCATAGGCGGCGTGCCGAGCAGCTCCGCTCAGATCTCTGGCCGCAGCCATGGCATGGCCACCCGCCGCGCGGGCCTGAGACATATTGATCTCACCGCGGACCCATACCCGAATCTGCTCGATCGCCTGGCGCGGTCGCGGGTCCGCGGGCTGTACCGACTCGAAGAGGGGCAGTACGTGCTCGGCGCACGCGGCTGCCCACAGAGCCAGGAGCCGATGGTCGGAGTCCGTGAGCGTCCCCCCACGGCGAATGGTGATGAAGCGGGGGTCGCGGACTTTAGGGAGGATCATAGCTGCGTCTTTCCGGTTGCAAGGGGTATCGTTTCAAAATGGTAACCAACGGACCAATTGTAACATTGTCGATCTAATTACCCCAATCAAAGCCGAATGGCTTATGCCCGTGCTTTACAGCAACCGTACCAGACCGGCGCTGCCGTCCACCTCGACCGCCTGGCCGTCGACCAGCAACGTGGTGGCGTTGGCCACACCCAGCACCGCCGGGATGCCATACTCGCGGGCCATAATGGCGCTGTGGCTGAGGATGCCGCCCACCTCGGTGATGACGGCGGCGGCGGTGGCAAACAGGGGCGTCCAGGGGGGCAGGATAGTCCGGGTGACCAGCACCTCGCCGGGTTGAAGCCGGCCGGCTTGCTCCAGGGTGTGGATGACTCGAACTAGACCGCGTACCACGCCCGACGCAGCGGCATTACCGCTGAGCGTGTCGCTGGGGCCGGGCGCGGCGGCGGGGTCGGTGGGCAGCAGCGGACTGCCAAAGATGCGGCCCATGGTGCGCGTAAACGGGTCATTGGGCAGGGCAGCCAGGGGCATAGTGCCCAAGCCCTCCGGTGGTTGAACGGTGCTAAAATGGTCCAACGCAGCGCGGCGGTGTTGAACAAGATCCCTTCGCGTGAGGTCGGGTTGGGCCGCACTGGCCTGGGCTTCGGCCAGGGTCAGATAAAAAATGTCGTCAGGTTGGGGCAGAGAGCCTTTCTCAGCCAGTCGGCGACCTACTTCCAGAAACACCCGCCGTAGACAGGCCATCGCTTGCTGGTCGATCCAAAAGTTGTGTTCTTCGTGCAAGAACGCGGCAGTTTGGGCCGCTTTAAGCGCGAGGTCAAACTGGTGTTGGACCTCAATGGGCCGATCCTGCAAGCGACGCCGGGCCTGCGCCACGCACGCTTCTCGATCGGCAGCCTGGGCCTGGAGTTCGGCCAGCAGGTCGCGGTCGGGACGGGCGAGCAGCTCCTTGAGGTTTTGGAATACCGGCGTCGGGTCCTCCAGCCAGCTTGGTTCAGCCAGGCCATCGACGTGCTGACCGCGCCCGCCATACCGCTGCAAATAACAGCGTAATTCGGCGCCAAAAACCTGACCTTCGGGCGACGCGTCGAGGGCGGCCAGTATGGCCGGGGGTGGAGTGTCGCGCAGGGTCCGGGCCACCACGGGCATGGCCCGGGCCTGGCGGCTCAAGTCGGCCAGAGCGCGGTCAGCTTGCAAGAAGGCGTTATCGAACCCTTGCAGCAGTTTGAAAGAGGCCAGCGGTTCGGCCTGGCCAAAAAGGTGGTGGTACAGCTCATCGAACTGGTTGACGGCCAAAAAGGTGGGCACGATGATTTGAAAATGGATGTCCCACACGCGCTGCAACCGGCGCAGGCTTTCAGCCAGATGGGCCAGCAGTCCGGGCAACGAGGCCGCCGGCAGGTCAAACTCAGCCCACCAGGTTAGATGCTGCTGGAGTTCCGGCTGCCATTCATTGTCCCAGTGAGCTGACAACTGATCGACGACCGGCTGCAAGCGAGCCATATAGCGGCGGGTCATGGCGGCGATGGCTTTTTGCTGGATGAATTCGACCGGTCCCGGCGAAACCCGCCCCAGGCGATTTAACCCCTTCAAGACGAGGTCGGGGGGCAGGCCGACCGGCTGGTAGTTGTTGTACAGATAGCCGTTGAGATGGACGAAGGTCAGCCGGATGGGCAGCTCGTAGCGGGCGGCCACGTCGTTAAAAGCGGCGGCAATCGGCTGCTGCCAGACTTCGGCGGCCAGCGGCGGCAGCGGCAGGCCAAAGTGCATTTTGTCCAGGGTCCACATACGGTGGGCCAAGTCCGGCTCCGGCCACTGAACGGGAAAGTCGGGCGGGACAGGAATGGGCCGGCCGGGTTGGTAGGTTGGACGATGGTTCGATTGTTGAACAGACATGGCCATGCTCCTTGGTAAAAGTAAGCGTTCAGCCTTTAGCTGTCGGCTTTCAGCTTTTTTGTTACTAGCTCTAAGTTTCGGCCATAATTTGGGCCTTTGTTTATTGCGTAGTGCGTAGTGCATATTCAACTATTCTTTACGCACTACGTTGTTAGAGCCACAAATTTGCGTCATCCGCGAAAATTTTTACCACGGAGACCTCAGAGTAGGCACAGAGTTCGCAGAGTTTTATCTTGGTGTTCTTTGTGCCTTCTCCGTGTCCTTTGTGGTTTAATCTTTTAGTTGCGGCTTGCTGCGTTACGTACTACGTTCTATCAAATGTTTTGGCGAAAAACGTATGACCCTAACGCTTTTTTGTTTCGGCCAAATTTCGAGTCATAAAGCGGGTACTCATGGCTCAAGTATTAAAGCTGACGGCTGATAGCTGATAGCTGAACGCTTACTGTGGTTAAGCCGCTTGCGGCGTGGGAATAACGCCTAACTGTTGCAGCATACCGAGGGAGTCGATGTTGCCCCAACACTCCACCAGTTTACCATCCACAAACCGGTCTGTCACAATGGCCTGGATCGCAATGGACCGGCCGGTGGGAGGGATGCCTTGAAACTCCCCTTGATGGGTTCCACTAAGCGTGATCCGATTGACCACCTTGTCTCCTTCCGCCACTTGGTCTTCAAACGTATGGCGCAGGTCAGGGAAGGCCGAGAAAAAGATTTGAGACAACTGCTTCAATCCGGCCAGGTTCAACGGTTCAGGATTTCCCGTAAAGTATACGGTGCAATCAGGCGCAGGAATTTCCTCGAAAATGGCCCAATTGCCTTTATCTTGCTCTTGTCTAAAACGACGGGATAGGGTTTTATTAGCGGTGGTTGACATGGGTTATATTCCTTTCTTTATATAACGTGTGGTTAACAGAGGGCTACTGCTCTGGAGTCGGGATGACACCGAGCTGCTGCATCATGCTCATCATATCTATTTGGACCCAGTTCTCTACGGCTTGGCTGTTTTCCAGCCGCCAGATGTCAACATAGTCGATTTTCACCGATTTGCCGGTGGCCGGAATGCCGTTGAGTTCCCCCTGATGGGTGCCGGTAAAATAGCCCCGAGTGACAACCTTATCCTCTTCACCCAGCACATCTTCGAGTATCACTTGCATGTCGGGGAAGGCAGCCGTGAAGAGGTTAAGAGTCATTTTGTACCCTTCCGGACCGGCAACCGGGGCCGGCATACTCCGATTAAAATAGGTGGGGCCAATCACTTCATCAAAGACCGGAGGCTTGTTCTGATTCATGCCTTCCTCGAATATGCGACGGATCAGACTTTTGTTCTGTTCTACTGACATTGAATACGCTCCTTTCGAAAGCTCATTGAATTTACTTTGAGCTTATGATAGCGTATTCAGCCGCCGGGCGCATCGTTAGAATTAACTATTCGACCCGTTTAAACCAGGTTGTGTTCGACCGCAAAACTGGCGGCAGCGGCCCGGGTGGGGACATCGAGTTTGTTGAAAATGTGGCGGATGTGGGCGTTAACAGTGTAGGGACTGACGACCAGTTCGGCGGCGATTTGAGCGTTGGTCAGTCCGCCGGCCAGCAGGCGCAGGACTTCGACTTCGCGTCCGGTCAGGCCGCCAGGGTAGGTCGGTGAGGCCGCTGAGGGGGCGGTTTGAACCCTGGCGAGTGTGCTTTGCAGGGTGTTAAAAAGTGCTTGCGGTTCCATCTGCTGGCCTGTGGCCCAGGCCTGGGCAAAGGTCGCTTCGTCCAATTGAGCGCGGGCCGTGGCCAAACTGCGGTCCATAATGGGATCGAAGTAGACCGGTTTTGTCGCACCCAGGGCGGTCATTAGCGTCGTGGCGGCCCCGCCCAATTGCGCAGTCAAATCGTGCTGGCCTGTTTCTGTCGCCAGCCAGATCAAAATGATCAGGCAAGAGTACAGGTGGTAGCGATCCCCCAACTCGAGTGTGATCGTCAGCGACTCGCCGATGTACGTCAGCGCCTCGGGGTAGCGGCCTTGCGCAATGGCCACGGCGCTCAGCCCGGCGGCGGCCCGCCCCACCCCGGCCGGGTCTTGCAACTCCCGGCTAAGCTGCCAACCCTTAGTAAAATAGTGCTCGGCCAAGGCAACATCGTCGAGGCTCATGGCCACCCAACCCAGACTTTGGTTAACCTGGGCCAAACTCTGCGGGTCACCGATGGCCCGAAACCGGGCCAAGCCCTCTTCAATGATCGGTCGGGCCGCGGCGAACTCCCCTTTACTCCACATTAACAAGCCCATATAGGCCAGGTTGTGGGCGACGGTCCAGGGGTCGTTTGCTTGGCGAGCCAGAGCCAAACTCTCTTCGCGCATGGTCTGAGCTGCCTCAAACTGGCCGGCCCGCATCGCCAATTGGGCCAGGCTGCTCAAAACAGAGGCCCGGCCCTGGTCGTCATCAATTTGCCGGAACAACGCCAGGCTGGCCTCAAGCAGCGCTTTAGCCCGGCCAAAACCCACGCTATACATCGCCAGCATGCCGGCGGCCCGCAGCGCCCCGGCCATCAGGGCCGGGTTGTCTTGATCGTCGGCGGTCAAAGCTCTATTCAACCATTGATAGCCCTCGCCAAAATAGCCGCGCAGCAGCCAAAAGCGCGATAGAGCCACAGCCAGCCGTAAGGGAAATTCCGCGTCTGCCCCGGCCAGGGCCAGCCGCAAGGCCGCCCGCAGGTTGTCGTGTTCGGATTCCAGGCGGTCGAGCCAGGCCTTTTGCTCCGGCCCGTACAAATGGGGGGCGATGGTCTCGACTAAGTGAAGATAATAGGCGACATAGCTGTGCCGACCGGCCTCGACCTCATCACTCAAGGCGAGTTGTTCAGCCGCGAACTCGCGGATGGTCACCAGCATGGTAAAGCGGGGTTCGGTCTCAGCTTCGACTTGCCGTAACAAGCTTTTGTCGACCAGTGAGGCCAGCAGATTGACGATTTCGGACTGACGATTGATGAGGGCTGCGCTATCTAAGCGTAAATCGCCATTCGTAGCTCGTAAATTGACCACAGTATCCATCGTAAACGGTCCGGCAAAGAGGGAGAGCTGCCGGAGCAGTTGTTGTTCGGCGGGGGTGAGCAGGTTGTAGCTCCATTGAACCGTATCGCGCAGGGTGCGCTGGCGAGCGGGCAAATCGCGGGGGCCGGTGGTCAGCAAGGCCAGGCTCTCGGATTGCTGCAAGTGGAGCAGCAGGGCCTGGGGTGAAAAGAGCTTGAGCCGGACCGCGGCCAGTTCCAGGGCCAGGGGCAGGCCGTCGAGCCGGGCGCAGATTTCGGCGATGATCCGGGCGTTGTCATCGGTCAGTTGGAAGGTAGGCTTAACCGCTTGGACGCGTTGAATAAACAGGGCCACGGCCGGATTGTTGGCCAGGGCCGCAGCCAGCCCGATGGATTGACGGGGCAGGCGAGGCAGATCGGGCAGAGGCAGCAGCGGTACGGCCACTTCATGCTCGCCACGCAGACGCAGCAGCTCGCGGCTGGTGACCAGGATTTTTAGCCGGGGACAGGCCCAGAGCAGTTCGAGCAGGGCCGGGCCGGCCTCGATGACCTGCTCGAAATTGTCCAGCAGCAAAAGCAGCTGCTGCTCCTGCAAGGTCAGTTTCAGGCGATCCAACAAGGGGCGGCGGCTCTCTTCGTGCAAGCCGGCAGCCCGGGCCACACTGGGGATGACCAGAGCCGGGTCGGTCAAGGTGTCCAGCGGCGCAAAGAGGAGACCGTCGGCAAAGCTGGCCCGCAGATTATGGGCCGCTTGCAAGGCCAGACGGGTTTTACCCACGCCGCCGGGGCCGGTCAGCGTCAGCAGGCGAACTTCGGGATGATGCAAGAGCCGGCCGATGAGGCTCAGTTCTTGCTCCCGCCCCAGCAGCGGGGTCAGCGGCAGCGGCACAGGCGGGTTCCCGTGACCCGGCGCGGGGTTATCAGGCTTGTTGATCATCTCAGACTTACGCTGCCCCATCGTCGTTGCTCTCCCGGTTATAAGACCCATCCCGAAACACCTTCGGGTCTCATAAGAGCCACCAATTTTACGCCATTATTTCAAGAAAGCAATGAAGATGTTCGTCAAAGAAAAGGCAGTACGCGTTGTAGCAGCCGGAGCCGGAAGATGCGTAGGTTCCTCAGATAGGAAGGGTGGGGGAATGCTGTTCAACCGCGCCCAATGCTTTAAGCGCCAGCCGCTGGGCCTCGGTCAGACCAGTGGTGCCAGTGATGTTCAGGCCTTCGTAGGGGCCAGGTATCCGCAACGTGTTTAGACATTCACCGGTATGCACATCCCACAACTTAATGATTCCGTCGCCACTGCCGCTGACCAAGATTTGACCATCGGGGCTAAAGGCCACAGAGAGAACCCAATGCCTATGTCCCTGTAAGATGTGATGGAGTTGACCCGTATGCATATCCCATAGGCGTATCGTGTGATCAGAGCTGCCGCTGGCTAGGATTTGCCCGTTGGGGCTGAAGGCAATTGCGTTGATCCAGTTTGTATGTCCTTGCAAAATATGATGAGATTGCTTACTATCGGAGGATATGTTGGTCTCAGATGGAAGGCCACCGGTCTCTAGCACAACCCCAATATGCCACAAACGGATGGTGTAATCTGTACTGCCGCTGGCCAAAGTCTGACCATCTGGGCTGAACGCAATCGCCCGAATCCAATCCGTATGTCCTTCCAAAATGTAAGGGGGTGACTTGGTTTCTAATGAGTTGACATCCCATAAGCGCACGGTACAGTCATTGCTCCCACTGGCTAGAATTTGCCCGTTGGGGCTGAAGGCCACAGATGTCACGCGCTCATTGTGACCCGACAGAGTTTGATGAAGTTGCCCAGTGCGAAGATCCCAGAGTTTAACTGTCCCATCGTCGCTGCTACTGACCAAAATTTTACCATCGGGATTAAAGGCCACGGATGTAATCCGATCTGTATAGCCCTGTAGAATATGGCGAAGTTGACCCGTTTTAACATTCCACAGATGCACGGTCTTATCTTCACTGCCACTGGCCAAGGTCTGACCATCGGGGCTAAAGGCTACAGCGCGAACCAGATAGGTATGACCTTGCAGAATGTGACGAACGTCACCGGTCTGAGCATCCCACAGGCAGACAGAGCCATCTGCACTACCGCTGGCCAGGGTTTGCCCGTCCGGACTAAAGGTGACAGAGTAAGCTGTGGTTGCGGTTCCTTGTAAGAGCTTTTGGAGCTGCCCCGAAACAACATCCCACAAACGCACAGTTCGATCCAATCCCCCCGTAGCCAAAGCCTGGCCATCCGGACTAAAGGCAACGCATTCAATCCAATCATCTGCTTGTAGAATATGGCGCAGATGCCCTCGACTCACGCCGGTCTCGGAGGTACTCACCGGGGGATTGTCGGTTTCGTTGAGCGGTGACAGTGACGAAATATCCCACACGCGGGCTGTGTGGTCATATCCTCCACTGGCCAAGGTCTGCCCATCGGGACTAAAGTCGAGCGAGGCAATCGAGTGCGTGTGGCCTTGCAGAGTATAGCGATTTTTAATGACTGACATCGTGCGGTTAGAAATGGGCCACAAGCACACCGTTCGATCCGCGCTGCCACTGGCTAAGATATGTCCATCGGGGCTGATCGCCACAGCTAAGACACCCGCTTCGTGTCCTTGCAAAATGGAGCGAACCTGTTTGGTTTGTACATTCCACAGTCGCACCGTTTTATCTGCGCTGCCGCTGGCCAAGATCTGTCCACCGGGGGCAAAGGCGACACCGTAGACCCAATCGCTATGTCCTTGAAAAACATGGAGACAGATCCCCGTCTCAACGTCCCATAAACGCACGGTACAGTCGGCGCTACCGCTGACCAAAGTTTGGCTATCAGCAGAAAAGGCAACAGACAAAATAGAGTCAGAATGTCCCTGCAACGTGTGAAGAGGATACCAGGTGTGAGCGTTCCATAACCGCACCGTGTGATCAAAACTGCCGCTGGCCAGGATTTGTCCATCCGGGCTAAAGGCCAGGGTCCTAAGCGTTGTAGCGTGGGCCGGGATCACGTCGATTGGCTGGCCATTAGCCACTTGCCACAAACGAATATCACCGCTGTTGATCCCTGCCGCTACTATTTGTCCATCAGGGCTAATAGCCACAGCCCCAACCTCATCAAAGGTATCTGAAAAAACGGATTGTGTCAGATCCGACCCGGCAAAGTTGACCGAATACAGATGCTTGTCTTGTAGGTAAGCTTGCCATATATTGATTTTGGAAAAATCATATCCCCGCATATTAATTTCCAGATGCAGTAATAGATTAAGAATGTTACCCCCGGCATAGCTGGGTTTCCCTCTCCCTTCCCCACGTAACGCGTCGAGCAATCCTCTGAATGTAGCATCAAGGGCATCCAGGCCCAAATTGGCAATCAGTTGCCGAGCAATCGGGGCCATAATGAGCCGTATCTGGCTTTGGCGCACATATTCTTTGGCTTGAGCCTTAAGCAAAGCCTGCCGGTGCAGGTGGTCAAGGTGCCCCGTTGTCAGCTCCTGTACGGCGGTTTCCACCAGCCGGTCGGTCAGATATTCGGTGATGACATTTTGTAAAATAAAACCGGGAGTAGAACCCGTTGACTGTGGCTCGATCAATGCCCGACGCTGGAGGCCCCGGAGTGCCTCTAGTAAGGCCCGGCGAGAGGGGGGGTGGAGCAAATTGTCGGCTAACATCTGCATAGACGTCGCCTCTCGCTCAACGGCCAGCCAGAACAGAATTTCCTGCTCCAAGGTTGACAGCCGGGCAAACTGCCGGTCCAGGATCTGGCGCACATCACCAAAAATCAAGGTCTCTTCGGCCAGAAACTCCTGCAAATCGCCAAAGAAAAGGTCTTGCACGGTGTCGGCCACCAGCTTGAGAGCCAGGGGGTTGCCGGAATAACGCCGGATCAGCTCGGCTGCTTCCGGAACCAATCTGGATCGGATATTCGAACCTATCCCACGCTGGGCCAACAGTTCCTGCCCGGCTTCGTCGTCGAGCCCGACCAGTAGGAGCGACTGCACCAAAATGCTGTCTCTTTCCAGGCGATCATACCCCTGCGGTTTTTCCCGGCTGGTCAACAGCAGGTGGCTTTGATGGTTGTGTTCAGCGATATGCTTAATGAGTTGACCATAAGCTTCATACCCGGGCCGATAGACCCCGGCCTTACCCGTGGCCAAAATGCTTTCCAGATTGTCTAAGACCAAGAGAATGCGCTTATCGTGAAGGTAACGATAAAAGTGGCGCAGTTGTTCATCAAGTTTCTCCGGCACGATGGTTAGTCGCTGATCCGAGAGAATCTGGAGTAGAGGCGGCAGCAGCTCTTCCAGGAGGGGGGCATTGAGCAGCGAGCGCCACAGAACCACCTCAAACTGATCAGCTATTGCTCGGGCCGTCTGGGCGGCCAAGGACGTCTTGCCTACCCCTCCGATACCCAAAATCGCGACCAGACGACAGCCGTCGTCGGTCAACCACTGTTGTAGTTGGGCCAGCTCACCGGTTCGCCCAAAGAAGGGGCCGCTCGAGGGCACATCAAGCCGCGGCGTTTTAGGCGAAGCCGGCAGGGGTGGTCGCGGGGCGCTGTTTTGTTTTGGGAGGCTGACAGCTGCCTCGCTTAGCCGGCCAGACCGGATTTCTTCTACCAGGGCAAGCGTCTCTTCTGCCGGCGCTACGCCCATTTCTTGCCGCAGTCGTTCATGCCAACGTCCATAATGGGCCAGCGCCTGATCAGGCTGATCATTACGGGCCAAGAGGCGCATCAGGATGCGATGGGACTCCTCTCGGTACGGGTCCAGATCAACCAAGCGGGTAGCATACGCCAGCGCCTGATCATATGCCCCCTGTATTTCGTAAGCCTCGGCCAGCCGGGTAAAGACCATCAGCCCTTGCTGGTTCAGCATTTCGCGTCGCAGCAGAAGCCATTCTTCAAAAGCCAGGGCGTCGGCCAGTCCGAAGCCGCTCAGCAGCTCTCCCCGATAGAGTTCAGCTGCCTTGGCTAGCTGCGCCAGACAGTCCGCACAAGCGGCCAGATCCGCGTGTTGGTGCGTCGTCGTGGCCGCCAGATACTGTTGGAAACGGTGGACATCAATGTCTATTTCGGTTGTGTTCAGTTGGATCGTGTGCCGGGTGATGGACAGCAGTTGCTCGCTGCTACCCGACACAGCCCTATTTAACGTTTGCCTTAGCCGGTGCAAAGTGACCCGCAGATTATTCAAGGCCCGCCGATCCGTCAGCTCCGGCCACAGCAGTCCCAGCAGCATCCGCCGGCTGTGCGCCTGGTCTGGCTCTAGGGCCAGGTAAGCCAGCAAGGCTCGCACTTTGTCGCTCGGAAAGTGGTTGTTGACTACGTCTTTCCCCACGGCCAGCCTAAATGGACCTGACAAGGTTAAGTTGAACTGAGTCATAGTTTCATCCGTCATCTATCGTTGGCCTGACATTGTCAGGGCGATGGCAGCCCCGGCCATGTTTGCTTACCTCACGCTGAACTAACCACTTCATTCCAAAGCTATATTGTTGAAGGGTATTTATTCAGCAGACAAGGTTACTGGCACTTAACCCTAAATAGCAGCGTTGTATTCCACGCAACGGTCTCGATTTGAGCCAAAGTGCCAGTCACCAGAGGTGTTACGTCTACAGTCAAAAACCCTACGTTCTTAGACCGAAGTCTCGTAGTAGTATTAGCCAATCGTCTTTTGTTGCCCTAATTGCATGACAAAACTGCCCTAATTATGGGACAGACAAGTGCAGCAGGGTTTGGTATGCTGTATTTACTCAGCAGGCAAGGTAACTGGCACTTATTCCCGAATAGCAGCGTTGTATTCCACGCAATGGTTTCGATTTGAGCCAAAGTGCCAGTCACCAGAGGTGTTACGTTGAAGGATAAACCTGTATCCCGCATTATACCGACTCAAATGACCCACGCCAAACGCATTGATCCCGTCTTGTTACGCTATTGGTAAGGTTTGTAATGCTTTTGCCCCGTCTTGTAATGCTTTTGCCGATTCCGAGTAATGAGGCTGACACGCCGACCGGCTAGAATGAAGGTGATGATCGATCAGTAATGCAAATCGGCTGTAAAGCCTTCTCAGGAGACAGGATGACAAGCCAGAAGAAGCCCAAACAGAAACCAACCGCCCCACTGGCCTACCAGGCCTATTTGATCCGATTGTGGCAAGACGGTCAACACACGGGCTGGCGAGCCTCAGTCCAATCCGTGCAAAGTGGGGAAACGATCCGTTTTGCCTCATTGAAAGCCCTGTTCGAGTTCTTGCAAGATCAGACCGACAATCAGACCCATCACCGTTAAGCGAATAAGGAGATTATTTATCTGACCCAACCTGAAATAACTGTATAGCTCTACAAAACAGAATGCTGTAAAGATACAACTATTGAATTTCATTCATTGATCAAAAATAAGGAGATCCAAATGTTAAGCAAATATACGATAAAAAGACAAACGATGTGGTCGGTGTTTCTAACCAGTCTAACGCTACTGCTAGCACTCTTTGCGTCTTTCGGTCCGCTGGCCGGGACGGCTCAGGCCGGGCAGGACAAAGTAGCCGTCTGCCACTTAAACGGCGACGGTAACTACGTTCCCATCAACATCGCCGACCCAGCCCTGCCTGCCCATCTAGAGCACGGCGACCTGGTCGTAGGCGTGGATGTAGACGAGAACTGCCAGCCGTTAGAGTCTGATGGTGATAGCGATGGTGTACCCGATGCCGAGGACAACTGCGCGAACGTGGCCAACCCCGGCCAGGAAGACCGCTACGGCACGGCCGCAGGCGACGCCTGTGAAGATTTGGACGGCGACGGCACGCCCGATGTGAACGAGGCCAATTTCTGCCTCTCGATTGATGGCGTACTGCTGGAAAGCCAAGGCACGGCCGTCTGTGGCAGCAGCCCCACTACAGGACAGGAGCCCAATGTGGCCGTAGCCAATGGGGATGGGGCCACAGCCTATGCCGCTGTGCATGCCAATGGCACTTCACTCCCTGGCGACAACAACACGGCTATTGCCATCGGCGATAATGCGGTTGCTATCGCTGGCGAAGGCGACAACAACAGCGCCACCGCATCCGGCAACAGCGCCCGCGCTCTTGCCGCCAAAGGCAACAACAACACGGCTACTGCCGAGGGTGATGACGCCTATGCCGAGGCCTTTAATGGCGATAACAACAGCGCCACCGCCACGGGTACTGACGCTGCGGCTAGGATTTTCAATGGCAACAACAACAGCGCTACTGCCACGGGTACTAGTGCTTTTGCTGGGGCTGACGAGGGCGACAACAACACGGTTACGGCTGAGGGTGATGACGCCTATGCCGAGACCTTTAGTGGCGATAACAACAGTGCAACCTCGACCGGCGTCTACACCTGTGCGGGGGCTGGCGACAACGGCGAAACGGCCGTAAACGAAAACCTGTGCAACTAGCTGGAAACCATGCTAAAAAATGGCCGTTTTCCCCGCAAGGAGTGTGGGAAAAACGGCCATTGCTCTAGCCATACCTTTCTACACACAGCCTTTTATTTCGTATCCATCAATTAGGACTTACGCGGAGGTAGAACAATTTGCTAAATTGTTCCAGATTTTGGGCCGACGGATGGCGCAAATTGGCAATTTACGCTACGAAATCAGCCGTTTATGTAAGTCCTGTCAATTTTATCTGTGCAGCCACAGGGCGTACAAAGGAGAAAAAAATGTTAACGCAAAAGATAAAAACATTACAAACAAAACAGCAGGCGATTGTAACAAGCCTCAGCCTGCTGCTGGTGCTACTCATGGTCAGCCCCGCGCTGGCCGACAACGGCAATGCACGCAGCCAATGCATCAGCGCAGCGGCACAGGCAGGCATGTCTATCCCCGACCTCAATAACGTCAACGTCATTGTCGGCACCGAGGGCGATGACTTATTCGTCGGACAGGCCACCGAGGGGCCGGATGTCTTCTGTGGCCTCGGTGGGCAGGACTATCTCGAGACCCTGGACGAAGGCGATGTCTTCCTTGGCGGTGTAGGCAACGACAGCGTCAGTTTCATGAAAGGCGGGACGTTTTATGGGGGTAAAGGCTTCGACAGCGTCGGTAACCTGGAAGGCGGGACATTCAATGGGGATAAAGGCAACGATAGCGTCGAATACCTATACGGCGGGACGTTCAATGGGGGTGCAGGCGACGACGACAGCGTCACTTTCCAATACGGCGGGACGTTCAATGGGGGTGCAGGCGACGACGTCGTCAGTGTTTTGGAAGGCGGGACGTTCAATGGGGATAAAGGCTTCGACAGAGTCGGGTTCCTATACGGTGGGACGTTCAACCCGGGGCCACAGTAACAAACGGCCATATTGATGACGCAAAAGCGACTCAGAACGCCACCGGTTGTTTAGGATGGTTGTCTCTGATTAAAGAGGGAAACGGCCGTTTTTATACCTCGTGCTACGTTCGTGTCACGTTTGCTTTTGTAAGGTTCAGCATCAGAACAAGTTTATTAGCATGGCTATCAAGCCACATTCAGTATTTAAGGAGAATCTCATGTTAACAAACAACCAAGTGAAGACAAACAAAAAACAGTATCCGGCATGGAAAGCAGCCTTGACCGGTCTCAGCCTGCTGCTGACAGCGCTGGTTCTTTTCGGTCCGCTGGCCGGGGTGGCCTTGGCGGGGCAGGACAAGGTGGCCATCTGCCACCTGAAAGGAAATGGCAGCTACAAGGTCATTAACGTATCTGAGAACGCGCTGGATGCCCACCTGAACCACGGCGACAAGATCGTAGGCGTGGATGTAGACGAGAACTGTGAGCCGCTAGGCTCTGCCGATGACGCTGACAGCGATGGCGTGCTCGATGCCCAGGACAACTGCGTGGACGTAGCCAACCCCAACCAGGAAGATCGCTACGGCACAACTGCCGGCGATGCCTGCGAGGATGTGGACGGCGACGGGACGTTGGATGTAAACGAAGCCAACTTCTGCCTCTCGATTGATGGTGTGTTGCTGGAAAACCGAGGCACGGCCGTTTGCGATAGTAGTGCTACCACCGGGCAGGAGCCTAATATCGCTATCGCCGACGGCGATGTCGCTGAGGCTTATGCCGGTGTAAACAGCGATGGCACTCCTAGCGATAGCGACAACAACCAGGCGACGGCTCTGGGGTATGAAGCGTTTGCCCTCGCTACCAATGGCGACAACAACAGCGCTACGGCCACGGGAGATTATGCGAGCGCTGGTGCCCTCGGTGGCAACAATAACAGCGCCATCGCCACGGGGGAGAGCGCCTATGCTAGCGCCAACATTGGTAACAACAACAGCGCCACCGCTACCGGCTACAGAGCCTCTGCCCAAGCATACAGTGGTGACAACAACAGTGCTACGGCCACAGGAGATAATCTCCTGGCCATAGCCCGAGATGGTAACAACAATAGCGCCACCGCTACCACCACCTATACCTGTGCGGGTAAAGGTGATAGTGATGAAACGGCCGTCAACGAAGACCTCTGCAACAATTAGCAGATAGGGATGATCATCGCTGTGGTCATCCCACGGTTTGTCTCTCTTCACCACCAGGGTAGGCGTCGCTGGTTAGTGACGCCTACCCTGACCTCACCCGTTTTCTCAATCGAATCTCAAGGCAAGGAGAAAATCAAATCACCCACCCGGAGAGTGACGACGCGCCAAACCTCTCGTGGAGCTACGAGCAAATGTGATCATCTCCCGCACCTCCGGGCAAGGGTCGCTTTCTTCGAGCGATTTCAGGGCTTCTTCCAGCCCTAGACCGGAACGAAAGAGCGTTCGGTAAGCCGTTTTGATAGCCTGAAGCGTGGCACCGGATATACCGGCACGCTCCAGGCCGACCATGTTGAGGCCTACCAGTTTGGCCGGTCGGCCTATTGCCATGCAGAAAGGCATGATATCCATAACTGCCGCGGAGATACCGCCCAAAAATGCCAGTGTACCCATACGGCAAAACTGGTGGGTTCCTGAATTACCGGAAATAATGGCTCGCTTGCCAATTTCCGAATACCCCCCAAGAGAGCGCCATTCGCCATAATCACACTGTCGGCAACGCGGCAGTCGTGGGCGACATGGCTTTGCGCCATAAAAAGACCATGGGAACCGATGCGGGTTGGCCTATCAATTCCGCGATGGATGGTGAAGCCTTCGCGAAAGCGATTGTTATCACCGATGATAATGGCATGGGTATGCTCGAATTGTTCGCTATGTTGGGGGGCTTGACCGATATAAACGCCTGGGGCGATGAAGTTGTCACAGCCCATGCTGACGTATTCGAGTACGCAGTGTGAACTCACTTGGGTGCCTCGGCCCAGGCTGACTTCCGGACCAAGGATTGTGTAGGGGCCGATGACGATATCATCGGCCAGTTTAGCTTGCGCATGAACAATGGCCGTGGGATGAATGTCAGGTCTCATTACCGTTCCTCCGGGAATATGACTTCAACGGGTGTAATGGCCGAGGTGAGACCGGCGTGTCCGAATTTCCGTTCTCAACAAAAGCACGGTGGTCTGTTTCAGGATCGAGGATTAAATCGGTCTGAGGAGCGGAAATGGGCAATCCCGTCGAAAGTGGTATCTGTATTGTACCCGAAACAGCCTCCAGACGACAAGGAACTGAGGTCAATTCAGGGCTAGCCAGTCTCCCTAAACCACTCTCAAGCTCAAAGTGATGGTCAAGGAGAATGAGACAAATCAACCTGTTTGGCCTCAATCGGTGATGGTTCTTACGGCAACCCCAACGATGCAGTAGATAAGCAACGCACATTGCGCGGACGGGCTACCAGCACAGGGGCGGAGGCTCCACAGACATCGCCTTGATTGGCCTCAATCGCTGCCCCCCCGACGGCAGACCGCCGACCGTTGACCGCCGAACTTCAACACGCGAGTCTGTTTTTCGGTCGTCTGCGGTCAGCGAGCGGCGGTCTGGGGAACTATGCCGCTCTCGCCAGCCGCCCCCAGCGTGATCAAGCGTCGTCCGGCAGTCGCAGCGAATGGGGATGAAAAGAGCAGAGCCACAATCGGCTCTGCTCTTTTTATGACCCCTTGAAACTAACAAGTAACCAACGAACCCTCTACCTATTCTCTCCCGTCAGGACGCGGATAGGTAAAGCAACCACCTCCAGTTTGGACAGATTGATAAATTTACTGGCGTGGTCAGGATCAATACCAATCAAATAGCTTTCTTCATCAAAATCAAACACTACATCCAAAGTCACTTCTTGCGAGTTAACGTCGGGCCTTTCGGATAATTCTATATATAGCAAATCTTTCTCTTCGTTATTAATGAAATTTTATTGTCGTCCAAAGCCAGTTAACACCATTCCCGCTTCAAATAGGGATGCTTGCGAAGGACTTATTGCTCTAAGTAACGCGTTGTTTTCATCATACAAAACAAATGTTGAACTCGTGGATGACATTAATAATAACTTATCATAAAACAGGAATTGTCATCGTCAGCTGTTTTATCTTTGACACGTTTTTATCAAATCAGAAAGTACACATGACTGTCTCTCCTATCACAGAGGTGAGAGGCTCATTGTATAATACAGCACTTGTAATAGTGTAAGTAGCGGTACAGGTTCCATCAGCATCGCAATCTACGAGGTCTCCAACACTATTACCTGTTACATCTCCAGAAAACATATTTACTAGTCTGAATGAAGCCGGTTTGAGTATATTATCTATAGGCCCTTCCTGTGAAGTCAAATCGAAGTGGAACGAGGCACTACCTGGTGGTCCTGGAACAGGTACTGAAGTCGTGATAAAAATTCTCAACGATAAGGAATTACCCAACGTAGGTTCTGACAAACAGGATAATGCAAAATTCCCAGGAAACAGAGGTAGTGTTGGTGTATAAGTCGGCGTGTTTGTTGGCGTGGGTGTGTCTGTTGGAGTTGAGGGATCTGTATCTTGAGGTGTAGATGTGTGTGTTGGCGTATACCTGGGTTCTGAATCGAATGGAGTTGGTGTATCTGGAGGTGATGTTGTTGGTGTTGGTGTTGGTGTATCTAACCCCGGAATAGGCCCAGTGCCTGGAATTACCATCCGTTTCCCAGTTATCGGAAGGAATATAGAAAATGAATATGGAGGTACAGGTTGTTGTGCTTGCAAATTATTTTTTATGATAAAAGTTAAAACGACTATCCCAAGCCCAACTAGCATAATTCGTTTCATTTCAATACTCCTTCTTCACAATTTTCGGCCGATTTTTAAGAGAATTTCTCTTTTGGAGGGAGAGGTTAAGCACTAGGGGCCAAGTACCCGCGCCATTGCAATAATTTGTTCAATAATGGTTTCGGCATGAGCTTGGAGAAATTCATACAGAAAGGTATGAAAAAAGTCGTGCTGAATATGGGCCTCAGGATAAATGGCTTTGATGGTGGGCGGGTAAGTCAGCCCAAAAAGCTTAATTTGTAAGGCTAACAGCCTGAATCAGTGCAAGATAGCTCTAATTGTTGTCAGCAATGCCACGTCGTAGCAAACTCTTCAAACTCTTACAAAATCTACCCCGAAACTCGGTCGATAATTAGCGGTACAAATATCTCAAATTTATCAAAGTAAGCAATGATATCCTGTGTTCGCTCAGCTTCAACATTATAGCTTGCCAAAGGGGCATCTGGATTAAGTGCATCGAAGATACTCAGTACAATATAAGCTGTATTCAATGCCTCATAAGGTCGTCCCCAATCGGTATACTTCCAGGTACCATCACTTGCCTGCCAAGCAAATGTCTTGTCATCCGGTGTCCACGGGATAGCTGCTTCCCAGCCCAACTCAATGTCCGATCCAGAATGAAAAAATCCCTTCGTCTCATATTCAAGCATCCATGCAAAGATTTTATCTATATGCTGTTGCTCCAAGTAACGCCATCGTGCTAGTGGAATAAACCAGGCATGAGGTCCAGTTGCCCGTGAAAGTGTTCTATCAAGTTCTTGCCCAGGTATGGGCATAAGGTTATCTTCATTACCCGGGAATTGAACCTGCTTATCAGCATCAAACTCAACTAAGGGGATTCCTTCAAGTTCTTGGGTCATTACTTGTGAACCCAGCGCTTTATACCCGTAGTGTTCGGCGTAATCCAAATGGGCTTTAAATACGGGTTTGGTTGATTCTTCGAAGTAATGGGCCCCATTAAACTCAGCAGGAGTTACAGGCAATCCATAAATTGCACGTAACCCATGAATGAACATGGCTGAATGATAACTTGGCTTGCCAACTTTTATTACCCACTATCAAGAGAATCCCAATTCACCAGGTGATTCTTCAAGCTTGCAGCGATATCTTCGAATTCCTGTTGAGTAATTTGGTTAGATAACATTAGGGCCATCAAAATGATAGCTCCCTCTGCCGAAATACGATCCCACTCACCCATAGGATCGCCATTTGTGTAATTGTGAATAATACGGTCGTTTATTACGAATCTCTTTAAATTAATCGCACTCCGAATTTCTTGACAGAGTCTAACAATGTCAGCGGAGTCCGGAATATGTACACTTGGATCTTGAGCCAGCCCTTCAAGTATGAGTAAATTCATAAATGGTAAGGCATTATCATCACTTGATTGTATATCCTTACCGGTTTGAGTCTTGATATTTTGTTGTTCCTCGTCCGTATCGTCACTCTTTACGGTCACGTATGTTCGATGGAAGTGACCTTCTTTAAATTGATTCGTGATCCCATACTCCTGCATCCATTGTAAAGTCTCCAAACCGCGATGAATCTGCCCCCAACTCTCTGAATATCGCTCCGATTGAGGCAAATAATCGAGCCAATCCATCTTGTAAGCTACGGCTAATGATAAAAAGCGTAGCGTTACTTCATTAATATTTACGTGAGAACCATAGCCACGAGTAAGCTCCCAATCCTCTTCTTGCCAAATCCCATTCTTAAAAGTCTGAAATTTCCCTGTACCAAAAAAAGAATGGGTGAAGCCTACCTTGGTATTATTTACTTCATGACTTGTAAAGTAGCGAACAGTCGCTTTTGCATACTGATTAAGTTTTTGCTGCTGAGAGGAAGATAAAAGCCGTTTCCTGATTTGAAACTAAATAGTGCGCGTACGGTATATCTGACGTTTGGAGTAGAATCACTCTATTCATACCCAACTTACCGGATACACTGATTACTAGAATTGTCAGAAGACTATATAGGATGGATATCCTTCGTATTCCTATTCTCCCTACATTGTTTCTCCAACTTTGCATTTCGCCCTCCTAATTGCCAAAGATTACTCAATTCTTCAGCGCAGTTACTCTGTTAATGAATAGATTAGACTAATTGTTTTGCTCAGGAATCATTAAAATACTTAAAGTTGGTTGTCTCCACAAGAGTTCTTAATACATAGGATCTTTAAGAACCTCTGGCGAGTTCGAAGGCTGAATTTTACCCTTTAACCCTTGCTCAAAAATATAGTTCACGTGACATTGCCTACAACCATGAGAATTGCAATGATGCTTTCTTCGCGCCCCTATGTAAAGTGTATTTAAAGCAATAGTTTCCAGTGGGTCTTTTATAATATTTCCCAAGATAAAATCTGGTTCTACCACACGAATGAAACAAGGTCTTAAATCACCATTAGCTCGCACAATTTTAAATGTTTGGCTATAGAAACATCTGGAAAACTCATAGGCTGGATGTGAGTTACCACCCAAAAACCGCCGTTATATTTGTCTGATTTTTTAGGAAATCACGCATCTCCTGAGAACTTTGCCATAGCGTCTGAACTTCTTTTACAGCTTGGTTAAGTTGCTTGGTAGAGATGGCTTCGTTAAATGGCTTATGGTATTCATCTTGGATCACGCCTAAGGGGCGATATTGAATATTAACTTTGTGCAAATGATGAGGTTTTTCTCGTTTCACAAGATGGTAAATAAAGTGAGCTACCTTGGCATATTCATGAATGTTCGATCTAGCAAACAGGAAACTTATTCCGACAAACGGAACATCATAATCAAGATAATCAAGAAAATTCTTAATTACTGAGTCAAATAAGGGTTTACCCCGAAAAGCCTGGTACGTTTCCTTTGTAGCTGCATCAAGGGACAAGCGGAGCCAAGCAAACTTATCAGGCCAATCACCAGACGGTTTAAATGTCCCATTGGTAGTTAGAGCAAGGGCAATACCTGGATTCTGCCCGGTTATCTCATCGATTAACTGTTGAAAATGGTATTTCCCTTGTCTATACAAAGTCGGTTCCCCGCCTCCGATAATGACCATGGAACGAGGCTTTAATTGAGCAATTTGACGTAGATTGTGGAAAGGAAAATTTATCGGTAAAGGTTTTGTTTCAGGATCGTCATGACCATAGGTACACCCCAAACAGGTTAGGTTACAGATATCGGATGGATGAAATTCCATATGCCTTACAGAAGCATATTCACGCAAGAATGAGCGAATTTCATAGGCTGGTATAAATTTTTGTTCTTGATTTAGTTGGGCTGACAGGTGTTCCAAGAAATCTTCCGTAGTCAATTTTCTGCGCTGATGTTGTTCCAGAAGCCTATAATTAACCTCAAAAATATTTGCAGGAGTTAAAATGTTGTGAAGGTTTAGCTTAACCGCAATCTCTTCCTGACGCCTAAGAAAGTTCAGATGATTGAGCGGTTTCAAGAGATTTCTGGCAACGCCCCACCCTGTGTCTTGATCTCCTATCATCTCCTGCAAAGGATTTTTTTGTGATGTGTTGTTAGCCCCATTATGAATATTGTAAACTGAGAACCCTTCAAGTAATTTAGCCATATTGTTCTCCTCTCTAAAGAAAAGATAAGATTGACAAATCCATCTTTACCGCAACCTCGTAACGTGCTTGTTTAATAGCAATTTCGTCAGCAGATAATGGATCAAAAAAACTTTTGCCTAGGGTTGGTAGATCGCTCACCCAAAAGTAAGCAACCGCGCGTTTATGGCTGTGTAAAGCAGCCGTGTAGAACGCAGCGCAACCCATTTCAATAACTAAACATTGAGGACTCACAAATTCCCAAAAATTCGCATCATTTTCGCGTACAACTGAGCTAGTTGTAAAAGATAAGCCTTCTGAAAATGGAACTTTCAATTGATTAAGAGTTGCCTTCACTGAACTGAAAGCACGCTTATCTGAATGAACAGAAGATAAATTCTCATGACCAAACAAAAAACTAATTCCATCTGCGCAGATGGCTTCTTCAGCTAAAAAATAATCCCCTATTTTAAGACCGTTCTTTAACCCCCCACAGGTTCCAGAATAGAGGCAAACCGCATTGGGTTTATTTAAGGCATAGACTGCATCGCCCACTAGACCTGGGCCGATACCAGTGACAATAATTGATACGCGTTCCCCCCGTAGGACGCCCGTGATTCCTTTCCAAACATTTCCGAATTCAACTACATCTGTCAAATATTCTCTATATTCACCTAAGCGATTTTCCCGTTTGATAAATAGAATTTTCTCAGCTATCCGAACCGGGCTGCCATAAAAGTAGTCCTCTACTGTTTTCTTTGTCTTATTCATTCGTATCCTACTCCTTCCAATTCAATTTTTGTGCTATAGAAAATAAATAGTGAGCCTATCTAAAACAGTAAAGTGGGTTCTAATGTCAAGACCATTCAACAAAAAAGGTGATGTAAATTTTCGAATGGTGATGTGAAACCTAATAATAATTGATATCATCAATTAACCATACGGTGAATAAAATGTCAATAAGTTGCTAATAAATTCACCGTATGGTAAATTTATTTTTAATGTCATACTCAATAAACATTCCTTGACAATAAGAGTTGTCCATCACACCCTGCTTGACTATTCAAATATAATTATAGTGAATTGAAAAATGGAACAAGCAAAGTACAAAACCCTAGGTGAATTACTGAAAAAACATAGGAATTCTTTAGGACTGAAACAGAAAGATCTTGAGCAAGAAGTTGATGGGGTGAAGCTTTCTACTACCTTCCTAAGCCAAGTCGAAAGAGGAAAAAAGCGCCCTCGTCCAGAAGCATTAGAAGCAATTGCCAATACGTTACAATTATCACGAAGTCAAAGAATAGAATTGTACCTAGCGGCGGATTACGGTGTTCCGACAAGCATTAGCTCTGATTTCTCCAAAAATATGATGAATATGCTGTTAGAAGTAATTGAGGGGATGCCGGAAGCACAGGAAATCAGTGACAATAGTGATACGGCCCAAAACATTTTTATTAGACAGGTCAGAATCCTAGCTAATATTTGGGGAGCTTATGGTGAAGCGCGCACAGCAAACTACCGGGGTGAATTGCTTGAAGCCTTTCAGAAAGTTAGTCAGGCTTCGGATATACAACTCCAATTAGACAATGCGACAAGAGGTTACTTTTTAGATGCCCAAGGGGAGATAGCCTACCGTAACGGTCGTACTTATGAGGCAGAGGCACATTACAACAACGCAGCAGACTTAGCAGACAAATCTGGAGATGAGTTTCTTCAAGGCTTAACAATGTTGCACCAAGGAGACATTGCTCGAATGAGAGGATTCTGGGATATAGCCCTTGATTATTACCATTCTGCGGCGAGAATCTTTGAACGCTTAAACCATATACCTAATCAAAACATGGCGGCACGCAACGCGGCTCATATTTATCTAATGCGTGGTGAGTGGACGCGTGTATTGAGACCTGAAGCGTCTCTCATCTTGGATAAAGATAACAGAGGTCAAAGTAAGTTTGTTCTTATGAAAAATGTACAACTTCTGGGCTGGGCCTATAGTTTAAGTGGAGATGCGTCAAAAGCCTTGGACTGCCGTCAGCAGGCTCTAAAGGAGGCAACAGACGGGGGGTCACGTATGGGCATTATCCTAGGGCATGTTTTTTTGGGTGATGAGAATCGACGACGAGGGGCGTACGAATTAGCCAAAGAGCACTATTCTACGGCCTACCAATTATCCCAAAAGACAACGGCTGAGCATGACAAAGGGTATATTTTAATGGGTCTTGCCAAAACATATCATGCTAAAGGTATTGAATTCTGGGATAGAGCAGCTGCACTGTTTGAAGAAAGTGAGAAGGCCAATCTTGATGTCAGTAATGTACCACGTTATGGAATGTCGCTCATTTATCATGGTGAATTATTGGTCGATCAGTATCGTCGCGAGAAAAATAAAGAATTCGCTAACAAAGCTAATGATCATTTTAAGCGGGCACTCGAAATCTTTACTCTGACAAAAAGCCCTTATTATCAAATGAAAACCTTGATTAATCTAATGTCGCTTGCACAAATCGATAATAAAACACTAGAATTTGAAACATATACTCAAGTATTTCGAGAGGTGGAAAAGAAAGCTCTCTCCCCTCATCTGCAGTTAAGTGCACGTTTCTGGATACTTTTGGCAAAAGAAAAACTATCCGCGACAGATATTGACTCTGCTATCGAAGATTATTTAAACGCATTAGAACAAGCATTTCAATTTAATATTTATATGGTTGATGAAGTTCAAGGTGAACTTAAAGACTCAATCCAAAAATTGAAGAGTATTATTGGCCAGGAAGAGATATTGAAAATTTATTCAAAGCTTCTTGATGGGATCACCCTAAGACAACAAGCAAACTTATTTAGTAATCTTAGGCAGGATTGTCAGGACAAGCTAGACTTACTAAAACAGAAATGGGAACGAAAGCTGAAAAATAACTGATTTAGTTTAGTAGCCCTGTTACGGGGGGTATACGCAGAAACAAATCAGCATATCCCTCCAACCATAATTGTCATAACACTCTCATAGTACCACTTTTTACCACCCCAAGTCTACCCTTAACCACAGAATTTTGTTTCATAAGCATACAACTTTTACACAACTAACCTTAAAAATGAAGTGGTGAGTAAGGAAGTAGGGGGAAAACGGCCAGTTATTAAGTCGGTGGTGAGGCACAAAATCCGACAACCATACTTTAACGCTTGCGCTGGTAGCGCCTTTAGCGTTAAATTTTTTTGGTTCCGACTCGTCCGGGTTGTGGATCTATCACGCACCTCATAGTGATCAAGCACGCACCTCATAGTGATCGACGGCGACTCACATAGTGATCAAGCGCGCACCTCATAGTGATCTGCGGCGACTCACTATGAGGTGTGGCTACACTTCAATGTAGCGCATTGTCGCTCCCCCTATGATCCGGCGGCAACCACGCCGAAATCGCCGGCCATAGAGGGGACCTTACGCCGCTCTCGCCAGCCGCCCCCAGCGTGATCAAGCGTCGTCCGGCAGTCGCAGCGAATGGGGATGAAAAGAGCAGAGCCACAATCGGCTCTGCTCTTTTATGCCATTGGTGTTATAGTCAATCAATTACACTGCTAAGCCGGCGCATGATGGCTACCCCAATTAACGGCACGGTTGTACACAAGACACCCCATCACGGGCACAGACTTGTTAGATTTACACCAGCTTGGCTGGCCCCATTAACCTAAACTAGACACCATTTGAATAACAGCATCATCTTCTATCTGGCGACTGGTCAGCAAAAGGTAAAAGCGAGATGAAACAGTGGAAGATGGCGAACCAGACGCTATCTCTCCGCTGATTCATTTGCCAAGCAGTCTATCCTGGTAACGGGTTAGGCGGTGCTAATGACCTGACAACAGCCCGATGCCAGTCGTAGCTAGGGATTAAACTTTCCTAGCTGATCTCAAATGGATTTGCCGCAAAACCGGTTTGCAAAGCTCTGATGTCTTGCAGCGGCGGCAGCCCGAAAAGCCGCCGGTATTCTCGACTAAATTGTGAGGGGCTTTTATAGCCAACTTCCACAGCCGCTGTGGTTGCATCCATAGAGCCGCTCAACATAAGACGTCTCGCTTCTTGCAAACGGAGCTGCTTCTGATACTGTAAAGGCCCCATCATGGTCATCGCTTTGAATTTATGGTGCAGTCCCGAGACGCTCATGTTGGTTTCCCTGGCCAGCTCCTCAACCGTAAATGAGCGATTGTAATTCTCCCCAATCCAGGTAATGGCTCTGCCCACGCCATCGGCTTGCTGATCAAAGAACATCTGTTGAAAAAACAGATGCCCATAATCGCCTGACAATAAATGAAAGAGCATTTCACGTTTGATCAGGCCGGACAGAAAATGGACTTTCTGAGGCCGGCCAACAAGCTCCAGCAGCCTGATAAATGACTCTAACAGATCGGCATCGGATTTCCCCACAAAGGCGCTGATATTCAACTCATCGTCTTGTGGTTTAATGTTGATTTCAGCCTCTGCCATGACCGAGGCGATTTCTTTGGTGGTAAAATCAACCCGTAGACCGAGATAGGGTGACTGTCTTGTCGCACCGATGATTTGAGCAGAGGCCGGCAGCTTAATCGCCGACGCCAGGAAGTTGCCCGGATGACAATCCATAATGTCCGGCCCAAAATGAACTCTTTTTGCCCCTTGCAGAATTAGACAGAATGCAGGGGTTAAAACCGCCGAATCGGCGGCGTTTGAGTGAGTATTGCGAACAATCTTAAGAAACAGGACGATAGGTTTGAATCCTGCCCTCGGCCTGAGTAATCCCTTCGGCCAGGGCAATGAGTCGATTCAACTCTGGCTGATAAGGCGAGACGCTCTCTTGAAATAAGACTGTGGGTTCTGGTTGGTGCTCCATCTTTTTACGCTCCCTTTCACCAAAGCTATCACCTATCACACATCAGACTGATGATTATTATATAGTCGAAAACTGCAAATTACAGCAATTTGCAGTTTTAAAGCAATTTTTAAACAGTAATGGTCTAGCCAGAGTCATGCTTTTTAGGGATAATTTTTTCAATAGGGCTTACGCAGTTCAGGACCCTAAAGGTTTCCGAAGTTACCTTTCAAGCAAAACTCTGAGGCCATAGGTCTTGTATTTTACCCTAAAATCGACTTATAAAACCTTTAGGGTCTGGTCTCTTCCAACTGCGTAACGCATATTCAAAATAGTGAAGGAGATTTTGATGGTTACACAACAAACCCCTATCGACTCTGGTTTCGGCGCTGCTTCCACAGCCGCCGAGGTGATCGAGGGCATCGACTTGAGCGGCAAAATTGCCATTGTCACCGGCAGCTATTCCGGCATTGGGTTGGAAACCGTACGCGTGGTTCATTCTGCCGGGGCCAAGGTGATCGTTCCGACCCGTAATCGCGACAAGGCTATGACAGCTTTGGATGGACTTGCCGGCGTTGACATTGAACCCTTGGACTTGCTTGATCCGGCCTCAATTGATGCCTTTGCCGAGAAATTTCTGGCTTCTGACCGGCCACTGCACATTCTGGTAAACAGTGCGGAATCATAAGCCAATCCTCTGACACGTGATGCGCGTGGGTATGAGTCTGAGTTTGCCACAAATCACCTGGGCCATTTTCAGCTTACGTTACAGCTTTGGCCGGCGCTGCGGCAGGCTAACGGAGCGCGGGTAGTAGCCGTTTCCTCATGGGGGCATCGCCGTTCGCCCGTAGTGTTTGAAGATCCCAACTTTGAACGCCGCGATTATGACCGCTGGTTGGCCTATGGCCAGTCGAAAACAGCCAACATTCTTTTTGCCCTCGCGCTGGACCAACGCGGCCAGGCTGAAGGCGTGCGCGCCTTCTCGCTCCATCCGGGCAGCATCGTCGGTACTGGCCTGGAAAAACATCTTGCAGCAGAGGAACTCAGGGCAATGGAGGTGATTGACGAGAACGGCAACCCGATCGCCGACCCAACCAGGAACCTCAAGACGGTAGCGCAAGGAGCGGCCACCAGCGTTTGGTGCGCCACCAGTCCGCAGCTTAACGGCATGGGTGGCGTCTACTGCGAGAACTGCGATATTGCCCCGCTGGTGTCTGCGGTGGATGAAGCTGATGGAACCAACCAGACAATCCGCCGGGCTGGTTCACCCTCTTTGGGCGTGATACCCTATGCAGTCGATCTCGAAGCGGCTGAACGCTTGTGGAACTTGGTGAGAAACTTATATTTAATGGAGAACAGCAACGATGACTTTAATCAAACGTAAACTTGGCCGCCAGGGGCTTGAAGTATCGGCCATTGGCTTAGGCTGTATGCCGATGAGCCAATCTTACGGCCCGGCGGATGAAGGCGAGTCGATCGCCACCCTGCATCGCGCCATCGAATTGGGCTGTAATTTTTTTTTTGATACGGCTGAGGGGTATGGTCCCTTCACCAACGAAGCGCTGCTGGGACGAGCCTTCAAGGACAGACGGGATCAAGTGATCATCGGTACCAAGTTTGGCTTTCTTTTTAAGGATGGCAAACAGGTTGGAGCTGAAAAGAGCCAGCCGGCCAGAACAAATCCGCGAAGCCGTAGAAGCTCTGTTACGCCGGCTTCAGACTGACCACATTGATCTCCTCTATCAACATCGTATCGACCCGGCTGTCCCCATCGAAGATGTGGCCGGCACGGTTGGCGATCTGGTACAAGAGGGCAAAGTTCGATTTTTTGGCTTGTCCGAGGCCGGTATCGCCAACATCCGCCGAGCGCATGCGGTCCATCCGGTTTCAGGCCTTGCAGAGCGAATACTCGCTATGGGAACGGAACCTGGAGCCGGACATCATCCCGGTGCTACGTGAATTGGGCATCGGTCTGGTACCCTTTGTCCCCCCTGGGTCGAGGCTTTTTTGACCGGTCAAGCCAAACGTGCGGAAGCCTACCCGGCCGATGATACGCGGCATGCTGACCCTCGCTATCAGGGCGAGAATTATGATGCCAATATACAGGCCGCCCAGGTTGTCCATGAGGGTTGCCGCGGCCAAGCAGGCCCGGCCCGCCCAAATCGCCCTGGCCTGGTTACTGCAAAGGGCGACGATATCGTGCCAATCCCCGGCACTAAGCACCGGAACTATCTTGAGGAGAATGTGGCCGCGGCCACATTCCGGCTTGATCCGGCCCAAATGCAGAGGCTTGATGATGCGCTGGCCCCAGGAAAAGTCCGAGGAATCGTTATCCTGATTGGGTTATGGCTACGATTGATCGTTGATTGAACAGTGGTCAGCCCGCCCATCCTGGCGACAACCCTACCGGGGCGGCGTTCGGCCTGGTCCTATCGGCTGACAACATCGGAACGGTGCAGGCGATCGGACGGCTTTGAGGTTGTGGATATACGTGATCTGGCCGATGGGCATAGGGCGTGGCACTGATGGCTCCCGTGCTGGAAATGCGGGAAGAAGCGTAACCCCACACCACCTCCCCTGCTTTGAAGGTAGTGGCGGCGTCAAAGACTACGGTATTGGTCGCCGGGAAACGGTAACTGCCGGTGTAGATGCCGTCTGCTCGCCGCGAATGGTCAGGCTTTGGCTGCTGACGGTGCTGCTATCGATGGCGGCATCAAAGGTCACGGTAAGGCTGGTCGTGGCCTCGACGTTGGCGGCGTTTTCTGTCGGCTCGGTGCCGGTGACGATAGGCCCCTGGGCGTAGGCGGGTAAGGCGCTCCAGGTGCTCCATAAGACCAGGGCTAGCAGAATAGCCAGACTCAATGGGGTTAACTGAGGGGTGGGGGTTCATCGGTGGCTCCTGTTTAAAATGCAATTGGGAATAATAGTGTCTTTAGGGTTAACCGGTTCGGGTTAAGGTCTCACTATTATGATAGTAAATGTCTTCACAACATAGATAGAGGCATAGGCACTTAATCGGTTGCCCGATGGTATTTTGTCAGCGGCGGCAGCGGATGTCGTATCGCCGTTCGTATTTCAAGGCCATTGCCCAACACGGAAGCGTTTGATGGGTATCTTTCTGCTCGCCAAGCAGGAGGACGACCCAATGGGCAATGTGGATGATCTGCAATTGCCCCCTGACGGCCGACCGCCGACCGTTGACCGCCGAACTTCAACAAGCGTGTTTGTTTTTCGACCGTCTGCGGTCAGCTAGCGGCGGTCTACCGGCTCAACGGTAATTTGGGGGCTTCATATCGGTCACATTGAGAGATCTATCACGCATCTCATAGTGATCAAGCGCGCACCTCACAGTGATCGACGGCGACTCACATAGTGATCAAGCGCGTACCTCATAGTGATCGACGGCGACTCACTATGAGGTACGGCTACACTTCAATGTAGCGCATCATCGCTCCCCCTATGATCCGGCGGCAACCCCGCCGAAACCGCCAGCCATCAAGGGGAACTTACGCCGCTGTCTCCAGCCGCCCCCCCAGCGTGATCAAGCGTTGGCCAGCAGTCGCAGCGAAGGGGCGATCAAAAAAGCAGAGCCACAATCACTCTGCTTTTTTGATGCCATCAGTATTATGACCAACCCACTTGCTTTTCCCTTCTAAGTCAATGGCTCCATGGTCAAAATATGAGCCACTTCTATGCCATCATCTAGCTCTTCCCAATAAACGGCATACCCCCCGGCTCAAGCGACCATTTTTCTCGTTGTTCTGGCGTGGCCTGAGCTAACCATGCTAACCATTCAATTCGATTGATCGGCAAGCTTATTTCACGCCCATCACTGAGCGAGACATACAATAGGTTTTTTTCAAATCTTACCTTGGTTGCGGCCACTTGTGGGCTGACCACTCTATCGGCTGAAGTGAGCATTCCAAGCCTCCCATAATCTCTCTTGATGCTGACGAGTTAATTTTAAGATGCGGTTTAGCGTCGGACGATTGTATCCGTGATTGGACCCAGTTCAAAACCCGGAGGTTTAATGACGAGCCGGAACCAAAAAGGTTTTTAGACAGAATTAACAAGATTTGCAAAATGTTTAAAAATTATTTTAATCCTATTAATCTTGTAAATCTTGTCTGATTTTCTTGCCCAAAATACAAGAAGCTGGTACAGCCAGATAGTGCTATGATTCCCAATAACTTCATTGTAACTGCTTGGGGCATTATGATGCGCCAGTAAAGGTGATGAGCAAATGAAATTGGAGAAACAGGAACTTACCCTCAAGACAGGCCAAAAAGTTTTATATGAATATGACCCGGATGGTGATCTACTGGAAATCATTTTTCAGCAAGCAGAAGCAACCAGTGCGGTTGAATTGACTGAAAGTATTATCTTACGGTTCAATTGGGATACAAATCAACCCTTAAGTCTCAGTTTTATCAGTATTTCACACCTGATGCAACCCAGTGAGTATGGTGAGGTTCATTTCCAATTACTAACCGACGAGTGGCCGGTTGAAACCAAAGACAAAATATTGATGATGTTACGCCAGTCGCCCTTAAATGAGTTTCTCGCCATTAGCAGTTATACGACAGCTCATACCCATCAAATTATTCCCCCTGACAACGATCAAAGCCCCCAATTATCAGTTCTGGTTGCCTAACGCAGCTTCAAGTTTCTGCCCGTCCAACGGTGCGGCGAGTCCACGGACATCGCCTCGATTGGCCCCGATCGCTGCCCCCCGACGGTAGACCGCCGACCATTGACCGCCGAACTTCAACGAGCGCGTTTGTTTTGCGGCCGTCTGCGGTCAGCTAGCGGCGGTCCGGGGAACTACGCCGCTGGCGCCCGCCGAACCCCAGCGTTATCAAGCGTCGTCCGGTAGTCGCAGCGAAGGGGGATGAAAAAAGCAGAGCCACAATCGGCTCTGCTTTTTATGCCATCAGTATTATGACCAACCCGCCGAAAAGAACGTTTCTAGGCTCACTAAGGTTCACTCTTCGTTGCCTTGCCACTCCTCACTGGAGCGTGTCCTGGCCAGGCGTCTTGGGGTATCTTACCCCCGCAAGCTGCTTTACTGAGAGACTCTCTACGCTTCAGATGTTGCCGTTCCTTTCGGTTCGACCTAACTCAGTTCGGATCGAAAGTTGTTGTATTGACACCTATTTACGCCCCCCTTCGGGGGTAATTCTTCTCGCTGTTTCACGGCGCACATTTGCATCATTGTTGATTTGTTGGGTAGCTTTTTAGGCTATTATGACACCACTCATTAGGGCTAAAGTCAAAATCTTAGTAAATTTTAACAACACTTTAAGCGTTATGGTACCTGAACTGGATTTTTATTCAGATTCGCTAATTAATCTTTCCAATTCTTTGATATTTGCTTGAAGCCTTTCAACCGATGTAGAAGCATTCAAAATATTACGCATTTCATTTATATCTTTCATATCACTCTCTCCTTTTCCTATCAAACAAGACTCAACCCATCCTTTCAGGTCATCTGGAGCAACCAGTAGTAACATAGCATCTGTATATAGTTTTTCATCCGTTTCGTCGTAAATAAGTACAAGGTTAACAAGAAATAAAGTCGCTGCATCGACCTCGGAAGACTCAACAGCAATCTGAAAGCGTTCAAATGTATTACTGGCAACCACTTGGGACACTTTCATAGGTATTGTATCAGACACATCTTGAGGGCTTAGCTTCACATCGTACTCTGCTGCCGGTGGAAGTACAGGATAACCGCATGGACTAAAAGTGGCTGCTTTCTGTATATTAAATTCAACCCTTTTCACTAGAATAGGTTCTTGGCCCTTATTCTCTACAGTGATATCAATAATTGGAAGGACTCGGACTATGCCTCCTTCAACTTCGCGTTTTTCTTCTATTATCGAGACATCAGATAGGGTTAGCAAGGGTAGGGAATTGTCGGTATTAATGTAGGTGTTGGCCTATTTGGTTCGGATGTTGGAGAAGGTAAGGCATTTTGTGGCAATACAGTAGGAGGTGGGGTTCTCGGAATTAACGCGATAAGGACAGGACTAGCAAGTACAGCAGTAATGATAGTTCCAATAAGGGTAATCACTGCTACCATAATGGTGGGGTCAATTTTTCTTGGCGATGTTTTGCTAGCATTTTGTAAAATTTTAACTTTTGATCTTGAAGGAGTTGGTGTATCAGATAACCCTAACTCTATAGTATTTGAAGTATCATTTTTCTTGTTCTGTAAATTCTCAATTTTTGCCTCAATATCTTCAATTTCAAGAGGGATTTTGGGGTCAACTGAGATACCTTGAATAGCTTGTTGTTCCTTTAATTTCTGCAATCGGCGAGTGTATCCCCGGATAAGTTTTTCTATATCTTTCTGAGATGACATACCCCCCAACACTATAAATGTTTTTAGCTGCTAACATTTTTAGCGATAATTTTCCGCTAAATATTTAGCTGCCTTTTCCATCGAATTGATTAGGTCTCAAATCTAACTCTTCCAACACTTCCGTGAGCCTATTATCACACAAACTGAAGCCAATATCAATAGTACTACAAACTATATGCGCAAAAATTCGAAAGGAGGGTAGATGGTTAGTTGGTTAATTGGCTAGTTTGTGCGCTTGATGGCGGGGTAACAACACAATACTGCACCTAAAAAGCGTTCATGCAGGCAACAATACAAAATTACAGTATACAGTAATTGAAAATTACAGCCTGCTGTAACAATGGTGATGGCAGTCCCATAAGGAGTTGGGGTAAAAAAAGCGTGGGAATGGGGAGTTACAGCCCCACCGATTAACCACACCCTAAAAAAGCCCCCCGCCTACCTCTCCGGCAGCCCGGCCCGCGAGGCCGGTGCGGCGATGTTTGGCGCAGCCGCCGAGCTATCCCCTGCCGTCGAAATCACCGGCGCGCTCAGGTTGTTGCTTTCGTTGCCTTCTTTGACGTTGCCGTAACTCGTGTTGTGATTAACCGAATCAACGTAGACGTAGACCGTCGCGCCGGTCGGGAAGCTGGCGCTGCTGTCGGGCGGGCCAAAGTAGTAGGCGTCGCTTACGGTTAGGGTCAGGCTTTCGCCCGGCGCTAGGGGTTTGGTCACGCCCCACACGGCTCCGGCCGGGGCGATGGTGGGCCACGGCTGGTTTAGGGTGGGTTCTTGGCTGGGGTTGAAGTAGGCGTCCACCCAAAAACTGTCGGTTACCGTTTCGTCGCCGGCGTTGCGAAGGGTGACGGTCACCTGGCCGGCCGTGGCCGTCACGCTGTCCACCACCAGATCAGGGCCGGGGGCGCTCCTTCGCAAGATTAACGGCAAGAAGATATTGCCCTGAGTGATGGTAAAGGTGGCCGCCGGGCTGACATAGGCGCTGGCGTTGCCGGCCGCGTCGTAAGCCCGCACCGTCCAGGTGTAGACGCCATTGGCCAAATCGACCGTGGGCGTAAAGACCGACTGCATGGCGGCGGCGGTCGTGATCGATTGCAGGCTGACGCTGTCGTTGCTGGAGCTAATAAGCAGCGTGTAGCTGATCACGCCGCTAATATCATCCGTGAAACCCTCCCACACAAAGGTCGGGCGGCGGGTGTCGGTGAGGGTGCCGGTCGGTGAAATCAGCCGGGCGGCGGTCAGGTTGGGCGGCGTGACATCGGCGATGGTGGCGAAACCGGCCGTGGCGCTGTCAAAGCTCAGGGCGTGGCTGGCGGTGGCGGTATTTAGAATGAACGTCCCATAGCCGGCGTTGGTATCGATGGTGGCCACCACCGTGTGGGTGACGACGGCGTTGGCCGTAATGACGCCCGTCCAGGTGAAATCCTGGCCGTCGAGCGCGGCCGGTAACATATCCGCCACCGTCACGTTATCGGCGCTGCCGCCGCTGTTCGAAATGACCAGGGTGTACGTGACCGGGTCGCCGGGCCAGGCCGTCGTACCCGACAGCGCCACGGTCTTGGCGATGTCCAGGTTGGGGGCCGGGTCGTTATCGGTGATGGTGATCACCCCACTGCTGTCAACAATAGTCGCCGTCAGCGGCGTTGACAGCGTGATGTTGATCGTCTCGGCCGGCTCGCCGTAGCTGTCATCGGTGATCAGGGCGGTGATCGTCAGGACGCCGGTGGTGTTGGCCGGCCACGTCAGCGAGCCGTTCGTGGCGCTGTAGTCGCTGCTGCCCGCCGAGCCATCGCTGAAGGCGTAGGCCACGCCGGCCCCGTACACGTTGCGCCCGCTCAGGGTCAGGCTGATCACCGCCGTACCCACATCCTCGGCCACGGTCACATCGCTGATAACCACTGTGGGCAGCAGATCGTCATCCAAAATAGAGGCGACCACGTCAGACACCACCAGGCTGGGATAAACCAAATCGCTGCTGGTAACGGTATGCTTAATCGTGCCGGTGTGCGGCCCTTCCACCAGCGTATCGTTCACGGCGGTCACGGTCACCGTCTGCGGGTCAAGGGCGGTCAGGTCGGCGGCAAAGGTCAGGTCGATGGCTGCGCCCGGCCCGCTGCCCACATCGAGCTGCCCGTCCGGCGCAACGGTGATGGTCACGGTCTCGGCCGGCACGCTGGTCAGTTGTAGGCTGTAGCTGTCGCTGGTCGGGCCGAACTCATCCACATCCGTGCTGCCGTCCGACTCGGTTAAGATGATGGCGGCGGTGTCATCATCCTCAATGGTGACGCCGGCGCTGTAGGTTACATCCGGCTCGGTGGTGTAGGCGCCGTTGGTCAGCGAGAGGATGACCGTCTCGGAGTCGATTTGAATGGCGTTGGTGATGGCCCCGCCGCCCAGAACCAGCGACTCATCCACCCGGTCGCCAAAGACATCCAGAGTCACCGTTTTACTCACTTCTCCGGCGGCAAAGGTAATCACGCCGGACAAATCCAGCACCCCGGCGCTGCCGCCCAGGTGGCCGTAGTCACTGTCGATGCTGGCCGAGCCGCCCAGGCTGTAGTTAATCTGGCTCGGCAGGTCGATATCGCCGATGCGGCTCACGGTGAAGGTGATGGTCTGGCTGCCGCTGTCCCCCTCGGTGATAACGCCGGTGCTGGCGATGAGGCTGTATTCGGTGCCGCGCGGGATGGTGATGGTAAAGGTCACCGGCTCAGATATATCGATGCCGCCGTAGGCGACGCCGCCGTCATCTTGCAGCCACACGGACACATCGGCCGTGCCGGACGTGCCGTTGGGGGTGTACCGCAGCGTGCCGTCGCTCGATACGGTCGGATATTTGCTAAACAGTCCGGTGCCGTTGGTCACCAGCACCAAAAAATCTTGCACACTTTGCGCGGCGTCCTCATCGGCCGGGCCAAAATCGAACCCGCCCGGCGGCGCCCAGCCGACCAAGGTCTGTTGGGTGTTGGTCAGCGGCGCGGTGGTTTGATCGCCCAGGCTCACAAACGCCGGCTGATCGTTGACCGCCAACACGGTCACGCTGACCAGCACGGTAGCGGTCAGGCTGCCGTCGCTCACGGCCACGCTGAAGCTGTCGAAGCCGTTGTAGTCGGCGGTGGGGGTGTAGGCCACCGTCTGGCTCAGCCCCGTACCGCTCACCAGCGCGGTTCCATTGGCCGGGCCGGCGGGCAAACTCCAGGTCAGCGTATCGCCCGGCAGGTCCACATCGGTGGCGTACAGCGTCAGGTTGAAGGGGCTGGGCGTGCTGTCTTCGGTCATCGTCACGGTCACCAGGCTGCCGGACGTAATCACCGGCGCGGCATTAGCGCCGATAACGCTAACCTGCACCGGTTGGCTGTCGGTCAAGCTGCCGGTATCGGTCACCAGCACGGTGAAGACGAACACGCTGCCGCCGTCGCCTTCGGCGGGCGTCCAGGCTACCCGACCGCTGCTGTCGATGGTCGCTCCAGTGGGGGCGTCATCACCAAGGCCGTAGCTCAGCGTCTGGCCAGGCACATCGCTGTCGGTGGCTTGGACGGTGAAGGTCAGCTCGACCGTTTCGGTAATCGTCTGGTTGGGGATAGCGGCCAGCAGCGGCGCGGTGTTGACCTCGGTCACGGTCACGGTGAAGTCGGCCGTGCCGGTCAGGCCGCCGGTGTCGGTGACTTGCACCGTAAAGGTAAAGAGGCCCGGCCCGTCAACTTCAGTGGGCGTCCAGCTAAACAGGCCGCTGCTGCTGTTGACCGCCGCATCGCCGGTCGCGCCGTCGGTCAGTTCGTAGGTCAGGTTGGTGTCGCCGTTGGGGTCGGCAGCGGGCAGGGTGAAGGTCAGGGTGTGGGTCTCGCTGATGGTTTGCGATGCAATCGGGCCAACCTGCGGGGCCAGATTATCGACCACCAGCCCGGCGGCGACGCTGTTGTTGGTCGGCGTCAAATCGATGGTAGCGGTGATGGTCGCTCGATTGATCACGGCTCCACCGCTGACCAGGCTGCTGCTCACCTGGCCGGTGATGGTAATCACGCCGCCCTGACCCGGCCCCAAATCGCTCACCGTCCAGGCATAGCTGATGCCGGTCGTGGGGGTAATAGTCACCCCGGCGTCCACGGTGGCGGTGGGCACGGCCAGCGGCTCGATTTCCGGCGGCACAATATCGGTGATGATGATGCCGGTGGCCGTGTAGGCGCTCACGTTCGAGAAGATGAGGGTGTAGGTTACCGGTTGGCCGGGCAGCGCCGCCACCGGATCGACCATTTTGGTCAGCCACAGATCAACCGGCGGCAGTGCGTTGGTCAGGCTGAAGGTGACGGTGTTGTCGATGCCTTTCGAGGTGGCCGTGACCGTGTAGCTGCCGGTTGTGTCGTTGGCGATAACGGTGGCGCTGGCCACGTCGCTGCTGTCCACGCCCACGGTGAAGGTTTGGCTGGTGAGGCCGGCTCCGGTCACCGGCGCGGTAAAGGTGATGTCGCCGCCGATGCCGACCGGCTCGCTGTAGGGGTTGGTCAGCGTGACTTCCAGCGGCTCGCCAAAGGCGGCGTTGATGTAACCCGTCTGGCTCAGGCCGCCGGTGACGGTCAGCACGTAGCCCTGGGCCTCGAACGCGCCGATATCGCACCGGTCAAAGACGGGCCGCCGCAGGCCGCGCTGGTCGGTGGCGATGTCGGTTCCGCAGGCGTTGAGGCCGGACGGAATGGCATCGATGGCCGGACTGCCGACTTGCAGGGCATAGGTTTGGCTGTCGCCGCCATAGCTGCCCAGCGGGGCCAAGACCGTACTGAACAGATCGCTCGCGTCGATGAATTGGGTGGTGGTCTGCGTGGCCGGGCAGCCGCTGTCGATGGTCATCAGGTTATAGCCGCCGTCGGTGGCCGACCCGCTGTCAACGCAGTTGCTGTCGTTGCCGGCCACCAGGCTGTTTTCAAGCCGCAGCGTGCCGGCGTTAAGGATGGTCGGGCTGTTTTCATTTTCAGCCAAGGTGGCATAGGTAACGGTCAGCACGCCGCCGGCCTCGTTGTTGATGATCGCCGTATCGCTGCTGTTGCCGGACAGGGTGGTGTTCACCAATGACAGCGTCGCGCCGCTCTGGTTGCGGATAATAGAGCCATCGGTATAGTCGCCAAAACCGGTGTTGTTCACCAGGCTGCTGTTGATAAGCCGCAGGTCGGTGGTGTTGTCAAACATGGGGCCAAAAGCCGAACCACCGTCCAAAATGGTGCTGTCTTGAATGGTCACCGAGCCGGGGCCGCCCATGTCAAATACCGCGCCTTCCGTAGTCCCATTGATCATGGTCAGATGCGTCAGCGTCACCGGGCTGGTGTGATCGTAGATGCTAAACAAACCCGTTCCAAAAGTCCCGCCGTCAAGCACCACCATGTGACCGGCAGCGTCGATGGTCAAGCCCTTGTCAATGCTCAGGAATCGAAGGGAAATAGTAAAGTCATTGCTAAAGGTGATGGTGGCGCCGTCGCAGCTATTTTCAATCGCGTAGCGCAGCGAGCCATACGGCGGGTTGTCCAGATCATCGGCGTCATTGGTCACCTCAAATTCGGCGGCGCACTGGCGCGAGATGGCGCTGCCCTGGCCGCTGTGCTGCGTTTCGCTGAAATAGGCGGTGTTGACGACGGTATCGCTGATAAAGCTGGTGATGGTGGCCGGGATGGTGTAGCTAACCGCCTGGCCGGGGGCCAGCAGGCTGACCGTTTCGGTTAAGTCATCGCCAGCGACGTTGACCGGCAGCACATCGGTGATGAGGATGTTGGTGGCGGTGAAGTTGCCGCCGTTGGACAGCACCAGGGTATAGGTGATGACGTCGTTTGGTTCCAGCACCGTGGTCGGGGTGACCAATTTGGTCAAGGTCAGGTATGGCCCCACGACGGTGATGACCGTGGGTTCGGGGTCGGTTACCGGCTCGTTGAGGCCGTTGAGCATGGTGGTGGTCAGCGTGTAGACGCCGCCGCCGGGCGGGGTCCAGGCAAAGTCCCACAGCGACTCGCCGGTGGCGGTGGTCCAGGTGGTGGTGTAGATGGTGGTCTCGTTGGCCCAGACCACCAACGATTGCAGGCCGCTATCGCTGCGGGAAACGCCGGTGATCGAGATGGGCGTGATGCCGGTCAGCACGGTGGTGGTGGTCGGCGTGAGAATGGTGTTAACCTCACTCAACTCCGTGGCCGAGACCGCCAGCGTGGTGCAGTTGTTGACCAAATCACAAGCCGTCATCAAGGCCGAGTCGCCGCCGGTATACGTTTCCTCAGCGGAGGCGTAGGCTTTGGTGCGCGTCTGCGGCGATACGAAATCGACATACCAGTTGGCATCTTGCAGTTCGGGGGTTAAATCGCCGGCGATAGGGCAGCCCCAACCCTCGTCGGTCATGTTGAGGTCTTCGGCGCGGCAGTTGGCCCGGTAGTAGTTGCTGATGATGTGGGTGTAGGTCAGGGTCGGTCGCGGCCCGGCCAGGTCGATCATCCCGATCCAGCGGGCGGGCAGGGTGTTGGTGTTGCCCAGGCTGTCGCTGGCCCGCAGGTCGATGTTGTAGGGGCCTTCGATGCTGTCCGGCAGGCTGTATTGCCAGGTGGTGAAGTTGCTGCCGCTGGCGTCCAGGGTCACATCGCGCCAGACGCCATCGTCCAGCGCCTGAACTTCGTCTTCGGTCAGGCCCCGCTCAAAGATAGTCACCTCATCCAGGTAGCCGACGTAATCGCGCTGGTGGTTGGCCACCAGCGAGTCGGCGCCCAACCAGAGCGGTTCATCAAACTGGCCCAGCAGCGGGTTGACGGTGTCGGTCACGTCATCGGCGACATCCAGCACGCCGTCCACGTACAGCGCTTTGGTCTGGCCGTCGTAGGTGGCGACCACGTGGTGCCACTGGCCGTCGGCCAGGTTGGCGCTGCCCAATAGGGTATGGTTGGCCCCCACCGGGTTGCTGCCTTTCGGGTGGAAGGTGTAAAAGTTGATCCGGCCGGTTTGCAGATATTGCTTCAACGCATAAGCGCCCTCTTTATCAACAATGGTGGCGTACTGCGGGCCAAAATCGCTGCGAGAGCCGTCCGATTTAATCCAGACGGAAATGCTGACTTCGTTGTAGAAATCAAAGAACTCCTCGTTGGAGACTTCAAGGTGGCTGGCCCCATCAAAATAGACGGCCTGATCCACCGCCCCGGCGACGCCGTTGGTGGTACATTCGGTGCAGGTGACGGTATAGGAGTAGATCGAATATTTATTAAAATCGGTGGCGCCGGCTTCGTCGTCCAGCGGCAGGTACATCATAAAACCGTCGGGGTCGATATCGGGCCAGGGGCTGCCGTTAAAGTGGCGCAGCCGAATTTGGGCCGAGTCGATGCCGGTATCGAGCGGGTTGGCGATGATGTAAATCTCATCGGCGCTGAAGGCCCGGTCGTAAATCGCCAGTTCATCAATTCGGCCGCTAAAGTGATCGCCCTCGTTTTTGTTAGCCCCGATCACCATTTGGCCGTCGGCGGCTTCAATCGTGCGGGTAGCGCTGACCGCCAGCGTGCCGTCCAGGTACAGCCGCAGCAGGCTGCCGTCGTAAGTGGCGGCGGCGTGATGCCAGCCGCCCGCGCCGACCGCCGTCGGATCGGTCAGCGACGCGCCGCCCAACTCGCTGGTCAACCGGCCATTATCAACGGCCAGCCAGGTGCGGCCAGTACCGTCACCGTCGCGCTCGCTTAAAATGGTGCGGGTGCCGGCGGCGCTATCCAGGTTAAACCAGGCCATCGCCGTGAAGCTGGTGGCGGCGGGGTCGAGAATATTGACCGTGGTCAGCACGTCGCCGCCGTCAAAATCGGCGGCGAGACCCAGCCGGCCGCTCTGCCCGGCCGCCGGACATTCCGAGCCGGAGCAGGTGGCGTTGGCCTGCCGCAGCGAGCCGTCGACAAAGGGCGGCGCTGACTCTTCAAAGTGCAGGTGCAGCCGCCGGCTGTTGCCGGAGAAGGGTACATCCATCACCGTGCCGGAGACAATCGGCATAGCCGAAGAGATAACCACGGTGCCCGCCACCACATCGGCGGTGGGGCCGAGAGCGTCCAGGGCAATGGCGCCGATAGTACCGCTCATCACGTTGCCGGCGGCATCTTCGGCCTGGGCCTGCACCTCGTATTGGCCGTAAGGCGGCGAGACAAAGGGATAATCTACCTGCCAGGTCCCGCTGCCGGTGGCGTCGGCGGCTTCCGTCCCTTGCACCGACACGCCCTGCCAGTCTCGGATGTCGATGGTCAGGCTGTTGCTGACCACGCCGCTGGCCGGGCTGCCGCCATCGCTAAAGGTACCGGTTAGAGCCAGGGTGTTAGCGCCGCCGGTGATAGGCTCGCTGGTGGTCAGCGTCGCGCCGAGCAGCCCGGCGTCGATTTCGACGGTGGGCGGGGTGTTGTCAACCGTAACCAGAGCCGAGGCGCTGGCGCTGTTGCCCACGCTGTCGGTAGCCGCAAACTGGATGGTGTATTGGCCGGTTACCGTCGGGCTAAAGTAGTACAGCCAGTCGCCGTCGCCGCTGCCGCTGGCCGACTCGGTGTAGGCGCTGCCGCCGCCCGCCGGCGGCGTGATGGTCACGTTAACGCTGGCAATACGCGACAGGTATGAGTCGTCATCAACCACGGTGGCGGCCAGCATCGTCGGTTCCAGCTTGAGGGCGGTGAAGTTGCCCAGGGTGATGGCCGGCGGAGCGGCATCGATGATCACCGGCACTTGCTGCACAGTATCGTACCAAGCCGATTGGTAATCGTAGATGTCCTGAACCTCCAGGCTTGACAGCCGGCCGCCGTAAACGGCCACTTCGTCGAGGCTGCCCTCAAAGCCCTGGCCGATGGTGATGGGCTGGCTGTTGTGACAGAGGCCGGTGTAGGAGGGCGTATATTGGGTATCGAGGGCGCCGTTGATGTAGAGCGCCATTTCGTTGCGGTCGTTGTCGTAGGTGGCGATGACGCTGTTCCACTGGTTTTCCAGCAGCTCGCCCTGGCTGTCGAAATATTTCCAGCCGGCGCTGTAGTTGTAGCAGCTATTTTGAATGAAGAAGCGGAGGGTCATCGAGTTCGGCTCGATGCGCAGGGCGTAGTTACGGTTGTAGCCGCTGCTGTTATCTTTGCGAATCAGCCATTGGTTGCTGCTTTTGGTTTTGGTGGGCTTGACCCACATGCTCAGGCTGAAATCGGTGACTTGCAGTTCGTCGACGGCGGCGACGGTGAGGGTATCGTTGCCGTCAAAAACGGGAGCCTCGCGCATCCAGCCGTCGGCTCCGGCCTGGGGACAGCCGCTGCCGGAGCAGGTGGCCGGGTTGTTGGCGGGGGCCTCATCGCTAAAGGAGGTGGTGTTCAAATCTTCATCCAGGTGCAGGCTGAGCAGCGGCGAGGAATTCATATCGGCCTGAATCTCGTCCTCACTCAGGGCGCTTCTAACCACCACCAGATTATCGAGCCAGCCGGTGTAGATCAATCCCAGCGGCATGATGCTGCCAAATGACAGCACGCCGGCATCGCCTTGATCCTGGGCTACCTGCACGCCATCAATAAAGATCGTGCGGGTTGAGTTGGCCGCATTGCTGCTGTTATACGCCCACCGCCAGGCGACGTGGTGCCAGTCGTTAGTATCCAGCGGGGTGGCGACCTTTAACGCTTTATTGGTGGCAATTGATCCCAGGAACAGGTAACCGCCCTTGGCCACCCCAATTTGCGTCCCAAGCAAGGCATAGTAGTTACCGCTCTGGTTGTAGTCGCCGCCTTTAAGCCAGGCCATAACCGTGTAACTGTTGGTAGACAGCCCCAGCGTATCGCTGCTGGCCGGAACAAAGATGGAAGAGCCGTCGAAATAGACCGCCTGGCCCGATAGGCCGGGCCGCCCGCTGTCGGGGCAGGATGTACCGCTGCATGTGCCGTCCAGCCGGTTGCCGGAGGCATCATCAAAGGTGGTCGCCCCCGGCGGGTCATCAAACTTAAACTCCAGCACGCGGTTGCCTTTGCTGTACAGATCTTCGATTTCGGCCACCGACAGATCGGCATCAAAGATTTGCAGCTTGTTCATCCCCCCGATAAAGGCAAAGGACTCAGGCGTACTATAACCGTAGTAAAAATAGTTGGAGTCAGAATAAAAAGCCGGGGGGGTCCAACTTAGCCCGTACTGTGAACTCAGATCGGTTTGATCCATCGCGCCGATGGTGATGCGCTCGTTGAGGCCGGTGGTCATACAACTGGTGGTTATGGCCGAACCCCCGCTTTGGCCGTTGACATACAGGGTCAAAACATTGGTGTCGTCGTTGTAGGTGACCATGAGCTGATTCCACTCATTTTGATCGAGGTTGAGGCTGCCATTGATGGTGGTATCGCTGCCCGCGCCGCTGCTGCAACTACTATTTTGCAGGCTGAAGAAGGGCGTCATCGAGTTGGCTTTGATACCCAGCGTAAAATCGCCGTATTTGTTGAGGATGTTTTGGGGGTGATTTTTCTGGGTGGTCGGTTTAACCCAGACCTCGAAAGAGAAGCTGTCCAGCTTGAAATCATCGTGCGCTTCAATACGGGCTACCGGGGTGTAGTAGTCGGGCGAGTCATCGTGTACCCCCGTAAACTCAAGGTAAGCGCCATTGGCCACCGGGCAATCAACCGAGTAGCTGCCGCCCCAATCCTTTTCACACACGGCGTCGTGGTTGTAGCTGGAACTGTCGTTAAAGCTGTATGAACCGTAACAGTTTAAGACGCTGGTGCAGACACTGGTCGGCTGGCTCTCGTTGAACTGATACTGGGCCACCAAATGGGCCGAGTCGTCCACGGCGTCGGGATCTTCAAGCACGGCCCCGGCCCGGATGGTGACGCTGGTTTCGATGGTTTGGGCGACGCTGGGAGCGGTGACTGTGCCGTTGAGCGTTGTTTCCTGCAACCGGGTCAGCACAAAGGTTTCCACCACCTGGGTGGTATCAACCGGAAACTCCGCTTCCAGCAGGCCGCGGGCGGTGCGGCTGTTGAGATCGTTTTTGACGGTGGCCGTGTAGGCCACAGTATCGCCCACCGCCACCAGAGACGGCGCGGCGCTGACATTGAGGCTAAGCACGTTTAACTCTTGCGGCACGGTGGGGTTGTAGCCGTACACAAACTCCAGCCGATCGGTGACGTTGTCGCTGTCGGTATCGGCATCGAGCGGGCTGGCCGAGACGCGGGTTTTGAGCGGGTTGTCGCTGCTGTCAAAGTCGTAGGTAAAGAGCCAGCCGCCGGTCCAGGTCGAGTCATCATCGAGGTAGGGGTTAAGGCTTTGGGTATGGAAAAATTCGTCGCCGTCGATCATGCCGTCGTTGTCGGTGTCGGCCAGATAGGGGTCGGCGCCGTAGAAGGCTTCCCAGTAATCGGTCAGGCCGTCGCCGTCGCCGTCGCCGCCGACATAGGCGGCATCGAAGCCGTTGTCCAGTTCCCACAGGTCGGTCAGGCCGTCGCCATCGGTGTCGGTCAGGGTGTCATCGGGGTCGTTGCTGCGGGGCACGCCGTCGCCGTCGGCATCGGTTAGGGCCGGAAATTGGCGATCCCAGGCCAGCCGGTAGCCGCCGTCGCTGGCCGCGGCCAGGCTGCGGAAACCATCGAGGCTGGCCGGTAAGATATCGAAGGCCATATCTTCACCGATAAAGGTGTGGACCGAATCGCGAATCGGTTCGTTGCTGCAACTAAAGGCAAAGATAAAGCCGCCACAGGTTAAACCGAGCACATTGTACGACTCGGTCAGGTACAGGTCGGTGGTGTGATTAATGCCGGCCCCGCTAAACAACCCCGAACCGCTAACATCGAATGTCATCGTATCGTTGTGGTCTGACCAGCGGCTCTTGTCGCCCCATTCTAAACCGGAATGGTGATCGGTTTTGCTGCTTTGCAGGGCGTAGGCAAAGGTTGAACGCCGCATACGGTCCTTCAGTTCGGAGGTGCTGAACGAAGTGAGAATGAGCAGGTTTTCGCCCACGGTCGGCTCGTTGAGGGTGATGGTGTTGGTGATGGTAGCGTTGATAGACAGTTGGTTGCCAACCAAATAGCCGTCGTTGTTGGTTTTTTGCACCACCGCCGGCGAGTTAAAGCTCACATCCAGCCGGTCATCCTTGTCGAGATCGACCAGGATCAACTGATCGCTGAACAGCAGCGAGAGGGCGCGAATGACCGTGCCGGTGATGCCGTTGCAAAACCAGGTATCAAAGCTCGAACCCGGCTCAACGCCAACCAGTTGGCAGATGAGGGCCATCAAGCCATCGATAGCGGCCACCAGGCCGGTGATCAGAAAACCCACGCCCGGAATAGCCGTGATCACCGCCACAATGGCATACACAACGATACTGACGGCCAATTTTACGGCGGCGGCGTCGTACTCAAGCTGATTGTCGTAGTCGCCCACCAGAAACATAATCAAAGCAATAGCCGCGGTCAAGACAAAGCCGGCCACCGCCCACACCTTGGCGCTGTTCCACAGTTTAACCAGAATGTTGGCGTTGGCCGATACCAGCGCGACGCCGCTTTTCAAGGCTTGCATCACTTTCAGCCCCCAAACGGCATTGCCCAAGCCCCAAATATATTTAGCGTTGCTATAAACGGCCCCCCAACCCTTGTCTAAAGAGTTGACCGTGGAGACGTAGAATTGCTGCGAAAGCGAGGCATAGTCGGTAAATCGGCCGGTATCGACATCGACCGTTTTGTAGTAGTTGCCTAACTGTTGCAGGGCCAGGCTCAAGCCGCTGCTAATATCGCCCTGCCGGGCCGATCCCAGCGCGGCCAGGATATCGGCTTGCGCTGCGGCAAAGGCGGCCGATAGGGCGGTGGCCGCGGCGGTGGAGGTATCGCTAGCCGCCGCCAGCGCGGTGACGACGCTCTTGGCGGCGTAATAGGCTTGCATCTCGGCCAGCATGTGCTGCACCAGGGTGGTGGCAACGTCGCCACTGAGGGTTAGGCCGGTGTTGGTCAACGCGTCGCTGTTAACGTCGGTCCCGTTTAGCTCAACCAGCCCGTTTAGGCCGATGATCAGGGCCAGGGCGTACCCCTGCGCCAGGCTGATAGCCCCATCGCGAGCCAGGGCGTAATCGGTGATCGTTTCGCCGTTAGCGGCCAGCAGGGTATCCAGTTGAGCGTCGGTAAAGACGCTCTCTAAGTCGGTGGCCAGCGCCGTTTGATAATCGTCCAGGCTCATGTCGGCCCACACCCCGGCCCCTTTATATTGGAAGGGACTGAGGCGCAAGATAGCGCTGGTGGTCTGGTCAACCTGGGTCATATCCACGCTGACGCTGCTGCCGCTGATCGACGCGGCGTCATCGCTGAGTCCGGCGATGCGGTTGGTTTCCTCGCCGGCGTACAGCAGCGAGGCGGTGTCGCTGATGGCGGCGCTGGCGTGAACGCTGTTGAGAATGCTCATGTTGTCTTCACTGGCAATGGTCGCCAAATCACGCTGGTCTTCGAGCGTTTTGGTGGTGAAGCTCAGCCCACTCACCCCCCAGGTGGTGGCAAAGGCGGCGATATCATCCACGCTAAAACGTCCGCCGCCGGGCTTTTGCCGGCCCCGCAGAAAGGTCTCTTGCAGGCCGTCGGCCAGATGCCACAGGTAATCATCGTAGCTGCTGTGACCCAGACCCGCCGGTTCGGCAATGATGTTTAGTTTGCCGCCGTGATCTTCGTGGACGGTCAGGCCGGTCAGGGTGAACTCATCGTAATAGGTTTGCATAATCTGGACGCTGCTGGTCCAGTGGCTGTCGTCGGCGCAGTAGGTGTCGTAATCGCTGTCTGAGGGCGCGGTACAGCTATCGATAATGCCTTCCACCATCCAGACCAGCCGCACCGTTTGGGCGTTGCCCAGCGTGGTTTGGGCGGTTTGGGGCAGGTAGAACATGCGCCCATTCCAGGCCACCGGGGTTTCGCCATGATCATCTTTGATGACGTTGAGCGGCACCCACAGCAGCAGCGTGTTGTCGTCATCGCTCTCGTTGACCGAGATGCCCCACTCGCTGAGCGCCTCGGTGTCGATCCAGGCGAGGTCGCTGTAATCGGTGATACTGCCGAGGCTGACCGAGTTGGTGATGGGCAGCCCGGCGGTCGGGTTGCCGGCGTCGTAGGTGATCGCAAACTCCAGCAGCGGGTTGAGCATCATATCGCCGTCGCCGCTGTCGTAGCCGTCCAAATCGGCAAAGGTGGTGTCGCTGTTTTTGGTCCACTGGCCCTTGGTGTCGTTATCGGGCCAGTCGAGCACCTGTTTGGTGTAGAAGAGGTGGTCGGGGTTGGTGGGCCGCACTTCAAAATCGACAAAAATCGGCTCGCCGTTTGAGTTGAGGGTCAGGTTGAACGCCAGGGGGTTGCCGGTAGCGTTGAACGGTCCGGCCACATCCAACGGCGCACTATCGACCCAATCGGGCACGCCGTCGGCATCATCGTCATAATCGAACACATCGGGCGTGGAGTCGCTGTCGCTGTTGAGGCAACTGCTGCCGGTCGGCGAGACGACGGTGTCGCCCTCCACATCGGCCAGACCGGGGCAGGCCGCGCCATCCAGCACACCATCGCCATTGCTGTCGGGATCGGACGGGTTGAGGTACCACTGGGCGCCGCCATAGGCAAAGCCTTCCACCTCGGCTTTATCGCTGATGCCGTCGTTGTCGGTGTCCACATCTTCGGGGTCGGTGCCCAGTTCGTACAGTTCGATGTCGTCCGCCAGGCCGTCGCTGTCGCAATCGCCGCCGGTGGTCAGCACGCAGGTGGATTGGAGGGGGGGGATCATAAAGCGGGATTTGGAAGCGAATGGGTTGGTTTCGACAACATTTGCCCCCCTCTATCCCCCGCTGGGGGGGAGCTTGACTCCTCCCCTAGCAGGGGGAGGCTGGGAGGGTAGATTGGCCGTTGCCCCCAGAGAGCGTATCCAAAGAAGCATCCGAGCCCGCCAACGGATCAACCAACGGATTAAAATCCCGCCCCGCCATACCGACCCGGCTCACTTCCATCTGCTGCTGTGTCTCAAGCTGCTGCTGCTGCTCGATGGCGCGAGTCTGCTGACGCTCGGCAAAGGCCAGGGCGTGGTTGGCGTTGAGCAGCGGCGTGGCCAACATTAACACCACCATCACGGTTGATAGCCCGGCGTAAAATTGGGGCGAGCGGCGGTGGGTGTAGACCATCACCACCAGCGCGGCCAGCAGCAGGCCCAGGCCCAGCAGTAGGCCGCTTTGTTCCACATTCGCCGCCGTAAACCACTGCGAGTTAGGCAGGAGGGCGTAGGGTGACGGCAGCAGCGAGAGTGGGTCAGTGATGAGCAGCGTGGGATCATCAACCAGGCGCGGAATGGCCCAGAAAAGCTGATGGTAGACCTCGGCCTTGTCCCAGTGGGAGAAGGTGGTCGTTACTTTGTTCTCCGTCCAGTGGAGCGCGCCGCGCTCGGCGGGGAAGGTCATACGGATGACCTGCTGCACCGGCAGGCCGTCGTCATCGATCCATATTTCGCCCTGCCCTTTCATATCGACATAGTGACCAATCACGCCTAACGTTATGTTGGGGGGCAGTTCGCCCTGCTCGCGCAGGCCGCCTTCAAGCTGCCGCCGCACGTACTCGGCGTACCGCACGCCGTTGATATCGAATCGATAATGTTGGTAGGTTTTGGACGTGAGCAGGTGGGGCGTATCGATGACGTCATCCAAGGTGGGTTCAGCCATCGTCAGCGACTGCTCATCCGCGTCCATCTCGCGGATATTTTCGGCGGCCACCAAAAAGCCGAGGGGGTCGCCGCCGGGAGCAAAAATCTGGCTGGGGTCGCTGATTTCAATCCAGCCGCCTTCGGCGTTCATGCGGCCGTAGGCTTTGCCGTTCTCAACTTTAACCTCGATGCCGTCCCGGTCAATGCCCGCCGTCCACAGCTTCATCGACATGGCTTTGTTAGGCAAATCGACCGCGCCCTGGGCCGAGACGTGCGTCACGTGGGCGCTGCGCCCGGCGTTGCGCAGGTCGGCGGTGGGGTGATCGGTTTGGACCACGGTGCTGCTGTAGTGGTAGCTGCCGATATCGACGGCCAAGCGCCAGGCTCGCTCAAGCTGGTGTGGGGCGGTCAGGGGCATCGCCGCCGCCAGCGAGGGCCACAACAATAGCAGGATCAATCCGGTTATGGTCAGAGCCAAATACAGGTTACGGGTCTTGCGTTTCGAGGAATGCATGGACGAAATTCCTTTGGGCGTGCGGTGTTCGTGTTAGAAATTCGATTGAGTTGTTAAGATTGGCCAAGCTATTGTGTCGGCCGGTAGGGACTTTGACCGACTATGTCAGAAGATAGTTCAAGTATATCATATCTTACCCGGTCATAAAAGGTTCGCGAGGAAATAGAGTGCGTTAAGGAACACTAAATTTTTTATCTTTTATTGGTGTAGCTTCGTGTCCTTCGTGGATCAAACTTCTTGCTTTTTTGGTTAGACGTGGCTTGGTTAGATACTAATCACCCTATCCATCAACTGCTGGAGCTTTTCCATGGTATCGGTTTCGGGTAACGGGGTATAGATCATGAGTTTGAGATCGGGCATAGCCGGCACCTGCAAGGTTGTATGCTCAAACATCAGACACCCTACCCGCGGATGATCTATGTCTTTCCGGGCATCAACGCGACTACTTACATCGTGACGGGGCCACCAAGCCCGAAACTCAGGGCTGACGCGCTCTAAATCAGCGATCAAGCGTTTGAACCATTCTTCATGGACACAATGGGCACTATCCGCCCGGAATTCCGCCAGGACTCTCTGCGCGGTCTGCTCCCACTTAGTGACGTATTGCCGCTTCTTCGGATCAGCAAAAATACGCCAGATAGCATTATATTCATAGGGCGGCACCAACTCTGACAACAAGAAGACATGTTCGGCAGCGGTGTTCCAGGCGAGATAATTCCAACGACGACCCAGAATATAGGCCGGAATAGGATCGAGCGCGTCAAGGACACGACATAACGCCGGGCTTACCTGCTCATCAGATAGGGGTGATTCGACGAGGGGTTGCTGATTCGCCAGTAAGAAAAGGTGTTGCTGTTCGTCGGGGGTCAGTTGTAACGCCCCAGCAATGCTCTGAAGCACCTCCCTTGACGGGTTAATATCGCGTCCTTGCTCTAACATGGTATACCAGGAAACGCCCACATTGGCGAGCTGCGCCACCTCTTCACGCCGTAAGCCCGGAGTGCGTCGCCGCCCACCGGGGATCATCCCGACCTGTTCAGGTGAGAGGCGCGTCCGTCGAGTACGTAGAAAATCGGCCAGACCCTGTCTGCGTTGTTCGTCGCTCATCGTTATCGTTATTCCTTATCCTGATAGTTTTAATCATACGATAAAGAGGCTCTGGTCATATGATAGTCCGCCTATTATACTCGTAAGCATATTACATCTCATAATTGGTGTTATTCCATTCAAAGAAAGAGGATTTTGTTCTATGGCATCACAGATAGCCAATCAATCTAATCAACTTCCGGCCGCAACCGCAGGGACATTCACCATGGCCGAGGGTCTAACGGTCACTCGGATGGGGTACGGCGCGATGCAGTTGGCCGGCCCGCACGTGTTTGGCCCACCCGCCGACCGGGCCGCCGCCGTAGCCGTCCTGCGCGAGGTCGTGGCCTTAGGTATCACGCACATTGACACCAGTGATTACTACGGCCCGTACGTCACCAACCAGATCATCAAGCAGGCTCTGCACCCTTATCCGGATGATCTACACCTCGTCACCAAGGTGGGCGCACGGCGAGATGCCGAGGGCAATTGGCTCCAGGCGCTGGCTCCTGATCAGTTACGCCAGGCCGTGTACGATAACTTGGATCATTTGGGGCTGGATGTACTCGATGTGGTCAACCTGCGTGTCGGCGGGTTAGGAAGCCCCGAGCCAGGCTCGGTTGCCGAGCCGTTCAGTGTACTGGCGCAGTTGCAGCAAGAAGGACTGATCAAGCACCTCGGTATCAGTACCGTCAATGCCGAGCAGATTGCCGAGGCCCAGACGATCGCGCCGGTTGTGTGCGTGCAGAACTTCTACAACATCGCCAACCGGGCCGACGATGATCTGATCGACTCGCTCGCTGCCCAGGGTATCGCCTACGTGCCCTACTTCCCGCTCGGCGGCTTCTCTCCGCTTCAATCCGACAAGCTAAGCTCCGTCGCTGCCCGCCTCGGCACCACCCCGATGGCCGTTGCCCTGGCGTGGCTGCTCCAGCGCTCACCGAACATCCTGCTCATCCCCGGTACTTCATCCGTCGCCCATCTGCACGAGAATGTTAGCGGGGCTGCGCTGACCCTGTCTGAGGAGGACATCACCGAACTAAACAGCATTGCCGCCTGATTTCGGCTATTGCGCGACCTGCAAGCAGAACCACCACAATTTGATCGCCCGTAAAAGTAGATTATCATAGGTCTAAACCTAACCGGAGTCATACTATGTCACACAAACATCGAAACATTCTCTACCTTCACTCGCACGATACGGGCCGGTATATCCAACCTTACGGCCATGCCGTACCCACGCCGCATCTGCAGCAATTGGCCGAAGAAGGCGTCTTATTTCGCCGGGCGTTCAGTGCGGCCCCGACCTGCTCGCCCAGCCGGGCCTGTTTGCTGACCGGGCAGTCGGCTCATTCCAACGGCATGCTGGGTTTGGCCCATCGCGGCTTTGCCCTGAACGATTACCAGCAGCACTTGGTCCATACCCTGCGCCGGGCGGGATACTACTCGGCCTTGGTCGGTATCCAGCACATTGCCGCAGATACAGCCGCCATCGGCTATGACGCGTGGCCGGACGAGCCGTGGTGTGGGCCGCGGAGTGAAACCTTCCATCAAGACGTTGTAAACAAGGCGGTCGATTTTCTCACCCATGCGCCCCAACAACCCTTCTTTCTGTCAGTGGGCTTTTTTGAAACGCACCGCGAATTTCCGGAACCGGCAGCTACAGACAGCCCGACTTACACGCTGGTTCCGCCCACCTTGCCGGACACCCCGGCCACGCGGCTGGACATGGCCCGCTACAAAGCCAGCGCCCGCCTTTTAGATCAAGGTATGGGCGCTGTATTGACCGCCTTGCAATCGGCGGGGCTGGCCGACAGCACCTTGGTCATCTGTACCACCGATCACGGACTGGCTTTTCCGGGGATGAAGACCACCCTGACCGATCACGGTCTCGGCGTGATGCTGATTATGCGCGGTCCCGACGGGTTCAACGGGGGGCGGGTACTCGACGCGATGGTATCTCAGGTTGACCTGTTTCCGACCCTGTGTGAGTGGCTGGCCATTGAACCGCCCCCGTGGTTACAGGGTCAATCCATGCTGCCCCTCATCCGCGACGAGGTTGCTGAAATTAACGAGGCGATATTTGGCGAGGTCAACTACCATGCCGCCTACGAACCGCAGCGGGCGGTCCGCACCCAGCGCTGGAAATATATCCGGCGCTACGACCACCGCCGCCGGCCGGTACTGCCTAATATTGATGATAGCCTCAGCAAAGACGTTTGGTTGGCCTATGGGTTCGATCAACGGCCTGTGGCGGCCGAGCAACTCTATGATCTCATGTTCGACCCGACCGAAGCCCATAATTTGGCCGATGATCCCGCTATGGCCGAAGTGCTCGATGATATGCGCGGGCGATTAAATCGCTGGATGCAAGCCACCGACGATCCCTTGCTGCAAGGCCCCATTGCGCCGCCGCCGGGCGCGGTCTTTAATGATCCGGATGGGTTGTCCCCCAAAGAACCGGTCCTGAGGAGTTCTTGAGCTAATAACGGTATTTTATCGCCATATTTAACCCCAGTTGCCATCTTGCGGAAAAAAGACCTTTAGGGTTTCCAAAAGGGTCTTATCTCGACCTAAATTTGGATATCTAAGGCCAATTCTTGTCAAAATTAGGGCCAAAACCCTAAAGGTCTGGAAGGGTAGCAACTTGAGTTATTTAATTCAGCGTGGTGCATCAGCGTCCCCTAAAACCGATTGCATCACAAGCCATTCGCCTTTGCCTACTGTAAAACGTGGATGGCTCCACTGATAAACTCGCTTTTGACCGGCTGAAAGGGGTCGTTTGACCGGCTGAAACTCCTCCTTTGACCGGCTGAAAGGGGGCGTTTGACCGGCTGAAACGCTTACTTTGACCGGCTGAAACGCTTACTTTGACCGGCTGAAAGAGATAGTTTGACCGGTTCAAAGTCCTACTTTGACCGGTTGAAACGCTTACTTTGACCGGCTGGACTCGGTTGGTTCTAGGCGTAAACAAAAATGATTTCAGCCTAAAGTAAAAATGATTTCAGGCTGAAACAAAAATGTTTTTAGGCTTGAGAATTAGACTGCACGTTAAAGACCTGACAGGTTTTCGAAGATATCGTCTGGAGTAGTTTACGGCCAACCGCCTCTATATTTACAGGCTACCTTATCCTTTAAAACCTGTCAGGTCTGGTCTGGGCCGGCCCGTTACTGTACAATCAGCACTTTACTGTACTTACCGCTGCGCACGGCGTGCTTGCCAAAGCGGGCGCGAACCTCTAGCTGATATAGCCCCGGTGGTAAATCGGGCGGCACGACAAACACCAGCTTACGACCCTTATTATGGCCCACATCGTCAATACGGATGGGGGGACCCACCGGCTCCGGGTCGGCGCTGCTTTGAACCGGGGTTAGAAAGATACCCTGGCTGGGGTCATTCTCATCAAATTTTAGGCCGGTACCGTGGATAGTGGCTATCCGTCCGGGCCAGAGAACGTTAGAGGCGGTCGGGGCGTTGCCGGATGTGCAGCGGTTAATTATGGGGTGGGGCAGCACCATCTTCCGTTTTCTGGGGTGGACCTGGCCTTCAAACCCGTCTTTGAGCGGATCGCCCACGGCGATGTTAAGCTCAATCTTATGGCGTTGATAGTCGAATTTATCGTCAGGCGACGCAAAGGTGCCCTTGATGGTGATGCTAAAGACGGCAAAAGGGGTCTCAATTTTGTAACCGTCTACTAACAAAAATATCAACGTTCTGAGAAACTCACCAAAGACGGCAATCATAATGGCCTTACTAAGACCGGAATTAAACGTGACCATATGATTGATCACGTCGTCCAAGTCGAGTGTCCGCTGGTGTTGAACTCTGGCCCGGTAGTCAGCTCCGCTGGGTAGGTTGTATTCGTGAAGTTTGTAATCGATTGACATGGTGAGGCTCCTGTCTCTAGTTTTAAAAGGAACGGTAGGTAATATATTTAAGGATATCGCACAATGCCTAATTTGTGAACTGCCGGCCCCTAAACTCCACCAACTCCATAAACTCCACAAACTCTATTGACAAATTACCAGAGTAGGGTATCCTACTAGCCGCCACAACTTGGTTATTAGAGAAACGAACGGTCACCGTGGAAAGCACCAAAACTGGGCCAGGCGGCCCCACTACCGGCAAAGAAGAGACGATACCGCAACCGGCCGAACAGCGCTGGTCACGTTGGATTCTGTGGAGCGTGCTGGCGCTGATCATTTTATTGGCGGTGGTGTTTCGCCAGCCGTTGATTGAGCAGTTGGGCGCGACCTCGTGGAACATCTGGCTGGGGGCGGTGGCGCAGGGGCTGGGGTATGGCGCGGTGGCGATTGGCGTCTATTTAACCTTCCGCATTCTCGACTTCCCCGACTTGACCATCGACGGCAGTTTTCCGCTGGGCGCAGCCATTGCTTCGGCCATGATTATCGCCGGGTGGAGCGCCTATCTATCGTTGCCGGCGGCCTTTATCGGCGGCGCGCTGGCCGGCGTGGCCACCGGGCTGATCCATACCCGGCTCAACATCAACGGCCTGCTGGCCTCTATTTTGGTGCTGACCGGGGCCTTTACCATCAATTTGCGGATTATGGGCCAGTCCAACATTCCGCTGCTGGAAGCCGAGACCATCTTTTCACCGTTCAAACCCTTCTTTCGCAATCTATTTATTGAACAGTGGGACCGGGCCTGGCTGCGGGTTCACACCAACGTCCTGTCCATCGTCATTTTTTTACTGCTCATCATCCTGATCAAATTGACCATCGATTGGTTCTTACATACGGAAAGCGGCCTGGCCATGCGGGCCACCGGCGACAACCCGCAGATGATCCGGGCCTTGGGCGTTAACACCGACACCATGAAAATCTTGGGGCTGGCCATTTCCAACGGGCTGGTCGGGTTGTCCGGGGCGCTGCTGGCCCAATACCAGGGCTTTGCCGATGTCAATGTTGGGGCGGGCCTGATCATTGCCGGGCTGGCGGCGGTCATCATCGGCGAGACGCTGTTCCGGCCCAAAACCATTGCCTGGGCCACTTTTGCGGTCGTGGTCGGTATGATTATTTACCGGCTGGCCATTGCGCTGGCCCTGATTATCGAAATCCCGCTGCCCGGAACAGGGAACAGCATCAAGCTAGAACCGACCGACGTGAAGCTGGCGACGGCGCTGCTGGTGTTGGTGGCGCTGGCTATCCCCCAAATTCAACGACAGCGCCGGCATCGGCGAGCGAGTAAGGGGTAGCCATGCTCAAGTTGACCGACCTCAGCATAGTTTTCCACGCCGGCAGTATCAACGAAGTGCGCGCCCTGACCGGCGTCAACCTGCACCTGTCGCCCGGCGAGTTTGTGAGCGTGATCGGCTCCAACGGGGCCGGTAAATCGACCTTACTGAACACCATTGCCGGCGTTTTTCCCGTCACTCAGGGTGAAGTGACGATCAACGGCCAGGACGTAACCGGCTGGCCGGAGTATCGCCGGGCCGCTATGGTGGGCCGGGTCTTTCAAGACCCGCTGCTGGGGACGGCCGCCTCGATGACCATTGAGCAAAATCTGACGCTGGCCATCAAACGGGGCCAGCGGCGCGGTCTGCGGCGGGGCGTCACCCCTCACCTGCGGGCGCGGTTCCGCGAGGCGCTGGCCCAGTTCGGCCTGGGGCTGGAAGATCGGCTCGACGCCAGGGTGCGGCTGCTATCCGGCGGTCAACGCCAAACGTTAACGCTGCTGATGGCCACGCTGGCTCAACCCAAGGTGCTGCTGTTAGACGAACACACCGCTGCCCTCGACCCGGCCACAGCCCACCGGATTGTGACCATGACCAATGATATTGTGGGGCAAACCCACTTGACCACGCTGATGGTCACCCACAACATGAAGCAGGCGCTGGAAATGGGCAGTCGCACCCTGATGATGCACAACGGGGAGATTTTGTTCGATTTTACCGGACAGGAACGGGCCAACCTGACTGTGGCCGGGCTGCTCGATATGTTCGCCAAGGTCCGCCAGCAGGAGTTGACCGATGATCGCCTGCTGCTGGCCGACCCTTAAAAAATATGTAATGTTCAATTGTGCTAACGGACATAGCCTCGATTTGGTCAAGACGTCGATGCTCCCTGACCACCGACTGACGACCGGTGACCGCTGAATTTCAACGAACATACCGGATTTTCGGCGGTCGGCGGTCGGCGAGCAGCGGTCTATCGGCTTAACGTCAATTTTGAAGGCTGGTATTGATCAAGCTGAAAAAGTGTCCGTTAGCAAAATGTTCAATATATTTTCACTCTTGGAGGAGAGACCTATGAAACGAATTTTTTTGTTACCCTTACTTATGGTTCTGCTGTTCCTGGCGGCGGCCTGTGGCGGCACAACCGTAGAACAGGCTAAGGAAAAGGCTCAAGATGCGGCGGCCACAGCCCAGGATGCGGCCGCAGGTGCGGCGGAACAGGCTAAAGAAGCGGTAGCTACGGCCCAGGATGCGGCCGCAGACGCGGCGGAAGAGGCCAAAGAAAAGCTAGGAGAGGCTCAGGAACAAGCTAAGGAAGCCGCAGCCGACGCTAAAGATAAGGTGGAAGAGGCCGCGGCGGATGTTAAAGAAGCGGTAGAAGACGCCGTCGCGACCGAAGAGGCGATGGATGCAGAGATGGCGGAGGAAGAGGCGGCGATGGCGCCACTGGTTGAAGGTGACTATTTAGTGGGCATCATGCGGTTGGTCAGCCATCCGGCGCTGGATGCGGAGCGAGAAGGCGCTATTCAAGCCCTGGCCGAAAACGGCTTCGTCGATGGTGAAAATCTGTCCATTGACTACCAAAACGCCGAAGGCGATATCGCCACCCTGACCACCATCGCCCAGAAGTTTGTTGATGAGGATGTCGATCTGATTATCGCGATCACCACGCCGGCGGTGCAAGCGGCTTACAATGTGACCAAGGATTTGGAAGGGCCGCCGATTGTCTTCACCGCCGTGACCGATCCCTACCTGGCCGGCGTGGCCACTGCCCCGGATGACCACCCGGCCTGGGTGACCGGTATCCAGGGCATGCCCCCGGTTGAAGACGCCATGGCCGTCATCCAAGAAGTGCTGCCCGATGTCCAATCCATCGGCATGATCTGGAACACGGCCGAGAAGAACTCCGAAGTCGCCACCTCGATTGCACGGGACACCGCCGCCAAGATGGGCATCGAACTGGTTGAGGCCAACATCGCCGACTCCAGCGAAGTGCAAACCGCCGCCGAGTCGCTGGCTGCGCAGGGCGTGGATGCCTTCTTTGTCTCAACCGACTCGACCGTGGTCTCCGGCTTTGAAGCGCTGGTCAAAGTGGCCGAGGAAAATGATATTCCGCTCTTTGCCAACGACCCCGCCTCCTCCGAGCGCGGCGCGGTGGCCGCATTGGGGCTGGATTACTTCCAAGACGGCCTCGATGCCGGAACCATCGCCGTCACCATTCTCAAGGGCGAGGCTGCGGCCGGCGATATTACCATTGAGCGTCAACGGGCCGGCCTGCTGGCCGTCAACCTGAAGTCGGTTGTATCGCAAGCGGTTGAACTGCCGGACTCGGTGGTTAATCGCGCGGCTCAGGTGTTTGATTGACACCACGGTCGTTAGGTCATAAATAACTCAAGTTACTCCCCATCAGACCTGACAGGTTTTAGAGATACTGTTCCGAGAAAAATCAGGGCAATTCGGGACATTTAGCCTGTATAAGGCTCGTTTGAAAACCTGTCAGGTCTTGTTTGCGGCAAGGTGGCAACTGGGGTTAAATAAAAGAAGCGTACTGGGACATCCTGGTACGCTTTTTTGGAACGTCTAGCCCTACCAGTTTTAAGAAGCTTTTAAGAAGTTTTTAGGAAGATTTCAAGAACTGCTTGATATTATTAACCCAAGCTGTTATCGCGACCGAAAAATGCCGAAAAGTCAATGTTTCCGAACTAAACGACGTGGGGAGTAGGGAATAAGGCGTAAGGAGTAACGCATTTCATCCCCTTAATCCCTACTTCCTACTCCTTACTCCAGGGTAATGACACTATGAAACCATCTGAGCAACCCGGCTGGGTAGCTCAAACCAAACTCCAGCCGCCGCAACTGCGGCCTGATCTCATTCCTCGCCAACGATTACGGGACGCCCTAGCCGAAGCGGTCAAAGCGCATCGTCTCACGCTGGTCTCGGCGCCGGCCGGCTACGGCAAAACCACCCTGCTGGCCGATTTTGCCATGACGCTGGTGGGAAACGGCCGTGCCAATTCGCTTACCCAAAATTTTCAACTGACCTGGCTGGCGCTTGACCCGGCCGATAACGACCCCGTCGGCTTTTTAAGCGCCCTCATCGCCGCCTTGCAGCGGCTCAATCCTAATTGTGGAACGGCCGCCCAAACCGTGCTGACCGGCCTGGCGAATCCGGCGGCAGATGTACGCCGGGTGATGGGCGTACTCATCAATGACATTCTGGCCGCGCTGCCGCAGCCTTTTCTCCTCATTCTAGACGATCTGCATACGCTGACCGACCCGGCCGTGTATCAGGGTCTGGATTACTTGCTGGAGCGGCTGCCGCCGCAGATGCGGGTGGTCATTGGCACCCGGCACGACCCGCCGCTGGCGCTGGCCCGGCTAAGAGCGCGGGGAGAACTGACCGAACTGCGCCTGGATGAACTGCGTTTTACCCTGGCGGAAACGACCACCCTGCTCAACGAACGACTGCGGCTGAGTCTCTCGGCTGATGACCTGTTAACCCTGCACCAGCGAGCCGAAGGCTGGGCCGCCGGGCTGCGCTTATTTGCCGGTTCGCTGCAACGCCTGCCCCCGTTCACCCAGCGCACGGCCTTTATCACCAGTCTGGCCCAAAGCCGGCGCTACATCTTCGACCTGCTGGCCGACGAGGTGCTGCAACAGCAACCACCGTCCGTTCAAACATTTTTACTGGAGACCTCGATCCTGTCCGAATTAACGCCGGACTTATGCCGGGCCGTCACCGGTCGCCCCGATACTGAGGCCATTTTGACCGATCTCTACCGGCGCAATCTCTTTCTCATAGCGGTTGAACTGGATGATGCGCCGGGGGATTACTCCCGTCAAAACGAAGTTGAAGCCCTACTGATCGTCTCGCCAACGCCGGTTTATCGCTACCATGACCTTTTCGCCGAATGCTTACGGCAGCAGTTGGCCCACAAGATGTCGGATCGCCTGCCCGAACTTCACCGCCGAGCGGCCGCGGCTCAGACGGTTCCGGGTCGGGCCATCCATCATTATCTGGCTGCCAAGTTGTGGGCTGAAGCCGCTCAACTCTTGGAGGAGGTGGGCGAACAACTGCTGCAACAGAACTGGTCGGCCTCGTTGTGGAACTGGATTTCTGCTCTGCCGGCGTCCGTACGGCAGTCCCGGCCTCGGCTGCTTTATTTTATGGGGGTTTGCGCCAGACAGCGGGGGGATTTGACCGAAGCGCAAACCCGATTAACCGAAGCCCGGCAGGGGTTTGAGGCGATGAATGATGAGGCCGGCTTGGGCGAAACCCTGATGGAACTGGCCAATGTCGCCAGTGGGCTGCACGATTACAACCTGCAACTGCCTTTGATTGAAGCGGCCCTGGCCCATCCTCTACCTCCCCATAGCCGCGTTCAGTTACTGATTCTGCAAGCCTGGCGCTTGGCCTATCAAGGCCGGTGGCAGCAGGCCGCCCCCAACGTAACCGAGGCCATCCAACTGGCTTTGGCCTCGACCACACGCAGTGTGATGCAACCATTGGCCTTACAAATGCGGGCCGCGTTTACCCTGCTGCCAGACCAAACCGAACATCTGGAGCAGTACTGCTACGAGGTGCTGAGCCGATTTGGCGACGACGTTGGCCCGCTGCCGGCCGGCGCCCATTCGCTGCTGGGCTACATCCACGTTTTGCGAGGCCAAGCGGCGGCGGCGACCGAAGCCGCCCGGCGCGCTCTGGCTTTGAGCCGGCAGTTGGGTGGTTATGTTTATATTGAAAATGAGATTGACATTACCCTAACCTTTAGCGGCTGGCTGTGCGGCGATTTCCAGGCCGTTGAACAGCACCTGACGGCCGGCTGGCCCCGCATCGAACAAACCGGCGCGGCCCGCCCCTGGATGGCGCTCTACCGGTACTATCTGGCGCGCACCTACTGGCTTCAGGGCCGCCGGGCTGATATCCCCCCGATTCTGGCCCAGTTGGATCAATTTGCCGATGAACAAAACTTGCCGGAAGCCAGGGCCGCTCGATTATGGCTGCGGGCGCTGGTCGAGCTGAGTGAGCAGCACTTCCCGGCCGCTGAACACACCCTGCGCCAGGCGTTGACTATTCAGCAGCAGTACCCCTTTATACCGGTTTACGGCGACGCGCGCGCCCTGCTGGCCGAATTATACCTGCATTGGAACCAGCCCCAGGCCGCGCTAGCCGAGTTCACGCCCCTGCTGGCCGAATGCGCCCAATGGCACCGGCCGGGCTTGATTCTGCGCCAGGGACCGCCGGTCGAGCCGCTCCTCCGGCTGGCCGTTGAACATCGCCGCCATGCTGATGTGGCCGAACCCCTGCTGCGACAGCTCGACCTGGCCGTGGCCCCCGACACACCTAGCCCCTTCCCGCTGCCTGAGAGCGACGAAACGCTGTCGGCTCGTGAAGTTGAAGTGCTACGTCTCCTGACCGCCGGAGCCAGTAACCAGGCCATCGCCGACACCCTGGTTCTCAGCATCCATACCGTCAAGCGTCACGTGGCTAATATCCTGACCAAACTCAACGTCGCCAGTCGAACCCAGGCGGCGGCCCGCGCTCGTGAATTGGGGATTGGGTAGATGGTTGGATGATTAGTTGGCTGGTTTTTGGGGACGAGCCATTTCCTTTTTCAGCTAATAATCCTCCCATTTGGCGGTAATGGCTCTTTAGAGCGATGAGTTGTACGCCTTTTACCGATAGAATAGCCGTAATGTTATCAACGACGGGCGTTAGCAAGCCCGGCTATTTCATCGAGAAAGGAACATAACCGATGCAAGCGTTACAAGAAAAAACCCAGACCATTGTTTATCTGCCCGGCGAGGGCAAATCCGTGACCGTCGCTGGTGAGGTGGTGACCTTCAAAGCCGTCAGCGCCGATACCAACGGCGCATGGACCTTATTGGAGTTTCACGTCCCGCCCCACTTTGCCGGGCCGCCGCTACACTGGCAGCCAGGAGATCGAAGCCTTTTATATTTTGTCCGGCACGGTTACGATGCAGTTTGAGGAGCGCGATCAAAGCGCCGGCCGGGGTGGTGCCCTGGTCCCGCCGGGCGTGGTGCATACGTTTTCCAACCAGGAAGATGTCCCGTCCACCTTTTGCCGGGCCTTTCTATCGCCCGGCGGCTTTGAGGATTCATTGAGGCCTTGGGGGAAACCATGTCGCCAGGAAACCACCTGGCTAGAGGCCGATATGAGCAAGCCGGCCGCGCTCAATACCAAGTACGGCATCTGCATACCTTCGGCCCGGTCAGGAAGATGTCCCTAACGACAATTCTTTTGTAGGTTGGGTCGCCCGGGTCAATCCGATGAAGGTTGCATCCAAAGTGTTGGGTTTCGCCGCGAGAAACCACGAAATCTCCGGCCGATGAAACCCAACGTCAGCTCAATGTAAGGATGGCATCTATCCCCTCACCCCCAACCTACGCCTATCACTGAAATTTGGAATTTGGTCAAAAATTTGCTTGACAACGGGGTGCATTTGTAGTACAATAGTACTCAAGAGGGTCCCAAGGAATTCGGACGTACCCTGAGATAAGTAGCGAAAAGTAAACAGCTTGAGGCAGGCGGGGCGAACTGGTAAAACAGATTAAACCGTGAGTTGGTGAAAAGGGTTATACCGGAAAGCCAACAATTGGCTGGTAATAGAACTACCGGTTGAAAGTCAAGAGGATGTCTTTTTCAAAGCAATTTGGAAGCAAGTAGCTACTGAACTCCAGGAAGCGAAAGGTTACTCGGGGCTCTCTTGTTTTAAACCAAAAAAGCCCAGGCTAAAAGCCTGGGCTTTTTGTATTTCCGTCTAAACTAATCCTGCTTCAACTGATCCGGATCAAACCTGACCAGGTAGGGCAAATTACGGTACCGCTCGTCATGGTCCAGCCCGTAGCCAACCACATAATAGTCAGGCATATCAAAGCCAACGTAATCCAATTCAATATCGATAATCCGGCGGCGCGACCGGTTGAGCAGCGTGCATACCCGGCAACTGGCCGGTTCCCGCAGCCGCAGCGTGTGCATAATAAAGCGAGTGGTAAACCCCGTGTCAATAATATCTTCCACAAACAGAACGTGACGACCGGCAATCGCCACATCCAAATCTTTAGTCAGGCGGACCACGCCGTGCGTCTGTTCGCTAGGGCCATAGCGCGACAGCGCCAGAAAATCGACGGTGACCGGAATGGTCATCGCCCGCATCAAATCGGCCATAAAGATAAAGACCCCGGTCAGCACGCCAATTAAGATCAAATCCTGACCGGCGTAGTCCCGGCTGATCTCCGCGCCCAGTTCAGCTACACGCCGCCGAATCTCGTCTTCGGTTAGAAAGATGGGTCCTATGTCACCCGGCCAGTCGGCCGAGGGTAGATCGGTCACAGTGGGCCTCCTTGAAACTACCCCTCACCCCGTCGCTAACGCGACTCCCCTCTCCCTGAGGGAGAGGGTTTGACGGGTGAGGGTGAATTACGATTTTCATTTACCTGCGCCATTGCCGGAGCTACCCCGTAAATCTACCTGGCCCACCAGCCCATCATCAGCGTCTAAGCCGTATTTATGCATCATCATCTCAAAATCAGATCGATTCAGAAGCTTGATATTGATGTCAGGATACAACTCCTGCAACTGACGAATTTTACGATGTTTCTTGGTGATCAACCGTTGAGACATCGTCGTTAGCTCGATGTAGAGGTCTTGCTCAGGTAGGTAAAAATCGGGGCTAAAGGCTTCCAGCAGGTTTCCTTCGTCGTCCCAGCGGAGCGGGAAGGTGCGAGGTTCATATTCCCAGGGGATTTGGTAAAAGTCGAGGATACGAGCGAACTGCTCTTCACTGGGGTGGACAAAGGGTACTGCTGCGGGAGAATGGTCGTTATCACTCATAAATGAGTCTCCTTTCGTCCGTTCGATAAGCCTGTCTGCCGACAGCCGACTAAGGCTAGATGGACTGGGAGCCAGCCTTAGCCACTGCTGAGGTCCTGATAAGCCTGAACCACCAAATCGACCGCCTGAGAGAAACCTAGCAGGCCGGTGTTGAGGATGAGGTGGTACAAACTCGGATCGTCTAGCACCACATCATAGCTTTGGATAATATAGCGGGCACGCGCTTCCATGCTCTTTTCGATGATGGCTTCCGCCGCGGCCATCGGCAGATGCCGGGTCTCTTGTAGCCGGGCAACCCGCTGGTCGAAGGGGGCCACCACACGCACATGGAGAACGTCGGGACAATCCCGCAAGACCATCTGCCCGCCTCGCCCCACGATAACCACCTCGCCTGCGGCGGCCAAAGTCCGTATGATCTGCTGGACCTGGTCGTGATACGCCTGCCAGGCTTCGGCTGATGGTTTTAGGCCAAAAATACCCAGTTCATCAAGCTCCGCCAGGGCCACGTCAGGCACCTTGGCCCCGACCGCCGCCTGATTGATCAATTCGCGGCCAACATGCCGCCAACCGAGACGCTGCGCAACTTGTGCGGCCAGCGCATCACCTTGACTGCTCATTTGCCGAGAAATGGTAATCGCGCCCATCTTCACTCTTTCCGGCGGCTCAAGCCACCCTTGGCCTGACGTTTTGTTTCTTACTTACTTTCAATTATACATAAACAGCGAAAATATCACCAAATGTGAAGCGGGGAGAGGCGCCGTGGAGAGACTTCAGATTCACGTTCTACGTTCCTACGTCATTCATAGACGCCGCGATTCTCCGGCGGCAGCATGGCGGCGATGCGCTGCATAATTAGTGTGGTCAATTCTCGCATGGTTTGGTATTCGTACGGCGGAGGGCCGGCTAACTGCACTAAATCGATAGGCTGATCGATCTGCACGGTAACTTTGGTGCGCTTGAGGCCAACTTTGACCGCCTGAGACCCCATCACGGCCGCCGGGATGACCGGTACGTTGTGCTCTAGCGCCAGCTTGACCGTGCCAATTTTACCTTTACCTAACCGCGCTTTATTTTTACTGCGGGTTCCTTCGGGAAACATGCACAACAACTGGCCTGCTTCCAGCACTTTGCTGGCGTGACGTAAAGCCCACTCGTCTCGCTGCCCGCGCTCGACCGGAAAGGTGCCGTACATGCGGATGATCCAGGCGATGATAGGATTTTTGTACAACTCCTTTTTAGCCATAAAGAAGAGCTGGCGGTGAGGGATACCTACCCCAATAACCAGCGGATCAGCGTTACCAATGTGGTTAGGCGTCAGGATGCAAGGTCCAGTCGCCGGAATATGCTCGACGCCGGTCGTCTCCAGCGCCACAAAGGCGGGCAGAATCGCCCGGATCAGCAGTTCGATCCCTCTGGCTTGCACCGTTCGATGCAGCGGCCAGGTTAATTGGTCTCGCCAATCGAGGGGTTGGTTAGGGGTAGAGAGAGTATCTGTCATAAGAAACAATCTTTAGTAAAGGATTGAAGAATAAATAACTTGCCCATTCTGGCAGGAGATTAGAGATTAGGTGATTAGGGATTTCCTTAGAAATCTACCCATCTCCCTATCTCCTTAGTATTGTGTTGGTTTGTATCTTAACCCGGTGTTTCCAAAGCCGCCAGCACCTGTTCGCTGTGCGTTTTGGGTTTGACCTTACGGAAGATGCGCTCGATATGACCGGTCGGGTCGATGATAAAGGTGCTGCGTTCCACGCCCCAAAACTTCTTTCCGTACAGCGACTTTTGGACCCAAACGCCGTATTTTTCCGCTACTTCATGAGCCTCATCGGCCAGCAGAATAAATGGCAAATTTTCTTTGGCTTTGAACTGGGCCTGGCGCTTAACCGAGTCAGGACTAACACCGATCACCACCACATCGGCGGCTTGATATTTGGCGAAGTCATCACGGACTCCCCGAGCCTGATCCGTTCAGCCACCGGTCATGGCTTTGGGGAAGAAGTACAACACGACTTGTTTACCTTGAAAATCCGAGAGCTTAGTGGGCCGGCCCTCATCATCCAGTAGTTCGAAGTCGGGTGCTTGATCTTTCTCGTTCAACATCAGAAATTCTCCTATCATCGTCAATGGTAAAGGCTAGAGCCAAGAAAGAGAGCATGTAGCCCAGATAGTTAGGCTGCATAAAGCGTGACACATAGAAAAACACAAACAGCAGTACGACGTAGGCGTTCAGCATCGCGCCGAGCGTGTTCCGGGTGGTCTGACGCCACAGCAACAAGATTAACAATGGTATAGCGATAATAGCACCAGGCACGATAAAAGGCCAGTATTCAAACCGATCCGAGACCCAGCCAAAGGCCAACACATAGTTGCTGGCTCCCCACCCCCAAATCTGGTACCCAGATTCGCCCTGGCCCGATGACCAGCGCCAGACATCATCGTACAGAGCGTCCGGACTCCAAACCAACCAGGGACCGATGACCAGTAGAGCTACGACCGGCAGCGACCAAGCTCGCTGCCAGAGCGTCCTGACCAACCCCGGCCAGGTGTTCGGCGGCGGGATCAGACGGTCGCCCCAGTGATCGCGCAGCAGGTAGAGCAGCCAGAAGGGGACCAGAAACCAGGCGGTCGGTTTACTGGCGCAGGCCAGACCCAAGGCCGCCGAACCGAGCAGCAGCCGACCTCGTCCCGGCTCGGTTTGCCCTGGGGGCGGCAGCAATAACCACACGCCCAGCACAATCCAGGCCAGGACAAAAGGATCGTTCTCGCCAAAGATGAGGCTGACCACACCGATAGGGTTCAGCCCGATAACCGCCAGAGCGATCAACCGCTCTTGGGGCCGCCGGATGATGAGCGGCACTAAAACTAGGGTCAGGGCAAACAGCAGCAGGTACACCAACCGTTCATCGAACCAGCCTAACAGCGATTGGCTGAGCAGATAAATCGGAGCCGAAAAGACAAACGTCCACGGTAGATAGGGATAGTGGTACAGCGCCGTGCGATACTCCTGGTAGCCCCACTCGGCCATAGGCGTATCGACGTAATCTTCCACGTAGGGGTTCAAGCCATCGAGAAAGTAACCGACGGTAATTTCCGTTTGGATGACGCCCCCGTCATGAGCGTAGCTGACCGGCCCGCGCAGTTGACGGAGGTTGATCAGCAACCAAGTTTTGCCAAAGACCAGCAGCACAATGATGGCGTAAATTAGACTCAGCTTTAGAAAATGAACCAGCCGGGCTTGCCGCTCGCTACCCAGAAAATCGACGATCAGATAGATGCCCAACAATCCAAAAGCGGTCACAATTAGCATCATACTGACCGGATCGGTTTCGGGGTGGGCCAATAATTGCAGGCTCCAGGCCGGCCACCAGCCGCCGACTAACTGCTGCACATCCTCGTGCCGGAACGGCAGCACGCCATCGGCCAGCGTATCGATCCGGACTCGGGCGATCACCAGCGTAAATAGAATCAGGACATCGAGTGATTTCTTCAAAGTGGCGGCATTATACCATAGGGAATGGAGAATTGAGAATGGAGAATTGAGAATGGAGAATGGGGATAAGGAGATTAGGAGACTGGGGATTAGAGACTGGCGGCTAAACCCCAGTCTCTAATCCCCAGTCTCTATCTCATTACACGCCTAATACGAGGCGGGCGATGTTGAAATAGATGAATAAGCCGGTGGCGTCGACGAGGGTACTCATGACCGGCCCGGAAACAACGGTGGGGTCGATGCCGACTTTAGTGGCCAGCAGCGGCAGCAGCGAGCCGGCGCCGGTCGCCCATAAGACGATGACCAACACCGAAATGCCGACCGTCAGTGATAATCTAAAATCGCCCACCCAGGCCAGGGATAAAAAATAGCCGATTATTCCCATCCCCAAACCCAAGATCACGCCGATGCCGATTTCGTGCAGCCATACCCGCCAGGCGTCTCGCAGCCCTACATCGCCCACGGCGATGGCCCGGATGATGGTCGCCGTCGTTTGAGAACCGGCGTTCCCACCGGTGCCGATGAGCATAGGGATGAAGATAGCCAGAGCGACCATCGCTTGCAGTTGGGCTTGGAACGAGTCCATCACCCAGCCGGTTAGCGTGGCCGTAAAAAAGAGCAGCAGCAGCCAGCCGATCCGTTTGCGGGTAATGGCCAAAATGCTGGTGTCAAGATAGGCCCGGTCGAGTGGCTCGGCCCCACCCAACCGCTGGATGTCCTCACTGGCCTCGCTTTGGATAACATCGACCAGATCATCGATAGTGATGATGCCTAACAAATGCTGCTGCTCATCCACCACGGGTAAGGCCAGCAAATCGTACCGCTGCATTAAGTCGGCGCAATCTTCCTGGTCGGTGTCGGCTGTGACCGAGATGACATCATCGTCCATAATCCTGGCAATCGGCGTGCTGGGCGGCGACACAATCAACTGGCGCAGATTGACTACTCCCACCAACCGTTTAAGCCGGTCGGTGACAAACAGATAGTAGATGGTCTCTTCATCAGGGTGCCAGGTACGGATGGCTTCGATGGCTTGCCCGGTCGTCATCCGGCGTTGCAGAGCCACAAAGGCCGTGGTCATCAATCCACCCGCCGTGTCATCGGAATATTGAATGAGCGACTTAATCCGGTGAGCGGCTTCAAGTTGGGCCAGGACCGCATCGGCCTGAAGCGGGTCCAGGTCATCGAGCAAATCGGCGGCTTCATCCGGTTCCATCTCGTTGACAATCCGCACCAGGGTCGTCAGCGGCATCTGCACCGCCAATTCCGCTGCTTCGGGATCGTACAACTCTTCGATGATGTCCGCCGCGTCGGCTGGGTTAATCGTAGGTAGCAGTTGAGCTTGTTGAAAATCGTTTAGGTCAGAAAATATCTCGGCTTGATCGGCCGGGCGAAGGGCCTCAATAATATGAGAGGCCGTTGTGAGGTCGTTAATCTCGAGGGCTTCGCGCATTCGTGTGAGCGCATCTTCAAGTAGGACCTGCTCCATGATACACCTCCGGTTAGATTCCCCGAAGGTCGTCACAGCAGGGCTTCCTCCGGGGGTTAGATTATTGAATTTGTAGTAATAATTAGGAATAGGGACAATTGTCCCCGACTACTGGGTATTGAACTTTCGTCCACCTTGACTACCTTTAGTTGAGAAACTATCGTTTCCAGTGATTTCATAGTTGTTAGCTTATTTTAAAGTATCGCGCTCAGTTTGTCAAAGGAAATTTGGCCTATTAACATATTCAGTTTTGACACCCCCGTTGACCTGAATTACACTGGCGGCATGCTCAAACTTAAACAGTTACAGCTTCTATTCCTGACGGGGTTGCTAGTGCTGCTGGCGTCCTGCGTGCCGCCTACGCCGCCGCCCTCGCCGACGCCGTGGCCGACTGATACGCCGACGCCTGATACCACGACCACACCCGCAGCCCTGGCCACCTCACGCCCAACGGCAACGCGATCCGCCACGCCGACCCCAACCCCGGCCGCCGTCACGATTCGCGTCTGGGAAAGTTTACCGGAGGCGCAGGCCGCCCGGCTGGCCGAGGATGTAGCCGCGTTTCAGACGGAATTCCCTCAATTCCAGGTCGATCTTCAGCATTACGATAGTTCCGAAGATTTCATGACTTCGCTGACTGCCGGCCAGCTTGAGTTCGATCTGGTGTTAGCAGCGCCACCCCTACTGGGCAATCTGTGGGCCACCGAGCGCGTAGCCCCCTTGGCTGACTATTTCCCCCCCAGCTTTCTCGATGCCTTTGCCGGAGCCACGCTGGCCGGGGCCGGCCGGGACGACCAGTTATGGGGTCTGCCCGATACGACCGGCTTTCACCTTCTGCTTTTTTACAATCGCGCCCTGATTGATGCGCCGCCGAGCAGCACCGCCGATATGGTCGATCTGGCCGAACCGCTGACCGAGGACGGGCAGTGGGGGCTGGGCCTCAACAGCTACGATCCGATCTGGCTGCTGCCGTGGTTGGGGGCGATGGGCGGCTGGTTGACCGATGACATCGGCGAACCCGCTTTAGACCCGGCTGCGCTAGAAGCCGCCCTTGAGTTTTATCTGGACTGGCACGATCAAAACAAGGGTATCGCGCCGCTGCAAACCTACGAAACCATGCGCCAGGCGTTTCTGGAGGGGAAGACAGCGATGGTCATCGATGGCGAGTGGGCCATAAGCGAGTTAAGCCAGGTCGAAAATTTTGACTGGGGCCTGGCTCGTCTGCCGGATGTGGAGGGCCAGCCGGCCACCCCGTTGATTTTGGGGCGCTACTGGGCCATCAATCCCACCGTTACGGGCGACCGGGCCTTGGCTGTGACCGCCTTCTTGGAACATGTGACGGAACCGGAGCGTCAACTGGCTTGGACCGCGCAGTTTGGCCTGCTGCCCACTCGCCGTGAAGCGCTGGATGATCCCCAAATCACCCACGATCCTCTGCTGCGCGTCGATGCCGCTCAAATGCTGGCCGGTCGTTCGGTACCGTTGGGGGTCAATGTCAACACGCTGCTGGATGCCATGCGGGATCCCCTGCGGGCCGCCCTTGACGGCGAAATGACGGCTCAGGAAGCGGCGAAAGCGATGGCGGCGAATTTGGGGAAGTAGAGACTGGAGATTGAGGGATTGATGAATCAGACCTGACAGGTTTTTGGAGCAATCGTTTGAAGTAAGGTCTGGAGCAATCGGCCCTTTATTTACGCCTACCCGTATCTTGGAAAACCTGTCAGGTCTTAAAGCCGGATGATCTGCTCCGCCAGATTTTCAAACCCCTCGGCAGTGGGCCGATAAATGACAATTTGAATGGCGTCCGGTTTGACGCCGGGCGGCAAAGGCAGCGCGTACACGTCGCGAACCATCACACCGGCGGACCAACGACCGGTCGGATAGACGCCCCACACCGGCTGGTGATCTTGAATGAGCGGCTCGCCCTCGACCATAATCGGCTGACCGGCGACCAGCGGTCGAACGGATATGGTGTAATCGTAATTGAGCGGCGTCGAAGTCTGCCAGTAGAGCGCGACCTGCCAGAGATCGGAGTCGACTAACTCCCAACCGGCTAGACGCAGCGCATCCCCAAACGGGACGTCGAGCGGATGGGCTGTGGCCGGCAACTGCATTGGCGGTGGGTTGGGCAGCGCGATAAGTTCCAAGCCGGCAGCTTGGGGCGTTAACCCGCTCGTGTCGATCAGGTCAGGGGTCGCGGCGGCCGCCCGGCGAGTGATGTAAAGGTTGAAACCGGTCGGCTCAAGGCTCGCCGGGTCCAATTGGCCGGGGTCGGTGGTCATGATGCCCTCGGCCGCGCCCCACACCGTCCGCAAATAATCCAGCGCCACCTTCTCCTCAAAGCTGCCGGCGATGATGGCCGGCGTCTGGGGCGAAGTCGGCCAGAATGGTCCAACCGGGATCGAGACCGGTATCGGCGGGTAAGTTGTGTTGGTTGGCTCGCGGCAAGTTGGTGGCGAGACGGTAGGCGAGGAGGACGACGAGAAGAAGAATGATGAATGATGAATGATGAATGATGAATGACGGCCACCGACCACTCTTTCCTGTTTCCTGATCCCCGCCCCTTGCCCCCTGATCCCTAATTCCTGATTCCCGATCTCTGCCCCCGAACAGCTTCTGAAGTCCGGCGGCGAAGCCGATGATAAAAATGGGATAGGCGGGAATAATGACCTGAAACCAATTGCCGAAGCGGTAAGTCCAGCAGAAAATGAAGTAAATGACCAGAGTGCTGTACAGAAAAATCGCCCGGCGGCGGCCTAAATAGGCCAGCCCGATCAGGCCGCCGATGAAAACTAACCAGGTTAGCTCATAGCCCATCAGCGCCGGAAATTCGGCGGTGAAAAAGTTCTGCCAACCGAGGCCGGGGGTCAGTTCATCGCGGCCTTGTTGGATGGTTAAGAAATCGACAAACCAAGCCCAGGCGGTCGGCCACTCACCTTGGCCGCGCCATTCAGGGTGTTGTGCGCCCCGGATATAAATGTAGAGATAGCTAAGTAGGGGTAGGGCCGTAACCACGATGGCTTGTAAAATAAGTCGAGGGCGTTTGAGATAAACTATCAGCATTGGCCCATGCGAACTGCGTCGGGAAAAAATAAACCACAAGAGCGGCGGCAGGATGAAAAGAGTCGTGACCATATTGGCCAGCATCGTGCCGCTGACGAAAGCCATACCTAACAACAGTCCGTCTCGGGGCGACGTCTCCCACTCGAAGGCCAGCCAGATCAGCAGCAGGGTTTGAAAGACGGCGCTGGTGTATTGCTCGGTGGTGACGCTGTAGTACCAGAAAAAAAAAGTGGTGGCGTGAAAGGCAGTCAACAGAGCGGCCGGGAGCCGGCGCTGGAAGATACCGCGTAGAATTTGATACAACACCGCCAGCGAGGCCAGTCCCCATAGCATCGAGTAAGCGGATAAAATCTGAATCGGGTTGAGGAACCAACCGAAGAGAAGGCGGCCGAGTCGAAACCAGAGCCAGCCGCCTATGGTGTAGAGCGGGTAGCCGGGCGCGTTACTGGGCCTCGCCTCGACCTGGGCGTACTGGTGGGTAATCAGATCGCCGCCGGTAAGTTCATCGGGGCGCAGGCCGTTGTCTAAAGTCACCCAGTAGAGCGCCAAAATGGCGAGTAACAGCAGCAGGCCGACCCATCGACGCGGTAAAGAAGACATTTTGGCTAATTGCATCGTGGATTTAAGACCATGTTAATTATGGGGGCGTACTATAGGCTAGGAAAATTCAGTTGTCAAAATCCAGCAATTCTCATTTCAATAATAGATGGATCTAGTCTTTGCTCTTTGACCGAGAAAGTGGCTCACTTGCGCAGGCTATCCTGGGGGTAATACGACCTCGGTAAGGAAACTGAACCCATCGAACATTATTGACAGAATGTCTAGGTAACGTTACCATGAACTCAATTTTAACCGTCACTTAATGAGGTTAACGACCAATAGACCATATGAACGAACATCCAACCACTCAACTCCCAAAAACACCGGACCTACAGCCGCTTCCGTCAACAGCCGCTAAGTTGTGGAGTATGGTTAGCTTGCTGCTGACTCTGGCCGGCATTTCCTTAATGGGCATTGGCGGTGTTATGTATTTGACCCAAATGATCGAAGCCGGTAAACCACCACCGGCTCGTATTATCCAAGTAACGGTTGACCCCAACCCTGTCTCAACCGCCACTCTATCGCCCAGTCCGACGCCTGACGCCGTCAGTGTAGCGGCCGCCCCGATTGACCGCCCGGAGACTGACCGGGGCATCGAAAACCATCTATCTGATACCGTGGCGTCGGCGGCTCAAGCCGATATTGTTCCAAACGTTTCGCCGACGGCTCCAACAGTCGAACTAGAAATAACCGAGACTGCGCCTCCTACGGTCGAACTGGACCCCACTGAACCGGCGCCAACTGCAACCAGTCTGCCCGCGGCGGAACCGTCAACCCCGGTGGACGAAACGCTGTCCCTGGCCGAAAACCCGCTGGTGGTAGTTGAAGAGGAAACCGCGCCGCCGGTCGAGGCGGAAGCGCCGCCGGCCCCACCCACGCCGCAAACGACCGACGGCACTCGTCTGACTCGAATTGTGGCGGAAAGTATTGGACTCGATTCGGAAGTCGTTGAGGTAGGGTGGACTCAAATCACCGAATACGGCGTGACCTCAAATGTATGGGTCGTGGCCGATTACGTGGCCGGCTGGCATAAAAACTCAGCGCTGCCCGGTCAGGGCGGCAATATCGTACTCTCCGGCCATCACAACATCAAGGGCGAAATCTTCCGCTACATTGTCGATCTGGAACCGGGGGCGATCATCACTCTTTATGATCAGGCCGGGCAAACCTTTAATTACTTTGTCGAGGATAAATTTATTGTCAAAGACAAAGGCGAGCCGGAGGCCATTCGCCGTGAAAACGCCAAATGGATCGGCCCGTTTAACGAGGAACGGCTGACTCTAGTGACTTGCTGGCCCTACACGAATAATACGCATCGCGTCATAGTCATCGCCAAGCCGCTGGGTGAGGCGCAGGCCGGTAATTGAATAATTCAACGATGTATTTTTTTCACACACCCATTATTTGGCAGCAATTCTCCCAGCTTGTACCGGGGATTATGACCGTCGATGGTATTCATCCAAAGGCCGAGGTCGATCACCTGATCCAGCCGTTGTACCAACAGGCTCGAGCGCGATTGAGCCAGTCATCGGAAGGCCAAATGCCGGAAGTGAGCGCTTGGCGACGGGTTTACAGCCAGATGGGGCTTAAGCCGACCCAGTATCGTTCGGCGGCGGAAGCGCTGTTGCGGCGCTTTAGAAAAGAAGATGACCTGCCCTCACTGCATCCGCTGGTTGATTTTTGCAACGCCGTGTCGGTGGCGTTTGCATTACCCGTTGCGGTCATCGATGTGGCTCAGGTCGCTTCGTTTATTGAGGTGCGTCCGGCAGTGGGGACTGAAAAGTACCTGGCCTTTAACGGCGAGATCGAAACACCCCCGGCCGGCGAAATCATTTTCGCCGATGCCACCGACGAAGTTCACGCCCGGCGCTGGACGTTCCGCCAGAGCCGCCGCTCGGCGGTTAGCCCTGAGACTTCTCAAGTCTTAATCGTTAGCGAGGCCATGCATGAAACGGGGCCGGCCGATATGAACGCGCTGATGGAGACGCTCATCGCCGGCTTGACCGAGATGTACGAGCCGCCTCGAAAACAGACTATTCTCTCGCCCGAAGCACCCCGATTTGAATTTGAGACCGAGTAGGCCAGGGCGACACCCTGGCCTATCCTGCATTGAGCCGCTTACTTCAACCGGCTCAAATACTGATGAACAAACTGAACGGCAATCGATCCTTCGCCGACGGCTGAGGCAACGCGCTTGACCGAGTTGGCCCGCACATCGCCGACCACAAAGATGCCGGGGACGCTGCTTTCCAGCAGGTAGGGCGGGCGGTCGAGCGGCCAATCTTTGGGCAGCTTGCCGTCAACCAACAACTGCGAGCCGGTCAGCACAAAACCGCGCCGGTCCATGGTGACTACCCCGTTTAACCATTCCGTACACGGCATTGCGCCGATGAAGACAAAGAGCGCGGCCGCAACCTTAGTCTCCTCCTGACCGGTGACCTTATCGCGAATGGTCACACATTCCAGGTGCGTATTGCCTTCAACAGCGGTGATAATGCTCTGCAAACACACCGTAATTTTGGGATGCCGCTCGATCCGATCAACCAGGTACTGCGACATTTTGGCGCCCAACGAGTCGCCGCGCACTACCAGCGTCACACTGGCCGCGTGCTGGGCCAGGTACAGCGCCGCCTGACCGGCGGAATTGCCCGCCCCGATAATATAGGCGTCTTGATCCTGGCAAGCCGTGACCTCGGTTAACGAAGCCCCATAGTAGACACCCGCCCCGGTCAACCTTTCCACCCCCGGAATGCTGGGTCTGCCATAGGTTAGCCCCACGGCGACGATCAAGGCATGGCACGAAATTTCGCTGCCGTCGGCCAGCGTCAGAATGCGATAGGGGCCGTCAAGCCGAACCGACGTAGCTTCTTGAGGCGTTAGCAACTCCACCCCAAAACGCTTGGCCTGAGCGGTCGCCCGGCGGGCCAAATCGCTGCCACTCAAACCGGCGGGAAACCCCAAGTAATTCTCGATGCGCGAACTGGTGCCGGCCTGCCCGCCCGGCGCCTGGCGCTCGATCATAACTGTGCGTAATCCTTCCGATGCCCCGTACACCGCCGCGGCCAGACCGGCCGGCCCGCCGCCGACAATGGCTAAATCGTAGAACTTTTCCGTGGCTTGGCGTTTAAGACCGATTTTCTCAGCGATATCAGCCGGACCGGCGTTAAGCAAAATCTCACCTTCGGACAGCAGTACCACCGGCAGCGAAGTCGCCTCAGCTTTTAGTTCGAGCATAATTGCCTCAGCCTCGGGATCATTTTCGATATCGAGATATTGGTAGGGAACCTGATTGCGGGCCAGAAAATCTTTGAGTTCGTGGGTCTCGGGCGACCAGCGGTGGCCGATAATTCGGATGCCGCTAAACGGGGGTCGATAGGACGCTTGCCAATCGTCCAGCAGGTCGTCCAGGACGGGAAAAAGTTTCTCTTCCGGCGGATCCCACGGTTTCAAGAGATAGTAGTGGATGGCTGCTTCGTTGATAGCGTTGATAGCGGCATCAGTATCGGCGTAGGCGGTTAACAAGGCGCGTTTGGCCTCGGGGTAAAGCTGCATCGCCTGGCTGAGAAACTCGATACCGTTCATGTGCGGCATTCGCTGGTCAACTAAAAAGAGCGCCACAGGATCGCGGCGCTGCTTGAGTCCGTCTAAAGCTTCTAAGCCGGCTACGCCTGAGTCGGCCCGCAGAATGCGGTACTCTTCCCCGTACTGGCGGCGCAGGTCGCGGGCCACGGCCCGCAGTACGCCCGGATCGTCATCAACTGAAAGGATCACCGGTTTTGTCATCGTGCGATTCCCACCTCTCATTAAAAAAGAACTGAGCAAATAATATAGCCTTCGATTAATTTGGGGTCAATATGGAAATGAGACGTCAGCAATACTCATCTTAGGATAAAGACCTGACAGGTTTTCGTTGGTTGCGATGCTTTGACGATCATATTGCGTTCGATCGTCACTTTGATCGCCAAATTTTGAACTAAACCTGTCAGGTCCGGTTATATCTCATTTTGTGAGACGTAGAGCGACTGTCAACTCTCGGTGACAGTGACTTTGGTCATCTTGTCTCCCTGGCGGATGGAATCGACCACATCTTGGCCTTTGGTGACTTTGCCAAAGACGGTGTGGCGATTATCCAGATGAGGCTGAGGACCGTGGGTGATAAAGAACTGGCTGCCATTGGTATTCGGCCCGGCGTTAGCCATTGACAGGACGCCGGTTTCATGCCTGAGCGGATTGCCATCGAACTCATCCTCAAAACGATAGCCGGGACCGCCGCGACCGCTGCCGGTGGGGTCGCCGCCTTGAATCATGAAGTTGCTGATGACTCGATGGAAGGTTACCCCATCATAAAAACCCTCACCCGCCAGAAAAACAAAGTTATTTACCGTTTTAGGAGCATATTCAGGAAAGAGATCAATCTCTATCGTACCCCGGGTTGTTTCCATCGATACTTTGTAACTTTTTTCCGGGTCAATTTGCATCGCCGGAGGGCTACTCCACTGCTGAGCCATAATGTTTCCTTTCTTGGATAAGAATTGGTTAAACCAAAAGTAATCATATCTGAAAGATGGAATTTTGCCAACCTTCTTAAAGAAACTCAAGTGGCCGGCGTGTATCGGGGAGTTAAAGTAACTTTCCCAGAGTGACGCCTGACGGCGTAAAAGCATGCTATACTATCGATATGGAAGAGACAAAGCAAGCTCAAGTAAAGTTGAACCGCAAAACCATTCCGATCCTGGTGATCATTTTGGGGCTGATGCAGTTGGCCTTTCCTTATAAAGGCTGGATGATTTTGCTGGTTGGGTTAGGGGGCGCGTGGGCCGTCGGCTATCTGTGGGCGCAGATTTTGGCCCGCCAGCTCATATTTCGGCGCGAAGTCCGTTTTGGTTGGGCGCACGTGGGCGACCGGTTAGAGGAACGCTTCACGCTGGCCAATACCGGATTTGTACCCGCCCTCTGGGTGGAAATCATCGATCACACCACTATGCCTGGGTACACCGCCAACCTGGTGACTGCCGTTGGCGGCGACAGCCAGAATAGCTGGCAGACCAACGGCGTCTGTACGCGCCGGGGCATCTTTACGCTCGGTCCAACCACGCTGCACACCGGCGACCCGTTTGGTCTCTACAGTGTGACGCTTTCCTACCCCAACTCGGCCACGTTGACGGTCACCCCCCCCATTGTTCACCTGCCGACTATTGAAGTCGCGCCGGGCGGGCGGGCCGGCGAAGGGCGACCGCGCCCCAACATGTTCGAGCGGACGGTTAGCGCGGCCGGTATCCGCGACTACGTACCCGGCGATAGTTACCGGTGGATTCATTGGCCCAGCAGCGCCCGCCGGGGGTCGCTTTACGTTCGCCAGTTCGACAGCATGCCTTCCGGCGATTGGTGGATTTTTGTCGATCTCGACCGGCAGGTGCAGGCGGGGCAGGGTTCTGCCGCAACCGAGGAGCATGCGGTCATTCTGGCTGCGTCGCTGGCCGACCGAGGCTTGCGGCTAGGGCGCTCGGTGGGGTTGGTGGCTCAGGGTCAGGAACTCATTTGGCTGCCGCCTCGGAGCGGCGACGCCCAACGGCAGGAGATTCTGCGCGCTCTAGCTCAGGCTAAGACAGGCTCACACCCGTTGGCCGAACTGCTCTCCGGCACTCACCCCGGTACGGCCCGGACCAGTAGTTTGATCATTATCACCGCTGCTATGGGGTCCGCCTGGCTTGAAGCGCTATTTCCACTGCTCAAACGAGGGGCCGTCGCCACGGTGCTGCTGCTCGATCCGGTCTCGTTCGGGGCGTCAGTCTCGGCGGACGGCCTCCAAACGCTGCTGACAAACATGGGCGTCACCCATTACTTGATCACCAAAGATCTGCTCGACCGGCCGGAAGCGCGACCCGGCCAGCAGGGGCAGTGGCAATGGCGCGTCTCGCCGTTCGGCCGGGCGGTGTTGGTCAATAAGCAGGATTTGCAGTGGAAGGTGTTGGGATAAGACAGCATCTGGAGATAAAGGCCGGGAGCATTAAAAGATTGGTCAGTTTTCGCTATCTGGTCGAGAAAGCGGCTCAAATGGGCAGTCTACTTTGGTGGTAATACCATCTCGGTAAGGAAACTGGACCAATCTTCGGACTCATTTCTAAATCCGTGAAACCGGTGATCAATGATGATCCTTTTTCGCCTTATTCGATGGATAATTAAACGACTAGGCTGGTACACCTGCCTGGCCTGGCTGCTGTTGGCCGTAGCCCAAGCCAGCCTGGCCCAAACCTTAGCCGATGCGATCCGCGAGTTGTCTGTGGGGTTGCTGCTGCCGGCGGCGATGATCGGGCTGCTGGCCGGGTGGAGCTTGGGCGCGGCCAAACGACTGCCGGCCTGGTTGGGGCTGACCATCCTGACCCTGTTGGGCATCGAACTGGCGTTGGTTCAGGTTGGCCGTTTGGGTCGTTTGTTAGTGGCGATAGGCCAGGACGGGTTGTATTTGGGCCGGCAAATTTGGCAGCAGCCGCTGGCGATGCCGCCCGATCTAACGCCGCTAGTCGATAGCGTTATCGAACTTTGGCAGACGGTCAGTGTGTTGGTCATCCGCCTGGGGGATTGGAGCGCGGCTGTAATCGGGGGCAATCCGGTTTACGACCCGGCGGCGACGGCCCTGCTGTGGAGTTTCGCGCTCTGGAGCCTAGCGGCCTGGGCGGCCTGGGCGCTTCGCCGGATGGAGCGGCCTCTCTTGGCCATAACCCCGGCCGGCGCGTTTCTGGCCATCACGCTGGCCTACTATCCCAAAGATATCTCGGGGCTGTACGTCATGGTGGGGGCAGCGCTTTTGTTGGTCGGATTTACCCAATTTCGGGTTCGAGAACAAAGCTGGCAGGCCGGCGGGATTGATTACGCCGATGAGATCCGGCCGGAGGCGGCTATAGCCATCGTAATTATTACCGTATCCCTCGTGGCCGTGGCCAGTTTAACCCCCTCGCTTTCGATCTGGCAAGTGGCTCGTTGGTTTACCACCTCGACGCGCTTAAGCCAGCCGCTGGCCGAGTCGTTGGGCGTCCGTCAGGTGTTGAAGCCGGCGGTCAATGCGCTGGCCCCCTTTCGCAGCCCCGGTTTACCGCGAGGTCATTTACTAGGGTCCGGCCCGGAACTATCCGAGCAGGTGGCGCTCACGATCCGGGTTGACGAATCGACCACCCTAGAGACGGTTCCTCGCTACAAATGGCGTAGCCTGACCTACGACCGCTACACCGGCCGCGGCTGGCGAGCCGGTACAACCCAAGCCTTCACCTACGAAGCCGGTCAACCGGCCATCGATCCCATTCCGCCCAATCGCCGCCGCTTGCAGCAAACGGTGCAAACCATCCGGCCGCAGGGCGATCAAGTTTACATGGCCGGCGATGTGCTGACGGTAAACCAACCTTACCAGATCGAATGGCGCGGGCCGGGAGACGCGTTCGGTATCGTCACCGAGGCGGACAGCTACCAGGTTGACTCGCTGGTCAGCACGGCCGATGCAACGGCGCTGCGCTCGGCCGGAACCGATTATCCCGACTGGATCAAACGCCGTTACATTAGTCTGCCGGACCAAGTCCCGGAACGCGTATTGACCCTGGCCCGCGATTTAACCGTCAATGCCCGGACGCCTTATGATCGGGCCAAAGCCATCGAAACTTACCTTAGACAGTTTCCCTATACGCTCGATCTGCCTGAACCGCCGCGCCGGCGCGACATGGTCGATTACTTCCTGTTCGACTTGCAGCGGGGTTACTGCGACTACTACGCCAGCGCGATGGTGGTGCTGGCGCGGGGCGCGGGGTTGCCGGCCCGGCTGGCAGTGGGCTACGCCGCCGGCCACTACGACGCCGCGAATGATCAATACATCATCACCGAAGCCGACGCCCATTCCTGGCCGGAAATTTACTTCCCCGACTACGGCTGGATCGCCTTCGAACCAACCGCTGCTCAACCGGCCACCGATACGCCGCAGGCAGCCGATGTACCGGTCGCGGCGGTCAATGCCCCAGAGCGAGAGCCGACGCCATTCATCGCATCCGGCGGGGCCTTCTTGCGGTGGGGCTTATTGATCGGAAGCGGGCTGGCGTTAATCGTCATTATGGGGTTTTTGTGGCTGGCGGTTGATCGATGGCGGTTGGGACGGCTAGCGCCGACGCCGGCCATCGCCGTTTTGTTTGACCGCCTGCAAAACCAGAGCCAAGGACTGGCTGTCGCGGCTCAACCGGGCGATACGCCCTTTGAATTTGCAGCGACGCTGGCGCAAACGCTGATCGGGCTGGCGCCATCGACGCGCTGGTCGCCGGCGCTCATCAACGCGGCTGACGAGGTCAAATGGTTAACGCAATTGTACGTACGCACCATTTACAGCGCTCACCCCCCGCAACGCAGCGACCAGACCCAGGCGATTGCCATCTGGCAGCGGCTGCACCGGCGGCTGTGGCTGGCGCGGGTATCGAGGTGGCGGGTCGTTGGATGGATAGTTGGGTAGTTGGTCGGTTGGTTGGGTGGTTGGTTATTGGGGTTCGTCGTCGGAGATGTTGATGGTGGTGGTGATGGGATCGCCGGGGTCGAGGTTGGTTAAGCCGGAAAGCTCGATGATGACGGTTTCGACAATGGGAAATTCAGGCTCAGAATCATCGACAACGCCCGCCCAAGTGACAGTCGTGCTAATTGGGCCGACACCGGTGATATCCGGGGCTAACGACTGGACGTTAAAGACGACCAAATAATCTTCGGGCGTGGTGGCGGTGCCGCCGGAAGTGGGGCCGTAGGTAAAGCTGACATTTTTGCCGGAAGGCCGGTCGAGGGTGATGGTGAGTTGGGGCGTCTCGGCCTCGTTTATAAAATAGTCGGTGGCGTCAAACGCGATCAGGGGCAGCGGATCATTATCGGTGATTTCCAGTACGGCGGAATTGAGACCAAGGGTCGCATTTTGCGGATTGCTCAAGCTCAGGCCGACCTGTTCCAGATCGGGATCGTCAACGTTATCATCGACCACCGGAACGTTAAACGTTTGGGTGATCACCCCGACCGGGAAGGTCAAAAGACCGTTGGTGGGGCTGTAATCGTTGGGGGCAAAGGCGGTGATATTGGTGGTGGTGTAGTTGACGGTGACCGGCTGGCCGGCGGGTTGGTCGAGAATGACGGTAATGATTCCGTCCTGGTCGCCTTCGGTGACGGCATAGGCGGCCTTGGCAAAAGAGACCGCCGGCAGGGGGGTAGGGGTGAAGGTAGGGGTCGCCGTTGAAGTCGCCGTCGGCGGCGAGTTGTTGTCGTTGTCATTGTTATCATTGTCGTCATCATCGTCGTCGTTACTGGTATCGGGTGGAGGCGGGGTGGGGGTGGGTGGTATGGGCGTTGAAGTCGGTAGTAGCGTGGCCGTCGGCAGTGGGGTGAAGGTGGGTAAGGGGGTGGCGGTGGGCAGCGGCGTAGGGCTAGGGACGGGCGAGGCCGTCGCGGTGAGTAGGGGGATAGCAACCGGTTTCTGGCCAACAATCGGCTCACCGTTATCGTCGCGATCATCGGAGTCGCCGCCGACCGACGCGCCTTGCGACTGCCCGGACAGCGTCGGCGTTAAGGTTGGCGTCGGGGTGAGGGTGGCAAAGGGCGTGACCAGTAGCACATCGTTGACGATGTCGTCCAACAGTCCTTTGACGACCACCCGTTGCGGTTCAGACCGGGTAGGCCAACCCAGACCACAACACAAGGCTGAAATCAGGAATGGGGCTAAAACGGTTATACTAAGATAAAGAAAGCGTCTCACAAATCACATCTCAGAAAAGATTATTACGGTTCGGTTTTGATGATGACCGGCATATACGTGATTGCGCTTGCCCCAGGGCCGAACAAGGCAAACTCAGTCAAATGACAGACGGAAACGGAAAGTCGATTATTGTTCAAGTCGCGCTGGTAGACGGAAACCGGCGAACAGGTCTCGGCCACATCTCGCCAGGATGCGCCGTCGAAGTAGTAAACTCGCAGTTCACTTTCGTCTTCAATTGCGGCGATGTCGCTGTCATCGTATTCAATGGTCAGGGTAAACGGCTCGATAAAGACATAGTCCGGCAGTGATGATCCGGCCGGCTGAGTGAAGGCGTTCAAGGTAAAGCCGTGGCCGGTATCGTCTAGCCCGGTCGGCGGGGAAATGGAAATCGAAACCGGTGAGAAGGCCAGTTTGATGGTATCGGTCACGGCGCCGGGTGGGACGATAATCTGCGTTGGATGTCGGCGGGCATCGGTGTAGGTCAACGTGCCGCCTAAGCTGGGCGAGATGGTGGTTTCGATAATCAAAGGCACAACGGTGACGGCGGCGCTGGCGGTGTTGTTGGCGTCAACGGGATCAGACCCGACGGCGGCGGCGACGGTGGCCGTGTTAGTCAGCGCGACCGGTTCGGCGAAACCGGTGGCCGAGGTCGCGACAATGGTGATTTGCACCGCAGCCTGAGCGGCCAAGCTACCGATGCCGCAGCTAACTGTCCCGCCGGAAATATTGCAATTCCCCTGGCCGGCCGAGGCCGAAGCGATAATCATTTCCGACGGCAGCGGATCGATCACGGTGACGCCAAAGGCGGTCGCCGGGCCGTTGTTGGTGACGTTCAGGGTGTAAGTCAGCGGATCGCCAACGGTAATCGAGGTGGGCGTGACCCACTTGCTCAGCGACAAATCGGCCACAGCCGCGCCGACGATGGTCGTAGCCGTATCGCTGTTGTTAGCGGGGTTGGGGTCGAGCGTGCCGGACTCAACCTGGACGGTGTTGACAAAGGTACCGTTGGCTTGAGGCGTCAACTCAAGGCTGAGATTCATGGCGGCGTTGGCTTGTAACTCGACCACGGTGCAGCTAAAGACCAGGCCGGTCTGGCTACAACTAATTCCCGCCGCAGCCAGCCGCGGCCGATCAAGCGAACGGGGTGGATCGAAGCGAACGGAATAGCTGATGACCGGAGCCAGTTGAGCGGCCGTCTGAGCGGCGACATCCGGCAGAGTATCGGTGATGGTCAAACCGGTGGCGGTATTCGGGCCGTCGTTCGACACCGTGATGTCGTACACAATTTTGTCGCCCAACACCAGCGACTGAGGGGCGGTTTTAACCACAGCCAGGTCGGCCATAATACCGGCCTCGTACGCGCCAATATCACAGGCAGCGGTGTCGGGGTAGGGTCTCGGCGCGCCACGCTGGTCGACGGCGACGCCGGCGACGCACTGGCCGGCATCTATCGCGGGGCTGGTGGCGGCCAGACCATGCGTTTTGGTTTTACCGGGAGCGTTGAGTTGGAGCGGCTCGAGGCCGGGCGTGGCGACGACCACATCGCCAGTATTGGTCAGGCTGCAACTGCTGTCGTCGGCCAGATTATGGCCTTGGGAGGTCATCGAGCCGCTGCAATTATTGCTGCCCTGGTTGTTGGCAATCAAGCTGTTGCTCAAATTGAGGCTACCCGTATCAAGGTACAGGCCGGCCCCGACCTCAGCAGTATTGCTGGCGACGGTGGTAAATTTCAGCGTACCGGCTGGCCCATTCTCAAAAAGTCCGCCCCCGGCGTTTACCGCCTGGTTGGTACTGAGAGTACTGTTAAGCAGGTAGCCGTTTCCGTTGTTGGCAATCCCGCCGCCCGCGTCACCGGCCTGGTTGTGGCTGACGGTGCTGTTGGTCATGGTCAAGACGGCCAGGCTCAAATTGGCGATACCGCCGCCGTCGGCCGTCGCCGTGTTGGTGCCGACGGTGCTGTATTCCAACACGAGTTCGCCCTCGTTGACGATACCCCCGCCTAATCCGGCTGAGTTATTATGGATGAGGCTATTATCCGTTATGGTCAACTGGCCGGCATTGTAAATCGCCCCGCCTTCATTAGAGGTCGTATTGCCGCGCAGTTCCACGCCTGACAGGGTCAACTGGCCGCTTTCAACCAGAATGCCGCCGCCGTACAAAGCCCGGCTGCTGTAAACCTGGGTGTTGCTGATGACGGCATCGGCGGCGACCACGTACAGCCCGCCGCCCGGAAAATCGGAATTGTAGCCGTTGATCATCGTCAAATTTTCGACGCGAACGCCGCTAGTACCGGAAATCACCATAACCCGGTCGATAGACAAGGCATCAAAAATCGTGGGGGCGGCCACGGGATCGGATACGGCCCAGTTGGTGGTACTGTACCCACCGCGCAGGGTCAACGATTGGCTGATGAAGGCGATTTGATAAAAATCGGTAATGGTTTCGACTGTCTCGTTGCAATAGCCGGCCACTTTGACCGTGTTACTGGTGGCCGTCACGGCCTCGATGGCGGACTGAACCGAGGTGTAAACGGGGCTGTCGGTGAGGCCGTCCGACACGCGGGCGAAGCAGGTCAAGCTTTGTTGTAGGGTCGGGGCTAGAGCGGGAGCCGGTTTACCCGAAAAACGCGGTGGATCAGAGGGTTTCGACTCGGCGGCCTGGACGGTCATCATCGTCAAAACTAAGAATACCAGGCCGGCACCGGCAGCTAGGGCGAAGGTTATCGATTGAAGGGGTTTGGTCATCAGGTTCATGGTCAGGTCAGATAAACATTTATTGGATCAGGGTTAAGGCAAATTCAAGAATTAAATTAACCCAAACGTAGTGCGTCGTGCGTATTCCGTATCACAATCAGATACGCACGACGTAATAGGCGCATTGGTTAGCCCCTATTCGATAAAACTGCCGTCCGTGGTGATCCGCCAGCGATAGGCTTTGTACGTCCAGTCGCGATAGCCTTCGGCGGCGGTCTGCCCGTTAACTGCGTAGCGCAAGATGTAGCGGTAACTGCCCGGCGCTTGTTCGATCACTTTGGTATCGTGGGCCGGGATGGGCCAGCTTTGGCCATCGATTTCCAGGATAACCGCTTGGTCTAATTCGTTAAAAATAGCCAGCAGGGCCGATCCGGGTGGCGTCGGGGTGGGGCTGGGAATGGGGGTACGGGTTGGCACAAGAACGGGATCAGGGGTAGGCGGATTCCAGGCTACGCGCCGGCTCTTCACGACATCCACTACAACCGCGCCGTCGGTGACGGTCAGGGAGGTGATCTCGATCGGCGCTTTGGTCAGCGCTTTTTCAATACCGGCATTGATGCCGCCGGCCAGGGTGCGGCCCACCCAACCTAGCGAGAGGCCGTTGGCGGTAGTCAATTCAACATGAGGGTTGTTATCGACCAAGGTAAGGGTGACCGGTATATCCAGCCCCCATGCGTCGCTCAGATTCGTCTGAACGGCCAGTTGATCGGGCGTTTGGGGCGCAACTTGAATGTCGCTGACGTAGGCTTTGGTCAAGGTCTGGGCGCTGTTGGTCAGCGCCGCTTCACTGAAGAGGTTGTCTTCATCCAGATCGAGCGCGTAATAATTCCAATCACGATTGGCGATGGTCTGTTGCAACAGCCAACTGGCGGCCAGGGTGCCACTAATCGTCAAAGCCAAAATAACCAGGGCCGCGATAAGCACAAAAAGCGTGGCTGCTTTGGTTACCCGTAGACTGGCCCGGCCCAACCGCCGCCAAAACAGGTTGGGCATGATGAGTTTGAGAAATTTCTCCAGGCCGTCTTTTCCTTTTTGCTCGCCGTGTTTGACGGCCGCTGTGGCAGCGGCGGCGAGATCGTTGCGATTGATGAGGGTGAACCAACGCTCGAAGTCGCCGCGATAGAGGTAGCCTTGCGCTTCCACTCGATTCTGCTCGCACAGATCGACCAATTCACCGACGGTGTGGGCCGATTGACCATTTTTGAAGGTGAACAAGGCCGCATCTTTTGCGCCGGCAAGAAGCACCTCTAACTGCTGCTGAAGTTGGAGCGCGGTTGGGCGCTGCTCCGGTTCGGCGGTGGTCGCGACGGCAATGATCTCGTCCAATTCGCGCGGAAGGTCGCGATTGATCTTGCGGATGGGGTCGAGACGGCTGTGGAGGTCTTGTAGTTTGACGATGTTGACTTTGACCTCGCCGTCTTCTCGAAAGGCTTCCAGAGGGCTAACTCCGGTTACTAAATGGTGTAGGGTAACGCCCACAGCGTAGATATCGGAAGCGGGCACGGCCTGGCCTAACCACTGCTCAAAGGGAGTGTAGCCGGCGCTGCCGGCCGATTTCACTTCTTCCGGATCAGCGGCGGCGTCGACCGGTTTGGTTTTAGCCAGGCCGAAATCAACCAGCCAGATGCGGCCATCATCGCCCAGCAGGATGTTGCCCGGCTTGATGTCGCGATGCATGACCGGCTGTTCGCCTTGGGTGTGCATGTAGTTGAGGGCGCTGCACACATCGATCATGTATCGTACCGCCTCGCGCCAGTGGATGGGGTCGGCCGGTGACTTGAGCGCTTCCTGGAGGCTTTGCCCCTGGATATATTTCATTACCAGGTAGCTGCCGTTTTCGTTGGAGAAATAGTCGAAGATTTCCGGGATGTTGGGGTGACCGGGTTGGTTGAGGTGAACCAGCAGGCCGGCCTCGCGCTCGAAATCGAGCCGCTTCTTGTCCAGTTCACGGGGCGAGATATGCTGCGGACTCAGCATCTGTTTAACCACGCAGCCCCGTTTCAGTTTGAGGTCTTCGGCCAGATAGGCTGCGCCAAAGCCGCCTTTACCCAATATTTGCCGGAGTTGGTAGCGCTCTTGGAGAATGATTTCGCGATGCTCACCCGGCTGGTTGATCTCGTCAAACAGGGAAAGGGTTACCGGTTGGGTGATCTTGCCCCAGGTAGGCGCAGAACCAAGATCATGGGGCGGGTGAGGCGGGCGGTTTTGCTGGTCATTCGGATTGGCCCGCAAATCATAGGTGCTTAGATGGTGATCGTCATCCGCTTGTTTAGAGGGGGAAAGAAAGGTCGCTTCTTCGCTTATGGGAAATGTATCGCCAAACGAGGCCGCCCTTGTCGCGCCATCGTCAGCTGATGGTAGAGCGACGGTCGCGCCCTCGCTGTTGGCCGGCGGCTGATCGGATGGCAGGGCGACCGTGGCGCCTTCAGTGTCATCTGCCGATGGCTCGGCCGGCAGGGCGACGGTCGCGCCTTCACTCCCCATCAGCGGTTGTTCAGATGACAGAGCGACTGTGGCCCCATCGTCTTCAATCGGTGACCGATCTAGCGAATGAATAGTAGCCTCTGCCTCGGGATTGTCATCGGGCAGAGCCACCGTCGCGCCCGACTCATCTTCAATGGAGACGGCAGGATTTTGCCTACCCGCATTTGCAGCGGCTGCCTCAGGCAAATGGTGTTCGATGAGTTTGATGCGCTCCAGGGATTGGGCCAGCAAGGCTCTGACAACCGAGGGCGTTTGAGCCCATTCGCGGTCTGAAATTTCGGGCGGCTTGTTAATGGTCATAAAGGTATCAGGTCAGAAAGTTGGTCTTGACAGGGTCGATTATTGGGTTACGCTATTATTCTAGCATAAAAGCATTTGATGCTCAATGAAGTCGAGAAAAAATCGGTTAGAGGTATTAGACGTAGATAAATTTGCTGTAACAGTTAAACTCTTTACAATGAAGTGACTGAGGGAGAGAATGAGGTCGATCCTGTAATCTGTGGACAAAGAATCGTGGCAGAAACTACAGAACAACAACAAATAACACCTATCTTTGCAACAACAGACACAAATTATGAACTGTATGTTCAAACGCTATCTGGCTTTCGAGTCTGGCGCGACGGCGTTGAAGTCGAGTCGGCGGAGTGGAAGCGCGAGAAATCGCTGCATCTATTCCAATTTTTGGTAACGATGCGCCAGCAAACGGCTCGAATGCATAAAGAGCAAATCATCGATTACCTATGGCCGGAGGTTGATACCGATATAGGCAACCAAAATTTCAAGGTGGCGCTCCACGCCTTAAACAAAGTCCTTGAGCCTAAACGCAAACCCCGCAGCGACCCTCGCTTTGTCCAACGACACGATCTAACCTACAGCCTTAATATGGACTCGATCTGGATTGACAGTGACAGCTTCGAGAAATCCGTTATTGCGGGCAACCAGGCGATAGCAGAAAATAATATACAAGCCGCCACGCAGTATTATCAAAACGCCCTGGCTTTATACCAGGGCGACTATTTACCGGAGCGGCGTTACGAAGATTGGAGCAGCGCCGAGCGAGAGCGCCTGCAGATTCTAGCTTTAGGGATGATGACTATCCTGGCCGACTTGGTGGTGGATGTTAGCCCGCTGGAAAGCATTCGGTTAACCCAGCGAGTGTTGAGCATTGACCCCATTTGGGAAGACGCCTATCGCACCCAAATGCGGGCGTATTTGGCTCAGGGCAATCGCCCGATGGCCATCCGTACTTACCAACAGTGTGAGGAGGCCCTTGAGAGAGAGTTAGGTATTAGTCCGCTGCCGGAAACGCAAAAATTATTCCAGCAAATTACTGGTATTGGTCAAAAATAACGTTTTTTGTATCTCAAGTGTAACCCATTTGTAACTGCATCATGTTATGATACTTCTGAAAATGGAAAGTAAATGCTATGTCAAATGATCGTAACATTGCTTCATTCGTATTACGATTTACCCAAGAGCTTTGGGAAGACGCTCAGCAAGAACCGCACGTCCGTTGGCGCGGGCACATTCGCCACGTGCAGGGCGAGGAAGAAAATCGGTTTACTGATTTTGCTGAAGCGGCGTCGTTTATGCAACGACACCTAACCCAATTGACTATCGATTCGTTATCGAAAAAGGGAGAAGGGATTAGCCAGGAAAAAATGATGCAAGAAAGCTTTAAGTTATGGGAGCATTTTGCTTCCAGTTACACCAATGTGATGTTTAGCGCCATGGAACAAGGAATTAAACAATCAAAAGCTTTCCGAGATCAGATTGACGAAACCCGTGATAAGATATTCCGGGCCTGGCAGTTTCCGTTAAATAACAACGATGACTCCGATAACGATCAACTCGATGATAAAGTGAGTGAACTTCAAGATCAGGTCAATCAGTTATCTGACCGGGTTAAAGCCTTGGAAAAAAGTTATCCGAATTGGGGAATCTTAGCAACGCTATCTACATCTCCGGAGATGATAAAATAAATTTTTTCAATTAAACCTTTAGTAGAAATCAGGGAGATTTACTACAATGGCAGCAGCTACAAAAGCTAAAAATGGAAACGGCAACATCGCCGCTGAAGCATTCGTCGACATGGCCGCTCAGGCCAGCGAAGGGGCCAAAGCCGCCGCGAATAACGTGGTCGAAGCCGTTAATAACTACGGCGCAAACAGTGTCTCGTATCTCAATGCTCTGCAAAACTTGACGCAAACCAATCTCGATCTGTATCAAAACTACGCCAAAGTTTACGCCGACTTTGTGACGGGTGTCTACCAACAAAGCATGGATCAATCGCTGGCTCTGCGCGAGCAGTTCGGCCAAATGTTTGAAGCGCACTACCAAAAAGCCGAAGGGTTGAATGCGGGTGAACAGCAATTCCTGTTTGAAGCAGTAGAACGCTTTCAAGCTCAGGCTAAAGCCAACTCCGAACGAGTAGCGGAATTTTTTACGCCCGCTAAATAAATAATTGAATATTCAAAAAGAGGGGCGTTAGGCCCCTCTTAAGAAAATTAATTGACTTAACAATTGAATATTTGGCTGCCGATAATACCGGCAGTTAAAGTGAGCCGCTTGTAGCAATACCAAACATCGAGACCCATTCGTACTTGGCTCGACCTTACACATCATACTTCTACTCCACTTACACTTACACTTACACCTCTGTCTCCACCTTCTATCTCCAACATGTTTAAAGCGCTAAAAACTTTACCTGAGTTAGACCTTGAGTTCATTGTTAGCCTCCTTATCTTATCATTGAGCTCTGAGCGGTTCTAGCTGGGAGACTTCCTCCGGCCTCCTACGCAAAAAAATAATTTTAGGAAGTCTCCCAGCACTATTAAACGTAACTTAATCAAAATCAATCGATATAACCTCTTAACTGTAGAAAGGGAGAGTAATACTCATGATGGACTGGACCAAACAATCTCAAGAAATGTTTAAATCCTGGACCGATACCCAGAAACAAATGTGGGATAGCTGGCTTCAAGTTGTCCAAAAAGGTGGACAGCCTTTTCAGAATAACGAAATTTGGCAAAAAACCCTCGAGACCTGGGAAAATACCGTTAATAGCACCTTGGCAACCCAATCGGAATGGATGAAAAAGTGGACCGGTACCCTGAGTTCACAGCAGAATGTTCCGCAGGAATTCGTTAAATGGGCCGACCAAACGCAGGGTATGCTTGAACAGTGGACCGGCACCCAACAACAATTATGGGACAGCTGGTTCGAAATGATGAAAAAAGCCGACATATCCAAATTTGGCGAATCATTTGACCTTGAAGGTATTAAAGCTTTTGAAAGCTGGCAAGAGTCTGCTAAAAAAATCCAGGAAGCTCAAGAGCAGATGATCAAAATGTGGACCAGCAGCCAACCTAAAGCCTAGGTTTTGACCAAATCCTTTCGATACAGGGAATTAAAGTGACCAGAGCTATCTTTCCAGCCAGTTTTGATCCGATCACATATGGACATGTGGATATAGCTACTAGAGCCGCCAATGTATTTGATGAGTTGATTGTGGGCGTTTATAGCCGCCCGCAAAAAAACACGCTTTTTTCCGTTGAGGAAAGATTAGATTTGACCAAACTGGCTCTGGCTCATATACCCAATATTCGGGTGGAACCTTACTCAAACTTAACGGTAGAATTTGCTAAAGCCTACGACGCTTCGGTGATTGTGCGGGGCTTAAGAGTGGCCTCTGACTTTGAGTGGGAATTGCAGTTATCGCTAATGAACAGAACGCTTGATACCGGCGTTGAGACCATTTGTTTTATGCCAAGCCAGCAATATACATTTCTGAGTTCTTCTATGCTTAAGGATATTGCGAAAAACAACGGTCCCATCACCGAGTTAGCGCCGGCCGAAGTGGTTGAGGCATTAAGAATAAAATACAGCCACCATTCTAACAATCACCGGTAGATTAATTTAAATTAGTAATTTAAATTAGATTGTCCCTCAAGTGCAGGTTATTATGACCATCCTCCCCGGTCTTAATAATCTGCACTTCTCACTTTTTCGCACAACCTAATCCAAAAACTCAAAGTACGAAGTGGCCGCCAGATCGATCAACTCTTTGGTCATAATCATGGGGTCGTCGCGATATGTAGCAAAGCTAGCCATTTGTTTGAGCAGGTCCCGAGGATGACAAGCCCTTAATGGCCGGTTGATATCGGTGTAATGTTTTTTCATGAGGTAGTTAAAGGCATCCCGATTAAATTCTACCCCGTAGACTTTACAAGCCGATAAGAATATATCAAAGAACTGTTCTTTTGAGGGGTCATCGACTCGTAGTTTATGACTAATCCGCCGTAGAAACGCCTCATCCACCAACGAGCGTGGTTCTAAGTTGGTGGAAAAAACCAGTAGTGTTTTGAAGGGGATCGGAAACTTTTTACCGGTGTGGAAAGTCAGATAGTCGATCTTTTCCTCCAGCGGCACAATCCACCGGTTCAGCAGGTCGGTGGGTTCCATCCGCTGCCGGCCAAAGTCATCGATGACCAACACCCCGCCGTTAGCTTTCAACTGAAGCGGGGCCTCATAATAGCGGTTGGTATCACTCCAGGCCAAATCCAGATCCGATAGCGTCAACTCGCCGCCGGTAATGACAATGGGCGGATAGCTACGCACCCAACGTTTGTCCAAATTGTTTGCTTCGGCCAACTGTTCCTCAATAGTATTAATCGGCCGGTGAGACTCCGGATCGTAGACTTTAATAATTTGGCCGTCTTCATAAATGGCATGGGGAATCATAATATTGCCCGGCAGTAGATCAAGGCCGATGGCTTTGGCAATACTGGTTTTACCGTTACCGGGCGGGCCGTAGATAAAAACCGACTCGTTCGAGTTGACCGCCGGGCCGATGCGCTGAAAAATGTCTTCAGCCAAAATCAAACCTTTCATAGCTTTTCGAACTTCGGCTTCTTTGACCAGCACCCGCCGGCTAGCCTGAAGCTCAACTGCTTCAACATAGTGCCGCAACGAGATCGGGCATGGCCCCATATAGCGATTTCGAGCAATGAGTTCTCTGGCCCGTTCGCCCCCTTTACTGGTGATAGAATATTGGTATGAGGCCGAATTGAGGCTGCTGCCGCCGATCACTTCTACTAGCTGCTGCGTCTTTAACGATCGAAGAATGGGTTCTACGACCCCGTTAAAATGAAGGCGCATCATTTGCGCTATTTGACCGGCCGGCATCGTTCCACTAAAGTAAAGCGTCTTCAGAGCCAGATCAGCAATAAAAGATTGAGGAATACGGGTTTCCTCTATGGAACGCGGCTCTTCAAAAACATGCCTCAAACCTGTCGACTCATCCTGGTTTGAAGACAATGGATCGCCAGGCGCGACCAAATCATCGGTACCTTTGCGTCGAGGCCCATCGCCTCCTTGAAGCGTTCTCAATCGCCCTGTTCCTGAACGAGTTTCACTCATAACCATCCTCCAAAATAATATTTACCGCCGACCGATAAGAGGGAAATTTGTGTGATATGATAGTCATTATAGCCAGACTGGTCAATTTTGCTATACTTAACGATATTGCATCACTTTAAATGAATGAAGGAGTAAATCATGTCACCTAGCTTTGAAACGCAGTTAGCGTCCTTAGCTCAATCATTAAGATCCGGAAATCTCACTCTGACCGATTATCTAGCTCGCCTGGAAGCGTATTTTGACGAAAAAAATGAGCCGGTTCAGGCCTTTTTGCCGGAGGAAAATCGATTTGATCGCCTGCGACAAGAGGCCGCTGCCCTTGAAGCGCAATACCCCGAGCCGTCCGCCCGCCCGCCGCTGTATGGCGTTCCGATTGGGGTTAAGGATATTTTTCACGTCAACGGCTTCAAGACCCAAGCCGGCTCGAAGTTGCCGGCCGACAGCTTGACCGGCCCAGAGGCTGAAAGCGTAACCCGGCTTAAACAGATGGGAGCGCTTGTTTTAGGCAAAACCGTGACCACCGAATTTGCCTACTTTGCTCCGGGGGCAACCCGTAATCCCCACAATCTGGAGCATACGCCCGGCGGCTCCAGCAGCGGGTCGGCGGCAGCCGTGGCGGCGCATTTATGCCCGTTGACGTTGGGCACCCAAACCGTCGGCTCGGTGGTCAGGCCGGCTTCCTTCTGTGGGGTCGTGGGCTTCAAACCGACTTCAGGCCGAATTTCAACGGCCGGAGTCATCCCCCTCTCGCCCACGCTGGATCATGTGGGGGTATTTACTCAAGATGTGGCCGGGGCGGCTCTGGCTGCCAGCATTCTGTGCGCTGATTGGCAAGTCGTCGCTCCCACCGACGAACGTCCCCGGTTGGGCATTCCGACAGGGCCTTATCTTGATCGAGTAGGGACTGAAGGCCTGGCCCATTTTCAGAAAACGGCGTCTAAGCTGACGCAAGCCGGTTTCACTGTGCAATCTATGGCCGTTATGCCGGACTTTGACCAAATTTACGAAGCGCATATGGCCTTAATGGCCGCCGAAGCTGCGGTTGTTCACCAAGACTGGTTCGGCCAGTTTGGTGATCGCTACCGGCCCAAGACCGCCGACCTGATCAAACGCGGGCAAAATGTTTCGCCCACACTGATCGAGGCCGCTCGGACCAGCCGGGAAAATCTGCGCGATAATTTGCAAACGCTTATGACCGAGCATAACATCGATCTGTGGATCTCACCGGCGGCGGTCGGTACGGCTCCGGCCGGCCTTGACGGCACCGGCGACCCGGTCATGAATCTACCTTGGACTTTTGCCGGACTGCCTGCGCTCAACCTACCGTCGGGTTTTGGCGAAAACGGCTTGCCCTTGGGATTACAGTTGAGCGGCGGCTGGTACACCGACGAGCAGATGTTGGCCTGGGCTGAACAAATTGCGGAATTAGTGAAATAAAATGGACTCTATTTTGTGGCAAAAAATCATCTCCATCATCGAAAACAATGAGCGATTTGTATTATCATCTCACATCAACCCCGACTGCGATGCTTTAGGCTCCGAACTAGCGTTGGCGGAGCAGTTGAGGAGTCTGGGCAAGACAGTGAACATCATCAACACAGACCCAGTAGCTGCCAACTACCGCTTTCTCGATCGGAAACAGAGAATTCAGCAGTATTCTGAAAAGCGACACAGCCGCATTATAAAAAAAGCCGAAGTCGTCATTGTCCTTGACGCCTCCGGCGGTTGGGAGCGGTTGGGTGCGGTTGGCAAAGCTTTGGCCCAGGCCGAAGCGATTAAACTCTGCATCGACCATCATCCTGATGCCACCGATTTTGTGGATGTGGCTGTGGTCGATACCGAGGCTTCGGCCACCGGCGAATTGATCTATGACCTGATTATGGCGATGGGCGGTTCGCTGTCCAACAATATCGCCCAGTCTCTCTATGCGGCTATCGTCACCGATACCGGCAGCTTCCGCTTTCCCAAAACCAGCCCGCGTACCCACCGGATTACGGCTGAATTATTAGTCGCCGGCGCCGACCCGATGTATATCTACCGTCAAATTTACGAGCAAAACCTACTGGAAACCATTCAGCTCAAAGGCCATATTATGGCCTCGATTCGCACAGCGGCCAATGGGCAAATTGCCTATTATGGCGTATCGCAAAATACGCTTAAGCAGTTCGATGTCAAAACATCCGAATTGGATGGCGTCGCCAGCTTGGGGCAGTTGATTGGCGGCGTGCGGGTAACGATTTATTGTATGGAGCTGCCGCAAGAACGCGTCAAAATCAGCTTGCGCAGCGACGGGACCGTTACCATCAATCAAATCGCCTTTGGTTACGGCGGCGGAGGACATCCTTCAGCCGCCGGAGCCATTGCTGAGGGTCACCTGGCCGAGGTTATGGCCGAGATAATCGCCAAAGTAGAGCATCTACTGTCCTAAATCAGGAGGCCGGCACTTACTGAACTAAAGTGCCGGTCTCCTAAATGAGGATCTCGATTATTGTGCATTTTCTAACAATAAAGCACAGAGTGATTGCCACTTTTATAAAAAGCGTTTATACTTCCAATATAATTCTAACAGTTGTAGTGTATACTATCGCCAAAAAAGACAAACCATTCCTGGTATAGCTTGGAGACAGACCCATGCCGATTTATGAATATGCCTGCTCAAACTGCGGTGTCAACTTTGAGAAACGACAAGGCTTTAATGATGCCCCTCTAAATACCTATGAAAACTGCCCCAATAATCAAGAGGGCTGCCAGATCCAGCGATTAATTTCCAGCCCGGCTATCGTTTTCAAAGGAACCGGCTTCTATATCAACGATAGTCGCGATCACAAGAACGGAACCAACGGCAAGGGCGCCAAGAAGGAAAAAGTAGAGAGTAAAACTGAATCTCAAACTGAGACCAAATCCGAAACCAAATCCGAAACTAAATCCGAAACTAAAGGATCTGATTGACGCTCAGAGCAATCTGGCCTTTTCAAATTAACCCCCAATAATCGGTAATGTCCGGTCAACGCCGGACTTTTTTGTCCTCCCCGAATAAATTGACTACGTTGATAAACTCGCCTATCATACCTTTGTTAACGCCAGTTGTTACTCTCCTCAAAGACCAACCATAATTTACAGCAATCAATTTTTGCGTCGCCGACCGTGTGGTAAAAATAGGAACTATGATGTTCAACCGAACCATCCATTCAAAAATTTTAAATCTTAGATTGGCCCTCAACAGCTATCCCATCCTCTCAGAAAAAATTCGGCAGCGCATGCGGCAAGAAATCTTTGTAAGAGGGATTATTGCGCCTAATATTTTCGAGGAAGAAGTTGAGCTAAAAGCCATTGAATCTCAAAAATTAGAGGGGTTAACCGAACCTTTATTCCAGGAACCGGAAGAGATTTGGAAAAGACGTCTGGCTCGGGTGAGAGATAATCTGACCGACTTTTATTTTGCCTATAATCTACCGCAAGCCCTTTTTGAAGAAATTGTCGAAAGCGCGGTTAACGAAAATCGCAACGGCCAGCCCCGAAAGGTCTTACTGACCATCAATCCTGAGTTGACGCCTTGGAATCTGCTTTTTGCTCAAGCGGAGAAATACGCGGCCTACCCACCTGAGCTATACGAAAATATAAAACATCATTTGATGTCAATCGTCGTGGTATTAATTAAAGGGCTGGTCAGCGACCAGCTAGCCTTTATTCACGTCGCCCGCAAATTTATCACCATTTTCGATTTACGTGAAATTCGAGCGCATCGTATTGGCCGGGGTAAAATTGGTGGTAAGGCGGCGGGCATGCTGCTGGCCTACAACATCCTCGATCGACCGGAACCGGATGACGAAATCGACTTAAGCAGTTACATTGGTTTGCCCGAAACGCATTTTCTGGGAAGTGACGTCTACTACAACTTCAAAGATGTCAACAATTTCGAACAATTTTCCAGCCAGAAATATCTAACACGTGAGGAGATCGAGCGAGAATATCCGCGTATTTTAGAGGCGTATCTAACAGGCAAATTTCCTAAGGATATTACCGACAAACTGCGCGAGTTACTAGAGGATATTGGCAACGTTCCAATTATTGTACGCTCATCAAGTCTGCTAGAGGATAACTTTGGCAGTTCCTTTGCCGGCAAATATGAAAGCTATTTTTTATCGAACCAAGGGACGATCGAAGAAAATTTGGCTGCACTGGTCGACGCAGTGATCAAAATCTATGCCAGTGTACTCACGCCCGACGCGCTGTTTTACCGGCAAATTCACGGTCTCGATGATTATGATGAACGAATGGCCATTCTTATTCAAAAAGTTCAAGGCAAACGGTACGGTAAATATTTTTTCCCGTACATTGCCGGCGTCGGGTTCAGCCGTAATCCTTTCATCTGGAACAACAAACTCAAACGCGAGGACGGCTTTCTACGAATCGTCTTGGGGCTGGGCACGCGGGCCGTTGACCGGGTATCGCGTGATTATCCACGGATGATTGGCCTAAGCCATCCCTTGATCAGGCCGGAGAAAACGGCCAGAGATATTATCCGGTATTCGCAACAATTTATCGATGTGATCGATTTAGAGGAAGGGGAAGTAAAATCTGTTCCCGTTTCTGAGGTGTTGACCTGTGATTTTCCCGGATATCAATATATCGCTTCGGTCGATGAGGGAGATTATGTTAAACCGGTTTTCTCGCTCGGCAGCCAGATCCCGCCCGAGGATCTTGTCTTGACGTTTGACAACCTGCTCAAAAATACCGATTTTGCGAAGATAATGAAAACGATCTTAAAGAAACTTGAGCGTCACTACGGACGTCCGGTGGACATTGAATTTACGGTGGAACTCATCCCAGGGTATCCCAAACCCAGTTTCAAGATCTACCTGTTGCAGTGCCGTCCGTTGAGCAACCGGGATTGGGACCCCAATATTGTCGTGCCCCAGAATATACCCAAACAAGACCAAGTGTTTACCTCAAACCGTATTGTTCCGCAGGGTATTGTCGATCGGATCAAATATATCGTCTATATTGACCCGGAACGCTACATTCAAACCCACGATAACAGCCTACGCCTTGACCTGGCCCGGATCGTTAGCCGCCTTAATAAGCAACTTGAGGGTGCGGACTTCATCCTTATGGGGCCAGGCCGCTGGGGCAGTTCTAATGCTGATCTTGGGGTAAAAATATCTTACGCCGATATCTATAACACCAGCATGCTGATTGAAATCGCCATCCCCCGTAACGGAGCCGACCCCGAATTATCTTATGGCACTCATTTTTTTCAGGATTTGGTCGAAACCAACATATATCCGCTCGCGCTTTTTCCGGAAAATGCTGAAACCGTTTTCAACAAAGCGTTTTTCGACCAGGCCCCCAATCAATTGGCTTCACTTCTGCCTCAATACAGCGATCTTTCTGACTACATCAAAGTCATCAGTGTTCCGGAAGTAAGCCAAGGCCGATTGCTGCGGGTTGTCATGAGCGCCAATCATAACCAAGCCTTAGCGTATCTGCACCAATACGAGGATTAGCGCTTCACCAAAACCGTAAACACTTTTGTTGATTCTAAAGTGGCCAAATGGGAATTTAAAAGACCTCGAAATTGATGAGGTCTTTTGCTCAAAAGAGTAAAACCAAGGCTAAATGCGTAGTTCGTACCCTTGTCCACGTCGAGTCAAGATCATTTCCGGAATGCGTGGATTATCTTCTATTTTTTGGCGCAGCCAACAAATGTGAACATCTAGTGTTCTGGTATCGCCCAAATACTCCGTATTCCAAACTTCCTGCATCAAATCACTCCGGCTGACTACCTTACCGACATTTCTCATCAGCAGAGCCATCAGTTTTGTTTCTTTTGGAGTCAGATGAATTTCTGTTTCATTTTTGCGCAGGGTGGTTTTATCCATGTCTAAAACCATTCCATCAATTTCCACCAACCCATGCGATTCTTTTTGACGAGGCATCACAATCCATCTCCTAAACTAAATTTATTTTATGATGTTAAATAAACGCATTGCTCATAATAGAGACATAGACTTTAAGAATATTATAGATAGCTTGAGACAAAAAAGCTATAGGAGTTGTGTCCTGCTTGATCATACAATTTAATGATGTTAAGTCGCTGTGACTAAAACTTACTTACCTGCAAAGGGGATAACCACCTTTTGATTAGAAACTAATTGACTGAACTTATTAAACTGTCAGTTGAAGATGGGTTTTTAACTTATCCAGTTCAAACTTGGTCAAGTCTCGCCAGTGGCCGGGTTGTAGGTCACCCAATTCAATCGGCCCGATGGCAATGCGGATCAGGCGCAGCGTAGGATGACCGACCGCAGCAGTCATACGCCTGACCTGTCGCTTACGACCCTCAGCGATAACGATTTTAAGCCAATCCGTTGGCACTTGTTGGCGGTAGCGAATCGGTTCTGATCGCGGAAACAGTTCCGGTTCAGATTCAAGTCGCTCAACTTGAGCCGGCCGGGTGAGCTGACCTTGGACCAGTACCCCGGCTCGTAGTTGATCCAACGCTGCCTCATTGGGAATACGCTCAACTTGAACCAGATATACTTTGGGAAGTTTATACCTGGGATGAGTAATGCGATGAGCCAGCTTACCATCTGAAGTAAGCAACAGCAATCCTTCACTGTCATAATCCAAGCGTCCGGCAGCGTAAACATCAGGAACATCTACAAAATCGCCAACGGTGGATCGCCCTTCCGGGTCTGTAAAGGAACTGAGCACTTTATACGGTTTGCAAAAAATAAGCGTACGACTGACGGCTGGTTGTTTCGGCGGTGAGGCCGGATAAAAACGGCGTTTTTTTTGTTTCGACATGGGTCTAACGCCGAAACTTACTGCCACACCAAACCGCACACCGAGACGAACGAACGATTGTTATGATCGGCCGGGCAAAGATCATACGAGATAGTTTGCCCCTTTGTTTGCTGCAATGCACTTAGTGTAAAGTAAAAGGGAGATAGGCCGCACACGTTCCGCTCGAATTGACCGGCTTTCATAAAGTCAAAGAAAGCGTCGGCGCTGCCTAAACACAAATTGTTCATCAACGCCTGATCGTCAATTTTCATCTTTTCGTAGCCGACTGTATCGATCGGCGAGCCATCGAACGCCGGCCCCATATGGGCCAAATCACCTGAAGCGACGATCAAGGTTCGCCGGCTGGCGATAATTTCACGCAGAGCGGCCACAAAGGCTTTGATAGTGGCGTCCTCGGTGATGTCGGCTTCATCAAGCATAAAATGCCGAAATGACCCGGTTAAGATGGGCAGAACCGGACACGGCTTGCCCTCACGCAAATATTGCAGCCAAACAATATCCAACTCAATAGAATGTTCGCCTCGATGGTGAAGCTCATCGCTAAAAGCGCGTTCGGGGCCAATGACGTCGGCCAGATGATCGACCAAATCCGTGGCGGTTGGTAGTACGCCCAATGGCGATGCGTAATTTTGAGGTGTTAGGGTAATGGTACCGTAGCTACCGTTGTGGTCGGTACCGATAATAATGACCAACTCCGCCTGGCGAACGGCCTCGGCAGCGCTGGTCCAGACTTTAGCATAGACAGGTCCCCCTCGATGGTAGTCGATGTGAGGGCTGATGATCGCCCGGCTGTCGGCGGCAGCCGAGGCAACCGAACCGGCTTTTTCGACGTATTTCTTTAACATCTGCCGCAAGGCTCCGGCCTGAGCAGGATATGACCCTCCTGCCAAAGCGGGCTGCCGATGCGGAGCCGACCGATAGGTTTCTACCGCAGCTAATTTGGCTTTATCGTATGTTTCACCTTCTAAGAGCAGGGCTTGATCGAACTGCTCCAACAGATTCTCAAGGACAGATTGAGTGACTTGCAGGCCATACCGACTCTCTAAACTGCGCTCGATATCTGAGAGGGTATGCCGCCCATCACACAACATAGCTACGGGGCCGAGGGCCTGGGGTAAAACGATAGCCGCTTCAGTGAGTTTCAATCCGTCTTGAAGGATAAAAACCGGCTCATTTTGATAGATAGTACGTTGGACGCTGATGTTTCGTAGTTTAGGTTTGTGTAAGTGATCCATAGTCAGCCTGTGGTTAGCCGGATGTCGAGATATCAACCCGAGCAAGGTGTGGACTTAAGAGCCTAAAGTCAAGGATAATTAAATTATATCCGACTTTTAACTATAATAAAAATGAGGCGGCCATTTTCAAACGACTAATCGGAATGCCAATCTTCAACCACCATACGGAAGATATCTGACTCGGTAATGACGCCGACCAGCCGGCCGTCATCATCCACAACAGGTAACCCGCTGATTTTATAATCCAGCATCATCTTAGAAGCTTCTCTAATTGTGGCATCCTGAACGATGACTCGGGGTTCGGGCGTCATAATCTTTTCCACCGTAAGCCGCGAGATTACGTAGTTAAGCTCCCAGATGCTCAACGATGTCGCACCGGACGGTTCGGCTTCGCGCACATCGCCCAAGGTTACAATACCCACCAGTCGGCCATCTTTGACAACCGGCAGGCGGCGGATGTCATTTTCGGTCATCAACTGATGGGCCTCCGGCAGTGTTACATCGGGAGTGATGGTGATCACATCACGACTCATCCAATCTTTGACATATTCATGTTTCATAGCGTTTATCTCCTCGCTTCATTAATCGGCTGCTTAGATACCTAGATAGGCCTTGCGGACATCTTCATTTTTGGCTACCTCTCGTGATGGGCCTTCCAACTCCACTTGGCCCTCGTTGAGCACGTAGGCATAGTCGCTGACGGCCAGCGCCATCTGGACGTTTTGTTCGACCAGCAGCATGGTCAAACCTTCATCTTTGAGACGGCGTAGGATTTCAAATAAATCCAACACCAGAAACGGCGCTAAACCCAACGAAAGTTCATCGATCATCAACACTTCGGGCTGGGCCATCAAACCACGCGCCACGGCCAGCATTTGCTGCTCGCCGCCGGACATCGTACCCGATTTTTGATCGCGCCGTTCCTTCAACCGGGGAAACATCTCGAAGACGCGTTCCAGATTTTGCTTGTAGTTTTCTTTGGCACGACCGGTAAACGCCCCCATTTCTAAATTCTCAAAAACGGTCATATCGGTAAAAAGCTGCCGCCCTTCCGGCACCAATACTAACCCTTGAGACGCCTTAGCGTGGGCCGATATCCGGGTTATATCACTACCGTTGAAGTTCACCTGCCCTTTCGACGGCTTTAACAAGCCGACCACCGTACGCATTAGCGTGGTTTTACCGACCCCGTTGGCCCCCACCAGCGACGTGAGTTTTCCCCGCTCCAGGTTGAGCGATACGTCCCACAAAATCTGGACTTCCCCATAGCCGGACGAGACATTTTTCACTTCTAAAACTGCACCATTTGTCGTCATCGATCTGCTCCTATCCCCCACTCATCAACTTTTCGGCCAGGGCCGGATCGCCCAAGTAAGCCTCGATCACCTTGGGATCATTGACAATCTCGCCGGGCAAGCCTTCGGCAATGAGTTCGCCATGATCCAAGACGATGACCCGGTCGGACACGTTCATTAAGGCGTGCATCACGTGCTCGATAATGAGAATGGTAACGCCTTGCTCCCTAATTCTGAGCACCACCTGCACCATTTCGGCGATTTCGGTCGGGTTTAGCCCGGCCAACACCTCGTCCAGCAGCAGTAGGTAGGGCCGAGCGGCCAGCGCCCGGGCCATTTCGAGCCGCTTCTTCTGGGCCACGTTCAAGCTGGCGGCCAGTTGATCGCGCCGTTCAGCCAGATGGAGAAATTCCAGCACCTCGAGCGCAATTTCTTCGGCCTGGCTCAGCGACCGCTGCTCGTGGCCGTAGCAAGAGCCGGCCACCACATTTTCCAGAACGGTTAACTCTTGCAGGGGCCGGACGATCTGATGCGTTCGAGCCAGGCCCAGGCTGACCACATCATACGGCTTCCAGCCGGTCATATCGACTCCTCGGAAGATGATTTGCCCTCTCGTGACCGGAAATACGCCGTTGATGCAGTTGAACAGCGTGGTTTTACCGGCCCCGTTCGGCCCGATTAGGCCCAGAACCTGCCCTTGCGGCAGATCGAACGTCACATCCGACACCGCCGTCAAGCCGCCAAACTCCTTGGTGACATTGCGGAGTTGCAGTAGAACTCCATTGTCCTGACTCATTCTAGTACCCTCCATAATTTTCGATAGCGGCTGCGCAGCCACCCGACAATGCCGGTTGGCACAAACAGGACGATCAGCAGCAGTAGCAGCCCGGCAAAGGCCAACTGCAAATCCTTGAACAGCGGGCTGGTCAGCAAAAAGCTGCGCAGAGCCTCGTAAGTGGTGGCCCCGACCAGCGGCCCCAGCACCGTACCCTGGCCGCCGAGCATAACCATCACAATCAGCTCAATCGAGCGATGCAGCCGGAAGGCCTCTTGCGGCGCGATGCTGCTGTTGCGGAAGAAGAAGATCACCCCCAAAATGCCCGGCACAATGGCTGACAGAACGTAAGCCCACGTCTTGGCCGAAGGCGTCCGCACCCCCAATACCATCGCGGCATCTTCATCTTCACGGATGGACAGTAAGCCCAGACCAAACCGTGAAAATTTGATACCGTAACTCAAAACCACAATGAATAACGTCAGACCAAAGACGGCCCAGTAGGTTAACCACTGCATAGTGGCCGGCCCACCATAATCTTTATAAACCAGGAAATTTATTTCCAGGCCGACCGCGCCGCCGAACAGATCAAAGTTATTGATAAACGTGCGAACCGCTTCGTTAACGCCAATGGTTGCCAGCGCGAAGTAAGCCCCACGTAGATGCAGGATCGCCTTACCCAACAACAACGCCAAGGTTCCCGCTGCCAAACCACCCATCAGCGCCGCCGTCCACAACGACCACCCATGGGCAGTGATGAGATACAACCCCACATACCCACCCAAGCCGAAGAAAACAATATGACCAAAACTCACATAGCCGGTATAGCCTAAGATAATATTCAGACTGGAGGCGAGCGACACCGCCATCAAAATTAAGAACATGGTTTCCCGCCAACTATTCGAGCCGGTAAAGACCGGTATAAACCCGCCGATCAAGATCAGCCCTATGGCCAGCCAGAAGGCCGGATATTTCCAGCCGCCCAGCTTGAACGCTGACAGGTCAAACCCGCCGCGGTCTATAGCTTTACCGACCGGAGCCGGTTTAGAGCTGCTCATCTTAGCGACCTCCTCCCATCAGACCTGTCGGGCGCACCATGAGAATGACCACAAATAGGACAAACTCGATAACCGGCACCCAACTAACAGGCATAAAAACCGGGGCGATCCCTTCCAAGCCGCCCAGGATCAATCCCCCCAGCAAAGCGCCGGTGGGATTCCCCAGTCCGCCCAAAACGACGATCACAAAACTCTTCAGTTCATAGACCCCGCCGGCTAAAATGGTAAAGGAAAAGAAGGTGGCGATTAACCCACCGGCAATCGACGCCAACATCGTACCGATGCCAAAACTGAGCGCCAGCGTTTGCGTTGAGGGGATACCCATCAACTCGGCGGCCGCGCGGTTGTTGGATACAGCCCGAATGGCTTTCCCCGGCTGCGTCCGGTAGAGGAATAGATACAACAAGGCTGCGACCAAAATCGCAATCAGCGCCGCAACCAACCGGGTGCCCAGCAGCGTGACCGGTCCCAGCGAGATACTGCCAATCGAGAAAACCAAATTTCGGGGCGTCGTCGTCAAAATCGCCGTACCGACGCCGATGATCATCATATTGACCGAAAACGTCGACAGCAGCGATGATAGGTGCGGCGCGTTCAGTACTCGATGCACCGCGATAAAATAGATACAAACCCCAAATAGCAATCCCAAGATGGCAATGATGACCAAGGCCAGGTAAGGGTTTAACCCCATCCCCGTCGCCCCGGATATAAAAAACATCGCAAACATACCCAGGGCGATAATCGGACCGTGCGCTAAGTTAATCACATCCATCACCCCAAAAATCAACGTCAGACCCATAGCCGCCAGCCCGTAAACAAAACCCAGTAACAAGCCATCGGCTAATGAAGCAATTAATTGTTCCATAAGACCGTACCTCTGCCCCTTTCGGTGAAAATGATGTACCTTATCAAAACGTGACTATTTAGGCAGGACAAACTTAAATTTGTCCTACGTTTCTCCAGGTCATTGAAAAGATACGGGATGATAATCAAAAATATCGGTAGATTAGGTGGCAGCCACCGGAGCGACTGCCACCCGATAAAACGTTAGGGAATTTGAGCTAGCGGATAGATTGGTTCGGCAGATTGGCCTTCAACCGGCCAGACAACCTGTTTGACCAAGTTTCCATCGGCATCCTTTTGCCATTGGACGTAGACCATCTCATGAGCTTCTTGCAAGCCGTGCGCTTCAGGCGTGGTATTGAATTGAACATTGCCGTAGAAGGTCATGATGTTCGTGCCATCGAGAGCCGCCCGAACCGCGTCCGGATCGACCGAGCCGGCCGCTTCGATAGCCTGCTGCAACACCAGACCGGAGGCAAAGCCGCCGGCGGCGTGGTAGCCCGGTTCTTCACCATATTTATCTTGATACGCCGAAACAAAATCAGCTACTGTAGGTCCGTACCACTCTACTCCGGCGGCATCAGCAGCTTCTTGCGTGTAATTGGCTTGCGGTTCCCATTGGCTGGGGCCAACTACGCCCAACGCCGCGTCGCCCAATTCGGCAAAGTCCAACTCCGGGGGGGCGACCAACAAAGCCAAAAATTCCACAGAGGTTTCCTTCTCGTGTAGCTGCCGGGCAAAGGTACTGCCGTCATTGAAGTGGCCGCCGCCCATAACGGCATCCGGTTCAGCCGCGGCTATTTTGTTGATAAAAGGGGCAAAATCGGTGGCTTCGCTGTCATAGCCTTCACTGAGTACAACCTCGTACCCTTTACTTTCAGCATACTCCTGGGCCGCACTGACCACATCGGTGGAGAATTTAGCATTTTCGTAAACGAAAGCGATCTTTTTAGCGTCGGGGTTCAGGCTAGCCAACAAGTCAATAGCTCCTGTTAGATAGCGACTGGCGGGGGTGTAAAGCTGATAAACTAAGGTGAGACCTTTTTTATAGGTGTCATCAGAAGCGGCGCCGGTGGTAATCATGGTGGTGCCGTAGGTTTCGGCAATGACGGCCGCGGCGTCGGTGAGACCGCTACTGTAGGGGCTGATCAAGAAGTTGGCGCCATCCTGTTCGACCAGCGTGGTGTAGAGCGATTGAACCCGCTCTTTGGCGCTTTCATCATCATAAGTGACGGCTTGAAATTTAACGACCGTGCCATCCGCCAAGGTAATGCCATTTTGGTTAATTTGGTCCAGCCACAGTTCCAGACCATGCGTTTGGCCTCGGGAAGGAACTTCCTGACTGCCGGTTTTTGAGGCGGTGTAGCCAATGGTGACGACCGTTTCTTCACCGGTCATCGCTTCTTCAGCCGCCGGCTCTTCGGAAGCTACTTCTGGTTCAGCGGCGGCTTCTTCGGCCGGAGCCGCTTCTTCCTGAGCCGGAGCGGCCGCTTCTTCTTTGGCTTCCTCTTGAGCCGGAGCGGCCGGTGCAGGGGCAGATCCCCCACATTGCACCGCTGTAAAAATTAATGCCAATAGCATTACAAAAAGAGATAACCTTTTCATTTTCACCCTCCTGGTGATTTACATCATTGTAAGTTTAGAGAATTTATTGAACTGGTCACACACTTAAAATACTAAACAAATGTCTGAAGCAATACCTCCTTTCCAACTGCGGTATCTTTTTACAATGAACCGAAAAGGGATGTGACGAACGGAATTTGGATGAGTGGGGCACTCTTTCGTCGTAGGGGTTGTGGGCCGGTGATGGCACTTTTGATGAAGAATCTGAATTGACAGATAGAGGGTAGAGTAAGGTCTTTGAAACTGAAAGCCTTATTAGGCTCAAATATTTAAATTTTTTATCTTAATTCGATACCGCTCCAATTTTAACGAGGTTACTTTACATTCTATGTCTTTTGATCAAGTTTGTCATTGGACTAAGGATCTATTTTTGTGAAAAAAGGTACTATTTTTTGTGAAAAAAGGTACTAGTACTCACAGTAATTCATCATATTGCCTAATCGAGCAAAATTCTTAAAATTTCATCTGACATCGAACGGCCAAACTGCCGGAATCATTTTCACCTCAAAAATCGGGAAAGCTTGGGCTATATAATATGAAGACTGCCATCAAAACCGAGCTTAGTCCATCCCCACCGGCGCTTCAAGGGTTGACGGAACAGGAAGTTCTGGCGCGGCGCACACAGGGTTTGGGTAATAACGTTACCATCGGCGCCAGCCGATCCTATTGGGATATTGCCCGGGCCAATTTGTTTACATTGTTTAACAACATCTTGTTTATCATCGGTGTAGCACTCATTTCTTTGGGACGGGTCAATGATGCGATCACGAGCGTTGGCATCGGCCTGGTCAACGCTTGCATCAGCACAATCCAGGAGATCAGAGCCAAACGGCAGCTCGATCAAATTGCCCTGGTCGCTCGGCCTGAAGTGACCGTCGTTCGTGAGGGTCAGGAGAAAATCATCGACCCGGCCGATCTGGTCAAAGGCGACATCATCCGCATCAAATCCGGCGAACAGATGGTGGTCGATGGCGTGCTGCTCGAAGGCGTTGTGGAAATAGATGAGTCGCTCCTGACCGGCGAACCTGATCTGATTCGCAAACAGGTCGGCGACGAGCTTTTATCAGGCAGTTTTTGTGTCACCGGCTCGGGTTATTACGAAGCCGACAAAGTGGGAGCCGAGAGTTTTGCCAACCAACTAACCATAACAGCTCGTAACTTTCAGATAGTCCAAACGCCCTTGCAGCGCCAAGTCGATTTTGTAGTGCGGATGGTGATGGTGGTGGTCGTCATTATGAGCATCATCATCCTGGTCACAGGGCTGTTCGAGGGACTGTCAACGGTGCGACTGGTCCAGATTGCCGCCGTATTGAGCGGGCAGGTGCCTTACGGTCTGTTCCTGATGATTGTGGTGGCTTATGCTCTGGGCGCGGCGACTATCGCCAAACAGGGGGCGTTGGTGCAGCAAGTCAACGCCATCGAGTCGCTCAGCAACATCGATGTGTTGTGTACGGACAAAACCGGCACGCTGACGGCCAATCGCCTACAATTCAACGCGTTGTACCCACTCAACGGTACAGCGGCCAAAACGATTGAAAGTCAACTGGGGGACTTTGTCCGCAGCGCCGGCACAACCAACAAAACCAGCGAGGCAATTATGGCTAGCATCCCTGGTCAGCAACGAACATCTTCTGACGAAATCCCCTTCGCTTCGGCCCGAAAGTGGAGCGCTGTGGCCTTTGACCAGCCGGAGCGGCGCGGCGTCTATGTGTTGGGCGCGGTCGAGATGCTGCAAAAGTTTCTACCGCCGGCCGATGCCGCCGGTACGTCAACCCTGTCGCGGCAGGTTCAAACCTGGTCTGATCAGGGACTGCGGGTGCTGCTGTTTGCCTACAACCCGGAAGTCACTACCTTGCATAACGGTCGAGACGAGCCAAAACTACCGTCGCTCACCCCGCTGGCCGTGGTCAGCTTGAGTGATGAACTGCGTCCCCAAACCAAAGAGACGATTACCGCCTTCAAGCAGTTGGGGGTGGAGTTAAAGGTTATATCCGGCGACAATCCGCAGACCGTCGCCGCGTTGGCCAAACAAGTGGGGTTTCCGTCCGATGTTAAGCTGGTTTCCGGCCCGCAGCTAGCCGAGATGTCCCCGGCCGAATTTGATCAGGCCGCCGCCGAGGCTTCGATCTTTGGCCGGATTTCGCCGGAGCAGAAAGAAAAACTGGTCGATGCCCTGCTGCGCCAAGGCAAACGGGTGGCTATGATGGGCGATGGGGTTAATGATGTACTGTCGCTCAAGAAAGCGTCGCTGGGGATTGCGATGGAAAGCGGCAGTAGCGCCACTCGGAACGTGGCCGATATGATTCTATTGAAGGACTCTTTTGCTGCGCTGCGCCCGGCCTTCTTCGAGGGCCGGCGGATTATCGGCGGGATGTCCAGCGCCCTCTTTCTATTTCTGGCCCGCGTAACCAGTAGCACATTGATCATCATCGCGGTCACGATGACCGGCATCAGCTTCCCGTTTGATCCGGCGCAAGTGGCGTTGACCACCTTTACCGTCGGCATCCCGGCTTTTTTTCTGACCCTGTGGGCCAGACCGCAAGTGTTACGGCGCGATATTCTGTCGTTGCTGGCGCGATTTGTCTTCCCGGTCTCGATTCTCAATTTGCTCTTTGGCGTGTCAATCTATGCTTGGGACTATTTCCGAGCCTACGCGGGCCTAACCCGACCCGACATCCCGGATCGGGCTAAATTTATGTTTGAGTCATATACCGGCGTGGCCTTCGGTACAGACGAATTCGGCAACGCCGCAGCGACTATCGCCGCGCAGGGCAGTCTGTCGATCTTCATTTCGTGCACGGCCTTTCTGCTGATTTTGTTTTTAGAGCCGCCCCTCCCCTTCTTTTTGGGCTGGCGTCGAAATGTCAGTCCCGACAAGCGCCCCGCCTTTTTAGCTCTGGGTCTCTTTATTTTGTTTCAGTTCATCTACTTTGAACCGTTGCTGGGGAGCTATTTTGGCATCCTCCACAAACCCGCGGATACTTATTTAGGCATTTTGGGCCTGGTGGTCATCTGGTTTTTTCTCATCCGCTTCATTTGGCGCGCCCAGATTTTTGAACGCTTCTTAGGCTTGGATAGGGACGCGCCAGGTTAATCTCCGTCGGGAATATTCGACGCTATGGCCGCCAGAAAATCCGCTTCTGATTTAAGATGCTGTTTTAACGCCTCAACCGAGGGCGCGTTGGCCGCTCGATCTAACCAAAACAAATTAAGCGCAGCGTTAATCGATTCTTCGTGCAGGTGATACGGATCGGTATCTCGTTTGTAGGTCAGATAGGCCACGATGGCCTCGGCTTCCTCACGGGTGAAGATGGACAGCCGCCAGCAAGCATAATCGTAAAACGTTGTCGCGCCGTACCGATTGGGATTCACCAAGCTTGATTTGCCGGTTTTACGTACGAAAACGCCGGCCTGAGTGGGAACATTGATCGCTTGATCGCTAAAACCGTGGGTTAGGGTCAAAAGTGGATCAGCCGTTTGTAGCTCGTCCCGTAAATCGGCGATGAGGTAAGCGGGCAGAAAAAATCGCAGCCCGGCCTCGGAGAAGAAGCTGAGAGCATCATACTGAGCGTCGAGCAGGGCCGGATCGATCTGCTGCCAATCAGTCCGGCCCTGAAACGGTTGGATCACATCGTACGGTTCGCAGCCGTCGAAGCTGCCCTGAAGAAAGTTGTCTCCCGGATAGTCGTTGCCGCTAAATGCGTCGTAGATTTGTTGGATGACTTTCTGTTTGTCGTGTATATCGGACTCTCCTAAAAACACAGGTCTGGAGCGTCAAAGTTTACTTTGACCTGATGGTGAATGACAAAGCAAGTTTTGACGCTCCTCTATATTTTCATTATCTAGTTAACCGTAATCTGCTCATACACCTCGGTCTTATTGCCATCCAGATCCTCCACAATGAAACCGACCAAGTATGGACCGGCGGCGGCGTCGAGTTCCTGCCAGATGAACGGTTGGTCGCTAAACGTCAGCGTGTCGCCCTGCTGCTGAGTTGACTGAGTCACGTTCCCTTGCTGATCCAAATCCAACCACTCTTCCAACACCGTAAACGTATCGCCGGTCTGAGGAATAATTTCACGCGGTGCGCCGGTTCCGTTTTCGCCCGTGAATCCGAAAACCTGACGCATCACCCCGTTGTTAAAATACAAGCGAGCGTAGCGTGTTTCACTGCCATCGGCATAAGTGTACAGGCCATCAACCGTGTAAATGGCATCTTCAAACGTCGCGCCATAACTTTGCGGTTTGAAGTGGGCTACCACGGAATTGACGCCGTCGTTAATGGCATAGACAATCGGCTCCCATTCGAACTCCATGGTGAATTCATTCTGCTGGCTCCAGACCGGGTAGTAGACGCCGTCGACTTCGCGGGTTTCGTTACTCTCCAGATAGTCCGAGTCGGCTACAAAAATCGAGTTACCGGACTGGTCCAGAAAACCGACAAACAGATAAATGTAGCCCACGTTTTCGCCCGCAATATCGATGCTGAGCAGCACCGGCTGGCCCGGCGCGGCGACGTTATCAGACAGCGTGATGGGCGAGACCTGAATCGGACCGGCGCCGGGCGCTCTGGCGCTGGAACTACTGTCCGGGATTGCGACCGTGTTGGTGGCCGGATCAAAGGGGCGACCGGTGTAATGATAGGCCAGGAAATCGTCCCACAGCGACTCGCTGGCAAAGCGGCGGGCGATAGCCGTGTAAGATTGGGGACCGGTGACCGGGGTCTGATATAGCTGCGAGTTGGGGAAGTAGATCGCAACGCCGGTCGATCCCGGTTTTTTGGGGCCGTGCTTCTCGGCAATCACCGCCCGATCGAGCGCGGCCAAGACCTGATCCGCCGGCTGGGTCAGCGCCGGACTGCCACCTTCGCGTTTGAGCAGTTCGACAAAATTACCCAAATCAATATACGAGGGCGGAATGTTACTGCCGAAGACGCTGGTAAACGACTGGGCATAACTACGGGCCTGAGCCACAGCCCGCTGATCGACATCCTGTAAGGCATACGCAAAATCGTTGACGCTGCTCACCAAGGCCGGAATCGCCGCCAAGTCCACTGCGGTCAAAGTGATGTTCTGTTCTAACTGCCGCGCCAATTGATCGGCGGAGGGAGCGCCGCCGCCCCCACCCAGCAGGCCAAACAGCCCCCCCATCGGCGACCCCCGGCCAACGAACTCGGCCCGGGCCTGGTCATCAACAATGCGTTGGTCATCTTGGATGTAACTCTGAACAACAAGCTGGCTCAGCTCGGCCCCGTCGATGTTGGGGTTGGCCTTCAGCGCCTGGAGGAAACCGGTGTACGCCCAACCCAACGCCGGTTCAACTTCCTGTGAAGCGACCGCATAACGACTGTGCGGCTCCAGCGCGCTGAAAACTTCCAGTTGGCCCATCAAACAGGCATCCATCCCGATCAACTCAAATTTATCCAGACCGGTGCGGCTCCGAATCTCACCTAACGCATCGTCCAATTCCATCAGATAGAACTGGTTACCCAAGGCTGCCGCCAGCGGAATTGAGGGGTCGCCCCGACCGCCCGGATCGGGATCGCTCCAGCCGCCGGGCCAGCCCATACCGTGGTCAGACATAATCAACACATATTTATCGGCCGGGAAGTTATCCATGGCCCAGGTGACAAAATCAACCAGCGTGGCGCTGTCAGACATATTGACTTCGCCCAGGTCGGCCAGCTCTTTCGAGCCGATCCGCTGCAGGTCGTTGTCTTGGGTGACGTAAAAGCGCTTGGCCGTCGTCCAGTTGCCGTCGCCCTGATAACCGGCCCGGAAGCGGTCAACCTGAGCCACAATTTGAACTTGGTCGCTGGAGCCGACGCGCTCGGCTTCATTGAGATCGACAAAGATGTCTTGTTCCAAAATTTGATCGTCCGCATCCTGATACAACATCACCAGCCAAGTTTGCCCATCGGCCGAAGCCGCGGACGGGGTGCGCGACTGGATGTTGACGGTGGGTAAACTTTGGGGCGTGGGTGTGGCCGCGATGCGGGTGGCCGTTGGCTGGTCGACAACGACGCCGCTGGACTCTTGCGGCGTAAAATCGCCGGAGTCGCCCGAACCACCAAACAACCACATCAGCGGCAGGGCGCACAGCACGACAATCACCAGCAAAATGAGCATCGGCAGAGGCAGCCGCATACCGCCGCCGGGCAGCGAGCCACCGGGGGGTCTTACCCCGCCGCCCGATCCGCCGTAGCCCCCGCCGGACCCGCCGTAGCTCCCTCCGCTCGAACCCGTCGGCCGTTCGCGCTGCGGCGCTTCGGCTCGCTGGCGCTGGCCGGAATCCTCCGGACCACTGCGCCGCCGTCGCCGGGCCCGGATGGTTTCTTTCTCGCCATCATTAGAACTGGCCAGTAACCAGGGTGTAGCAGCCGGGGTGGCTGAAGCCGTTCTGAACGTCAACCGCGAAATGACAACGTCCGTCATCAGATCGAATGCTCCATCAAATTTACGGTTCTGCTTCATTATTTCTCCCCATTAAGAAAGATATTTGCGTTGTTCCGTACGAAATAGGCGCTTGCATTGTAACCGGAGAGTATCGGCTTTGACAAATGAATTAGCTGGACTTACTCGGCTGGCCTACCAGTAAACTGGCGATGGCTAAACTAAATGGGATCACCGCGCACAGCGTCAGCGCCAGATTGTAGCTGCCCAGCCAATCGCGGGCGATACCGAGCGGCATCGGGCCGAGCGCGGCCCCGATAATGAGGATAGTCGTGCCCACGCCGGTGATACTGCCCAAATATTTGCGCCCAAAATATTTGGCCCAGCCGACGCCGTGAGCGGTACTCATCAAGCCCATCGTCGCCCCCAGGACCACGCCATAAAGAAACGAAATTTCCATCCCGTGCAGATATTGGGCCATAAACAGCGAGGTCGTTTGCAGCAATAGCGCCGCCGCCATCAGAATTCGCACCGAAATCCGGTCGGCCAGCACGCCGCTGCCCAAATTGACCAAGGCGGTCGTCACGGCAATGGGCAGGTAAACCCAGGCCGCCGTGGTGGCGTCGAGGCCGTTGTCGGTGAAGATACTGACCATATGAAAGAAGAGACCCGTCGATAACATGGCAATCGCGGCCAAGCCTAAACCTAACACCCAAAAACTGAGGGTACGCCGGGCTTCAGGCAAGGTCCAGTTCTCTTCATTGGCGCCGGTTGCGGCAGTGGCTTCGGGCATTGGGTCGGGCAGCCGGCCATCGGGCTGCAAGCCGTACAACTCCGGCTGGTCGCGCACGAATAGCAGCACCAGCGGGGTAAACCCCACAATCAGCACCAATCCCAACAACATATAGGTTGTGCGCCACCCGTAGAGCGGAATAAGCCAGTTGATGACGCCGGGAATAGCCCCCAGCCCCACCAGCGAGACCAGCAGCCCCGATAAACCAACCATCGCGCCCCGCCGCTGCACCCACCATTGATTGATGACATTATTGCTGACCAAACCCAAACTGCCCTGGCCCAACATCCTGATGAAGATGAAACCCAGGCCCAGCGTAACCGCATTACTGACAAAACCCATATAAACACAGGCCAGGCCAAACAGCAGCGTAATAAAAACCATCACCAGCCGTGGTCCGCGCCGGTCGATTTGCCGGCCGACCAGCGGCAAGACAAAGCTACCGACCAACGTGCCAATGGTGTACAAAGTACTGACCAGGCCGCGGCTGATGCCTAAATCGGTAATGAAATGCTCGATGAAAATCGACACGGCGTAGGTTTGGCCGGGTGAGGTCATAATCATGCCCAGCGTACCCATCAGCAAGATAATCCACCCGTAAAAGATCGGCGATTGGTTGACCAGGCGGCTATAGCGAATAGTCGAGGCTTGTAATTGAGACATAAGTTATCCTTTTTGGAGATCAGGGAATAGGAAGTCAATGTTATGAAGTTCGTCGCAGCCTGAGTAGGCGAGCGCAGCGAAACTGTATCGAGGGCGCGGGTTGGCCTCGAATCGTCTCGTAGCCGCGCCCCTTAATACCGCTCCACTCCGTTTCGCACTACTCGGGAGGCTTAACTTCATGATATTGACCGGCGACTGACGTGAAACAACAAAAGAGCGCAGCGGAAATGATTTTGCTCAATCGCTGCGCCTTTATCTTGAATATGGTTCTATTATAAGCTCGCGGCCAGATTTTTCAATTAAGCGGGTAACGGCGGGTAGTCCCTGCCGCTACCCCAAACGTTCATTGTCGGCGTCGTCTCAATCAAGACGGTTAAATTCCTCGAAAAATGCAGACCTGGAGCGTCAAAGTTATGGAGATCAAGAATTTAAGCGGAGTATAAACTGGTCATCCCCCGAACACGGGCCTAAAGACCCGTGCTAAAAGAGCGGAGCCTCTTCGGGCTAGGTTTGCGCCATCCGAGGGCGCTTCAGCGTCCTTCGCTCTTTTAGCGCGATGGCTTTAGCCTCGCGCTGGTTTTGACCTAACCGTGAATGACAAAGCAAGCTTTGTCGCTCCAAAATGCTGTCAACTTCGGCGGCGTTACCCTTTTTGGCGATAAAAAGACGACCTTTTTCCGTTTGATCGCCTTTTTGGCCGCAAAAAAGGAACCTTTTTGCGTTTGATCGCCTTTTTGGCCGCAAAAAAGGGGCCTTTTTGCGTTTGACCTCCTTTTTGGCGACAAAAAAGCAATCTTTTTGCGTTTGATCGCCTTTTTGGCCGCAAAAAAGTCGTCTCTTTTTAAAACGGTTCGTCTTCTTAAAAACTTTTACCGACTGGACTCTATCTAAAAAGTTAGATATACTGGAAAGTATCGTTTACAAAGTGAATACAATCTTCTACCACCCACTTTCTTATTTCGCCAGGAGCAACCTCATGATGACCCTGAATTACGATACCAAAAGCGATTACACCGTCCATTTGCCTAATCACACCAAACGCTACGACATCTTTAGCAGCGGCCGGACCTTTGTAACCTACGATCAAACTCGTCCCCTTGAAGAGCAGCTCCCCTTTACCGCCTGGATCGCCGATTTGCTGCAAGAAGCGGCCGTCTGCGAACAGCAGCAGCGCGAAGGTGAAGAACAGCGGGCTGTGGCCTCGGAAGAAATTAAAGAAGCCCACCAGCGTCTGCGCAAACTGGTGCGCATTATGCGCAAAACCCTCGACGCGGCCTTTCCCGAAACGCCCACCAAAGCCAAAGGCTGGGGCTTCAAGGTCAAGCAGTCAACGGCCAGAATCATTTTACCACAGACGCCGGAAGAACATATGAACGTGGCGGACGCTTATATTGTCAAAGAGTTAAGCCGCCCGCAAGAAGAGCGCTTTACCAGCCCCAATTTAACCGACGTGATCGCGGTGCGCAATGCCGTGGCCGAAAAAGTGGCGCTGCGCAATGCCGGCCAAAACCAACGGGAGACGGCCATTGCCCGGGCCAACGCCATCGCCGCTGAATTGTACGATCACCTGCAAGGCGCGGCCTCTTTCCTGATGAGCTTCCGCTACAAAAATGTCATCACCCCGGAACTGCAAAATTGGGGCTATGTCGTCGTCACCCGGCGCAGCGCCGCTCAAAACGGCGACGATAAAACCGCCGAGAACGGCTCGACCACCAATAGGTCATCGGAGGGCACGTTGGATACGGTGACGAACGATCTGCTGACCCCGTAACAGTTATCAGTTTGAGTTTGGAGTTTGAGTTGGAGTTTAGAAGATTGAGATTGAGTTGGAGTCGGAGAACTGTGCTATCAAGAGAACTTTTAACTCCAACTCATAACTCAAACTCCTATCTCCAGCTCATAACTAATCCGTGTTTTGCTGGTTGAGATATTCTTGCTTCCGGCGCTCGCGATCCAGTTGGGCTTCAATAATCACCGCCGCCGGATCAATTGTCGCCACATCCGGCTCGAATAAATCGACCCAGTTATCAGCCGAGACATGGTAAGTCAGCCCGGCGCTGTCCCGGCTTACAAAACCGGCATCGACTAAATGACGCCGCAAGCTGACGTGATCGATTTCGATCATCTGCCCCACTTCTGTTTGCCACTGTCCCAACGCCAGATTGAGTTCGGTTTCGGTGTACGGTTTGGCGGGATCGAGCGTCAGGGTGATGCTTTTGAAGAGAATGTGCTGGTCGCGCTGATTGCGAGGCAGCCCCCGCCCGCCCCCCTGAGCACACATCGTTGCCAACCGGCTTTTGAATTCCTCTGAACTTATTTTCTGTGACATAACTCCTCCACAACGGCTAACCAATCAGAATTTAGCCTCAGTTATCTTCAGTGATTGACCTGGAACCTAAATCCTTCACCTGTAGAACTCATACGGATATTGTATCTACAATTTACCGTCTTCCAATAACTAAGCATAGCCCCGGCAGTTCACAAATTTTTAGGGCCGCTCAGCAAGACGGCCGCTCGAATTATTGTCTGGAAATTATTTTTGATTCAGGCGGAAATCTTACGACATCCCTGATTCGAAGTTATAAAAAGCCCCTGAGCGAACCGTCTTAGTGGCTAGAGTACTAAGAAGAAACCTCAGGGGCTTGGCGGGGATAAATGTGAGGAGAGTATCTGATAACACGCCGAATATTAGCACAAACGTTCTTGTTTGACAACAATTGGGCTTCGAAATAGATAGAGGCCGACCGATCGCCAACTGGATTTTTGTCTAGGGTGAAACTCGTTGGTATACTAGGTCTTATACTGTTCCTGTGTCTAGTGCATTTAGCTAGGTCTTGAACTATTATAGTGGGCGATGAGAGGAGATCACCTAGCCTGGGCGATTAGGCAATATCGGCGTTTGGATATGTGGCGTATTATTTCCGTTCGGAGTAAAATATAGCTGCTCCTGCCCTATGGCCTAAGCAGTACCCCACGCTCGAATCTACCTCCACGCAATCGGCTCATCCATGACGGTCAGGAGCCGAACGTACAAATTATCCAGTCGTTTAATTAAATGTATTTTTAGCAAACAAGGGGGTTGATATGGCTAACATTAAGACCAAAAAAGGTGTAATTGGTATTTTGACCGGCGGCGGGGACGTGCCCGGCTTAAACCCGGCCATTCGGGCGGTAACCATTAGGGCTATCCGTGAGGGTTATCAGGTCATTGGTCTGCGGCGAGGTTGGGCCGGTATCCTGGAAGTGCTTCGCGATAAAGACGCAGATAACAGCCGAAACTATCAAATTTTGACCGAAGATGTGGTCAACCGAGCCGGGCGAACCGGGGGAACCTTTATCCATACATCTCGAACCCGCCCCAGTCACGTGGCCAAGGCCAACGTGCCGGCTCATTTACAGGACACCTACAATGATGATATGAACGACCTCACCCCTGAGGTGCTTAAAAATCTCGAGTACCTGGGCATCGATTATCTGATCCCCATTGGCGGGGACGACACCTTGAGTTACGGCGTCCGTTTGTTCAAAGAAGGGTTCAATGTGGTGGCTATCCCTAAGACCATGGATAATGACGTGCCCGGCACCGATTACTGTATCGGCTTCAGCACGTGCGTCACCCGCACCATTGAGCTAACCCACAACTTGCGGACCTCAGCCGGGTCGCACGAACGGATGTTGGTGTTAGAAGTGTTTGGCCGGTACGCCGGTTTCACCGCCATGCTGCCGACGATGGCCGGGGCAGCCGATCGCTGCGTGATTCCCGAATACAAATTCAACATTGAACACCTGACTGAACTGATGGTGGCTGACCGCAAGAAAAACCCCAGCAACTACTCAGTGGTCTTGATTTCAGAAGGGGCGATGTTTGAAGGCGGGGAAATGATCTTTTCGGATGCCACCACCGACGCTTTTGGTCACAAGAAATTGGGTGGTATTGGCGATTTGGTCGCAGCCGAACTAAAAGACCATTCGGCCAAATTCAATAACGGCAAAAGCATCAACATCATCAACCAAAAATTGGGCTACATGGTTCGCAGCGGCGACCCGGACGCGATCGACTCAATTGTACCGATGGCTTACGGTAACTTGGCCCTTGACCTAATCCTTAACGGCATTCATGGCCGGCTGGTAGTCTTGAAGAATGGCCGCTATGACAATGTGCCGGTTGAGGCGGTTGTCTCCTCCAAGAAAGTCGTCGATATCAACAAGAATTACAATATCGAACGTCTGCGGCCTTCCTATCGCAGCTTCGAAATGAAGCCGCTGTTTATTATGACCAGCGAGCCCGTATAAGGGGTGAATTAGAGACCACTCTCTATTTGGTTTGGTTAAACACAAAACCGCCGAATTATCCCGGTCGCCAAGTCAATTCATTTGACGACCGGGGCCGGCGGTTTTTCTATATCGAATGAATTACTCAGCCGCTTCCTCTGTGGCCTCGACGGTTGGCTCGGTCGTGGCTTCCTCCGTTGCCTCTACCGTGGCTTCCTCCGTCGTCTCCGGCACGGCAACCTCAACGTAACTGTTTACAATTTGATCCTGAAATTCCTTGGCCGCCTCGGCGTTGGCCGGAGGTTCGGGGGTATACATGGGAGGCAGACCGGCCGGTTCGAAATCTGCTTCGGTTTCAAGGACTGCTTCTTCCTGACCGACAGCCGGATAGATCATAAAAGGAATAACAAACGAGACAACAGCAACAATGAGGGCCAAGACTATCAGCCCACCAAATACAACATAAGAACCAGGCGTAAGTTTACGAGAAGCCATTCCGTAAAAAATTTCCTTTCTAATTTAAATATAGATTTGAGTGTGCAGCCTAAGAGGCTTTGTATTTACCCAACGGACAAGTGTAGCGCCGGTTTTTGATAGGAAATTCTGCCGGATTAGTTCAATTTTAGGACTAATCCATGGCAACACCAGAGCTGCCGGTTGGGTCATTGGTCACGGGGTTTTTTTTATCGGACAGACCTTTGCGGAAGTTATTTAACGCTCAATCCTTAATAATCTGCCTCGGACCTAAGTATAAGATATTTTTCTAGTTATGGAAAACGGCTCGATCACTTTTGTAAACAGATGTAATTCTTCCGCTTAAAATTTGGGATGGCTACGGATAATCAGTTCTCAGGCTTTTCTCAGCTTCCTCTTAAGTAATTTTTAATTTGATTGTCTAAAATCAGACTCGGATATCGCGTCTATAAAAGTTTAGGTGTGGCATCCGTAAACTCTACAAACTCCATAAACTCTACGAACTCTATAAACGCTAAGGGGAGGACAGCATGCATTTCATTTCGAATCGAACCATTCCTAAATGGATGATTGCGGCAACGGCCGTCTTGATCCTATTAGGATTAGCTTCAATCCTTCCGCCGCAACCTGTCCAGGCCCAAAGCCCGGCCGACAGCGACGCACCGGTCGAAGGGGAGCGCCCCTTTCAACTGCCCTTTGCCGAGCCGTCCGGCCTCGACACCTGGATGATGGCCCAACCTTACGGTAACACCACCGGCGCGTATCGCCAGCGGTTTACCACCTACGGTGCGTCCGGCGGCATTCACTTCGGCGTCGATCTATCGGCGCCGTGCGGCACCCCCGTGGTTGCTATGGCCGATGGCGTTGTCTTTGCCATTGATGGGCCGTTTGGCTCGCCGCCTCACAACCTGATGATCGACCACCCCCAACTGGGCTACGCCGCGATGTACGGCCACCTGCTGGAAGCGCCTAATTTACAACCGGGCGAGGTAGTCGAGCAGGGGCAAGTAGTCGCCTATACCGGCGACTCGGCCGAAACCTGCTACGGCCGGCCCCACCTCCATTTGGAAATTCGCGACCTGAACCACATCCAAAAATTTAATCCGCTCACCCTCATCGAGGCCAATTGGGATAATTTGGCTTTGGTTGGCGACTCAGGGCGTAGTTTTGCCCGCGACTTGACCGATCCGCGTAAATGGCAGTCGCTGTATGATCAGCCTGGCGCTCAAACCGGCGGTCCCATCGTCAATGACTTCGATTATCCCTGGCCGTTCGATTGGGAACAGCGATCCATCAATTCAATAATTCCGGCCAGCTTGGTCATCTCCGATAGGGATTCCGATATGGCCGAGGAACCGGCCGAGACGCCGAGCGCAGCGCCGCTAACGCCGTTGAATGTGGGCCGTCAAATCACCGTTGGCGACTGCTGTAGCCAATTTTATTGGTCCGGCGACTCAACCGAAGTGCGTTTTATCGACCAACCTAGCCCGGATGCCGCTTTGGGTATCTGGGGGGTTGATGTTACCCAGGCCGAAGCTGCCGCGCAGTTAGTCACGGATCGGTTAGGCTACTACAGCCCCGACGGCCGGTATCTGGCTTATCCTAATCGGACTGCCGGATTGGCCGTCATCGAGCGCCTATCCGACGGCCAAACCTGGGAAATCGATACCCAAGAACGTAGTCCCAACTTTACGCCCGACAGTCAACACATCACCTGGACGGCCTACGATGAAGATGCCCCGCGTGATAATCGCCAAGAGACCATTTGGCTGGCGAATGTGGACGGCAGTGACGCCCAACCCATTTTCAGCGGGCGTCGCACCAATGCTATGGGCTGGCTATCTGATACCGAGCTGCTGATGTCGCGGCGGGTTCCCGGCAGCTCTGATGAGCAGCTTTTCATTTATGATACCGAAACCAGTAACGAAACGCCCGTGTTAGACACCGCCGAACCCCGCGACCTGGCCTTGAGCCGCGATAAACGGTACCTGGTCTACCAAATTCGATTTGAGTCGAACGCCGCCGAAAACGGGCTGTGGCTGCTCGACTTGCAAAATCCCGAAGACGGCCCAGAGAAACTGCCCTTTTATGGCGCTTACCACTGGCGTGACGGTCAAAATCTCATCTACATTCCGTACAATCCCGACGCCGCCGAACATATCTTTTACGAATATGACGTCATTACCGGCGAAAGCCGCCAACTGATCCCCGAAGGTTCCAATGTGGTGATCACCAACAACAGTTGGCAAGTCTCACCGGATGGAGACAAAATCGCTCTGGCTGCGACCGACGGCATGACGCCGAATGGAATTTGGGTCCTAGACATCGACGACTAGAACGCCCAGCCTTAGTTGGACAGAACTTACAACGCAGTTCAAAAGATGACAGTCACTAATTTGGTGATAAATCAGCGTCAGTGGCTGTCACCTGATTTTTGCGTAAGTCCTGTTGGGTAGCTGTTGGCAGCCAACCGACTAACCCACTATCCAACTCACCAACCAACCATCCATCCAACTATTCAAGGAGGACAAGATAAATGTTCAAGAAAATAATCATTGCTGTCGCAGTGCTGGTTATTATTGCCGTTGGAGCTGTCGGCTACTTCGTCTTTAAACCACCGGCCGAAGCCAGCGCCCCGATTGAAGCCATCCCACTGCAAGCGGATGAGTCAATCGAAACCAATAGTGAAGCCGAAGTGGAAGTAATCGAGCCGGAAACGCAAGAAGCGGCTGACGCTGAAGTAGTTGACGAAAGTCAGGTTCAACCCGAGGCTCAGGTTGAAGATGAAGTGGATATTCAAGAAGAAGCAGCGGCTGAGACCGAAATGGTCGAGGAAAATGTCGTTCCGGAAGAAGCGGCTGCTGAGGCTGAGCCGGCTGAAGACGTGGTCACCGAGCCGGTCATCTACGAAATTGTCCAATCCGAGTCAGAAGCGCGCTTCTTGATTGACGAAGTCCTGCGCGGCGACCCCATTACCGTGGTCGGAACCACCGATCAGGTTGCCGGCCAGATTGCGGTCGATTTCAACGATCCTCAGGCTTCCCAACTGGGCGTCATTCAGGTCAACGCCCGTACCTTGGCCACCGACAACAATTTCCGCAACCGGGCCATCAAAAATGCGATCCTGGTCACCGATAACTATGAGTACGTGACCTTCACCCCCACCGAAATCACCGGCCTGCCGGAGAGCGCCGCCATAGGCGAAACCTACAACTTCCAGGTCATCGGCGACCTGACCGTCACCGATGCCACCCGTGAAGTCACCTTTGATGTGACCGCCACCGCAACAGACGATATGCAACTAACCGGTACGGCTTCGACCAGTGTACTCTACACCGATTTTGGCCTATTTATTCCCGACGCTCCGGCGGTTGATACCGTTGATGATGTCGTTCGTCTGGAAATCGATTTTGTAGCCGAGGCGGTGTCAGCCACCAGTTGAAGTAGACTCATGACCCCAGAACAAAAATCTTTGCGCGAGGCCATAGCTGCCTCGCGCGTTTTTTCCCTAACGACAAATCAAAATCGGCTGCTTCGACCGTCTGAGCAGTTCATCGACAGAATCCCCCAACAGCAGCCCTTGAACCGGACTCCGGCTGTAGCCGCCCATTATAATCAAATCGATGTCCTGTTCCGCTGAGGTCTCTACGATCGCCGTCGCTACCGAGCCGTTTCTTTGGACAAACAACGGCTGTAAGTCGTGCGCTTCGAGATAGGCTTTGGCTTCGTTCTCAATCGACCGGTCGACAAATTTCCCTTCGGCGACGGTTAAAACCACCAACGGCATTCCCCACCGACCCGATAAGTAAGTGGCGACATAAAGGGCTTCTTTGGCTTTGGAGCTGCCGTCGTAGGCCAATAGCGCCCGGTGCAGGCCGGTCGGTTGATCAGGTACGGCCAGCACCGGCCGAGCGCTGCGTTGAACCAAAGCGCGAAACTCTGAGCTTAACCGGCTGGCCAAATTGGCTCCGGGGGGATTGAGCAGCGGCGCGACCACTACATCGGCTAGGCTGGAGCGCTCGCAGATTTTCTCAACAGCCTGTCCGGCCTCGATGGACAACTTACCGTTGATGCCGGCCGCCCGGCAGCGGTCATCGAACTCAGCCTTGAGCGCCTGAACGGCAGCGCTTGATCGTTCCGCCTCCGAGGCGACAATGTGCAATCCCCGCAAACGGCCTCGCTCTCGTTTGGCCATTTCTACACTTTGTTCAAAAGCTTGCCAGCCGGCGGCGTCGCCGGTGATGGCCACTAAAATATTATAAAACAAACGGCTCTGATCGTGAGCGATGGCTTTTTCTTTTTGCCATGCGCCTGTCTTAACGGGATTAGACGCCAATTGCTTGGGAGTCATTCGGCCTTTCAGTTGCTGGATGCGTTGGGCGGCCCCTTTCAACTCGGCCTTCTGCTGCGCGGTAAAATCTTGCAGAGCCGTGCCGATGCCCATATCCCACTCTAGCACCTGCTTCAGTTTGGCGCGATGCTCAAAGGCCCATACATATAAATCGGCTTCGGTGCGGTCAGGAAAGTCCCTCAGTAGGGCGCGGTCACGAATAAGTTGGGCCACACCGGAGTAGACGCTGTCGTACCACAAAACAGCCGCGTCTTCGAATGACACGGGTTGTTCCGAGTCGCCGCCGGCCAAAAAAACTTGGGCTTCAATTTGCGCTTCGAGGATCCAATATTTGCCGGGAACCGTCAACCGCAGATCGGCCTCAGGCCGGCTTTCGTCCAAATTTGACCGGGCTAAAAAGTCGGCATATTCGGTTTTCAAAATCAAATCGTCCGGCCGGTCATCCGGCGATAAGGCGACCTTGGTTTGAAGTTCAATCACACTGGCCCTAATATGAGTCAAGCCCATCCGCCGGGCAATCGAAACGCGATGGTTGCCGTCTGATACAAAGTAAATCTCGCCAATCTGATAAACGGCAATGGGCGGCATATTGCCGATGCCTTTCTGTTTGACATACGCCTGTACGCTGGCCCATCGATCTTGGTCGCTCTTGCGAAGCGGCAAAAAAGAGCGCGTGAAATCGTCGTAGCGCCCGCTGCTGCCGACAATGGCCTCAAGGGGAATTTCTTGGACGCCTTTCTCAACGGTGTCGGGCGATTTTAATCTTTGGCTGACCTCATTAAATGATAGCAGTTTGGTCGATTTGCCCGTAAAACGAGCAACCAGTTCCTCCATCGCCGCCTGCCGGCGGGCTTGGTGAAAATCCTGTACAGCATTATCTACAGGTAACTCTTGACTCATTTAGATCCTCCTCGATCCAACTTAGCACAACGGTAATTGGCCAGGGCGTCGGCCAATTATAGCCCCATTCCTCTAATCGCGATACTCAGCCAGCGCTGCCGCAATCTGTATCGGTAGGATGTCAACATATTGAGGTTCGGGATTGGGATACGGCATTACCCGGTTGGACTACCTGGTATGAACCAGGGTTCCATCAGAGCTATATCAAATTCGCTCTCATACTGAATAAAAATCACTCTACTGAGTAGACCTCGGAGCGCGTAAATGGTTTAAAATAGGAACAAAGCTAAACTGACAAACAAGAGGTAATGATATTATGCGACTTTTTCTGGTAATCGTCTTATTAACCGCTACAGCATGGGATATTTTCACAACGATCTACGGGACAGTCCAAGTCTTGGGATTTGGGCCATTTCAGATTGCGGCCTCGATTTTATTTAGTGCTTTAATTGCCGCTTTTGTAATCAATACGGCTCGGATTTTACGGCTAAGACAAGGCTTTGTGGGCGTTATGGTTAAATTCTTTTGGCTCATCGCCCTGGCCTATGATTTCTACACCTCCTGGATTGGCAATGCCAAGTTAGTGACGCAAGGCCGCGGCGATCCGCAAGAAGTCATCTTGCTGGTCGGCCTAACCATATTGGTCATTGCCTCCCCAATCCTGCTCTCGGCTGTGTGGCAAGGCCGGCTGCTGGGTAACCCCCAACAGCAACCTTCAACATAAATACAATACGCTAAAATAGCCTTCAAAAAGGCGTCGATCGATGATCGACGCCTTTTTTTATTATTTCCGCCAAATTTTTCGCACTTAAGGCGCACTCAAGGCGCAGTTGGATGATATAAACATTACATCCTTTGTGGCGCCGGGAAAAATCACCGGCCTACCACTAGCACTTCTGCTTAAATCTAATAAACCATTATCAAACTAAAGTTAAGGAGTAATGCACTATGAGTGACGAAATTAAAGCAGATTACGAACAACTTGAAGATGTCGCCACCCAATTTACCAATCAGGCCAATGAGATCGAGCAAATGATCCGCCAATACCACGCCAACTACCGCGAACTGCGGGACGGCGGCTGGCTTGGCCGTGGCGCCGAAGCCTTCATCGCGGAAATGGATGACGAAGTCAATCCCGCCGCGGCTCGCTTCTATCGAGCCTTAAATGAAGCCAGTAAAGTGACCAAAGACATCATCAACACCGTTCGTCAAGCCGAAGAAGAAGCCGCATCTCTCTTCAAATCATAATTAAACCTAGCCAACAAACTAACAAACTAACCAATTAACGGAGGTCATACATGTCTTACGAAGAAATTAAACTCGATTACGGCAAAGCAGAAGCGATGATCCAATCCTTCAACGCCGGCAAGCAGCAACTTGAACAAACCAACAGCCAAATGAAGAAAATTGCCGATCAATTACAATCCGGCGCGCTGCTGGGTAAAGGTGGACAAGCGTTTACCGAAGCTATCACCGGCAGTCTGGTTCCCAGCATCGACAAGCTGACCGAAAAATTTGAAGAATTGGCCGGCGACGTTCAAGCCGCCATCAACTACATGCAGCAAGCCGATCGCCGCGCTAAGAGTAAATTCTAATCAATGACAAATAGAACGTTGGCTAGTTGACCAACAACCCAACCAACCCACTAACTAACCAGTCAACTAACCAACTAACCAGCCAACTAACTAACCAAACTAACTGACAAGGAGAATAACAATGTTTAAAAGCTTTTTAATGCGCTTAGCCCGCAAACTTTTGGAAAGCGCCCTAGGCCAACTAACCAAGCAGTTCAACGTCATCGACGACCAGGTTCTCAATCCGCTCAACAAGATTGTCGATATCGTATCCGGCGGAGCCTGGATCGGTGAAGGCGCTAACGCTTTTATGGACGAAATCAATACCCTGGTCATCCCCAAAGTCACCAGCATCGGCACCGAAATCGACGTCACCAAAACCCTGGTCATCAAAGCCGAAGATCTGATTGTCCAAGCCGACGAGCGCGTCTCGCAACTGGTCAACTCCCAGTTGGTTGATGCATTCAAATTCTACTAAACCAACCTAATTCATTCTGTTAAAGAACAGTAAATTAATCTCAGGAGGAACCTCATGAACGAAGTTTATATGAATGTACCCGAAGTTCGCGCCATTGCCAAAACCTTCAATACCCTTAACGACGTCCTGCAAGGCGTTCTCAAAGCTCTGGAAGCCATTGTTACCCTATTAAAAGGCGCGGCCTTTATGGGCTTGGTCGGAGCCAGCAGCATTGCCTATTTTGTCGAATCACTCAAGCCGCCCATCGAAGAGATGGCCGACAAATTCGAGGAACTGAACAAAGACCTGAACCAGTCAGTTGACGCTTACGAAAACGGCGACGAACAAGGCGCCACCCGCTTCTACTAAATCGCACCGGTCTCTAAAGACCTGACAGGTTTTCGAATGAACTTTGAAAACCTGTCAGGTCTGGCAACTTTAATTCCCAATTGCTAATTACACCGAGGGGGATAAGAGATGAAACAAGTTTGTCTACTATGCCAGCGCACATCACCCGATAGCAATCTCTACTGCCAGGAAACCTACTGCCCGGCCGAAATGTCGCCCAATATCTTGGGCTACGGCGAATGGCTAGGCGATATCGAGATTGTCAAAGCAATTGCCGTCCTACGATCCGCCGCACTCTACGAGGCGATGCACCAAGGCCAACGCGTGCTGCTCAAAGTGGCCCATCCCGGTCGCGAAAACACCGAACGCCTCAAACGCGAAGCCGAATTTCTACGCGATATCCAACTCAAACGCGACCAGAACGAGTTCCTGCCGGTCCTGCTCCCGCCCTACGCCAACACCACCATTAAGGTCGATGCCTACGGCAAGGCGATGCTGGGCGGACACCTGCTCTACTTCTGCCTCTTCGAATTCGTCGAAGGCGAACCGCTGCGCGACGTGCTGACCAAGCATCCCCAGTTGTGGATCAACCACATTGGCTGGTTGATGATCAGCCTGGCCTCAGCGACCGCCTTTGTCCAGAGCAAAGGCATGTTCCATTTCGGCCTGACCCCGGAATCGGTGCTGCTGAAGTTTGACATCAAACAAAACGTGCCGCGCATCCTGTTGTTCGATCTGGGCATCATCAGCGACGGCCAAAACATCGGACACAACTGGCACCCCTTCGCCGTCTCGCCGGCCTACACCGCCCCCGAACTAATCACCGACAGCAAAATCCGCCCCGATTACCGCACCGACGTTTACGGCTTGGGTCTAACGTTGTACGAACTGCTGGTAGGCGAGCCGGCCTTTCATTATAAACTCAACAGCGATGAAGAAGTCTATAAAGCCGTGTTACGCAACCGGCGCATTAGAATGAACCGCGTCGAAGACGTCAAAAGCGTAGCCAACATCGCCCTCAAAGCCAGCGACCAACTCCCCAACCAACGCTACCAAAACGCCGCCGAGGTCACCCAGGAACTGTTGGCTTACTTCGGCCCGGTTCCCGGCCGGAAGAAAAGCCGCTGGCCGAAATTAAAAACGTTGATGGTTGTCGTCGGCGCGCTGCTCACCATCGCCTTCCTGATCACCATCGCCGTAACGTTGAATGAATTCGTCGTACTTTAGGATGACATAATTTATTTCACCCTCACCCCGTCGCTAACGCGACTCCCCTCTCCCTGAGGAAGAGGGGTTGGGGGTGAGGGCTATCTTTAGGAGGACAGAGTCATGAATGGTCCCATCTACATTGATCGACCGCCCAGAATACAGCCGGAACTCCCGTTTGACCAAATAGAAATCCCCGGCCCGCCGGACAAAAACGAGCAAGGCAACGCTCGCCTGATCCAGGTGGGACTGCCGTTGTTAACGATTCTCGGCTACGTACTCATCTCATCCATCGGTGGGGCCGGACGCAGCCCAATGCTGCTCATTCCTATGGCGCTGTCCGTGGTGGCGTCCACCGCCTTTTCCATCTACAGCTACCGCAAAGAAAAACAAAAACAGATCGAAATCGAACGTGGCTATACCAAGCGACTGGTCGAGATGTACAAAGAGATGAACAACTACCAAGACCAGCAGCGCCGCTTTTACGGCTACAACTACCCCGACCGCGCCAGCCTGTACCGCATTGTCCACAACGCCCGCGCCGAGGTCGAGAAGCCGGATCGCACCCTCCGCTCCGAGTCGCGCTTGTGGGAGCGCCGTACGTCCGACGATGATTTCGGCGTTATCCGCCTGGGGATGGGCACCATTCCCTCCACCGTACCTTACGTCTTACGCGAGGGCAGCAACTTCGACGACCCGCAAGCCCGCGAAGCCATGAAACTGGAAGCCGACTCCAAATTCGTGTCCGATACACCGGTCATTGTCTCCCTGCGCCCGCCGCAAGAAGACGCCGCCGAAGGGCCGAAAGATGACGAGGTCGGGATTAACCCACCGGCCGCCCACGCTCTGGGTATCGCCGGCGAGCGCCGCGCGGTGTACGAAGCCGTCCGGGCCATGCTCGGCCATTTCGTGGTGTTCCACGCCCCGTCCGACACCCGTCTCTATTTCCTGGCCTCTAAAAAGGAAGAGTGGGCCTGGACCGACGATCTGCCCCACAGCCAGGATGACGACCAGAGTAAATCTCGCTGCTTCCTCAGTGAAATTAGTGAAGACGATCAAGAAAAGGTCTTTGGCGAGGATGAAGAAGGCGCGCTGGACAAATATTTGGAAGGCATCCGCAAGGTGCTGGCTCAGCGCAAAATCCGGCTGGAAGACCGCGACGATAACCAAGGCAAAGCCGACCCGACCCTGCCGTTTCTGGTGGTCGTGGTCGATCTGCTCGACGCTATCTACGATCCTAAATCGCCGCTCAACGGCTTAGAATCAGACGCCGCTATGTCCATCTTATTGGAAGAAGGCGCGGCGCTTGGCGCGGCCGTCATCTTCCTGGTGCCGGAACGCAGCAAAGTACCAAGCGGTTGCCAATCGGTCATCGAAATCGAGCGCACCACCCCCGCCACCAACAGCCGCATCGCCCAAAACGAAAAGCTCCACTTCCGCTACGCCGAGATTGGCGTCAACAGCTACCGCTACGTCGGCGAATCCGACGCCATCGCCAAGCCGGACGAGATGGTCGGTCTGGCCCAAATGTTAGCCCAGATGCAGCTCCGCCAGAGCGCCGGGGCGAACGTGGCCCGGGCCGTACCGTTTATGAGCCTAATGGGTTACAACTCAATGCAACATTTGGAAGACGAGTCGCTGAAAAATTGGCACGACAGCACCGAACCCCAATTCTCCAACTGGCTGCGGGTCAAGCTCGGCCTGATGTCCGGCAATAAGCCCCGCACCCTGGTCTTCTCAGCCAAACGCGATGGGGTTCACGGGATGGTCGCCGGCAGCACCGGCTCCGGTAAATCGGAACTGCTCATCTCGATGATCATCGGCATGGCCGTCACCTATGACCCGTCCGTGCTTAACTTTGTACTGGTCGATTATAAAGGCGGCGGCGCGTTCAAAGAATTTGCCGAGCTGCCCCACTGCGTCGATATCATCACCAACCTGGCCGGCGACGGCGTAACCCGCATGTTCACCGCCATCAAATCGGAGATGCAGCGACGGCAAGCCCTCAACGCCGAAACCGGCACCAAGAACATCGTCGATTACCGCCAGAAGGGGCTGCACAAAACTTACCAGCCTTACCCCTACCTCTTCATTATTATCGACGAGTTCGCCGAGATGATCGCCGACCGGGCCGAGTACAAATCCGAACTGGAAAGTATCACCCGCGTCGGCCGGGCGCAGGGCGTCTCGCTGATTTTGGCCGCTCAGCGACCCAGCGGCGTCACCGACCAAATGCGCTCCAACATCAAGTTCCGCATCAGCCTGCGGGTTGAAACGCCCGGCGAAAGCCGCGAGATGCTGCGCCGCACCGACGCCGCGTTCTTGCCCAACGGCGTTCCCGGCCGCGGCTACTTACAGGTCGGCAACGACGAAATCGAACTCATTCAAGTCGCCTACACCGGCGAGAGATATATCGATCCCAACCAAACCCCGCGGGGCAGCGTCATTTGGCCCGACCGCGCCGGCAGCGATGCGGCCCAAGATCAAGAGCCGCCGGAACTGTACAAGGCTATCATCACCAACTTGAACCGGATGGCTCGCCAGCACGATGTCGCGGAGCAAAACGCGCCCTGGCCCGGCTTCCTGCCCAGCCACCTGGCCCTGTCCGAACTCCTGGTCTCCGATGATCCCCAGGTCGAGGCCATTACCTACCGGCGTTACCTGAGCGATGTCGATAAGTTGACGCTCGGCCAAAAAGCGGAAGACGCGCTAACCTTGAACCCGGCCCTGAGCAAATGGCTCACCGCCGAAAGCGGCTGGCTCGACGAACTCGATTGGGAAAATTACGCCGTCCGGCCCGTAGTCGGTTTGATCGATAATCCCTACGCGGCCAAGCAGCATCCCTTGATTGTACCGCTGCCGCGCGGCCACGTCGTCATCTTCGGCGCGTCCGGTTGGGGCAAGACGACCTTCATCCGCAGTCTGGCCGTCAGCCTGGCCGCCACTCATTCGCCGGACCAGTTGCACCTGTACATCCTGGATTTGGGCGGCCGCAACCTGGGCGTGTTGGAAAAGTTCCCCCACGTCGGCGCGGTCATCATCCCGGACGAAGAAGGCTACGAAGAGCGCGTCGAGCAGATGCTGCGCGAAATCGAAGGCATCATCGAACAGCGCAAGACGATTTTGAGCACCTCCGGCGCGCCCGATGTCTACCAATATAATGAAAAGCACCGGCGCGACCCGCTGCCGGCCGTGGTCGTGGCCATTGACAACTTTGTCGAGTTCAAAGAAACCTTCGGCAACGAAAACGACAGCAACGTCGAAACGATCCTGACCAAATTCATCGGTCTGGCCCGCCAGTCCAAACCGTATGGCATTCACTTCGTCATCTCGGTCAACCAAATGAGCGATCTCTCCAGCCAGCTTTACTCCATCTTCACCGAACGGCTCACCCTACGCCTGGCCGACCACACCGAATACCGGGCCATCGTTGGCGGCCAAGTGTCCGAAATCGGCGAGATGCCCGGTCGCGGCTATATCAAACAAGGCCGCCAGCCGCTCAGCTTCCAAATTGCCGTACCCATCGACCTGAGTCGCGAAGGGGCCGAGGGCGCGACCGAAATCCAGGAACTGGAACAGTTGGCCCGCAATATGACCGACTACATCGACCGCTCCGGCCGCCAATATCAAGGTCCGGTACCCATCGACGCCTTGCCCAAAGCCGTACTCTTCAAACAGATTTTGGCCCGACACCACAATCTGGAACTGGACGAAACCTTTGTCGACCGCCTGCGCGAAGTCACCCGCCAACAGTGGGCCGACAGCAAAAATTCCGACCTGGCCGACTGGCTGAAATTCACGATGGGCGTCATCTCCGGCAACCGCCTGCGCGAGATGAGCCTGGAAGCCAAGAAAGACGGCGTCCACGGCCTCATCGCCGGCGGCACCGGCTCCGGTAAATCGGAACTGCTGATGACCCTGATTGTCGGCCTGGCCCTGAACTACGACCCCAGCATTCTCAACTTCGTGCTGGTCGATTATAAAGGCGGCGGCGCGTTCAAACCGCTCGAACCGCTGCCCCACGTGGTCGATACCATCACCAACTTGAACAAGGCCGCCGTCAAGCGGATGTTCACCGCCATCAACGCCGAAATGCAGCGGCGACAGGCGCTCAACGCCAACACCGGCACCAAAGACATCGTCGAGTACCGGGCCAAAGGACTGCATCTGACCCACTCGCCTTACCCGCACCTGTTCATCATCATCGACGAGTACGCCGAGATGATCAGCGACAATCCCGAATTCAAGGCCGAACTGGAAAGTATCACCCGCGTTGGCCGGGCCCAAGGTGTCAACCTGCTGCTGGCTTCGCAGCGACCGGTCGGCGTCACCGACCAGATGCGGGCCAACATCAAGTTCCGTATCTGCCTGCGGGTCGAAGAAGTCGATACCAGCCGCGAGATGCTGCGCCGCTCTGACGCCGCCTTCCTGCCCAGCGGCATGCCCGGTCGCGGTTACTTACAGGTCGGCAACGAGGGGCTGGAACTGACCCAAATTGCCTACACCGGCGAAACGTATCCCTACGCCGAAGTCAAAGAAGGCGGCAAGAAGCCCAAGTTCTACGATATCGTCGTCGATTTAGCCAACGAGTTGCTGGAAGGCGAAGCGCCGCGCACCCCGTGGCCGCCCTTCCTGCCCACCAAACTGACCTTCGCCGACCCGCTGATGACCGGCTACCTGGACGACGACTACAAACCGCTCATCACCCTCAACCAAACCGACCGCCTCAGCCTGAACCCCTTCATCGAGGATTGGCTGAACGGCCGGGGTCGCTGGCCCGGCATCGATTGGAACAAAAACGCGATGCGCGGCATCGCCGGCTTGCTAGATGACCCCTACGGCGCGCGCCAGATGCCGCTGGTTACCGACCTGACTAAAGGACACGCCGTTATCTTCGGCGCGTCGGGCTGGGGCAAAACGACCTTTATTCGCTCGCTGATTTTGAGTATGGCCGGTACGCACTCGCCGGACGAGTTCCACGCCCACATCCTGGATTTGGGCGGGCGCAACCTGGAAGTATTGCGGGCGCTGCCCCACGTCGGCACGGTCATTATGCCCGATGAGCGCGGCTACGAAGAGCGCGTCCAACAGTTGTGGCGCGAACTCAACGACATCATCGACGCCCGCAAGCGCCGCTTTAGCGAAGCCGGGGTCTCGACCCTGTATGAATACAACACCACCGACAACGGCGATATTATGCCGGCCATTATGGTCGTCATCGACAACTTCACCGAATATATCGAAACCTTCGCCAGCGCGTCCGCTGCGGATGACGACGACAACCTGCTGACCGCCTTTGTGGCGCTGGCCCGTCAGGGCAAAGCCTACGGCCTGCACTTTGTCATCTCGGTCACCCGCCTGAACGTGCTCAACAGCAAGCTCTACAGCCTCTTCACCGAACGGATGACCCTCCGCTTGTCCGACGCGACCGAGTACAGCGCCATTGTGGGCGCACAGATTGGTGAAATTGAAGAGATCACCGGACGCGGCTACGCTAAGGCCGGCCAGCGGCCGCTAGGCTTCCAGATTGCCCTGCCGCCGGGTTCGGTTGACAGCCAAGGTCAGGTGCGCGGCGAGGCCCGCCAAATTCGGGCCATCGGCGAGCAGATGAACCATTTCATCGCCCAAGCCGACCACCGCTACCACCAACCGCTGCGCATCGACGCCCTGCCGAAAGCCTCGTCCTATCGCCAGGTTCAAACCGAGATTTTGGGCCTCGACCCGGATCGCTCGTTTGTGGACGAACTCAAGGAAGCTACCCGCGAAGTCTGGGAGCGCAACGCCTCGGCCGAACATGCCGACTGGCTGCAAGTGGTGCTAGGCATCACCTCCGGCAACCGCAAGCGGGCGCTGCAATTGGAAGCAAAGAAAGACGGCGTCCACGGGATGATCGCCGGCGGCACCGGCTCCGGTAAATCGGAACTGCTGATGACCCTGATTGTCGGCCTGGTGCTCAACTACGACCCCAGCATTCTCAACTTCGTGTTGGTCGATTATAAAGGCGGCGGCGCGTTCAAACCGTTCGAGCGGCTGCCCCACGTGGTCGATATCGTCACCAACTTGAACAAAGCCGGCGTGGATCGGATGTTCACCGCCATCAGCGCTGAAATTCGCCGCCGCCAGGCGCTCAACGCCGAAACCGGCACCAAAGACATTGTAGAATACCGCCGCAAAGGCTTACACAAAACCGGCGAGGATTACCCGCACCTGTTCATCATCATCGACGAATACGCCGAAATGATCGACGACAACCCGGAATACCGGGCCGAACTGGAAAGTATCACCCGCGTCGGTCGGGCGCAGGGGGTCAACCTGATTTTAGCTTCGCAGCGACCCAAAGGCGTCTCTGACCAGATGCGGGCCAACATCAAGCTGCGCCTCTGTCTGCGGGTTGAGCAGGCCGACACCAGCCGCGAGCTGCTGCGCCGCCCCGACGCGGCCATGCTGCCCAACGGGATGCCCGGTCGCGGCTACATTCAGGCCGGCAACGAAAATCTGGAACTGGTGCAGGTCTCCTGGACCGGCGAAGATCAGCCCGATGACCGCGCCCCGAACGTCTTGTGGCCGGATCACGTCCGCGAGGTCATCGCCCCGACCGACGAGGACACGCCCAAACTGTTCGACACGGTTGTGCAAATCGCGTCTGAGTTGGTCGAACACCAGATGGCGCCGAAACCGTGGCCCGGCTTCCTGCCCTACTTCTTCAGTTTGCAATCGGCCTTGTATGACGCCCAGAAGAACGTCGGCTTCACCCTGATGGATGAAGTTTCGGACTGGCTCAACGGCGACACCGACGCGTTATGGCCGGGCGTCGATTGGCGCAAGAGCGCGATGCGGCCGGTGGCCGGGCTGGTCGACAATCCGACCGAGGCCCAGCAGACGCCGCTCCGCTTCGAGTTAAACCGCACCCATCTGGCCATCTTTGGCGACTCCGGCTGGGGCAAGACCTCGCTGATGCGTACCTTGATGGTCAGCCTGGCCGCCACCCATTCGCCGGATGAACTGCACGCCTACATTCTGGATTTGGGCGGCCGCAACTACCGCGCCGTTGAAATGCTGCCGCACGTAGGTACGGCGGTCTACGCCGATGAGGAAGCTTTTGAAGAGCGGATGCAGCGCTTACTGGACAAATTGGGTAAGATGATCGAGGAGCGCCAGCAACTCTTCAGCGACGCCGACGCCAACACCTTATACGACTACAACGAACGCTATCCCGACCGGGCGCTGCCCGCCGTCCTGGTCGTCATCGACAACTTTGCCGAACTGCGCGAGAACTACGAGATGCTGGTCGAAACCGTGCTGCTGCCGCTAGTTCGCCGCTCGCTGAGCGTGGGCATCACCTTTGCCATCACCAGCAACGTGCCCAACAATATGCCGAGCAAGCTGTTCAACCTATTCGGCGAGCGTATCACCTTCAAGCAGACCGAGGCCGACCGCTACGTTGATATTGTCGGCCGGGGCGCGATTGAAATTGATGACATTCCGGGACGCGGCTACATCCGCATCGGCAAGCAGCCGTTGCTGTTCCACGCCGCGCTGCCGGTCGGGATGTTCGATGACGAAGGCCGCGACAGCTTGGCCGAAGGCGACGAAATCCGCCGGCTGGGCAATCAAATGCGCGACTACATCGACGCCGGCCACATCACCCTCCAGAGCCAGCCTGACCCGATTGCCATCCTGCCGGAGATTGTCTCGCTCAAAGACGTCTTGGAGCAAGCCGGCCCGGCCCGGTCGCAGCGAGTGCAAGCCCTGCTCGGGTTGAACAGCAGCTTACAGCCGGCCTCGTTCGATTTGACCCGCTTCGGCCCGCACTTTGCCCTGGTTGGGCCGCCGCTGTCGGGCAAAACGACCGCGCTGTACAACTGGGTCTTCTCCATCGCCGAGCGCTACACGCCGGAGCAGGTCGGGTTGGTGCTGATCGATATGCAGCGCAAGTTTGTCGAATACGGCGGCGAACGCAAGCTCGACGAACTGCCTCACGTGCTAATGACCATTTCCGAGGTCGAGCAGGTGGCCGGACTGGTCGAGGCGTTGAAGATTGAGGGCGAAGCGCTGGCGGCGCAGACCACCGAGCGCGAGCTGTTCATCATCATCGATAACTACGATGACTTCAGCGAGGAGATCGACACCGACCGCAGCCTGCCGCGCGAACTGGCTACGCTGGCCCGCCGTTACGGGCGCGATGGGATGCACTTCCTCATCGCCGGCACACTTGACAGCGGCGTTAGCGAACTACGCCGCCGGGTACAGTCGGCCAACTTCGGCGTCGGCCTGCGAACGGCTCAATCCGTGGAAGCGCTGCGGGTGACCCGCACCCCGGCGGAACTGCGCAACAAAGCCTTCCCGATGGGGCGCGGCTACATCGTCAAATCAGGTCAGCCGACGATGCTCCAGGTCGCCAGTCCGTACGAAGGTATGGGCATCGATATGACCGGCGACTTCGATGACCAGGCCGAAAAAGTGGCTCAGGCGCTGGATATGTGGGTGGCTCAACTGACCGCCAAGTATCCTGACCAACGAGCCAACTGGTCGGACCCGGCGCTGGTGACCACCGCCGCCGAAGGCGCCGCCCCGCAGCAAAGCGAGAAGGCGCAGCGGATGATGGCCATCCTACAGCGCGGCATGTTGAAAGAGTTGGAGTATTTGAAAGAAAACAACGGCGCCAACGGCTCCGGTGAACTGGTTTCCGCTAAACTGTTCCAGCTCGATACCACCCAATGGCACAGCGAGTCGGTTTTAACGGAGCTGCTGCGCGAAATGTGGAAGAAAGAACAAATTGCGGCCGGCACGCCGGAAGATTTGGTCGAAGCCCTGGCCGTCGATATGGACGATGAGTCGATTATTTTGAGTATTGAAAGTTCATACGCCGAGTAGAAAAAATATAGCGGAGCGACAAAGCTTGCTTTATCAAGCCAATCAAAGCAGAGCTTTGAGGCTCCAGACCTTTATTACAATAGGAGATACTACCATGAGCAACCAAGACCGATTAGAAGTACGGGTCGATATTTTTGAAAAAACTAACCAACGCGCCCTGGCTCTGGCCGAGGTGACCCCGCCGGAGTTTGTGGCCTCAATCTTACAAGAGTTCCGCGAACTGGAATACCTGAGCGACTCGCCCGCCGATTACCGGCTGCTCAAAGCCGGCGACCGGACGCCGCTCGATAACGAGAGCAAGCTGGGGGGTCAACTGAAAGGTAAGGAAAACCTGGTGCTGGTCGAGAACGAATTACCGTTACCGGCCGAGACGCGCCGCCCAACCGATGACATCTATCTGAGCGAACCGATGACCGACAAAGTCTACAAGCTGCATTGGCTGCCGGCCATCATTGGGCGTTCCAGCCCCAACCAACCCCATAATGATTGGGTGGCCGTCAACCTTGAAACCCATAAAACCGGACTGCGCGCCTCGCGGCGGCATCTGATCATCACTGAGGAAGCCGGACAATATTTCGTAGCAGCGATGTCGAGCAACCCGGCCATCATTATCCGCGACAAAAAAGAAAACGCGATCCCGATTACGTCTAACAAGCAGCCGTTACAGCCCGGCGATGTTATCTCGCTGACGCGCAGCAACATCATGCTCAAATTTATTGTGCGGCCTCAGACGGCGGATCGCTCCCAGAAAGAAGAGGTCTGAGATGGCTGAGGTTATACAAGCAAATTACGAACAGTTAGAAGAGATTAAGGCCAAGTTTGGCCAAGAGGCCGAAGCCGCCCAGAGTATGCAGCAAAATTTAGCCGGCGCCTTCAAGCCACTGGAAGACGGCGGCTGGCTGGGTCGGGGCGCTGATGCCTTTTTCAACGAAATGAACGGAGAAATCTTACCGGCGGTGCGCCGCTTTATCGAGGCGCTGCTCAAGGCCAATCAAGTCACCGGCGAAATTGCCGAACTTTTCCGCAGTGAGGAAGAAGAAGCCGCGTCCGTGGTTCGGAACGGCGGCAGCGGCGGCGGTAACGGAACCGGTGCGGTCGGCGGCGGCGGCGCGGTCGGCGCGAGCGGTAGTGCCAACGGCGCGACCGGCGGAGCCGCCGGTGGTGAAGCGGGCGCCGGTGCAACCGGAGCCGCCGGCGGTGGGTCGGCCGGAGCCGGCGGGGAGCAGCAGCGGCGGTGCAGCCGGCGGCGGCGCTCCCGACCTGGGCGGGGCCGGCGCGACCGGTGGCGGTAGCGGCGCGGGCGGTTCCTTTGGCGGCGGCGGGTTTGATCCCAGCGCCGGCAACTCCAGCGCGCTAGACGATATCCTGGGCAACAGCGGTTTCACCCCCCCCAACGACGGCATCAGTTTTGATGATTTGTTTGGCGGCAGCGGCATCGACCAGGATTTATTTGTTCCTGAAGATTTCCTGGACGGCGTGCGGGAGGCGTTTGGCCTGGACGGTAACAGCAACGGCGACTCCTCCTTGGGTGAGCCGGGCTTGGGCGATGACGACGCCGCCGGTTTTGAAAGTGAGCCGGAAAGCGATAGCGGCTCCGGCGGCGGCTCCGGCAGTGGTTCGGGCGGCGGCAGCGAGTCAGGCGGCGGATCGGGCGGCGGCGGTCAACCGGAAGAACCTACCGAAGAGGAACCCCTTTCCGAACCGTCAGGACTGACGCCGCAAGAATCATTTGGCGGCGGCGGCTTGGGTGGCGGGGGATCGGCCGGCACAGCCGAGATCTCCAGCCCCTATTCAAACAGCGGCTTCTCGTCGAGCTTTGGCTCGGCCGGCGGCTTTGATATTGACGGCGATACATCGCCTCAATCGGACGGATTGCGCTACCAGTCGATGGGCGGCGGTCTCTTTGACGGTGGTTCATCTAAAGGCTTAGCCGGCGGACCGGCGGTTCAAGCAACCGGCGGCGGCGGCGCGGCCCCGGCCGCCGAAAATGGCGGCGGCTCGAACGCGGTCGGCATTTCCTTTGGCATTGCGGCCGTGAGTCCGTTCCTGGCGCTGTTAGGCAAGGCGCTGAAGAATAAGTCTGATAAGGATGATGACTAAATAAACCAAACCTTATAGGTTTCGGAAACCTATAAGGTCTTAGTAAACCTCAAGAGGGATATACCAATGAGCAACAAAACTAACCAAGAGCCAATCAACATTCTGCTTTCGCGAGAAGAAGTCCTGTTTGTCCTCAATTTACTTCATGCCGATTTCATTCCCGGCTTCGATGAAGACCCGCTAGGGGAAATGACCCCGGAACAGCGGCAGTTAGCCTTAACCTGGGCCGGGCGGGCGCTGCGAGCGCGTGGGCTGGCAAAAGTGTACGACGATGGCAAGTGGGTCGTCCATAAGACGGTACTGCGAGCCGTTGGCGTATGCGCCTATTCGCAAAATGCCATCTTTTTCTACCACTGGCCGGCTCAAGCGGAAGCGCCGGTGCGCTACTTCGGCCATATTCGCGGCGACGATATTGTGGTTCACTCGCGCCCGGAAGATGTTCTGCACCAATTTACGCTGTTTACGTCCAAAGAGCAGCTCATCGACCACGTCTTCGGCGCGGTTGAATATGAAGAGACGCCCAACGGCCACGGCTATGAAATCGCGATTTCCAATGAGGATTTCGCCAATGTCCGTGAGTTAGCCGGCGCCGGCAGCGTGGAGCAAGCCTTAGAACTGTTGGTCAAAAACGGCGCATCCGGCGACGTCGCCCGGCCGTTTGTCGAAACGCTGGTCAACGCGCCGCGCATTTCGATTATGCAGACGCTCAAACAAGACGGCGATCAACGGGTTGAAAAACGGGACTTTACCTTAATTCAGAACAGCCATCATACCTGGCTAACCATCGCCTCCAAGGAAGGCAACGGTGCGCCACTGCAAGTGAAATCAACAACACAAAATGAGTTACAAGGATTACTAAACCATTGGATTTAATGCCCAGATCCAAAAATATGGTCGGTGTACCATAGGAGATTGGAGGTAAGGAGATTGGAGATTATTTCTCCCCATCTCCCCATCTCCTTATCTCCTGAAGCTTCTGGACAAGTATCAGGAGTATTAATAAAACATGTCAAACACCATACAAGCTGAATACGAACAACTGGAAGGCATTGCCGGAACTTTTGGCAAAGAGGCCGATAACAGCACGACAATGACTGCGCAAGTCCGCAAAAATTATGAAGCCTTAAAAAACGGCGGCTGGCTAGGGCGGGGCGCCGACGCGTTCTTCAATGAAATGGAAGACGAAATTCTACCTACTCTAGAACACTTTTTTGCCGCTTTGGAAAAAGGTCAGAGCGTGACCCAACAGATTGTCAACCAGATTCACCAGGCCGAAGAGGAAGCGGCCGGCCTATTTAAGGGTAACGGAGCCGCCGCTACCGGTGCGACCGGAGGCGGGATGGGAGCAATTGCCGAGGCGATAAAGTCCGCGATGGAGGAGGCCGCCAAGAAACCACCCAGGACCGGTATGGAGGCGATTGCCGAGACGATAAAATCCGCGATGGAGGAGGCCGCCCAGAAACAAACTGCGATGTCAATGAAGGAGTTTGCCGAGGTAGTGAAAAAATTTATTGAACAAGGTACCACGAACCCGACTCCGATCACTATTGAGGCGATTGCCAAGGCGATAAAATCCGCGACGGAGGAAGCCGCCAAGAAACAGACGGAGACCAGTGTGGAGTCGATTACCGAGGCGATAAAATCCGCGCTAGAGAAAGTCACCACAGGCGCGAATGCAGTCGGTACGCTAGGGATTGCTCCGGCGGTGAAAGCGCTTGAAGAAGCGGCCAAGAGCGCGAGTAGGGCCGATACGGAGGCCAAGATTGGCGCGATGATAAAATCCGCGCTGGAGGAAGTCAATAAGAACACGAGTAGGGCCGATACGGAGGCCAAGATTGGCGCAATGATAAAATCCGCGCTGGAGGAAGTTACCCGGAACGCGAATGGAGCCGGTATAGGTGGGATTAACGCGGCAAAGCCGTAATCAAGGAAGCCGCCGGCGAATTCAAGCGTGCTCGATGACGTTCGGCGGTCAACGGTCGGCGTTCGGCCATCATGAATATCAAAATGGAGAATCACTATGTCAAACACTATTCAAGCAGATTACGAACAATTGGAAAGCATCGCCGGAAACTTCGGCAAGGAAGCCGATAACAGCACGGCGATGACCGCGCGAGTGCGCAAAAGTTACGAAGATTTAAAGAACGGCGGCTGGCTGGGTCGAGGCGCCGAAGCCTTTTTCAATGAGATGGACAGTGAAATTCTACCGGCGCTGGAGCGCTTTTTCGCCGCATTGGAAAAAGGTCAGAGCGTGACCCAACAAATTGTCGGCGATGTGCGCCAGACCGAGGAAGAAGCTGCCGGCCTGTTCAAAGGCGATGGCGCCGCCTCAACCGGCGGGGCCGGAGCCTCGGCCGGCGCCGGAGCCGGTGGGGCTAGTGGCGCGGCTGCGGCCGGACCTGGCGGCGGTGGCGCAAGCGGCGCCGGTGGAACCGGTGGGGCTGGAGTTGGCGTGAATGGCGCGGCCTCACCGAGCAGCAAAGCCAATTCACCGGAGCTGGACTTGGCGACGGACTTGGGCAAAGCGGTTGGCGCCGCCACGAAATCGCTCGGCTTTTTGGGCGAACTAAAAGGGGCCGATCGGATTAAGGCTTTGGCCAAGAGTGAATTGTTTGAAAAGCGGATAGGCCCCGGCCTGGCCGGAGTTAACGGGCTGTTATCGGCGCTGGGCAAAGATGTTAGCACCCCCGCCGCCATTGTGGACGGTCTCGCTCAGGGCGGATTAGGCGAAGTAATCAAACTTGGTCCTAAGGCCGGAATCGCCTCGGCGGTAACCGGGGTCATTCACGGCATTACGGAAGCTGTCGCACCGGATTATGCCAAGTACACGGGTATTGCCAATGATGTAATGCCCGACGAAACCGCCGGTAAACTGGTTAGCAATGCGATACACACCTACGATGCCCTTATTCGCGGCGATACAGAGCGGGTTATTCAGCAGCAAGAACGCTTGTTAAACGGCGAATACGGTGAGGTCCTGCGCGGTTATTCCATCGCCACCGAAACCGTCGGCGCGTTGGTTACCGGCGATGACCAGGCTCTCAATAAGATTTCCGAAGCCGCCGGTTCAGGCAAGTTAGGCCCGGTGGCCGAATTTGGCGACTGGCTGGGTGGAGCCATTTACGATATAACACACTAAGCATTATTACCTTACTTACTTTAAAGGAGCAATCTCATGTATTTAGAATTATTAGCTACGGCAACCGCAACACAACAAGACTTGGCGACGGCCTACACTCAGACCGGTCGCCTGGCGGAAGTCGGTCAATATTTCCGCGCGTTAAACATCGCGACGACGTTGTTCTTCGAACAAGTTGAGCCGCCGGCAGCTTTAAGCGAGGTTCACGCCGCATTTTTGAACTGGCAGAAGTTGGGTCAGGAAGCCTTGGCCGAAGAAATCGCCGCCGGTGAGCCGGTTGACAACGACACGACCCGCCGGTATGTCGAGGCCAACCAAGAATTTGCGCAAGCGATGGCAGCCTTTGTCGAAGCGGCCCAGGCGGCTTAAGCGTGAAAACAGAATATTGCCTCAGTTCGCAGTCATGGCTTTAACCGTTGCCTTGGTCAACACTGCTAAAGCGGTGACTGTGAACGGGCCAAACAAAAAACCCCGCGTTCGATGCTTGAACGCGGGGTGATTTTACTTATAAACTTAATCGGTCTAGCGACGGACGATTAGGCTTTGGGGCCGGCATCGATAATCGCTTGGCTGCTGCCGGCTTTGTACTTCTCAAAGTTCTGATTGAAGAGGGTGGCCAGCTTGAGCGCCTGCTTATCGTAGGCCGCTTTATCAGCCCAGGTGTTCTTCGGAACGAGAACTTCGGACGGAACGTTCGGGCAGGAGGTGGGGACGCCGATACCAAAGATCGGATCGGCCACAAACTCAACGTCGTTCAGCGTGCCGTCGTGGATGGCGTCGATGATCGAGCGCGTGTGCTTGAGGCTCATGCGATGGCCGACGCCGTGCGGGCCGCCGGTCCAGCCGGTGTTGACCAGCCAAGCTTTGGCGCCGTGCTGCTCCATCTTTTCGGCCAGCATTTCCGCATATTTACTGGGGTGCCAAACGATGAAGGCTGCCCCAAAACAAGCCGAGAAGGTCGCTTCCGGATCGGTCACGCCCACTTCAGTGCCGGCCACCTTGGCGGTGTAGCCGCTGATGAAGTGGTACATCGCCTGTTCCGGCGACAATTTGCTGACCGGCGGCAATACGCCGAAAGCATCAGCCGTCAACAGGATGATGTTTTTGGGATGCCCGCCCACGCAAGGAATCTTAGCGTTCGGGATAAATTCAATCGGATACGAAGCCCGGGTGTTCTGGGTAATGGACGTATCGTGATAATCGACTTCGTGCGTTTCTTCGTTGTAGACCACGTTCTCCAGCACGGTGCCGAAGCGAATAGCGCCGAAAATTTCCGGTTCTTTTTCAGCCGAAAGATCGATGGCCTTGGCGTAGCAGCCGCCTTCGATGTTGAAGACGCCGTCATCTGTCCAGCAGTGTTCGTCATCGCCAATCAGTTGGCGGCGTTGGTCGGCGGAGAGGGTCGTTTTACCCGTGCCGGACAATCCAAAGAAGAGCGACACGTCGCCGTCTTCCCCTTCATTAGCCGAACAGTGCATCGAGAGGATACCTCGTTCAGGCATAATGTAGTTCATCACGGTGAAGATACCCTTCTTCATTTCACCGGCATATTCCGTGCCCAAAATGACAAACTCTTGTTTTTCAAAGGAGAGATTGACGCTTGTTTTGGAGGTCATCCCCGTTGTATAACGGTTGGCGGGGAACTGCCCGGCATTGAAGACCACGTAGTCAGGATCGCCAAACTCGGCCAGTTGCTCATCGGTAGGGCGAATGAGCATGTTCCACATAAATAGGGCGTGGTAAGGCCGGGTGCAAACGATGCGCACCTTGATTCGCGCTTTGGGGTCCCAGCCGCCATAGCCATCAACAACATAGAGCCGATCAAGCGTATTCAGGTAATCGATGGCCCGTTCGCGATTGATCTCAAACGTATGCGTATCGATCGGGATGTTGATCTTACCCCACCAGATATTATCTTTTGAGGCCGGCTCTTCAACGATCCGCTTTTCTGTGGGGCTCCGTCCTGTTTTCTCACCGGAGCGCACCATAATTGCCCCCGAGTCCGCAATGGCGGCTTCAGGTTCATAGGCGAGCGCCTCTTGATAGAGAACCGGCGGTCTGGCATTACGAACAATAGTAGTAACGTCTATACCATACTGCTTTAGCGTAAAACTGTCAGACATATAACTCTCCCTTTCTATGGATAGGTTTATTGACGCTCGTCGGAGGTCGAAGCGTCGATTTTTACAAACACTCTCTCAAACCACGTTTCGGGGAAAATAATGATCCTCGTTGATCGTGGTATGACGGCATAGCTCTCCTGGCTACTGGCCGAAAGGTACGCAGCCATTATAACGTCAGAGCTGGCTCGACGCAAATCGATTTCCAAACACCTTGAGGATTTGCCGCCAACCGGAGGTAAAGCTAAGATTAGGTTTAAACTTTTGAGTCATCACCAGACCTGACCGGTTTTCCAATGCTAGCTTTGACTAAATTTTGTTTCAAATGAACAGATTTGTTCTCTCAAACGTCAGTCTGAACTCCGTCAGGTCTTACATTTTACTTTTTGTTGGCAGGAAGTCTGACTGTCGCTATTAAGATGACACCGACAATAAAAATTTATTGGAGCGACAAAGCTTGCTTTGTCATTCGCGGCAGGGTCAAAGTAAACTTTGACGCTCCGACCGTTATTTTCAAGGAAGAATATAATGAAGAAGGCATGGTGGAAAGAAAGTGTAGTCTATCAGATTTATCCGCGCAGTTTCAACGACAGCAACGGCGACGGCATCGGCGACCTGCGGGGGATTATCCAGAAGCTCGACTATCTCAAGGAGTTGGGCATTGATGTCATCTGGCTGTCGCCCGTTTATAAATCGCCCAACGACGACAACGGCTATGACATTAGCGACTATCGGGACATTATGGACGAGTTCGGCACGCTGGCCGATTGGGAGGAGCTGCTGGCCGAGATGCACCAACGCGGCCTCAAGTTGGTGATGGACTTGGTGGTCAACCACACCTCCGACGAGCACGCTTGGTTCCAGGCGTCGCGCCAATCGAAAGACAATCCCTATCGCGATTACTACATCTGGCGGCCGCCCCAGCAGGGCCGCGAGCCGAACAACTGGGTCTCCTTCTTCAGCGGCTCGGCCTGGCAGTTTGACGAACTAACGGGCGACTATTATCTCCACCTTTTTTCCAAAAAGCAGCCGGACCTGAATTGGGAAAATCCGCAGGTACGCCGGGCAGTGTACGAGATGATGCACTGGTGGTTGCAGAAGGGCGTCGATGGCTTTCGCATGGATGTGATTAATATGATCTCTAAAACGCCCGGCCTGCCGGACGCGCCGATAGTTAACAGCAGCCGCTACCAATTTGGCGGCCTGTATTTCATCAACGGGCCGCGTATGTTGGAATTTTTGGGCGAGATGAAGCAAGAGGTGCTGTCCCAATATGATATTATGACCGTGGGCGAGACGCCGCTGGTGACGACCCAAAACGGCATCGAGATCACCCACGAAGAGACCGGGGTGTTGAATATGTTGTTCCAATTCGAGCATATGGACCTGGATGCCGACGTCGGCGGCGCGTCGTCTCGCTGGAGCGTCAAACCCTGGAGTCTGGTCGAGCTGAAGCAGATTATGACTCGCTGGCAAAAGGATTTGGAGGCTGGCGGCTGGAACAGCATCTATTTGACCAACCACGACCAGCCGCGGCCGGTCTCGCGCTTCGGCAACGACGGCCCGTACCGGGTCGAGTCGGCCAAACTGCTGGCTACGTTCACCCACATGCTGCAAGGCACGCCCTACGTCTATCAAGGCGAAGAGATCGGCATGACCAACGTCGCCTTTGACTCGATTGACGATTATCGGGATATCGAGGCGCTGAATATGTACCACGAACTGGTAGCCGAGCAGGGTATAGCCGAGTCGGATATCCTGCCTATCCTTCACGCCAAAAGCCGCGATAACGCCCGCACACCGGTGCAGTGGGACGCCAGCCCCCAGGCCGGCTTCACCAGCGGCGATCCCTGGATTAAGGTCAACCCCAACTATAAAACGATCAACGTCCGGCAAGCATTAGCCGACCCGAACTCTGTTTTCTATTACTATCAACAGCTCATCCGCCTGCGCCACGAGCAGCCGGTGATCGTCTACGGCCGGTACGACCTTATTCTGGACGACCACGAAGAAATCTACGCCTTCACCCGCACCCTGGACGATGACCGCCTGCTGGTCATCCTCAACTTCCGCGAGGCGACGCCGGTGTTCACTCTGCCGGCCGATATTCAATTTACCCAGCCGGAACTGCTCATCAGCAACTACGAGGTCGATGCGGCTGAAGAGATCCACTCGCTGACGCTGCGGCCGTTTGAGGCGCGAGTATACCGGCTGTAGTAGGGGATTTTTGGGGTGTTTATTAGGTTAGGTCACTCAAAATTCCGCTCGATGTTCCATCCGGGGGTAGGGGGTAGGTAGTAGGGATTAAGGGGTCAAAACACTGAACCACTGATTGAACTGAATACACTGAAAGCAATGATTTCTCAACGCGTTCGTAAAATTTCAGTGGTTCAGTGTTTCAAGAACAGCGATATTTCATTTTGTTAGCCCCAAGTCGCTGCCTAACCAGAAGGATTTACCGCACTAAAATTTCTCCTTTCCGCCAAGCGGGAACGTCGATCCGACCGCTTTTTTGATGTCTCGTCAACTAAGCACATCCGCTAACACCCCACTTGAGTGGAATGGACAGGATTTACAAGACTACCAAGATTTTTGAAGTTTATAGCAAAAATAATCCTGTAAATCTTGTTAATCCTGTCTAAATTTCCACGAAGAACGTCCTGTCGGTAACTTTTTCGACCTTCCGCTAGCCCCGAACATCGTCTCAGTTACTTTTTCGACCTTCCGCTAGCCCGGAATATCGTCTCAGTTACTTTTTCGACCTTCCGCTAGCCCCGAACATCCTGTCGGTAACTTTTTCGACCTTCCGCTAGCCCCGAACATCCTGTCGGTAACTTTTTCGACCTTCTTCTCACCAAGAACGTCCTGTCGGTAACTTTTTCGACCTTCCGCTAGCCCCGAACATCGTCTCGGTAACTTTTTCGATGTTCCGCTAGCCCGGAACATCCCCTCGGTAACTTTTGCGATGTTCCGCTAGCCCGGAACGTCCTTTCGGCAGCTTTTTCGATGTTCCGCTAGCCCGGAACATCCTGTCGGTAACTTTTTCGATGTTCCGCTAGCCTGGAACATCTTCTCGGCAGCTTTTCCGATGTCTCACCCACAAAGACCATCGGCTCGGCGACTGTTAGGATCGTCGAGCAACCGGAATGAAAAATTGGGTCGTCGGTAGACTTCCTTTTTAAGAGCGGTTATAATGATTCTAACCAATCGAATACATCTTCATCTTAGCTACCTATATCTGGAACTCGAAAGGAAACTTCTGATGCTGAAACTAGCGCTTGATAACAGCAGCCCCTACCATGTTTTTGTACCTGACATTGATCACCCGGTGGAGTTGATTAATCTGGGCGACGCCTTTTTGAGCTACGACCGAACCCTGCCGCCGGAGGAGCAGTCGCCGCTGGCCCCCTATTTGGCCGCTCTCGTAGCCGGCTGTGCGCCCCTCCAAAAAAATTTTTACCACAGTGAAGCCCAACGCTCCATCGCCTCGGAAAAGGTCAAGGCGTTTGAAACGGAACTCCGTCAAGCCCTCAAATTGATCCAACACCAGTTAAAGGCAAAGTTTTGGACGACCCCGGCCCAGGCCGAAAAGTGGGGCTTTGAGGTGAACCACGCCACCGGCAACATTATGCTGCCGGACACCCCCCGAGCGCGCTGGCGAGCCTTAGGCCAATACATCGCCCAGGAAGAGAGCCTCCCGCCTACCGACCGTTTCCCCACCCCCGATTTAGCCCGGCTGGTCGAACTGCGCCGGCAGATCATCCTCAATCGCCGCATCCGCCGCGCCAACCGCGCCCAACGCAAGATGAGCCGCGCCTCCCGCGACACCCTGCTGCAACACCTCAGAGACGTCCTGCGGGTCGCCGGCGCGATTATCATTATCCTCCAGTTTGACCACACCATTTCGCTCGATCTGCAAAAGTGGGGTTTTGAGGTGGTTAAGCGGCCGTGTAAGAGTAAAGCTCGGATTCAGGGAAGGCGGTTGAGGGGGTTGTTGAGAGGGGCGGAGGCTAAGATTAACGCTAACGTCGCAAAGAGACACAAGAGACGCCAACGCCCAATTTTGATCTTTCGCGGTGTTGGCGTCTTTTGTGTTTTTTGGCTTTGGTTGAACAAGAAGAGCTTACAGGATAGAAGAAATAAGTTTTGTCCTTAATCCCTAATCCATACCCTCTATCCCTCGGTTTCGATACGCCATCGGCAGCTTGAGTTAGCTTTTTGCTATTGATAAAGCTTTTGGTTTGTGTGATAATAGGTCTAGGGAAGTGTTTAATGATTAGGCTTGATGAGGAATAGGGTCGGTTGGGGAAGTTGATCTAACATCATTGGACGGTTGAGATACTAAGGGCTTGTAAATTTTTAACTTCCCGCATATCACCTCGTTTTGCACACTGAATGTGGGTTACATCCCGATAGTCCGGGAATTTATATTTTTGAGAAACTTTCTTCCTATGATAAAAAAATATCAACATTTATTGCCTCTGATTACGACAAAACATTGTTTCCATTGGAAACGAATAAGTTTCTCGCAACTCAGCTTCCTGAAAAACTCCATCAAGCAACTGAAAGGATTTTGTCTGGAGTAGGGGATTTCTAAGCCAGCAACGGGTTTTTGCTGCCAAACCTGACTATTTGCTGAGAAGAACTGTAAAACTTGATCCTGTTGCTGAGTGGTTTGTATATTTCATGGTTTACAAATATCGAGATAAATTCAAACCTCACCCATTGGAGCATAGGCAATGGTTTGGTTATTACTTTAAATCAGGAATACCTGTTCCTGGTCGAGAATCATATCAAGAATTTAAGACCAATTATAGAGAATTGTTACAAGAGTATAAGTACTCCTTAGAGTTTGATGTATCACAATATTTTAACTCCATTTACCATCATGATCTCCTCACATGGTTTCAGCGGATTAGCAATAATATAGAAGATATCAATGCCTTTGGTTCATACTTTCGGGAAATTAATGCTGGTCGTTCTCTCGATTGTTTTTACCTCAGGGCTTTATCCCTGCAAAATGATAGGCAATTCGTTCTTGAATTTTGTTGATTTCAATGGGCAAATTCGCTGCGCAAAGTACATAAGATTTATGGATGATTTTGTGCTTTTTGATGATGATGCAAGTCTTCTCTTGGAAGATTTTTACTTGATACAAACTTTGTTAGGGAAATATGGCTTGGCTGTTAGTCAATATAAAACTGTACTGCCCTTTAATCGCAAAGTAAGCGAAACTAATGAGAAGATTGATGATACAAAAATCGAACTGTTACGAATAAAGAGATACTATTAAAAGATTATGATGCCTTTAATCGTGACGCTGAGGATGAAATCCAAATTGACCTGCAACCTGAACAACGTGATTTTTTGCTTGATTTACTTAACAATGAATCAATAGAAGAAGAAGATGCAGAGCTTGTTTTGGTTCTAATGAAGGATGACTGGGAAAGAGTTTTTGATAGAGTAGTGGAAGTAGTATTTGAGTTCCCAAACCTGGCCAAAAATGCCTATAACTTTTTTTTCAGCATGTTGAAGATCGAAATACAGTTGCATATGTTCTATTACAGGAGATAAAAACTGGAAAAACCTTAGTGAATTCCAGTTATTCTGGATGGCAAAAGATGCTTGAGGATTTTCTTTTTACAACCAAATATACCGGACAACTTTTATATGAACTATTCAATCATAGATCAGCAACCCAAATTTCAAAGGCAAAAATCCTTGAAATCCAAAATAGTTTTTATGGTCTTCCTGAACTACGAATGGAATTTCTTCGAGCAGGTAGGTCCGATTGGTTAGCTTGGTGCGCTGCAAAGGGGGCAATATGCAGTGAGCCAAAAACACAGAGAAATCATACTTTAAAATATTTCAGGAGATCGTCTGAACTAAACAGCCTTATAACTGAAGCAGTAACAACTGCTTAATTGAGGTACACCATAACGAAAGATGCAAGGAATAAAGTTTAGAGACAAAAGTTATAGAAAACATTTTGAACCCATTTTATGTGAATGGTTCCAATTGCTCAGTCGTAGATTGAGTCTCACCCTTCGCCTCAACCCCTTTTGCTCTTTTCGCCAATTGTTCGTCGGTTTCGCGTCTCTACCCGCCCTACGGGCTATTTTTCTGGTTATGTTTATAATTACAAACTTAGGCGAGGCATCCTATACTCAATAAGCCGATATGGAGATAACGATGAGTCAAAAATTAATGGGGCGTTATATTGTTACAGATCCTAAGATTTGCCACGGTAAGCCAACTTTTCGGGGCACCCGCATTATGGTGTCGCAAGTTTTAGAACAAGTTTCTAATGGAATGGCATGGGAAGCCATTATAGAGGAATGGCGAGGTAGTATTACGAAAGAGGCTATTGCCGAAGCCGTGCGTCTGGCCAGTCAAGCATTTATTGAACATGCGGATGAATATGTGTTAGAACCGGCGGCATGATTTTACTGGATGAGAATTTTCCAGAGAGCCAACATCAACTTTTACGGAGTTGGCGTATTCGACCTCAACAGATTGGTTATGAGATAGGTCGTAAGGGGATGCAAGATGAGGAAATAATTCCCTTTTTACATCAGCTTCGTCGGCCAACTTTTTTTTACGCTCGACGATGACTTTGACAGACGAGAGCTATGTCACGCCGGGTATTGTCTAGTTTTCATCAATGCCGGTCAATATGAAGCCGCTTCGTTTGTCCGACGAGTACTTCGTCATAAGCAATTTAACACTCAGGCTAAACGGATGGGCGCAGTGATGCGCGTTTCGCATACGGGTATCATTGTATGGTATCTCCATGCAGAGGAAGGGGTATCCGTAGAGTGGAGAGACTGAAATAGAAGAAGCTAAACCCAGTCGTAGGTTGGGTCGAGAAACGAGACTCAACACCTTTCTCCTCTTTCGCCTATTGTTCGTCGGGTTTCGGACCTTAACTTGAACTACAGGCTGCTTTTCAAGAAATAACGCCAGCACTAATCGAGGTAGCAAATCATCAGATAAGTTGTAGATTTGGCCAAAAAGGCTAAAATAGTTCTTATGTTAGATGATTTGTTATTTCAGGTGCTCACGCCCTTAAATTTTTACGTTCGGATTACTCGTTCATATTGGGCATATATCATTGCGGTCAAGCATCCGGCTATGACCGGTCGAGACCAAGATGTTCAAGAGGCTCTTCAAAACCCAGATGAGATCAGAGTAAGCCGAAGTGACCCCAATGTATATCTATTTTACAAATCCGAGAAAGTAAACCGCTGGGTTTGTGCCGTCGCCAAACGGTTAAATGGGGAAGGGTTTTTGATCACGACCTACCCGACTGATGCTATCAAGGAAGGAACAAAGATATGGCCCAAGTAAAAGTATATTATGATAAGCTTGGCAATACGCTAACGGTTTGGTTTGATGATCCGCAGCAAGAATATATCAGTGAAGAAACAGGCGAAGAAGTCATTTTGATGAAAGACAAGACAGGGCGGGTCATTGGGTTTGAAAAGTTGAATTTCACCTTGGCGGAGACGGAGCAATTACAAGTGGCCTTTGAGGCGATGGCTGTATAAAGTTTCTGACTCATCCTGAATATGATCGAGGGACGTGGAAAAAATGACAGCCATTGCAACGGGAGAATTAGCCCAGGCTTGGGGCAAATTACAAGCCATTGTACCGCTCACAGCTATTCACAATGAGCAACAATATGATCAAACTATAGAAACTTTACACGCTTTGTGGGATGTTGTCGGCGAGGATGAAACCCATCCCTTATATGAACTTCTGGATACGCTAGGGACCCTGTAATCCTTTTTTGCCCACATTTTCCTTCCCCAATCCATTTCTCCGCTATTATTATTAGTCGTAGGTTGGGTCTCGTTTCTCGACCCAACACCTTTCTCCTCTTTCGCCCATTGTTCGTCGGGTATCGGACCTCAACCCGACCTACGGACTATTCACCCTTCATCATTCACAATTAAGCCCCACGCCCTTTCCCCTACCGCTCGGTTTCGACATCCCGCCGGCAGCTTGAGTGAACGTTTTTTTGTAAAGTCTTCGCTTTGTGTGATAATAGGCTCCCCCAATTAAATTTGATGACTAACCCAATCGAGGCAAGACGATAACTTGATATCGAGTTGTAAAATCGCCGCTCGTCGTGGTTAGAGGCCATGCTTTAAACTCTAAAAGGAAACCGACTAACATTGCTTAACGACAATTACAAAAAGACGCTCAAATGGATCTATGTAACGGTCATAATGCTGGTAGGAAGTTTAAGTTTGGCCCTGCTATCGAACGGGACGGTACAAGGCCAGGGCAGCCCCACACCGACATCTACGCCGGATATTGAGGCGATGAACGCCGGTTTGATTAAAGCGACCAGCGGCCCTTGCGTCGGGATGTATGAATTACCGGGGCTAGAGTTATGTACGGTCGGCTTCCATTTAACTGACGATGTTCCCAGCCCCGGCCCCGTGCCGACCCTTGACGCCCAGGAGCTAGCGGCGCAAAGCAGTCAGGTCCAATGTGATGGCGACGGCGTCAGTGGGAACCGCGTCCAGGTGATTTACGCTCACCCGCCCGAAAGGAATCGATACAATCAATATCTGGCCTCGTTTCAACAGTGGATGGCCGATATGGATGTAATTTTTAACGCCAGCGCCGCCGAAACGGGTGGAACACGGCACGTGCGTTTTGTCCATGATTCCGGCTGTAAGGCCGTAATCCTCAATGTTCAAGTTTCCAGCGCGGCAATGTCGTCTAGTGATCCTGACCAAATGTGGAATGAGCTTAAAGCCTTAGGCTACAATCGCAGCGACCGCAAATATGTGGTTATGGCCGATACAACCGGATATTCGCTGGGTATCGCCACTAAAGCGGATGCAAATTCTTTTTCTATTATGAAGGATCTTTAGCATCTAACCAAGCCACTTCTGACCAGAAAAGCAAGATGTGGAGCCGGAAATCTAAACGCAAGGGGCGCAAATGACGCTAAAGTCGCAAACGCTTTTTATAGTCTTTTGCGTCTGTAGCGTCTTTAGCGTTAAATTCTTTTTGGTTCCGGCTTGTCCGGGCTATGACATTATGAAGAAAGAATAGAGTGATGGCAGACATTGCAGATATACAGCAGCGAATCAAAGAGGTACGAAAGAAACGCGGATTTGTTACAGACCCCCTCAAAATTCAGATACTGCTGACTGAAGAGTTAGGGGAAATATCGTCGGAATTAAAACGTCTTTGGTCCAAGAACTATGATGAGTTCGACCGAAATCGTCTTTCAGACGAGATTGCCGATGCATTCGTACTGCTATGTGCGCTTGCTTCGGAGTTCGATATTGAACTGGGTCAAGCTGTCGAGTCTAAATTCTTCTCCAAGGATGCCCATAGACCATGGAAGACCGCCGAGTAGATTTGCATGGCAAAAGGGGTATATAGGCGACTTAATCATATGGCTCAATACGGAGCGATAAATCATGGATTCCTCACTTTATGAAGGTTCACACCGAGACCTCTTTGAGATATTTCTTAAATTGGTCGATGACTCAGAGGCTCAAACGGCGGCGCTTCTGGATTTGATTAGCTGGGAGGATACGCGCTCGCTGTTGAGTATTGGCGGCGGTGAGGGGATTGTTGAAGCAACCTTACTCCGAAATGCACCACAGGCCAAGCTATGGTACCTGGATCCATCTCCCGAGCAATGCCAGGCCTTCCGCCGGCATATGAAACAGGAAAATCTCTTGGAACGCGTCGCAGATATCTCGGAGATGACGTTTCAGGCGTATGAGACCCAACAGAAATTCGATCGCATTGTGTCGATGTTCTCATGGTTTTACATTGGCACGGACCAACGTTGGCTCCGTAAATTGCTTGACTTACTGAGTTCAAATGGGGCGGCCTGTCTGGTGCTGCCGAATAGTGAGTCAATCGAGGCCGATTTTAATCGGAGCCTGTCTCCGGATAAACGGACGATGTTGGTTGGCGACGAGGTAATGAGCGCCCTGGAGGCATTCGACTGCAAGGTCACGCAACACACTTATATGAAATGGCTGGCTACCAACGAGCTTTTCGATGGTGAGCTTGCCTCAGAAGCGAGCCTTGCCTTTGCTGCCTTCGTTGCTTTGCGATCAATCACGACATTTACCCCGGATGAAAAACGCCATATTGTTGAGCTGCTCAACGCCAGACGAGCAGCCCAGGGAGTGCCGCTGGTATGGGATGTTATTGTTGTCAAAAGGGTTACTGACTCAAATGGATATTGAAAAAAACAAGGCCCTAGTCCAGGCATATCTTGAACTCTGGAATACGGGTGACGAAACAAAGGTAGAAGATATTCTATCAGCGGATTTTGTTGATCATGCCCATCCCGAAGTGAAAGGAATAGACCAGTTCAAAATCACGCTAAAGAAAACCAAAGAGTTTTTTCCTGATTTCTTCATATCGCCCGTTTTGGTATGTGCTGAAGAAGATCATGTTACCGTCTTAGGCAATACAAAACGAACCGTGCAAGGCGAGTTGAAAGTGGCCGAGATACTTTGGCTATTTAGGATAAGTAGCGGCAAAATCGCTGAATGGAAAACGGGTATTGTTTCTTCCGAGAAATAGGAAGTAATGAGACTCAGCGAAGAAAAGTATCTAACAAACGCTTCAAGAATTGATTTCCTAAAAAACTTCAAAGCAGATAAACCCAATGGAGGGAAATAATGAGCAAAATAAAATTTGGTTGGCATATGCCGTCTTTTGCGGTTGATAACAGTTCCGGCGCGACGTTAGTGCGGCAAATGGCCAACGTACTGACCAAAATTCAATCCACCTTTGATACGGCCTGGATGGATGATCACGTCCAACCCTGGGCCCAGTTTGTCCCTCGCGAGACCGATGTGCTGGAATGTACAACCACTATTGCCCATCTGGCTACGGCGTTTCCGCAGATCATGTTCGGCAGTATGGTGATGTGCCAATCGTATCGTAATCCGGGATTAACCGCCAAAATGGCGGCCAATCTGCAATTGGTGACCGGCGGCCGGTTTATTCTGGGTCTAGGCGCCGGCTGGATGGAAGAAGAGTATCGAGCTTACAACTACGAATTTCCTAAGGCATCGACGCGGATTGCGCAACTGGACGAGACGATTCAAATTGTCCGCCAATTGTGGACGCAATCTCCCGCCAATTTCGAAGGGGAATATTATCATCTCAAAAACGCCTACTGCCATCCCAAACCAGACCCGATCCCGCCTATTATGGTCGGCGGCGGCGGCGAAAAGCTGACCTTGCGCGTGGTCGCCAAACACGCCGACTGGTGGAACTTCCATCAGAACAGCCCCGAGACCTACGCGCATAAACTCAACGTGCTGCGTTCCCATTGTGAGGCGGTCGGCCGCGATTTCAACGACATTGTAAAAACGTATGGGGCTGAAGTGGTGGCCATCGCCGAGACAGAGGCTGAAGCTCGCCGCATCGCTGAGGCGACCCCCTATTCGGACAATTATCCGATTATCGGCACGCCCGATCAGGTGGCCGAGCAACTGCGGCCCTATATCGAATTGGGGGTTGAGCATATTATTGTCCGGTGTGTCGATTTTCCCAGTACAGCCGGGATTGAATTGTTTGCGCAAGCCGTTATTCCCCAACTTTCAAATTAACAATTGTAGAACTGAACCGTCGGCAGGCCGCTTTTTGTGAATAGATTGGAATGGGAAACATGCTTACTATCAGCAACATTTACGGTCACGGATATGATGAGGCGCAGCTAGAAAAACTGCGTTTGTTAGGATTCAAAATCCGTGACCAAATTTCAAGATATGCCGGCTCTCAAATTCTCCGGTTCATTGATTTTCCTGAGTGGCCTTATCTGGAATTCATCGAGGTCGAAAACGAGAGCGTCTATTTTGATTTTCTGCCCAAAGGGATGGTCCCTTATTGTCCTGGTATCAGCCTGGTCATACCTGATAGTTCAATAAAAGGGATAAGCGATTTTCAGCAGGCGTATCAGACGTGGGGATCCTATTCAATCCACGTCAACTATGATGGGAGTGATCAGCCTGACAAACCAGGCTGGAATTATCTAAACTTCGATGTTCCGGTGGTCAGGGACACGTTTATTTATCTGACGAAACCGGACAATCCCAAACCGCTTAGAACCATCGCAACTGATCATGCTAACACCGCCAAACGGGTGATTGGATTAGTCTTTAATTTGGATGACGGCGATCTGGCCAAGCTGGCCCACTTAGTAGAGGGAGAGCTTGTCGGGGGTGAATTGGATTTAGCTGGAATCCGGATATGGTCAGCCAATGCTCTGGCCGGCAAACTTACCGTACCGAAAAAGCAGTTCCCTTTAGCCGCCATTGTCATCGAGGTTGAAAGTACCGATTTCTTCCAAGACAAGGAAGATGCAAAGGTGTTCGAATTCTTGTCAAAGCCGTCGGTCTATATTCAAACAACCGACTTATCGTGGGATTTGATAATCACAACCGGAGCCGAATAACGACTATGCGTTCATTTGAAAAACAATATCCGAATATCAGCGCCTGGGTTCATGAGGGTCAAGTTAGAATCGGTTACAACGACTATGATGATGTGTTCTTGCGAGTTACGGATGCAGGGGGAGTGGTTTGGGAAAGCACCCTATCTTACCAATCTCTGGATGAAGCCTTGGCAGCTATGGACGCCGCTATCGCGACATGGTGTGCGGAGAATGGTATTGAATTAGAATTGTAGATAAGTTCATCGGCAGCTTGAGTTAACGTTGGCCGGCACATTGACCCTTAGGGCATCATTTGAAGTAAGCGTAATGTAGGTTTGGAGATGGAAAACTGCCGGGTGAGTATCCAGTCCAAATTTCAAAATGTCCTATTATGGAGTAAGTCTCGTGAAAAGAGGAGGCTTACCCTATATGAGTACTTTTTTTCAAGTTGGCATTGCTATTTTGATCATCGTCACCGGGATAGCTTGTGCCGCCCGAAACGCTGTCTCGCCCCATAATGCTAACTCAATCCCGGCATCGACGTCAACGCCGATTCCATCTGAGACGGTCAAGTCACCGGTTCAAATACCGACATCAACCCTAACCGTCACGCCGGCTATAACCCCGACCGTTTTGGCAATCGACAGCTCGATTGCGAAGCGGCTCTCTATTGCCTTCATCAGCAACGGGCAGATTGGCCTTTGGCACAACGGGACAACCCGGCGCTTGCATAATGCGCATCCGGCCGATGACGGTTGGGGGCGGGTAGCGCTGGCGGATGATGGCCAGATGATTGCCTTTGTCAGTCAAGGGGCATTATGGGCGATCAACAGCGACGGTACCCACGAGCGACGTCTGGTCAGCGCCGCCGACTTTAAATCGATGCCGCCGCTCGATCCCGGCGTTAGTTTACTCCAGTTCGACTGGGCGCCTAACACGCACAAGCTGCTCTTTAATACCCGTTTAAACACAAGTTATGGTCTAAACTTTGCGGATGACTTATATCTGGTTGATGCCGATACCCAACAATGGGTCAATCTTTTACCCCCAAACCAGGGCGGGGATTTCCATTTTTCGCCTGATGGTCGAAAGGTGGCGTTGGTTTCACCTTCGCAGATTCGACTGATGGATGCGGACGGCCGTAACGCGCGGACCCTGCTGGATTTTCCGGCAGTCAGCACGGCCAGCGAGTTTTCTCATTACCCTCTCCCGGTTTGGTCGCCCACCTCTGACTCATTGCGCCTGGCGCTGCTGCATCCCGATGCGGTTTATGACTCCACTTTACCCACCACCATCTGGCATTTGCCTGTAGATGGGACAAAACCCTTTACCATCTCCAAAATCTCGACTCAAGGCATTTATATTTCGCCGAATTTAACTCACATTGCCTATCCCCGTTTTATTACGCCCGCGTCAACGTACGGCGATTTTCCCCTAGTTGAACTCCATCTGGCTGATATTGATGGCAGCAATGATTTTGTCTACGCTTCGGGCAAAGTGGGTTTTGTAAATTGGCTGCCGGACTCAGACCATTTTGTGTTTTGGCAAGAGCGTGACAACGATTTTTATCGAGGGCAAATTTCAAACAAAAAGGCCATCCTTCTGGCTAAGATTTGGTTTTTAGAATTACCCTGGATAGACGAATCCCATTTTCTATTTTATGACGGGGTCGAGCCTTATGGCTTAAAATTAGGAACAGTGGGACATCCGGCTCTCTTACTGATTGAACCTCCGGTCGCCGATTATGATTTCATCCTCAAATAAGCAGTAAGGCGGATGATTGCACCTATGGGCAGCAATGAGGATGAAAATTTACTGGAGCGACAAAGCTGGCTTTGTCATTTACCGTAGGGTCAAAGCAACTTTGACGCTCCAGACTTAAAAGCTGTAATGCAAGGTAATCCGCGTCCCTTCGCCAGGCTCTGACTCAATCTCCAACCGGCCGCCAACTTTTTCGATACGCTCCTGCATAATTTGTAAGCCAAAGCTGGAGGCGCTCTGAGTGGGGCTGGGGTTTACATCAAAGCCACGACCTTGGTCTTCGATCCGGATTTGGATGTGGTTGTCGATGTGGCTGAGGAAAATCACCGCTTCATCTACTTGCGCGTGTTTGCGAATGTTGATTAGTGCTTCCTGAATGGTCCGAATCAGTTGAATGCCCACCTCGTCGGGAAATTTGAAACGAGAAGCGTCGCCGGTTTGGATTAGCTGCACGTCAAGGTCATAAAAGCGCTTGTACTTAGCCACATACTCTTGCAGCGTTTCTAGAAAATGTCCCCCAGGCACGGCACTATTGCGCAAATTAAAAATCTCTTCGCGCACATCGGTGTAGGTTTCGCCGATAATTTGCTTAAGCTCCTGGAGACTTTCCTGAATCTCGCTGAGATGGCCCTGGTCTAACTGCATCAGGGCCATCGACATTTTGAGGTTGAGATAGCCTAAGGCTTGGGCGACCGTATCGTGAAGTTCCTGAGCCAGCCGGTTTCGTTCGTTGATTTCCGTCATCAGCGCCAAACGCTGTTGGGCAGCTTCGGCTTGAGAGCGGGCCTCTTTTTCAGCCTGGTACAAGCGAGCGCGTTCCAACGCTTGAGCGCATTGACGCGCCAGATTAATCATAAATTTGCGCGTTTCGGCACTAAAGGTGCGGGGCTGAACAAAACTCAGGCTAATGCTGCCGATGACCCGTCCTTCCACCACCAGCGGCAAAGCAGCCAAACTGTTGTGATCAGAAATACGATTTTTAGCCCATTCGGGATATCGCTCGGCCAGATTATCAAGGGTTTCCATGAAAACCGGCTGGCCGGTATAGATAATTTCCGCCATAGGCAGATTGGCCGTAATAGGAAAACGCTGCCAGGGCTTAAGCCGTTGCTGGTCGTAACCAAAGGAATGGAGTATCTCCAGATAGGTATTTGACTCATCAACCAGGCTCAAAATGCCGCTGTCGGCTGTCAAGATGACCAACCCGCGCTCTAAAACAACTTGAGCCACATCTAAGGGAGTGATGGCTTCAGACAGGGCGGCAGTGACAGATTGCATGCTGGTAATGCGTTGGGCGGTCAACTCGGCTTCGCGGCGGGCATTGCGCTCGCCTTTGTACAGACGGGCATTGTCAATGGCAATTGCCGCCCGGCGAGCAATTTCCTCGGCTAAGGCTAGATCGTTTTGATCGTACTGGCGATCCGACTCGGCCCAAATAAAGGTCATCACTCCAAATGTTTTCTCCCGGGCTGTCAGAGGCACAATCATCACCGACCGAATGTTGATTGCCCGTAGAAGGCGTAACTGTTCTGCGTCACGGGCCGCCGCTTCAATCATCTCAGCGGTGATTTGCGGATAAATCTGGGCTTGTCCGGTTTGTAACACCAGCGCTGCCCCGGTCGGCTGGCTCCAATCAGGCGGATAGCGATGGTACAATTCGTCGGCCAGAGCCAGTTTCGAGGGATCGGTGTGGGCGACCGCGACGCGTTGAACAAGGTTGGTTTCGGTGAGAATATCAACGCCGCACCAATCGGCCAGATGAGGCACAGCCAGTTGGGCCAACTTTGTCAGTCGTTCCTCATAATCCAGCGAGGTTGAAAGAACCTCGCCTATTTTGGCCAACAAGCGCTGTGAGGTTTCGGCTCGTTTCAACTCCGTTATATCGCGGGCGATGCCAATAATACCCACAATTTCCCCTTCGGCGTTGTGGTAAGGCATCTTTATAGAGTGAAATATATGGGGCGACTGGTTGAATATGATCGTATTCTCAAAACTGTAGGACCGCCCGCTGTCAATCACGGCGACATCGTCTGTCCGAATTTCATTAGCCAGGTCCGGTGGAAAAATTTCTGTATCCGTCCGGCCAACCATCGTCGCGATGGTTTTACCGGCTGCTCTGGCTCCGGCAGAGTTAATAATCAAATAGCGCCCATCCACGTCTTTGGCAAAGATGGCGTCTTCTGATTCTTCGATAATGGTCCGTAAGAGCGCCGAGTTGTCCTCCCACAATTCGGCAAAGGTGGGCAAAGACTCCGTTAAAGAGGAGGCTGATAAACTGCCTGTTGGCAGATCGGTTGACGACATTAAGTATTTTAACTCCATACGGCGGCCTGTTTCTGGTAGGCACATCTTAAATAATAATTTCTTCGGCGTTATCTCAATAAACTTTGGACTTTTAGACCCATAATTGGACATTGGATATCCGTAATTACCATTTCCCTATGACTTATCCCCCCATTTAGAAATCGCGAAGTAAATAAGGGATGATTCCTTGACAATAACTACAGCTTATCCACAATGACTGAGGCATAATACGTTTTACCCCGGCTAATGGCGCGAACGGCGCCAATAACTTCCTCTAACCCCGATTTCAAGATATACCCTTTGACGCCGTGCTTTAAGGCATAGCGAATATAACTGGCTCGCAGGTGCATGGTGACAAAAATGACTTGAGTAGGCAGATGTTGAATTTGCGTTACCACCTTAAGGCCATCTAGATGAGGCATACCAATGTCTAACAAAATGATATCGGGTTGCAACACTTTAACCAATTCAACCGCCTCCAAGCCATCAACAGCTTGGGCAATAACATTAATATCGTCTTCCCGAGCCAGTAAATTACAAATTCTACCTCGGATGGCGGCGTGATCATCGGCCACAATCACGCTGATGGCCGTAGACGGACGTATTGGTTCATTCATCGGACAGTAAGCCCGTGGCTCACAATAATAATCCTAACTTTTTATTTTTAGGGGTGTTATATTACTTATAGTATAGCGGGTGAAGAGGGGAAAGATATGGGGTAACTACCTACTATTTTGAAAAAAAAGATATTATATTGGCCGATATGGGCCCATCTCAACCCAATGTTTACTCATCGAGAAAAACCAATCCCTCTTTAAGGGCAACTCGCATCAAACCAGTCACATCATTGACGCCGAGTTTGGTCATTAAATTCATACGGTGTTTACTGACGGTTTTGGGGCTGATATGTAACATCTCGCCAATTTCATTATTGGTGAACCCATCAACAATCAGCTTTAAGACTTCATGCTCACGCGCGGTTAACTGCATGCTAGGGTCATCTGAACCGGCTTCCTGCTCCAAGTTCCACAAATTATTCAAGATCGATTTGGAAATTTCCGGACTTAAATAGATTTCCCCTCGCCGGGCGGCCAAAATAGCCAGAATCAACTCTTCATTGACGGCGTTTTTTAGCAGATAACCGGCGGCGCCGTGGCGGAGAACGCGCTGCGCAATTTTGCGGCGATTATGGACTGACAGCACAATGACTTGAGTTTTGGTATCGAGAGCCAAGATTTTGCTGGTAGCCTGCACCCCATCCAGACGCGGCATAGCGATATCTAGAATGACGATGTCGGGCTGTAATTTTTCGGCTAATTCGACGGCTTCCTGACCATCGGCCGCTTCGCCAATTACCTCGATGCGATCATCCCTTTCCAACAGGGCGCGTAACCCCTGGCGAACAATGTGATGGTCGTCGGCGATAATCACCCGAATCATGACGCCATCTCCCAGGGGACACAAGCGGTTATGGTGGTCCCCTGGCCTAACCGCGAGGCAATGTTGATCGAGCCACCAAGCTGTTCAAATCGTTCCTTCATGCCCAGAAGCCCCAAACCTTGCGCTCCGCTGTGAGCCTGAGCCGGCAATATTACCAGAAAACCGCGCCCGTTATCGGCAATAGACAGGCAAACTTGGTGGTTGTTGTGACTGAGTTTCACTTTAACTTCACTGGCCTCAGCATGTTTGACCACGTTAGTTAGCGCCTCTTGTAAAAACCGGTAAAAACTAATGCGGATGGCATCGGCTAGCTCGGGCAATTCGAAACCTTCGTACCGAATTTTCAATCGAGTCCGTTGGGCAAAATCTTCACAAAATTCCTCAAGGGCGGCGTCTAGCCCCAAGGTGTCCAGTTCCGGCGGGCGCAAATCGTAGGAAATGGTGCGGATACGGTTCAAGGTTTGATCGGCCAGATCGCCGGCATCTTTTAACCGCTGTTGCACCGAGCCAAATCCAGCCGGCAGGTCATCGCGAATAAGGCCGAGGCTAACTTTGAGGGCGTTTAGGGCCTGGCCCGCTTCATCGTGCAATTCGCGCGAAACGCGCTGCCGCTCCGCTTCTTGCATCGTGATCAATTGATCGGCCAACCGTCTGAGCCGGTTGCGGTTGGTTTGGACCTCTGTGTATAAGTTGCCATTTTGAATAGCGGTTGCTGTCTGAATAGCCAGCGCTTCGGCCAGGTGGCCATCTTGATCGTGAAAATAGTTAGGGCTAGTTTTAGAGGCTATCAGAGCGCCAATCGTGTCTTGACCGGTAGTTAAAGGCACGCCTAACCAACTCCGGGAGGCTTCGCCGACAATAACCGGCTGCCAATCAGGCTCGGCTTGCGTATCTGAGACTATGGTCATTTTTTCGGTTTCGATGATTCTTTGAATAAGCGGGTATTTTGACAGCGGAAGTTGTCGTCCCGACAGCGGCCGCGGCTCGACGCTCTTATTATGGCCCTGGTAGGCGCTCACATACAATTCATCCTTGCTTCGACACAGCACCACCGCTGCGTGATCGTAGTGGATTAATCGATCCAAATATTTCAGTGAAATCGTGGCGATATGGTGAATATCAAGCGATTTGGTTAGCTCTAGATGAGCCTCGCGCAGAACTTCGGCGGTGGAGCGGGCCCCCTGTTCGGACACAAACAGATCCGCGTTTTGCAAGGCCAGCGCCACCTGAGTGGCCATCGCCGACAACAGTTCGAGGCGATCCTGATTGAGTTCGTCGTACTCATCACTCAACAGGGTCATAATCCCCGACATTTTCTCATCGGCCAGCATCGGAACCGCTGCTGCCGAGCAAATGTCGTCGTCTAAACCGGGAATAGGCAGCCAATACTCGCTGCAATTTACATCGGGTAACGCGACAGCCTCTTTCGATTGAGCCGCCTGCCAGGCCAGCCCGTGCTGCAATCGCATTTCCGCCTTTTCCTGATAAAGTTGGCGAGCGGCTTCATTGTAACCGACCAAAGCTAACACCTGAAGCTGGCCGGTCTGTTCGTCGATGGCTAAAACCTCGCCACGCAAAATTGAGAGCGCCTCAGTAATCAACCCTAATGCGTCCTGGGCCACGGCGATCGGATCGACAATCTTAACTAAGCTACGACTCAATTTGTAGAGCAGTTGTAAGTTTTCTTGTTCTTTTTTTAGCTGACTTAGGGTAGAAGTAAGATCGGGTTCGATTGGGGACGATGTTTCGGCGTTTTCGCCGTTTACTACCTGATGAGACTGAATTTTCTCATCAAGCTCTCCCAGTTCTTGGGACGAGTGGTCGGCCTGTTCATTTGGAGGGGGCTTACGCTGCTGATCCATTTTATCAATGTTCATCACTTATGGCATCGGCCTTCCACCGTTTGGCCATTCGTTTATATTTTACCTTTTCATGTTCTTTTGGGCATCAATTATACTGCTATTTCTGTTGATGGAAAAGTACAGCCGGTAGGCGGCTCCTTATAAACGAGACAGTAGTAGAGTCATAGACATTTAACGAGTTCGATGTAACGCTTAAAAACCCCTTACTCACTTAACTCTACAAACTCTACAAACTCCATAAACTCTACAAACTCTATTATCCGCTCTAGCTACGCCAGGGCTAATTTCAAAGTCAATTAGAACTATCAAAGATAGCTCCGCTTGAACCTAATAATCGCCCGAAGTGGTATCGAGACTTGGCGTAGATCATGGTAACCTATAAGTAAGTAGGTAGTTTTAAGAATTAGAAAATAAAGGAGATATAAAAATGACACATCATACTAAACCAGTTGTATTGTCTGCGACTTCAATTAATGGTGATAATGTAAAAAATGCTGATGGTGAGCATCTGGGCCATATCGAAGAATTGATGATCGATTTGGGGACGGGCAAAGTCGCTTATGTGGTTTTATCCTTTGGTGGGTTCTTGGGAATGGGCAATAAATTGTTTGCCATTCCGTGGGCTGCCTTTACCTTAGACGCGGAAAACAAAGAGTTCGTTCTCAATGTTAGCCAGGAAAAGCTCGAAAACGCACCCGGCTTCGATAAGAATAACTGGCCCGACATGACCAGCCGCGAGTGGGGCAGCGAGATTTACGACTATTACGAACACCAACCGCACTGGTAGACCGATTCATCGATCATAAAGAAAAAGGGACGCATTGATAATGCGTCCCTTTTTTTGGTTAAATTAGCTTGTCATTCATGCGGAAAAATACAAGGCAAACTTAAGTTTGTCGACAAACCCCACTTTTTGAGAAGTCCCTTTCAAGTTATTTTGGTGTGCCAAACCGTATTGTATAGCCGTTGCAATCCTTAATATCAAACTCCCGCATGCCCCAGGGATAATCGGCAATCCGGCGCTGAATATGAACCCCGTTGGCCCGATATTGCTGGTACAAGGCATCGATATTAGGGCCGACAAAAATGTATAATACCACTGCTGAGTTATGACTCTCAGGCGTGGCAGCGGTGGCCGATAATTGGATCTTAACCCCTTCGGTTGACCATTCGCCTTGAGAGACGGCCCCGTGAAAGGGCGGATTGCCATACATAAAATCGATCCGGAAGCCCAGCTTGTCCCGATAATATTCCGCCGTCGATTGGACATCACTGACGCTGAGAACCGGTTGGAGCGTATAGAAATGATTGTGACTCTGGTTAGGTTCGACAACCTCTTGCTCCGACTGCCACTCTTCGGCCCGAAGGCCGTACACAATTTTGTCATGAGCCGTCTGGTGATGCCAATATTTTTGCCGGAAGCGCCCCCGGCGGAGGAAGCCCACCTCCTGGGCCAGCCTTTGCGAAGCCAAATTATTCTCGTTAATCCATAACTCAACCCGATCCAACTTCAATTTTTCAAAGCCGTAGGTCAAGGCGGCGCTGACCGCCTCCCGCATATAGCCCCGCTGCCAATAATTGGGGTGGAGAATGTACCCCATCCCCGGTATGCCCGGATTGCCTAAGTAACCCACCAGACCGATGACGCGATCCGCTTCCGGGAGGAAAATTGACCACCAAGAGGCGTCCGGCTGCATAAAAGATTCAATCATCTCTCCGGTATCGGTCGCGCTTTCATGCTGCGGTGTATCCCAAAAGGTCATCGCTTCCGGATGGCTAAATATTTGAAATAAATCGGCCGTATGATAGATTTTGACCGGCTCCAGGATGAGCCGCTCTGTTTTAATACGTCTGGTTTGTTCCATTTATTGCCTCAGGTTAAGTTCGGTAAGCCCAACAAACTCAAATCGATAAATTCTCTGCCAAAAATTTAACAACGGCTGTTCGATTAGGCAAGCCGGACCGCGCCCCCATTTTGGTACAGGTCAAAGCAGCCACAGCGCTCGAAAATTTGAGCGTTTCCGGCCACGCTTTATTTTGAGCCAGACACAGCGCAAACGCGCCGTGAAACGCATCGCCCGCTCCGGTCGTGTCGATGGCGTTGACCGGGTAGGCCGATAAATGGCCGTGGTCTACTACGGTCTGCCACAACAGCCCCTGAGCGCCCAACGTAATAACCACGTTAGGGTTGTTCTCGACCAATTTAGGCAAGGCCGACTCGACGCTGGCTGCCCCGGTAAAGTCCAGCGCAAATTTCTCCGAGCAGACCAGATAATCCACCTGATCGGCTAAAGCGAGGGTGCCCCGATGAACCGATCCGGCATCGAGCACGGTTTGACTACCGTGGGTTTTGGCTTGCTGCAAGGCCATCAGCGATAGCTCCGGCTCGTGTCCGTCGAACAACATAACTTTGGCCCGCACCGACGTAAAATCGATACTATCGGCCGGTAGAGGGGCAGCCGCGCGATAATTGATCAAGGCTCGCTCGCCGTTGGGTTTGGCCAGCACGGCCGATAGGGGGGTAGCTTGGGAACCACGGATGATGAAATCCGTGTTGACTTGGTCGGCCTTGAGTTCAGCCAGATGCCGGTCGCCGAAAACGTCCGCGCCAAGATAGCCGGCATAGGCCGCTGTTCCCTCCAAGCGAGTCACGACAACGGCGGCATTCGCAGCCGGCCCGCCGCCGCATGCCCAGAGCGCCTCGGCGACCATCTTTTCATCAGAGGTTGGGTGGGCAGGAACCGCGAATGTCAGATCGAACGACGAGGCCCCCACGCAGAGTACGTCAAGATTAATCATAAGTATGGCGTTATTTTAACACTAGGGGCGACATCAAAAAAATAAGGAGAAGATTTTGAGAAAACCGATGGTACGCAAAAAAGGCGAGAGCTATGCCCTCGCCTAGACTGATGCCTTGCCGCTGTCTAACCCTACCGATTAAGGCGTTTATCCTGGCGGTAATCGCGTACAGCCTGACGTAAGTCTTGGGCGCCAATTCGCAGCGCCTGATTGGCGTCTTGGAACGCGCGATTGGCTGTTTCCAGCGTCTCTCGGGCTTGCTGGGGGTCGGTTACTTGACCGTCTTCATCATAGCCGGCTTTTTCATCAAGGGCTTGGGCGGCCTCGTCGTAGTTAGCCTGGGCCTCGACGATTTTAGCACGGAAATCGACCAAGGCATCTTCCATCTCCTTTGTCTCATTGCCGGCGGCCTGCTCGTCTTGAATGTATTCCTCAACCAGGTCGGCCGCAGCGGTGATATTTTCGATACGATCGCCAAGGGCATCTAAACGGATAAGTGCTCGCTTCAAGCCATACTCCAACTGGCTATAATCTCGTTCCGGGGTTTGGGCAGCGGCCGGACTAACCCAGACGCCGACCAAGAACATCATGGCGACAATTACCAAAAGCGATTTAGCAACAATAGAGAGTGATTTCATCGTGACCAATTCCTTTCAAGTTACAAATGGTTGATTTATTTGAGTTGGTCACAGAATAAAACCAAAATGTTATGTGGCTGTTCTCAAAATGTAAAATTTTTGCAAAATCATCGCCTAGATATTACGGATGCAGCCTATTCTGCACACAATGCCGATTATGCCGATTAATCGATAAAAATGCCCACAAATCGGTCAATTTACCCCCTTTACATTCTGCATAATATGCAGTATAATGTATTTGTAATTTATTTCACAAACAGGAGCGCCCAATGATAGATATGCTCACCGCGAAAGATATGCAGCGCTTACTGCAAGTTGACCGCTCAACGATTTATCGGATGGCCGAGGCCGGCCGGCTGCCGGCCATCAAAGTTGGCAAACAGTGGCGATTCCCCAGCGATCAGGTTGATTACTGGCTGAACGGGCAGACCACGGCCACAGCGCCCGCACCGCTCCCGGCCGTTGATCCAGCTCCGGTCGGCGATTTGGCCGGCTTGCTGCCACTCGATTGTGTACAGCTTATCCAAGACTCCTTTGCCGAGTTGCTAAGGGTGATGCTCGTCGTCACCGATTTAGACGGCAACCCCATTACCCAAGTGAGCCAGCCCACCCCTTTTTACAATTTGCTGGCTGAAACCAGCCACGGGCATCAGGTTTGTCAGGAAACGTGGCGGGTGTTAGGTCAAACCCCGGCCTTGAAACCGCGTTTTGCGCCAACGCTGGCCGGGCTGCTGTGCGCTCGGGCGCTGGTGCGCCATGGCAATGAGCTAAAAGGGATGATCATCGCGTTCGGCATTGCACCGGGGGAGTGGCCGCCGGATGCCGCCGCCATAAGCGAGTTAGCCCAATTTCTGGACGTCGATCCGGCTTCGCTGGATCACGCCTTCGAGGCTGTCACCCGATTGACCGTTGCTGAGCAGGAACGCGTCTTAACCACCCTCCAGCACATCGCCGATATCCTGGCCCACATCGTGACCGAACGATCGGTGCTGCTGGGGCAATTGGCTGCGTTGGATAGCGGGAAGACAACGGGTTAGCTTTATCGGGCGATAAGTTCAAACCTGTCGCCTGCGAAAAAATATAAAAACAAATTCATTTATAAATGACCCATTTACACCTTACTCACCGTCGAGTGGAAGGAGAATATCAACGATGAACGCCCAAAAACAGGCTTTTCTTGAAGAAAAATTTGGTAGTCGCGTCAGTTTTAATTCTATCGAACGCAAAATGTACAGCCACGACATCGCGGCAATGCCCAATCTGGTCAAACCGCTGATCGGCAACACTATCCCCGAGGCCGTAGTCCAGCCCAAAACCGAAGCCGAACTGGCCGAACTGGTTCGGTGGGCTTATAGTCAAAATATCCCCCTAACGCCGCGCGGCAAGGCATCGTCCGGCTACGGCGGCGTCATTCCTATCAAAAAGGGGTTGGTGATCGATTTCTATTACCTGAAAAATGTCTTGACCATCGACGCTGAGGCCCAAACCGTCACTGTCGAACCGGGGATCACCTGGGAGCAACTCGATAAGCGACTCAAGCTGGAAAACCTGACCCTCCGCCTTTATCCGACCAGCTACCCGTCGTCGAGCGTCGGCGGCTGGCTGGCGCAGGGCGGCGCCGGCATTGGCAGTTTCGAGTACGGCTACTTCCGGGAGAACGTCGTTTCGGCCAAAGTCGTTTTGCCGACCGGCGACGTCCGCGAGTTCAGCGGGGCCGATCTGGAGCTGATCGCCGACGCCGAAGGCATCACCGGCTTCATTAGCCAGGTGACGCTGCGGGTGCAGCCGCTCGAAGCGCTCGATGTGGTGGCCATCGCCTGCCCATCGCCCGATAAGCTACAGAATTTTGTCGATGGCTTGATCGTGGCCAATCTGCCGATCTGGTCGCTGGTCTTCATCAACCCGCGTATGGCCGAAATGAAAAACCGCGCGCCGCTGATGGAACACGCCGGTCATCCGGTTGAAGAGCGGGTTATTTTACCGGCGGCCTACATCTTGACGCTCGCTTTCCGGGCCGAAGACGCCGCCCAAGTTCGCGCCACGCTGCCCGACCTGCTGCATCTGGGCGAGGCCGAAATCCTCAGCGATCGTATCGCCGAGCACGAGTGGCATCACCGGTTTAAGCTAATGGTGGTCAAACGGTTAGGGCCGTCACTGGTGCCGTCGGAAGTAATTGTGCCGCTCAAAAATCTGAGCACGGTGTTGGGCGAAATCGAACACAAAGTGGACCAACCGGTCGTAAAGGAAGGCGTTATCATCCGCGACGGACCCAACGGCGAACCGGAAGTGGTTATCTTGGGCTTTATTCCCAGCGATCAGCGCAAATTCAGCTACAACTTTGTTTTTGGTCTGGTCTTGACCATCATCAAGATCGCCGAAAAAAATGGCGGTCGTCCCTACTCAACCGGGTTGTATTTCTCGAAGAAGGCGAACGAGGTGCTGGGCAAGGCCAGAGCCGACAAACTCCGCCAATTCAAAGCTCGGGTTGACCCGAAGGGGCTGCTCAATCCGGGCAAGGTCATCGGCAACGGGCTGATGGGCAGCCTGCTTAACCTGGCCGGCACAGTCGAGCCGCTCATTCGCCCCTTTGGCAACTCGGTCATCACCCAGGTTGGCGAGCGCACCGAGGAGCCGGTGCGCGACATCCCGGCCGATATCGCCTGGTATGCCTACGCCTGTTCGCAATGCGGTTACTGCATCGATGAGTGCGATCAGTTTTACGGACGCGGCTGGGAGAGCCAAAGCCCACGCGGCAAATGGTTCTGGCTACGCGAATACATGGAGGGGCGAGAGGATTGGAACCAGCAGATGGTCGATACCTTCCTATCCTGCACCACCTGCGAAATGTGCAATCTGCGCTGCTCGGCGGCGCTGCCCATCGAGCCGTCGTGGTTGAAACTGCGCGGCCAACTCGTCGAAGAAAAAGAGATGATGACCTTCCCGCCCTTTGAAATGATGGCCTCGGCCTTGGAGTCGCAGGGCAACATTTGGGCCGGCTATCGCGATAATCGCAGCGACTGGTTCCCCGAGGAACTGGAGGAGTCGCACGGTCCCGGCCATCAATCCAAGAACGTCTATTTCGCCGGCTGCACAGCCAGCTATGTGGAGAACGATATCGGGATCGGTACAGTCAAACTGCTCGATGCGGCGGGGGTCGATTTCACCTATCTGGGTGAAGCCGAAAATTGCTGCGCCACGCCGATGCTGGTAGCCGGCAAGTGGGAGCTATTTGCCGACACGATGAAGAAAAATATTCAGGCCGTCAAGGACGCCGGGGCCGATACCGTCATCGCCTCCTGTCCGGCCTGCGATATGATGTGGCGGCAGGTCTATCCGCAGTGGGCTGAGAAATTGGGCATCGAGTACGGCATCACCGCCAAACATTACAGTGAGGTCATCAGCGAGAAGATCGCTGCCGGCGAATTTAAGTTCCCGGAGAACAATATGCCCAACTGCACCGTCACCTGGCACGACTCGTGCCATATTGGCCGGGCATCGGGCGTATTCGAACCGCCGCGAGACGTGATCAAAGCGATCCCCAACGTCAACTTTGTCGAGATGACCCACAACCGGCAGACGGCTCACTGCTGCGGTTCGGTGTTGACCCTGCTCAAGGAGCCGCAAATAGCTCACGATATCGGCAAGACGCGGCTGGATGAAGCCGTCGAGGTGGGGGCCGATAAGGTGCTGGCGTTGTGTCCTTGCTGCGAGTTCCAACTGCGGGTCAGCGCGCAGAAACGGGAATCGCCCATCGAGGTCGTTGATCTGGCCCATTTTACCGCCGAAGCGCTGGGTATCGACCTACCCGATCCCCACCCCGAAGTGCGGGCGCAGTGGGCTGTCTTCGAAAAGATGATCCTGCTGATGACGCCGGAAGGATTCGCAGAGTTGATGGGTACGATGTGGCCGGAGTTGATCGACGCCATGCCGTACGGTATGGGGCCGATGATGCGCAAGATGGGCAAAATTCCCGGCTCGCTAGAAGCGATGAAGCCGATGTTCCCGGTGCTGTTCCCGCGCCTGCTACCGAAAATGATGCCCAAAGTGATGCCGGTCATGCTGGAGCGGGTTAAGGAGCGCATCCCGATGCCGGACTACATGGCCGAGCAAATGCCGGCCCTGATGCCGCAGGTGATGGATAATTTAATGCCGCACATGATCGATGATGTGGTGCCGTTGGTAACCCCGTCGATGATTGATTATTTGCACAGTAAAAATTAGCGACGCACAACGGCTATTTATAGACAAAGTGATGATAATCACGCTGCATAGGTAAAATTTAAAAACTAAAAGGCGAGAAGAAATTCTCGCCTTTTTTTGTCCGGCAACATTGGACCTGTCATCAAGATAAGGTTTTGGCCGGATAATCGACCGGATTGGTCTGGTGATATTCTATTTTTGATTTTTTACAGATTTTATACAGATTTACCACCGATTTAAGACAAATTGACTTTACAATGGCGCTATTATTGTCTTCTGATAATTAACCATTAAACGTAACCAAGATTCTCCTGGATCGATATTTCAGAAGAGAAATTGAAATTGAGCCTACTAACCCTTACTTTATTCATTGCAGGTTTTGTATTACTCGTTTACGGCGCTGAACTATTGGTTCGAGGCGCTTCGAAGCTGGCTCTAGCGGCGGGGATTTCGCCGCTAGTCATCGGCCTGACAGTGGTGGCTTACGGGACCAGCGCTCCGGAACTAGCCGTCAGCGTTCAATCGAGCTTTGCCGGGGTGGCTGATATTGCCGTCGGCAACGTGGTTGGCAGTAATATTGCCAACGTACTGCTGATTTTGGGGATATCGGCTGTGATCGCCCCATTGATGGTCTCGATCCAATTGGTGCGCCTTGAGGTGCCGTTGATGATCGCCCTATCGGTTCTGGTGCTGTTATTGGGGTGGGATGGCCGTATCGGTCGGGTAGACGGCCTGCTCTTTTTTGCGGGGGGCCTGGTCTATACTATTGTTACTATCTGGCAAAGCCGGCGCGAGACGGCGGCTCGGCAAAAAGAACAATCTATTGATCCCATCGATGAACAAAGTCCGGCCGGCGCGAAACAGATTACGTTTCAACTCGGCTTGATTGTCAGCGGACTGGTGCTGCTGGTTATAGGCGCTAATTGGTTGGTTAATGGAGCGGTTGTGATCGCTACGCATTTTGGGGTTAGTGAGTTGATCGTCGGCTTAACCATTGTCGCTATCGGCACCTCGCTGCCGGAGATGGCGACATCGCTCGTCGCCAGCCTGCGCGGCGAGCGAGATATTGCCGTGGGCAATATTGTCGGCAGTAATATTTTCAATATTTTGATCGTTTTGGGGCTTTCCGGGGCGATCTCCCCGACCGGACTTGAGGTCTCTCGTTCCGCCTTAAGCTTCGACATTCCAGTGATGATTGCCGTTGCGTTTGCCTGTCTCCCGGTCTTCTTTACCGGCAATGTCATTGCTCGTTGGGAAGGTGTACTTTTTTGGGTTATTATTTGGCTTATGTGGCCTATCTCATCCTCAATGCCACCCAACAACCCATTTTACCTGCCTTTAATTGGGCTATGATGATATTCGTCATACCTCTAACCACGGTTACTTTGGTCATTTCTATTATCTGGGCCTGGCATCAGAGAATTGACACCCACGTTCCTACTAGTAAAATTTAGAATTTTCCTGTACAATGATATCAGTCTAGGTCAAGGATTCCTGAACCACCCCAACAACCCATAGAATTCCATCGTCATCAAATACTGGGAGGTTGATGATGCGGCGATCGATAACGCTCTCAGCCCGGAACAAATGGGTTTGGTTATACCTGCTTATTTGTCTGGGCACTTGGGCTATGGCTTCTTTTCTGCTAACCGGATTGGCTGGAGCAGAAGGCAGCCGCGATTTGTACCCGGCCGGTTCTAATGGTAATCGAGCCAACATTGAATGGCGTAATAGCTTTTATGGCAGTTTTCTGCGGCGTCGATCACTTTTTCAGGTCTATGCCGCAGCCGGGGAAGTCATCTTATTAGGCTCTAGCGCCGTGGGCGTCCAGCAAGGCGATATTCGAGTCTATAATCCAAATCGGATCACCGGCATCATTGGCGATGAAACCATCCCCGATACACCTGATTTTAGCTGCAGTGAGCAAAGGACGAATACCGGCAACGCCGGGCAAGGTCAGATTACCAGCCGAGACATGGAATTAGCCGGGCCTGACACAATTGTCGATCCGGCCACAGCCACTCCGGGTAATGATGTACCCAATGGCTATGTACCCTGTTTTTATACGGCTCCAACCAGCGGCATCTACTATGTAGTATTTTTTGGGCCGGCCGGTGACAATTCTGACGCTGAAATTGCCCCTACCGGCGAAATCGACCTGAGTAGTCCGGCCAATTTTGATGCCCAACAAGGAACCAGCGTGGCGGTTTGGGATGTCACGATTCGATCTGATCTGACATCGACCACCGATATTAACGGACGGTTGTTTGTTGACTACTTAACCCGTTTTACGGGCGACTGGCCTCGTCCCGCCGACTCCAGATATTTTGTTTTAACCGATGATGGTTACATTTACCGGACTGATATGCGCGGCGTCGATGCCAACGGTTTTATTGTTTACGCCAATGATATCGGTTTCCTCGATAGCGACGGTACTCCGCTTTTTCATGATGTTGTGGCCGATCCTTCAATTCCGCCTCAAGAACAAAACCAGCTAAATGTATTACTAGGTGGCGTTACCTTGGCGTCGCCGTCTCATCTGATATTTTTTAATCCGCCCAGTCAGGAAGCTATACAGGCTAATAACTTCCCTACCGAACCGCTCTTTCCCCAAATTAACTCTGTTCAATTTGAAGGCCAACTGGGTGACAATAATACTTTTGTCGGCGGTGGAGGTGTCTTCCCTTTAACCAGCAACAGCGAGGGCATTTATGAATTGATTATCAGCCGGGATGGAGTTGACTTCTCACCGGATAATCCGCTCAACCGCGTTTTGCAAGATGTCCATCCGGCGGGGGCCAGTACGATTGTCTGGAACGGGTTAGATAACGCCGGCGATCCGTTTCCGGTGGGTAACGGTTATCAGGCCCGGCTGATTAATCGAGGTGGAGAACATCATTTTCCTATGCTAGATGTAGAAAGCAGTCTGGAAGGGGGACCAACCTTTACCCTGCTCAACCCGCCGGGGGGCAACTGTCCCTCATTTGACGGGGCCGCCCCCAACTGTAACATCGCCTTTTACGATGATCGGGGCTACACCTCGGCGAATGGGACGGATGTAGGTGTCCCGGGGCAGGTGCTGCCAAATGGGGTTCCACCTAACCCACCCAACAGTAATTTATTGACGGGGTTTAACACCACCACGGATCAACGCCGCTTCGGGGATGGCACTGGTACCGGCTTTGGAGATGCCAAGGGTCTGGATTTGTGGGCCTTTTACCCCAGCGAACCCAAACTGGTGACTATCGATATTTTGGCGCTCAATGTCGCCATCGGAAAAAGTGATCACGGCATCTCAACCTTCCCCGGCGGAGTTATTCCATACGCATTAACTTACACCAACACCGAACAAATCGACGCCACAGGTACGGTCATTACCGAGACGGTTCCAATGTATACCATGTTCAACGCGGCTGCCAGCGTTTCCACCCAATGGAGTTGCGCCGATGGCAGCCCGGCCGGCGCCATTTGTATAACCAATATCGGTCTATTACCAGCCGGCGCCAGCGGCTCGGTTAACTTTGCGGTGACAGTGCTAGACAATGTTCCTGCTAACATCACCCAAATCGACAATTTGGTTGTGATTGGTGAGGACGGAACCCACGGCCCTGAACCAAAAATCGATAATCAGGCTACCGAGAACACCCCACTCCAACCATTTACACCAACGCCAACCCCAACCGCCACCAGCACAAATACAGCCACCCCCACCTCAACCCCTACTCCAACTGTAACTCTAACACCTGAAAAGATACCTACGAAACCCAGCAGGAATGATGATGACGATGACAACCATTCCTCCACAGAAACCAACACACCATCTAGTGCTACGCCAACAGTACAAGCTTCTGCCACGCCGCCGCTACCTGTTCTGCTGTTGCCTGAAACAGGTGATTTTACCATGAGTTGGCACAGCTTCGTCTCAACCGGGCAGGCTATTATCGGTCTGCTCCTGACATTTTTCATGATTTTTTTCCTATGGCATAAGCTAAGGTCATAGGTCGCAAGTTAGAAGCTTCAAAAGAAGCTTCTAAAGAAGCAGAGATTTTGGTAGGGTAAGCTTAAGCTTATTCTACCAAGGCCCCACTTATTACAACAAAGCTCACGTTTCGTTTAACAAAAATCGACCTTCACCAGGTCGATTTTTGTGTACCTGTTTAAATGACCAGGATTGTCACAAATTTAACACCCTTTTTCTACAACTTTTATACACAGGTAAGTCATAATAAACTGAGCCTTAAAGACATTCTCAGATAAGATCATAATCATAATCATAAATCAGGCCCATAAATATTTTATGTAAAAATATGAAGGAGAACGTCATGACCATAAAATTATGCCTCGATTGCGACCACGAAATCGATCTGGGGCTTACCCCTACTATGGGTCAGCGAGTTAAATGTACCCATTGTGGAGTGATACTCGAAATAATCAGTACGGATCCTACCGAATTAGATTGGGTATATGATGGCCCAGCGGTAAATGTTGATTGGGGGAAAAGCTGGTGGAGGCTATCCACTCCATCTACAGACAGGTAAGATCTTTAGGAGGAGATATTGGTGATTAGCAATGACTAATTGTAACCAGTAATCAATTCCTGACAACCAATTCGGATGGATAATTAAGCGCCAGCCACATTATCTCTCCATCTCGTATTCACGCTATCTTCACACTTAAAAACCTTTGACTCTGCCCCAAAAACATGCTACTATTGCGGCTCTACGTCAGGCTTTAGCCCTGCCATTGTAGGTCAATTCATGCGGAGGGTGCTATGACCAACGATGTATTCATTTCCTACTCCCGCCGGGACAAAGACTTTGTCCAAAAACTAAATCAGGCTCTAGCTGAAAAAGAACGCCAGGTGTGGGTGGATTGGGATGATATTCCGCTCACAGCCGATTGGTGGGCTGAAATTCAAGCGGGCATCGAAGGGGCTGACTCGTTTATCTTCATCATAAGCCCCGACTCGATAGCTTCGAAAGTATGCGGCCAAGAGCTAGACCACGCCATCGCCTGTAACAAACGCATTATCCCGGTAGTCTACCGCGACTGCGACAACGTTCACAAATCGCTGTCGCACATCAACTGGCTCTTTTTCCGTGACAGTGATAATTTTGACACAGCCCTTGAAGGGTTACTGGTGGCCATTGATACTGATTTGGATTGGGTCAAGGCCCACACCCGTCTGATGGTGCGGGCCATAGAGTGGGATAAGAAGGAGCGCAACGAGAGTTATCTGCTACGCGGCGATGACCTGGCCGAGGCTGAAAAAATGCTGGGAAAGGTCGACAAAAGGCCCCGGCTGACCTTGTTACAGTCGCAGTATATCCTGAGCAGTCGCCGCAAGCAAGAGGCTGACCGGCAGCACGAGTTGGCAGCCGCCCGGCAGTTGGCGCAAGAAACACAAGCCCGGCTGGAGACCGAAGAGTTACGCTCGAAAGAACAGGCCGAAGCCGCTGCCAAATTACAGCAGCGAGCCAGGATTATCATTGGGGCGCTGGCCGCCTTTATTGTTGTCGGCTTGGTGGCCTTATTTTTGATGTTAAGAACCGGTGATTTGGTCGTCCGCCAGGACTCGCTTATTCAGAGTGTGATCGACTCAGACGACTCGGTTACTAACGAGCAGTTCTGCTGGTTTGGCACATTGAACGGCGTTCCTGAAGATGTTCTTCCGGCTTGCGATAAGGCGGTCGAATTGGAGCCGGACTACAGCACCGTATATGAAAGTCGAGGCCTGGCTCTGGCGCTGCTGGGGGATTATGAACAGGCTACTGAGGATTTCCGCCGAGCTATCCAAGCCGAACGGGCGATGGACAACGACGAGGAGTTGATAGCCGAGTGGGAATATTACATTGAAGCACTCCAAGCCGGCCAAGACCCATTTGATGACGATCTCCTGGCCGAGTTTCGTCGTGACAATATCCCTAATTATCAAGACCAGTGATAGCATTGCTAGTTGTAATAAGAGATTAAATTACCCAGCAACACCTATCCAATGCCGTTTTATAAATTTTAGTAGGACAGACACTTCCCGTTTGCCCCGAGATCACCTTAAAATTCAAGGATATCTATCCACATGTCAGCCACAAAAACAGAAATTCGGCGAGGGACGTATTATGATTCCGTCGTCTTGATGCAGTTACAACTTTCACTCTCGAAATTGCCTGGAGTGCATAACGCCGGGGTAATGATGGGGACTGAGGCCAATAAAGAGTTGCTCGGCCAGAGCAACCTGCTTACACCGGAGGCTAAGGTGGCTCTGCTCGATGATTTAATCATCGCCATTGAAGGCGATGACGAAGCCGCCGCCGAGGCAGCGCTGGCTCAAGTTGACAACCTGCTGACGCGACGCCGCAGCGCCATCGCCGATCAGGATTACTTGCCCCAAAGCCTTGACGCGGCGGCAAAAATGCTGCCCGAAGCAAACTGGGTGTTGGTCTCTGTGCCGGGGCGCTACGCCGCCGGCGTTGCGCGCGACAGTCTGGCTCAGGGCAAACACGTCTTCCTCTACAGCGACAATGTTTCGCTAGAGGATGAAATTTCGCTCAAACAGAGCGCCGCTGAAAAAGGACTGCTAGTGATGGGTCCCGACTGCGGCACAGCCATTATCAACGGCGTTGGCCTGGGCTTTGCCAACGGCGTGCGCCGGGGATCGATTGGCGTGGTTGGCGCGTCCGGTACGGGCTTGCAGCAGGTGACGGCCAGAATTCACCAACTTGGAGGGGGCCTCACCCATGCCATCGGCACCGGTGGGCGCGATCTGTCGGAATCGGTCGGCGCGATTACCGCCCGTCAGGCGCTCGACCTACTGGCCGGGGATGATGACACCCGTATCATCGTCCTGATTTCCAAACCGCCCGCCGCCGTCGTCGCTGATGATCTACTGCGTGTGGCGTGGGCCACCAACAAACCGGTCGTGGTCAACTTCATCGGCTACCGGCCGCCCGCTCACCTTCAGCAGGATGAACAGCTCCATTTTGTCTCCACCCTCGACGGCACGGCTGAACAGGCCGTAAAACTCGCCCAATCTCCAATCTCCAATCTCCAATCTTCAATCTCCCCATCTCCCCATCTCCCCTTTACCCCTGGCCAACGCTACCTGCGCGGTCTCTTCTCCGGCGGCACCCTGGCCTACGAGGCCCTGCTGCTGCTGCAAGATTACCTACCCAAAGTGTATTCCAATGCCCCCCTGAATAAAGCCGACAAACTGGCCAACTCACTGACCAGCCAGGCCCACACCATCGTCGATCTGGGCGAAGATGAGTTCACTGTAGGTCGCCTGCACCCGATGATGGATAACACCCTTCGTCTCCAGCGGTTGGCCCAAGAGGCCGCCGATCCGGAGGTCGCCGTGCTGCTGCTTGATGTAGTCTTGGGCTACGGTGCGCATTCGAATCCGGCGGGGGAAATCGCGCCGGCGATAAAAGAAGCTAAGGCTGAGGCTGAGGCGCAGGGTCGATATTTGGAGATCGTGGCGATGGTAACAGGCACGGACGAAGATCCGCAAGATATGGCGGGGCAAATCGAGCAGTTGGAGCAAGCCGGGGCGCGGGTCGAGACCAATAATCAAACAGCCACACGCTACGTGGGCGAACTCCTCCGAACGCTCAATCCCCTCAGCGGCCTGCCGGCAGTCGATCCGGCGGCGTTACACCAACCGCTGGCCGGCATCAATGTCGGCGTCGAGACGTTTACCGAGAGTCTCAAAGCCCAAGGCGCGCCGGTCGTTCACGTCAACTGGAAACCACCGGCCGGTGGGAATCAGAAGCTGATGGGGATTTTGGAGCGGATGAAGAGGAAGTAATTGGTAAAAAGTAATTGGTTGGTTGGTAATTGATGATTCGTATGAGCGCGACATTTGAAGATTTGCAAATATTGCGGAGCGCAGAGGAAATCGCGGACGCAATTTGGCAGCACGTAGCGGCGTGGAAAACGCTACCCCGTGATGTTGTCGGAGTTCAGTTGGCTCGGGCAGCAGATTCTATTGGAGCTAACATTGCCGAGTCATTTGGTCGATTTCATTACGGTGAAAAGCTCCAGTTTCTGTAATATGCCCGTGGGAGCTTATTCGAAACGAAGTACTGGCTTAATCGAACTCAAAAAAGACAACTGATGCCTGAAGAACAAGTTAAAAATTATTCAGATCAACTGACGGTCTTGGCCCGACAACTTAACGCTTTTGCCGGTGGCCTAAAAGCATATCGCAGAACATCTGCCACTAAAAATTCATCGATTCGCGAATCCTCAATAGAATATATAGTCGGTGAGGTTGCCGAGCCACCACTTCCGCTATTTACCGAAGATGATCTAAACTGGCTACAATCTCTCGCATAACCGTACCAGACAGGTTAGCTCATTCATCCAATTACCATTTACTAATTACTAATTACCATTTACAAAAATACGTTGAAAGGTAACACACAATGGACATCGAACAAGCAAATACCGAAGCGGTAGAACGCATGATGGACTCCCATCCTGTGTTGGTGGGTGTGGGCCAGGCGCTGGACGTCATCCCTGGCATGAAAGAGGATTTACTGCTACACGCCGGACCGCCGATTACGTGGGAGCGAGCGTCAGGACCAATGCGTGGAGCGATTACCGGCGCGTTGATCTTTGAGGGCAAAGCCAAAAATGAGGCCGAAGCCCAGAAGCTGATCGATAGCGGCGAGATTGCTCTGGAGCCGTGCCACCACCACAACGCGGTGGGGCCGATGGCCGGGCTGACGTCGGCGTCGATGCAGGTGTACATTATCGAGGATAAAAAGTTCGGCCACAACACCTTCTCCAATTTGAATGAAGGCTACGGCAAGGTGCTGCGCTACGGCGCGTACAGCGAGGAAGTCATCAACCGCCTGACCTGGATGAATGAGACGATGGCCCCCATCCTGCGCGACGCCATCGAAGCCAGCGGCGGCATCGATATGAAGGCCCTGATTTCGGAACAACTGCACATGGGCGATGAAGCTCACAATCGCAACAAGGCCGGCTCGATTTTATTTCTAAAGGCGCTAGCACCTCACATCGCCAGAGTAGCCAAGGATGGCGCGACCGCCGGCGATGTGCTGCAAGCCATCGGTGATAACGCACTGGCGGTGCTCAATCCGGTCATGGCCGCCGGCAAGGCGATGGCCATCGCCGCCCACGGCATCGAAGGCAGCACCATCGTCAGCACCATGGCCCGCAACGGCACCGATTTCGGTATCCGGGTTAGCGGACTGGGCGATCAATGGTTCACTGGGCCGGTGGGCAATCCCAAGGGGCTGTACTTCCCCGGCTACACCGCCGAGGACGGCAGCGGCGACATCGGCGACAGCACCATCACCGAAACCATCGGCATCGGCGGTTTTGCGATGGCGACCGCGCCGGCCATTGTTACGTTTGTCAGCGGCACGCCCAAAGACGCCATGAACGCCACGCTGGAAATGTACGAGATCAATTACACCGAACACAAATATTTCAACATGCCCGCCCTCGATTTCCGGGGCACGCCGACCGGCATTGACATCCGGAAAGTGGTCGAAACAGGCATTACTCCGCGCGTCAACACCGGCATCGCCCACAAAGACGCGGGCGTCGGCCAGATCGGGGCCGGGCTGGTCAGGCCGCCGATGTCGATTTTTGAGGAAGCGTTGGTGGCGTATGCAGAGAAGTATGGCTTCTAAAAAGCCGTTCGGAGAGAAATTAGTCTGAGTAATGATATCGGGCTTGAACAAAATCGACCCGTTCTTTGCCAACAACATACACCAGACGGTGTTCTTGCGTAATCCGGCGAGACCAGACGCCTGCGCCCAAATATTTGAGCGGCTCCGGCTTGCCGATACCTTGAAACGGGTCGCGCATAACGGCCTCGATCAAATTGAAGATGCGCAGAGCGGTACGCCGGTCGGTTTCGACCCAATAGCGTAAATCTTCGCGAAATTCCGGTTGAAACACGGCCTCGCGCGGCTTACTCGTCAAGACCAACCTCTTGGCGCAGTTCGGCGATGGTTTGGGGAGCCACCGTTTGCTCCGGGACACGAGCCAAAGCCGTCAGCAGTCGACGGGCGTTGGCGGGCGAACGTAGCAGGTGTGCCGTTTCAAGCAGACCGGCCAATTCATCGGCTGCAATGAGCGCCACATCCTCGCCGTTGCGCCGGGTCACAATTACGACTTCGCGTTCATTCGTCACCTGATCGAGCAATTTAGCCAAATTTGAGCGAGCCTGCGTGTAAGTTGTTTGAATCGTCATAGCCGCACCTCAAAAGTTTATTGTACAGAGTTACTGTACAAGTCCTAATGAGGTTTGTCAAGTCATTTAAATCGACATATCATAGAGGATAATTCACACCTCTTCAAATCATCAAAAAGGAAGATTTCATGAACCGAGAACAATTTATCAAACTAATGACCGACGCCAAAATGTATGATCTGACCCAGGAATGCAGCATTCGCACGCCGCCGTTTCCAGGGGATCACACATTGGAAGTTCATTACTTCAAACGAGTGACCGGGGCTTACGGCGGCGGTCAGGGCGCCAACGGACAAATCTTGAAATGGAGTAACTCGGTCGGTACCCACCTGGTCGGCGAGCGCGCTTACCACTCGGCGGGCCGGGCCATCGCCGATATTCCCCTGACTGATCTGTGTGGCCCCGGCGTCGTAGTCGATATCTCCGACGCGGTGGGCGACTACGGCATCTATACCCCAGAGATGATTACCTCGCGCGCCACCGTCAAAGAGGGCGATATCCTGATCATCAACACCGGCTACCACAAATATTCTTGGGACCAGCCCGATATTTATAATGAAAACGCCCAGGGCGGCGTCGAGTACAAAGAGTACGGCTATTATCTGCGCCATCCCGGCCCCTCGATGGATTTCTTCAAGTGGGCCATGGATATGAAGCTCAAAGTCGTCGGGGTCGATTGCGGCAGCGCCGAGCATCCGATGAACACGCCGATCCGCTACATGCACCAGCGCTTCTTCGAGCAGGCCGAGGCCAAACTCCAGGCCGAATACGGCAAAAGCTGGGACGAAATGTTCCCGCCCGATGAATATTACGAGCTAACCCACATCACCATGCCAAAATCGCACCTGGTGCTGGCTGAGTCGGTTATCGGCGATATCGACCAACTCAAAAACCAACGCGCCTGGTTGATGGTCTACCCGATTCCCTTTATGGAAGTCGAGAGCGCCTGGTCGCGGGTAGTCGCTATGCAGCCGCCCGTCGGTATGGGCGAAGAAGAGTTCTTCCAGATTATGGGGTCGGCGGAGATGCTCGATATGACCCTGCCCTTTAGCGTGCAGACGCCGCAGTGGGCTAACTACGAGCCGATGACGGTTAAATACCATCGCCGTGTTGGCGGGCAAAACTTTGGAATGGGCCGCAACAGCTCTATCTGCGAGGCCAGTATCCACCTGGCAACGCACATGGACGGCGAAATTCACTTCTGGCCGCGCGGGCGGACCATCGGCCAGATACCACTGGAAGAGTGGGTCGGCCCCGGCGTCATCGCCGATATCTCGGATATGGTCAGTAATTCCAGCGTTTACACCCCGGAAATGATCGAAAGCGTGGTCGAGGTGCGTGAGGGCGACATCCTCATTCTCAAAACCGGCTGGTCGAAATACGGCTGGAACAGCCCCGACTCCGACGAATTTCGCTATATGATCAAGCATCCCGGCCCCTCAGCCGATTACTCGCAGTGGTGCATCGATAAGAAAATCAAATGGATCGGCCTCGACGCCGTCAGCGCGGATCATCCGATGAACACCATCCAGCGCCTCTTCCACCCCAAAACCTTCGCCGAGGCCAATGCCAAGCTTAAGAAAGATTTCGGCAAAGATTGGGATGAGATGTACCCGCTCGACAAATATTACCAGGACACCCACCTCAACCTCTTCCCCAAAGGCATCGTTCACGCCGAAAACCTGGGCGGAGCCATCGCCAACGCGCCGAGCGGGCGCTACTACATCGGCGCGTACTTGCAGAAGGCGATTGAGGCCGAGTCGATGTGGGGTCGGTTTGTAGCGTTCAAAGAAGGCGATTAAAACAAATTAGCCTTTGAATAGGCCGAGTTTAGAGCGACAAAGTTTACTTTAACCTCATCGTAAATGACAAAGCAAGCTTTGTCGCTCCGACACACGCTCATTGTTTGCACCACCTCAATTGAGACCATCTGACTCCTATCAATGGCACATATTTTTGATTACCGGATATCCTGTTACAATAATTATTAGAAACCTTACCCAAACGACTTGAGATGGACGAACAATGCCAACAGCTTTACGACCTGGACCTTATCGTTTCTACTTCTATTCCTACGATTGCGCTGAACCACGGCACATGCATGTTGATCGGGAAAATATGAGCGCCAAGTTTTGGCTCGATCCCGATGTAGCTTTAGCTACAAACCATGGTTTCAGCCGCAGAGAACTGCGAAATATCGAGCGCGTTATACGAGAAAATTTGGAGTTGTTAAGAGATGAATGGGACTCATTCTGCTAGTACGCCCTTAACCCTTGTCAGAATTACAATGGTAACCGTTACTGATGATACCCTCTCGGTTGATTTAGAAGATGGTCGCAGCATATCTATCCCGATTGGCTGGTATCCACGTTTAGCCTATGGCACTCCAGCCGAACGGGCTAATTTTCAGATTAGTGGAGCCGGATATGGCATTCATTGGCCCGATTTAGATGAAGATATCGGAGTAGAGGGGATACTACTCGGTCGCAAGTCAAGCGAAAGTCAAGCCTCATTTGAGCGCTGGCTGCAACGGCGATAGAATCAGAGTTACCCCTTAAGACTAAGCTCTGACTCTAAATCGAGAACCTATGCTAACCGAAATCCAAAATTATCTGCAAAGAATCGAAGATCTGCATGATCAAATCACCGGCTTGATTGGCGACCTGCCCGCCGAGGCCCTGAACTGGCGGCCAACCGATCAGGTCGATGATCACGCGTCTAACTCGTTGGCGGTGTTGACCGTCCACGTGGCCGGCGCCGAGCATTTCTGGATCGCCGAAGTCATCGGCCGGCAGCCGCCCACGCGCGACCGAGACGCCGAGTTTGTGACCGAGGCTGCCAATGCTGCCGACCTAATCCGGCATGTGGGCGACATCGGGACCGAAACGCGTCGCATTTTAACCGCGCTGGATGAAACCGAATTGAACACCAGCCGCGAAGTCAAAGGCCGGACCGTGGCCGTTCGCTGGGCGCTGCTGCACGTGGTCGAGCATATCGCGCTTCATCTGGGCCATATGCAGCTTACCTACCAATTGTGGCAGGAAGGCAAGAGTAAATATTGGCCGCGTTGGTTTGAACGGCTAGGCAATGAAGAAAACAAAGGCTGAGGCTAAGGCTGAGGCTGAGATACAGACGCATGGTGGACAAATTGCTAAGGAATGGAAATTAATAATTTCTACATTTCGGTGAACAGCCAAGGGTAATTAGTAATTGGTAAATAGTAATTAGCGCTTGAATAACCAATTACCCCAATTCAAAGGCGGAAGTTATTTAATTCTCGATCCTAAATTGTCCACCATCCATTCGGAACCTTGAAGCGAACTAAGCGCTTCTCCAATACGGAGTCGAGGCTTCAGCCGGTCACTGTAGACTGCTCTCCCGGCCAAAGTCGCGACTCCTTTTCTATTGCAAACATAGTTCTAATCATTTATAATGGCTGTTCTTAAATTAAGTATAGGTGAATCCTATTTATGAAACCACCGCCTTTTGAATATTTTGCCCCCACCACCCTTGACGACGCCCTGGATTACATGGCCGATTACGGCGACGAGGCCAAACCGCTGGCCGGTGGCCAAAGTTTAATCCCCACGATGAACTTTCGGTTAGCCCAGCCGGAAGTTTTGGTCGATTTGAACGGCCTCGCCGAACTGGCTTACATTCGACCGGCCGCCGGCGGTGGCGTCTCCATCGGCGCGATGACCCGCCAGCGCAGCGTCGAGCGGTCGCCGCTGGTGGCCGAGCAGGCGCCGCTCATCCATGAAACGATGCCGTACATCGCCCACCCCCAAATTCGCAATCGCGGCACGTTTGGCGGCAATCTGGCCCACACCGATCCGGCCTCCGAGTTGCCGGCCGTCGCCACCGCCCTTAACGCCCGCTTCCGCGCCCAAAGTCGCAGCGGCCAGCGCTGGCTCACGGCGGACGAATTTTTCGTCGATCTATTTACCACAGCTCTGGAGCCGGAGGAGTTACTGGTCGAAATCGTCATCCCACCGCTGCCGGCTCAAACCGGTTACGCCTTCCGTGAGATCTCCCGACGGCATGGCGACTACGCCCTAGTGGGTGTGGCTGCGACGGTGACGCTCGATAATAACGGACGATGCGAGGCGGCCCGGCTGGTCTACTTGAGCGTTGGCGACAAACCGGTCGAAGCGGTTCAAGCCACGGCCGCCTTGATCGGGCAAAAGCTCACCGCCGAAGCTATCGACGACGCCGCCGAAATCGCCGCTGCCCAGGACATCGACCCACCCGGCGATATCCACGCCTCGGTCACCTATCGCCGCCATTTGGCGAAGGTGCTGGCTAAGCAGGTTTTGGCGAAAGCAACGGCCCGAGCTAAGCAGGAATAAAAAGATTAGAGACTGGAGATTAGAGATTAGGAGATTGAATTAACCTCATCTCCTGATCTCCCAATCTCCAATTATCCAGTCTCCAGTCTCTAATCTCTACTTACCAAGGAATAAATAATGAACACCCTACACACCATCACCGTCATCATCAACGGCCAATCTTATGAACGTGAGGTCGAACCCCGACTGCTGCTGTCCGATTTTATCCGGCACGAAATCGGCCTGACCGGCACCCACGTCGGCTGCGAACACGGCGTTTGCGGCGCATGCACAATCTTATTCGACGACGAGCCGGTGCGCTCCTGCATCATGTTCGCAGTGCAGGCCAATGGCCACACGATTATGACCATCGAAGGGCTAACGCCGGATGCCAGCGAAGAAAATCTCCATCCGCTGCAAGCCAGTTTCCGCGAAGCGCATGGGTTGCAATGTGGCTTCTGCACCGGCGGCTTTCTGATGACCCTGCTGCCTTTCTTGCAAGAAAATCCCAACCCCAGTGAACAAGACATCCGCGAAGCCATCTCCGGCAACATTTGCCGCTGCACCGGCTATCAGCACATTGTTGATGCAGTCAAGATTGCCGCCGCGAAAATGGAGGGCCAGTAGATGTCAACTCGTTACTTTGGCCAACGGATTAAACGCAATGAAGATGTGCGCATGCTGACCGGGCAGGCGCTGCACGTGGACGATGTCAATTTTACCGATATGCTGCATGTGGCTTTTTATCGCAGCCGGGATGCGCATGGTTATATCAAAGATATCGACGTCTCGGCCGCGCAAGAGCGAGAAGGGGTGGTTGCGGTTTACACCGCCGAGGATTTGGGCGACTATTGGCAGCCTGGCCCGCTACTGGTGCCGCCGCCGCCCACGATCGAGGGGCTGATTTTCCACCAGCGCACGCAGGTACCTCTGGCCAAAGACAAAGTTCGCTTCGTCGGCGAACCGATTGTGATGGTTGTGGCCGAGAGTCGCTACATTGCCGAGGACGCTGTGGGCGATATCTGGGTTGAGGTTGAGGCGCTGCCGGCCGTTATCGACATCGAGCAAGCGCTCAACGAGGATATGCCGACGATTCACGACGATTTAGACTCAAACATGGCGGCTCATGTCGTCCAGAAGAAAGGAAACTACGAGGCTGCCGTCCAACAAGCCGATCTAGTTATCAAGCGCAAACTCAAATATGATCGCGGTACCGCTGCCGCGATGGAAAATCGTGGGATTGTGGCCCAGTGGGACGCTAAAAGCCAGAAGCTAACGGTCTGGGATACCACCCAGGCTCCGATTGTCATTCGCAATGGGCTGGCGGCGATGCTGGGGCTGTCGGAGCATCAGGTGAGGGTGATCGCGCCTTTTATCGGCGGCGGATTTGGGCCTAAAATTATGATGTTCTATCAGGAAGAGGTGTTGCTACCCTGGGCGTCGATGAAGTTGAACCGGCCCCTGAAATGGATTGAAGACCGCCAGGAAAACTTTTTCGCCACCACCCAAGAGCGCGGCCAGGTTCACGAGGCCGAACTGGCTCTGACCAATGACGGCCGTATTCTGGGGCTGAAACACAACTTCATCCATGACGGCGGCGCGTATATTCCCTACGGGCTAACGATTCCGCTTAACAGCCAGGCCAACGCGCTTGGCCCGTATGCCACTCCCAACTACTACAGTGAATTCAAAGTCGCCTTTACCAACAAGCCGATTGTCACCCCCTACCGAGGCGCGGGCCGTCAACACGGCGTGTTTGTTATCGAGCGGCTGCTCGACCTTGCGGCCAAACAGTTGGATCTCAGCCCAATTGAAATTCGCCGCCGCAATTTTATCCAGCCGGAAGCCTTCCCCTATAACCACGAAATCATCTTTCAGGATTTCGCCCCGCTGGTTTTTGACAGCGGCAATTACGAACCGGCCCTGGATATGGCCATCGAGATGATTGGGTATGAGCAGTTTATCAAGGAAGAGCAGCCGCGTCTACGAGCCGAAGGGAAGAAAGTCGGCATCGGTGTAGCTGCGTATGTCGAAGGCACCGGCATTGGCCCTTACGAGGGCGCGCGAATTACGGTTGAGGCCAGCGGTAAAGTTAGCGTCGCCAGCGGCATCGGCACGCAGGGGCAGGGCCATTTTACCTCCTTTGCCCAGATCGTGGCCGACCAGTTAGGCGTTGATGTGCGCAACGTTTACCTCGTCACGGGCGATACCGACCAGTTTCACTGGGGGGCAGGCACGTTCGCCAGTCGTGGTGCGGTGGTAGCCGGCAACGCGATCCACAGCGCGGCGGTTGAGGTGCGCAAGAAAATTCTCAAACTCGCCAGTGAAAAATTGGAGGCAGCGGAAGAAGATTTAGAGCTGGCCGACGGTCAGGTGCGAGTCAAAGGGGTGCCGGAAACGGCTATCAAGTTGGGTTCGCTGGCGGTGATGGCTAACCCACTGCGGGGGGCGGTTCGGCCCGGCACCGAACCCGGCCTGGAAGCCACCTCTTACTTTGGTCCGGAAAGTGGTACAACCGCCAGCGGCGTCCATGCCCTCATTGTCGAAGTCGATCCGGAGACAATGAAGGTTGAGGTTAAAAAATATGTAGTGGTTCATGACTGCGGCAAGGTTATCAATCCGCTGATCCTCGATGGGCAAATTCACGGCGGTGTGGCGCAAGGACTGGGCAACGCTTTTTACGAGCAGCTCCATTTTGACGAGAACGGCCAACTGCTGAATGCCTCGTTTATGGATTACTTACTACCCACAGCGCTCGATGTGCCGCGCATGGAAATCGGCCACGTCGAGACGCTATCGCCGCTCAACCCGTTGGGTATCAAAGGGGCGGGTGAAGCCGGCGCTATTCCGGCGGCGCCGGTGTTTGTTCAGGCCGTTGAGAATGCGCTGGGCGATGATGCGCCCGAAATTTTGGAGATACCGCTCAGTCCCAACCGGTTGTTTGAGTTAGTGTTTGGAGAATAAGATGTTGGAAGATAAAAAGCAGATCCTCAATTCAGTACACACCATCGCTGTAGTCGGGCTGTCGGCCAGTAAGACGCGGCCGGGATATACCGTTTCCAAATTTATGCAGGAAGTCGGGTATCGCATTATTCCGGTCAATCCCAATCTCGATGAGACGCTGGGCGAGAAGGCTTATCCTGATCTGCGCTCGGTGCCGGAGCCGGTCGATATGGTGCTGATCTTTCGCCGCAGCGAACACATCCCCCCAATCGTCGATGACGCGATTGAGATTGGGGCCAAGGTCGTCTGGATGCAACTGGGGCTGGTCAACGAAGCGGCCGCCCAAAAAGCGCGGGCCGCAGGGCTGGCCGTTATTCAGGATTCGTGTATTGCAGTCGATCATCGGCAGTTAATGAGAAACTATGACTGAATCACGCCTTCTGACGACAATAGAACAGCCTCAGCGACAAGGCTGTCGCCGCGTAATTAACCTGCTTGGTCCAGCTTTGCCGCCGCCGACTATCGGCCACCAGGTTGAACTGGCCGACGGGCGTAAGCTGGGTTATGCCGAATTTGGCGACCCGACCGGTAAGCCCGTTTTTTTCTTTCACGGCATGCCCGGCTCCCGACTGTTTCGACATCCGGACGACTCGATACCGACCGAGTTGGGCGTGCGGCTGATCGTTGTTGACCGGCCCGGCATTGGCTTGTCAGACTTAAAGCCCAAGCGCAAACTGATCGATTGGCCGGATGATGTCATTGGCTTGGCCGATGCCTTGCAGTTGGATCGCTTTGCCGTGGCCGGGGTGTCGGCGGGCGGACCGCATACGATGGCCTGCGCCTACAAAATTCCCCACCGGCTGAGCGGGGTAGCCTTGGTAAGCGCCGCCGCGCCTCACCGAGCGCCGGGCGTGACCGAAGGGATGAATCCCCGCATTAAATCCAGTTTTCAAACGGCCGGCTGCGGTTGCTTACCATGGTGGTCGCTGCTGCCGGCGATGATAATTTATGCCCGGACAGGGCGTCACCAGCCTGAGAAGATTTGGCAGCGGATGCTCGATGCTTCGCCGCCGGTTGATCAAACGTTACTCAGGGAGCCGGCGGTCAAAGCGGTTTTTCTGGAAAGTCTACAGGAAACGTATCGCCAGGGGCCGAACGGCCACATCTTCGATGCCCTGGCCATTGCCCGCGACTGGGGCTTCCACGTCAAAGACATCACCGCACCCGTGCAGTTGTGGCAAGGGCTAGCCGATCCGCAAGTACCGCCGGCCATGGGTCGCTACCTGGCCGAAACCATCCCCACCTGCCACCCCCACTTCATCCCCGACGAAGGCCATCTGATGATGTTCAAAGCCGATATCTGGCGGGATATTTTGGCCGGGTTGGTAGAAGGATAACCTGTAACTTATCTGTAACCCCCCTATGCTAAGATGCAAAGATAGGGAAAGTATACGCTTCAAACTTGTCTCGATGATGAACAAGAAATGAGGAAAATTTCATGGAAAACCTGAGACTTTGGGAGCGTTACGCCGCTGACATGATGTGCTCTATGATTGAGCAAACGGTCAAGCAAACGGATGCTTTCCACAAACAAGTGGAAGAAAATGTAGATACGTTTATTCATACCTTTCAACCCCCCGCCGAACCGAACTCGGCGCCGCCGGCGTCCATTCACCTTAATGGCAATGGATCTCGCCTTGAGGTACCTTCCCAACAGGAGCCGGTCGTAGAGCCGTCTCTGCCGCCCGCGTCCATTTATCTTAATGGCAATGGATCTCACCTTGGGGCGACTTCAAAACAGGAGCCGGTCGTCGAGCCGTCTCTGCCGCCCGCGTCCATTCATCTTAATGGCAATGGATCTCACCTTGGGACACCTTCACAACAGGAGCCGGTCGTCGAACCGCCACCGCCGCCTGCGCCGGAGAGTCCCCCGGCTACACCGCCCGATCCCAAACCGGCCGAAAAATGTAAAACCGAACCGGTCTGGACCTTTCGCGGCTACCAACTTGAAGCCGGTAACTTTACCAACGCCATGGTCCACTTCTTCCGAGCCGAAGTCTACCGGGCCGATGTCTGGCGGCGACGGCTCGATACCACCACTAACTGGGCGGTCATTACCACCGGCGCGACCCTATCGATTGCTTGGGATCCGCAGATTATTATTTTGAGTACGTTGCTGGTGACGCTGTTTTTATATATCGAGGCCCGGCGCTATCGCTACTACGAATTGTGGAGCTACCGGGTGCGGCTCATGGAGACCGACTTTTTCGCGGCGATGCTGGTTCCGCCTTTTCGCCCCGCCGCGGACTGGGCCGAGAGCCTGGCCGAAAATCTGCTGCGCCCCAATTTTCCGATATCGATGTGGGAGGCGTTTGGACGCCGCTTCCGCCGCAACTATGTTTGGATTTATACCATTTTGTGGTTGGCCTGGATTCTCAACATCTGGCTTCATCCCGAACCCGCCACTTCTGTGCAAGAATTCATCTCACGAGCAGCGATTGGCAATATTCCGGCCTGGGTGGTGTTGATCACCGGGCTGGCGTTTAACAGTATCCTCATTGTCACCGGTTACCTTACGCGCCATCTGAAAGATGCACCGGGCGAAGTACTGCCCCCTAAAGAGGATGCTGAAATCACCGGCTTAGCGGGCGCCTCACCGAAAAATGGTGACGCCGGTGGCTTCAACTGGAAAGCTTGGTGCCGGCCCACCGGATCGCGCAAACAAACTGTCGCCTTTATTATCACTGACCATCCCGAAACCGTCGCCGACAGCATTAGCCAAGACATGAGACGGGGCGTCACTGCCCTGGCCGGCACCGGTATGCACAGCGCAGACAAACACAATGTGTTGATGTGCGCCTTGACGGTAACCGAAGTGGATCATCTCAAGCAGTTGATCAGCCGCATCGATCCGGGGGCGTTTGTGATGCTGTCCGGCGCGCAAAAGGTTTACGGGGATGGATTTGTGCCGCTATAGGCGTAGGGGATTTGGTCGTTAGAGATTGGTCATTAGAGAATAGAGTTTGGAAATCGCTTAACGGGAGCAGAGGTTAGCATTAAATAGACCTCTGTTCCTTGTCTTTTTAAGCAGATTCCGGGTACAATACAGCGCCAACGACTGGATGGCCCCATTTCGCTTACTCCTAACCCACTTCATTACTTAACCTCAAAGCGATCAACCCTGCGTCCGGGCTTAATTCAACCCAAATGGGGGGATTTTTGGTCAGAGGAGTTAGGGCATGAGGGGCATTGGACCGAGGCGACATCGATGCGATAGTATCGCCATAAAAGGAAATGAGGAGTTATGACGTCAGAATACATGCAAAGATATAAAAAATATGAGAGGAGACCGACCGGCGTCTCCATTATCGCTGCGCTGTATTTTTTTCTGGGCATACTGTCTTTGCTGTGGAGCCTGCTTGTGTTCGGAGCTGGCAGCTTCAGTTCCCTCTTCGGTACTATTCTGGGAGCAGAGCAAATGGCCGCTTTTGGTAATACCACGGCCTGGTCCGGTTTTTTGGGATTTTTTTCGGCAGCCGTGCAGATTGCGATTGCCTTCGGGCTATTGGGGATGAAAAAATGGGCCTGGTTCTTGGCCCTCATCGGGGTGGGTCTCACTGTCCTGGAAGGGATTGTGGGGATTTTTACCGGTGGACTGTATGCCTTTATGTGCGGCTCCCTGACGATAGCCATCCCCATTGCTATGCTTGTGTATCTACTCTTGCCGGTTACGCGCCGCGCCTTTAGGATGCAGACCCGCTAAGAACGTTTTTAAGGGCATCGTAGTAATGAAAATACGATAGTCAGTAGCCGGGCGTCGGTCGTCAGATATTTTTATTGTCGGTGTTGTTTCCATTGAGACTTTCTGACTCTCCTCAATAATCACATTTACTCCACTGAAGAAATAAAATTGTAAGCGTTCAGTCTGTAGCGGTCAGCTATTAGCGTTCATTTTGTTACTCTGATCAAATTTCGAACGACAACGCCGGTAATGATGACGCAAGCGTGGCTTTTGGTGATAAAACTGACGGCTAAACGCTGATAAGCTGAATGCTACCATAAAATATTGACTTTTGGGCAAACAAAAAAGTACTTTCGTCCCATGAATTTCGGTACTTCTGGCTCTATTGATTTTGATTGATCCGTGATATTTTATAGATATGACCGAATCAACGCGCTCTTTTATGGTTACTTTATTATTTACGAACATATTCCAACGGTCACTTTATTATTCCAACGGTTACTTTATTATTCCCAACGTTACGAACATATTGCGCCGGTTACTAACATATTTTCTCGGCTACCAACATATTCCAACGGTTACTTTATTATTCCCAACGTTACGAACATATTGCGCCGGTTACCAACGTATTTTCTCAGTCACCAACATATTCCAACGGTTACTTTATTATTTCCCATGTTACGAACATATTGGGCCGGTTACCAACATATTTTCTCGGTCACCAACATATTCCCGACGTGAGCTAAGAAAAGGTCGATTTAACGTGTTCAAGTGCCTGTCACCTTTAGAACCCAACTACGAACTCCATTTTTTTCACACTTCCAATATGAAAGGAGCTTATCATTATGGCCGGTGGTTTAACACAACGACAGCAGAAACTTGTCCATGAGGCAGAGCAGTTGCTGCACGAAGCCCGCAATAATCCCGACTTTGCAGAGATGATGAAAGGTCGGGGTTATGGTGAAGAAAGTTGGGCGCATGGGGAAGCACTGGTGGCAACGATGAAAGCCGGCGGACGCGCGTTTGAACGGGCGCAATCGGAGAAGTTTAAGGCCACGAATATTGTTATGAAGCAGCGGGAAAAGATTTGGGCGCACAGCAGCACGCTGTCGCAGAGTTGCGTCAGTTTATTTCAGGGACAAACGGATTTTTTGAATGCGCTGGGACTGCACGCCCGGCGCAAAGACGGCAATGGGGGCAGCGATATTAGCAAGCCCAATAAGACCGGTAAAATTGAGCAAGTTTTGAACTGGCAGCGCAATCTGTTTGAGGTGGCACAAAATCATACGGAGATTGCTTCTGTTTTATCCACAAACGGTTTTCCCCCGGACCTACTGGCGCAAAACTTAGCCAGCGTAGAAGCTATGGCCCGCGCGGAGTATGTTCAAGAGCAAACCAAGAAATTCTCCACCCAGCGTCGCGCGGAGCGGGATGACTCCTATAAACTGCTGCGAATGTGGCTGCGCTGCGCCCAGCGGATTGCGAAGTTGGCGAAGAAGGATCGGGATGATGGGGGCGTGTTGGGGTAGATGGGGATTGGAGATGGGGTAATTAGAGATTAGTGATGGGGTAGTTTGGAAAGAAGCTCTAGGGGCTGTGGTTTTGGCCCGGTAGGGCTTTTTTTGTTTGGGAGGAGATGGTTTTTCGGCTTTTCAATATCCATTCCTGACGGTTGACTAAAAAAACTATTTTCGTTTAGAATGATTATAGGTAAGTTTTATGCCGAAGCTCATCGGCATAATTTTGGCTTATGAAGGTTATGCCTATTTCTTTGGGGATAATCCAACGTAAATGAGGTATATCCCGAAAAAATCAGGATATACCTCCCGTATCGGGAATATGCGAAAATATTCCGTTCAATAAGATTGGTTAGGTGCTTAACAAATAAAAAGGTTTATCATTCTTGAAGCTGGTGTCATATGCCCAAAAAAGAAAAAAGCCAAAATAAAACTCATGACTATGGCAAGAGCAGTAAGTATGCTGAATTAGGCATTGATGACACAAACTATCTAGCGTTTCGGGATATTCCCAGTTGATACAAAAAATATGCAAAGGGATTAGCGGCGTTAGATTATGGATGTGGAGCGGGTCGCTCGACGCGTTTTTGAAAAATTTAGGGCTATGTTGTAGAGTGTTGACATTAATCAGGACATGTTGGAGCAGGCGGTATCCAGAGACAGATCAACCAGTTATTACAATATCCGAAGCGAACAATTGCCCTTTGAAAACGAAAGTTTTGATATTGTTTTTCAGTTTTGTATTTTAGAAATTTCTACTAAGAAAGATTGAAAAGATCTTTTAGAAATGATGCGAGTGTTAAGGAGAGATGGAGTTATTATTATCATAACCTCGTCTGTGGACGTTTACAAAGGCAACTGGATTGGATTTAAGTATGATTTCCAGAGAACAATCGAGATATTCAAAGTGGTGAAACCTTTAAACTTCAGTTTCAAGGAACTGAAATAATCTTATACGACTATTTATGGACAGATGAGGATTATAAGCAAATTCTTGATCGTCTTGGCTTACGCATTGTTGAACATCATAAACCATTGGGTTACGATACCGATCCTTTTGAGTGGCTTGATGAAAAAGGTCTCGCCAGTGGCAATTTACATAATTAAAAAGGTTCAAAAGAACAAAACATTAAGTTGAGCAATGAGCATAGAGACAATGATGTAATTTAATGGTGAGGCTTCTAAACAAACCCGCACCTAACACAGCGTGCACTTGACGGGTGGGATTCTGCGGCATTTTCGGGCATTTTCTACGCCCGAACAGAATCCTGCTCTCAATTTTTATCTACGCCCGCCCACCCGCAAGTAACGCAAGCCGTTGGGCAATTAAAATCATGAACAACAAGCCAAAATGTATAATCGTTACCGGCCGGCCTGGGGCCGAAAACCACGCTCGCCAAGAAGCTTGGCCGGCGGCTGTGGATGCCAGTCATTAGTCGCGACGAATTGAAGGAGGGCTATGTTAACACCTATGGCCTCAAACACGATCAACTTCCACCAGACACTAATGGATCGTGTCCAATTTTTTCTTTGAAATCGTAAACCAATGTCTCCACAACAAGATATCGGTCATCATTGAGGCTGCTTTTCAACACCACATTTGGGCACCCTGAATACCTAAAATTGCTGAAATCAGCAGCCTATTCATTGTTGTATGCTCAGTTGATGGAAGATCGCGGCAAGCGACATTTGCAAAGAGGTCTCGATGATCCAAATCAGAATTCTATCACGGCGATAACCGATCTCTCTCTACAGGAAAACCGGGATGATAGCCTCCGGGCAGTATATGGTACCAAAATTAAATGTGCCTACCATTCACGTATCGACCGAAGGCGAATATTATCCAGTATTGAAGCGATTGTGGATCAATTCCAGTTATCAATTCCACAACACGGCGATGCCCTGGACCCGTGACAGGCGGCGATGATTGTGATATTAGAATTTGTGGGGAAGAAATTTATTCGTGGTCGGTTAGTGAGCGATACCTACTATATCTAGGGCTAAGATATTAATCGGCTATATTTAGTGGTAAAGTTGACATAAATGGAAAATTTATTTATAATTCAGCCAGAGTAAAATAATACCCCTTAAACAGAGCGTACCCATGGCTGACCATCTCCATGACTCGTCATCGAACGGGTCTAAGAAAAACGGCGTTAAGAAACGTCATGCCCAGGGAGCCACTTTTACCGTTCATCGTCATAAACGTGGTCATTTTTATCATCATCCACAAGAGGGACGGATTGAGGTGGTGGCTGTATTCTGCGACTGCGGGCGCTCGATTCTCGTTACCCCGAAAGAACTAAAAGGTAAACCGATTATCTGTAGTTTGTGCGATAGTGCTTTTCGCTGGCAGCAGTTGACGCTGGGGATGGATGGATAGTTGGCCGGTTGGAGAGTCGGTTGGTTAAGGTTTGATGGTTAGTTGGCTGGAGATAAAATCCCAACCTAACTAACCATCAAACCACCTATCAAACTAACCCACTATCCGACTATCCATCCAATCCATATTTTTTGTTGAGGAAGTTCGTGGCCGACTGCCCAAACAACAGATAGAGCAGCAGGTCTTTGTGGGTTTTGATGAACGGGAAATTGTATTCATCTTCCATAACCGGAGTCAGATAAGAAGCGGCTCGGTATTTGAGCGGTTCTTCATTAGCGTGGAGTACCTTGGCCACAATGTCCGGGTTGACCGGGGCCGGGGTGCGGCCAAATTCGCCTTTGAGAATCATTTTGAACGGATCGGATACGGTTTTGTACCGTTCGCCCATAATGACATTGAAGGCGGCTTGCGAACCAACAATCTGGCTGGTGGGTGTGACCAGCGGCACGTAGCCGGCATCGGCCCGAACGCGAGGGATCTCGTCCAGAATGTCATTCATCCGGTCGAGTTGACCCATCCCCTTCAATTGGTTATGCAGGTTAGACAGCATCCCGCCCGGAACCTGAGCCTCGAAAATTTTATCGTCATAGGTCGGGTATTTGAGCCCCATGAGCAGTTCGCGCATCAGCGGGATGGCCTCCTTAATGGAGTCGTAGGTCTCTTTGGCCACCAATTCGATAATTTTATTGACCTGACGGCGATCGACGTCATCGAAGCTGACCGGTTGGTAAAACTTGCCGTACACGGGGATGACATCTTTTAGCTCATCAAAGATTTTGAACAGCTCAGCCTGCGCCTTCAAGATGAGGGCTTTGTCCAACCCATGATCGATACCCATCTCTTCGGCAAAAACCGCCATAACTTCGATGGGGGGGTGGGACGTGCCGCCGGCAAACGGGGTGATGGCGGTATCGATATAATCAAGCCCTAAATGCATGCCGATGACTTCATTTAAACAGGCCACACCGGTCGTGGTATGGCTATGCAGTACGATTGGCACGGATAAATTCTGTTTGAGGCCTTTGAATAGATCCAGGGCATCGGTGGGGTAGAGCAAGCCGGCCATATCTTTAACGGCAATCTGGTCGGCGCCTTCTTCTTCTAACTTCTTGGCAAAATTAACAAAATATTCGGTGGTGTGAACCGGGCTGGTGGTATAGGAGATGGCCCCTTCCACCGTACCCCCATAGGCTTTGGTGGTTAAGATTGAAATTTGCAGATTGCGCCAATCGTTCAGGGCATCGAAAATCCGCATAATGCCGACGCCGGTCAGCACCGCTTCTTTGACGAACGAAATCACCAAATCATCGGCTGACGGCTGGTAGCCGAACAAGTTTTGGCCGCGCAGCAACGCCCGAATTTTTTCGCCGCCGCCTAAGGTTTCCTTGAAGGTGGCCAATCGATCCCACGGGTCTTCATCTAAAAAACGAATACTACTGTCCAGGGTAGCGCCGCCCCACAACTCAAATGCTGCGAAACCGGCATCTTTAATTATGGGTAAAACGCGCATGGCCTGCTCGGTCGTCATCCGAGTCGCGGCTAAACTTTGATGTCCATCGCGTAAGGTCAGATCTACAAATTGGGATTTCGTACTCATTAAGTCGCACTCCTTGAGACTAAGGTATTAATTTAATTGGGTGGATTGTACACTGCTGTACGGCTACCAAAATAAAATAAGTTTATTTCCAAACCATTCACCGCTAGTAGAGGCGAAAAGTCAGCATGCAGCAATATTATTAGTCGCTGCGCCTAATGGCAGCCATCGCCTCAGTTATTAAGGTCGATTACAAGAGTGGCAATAAAGGATTTTATGTTATTAGTCATTTTGTGAGGGATTCGAGGTGAGCAATAAGAAAATACAACCCAATTTAGGATACTCCAAGCAGGGGAGCCAGCAGCAAAAGACTGACGCCCGGAACTACTGCATCTGAAGATACCTCCCTCTCAAAACCGCAATCTTTAACTTATCGCATTATAGGCCATGCGCGCCTATTTCGCTAATTCAAGGGGTGCTGGTGACAAGTTTATTTAGCGCTTGATGCTCAGGAACGCGCGTGAGGTAACTCTTGTGGAGGGTAGGTTCATCGATGAGGTCAGCCTGCTCGATCACCAGCCGATGGCCCTCTTCCAAAACGGCCTGAGCTTGTTGGACCTTACCATTGGCCTGAAGAATGTCATAACACGTCAGATAAACCAACGCCGGATGTTCGATGCCTTGCACGCCTTGGCGCTCTATAAAGAAGAGTATCTGCTGAACGCAACTGTCGGCCAAGCTCAAATCGCCCATCGCCAAGGCTATCCGGCCCAGGTGAGCGACATCTTCAACCAAAGCGACCTGACGCTGGGTGTCGCGCTCCACTTCCATCGCTTCGATGACGATGTCTCTAGCTTCGACCAATCGGCCCTGATCATGCAGAGTCCAGGCCAAATAGATCAGCGTTTTGACGATATGCCACCAAGGCGCGTCTAGTTCGTGCAAAATCGTCAGCGACTCATCCAAGTAGATAATGGCCGCGCCATAATCCTGCAAGCGGCAGTAGAGTAACCCCAAATCTGCCAGGCAGCGGCCCTCTAGATGGCGGTCGCCAATGGACTGGTAGAAGGTCAGCGCTTGTTCGAAATGGGTTTTAGCGGTCTCGTACTGGCCAAAACTGCGCTCAACCTTGCCCAAACCATATCGGGTCAGGGCGACTCCGGCCCGGTCGCCGATCATCTGATGCAGCAACAACGCCCGCTCGAACGTCTGTCGCGCCGGTGAATAAGCGCCGGTATCGTAGTAAACATCGCCTAAGTTAGATAGACTGTTGCCCAACGCCGCTTTATCGTCCAAGGCCTCCCATAACGCCATCGATTTCTGAAATGCCTCACCGGCCGCCTCGTAATTGGCCTGGTAATAGGCTACCAAGCCCTGATTATTCAAACAGGCAGCCATCGCATTTTCGTCACTACTTTGCTCGGCCAGATCGAGCGCCCGCTGTAAATAATCAAGCGCCGTATCGTATTGACCTCGTAAGTACAGTAATCGCCCCCAGTGATTATACCCTTGTCCCAGTAGCGGTGGGTCGCCCAGATGTTCGGCCAGAGTCACAAAACGCTCCATAATCTCCAACGCCGAGTTATAATCGCCGCTGGTTTCGTACAACTGCGCCCACTGTCTGGCGGCCAGAGCGCGCCGGGTGTCATCATTGAGCGCTTCGGCCATAACGCCAAGCGTGCCCAAATCTTCCAACTCCTCATCGCGCCAGCCGATGAGGTTGTACAGCTTGGCTCGCTCTAACAGCGTATCCCAATAATCGGCCGTCACAATGTTATCGGGCGATAGGTTCTCTAAGCAGGTTAAAATTTCGGAATAGTAGCCGATAGCCGCGTTGTTGGCATTTTCTCGACGGGCGCGCCGGCTGGCAATTTGCAGGTAGTGCAGCGCCTTCGACCAATCATGCCCACGTTTGAAATGAAACGCCAACTGCTCAACCGCATCGGGCGCGAGATGCTCCAACGCCTCGGCCACAATGTGGTGCAGTTGCCGGCGCTGGGCCAACAGCAGCCCCTCGTAAACTACCTCCTGCGCGATTACACTGCGGAAGACGTACTCCCACTTGGGCGCCGGCTGCTCCAACCGCACCAGATTCTCGTGCTCCAGCCGGTCTAGCTGCTCCGGCAGCCGATACTGGGCGTCGATCATCGGATGAACTTCCGATAGCAGTAACCGCTGAAAATGGGTGCCGATGACCGAGGCGATTTTTAAGGTTAACTTCTCTTCTTCAGATAGTTTATCGAAGCGGGCCAGGATGACCTCCTGGATGGTATCGGGCAAGTCCAGGGTCTCCAACAAATCGGCGGCTTGCTTCTTCTGGTTATTGAGTGCATCCAGAATGCGGTTGGTAATCTCTTGCAGGAAAAACAAATTGCCCTGGCCCTTGCTCAAAATCACCTCTTCCACCTCCGGCGGCACCGTCCGACCCCGCAACAAAATCCTGACCAGATCAAGGCTTTCCTGCTCAGACAGCGGTAGGAGGCGCATTGTATGAGCGTAAGGCAGATTGATGGCCGCGGTCAGCTCCGCCAGGTTAGCTTCGGGGCGATAGAGCAGTCCCATCAGGACCGGACTGCCGACCAGCGCCTGGGCCAAATACGCGGCCAAGGTGAGCGTCAAATCATCCGCCCACTGAATATCCTCCAGTAGAATCAACAGCGGGTGACGCTCGGCCTGGTGGCGCAAAATGGCTTCGACCACCGCAAAAGTGTTGTCACGACGCAGTTCGGCGGAGATAGAGCGGGTAAACGCGCTGTCCGGCAAATCCAGCCCTAAGACATCGCCCAGCAGCGGCAGCCGGTCGAGCCAATAGCTGGGCTGCTCCGGGGGAGCCGGTAGCTCGGTTAACCCCGTCACCAAATGGGCTAATTTTTGTTCCATTGAAAAGGCCGGGGTCAACCCGAAGATCGCCACTAATATTTCGCGCCAGCCTTGGTACGGTACTTGCTGGCCGAAACTGACACACTTACTGCCATAACCAACCCCGCCCTCACTCATCCACTCGCGCACCAACTCGGCCGCCAACCGGCTTTTGCCCAAGCCTAAATCAGCCTCGATAAAAAGCAGTTGCAAACTTCCCTTACGAACGCGGGCAGCCAGGCGACGCATTTGCTCCAGTTCGGCTTTGCGGCCTACCAGCGGGTCGTCATGCAAAAGGTAACGGTTGAAAATCTCATCCTGAACCCCGCGCTCGCCGGTGACCAGATAGGCCGGCCTGGGCCTGAGATTGCCTCGCACGGAAAGGTTGCCCAGGCTATCAATGATAAAGCGCGATCCGATTTTTTCTTTAACCCGCTCACTGATGATGATCGAGCCGCCCCGGCCGTATTCCATCAGCCGGGCGGCCAGATTAACCGGGCTGCCGATGACCGTATACTCGCGGTGGTTCGGCGCCCCGACCGGGCCGGCGAAGATAGCCCCCTCAGCAATGCCAATCGACATCCGCAGGTGTCGCTCCTGAGCCACCACCTGCAAACCCAACGCGCAGGCCACGGCCCGGGCAGCATCATCCTCATGAAAAAAGGGCGGCGCGCCGAATAGGATCAACATGATCGTACCTTTGTCATCCATAGCCACTTTGCCCAATGATCCTTCAAACCGATAGGTGACCTCCTGGGCGGCCTGGAGAAAATTCTGCAGGCGAGGGCCGGCCTCCTGCGATTCGTAATCGAAGCCGCCAATGCCGATAAATAACACCGTAATCCGGCGCAGTTCGGCCAACCATTCGGCCTGCTCATCGAGGCGGGCCTTAATCGCCCCGGGGATGTAACAAAGCAGCGCTGCCTCCGCCAGCCGCCGCTGCTCCGGGTTGAGTAGACTCCAGTCAACCAGCGCCGGCGGCGCCTTGGGCAGCGTCTCATAGGCCCGGTCGAGAACGACAAAATTCTGGTCGGCCATCTCGACGCCGCTAAAAAAATGGTCAGCAATCGCCCAGGCTCGATCGCTGACTACGATCTGGCCGGGTTGCGCGTGATGTTCGGCCGCGCCAACCTGAACCAGCGGATTGCCAGCAATGACATACTCCCACCGTCCCAAAGCCCCGCCAATACTACACTCTAACAGTTCACCAACTCCCAACCCCACCTTCATCGACAACGATGCCTGTCCCTGGGAGGTGGTCATATCAGCAAAGTTAATCATCTTGGCCTGCATCTCCAACGCACATTCGCCAGCGCGGCGCACGGCGACTTGCATTGAGACGGTTTGGGTGGGATCGGTAGTTTCCAGCAGAAAAACTACGGTAATGGCGTCGCCGGAAAATTTTACGACCTGCCCGTGATATTCTTGAACAATGTGGATCATACGAGTAAAGTATTGGTTGATGAGTTGGGTCAACTCCTCCGCGCCGGTGGGGCCGGCGCGGCTCAACAGTTCGCTCAGGCGAGTGAAGCCGGAAATATCGGCAAAGAGGACCGCCGCCGGAAAGCGGCGGTATTTTGGCCCGACGAGCAGCTGCGGTTGGCGATGAATGGCCTGAGCGACCGGCATCGGCACGTAGGCGGCCAGCTTTTCCAGAAAGTGGGGGGAGGTCATGGTCAGTTACCTCATTAACAATTTTAACACCTGCTCCGATTATCAGGCGATAGGGCCAAAATGTCAATAGGTCAAAAGTTGGTATTTTCTTATAAATTGCTTTATTATGGGGCCTTAGTATAGCCAAAGCCAACCAAGATTTATCGTACCGCTTTAGCAGTTTTTACACTTAACCCTATCGAGGTTCCTATGATCCTAGTGACCGGAGCGGCCGGCAAAACCGGCCAAGCCATTATCCAAACATTAGCCAACCGAGGCGCAGACGTGCGGGCCTTTGTCTACCGATCCGACTATATCGAACCGGTCAAAGTGGTTGGGGCGCGTGAGGGGTTTGTGGGCGATTTGCAGGACGAAGTGGCTTTGACCCAGGCGGCACGCGGCTGTCACGCCATTTACCACATCTGCCCCAATATGCACCCCGATGAAATCGCCATCGGCCAACGGGTTACGGCCGCGGCTAAACAGGCTGGGATACAGCGACTGGTCTATCATTCGGTGCTGCACCCCCAGGTTGAAGCCATGCCCCACCATTGGCACAAACTGCGAGTCGAAGAAATGCTGTTTGAGTCGGGTTTGGATTTTACCATCTTGCAGCCGGCGGCCTATATGCAAAACATCCTCGGCGGTTGGCAAGCGATTGTGTCACAGGGCGTCTATCGGGTGCCGTACCCGGTCGAGACCCGACTCAGCATAGTCGATCTGGACGATGTGGCCGACGTCGCCGCCAGAGTGCTAACTGAACCCGGTCACACCGGCGCACTGTATGAGTTGGCCGGGCCGGACAACCCTAGCCAAAGTGAGGTCGCCCTACTACTCAGCGACTTATTAGGCTACCCGGTCAAAGCAGAGCAGATATCCATCGACGCCTGGACAGAGGGGGCTAAAAAAGCTGGGCTGGGAGGGTATCAAATCGAAACGTTGGTAAAGATGTTTCGCTACTACGAGCAATATCATTTCGAGGGAAACGCCAACGTCCTCGGCTGGCTGCTCGGACGCCCCCCAACGACCTTGCGCACATTTTTGGAGACGTACATTAGTACAGAACGCTAACATATTAATTTTCAATGGCAACACAACCCTGGCCCAGCCCGCCGATCAATGAAATCCTAAACGAACAAGAAGCCGGTACTAACCAGGCTAACGTGCTGCGCCAAAAGCGGGTGATCGAAACCACGCTGGCCGAGTTAGGCTATGAGGCCAAAATCCATCAGGTGCAGCAGGGGCCGCGCTTGACCCGCTACAACTTGACGCCTGAATCGGCGACTCAATTATCTAAAATCAAAAACCTGGATCAAGATTTGGCCGTGGCCCTCTCCGGCGCGACGGTGCAAATGGTCCTGCCAACGCCTCAGAATCCGGCGCTGGGGATTTTGGTTCTCCATCCACGCGGGCAGCAAACCCCGGTTAGACTGCGCCCGATCCTCGAATCGATGGCTTTCCGGCAAGTGGGTGGTTTTTTGAAAGTGGGGCTGGGGCTTGATCTGGTGGGCGAACCGGTGGTCATCGATTTGACCGAACTGCCGCACCTGCTCATCGGCGGCACGACCGGTTCCGGCAAGAGCACCTGCTTGCACGCCATCTTGGCCAGCCTGCTGTGTACCTACTCGCCTAACGCCTTGCAACTGCTGCTGATCGATCCGCTGGCGATTGAACTGCGCGGTTATACCAACCTACCCCACCTGTTTGCGCCCGTGGTTACGCGCTCCAGCCAGGCGCTCGATACCCTCAACACCATCGACAAGGTCATCGACCGGCGCTATCAAAGTTTCGCCGATAACCAAGCCCGCAACATCGCCGGCTACAACCAGCAACTCAAACGGGCCAGAAAGCAGACCATCCCCTACATCGTGGTCGCCATCGACAATGTGTTTGACCTGCTTATGACCTCGGCCAAAGCCGTCGAGCAGACGATCACCCGCATGGCTCAACGCGCTCGCGGAGCCGGCGTCCATCTCATTTTATCGACCCCCCGCGCCGACACCGACGCCCTCTCCGGTACGCTCAAAGCCAACTTCCCCGGCCGCATCGCCTTCCGCGTGACCGACGCCGCCGAATCGCGCCTAATTTTGGATCAAGGCGGAGCGGAGGAACTGATCGGTCAGGGGGATATGCTGTACAAAGCGCCCAACACCAACACGCCCCGGCGCATCCAAGGCGCATACGTTTCGGAGGAAGAACGAAATAGAATTGTTCGCTTTTGAAAAAATTAATTTGGCTCATTTAAAAAAGGTGGCAAACTATGGAATTCTCTTTATAATAAGGTTTATTATAATTTAAACCAACTTCATGAATAAAGAGTTCCTTAAGTAAGGTCAGTATCCATAGAGAGTATGACAATGGTGCATCATGATACATTTGTAATCAGAAATCTTCTCATTGGCGTATTTTCTGATGAAGAATTCACTTCTTTCTGTTACGATTTTTTCCACTCTGTATACAAATCATTCTCCTCGGGTATGAGCTTAAACCAGAAAATTCAGCGCCTAATCGACCATTGCGATCGTAACGAAGATTTCGATAAATTGCTAGATAACGTTCAAAAGTGCATCCTTACAAGTATGAACAATATTCTACTCAGTTTACAACACCAGAAAATCAGAGCGTTGGAAAACTTCTGTAACTCAAAACATCGCTGTATTATTTCAATTATGGGAACTAAGCCAACATAGAGTTTCTAGATTGGATATTAGGGCCTGACAAAATAAAGCTCGCAAAAAATACATATAAGGCTTATCGCATTGCACTACACCAATTTTTCAAGGGTATTTGGCCTGAGTACCACTGTCTACAAGAACAAGAAATATTGGAGCGTAAAGAAGAAATTTCTCCAATTTGGCCGAGTCCCATTCCTTGGGAAATCACTCCTTCAACTGCTCAGCAGTTTAAAGAAGTTCTAGTTAAAAAGGACGTTCTAAAAATCAAAGGTTACACTTGATACAGGTGAGGTTGTACGTTATGAAATAGGACGCACTGGTCTTAGCAAAAATAGTGTAAATCTTAAATTAGCGGCGTTAAAGACCTTCTTCGATTTCCTAACCCGTGATTTTTCGGTTCCAATTAGAAAAGATTATGAACCTCTTATCAATGATAATTTATTGTTTCCAGATAAAAACTACAGAATAGTTCGATTGTGGTCATCTCACCAGCGCAATCCATTTGATCCAAAAAGTAGTTGAACAATTCTCTGTAAAGAGTCAGCCTGAATATATGACAGCAACAGAATTTACTGCAATTGTTGAACAAATTAATCTTGATAAGGTAATTGATAATCGAGATTACGCCCTACTGATGACAGTTTGGTATACTGGGTGCCCAGCAAGTCAAGTTCTCAAACTACGTTGGGGGGATATAAAGAAAAACTTTAACGATAACTATGTGTTCGCTTATCAAGATAGAGCAGGTGAGTGGAATGATATTGAATTACCTCTCCAAACTTATCAAGCTATTCGCAGATATCTCCAAGTAGCAAATCGGCTCGAAACAATTAGACAAGAAGATTATATTTTTACCGCCAGTGATCGAACACGCATTTTTCGTATTCCCTCTAAAAAAACTTTATCCAAATAATATTGTACCTATGCAGCCTCTTAGTACAGTGACAGCTAATAAAATGATAAAAAAAGTATGCGCGAAAAGCAGGGGTATCTGAAAAGAAAGCCAGTTTTAGAGCTATGCAAATCGGGGCAAAGTTAAAGAAAGAAAATCAACAAAGAATGATGTCGGAAAACGAAGAGATTACTCGCTTGAAAGCAAAAATTGCTGAGTTAGAAGCCAACTTTAGATATATTAATCAACTTCCGGCAACGACGTATGGAGGTGTCAATTAGGCTGGCTGCTCATATAAGCCCGCACCAGCGCATCGCGGAGGGCGCTTTCGACGTTAGTGCGGCCAAATTCCACGTTGGCCCGCATCGTCTGGCGGGCGACAGCTACATCTTGAGCCTCAATCGCCTGCAAAATCTGGAGATGATGCCGGCATGTGATGCGCATACGATCCAGCGTGGTGATGTCGGTCATGCGGGTGAAGTAAAGCCGCTCATTGACCGAGTGGAGCAGATCGAACATGGCTTTATTGCCGGTAGCTTGGGCCAAGGTTTCGTGAAAAGATTCGTCCTGTCGAGCCAGCCGGAATGGATCGATGGCATCAGGCGTTTCGTAGGCAGACAGTTCACGCCAGGTTTGGATTAGCGCCTGCAAAATATCCGGAGACATCTCCCGCGTCGCCAATTGTTCAACGATAAATAGCTCCAAGGCCAACCGCACATCGTAAAGGTCATTGATTTCATCGAGATCGGGCTGCTTCACCGTACAACCTCGGTACGGCACTTTATCGACCAACTTGTTATCTTCCAGCATACGCAGCGCCTCGCGCACCGGAATGCGGCTGACCCCGAATTCGTGGCACAAACTCTCTTCGATCAATCGCTGGCCGGGCAAATACTCCCATCGAATGATCCGCTTCTTGAGGGTATCGAAGATTTCAAAGCTGAGGTTGATCTTTTCCATAGCCGCTATTATGCCTGAGTTAGGCTGTCTAGGCAATAATAACGCCAATAAAATTTTGCCATAATTCCTTAACGGCTATATAATCCGGCCCACGTTTGAACGGTGGATAGCCCTAGATGCTATCAATCGCTCCACTAAAACCAATAGACCCATGCAAAGACGCATCAAATTTTGCGTCTTTTTTTGTTCCAATTGCTTCTCACCCGTTTTGACATCGTACCAGATAACCTAAAATTGTATAACCCATAGCTTTTCGCTATGACTGAGCAGCCGTGACGCTCTCAGATGCGAGCCTGATTAAGGTGCGCATTTGGGGGCGTTTTCGTTTTTAGAGCATCTTTTCAGATGGCTCTTAGCTTTTCTCTATTTTGGTATACAAAATTGTATACAATTAAGTATTCAAAAGGAGGGATACATTGACAACAGCAACACCAAGTCAGCAAAATGGAGCGACCCCGCTGCTGGAGGGGCGGGGATTGGTCAAGCAGTTTGGCACTCTGCGGGCCAATGATAATGTGAACATTTCCATCTATCCCGGCGAAGTCCACGCCATTCTGGGCGAGAACGGCGCGGGCAAAAGCACGTTGATGAAAATGCTCTACGGCTTCTACAAGCCGACCGCCGGCGAAATCTTCATCGAAGGCCAGCAAGTGACCATTAACTCGCCGCAGGATGGCCGGCGGTTGGGAGTGGGCATGGTCTTTCAGGATTTCACGCTCATTCCTGCCCTGAGCGTCATCGAAAATGTAGCCCTCTTCTTACCCGATCTCAAGGCCGTGCTGAGCCACAAAGAGATCGAGCAGCGTATCAAAGCTGCCTCCGACAAATACGGCCTGCACGTCGATACGCGGGCCATCGTCGGCGAGCTGTCGATGGGCGAGCAGCAGAAAGTGGAAATTCTCAAGATTATTCTGGCCGGGGCGCGAGTGCTGATTTTCGACGAGCCGACCAGCGTGCTGGCCCCGCACGAGGTGGAAGGGTTATTCCACGTATTCAACAAACTGCGCGACGACAAATACGCCCTCCTCTTTATCACCCACAAGATGCCGGAGGTTATGGCTGTAGCCGACCGCATCACCGTGCTGCGGCGCGGCCGGGTGGTCGAGACGATGCGCACCGCCAAGGCCACCGAACAGGAGTTGATCACCCTACTGCTCGGCCAGTCGCCGCCGGAAGCGGCCCGGCTGACCGACAGCAAAGATCACACCGGCGAAACGCCCCTGCTGGCTTTCAAAGACGTATCCGTTCCCGACGAAGCCAGCAGCGTCGGCTTGAAGCACGTTAACTTGGAGGTCTATCCCGGCGAGTTGGTCGGCGTGGCCGGCGTGTCAGGCAACGGGCAGCAGGTGCTCATCGAGACCGCAATAGGGCTGCGACCCCACAACGCCGGCACGATCCACCTGTTTAGCCAGGACGCCAGCGGCAAATCGGTCGAGCAGATTTTGCACGCCGGACTGGGCTGCATCCCGGAAGACCCGCTGCTGATGGGCGCGATTCCCGGCATGCGCGTCTACGAAAACATGATTTTGGGTGAGCAGGATAAATACGCCGACCAGGGCGGCCTATCGATGAACTGGAAACGGGTGCGGGATAACGCCACTAAATTCTTGAATAACACCTTCGTTTCCTCCCCGCCCAGCCTGGATGTGATGGTCGAAACGCTGTCGGGCGGGAACTTGCAGCGAGTGATCATCGCCCGCGAGGTCGGGCGGGAGCCTAAGCTGCTGATCGCTTACTACGTGGCCCGCGGCCTGGACATCTCCAACGCCGAGGCCGCCCGGCGGCTGCTGCTGCGACACCGGGCCAACGGCATGGGCATTCTGCTCATCTCCGAAGATTTGGACGAACTCTTTGCCTTGAGCGACCGGCTGGTCGTTATGTTCCACGGCAAAATTGTCGGCAATTTCAAACCCCAAGACACAACGGCTCACGAAGTCGGTCTATTAATGACAGGAGGTGAAACCTATGATTAGTACCGCAACTTTAGCCCAGGCCGGCAAACAGCAAGGAGCGGCCCTACTGCGCTTTTTGGCGATCCTGATCCTCGCCCTGCTGGTGTTTGCCATCGTGCTGTTGGTATTCGGCAAAAACCCGATTGAAGCGTATGTCGATATCTTTACCAGCACTATCGGCAGCAGTTACGGCTGGTCAGAGGTGCTGGTCAAAGTTATTCCGCTGGTCTTGTGCGCGACGGCGGTACTGCTGCCGGCCCGCATCGGGCTGGTCAACGTCGGCGGCGAGGGGCAGCTTTATATCGGCGCGCTGGTAGCCTCGTGGGGGGCGCTGGCTGTGGCCGATGTGATGCCCGGCTTCCTGGGGCTGCCGACCATTATTATCCTCGGCTTTATCGGCGGCGGCTTGTGGGCGGCCATCCCGGCCGTGCTGCGAGCGATGGGCTGGCTCAACGAAACCATCTCGACGCTGCTGCTCAACTATGTCGCCATCCTGTTGGTCGATTACTTTGTCTTCGGCCCCTTGCGTGACCCCAGCAGCGCCAACTTTCCCCAAAGCGAGCCGTTTCCCGATGCCTTCCGGCTGCCCTTCTTAGGCTCGACCCGCATCCATTTTGGGCTGATTATCGCCACCGTGGTCATTGCCGCCCTCTATTTTGTCCTCAACCGCACCCGTTGGGGCTACGAAATGCGGGCTATCGGCGGTAACCCCAACGCCTCACGCCGTCACGGTATGCCCATCAGCCGCTACATCATCATCATCATGTTCATCGCCGGCGGGTTGGCCGGCCTGGCCGGAATGGGCGAGACCATGGCCATCCAGGGCCGGCTCCGCCCCGGCTTCTCCCCCGACTACGGCTACGTCGGCTTCCTGATTAGTTGGCTGGCGATGCACGATCCTATCGGCGTGGTCCTGATGTCGTTCTTAATTGCGATAATCGCGCTGGGCGGCGACACCCTGCAAATTACCCAGAGCATGCCCTTTTCATCGGTTAACGTGTTGATGTCGATTATTCTGTTCATCGTGCTGGCCAAATTTTCATTCGGTGACATATTCAAATTCTTTAAGAAGAAGGAGGAGGCAACATCGTGACAACGTCATTCATTCAAGGGGTTTTGACCGGCTCGATTCAATCCAGTACGTCGGTGCTGTACGCCGCGCTGGGTGAGGTCATTGTGGAGCGGGCCGGCGTGATCAATCTGGGCGTCGAAGGCTCGATGCTGATGGGCGCGGTCTCCGGGTTTATGGTTACCCAACAGTCGGGCAGCGCCGGGTTAGGTATTATTGTCGCGGCGTTAGTCGCCGGGTTGTTCAACCTGATTTTGGCCTATTTGGTGGTGACCCGCAAGGCCAACCAATTAGCCAGCGGGCTGGCCTTGATGTTCTGCGGTCTGGGCTTGAGCGCCTTGATCGGCAAGCCTTACGTGGGGCAGATGATCAACGGCCTCGACCCGCTGCCCGTTCCGGTGCTGTCACAGATCCCCTTCATCGGTCCCGTACTCTTCAACTACGATTTCTTGATCTACATGATGGTGCCGCTGGCCGTGCTGGTCTGGTGGGTGCTGTTCAAGACCCGCTGGGGCCTGTCGCTGCGAGCTGTGGGCGAAGATCCCACCGTGGCCTTCGCTGCCGGGCTGCGTCCCAAGCTGATCCAGTACCAAGCCATTTTCATCGGTGGGCTGTTTGCCGGTTTAGGCGGGGCGCACCTGTCGCTGGCCTACGCCCAGACCTGGAGCGAGGGCATGACCTCCGGTCGCGGGTTCATCGCCGTGGCGCTGGTCATCTTTGCCTCGTGGAACCCGCTCAAGGCCGTCGGCGGCGCGCTGCTGTTCGGCGGGGCGCTGGCCTTCCAGCTTCAACTTCAAGCACGCGGCGCGGACATCTCGCCGTTTTTGCTCGATATGATTCCGTATCTGCTCACGTTAGGCGTGCTGCTGTTCATGCGCAATCGCAAGAATGCGATGCCCGAAGGGTTGAAGGCTGTCTTTGAGGGAACCAGTTAAGGATTGAGGAATTTATGGCTTAAACGGATTCTTGATCGTCAATGTATTCGAGACCTGCAACCCATCATGCATATCTTCAGAATACAAAATCTCACAACCCGCCGACAAAGCTGTCGTGACAATGAGACTGTCCCAATAGGAAAGGCTATAACTTCGTCTGAGCCGAGAGGCATTTACCAAAATTTCTTGGCTAAAATCGACAACCGAATAGTTGGTATAAAACGCAGCCACAAGCGTCTCGATTTCAGGTTCGGAGAAATTGCCCTTTCTCAGCAGGTTCACACAGACTTCATTGATGACTTGAGTGCTGATCACAATATCGTTGACTTGAATTATCCCTTTGGCCGTTTCATGTTTGAGGCTGTTTTGCGAGTCGATAAATCCATAAAGCCAGATATTTGTATCAACAAAGCAAAGAGTAGCTCTTTGTTCAGCTTCGCTCATAAATCTCGGCTCTAGGAATAGGTTCAAAATCAGCAATCTTTAACGGCGAGTCAAGAAGCTTACCAATGATATCCGAACGCTCTTGTTTCTCTTCGGTCAAGATAATCACTTTCACATTTTCCTGCAATTTGTCTCGATATTCAGGAGGAATTTCAATTACACCATTTTTTACCATAGCGCGAAACTCAACTGCGTACATATTATCAATCTCCAAAAGTAAAACGTTCGTTTCAAGGTTAAAAACCGATCATAACACATTATCGCGTTTTTCTGGCAAAAAGTAAATTCTAACGGGTATTCAGCGGAATAATCCGCTCTTAAAAGTTCACCATATTTAATAGGAGGAGTATTTGATGTTTCAGAAAACAAACGTATCCATCGTCAAATGGTTTTTGTTAGTCTTTGTGGTGGCAGTCTTGACCGGCTGCGGGTCGTCGGCGCCGGCGGCGGCTCCGGCTGAAGCGCAGGCGGCCGATGGCGAAGCGCCCGCCGAAGAGTTTGTGGTTGGCGCGCTGCACGTCGGCTCGATTAGCGATGCGGGCTACAACCAGGCCCACCACGACGGCTTGGTCGAAATGACCGAGCGTCTACCCAACGTCAAGCTGGTGGAAGCTGAGAACGTGCCGGAAAGCGCCGACGCCGAGCGCGTGATGGAAAATATGATCAACCAAGGGGCCAAGCTGATCTTCCCACAAAGTTTCGGCTACCTCGATCCGGCGTTGGCCGTGGCCGAGAAGCATCCTGAGGTGGTGTTCATGCACCCGGCCGGGTTCAAGCTGGCCGACAACCTGGGCACCTACTGGGGCAACAACTTTGAAGCGATGTACCTGGCCGGCATCGCCGCCGGAGCGGCCACCAAAACGAACCAGTTAGGCTTCATCACCGCCTTCCCCATTCCGAACATTCTGGCTTCGGTCAACGCCTTCCATCTGGGCGCTCGCTCGGTTAATCCGGAGGTCGAAACGCGGCTGGTGTTCAACGGTTCGTGGGTTGACCCGGTCAAAGAAGCCGCCGCCACCAACGCCCTGGCCGACGCCGGCGTCGATGTGGTCACGATGATCGTCGACTCGCCGATCACCATCGTCCAAACCGCCGAGGAGCGCGGGATGTACTCGGTCGGCTTCCACTCGTCCGCCCTGGCTCAGTTTGCGCCGAAAGGCTGGCTGACCGGCGTCGCCTACACCTGGGGCGACCTATACACCAAACTGGCCGAAGAAGTTCAGGACGGCGCCTGGAAGAGCGAACACATTCGCGGCGGCATGGAAAGCGGCTTCCTGACCCTGGCCGACTACGGCCCCAGTGTGACTGAGGAAACGAAGACCCTCATCGCCGAAAAAGAAGCGGCCATTACCGCCGGTGAACTACAAATCTTTGCCGGCCCGATTTTGGACAACGAAGGCGCCATCCGCATTCCCGAAGGTGAAGCCGGCGGCATCGATCTACTGGACACCACCGACTGGCTGGTCGAAGGGGTGATTGGTCAGACGGAGTAGAAGGCTGAGGCGAAGCAATTACTAACTAACCTGGGTTCGATAATTAAAATCAAGCATGTCATTTCGTAGCCGGAGGCGGAGAAATCCCTCAAACGTTCCTATAAATGAAGCCTTCGCCGGGAAAAAATGGCCGTTGTCGCTTCAAATTTCCCAACCGGATCACTTCTCATTGTATTGTCACAGGGATTTCTCCGCTATCGCTGCGAAACGACATGGGTCCATCTATTTCCGAACTCAGATTACTATAACATACACCTGTGAAGGTTTTCTGTAAATCGGTGGCATGAAACCTTTAGTAGGGCTGATGCGCACAGCAAACTTCAGTTGCCACCGACTGCCTCTGTATCCAAAATCGGTTGGAGATTTAGGGGCACTGCGCCACTCACCAGCCGTACCTGACATTGAAAGATTGATTTCACTGATCACCCCTCCGTCGCTAACGCGACTCTCTCCCTGAGGGAGAGGGGTGAAGGGTTGGGAGTGAGGACATTTTCAGCGGAGTAAGCCCCCTACTCCCTACTTCTTACTCCCTACTCCCTCGGATGCAACTGGAGTTATGTAACACATCATCATCGAGGTACGAATTATGACCTTTGGCAAAGTACAAGCCGAGCCTTACGTCTGGCCGTTCGATGGGCCGGTCGATCCAAAGCGCACGGCTTTGTTATGTATCGATTGGCAGATTGACTTCTGTGGCCCGGGCGGCTATGTCGATAAAATGGGCTACGATTTATCGCTCACGCGGGCCGGCATCGAGCCGACGCAAAAGGTACTCGACGCCTGGCGCTCGGTGGGCGGGACGGTGGTGCATACCCGCGAGGGGCATAAGCCGGACCTGTCCGACTGCCCGCCCAACAAGCTGTGGCGCTCGAAACAGATTGGCGCGGGTATCGGCGACGCCGGGCCGTGCGGACGAATTTTGATTCGGGGCGAGGCCGGCTGGGATATCATCGACGAGTTGAAGCCCGGTGAAGGCGAGTTGGTGGTGGACAAGCCGACCAAAGGGGCCTTCACCACCACCGACATCGATCTGGTGCTGCGTAACCGGGGCATCACCCACCTGGTCTTTACCGGCATCACCACCGATGTCTGCGTCCACACCATCATGCGTGAGGCGAACGATTTAGGCTACGAGTGTCTGCTGCTGGAAGATTGCACCGGCGCGACCGATTACGGCAACTATCTGGCCGCGCTCAAAATGATCAAAATGCAGGGCGGAGTCTTCGGCTCCGTCGCCCATTCCGATCATTTTCTGGCCGCGCTGGATGCCGTCTTATGAGCTGGTCTATCACCGAAGGCAGCCTGGCGCTGCCCACGCTTCAGCGGTTGTACCAAACCGGCCAACTCCGCCCCACCGAACTGGTCGAAGCCATCTACGAGCGGATCGCCGCCTGCCCGGTCAAAACCATCTGGATTCATCTCCTGCCGCGAGACGAGGTGCTGGCTCAGGCGGCCCATCTGGAGCAGCGTTGGGCTGCCGCTAACGACGCGTCGCCGCTGTACGGGATTCCTTACGCGGTCAAAGACAACATCGATGTGGCCGGACACCCCACCACAGCGGCCTGCCCGGCCTTTAGCTACACCCCAGCCCAATCGGCCACGGTCGTCAAACGGCTGAACGAGGCCGGGGCGCTGTTGATCGGCAAAACCAATTTGGATCAGTTTGCCACGGGGCTGGTCGGCACTCGCTCGCCGTACGGCGCTTGCGCCAACCCGTTCGACACCCGCTACATCGCCGGCGGATCGAGCGCCGGATCGGCGGTGGCGGTGGCCGCGGAACTGGTCAGCTTTGCCCTGGGCACCGATACAGCCGGGTCGGGCCGTGTGCCGGCGGGGTTCAACAATATCGTGGGCTTAAAGCCCAGCAAAGGGCTGGTCAGCACTGCCGGCGTTTTACCGGCCTGCCGTTCGCTCGACTGCGTGTCGATTTTCGCGCTGACCTGCGACGACGCCCAAACCGTTCTCGACGTTTGCCAGGGACCTGATCCGACCGATCCCTTCTCGCGGGCCAAACCGGCTCACTTAGCTAGCCAGCCGTTAAATATAGAAGGCCGCCCCTTTCGCTTTGGCGTACCGGTCCCGGAACAGCTCCAGTTTTTCGGCAACGGCGATTACGCCCGCCTCTTTCATGAAGCCGTCCAGCACATGACCGATTTGGGCGGCGAAAAAATCGAGATTGACTATAAGCCCTTTGTCGAAACGGCTAACTTGTTGTACGGTGGGCCGTGGGTCGCCGAGCGATATTCCGCCATCAAAGCCTTTATCACCGCCCGGCCGGAGGAACTGTTCCCGGCCACGCGGACCATCATCGAAAGCGGCCGCAACTTCACCGCCGTTGACGCCTACGAGAGCTACTACCAACTCCGGGCCTACCAACAGCAAGTCGCCCCGCTGTGGCGCGACATCGACCTGCTGCTTGTGCCAACCGCCGGCACCATCTACACCATCGAAGCGGTCAACGCCGAACCGCTGGTCTTGAACACCAACCTGGGTTACTATACCAACTTCGTCAATCTGCTCGACCTGTGCGCTTGGGCCGTGCCGAACGGCTTCCAATCCAACGGCCTGCCGATGGGCGTCACGCTGATCGCGCCGGCCTTTCAAGACGATGCTTTGGGTCGTCTCGCCGGAGCCTTTCACCGGCATCGCCAGCACGGGCTAGAGGCGATAGGCTCGGCGTAAGCGTTATTACCTGTTGGGCCGGTTAATCGCTTGAACGATCCGATGTGTTGGGTCGTACGATTTAAGTGCCGGTTGAATGATCCGAACGATCCGGTCATATGATTCACGAGTCAATCGAACGGTCCAATCGATCCGGCCATACGAATTCACGAGTCGATTGAACGGTTCGATCGATCCGATCATATGATTCACGAGTCAATCGAACGGTCCAATCGATCCGATCATAGCGATTCACGAGTCAATCGAACGGTCCAATCGATCCGGTTATATGAACACGCGAGTCAACTGAACGGTCCGATCGATCCGGTCATACGAATTCACGAGTTGATCGAATGGTCTGATCGGTCCGGTCATACGATTCACGAGTCGATTGAAAGGTCTGATGGGTCGGGTCGTATGATTCACGAATCGATTGGAACGGTCTGATGGGTCGGGTCGTATGATTCAGCAGTCAATTGAACGGTCTGATATATCCGATCGTATGATTCAAGAATCGATTGGAACAGTCTGATCTATCCGGTCGTATGATTCAGCGGTCAATTAGATAACGTCGCGAAGCCACTCACCAAAATGGAACACGGATTAGATGGATCAGACCGATCAACACGGATAAACCCCTATCGAGATCAGTGAAAATCCGTTCAATCCGTGTGATCCGGGTCCCATAGTTTACCGGGGTAAGGCAAGTTGGCCATACTAACCACATAGGGTGATATGTCGGGCTGTCTAATTGACTGCTCGATTATTAAAACTGAGGCAAAAACATAAAGGGATCTAGGTTTAGGTAAACTGAACGGCCAGCGTCCCTAACCCGGCAAACGTCGCCTCAAAATGGTCGCCGGGAACGACGGGGTGAGGCTTAGTAATCGCGCCGGTGATGGCGATTTCACCGGCTTCGAGGCGGCGGCCATGCTCGGCCAGCTTGTTGGCAATCCAGGCGATGGATCGGGCCGGATGGCCCATAATCGCGCCGGCGGTGGCCGTGGCGACCTCGGCACCGTTCTTAGCCAGCGAAATGGCGAGCGTGGGGAGATCGAGCGCATCCGGCGCAACACGCGCCTCACCCACGACAAAGTGGCGGGTGTAAACGTTGGTACACAGGGCCTCGCCCAGGCCGACTTGCCACTCGCGGGTGCGGAAATCGACAATATCATAGGCCGGGGCGATGGCTTCGGTAGCGGCCAGCACGTCGTCGGCGGTAATGTTGGGGCCGGTCAGGGGTTGGCCGATGATGAAGGCCAGTTCGCACTCGATGTAGGGTTGGATGAAATGGCCGGCGGCCAGAGTCGCGCCGGAGACCGCCTGTTGAAAATCGAGCAGATGGCCGTAGATCGGCTCGTCGATCTGCATTTTCGCCTGAGCCGTCTGGCTGGTGGCGGCGGCTTTCTTACCGACGATGTTGTAGCCACGCTTTTGCCACTCGGCCAGAACGGCGGCCTGGACTTGATAGCATTCGGTCATGGTGATGTTGGGTTGGAACGAGGCCACCGGCTCGATGGGGTGGCGCTGGTCTTCCGCCGCGAAGAAATGTTCGGTAATGGCGGTGATGGTTTCGTTTGAAATGGGCATTGAATAATCTCCTATGGATGGAACTACACCCGACGCAGTATAACACCAGATTGAAAAACTACCATGAAGGACATGAAGAACATGAAGGAAGGGATTGTTTTGATAAGTAACCAGCTCTTTTATCAAAAATGGAGTCGTCTTTCTTCATTAACTTCATGCTCTTCATGGTTTTTTCAATAAATTCTTGACTGACTTAAAGGGAGGAATAACTATGGCTGAACTAACCATTGATGCTGAACCTTATCCGCTGGCGTTTCGCCCCGAATCGACCGCGCTGGTGATTATCGATATGCAGCGCGATTTTCTGGAGCCGGGCGGGTTTGGCGAGATGCTCGGGAACGATGTCTCGCTGCTGCGGAGCGCCATCGAGCCGACCCAAGACCTGCTGGCAACCGCGCGCGCCGCCGGCCTGCTGGTCATCCACACCCGCGAAGGCCATCGCCCCGATTTGACCGACGCCCCGCCGGCCAAATTGGCGCGGGGCCATCTGGAGGTCGGCATCGGCGACGCCGGGCCGATGGGCCGGGTGTTGATCCGGGGCGAGTACGGCCACGATATCATCCCCGAACTGTACCCCGCCGCCGATGAGCCGGTTATCGACAAATCGGGCAAGGGGGCGTTTTATGAAACTGACCTCGACCTGATTTTGAACAATCGCGGGATCAAGACGTTGATCGTCTGTGGCGTCACGACCGAAGTCTGCGTTCACACCACCGTCCGCGAGGCCAATGACCGGGGCTACGAATGCGTCGTCCCGGCCGATTGCGTCGGCTCCTACTTCCCGGAATTCCAGCGGATCGGGTTGGAGATGATTAAGGCGCAGGGCGGCATTTTCGGCTGGGTGTCGGATTCGACGAAGATTATTAAGGCGCTGACTGGTCAATAAGCCCAAGAGGGCGAGGCTAAAGCCATCGCCCTGAAAGAGCGAAGGACGCTAAAGCGCCCTTATCGACAAAATCCTAGCCCGAAAGGGGCTTCGCTCTCTTACCACGGGCCTAAAGACCCGTGCTCGGGGGACGGCCTCAGTCTGTCTCTTCCAACGCCTGCCAGAACTCTTCCAGCGGCACGCCCAGGCCGTCGGCGATGCGGTTGACGTAGGCATAGTAGGCGGTAATTTGGTTGATATCTAAGATGGCCTGATCGGAGAAGCCGTGATCGCGCAGGCGTAGAACATCGGCCTCAACCATGTCCCACGGCGTCAAGGTCAGTTTGTAGGCGTAATCGAGCATGGCCCGGTCGGCCGGGCTGAGATCGGCCTGGCGGTAGTCGGTTTGCAAGGCTTGAACCAGAGCGTCGTTGCGCACCAGACGGGCCAGACCGGCCGCGTGGTGCTTAATTCAATAGACACAGCGATTGGCGGCAGAGGCGACCACGGCGATCATTTCGCGCTGGGGCCGCCTAATCGGCGACTTGCCGTACATCAACACCTTGTAAACGACAACATGCGCTCGCAGCGATTCCGGGTTGAGGCTGTGAATCTTCAGGATATTATCGACGCCGCCCCACGGTTCGATGAGTTGGCTGTACTGCTCGGCTAAATCGCCGTCGGCGTCTTCCTCAGAAATAACGTCGATCCAGGCCATCGCTCACCCCGTACCAAATTGGCGGTCGCCGGCGTCGCCTAAGCCCGGCACGATGAAGCCGATGTCGTTCAGGCGCTCATCGATGACGCCGACGTGGATGTCGACATCGGGATGGGCCTTTTGCAGCGCGGCGATACCTTCCGGCGCGGCGATGATGCCCATATATTTGATGCGTTTCGCGCCCCAGCGTTTGAGGATATCGATGGTGGCCACGGCCGAGCCGCCGGTAGCCAGCATCGGATCGAGGACGATGCAAACTTGCACGGTCGGCGAGACGGGCAGTTTGTTGTAATATTCGACCGGCTGCAACGTCTTTTCATCCCGAAACAGGCCGATGTGCCAGACTTCGCTGCTGGGCATCATGCTCCACACGCCATCGACCATGCCCAATCCGGCCCGCAAAACAGGAATCAGGCCGATTTGCTCTTGCAAGATTGAACCGGAGGCTTGCCCCATCGGCGTCTCAACCGAGGTCGACTCCAGCGCCAAATCCTGGGTGACTTCATAGGCCAGCAGAATAGAAATTTCGCGAATTAACTCGCGGAAATCTTTGGGATTGGTTTGTTTATCCCGGAGAAAGGTGAGCTTATGTTTAACGAGCGGATGGGTACTTTCATAAACGTTTGCCATGCGGGCCTCCTATCAAAATTCAAATCGGCCCATTATAAAATGGGGATCACTAAATGACAAACGCGATAGAAAGGGAATTTTTAAAATTTTGCCACAGGTTAAGCTAAATGCTATAATATCTATCCAATCAACTTTGAACATTGCAGGCTAAAGGAGTACGTCATGCCAACAATTGGTGGCTGGGAATGGATTATTATCCTGGTAATCGTCATTATTATCTTCGGGGTGGGAAAATTGCCTGAAATTGGCGGCGCACTGGGGAAATCGATCCGCGAGTTCCGTGAGTCTTCGTCTCAACCGGAAGATGAAAGCAAAAGTGACGAGTCTGCCAACGAAAGTAAAGCTTAGTATTTACTTTTACTGATTTGTTCGCCAATTTGTTTTTCGGTGATATATTTACGTTTCTAGCAAGTGTAGTCCAACTGGGACTACACTTTTTATTTGGCTTGTAACCCAGCCCCTAATTTCACTGCCCCGATTGGTCCCCCGCCAACCCCTGAAATTGGCTCTTGAATCCTGACCATTTTCGTTTATGCTCTAACTCATAAATTTAATCACTATGAGGAAGAGCTAATCATGTCTCAATTTGAAATAACCCGACAAAATAGAGTGAGCCGGGTGCCTGATCGGGGGCATTACGATGAGGAAACGATTTATAACATCATCGATGAAGCCCTGATCTGTCACGTCGGATTGATACAGGATGATCAGCCGGTGGTCATCCCCACCCTCCATGCCAGAAAAGACAATAACATTCTCCTGCACGGCTCGACGAAGAGCCGGTTGATGCAGTATGCCCAATCCGGCCAGAACATCTGCGTGACCATTACCCTGGTTGATGGATTAGTTTTAGCGCGATCGGTTTTCAACCACTCGATGAACTATCGCTCGGTGGTACTGTTTGGCCGGGGTGAAGTCGTGCCGGATGAAGAGAAGATGGAGTGCCTAAAACAGTTTACGGATCGCCTGCTGCCGGGTCGCTGGGACGACGCTCGCCAACCGACCGCGCCGGAGCTAAAAGCCACGGCCATCGTCTCGATCCCGATAGAGCTGGCCTCGGCCAAAGTCAGAGTCGGGCCGCCGAAGGATGAGGTCGAAGATTACCAACTGCCGGTGTGGGCCGGCGTTTTGCCGATTAAACAACAGGTCTTGCCCCCGCAAGATGATCCCCAGCTGGCTCATGATATTGTTGTGCCGGATTATATTCGAGCGTATGTGAGCAATCGTTAATATAAAAGCGAGGCTACCGGAGCGACAAAGCTTGCTTTGTCAAGCCCGATTAAAGCAAGCTTTGAGGCTCCCAACTAAATCTCCTTGAACACTTTACCCAACGAGTCGCCGTACACCGACAAATCCCACTCGCAGAAGTAGCCGAAAGGCGTTTGCCAGACGTGGTAACCGGTGTTCGTCAGACGCTCATCCAAGCTGTCGAGCAGGGTGTGGGCAAACTCGGCTGAGGCGGTCGAGGCGGATAGGTGGGTAAAGGAATGGAGGACGATATTCTTGAAACTACGCTTGTTGGCCAGCCATTTGATATTCTTGACCACTTTTGTTTCCAGCTTAGGCTTGGCCTCGTCTTCCGCTTCCGCGTGGAGGAAAACGATGACGGCATCGGTGACGGTCTCTTCGACATCTTGCTCCGGCGCGTCATCGAGCGTTTTAGAGAACGATTTCCAATAGAACTTTTTAGCTTGAAATAACAGCATTTTCATATGAGTTATTGCTATGGATACACTCGCCCCAAGGTTCGCGGGAAGGGATTGGTTTCGCGGACGTGATGGATGCCGCAAATCCAGGCCACGGTGCGCTCGATGCCCAGGCCGAAGCCGCTGTGAGGGACGCTGCCGTAGCGGCGCAGATCGAGATACCACTTAAACGCTTCCTCCGGTAGGTTTTCCTCGTGGATGCGTTTGAGCAGCAGGTTGGGGTCGCTGATGCGTTCGCTGCCGCCGGTGATTTCGCCGTAGCCTTCGGGGGCCAGCATATCGACGCTTTTGCAGACCTCGGGCCGGTTGGGCCAGGGTTCCATGTAAAAAGCTTTGGCGGCGGTGGGGAAGCCGTAGACAAAGATCGGCCGGTCAAACTGTTTGGTTAGCTCGGTCTCGTGGGGGCTGCCGAAATCCTGACCCCACTCGATAGCGAGCAGTTCCTTTAGCTCAGGGTCGTCGGTCTCCGCCCGGATTTTGAGGATGCGATCCACGGCATCGTCATAAGAGATGCGCGGGAAAGGCGGCGTGACGTTCTGCAGCATGGTGGTGTCGCGCTCAAGCACCTCCAACTCACTCGCCCGCTCCTCGAGGCAGCGTTGGACGACGTAGCTGATAAACTCTTCCTCCATCGCCATGAGGCCATCCAGATCGCAGTAGGCCATTTCCGGCTCCAGCATCCAGAACTCGGTCATGTGGCGGCGGGTCTTGCTTTTTTCGGCGCGGAAGGTGGGACCAAAGCAGTAAACTTTGCCGAAGGAGTAGATGTTGGCTTCGTTGTAGAGTTGGCCGGTTTGCGCCAAGTAGACAGTGTCGCCAAAGTAATCGACCTCGAACAGGGTGCTGGTGCCTTCGCCGGCGGCGGGAGTGAGGATAGGGGTTGACATCTCCAGGTAGCCGTGAGTGTCGAGCCAATCGCGGCAGGCTCGCATCACCGTGGCGCGTACCCGTAAAACGGCCCATTGCAGCCGGCTGCGAATCCAGAGATGGCGGTTTTCCAGTAGAAACTCGACGCCATGCTCTTTAGGGGTAATCGGATACTCTTCGGCCACCTGGACGACCTGCAAATCCGTCGTATCGATTTCGTAGCCGCCGGGGACACCGGGAGCGCGTTCGTTCTGTTTAACCGTGCCGGTGACGATAATGGCCGACTCCTGCGTGATGCGCTTACCGGCCTCGAAGATTTCGGGCGGCAAATTGGGCTTAAAAAGAACGGCTTGCATTATGCCGGTGCCGTCGCGGACCTGGAGAAATTGAATCTTACCTTTGCCGGTTTTGGCGTACAGCCACCCTTGAATAGTAACCTCTTCACCCACGTGATTGGCAATGGTTTGGATCGATACGATGTTGGCCAATGGTGTCTCCTTACTTTCACAATTTTTGGGATTATTGCTCCAGCTATGCTACAAGTGTACACCTTAACGATTAGTGAGGCAACCCTTAGATCACGCGGAGCGTATTCAGAAATAGGGATATACACCAGCGCCGCCGGCAAAAAAAGAGCCGGGATGTATACCCGGCTCCTAATTGGTCACGCTTCGCAATGAAGAAGATGTTTGTTTGATGATAAGTTTGGAGGCCGCAATTCGGCTCGACCGCTAATCGATCCCCCCGCCGCCGCCGCTGCCACCACCGCCACTGCTGCCACCGCCGCCGCTACTGCCGCCGCCGGCTTCGAAACGCAGTACAGCCGGTTCGGCTTGTAGGCCGAGGTCCGCATACGAGGGATCGATCTGAACCAAAACCACCGTCCACAGATAGGTGCTGGTGCGACCACGCACGCCGGCGGCCTGGCTGATATCAATATTTAGACGATATCTGTTCTGACCAATTTTTTGAACACGTCCTTGTTGATTGTCTAAGACAGCGTCATGGGCGCCGGCCGGCGGTTCATTTTCGCGCCAAACCCGAACTTCAAAGCCGTAGTTGTCCGGAACGGGGCCGTCCCACTGCCATTCAAAGTTGGTAGGGCCATACGTGGGATTATTGAGTGAGATGGGGCTGATCAAGGTAAACGTACCGTCTGACAGTCCGGTTGTAGTCGTCGGCGTGAGGGGAGGAGTGGCCGTTGGCGTGTTGGTGGAGGACACAGGCAGAGCGGTTGGCGGCGTGGTCGGCGTGGGAGTCGTTGTCGCTGTGGCGGTTACCACTAAGAAAAAGGGCGTCGGTGAGGATGAGATCGGGGTATTAGTTGGGGCCGGAGTTGACGAGGGTGATGGTGGGGTTGTCGGCGTCGCGGTTGAGGTGGGGGTGAATGTAGGGACACGGGTAGCGGTCGAGGTGGGTGATGATGCAGCCACAGCAAGCGCCGTCGTTGAGGTAGGCGTACTTTGCGAGGCGAACGAACCAAAGGCGCTGGTTCCCCACACCGCCAGAGCGATCAGGCCGGCGCTAAGCGCCCCGGTCATCCAAAAAGGCGATCGGGCAGTGACTTTTTGCACGTACTCAACTAACGAAGCCGACCGTATTTTTCCGGCGGAACCGGTCTCTTCACCCAACGGATTGGTTTTTTTGTTTGAGCCTTCAGCAGATGATTTGTGGATATAAGGTTCCACCATCGCGGATTTGAGCGCCTCAGCAAATTGATCCGCCGTTTCAAAACGATGATCCGGTTTGCTGGCCATTGCGCGCATAACAACTTGCTCCATTCGCTTCGAAATAGCCGGGTTGACAGTGCGAATCGCAGGCGGGGGTTCGGTCGTTCGTTTGAGCAGAATACTCAACGAGGTATCCGCATCGTGAGGAATGGTCTTAGTGAGAATTTCGTACAGGATCACGCCCAAAGCATAAATGTCGGTACGATGATCAACGGCTCCACCCCGAGCCTGCTCCGGCGACATATAGGCCGGGGTGCCAATCCCTTTACCCACCCCGGTTAGCCGGGTGGCCGACTCGCTGAATTTAGCCAATCCAAAATCAGACAGTAAGGCCCACCCTTTATCTAACAAGACGTTGCTAGGGGTAACGTCGCGATGAATCACCCCGTTCTCGTGAGCCTGGGCCAAGGCTCGAGCGACCTGAAGTAAAACATCAAATTTTTGGTCGTCATTCGATGATTGGTACATCAAGTGAGCCAATGTTTGCGCGCCCGCGACATAGCGCATCACAATGTAGCTATAGTCCCGATCGATGCCATAATCATAAACCGGAAGGATATTGGGATGGTGCAAACGGGCGACTGACTTGGCCTCCCTTTTAAAGCGTTTGCTAAAAACAGGATTTTTGGCGGCGAAGTAAGGCGGCAACACTTTGATCGCAACGTATCGCTCCAAGCTGGGCTGATAAGCCTTGAAAACAGAAGCCATCGCCCCCTGTCCGATTTTTTCTTCTATTCGATATTGTCCTAATTCTTTACCAATTAGTTCTTCCATGTGATGTCTTTCTTGGGGCTTAAGCTCAGTTACAGAAAATTCGGCGGGTGATGGTTGCTCCCGGGGCAGCGTCGTTAAATGTGCCCTGTAATACCCCGCAATTACTGGTACTGGCGATAATTTTATAGGCGCCGATAGCCGGAAATGTACCACAAGTTTTAGTGATGTTATCTCCAACAGTACAATTAAGCAGTTCATCATTGTCATCAGGGTCTAATATTCGCACGTTAACCCCGCCGGTATTAACACTCTCTATAATCAACTGGGTTGTAAACTCAGGTTTGGTAATGAGAGGTAAATAGCTGGTACGTTTCGATACAGCCTCTGATATTTGCGTGGTCACAGCTTTTTTCCCAGTCGCCTCAATGTTACCGTCTGCCGTTACGTTGTAAGTCTGATTGGTGATGGTATTCGATGCTGTCACTACATAGGAGAACTGGGCCATGGTATCGACCGCTAGTGAGGCCCGGTTCCAGGTCACGATGTTACCGGATCGATTACCGCCACTGATGTAATGCGCTCCGATAGGGATTGTGTCATTAATGACCAGGTTCGTCGCGGCTGTATCACCGCCGTTAAATACCGTCAGCGTATACGTCACCTGCTCACCGTCTTCTGCCGTTGATGGTCCGCTTTTGGTAATCGTCAGGTTAGGTTGACCCGGTTGGCTGACGCTGGTGACAACAGCTTGATCGCCCAAAGCTAGAATACCGCCATCGGCTGTAACTTGATACGTGCTGTTGGTAATTGTCGCTGAAGCCGTCACCACAAAGCTTTTTTGAACCGTAGCCCCAGGCGCCAATGATGCGGCTGACCAGGTGACGGTATTGCCGGCCTTCGTTCCCCCGCTAACGTAATTTGCGCCGGCCGGCAATGTATCGCTAATAGCAAGATTATTAGCTGTTTGGCCGCCACTATTCGTGATCGTGAGCGTGTATTCGATGTTTTGGCCGGCCACAACTGCCTCTGGACCATTCTTAGAAATGGACAAAGCGGGTGGGGGCACCTGGCACAGCGTAAACATCGAGTCTCTATTCGTGCTGTCGTAGTACAACGTCACTGTCGGTGCGGTTAAAAGCGTCGAACGAGCGTACAAAATAACCAAAACTCGATGGCCGCTGGGAATAATGGTCCCAGGCGACGGTGAGATGTTGAGCAACGCTTCATTCTGGCCGGTGTTGATAAAACTAAATTCAACATCGCCTAACGAGGTTGTTTGACCATTGCTGGGATTATAATCCAAGGCCTCAACTAAAAAGGTCGTATTCGCAAAATCATCGGTTTGTAACCAGATCGAAGCCACAATGTCGCCCGAAATAGTTAGATCGGCGCCTAAAACCGGATCAGAGTAGAATCTGGCAATTTCTTCATCATTCAACCCTAACAAAGCGAGTGGTACCGAAATAGTAGCCGGCGTCCCTGCCGTTGGTGCGGTTGTATCGGCAATTCTCTGCGAACCGTCGTTACCTACATTTTTAGTTTGATTACGAAAGTAAAAGTCTTCACAACTCTCTGTGGCAGTCGCGCCGACAGCATTATTAGGCATAGCTGGCAAATTGATTGTATCGGTCGATTTACCAGTAACCTCCATCGCGAACGATGGTTCTAACGAACTAAGCTGAACCGATGCTAGCCCAATAATTAATGCGCTGATTACGATGTCAAAAATTACTACAAAACCTGATAGTTTGTTTTGGTACATAGTGGTCCCGAGTTAACTAGAATGAAATAAGGTAGTCATAATGTCAGTAGCTACAAGAAACATGGTCTAATTCCCGCCTCTATTAGGATACATCAAACAACCCCCCTCTGTACAGGGATGAAAGTCACTAAAAAAAAGTACCAATGGTCACTTTTTCATTTCCCGAAAGTCACATGTTACCCCTGACTCTCTTCCTGTTGACGCCGCTTCAAGGTTACGGTATCCTTTTCTTAGCCTGAATACTGTATCTTTCACCGGCAAACAGGATCGTCTAATGAGCAAAATTGCCCCTTATCAATTAAATTTACCACCCCGAGAAATTTCCTGGCTTTTACGCGGCCAGCTTCTGTTTGGCGGTTTCGCTAATCAGTTCGGCTGGTTCTGGCTGAGTATTACGATGGTTTTCTTCTGGATTTTTGGCGCGATGACCAGCCTGAACGGCATCTATTTTCTACTAGGCGCTACCGAAACCGCCCCCGGCATCGTCACCGAGATCGAACAGACCGGCGCTTCTGAAAATGACACTCCCGTCTACGCCACGCACTACGCCTTTCGAGTCGAACGCTTAGAAATGGACCTCCTGGGCCATTCGTACACCACGGGCCAGCGCTTTTCACCTAACCAAGCGGTTACCGTGGAATATCTACGCGACAATCCGGACCTCTCTCGCATTCAAGGTACGCGCTTGGGCGCGTTTAGTCCTTGGGTATTTTGCGTGGTGGGACTTTTTCCGGCGATTGGACTGGCTTTTGTGGGGTTCGGTTTCTTGTCCGGCCTGCGAGCCAGCCGCCTGCTCCGCCACGGCAAAATTGCACAGGGCCGTTTGATTGAAAAATCCCCCACAAACACCCGCATTAACAATCAGATGGTCTACAAATTAACTTTCGCCTTCACGGCTGACGACGGCCGCCAGTATCAGGCCGTCGCCCGTAGTCACCAACCCGGCAACCTGGAAGATGAAGACCAAGAGCAGCTTTTGTACGATCCTGACCGCCCTACTCGCGCCGTTCTACTCGATAACCTGCCGGGCGCACCTTCTATCGACGATAGTGGCTATATCTTCACCGACCCCGGCCGGTGTTGGCGATCTTTATTGCTGCCGACTATCGCGCTGTTTATCAACGGCCTTGCCTTTATTTTCGTCATTGGTCTATAATCTATTTGTGAAGTTTGACTCATTCTATTTGCACCCAGTGAGTGCTTTTGGTATACTATTTTCAATAAATACTGAAACTAGTTAAAGGTTTTAAGTATGCCTCATCCAACATCGATCAAATTCGGCACCGACGGCTGGCGAGCGGTTATCGCCGACACCTATACGTTCGCCAATGTACGTCGCTGCGCCGCCGGGTTAGGCCGCTATGTTTTGAACCAACATCAGGCTGACCGAGGGTTGGTTATCGGCTACGATACCCGCTTCGGTTCCCGCGATTTTGCCGCAACCGCCGCTTCAACTCTAACGGCCCTCAATATTCCGGTCTATCTCTGCAACCGGCCCACCCCAACCCCAACCACTTCCTATACCATCATCGATCAGCAGGCGGCCGGCTGCGCCATCATCACGGCCAGCCACAATCCCGGCAATTACAACGGCTTCAAATTTCGACCGGAATACGCCGGTTCGGCCCGCCCGAAGATCACCAAAGCCATCGAAGCCCTGATTCCCGATGAGGCCGACTCGCTCCAGATGCCTCTGGCCGAGGCACGAAGCAGCGGATTACTGACCGATCTCGATCCCTGGCCGGCTTATCGGGCTAAACTGGAATCGCTGGCTAATTTCGACCGGGTCAAAGCCGCCGGGTTGAATGTGGTTGTCGATGCGATGCACGGCGCGGGGGGCGGTCTCTGGCCGGACCTGCTGGCCGGTGGCCAAACCACAATCACCGAACTGCGCGGCGAACCCAATCCAAATTTTCCGGGCATGCACAATCCCGAACCCCTGGCCCACAATTTACACCCCTTAGCCGCAACCATCGTTCAAAATAACGCCGACATCGGCCTGGCCCCGGACGGCGATGCCGACCGAATCGGGGTGTTGGATGAACACGGCCAATTTGTCAATCCACTGCAACTGTACGCCCTGCTGTTGCTCTACACTCTAGAAGTGCGCGGCCTGCGCGGTCCCATTGTACGCACCATTACCTGCACGACCATGGCCAACAAACTGGCCGCCAAATACAATCTCCCCGTGTACGAAACGCCGATCGGCTTCAAATACGTCGGCCCCAAAATGGTCGATGTCAAGGCCATCTACGGCGGCGAGGAGAGCGGCGGCTATGCCTTTGGCGATCACATCCCGGAACGCGATGGCTTTGCTTCGGGGCTATTTTTGCTTGATTTTATGGCCCTTACCGGCCGAACGATGCGCGGTCTGGTCGATTATCTGTTTGAACAAATTGGGCCACACTATTACGATCGCATCGACCTCACTTACGATGCCGCCCAGCGCGAAGCAGTCTTAAAGCGGATGCAACAGGCCAAACCGGATCGATTGGCCGGACTAAAAGTCACCGGACTGGTCACGGTCGACGGTTTTCGGTTTGATTTGGAGGATGGCGGCTGGCTGATTGTGCGCTTCTCCGGCACCGAGCCGCTGCTGCGCATCTATTGTGAAACCACCCACGGCGACCGGGTACAAGAACTTCTTGACGCCGGTCGAACATTGGCTGGAATTTGAGCATGCTAATCGACTCACACTGTCACTTAATGTTTAATGTTTTTGACGAGGATCGCCGCGAGGTGTTAAGCCGAGCCAAAGACGCCGGGGTCATGGCGTATATCAATCCCGGCATCACTATCGATGACAGCCGCGAAATTGTCGCCGCTGCCGAGACCATTCCCAACCTTTACGCCGCGGTAGGAATTCACCCCAATGACGCCAACACGTTCGACGCCATCAGCCTCAACGATCTGCGCGAGTTGGCCGGCCATCCCAAAGTCGTGGCCATCGGCGAAATCGGCTTGGATTATTATTGGGACAAAGCGCCGCGACCGCTTCAGCGCGATGTATTTGAGCAGCAGTTGGACATAGCCAAGGCGCTCGATAAGCCAGTTGTCATCCACCAGCGCGAGTCGGCAGCGGATACGATGGACGTGCTGCGTGAGTGGGCTGCAACCCCGCATCCCGGTCTGGTGCTGCACTCCTTTTCCGGCGATCTGGCTATGGCTAAGGAGGCCATCGAGTTGGGCTTTTACATCGGCATCAGCGGGCCGGTGACCTTCAAGAACGCTCGCGGCCTACCCGATGTCGTGGCCGCCCTGCCGCCGGATCGACTACTGGTTGAAACCGACGCGCCGTTTCTATCGCCCCACCCGTTTCGAGGCAAACGGAACGAACCGGCGCGGGTCAAAATCATCGCTGAACGTATAGCCGAATTGCAGCAAATACCATTCGAAGTGATGTGTGATCATCTCACTCGAAACGCCATCACTTTATTTCGACTGCCGGATTTTAACTTGTCATAACGCGCTGCATTCTTATACGTGGCTGGAAGGTTTCAACCTTCCCTACGAACCATCATTCAGGCCAATAAAGTTGGTAACTTTTATAATAAAATTGTACAATCACGCTCAAACTAAAAGAGGACGCTATGGTTAAAGCCAGTGATTTACTCAGCCTTGTGGCTGATGATATGATTTATGTTGAAGATAAAATGCGCTCCGGCATCCCGGAGCAGCACCAAGATTTACAATCGGTGGTTGATTATCTGGTCGGCGCCGGCGGCAAGCGGCTGCGCCCGGCCCTGACGATGATGGCTGCCAGTTTCTATCCGGTCGACAAAGATAAGCTGTACTGCCTGGCCGCCGCTGTGGAACTACTCCACACCGCCACTCTGGTCCACGACGACCTGATCGACAATTCCCTATTCCGGCGCGGCATGCCGACCCTCAACGTCAGTTGGAGTCCGGCAGCGACGATTCTGACCGGCGATTTTCTATTTGCTCGTTCGGCTCAGTTGGCTGCTCAGACCGATAGCGTACGCATCGTCAATATTTTTGCTGAAACACTCATGACGATTGTCGGCGGTGAGTTAAACCAACTATTCAATGACGGTCACGAAAGAGTCCCCACGATCGACGAGTATCACGGCCGCATCTACGCCAAAACCGCCTCGCTTTTTGCCGGTGGTACGGAAATGGGCGGCATATTGAGTCACGCGCCGGAGGAACAAATCGGGGCCTTGCGCGATTTTGGTTACTACTTGGGCATGGCCTTCCAGGTGGTAGACGATATACTCGACTTTAAAGGCGATGAGGATCACATCGGCAAACCGGTTGCCAATGACCTGCGCCAGGGAATTGCAACCCTGCCGGTTATGCTCTTTAATGAGAAGCAACCCAACCACCCGACTATTCTCAAAGCCGTGCGCAAGGATTTTGTCAACGATGCCGAGATCCTCGACGTGGTCAATCAAATTCGCGCCTCCGGTTGCGTCGAAGCCAGCATGGAGGAAGCGGTTCGCTTTGCTCGACAAGCCCAAGCCGCGCTCGAAAAACTGCCGGATACGCCCTATCGGCAAGCTATGTACGGGCTGGCCGACTATACCATTACCCGGGACATTTAGATGTGGGGAGATGGGAGATAAGGAGATGGGTTAACTGGAGATTATGTATCATCTTCTAATTGCCTAATCTCCAATCTCTAATCTTCTCTCATCCGACGGACATTTACCTCATGGATCTATCCATCATCGTGGTTAATTGGAACGTCAAAGACCTGCTACGCGATTGCCTGAACTCACTCCTCACAGCTACTCAAACATCGCCTCACGTCGCCACTGAAATCATCGTCGTCGACAGCGCCTCAACTGACGGTAGCCCGCAAATGGTCCGCGGCGAGTTTCCTCAGGTTCAGCTCGTCGCCAGCACAGAGAATCTTGGCTACGCGAATGGTAATAATTACGGCGTCGATTTAGCTCAGGGTCGTTACCTCTTCTTGCTCAACCCCGATACGGTTGTCGAACCTGACGCGCCGGCTCTCATGGTCGATTATCTAGACAGCCATCCCGATGTGGGCGCGTTGGGACCACAACTCCTCTGGCCAGACGGCTCGGTGCAGTCTTCACGCCGTCGCTTTCCGACGGTGGGCAGCCTTTTTTGGGAGAGCACCCTGTTGGGTCAGTGGTTTCCCGACAATCGTCACATTCGGCGCTACCACACGGCTGATCAATCGCCCGACCAGACTCAGCCGGTTGATTGGGTGGTCGGCGCGGCCATTTTGATCCGGCGCGAAGCCTGGCAGCAGGTCGGCCCAATTGAGGCCGATTTTTTCATGTATTTCGAAGAAACCGACTGGTGCCGGCGCTGTGTCCAAGCCGGCTGGCAAATTCACTATCTACCAACCGCCAAAATCACCCACTTCGAGGGCAAATCCAGCGAACAAGTTTTTGCCGACCGGACCATTCGATTTCAGCGCAGTAAAATTCGCTACACCCGCAAATATTTTGGCGTCGGCTGGGCCGTGGCTCTTCGGATATTTTTGTGGTGTACCTTCGCTTTCCAATGGGCCGAGGAAACCGCCAAGTGGCTCATCGGCCACCGCCGCACCCTCCGTCGCGAACGCATGACCGCTTACGGACAAGTTCTCCGAAGCCTTTAGGCAACATTATGAAGACATACCGGGTTTAATAAGCAAGGGGAGGAAAACGTAAAACGTGAAACGTAAAGTATCCGCCTACAGCAGCTACTACGCACTACCCACTACGCACTACGTGCTATCCTTCACGTCTCACATCCCATGCTGACCACCACCTTCCTAACGGGCGAATACCCCCCTATGCAAGGCGGTATCGCCGATTACACCGCCAATCTGGCCGATCACCTAACCAAACATAACGTTCAACCGACTGTTCTCATTACCCGCCGCTGGCAGCAAATTTCCCAATCTCTAATCTCTAATCTCCCATCTCCCATCTCCCCATCTCCCCATCTCCAATCTCAAGTTTATCCCACCCTACCGAACTGGGGCTGGCGCTGCTGGCCGGCGATCACCCAATTTCTCAACCAGCACCGCCCCGACATTCTCCACATCCAATACCAAGCCGCCGCCTTCGATCTGGGTGGCTGGATCAACTGGCTGCCCTGGTATCTCAAGAAACGCGGTCGGCCAATCCGCTTGGTCACGACTTTCCATGACTTGCGCATCCCCTACATTTTTCCCAAAGCCGGACGCTTCCGCTGGCAGTCGATTCTGGCCCTCGCCCGTCACAGTGACGCCGTGATCTGCACCAATCGCGAAGACCTCAAAACCCTCCAACTCGAATTAAACCTCCTCAATTCCCAATCCCCAACTTCTAATCTCGTCTCGGCATCCCTAGACTCCCAGCTCCAATCTCCCCAGCTTCATTCTTCATTCTCCACTCTCCATTCTCCATTCCTCACCGTCATCCCCCTCGGCACTAACATCGATCCCCAACCACCTGTAGGATTCAACCGCACTGAATGGCGCAAAAAATACCACGCCGGCGATCAATCGCTGCTGCTGGCCTACTTCGGCTTCCTCAACGAAAGCAAAGGCGGCGAGGAGTTAATCGAGGCTGTGGCTATTCTGCGCCAACAGGGTATCGACGCCCGACTGCTGTTCATCGGCGGCGATATCGGCCACGCCGATCCGACCAATGTGGCCTACGCCGAACGAGTGCAGACCATGATCTCCCAGCACAAACTGTCTGACGTCGTTTATCGCACCGGCTACGTCGAACAGACCGAGGTCTCGGCTAATCTACTGGCTGCCGATGCTGTGGTACTGCCCTACCGCGATGGCGTCTCCTTCCGGCGGACGACGCTTATCGCTGCGCTGCGGCATGGCTGCCCGGTTGTCAGCACCACCCCGCATGATCCCGATCTCATCCCCGAAATTCAACCGGGGCAGAACATGCTTCTCGCACCGCCGGGCGATGCGCCCGGCTTGGCCCAGGTTATCGCGCCGCTTCATAACAATGCTGATCTGTGGCGAAAGCTTGCCTCAGGGGTGAAACAATTGGGCGATCTGTTTGAATGGTCGCGAATCGCGGCGGAAACGGCGGGCGTGTATCAACGAATTATGAGCTAATTTGTAATTCCCCTACACGATAGTATAATGTCAATAATCTTTAACAAATATATATTGAAGCGTTTGCAGCAATGTACGGTAATAAGTTTGGAGAGTTATAAACTCACTCAACAAACGCCATTACGCTAAAACAGTGCAAACGTAACAGCGGGGGCTTGGACAAACCAGGCTGAGATATTCCCTTGAACCACATATGATTCTGTGGGAATGACCGTCGAACCTGATCCGGGTAATACCGGCGGAGGGAGGAAGATTATGGACTAAGTCTATTAAGGTTAAAGCCACCCTCATACGGGTGGCTTTTTTGGTATAAAGAAATGTCTCGAATTGTAATTTTTGCCAACGGAACTTTAAATGAGTCGGAACGGCTAAGAGCCAGGCTCCAACCCGATGATCGCATTTTCTGCGCCGATGGCGGCACACAGCATGCTCTGGCCATGGGGTTGACACCCGAGGCGATCATTGGGGATCTCGATTCGGTCTCGTCGGAGGTCATCGAGCAGATGGAAGCCCAAAATGTGACCATCTACCGTTATCCGGCGGCCAAGGATGAAACTGATCTGGAGTTGGCGCTGAGAATCGCGGTGGCCGAAAATCCGACTGAAATTATGCTGGTCTCGCTGCTCGGCGGGCGGCTTGATCAGATGTTGGGCAACTTGCTGCTGTTGACCCATCCCGATTACGCCGCCGTTCAAATGACTTTTGCCGACGGCGCACAGTGGGGCCGATTGATTCGAGCGCATCAAACGGTGACCGTTGCCGGCCAGCCGGGCGATACCCTATCGCTGATCCCGTTGACGCCAACTGTCAGTGAGGTGACCTTTAGCGGCGTCGATTGGCCGCTGAACCAGGCCACGCTGTCGTTTGGTAGCACCTGGAGCATCAGCAACAGCTTGAAAGATAAACAGGCCACGGTACGTATCGGCGAGGGGATGGTTTTTCTCATCCATATCGATCAAAATTTTGAGGAGGAATAATTATGACAAACCCCGTCAACATAGCAATTGAAGTATTACCCTTGCATCCTGACCCTTACCCTATCGTAGATGAAGCGATCAAAGTGATCCAAGCATCGGGCGTCAAGTATGAAGTCGGCCCGATGGAAACGACGATGGAAGGCGACTTGGATGAACTGCTGGATGTGGTCAAAGCGGCGCACCAAGCCTGCTTTGTTGAGGGCGTCAAACAGGTCGTCACCATCGTCAAAATCGGCGAGTCGACCACCGGGACGACGATTGAAGGCAAAGTCGGTAAATATCGATGAAGGAATCGGCGGCACAGCGACGCTGGCGCAGCTACGGTCCGCCCATCATCCTAATTTTAGGGCTACTGGTGCTCTGGGAGGTGCTCGTTACCTGGCAGGCGGTGCCGCCCTGGATTTTGCCTGCACCCAGCCAAATCATACAGGCTATGTGGCAAAATGCCGATCTGTTGCTGCCGCACGTATTACAAACGATGAAACAAGTTTTGCTGGGGTTGGGTCTGGCGATCGTCACCGGAGTCGCCCTGGCGGCAATCCTTGATCTGTCGAGTTGGCTGCGGCGCGCGCTCTATCCGCTGCTGGTCGCCTCGCAAACTATCCCGATTCTGGCCCTGGCGCCGCTGCTCATCATCTGGTTCGGCTTTGGTCTGACACCCAAAGTCTTTATTGTCACGCTGTTTTGTTTCTTTCCCATCGCCATCAATACCGCCGATGGGCTGACCGCCGCCGATCCTGAACTACTGGCCCTGTTGCACGCTATGGGGGCCACACGCCGGCAGATCTGGCGTAAAGTACGCCTGCCGGCTTCGCTGCCCTACTTTTTCTCAGGGCTGCGCATCGCGGCAACTTACAGCGTGGTCGGCGCGATCATCGGCGAATGGGTTGGGGCCAGTCAAGGGTTAGGTATCTTTATGCTGCGGTCGGCCAACGCCTTCAAAACCGATCAGGTCTTCGCCGCCATTGTCATCTCATCGCTGTTGAGCCTGATCCTATTCGGGCTGGTCTTTATCGCCGAACGGGCGCTCCTGCCCTGGTATTACACCAGCCAACGCGAGTCGCAGTGGGTGTAAGTGATAAAGATTGGAGATCGGAGATGGGGCGATTAATTTCCAAATCGGCCAATCTTTCAACGTTAATTATTTTTCGGAGCGACAAAGCTGGTTTTGTCATACTCACCATCAGGTCAAAGTAAACTTTGACGCTCCAGACCATTATTTTCCAAGGAGGTTCCACGATGCTAACTAAAGAAAAACTTTTTTTGCCAACCATTTTTTTGGCATTGATCATCATTCTAAGCGCCTGCCAATCCGCCACTAGTGGAGAGGCTCAAACGGCAGCGCAAGAGCCAACGGCAATTACGGTAATGCTCGACTGGGTACCCAACACCAACCACACCGGCCTATTTGTGGCCCAAGAAAAAGGCTGGTATGAAGAAAACGGACTGGCGGTCAACATAATCCAGCCGGGCGAAACCGGCGTGGAGCAAGCTGTCGCTTCCGGCAGCGCCGAATTTGGTATCAGTTACCAAGAAGGCGTTACGATGGCCCGCGCCGAGGAGGTGCCGATTGTCTCCATCGCGGCGGTAATCCAGCACAACACCTCCGGCTTTGCCTCACGAGCCGAAGAGGGGATCGAAGGACCGCAAGATTTCGAAGGCAAAACTTACGGCAGTTTTGGCTCACCCGTGGAGAAGCCTATTCTCGATTTACTGATGAGTTGCGCCGGCGGCGATGTCGAGCAAGTGAAATTCATTGATACCGGTTACGCCGATTTTCTGTCGATTACTGAACGGGATGTTGACTTTGCCTGGATCTTTTACGGCTGGGACGGCATCAACGCCGATCTCAAAGGCATCGATCTGAATGTGGTCATGCTGAACGACTGGCAGGAATGCGTGCCGGATTACTACACGCCGGTGATCATCACCAACGAAACATTGATCAGCGAGCAGCCGGAAATCGTCGAAGACTTTCTGGCGGCCACGGCTCGCGGGTATACCTTTGCCATCGAACATCCCGACGAGGCCGCCGAAATTCTGCTCGCCGCCGCGCCGGAGAGCGACGCTGAACTCATCAAAGCCAGCCAACAATGGTTATCCGACCAATATCAGGCCGACGCACCCCAATGGGGTGTTCAAAGCGACGAGGTGTGGCAGCGTTACTCGGATTGGCTGGCCGACCAGGGTATCCTCTCCGAAAGTATCGACGGGACAGCGGCGTTCAGTAATGCATTTTTACCGACCAGTGAAAATTAGCGTTGTCTAACGCCCATCTCGCTGTTAATCAAATCAGTAAAACCTTTTACGACAACGGCCAGGCTATACCGGCGTTGGCTGAGATTAACTTTTCAGCCGGCGCCGGTGAGTTCATCACCCTCATCGGGCCGAGCGGCTGCGGGAAATCGACGCTGTTCAATATTATCGTGGGGCTTATGGAACCGGATACCGGCGAAATTTGCCTGAACGGGCAAGTCTTGCGACAGCGTACCGGCATGTTTGGCTACATGCCGCAGCGTGACCTGCTGCTGCCGTGGCGATCCGTTCTCAACAACGTGATCCTGGGGCCGGAGCTGGCTGGGGAGGACCTCAAGGCGGCGCGACAGGAAGCGGCTTCACTGTTACCGTTATTTGGCCTGGAAGGTTTTGGTGAGGCCTACCCCGCCACGCTGTCGGGTGGTATGCGGCAGCGAGCGGCCTTGCTACGCACCTTTTTGACTCATCGAGAGGTGATGCTGTTTGATGAGCCGTTTGGGGCGCTCGATGCGTTGACTCGGCGCGATCTACAGGCGTGGCTGCTGGATATCTGGCGGCAATTCAACAAAACCATTCTATTCATCACCCACGATGTGGAAGAAGCGTTGTTCTTATCGGATCGGGTGTTGGTGATGTCGCCCCGGCCGGGCCGGATCGCGCTGGACTTGATAGTCGATTTGCCGCGCCCGCGCCGGCCGAATATCCTGGTTGAACCGCATTTTATTGAACTCAAAGCCCAGTTGTTATCAACATTAGGGGCATAGCGGCGATTCGGTATTGACGTAACGGTCAAATCGGCTTAAAATGGTTAGAAACTTTTTAGTGGACAAATCAAGATAGCCTATGTTTCCATCATCATTTCCAACTGCAGAGGGGCCGGCCCCCGAAGATCTTTTTGAGCGAGAAATTTTAACCTGGACGGACGTCGATAAATTAATCGACCATTTAATTCCACAATTTGAAGGTGAATTTGATGGTTTGTTGATGGTCGGTAAAGGCGCCTTAGTGCCCGGCGGCATTTTAAGCGAAGCCATGAAAATCCAACACGTGTTAACGGCCTCGGTCTATTTTCCGGAGGAAGTGAACCGTAAACTAGCCTGGCCAACTTTTGTGCAGTTTCCGCCGGATGTGTTGGTTGCAAACCGTCGAATTTTAGTAGTGGACGATATTTGGGCTAACGGTCGGGCCATTACTATTGTCCAAGGACGTTTGGCAGCGGCAGGCTGCGAGGCCGAGACGGCAGTACTCCATTATCGTATCAAATCAAATCTTTTCCCTCACAACACCCCCACCTATTACGGAGCCATCACCAATCGCTACATTGTGTACCCTTGGGAGACGCCAATTATTCCCAGGCGGACCAAGTCAGGCACGGGAAAACTTCCCACAATTTAAGTGTAAGAATGCAACGCTCCCTACTCCGGGAGCGTTTTTTTATCACGCGATTGTTTCTAACCGTATTCCTGTAAAATTTAAATGTTTTTTTTATGGTAAAAATCATAATTTAGTGAAATAATGGTGTCAGTACCCTTTCATTAGACCCTATATATAGGTTTGTTGCGGTTACAACTTAGCCGTTAACCACTTTAATACTATATATAGTCTTGTTCTTTCACCAAGGGGTGTATTTCAGAATTGGGGCAACCCACATATTGAACCACTGAAATACTTAAAAGGATGATGTCACTGGTCACTAGCTTTAGCCTTTCGGTCCCACCTAAGGTTAGATTGAGGTGTATCCGGTACGAAGAGGTTTCAGTTTGTTCATTTCCCTCAGTGATTCAGCGTTTCTATCTCGCCCCATAACGGAATGGCACCCTTCACCAATTTCGCAATTTTACTAAAACGGTAAGTCGAAATTGGTAGTGGTAAGCCACTATCAACTAATTGTTGCTGAGTTCAAACTGATTATGATCGACCTTAAAGCAATAACCTATTTTTCAATGAAAGAGGGATCTACAGTTCTGCCTCAACATCAAAATAACGATTCTTAATTAATAAAGAGACTTCGCCACAATGATCACAAAAGTGTTGCTTATCGATGATGATCCGGCCACCTGCAATCTTTACCAAATTACTTTGGAACGATTAGGTTTTGACGTAAAAACGGCCTATAACGGTATTGATGGCCTTAAGCTTGCCTACGAGCACCAGCCGGAAATAATCTTACTTGATATTATGATGCCCGAGTTGAGTGGTTGGGACACCTGCCAACGGCTCCGGCAGATGTGCAATGTACCGATCATTATGCTGACCGCCCTGAAACAACAAGAGGCCATCATTAAAGGTTTAGAGATGGGCGCTGACGATTATTTGGTCAAACCGGTTACGAACACCGAGTTAGCGGCCCGGATGAAAGCGGTTCTACGCCGGTCAAATAACTCGGTGACTGATTTTAATGATCAGGATAAGGTGATCAAAGAGAGTCACTTGATTATCAATGTTGACAAACGGGAAGTCAAATCAAGAGGTAAACGCATAAACTTAACCCCAACGGAATTTCGACTGTTGGCCACCCTGGCCCAAAATAGAGGTCGGGTACTGAGTCGAAATTTTCTAATCAAACACGTCTGGGGCGAAGAATATTTAGACCAGAAACAATATCTACACGTCTATATCAACTACTTACGCAACAAAATTGAAGATGATCCTAACCAACCCCGCTTAATTCAAAACGTTCGTAGTGTCGGTTATCGGTTCGGGATGTAATGATTCGACCGACGAATTTGACAATCCCCTAATTATCGCTATTTTATCATTTATACTCATGTGGAGCCTCTTAAAGGTCCATTGATAAAACGTCCCACAACAAGCAGAGGTGCTTCCATTTTGGAGGCGCCTTTTTTAGTTGTTGCACTTTTCTGGTAAGCTGATAATATCCTAATCTCGACCAGAATTTAAAGAGTTTTAACTGTTCTTATGACCTTATTGATCACCCAGGTCATGAAAGGAGTATTTCCAATGCTAACCCCTGAATCCGGCAAAGATTTCGCCAGCGCCCGCCAACATGCGTTATTTGAAGAGTGGATCAACTTTTTTACCGGTCGTCCTAATGATTTGCTTTCATTTGAGGAAATCAAACAAAATTTAAGATTACAAGACTCGGCTTATAAAGGACTTCAAGAAGTTGAGTTAGATAAGATTGTCGGTAGCACCGGCCGCTACCGAGATTTCACCCGCTCTTTTCTTCCCAAAAACCGGACCACTGAAGAACGTTGGCGCCGTGTCGATAATGTCGCGCTCACCGAGGGATTTCCCCCGGTTGAGTTATACAAAGTTGGCGACGTTTATTTTGTCCGCGACGGCAATCACCGCGTCTCGGTCGCTCGCAACAACAAAGCCAAAACTATCGAAGCTTACGTCATTGAATACAAAACCGCCGTCCCGATCAGCAAAGATGATGATATCGAAGATATTCGCTCTAAAATGGACGCCTTGCTCATCGCTGAAGAGCGAGAAGAATTTTTCAAGGATACCCAACTGGATAAGCTTAGACCGGAACAGGAGATTAATTTCACCGAGCCGGGCCGCTATCGTTTAGTTAAAGACCACATCGCCTTCCACAAATTTCTAAAGGAAACCGAATGTCACTGCGAAATCCCCTATGAGCAAGCGGTCATGAGTTGGTACGACACGGTTTATGTGCCAACCATCGAAACCATTCGCCGCAGCAACATTCTGGTAGATTTTCCGGATCGAACTGAGGCTGATTTGTATGCCTGGCTTCTCCTCCATCGGGAGCAATTTGAAAAAGAGATCAAAGCTCTGGGCTATGTTCCTAACGAAGACATTATCGAACAGTTGCGCAGAGAGCGAGCCACCAATTCCTTTGCCCTGTTTATGGGTCTTTTCCGTAATAGCGAGGATTTACGCAGCCTCCCTCTAAATGTGGAACGTGCGAAATTTTTGGACGAAACCAATCTGGATGAGGTTCGTCCCCATCACAACATTAAGTTCACCGAGTCGGGCTGTTATTATCTTACCAAACGGCATATTGATATCCACAAATATCTAAAAGAAGTAGAGCAAAGTCGGGCCATCCCTTATGAGGAAGCCGTGGCCAGTTGGTATGATAATGTTTACATGCCGGTCATCGAATTGATCAGAAGTCACAACCTGCCGGCAAAATACCCCAAAAATACCGAGTCCGACCTTTACCTCTGGGTTGTCTCCAGACGAGAAGCCCTTGAGAGTGATCGGCTCAGGATGAGCCAGATTTTGACCGAAGCGTTGATTGAAGAACTGGAAAGTGAAAGCGCATCGGGGCCGGTTACGCGCTTGATTAATTACTTTAGTCAGAAGAAGAGTAAAATTTCTGAAGATTTAGAGAAGGTGACGGCGACAGTCCTGTCATAATTGACAAAAACCCAGGTGACAGTCACTTATTGTCAATAAATCAGCCTCTGTGTCGTTCAAACAGGTCGATTTAGCGTGTTCAAGTGACTGTCACCTTTAGTTGCGTAAGTCCTGTATCAAAATCATACACCACTCAAAGCCGATGGGCTATCGGGCAGCCGATCATAAATGTCCTCGCGGCTGATCATATTCGGCAGCGGCCCGACCGTCTGCAATTTCATTTCAACCACTTCACGGGCGAACAACAAACAGCGCGGCAGCGGCTGATCATCGAGCAGCGCGGTCAGAAAGCCGGCCCAAAATGCGTCGCCGGCGCCGGTGGCATCAACTACGTCGATTGTCCGCGCCGGCAAATGAGCCAATATCGTTCCATTTTCAGACACCAAAGAACCATCCTTGCCCATCGTAAAAACCACAATGTTTGGCCCTAACTCGTGAAACATTTCGATATACCGTTCCGGCGACTCATCCGAGCCAAAGAAACGCTGTGAATCGTCCAATGAAGCCTTGGTAATGGTCACATATTGGTAGATATCGCGCATTACTTCCTGCGCTTCCACATAATTGGGCCAAACAACCAGGCTAAAATTAGGATCGAACGACACAATCTTGTTTTGAGCCGCGGCTAGCTCAAATGCCTTCTTCACCGCCGAGCGGCTTGGTTCACGAGACAGAGGCCAAGTCGAGGCGTGAATTATTTTGGCCCCAGCGATGGCTTCTTCCGATAATTCTTCCGGTTGGAGTTTGTAATCGCCATTGCGCGACGGCTCAAAATCGGGTGTGCCGCTGGTGCGTGAAACAAAGACAAAAGTGGTATGAACCCGATGATCCATGATCAGATGCTCGGTCATAACGCCATGAAATTGCAATTGCGCTTTGATAAATTGCCCAAATGCGCCGATGCCGGTTTTGCCGGCAATTGCCGTCTGGCAGCCTAACTTGGCCATATTTACCGCAATATTGGCCGGTGAGCCGCCCAAATATCGCTGAAATATTTCAGCCTCACGCAAACTCTCAACCACATCCGTAGAGATAAAGTCAATCAATACCTCGCCAATCGCCAGTAGGTCCAAATTCTGGTCGATTTCAGTCATAAGAGCATCCTTTTGAAAAAATGGGAGCGCCCAAGTTGCCACCTTGCGGAAAAAAGACCTTTAGGGTTTCCGAAAGGGCCTTATCCCGACCTAAATTTGGCTATTTAACGCCAATTCTGGTCAAAATCAGGGCCGAAACCCTAAAGGTCTGGATGGGTAGCAACTTGAGTCAAAACATTAAACTGGTTAAGGTTGGGCTACCAAGTCTCCAACAAATTCAACTTGAAACTCGCGCGTCACAATGACATCCGCTTTGGCTTTATGCTTGGAGATAATCTCGTGCTCAATCTCAAGTACTTCTTCAAAAAACGGATCCATCGGCTCTCGCCCGCGCTTACGGCGTGACTCCATCGTTTCGAGCCGATTGCGAGTCAGAAATACTTTCGCGTCCACATTTTCCAGCAGTGAGGTATAAGTGCCTTCGGCAATTAACACCTTTAACCCCGTCAGCGTCATCGTTTCATCTTCAATGCGATCTTCGCCAAAGATAACCAGTGGTTTGACCACCGCCTCTTGTCCATCCCACGCCGCTTTGAGGTGTTCATCTAGCAGCGCCAGCTTGACTTCCTGAGGGCCAACCCAACTGATATCTTTCAAGCGGGTATTATGGTTGGTTTTAGGCGGATAGATAAAATAGTCATCTTGTTGAAAAATGCCGGTTGGCACTTCTTTGTAATTCAATACCGTGGCGATGGCCTGGGCCATCTCAGATTTGCCGCTGCCGGACTCGCCGGCCACGGTACAGGTAAAGCGACCTGCTTTCGCTTCAATTTGAGGCAGCAGGTAATCAACAATCGCCATCGCTGCTGTGTAATGATAATCTTCAACAATAATTACATCGCCTTTCATCAATGAGATCCTTTCTTTTCGAAATTGGTATTAGGATTAATGCAAATTGTTACCGATGAACCCAACATGGGGACCAAGAAAGAGAAAGTAGAGGGAAAAATCCCTCTAACTTCTCACTTGCTACTTCCGTCGTAGTTGACTAAAAATAATTGGTTTTTCGACTGTCAGCGAGCAAGATGCAACTTGGGGCAAATGACCGAGCGATTGGGAATGAACAAACGTCCACAATCGAGTTCGATGGTTGCATACAGGGTTATACACCCTTAGCTTATAGGAATTGTCTTAGAGACACCTTTATTTTTTGCCAGAATTACGTTTGAATTTTCACTAATTATTTCTTGTTTTTCGTGTCAATTCGCGCCACTCGTAGCTAATTTTGTTTCACCGGCGTGTCAACGGCGTAACTCCTGACCGTCATCTTATTCTTCGGTCTACTCAGGGGGTTGCGGCCCACTGATTTAGTCGTAATTGAGTATTTCTCTAAAATGGCTTGCGACAGCACTGGGATTACCCTGGCATACCCACAAACCCAACTGCTCCAGCCCGCCGGTCTCCTGAGTATACGGTAGAAACTCAAAATACAAACCGGCGCCCGGCCCATTCGAGGTGATGATATTATAAGCAGCGGCTCGGCCTATTTTAGGCATAACGATTAGCATGGCTCTAATGGCGTCGTGCCAACCGTTAGTAACAGCTTCTAATTGGGCATCGGAGAGCTGATGTAGGTACTGTTTGTTCGTATCCTTCAAAAGCAGCATCGTGTAATAGGGCCGCTTCATAAAATAGGGTACCACCAGCATAGCTTCGCCATAATCTTTTATCAATAGTTCGGACGGGTTCTCTCTGAGCATATAGCCGGAGAACACCTCGCCGCGCTCTTGCCAAAAACGCCAATTGTTTTGGAAGCGTCGAGGCATGACGTTGCTAAAACAGATCTGCTGGTGTCCGTGCGATAGCGAGCCGCCGACCATCAGACCATAATTCTTAAAGATAGAAACATACCCGTGATTCTCGTTTTTACCGTTGGTTGATGGGGAGGACGGCATAAATTCCGCCGATTCGCGCAGCAGCTTTTGCTCCAGGGCGGCCAGCCGTTTCATGGCTACAACACGGTCTTCAACCGGCATGTTATGCCAGTCATTATCGTGCAGGGAAGAGGTCCATTGCAAGAAATGAAGACCATAAGGCGACTCGTCATTGTCCCCGTTAACCGGCGGATAAAGCACCGGAAACAGGTTTTTATTGATAAATGTGAACCCTTCACTCAAACCGGCCACATCGATCACGCCGGTCGTTTTGCCCTCGCAGATGGGGCAAGCAGTAGCGGTCTTCGACTCGGCCGGCGGTTCGGGATAATCGTGCGGACGGCGGGCGCGAGCCGAATTGTAAAGAATCACCGCCCCGTCACGCGGATCGACCTGGTAAAGCGCGTCCGGTCGGAACTTAGCCAGTTCCGGATCATTACGCACCATCTCAAACATCTGCGTCACGGATAACTCGTCAATGGTTTCAGACTCCAGGATCTTATTCACCGACTCGCGGCTAATTTGCTGTGGCGTAGGGCCTAGATCATATTCGATGGCTTGCAGCAGTCGCATCGTCATATGTTTCCAGGTAAAATAGGGGATGGTGATTTGATAGGCTTGCTGACCCATCGTTCGCCGCAAATGATCGTCTGTGAGCAGCATCTCCAGGGCGTAGGCAAAGCCATCGACATCGCCGCCCTGCACCATGATCCCGCCTTCGCCCTTAACGATAGCCTGAGAGTTGCCTTCAGGCTTTATCTGCTCGGTGTCATCGCCAATCAGGTAATCCGTTAAAAATGGAACGAGATGGCTGCCCACGCCGGGCACAGCCGTAGCCGCCGCTTCCTGAATAGCCATGCCGAACCCTTCCATTATAGAGGGCGAGCAGTAAACCGCCGAAACCGCGTGAATGTACGGTAATCTGGCCCATTCGTAGCCGATGGCGGCGGTGTGGCTTTCGATGCCGGTTTCCTTAATCAATGATTTCAACTCACCGGCCAACTCCGTCTCAGTGTCATCAATCGAGACCACTAACAACGTGTTGGGGATTTTTTTGTGGACTTTGGCAAACGCTTTAATCAATACATCTTTCTGCTTGGTTCTATCAGTGCGGCTGACCTCAAAAACGACTTTGCAGCCCCGTACTTGGTTGATCGGCAGACCGGTGGCCTCGCTGAGAAACGTCCAAATCTCGTGCTCCGGCTCGATGGCCCGAGGATGATACCGATCGGCTTGAATACAGGGCGGTAAAAACAGGTTGCTGTCGTAATCGTAATCATCCTTGAGCGCCTGGCGAATTACCGGCGATGTCGCCGCGATACCGTCCAAATCGGGGACAAGCGCCTTCTCAGCGGCAATCCGCTCATCGATCCGCAAATCTTGCCACGTTTCCGGCGGCATATTGCGCTTTTTAAGCGTACCAACGGAGTGCGGCACCCACACATGCTTCACCGGCCGAGGCAGCGACTTGTTTAACAAGACTCCTAAAGCGGCGGCGTCCCAATAATGGGAAATGATCAAATCGATAGCCGTGCCTTCATCCGCCAGAAACGCTTTTAGGTATTCAAACAACTGCGGCAGTTGTTCGTGCATATCTTCTTTGCGAACAAACGCCTTTTTATCATCTTCGATAAATAAAATGCGCTGGTGGTCATCCTGATAGTCTAACCCGGACCGCAGTTCGTTTGTCAGGGGATGCGGATATCCACCGCGATTGACAATGGTGACTTTGAAGCCCAAATCGACGACGGTAGCCGTGAATTGGTTGACGAAGACATTTTGGCCGCCGGTATCCGGCAGGCCGGGGATAACCTCCCATTGATGAATACCGTGGTTGGTAATCATCAGAATGTGAGGCCGACTCGAAGTGAGGAATGCTTCATGGTGTTCGATAGGTACAACTTCTGACATTATTCTCTCCCTTGAAAATTAAGATTTGGGAGCGTCAAAGTTTGCTTTGTCAAATGTCAAAGTAACCTTTGTCGCTCCTATAAATTTTTATTACACTCTTAAATTAGCCCAAAATGTTGCAATCCTTCCATTACACCGCGGCGGCGCAGCAGCTTTGGGCAAAAGTAAACTTCCGGTGGGTTTTCTTCTTTTAAACGTTTTAACTCCGGTTGGGCATTGCCCACCACAATGCCTTTGGGAAACTCATCAAACATCGTGCGATCATTGCCGCTGTCGCCGGCAATGATGACCGTCCGCGAGGTCAGATCAAAATAATCCACAATGAATTTGATGGCATTGCCTTTGCCGGCTTCGGTTGGCACGATATCCAAATCTCGCGTGCTTGACCAGATCACGCGATAGGTATCGGTAGCGTTCGGCTTCGATCACCGTTGTTGAACAAGCGCGGCGGCCTCATCCGGGTCGGGCGCTTGATCCAAAAAGCAACTGACTTTCAACGGGGTATTATATTTATCCGACTGCATCACCAGGCCCGGAATTCCGTCCAAAAAGGTCCAGGCCTCTTGTCGCGAAAATTCCCGGCGCAGATGCGCATCCCATTCCGGTAACGGCGTTAACTCACCGTCATCGAACGGCGGCAGGTAGATTTCCGTACCCACTTGCGTTGAAATAGCGTCCGGCACCGGCAGATTTTCATCCATAAAGCCGCTTACCACATCAGGCACAGCGCGAGCCGTCGGCAAGATTAAAAACAGGTCGCCTTGTTGCCGGCGATCGGTTAATTGTTGGGTGAGTTCGGCTAACGCCGCCGGATCGCCGGTCAGGGTATTATCGATATCGCAAGCTAAAATCCATTCAGGCTGTTGCATTATAAATCCTTAACTGAACTCCTCGATGCGCATTCTTTCGGCCCGATCAAAGACCTCCAGCATCCGCTTGGCGATACCGGTCCAGCCGAAATGGCGCCGGGCAAACCGCGAGCCTTCCACCGAAAGTTCGTGGGCCAAATTGGGATAGAGCATCGGCAACGCCAGCATCGTACCATATTCGGCCGAACGATTGGGGTCGGCGTAGAGCGCATGTTTGCCGAACTCGATAATCTTGGCCAGGCCGCCGTGGACGGTGACGACGGTCGATGTCCCACAGGCCATCGCCTCGACGGCGACCATACCGAACGGTTCGTAGCGAGAAGATAGGGCAAACACGCCCGCCGCGCGATAATAGTCCGCCAAATCCTCATCGGGAATATATTTGACCCAATTAATCTTATCGTTAACGCCTAACTCACTGGCTAATGTTTTTAATTCGGCCACACCTGCATCGTCTTGTTTAGAGTCATCACTACCGATACCGGCAATCAAACGGGCCTCAGGCACAAGTTCGAGCAACGTGGGCAGCGAACGAATTAACAAATCGTGTCCTTTATTAGCCGCCATCCGGCCGACAGCCAGAACATCGTGCCCTCCCAGGCCAAGCTTCTTTTGCAATTCGACCATCTCTTCGCCACGCACCGGCAAAAACCGGTTTTCATCCATTCCAGGCGGAATAACCGTAATTTGTCGCTCCAACACATCGTAATTTTCTTGCAAAAGTTGAAACTGAGGTTCGGTCGTGGCCACGATATGATCACAGTTGCGATAAATCAAGAATTCAGTGTGAATCCGTTCCTCGAAGCGATAATTCTTCTCCATCTCCGCTTCATCCATACCCATGCCCATGTTCTGTTTTTTCCACGTACCCAACGAATGAGGCGTGTGAACATGCGGAATACTTAACTCCTCGGCGATTTTTTGGCCGGCCCAACCGCCGTCCCAATAATGCGAATACACTACCCCGTAGGTTCGTCCTCGATTGCGAATGGCGGCCAAACAGTTGGTCACAAAATCGCCCAGATAGTCGTGCATATCTTCTTTACGAATAAATTTCTTGCCGCCGAACGGAATACGCCAGACTCGGAAGTTTTCGTTAACTTCGTCGAACTCCGGCTGATTCTCAAAACGGCGCGTCACCAAATCGACATTGTAACCCAGCCGGCTAAATCGTTTGGCCAACTCAACCACATAGACCACCTGACCACCTGTGTCGGGTTTACCTAATTCCGGCTCGGCGCCGACATACCCGTGAATAGAGAACATTAGAATAGAATTTTGATTCACGCTAGCACCTCCTCAAGCACTGCTATGCATCGTTTTTAGTTAAAGCGTTAGTTTGATAGATTGCCGCATCAATACCTTTGTCGATACCAAATTACCCGGCAGTAACCTCAACTACAGGCGTGAAAGTAAGAATGGTCTACAGTAATGATAATGATCTGGCCAGATTTGGGAAATTAGGCACAAAACGATGCTTTTTGGGGCTTCAAAATAAGATTTGTAGGACAAACTTAAGTTTGTCCTACAAGGGGTTTCTTGGTCGCGCCACTTGGATCGATTTATTCAGCCGGCGGGTCAAACATCTCGACAGTTAGCGGTTGAATGTCGATGGGGACAGTATCGTGGTAAAGCGCCTGGTAAGCGGCGATATAACCGGCCGAAGACCAAGCCTGATGGGCTTTACCCATCGGCCGGCCGGTCTGGCCATGCAGCCATTCGTTGAATTCCCACTCGCCGTAGAGGCCCAGGCGGCAAACCTCGGCTAAAGCGTTGAGTTCCTGGTGGGCCAACTCAGTCCGGCCAATTCGCGCCAAAAAACGAACCCACAGCGCCCCGATAAAGGGCCAAATGCCGCCGTTGTGGTAATGATCGGGTAAATTGAGGAAGTTGGTGACGAAATAATCTTTCCAATCGGCCGCGCCGGAGTTAACCGGCGGATAATAACATTTGACCGGATAGGGCGAATTCACGCCGACGCCCCACAGGAATTGAAAGAGCTGTTCCATCTGCCGCTCGCTCAGCAAGCCCACCAACGCCGCCAACAGATTAGCATAGACGTCGCAGCGCCACGAATAGCCAAAAGGGCTGATGGCATCGAGCAGATATTGAGCGTTGCCCAGCGTAAACTGCGTTTCCGAGAAAGACTCGAGCGCATCGGACAGTTTTTGCGCGGTAGGCCAAAATTGACGCTGAATTTTTTCTCGAATCGTGCCGACCAGCCGGCGATACGGCTGCGAATCGTCGCCCATGACCTCGCAGACTACGGCAAAATCCTGGCAGGCCAAATACCACAGCACTTCATCGTAAAGGACGTTGTAAGAGCGCGGAAACAGGTCCATCCAGTCCGAAGACTCCGGTACTTCAATCAAACCACAGTTATTCGAGTCGTGCGCCTTGAGCCACTGCATCGCCCGCCCTAAATGGGGATACATCCGCGTCAAAAAATCGCGATCGCCGCTGTAAGCCGCGAACCGGCTGCTGCCGATGACAAACCAGAGCACTGAATCGATGGAAGCGATATTGCCCGTGCCGCTGTAATCCGGTTTACGAGTTTTAATCTGCACATTGGCCGGAATCTGCCCCGCCTCCGATTGCGTTTCAGCTAAAACTTCCAAAGTGCGTTTAAAGCACTCGGTTACATCGGGATCGTTGAGACGCAGGCTCCACAGGCCGGTTTTTATGCCATCGCGACTCCACACGGCAAAGTAATTGGAATCTTCATCGGTCAGCGGGTTATCGGTCAGGCCAGCGGCCGAAAAACCCATTGGCGTCAAATTACGGCGCAGCGATTCAACCGCGCGGTCCATCCCTTCGCGCGCCGGGTTAGCTTTGGTGGGTTTTACCGCTTCAAAGAATTTATAATGCCTTAATCCTTCCAAAAGGCCCAAGGCATGATGGCCGTGGCTAAAGTAGGCCCGTAACTCGACGGCTTTCTTCAACGCGCGGGTAGCATTACCGACCACAATACCCCTAAACCCATATTGGAACAGATCGATATCATTTTCACTGCCGCCGCAGACAAAAACCTGGCTGGGCGTCAGAATCAGCGAATCGACCAGAAATTTTACGGCGTAACCGATGCCGGCCCGTTCGGGAATAATATCGAGGTAGACGTTATGGGAATAAACGAATTTCGCCGGAAATTGAGTCTCTAATAATTCATTCTGAAGCGCATCGAGCTGCGCCGGCGACGCGTCCGGCCAGAAGTAACTAATCTTTAACGACGATTGATGTTCAGGTTCCTGAAGTTCAAATTCAGGATGGCGCTCTGCTAACAGCGCCGCAAGCTCATCGCGGGCAAATCCGGCCTGCAAATGGCGATACCACTCATCGAGCGGGTGTTCGCCCGGCAGGCGATGAATTTCGGTGCCAACCGACGAGATAATGTAATCAGGGGTACTCAGACCATACGTTTCAATAGCCTCAAGCTGCATTTTCAAACTCTGCCCCGACGCATAAACCAAAATGATCGAATCTTTGTCTTTACTGAAAGCTTGCTGCCATTTTTCCAGACTGGGCAGACTACTGCCAATCCATGTATCGTCCAAATCGGTCACAAGCAAGCGGCGCTGATCAAATGTAGACGTAAAAGCCATAGGGGTTACGGTTTTCCTTTCGAAGTGATGATAATTTTCCTGGACGCAGGGTTACAAAGTTGCAGGGCTGCAGCGTTGCGGGGTTACAGGGGGTAAAGTTACAGAGTGGCAAAGTTTCACGGTTACAGGGTGCGAAAGTGGCAGGGTGGCAAAGTGACAGAATGTTCTTTGCCCCCTTGCAACCTTGTAATCCTACAATCTTGTCACCCTAAAATTGTTTCTACCCTGCGACCCTGCTACCTTGCAACTCTGCTACCTTGCCACCTTGCAACCCTGTCACCCTGCCACACTTAACCACATATATTGAAACGGCGCAAGTGATAAAGCGTAATTCGGCTCAGATATAACCGGCTGAGCCGTATCGGTCAACACATCGACCGGCGTTTGCCCGACAAAATCGGCCAGCGGCAGGCTCACCGACTGTGATTGGTCCGACAGGTTACAAACGATCACCATTTGAGCCTCATCGCTGCGGCGAACGTAAGCCAGAACCGCTTTGTTCTCTAACGTCAAAAATTCGCAACCGCCCCAGCCTAAAACGGGGTGAGCCTTGCGCGTGGCCACAAAATGCTTCATCGTATGGAACAACGAGCCGGGATCGGCCATTTGAGCGGCGACATTGACCCTGTGGTAGCCGTACGTCTCATCATCGATCAGCGGCGCCCAAAAATCTTCCGGATTGGCCTCCGAAAAGCCCGCGCCCCGGTCGCCGGCCCACTGCATCGGCGTGCGGACGCCGTTCCGATCAAATAACTCGATATTATCGCCCATGCCAATTTCATCGCCGTAATAAATGATCGGCGCGCCGGGCAGACTGAACAGAATCGCGTTGGCCACCTCGATTTTGCGCCGGTCATTATCGAGCAGCGGCGATAACCGCCGCCGGATGCCCAAATTGAGCGGCATGCGCGGATGCGGCGCGTATAATTTCCACATCAATTGGCGATCTTCCTCCGTGACCATCTCCAGCGTCAATTCATCGTGATTACGCAAGAAAACACACCATTGACAATTATCAGGAATGGCCGGCGTTTGCGCCATAATGTCGATCACATCCGTCGCGTCGCCCAGCGCCAGCGCTTTGAAGATTCGCGGCATAACCGGGAAGTGAAAGGCCATATGAAACTCATTACCGGGCACGGTCGGGTCACCGAGGTCGCCGCCGAAGTAGGGCCGCAAATCCCAGGGCCATTGATTCGCCTCGCCGAGCAAAATCGTGCCAGGATACTCCTCATCGAGCACTTTACGAACAATCTTGAGATAATCGTGCGTTTCCGGCAAATTTTCGCAGTTGGTGCCTTCGCGCTCGAATAGATACGGCACCGCATCGGCTCGAAAGCCATCGATGCCCATATCCATCCAGTAACGCAGCACATTAATCATCGTTTCGGCCACCACCGGGTTGTCGTAGTTGAGATCCGGCTGGCTGGCGTAAAATCGATGCCAATAATATTCGCCGGTGTTCGGATCGAGCGTCCAGTTAGACGGTTCAGTATCGAGAAAGATAATCCGCGTCTCCTTATACTTCTGATCGCTGTCGCTCCACACGTAATAGTCGCGATAGGGGTTATCTTTGCTTTTACGCGACTCGATAAACCAGGGATGCATATCAGACGTGTGATTCAGCACCAAATCGGTGATAACCCGCAGGCCGCGCGCGTGCGCTTCCTTCACCAAGGTCTGAAAATCCTCAACCGTGCCATAATCGGGGTGAATATGATCGTAATCGGCGATATCATAGCCGTCATCCTTCAGCGGCGACGGAAACATGGGCAGCAGCCACAAACAATCGACGCCTAACTCTTGCAGATAGTCAAGTTTAGTCGTTAGCCCCGGCAAATCGCCTTTGCCATCGCCGTTGCTGTCGCAATAGGAGCGCAGGTGAACTTCATAGAATATCGCGTTCTTATACCACAGAGGATCATTAACTAGCGTCATAATTTTCTCCTTTGAAAGTAAAAATCTGGAGCGTCAAAGTTTACTTTGACCAAACCGCGAATGACAAAGCAAGCTTTGTCGCTCCAGTAAATTTCCATGCCCGATATCGTCTTAAGTGAGACGGTCGGTCTCCTTTTTAAGGGGTTGGTTTGATGGTTAGTCGATTGGCTAGTCAGATTGTAGCAACAGGCGAAAGAATAAACAAGTTGTTATTAATTCTATCGCTATTCCACCCAAGCCGTCTTGACATTCGCCGTTTGGCGGAGGCTATCACCTGCCTTCCGGCGCAAAAGACTAGCCAAAGGATATAGTTCGGATATATCGACTGACCAGGGTCAAATGCTCCTAAGTAAGAACCACACCCGAGCTAAACGTAGAACGTACCTGCCCTCTATTTTGAAATAACAACCGAAATGTGCTACGATCAGGCTAAGAACCGGTCTTAAGCGTAGACGATAAAGACTTTGTCCACAGCTAACCCAGATAGTCACAGATAAAGCTAAATTCAGACAAAAATCTGTGACTATCTGGGTGAATCTGTGGACTTTTTCTTAGCCTTAGCCTTCGCCTCAGTCTTATTTTTACCTTTTGTACCGACTGCGGCCTAAACAAGGATAGATAAGAAAGTTAGATAATTTCTACGAGACGACACGGGAAATGAAAATCACATTTCACCCTCACCCCGTCGCTAACGCGACTCCCCTCTCCCAATTTGGGAGAGGGGTTGGGGGTGAGGGCATATTACAAGGAAACCACATGAACCACCCCCACATCCTCACCCAAACCGAAGCGTACGTCAAAGAATCCCTCTCCGGCGAGGGATCAGGCCACGATTGGTGGCACATTTACCGAGTGCGGCAAAATGCGCTGGCGATTGCCCAACACGAAGCGGTTGACGCCTTTGTGGTGCAGTTAGCCGCGCTGCTGCACGATATCGCCGACCACAAATTCCACGACGGCGACGAAACGGTCGGGCCGCGCGTCGCACGAGCCTGGTTGGAGCAGCTTAACGTTGAACCGGCCGTGATCGACCACGTTTGCCGGATTATCGCCGATCTCTCCTTCAAAGGGGCCGGCGTTGACACGCCGATGCACAGTTTAGAGGGCCAAGTCGTCCAAGACGCCGACCGGCTGGACGCCATCGGCGCGATTGGCATTGCCCGCGCGTTTGCCTACGGCGGTCACAAAAATCGGCTGCTGTACGATCCCGATATCTCGCCGGAAGCGCACACCTCGTTCGATGCCTACAAAAACAGCCAAGCGCCGACCATCAATCACTTTTACGAGAAGCTATTGCTGCTTAAAGACCGGATGAACACCCCTACCGCCCGCCGGTTGGCCGAAAGCCGCCACGCCTTTATGGAAATGTACCTACAACAGTTTTTTGCCGAGTGGAACGGCGAGGGCTGAGCGTTACAGCGATGTCCGACCATTTACCCCTGCCGGAATTAGAAAAACGGCTGCTGCAAGCCATCGATCAACGCTATCAGGCCCAGGCCGGCCGCGATCTGGCCGATTACGTCTTTGCCAACCATCTATTTCAAACCTTTCCCCCGGCTTTTCTGGAATTTTCCTACCAACACCGCCATGACATCGCCGCTTACCTGGCCGACAAGCCGCACGTGGCTCGATTGACCGAATATTGTATCCGAGCCACCAAAACGTACACCTACCGGCGCAATCAATTCATCAATTTCACCGACTTTTACGATGACCTGCTGACGGCGCAGTATCGCCATTTTTTGGGGCAGTTACAGGCGGCATTGGTTCAATCCGAAACGATGGATGCTCTGGCTCAGGCGTATACCAGCGTATTGCAACAGCATCATGCCCGCTTGCGACTCATCTTCTCCACATATTGCGTGTCGTACCAGCCAACCGGGCTGGCCGGCCACGATTTGCTCAAAACCGTGCCGTGCGACGAATATTCGCCCCTCTTTCAACTAAGTTTGCTGCATATTGACGCCGCCACGCTAATGGAACCGATTTTAGATATCGGCTGCGGCGCGTCCGGCGCATTGGTGGATTATTTGCTCGCTCAGGGCCACACCGCCTTCGGTCTCGACCGGCTGGCTCCGACTCGACCGCAGTTCAGCCAGCATGATTGGTTTACCTTCGATTATGGCCAAAATCAGTGGGGAACGATCATCGCTCATCAATCTTTCTCCACCCATTTTATTTACGCCCATCTCCACAGCGACGATCAGGCCGATCAGTTTGCCCGGTTATATATGAAGCTGCTAGCCGGCCTAAAACCGGGCGGCGCGCTCTATTATGCCCCCGGCCTGCCCTTTATCGAGGAACATCTAACCGCGCGGCCCGGCTTTTCGCTGACTAAGACCATTATCGAGACCGATACGACGTTAGGCATCGGCGAACTGTTCTATGCCGTCAAAATTGAAAAAGCAGCCTGAGCCTAAGTAGGTGTGATAATTTTTTGGCTGGCATTTAAGCCGTCATCAAAAGATTTAACCACAGAGGCCACCGAGAATGCACAAAGAGCACGAAGAAAACCCTCTGTGAACTCTGCGCCTACTTTGGGTCCTCTGTGGTAAAATTTTCGAACCCGACAACCTCGGTAGCACAACATTAAACCGTGGAGACGTTAGAATGACGGAAGATCGACCAAATAATCGACAGAATTGACATGATTATCACGATTTTATTGATCATAATTCAGTAAATCTTGTAAATTCTGTCTAATTTTTTTCACCACGGTTTGGTACACAGCTACCACAACCTCAGATTTTGCGAATTTATCGACCTGGGCTAATCTACTTGAGAAATATCATGAAAACAAACAACTGGACTCCCTCTAGCTGGCGCAGCAAACCGATTTCCCAACAACCGCGTTATCCAAACGCGGCGGCTTTGCAGCAAACGGAAGCCGCCCTTCGGGCCGGGCCGCCGTTGGTTTTGGCCGATGAGATTGACAAATTGACCCAGGAGTTGGCCAAAGTGGCCGAAGGTCAAGCCTTTTTGCTCCAAGGCGGCGATTGCGCCGAAAGTTTCGCCGAATTCAACGCGACTAATATTGAAGATACCTGCAAAATCCTGTTGCAGATGGCCGTGGTGCTGACGTTTGCCGGCAGTTGCCCGGTTGTCAAGGTGGGCCGGCTAGCCGGGCAATTTGCCAAGCCTCGCTCGCGCGACAACGAGATTATCGACGGCATCGAGCTGCCCAGCTATCGCGGCGATATGGTTAACGATATTACCTTTACGCCAGCGGCGCGCACGCCCGATCCCCGGCGCTTATTGCAGGCTTATAACCAATCGGCGATGACGCTCAATCTTTTACGGGCGTATACCAAAGGCGGCCTGGGCGATTTACACCAAGTCCATCGCTGGAACCTGGCATTTGTCGAAGATAGCCCGTTGGGGGAGAAGTATCGCCATTTGGCCGACCGCATCGGCGAGGCGCTGGCCTTTATGGAAGCCTGCGGCCTGGATATCCGCGACCGGGCCACCATTCGCGAAACCACGCTTTATACCTCGCACGAGGCGCTGCTGCTCAACTACGAAGAGGCGCTCACCCGGCCGCATCACCGCCACGACGGCTGGTACGACGGCTCGGCCCACATGATCTGGATTGGCGACCGCACCCGCCAGTTAAACCAGGCTCATCTGGAATTTGCGCGGGGGATTCGCAATCCGCTGGGCTTAAAGGTCGGCCCGACGCTGGAACCGGAGACATTGCTGCGGATCATCGAGTTATTGAACCCGACCAACCAACCGGGCCGGCTAACGCTCATTATCCGCATGGGCGCGGGCCAAATTGGTGCTAAACTGCCGCCATTAATCCGCCACGTCCAACGCGAGGGCTATTCCGTGGTTTGGAGCTGCGATCCGATGCACGGCAACACCGTAAACACGGCGTCGGGCATTAAAACGCGCTTCTTCAACCAAATTCTGGCCGAAGTCCGCGACTTTTTCGACATTCACCACGCCGAAGGCAGTTACCCCGGCGGCATTCACTGCGAAATGACCGGCCAAAACGTAACCGAGTGCGTGGGCGGCGCGGACGCCATCACCGAGCAAGGTTTAGCCGCCAAATACATCACTCGCTGCGATCCCCGCTTAAATGCCAACCAATCGCTGGAATTGGCCTTTTTAATTTCCGATTTTCTCAAGAAAACCCGGCGGAGCGGCAACGGATAGGCTTATCATTATTTTCACACCCCCTGCAACTCCGCGTCATCCCCGCCGGCGATAAAACCACCATCGCCTTTCATCAAGAGCATTTGACCGGCCCAACCGAGCGCGAAACGCGTAAAACCGTCTTTACGACGGCGCTCGACGACTTGGCGCACATAATCGCCGGTCAATCGGCGGCTGAATAGCGATCCCTTGCCTTAATCGTACCCTTCACTATATTACCCCTACTTAGCCAACCAGATAGCAAGCCCTTTCGGTTTAATCCAAGTCAAATTTGTAATTTCTTAGCCTTAGCCTCAGCCTTAGCCTACTCATATAGACACATCGGTTGAATCGTCAACTAATTCTTTCATTACTTTTCAAAGGAGAAATACTATGGATCAACTCTGGGATAACGTCAATAGTCCGGTGGAAAACTTTCCGGTCGAGATAGCTATTTTAGTGGTGATTGTCTTTCTGATATTGCTGGGTACGCGGCAGCAAATCGGCGGCCATTTTGGCCTCAATCGCTACCCAAAGCTGGTGTGGATGATTGAATTGATCGGCTTTCCTGTTTTAATTGTAAGTGTTGTGGCTCTGCTGCGATCGATGTTTGCCAATTATCTACCGGGGACGGTTAGCGCCGACACCTTCGACAAAATTACGGCAACGCTGTTATGGTTGGCCGGCGGCTGGCTACTTAATCGCGCCTTGGAGTTATTCTTTTGGGAAGGCGCTTTCCGGCAGCTTTTCGACAACGAACAGGCGCCGCGCCTGCTGCGCGGCGTGGTTACAGCCTCTATTTTCCTGCTAACCCTATACGGCGTGGCCACCTTTGTGTTCCAGCGCCAAACGACCGGTTTACTCATCTCAACCGGCATTATCGCCGGAGTATTGGGCCTGGCGATGCAAAATACGCTGGCCGACCTCTTCTCCGGCCTGGCGGTGACGCTGGATCGCCCCTACAGCGTCGGTCATTGGATTGAACTGCCCAATGGCGAGCTGGGACAGGTAGTTGATATCACCTGGAAATCCACCCGGCTGCGATCCTTCAACCACAGCATTTATATTATCCCCAATCGTCTGGCTTCGGACAGTATCATCCATAATTACAATCTACCCAACAAAGCTTACTCAGCTTGGTTCACCGTCTCGGTCGATGCCGACGCGCCGCCGGTTTTGGTGCGTCGATTGCTGCTGGATGCCGTCTTGAAGTCATCGCGGGTGCTAAACGAGCCGCCGCCGGCCGTGCGCCTGTTCGATATGACCGGCCAGCCCTACCAATACCTGGTATGGGTCTATTTTGAAGATTATATGGCCCAATTTATGGGTAAAGAGCAGCTTTTTATGAATATTTGGCTGGAATTTTCCAAAGTCGGCATCTCGCCGGCGGCTATTAAATACAGCGTCGGCACCCGCAACGAAAACATTCGCCCGGACATCCACATGGCTACCATCGTCGATGAACTGCGCCAGATCGATCTGTTTGCCTTCCTCTCCCCGGCCGAATTCCAATCTTTGGAAGCGGTTTGCCACAAAAGCGTCTACACCGCCGGCGATATTATTTTCGAAGCCGGCGCGGCCACCGAGTCGATGTATATCGTGTCGTCGGGCATCGTTTCGATCAAACAAGCCGATCGCCACGGCCAACTCGTCGAATTGGAGCGCGTAGGGCCGGGCGGCTATTTTGGCGAGATGGCGCTGTTCACCGGCCAGCTTCGTTCGACCACCGTGCAGGCGGTGACGCTGTGTGAACTGATTGAAATTCCGCAAGCCGGTCTGGAGCCGGTGTTGCAGGCCCACCCCGATATTTTAGAGCAGCTCGGCCAAATAATGGCCACCCGCCGCGCCAAACAAACCGAAATCCTCGATGATCACGGCGAATCGACCAGCGCGATGATCATGCGCTCCGCTTCAGAGATTGTCGCCAAGATTCGCCACGCCTTTGGGGTGACAGTTGAGTAAGGGGGAGGACAAGGGGGGATTGAGGGGAGAGTCCGCAGATAGTCACAGATGGTCACAGATTTTTATGAATTTTATTGCGTTGGGGGACGTGTGCTGGTCGTCAAAGATTGAAATCGATAGGATTTATGGGATTAGTATGATGAGGTCAATAGGTTTATCTTGAAAATCTTATTTATTCTAGCGATGGATTTCAATTGGGAAATAAGATTCGTTTCCGCCGAAAATATGCTATTTTTTCTCTTTCCTAATTTTAAGGATGGTTAGAAACAATTGATTGTTTATGAAACAAAACTTTGTAGCCAAGACTGGACTCAGAACGAAGAAGGATGTTATGATTAGATAGGAATAAAACTGTATGTGGCCACTTAAATAGATGTGTTGATAATCGAATTTCAACTTTATTATCAATCTCAATTCCTATTTCTTACTAAAGGCAGAGAACCATCTAACAAAAATTTATATACAAATCGCCAGTTTTACTTTTTGGTAAAAAGTTGCGCCTGTGAAGTTAATTTTGCCTGGTAAATAGCCTTGCCACCCCACAATTACAAAAGTTTTGGGTTTATTTGGCTATACAAGTAGCCAAACATTTACACATTTAGAGGAGAGAAATGAAAAAATTAATACTTATGGATACGTCATTGAGAGTTTTTCAGAAGAGTTGTGTCATATTATTGTTAATCATGATCATACCTAGTACATCAATAATAGCTGCTCCCGATAGGTCTAATGCAATAAGGTTATCAGTTTCACCTTGTTCTAACCAGAATTCTATCTATCTGCCACTAGTTATCAATTCAGGTATTTCTGGTAATTCAATACAGAGTTATGTTCTGCAAGATGCGCCGCCCACCGAGGATGAGAAAGAACCCGTCTCACCGGGAATAATTAGTATTGCTGAAGTCTCAGAAACAACATTTAATCCTACAAACAGCACCGTTGAGTTTCAGGTTTCATCTTAAAATCACCTCTAATCCATCTGAAGCTGTCATATTGATTAACGATGAGGTAATTCAAGAGGATGCAGTAGAACTTTCCGACAACGCAATTTCATTGCCCCAATCGTTAAAGGAGGGCGTAACCACATCGTTCTTCTTGTCAATGACTCCGAAGGTAACCAATTAGTTTCTGAAGCAACCCTATGGGCAGGGAGTAACACGCTTAACGTCAAAGTGATCGATGAAAACAATCAACCTGTGTCCAATGCCACTGTAACGGTTAACCTGGCTGATGACCAGAATGTTAATGCTACTATTTTGACCGATCCCAATGGCCTAGCAAAACTTGAAAATATTCCTGCCAGAACAGTCTTTCTAACGGCCAAAGATAATAATAATCGTTTTGCTTCACTGGCTACAACAGGAGATACGGGGATATAACACTATCACTCCAAGGTTTTGATACACTTAGTACAATTGACAATAACGATTTTAGTCTTGGCACCAGTGGTTGGAATATTGGAACGGCGCCCGTTCAGATTATCCAACATGTCGAAGGATTGGTGCCTAATTTTCAAACCTCAGCAACTGATATGGATCTGATGTTAAATACCTCGGGGAAGGTCAGCAATCGATTTCAAGAACCTTTAAACCTAAGTCCAATGTAAAAAATGTTACAGTTCGTTATCGATTTATTACAAGTGAAGTTCCAGGTGGATATTTTGGTACTGAATTTAATGACTATTTCAATATTTCGATCCGAAGTCAACTTGCAGGAACTTCGATTTTGGAGAGTAACAGCATGAACGGACTAGGTCTAGGTGCGTTTGATTCATCAGGTGCTACAGAATGGCGTGAAACACCACTATCTGTCGATAAGGATGATACAATTCAAGTTGATATTGCTGTGGCCAATGTAGCAGATGGACTTTATGATTCCCCAGGTTGTTGTGGATCTGGTTCAAGAAAAAAATTATCAATTACATCTTTGGCTCTAAATGATATAGATAATCGGAAGCTCAAGTATCTGAGTACAGCTCCTCATAGTTATTTCGGAGGAAATACCCGCGTTCACGGCACGATAACAGTAGAAGGCGACAAGGACGATGAACTTCAATCTTTAGTACTTGAAATTATCCAGGGTGGTAATGTTGTTGCCACAGCTAATTTGGCAACAGACGCAAAAACACAATTGCTTGAGCCATTTGGAGAAGATGAAAAAGTTGAAATCACTACCTCGCAACTGCTGTTTGAACTGCCCTCAGCTCAGGCCGCTAATATAAATGGCGCTACAAATGGCACATTGAGCCTTCGAGTTAAAGCTAAATCCAGTTCTGGAGAAGAGGCAACAAAAGATTTTGGAGCGGTTGAAATTCTTGTGCGCTATACTAATTCAAATCGTTATGGTTTACGAGATGGTAACCAAGGTGGTGATGATTGGATAAAACCAAGCGTTAAAACCATTATAGAACATTTCTCAAATATCACAGTTGGCGATATGAGTAACATGAATGGTGGTAAATTTTCGCCCCATAGTACTCATCAAGACGGCAGACACGTTGACGGATGGTTTAATGGTTATAATGCCCGCGATGCCGCAACGGCGGCAACGATTATTTCGCATCTCAATGATGCCACCTATGGCTCCAAAATACTCACTGTCTATGTAACATATCAACAAACCAACACAAATGCATTTTGGAATGCTATTAAAAATGTAACATTAAACGATGGGCGGATGGCGAAAGATGTAATAAAGCCCATTAACGGCCATACTACTCACTTTCATTGGATTATCGCGCCCTAAATAACCATGTGAACATCTGATGCAGGTCCGTTAAGTAGTGTCTTTTTGGCAACGAGAAGGTTACAGTATTTAGCGAAGCTAAAAAAGATAAAAATGGTGAATCTAAGGAGCTTATATAGTTGACCGGATGGGATTTAAGATCGAAAGGAATAGATAGCACGCCTCCATTAGTTTTGATTTCCCGAAACCGCACAGGCGAAACGAGATAAGGCGACCAGGTTGGAATAGGGTAGCTGATTGGTCCAAAAACAGAACACACAGTATGAATGGATTTGAGAGTGCTATAATCCGTTCGTACTGTGCCTACTATTCTAAGATTCCTTAAAGATTAACTGTATGGATGATCTTATCGCTAACTCAAAGCACCATTCCCCGCCCTCGACACCCGTTTGACCACCTTAAACCCCCACTTCTCCAAATCATGGGTGATCCGGTAATTAAACCGACGAGAGATGAGAAACACGCCGGCGGCGCGGAGGCATTCGGTCATTTGCCGGGATAAAGCGTAGCCGATGGCGTTGCTTTTCTTGCGACGCGTGTAACCGGCCCGACTGGCCGCCTGAATGGCTTTGATCTCATCCCGCAAGACAATGACGTCCTCTAAGTTGGGCCGGGTTAGGCGTAAGGCCGCCGGCCGGCTCAACTCCTGCTTGATGTAGATGGATAACAAGGCCATCCGCCCGGTGCGACCGCGCGGCCAGATGATATGGCCGGTGGTTTGCTTCAGATCAAAGCCCCATTCCTCCATCCGGTATGGTTCGTCCAAAAGGTGGACCCGCAAGCAAAAGTACATCTCTTCGATCAATTTTTGGGCGTGACGATCCAGCACTTTGAGCGATTCAGAGGCGACGGTGCGTTGGGCCTCGCTTTGCTGCCGATCCTGCTGGTAGGCCGGGCATTGAGCCAGCAGTTCGATTAATTCGGCGGTATAGGGGCATTGTTGGGCCGGGGGTAAGGTTAGATCATAAACCACAAAGGCTTCGGCCAGTTGGTGGACCTTATCGCGCTCTCTGGCCTCCGGCAGTTCAACGTGATAAGGACTTTTAGCGTCGATGGTGCAGCGATACACGGGTTATCTCCTGGTAGTAATAATGAAGTCGGATCGGACACCATATCTCCATTGACTCCCAATTTTGACGCCCCTGACCGCCGACTACCGACGGTTGACCGCCGAATTTGATGAGCCGCCGGTTCTTCGCCGGTCAGTGGTCGGCGAGCGGCGGTCTACCGGCTAAACGTCAGCTTCAGAGGAGCATTTCCGTCAATTTGAACGGGTGTCCGTTAGCGAATTACCGTATTACGATCAGTATATCGCCTCTTAAGGAATATGTCTACCGCAGCGACTTATTTTACGCGGCTAACCCCTTCGCGCCTCATTTTTGACCCCCATTTCGACCAAAACCCGCTAATTTTCGACGAAATCAACCCTTCCGGCAGAAGAACGGTCGATTTCGCTCGGATTTGGACCGTTCTTCCAGGCGAATAGTCGATTTCGCTCGAATTCGAACCGTTCTTCCGGGCGAACGGGGCTATGCAGCCGGATTCGGACCGTTCTTCCGGGCGAACGGTCTTATGCAGCGGGATTCGAACCGTTCTTCCAGGCGAACGGTCTTGTGCAGCTAGATTCGGACCGTTCTTCTAGACGAACGCTCTTGTGCAGCCGGATTCGGACCGTTCTTCCGGGCGAACGGTCTTGTGCCGCCAAATTTAGGGCCGATGAGCGGCGATCGGCGGGAAGTGGGGGAAAATTAACCATGAAGGGCAGAAGGACATGATAGAGTTTTTTATTATTCTTCATGCCCTTCTGCCCTCTCATGGTGGATTATTTTTGGGTCGATGAAATGTTACGCTTTGTTATTACTTTTTAAGGTTGGCTGTGAAAGAATTGTGCGCTAATGAAACAAATTTTTGGGGTTGAGGGTGGACTTAGGGTGAAAAAGGGTGGTATGATTAGAATGGGGGACAGTTGTGTGGAAAGATTCCGCTTTTTCTCTAGATGTCCTTGTCACAACAACACAGATAACCGAAAAAATTGTCCTAATTCCTCTATTAATCAAACTTGTCCCCGGCGTTGTTAAACAAAAATATGTAATGGCTGTTCATTAATTAGCACGGCCTCCCTGACTAAGTAATTGATCATATAGTCTATTCTTGCTTTGGTCGCGTCAGATGAATACCTATAACAATAGGTCATTCCGTTTAATCACCCTAGTTTAATCCTTATCTTAATTCAAATTGGGAGAAGAGATGGGTTTTATCCAAGATGCATACTATCGTTTTTTGATTTGGTTAGGCGCTGAACCTCCAGAGGAGTATGAGGAGAATCGCAATGATGGCGTGGATAAAAATGTACTTCCTTCCCTCTTGGGAGTAATAGGGGGGTTCTTTTTATTGCTATCCTTGTGTAGTCTCTTGTTATTTTTATCCAGACTATCTTCACCGGAGGTTCAGGCGTCCGAAATTCAGCCGGCGGGGCTAGAATGTCCCATTCGACCTGGGGAAGACCAAAGTGGGGCCGATTTTTCCGGCGTCAACTGCCACAACGCAGACATAAGCGAAGCCATTCTGACCAATGCTAATTTGAGCGGGGCCAACTTAAGTCTGGCCAATTTAAGTAGCGTTGATTTGAGTGGAGCCGATCTTTTCGCGACTGATTTGAGCGGAGCTAATCTATTCGCGGCTGATTTGAGTGGCGCTAATCTAACTGCGGCCGTTTTGACTGATGCTGATTTGAATGAGGCCAATCTGTCGGGAACGATCATCGATCCCCTCCCCCCCTCTCTAGCTCAAGCCACTAGAGTACCTGAGTCAACTCCAACTGGAGTTACTACTCCGGCATCTTGTGAAAATAACATCCCGCCCACAGCAGATCTTATCGCAGACCCTAATCCGGCGATGAGGGGTAAGGGACAGGCTCCGGTAACCTTTGATGCGTCCGGATCATTCGATCCGGATGGAATCATAGTCGATTACACTTGGGATTTTGGCGATGGTAGCCATCCGCAGAGTAGTTCCAATCCAACCACGTTATACGGTTATACCAAACAAGGTTCTTATCGAACTAAGGTGATGGTAAGGGATAACTGCAACGCAACCGCTGAAGCCGCTGTCGAGGTGACTGTTGTTGGTCCAACTCCACCATCTTTGAGCAACATCAGTGGCGCTGATGAGCAAAGTCATTTTGTAACTGCGGTAGCCAGGCCAATTCCCGCTTCAATACGTGTAACCCCGGCTGCTACAGACCAAATTACTATGGCTCAAGACAATAAAACCGATCTCCGGGAAACGTTTAGCGCGACTTCTGGTAATCAGAATAATGTTCAACCTACACAAGAAAATATAGTTGTTCAATATGAATGGCCTTCAGAAATGGAACTAACCGAAAGACCTAAAAAAGTAAAGGTTACGCTATTAAAAACTTCAGCGGGATTTAGGCTAATACAACACCATAATGGAGAAAGTAACAAAGAATCAGAGCTTGTTACCCCTATACCCATTCCGCAAAGTACACCGGAAGCCCCTATTGAATTTGCCTACGGCTCTGAATACCAAGCCTATGTTGTCGCTCAGTTAAAGACAAAGGATTTTTATGTAGAACAAAAAACACCAGGGGGTGAAGAACAATCGCTCCGATATGACAGGATTGATTGGGAGTGGGAAATTCGTCCCAAGGTTGAGGGCGAAAGAACAATCGAAATATATATTGATGTTGTCTGGAAAGCACGTCAAGAGCAACACCCTGCCATAAGAGAGCCTTTATGGAAATCAACCACTCTTCTTATTCTCGTTACCAATCCATGGCTATCGAGATTTCAATTAGTTGTTGGCTTCGTGGTCAATGCTGCGATTGGTTCGGTAATTAACGTCCCATGGATAATTGGCAAAACGAAAAAATGGGTATACAAAGGTAAAAAACAAAAGAATTAAGTTGTAGGTTGGGTTGAAGGGGCTAAATTCGAGCTACCATTGTCTAACGTGTTGGGTTTCGCCGGAAATTCTGCGGCTCCAACCGGGAATGAAACCCAACCGTCGCCCGCTAACCGATAAGATTACCGGCTCACCCCATCCTACGCCTGGTTTACCGTTCCGATAAAGAGAGGTTAAAAATATGCACCTCTTGGCCATCGAACCGGAAATTTTAACGCCAGCGGCGCAAACGACGCGAAAGACGCAAGCGTTTTACTATTTTTCTTTTGCGTCTCTTGCGTCTGTAGCGACTTTAGCGTTAAATCCTTTTTGGCCGCAGGTAGCTCTGCCCGTTGGGCAACAACATCGCGAATTAGACCATTCACCCCAACTTCCCCCTGATACAGTCCTATTTTTTGATAAGAAACTTTGTTCACGCCTCCATTTAACCTATGCCCAAACGTAAAAAGCCTTCCTCGCCCCCTTCTCGGCTAAAACAGTTCGCCGATTATCCTATCTTTTCAATTTCTGTAAGTAGTTGGTTGTTCATAGGGACTATTTTTGCGGTGTCGGCAGCGCTTTATTATTTACTGGTCTTGCGTGAGTACAGTACCCCAACTATCGAAACTTTTGCGGCGGAAGTGACGGCTGTCTGGACACAACCCTATGAAAGCGACACGGGCGGCGGCGTAATCTATCGGGTTGCTCTGAAGCGCGATGATCAGGAAATGAAATGCAGCGTTCCGCCTATTCTCGTCCATTTATGGCGTGATCTTGAAATTGGGCAGGAATATGAATTCGAGGTCAGTTTGACCCGGAGTCGATGTTTTATTAATGCGGTCACACCGCTTGAATAGGTTTAAACTGCCTTCATTTCAAGCCATATGGGGAATAATGCATCTCAAATAGGGCCTCTCAAATTTTAAGGTCGGCATGTAACAATTGTTCGCTAATAAAACAACGTGTTGCCCAATTAGATGGACTTAAAGCGAGAAAAAGTGATATGATAAGGGCAGTATAACCGTGGTATAAGACCATCCTGTTCTTTAACAGCTTTCTAATCAATATTAAGATCAGTTCAAACTGATCTAGGGTAGAAGCAATACATTTATCAAACCGGCTAGAGGGAGGGGGTATTATGAGCAGTTATGACAGTTTTGATCAATCTATGGGCCGGACAACGGTCGAGGTGATCGGTTTTGGCCGCCGATTTGTCGCTTATTTTATTGACGGGATATTATTGTGGATAATCCTGATCGCCTTATCCTTTTGTGCAGGTCTGGCTATCAGCATCGCTTCCGATCCCAATGAAGCCATCGGGTTGGGGCTTAACTGCCTTGTAATTTTGATTTCGGTGGGGTATTTTGTCGGATTTTGGGCGACAACGGGCCAAACACCGGGAAAAATGGCCATGGGTATCAAAGTCATCGGCGTCGATGGTCAGCCGGTTTCTTGGGGCCAGGCATTTATCCGTTATCTGGGGTATATCATCAACAGCCTGGCTTTTTCAATTGGTTTTCTATGGATCGCCTTTGATGCGCAACGTCAAGGCTGGCATGATAAGATAGCGAAGACGTATGTTGTCCGGCAAGAGACAACTTTCTCTAATACGGACGCGATCACCATTGTTCCCTCCGATAAAGATGGTTCGCCTATCCTGGCAGTAATCTTGGCCTTAATTCCTGTTTTGATTATTACGGCTATCGTGGTCATTGCCATTTTATTACTCCTGGGGCCGGTTGTGGGTAATGTTTTCTCGAATATTGTTGAAAATCTGGAAACGCCCGTACCGTAGGGAGTTGGCTTTAAATTGGTTATGAAAAATTATCGACGCCCGATCCAAATAGGGCTGATCATACTTATTTCCCTCGCATCGTTAGGCTTGATGATGGGTTATGTTCAGGCGGTTGGCCGCAAACCCGTTATGGTCAAAGATATCAATCCCTCCGGCGGCACGTCTCCTTTTTTCCTGACCAACGTCAATGGGGTGCTCTATTTTTTTGCTGACGATGGCAGTCACGGCTGGGAATTATGGAAAAGTAACGGCACAGCCGCCGGCACCGTAATGGTTAAGGATATCAATCCCTCTGGCGATTCAATTTTTGTGGGAAACGCGTTCCCACTGCCTATTAGCGATACCTTATACTTTACGGCCAATGATGGGGTGCATGGCCACGAGTTATGGCAAAGTGACGGCACAGCCGGCGGTACTAAGCTGGTTGCAGACATTAATCCGGGTGTTGAGAGTTCAAACGCCGGCCAGTTTGTTAATCTCAATGATATGTTGTACTTCGGGGCGTTCAACGCGATGTACGGCGCCGAATTGTGGCAGAGCAACGGCACTTTGGCCGGAACCAAGATCGTTACCGATATAAATTCCGGTCCTACCTCATCTTTTTTTACCGATTCCAGCCTAACAAGTGTTGATGGGACATTATTTTTTGTATCATACACCGGTAAATTTCTTGAACTATGGAAAAGTGATGGCACAGCCGGTGGCACAATGTTAGTCAAAGAAGTCGTTCCAGGAAATTTACCATCCGGTGAGCATTTCTCGCATATCGATAATATCATCTACTTTAGCGTTGAAAAGCCTATCTGCTGCCCCATTCCGCGTGAACTATGGAAAAGTGACGGCACAACGATCGGTACCGAGCTAGTTAAAGATATTCATCCGTATGAATTCCATGTCATTGGCGATACCCTTTATCTCAGTGCCAGTGATAGCCCCCATGGCCGAGAGTTATGGAAAAGTGATGGCACGCTGCCGGGTACGGTCTTAATCAAAGATATTAATCCCCTGGGTTCATCTGCGCCGTTGTTTTTGACCCATATTAATGAGGTGTTTTTCTTTAGCGCCGACGATGGCAGCCATGGACGTGAATTATGGAAAAGTGACGGCACAGCCGATGGTACGATGCTGGTTAAGGATATCAATCCCGGTTCCGCCGGTTCTTCGCCGGAAGAACTGCTCGAAGTCAACGGTCTACTTTACTTTACCGCAGATAACGGCACAAATGGGCGCGAATTGTGGCAAAGTGACGGAACGACAGCCGGTACGGTAATGGTGGACGATATCAATCCGGGAGCGGGTGATTTTGCCCCGTATGCCTGGCTTACCAATGTTAATGGGGAATTATTTTTCTTTGCCGATGATGGCGTCAACGGATTAGAATTGTGGCGGCTGGGGGACGTGGCTTATCTGCCGTTTATCGGTAAAAACCATTAGCAGAAGTACCCATTCGCCGATCTTTTGTTGAGGGCTGCGGCCCTTCCCACCTTATGAACCAAATTTCGGCGGTTAGCCGGTCGCGCCGGGAATTGTATGGAATAAATCCGGGCGATTGGTCGTAATTCCGTCAACGCCAAGCCAAATGAGTAAGCGAATCATTAGCCAGTTGTCGATGGTCCACACCCAGACCTGATAGCCTTGATTATGAAGCCGGCGCACTAATGTGGGGTCCAAAATCACGCTCAACCACAAGACATCCACGGATTGATGTTTCGCTATCTTCGGCAGCGTAATGGGATACTTAGATATGAATCCTAGCGGCACATTGGGCATCAACTCGCTGAATTTTCTCAAACTTTCATAATCAAATGAAATAATTGTTACTTGGTCTTGCGCCTGGGCGTTTTGAATCGTCTCGGCGATTTGTTGTTCGATGCCGGGGTATAAATGCGGCTCTTTAATTTCAATAAACCACGTCGATGCCGTTCCTTTGGTCATTTCCAAAACCGAGTCAAGTCGGGGAACGGTTTCCCCGGCATATTCCGGGCCAAAGTAGCTGCCCGCCTCAAATTGGCTGATTTCAGCCCAAGTGAGGTCGACCACGGCCCCATGTCCGTCCGTGGTTCGATCAACGGTTTGATCATGGATCACTATTAAAACGTCATCGGCCGATCGTTGGATATCCACTTCAATAAAGTCCGCTTTATGCTGAATACCGGCTCGAATGGCGGCCTGGGTATTTTCGGGAGCCAATCCGGCCGCCCCGCGATGAGCAATAACGCTAGGCGCGACGTTTTTTGACCACGGTCGAAAGGCCAGGTGCAATCCGACATAGATTAGGGGTAATATAAGTATTACTCTTAATTTTCTCAAGATTTGTTTCATATATACCATCCTATGAGGTCAAATTCAGTCGATCACGATTTCAGTACCGGATGAGATATGATAGCACACCGATGACACGGATCATACCGGTTTTCACGGATAAAGCTTGATTTATTTTAACTCAAGTTGCTCCCTTTCCAGACCTTTATTAAATGCGATCGGCCCTTTCGATCTAAAGGCGTTCAATTTACCTGCTTTTATGTAGAACTGTGATTGACTGAAAATTAAGTTCAACATTGTACCGATCTTGCGCTAATATCACAAAACAATGGTCTCAAAACGCGTTTCAGCCTTATTAGCGGCGGTTAGGTAAAAACTTTTACCGCAGAGGACACAAAGTAGGCACGGAGTTCTCAGAGGTTTTTCTTTGTGCTCTTTGCGCCTTCTCTGCGCTCTTTGTGGTTAAATCTCTTGGCAACGTCACGTCATACGCGAGAATTTTCTATTGAGTCGCTTTATTAACGACCGTCTCAGGGATTTCTCCGCCTTCGGCTTCGAAATGACATGCCTCACTACTTTTTATGGCCTACTCCCATTATCTCCAGCACATCTCTTACATATTCAAGTCCGGCTTTGATAATTTCCTCATCGCAGGCGGCATAACCAAACAAAAGCCCCGATCGGGGCGGTCGCGTCAAATAACAGGGCGATATCGGCATAACGGTGATGCCTTTGGCGCTGAGTTGGCGCTGCACCCTGATATCATCGACCGAATCGGGCAGCCAGGCCGTAACACTGGTGCCCGCGTGCGTTGATTCCAACGTCAGGCTGTTTCCCCACAATTTTTGCACGGTTTCGACGAAAAAATCTCGGCGCTCGGCGTAAAGCTGGCGCATGCGGCGCAGGTGGCGGGTGAAATGGCCTTGCTCCATAAAATCGGCCAGAATAACCTGGCTCGGCGTGGGAATATAGCTGTCGACAATGCTGCGCAGGCTCATAAACTTGTCGATTAAGTCGGGCGGGGCGACCACGTAGCCCAATCGCAGCGAGGGGAACATGACTTTACTAAATGTGCCTAAATAAATCACTCTTTGGGCGGTATCTAAGCCTTGCAGGGCCGGCAACGGGCGCTGAGTATAATGAAAGGCCGAACCGTAGTCATCTTCGATAATCCAGCCGTTAACCCGGCGCGCCCAGTCGATTAATTCCCAACGACGCTCCAATGTCATCGTGCGGCCGGTTGGATGCTGGCGGGAGGGCTTGATAAAGGCGACACGCGGCGGTTTATCGGTTTTCGGCGCGTGTTTTAAGTCCATGCCCTCGGCATCCAGGGGAACCGGCGCCAATTCGGCCCCTACGCTGCGAAACGTGCGGTGCGCGCTGGTAAATCCCGGCTCTTCCACCAAAATGGGGTCGCCGGGGTCGAGTAAAATCATCGCCGTCAGATAAATCGCCTGATGCGCGCCGGAAACGATGATGACCTGCTCCACCTCGCACCGAACGCCGCGGGCAGCCTGTAAATAATCGACAATCGCTTCGCGCAGGGGTCGATAACCGCCGGCAGTGGCGGTTAAGTCCAATTGTTGGGTTGAACTGTCGCGATGATGCCGGGCCGACAGCCGGGCCCAAATGGCGTGGGGAAAATGATCGAGCGCGGGCAAACCATACTGAAAAGCGGGATTTTGCAGGTTGCCCATCTCCCAATTTTGGGCCGATGTGACGATTAGCCGGCTGCGCTGCGACGATGAGCGGGATGTGGGGGCCGGCGGCGGCGATATGGGGTAATCATCGGCCTCAACCCGCAATAATTCATCCGGTAAGGGGTCGATCACAAAGGTTCCGGCGCCGGGCCGGGTTTGCAGATAACCTTCGGCGATTAATTGGTCCAAAGCATTGGTAACCGTGTTGCGCGAGACCTGAAGCAGCGTGGTTAAGTCTCGAATGGACGGCAAGCGCACCCCGCCGCCCAATTGGCCTATAATTATGGCTGTGCGCAAGCTTTCGTAAAGCTGCTGGTATAAAGGCGTCGCCGCCTGGTCATCGAGGTGGATAACGGATAGTAAAAAGATATCGGAAAGACGTTTCACCGGATCATCGAAGAACTTAACTCGCTAACGGACCCGCTTTCTGGGTGATCGGGCTGAATTCCCCACAATTGATGTTAAACCGGTAGACCGCCGCTAGCTGACTGCGGACCGCCGCAAAACGGGCGCGCTCGTTGAAATTCGGCGGTCAACGGTCGGCGATCGGCCGTCGGGGGCATCGAGATGTGGGACAAACCCAGATTGTGTCCGTTAGCCAATAATGTAAAAAGTGTCCCTATGGTTTAAGCCGCAATTGTCCCTTGAAGCGGGCTGCGGTCAGCGTTACACTACCATTTAAGATGTGGCGCTGTTATTGTAACGGAAAAGTGCAGGCAGATAAAGAATATGGCGTTGTAATCGTTATTTTCGTGGATGTAATGTATCGGAGCGGCAAAGTTATACCGGACCAAAAGGCGCGAGGCTAAAGCCATCGCGTTGAAAGAACGAAGGACGCTGAAGCGCCCTCAAATGGCGAAATCCTAGCCCGAAGCGGCTCCGCTCTCTCAGCACGGGTCTTTAGGCCCGTGCTGCGGGGGACGGCCAGTTTGTACTTCGATTGAATCTTTGAACTTCATAACTTTGACGCTCCCAATTATAAAAAGGAGACAAAATTGATGCAGACGAAATCCAAATCATTGATGATCTTAATCGCCGGGCCGTATCGATCCGGCACGGGCGATGATCCGGCGAAAATGGCCGAAAATTTGGCCGCGATGGAGGCTGTGGCGCTGCCGTTGTTTCGCGCCGGGCATGTTCCGGTCGTAGGCGAGTGGTTTGCCCTGCCTTTGGTCAAATTGGCCGGTTCACAACAAGTGGGCGACGAACCGTTCAATGAAATCTTCCATCCCATTGCCGAACGGATTTTAGACCATTGTGACGCCGTTTTACGGGTCGGCGGGCCATCGCAAGGGGCTGATTTGATGGTCTCGGTGGCGCAAGAGCTGGGCCTACAGATTTTTCATCATTTAGCCGAGATACCGGCGGTTGCTTAATCCTCAATCCTTGCGGTTATCAATATTATGGGTAACAAAATTGGCTTTACTTCGAGGTGAGTTATAATGGGCAGGCAGTAAGGAGATAATGAGCTAAATAAGAGAAGTTAAGCCAAAAAAGGACAGATAAATGAGTAAGCGGATAGAGGAAGAACTGCGTAAAGCGCTAATTCAAAATGGCGCGATGACCAAAGCGCTGTTTGAGTATGAATTGGCCGAATATGTCGATTACTGGTATGAAGGGTTGAAAGCGGACCGCAATGAGTTTGTGTTCGCCGTTACGGAAAATTCAGGCCAGACGGCGATGGTTTTGATCACCAAAGAGAAAATCATCTACGTCAATGAAATGGCCAGACGGAAACTCTCTAAAATATGGGGCGAATCCTACCTGTCCAATATGAAAATGTTGATACCCGGCATGGCGGAACAATTAGCCCATAATATTATCGCCGTCAATGGCGTAACACTGGCCACAAGCTGGCAAAGCAGCCAATAGCGTTTGTAGAGTTCATAGCGTTCATAGCGTTTTTAGAGTTCATAGAGTTTAAGGTCACTAACCGATAATATTTCACCACAGAGGACACAAAGTAGGCACCAAGTTCTCAAAGATTTCCCTTTGTGATCTTTGGGCCTTCTCCGCGCCCTTTATGGTCAAAATTCTTGCGGTTAACGCCAATTTGCGGCTGTAACAGCGTAATGAGTTTAGGCCGTACCAGCCTTACGGTTTACGTTTCACGTATTAACGTTGAGAGATCTAAAATCTTGGCCTGGCCTAGGGTGTTCGGTGAAGTTGTTTAGAAAGGCGAGTTATGCGCTGGGTAATGCGATCTAAAATCCATAAAGCCACGGTGACCCAAGCGGATTTAAATTATATTGGAAGTATCACCATTGATCAGACGTTGGTCGAAAAAGTGGGTTTATGGCCGGGAGAAAAAGTGCTGGTGGTCAGTAATTCTTCCGGCGCTCGATTAGAAACGTATGTTATCCTGGGTGAAAAGAATTCTGGGGTTATTTGTATGAACGGCGCGGCCGCGCACTTGATCAAAGCCGGTGAAGAAATTATTATTATGGGGTTTGAGCTAACCAACGATCATATCGAACCCCAGACCATATTAGTCGATGAAAACAACCGGTTTGTTCGATTTCTTTAACCGGCCGTAAATCAATGTTATGACACGGCCATTGGGGCCGCATCGGGGTTGTAAGTGGGCGATTGGTGGCGGAAATAGGTATTATACAGCTCGGCATAGTGACCGCCCCGCGCCATCAGACCATCGTGCGTGCCTTCCTCGATAATCCGGCCTTTTTCCAATACAATAATCCGGTCGGCGGCTTTAATAGTCGATAAGCGGTGGGCGATGACGATGGCGGTGCGATGACGGAGCACCACGTCCAGCCCTTCTTGAATTTGGGCCTCGGTCAGCGGATCGACGCTGGCAGTGGCCTCATCGAGAATGACAATGGCCGGCGCTTCCAATAATACGCGGCCCAACGCCACCAACTGCCGCTGGCCCATCGAAATCCCTTTGCCCTCCTCGCCCACGTCGGTGTGCAGGCCGTTCGGCAGCGCTTCCAGCCAATCGCCGCCGCCAATTTCGCGGGCCACCCGCTCGATGGCTTCATCAGGGGCGTCGGGGTTGCCGTAGCGAATGTTATCGGCCACCGTGCCGCTAAATAGAAACGGAATCTGCGGCACAATACCTAATTGACGGCGATAGGCTTGCAAATCGAAGCAGCGAATGTCCTGCCCATCGATCAGGAGCCGCCCGCCCTGAAATTCATAAAATCGGGCCACTAATTTGCCCAAACTCGACTTACCGGCGCCGGTATGCCCCACCAGGGCCACCGTTTCGCCGGCGTTGATGGTTAAATCGAAATGGCTGAGCACCGTTTCCTGATCGGTGTAGCTAAAGGTCAAATCGCTGAATTCAATGCGTCCGGCCAGCTTCGTCACCGGCCGATGATCGATTTGGACCACGCGCGGCTCGGCATCGATTAAAGCGAAGACGCGTTCGCTGGCGGACAGGCCCAATTGGAACTGACTCCAAAAAGAGGCGATACTGGTTAGCGGAAACCAGAAGAAACTGACGCTTTGGACAAACAAATACCAACTTCCGGCTGAAACCACGCCACCTAACACACTTTGACCGCCAAAATAGACGACCAGCACCGTACCAATTCCGGCTACTGTGCCTAAAATCGGAAAAATGCCGGAAAACACATACCCCTGTCGCAAATTGATCCGGTACGATTGATCGTTGACCGGCGTGAACTCATTATAGATGGTTTGCTCCTGACGAAAGTTCTTGGCGACGGTAATGCCGGTGATCGTCTCCTGCACGTTGGCGTTGACCTCGGCCAGCACGCGCCGAGCCTGTTGCGTGGTCTGGCGGGCGATGCGCCGGAACATCAGCGCGGTAAACACTACCACCGGGGCAATCGTCAGCGTAATCAAGGCCAAACGGGCGTCGATGTAAAACATCAGGCTGACCAGGATCAAAACCAGTAAAACTTGGCTCATCAGGTTGAGCGTCAGCGTCACCACGTTAGAAAAATCCTGGGTGTCGGACGTTACCCGGCTAACGACTCGCCCGGACGAAAATTCATCGTAAAACGACATATCGCGGGCCAATACAGCGTCGAACGCGTCCTCGCGCAGCTTAAGCACCACATCGCCGACCGCGCGGGCCGTAAACCAGCGGTTGCAGAAGTTAAACACCCAGGACAAGACCCCCGACAGCAAAATCGCCGCCAACAGCCAGGTCGTATCCCTGAATGTCGGCGATTCACCCAAGGCATCGATGCCGCGCGAAATCAAAAACGGCAGCAAGGCATCAACCAGTGAGTTACCGACGATCACGACCGCCACAAAGACCATTACCGGCCACTGCGGTTTAAAATAGGCCAAAATCCGTCGCAGCAACTCGCCATCCGAGTAAGAGCGGTCGTACGCTTCGGCATCGAGGCCGTCCATGAGAAAACCCATTAAAATCTCCTTGAATAGTTGGTTGGTTGGTTGGTTGGTTGGTTGGTTGGTTAGGTCGTTGGGTGGTGATTTATTCGTATCGTGCGAAAATGCGTTTGTATAAGTCGCAGCGGGCCATTAACTCGTCGTGGGTGCCTTGATCGACGATTTGGCCTTGCTTGAGCACTAAAATTTTATCGGCGCGGCGAATTTGGGACAGTCGGTGGGTGATTAGCAGCGTGGTGCGGCCTTCCAGCACGCGATTGATGGCGCGTTGGATTTTATCTTCGGTGGCGCTGTCGATCGCGCTGGTTGAATCGTCAATCATCAGCAAACGCGGCGCGGTTAGCAGCGCCCGAGCGATAGCCAGTCGCTGCCGCTGGCCGCCGGACAACGTCACGCCCCGTTCGCCGATAATGGTCTGATAACCGTCTTTAAAACCGGTGATAAAGTCGTAGGCTTGGGCATCGCGGGCGGCTTGCTCAATGGCGGCCTGATCGACCTGCTGGCCTAGCCCAAAGGCGATATTCTCGGCAATCGTGCGTGAAAAAAGGAAGATATCTTGCTCGATAGTCGAAATTTGAGAGCGCAGCGAGGCCAAATTCCAGTCGCGGACGTCAACGCCGTCGATCCGGATGCGGCCGTCGCGCACATCGTAAATGCGGTTGACTAATTTGGTCAGCGTGCTTTTACCGGAGCCGGTTTGGCCGACAATCGCCACGGTTTGGCCGGGCAGCGCCTCGAATGAGACGTTGGTCAGCACCGGTTTGTCGCCCAGATAAAATGTTACGTCCTCAAACTGCAAATGGCCCTGCATTGGGGCCTGATGGCCGGTTTTGTTCTCATCGAGTTCGGTTTCTTCTTGCATCAACTCTAAAATGCGTCCCGCGCCGGCCAAGCCCAGTTGAATCAGCGAAAAGGTGAAGATCGAGATGAAGGCCGGAAAATGCAAAATGCCCATCAAGCCCATATACGCCACCAAATCGCCGATCGTGATCTGATTTTGAATAACCAGCCATAAACCGTGGCTAAATGCTCCCGCCATAACGATACCCAGAATAAGCGGCGGCAAATAGCGGGCTTCGACCTGTCCCTGCGCCACAAACGCGTCGCGATAGCGGCGCGCGTTGGTTCTAAACTTGCGCCGCTCCTGCGCTTCCTGAGCCGTCGATTTTACGACCTCGATGCCGGCGATTGTTTCGGCCAGGCCGGCATTCATCTCGCCAAACTGGCTGCGTACGCGTCCCACTACCGGTCGAAGCTGATGATTGTAGTGATACAACGCCAACGCCAGCAATATTGCAAAAATAAGCGGCGATAGCAACAGTTGCAGCTTGATAAAGGCGATAAAGATCATCGGCATCAATAAACTGAGTGAGGCGTCCATCATCAACGAAAAACCGGGGTTAATCATAGGATTAAGCTGGCGAATATCGTTGGTGGCGCGGGCCATCACATCGCCTACGCGCTGCCGGTTGTGAAAGGTCTGACTTTTGCCGAGAAGGCTGACGTACAGCTCATCACGGGCGTCGCGTTCGAGGCGCTGGCCCAAAGTTTCGATGGCAAGGGCGTTCGAAAGGTCGATCACACCTCGAACCACGACGATGCCCAAAATAGCCAACGCGATAGTTAGCAAACGACCGGTATCGGTCTGCCCTAAGACGATATCGAACGCCCGGCCGGTCAACGTGGGAATCGAGGAGAAAAGGGCGTTCATTATTATAACCGTGACCAAGTAAAAGAGTAGGAAGCCTTTGTAGCGCCATAAATGAGAAAAAACCCAACGGAGAGGGCTGGATTGATTGTAAAGATAGGCTTCAGAAACGCTAAATTCCCGTTTCAATGACGTTAGAGACGTGGCCATAAATCCTCGTTTCCGGATTTCGCTCTCAAGAGAACGTACGTTCTAAATATCGTCTAATCCTACCGTAAATTAACTAGGATGTCAATACTAAAAAAGGCACTGGGGCCGCACAATGGGAAGAGTTTTTTAAGCCACGAATTACACGAATTTTATTGTTTTATTCGTGTTAATTGGTGCAATTCGTGGCTGATTTAATCTGTTCTCTATCATCCCCATCTTACGGACCCAGTGCCCTAAAAGATTAAGGCTTCGATTTCGCACTTTTTTCGCAGCCATCTGCTAACTTTGAACTAACCGTAAACCGCTGAGCAGAAAAGCATTCTGACGGCGGTTACCAACGATGAGTTGCTATAACTCAATGTCTTGTTTTGATCTATCGTGACACATTTGAATTTGTTCTCGTCATTGAGAAATATCGCCGGTTAACACAAAGCGAGGAGCCGATGAGCTTAGTCAATTATCAACTAGGAAAATATGTTATGACGGAACGACTAGGCCAGGGAGGGATGGCAGAAGTGTACAAAGCCTACCAAACGGGTCTGGAACGCCATGTTGCGATTAAAGTGATGCACCGTCATCTCACGCAGTCCACCGATCTGGTCACGCGTTTTCAACGAGAAGCAAAGAGTGTGGGTCAGTTGCAACACCAGCACATCTTACAAGTCATTGACTTTGATATTGAATCGGGCATTTACTACCTGGTTATGGAGTACATCCAAGGCCAAACGCTGGCTGACTATCTGGCTAAACAAAAAACGCTGTCCGTTGAGGAGGCGCTTGTAATTGCGGCCCAATTGGTCGATGCCCTGGACTATGCCCATCGCAAAGGGGTTATTCATCGAGATATTAAACCGGCTAATATAATGCTCCGCCACAACAAGTCCAATCAAGTGGTCTTAACCGATTTTGGGCTGGTGCGCCTGGCCGATGAAAACAACTTGACCGTTAAAGGCACCTTAATCGGCACACCGGCTTATATGGCGCCCGAAGCGTTTCGCGGCGAACCGCTCAATGAGCAGTCTGATATTTATAGCTTAGGCGTGGTGTTATACCAGATGATAACCGGCAGCAAACCCTATTCCGGCGATACCCCGTACGCTATCATCAGCCAGCAAATGAACGATCCGCTGCCGCCGCCTCGCCAATTCAAACCTGATCTACCGGGTGAAGTCGAACAGCTCATACTCAAGGCCCTGGCAAAAAATCCCAAAGATCGTTTTCGCAGTGCGGCCGAATTTTATCAGGCGATTCAACATATCCAAACCACACAAAACACCGGTCATTCCAGCCATTCGATGCCGCTTCCACCGGCTGATTTATCGAACCGGCCGCCGGCCAAATTCAACCAGTGGCTACTTTTAACCGCCGGAGCCGGCAGTGTTATCTTCCTTATCACCGTGGCTATCGTATTGACTCTATTAATCGGCCCCAAAGGAACCGGCGTCGAAAACGCCCAAGCCGAAAACGGAGGGGTGGAACAAATTGGCCAGCAGGGCCGCGAGACAACGCCAATCGCGGCCAATCCGACCACCGGAGCCGATGCTGCCAGTCTGCCAGACTCGACCTCCACTGTGGCGGTGGTTGAGATCGACTCCGGAAATAGCGAATCGAACGCGGTCAATTCGTCAGAGGAACCGGTGGGGATGGTCGAAATCCCGATCGGGCGATTCCTGATGGGGTCAAAGTTTGGGGAATCGAACGAACAGCCAGAACATGACGTGCTAGTCGATGGTTTTTACATCGATCAGTTTGAAGTAACGAATGCCGAGTACCGAGATTGTGTAACAGTGGGGAATTGTACACCGACCGGTAAAGTTGACTCAGCCACCGTTAAAGGTTATCGAGATAATCCGACCTTTGACAATTATCCGGTGGTGGGCGTCAGTTGGGATCAGGCCATCACCTACTGTCAGTGGGCCGGGAAACGCCTGCCCACCGAAGCTGAGTGGGAGTTCGCTGCCGGCGGCGCGGACAACCGGATTTATCCCTGGGGCAATGAATTTGTGGCTGAGTTATCGGCAGCAGCGGCCGATGACTTACAGCCGGTCGACAGCTTCCCCCAAGGCGTCAGCCCATTTGGAGTCTACCAACTGGCCGGCAACGCGGGCGAGTGGGTGTTGGACATTTATGATGAAGCCTTCTACTCAAACTCACCCGTTGAGAATCCATTTAGCTCCGGCAGCGGCAATCGGCGCATCTATCGAGGCGGTACGTTCGGCAGCGCCGATCCGGGTTTTTACACCACTAGCCGCCGCTTTGTCGAAGATCGCTCGGCGAGTAAGGTCTGGATTGGCTTTCGGTGTGCGCGGGATAAGTAAGTAATTGGTAATTGGTAATTAGAAATTGGGCTGTTACAACAAACCACTAATAAATCCAGCTACTTCATCAGCACTATTAGCAGACGGACTCTTAATTTTAGGAAAGGCCAGCAGGCGCGGTAGCTGTGAAATCCAACTGCCGTTGGCTAATTGAACCTCGTCAAATTGGACGCACGGCATGTTCGCCTCCACATAGTCAACTAAAAACGGCGACTCTCGGAACGTGGATCGGGCAATGTAACCAAACGGCGTCCCGGCCTGGTAAATCTCGGCCAGCGTGCTGTAACCCACTTTGCCGATCAGCGCGTCGGCGGCGTTAACCAGATCGGGGTGGTAGACGCCAAGCGGTAGTGAGATCAGCCGCTCGCGTTGTTCGAGCGGTTGGCTGCCGGCGACCACAAAATAGATCGCCTCTTGCGGGTCAATCTTCTCCAGAAATGAATAATCCCAAAACGTTCCGCCCATACTTAGCACCACCATCTTAGCGGTCTCCGGCACGCCTAACTGGGCTCGCACCTGGCTGATTGGCTCTCGCGTTATCCGGCTAATCGGCCCAACCGTCAAATCGACCGGCTGCCGGCGGCAGATGGGTTCGGTTTGGATGTGATAATCGGCGTTGTCGAATAACGCTTTCAGATAAGCAGCGTGATCCGCAATTTCCGGCGCTTGTTCAATGTAGACTTCGTAAATCCAATCCCAGGTAAAATTCTCGATCAGCACCGAGGGGATACCCGCCGCCTTAGCTACGGCAATGCCCAACGGCGCAATATCACAAACCACCAGCCGGCAGCCCGCCTCGACGAGTTGGCCGGCCAGCCGGTCGATCAACTGTGGGGTAAAGGGCAACAGGCTGTTCAAAGCCTCGACGGTTTGGTGGACATCTTCGACCAACGCATTTTTCTGAACCATGCCGATATCGGTCAACAGGTCGTGATACTCGAAATTCATGACCCCGGATTCGGTGTAAAACCAGGCCGGCATCTTGGTGAAAATCTCAAAATGAAACTGATCACATTGCCGCTGCAAGGCTGTGATGATGGCCGAGGCTCGAGCCGCGTGGCCGAAACCGTGGGGCGACACAAAATAAGCTATCTTCGTCGTCATGATCGATTACACCTCCAACGCTGCTTGCCAATCGGGATATGCCGGAACGGGCAGCAGATCGCGATGTAGCCGCTCCACTTGATATTGAGCCGGGGGCATACCGATGGGCGCATCGAATTGCGGAGCGGGCAAATCGAGCCGTTGGCAGGCCCGTGTGTAAAATTCCTTACGGGTCGGGCAGGGGGAGACAACGGCCAGATAAATCGGCTCGGGCGAGGGGTGACGCAACGCTTCAAAGATCGCCGTAGCCGCATCATCGTAATGAATGAGAGCCAGCGTCTTGTCGGGGGGGCGTACTTTCATCGTCCGCCGCCGCCGCAGGGCAGACATCGGCCCACGGGCTTGGCTGTAAAGTCCGCCGCAGCGAATGATCACACCGGCCGGGCCGGCCCATTGTTGAAATAGCTGCTCCGCCGCCGCGATACTGCGCGAGCGGGGGTCGCTGCCGGGGGGTGTTTCTCCATTAATAATACCGTGCGCTTGAGGGCCAAAATAACCGATGGTGCTAACCATAACGACGCGCATGGGGGCAGCAAGCCCTTGCGCCATTAGCTGTTTAACAGCATCGGCCTGAGTTTCGTGGCCCGGCAGCGACAGCAACAACGCATTATCGGCTTGCAAGAAATCGACCGGCGAGTCGGTGCGAGGTGTAATACCGGCAGCGATTAAATCGGGGTGACGCCGCTCGGATTGGGTGAAGCCGGTGACCGGACCACCATGCGTTTGCCATAATTGGGCAACTCGGCTACCCAGTTCACCCGCGCCCCAGACGATTAGTCGCCGGGACGCGGACTGTGGTTGGGTTTCATCTTGAAGACTCAAAAGCAATATCCTTTTAATGAAATTTGGTCAGGTGTATAATCGTGGCTCGCCGTGCAATTACGGCAAAACGCAAACGCTATGTATCTTAGATAAGGACTGGACAATGTCAAAATATATCGCCCATTATCGAGAACACGTGGGGCGGCGTGAGGATAAATTCTATAAAACTACCTTGTTTCAGGCTGAGCATTTGATGATTGGCCTGAACTGTTTAGAACCCGGCCAGGTGCAGAAAGTCCATGATCATGCTGATCAGGATAAATTTTACTATGTTATTGAGGGGGAAGGTCGTTTCACCGTGGGGGATGAGGTGACCGATGTCGGTTCCGGTCAGGTGGTCTGGGCCGAAGCCGGGATACCGCACGGCGTCGAAAATTGCGGGGAGGTTCAACTGGTAATTTTAATGGGCATCGCGCCATCGCCATAAACAGCCACTGTTAAAACAGCTTCTCAGACTTTAACCTTGCCACGCTTTCTTCGATCAAGGCCAATATGGTCGCGACTTCTTCATCATCTGGTTGCTGGGCTGCCCATAGCGGTAACAAAATTTCGGCGAGAGGTAGGTCCTGCTTTAACACCAATGGCTCTATAATAGCCAGCGCTGCGGCCGCTCCAATAGCGTAGCGGTGGGGAGTTATACCCTGAGACAGCGCCAGCCGCATCGTGCCGATTAGGCGGTCATCCCAACCGAGTTTGCGGCGGGGATCACGGCCAACCCGCTCAACGGTATCGCGCAGGTAGGGATTCATCATCCGTTGTAACAAATCATCGACGTAATGACGGTAGCCGGCCGGGGTAAACAGGGAATCTTGGCCACCATACTTACGAATAAGGGACTGGCCCGACTCCTCAAGAAACGCGGCGCGGAGAAAAGGTATCGCGCCTGGAACCGCTTTTAGCTCTGACAGCCGCTCAACACCGCTCATCCTACCCAGGTAAGCGGCCAGCGCGTGGGTGGCATTGTGGCCATACAATTTAGCTTCTTCAAAGGGCTGAAGGTTATCTTTTTCTTCAAAAACGGCAATTCCGCGCCGAAAAAAGGGATGGAAGGCATCAAAATGGGCTTTTGTGATCAGAATTCGGTTAAATGCCTCCACTAAGAATGCTCGCTGCTCACTTGGGGTTACTGGCGTCAACCGCTGTTCTTGAATTTCCGCCCCATCGGTGATGACGCCGCTCATTTTGCCGATGACGGTATTGAGAAACCGCACTCGAGAGCGCACGGCGTCTTGGTCGCGCGGCGGGATGGCGTCCATCACAGTTGCTTCCAAAATTTGGGCGGCTCGATGGTGATTTTCGGCGGCATAAATCACGCAGCGAGGCCCGTTAACGGCCACCTTTCGGCGTAATCCTTCGGCTAATACCCGATGCAAACTATGCGGCTCATCGGTGGCGTAGAAGGTTACGCTGGGTATAGCCGTACCGATTTCCTCCGCCGCGACGATTGCGTCGATCAGCCGTTCACGATCAGTCTCGACAGCCGGATTTTCGATCTCGACCGGACCAACGGCGGCGGATGAGACTCGATCCGGCTGGGCGATGTTGATGGCGTAACGATGGTTAGTTTGGCGAACGCGCTCAACCACCTCCGGCACAATCTCGGCGACGACCAACCGCCGAAACGCGCCGGAGTGATAAGCTTCATATAAAAATAAGCCGGCCTGGATCGCGCCGAATCCAAAACCGACGTAAGTTCGAGTTCCATTAAGCGTCATGCTCAAATCTTATCATTGCTAAATTTAATTGATCGATACTATGCCCGGCCAAATCGACGGGCGGCATCACGGAGGATACCCTCTGTCCAATCATTGACGGCCTCAGTTCGGTAGCGCCATTTCCAATTACCAAAGGCGCTGCCGGGCGTATTCATGCGGGCATCGCTATCTAACCGCAGGAGATCCTGCATCGGGATGATCGCCCAGTTACAAACCGATGACCAAGCTAATTGATTCATGACCCAGACCACATCATTATCATAAATGTGGGCCTTCTCCCGCATGAAGTAATCATTTATCGCCACCTTATCCCACTCAGGGAGCTTCTTATACCAGCCCAGCGTTGTATCATTATCATGCGTACCGGTGTAGACAATGGCATTGGGTTTGTGATTATGGGGTAGGAACGGGTTGGTTGCGTCAAGGCCGCCGTCCAGGCTGACAAAGGCAAATTGCAAGACCTTCATTCCGGCAAAGTTGAAATGATCGCGTAAATGTCTAACTTCGTTTGGAATAATACCCAAATCTTCAACAATAATCGGTAAATCCTCTAATTCTTGCCGGACGGCGTCGAAAAACTCGTAACCGGGCGCTTTTATCCACTGTCCATGCACGGCTGTGTCTGCATGAGCTGGGATTTCCCAGTATGACTCAAATCCTCTAAAATGATCGACACGCACCACATCGACCATTGAAAGTATCGAATTTAGACGATTTAGCCACCACTTAAAGCCATTATTACGCATATTATGCCAGTTATATAAGGGATTACCCCATCTTTGACCAGTTTGGCTAAAGAAGTCCGGTGGAATACCGGCTACAACTCGGGGACGTCCTTGGTCATCCAGCAAAAACAAATGTCGATCAGCCCATACATCGGCACTGTCCTCGGCTACAAATATGGGAATATCACCAATAATTTGGATGCCGAGTTCGTTGGCATAGCGACGTAGATTGGCCCACTGCTGATAAAAATAGAATTGGATCACTTTTTTGACAGCGATGGCCTGGCTGTGTTCTTCGGACCACTGCTCCAGAGCATCATCGTGACGTAAACGTAATTCTGGGGGCCAATAGCGATTCCAGGTCCCATCAACCTTTTCCTGTATCGCCTGCTGATCAAAGTATTCCTTTATTGTCATGAATGTGGCAAAATCATCCAGCCAGGAGGCTTGATCAGCGCAAAAAGCTTCGAACTCAGATTTACGGTGGGTAGTTGCATTAGCTAAAAAGTTGCGAGCTGCTTTATTAAGCAACGGCATCTTCCATTCAATTACCCGCGTATACTCGATGAAATCGGGATTGAAGGCCGGAACATCGGCCAGATCGGCTGCCTCTAAATCGCCGTCCGCCACCAGTTTATCCAGACTAATCAGCAGCGGATTCCCGGCAAACGAAGACAACGAGGCATAAGGCGAGTCGCCCACTCCGGTTGGTCCCAGCGGCAAAATCTGCCACAATGACTGTCTGCCGGCTGCCAAAAAGTCCACAAAGCGATAAGCCTCAGGCCCCAGATCGCCAATACCGTACGGTCCGGGAAACGAGGTCGGGTGCAGTAAAATCCCACTGGCGCGTCTTAATTCCATAATAAATTCTCCTTTGAAAATAGGTTTCGTAGAACAAATCGCCGATTCGACTGAGTTTGGCCCAATCAGCCACTTATCCGACGATGCGCGTCTCTCTCGTGGCTGAATTATAATTTTTTCTCAGGATTGGTTAAATTTGGCGAACTCGGATTAACCTCAGATCAGGGTCCGGGGGCGTCGATACTTTAGCCGGTGAGCCTTATCGCCATCACTATAGTAACTAACAAGGCAACCTCCACCACTTCACAAATTGTACCATAGATGTCGCCGGTCAAACCACCTATTCGGACTACGGCCAGTCGAGCCACCAGAATGGTGACCAGCCAGGTAACGGCCAGCAGCCCCAGACCGAGCCAGCCCCATAGCAGCAGCACCGTTAACGCGGCAACGCCTGAAGCGGCAGCAACCTGCGGCCAGCCCAGCCCTTGTCCAAAAAAGACGCTTAATCCCTCTTTGCGAGCCAGTGGATAGCGAGCCATACTCCAGGTCATCGCCCAGCGGGCCAGTGTGGGAACGGTTAGCAAAGCCGCCCAACGCCGTGAGTCGGGGATAGCGATCAGCCCGTTGAATTTGATGAGCAGCAACAGAACAACACCGACTACAGCAAAGGCGCCTACCCGACTGTCCTTCATAATCTCCAGCCGTCGCGCCCGATCGCGAGGTGGCAGCAAACCGTCACAGGCATCCATAAATCCATCGAGATGGAGCATGCCGGTTAGGCTAACCCAAACAGCCAGTAGCAACGCTGTCGCCAGGCCGGTCGGCAATCCCCCTCTCAACAGTAGATCAAGCGCCGTCAGGATCGCGCCCAAAATCAGGCCGACCAGCGGGTAGAATGCGGTTGATTTGCCGGGGGGTCGATCGTAATCTTCGGGAAAGAGCGGCAGCGGGACCGCGGTCAAAAGCCGCCAGGCTGAAGCAAAGTCAATTACGAAATTTTGGAGGGGGTTTTTCAAGAGAGTTTTTTACCTGGAACAACAAAAGTTAACCTACAACACAAAACCCCAATTGGTTAGTGATTGCGTCAAAAGAATATTTAACCAGCTTCATATTATTCCATTCTAATGAGCGAGCAGGTCTCACACCGATAGTATATTTTCTATTCCCCACCGCTTGTTTATGTTGCACAATATCTTCCCCAAATTCATGAGCAATCAAAAAGGCGTTGATCATAGCATAATCTCCAAAACAATACTCATCTTTGACCCAATCAACGTACTTTAGGAGTTGATCAACATCCTCAACCTTGGCCGCGTCTCTTTTGATTTCACCCACGAGGAAACGGGACTTGGTGGGCTTGAAATTGGCCAAGTAAGCATACCCGAACAAATCCATCTTATCCATGTAATCGATGGGCTTAAATGGCGAGGCAATGACCTGATGCGACAAATAATCCCAATCACCAAATATCTCCACCGTTGGACAATGCTTGATCGATAATTGATGAAGAATGCCGGCTTCTACGGCCATCTCATGCTTTAAGCCGGCGTCGCTAGCGCAGCTACTTAAAACTGAGGCGATGCCCCTGTTCAGTTCATATTCTGGCGAAACTCGCTCTGCTATCTGTCTATGACTGGGGTGAAATGGGAAGATACCGCTATCCTGCACATCGGCAGACAAGATGCTTTGGTTTCGTTTCAAAATGATGTCACGAAAGGCTTGATTTTCCTCATCATCAAATTTGATAAACGACAGTTTCCAGAAAGCTCTTAACATTTTGAAGGCGAAAGGATTGGAGGCCAACACATCATCCATATCGATACCATCCCTAAAAAAGTAGGGATCAGGCTCAAAAATACAGATGCATCGTTGATCGACGCTAAATTGATCTTCGTCCCACAACAGCGTCGATTTTATCTGAGTATAATCAAATTGCTGTGGCTGACCGGCACCCGGAAAATTAAAGAATTTGCAGTCTGATTGCAGACTGACCAGTTTTCCGATGCCATAAATCTTTCGTTTAATGAAAAAATAGATATTGTCTCCGGCTTGCATCGTCGAATAGTCGGCAAAGGTGCCTTCGTGATGCGTTTGCCAGCCACGAGTGGGGGGCGACAATTTGGTGGCATATACTCCATTTAGAGTATAGAGGTGTAACGACTCAAGGCTGTCAAGACTGAAGATGTAACCGGCCATACGTTATCTCCAGTCTAGAAATTGATTATGAGGGATTCTTTAATATTTCCGCGACCATTGGCATCGGAATTGACCGCCCGTTTGGCGTAGACCACCTCTATTTTAAACGACTTATACAATTCCCGAATAAACTCGGTATAAGAGTTGCTCAACATACAGAGGCAGCCTTTTTCGGTTAAGGTTGTAAAAACATCGGCCAAATCCCGCTGGTCTTGATCGCCAAAATTGCTAGCCGTGTAACTGGTAAAACTCGCTGTTTTACTGAGCGGATCATACGGGGGATCGAAATAGATGAAATCCCCTTTTTGAGCAGCGGTTAAAAGCTGGCGAAAATCCCCCACTTCGAGAGAAACGTTTTGCAAGGCGACGCTGGCGGCGGCTAAAACTGCCTCGTACAGAATGCGCGGGTTTTTGTAGCTCCCCATTGGCACATTAAACTGGCCTTTACTGTTGACTCGATATAGCCCGTTATAGCAGGTCTTGTTCAGATAAATGGTTCGGGCCGCCCGTTCGACATCCGTCAAATCGACATTTTCTCGATCAAGCCGTCTGACTCGATAATAATAATCCTTGGAATGCTTTTTCTTGTGCTCGGCTAGCAAACCAATCAACGCGTCTACTTGATCTCTAACCACTCGATACGCATTGATCAACTCCTCATTGTTATCGAATAAACAAACGTGTTGAGGCAAACGATTTGAATTCCACAAATGAAAGAAAACGGCCCCACCACCGACAAACGGCTCAATGTATCGATTGAACTCGGCTGGAAAGTAGGCTTCATATTGCGCCAGAAGCTGCTGCTTACCGCCAACCCACTTTAAAAAGGGTTTGGCCTCTTTAGGCGTTGTCTCAGTTGAAAAAGATTTTTCGGGGAACGATAAGGACATCAAACTGCGCTTTCAACTTGCAACAATCAACAAAGCAAATACTGTCTAATCGCTATTATAGTACAGATGTTCGTGAACCACAATTGACGTAAAGTTAAGCGCTATCCACTCTATAAAATTTAGAAACACTCTCAATTCTCTTCCCGTATGGTCTTAGCCCCAACAAACTCAGCGACCCGCTCGATCTCGGCCTCAATCAGCGTTATTACGGCCGGATCGACCTCTGTCAACAACTGCCAAGTGAGCGTAGACTGCGCCGCGCTCTGATCCCAACCCCAGAGACCAACGATCTGCCCGTTAACCAGAATGGTAGGTTTAGCCGCGCCGGCGCTGTTGAACACACGCCGCTGTAAGGTCTGATCGCTGAAGTAGCGGGCGCGGCTGGCTCGATGCGCGATCACAAATGGATCATCGGCCGGGAGAACATTCACTACCGGCTCGGCGGGGGGATCAATGCTCCTCAGTGCATCGATCTGGCTCTTGAGCAGCAGCAGTATCCCGGAACTGCCCTGAACCATGGCCATCGTCATCTCACCGGCCAGAGCGCCAATTGCCCGAGCCGTTTCGCTTTTGCCAAAGCCGGTCCAAAAGCTGACGTCCGCCTCGGTGGCCGGGCCGAAGGCGGCCAAGTAGCGACGCACAAGCGTTTTCTGGGCTTCGGCCTCGCTAGGAACGGCCGTCAAATCGAGATCGGGATACCAGTGATTCAGCAGGCCGTAGACGGGTGACTCGCTGCGCCAGTCGGTCGATCGGTTGGCTGCGTAAAGCCGGCCATTGGCCACCAGCCAACGCAGCGCTAAGACGACATTGGTGGTTTCCGTTACCCGCCCACCCCGGCTGGTTTGGGTTAGCCGTTTTACCGAGCCGACCGGCAGCTGGGCCATAATCGTCTTGATATCCAATGGCATATCGCTCACCATCGGGACGATAAGGTCACCTAAGGCTTCAATGTCCGCATTATGCTCGATGCCCCACAACCGAAACTCGGCATTAAAATCTTTGTTGCGCTGTCGAGCTGTGGCCGCGTAAAAGGTCGGGTAATGATCGGCTTTTATTATGAAGGGAGCGCCGCGCATAAGCGAATTCTTAAGAAGAAGTCGCGCCCGCTCTAATGCCGTGAGTAGATCATCGGGCGAAAAATTGGCCAGCCGCGCTTGTATAGCCAAAAATGAGGTGGTAGACGGATCGGCGGGCAAGGCCACAATATCTTGGACCAGTTGTGATAGATCGCTTACCTGCCGAGTCGATAAATAATTTTTTTGGAGAATAAAGTGCCTGGCCTGAGCTAACGTCACACTAATCATGGAGTCCTCCGGTTCACTGTTTACCAACCTATTATAACATGAGATGGTCTACCCTCTACCCCCAAAAACTAAGCCAGAGGTTACGTCCTACGTACCACACCAGCAATTCTCATTGCGGCCTAAGATTGGTCCAGTTTTCCTACAAGATCGTTTTAACACCAAAGTAAACTGCCTATTTGAGCCGCTTTCTCGACCAAATATCGAAAACTGGACCAATCTATTATCAAAACGAGATTTGCTATACTACACCAACACCATTACCGCTGTAGTTAGGTTTGTGGTATACTCCGCAAATCCATTTCCAAGTAATAACCACTTACTATACGAAGTTACTAACGGATGAAAATTCTCATTCTAGGATCCGGACTAATGGGACCGGCGGCGGCCTTCAACGCGATGGCCGACAGGGCGGTGACGCAGGTCATCCTGGCCGATTTGAGCCAGCCGCAGCTAGAGGCCGGCGTCAAACAACTTGCCGGTAAACCTGGGTCACACAAGTTGGGCGTGGTCCGGCTTGACTTGAGCAACCAGGAGACGGCGACTCAGTTGATGGCGAATTTCGATGCCATTATCGCGGCTCTGCCGCGTGAGGCCAGCGTCTTAGCGGTACAAGCCGCACTGGAAGCAGGCAAGCCCCTGATCGATCTGACGATCCCGACCGAGGCATCCCTACCTGAACTGCGCCGGCTGGCCGAAACTTCAGCGGCGCTCGTTATTCTGGGCTGCGGCCTGGAGCCGGGTCTGACCGAACTACTGGCCCGCCATCTGGCCGAGAAGTTGGATCGCGTCGATGAACTGCACATTAAATGCGGCGGCATCCCGGTTGAGCCGGCTCCGCCGCTCGGTTACAAAATAGTCTTCGGCGGTACGCAACTGCCGCTGCGCGAGGCGGACGCCTGGGTGGTTGAAAACGGTATGCTGACTAAAACTGCCCGTTATTCCGGCGTCGAGACTGTCACCTTTCCCGGCGTCGGCGCGTGCGAGGCGTTTACCGAAAGCTTCATGCCCTGGTTGCTCGATCTACCGGTGCTGCACCACTTACGCGCCGGCACCCAGAAGACGGTGCGCTGGCCGGGCTATGCGGCTAAAGCCACCCTTCTTAAAGAACTCGGCTTACTCAGCGACACGCCCATCGCGGTTGACGGCGTTCAAGTCAGGCCCAAACGGCTGGTCGATACGCTGCTTTACCCTCACGTAAAAATGAACGAAGGGGATCAGGATCTGACGGTTTTCCGGGTCGAGGCGATTGGCGAGTTGGACGGCAAACCTTGCCGCCTGCAGGCCGACATGGTGGATCGCTATGATACCAGTCAAAATTTCACGTCGATGGCCCGCACAACCGCTTTCACCGGCAGCATCGTTGCCCGGATGATAACCCGCGGCGAGTTAACCGGTCGTGGCCTGCACCATCCGGAGCGAATCATTACCGGTCCCCATTTCGAGCAGCTATTGAGCGAACTGGCCATTCTTGGTATCAACTTTGAAATGACGAGCCATTGGTTATGAACATATCAAATTCCTGGCAGCAAATCATCTGGCGTGAGTGGCGACACAGCGCCGATCCGTTGTATACGGATCGACTCTTTAGAGTGGTCAGTGACCAACCACTCGGTTTAGGCGCTCAGATCAGCGTGGTTGTTCTTAACGCCGTGGGCGGTGCAGCTTTAGGCGTGTTGGTCGGCCTACTTTTCACCTCTAGCTGGGCCACGCTAAAACACGTGGTTTGGCTAGGCGGATTATTAGGGATCATTTACGGGTGGATTCTCGCCAAAAAGTACACTTGGCGTGGGTGGCTGGAGCGGTTATCATCCAACACGCCGACCGGCAGCTTTAGCCGGCTCATTTTTGGGATTTTAGCCCTGGGGGTGATCGGCGGGATGGTATTTGGACCGATCTTTTGGCTGTCCGCGATCGGGCTGTTTTGGGCTTTTGGCGATGTCATTACCTGGATCAATCGCGGCATAACCACCAGCCGCCAGGATCGGCTCGACGACCGGCGCTGGTGGTTCTGGTGGCGAAAACGACCGCATCTACTTGAAGTCGAACAGGCATTGCAGCAAGCTTGCCTCACCTCTCCCGAAGCGCAAAAGCTATGGCAAGTACCTCTCCACCGCCTGGCCGAAGAACGACAACGAAACCCATCTATCGAGTCGCTGATCGAGCAACTTTTAACCCCGGACTGGATCGACCGTTTTGTTGCCCGCCAAATCCTTGTTCAACGGGGCGAAGAGGCCATCTTCTCCCTTCAGGCAGCTGCCTATAACAATAATACACCTCACAAAGCCACGCTGGTCTGGGTGCTTGACAACCTTCACACCGAGAGTGGGACGCCTACCCGCGCCCCTGTCGGTAATAGGCAATCATAAGTAAATCTGAGATAGAACCCCTCTCCAATCCTTTCCATTCTCAATCCGTCATTCTTCATTCCTCATTCGCCTCGGCAGTTCGCCTACATACCGCGCTCGAGGGCGGATGATACGATCAAGTTGATACTGCTCGATGATGTGGCCGATCCAGCCGATAGTCCGGCCCAAGGCAAATAGGGCGATCGGCGCACCGAGGGGCAGGTTGAGCACTCGAGCTAGCACCGTCAAACTGAAATCGATATTGGGTCGTTCGCCGATAAGTGTCAGAACGGCTGCTGTGATTTGGTCGGCTAATTTGACCATGGGAGAGTACGGATAGTGGGCGGTGAGTAAATCCAACAAATATTGCCCACGCGGATCGCCGGCAGGGTAGAGGGGATGGCCGAAGCCGGGAATCGACTCGCCGCGCTTGAGGCGAGCGGCCACGGCGGCCTCGACCCGACCAGATGTATGGATCTCATTCAGAAACGCCTCGACTCGCTCGGTACTACGGCCATGCTTGACCCCTTGCAACGCGGCCAACCCGGCTGTCACCGCCTGATAGGGGGTCGCCCCCGCCGAGGCCACACAATGGGCTGTAAATGATGAAACATTCAACTCGTGGTCAGCGCAGAGGATCAACGCGGCGTTAATTAACGCCGCAGCGCCAGGATCATTGGCGGCCCATCGCTGCTGCAATTGGGCAGCCAGGTTTTTTTGGGGCGTAACACCATTGACCGCCAGAGTCACCAGCAAATGGAGAATTCGAGCGCCCGTTTGAGCCACTGCCTCCTGTCGCAAATCATAGGCAGCCAGATCATCGACGGCGGCCAGGGGTAAGACAATCTGGAACTTCTCCACCGGCGGCAAATCGCTAACTTGCAACGCGATCGCTTGAAGTAGTGGCGAAAACGGCTCGTTCACCGGTTCTGACAGCCCGGCCACCAGCGCCGCCGTATCACCGGCCCAAATGAGCGCGGCGACCGCCTCCACCGATTGGTTTTGGGCTAATTCGACCACATCGTGACCCCGATAGTAAAGCCGGTTATCGACGATCAGGGTGATAGACGACTCCATAATGGGCGTCCCCCAATGAAGGGCATCTTCAACCGCTTTGGCCGGATTGAGTCGCTGTTCCTGCCGGGCCTTCAGTGCTTCGACATCCTCCCAGCGATAGCGATGAGTCCGTTTCGACTCGTCGGCTACCTCGGAGCGAATCAAGCCCCGGCTGACATATGAGTACAAGGTCGATAACGTAATGCCCAATTCAGCCGCCGCTTCTTTAGCCGTTAGATATCCGCTGCTGTTCACGCTTAGCTCCTACTTTTAGCATCGTTCAGAAAAGCCATAACAAGCCCAGAACGTAAAGTATAAAACGAAAGGCGTTTGTTATGAGGCAAAAGGTTACGTTCTAAAGTTATTATTCTTTTCTATCATACGATATATTGATTTTAAAATCAATATTGACAATACAAATTAGTTTAGTTATATTGTTAATCATATCAACATTGATAATTAAATCAACATAAACGAGGTTTACCCATGAGTAACATAAATAATAATCCAATCAAGGCCGGTTTAGACGGCGTTGTCGCTGCCGAAACAAAACTCAGCCGGATCGATGGTCAGGCCGGAACGTTGACGATCGCCGGATTTCCTTTACAGGAATTAGCCAACAACGCTTCTTTTGAAGAAACAGTTTATCTGCTGTGGCATGATCGACTACCTAATGCCCAGGAGTTGGCCGAATTCCGGCAAGCGCTGGCCGCACGGCGAACCCTACCGACGGCCACCGTGAATTTGCTCGAAGCCGCAGCGAAGGCCAAGGTGTCGGCCATTGATGCGCTGCGTATGGCGGCCAGTTCGCTCAGCTTGGGCGCGCCCGACAAAAATCCCGGCGGCAATCCAGAACGCGACGCGCTCATCGTCGTTGCCGCTTTTCCGACGATCGTCGCGACTTACTGGCGGCTACAACAAGGCCAGGACCCCATCGCCCCACGCGCCGATTTGGGGCACACGGCCAATTACCTCTACATGCTTTTCGACGAAGTACCCAGCCCGGAACGGACACGCGGCCTGGAAACCTACCTAAACACTGTAGTTGAACACGGTTTCAATGCCTCAACTTTTACGGCCCGTGTCATCATTTCGACTCAATCTGACATGATCTCGGCCACCGTGGGCGCGTTGGGCGCGTTGAAAGGGCCGCTGCACGGCGGCGCGCCGGGGCCGGCGTTGGATATGGTTTTTGAAATTGGCGAGGTTGACCAAGCCGAGGCGTACATTCGACAAAAAATCGAACGGGGCGAGCGATTGATGGGCTTCGGACACCGCATCTACAAAGTACGCGATCCACGCGCCGAAGTTCTGGCTGCAGCCGCCAAGCGATTTTACCAGGCCGATGGGAATATGGCGCTCTATGACCTGGCCACCGGGGTCGAAGCCATTGTGGTGAGATTACTGGCGGAATACAAACCTGGCCGTAATCTACAAACCAACGTCGAGTTTTACACCGCGCTGCTGCTACATGGGCTGGGGTTAACCACCGATCTATTTACGCCCACGTTCGCTGTCGGACGGGTCGGCGGGTGGACGGGGCATGCCTTCGAACAGCAGCGCGAGGGACGACTCATCCGGCCGAAAGCCGTTTATGTGGGAGCGGAAGGGCGACGCTGGCCGGAGAAAGAGCTGGCCCTCTAAAATCGGTAGACCGCAAAATACCCTTCGATACGGCTTCGCCCCCTCGGGATGCTGCCGTCTACTGAGCGACTGCTTTGAAAGCCTTCTAGGGTCCACAGATAGGCACAGCTGGTCACAGATAGTATCAAAATTTAGATAAAAATCTGTGACTATCACCTTGTTTTTGTGCAAAATAGGAAGGGTTCTATTCCTATGTGCAAAATAATGCGATTTCTATTCACAAAATCGGGACCAATCAGATTTGTACTCAACAAAACGAAAGATAGGGACAAAACATTTTCAAGATAAACACTTGATTTAGTCTGTTTTGAGCAGGAGTTTCTCCTATTTAAGCAGAAATTGCCGAATAACCGTTAGAGTTAATTTCTGGGACAAAATATGAAAACTCCATTTTGTTTGCAATCAAATTTTACGAATAAACTCTCGTGTAAATATCTAATCAGTTAACTTTGTAAGGTGAATTACTAATATTGTTTTACTTTATTCGCTAAACTTATCTGGAAATTGTTTGTCCAATTGGCTATTGCAAGCGTGAATTTCGGCTTTTAGAGCAATTAGAACCCCCGTTATTTTGCATTAACCAATAGAAACCGCCTTATTTTGCACAAAATTAAGGTATCAGTGTAAATCTGTGGACAAATCTATTACTGATCCAAAAATAAAAGACTAAACAGAAAAAGGCAGGCCATCGGGCGTGTCAAGTTCGTAAGGGCTAATACAGCAGTTCTAACTATGGCCTAAGATGGGTCCAGTTTCCTTACCGAGGTCGTATTACCACCAAAGTAATCAGCCCATTGGAGCTGCTTTATCGACCGAATAGCCAAAACTGGACCCATCTAGGGCACAGGCGACCAGACCGGTTGGGTATCGGCGGCGGGATGGTTGGTTAAATTAGTCACCCCACTACCATCGACCTCCATCCGATATATATCCCAATTACCGCTGCGATCACTGGCAAAGGCCAAGCGAGTCCCATCCGGCGACCAGGTGGGATGACGATCATCGGCTGGGTGATTGGTGAGCCGGAGACCGTTACTGCCGTCGGCATCCACTAGATAAATTTCCCAGTTACCCTCACCGTTGGAGGCAAAAGCCAGACGCCGGCCATCAGGCGACCAAGCCGGCTCAACCTCATCGGCCGCTGAACTGAGGAGACGCATCAAATTGGTCCCAGTCGCGTCAATCACAAAAACATCGGTGTTATTATCGAAGGCCAGCCGGGTTCCGTCCGGCGTCCAGGCAGCTCGATAGCCCAAGCCAGGGGTGAGCCGCTGGCTCTGGCCGGTCTCAACCCCAATAAGGGAGATATAATTGCCCACCGAACCAACGGCCATACGCGACCCATCCGGCGACCAGGCCGGCTGGCCGGCTTGGGTAGTTATCACGGACACATCGCCGCCCTCGCTTCGGCCGGCGCGAATGGTGCTGAAAAAGAATTCTTGGTTCTCCGTAACATTGATAGCGGCGAAAGCCACTTGTTGCCCGTCGGGCGACCAGGTCGGCGACGCCTCGTGGTCGTCGATGGTGGCGGTGAAATTGATCGGCCGGCTACCGTCGGCATCCATCAAAAAAATGTCGTCACTCCCATCTCGATTGGAGACAAAGGCTATCTGCCGATTAATGGTTGCCGGGGATGACGGCGTGGCGGTCGGTGATGGTGGTCGGGTTGCAGTGGCGGTTGGCGGTAAGGGTGTCGTCGTTACTGTCGATGACGGTGATGGTGTAGCAGTGGGCAGCATGGGGGTGACCGTAGCGGTTGAGGTTGGGGAAGAGGTCGGGGTGGCCTCCGGTTGACCGGCCAAAAATTGGTTCTGGGCCTGGGCTGTAGCGGTCGCGGCCAGCGCGACCAGGGTTGCGGCTAAATTTGGATCATCACTGTTTTGGCCGCCACTTCTGGCCTGCTGAGTCGCGGTCGCGGCTAAGGCTTTGAGAATGGCCTCGGTATCCGGGGGCGTATTTCCTTGACTTTGTCCAAAAATAAAAGCGGTTACACTTGCCGCCACCGCCAAGGCAGTCATCCCCAATACCAACCACAGCCAGGGAGACCTCGGCCGAGACATAGGCGAAGTCGGCACAGCAGCAGCCACTATAGGTTGGGTGGACCGCATTCGAGACGTAAGGGTCGCCGTATCAGCGGCCAACGACTGGATCGAATTGCCGTTACCCGCCACAATCGCCCTTAGATCCTGCATCCAGCGATCGATTGACTCGGGGCGATCTTGCTGGCGAAGCCGCATTGCTTGCTCAATCACCGCCGAGGTAGCTTGACTCAAGTTTTTGTTGATACTATCGGGCGACACAAACGCTTCGTCACCGGCCAACAAGCTAATACTATCCGGCGGGTATTCGCCGGTGAGTACTGCGTACAGGGTCGCACCCAAAGAATAGACATCAGACCGGGGCGTGGTTCCGGTTCCGCCATACTGCTCAGGCGGCGAGAAGCCTGGGGTGGCAGCCTGCGCGCCGGTATGAGTACGACCATCGGCCGTGACCACTTTAGCAATACCAAAATCAACCAGCACGGCCCGGCCGTCCGGTGTAATCTTAATATTTTGCGGTTTAATGTCGCGATGGATGATCGGCGGGTTTTGCCGGTGCAAATAGCTGACGGCCTCACATACCTGAAGAACGTAATCGAGGGTTATGATCTCGTCCAGAGGCCCACCGTTGGCCTCGACGAGATCCCACAGATCACGCCCTTCGATAAAATCCATCACCAGATACTGTTTATGATCGAAGCTAAAATGATCGCTTACGCGTGGCAAATTTGGATGTTGCAGTCGCGCCAGGATAAGAGCTTCCTGTTCAAACTGTTGAACAGCTTGCGAAGTTTGAAAAACGTTTTCCTTAATCGCCACTGCTATTTGAAGCTTTGTATCAAAGCCTCGGTAAATTGTCCCCATCCCTCCCTGAGAGAGCAGCCGTTCAATCCGGTACCGCCCTTCTAATATGGTATTTTCAGGTAGGGTCAAAAGTTATTTCTCCGTGATGTTACGTTAATCAATAACATGGTCTTGTTCAAGTATCTATAATGTTACACAAAACCGGGAGATTTTATAGTAGGCTTTTTGTCCCTAATTGGCCATGAAAAAAGCTCAACCTGATTATCATCAAGCTGAGCTTAACTTTTTTGACAAATTCCCGGAATAATTCGGGACGACTCACATTATGAAGTTAGCGCCCTACAGTTTTTTACTATGGTAATAAGGGTCTTCATCAACGACAAAGCGTTTCCAAATATTTGGAAAGTTGGGTTTGATCACAGCAGTGGCATACCAAGCTGTAGAGATAATAAGAATATTGATGCTTAATAGGATGATAGATACACTTAACACAAGATTCATCGGGTTCACCTGTTGTCTCTCTAGCTATGATGGTTACTACCACGCTATGCTACCATACCAACGTCAAACGAGCGTCAATTAAACAACAATTTAACGATCCGATATATCAATGAGAGAGATTTGGGAGAATTCTTTGTATAATTATGCTATACTATCTTTAGTAGCTGGTATATAATCCAAAAGCTGCAACACGGCCTTCGATTCAGGTTCGTAAACTCAGGCCATGACAGACTATTAACAAGGTCCGTTGTTAAAAATATCAAGTAAATTGCTAACTCTAGTGTCGTTGTCTTTAACAACGTTTAAGTAGGCGGTTCGTGTTTGACCTATCCCTTCACCTACTTGGTCCATTAAAAATCACCAAAAACGGAACATCCGTGTCTAATTTGGTGACTACCAAATCGCAGGCCCTGTTGGCCTATTTAGCCGTTGAGGCGCATCAAGTCCACCCGCGTTCGATGCTGGCCAACCTTCTTTGGCCCGATCAGCCCGAACGAGCAGCGCTGCACAATTTGCGCCAGGCTTTAACTACCTTGCGCCAGGCTATCGGCGACCGGCACATTGATCCGCCTTATCTGTTGATTACGCGCCAGTCATTACAGTTTAATCTGGAAAGTAACAGTTGGCTCGACGTCATCCGATTTACTCAGTTACTCCAGATTACGCACCCGCCAAATACTTTTAGCACCGATACGATAAACGCCTTACAGCAAGCCAGCCTGCTGTACCGGGGTAGCTTTCTAAACGGCTTGGTTATACCGGATAGCGATGTCTTTGAAGCATGGCTGACGACCAACCGAGAACATTACCGGCGTGAAGCCACCCATATCCAAGAGCAGTTATCGACCCACTTTGAAACAGGGGGCGATTATGTATCGGCGATTTCACACACCCGGCAGTTACTTGAGCTGGCTCCCTGGCAAGAGTCGGCTCACCGGCGGTTAATGCGCTGCCTGGCCGCCGACGGCCAGCGGAATGCCGCGTTGGCGCATTACGAAACGTGCCGCCGTATCTTGGCCAACGAGTTAGCCGTCGAGCCGATGCCAGACACAACAGCTCTGTTTGACAAAATTCGTAGCGGCCAATGGCCGCCGGTCGAGCAGCAAACAGTCTCTCTTCCGGCCAAGCCGGAGCAGAGGCCGGAGTTGCGTCATCATCTTCCGGCCCAGTTGACCTCTTTTGTCGGTCGGAAGGCCGATCTGGCCCAGTTAGCCGAATATCTAATCAATCCGGCCTGCCGGCTGGTGACCCTAGTTGGGCCGGGGGGCATTGGCAAAACGCGCTTAGCGCTACAAGCCGCCGAACAACATCGGTCTGATTTTACCGATGGGATTTATTTTATTCCTCTGGCCAACATTAACACCACCGATCTACTGCCCACCGCGATTGGTTCTGTTCTACAACTTTCCTTTACTGGCGAACTCACCCCCCAGGCCCAACTTATCGCCTATTTGCAATCCAAACAAATGCTGTTAATACTGGATAACTTTGAACATTTGACGCCTGATCCTAGCTTACTTGTCGATCTGTTGCAGACCGCTCCCTCTCTAAAATTGCTCATCACCTCCCGAGAGAGGCTAAATTTGCAGGCTGAATGGATCTTTGAGGTTAGAGGTTTATCCTATCCCCTGCTGCAACTGACTCATTTACATTCAACACAGCCCGTGCTGCCGGATGCGTTAAATCCATTCGGCGCTGTGCAGCTATTTATCCAACGGGCTAAACAAGTTAACCCGGATTTTGACGTCGCACCGGATAATGTACCCAACCTGGTACGATTATGTCGTCTAACAGAGGGCATGCCCTTAGCGCTTGAATTAGCCGCCGCTCAAGTTAGACAATATACCCTGGATGAGCTCGTCCGCGTCCTTCAAAACAAATTGGATCGACTCAGCACCCAACAATTAGATGTCCCCCAACGCCATCGCAATCTCAGAGCTTTATTCAATTCCGCTTGGGAAAAGCTGGCAGCACCGGAACGTGATCTGTTCAGCCAGTTATCTGTATTTCCCGGCAGCTTTAGCACAGATGCGGCCAATACTGTGACCGGCAGTTCATTAGTCGATTTGATCAAGCTTGTCGATAAATCCATGCTGCGCCAAACAATGCCCGGTCGATACGAAATTCATCCACTGCTGCGGCAGTTTGGTCTGGAAGTACTGCGGCAAAAGGGCGAATTTAACATTGCCAAAGATAAACACTGCGCCTACTATGCCGCACTTTTGCGGCACCGAGAAGATTTACTCACTTGGGGCAGCCATCGTCAGGTCATTATTGAGTTAGAACAGGATGTGGAAAATATCCGGACCAGTTGGCAGTGGGCAGTAGCCAACAAAAAACTAGTGGCATTAAGGCAAACCCATACGGGGTTATTTGGCCTATACAAGATGCGCCATTGGCTTCAGGAAGGGGCTAATGTTTTTCGGCATGCGGTTGAAATGCTTATCGGCCCGCCAGATTCCTGGCCGGTAACGCAGCAGCTATTTGAACAAATGCAAAGTCAGCCTGGCGTTGATGAACAAGAGTTACTTTCGCTCGATTGGCTTGACCTTAAAACCGAACTTTTTCTTAATCTGGCCTATTTTGCCTATCTTATCGCCGATTATCCAACGGCCTTATCAGCCTCTCAAGCCGCCGCCAAACTCGCGATTCACCTAAAAAACTCTACAAATGAAACCAGGAGTTATTTAGTGTGGGGCAGCGCTTTATGGCATAGAGGTCGCCACAAGATCGCCCACATCTTATTTGTTCAAGCCTTAACCCAGGCCCGGACCAACAGCGACGCCCATCATGAAGCGCAAAGCTTACAATTCTTGGGCAACATCTACCGCCAGCGAGGGCGACACGTCATTGCCCGCGAACACTATAAAGAAGCGCTGGCTATTTTTCGGGCTGAAGGTAGTCAACAAGACGAAGCCCAATGTTTGAGCCAGTTAGGTTATATTACCAGCAGTCGAGGCGATTATGCCACGGCGCAAAACTACCTCAAACGCGCGAGCAAAATATACCAATACGGCAGCGATCGACACTTGGAACAGGAACCACTGCGCTTCCTGGGTCTAATGGAGCAAAATTTAGGATTGTATCAAGAAGCCCAAGCTTATTTTCAACAGGTGGCCAATACAGCCCAAGAATTTGGCAATCGCCATATCTTGGCGTTGGCCCTGGCCGATCTGGGACTAAACACCCTGTATCTCAACAACGGTGACATTGCGGAGACGCACTGCCGTGATGCGCTGGCGATTGCCCGTGATATCAAAGATCGTTATAGCGAAGGGTACAGCCTGGCCCGGCTTGGTCGAATATTGGCCCATAACAATGATCTACGGGAAGCCGCCGAAGCCTGCCGCCAAGCGATTCATTTGCGCCGCAAACTTGGCCAGGACAATATGGCCCTTTTTGATCTGGCCGAGCTGGCCTGGGTCACCATGCAACGTAAACAGGGTGAGCAAGCTCTGACTCAAGTCGATGAGATTCTGGCCTGGCTTGAGGCCAACGATACGACCTACTTTAACGAACTGCCGCACGTTTATTGGCGCTGCTATCAAGTTCTCAATACCGCCAGTGCGACCGCCCCCCACCTGAATTTAATGAGGTTGGGCGTCCTGGATGCCACCTACAATGTCTTGCAGAACCGAGCCGACCGCATCGAAGACGACCACCTTCGCCGTAGTTATCTGGAAAACGTGGCTATCCATCAAAAAATCACCCGGACCTGGCAGGCGGAAAAATCAAACCCGTCTGAGCTACCCGCTTCTAACAATCTCTAACCGCTTAATACCCGATCCCCAAATTCCACATCAAGTGACATTCTCATTGCTTTGTCACCTAAGGTACTCCTCACACCGACCGGGTGATCCCGCCATCGACGCGAATATTCTGGCCGGTGATATAACCCGCTCCGGGCGAAAGCAAGAACAGCGCGGTTTGAGCGATTTCCTCAACCGTGCCGTAGCGCCCCATCGGAATGCGAGCGCGACGTTCTGCCGTTTCCGGCAGGCTGTCGATAAAACCGGGCAGAAGATTGTTCATGCGAATATTGTCCGCCGCGTAGGTGTCGGCGTAAAGTTTGGTGAAGCCGGCCAAAGCCGCCCGCATCGCTGCCGAAACAGGGAACGTTGCTTCCGGCTCGAACACGGCGTAGGTAGAGATGTTGACGATGGCCCCACCGCCTTGTGCTTGCATAATTGGCGTGACCAAGCGGGCCATGCGCACCACGTTAAGCATCACCAGGTCTAATCCGGTGTGCCAATCTTCATCGGGGATAGCCAGCAGTGGCCCTTTGGGTGGGTGGCCGGTGTGGTTGACCACCGCGTCGATGCGGCCATAACGCTCTAATGTTTGATCGACCAGCCTTTGCAAATCTTCGGCGCGGGTGACCGAACCGGTTAGCCCTAGCCCATCGAGTGACTGAGCCAGCGCTTCCGCCGCCCCGGACGGCGACATCAAGGCCACGGCATATTCATTGGCGGCGAGTTCTTTGGCAATGGCCGCGCCCATCCCTCGACCGGCGGCAGTGATAATAGCAACTTTTTGGGTCATTAGTAACTCCTTGGAAATAGTTGGTTGGTTAGGTTGTTAGCCAACTATCAAACCATCCAACTAACCACTTATTCTTGGCGTCGTACTGATCGTTGATCAATTCCGTTTTTGGGTTTGGTGGCTGTAAGTACTCTCGAATATCTTGTCGGCGTTGGCGGCCTCGAAACCGTCGCGGCGATGTTCGCGCCGGATCTGGTCTTGCGGCAGATGGGCGAATTCCGGCAGCACCCGCCGCTCGGCGAATTCGACATAGGAGCCGGAGATACGGTGCGTCTCCAAGCCGCCCTGCCCATCGGCAAACTGGGCATCGACCATCTCGGCCACGGTGGAGCTTTGGATTAGGTGGCCGTCATCGCTGACTTTAGCCTTGCCGCCGGAGTCGTTCAGTTTAAAGCCGTTGGCCTCCAGAAAATCATTGAATTGGGCAATGGTGTTATAGCCGTTGGGCAAGTTATGAACGCTAATGGTGAAATGGTTGAGATAGTAGCGGTTGTAGATGACCCAGGCCGCGTATTCGCTCTCCTGGCCGAGGCGCTGATATTCCGACCAAGTCGGTGTGCGCCAGAGGGGCGCGTGCAGAAAGGCATCGACCGCATGGCCGTCATCGAGGTTCAACGCATCGACCGGGTCCGTCTGGACCTCATCGGTGTAGGCGCGGATGATCCGCTGCGTTTCGGTTGAAAGCTCAGGTACGCGCAGTTCGCTAATAAAGATGCGGGGATAGTTCGGCTGCGGCGGGGCGTACCAGTAGGCGTTCAATTTTTTGAGGGCGAAGTTGTAGCGGTCGCGCCGTTGATAGCCGTAGTGTAAAAAAACCTTCTCCAGCGAAGCGATGCCCAAATGCGGCACGCCCATCGTCCGAAAGGCGATGTGGTCATTTTCGATCTCTTCGCCGGAACGGATGAGGCCGGCGTCAACCATCGCCCGGATAATGGCGGCCACATCCGGCACGCGCTCTTGATAACGGCGCATCAAGCCGTCCAAAACGATATCGAGTGTCTCAAGTTGGTGATGGGTTTTTACTAACGATGACATGGTTTATCTCCTGTAAACATACCTGTCTGGAGCATCAAAGTTTACTTTGATTATGACAAAGCAAGCTTGGTCGCTCCCATACTTTTATTTTTGGACTAAACGTCCCTCCCTACTGGGCGTTCAGAGATATATTTATATACTGGCAATATAGGCTCGGAGACGACGGAAGTCAAGAGACGAGTTTGTGGAGTTTATGGAGTTTGTGGAGTTTATGGAGCTTGTGGAATTTTAGGTTAGTTAAAAGCTTAAGGCGGTCGGCGGTCTGCCATCGGTGGTCGTATTTAGCTTTCCCGTCTAGGCAAGGGTATAATGCCTTTACAATGCACGAACTGCCTGTCACGCAAGGAATACTATCAGTGGCTTTGGAGACTGCCGAGCAACATGGCGGCTACCGTATCACGGCGATCAATCTGGTTATCGGCGATTTGACCAGCATCGTCGATGACTCGGTTCAGTTTTATTTCGACGCGCTGAGCGAAGGTACACCGGCGGCAGGGGCCAAACTCAATTTCCGACGTGAAGCAGCAGCAGCCAAATGCCTAGAATGTGGGCATGAATATCCGATTACCCCGCCGCTCGATCCGTTTTGCCCGCAATGTGACAGTGCGTTTTTGCAGATCAGCGGCGGCAAAGAATTTTTTATAGAAAGCATCGAGGTGGATGATGAAGATACCCGTGGTTAAACAGATTTTAACCGGCAACGACCAAATCGCGGCCGAAAACGCACAAACCTTTCGCGAGAATGGTGTTTTCGCCCTCAACCTGATGGCCGCGCCGGGCGCGGGGAAAACCACCTTTATCCTGGCAACCATCGACCGGCTACCGGCCGATATCCGGCCCGCCGTTATCGAGGGCGATCTGGCCTCGACAATTGACGCCGATACCATTTCACAACGGGGTGTGCCGGTTATCCAGATCAATACCGGCGGCGGTTGTCATCTCGACGCGCCGATGGTCCGCAACTCGCTACCTCATTTCGCGCTGAGCGATATCGATCTGCTCTTTATTGAAAACGTGGGCAATCTGGTTTGTCCCTCTAATTTTAAACTCGGCTCGGCCCTGTCGATCGTCGTTTCCAGCACGGCCGAAGGCCACGACAAACCGTATAAATATCCCGGCATCTTCGCCACCGCCGATGTCGTTATCCTGACCAAGGCCGATATTCTGGAGGTCTTTGAGTTCGATCTGGAATTTTTTAAACGGGGATTAAAAGCGGTCAATCAAGACGCACCGCTGTTTGTGGTATCCGGTCGGACCGGAGCCGGAGTCGAAAGCTGGGTGGCCTGGCTGCTGGATCAGCGGCGTGGATATACCGCAGCCACATAAGTGAATTTGGTCAACGCCTTAATTGAGCACAAGGCGAACAATAAGTCTACCACAAAATCAAGCGGCATTGAGGCCCCAATCCGCAATGCGGCCAACTGCAAGGAGGACATTTTGCAAACCGTAGCCCAAACCTTACAGGAACATCCCTTTCTCAGCCATATTAAGCCTGAGTACCTTCAATATTATGAAGAATGCGCTTCGATAGCGGCCTTCAAATCCGGCGATTACTTAGTCAAAGAAAAAGGGCCTGCCGATGACTTCTTCTTGATCCGGTCCGGCCGCGTAGCCTTGGACACCTTTATTGCCGGACGAGGACCAACCAATATCCAATACCTCACCGATGGCGAGGTATTAGGCTGGTCGTGGCTGGTTGAACCCCATGTATGGCACTTTAACGCCCTGGCTGTCACCCCCACGGAAACGATTCATCTAAACGGCAGCCGTCTCAAAGAACTGGCCGAGCAAGACTGCGGCTTTGGTTACGACCTGATGAAGCGCATGGTCAATGTGGTCGGCTCGCGGCTGAGAATGACCATGTTACAATTAAAGTAGGGGCACGGCGCAATGCCCAACTGAAATTCACTACAATCGAGGGGGTGAATGACGCTGTTGCACACAGGTAACCGGCGCTGGGTCATCTGACTAGGTGTCTCAACCACCCAAAAACTGGCTACTGATCTAGGGAGTAAACTCTCCAAATGCCCGATGCGTTTGGAGAGTATTTGTTTTAAAGTGATAGAAGGTAATGTACTATGAATATTCAGTTGACCGCAATGCCCCCCCTTCGCCAAGTTCAGGACGCAGCTTCGGTACCATTGCGCCTGCTCAGGAAACTGTGGTCTACTGAACATTAATTAAATTTTGCGACTCGAAGAAGAGATACGCACATAAGGAGACCAATGATGGCTAAAAATTACCGACACATTCTCGTGCCGCTGGACGGCTCAAAGCTGGCTGAGTTGGCCCTGGCTGATGCCTGCCAATTGGCCGAACTTAATCAGGCCAAAATAACGCTGCTTCATGTGGCCTCCCCTATCGAGGAAGTGATTGGCGCCGGCACCGATCACCCGATATTTATCGACCAGCAGTGGGAGACGGAGCGGATTAAGACCCTGAAATATTTGAGCGGGTTAATCACTAAATTACCGCGAGCAATCGAAGTTCACCCCGAAGTTGAAATGGGGGCGGCAGCCGAAACCATTCTAGACTACGCCAACCGGCATAATGTCGATTTAATTGTCATGGCCACTCACGGCCGTACCGGATTACAGCGTCTAATTTACGGTAGCGTCGCCGAGGCGGTTCTGCACGAAACGCATGTACCTATCCTGATGGTGCGCGCCCACTCTCATTCTGTACCGTCGGTTGCTGTTTAAATTTACAACAATAGAACAAAGCCCCATCCGATAATCGGATGGGGCTTTTTGTGTTTAATCGGCAGCGCTCACCAGAACTAGCGCTTCACGAGCCGGTACGGTCACGTCCAGCCGCTCACCCTCAAGCCGATACGAAACATCATCGACGGCCGGCCACACTTGAGACAGCGAGGCGGTTTCTGCGTCCGGCACGTGGATCGACATCTGCCGAGGCGCTGTGGCCGTATTGAAAATAACCACGGCCAATTGATCGTTAAGCTGGCGGCGGAAGGCATACGTCTCACCCTCGGTGTGCAGCGTCTCGAATGACCCAGTTCGCAGCACCGGATTGCGATGGCGCAAGCGGGTCGCCTGTCGGTAGAAATTTAGTAGCTCATGATCCCAGCGTGATTCGTCGTCCCAGGGAAAGGCCTCCCGGCAGTAAGGGTCGTCAGCCCCGGTCATGCCAATTTCATCGCCGTAATAAATACATGGCGCGCCCGGAATGGTCATCATAAACAGTACGCACAACCGCAGCGCACTTTTATCATCGCCGGCTACCCACAACGCGCGGGCCATATCGTGACTATCGAGCATATTGAGTTGAGCAAAATTGATTTCCGAATTATACAGTCCAAACATCCGGTCGATCTTATGGGCAAACCGATCCGCCGCCAGCGGGGCCAACTCAATATGAGTCTTTTTGTAATCGCGCACCGTCTTGGCCGCGAAAAAGCTGTACATCGGCCCGGTGACCACATAGTTCATCACCGCGTCGTACATGTCACCCTGAAGCCAGCGCTCGGCCGGACGCCAAATTTCGCCGCAGATATAGGCTTCCGGGTTGACGCCTTTGACCACCCGCCGAAACTCGCGCCAAAACTCATCATCGTCGATCTCCGCCGGCACATCGAGCCGCCAGCCGTCGATGCCAAACTCCAGCCAATAACGAGCCACATCAAAAATATAGGCCTGCACCGCCGGATTATCGGTGTTGAGCTTCGGCAGCGCCGGTAAATCCCACCAGGCCGAATAGTTATGATTTTCTTTTTTGTTTTTGGGGTAAGGTTGCAGCGGCCAATCGTGGATGATGAACCAATCGATATAGGGCGAGTCCGCCCCGTTTTCTAAAATATGGTGAAACGGCCAAAACCCTCGGCTGGCGTGATTGAAAACGCCGTCCAGCACCACCCGCATATTGCGCCGGTGCGCCGCGTCGAGCAGGTCGCGCAGCGCCGCGTCGCCGCCCAGCAGCGGATCGACCTGAAAATAATCGAAGGTGTGATAGCGATGGTTCGATGCCGAAGAAAAAATGGGGTTGAGATAAATGGCGGAGACACCTAACTCCTGGATGTAGTCCAACTTATCCACAATACCACGCAAGTCTCCCCCCTGAAAGCCTTGCTCCTCCGGCGGGCTGCCCCACGGCTTAAACTTTACGTTAGGTGGATGTTGCGTGCGCGGGCTGCGCGCAAAGCGATCCGGAAAGATTTGATAGAAAACGGCGTGTTTAACCCATTCGGGTGTTTTTATCTGTTCCATAATGTTGAAATACTCCTTCCCTACGGTTTATTCGGGAGCGTTTAGAACCACAGCGCCCTCTAAATTAAGCCTAGTCGGCCAGCCGTAATTAGTCAACTCAATGTCATTAAGTTAGTATCATAGAGTCGCGCCTTTAGCCGACCAAATAGCGACCCCTTCCATACTCAGACACACATGATCACGTGCGTGATCAGACCTTTCCATGCTCAGACACAACCGATCACGCGTGTGATCGAACCTTTCCATGCTCGGACACAACCGATCACGCGTGTGATCGAACCTTTCCATGCTCGGACACAACCGATCACGCGTGTGATCGAACCTTTCCATGCTCCGGACACAACCGATCACGCGTGTGATCGAACCTTTCCATGTTCGGACACAACCGATCACGCGTGTGATCGAACCTTTCCATTTCGGACACAACCGATCACGCGTGATCGAACCTTTCCATGCTCAGACACAACCGATCACGCGTGTGATCGAACCTTTCCATGTTTCGGACACAACCGATCACGCGTGTGATCGAACCTTTCCATGCTCGGACACAACCGATCACGCGTGTGATCGGACATTGTAAGCCTTTGACCCCTCCCGTCACTTTTGGATGATTCAAATCAGGCATGGTATTATCCCTTCATGGTTAAAGAGCCGTTAAAAGTGCGTCAAAAGTTCGAAACGCCGGCCCCAGTTTCCCTGTCGCTGCTGGGTGTACCTCGTTTGACGGTGGCCGCGCAGCCGGTGCGGCTGGCCTACGCCAAGGCCGAGGCGCTGCTCTACTACTTGGCCGTCACCGGTCAGGTTCACAGCCGGGCGGCGCTGGCGGCCTTACTGTGGAGTCAAAGCACCGAGGCCCAGGCCCGTAACAGCCTGCGGAATGCCATCTACACCATCCGGCGCGGGCTGAAGCCGCTCGATCCGCTCATCATCGAGCGCGACACCATCGGTCTCGACAGCGCAGTGGTGCAGATCGACCTACCTCACTTTCGAACGGCCATCGAGCAGCCGACTCAGCCGAATGACACCTTGGTGGCGGCATTGGCCTTGTGGCGAGGGCTGTTTTTGGACGGACTCCAACTGCCCAATACGCCCGATTTTGACGAGTGGGTGGCCGATCAGCGCCGCCAACTGGAAGCCTTATACCGCCAAGGGTTGTTCACGTTGGCTCGCCATTACATCGCCGGCCATCACCTGACCGAGGCCCGCCAAACGCTCGAAAAGCTGCTCAGCTTCGATCCCCTGCACGAGGCCGGCCACCAGCAGATGATGCGCCTCTACGTCCAAACCGGCCATCGCGCGGCGGCGCTGCGCCAATATGAAATCTTACGCACCCGCCTGGTCGAAGAGTTGGGCGTTGACCCCGACCCGGCCACCCAGACCCTCCATCTGGAAATTCTCCAGGCCGGCGACGCGCCGCCGGCGGCTATGCCTGTGGTTGAGCCGTCGCCCCCCCAAGGGTTGTACCCGTTTGTAGGCCGCGAGCCCGAAATGGCGGCGCTCGCTCAGCTTCACCAGGCCCTATTGCCCAACGGCCCGGCCCGGCTGGTTATGATCGAGGGCGAACCGGGCATCGGCAAAACGCGACTGGTCAAAGAGTGGCTGGTCACACTCTCTCAAACCACAGTTTTAACCACCCGCTGCTTTGAAGCCGATCAGACCATTCCCTTCCAACCTTGGATCGATCTGATCCGGCTCACGCTCAAACAACTGCCGCCGGCGCAGCTCAACCTACCTGACGTCTGGTTAACCGAGCTGGCCCACCTGGCGCCGGAAATCCGTCTCCGGCGGCCCGACCTGGAACTGGCCCCAACGGCCGATCCGGAACTGGCCCGAGGGCGTATCGTCCAGGCCATTTATCATTGGCTTGAAGCCTTATGTCGTCACCAGCCTGTGTGTCTCTTCATCGACGATTGGCAGTGGCTCGACCAGGCCAGCCTGACCGTATTACGGTACATTTTACAGCCCCAACAAAGCCGTCAGTTGCCGCTGTTGATGGTGGGCACACAGTTGGTCACCCACAGCCTACCCGGCTGGCTACCGTTCAAAACCTTGTTGGAGCGGGAGCATATCTTGCACCACATCACCCTGGATCGCCTGCCGTCTGCCGCCGTAGTGGCGCTGGCCCAATCGATTACGCTCAGCCGGTCGATGCCGCTGGAAGCCTTTGTCAAACGCCTGCTGACCGAAACCGAAGGCAATCCCCTCTTCATCACCGAATTTCTGCAAATGCTCGGCCGCCATCTACCCACCGATGACGATTGGCCTGTACCTCAAACCGTCCAGATGGTCATCCAAAACCGACTGGGGCAGTTGAGCCAACCTACCACCCAAGTCCTGGCCGCAGCGGCGGTCATCGGCCGCGTTTTCACCGACGGCCTACTGCGCCAAATTAGCGACCTACCACCGGAGGCAATTTTGCAGGTACTCGATGAAGCATTGGCCGCCAATCTTATCGCCGAACATGAACAAACCTATGACTTCACCCACGACAAAATTAGAACCGTTTTACTTGACAGCCTGACCCGCAGCCGCCGCCGCCATCTCCATTTGCAAATTGCCGCCGCGCTGGAAGCTACGCTGTCGAACGATTTTGGCCTGCTCTGCCACCACTTCGAAATGGGCGGCGATTATCCCCGCGCCCGTAACTACGGCCTGCGCGCCGCCCGTCAGGCGGTTGAACTGTACGCCGACGAAGACGCTCTACGTTGGTATGACCGCGTCGAGTCGCTGCCGGGGACGGCCGACTCGGAACTGTCGCCCGAAGCCATTCCCAAGGTGACGCCGTTTCAACAAGTTCACGTCTCCCCGGCGCTACCGCTCGATGTGCCGGGGCTGATTGACCGCCAGCGCGGCCTGATCCGGCAGCGCATCGGCCAATATCGCGAAGCCGAGCAAACCTTTCGCGCCGCCCTGGCTCGAGCCGAGTCGCGGAGACGATTGGACGAGCAAGCCGCCATTCACAACCTGCTCAGCTTTCTAGCCTACCTACGCAGCGATTACGACGGTGTTGGAGCGCACGCCCAAAAAGCGCTCGATCTGGCGACGGAGGCCGGTGAGGCTGCCCTGCGCGCTCCCGGTTTGCGTCACTTGGGCATCGCCGTCTACCGCACCGCCGACTACGACCACGCCCGCGCGCTGTACGACGAAGCGCTGCTGGCTTATCATCAGGCCGGGGACCGGTTGGGTGTGGCCGGCGTCTACAACAACATCGGCTTTGTGCTGCGTACTCAGGCTTACTACCAGGAAGCCATCGAGGCCTTTCAAGCCGCCCTGACCATCTATGAAGCACTCGGTCAGGTCGAAGGCATCGCCCTAATCTACTCCAACATCGGCCGGACCTACGCCTTCAGCGGCGACCTGGCCCAGGCCCAGACATTCTTGGAACGGGGCCTAACCCTCAGCACCAACTCCCATACCGATTGGATTACCGTCAAAATCCATCGGACAATGGGCAACGTCCTGGCCCAAAGCCGCCAGTGGTCACCGGCCCTAACCCATGCCCGGCAGGCCCACAAGCTAGCCACTGCGCTCGGCAGCGATGAAGACCTGGGGGCGACCCTCCGGCTTCTGGCCGAAATCGCCGCCGCCTGCCCTCAACTCCACCTGAACGACCCCGCCGCCTATTACCAACAAAGCATCGACCTCCTCCAGCAGGTTGGCGCTCAAGACGAGTTGGAGCGTACGGAAGAGTCGTTGGCAACTTATCTCCAGCAGTAAACATCCCCATCTCCAATTTTAAGGTGGCCGTGTAACAATGACGGGTCAAGGCTTGTTTTACAAAATACCCGTTCCAATATAGAATCATACTGGTTCGCTATCTCAAACTTTGCAGCGTGATAAGAGGCTCAGGAAATGATTTGGCAAGACGTACGTCAACGTTATCCGGCTCAATGGCTGGTTATAGAAGCCCTAGAAGCCCACACAACCACTGATAATCAACGCCGACTTGACCGCATTGCCGTGATTGAAATGTGTGCAGACGGTCAGGCTGCGATGCAAACTTATCGTCGACTTCATCAGCAATTCCCACATCGTGAATTTTACTTTGTTCACACCAGTCGGGACCAATTAAATATCCAAGAACGGCGCTGGATTGGTATTCGGAGCGGGAGCGATGCAGTTAGCGCTGAAAAATGATCTTCCCTTTGCTACAGTTATGGTGAACCACCAGGGAGAAACCGTGACCATTTCCAATGTTCTTGTCGATACGGGGTCGGCTACCACGATCTTTTCAGCGGACATGATGGCGTTGGTTCATATTGTCCCGTCACCAGAAGACATTCTCTTTACCATTCGTGGCGTAGGTGGAACCGAAGTTGTATTTACTCGTACAATTGAGCGTATCCAGATTGCTGAACTCAGTTTATCCCAGTTTGATGTCGAGATTGGCGGCATGGATTACGGTTTTGACATCAACGGGATTTTAGGGATGGATTTTTGAGACAGGCAGGCGCAATCATCAATCTGCGAAACCTAACGATAGATTTTGCTGAATGATTATTTAGCCAACGAAGCCACACCAGCGACAATCCCCTCCAACCGACGATAGTCGCGCCAGCGACGGGGTGAGGGTAAAACACGATTTTCTCTCAAGTGAGACTATCCTACTCCTCTATATCACCACACTTTTAACGCTCTTTTGACGCCCCTTTAATGCCCCGTCACTATAATGAGGGATAAAATGTGACCAGGCTCTGGCCGATCAGAGCCTCAGCCCAATGTCCGCGCCGCCACCAACCCGCATTGGGCTTCGATTTGTTGCCAGTCAGTTACATCCTATCCCATTTCACCCATTATCAATTGTCAATTATCCATTATCAAATGAATCGATTGCCGCCCCCTATAAGTACTTTTTCAATCGTTGGCCGCTGCCCGCGCACCCGGATGCTGGGCGTCGGCGTGGCCAGTAAATATCTGGCCGTGGGGGCAGTGTGCAGCCACACCCAGGCCGGCACGGGAGCCATTTCGACCCAGGCGTACGGCAACCCCTACTTGGGCATCGACGGCCTGAGCCTACTGCAACGGGGATTTGAGGCTCCCCAGGCTTTAGAGTTGCTGCTGCAGCAAGACCCCGGCCGCGAAAAACGCCAGCTCATCATTATCGACCACCAGGGCCGGACCGCCGCTTTTACCGGCTCCGAAACCGACGCCTGGTGCGGCCATGTGCAAGGCGAAAATTACGCCGCCGCCGGCAACATCCTGACCGGCGAAACGGTCATCCAAGCGATGGCCGCGGCTTTTGAGCAATCAACCGAGGAGGAGTTAGCAGAGCGACTACTACGCGCCTTAGAAGCCGGGCAACAGGCCGGCGGCGATCGCCGGGGCAGGCAGGCTGCTCACCTGCAGGTAGTTCACACCGAAGCCTGGAAATATGTCGATCTGCGGGTTGACGAACACCCCACCCCCCTCATCGAACTCCGCCGCATTTTCGAACTCGCTAAACAGGAACTCTTTCCCTTTCGCGCCCTCTACCCCACCCGCAGCAGCGCCGGCCAAGATTGGGATTTAGACGAGTATGATCGGCTCTCGTCATCAATAGAAGGATAGCACGTAGAACGTAGTGCGTAATGCGTAGCACTGTATTCAACCCAAAATACGCACTACGCAATTGGTTTTCCATCAAAAATGGGAAAGTAATCTGATCCGTATTAAACAGTTTAATAAATGAGGAGGAACTTGTGGTCAAAAAGTATTTTTCACTTATTGTGGTAGCCCTGGTTATGGCCGGTTTGGTCGGTAACTCAGTGGCTATCCCCGCCTACGCGCAGGCCGACTGCGACAGCACCTACACAGTGCAGGCCGATGACTGGCTGTCGCGCATCGCTGATCGCTTTTTAGGCGACGTGCTGGCTTACCCGGCCATTGTCGATGCCACCAACGCGGCAGCTAATGCCGATGAAAGCTTCGACGCCATTCGCAACGCCGATGTCATCGAAGTTGGACAGGTGCTTTGCATTCCCGCCTCGGAAGCGGCTCAAGCCTCGCTGGCTGAAATCGGTACCGATATTTCGGCGGATGAGGCGCAGCCCGGCGGCACGCTGAAAGTCGCCTTCCAAAACGAGTGGGCCGGCCTTGACCCGCACACCGTCAGTTCTTACTCCAGTTACCAAATTCTCAACAATGTCCTGGAAGGGTTGACCTTCTATGATAACAACCTGAACCTGGTCCCCTGGCTGGCCGAGTCGTGGGAGCAGTCGGAAGACGGTTTGACCTGGACGTTCCATCTGCGCGAAGGCGTGATGTTCACCAATGGGCGTGAGATGACCGCTGAAGATGTGAAGTGGAGTTTCGAGCGGCTAATTGATCCGGCTACCGGCGCGGGTAATGCCGCCCGCGTTGGCCCGCCCGAAACTCAAATTGAGGTCATCGATGACTACACCGTGGCCATCACTCACCCCGAACCGTTTGGCATCTTCCCCCAATCGATTGGTTTTGATAAATCGACCGGGATCGTGGCCAAGGAAAGCGTGAACGAAGACGGTATCATTGTCGAACCCATCGGTACCGGTCCCTTCCAAATTTCCGAAGTGGAAGGAACCACCCGCATGGTGTTGACCAAGAACGAGAATTACTGGCAGGAAGGCTTGCCCTACCTGGATGCCATTGAAATTACCCCCATTCCCGATGACACCGTGCGCGAGACGGCCCTACTGAGCGGCGATGTCGATTGGGTGCTGTCTATCGCGCCGCAAAACTATGAAAGCCTCGAAGCTAATCCCGATGTGGTTGTTTCGACCGCGCCGCAGTTATCCTACGATTACATGGGCATCAACCTGACCCGCGAACCGTTTACCGACGTGCGCGTTCGCCAGGCTATCGCCCTGGCCCTCGACCGCGAGGAGATCGCCGCAGCCGGCTACTTTGGCCTGGCTGAAACCATCGAAGGCCCAACTGGCCCCGGCAGCCCCTGGTATTTTGATTACGCCCCCTACGGCCAGGATATCGAGCGGGCCAAAGAACTGCTGGCCGAAGCCGGCTACCCCGATGGCTTTGAGATGGAACTGCTGCCCACTGTGCAGTACGGCGAAACCGTCCGCGCCGCGCAGGTTATCCAACAGCAGTTGGCGGCTATCGGCATCACCGCTTCCATCAACGCGCCGGAGTGGAGCCAATGGCTGGAGTTGGAAGGCAACTTCAACTATGATGCTTACATCTGTAACTGGAATGGCCTGATCGACGCCGACCAATACTACTACCTCCAGCACAAATCAGACCAAGTCTTCAACTTCACCGGCTACGACAACCCTGAGTTCGATGAGTTGGTCACCGAAGCCCGCTCCACCAGCGACTTTGACGAGCGCTACCAAATCTACCAGGACCTCAACCAAATCCTGGTCGATGACGCGCCCTACATCTACATGTACAATAAGTTGGAAATCCGGGCCTACTCACCGCAAGTCAAAGGCTTCGTCACCCGTTCCGACCAGGCCAACAACTTCTGGACCGTTTGGCTGGACCAGTCGGCCGAAGAGTAGTATAGTTCACCCGGAGCGACAAAGCTTGCTTTGTCAGGACATGCAATAGTAGGTCGGGTTGAGGAACGAAACCCGACGCATACCGGTAGGGCGTTGGGTCTCGTTCCTCGACCCAACCTACGCTGGCTGACGATGGAGATTGGGGATTTTTAATCTCCCAATCTCCTAATCTCTAATCTCCCAATCTCTTTTTGGATGGCTCAATGAACACCGGCTACATCCTACAAAGACTATTCTCAACCCTCATCGTCATCTTCGGCATCACCTTTGTGGTCTTTATGATCATCCAACTGGTGCCGGGCGACCCGGCCCGCGTGGTGCTGGGGGTGGCGGCTTCCGAGGAAAACGTGGCAGCTCTGCGCGAGCGATTGGGGCTGAACCGGCCCATCTGGGAGCAGTACGGCTCCTGGTTAAGCGAGCTGGCTCAGGGCGACTTGGGCAACAGCCTGGTCACCGGCCAGCCTGTGTTGGAACAGATTCTCCAGCGGCTCCCGGCGACACTGGTGCTGGCCACCGCCGGGTTGATCGTCGGCTTGCTGATTGGCCTGCCGGCGGGCATCATGTCGGCGCTGAAGCCGCACAGTCCGCTCGATACGACCACGTCTATCTTGAGCCAGATCGGGGTGTCGATCCCCGACTTCTGGTTGGGGATTTTGTTAGTGTTACTCTTTTCACTAACCTTAGGCTGGCTGCCGTCGCAGGGCTACACGCCCTTCAGCCAAGACCCGGTCGATTGGTTTCGGCATCTCATTTTACCGGCCTTGACGGTCGGCATCATCAGCGGCTCGATCCAGACTCGCTTTAATCGCAGCGCGATGCTGGAAGTACTGCACCAAGATTACATCCGCACCGCCCGCGCCAAAGGGCTGCGCGAGGCGCTCGTCGTCAATCGTCACGCCCTGCGCAACGCCCTGATTCCCATTATTACCATTCTGGGCTTACAGTTGACCGCCCTCTTGAGCGCGGTCGTCGTGGTCGAAGTGGTCTTTTCCTGGCCCGGCCTGGGCCGCCTGACCCTCGAAGCCGTGCTGGACCGCGATTACCCGCTGTTGCAAGGCGCGGTCTTCACCATCGCGACCTTACTGGCGCTGGTCAACCTCGGCACCGATTTACTGTACGCCTTTATCGACCCCCGCATCGAGTACGCCTAATGACCGAACACGTTGCCAACAGCTTACCCCTCCAAAAACAAGCCCCACCTCAGGCCGAGAGCTTGTGGCTCGACGCCTTGCGCCGGCTGCGCCAACAGCCGCTTAGCATCTTTAGCGCCATTCTCGTCTGCGTCCTCATCCTGACCGCTATCTTCGGCCCGCTGTTAGCCCCTTACGATCCCAACGACATCGACATGGCCAACCGCTTCGCGCCGCCGTCGCTCGAGCATCCCTTCGGCACCGACGACTTTGGCCGCGATATCCTCAGCCGGGTCATGGTCGGGGCGCGGGTATCGCTGATGGTCGGCATTATCGCGGTGGGCTTGTCGGCCACGGTCGGCAGCGCGTTGGGCCTGCTGGCCGGCTACGTTGGCCGCCTGACCGACGAGGTCATCATGCGGGCGATGGACATCATCTTCGCCTTTCCGGCCATCCTGCTGGCGATTGCCATTATGGCCGCTCTGGGGCGCGGCGTCGGCAACGCGATGATCGCCATTGGGATTGTGTACATCCCCATCTTTGCCCGGATTACTCGCGGTTCGGTCTTGTCCGTGCGCGAGGAAGTCTATATCGAGGCGGCCCGCTCCATCGGCTCAACCGACGGTCGGATTATGACCCGCCATATCCTGCCCAACATCCTCTCGCCGATTATCGTCGAGATTACTCTCAGTCTCTCCTTCGCCATCCTGGCTGAGGCGGCGCTGAGCTTCTTCGGCCTGGGCACCCAGCCGCCCGACCCCAGTTGGGGGCGCATGCTGTCGGAAGGCCGGGCTTATTTCCAGCAGTCGGTCTGGTTGGCCATCTTTCCGGGGCTGGCGATTATGCTGACCGTCCTGGGCTTCAACCTGCTGGGCGATGGCCTGCGCGACGCCCTCGACCCCGCCTTAAAAACGTGAGATGACCCACCCACCAGCGGTCTCTACCGCCAGCGCAACCCCGGCTGGCGAACCCCTTCCCGGCCAGAACCCTCCACCGACTCCGACTCCCGACCACCGACCGCCGACCACCGACCCCCAACCCCCGGCCCCCGGCCCCTTACTCCCTACTCCATCACCCTGGCCTTACTCTCCGGCGGCGGCCTTATGCTTGAAATCGCCCTGACCCGCTTCTTCTCAACCCTTTTCTTTCCGCCCTACGTCTTCGCCGTCATCTCCATCGCCATTCTTGGCCTCGGCTTGGGCGCGGCCCTGGCGACGGTGCGACCCGCCTGGCGACAGCTCACACACGTTACGCTCTACCTGACGCTGGCCGGCTATGCGGTGATACTGCTGCTCTTGGTTGCTGTCTGGACGGCATCAATCAATTTAAACGGGGTCTTACTGGCCTTGGTGCTGCTGCCCTACTTATTCATCGGCCTGGCCCTGGCGACCATCTTTAGCGCCGCGCCGGCGGCCAGCCCCCGCCTATACCGGGCCGACCTGCTGGGCGCGGGCGTGGGGGCTATTGGGGCCATCCCCGTGATGAATGTCCTGGGCGGCCTCAACACGCTCTTCTTGGTCAGCGCCCTGTTTGGGCTGGCCGCGCTGATTGTCGATTACAGCGCCAACTCGGCCCAACGTGACCGAGTACTCTTATCCGCGTCTGAACCGGAGCAGCCTGAACAGCCGCCACGCCGGAACCGTTTGGCTGCTTGGCTGCTGTGCGGGTTGGCCGCCGTCGCTCTCATCACCAACACCCTCCCGGCGACTCGCTGGCTGGAAATCGATATGGCGGCGCTCGCCTCGGCCAAGCCCATCACCGAGAGCTTGGCCGGCGGCGGCGCGATCATTCGCACCACCTGGGACTCCTTCGCCCGGACCGACCTGGTCGATCCCGGTCAGGGCCGGCCCTACGAGCTATACCTCGACGGTGCGGCCGGTTCGGTCATGCCGCCGGCGGGCGACCTCAACCTGCTGCGGACCGATATCGGCTTCTTTCCCTTTGCCACCACTCAGCCGGAGCAGGTGCTGGTGGTGGGACCGGGCGGCGGGCTGGATGTGTGGTTCGCCTTGAACGGTCGGGCGCAGGAGGTGACCGCCGTGGAGATCAACCCGGCCAGTGTTGGCCTGGTGAACGAACTGGCGGCTTATCACGGCGACCTCTACCACCAACCGGGCGTACGAGTGCTGGTCGATGAAGGTCGCAGCGTGCTGCGCCGCGAGGATCGTCGCTACGACCTGATCTATCTGTCGCAGGTGGTCACCCTGGCCGCCGAGCGCAACGGCTACGCCCTGACCGAAAACACCATCTACACCGTCGAAGCCTTCAGCGACTATCTGGCCCACCTTCAGTCCAGCGGCCAGATTGCCCTCAAGCTGTACGATGAGCTAACCCTAACCAGGGCGCTGGTGACCGCCGCCACGGCTTTACGCCAAACGCGCGGTATCTCCGAAGCCGAGGCGATGGCTCACCTGGCCGTCTTCCTCGATCCCAACGCCGATCCGCCGGTCCCGTTGCTGATCATACAGGCTGAGCCGTTCGCGCCCGGCGATGCCCAGGCTTACGCCGATGTCGCCAGTCGAGTGGGATTTACGCCGCTCTTTGTGCCGGGCGTGACGGCCTCGCCCGCACTGGCCGGAGTGATGAATGGCCAAACGTCTCTGGCCGATCTAATCGCTGCATCTGCCTCCGACATCGCGCCGACCACCGACGATCGCCCGTTCTTCTACCAGTTCGAACGTGGCGTACCGCAGCGGTTGCGGCCGCTGTTGTGGGGAATGGGGGGATTGTTGGTTGGTTTGTTGGTTGGCTGGTTTGTTGGTTGGCGTGTGGGGTGGTTTGATGGCGCAGACGGTGACAAAACCGCGCGATGGATGCCCATTTATTTTGCAGCGTTGGGCGCGGGCTTTATGATGGTCGAGATGGCGCTGATCCAGCAGACCCGCCTCTTTCTGGGTCATCCGACGCCGGCTGTGACCACGATCCTGGGGGTGCTGCTCATCGGCGGCGGGATCGGTAGCGGCTGGGCCGGGCGCTGGCCCGACGCAGCGAAACCGGGCCGGCTCATCGGCGTACTGCTGGTGATTGTGGCGCTGGTGGTGGTTTGGCTGATGGTTTGGCCGTGGGTGAGCGGGGTATTTCTGGCTGCCCCAACCGGAGGTCGGATGGTGGTCGCTACAGCCGGAGTCCTGCCGTTGGCCTTGTTGATGGGTATCCCTTTTCCGCTGGGCTTGTGGTTCGCCGGTCGCTTTGATCACGGCGACCGCCATGTGGCGCTGGCCTGGGCCGTCAACGGCGTGATGACCGTGGCCGGCTCGGCGGCGGCGGTGACGCTGGCTATGCTGGCCGGCTTCAGTTGGGTGCTGCTGGCCGGCGCGGGGATGTATGGCGTGGCAGCGACGGTGGCGTATGGGTTGAGAGGCCCTTCAGCAAATAGACATCCCAGTGGTTGAGTTAGTGGCGTATAGCGTCAAAGTTATCACATGGGCGGAACCTAAACCAAAACAGCCTCAGGCGATGATGCCTGAGGCTGTTATCAAGTTGGTTCCAGTTGAAACCGCTGCCTTATATGACCGTGAGCACGTCTTCCAACTCGCCGGTGCGTAGGCCGCTTTTGCCATATTTGGCCTGCACTCTTAGCTTATAGAGGCCGGGGCTGAGGTTATCGGGCACCCGAAAGGTGATCTCTTTGGGGGTGACGCGGGTGAACTCTTCGACCCGCACCGCCTCGGCGAGGTTGAGCAGCCCGGCGGCGTCAATCGGCACAACGAATAACCCCTGCTCCGGGTCGGCCGGGTCGAAGCGGAGTCGGTTGCCCAAGATGCGAGCGTTGTGGCCGGGGGTCAACTCGGAATCGGGCGACCCATTGTAGAGATTAACATATACATCCAACTCCGGCTGCTTTTTATAGGTGGCTTCCTTTTCCATCGGAATACCGCTTTCAACCACTTCTTTGAACCCCGAACCGGCCTGGACCAGCGGCACAACTTTATGGCGGCTGCGATCAAATTGATCTTGAGGGCCGGTGAAGACCCCTTTGATGGTAAAACCGTAGCGGGCGCTGCGGGTAACCACCTGCCAGCCGTTGCTGGCGGCCAGATTGATGGTATCGTGATATTTGCTAATGACTGCCTGGGTATCAGCCCGGGTGATGGGCGATCCGTTAACCATCATCATATCGATGATATCATCGTCAGTCATCACTTCATTGTACTGGACCGAAGCGTGATACTTTTTGTCGCCGCTGTTGAAATTGGTTTTGCAGATCTTGTACGATGCACTCATGGTTTCTAGCTCCTAAATGATGAAAAGGTATTTGAGATGATATTAGTATAGCCAAAAACGGCCGGTTGTCTGTTAAAACTTTATGCTGTTCTTGGTGGAATTATATGACAACTTCGTTGGAAAAAGTTAAGAAAAGCACCGTTGAACTAACCTTTATGCAAAAAATGAAAATTTAAGGTCCCCAGGCTGGGAATAGGGTCGATCTCAGACTGGGATCGGGTCCGATTCCAGTAAGGGAACGAAGCCGATCTCAGGCTGGGATCAGGGGCGATCTCGGCCTGGAGATACATCAGATGCCAGTCAGGAGTTGGGGTCGATCCAAGACTGGCATGATCGGTTGCGTTCGAGGGACAAAACCCACCGATCATCCTCTCACCGGTCTGCCGCCGCAGGCGCCGACGATCCGCCGGCATGGGCCGAATCGATCCGTTCTCTATTCTTTATTCTCTATTCTTCATTCCCCAGGTTTGCCTATGTGGTTTGTGGTACTATTGATATTGGCTTCGGTCTGTGTGATAATAGGCTTATAGAAGCGTTGGAAGAATTAGATTTGATGTGTAATCATCGTTAGCTACTTCGCAAGATAAATTCTATCTGGCGAGAATATAGAGGGAATGTAAATGGGTTACTTCGACGATGAAAAGAATGTTGAAGCATATGTCAAAATGGCTGAAGGATATGATGGCCGAGCCTTGATTGACGTCCTGAAAAAGCATCTGAGAAACGGCTCAACCGTTTTAGAGTTGGGGATGGGACCAGGCAAGGATTTTGAACTCTTGGCTGAATCCTTTCAAGTAACCGGGTCAGATAACGCCACAGCGTTCCTGGATCGCTATAGAGCAAGAAATGCAGCGGCAGATTTGGTCTTACTTGATGCCGCAAAGATGAATATAGACCGAAGATTTGATGGCATTTATTCAAATAAGGTCTTGCACCATTTAACCAGAGTAGAACTCAAAGAATCGCTCAAAAGACAAGGAGCAATATTAAACAATGGCGGTATTGTGCTCCATTCCCTGTGGTATGGTGACAAAGAAGAGGAAATGTCCGGCTTACGCTTTGTTTACTATACGGAAGAGACATTTGGCGAAATTGTTGGGTCTGAATATGAACTGATGGAAGCCACGAGATATACAGAGATAGAGCGGGACGATTCACTGTACGTCGTATTAAGAAAGCGGTAAAGAACAACAAGGTTGAAGGTTTTAGGTCTTCGGTCGGAGGTTGGTTTCGCAAAACAGGCCTGTCGGTTAGCTTGTTTTCGATTTATACGAACAAGCCCCTCTAAAATATTCTATGTCAGCTTAGTTTATTTGTTCTTCCGGATCACAATTTTACAATAGTTCCCAATATAGAGTTTGACATCCCCCGGTAACTATCATCAAAGGTTAAAATTACTGCTTGGGCCAAATCTATTTCGTCGGTGCATTGAACGGGATGAGGATAGATGGGTACCTGTGCGCCATATTTAACGTAGATAGGCATATGTTCCAGCGGCATTTTGATTTGTTTTAGCCAGCGACTCCCTTCTAAACGCTTGCCTGTCCAAAAGTCAATCCACTTGCCTGCCGGTAGATACACATCCCGTACCCCGTTGCTGTTTGTGATTGGCGCTACCAGAAAGGCATCGCCAAAGTAATATTGGTCGTCAATATGCCAGCAGGTGGGATCGTCTTCATGGTGAAAGATCAGGGCTTGCAGCATAGGTAAACCGGTATTGATGACATGTTGCCCTTGTTCTACCAGATATGGAATCAGCGCGTAACGCAGCTTCCACCATTGCCGGACAATGTCAGCTATGGCAGGATATTCGTATGGTTCGCGAGGGGAGGTACCGTGATACCGGAAGTGGGAGGTAAAGACGCCAAATTGCGTCCAGCGCACATACAAATCATCGGCGGGCCAGCTATTCATAAAGTTGGGCACGCCGTGAAAACCGGGTACATCGTGGCTCCAAAAAGCAAAACCGGACAACCCCAGGTGCAGCCCGCCTTGCAAAGAGCCGGCTAAACCATCCCAGGTGCAGGCAGAGTCTCCGCCCCAATGAAGCGGATAGCGTTGGCTACCGGCCCAACTGGCCCGCGCCCAAATGAGACCCGCACCGGTGGTTTTTTGTGATTTCATAGGCCGCCTTTTGATACAGCAGGGCATAAAGGTTGTGCAATTTAGCTGCGGGCATCTGGTACTCGGCGTCAAAATGAAGATCCTCGCCAAAGTCGGTTTTGATAGCCGCTACCCCATTTTTAACAGTCGTTCCAGCAGACTTTGATACCATTCAACTGCTTCGGGATTAGAAAAATCAATTCTGCCCCAATCATTTGGATGGAAAAATCGGACCCGGTCTTTCCTTCTCGGCCGGGATTGGCCGCCACATAACCTTTTTCAACCGCCATATCAAAAAGTTTGTTGCCCTGCCCCAAATTAGGCATTTGCCACAGGGTAATACGGTAGCCATCGTCCTGCATGTCTTTGATAAACATTTCGGGATCGGGGAAACGCTCTCGGCTAAATTCCCACTCACACACCCAATCTTTGGCAAACCAGCCTGTATCGAGATGGAGCACGTCGCACGGAAAGTCACCTTCCCGCAGTTTTCTGGCCACGGTTCGCACTTCTTCTTCAGAGAAGTAAGTCATCCGAGACATCCAAGTGCCGTAGCTCCAGACAGGCACGTCCTGGGGAAAGCCGGTCAAGCGACGGTAGTTGTACATCACCTGTTCAACCGCGCCGCCACCAATAATAAATAGATCCAGTCCCGATTCTTCCACCAGCCCTTGGGCCGCCCGCGTGGACGTATCGGCCAAGGAAAGTCGGATGTGGGCCGAGGAGTGGATGAATAACCCGTACGGACGGCTGGTCAGATAAAAAGGAATATTTTTGTAGGCGCGGCGGCTGTTGACGCCCAGACCATCGGTGTTTTCCAATATAAACGTGCGCCCGGCGAGGTCCAGCCGAGCAAAACGCTCGCCGGTTCCTGTGAATTTCTCGTTGGGTCGGGCGTGAAAGGAAAAGAGCGCCCGATGTGGAACGCCGGCGCGTTCCACAAAGGCCATCGCCATAGAATCGTGTTTTTGAGGAAAGAATTGGTCGTAGGCCATTAGGGGGACGCTTGTTTTGCCGTCGGGGAATAATTCAATGTCCAGCGTTTCATCGGGCGGGGGTTGCAGATCACTCCACACTTTGATGGGAGGTTCAGCTAAATTGACCCGCATTCGCAGCCTGTCGTGGCTGTCTCTGATTTCCCAGCCGCTGTCCGTTGTCTGCGCCGATAAGGTTTCAACAACGAGTGAATCGTGCATCTCTAACATGGGGCTGTCATCATCAGGTCCCGATTCGTCAAAAGCGATTGACAGGCGCAGGATGCTATCGCCATAAGCCCGCACCCGTAGCTTGTATTCTTTTCTGGCAATTTCCGAATTGGCCTCAACCTCCAATCCCTTTTTTTGCGCCTGAAAAGGAATCATTAAAAAAGCATCACCATTTGACGCGCAACTGATGCCGGTCGGACGGCAAGCCCGCCACAGGGTATCGTCTGCTGTTTCCGGCGCGTCGAAATCCAACATGTCAATCAAAAAATCATTAGCTTGTTTCATTGGAGGTCCTCTAAAGTTTGCTTCGTTTGGATAGCCATGTATTTTTACCCCTTAACAGCCCCGGAAGTCATTCCAGAAACAATAAATCGCTGCCCCAGCAAATAGACCACAACAACCGGTAGAATGGTTAACAGAATATCTGCCGAAACCAGACTCCAATCAGACTCGTATTGTCCAAAAAATTGTAGATTGCCAGGGTCATGGGCCAGTAGGTGCTTTTGTTCAAATAGTACAGGGGCAGTAGGAACTCGCTCCAGATCCACAGAAAACTTAGAATAGCGGTAGTAACCAGAGCCGGCTTCAACAAAGGAAGTATAATGGAAAAAAAGAGTCTGAAAGGGCCGCAACCATCGATGATGGCGGCCTCATCGAGTTCCCTGGGGATGGTTTCGACAAAAGCATAAATGATAAAAACACTGAGGGGGATTTGGGTGGCCGCATATAGAATAATGATACCTATTTGCGTGTTAATAAGATGAGTTAATTGCATTACTTTGGTCAAGGTCACAAAATTCATCGGCAAAGCAATGCCCATTACGATTAAGTAATAAATGTAACGGTTAGCTCTGGTTCTGTTTCTAGATAAGACAAAAGCCGCCATAGCCGATAAGGTAATGGCGATAATTGTGGCAAACGTGGAATAGATCATGCTGTTAAGAAAAGCCTGCCCTAACTTCCCCTTTTCTATCACGGTTAAGAAATTTCCCCAATGAAGAGCGGTAGGTAAATCAACCCCCATGGAACTGGCCTGTACCTGGTCTTTGAGTGAATTGATGACGACCAGGTAGATAGGAATGAACATGATCAGACTAACAATAATAGCCATTGTATTCGCGCTGATGGCTTTTATCTTTTTTGTTTTCATGACCAAACACCTCCATGATAGTGATTGGTGAAGTGATTCGGAGGTAAGAGTATGCCCTTTTGGGATAGAGGATAAATAGCTAGGCAAGAGGGTAGATGAAATAGATGAATAATCGGCATTAGAAATCCGTCCCTTCTTTATGCATAAGCCAAATTACGAAATATCCGAACGAAACCATAATCACAAATAACATGGTAGAAAGCGCGGTGGCGATTCCATAATATCCTTTGGAAAAGTCTTTGAACACGGCTGTATATACCGTTTCGGTGGCATAACCTGGTCCGCCGTTGGTCAACACCCAGACAATATCAAAAACTTTCAAACCGTATAACAAATTCAATACCGTGACCACCATGATGGCCGGCATAAGCAAAGGTAACGTAATGTGCCACAACGCTTGCAGGGCATTAGCGCCATCAATGCGGGCAGCCTCATAGTAATCATTCGGTATAGCCTGGAGTCCCGCAATCAGGATCACCATCAAGTATCCCACGCCTTTCCAGGTATCTACACCGATAACAGAAAACAGCGCCCAATCCACATCAACCAGCCAGCGCTGGGCCAAAAAATCCAGGCCAACCGTTCGCAGGAATAGATTCAAAATACCGGTGCTGGGATGCAAAATAGATTTGAATACCAGTCCGACCACCAATAACGGGAGTACGGCGGGTAAAAAGATGATAGCCCGGTGGAGGTTGGCGAATCGCTTAATACCACTGGTCAAGAGCAAAGCCAGCAGCAACGCGATCACAGTTTTAAGAATAATGGTGACGACGGTAAAAATTACGGTGTTTTTTATGTAGACTGTGTAATGTCGGCTGGAATCAAAGAAAATTCGATAAAAATTCTCTGCTCCCACAAAATGGACATCTGTCGAATAACTGCTCCAATCGGTAAAGGAATAGTAGAACCCCATCACCCCGGGAACCAAAAGAAATAATAAATATAAAACCAGTGCGCCGAAGACAAAGTAAGAAGGATATATTGTATTTTTCATCCTTAATTTGTTCTTCTTCATCCTAAAATTCTCCTCTGTCAAGGAGCCGAGGCTCAGGAAAAGTCTTGATGCGGGCCCGTCGGGAGGTCTAGCGGACCCGCATCTATTTTATATCTCTACTGCTTTTCCAAGGGCCTATTTCCAGGCGGGGTCTTCGGCAGCCTCAGCCATATCGGTTCGGCGTTGGTCGATATTTTTGAGTACGTCTTCGGGCGAAGCGGCATCGGTGAACATGGCCGTCAAATCTTGCCCAATGTCCATCCACTGTGGATTGACATAATTGACGGCAGTTTGATAAACGGTTCCTTGTTTAGTATAGGTGTTAATAAAAGCCTGCTGTTCCGGTGATAATTCAACGCCCAAGCCTTCAAAACTGAGCATGGTGAAAGCAGGTTCATTATCCAGGAAATATTGCAAATTTTCCGGTCGGGTCAAGAATTCAAAATAAGCCTTGGCCGCGTCAATATTCTTCGAACCGGAGTAGATGAACTTGCTAGGAGCCGCCGGATTGACATTCCAGATTTGGTTATCGGCCAGGGGCATCACAAAGTAACCAAAGGTATCCGCCGATACCTCAGGATACGCGGCTTCAACTTGCTCGCCCAGAGCCAGGCGGTTGACGGTCATGGCATATTCGCCGCTAGCCATCGCCTTTTCAGTATCAGCAAACGTATTAGATAACGCATCTTCACCAAAGTATCCCAATTCATACATCTCTTGTAGTTGCTGCAAGGCTTCCTGCATGATAGGAACATCGGCAAACTTTGTTTCGTTGGCGTTCAAGGCTTCAGCCAAACCGGGGTTTGCCGCTTCATAATCGGGACCTATTTCGGGGAACCACAAGACATGGTGCCAGCCGTCTGAAACCGGTTCGTAGATAGGGGTGATCCCGGCATCCAGAATAGCCTGATTGATCGCTTTGAACTCTTCATAGGTGGTGGGTACGCTTAAGCCCAGGTCCGCAAAGATTTGCTTGTTATAGGCAATTACCCAGGAACCGCCGGTTGTATCCCAGATCGTCAGTCCATAGACCTCATCATTCAAGCTAACCTGATCGACGGACAGCGGATCCATCCGCTGCACCCATTCTTCATTGGTCAGGGGTACGGCGTTCTTCTCAACATCGTAAAGAACCTTGATGTCGGTCTTTCCGCTCTGACCGCCAAAAATATCTGTCGCTTCGCCTGTGTTTAATTTCGTGGTCAGCACATTAAAGTACTGATCAGACGGAACAATCTGAAAGTCGATGTGGATGCCGGTCTCTGCCTCAAACTGCTTGGCCAGTTCCATTTCCGCATCCCTGATCCATTCCTGGCTGGCAAGGTAGGTCAAGGTCACACTTTCTTGCGGCTCCGATGTAGCCGTAACCTCGGCTTCTTTTTCAACGACAACAGTCTCGGCCGCCTTCTCTACATTTGTTTCCGGGGTTGCACTGCCACAACCGGCAAACACCCCCATTAGTACGACTGCAAGGATGAGATATACAAACTTTTTCATTCTAAAAAACCCTCCTTGGTTAAGGTATCATCATTGAATGAACTACTTGGATCTACAAAATAGAACCATGTTTAGCCTTGTTTCTATAATAGCACCTCCCGGAGATAATCTAATTATCCTTTTAATTGGCTGGATTTGATTGATATTGGTCGTCCCTATAGGACTTGTCACGAGATCTCGTCTATCTTAATCTCAAATACTTGTAAATGCTACCGGTAGCATTTACGGTAATGCTTACAAAAAATACCATACATCAATCTAAATGTCAAGAACCGATAAAGGGTGGCTGGAGCGATATTTAGGGGCCAACAAGCCGGAGTAAAAACTCAACAACTATACTTTCACGAAAATTTGTGCACAATCTATACCCGTTTTGCTGAGTCAATGGAGGAACAAGCGCCTATTCATAGAATAATTCTCTGCCCCACCCTTTTGCGCTGTTGACAGCCGGGTTGAAGCGTGCTAAGATTAATTGCTAATATTCTGTGGTATCGACTTCCGCCGTAAGCATTTACGGTAGTGCTTACAGTACACACTGCTACACGATGGAGATTACTTCTTGAATAAAAAACCAACCATTGCGGATATAGCCCGCGCTGCCGGGGTTTCATTGGCTACTGTTTCCAGAATCCTGAACAATAAACCGGATGTTTCAGAAAAAACTCGCAAACACGTTCTTAAAATTATCGACGAGCAGGGGTATACTCCCCAAACCCAATGGCAGCAAATTGCTTCAGGGAAAAGCCGAACCATTTCCATGCTCTATCCGCGAGATTATGCTGCTTTTAACCCCCTGGCACTACAATTCATTGTGGGGGCAACGGAAGCATGCGAGGAAAGAAATTACTTCTTGAACCTGATTACCAAATCTTTAACTGAAACCAGTCTTTTGGGCATGTATCGTAGTGGACAAACCGACGGAATGATTTTAATGGAATTACGCATGGTCGATTGGCGTGTGGAGCTATTACGCCAGCAACAGTTACCGTTTGTGGCTATTGGACATTGCGAGGACAATACTGATGTAAGTTATGTAGACCTGGATTTTGAAACGCTGGTAATGAATGCGGTCGATCATCTGTTCAACTTGGGGCATAGAAATATCGGCTTTATATCCATTGTGCCGGATTCAAAACGTAAAAGATATGGCCCCACGGTCAGGGCAGCCGAGGGCTATTACCAGGCTTCTGTCAAATATGGGTTGACACGGTTTTTTCGCGAAACCTATATGGACCTAGCTGATATCAAACTTGCTACGCTTAGTATGGTAGACGAACAACCTCAAATAACCGCTATTGTTACGGCTAACGACGCCGCAATTGCGGGTGTACTGAATGCGATACAAACATTGGAACTGCGTATCCCGGAAGATATGTCGATTGTAGGCCTAACGACTGATCAGGTAGCTGAGATAGTCACCCCACCTTTAACTGCCTTCCGTTTTCCATCTCGGTCAATGGGATATCAAGCAGGGCAAACATTGATTGATAGGCTGGAAGGTGTCAGCGACGAGATCAAACAGGTCCTGATTCAGCCCGAATTGGTTATACGAGGCAGTACCGGCCCCATGCGATCAACCCCCCAGGAAGTCCAAATTGTCTCAGGATACAAATAGGCTCTGTTGAAATATCAACAGAGCCAGATTAGGGCATACAGAAATAAGCACCCCTATACTACAGTTGGACTTACCACGATCTAGTGGTGGACCGCTTTTCATGATCCTGTCTGTATGGGTATTTAGCCTCTTAAGGGCGGCGCACTCGGCTGCCTGATCCCCATGGAAATTGCCAGAGAATGCAATAGTCGGCCAGACCAGATCACTATGGGATACCGTGTTATTTAAAGATCACCACGGGATCGTTGTGTTTTCCCAGCGCGTAAACGTACCCGTTGGCTCATCCGGGCCGAGCAACGCCACGCGCACCACCTCGCGAGAACCGTCCTCGACCGACTCCGTGCCTTCATAGCCATTGAGGTTCGTCTTGGTGAAGGCCGGGGAAACCAAGTTGACCTTGATCCCGGTTGACTCAAGCTCGATCATCATAGCGAGCGTTACGGCGTTGAGGGCCGTCTTCGACGCAGGATATACGGGGCTGTACATCTGGCGGTAGGGGAAGGTCGGGTCTGCGTTCGCCGCCAGCGAGCCAACGCCGCTTGAGACGTTAACGATGCGCGCATCCGACGACTCGCGCAGAAGCGGCAGCATCGCCTGGTACACGGCCAGGACACCGAACACGTTCGTCTCCCACACCGCCCGCACCTCATCAAGAGAGACGTTGCTTGGAAGCGTTATCTGGGCGTACTCCTGCAGGGACAAGTCGCCCTTTCTCGTATTCGAGATAGCCGCGTTTTGGACCAGTAGATCGAGGCGACCAAATTCCTCGTGGATACGCTCCGCCGCGGCCCTGATCGAAGCCTGATCCGTTACATCAAGTTGGAGCGCGATGGCACCCGACCCAATTGCTTTGGCCGCAGCCTCGCCGCGCTCGAAATTGCGCGACCCGACGAACACCGTGAGGCCGTTTGCCACGAGTTCTTTGGCAACCTGAAAACCGACTCCTTGATTGGCCCCGGTGACCAGGGCGACACGTTTGTCATTCATAATTATCTCCTTTTATTTAGAGGCTTAGGATCGTGAATTAAATAACTTCCACATTTGAGTTTGGGTAATTGGTAAATAGGTATTGGTAATTCAATCTCTAATTACCAATTACCAATTACTACTCTTGAAGTAGGGAACTTATTTAAATCTCATTTCTTAGCTCTCCATCGGCATGCCTATTTCGGCGGGTTCGTGGATGGCCGCTTCCAGGATTTTGAGAGCGACATCTTCAGCCGAGTCAGGTGTGGGCATCGGTCCGTCGCCGCCCGGACGCCAGTTAGCCATGTTTTCCTCGAACACGGCGTTCTTGCCAAAATCCGTGGCGGTCATGCCCGGATGAAACAGCACAACCCGAATGTTATCGGCCGCCAGCTCATTGCGAGCCGTCAGGCTCAGGCCGTTCAGCGCGTACTTGGTCGAGGCATACGTGCCGATCCCCGGAATCGCCATTTTGCTCACGTTAGAACTGATGTTTATAATGACGCCGCCGCCCTGCTCTTTCATCTTTGGTACAACCGCCTGTATCCCGTGGAGTGGCCCCAGCATATTCAGCTCGATAATCTGGCGGTAGTGATCGGGATCGATCGTGGCGATCCAGCCCGCCACCGCTCGCCCGGCATTGTTGATCAGGATGTCAATCTGACCAAAGTGCGCGTAAGCTTGGTCGATCAAGGCTCTGACCTGAGCCGGGTCGGTCACATCGGTGGGAACGATCAGCGTTTCGGCCTGGGACGGTAGACTGTGGGCGACCACCGCCAATTTGTCGGCAGACCGCGCCGCGAGAACCAGTTTCGCGCCCGCCTCGGCGAAGACGCGGGCCGTCGCCGCGCCAATGCCCATCGAAGCGCCGGTAATAATCACAACTTTGTCTTGTACTTCCATAATATACCTCCTGGTAATAGGTGACAGTTGTCAACTCCACTTACTTCGTGTAAAATGGAACTATGTTCCGTATTGTGTGTCATATTATACGGAACATAGTTCCGTTTGTCAAGCAGGAAATAGAGTGAGGATTAAAAATGAGTAACCTGCCAGCCGATGAAAGCGATGACGCCGGGCGCGAGACCGCTCAGTCTCAGCCGGTGCGGGCCGACGCGCAACGGAATAAAGATGCCTTGTTGGAGGCAGCGTTAGCGGTGTTCGCCACTTCGGGGGTAGACGCTCCTGTACGGGAGATCGCGGCCAAGGCGGGCGTCGGCGTCGGTACGGTCTATCGCCATTTTCCGCAGCGGTCGGACCTGATCGTGGGGGTCTTTCGTCGTCAAGTCGATGCCTGTGCTGACGCCGCAGTGGTCCTGGCGGCGGACCATGCGCCGGGCGAGGCGCTGGCGCTGTGGTTGCAACGCTTCGCAGACTTCATCGCGACCAAACGCGGACTGGCCACGGCCTTGCACTCCGGAGACCCAGCCTACAACAGTTTGCCCGCCTATTTCGAGGAGCGATTCCAGCCTGCACTAAGAGATTTGCTCGATGCAGCGGCCAACGCTGGTGAAGTGCGGACTGACATCGATCCGGACGACCTCCTCAGAGCAGTTGCCAGCCTGTGTATGTCGGCTCACTACGATCCTGACTTCGCGCGCCGCATGGTGGCTCTGCTCGTCGACGGGCTGCGCTACACCGCCAGCCCACCGGTGGATACGTCGAACTAACTACTGCAAAAGTGCGGTAGAAGGCCCCATAAGGCGCTCACCGTATCAGCAGATTGACTCACACACATCATCGACGGTCAGCCAGCCCGTACCGGGGAATAGGCGGGCCACTTGCGGCGCAAACAGCGGCGAAGCGCCCAGCACCTCGGCGGGTGAGCCATTGGCAATGACCTCGCCTTGGCTCATCAGCACCACTCGATTAGCGGCGATGGCCGCCAGTTCAACATCGTGAGTCGCCAGCACAATCGCTGCGCCGGCGCGCTGCCGGCGTTGCAGCAGGTCGATCAACTGCTGCTTGGCCCGGTAATCCAGGCCGCGAGTCGGTTCGTCCAAAAGTAGGGCGCCGGGGCAAGTGACCATGATTGCGGCCAGAGCCACCCGCTGCTGTTCTCCCACGCTGAGGTCACGGGGATAATCGTCGGCTTTGCCGGCCAACCCCAACTCGGCCAGCAGCGTCTCCGGGTCAACCGGGGCGTGCTGCGGCGGCAAGCCGTGGTTGCGCAGGGTGACGGCCAACTCCTCCCGCACCGTATCGGCAAACAGCAGCGCGCCGGGGTTTTGGGGTAAATAGCCCACCTTCCGGCCAATATCGGCGACATCGCGCCCGGTTACGTTTTGATCATCGACCACAATTTGGCCCTGTTTGGGCCGCATCAGCCCCACCAGCGTTTTGAGCAGCGTGGTTTTGCCGGCCCCATTGCGGCCCATCAAGGCCACAATTTCGCCGGGCCACACCTGCAAATCGACCCCTTGCACCACGGTTTGCCCCTTAAACGCCACCTGCACCCCTTCTGACCGAATATAGGGCCGGCCGGCCGGGGGCGACTCCGAATGGGATTTCGGCGCAATGGTACGCCCATCGAGCCAGCGGAGGCTGTGACGACGCCCCTCTTTGAGGGTTAACGGCAGGGGCGACCAGTCCAGTTTCTGCGCCACCTGCACCAACGGCGGGGTTAAATCGATCTGGGGCAGCACTTGGGCCGAGCTGCCTTGCACCAGATCGGAGCCGGTGGCGGGCAGGTAAATAATCTGATCCACAAAGGGCAGCACCCGCTCCAGTCGATGCTCGGCCAGCAGGATGGTTAGCCCCAGATCGGTGTTAAGACGCACCAGAGCTTGCAGCACATCTTCCGCCGATTTAGGGTCAAGCTGCGAGGTCGGTTCATCGAGGACGAGAATTTGCGGTCGAAAGGCCAGCGCGGCGGCGATGGCTACCCGCTGGCGCTCACCGCCGGACAGCGTATCGAGCTGCCGGTGGCGCAGCGGGGCCAAATCGAGCAAATCCAGCACCTCTTCCACGCGGATACGCATTTCTTGGGGCGGCATCGCGGCGTTTTCCAGGGCAAAGGCCAACTCGTCTTCCACCCGATCCATCACAAACTGCGCTTCCGGGGTTTGAAAGACAAAGCCCACATGACGGCTCATCACCTTGGGCGAGGCTTCAATCGGATCGAGGCCATTAACCGTAACGCCCCCGCTGATAACTCCCCCGCTAAAGTGTGGCGTAAGACCGTTGACGCAGCGCAGCAGGGTTGATTTGCCGGAGCCGGACGGCCCCACCACCAGCGCAAATTCGCCATCGAGCAGATGCAGGCTGATATTATCCAGAGCGGGCCGGTCGGCATTGGGGTAGGTAAAACTAACGTACTCAAATCGAATCATATTTGGGTTCAACTCCCTGCACTATGGCCCCCCTAACCCTCCGGCGGGGGGAATTTGTGGCTCCCCCCTTTGGGCGGTTGGGGAGGGCCGTTTGACACCTCGTTTGTTTTTCACCGGCAGCCGTAACGCCAGCAGCGCCGGAACCAACAGCCCGGCGATGACCAGCCCTAGCAGCGGCTGAAAGGCCGGCCAGCTTAGTTGAGGATAGGGATAGAAAAAAATCGATGAGCGATCCAGGCCGGGCCAGGGTACGACAAACCCCGCCGCCGCCCCGACGGCTCCGGCCACAATCGCCCAGTCAGCGCCGGTCCACGGCTGCGGGCGGTAGTTGGTCCGCGATACGCGCCGGCCCACGCGCCACAGGATGCCCATAATCAGGCCGATGCCGGCCAGCAGCAGCAACAAGCCGCCAACGGCATAGCCCCACACCAGTCGCAGCAGCCAGCCGCCAATCAATAGCGTTAGCCCCAGCAAGATGGTCAGCCGGGTCAACGCATCGTGGCCGGCCTCATCGGTCGAGGCAAAGCCGCGAGCGGTCATGGCCTCGGCCAGTTGCAGCGCTCGCTCCAGCCCGCCCACCAGTAAGGGCATTACCAGGGGCAGCCAATCGCGCAGGCCGCGCAAGCGGTGGCCGCGCACGGCCTGCGCCTCACGGATATCGCGGGCGTGACGCAAGGTAACAGGAACAAAGGTAATGGCAATCGAAACCATAATCGCCACCGGAAAGAAAGCCTGCGGCACCAGCCGGATCAGTTGGCGAATGGTGACGGCTTGATTGAACACGGTGAAAGCCGCAAACAGGCCGGTCAACACCAGCCCGTTAAGCGTACCGTAAACCAGGGCCTCCAGCGTCACCGGCCCGCCCAAATAAGGTATTGCCGGGGGGATAACAAACAGCACCGTACGGCCAAAATGGACACTGAGCGCGTTGAATATGGCCGAAAACGTGACCACAAACAGGCCAAAGCGCAGGATAGAAAACGGCAGCGGGGAGGTGCTAAGGTCCAGCCGCTGAATGGCCGCGCGGACAACGGCAATGGCCGCCAACACCAGCCCGACGTACCAGGGGTTACGGGTAGTAGACAGAATCATCAGGGTGGCTCCCACCCAAACCAACCAGGCTGCCGCGTGATTCACAACTCACCTTGGGTGGGAGAGGACGGGAACAGGGGCCGGTATTCAAACGTAAAGCGCGATTGAAACCGGCGCAGCGCCGCCAGCGTGGGCAGGCCCAAGATCAAGGTTAGGGCCACGTTACCCGCCGAGCGGGCCACATCCCACACCAGCGAGGTAACGACGTAAAACAAGGCATAGCGCTGTAACGTTTCGCTCAGCGAGATGCCCGGCTCCCAATATTGGCCGGCCGGCCCGGTGGCGAAAGGCCAAAACCAAATGTTCATAATGACCCCAAACACCAGCCCCCAAAAACCGCCAAATAGGGCCAGCACCAGCACCTCGCGCCACTTGCCTTCGCCGTTGAGCATCCACACGGCGGGACGGCACAGGGGGGCGGTTAGCCCCACCCAGCCGGCGGTAAACATTTGGTAAGGCAGCCACGGCCCCATCAAACCGGTAATGAGCGAGGAAACCAGCAGGGTCAGCGCCCCCATTAAAAACCCAAAGCGCGCGCCAAAGATGTAACCGGTGGCCACAATTAAAAAGAAGATCGGGCTGAAGCCGCCCGGCAGCGGAAAGGCCGCCTCGATAAAGCGCAGGATGGAGTTAATCGCGATCAACATCCCCAGCAGGGCGATCAGTTTGGCGCTGGTCGCCTGCCCCTGCACCTCCAGCAGCAGCACCACAAAACAGACGCCGACCAGCAGGGTCAGCATCAGCGGCGAGTCGGCGGCGTGCGATTGGCTTGTGATGGCCGATTGCTTCACCAGCGGCAGCCAAAACGGGTAAAAAAAAGCGATGATGCCGATTAGGGTGGTCATCACAAAGATGGCCGCGCTTAGGGTTCGCTGTCTCATCGCGCCCGGCCCTGTTGGTTGCCTTTGACCCACCACAGTATCCAACCGACCATAATCAGGGTCAGCGGCGCCACCACAAACAGCCCTATCGCCGCCACAACCCCGCCGATCCACCACAGGCTGGACGACTCGTTCTCGTCGTTGACCGTTGATACGGTAAAGCGGCGGGGGCCTATCGGCGTTGCCTGTTGCGCGATGGGAGCGACAACAGCGGCGATAGACGTCGCGGAAGGTGGCTCGGCTTGCGGGCTGACTTCAACGGCAGCCGGAGCGGATGTTGGCGCGTCGGCCGGCAGCGACAGGTCAGCGGTGACGGTTAACGTCAGTTCGGTCAGCTTCTCGCCGCCGGGATAGACGGCTCGCAGCCGGAAGGTTTGGGTTTGGGGGGGACAGATTTGTTGTGCGCCTTGCAGTGCGACCGGAGCGTCATCCAAAAACAGGGCGTCGGCCTGCTGCACCGACCAATTGATATTGGTGCAGCTCCCCACCGGCAGCGTAGACGCCGCTGTGCTAAAACGGATCACCGGTTCGTCGGGCGCGGGCGCGGGCGGCGTAGTTGGCTCGACCACGGCGGCCAGGACGGGAGCCGGCGTGGCGGAGGCGGCGGCCGTCGCAGTAGCCGCCGGCAGGGGAGACTCATCGACGGTGATGGCTACTTCCATACTGCTTTCGCCGCCCTCGTTTCTGGCGATGAGGGTATACACCGTGCTGGCGGTGGGCGCCACGGTTTTATTGCCCGGCGAAACGACTCCCTCTTCCTGGCCGTTGTAGCTCAGAAAAGCCGCTTCCGCATCGGATAGCTCCCAGTTGAGCAACACCGACTGCCCGGCGGTGATGGTGGTTTGATCGGCCGAAAAGCGGTGGATAACGGGGGTGGCTATCGGCGTGGGCGTGTCGGTGGGTTCGGGCGTAGACGTGGCGGTGGGGGTATCGGTCGGCGGGGGGGTGGAGGTGAAGGGGAGCGTCGGAGTAGCGGTGGGCGGCGCGGCGCAGATCTCGTCAAATTGGCGCACCGGCGGCTCTTCGCCGCTGCCGTCGGCCGACCGTTCGCCCCAAACCCAGCCCTCGACCTCGCCATCGCTCACCTTGGAATTTGACGCTCCCCGATTTGAGAATTGCCAGTCATCCCCATCCAGATGCCAGTAAGACCAAAAAATACAGGGTTCATCCTGGCACTGGCAAAAACAATCATCTTTAGGATAGGAGCAGCCCTGCCCATCAATACGGCAGATGGCCGCCCCCTGCCCGCCGGTTAAATCGGCGTTCAGGTCTAACCCGGAACGATCTAAAAGCTCGTAGCTACTAATCTCATCTTCGGTAAATTCAACACACCGGGTGACCACGGTGTCGCCATAGGCCACCACCAGCCCGGCCTGGTTAGGGCTATCGGCCTGAACCATCGCTGCGCCCAGGCCAATACACAGCAGCAGACAGAGCAACCCGGCGCGATTGGGGCGATGAAATAAAACAATCCGTTGGCGAAATAGTTTTATAGCTATCATTGGCGGCCTTAATTCTTAACAACTATAGGGAGAAAGCCGCCATAACAGGTGGCAACCTCGGCTGATTGTATCGGTAAGGCTTGCCCTAACAGGGCCAGAATCGCCTGCCGGGTAGCAAATTGGTCGGAACCATAGCCGGATTGCCACGCAAAGCCGCCGTCGCTCTGTTGCATGCCCAACAGGTAACTAATGGGATTGGTATGGGCGATGATCCAGGTACCGGTGACCGGGTTCTGGCCGGCCGCCATTATCGCCTGCACCACATAAGCCGTAGAGTTGGCGTCGCTGTTGGTATCGTAGGAGGAGTTGGGGTCGTAGGGAAAGCCGCCGTCAGCGTTTTGCGTGGACTTCAGGTAGGTCAGGCCGTTGCTAATGGTCGAACTGCTCAGCGGTTCACCGGCGGCGATCAAGGCTTGAATCGCCAACGCGGTGCCGTTGGTATCGCTGTCGCCGGATTCCCAGCCCCAGCCGCCATCGCCATTGATCAGGCTCTTGAGGTAGGTGACCGCGAGGCCCGGCGCGGCTTGGTTGAGGGCATACTCGCCCAAAATACCCCAGGATTGGGGGCCGGCCCCACCCGCGCTGTAGCCGCCGGTGTAGATACCGCTGGCGGCGTTGTAGGTGTCGCTGGGTTGGAGGGCATTAAGCGGGTAACAGCCGCCGCCGGCGCTCAAACCAACGGCCAGCTTGCCGGCCGCAGAGGCCCCGTTGGTTGAGAAGGCGGCGCCATTGGCCAGAACGTGACTAAATAGGGAGGGGGCGTCGGGCTGCCGCCGCCAATCGGTGCTTTGATAGCCGTTAGCCCCAATTGTTGTCATCACTTCAACGGAGTTGCCGACGCTGCCGTACCCCCCGTCGGTCGCCGATTGTTGCGAACGCAGCCAGTCTAAGCCATCGGACGCGGCGGTGTAGGCCGGCCCCGGCAGCAGAGGCGGCCCCCAGGAAGATTGGGACCAGCGAAAGGCGATAATATCGCCATCGTCTACGGTTGTGGGCGGCCAGGATGTATCCCAGTCGGCGCCCCATTCCGCCGAAGCCCACCAGTTATCGGCGCAAAAGCAATCGCTGGCCGGGCAGCCAATGCCGTCAATGGAACAGATACTGCCCCCTGACTCTTCTACAGCCCAGCCCGATAGTTTGAGCGCCTCAATTCGGGACATACCGGCCGTATAAGAGATGGGGCGCACGGTTCCATCTTCGCCGGGAAATACCACCACGACATACCCCTCATCCGGCCCAGCGGCGTTGGTCTCGGTGGCCGGTAGGGCCAACAGCCCCACCAAGGCCATACCCAACAGGCCCAGCCCCCAAGTTAGGGCAGCGGCCAAGCGTAGGGTTGAACGGACAGGGGTTGAATATAAGCTAAGAATAAAATATTTTGTCTTCATGCTGTTCCTCATTGATTAATCGGATCGACGATGAGTTAGGATCGGTCATTAAATAACTTGCACAATCTGGCGGGAGATTGGAGATTGGGAGATTGGAGATTGGGAGATTAGGAGATTGGGAGATTGGAGATTGGAGATTGGAGATTAGAGATTGGCCTTACAAATCTCCTTATCGCCATATCTCCTCATCTCCATTTTTGGTATTGCGGAAGTTATTTGTTTTTCATAGCTGAACGCTTACGAAATAGGTCATCTAGCCGGATTAGTTTTGTTTTTTGGAACAGCGTTTGATAGAATATCAACGCAGAACGCCGAAACGCTAGAGCAAAAAACTTTGGTCTAATCCAGGCGGCTGTAACTCACGAAGGCGCCGACTCTGACTGGCCGGTCTGACGGCGCTTTCTCTTTTTTATTAGTAAATTTATCGTTTATACGTTTCGCCTCCTATCTTAACCCAAGTTGCCACCCAATGTCATTAAGTTAGCGACTGGCGCTGGCCCCCCTAACCCCCCAGAGGGGGGAATTTGATTTCTTTTCTCCCCCGTTGGGGGGCCGGGGGGGCTTATCTTAATGACATTGAGTTGCCACTCATAAGACCTGTCAGGTTTTGGAGATACTGTTCCGAGAAAAATCAAGCCTATTCGGGCGATTTAGCCGCATTAAGGCATGTCCGAAAACCTGACAGGTCTTGTTCGCTTCAAGAGCGCAATTGGGCTTAAATACTCGCTTCTTCCTGATCGATGGTGGCAAAGAAGTGCAGGCTTCTATATCTTTCGCTGATCATCTCAGCATAATCTTTGGAGTAGTAGGTTCCGGCCAGATAAGCAAAACCGCCGGAAGTTTCCTGCTTAGGCAAAGCCGGCATCAGACTGGCCAGGGCTTGGTCCTGTTCTTCGTTTTGGGGCACCAACCAGACCGTAAAGGGGATAATGCCGGCCTCTTCATCTAAATAACCGGCAAACAGGCCGTTCAATTCGGCTAAAATCAAGGCTTCTTCATCAGAAATGGTCTCATCGATTTTGACCAGCACATTCAACAAATCTTTTAAGCGAGCGGCTTGCAGGTGAGCCGGCTCCAGGGCCAGGTAATCGAGAACGCTTTGCCGCAGAGTCACGAAATCGGTTTTCTTGCCCTGCAATAATCGTTCCCGCATCTCTGCCGCCGAGTAGTCAAAGCCGTACGTCTGGGTAAATTTCTGAATAAACTCAACTTCGGCGCCATCCAGCACCTGGTCAATCATGGCCACTTGTCGTAAAATCTCGAGCGTCTGTTCAAACGCCCGCATTTCTTCCTCAAGGTAAAGCTGCGGCAGCAACACAGAGAACTCTTCAATCGTATAGGTATCGTGCCAATATCTAAGGTAGATTTCTTTGGGAATCATCAATAGTTTTACCGGTTTTTGAGCGGTGACGGTCGCCTCTTGGACATCGCCGCGGATAACCCGGGTATTGCCCAGCGGTATCCAGGGTTTAACCGCGTGGGCCTGGTAGCCGCCCAGGGGGGTCATCAACAAGCCTTCGCCCATGGGCACGTATACAAATCCGGGCGGCGCACCGGCCGTGATCAGGGTTTGATCCTTTTTAAGCGTGGTTAGCCGTACATCGGTAAATGCCAGGTCCGGGTCAAGATTGATGGTTTTGTGGCCCGACTGGGCCAAGCGGACCAGCACCCGCTTTCGCCGGTCAAGGGACCAATCTAACCGTTCGGCCTGGAGATAGCGATCCCGCTCATCCGGGGCGATGAATTTAAGCGAAGGAACGATGCGGCTTCGCGAGGCCAGGTCCGGCTTAAGGGCGATTAATTCTTCCAGGACGATGCCGGCAAAATCGAGATTGTCATCCGTTTCTTCAATCAGGATTTGGATATCTTGGTTGGATTTTAGGCCGTCATCTTGGCCGGCCAGACGACGAAAGGTATCGACAATATCCCGCTGGATGTCATCGATGATATAGGCGGCGAAACCGGCGCTTTGGCGGGTTGCTTCCGGGCTGGCAAACGAACCCCGGTGGAATGACAAGCGCAAATCGCCTTCCAAGGTTAGTTCGCTGCTGTCGATATTGGCCTCTCCGGGCGCCGGAGGCAGGCCCACCTCAACCAGAAACATCTCGCCTGACCCTTTTTCCAGCGCAAAGACCGCATGACCCGTATTTTGATCGACCAAAATCTGGTAGCCGGCCGAGGTTTTCAGAACCGTGCCGCGCTGGCGCAGCGCGTCGGCCACCCGCAAGGCGCGGATGGTATCGGTGACATCGCTAACCAGGTCGCGAACCGGCTCGTGGTCTGAAGCCAGCCATAAAAAGGCCTCTTGCTCAAAGTTGGTATAGTAAGACATAACCCCGGTAAAGGTGCGAGGCGGGACATCGTTACCGTTAAGAAAGCCGTCCCGCTCAGCCTGGGCTGCCTTCAACGCCTGGGTCAACTCCGATTTCTCTACGCCCAGGCTCTGAACGAGGGTTGGACTGCGCAGCGAACCGGCCAGCTCCGGCTGCTCCGGTTCCTGGTTGGGGTCCAGCACCCGGACCAGCTTTTGGGCCACTTTCTTCACCTGTTGATCGTGATAGAGATGGCGTAGGTTGGTGCTGACCGTTTCCATCATCATCTTTCTCAATTGGGCCGGATGGTTCAAGAGATCAATCGGTACTTTGCTTTTGCTATGTCCCACCGACATGGCCATCATCTCGCGTAAGACCAGTTTAGGCGGCTGTTCTAAAACGCCGCAATCCTTCAAATTGACTAATCGCCACGAGATATTACCCCAATTTTCGGTCCAGATGGTCTCAACAATCTCATCGAAGGCCGGGGTAAACATCTCTTGCGCCGCAAATTCAGGGTGCATAAACCGGCCAAACGCTGAGAAATCGAGCATGCCGATATCATGATTGTAGGCCAGGATGGCCCCGTAGCCCTTCATAAATTCCAGGCGCAGCGTATCCCGGGCCGGAATTAAAACCCCATTGATCGTATCAAGAATGGGCAGAATAGTGGCCGCCACATCGCGCACATGCACCACCCCGTGGTCCGAATAAAGGGCGACATGCTTGTACGGATCGGCCAGAAACACGTCATCTCTGGCGACATAGTCCAGTTCGGCTTGTTCGCTGACTTTGGCGTAGTAATTTTGTTCAATTTGCACTCTGATTTTCTCCGCCAAATACCGGTCGAGTTGGGGGACGGAGTTGGTATCATGACGGTATTCTGCTGTAGGGTGTTTCATTATTCACCTCCATAATTATGTGAGCTGTCAGCTATCAGTGGTTACCTAACGGCTGCCACAACAGTTCATCAAACATTGGCCAAAAGCGTTCGGTATCGACGTCCAAACAGACTTCTACGTTAGGGGGGTTGCCGGCCTCATCCCGGCGATCCCGCCGGTCGGCCAGGGACATGCCGGTCGTGAATCGGCCCTCCGTTTCAACTACCAGATGGACCCGTTCAGTTTGGGCCAAACCGCGGTCGATCATAATCCCGACAGCTAACGGGTCGTGTACGTAGCAGCCATGAAAGCCTTCGTTGTCGCGGTAAAACGCCATATAAATCTCGGTGCAATCGGCAATAAACTGGGCGACCTGAGTCGGCTGACGCCGCAGATTGTCTTCAACTGCTTGACGCGGTAAGGGAGCCTTCATCGCCACATCGAGGCCGACCAGAACAACGGGAATACCGGACTCCATGACCACCTGGGCCGCGTCAGGATCGACAAAAAAGTTAAATTCGGCGGCGGCGCTAATATTACCCGGAACGGTCACGGCCCCGCCCATCGTCACAATTTGGCCCACCCGCTGCATCGTCTCGGCATCGCGTTGGATCGCCGTAGCGATGTTGGTCAGCGGTCCCAAGGTAATAATCGTCAGGGTTTCGCCATAGGTCCGGGCGGCTTCGAGTAATACATCGATAGCATTTTGGCTGGATGGCGTTAGGGGGAGGTGGGGATAACGAGCCGTATCGCCCGCATCCTTGAATCGATGCAGCTCACCCAGGCCATCGGCGCCGTGGATGCCGGCTGCATTGAACGGTGGTCGAACCAGCGGTCGCTCGCAGCCTTTGGCCACAAGGGGCGGAGAATTGGGCTGGGCAATACTAAGCACCCGCAGCACGTTGTAAGCCGCCTGCTCGACCTCGATATTACCGGCCACAACGGTAATCGCTTTCAGGTCTAACTGCGGGGCGTTCAGCGCCATAATGATGGCCATAGCATCATCGACGCCGCCATCCGTATCAAGAATGATCGGAATAGGCCCATTGCTCATATCTGACATTTTCACTCTCCTCATATATTTAGGTCATTCGTGAAAGACGTGGTTGATTTAACTAATATAAGAGGAGTGCCAGGAAAACAGATCACCCGAAAAGTATTATTTTTTCAAGGGAATAGGGGGTGATATGGAGGAAGAGTAGAAGTGGCAGATAGAGATAATTTATATATGAGTTACGCAGTTCAAAAGATGACAGTCACTTGGGTATGATAAATCGACCCATTTGGGCTAAACGGACGTTTATTTTCGGCAAAAAGTGACTGTCACCTGGTTTGTTACACCCCACTGCGTAAGTCTTATACTAATGAACGCGGAAAGCATTTAAATCGGTGCAAAGATGTTTTCTTGTTTTTACCGAGTTGACATTGTCTTAACCCACGCGGCATCCATTCGAGCCAACCGGGCCTTCTTCAAATTCTGCTTCATAATCCAGCAGATATCTTTATCCGGCGCGGCCAGCCACTTCTCCATCAGCGCTTTGCCCTCTGCCGGCCGGGCCACCACCGCGACGCTCCAGCCGTAGCCCAGCCCCTTCCGCAGCGCCAAGAAATCGTCACTGCGGCGCTGGTCCACCTGTTCAATGCTGGCTGTGATCTGATCTAAAATCGCCAAAACGGCGCGGGCCGCCGGGGCCGGCTTCAAAAGCCGAGGCTCGCACAGGGCGGCGACAACCGCTCTTTGCTCCAGCGGCGAACCTTGACTCCACTCACGCATCGCCGCAATTAATCGGTCCATATTCACGTCGCCCAGCCGCTGGAGGGCCATCGCCACCCCTTCGCGCACCCGCCAGCGGGGATCGGACGCGTATCGGCGCAAGGTCGGGAGTTGGGCCGTATCGCCCTCGGCCAGCAAGCGGCCCAAGCCGACGATGCCGCAGAAGACCAGAAATTCGTAAGGCGAGTTCACCGGCGCGGCCTCGACGGTGTAGGTAATGTAGCGTTGAAACAGCGGCTCATCGCCCTCATCGGCCACCACCTGGGCCAACTCAATATTTCCCCGGGGTCCGGGCAGCCCTGATTCTTGCAGTAAATAGGCATCCCAGTGGTCGAGTTGGCGCAGGATGGTGCGGTATTCATTCGCTTTGGTCATGGGTGGCTCCCTTAAAAAATAATGGTCTGGAGCGTCAAAGTTTACTTTGACTTAATCGTAAATCAAAGCAAGCTTTGTCGCTCCAGTAAATCTTAATAGTCGTTGCTGTACCGAGGCGTTAGAGTTTAGTCTAAAACAACTTAAATGGCTAGCTGTAAACCGGCACAAAATATTCGTACCCAAATAGTTCACGTAGAATTGGCAGCGGCAACAGGTCTGACTTGAACGGAAACTGAGTCTGGTGCGCGGCCAACGCGGCCACTTTTTGCGGTACGTAGGGGGTGACATCAACGCTAGCTATATCATCGGGCAACGACTCCGTCTGATTGAGATTGTCGGCGGCTACCGCATCCACTAACTGCGCGCCGACCCCTCGCCCGGCAAAATTGGTCGGGGTTTGGGGTGAGAAGACCAAGCACGTCACGTTGCCTTCAGCCACGACGTGGGCGTTGCGCGGCTGTCGATAGGCCAGACCTTCCTCACCAAAGAAATGTCCCGGACCGACGCGAGCCAGTACGTGCCGCTCGCCCTCATTATCCTCTCGATACACCGTTACTTCACCCGACAGGATCAAGTAGAGCTTGCTGGCCGGTTCATCTTGCTCGATAATGGTGAACCCCGCCGGAAACCAGCTTGTCTCTACATAATCGCTAACGTAGCCCAACATTGTGGCCTCCTCAGAGAAGATCAAGAGAGCATGTCCAAAATCGGCCGTGCCTTGAAACCGCCGGCAAAGCGCCACTAACCACTGAACCAGCCGATCCGCGAGAAGGCGCGGTTTGCGGGGAAAGTAACTGTAGTAAAGCCGATCCGGGGTGTGCGGCGCTAACCCCAACGCCCGATGCTCTGGAAATTGCCGGGCATCGCCGGATACCTTTACGGCTTCAGTGGTGGCCGCTCCGATGGCGATGTGATCAGGGTGACCGTAAGCCCCATCCGGACCAAAAGTAATCACGGTGTCCGGTCGAAAATCGCGAATGATCCGGGTGATATCATCTACCAAGCGAACCGGCTCAACCTCGGCCAGCGTCCCATCGCCATAGTCCAGACACAGACTATGGTGAACGCCAAGCTGTTGGGTCGATTGCAGGAGTTCTTGTTCCCGTACTTTGCCCAGTGTCCGGCGGGTGGCAATACGCGCATCTTGAATTTGGCCGGCCTCGCCGCGCGTGGCTGAAACAACCATCGTCTCGATACCCAAAGCTGCCGCTTGGGCCAGCGTCCCCCCGGCGCAAAACACTTCGTCGTCCGGGTGGGCTAATACGCATAGTAGGCGTTGCGGTTTTTGGTCATCTAAAAAGTTCATTATGGTCATTGCTCCTCTAAAATAGATGCTGTAGGACAAACTTAAGTTTGTCCTACAGCATTTTTGTTCTTGATGTCGTGCCGACAGGGTCTGTCTTACGCAAGTAGTCCTTAAAAATCGAGCGTTTTGGCGCCGTTAACTAACGCTTCCACGGCTGTAGCCGCGCCGATAATTTTAGCCCCTTCAACCAGGTCATCACTGGTAATCTCGCGGGGATTGGCGCAAGCGCCGCAGACCCAGATTTCACCACCGGCCTCGACAAACTGCCGGATCAGGTCACTCAGAGGGGCGAAGCCGTGGGCTTGCATATCATCGGCGTAACCCTTAACCGCCACGCGGACGCCTTCAATCGTGAGTAGAACGGTGACCTTTTGATTGGCGCTCCGGGCGACGTTGCCGACTACAAAAGCCAATGAAGCGCGCTCGACATTATCCTTACCATTGGTGTTGTGAATTAAGATGTGTTCCATTTTTGATTCTCCTATTTTAATAATTTGATTAGTTAATTAATTAATTAATTAGTTAGTTAGTTAGTTAGTTAGTTAGTTGGTTGGTTGGTTAAAAATATCTTCTAAAGACCTTACGGTCTGACTTCCCGTATTAAGACTCATCCACCGCGCCGCAGCAGGTAGCGATCATTCTCATGTTGGACAATTTCGTTCCCGGTCAGACGAGTCCAAGGCCCCAGGTCGGCCATAACGCTGACGTGCGTCGCTCGAACTTCCAGAGTTTGGCCCGGTTCCAGGTTACGCATTAGCGCGGAAATCTCTTCGATAGGCCCATCGGCGCAGCATTTGCCACCAACGTCACAGAAGACATTCGCTCCAAATACGGATTGGGAAGCTTCGGTTTCAACTTGCGTTTTACGTTCCATTTGTGTATCTCCTTTTATTAGATAGCTCATTGAATAGGTCAGTGAATGATTAACTTTATGCCTCCAGTATATTCATCGCTCGTATCAGAAACGTGTTCAAAAAACGTATCAGTAGGCGTTTAAAAAGGGTTTTATTAGGCTTTTTTGGCTGTTTTCAGTACAATGGGGACGCAGTGACCACCTGGCTACGGCCATAACCCAACGTTGGTAATGCCCATGTCACATCTAAAACTGTTGGTGCTCGGCCCTCCCCGTTTGGAGCGAGAGGGTACGCCCTTGGAGCTTGAGACGCGCAAAGCGCTGGCCTTGCTGATCTACCTGGCGGTGACCGGCCGAGGCCACAGCCGCGATGCGCTGGCCACGCTGCTTTGGCCGGAACACGACCAATCGAGAGCGCGGACCTATTTACGGCGAGCTTTGTGGATGCTCAAATCTGCCCTGGGCGAGGAGCTACTTTTAATCGAGCGGCAAAGTGTGGGCCTTAACCCCGCCGCGGAGCTGTGGGTCGATGCCGCTCATTTTCGTCAGCGACTGGCCGCCGGTGAACTGGACGAACAAACCGGTCATGCCGTTGACGCTGATCGTCTGGCCCTTTTGGCCGAGGCGGTGGACTTTTACCAAGCCGACTTTCTGGCCGGCTTCAGTCTGCGCGATGCGCCGGAGTTCGACGACTGGCAATTTTTTGAGGCGGAGGGACTGCGACAGGCCTTGGCCGTCGCTCTGGAGCGGCTGGTTCAAGGCTATATCGACCAGGCCAATTACGAGCCGGCCATTCCTTATGCACGCCGCTGGCTGTCGCTCGATCCGCTGCATGAGCCGGCGCACCGGGCGCTGATGCAGCTTTATGCCAATTCGGATCAGCAAGCCGCGGCGCTGCATCAGTACGAAGAGTGCGTCCGGCAACTCGATGAAGAGTTTGGCCTGCCCCCGGAGATGGAGACAACGACCCTCTTTGAGGCGATTAAAGCCAAACGCATGTTGGGCCCTTTTCTTAAGACCCAAGCGCAAAGAAACCAGATCGCCGAGGCGAAAAAGGAGGCATCTCGACCTGAGACGAAGTCGCCGGCTGGCCGGGGGACACTACCGGCCCAATTGGGCCGGTACGAACTTTTGGCCGAGATAGGGCAAGGCGGCTTTGCGACGGTCTATCGCGCTCGCGATACCGCTTTGGATCGTCCGGTGGCCTTGAAGGAACTCAAGGCAGCGCTGTTGACCGAAACCCGGGGGCTTAAACGGTTTCACCGGGAAGCCAAACTGGTTGCCCGCTTAGATCATCCGCACATTGTGCCTATCTACGATGTCGGGCAGGCCCAGGGGCGACATTTCATCGTGATGCGCTTGGTAGAGGGCCAAAGCCTGGCCGAACGGCTGGCTGAGCAGGGCCGGATGACTTGGTCGGAGACGGTCGAGTTGATCGGGGCCGTGGCCGAGGGGCTGGATTACGCCCATCGGCGGGGTATCCTGCATCGCGATTTGAAGCCGGCCAATATTCTGCTTGACCCGGAACGCGGCCCGCTGTTGAGTGACTTCGGCCTGGCCAAGCTGGAAGACGAGCACAGCTTCAGCCAAAGTGGGCGGGTGGTCGGCACGACTCACTATATCGCCCCGGAGTTGTGGGACGGCCAACCGGCCACACCGCAGACCGATATTTATGCCTTAGGCTGCATTATTTACGAGCTGTTGACCGGCGAGAAAATCTTTGCCGGTGAAACGCCTGTTTCCGTCATGCGCGCCCACTTTCAATCGCTGGCGCTGCCGCAAAATTGGCCGGAGGATGTACCGGCCGGCCTAAACGAGATACTTGAGCGAGCGTTGACCCAGCAGCCTGCTGAACGCTATGCCTCGGCCGTCGAGTTGGCCATGGCTCTGCTCTGGCTGACTGAGGGCGACGCGCTCGAAAGCAAACGCCTCGACAGCCGGACTTCGGATCATCTGGCTGAGCCGAAGTCGGAGCGCCGCCGCGCCGAACCGCCCCCACCGGCATCGCCGCCGTTACCTCGCTTTTTAAAGGAAGATACCCCCCCTGAACCGGCGCCTGTCTTTGTTGCCCGCGAGCGAGAACTGTCAGACCTGACGGCCGCTATGGCTTCAGCGCGGGCCGGCCAGGGCCAAATTCTATTCGTTATCGGCGGAGCGGGCCGAGGCAAGTCCCTCCTGACCCAAGAATTTACCCGGCGGATGCAGGCCGAGGATAGTGATCTGGTCGTAGTCAGCGGCTACTGTGATGCCATGACCGGCGTCGGCGACCCCTACCTGCCCTTTCGGGGGGCGCTGGCCATGCTGACCGGCGATGTCGAGGCCAAATGGGCCGGCGGTCTCATCAGCCGGGATCACGCCTGCCGGTTGTGGGGGTTGATGCCCCTCACCCTGCCGGCGCTGGTCAACCACGCGCCCGATTTGATCGGCAACTTTGTCCCCGCCGCCGCCCTGCAAGCACGGGCAGCGACCACCGCCCCGCCTGAAGCTGCCTGGTTCAAGCGGTTAGCGACCTTGGCCGAGGCTAAACCCGACGCCGGGCTGGAACAACAGCGCATCTTTAGCCAATATGCGGCCCTGCTCAAGGCCATCGCCGCCCAACGGCCGCTCCTGTTTATAATTGAAGATTTGCACTGGGTCGATACCGCGTCGAGTGGATTGCTCTTTCATTTAAGCCGGGAGATCAGCGACAGCCGCATCCTGATCGTCGGCACGTATCGACCGGAGGAAGTCCCGTTGAGTTGGAGCGACGACCGGCATCCCCTGGCCGGCCTGGTCAGCGAACTTAAGCGCCAGCACGGCGATATCTGGCTTGACTTGGATGACATGGCCGCGATTGAAGGCTGGCAGTTTATCGACGCCTATCTGGATACGCAGCCCAATAAGCTGGACATCGCCTTTCGGGAAGCGCTGTTTCGGCATACCGGCGGGTACGCCTTATTTACGGTGGAGTTACTGCGGGATATGCAAGAGCGGGGCGACCTGGCTCAGGATGAAAATGGGGATTGGGTTGTCGCCGGAACCATCGATTGGCAAACGTTGCCGGCCAAGGTCGAAGGCGTTATCGAGAAGCGGATCAAACGCTTGGAAAAAGAGTGGCAGGCGGTGCTGACCGTGGCCAGTATCGAGGGCGAGATCTTTACCGCCGAAGTGGTGGCTCGCGTCCAGGAGGTGGCTGAACGCAGCTTGGTGCAGCAGTTGAGCCGCGAGCTGGACAAACGGCACCGCCTGATCACGGCCCAAACATTGGAACGCGTGGGCCGGCAGCGCCTCTCGCGCTATCGGTTTCGGCATCACCTCTTCCAACATTATCTCTATCACAATCTGGATGAACTCGAACGCGGCTATCTCCATGAGGCGGTCGGCACTGTTCTGGAAGAGCTGTATGAGGGCCGAACCGAGGAGGTGGCGGTTCAATTAGCCTGGCATTTTCAGGAAGCGGGGCTGGTAGACAAGGCAGTCAGCTACCTGCAAAGCGCCGGCGAGACCGCCGCCCGGGTCTATGCCCACACCGAAGCCATTGCGTTTTATCGTCAGGCGCTGGCCTTGATCGAGCAACACGACGTCGGCCGGCAGCACCTGACTCGCCTTTATAGCTGCCTGGGCCGGACGCTGGAGTTGAACGCGCAATTTAATGAGGCTCTGGCCAACTATGAAGAAATGGAGACAATGGCCCAACAGCAGCGCAACCGCCCGATGGAATTGGCGGCCCTAATGGCCCAGGTCACGCTCTATGCCACCCCCACCCCCGTCCACGATCCGGTCAAGGGGCCGGCACTGGGTGAAGAGACTCTGACCCTGGCCCGTGAACTGGGCGACCAGGCCGCCGAGGCCAAAACATTGTGGAACCTGGCTTTAGGCGGCATGTGGAGCGGGCGGACCCACGAGGGGATTACTTACGCGGCCCAGGCGGCGGCGTTGGCCCGCCAACTCAATCTGACCGAACTGCTGGCCTACGCCCTCAATGATCTGGGCATGCTCTACGCGGCTGTCCTTGATGTCGAACAAGCCAAACCGACCCTCTATGAGGCCGGCAAACTGTGGCGTGACCTCGATAATCTGCCCATGCTCACCGATAACCTGAGCATGACCGCGATGGCCCACGTCGCCGCCGGTGATTATGACCAGGCCATTGCCCTTTCGAATGAAGCCTTTCACCTGTGCGAGTCTAGTAACAACCTGTGGGGCCAATCGTATAGTCTGATGATGGTTTGCCTGGCTTACTGGGAGTTTGGCCGGCCGGATAAGGCGTTAACCACAGCTAATGAGAGTGTTCGTTTAGGCGAGATGGCCGGGTTTATGGCCGCCCAGGTTCTGGCCGGCGGTCATCGGGCCGCGATGTACGGCCACCTGGGCGCGATTGAGCCGGGCCTGGTCATGGCACGCCAGGCCCTGACGGTGGCCGAAACCCACTTCCCCCACTTCCGCTGCCATCCTCTGGGCAGACTAGTGCAACTTCAGCTTATGGCCGGCAACCTGAACGAAGCCGAAGCGGCGGTTGAGCAGGGCAAAAACGATCCGTACCGCGATGCCCATCCCACCTGGAATATGCAGCTCAATATCGCCGAGGCAGAACTGGCCTTAAGTCAAGGTAATTATGAGCAGGCCATCGCCATTGCCGATCACTGGCTGCCCCGGTTACGGCAACATAACCTGCGGGCCTATACTCCCGCCATGCTTCAGCCCAAGAGCCAGGCACAGTTGGTCCTGGGCCAGGTCGAAGCGGCTCGTGAAAGTTTGCTGGAAGCCCGTGACATCGCTACAGCCACCGGCTCGCGGGCCACATTGTGGCCGATCCTAGCGGCCTTAAGCGCCCTTGAACCCGACCCCACCGCAGCCCAGCAATTACACCGGCAAGCCCAAGAGATCGTTGAATCCATCGTGGGTTACATTAGCGCCGCCGACCTACGGGCTTCCTTCCTCAACCTGCCCCAGGTACGAGCGTTGGTTTCGACGTAACGTAGCAAAGCCACAACTAAAAATAGGACACGGATTCGGCGGATCGCACGGATTAACACGGATAATACAATATTTAATCAGTGAAAAATCCGTACAATCCGTGTCATCCGTGTTCCCTAATCTACGCGGATGGCGCAAATTTGCCGTATCAACACCGTAAAGCATCGGATTTGAGTTATTTACCCATGACCTTAAGGCCAATTCCACCCTGGCAGGCTTGGCCAAATGCACAACATACGTCAGTCGATAGCCAAAGTACGCCGTTTCCTCGAACCCCACGGTGGCGGCCAATTGGCGCACAAGTGTCTCCTACGCTCACGAACGCCCTTTTTGCATTCATAAAGACGACCTTAGGCGTTCTGCTGGTGGAGGCCTATCAAGCGCTGGGCGGCGATCTGTGCGCCGTCGCTGCGCACTGAGGCGGCGATGGATTGGGCGCGGGCCGTCACGGTGGGCTGGAGGATGTGTTCGAGAGCGCTCGTCAGCGAGTTGGTGGTGGGCGCGCCGGGGGCGTGGGCGACGCCGATGCCGAGATGCTGGACGCGTCCGGCCCAGTAGTGCTGGTCGTACATTTGGGGGATGATGACTTGGGGTACACCGGCTCGTGCGGCGGCGGTTGTAGTGCCTGCCCCGCCGTGGTGGACGACGGCGGCCACCCGTTTGAACAGCGCCTGTTGGTTAACCTCACCGATAGCCAAGCCATCGGGTTCGTCATCCACAAGTGATAGGTCGGCCCACCCCCGGGACACGATCACCCGGCGGCCGAGCGCCCGGGCCGATGTAATCGTCATCTGGCTGAGGTCTTGCGGTGCGCGAATGCTGCCGAAGCCGAAGTAGACGGGCGGTTCGCCGGCATCGAGGAACGCCTCCAACTCGGGCGAGAGCGGACGCGCATCCGGCAGAATCCAGGCGCCGGTCTGGAATACGGCCTGGTCCGCTGGATCGGGCCAGGGTCCCAAGGTCGAGTCGGCGGCCAGCCAGGGCTGGTCAGTCAAGATGTGGCTACGCACGTCACCGACCGGGGACAGGTCGAGTGATGCTCGCTGCGCATTGAGCAAAGGCCCCCACATATCGTTCCAGCTTCGTGCATCTTGAGCCCAAAGTTCGCGGTAATCGGCTGTGGCGGGAGCCGGTGCGTCTCCCCGCATGGTCAGTACGGGTGGGGCGTGGTGGGGCGAGGGCAGCACTATTGGGCAGTAGGCGGCGAATACATACGGGATGCCCATCTTCTCTGCGATCGAGGGCGCGGCGATTTGGAGGGCCGTTGCTCCCACGATGATGTCGCAGCCTTGGGCTGCTGCTGTGATCGTCTCGAACTGGGTGGCGACCGTGCTGGCCATCATTTGACGCCGCTGCTCAGGCGTGGGTAGGGCTGCCACTGGTCTGGCTTTCCCGGTCGAGCGCAGCTCAGGACCGATAGGCGTGACCGGCAGGCTCAGGCGCTCGATCCAGTCGCAGAAGTCGGGCGGTACGCACAGGTGGACCTCCTGGCCGAGGGTCTTCAGTTGCAGCGCTAGCGCCACCAACGGCTGGACATCGCCTCGTGATCCGATGGTTGATAGTAGTAGTCGCATCATAATGCCCCGTTTGAAATTGTTAAAAACATCGTAATACGCTCCTATCCTGTATAGAAACATTTTCAGTCGATCACAGTTTCACATAAAGGTGGGTAAATAGAACACAGATTGTACCGATCATACGGATAAACACGGATATTTCTTAGTTAAATCAAGCCTTATCGGTGAAAATCCGTATGATCCGTGTCATCCATGTTCTATCATTTCTCATTAGATCTTGAAATCGTGATCGACTGATTTTAGATAGATGGGTTTAGTATAGCCGTAAACCAGGAGCAGCGTCAGGAGTCTAAAGGTGAATAAAGGGTTTATTTTGGGTTTTGGATGGAGTGGATAAGGTAAATCCCCAATTTAAAGGAGGTCCAGTTCCCGGGCGCGGGCTACGGCCTGCGTGCGGTTTCGCACATCGAGCTTGCCAAAGATATTGTTGAGATGTTTTTTGACCGTGCCGATAGCCACAACTAGTTCTTGAGCAATTTCCCCGTTTGACCGGCCATCGGCTACGAGCCGGAGCAGTTCCAACTCGCGCGGGCTGAGGGGTTCAATTAGCGAAGCGTGCGAAGCGGTGGGGGGGACGGGTGATGTTTCCTCGGCCCCAAACGCGGCCAGCAATTGGCTCACGTAGTTGGACCTGAGGCCGCGAGACTGAGCTTGGCGTAACAGTTCGGCCATTGGCTGGCCTTCATCGACAAAAGGACGAATGTACCCTTCCGGTTCGGCCAAGTTTAGAGCCTGATCGAGGGCGCTTAGAGCCTGGCGCCCCCGACCCTGCGCTTGCAAAGCCAGCGCTTGCAAAACCAGCGCCTTGATCAGCAAGCGGCCATGGCCGGTATCTTGAGCTTCCTGAATGAGGATCGTCAGATTGTCCAGAGCCGCATCAAAGTTCCCCTGCGCGATCAGGATTTGCGGCCGCGCCAGGCGGTGGAAATAGGGCATTAATGGCCCCGACGAGCCGGCCCGCGTCTCGGCCCAGGCCGCAGCGTCCGTAAGGTTGTCCTGCTTCAACAGGAGCAGGAAGTGATGGTATTCAACAAAGGCCATGATGTTAATATTAAAGGTCTGCGCCCGCAATAGCGCCTCAACCTGACGGGTGTGATTTTCGGCGGCGGCCAGGTCATCGCGGGCCAGGCTAAGGTGGGCTAACCCACTCAAGGCAAAGACCTGGGCCTCGGTGCTGCCAATTTTCACCGCCTGTTCGACACAGCGGGTTAAATAGACCTCAACTTGATCTAACTCATTCAGATCGTACAACACCTGGCTGGCGCACATGTAGGTAAATAGGGTTCCTACAAAGGGGATGGGTTGGCCTCCAGGCTCGACCCGGTCCAAGGCCTGGCGAATGAGCGACCTGGCTCGGCGGAGACTACCTTGGGCATGGTGAACCATACCGTCCAATGGCAGGAGATGAATTTGATGCGATTGAGCGCCGGGGGTTGCCAACATTGAGCGTCCCTGAGCCAGCACCTTCGCCGCAGCGTTCAAATCACCCGTTGAATAATAGGCGGCTCCCAGGAAAATAACCAGCATCCCGCGCAACCAGTAGTCTTTGGGCAACGCTTGCAGGGCTTGCTGCGTCAGTTCAACAGCAGCGGGATCTCGAACCAGGCTGGCATAGGCGGCCCGAAAAGCCCAAACCTCAGGGCGCAGACTACGGGCGCTGTCCTCGTCCAGCAAAGCCAGGACGGCTTCGGCTTCCCGCAGCGCCTCATCGGCCTCGGAAAAGTCACCCACCGTCATCGCGGCCCAGGCTTGAACCAGCCACAGGCGGGGGTGGGTGTGCCAGGCTGCCGGCGGCAGGACGGCCAACCAGGCTTGCAGCGTCTTGATTTCGCCGTTCTGCCACATGACGCTGTGAACCAGCTCGATCAGACGGGCGGCCTGCTCAAAATCGCGCCCGACCAGGGCATGATGCACAGCCTCCTGAGTTAATCCATTCTGCTCCAACCATTCCCACGCCCGGTGATGCAGTTCCGGCACAATATCTGGCTGGACCTGACGCAAGCGGGCGCGCAACACTTCGGCAAACAGCCGGTGATAGCGATACCAGCGCCGCTCGTCATCCAGGGGTACGATAAACAGGTTGGCCTGCTCTAATAATTCCAGAGTAGTTTGACCATCCCTGCCCCCGGTAAGGGCGTCGCACAAGGAGCCGCACAGGCGGTCAAGAATGGAGGTTTGTAGTAAGAAATCCTCGGTGCCTTGGGGACGTTGCTCCAGAACTTCATCGGTTAGATAATCCAGAATGTAGCGATGCGTGCCGGTGAAGGCCGCAATGAAATCGGGCAGGTCATCACGCCCCTGCATTGAGAGGGCGGCCAGTTGCAGCCCGGCAATCCAGCCCTCGGTGCGGGCTTCCAAGGCAGCGATATCTCTCGGAGAGAGACTCAGGCCCATGACCTGATTGAAAAGCGCCATCGCCTCATCGGGCGTAAAGCGCAAATCCTCGGCTCGCAGTTCGGTCAGTTGTTCCCGGCCACGCAGCCGAGACAAGGGGAAGGGGGGATCGGTGCGAGTGGTAATAAATAAATGCATCTGCGGCGGCAAATGGTCAAGCAGAAAGGTAATCGCTTCGTGGAGCGATGCGTTTTCGATGACATGATAATCATCCAACACCAGGACAAATGGCTCCGGCAAGGTAGCGATCTCGTTGATCAAGATGGTCAAGCCCGATTCTGGCGGGAGCGGCTGGGGGGAGTGAAACAATAAGAGCGCCGTTGTGCCCAGGTCGGGGTTCAACTGCTGCAAGCTGGCAATAAAGTAGGACCAGAAGCGGGTGGGGTCATTGTCGCCTTCATCTAATGATACCCAGATCACACTCCACTCGTTGTGCGGAATCCATTCGCTCAAGAGAGTCGTCTTGCCAAAACCGGCTGGTGCGGAGATGAGGGTCAACTTACGGGTCAGACCTTCATTGAGCCGCTCGGTTAAACGCAGGCGAGGCACTAAATTGGCCCGGACAGGTGGGAGGAATAGTTTGGTGGTCAGAAGCAGCGGTTGAGGGGAGGTACTAGAGGGCGTATTAATTGTAACGCTGGCATCAGCCATAACGATTCTCCCACACCGATGAGACGTTAGGCTATTATACGCCCTGTTGATGGTTTATCCTATTCTCTCTCGTGATTAGGTCAGCTTTAACTACGCTTATCGCCGTGGCCGGTACTGAATGGTCTTGGTCACGCGCTCGATCTGAAAGTGACACAATAATAGACATAACTAGTTGTTAACTCTAAATTGTTATATTTTCTTTCGACAAGATTAGCAGAATTTACACGGATATTCACCGATTTTCATCTTATCTGTGGTCACGGCCATCTTCCTGCCGCTAAGCTTTATTACCGGTTTGTTGGGGATCAATGTGGGCGGCATACCGGGCGCCAGTTCGGAATGGGGCTTTATCACGGTGTCTATTTTCCTGGCCGCCATCGTCAGTCTGGAGTTGTTGTTCCTTTATTACTTTCTCAAAAAGAGTCAGTTTTGAGCCATACCAATCGATCATCGGGTGGTCTCAGCTAAGAGCATCCTTCGCTCTTTTAGCACGATGACGTCCTTTCTCCATTCTTCATTCTCTATGCTCCATTCTTGGTTTGTAGTACTATTGATACCCGCTTGGGTTTGTGTGATAATAGGCCCGTAAACCTGTTGGAAAAATTAGGAGATATAGCCATGCCCGATATCAACGTTAATGAGCGGCAGCTTGACGAGCAACTCGCGCAATTGGAGCAGGCGCGGCCCTGGAGCCCGCGCGTGATATCTAAATTGGAAACCTTCATTCGCACCGCGCCGGATGTTGAGGTGTTCCGGGTCAATCCGGTCCAGTATGCGCTGGAGCGCAGCGTGAGCGAAGCCGAGGCGCTGGACCTCTTCCTGCACGCAACCAAGATTGGGTTGTTTGAGATGGATTGGCATATCGTGTGCCCCCACTGCGGCTTTATTATTGACAACTTGCACACCATGAAGCAACTCCGCACCCATTATGTGTGCGCCTACTGTGGGGCCGAACGCGATTTTGCGCTGGATGATTATATCCAGGTCGCTTTTACCATTTCACCGCAGGTACGGGACACTCGCTATCATCATCCGGAATTGCTGAGCATCGAAGATATATTCCTCAATTACCGCCTGAGTAAAGATGTCATCTCGCCCATACCGGCCTACCCCACCTGGCCTGAGGCCATTGAACACGTCACCCGCTATCTACGCTATATCGAACCCGGTGAGAAAGTGACGGCTGAGCTTGATGAGCTGCCACCCGGGGTGCTGCGGGCGATGGATGGACGGGCTTGCCTCCAACTGACCATGACGGATGAGCCAAGTGAGCAGGCCAGCGTCATCCCGATCAGGCTGGTTGACGGCAAATTCCAGTCGGATGATCCGGAGCTGCAGCCCCGTAGCCTGACCCGCCACAGTATGATCGATCAGCCGGTGCAATTTCGTTATGATCTGCAGCGGGAGGTGCCCAGCGGCAAGCTGGTGTTCGAATTGGAGAATCGGGAGGATCGCCGCAGTGCGTTGTGCATCTACCATACCGGGCGCCTGCCGCCGCCGATGCTGACCTTGCGGCCGAGTTTGAGCGGCAAGAAGCTGCTAACAACACAAACCTTCGGCGATCTGTTTCGGTCGGAGGTCATCAAGACGGACGAAACCCTGTCGATCCGGGACATCACCTTCTTGTTCACCGATCTAAAAGGCTCGACGGCCATGTATGAGCAAGTCGGCGATGCCAACGCCTATTTTCTGGTGCATCAGCACTTCGATGCATTGAGCCGGGTCATCCGCGACCGGAACGGCGCCATCGTGAAAACCATCGGCGATGCGGTGATGGCCGTGTTCGACAACCCGGTCGAGGCGACCAGCGCCGCCCTGGAGATGATTAACGCCCTCAATGAATTTAACCGCACCATCTCCCAGGAATTGATCCTGAAGGTGGGCGTCCACCGGGGGCATGCTATGGCCGTGACGGTCAATGAGCGCGTTGATTATTTCGGGCAGAATGTCAATATCGCGGCCCGGGTGCAAGCCCTAGCTGACGCCAATGACGTCTACATTACCGCCGATGTCTACCACTCGCCCGGCGTCGATGACATGCTCAAGGCGCATCGTGTTTTCCCGGAAGAGGTACTGGTCAAGGGCGTCAGCGAAAAACTCCACGTCTATAAGATCGGTCCGCATCGCCACAACCATTGAGCCGGGGAACACCGGTCTCCAGCCTTAGATTGGCCGGGCGCCACCCCTCAACCCAACCGACCGGT
>JACKAU010000007.1 GCA_020634855.1 Anaerolineales bacterium
CAAAACCTTATCTTTTTCTAAATCTGATAAATTTCATCACCTTGTCACTAAATGGTTCATCTTTCATTACAATCTATCACTTACTCCTTGACCACTACCGTTAAAGGTATTAGTTGGTTTGAAGCCAAAACCGCCATTATTCGGGAGGCTGTTCGCGCCTATTTAGCTCACCCTTCCTTCATTTTCTGAGTTTAACTGCGTAACTCATATATAAGTTATAGATCGCCTTATTTTGCACCGATGCCCCCGACAGGGTAAAATAGTAAAATGCTGTTTTCAGATTGTTAAGCAGCTTACACCATAAACCCTGATCGAATCAATCTATGCAATTACCCGTAGTTTTCAACGATCGCTATCAACTGTTCAAAAAAATTGGCGAAGGTGGCCTGGCTGAGGTATACCAGGCCCAAGATATGTCTCTCGGCCGGTCGGTGGCAGTCAAGGTGCTGCGCGTCCAGTATACGCGAGACCCTTCATTTTTGGTCAACTTCCACCGCGAGGCCCAAAGTGCGGCCAAATTAAGCAACCCTTACATTGTGGCCGTATATGATTTTGGCCAGTTTGATAATCGCCCCTACATTGTCATGGAATGGGTGCCTGGTTCCGACCTGCGAACCATTCTCAATAATCAGCGTAAAATTCCTGTCGAGCAGGCCGTTGAATTTACCATTCAAATCTGTTCGGCGGTCGGTACGGCCCACCGGGCGGGTTTGGTGCATGGCGATTTGAAACCCGGCAATATTTTGATAACCCCTAACAAACAGGCCAAAGTAGCTGATTTTGGCCTGGCTCGCGCTTTGGGCGAAAGTGCGATGGATGAAGGGGAGGTGGTGTGGGGCACCCCGGCCTATTTTGCACCGGAGCAAGCGTCCGGCGACCGGGTGCTGCCGGCCACCGATGTCTACGCTATTGGCATTATTCTGTATGAAATGTTGAGCGGCCGGGTGCCGTTTGTGGGCGTAGATGATCAGGATGTAGCGCGCAAGCAGATTTATGAAGCCCACATTCCGGTCGATAAACTGGATCGCCAGATTCCCGAACCTCTGGCTCGGATTGTTGACGCAGCGATGGCGAAAAACCCCAACGAGCGATTTCTCACCGCCGACCATCTGCGTGAAGCGCTGATCATGTTTCAGCAGGGCAATCTGATGGGCAGCGGTTCGCAAATGCCGATCTCGGCGGTAGTCGGATCACCGGTGCAGGGGCAAGGACGTTCGGCCCGCAGACCATCGGGCAGTCAGGCCAAATCATCAGGGCTGGGGCTCGATTTTATCATGATCCTACTGGGCTTGATTGCCATTGTGGCGGTTTTAGGGTTGGTTCCGCTGTTTGTCGCGATCTATAACACCTACCAACCCGGTTCCAACTCAGCGGCGGCCCCCGATTTGCCGGCCGGGCAAGTCCGGATGCCGGATGTGGTCGGACTGGAAGAAGCCTCGGCCCGGTCGGCGTTGGAGAATATGGGGCTGATTTTGGAGGTTGAGGGTGAAGAACCCCATCCGACCTGGCCGGCCTTTACCATCATTCGGCAGTCGATTCAACCAGGAGCCGCCGTTGCTGAAGGGTCGGTGGTCAATGTGACGCTTAGCCAGGGGCCGTCGCTCATTGAAGTGCCCGATGTCCGCAATTTGGGCTTCGACCAGGCCGATCAGCAACTTCAGGCTTTAGACCTGGTCGTCCAGAAATATGAAGATTGGAGCACGGAAGCGCCGGGACTCGTTGTTCTACAAGATCCACCGCCCGGTTCGCTGGTGGCCAACCGAACGTTGGTGACGTTGGTAGTCAGCAGCGGGGCCAGAAGCCCGGTGGGGGCCAATTTGGGCGGCCAAATTGCCCTCGATGCTTATGAACTGCCCCGTTTGCAGTATCAACCCGGCGAGGCCGTGACGATCACCTTTTTCTGGCGGGCTATCACCCCGCCAACGGATGACTATAATTTATTCATTCATTTGACCACCCCGCAGGGCGGCATCGTTTCTGAAATCGATACGCGCCCCCAGAATGGGTCTGCTCTGACTTCTAGTTGGCAAGTCGGTCAAGTTATCATCGACCCCTACCAACTGCCTATTCCGGACACCACCGCTGCGGGCGATTACGAGATCCGCGTTGGCTTCTACAACCCCTCAACCAATACTCGGCTACCTATTTCAGATCCGGGTCGAGCCGAGGCCGATGATTTAGGTTCTCTAGTCTTGCGAACGATTCAGATTGTTCGATAATAACTCCTCAGGCGACTGAAGACTTACTTGATTGATACCTTCGGGTAGGGTATTAAAAGCTTATCGATAAGCTACTGGGTTCTCCTTCGCATAGTTGTAAGCCTGCATGGCAGCCAGCACATGGCAGACCCAACCCAAACAACCCCCTGTTCCCAACCAAAACCCGGGCGTAATAATAAGCCAAAATATAGCCCATAAATAGCGTCCGTTGTAGAGTTGGCCTACGCCGGGTATGATGAAACTTAATACGGCAGCGGTTCCAGGGTTTCTCATTGCAAGTTCTCCTTTAGTAAGTGAAAGTGGGCGCAAGGGTTAGGGAAGAGCGCCCCTTACGGCCTCACATCTTGTTATTATAATCCAATGGGTAGTAAGGAAGTAGGGTATAGAGACTATGAAGAACCTACTTCTTACTTCACCAGATGGCTGGCATAGCATCACCGAGTAGTCGTGCCAGTTCCCTCAATCGGTGTGCATCACTCTCTATACGCACAAGTGGCCGGCAAGTTTCAGAGATAGGGCTGACACGAAACCAGATTGAACAGGTATTTGGCGTGTTCAACTGACCGGGTTACCAAGAGTCTTTAACCCCTGCCGGTGACCTCGTCCAACTTATCTTGGGTGCCGATGACCACCAGCACATCGTTGATTTCCAGGCCGACATCGCCACGAGGGGTGAAGCGGTACCGGCGCTGACGCTCCAAAAAGTCGTCTTGTTCGTCGTCAGCGCGCAAGCCATCATCCTCATGATCGGAGGATTTGATTGCAACTACCAGCAGCCCGGTGTAGCGACCGATATCCTTGATGGTTAGCTTGTGGGCGTGTTCGCCGTCGATCTGGCTGGCCTTAATCAGTTCAACTAGTTCCGGGGTTTTGATATCGATTAAGGGAAGTTCGGTAAAGCGCAGGGTTTTGGATTTGTCGGAGACGTGGACCATCTGGTCGAGAAAACGGACGACACTGGGGCGGATCATCTCCGAGGCAGCGCGCAGGCCGCCGATGGCGTTGGTCGAAATGACCTTGTCGGCTCCGGCCTTTTCCATTTTGCTACGGTTGAGGCGTTCGTCGTCCACGCGGGTTACAATGCGAACGCGGGGGTTAAGGGAACGAGCGGAGAGGATGACAAATAAGTTATCTTTGTCATCGCCCATAGCGGTGAACAACCCCTTAGCGCGTTTGATACCGGCCTGGATTAAGGCTTCATCTTCGGTGGCGTCACCTTCGATAAAGTAGATGCCGTCGTTTGAGTCGGGCAGGCTGGCTTGCAAGTTGGCAATCACCTCAGGATGGTGTTCAACAACCACAAGCGGCATCCGGCGGTAATAGAACTCCTCAGCAATGTGGAAGCCGGTGCGACCGGCGCCACATAGAATGTAATGGTCATTTAGGTCTTTGATCGGGTCGGTCATGGGTTTGGTGTACTTTTTGATGAATTTATTCCGGTGATTGGCCCGGTTGCCCAAATCGAGCGCGTTGCAGGAAATACAACACTGCGATAACTCGATTAAGGGTCGATCACCATTGGGTTAGCCTAACAGTTTTGCCGTCCAGAGTTCAAGAAAGCTCTGGGAAAGAACCTCATGGTTAAGTTTCAGCCGTTGATCGGGGGTAGAAATAACAATGAGAACGTCACCTCGGTGTAATTTAGTAACACCCCGGGGTGAATAGATGTAGCGGTCTTCGCCGGCCGCTCGCTGGCCGCGTTCGATAGCCACCACCATCAATTCGGAGCGTTGGCCGATGTCATAGATGTGCAGTTCGTCGTTTTCGAGCTTTTCGACCAGAGATGGCGCTTTGATTTCGCTGACGTACAGCTCTTCCAGTCGAAGCGTCTGGCCGGTTTGGCGCTCGGCTCGCAGCATTTCATCGAGCAAGGTCACAACCTCTGAGTTGAGCATTTCCGCGATCATCCGCCGCCCGCTAACTTCTTCGGGTGAGATGACCACGTTGGCCCCGGCTTTTAACATTTTGCGACGGTTTTTGACCTGACTCACACGGGAAATGATATGCAGGTCGGGGTTGATATGGCGGGCGCTCAGGGCAATAAACACATTGTTCTTGTCCTCGCTTAGGGCAGCCACCAACCCTCTGGCCCGTTCGACGCCGGCCAGCAGTAGAACCTCATCCTGGGTAGCGTCACCTTGGACGTAGGGAATATCCATTTCACGCAGCAGTTCCTCTAACACGGTCGGTGACTGTTCGATAACCACAAAAGGAACTTCTGTTTTATACAACTCCAACGCGATCTGTTTGCCCATACGCCCACTGCCGCACAAGACATAGTGATCTTTTAGGCGCACAATTTGGTTATCGACGCGCTTGCCCTGAATAAAGCGGTGAAAATTACCTTCGATCACAAACGACGCCACCGAGGTGACGGCATAACCACCAATGCCGATAGCAAACAGACTTAAAACGATGGTGAAAACGCGGCCTTCGGAACTGGACGGGCTAAAATCGCCATAGCCGATGGTGGTCATCGTGATAATCGTGGCGTACAGCGATTCGACCAGGGACCAATTTTCCAGGCGATTGTATCCTACGGTTCCCACAATCGCCACGATCAGAAACAAGATAAAGGCGCGCACCACCCGAAGCTGAGTCAGCATCGAAGCCGGGACTTTGGTGAAGACAAAAATGAGAATGACCGAGATGGTGAAAACGGCGTAAATCGAAATAACCGATGGGCTTAACACTAAAGCTGGGGGGATGAAAAAGTAGCTGACGACCAAACAGCCAAACAGGCAGATGACAACTCCTAAACTCCAGCGAATAATAGGCCAGTACGGAACCGACTGCTCGAAAACGTTTAGACTCTGAACCTGGTCATGCATAATCGACAGCAATCTTGTTCTGACAATGGCGGCGTAAATGTGCCAGGCCGTCAGGCCAAAAGCCAGGGCCTCGCCCACATAATCGTAGAGAATGGAGGAGATGTGGTTAGGCGGCAGAGGATTCTCCATAAAAACCCAGCCGATGATAGCCCCCGTACTAAACACGATCCACTCCCGGCGGCGGTTAAGGGAGTAGGCCTCGGCCTCCAATCGTTTGAATCGGTCATTGTAGGGGACCAGTAAGCGATAGGTTTCAATGGCCAAGGTCATCAATCGCCGCATAATCGGCTGGATGAGGAGTAAGTAGACCGTAACGACCGGAAAAATGAGGGCGTTCCACCATAGGTCAAACTCGGCGGCAAAACCGTCAAGATAGGCCAGTCCAACAAAGCTGAGATAAAATAAAACCCCAACGGTAATGCTGGCGACAGGCCAGGAGGAGATGGGGATGAACTTCAGCAGCGCCTCGGGCAGCGTTGGGGGATCGACCGGAGGCATTTGAAAATATAGCCCAAGCTGGTGTTTGAGGCGTTTGAAAAAAGGCTTCGGATGATTATCGAGGACGCCGCGCGAGAAACGCGGCTCGTTAGCGGCCGGTTTTGATGTCATGCCTCCACTCCAATAATGTAGCTCTCACTATTTCGCTGGCTTAGGTTTGTAATGTGTCCAACTCGTCAATCATGCCATCGACAAATTTGAAGCCGCCGCGCCAGAAGTTAGGATCGGCCATATCGATCCCCACTTCGGTGAGAATATGGTTGGGACTGGCTGAGCCGCCGTAAGCCAATATCTTGTGTAACACCGGCTGAAAAGCCTGCCCCTGAACCTTGTACTGCTGGTAAAGCGACAGCGACAGGAGCTGCCCAAAACTGTAGGCGTAACAGTAGAAGGGCGTATGATAGATGTGCGGGATCGAGATCCACTCATGCCTGAAATCGTCGCTAATGTCTAGCGAATCGCCAAACTGCTGCTGTAAATTGGCCAGATACAATTGGTTGAGTTGGTCGGTAGTGCTGCCTTCGGCAATTAGACGGTGGGCGTCTCGCTCAAACATCACGAAATAGGCCTGGCGCAGAACGGTCGCGTAAGCATCATCGATGGCCTCAACCAGCAAATCGCGCCGTACTTCCGGGCTGCTTTCCTCGGCCAGTAACCGGTCGGTCAGCAGCATCTCCGAGAAAACCGAAGCGGTTTCGGCCAGGGGGAGGGCGGAATGGTACGTTAGAACCGAATGGTCGCCGGCCATCAGCGCGTGGATAGCGTGGCCCAACTCGTGAGCCAGAGTAGCCACGTCGCGGGGGTCACCGGTATAGTTGAGCAGAACCCACGGGGTCAAACCGGGCAGAATCCCGGCGCAGAACGCCCCGCCCCGTTTGCCCGGCCGGATTTCGGAGTCGATGTGTTTATCGGCAAAGACACGGTGGGCTTGGTCAGCCATCAACGGGGAGAAGGCATGCAGGCTGTCCAGTACCAGATCGACGGCATCGCTATAGGCAAATTTTTGGCTGTGGCTCTGATTTAGCGGCGCGTACAAGTCATAGCGACGCAGTCGGTCGGTCGGGCTATTGAGCCAGCCGGCTTTAAGTTTGAAATAGCGATGAAAAACGGGCGCTTGTTCGGCGCACACATCAAGCAAGGTTTCAACGACCGAGTCCGGGATGTCATTCGCCAGGTTCCGCACTGAAATGGGGGCAGAAATGCCCCTTAGCTTGATATTTTCATTGGCCCAATCGCGAACGGTATGGATGTAAATTTGAGCCAGAACGGCCTCTTCCTGACCAAAAACACGATATAACTCCTGATAGGCTGCGGCTCTCATTTCGGGTCGGGGATCGCGAACGTACGTCATCAACTCACTTCGGGTTAGTTGTTTCGTCTCGCCATCGACATTGAAATTGAAGACAAATTTATTCGTAATCATGTCATATAGGGTTGTTAGCGCGTTGACCCCGTTGACATCTTTAATATTAATGATCTGTTCTTCAACTTCCGACAGGGTGTAATCCTTAAACAGGCGATCTTGCTCAAAGCTGTAGCGGGCATCACCGGTGTAGTCGAGCAAGCGCTGGGCCGCGGCATCGTCAAGACTTCGCCACCACAACCGGAAAAAGAGGATTCGGTTATTTAGGTCGGTGAGCAGTTGTTCCATGCGCCCCATCATCGCTAAGGCTGCCTGATTTTGGGTGTCTTCGGTGAACCAAAGCTGGCCATAACTGCCCAGTCGGCTGATTAGCACGGTAAAAGTTTCGATCTTTTGAACGGCTTGAGCAAAGGCCTCGCCGCTAATTTGCGGCGATAGTTGGGGTCGCAGCGCTTCAAGATAGCTGGTGGCAGCCTCAAGTTCTTGGACCGCTTGATCGACCGCCGGGCTGTCAGCCGCCGGGAATAGCGCTTCAAGAGTCCAGCGCGTTTGTTGGTATTGGCTGTTTTTTGTCACTTGTTAAATCCTCCATAGATTGTTAATTTGTGATTACCACGAATTAACTACATTATCTTCGTATAGTAGGTTGTGGGGCAAAAATTTACAGAACCGCAGCAACAAAAGTTGTTCGCGAGATTTTCCAAAGAATAGCACCTATTGTCAAATGCACGGCGGGGCTATGGTGTGGGCCTTCAAGATAGGATGAATTTTTCAATGGCGACGGCTACACCGTCGTCATTGACGGAGGGAGCTACCCAATCCGCCATGGCCTTAAGGCTGGCGGGGGCATGACCCATAGCAATGGTCGTGTGGGCCACCTTAAAGATATTGAGGTCATTATACGAGTCGCCGATGGCCAGGGTTTGGTTGATATCGCCGCCCAGGTAATCGACTAAATCTTGTAAAGCGCTCCCTTTCGAGGCGGAACTGTTGATGGCGTTGCCAAAATAGATACCGTTGCTAGGATCTAAACTCCAGGCCATTTTGCAATAGCCTTCCATTTCAGCCGAGACGATATCAGCTCGCCGTTTCTGGTCCGCATCGGCGGCCAGGAGTTGCGCTTTCACAACTTTAACTCGATCAACCAGGCTGGTCAGATCGGTGACCAGAGGATTAAGTTGTAATTTGAGCCGTTGATGTTGAGCTAGCTCATTATCATTCTCTATGAAATAAAAATCGTGGGCGTAAATTTCAAGAAATAAATCATATTTACGGGCCAGCCGGATAATTTGTTCAGTAGCTCTAGGCGGTAGCGCACGCAAAATAATGATTTCGTTGCTGGGCCACTCGACAACAGCGGCGCCGTCGAAGAAGATGTGCAAGCCATTAAGGTCAAGCAACCGTAATAGATGGTAACATGCCTCTGAAGCTCGCCCCGTGCCGAGAGCGACCGTTATTCCTGTGGCTTGCGCGGCCTTGACGGCCTCGACAACTCGCTGAGTTGGATAAGCCCCATGACCAATAAGGGTGCCATCAACATCAAGGATTAGAAATTTGTATTCAGGCTTCAAAATCATTCCTTTAATAACAGGTTGAATTGGTAATCGACTGACTGTGGAGACGTAGGAAGTCAAAAATAGGTTATCCTAACTCAATTATAACTAATTTTAAGTAATTGGCACGATCCTTAGCGGGATTTCAAGAAAACATTTTTACTTCGATTAGGAAAGATTATCCGAAATAAAAAATAGTTTTTTTTGAAGGTTTACTTCGGATTATTCCCGGTCGCCAGATTGCTTATTTTTTTTGATATGTTTATAAATCGTCTCTCGTTTGGCCCTGGTTACCATCGCCCTGGGCAGCTCGTTGAGGAACTCTAGGATTAACTCCGCCAACTCCCGGTTGGGGATCTCCGCCACCATCACGTTGTTGGACACCTGACAGATACAGTACCAGTCGTCGTAGTTAAAAGACTTTCGCAGATAGAATTTGGGTTTTTTCCGGTGTTGGCCACTTCTACTTCTCTACGCCGCCTTACGTTGGGAGTCTGGATGCTCTGTAGTGGCTTGTCTGCGAGGAGTAGAAGCCCCTTTAAGCGATTTTGCAGCTTTTTTAGGTATTTGTACCTGGAACCGCCGTAAGAACGCTCTGAGAACAGCCGTTCTGAGAGGTCAGCTAAGGCCGGCTCCGGTCCAAGATCCGCTACACGCTCCAAGTCGTTTTCAAGCTGCGACTCCTTGAGGTAATTGGCGTAAGGTTCCTTGCCCACTTCGATCCCGTCAAAGAGCCACGGGAATTTCTGGACCAGGAAGGGCCATGCCGTCTCCGGACTGGTTAACTCTTCCGGAAGAGCCTGGCCCACAGAGTAAGCTCGCCGGCGAGAGACTTGCGGCTCAAGCTGATTGGCCAGCGACCGCAGAATGGTGGCCAATGTGCCGGCATGGTGGCCAATCTCGATTTCACCCAGGGAGACGTAACCATAAGGCCCATCGAGGCGCACCACCGGCAAAACCTTAGATTTGCCCTGGGCACTCTTGATATAGACCTGACTTTGGTCTAAGATGGTGTTAGTTGACATATTGACTCCTCAATGTGTTGACTTTGTAACAGGTGTCTGGGGGTTAGGGTCCTGGCGCTATCTGCGATCCTGCCCCCTTTTTTTGGACAAAAATTTTTGCTTCAGCATGCGGCCGTGTCCCAAAATCATAGGTCAAATGACCGCTGTTCCCCTCTGGCCATTATCTCCAGCAGCCCGATCTGGCGCTCGATGTCGCGCAATCGCTTTTTGTTGCGGGTCAGCAGGTTGTTGATACGTTCGACCCGCTGCCCCCGCTCGATGCTGGCCAAGGCCGCCTTGATTTTATCCGGCTTAACCCCGATGTATTCGCGCCGGGTGCCGTTGTCCCGGAAATAGTCGCTGTCGATGGGATGGGTTAATTCCAGTTGATCCGGCTTGCCTTCCGGGTCATCTTTGCGCATCCAGTAGGGGCTGGCTTGGCTCAAGCCTTGTTCGGTTAGGCGTCTGATTTCGACCTGGTGCGCTTCGATTTGCTCCTGAAGGCGATCCATCGCATCACAGACAAAGATTAGTCGCGTTCTGATGCTCTTTTCGGTGGAGTTGGGTTTGGTCATGTAGGTGTAGCCAAAGCGTAAGTTACTCATTTTTGGGACAGCCTTTCCGGTCGATTTTCGCGATCCCGCTGTCGCTGTCCCAATTCTGCTCTATTTCCTGAAAGAACTGTTTCCAATCCGGTGGCAAAATCCATTTTTCAAGATATTTATTAAACTGGCGCTTATTGATTTCGACCCAGGGACAATCTATTTCAACGACCTTAACTAACGACATTTCTTCAACTTCCCAAGATTTTTTAACGAAACTCTGTAGCCTCGCTCAAGTTCGATAATCAAACCGTTTTGCTTTAAAGACTTGACCGAAACGGCCACCGAAGATCGGCTCAAACCGGTCAAATCCACTATGTCGTTGAAGCCAAGATCCTCGGCTTGGTGGCCGGCCTCGAAGGATGCCAGCAGCAGGCATAGCATGATCTTGAGGTCAACTTTCCCGTAGTCACCGGTGACTAAGTTCCAGGTTTCTGGTGGTAAAGTGAATGCGGCCACATTGGTAAAAAATCCGGTAGTTTGTTGACTATCCGAATTAACATCATTAATTTTAGACATTTGTTCTATTCTCCTATTGAAATTTCAAATCGCTCAATTTACAATAGGACTGCCAAGAAAGGGGACTCACCTCTCTAGCAATCCTCACCCCATTAGGGCCGGGCTTACAGGACTGGCCCTAATTTTTATTTACCCTCTTTCGGCGTTGGGTCGAACCACATAAAGGCGATTTCAACCTGGTCGGCCTTGAACCGCTTTTGGTAGAACGGGATCTCCCGTTCGCTGTCCAACTTCTCCGATTTCCCCGGCACCTGTTGGAACGTCAGCCAATCATCCAGGTAGACATATACCAACCACTCGTTAATCACATGCACATTGCCGGTCATGCCGCCTCCCTAAGCCCGATCATCATTTTTTTTTGATCCCTGTCCTCCCGTTTAACATACTGCACCGCTGGGTATATCTCTTCCAGGATGCGCCGGATCAGCTCGCTAACGCTGATCTCCTCCCTGTTGGCTGCTGCCCGGATCTGGTTCGCTGTCTCCGGGTGTACTGCCGCTTGCACTGTAATTTTTTTTGGAAATTTTTTCATCGCAATCTCCGTATCTGAGGATAATATTTGGCACTTGGGAACAATGATAGGCGATACTTAATAAAAAGTCAATAGATATTTATTAACTCGTTGTAAAATAGAGGTATGGGAAAACTGTTAAACGACTGGATTGAAACTCGGATCAGTGCTGAAGGATTGAGTATTACCGGATTGGCGAAAAGGATGGGCATAAGTCACAGTTATTTATCAAATGTGCTTTCGGGAAATAAAGAGCCTGGGTCAAAATTTTACCTTGGGGTAGCCAAGGCGTTTAACTTGTCCGTTGAGGCAGTAGAGCGGATGGACAAGCTAGGGCAGGCTCCGGACGAAATGAGCGATGAGGAGTTGATCGAGGAGCTGCTGACGCTAGCCCGCCGACTCGCAAGACCAGAACGCCGGCAGCTCGTGGACTTTGCCATCTTTCTGGCCAGCCGATTGCAAGACGATCCGTAATTTTTTGGGACAAAAATTTCTGCCGGCATGCGCGCCGCTGTCCCAATTTGCCAAGAAAAAATAACGCCCTAAGATGGCACAATTGACCGTTTCAAGGAGACAACCATGAGCATCGAAGAAATTTTAGAAGCCGTCCGGGTTATCGACCAGGGCGGCCGGCAAGTAGTGCAGTTGGATTACGAGGTTTGGGAAGAAGTGGTCAACCTGCTACAGCAGATTGACGAGGCCCACTGGCAGGCGCTCTTTGCCGATGATCGCTCCGAGCGGGTGTTGGCGCAGATGGTGGACGAAACGCTGGCCGACATCGAGGCCGGCCAGGTTAGCCCGGTTGAGATTAGCGAAGATGAAAATTTGGTTCCGGGATGAAATCTCAGGCCACGCCGCGCTTTTGGAAGCTCTATGGCCAACTCCCGGAACGCACCCGGCGCCGAGCGGTGCGAGCCTACCGGCTGTGGCAGCAAAACCCGGAGGCGCGGGGGTTGTACTTTAAGCGGGTAAAACCCAACCAGCCGATCTACGCCGTGCGCATCGATGACAACTATCGCGCCCTGGGCCTGCTGCAAGGCGATACCATAACCTGGTTTTGGATTGGCAACCACGATAACTACGAGCAACTGCTCAAAAGCCTGTGATTAAAAACCTCTGATCGGCTGGCAATCCTATCCGCGACTTGCTATCATTGGGGGATGGATGAGAAACCCAAATTCGACACCGGCCATTTCCTCTCGATGGAAAAATATCTCCAGTTGACCATGGAACCGATCCGCGGCCGGCTCGAAGATGTCAACAGCTCCCTGGAGAAGTTATCCATCTCGATTACGGAGTACGAACACATGAAATATCAGGTGGCAACCCATTCTGAGGCGGTCAGAGAATTCGAGAAAGCGATTGTCGAGTTGGAAAAAAAGGTGTCCACCCTCGAAAACTTCCGCAAAATCGTGTTGTGGATCGGTGGGATTGCGACCACCATCGGGATCGGTCTGGCCAGCCGCTATATTGACAGTTTTTTCCCCTGAGTTGCAAAGCACCCCAATAGCTGATAGACTGAATTAAATTCAACTGGGGCACGGTTGGCAGTTTTCACCGTGCCCCTTTCTGTTGCCTGCCAACCGTGCCTGCTTAAATCAATCTAGCCCCAAGGAGGCAAACTTATGTCTAACCCCGCAGCAGTTGTCACCGTCACTTTGCAAGACAGCAACGGCATGCAAACCCAGCGGCGCTATGAAGCGCGAGTCGCCGCCGTCACCGATGCCCAGGCCATCGCCCTGGCTGACGATTTACAAGCCACCACCCAATTACAAGTCGTCGATCTGCAAATCTCTCGCCGCGTGGCCGGCTTCACCGCCACTGCGGCCGAGGCCAACAGCGCGGTAGCGGAAACCGCCAGCGTTCGCGCTCAACTGGCCACCGGCGCGTTTTACTCGCTCACCATGCCGGCGCTCAAAGCGGCCGTCAAAAGTGGCTCCAATGTGGTTGGCACCAATGCCGATTTACAAACCTTTTTGGGTCACTTTGATGACGGCGGCGGCGTGGCAGGCACCGCCGGTAACTTTTACGTGTCCGACGGGGAAGAACTGGCCGAAACGTTCATCGAAGGCGGCCAAGTGTCCGGTAAAGTCAATCGTTAATTCAGCCCATGTAAGCGTTTTGGGACAAACCTGGCCAACCTGGTTGGCGGCGATGTCCCAAAACGCTTTTTTAACCCATGTTCTATTTGCTGCCCCTGGAAGATGTCGAAAATGACCCGGCCAGCGCGCTCACCTTATCCCAAACCACAATCGATCTGTGTTTGACGGCCCTAATCAGGGCCCAATACCCCGATAATTGGCGGTATGATCTGGACCCGCTCACCGATCCGGAATGGCTTACAGCCGAGGGATTCCTGACCACAGCCATACTTGAGTTAACTCAACCTGATGGGGTTATTGATGGGGGCAGCGCTTGAGGCTAATTGCTCACATATGTGCGCAATTATAATTATGGTGTCAAGAGTCCAGGTTGACAAGTGCCCCGAAAAAAACGACAGAAGCAAAAGCCAACCTATTACTCCCAGCGTGATCCGGAAAATTTTACCTTCCACCCCAAGCGGCAGTTTCATGCCATTTGGAGTGACGACCCTGGATCTTGTTACCTGTTGGCCCTGGACCACCGTCAACTGTCCCTGCTGCGGGAAATGTGCGCCGTATTCCCCAAGTATCATTGGGTCTGGGGGCTGCCCAGCCCTCAAGCCGATTGGGACACAGCCACCTGGGACCAATGGGAGGCTGTCACCAATTTTGTCGAAGAATTGGAGGTAACGCTCTTGAGTGGATGTGACTTACAAGCCTTTATCGATGCCCAGATTGAGCAAACCAAAGCGATCCGGGAACTGACTGCTGTTGTCGGTAGCCTCAGTCTAGACCTAACCGAACCCGTACCCGATAACCCAGACTATTCTGAAACCGGACTAACCGGCAAATTCCGCACCAGCAATTGGATTGCTCCGGACGAAAACATTGCCGATATTCTGGCCAACAGCTTGATGGGCCGTTACCTTGACCCCATTCCCGATCCCCTCACTGGCCAAGGGCTGGCCGATATCCTGGACGATGTGATCTCCATCCTGCACAACCGTTTCAGAATGACCGATGGGTCGCTGTTCAATCCCCTCAATGATGAGAAAAACATCACTGAGGCCCTGGAAACGCTGCTCAGGCGCGATAAACTGACCGATTTGGAATTCCTAACCCCCAATATCGCCACCATCCTGGAAGATGCCCTCAACACCGGCTCGACTACGTTGGTTGGGCTGAGAAATTTGATAACCTGGCTGGGGTCTAAGTGGAATTCTCCCCCCGCTGTGGTTGAATTCATCCTTCAGCTGATCGAAACCAAAGATCATCTGAACATAACCGATGCCATATTACTGCTCTCAACAGCCAGTGGGGAGAAAGACGCCGCATCCATCGCCAGCGCCATCAAAGAGGCCCAAACCATCGTCAACCTGAACAACTACAACGGCTGCTGTGATGACTCCGACTGCGACTGCTCAGACGCCGAAACCCAAACGATCACGATGGATGATGTTTGTGATGGGGACGATCAGGTGATCAACTTGAACGGCTCAACTTAGGGGGTTAGAAGGGGCTGTTGCTTAATGCGGCCATCATCGCAAAGACTAGTAACCCAATGGCAAAACTGACAAATTTGTCGTTCTTTTTTCTGGCCATAAGTAAGCACAAAGCGACGGAAATGGTTATTGGTAACAAAAAATCTGTCCAAATTATGGTCAGTGCGCCAAGTAAGAAAATCGGAATGAGTAGCAAATAAATCATAACAGGTGCCTTTCGAGGTTTTTTTGAGGATTAGACCTATGGCAAATATTACCATCAACATCAAAAATTGTGGATGCGGCGGAAGTACTAGCGGCGGCACAACTACTCCAACAACACCGCCCATTGACGACGGATGGGCCGATCCGTCCAGTACGAGCGGGCCACCAGATGGTTTTTTTGAACCGACTAGTGGCCTTGATGATCGGCAATGTAAGATGGCGGTTTGGCTTTATGATTGGCTTGAAGCCAACCTAACTTTTACGGTACTACAACAACCGGCGCTGTGGCTCTCGGTGTAATCAGAAATCTTACCACTGTGGGTAATGTGCTACCCGGACTTGCTCAAGCTTTATTTACGGTCATTGCAGTTATCATAGGCTTACTCAATGGTCCCGGCCTAACAGACATTGCAATCGCTTTTATCGCCTGGGGCGTCGCTGGCGCTCTCATCGCCTCTCTGGCCGGGGCGCAGACAGGTCTCATTACCCAACCCCTGATACAGGATGCTTTGCCAAAAATTGAGGCATACAAAAGCGAAATTATCTGCCAACTATCAAGGGCAACTGACGCTTTAAGCGCCTATCTTACGTTCCAAACGACTATCGAGGGCATCAGCGACCTGACTTTTGAGCAAAAGGGGCTGGCGAAGGGCTTTATGTTTCGCGGATTTTTCAACATGCTGTTCTACACCTCAGATTACTGGCCAACGTTCGACGAAGATTATCTTGCCGGCATCACCACCACCTGCTGTGGCGGCTACGTCTCAGACGATCCGGTCGAGGCCAACAGCACCCAGCACTGCCAAGCAAGCTGGTACATTGTGGAGCAGCTCGCGGCCGCGATGATGGCGGTTTACGATACGGCCGGCTGGTGGGGCAACGCCAACCCCTTCGACGATGACCGGCCGGACATCTACGCCTGGCTGGAAACCAATCTGGCCACCCCGCCCAAGATCAAAGAGCGGGCCTATAACTACCAGACTTACCTGAACGCCATCACCGAATTTACCTACACCGAATTTTTCCTGTGGCTGCCGTCCCATGCTTCGGATATGACCGAATTTTACGACTTCGCCCAATACCTCTACACCAACGCCGACACTCTGACGGCCGCGCTGCTGACGGCCACCGACACCACCGAAGCCTACAACGCCCTGCAACCCCTGCGCGACTGGATCACCACCAACATCACCGACAGCGACGCCCAAACGTGGATGCTGGCCGCCCTCGATGCGCTCATCAAACCCCGGATCGATGGCGACGGCCTGCTGGACCTGCTGTTCCGCCAAGATCCGGATCTCGCCTATTACGCCACCGACAAATGCACCAGCGGCTCCGATGCCGGCTATCTGACCGCCATTGACAGCGTAACCCCAGCCAGCACCGCCACCATCACCGATGAAGCCTATCTCATTGGTGCCAGCGACGATCTGGGGATGTATATCAAAGACAGCGGCGATAACACCGTCTCGGTGGTCGAGGGCGACTTTGGGCAGGTCTACGAAAATGCCATCAAGCTGGAAATCCGGGTTCAATCCGACACCTTGGCCAGCGCCAAACGTCGCATTAACTATGTCAAATTTTACGTCAAAGAAGCGGTTGAAGATGATTGGACAGACCTGGGCCTGACCACCTTTGAGGGATCAGATTTGGATAACGGGGCCTGGACGATTAGGGGTGTGACGTTCAACAGCCTGAATATCAGGTACGTCAAAATGTATTTTGTGCGGCGGTACAACGCCTTCGGTAAAAACGGGTGGTTATGGTTTGACAGTGTGCGGGTGGTGACGGAATGAGCCAGCAAACCGCCAAACGGGATCAGCTGATCAAATGCCTTGAGGACCGCCTAAAGCGGCAATTCTATTCCGAGCGGCGGCTGTCGGAAACGCTGGCCGGCCAAACTCAGCAAAGCAACTACTTAGTCATCGACGGCGGCAACGCCGCAGGGAGGGTTAGCAGTGGGAGTAACTATCAAACTTAGGGGCGACACGGCCGCCAACTGGCTGACCGCTAACCCGGTCCTGGCTGCTCGCGAAGTGGGCCTTGAGTTGGACACCCAGCTTTACAAGGTCGGGGATGGGGTCTCAAATTGGGACAGCCTGACCTATTGGGGCCAAATGCCTGCCCACAACCACAACGACCAGTATTACACCGAAGAAGAAATAGACGGCTTACTAAATGGCGTTTCGGCTGAACCGGATGCAGGCATCTGGATATGGATTAACCAGTTTGAAGTCGCTAACAACCCCTCGGCTAATGGCAGCAACGTTCTGGTTCAATGCGATGCGGTCCAAACTTGGGGTGATCAACCGGTGGGTGAGATTGATCTGTTTGGTGTTCGCATTCTCCAAGCCGGCTATTATCGCATCGGGTGTGGCGCATTGCTCTATTCTCCTGGAACCAACTTTAAGGTCTTATCGGTCTGGAAAAATGGTATTATTTTGGCCTATTGTTACAACATGGGTTACGGCTGGCAGGATAATCATATTTTTATACCCAGAGTTTGGTTAGATATCGATGATGATCTTTATGTCCAATACCGGATCGACAACAACACCAACACCATCCGCTTTAAGACCGATTTTGGCGGCGGGTTAGCCATCACGAGGTTGCATCAATGAGTACTTATGCCCAAGCCATAAAATATCAATATCCTGACGCTCAAATAGGGGGAGTTGATGACAATGTCGAAATCTCCGAAATGCCAGATCGAACCACACAGACTATTTTAACCGTCATCACCCGTTGGGATTTGTCCGATCCCCAACCCACAATTCAGGAACTTGACAACTATATCGCCTCACCTCAGTTTTATGCGATGTGGCTGGCTGAGGAGAAAGACTTAGCCAAAGAGAAAACCTACTCGATTACCGAGGCGAAACGGGGTATCTATATCACCCTCAAAGTTGGCAAACTGGGCGAGTATACTCAAAAAGATCGTGAAGCCCGTGACTGGGAAGAGGACGGGAAGCCGACATTGCCACTTTTATTCCAACCGTCAAAATATCCCATATCACAAAAAGAGGCCCCCGAGTGGGGTTTGAGCCAAACAACCTTACTCAATGGTGGTTAGATATTGTCATCACCTGGGCCTTGGCTACAGCTATCATCACTGCCCAAGAACGGGCATCCCTGCTGGCCATCGAAGCCGCGACAACAGTCGAGGCGGCTAGGGCCGCGCCAGACAGCATGGACTGGTCGGAATTGCCGGCAATCCCCCCACAACCAACGGCGTAAATAAAAGGGGTGCGAAGTCACCCCCGCACCCCTTGAACAATCGTTCTAAACACGAAAGATTATGCGTAATAAAAATGCTGTGTTATTACGTGGCTAATCAGATTCTTTAAAACTCAGGGGGTAACAAGCTTGTAAAACGTATTTCCTTGTTATGGGTCACGTTTTACGATTTTATGGTGTCAACCTTACAAAACCTTGTGAGCCTTTCTGCCTTGCCATTTTGGTAACAAGGGGTTGAGAAATATGGGACGGGATTTTATTACAATAAACATGATCCGGTAAAATTTTTAACGCATAAATACTATGCGAAGTCGTTCAATCCTCCCGGACAGCATTGGCCGGGCCAGGGTTAAATTTTGGCGGCCATTGGGTTGAACCGTTATAACGTGCATCGACCAGGTTGGCGCTGGTCAGCGTTGTTCGGCTCAAATTGGTGTCGCGAAGATTGGCCCCGCGTAGACTGGTGCCGGTTAGATCGGCCTGGCTTAAATCGGCATTTTTGAGATCTGCGCCGTCGAGGTCCGCGCCGTTTAGGTTGGCTCGATACAAGTTAGCTCGGCTCAGGTCCGCCTCGGTTAAGTCGGCCCCGCTCAGATCGACCTGAACCAGATTGGTTTCGCGCAGGTCTGCCTGCCGTAACTGCGACTGGCTAAGTCCGGCGGCAAATAGATTGGCGTTTTTTAAGTTTGCGCCATTGAGCAGCGCCCGGCTAATGCTGGCTCCGCGCAATGAGGCTTCAAGGAGATTGGCTCCGCTGAAGTCAACGTCACGTAGGTCGGCTTTGTGGAAATCCGCGCCTTCCAATTGGGCTTCCCTGAAATCGGCTCCGCGCTGGCTGGAAGCAAAGAGATTGGACCCACTTAAGTTGGCGCCGTCAAAATTCGCATTGATGAGGATAGCCTGGGTCAAAGATGCGCCACGGACATCAGCCTCTTGTACCTGGGCGCGGGTCAGATCAGCCTGATCGAGCCGGGCCTCGCGTAAATCACTGTGGCGCGGGGGATCATCTTCGCTGGGCCGCAGATCGACCTCCACCAGACTGGCGTTGGTCAGGTTGGCTCTAAACAGATCGGCCCCACGCATATCGGCCCCATCCAGGACCACCCCACTCAGGTCTGTCTCGCGGAGATCGGCGTTAGTCAGGCTGATTCCGGCCAGATTTGATCCGGTGAAGGTTGCCCTATTTATGAGTGCGCAGTCCAGCCTGGCCTCTTTGAGAAAGGTATTGGTCAGGTTAGCCTGTTCCAGGTTGGTTCTGACGCCGTTACAGTTGTCTTCGGTCGGCCTGAGATCGGCTTGTTCAAGATTGGCTCCGGTTAGGTTAGCGCCCTTCAAATTGGCTCCGCGCAGGTTAGCGTCTTTCAGCGTGGCCTGACTCAAATTGGCCTCAATTAAGATCGCTTCACTGAGATTGACGCTGCTCAAATTAGCCTGACTCAGATCGACTTCTGTTAAATCGGCCCGGCGTAACGTGGCCTCGTTGAGCCGAGCGTCTTTGACATTGGCCTGGCGTAAATCAGCGCCGGTTAAGTCGGCCCCTCGCAAATCGGTGTTTTGCAAATTGACTCGAGCCATATTGACCCCCCGTAGGTTAGCCAAAACCAATTGCCGATCTTGCAAATCTCGCCCCTCGACGCCATTATTGACGATTTCCCAAACCAAGGTCCACCGAGGACTCAGGCCGGTGGCCCCATCAATGCGCGTGTCACGCAGATCGGCCAAACTCAGTTCGGTTCCCTCTAAATTAGTATCCCGTAGGTCGGCATCTTGCAGGTTAGCTCCGGACAAAAACGCATTCGTTAAGTTCGCCCCTTCAAAGTCGGCCTCTTCCAAGTCCGCGCCAATCAGGCAGATATTGGTCAGATCGCTATTTTGCAGGTTAGCGTTTTTTAGATTAGCTCCGATCAAAGCCACGTTGTCCAGAGAGGCAAACACATCCGAGATATCGACGTCTTCCAAATTCGCGCCAATTAAGATCGCGCCGCGAAAATTAGCGGCGGCTAGATTTCGAGCCTTGAGCAGATTTTGGACTTGGACCACAGTTTCGCTGTCGTGCAGGCCGGTCAACAGCGCGATGGTTTCTTTGATTTGCCGGATATCTTTATCTTCCAACTCTTCAGGATCGCGCCGGAGGAGTTCTTTGACCCGTTCCGTCTGGCGGCTGATTTCCTGGGGGTTGACATCGCTGGGTAAACTGAGAATAGCGCCCTGAAAAATAGCCCCTTCAAGGTCCGCATTTTCCAAATTTGCGCCTTGAAGAATCGCGCCGCTGAGATCGGCATTGACCAGGCTGGCATTGCGAAGCTCGGCTCCGCCCAAGTTGGCCTGCTGCATCTGCGTTTGCGAAAGGTTGGCATTTTGTAAATTGGCATTAAGAAAATTAGTTTTGGTCAGAATAGCCCCGCTCAAATCAGCGCGATTAAGCTGGGCCTCGGACACATTGGCTTCGGTTAAATCGGCGTTAGTGAGCCGGGCGCCGGTTAAGTTAGCGCCTTGCAGGTTGGCCCGCTGTAACTGTGCATTCGACAGATTGGCCGAGGTTAGATTAGCCCCATTGAGTTGGGCATTTTGCAGATTAGCCCCGACCAAGTTGGCCCCGGTCAAATTGGTCGAACTGCCCTCCAATCTGGCTCCGCGTAGATCGGCGCCGGCCAAATTAGCGCCGATTAAGTTGGCCCCGGCGAGATTGGCATCGCGCAGGTCGGCATTACTGAGGTCGATGCCGGCCAGTAGCGCGCCTTGTAGATTAGCGTTACGCAAATCTCGGCTATCACGTAGGTTAGTGCCGCTGGCCATCTCCGGCGACCCGGCGATGGCAATGGCGCCGTCCTGAATTTCCGTCAACTGCGTGACCAATTGAGACGCCAGGCCAGGGTCACGCGTCTCCACCGCGACCTGCAGCGCTTCCTGCTGTCGGATAACTGGGTTACTGGGAATACTGAGGGCGGCGTTTTGCATATTAGCGTTGTTGAGGACGGCCCCGGTAAAATTCGCATCGAAGGTAAACGTACCGGTCATGATCGCGCTGGTAAAGTTGGTAGTGATTAGCGTGGTGTTATTTAAGTTCGTGCTGGGCAGGATGGCTCTGGTGAAATTAGCCCCCGACAGATTGGCCCCGCTCAGATCGGCCCCGCTCAATATGGCCTCTTCAAAATTGACCCCGCTCAAATCTTCACCGCTTAAATCGATGCCGGCTAAATTCTGATGGGCGCAATTAGGCTTGCAGGGCGGGCGCGGTTCGGGAGACGGCGGAATGATGCCTAATTGCCACAACACTAGCAGACCCACCATAAAAATAGCCATCAGGCCGATCATGCTCAACAGCAGTAAATTGAGCATTTTTGTCGATTGTCCGTTTGAGGCCATAAGCCGTTCCTTTTCCCAAAAAGAGTACCTTACTCGCCAATTTGATTATGTAGAGTTATTGTGCTTATAATACCTCAACTTGACAAAAAATGCACCTACAATCGATGCTGCTTTTACTTTTCGACCCTATCTCGTTCTATGCTATAATTGCCGCTTATGGAAAAAAATCGGTTACCCGGAATAAACCTTGATGCCGCCATTAGTTTGACCGTCGCCTTGGTGGCCTTTGCCTTGTTCTTCAGCACCTTGGCTCCGACTGTACTCGAGGCCGACGCCGGCGAGTTTCAGTTTGTACCGTGGCTGCCGGGCATCGCTCACCCGCCCGGCTACCCGCTCTACACCCTGCTGGGCTGGCTATGGCTGCATGTTTTGCCGTTTGGCGAGGTGGCCTGGCGTATGAATCTCCTGTCGGCGCTAATCGCCGCCGGCGCGATAGGGCTAATGGTTCAGGTGGTCCGGCTGGTACTCAACCAAACTCTGCCGGAAACGCCGGTTCCGGCCCAACGGATCGTCGCTGTCATCGCAGCGCTAACGTTGGCCGCAACGCCGACGTTTTGGAGTCAAGCCATCATTGCCGAGGTCTATGCACTGCACACGTTGTTTGTAGTGCTGATACTATGGCTGGCGCTTCAATCCGGCGAGCGCGTCTGGGCCGGTCAACTGCTGGCAGTGACCTTGGGGCTAGGACTGGCGCACCATGTGACGACAATTTTACTGGTACCGGCGGTTGTGGTCTATGTCATCATCCGGTCAGGCCGACCGGTAACCATAAAGGTGATCTCAATAATCCAATACGGGCTGCTGGCAATGATCCCGCTGCTGCTCTATCTTTACTTGCCGATTATCGCGCCGTTTACGCCGTATGCTCAATTGCCGTTGAGCCAGACCCAAACCTTGACCTTGTATGACAACTCGGTTTCCGGATTTGTAGACCACGTTTCGGCTAACGCCTTTAGAGGCGATTTGCAGCCGGCAGCCGTCGGCGTCGAGCGGATCGAACTGGTGGGGCAACTGCTGCGTCGGCAAGTAGGCTGGGCAGGCATCATTTTGGCGATCGCGGGCCTAATCGTGCTGTGGCGTCGCCGAAAATTTGATTTGCTGGCGTTGACCGGCCTCGCCTTGGGGGCGGTGGTTGGATTCAACCTGATCTATTTCATTGGCGACGTGTTTGTCCTATTTATCCCGGTCTGGCTGATTGTCTGTATTTGGCTGGCCGTTGGGATTTTAGGCCTGGTTCATTGGCTGGCCGATCGATTTGTTCGCGCCAAAATTGGGTCAGAAGATAGCGTCATTTTTCATCGACTGCGCCGGCAACTTTGGCGCAATGCTTACCAGACCATTATGCTGGTCTTACCGCTCTTTTTTTTTGCCCTGCCCTTGCTGCTAGTCGCGGCCAATCTGTCTGAAGTTCGTCAAGATGAGACCACGCAAGTTCGCGATCGCTGGCTGGAAATTCTAGCTGAGCCGCTCCCGGAGCGCGCGGTCTTACTAAGTAATGACCGAAACGAGATTATGCCCATGTGGTATTACCAATATGTTGAACAGCGCCGGCCTGATTTACAAGGCTTGTTTCCCCTGATTACACCGGACCCGGCCTATGCCCATATTGCCGGCGTTTTAGACCAGGCCTTACGGTCAGGCCGGCCGGTCTATTTGATCAAGCCGATGGACGGCTTAAGCCTCAAGGCCGACCTGACTCCGGCGGGAACCCTTTTTCAAGTCACGCCACTCGATTTGCCGCCTCGATTTGAGAGCCGCCAAAAACTACCGGATGTTACTGTCGCACTGCCCGACGGCGAATCGACCGAGTCGATCTCGCTGGTGGGCTACGATATATCACCGGCCAGCAGCCGGGCCGGCGATACGGTTGAGATCACGCTTTACTGGCATGTTGATCAAGATTTACAGATCGATTACACCAGCTACGTCCACTTGGTAGCCCCGGATGGAACCGGCCTGGCGCAGAGCGACCATCGACCGGGTGGAGACTTTTATCCCAGCAGCGACTGGCAAATCGGCGAGACCCTCCGTGATAAACATACCTTGACCTTGCCGGCTGATTTGCCGGATGGGGTTTACCCGTTGCGGGCCGGCATGTATTTTCAGCCGGAGCCGGGCCTTATTGTGGGGATGGGCAGCGGAGTCGAAGTTGGCGCTTTAACGGTTAAAACACCAGCGAGTCAAGGGTAAACATTGCAACGATGAAGCGTAACCCTGAACGCACGGCCTGGATAGTGTTGTTGACGGCCTTTGGCTCATTTTGTCTACTCGCGGTTCTATGCCCTGCCTCCATCTACTGGTATATCATGAACGCCACCGATCCGTTACCGGTTGAGCTGACGTCAGTCAGGGGTATTGTCCTGGTCGATGATGCCGCCACCGAATTCTCTTTTTCCATTATGGATGGGCAAACCGTCCCCCTCAATGTCACTCAGAGCGTGGCTACCGACAATACATCTCAGGCTATTTTAACGTTCACCGACGACAGCAGCCTGACGCTGTACGGCGACACCTCTATTGTTTTACAACTGGCTCAGGAGCCGCGTTATGGCCTTAGTAATCACCCAACCGAAATTGGCGTTGAGGTAAAAAAGGGCCGAGTTAGAGCCACTGCCTCGCGCGGTCAGGCGGATTTATGGTTCAATATTCAAACCCCTGATGCCGATATTTTGCTCGATCAGGGCAGCTACTCCGTTGAGGTTAACGAAGATTTAACCCAAGTAACGACCCGCTTGGGCCAAGCCGAGGTAAACAGCGGCGGCGAGACCATCATTTTAGGCCAAGGTGAACGCGCCGTCGTCGGTCACAATACGCCTTTATCAGAACCACTGCCGGCGGCCCAAAATTTACTGGCCGACAGTAACTTTACGAAAGAGTTTGAAGATACCTGGGAAGTGTACCAAATAACCCCCATCGAGAGCATCACCACCACCGCCGAAGTCGTCAACTTTCAAAACCAGTCGGTCCTCAATCTGCGCAGCGAAGGCGAGGACAACATTCATTCGGAGGTTGGCGTTATCCAGATGGTCAATAAAGATGTACGCGATTTTCAGTCGCTACGAGTTTTTGCTGAAGTTCGGCTGCTCGATCAGACTCTGCCGGGCGGCGGCCAGCTTGGCTCGGAGTTTCCGATTATGCTCAACGTGGCTTATCGCGACGCCGAAGGCAACGAGCGAGATTGGTTCCACGGGTTTTATTACGAACCGCCGCCGGAGAATTACATCCTCTACAACCAGCCGGACAATTCCAGCGAGCGCATTGCTCGGTTTATTTGGTACCCCTATGAGTCGGTCAATCTGCTGACCACGCTTGGCCCCACCAAACCGGTTTACATTCGCTCGATTCGCATCTACGCCTCCGGCTGGATCTACGATTCAATGGTGGCCAACATCTCTCTTCTGGCGGAAGAGTAAGCCGGAAATCGCAACCATGACCGACGCTTCGAAGCTGATCGCATCCCTATTGCTTGGCGGCATCCTGCTGGTGTACCTGAGTCTTACGCTTTATCAGATCGATTTACCCGGCCTGCATTATGATGAGGCGTTTGAGGCTGTGCCGGCCGTGCAGCTATTACGCGGCCAACCGGCGGCGCTTTTTCGCGACAGCGGTTGGCGCGTCGGCGGGCGGGTTTATCCGTTGATGACTCAGGATTATATCGGCGCGATTAACACCTACCTGGCCCTGCCCTTCATTATGATATTCGGCGCGACCCCCACCGCGCTGCGTTTAATGGCGGTGCTGGTCGGCGCGGTTACTTTGGGCTTGAGTTATGCGGTGGCCCGGCAGCTAACCGGGCAGCGGTGGGTGGGGCTGGTCGCCGCCGCAATTTTGGCGGTTGATCCTACGTTTGTTTTTTGGAATCGACAGGGCATCTTTGTTACCGCTGTCACTGCGCCTATCGCTTTGGCGGCGGTGTGGTGCTGGGTTCAACGATTGCAAAGCGGTCAACAGCGCTGGACTGCCGCCGGTGCTTTCCTGTTTGGGTTGGGGCTTTATGCCAAAGTGCTGTTTGTGTGGATGATCGCCGCCTTGGTGGGGGCCGCTATCTTGCTGAGTTGGTCGTGGCTGGTAAGGCAACTGCCCCGCCTCACTACTCAACGGCTCAAAGCGATGCTGATGGAAACAGCCCTGGCTTTATTCGCCCTTGGGTTGGGCTGCTGGCCGTTGATTATGTACAACTGGCAAACCGGAGGCACATTCTTGAACGTAAGCGAAAATGCCCTCACCTCTTACTACGGGGTCAATAATCTGGCTGTCGGCGCTAATCTGGCCGAGCGGTTTAGCCAGTTCATCATCTTTCTAAACGGCGGCCATCTTTGGTATTTAGGACGTGTGGTAACGAATTGGGTTTTTCCTTTTATTGTGGGGGTTGTGTTTGTTTTAGTAGTTATATTGTCTATACGAAAACCAACGCCTGTATCTACTCCTGGCGATTTCCCTTCATACAAAGTAGCGCTCTTTCCCTTTTACGTAATCGCGTTGGTCATTTGCTTCAGTATCGCTACGGTATCGGCCTTGTGGGTGACCCATTTCGCCCTCTTAATGCCCTGGCCGGCTCTGGCCGTCGCCCTCGGCAGTTGGTTTCTTCTCGAAACCGGCGCGGCGAGCCGCCGCTGGGCCTCAGCCAGCCGGTTGGCGATTGGGCTTGGTGTGAGTATCTTAATATTGAGCGGTTTGGTTTCGACCCTGCGTTACCACGCCGCTCTATCGGTCAGCGGCGGCTTGAGTACCCACTCTGATGCGATTTACGATCTGAGCGACTGGCTGGCCCATAACGCCGACGGACTGGTGGTCGCGATGGATTGGGGACTGGCCGCGCCGATCACCTACCTAACCAACGGTCAGGTTACGCCCGTAGAGGTTTTTGGCTATGCCTGGCAATCTGACGTACAATTAACAAGTCGTTTGAACGGTTTCATCGCCCAACCGGAAGCGCTCTATCTGTGGCGAGCGCCGGACGAGATCATTTTTGATCGCAGCGCCGACTTCAAAGCGTTGTATCGACCCCATAACCTGGAGGAAACCATCGAAGAAGCGTTCTATGAAAGAAGTGGCCGCCCGGTGCTGGGGGTAACGCGTCTGGTTGATGCCGGCACAGCAAGTAATCCACCGCAATGACTGAACTATCAGAATTTGCAAACTCATCAGAACTCTGGCCGACGCCCACCGGGCGCTGGTCTGTTCTGGGGATAGAACCTGAAGTCTTTGAGCAAAAACTGCTGGCCGCCGGGCTGGCGCCGAGCAGCCTACGTCCCTACCATGCCGACGAACTCCCCTACCTGGACGGCCTACTCCTGGCCGGCGCACTGTCAACCGCCGCTGATCCTGTGGCGCTGCTCCGGACGTTAACGCCCAGTCTGAAACCGTCGGCCACACTGGCGATCATCGATTGGCAAGCGGATGGGCCGCCGACTTACGGCCCGAATTTTGAGGTGCGGTTCAAACGGGGGTTGTTATGCCGCCTGCTGCGGGCAGCCGGCTTTGGCCAGGTAGATACTATGGATTACCATCCGGTCTATTATGAGGTTTTCGCGGTCAAAGGTCCGCCCCGGCCGCTGCCACACGCCGCTGAATTTGTCGAGGTCGCTCAGTTGTCCGATTTGCCCGGCAATAGCATGAAGAAAGTAGAGGTGTATGGCCACCAGATTGTCGTGGCCAACACCGGCCGCGAGATCGTGGCCTTTGCCCATGCTTGCCCCCACGCCGAGGGGCCGTTAGAGTTGGGGCGGCTGCGGCGACAGCTTATTGCCTGCCCGCTGCACGGCTACATTTGGAACGTCTCAACCGGAAATCCGGTCATGCCGGATGACGAAGATTGCCTGCGCCGCTACAGCGTCAAAGTTGATGACGTTCGTGACACCATTATGGTATCGTTAGCTCCACCACCGGAGAGCATAGTCGCGGATTAATATGTCGAGCCACAAAACTTTAGTCAGAAATCTGACAACCCTAAACCAAATTGTTGAAAGCCTTCATAAGGCCGATAACATCGGCCAGGCCCTTGATTTTGCCCTGACCCGTTTGATTGAACTGATGGGATTGGAGACCGGCTGGATTTTCCTTAAAGACCCGGAGGCCCAAACCCGGTGGGCCGGTCGAGGCTATGTCTTAGCCGCCCATCACAACCTCCCCCAGGCGTTGGGAGTCAACCGGGCGCGCGCCTGGAAAGGGACCTGCGACTGCCAGGCGCTGTGCAATAAGGACCGCCTGACGGGCGCCTACAACGAAGTTCGTTGCAGCCGCCTGCGCAACGCTCCCGGCGACCGCAACGGGCTAAAGGTTCATGCCTCGGCTCCGCTGCGCGCCGGCGACAATATCTTGGGCATTCTCAACGTAGCGGCCAAGGATTGGGAGTCGTTTTCCGAAGAGGGGCTGGTGCTGCTGGCCAACGTCGGCAGCCAGATCGGCATCGCTTTGGAACGGGCCAGGCTGTTCGAACTGCTCAAAGAGCGACGCATCCACGAGCAGGCCGTGCTGCTGGAGCTATCCAACCAACTCCTCAGCCGCTCCGATCTGGATGATCTGATGATTTTCTTGGTCGAGCGGGTGTCGCGCCTACTGGATGCGGATGCCTGCGCCATTCTACTACCCGGCGAAAGAAAAGATACGCTTAGATTTAGCGCCGCCTGGGGTTGGTACGACAACCCGGTTGCCGCCCGGCGTGAGATTCCGCTTGATCCCAAAAGTTCCTGCGGCTTGGTCATGTCAACCCTGGAACCGTTGGTGGTTGAAGATTGCTCCGTGTATGATCCAACCACTTGGACGGCAGACTGGTTAGACAAGGAGAAATTTCGCGGCCACGCGCTGGTGCCGCTGGTGGCCGAAGACCACGCCATCGGAGTACTCATGATCGACTGCCGGACGCCGCGCCGGCTGCAAGAAGACGAACTCCGGCTGCTGCACTTGATGGCCAACCAGGCCGCTATTGCCATCGAAAAAGTCCGTCTGCATCAGGAAGAGATCACCCGGCAGCGACTGGAGGACGAATTGGCGGTTGGCCAGCAGATTCAGGAGAGCCTATTGCCGGAATGTTGTCCCGTGGTCCCCGGCTGGGAGTTTGCCGCCTTTTACAAACCGGCCCGGCTGGTCGGCGGTGATTTTTACGACTATTTCGAACTGGCCGGAGACCCCATGCAGTTGGGGCTGGTGATTGCCGATGCGTCGGGCAAAGGCGTGCCGGCGGCCTTGTTTATGGCCCTAAGCCGCTCACTGATCCGGACCAAGTCGATGACCGGCCGCCATCCGGCTGCGGTTCTGACCCGCGCCAACCGGTTGATTATGAATGACAGCCGCTCGAAACTTTTCCTGACGGCTTTCTACGCCACGCTGGACCTGCGCACCGGCTGGCTGGCCTACGCCAATGGCGGGCATAACTATCCCCTCTGGCTGCAAGCCGAAACCGGCCAAGTGGAGGAGTTAGCTGCTCGCGGTGTAGTTTTAGGCGCCTTCGCCGATATCGCGCTTGAAGAGAAAGAAATCACTCTGGCTCGCGGCGATACCATTGTGTTCTATACCGATGGCGTAACTGAAGCCATCGACGGTTCGGAAGAGCTGTTTGGCGAAGACAGGTTGATAAAAACCATTGAAATGCTGGTCCAGGCTTCGGCCCAGGACGTTGTCGATGCCATCGTTGGCGCGGTTCACGAGTTTATCGGTGATACGCCGCAACAAGATGATTTAACTCTGTTTATTGTCAAACGGCGGTTTTAAGCTCTTGCTAAAATAATGGTTTGTGCTAAAATGCTCTTGGTCCGTGTAACGTCACGTACTCTTGTTCCTCGGCAGCAACTTACTACCCTTCACGCTATACAAGAATACAATTGACATAGATGTCGTTGACCAGACAGTATTCATAACATCGGAACAGTGGCCTCCGATAGATAGCAATCCCAAAAAAATAACATTATGAGAGTAAGGAGTCATTATGAGCAAAGAGACCTTAACCATCACTGACAATCGTACCGGTAAAACCTATGAGGTGCCTATCGAGTACGACACCATCCGGGCGATGGACCTGCGGCAAATAAAAGTCAACCCTGATGATTTCGGGATGATGACCTATGACCCGGCTTATTCCAATACGGCTTCCTGTAAAAGCGAAATTACGTATATTGATGGGGATAAAGGGATCTTGCGCTATCGCGGCTATCCCATCGAGCAGTTGGCCGAACAGAGTACGTATTTAGAGGTGGCTTATCTGTTGATATACGGCAAACTGCCCAATAGAGCAGAGCTTGACTATTGGGAAAACCGCGTAATGCGACACACCTATATCCACGAAAATTTAAGCGGCCTGATCAAATCGTTTAAATACGATGCCCACCCGATGGGCATCTTAATTAGTTCGCTGGCGGCCTTATCGACCTTTCATCAGGAAGCCAAGAACTTTGATGATCCCCAAATTCTTGAAAAACAACTTTGGCGTATTGTCGGCAAACTGCCCACCATTGCCGCTTTTGGTTATCGCCGCCGCATTGGCCGGCCCTTTAACTATCCGGATAGCACGTTAAGCTATACCGCTAACTTCTTGTATATGCTCGACTATATGGGCCAACGAGATTATGAGGTTCATCCCGTCTCGGCCCGGGCGCTGGATATTTTGTTTATTCTGCACGCCGATCACGAGCAAAACTGCTCGACGTCCACCATGCGGGCGGTTGGGTCCAGCCGGGTTGATCCGTATAGCGCCCTGGCGGCGGCGTCAGCGGCCCTTTATGGTCCGCTCCACGGGGGGGCCAATGAAGCGGTGCTGCGCATGCTAACCGCCATCGAGTCGGTTTCGAATATTCCCACCTACATCGAGCGGGTCAAAAAAGGTGAAATGCGCCTGATGGGCTTCGGCCACCGGGTTTACAAAAACTACGACCCCCGCGCCAACATCATTAAACAGGTCGCTCACGATGTCTTTGAGGTCACCGGCACCAACCCGCTGATTGATATCGCGGTTGAATTGGAACGGATTGCGCTGGAAGATGATTACTTTGTGTCGCGCAAACTCTACCCCAATGTCGATTTCTACAGCGGCATCATCTACCAGGCGCTTGGTTTCCCGGTTGATATGTTCCCGGTGCTGTTTGCCATTCCGCGAGCCGCCGGCTGGATGTCGCAGTGGATCGAAATGATTAACGATCCGGACCAAAGAATTGCTCGTCCCCGCCAGATTTATCTGGGGCCGGATGAGAGAGATTATGTGCCGGTTGAGGAACGGTAACCCATTTCTCAAAAAACAACTCTTCTGTAGGGCAAACTTAAGTTTGTCCTACGCCCCAGCGAATGACTGAGATACGACAAAAAGACCTCAAGGAGCTAAAATGAATTGAGGTCTTTTTATGTCCTGGGTTCCCTGTGCACTTAGCCGCCGGCTTACTGCCGCAGCAAAATGGTCCCACCTGCCCCCACGGCCAGACAATTGGAAGGACCATAGCAGTCGATGTCTTTCAAATTGGTTGCCACCGGCGAGTCATCGGGCGACCAGGTACTGCCAGTGTCGAGGCTGATGAGAATTGTGCCGCCGTCGCCGACCGTGTAGCAGAGCGAAAAGCCGGGACAGCTCACGCCCGTCAACGTGACCCCGGTTCCCGAAGGTCGGCTGCTCCAACTACCGCCGGTATTGGTTGTTTTGAAGATTTTGCCGATCTCCCCGACTGTGACGCAGGTATCTTGTTGAATACAACTGATGCTCAACAGCGACTTACCCTCATTTAGTAACAGATCTTTTTTGGAAATGACGCCGATCCCGCCCGGCCCGCCGGCGTTAGGATACGTGCCAATCACCCGGCCCCCGACGCCGACCATCCAGCACGTTTTTGACGACAGACAATCAACCCCAAACAACGGGGTGTTGCCCAGTCGCCCGTTCTCCCAACTGGCCCCGCCGTTATAGGTAAAGCGGGCCTCGCTCTCATCGCCGACCGCCACACACTCGCTCGTTGAAATACAATCGACAGCATCCATACGATACGACTGGTTAAGCGGCGTCCAAGAACCGCCCGCGTTGTTGGTCACCAAAATAACCCCGGCGCTGCCGCTGCGCTGCCCCACCGCCACGCAGCGACTGGCCGAAGGACAGCTAACATCGTTCAACACCAAACCGGCGATCCCTGATGGCGTTACCGGCGACCAACTATCCCCCCCATTACTGGTATACAGCGCGATTTGCTGGCCGACCGCCATACAATTTTGTCCACCGGCCGCACAACTGACTCCGTAGAGTAGATTACTGACCCCGGACGTTTGGCTCGACCAGCCCGAGGGCGTCAAGCTAATATAGGGCAAATAGATGTCCGAGCCGGCCTGGGTCACCGGACCCTCCGCCCCCAGCTCAACCGGCGAGCGATGAGACTTATCACCGGCTGCCGGTAATGTGGCCCAAACAACAACCCCAAACGCGATCAAGACAGCCAGACCTAACAATCCATTCAATATCGAGTTGGGCAACGAAGTCGATTTAAACAAGTGTAAGCGTTTCATTTTTTATCCTTTTTGGTTATCAGCACGAAATTTACCACAAAATCCCATTAACCTCTCCCCCCCTCAAAACTCCACTAACTCTATAAACTCCACTAACACCATTAACTCTACAAACTCTACCGCAAGCTGCGCAAAAACTCAATGGCCTCTTGGGCCGTGGCGACCTTAACCACCTTTAATCGCCGGGCCATTGCCGCCGCATCATCATAATTTTCGGGCGGCGACAGAAAATATTCGGCGCCGGCCAGTTCGGCCCCGACCACCTTTTGCTGAACGCCGCCAATTGGTCCCACCGAACCGTCCAGATTTATAGTGCCGGTGCCGGCGATGATCCGGCCGCCGGTTAAATCTTCGGGCGTGACCAGGTTGTAAACGGTCAGCGTAAACATCAACCCGGCCGAGGGACCGCCAATGATCTTTTGCGGCGTGATCTCAACCGGAAAAGGCAAGTTGATATCAAAGCCAACATCCTCGACGGAAATGCCGATCCGGGGCGGCTGATCCGGTTCGGGGGACGGCATCAACGGGGTGGTTATCTCCAGTGGCTCACCATCGCGCTCGATTTGTAGCCGGACCTGACTCTGGCGCGGCTGCCGGGCCAGTTGGGTCGTCAAAGCTGAGACCGCCTCCACCGCGACCCCGTTAACGCCCACAATGACGTCGCCCGGTTGCAGCAGGCCGTTGGCCAGACTCTCGGGCAGCAGGGACAGGACTCTGGCCCCCAACCCGTGGGTATCGACCTCATAGCCGGCCAGGCGCAGCCCGACCGCGGCCGCCGCCGTTTGGCTGTCATCCAACATCCGGTAATTGCGCTGAGCCACCTCTTGCATGGTGGTATCGGGCGGCACAATTTGCTCCGGGGGAACCAGCCGGATGGCCGGGCTGACCAGGCCCAACAGCCATTGGCCCGCCGTAATCGGCGTTTGGGAGAAGACCGTGGTCAGCAAAAAGCTGCCCTTAACCGGTTGACGGTAAGCGCTGGGGACGACCACCATCGGCTCGACCGGCGGCGCGATGCCGGGCGCTTCTAGCCCGTTGTTGGTCGGCGTCAGCAGCAGCGTTAAGCCCAGCAGGCTGCCGCTGAGCAGGACCGCCAGCGGTAACCGAATGAATATCATCGACCAGCGGGATGGCGCGGCCGGTTCGGATGGGGTCCATTGCCGGCCGGGATGGGCCAGCAGCATCACGCCGATTAACCCGGCCAACAGCAGCGTCCCGGCGCCGGTGGCCGCGCTGAAACGCACCTGCTGGCTCATGAGAAAGACGCCCCAGCCGGATAAAGCGGCCACGGCGATGACGCCCCACCGCCGCTCAACACGCGCCCAGAACGCGGGTCGAGCCAGCAGCCCCCACATAATCGCCCGCATCAGCCGCCCGCCGTCCAAAGGCAGAAAAGGGACCAAGTTGAGAGCCGCGATACCCGCGTTGAATAGGATTAAAAACAGGCTAACGGTATTGAGGTAAGCATGGAGTTGGACATTCCACAGCAGATAAGCCAGCCCGGCCAGCCCCAAGCTGACCAGCGGTCCGGCCAGCGCCGCCAGCGCCTCGCGCCAAGCTGTGGGTGCGACCGGCCAGTCCTGAGCGGCATCGCCGATGGGATAGAGCGGAATCGTGGGGGGTAACTCACTACCGACGGCGCGCGCCGCCCATTGATGCCCAGCGACGTGCCCGATGAGGCAAACCAGAGTTAAAAACCCCGTCACTAGGGCCAGAGTCCAGGTTTCGAGCGGCGTCAGAAAAGCGGCCACAATCGGAATGTAAAGCGCGCCAATCGCCCACAGGCCGGCGGCCACACCGGCCAACCAGGTCAGGTTGAACGCCAGCACGCTGCCTCCCAGCGGCAGGCGGAGGCTGAGCCTTAGGAGTGAGTATCTATTCATAAAATCTCAAATGGGGTTTGTCGTTTCTCAGCCGTAGCCTTTTAACCTCAGTTCGGAAATAGATGGGCTTCATGTCATTAGTATGATAACGCAACTGATGTACAATCAGGCCCAGACCTGGTAGATCGATTGTCATTAGGTCACGAGACCGATGCGAAGCTTTGATCGCCAGGTTGAGTAACAAATAAGCCCGAACAGTTGAGGGGACCATGGAACGATGAGTCCGAATACATGCTAGTGCGGGCGAAGCCAAGCAATCAGGAGCGAACAGAACCATGACAAAAACGGTGGTGGGGATCGATGTGGGCAAGGGGCAGTTGGATGTGAGCCTCAATGGCCAAAAGCGCGTGCAGGAGTGGGCCAACGATGAAGCGGGCCAGGTCGAGGTCAGTGACTGGGTCGAGGCGCAGCGAGCCACGTTAGTAGTGGTGGAAGCATCGGGCGGATACGAGGCAGCGCTGGTGAGTGAGTTGGTGGCGCGCGGGCAAGAAGTGGCGGTGGTCAACCCGACCCGGGTGCGAGCCTTTGCCCGAGCCGAAGGGATTCTGGCCAAAACCGATAAGATTGATGCGCGGGTGATTGCCCGGTTTGGGCTGATGATGAACCCGGCGGCCCGAGCCCGGCGGGACGAGGCCCAAGTGGTCTTGAACGAACAAATCAGCCGGCGGCGGCAATTGGTGCTGATGCAGACGGCCGAGAAAAATCGGCGCGACACGGCCAGTCCGGCGACGCGGGACCATATTGACCGCCATATTAACTGGCTCCAAGCAGAGATTAAGGTGCTGGAGGAACAGATCAGCCAGGCCATCGAAGCCAACCCTACCTGGGCGGAAACGGCTAAACGGGTGGACAGCGTACCCGGCATTGGCTTCATCACTGCCGCGACCCTGGTGGCTGACCTGCCCGAATTGGGCCAACTCAACCGCCAGAAAATTGCGGCCTTGGTCGGGGTTGCCCCGTTCAACCACGACAGCGGTAAACACCGGGGCAAACGCCGTATCTTTGGCGGTCGGACTGCGGTTCGCTCCGTTTTGTATATGGCTACTTTATCAGCCATTCGCCATAATCCAGTCATTAAAGCCTTCTATAAACGCTTGTTGGCCAAAGGCAAAGTTAAAAAGGTTGCTCTCACGGCCTGCATGCGTAAATTGCTGGTTATTCTTAATACGATGATCAAAACTGGTCAGGACTGGAACCCATCCATATCCTGACGACCATTTGACTTTTATCACAGTTGCTTCGCAGCGCATGCGAAGAAATCCCTCAGGTATAGCTATAAATGAACCATTCGCAGGGAAAATTTGAAGCGACAACATGAAATTTCCCCAGCCAAATCACTTTTCATTGTATTGCCACAGGGATTTCTCCGCCTTCGGCTGCGAAATGACATGCTTTCAATCGCTTTATGAGCGGCGGTCTTACGACTGAATAAGCCGGTGGTAGAGATCGATCTGGGTTTCGAGAGCGATTTGATACTGCGTGTGGTAATCGCTGCGCGGAAGATAGGTTGCACCCAACGAGATAGGCTTTTCATCGGTCAAACCAAGCGCGTCGAGCGCCATCAAGGCTACGCCGCGACTGGTGGCCTCCGGCTCGGCCGAGGCGGTCAGGGGGCGGTTGAGGACATCGGCCATGATCTGCATCCAGGCCGGAGAGTTGAGCAGCCCACTGCCGCTGGCGATAATTTGATGATCGGGCGGTAAATGAGGCTGCATTTGGCGGTGAATTAAGGCAAAACGATAGGCGACGCCTTCCAAACCGGCCCGCAGAATGTCAACGGGTTGGGTATCCAGCGTGAAATTAATGAGGCTGGCTCGGGCGTCGTCCTGCCAGCCGGGGGCCCGTTCTCCGGCCAAAAAGGGAAGAAAGGTTAAGCCGTGACCGGCTGGCGGCATATTGGCCAGGGTTGCCTCTAAGTCAGGGGGAAGTTTGAGGGTTTGGTTTAGCCAGGCAAAGACATTGCCGCCCTCGGTCGTAGCGCCGCCCAGTAAGCCGTAGCGCCGGTTCAATCGGTACAGCCACAAGCCGGCCGGCACCGTATCCGGCGACCGATCGACCAGCGTCCGCATCGCCCCCGTGGTGCCGATGGTCAGGGCCAAACGCTCTGGCGTGGTGCAGCCGCTGCCCACATTGGCCGCGGCCCCATCGCCTATGGCCGGAAACCACGGCACCGATTTAAGGGCCGGCCAGCGTTCGGCCCAGGCCGGCTTGAGGCCTTGCCGCGGTTGATCGACATCCGTCACTTTGGAAAACTGCTCGATTTTGACCGGCAGGTCCGCCAGCCATACTTCATCCCAGGCCAACGTGTGGCGATCAAGCAGGCCGCTCCACGAGGCGACCGAGTAACTGACGACCCGCTCGCCGAAGAACTGCCAAAACAGGTATTCGCCGATGGACAGCCAGTGGGCCACAGTCTGAAGCACCTCAGGTTGGGTGCGAGCCAGCCAGCGAAAACGAGCCGGCAGATAGGCGCTGTGGATGCGGCAACCGGTGCGATTGTGGACCGCTTCCAGATCGAATTCTTGGCGTAGGGCTTCGGCATCCGCCGCGCAGCGACGATCGGCGAAGGTATAAATCGGCGTCAGCGGCCGTCCCGCCGAGTCGAGGCCCATAAAGTTCGTTACGAACGTATCGATACCCACCCCGCCGATAGCGTCGGCCAACGGCCCGGCTTGAGACAAGGCTTGATCAATCGCTCTGGTCACGCCGTCAAATAGAGCTGCAGGATCGAATTCAGCGCCGCCGTCGGCAGTCGTTTGCAATTGATTGGGGACTTGAGCCAGCACGTCTCCAACAGGTTTGGCCCAGCGGTCAAACAGCATGGCTCGGGTGGAAGAGGTGCCGATATCGAGCGTTAGGATAAATGGCGGTTCCGGGTGAGGGCGTGTGTTCATCAGCTACCACCCCACGGCGCAGCCGTCGCTACGCATATCACTGCCGGCCACATAAACCCCTTCGTCTAACCGCCAGATGATCTGGCCTCGACCAAAACCACCGCGCCGAATGGGCAGACTGATATGATGGCCGCGGCCCGTTAGACCTCGCACCACTTGCTCTGAGTTACCGTATTCCAGTTCGACATTTAAACCGCCGGTAAATCGCCAACGCGGCGCATCGAGTACAGCTTGCGGATTCAAACCATAATCAACTGTGCCGGTAATCACCTGGGTTTGTCCCTGTGGCTGCATAAACGCCCCCATCACGCCAAACGGGCCAACGGGCCGGCGGTCGCGGGTGAGAAAGGCGGGAATAATCGTATGGTAGGGTCGCTTCCCCCCGACGGCTTCATTGGGATGACCCGGTTCCAGGCTAAAACAAGTCCCCCGATTTTGCAGCGAAATGCCGGTATCCGGCACCACCACGCCACTGCCGAACCCCTGGTAATTCGATTGGATATAGCTGACCATCATCCCGTCGCTATCGACGGCGCAAAGATAAATGGTGCCACCTTCTGGGGGTCGGCCGGCTTCCGGCGCTTTGGCTTCGGGGCCAATAAGTGAACGGCGAGCCGCGATATAATCCGGATCGAGTAGCCCGGCGATCGGCACCGAGGCGTGGTCCGGATCGGCAATGTAACGCTCAGCATCGGCAAAGGCCAGCTTCATCGCTTCGATTTGCAGATGGATCGACTCTTCGCTGCCGTGGGGGAAAGAGGCCAGATCAAAGCCTTCCAGAAGCGCCAGAGCGATGAGCGCGGTCAAGCCCTGCCCGTTAGGGGGAATCTCCCAAATTTCATAGCCGTGATAACCGACGCCAATCGGTTCAACCCACTGATTATGGTGCTCGGCCAGATCGGCGGCGGTGAGCAACCCGCCCGTTTGGGCGGCAAAGTCGATGATCTTTTCGGCAATTTCGCCTTCATAGAAATCGCGGATGCCCCGATCGGCCAGCGTCTGTAAGGTTTTAGCATGACCGGGACTCATCCACCGTTGGCCGGCCTGAGGCGTTTGACCGCCGGGCGCAAAAGTTGAGGCCCAGCCCGACACCGCCGGATCGCGGAGGGGTAAGAACCGGTCGGCGGCCAAGGCCCAATACTCGGCGACGATGGGTGACACCGGAAAACCATCTCGGGCATAGGTAATGACCGGAGCTAGTACCCGGCTCAGTTCGAGCCGGCCAAAGCGTCGATTAAGATCATCCCAGGCAGCGGGTGCGCCGGGAACGGTAACCGGCAGCCAGCCATTGCTGGGAAAAATCGTATGGCCCTGCGCCCGGACAGCATCGGCATTTAGGGCTTGGGGTGCGCGACCGGAGGCGTTGAGGCCATGCAGGGTGGCGCCATCCCAAATCAGGGCAAAAGCATCGCTGCCGATGCCGTTAGAAGTGGGTTCAAGTACGGTCAGCGCAGCCGCGGCGGCCACCGCCGCATCGACAGCGTTGCCGCCGTTTTGCAGCATTTGCAGCCCGGCTTGAGCGGCCAGCGGTTGGCTGGTCGCCACCAGACCGTTACAGGCCATTACCGGCATCCGTTGCGACGGGAAAGGGTACTGTTGAAAATTCATAGATGTAAACCTATGGAACGATTAATGAACCCAGATCGGGTCCCAGTCGTTGAAGGGATTGTCAGACAGGCTGGTAATCTCTCGGGTAGCTAGATCAACCACAAAAATTTGCCGATTGTTGGCAAAGCCCATATCGGACCAAAAGGCGATGCGGCTGCCATCGGGTGACCAAGTGGGGTGTTTGTCAAAATCGCTGGTATTTTCAGTTAAACGAATTTTGGAACTGCCATCTAAGTTGAGAACGTAAATGTCGCCGTTGCCCGTTTCTTCTGAAACATAGGCAATGCGATTATCGACCGGCGACCAGGCGGCGTCATATTCCGGCTGGCCGGTGCTGGTTACCCGCAGTTCGCGGCTATCCGGCCGAACCCACCATAAATCGTATTGACCTTCACCGCGAACGACAATTCGATTCTGTCCATCTGATGAAACGGGCAGCAGTTGCTCATACTGGGTATAAAGATCCCACTCGCTGCGATCTAACGGCGCCTGGTTACGTCCATCGCTATCCATTTGATACAGTTCGGTCCGCCCGCTGCGATCGGTTTTGAACAGAATTTTGCCGGTCAAGCCTTCGGGAGTCGGGGTCGGGGTTAGCGTGGGGGTGAGTGTACTGGTGGGAGTAGCAGAAGGCGTGGCGGTGGTTGTATCCGTAGCCGTCGGGGTATCAGTTGGAACTGGAGAGGGGGTATCGGTCGGAATCGGGATTGGCGTGTCGGAGGGGAGATCGGTTGGGGTGTCGGTCGGCGGTAGCGGTGTAGCTGTCGCTGTTGGTGATGCGGTTGGCGTATCGGTAATCTCCTGAACCGGCTCAATTGTCTCAGGTATGATGATGGCATTAGCCAATTCTGATGGAGTTGGAGGCGAAGTCGATGTGGGTGTGGGCGGTGTGCCGCCCATCATATTATATAATAGTAAGGCCAAGGCCCCAATCACAATGCCGCCGAGGCCGACAAAAGCCATAGGCAACCAATGAGTAGAAGATTTCTCTTCTTTCGGTCGGGCAGCCAATTGTTCACTTGTAGCTACATCGGGCGGTCGATCAGCCACGGGCGAAACCGAACGTACGTCCGGCAGGGTGATATTTTTTACCTCAGACGCCGGGGGAACGCCCGGCGGCAGTATTGGCCCCGGCATAGCGGCCGAGGCTCCCACTGAGGTTGGCACCCCATTACTCCAAGCAGCCTGTAAAGCTAAGGCCATATCACCGGCCGAAATAAAACGATCGGATGGATCTTTGGACAGGGCGCGGAGAATGACGTCTTCGACACTATGCTCCAGATCGGGGTTGATACTTCTGGGTGAGGGTGGCAGGTCGCTGACGTGTTTGAGGGCCACGCTCAGGGGCGACTCGTCATCGAACGGCAGTTGCCCGGTGGTTAGCTCAAACAGAATGACGCCCAACGAGTAGACATCGCTGGCGGGAACAGCGGCGGCTGACGAAATGGCCTGCTCCGGCGCAACGTAATGAGGCGTACCAAAGGTGTTCCCCAGCGTGGCCTGGCTGGCGTGCGCCGGCAGCATAACCAGGCCAAAATCGGTCAAAATCGATTGGCCCCGGCGGTTGATCATAATATTGGAAGGCTTGACGTCGCGATGGATAACGCCCTGTTCATGAGCGTAATCTAACGCCGCCGCCACATCTTTGATAATTCGAATAACCTGGTCTTTGGCCAACAGTTCCTGATCGGCCTTCAGTTGGCGCAGCCGAACCGCCAAATCGCTGCCTTCGATAAACTCCATCGCCATAAAATAGCCGCTGGCATGCTTGCCGAAATCGTAAATCTGGACGATGTTAGGGTGGCGCAAGCTGGCAATGGCTTGAGCCTCGCGCCGAAAGCGTTCGGTAAATTCCGGGTCTTCTTGTAGCCCCCAGTTGATCACCTTGATGGCGGCATAGCGATTCAACTCGGTGTGAAACCCACGGTAGATGCGGGCCATCCCGCCTTCGCCAATGGCTTCAATAACTTCGTAAGCGCCAAGCCGAGTGCCGATCAGCGGATCGCTCTGGCTCATGCGGCCACCTCCTCGACGCTGTGGGTCGCGTTGGCATTTAGAATATCGAGCAGCCGTTGAACAAATTGGTTAAAGCCCGAAGCGAAGGCGTCCAGGTAATCCTGAACTATCAATTCAGCTAAATCTGGGCGGTTGATCGACCGCAAGGCAGCTACGTGGGGCCGGAAATCTCGCAGTGAAAGATGCATAACGTCATTGTCATCGGTCAAGACGCCCCAAACCAGCGCCTTATTATAATTATCGTCTTTGGCGCTTATAAAACGCGAAATCGACGAACTTCGGGCCACCCGACCGCCGTTAGAGAAGACTTCTTCACCTTTTAGCACCTCATTCAAAATATCAACCCGCTGCGGAATTTCATCCAGCAGCTTTAAGAGTGAATTGGGTAAGTGAGCCAGCAACTTCATCATCGCGGTACTGGTACTACCTCCTTCAAGCGCAACCCGTTTATAGGCCCGCATGATTTGACCAAAGTAATTGAGTTGGGCCAACAGCGCTCGCCGCGCGGCGGAAAAATCAGCCCAATTTTTCTGGGTTTTGTCGCGATAGTACCGCTCCAACGTGTCAGACGCCTCCTGATAATGGCCCCAGAGTTCGGTAAAAGGGTTGCGAAACGTGGTCGGATACAAGCGTTCCTGAGGCCGAGCCGACATGGCATCCATCGGGATAACAATCGACGGGTTGTTTTGCTGCGCTTTGGCTAATGCAGTATGGATTAACTCGTGCGCTTCGTGGGTCTCGGGTTTATTTTGCATATTTAATTCAAATAACGCATCTTCCAACCCCGGTGACGGCCGGTAGTCAAGTCCAAATGCGCATCGATATAGCACCAAAACATCGTTGACGGTGAGTTTCAGGTCCGGATGGCGTTTGGGCAGTACCTTACGCAGCATATCTAACGTTTTCATATCGACAATGTCGTTTTCCGCCGAAACTTCCACGGTTGCCACTTTATTGAATTCATTTAGAGCCAACTCCGGTTTGAAGTTAAGAAAGTACGGCGGGTCGCTGACCGGCTTTGGCTGTGGCAGGCTGCTAAAATACGCCGCCCAAGAGACCGCTTCCCCGGTTAAGATTTCAGAGACAGCCATCCCCCATAATCCATCAAAAAAAATGTGTGACTGATCAAAAACCATTGACTCCGGCGTCCTGAAAATAGTCAAGGCATGATCGCCGATGCCCCGCTTATGCTGGCGAATATGAGCTAGCGGCTGGTTTCTGGCCTGCTCATCCCAATTAATCAGTACCGGGGCATATTTGATGGCCTGAATCTCCTGTCGAGCCGTTTCATTCGACAGGGCTTTACGGGCCTGCTCCTGTTCCACCCGACGAATCGAAACCAACTGGTCGTCAAGTCCACCAGCCGCTACCGCCTCGGCCGAGTCGGCGTGCTCAAAAATAGCCGCAATCTGGCGACGAATCGCCTGAAACGAGGCCGGGCGTAAATACCCAATCAATTGCTTAGTATCCTTTTGAAAAACCTGACCTGACCGACTAACGTCTAACGCATGCCCTTCAAGATCATACAAACTGCCGTTGTAATCCAACTGAAGGGGGTAGAATTTACTATCCGGTAATTGGGATTCAAACAGAACAGGTCGCCCGATTTGGTCTGAGTGATAGGCGGGCATCAGATAGTACCGATTTTTTAGTATAATACCGACTCGCGCTTGCCACAAAGGTATGGCTCGTTTATTCTCACGATATTTGTCCGGCTCCAGCGTGGCCAAAATACTCAACTGCTGCTGATAGACCGCCAGTTCGGCTAACGCCCGTTGATCATAAACCGCCTGAAGTCGCTGTTGTTGAGCCTCCGGTAACAGCCTAAGCCGGCTCTGAAAAAAGTTATCGAACCGACGCCGGCGGTATTGGGCAAAATTTTCATCGGGCTGCGCATCGTGACCGCGACGGTAGGGACGCTGAGCCGCCCAGGCTTGCGGTATACGTTTAAACGAGATTTTATGCCCCAGATTGGCTTCGGCCACCGCTTCGTCAATTAAGTAGAGCAGCACGCGCTCTCGCCATTCATTAAAAAGCCACTCGTCGAACTGAAAATAAGCCTGGCTGACCGCACAAACCCAGGCAGCCAGTTGGTCAACCTCCGAAAGATTGAGATTATAATTCTTAAGCGCTTGGTGAAACCCTAACGTTTCATTGGTATGGTGAGCGCTGTCCTCGCGTAAGGCGAATTCCAAATAGAACTGCCACAACCCTTCCGGAAACGCGCTTTCCGGATCTTTACCGGTCAGTATTAATAATTTTTGATAAGCCGCCAGCACCGCCGCCGGACCGATGAACAGCGTCCCGTAAATTGTACTGGGTAGGATGTGACGCGGCAGCATATCTAACCCGCGCATCAAGGCGCTCACATCAGATTTAGCGCGATCACGGGGCAAAGTCCGATCACGTAATCTGATCAACCCGCCCATAACCAGACCCACAATATTTCCGGCGGGAACCACAGCCGAAACTTCTTCTTGAAGAGCTTCGACCTCGGCAATGGAGCGGTTAGAAAAGTAAGTCAGTTGAGCGGGTGAGATGACATCGGCCATAGAGGCCAGGGTTTGTTCAATGGCTTTACGGCGCGCTGCAGAATCAGCGCTTTCTTCTCGGGTCGTTGATGGGGTTGTAGGCGATGTAGCCATAGCTTTCACTCCAACCTGCTATGATTTTGATGTTAAGCGAGTCGTTCTGGGCAGGTGGCTCCAGAAAATTATATCATACGGCAAGCCGTTCAATCAACCGGATGTAACCTTTTAAGGGCCTTTAGTTTTTAAGATAAAAAATGGGCTAATCAAGCGACAGCCCGAAGAACCTACTTAAAAGTGTTAATAGTATACGTTTATCCCCAACTTTTGACAATTAAAATGAAAATCACGCATAAATTTAGGGGTTCGATGAACTTCATTTCTTTCAGTATTTACTGAAACCAGATCGATTTATTGACAAAAATAAAAATTCGTGCTATTTTTCACTTTAGACTGACTGGTCGGTTTATTGATAATGATGGCAACTATGCAAAGTGACATTTCCGACAAAGCCAAAGCGACGCGCAAACGGATTCTCGATGCCGCGATTCGAGTATTCGCGCACAAGGGGTTCCATGATACGCGCGTCGATGAAATTGTTGAAGAATCAGGCAGTTCTAAAGGCGCGGTCTATTTTTATTTTCCAGGCAAGCAGCAAATTTTCCTGGCCCTCATCGACGAATTTGCCGATTTACTGGAGCGGCGGCTAACCGAGGCCGTCGATCAGGAACAGGGCGGGGTACGCAAGGTCAATGCGGCCTTAAAAACCTGTCTGGAGACATTTGGGCGCTATCGAGGCCTGGCCAAAATATTTCTCATTCAGGCCGTCGGACTGGGAGCCGCGTTTGAGGAAAAACGTTCGGAGTTACACCAGCGCTTCGCCAACCTGATTAAATGCTATCTCGATCAGGCCGTCGCCGATGAGGAGATTCCGCCCATCGATACGGAAGTGGTGGCTTTCGCCTGGATGGGAGCCATCAATGAAGTCGTTATCCGCTGGGTGCATACAGGTGAACCTGAACCCGCCCGCGTCTTATTAACCTTACGAGCGATGCTGCTACGTGGCATTGGCGTGCCGGAGACGGACATTGCCGGTCTGGCCATCACGCCGATTGAAATCGTTGAAAAATCAAGCTGATATTTATGAGAAAGGGTCCATCATGCTCCAAACCGCTGTTTCACTACCCATTGAAATGGCCGATAAGCTCGAACTCTTAGCCACGACTGCGGTCAACCAAAGAAAACACACGTTCATCAGTTACAGTCTACGCTGGCCCTCCATTCCAATGCTGACATTTTTGAGCCAAGTGGAAAACGCGCCGAGAGTGTACTGGGAAAGTGATAACTTATCAGTAAGTCTAGCCGGCTATGATGCAACGGCGATGCTCTATGCCGACGGGGTAGATCGTTTTGAGTCTATTCGCAAACAGTCATGGAAGTTGTTTAGAAATATCATCTGCCTTAACGATAAGACCCCGGATACAGTAGGACCACGATTGTTTGGCGGGTTTGCTTTTCAGGTAGAAGACAAACCCCAGGCGCTGTGGTCGGCTTTTCCGGCGGCCCGCTTTATGTTGCCACGGATTCAACTGATCCGGCTCAACCATGAGGAAACCTGGTTGACCATTAATCAGGCCATCAGTCCCAAAGATGATCCCCACGAGATCGCCTGGCGCATGCATGAAGAGATCCGCCGACTGCTAGTCATTCACGATCTGGATAAACCGGAACCGTCTGTTTTGAATTCCAGCCATGCGCCCCGCTCCGTTGAGGATTTAATGGTATTTGAAACCTGGGAGCGATTGGTTTCAGAAGCGACCTGCCGTATCCGACGCAGCGACCTGGACAAGGTGGTGTTAGCTCGTGCCCGCCGAATGCACAGCCGGCAAGCGGTCAATCCTATTGAGACGCTCAGCCGCCTAAAGCAAAATTATCCCGGCTGCTATCGTTTTTTGTTCGAACCGGTGCCGGGCCACGCTTTTTACGGAGCCACTCCCGAACTGCTGGCCGAGGTCTCCAAACCCCAACTGCGTACTGCTGCGGTAGCCGGCTCTATTCGACGGGGGAAAACAAAAGAAGAAGACGCAGCTTTGGAGCAAGAATTAATGGCCAACCCCAAGGAACGGCTTGAACATGGCTTGGTGGTTGATGTACTTGAAGAAAATTTGCGACCTATTGTGACTCGTCTCAAGATAGCGCCGCAACCCAGCTTACTGAAATTGAGCAATATTCAGCATTTGAAAACACCCATTACCGGCAAATTGAAAAGCACCAAAGGCATTTTGCCGGTCATCGAGGCCCTGCATCCCACCCCGGCTCTGGGTGGCCGCCCCCGAGATATCGCTTTATCGATTATCAATGAAAATGAACCGATTTCCAGAGGCTGGTACGGCTCGCCTATTGGATGGCTTGATCCCCAGCAAAATGGTGTGTTTGCCGTGGCGATTCGTTCGGCAGTGACGGTTAACCAGGAGACCCTGCTGTACGCCGGCGCCGGTATCGTGGCCGATTCAATCCCTGACAAGGAGTGGCGAGAAACGCAGCTCAAATTCAAACCGTTAACTGATGCTTTGGGAGGCGCAAATAAAGCATGACCGCACCCAACCGCAGTACGCTGTGGGCTGAAATCTTTGTCGATGAGTTGGCCCGGGCCGGACTTCGCCATGTCTGCATCGCGCCCGGCTCGCGTTCGACGCCATTGACCATCGCTTTTTTTCAACATGCCGACATCTCGGTACACTCGCTGTTGGATGAGCGTGGCGCCGGCTTTTTTGCGCTGGGGATGGCCCTGGCCGGTCGCCAGCCTGTGGCCGTGGTCTGTACTTCGGGCACGGCTGCATCGAATCTTCACCCGGCCATTACCGAGGCTTACTACGCCCAGATCCCGCTGCTCATCCTCACCACCGACCGCCCTCACGAGTTACGGCACAGCGGCTCCAACCAGACCATCGACCAGCTTAAGATGTTTGGCGATCACGTCCGCTGGTTTGTCGATGTTGGGCTGCCGGAAGCCGATCCCTCGCCCCTGACCATGCGTTCGCTGCGGACATTGGCTGTCCGAGCGGTGGCCACCGCTCAAGGCATGCCGCCGGGACCGATTCATCTCAACCTCCCCTTCCGAAAACCGCTAGAACCGATTCCTGACTCCAACGATATGCTTGACCAGCTCCGCCATGATCGAGTTGACGGCCGAATCAATAATCTACCTTTCACCCGGATCAGCCAAGGCAATATTGCGCCCTCGTCCGAGCAGATCGACCTGCTGCTCAATGCCATTCAAAATGCGCCCAAAGGGTTGATTGTGTGCGGGCCGCGCTGCGACGGCACTGATTTTCCCCAAGCCGTGAGCAAACTGGCCCAGGTCACTCAGTACCCTATCCTGGCTGATGCCTTGTCAGGTGCTCGTTTTGGGCCGCATCTGAACCAGAACGATGTTATGGTCCTGGGCAGTTATGAAACCTACCTTCAATCCGAAATCACCCACCGCTGGGAAGCTCCGGACCTTATTATTCGATTTGGGTCGATGCCTACCTCAAAAGCCCTCGGTGATCATCTGGCGGCCTGGACGGACTGCCGCCAAATTGCGATTAGCGGCAGTGGACTGTGGCAGGATGACACCCACACGCTGACTCACTACGTCTGGGCCGATCCGGCCATGACGTGTCGCTTCGTGGCCTCTCAGCTTAAAAATATTAAATTAAAAAATAGTTCGTGGCGGACCCAATTTGAGCAGGCAGAAAAAACCGTGCAAGAAGTTTTTGAGAAAAACCGAGATGAAACCTATTTTGAGGGAGCTATCCTAACCGATGTAGTTGACCTGCTGCCAATCGACGCGCTCTTGTACGTAGCCAGCAGCTTGCCAGTACGCCACCTGGATCAATTTGTGTGGCCCGATCCTAAAAACCTGCGCGTCTTTGCCAATCGGGGTGCGAGCGGCATCGACGGCACCATCGCCAGTGCTCTAGGTGCGGCGAAAACAACTGAGCACCCGCTGGTTTTGGTCATTGGCGACTTAGCCTTTTACCATGATATGAACAGCCTACTGGCTTTACAACGCAATCAGGTCAAGGCGACCATTGTCTTAATCAACAACAATGGCGGTGGGATTTTTCACCGACTGCCCATCGCCAACTTCGATCCCCCTTTCACCGAGCTGTTTGTCACCCCCCACAGCTTATCTTTTGAACCGGTGGTGCGGATGTTTGGCGCCGATTACGCGGCTGTGACCAGCCGCACTGAATTTCGACAGGCGCTCCAAGAGTCGCTCGCAGCGCCTACGTCTCGGGTCATCGAAGTTCAGACCGACTCTGCTCTACACGAAAAAATACGCCGTAAAATCATTAACAAAGTCACCCAAAAGTTGACATAGTTTTTTCAAATCGGTGTCAGAACTGGCCAATGAGGCTGATAAGCTCTCGCCCGGCCAAAACCTCGATGCCAGTTTGTCCCTATTATCTTGCGAATTAAGGAGCAAAAAATGACTGAATGGATTCAAGCTAAAGAGTATCAGGATATTACTTACCACAAGGCCGACGGTATGGCTCGGATCGCCTTTAACCGGCCCGAAGTCCGAAATGCCTTCCGGCCCACGACCGTGTTTGAGTTGATCGAAGCTTTCAGCGAGGCCTGGGAAGATCAAAACGTTGGCGTCGTGCTATTCACCGGCAACGGCCCGGCCAAAGACGGCAAATATGCCTTCTGTTCCGGCGGCGATCAAAAAGTGCGGGGCGAGTCCGGTTATGTCGATGACCAGGGCGTCGATCGACTCAACGTGTTGCAACTTCAGCGGATTATCCGCTCGATGCCCAAACCGGTCATCGCTTTGGTGGCCGGTTATGCCATTGGTGGCGGCCACGTCTTGCACGTCATCTGCGATCTGTCCATCGCTGCTGACAATGCCATCTTCGGCCAAACCGGCCCCAAAGTCGGCAGTTTCGACGGCGGATTAGGCTCCAGCTACCTGGCCCGGATCATCGGCCAAAAGAAAGCCCGCGAAATCTGGTATCTGTGCCGCCAATACGGCGCTGAAGAAGCGCTCGAGATGGGGTTGGTCAACAAAGTGGTGCCGGTCGACGAGCTTGAAGCAGAGGGCGTCCAGTGGGCCCAAGAAATTTTGGACAAAAGCCCCATCGCTATTCGCTGCCTTAAAGCCGCCTTCAACGCCGATTGTGATGGCCAAATTGGCTTGCAAGAGTTGGCCGGCCACGCCACGATGCTCTTTTACATGTCGGAAGAAGGGCAGGAGGGACGTAACGCCTTCGTACAAAAACGCGATCCCAATTTCCGCAAGTATCCCTGGCGAGCCTAATAATTGATAATTGACAATTGATAATTGATAATGAGATTTGTAATCGTTAATCTTCGATCTGCTTGCTATGCTTGATTGGCTTGCCCATAGGGCGAACATTTCTCCTCAGAAAACTGCGCTAATTTTTGGCAACCGAAGCTGGAGCTACGCGGCGCTGAACGACCTGGTCGGCGAGTTGGCCGCCAAACTGGCCGCGAGTGGCGTTACTGCTGGGCAGCACGTGGCCGTATTGTTGCCAAACCGGGTTGAGTTTGTGACCTTGATTCACGCCCTGGCGCGGCTCAATGCGGTGATTGTGCCGCTGAACATCCGTCTAACCGAAACGGAATTGAGCTGGCAAGTAGATCAGTCAGACAGCCGCCTTCTGATTTGCGATCGTGAAACTGAACCGCTGGCCGTTGAATTAGCCGGGCAGGTCGAACAAATTTTATCGGTCGATACCTCAGCAGCGGTTGTCTCGCTCATCGATATTCCGGCGGCAGACGCATCTCTTTGGCAAGCGCGGCCACTCAACCTTGATAGCCTTCAGGGCATCATCTACACCTCCGGCACGACCGGGCAGCCCAAAGGGGCGATGCTGACTCACAGCAACCATTTCTGGAGCGCTACCGCTTCGGCCTACCGGTTAGACACTGATCCGGCTGATCGCTGGCTGTTGTGTATGCCGTTGTATCACGTGGGCGGCATGGCGATTGTCCTGCGCTGCTGCCTGTATGGGACGGCGGTTGTCCTTCAAAACGGGTTTAATGAGGATGTGGTGGGTCAAGCCCTCGCAACCCAGGCCGTCACCCTCATCTCAGTGGTGCCGACCATGCTGCACCGGCTGCTGGAGTCTCACCGTGATCAGTTGGCTAACTCTCAACTGCGCTGTGTGTTGGTCGGTGGAGCGGCGGCTCCGGCCGATCTGGTTAAAAAATGTCTAGCGCTAAATCTGCCGGTGGCCGCCACGTACGGCCTGACCGAGGCGGCATCGCAGGTGGCGACAGCCTCGCCCGACACAGTAGCCGGCAAGCCGGGCCAGGTGGGCAAACCGTTGATGTTTGTCACCGTACGCGTGGTCGATGAGGCCGGTCATGACCTTCAACCCGAAAAAATCGGCGAGATTGTGGTGAGTGGGCCAACCGTGATGCGCGGCTACTACCGCCAGCCCGCCGCCACTGAAACAGTGCTGCGCAATGGTGAATTTTATACGGGCGATATGGGCTACTTCGATCAAGCGGGTGATTTGTGGGTAGTCCAGCGGCGGGCCGACTTGATTGTTTCCGGTGGGGAAAATGTCTACCCGGTTGAGGTGGAGCAAGTTCTGCGTCGGCACCCAGCCGTGGACGAGGCCTGCGTTTTTGGGGTTGAGGATACCGAGTGGGGCCAGCGGGTGGCTGCGATCGTCGTGGTCAAACGCGGCGCTGAACTATCGACGCAAGAGCTGATGGATTTCAGTCGAGATCATCTGGCCGGCTATAAAGTGCCCCGTCTGATTCATTTTATTGACGCCCTACCCCGAACAGCCTCAGGCAAAATTCGTCGAGACGAAGTCCGTCGTCAAATTATTTAAAGCCTCTGAGCTTGTCATTTGATCTTAATTTCACTATAATGGCATCAGGGTTCTTTCAGATCTTTAAATCCAAATAAGGTTAAATTTCTCTTGGTCCACAATCGTCGTTACCACACTGTAATTTTTGATGTTGGGGGGACCCTGGTTGGCTTCGAAGACGACGCCCCATTTGCTGAATTTTTGGCAACGGTTGATACACCCCATCCTTATGCGTCTGCCACAGAACTGCGCTGCAAAATGATCCATACGCTTTCTGTCCGGCGAGATGAGGTTGTTGGTATTGGGCTGGATGATGACAGCATCAACAACTGGTGGTTAACCATTTTCGATGATCTTTTCCCCCACAACCCCACCGCCGCCCGGCGGATGTGGCTGCTTTTTAAAGATAATTACTTTGACAGCCACTTTCCCGATACGCTCCCTATTTTGAACCGCCTCAAAGCCAGAGGCGTACCGATGGGTATTATTTCTAATTACGGAACCCATCTTCTCGATCTTCTGCCTAAATTAGAACTTTTCGACTATTTTAACTTTGTTATTGTTTCGGCTATAGTAGGTGTAACCAAGCCGAACCCCAGAATTTTCGAGATCGCCATCGAGGAGGCTAAAGCCGCCCCCGATCAAATTCTCTACGTGGGCGACAACTATCTCGATGATATTGTTGGCGCTAACAACGTAGGGATGGACGCCGTCCTGATCAATAGACCAGGACGGAAGCCCGCCACCGCGCCGGTCACGATTGATAGTTTACTGGATATCGAAAAGCTAGTCTTTCCGAATGAGTATTCGGAAAGAAAGACAGAGGAGAGATTTGTAAATGTCCAATACCCCTATAATTATGGGTACGGGTAGAATTGAACTTGATTATTTCAATTCAACTATCGGCCAATTTACCTACCGTTATCAAATCCGCACCGACGGCATCAAATTTATCCACCCCAAAACGCAAAATTTAATTAGCGCCTTTGAATTAGTAGAGCAGCAACTGGCTAATGAACCTTTTGGTTTGAAACAATCCAGTTACGCCAAGCTTAATCTGTTCTTGTTTAGCCTGGAGAACTATTTTAGCGTCGATTTAATCCATGAAGCTGATCAGGTGATCTTAACTGTCACTCACCTCGATCCCTTTGGGCCAAGTATTGACCCCGTTTTTAAGGATCTCAGTCTCACTTTTGTCGAAAGTAAATCTGAGGACACAACCACCCTCACGGTCAATGGTCAGGTTACCCTCAATTTATTCAACAATGAGATCATCCTCCAAGCCAAATTTTCACCGGACGTTGGTCTACAGTTTAATTATGAGCAGGCAAACAACCGTGGTCTGTTGCCCCTTAATAATATCGGCACATTAGAGTTAAGCCGACTTAGCGTTAGCCAACCTGCTCTTGAGACTTTAAGCCCTCAAGTTCTATTCACTTTTGACGAAGATTCAGGCAACACGATTTTTGACGGCGCGATTGACATGAACCCGCCGATTAATTTGACCATTGAGGATGAATCGGTGGTCAGCCGGCTTACCGGCGGCTTAACGGTGAACCCTAAAGCGTCTTCCCTTATCGCTTCAGCCCCGATCCAAAAAGGGACGGTAAATCCTGTAACACGGCTGGTCGAAGCCTGTCAAGAAACCGACGAATTGACCATTGAAGCCTGGGTTAAACCGGCTAACACCACTCAAGAGGGGCCGGCGCGCATCGTCACTTTATCACGGAATACAAGTAGACGAAACTTTACCCTTGGTCAAGGCATGTGGGGTGATTCGCCCTCAGATGTTTATGATGTCCGCATACAGACCAGCTCGACTAATTCAAACGGCATCCCCTCCACCACCACCCCGGCCGAGACCTTGACCACCGAATTAACCCATGTGGTGGTTACCAGAAAGAACTCCGGCGAAGTTCGTATTTATGTCAATGGCGTTCAATGTATTGAGCAAATTGTGGAGGGTAATTTTGCAAAATGGGAAGTTGGTCGCTATCGACTGGCTTTAGCGAACGAGTTAACCGGCCGGCGCCCATGGGCCGGCGACTACTATTATATCGCCATCTACAATCAAGCGCTGGATGAACACCAAATCGCGGCGAAATATGCGCCAGAAGTTACGACTGAGGGAACATTGACCTTAGGTGATGGTTTTGGAGTTATGGCCAACCAGCGGATCAAGACGAGGCTTGATTACCATCTGGGAAAAGGGACTCTTTCGGCGAAAATGGATACCGCTGTCGATATTGGTTCCCAATTCCATTTTAATAGTCTGAACCTGGAATGGCGCAAGTCATTTGATGAATTGGGCTGGCAGCTTACGGGGCAAGGTCAGGTGAGTCTAACAATTTTAGGGCAGGTACTCGATTTTTCTAGCCGACCGGAACAAAAAATCGAGTAAGCGTTCAGCGCCTAACCGACTGCTAAACAGTTACAAAAACTTATTCTGGTTCTATAGTAAACGTAAGGGGGAAGCCTTGCTGCCGAGCTGTATATTGGGCCTTGAACACTTTGCTTTTAGCTTGTTCCAACGGTAGGGTACAAACATAGGCATTTCCCCGGCTGTGCGCTTCATAGGCAATACGGGTGGCCCGCGCGAAGGTTACGGCAAAAATGGTCACTAAAATGTTGATCACAAATTCAAAGGTAGTCACATTATCGTTGTGAATAATCACCCGATAAGGCCGTTCTAACTCTTCATCACTAACTACCACAAATTCCAGATCGATATCCGTGTCAGTGTCAGTATTCGTATCGGTATCAGTATCAGTATCCAAACTGAGCCGGTAAACATGATCCACGGCGGTTAGAGCCAACTTATCGATCGTTGAAGTAGTTATCAGCGCTAACTTGGTTTTCATTGCCTCTATACACATCCTTTTTCACAAATGATCAATTACTTTAGTCGAGAGTTTACAAAGCCCAGTTGCTGCGATTAAGGCACACTACTCATCCGCCCTAGCGCCAGTCGCGCCAAGACAACCACTTCATTATTACCACTGGCTACGGCCAACTCAGAGGCTTGCTGGTAGGCCGCGATGGCGTCAGCCCGTTTATCTTGTAGCTCAAGCGATTGTCCCAACAATAACCAGGCCGTGGCATTGGTTTCATCTATCGCCAACGCCGACCGGGCCTCGGTTTCAGTTTTTTCAAACTGGTTGGTTCGCAAGTAAATCTGGCCCCGCCCTATATGAAAATTGACCGGATTCTCGTATAGAGTCTGGGCCCGATCAAAACTCTGCTGCGCCTCGTCCACTCGACCGAGCGCTTCCAAGGTCACACCTCTAATTACCAACAGGCCCGGATCGTTAGGCACCACGACCAAAGCCTGGTCAACAGCCGCTAAAGAACCGGTGTAGTCACCCTCATCAAAGGCCGCAAAAGCGTTATCTTCACCCTTAATTCGAGCTACAGCTTCCGGTGAAGGAGCCAGCACCGTCTTGAAGGCAATGATCAGTCCGGCCAACAAACTTAAGCCGATTACAGCCGCAATGATCACCCGCTTCAGCGTACGCCGTTGTTGAGCCGCCACCAACTCGTCGATAAACCACCACCAGCGCTCGCGTGACGGAATGGGTTTCGGCCGAAACTCCGCTAAGGTCGAAGCGCCGCCGAAACCTTTCAAGAATGGCCCAACGTGCTTTTTTAGATGCGCCTGAATACTGTCAAATCGACCCCGCTCAGCGGCTAAATCAGCCCCGGTCGCTTCTAGTTGGTTAAATAACTGATCCGCTTGATCCAAATTCCGCAGCGTAATTAACGCCTGGGTTGGATTTATATGGTTAAGCTGCGGCTGGCTATCCTCTAACTGCTTAAGGATATCCCGCAATTCATCCGTTGGAGAGAGTTTTTTTTGATGCAGATAATCTAATTTCCGCATCGATTACACCCCAGCCCGCTCCAGCATAGATTGGCTGAGTTGGTTGTGGCGCTCGATCACGGGCGGCAGCTCAAACGGCAGAAATTGCCCATCGGCTACAATAACCCGGCCGTTGATGATGGACAGCCAGACCTGCGTCGGAGTACAGGCCACCAACCCGGCCACCGGATCGGCTAGACTACCGGCATGAGCCAAATCATCGACGCGAAAGGCCACTAAATCGGCAGCTTGGCCGGCCTCTAAAACGCCGATGTCATCCCGACGCAAAATGGCAGCGCCCCCCAGCGTGGCTAACTCCAACGCCTCCCGGGCCGTAAAACGATCGGCCCGGGACTCAAAGCCGGGCCAGCCCACCCGCTGGAGCAACATCGCTTGGCGAGCCTCGCCTAGCATGTGATTGCCGTCGTTGCTGGCCGAACCGTCAACGCCCAAGCCAACCCGTACGCCCTGATCGACCATCGCCCGGATCGGCGCGATGCCCGAAGCTAAGATCATATTGCTGCTCGGGCAATGACAGACGCCGGATCGAGTCCGGGCCAGCCAGTCGATCTCGGCAGGGTTGGGATGGACCATGTGGGCAAACCAGACGTCCTCACCAGCCCAACCGACCGACTCGGCGTAATCAATCGGTCGCCGGCCAAACATTTCCAGACAAAAGCGATCCTCGTCCTTGGTTTCAGCTAAATGGGTGTGCAGGTTGACCAGCGGGTACTGCCGGGCAATTTCGGCCGACTCCCGCATCAGGTTTTCCGTGACGCTAAACGGAGAACAAGGCGCCAACCCTATCCGCAACATTGAAAATGGGTTAGGATCATGAAAGGATTCAATGGCGCGGATGGAATCCTTGATGATGTTGGGTTCGGTATCGCACACGCGGTCGGGGGGCAGGCCACCCTGGCTCTGGCCCAGGCTCATACTGCCGCGCGTAGGGTGAAATCGTACCCCGACCTCCTGCGCGGCGCGGATCTCGTCATCAATTTTGCTGCCGTTGGGATAGAGGTAAAGATGGTCGGCCACGGTGGTGCAGCCGCTAAGCACCAATTCCACCAGGCCCACTTTGGCGCTGGTATAGACTCCTTCCGGGGTCAGTTCCGCCCAAATAGGGTAGAGGAATTTCAGCCAATCGAACAGAATTTTGCCGCTGCCGGTACCAATGGTTCGGGTCAAGGTCTGGTAGAGGTGATGGTGACAATTGACTAAGCCGGGCAGTACCACACACCCCTTGGCATCAATCACCTGATCACAGTCGGTTTGTACAAGATCAGGCCGATTGGCCATTGCCCATGCCTCAAAATCTGGAGTGGGACCAACCCACTCGATCCGATTATCTTCAACCAAGAGAGCGCCGTTCTTTATCTCACGGCGAGTCGCATCCATAGTAACGAGTTTCTCGGCGTTTTTGACCAATCGAGTTGTCACATACATCTCCTATTTGGCGAGAGAGGAAGTAATGAAGAAGGGTGAGGTTCAATCTGTTACAGCCGCGCCCCGTCCCCAGTGCCGGGGACGCAATTCACAACACAGTGGATGATGGGCCGGGTGGGAGTCGAACCCACACGAGGGTACAAGCCTCGGGGGATTTTAAGTCCCCTGCGTCTGCCATTCCGCCACCGGCCCATAAGCTGACATATTACAATAATTGTAGCATAGAGTCAAACGTTTCGACAATACAAATTCAATTATTTTTACCAAAACTGGAATGTTTTGGCAATTCTTGGTATATTTAAACGTAAGAAATCAAATACGTTTTTCGACTCGTCATCCAACCCGCTTCACGCTCTCATCAGGAACACTTGTGAACGACCAAAGTAAATCTCGAGACCAGCTAGTTACCGAACTACAACAACTCCGCGGCCAGATCGAGGCCCTCAAAGCCAGCGAGGCTCTGTTCCGGCAAGCAGTCCTATCTATTAGCGACCACATTTATATTAGCGAAGTAGTTGCTAATGGTGCCTACATCAACCGCTATATTTCTCCCCATGCCGAACAGTTAACCGGCTATCCCCTTGAAAAATTCACCGGCGATTGGAGCTTTTGGCCGACTCAGGTTATCCATCCTGAAGACCAAACCCGGGCCGCGACCCAAGCGCAACGATTGGCCCAAGGCAAAAACAGCGAGGCTGAATATCGCCTGATCCGAGCCGACGGGCAGATCATCTGGGTCCGCGACAGCGGCAAAGTCCACGATGACCATCAAACGCAAACCCGGACCATCTACGGCGTAGTGAGCGATATCACCCAGCGCAAGCAGTTGGAAGAGCAGTTGGCCGCTATTTACCAACTGGGGCAAGAACTCAACCTCCTACGCCATGAACCGGAAATTTTCCAGCGCGTACTGGATACGGCCGCCCGGCTCCTACAGGTTAAAACGATAAGCTATGAACTAGTCGCCCCAGATGACGACCAGGCTAATTTCGATCAGCACGGGATCGACAAAACAACAACCCTGACTCCACCGCTTTGGCCGGCTCAACCCGAACCTATGACCTTACGGGCGACCAATGGCACCCCGGCTGCGTATTTGGCCGTAACCGATAACGGTACAATCACCGTTGTGGTTGACAAGATAGAGCAAACGGAATTGATCATCCCCTTGCGGGTGGGGACTCGTGAGTTGGGTCTGCTGAAGTTGAAGCGAGACACGCCCGGCGCCTTTTCGATAGCCGAGCAGCAGTTGCTGCAAACGCTGGCCGATCAGGCTGCGGTGGCCGTGGAAAATGCCCGTCTCTACCGCGAGATCGGGCAGCGGGTCGAAGAGTTAGTGTCGATGAGTATGATCAGCCAGGCCATCACCTCGACGTTGAATTTGCCCGAAACGTTGACCATTATTACGGATCATGCTGTGCGTCTCTTCAACGCGATGTCAGCTTCGGTGGCGCTCCTGGACAAGTCAAGCGGCTGTCTCCATTTTGCTGCCTCATCCGGCGTCAAATCTGATTTTGTCCTGGGTAAGCAGTTGGCTCCGGGTCAAGGCGTGGCCGGTTGGGTGGTGCAGTACGGTGAACCGGCGCTGGTGCCGGACACCTCACAAGACCCCCGGTTTTTCTCCGAAATGGATAAGCAGAGCAACTTTACCACCGCCTCGATATTGTGTTATCCACTACAAAACAAAAGCGGGACAATTGGGGCGATTGAGGTGATCAATAAAAAAGGGGGGACATTTACCCAAACCGACCTGCGGTTGCTAAGCTGGCTGTCGATGCCGGCAGTCAACGCTATTGAAAATGCGCGGCTGTTTGAAGCCCAGCATATTGCCCGCCGTCAGGCCGAAATGCTGCGCGAAGCGACCAGTACGCTAACATCAGTGCTTGACCTCGATCAAGTTCTGGAAAGGATTTTGGTTCACCTGGAACGGGTCATCCCCTATGACTCAGCCTGCATTTTTCTGAGAGATGATCAGCAGCTTCGCATTGTGGCCGGGCGTGGCCGACAGGTCGAGCAAAAACAGGTTGTCGGCCGCGTTCAACACTCGGCTGACAATGTTTTATACCGGCGCATCGAAACATTTGGCAGGCCAGTTATTCTGCCGGATGCCCGCATCGATCCTGATTTTTCAACCTGGGAAAATGGCTTGACCTATATCCGGGGCTGGATGGGTGTGCCGCTAGTTGCCAAGAATGAAGTCATCGGCTACGTGACGCTGGATAGCCATCGGGTCAACGCCTATGGTCCCACTGACGCCGAATTGGCCCAGGCTTTTGCCAACCAGGCCGCAGTCGCCATTGAAAACGCTCGATTGTTTGAGCAGGTCAGCATCGGACGCAAACGCTTACAGTCACTCTCTCATCGACTGGTGGAGGTTCAGGAAAAGGAGCGCCGTTATGTGGCCCGTGAACTGCATGATGAAGCCGGCCAGGCATTAGCCCTGCTAAAGCTAGAGTTGCGCCTCTTAGAACAAGACCTCGATAAACCGGAAGCCATTCGGGAGCATCTTACGGCGCTGAATCGCACTACGTCATACGTCTCGGAAAATTTACACCGGTTGGCCAAAGATTTACATCCGGCTACTCTGGAGCATCTGGGCTTAGTCCCGGCGCTGCGTCAATTTGTAGAAAGTTTTGGCAAGCAGCACCATTTAATATTACATTTTGAAACAATTGGGTTAGAAAATCAGCGCCTGCCCCAGACCATCGAAATCAACTTGTACCGGATTGTGCAAGAGGCGCTGGCTAACAGCGTCCGTCACGCTCGGGCCACCCACGCCTCAGTGTTAATCGAGCGGCGAGAAGCCTCGATTGTGACGATTGCCGAAGACAACGGCCGCGGGTTCGACCCCGATGATACGGCTCGAACCAGTGGCCGGTTAGGTTTATTGAGTATGCGAGAACGAGCTGATATGATGGGCGGCGTTTTTGAAATAGAAAGCAGTCCCGGAACTGGAACGACTGTTTACGTGGAGATACCTTATGCCAATCAACATTCTGATCGTTGATGATCACGGCGTTCTCCGGGCCGGTTTACGCGTTTTGCTCGGCACCGAGCCTGATCTCAACGTGGTCGGTGAAGCCGGTAACGCCGATGAAGCGCTGGCTTTAGCCGAATCACTAAAACCGGACCTTGTTTTATTAGATTTGAGTTTACCTGGCGCCAGCGGCATTCAGGTTACCACTTGGCTTAAACAAAAGCAGCCCCACATCCGCACCCTGATCCTGACGGTACATGAAGAGGACACCTTACTACGCGAGGCCATTCGGGCCGGGGCGTCGGGCTATATATTGAAAAAAGCGGTGGAAACCGAGCTGATTGATGCGATCAGAGCGGTAGCCCGCAATGAACTTTACGTGCATCCAGCTATGACTCGGGCCTTGATTGGTGACGCGTCAGGCGAATATGGTGCTTCGGAAAATTCGATAGAACCCCTTACGGCGCGGGAGAAGGAAGTTTTACGCTTTATTGCTCAAGGCCATACCAATAAACAAATTGCCCGACTGTTAAATCTCAGCGTACGCACCATAGAAAGTCACCGGGCTAATTTGATGGGCAAACTGGGTATGAGCACGCGGGTCGAACTGGTGCGGTACGCCCGAGATAATAAAATCATCACCTACTAATCAAAAGGACACCAACAACGCCATGAAACCCACTTCAGAAAAACGTATCTTAATTGTCGATGATGAGCCAAAGGTGGCGATAGTGCTAGCTGCCAGCCTTCGAAAAATGGGGCCAAACTTTAAGGTTGAAACAGCCAGCAGCGCTCAAGAAGCCTTGGAAAAAATTAATCGAACCCAGTACCATTTGATGCTGACCGATTATAAAATGCCGGCAGTGACCGGTTTAGAGTTGGCGGAAAAGGTTCGTAAACGCGCACCCGAAACGCAAATTGTATTGATGACCGCTTACGGTACGATTGAGCTTCGTCGAAAACTGGCCGAATTAGGGGCCCACGGCTATATCGAAAAACCGTTCAAAGTTACCCAACTACGGCAGGTTGTGACCGAGACCATTGGTCGGTCTGAGCCGGAGAGGGTACCATCGCCGCCAGTCGCCGAGGTCGAGCCGACGCCAGCCGTCGAGATCGAGCCACCGCCGGTCCCCAGACAAAACGGTTCCGGTGTGGCCGCCTTGCAGCAGGTGTTACAAAAGCTGCTGCGCAATGCCCACGCCAGTTGTATCATGCTGTTGAACGCCAGTGGCTATGCGATAGAAACCGTAGGGCGCACCGAAGGTTTTGACGTGAGTAGTCTGGGCGCCTTAGCTGCCGCTAATTGCTCGGTTTTTAAATCCAATCACCATGAAAGTGAAAAGTTTAATTTGTACTCTTACGACATCAACGGCGACTTATTCTTAGCCGTTATCTTTGGCATAAAAACGAAGCCGGGAATTGTCTGGTATTACACCAAACAAGTAGCCGAGGAACTGGTTCCTCTAGCTCAACATTATGCTAATTTCCAAGGCCCAACCACTTCCGAAATGACCGATCAGATCAACGAGCATTTCCTGAGTGAATTGAACTCAGCTATGGACTCCGCGTTTCTGGATTTTGACAAATCAGTCACCACCGTCTCCCCTCCGGCCGCCGAGCCGCCCGTGGTCTTGCCAAAAGAGCAGCCGGCTCAACCAAACACCAGGCCACAGTCCACCAATGCGATGACGTATGAGGAGGCGGTTAAGGCCGGTTTAGTTCCTCAAGCCATCCTTAAACGAGAGGATAACCAAAAATAATAACATGATCGGCCGGGAGACAATAAATCGCATCGATTGTCCCATCAACATATTTTACTATCATGCCACCGAAATCAATCTGCTAACGCATGAGTTGGACCGGGCATTCACGGCAACGCAAAAATCTCATTACTTCAAGCATCTTGTTAAAAACTCTGAAATTTTGTTAACCTGCTCCAATTATAACAAACACAATCACAACTGCCGCTCATGCCGTCGCATTTCAACGGGATGCTATAATGCCGTTAGATTAGTGGGCAATATCGAAGGTACGATATCCCACCTGTAGGTGCATTAGTTTAGGAAATTAGCGGGTCAGAGTGGAGACTTTTACTTAATAACGGTAGGTTTTTGAGGAATGCCAGGGACTAAGAAGGTAGAAAAAAGAGGGGATTTTGTTCAACTTTCTACCGGCAATGTGATCGTAAACGTCGTGCCCTGCTGCCAAATACTCTCCACATCAATACTGCCGGCCAGACCTTCGATATATTCTTTGGTCCAAAACAGCCCAAACCCCATGCCGGCTGCCTTGGTTGACCAGCGCATTTCAAAAATCCGGCTCAAATTTTCAGGCGCAATGCCAATACCATTATCCCGGATAACCACCTGAATGACGGCCTCGCTGACCTGACGGCTCTCAACTTCCAGCTTACCGTCCTGCCCATTTTGACTCGTTTTTTCTTTGATTGCCTCCAGACCGTTATCGATAATGATCTTAAAGGCCTCGGTTAGCATCTCCGGCGATGTCTTAATCAAAGGCAAATTTTCCACCAGAGACAGATCGACATCTGGTCCCGATTGTGGCATAGATTGATTGGGGATCGGCATTGTCTTTTTAAGAGCTTGTCTCAGACAAGCATTAACATCAACCCGAGTTTCCGGCTGATCGCGCCAGGGTTCGTGCAAGTTATCTAATATTTCGGCCGCTTTGTCCAACCGAAATTCTATATCGTCCCCCAAGTCACGCATACTTTCATTGGCGACCCGATCTTTGATAAACGGTTCAACCAACTGGAGATACATGCGAAAAGCCCCAATGTGATTGCGGAGCGTATGAACCTGAACGGTCGAATTAAAGGCCATATCGGCAAACACTTGGGCCACCTTACGGCGCTCTTCAGACTTACGGTAGATTCGCGCATTTCGAATACCAACGGCGGCCTGTTGGCCGAGAATGGTTAAAATCTCTGTTTCTTGCACTGTGAATTCAGAGCGACGGCTGGCGACAAAGAGGTTGCCGACGACCTCATCCGCCAAAAAGAACGGTACGGCAATCACTTGTTTGATGCCCGTAAATTTTTGAGCTAAAGCCGCCAGCGGCCGGGCCACCACCGGTCTGAACAGATCGTAGAGGCTGTCGGAGACCACAAATTTTTCAGGACGGCCATTTGTACCTCGAACCGCTCTGACGCTTAGATTATCCTTAAACCGATCATCGTCCAGGTAGGCCACCGATTTAGGGCTGACAAAGCCTACCCCTAATTTGCTTTCCAATTCTTGGATCAAGTTTTGGGCCATATTCACCGCATAGGCCCGCACAGGCAAAGCGTTGCCAACTTCTAGCGTTGCAACCATCGCCCCGACGTACCCCAATTCATGCACAACCGCATCAACAATAATCTGCAGGACCCGCTTTTCATCGGTCATGCCGGCTTGAAGCGCCAGCACCACCCGCTCCAGCGTTTGAATACCGGCCAGACGCCGTTGGCTGCGAATGGCTGTGGCGGCCTGATACCCCAGGGCAATCAGAAAGTCGATATCGCGTTGGGAAAATGGCTCTCGCGAGGCGGCAAACAAATTGCCGACCACTTCATCATCAAGAAAAAATGGCACAGCAATGACCTGTTTAATTCCGGTTAACTGCTGCGCCAGATTTGATAGGGGGCGGTTGACAATGGGTCGAAACAAATCGTAGAGACTGTCCGATATGACGAACTGCTCCGGTCGCCCGTTTGTCCCTTTAACAGCACGAAGGCTCAGGTTATCTTTGAAGCGGCTGTCATCTAAATAGGCGACACATTCGGTGTTGAGAAAGCTAACGCCCAATTTGGTTTCAAGCTGTTTGAGGAGCGAATTATTGATGCCTACCGAATAAGCTCGTACGGGGAGGGCGTTACCCCCTTCAAGCGGAGCGACCATGGCCCCAACGCAGCCCAGACTGTTTACCACGTCATCGGCAATCCGCTGTAGAACTTTCTGAAGTTCGTCGGCAATTCCATTAGTCTGGTTAGGTTGAGAAAACAGGTTTACATCCATACTCTAGCCATCATGTAATTTTACGGACACCGTTCGCGATTAAAATCTTAGACAGAGCGCAGTCGTCTGACTAGAACTTAAAAATCAGCCGCGAATTTCACGAATACGTATGCGGAAATATTTAAAACCCGTGAAGCTCGCAGCAAAAATCTTGAATCGCGTAAGTCCTGAATTTAAAGTGCCAGGTAAGTGGTCGAGGTCGGTGATTTATGCGTATGATGATAACACGGCTCGTGTATCAACGCAATGGGAAAATTAGGGGAAAGTTAGAAAAATTACAGATTTAGCGAACGACCATCACCGGACAATCGGCGTGATGGATAACCTTTTGACTGACGCTGCCCAATAGTAGCCCCTCTAATGAACTTCGGCCCCGCGTACCCATTACAATCAGGTCGGCGTGCCGAGTTTTGGCTACGGCCAGGATAGCTTCAGCCGCCGGTTCTTCCAACAACTCCTCTTTGATGGGAAATGAGGCTTCGCCCAGTTTTTCGCGAGCCTGATCAAGAATAGTTTGGCCGGCGTTCTCTCGCCGGGCTACGAGCTGTTCGTAGTTATCATACCCCAAAAGATCGGATGTGTGCGGAAAAGCGTGAACCAAGCGGAGGGTGGCCCCATACTGCTTAGCCAACCCTTTAGCATAGTCCATAGCTTTGTGACTGTGATCTGAACCATCAATAGCGACAATAATTTCTTTGAACATCATTTTCTCCCATAGAAATGTGACGAGCTTATGTTTTGACGGCGATATTACGGTTCGGTCGGCTCAAAAACGCGAATCTCTAAATTGTCAAAAGCGGCTGTCGCGGTTCGATCACCGCCGGGATTAACGACCAACCCAATATCCCCTTGTTTTAGGTAATCTTCGGCCGGATCATTAAAATTGTAGGGTTCACCCCCGTTGAGACTGACAGTAAAATTAGGGCCAACGACTTTCAGATGAAGTTGAATTGGGCTGCCAGGTTTAATATCTTTTTTCTGAGCGCCGGCAATATTCAACTCTTCCTCAGCAGAAACTCTAAACAGCTTGACCAACCCGCTACTGGTCACTTCCAGGGTGTAATAGTTACGCCCTTGATTTCTAAAAGTTACCCCGTAGGCGTTTTCTACCGCATCTTCACTGCGGTTGGCCGCTTTTCCACTGAGTTCGATAATCTCAACTTCCAGTTCAAAGTCCTCGTAAACCTGTTCGCCAACAAAGGTGATGCTCCGGGCCGATTCATCAGCCGTTTCTTCCCCGTCCACAGGGCTAACCGATATGACGTATTTATTATCTTGGTATTTTTTCGAGACGCCGGTTTCATCTGTTGACTCGATTACTTCCAGGCGCGGCTGGCTAAAGTCATCTTGCAGACTAATGTTACTCGCATTCCCCTGAACTTCATTGAACGCCTCAGACGTTACCGGCACATCAGATCGACTCAAATTGACGCCGATTAGCACGCCCAACAACACAATAATTAAGACAACAGCAACACCGCCGAAAATCAACAAGCCCCTGCTTTGCCAAAAACTTGGCGAGGCCCCTTCTAACCCCGGTTGAAATGGTGAAGGAGTGACGGCTCTAGGTCGCTCTATTTTATCAATAGGCTGAGATGCGATCACAGGTTGGCTGTCAGGTTGTTGCGCCGAGACCGGCGTCTCGATCTCCCTTTCAGGCAGCGGCGAGCTAACGGTTTCGAATGATTCGGCCGGCTGCAGATCGTCGAGTTGAATCGTTTCGACAGCCTTTGGCTCAGAGGCCGTATCATCTGAACTGATTTGGGACAAATCGAGGGAGGGTAAAACCGTGGTTTGATCGTCATCCTCATCCGCCTCATCATCCATCGCCGGCAGCGGTATTAATTTTTCAAATTTCAAATCTTTCATCGTCTGAACCAGCTCGCCGGCTGTGGCATAGCGCTCATCCGGATCCTTGGCCATAGCCTTATTGATGATCGACTCGATCGCTTGCGGTAAATCCGGATTAATGGCCCGCGCCGAGGGGAGTGGGGCGTAGAGATGTTTAGAGGAAATCTCATGGGGCGTATCCGCTTCAAACGGCAGGTGGCCCGTGGCTAGCTGAAAGAGAATGACTCCCAGCGCGTAAATATCGCTGCGCCCGTCAAGCGGTTCACCCTGAATCTGTTCGGGTGACATGTAAGTGGGCGTACCCAGAGTTGTGCCAAACTGAGTCAAACTCAAATCAGCTTGTATCACCTTCGCGATCCCAAAATCGGTCAGCAAACAGTTATCCCGGTCATCCATAAGGATATTTTTCGGTTTGACATCGCGATGCACTATGCCCTGCGTATGGGCATAATCTAAGGCATCGCCCACCTGAGTAATAATGTGGCGAATAGACTCAACCGGAAACGGCTGGCCGTGAAATCGATCCCACAACGTACCGGCATTGACCAGCCGCATCACTAAATAAAGATAATCCTCAGTTTCGCCAAAATCGTAAACCGGCAAAATATGGGGATGTTCCAGCTTGGCCACCACCTGAGCTTCTTGCATAAAGCGGCTGGTAAAAATTTCATATTCTTTGGTATGCAGGCGCGTCAACACTTTGATGGCTACATACCGATCCACACTGGGCTGGTAGGCTTTATAGACATTGGCCATACCGCCGGTGCCCAGTTGTGAAACGATGTCATATAGCCCTAGCTGTCTGCCAATCAAATCATCCATTAAGCTTTTTACCCTAGGCCAGAGAGTTGTTTGAATTCAAGGTAACTATCACCTTGCTGATTAATGACTGATCGCTGAAAGATATCAGGAACTTGGAATGGGTGTGGCACTAAAAAATAATAATAGAAAACGTTTATTTTTGCGAACATAAGGTAGTATAATTAATAATTCGAGGTTGAAAAATGGCGTAGTCTTGCCTTTATTTTACCTTCGAGTCGAATGAATGGGTAATTTTTCGTTACTACTCAGGCCAAAACTTCCCACTTTCCGAACTCATATTTGAGATACGCCCATCATCCTCATCCAAAAAGTAAGACGCCCCATTGCCAACCACAATCTTTACCACTTTCCATAAGAGTGATATAATGTTTTAAGGTTGTCATCAATTAAACCCCCAAAAGAGGATGCCCTTGAGCCGGACGCTTCAACTCTACCAATTACAATCAATTGATAGTGAGATCGATCAGGTCAAACAGCAGTTGGCCCAGATCACGGCGCAGTTGGGCGAGAGCGACGAGCTTAAGCGCGCCAACGCTGCTATGGACGCTGCTAATAAGAAGCTGCGTCAGGCGCAAACCATTATGCGCGATCTCGATCTGGAAGTAAAAAGTCTCTCGACCAAAGCAGCCAACGAGGAAAAAAAGCTGTATAGCGGCAAAATGTCCAGCGCCAAAGAAGCGGCCAATCTCCAGGAAGAGGTGGCTTCGCTCAAACGCCGCCAGGTAGACCGTGAGGAGCTTCTGTTGGAAGCAATGGTAGCGGTTGAAGAGGCGGAAGAAACGGTAGAGCAAGCCCAAGCCCAGCTATCGAGCGCCACCGGCCGGTGGTCGGCGGACCAGCAGGAACTACTTCAAGAGCAAGCCACCCTGCAACAAAAGCTGACCGAGCTTGAGAATCAGCGGCCGGTGTTAACCCAGCCAATTAGCAGCGCCGATCTCAAACTGTACGAGCAAATGCGTCCCAAAAAGGGTGGGCGAGCGGTAGCAGCCGTCAAAGCCGGTGTTTGTCAGGGCTGTGGCATTGCCATCGCCAGTAATCACGTCCGGCTCGCTCGCGCCGGCACAGACATCCTGACCTGCCCCACCTGCGGGCGCATTCTCTACGTCCCCTAAGGAGACCCTAACATGGCCAGATTTGATGTACAAGTTGATCTCGATAATACCACCTACCAGATTGCCGCCAATCGGGCCGAGGGAGAAGGAAAATCGCTCGGACAGGTTGTGGCCGAGTTTCTGGTGCAGTACGCCGATGGAGCCAGGGGCGGCGCACTCACTAGCTACACCGTCCAACGCGGCGACACTCTGGGACGGATCGCCGCCAGATTTTATGGCGATGCCCGCAAATATCCGGTCATCCAGCGGGCCAACAACATTTCAAATCCCAGCCGCATCTGGATCGGGCAAGTGCTGGTTATTCCGCCGCTGGCCACACCCAGCCCGGCCCCGGCGCCGACACCCAGCCCGGCGCCGACACCCCCGCCACCACCAACGCCGGCGCCATCTCCATCTCCATCTCCATCTCCCCTATCGATTCCAACGCCCCCACCCACCCCAACACCGTCGCCGGCTCCCGGCGGCAAGCCGGCTAAACCGGCGATTCGCTGGGTCGGTTCACCCAACTTCAATAATCGTCGCCGACCTGATGATATCACGGCCATTGTCATTCACTCAACGGCCAACAGCACCCTTGATGGGGTAATCACCTGGTTTAACAACCCCAGCGCCCAGGTCAGCGCTCACTACACCATCGGCAAAGATGGGCAGATCGTGCAGCACGTCCAGGATATCCATCGCGCCTGGCACGCGGGGCGCAGCACCTGGAAGAACCGCGAAAACTGCAACGATTATGCCCTGGGCATCGAGATGGTCAACCTCAACGACGGCCAAGACCCCTATCCCGAAGCCCAACACCGGGCCAATGTCGCTTTGTGCGCCTATCTGGTCGACAAATACAACATTAGCGTTGACGATATCATGGGCCACCTCGATATCGCCATCCCCCCCGGCCGCAAATCCGATCCCCGCGCTTACGATCTCGACCGCTTACGGCGCGAGGTCGCGGCAGTGGTTGGACCGGGCTAAAAACTCACCCTCGCCAACACGTTCGCTTTGGAATGAGCTTAAGGTCATAGCCCCTCAAGACTCGGAGTTCGTGATCCCTGGTTTTCCAGCCTCTCATAGTCAAACTGTGCTTTCGTTAGTGTCTTTAATTTTCGCCACAATTATAGCCAACGGATTTAAGAACATGGCTGCGCAGGATTGAAGGGATTCTTTGCCGCATTTTCTTGATCCATTTAATCCTGCCAATCTGTGTTCTAAATAATGGCGAAAAACATGTGTGTGATACGAACTGCTTTCTAAAAATGAGGACGGGTACTACCAGTCAGTTGGATATCGGAGAATGCGAACGGACGAGAACTTTACAGATAGAGTATCAAATTTTATAATCCCAGGCAGGTACCTGAGGTTATTTGTGAGCCGCAAAAGTCTATGACGGTCGATCATTCCCGGCCATTGTAACTCATAAGTAACTTAACCACAGTAAACTAGACATGATGGACTAGAATAACACGGAGGTTACCCCGATGACGAAATCGATTTACATTGCAACCGTCGAACCCCGCTGCGGAAAATCATTAATCTCGCTGGGCATCACCGACCTTTTACTACGAAAAACTAAAAAGGTCGGTATTTTTCGTCCCATTATTAGCAACGGTTCGAACGGCAGCCGAGACAAAAATATTGATCTGATCCTGACCCACTTTGGGCTGGATATCGCTTATGAAGACACCTTTGCCTTTCACAGCCGAGAGGCCAACGAACTGCTGGGACAGGGCCGCCACGACGATGTTTTAGACAAAATTATTCAGAAGTACAAAGCCCTGGAGGACCGCTGCGATTTTGTGCTGTGCATCGGCTCCGATTTTGTGGGCGAAAGTTCGGCCTTTGAGTTTGACATGAACGCCCTCATTGCCAAGAATTTGGGCGCCCCAATTTTGGTGGTGGGACACGCGGCTAATCGCTCTGTGGCGGAAGCAATGACGCCGGTCGAAATTGCTATCCAAACATTTTTAGGCCGCGACTGCCAGATTTTGGGCACGATCATCAATCGGGTCGATCCTGATAAAGTGGCCGAGTTGGGCGACGCGCTTAGACAACATCTAACCGATCCCGGCCATTTTGTATCGGTCATCCCCACCCACAAAGTTTTAGACAGCCCAACCCTGGCCGAGATTGCCGAACACCTGCAAGCCCAGGTGTTGTTCGGCGGCGATCAATTGGGCAATCAGGCGTTTCGCTACTTGGTTGTGGCCATGCAAATTCAAAACTACCTGCCGTTTCTCACGGAGAATGCGCTGGTCATCACCCCCGGCGACCGCGCCGACATCATCCTGAGCACCCTGCAAGCCCATCTTTCCGATAATTATCCCCAGGTCGCCGGCATATTATTAACCGGCGGTCTAACGCCGTCGCCGGCAGTCTGTCAGTTGTTAGACGGGCAGCCTAATCTGATTCCCATCTTAAGCGTCGAAACGGACACGTATGACACCGCCACCAGCATCGGCACCATCCGCAGCTATATTTCCGCCGACAACCGCGCCCGCATCGCTTTGAGTCTTAAACTGTTCGAACAGTATGTTGATACTAAAGCATTGGAAACTCGCATCACCAGTGTCAAAACGCCGGGCATGACGCCCCGCATGTTTTTGTACCATCTCATGCAAAAGGCTAAATCGCCCCAAATGCACATCGTCCTGCCGGAAGCTACCGATCCCCGCATTCTCAACGCAGCGGAAATTTTGCTCGATCAAGATATCGTGGCGATTACGCTACTGGGCAATAAGAACGATGTAACGCGGGCCATTCGCCAACAGGGGCGACGCATCGACCTGACCAAAGTGTCGATTATCGACCCGCCCACCTCCCCTCAATTTTTTGACTATGTGGAAACCCTGTACGAACTCCGCAAGAGCAAAGGCGTCACGCTGGATATGGCCAGGGACCTGATGACCGACGGCTCTTACTACGGCACGATGATGGTTTACAAGGGCGATGCCGACGGGATGGTGTCGGGCGCTATTCATACCACCGAGCATACCATTCGCCCGGCGTTGCAATTCATTAAAACTAAACCGAATATTTCGGTCGTCTCATCCGTCTTTTTCATGTGCTTGGAGGATCGCGTGCTAATCTACGGCGACTGCGCGGTCAATCCCGATCCCACGGCCGAGGAACTGGCCGAAATCGCCATCTCATGCGCGGAAACCAGCCTGGCCTTTGGCATCAACCCCAAACTGGCCATGCTGTCCTATTCGTCCGGAACGTCGGGCAAGGGACGGGAAGTCGAAAAAGTGCGGAAAGCGACCCAAATCGCCAAAGACCGCCGGCCTGATCTGCTGATCGAAGGGCCAATTCAATACGATGCGGCGGTTGATCCCCGCGTCGCTGCCAAAAAGATGCCTGACTCGAATGTGGCCGGGCAAGCCTCTGTGCTGATCTTTCCCGACCTCAATACCGGCAACAACACCTATAAAGCCGTTCAGCGCGAAACCGGCGCTATCGCCATCGGCCCAATTTTGCAGGGTTTGAACAGACCGGTCAATGACCTGAGCCGAGGCTCGACCGTCGATGATGTCATCAACACCATCGTCATCACCGCCATCCAGGCCCAAATCGAGGCTAGAAACTTATGAAGATTCTGGTCATTAACTCCGGCAGCTCTTCAATTAAATACCAGCTCTTTGAGATGACCGGCCATCAGGTACTCACCACCGGTCTGGTTGAGCGCATCGGACAAGACGGCAGCCGGATTAAGCACACCCGTTTTTTCGAGGACGGCCGCCAGCAAACGGTCGATCAGCAAACGGCCATCAAAAATCATCATCAGGGCTTGGCCGCCGTAGCCGGCCTGCTCATCGATGAAACGCACGGCGTCATCAACAGTCCCTCGGAGATTGCCGCCGTAGGCCATCGAGTCGTTCACGGCGGCAAGCTTTTTAGCCAAACCACGGTTATCACCCCGACGGTTATCGCTAAAGTGCGGGAGTTGTCGCCGTTTGCGCCGCTGCATAATCCACCCAACCTGGCAGGTATCGAAGTAGCCACTGAAATTTTCCCCGACGCTACGCAGGTGGCCGTTTTCGACACCGCTTTCCACCAGACCATGCCGGCTCAAGCGCATCGTTACGCCATTCCCAATGATCTGTACGAGCGCGGCATCCGCGTCTACGGCTTTCACGGTACGTCGCATCTGTACGTGTCGAAAAAGGCCGCCGAATATCTGGGTCAACCCGTGGCCGAAACTAATCTGATCACCATTCATTTGGGCAACGGCTGTAGCATCACCGCCGTCAGGGGCGGGCAATCCATTGACACCTCGATGGGCTTCAGCCCGCTACCCGGTTTGATGATGGGCACCCGCAGCGGCGACATCGACCCGGCGGTTGTCTTCTATCTGATCGACAAGGTGGGCATGTCAATGGAGGAGGTTGACCGTCTCTTAAATAAGCAGAGCGGTCTCTTGGGCATCTGCGATGCGATCGATCTGCGCGACATCGAAGCTCGTCAAGCTAAAGGCGACCCGGCGGCGCAGCTAGCCTTAGATATGTACACCTATCGCATTAAGAAGTATATCGGGGCTTATATGGCGGCGCTGGGGCGAGTCGATGCTCTGGTTTTCACCGCCGGCGTGGGCGAGAATAGCGCCTACGTCCGCCGGCACGCCTGCGATGGCCTGGACCTATTGGGCGTCAGCCTGGATCAAACCAAGAATGAGACGGCCAAGGGTCTGACCGAAATTCAAGCCAACGGCAGCCGGGTCAAAGTCCTAATCGTACCGACGAACGAGGAGCTAGAGATCGCGATGCAGACGCTGGCACTTATTGAGGCAGAAGATAAAGTTTAACCGCGTTGCCTCAAGACTCCAAGGGACATTTGTAACAGAGTGGTACAGTTCTACCTGAGACAAAGAGATTTGGACAGGATTTACAAGATTAACAGGATAAACTGAACAAGAAGACTTGTAAATCTTGTTAATCCTGTCTAAAAAAGACTCATTATGAGCAGTTACTTTAAATCCGCTAATTCCTGCGTATCCGTATTCTAATCAACTTCGTAACGAATATCCACTTGTTCCTGACCATCAGCCGCCACAGTGAGGGGCAGTCGCAGACGGCGAGTGTGGATCAAACACAACCGCTGATCATTGGTTTGGCAGTAGTAGAGTGTCACCATCACATCGATCTCGGTCTCCTGTTCGACGGTGACGTTAAAGTGGGGCGGCTCAGCCGGCCCAAAAGTCAACATCGTTTCACCCCACTGGATCATCTGCGGCGCGTCCGGATTGAGTTTGTACCCCTCCGACAGACTGATCGTCAGCGTCACCTCAACCTCGCCGGGAGCCACCTCCACTGGGGCCAACCGGTGGACCTCAGCCAAGTCTTGCGGCGCGGATCGCCCGACTAGCTGCTCCAACCCATGCAGCATCAATGTTTGTAGCGTACCGGCCGCCAAGTCAGCCACGCGAATCAAATGGTTGTTCGTATCGGCGATGTACAACCGGCCCTCGCTGGCGACCACCCCTTCCGGCTCATACAGTTCGGCCTCGAAGAACGCCCCGTCCATATCGCCCGGCTGACCGGTTCCGATCAGCGTTTTGACCTCGCCCGTGGTCGGATCAAGCGTCTTGATCTTGTGGTTGTAGCTGTCGGCGATGTAGACCAAGCCGTCATAAAAGGTTAGCCCCGTGGGATGTTGGAGCCGAACATGGCCGCCGGTGCCGTCGACATCGCCAAACTCAAATAATCCCTGACCAACCAGAGTCATCACCTGCGGATCTTCTCCCAGCGAAATAGCCCGGATAGCGCTGGCTTCGGCATCGGCGACAAACATATGGCCAAAGCCCACCGACAAATCGCTCGGTTGATTGAAGGCGGCTTCGGCCACGGGGCCATCGACCAGCGCTTCGGCCCCGGTGCCGGCAAAAATCCCCAGCCGGGTGTCATCGACCAGCGCCCAAATCTGGTGCGAACCGGCCATCGCGATCAGCAGCACCGCCTCTTCGGACCACAAAGCCCACGGCGAACGCAGCGAAATATCGGTTGGGCCGCCAGAGCCTAACCGGCCGTGGGCCTTGTGACCGGTGCCGGCCACCGTGCGAACTTCGTTGGTTGCCAGATCGATGGCCCGGATGGCGTGGTTCTCGGTGTCGGCCACGTAGAGGTTAGGGCCGCTGAGGGTCATCCCGTGCGGATCATGAAACTGGGCTTCTCCGGCCGGGCCGTCCCGCAGACCCGGCTGGCCCGTACCGAAAACCTGCACAATCTCGCCGCTGCGGTCGTCGGCCGCCAGTTCGACTTTCAGCAGCCGATGGTGGCCGGTATCGGCGATAAATAAATAGCGGGCCGAACCCCCTTCCGGTTGGGCCAGCAAAAGTTTGGACGGATAGTGGAGCGGGCGGCCCGGTTCGGCGGCGCGCTCCGGACGCAGTTCGAGCGGCGTGCGGTCGAGCAGCTCTTTAGCCTCGAAATCGGCGATGAGCGTCTCGATTTTGGCCGCGTATTCCTCAGCCAGGATTTCGCCCGACTGGGTATCGACCACCTTGCCGCGTGGATCAATCAGCACCAATGTGGGCCAGGCCCGAATGGCGTACTGCTGCCATATCTGGAAGTCGGCATCATTGACCACCGGGTGATCGATGCCGTGGCGCATCATCGCCTCGCGGATATGGGCGGTCAGCTTCTCGCCGGGGAATTTAGCTGAGTGGACGCCGATAATGATCAGTTCATCGAGAAATTGTTCACGGAGCAATCGCAACTGCGATTGATTGTGGAGGCAATTGATTCAGCCGAATGTCCAGAATTCCAGCACCACAATTTTACCGCGCAGTTGTCTCAGGCTGAGCGGCTGTGGCGTGTTGAGCCATTCCAAATCCGGCGGAAATTCGGGCGCGTTTACCGCGGGTTGTGTAAATAGCATTGACCTTTCCTTATTTCACTCAAGTTATCGCCTTGATATCCCAACCGAGGAGAAGGGAGTAAGGGAAAACAAATAGAACGCTCGCCATTATCACCCTCTTGCTCCTCCGTAGCAAATCTCCTACCAAATCATCATTCATCCCTCATCACTCATCACTCATAATTCATCCTTCTCCTTGATTTGACACTTCCCCTACACTCTGTTATGCTTGGCCGTTGAAACCAGCCCGATGGGTAACCGAGCGGCCTTCTGACCGGGAGGCCGTTTTTTTACGATTAAGCCGTATGAAACTTGCCGTTCTCGCCGATATCCACGCTAACATAGTAGCCCTAGAAACCGTCACTGATCACCTCGAACACTGGCAGCCTGACTATATTGTGGTGGCGGGTGATACGGTCAATCGGGGGCCATGTCCGTTAGAATGCCTGGAGTTTGTGCTGGATAAAGCTCGGCAGCGCGGCTGGCAGCTCATCAAAGGCAATCACGAGGATTACGTTATCAATTTCGCCCACCCGGGAACGATCAGCAGCCCCGCCGAGTTCGATCTGTACCGCAGCGCCTATTGGACGTACGAGCAGCTCCATGAAGATGTCTCAGCCCTGGAAGCGATGGTCGATCAGATCGACCTGGCAGCTCCCAACGGCGAAGCGGTCAAAATTGTCCACGCTTCGGTGCGCAGCAATCGCGACGGCCTCTTTCCCAAAAACACCGACGACCAACTGCGCCAAAAAATGTACGTGGCCGAAGAAGCGCCGCCGGCCGTCTTTTGCTGTGCGCATACGCACTGGCCGTTCGTACGCCACATCGATCAGACAATGGTGGTCAACGTCGGTTCGGTTGGGTTGCCGTTCGACGGCGACTACCGGGCGGCTTACGCTCAAATCACCTGGGAGGCCAACCAGTGGCAGGCCGATATCATTCGGCTGGATTACGACTGGCATCAAACCGAGCAGGAGTATTTCACCACCGGCTTTTTACCCGATGGCGGGCCGCTGGTTGAGTTGATTCTGGATGAACTACGGATTGCCCGGCCCCATCTATTCCGCTGGACCCAACAATATGAAGCGGCCGTTTTGGCCGGTGAAATTACCATCGCCGAGTCGGTGCCGCTATATTTAGCCAAACGCCGAGCCGAACTGCACGGCCATTAACCCGCGACACCGATCAGGAGGTAAACCCCAATGACCAACCCGTCAGCCGTAACAACGGCAACGATTTCGCTTCATACCGCGCCGGATGCGGTGCTGCTTATCGGCCACGGCAGCCGTGATGCAGCCGCCATCGCCGAATACAACCAGTTCGCCACTATCCTGGCCGATCACCTCAAACTGCCGGTCCATTCCTGTTTCCTGGAATTCGCCGACCCACCGATTGTCGAAGGTGTTCGCGCCTGTGTCGAAGCCGGAGCCAACCATGTGGTCGCCTTGCCGCTCTTTCTTGGCCCGGCCGGTCATCAAAAAAATGACGTTCCGGCCATCCTTAACTGGGCCAAAACCGAATGGCCGCAGATCGACTTCAAATACGGCACGCCGCTAGGCGCCTTGCCGCAAATCATCGATGTCCTGGCTCAACGCGCGGCCGAGGCCATTGACCGCAGCCCAAACGCCATTCCCGCCGCGCAGACCGCCTTGATTTTAGTGGGGCGCGGCAGCCGCGATCCCGACAGCAACTCGGATGTGGCCAAAGCGGCCCGGATGCTGTGGGAGGGGCGCGACTATGGCTGGGTGGAAACCGCCTTCTACTCCCTGGCCCAACCCGATATCGAAACGGTCATCGAACGCTGTGTGAAGTTAGGCGCGCGCCGGGTCGTCACCATGCCCTATTTGCTTTTTACGGGGATCATTCGCCAACGGCTCGATGACCGCGCCCTGGCCACCCAAACCCGTTATCCGGATATAGAAATCCTAACCGCCGAACATCTTAGCACCCATCCGGGTATTGTCGAGGCCGTTTTGTACCGCTATGAGCAGGTACTGGACGGCACGGCAGCAATGACGTGTGACCTTTGCAAATATCGCCACCAGATGGTCGGTTTTGAAGACGAACATGGCCTGCCGCAGACGTCTGATCATCACCACGGCCTGCGCGGCGTGGGCCACAGCCATAGCCACAGTCATAGCCATCATCATGGACCGAACCCGCCGGCCAACAACCTGCTGCCCCCACGCTACCAAAATGGCGAAGAGGTCAGCGCCGCACCGATGGGATCGACGCCGTTCAAATTCAAAGAGGACGGCAGCCCGGCTTGGGATGAAATGTGGACCGACTTCTGCGATCTAGCTCTGGCCGGCGGCCCGCCCCATCGCGGCAACTTGCTAGAGCCGGTTCTGCCCGACGATGTCCGGGCCAACCCCCAGGCTTACGAAGCCGTTCTGACCGAACTGGAGCGCGGCCTGCGTATGGTAACCGGGCTGCCGGTTATCCGCAGCGAGGCCCTCGGCTGGATCGGCCTGGCCTGCTCCGATGAAGAGATGGCGCTGTGGCTCCTGCGAGCCATTGTGATCGAAAACATCACGGTCCGGCGCGAGGACAATGTCCTGTACTTTCCGGCCGGCCCTGATTTCAAGTTGGAAGCCGAGATCAAGAATATTATTACGGCTGTGGCGAAAACGCATCACTATTGGGCTGAGCATTTGAACGGATAGGTGATTGGAGATTAGGAGATTGGGAGATTATAGATCGAATAAATAGTGGAATAAACGATGACCGAACCCTACCTTACCAACCCAAAAACTATTGCTGGCGACTCGTTTGCGCTAATTCGACAGGAACTGGCCGTGGCCGGCTTCCGTTTCGCCGCCCCACAAGCCGATATCATCGAGCGGATCATCCACAGCACCGCCGATTTCGATTTCGCCGAAACGACCCACTTCAGCCCCAATGCGGTTGAGGCCGGGATCGCGGCGCTAAAGAACGGTTGCCCGATCATTTGTGATGTAAATATGGTCCGCGTTGGGATCAGCCAGCCTCGGGTAGCCGATTTGGGCGGGACAATCGACTGCTTTGTGGCCGAGCCGGTTGTCCGGCAGCGAGCCGAGGCTGCCGAGACCACTCGCAGCGCGATGGGCATTCGCTGGGCGGCGGAGCAGGGGTTGATCGACGGCGGGCTGGTCGTCATCGGCAACGCGCCGACGGCCCTATTTGAAGCGATCAAACTTATCGACGAAGGCGTTCGGCCGGCCCTGATCGTAGGCGTGCCGGTTGGCTTTGTCAGCACAGTTGAAAGCAAAGCGGCCCTGGCCGAGGTGACGGCTGTCCCGTGGATTACCACCTTGGGCCGCAAAGGCGGCACGCCTGTCGCCGTAGCCGTAGTCAACGCGCTGCTGCGGTTGGCGGTCGATGCTAAGGCTGAGGAAGTGGATTAAGAAATAATGACAACCACTAACGACACCACCCCCAAATACCCCGTGCCGCCTCGCAACCGGCAGGGTCAACGAACAGGTTTTACCACCGGTAGTAACGCTTCGGCGGCGGCCAAAGCGGCGACCATTGCCCTGCTAACCGGCGAATGGCCCGACCAGGTGACCATTAGCCTGCCCATCGGCGAAACGGCAACGATGACGCCGGTGGAATGCGAATTGACCGACGAGTCAGCCTACTGCTGCATGGTCAAAGATGCCGGCGACGATCCGGATGTCACCCACGGCGCACTGATCTGCGCCCGAGTCAGCCGTAGCAGCCAACCGGGCCTCCAGTTGGACGGTGGCCAGGGCGTCGGGCGCGTAACGCTGCCCGGCTTGGGCCTGGAGGTCGGCGGGCCGGCCATCAATCCGGTGCCGCGCCGCCAGATTCGAGACAACGTCACCGAGGCCGTGAGTGAATTCGCGCCCGGCGGCGAAGCGTTTCTGGCAACTCAGGGTCTGGATGTGGTCATCAGCGTGCCGGAAGGGGAAGCATTGGCCCAGAAAACGCTCAACGCCCGGCTCGGCATCATCGGCGGCATCAGCATCCTGGGGACGACGGGCAAAGTCTTTCCTTACAGCACCGCTGCCTGGCGGGCCAGCGTCATCCAGGCGGTTGAGGTCGCGGCCAAGAACAGCACGGCCAAAGTCGTTATGGCGACCGGCGGCCGCTCGGAGCGGTTTGCCATGCAGATTTTCCCGGAACTACCGGACGTCGCCTTCGTCGAGCTAAGCATCTTTACCGGCGACGCCCTCAAAACCTGCGTCGCCCACGGTGTCGAGTCGGCGGTATTTGTCGGCATGATCGGCAAGATGGTCAAGACCGCCCAAGGTCATATGACCACCCACGTAGCCGGCAACCAGGTCGATTTTGAATTTCTGGCCCAGGTTTGCCGCGACTGTCAGGCGCCGGCCGAACTGGTCGAGGCCGTGGCCGGGGGCAACACCGGCCGCCATTTTCTGGAGTTGTGCCAAGAATTCGAATTTATGGAGCCGGTGCAGCGGGTGGTTGACCTGGCCCTGCAAAGTTGCCGGGACTTCGTGCGCAGCCAGGATGGCGAGATGGAATTAGAAACGATCCTGGTCGATTTCGATGGGACGGTCCTGGCTCGGGCCAAGGGCGACAAACCACCGCGCTTGGCCGGCCGCTATCAGCCGGCTGAAACGCTGATCGAGCGACTCAGCGCCGATCCGGCCCACTCGTATGATGACGAAGCGGTGATGGGGCAGCGTCGCAACGAGGCTCTGGGCCGGCAAGGCCGCGTCGGCGACCGCACCTGGGATGAAGAGATGGCCCGGCGTCAAGAAAAAGAGGCCAAGAAGCGGGGTGAGTAGGTTAGCAACGCCCTCTCGAATTTTGATTATCGGCCTTAGCGCGGCGGGCGCGGCCAGCTTACCGGCTCATCTTCTGACGCGCATCGAAACGGCGGACCTGTTGGCCGGCGGCCGCCGTCATCTCAGCTACTTCCCCTCATTTACCGGCGAACAATGCCCCATTGAGGCCGATATCGACGCCGTCGTGGCCCGGCTCAAACAAGCCCAGGCCAACGGCCAACAAGCGGTGGTGCTGGCTTCCGGCGATCCCCTCTGTTTCGGCATTGGGGCCAGCCTGCGGCGCTACTTCCCGGCGGAAGCCCTGGAGATCATCCCGGCGGCGACTGCTTTTCAACTGGCCTTTGCCGCTCTGGCCGAACCGTGGAGCGACGCCCTGCTGCTCAGCGCCCACGCTCGTCCCCTGAACGAGGTCGTCGCCAAAGCTCAAACCGCACCCAAAGCGGCCATTTTGACCGATAACCGGCATACCCCCCCGGTCATTGCCCAGGCCCTACTCGCGGCCGGCTTCGCGCCGGACAGTCCCTGCGCCGTCTGCGAAAATTTGGGCAGCGACGCGCAGCGCGTTGTGCGAACCACGCTCGGCGATATTGACCAGGAAAGCTACGCCCCCTTGAATGTCTTCATCGTCTGGCAGCATCAAGTTCCAACCGGCGGGGAGATCCCGCCGCCCGCTCTCCCCGCCCCCATCCCGCCCGGCCTGTCTGACGAAGCCTTTGCGACCTCTGCCGGACAGATTACCAAACGGGAAATCCGGCTGCTCAGCCTGGCCGAACTGCGGCTGAAACCGGGTGCGGTGATGTGGGACATCGGGGCCGGCAGCGGGGCCGTCGGCATCGAGGCGGCGCGGGCGGTACCGACGGCCACTGTCTATGCCGTCGAAAAACGGGCCGACTTTTTCCACTACGCCCAAGAGAATTTAACTCGCTTTCCCGCGCCCAACCTACATCTATGGCACGGCGTCGCCCCAGAGGCGGTCGCCGACTGGCCGGACCCTGATGCCGTGTTTATCGGCGGCAGCGGCGGGCGAATGACCGAGCTAATCGCCATCGTCCAACAGCGACTCCGGCCGGGCGGTCGGCTGGTGATTAATCTGGCGACATTGGAAAATCTGGCTAAAATACGGAATTTACTACCCACCGCCCGCCTGACCCAGGTCCAGATTAGCCGGGGCGTACCGATTCTGGATATGGTTCGATTAGAGGCGTTGAATCCGGTGTTTGTAGTGGTCTGGAGCCGAGATTGATAGAGTTTGAAGATAGAGCTGGGAGATAAAGGAGGTAAAGTCAATGAACCGCTTTAAAGTTATCGCCGTAGGCATGGGGCCGGGCGATCCGGAGTTGATTACGGTTAAAGGATTACGGGCTATCCAGCGAGCGCGGCTAATTTTTGTGCCGCGCAGCCAGGACGGCGAGCAGAGTCTGGCGCTGCGCATCGCCCGCGAGTGGATCGATCCAGAGCGCCAGCAAATAGTGGAGCTACTGTTACCTATGACCCGTAACGCCGACAAACTGATGCCGGCCTGGCAGGCCGCCGCCGACCAAATTGCGGCCAGCATGGCTGCTGTCGACGTCGAGGCCGACACACTCATTGAGGGCGTTTACCTGCTGTTAGGCGATCCGCTGTTGTACGGCACCTTCACTTATATTTGGGCGGCGCTGGCCGAGGCCCATCCGGCCATTGCAATCGAGATTGTGCCGGGCGTAACCTCGTTCGCGGCCTCGGCGGCGCAAGGACAGTTTGTGCTGAGCCGGATGTCGGATCGGGTGGCCATTTTGCCGGCCAGTTATGAAACCGACGGCGAGGCGCTTCGCCAGTTGCTGGCCGACTTTGACACGGTGATCTTAATGAAAGTGGGGCCGGTACTACCCCAGATCTTGACGGCGCTGGAGGAGATGGATTTACTGGAGTCGGCGCTGTATGCAGAGCGAGTCGGCATGCCGGAGGAACAGATGGCGCACGGGCCGGACCTAAAAGCCTTGAAAAACCAACGACGACCCTATTTATCACTATTAATCGTTAAACGAGATAGGACTTCATCATGAACAACAACCTGTATCACGTCACCCCCGGCACCGTTTATTTTGTGGGGGCCGGGCCGGGCGCGCCCGATTTGATTACGGTGCGCGGCCGGGATATCATCGCCCAGGCCGATCTCATCCTCTACGCCGATAGCCTGGTCGAGGAAAGCGTCGCTCGTCTGGCCCGCAAAGCAGAGGCCCGGATTGAGTCTTCGTCCAGCCTGCATCTGGAGCAGATTCTCCAATTGATGGTTGAAGTCGCGCAGGCGGGTCAGGTCGTGGCCCGAATTCACAGCGGCGATCCGGCGCTGTACGGGGCCATCCACGAGCAGATGGCTTATTTGGAAGATTATCAAATTCCGTATGAGATTGTGCCGGGTGTTTCGGCCGTCTTTGCCGCCGCCGCTCAACTCAAAACCGAACTCACCGTACCTGACGTGGTCCAGACGATCATCTTGACCCGGACAGCAGGCCGAACCACGATGCCGGCCGGCGAAGATTTACGCACCCTGGCCGCTCCCGGCGCGTCGCTGGCGATCTATCTCAGCGTCAGCCGTATTCGCCACGTGGTGGATGATCTGCTGGCCAGCGGCGGCTACGGCCCCGATACCCCGGTGGCCGTCCACCACAAAGTAACCTGGCCCGACGAGAGTCACGTCATCGGCACCCTGGCCGATATCGCGGAAAAAGTTAAGGGGATGGGCTACACCAAACACGCCCTGATCCTGGTCAGTCCGGCGCTCGATCTGAGTCTAAAGGGCAAAGATCGGCGCACCAGCAGCCATCTCTACGATAAAAGTTACACTCACCGCTTCCGCCGGGCCGAGGATTTCAAACGCGGTAAAGAACGGCGCGAAGCCGAGGGCGTGATCAACGGCGTGGTGGCCGGTGAAAAGCACCTGGCCAGCCGCGCCGAGCGAGCCGGCAGCGTCGTCATCGCCATTACCCGCCGGGGCAGCGAACTCGCGGCGCGCTTAGCTACAGAATTCGATACTGAACTGGCCCTCCCCACCAAATTCTCCCAGATGGCCGACCCATCCACTCCTTTACAGCCTACGCTCTATTCTGATTCGGCTCTGGCCGAGATTCGCCGCCGCTGGTCGAAGCACAACCAGTTGGTGCTGGTCATGCCGGCCGGCGTTGCAGTTCGGGCTGTCGCGCCGCTGCTGGGCCACAAATCGAGCGATCCGGCGGTGATCTGTCTGGACGAAACAGGCCAGTCGGTCATCCCGTTGTTGGGCGGCCATCAAGCCGGGGCGAATGACCTGGCGCGGCGCATCGCCGAACTGACCCATGGGACGGCGGCCATTACCACCGCCAGCGATGTGCAGGGCAAACCCGCGCTCGACCGGCTGGGGCAGACCGAGGGCTGGCGCATCGACCCGGCTAGCGCGTTAACTTACGCCAGCGCCTGCCTGGTCAACGATGAGCCGGTAGGCGTTTACATCGAGCCTGATTTAGCCGCTGCCCGCCGTAGTGCGGAAACGTGGCTGGCCCAGGCCGACAATTTATCGACAGTGGAGCAGATCGATGACCTGGATTTGGACGCCTACGCCGCCGGGCTGATCATCTCGCACCGGGTTATGAGCGATCATCACCTGCATTTGCTGGATAAATGTGTCCTTTATCGCCCGCCAGCGCTGGTGGTCGGTATGGGTTGTAAACGCGGCGTCCCGGCGGCGGAACTGCGGGCGGCGCTGGAGACTACTCTGGCCGAGGCCAACCTGGCGCTCGACAGTGTGGCCGGGCTGGCCACGGTCGATCTGAAAGCGGATGAGCCAGGGCTACACACCCTGGCAGCGGAATTAGGCGTTCCGCTCCAGATCATCGACCGGGCTGAGTTGGCCGCACTTGAACCGAGCCAGTTCAGCCCCAGCGCAGCCCAGGAGAAATTCGATCTCCCCGGCGTGGCCGAACCGTGCGCCATCCTGGCAGCCGGACCGGAGGGCCGGTTGTTGGTCGCCAAGCGGAGTTTTGAGCGGTGTACGGCGGCGGTGGCGAGTTCGTAGAGTTTGTGGAGTTGGGGAGTGGTTAGTTAGTTAGTGGTTGGTTGGTTGGTTGGTTGGTTGGTTGGTTGGTTTGTTTGGTAGATGGTTGGTTAGGTGAATGGTTTGATCTTAGCCTCAGCCTTAGCCTGATTTTATAGATTGTGGATGATAATATGAAAGCATTTGACGATACGATGACCGGCATGGAGGGTGTGTTAGCGTTGGTGAGTTTGGGGCCGGGTGATTTTTTGCAGATGACCGGAGCGGCTCAGGCTGCGTTGCAAACGGCCGAGGTAGTGATTGGGTATCAGGTTTATATCGACTCGATCCGGCCCTTACTGAGCGAAGAGCAGGAAATTATCAGTAGCCCGATTGGTCAGGAGTTGGAACGGGCCGGGCAGGCGATTGAACTGGCGGCGGCGGGCCGGCGGGTGGCGATGATCAGCAGCGGGGATATCGGCATCTACGCGATGGCCAGTCCGGTGTTTGACCTGTTACGCGAGCAGGGTTGGTCAGGCCGGCAGCCGATGGTGGAGGTTTATCCTGGCGTCAGCGCCATTCAAGCCGCCGCCGCTCGATTAGGCGCGCCGCTGGGCCACGATTTTTGCACCATCAGCTTGAGCGATTTGCTGACGCCGTGGCCGGTGATTGAGAGGCGATTGCAAGCGGCGGCTTGGGGCGATTTTGTAATCGGCTTTTATAATCCGCGCAGCCGGCAACGGGATTGGCAGTTGCAACAGGCGGTCGATATCTTACGAGCCTACCGGCCCGGTTCGACGCCGGTGGCGGTGGTACGCAATGTGACCCGCCCAGATGAGCGCATCGACCTGACGACGCTGGCCGACTTCGAGCCGGAGGTGGTCGATATGTTTACGTTGGTGCTGGTCGGCAACAGCCAAAGCTATGTGCTGGCACAGCGCATTGTGACGCCGCGAGGTTACGTCGGCGGCGATGAGGCGACAGCGGCGAGCGACCCAACAACTAAAGCCGCCGCTCGGATCGAAGAACCGCAGCCCCAGGGCGATTTGTACCCGCTGACGCTGACCGGGATGCGTCAAGTTCAGGTGGTAGTGGTGGGCGGCGGGCCGGTGGGACAGCGCAAAGTGCAAGGGCTGCTCAACAGTGGGGCGATAGTACGACTGATCAGCCCGGAGGCGACCCCCACGCTGGCAACGTGGGCCGAGGCCGGAAAAATCGAATGGGTTAGACGCCCCTTCCAAACCGGCGATGTCGAGGGCGCGCAGTTGGTTTTTGCGGCGACCAATCAACGGGCGGTTAACGCTCAGGTAGCGCAAGAAGCCGCCCGATTAGAACTGCTGTGTAACGTGGCCGATCGGCCCGACGAGGGTAATTTTCACGTGCCGGCCGTCCACCGTCAGCCGGACTTGGTCATTTCCATCAGCACTGTCAGCAAAAGACCAACCCAGGCCCGGCAGGTTAGAGATAAAATACGCACATGGTTAGAAAATGGAGATTTAGACATTGGCGGAGCAGGAGATTAAACAAGAAACGAAGGCGGGCAAGGCTTATCTGGTAGGAGCGGGGCCGGGTCGGGCTGATTTGATTACGGTGCGTGGGTTAAAACTGCTCAAGCAGGCTGAAGTGGTGATGTACGACCGGCTGATTCCGCAAGAACTTTTACAAGAGGCTCGGCCTGAAGCTGAAATGATTTTTGTGGGCAAGGGGCCGGATCGCCATGTAATGGAGCAGGAGGAGATTACCCAATTGCTGGTGGAGCAGGTTCGCGCCGGCAAACAGGTGGTCCGGTTGAAAGGGGGCGATCCGCTGGTGTTTGGTCGCGGCGGGGAAGAGGTATTGGCGCTGGCCGAGGCCGGTTTGGCCTATGAGATTGTGCCCGGTATCTCGTCGGCGCTGGCCGGACCGGCCTACGCCGGCATCCCGGTGACGCATCGGGGAATGGTCACTTCTTTCGCGGTTGTGACCGGCCACGAAGACCCCCACAAGCCGGAAAGCACCACCGATTGGGCTGCCCTGGCGCAGGTGCCGACGCTGGTGATGTTGATGGCGGCTAAAAACATCGCCCGCATTCGGGGCGAACTGCTGGCCGCCGGTCGAGCCGGAGAGACGCCCGCCGCCGCCATCAGTTGGGCCACCACCGATCGGCAGCAGGTGGTTCGGACCACACTGGATAAACTGCCGGCCGACATCGCGGCGCATAAACTGCCCACCCCCATGATTGTGGTGCTAGGCGACGTGGTGACCCTACACGACAAGCTGGCCTGGTTCAAACCGGATGGGGGGGCGGGCGGATTTGTACCGTATGAGGCAGTGGAGGGGTCTCAGTAAACTTCGCCCGTTTAAGGGAATCAACCTGGCAAAACGAGATAAAACGGGGACGGTATAGACTACCGTCCCGTTTTATTTAGTCCGATTGAACATTATGGCATTACGGAAACAGGTCATAACACCAGTTTCTAAGCTGGACAGTCTCATAGTTCATATCCGGGCCGGGTTGTGGTACACTACCTATAGAGTTGTCCTTTATCCCTTTTCTTTGGGATGTTAACCCGGTGTCATTGAGGCCAATCAAAATGTTAATTAAACCCAGATGGCGCAAAGTCATTCGCGACTTATGGCTGAACAAAAATAGAACGATTATCGTGGTATTGTCTATAGCCGTCGGCGTCTTTGCTGTCGGGACTATTGCGACCTCTCAGATTATTTTGTCGCGAGATTTATCGAACACTTATTTAGCCACCAATCCGGCCAGCGCTACGCTAATGACCTTTGACTCCTTCGATCAAGATGTCGTCGATGCGGTGGACGGTATGCGTGAGGTGGCCGAGGCCGAAGCCCGCCGTCGGGTGACGGTTCGCGTCAAAACCGGGCCGGACGAATGGCGGCAAACCTGGCTGGTAGCCATCCCCGATTTTGACGATATCAAGATCGACAAATTTGAGCCGGAAAGCGGGGCCTGGCCGCCGCCTGACCACGAAATTCTGATCGAACGGTCGGCCTTGAGCCTGCTCGATGTTAAAGAGGGGGATGTGGTGCTGGTTAAGACGGCCGAGGGCAAAGAACGGGAAATGCGCATCGCCGGGCTGGCTCACGATCTGAATGCCCAAATGTACGTGTTCGATGGCGTCGGCTACGGGTATATTACCGAAGATACCCTGGAGTGGCTCGACCAGCCTAGCGATTACAACGAACTGCGTTTTGTTGTGGCCGACCATCGCGACGATTATGACCATATTCAAGAGGTAACCGGCCGGGTGCGCGATAAAGTTGAGGATAGTGGCGCGATGGTTTTTGTCGCCTTTGTGCCGCCGCCCGGGAAGCATCTGTTCCTCGACCCATTTATTCAAGCTATTTCGATCATGATGGGGGCGCTGGCCGTGTTGTCGCTGCTATTGAGCGGCTTTCTGGTCATCAACACTATTTCGGCGCTGGTGGCCCAACAGACCCGCCAAATCGGGATGATGAAAGCCGTGGGAGCCAGAACACCTCAAATCATGAGCATGTATCTGATCACCGTAGCTATTTTCGGCTTACTGGCGCTACTGATTGCGGTGCCGGCCGGGATGGTCGGGGCCTATTTGTTCAGCCGCTTTATTGCCAGTTTTCTCAACTTCGATGTGACCGATTTACGCTTGCCCACGGAAGTACTGCTGGCGCAAGTGGGCGTCGGGCTACTGATCCCGCTTATCGCGGCGCTTTATCCTATTTTAGCCGGAGTCCGGGTGACGGTGCGGGAGGCCATTAGCGAATACGGGTTGGGTAAGGGGCGTTTTGGCACCAATCGACTGGACCGATTGCTGCTTAATGTGCAAAATAACCGGTTTCTGCGGCGTCAGCTTACCCGACCGCTCCTGCTGTCGCTGCGAAATACGTTCCGACGAAAGACCCGGCTAAGCCTGACCCTGTTGACGCTCATTTTAGGCGGATCTATCTTTATTACAGTCTTCAGCTTGCGGGTATCGATGTTGGACACGCTGCGCGGCTGGCTGGATTACTTCCGCTACGATGTGGCCGTGCAGTTTGAACGGGATTACCGTATCGAGCGAATCATACGCGAAACGCTAGACGTGCCCGGTATTGTCGAGGCCGAACCGTGGGCCTTTTACAACACCCGCCGCGAGCGGCCCGATGGGACTGAAAGCGACAGCATAACTCTGTTAGCCCCGCCGCTTGACACGACGCTGATCAACCCAACCGTGATCGAGGGTCGCTGGCTGGCGCCGGAAGATAGCCGGGCAGTGGTTATCAACTCGATTATCCGGCGCAATGAGCCGGATATCCAGGTTGGCGACAAGATCACCCTCAAGATAGATGGGCGAGATGATGACTGGACGGTAGTAGGCGTTTTCACCGGCGGCTTTCCCGCCCCGACGATCTTTACCAGTTATGAAAACTTTGCCTCGGTCACCCATGATGTCGGGCGGGCCGAATGGGTTTTTGCCACGACCGAGCAGCATAACCTGGCCTATCAAACTCAAGTCTCTCGGGCTTTAGAAGATCGATTTGAAGCCATTGGCTTCGATGTGGGCTTGACCACCCGGGTGGAAGAGGAAATTGCTGAAGTCGAAGCGATCTTCGAGGTGATCATTGTGTTGCTGCTGATAATGGCGGTGCTGTTGGCGGTTATCGGCGGTTTGGGGTTGATGGGGACCATGAGCATCAATGTGTTGGAACGCACCCGGGAGATCGGCGTGATGCGGGCCATCGGCGCGTCGGACGGATCGGTGCAGAAGATTTTTATTGTGGAGGGTATTATTATTGGCTTGTTGAGTTGGATTGTCGGGACGGCGCTGGCTTACCCGCTCAGCCGGTATTTGAGCCAACTCATCGGCCAGCAGTTCCTTAGCGCCCCTCTGGATTATACATTCTCGATTACCGGCGTCTTACTTTGGTTAGGCGTCGTCATTATGCTATCGGCCTTGGCCAGTTTCCTGCCGGCTTGGAACGCTTCGCGCATGACCGTGCGGGAGGTGCTGGCTTACGAGTAGGCCGATTATTGAAAGTGGCGGCTCGACATATTAATCCTTAAGCCCCTAAAACAGTCACGACCAACTAGGAATTTGTCTCACGATCTACTAGCCAACTAACTAGGAAAAAAACTCGCCCTTTTGTTAGTTTATAAACTCCCCAATTGCCCGGCGCAATTGGGGAGTTTTTTGATTAGACTCAAAGTAAAATGAGTTGAAGAGTTGGGAGTTGGAGAGTTGATAGAGTTGGAGGTTACAAGAACCCTATCTTTAACTCCACAAACTTCACAAAATCTACAGCTAACATAAGAAGGTGCCAAAATGAGAAACGAATTAGTTGCCAACTGGATGAGTCCCGATGTTATTACCGTAACGCCTGATACTTCGTTGACCGATGCGGACAATCTGCTCCACGAGTACAATATCCGGCGTCTTCCTGTAATTGATGATGAAAACAACCTGCTGGGTATTCTTACGCTGGGCGATATCCGCGAAGCCTCTGCTTCCGATGCTACCTCGCTAAACATCTGGGAACTTAATTACTTGTTGGAAAAATTAGCCGTCCGAAAAATTATGACGCCTAACCCCATTACCGTTTATGTCAACGACTCGATTACCACGGCGGCCAGTATGATGCTGGAGAACAAAATCAGCGGTCTTCCTGTGCTCGATCCGGCAGATGACAGCCTGGTGGGTATCATTACCGAGTCAGATATTTTCAGTATGGTGGTTCAAACTTGGGAAGAATTCGAGAGCCGGGAGTTAGAACCGGCTTAAAAGGAGGCGAAGTGTGTATAAACGTATATTAGTACCACTTGACGGCTCCAAACGCGCCGAGGTCATAATACCTTACGTTGAGGCTCTGGCTCGGAATTGTGGAGCCAAAATCATCTTCGTGCGAGTGGTTGAGCCAGAACCGATCCTGGTAGCCACTGAACCGGTTTATCCTCAATTTGACGCGGATAGTTACCGCTATAAGATGAATGAGGCGGAGGCCTATTTGACCGGTTGGTGTGGTGAACTCCGTGAAAAGGGCATCGAGGTCAAACAATCCGTTTGCCACGGACCTATTGTGGAGAGTCTTATCGATGTCGTAGAGCGAGAGAATATTGATTTGATTGCTCTGGCCAGTCACGGCCGCACCGGGTTGCCTCGTGTCATTTTCGGTAGTGTAACAGCAGCTCTACTTCATCAGATCGATCGGCCTCTACTCGTCATCCGCTCACTGGAGAACGAATAATCGGTTAGCGGCAAATTCAAGAATTATATTAACCAAAACATAGTGCGTAGCACAATCAGCTACGCACTATGCGCATTGATTAATTATTTCCCTGGATGGAGATACCTACTTCCCCGTTCTGACCCGAAGTTGGCCGTGAAATAAATGCTTGATCCGCATCAGCCGTTACGACTTAGCCCCAATTGCCTCTCAAGGCCCAAAAACCCCCGGCAGTCAGTGCCAACAACACCAGCACCGAAAGCGTCAGGGCAGCAGTACCAACCGATTGAACCCGCCTGCCGGTGACCGGCAGGAGTTCTTCGATCTTGGATTCGCTGCTCATTGACTCAGATTGAGTCTCTGTTTGGTCCATTGAAGGCTCTGAGGAGGCAGTCGGCGACGTGCCTGATGCGGTCAGTGTCACGGTCGAGGCCTCGGCCGTGGCCGTAGGTGCGGCCGATCCTAAGATGACCGTATTGGCCTCGCTCACTTGCGCCGGTTTCGAGGCGATCCGTGACAGAGACGCCTCCGGCAGATTGGGCAGGCTGCCGGCATCGACGATGATCACCTGGGGTGTTATTTGCTGGTCGTAGGTAAAAACAACCCGAATCTCAGGGGCAGTTGGGCCGGCCTTCACCTCCGGGTTAGCCTCCGTCAACACGTTAATCGACACTGTATCCCCGCCGTCGATCTCGCTGACATCAACTTGAAAGTTATGGGGACTGTAATCGACCACTTGGCCAGCGCTGGCCTGCACCGGCGGTTTAACGTTGATGGTCGCGGGCGAGATGATGGTGATCTGCCCGCCGGTTGCTGCCTTTGAGGTTTGATTCTCTATCTCAACCAACAGATCGGTTCCATCCAGACCGGCGGTCAACCGCACCGGAATCGAAGCGCCATCGTCCCACGAGTAGCCTAAAGTGACTTCGGTGGCAGCGCCCCGAACCAATCGCACCGGCCAATCGGGAGCTGCGGCTTGAACCCCCGGCGGTAAGCGCAAGTTGAGCACGCCGCCGTTGGTATCCAAACCGTTAATCTGGAAGAAACCGTTGCTGTCGGTAACGGCTTCAGTTTGCCAGCCTTCCGTTTCAAAAATAACGGCCACGCCGCCTTCGTAAACTCGGTTGGTGTAGTCATAGACGAAACCGGAGACGCCGGCCACAGGTCGAGCCGGGGCTGCTCCGCCGCCGTTGTCATCATCGTCGTTGTCACCACGCCCCAGATCGGTTGGGGTTGGTTCGGGGCCGCCCTGAGCCTGGGTTGTGCCCACCGGCAGCGAACCGAGGGCCAACAGCAGAACGATTATAAATACCAGCGGTAACGTTGGCTTTAACTGTTGCAATATAGTTGCCGTTTTGCGCATGGTTTTTAACTCCTATGCCTATTCAACTGAACGAGCATTTTCATTATGTTTAATTTTATCGCCTTTCGGCCGTTATGTCCAGTGCGATCACGGTCGGAACCGCCTACCGGCATCCGTCCTAGACGGCCAGTCCCTGGCTCCCACGCAGAGCGTGGGAGCCAGGCCAAGTACTAGGCTAAGGCGTCTGGGTGGGGGTGGGCTGCGGCCCCGGCGGATAGGTTGGGATGGCTTGCGGTGAGACGCCGGAAGCAGCCGTTACCGTCACGGCAAGATCGCGGGTATTGTTGTTGTCATCCATTTCCACCACCACATTGAACGGATCGGCCCAGGCTCGCAGGTTGAGCGAGCCGGAGTTCGGGAAGGTGAAGTTGTCAACCGACAGGACCCTACCGCCGCCGGACGGGAACCATTCACCCTGGACCCCCCACAGAATGATGGGTGTTGTCAGGTCGTTGGTGTCATAGACAGCCACATGGAAGTTGTTCGGATCGGCTACCGAGACGGGTCCCTGATTACCAGCGGTCACCGAGACCTGGTAAGTTCCGTCGCCGTTAGGCGTGACACTGAAGTCAGAGATGATCAGATCAGGCACGGGAGTCGGTTCCGACGGGCTAAAGCTTTTGAGGAAGAGCGGGAAGTAAAGAACATTGGATTGCGCTTGGGATTGCGATTTTAAGGTAAACGTAAACGTTGCCGACGTACTGACATTCCCAGCCTGATCGTAGGCTTGAACCGCCCAGGTATAGGTCTCAAAGGGCAGATCGATGGACGGGGTAAAGGTGGTATCGGTTAAATCGACGGTGAAGGGTATACCAGTGCTGTCGGTCATAACCAGCGTATAATCTACCGGCCCGGATAGGGCGTCGGTCGAAGCCGTCCACTCGAACGTCGGTCGGGTTGTGGTGGTAATCGTGGCGCCGTCCGGCGGGGCAATCAGGGTTGGTGTGGTTGGCGATGTAAAATCAACTGTCAAGCGCCAGGTGTCGGCGTAACCTAACGTTCGACTGTAGGCATCGATAGCTCGAACAGTCCAGTCATAAACACCTTCCGGTAACGTGACCGTTTCCGTAGTACGGCCGGTCACATCAATGGTTCCAAAGCCGGAGATATTTAAGGTGTAGGCCAAGGCATCGGTGGATGGCGACCAGACAAAGTTGACAATCGGATCGTTGGTATAGGTTTGATCCGGCGGGCTGATTAGCGACGGAATTGGCGGCGGGTTCAGGTCCACCGTGAAGGTATGGGTGCCGGTAATGGCCGTGTTGCCGGCGCCGTCCGTAGCCGAGACTGTCCAATTGTAGACGCCGTCGGCCAGAGCCAGCGAAATGGTGGTGAGCGCCAAGGTCTGCGTCGGTGTGCCGTTGAGACTTAGGGTATAGGTTACCGGGCCAGACAGGGCATCAACCGAGGCCGTCCACTCAAAGGTGATCACGTTCGTTTGAGTGAAGACCGTCCCATCCGGCGGCAGGATCAGCGTAGGCGGTGTCGGCGGCGTCGTATCGAGCGTCAATGTCCAGGTATCGGTGAAACCGGAGGCATTGGTTGCGGCATCGATTGACTCAACCGTCCAGGTATAGACGCCGTCGCCGTCGAGCAGCGTCAATGCCGTCGAGGTATCGGTGAATGGCCCTAAGATGGTACTGGTCACCGGCGTGGTGAGGGCCAGCCGGTAACTGGCCGCATCGGGTACGTTGCTCCAAACAAAGGTCACGTCGGGATCATTGGTTAGTGTGCCGTTCGGCGGTGCGATTAAGGAAGGTACGGCCGGGGCGGTATTATCGATGGTAAAGACCCAGGTATCGGTGATACCGCTAGAGATGTCTAAGGGGTTAATAGCGGCCACCGTCCAGGAGTAGACGCCTTCCGACAAGACGGTCGAACTGACCACCGGACTGGCGCCCGGGCCGGGGATGTCGAAGACGCCGGTTGGCGTTAAGTAGAGGGTGTAAGTTAGGGCGTTACTGATCTGCGACCAAACCAGATCGATGTTGTTGTTGTTGGTTATGGCGCCGTTGGGCGGCGCAATCAGGAACGGTTTATCGATTGAGTCGTCATCGTCCAAGATGGTTAGCACGCTGGTGGTGATTACCGACCCTTCCGACTCGTCGGACAGGCTGAGCAACGATAGCTGCAGATCTTCATCCCCTTCAATTTGATTATCATTAGTGATCGTCACAGTAAAGTTCAGTTCGGTGATACCGGCGGAGAAGGTCAGGATACCGCTGGTGGTGATGTAATCTTGCGTTGACAGTGCGGTAATATCGCTAGTTGAGTAGGCTACAGTGCGGGTAACCCCAGCTACTGCGCTCAGGGTAACTGTGATGACCGCCGATCCGGCGTCCTCATCGACCGTATAGTTTGGAGAACTGAAGGCGAACTCCGGCGTTTCGTCATCATCTTGGATAATTAGGGTAGCCTGGCTAATACCGAGGGTAGCGCTTATTTCATTCGAGAGATCCAGGATCAACTGCTCGTCATCCTCAAAGAGATCATCATCGGTGATCGGCACGGTGAAGGTCAACAGCGTGGTTCCGGCGCTGAAACTCAAGGTGTTGCTGACCGCCGTATAGTCGCTGCCGGCGAGAGCGGTGTCGTCGGAGGATTGGTAATCCACGCTGATATCGGTTCCGGCGGACAGACTCAAGGTAACGGTGATGGTCACGTTACCTTCGGACTCTTGCACCGTGTAGAATTCACGGTCAAATTCAACCACGGGCGGCTCTTCATTATCGATGATCGTTAACGTGGCCTCGCCATCATTGCCAATCGCGGCATTGACCGCTTTGGACAGACTTAGTAAGACCGTTTCGTTGCCCTCGTAGAGCGAGTCATCCGTGATGGGAATGGTGAAGGTGGTCAAAATGTCGCCCGGATCGAAGGTCAGCGTACCGGTCACGGTGGCGTAGTCGCTAGCACTGCTGGCCGTGCCGTCGCTAGTGGCGTAGTCTACTGTGGTTGAGAAGCCGGAGGCGCTGCTCAGCGTCACCGTGATGATGGCCTCGCCGGCATCTTCATCGACGCTGAAATCGGCCACTTCAAAGGTCACCGTCGGCGGGCTATCGCTAGGCATGATGTTGACCGTGCCCGTTGGGCTGCTGATATAGGCCGTAACCGCATTGGTCAGGTTGAGTTGGAACGACTCCAGCGGCTCGTAAAGCGTGTCATCTGAGATGGCGATGGTGAACGTTAACGCCGTCGTTCCCGGAGAGAAGGTTAATGTATCGCTAACGGCGGTGTAATCAGCGGGGCTGGTCGCGGTCCCGTCGCTGGTGAAATAATCGACTGTAGCGGTAACGGCTTGAGCTGGAGTTAGCGTCACCGAGATGACTGTTGTGCCGACATTCTCAAAGATCTCATAGGACGCGGGATCGAACTGGAGGCTCGACACATCGTCGTCGATAATCGTCAGTATAGCGGGGTTATTGGTTGCGCCCAGTCTGGCATTGCCGGCGTTACTCAGGGTCAGCGAGACCGTCTCGCTGCCTTCAAGATCCGCATCATTGTTGATGGTCACGGTATAGGTTTGGACCGTGATGCCCGGGGTAAAAGTCAGCGTGCCGCTGGCCGAGTTATAGTCATTATCCGCCAACGTTGCCGTGCCGTCACTGGTGCTAAAATCAACCGTTGATTGGAGATCCGAGGAGAAGCTCAACGTAACCGTAATAGTGGCCGTAACGGCACTCTCATCGACACTGTAGTTAGACGCAGTATAATCGACCACCGGCGTATCGTCGTCGATAATGGTCAGAATAGCCGTGTCAGTCGCCGCCAAGGTAGCAGTAAGCGGATTAAATAGAGTCAGCGTCAGGCTTTCATTCCCTTCGATGTCGATATCATTGAAAATAGATATGGTGAACGTGTTTGAAATTTCACCGGGGCCGAAGATGAGCGTATCATTCTCCGCAGTGAAATCGGCGGGGCTGGAGGCCGAGTCGTCGGTGGTCGAGTATTCGACCGAAGTTGTAACCACTGCCACCGAACTAAGCGTAACTGTGATACTGGCCAGACCGGCGCTCTCATCAACACTGTAATCTGCGGCGGAAAAGCCAACTTCCGGTAGAATTTCGTCATCGATAATATTAAGCGTGGCCGTATCGGTGGCAGCCAAGGTGGCACTGACCGGGTCGGAGAGGCTAAGTGTGAGCGCCTCGTCGCCCTCGGGGATGGCATCATCGTTAATGGTCACCGGGAAAGTGGCCACGGTGAATCCGGGGGTAAAGATCAATGTCCTCGTCACCGCATCATAATCGGACGGGCTTATGGCCGTGCCGTTGGTGGACGAAACGTCTACCGTCGCTGTTATGGCCGAAGCCACACTGAGGGTCACGGAAATAGTGGCCTGGCCGGAGACGACATCCTCATCGACGCTGTAAGTGATGGGATCGAAGCTAATGACCGGCACCGACTCGTTATCAATGATGGTCAAGGTCGCTGGGCTGGTGCTACCAATGTTGACCAGATCCGGGTTGAGTAGCGTCAGCACAACGGTCTCGTCGGATTCAAAAAGGAGATCATCGGTAATGGCGACCGTGAAAGTTTGTTCGGTGATACCCGAGGTAAAGGTCAGCGCACCACCGGCGGCGCCAAAGTCACTGCCGGGTGTGGCAGTGCCGCCGCCGACCAGATAATCCAGGCCGACCTCCTGCGTAGGGACCTCGCTCAAAGTGACCGTGATAGTGGCCGTGCCGACGCCTTCGTCAACGCTGTAAGTGGGTCGGCTAAAGTCAGCCGTAGGCGCTTCATCGTCTAAGATGGACAAGGCAGCCGGATTGTGGGTTGCGCCTATTAGCGTGCCACTGACCGGGTTAGTGAGTAAAAGCGTCAACGATTCAACGCCCTCCAAGCTGTCATCATCTGAAATCGGGACGGTGATGGTTAACAACGTGGTGTCGGGCGGGAATATCAGCGTATCGGAGATGGCGGTGTAGTCGCTTCCGAAAGTAGCCGTGTTGTCAATCGACTCATAATGGATTGAAACTGGCTCAGTAAATGCACCAGAGAGTGTTACCGTAATGATAGCTTGGTGGGAGGCGACATTCTCATCGACGACATAGTTGATGGCAGAGAAGTCAACCGTTGGCAGGAATTCATCATCGATAATCGTCAATTGGGCCGGATTGGCGGCCCCTAACGTGGCGCTGATCGGATCGGAGAGCATCATAGTTACCGTCTCGTCCCCTTCAATTTCGGCATCATCGGTGATAGGGACCATGAAAGTGGTCTCGGTCTCACCCGGATTGAAGATGAGTGGACCACTGGCGTCTACATAATCGACACCGGCAGTGGCAGTGTTGTCGGATAGGGTGACTGTGGCCTCGGTTGTTGCGCCGGATACATTGCTAAGCGTTACAGTAATGGTCGCTGAACCGGCCGACTCATCTACGGTAAACGAGGCGTCGGCAAACTCAACCGACGGCTGCTGATCCGGATCGTTATCGACGATGATGACATCGGTCGGATTATCAGTAGCGCCTGCCAGAGAAGCACTAATTGGGTTTGAGAGCGTTATCTGAAAGATTTCGGCGTCTTCATAAAGGCTATCATCTATAATCGGAACCGTAATTGTCGTCCGAGTAACCAGGGATGGGAAACTTAGCGTATCGCTGGTGAATGTATAATCTTGACCGGCAAATGCCGTTTGATTACTGGTGTCATACTGGACCGAAACGACCGGTTGAGCTGGAATACTCAACGTCACGGTCACTGTTGCCAGGCCAACATCCTCGTTGACGGTATAGCTTTCGGCCGAAAAGGTTAGTCCGGGTTCGCCGCTATTTTCAATAATCGTCAAGAGCGCCGGATTATTGGTTGTGCCCAAAGTAGCTCCCTGGGCGTTGGAGAGAGACAAATCTACGGTTTCATTGCCTTCGTAGATGGTGTCGTCAGTTATGGAAATTTGGAAGGTAACAGTAGAAACCCCAGGGGCGAAGACCAGCGTATCGGCTACAGCTGTGTAATCACTGCCGGCCGTGGCCGTATTATCGGCGGTAGCGTAATCAACTGACACCTCCTCAGTCGAAGTGGCACTCAATGTCGCAATGATGGTAGCGGTGGTACCGCCTTCGCTGACTGAGTAGGTAGCACTACTAAAGTCGACGATAGGATCGGATAGTTGCAACAGCGCAGAGTTGAGCAGACTTGCCTGTTTAGCAGGCGGCTGATATGGGACACAAGTATTGAAACTACCAGAGCATTGATTTTCGGGACCAACACCAACGGACTTCGATAACTCGTCGGGTAGCGACGGGCTAGCCGCATGTGTTGTTTGGGGTAGACCAAACAGCCACAAAAGTGCAACTAATAACATACAGCATGCCAATAAGAAAATCGATCCCAGACGGAGTATTAACCTGGTTGATTTACTGCGACAGTGCAGCATCGAATGCATAATTTCAACGGCGTTAGCCACCAAAGCCATCTCCGCAAGCGAACTATTTTTATTCATAAGGGTATCCTCAGCAATCTTCTTCTGAACTTTGTAAATGGTCAAACGCTATTTCAAACGAAATAGACTCCGAGTCAGAAATCGATGTGATTCCCGGAATTAAATGTTTAGCTAAAGGAATTGGGAAAGGTTTGTGGTGCTGGTCGTGCTAACCAAATTTTTAATGGATTGGCACGCGCAAAATCAGGGGTAAGTCAAGCAAGTTAGATCATATTATAACATTATGTAATATCGTACAAAGTTGAGCCTGTCAAATTTTGTAATCTTTTAACTCTTACTGAGATAAAATTAGTTACTAATTAAATAAAAAGTCCAACGATACAAAGTTGACATCGCCAAGTAGCATACAGTAAAAGACACTTTATGAAAAATGGCGCAAGTCAAAATATTATTACCCGAAAGTACTTGACAAATTGCCCAAAGGTCACAAATAATATAATACATAAGTACTAGCCGAGCCTATAGCCTATGAGTACCTATTAGCTTGACACCGGCATGGAGCTTATGTTACGATACCACCGGTAGTTCCGGAATCGAATCGGTAAAAATGACCGGTACCCATTCCGCTATACCCCAAAAATAATATGAGCGATAAGCATAAAACAAAAGCCCAACTGGTTAATGAGTTGGCTCAGATGCGCCAGCGCGTGTCTGAATTGGAAGATTTAACAGTTAAATATCAGCATCAAGAGACGGAACTGAAAATGCAGGCTGAAGGAAATCAGCGCCAATTGATTGAATCACTCCATCAAGCCAGCAATATTTTGAGCAGTTCTCTCAATTATGCCACTGTTCTCGATTACACCCTCGAACAGCTTGGTCAATTTATTCCCCACAATGCGGCCTGCATCATGCTGGCTGAAGGCGATGCCGCTCAAATTTTTCGATGGCATGGCTATGTATGGTCTGAAACCAAAAACGCCATCTCTTCCCTTATATTCAATATCAATGACATCCCTCCCCTGAGACAAGTTCGACAAACCTGGCAGGCATTAGTTTTACCTGTCGTTAAGGAAGGCGATCTGTGGCTGCACCAGCTTGGCGATGATTGGATCAAATCTCATCTAACCGCTCCGATTGTGGTCCGCAATCAGGTGGTTGGGTTCATTAATGTCGATAGTAACAAACCCGGTTTTTATTCCCAATTGGATGCCGATCGCTTGCAGCTATTTATCAATCAGGCCGCCATTTCGCTTACAAACGCCCAGGTTTACGATCAAGCCCGACGCGAGAGCGCCCAGCGGCTGGCGGTGTTACGCAAAGAGCGTAACTTTGCCTCAGCCGTACTCAATACGGTCGGCGCGTTGGTCATGGTGGTTACCCCTCAGGGCCGGGTGCTGCGCTTTAACCGCGCCTGCGAACAAACCACCGGCTATTCGTTGGATGACATTCGCGGTGAATATTTTTGGGATATTTTCCTCTCAGCCGCCGATAAAAATCGGATTCAGCAGGGATTTGAAACCCTTCACCAGACCGGTTTACCTTATGAGTATGAATGTACCTGGCTGACTAAGGATCGCCGCACCCGGATCATTGCCTGGGTGAATACGATTCTCCTTGATAACGAAGGACGCACGGAATATGTTATTAGCACCGGCACCGATATTACCGAACGCCGGCAGCTTGAGGATCGACTGGCGGCCATTCACCAACTGGGACGCGAATTGAATTTACTGCGGGATGAGACCGCCATCTGTAAAAACGCGCTGGATACGGTCTCCTTTCTGCTGCAAATCAAAAGCTCCGGTTATGGCGTTCTGGATAGGGCTTCCGCGAAGCTAACCTATCAGTACTATCCTCGCCGGGGCATTCCTGAAGTCATCGAACTCAACCTGCCTCTGGCCCACGATGAGCGCCTTAATCTGCTCAAGACGATACGCGGCTATGATAACGGGACTATGGAAGATACGCAGCCGTCACTGTCTGTTTTGGCTTCAAACCCCTATCCCTCCTGGCTTTCGGCTTCTATGAAAGTCCGTGAACGGACGATCGGCGTGATTGACGTTGAGTGCCAGCCACCCCACCACTTTAGCGAAAACGATCGGCGTTTGCTGCAAACTCTGGCCGATCAAACCGCGGTCGCTTTGGAAAACGCCCGGCTGTACCGGGAAACCCAGCAGCGGGTCGATGAACTGACCACGCTGACCATGATTAGTCAGGCGATCACCTCCACCTTAAAAATCGAGAATACGCTGACCATCATCACCGATCACACCATCCGGCTGCTCAACGCGACCGCCGCTTCGGTGGTGTTGGTTGATCAAACTCGGGGCGATATGTGGTTCAATGCCGCCTCCGGGGGCCAATCCGATTTTGTCAAAGGTAAACGGCTGCCGGCTGGAGAGGGTATTGTGGGCTGGGTCATTCAACGGAGCGAAGCCGCCTTGGTTCCCGATGTCTCCCAAGACCCTCGATTTTTTGGCAAAATCGATCTACAAACCGGCTTCAAGACTCGCTCGGTTATTTGTGTGCCGTTGCAAAGCGGTACATCGACTACCGGCGCTATTGAAGTGATAAATAAAATCGACGGCACTTTTACCAATGAGGATTTAAGGCTATTGACTTGGCTGGCGACGCCCGCCTCGATTGCGTTGGAAAACGCCCGGCTGTTTGAAGCGGAAAGATCGGCCCGGAAACAAGCTGAAATTCTGCGGGAAGCAACATCCACCCTAACCTCTACGCTTGAGCTCGACAAGGTTCTCAATGACATTCTGGTTCACCTCGAACATATGGTGCCATATGACCATGCCTTCGTCTTTCTGCACCGAGAAGACGAATGGCTTCAGATTGTGGGCGAACGGGGCCAAACAGCGATGGCCCAGTCGGTGGGCCATCGCCACTCAACCGACAACGCTATCTACCAGGAAATCCGTAAAACGGCCCATCCGGTTATCCTGGCCGATGCTCAAACCGATGCCCACTTCAAAACCTGGAACAGCACCGATAAGGTTAGGGGATGGATGGGGGTGCCGTTGATTGTCCAAAACAAGGTCATCGGCTGTTTAACCTTGAACAGTGGGCAGGTCAACGCCTATGACCAGATCGAGGCGTATCTGGCTCAGGCTTTTGCCAATCAGGCGGCGGTGGCTATTCAAAACGCGCAGTTGTTCCAGCAGGTGCGCACCGGGCATAATCAGCTTCAATCTTTATCGCGACGACTGGTTGAAGTGCAGGAGACAGAACGGCGGAACATTGCCCGCGAACTTCACGATGAAGCCGGCCAGGCTCTAACCTCGCTGATGGTCGGACTGCGCTTGCTGGAAAGTGAAAAAGAGTGCCCGGAGGCCATCGTCGAGCGGGCCACAGAATTGCGCCGGGTTACGAACGATGTGTCGGAAAACTTACACCGGTTGGCCATCAATTTACGCCCGGCCAGTTTAGATTATCTGGGTCTGGTGGCGGCCTTGCGCCAATATTTGAAAGGCTTTGGCCGCCAGCACGAGATCGCCATTCATTTTGAACCGGTAGGGTTTGATGACCAACGCTTGCCCACATCGATCGAAACCAATCTTTATCGCATTGTTCAAGAAGCGTTAACCAATGTCGCCCGACACGCACAAGCCACCCGTCTAGACATTTTACTGGAACGGCGCGATGGGCAGGTGATTACGATTATAGAAGACAATGGCGTCGGCTTTGACCCTGACGAGGCAAAGCAGAGAGGTCGCCTTGGTATTCTAGGCATCAGAGAAAGAACTGAAATGCTGAACGGGACGTTAACCGTTGAAAGCACAATTGGTACTGGTACAACAATATACGTAGAGGTTCCTTATGACAACTCAGATTCTAATAGCGGATGATCAAGGCTTATTAAGAGCCGGCCTGCGGGCCTTATTAAGCAACGAACCTGATCTGGAAGTGATCGGGGAAGCGGAGAACGGCGCGACCGTCCTCAAACTAGCCAGGGAGCTGTCGCCGGAGGTAATCTTGCTGGATATCAGCATGCCCGAATTGGATGGTATCGAAGCGACCAAACGTCTGAAAGATATTCTCCCTGACGCTAAGGTACTCATTATTACCGTCCACGAGGATGAAAGCTTGCTGCAAGAGGCCATTCACGCCGGAGCGGCGGGGTACATCGTCAAGCGGGCCGTCGAGTCTGAACTGATCGATGCCATTCGGGCTGTCCGCCGGGGCGATATGTACATTCACCCCACGATGACGCGGGCCTTACTTAAAGATTTCTCGACAACCGGCAGCGCCCCCCAACAGGTGGCACCATCGACCCCCAAAACCATGGAACAGCCCGTAGAAGATCTGACCCCGCGCGAACTGGACGTCTTACGCCTAATCGCTAAGGGCTGCACCAATCGCCAGATGGCCGAAGAGTTGAGTATTAGCGTGCGCACGGTCGAAGGGCATCGTGCTAATTTGATGGGTAAATTACATCTGCAAGGACGCGTGGAGTTGGTGCGTTACGCCAGAGAAAATAACCTAGTTGAATAAACATCGAACCGGCGTTAACTTCGCTCGAAAGTCAAGAATCTAAAACCAGGCATCAGGAGCTAGGAGTCAGGAATCAAGGTAATTCTAATGACTGACTCCTAATTTCTAGTTCCCACCTCAAACCAAGTAGTTTATACCTGGTTCAGTTCATTATTAGTCCCCGTTTACGTATAATAAACCCGAATATTTTACGCTTCATAAATAAAATCTATGCCCTTATACTAAAGGCATTAAGCTTTATTGTATGACCCTCGTTGTGGTAAAATCCTAACAAAATAATATTTTCTTCCGGAGAGGAGGTCCAGTATGAGTAGAGGTACTGGAAATTTCCGTCAATCACCCGTGCTATATCTGACCGAATGGCTTTTCACTATCTTTGTCGGCCAGCGCAGCGATGGCACGATTTTCTATATTCGTTTTCTTGTTTTATTACCTTTACTGCTGTATCTATTCATTGTTGGCGCTCAAGCCGCCTTTGGTTGACCAGGAGAACCACCCATGAGATCCCTAACCATCTTTTTATGCGGCAGCAATTCAACCACGTTAAAGCGCATCGCCCGAACTCTAGCCATTGAAGGTGTCACGGTCCAAACCAGTACCGACCTCATTGACTGCATCCGACTTTCGGACGAACGCATCGACTTTTTGTTGATCGAACTGGATGGACTGTACGGCCATCTGCTTGGATTGCTACCTACCCTTCGCCGAAACGCGCCTAATTTACCCATTATCGGCCTCTTTACCCACTCTGAGATCGATCCCCTTATAACCGGTCTGGCTTATAGTTTAGAATTAGATGATTATTGGTTTGAAATCCCCCAGACCGAGGAACTCATTATCCGCTTTCCCCAAGTCGCCAACAAATATTTATATGACGTCAGTTCCTCTATCTCAATCAACTCTTTCGCGACCTTGGAAAAGCAATTCAGGGTAGTCTTAAAGCCCTAAACCGTGATCAACAAAGCCGCACCTTAGCAGGAGTGCGGCTTTTTAAATTAATTAACCTGGGTTCGACAACTAGACAGATTTCATACGATTAAGAAGATTTTTACCTATTTTCTATCGTTCAATTATAACCACTACGATTCGCTGAAGATAATGAAATCCCACACCCACTGGTCGGGGCTGGACGAATACGACAGTGGCACCACCGGGGAAAGTTGGTTGCCCCCATCATCAGCCACGTAGATATTCCACACGCCGTCAGAAAAAGTCCCCGGCTCAAACTTCACATTACCAAATTTTACATAATCACAATCAAGGCAGTTAGTTGCGCTCCAGTGCCAATCGCTGAGGGCGCTTTCGACGTGGATACCGGATGAGTGATCACCCACAATTTTTAACCCGCCGATGGGAACATTGCTGGCCGTGACAATAGCCACATAGATGACAATGGCCTGATAATTGGTCCTTTGAAAGGCCCGGTTCCCCTGCTCTTTGACCGTAAATCGAAACGAGGGGGCCGGGGTATCCGTTGGCACAACCGGCGTCTCAGTCGGCTCCGGCTGTGAGAGAGTTTGGGCCGCCTGCACCGGAACCTGCGGCTGCGCCTCTAACTGAACGGGCGTCGGCGGCGGAGGGGGCGGTACCGGTGTGTCCGTTGGCGAGGGAACCGGCGTATCTGATGGGGATGGAGCTGGGCTGGGGGTTAGGGTTGGCACCGGTGTTGGGATATCGGTGGGGACTTTGTTGGGACTGGGCAGATCGGGATTTTCGATCACCGCAACCTCGATACCGGTCGGCGGCGGATCTTCAGCCGGCGGTTCGGGATTAGGGTTATTTGGATCGACGGTGGGGGTGAAAGTTGGTCGCAACGTTGGCTGAATATCAAAGACAGACCCAACCTGAGCCAACGCCGCCTCTTGGTCGCCCCGATTAACCTGAGTGTACACGGCAAAGATGACCGTACCGAACAAGAAAACCATGCCGATGAAAGCAATCGTCGCGATCAAATCGATGGTGGATTTAGAAAGACCCAAAAAGCCGCTTTTTTTAGCTTTTGGTTTAGCTGCGGGAGCCTTTTTGTGGACCGTTTTCGCTCTAACACTTTTCTGGGGAGGGCGCTTCGACTTTGGGGCTACTTTGGCTTTAGCCTTAGGTTTACCTTTACTCCGGGTGTTTATCGGCTGGGCCGGGCGGGTTAAGTCAGCCTCAAGCATACGGCGCAATTCAGCCTCAAGCTGGTTGATCTCGGCCACAATTTGATACGGCGTATTTGGCCCATAATAAGCCTGATAGCGGCGCAACGTCTCAAGCCGGTATATTTTTTGCTGGACGTGATAATCTATCGACACGATGACAGTTCGCTTGATAAGTTAACATAAACTACTAATACTATCTTATCACAAATATTTATAAAAGCAACCTCAACGAGTCTTTTTTAAGGAACGATACTAGATGTAGTATATGTATTGCTGCTTTAGCTCAATATACAGTAGGTTTGCCCACATATATTCTTGTTATAACAAATAACTGAAATCTTGTCATTTTCGAAACTTCCTGATACGATCTCTATCTTACCTCAAGCGGCTGTTTCAGCCGGCTAGAAAACAGACACCCTATGCATATTCCTCTGATCGGTCAATACATCGATCTCGTTAGCAACAACCGCAATTTCCGTTATCTCTGGTTTAGCCAGGTCATCAGCTTATTGGGCGATTGGTTTAATCTGATTGCCTCAGCCAAGTTAATTGAAGATCTGTCAGGATCCGGGTTGGCCTTCAGCGGTTTGTTTCTGGCCCGCCTGCTGCCGCCGTTTGTCCTTGGCCCGGTTGCCGGCGTTCTAGCCGACCGATTTGATCGCCGTCGGATTTTGATTGTAAGCGATCTGCTGCGCTGCCTGATAGTGTTGGGCTTTCTCTTTGTCCGCACCTCAGAGGATATCTGGTTGATTTATGTGTTGACCACGTTGCAACTCAGCATCGGCGCCTTTTTCGAACCGACGCGATCGGCGGTGCTACCCGGCTTGGTCACCCGGAAAGATTTGATCACCGCCAACGCCCTATCCGGTGCAACGTGGAGCAGCATGCTGGCTTTAGGCGCCGCCGCTGGGGGCGCAGTGACCACCCTGCTCGGCACAACGACCGCGTTTATGATCGACGCCGCCACCTATCTTGTCTCGGCCTACCTCATCACCCGTATCGCTTTCCCGTCAATCATAGAATTGGTGTCGCCAACCGCGTCACGATCCAAGGGTTGGCAAACCTTCGTCGATGGGCTGCAATATCTGTGGCAGCGGCCGGCCACGTTGATCGTGACCTTCTTGAAAGCTTCCAGCGCCATCACCTATGGTAGCATTGATATTGTCCAGGTTTCATTTGCCAGTATATTTCCAGTGTGGGGCAATGAGGCGGCGACGCTGGGCCTGATCTACTTTGTGATTGGCTTGGGCACTGGTTTGGGGCCAATTGTGGCCCAACGATTTACTAAGGAGCAGTTACGGCCAATGTATTGGGCTATTTTAATCGCATACGGGCTGATGGTCGCCGGTTATCTATTAATTGGCTGGGGATCGCTGTTAACCATTATTCTGATCGGGACCTTCGTCCGAACCATCGGTACCGGCATCAACTGGGTTTACTCCTCGTCGCTCTTGCAAATGAGCGTGCCTAACAACTTTCTAGGGCGCGTTTTTGCCTTTGATCTGGCGATGACAACCCTGGCCGCTTCAACTTCAACTTTATGGGCCGGCTGGGCTAAAGATATGCTGGGCTTATCGCCCAACCAAATTGCGCTCGTTATGGCCGGCGTTAGTCTGGTAATGGGGATTGGCTGGTTAATCTATCTATCCAGCTTCGCCAAGAGATCGCAGCCGTCGTTATGAGTGTCGAAAGCTAGAAGGATGCATTTCAGAAAGGGCAACCCACGGGTTGAAACACTGAATCATTGAAAAGGATGATGTCACTGAACGCTCGCTTTAGCCTTTCGGTTCCACATAAGGTTGGATTGAGGTGAATCCGGCGTGTAGAGACTTCAATGTTCTCACTTCCATCAGTGCGTCAGTGCTTCTATCTCGGCCCATAACTGAAAGGCAACCTAGTTAGAAAATCCTGTTGCCCGCGTGCTTCAACCGTGCTATACTGGATATAACCTTAAGTTGAACCGGTACAGCACATTAAATTAAAGGCACAATAATGCAAACAGACTCAAGCCCCAACCCGACATCTTCAGACAGCATTATCAAGCCCACCCGCATCACCATGGTTGACGGCGAGCAACAACTTTTGCAGCCATTATACCAAACGCTTAAACAACAAGGTTACCAGCCCCACCTATTTTTTGACGCAGACGAAGCTTTGGCCCATCTCTCCAAAACCGATATCCTCCTGCTCGATGTTTCGATAGCCCAGCAACCTAAATCGAGCAAATTTATCAAAGTTCCGACCATACTGGTTCTCAGCGACAACAAGGAGAACCAGTTACCGCCGTGGTTACAGGCTCGGCATGTTTTCCTGGTGCATCATCCTCAAGACCCGCAGACTTTAGTGGCTCGGCTGGCCGACTATCTACCTCCCCGTACCCCGGATTTCGATATCGCGGCCTACAACAACCAGCATTTGGCGCTGCTGTTCGGCATCACGCAATTTCTTAGCGGTCACCTGAATATTAATGATTTATTTGAGCGAATTCTGGCCTTGACGCCGTACCTGGGCGCTCAATTTTCGGCCTTGCTGGTTATGGAAGATGACGAGATCATCTACTACCGTTCCACCCAACCCGGTCGCGAAGAGTTAACCGGCCCGGCCGGTCGACGTTTTGCCGGTCGCTTGCTCAAAGACGGCCTGGAAGGCTGGACCTTGCAGCACAATCAAGCCACGGTTGTACTGGATACGAAAGCCGACCCTCGCTGGTTCAGAGCGCCCTACCTGCCGGATCATGCGCACTGCGTGGCGGTGGTGCCGTTTAACATCAGCCGGGTTAAAGCCCAAGGTGTGTATTTGATTGGCCATCGCGATGTCGCGTACTTCAGCGAAGAGGATATTCCGCTGCTGCAGGCCGCCACTAATCAAATTGGTTTGGCCATTGAAAACGCGATGCTGTTCAAAAATCAGACGCAGCGCTCGATGCAGTTGGCGCTGATCAACCAGGTTAGCCAGGCCGCCACCTCTATTCTCAATTTGGATGTGATGCTTAGAACGGTGGTCCAAGCTATCCGGCGCAGTTTGGCCTGCTACAGTGTGGCGATTCACCTCTACAACCAGAAAACGAACCTGGTTGAACTCAAGGCCAGGGACGCGCTGGATCGCCCCAGATATCGAACACCCGATCAGCCAACGCTGACCGTTACCCACGAACTCAAGCAGGGGCTAATCGGCTGGGCCATCGCCACTAACCAGACGGTACTGGCCAACGATGTTACCCGCGATGATCGCTACGTACCCGATGACGCTAATAAAGAGATCCGATCGCAGGTTTGTGTGCCGATCACGTTGGGGGTAAAAACCATCGGTGTGTTAGACTTGCAAAGCGCTCAACTTGAGGCGTTTAACAAATACCACGTCGATGCCCTAAAGACGCTGGCCGACCAACTGGCCATTGCCATTGAAAACGCTCGCCTTTATGACGAAATCAATCAGCGGGTTCAAGAGTTGAAATCGCTGAACGAAATTGGTCAGGCCGTGACCTCAACTCTCAATTTAAAGGAAACACTGACGCTGATCACCGATCAAACCACCCGGCTGATGGAAGTGGCGGCAGCCTCGGTCGCGCTCCGCGACGAATCGGGCCAAGAGATTTGGTTTGCGGCGGCCTCCGGCGAAGGTTCCGGGGCAGCCATCGGGCTGAGGATGGCCTACGGGCAGGGAATTGCCGGGTGGGTGGTGAGCCACGGCGAACCGGTGATTGTGCCGGATGTCAACGCCGACGTGCGCTTTTTCGCCGAAGTCGATAAACAAAGTGGCTTCACCACCAAATCGATCTTATGCGTACCGCTCATAACCAAGGGACACACCATCGGCGCGTTAGAGGTAATGAACAAACAGCAGGGAACGTTTAATCAAGAGGATTTGGCCCTGCTGCAAGCGCTGGCTGCTCCGGCGGCGACCGCCATCGAAAATGCCCAATTGTACGAAAAAGAGCGCGAAACGATCAATCGACTGGCCGAAACCCAATACCAACTGATTCAGAGCGCCAAGCTGGCCGCAGTTGGCGAATTGGCGGCCGGGGTGGCTCACGAAATTAACAATCCGTTAACTACCATCATCGGTTTGACCGGCGTCTTGCAAGACACCCTCCCCACCCTGCTACCCGATCAACCTGAGGTAACCGAAGATCTACAGATGGTCTATGAAGAGGCCCGGCGGGCCAGAGATATTGTCCGCCACCTACTGGACTTTGCCCGAGCCGAACCGCCTAAACTCCTGCCGACCGACTTCAATCAACTTGTTGAAGATGCCATTTTCCTGGTCTATCCTAAAAATCTCAGCCAAAAAATCCAATTGCGCAAATCGCTATCCGACTTGCCGGAGATGTGGTTAGACGCTAACCAAATCAAACAGGTCTTGGTCAATCTATTGAACAATGCCATCCAGGCCATGCTCGAAACGAACCAGCCGGCTGTTTTAACCGTAACCACCCAATATCAATTATCAAACGGATCGCAGCCCGATCATTCTCCGGCCATTGTCTGCACCATCAGTGATACCGGAGCCGGTATTAGTCCGGAGTATATCGACAAAATCTTCGACCCCTTCTTCACCACTAAGGAAGTTGGCGAAGGCACCGGGCTAGGGCTGTCGATCAGTTACAAAATTATCGAGAAACACGGCGGCTCCATTGAAGTATCAAGCGCCCTTTATCAGGGCACGACCTTTATACTCACACTGCCTGTTTCTTATGCCCCCAACAGCACGCCCAATAATGATAGTGTTGTAACTAAGCCAGTTGAAATCAGGTTTTTACCAAAATGAATCCTCTTTTAGATCTACCCGTTGCTAATCCGGTTGACAAAGGATATCGCCTCATGACCAATGACAGAATTTTAGTTGTCGATGATGAAAAAGGGGTAGTACGATCTTGTACGCGCATACTGGAACGTGAAGGTTTTGATGTGTCCGGCCGCACAGAAAGCAGTCAGGTGCCGGATTTACTGCGCCAGGAAACCTTTGATCTCCTACTGACCGACATCAAAATGCCTAAAATCGACGGGCTAAAGTTACTCAAAATAGCGAAAGAAATCGACCCGCACCTGACGGTGGTATTGATAACCGGGTACGGCACCATGGAGGATGCAATCGAGGCTATCAGCCTGGGTGCGCAGGGGTTTTTGATGAAGCCATTTGAACCGGAAGATTTAATCGGCACCATCAAGGAAAATCTACGGCGACGGGCCTTACTGCGGGACAGTTTGCGGCTGCAAACGCTGCTGCCGCTGTTAGAGATCAATCAAATGTTGCAAGTATCCGGCGGCGAAATTTCCCTGGCCCGGCGCGTACTCGACATCTCAACCAAAGCTATCGGCGCTCGGCGGATGTCGTGGCTGCGCTGCACACCTTCGTCGAATCAAAATGGTACCGGGCCGGCCAAACATCTTAGTGAAGCGGCCGTTGTGTCTCAAAATATCGATACCTCTCAACTGCCGCCTCAAGCCCTTGAGCAGGTGCTGCAATCGGCCCGGCCGGTGTGGATCACGGCCGCCGGGACGCTGCTTGAAAAATATGCCGGGCAGCCAAACATTATTGGGGCGGTACTGCCGTTGATTGTCAAAGGCGAGGTTGTTGGGATTCTAACGGCTGAAACCGGCGGCGACAACCAATCAGGGCCGTTCGGTCAGATCAGCTTAGATTTATTATCGGTCCTGGCCGGTCAATTAACCATGATTATTGAAAACGTACAGCTATTTCAGCAAACGGAAACGCTGCGTGCTTTTAATGAAAGTATCATCCAAAATTTAACTAACGGCTTAATTGCGGTTGACCCCCAAAACCGGGTGACGGTGTTCAATCCGGCCGCGGCTACGATGCTGGGTTGTTCAGCCGACAAAATTTTACACCAACCGCTACAAACGCTCATGAGCCAGGTTGATAACTTGATTAACATTTTCAAGACCACCCAGCAAAGTGGCTTGGCCCAACCCCGTCAAGAAATCACTGTCCAACACCACGGTGAACATCCCCTCCCCATTTCGATCAGCACCGCACCGCTGCCGGCAGACAATCAGCAGGCGACCACCGGAGTGGTAGCGGTTATTGAAGATTTGAGCGAGATTAAAGCCCTAGAAGCGGAACGACGCCGTCTGGATCGGCTGGCTGCTCTGGGCGAAATGTCGGCGGTGGTGGCCCATGAAATTCGTAACCCTATCGCCGGTATCGCCGCCGGCGTCGATTATCTGACCCGGAACTTACCGGCCGAGTCAGTCGAAGCGGAAGGCGCGGCTCTAATTCAGGGCGAGATCAATCGAGTGAACCGCATTTTGGAGGATATTCTATTTGTGGCTCGCCCCTTACAACTCAATTGCTCGGTCGCCTCCCTGCCGGCCATCATCGACAAGGTCATTCAACGGTATCGTTCCCAAGCCGCGGCCAAAGCCATCGAGATTCACTGTGACTATGATCCTCAGTTACCCATGATTAATGCTGACAGCCAACGCTTAGAACAGGTTTTCAATAATCTGTTCTTAAATGCCATTCAGGCTATGTCTAACGGCGGTACAGTGGGTATCAAAGCTCGGCTCGATCCGACCGGCCGGCAGACTTTCATCACGGTTGTTGACTCCGGTCCCGGCATCCCGTTAGATATACAAGCCAGAATATTCGAACCGTTTTTTACCACAAAATCCAAGGGGACCGGTTTAGGGTTGAGTATAGCTCGCCAAATTATCGAAGCCCACGGCGGCGCAATCACAATTGAGACCCAGCCCGATCAAGGCACACAATTAATAATAAGCTTACCTATTAATAAGGTGGACCGTGACATATAAAATTCTTGTAGTCGACGATGAAAAGACGCTCAGGCACTTTTTGCGATTGCATCTTCAGGCGAACGGTTATCAGGTCATCGAAGCGGCTGACGGCCGTGAGGCTATGAGCCTAATTTCCAGAAATCGGTTTGATGTCGCCCTGGTCGATTTGAGACTGACCGACATGGACGGGTTAGAGGTTATGCGCCATTTGCGCCACCACGAACCTCATACCAGCGTTATTATTTTAACCGGACACGCAACCGTCAACTCGGCTGTGGAAGCACTGCGTCAGGGAGCGCACGACTATTTGCTGAAACCGTGCAACACCGCTGAGTTGTTGACCAGTGTCGCCGATGCCATTGCTCGGCAGCCGGCCTCGCCTGAACCCCAGGTCAATGGCCCGGAAATCATCGAAATAGGAGAGCTAAAGGTTAACAAAGCCTCACGCCAGGTTACTCGCGCCGGCGAAATGATCAATTTAACCCCCACCGAGTTCGACATTCTCACCACATTGATGACTCAACCCGATACGGCCATCGACTCCATTACATTGGTTAAAATTGTCCGCGGCTATGAAGCAACAGAGGCCGACGCCCGCGCCATCGCCAGAGTCCATGTTCACCGTTTACGTCACAAATTAGAGTTTGATCCGGCCAAACCGCAATATTTAATCACGGTAGCCGGCGGGCGTTATCTACTGCGCTCCCACTAATCTTAATTTTGCTCCAGAATTGTAATTATCCTGTAACCGGCAAACCCGCCATTTTGTGCTATATTGAATGGTACAGGCAAGTTCAGGCAGGGAAAAGGAGTAATCCTATGCTAGGTCAGTCAGGCCGGGGCAAACGCATTCTGGTGGTTGATGATGAAGCCACGCTCATCTTTTTCTTAAAAAAAGATCTACAGGAAGTTGAAGACAACTTATTTGTCGATGTGGCTTCTTCAGGCGAAGATGCGCTCAAAAAATTAACCTACCATCGTTATGATCTCTTGATCACGGATTTGAACATGCCGGGCATTAGCGGCTTTACCCTGGCCGAAGTAGCCCGGTCGATGCAGCCCGATATCCACATTGTCATTATGACCGCTTTTGGCTCGCAAGAAGTTAAAGATGAGGCCAACTCCCTTGAGGTTGATGGCTACCTCACCAAACCCTTCCCAACCGCCGAATTACGAGAAATTGTTAGTAATATTCTGTTAACGCCCGTGCCAAACAACGTTACCAATTCGATAAGCCACAACAACAGCTAATCTTTTCATCACGCAAGGAGACACCCAATGGGCAAAGTCAGGATCCTTTATATTGAAGACAACTCCGATAGTATGACCCTTGTCAAAAGAGTCTTGGAGATCGAGGGCTATGAGGTTATCTCGGCTGAAACCGGTCGAGAAGGACTGGCTAAAGCCTTTGATAATCAACCGGACATTATATTTACCGACATTAATCTGCCGGATATTGACGGGTACGAAATTACCGACACCTTAAAAAAAGATAAAATGACGGCTCACATCCCGATTATAGCCATGACCGCCAATGTAATGAAAAAAGATCGTGAGCATGTCTTTCAAGCCGGTTGCGATGGTTTTATCAGCAAACCGATAGATATCGATGAGTTACCCACCCAAGTAGAAAACTTTTTGCGAGGCAAAACCCATGACACAAACCATAATAGCAGAAAACTCAGCTAAAAACAGTCCGATCGACCCAAAAGATGCCTACGTGTTGGTTGTTGAAGACAACCTCCAAAACTTAGTCCTGATTGCTCGACTCCTGGCATTTATCGGCGTCCGTCGCTACGAATGGAAAGCGTCAGGCTGGCAGGTCTTAGAATTCGCCGACACGATGCCTCGGGTTGACCTGGTTTTGATGGATTTACATCTACCTTATGAAGATGGCTATGATGCTCTGGCGAAACTACGCAATGACACCCGGTTTGCCAAAACCCGAGTGGTAGCAGTGACAGCCGACGCCAATCCGTCCTCGATGGAAAAGGCTAAAGACTCCGGGTTTGACGGCTTTTTGGGAAAACCCATCGACCCCGATAGATTTCCGGATCAGATCATCAAAATCTTAAAGGGTGAGTCGGTTTGGGATTTAGGATTTCAAGCCTGAGATCAAAGTTTTCCTGGCTCGATAACGGTTCAACCACGGGTAACTCAGCCGGCATAAGTCCATTAACAATCAATACGCATTCCAAACATCTTGGATTTAGAAATCATGAGTAAACACAATCAAGATTTGATTGGTCAATTGAAATCCCAGATAACCGAACTGACTAAGGCTTTAGATCAAGCCCAACTTCAACTTCAACAAACCGTTGTTGAAAAAGATCGAACCCAGCTCCTATTTGAAATTAACACCGCGCTCAATAACGCTAATCTTGATATTGATGATATCACTGCGATTGTGGTCAAGGCCACCGAGCGTATTGGAGCCACATTTGGTGAAGTTTACCTGATCACCGATGCCGGTCAGCTCCATTTCAAAAGCTCAAACCCGGATAGAAATCATTTGGACGCCAACCAACAAGAAAAGTTGCTATTACAGGCCGTCAGCGATGGTCCGGTGCCCCGCGCTCTGGATAATAATGAAATTCTTCTTATTCCGGACGTTCTTCAAGATTATCCCAACTCACTTGAATTTCTCAACAGCCACTTGCGGTCGCTCATATGTGCGCCGCTGGTTGTTGATCCGGACTGGCCGGGAGCGATCATTTTCGGCCATCAAACGCCTCATTTTTTTACCGAATCCCATATATCGCTGCTGGAAGCGATTATCCCGCAGATTGTCAGCGCTCTGGAAAAAGTAACCCACGTCAACGAAATTAAGAGCAGTTTGCACGAAACCCACCTCATGTTGGATATCAGCCGCCAACTGGCCGGGGCCAACAGTTTAAATGACATTTATGATGCGCTAATTCATGCGGCTATGTCCGCCGGGGCGAGTCGTTGTGTGTTGTACACCTGTGAGGAGTTGGGGAAAGACAATCTACCGATCTATGGGCAAATCGTTTTTACCAGCGATACGAGTCGTGATCAGCCGACTGATCGATTTACTCGCTTCAGAATTGCCAATTATCCGGTTCTACACAACCTGGTCAAAAATCAAGAAACTTTCGTTGTCGAAAGTATCAGTAGCAGCAAGCAACTGACCCACCGCGAAAAGGAACTTTTTACTGACTTCAAAATGCAAAGCGCAGTCATCAATCCCTTGGTGACTCGTAACACAGTTATTGGCCTGCTCTCGGTTGAATATCAATACTACCATGCCTTTAGCGAACGCGAATTAGCTATTTACCGAACGCTTTGTAATCAGACCACCATCGCCATTGAAAATACGCGTTATAAGCAGCGAACCCAAGAGGCCTTGGCCGAAACTCAAACCCTTTATCGAGCCGGTCGTGTCCTGGCCGGCGCAGCCGATTTGCAAGAAATTTTAGAGAAATCGCTGGCTGAGTTTGTCTACACTTTGGGTTTGGATCAGGGCGGGGTAACCTTGGTCTCGCCTGACCGAAAAACTGGCAGATTGATGGCTTATCTTGAAAATGGCGAGTTACAGAATATTGAAAAGCTCAAATTTAATATTGATGAGACCGTCCCTTATCAAGCCATTTTATTGGCGGGACGGCCTTTCATCAGCTTTGACGTACCCACCGATGATCGGGTAGCCCAGTTTGTTACGTTTAATCAAAAAAACTCTATCAAATCGATCTTACAAGCCCCCATGATTATCCGGGGCGAGACGATTGGCTGGATCGGGGCCGATGCCGTTAAAAACCACCGCGAGTTCACCCAGCGTGAGGTTGATTTGGCCAGAGCCATGGCCGATCAAATTGCCATTACCATCCAGAATCGCCGTTTATTAGAGCAAACCGAAAGGCGGGCCAGTCGGCTCAAAGCGGTCGCCACCGTCGGTGAAGTAGTCACCGGTTTAACCGAACTCGATGAGGTTCTGAGTCAAACGGTAAACCTTATTCGAGATCGATTTGGCTTTTATCACGTTTCCATCTTTCTATTGGATGAGGCCAGAGAATGGGCGGTGGTTAGGGCTTCAACCGGCGAGGTCGGGCAAATCATGGTGGAAAGCCCTCATCGGCTGGCGGTAGGCGGTAACTCAATTGTGGGTTACTGCACTCACCACACGGAGCCGCGAATTGCCCTGAATGTGGGCGCAGACGCCGTTCATTTTGAAAACCCTTTATTGCCCAATACGCGCTCTGAAATGGCCTTACCCTTGATTTTGCGCGGGATCGTGATTGGCGCCCTGGATGTTCAAAGTCAAGAACCGAACGCTTTCTCGGATGAGGATGTGGAAACGCTCCAGATCATGGCTGATCAGGTGACGGCAGCCATCTCAAACTCTCGCCTGTTTGAGCAGATTCAGCAACGTCTATCTGAGCAGCAGCACCTCTATGAGATTGGCGCCCAACTCGGTGGGACACTTGATATATATGAAGCTGCTACTATCTTAGCGGCCAGAACAGCTCAATTTCTAGATGTAGCGGAGTGCGTCGTTAGTCTCCTTGAAGAAGGTGAAACGGTATACGTCATCAGCGATTACGTCAAAGAAGGTTCAAAATTTCGCAGTGATGAAGGCAACCGCTATAAAATCTCTGACTTTGCCAGTTGGCCGAAGATCCTGGCTTCTAAACGGTCATTAACGATGTATCTCGATACTCATGCAGGTGATGGTTGGGAACTTGATTACCTTAAGACCTGTGATGGGACGGCATTGGCTATAGTGCCTATACTGCTTCGTAACGAAGTTATCGGCCTTTTAGAGGTGTACGACCACACACCTAAACGACGTTTCAAGCAGACCGAACTATCGCTACTCGAGTCGATTGCGCTTCAAGCCGCCAACAGTATAGAAAACGCAAAACTGTTTGGCCAGGTGCACGAGAGCCAAGCCTTTATGACCGCCGTGATCGATCAAATTCCCGACCCGATCTTCATCAAAGACAGGGACCACCGTTTGATTGCGGTCAATACGGCTTTCGCTGAGGGTCTCTTGAATCGACCCGTAGAGCAGGTAATCGGTCTCAATGATTACGATTTCTTACCCGAGACAGAGGCCAGTAGATCTTGGGGTACTGACAATACCGTTTTTGAAACCGGTGAAGTCCAAGAAACGGAAGAAACCACCACTGATAATGATGACCAGCAGCGCGTGCTCTATACGCGAAAAATCCCACTAACATTAATAGACAATAAAGATAAGCCGGACTATTTAGTTGGGATTATCAATGATATGACTCAAATCCGGCAAAGAGAAGTTGAGCGTGACCGGCTGATTGAAGAAACGCGGCGAACCCTTGATCGCACTCGAACGCTCTATCGCATTAGTGATTACCTGGCCACGTCTACTGAGATTCGCTCGACTTTTGAAATTGTATTGGTTGAGTATCTAAACCTGTTGAGATTAGGCCAGGGCAGCATCATGCTGTTTGATAAAGCCACGCACAGTAACAAAACACAGGCTCGTATTGTAGACGGCCGGGCTATTACCCCCAATCTGGCTATTGCCGTGGAGGAAGACAAAGTTTTCCAGTATCTAAAGGAAAACCCAAAATCGGTGATTTTGGAGGATGCCAAAAACCATCCGTTGGTCGGCCAAACGCTTGAAAAACGGGGACACAGAAATATCAAAACGATGCTTTTCATTCCACTGGTCGTCCGGCAGCAGCTAATGGGCAGTATTGTGGTTGATGTTATGGATGAAACCTACGCCTTTGACCCCAGCGATATCGACATTGGCGAAGCCATTGCCGACCAGTTAACCATCTGGCTGGAAAACCGCCGCTTACTGACCGAGGCCCAATACCGGTCAGATCGCCTACAAACCGCTGCCGAAATTTCACGGGCAGCCAGCCAGATTCTGGATATCGATGACCTGATCAATACCTCGGTCAACTTAATCCGTGATCAGTTCGGCTTTTACTACGTCGGACTTTTCCTGGTTGATGAAGCTAAGGCGTGGGCGGTATTGCATGCCGGCACCGGCAAAGCCGGTGAGATTCAATTGGCGAAAAATCACCGGCTTAAAATCGGCGGGGAATCGATGATCGGCTGGAGCATGTACCACCGTAAAGCGCGCATCGCTCTAAACGTTGGTGAAGAGACCGTTCACTTTCAAAATCCGGATTTGCCGAATACACAGTCAGAAATGGCGCTGCCGCTTATTAGCCGGGATGATGTAATTGGCGCGCTGACCGTTCAGAGTATCGAGCGCGGGGCTTTCTCGGTGGAGGACATTACCCTGCTACAAACAATGGCGGACCAGCTAGCCAATGCTATCGCCAACGCCCATTTGTTTGAGCGGGTCGAACATTCCAAAACTGAAGCGGAAAACCGTCTGCGCGAGACCCAGGCGTTGCAGCAGCTCAGTCAGGCGCTGTCCGGTACGCTTAAAATCGACGATGTGGCTCACGCTTTTTTTCAAAGTTGTACCCAGTTGCTCAATTTTGACTACGTGGTCATCTCACTCATCGACGAGCCACGACGCCAAATTAGGGCGGTCGCCGGTTACAATATCACTAATGAGCACATCAATCGTACCGTTTACAACCTGGATAGCCATACGCTGCTGGCTCACGTCATCCGCACGAGTAAAACTGAAATCATCTTTGGCTGGGATAATCGCCTGGATCGAGTCATTTTCGAGGCAGCCCATCAAGTCAACTGGGGCGCACGTGTCTTTATGCCAATTATTTTAAGACAGCGAGCCATCGGCGTGGTTGAAGCGGGGTTCAAACAAAAACGACTAAGGCTAGTGCCCGAGGAACAACTCAAACTCCTGCGGACATTCATCGACCAAACAGCGTTGGCGCTAGAGAGCGCCCAACGTTATGAGGCCACTCAAAAAGCCGCCCAGCGTGAAAAAATCATCCGCGAAGTCACTGAAAAGATTCAAAATGCCGTGACTGTAGAAGATATTCTAAAGACAACCGTTTCGGAACTCAGTAAGATTGTGGGGGCTACCCAAGCTGGGATAAATTTGGGGTCCAGTTTACCGCAACAGGGCTTGCAGAGCGATATCAAGCCAAAACACGGCGAACGCTCCCGCCCAAAAGACATTCCCGGCTCCAAGCCGTCTACTAAACCGGTTAGTAATGAGGAAAGTCAACAACCATGATTGACCAAATGCTCGCCCAACTCCGGGCTAATCTAGAGCAACTGAACACCACGTTCCCTGATTTAAACAACAATGACCTGTGGCCGCGCATCTGGCAAGACCTGGAGACTCTTTCACAAAATTTGACCGATCAGCCAACATCAGATCGTGATCAATTGGTCCCTGCAGCCGCCGATCCCGGCTATGTGACAGCACGAATACTGCTAGAACACGCCAACAGTATCATTCTGCGGCTGGATACCGCAGGTCGGGTCACCTATTTGAATGAGTTTGCCCAAAAATTTTTCGGATATACAGCGGCTGAAATCATCGGCCAAGACGCCGTCGGTACTATCGTCCGACCTACGGATGATGAATTGCTCCGGCAAATTGTGACTCATCCCGATGACTACGCCCGTAATGAAAATGAAAACATGCGAAAATCCGGGGAGTGCGTTTGGGTCGCTTGGTCTAATAAACCCATTCTCGATGAACATGGGCAACTCAAGGAAGTACTCTGTATCGGCAACGACATCACCGATCTTCGGCAGACAGAACTGGAACTACTTTATCAAAAAGAGCTACTCAGCCGAATTATTGACGCGCTCCCGGTAGGTATCTTTGCCAAGGACGTACAAGCCGATTATCGCTTTACCGTTTGGAACAAAAAAAGCGAAGAGATCTTTGAGATCAAACGCGAAAATATCCTGGGTAGAAACGATTACGATTTCTTTAGTGTAACTGAGGCCAATAACTTTCACTATATCGATGAGGCTGTCATGGCAGCGGGTGAAGTGGTCGACATTCCTCAAGAGGAGATTACCACCAATCGCGGCGATATCTTAGCTCATACGATTAAAGTTCCTCTCTACGATAGCGCCGGTTCACCCCAAACCCTGTTGGGCATCCTAGAAGATATTACGGTGTCCTCCAAAATCAAGGTGGATCTTCAGGAGAGTCAGGAGCGTTTAGCTGAAGCGCATCAAATCGCTAAACTTGGCACTTGGGCTTGGGATTTGATCAACAACAAAGTTATATGGGACGATCGGACCCGTGAAATCTTTGGAGTACAGCCGACGACCGAAATCAACTTCGAACTTTTCACGATGCTTCTCCATCCTAACGATCAAGAGCGGGTGCTCAAGACGATTCAAGAAACCCTAGAATCGGATAGTGATAAGTATGAAATTGAGCATCGTTTGATCCATGAAAATGGCGATATTCGGCACATCCACACTACGGGCCGCATAAAACGGTTGGAGGACGGCCGCCCCGACGAAATGGTGGGGGTCACCCAAGATATCACCGAGCGCAAGGAGGCCGAACAAGCCCTACTACAGGCCGAAGAAAAGTATCGCAGCATTTATGAAAATGCAGTTGAAGGTATTTTCCAAACCGCTGTAGACGGCTATTACATTAGCGCCAATCCGGCTTTGGCCCGGATCTATGGGTATAGTTCGCCATCAGAATTGCTCAAAAAACTGACCAATATCAAAAATCAACTTTATGTCGATCCTGTCCGTCGCGATGAATTTATCGAAACCGTTAAGATCAAGGGCTATATCTCGGAATTTGAATCCAAGGTCTATCGCCAAGATGGACAGATAATTTGGATCTCTGAAAACGCCCGCGCTGTTTACAATACCAATGGCGATTTGGCTTACTTTGAAGGTACGGTCACGGATATCACCAAGCGCAAACAGGCCGAGCAAGAGATTTTACAACGCAACGCCGAATTGGCTGCCATAAACCGTGTCGCCACCGCTATTACATCAGCCACCCAACCCAAAGACAGTTTCAGAGCCGTTGCTCAAGAAATGCTGCAACTTTTCGGAGCTTGCCGCAGCGGTATTGCCATGTTGACCGAAGATAAGCAAGCGCTTCAAGTGGTTTCTGACTTTGGTATCGATCAAGCTATCAAAGCCGAAGGGGATCTAATTCCCCTGAAAAACAACTACTCCTCCAGTTACGTCATTGAAACCGGCCGATCAATTGTAATCAATGAAGCTCAGAGCAACCCGCAAACCGCAGCCATTCATGAATTAATGAAGCGAATGCGGATTGAATGTATGTTAATTGTTCCTTTGATCACCCACGGTCAAGTTATTGGTACATTAGGGGTGGCGTTTGATCAACCGGGCCGTACGTTTGAACCGCACGACGTCAAACTCGCCGAAACTATTGCTCAGCAAATTGCCGGGGCGCTAGAAAACGCGCAGTTGCTTGAACAAACCCGGGCCGGGCTCATCGAACAACAAAAAGCTGAAGAAGGTCTGCTCCAGGCCCTGCAAAAAACCGAGTCGCTTTATCGCATTGGTGACGCGATGGCCACCGCCTCTGATGAGCGGGTTATATTTGAGACTGTCTTGGGCGAGTATTTGCGACTGTTGGGCGTTAACTGGGGCAAGTTGGCCCTTCGTAACCGGTCCAGAGACACAAACGAAATCCGAGCGCTCTACCTAAACGGGCAGCCGGCTCAATTAGATGGCGCTGTTTCCGTGAGTACCGAGCTATTTCAACATCTGGTCGAAGAGCCTAAACCGTTGGTCATTGGCAACGCGTTCAGCCATCCGTTAACTCAAGATAACCGGATGCTGCGCGAGATGATGCAGGCTAAATCGATGTTATATCTGCCGATTGTGCTACGGAGCCAGACTATCGGGATTATAGCCGCGGGGAGTGATCAAGAAAATCGAGATTTTTCGTCCAGTGACATCGAACTGGGTCAGGTAATAGCCGACCAACTGGCGATCTGGCTGGACAATCGCCGCTTGCTGGCCGAAGCCCAATATCGTTCTGATCGCCTACAAACAGCGGCCGAAGTTTCCAGAGCGGCCAGTTCAATTTTGGACGTTGGCGATTTGATCACGACATCGGTCAATCTTATACAAAACCAGTTTGGGTTCTATTATGTGGGCTTATTTTTGGTTGACGAAGCCGGAGAGTGGGCTGTACTGCATGCCGGAACGGGTGAGGCTGGCCGAACTCAGCTTCGGCAAAACCACAAGCTAAAAATCGGCGAAGAGTCGATGATCGGCTGGAGCGTCCACCACCGCCAGGCTCGCATTGCGCTGGACGTGGGCCAGGAGGCCGTTCGATTCAAAAATCCGGTGCTGCCCGATACCCGTTCGGAGATGGCTCTGCCTCTCATCAGTCGGGAAGAAGTCATCGGGGCCTTGACCGTACAAAGCACCGAACGCGGCGCTTTCTCTGCTGAGGATATTACCCTCCTCCAGACAATGGCCGATCAGCTAGCCAATGCCATTACCAACGCCCACCTCTTCGAGCGGGCAGCCCAGGCCCGCCGCGAGGCGGAAACGCGCTTGCGGGAGACCATCGCCCTCCAGCGCCTCGGTCAATCGCTTTCCGGCACCCTCAACATCAATGAGATATTTAGCCTTTTCTTTGAAACCTGTATCAGAGAAATCGGCTTCGATTATATTATGTTATCGATGGTTGATTCGGAGCAGCAGCGAGTCAAAGCAGTCAGCGGGGTGGGTATTTCCGATAATAATATCAAGCGAGCCAACCATCCGCTGGATGATAAAGATATCATGGCCGATATCATCAGGACCGGTAAAACCGAAATTATTACCGGTTGGGATGAGCGGTATGATCGAGCCATGTATGATGCGGAGGGGCATGCCGAGTGGATGCGCGTCTTCACGCCGATTACGCTGCGCCAGGAGAATGTAGGGCTGGTCGAAGCGGGTTTCAAAAGCCCTACCACCGCTATCGAAGATGCCCACCTGAGGTTACTCAAAGCGTTTATTACGCAAATGACCCTGGCCCTCGATAATACCCAACTATTCCGGCAGACTCAGGAGGCATTGGCCGGCGCCCAACAACTCTTCAAAATCAGCAGTTCTCTAGTAGAAAGCGTTAGCGTCGAAGATATTTTCAACATTGTTCTGGACAATGTAAAAATCTATGGCGTTGATCGGGTTAGTATCTCGTTACTCGATAAATCAAACGATGGCCAGATTGAGTCGGTTACTATTGTTTCTACATGGGATCGGGATGCGTCCCGAAATATTCCGGTCGGCGCCACATTTTCAGCCGGTGATTATGAGTTGGTTCAGTCGTTTGCCCAACCGCCCTTTACGCCCCTCATTTCTCAAGATTTGCGACAGCCGGAACAAGACGAGCGCATGGATGAAAAGTTCAGGTTGTTTGCCCTGAACGAGTTACAAACTATCACCTTATTCTCCGCGCCGATGTTTTTGGGGACAGAATATAAAGGGGTGCTCTCGATTTATACGCGCCGGCCGCACCACTACAGCGAGCAAGAGCAGCGCATCTATCAAACCTTGGCCGACCAGGCCATCATCGCGCTTGAAAACCACCGGCTGTTGGAAAAGACCAAGACCGAACGCGACCGGGCGGCGCTTTTGTACCAATTGGGGCAGCGGCTTAGCAGCGCCACCTCCGTCGAGGCCGTCCAACACATTATCCTGGAATTCACGGAACGTATGGGCGCCACCCACGCCGAAATCTTTATCACCGATGGTGGCGCGTTCATGTCAATGGCCACTTCTATTGAAGACCGGCAAAATGTACCGCTCGCCGATCTGGTCCGCCTGGCCCTCCTTGAAGGGCCAGAGGCGCTGGCTCTGGACCGCGGCGAACGTATGACCTTAACCCGCTTAGATCAGGAGCCTTGGCTGTTGGATGACATTGCCGGTATGCCGGTAGTCAATACCATCACTTGCGTACCCTTTTACTCCCAACGCAGCACGCTGCATGGAGTGCTTACCTTTTTACACCCCCAGACAAACGGTTTTACCGATGATCAGTTAGCCACATTCGACTCGCTGGCGATCCAAACCGCCGCCACTTTAGAGAACGTCTGGCTTCTGGAGCAAACCAACCAAGTACTCAAAGAGACGGAACTGCTTTACAAAGCCAGCCGCCGCTTTAATACCGCCCAGTTCATCGAAGATTTATTAAGTGTTTTGGTAGACAGCTTTGCCGATACAACCGATACGCATTGTATGTGTATGGCCTTGGTAACCGGGATGGATGAAGCCGGCGCACCTAATGCACTAAAGGTCATTGCCAAATGGGACCGAGACTCTCAGGAAATCCTAAGCACCGGGATGCTGATGCGCCCCAATGAGTTCGCCTTTATTCAAAATCTTCGCCACGACGCGCCGTTTGAAGTTAGTTTTGATAATTTGGATGCTACCACGCAAGCTAGCGTCAACGTCTTTTGTTCAGGCCATCGAGCTATTTTAGCTGTCCCGTTGGCAGTGGGCCGCAATTGGCTGGGGGAATTATTGCTGGGCAGCCAGAACCATCGATATGAACTCAAGCCCAATGTCATTAACCAAATTACCAGCCTGGCCGGCCAGGCAGCCGTGGTTATCCAAAACCTACAACTGGTCGCCGAAACTCAACAAAATCTCTACAACTCCGAAATTCTTTCAACCTTAGGCCAGCAACTCCTCAAAGCCGAAACAATGGGGGCGATATACGATCTGGCCATATCGGCCATTGCTGCAACCGAACCGGATCGTGGCGTGTCGATCTTTATGTATAACCAGGTGGAGAACAGCATCGACTTGGAGTTGGTGGCCTTGTGGGATAACCCCAGGCGAGAATGGCCCAGTATTCCCGTTGGCTCTCATCTTTCTACCACCGAACTGGGGTTAAGCCCCCTGGTTAAAACCGGCCAAACGGTTATTTCCAACAACGCTAACGAGGATGATCGCTTCTCGCCGATGCTAAAACAGTTGCTGGCCGTCATGAAAATCAAAACAATGGTCGCCGTTCCCATTTGGTTAAATAAAAACGTAGAGGGTTTTATTTTAATCGGAAATCAAGCCGAGACGGGTTTTTCGCCCGATATGATCCGTCTCTATGAAGACATTGCCCGCGAAACATCAGGCGCGTTGGAAAATAGGCGATTGCTTGATGAAACCCGACACCGGGCGCGCCAGCTACAGACGGCCGCCGAAGTGTCTCAAGCGGCCACTGCTAATTTAGACCTGGAAGGTCTCTTATTTGAAGCCGTCGATTTGATCAAACACCGTTTCGATTTTTACCACGTGTCAATCTTCCTAACTGATGAATATGGCAAGCACGCTGTCGTCAAAGCATCGACCGGTGAAATTGGCCAAAAAATGCTGGCGATGAAGCACAAACTAGAAGTAGGTGGTAAAAGTATTGTGGGTACGGCCACCGCCACCGGCGAACCCTGCATTGCCCTGGACGTGGGCAACAATGCCGTTCACTTTAATAACCCGCTCGTACCCAACACTCGCTCGGAAATGGCGTTGCCGCTAGCCGCCCAAGGTCGCATTATCGGCGCACTCGATGTACAAAGTACCAAACGCAATGCCTATGACCAAAGCGATATTACTATTCTCCAATCAATGGCAAACCAGTTAGCCAATGCTATCCAAGCGGCTCAGGCCGTTCAAGACCTCAACCAGGCGCTAGAAGAAGTCAACAAAATGCACCGTCATTATATCGAAAATCAGTGGACCACCTACATTCGAGAGCAACGAGCGACAACTAATTACCGGCTGACCGATAGAGGCATTACCATTGAAAAGGATACGGAACCACTACCCGGCGTTGATCGAGCCTTGGCCGAAAAGAAACCCATTGTGATTCCGATGACCCGTTCGACCGAAAGCGACAGCCAATCGCAGCCTCCCGACCAGCGGCCGGCCAACGGCAAAGGCAGTGAAGACTCGTCCAAATGGACCCGACCGCTACCGGAAAAGACATCAACGTTGGTGGCGCCGCTAACCCTCAAAGGGCATGCCGTACTCGGCACCATCGATTTCGAATTACCAAAGAGCACCCTTGATGCCATCTGGGAAGATGACACACTGCAAATTATTGAAGCTGTTACCAGCCAAGCCGCTCAAGCCATCGAGTCGGCCCGTTTGTTCGAACAAACTCAAATTGCCCGCGAAGAAGCCGAAGTGCTTTACCAGGTAGGCCGATTCCTGGTCGCCACCGAAGATGAGCATGAAATGTTCAATACAGTTCTCAATAAAATGCTGACCACGTTGGGCCTAAAACAAGGAGGAATTCTCCTATTTGAAGAAAATTTTGAATACGGCAAACTTCATGCCTTATTTGAAAGCGGTAAACCGATTATGAAACCTCGGCTCCGTATTCCAATTAAAGATAATCCCTCTTACCAACACCTCATCGCGACAAAACAGCCGATTGCCATTGAAGACGTAGCGACCGATCCGCTAGTGGCCACGGTTCGTGAAATTAACATTCCGCGAGGTATTGTATCTCTGCTGCTGGCGCCGATCATCATCAACGATCAGGTTGTGGGGGCGATCGGCGCCGACTCGGTGGGCAAGCGCCATGTCTTTACCGAAAGCGAGGTTAACCTGGCAATGGCGATGGCCGATCAGTTGTCTATTGCGCTCCAAAATCGGCGCCTGATCGAAGAAACCAAACGGCGGGCGGTTTTGCTCCAGACCAGCGCCGATGTAGGCCGGGTAGCCACCTCAATTCTTGATCCGTCTACGATGGTCAATCAGGCCGTGGACCTCATTAAAGAACGGTTTGGGTTCTATCACGTTCAAATTTTCCTAGTTGATGAAGGTGAGCAGTATGCTGTGCTGCACAAAAGCACCGGCGAAGCCGGTCAGCGGCTACTGGATATGAATTATAAAGTCGCTATCGGCAGCCAGAGCGTGATTGGGCAGGTAACTGACCAGCGCAAGCCTATTGTCACTCGCAGCACCGATTTCGACTCCAAAAAAATGGTGGTTTACCAGCGCAATGAACTTTTGCCGGAGACCCAGGCCGAATTGGCTATCCCGCTCCAGGTCGGAGGCCGAATGATCGGAGTACTCGACGTCCAGAGTACGTCGCCGCAGGCCTTTTCTGAAGAAGAAACGTCGACACTGGGGGTATTGGCCGCCCAACTGGCGATTGCCATCGAGAATGCCAGAGCGTTTAAGGAACAGCAGGAAACCGCCGAACGGCTCAAAGAAATCGACAAATTAAAGACCCAATTTCTGGCCAATATGAGCCACGAATTACGGACGCCGCTCAATTCCATTATTGGGTTCTCTCGTGTCATCCTCAAAGGGATCGATGGTCCCCTAACCGAACTTCAAAAAACCGACCTGACCTCGATTCACAACAGTGGCCAACATCTACTGGGCCTCATCAACAATATTCTCGATTTGTCCAAGATCGAGGCCGGCAAAATGGAACTCAATTTCGAGCAAACCGAAATCGAGCCGATTATCAAAACGGTTATGTCTACAGCCGTGGCCCTAGTCAAAGATAAACCGGTCACATTAAAACAAGAAATTCCCGAAAATCTACCATCGATTTGGGCTGACCCGACCCGGATTCGACAGGTGGTGCTGAATCTGGTCTCAAATGCCTGCAAATTTACCGAAGAAGGAACGGTCACCACCAGAGTAACGATCGACCATGATCGGGTTATCTTTAGTGTCACCGACACCGGAATCGGGATACCGACGACGAAACTATCGACCATCTTTGAGGAATTCACTCAGGTCGATGCCAGTACCACGCGCAAGGCCGGCGGCACCGGGTTAGGGCTGCCCATCAGCCGCCATTTTGTGGAAATGCACCAGGGCAAAATTTGGGTGAACAGTATCCCCGGTAAAGGTTCGACGTTTAGTTTTTACATTCCTATTAAACCAGCCGAGGCTACCCTAACCGACTCCGATAACCCGGCGTTGTTGACCGCACCGGACGAACCGCCAACAGAAAAGTTAGTGGCGGTTATTGATGATGATCCGGGGGTTATCGCCTTGTATAAGCGATTTCTGCAAAAACAGCAGTATCATGTTTTAGGCTTGGATCATAATCGTGATGTGGTAACGCAGATCTCCGAGCTTTCACCATTTGCCGTTCTGCTCGATGTCATTCTGCCCGAAAAAGACGGCTGGAATGTCCTCAAAGAACTTAAAGAAAATGCCCATACCAAAGATATTCCGGTTCTGGTTTGTAGCATTGCCAGCGACAAAAATCGCGGGTTCTCGTTGGGAGCGACAAATTATCTCATTAAACCCATTGTTGAAGATGAATTAATTGAAGCGCTCAGCTACATCGACAACACAGATACTGAGGAAGTTAATGTCTTAATCGTAGATGACAAGGCCGACGATATCCTGCTTACGCGCCGTATGTTGGAGGCCCAAGGTAATTACAATATTAATGAAGCCTACAACGGCAAAGAAGGCTTGGACCTTATAAACCGACAAAAGCCGGACCTGATTATTCTGGACCTTAACATGCCGGAGATGGATGGCTTTACGATGATTGAGGAACTCAAAGCTAACGAAACCACTCGCTCGATTCCGATTATTATCGTCAGTGGCGAACATTTAACAGCCAAACAGCGGGACAAACTTACCGACCAGGTGGAAGTCCTGTTGCAAAAAAGCAATCTTACCGAAAATGAACTACTGGAAGATGTCAGCCAGGCGCTCGCTCGACTTCGCCAGGAAGAAAAGAAACGACCCCGATCAGATAACATACCCTAAAGAGTAGCTTGTGAAAAAAATTCTTTATCAGTGTACTCATTGCTCCTTCAAAGCCGAATATACCAATCTCATTGGCGCTTGCCCCAAATGTGGCGGCGAGTGGTTAGATCCCCTCTATGATTTGGAAGAGACAGCCGCCACTTGGCAATCAGATCTGTCTCAACGCGATCATACCATTTGGCGTTATTGGGAACTTTTACCCATTCGTGACCCCAAAAATATTGTTTCGCTGGGGGAGGGCTGGACGCCGCTGCTACAGATTGAAAATATGGGCGCGATGTTAGGTAATCGCCATATTTTTGTCAAAGATGAGCGGCAAGGGCCAACAGCCTCTTTCAAGGATCGGCAGGCCTCGCTGGCAATTTCGGCGATGAAAGAAGCGGATATAAAAGAAGCGGTGGTGGCCTCCACCGGCAATGTGGCTATTTCTTACTCAGCCTATTGCGCTCGATCCGGTATAAAATTATGGGCCTTTTTAGATAGCGACGTTCCCCACGAAAAAATGCGTGAAGTAACCCTGTACGGTACGGAAGTGATCAAAGTATCGAGCAACTACGACACCACCAAGCAAATTGCCGCTAAGTTTGCCGATTACCGAAACCTGTTTCTTGATAAAGGTATCAAATCGCTCATTGCCAGAGAAGCTATGAAAACCCTGGCCTTTGAAGTGGCGGAACAACTCGGCCGGGTTCGCGGCGTTCGCTGGGCTGCACCGGATTGGTACATTCAAGCGGTAAGCGGTGGTATGGGACCGATTGGCGTTTGGCGGGGTTTTAAAGATTTGTATGATATGAAGTTGATCGATAAAATCCCCAAAATCGCGATCATTCAAACCGAAGGCTGCGCGCCAATGGTTAACAGTTTTCATAAAGGGTTAGACATCAGTGAAATTGTCCATAACCCCACCAGCGTCATTAACGTGCTGGCAACCGGCAACCCGGGTCTGGCCTATCCCTTTTTGCGCCAGTTGGTGTTAACTTTCGGCGGCGCCTTTGTCAAAGTAAACGATCAAGAGTCGTTCCGATCGATGCGGGTGATGGCTCAATTAGAAGGCATCTCGATGGAGCCGGCGGCAGCCGTGGCCTGTGCCGGACTGGTCAAACTGGTGCAGGATCAGATTATTGGCCCCCATGAAACGGTAGTCGTTAATGCTTCGGGGCATACATTTCCCATCGAGAAACAAATCCTGGAAAGCGAAATTGTTAAAAGGCACACTCGCGTGCAAAATATTGACGGCGAGGCGGTGTCCGTTACGGAGCCTGGCGTTACGGCCATTCGCCAAGAAGGCTTAATCAATGCTTTAAAACGGTTGGATGAAAAAGTTCAGAGCATCGCTATTATTGAAGATGAACCGGACGCCCGGCTGTTACTACGCCGGATCTTGCAGTACGAGCGTAAATATAAAATCTATGAGGCCGCCGACGGAGCCAGCGGCATGGCCCTTATCCAATCGAAAAAGCCGGATTTGGTTTTGCTCGATTTAATGATGCCGGAAGTAGACGGCTTTACCGTTCTCGACACGATGAAAGCCAATGAACAACTTAGAGATATTCCCGTTATTGTGATTACGGCCAAAGATTTAACCAACCAGGATTATCAACGTCTTTCGGGGCGGATCGAATCTCTCCTCCAAAAAGGCGAATTTATGGAGGATCAGTTGGTTGAGAGCATTAGCGATGTTCTCAAATAAATTCTGACCAAACATACCAGAAATATGCAGCAACCGGAGAAGACACCTTGTCGCAAACTTTACTAGCAACTAAACCCAGAATTTTGTACATTGATGATGATCCCATCAACCGTTCCTTGGTTAATCGAGTGCTGACCCGCTTCGATTTTGAAGTTATCGAAGCGGAGACAGGGTTGGAGGGGATAAAAATCGCCACTAAACACATGCCGGATTTGATCCTCATGGATATTAACATGCCCGGCCTGGATGGTCACGAAACGACCACGCGCATGCGCACCATTGCCGGCTTACAACGGACGCCCATTGTCGCCATTACCGCCTATTCCACTAAAGGTGACCGTGAACTCGCCCTAACCGCCGGCTGCGACGGCTATATCAACAAACCCATCGATATTGACCGATTTCCCAATCAGATCGTGAGCTACCTTGAAGGCCAGCGCGACACCATCAGCAAAGATGAACAGCAACATTATCTGGATCAATACAGCAAAAAACTGGTCGAACGGCTTGAGTCGAAGATTCTTGAATTGGAAGAGGCTAATACCCGTCTCCAGCAAGTTGACAAGCTAAAATCTGACTTTATCACGATCGCCAGCCACGAACTGCGCACACCCATGACGCTGGTCTACGGCTATGCGCGGTTGCTCCAATCGGCCACCAAAGAAACCTGCGAGCCTGATAGCCCGGAAACCAAAGTGGTTAATCTGGTAAACAAAATTTACCGATCAGTTCATCGGCTCAATGAAGTGGTCAATGACGTACTCAACATCTTTCTCATCGAAGCTAGCAGTATGTCGCTTCAACACCAGCGCGTTAATTTGGGCAACCTTATTAAGGGCGCCCTCGATGAGCTAAATCCCAACAAAAATAACCGAGCGTTGAATATTGAACTGGTGAATCTAGAGACGATTCCCGAAATTGTCGGTGATGCCGAACGGCTTAAGCAAGTTTTCTGGAATCTGCTGAGTAATGCCATAAAGTTTACCCCGGATCATGGCACTATTATGGTAGAAGGTCGCGTAACGACCGCAGATAGCGAGCTGCTAACGTCCAACCAATCCGGCCAGGCAGTGATAATTATCATCAAAGATACCGGCATAGGCATTGACTCTTCGAAGCAGTTTGATATTTTCGACCGGTTTTATATGATCGAGGACATCACTTACCACAGCAGCAGTAAAACAGCGTTTGGCGGCGGTGGGATTGGCTTGGGACTACCGATTGCCAAAGGTATTATTGAAGCACACGGAGGTAGAATTTGGGTAGACAGCGCCGGCTATAACACCGAACAGACTCCAGGCAGTACTTTTTATGTGCTACTGCCCATAAATTCTGCCCAAACTACCCCAAACGAGACATAATGCCAGTTCAATACCATCTCGTCTTGGCCTCAACGTCGCCTCGACGCCGGGAGTTTCTGGCATTATTGGGTTTTCCCTTCACGGCCGTATCGCCCGGCGTCGATGGAGAGATTGACGAAACCCCACTCCCGGCTGAACCGCCCGACCGGTTGGTGCAGCGCCTCAGCCGGCTTAAAGCCCACACCGTGGCGGAGAATCTGGCCGCATTTTCCGCCATAGCCGGCCTGATCGAAACCCATGACCTGATCGTCATTGCCGCTGACACCGTTGTTGTGCTAGACAACGCTATCCTGGGCAAACCGGCCTCCCCCGCCGAAGCGACTCAAATGCTCAAATCCCTGCGAGGGCGACAGCACGACGTGTACAGCGGCCTGACCCTAATCCATCAACCGCCCTCTAACGCCTCCAAAAGTAAACAACCGATTGCTACCTATCTTCATCGCAGCCAGGTTTGGATGCGGCCCTACACGTACGCCGAAATTGCAGCGTACGTGGCCGGCGGATCGCCGCTGGACAAGGCCGGGGCTTATGGTATCCAAGACCAACCTTTCGCGCCGGTTGAGCGGCTCGATGGTTGCTTTACCAGTGTCATGGGGCTGCCTTTAGCCCAATTAGCCGAAGGGTTGGATCAAACAGGCTTATCACTACCCGAAATCTCTCTTTTATGTAGCAGCCATACCGGGGTAACTTGCTGTCAAGCCCCATCTAACCATCAACCGGCCCGACTGTAATCGGTTAAACCTCTTTCTCTTTTCGACTGCGGAAAATCATTTGAAGCGGGGTACCTAAAAAGCCGTATTTCTCGCGCAGTTGGTTTTCAAGATAACGGCCGTAAGTAAAGTGGACTAACTTATGATTGTTGGTAAAGAAGACAAAAGTTGGCGGATCAGTTCTAGCCTGAGTGGCGTACAAAAATTTGAGCCGGTGACGCTGACCACCCTTGGGGGGATTTTTAGCCACAGCCTCATGCATAATCCGGTTCAATTCCCCGGTAGGGATACGCCGTAGCCGTTCTTCTTGAACTTGCAGAGCCAGTGGGAGCACCTTCTCGACCCGCTGGCCGCTTTTGGCCGAAATAAACATGATGGGCACGTAATCCAAAAACTTCAGTCCGGCCCGAATCTGGCGGGTATACGCATTTATCGTATAGGTATCTTTTTCAATCAGATCCCACTTGTTGACCAGCACCACGACACTTTTATTCTTCTCCAAAATATAACCGGCGATATGCGCATCTTGAGCGGTCACCAGATCGGTCGCATCGATCAGCAGCAGACAGACATCAGCCCGATCAATGGCTTTGAGCGAACGTAGAAAGCTGTGTTTTTCGACCCCCGGCTCGATCTTACCCCGCCGCCGGATACCGGCCGTGTCGATGAGCACGACCTCCAAATCCTCATAATTGATGCGGGTGTCGATGGCATCGCGGGTGGTGCCGGGTACGTCCGAGACAATCACCCGCTCTTCGCCCAGCAAACTATTCAACAGCGACGATTTACCCACATTGGGCCGGCCTAAAATGGCGATTTTGATGGCTTCGTCTTCTTCCGGCTCCTCGTCTATCTCCGGCAGCGCCTCGACCACGGCATCGAGCAGATCGCCGGTGCCGGCCCCGTGCAGCGCCGAGACCGGAATGGGTTCGCCCAGCCCCAAAGCATAAAATTCCACCGCATCGACCTTACGCTTTTGGTTGTCGGCCTTGTTTACGGCCAGAATAACGGGCTTTTCGGTGCGGCGCAGCAAGTCGGCGATATCCTCATCGGGGCCGGTTACACCGGTTTCGGCATCGACCAAAAAGACGATGACTTCAGCTTCAGCCATGGCAATTTCAGCCTGCTCGCGAATCTCCCGTAAAAACAGCCGGCTGGCTGCTCCGGCTTGGTAACCCGCTGAGGTCAAATCCTTAGGATCGCCCCCCTTTTGGGCCGATGCGGTTGACATCATGCCGAAATCAAGCCCGCCGGTATCGACCAGGATAAAATCGCGACCGTTCCAATCGGCGTCGCCGTAGAGCCGATCGCGGGTCGTCCCGGCCAAATCTTCGACAATAGCCTTGCGCTGACCCACCATCCGGTTGAACAAGGTCGATTTGCCCACGTTGGGCCGTCCGACCAGCGCCACCACCGGTCTTACCTGCGATTTAAACGATACGTCAGTCATACGTTATCAAAAATCCCCTTTGAGAAAAATATGATTTGCTCAAAGGGGATCGTCACCTTCCCATTTTAGCCCGGATTTAGCCAACCGAGCTGAGCAAAGTCATCTGTAATCACTAGTCCAATTTGAATTTTTGGCTCGATTCCCACCCGAGCATAGCCTGTTTACGAGGCGCTCCCCACTGGTAATCGCCCACATTGCCCACTTTGCGAATAACACGATGGCAGGGAATCACAAAACCGACCGGGTTCTTACCGACAGCATTCCCCACAGCTCGGGCTGCTTTAGGCTGTCCCACGCTGGCAGCAACCGTCTCATACGATACCACCGCCCCCGGCGGAATCTTAAGCAGCGCCTCCCAGACTTTGATCTGAAAATTTGTTCCCTTTAAAACCAGCGGCAGAGCCTGTTGATGCCGGACCGGATCAAAAATCCGGGCGGCAAACGGTTCCGTTTCGGCCGGGGTCTCGATCAAGGTCGCTCCGGCCCAACTATCTTTTAGCGCGGCCAGCGCCGCCTCACGCCCATCATCAAGCACAAAGTTCAGGGCGCAGACGCCTCTTTCGGTGACCGCCAATAGGCACTCGCCGAAGGGACTGGGATGAAATCCGTAGCGAATCGTCAGACCCGACGCTTGCTGTTTGTATTCGCCTGGGGTCATCGCCTCGCACGTCACAAACAAATCATGCAGCCGGCCAGGACCGGACAGACCGGCATCGTAGGTCACTTCGAGCAAACTTTTTGATTGGGCCAAAAGCTGCTTGGCGTGCTCGATGGTCAGAAACTGCAAAAATCGTTTGGGGCTGATGCCCGCCCACCGGCTGAACAGCCGTTGAAAATGATACTCGCTTAAACCGATCTTGTCGGCCACTTCCTTCAAACTGGGCTGTCGCTGGAAATTTTGCCGCAGAAAAATGATAGCTTGCTCGATGCGAGCGTAATCTTCAACGGCTTGAATATAGGTTCCTGAGTAAGACATGTCAAATCCTCCACACGAGTCTTTTGGTATCACTTCAGGCAACTGGCACTTTTACGTAAATGGTGTAACAAAGTGCTAGCCACCTGGACTACTGAATGAATACCTTTATTTTATGCAACTCGTGCTGCGGCAGCCACCCGATTCTTGCGTTCATTGGGTTTATAATAATTGCCAACTCGCTCCGCCATCGACGCTTTTATACAACCCCGAGCCGGTGGCGGCCAACACAACATCCGGGTTGGTCGGATGGACGATTATTCTTTTGACGTAGTACGGGAAACCTGTGTCAGGGTTGACGGTCATATTACTATCGATACTGAACCATGTTTCGCCGTCGTCGGTGCTTTTGAACACCCCTTTAGCCAGCGGGTTGCTTTCATAACCGCTGCCGGCATAAATAATGTTGGGACTGCTGGGGGCATATGCCAGCGCCGAGTAAACGGAATCGGCGCCGCCGTAAATCAGGCCATCGCTCACCGAGTGGAACTCAAAGCCATCGGTCGATTTGGCAATAGCACTATGGGTGGCGTTGACCCCCACCAGATAAACATTGGGTTGGGTCGGATGGGCCACCAGGCCAAACGCGCCCTCGCCGGTGTTGAAAGGCAGGCCGATGAAGTTTCGCCCGCCGTCCGTCGATTTGTAAAGCGATCCGGCGGTGCCGGCGACATAAATAGTCTCGGGATCAAACGGATCGATCACGATTTGGTTCAACTGCGAACCACCCAGGTCGCGCCCATACCCATCCGAGACCCACGTCTCGCCGCCGTCGGTCGAGACCACCAAAGTTTCACCAATGCCGCCGAAGAGCGTATCAGGTTTGGTTGGATGAACCACCAATTCATTGACCGACCGGTTAGCCGAGGCCAACCCATCGGCATGGAGTTCCCAGGTGTTGCCGCCATCGGTCGATTTGAGTACCGCATTCCAGGTCGGCGCATACAAACGGGTCGGGTTGCGGGGATCGATGGTTAAGCCGGTCAGGCCGACCCCATCGACATTTAACTTTAACCACGGTCCCTCGCCCCCGGACACGCTTTTGAAGATGCCCATCCCTTTAACCACCGCGTACACCTCGTTAGGATTCTGAGGATTAAAATCGACATCGATCACTTCTTTAGGCCCGATTTGGGCCACAGTCTCACCGGCGGTCACCGGAATGGCCGTCGGTTCGGCAGCAGTAGGTTCAACCGGATCGGGTTCAGCCGTGGGCGACAACGACTCCGGAGTAGCGGCAGACGTTGATTCAGCCGATGGGAGCAAAACCGTATCGGTTCGAGTTATAACATCGCCCAAAGTGGAGCGAAAAATTGGCGTTGAATTTTCAGCCGTTGGTGTGGCGATCGGCGAAGCGGGTTCCAGGGGCGCTCCGGGTTCATCAATACCCGCTGCCGGTTCAGCCGTACTGTCAGGTTGAGCCTCTTGGGACGATTGCCCGATCAAAGGCGCGAATTCTGCTTCACCTTGACTGGCGATCGATGGGTCTGGGGTCGATCCCCCAACCGTCGAACCGGCCCAATATAACCCAAAAGCGCCCAACGTAACAGCGCCGCAAAACAACAGCATAACGGCTAATACCGGCCACAAGTACCGCCGCCACTGATTGGCCGACGGCCGGGGTTGGGACAGATCCACCACCTTTTCAGCATCAATTATCTCTTCGGCCGGCGGGGATGATGTCGTATTGGCCTCACCAGCCGGTATCGCTACGACTTGGTGGGATACCACGTTGGCGGGTTCGGTTGTGGTTATATAAAATCGCGCCGAGCCAATGGTTAACACATCGCCTTGACGCACCGGCTGCCAAACATTGGGCAGAGGCCGGCTGTCCAAAAAAGTCCCGTTGGCGCTATTTAAATCGAGCACCAGGCAGCGGTCACCGGACAGTCGAACTTGCGCGTGTTCACGAGAAACCGCCTCATCGTCCACCACAATATCTGCCTTAGGCGAACGGCCAATGATCAAAGGCTCCGCACCCAGCAGATATCCCTGGCCTAATGGATCGACCAGCCAATATTTGTCTCCGCCGGGTAGTGGATCAACGATTATCTCCCCCATTAGGGTTGCATCGTCATCGATCCCCGATTTTCGCTTACTAAAAACCGTTGAGTCTTCGACCACCGGAGACGAGGATAGTCCCGCCAGAATCGTTTCCAATCGCTGCTGCCACAACCCCACCGTTTCCGGACGATCTTGCGGCTTGAGCTGCATCGCATGCAAAACAGCCTGGGTAATCTGCGGGCTTAGTTTAGGATTGACCAGATTAGGCGGATCGAATTTGACCTCACCGGCGGTGAGATTGGTGCTACGAGGCGGTTTCTTGGCCGTTAAAATGGCGTATAAGGTTGCCCCCAGGGCATAAGTGTCAGACGCAGGGGTAGTTCCTTCGCCGGTGTACTGCTCCGGAGGCGAAAAACCGGAAGTGACGCGGCGCGCCCCGCTTTGGGTTTTCTGCAAGTCACCGGAATTCTCTTTGGCGATGCCAAAATCCACCAACACGGCCCGGCCGGCCGGCGTAATTTTAATATTTTGCGGTTTAATGTCGCGATGGATCAACGGCGGGGTCTGCATATGCAGATAGGTCACCGCCTGGCAAGTTTGGATCATATAATCCAAAGCCTGGGTCACAGGCAGCGGTTCGCCCCGATCGGTGACAATTTGCCATAGGTTCTGACCATCGATAAAATCCATGACCAAGTATTGCTTGCCGGTGAAGCTGAAATAATGGATGACTCGAGGCAGGCTGGCATGGCGCAAACGAGCCAAGATCAAGGCTTCCCGCTTGAACTGGTCGATGTGTTCAGGCGTCTGCAGAATATTTTCTTTGATAGCCACCGGGGTATTAAGGTTGGTGTCGAAAGCCTGGTAGATGGCTCCCATACCGCCTCGGGCTAGCAGCCCCTCAATCCGGTAGCGATTTTCCAAAATAGTATTTTCTTTAAGTGTCATCTCAAATTCGCGTAACTAATGCGTCAACAGATGGTTATTATAGCATGAGAAGATGTTTGACGTTAAAATTTGAATGGCAGTGGAACAAAAGTCTAAATCTTGAAGCTTAAAGTTGCCAATTTTTTTTCATTTGTGATAAACTTTACGCTTAATCTTACTCAGTATCCTTAGGTCAGTCTTTGCAGATTAATAAGGAGCCGTTTGGCGGCATACCGCCAGACGCCATAATTCTCCCATTAGTTTGTGGATTGACTCGATAAGAGCTTTATGTTCCAACCCAGTAAATGCGTTGTTTTTAGAATTTGATGATTAGATAAGGTTAGGGAAAAATGTCACGCGTGATTATAGCGGATGATGAAGCAGTAATTCGGATGGGACTGTCGCAGATGGTTTCTGCTTTGGGGTATCATATCGCAGGCACTGCGGCTAATGGCGAAGAAGCCCTTGAAATGACCAAAAGCATCAAACCGGAACTGTTATTACTAGACATTAAAATGCCCCGGTTAGATGGGTTGAGTGTGGCCGAAAGATTGGCAGAAGAGATGCCTTTGCCCATTGTTATGCTGACCGCTTATAGTGAAAGAAGCCTAATTGAGCGGGCCGCCAATGCAGCGGTAATGGGCTATTTGGTCAAACCCATTCACGAAAAAAAGCTAGGGCCAACTTTAGCATTAGCCATGAATCGATTTGAAATCATGCGCACTAAGGCTCAAGAAATTTACAAACTTCGAAATCAACTTGAAACACGCCGGCTGGTGGATGCCGCTAAACAAATTTTGGTGGCAACCGGCATTTCCGAAGCTGAGGCTTATCAACGATTACAAATGACAGCCCGTCGAAAACGATTGCCTATGCACCAAGTTGCGGAAGCAATTGTGGCTATCGGTGCAAAAATATAAGGCGTTTGGGCTTCTTATTCTTAATCCTTAAATTCCCCAAAAAATCGAAATGCGCTTCTTGACAAGAAAATAGAACTTTGGTAAGATACGCCCAACAAAATAAAGAAAGTACTAAAGAGCGGCCGCGAAGCCCTCAGTTCTGGAAGTTAATTCCGCAACTGGGGGCTTTTTGTTTTTTGGTTCAATTTATTACCCTTAAGTAACCTTTTATATTATAACTCACAACAAGGAGAAGGGATTGTGATAAAACATCGTATCCTAAAAGCTTTACCTATTGCATTACTGCTAACGATAGCAACCACGAGCATCGCCTTCGCTCAAGATGAGATCACTGCCGAAACAGTGGCCTACGCGATAGACAACATTACCTTAATGATTGCAGCTGTATTGGTCTTGTTTATGCAGGCCGGTTTTGCGATGGTGGAAGCCGGGTTCAATGCCAGTAAAAATACGGTCAACATTCTGTTTAAGAACCTGATGGATATGGCAGTTGGCGGACTTCTATATTTCTTAGTCGGTTATGGCATTATGTACGGCAGCGATATTACGGGGGGCCTTGGGCTCCTGGCTTGGGGTGGTTTTGGCATTGGCGGGACCACGGCCGACCCGGTCGCCGGTAGTTTGAACCCCCAGGTTGACTGGCTCTTCCAAGTGGCTTTTGCCGCTACCGCTGCCACCATCGTCTCTGGGGCAGTCGCTGGCCGGATGCAGTTCCGAGCTTACATTATTTACAGTATCGTTATCACCAGTATAGTCTATCCGATTAGCGGTTACTGGAAGTGGGGCGGCGGCTGGCTCGATGCTCTGGGCTTCTATGACTTTGCCGGTTCGCTGGTTGTACACGCGGTGGGTGGTTTTGCCGGATTGGCCGGAGCCATTGTCTTAGGGCCTCGCATTGGTCGCTTTAATAAAGATGGTACAGCCAACCCGATGCCCGCTCACAACTTGACCTTCGCTACTCTGGGTGTGTTTATTCTGTTGGTCGGTTGGTTCGGCTTCAACCCTGGCAGCCAGCTCGCTTTTGCCGGGGCCGCCAATACCGACGCCGTTATGTTGATTGCAACCAACACTCTGTTGGCCGCCTGTGCCGGCGCTGTATTTGCGATGCTGGCCGGTATGTTTACTGTGGGTAAACCGGATTTGGGCTACGCCCTCAACGGGATGCTGGCCGGTCTGGTGGGGATTACCGCTAACTGCGACTCGGTTTCGAACATTTCAGCCATTATCATCGGGGTGGTAGCTGGTGTCCTGGTTGTGGTTGGGATGATGTTGCTGGAAAAACTACGCATTGATGACCCGGTTGGGGCCTGGCCGGTTCACGGTCTGTGCGGTATCTGGGGTGGTTTAGCCACTGCTATCTTTGGCTCTGCGGCCGGTCACACCCTCGGCGCTCAAATTATCGGCTCTATCGCTATCCCGGTCTGGGCTTTTGTGACTTGTTACATCCTGTTCATGGCCATCAAAGCCGCCGGTATCTTGCGGGTATCCGAAGAAGAGGAACTGGAAGGCTTGGATATCACCGAACACGGCACCATCAACTATCCGGAATTTACCGGCTCGCTGGGCAGTGCTACGGCTAAGTAACAATACAACTGATAGATTGAGATAGTAAATTAGGCTGAGAGGCTAAGCTGTAGCTCTCAGCCTAAACTTTGTTCTCACAGCCTTGTTCACGAGTTGCCAAACTTGCCAGGTTACAGTACCTTATAAAGAGCAAAACTGACACTCGGAAAAGAAGCTGCGAGAGACATCCATGAAAATATCATTTGAGCGGAACACCGAACAAAACAGCGATATCATTCCCTATTTTGTTTGTATTGAAATTGGGGCTTCTGAGCTAGATTGGGGCCGAACCTTTAAAGTTCCCGTCATTTTATCCCACGGACTAATGTATGTTGTTGAGATTTGTGGGTTACAAATTAAAGCGGAAACTCTTAAAGAATTAGGACCATTAGTCCAATCAAAGCTGCTTAGTCTTGAAAACCTGTCGCGAATGCCCACCTACGTCTTTATCACCCGGCGCTCACGCAAGTTGTTTCCGGTGTATACCATCGGCGACAAAGTGATGGCCGTGACCCCCCAAGGGATTACCTTTCGGCACGTGGAACTGGCCAAAGTGCGCGTATATCTCAAAGATTATTTACATCAAATCGGCTTACTTGGCCCCATTGAACGCGGCGATAAATTGCATGTTCGTGGCGTTCATAAAGAAACGCTATCTCTGGTTCGTCCGGTATTTTACTTAAAAAAACGGGCCTTGGCTGAAAAAGAGCATGAATTTTGGGCGCCGGTCTTTCGAGCCACTGACAGTGACTCGATTTATGTCTATGCGGCCAGCACCAAGCACGAAGCGCCGATAGACAACGGACATGAAGTGTTCACCCTACGACATCAAGTGGCTGAAGCGCTGATTAGCGATCACCGGCTTATGACAAATCTCAATCTCCGCGTCGACCGTTTGATGCCTGATTCTTGGGAACGGATTAAATCCAACTTGACCAAGCTTGATCGAGATATGGTCTACGAGGGTATCAAGCTGCCGATGTATGAGGGCGAGAATGTTGTCATCGCGCTTGAGTACCGCAGCGCCGAAGATCGCTATAGTCTCTTTTTAGGCCAGGATGATGAGGATTTATGCCAGCGGGTAGCCGGCGACCTAATGCGGCGCGGGTACATCGACAACCCCCGTGCTGTCTATATCCAAGGCTAATAATAATTGTAGATATTCAAGCGGTTTTGTGGCTCTAACCTAAAAACGAGAAACATGGAAATTGTTTTAGAAAAAAATAGCGCAGACACCCGCAAGATCATCCCTTATTACGTCTACATCGAACTATCTTCGGTCAAGACCAGTTTTGAAACCCAATTCCACGTCCCCATCTACTTGAAACTTATTAGAGGGCAAAACCATTATGCGGCTGAAATTTGTGGTCTTCAGATGCAAGAAAACAGCCCGCAAGCGATTCTGAACACCATTAAGAAAGTCGCGCCGACGTTGGAAAATATGGGTCGGATGCCCACTTATGTGTTCGTTGCCCGGCACAGTTTGCGAGTCTATCCGGTTTACACCAGTCGCAATGAAAATTTGGGGCTAACCGTGCGGGGCGGCCCTGTAGTCAGACATATAGAACTGGCTTGTGTCCGTGACCGAGTCGCCCTCTATCTTAATAAGATCCACGTCCTTGGAAAATCTGGAGACTTTGAAAAGTTGCACGTGCGCGGCGTCCATCAGAAAACATTGGGGTTGGTCAGACCGGTCTTTTATCTCAAAAAACGGCCGCTAACCCCGCAAGACACCAAATTCTGGACTCCGGTCTTCCCCTCCGACGAAAACGACGAACTTTATGCTTATGTGCTGGATAAAAAGTACCAGGTCAATGAAGATAGCGGGCATGAAGTCTTTCGGTTGCGGGCCCAAATTAGTCAGGCGCTCATCGATGATAGCCGTTTGTCACAAGACCTTGACCTCCGCATTGACCGATTATTACCTGACTACTGGTCTAAACTACAGACAAAATTGGAGTCTCTTCCCAATAAATTTTCTTATCGGGATAAAACTCTGGACATGTACCAGATGGACACCTTTTTAGTGGCCGTAGAACGCCGGGTTAATGAAGATCGCTACAGTCTTTACATCGGCCACAATCCTGAAGATCTGCGCCTCAGAGCTGGCCAAGACTTAGCTCGGCGCGGCTTTATTGATGACCCGGCAGAGGTAAACCATATAAGTTGAGCCCAAATAAGCAACGACCTACTATCCTAACTGTTGTTCATCGGCAATCGCCGTTTTAATACCATACAAAACAAAACAAAGGAGTAATGTTTAACAATGGCAGCAACTGTAAAAGATGTATTTGATCTCATTAAGTCCGAAGATCTAAAAATGGTCGATATGCGGTTCATCGATCCCTTTGGCGTATGGCACCACTTCAGCCTATCCACCAAAGAGTTCTCCGAGGATGCGTTTGAAGAAGGGTTGGGCTTTGACGGATCGTCTATCCGTGGCTTCCAGACCATCAACGAATCAGATATGATCTTGATTCCGGACCCAACGTCCGCCTTTATCGATCCCTTCTTTGAAGTCCCCTCCCTGGTGTTGATTTGTGATATTTACGACCCCATCACTCATCAGGCCTACAATAAAGACCCGCGCTATATCTCCAAAAAAGCCGAAGCTTATCTCAAGCAAACCGGCATCGCCGATACAGCCTTTTTTGGCCCGGAAGCAGAATTCTTCCTCTTCAATGATGTCGCCTACACCACCACAGCCAACACCGGCTTCTATCAAATTGACAGCCCCGAAGGCTGGTGGAACAGCGGCGGCGGCGGCTTAGGCGGTCAAATCCCGGCCAAACGCGGCTATTTCCCCTGCCCGCCCGTCGATAGCTTGCAAGACGTCCGGACCCAAATGGTCTTGACCATGGAGCAGGTTGGCATGGAAGTGGAAGTTCATCACCACGAAGTCGGCACCGCCGGCCAGTGTGAAATCGACCTGCGCTTTGACACCATGACCCGCATGGCCGACAAACTGATCACCTACAAATACATCGTCAAGCAAGTGGCCCGCCTCAATGGCATGAGCGCCACCTTTATGCCCAAGCCGCTCTTTGAAGATAACGGCAGCGGTATGCACACCCACCAGAGTCTCTGGAAAGGCGGCGAAACTGTGATGTACGATGAGGCCGGTTACGCCGGTCTGTCCGACGTTGCCCGTTACTATATCGGCGGTCTGCTCAAGCACGCCGCCGCCATTTTGGCCTTCGCCGCACCCAGCACCAACTCTTACAAGCGACTGGTGCCCGGCTACGAAGCCCCGATCAACCTGGTCTACTCGCAGCGCAACCGCTCGGCTATCTGCCGTATTCCGATGTACTCCAGCAGCCCCAAAGCCAAGCGCATCGAGTTCCGCGCTCCCGATCCCAGTTGCAACCCTTACCTGGCCTTCTCCGCCATGTTAATGGCCGGCCTCGACGGCGTCCAAAACCAAATCGACCCCGGCGCGCCGATTGACAAAGACCTCTACGATCTGCCTCCGGATGAAGCGGCCCAAATCACCAACACCCCCGGCACCCTTGACGCCGTACTCGACGCGCTAGAAGCCGATAAGGAGTTCCTGCTGCAAGGTGATGTCTTCACCGAAGATTTGATCGATGCCTACATCGATTACAAACGCACCGAAGAGATTGACGCCGTTCGCCTGCGACCGCATCCGTATGAATTCAATCTCTACTTTGACATCTAAGAAACTTTACGGTCCTCAATAATTGGGGGCGTAGGACAAACTCAAGTTTGTCCTACAAAGATTGCTACTTTATTAGGGATGAACCGGCCGGTTCATCCCTTTTTTGTTGCTTTTCCTAATCCCCAATTTCAACTATAATAACCGCTAACATGGCCCCACTTACCTTTAAGGGCGCTGAAGCCCTACTGCTGACCGAGTCGCCCGGCGACGATGCCATACGAACCTGGCTAGCCCCGGTCGGGTTTACCGACATTTCGGCTGCTGAACGCTGCCTGAGCCGCATTGCCAAATCCGAGCCGGCGCGTCAGGCTTTGGCCCCAGTCTTGCCGCACCTGCTCAACGCCCTGGCCGAGACCACCAATCCCAATCGTGTTCTGGTCAACTTTGAGCGATTTATCAATAACGCCTCTAACCAACTAACGCTTTATCATGATTTTGCTGCCAACCCCCGCGCCATTGAAATTTTGCTAAAAATTTTTGAAGGCAGTCAATTTCTCACCGAAATACTGCAGCGCAATCCCACCTATTTCGATCGCCTGACCGCCCACCATCAATTGACCCAACCTAAAATCCTAAACCAATTCCTGGCCGATATTCGGGCCATTCTGTCTCGAACCATCGATACCGCCGATCCGCAAAACATCGCCACCCTAGACTCCCTGCGCCGGTTCCAACGTTGGGAACTGCTGCGCATCGGCACGTCCGACCTACTAGGCGCGTTTGACCTGCCGACGATCACCTTGCAGTTATCCCATCTGGCCGACAGCCTGGTTGAAGCCATTATCAGCTTGACGGCCTGGCAGTTAGACCTCAATGCCGCCGAATTTTTCGTCATCGGGATGGGCAAGTTGGGCGGGCAGGAACTCAACTACAGTTCCGACATCGATCTGCTGTTTCTAGTGGCCGAAAAACCCACCACCTACCGTCAGTTTGGGCAGCGGCTTATCGAAAATCTGACCCGCATGACCCCCGAAGGGTTTCTCTACCGGGTTGACATGCGCCTCAGGCCCTGGGGCAGCACCGGCGAGTTGGTCTCATCGGTGGACGGTTATTTGAGCTATCTCCACCGACACGCGCGTTTGTGGGAAAGGCAGGCGCTGTTGAAAGCGCGGGTGATTGCCGGCAATAAAAAGCTAGGTGAAGCATTTTTGCGTAAAATCCAGCCCGAACTGTTCATTACGCCCGCAGAGACCGTACGTGAGGAGATTCGCTTGCTTAAAGCGCGGATTGAAACGCAGCTAAAGCAGCGCGGCCGCCAGTGGGGCGAAGTCAAATTGGGGGAAGGCTCCATCCGTGATATCGAATTTGTGACCCAGTACAACCAACTGGCCCACGGCCAAGCCATCCCTCAACTGCGCGGTTCAAATACGCTCAAAGCCCTGTCCGCTCTGTTTGCCAGAAATCTCTTAACCGCCGACGAATACCGTGTTCTGACCGAGGGCTATACCTTTCTACGCACCGTCGAACATCACTTGCAATTGATGCATTATCGCCAAACTCACAGCCTGCCCGATAATCCTGAAGACCTGACTCATCTAGCCCGACGGCTCGGGTTTCGTGGCAGTGAGGCTGGTCATCGATTTGTGGATCAATATCAGCAGCACACTACCGTCATCCGGCTGGTTTTCCAACAGCAGTTAGGCGATAAGACCCGGACCAAAACCGGGCCGATACCGGCTGCCCCAACCGAACAGGATCGACCGGCCGAGTTACTGCCGCACCTGGCTCAGATGCCTGCCTCTTACCTCAAGACTTTCAGCCCCCAAGATATTGATCATCATACGGTGTTGATGGGCGACCTGAGCGATCGCCAGCCGGTGCGGGTGGAAGCCGAACCGCTACCCGATGATTTTTGGCGGATTACGATTGTCGGTTTTGATTACCTGGGGGAATTGTCGCTGATCTGCGGCCTGCTGTTTGTTCACGGCTTCAACATCCACGCCGGCAGTGTATTTACCTACGAACCGGCTCCCGAACCGGCGCTGGCCGGCTACCAGGCTGGCGGACGACGCCCGCGTTACCGTACCAAAACAGCGCCGCTGTCACCGCGCCGAAAAATCGTCGATGTGTTTACGGTTAAAGCCGATAACGGCGCATCGCCAGACGGTTGGCCGGCGTATGAGCAGGATTTGGCTCAGCTTGTCGGCAAACTTCGGACCGGCCAAGTCGATGAGGTTCAGGGCCAACTGGCCAAACGTATCGCAGCGGCGCTAACCACCACCGTCGCTGACCCGGACGTTCTCTACCCGGTCGATATCGAAATCGACAACGATGCGTCCCGCCACCACACGGTCCTTAAAGTTGATGCGCCGGACACCATCGGTTTTCTGTACGAGTTAGCCAACGCGTTGGCCTTACACGGCATCAACATCAGCCGGATGTCGGTCGAGACCGCCGGCAATCGGGTCCGCGATACGCTGTATGTAACCGATAGCCTCAATGACAAGATAACCGATCCGGCCAAACAGCTTGAGTTGCGAGCAGCCGCCGTGTTGATTAAGCAGTTCACCCATCTTTTGCCTCGCTCGCCCAACCCCGAAGCGGCGCTGCTCAACTTTAGGGAGTTTGTTGGCAACTTATTCCGCCGGCCCAATTGGCCCGAAGATTTCGCGTCGCTGGAGCAGCCCGAACTGCTGGCCACAATGGCCCGTCTGTTGGGCGTGAGCGACTTTCTCTGGCAAGATTTTTTGCGTATGCAGCACGCCAACCTTTTCCCCGTGCTGAAAAATTTAGAGGCGTTAAAAGAAAGCAAATCCAAATCTGATTTACGGGCCGAATTGGCGGTGCTGATGAGCCAAACACCACCCGGCTTGGATCAACGCCAAGCCCTAAACGCCTTCAAAGATCGCGAGATGTTCCGCATCGACATGCGTCAAATTCAGGGTTACATTACCGGCTTCGGCCAATTTTCCGCCGAGTTATCCGATCTGGCCGAAGTGGTGGTTGAAGAGGCGTATCGGGTTGCAGTTCGCGATTTGCGCGTACATTACGGCCTACCTCGGTTGAACAACCGCCATCCTTGTGCGATGACAATCTGCGCGTTAGGCAAATGCGGCGGGCGCGAGTTGGGCTTTGCTTCGGACATCGAGCTGATGCTCATTTATGCCGGCAACGGGCGGACGACCGGCCCGCGCGTCATCACTACGGCTGAATTTTTTGATCGCCTGGTCAGCGAGATCAACAACGTTATCGACGCCAGGCGGGAAGGGATATTTGAATTGGATTTACGGCTGCGGCCCTACGGCAAAGCGGGCAGTTTAGGGGTATCGCTCGACGCCTTTCGGCGCTACTTCGCACCCGGCGGTGATGCCTGGCCGTATGAACGCCAGGCCCTGGTCAAGCTGCGGCCTATCGCCGGGGATGTTAAGCTCGGTCAGCAGATCATCAAGCTGCGTGACGAGTTTATTTACAACGATGATCCATTTGACATCGCCGCGATGCGAGCCATGCGTGAGCGACAAATTCGCCATCACGTCACCGCCGGCACCGTCAATGCCAAGCTCAGTCCCGGCGGGTTGGTCGATATCGAATACCTGGTCCAGGGGTTGCAAATCAGCTACGGCCATCGCTATCCGAACCTGCGCGTGACCAACACCAGCGAAGCCCTGACCGCTCTGGCGGCGGTTGGGGTTTTGACCCAGCAAGATTATGTTCACCTGAGTGAGGCCCTGAGTTTTTTACAGAATTTAATTAACGCCCTGCGGATGGTTCGGGGTAATACCAAAGATTTGACGGTTCCCCCGATTGATAGCGAGGAGTTTGTTTATCTGGCCCGCCGGATGCGGTATGAGGCTGGTCATCAGGTTCAACTCAACTATGATCTCACGAATCACACCACCCGGGTGCAAGAGATCAACGCTCGCATCTTGAACTAACTCGCTAACCACGACCAAAATTAGCATTACCGCTCTCCTCCGACTATAATAGAAGTTTGTATTATTTTCGAACCTCATTACAAGATACAACCGGGCTAAGAGTGCGACTTGGCTCACACAGTCAAGGAGCATTTTTAGTGAATTTTGACCAATTTTCGTTCGACCGGCGCATTAGCGCCGGTATTCAAGCCGTCGGTTACACCACCCCCACACCGATTCAGCAGCAGGCAATTCCTGTGGTGCTGGAAGGACGGGACGTCATGGGCCTGGCCCAGACCGGCACCGGCAAGACCGCCGCCTTCACCTTGCCCATTCTCCAACGATTAACGAGAGGACCGCTGCGCCAGGTGCGGGCGCTGATCGTCGCGCCCACCCGCGAACTGGCCGAGCAGATTTATCAGATGAGTGTTGAGTTGGGCCAAAAGACCAAGGTGCGCAGTATCGCCATCTACGGCGGCGTCGGCAAATCGCCCCAGGTGTCCGAACTGCGCCGAGGCGCCGAGATCGTTATTGCCTGCCCCGGCCGCCTGCTCGACCTAGTCCACGATGGCGACATTGACCTATCGCGGGTGGAGGTGCTGGTGCTGGATGAAGCCGACCGCATGTGCGATATGGGCTTTCTACCTGATATCCGGCGCATTCTCAAATTGCTGCCGGCCCGCCGCCAGACCCTTTTCTTCTCAGCCACCATGCCCGATGATATTCGGGAGCTGGCCGACACGATTCTCAAAGACCCGGTCGTCGTTCAGATCGGTGACATTGCCCCGGCTCAGACCGTGTCTCATGCCCTTTATCCAGTCCCCGACAAACTCAAGAAAAATCTACTGCTGGCCATGTTGCAACAGACCGCCACCGGCCGAGTCCTCATCTTTACCCGCACCAAATACCGCGCCCGAAATCTGGCCCGCGACTTGGAAAAGAAAGGCTATCGCGCCGCCGCCCTCCAGGGTAATATGTCGCAAAACCAGCGGCTGCGGGCCATCAACGGCTTCCGCGACGGCAAATACGATATTCTAGCCGCCACCGACGTGGCCGCCCGGGGCATCGATGTTTCGGAAATATCGCACGTCATTAACTTCGACGTGCCGGATACGGTCGAAGCTTACACTCACCGCATCGGTCGCACCGGTCGCGCCCACCAGTCAGGCGAAGCCTTCACTTTGGCCGGTGAAACGGACGGCCAGATGATCTGGGACATTGAAGAACTATTGGGGGAACACATCGAACGGCGGCGGCTGCCCGATTTCGATTACGGCGGCTTTGTGCCGGAAAGTCAATTCAAAAAGAAACCGGCCAATCCGGCCCCTAAACCGTCATCAAATGGCAAACGCCGTCATTCTCATCGCAGAAATGGCCGGAGCCAGCCTAATCGCTCGCGGCGCGGGTAATTGAGAGGGGGCTTCACGCCCCCTCCTCCAGAACCGCCTCAGCCGACACCGTTTTCGCTCCCACAGCCCACCGCAAAACTACCAATGCAGCCATCCCTAGGACAGCGAACCCACCAACCAGCGGTAGAACCGTGCCGTTATAATTTTGCCCGATCACCAGGCCCATCATGACCGCGATAAACGTCGACAGCGAGCCGATGACCGCCGCGCCGATCCCGGCGATATGACCTAGCGGTTCCATTGCCATCGTGTTGAGGTTGCCAAATAACAGTCCGATGCAAAAAAACGACACGATTAGATAGATCATCAGTAGCCACAAGGGTGGTTGGCCGCTTAGCAAGAACGCAATGGGAAAGAACAGGAGCGATAGGCCGGCAATGGTCTGCATCGCTCGGCTGCTTAAGGCGCGCATGCCGAACCGGACTACGAGCCGGGCGTTTAAAAATGAAGCGCTGCCGATAGCCAGGGCCAGCGCCGAAAAGTAGAGCGGAAAGAGTTGGCCCAACCCATACTGATTTTGAAAGATTTGTTGGGCCGAATTCAGATAGCCCATAAAACCACCAAACACCAACCCGGCGGCGATGGTACAACCGAGCGCCAACCGGTTCGTAACAATTTCCCGAATCGCCAGCGCAATGCGATAGAGAGAGAAGGGCCGTCGCCGGTCGGGAGACAAGGTTTCCGGCTGGCGGATGGCGAACCAGGTGACGGCAATTAGCGCCATTATCAGGAAAACGCCAAAAATAGCCCGCCAGTGAGCCATCAGCAGGATAGTCTGTCCAAATAAGGGTCCCACGGCCGGCACCAGGATAAATACGGCCATGACAAACGACATCACCCGGGCCATATCCCGACCTTGATACTGATCACGAATCAAAGCCATACTGACAATCCGCGGCCCGGCTGCACCGACGCCTTGTAGAAGGCGTCCGGCCAGCATCATCGAAAAATTCCTGGAAAAGAGCGCCACCAGAGTACCGACGATAAACAACGCGAACCCGGCATAAATCGCCGGCTTGCGGCCGGTGCTGTCCGACAGCGGGCCGTAGATCACCTGGCCGACCGACAGCCCCAACAGCAGCAGCGAAATAATCAGTTGGTTGTCATTGGGCCGCTGGACGCCAAGATCATGCCCAATCGTGGATAAGGCCGGCAGCATCGTGTCAATCGACAAGGCCACCAGCGAAATCATCAAAGCCATCAACACCACAAATTCGCCAAATCGAAGGGCTGGTTTACTCTGTTCTGTATTCATTTGGTGCTCCGTCTAAACGTAGTAGAGAGTTGGATTAAATAAATGGTCTTCTATTGCTTCTTTTCAGCCGGACAATATTGCTTAAACTCACCGATACAAATCTCGTCCCAAGTGCGGAAGCCGTCAGCAATAACGGTTTCCGCAATATTATCTTTGGTCACCGCAATCGGAGTCAGTTTCATAAAAGGAATGTCATTCTGACCGTTGTTGATCGTATCGTTGGCAATGGCCGAGACATCTTCGCCGGCCAGCATGCGAACCGCCGCGTCAGCCGCTGCATCCGCCTCTAGTTTGATCGGTTTGTAGACGGTCATCGTCTGCCAGCCGGACAGGATATTTTGCAGCCCTTCAACGGTAGCATCCTGACCACTCAATAAAATCGGCTTATGATCTTGATTTTTGAGCACGGTGACCACCGCACTGGCAATGGGGTCGTTGGCCGCGAAAACCGCATCAACATTGCCTTGAGCCGCAGTCCACATCTGCTCAAAGGTAGAATAGGCTTGTTGGTTGTCCCAGTCAAAGATCGACGCCTCATCGACTTTAATCCACTCTCCGGCTTCAAATTTAGGCTCCGCCACCGATTTGTAGCCCTCGGCAAAGAGAGAGGCGATGTAATCATCAGAGGAGCCGTTGAGGAGGATGACGTGCGGCGTTGGCGCCGGCAGGTTATCGATCAAGGGCTGTAGGGTTTCGCCCATCAACCGCCCCACCGCCACGTTATCAAAACTGACATGGAGATCGGCGCCGGGGCCTTCAATAGTAATCCGGTCGTAATCGATGACCTTGACGCCGGCCTCATGCGCCTGGGCAATAATGGCGGCGGCGCTGCCGTTATCGAGATTGGTCAGCAGCAGCACTTTGGCCCCGTTGGTAATGGCTTGTTCCGCTTGAAGTTGCTGGGTTCGCGCATTACCTTCCGCATTGAAGATGGTATATTCAACGCCGGCCGTGTCAAGGGCTTGCTCGAAAAATCGCCGGTCGTCCGCCTCCCACCGCATCGATGACGCGCTGTCCGGCAGTAGCACCGCGATGCTGCCTTCAACCACCGGCTGGTCCTCGCTTTGGCCGGGGCCGAGACAAGCGCTAACCATCAAAAGCAAACTAACCAGCCAAACAGAATGATACTTTCTGAACATAGTTTTCCCCAATAATAGCCCTGATTAAACCGTGATACCTTTTCCCTCAATACGGCGATGCGTCATCCCGCTCTTTGACCGTGCCTTTCATCTTGGTGACCGTCGCTTCAGCAGCAGCCCGCATCAAGCCTGAGTCCGATGAGACGGTCACCAGTTGAAAGCCCGCTTCAATCATCTTCAATGCAAATTCCACCGAACTGGTGTGAATACCGGCCACCACATGATGCTTTTGGGCAACGGCCAAGATGGTATCCAGCACCGCCAGCAGATCGGGGTCGGTATAATCGACCTGAACCGTGCCGGTCAGCGACAAGCTGAGGTCGGCCGGGCCGATATAGACGGCATCCAAGCCACGGACACTAACAATCGCCTCTATATTCTCCAGCGCCTCGGCCGTCTCGATCATGGCCAAAGTGATGATTGTTTTATTAGCTTGGGTCTGGTAATCATCACCGGCGTATACTCTAGCCCGAGTTGGCCCGACGCTGCGATATCCCTCTGGGGCGTAGCGACAGGCGCCGACAAAGGCTTCGGCCTCGGCGCGACTGTTGATCATAGGGCAGATGATGCCATAGGCTCCGGCATCGAGCAGTTTCATAATAATGCCCGGCTCGTTCCATGGAACCCGCGCCAGCGGCACTACTTCGGTGGTGGAGATAGCTTGAAGCTGCAGCAAAGCCGTTTCATAGCCAATCAGGCCATGCTGCATATCAATGGTCAGGCTGTCCCACCCCCGGTGGGCCATCAGTTCCGCCGACCAGGCGCTGGGAATTTGCAGCCAACCGTTGACAGCCGCCTCCCCCCTGCCCCACATCGATTTTAATCTGTTTTCACGCATTTAATCATTCCTTTACATTTGAAAGTATGGTAAAATAATTCACAATTGAAAATTTGGAAATATAATTCACAATTTCCTACCGGATTTACTTTAGACTAAAATAGAAAAATGAAAAATTTATATTAGCGACATCACCACGTATGGGAGAGAGGAGACCGATGACCCCACAACTAAGTGATAGCCGCCTGGCGAACTTGGGAGCTAATACCATTCTGGAAGGCTTTGAGTTTTTTCAGACGCAGTTCAATGCCATTACCCGCCGGGCCAAAAAGCGATTTGAAACCAGAGACTGGGCTGGGATGCAGGATGACGCCACCGAACGACTGGATAGTCAAGATAAAATGGTCTACCAGATTGTTGATGAGGTCAGAGATCTGCTAGGCAACCGCTGCGAAAACAAATTGATTTGGGCCAGCATCAAGGCGGTCTACTCCGGTTTGATTGCCCATCGCGACAATTGGGAACTGGCCGAAACCTTTTACAACTCCGTCACCCGCCGTATTTTCACTACCTCGTCCGGGGTCGATCCTCAGGTTGAGTTTGTCGATACCGACTTCGAAGTGCCGCCCACCAAAACCAAAACCCTGGTCTACCGCACCTACAACCGCAGCGACTCGATTTCGGCCTTGATTAGAACCATTATTCTCGATTATCAATTTCAAATCCCCTTTAAACACCTCGATCAGGATATTCACCACATCACCGACCGGCTAAAAACCCATCTGCGTGAAATTGGCGCGCTACAAGTGGTCGAGTGGGCCGAGATGATCAAGGCGGCTTTCTTCCGACGAAAAGCGGCTTACCTGGTGGGGCGGCTGTACAGCGGCTCCCATATAGTGCCCATTGTCATTGCCCTGCGCAGCTATAAAGACGGCATTGTCGTCGACGCGCTACTACTGAACGAGGACGACGCCAGTATCCTTTTTAGCTTCGCCCGCTCCTACTTTCATATCGACGTGGATCGGCCTTATGACCTGGTTCGCTTTTTGCGCTCCATTATGCCCCGCAAACGGATTGCTGAATTATACATCTCATTGGGTTACAACAAACACGGCAAAACAGAACTGTATCGCGACATTTTGCACCACTTTGCTTACACCAACAATAAGTTTGAAATTGCTCGCGGCCAGCGCGGCATGGTCATGGTTACCTTTACCATGCCCGATTATGATATCATTATCAAGATTATCAAAGATCGCTTCGATCCTCCCAAAAAGACCAATCACCAGGCGGTCAAAGACAAATATTATCTGGTCTTTATGCATGATCGCGCCGGCCGGCTGATCGATGCTCAAAAGTTCGAGCGTCTGAAATTCGACCGGCAATATTTTTCCGAAGACCTGCTGGAGGAGTTACAAGCTGTTGCCGCCAACGCGGTGGAGGTGACCGAAGATGCAGTTACCATCAGCTTAGCTTACATCGAGCGCCGGGTGATTCCGCTCAATATCTACGTCAACGAAGCCGATGAGGAGGCCGCCCGAACCTCGGTCATCGACTACGGCAACGCCATCAAAGACTTGGCTAACACCAACATCTTCCCCGGCGACCTGCTGCTGAAAAACTTTGGCGTGTCGCGGCATGGGCGCGTCTTATTTTATGATTACGATGAGATCAGCCTGATCACCGACTGTAAATTTAGACGCATGCCGCCGGCTCGCTCCTATGTAGACGAATTTTCTGACGAACCGTGGTTTGCCTATGACGAGGACGATATCTTTCCGGAGCAGTTCCCGCAATTTTTAGGGCTACGCGACGATTTACGCGATGTGTTTATCAAACACCATTCCGATCTGTTCGAGGCTACTTACTGGAAGAAAATCCAAGAGCAACTGAACAATGGCAATATCCCGTTGATTTACCCCTACAGCAACGAAAAACGGCTGTACCCTGACAACGGATATTAACGTTTTTTAAACCGCTATCTATTTTTACTTGCCATGCCGTCTCTTTCGTGTATAATTTAGAGCAATCCGATTTTTTATATTATCATTAATAAATATTGTACTATTTTCCTAGCAAAATATTCCGATGGCGGGACTCCATGATGCCTGTGAAAATATCACGTCGTTAACTTCGTACAGATTTTAGAGCCCCAGTTTGTCTGCGGGCTTTTTTCATTAAGGTCGTATCACCTCAATCAGCAGCGCCGTTTGTAGGACAAACTTAAGTTTGTCTTACCCGCTCTCCGAATTATTGAGATGATACATAAGGGACAATTAATTTAGACGGTAAAAATTAAATTTCTGCCACGGCTCGAATAAGACCAAGCCCAAAGTAACCCACCTTCATCTCCTTTCCTTACCCCATCGTTCCTCCCACCTTTCCATAAACCCTTGTAACGGCTCAGGTGACGGGCATTTCTGTCGCACAAGACAAGCAGCAGGTATAGCCAAAGATTAATCAGGCGACGCCCCCATTTGCTTGTCTGTGAAACAGCTACCAAATAAGGTTGTAAACTCCGGAGAGGAGATGCAGTTTGCAGTTAAGTGCTAACCTATCAATTTGTAAAATGTGGAGGATAATTTATGCCCGAAAGTAAACAACATATAGAGTACCAAGACATCGAGTCGGTCATCATCCGCTTTGCCGGCGACTCCGGCGACGGGATGCAGTTGACCGGGTTGCAATTTAGCAACACCTCGGCTGTTTTTGGTAACGATATCAGCACCTTGCCCGATTTCCCGGCCGAGATCAGAGCGCCGGCCGGCACGCTGGCCGGGGTTAGTGGGTTTCAGGTCAACTTCTCCAGCGAGGAGATTCTCACTCCTGGCGATGCCCCGCAGGTGTTGGTCGCCATGAACCCGGCCGCCCTCAAGGCCAACCTGATCGATCTGGAGCCAGGCGGTAAGATTATTGTCAATACCGATGCCTTTAACAATGCCAATCTCAAAAAGGCCGATTACGACAGTAATCCTCTGGAAGACGGCAGCTTAGACGGCTACGATGTCTACGAACTGCCGATTACCACGCTGAACCGCAACGCGCTGGCCGAGCTTGAGGGCCTATCAACCCGCGACAAAGATCGCTGCAAAAACTTCTTTTCGCTGGGCTTGACCTTCTGGATTTACGACCGGCCGTTGGATACGACCCTCACCTATATTGAAAAGAAATTTGCCAAAGACCCGCTGCTGGTCGACGCCAACAAACGAGCTTTGATTGCCGGCTACGACGTCGGCCACAACACCGAGGCCTTTCAAACCCGTTTCCATATTCAGCCCGCCCATCTCAAAACCGGGGTCTATCGCCGCATTACCGGCAACGAAGCCCTGGCTCTGGGCATGATTACGGCTGCCCAAAAAGCCGGCAAGCCACTCTTTTATGGCTCGTATCCCATCACCCCGGCCAGCGATATTTTGCACAACCTGGCCAACCAAAAGCAGTTCGATGTCCGCACCTTCCAGGCCGAAGATGAGATCGCGGCGATGGGATCGACCATCGGCGCGGCTTTCGGCGGAGCGATGGCCGCCACCGGCACCAGCGGTCCCGGCGTAGCCCTCAAAAGCGAGGCGATCAACCTGGCCTTGGTATTGGAACTGCCAATGGTCATCATCAATGTTCAGCGCGGCGGCCCCAGCACCGGGCTGCCGACCAAAACCGAGCAGTCGGACCTACTGCAAGCCATGTTTGGGCGCAACGGCGAAAGCCCGGTGCCGGTTATCGCCCCGGCTACACCCGGCGACTGCTTCTTCATGGCCGTTGAAGCCTTTCGCATGGCCGTTCGGGCGATGACCCCGGTCTTTATTTTAAGTGACGGTTATCTGGGCAACAGCGCCGAACCGTGGCTCATCCCCGATCCCGACGACATTGCGCCGATTATCGTCAAACATCCGTCCGAACCCGCCAACGGCGCAGCGCCCTTCGAGCCTTACAAACGCGACCCCGAAACCGGCGCCAGACCGTGGGCCATTCCCGGCACACCCGGCCTGGAGCATCGCCTGGGTGGCCTGGGCAAACAGCCCGACACCGGCAACGTCTCCTACATGCCGCTCGATCACGAGCAGATGGTCAAAGATCGGGCCGAAAAAATAGCCAAGCTAGCCGACTATATACCGCCTCAAACCCTCATCGGCCCGGAAGAAGGCGACCTGCTGGTGGTCAGTTGGGGCAGTACCTTAGGCGCGGTTCGCTCGGCGGTCAAACGGGTGCAGGGCCAGGCTTACGCCGTTTCCCACGCCCACATTCGCTATCTGAACCCGTTCCCCAGAAACCTGGACAGCATCGTCCGCCGCTTCGACCGGATTCTGGTGCCGGAAATGAACCTGGGGCAGCTGATCTTCCTGCTGCGGGGGCGCTACGGCTTGGAAACGCCCTTTGTCCCGTATCCCAAAGTACAAGGCCGGCCCTTCACCATTAGAGAAGTGACCGAGAAAATCCTGTCGTTGGTCGAGTAAGACATTAATACAGAGCATACACACGGAGAAAAATAATGAGCGAACCTATCAAACTTACCCGTAAAGATTTCTCGTCGGACCAGGCGGTCCGCTGGTGCCCCGGTTGCGGCGATTACGCCATCTTAGCCCAAATGCAGAAGACACTGCCGGATTTAGGCGTTCCCAAAGAAAATATCGTCTTCATCTCCGGCATCGGCTGCTCCAGTCGATTCCCCTACTATATGAACACCTACGGCATTCACTCCATCCACGGCCGCGCCCCCACCCTGGCTTCCGGCCTGAAGCTGGCCAATCCCGAACTGAGCGTCTGGATTATCACCGGCGACGGCGACAGCCTCTCTATCGGCGGCAACCATCTGATCCATATTCTGCGCCGTAATATCGATGTCAACATCGTCCTGTTCAACAACCGGATTTACGGCCTGACTAAGGGCCAGTATTCGCCCACCTCGCTGCAAGGGCACAAAACCAAATCATCGCCGATGGGATCGGTTGAGCAGCCGCTTAACCCGCTGTCGGTCGCCGTTGGCACCGAGGCCACCTTCATCGCCCGCACCATCGACACCAACGTCAAGCACATGGGCGAGGTCTTCAGACGAGCCGCGGCCCACAAAGGCACATCGTTTGTGGAAGTCTACCAAAACTGCGTCATCTTCAACGATGGCGCCTGGGGCTACGCCACCGACAACCAAACCAAAGAGGATCACATCCTTGAGTTGGAAGACGGCCAGCCCTTGATTTTCGGCAAAGAGCGCGACAAGGGCATTCGCTTGAACGGCCTGACCCCGGAAGTCGTGTCGCTGGCCGACGTCTCACCGGATGAGCTGCTGGTTCACGATGAAGACGGCCCGGCCAGCCTGGCCTTCTTTCTCAGCCGCATGCGCCAGCCCGCCTTCCCCGAACCGATCGGGGTCTTCCGCGACGTCCAAAAAATTCCTTACGAAGAGGGCGTCCTCAGCCAGATCGATCAAGCCGTAGCCACCCGGGGCAAAGGCGATCTGCGCAAACTCCTCCTCGCATCCGATACCTGGGAAGTGGGTCCCGAACACACCAACGGACACAACTAGCCTAAACCGTAGGACGTGGGGCGTGGAAATGTACGTCCCACGCCCTACGTCCCCCGCGCCATGTCGCTTACCCAACGCATCAAAGAAAAAGCCTATGATCTGGGCTTCGACCTGATCGGTATTGCCCCGGCCGAACGCGCGCCCCACGCCGAGCCCTATCGCCGCTGGCTGGCCAACAATTATCAAGCCGATATGCAGTGGCTGGCCCGCGATCCGCAGCGCCGCGAAGACCCGCGCGGCGTGGTTGACGGCGCGCAAGCGGTGGTAGTGGTCGGGCTATCATACTTCAGGCTCGATCCGCCGACCGACCTGTGGCGCGATCCTTCGCGCGGGCGTATCGCTCGTTACGCCTGGGGCCTCGACTACCACGACGTCATTCTGCCCCGGCTCCGCGCCCTGGGCGACTTCATCGAGCAGGAGACCGGCCGGCCGCTCCGCCAACGATCATACGTCGATACCGGTCCCATCCTCGAGCGCGACTTTGCCGCCCAGGCCGGCCTGGGTTTCATCGGCAAAAACACGCTGCTGATCAGCCCGAAGTTGGGGTCTTATCTATTCTTGGGGGAAATCCTGGTCGATTTGGATCTGGAGATTGACGAACCCGCCTCCGATGGTGGTGCGACCTGCCGGGTCAGTTTACCCGGCGAGGCGAAGCGGCTCGGCACTTGTGGCAACTGTACTCGCTGTCTGGACATCTGCCCCACGCACGCCTTTCCGGCCCCGTACATTCTGGACAGCCGACGCTGCATCTCCTACCTAACCATCGAGCTGCGGGGAGCGATCCCGCCGGAGCTGCGCCCACTGCTAAAGAACTGGATTTTCGGGTGTGATGAATGTCAGGAGGTTTGTCCGTGGGTGCGCCGTTATAGCCATCCCGGCCGCGCGGATTTCCTCCGCTACGATCCCGAATGGATCGCGCCCAAGCTGGTCGATTTGATGGTGCTGACCGAAGAGGGGTTCCGCGCCCGTTTCAAAGGGACGCCCCTAAAGCGCACCAAGCGGCGTGGTCTGCTGCGCAACGTCGCAGTGGCGTTGGGCAACTGGGGCAGCCCGACGGCGCTACCGGCCTTGGAGCAGGCGTTCCAAGACCCTGAACCGCTCATCCGCGAGCATGCGGCCTGGGCCATTGAGCGCATACGCGACAGAATGTCATAGCTTTTACCCTATTCGCACGGCCCTAATGAAGTCGAGCATTTAATCGGCGTACAAACTTGCCGTCCCCCGCAGCACGGGCCTGAAGACCCGTGCTGAGAGAGCGAAGCCCTTTCGGGCTAGGTGTTCGCCATCTGAGGGCGCTTTAGCGTCCTTCGCTCTTTCAGCGCGATGGCTTTAGCCTCGCGCCCTCCGGCTATCCATTACGACGACCCCGGCAGCGACACCTCCAACTGAATGTGCAAAAACTCCTCTGCCGCGACCAAGCCGTGGGGTTCGGCGATGGTTCGCGCTCGCCAATGCAGTCGCTCCCCCATCCCGCCGGCGAAAGCGCTTTGCTGGCTCTGGTGGGCCAACAGCGCCTTGACCTTGACCTCTATCGTCGCGGCGATGTCAGAAATGTAGGTGGGCTGATCTGTGCCAAACAGCAGCGCGTCGCCCGGCTGCCACGGCGACAGCCCTTCCGCCACAATCTGCTCCCGGTAACATTGGGCAATCGTGGAAATAGGGAAGGCTGCGTCCAGCGCCAACTGACCAACGATCCGATGGTCGGCGTGCTGGCGTTTGAACCGTACAAAGGGGTCGTGGGTGAGGATGACCTCCGGCCGGGTGCGGCGGATGTGGCGCACAAACTCCCCGCGCAACGCCTTGTGATCAACGAAGCTGAGTTCGCTGTCCGGGTAGCGCAAAAAGGTGATATCCTCCACGCCCAGCGTCCGGCCGCTGTCGCGCTGCTCTTGCTCGCGGACGCGGATCAGATGCTCGATATCTGCATTAATGTCCTGGCTGCCTTTATCACCGGAGGTGGTCACCACGAATGAGACGGTCGCGCCGTTCTGCACCCAGCGGCTGATGGTGCCGCCACAGTAATATTCGATGTCGTCAGGGTGGGCGACAATGGCCAGAGCACGTTGAGGGGTTAGAGTATCGATTAGCATTGGTTAGTTAGTTGGTTGGTTGGTTGGTTGGTTGGTTGGTTAGTAGCTTAAACAAATCTGATACAACTGTTCAATCGCGTCTTTGTTGGACGCGAATTGACAGGTTACTTCTTTCCGGCGGGCAAAGTATTTGCCGGTTTGTTGTTGGCCGGCCGGCTCGGTAGCCAGCCAGACGGGCGTCCTGGCTCCTTCGTCCGGCGATTCACTGCCGCCGAAGCCCAGGTTGTTGCTCAGCTTCGAGTTGACATCGCCGGGATGGCAGGCGTTGACCGCGATGCCCTGCGGCCTCAGCCGTTCGGCCCAGGCCACGGCCAGCATGCGGTTGGCCTGTTTCGATTGGCGATAGGCTTGGTTGTTGTTATACCGCCGGCGCTTGAACTCTAGGTCGTTCAGATCGAGGTCGCCGGCCCAGTAGCTGGCCACCAGCACCACGCGGGCCGAGGCGGCCTGGTGGAGGGTCGGACGGAACGACTCGACCATCCAGAAATAACCCAACACATTAGTGGCGAACTGAAGCTCGATGCCCTCCGGCGTTTCTTCGCGCCGGCGAGGCGTGATGGCCGCGTTATTAATCAAGACATCGAGCGGCCCACGCCACCGAGCCGCCAGCGCCTCGACCGACGTCTTACGGGAGACATCGACCAACTCGTAACGGACGTCAGGATTGCCGGTGGCTTGCTTAATCGCCTCGACCGCCGATCGAGCCTTTGACTCATTGCGGCCAGCCAGCACTACGTGATATCGGTTACCGGCCAACTGTCGGGCTATCGCCTGGCCAATCGCGCCGGTGGCCCCGGTTACCAGAGCCACCGGTTTAGCGGGGTTGCTCATCTAGTTCGCCTGTAACAGGATCGACACAATCTCCATCCACTCTTCTTCAAGGGTATTGTTGGGCAGCGTCATGCCGTTGCGGTGATACCAATAGGCCGCGTTACCCTTGTCGCCCTCCTGGCGATGGAGGTAGCCGTGTATCCGGATACTATAGCCATCGCTGAGCGGTTGGATTAAATCGTGAGCGGTATCCCATTCGTCTTTAGCCGCCCACCACATAGCTTGCAGGGGTTGGCTAAGGCTGTCCGGGGGGTTGGATTGAGACAACGACTCTTTGAATTGATCGAACGTCATTGTGGATCTCCTCTATCTCTCATAGATTGGTACCATCTGCCCCATATCTTAGACAGTTCGGGCCAGAAATGCAATTTCCGAGGCCAAACTAAGCGGCTACGCCAAGCTTCATTCTAAGTAGGCAACCAACCTACCCTTAATACAGAAACGCTAGTCTACGGCTTGCCCCTTCGCCTTTCTTCATTCTTCATTCTCTATTCTCCATTCTCATGTCCGCCGCAGCCCAGCCACCACGTCTGCCCGGCCCGGGCCAGCAACTCATCCGCTTCAGCCGGCCCCCAACTATCGCGGTTGTAGGTCGTCAACGGCGGGGTGTTGTCCTGCCACGCCTGGAGGATCGGGTCGATTAGGGTCCAGGCCAACTTGATCTCGTCGCTGCGGGCAAAAAGCGAGGCGTCGCTGCGAATGGCATCGAGCAGCAGCCGTTCGTAGGCGTCGGGCAGCGACACGCCTTTGAAGGCGTCGCGGTAGTGGAAATCCATATCCACCGAGCGCGACTCGTGGGCGTCAGGGACTTTGGCCTCGAACTTGAGGTGCATGCCTTCGTCCGGCTGGATGCAGATTGACAGGGTGTTGGGCGTAAAGCCGTCTTCACGGGATAGATTGAACATAATGTCAGGCGGGGCCTGGAACTGGATGCTGATTTCGCTGGTCTTCTCCGGCATAGTCTTGCCGGAGCGCAGATAGAACGGCACCCCCTTCCAGCGCCAGTTGTTGATGAACAGCTTGAGCGCGGCGTAGGTGGCCGTCTGCGAGTTGGGGGCCACACCGTCCGCGTGGCGATAGCCGGCGTACTGGGCCCGCACCGTGTCTTCCGGCGGAATCGGCTGGATAGCGCTCAGGACTTTGGCCTTCTCGTTGCGGATGGCGTCGGCGTTGAGCGAAGCCGGCGGTTCCATCGCCACCAGCGACAGCAGTTGGAGCAGGTGGTTTTGAAACATATCGCGCAGCACGCCGGCCTGATCATAATAGCCGGCCCGCTCGCCGACATCGACGGTTTCGGCCACGGTAATCTGGACATTATCGATATAGCGGCGGTTCCAAACCGGCTCGAAGATGGTGTTGGCAAAGCGGAAGAAGAGGATGTTCTGCGCGGTCTCTTTGCCCAGATAATGGTCGATGCGGTAGACCTGGCTCTCATCGAAGGCGGTGTGGACCTGTTCATTGAGCGCCGTCGCCGACGCGAAATCGCGCCCAAACGGCTTTTCGATGACGATGTTGCGGATGCCCTCATCCTGGGCGGCCAGCCCGGCCTGACCTAAATATTCGCAGGCCTGGCCGTAAAAAGCAGGCGAGGTGGCCAGGTAGTAGAGCCGGTTGACCGGGCCGCCTTCCAGCTTGGCTAGATAGCCGGCCAACTTCTCGTAATCCTCGGCGGCGCCAAGGTCGCCCCGGAAGTAGGTGAGCCGGCTGACGAATTTGTCCCAGGTCGCCTCATCGAGCGTGACGTCGCTGAACTCGACCACACCTTCTTTGGCGCGACGCCGGAATTCAGCGTCATCCCAATCGCGGCGGGCAAAGCCGACAATGTGGCTGCATTCGGTCAGCCGCTCTTTGTGAAAGTTGTTGTATAGCGCCGGAATCAGCTTGCGGTGGGTTAAATCGCCGGTCGCGCCGAAGATAACGATGGTGGTTGAATCGCAGTTGGGGATCATCTCAGCCTCCTACTCTTTTTTAACCGCGTGACCGCCGAACTGGTTGCGCATCGCCGCCACCAGTTTCTCAGAAAAGGGGTCGTCCTCGCGAGAGCGGAAACGGGTCTGCAAGGCCAGGCTAATGACCGGGATGGAGCAGTTCAGGTCGATGGCCTCGACCACGGTCCAGCGTCCTTCGCCCGAGTCGACCACGTAGGCGGCAATGCCTTCCATGGTGGGGTTGTCGGTCAGGGCGCGGGCCGTCAGATCGAGCAGCCACGAGCGGATGACGCTGCCGAAGCGCCAGATCTCGGCGATTTGGGTCAGGTCGAGGTTGAACTCTGTCTTGTGGCCCATCAGCTCAAAGCCCTCGGCGTAGGCTTCCATCAGCCCGTACTCGATACCGTTGTGAACCATCTTAACGAAGTGACCGGACCCGCTGGGGCCGACGCGTCCCCAGCCTTGGTCTGCGCCGGGAGCCAGGGTTTCAAAAATGGGGCGCAGCGACTCCACCACCTTGGCGTCGCCGCCGACCATCATGCTGTAGCCCTGGGTCAGGCCCCACACCCCGCCGCTGGTGCCGACATCGACGAAGTGGAAGCCCTTTTCTTTGAGCGCCGCCGCCCGGCGCTGCGAGTCTTTGTAGTTGCTGTTGCCGCCGTCGATGATGATATCGCCGGGCGACAGCGCCTCGGTCAGCTTGTTTATGGTTTGCTCGGTCGGGTCGCCGGAGGGGACCATGACCCAGACCGCACGCGGGGCGGCCAACTTCTCGGCCACCTCCGCCAGCGTCGCCGCACCCTCGGCCCCGTTGGCTTCGGCGCTACGGATGGCGTCGGCGCTCAAATCATAGGCCACCACCCGATGCCCACCTTTCAGCAAACGGGTTGTCATATTGGCTCCCATTTTTCCCAAGCCGATCATTGCAATGTCCATTCAGTTTTCTCCTTTGAGTTTATTGAGTTTATTGAGTTTGTGGAGTTTGTGGAGTTTGTGGAGTTAGTTAGTTGGTTGGTTGGTTGGTGTTTCACTCCAATCTCTATCTCCATCTCTGTCTCCACTCTCCATCCCCCTCTCTATCTCTATCTCCTATCTCTATCTTCATCTATAGTCTGAACATTCCACGCCGTCAGCCCCGTGGCATTCTCGACCAGTTCGAAGCGGACGGGGGCGCCGGGCCGGAGGGTGCGGTAGCCGTGGCCGGGGATGGCCGTGAAGTTGAAAAAGATCGCCTGGCCCCCGGCATCGATCAGACCGTTGCCGCCGGCCAGATCGAACTCGACCACGACGCCCTTGACGACGGGCCGGCGGCTGGCCCCGAGCGGCGGCGCGCCCTCGGCCCACGTTTGTTGCGGGATGCGAACCTGGCGGGCGGCAGGGGTATTGTAAGCCTCATAGCCATAATTGGAAAGCGAGGCCATGATGTCTCGCAGATCACGCCGCAGTTCGGCCAAGGTGGGCCGGCCGACGTAGAACCAGCCGTTGTAGAGGCGGTGGACGGTCAAATCCGGGCGCAGCACAAAGGTGTAGGGCTGGGCCACGTAGGCGTACTCGCCCTCGGTCTCGTCGAGGATGTTAAGCTGCTTAACCGCCGCCCGGCTCTCATCCGAGAGGAAGGGCCAGGTTGCACCCAGCCCGGCCCGGAAGGCCGCCTGCACCGGCGACGGCTCGACGCTGATGGTTACCAGTTGGATATAGCTCACCTGTAGTTCCTGTTGGAACTGTACCAGTTCGCGCATCTGCCGGTTATCGCGCGGGCAAAAGTAGCCCCGGTAAAAGACAACCACCAGCGGGTAGCCGTCGTTAAACCCTAGCTTCTGATCCAGCGGCCCCGGCCGCGTCAACTGCGACAGCCGTCTCAGCTGACCGTTCTGATCCGGCAGCGCCAGGTCGGGAAAGCGGTCGCCGGGTTTTAGGTGGGTGGTCATAGTTGCCTCCGTTGGGGATATAGGTTAATAGTCATTGCTGATGAAGGTAAAGAAAATAGAGGGGTAACCAGGCGGCCCCCAGCCCCCAAGGGGAGCAAAAAACGAGTTTCCCTTGGGAGTTAGAACCATCGTGCTAACACGCATAACGTCAAGTTGGCATTCAAAAGACACCCAATTTATTCTGGAGCATCAAAGCTTGCTTTGATCCGGTTGACCAGGCCAGCTTTGTCGCCCTGCCATTAGCCTACCATCAATCTATAACACAACGCTTATCAAATCCTTACGAAACGATAATATTGCAACTCCGCGTAATTATCTTGCCGCTACTTTAGTACAACAGGCTTAAGTGTTGGATATGACGCCTTGGGCGAACGGTGGTCAGGATAAGATTTATTCGATTTGCGTTGGAAAAGTTAAAAAGAAAGGGTGAAAACGGCTAATAATTGGCGGAATGGGCATGAAAAGTTCAAGAATGTTCAATCTACGTTGGGGGACGTTATAAAAATGCGAAGGGTTGCTTAAAAAAGGCGAAGGGGCGGCATAAAAATGCAAGGAATGTGCATGAAAAATGCAAGAAACGTTATATTTGCATTGGGGGGAGTATAAAAACTGGCGGGGGCGCTTAAGAAACTCGAAGGAGCGGCCCAATCACTCGAAGGAGCGACCCAATCACTCGAAGGAGCGACCCAATCACTCGAAGGAGCGGCCCAATCACTCAAAGGAGCGGCACTATAACTCGAAGGAGCGGCATAAAAACTCGAAGGGATGGCACAAAAAGCATAGGAAAGGCATAAGAATTAAATTACGTCCTCATTCTGACGAAGCTCCTAATGCGTAGGGCCAACGTCGCGAAGCCACAACCTAAAATGGAACACGGATTAGACGGATCATACGGATCAACACGGATAAAACCCTATTTAGATCGGTGAAAATCCGTTCGATCCGTATGATCCGTGTTCCATCATTTTTGTAGGTAACGCAAGTTTGCCACACCAACCCCATAGGGCGCAACGTATGGCGCGAAAAATGATACGTACTACGTTCCGTGTCTGAAGGACTTTAGTCCTATAAATCGAGTGACTTTCGGGCAACAAAAGTAAGTACCAATTTCCCTAGACAATGGCGCATCGATTGTTGTAAACTGAGTTCACATAAACTACATTATGGACGAGGACATCGTATTATGACCATTACTCAAAACGACTTAAAAATCCGGATTAAGAAGTTTGTCACTAACGGCAAGCATCCCGACTGCCAGAGCTTACTTGCTCCCATTGGTTATGGTGAAAGTCAATTAGCGGCCGGGGAGACCCGGCTTGATACATGGCTTAGCACTAGAGAGAAGGTGCAAGGGTTGAAGGACGCTAAAAAATCGGCCACTAAAGCTGAGAGTGCGGCCGAACGGTCGGCGCAAATGGAAGCGACCGCGCTACGAGAAACGGTTCGCGCTTTATGGCGGCATGATGAAAGCACATTGGCCCTGTTTGACCTGGGTGGTTACCGGCGCATACCGGACCGCTCAACGAAGGAGGCCGCCGAGCCGACTAACGGTAACGGCGCTTCCGGGGAAACGACGGCCAACGGATCGACTAACGGCGACGGCGCGTCCGGTGAGGCGCCGGCCGATGAACCGAACGGCAGCCAGGGGAACGGCCGCGGCTGGGTGTCCGATTACCAGGTCGGCACGTCGGAGCGGATTGCCCGCTGGCGGGTGTTGTTTGCGATGGTTAGCAAGCTGGATGAGGCTAAACAGACCCAACTGGCCGAATTCGGCTGGGATACCGCTCACGTGGACCAGGCCATAAGTTTGGTCGAGAAGTACGCCCAGGCCGATGCGGTTCAGCAGAAGAAAATGAAGGCGGTGGAGATCAACCAGGCCGCGGCCAAGCAAGCTGAGCAGGAGTTACGCCGCTGGTACGCCCAGGCCGCCCGCCTGACCCGCTCGGCGATTAAGCGGCGCGTGCAACCGGAGCAGCAGCAGCATATGCGGGATTTGTTGGGGCTGTAAGTGGCTGGTAGTGATCGCTTTAGCGATGATATTGCCCTAATGAAGGTTAAATAATTAGTTGGGGTATCTTGCGTAGGCCAGCTTGAGGTTAGGCGGGTTGGTACTGGCCCCCCTAACCCCCCAGAGGGGGGAATTTGACGCCTTGCTCCCCCTTTGGGGGGCCGGGGGCCGCTTTGTTACCCATTTATTCTCTTGACCTTCATAACGTGAGCTAAAAATCTTCGGCCCGCTTCACGGGTACGGGAATTCAGAAATACAGTATAACAGTACTGAGAATATCAGAATTACAAAGAGAGGGCCACCCGAAAGCCTATGCGGTCGATCCTGCCGCAAGGACTGTATCCGTCGCGATACGTCACGAGAAAAGGGTTCCTATGGCTGACGATCCACGAACCGCCCCGCAGCACACGAGCATCCGTTCCGTCCAGATCATTGCCGCCGCTGTAATATTGAGTTAAACACCACTCCCACACATTGCCGGCCATATCTACCACCCCAAAGGGGCTGTCTCCTTGACCTTCATAAGCGGTCACCGGCGTAGTGGTATTGCTATTACAGGGCTTCACGCAATTATTACAGCATTTGCAGTCCCACTCGTTACCCCACGGGTACTCGCACCTGTCATCCCCTTGGGCGGCATATTGCCATTGGGTCTCCGGGGGCAGTATGATCGTCTGCCCGGTTTTGTCGCTCAACCAGCGGCAGTAGGCCATCGCCTCATACCAAGAGACGCCAACCACCGGCTGTTCCGCGCCGTTCCATTGCTTATCGGTCCAGAAGCGCGGTTCGGTCCAGAGTTTACCTGTCGGTTTGTACTGTGTCGCTTCGCTATCCCAGGCGTAGCCCTTTTCACGTGCGTCCCAGCCCGTTTCGGTCCACCACTTTTTCTCTTTGTAGCCGCCGGCCTCGATAAACGGGGCAAATTGAGCGTTGGTTAGCGGGTATTTGGCGATGGCAAAGGGTTCGACCTTAAATACTTTTGCTTCACCTTTGGGAAGATAAGTCTTTTCAAAGTATTCTTCAATAAGCGTCACCTGCCCGGCGGGGATTTTTACCCAGGCGAAGGGTTGGGGGAGGAGGGTTTCGGCCCCTTTTGGCTCTCGGGGGAGGGATGGCTGTAAGTTAGTGGCTGGCGTTGGCCCCCCTAGCCCCCCAGAGGGGGGAATTGGATCTTTTTCGCCATCCTTTGGGGACAATGTCATTAAGTTAGTGGCTGATGGTTGCCCCCCTAACCCCCCAGAGGGGGGAATTGGGTCTTTTTCTCCCCCCTTTGGGGGGTCGGGGGGGCTGATGATATTGTCTTTTTGAGTGGTCAACTGGGCGGCCAGATTGTTCGGGTCGTAGTTGGGGTATCTAACGCTGAACTGTTTCCAAGCCGTCCGAGCCGCACGAGCCGCTCCTTTTTTTATCAGCGATTTTACATTGCTGTAGGCTCGGACTCGAATACGCTCCGCCTGCAAGTCATCCAGCATGGCTTGAGCTGTCTCGGCCAGTAAATCATTCGTCTCCGCTTGGATAACGTTTTTCAGCAGCGTCTCTGCCTTGGTGTAGTCGTCCCGCTCCATTGCTTTTTCGGCTTGCACCAGCAGGTCGGTCATCTGCTCTTCTTTGCGCTTGAAGGGGCTAATGGGGCTGCGGGCGATAATCAGCTTGCCGTCGGCGTGCAGCGAGCGTTTGATCGGGGTTTGCTTACCCGCTCGCATCCCCTCGCGGATGTGGTCGTACAGTTCCTCGATATCGATCAGGCCGTCGTTGTTACGGTCGGCTAAGCCTTTGGCTAAGCCCTCGACCAGGAATTGGGTAAAAAAGGAGTTCTCAATTTCGCCTTGTAGGGTGTCGCCTTCCCAGGCCAATTGCAGGGCCTCGGTCGCCGCCAAGATGTGCCGCCCGTAGCCATTGCCGGTTTCTTCAAGCGTCGATTTGTCCTGCTCGAACAGCGCTTGGCTGTCGCCCTCAAAGATGGCTTCGGTGGGGACAGCACCCTTGGGGAGCTGGCCGAATGCGCCGCTGTAGCAGGAGTCGAGGATAATCACCTGCCGTCGGGAGCGAGCGCCGTCCATCCGTTTGGTGATGTAAGTCGCATCCAGGCCGGTGGCTTCCAATAGGTCGTCATGCTGCGTATCTTTGCCGACAAAGTAGAGGTTGCTGCTACTGTTTAACGCGCCATGCCCGGAGAAATAGAGCAGCAGCAGGTCGTCGGGCCGGTGGCCGGACGGGATAAACAACTGGGCAATGGCAATGCGCATCTGCGTAACCGAGGCGTTGAGCAGCGTCTGCACTCGATCAAAGCCGCCGATTTGGGGGTCATTCAAGACGGCAGCGATGGCCTCGGCGTCACGCTCCGGCGTTTTTAGGTCGTGCCAGTTGGGATCGTCGTATTGGTTGTTGCCGATGACGAGGGCGTATTTTTTCGACATCGCGGGTGGGGCTCTCCTCTATAATGTAGTGGCTGCGCAGGTATGGCTGTACTCACGTGGGTCAGGTAGCCCCCCTAGCCCCCCAGAGGGGGGAACGGATTGCTCCCCCTTTGGGGGGGTCGAGGGGACTTACTCCATCACATTACAAGCCTTGGCGATTGTTTGAAGAACCGCTTCAATATTTTTCAAAACCTCTTCATTGGTGAACCGGATGACTTTGAAATCGCGTTGCGTCAGCCATTCAGTTCGAGCTTCATCGTAGTCACTCTGCTGTTGGTGAATGCCGCCATCTACTTCAATCACCAGTTTATGGGCATGGCAGTAAAAATCCAGGATGAAATGATGGAGCGGATGTTGCCGACGAAATTTTAAGCCGTATAGCTGTTTGTTCTTTAGGCGCTCCCACAACGCTGTCTCAGCCGGCGTCATGGGCCAACGTAATTCTTTGGCTCGTTGGCGAATGGCGGGGGGTGAGTGATATTTAGGGCGTTTTTGATCCATATGTAACTCTGCGAATTCGAAACCTCCCAGTGGGGAGACTAACTGTTTTTCCGTTGGAGGATTGGTCAGAGGCGGATAAGTAAGACAATTGTAGCTTTAGGCGGCCCCCCCAGCCCCCCAGAGGGGGGAGCGCTGACACTATTAGCACTCGTGAGCACAAGTGTTAGCCGTAACAGAAAAGTTCCCCCCTCTGGGGGTTAGGGGGGCCAGCCAGCCGCACCAAACGAGTCGGTCGCCTTGCCCAAACTCTGCTCTTAACCTTCACGTCTCTTCAATCAACCCTCTGGATTTTGGCCATACTTCTTTAGCAGCGCCACAACCCGTTCCGCCCGCGCCTCAAACTCTTCCGCAGAAATTGAGGCCGGGCCGGAGAGTTCGATTTCGTCGTCGCCCAGCTTGATTTTAACTTGCACCGGCACGGCATGGCGGCGATTGAGCCAATCTTTGACAATCTCAACCACCCCCGGTGCGGCCGCTGCCCCCAGCGCCAGGGCAATCGCGCCGATGGTGATGGGATCGCCTTTGGTCCCGGTTTCGAGCCGGTCGCTGCGCATTTTTTCTACGCGGTCGGCGTCGCTGGCCAGCAGTTCGCGGTAAAGCTGGGTCGTGGCCTTGTTGACTTCATCGGGGAGGGCGTCATCGCCCAGGTTAATTGTGAGAATTAGGGTTTGAACTTCATCGGGCATAGGTTAGTCACTCCTCCAACAAATCTATTGCCCCATTATCCCATATTTCCAGCCATTTTTCAATATGACCAAGCAACCAGGGGGCCATTCAGTTATGGGGCGAGATAGAAACACTGAATCACTGAAGGAAATGAACCCACTGAAATCTCTACATACCGAATACACCTCGATCTAAACTTAAATGGGACCGAAAGGCTAAAGCTACTGTTCGGTGACATCATCCTTTTCAGTGTTTCAGTGTTTCAACGTGTGGGTTGCCCCAATTCCGAAATACACCCAAGCAACCAGGCGGCATTTTATAGATCGCCAGAAAGGTATCTACCGGGATTCGGAGGGCACTGCCACTAAGTTAGTGGTTGGCGTTAGCCCCCTAGCCCCCCAGAGGGAGGAACCTGACATCTTTCTCCCCTCATTGGGAGCCAGGGGCTTAACTTCATGGTATTGGAATTGGGGGTTGGGAATAAAAAACGAAAGAGACATCTACTAACTCTACAAACTCTACAAACTCCATAAACTCCATAAACTCCACAAAGGCTTACTGGGCGTAGAAGCGTTCGCTGTTGAGCAGGACATAGGCGCGGGACGAACTGCCTTGAAAGATGATGCCTTCCTCAAACGCTTGGGACAGGCCGACGTTGTCAAAACCGTACTCGCGGTCGAGCGCCCAGCCTAAAGGCCCGTCCGGGCCGCCCAGGTGGGTGCGCCACAGCCAGCCAAAGCCGCGCTTCGGTTCAACCAGACCGGACGGCGGGGTCATGCCGACGCCATCGGGGTTGCTGCCGTCCCATTTCCATTCGGGGTCGGTCAGTCGCCAGCGGCCTTCCAGTAGTTCCTGCCCCTGTTTGGCCCGGTCGTAGACGATGTAGACGCGGTCGGTGTCGATCCGCCAGAACATGTGGCCGCCCTCAAACTGCTCTTCGGCAATAGTGGGAATGCGCGTCAGATCGCTCACGGGGCAGCCTAACTGATCGCGGTGCGCTTCCCATATCGAACCAAATGGAGACGAGGCGGCGGTGGGGCAATCCTGGCCCAGCGGCGTGGGTGTGGGCGACGGCGTGGGAGTGTCCGTCGGGATGGGGGCGGGGGTGTCGGTGGCCGTGGCGGTGGGGGGCGCGGGCGCGGCGGCTATATCATCGGGCAGCGTTTCGACGGCAATTTGGCCGACCTCCAGGGTGCTCCAACTACCGGCGTCGCTGGCTTGCAGCGGGCTGCCCAGCCACAGGTGAGTGGGCGGTTCCGCAACCGGCGGCGAGGTGTAGACCGGCCGGCCATCGAGGTTGACCGTGTACCCGTCGCCCAAGAAATCGATTTGCAGCGCCATCTTATCTAACTGCGGCGCGGGCAGGTCGTAGACTTCTTCGCCGGCCGGACCAAACTCAATCCGCCACGAGTCGCCGTCTTGCCAGAAGCCCAACTGCTGGCCCAACTGCAACGGCGCTCGATCTTGGTTGGGGTCGAAATTTTCCGGCAGCGTGCCTAGCGCCAAACCGGCGCCACGGGTGGCGGCGGTGAGGTATTGGAGATCGATGTCCAGCCGGAAACGGTCGCTGTTGGGAAAGGGGTTGACGGCGCTGTAGACCAGCGGGAAGCTCGGCCCGCTGCTGGATAGACGCAGCACACTGTTGTAGATCTGCATCTGGCCGCTGCCCAGTTCAAAATCCCACAGCGCCCGGTTCAAGCCCAATTCATTGAAATCATCAATGAACATCGCTTCAACCGAACCGTTGGGGGGCAGCGTCGGTCGGTTCGCGCCGCCGGAGGAGGATGGGGCCGGCGGGAGGCTGGAAATCCACAATATACCGGCCGCGATGATAATCAAGCCAAAAAAGAAGGTGATGCCGGCCAGCAGCCACCATACCCGACGGCTCTGGCGCGGGGGGCGAGCCGGCGGCGGGGTCTTGACCTGGTTCGGTTCGGAGGGCGTGCGGAGACGGGTCGGCGACACGTGGCTCTCCGACGGCATAAAATAGAGCGACTGAACCGGCATCGTCGGTAGAATTTCGGCATGGCAGCGATAGACCGCCCGGCGTAAATCGGCCACAAATTCGCCCACGCTTTGGAAGCGGTCAACGGCGTGCGGCGCCAAGGCCTTACGGACGCTTTGGTCGATCAGCGACGGAATTTCCGGGCGCAGCAGTTGCACCGACGGCGCGGGTTCGTGATTGCGCTTGTAAATAATGGCCTGGGTCGATTCGGCCAGGTGGGGGACCTTGCCGGTGATCATCAGGTAGGCGATCACCCCCACGGCGTAAACATCGGTGGTGGCGTCGATTTTGCCGCCGCGCCCCTGCTCCGGCGACATATAGGCCGGCGTACCGCTGTTAACGCCGGAGGTGGTAAACATGGTGCTGGCCTCCAGCACTCGGGCCAGGCCAAAATCGGCCAGAAAAACCCAGGCGTCGTCCAGCAATATGTTGGCCGGCTTGACATCGCGATGAATGATGCCCCGGCGGTGGGCGTGGTCGAGCGCGGCAGCCACCTGCTCCAAATAGTCCAGCGCCTGCTCAAACGACATCGGCTCGCTCATCACATCGGCCAGCGAGTAAGAGTTTTCGATGTAGCGCATGACCAGGAAGGTGTACTCCCCCTGCTGGCCAAAGTCGTAAACGGGCAGGATGTGGGGATGCTCAAGCTGGGCAATGGCCTGGGCCTCGCGCAGAAAGTAGCGGCTGAAATCGGGATCGGCGGCATATTGGGGCGGCAGTACTTTGACCGCCACCCAGCGCTCCAGCCCCAACTGACGCGCCTTGAAGACGGTGGCCATGCCGCCCTGGCCAATCTGCTCGATGATTTCGTATTTGCCTAATGTTGTGCCGATCAGTTCTCGCATACCCGTTATTCCAGGCTCAGGACCACCTTGACGTTCTTATTTTGGTCGGGGTTGATCAATATTGTAGCGGTTTGACCGTTCTTATTAAAGGCCAATTGTGCCTTTTCTTCAAATACAGTGGTGAGTACCTGGGTCCAGCCCAACTCAGCCAATTCGTTCTGGTAAAAGAGGGTGGCGCTGACCGGGCTAATGGCGCTGGTGTATTCCAGCAGAGCCGGATAGACGGCGGACATTTCGGCATCGGCCGGTCGAGGCAGGTCTGCCAACGGGCTGGGCCGGCCGCCCTCCGGCGGCGAAATGCGCAGTTGACCATTGATGTCGGTCAGCGAATAAGTCAGCTTGAGTTGGCCTTCATCCAAAATATGGGCGTGAGGCATGGGCGTCAAAATACGAAGCGCCGCCGAAATCTCATACTGCTGCACGATGTTCTCTTCCTCTGCCAGCCAGACCGCGCCGGCGGCGTGCTGAAACAGCAGATTTGGATTCGTTAAATCCTGCTCGGTAAAGGTCAGTTTGCGGGTGGGCCGGCCGTTCAGCGTCACCGTCTCCGGCGGCTGCTCGACCTGCTCCGGCAGCACCAGCAGTTGGCTCAGATCAAAGAAACCCACATCCTCCGCCGCAATTTCCATGCCGGGCCTGACCTGAAACCAGATAACATCGTTCCCGTTCACCAGGTAAACCTTGTCATCAACGCGATAAAACTCGGACACGCCGCTGCTGCTCCCGGCCTGCGGTAGGTCGGCTTCGAGATCCATCGTCCGGTGGATGGCTCCGGCCAAACGATCAACCGCCGCCTCGGTCTCTATTATCCCAGACGCCGCCTGGCCGCCGCGAGTTCCGGTAAATGTGGCGGTATAGGCGGCCCGATAGCTATCCAGGGCGGCCAAGCCGCTGTTAACCGACTCGATCCCCACCCGGTAAGGGGCGGCTGTCGGCGTCGCCGAATTCAGCGGCGTTCCCCCGGAGTTACAGGCGCTCGCCCAAACTAACACTGCCACCGTAAAAATAAATAATCGAACGTAGTTCAACTCTCCAACTCCACCAACTCCCTAACTCTACCAACTTTTTTATACTATCACTCATTTCGTCATCGTCAAACTGACGCGACTCACAACAAGCGGACCGTCCGACGGTTCAAGGCGCAGTTTGATCAGATCGGCCTCGAACAGCGGGAGGTCGATGGTATAAACGGTCTGGCTATCATTGACGACCAGCGTATCGAGCAATCGATCTTCAGCATAAACGGCCAGTTGCGTCTCTCTCGAGCCAGCGGCGGTTAGTTCCAAAGTAAGCGATGGGCCGGTCGGGTGGTGGACAAAAAGTTCGGCGATAGGCGGTTCAGCGCCGCCAAGGGTGCGGGTAACGAACTCGTCGTCTTGTGCCTGCCGATTACCCCAGCCTTCGCCCAAACTCAGGTACGGCGCCGTCTCCTCTTTCGGCGGCGAGGCGTAAACTTTCAATCGGCCGTCCTCATACACCGGGGCGATCCCCGGCAGCGCGGCGGCAACCCAACGCTCAGTGGCGTCGCGCTCAGGGCCGGTCGGCATCTGCCAGTAGTCGAGCACGATGTAGCGCAGGTTGAAATCGTAAAAGATGGTCGGCGCGACCCGGTCGAGCGGCTGATCGATGATGTCGGGGCCGAGGTTGCGCCACTGTTGAAAAACTGGAGTGCGCCAGGCCAATTCCAGCGGGTTGTCGCGGGAGGTGTAGGCGGTCAACAGCGGCCGGCCGTGGACGGTTTGGTGCAGCAAGGGCGTCGGCCGGTCCCAATTCATGGGTAGTTCGGCGATGATGAAGCGATCAGGCTGGGCGGCGATATCGAAATAGAATTGAGGGATATTGATCGGTGAGATGGGATAGGGCACAGCCAAGAATTCGAAGCAGATCAGCGCCACGACTAGGAAAGTGATGCGGTACGGGCTGCGGGTTGCGAATCGAACCGGTCGGGTGGCGGGCAACGGATTCACCAAGCGGGCCAGAGCCAGCGAGACTAGGACGCCCAGACCGAGCATAAACATCAGGTTGTAACGGCTGAGCGAGCGGGTCAGATCGAGAAAGGGAACGGTGTAGTAGAGCAGCAGGTACGGCAGGGGCAACTGCCAGCCACCAATCGTCACAATCTGGCCATTAATATGAAGAAACGGGCCTAACGACAGCACAAAATAGACGGCGATCATCACCGTCCAAAAGCGGACAATCGGGCTAGCCCAGGCGCGAATAATGATGTAGCCGGCCAGCAGCAGCGGCACAAACCCGGCAAAGATCAATCGCTCCGAGGTGGTGGTGCTAAAGTTATCGGCGATGGACCTGGCCCACTCGCCCCACAGCGGGTGCATCTCCGAGGGGGTGACGTAGGCCAGCAAGTCGGCGGAGAGGGTGATGTTTTGTACCAGCCCGGTCTCCAGATCGGGCCGGGCGCTGGCGTCGCGCATCATCGGCAGCAGCAGCGGCGAGCTGACCAGACCGAAGAGCAGGCCAATGGCCAGAACCACCAGAAAAGGACGAATGATGAATGATGAATGATGAATTTTGGGCGATGAATTTTGGGTGATGAGACGCCAGCGGTAGATGAGGGTCCAGAGGAGGGTGACGGCGGTGAAGATGAGGAGGTAGAGGGTGTGGTACAAGGCGACTAGGGTGGCGAGAAAGAGAAAGAAGGCGCACAGGATGATGTCGCGCCACAGATGAGGTGAGGGGGCGTCGGTGGCAGCCCACGGTTTTAGCGTGCGCAGTAGCCACAGCACATAGAAAACCGGCCAGGTCATGGAAAAGACCTGCATGTGGCCTAACAGATGGGCCATATGAAAGGGCGACATCGTAAAGACCAATCCACCGACGAACGCCGCCAAACGCAGGCTCCGCGACCCGGCGGGTGAGAAGCGCGTCAGCGTGTGCAATGACAGCAGATAACCGCCGTAACCGGCCATGACATAGCTGGTGATGACAACGCTGTTGTAGGCGATAGCCAAGCCAAAGTTAAGCTGCAACGGCAGCGTCCACAGGCCGTTGAAAATGTTGAGGGTATGGAACAGCAAGCTGACGCCCGTCGGCGGGTAGAGGTAATCGGTAAAGAAGGGGTTGGTCCCCTCCACCAGCAGCGCTTGTTTGACCCACCACAGGTTCCAATAATTCTGCCAGCCGTCGAAGCCGTCGCCGGGAATAGCATCGGTTAGGTGCAGGGCGACCGGCCAGGTCAGCAGCACCGTCAGGCCGAAGTACCCCAATAAAATGAGCAGCGTATGTCTTTTCACAGTTTGAGAGTCTCGAAAAATGGCCGGCCTGTGACTCTATACGTATGAATGAAAGACCTGTCAGGTTTTACTAGTTGCTGACTGACGTAATTCTAAGCCGATGGGACGTATCTTGCGCTAAACTGCATCATCCCAAAACCTGACAGGTCTTCTGGTCTTAAGCCACAGCCAAGCAAATGGTCAGCGGAGATGATACCCAACAACCGCCATTTAAGCAATCGGGTGATAGGTTGAACTTTTTTTCTTGATAAGGTACTATTCATCATATTGTCGAGTAGGCGATTTCCCTAAATACAATTCATAAACGCTAAATCAGCTTTTATGATGCTTCCTGTCTGCCGGTAGCATCGCGCCCGGCTGCCGCAACAAGTAGATCGTCTTACATCTACTCTACAAGGAATTAAACAATGAAGTTTAGCTTTACGTCCTATCTGCTCAAAATCACGATTTTAGCGGTGGTTTATTGTGGAGTGGCCAGATTAGGGCATCTCTTCTCTTTAGACGTAGGCCGGGGCACGTTGGCCTGGCTGCCGGCCGGCATTGCGCTGGCCGCGCTTTACCTTTATGGCTACCGCTTATGGCCGGGTGTGGTGGTTGGAGCTTTCATAGCGACGGTATGGACCGGCGCGCCATTGGCATCTGCTCTGGTTGTGGCGGCTAGCAGCACGTTAGGGGCGCTGGTTGGAGTCTACCTACTACGCCGTGTTAATTTTGATCCCGGACTCGCGCACGTTCGTGATGTGACCGCCTTGGTTTTCTTAGGCGCGGGCTTCAGTTCTCTGCTTAGCACAACTCTGGATATTATCGGGCTGAGCCTGACCGGTCTGGTTCCCTGGCCGGCCTATTTTTCTAACTGGTGGGTCTGGTGGTTAGGTGATGTTATGGGGGTGCTGATTATCGCCCCGGTGCTGTTCACATGGACCGGTAGTCCCAACTTCATCGACAGCGGGTCAGCGACCCAACGGTTGGAAGCCGGCCTGGTCATGCTGACCGGAATGGCCGTCGGCCTGGTTGTTTTTGGTAACTGGCCGGCGCCGAACCGACTAAGTCAACTCTTTATTTACCTCCCCTTTCCCATTTTGTTGTGGGCCGGCCTTCGTTTTGGGCCACCCGGCGCAGCTATAATGAATCTGGTCGTGAATGTCATGGCCGTTTTGGGCACTGTTCGTGGCTTTAGCCCTTTTGCCACCACCGGGCTGGATGAGAATCTCTTTTCGCTCTGGATGTTTATGGGGACGGCGTCGGTGACGGCCCTGGTCACGGCCGCCGTCACCGCTGAACGGGGGCAAGCCGGAGCCGCATTGAGGCAAGCTCAAAAAGAATTGCGAGAAAGTCAGGCCCAACTGGCCGGGATCATTGCCTCGGCTATGGATGCGATGGTGACCATTAACGAAACCCAGCATATCGTACTCTTCAACACCGCCGCCGAGCAGATGTTTGGCTATTCGGCCGCCGACATCATCGGCCAGCCACATGACCGCCTTCTCCCGGAACAACTTCAGGCCATACACCGGCAGCATGTGGAACGCTTTGGCCAAACCGGGATCACTAATCGCCAGTTGGGGCATCTGGGGCCACTGACGGCCGTTCGGGCCGATGGGCAGAAATTTCTAGTCGAGGCTTCGATTTCGCAGGTGGAAGTGGCCGGGCAGAAACTTTATACCGCCATATTGCGAGACGTCACCGAAAATGTGCAAATCCAAGAGGCACTGCGCCAGAGCGAAACCCGCTACCGTTCGGTAGTTGAGGAGATGCCGGGATTGCTGTGCCGCTTCCAACCGGGTGGTATCGTGGAATATACGAATGAAACCCATGCCCGGACTTTCGGCCTGGAGCCGGATGCACTAATCGGCCAATCGTTCTTGTCGCTCATTCCAGAGGAATACAGGCCCGCCGTGACGGCCGAGTTAGAAGCCCTAACGCCGGAGTCGCCGGTGATAACTCATGAACACCCGGTGATTGTCGCCGGGGATGAGGTCCACTGGCAGCGCTGGACCAACCGGGCGCTGTTTGATGCCGCCGGGCAGATTGTCACTTATCAGGCTTTTGGCCTGGACATAACCGAATACAAGCAAGCTGAAATCGAGCGCGATACTGTCTTTCGCCGGAACCAGGCTTTGGTGAAAGCGTTGGGCGAAATTGTGTACGACTGGCAGGCTAAACAGAATGAAGCGGACTGGGCCGGCGATTACGAGCGCATTTTGGGTTATTCCGCCGAAGAGATAGGCCATGACACCGAGAGTTGGATCAGTCGAATCCATCCTGATGATCTGAATCGAGCGTTGCAAGAAATTGACGCCGCCGGTCAGGAAAACCGACCGTATAGCCAGGAATATCGCTTTCGCCAACGCGACGGCAGCTATAAATGGATGCACGACCAAGGCATCTTGTTTTATGATACTCAGGGCAACCTGGAACAGGTTATTGGTATCTTCCGCGATATCTCGGAACGCAAGCAGGCCGAGGAGGCCTTGCAGCAAAGTGAAGCCCGTTATCGGGCCATTGTTGAAGATCAGACCGAACTTATTTGCCGCTCGACCCCGGATCAAATAATAACCTTTGTCAATGACGCCTACGGTCGTTTTTTTGGCCGCACGCCTGAAGAATTAATCGGGCAAAGTTTTTTGCAACTGGTACCCATAGAAAACCATCAGACTATCAGAGACAGTCATGCCGGCCTGACTCCAGAAAATCCAGTGGTTACCAATGAACACCAGGAATTCAGGGGCGACGGCAATCTGCGTTGGCTGCACTGGGCCGACCGGGGTATCTTTGATCAAACCGGGCAACTGGTTGAAATTCAAGCGGTGGGGCGGGATATAACGGAGCAAAGGCAGGCTCAACAGCAAATCGCCTTCCAAAAAACGCTGCTGGAATGCGAACTGGAAGCCAGCCCTGACGGTATTCTGATCGTCTCCGCAGAGCGCGAGTGGCTTTACTACAACCAACGTTTTGTGGACATGTGGGGCCTTCCCCCGGAAATCGTGGCGGCGCGCTCCAGTTCAGCCACTTTGCCGTATATCCGGTCGCTGTTGGTTGAGCCGGAGATAGTCATGGCCGGTATCGAACACTTATTGAACCACCCCACTGAAACAAACCGGGTAGAGCTTCGCCTGAAAAATGGTCGGATTTTTGATCGCTACAGTGCGCCCGTTGTTAGTGCGGCCAATGAGAATTTCGGTCGCCTGTGGAGTTTCCGGGATATTACGCGCGAAAGGGAGTTGGAATCACGACTACTGCAATCCCAGAAAATGGAGGCCATCGGTCAACTGGCCGGCGGCATTGCCCACGATTTCAACAATATCCTGGTGCCGATCATTGGCTATGTCGAATTGGGAATGATGAGTTTGTCGCCGGATGACAAACTCTTCGGCGATCTACAGCACGTGCGTGAAGCGGCGGAGCGAGCGGCCAACCTGACCCAACAAATTTTAGCCTTTAGTCGTAAACAAATGCTACAAATGAAAGTCATTGATTTGAATGGACTGGTTGTAGAATTTCAACAATTGTTTCGAAGCCTGATTGGGGAAGATATTGGGTTGCAAATGTTTCTTGAGCCTAATCTTTACCCGATCAAAGCCGATAAAGGGCAAATCGAGCAGGTGTTGCTCAATCTCGTGGTCAATGCCCGCGATGCCATGCCGACAGGCGGGGCATTGACCCTTGAAACGGCTAATGTCTATCTAGATGAAACCTACCTAAAACAATATCCCGGTCCCCAAACGCCAGGTCACTATGTCATGCTAGCCATCAGCGACACCGGCAATGGCATGGACTCCGGAACCCAACAACTGATTTTTGATCCTTTCTTTACCACCAAAGAGCGTAGCAAAGGGACGGGATTGGGTCTGGCGACAGTCTTTGGCATTATCAAACAACACAACGGACATATTTGGGTTTATAGTGAACCGGGCAAAGGCGCCACTTTCAAAATTTACCTCCCACAAACGGAAGAGGATACTCGAAAACCTGTTGCACCGACCCTAAAAACCGATTTAATTTATGGGACCGGAACCATCTTGGTGGTTGAAGATGAAGAGATGGTTCGTAAATTGGTGTGTGAGACCTTGGTTTCGCACGGCTATGAGGTCATTGAAGCTCCAAGCCCGGCCGATGGTCTGCGTCTGGCGGCGGAAGCAAAAGAGGCCATTCACCTCTTACTGACCGATGTCATTATGCCTGACATAAACGGACGTGAGCTGTATCAAAAAGTAACGACGTTTCAGCCCGAAATCAAAGTCCTGTATATGTCGGGCTACACGGATAATATTATCCTTCCCCACGGCGTATTGGATGAAGGCATTAACTTTTTGCAAAAGCCCTTTACCATCCACACCCTAACCAGTAAAGTCAAACAGGTTTTGAGTTATTCGTAAATCAATTAGTGTCCGCTTTATTATTCGACGGGTTCGGCGACGAAGACGGGAATGACGCGGTCGGTTTTGGCCTGGTAATCCTGATAAGGTGGGAAAGCTTCAACCGCGAGCGTCCACAGCCGTTGTCGCTCAGCCGGATCATCGACCTCGCGAACCCGCATCTGGTAGAGTTCGGTCTTGTCGCGGATTTCCACATTCGGGTCGGCCTTCAAATTGTGGTACCACACCGGATGTTCGGGCGCGCCGCCCTTCGAGGCGACGAGGATATAGTTCCGGCCGTCGGCGACCCGCATTACCGGGGTCTTGCGGATGGCCCCGGTCTTCCACCCTCGGTTGGTGACAATGATGACCGGCAAGCCGGTATCCCGCAAGGTCAAACCGGCGGTTCCGCCGCTGCCTTCGTACAGTTCAACTTGCTTGGCTACCCAATCCATGGGGCTTGGTATGTATTCGCTCATGGTTATCTCCTTTGAAAATCCCCCTCACCCCGTCGCTGGCGCGACTCCCCTCTCCCTGAGGGCTTATCATTACCCATAAGGGAGAGAGGGGTGGGTTAGGAGGTGTTGAAAATAAGCCAAGTCTCAGTAATATCGAACAAACGACGCCAGCCTTGCCAGAGGAGTTTGACCCCTGGTGGGCCATCGGCGTTACGGCCCAGAAAGCCGCCTAATTTGGCAATCCAGGCCGTGACCTGACCTAAAGTGGGCACCTCCTGAGGTAAGAGGGCTGTTTTGTGAATAAAATTGTATAAGGCTTTCCATTCTGGTTCAGTCAAGACAACAGTACAAGGCCGGTTGCTGTCAACACGGCTGAGATAGGTTAGCCACAACAAGCGCCAGGCAACGACATTAGCCACGGCCAAAAACCGCATGAGCCGGTTACCGTGTTCAAATTGACGTTTCTCGATTTCGCAGCCGCTTTTGAGGACGAAATGAAAGCGTTCAATGATCCAGCGACAGGCATAATAGTCAATAAACTGACAAGCCTGTTCAAAATTGGCAATCTCAACCGTGGTTAGCAAGAACCATTCGAGAGCTTCCCCGTCAGCCGGAGGGTGCATTTCCCGGATCAAGATGGCCGACAGGACGACCGGCGGTAATTGGGGATGTTGGGCGGTGCGCCGCCGGGGTGGACGTAACTTGACCCGCTGGAAATAAACCTGACACTCGGCCAAGCGAGGCTTTTGCCCCGGACGTGGACCCACTTCAACCGTCACTTTGCCCCGAACCGGACCACTGCTGACCGTTAGAAACAACAAGCGGCTGTCGTGTTCCAGTCGTCGGTCGTGGCGGGCTCGTACCAACAGCTCAACTTGGGCCGGTCGCGGATGGACAAAGTAGTCGTAAATGTCACTTTCCCGGTCTGAGACCACCATCGCTTCGGTGTCTGCCGGTAAATCACAGGTACTGTCGGTCAGGGCTTGGAGCCATTTGTGGCTTTCTTTGTCCTCAATCAGGCGCTGATGGCGTTGATGCCGTTTACCCGTCGTCTGTTCATCCCGCACCCAGGTGTGTTGCGCCAACACCCCCAACGGCACCCCTTCCGGGGTGGTGGCTAACGAGGTGTGAGCGAAAAATCCTTGACAGACCGAATTGTCCAGCGGGCCCAGGCCTTCGGTCTGGGGATGGTGGCTAAAGTCAAAGCTGCTGGTGTCCTGCAAAATCAAGATACGTGACAGGCCGGCGATCCGGTCGCTGGTCGCCCGTTTTTGGGCTAACAGAATTGACCCAGTGCCACTATCCGGGTTTTTGAAAAAAGCATAGGCTGCCTTGGTCGCCGCCCAATCTCCGCAAAATTCAGGAATGGAGGCGGTCGGGTTTTGACTGAAATCGCTAAGGATTTTTAGTAGACGTTTTTCCAGTCGTTTGTCCCCCAATTCGATGTGTTTCATTTCTTGGGAGACCCAGTTATCAGTCATCACTTTACCTTATGAACAATTTGTTAAAGTGCTAAGCTTATTCAAATATGACTTTTAGTACAACTTACCCTCATCTTTTTCCTCCCACTTATGGGTAATGATAAGCCCTCAGGGAGAGGGAGTCGCGTTAGCGACAGGGTGAGGGTAAAATGTAATTTTCATTGTCGGTGTCGTCTCAATCGAGACTGTCAGACTCCTTTGTATTACTTTAGTTGGCTCAGATAGTTATGAGTGACGTTTCGGCGGTTAAGGCGGCAATGGTGTTATTGTTGGTGGTGGTGGCTGCCTCCAAATAGGCAGCGGTTTGGCGGGCCTGCTGCAACGCCTCGGAATCGCCGTCGTCTTCACCTAATAGTTCTAAAATTTTGTCGTTGCTGGCGGTTGCCGCCGTTAAATGGGTGGCGGTATTAAGGGCGTAGGTCAACGCTTCTTCGATATTGTCAACGTCGGTTAACGCGTCGATAGTTTGCTGGTTGCTGGCGGTTGCCGCTTGTAGGTAAACGGCGGTCTGGCGGGCGTAGGCCAGCGCCTCATCTTGCAGCGGCGGCTGCGGGGGTGTTATTTTGTCCGGCCAGGTGTAGCCTTTTCGAACCGCCTCGGTAAAGTCGGCCTGCACGGCCGGCCGGTCCTCAATTGAATACCCCAACTGATCTAGCCCCCATCGAAACAGGGCCAGACATCGAATGACTTGCTGGGGATTTTGTTCGTTCCAGGCATTGATATCTTTGTAGGCTTCTCGTACCCAGCCGTTGTTACCGCCCGTCCAGTTTTTGTCGTTGCCGTTGGTCTCAGTAATGTAAACGGGTTTATCCATAAAGTTCATGGCTTGTAGGCCGTTAAGAAAATCTTTGTAGGCCCAAAAATTGTAATACCGGTTTTGGAACGGCGGCGCCATCGTTTCCGTCGAGCGGATGAGTTGCGGTTCGTGGCCGTGGGTGTAGGTGTGCAAGGCCACGCCATCGACATCGTCAAACTTTTGGACGCCCCAGATTTGGTCCTGTAAATATTGCACCCAATCGCCGGTGGGGTTGGTTGCGTATTTTACCGAGGCGTTCCAGGGGCCAGGGCCGGCCAGTAACACTAAATCTTGGCCGTGACCAGGCCGTTTTCTAATTTCGTTGCGGCAGAGTTTGTAGCAGGCGGCGTAATCGCCGGGAAAAATGGGGTTGCCGTCGGGCCACTCGGTCTCCAAGTTTGGCTCATTGCCAATTATCCAGATGTTGCAGCCTTGAGAAGCCTGCACAAAATTGCCGCACCGCACCGCAAAATCACGATAATATTGCGGCATCGGAATGGTGCCGGTTGAGCCGTAACCGTTATTTAATCGGGAAATGACGGTTAAGCCCTGGGCGGAAATGGCTGAATAGTTAGCGCCGTTGGTGTTGTAGGGATCGCGGCCAATGTCTTCGGTAATGATTACCCAGCCCTTGCCGGCCAGCAGGGCTTCGCCGCCGGAATCGTGCAGGCCGTAAATATAGGTGTTTTCGGTTATACTCATCCACTTCCCCTGGTTAACCTAAACCATAGCCGATTGAATAATTTGTTGCATTTGCTGTTTGGTGGGGACGCCGCCTGCACCAATCAACTTTTCATCAATCACCAGACCAGGTGTTTGCATTACACCATAGCTCATAATGTCTTTGACATCGGTGACTTCTTCAATGGTGGCCTCAGCGCCAAGCTCTTTGGCCACTTCGGCCGCAAGCGCTTTTACTTTTTTACAGTTAGCACATCCTGTTCCCAAAACTTTAATAACCATTGATAAAACCCCCTTTTTTGGTCATCAAATGACGAAGTTAAAAAGATAGCCGGTAAAAATAATGCCAACGGCGACAATACCTATAAAAGCAATGATCAACGGCAATTTAAGCACCCGGCGTAAAATAATCATTTCTGGCAGACTTAACGCAACGACGCTCATCATAAACGCCAACGTTGGACCGAGCGCCGCCCCTTTTTCCATCAAAGCGTGAATGACGGGAATCACGCCGGCCGCATTCGAGTACATTGGAACCCCTATTAGAACTGCTGCTGGAACACTCCACCAAGCATCTTTCCCTAAAATACTGGCCATGGCATCTTCCGGCACGTACCCGTGAATCGCTGCGCCAATGGCAATACCAATGACCACATAGAGCCATACTTTGCCTAAAATCTCGCGTGTGGTTTGACCAGCCTGCTGCAAGCGGTTTGCCCAAGTTAATGTCTGGGCGGAACTATTGTTTTCACCAACGGAAATCTGCCACACAAAATCTTCTACGCCGCGCTCGATGTTTGGAATTAATCCGATAACCACGCCGGCCACAATGGCAATCGTTAGACCACTGATAAAATACAAGACGGCAATTGGCCAGCCAAATAAGCCCAATAACAACACCAAAGCCACTTCATTGACCATCGGCGCGGCAATGAGAAAGGAAAACGTGACCCCCAATGGAATACCGCTTTCCACAAAACCAATGAATAGCGGCACAGCGGAGCAGGAACAAAAAGGCGTAGCGACCCCCAGCAACGCGGCTAATCCATTTCCCAATCCCTGCCGCTTACCGCCCAATAACGCGCGGGTTTGCTCAGGGCTAAAGAAAGTGCGGACAACGGATACCAGAAAAATCATTCCGGTGAGGAGGAGTAATATTTTGGGAACATCGTACAGAAAGAAAGCAACCGACTCGCCCAAACGTGAATCGATGGGTAACCCCAATAAATCATACGTTAACCAGTGGGCTAAAGGTTGCAAGATTTGATAGAGCAGCCACCAAACTATAAAAGCACCAACTACGCCCCCCCACAGTTGCCAGTGGAAGCGTTTAACATCAGGCTTAGGTTCCGGCGTCAGTTTAGGGTCGGCAAAAACAAATCCGTCGGCCATGTTTAGACCTCCTCAACGGTGAAATGTATATGCAGAAAGACAAATATGCAAAAAACGGAATGTACGGCGGCAAAAAAATCTATTGCGCGAACATAGGCTCTACCATTACTTCGGCTTCAGTCTCACATTTTGGACACGGACACGTAACCAGCTTTTTATGCTGTGACATTTCGGGTTGTTCGTCTACTACCTCACCCAAAATATCATCAAGCCAATTGGCAATTTCCCGGTCTGCTAACCGATAGTAAACGTTCAAGCCATCCTTTTCATCTTCAATGATGCCGGCCTTACGTAACAAACTCAGTTGTTGGGAAACATAAGGCTGTGGTTTGTTAAGCAGCGCAATTAAATGGCAAACACACTCCGATTCGCGACGTATAGCGTCCAAAATCCGTAACCGTTCAGGATGAGCCAACAGTTTTATTTTATTCGCAGTTTCTTCGTAGTTGATACTCATTTTACATATTCACCTAATCACCACTATTATATTCAATTTTTTGCATATTGTCAATCCAAAAGAATTCAAAGGCTAACCTTCGTCACGTAATAATCAAGCCCATCAACATCAAAAAAGACCTCCGAAGTCTCGTTCACTTCGAAGGTCTTTTCATTTGACTTGATTTCACACCGACGCCTATCGGCCAACGACCTCGGCTGGGCGAATGCAACAGGAATTGACCGATATGAACACCTTGTCGAGATTAGGCCAGGTCGAAGCGGTCGAGATTCATAACCTTGTCCCACGCAGCCACGAAGTCACGCACAAACGTCTCCTGCGCGTCGTCACAGGCGTAGACTTCCGCGATGGCTCGGAGTTGGGAGTTCGAACCGAAGACGAGATCGACGCGGGTGCCGGTCCACTTGGGCATGCCCGTCGCCCGGTCGCGCCCCTCGAACACACCCTCAGTTGTAGAGGACGCCTGCCACACCGTGCTCATGTCGAGCAGGTTAGCGAAGAAGTCATTGGTAAGCGTCTCCGGCCGCTGGGTGAAGACGCCGTGGGGGGATTGTCCGACGTTGGCATTCAAAACGCGCATACCGCCGATGAGAACCGTCATCTCAGGGGCGGTCAGCGTCAGCAATTGCGCCCGATCGATCAGCAACTCCTCGGCCGATACGGTGTATGCGGTTTTGAGGTAGTTGCGGAAGCCATCTGCGAACGGCTCGAGTACGTCAAAAGCCTCCACATCGGTTTGCTCCGGCGACGCATCTGTGCGGCCCGGCGTAAAAGGCACGGTCACATCGTACCCGGCGTTCTTAGCCGCTTGCTCGACGGCGGCGCAACCGCCGAGGACGATCACGTCAGCCAGCGAAACCATCTTCCTGCCGGACTGCGCGCTGTTGAACGCCGTTTGAATTCCCTCAAGGGTTTCGAGCACCGTTGCCAATTGGGCCGGCTGGTTGACTTCCCAATCCTTTTGCGGCGCAAGACGGATACGCGCTCCGTTGGCCCCACCGCGCTTATCAGAGCCTCGGAATGTGGCTGCCGAGGCCCAGGCGGTCGAGACCAGTTGGGAAATGGACAGTCCTGAGGCCAGGATTTGGCCCTTGAGGGCGGCAATGTCCTGCTCGTCAATCAATTCGTGATCGACGGCCGGGACGGGGTCTTGCCACAGGAGGTCCTCCGCCGGGACCAACGGGCCGAGATAGCGCGAGCGAGGCCCCATATCGCGGTGGGTCAGCTTGTACCAGGCTCGGGCGAATGCATCGGCAAACTCATCGGGGTTTTCGTGGAAACGCCGCGAGATCGGTTCATAAATCGGGTCCATCCGCATGGCCATATCCGCCGTAGTCATGATGATCGGAACCTGCTTGCCCGAACCGTCGACCTCCGGCGCATGGTCTTTTTCGGCTAGGTCCTTCGGGGTCCACTGCCACGCACCGGCGGGGCTTTTCACCAGTTCCCATTCGTAGCCAAAGAGTACGTCGAAATAACCGGTGTCCCACTGAATCGGCTTCGGCGTCCAGGCGCCCTCAATACCACTGGTGATCGTATCGACCCCGTTGCCGCGGCCGTAGCCGCTCAACCAGCCGAGACCCTGCGCCTCGATCGGGGCGGCCTCAGGCTCGGGGCCGAGCAGGGCCGCATCGCCGGCGCCGTGGGTTTTGCCGAAGGTGTGACCGCCGGCGGTGAGCGCGACGGTCTCTTCGTCGTTCATCGCCATACGGGCGAAGGTCTCGCGGATGTCGCGTCCTGAAGCAATCGGATCCGGTTTACCGTCTGGACCTTCCGGGTTCACGTAGATCAGACCCATTTGCACGGCAGCCAGGGGGTTTTCGAGATCGCGTTCACCACTGTAACGGCTGTGGGGCTTGTCGCTTGTAGCCAGCCACTCAGTCTCAGCCCCCCAGTAGATGTCCTCTTCCGGCTCCCAGATGTCTTCACGTCCACCGCCGAAGCCAAACGTCTTGAACCCCATCGACTCCAAGGCGCAGTTCCCGGCGAGGACCATCAGGTCGGCCCAGGAGATTTTTCGGCCGTACTTCTGCTTGATCGGCCACAGCAACCGGCGCGCCTTATCAAGGTTGGCATTGTCGGGCCAACTGTTGAGGGGCGCGAAGCGTTGGGTGCCGGAGGATGCACCGCCGCGACCATCGCCGGTGCGATACGTGCCGGCGCTGTGCCAGGCCATCCGAATGAAAAGCGGCCCGTAATGACCATAGTCGGCCGGCCACCACTCCTGCGAATCGGTCATCAACGCATAGAGGTCGTTTCTCACGGCATCCAGGTCGAGGCTGTTGAACGCCTCGGCATAGTCGAACGCCTCGCCCATCGGATCGGACAAGGAAGAGTTCTGGTGCAGAATCTTCAGGTTCAACTGATTTGGCCACCAGTCTCGGTTCGACATGGTTCCCACCGCCGCATTCGATCCGCCGGTCACTGGACACTTGTTTTCACTACTCATAGTCTCTCCAATCGTCTTTGCATTTTTTTGTTTTGTATAGAGGGATCATAAATCCTGGGAAAGTAATGCGGACTGTCGTTTACTTTTCATTCAGATAAACGACCCATCACCTTTGTCCACCTTACAATGGGTATTGTATTTTAAGAATGCATTCCGATCCAATACTTTTGGCCTATCAAACCTATAGTCAGTACCTATAAATGTAATGATGTGGCCTGACAAGGGTGGGACTTACGCAGTTCCCAAGGTGACAGGCGTGGGTTGGGTTGAATGGGCCAATTCGGGCTGCCGTCGCCCACAGTGTTGGGTTTCACCGGAGCTTCAGCCGATAAAAATAAGGAATGAAACCCAACTGTAGCCCACTAACTGACACGATTTCCGGCTCAACCTAACCTACAACTTTGATCGAACCTGATCATCGACTGTGATCGGGTACGATCAAGGCCCTTGATCGGGTACGATCAAGGCCCTTGATCGGGTATGATCAATGCCCTTGATCGGGTATGATCATCGACTGTGATCGAATCCGATCATCGACTGGAAACCTTAAATTTTTATTTTCTGCATTAAGATCGATGTTCAGGGCGCCAACTCGACTGGTCTACCCCCAACTGCTTTGGTTGCCTTTCTAAAATTCAGTTTATGCGGAAAAGTGATATAATACCGGGTCGCGAAACTTATCGCTCGATTGATGAGAAGACTTTAAGCCCGATTGATCGCATTTCTATTGAAACTGATTAGAAAGACCATAACCACCCATCCACAGGCGACGGTTATTCTCCTGGCCTTTGTGGGGTTGGCCGTCATCTACAGCCTGGTCACCCCGCCCTTCGAGGCCGGAGACGAGTCGCGCCACTACGCCGTGGTCAAATACATGGCCGACACCGGCCGGCTGCCGGTGCAAAATGTCCCGGCCACCCGCGAGGCGCAGATTCACTGGAGCCACGAAGGCAACCAGCCGCCGCTCTACTACGCCCTGGCGGCGCTGCTAACCGCCGGCATCGAGACCGGCTCGTGGGACGACGTCTTCTGGTATAACCCGCACACCACCATCGGCAACCCGCTGCGCCCCGACAACAAAAACATCACCATCCACCCGCCCGGCAAAAGCTGGCCGTGGCGCGGCCACGTTCTGGCGGTTCACCTCATCCGCTTCATGTCGATTACAATGGCAGCGATCACGGTGGTCGCCGCTTACGCCATTGCCTACCGTCTGTTCCGGGGCCGCCGCTGGCCGGCCGCCGGCGCGATGGCCGTCACCGCCTTCAACCCCATGTTCATCTTCATCTCCGCCGCCGTCAACAATGACAACGCCGTGATCATGTTCGTCACTCTGGCGCTGTGGCTCATGGTCGCCATCGCCGAACAAGCCAACCGGCCCGACCCGACCACCCTCTCTCGCCGTATGCCCTACCTCGCCGCCCTGCTGGCCTTACTGATTGGCCTCGGCGCGTTAAGCAAACTCTACGCCCTCGGCCTCCTCCCCCTCGCCATCATACTTTTCATCTGGGTCGCCTACAAAACCAACAACCTACCCAACACCAATCCCCCTACCTCATCTCCAGTCTCTAATCTCCAGTCTCCAATCTCCAACTCCCCATCTCCAACCCCCAACCCCCAACCCCCAATCTCCAACCCCCCATCTCCCATCTCCCATCTCATCGTCTGGAGTATCATCTTCGGCGCTGTCTTCCTCGCCGTCGCCGGCTGGTTCTATCTGCGCAACGCCTTGATTTACAACGGCGATCTCTTCGCTCTGCAAGTTATGCGCGAAACCGCCGGCCAGCGCCGCGAAACGCCCACCCTAACCACCCTCAAAGCCGAGTTCGAAGGCTTTCGTATCGCCTACTGGGCCTTATTCGGCGGCGTCAACATCCTAGTCAGCAACTGGATCTACACTCTCCTCGACTGGCTCTCCCTGATCGCCTTCATCGGCCTGCTGGCCTACCTGCCCTACTTTGCCATCTCATTGTGGAAAAACAAAAAGCCAGCCACCCCATCCCCACCTCAAACCCCGTCCAACGCTCCAACGCCATTAACTCCACAAACTCCATCAACTCCATCAACTCCATCAACTCTACAAACTCTATCAACGCCCACCTTTCTCATTCTCCTCAGTTGGTCGGCCATTATGGTCGCCGGCTTCATCGTCTGGAACCTGACCCAACCTGCCGGACAGGGACGACTGCTCTACCCGGCCATCGCCGCGATCTCGGCCCTGGGGATGCATGGATTAACCTGGTGGCTGCCATCCGAGCGAATAAGAAACGGGGTCGCCGGAACGATGGCGGTTGGCCTTTTTCTGTTCGCCGCAATCACCCCCTTCGTTTACATAGCTCCTGCCTATGCGAAACCACCCATCTTAACTCAGACCGATATACCGGAGGGAATTCAGCCGGTCAACTTTACCTACGATAACGCGGTAGAGATGATCGGCTACCAACTGCATACGCCAACCGTTCGCCCGGCTGAGACGGTCGATTTGACCCTTTACTGGCAAATTCTCAAGCCAACCGACCTCGACTACAGCATTTTCGTGCATCTGCTGGGCCGCGAGCGCCAGGTCGTCGGCCAGATCGATACCTATCCCGGCGGCGGTCAGTGGCCCACTACTCTGCTCAAGCCGGGCGACATCGTGGCCGACACCTACCACATCCCGGTCACCCCTGACGCCGAATACCACCACGCGCCCACCCGTCTGCAAATCGCCGCCGGCATTTACGACTTTTTCGAGCCGGGCCGGCCCGGTCGCCCGGCGGTCAACGCGGCCGGTGAACCGATCGAGCCGATCATCGCCGCCGCCAAACTCGTACCCTGGCAATGGCCCGATCCGCCGCAGCAAACCGCACCGGTTGAGTTTATCGACAAAGCCCGGTTGCTCAGCTACCATCTGGCTGAAGACCAACAGGAACTGACCCTCAACTGGCAGGTCGAAAGCGACTTCGAGACCGACTACACCGTTTTTATCCAAGCCTGGAATGCCGCCACCGGCGACTACGCCACCGGCTTCGACGGCCCGCCGGTTCAGGGCAACTATCCAACCTCGCTGTGGAGTCCCGGCGAGGTCATCGTCGACGCCCACTCCCTTGATCCATCAGTATTGTCGCCGGGTACCTACGATCTAATCGCCGGCCTCTACAATCCGGCTACCGGCGAACGGCTGCCCGCCCTCGGTCCCGACGGCCCCCTGCCGGACTATGCCGTTCACGTCGGCCAACTACGAGTAACCGAATGAGACACGTTGGCTTACTCATCATTCTGGTCATCTTCACGATCCTGACCGTCTACAATTCCGTGCTACTGCCCATCGGCGAGGCCGATGACGAAACCGACCACTTCCAGTATCACCGCTTCGTGGCCCAAACCGGTCACCCGCCGCTGACCGAGGCCGAACGGCGTGAGGCCGGGTTCAAAGGCGGCTTGGCCCCACTCTACTACTGGCTCACCGCCTGGCCCATCGCCCTAGTTGGTGAAGACAGCCTGCCCGACATTCGCCGCGTCGACGCCCGGCCTGAACGGTACATCCCCACGGACGGCCTGGGCATCAATCACGTGCTGCACACGCTCGATGAGACGTGGCCCTGGCGGGGACAAGTGCTGGCCTGGCATCTGGTGCGGCTCCTGTCGCTGCCGATGGCTTGGGTGACGATCATCGCCACCTATGCCCTGGCCTACCGCTTGAGACCGGACACCCCCACGGTGGCCCTCGGCGCGGCGGCGTTGGTCGCCTTTCTGCCCCGGTTCGTCATCAGCAGCGCCGTCATCAACGACGACAATTTAGTCTTCGCGCTGACCGCGCTGCTGCTGCTGATTCAAGTGATCATTCTGCAACGCGATCAGCCACCTACACCCAAAATTATGGCGCTGTTCGGCGCACTGTTCGGCCTAACGCTGGTCACCAAATATTTCTCCCTCATCCTCATTCCCGAAATCCTCTTCACGCTCTGGTTCGCCTTCCACAAAAAATCCACGTCCCACACCCCACATCCCACATCCCGCGCCCTGCTTGCCTTCAGCATCGCTCTTTTTATCACTGCCGGCCTCTGGTTCAGCTTCATCATCCTCCGCTTCAATCGCATTGATGAACTCGGCCTCATCCCCGGCCTGGCCGCCTCGCTGGGAGAGCCGCAGATCACCGAGGGGTTGGTTGGGTTGCTGTCCGGCCAATCGGTGCGCCCGGTTGCCGCAACGTACACTCTGCCGGCGTGGTTCGGCCTGCTCTTCCGTTCGTTCTGGTTTGAGTACGGCTGGATGCGTGTTTTCGCACCCATCTGGGTTTACGCGCTTTTTGCCATCTTTAGCCTGATCGCTATCGTCGGGTTAATCCATAAAAACTGGTTTTACTCGAACGACTCCGCCTCAAATAATCACCAGCTAAATTCCACACCTCGTAGGTCGCAGCGCATCATTGACGCCCTCTTACTCCTTCACCTGTCGCTTTTCTTGGTGGTCGTTTTGGCGCGCTACATCCTCAGCGCCACCATCGACACCGGTCAGGGGCGGCATCTATTTCCGGCGCTGCCGGTCATTGCCTACTATGGTTCGGTTGGACTGCATCATCTTTTTTCGTATTCCGTGGGACGTAGAGCGTATTTAAAGCCTATTTTCTGGCCGATCGTAGGTGGGTTATTGGTCATTATTTTTTTTGTTGCGCCGGCCTTGATCAGCTTACAACCGGCTAATTTTATTCTGCCCAAATATGAGACGCTGCCGGTCACGACGGCATCGGTTCAGCCTCCGACGTCCCAACGGTTTGACCTGGAATTGGCCGATGGACTGGCATTCCTGGGGTTTGAAGTCGAGCCGACGGTTTCGGCGGGCGAGGCGCTGCCGGTCAGCCTCTATTGGCACGCGGAGAAAGAAGCGCAACAGGATTATTTTGTCTCAGTCTGCCTGCACGATGACCAGGCTCGGCCGGTAGGCTGCTGGCGCGGCCAATTCGCCGACGGTCGCTACCCGACTCGCGCTGGGAAGCCGGCGACACGCTGATCGACACGGTGTTCATTCCGATACCGGTCTGCTACCGGCTCACCCCGGCCAGCTACACCTCCACCTCGACGTGTGGCCGCTCGAGCCCACCAGTCCTACGCCCATCCCAACCGGCAGCCCGGTACTATCCCAGACCTTTTCTGAACCACAAATCACTATCACCCCGACCGACTCCCTTCTGACCAATCGGCCTCAGACTATCGACCTGTGGTGGGCCGATCAACGCCTGACCACGCCAACCGATGTCAACTTAGGTCAAACCCTCAGCGTCATCACCTACGCCACAGACCAAACCGATCCGCCTATCTTTCAGTCAGCCAACCATACCTGGCCGCCGCTGCCCCAATTCGAGACGCCACTCACCTGCCGTGCGATGACGGGCCAGCACACTTTGCCCATCTATCCCATTTTGTTGTCTCGCCTACATTAGCCAACGGCATTTACCAATCCACCCCCAACTCATTCCTCCCCCGATAACCGTCTCGAACCGTGATCGCGTCTTTGCCCCCATCACCACCACCCTCACCTTCAGCCAAACCCTGACCCCACTCCAAATTCAACTCCCCAACAGTGATCCTATCGCCCAATCCGCCCTTTCGTTAACCTAAAAACTCCCCAACTCCATAAACTCCATAAACACCCCAACTCTCCAACTCCCCATCACCATCCGCTGGCAAGCCCGCCGCTGGATGGCCGATCCACTCGTCATCGCGCTTAAATTATTGGACAAAGATTTCAATGTCGGCGGGGAACGGGTGGCAACGCTCGGCGACCGCTATCCGAATGTACTGTGGGTACCCGGCGAGGTGGTCGAGGAAACCTACCCCCTCCGGCTGAACCCGGACGCGCTGCCTGGGTTGTACCGGCTAGAGGTTAGTTTGCTACATCAAGATGAGACGCTGCCGGATGGTTATGAAATTTTACCGCCGATGGATGAAACGGGACCGTTAGGCAACGCGCTCTACCCCTTAACCATTCGCCTGCTCGATCCGGCTCACGACGCCGCCCCGGCCAATCCGTTTAAGGCGCAAATTGGCGAGGCTATCGCACTCACCGGCTTTGAGGTAAATCCGAACTTTTCGGATTCACCCAAAACCGTTTCGCTGGCGTTATACTGGCAATCGACGGCCAAACTCGACACGGATTACACCATCTTCACCCAACTGATCGGCCCCGATGGGCAAGTGTGGGCGCAGTGGGACAATCCCCCTCAAGCCGGCCGCTATCCGACCAGTGCCTGGATCGAGCAAGATCGCGTGGTGGATCGCTACCAACTCACGCTGCGCGACGGCGCACCGTCCGGCGACTATCGCCTGCTGATCGGCATGTACGATCCCGCCTCGGGTGAACGGCTGCCGGCAATGGTTGACGGGCAGCCGCAGCCGGATAATGCGGTGGAATTGACAACCTTGTCGCTGGCCCCCTAACTCAAAAATTCAACCTCGTATCAAATCGGATAGACCGCCGCTAGCCGACCGCAGACCACCGAAAAACAGGACCGTTCGAAACTTGGCAGTCAACAGTCGGCCGTTTGCCGTCAGGGGACGGAGAGTTCCATATCAGGCTCAGGGTATATTCGTTTGCAAAATCCCCTCCATAAACCTTGCCTATCAGCTTTTCAAACCATGCTGACATAACTTTGATACTGTTTTGCCAGAAAGTTGTCAGGCTTGGCTACCAAGGCCTGCTGTATAATTAAGTCACCGGTTACATGCCACAATATAATAAGCAAGGAGGGGAGTACTATGACTCAAGGTAGATTCAACAATCGTGTTGAATACGCATTTTGTATTAAACCCAGGGGCAAACCATGAGGACTCAACAAGGCAACCAATTACTGGAACTGTTACACCAGTTGAATGAGGTGGGGCAACACCTAACGCAGCCGCTCGACTCACCGGACATTTTACAAAACATCGTCGATCAAATCCGAAATTCACTTGAGGCGGATCTGGTCATCCTGTATCCGTACCACCCCAGCGAGGCGCAATTCATAGAGCCGGTAGTCATCGCGGGGCAATGTCTCAAACCGAACTCGGCTTCCTTTGCCTCATCATCTCTTGGCCAGGCGGCTGCGGCTGTTCTAGCCCAAACCGACCCCGTTTTTGCCCAAACCCGGCCCGATTTTCTCAAAATGCTCCCGTCTGAGAACGGCCTCAATGACAAATTCCTTACTCACGAGCAAATTCAATCCATGGTTGCCGTCCCGCTGCGGATGCTTCACGAAGTGGTAGGGGTACTATTTATCGCCTTCCGCCGGGAGGTGGCCTTTGACCTTGACCGGCAACTACTCATTCACGGGCTAACCAACTATGCCGCTATCGCTATCAAAACCGCGTGGGAGTTTGAACAACTTCATTTGCGCCGGACTAAAGAGCTAAAAATCTTACAAGACATCGACAGCAAAATCAGTCAAACTCTCAACCTGCAAGAAATTTTGCAGACGATCCTCAATCTAACCACCCGCCATATCCCGGCCGATAAAGCAGCCATCTTTTTATACCATCCTCACACCAACGTGCTGGATCGCCAGGCAGTCATCACCACCAATGGCAACGGGGTGTCGCCGGCCAAAATAATTTCGCTTGACGACGAAAAAGGAATCACCCGCTGGGTTTTTGAGTCGAAGCGACCGGTTCGCGTTGACAATGTCCGGCGCGATCCCAACTGGCGTGAAGTTTACATCGAAGGCACCCACGACATCCTTTCGGAACTAGATGTTCCCCTGCTTTTTGATGACGAGGTGACCGGCATCATCAATTTCGAGAGCACCACTGAAGCCGCCTTTAGCCAGGCCGATCAGGAATTTTTGGTAACGCTGGCCGGTCAGGTGGTGCTGGCCATCCGCAATGCCCAGGCGTACGAACAGCAAAAACATTTAGCCGAAGAGCGAAAAGCCTTAAACAAAATAAGCCAAAAGATTATTGGCCAATTGGACTCGACCCGAATTTTCGAATTTATCCTCGATCAGGCCCTGGAGATCACCAAATCTGAGGTAGGCACGCTTATGCTGTACGATCCCCAGCGCGGCGACCTATGGATGGCGGCGGAACGGGGCGTGACCGAGTCGCTGCGAGGCCGGCGTCACGGGCTGCACGAAGGCATTACCGGCTGGGTAGCCAGTAACAAACAAATGCTCAACGTGGGCGATATTTCCAAGCTGCCGTGGAAATCCATCCACCTGCCCTTTATTCCGGGGATTCGATCCGAGTTGGCGATTCCGCTGATCGAAGGCCACCGGTTGCGAGGCGTCATCAACATCGAAAGTCCGGAACCCAACCATTTCACGCCGGGCGACGAACAACTGCTCCAAGAATTCGCCGATTTGGCGGTGATTACGCTAAAAAGCTCAGAAGGGTATCGCGAGGCCAAAGAGGGGAAAGCCAAATTGCAGGCCCTGCACAATGTGGCCAAAGAAATCATCGGCCAATTGGAGGACCCCGAACATGTAATGCGGACTATCCTAAAAAATGCCGCCATTCTGTCCAAGGCGGAAGGGGTCAGTTTGCATCTTTACAATGACGGCCAGGCGGATGACATTTACCGGTCGCATCGAGAAGGACCGCAGCGCGAGCTATCGATCAAACATTTCGACGGCTCCAGAGCCAAGCAGGGCATTGTCGCTCATGTGGCCGAAACAAAACGATTTTATCTGACGCACGGCGACGCTCAAAACGATCCTTACTATCAAGGCGCCCCTGACATCCACTGTGAGGTGGCGGTGCCCATCTTATCGAACCAGAATAAATTGGTGGGCGTACTCAATCTGGAAAGTCCTCGCCTTAACGCCTTTGATGTTGACGACGTCGATCTGCTGGAACTGTTTGCCGGCCAAGCCGTAATCGCGATCCAAAATGCCCGGGCCTATGCCACCGCCACCCGGCGGGAGACCCGCTTTCGGCTGTTGCACGAAGCATCGCAAAAGTTGGGCGAGATTGCCGACATCGAGAAACTGGAAGAAGTCTTCGATATCGTGGCCCGCATTGCCGAAAAGCATACCAAAAGCCAGGTGGTCATTCGGCGCTACGATCACGAAACTGAAGATTTGGTTGTCGTTCATACGGCTCGCTGGGAACAGTCTTCGCCGGTGAGTCGGGTAGGGTTGTCTGACCCTTATTTTGCGGCCTGGGTAGCTCGTAATATGCAAACTCTGACCGTCTTAGATGTAAAAGCGCCGCCACTCGAGGCAGCCGGACTAACCCCCACCGATCCCAAGACGGCGTCGTCCATTAGTACTCCCATAAAAATAGAAGGAAAACTTTATGGCACGCTAGCGCTCACCTATGGCCGAACCAACCGCTTTGGCGACGATGATATCAAATTGGTTGAGGGATTAGCCCAGCAGTTAGCCACCGCCATTCAACGGTTGGAAGCCACGGCGGCCCAACAGGCGGCCGAACATCGGGCGATGACGGCGGAAGTTATGGGTTCAATCGGCCAGCAAGCTTTTGAACTGGCCCACCGGCTGAGCAATGATTTGGGGCTGGTTCGCTCCTACGTTAACGATATCCGCGAAGAGCTGGACGGATTGGAAGATATCAATCCCACTATTGATACCAACCTCCAAAACATCGTGCATGATGTTCAGCAGGTGTTAACCTTGAGCGGCGATCTTAAACAGGCGCTGACCAAAGAGGTTGATGTTGATCCGGCTGAGGTTCCTGTCAGTACTTTGCTACACGAATCCATGAAGGCCGTCTCCGCCCATGCGGCCAAGGCGCAGGTTCATTTTGAATTCAAGGAAATTGATGAAGCAATTGAAATTTATGCCGTTCCCAAACAAGTGGCCGACATTTTTCGCAACTTGTTTATGAATGCCATCGAGTCGATGCCCGACGGCGGCAAGATCACGTTGCAGACGCACAAAACCATGCGTTATGTCGAAGTCAACGTCATCGATACCGGTATCGGCATTCCTCTGGAAAAGCAAGACCGAATTTTTGATCTACTGTTCTCAACCAAGAATAGTACGGGGTTTGGTTTATGGAGCGCTCGCCGCGTTGCCCTTGAAAACGGCGGCGACCTGATTTTGAAAGAAAGCCAGCCCGAACAAGGCACCACGTTTACTTTACGCTTTCTTAGAGCAGATGCCCAGTTTAGAGGTGAGCTATGAAACCTCGCAAGATACTCATTATTGATTACCAGGAGGACTGGCGCAGACGCATTGCCGAGATGCTCCAAACCTCTGACTATGAGATCGAGACGTTCGCCGGCTATGACTACCCGGTAGACCAAATTCAACCGGGTCAGGAACCTGATCTGGTTCTTCTGAGTTGTAGCCATATTACGAGCGCCGAACTCATTTTGGTTGAACGGCTGTTAACCAAAAATTTAACCGTGGTCGTCCTATCGACCTCAATTCCCTGGGGCGAAATGCGCCGCGTCTTTTTAGCCGGCGCGGAGGATGTAACCGATAAACCCTATACCCAAAAGCATTTAGTCAATATCATTGAAACGGCGTTTCAAAGCGCCCAACCTGTTGACAGCTACGAATCAAGGCAACGAGAGGTGATGAATTCATGGAAAAACGTACAGGACGCATTTTAGTCGTTGAAGATCGGCCCCGATGGCAAGAAGTACTCAGTGAAAATTTACAAAGAGACGGGTTCCTGGTTGACACGGTCTCTACCTCAGCCCAAGCTCGCCAATGTCTGCAAGCCAACTTCTACCATCTCGTTATCCTGGATATCCGCTTGGATGAAACCGATCAGACCAATACGGAGGGGATGTCGTTACTCGATGAGTTAAATGCGCTGCTGGGAACATCGGTGGCCATCATGATGTTATCCGGTTATGGAACCAAAGAACAAATGCGTGAAGCTTTTCGCAACTTTAAGGTTACAGACTTCTTGGAGAAGCAGAACTTTGATAACGTCAAATTCCGCCAGCAAGTGCAGCATGTTTTCGCCACGGAAATACCCATTAATTTGGACTTAAACGTTTACTGGCACAACGGCTACCGGCTTAAAGATGTTGTGGTTGATCTCAAAGTCAATCAATATCGAGTTGAACCTGACACCCCCCTCCAAGATCAAATGGCGACGGAATTAGATGACCTGTTGTGCCGCCTCTTCAACCAGGCCGAACAGCTTATTGCAAGACCGCTGCGACCCGGTCACAGCGGCGCCGGTGTTCTTCGAATAGAGCCTTTCTTTAAAGGCGGCGGCGGGCAGGCGGTCATTGTCAAATTCGGCGATGTCCGCAAGATCGATGAGGAATATCGAAATTTCCAGTCCCATGTGCAGCCGTTTGTCGGCGGCGGTCGACGCACAGCCGCCTTGAATTTGCAGCGAACAGCACGCCTCGGCGGCATCGTTTACTCGCTGCTGGGCGCGAAAGGCGACCAAGAGCATTTCGGCGATTTCTACCAGCACGCTTCCATACCTGACATCAAAAACGTGATCAATAATCTCTTTCGCGACACATGTGGGGCTTGGTATGCCAATCCCGGCAGATTGCAGCCCCAATATTTGAATGCCGATTATGAGACGTCTATGGGGTTTACGTTGGAGCGATTAAAGCAGATAATCCACAGTGAACTCAAATCGGTCGAGGTGACGGATCGCCTTCAATTCAAGCAGCTTAACGATGATCGCTCATTCAAAGATCCGGTGGCGACTTTAATGGGCAAGCATCTGGTTCGGCCGACCTATATCTGCACCACCCACGGCGACCTTAACGGCAATAATCTTTTGGTCGATCAGGTCGGCCAGGTGTGGCTCATCGATTTCCGGCATACGAAACCCAGCCACATTCTGCGTGATGTCGCCAACTTGGATGCCGTGGTTCGCTTTCAATTATTACAGGCCGGTGAAGCCTCATTGGCTGAACGGCTGGCGATGGAAGAGTGTTTAAGCCGCATCCAACGCTTTAGCCAACTCGAGCAGATGACGGACGATTTCACCACCGATAACCCGGCCCTGGCTAAGGCCTATGCCATTTCGCTCCATTTACGTCGAATTGCCCGCCGGATGGTCGCTCAGAATCCCAGCGATGATTTTAGTGAATATCATATCGCCGCCTTATACCAAGCATTCTATCACGTTCGTTTATCGACGCTCATGCCGGAGCAGCGGGAACATGCGCTACTAAGCGCGAGTCTGGTGGTTGAGCAGTTAGATCTATGAGGACTATATGCCCGAAACAAGAATTTTGGTGATTGACGATCATCAAAACTGGCAGAAAAAGTTACCGGAAATATTGGAGCGATTGGGCAACGGCGTCCAGATAGATGTCGCCGCCAACTATGAGGCGGCGCTGGGGTACATCAATTCTCAAACTTACCATTTGGCCACGGTCGATTTATCGCTGGTCAGAGATCCTTACGCCCCGAAAAGCCTCCATTTGTTGGGAGTCGAGTTAATCCAAGCCTTTCGAGCGAGTCAAAACAACGCGAATTGCCGCCTGATCATTCTTACGGGCTATCCCATACCCACCGACGCCAAACAAATGTTACATAATTATCGCATTGTAGATTTTATTGATAAGGGTGAATTCGACAGTTACGCTTTTATCGAGGTGGCTAGGAAAGCTATATTGCTATGAAGCTCGATTTTGAGATCGAATGTTAGCCCGGAGGACACCCGGCTGGAATTGGACCCATAGATCAGACCCGATGAGTTTATAAGGTTGTCCCAAGATTTGGTCTTGGCGGTAAGATACGCCCTCACGAATAAAAAAATCTGTACCCCCAACTGAAATAAACAACGGCCATTCCTCAGCGCCCCGGACAAAATTGAAGGCTCGTTGAGCCGACCAGACGATGGGTATTTGAAAATCGAGGCCGGACGGCGAGGGGAAATAGCTGGCCTCGGCTTCGATTTGCGGCCGACGGGGCAACGATTGGCCCCGTTTGAGCCGCTCGATGACATCGGCCAGCAAGTTCGATCCCTCAATGGCGCAGCGCTGCTCCAACTCGGCCTCGGAGATGCCCTCAGGCCGTTCGAAGCGGGTCTGGGCCACGATGTCGCCGCTATCGAGCGCTTCAGCCATAAGATGAAGGGTAACGCCCGTGAAGCGTTCATCTTGGCGGGCGATCCAAAACAGGGGGGCCGGGCCTCGATAGGCGGGCAGAAGCGACGGGTGCAAATTCAGACAGCCATAGCGAGGTAGGGACAGCAGAGCCGAGGGGAAGACAAACGGGAAGCAAGCGACGACGATCAGATCAGGTTGGAGGCCGCGCAGCAGGTCCAACGTTCCTGGCGTGGACAATGAGCCGACCTCCCAAACAGGCAGATCGTTAGCCCAGGCCCGGTGAATAATATTAGGCGCCAGGTAGGGATCGACCAGAGGCAAATCGGTTGGAGGAGGGGGCGGGGCGATGACCGGTTGGGGCTCATCACTTGAATGGGGCAGCGCGGCTGGGACGATGACGCCGCATAGATCAACCCCCAAATTGAGCAGTTGTTCGAACGGCGGTATCGAAAAGCGGCCGGTCATTCCAAAAAACAAAATACGTATCACAAGGAGTCACCAATTTTTGACTTTCGAATTGAGATTCTCTATAGTAACAAGATGACGTTACTTGTTTATTTGGCAGCGAAATCTAATAAATGAGAGAGAACAAAATGCCTCGAATGGTCCAATGTGTCAAAATAGGTCAAGAACTCCCCGGTTTGGAAAAACCACCCTTCCCTGGGGAAATGGGGGATCGCATCTACGATAATATTTCCCAGCAAGCCTGGCAAATGTGGGTGGAACATCAAGTCCTGTTGATCAATCATTACGGTTTGGTTTTAGCCGACCCCAACCATCGCAAATTTCTGGTGGAGCAGATGGAAGAGTTCTTTTTTGGCGAGGACGCCCAAATGCCGGACGGCTGGACTCCCGACGATTCACCAGGCGCTGCTGGCGGCAAAGGCGGCGGCCCTTCAAGGAAGTAATAGGAGATTGGAAGATAAGGCGATAAGGAGATTGGACTTTGGTAATCTCCTTATCGCCCAATCTCCAATTTCCAATCTCCCCTAAATCACCGGCAGCAGTTCCTGGATGGTGAAATCGAGCTGCTGGTGAGCCTGGCGTAAAGCCGTTTCCACCGCGCCTGGCGTTTCTCCCCTGGCAAAAATAAAGCCGAGATAGCTGTCGCCCTCCGGCAGTGGGGTGAGCGGTTGGTTGAGTTTGGCCGTAATCTCCACCGACTCGATGCCCGGCACCTGACCGGCGGCCTCGACGCCCGTCACGGCTTTCAAGATCCCGGCCATTGGAATCGGGATCATCATCACCCCGCTCGCTTCCGTGGCCCGGCTAAACGAATCGATCTCCAGGCCGACCGCCTGGCGTAAAATCAACTCCTCCAGAGCCATATTATTGAGACCAAAACGCAGCGTCCGCGAGCAAAGCCCGCCAATCGATCGACCGGCCATCTCGACCAGCCACGGGCCGGCGTCGTTGACGCGTAGCTCGGCATGTACCGGGCCGAAGCGTAATCCCAAAGCTGCTGCCGCTTGACCGGCGCAGTCGGCAATCGCGGCCTGGACTTCATTCGGCAATCGCGAGGGGGTGACGTAAATTGTCTCTTCGAAGAAGGGGCCATCGAGCGGATCAGGCTTGTCGAATAAGGCCAGAACTTTCAGTTCGCCTTGGTCGATGACACCTTCCAAAGCCACTTCAACGCCGGGAATGTAATCCTCAACCAAAATCTGTGTCGAACCCGGCACCCGGTTCAGCCCGGTCAGCATTCGACTCAACCGATGGAAGGCATCGACCAACTCAGCCGGCGTGTTAGCTCGCATTACGCCACGACTGCCAGAGAGCAGCAGCGGTTTGACCACACAAGGAAAAGTCACCTCGGCGGCTACTCGATGGGGGTCGTCGGTCATCTCGAACAGTCTGAATTGAGGCGACGAAACACCCCCTTCGGCAAACATGCGCCGCATGTGGTATTTATTGCGCGCCGCCAACGCCGACTCGCTGGAGTTGTGAATCAGTCCCAGGGCTTCGCTGGCTTTAGCCGCGATCAGCGAAGCGCTGTCATCGACCGACAGTACCGCTTGCACCGGTTTTTGGCGGGTGAACTCAACAATCTCACGGACCGCCTCATCGGGCTGATCGAATTGGAGAGCTAGCGGCACTTTCCAATAGTCGGCCAGGTCAGGATGGATATCCAAGCCGGTGATAACGTCAATTTCCAGCTTTTTGGCGGCTTCGTAAAACGCTTGCCCCCGATAGGTGCTATTGCGCATTAACAAAATGATACGCTTGGGTTCAGAAGAAGATTCTATCGACATGGTGATACTCGGATTATAAACATTTCTCTAATCTCCCCATCTCCAATCTCTACTTCACTACAATCTTACCTACCCATTTAACCTGCCGTAGGGCGTCATCTTTTTCGCTAGGGACAATCATCCGGATAAGGCCCTGTTGGCGCGTCATCGCTTGACCATCCATCATATAGCTTAGAAGAGTCGGTCCGGCCGGGTCCGGTTCGAGCAGTTCTTCGATAGAAACCCGATTACCGAAACCATCGGCGCTGATGACCTCAACTTGCGACCATTGAGCAGTTGGCGGAATTTGGCTTTGAATGAAATCGAGAAGAGTAACGCCCCCAAAGGTAAACGGACCGCTTGTACCGTGACCGGTACTGACAATGTAGCAGTTGGGGATTGAGGTCAGCGGCAGTCGTTGAAGATCCGCAACGGTTATTCGGGCGTCCTCTTCGTTGGGTCCAATGAAAACAAAGGACGGATCAGGAGAAGGCGGCTCCGGGTTAGGATCGTGCGCGTGAGGTTGCAGCGGATCGTGGACATGCGGCGTATCAGCCGGGGACATCAGGCTTTCTCCGTGCGCGGCACCTGATGGTGCATCCGGCAGCGAGCCTCATACACCTCGCTGGCCCCGACCATAATGACCGGATCGTCATAATTAGCCGGCCGGCCATCGATCAATCGTTGGGTTCGGCTGGCCAACGCGCCGCAGACCATGCAGATAGCCTGAAGTTTGGTCACATTCTCAGCCAGAGCCAGCAAAAGCGGCATCGGACCGAAAGGCTCACCCCGAAAATCAAGATCGAGCCCGGCTAAGAGGACGCGCCGGTTGCTATCGGCTAAGGACTCGCACAGTTCGGCAATGCGCCAATCAAAGAACTGCACTTCATCAATGCCGACGACATTGGTATCGGGGTCAACCAATGAAAAAATTTCGTCGGCGCTCTCGACGACGGTTGCCTCAAAATGATTACCCCGGTGGGAGCTTACTTTACCGGCTTTGTATCTTTGATCGAGTTGGGGTTTAAAGACTTGGACTTTTTGTTTGGCGATTTCGGCTCTGATCAACCGGCGGATTAGTTCCTCGGTTTTGCCGCTAAACATGCTGCCACAGATTAGCTCTATCCAACCGCCGTTGTAACCGTAATACACTCCTCTGCCTCCAAAAAAATAGGCAGACTCGCTTCAGTCTGCCCAAAATTTTACATACAGATTGGGTATGTTCAGTATACCCTCAACAATCAGATAAATGGCTATACGCGAGCCAAAAAAGCAACCTTAGCTTTATCAAGCACTTTCTTGGCATCATCAAGCGCTTGCTGATTTAACCCCTCGATAGCCAGTAAACTGTCAACATTTTTTTCCAGCCGGGTGGCTAAATCGCCAACGGTGACAATGTTATTATCGAGCAGAATTTGCGAAACCCGATCATTCAAGTCGAGCGCGGCCAGTTGTTGCTTAGCAAAACGCTGTTCGGCTTTTTGTGTAGCTTTCTTTTGACGCTTAGTGGCATCTTCTTGAGCTTTACTGTAGCTGCTCAAGCGATTCATAAATCGCTCAACCTGCCCGCCGCTGTCGATAATGCGCTGCTCACCGGTGTAGAACGGGTGGTTACCGGACCAGACGTCAACCCGCAGTTCGGGTTGCGTTGATCCCACTTCCATCACGACTTCGCCGTTGCAGATCACTTTAGCATTGGGATACCATTTTGGATGAATATCTTTTTTCATGATTTAAGTCCTCTAAAAAATGTTACGAAACCGGCGCTGTCGCTTAACTGGCTTCAGGGTAAACGCTAATCCGCTTTTTGCCGTTGGGGGCATGCTCAAATTTTACATACCCATCAATCGTAGCGTAAATAGTATAATCATTACCCAAGCCAACATTTGCGCCGGGATGAAACTTGGTGCCACGCTGCCGTACAATAATATTACCGGGACGGACGGCTTCGCCGCCGAATTTTTTCACACCAAGGCGTTGGCTATTACTATCTCGACCGTTGCGGCTTGAACCGCCCCCTTTTTTGTGAGCCATTTTGCCCTCCTATCAATTTAGCTATTAAACGGATATTTTTTCAATTTTCAGGCTGGTGTAATCTTGTCGATGCCCTTGTTTCTTGTGGTAATTTTTTCTATGTTTGTAGACGATGATTTTTTTACCGCGCCCGTGATTGGTGACGGTGGCGGTTACTGTCGCCCCATCAACCGTGGGCGTGCCGATAGACGGGCCTGAATCACTCGACACCATCAAAATTCGATCAAACTCAACCGTTTCGCCTACTTCTACGGGAAGTTTTTCAACATTAATAACGTCGCCTTCGGCGACACGATACTGTTTACTACCGCTTTCTATGACTGCATACATCTTACGATCTCCAGAATTAAGTGGGGTAAGCTCGTTAAACAAAAAACAAGTGTGACCCGGTGATCTGGTCACACACGACCCTTAATTATAGCTGTCACCCAAAAATTGTCAAAAATCCCAAACATTTGTTGGCAAAACATCGACCTTACTCACGGGGGCGCTCCGGCCAACGAGCGACAATCGTTTGTCCCCCGTAAATCTGATCACCGACCGAGACCAACACCTCAACATTGACCGGCAGCAGCAGATCGACCCGGCTGCCGAATTTGATCAGCCCAAAGCGTTCGCCCCGTTTCAATTCATCACCTACTTCGGGCCAACAAACAATACGACGCGCCAAAATGCCGGCAATTTGTTTGACGCCAATCGCCCCGTAGGGCGTTGAGAGTACCACCAAATTGCACTCGTTCTGGTGCGTATCACTTAAAAAGGCCGGCGCGAACTCACCGGGCTGATATTGAAGAAATTTAACGGCCCCCTGGTAAGGCGCACGCTGCACGTGGACATCGAACAAACTCAGAAACAGGCTGATCCGCCGAACCGAGCTTCTAAAATACTCCCCTTCGTGAATCAACTCGATGTCGGTAATTTTGCCGTCAGCCGGGGCTAAAATCCACTCCTCGGATGTAGACGGCGGCTCTCGATTCGGATCCCGGAAGAAATAAAAAATCCAACTTAATACACCGGTCGATAACAAAAAAATCTTCATCTGACGGCGCGACAAAGCCAGCAGACTGGCTGTACCCAAGCCCAGCACCAGACTTCTTACCTCGCGCCAGGCGGGTTTAATACCTGTAAGCATTTATTTTAAAGCCTTCTCTATAAGATTTCGCCACGGCGAGCGATAAAACCAAATCACGGGTCCGACAAACGCATAAAGCAAGAACACCGCAAAGGGAACCGCTTGCCAGCCGGCGATCAACCAGCACAACAGCACAAATCCTCCCAGCGCGATCCATGCTTTGGCCGGCAGGGCCAGCACGTGTTTACTTTTCGGATAAGGGAAATTACTGACCATTAGATAACTGACGGTGATCACGGCGATGGTCCACCAGATATTGATCACCCAATGCTGCCAAAAGCTGGCCGTGATGAGCAAAGCACTGCCCATGGGAATAGGCATTCCAGTAAAAAAGGCGTTTCGATCTGACGTAATGGTGTTAAATCGAGCCAATCGCAGCGCCCCGGCCATCACAAAAGCCAGCGAACTTAAAATGGCCACGGGCCGATCGACCCCCACAATTAGCAGCAGATGATAGATGAGCATCGTCGGGGCCACGCCGAAGGTAACCACATCGGCCAGCGAGTCAAGCTCTTTGCCGATATCGCTGACCGCATTCAGCCGAACCGCCAATTGGCCGTCAAGTACATCCAGCACTGAACCTATCATAATGAGCAGGGCGGCCAGCAGAAAATTACCGTCAGGCAGCACCATAATCGCCACGACTCCACAGGCGAGTGACGTTAGGGTGGCAATACTAGGAATAACTCTGGTAAGTTGTCTAGGCAAAGTAACCTCCTCAAGTTAAATGACCTTCATAAATGTTAATTTTCCCGGTTTAACCTTAATTGTCAATTAACATCCGGTTTTTGCCAATAAAACGTCCAAGCCGGCGGCACGTTAAGCCAGACCAATCGCTGCTCAATTTGATACAAATCAGCAAACGAACCAATAGTCTCCTGATTTTGCCTCATCGCCGATTGCGTCGCGGCTCCGCCAAAGAGGTACTTGAAACGGCTGATGAAAGCATATTTGACGTAACTGAAGACTCCGCCCGGCTTCAGCCGTTCGATCATCAAGCTCAGAATCGACTGTACCATCTCCGGAGGAAAATTAGTTAGCGGCAGGCTAAAGACGATATAGTCATAAGTAAAACGACCCGCCAGCCCCCGCACGTCGCTGTTGATAAAGTTGGCCGTCACACCCGGTTTCAATTGAAAGGCCGGCTCGGTCTCAAACCGCCGGCGTAGATAGGCGATCAGATCGGTATTGATTTCAACCATATCCAACCTGTCGCCGACGTCCAGTAGCGGTACAATCTCGCGGGTAAACGAGCCTGTACCGGAACCAACCTCCAGCACATCGACCCGCCCCTGTTTTTGAGCCAGGTAAGCCGCGCCGGCCTGCCCCAAATAGCGAGAACTGGGCAGAACCGCGCCCATGTGAAAGAAGTCGGACATGAATTGGCGAACAAATAACTGGTTATTAGAAGCAGATTCTTTTGAACTCACAGTGCTAAATCCATAACCCGGACAAGCCGGAACTAAAAAGGTTTTTAGACAGAACCTTCGGCAAGATTTACAAGATGTTTAAAAATTTATTTTAATCCTGTTAACTTGTAAATCTTGTCTAATTTTCTTGCCCAAAATACAAGAAACTGGTTGTGAAGATACTACTGGTAGCCAAACAGCCGCCGAAAGGCCGGCTTGTACCACAGACCTTCAAAATCGGGGTTGTTCTGAGCAGCCTCTCGTTTGGCGTCGTCCAACTCAATGGCCTGAGTCAGCCAGTTGACGCTGGCGTCATCATTGTTCAACAAAGCTAAGACGCAGGCTTTATGATAGACCGCCTCGGCATTATCGGGATCGAGTTGGATGACGCGATCAAAATCCTTCATCGCGTTTGAATAGCTGCCTTGGTTGTAAAATGTTAAGCCTCGATTGAGGTAAGCCGCTGCATCGTTGGGGTCGATGGTGATGGCCTGATTGAAATCTTGCAGCGCCTGCTCGTAGTTACCTTCATCATAGTAGGCCAAAGCGCGATTGTAAAGCGTGCCGGTGTTGTCGGGGTCGTGGGCCAGGGCCTGCTCATAATCTTGGATGGCCAGGTTGTGCTCGCCCAGCGCATCGTAGGCTTCGCCGCGGGCATTGTAAGCCGCGACATCTTCCGGATCGAGATAGAGGGTGCGGGTGTAATCCTTGACCGCTTGTCGGTGATTGCCCAGCTTGCTGTAAGCCAACCCGCGATTCTTGTACGTGGCCGGGTTATTGTTATCGAGCTGTAAAGCCTGGTTGTAACCCTCGATGGCCTGTAGATAATCACCCTGTTTGAAATAGGCGTTGCCGCTGTTGGTGTAAATTGCCGGGTCATCGGGACTGAGTCGAATTGCCTCGTTGAAATCCTCGATCGCGGCGTTGGTCGCGCCCTGCTGCATGTAGATGATGCCCCGGTTGTGGTAGTAGGTCGCCACCTCATTGTCGAGCATAATCGCTTTGGTGAAATCGTCGATGGCTTGCTGGTACTGCTGGTTGTTGGCGTGGATGCTGCCGCGATAGTTGTAGGCGGCGCCGTTATCCGGTTCCAATTCGACCACCCGCGAAAAGTCCGCCAGCGACTCCGAATATTTATGCTGGGCGCCCAATACTAGCGCCCGGTTTTGCAGCACCACCACGTTATCCGGTTGCAAGACCAACGCTTGAGTGTAACTCTCCAACGCCTCGGTGTACTGGCCCAGATGGGCATAGGCCAGACCCAAATTGTGGCAGAGATCGGCCTCGTTGGGATTGAGGGCCATCGCCCGTTTGAAATCGTCAATCGCCTGAGCGGCTTCATTTTGATAAAGCAAGGCCAGCCCGCGCCGATAGTAGGTTTCCCATTGATCCGGGTCGAGTTGAATCGACTGGCTGAAATCGGTGATGGCCCGCTGGTATTGGCGCTGCATCAAATAGACCCGGCCCCGGTTGAAGAGAATGTCTGCGCCCTGAGGACGCAGCCGGATGGCCTGATTGAGATCGCGCATAGCTCGGCTCGGATCATTCTGTTCCAAATAAAGTTGGCCGCGATTGGCCAGCGCATCGGCGTACTTGGGATTGAGCCGCAGCGCCTCATCGAAATCGTCCAGCGCCTTGGCATAGCTTTTCAGCCGAGCCTGAGCCAGACCGCGTTGGTTCAAGGTAAAGGCATCAGCCGGATGGAGCCGCAGCGAGCGGCTAAAGTCATCGACAGCCCCCGCGTAATTTTCCGTACGTAGATGAGCCAACCCGCGATAGCGGTACAACCGCGACTGCTCCGGACGGCTCTCGTCACCCTGACTCTTAGCGCTCAGCGCGATAGCTCGATCATAATCAGCAATGGCCTGATTGTAATTATTTTGACGGCTGTACACCAGCCCGCGATTAGTGTAACCGTCGATCATCTCCGGCGCTAGCGACAGCGCCTGATCAAAATCGGCGATGGCCGGCTCGTAGGCTTCGGTCGCGGCATGCACCCGGCCGCGTTCGTTAAGCAGCCGAGCGTCAGCCGGAACCAACTCGATCGCTTCATTGAAATCAGCCAGCGCCTGAACGTGGTCGCCGCGCCGCGAGTAAATGACGCCCCGGTAATACAAACACTGCACCCGGATTTCATCATCGGGCGTAAGGTCGAGCGCCCGATTAAAGTCCGCCTCAGCCGCAGCGAAGTTTTCCTGCTCAAAATACGCCCGGCCGCGTCCATAGAATGCGCCGGCATTAGCCGGATCGAGCCGCGCCGCCAGGTTGAAGGACTCGACCGCTTCGACCAACTGCCCCAGTTCGGTGTAAGCCAGCGCCTTATGATAAACCACGTCGGCCTGACCCGGCTTGAGTAACAGGGTTTGGTTGTAATCCTCCAGGGCGTGACCATGCTGGCCCTGCCGGGCATAGACCCGTCCGCGCTGGTAAAAGGCGTCCCCGGCCTGAGGATCAAGGACAATCACTTCATTAAAATCGGCCGCCGCCCGGCGTAGATCATTTTGTTCGGCGTGGGCCAACCCGCGCCGGTACAGCGTCCGCCGGTCGCGTGGATTGAGCTTGAGGGCCTGATCAAAACTTTCGATGGCCTGCTCAAAGTGACCCTGTTGAGCATGGATCATACCGCGCTGGCTGAAGATGTCGCCGACCTGCTCATCGAGCGGACCGCTCTTGCGGGTGGCGTCCAGAATCGGATTATCGAGTAGCAGCACCGCGGCCTGATCCAGATCGGCCTCCGCTTTTTCCGTGTCGCCCAACGCGGCGTAGGTCTGGCCGCGATATTTGTACAGTAGCGCCTTATCGGACGTACCGTTCGATGCGCCGGACACCAATTCAAAGGCCCGGTCAAAATCCTCGATAGCCGGCCGATATTGCCCCTGCTCATACAGGGCTATCCCTCGTTGAAGATAGTGATTCATTTTCGGTTTCAACGCGATGGCCTGATTGTAATCCGCGACGGCTTGTTTGTAGTTGGCCTGACGGGCATAAACCGCGCCGCGCAAAGCAAACGCCTCAGCGTTTTTGGGCTCCAAGTCCAGCGCTTGACCGGCGTCACGGTGGGCTTGATCGACCTGCCCCAGTTGCAAGTTCGCCTGACCACGCAGTACATAAGCGGGGACGTTATCCGGCAGCAGTTCGACCGCCCGATCAAGATCAACGGCGGCTTGGGCGTAATTTTCTTGGGCCAGACAGGCTCTGGCTCGGTTGAGGTAGAGCGCCCCCTTGCTACTGTCCAAAGCCACGGCCTGACTGAAATCGCTAATGGCCTGCGGGTAGTTGCCCAGATGAGCGTGGGCTTGACCACGCTGATCAAAGAAATCGACGCTGCCGGGAGCCAGCCGAATCGCCTGGTTGAAATCGCCGACTGCTTTGGTGTAATCGCCCTGCCGATTGTAAAGCATTCCGCGCCAATAATAAAGCAGCGCCTCATCCGGCTCTAACCGAATGGCCCGATTGAAATCCTCAATCGCCTTGAGCGCGAGATTTTGGCGCGTATACGCCAGCCCGCGCTGCTTGAACGCGGCGGCCAGGCGACCGTCCAGTTTGATGGCCTCACTGAAATCCTCGATGGCCTGGCCATCAAGCGACCGAGCCACGTAGACCAGCCCACGCCGGTAGAAATAGGGCGCCTGCCGCCGGTCAAGCTGGAGCGCCTGCTCATAATCCCGCAGCGCGCCCGCCAAATCCGGCGCCGGCCGATCGCACAGCGCGTTAGCCCGGTTGAAGTAAAATTCCGCCTGCCGGGGATCGAGGTTAATCGCCAGGTTGTAGTCGTCGATAGCCTGATCGAAATCATCCAATGCAGCTAGCGCAGCCCCGCGCTGATTGAGGGCCTGGGCGTGCTCGTCGTCAAACTCCAAGACTTCGTTGAAATCCTCGATAGCTTCATCGTGATGCTGCAACGCGCTCAGAGCGATACCGCGCCGGTAAATCACCTCGCTCCGCCAGCCGTCACGCTCCAAAGCTTGGTTGTAATCGTCAATGGCCTCGGCAAAGTTACCCTGCCCGGCTTGAGCCAGCCCCCGATAAAAATAAACCGAGGGCAGCGCCGCATCCAGCTTGATCGCCTGGTTGAAATCCTCCACCGCCCGAGGGTAATCCTGCTGCCGAATTCTGGCCCGGCCCCGGTTATAGAACGCCCCGGCCGATTGGGGGTTCAGCGTGATCACCTGGTTCAAGTCGCCGATGGCCAGCATATGCTCGCCCTGTTCCAAGTAAGCTTGCCCCCGATACTTAAAGACGTTCAGCCGGTCGGCTTCATTCAAATCCAGCGCCAGCGCCTGATCGAAATCTTCGATGGCTTGATCGTAATCCTGCAAGGTCATCGACGCCAGCCCGCGCCGGTACAACGCCCCGCCGCTGCGGGGATTCAAGAACAACGCCTGGTTGAAATCTTCGATAGCCTGCCGGGCGTTGGCCTCGACGGACTCATCGACCAGGTTGTAATCCATCGTAATGCAGCCGCGATAGTAGTAAGGTACGTCGCTGTCGGGGTTGAGTTGGATGGCCCGGTCGAAATCAGCCAGCGCCGGCTCGATCTCGCCCACAGCGGCATAAGCCTGACCGCGCCCGGCCAGCGTCTCAACATCCTGCGCATCGAGTTGCAGCGCCCGGCTAAAATCGGCCACGGCGCTTTCATAATCCGCCTGGGCCAGGTACACCTTACCCCGATTCTTATATGCGGCCAGATTTTGGTCGTCGAGACTCAAAGCGCGAGAAAAATCGGCAAGGGAATGTTCCAGGTGCGACATTCGGGCCAGGGCGTACCCACGCTCGTTATAGGCTCGGCTCAACTCCTCCGCTGAGAGAGGAATCGGCGGCGCTTTGGCCGGCGTGGGTTTGATCTCCTCTTGCGGCTGAGGCGGCGGTGTATCGTCGATCATTTCACCGGTTTCGTCGAGAATTTCGGTCTGAGCCGGGGCATCGATGATCTCAACCCCGTCAGCCGGAGCCGGCTCGGGCGTACTCACCACCACCGGCGTCTTCTCTCCTTCAGCCAGCACCTCCACAGCGGCGGGTTGTTCGACCTGCTCGCTGAGATCGATAGCCTGATCATAATCCTCAATCGCCGTCTCGAACTGCTCCCGACGGCCGTAGGCCATACCGCGCTGATAAAAAGCCACAGCCAGACCGGGGCTAATCTCAATGGCCCGGTTGTAATCATCAATGGCCTGCTCGTACTGCCCCTGCTCGGCGTAAGCCAGTCCCCGATGGGTGTAAAGCTGGGCATCCTCAGGAGCCAGAGCTAAGGCCCGCTCAAAATCTTCAACGGCCCGCGCAAAGTTTTCAGCCGGCGGCATGGTGTAGGCCAGGCCGCGTTGGTAGTAAACGTCCTTAATTGATAATTGAGAATTGATAATTGAGAATTGGGGATTGGGGACTGGAGACTGGAGATTAGAGATTGGAGATGCAACCCTATCACCCTGCAACTCTGTAACCTTGTCACCCTGCAACCCTGCGACCTTGCCACCCTGCAACTCTGCTTCATCGATTCCGTCCAGGGCACGGTCAAAGTAGCGGATAGCACGCACCGGATCGCGACGTTCGAGGAGAGCTAATCCTAAGTTATATAATGAAAGGCGATCGGTGGGATCGAGGCGGATAGCCTGATCGAAATCGGCGACGGCCTGATCCGGGTTGTTTTGCCGATGGTAGGCCAGGCCGCGCTGTTGATAGGCGGCGGCGTGGCGGGGATCGCGTTCGATGGTGCGGCTGAAATCGTCGATGGCTTGATCGAGTTGGTCTTGAGCGGCGTAAGCCAGGCCGCGCCGGAAGTAGGCTTCGACGTTGTCGGGCTGAAGTTCGATAGCCCGGCTAAAATCACGGGTCGCCTGGGCCAACTCTTGTAAATCGGCGTAGGCCAGCCCGCGATAAAAGTACGGGGCCGCTTCGTCCGGTTTTAGGAGGATAGCTTTAGCATAATCTTCGATGGCCCGGTCGTGATCGCCCTGTCGAGTAAACGCCTGGCCGCGATCGATCAATAGGGCCGGATTGTCAGCATCAAGCCGGATGGCCTGGTCAAAATCATCAACCGCCCGCAGCGGGTCGGCGTTGGGCAGGTAACTATAGGCTTGCCCACGTAGATGATACAGCGCGGCGTTGTCCGGCCGGCGTTCAATCGCCTGACTCAAATCGGCAATAGCGCCGGCAAAATCGTCCTGAGCCAGGTAAGCCAGGCCCCGTTCGATGTAGAGCGATGCATTGTCATCGAACTGCAATGCCTGGCTGAAGTGCTCGATGGCCCGGCCGGCCTCGTTATCCACCAGATAGCTGTAACCCAGCCAACTGTGAGCCATCGCCTGGGTTGGATCGGGCAATGGATCGCCGGATAGAAGTTCGGTAAGTATCGGCCGGAGATCAGCCCAGTGGCCGGAAAGCCAGGCAGAGAATGGAGAATGGAGAATGGAGAATGGAGAATGGTTATCGGAATGGGTGTATCCCAATTCTTTTAGATGGGTCAGGAGATCGAGGAGGAGGGCAGGTTGGTGGGTTAGGGCAGTGAGGCTAATGGTGGGGAGAAAGGGGGCGGATGGGGTTTCATCTGAGGCCAGGGTATGGTGGAGGCGTTCGAGAGCGGCGGCTCGATATTTGATCGAGGCGGTCGGTGCGGCGGTGGGGGTCGGAGTGCTGGTGGGTGTAGGAGTGGGCGCAAGACTACCACTAAGATTAACCGGCGGTAGAATCTCCCTACTGATAGGACGGGGTTGGGACGCTGGAGTTGGGGTCGCCGACTCAGGCTGGAGATCGGCTTGAAGCCGGGCCAGTTCATCATCGAGATAGTCGAGCAGATTGCGCCGGTCAACCGCCTCATTTTGGTCGCTTTCCAGCAGTGCTTCGGCCAGGGTGGGATGCAGTTCGAACTGTTCCAACAGCTCGTTGACTTTGATCAACGCCTGCCGGCTAATCAACCAGTAAAAGGCCGTGCGGCCCGCTTCCGGGCCGAGCAACTGGGCTAAGCGGGGCTGGTCGAACGAACCGAGCAAAGCGGCCCTGGTTAGCCAACCACGCTGCGTTTCGCTCAACCCGGCCAGCAAATCGACACCTTCACCTTGAGGGGCTGAGTCGGCTCCGCTGGTTAGCCACACGCTCAGCCACAGGGGCAGCCGCCCGGTGGCCTGACTGACCTGCGCGATCGCCGCCGGATCGGTCAGGTGGGTATTCTTCTGCATAAAATCGATCACCTCGGCCGGGGTAAATGGTTCCAACGGCAAGGGGAGAAGCAGATCGACCCACGCGGTCCAGGCTTCATCATCACCGGGCAGCGGTTCGCGGCCGGCCAGCACCAAACGCAGGTCGCAGTCAATGGCGTCGCGCAGATGGCCCAACAGGATCGTCAACAGCCATTCGCACGCTGCCGGATGCAGTCGGTCGAAATCATCGAAGATCAAGACGATCCGATCAACCGGCTCGGCCAGATCAGAACTGACTTCGGCGCTATTTGGGTTAAGCCCGTCCTGGCTGTTTTCACTTACTTCATACCCTCTACCCCTTACGCCTTGGTTCAAATCCATGACTAACGCTTCCGTTAGCAGCGCGATCGGCGTTTCAAAGGCGAGGGCCAGTTCATCAGCGGACCAGCGCAGACCGGCAAATTGATCGAGATTGGGCGAAAAGGGCGCTAGCGTGGGATCGAGGCCGAGCAAAACTGGCCGTTCAAAATGGCGCAGAAGCTGGCGCACGTCGGTGGTGCGCGCCAAGGCGGTTTCGCGCAGCGACCGGCGCTGTTCGAACAGCCGGTCAAAGCGAGGGGTGGCGACCGGTTCGCCGGCCCGATGCAAGCCATCGGCGATGGTCCATAGCAGGCTGACGGCATCGTGACCAAACATAGCGCTGCCGTCGATGCGGCTGTAGATAGTTTGATCGGGCCGGTACCACTCCAATTCGTCCAGCAGGCGGCTTTTACCCACGCCGCCGGGGCCGGAGACGGCGGTGATTAAGCGAACTTGCGGATGGTCTTTAGGGCGATGAAAATGAAGCCGGTACAGACCAATTTCTTTTTCGCGACCGGCGAAAACGGATTGCCCCGGCTCGGGCTGGGGCAGGGGTCTTCGTTGAGCAAACGGCATTACTTCCCTCTTTCTACTCTCTTCATCAGATGAAGGTCCCAAGGCGCATGCGTAAATTGCCTCGCAGCAAACTCAGAGATTAGCACAAAATGGTCGATGGGACAATTAGAGTTTATGGAGTTTGGAGTTGAAGAGTTTGTAAGGTTGAGGCGTTAAAAGATTGTTGGCGGCGAAGTTGTGTGTTAATATTCGAGGATGGAAAGGATAAGTTCATGCAGCTAGCAATAATTGTAACCACCACTATCTTAGTCTTCTGCACCATCTACCCGCCGCAGGTGCTGCTACCCTTTTTTGCCGAGCGTTATGCCGTCACCGAGTCGCAGGCGGCGCTGCTGACGGCTATTCAAATGATTCCGCTGGGGATTGCTCCGCTGTCATACGGCTACATTCTGGAGTCGATATCGGCGGTAAAGCTGCTGAAATGGGCGATATTGGGATTGGCGGTGGCGCAAGTAGCTTTTGTGTTGGCCGAAATGCTAACCGATTCCTTTGCTCTACTTATTGTTATTCGTTTTGGGCAGGGATTATTGCTGCCCGCCGCGATGACCTCGCTGATGACCTACCTATCCGGGGCCAGCGAGGGCCAGCGATTGCAGCGCAATATGTCAATCTATGTGGCGGCCACGATTGTGGGCGGCTATGCGGGGCGGCTGCTAACCGGTTTGACGGCTGAGTATGTCGGCTGGCGATATTTTTACTTTGCCTTAACTGTGCTGTTGTTAGGCAACTTTGTGGCGCTGGGGTGGCTTAAGAAAGAAATGGCCGTCAAAACCGGCCGACCCAACCCACGTATTATTCTGGATACGCTGCGCAGCGGCGATTACCTAAAAATCTATGGGATTATCTTCTGTATCTTTTTCGTTTTCTCCAGTTTTTTGAATTACTTACCGTTTCGCTTAACCGCGCTGTGGGGCCACCCATCGGAGTCGATGATTGGGTTTATGTACTCCGGTTATCTGGTAGGAGTGGTCATCTCATTGATCTCGCCGCGGCTCGTCATCGCGTTTGGGAGCGCTATCAACGCCATTATTGTGGGATTAATCGGCTTTACCCTTATTTTATTGGTAACGATGACCACCAATACGTGGTTGTTGTTCAACGCACTACTGGTCTTCTGCGGCTCGATGTTTTTGGTCCATTCGGTGGCGGTGGGATTGGTCAACCGGCTGGCCCGCGAGAACAAAGGCATGGTCAACGGTCTGTATGTCGCTTTCTACTACAGTGGGGGTGTGCTGGGATCATACTTGCCGGGACTGATTTATGAACGCTTCGGCTGGTCGGTCTTTATCTGGACATTGTTTGCGGTTTGCGGGGTCAGCTTGGTCATCGCGTTCACCTACAAATTTGGCTGGGGGAAGCACCATTATCAAGGAAGCCCGACTATTCCGGCAGCACACCATCAGGAGTGAAAATTCAGTTGGTTGGTTGGTTGGTTACTATCCAACTATCAAACCAACCAACTAACTATCCACCTCACACAAAATGACACAACTCATCGGCAATTTGCAGCGAGGCCTGAGGTCGGGCCAGTCGAGCCGCGTTCTGCGACATGTGCTGGAGCGTGTCGTTGCCAGGCGTCATCCAATCGCAGATCAGTTGGGCCACATCCAGCGGCCGTCGAACATAGACGCCGGCCTCATTTTCCTGAACATAGGCTACGTTACCGGTTTCCTGGCCGGGAATGTAGCCTAACAACACCGGCGGCAGCCCGGCGATAAACGCCTCGCTGATGGTGCCGGGGCCGGCCTTGGTGACCAGCACGTCCGAGGCACGCATCAAATCAGGCATATTATCGACAAAACCGTAGATACGGGTAGGAATTTCCCAGGTTACAGCCTCCAACTTATGCTTCAGCGCCCGATTACGTCCGGCCACAATGATCAGTTGGGCCTGCGGCGCTTGCCGGGCGATGTGGCGAGCCACCTTGTAGATTTTGCCAAATCCCTCGCCGCCGCCCATAACCATAATCGTATATCGCTCGGTTAATAGACCCAACTGCCGGCGGACAGTGGCTTTGTCCCGGTTCGATGCGGCAAATTTCAAACTTACCGGCTGACCGTAGACGACCAGCTTTTCGGCCGGCATCCCAAATTTCAGCGCCCGGTCACGCGCTTGGTCAGTCGGCACAATGCAGCGCGTCACCTCCGGACAAATCCAGGAGGGGTGAAAGGTGACCATGTCGGTCACGATGGTGACAAACGGCGCCTTCAACCCGGCGGCATTGAGCCACTCCATCCCCGCTTGATTCATGACCGGATGAACCGATACGATTAAATCGGGCTGGACCTGTTTAATATAGTCAGCCCCACGTTGTTTAATAAACGGAAAAATAAACGTAAAGAGCCGACTTTGCACCGAGGCATACGCCGAGACACGCCACATTAGCCGCCACAACGGCAGGCCGGGGCCGGTGAGCCAACCGTAAAGGTCGGGCAGTCGATTAAACGGCCAGGGCGTATGATTTTTCCACATATCTTCGATGATGATGGTGTATTGGTTGGGGTGAAGATGCTGGATCGCTTCTTCAATGGCTTGGGCCGAGGCGCGATGCCCACCGCCGGTGTCAGACATCAGGAAAAGAATGGTCTTTTTCACGACACCCTCTCCTTTGTGAAAAATTAGACATTCCTGATTAATAATTATACCCCAAAATACATACCAGCTATAATTCTGACGGCTTTAATATTAATGTTTTCCTACTTTATGGGTGACTCTGTAGCGACAACACACTACCACAAAAATTAGGGGGCAAAGAACGTTAAAACCGCTAAGTTGTATAGAGTTGGATAATGTGATAAAATTCTCAGATAAACGAAAAAGACGCGCATCAATTGCGCCGTCTTTGTTTGACGAGGAAGTCCTCTAGCACGAAATTTTTTCTGTGCCGGAGGATTTTTTATTTATGACCGTATCAACTTTATGAAAGGATCTGTTTTCTATGTCTACCCAACTTCCCCCGCTCCATCACACCATTACCAACCGGCTTCAGAGCAGCGACCAGGATGTATGGGAATTTGTCTGTCCTACCTGTGGCTATCGAGCGCATTATTTTGTCCCCAATGGTGACAGTGCGCCCTATCTAAAAATCATAAGCCCCGGTAATCCTAAAGCACGACATACCAGTAACTGTAGCCGATCAACTTCGGCTCAAGCCCAACCTCACGTTATCGAGAAACCTGTTGAAGCTGAGAACGAAGCATGGCTAACGCCTCAAATACGGCAGCAAATGGAAGAGCTGCTCAAAGATGTCGATATGGGTGACTTCGGCCTCCGCTCGCGCTGATGCATCGGCCCAATCCCCCGTTATTTGCGTTCTAAGCTTGAGATAACAGAACGCGATTGATTCCACAGACCACATTGTGGTGTTCTCCCGGCGCCATTGCCCTAGCGCATCGATCCCGGAAAACAATCCCGTTGTAAATTTACGAGCAATTTAACGATAGCCATAATTCATGGTATCTTTCAGCAGTTCAATTTCAGACTGCGCAGCGGCACGACCCTGCAAGGAGGATACACATTCATGGCTTGGTTCCAACGCACCTTTCGCTTACCGGCCTTTCGACGCGGCTTTCATCTGGTGACAGATCAGGTGGCGTCGAACGTGCCGGAGATAGGCCGGGTTAATATTGGCCTGGCGCACATTTTCATTCACCACACCTCAGCCGGCTTAACCCTGAACGAAAACGCCGACCCGACCGTACGCGTCGATTTCGAGAGCCATTTCAACAAAATGGTGCCTGAAAACGCGCCCTATTACAAACACAACTATGAAGGCTCCGACGATATGCCGGCCCACATCAAAGCCTCGCTGTTGGGCAACTCGCTGACGATCCCGATTACCAATGGGCGGTTGAATTTGGGGACGTGGCAGGGCATCTATCTATGCGAACACCGCAACCACGCTTCGGGCCGGCGGATTACGGTGACGATCCAAGGCGAGTAACTTCGCCGTCGCGGTGAGCTTGACCGGTCGAACCCAAAACTTGGTTATTGATAGGCCAGGCTCTCGCGGACGCTCATCTGCGTCGCTCGATGGGCCGGAAACCAACTGGCGATGATAGCGATGACGGTCACAATCACCAGCCAGTAGAGCGCCCCGGTTGGACTGTATTTGAAAAGGATGTCGTTGTCGGCGGCTTCAGACAAGATTTGAGTAAAGCCGTACGCGGCGGGCAGGCTTAAGACCGCCGCGATGCCCCAACTCAGCCAGCCCAATAGCAGCCCCTCGCCGATGAACATCCCGGCAATCGAGGCCGACGATGCGCCGATAGCCCGCATCACTCCGATTTCGCGCTGCCGTTCGAGCACGTTGAGCGACAGAATACCGCTCAGCGCTACACCGCCCACCAGCCCGATCAGCAGCGCCATCCCTCCCAGCAGCGCGATAATCACCCCAAAATTGTTCAGAATCAACTCGATGATTTGGCCGGCCGTGTCTCGCCCAAAAAAGAGTCCGTGGGCGTCGATCTTGAAGTGACGCTGCTCGTAGAACTGCCGCAGGGCTTGGGCCATCGCCGCTTCCCCGGCGGCATCCGTACGGGTGGTTTGAATCCAAATCGTACTGGCCCGGTTCAGGCTGCCGATCTCCCGTAGCAAGGTATCACGCGGCGCGTACGCCGAACGCACCAGCACCGGATCGAGGAACAGCCCCACCACCTCCCACTCTGATTTACCGTGGGGGCCTTGATCAAAGATTACCCGGTCGCCGACACTGATGCCGGTTTTATGAGCCAGCCTTTCATTGAGGACAACCGCATAGGTGTCGCCGGGTTGCAGCCAGCGTCCGGCTTCTAGGTGCGGGCCGTATAAGCGGGTCGGCAGGGGAACGCCGAACAACTGCACGGATTGATCTTCATTCGATTGAGGCCGGTCGGCCGGCCACATCTTGGGCGACGACAGGCCCCACATCTCCACCGCTTCGACGCCCGGCTGGGCCAGCGTCAGCGCCTCGATCTGCTCGATGCGTTCCGGCTGTTCAAATTGAAAGGCTACATCGAACCGCAGGATCGAAAACAGGACATCGCCAAAGGTATAGGTGACGGACTGCTGCGTACTGACCACCATCATAAAAATCACGCCGCTACTCACCAAAGTAGCCTGCGTGAGCAGCACGCGCCATTTGTTGCGGAAGGTATTGCTCACCGTCAACAGCAGCAGGCGTGGCGCGCGCTGCGCCCCGGCCAGCAGCCGCTCCAAGAAACCGGTCGGCACCGTGAGGCCGTAGGTACTGATGGCCTCTCGCACGGTGATGCGTACCGCCGTCCGCAGGGGGCCTAAGGAAGCCAGAATGGGAGCGAGCATGGTGATGGCGAGTTGGGCCAAGATTGCCGGCGGCGAGAGGCTAAAGGGGCCGGGGGTGATGTTAAAGACGTTGATAAAGAACATGTACAGCCCATAGGCCCCCAGCACGCCTAACGGCGCCGACACGATAAAGGCCAGCAGGCCGTAAATCAAGATGTTAGACAGATAGATCAGCAAGATTTGACCGCTGCCGGCGCCGACCGCTTTCATCATGCCAATCTGGTTGACCTGCCGGCTGACCACGCCGTTGATGGTATTGTAGACCAGCAGCAGCCCCAGCAACAGGGCCAGACCCGCCATCACCCCCATAATCACAAAGATGCTGTCCAGGTTAGATTGCAAATAGTAGACGGACGGGTCGGCCACGCGGCGGGGTTGATCGGGCGGTGGGGCCGCGCCGGTCACTTCGATGTCCTGCTTCTCCAGGCGATCCTGCATCCGGTCGGCGATGGCCGTCACCGTCGTTTCATCGTAAACCGGCGCGCCGGCCAGAATACGGTTGAAGTTGGTACTGCCGGTCAGTTCTCCCAACCGAGTACGAGTAGTATAGAATTGGGCCGTACCGCCGAAACCGGGCGGCAAGTTGGTCAGGTTGGTCACCACCCCGCCCAGCGGCACGGTGTATTCTCGATCATTCAGCCGAATATAAACCACACCGCCCTCTTGCAGACCGAAGGCGGTATCATCTCCTTTTTCAAAGGCAAAGACCTTGCGGGTGGGCCACTGGCCGCTCAACAACTGCGATTGATTGTAGCGCTGGTCGGTGTAATCGTCGCGGGCAATCAAACCGCCGGTCTGCCAGGCGTCGGTTGGGGCGAGCCGCCATTCGAGCGTGGTTTGGATATAGCCCTCGACCTGCTCGACGCCGCGAATGCCCTTCAGCGAGGTCAGCATGGCGTCATCGACCGCCGGATCGACCGCCAGCGTGATCATCGCCGGCGACGAGGCTCGCCAGCTTTCGCCGGCCCGCGCCTGGAACATATTGCGCCCGCCGATGATCATCCCGATGGCAAACGCGCCGATAGCGATAATGAACACGATTTGCAGGGTGCGGCCTTTGTGCTGCCACACTTCGTTCCAGATTTTGTGACGAATGACGCCCATAGGGTTACTCCATTTTGGATTGACGACTGACGATTGATGGCTGATGATTGATGATTGATGAAAGCAATCGCCGCTTGTCATTTACCATCAGTATAACCATAGGCGAGGGGAGTTGTCGGGTACCAAAAGGCGTATTATGGGGGTATTTACTCAATGTCATTAAGTTAGCGACTGGCGCTGGCCCCCCTAACCCCCCAGCGGGGGGAATTTGACGTCTTTCTTCCCCCTTTGGGGGGCCGGGGGGCTTAACTTCATGACATTGGGTATCTACTAGGACAGCAACTCGAGCGCGTTAGCCCGGACCAACGCCTGGGTTCGGCTGTGGACGCCGAGCTTGCCGTAGATGTTGTTGAGGTGTTTTTTGACCGTCCCCGGCGCGATGACCAGCAGCCGAGCGATCTCTTTGTTCGATTTGCCGGCGGCGATGAGGCGCAAGACCTCGAGTTCACGCTCGCTGAGCGGCTCGATCAACGGTTGGGGAGCGGCGGCTGAAGGTGGTTGGTGGTTCTGGCTAACAGCCGTGTCAGTCGGATTATGGGGGCAGACGGCCAGCAGTTTACGAATGTATTCTGCCCGCCGGCGGCCTTCCGGAGAAGCGATAACCCGGTTCAGCAGCGCTGCGACGGGAGGGCCTTCATCGACAAAAAGACGGATGAAGCCTTCCGGTTCGGCCAGGGCCAGTGCTTGGGCGAGCGAGGTCACCGCCTGCGGCAAATCGTTTGCCGCTTGGTGGGCCAGGGCTTGGAGCAGCAAAATCTCGATGACGCTGCGACCGCGCCCCTGTTTGGCTGCGCGAGGATATAACGCCGCGAGTAGTTGAAGGGCTTTTTGGGCAGGCCGATCATCGGCTTTATCCAGCATCGAGGCAGCGGGCAGGAGTGCGGCCGCTGGCAATTCGGAGGTCGCAGCCTGGGCGATGAGAATGCGGGCCAGTGTAAGCTGTTTGAACTCGTGGAAATGATACATCTCATCCAAGTCAGCCGGCGAGCCGGCAGCGGCATTCAGGTTATCGGCGGCCCAGCGACCGGCAGCGATCAGGTTGCCTTGTTTGAGCCACAGACGAGCGCGATACGCCGCCAAATTGCGATGAACCGGCAGGCTAAAACTTTGAATGAGCTGTTCGGCCTGAGCTATCGCGGTAAACGCGCCGGCGGTATCGCCCTGAGCTTGCTTCAGATTGATTTCAATAATGTGGGCATCAAATGTGACCATTTCACCCATTTGCCGACTTAAGTCGAGACCTTGGGCAATATGCTGGGCGGCAACTTCCAGATCGTTCCACTCATACCACAGCGCGGCCAGCCCGATATAGATTTGCCCGGCGCCCGGCAGCAAGTGGCCCTCCGGCGTTGTGGCTAACGCCAGCGCTTGTCGATAGGTGGCCAGCGACTGATGCAGTTGCCCCTGCCAAATCTGCCCCTCGGCCATTTGGCAGCGGACGACAATCGCCACCAGCAGGTTGCCGCTCTTTTGGCTCAGATCGGCCACTTCGGTGAAGATGTGCAGGGCGGTTTCAACATCGCCATCGAAGTAATAAGGAATGCCCCTGGTCAGGGCGGTGATGCCCCGCAGGAATGGATCATCGGCCGGCAGCAGAGCCAGCGCTTGCCGGGTGAGGGTGTTCACGCGCGGGACATCGCCCCGGAACAGCGCCATAAAGGCCCGCATAGCGGCGACCTGCCCCAGAATGGCCGGGGCCGCCTCGGGCGTGTCGGCCTGGTTTAAACGTTGCTCCGCCTCTTCGGCCTGACCGTTGAGGACAAAGGCCCAGGCGTGAAAAATGCACAGTCGAGGCTGGGTCTCGACCATTGTTTCGGGCAGCGCATTGAGCCATTTGAGCAGGGTGCTGATTTCGCTGCGCATGAGCATCGCCTGGCCGACCTGCTCGATCAGCTGCGCGGCGTACTCGAAATCCGACCCGCTCAGGGCGTGGTGAATGGCCTCGGTCATCAGCCCGTGCTGCGCGTGCCAGCGGCTGCTGCGGCGGTGCAGCGGGGCGATTTGCTCCGGGTGGAGCGCTTGCAACCGGTGACGTAGCGCCTCGGCAAAGAGATGGTGGTAGCGATACCAACAGCGCTCGCTATCTAGCGGCAGTACAAACAGGTTGGCCTGCTCCAGGCGCTCCAGCATGGCCTGACTGTGGGGCCGCTCGGTGACGGCATCGCATAAGGGGCCGGACAGCCGGTTGAGCAGCGAGGTTTGCAGCAAAAAGCGGCGAACCTCTACGGGCTGCTGCTGAAAAACCTCATCCATAAGATAATCGAGAATATAGCGGTGGCTGCCGGTGAAACTGTTGAGGAAGGCGGTCAGATCGCTGCGACCCTGCATCGATAGGGCGGCCATTTGCAGCCCGGCCGCCCAGCCTTCGGTGTGGGTTTCCAACGCGGCGATATCGGCCGGGGCCAGGTTTAAGCCCATCACCCGGTTGAGGAACGTTGCCGTCTCGTCAACGGTGAAGCGCAGGTCATTTTCTCGAATTTCGACCAGGTGATGCCGGGCGCGTAAACGGGCCAGCGGCGCGGGCGGATCGATCCGAGTGGTCAGAACCAGGTGCATCGCGGGCGGCAGATGCTCCAGCAGAAAGGTCAGGGCGTCGTGAATGGCCGGGGTAGTGATGACGTGATAATCGTCCAGCACCAGGGCAAAGGGCGTGGTAATGGCGCTGACCTCATTGATGAAGCGGGTGAGGATGAGCTGGGGCAACGCCGGCTGGGGCGACTGTAGCAGTTCCAACAGCGGCTGACCGAAACCCGGCTCAATCGTATCGAGTGCGGCGATGACGTAGGTCAGAAAGCGGGCCGGATCGTTGTCGTCATCATCGAGGGCCAACCAGGCCATCGGCAGCGTTTGGCCGGCCGGCGACGCCCGCCACTCGCCGACCAGGGTGGTTTTGCCGAACCCGGCGGGCGCGGAAATCAGCGTCAACGGGCCAGTGAGGCCCTCGCTCAGCCGCGCCAGCAGCCGGGGCCGCGCCACGAGATCGCGGCGCACCGCCGGGAAATAGAGTTTGGTGGTTATTAGGGATGCCGCAGCCGACACGTTAGACCTCCACGTTCATTGTAGTCGAGGCGGGGCGCAGGGCCAAACGGGCAAGGGGTTCTCTGGAAATAGGTAGTTAGATGTCGGTAGCCGGTAGTCGGATGTCAGTAGGCGGTAGGTTGATAGTGCTATGCGCGAGGACGCCTATAAGGAAAGGTATGTTTGCTGCGCATTGGGATGGGCTTTGCTCTTGCTTTCGTCGTCGCTTATTAAAAATAGGGGGCTGCGACTGAATAAGGGTGGGCGGTAGCAGCAAGAATGTCGGGAAGAGCATCGAAAAGGTCGGGAGCACGATCGAAAAGGTTGGGAAGAGCAGAAAAATGCCGGGAGTACCATCGAAAATGTGGGGAGGAGCATCGGAAATGGGGGGAGAAGCATCGAAAAGATCGGGAAGGGCAGCAAAAATGCCGGGAGCACTATTGGAAATGTCGGGAGGACTATCGAAAATGGGGGGAGCACCATTGGAAATACCGGGAGGGTTATCGAAAATGCCGGGAGCACTGTCTAAAATGGGGGGAGTACCGTCGAATAGCACAGCTTGAGACGTCAAAGTACTTTGGTCATATGATTTATGTGACTTTTGGGCGAAGAATCAAAGTACCTTTTCCTCTAGACAGCAGGGAGGGGGTGTTGTAAGCTGGGTTTACAAAAAAGTATAGGGGAAATCAAATAACGTGGACTACGGCGTTAAGTAATTGGTAAATGGTTAGTGTCATTGGTTTTTCGCCACAATGCTTCATAAGGCGTAGTGCGCAGTGCGTATTCAGCCATTCTTTACGCACTACGCAATAAACAAAGGCCCAAATCATGGCGAAAACTAAGAGACACTAACTAATTCTTAATTCATAATTCCTAAAGGATAGATGATGGCAATTAGTCAACGAGATTTGAACGTAGGGGTCAAGACATTTGTGACCAATGGGCAGCATCCCGATTGCCAGGGTATACTGGTTCCCATCGGGTATGATGCCGAGCGCCTGGCCGCCGGTGAGGCGCTGCTGGAGCGGTGGCTGCGGGCCAAAGCCACGATGAAAGAGCGGGGTAAGGCCCAGATGTTAGCCACCCAGGCCGAGCAAGCGGCGGAACGGGCGGCCCAATTGGAGGCGACGGCGCTGCGTGAGGCCGTGCGCACATTGTGGATGGACGATGAAAGCACGCTGGCGCTGTTCGATTTGGTCGATTACCGGCGCACGTCGAGCCGCCCGGCGCAGCGCCCCAACGGCGCGACCGGCGAGAGCCACGACGCCGACAACCTGACTCCGTCCGAAGCCACTAAGAAAGAAGACAGCAGCCCAACGAACGGCCAGGGCTGGGTTTCGGATTACCGGCTACGGACGCCGGAGCGCGTTGCCCGCTGGCGGGTGCTGTTGGCGATGGTGGATAAACTAGATGAAGCCAAACAGGCCGAATTGGCGACATACGGCTGGGATGCGGCCCACGTGGCCCGCGCCTTGAGCCTGGTGGAAGCCTACGTTTTGGCCGATGCGGTCCAGCAACAAAAGGTCAAGGCGGTTGAGGCCAGCCGAGCCGCGGCCAAGCAGGCCGAACAGGCGCTGCGCCGCTGGTACACCCAGGCCGGTCGCCTAACCCGCTCGGCGATTAAGCGGCGCGTGCCGCCGGAACAGCAGGCGTATATGCGGGGTTTGTTGGGGGTGTAGGGGGTAGTTGGAGATTGGAGATTGCCATTTTGGAATTACAATTTCGAGTTTACCTTCCTATGGTTACGGCGCTTTGGAGGGTGATTAAGCCTATTGAAATTGTCAGAGAGATGTGGGATAATGGGCTTAGAATTTTGTTGGAAAGATTAAGCCATCGTCCTAATCATTTCCAATGAAAATGCTGGTGTAAAGAGGTCCAAATTCTTTTCCAGATACTCAGCGTTGGGTGGTTAGCACACATACAATCAATGTATTTATTGAAACATTTTCTAAACAGCTTTCTTTGGATCGGACTGCTAATCGTCTTCAGTTGGCTTATACCTGCCCCGGCGCAAGCTCAAACCGGGCCAACCCTGCCCCGCTTTGAGCCTGAACCTTGCGCCTGGCCTGTACCGGCCAATCAAACCGTCGAGTGCGGTTATCTGGTGGTGCCGGAAGATCGTTCTGCTCCCGCTGGACGCACCATCCGGCTGGCCGTGGCCATCTTGAAAAGCCCCGACCTCAATCCCCAACCCGACCCCCTGCTTTTTCTCAACGGCGGCCCCGGCAGTCAAGCCTTGCATGATTTGCCCCGCTTTACAGATATTTTCCGCCTGCTGGTGATTGACCTCAACCGCGATGTTATCTTTTTTGACCAGCGCGGAGTGGGTCTCTCCCAGCCAGCCCTGGAATGTCCTGAGGTGGTCCCCTCGCTGTTGGCCCAAGCCCAAGGGCAAGCCTTGACCCCAGCCCAGGAACAAGCCCCCTACCTGGCCTGTCGAGACCGCTGGCAGGCCGAGGGGGTCAATTTGGCCGCCTACACCACCGCCGCCAGTGCCGCCGATGCCAACGATTTATGGCGGGTATTGGGCTATACTGAGGTCAATCTGTTTGGCGTTTCCTATGGCACGGTGTTGGCGGCGACCCTCATGCGCGACTACCCCGACGGTATTCGGAGCGTGGTACTGGATTCCGCCTTTCCCCTGCACATCAACCTCGGCCAGGACGAGGCCACCAACACCGCCACCTACTTTCGGCGCGTGTTTGACCACTGTACCGCAGACCTGCTCTGCCGGACTCTTTACCCCAACCTTGACACCGTTTTTTACAATTTATTGGCCCACCTCAAGCAGAAACCTCGGCTCCTGACCATGCCGCCTGCGTTTAGCAGTAGCCCCTTCAGCTTTCAGTTCGATGACGTGGCCCTGATTGATACGGCGCTGGTTGTCCCGGCCCGATCACTCCCGGCCCTGATTTATGATATCCGCGACGACGATTACACCGCTGTATTAAAAAAACGCCAGACAACCATCGAAAACTTTACTCGTTATGGGCCACCACCGGGCCGGGCAATGGCCTATTCCGTCTTTTGCAGTCATGGGCTGTACGCACCCGCCCCCGCACCCAACGCCATTATCCCGGAAACAGCTTGGGCCGATGCCCATGCCCACAGCCTGACTCCCTTGCCCTGTGAGCAGTGGCCTGCGCCACCGGAACGAGATAGCGAAGCAGTGCGGAGCGACATCCCCACCCTGATTCTGCTCGGTCAGGTTGACCCTTTTCTCTCCCTGACTTACGCTGATGTGTTGGCCCAAGATTTAAGCCACAGCGAGACCATCATTGTCCCCAATACCAGCCACAATGTAGCGGGTGGCGGCGGCCCTTGTCCCAACAATCTTATCCGAAGTTACCTCAATGACCCAACCCATCTACCGCCCACGGATTGTCTGCCCCAAACCGGTCAGCCTGTTTTTGACACCGATTTCGTAATCCGGGCGGCCGTGATGCGCCAACCCATTCAAGGTTTATCTCTGTTACTGGGGCTGGGCTTGGCGATTATGATTGGGGCTGGCCTCGTGACTCGTTATCGGGCTACTACGCCGGTGGGGCTGGCCTGGCAACGCAGTCTGCAACTGGTGGGCTGGCCCACTGCCCTTGGCCTCGCCGCCCTGTTGGCGATGGCCTGGCTAGCGGCACGGATGGACTGGCTTCCGCTCAATCCCGTGCGCATTGTGGCTCTGATTTTGCCACCGCTGGCCGCTTTGCTGGCTGCCTTTCGTTTTTCGCCTGAGGATGAGCCAGCTTTGGAAGTGGTGCTATCCACGTCTCGTCCGCTCACCTGGCTCCTGCTGGAGCGGCTGGTCGCACTGGGCTTGTGGCTGGGGGGCGTGGGACTGCTGACCAGTCTCTACGTAGCCCCGTTCAGTGGCGAACCGCTATTTAACAACATCCTGCGCTGGTTGCCCCCCTTGCTCTGCTTGAGTGGGTTGGCGGTCTATCTGAGCCTGATGACCCGTCGGGCCATTTACAGCTTGCTACTGGTCAGCCTGTTATGGGTGGTAGCCGCTGTCTTTGGCGATTTCCTTGTACAGCGTTGGCCCTTCATGTGGCCTTTGCATCTATATCTGTTGCCCAGCCACGCCGCTTACGACCTCAATCGGCTCTTTTTGAGTCTGGTTGGCATCAGCCTGGTCGTTTTTACGGCCCCCCGCTTATTGAAAAATGAGGAACGACTCCTGTTGGGCAATCGCCCTGTGAAGCGTCGTCGCTTATCCGGCCCACCATCCATTCAACGGCAGACACCTGCCGCCCCTGTGTCGGTCAGCCCGGCTCCCTCGCCCCGCCTGCTTGCCCTCCACCAATTGGCGGGGATGATACGGTATGAGTGTTTAATGCAGTGGCGTCGGGTGGCATTGCCTACGCTGGGGCTGGCGCTTATGTTGCCCTCGTTGTTGGGGGCGTTTTTTGCCAGAGACAAGTTCGACGATTACAACACAGCCGTGCTGACTGGTAGCCGCTCTCTGGAGGCAGTGACTGCCACAATTACCGCCGAAATCGTGACCGTCACCTGGCTGGGCACGGTGTTAGTCTTACTGTTGATGTTGCCGCTGGTCGTAGCCGATACGGTTCCCAGAGATCAACAGCTTGACCTGCGGGAGCTATTGGAAAGCCTGTCTCTGGGGCCAGGCTGGTATCTAACGGGCAAGGTGCTGAGTTTGTGGCTTAACTTGTTCATTGGGCTGGGACTGGCGGCGCTGTTGCTGGGAGGTGTTTGGCAGTTGTTGGTCGGGCCGTTCGATGCGGCCATCTACGCCGAGTTGTGGCTGATGGGCATTATCCCCTTGGCACTGATTAATGCTGGCCTGGCTTGCTTGTTGGCCGCCTGGCAACCAAGCTCCCAACGGGCTATGCTGGTTGGCGGCGGATTCACCCTGCTCTGTCTGGTGGGGGGAGGATTGGCCTTTGTGACCTACGGCACGTTTTGGGATTGGCTTAATCCGGCCCGGCCCGCCTTGTTACTGTATTATATGATTGGGTGGCCGGGGGCGACGGCTGGCGGCGGCATCTTCAACCAACTGGATCAATCAGCGCTGGCGCTGATTGAACAGGTTGTTAATCGCACCAGGCTCTGGCAATCCTTGGTGGGGGGTGCGGTTCAGGTGGGACTGGTGGGCTGGCTGATGTGGATTTGGCGTAAAAGGAGATAAGGCGTGATTAAAATTACTGGCTTAACCAAAACCTACCCCGGCGATGTTCAAGCCCTGCGCGGCCTTGATTTGAAGATTGGCTTCGGGATGTTTGGTCTGGTCGGGCCAAACGGGGCTGGCAAAACCTCGCTTATCAGGATTCTGGCTGGCTTAATTGCCCCCACAACGGGCAGTATCCAGATTTTGGGGCATGACCTTTCGACGTCTAAAGGCAAGCAAGCGGTCAAAGCTGTGTTGGGCTACCTGCCCCAGGAATTGGGCGTGTATCCCAACTTGTCGGCCCGTGAATTTCTGGACTACATTGCTATCTTGAAAGGCATTACCCGGTCAGCCAATCGGCAACAACAAATTGAGGCAGTGCTGGAAAAAGTTCGCTTGACGGAGGTAGCGCATCGTCCCCTGAAAACATACTCCGGCGGGATGAAACGGCGGGTGGGTATTGCTCAAGCGATACTGGGTCAGCCCAAACTGCTGATTGTGGATGAACCAACCACTGGCCTCGACCCCGAAGAGCGGATTCGCTTACGCAATCTGCTGTCGGAATTGGCCGCCGAGCGGACAGTCATTCTCTCCACCCACATCATTGCGGATATCAGTCAAAGTTGCAACGCGCTGGCGATTATCGGGCAGGGGCGACTGCTGTTTCAGGGCAGTCCGCAACAACTCGTTGAGCAGGTGCAAGGGCAGGTTTGGCTCATCGAAACGGAAACCCAGCGCCCTGAGGGTGATTTTACCCTGATTGCCAGCATTCAGTTGCAGGACAAAATCCAGCATCGGGTCATGGGCAATCCGGCGGCTCATTACCGTCCTCAGCCCGTTGCTCCCACCCTTGAGGATGGTTACATGGGACTGATGCGTCAGAGACTTTGAAAAATAACCGCCAAAATCTAACATAAGCTGCTTATGTCACCCAAAATTGTTTAGGATTGGAATCCACAGTGATGGATAATTCGCCCGGCGGCTCCACCCACCAAATCAATGCACGCGAATGTGCTGCCGCCCGTTTTTACAAGGGTTATGTAGCAGCAAAAAAATAGGTGATTGTGGCGAGTCTCGCCAGCCCGCAATCGCGTGATTTCAAGCGTTGAAGAATGTTGAGCGGGTGTCGGCTGAGGGGTAGGATGATGGAGAGGTTGATGAGGCTAATGGAAGTCAGGGTAAGCGGTGGGGTGTCTCCGGGAGAGCCTCGCTGATTTGTGGTCTCTCGACGGGGCGCGGCTTACCTTAAATGTTAGCCACCAGAAACGAAAATGAGCAAGAGTGAAATCAGTGAGCAATTCATAATTATCGCACGGCGGTTTTGCAACTGGGCTACGTCGGATTACCCGGCCAATTTGCAGTCGGTGAAACAAGCCCTTGAGTTGATTACAGAACTTTATTTGTGTGGTATCCGGCTCACAAGTGAAGTACAAGAAGTGGAAGAACCTACACCAATTGTCGAAACCAGGGAAAGTATGCGAAGCACAGTGTTTACCCATGCAGGTAACCTTCCCTTAAATTACTATTCTGAAGTATTCAATCCACTCACAATTCCTGCTGAAGAGCCAGTCATCGGTGATTTAGCTGATGATATTGCAGACATTTATGGGGATATAGAATATGGTCTGTCTCTAGTAGATGCGGGTTTTACAGAACACGCTGTGTGGGAGTGGGTTTTCCGGATGCAGACCCATTGGGGCGAGCATGCGACCTCGGCGATTCGGGCGCTTCATTGCTATTCGAGTGAACAGCACGCCTTTATTTAGCTATGTAGTAGTGGCAGCAGTTAAGAAGTAGCAGGCAATGCGGCTAACAACGGCTTCCACTCGATTGCCTACAGTCGGTTTATCAACGTCACTTTGCCTGCCAACAAGTCTGTAATTGAGGGTGGACTCGCTAACCGGCAACAGGTGAAGCCGAAGGCGTTAGCCAACTAAATATAAATCCAACAGGATTGTTAGAATGAAGCATCAAGCCAACAAGATAGCCCTAATCACCGGAGCAAGCCGGAAAATTGGTATTGGGGCCGCGATTGCCCGTAAGCTGGCTAGTGACGGAGCGGATGTATTCATCACCTATTTTCGGCCGTATGATTATGAAACTGGCTTGGCCGGAGAACAGGATGAACCGCTTCAATTGTTGACCGAATTGCAGCAAAATGGTTGTCAAGCGGACGGCCTTGAAATTGACCTGTCCCATCCTCAAGCTCCCAAACAGGTGTTTGACTATGTCGAAGCCGCATTGGGGCCGGTGACTATTCTGGTCAACAATGCCACTTACTCAATGCCAGATGGTATTGAAAACCTGAACGCGGCCGGGCTGGACAAACATTATGCGGTCAATCTTCGCGCCATGGCCTTGTTGTGCGCTGAGTTTGTCTCTCGCTACAAAATGAGCGCGGTCCGGAATGACTATGGACGAATTATCAACCTCTCCTCAGGGCAATCGGTAGGCCCAATGCCCGGTGAATTAGCCTATGCGGCCACGAAGGGGGCTGTAGAAGCCTTTACGGTGAGTCTCAGTGCAGAGGTGGGGCCATTGGGCATTACTGTAAATGCGGTTGATCCGGGTATCACTGATACAGGCTGGATTTCCCCTGAACTTGCGGCGAGATGGACCGATGAGTCGCCAATGGGGCGAGTGGGGCAACCGGAAGATGCGGCGCGTCTGATAGGGTTTCTGGCTTCAGCCCAGTCAGGGTGGATAACGGGGCAGGTTATTCATTCGCGGGGTGGATTATAGAATACGGCAGACCAAAAAGGCGATGGCCTGATAGAGACAAACATGTTAGACCTCATTAAGGAGCCGGATGGGCAGCATTCGGCTCCTTGTTATTGGCCTACCCTCAATAATCAGTTGACCTTTGCTGAACAAATACGCTCAAGTTTACAAAACGTCTGGCCTGTAATATCATAGTCTCAGCACATCCAAATTCAGGAGCAACAAAGCTCCGCTTTGGCGGTCAAAGTCAACTTTGTCGCTCCTGACCGGTCCAAAATTGGAGCGACTAAGTCTATGACCATGACGACACCCGGTAAGCCTCCCGACCTGTTGCCGGACTATTCCATCAATTCAGGACTTACGCAGTTGACACATCAGAAGAACAAAATCAGCCACGAATGGCACGAATTGACCCGAAAACCAAGAAATAATTAGTGTAATTCGTGTAATTCGTGGCTAAAAAACTTGGATTGTGTAAGTCCTGTATTTTCTTATGGCGCCTAAAACCCTTGCGAACTAAATAAGGACGGAATTATGAACCAAGCCGAAATTGAAGCCAACGTAACCCTGGAACAAGCCCTCCGACGCGCTGATTTGCTGGCGGCGGCTGCCGAAGTTAGCCAAAACATCTCTCAGATTATGGATATCGACGAACTGCTGCCCCGCACGGTCGATATCATTTGCGACGCCTACAACTTTTACTACGCCGGGATTTTCTTAATTGATGAGGCGCGCGAATTCGCGGTACTCAAGGCCGGACGCGGTCAACCGGGACAGATCATGATCGAAAATCATCACAAGCTGGCGGTGGGCGGCAATTCGATGATTGGGGCCTGTACGGCCCGTAACGAAGCCCGGATTTCGCTGGATGTCGATACGGAGAAGGTGTGGTATCCTAACCCGGTGCTGCCGGAGACGCGCTCTGAGATGGCGCTGCCGCTGGCGATTGGCAACCGGGTGATCGGGGCGGTGACGGTGCAGAGTATCGAAGCGGCGGCCTTTTCCGACGAAGATATCTCATCGTTACAGGCGATGGCTAACCAACTGGCGATTGCCATCGAGAATGCCCGCCAGCGCCAGGAATTGGAAGAGACGCACGCCGAGCTGCTGCGGGCCAAAACCCACGAGGCTATCGCCACGGCCACCGGCGACGCTATCCACTGGATCGGCAACAAGGCCGACCCGATCCGCAGCGCGGTTGATCGGACGCGGACCGATTTGCAGGTTCTAACCGTTTTGATGGCTAAGTTATTAAATGAAGGAGCGGTCAGCAGTAGCAGCTTTACTCAACTGATTCAAAAAGAAGCTGCAGCGGTGCAACAAACCCATCCGGGGATTGCGCCCATCGCTGACAAACTCAGCCAACTCCCCCTGGACCGTTTAGAGCAGCGACTTAGCCTCAGCTCAACCCTGGACGACCTGCAAATCATCGAGGATGCGGCGGCGATGATTCTCAAAATCAAAGAAGACCTCATCGGGCCGGCCCGCGAGCAAGCGCCGCGCCCGACGATGATCGATGACGTGGTTAAAGATACGGTCACCGGTATGGATTTATCCGCCGGCCTGGTCACTATTTCGCGGGCCGATAACCTCCCCTTGGTGGTGGCCGACCCGGTGCAGCTTAATCGCGTCTTCACCAATCTGCTCAAGAATGCGATTGAGGCCACCGAGCAGCAGCCCCAGCCCCGGATTGACCTGATCATCCGGGTGGTTGACGGCGGCGACTTCGTGGCGGTCGATGTGGCCGATAACGGCAGCGGCATTGCCCCGGAGCATATGGATAAAATTTGGATTACCTTCCACACTACCAAGGGCATTCGCGGCCACTCCGGCTTTGGTCTGCCGGCCAGTCGGCTCATCCTGGAGCAAACCGGGGGGCGCATCTCGGCGACCAGCCGGCTGGGGCAAGGCTCGACCTTTACAGTACAGGTCCCGGTTTTCAAAAGCCGAGAAGCCGCTGCGGCCAAAAGCGAGCAGGGTAAGGGTAAAATTCTCCTGATCGACGACAATGACTACTGGCGACATTTTGCGACCGGGACATTGAAAGCCGCCGGCTACAAAGTCGAATCGCCGGCGAAAGGGTTCGACGTGAGCAACGCCAACCGGTTCGACCTGGTTTTGATCGACGATATTCTGGCCGGTACGGACTCGCTGGCAGTGCTGAACGCGCTCAAAACATCCGGCGCGGTCGGCAAGACGCTCATGGTCTCCTCGAACCCCCGGGTTGAGCGAACCAAAGAACGCATGCTGGTCGGGATCAAAAATCTCGTACCCAAACCTTACACCCAAAATGGATTGCTGAGCGAAGTCGCTCAGGCCATCCGCTAACCCCACCCTATTGGTAATTGTTCAGGTGACTGGCACTTTTGTTTAAACAAAGAACCCTGAAAGGCATACAACGCTGCGATTACCGCGCTTAAGTGCCAGTCACCTGCTCTGCAAATACCCTTATTCTTCGAATGGAGCCGGTTGAGCTATGGACTCAGAACCCAGGATTTTGTTGGTCGATGATGAAGAAAATATTCTGCGCAGCGTGGCCAAGACCTTGTTTAGAGCGGGCTATGAGGTCGAAACCGCCACGGGCAATGTGGACGCCTACGATCTTTTTCAGGAAGCCAAACGGGAGGGGACGCCGTTTCACCTGGTGATTATCGATTTGAACATGCCGGATTTTGCCGGGCAAGAGTCGAAGTACGCCGGGCTGGAGCTACTGGAGCGCCTCAAGGCCGTGTCGCCGAAGCTGCCGGTCATCGCTAATTCGGCCTGGGACGAGGTCGAGACGGCCAAGCAGTGTATCGACAAGGGCGCGGCCGATTATTTCGTCAAAGGCCGCAATGATGAGATGCTGGACAAAATCCAGAAGGTGTTGGGATTGGCGGGTTGACGCGGCGGCTAACCGGTTACGAAACCCGCGCGGGTATGACCGATTTATGATTCATTTTCATCGTCAGTTGATCCCGTCTCGGCGGTTTCCTCGAACTGGGACGAACGTAAATCAGCGGCTTGAGCGGCTTCGTACGCCTCGGCCGTGAGAATTTCGCCGCCGCTGATTTGTTGATCCACCAGCCGGCGCGTTTCATCGAAAATCAGCGTTACCTCGACCCGGTCGAAGCAGCGGCTGCTGTTGCCGACCAGCACTTTGCGGGTGAAGTAGCCGCCCTCGTCGCGCTGGCTCAGGTCGTTGCGCAGATCGACGCGGGTTTTGATCAATTCTTTACAGCGGCGCGACCGGACGTAAAGCCAATAGGCGCTATCCGCCTGCCCCACGTCGGTCGCAAACATCGATTTTAGCGAGTCTAAGAACCCCATTGTTTTACCTCGACATTGAAATAAGTGGCGAATGACGCCGATTGTACCCTAAACCGGCGGGTTTGTCACGTTGTCTCCATCCTCAACGGCGGCAGCGAGCGCCACGATGTTAGCCGGTATTCTTTAACCCGGAAGCAATGCCGTTGGTGGCCAGCAAAATCGCCTTGAGAATCGGTTTGGCCTCGGGGCCGTTCGGATCGGGCAGGGCGCGTAGTTGGCGCAGCAGACTGACCTGGATGAAGTTCAGCGGATCCACATACGGGTTGCGCAGGCGGGTAGAGCGTTGTAGAAACGTTCCTTCCAATATTTCGTTCTGCTGGGTGACCTGGATGATGGCTTGACAGGTGCGGTTGTATTCGGCCAGGATATCGTTAAAAATCATATCGCGGACGCGCTCGTTGGTGACCAACCCGGCGTAAAGGCGGGCAATATCCATATCGGTTTTGCCCAGCGAGACCTGGGCGTTATCGATGGCTTCTTTAAAGAAGCGCCAGCCTTGATACATCTCTTGCAGGAGGGTCAGACCGGCCTCGTCGGCGGTAAAGGTGGCCAGGGCGGTCCCCAGGCCGTACCAGCCCGGTAAGACGTGGCGCGACTGCATCCAGCTAAAGACCCAGGGGATGGCCCGTAGATCGGTAATGGCGCTGCTGTTGGTGCGGCGGGCCGGCCGCGAGCCAATTTGCAACTGGCTAATCTCGCGGGTGGGGGTGGCCTGCTGCCAATATTCCAGCAGTTCGGGCGTCTCGTAGATGAGCTTGCGGTAGGCGCGATAACCGGCCTCGGCCAGCTTGTCCATCGCGGCGCGCCATTCGTCCGGCGGCGTCGCCTGGATGGGCGACCCCGGGGCGCTGCTCATCAGCACGGCGTGAACCATTTGCTCCAGGTGGCGGCGGGCGATGGCCGGGTTGCCGTAGCGCTCGTCGATGACTTCGCCCTGTTCGGTGATGCGGATTTTGCCGGCTACGGAGCCGGGCGGTTGGGCCATCACGGCCCGGTTGGGCGCGCCGCCGCCCCGCGCAATGGTGCCGCCCCGCCCGTGGAATAAGGTCAGCGCGATCCCATGGCTGCGGCAGCAGTCGGCCAGGGCTTCCTGGGCTTTGTACAGTTCCCACTTCGCGGCGATATAGCCGGCGTCTTTGTTGCTGTCGGAGTAGCCAATCATAATCGTTTGGCGATGGCCTAGCCGCTTAAGATGCTCGGCGTAGTGGGGGTGGGTGAATAACTCGGTCATCGTGTCGGGGCCGTTGCTCAAATCGGCGCGGGTCTCGAACAGCGGCACCAGGTCCAAGCCATCGGCGCCGTCAGGGCGCAGGCACAGGCCGGCCCAGCGGGCCAGCAGCAGCACGGCCAGGAGATCGTCGGGGCCGCGAGTCATACTGACAATATAGGGGCCAAGATATTCCGGGCCGTAGAGATCGACGATCCGGCGGAGCAGCTTGAACAATTGCACCGTTTCAGCCGCCTGGGCCGACAGCGGCGGCAGCAGGGAGAGATCGGGCGGCCAGTAGGTGAGCAGTCGGGTCAGCAGTTCGGTGCGCTGCGGCGACGACAGTTGGGCGTAGTTGTCGGCATAACCCAAGTGGCGCAAAATCTCGTCCAACACGTCGATGTGGTATTGGCTGTACTGGCGGATATCGAGGCAGGCCGAATGCAATCCAAACGATTGCAATTGGTGGTAGAAACTTTTGAGGTTGGCGTCGGCAATGCCGCTGAGACCGCTCTTACGCAAAGTGCGGTCCATCAGGGCCAGGGTATCGAGTAACTCGTCGCGCCGGAGCAGCGGGTCGCCGGTTTCCAGCGAGGGGTTGAGCAAGTGGGCCTGCATGTCGGCCTTATTCATCGCGGCGAACTTCTCGGAGATGGCGGCCAGCAGCCAGCGGTAGGGTTCGCCGGGGTAGCGCTCTTGCAGATAGCCGACGTGATCGGACGGGTCGTCTTTGAGATTGGAATCCATCGCGATTTGCAGTTCCGGATCAAGGTCAACGTAGCGGGTCGAGACGCTCATCGACCGGTCGAGAATGCGGGCCGAGGCGCGGTGGCGCTCGGTGGCCAGGCGGTGGTGCAGGTGCAGCGCGGCGGCGGTGACCTGGCTGGTGACGAAGGGATTGCCGTCGCGGTCGCCGCCAATCCAGGAGCCGAAGGTGAGAAATCGCGGCGGCGGCGTCAGGTTCGGATAATATTGGGCCAGCGCGATTTCCATATCGCGATAGACCTGGGGCAAAACGCTCCAGATGGTGGCGCTGAGATAGTACAAGCCGGTGCGGACCTCATCGACCACCGTTGGTTTGAAGGTCCGGCTGCGCTCGGTGACCCACAGCGTCGTGACCTCGGCCCGGATGTTGGCCATCAACTCCTCGAAGGTGGCGGGCAGCATATCGCGGACCTCGCGGTCGTACAAAGCCTGGCCAATCCGGCGCAGTTTGGAGAGGATGGTCCGGCGGCGGGCCTCGGTGGGGTGGGCGGTGAAAACCAGTTCGATGTGGAGATCGGCCAGCAGTTGGGCCATGGTGGCCTCATCCACGCCCAGCTCGTGCAATTGGCGGATGGCGTCGGCAATCGACTCTTTGAGGGGGAGGGGGTGGGCCTCGCGCTCGCGGTCACGGAGGATGCGCACCCGGTGGTGTTCTTCCACCAGGTTGATTAATTCAAAATAGGTGGTAAAGGAGCGGGCCACCATCTCCTTCTCGGATAACGTCAGCGAGTCGACCAGGGCGGCCAGTTCGGTTTCGGTGTTGCCATTGCCGTTGGCGCGCCGGGCTTTAGCCAGGGTTCGGACGCGCTCTTCCAAGGCAAACTTTTCCGACCCGGTCTGCTGCTCGATGATCTCGCCTAAAATATTGCCCAATAAATGGACGTCGGCACTGATTAGATGTTGATAATCTGCTGTTGAAGGCATCGTTTCTCTTCCCGTATTGAGATTGTTAAATTGTTTGGCGGTCACGGCCATAGATTATCCACAGCGCCGTTGCTTGGGGTTATATTTGCTATTTTAGCAGCAAGGCGTTATCTCGTCGAATATTTTAAGAGCGGCTTTCAGCGCTTTTTATTTTCCGCAACTGTGTTATAATTCGGAACCCGGCAGAGAAACCAAGTGGCAGTCACCTTTGATACGGAGCAAATCGATGCAGGACACCGACATCCATCAGATCATCCCCATTCTGAGAGAAGCGGCCCAAGGATGGGCCCCTGCCCTGGTGGATGATAAAGGCAGTAAACATGAGTGGGGGCCTTACCAAGTGCTGATCGCCACCATATTGAGTTTGAGAACCAAAGATACGTTGACCGCTGTGGTCGCGCCCCGTCTGTTTGCCGTGGCCGATAATCCGCACGATATGATCGCCCATTCCGCCGAAAAAATTGCCGAAGTCATTTATCCGGTCGGGTTTTATCGCAACAAGGCCAAGAGTATTCTGGATATCTCGCACCAGTTAATCGACGAATACGACGGCCAGGTGCCGGACGATCTCGATGAACTACTCAAACTGCCGGGCGTGGGGCGGAAAACGGCTAATTTGGTGTTGACGGCCGGGTTTAATAAGCTGGGCATCTGCGTCGATATTCACGTGCATCGCATCTCGAACCGGTGGGGGTACGTCCAGACGAAGACGCCGGAAAAAACCGAATTTGCTCTGCGCGAAAAACTGCCGCAGGAGTATTGGATCGAATATAATGGGCTGCTGGTTAGTATGGGCCAAAACTTATGTACGCCGACCTCGCCCTGGTGCAGCAAATGCCCGGTTTTTACGTTCTGTGAGCGGGCAGGCGTCACGCGCAGCCGGTAAGAGGGCCAAGGACTATTTTTTGTGAATTAAGACAGGTCTGAGTAAAATTTTGGCGTATAGTCGAAGTCGATGCTATCATGGGTATCGCTGCCGGACGACAACGGTAACATCACAGTCACTTCATCCTCAAAACAACCTATTTAGGGCGGCTATGACCGTCATTTGAAGCCCGGTAAGCTGTCAGCCAACTATTTTTCACCAACTATGAGAGGAAGGGATCCATGAACAAAAAAACTATCAAAGATGTAGATGTCAATGGCAAACGCGCTCTCGTGCGTGTCGACTTTAACGTTCCGATGGAAAATGGCGAGGTCACGGATGACCGCCGCATTCGGGCTGCCCTGCCGACTATTCAGTACCTGCTGGACCACGGCGCTGCCGTCATTCTGATGAGCCATTTGGGTCGTCCTAAAGACGCGCCCGATCCCAAATTCCAGCTCGACGCGGCGGGTGTGCGCCTGTCGGAACTGCTGGGCAGGCCCGTCAAAAAGTTAAACGATACCATTGGGCCAGAGGTCAAATCGGCCGTGATGGCTATGAAACCCGGCGAGGTCATCCTGCTGGAAAATACCCGCTTTTACAAACAAGAGAAGAAAAACGATCCCGGTTTTTCGGAGCAGTTGGCGGAACTGGGTGAGGTTTATGTGAACGATGCCTTTGGCAGCGCCCACCGCGCCCACGCCTCGACCGCCGGGGTGACCGATACCCTGCGCCCGGCCGTGGCCGGCTTTTTGCTGGAAAAAGAGATCGAATATTTGGGCGGCGCTCTGTCTAATCCGGGCCATCCGTTCATCGCCATTATGGGCGGGGCCAAAATTTCCGATAAAATTAGCGTCATCGAGAACCTGCTATCTAAGGTCGATGGCTTGTTGATCGGCGGCGGGATGGCCAACACCTTCTTTGTAGCTCAAGGCCACAGCGTTGGCAAGTCGCTGGTGGAGGAAGAGGCGATTGAAACCGCTAAAAAATTGCTGGCCGAGTACGGCGACAAGCTGATTTTACCGGTCGATTGCACCATCGCGCCCGAATTCAAGGCGGATGCCGAAGCCAAAGTGGTGCCGGTCGATGAGGTCCCCGACGGTTGGATGATCCTTGATATCGGCCCGGCGTCGATTGCTCACTTTGCCAACCGGCTCAACGGGGCCAAGACGGTGGTTTGGAATGGCCCGATGGGCGTGTTCGAGTTTCCACGCTTTGCCGAAGGCACGTTTGCCATCGCCAAGGTCCTGGCCGAGTTGGACGGCGCGACGACCATCATTGGCGGCGGCGACAGCGCCGCGGCTGTGGAGCAGTCGGGGCTGGCCGAGAAGATGAGTCACATTTCAACCGGCGGCGGGGCTAGCCTGGAATTCCTGGAAGGGAAAGTGTTGCCCGGTGTGGCCGCGTTGGATGATAAGTAGTTCAAATCGGGGATAGGGGGTAGGTAGTAGGGATTAAGGGGAAAATCTTCTCCTCCAATATTGCCTGTTACTATTCAAAGAAACAGAAAAACCGTCAGGGCTTAGAACTCTGGCGGTTTTTTTATTCAGGGGCGGGAGTAAAGGTCGGCAGAGGGGTAGGCGGGGTGTCGACGATGGAGCAGAGGCGCGTGCCATACCAAGCCGGATTATAAGCGCTACTGTCTCGCTCCAAGGCTGCCAGCAGCCAAGGTCGGGCCTCGTTACACATATTCATATTAGCGTACGATAAGCCCAAGGTGTAGTAGTAATCAATCGGGGCGATGAGTTTTTCATCGAATTGGACACGGGTCGAGATTTTCCGGTTGCCATCCGGCTGGACATAGCCGACGCTTTCAGTTCGATCCGGCCACAAATTGACCTTTACTTCATAGGGCGCTGTTTTTGGCTGCGGTACATTATCGAGGACAAGAGTCATGCTGTTGTCTGAAAAATCCAAGGTAGCTGTGCCAACTGTACCGCTGAGACTGGTGGTGAGGGTCAGTAGTTCGGTGTTTTGTAGGCCGGGGACAATGACTTGATTTTGGATCGAACGCAAAATGGCGTCGACGCAGGCCGGCTGTTCGTCAACCGGTTCGATATCTTCAGCCGGGTTAGGCTGATCGACCGCGGATAAATCAGGCTCCTCATCCAATGCCGGCGTCTCCTCAAAACTGGACTGATAAGAAACCGGTTGAAGTTGGGTCGAGATAGTCGTTCCATTGGGTTGATTGAGATCCGTAAAGCGCCCTCTTAAAATGGGCACATATTGCGGGCCGGTTAGGGTTTGAACTTCGGTTAGAATCTCGACCCCCCTGAGGCGATCGAGAAATTTGTTTTCGGCCAAATCGATGGCTTTGGGTAAAAACTCAACAGCGCCTTCGTAATTTTGCCGGCGGTAGTAGGTCATACCCAGATATCCCCAAGCGCTGGTTCCGCCCGGATTGATGCTCACATAGGAAGGATCAACGCCAACGCTCTGTTCCAGGGCATCGATGGCGCTGATAAAATCGCCCTCGGTGTAGTAGGTACGACCCAGATGATAGTAGGCTACCGGATCGAAGGGGCTGAGCTTGATGGCCTTTTTGAAACGTTCCTCGGCGGTTTCATAGTCGCCCAGCCAGTAGTAAACTCGGCCGGCCGCGATATAGTTAGGCGCTAATTTAGGGGCTAATTTGATGGCATCTTCATAATACTCGATGGCGTCTTTGTAACGCCCCTGCACCTCCCAGGCATAGCCCATGTTGTGATGGGCATCCATGCTCTGGAAATTAGCATCAATCGCTTGCTGGGCGGTCTCCCGGGCGGAGAACCAATCGCCCTGATCGGCGAAAACCTCTGATAGAAAGGCATAAGCTTCGGCGTAAGAGGGGTCTAGCTCACTGGCGCAGGAGCAGGCATCGTAGGCAGCGCTGTACTGAGCCTCCCAGTCGAGGGCGCGACAGTAGTAGGCCAGATTCTCGGGACTGGTTGGATTGAGCCGCATGGCTTGCTCGGCCTGAGCCAGCGCGGCGGCGGTGTCGCGGGTGTAGACCAAAATGCGTGACTGTCGAATGAAGGGGACATCGTTGGTGGGATCGATCCGGATGGCCTCGTTGTAGGCTTCGATGGCATTATCCAGCTTCCCTTCAACAAAATAGGTGTCGCCGTCAGCGATGTAGAGCAAGGCCGATCGGGTGGGGGTGGGGGTTGGCGCATAGCGTTCGGCCAAGGTAGTCACATGAACGTTAAAGTAGCCGACGTAAATCCCGATCAAAAAAGCCAGCACGGCCATCATGGCCAGCATGAGGGTGGACAAAATAAAGGTTAATAATGGAGAGCGCCGCTTTTCTTGAGGTCGATAGTACATATACGTATCCAAATCAGGGAGTAGGACGTTAAGAAGTAGGAATCAAGGGAAAAGATTCCCTACCTCTTATTTCTTACTCCCTACTGCCTACTTCCTTCATCGCCCGCAACAAGGCGTTGTTTTTGCTTCTCATTGGCGGGCAGGACAGCACCTGGGGTTAAGTTGTAATCACGAATTCTGAATTGTCAATTTTTCTAACTTAGGCCTGGTCGATTTGGTGGTGGCCGCTTCCTGGAGAATTTCACGGGCGCTTTGGCGGGTGCTGTCGCTGAGAACGCCTAACATTTGGGCCATTTCATTAACCTGGGCCTCGCCGGTTAGCGTATGGATGTCGGTTTTAGTGCGCCCGCCGATAATTTGCTTGGCGACGTGATAGTGCAGTTCGGCATAACCGGCAATTTGAGGCAGGTGGGTAACGCATAAAACTTGGTGATGACCCTGACTGGCCAGCATCCACAGCTTTTGTCCGACCACGCCACCGATGCGGCCGCCGATACCCTGATCGATCTCGTCGAAGATGAGGGTGGGCGTTTCATCGGCAATGGCCAGTACGTTTTTGAGGGCCAGCATAATCCGGCTGGTTTCACCGCCGGAGGCGACTTTGGCCAAAGGTTTGAGCGGTTCGCCGGGGTTGGGCGAGATTAAAAATTCAACGCGGTCGATGCCGGTGTCATCGCAGGCGACGGTTACTACCTGGCCGGGTTTGGTCTCAACATAGACGCCGTCGGCCGCCTCGCTCCACTGGATATCGACGGCAAATTTGGCCTTTTCCATGCTCAAATCGGCCAATTCGGTTTCCACACCCCTGGCCAACGTTTCACCGGCCTGCCGGCGGGCCTCCGAGAGAGCCAAAGCCAGCCGGCCAATTTTTGCCCGGAGCGTCTCCTCCTCGGCCTTTAACGCCTCGATGCGTTCCTCGCTGTGGCTGATATTATCCAGGTCGAGTTGGGCTTTGCGGCCAAATTCAAGAATATCCTCAACGGTAGCGCCGTATTTTCGTTTTAACGAGAAGATCAAGCTCAGCCGTTCTTCAATTTCCTGAAGCCGCAGCGGGTTGAAGTCGATATTCTCGTTGTAATCACGGACAAAAGATGCCACGTCCTCGACTTGATAGGTTAGATTGTCAACCATCTCCCGTTTTTCAGCCCAACTCTCGTCGAGTTTGGCCAGGTTGTTCATGACCCGGGTCAACTGACCAAACAGATCAATGATGGCGAATTGTTCATCGCTGCCGGCCTCGCTCAAGAGGGCATAGGCTTCGGCGCTGAATTGGCTGAGTTGTTCGGCATTGGCCAAACGATTCCGCTCGGCGTTGAGTTCGGTCTCTTCGCCCGGTTTCAGGTTGGCCAGGTCGATTTCTTCGACCTGGAAGGTGAGTTGGTCAATGCGGCGGGCCAGAAACTGCTCGTCGCGCTGGAGATCGGCCAGTTCTTGGCGAATCCGGCGCAGTTGGCGCACCTCCGCCGCTAATTGGTCCCGCTGGCTTTGCAGGCCGGCATAGCGGTCTAAAAAGGTCAGATGCTGCCTGACTTGCATAAGGCTCAGGTGCTCATTTTGGCCATGAATATCAACCAGTTGAGCCGCAATTTTTTCCAACAGGCTCAAGTTGACCGTACTGCCGTTCACCCGGCAGAAGCTACGGCCGGTGGCGCGGAGTTCGCGGCCTAAAATCAACACATCGGGATTGTCGCCTTCCAACCCTTCATCGGCCAGAATCGGGTCGATGGCGGTGCGCAGCAAAGGGGAAAGACGGAAAAGGCCCTCAATTCGAGCCCGGTCGCTGCCGGCTCGGATGAAAGTGGAATCGCCCCGGCCGCCTAACAGCATTGTTACAGCGTCGATGATAATCGATTTGCCGGCGCCGGTCTCGCCGGTGAGAACATTGAAACCTTCAGAAAAATTAAGGGTTAACTGCTCGATAATGGCGAAATCTTCAATATTTAGCTCAACAAGCATCGTATAAATTCCTGTGTAATACGATTACAGACTGCAACTTTTTTTGGGCGGCTTCGTAATGATGTTACAAAGGAGCAGGGTAGCCGTGTTGCAAAATTTAGTACGTCGATTGTTTTGCAATGCGGCTACCCTGAGACTCTACAATAATATATTTTGCTATTAGCGAGATAGTATAGCACACCCGTTCCATCTTCTCAAATCACGTTAAGGTGGGAAATCGACATAAATTTTTGAATTATTGTCAGCTAGAACGAGGTTTGGTATAATTGGGAAACCGTTTACTGACCGATATGCCACAGACCTTACGTTCGAGAGAGGAATCGAATTATATAAATAATACCCCACAAACACTTTCGCCCAAAATCTTCGCCTTATTGTAACAACACTGCTCGTCCGTTAAAGATAACCTTGGGGTTAAAATCAGTACCCCCAAAAAATATATTAATTCTAATTTCGTTTGAGGAGGCAATTCTACGCATATGGACATCGGATCCGCATTTACTTATATGTTTGATGATGAAGAGTGGATCAAGAAATTAGCGATCGGTGGCGCCATCGCGCTGGTAGCATTCATTCTGTCGCCTATTATTATTGGTATCGTGTTAATGTTACCGCTAACCGGTTATATGATCGAGGTTTTGAAGAATGTCCGTGACGGTCAGACCCAACCGCTGCCGGAGTGGTCTGATTGGGGTGGGCTATTCAAAACCGGCTTAATGGTCGTGGTGATAGCGGTTGTCTATAACATTCCGGCCATTATCCTGGCTTGCGGGGCCGGTATTATTCAAGGTGTTGGCCCCCAGCTCGATTCGGATACAGCTTCAACATTGACCTTCGTCGCTGTCTGTCTTAACTGTCTACAGATACTTGTCAGCATTATCTGTAATTTATTCGTCCCGGCTGCTGTGATTCGCTATGCCCAATACGACACCCTGGGGGCAGCCTTCCAATTCGGCGACATCTTTAACTTTATAAAAGCGAATATTGGGGACTACATCATTGTTGTCTTACTCAGTTGGGTGGCCTCAATTATCGCCGCCTTTGGGGTAATTTTGTGCCTGGTGGGAGTGTTCTTTACCTTCTTCTGGTCTATTCTAGTCACAGGCAATCTTTACGGCCAGTTGGCGAAAAAAGCGCCGGTCACGATGTAACGGCTTGGCCAAAGCTCTTGTCGGATAATTGGATAAGAAGTACCTGGTAGACCACCGCTAGCCGACCGCAGACCGCTGATAAACAGATGTGCTCGTAAAAATTCGGCGGTCAACGGTCGGCGGTCTACCGTCAAAGGGCGATGAGATATTGCTAAAATTGCGGGAAATAGCCGTTAGCGAAATTACGCGTTACCGTAACGCTACGGTCATCAGTTGATTTCTTGGCGTTTTTGGGGTGGCGGTACAAATTGGCTATAATCTCAGTGTGACTTTTCTGTTTCAAAAGTGTCTATATAGATAACGCTATACCAAGATTAGTTTGAAACCGAAACTTCCAAAAAAGATGGTATGTCATGCCCGAATGTCTTTATCGGGCATCCAACGGGGTCTATAAGCGTGGATTCCCGCTAAAAGCATGCAGGAATAACATCTCAAAGTTTCGTTCTCACTCTGTTTTCAGTATAGATAGACACGGGATATAAAGGAGTAAAACATGGTTGAAGCCTTATCAAATGTCATGACCGCCTTTGGTTTATCGACTTCGGCCGGATTGAATGCCTATTTGCCGCTGCTGATTGTAGCCCTAACGGCTCGATTCACCAATTTAATTCAACTAAACGAACCCTGGAACGTCTTGACCAGTTGGTGGGTTATCGGCGTGCTGGTGGTACTGTTGTTGATCGAGATGACCGTCGATAAGATTCCGGCGGTAGACACCGTCAATGACATCATCCAGACGGTCGGTCGCCCGGCGGCCGGCGCGATTCTCTTTGCGGCCAACTCCGGTGTGGTCGGCGAACTTCACCCGGCGTTTGCGCTGGTAGCCGGTCTGCTGTTAGCCGGAGGCGTCCACGCCGCCAAGACCACGGTTCGGCCGGTCGTAACAGCGTCCACCGGCGGGATGGGCAACTGGGCGGTCAGTATCATCGAAGATATTTTAGCCTTTATCGGCACGGTGATGGCTATCTTGCTGCCCTTGCTGCTCTTCCTGACAGTCATCTTCTTGGCTATACTATACTTCTGGTGGCGAAATCGTCGTCGCCGTGAGCGCCCGGCAACCGTCTGATGGCCGATTACACACCCCCCCACACCTCGCCGCCGCCGACTAATACGCTGGCCATTGTCAGCTTGGTTGCCGGTGTTTTAAGCTGGGTGTTTTTCCCGGTCATCGGCGCGATTGTGGGGGTGGTGACCGGGCATATGGCCCGCAGCGAAATAAAAGCCAGTCTCGGCGCTCAAAGCGGCGACGGCTTAGCCATCGCCGGACTTATTCTAAGTTATATCAATCTGGCGACCACTTGTGTCTCGCTGTTACTGGTACTTTTATTCTTCGGCGGGATGTTCGGCTTAAGCGCTTGCGCTATCCTATCCGAATCGGCTCAGTTAGTTGCCCCTGATTCGCTCCTATCGCTGTTAGCCAACTAATGGATCGCTCACCGGTTGCCGAGATTCGCCAAAAGCTGGTGGAAAGCCGGCGTAGCACCCTCCAATTGATCCGTGATATCGATCAAGATGCAGCCACGTTTCGCCCTCGGCCCGATGCCTGGAGTATAAAGGAACATGTAACTCACCTGGCGGCCGTGGAAGAATCGATCATCCACTTTGCCCACCGCATTCTTAATGAAGATTGCCCCATTTCACCACTCTGTTACGAAATTGCGTTTAATCAAGAAGCATGGAATAATCGGGCAGTAGCCGAGCGGGCCGGCTATACCTGGCCAGAAGCTATTACCGCTCTATCCAAATCACACCAAGATTTACTAGATTTGCTGGCCAACATTTCGGAAGAATCTTTAAATCGGGTGGGATCGCACCCGACCTGGGGCGATCCGGTTACGTTGGCCAGTATCCTGCGCATCCCCTACCGCCATGAGCGAGGCCACCGTGATGAAATTGCCGCCTTGGCTGAATTTAAATCGCGTCCCGAACGACCTTGAAAACTGACACCGCTAGCTATAAAGTGATCTCCACCTGAGTCTGCCCCGTCCCTACAGCTCAGGTGTATGCTATTCAAGCAGCCAGCCATTATTGGGATTTCCCAGAATTTGTTGAGAGGAGAGATAGTATCAATGAAGACCGTTGGCTTTACCCCCATTCCGGAGCGGATCAACCGCATCACCGATGTTGCCTACAATTTGTGGTGGAGTTGGCATCCGGAAGCCCAAGAACTGTTCAAAATGATCGACGCCCAACTATGGGAAGACGTCTACCACAATCCGGTACTCTTTTTATCCTCAGTCCGGCAATCGGATTTGGATAAAGCGGCCAATAACGCTGATTTTATTAAAGCCTATCACGAAGTTCTGATTGCCTTTGATAAATATCAGGTGTATGAAGACACCTGGTTCAAACAGACCTACCCCGATAAAATTGACAAGCCGATTGCCTACTTCTCGGCCGAGTTTGGCCTACACGAATGTTTGCCCATTTACTCCGGCGGTTTAGGAATTTTGTCCGGCGACCATACCAAAGAAGCCAGTGATCTGGGTCTGCCCTTTATTGGGGTGGGGTTCCTTTACCCCCAGGGTTACTTTAGACAAGTCATTACCCACGGCGGCGATCAAGAAGCCATTTACACCAAGGTGCGCTTCGCCGAAGTGCCGGCCCTGCCGGCCTTTACCCCCGACGGCAAAGAAATTGTGGTGTCCGTCTCGCTGCCGGCCCGCAACAACCTACCGGATCGCCAGGTTTACGCCAAAGTTTACAAAATTCAAGTGGGGATCGTGCCGCTCTATCTGATGGATACCGACATTCATCCCAATGCCGAACCTGACCGCGAACTCTCGGCCCGGCTGTACGGCGGCGACGAAGAGATGCGCCTGGCCCAGGAGATGGTGTTGGGCATCGGCGGCGTCCGCGCCCTGCGCAAGTTGGGTATCGAGCCGGCGGTTTGGCATATGAATGAAGGACACTCAGCCTTTATGGTGCTGGAACGCGCCAGAGAAATGGTGGACAGCGGTAAAACCTTTAAAGAAGCAGCCGACATCATTCGCAAAAGCTCCGTATTTACCACCCATACGCCGGTTCCGGCCGGACACGATGCCTTTCCGTTCCACATGATGGATCGCTATTTCCCCACCTGGCACGAGGATCTCAAGATCAGCCGGGAGGACTTTTTGGATCTGGCCCGGCAAGATCAAAGCTGGGGACCGTCGTTCAGTATGACTGTGCTGGCTTTGAAATTATCCGGCCGGGCTAACGGGGTTAGCAAACTGCACGGTGATGTCTCGCGTAAAATGTGGAACTGGCTGTGGCCCAGCCGCAACACCGACGATGTGCCGATCACCTACGTAACCAACGGCATTCATACCGAAACCTGGTTGGCCCCCGAACTCAAGACGCTGTTCGATCAGCAGTTCGGTTCTGACTGGACGTTGAACATCGATGATCAGGCCATGTGGAATTCGATTATGGACGTGCCTGATGAAGAAATATGGGATATTATGAACCAACTGCGGGCCAGATTGGTCGATTTTATCCGGCTGCGCACCCGCCAGCGAATGATCCGCCTGGGCATGCACCCCAACGAGATTCAGTCCGTCAAGAATCTATTTAATCCCAAAACCCTAACGATTGGCTTTGCGCGCCGTTTTGCGACGTATAAGCGGGCCACGCTTATTTTCCACGACACCGAACGCCTCAAGCGCATCGTCCACGGCAGCGGCGGCGGCCCGGTCCAATTTGTCTTTTCCGGCAAAGCGCACCCGCGCGATGAACCGGGCAAGAACTTTATTCGCGAAGTCTATTATCGCTCTCACGAAGCCGGATTGGCCGGGCATCTCATTTTCATTGAAGATTATGATATGAATGTGTCCCGCAATATGCTGGCCGGAGCCGATGTTTGGATGAACACGCCGCGCCGCCCGATGGAGGCCAGCGGTACCAGCGGTGAAAAAGCCGCCTTGAATGGCTCACCCAACTTCTCCATATTAGATGGTTGGTGGGATGAAGCCTATAACGGCAAAAACGGCTGGTCGATTGGCGACGTCGACGCCCAATACAACAGTGAGTACGATCAAAATCACGCCGACGCCACGTCCATCTATGAGACGCTCGAACAGAAGCTGGTGCCGGCCTTTTATAATCGCGGCGACGATGGGATTCCGCACGAGTGGGTCCAGCATGTCAAAGAATCGATCCGCACGGTCGCGCCGCAATTTAGTATGACCCGCATGATTAAGGATTACACCAACGATCTGTATGTGCCGAGTATGGAGTAAGCTTTAGAGCATGGCGGTGTCGAGGATAATCGTCACCGGCCCGTCATTTTCAATATGAACTAACATGTGCGCGCCAAAAACACCGCTTTCGACCTTCTGAACTCCTAATTGGTGCAGCGCCTCAACAAATTGGGCCACGAGAGGTTCGGCCTGAGCAGGAGCGGCGGCCTGGGTAAAACTGGGCCGCCGTCCTTTTTTAGCATCGGCGTACAACGTAAATTGAGAGATGACTAATATCTCTCCCCCAACGTCCAGCACGGATCGATTCATTTTACCCTGCTCGTCCTCAAACACCCGCAGGTGAGCCGTCTTCTCGGCCAATTTCCTGACTTCGGGCAACCCATCGTCATGGGTGATACCCAGTAAGATGACATATCCGCACCCCACTTGACCCACAATCTGATCGTTCACCGTTACGTGACCCTGCTGCACCCGTTGTAAAATAGCTCGCATAAGTTACCTCCACCCAGCCGGTATCTTAAGCAAAATGGGCGGTTATGCCAAAAACGGTCTATTGTGGTAAATTGTGCTCATTTGTGTTGGAAAGGGGTCATTTGTATGATGGAGATCGCTTTTCTTTTGTTATTTACAGCCGGCACACGCCCCCGCCTAAGCCGACCCCATGTAGCCTTTGCCTAACAGCAACCCCAAAGTAGCAAAACCAACTTCAATAAAAAGCGCCGTGTCTGGGTTCGGCTCAAGGCGGATTGTTAGGGTGTAGGTCGGGCTCCAGCAGTCTGGTTGATAGATTACTTAGCCTGCTTACTCTACCATTTGGTCATCGGGTATATGATGATGAGTAAAATCAATTGATAGCCCAAGACCATAAATTCGATATAGAATAGAGTTGGATAGGCTAAATCTGTTCATATCGTGAGTTTGATCGATGACTTGAATTCTGAGTGAGAATTTATTGACCATAGCTTTTACTGCTTCCGTCCTCATTTCCAGCTTGGAAAGAAGATTGTTAAGATGAGCCTCCACCGGCTCAGTTAAGGGTAAGCTACTATAAAGTCGCCATCCGCTTTGCCGACAGACATAAATAGAATTAGGCGCGGCTGGCTCACCTTTTTCCCAACTCTTAGTGGGTTCAAACCCAATTTGTTTGGTTATTTCAGTCGGCTTCCCCTCAAAGTTTGCTGCTTCCAAATAAACAAATCGCTGATTAGCTTTGGCCATAAAGAAATAGAATGGACTAAACCCATCATTAATCAGATGCGACTCATGAGGTTCGTGTAAATCTTGGTCCAGCGGGTCCTTGGTCGCACGCCTACAAATAGCGGGTTCATTCGGGTTCTTTTGAAATAAGAGTTCATCAACTTTGCAACCTTCAAGAGCAGATAGGTCAAACTCAAAATGCCTTGAGTGCCACCACCAACAATAACAACGGGGACAATCGGTTTGCTTGAGTGATTTAACTGTCGCTATTTGATCTTGAGACAATCCGACAATTCTACTTCTTTTCCGTTCAACAGAGTTTTTTGTCATATTACAGAGATTGCATTCGTATTCGTAAATGAACACCCTAACTATCTAAATAGATTGCTCAAACGCAGTCATATTGACAAAAAAACGGCATCTGAGCAGCATAACCCCACCGGGTGCGGGCTTATCCTGCTCCTGCGCTAGATTTCGCGCTTCTCCAACAATTATATAACATCTCTGCCTCATAATCTACACTACCTTCCACCCTCCAAACGGTTTCTTCAACAGGGGCAGCTATCTTTAATGTACTTTTATTTCATAAGCGCATAATCGTTTCGTCCGTAACCTTAAAATTTAAGAATAACCATTGACATTTAGGCGCGGAAGATTGAATAGGCGTTTAAACATAACCCCGTTTTGGTCTGAATCTATTCATAAAAGGAGAATCTGTGAAAAATCGCGCCGATCTGCCCCTAAAAATTGGCGATCATTAAGAAATCGCGCCGATCTATTGGTATAATTGGCCGAACATTAAAAAATCGCGCCGATCTATTCGTAAAATTGGCCGATCATTAAGAAACCGCGCCGATCTATCCGCAAAAATTGCCGATCATTAACTGACCGTTGGGAAATATTCATGAATAATTGGAAAATTTAACTGCGCGTTGTGATCTATCCGCAAAAATTGGCGATCATTGAGGAATCACGGTGATCTGTCGGTAAAAATTCAGGATCATTCAAAATTTTTCTCAGGCCCCGAAAATCCGAACCTAATGTATCGAATTTTTTTCCGCCTCGGGACAAAGGCCCTTAAAATACAGAGAATACAGAGAATCCACAGAGCACACCAAGAAAAGTCTCTGTGAACTCTGTGTCTACTTTGGGCCCTCTGTGGTAAAATTCCTCATTTGTGGCTGTAACAGCGCGGCAGATAGAAATCACCCCGCCACCACCACACCATCTCCACCGGCTTCAATTTGCCCGACGACAAATACATCTTCACCTAGCGTCGCCTGCGCCGCCGTGACCGAGTCGGACGGCACAACAACCAGCATGCCCAAACCCATATTAAAGGCGTGGAACATCTCCGTCGTCGAAATACCGCCCTGCTGCTGAATCAAGCCAAAAATGGGCAGTTCGGGCCAAGTGCCGCGTTCGATGGTTGCGCCCAGGCCGTCCGGCAAAATACGCGGCAGGTTATCGATCACCCCGCCGCCGGTGATGTGGGCCAACCCGCGCACGTCAACCTCGGCGGCCAGTAGGTGGCGCACCGGCTCCAGATAGGATCGATGCACCGCCAGCAGCGCCTCGCCAATCGAGCTGCCCAGTTCCGGGCGATGAGTTTCCCAATCCAGCCCGTCGAGCGTCTTCCGAGCCAGCGAGTAACCGTTGGTGTGCAGCCCGGTCGACAGCAGGCCCAAAATGACATCCCCGGCCTGAATGGTCGAGCCGTCGATCAACCGGTCACGTTCAACTACGCCAACGATAGTGCCGGCCAGATCGACTTCGCCCGGCTCGTAGACGCCCGGCATTTCGGCGGTTTCACCGCCCAATAAGGCGCAGCCGGCCGCTTGGCAGGCCGCCGCCACGCCGCCCACAATCGAGGCAATTTGTTCCGGCTTCAATTTCGAAGAGGCCACATAATCGAGGAAAAAGAGCGGGCGCGCGCCTTGCACCAGAATATCATTGACGCAGTGGTTAACCAAATCCTGGCCAATCGTATCCCAGCGGTTCAGCCGAGCCGCGACTTTGGTCTTGGTACCGACGCCGTCGGTCGAGGCGACCAGCACCGGCCCGGCCATCGCTTGCAACTGGGCAGCATCAAATAACCCGCCGAACGCGCCCAAACCGGCCAAAACCTCCGGGGTATAGGTGGCCTGGACGGCGGCTTTCATCATCTCTGTGGCCCGCTGGCCGGCGGCAATATCCACCCCGGCGCGGGCGTAGGCATCTTGTTGGCTCACATCGGTTTCCTTTTTATGCATCTTATACCTCATCTCAAACAGGAGAGGCTTTTGTTGGACAAACTTAAGTTTGTCTTACGCCACTCCGAATTATTGAGATGATACATCTTACCCGCCATCCCCGGTTGGGCTAGGGGTACTGGTCATCGTCGGCCGTCTGGGCGGGATCAGAATGACAGTCGATGTTGGCGTCGGCGTCGCTAAGTTGCGGAAGGTGAAGTTGGTGATAATCCAGTTATCGCCGCGCCGGCTGAGGGTATAGATGAAATCAAACGCCTCCTCGTTGGAGGTAGTCGGCCCGCTGTAGGTCCATCGCTCGCGGGTGCTGATCAGCACCTGCCGGGTTGAAATTTGCGATTGAACAGACGGCGACCGGATATAGTCTAATTGCACCGTGAAGGGACGGCTGCTGTATCGTTCGTTGGTGTCGAGAGCAAACGCTTCCACCTTCCGCAGAGCGTTATCAGCCCACAACGTCTCCAACTCTTGAAGATTTTCTTCCGTGGGCGACTCAATGGTCTGGCGCAGAGCCTCATTGCCGTCAGTCAGGGTGGTAATCACGGTCTCGCGCTGGCTGATGGTTAACGTTGGAATGGGTGTGGGCGTCGCGGTCGGGGGGATAGGGGTAACGGTCGGCGTGCCGGTGTTCGTGGCGGTGGGCGTAGCCGTGCGCGTTCGAGTCGGCGAAGGAGTAAACGTCGCGGTCGGGCTGGCCGTATTAGTCGAGGTAGCGGTCGGCGTGTTCGTGGCGGTGGGTGTCGCGGTGTTGGTTGGACTGGGCGACGGCGTGTAAGTAAACGTGGGCGTCGCCGTCGCAGTGGCGGTCGGCGTGCCGGTATTTGTTGCGGTCGCCGTGGCCGTGTCTGTCGGGCTGGGCGAAGGGGTCGGCGTATTAGTTGGCACGGTGGGCGTCGAGGTGGCGGTTGGCGATGCCGTGGCCGTAGCGGTGGCGGTTGGTGTGCCGGTATGGGTCGCGGTTGCCGTGGCAGTGTCAGTTGGGCTAGGCGAAGGGGTAGGTGTATCGGTCGGCACAGTGGGCGTCGAGGTTACGGTTGGCGACGCCGTCGCGGTGGCAGTCGCTGTCGCCGATGGTGTGGCCGTCGGCGCGGGTGTCGCTGTGGCCGTAGCATTCGGCGTCGAGGTTGGGGCGGCGGTAGATGCCGCCGTCAAAACGGCCGTCGGCGTGACGGCTATCGAGGCCGCTATGGCAGTTTCAGCCGATGTCGAGGTGGCCGACGGGGTGTTAGCCGGTCGAGTGGTAGCGGTGGGTGTGGCTGGTATCTCCGTTGGTGTTTGGGTTAGAGCCGCTGTAGCTGCTGCAAGTTCGGTTGGGGCGGCTTGGGGCAGTTGGATGACCGTTGTTTCGGCCGGCGTGACCGCCTCGAACGCCAGCCAACCTAGCCCGCCCCAAACTAAAGCCCATGCCGATATCCCCAGCATGAAAATACCGGCTCGCCCCAAGGTATCGTAACGAGCCGCGTTCAAGACGATTGGCCCCAACTGCTGTTTGCCGCGCAGAACCGCCAAAACTAAAAACGGGCCGATCAAAATCAGGATTAACGGCAACAATAAGATTAAAATAATGAGCCGGCCCAGATCGGCCAGACCACTGCGCATGAGCTGTGGTTCCCCCTCTAACTAGTGTTGGCTCATTTTATGAAGGCGGGGCAGAGAGTCAAAATTAGGCGAGCGAAAATTAACAAAAAACCTCCGCCGGGGCAGAGGTTAGTGGGCAAGAGTGGGTTTAATTTCAGTTGTCACCGGGATGACCAAACCGGGAGTAAGGAGTAGGGAGTAAGGAAAAAACACCCTACTTCTAACTCCCTACTCCTTACTTCATAATTGAGCATCCCAGTCAATTATAAGAAAGTATCAAAAAGCTGACTGAGTTACATCAACGACTCGCGGACCAACAGATTCGTTTGCCGTATTTTCAAAGACAGATCAACGGCGAAGTTACGCATCACAATGTAGCCAATCTGGAAATCGCTTTCCAGCAGGCTGACAAAATCATCGCGATTGATTTCCAGCAATCGGCACGTTTCAGACCGGCAGCGAGCCGAGGCGGAACGTACGCCGGGATCGATAATGGCCACTTCGCCAAACGATTGGCCGCGACGCAGGATGGCAATGGTGGTCGGTTCGTGGGCGTCGGTGCCGTCGCCGATGGTATCGGGGTCGATTTGAATTTCTACCTCACCATCGGTGATGATGTAAAATTCGCGACTGGGTGAGTTTTCTTCAAAGACCACTTCACCGCGATTTAAGTTGTGCTCTTTACAGATTTTTTCAACCATATCAAGCTGGCTGGGGCTTAAATCTTCAAAGATATCAACCTGCTCAAGAACATACGAGTGAGACATTTGGCAGTATTCTCCTTAGGTCAGTTGTTTTTATGAGGAGCATAAGCAATCTTAACATTCCCTACCAATTCCCGTCAATGGGACTTTTGGCGCAGGTTGTCGCGTTAATACTGTTGCACGGTCTTAAGATTCTAACCGTAGGTGATATATTTTGCAAGCAGATTTATTGAAACCAGGTGACAGTCACTTATGGTCGATAAACCGGCACCTGAGGAGTTCAAACCGGTCGATTTAGCGTATTCAAGTGACTGTCACCTTTGGTACTACGTAACTCTTGTAAACGAAAAAGATTAACCTGAGCCGTCTAGCCCAATTCCCTTTTCCCCGGTATAATATCCGTATTGTAAATTTTTTATGGTGATTCCTCCTAGAAAGTAGTATTTGTTTTGGCTAGAGTTTATGTTTCCCTGGATATTGAGACAACAGGTCTAAATCCGGATCGTGATGAAATTCTGGAAATTGGCGCTGTCCGCTTCAAAGGTAATCAGACCTATGATGAATTTAGCGTTCTGGTCAACCCCGGTTGCCCTATTCCCTACAAAATTCAGCAGTTAACCGGCATCCTCCCCGAAGATATCAAGGACGCCCCCCCCATTAGCGCCGTCACGGCCGATCTGCAGCGTTTTGTCGGCGATTGCCCCATCATCGGGCATAATATCAATTTTGATTTGAGTTTTCTGCGCAAACACGGGGTGTTACACGACAATATCGGCATCGATACGTTTGAGTTGGCCAGCATTCTCTTGCCCCACGCCAGCATTTACAGCCTGTCGGCCCTGCTGGAGCATCTCGATGTACCGCCGCCGGAAGATGGCCAGGCCCACCGGGCGCTGGACGATGCCCAGGCGGCGCGACAGTTATTTGAAGCGCTGCTCGATCAGGCGCGTCGCTTAGACAGCCGCATTGTTCAGGAAGTCGCCCGGGTTTCGGCCAAAACGAAATGGCCGCTGTCTATTGTTTTCCGTGACCTCAGCCGCGAACGCCGCTACAACGCTCCGGCCGGCACCTTAGGCCAGCAGTTGGCCGCCAAGGGTTTAATCGGCGACGCCGACACCGAGGGCGGTTTTGCCTATATGCTTAGCGATACCCGGCAGCGGATTGATCCGCCGCTCAAGCCGGCCCCGGAACTGACCTCGCTGAATTTGGAGAAGCTGTGCCGAATGCTCGAAACGGACGGCCTCTTTGAAAAAAATTTCGCCGGGTTTGAGTATCGCCCGCAGCAGGTGGATATGATGGCGAACGTCATCGGCGCCTTAAACGACTCGCAGCACTTGATGGTTGAAGCCGGCACCGGCACGGGGAAATCGATGGCTTATCTCATCCCGGCCATTTACTGGGCCGTGCAAAATGGGCAGCGAGTCGTCATATCAACCAATACCATTAACCTGCAAGATCAACTGCTCAATAAAGATATTCCCCGCTTGCAGCAAATGCTGCCCATAAAATTCAAGGCGATAGCCCTCAAGGGGCGCAGCAATTATGTTTGTCCGCGCCGGGTACAGATGTTCCAGGCCAAAGAAAATCACTCGCCCACCGAACTGCGGTTGCTGGCCAAGCTGCTGACGTGGCTGCCCAGTACCACCACCGGCGATCGAGAAGAGTTGTTTATGCCCGACTACGGCGAACAGGCGCTCTGGAGCCAGGTCGCCTCGGATGGCAACATCTGTACGTCGCGCTACTGCACGGCCGAAAACTGCTTCTACGCGCGAGCGCGCCGGGCGGCAGAGTCGGCCCATGTCATCATAGTCAACCATGCCCTATTAATGGCCGATATCGGCGTCGAGAGCAACATTATTCCGGAGTACAAATATCTGATCATCGATGAGGCGCACCACTTAGAGGACAACATCACCAACCAGCTCACCTTCAGCACCGATCAAAAATCGCTGGAGCAGTTGCTACGGGAATTAAGCCAGCCCCTGCGCGGTAGCGACCGCCATGTCGGCTTTATTCACGAAATCTCCCGGCGCGCTTTGGCGGCGATACCCAATCACCTCAAAGGCGATGTCAACGACCTGATCTACAAAAGCCAACATATTATCGATAAGAGTATCGGCTCAACGCGCCAACTGTTCACCGCTCTGGCCAATTTTGTTAACGAGATCCCCAGTGGTCGCAGCCCTTATAATTACAAGATTCGGCTCACCGATGACACCCGCAGCCAGCCGGCCTGGTCTGACGTTGAAGTGACCTGGGACAATACCAACGCCGGCCTGAGCGATGTTTCCCGATCCCTGGGCATTCTCTACACGATGCTGACGGAGATGGAAGCCTTTGATATTCCCAATTGGGAAGAGCTGCTGGCCAATCTGGCCTCCTACCGCAGCCGCATCGATGAAATTCGCGCCAACATTAATCAAATTCTGACCAATCCCAGTCGCGACCGCATCCTGTGGGTTGAGCAGAGTATCCAGAACCGTGTCATCTCGTTGCACAACGCGCCGCTGCACGTGGGCCATTTGGTGCAAGAGCATCTGCTCAAAGCCAAAGAGGCGATTATTTTCACCTCGGCTACCATGCGCACCAACAACTCCTTTGAATATTTTCAGGAGCGACTCGATCTGTGGGAGGCCGAAGGGGCCGCGGTGGGTTCGCCGTTTGATTACGAAAACAACACCCTGGTTTACATCCCCATCGATGTGCCGGAGCCGAACACGCCCGGCCACCAAAAAGTGTTCGAAGAGGGGTTGGTGGAACTGACCAAACGTATCAAAGGACGGACGCTGGTGCTATTTACAGCCTACAGCCAGCTCCGCAACAGCGCCCGTAACATTAAAGGCCCCCTGGCCGAGGCCGGGGTTGTGGTTTACCAGCAGGGCGACGGCTCCAGCCGCCGTCAAATTTTGGAGAATTTTGTTACCGCCGATCAGGCCGTTTTGCTGGGCACCCGATCTTTTTGGGAGGGGGTCGATATTCCGGGGCCGGCCTTAAGCTGCGTGGTTATCGCCCGTATTCCGTTCGCGGTGCCGAGCGATCCGGTAGTCGCGGCGCGGTCGGAAACATTTGACGAACCGTTTTACCAATTCTCGATCCCGCAAGCCATATTGATGTTCCGGCAGGGGTTCGGGCGGCTCATCCGCCAAAAAGACGATCGAGGCGTGGTGGTCATTTTCGATAAACGCGTGGTCAGCAAAAGCTACGGCCAGGCATTTCTCGATTCACTGCCCAGCGTAACCGAACAACGCGACGCCCTGGCCAATCTGCCCTCGATGGCCGAAAATTGGATTTATCACGGAGGACTATAAATCGATGTTCGATAAATTGTATAACCCAATGGAGGAAACCCATGATTGAAGCCAATGCACTACGCAAAGGAGCAACCTTTACCCAGGACAACGACCTCTTCAAAGTTCTGGATTACACCCACAACAAAACCGCCCGAGGCAGCGCAACCATTCGGGTCAAGGTTCAAAATTTACGAAGTGGCGCTATTTTTGAAAAGACCTTCAACGGCGGCGAACGCGTTGAGGATATTCGCCTTGACCACAATCAAGCCCAGTATCTCTACAATGACGGTAATCTCTATTATTTTATGGATACCGAAACTTACGAGCAGCCGGCCTTCCCCAAAGATGTGGTCGAGCATATTATTCCCTACCTGACTGAAAATATGGAGGTCAAAATCTCCACTTATCAAAGCGAACCTATCGACATCGAGATTCCGTTAACGGTTGAGCTTGAAGTGGTTGAGGCCGAACCGGGTTTCGCCGGCGACACGGCGCAGGGCGCGACCAAACCGGTCACGGTGTCCACCGGCCTGGTCGTTCAAACCCCGCTCTTCGTCAATATCGGCGACACAATCCGAATCGATACCCGGACGGGTGAGTACATTACCCGCGTGTAACGGTTTCCGGAAAGAAAATGGAGTAACCTGCTAAGGAAAATGCCGTAGGCCGGGGGCATGGGGGTAGCGCCCCTAAATTCTCCCCTTTTCCTTACTTTAAGAACGATGCCTTGCATCGTGGAATGCTGGGTTCGATAATTAAAGTCGAGCATGTCATTAGTATGATAACGCAACTGATGTACAATCAGGCCCAGACCTGGTAGATCGATTGTCATTAGGTCACGAGACCGATGCGAAGCTTTGATCGCCAGGTTGAGTAACAAATAAGCCCGAACAGTTGAGGGGACCATGGAACGATGAGTCCGAATACATGCTAGTGCGGGCGAAGCCAAGCAATCAGGAGCGAACAGAACCATGACAAAAACGGTGGTGGGGATCGATGTGGGCAAGGGGCAGTTGGATGTGAGCCTCAATGGCCAAAAGCGCGTGCAGGAGTGGGCCAACGATGAAGCGGGCCAGGTCGAGGTCAGTGACTGGGTCGAGGCGCAGCGAGCCACGTTAGTAGTGGTGGAAGCATCGGGCGGATACGAGGCAGCGCTGGTGAGTGAGTTGGTGGCGCGCGGGCAAGAAGTGGCGGTGGTCAACCCGACCCGGGTGCGAGCCTTTGCCCGAGCCGAAGGGATTCTGGCCAAAACCGATAAGATTGATGCGCGGGTGATTGCCCGGTTTGGGCTGATGATGAACCCGGCGGCCCGAGCCCGGCGGGACGAGGCCCAAGTGGTCTTGAACGAACAAATCAGCCGGCGGCGGCAATTGGTGCTGATGCAGACGGCCGAGAAAAATCGGCGCGACACGGCCAGTCCGGCGACGCGGGACCATATTGACCGCCATATTAACTGGCTCCAAGCAGAGATTAAGGTGCTGGAGGAACAGATCAGCCAGGCCATCGAAGCCAACCCTACCTGGGCGGAAACGGCTAAACGGGTGGACAGCGTACCCGGCATTGGCTTCATCACTGCCGCGACCCTGGTGGCTGACCTGCCCGAATTGGGCCAACTCAACCGCCAGAAAATTGCGGCCTTGGTCGGGGTTGCCCCGTTCAACCACGACAGCGGTAAACACCGGGGCAAACGCCGTATCTTTGGCGGTCGGACTGCGGTTCGCTCCGTTTTGTATATGGCTACTTTATCAGCCATTCGCCATAATCCAGTCATTAAAGCCTTCTATAAACGCTTGTTGGCCAAAGGCAAAGTTAAAAAGGTTGCTCTCACGGCCTGCATGCGTAAATTGCTGGTTATTCTTAATACGATGATCAAAACTGGTCAGGACTGGAACCCATCCATATCCTGACGACCATTTGACTTTTATCACAGTTGCTTCGTAGCCGGAGGCGGAGAAATCCCTCAGATATTCCAATGAATGAAGCCTTCGCGGGAGAAAAATGGCGTTGACGCTTCAAATTTTCCCAGCCAGACCACTTTTCATTGTATTGTCACAGGGATTTCTCCGCTGGCGCTCCGAAATGACAGAAGGGGCGTAAGTTCTATAATAATCTAAGACGATTCTTATAAATGTACGCTATCATGGTACAAAATCGAGGGCAAAACGCCTATAATCGATTTCAAGTTAAGCTCAAGAATTTAGTAAAGTGGTAATCTGATGAAAACGCCAGCAGGCCAAGAATGTAAATATTACTACGGCGACTTCCATCGCGGGCGAAATGAGCAGGCTTGCCGTCTCATCGAACGCAACCCTGACTCCCCTCCCTGGCAGCCGAATCTGTGCCAAACCTGCCCCGTGCCGGACATTTTGCGAGCTAACGCATCGGAAACGTTAAAGCTCGACGGCAAGGTGGTCAAAAAGTTCTTTGGCTTTAAGCAACAAGTCGAAGTTGAAGGCTGGTGCAGTGAGTGCTTTAACCCTGTGCCTAATCCTAAGTTAGGCTGCCAAGTTTGCGCTCGAAAATCAGGCCCCTCCATTTTGGACTTAAAGGGAAGTCCCGAGTAAATTGATCATTGTAAAAGTTTGAGCGGCCACAGATAGCCCCGAACTGATGCCGATTGAGAGCATCACCGACGCCAATCTGTGGGCCGCCCCCATCTTTGTGTTCAGCCCCTCTTTTTTCGACCGCCCTCCTCTACCCGTTTGACTCGCCCTGTTTCTCAAACCCGGCTATAATCTGACTATCCAAGCCAACCAGGGTAGTTTTTCGTGGTAACCGACACATTCCCCCCGGCCAACTTTATACCCGCGCCGTCAGCTATTGAGGGTATCGAGGTCTACCAGCCCGCGCCGACCCAACCGCAGGCCCATCGTGAGGTCGTGCAGTTCAACTGCCCGCAATGCGGGGCCGGTACGGCTTACAGCGCTACTGACGGCGGATTGACCTGTACTCACTGCGGCTTTTACGAACCACCTGAGCATGATATCGTCGGCACCCAGGCCGAACGTTTTGAATTTACGGTTGAAACCGTGCAACGCGCCGCTCAAGGTTGGGGCGAAGTTCGCAAGGAACTGCAATGTCAAAGTTGCGCAGCCTATACCACTGTCTCCACCGACACGCTGACCCATACCTGCATCTTCTGCGGCTCGAACCAGGTCATTCAGCATGCCGCCCCGCAAGATGTGCTGCGGCCCCGCTTTCTCATCCCCTTCAAAATCGAGGCCGACGGTTGCCACGATATTGCACGCCGGTGGTTGGGGCAAAGTTGGATGACGCCTCGCTCGCTGCGCCGGGCGGCGACCATCGCTCATTTTACCGGCATCTATCTACCCTTTTGGACATTTGAGACCATAACCAAGGCTCACTGGCAGGCTGAAGTCGGCCACACCCAAACCGAACGCTACTACGAAAATGGCGAGTGGCGCACCCGCACTAAAACCGTGTGGAAATGGGAGTCGGGCCGAGTGAACCTGCCACTCAAAGATTTGGTCATCGCCGGTACGAACCGGGTCAGCCCATTGTTGCTGGCTCAAGTCCAAACGTATCACCTGGACGATTTAGCGCCCTATGAACCGAAATATCTGGCCGGCTTACAAGCTCAAGCCTACGATGTTCCTTTGGAAACCGCCTGGGAGCAGGCCAGGCATCAGATGCGCGAACAAACCCGTCAGGCTTGCCGCAATCAGGCCAGCAGTTCAAAAATCAGAAATTTTAGTATGAATATGGATTTTGACCAGGAAGGCTGGCGTTACATTTTGCTGCCGATGTACCTGACCAATTACCAGTTCGATAATAAGCGGTTTCAGGTCATGATCAACGGCCAAACCGGGGTGGTTGCCGGCCAGCGACCGGTCGATTGGACCGTGGTGTGGCTGGCCGTGGCCGCGCTGCTGGCGCCGGGGCTAACCGTAGGCGTGATCGGTTTCCTGACGCTGCTGTTAGGAGGGTTGGGATTTCCCATTGCGATTTTGGGTTTTATCTTATTGGTCATCGGCTTGATTATCAGCATTAACTTGGTGACTAAAGCGATGAGGATGGATGATGCCTGAACCGGATTTCGTGACAGTGACCTGGAATACCAACCTCACCCTCGCGCTATGCGAAACGTGTGACAGCCATTATCTGCTGCCGCCGGCCCTGTTCCCTTTCAAATGTCCAACCTGTTTTGGGGCCGTACTGATCGAAATAGAGGCCGAACACCAACCCAACGAATTGCTACATCATTACGCGCCCGAACAGGTCATCCCCTTTACCATCTCGCACCAAGAACTGACCGCCCACATCGAGCAGTTTGCGGGTCGAATCTGGTTTGCCCCCGGCGACCTCAAGCCCGAGACCTTGATCAGCCGTCTACAACGGCTCTATCTGCCCATGTGGCTGGTCGACAGCGGGGTAGAGGCGCTGTGGCAGGCCGAAGTGGGATTTAATTACGAGATCGTCAGCCATCGCGACCAGTTTGACCAGAACCACGGCGGCTGGCATTCACGGCAAGTAACCGAGCAGCGAATTCGCTGGGAGCCTCGACTGGGCCGGCTTAATCGCATCTACCACAATATGCCGGCCCCGGCGCTGGAGCAGCACGCCCAAATCATGCAGCGATTGGGCCAATACGATCTAACCGAGGCGATTTCGTTTCAAACTGAGGCCCTCGAACAGGCGGTCATTCACCTGCCTGATCGCCCGCCGACGGACGCCTGGCCCGACGCCATCCCGGCTTTTCACGCAGCGGCGGCCGAAGAGTGTCGCCAGGCCAGCCGCGCCGATCACCTGCGCGGCTATCGCTGGACCAGCGACTATCGAGACCAACACTGGACATTGCTGCTGCTGCCCGTTTACGCCACCTACTACATCGATGATGAGGACCGGCCCCAGCCCATTCTGATTCACGGACGAACAGGTCGCCTCAGTGGCCCCAAGCGAGCCTCAATGAAGCGCGCCAGGCACACCGCGTTGATCATCGTGGCGGTGGCCGCAGCGCTGTTTATCCTGAGTTTAATTTTAGGCGGGATTTCCTTTGTCGCGCCGCCACTGGTTATTTTGGCCGGGACCAGCTTGCTCGGGGCGCTCATTATTGGCATGCTGGCCATAACGCCTATAATAGTGGTCTGGCAGTACAATCGGAATTCATCGAATAGGGAGAGAGAAGAATAATGACCGATTCAATTCAAGCCACGCCGGGGTCGCCTTTGCCATTGGGCAGCATGGTGACAGAGGACGGCATCAACTTTGCCATTTTTAGCCGGCACGCCACACGTGTCTGGTTGTTGCTATTTGATCAACCGACCGCCAGCCGGGCCACCCAGATCATTGAAGTGACTCACCGCACCGGCGATATCTGGCACACTCACGTGTCTGGCTTAGGCCACGGTCAACTCTACCTTTACCAAATTGACGGCCCATACAAGCCGGAACTGGGTCATCGGTTTAACAAAAATAAACCACTGCTCGATCCCTATGCTAAGGCCATAACGGGCAATTTTGAGTGGGATTTGAGCCAGTCGTTTGGGTACGACGCCCACGCCCGCAACAGCGATCGCGCCATCTCAACCACCACAAGTCTGGGTGGTATACCCAAATGTATCGCCTACGGCAACGACGGTTTTGACTGGGAGGGTGATAAACCGATCAATCGCCCGTTGTCAGAGACAATTATCTATGAAACGCACGTCCGCAGTTTAACCAGCCACCCCAGCGCAGATGCGGCGCATCCCGGTACCTATCGAGGCGTTATCGAAAAAATCCCCTACTTTAAAGACCTGGGCATCACCGCTGTCGAACTGCTGCCGGTTCATCTATTTAATGAGAAAGAGTTTGAGCGATACAATCCACTCACCGATGAACGGTTGATCAATTATTGGGGCTACAACACCTTAGCATTTTTCGCTCCTCATAACGCCTACAGCCACCTCCCCACCGATCGCGGCCAACAAGTGGTCGCTTTTAAGGAGATGGTCAAAGCATTACACCAAGCCGGCATCGAAGTTTTATTGGACGTGGTGTTCAACCACACGGTGGAGGGCGATCACCGGGGTCAAACCCTCAGTTTCCGGGGTATCGATAACTCTATTTACTATATGCTTGAGAGCGACAAACGTTACTACCGCAACTTTTCCGGAGTCGGGAATACCTTTAACTGCAATCACCCCATCGGTCAAGATTTCATTATCGACTGTCTGCGTTACTGGGTTCAGGAGATGCACGTCGATGGCTTTCGCTTTGATTTAGCCACCATTCTCTCGCGTGGCCCTAAAGGTAATATTCCGGCTGATCCACCCCTACCGATCCGCATTTCCGAAGACCCCTTTTTGCGCGATACCAAGATCATCGCGGAACCGTGGGATATCGGCGGATATCAGGTCGGTCATTTTCCCGGCGATCGTTGGGCTGAGTGGAACGATAAATATCGAGATGAGGTGCGTCAATTCTGGCGCGGCGACCCCGGTCTGACCGGCGCACTGGCCACCCGTTTTTCCGGCAGCGCCGATCTTTACTACCACAGCAAACAAAGGCCCAACTTTAGCATCAATTTTGTGGCCGCTCACGACGGCTTTAGCCTCAATGATGTGGTTAGTTACAATTACAAACATAATGAGGCCAACGGCGAGGATAATCGCGACGGCCACAACCACAATATCAGCTACAATTTCGGCATCGAAGGGCCAAGTATCGATCTACAAGTCGAGGCATTGCGCAACCGGCAAATCAAAAACTTTTGGGTCACGCTGTTGTTATCCCAAGGCACGCCCATGGTTAACGGCGGCGATGAATTCCGCCGCACGCAGTTAGGCAACAACAACGCCTACTGCCAGCATAATGAAATTTCCTGGTACGATTGGAGTTTAGTAGAGAAACATGCCGATATCTATCGTTTCGCCAAAAGCGTCATCGGTCTGCGTAAAGCCCATCCTGTTTTTCGACGTCGCAAGTTTTTTACGGGGTCTGATATCGACGGCGACCGCTTTCCCGATATTCACTGGTACAACGCCGATGGCCGCGATGCCACCTGGTCCGGCGACAGCCGGACCCTGATGTTAACCCTGGATGGGTCAAAAGAGGAAATCGGCGCTAATCGGGATGATGTTGATGTGCTGATGATGTTTAACACCCATATCAAACCCAAGCTCTTTACCTTGCCCTTAACCCCACACGGCAAAGAGTGGCGGTTAGTTATCGATACAAGCCTGCCCTCGCCGCTTGATATTCATTGGCCGGAACAGACCATTAACCTGCCGCCGTCTAAAAAACATTATCTGGTCAAACCACGTTCGACCGTGGTTTTATTTTCAAATTGGTAGTATCTATCCAAGCAATTTTTGCCACTTCGAGCAAAAAAATCAATCCACAAAGGACACGAAGATACACAAAAAATTAGAATCTTGGTGTCCCTTCGTGTTCCTTCGTGGATCATCCACCACAGCTACAGATGAACCAGCGTTCCCAACCCTTGCGCCTCGGCTTCTCGCACAATCGCCGAGGCGGCCGAAGCATCTTGCACTGCTACCCCAACCGACTTAAAAAAGGTGATTTCTTGCGGCGACTCTCGGCCCGGAATTTGCCCGTTCACAATCGAACCTAGTTCGCCGTGAATGTCCACCTTTCTGATAATATTTTTTTCCAGCGGTATCACCAAATCCCCGGCTTCGGCCAGACAAGCCTGCAGTGAGTCAACCACGATCTTCGCTTTTTTGACCGTAACCGGGTCAACTTCCTGCATGTGAGGCGCATACGAACCGACGCCGGTAATATGAGTTCCCGCCGACAGATGGGTTCCATCGAAAACCGGTTTTTCCGAAGTAGTGGCGGTGATGATAATGTCGGCCCCTTCAACCGCCGCCTGCCGTGACGTGGGGAGTTCCACCTGGGGCGCGGCGGGCCAGCCGGCTATTTCCTGAGCAAACGCCTCAACTGACGATGACGTCCGGCCGATGATCCGCACGGTGGTGATCTTTCGGACGACACAGGCCGCCTCAAGTTGGGCGCGGGCCTGGACGCCTGATCCAAAAACGGTCACGATGTGGGCGTCGGGTCGGGCTAATAAATCCGTCGCCAGACCGCCGCCGGCTCCGGTGCGCAGAGCCGTTAAAGCTTCGCCGTTGACGATGGCTTTCGGTTCGCCGGTATCCGGATCAAAAACAGTAGCCAGGGCAATCACCGCCGGAAGGCCTTTACCCGGATTGTCCCCCCAAATCGAGACGGCTTTAACGGCAAGTTCGCGGCTATCCCTCAGAAAAGCAGGCATCAGCAGCAGTAAGCCTTGGTCGGTAGTGAGACGGGTGCGCAGCGGCATATCGGCCCGGCTGGCCGAAAGTTGTCCGAAAGCGCGGCGCATCACCTCGATAGCGTCGGCCATCGGTAAAGCGCGGCGGACATCTTCGGCGGAGAGTATACGGAGTTGCATGGTTTCGTGACCTCGTGGGTATGAGTTCGGCCTAGCCACCCCCATAGATGGCCAGCACGATTTGTGGAGTAATGTTGGCTTCAATATAGCCGGCCACCAGCAGCAGCGGCACGACCAAAAAGATCAGAACTTTGAGAAAGTTGGCGGTAGTCAACAACAGCGCCTGACCAATGTCAAAACCCCGAGGCGGCGAAATCAACGCCGCCCCAATTCGCAAAGCAAAGGCCATGCCGATAATGATCGCCGGGATCTCAAAAATACCGTGGGGCAGAATAAAGGCGCCCATAAAAATCCAGGGATTGTGATTGAGCTGCACCACTTGAGCGATCAAAAAACTGACCAGCCCGGCATTAATCAATGTCAGAATAAGAGTTAATGATCCGAACGAAAAGATACTTATAATCCCGGCCAGCACGATAACGCGCACATTGTTGAAGAAAATAGCCGAAGTCGATACTTCAGGTAAGAACTGAATTTTTTGGACGCTGGTAAATGTTTCAGGGGAGATGTTTTCCAGAGGAAAGACCCCGGCCGGAATCGGGAAGCGCTGAGCAAAGATACTGCCCAAAATGATCGCAGACACAACAACGATCAAGATGACCGAAAACGCCGGGGTTTGGTCCTTCAACAAGTAGGGGATATCGTGCCGGTAGAAGCGCAGTAGATTAAACTTAGCCGCGTTGGTCTCGCCGCGTTTTCTGGCCAATTCCGGGGGACGCAGGAAATACCCTTTGAAATCACGCCAAATATTTCTGAGGTGGAGTTCATCCAATTCTTTGGATAAAATGTCTTCGCGATTGAAAATACGGATGCCCATACGAATCAAAATCAGATCGACCACCAATAAGGCAATGACAAACCACCACAGCGCCCGGTATTCGGCGTAAAACATGACGATACTCTGGGCCTGGATCAGCAGGGCCATCGGAATAATGATAAAACTGGCCAGCAGGTTTGCGGCTCTGACACTGGTAGTCTGGCTAGAGATTACCACCGCCCCTGAAACCATCACCAATGCCTCGACCGTATTGAGCATAAACATGAGCAGCGTTAACTCCAGCGGCGGCACCCACGGCGGCGAGGTAAAAAAACGGCTGACTAGGAAAACTGTAATCCCTAGGTAACTCGCCAACAGCGGCAGCATCAGCGATGATAGCATTTTACCCATATAGAGTTCAAGATCGGTCAACGGCATCGACAAAATCGGCTCGATACTGTTGCGCTCTTTTTCCCCCACGAATGACTCAAGCGCGATGATCAGCGAAAAGGAAATCGGAAAAAAACCCACGATCATCAGCAAAAACGGGTTAATCCGCTCCACCAAGATCGGGTCGGTAAAGCGAGAGACCCAGTTGGTGGCCCAGCGCGACGTAAAATCCATTAAAAAGGGAAAAATCAGAGTTAGGATCACAATCGGCGTGACAATACGCCAATCTTTCAAACTATCGCGCAATTCACGCCGGGTAATCACCAGCGCCGAAGCCAAACCGCTCCGCTTTCGCCGGGGGATAGATTGAACCGCCATTTCGACCGAACCTCCAAGAATGGAATTAAGGCTACTGTAATCTATTTTAGAGTTTTGCTTTTAGCGTTAACAAATTCTACCCTACGTATCTGCAAAACACAAGCACCAAAAAATCACCATCACCGGACACAAATCTATAATTTATTCGACTTACGATCCTAAATGAACAAACTTACCATAAGCGGTCTACTTTGGTATAATCTACAGCTTGATTGCCAAAAAACGTCTACTTTGGCGAAACAGCAGCTACAACACCCTCGGCAACCTAACTACGGCAAAAACTTGGCTCTTGATAGTAGCCGTTGAAGCAGGAACGCATCTGACCTGAGGGGTGTATCAATAGTGCTATTTCTCTACGCCGGGCGTCGAGATACTCAGGGGTATTATGGAAATCGGATCTATTTTTATCTGGTGGCTGATCCTGTTCGTCTTTGGATTAGTGGGCTGGCCGCTGGCTTTTACATTACTACGGCATCTGCCGGATCGGGGTTTTGCCCTGGCCCGGGCGATGGGGTTGCTGTTGGTTGGGTATATTTTGTGGCTGGGCGCAACGTTTCGGCTGCTACAAAACAGTATCGGCGGGATACTGGCAGCGATGGTTATCGTGATGGCCGTTGGTCTCATTTGGCGCCGGCAGCAGGCCCGCGAGAACGGCTCGATGTTGGCCTGGCTCAAGCAGGAATGGCGCTATGCCTTAACCGTAGAGGTTCTGTTCGGTCTGGCCTTTGTGGCCTGGGTATTCTTCAAAGCTCACAATCCCAACATCGAAACCGCCGGCGGTGAGAAATGGATGGAAATCGCGTTCATCAACGGCATCCTGCGCAGCGACTATTTTCCGCCGCAAGATCCCTGGCTATCCGGCTTCGGTATTAGTTACTACTATTTCGGGTATGTCATGATGGCTGCCCTGACTCAACTCAGCGGCCTCATTTCCACGACCGCCTTCAATTTGTATGTACCCACTTTGTTCGCCTTAACTTTGACGGCAGCTTTTGGCCTGGTGGCTAATATGGTCGCCTTGTACCGGCGCTCGAAAAATACCGAATCCGCATCTGAACCGACCATCCCTCAACCTATGCTGACTCTGCCGGCTGCCCTAACCGGTTTGGTCGGTGCGTTGTTCGTGGGACTAATGGGCAATCTGATTGGCGTATTAGAAGTTCTGCATAAGCGCGGGTTGCTCCCCGCCGAATTTTGGATCTGGCTCGATATCAGGGATTTGAAAATCCCGCCCACCGGTCCCGGCGACAGTTGGATTCCGGATCGATTCATTTGGTGGTGGCGTGGTTCGCGCGTCCTGACCGATTACAACTTAGCCGGTCGTGAACAAGAGGTCATCGATGAGTTCCCCCTCTTTAGCTTCTTGCTGGGCGATGTCCATCCCCACGTATTGGCTCTGCCATTTGTCTTACTCGTCACCGCGCTGGCCCTGAACCTGCTGGCCAACCCCGTCTCCATAGCGAATAGAACCGGCGAAGCGACCTCAGACAACCTATTTGATAAGTTGGTTGGGAGCGTACGACAAAGCTGGCAAACCATTTCCACAGCCACGGGAGGGCGAATCGGTTTTATTCTGTATGCCATTTTTGTGGGCAGTCTGAGCTTTTTAAACACCTGGGATTTCCCTATTTATCTAAGCGTTGTTGGTTTGGCGTTTATTATCTGGCTTACTCGGCGATCCTCACCCTGGCAGGCAGCCCTCCTGCCCGGCATCATCGGCATGGCGACTCTGGCCGTTACAGGCATTATCCTCTACCTGCCGTTTTACGCTACGTTTCAATCCCAGGCCAAGGGATTGCTGCCCAATCTGTGGAATCCGACTCGCTTGCCCCAATTTTTTGTCTTTTATGGCCCGTTTTTAGTGGCAATAGTGGTCTTGATGCTGCTCTTATCCATTCGAAACCAAGGCTGGCGCAAATCCATTGGCTGGACCTTACCTTTGGCCATTTTTGGGCCGCTGTTGTTGATGCTGGTCGTTTTCAGCACGGTACTCATAAACCCGGCCGGACGTGGCTACATTGAAGGCATCATCAACAATCCCGATGTCCAGGCGGTTATTGGTCAGGCTTCGATCGGCGCTTTGCTACAAGAATCGCTCTGGCGGCGCTTGCTCAATCCGTGGACATTTCTCTTTCTGGGCGGACTGTTGGGTTGGGCTGCAGCGCTGGCGATTGGATTGCTCGACTCGGCCGCCAATCACAATGAATCGACGTCGACGTACGATTCGCGATTGGTCGAAAAATTCGTACTCATTCTACTGTTGGTTGGGCTGGGCTTACCACTGGCGGTTGAATTTATCTATCTACGCGACAATTTTGGCATCCGCATGAATACCATTTTCAAGTTTTACTTTCAAGCCTGGGTGCTGTTAGCGCTGGCCTCAGCCTTTACCGTTTATTATGCCTCAATAAATTTACCACGACTGGCCTGGCAAATCGGCATGCTGCTGCTGGTGGCCGGAGCGATGATCTATCCGATATTGGCCATTACTAATAAAGCCGATAATTTTCAAGATGAGCCAACGTTGAACGGCATCGCCTGGATATCGAGCCAGCGGCCTGGCGACTACGCCGCGATTAAGTGGCTGCGTGAAAATGCGCCGGATAATGCCGTTATCCTGGAAGCGCCCGGCTCCGGCTACGCGGCTTATCAGTACACCGGCCGAATTTCGGCCCTAACCGGCATCCCTACCCTGCTGGGTTGGGGCGGTCATCAAAGTCAATGGCGCGGTAATTACGATGAACCGGGACGCCGTGAGCCGGATATTGATGCCATCTACAACACAACCGATCCGGTTCAGGCCCAGCAACTGCTTAAAAAATACGGCGTTAATTACGTCTATGTTGGCGCATTAGAACGTGAGCGATACTCCCCCTCAGGCCTCAACAAGTTTGACCAGATGATGACTGTTGTCTTCCAGCAAGATGACGTTATCATTTACCAATTTCAGTAGCTATTCTCAGTAGACGGCGGCATCCTGTGTAGGCCAAACCTTTTGAAGCATATCAAAGGGGACTTGCGGTCTACTAATTCTGTCAAATCCCCACCAAAAGTGACTTTCGGGCAAATAAAAAAGTACCTTTGGGCAACTCAAATTAGTGACTTTTGCCCCTATTTATTGGGTACATCTTTTGCTATTATAGTATTAGACCTCATTAGAATTTCCTCTATTGATTTCAAGCACAAATTAAGAGTAAAGCAAAAAGAAGGCCAGCGAACTAGAGCAAGTTCAACCCTTCTTCGGCTTTAATAAATTAATACAGTCTTCAGGTAATTTATGACAGAAATAACTTACAACTGTCTTCAAAGTGGAAAACAGTTGTGCTAATTTATCTCAAATAAAATCGATGTTTTAGATAGGTGAGGAGTATACCCGTGCATATGCTCAGAATTTTACAGCCCTCAATAGATACGTTACCACCATTACATACCTGGCCTAAACCACTCAAAAGGGTGATCTTATCAATTACTGTAATCTTCTGCATCGGCACATATATATTACTCTTTGGCGCTTGTGCCACATTGATAGTGGCGATTATGTTCAGTCAATAAAATATAAAAAAAACATGTGAGTATTCAAACTCTTTCGTAACAGGACTGTAACCCCGGCTCATGGCAAATTATGCTATGATTGTAACACTTGTCTGGCCTCAATCGTTTTACTAAATACAGGTCACAGGTCAGCAAAGGTTACCAGATTTGACAGCCAAATAACTGTTTTGTGTCGGGATTGTGTCAGCAAATTACCATGCAGTCGTCGAGTAAACGGCACCGGTCTTGTGCTATCATAACATTGGCTCAGGAGTTATTAATGCAAATTAACGAACTTTTTCTCATGAAAAATCCACACGACCACATCATGGCCAATACCTGGCGCTTAATTTTTGAGCGAGGGGCGAATTCGGCGTTGACGAGCAATAAAGGGCAGAGAGATTTATCGCAGCTCGAAAAATTGCTGCCAGAATATCGACTCATTGGCTTTGCTATAGCCAACAATAGTGGTCGGAGACGGGCCAACTGAGTAGAACCTGTCAATTTCGTTTTTACCACGATGCCGGAACTTTTTCATTCTTTTAATCGTCATGTAATTTGTCGACTAACCCATCCCGTAAAATTTGGAGGATTTTAATAAATGACGAGTCCAAGATTAGCCTTAATTAAACGAGAGAAGGTAGAAGCCGCCGTGACATTTGCCGCTCAAAATATTCCTGGTGTTGACAAAGCTACCCTGCACAAATTCTTGGAGTTTGTCAATACCAGTAATGATTTCGGGACTGTTACTACACATGAATTGTTGGAAAAAATGCGATTGTTACGGAAATATATTCCCAGCTCCTGTGAATACTCGTTAATGATGGTAGCCGAATTACTGGATTTGAATACCCACGAACCCGCGTTTGCCTGATCGCCAAATAGAGAGAAGTTACGCGGTTTAACAAATGACAGTCACTTGAGCGTCTTAAATTGTGATCAATAAGTGACTGTCACCTGCATAAAAAAATGAATAGGGCTTCAGTTGTATTAGCAATTCCACGAACAAACACCTCGCATAATCCCCCACGGTGTATTCTTCTCAAGTACCCATAGCGTAAATATCAAACTAACAACCGATAAACTTATGATCAACAGTGACCAATATCTATAAGGATAAATGCACTCAAATTTCAGTAAAACCTTGGCATGTTTCCTAAAATTGTATATAGTTAATTACAGTAACTCCTAAACTCAATATCCAAGGATTTACGCATTTGTTTGGAAAATACCAATCTTCCAGAAAGATTTAGAGTAGAATTAGTAAGTTTTGATCTTATCTACTCCGATATTTCTGCTCTGTTATGACCAACCACCTAGTTAACCGCTTAGCGTCTTTATTATGAGCAACCGTATTACCAATCTAGCTCATCAAAACCAAGCCACTTTCGAAGATGAAGCATGGGTTGTATTTGATGATGACATTGAATTAACCGCTGACATCGCGCAAACTGATATCACCTGGAAAGTTCTCATTGTTGATGATGAACACGAAGTCCACGACGTGACCAAGCTGGCCTTACGGCGTCTTGTTTTTCAAGACAAGGGTATTGAGTTCCTTTCAGCGTACTCTACCGGTGAAGCCATCGACTTGCTCAAGGCGAACGTTGATATTGCCGTCATTCTGCTGGATGTGGTTATGGAGGAGAAAGATTCTGGCTTGAAAGTAACCCGGTTCATTCGTGACGATCTAAAAAATCCGCTTATCCGTATCATCCTGCGCACCGGACAACCCGGCGAAGCGCCGGAAGAGTCGGTTATTCTTGACTACGGCATTAATGATTACAAGACCAAATCCGAATTGACCCGCCGCAAACTCTTTACCACGATCATCGCGGCGCTGCGTTCCTATGGTGATCTGATCACCATCGAGCGCCACCGGCAAGAACTGGCAAACTTATATGCCGACCTACACGAGAGCCATCGGCAGTTGCAGCAAGCCAAAGCCAATGAGGAACAAGCGAATCGGGTTAAAACGGATTTCTTACGCGTTATGAACCACGAACTGCGTACCCCGCTAAATGGCATTATCGGGATGTCAAACGTTTTAATCGAAGAAGTTTACGGCCAGTTGACTGAAGGCCAAAGCCGGACCGTCTCCATTTTAAAACAGAGCGCTCACCACTTATCGGATTTAATTAGAGATATTTTGGAGTTTGCCAATATTGAAGCTGACACATTGGAGCTAAAGCTAAAAACCGTGGATGCGGCTAAAATTTGCCAAGAGGCGGTTCAGTTGGTCAAACAGGCCGCCGATAAAAAAAATGTCCGGATCTCACTAGAAGTTGAGGAGGCGATTATCCTTCAAGCCGACCCGGTCCGCTTGAAACAGATTCTAATTAATCTACTCGACAACGCCATCAAGTTTACCCCTTCTGGCGGCCAGTTGGGGCTTAAACTCCAAGCCATGGCTCCGCACCAACACGTCGAGTTCACCGTTTGGGATACCGGTGTCGGCCTTGAAACGGCTACCGTGGATAAATTATTCAAACCGTTTATGCAGGCCGACAGCTCCAATACCCGGCATTTTGAAGGTGTCGGTATCGGTCTAACCTTGGTCGATCGCCTAGTTCAGATGCACCAGGGCACGATTACGATTGAGAGTAAAACGGGCCAGGGCAGTCGCTTTACAGTCTCACTGCCCTGGCAAACTTAAAACACGGGATTCAGCACACCCCTGGCATAAGCAACTGAGATAGTTTGTGGTAACGCTTTAGCGGTGCTTCCCCCAAAATGGGTAAAACCATTATTACTGCAAACCGGATTTACTCGACCGGATAGGCTACCACAATTAGCCGGTGGGTAGCCCCTGGCTGGGCGCACGTCACCAAAGTCAAGCGTTCATCCTCGGTAGGCGCAATCCAACGCGCATTTTCTATTCGCGTTTCAATCGATGCCCCTTTTTCCTGAACAAGCATCTTTTTCGTAACAATATAGCGATGATTCTGTCCTCCCGAAACAACAGCGATCTCATCACCGATGTTAATTTTATGAAGCTTTTGAAAAACCCTGGCCTTGGCATCACTATGCCCAGATAAGACCGTATTTCCCACCTGGCCTGGGTTGGCTGAAAGATTATGCCAGCCCACATAACTATCCAACACATTCCAGGTGAAATAGGTATTGCCGTTAACCACAACCGGAATAATCCCAACAGGTCGAATTTCCTGACTCAGTCCGACGGCTGGTACGGTTATCTGGGTCGGATAGCCGCTTAGCCGCTGAGGATTGTCCGCTTGCGTTGAACTAAAGCACAAGAAAGCAACAATTACAGCAAGTGCGGTTGATATACAAAAACGAGTTAAAGTAGTGCTAATGGATTGGTTGTTCATGGTTCCCTTCCTGGTTCTGAAACAAGTTGGGACCAACCAACACTGGAAAACAACAAGCGCCCTCAAATAAAAATGTCTTCCTCCCCGGAAGCCCTTGAGGGCGCTTTAGATATACGGTTTAATCAAAGTTCATTTTAAAGAACGGTTGCTGCCAGCCTTCCCCAGCCCCGGCGGCAAACTTATATGGTCATTTTATCAGGTTTGGATCTAATTTCAATAGAGTAAAAAGTCCTATCCTCAACGCCAAAATACCTTCGGTCGGGAGGATACCGAATTATCTTGTCCCCTAGTTTTCTCGATAATTACATGGCCCAAATCTAACATTAAAGGTATAATCTATAAGTACCCCTTTATAAAAACTGCTAACCATCCAATGATGGATAATTATCAATTTAGTTTAAGGTGACCGCACTATGGTTGCCGGTCACTTACTTTCGATAAGGAAATCAAATGAACCTTCTACACGATTTTCATGGACCCAATGCCGGCTACATCTTAGAACTTTACGAGCGTTACCAACAAGACCCCAACTCGGTCGATCCCGAAACGCGGGCCTACTTCAAAGAGTGGACCCCCACTACCAACGGCGCGCCGGCCATCACGGCCGCAGCAGCCCCGGCCGTCAATACTGACAAACTCGTCGGCGCGGTCAATCTGGCCCAGGCCGTCCGCGAGTACGGCCATCTGGCGGCCCAGTTAGACCCACTCGGTACACCGCCCCCCGGCGACTCGGCTTTGGACGAAGCCTACTATGATCTCACGGAAGACAATCTTCGCCAACTCCCCGCCAGCTTAATCGGTGGGCCGGTGGCCGAGGACAGCGATAATGCCCTACAAGCCATTAACCAGTTACGCCAAATCTATTCGTCCACCATCGGTTATGACTACGATCACATGCGCCAGTTTGAAGAGCGAAGCTGGCTGCGACAGGCAGCGGAGACCAGTCGCTTCCGGCCCTCGCCAGAGCAGGATAATTATGGGGCCTTGTTGCAGCAGCTAACCGCCGTCGAGGTCTTCGAGCGTTTTCTGCACCGAACCTTCCCCGGCAAAACCCGCTTTTCAATTGAGGGGCTGGATATCATGGTGCCCATGCTCAATGAGATCATCGGGCGCGCCTCACACGCCAAATTCCGCACGATTTTGTTGGGCATGGCTCACCGAGGCCGGTTGAACGTGTTAACCCACGTCCAAGACAAAGATTACGCGGAAATTCTGGCCGAGTTCAAAGACCCCGTCACCAGTGAAAATGCGGTGGCCCAATATCTGGCTACGGGCTGGACCGGCGACGTCAAATATCACAAAGGAGTGATGCACACCCTACGCGCCGGCGAAGCGGATCCGTTGGTGGTGTCAATGACCCCCAATCCCAGCCATTTGGAACTGGTGAACCCGGTGGTGGCCGGCATGGCTCGAGCCGCCGGCACCAAGGTGGACCACCCCGGTCCGGCCGAATTTAAACCGGGACTGTCGCTGCCGATCCTCATTCACGGCGACGCGTCGTTCTCCGGTCAGGGGATTGTGGCCGAAACCTTCAACTTCCGTTATCTGCGCGGCTACGACGTGGGCGGGACGATCCACATCATCGCCAACAACCAACTCGGCTTTACCGCCGAACCCGACGACTCGCGCAGCACTCTCTACGCCAGCGACGTGGCTAAGGGCTACAAAGTGCCCATCGTCCACGTCAACGCCGATGATCCGGAAGCCTGTCTGGAAGTGGCCCGCCTGGCGATTGGCTACCTACTCGAGTTCGGCCGGGATTTTGTGATCGACCTGATCGGCTATCGCCGCTACGGCCACAACGAAGGCGACGAGCCGCGGTTTACCCAACCGCAGATGTATAAAAAAGTAGACGAGCACCCCACCGTGCGTGAACTGTGGGCCAATAAGTTGGTCGAGCAGAATCTAATCACGGCCGAGCAGGCCCAAGAAATGGTAGACAGTCACTTCAATAAACTGCAAGAGATAATGAACAAGCTCGATCCTCAAGAGAGCATCGTCGAGCCGGAGCCGGAACCCCCGCCCCCTGGTGCGGCCAAGAAAGCTCACACCGCCGTGCCTATCGACCGGCTGCGGGGGCTGCACCGGTCGCTGCTCGATCTGCCGGAGGGGTTCACCCTCCATCCCCGGCTGAGTCGCATTCTCAAACCCCGGCACTCTGCCCTGGACGATTTGGCGGAAAGCAAGGTCGATTGGGCCATGGCCGAAGCGCTGGCCCTGGCCTCCATCCTGGAAGACGGCATCGCCATCCGCATGACGGGTGAGGATGTCGAGCGCGGCACGTTCAGCCACCGTCACGCCGTGTTACACGATGCTGAAACGGGCCAACAATACGTGCCGATGCAACACCTGCCCCAAGCCGGCGCCGCTTTTGAAATCGTCAACAGCCCGCTAACGGAAAACGGAGCGGTCGGCTTTGAGTACGGCTATAATATTCAGGAACCGGATCGCTTGGTAATCTGGGAGGCCCAGTACGGCGATTTTATCAACGGCGCGCAGCCCGTCATCGATGAGTTCATTGTTTCCGGGCGGGATAAGTGGGGGCAGACGCCATCGCTGGTGCTGCTGCTGCCGCACGGCTACGAGGGCGCCGGCCCGGACCACTCGACCGGCCGGCCGGAGCGCTTCCTGCAAATGGCGGCCGATATCAACATACGCATCGCCAACTGCACCACCTCGGCCCAATATTTCCACTTGCTGCGTCGGCAAGCCGTACTGCTCAAAACTGATCCGCTGCCGCTGATCATTCTGACACCCAAGAGCCTGCTGCGCAATCCACTGGCCGCCTCACCGCCCCAAGATTTTGTCGAGGGCATCTGGCAGCCGGTCATCGATGATGCCCGCGCCAAGGAGTCCGCTGACAAAGTCAAGCGGCTGGTCCTTTGCAGCGGCAAGATGTACATCGATCTGATCAGCAGCGAATATCGAGACCGTAATGAGGCCGTGGCGGTGGCCCGCATCGAGCAGTTGTATCCCCTCCTGCCGGAAGCGGTGCTGCCGGTGCTGGAGGGCTATCCTAACCTGGCCGAGGTCATGTGGGTTCAGGAAGAGCCGCGCAATATGGGCGCATGGGAGGCGTTAAGACCGCAGTTACGCAAACTCATCGATGGCCGCTGGCCGCTAAGCTGCACCTCTCGACCGCGCCGCGCCAGCCCGGCGGAGGGATCGTCCGCTTGGCACGCGATCAACCAGAAAGAGCTGGTTCGACTGGCATTTGACTTAGAATAATATTGTGGAGACGAAAAAGCAATGACTGTTAAGATTGTAGTACCCGAAGCTGGCGAATCGGTAGTGGAAGCGACGGTGGCCCGCTGGCTTAAACAAGAAGGCGATTATGTCGAAGCCGGCGAGGCGCTGGTGGAGTTAGAAACCGACAAAGTCAATTTGGAGGTGGCCGCTGAGCAGTCGGGGGTTTTGACCAAGATTGAACATGCCCAGGGCGAGGATGTTGAAGTGGGCGATGTGCTGGGACTGATCGATGAGACGGCCTCGTCGAATGGGCAAGCAGCCAAAACAGAGGCCCAACCCGACCGGGCCGAAGCCGATGCTCAGCCCGCTAAAGCCGAGGCCCAACACGAACGCGCCACGCCTGTCGCCAAGCGGGTGGCCGAAGAGCAAGGCGTCGATCTGGCCCAGGTGGCCGATGGCTCCAAACGCATCACCCGCCAAGATGTCGAGAGCTATCTGGAGAAAAAGCAGAGCCGGCCGGATGAAGCGGCCGCCCCGGCCAAAGCGGCCGAAAAACCGGCCCGCAGCTTCCAAACCGAGCCGGAACCGGCCCGCGACTCGTCTCGCCCCGAAACCCGCGAGCGTATGTCGCGCCGCCGCCAGACCATCGCCCAGCGGTTAGTGGAAGCCCAACAAACGGCGGCCATGCTAACCACCTTCAATGAGATCGATATGACCGCCGTGATGGACCTGCGCAAGCGCCGCCAATCCGCGTTTGTGGACCGGCACGAGGTCAAGTTGGGCTTTATGTCGTTCTTTGTCAAAGCCTCAATCGGAGCGTTGAAATCCTTCCCGGCCATCAACGCCGAGATCAGCGGCAAGGACATTATCTACAAACATTACTACGACATCGGTATGGCCGTTGGCGCGCCGGAGGGGTTAGTGGTCCCGGTGCTGCGCGACGCCGACCGCATGTCCTTTGCCGATATCGAGAAGAAGATCAAAGCGTTCGGCCAGAAAGCCCAGAACAATACCCTCTCGCTGGAAGATTTACGGGGGGGGACGTTTACCATCACCAACGGCGGCATCTTCGGCTCGCTGCTGAGCACGCCGATCCTCAACCCGCCGCAGGTCGGCATTCTGGGCCTGCACAAAATCGAAAGCCGCCCCGTCGCCATCGATGGCGAGGTGGTCATCCGGCCCATGATGTATGTCGCTCTCAGCTACGACCACCGCATCGTCGATGGCCGCGAAGCCGTTCAATTCCTGGTTCGCGTCAAAGAGCTAATGGAAGACCCGGAGGTGATGTTGCTGGAAGGGTAGCAAGGTCGCAGGGTTGCAAGGTAGCAGGGTGACAAGGTAGGGCAATCGCATACTCAAAGGAGTTGAAGTAAAAATATCCTTCACAAGAAACAAAGGGAGGATGAGATGAACAAAACCCAACAGCAAGTATAGAGGAATATTTTGATGAGATGGCAGACCCTCGGGTTGAATATCTGGTACACCATCAACTGATAGATATTATTACCATCGCCTTATGTGCCATTATCGCTGGGGCGGATACTTGGACAGAAGTATCCCAATTTGGAAAAGAGAAACAAAGTTGGTTTGAACAATTTCTAGAATTAGAAGGTGGTATTCCTTCCCACGACACATTTGGTCGGTTTTTTGCCAAACTTGACCCTGAACAGTTTCAAAACTGTTTTCTGAAATGGGTTCAAGCTGTATTTTCAATGACGGCAGGACAGGTTGTCCCAATTGATGGTAAAAAATTACGGCGATCCCGATGACTGAAGCAACGACCGGCAAGCCATCTGGATGGTCAGTGCCTGGGCGGCTGAGAACAAATTGGTACTGGGTCAAGTAAAAGTTGATGACAAATCCAATGAAATTACAGCTATTCCCAAGCTATTACAACTTCTGGAATTAAGTGGCTGCATTGTTACGATTGATGCAATGGGGTGTCAGAAAGAAATTGCCGCCCAGATTGTAGCCCAAGAGGCCGATTATGTGCTGGCTCTCAAAGGCAATCATAGCGGCGTATTTGAAGATGTTCAGGAGTTGTTTGCCTATGCCGCCGAAACCAACTATGTTGATTGTGATTATCATAAAACGGTTGATAAAGGTCATGGACGCATCGAAATCCGGGAATGTTGGACGACCAGTGCCGCTGATTATTTTCCCTTTGTGCGCAATGCCTCCGCTTGGGCTAAATTGCAGACCCTGGCTATGGTTCGGGCTGAACGTCGTCAAACCGATAGGGTCACGGTTGAAGTCCGCTACTACTTATCCAGCCTTGAAAGTAAGGCTGATAAACTTTTGCATGCCATCCGCACTCATTGGACCATTGAAAACCAACTCCATTGGGTTTTGGATGTTGCTTTTGACGAGGATCAATGTCGGGTTCGTACGGAACACGCTGCTCAAAATTTCGCCATCTTGCGTCACTGGGCTTTGAACCTGCTAAAACAAGAACCCTCTGCCTCGTTCCCCTACATCAGACAATTGTTCTAAAGAAAACTAACCAGGTCGAGCAGGAGGAATGGTAGAAGAAAAGGAAAAGGAAAAAAGCCAACCCGGATCGGGCAATCAAGTTTTAGTAAACGATTAAGCCATAAACGGCCAATGGTAAAAATGCTGCGATCACGACGATCAGAACGGTCTACAAGTTTAGCGTGACCCGTCAAAATAGCAACAGATCCTAGAAAGCATAGCCATAGGTAGGCTAAAGAAACAGCCAACATCAAGCGATCCAAGCGGTCAGGATGACGTAAACGACAGGTTTGTAAATCAAAGCCGTGTCCTTTAACATCACCAAACAAGGGTTCGATCCAGGGTCGTTTACCATACCAATAGCGAACTTCATCAGGTAAACTCAAGTTGGTGACAATCGGAACCAAGCGGTTGTGTGTTTGGTATCCCAAGTAAGCCAAATATTGACTGGTCCGCAGGCGGCCTGACGGGTCAGATAGACCTGTTCCAACCAAATAGTTTCACCGGCTCGCACGTCAAAACTGTCCAGACGTCGCCATTGGCCCTCAAACAGAATTTTGGTATCGCTGGCAACCCGCAGTCCATAATCCCAAGCTGGATGAAAGCTGGCAAGCCAGGTGAGCAGTTGAACATGCCCAAATTCCCCATCGCCTAAGACTATGACATCGGCAGTTTGGGGTAACAGGTCGGCACCATAGTTCAATAAGCCCACTTGCAGGTCGCCATCGGTATGACCGCGACTGCCTTCGCCGGCTTGCCAAACCAAGGGTAAGGCTCGTCTTTGATAACCCACGGCGACCATTAACAGATGGCAATTCACGCCCATCTCGGTTGTGTCCAAGATGATCGGGATCGTCGTCCGGCTCAAGGCTTTGCAACAAAGGCGTGATAATCGGACGATAACAGACCCGCTCATCAAGCTGTTCATTCTTGACCCAGCGGCGTTGGCGTTGCACCAAACTGCTATCCTGGGCCGTTAAAGGCATCTCGGCGGCTAAGTTCGTTTGGGTTAAGTCCTTGGCCTTGGGGATGGCGCTGACCATTAAACTCAGATTTATCATTCGACTTTCACATTCAGTCCATTGCTCTGGCAGCAGTTGACCTAGTTTGGCTTTCACGGCATAGTATCGGCGGCGACTGTCGCTCATTTTTTCCTCCAGCTTAGATTTGGTCGTCTTTTCTGGAGTTTATTATAGCGACTGTCGCCTTTTTTTCGAACCTTTGTTCAGTGTAGGGTAACGAGACCCTCTGCCAAATGTGGCATTCAAGCCAAACGCAAGAAAGCTGGTTGAGTACCGATTATCTTCTTAAAGTCCTGTTACTTTAGTATGCGATTGCCCTAGTGACAAGGCGGCAGAGTGGCAGGGTGACAGGGTGGCAAGTGGCAGAGTAGCAGGGTGACAAGGTGAGAAGATCGCGGGGATTTAATAACCTGAGTTCGATAATTAGAGTCGAGCATATCATTTCGGAGCCGGAGGCGGAGAAATCCCTCAGACGTTCCCATAAAGTGTAATAAACGAGACTTGAACTGACACAAGGGAATTAACTGACAGCAGAAAAAGGGTGAGTCGAGACTGAGGTAGGCTCAGCTGCTACAGGGTGAAATTGACGTTCAAGTTGCTTCCGAAAAGCCAGATGTTTGGTCTCTCAAAGTCTGAAACGGAGTTCGACCGTCACAATATTTGCCCGTGTGGGGTCGCTCCCGATTGTAGCTTTCAAGCCATTCGTCTAGATCGGCCTGTAGCTCGTCCAGGGAGGTGTAAAGCTTTTTGCGAAAGGCCACTTGATAAAACTCATCTTGGATGGTGCGATGGAAGCGTTCACAAATGCCGTTACTTTGTGGTGAGCGCACTTTGGTCTTGGAATGGTCAATATTCTCGATAGCCAGATACAACTGAAACTCGTGATGTTGAATGGAACCGCAATATTCTGTACCACGGTCGGTCAAAATACGCAACAAAGGCAACTGCTGTTGCTCGAAAAAGGGCACCACTCGATCATTGAGCAAGTCGGCGGCCACCAGCGCGTTTTTGCGGTCATACAGTTTGGCCAAGGCCACTTTGCTGTAGGTATCAATAAAAAGTCTGTTGATAAATGCGGCCAATCCTTTGATCGTGCCGACATAGTAGGTGTCTTGACTGCCCAAATAGCCCGGATGTTCCGTTTCAATCTGCCCTTCAGCCGGGCGTTGCTCTTGGGCTTTTTCCAAGGCTTTCACTTGGGCTTCAGTTAGGACCATTGGTTCACTTTCGGCCAGTTCCTTAAAACCGTAGAAGCTGTCTCGGGAGTAGCCCATAATCTTACAGGCCTGGCTAACATTGCCCAATTGTTCGGCTAACTTCAACAGTCCTAACTTGGGTTTGATGATTTTTTCATCGATGGTCATCTGTACACTTGGCCTTTCTTCGTTTACATAATTTTATCACAAGTGTCAGATTAAGTCTTGACTATTTCAACTAAAACGTAAGAGACTCACCGAATTTTGTCTTTAGCCCACCCCCCTTTATAATCGACTCACAGGTCCGTCTCAGGAGTCCATCGTGTCCAACCTATTAGCTACGTTAGCGCCCTACGCCCCGCCGGCGGTTGTCCGAGCAGTGGCGGCCGAACCTCGCCTGCCCGATCGACCCCAGATCGAGCGCCTGCCGGCGGCGGTCCTCTTTGCCGATGTCTCCGGCTTCACCCCGCTGACCGAGGCCCTGGCCCAACGGGGCGCACGCGGGCCGGAAGAGTTAACCACCCTCCTCAACCAATATTTCACCCGCATGATCGATCTCATCGAAGCCGAAGGCGGCGAGGTCGTCAAATTCGCCGGGGATGCCGTCATGGTCCTCTTTCCCGCCGGCGGCGAACCTCTCGGCTACGCGGTGCGGCGGGCCGCCCAGGCGGCAGACGCGATGCAAATGGCGATGACGGAGTTCGCCCAGTTACAGACCAGCGCCGGGCCGGTAGCGCTGGGCATGAAAGTCGGCTTGGGCGCAGGGGAGGTGCTGGTCATGCAGGTCGGCGGGGTGTTAGACCGGTGGGAGTATGTTATCGCCGGAGATGTGCTGCGCCAGGTCGCCGAGGCCGAAAAACAAGCCGAGCGCGGCGACATCATCCTCAGCCCTGAAGCGCAGGCCGCGCGCCACCCCGACCCCCTGCCGGCCCGGCCTCTGCCGCAACCCGACTGGCCGGCTGTCCCCCATCCGGCCGCCGTGGCCGACGTTTTACAGCATTATGTCCCCGGTCCGGTCCGCAGTTGGCTGGAACGCGGCCTGCACGCCTGGCTGGCCGACTTTCGGGCGATGGGGGTCATGTTTATCGGGGTCAAGGGCCTCAACTACGACCGGCCCGACATTCTCGACAAGTTACACGCTTTTCTGAGCGCGGCCCAGACCGTCATCTATCGCTACCAGGGCACCGTCAACCGCCTGGCCGTCGACGACAAAGGCACGGTGCTGTTGGTCCTGGTCGGCGCGCCGCCCTATTCGCACGAGGATGACGCCCTACGCACGGTGCGCTGCGGGCTGGATTTGCAGCAGACCGCCCGCCAGCATGGGCTGGAGCTGGCCATTGGCATCACCAGCAGCCGCATCTTCTCCGGCCCGGTCGGCAGCCCCACCCGCCGCGAGTACACGGTGATGGGCGACGCCGTCAACCTGGCCGCTCGGTTGATGAGCCAGGCCGGCCCCGGCGGCATCCTGTGTGATGACGATACCTGGCGCAAAACCCAGCAGCGCATCGCCTTCGATACCCTGTCGCCGGTCAAGCTAAAAGGCAAGAGCGGCCTGATCCCCATCTTCCGCCCCACCGACGCCACCCAACGCCAGGCCGTGCAGGCGCGCATGGGCTTTTTGGGCCGGCAAAAACTGGTTGGTCGCCAAGCCGAAGTCGCCCATTTTCAAGTCGTGTTGGCGGCCGTCGCCTCAGACCAAAGCCGGGTGCTGATCCTTGAAGGCGAGGCGGGCATCGGCAAATCGCGCCTCATCGCCGAGTTTATCCCGCTGCTCGAACAACAGGGAATGACGGCGCTGCTGGGCGCCGGCCGCAGCATGGAGCAGGAAACGCCCTTCCGCGCCTGGCGCGATATTATGACCGCCTTTTTCAACTTGAGCGAAACCACCTCGCCCGCCGATCAACAGCCGCAAGTGACGGCCCAGGTCCAAGCTATCAATCCGGCCCTGGTCGAGCGGCTGTCGCTGCTCAACGACATCCTCAATCTGGGCCTGCCCGACACCGAACTCACCGCCAACCTCGAGCCAACCCTCCGCTACCAGAGTTTAGTCTCGCTAATGATCGCCCTGTTCCAGAGCGCGGCCGGCCAATCGCCGCCGGTCATTATCTTGGAAGACGCCTACTGGCTCGACGCCACGTCGTGGGATTTGACCCTGCAACTGGTGCGGGGGCTGACCGTCATCCAATCGCCATTCTTGTTGATGGCCGCCGTGCGTCCCCCGGAGGGACTGGTTATGCGTCCCGAACCGATCATCCTGGCCCAAATGGACCTCGCCGAGCGGCTGGTCCTCGACACCATGCCGGACGATGAAATTCGTCACCTGGCGGCGGCCCGCTTAGGCGTTAGCCTTGACCACGTCCCGGCCGCGCTGACCGACCTCATCTGCCAACGGGCCGGCGGCAACCCCTTCTACGCCGAAGAGGTAATTCACCTGCTGCAAGACCAGGCCATCATTCGCCTTGATGAGCCGGACGACCCGACCCCCGCCCTTAAACGCCTGACTGTAGGCGACCTGACCACGGCCGTTCAACAGTTGCCCCATACTATCCAGCAGGTTGTGCAGGCCCGTATTGACCGGTTGCCGCCGGAAGAACAGTTGACCATCAAAGTCGCTGCGGTGTTGGGCCGTACCTTTACGCTGACCATGCTGCGTGATATCCTGGCCCAATACGCCGCCATCGAACCCCGCCGCTTGCGGGCCTATATGGACGACCTGACCTACCTCGATCTGCTACCGGTCGAAACGACTGAGCCGGAGATAACCTATATCTTCAAACATATCATCACCCAGGAAGTCGCTTATAGTACGCTTCTGTTTAGCCAGCGGCATCAACTGCATCGAACCGTGGCCGAGTGGTATGAGGTCAACTATGGCGGCCAGTTGGACGCATTAGCCCCTTACTATCCTTTATTAGTCCATCATTATCATCACGCTGAAGATGCCGAACAGGAACGGCATTACGCCGGACTGGCCGGTCAGCAGGCCGCGCGGCAATACGCCAATGCCGAAGCGATTCGCTACTTTAGCCGCGCGTTGATCTTAACGCCGGAGAATGATTTAGCCGCGCAGTATGAACTGCGTTTGGCTCGCGAGCGGGTCTATGATCTGCGCGGCGAACGCGAAGCGCAGCAGCAAGATTTAATCGCGCTGGCAGCGTTGGTCGAGCCTGATCGAGCGGAGGCGCTCGACTCTCGCCGCGTCGAGATTGCGTTGCGGCAGGCTCACTACGCCGAAACCACCGGCGACTATCCGGCCGCCACCATCAGCGCCGAACGCGCCCTGGCCGAGAGCCGGGCGCAAGGCGCCTTATTGGACGAGTCCCGTAGCTTGAACTTACTGGGCCTCATCGCCCGGCGGCAGGGTCGCTATGACGCGGCCATTAGCTGGTACGAACAGGCCATCACCGTTCTCTCAAGGAACACGCTGGAGGCCGATCAGCTTAGCCGAGCCTTAATCCAGGCCCTGAACGGCCTGGGCATTGTGCTGCGCCAACAGGGCGATTTCAGCCGGGCGCGACAATATTATGAGCGGGCTTTAACCTTGAGCCGCCAGATTGGGGATCGCCGGTTGGAAGCGGAACTACTGAACAGCCTGGGCGTCACCGCCTTTTACCGGCGCAACCTGGCCGAAGCCATCGATTTTTATCAGCAGGCGTTACTGATTCGCCAGACGATTGGGGATCGGGGCGGGGTTGGCACCACGCTGTTTAATCTCGCTACAGCCATTCGCAATATCGGGGATTACGGCCAAGCCTTGGATTATTATCGTGAGGCGCTGGCCATCCAGCAGGCCGTGGACAATCGTTGGGAACAGGTCAATATTTGGAACAGTATGGGCATCGCTTATCAGGAATTGGGGAACTTCGCCGAGGCCCAAAGCTGTTTGGCCCGTGGCGTGGAATTAGCCCAAGCTATCGGCGACGAAATTGGAGTAGCTTATCTGTTGGCCAATATGGGGCTGGCGGCTTTCGAGCAGGGCCACTACAGCGCCGCGACTGCCTATCAACGCGACGGTTTGGATATTGCCGTCCGGCACGACGACAAATATTTGGTTACGCTTTATCGCTACTACGGCGGACTAATCGATTTGCAGCAAGGCCGCCTGCCCCAGGCCGCCGAGCAAGCCCAGCGCTCACTACAGTTACAGTTAGCTTCAAATTCCCGGTTGGCGACGACCGGCAATCTGGCCCTACTCGGCAAAATCTATCAATTGCTCGATGATATCCCCCAGGCGTTGACTTACACCCACCAAGCGCTCGCTATTCTTGAAGAGTGCCAGGGAGAAGGCCCTGAGTTCCCCCATTTAGACTACTTTTTCTGCTATCAGGTCTTAACCGCAGCGGGGCAAGCCGATCGCGCCCGGTCGGCTTTGGAAATGGCCCACCACCTGGTTATGAAACGAGCCAACAAGATCACCGACCCGGCGCTGCGTCAATCCTTTTTGGAGCAAGTCGCCAGCAATCGAGAGATTGTAGCCGCTTATCAAGAACATATCTCCAATGACTAATTAACTCAAGTTGCCACCCAGACGATGTTTGCGATACCTAACCATTTAGCCTATAATAGGCACAAAAATTTTTTGTACCTAAGTCAATTTTAGATGCGGGGAACCCTGTTTAGGGGTGCATCCGGAACGATTATCTGGTAGGGACATTTGGACCCAAGCCCCTCAGTTAACCTCGCCGGCGTTATTCTAAAACTCTTTGGTTTTTTATCTAAAGAGTTTTTTTCGTTCATAGACATTGAGAGGGGTCTATGCCTAACCTATTGCAAAAAATATTCAAAACCGGTCTTGTGACCGAGCCATTGACGGCGGGCGACGCCGAAGCGGTTCAGGTGGTGCGGGAAATCGAGGCCCAAAGCCGCCGCTTGCTGGGCCGCGCCCTGGCTATCCGTGAAGTGGACGCCGGTTCCTGCAACGGCTGCGAGATCGAAATCACCGCTTTATCTACCCCGGTGTACGATGCCGAACGTTTCGGCATTCACTTTGTGGCCTCCCCCCGGCACGCCGACATGTTGCTGGTTACGGGGCCGGTTACCCACAATATGCGAATCCCTTTACTCAAAACCTATGAGGCCACCCCCCACCCCAAATTGGTGGTCGCCGTCGGCGATTGCGCCCAAACTTGCGGCGTTTTCAAGGGAAGTTACGCGGTTGCCGGCAGCGTAGACCAGGTTGTGCCGGTTGATGTCTTTGTACCGGGTTGTCCCCCGGAACCGGCCGATATTCTACGCGGCATCCTGGCCGCCCTCAACCGCCGAACCGACCGGTAAAGTTACAGACTCAGGGGTCACAAATGAACACACTCTTCTTGATCATGGTTTTTGCTTATCTATTGGGCGCTCTAATGGCTTTAGTCAGCGGACGTGGCGTCGGCGGGCGCAGTTTAACCGGCGGCGCGGCGGCAGTGGGGGCAGCTTCCGGCCTGGTACTGGGCTTGTGGGTCCTGTTAAGCGGCGTACCGTATAGTCTGTATTGGCCCAATCTCTTGCCGGTAGGCGGCGGATTAGCCTTGTACCTTGACTCGCTGGGGGCGTTTTTTCTGGTGGTTATTGGCGTCGGGGCTATCCCTGCGGCCATTTATGGCATTAGCTACACCGCCGTTTATGACAAAGGCCCGGTCTCGCTACGGCTGCTGGGGGTGATGCTCAACCTCTTTTTGTTGAGCATGAGCCTGGTTACGCTGGCCGATAACATCTTCACCTTTCTGATAATGTGGGAAGGCATGTCCTTAACCTCTTATTTCTTGGTGATGACCGAAAGCGAACACCGGGAGACCACCGAGGCCGGCCTCTGGTACATCGCCATGACCCACGTGGGGCTAGCCTTGTTGCTGGCCGCTTTTCTATTACTGGCCGGCGACACCTCCGGCGCCTTTGCCGACCTGCGGGCCAACGCGGCCTTGTTATCGCCAACTATGCGCGGCCTGGTTTTTGTGCTGGCCTTTTTGGGCTTTGGTTCAAAGGCCGGGATTATCCCCCTGCACGTGTGGCTGCCCCGCGCCCATCCGGCCGCCCCCAGCCACGTTTCGGCCTTGATGTCCGGGGTGATGATTAAGTTGGGGATTTACGGCCTACTGCGGATGGCGCTCGATTTGCTGGGCGGCGGCCCGGCCTGGTGGGGCGTGCTGGTCCTGGCGGTGGGCGCGGTTTCGGCCCTGGTGGGGATATTGTACGCCCTGATGGAGTCTGACTTGAAACGGTTGCTGGCCTACAGCTCGGTGGAGAACATCGGCATAATTTTGCTGGGCATCGGGGCCGGACTGCTCTTGCACACTTACGGCTTGATGGCCCCGGCCATGCTGGGCTTTGTGGGCGGCTTGTTTCATACTCTCAATCACGCTTCGTTTAAGTCGCTGTTATTCCTGGGATCGGGATCGGTGTTGCACGCCGTTCATACCCGCAATATGGAAGCAATGGGCGGGTTGATTAAACGGATGCCCCAAACCGCCTTCTTTTTCCTGATCGGCGCGGTCGCTATTTCAGCCCTGCCGCCGCTCAACGGTTTTGCCTCGGAGTGGCTGGTATTTCAAGCGCTGCTGGGCGGAGCCAACATCCCCAACCCCGAAGTAGCCGTGGCCATGCCGGTGGGCGTAGCCATGCTGGCCCTCACCAGTGGCTTGGCTGCCGCCGGTTTTGTCAAGGCGTTTGGTATCACCTTTCTGGCCATTCCCCGTTCGACCGAAGCCGAACAGGCGCACGAGTCGCCCCTGGCGATGCAGATCGGCATGGGCAGTTTGGCCGTCGTTTGCGTGGCGCTGGGGCTGGGAGCCGCAGCCGTCGTGCCGGTCATTGGCCGGGCGCTGGTCGGGCTAGGCGGCCTACCGCAAACTGCGCCGGCCTTTCAGTTAACTCTGGAAACCCCCGATTCATTTGGGCAGATTTCGCCGGCGGCGCTGGGAGTTATTTTGCTGGTCGTGCTCGGCCTGATCATGTTAGGGCTGCGGCTCATCCGGGCCAACCGCCCCGTTCGGGTCAGCGACTCGTGGGGCTGCGGGCGCATTGAGCAAACACCCCGCATGGAGTACACCGCCACCGCCTTCGCCGAACCTCTGCGCCGGGTTTTTGCCGAACTCTACCGCCCCACCCGCGAACTGACCATTGACTTTCACCCGGAATCGAAATATTTCGTACAATCTATCCAATATAAAAGCGAAATCACGCCCTGGTTTGAGCGCAGCTTGTACGAGCCGTTACTGCGGTTGATCAAAGGCGTAGCCTACAGACTGCGGGGATTGCAATCGGGGTCGCTGCATTTGTATCTACTTTATCTAGCCCTGACGCTGCTAATTTTACTTTTTGCAACAAGGTGGTTTTAAATATGGCCGGTTATCTGTTAGCCATCATTCAAATGGTTTTGGCTTTGGCCCTGGCCCCCATGCTGGTTGGGTTGGTGCGCTGGTTGAAAGCGCGGCTGCAAAACCGGTGCGGCGCTCCCCCTTGGCAGCCTTATTTTGAGCTGCGCAAGCTGCTGGGCAAAGAAGTCGTGGTTTCTAACAACACTTCATGGCTGTTTCGAGTCACGCCCTACATCGTATTTGGCAGCGCGGTAACGGTTACCCTGCTGCTGCCGCTGATAACGGCCAACCAGCCCCTCGACCGAACCGGCGATATGCTAACGGTGGTTTATCTATTGCTGCTGGGTACGTTCTTTCTGGCGCTGGCCGGGCTGGACCCCGGCACCCCCTTTGGCGGCATGGGCGCCAGTCGAGAAATGACCGTGGCCGCCATTGCTGAACCAACCATTGCCCTGTCTATTTTTGGGCTGGCGGTCGCCGCCGGCTCAACCAACCTGGGACAAATTGTAGCCCAAACCCTGGCCGAACCGGCGGTACTGATTACGCCCGGACACTTACTGGCCTTTGTGGCCCTGTTTATCGCGGCCCTGGCCGAAACGGGTCGCCTGCCGGTCGATAATCCCTCGACCCACCTGGAACTGACCATGATTCATGAGGCTATGCTGCTAGAGTATTCCGGCCGCTACCTGGCCCTCATCGAGTGGGGCGCTTGGCTGAAACTGCTAATTTTTCTATCGCTGCTGGCCAACCTGTTTGTTCCCTGGGGCGTAGCCACGACCCTGTCGCTGCCGGCGCTGGTGGGGGGACTGGCCGCCTGGGTGGTTAAGCTGGTTGTACTGGGCGCGGCCATCGCCCTGCTAGAAACGCAAATTGCCAAACTACGCCTGTTTCGAGTGCCGGAACTGCTGGCGGTCTCGTTTCTGCTGGCGCTGCTGGCCGTAACGTCTTCATTCTTATTGAGGTAAGTTGTTATGAACGACACGCTTTTTGCTCAATTGTCTACCCTGGGTGCTAGCCTGGTTTTGCTGTTTGGCATCATTTTGTTATGGCGGCGCAGTTTGATGGCCTATGTGCGGGCCTTTCAACAGCAATCGGCGGTGTTGGCGGCGCTGTTTGTGGTTGTGGGTTATTTCGGACAAGCCCCGGAGCTTTATGTAGTAGCTGTAATTCTGTTTGCGCTCAAGGTTATACTTATCCCTCGGTTGCTGCACCGCATGCAAAATCAAGTCGGCATTGGTTACGAAGCCACCCCCTACCTCAACGTGGCGTCCTCGGTGATTGTGGCCGGACTACTGGTACTGCTGGCTTACGTTCTTACCCGCCCGGTCGTCCTAACCAGCACGCTGCCAACCCGAGGTGGCCTGCCGCTGGCCGTAGGGTTGATTTTTGTCGGGCTGTTTGTCATTATCACCCGCAAAAAAGCGCTGGCTCAGGTGGTAGGGTTTTTGGTGCTGGAGAACGGTATTGCCTTGCTGGCGGTGTTGGGTACATTTGGCATCCCGCTTATTGTGGAACTGGGGGTGTTTTTGGATTTGTTGATGGGTTTTTTGGTGATGCAGGTCTTCATTTACCACATCCAAGATACGTTTGAGTCGCTAGATGTCGATCGTTTGAGTGAATTAAAATATTAGACCGGAGACAGAGATCGTTCAATGAATTTTTGGCTGCTTCTTTTACCTTCGTTATTGGCTGCCCTGCTGGCTTTTACTATTCGGCCTTACCGGGCCTTTATTGGCTGGACCAGCGCCGGGTTATCGCTGGTGTCGTTGGGTGCGGCGCTGGCGTTTGTGGCTCAGGCGCTCGAAGGCGGGCCGACGCCGACATGGGGCTTTGTGCTGGGGCCGTTACACCTACCCGATGTCTTGCGGGCCGATAGTCTATCAGTGCTGTTGATGGTATGCGTAGCGGGCGTCGCCACACCGGCCCTGTTTCTTAGCCCTGGCCTGTGGGGTCACACCCGTTACACGCCGACCCAACTTCGCCGTTACCAGATATTTACCAACCTGTTTATCGCGGCGATGCTGCTGGCCGTCTCGGCCAACAATGTGGGTATTATGTGGATTGCCATTGAAGCCACCACCATCTTTTCGGCCTTTGTCATTCCCCTTAAACTCAACAAAGCTTCGATCGAAGCCTCGTGGAAATATATTCTGATCAGCTCGGTCGGTATTGCCCTGGCTTTTGTCGGCACGGTGTTGGCCTATTTTGACTATGTGAGCCGGGGCGGCGAAATGGAGTTGGCCCTGAACTGGCCGGTGTTAAAGGCCGCCGCCCCACTGCTGCAACCGGAAGTGATGCAGTTGGCTTTTGTCTTTTTGTTGATCGGCTATGGCACCAAGGTCGGTATAGCCCCCATGCACACCTGGAAGCCGGATGCTTACGGCGAGTCGCCGGCTCCACTGGGCGCGTTGATGGCGTCGCCTCTATTCGCCGTAGCGATGTACGCTATTTTACGGTGGAAAGCGGTGATTGATATCAGCCTGCGCAGCAACTTCACCAATAATTTGTTGTTTACGTTGGGGTTGCTCTCGCTGATTGTCGCGGCTTTCAGCGTGGTGCAGACCACCAACTACAAGCGCATGCTGGCCTATTCCAGCATCGAACATACCGGCCTAATTTGCTTTGGCTTTGCCTTGGGCGCGCCGGGGCTGTTTGCCGCCATGTTGCATCTGATTAATCATACGCTGGCTAAATCGTTGATGTTTTTTGTGGTCGGCGATATTGAAGACCATTACAACTCGGCGCTGATTAAAAATGTGCAAGGAATGGCTAAATTGATGCCCTGGAGCGCCGGCTTGTTTACCGTGGGGCTGTTCACCCTGATTGGTCTGCCCCCTTTTGCTATGTTCACCAGCGAGTACGCCCTGTTTCACGCCGGTTTTGCCCTCCATCACCCCTGGTTAATGGGGGTCGCGCTGGCGTTGCTGGCCATCATCTTCATCTCCTTTATCAAACATCTAACCCAAATGCTTTACGGTTCCCCGCCGCAGGATACCGTAAACAAAACCCAGAAGTGGGGGCTGGCCATACTGGGTATCAATATCATCATTTTGGTCATCTTGGGCATAACCCTACCCACGCCTGTCCGCACCCTGCTGGATCAGATTGTGGCCATAGTGATTTAACGCCAAAGGACAGCAAAAATGACGAACCTGACTCACGTGCAAACGGCCTTAACGGAACTTCTACCCGCTCAAACGGCAACTATCCGCCAACAGCGAGGCAATGAACTATATTTAACCATCGACCGTAACGATATTCTGCCGCTGGCCAAACATCTCCGAGACAGTTTTGGGGCTGAATTAGCCCTAATGGTGGCCAATGACCGCCGGCCCGCCCAAAACGGGTTTGAGGTGTTTTACCTTTTTGCCAATCCCGTCGAAAGCTGGTTTGTGCAGACCCAGGTCAACGTTCCGGCCCACAACCCGACTATTCCCAGCCTGGCCACCTTTTACCTGCCCGCCTCACGCTACGAGCGTGAAATCCGCGATATGTTTGGGATCGAGCCGGCAGGTCACCCCGACCCGCGCCCGTTGGTGCGCCATGCCTTCTGGCCGGCAGATTATTATCCACTCCGCAAAGATGCGGTTTCCCCGGAATATTTTGAGGATGACGGGTCTCAATTCCCCTTCAAACAGGTCGAGGGTGAAGGCGTGTACGAAATTCCGGTGGGACCGGTCCACGCCGGCATCATCGAACCGGGTCATTTTCGTTTTAGCGTGGTCGGTGAAACGGTCATCAATCTAAAGATACGGCTCTATTTTACGCACAAAGGCACGGAGAAATTATTTGAGGGACGTTCGCCCGCCGAGGGGGTGAAACTGGCGGAACGCATTTCGGGCGATACCACCATTGGGCACGCCCTGGCCTACTGCCAGGCGCTGGAACGGCTGGCCGGAACGCCGATTCCGGATCGCGCTCGTTATCTGCGGGTTGTTCTGTTGGAAATGGAACGGCTGTACAACCATATGGCCGATTTTGGAGCCATTGCCAATGATACCGGCTTTGCCGCGGCCCACGCCCACTGCTATCGCCTTCGAGAACAGTTGCTGCGGTTAAACAAACAGCTTACCGGCAATCGCCTACTGCGTAATGGCGTTACGCCCGGCGGCGTGAGCGATATGGTGACCATCCCCCCCCATCTAGCCGCCGAGTTAGATCGCCTTCTGGCCGATTTTAATGAGATAGTGGCTATCAGCCTGCAAAATACCATGTTGACAGATCGCCTCATCGGTTCGGGCCGATTAACAGCGGCCACCGTCCAAGATCACGGCGCTCAGGGCTACATTGCTCGCGCCAGCGGCCTCAACCTTGACGCCCGTCGCGATCATCCCTTTGCCGCTTATGATGCTCTGCAATTCAACGTACCGGTATTCGACAGCGGTGATGTTTACGCCCGCACAATGGTACGCGTGCAGGAAGCCAGGGAGTCAGTCAACCTGATTAAGCAAGCGCTCGAAGCCCTGCCGGAGCATGGCCCACTGGCGACGCCGCTGGGTCAACTCCCTCCCTTCGAGCCGGTATTCAGTGTGGTTGAAGGCTGGCGCGGCGCGATTATCCACTGGCTCATGGCCGATGAATCCGGCCGGTTGTACCGAGTTAAGGTCAAAGACCCTTCATTTGTTAATTGGCCGGCGCTGTCCTTTGCGCTGCTCAATAATATCGTACCGGATTTCCCCTTATGCAATAAGTCGTTCAACCAGTCCTATTCCGGCAACGATTTGTAGCGACCAAGTTTGGGTTTGAATTGACTCATCGAGAACCGGCGGTTTCCGCTCTTGATACTGCTCGTTGAGCGATAGCAATTCGCGGGCCATAGTGCGGCCGTCGGGGAACCGGTCGGCGGGGTCTTTGGCTAAAGCGGTCATGATGATTCGCTCCAGACCGGGGCAAATATCAACCAGGGTCGATGGGGCCGGCGGCGTCTCATAGACGTGGGCGTGGATCATTTGGAAGGTCGTCCCCTGAAACGGTAGGCGGCCGGTGACCATCTGGTACAGCATCACCCCCAGACCATACAGGTCGGTGCGGCCATCGAGAAGTTTGTCCTGGCGGGCTTGCTCCGGGGCCAGGTAAGCCGGCGTCCCCAGAATATGACCGGCCTGCGTTAAGCTCGGATCATCAAACGCAAACGCAATCCCAAAGTCGGTCAACCACGTATGGCCGTCCGGGGAAACCAGCACATTCGAGGGCTTGACATCCCGATGAATCACCCCTTTTTCAGCCGCGTGAAACAAGGCATCGGCCACTTGCCAGCCGATCTCAATCGTGGTCATCTCATCTAAACGGTGTTCGCACTGCAACCTATCGGCCAGCGACTCGCCTCTAATCAGCGGCATCGCCATGTAGGCTTGGTCCGCCATCGTCCCGGTATCCAGCACCGGCACAATATGGGGATGGTGCAGCCGGGCCACGGTGCGGGCTTCTCGATTAAAGCGCGTCAAAATCATCTCGACATCGCCGTTTAATGGCGGCACACACAGTTTGAGGGCGACCGGCTCTTGAGCCGCCGTCAAAGCGCGGTACACTACCCCCACGGTTCCCCGTCCGATCATCGCTTCAAGGAAATAGCCGTCCACATATCGGTCGACGATATCACGCTGTGTCATAAGTTGTCCTCCGCTCAGTGAGCGCTGCGGCTCACCTCTCGCTGCACCAATCAACTATTTTCCCCATCGGATACCCCGCCTCAAGGTGTATCCGCTCAGCTTAGGCTGATGCTTATATCATAGTCGATGTTTAGACGAACGTCTATGGATTAAATCACAAGCCCGATGTGATTTTGGTTACACATCTATTGACACGCAACTTGTGAAATTTTTCGTTTAGCCGGCTTCAAGGTAAACTGTGGAAAAACAACACAACTAAGGAGCACCCCAATGAACATCATCACCCTGGTCAAACAAGCGCCTGATACCACCCAACTATCCGGCTCGCTGGACGGGCTAAAGCTGCTGGCCGAAGGCGCACCTCGCGTTCTCAATCCCTGGGATGAATACGCTCTGGAAACGGCCTTACAACTGGTGGAAGCCCACGGCGGCAGCGTCACCGCTCTGATGGTCGGCCCGGCCGCCGCAACTGAAACCCTGCGCACCGCCCTGGCGATGGGCGCCAACCAGGCCGTACTGGTCGATGACCCGGCCCTGGCGGCGGCCGATACCCTGGCCACGGCCCGCACCCTGGCCGCTGCTATCGGCAAACTGGCCCCCTTTGATCTGATTATCGGCGGGCGAGCCGGCATCGAAGGCAACACCGGCGCGACGGCCATCCAAACCGCCGCCCTGTTGAACCTGCCGCTGGTCTCCTACGTGGCCGCCCTGAAAACCGTCGATCCGGCGGCCCGCACCCTGACCGCCGTCCGCCTGCTGGACAACGAGCGGCAGATTGTTGAGACGCCCTTGCCGGCCCTGCTGACCGTGGTCAAAGAGATCAACGAGCCGCGTTTCCCGACCTTCATGCAGCTACGCAAGGCGAAAAAAGCGACCATTCCCACCTGGAACCTGGCCGATATCGGCCTAACCGCCGCCGAGGTCGCGCCGCAGGTAAGTTGGCTAGCCGAGCTACCGCCGGCCGGTCAGGCCCGCCTCGAACTAATTGAAGGGTCGCCGGCCCAAGCCGCCGCCCAACTAGTCGAGCGCCTCAGCAAACAACAGATCATCTAACAACACATCCATCAGCAAAAGGAACTTTAACCGATGTCCCATACCATTTTCGTTTGGATTGAACCCACCCACGGCGCGGTCGATCCCATTGCCTGGGAGGCGCTGGCCGCCGCCCGCAGCGTGGCCGGCGAGCGGCCGGTCGTTGGCCTGCTGCCCGGCCCGGCCGAGCAGCCCGCCGCCGCTGAAGCCATCCAACGCGGAGCCGACCGCGTTTTGCTCATCGATGAACCGGCTTTACCCCAGCTTCAGACGGAGCCGTTTGCCGCCGCTGTCGTTCAGCTGATGCAAAATCACCCACCGGCGGTGCTGATCGTAGGCGCTACCGCCGCCGGCCTGGAACTGGCCGCCGTCGTCGCGGCCCGGCTGGGGGTCGGGCTGGCTACCAATTGCACCGCCCTCTCTTTCGACGGCGATCAGTTAGTCGCCACGCGACCGGCGTTGGCCGGCAACGTTATTGCGGCAGTCAGCGGCCCGCAGGTCGTCACCCTCCGCCGGCGCGCCCTCGAGGCCCAACCGCTCGACGCCGCCCGCAGCGGTCCCATCGAGGCTTTGCCCCCGCTAAGCGCCGCCATCGAGGCCGCCGTCCGCATTATCGGCACAGAGCCGGCCGACCATCAGGTTAGTCTGGCCAACGCCCGCGTGATTGTGGCCGGTGGGCGGGGCGTCGGCGGGCCGGCCGGGTTCGAGCCGCTGCAAGCGCTGGCCCAGGAGTTGGGCGGGGCTGTCGGGGCCAGCCGCGCCGCCGTGGACGCCGGTTGGATTCCCTACGCCCATCAAGTGGGGCAAACCGGCCAGGTCGTCCAGCCGGAACTGTACATCGCTTGCGGTATTTCCGGCTCCATCCAGCATCTGGCCGGGATGAAAACCGCCAAAACCATTGTCGCCATCAATACCGATCCCGCCGCGCCCATCTTCAAATACGCCCATTACGGCATCGTCGGCGATCTGTTTGAGGTCGTGCCGGCCCTGACCGAAGCCATTAAACAGAGATCAGGTTGATATGCTGACCCCGCCAGAAAAAATCCTATTCGCTATCGCGGTGCTGATCTCGCTCTATTTCACCTATCACAGCTTTGCTAAAATGGCCGCCGTTATCGGGCGGGGGGCGGGTCGCCTCAATCTGGATGACCTGCCGCGCCGCCTGGGGGCCGGCCTCGTCGCGCTGGTGGGCCAAGGCAACATTCTACGCCGCCGGCCGGTCACCTCGCTCTTTCATTGGGCCGTCGCCTGGGGCTTTCTGCTGTACGTCATCGTCAATCTGGCCGATGTGCTGCAAGCCTACCTCCCCGGCTTTCGCTTTTTGGGCAACACCCCGCTAGGCGGCCCCTACCGGTTCGTGGTCGATCTGGCCAGCGTGATGATACTGCTGGGCGTGGTCTTTTTTCTGCTGCGCCGCTTCGTCGCCGCCGCGCCCGCCCTCAGCTTCCGGCCCAATGTGATGCTCCATCCCGCCGCGCAGCAGGGCATTCGCCACGACTCGCTGCTGGTGGGGCTGTTCATTCTGGGCCACGTCGGCTTTCGCTTCCTGGGCGAGTCGTTTTTAATCGCCCACGAAAGCGGCGACCCGTGGCAGCCGCTGGCCGGCGCCGTGGCCAGTCTATGGAGCGGCCTGGCCACCACCCAACTGCTCATCGGCTGGCATATCTTTTGGTGGCTGGCCCTGGGGCTGATTTTGCTGTTTATCCCTTACTTCCCCTATTCCAAGCATGCCCATCTGTTTATGGGGCCGTTCAATTATATGAGCCGCCCACCCCGGCCCTCGCCGGGGGCGCTGCCGGCCATCGACTTTGAGGACGAAAGTCTCGAGCAGTTTGGCGCAACCGTCCTAACCGACCTGCATCGCACCCATTTGGTCGATGCCTTTGCCTGTATTATGTGCAATCGTTGCCAGGACGCCTGTCCGGCCTACCTCACCGGCAAAGAACTGTCGCCCTCGGCGCTGGAGGTCAACAAACGCTTTTTCATCAAGCAGAATTTCACCGGTCTGGCCGATGGCGCAGCCGATGAAACCCCGCTGCTTGAGTTTGCCCTCAGCGAAAGCGCCCTCTGGGCCTGTCTAGCCTGCGGGGCTTGCATCGATGTCTGTCCGGTGGGTAATGAGCCGATGTTCGATATTCTCGATATCCGGCGCAGCCAGGTGTTGATGGAGAGCCAGTTTCCGGCTGAACTACGCGGCGCGTTCACCGGCTTGGAGCGGAACGGCAACCCCTGGCAGGTTGCCGGCGACCGGTTGGCCTGGACTGAACCGCTCGATTTTGCGGTGCCGACGGTTGAGGACAATCCCGATTATGAGGTGCTGTATTGGGTCGGCTGCGCCGGCGCATTTGACTCCGACGCCCAGCGCACGGCGCGGGCCATCGCCACCCTGTTGCACGCGGCCGGGGTCAATTTTGCCGTGCTGGGCAACGACGAAAGCTGCACCGGCGATATGGCCCGGCGGGCCGGCAATGAGTATCTCTTTTTTGAGATGGCTCAGGCCAACATCGAAATATTGACCGAGGCCAAGGCCCACCAACGGCGCATCGTGACCGGCTGTCCTCACTGCCTGCACACCTTGGGGCAGGAGTACGGGGCGCTGGGCGGCCATTTCACGGTGCTGCATCACACCCAGTTGATCAGCGAACTGGTCGGCGCGGGCCGACTCAAGTTGACCGGCGGGGCGCAGGAGGCGATCACCTTCCACGATCCCTGCTACCTGGGTCGTCACAACGGCGAGTTCGACGCGCCGCGTGAGCTTTTGTCCGCCGCCGGCCTCGCCCTGAACGAGATGCCGCGTCACCGCCAGAATGCCTTTTGCTGCGGCGGCGGGGGAGCGCAGGTTTGGAAAGAAGAAGAGCCGGGCCAGGCAGCGGTTAGCGCCAGCCGCTACGCCGAGGCGGAATCAACCGGCGCAGCGACCTTGGCGGTCGGCTGTCCCTTCTGCGCCCGCATGTTGAGCGATGCCGGCCAATCGCTGCCGGTCCGCGACGTGGCTGAACTCGTGGCGAACAGAATCGCTTAGAGAAAGGAACAACGTATGTCAGATTTGCCATCGACAACTGAAATTGTGGTGATTGGCGGCGGGGTGATGGGGGCTAGCACAGCCTACCATCTGGCCCGGCGCGGCGTAAAAGATATCGTGCTGCTGGAAAAGCAGGAGATGTTTGGGCTGGGGGCCACCGGCAAATGCGCCGGCGGGATTCGCTACCAGTTCAGCACCGAGGTCAATATCCGGCTGTCGTTGCACAGCCTGCCGATGCTGGATCGTTTTGCCGATGAAATGGGGCAGTCGATTGACCGGCGTAAGACCGGCTACATGTTTCTGCTGACCAACGAGCAGGAGGTGCAGACGTTTCGGAATACGGTCGCGTTGCAGCACCGGCTGGGGGTTAACACCGAGTGGCTGAGCGGCGACGATGTTCGCCGGCGAGTACCGCAACTGGCCGCCGATGACGTACTGGCCGGCACCATTAACGCCGAGGATGGCCTGGCCGATCCGGCCGGCGTGGTGCTGGGCTACATCAATCGCGGGCGGGAACTGGGCGTGCAGCCAGTCACCGACGCCCCGGTCACCGCCATCGACATTAATGCTAACGGGACTTACACCGTCCACACCCCCCAGGGCCAAATCACCTGTGAAAAGATCGTCAATGCGGCCGGGCCGTGGTCGGCCGTGGTGAGTGATATGGTCGGGGTGTCGCTGCCGGTTGTGCCGATCCGTCAGCAAATGTTGACGACGACGACGCTGCCGGAACTGCGCCTCGATTTTCCGTTTGTGATCGACTTTGCCCGCAGCCTTTATTTTCACCCGGAGGGGGACGGGCTGCTGACCGGTATGTCAAACCCCAACCAGCCGGTCAGCTTTGACGAATCGGTGGATGAGGAGTGGGAGTTCACTCACCTGGAGGCAGCCATCGAGCGGCTGCCGTTGCTGGAAAAAGCCGGGCTGAGAGCACACTGGGCCGGCCTGTACGAGGTCACCCCGGATGCGCATCCGATCATCAGCGGTATAGCCGAGCGACCCAACTACTACGTGGTGGCCGGTTTTTCGGGCCACGGCTTTATGCACGGCCCCATTGCCGGCCTACTGATGACCGAGATCATTTTGGACGGCGCCGCCCATACCGAAGACATCCGCAGCTTGGATTATGCTCGTTTCGCCGAGGGGCGGCTGGTGCGGGAGTATAATGTGATCTAAAATCAGGTGACAGTCACTGTTAGGAGATTGGAGATTGGAGATTAGAGATTAGGAGATTGTCCTTAGAAATCCCCTAATCTCCCTATCTCCTCATCTCCGTTTTCCGTATGGTGAAAGAAAGTTATTTACCTACTCAACTCACCTCACCACCACATCGTCAATCAACCAGCCCCGGTCGGCGGCGGTGCGGTCGGCCTCTAAAACGAAGCGGAGGCGAACCTGACCGCTGTAGCCGCTCAGGTCAATCGTTTCATCTTTCCAGGTCAAGTCAGACCACTCCGAGTCACCGCCCTGGCTGGTAGGGCGGCCGGCTCTCGTTTCAGGCGGCGTGTCGTAGATACCCCCGCCGCTGTATTGCGCCAGTTCGGTCCAGGTCGCCCCATCATCGGTTGAAATCTCAACCCGAGCCTGATCCTGGCTGCTGTCCAAGTTGGCCAGGATGAAATCATGCCGGAAGGTCAGGCTGGCGGCGGGGCAGTCCGGCAGATCAAACGGGGTCGAGGTTATGGCGGTGGTGACGGTTGGGTCGCTGCCCAAGGCGCTACGATAGTTGCCGTCGGGGCTGTCGCTCATGGCCCGGTTCGCCTCCGGTTCCAGTGGCACGATGTCCCAGTCACCGCTGCGAGTCCATTGACTGCTGCCGCTCTCAAAGAAGTCGTAGAAGCACGCGCCCTCGGCGGCGGCAAAGCGGGCAAAGTGCCCCGGCTCAGCCACTATGGCCGCTCCGCCCGGCTGGTTGAGGTTCTCAACCCAAACCTCATACGCTGCAACCGAGACATCGGCCGGCGTCTCCAGGTCGGTCGGAATATCCGTGGCCAAGGTCGATGAACTGACCAGGCGGGCGGTCAGGGTGTAACGCTCCGTTGGCCCGACCAAAATCACCCGGGCCGGTTCGAGAAAATCGCTGCCGCTGATAATCAGGGTTTGCGTCAGCTGATGGGTACTGGCCGGCGTGACGTCGCTGATGACCGGCGTGGTGACTCCGGCCAGCAGGGCGTAGATACCCGGCCCCCGGCTGCGCGCCGAGGCCAGATTGTAGGTTTGGTTAACCTGGGTGTTGAGCGCCTGCCAGCGCTCGCCGTCCCAGAAATGGATACCCAACTCCGCCTCGCTCCGTTCTTCTACCAGCACATCGTTGCCCCGGTATTGGAAGCTGACCGAGCCGTCTCGCAAGGCCGTCTCCGCCGGGAAGCCGGTAGCGAATAGGTTGTAGCCGCGCCCGATAGCCACTTTGCCGGCCGGTAGGGGCGGCAAACCGGCCATATCCTGCACGGCGTAAAATTGACCGACGGCCAAATCGAAATTCTGGTCAAAGTAAGTCATCTGCCCATCCGGTGAAACAGCCGGGGCATTTCCTTCACCGTGAACGTAGCCGCCACCGCCACGATCAGCGCCGCCACCACCGCGATCAGCACCACCGCCGCCTCGGTCGGCCCCACCGCCGCCGCGATCAGCGCCGCCACCACCGCGATCAGCACCACCGCCGCCGCGATCAGCGCCGACCACCGCCCCACGATCAGCGCCGCCACCACCACGGTCAGCGCCACCACCGCCACGATCAGCCCCGCCACCGCCGCGCGATCAGCACCGCCACCGCCGCGATCAGCGCCACCACCGCCGCGATCAGCGCCGCCGCCGCCCCGATCAGCGCCACCACCACCACGGTCAGCGCCACCACCGCCCCGATCGGCCCCACCACCGCCGCGATCGGCACCACCACCGCCGCGATCAGCACCGCCACCGCCACGGTCCGCGCCACCGCCGCCGCGATCTGCGCCCGGATTACCCCCGATGCTATAACTAACGATGGTCTCACGCCTCGGGTTGATGTAGGGGGAGGTATCCGGTCCCTCATCGACCCACAGTTGGAGATGGCCGCGCAAGACCGGGTAGGGCAGGGTTAGCACGGTGGTGTAAAGGCCGTCGGGATCGCTGTTAAAAGGTAACGTGGCGGTGAAGGCTTGGCCCAGTTCAGGATAGAGGCGCGCTCTTAAATCCAAACCGGGCGAACCAACCCCATCGATAGCCAGCCGGTAGGTTTTTGACGTCTCCGGGCTGATGGTGATGACCGGCTGCCACGTTTCATCGACCTTCAGTTGCAGCCGCTCGTCACCGGGGGTGATGACCTCGCAGCCAAATTGGTTTTTGGCCTGGTCGAAGACGCATAAGCGGTCGCCGATGGTCGCCCCCCGAGCCAAAACCCGGTTCTGCCCACCGACCGGCGTGCCCAGGTCGTAGATGTATTCATACGCGTCTGTCTGGTCGTCCGTGCCAAGCCGGTTGCGCAGCAGAAAGGCGCGGGCCGAGGAGGAGCCGACCTCGCTGTTGGCGTAGTCGAGGTAGAAGGTGGGGTCTTCCAAGGGGTTGGTCGAGGTAATAGGCCAGCGAATATCAACGGTGGTCAGGTCGAACGGCATCCGGGCCGGGCCGGGATTGTCGGCGTCCGGCGTTTTGAGCCAGGGGAACCAGCCGGTGAGGGTGACCCACTCGGCCTCGCCCAGCTCCTGGCCGGCCAGCGTGTCGGCGCAGCCGGCCCCCCAATTGTCGGGCGCGACGAACTCGGTGTTGTTGATGTTATAGACATCGCCCATCGCGCTGCCCCGGCAGGCGTCTACCGAAGTCAGCACCTGCGCCCCATCGAACTCGCTCAACCCCAGGTAGGTGTCTTCTAAAAAGAAGAGGTAGTGGCCCAGTTCGTGGGCCAGAATCACCGGCCAATCGACGCCGATACTTTGAGCCGGGTTGCCGTAGCGGTTCCAGGTAGCGCCCATCTTGACCTGACCAATGCTGTAGGTAATCGTCTGGGTCGGGCTGATGATTTTGGCGGTGTCGGTCAGCACCATGCCGCCGATGGTGGCGTGGGGGCGCAGCCGGTTGGTTGAGTAAACCTTGATATGGGCCTTCTCCCAGAAGTCGCCGTTTTGGCTGACGATGATGTGGCCCAGCGCCGCCTGACCGTCGGTGAAGTCGTACAGGTGCTGCGAGGCCCGTTTGAGGTCGAATTCAAGCTGGCGCAGGTAGGCCGGGTCTTGGGTGGCGTCCCACTCCAGCGAGACATCCAGATCGAATAAGATCAGCGGGTTACCGGGCGAGACGGTGAGCTGCACCAGTCCCAAGTCGGTCACGGTTGGGCTGTCGGTATCGCCAATCGGCGTGTCGAGGCCGACCGGCGTGGGCTGGCCGTTGGTGTAGTAAAGCTGCATAGCACCGCCGTAGCGGCTGGTGTAGGGTTCGGCCAACGGCTGCGGAGCCAGGGCTAACAGCCGGTCGCCCGGTTCGATTTGTCCCTGACCTTGCAGGTAGCCGTTCTGATCGGTGATGAAGGGCGGTTCTCCGCCGATCGGCCGGCCGCCGGCATCATCTTCTGGCGAGAGCCGGTAGACCAGCGCCCCGGAGATGGCGGTGGTGCCGCTCAATACCTGAATTTGGGTGCCGCGCACCCGGAAGGGGTACGTTTGAGCCGAGACCGCCACTTGCCGGTCACCGTTGGCCACGCTGTTGTTTATCGGCGTACGGCTGGGATAGGCATCCAGGCGGAAGACGACATTATCGCTCTGGCCTAAAAAGCCGCTCTTGAGGACATCCCAATTGTAGACATAGTTGGCGCTGTAGCGCGCCGGCGTATAGCTATTTTCGCCGGTGTTCGCTGCGGTCTCCTCGGTATCGACCGCTACCTGAGTGATGATGTGGGTGGCGGTCAGCGCGTCGGCGTTAATGGCTCTGTACCACTGCCCGCCGCCGTCGGGCGAGTAGAAGGCCCGTACTTCGGCAAAGGGCGCGCCGGTGGCGTTGGAGACGGTGAAGTTGATCGGGATGGTTTCCGCATCTTGGATGATCGGCGCGGCGTAGAAGTTGGCCGGGGCCAGCGGCGGCGTTGATTGGTTGATGTTTAAAGTCAGCGCCGGATTCGAGAGAGTCAGCGGATCGGCCAGGCCCTGGTTCAGATAGATCTGATCGGTATTTCGTTCTCTGAAGACACGACTGCTATTCCCTAGCGCTAAGTCGAGCAGGCCATCCCCGTTGGCATCGCCCCAGGCGACGCTGGTGGTTCGAGCGGGTTGGTTCGATGCCCACGACGCTGCCTCGGACAGCCGGCCGCGCTGGTTGAGATAGACTTTGCTAGGCGTAACGCCTTCAAAGCGCGGGCTGCTGCCGGCGGCTAGATCCAGCCAGCCGTCGCCGTTGACATCGCCCCAGGCCACCACGGTTTTCAAATCGGCGTCGCCAGAGGTCCAGACCGGATCAAAGAGAAAGCCGCCAGCCTCATTGAGGTAGACTTTGTTGGCGCTGCCGTTGGCGCCGACGGCTAAATCCAAATCGCCGTCGCCGTCCATATCGCCCAGCGCCAGGCTGTAGATGTTGTCGCTGGCGAAAGTATACGTGGCCGTGACCGGTAGTTGGCCGCCGATATTTTCATACACGCTGATTTTGTGGTCCGGCGTCGTATTCCACCGGCCTTGTCCGGCGCCGGTCACTAAATCCAAATCGCCGTCGCCATCCAGATCACCCCAGGCCAGATCGATGGTAAAATTGGCCTCGCTCGATACCCAGTCGGGCGGCTCTTGAAACGTACCGTTGTTGTTGAGATAGATTTTGTCGGGAGCTTTAGCGCCGCTGTCATCAAAGTTGGTCAGGAGCGTATGGTTACCGACGGCCAAATCGAGGTCGCCGTCGCCATCAACATCGCCAAAGGCGACCTTGGTGGTCACTTCATTGCCTTCACCAAGCCGTAACGTCGGCGTTTCGGGCAAGCGGCCGGCCTGGCTGAGATAAAGCTCATTAAAGCCATTAGCCGTAAGAAGTGCCCGTTCCCAACTCCCTTCCGGCCGATTGCCGACGGCCAAATCGAGCAAGCCGTCGCCGTTGACATCGCCGAAGGCCAGGCTGGTCGTAGCGCTGATGGAGTCGGACTGCCACACCGGCTGCATCGTGTCGCCATCGAGCCGGTAGATGATGTTGGCCGCGCCGACCCAGGCGTTCATCCAGGGATAGGGCGCTGAGTAGTTGCTTAGGCTGTTTTGCAGGTTGCCGGCGGCCAGCTCCGATTGGTCGTCATTATCAATATCGCCCCAGGCCAGAGCAAAGGTGTTGGTCGTTTTGGCCGGAGAAGCTATCTGGGTTGTGGTCGGTAACACTCCGCCGGAATTCAAGTAGATGATCACCGCCGAGTCGGTGCCCGATTGAGTCAGATCGAGATCGCCGTCGCCATCGACATCAACCCAGGCCAGGCGAACCGCCCACGAGTTGGTTATGGCCGACTCCCAGGCCGGTTCGCGCTGCAAATCACCGCCGTCATTTAAATAAAGTCTCGTGCCCTTATTTTCGTCGCCAACGGCTAAATCGAGATCGCCGTCGTTATCGACATCCCCCCAGGCCAGGTCGAAGGTATTACCCCGATTAGAAGACTGCCAGATGGCGTTGACGTTGGTTTGCAGTTGCCCGTTCCGGTTGCGGTAGATGCTGTTGTAATAGTACTCGCCCTGACCGACGGCCAGGTCAGGAAAGCCGTCGCCATTGAAATCACCCCATTCCAGCGCCGTCGGCTGGCCCACATTTTCATCAAGGATGGGCGTAGTCTCAATTGTGCCGTTCACGTTCTCAAAAAGTTGGAGGGTGCTCTCGCCCGCAACGGCCAGATCGAGATCGCCATCGCGGTCAACATCGCCCCAGGTCAGGTCCGCCGTACTTTTCTGGGGAAATGTGACGGCGGGCGTAAATGCTATCTGACCCTCGGCTTGAGTAGTGTTGCGATAGATTATATCGGCCACGTTGCCGTTTGACTGGTCACAACCGCATCCCATGCCGGCTATGGCTAAATCGAGATAGCTGTCGCCATCAATATCGCCCAGAGCCACTTGGGAGGTGACATTGGCCTGGGTATCCGCATCAGTCCAAACCTGCTCCAGGTCAAGCAGCCCCGCGTCAGTCAGGCCGTTATTGGCATAAATCCGATCAGGGCCAAAAACGATGCCAACGACCAGGTCTAAATCGCCATCGCGGTCGAGGTCGCCCAGAGCGCAGCTTGAGGTAAACCAACCGCCCAGGTCCAGCAGTTGGGAGGTCATTGTCAGATTGTTTTGGTTGTCCAAGCCCTGGTTGAGGAGGATGAGCAAACCCCGGAAAGGAACGTACCCGGCCACCATGTCGAGGTCGCCGTCGCCGTCCAGATCGCCCCAGGTGTTGCAAAGCGATGGTGGATATTGAGCATCCAGAATTTCATCGGAGACCCAACTAGGATTGTGCGGCAGCGGGACCACCGGTTCTTGGGCCTGAGCCGAAACGACGGCCAGATGGAGATAGATTAATCCGACGATCACGATCAACAAGAGGCCAAGCCATCGTCTAAGTACAGCGGACAATGAACCAGGAGTCAGTGAACTGACACGGTAGAGCTTTCGTGGCATTTTCATGAGACGGTGTTCTCCTCTAACGGGGTTGGCCGACATTGAGCCAACCGAATATGGTATTTGTGAACAGTGAGCTTGCGTGCGGTAGGTCCGTGGTCTGGGGAAATGGAGTTCGGCAGATAATAAGCGTGAACAACGAAAATGTCAACCATTTTACCTATCGTCTCGCTTGAAAATTGAAAAGTGCCGATCAGGATGCCCGGCAAAATCATAATCTTGGCCAGGTTATCGGTAACAAGCGTTAGAAAGCCGTTCCAATCGCCCGGTTGAAATTGTAAAAAGGGGGTGTGTAGGCGCCTCAAAGTAATCTCCTTTGTAAGTCGTAATCGTAGGACAAACTTAAGTTTGTCCTACGATTACTTTTATTCCCGACCGGTTAGGTCTGGTCATAAGCTGGGTCTAATGCCGATTCCCCACTCTACGGAAGGTGTCAACAAACTCCACCTGGGGCGTCGTTTCCGTCTCGTAGCGCTCGGCCGCCATTAACTCGGGGTTGGCGGCATAGTCGGTGGAGCCAAGGGAGCCGGCCTCCTGGCCGATGAATTCGTAGCGCTGGATGACCAGTAGTTCAGGGTTGGCGGCGTAGAAACCCAAGCCATCTTCGGCTATAAATTCATAGTAATCTGCAAACAACTGTTCAGGGGTGGCGGTATCGGCCGCCGAGCCGAGCGAGCCGGCATCTTGGCCGACGAATTCATAGCGCTGCGCTACCAGCAGTTCGGGGTTGGCCGCATACTGAGTTGAGCCAAGCGCGTCGGTTTCGTCGCCGATGAATTCGTAGCGTTGGACGACCAGCAGTTCAGGATTGGCCGCATAGTCAGCCGAGTCGAGTTGGGGGATCGTGATTTCGACAGGTTGATAACGCCCTGCCGCCATTAACTCCGGATTAGCGGCCATAGCGCTAGACTCGGCCAGTTCCTCAATCTGCTGGGCGTTAAACGTGTATGGCGAGACGCCAATCAGACGCAAGTCGGCGCAGGCCAGGCGACTGTTATCCGTATCATGGATGACCACCGACCGGGCTTCTGCCCGCGCCACAAAATCGTTCACGGTCTGGCTAAACCCGTAGCCGCCTGAATTGGTGGTAATCGCCGGCCAAATTTCGTTGACCTCGTCCGCTGCGCCACCGATTTCGTGCTGGTAATGGCTGCCGCCGGCTTCGTTACTGCAAGCCTGGTTGTGGACGTGAACCCCGTAGTTAGTGTTCGGCGCTAGCCCTTGCACTCTGAGCGTCACCGACGTATAACCCTCGGCGCTGCGCACCATCGTCGCCATACCGGAGATGTCGTAGCCTTTGTCCAGACCGTCAGCATAGGTGGCTATTTGACCCCGCGTGACCTGGATCGGTTCCTTCGCCAAGGTGGGCGTGGCTAAAATAGCGCTTATCAAGATGACGACTCCAACGACTATTGTGTTTATCCAACTTCGCATGATTCTTTCTCCTTTTAATAATTAGGTCTAATTGAATAATTTATGAAACTATCTTTTCTTCGCCTTCGCCTCAGCTTTAGCCTTAGCCTGGCTTTATCCTTCAACCGGCTACGACTGGCTCAATTGCCAAATGGTGATTTGCCCTTCTATTTCCGCATCCCCCAAAGCATAGGCCACGGAGATACGATGGTGACCATCTTCAACAAAATAAATGTCGCCGACTTGAATGAGCGTAACCGGCGGCAGCCCCCGGCCGCTGGTTCTGGCCTGATAAATGCCGGTCCATCGTTTCGTATTGTGACCGTTAACGAGTCGGAAATTGGCATCAAAATCCTTACACTTACCTGGGCTGGCGCTGCCGCGAATTTGATCGAGCGACACGGAATGAGTCCCCAAGTAAAGCGCGTTTTTGACCGAGTCATTCCCGATGATTTCAGGCAGACTTAGCAAGCGTTGTGAGCGCCAGGGTAGTATTGAGGCCATCTTGCCCAAGATATCTTTGGTGTTCATCGCCATTGTCGTCTCCGTACAAGTTTGTTAATTCATCGTTATGATTTAGAATATAGGACAGACCTGTTCGGGAACTGCCCCACAAACTGTTCGGAAACTGTTCTTAAATAACTCAAGTTGCTATCTGTCTGCGAACAAGACCTGACAGGTTTTCAAATAGGCCTTAATGCGGCTAAATTTCCCGAATTGCCCTAATTTTTCTCTGAACGGTAATCCTAAAACCTGTCAGGTCTGATGGGTGGCAACTGGGGTTAAATAAAAAGAGGAGACTGTGGCGTCTAACTATCGCATTTACCTGTTTGGCAACGTCCGGGTTGAAAAGGACGGCCAGGCTGTAGACAATTTTGATTCCCGCAAGGCGCTGGCGATGCTAGGGTATTTGATCCGGCAGCCGCAGCCGGTATCGCGCAGCCAATTGGCCGGGCTGTTTTGGGGAGAGAAATCCGAAGCGCGCGGCCGGCGCAATCTCAGCCGCGAATTGAGCCAGTTGTCCAGCCGCCTGCCCGACGCCTTCCAAGCCGATTACCACACCGTCCAATTTCACCCATCACCCGCTTACTGGGTTGATGCCGTGGCGTTTGAAACGCTGGCCCGGCAAGGCGGCCGCTTCACCTGGCCGCACAGCGCCGACGATCTGGCCGACCTCACCCCGGATGCTGCCCCGGCTGAAGAGGAGTCGGTCCAGCCGGACCAACTAGCCGAGGCGGTCGAGCTTTACCAGGGCGATTTTATGGCCGGCTACTACCTGGACGACTGCCCCGAATTTGAGTCGTGGCTGCTCAGCCAACAGGAAGGATGGCGGCGGCAGGTGGTAGAGGTCTTAGAGACCCTGGTGGCTTACCACGCCGTTCACGCCGCTGATGATAAAGCCGAAAGTTTCGCCCGGCGCTGGCTAGAGGTGGAACCCTGGCAGGAGGAGGCCCATCGCTATCTGATGGTGCTGCTGGCCCGCAGCGGCAAACGCGCCGCCGCACTGGCTCAATACTATATTTGCCAACGGGTCTTGGAAGAAGAACTAGGGGCCGAACCGGAGGAAGAGACCACCGCTCTGGTGCAGCGCATTCAGGCCGGAGAGATCAAAAAACAGGGCAGCCGCAGCCTGGAGTCGCTCACAACTGCGCCTTCGCCGGCCACACCACCGCCCGCCGCGCCTTCACGCCCCGCCCTTAAAATCCGAGCGCCTTCGCCGGCCACGCCATTGGTCAATCGTACCGACGAGTTGAAACAGGTGGCGGCCTTTTTCAGGCAGCCCGACTACCGGCTGCTGACGCTGGTCGGCCCCGGCGGTATCGGCAAAACCCGGCTGGCGCTTGAGGCCGCCTGGCAGGTCAAAGAAACTGAGGGCGACGACCCTGTCGAATTTGCCCACGGCGTTTATTTTATCCCGCTCGACTCGCTCAGTTCCGTTGATTTTCTGGTATCCACCCTGGCCGATGCACTCGACTTTTCCTTTTATAGCGGCAGCGATCCGGCCGCCCAACTCCTCAACTATCTGCGCGAAAAAGCCATGCTGCTGGTGCTGGATAATCTTGAGCATCTGTTATCGACGCCGGCAGCCGGACCAAATGCAGCGGATCTCATCGACCAAATTTTGACCGACGCGCCTCAAGTCAAGATTTTGACCGTCTCGCGGGAACGATTGAACCTGCTAGACGAGCAGCTTCTGCCGGTCTACGGGTTAGCCCTGCCGGCCTTGCCGGACGACCCAACCGCCGCGCCCCGACCAACCCTGGATGATGCCGCCTGGCATAAAACCCAAGCAAACAGCGCCGTGCTACTGTTCTTGCAGCGGGCTAGAGCCGTCCTGCCCGGCTTCGAACCCTCAACCGAGGATCGATACGACATCGTTCAAATTTGCCGGCTGGTTGAAGGTATTCCGCTGGCGATTGAGCTGGCCGCCACCTGGCTGCGCGTGCTGTCCTGCGCCGAAATCGTGGCCGAGATCCGGCACAATCTCGATTTTCTGACGACGTCGCTGCGGAACGTGCCGGAACGACAGCGCAGCGTCCGGGCCGTGTTTGACTACTCCTGGCGGCTCTTATCTAATGAAGAGCAGCGGGTGTTTAAGCAGTTGGCCGTCTTTCGGGGCGGATTCCGGCGCGAGGCGGCCGAACAGGTGGTGGGTGCATCGTTAGGCCTGCTGCTGTCGCTCATCGACAAGTCGCTGCTGCGGCGGACGGAGACCGGCCGTTTTGAACGGCATCATCTGCTGTGGCAGTATGCCGCCGCCAAACTGGCCGAGACGCCGGCGGAACAAACGGCGGTCGAGGATCGACACGGCGACTACTTTGCCGATTTCTTGGCCCAGCGAACCGCGGCCCTGCAGGGCGGCAACCAGCGCACCGCTTTGGCCGAAATCAACGCCGACCTCGAGAACGTGCGCCGCTGCTGGCAGTGGGCCATCGAGCGCGGCCGGTGGGCTGCGGTCGAACAGGCGTTAGAGAGTCTCTTTCATTTTTATGATATTCGTAGTGGATTTAAAGAGGGGGCGGAAGCCTTTGAGCGAGCCGCCGCCGCCCTCAAAAACAGCCCTGAGGCGATGGCGTCGCCGGCCAATCAGATTGTCTTGGGCAAACTGCTGGCCCGGCAGGGGTGGTTTATCTTTCAACTGGGGCAATATGAACCGGCCATCGAATTACTGCACCACAGTCTGGAGATTTTGCGCCACACCGGCGACGCGGGCCGGCCGGCGCTGGCCTTTCCGCTCAATTACCTGGGGGCGGCGCATCGACATTTGGGCGAGTACCAACTGGCCGAACAGCATTTAGGAGAGTGTCTGACCATTTGCCGAGAGACGGGAGATCGCTTTGGCGAGGGCGTCGCCCTGACCATTTTGGGGCAGGCGGCTTATCTTAAAGGCGATTATGCCCAGGCCCGGCACTATTGCGAGGACAGCCTGAGCATTAAACGAGCCATTGGCGATCATCGGGGTATTACGTTCGTGCTGCAAATTTTGGGGCAGGTCGCCTTTGCCGTGGATGACTATGCGGAAGCCAACCACTACTTCCAGGAAAGTCTGGCCATTTGCCAGGCGATTGGCGATGACCGGGGGATTGCCCTGAGTTTGTCGTATCTAGGCGATGTGATCCAAATGATGGATGAATATCCGGGGGCCAGACAGCTTTATCAAGAGAGCCTGGCCATCTTTGAGGAGATTGGCAACCAGTGGGGCATTATGGCGGGGCATAACAAATTGGGGCATATCTCGAACGAATTGGGCGAAACCGACGCCGCCGAACGTCATTTCGCCGCCGCGCTGGATTTGGCCGAATCGATCCAGGCTACGCCGGCCATGCTCGATGCCTTAGTTGGCCTGGTCGCGCTGCGCATCAAACGCGGCGACGATGACTGGTCGTCCATTTTAGAGGCGCTGGCCCTGGCCCTAAACCATCCCGTCAGCAGCCGCAGCAATCAAGACCGGGCCGCTCGTCTGCTGGCCGAGTTGGAACCCCATCTTCCGGCTAACGCCTTAAGCCACCTGCAAGCCGAGCCGCAGACCCAGTCTATTGCAGAGATTTTGGATTCTTTGAGACGGTGACGTAATTCGGAAAGAGGTGGTCTGGAATGTGATCAATGACAGCTTATAATTACCCCTGCGCTCTTGTTCAAAAAAATCTTCATCAAGGAATGGGTGACCCACGTGAGAGGCGAAGTACCACGCATCAAGTAATTCGTTTAAATCCTTCTCTTCATATCTCCTAATCATTTTGCTTGATAGCCACCACCGTTCTGAATACGCCACTCGATTACTTTTTCGAGGTTTTGCGTTACCTTAGAGCGTTTGTCATTGGGTAGGGTGTAATGGTGGCCAACTCATCTTCTTCGGCGCGTTGCGCGAAGTATAAATCCCACCGTAATTGTAGATTTAGCCAAAAACTGGCGGACATTCCCAAAAACTTCTCCAGTCGCAAGGCTGTACTGGGGGTCATCCTCGTTTGCCATTAACGATCTCGTTGATCCTTTGATACGGAACGTGAATCGCGTCAGCCAATTCTCGTTGCGTTAAGCCCATTGGCTTTAAGAATTCTTCCACGAGCATCTCACCGGGATGGGTTGGGGTTCTATCGGTTGGGACTCTTATCATAACAGCCTCCGTCGTTCATGCCATATTAGCTCAGTGATAATCCACAATGTCAACTTCATCGGGTTCGGTCTCCGCCCAGACAAAACAAATTCGATATTGGTCATTGATCCGAATACTATGCTGGCCTGTTCGATCACCGCTTAAGGCTTCAAGCCGATTGCCAGGTGGTAGCCGTAATTGCTCCAGCGCGTTGACTGAGTCAAGCTGATCCAATTTGCGAGAGGCAATCTTCCATAAGTTTTGGGGACAGATACGCCGAGCCGCTTTTGTATTTTTACCGTTGAAAATATCTTCAGTTCCAGGGGTTTTGAATGAACGGATCACAGTAACATATGATAGCACGGCACTCGTGATACGACAAGCAAAATAATAATCCTCCTTCTAGCCAAATGTATGTTTCAGCCACTCTTCCCGCAGATGATGCCAGCATCCCTGGAAACTAGCGTTCTGGCAATCTAGCTTTAACCGTATGAGCCAACCGTTAGGGGGTGTCTGGCCCCCGCAAGCCGCTTTGCTGAGAGGCTCTGCGCTTGCGTTTCGTGTCACTCCTTTCGGTTCGACCTAACTCAGTTCGACTCGTCAGTTTCTTCATTGACACCTACTTACGACCCCTTTTGGGGTAATTCTTCTCGCCGTTTCATGGCACGTATTCGTATGTGTCTCTTTGTTAGGCTACCCTTGCCAAATGTTTATTCTGAATTAGTAGACTCACAATAATATGTACATCTCTGATATTAAGCTCTTCAACGGGGATGATAGGACGCTTTCTTTTTATTGGTGAATTTTCAACCATCGATGAAAACAAACTATTTAGAGGATTCTCCAAATTACCCTGCTCTACTATAATCCTTAGGAACTGATACCATGTTCCCCAAGCTGCTCTAGGATCCAAAGTGCCAGATCCGGAAAAAATGTGCGGCATAACGACTGATAACAAAAATTCGGAATTCGTTTGCACGGTTAATATCATCTTGTTCGAAACCTAACATTTTACAAGTTTCAGCGATACTATTACTAGCCAACCATTGACTTACACGCTCTACCCATTTGTTTCCTGTATGTTGGAAGTTTCTTTTTCTGCTTTCTCGTTCACGTATTGAACCTCCAAACATATCTTGCCACTTTAGCTGGAATATAGCCACAACTCCCTTACTCCGATCCAGAATTAAAGCGTCAATGTCAGTTACAATCGAACCACCAATCTTTATATTGATGTTTCTGTCGATTTTGAAGGAATTTGGTACTTTGAAATAATTCATAGAGTTCTCGTCGGAAAAGAACTTCTCTCATATCTACAGCACGATCCCAGTCGGATCTATGCTTCCTTTTTAGTTCATTGAGCATAAATATAAACGGATGACTAGTACATCCCCATACCGGAAAAATTACTCGTCCTTGTCCTGCCTCAATTAATGCAGGTGCAACAAAATTGCCTGGAGCTACACAATGAACTTGTTTGTTTTCGCGGGTCAGTGTCAGAGTTTGTAATGCTTGTCTTGCTGCTTGAGTATCTATCGTCAAAGCACTAGCAAGATACTTTGCTTTATCGTCAAAATGCTGTGGCACAGTAATGATGTTTCTTGGATTAATATATGGTACTTTCTTCATTAACTGCGTACAAAAACTCATATGCTTAAGACTCCAGCCTATCAAAACACCCACTGTTTCCCGATAAAGGTTAAAATCTTCTCCTCCAAACTTCGTGTCCCCTGGGAAGCTATCCTGCCCGAACATTCGCTGTGCGTGTAATAAGCCAACTTCCTGATAGAATTCATCAACTTCTGGATGTGTCTCATATTGAATGTAATATTTGTGCCAAGTATCGACCAAGCCTGACATGATTTTCCATATTTTGCATTGTTGTTCATTTAGTCTCTTTTGCTTATCCGCTTGACGATGAGCAATAAACTCGGCCATCCACGTAAAATCTTCTCTCTATAGACTCAAACCCTATCGGGTGGGAAGTATATTTAAAACGGTAAACACGAGGCCGCTCCTTGTAAAGTTCACCTAACCCTACTCGACATATTTCTAATAAATGTTCACACAAGCCCAATCGACCGCAGTGTATTAACACAGAATTTGCCCACTGATTTGTCTCATTATTTGATCGAGCCAGAGGAAAACCAGGACGGCCGCAAGAATCATCTAAGAATAGATGTAATGACTTGTTTAAACCGAAAGTAATAAATTGGGAGGCCTCGCGTGTCTGTTCGGATGCCGTGATAATCCCCAATTAAGTGATGTCCAGAACAGATCCATAGATCGTGCAATTTCTATCAAGCCACGACGTCGTTCTAATGGAAAACTATTGAAAATGCGCCGCTCTTCGTAATGAATGAGTGAATGAAGTTCTATAACAGGACTTTTAGCGTGATTTGTCATTAAGTACTCCAGCCATACTCAAGTCTTGATTTGAACAATGCATAACGAACATTAGTATAGTGATGAGACGGCCCAACGCCTCCTCTTTACTTAAAAAGAATGAGTACACCTTTACGCCAGCATTTTCATTTGATATAGGACGATGGCTTAATTTTTCCAACACTTCCCTAGACCTATTATCCCACAAACCGACTTCTGGATCAATAGTATTACCGAAGTCAGTTCCTAAAATATAATCGCCCCACCTGGGGAAAAAGAGCGGGGTTAAGGTCAACATAATCGGCTTGGTCATCCAAAAGAGATTAGTTGTCAACTGCCCGGACGCCGGTTCAACCTCGATCGGCGGCGGCGCTCTCGATCAAACTCATCCCACACCTCGCCGGCCTGGTGGGGGCTAAATTCAAGTCAAAAAGAAGGCAACGCCTTAAATGGGCAAAAATCTCGATACAATTTCATAAAAAGGGGTTGCCCACCGGCCATAATTTTCGGTCGGATTAACGGAGGCATCGCTAAAGTTGCCGGAGGGATGTTTTCGATTGGCCGAACGTCGTAAAAGTTACCGAATAGACATCTTCGGCAAGATAAACGTCGTAAAAACTGCCGAGATGAGGTTCTTGGTTGGCCGAACGTCGTAAAAGTTACTGAAACGATATTCCGGGCTAGCGGAAGGTCGTAAAAGTTACCGAATCGATGTTCCGGGCTAGCGGAACGTCGTAAAAGTTGCCGAAACGGTGTTCCGGGCTAGCGGAACATCGAAAAAGTTACTGAATCGTTGTTCCGGGCTAGCGGAAGGTCATAAAAGTTGCCGAAACGATGTTCCGGGCTAGCCGAACGTCATAAAAGTTGCCGAAACGTTGTTCCGGGCTAGCGGAAGGTCACAAAAGTGGCTCAGACTATCGACCGGGTTGGCGGGGCATCGCCGAAGTTGCCGGGGGTACGTTTTGGATGGGCAACCTATCACCCCAGCGGCCAGGTTGATGCTTGCGGAAGGAAAGATGTCGGCCAAGCTGCCGAGGCTATCGGCTTGGTTGGCAAGACATCGTCAAAGTTGCCGGGGGCGTAATCCCGATGGGCGGGGAGACCTATGGCGCTGCTTCAGCTATATCCGGCCGGATTTAACCTCGCCCAGGGCGTCGAGATGGTCTTGCAGGATGTGGACCTCTTCTTCGACATCTTCGAACAAGCGGCTGTAATCGGCAACGTGATTGGTGGATTGGCTGGTCAACATTTGGGAATAAAGCGTACCTAACAAGGATAACGTGCTTTCGATTTTAATCTCGGCCCGCTTAATGGTGCCTTGCAACTGGTTGAGGGCTTCAAGATGGTTTTTATAAACGGTCAGCGTTCGTTCCAGTTCGGCGCGGGTCGATTCATCCGTTTCCGAGGCCAGCCGCCGCTCTAAATCGTCAATCGACTGCGGCACAGCCGCCAGATCGGTCTGGATGAGGCTGTTTTGCCGGAAACTTTCGATGCGCTCGGCTAAAACTTCGACGGCCCGGACCCACTCATCGATTTGTTTGGCTAAATCATCCTGGCGGATATGAATATTCTGCCGGGTCGAGGCTTTAAGCAGCGATTTAATCTGAGCCTGGTAAGTGCGGGCTTTTTTGACCTGATCTTTGAGCGCAGGACCGGCGGCGGACACAACGGCCGGCGGTTCGGGCGATTCTGGCTCGGCCAGCCGGTCGCGTTTTCTTTTGCGCCGTTTCTCGGTCGATTGTTCGGCCAAATCGGGCGTTTCAGCCGGGTTACGGTTCTTGCCCATAATGAGGACAAAAAAATGAATGGCAACGGCCACCCCCCAACCCAACGCCGGCCATAAAAACCAGGGATAGCCGCCGGGGTCGGCCAAGAGATAAACTCCCAGCAGCATGGCCATAATAATGGCGTATGATCCGGCATGGGCTATAAATCCGCGCCATTTACCGGTGATATGGCTCATCTCGCCCAGCCGTAGGCCAAATAAATGGAAAGCGACCCCCACCCCCCAGCCCAAAGCCGGCCATAAAAACCAAGGATAGCCGCCCGGATCGATTAAAAGGTTTATCAACCCTAACAGGCTAATAACGATAACATAGACGCCTAAATGGATAAAAAGCCTTTCCATTTCCCGCTTAACGGCTGGGCCGTTGAGTTAGTGGCCATGATTTTACTCCGTAAGGTCCAAAAACGGTTGCAGCGAGAGTATTTTACCGCAGCGAGGCGTGGTTAACAAACTTTTTCGAGTCCCTCCCTCTCGCTAACGGACACCCTTTGAATTTGGCCTGGAATTAGCTAGCGAAGCCACTTTTTGGCCACCGGACCGCAGACGGCAGACAGTAGACCGCTCAAAAAATAGGCCGAACTGGGCGCTTGGGCGGTCAGTGGACAGCGGTCGGCGGTTACGCGAGGCAGAGTCTTTGTCAAATTGAGTATGTGTCCGCTAGCAAAGCCCTCCCTTATGAAGCTGCGTAAATGGCGCGAGTCAGAAAGCCGATGGCCAGGATGGTCAAAATAAAGCCGATCCAGGCCCAACGCCGGGCGCGACGGCCATCGCCGGTGGCCCATAGCTGTTTCAAGGCCGGACGCAGCTGATTCACGAGAAAAATTACACCGCGATAGCTATTAGCGATATCACCGAGCGGGCCAACACCGGCCGCAGCACATTTTATCGATATTTTCAAACCAAAGCCGATTTGCTGGTCAGTTTACACGAAGATATCTTCAACGGGTGTGGTAACAGCAGATAAATCTAACCAAGAATTACACTAATTTCAGTCGATCACGATTTCAAGATCTGATAAGAAATGATAGAACACGGATGATACGGATCATACGGATTTTCACCGATAAGGCTTGATTTAACTAAAAAATATCCGTGTTTATCCGTGTAATCTGTACAATCTGCGTTCTATTTGCCCACTTTTATGTGAAATTGTGATCGACTGAATTTCACTAATTCTTGTTTTTAATCCGTGGCATTTGTATAATCTTGTAAATCTTGTCTAATTTTCTGGCCTAAAATGCAAGAGTTTGGTGGCGAAGATACAGGTTAGATCCGCTGAATCGGGATGAATTTGGAGGATTAACGTTATGGCGACCGCGACAACGAGAGGAAAAAAGCCGCGAGGGTTGATGCGTTTATTTTTACGCTTCCCGATTTGGCTGTACCGGCTGCGATTAGGCTGGCTCTTGGGCGATCGGTTTGTGATGCTGCAACATACAGGCCGCAAGAGCGGGTTGCCGCGTTATACGGTGGTGGAAGTGGTGCGCCACGATCAGACCAGCGATGAGGTTATCATCGCCTCGGGTTGGGGCGAAAAATCAGACTGGTTTCAGAATATTCAAAAAACGCCGGCAGTGACGCTCTCTTTGGGGCGACGCCGCTGGCCGGCCCAGGCCAATCGCCTGCCGGTGGTCGAAGCAGCCCAAGAATTGGCCGATTACGCCCGGCGCCATCCCACCGCGTTCGCTAATCTGTCGAAAATGATGATCGGTCGGCAATTAGAGGCCACCGACGCCGATTGTCGCCTGCTGGCGGAGTCGGCGCCGTTGGTGCGGTTGGTTCCGGGTTGATTATCAGGCTGAAGCTGAAATGATCGCTTCATTTTCTAATTTTCAATTTCTCCTCTCTTTCTGTATAATATTAGTTTCGTTTAATGATCAGTTACATCCAAATGAATAACCAGGTAAAGGAGCGAACACGATGGATGAGTTAAACGGCCGACTTACCGATCTGGTCAACCAGATCGGTTCAAATATGGTGCGTCTTTGACGTCGCCGGGAAAGAACAACAGGCGAAGGCGTTAGAGCAAGAGTCTCAAGCGCCGGATTTTTGGAACGACCAGCGCCAGGCCCAAGAAAAGATGCAGCAGCTTTCAATGCTGCGCGATCAAGTGACGACCTGGCAGAATTTGAGCCGCCGGGCGCAAGATGCGTTAACTTTGGTCGAAATGGCGACTGAAGAGGAAGACACCTCCCTCCTAGAGGAGTTAACAACCGAAACCGAGGCGATTGAAAAGCAACTGGGCAAGTTGGAGTTTCAACTAGCCTTCTCCGGCAAGCACGACAAAGACGACGGGCTGCTGTCGATCCACGCCGGGGCCGGCGGCACCGAAAGCCAGGATTGGGCCGAAATGCTGATGCGGATGTATCTGCGGTGGGCCGAGGCGAACGGTTACAAAGCGCTGATTGTCGATGAGACCAAAGGTGAAGAAGCGGGGATCAAAAGCGTAACCCTGGAAATCAGCGGCGATTACGCTTACGGCTATCTCAAAGCCGAGCGGGGGGTGCATCGCTTGGTAAGAATTTCACCGTTCGATGCGTCTAAGAGACGTCACACCTCCTTTGCGTTAGTCGAAGTTGTCCCCGATGTAAAAACCGATATCGAGATCGAGATCAAACCCGAAGACATCGAGATCGATGTTTATAAGTCCGGCGGGGCCGGCGGCCAGCACGTGCAGAAAAACTCGACGGCCATTCGGATACGTCACCTGCCGACCGGCATGGTGGTTACCTGTCAAAATGAACGCAGCCAGTTACAAAACCGCGAAATGGCTATGCGTATCTTACGCGGCCGGCTGTACGATCTGGAACTTAAGAAACAAGAAGAAGAGGAAGCTCGCCTGAAAGGGCAACACGTCGAGGCCGGTTGGGGCAATCAAATTCGCTCGTATGTGCTGCATCCCTACAAAATGGTCAAAGACCATCGCACCAATCACGAAGTGGGCAATGCCGAAGCGGTGCTGGATGGTCGGCTGGATGATTTTATCGAAGCCTACTTGCGCTACAGCATCGGCGATCAAAGCGCTGTTGAGACATAGGATAGATTGGTCCAGTTCTCGCTATTGGGTCGAGAAAGCGGCTCAAATAGGCCATCTACTTTAGTGGTAATACGATCACGGTCAGGACACTGAACTAATCTTAGGTCATAGTGAGAATTAATGTAAAAAATGCTTGACATTTGTCAAAAGGTCTACTATAATTATTGCGTATAAAGTGAGACTAGTCATAAAAACGCATTTTTTAGGAATTACAACTTTACACAATCTGTGATAGATTGCGCCTTGGATGACAAGGCGCAATTTTTTGCTGTTATGCCGCCGACCATTGCAATCCAACTTGATGTAAAAACCTCTTTTTATGATGCATTCAAACCAAGATGAAGCCATACTCAGCCGATTTGAGGAAGCCTTAAACCAAGCCGCTTTGTCCTCCTCCACTATCGTCAACTACCTGGCTGATTTGCGGGCTTTCTCACGTTGGGGACAACGCCGGGCCAGCGGCGACTTTTCTCTGCAGCGCGTGACGCAGGAACATATCCGGCTTTATCGAGACTATTTAATCGAAGAGTTGAAGCGGGCCACGTCAACTACAAACCGGCATTTGATGTCATTGAGGAAGTTTTTTTCATTTGCTTACGATATCGGATCGGTGAATTTAGACCCGACTTTGGGGGTATCGTTGGTAGCGGATGAAGCGCCGGTTAAGGGGCGAGTGCTGGCCGATGAGGAGATCAGGCAGCTACTCAATGCCGCCCGGAATGGTTCGCGGGCCGGTCTGGTCAGACGTGATTTAGCCATTCTACAACTGTTGCTGCATACCGGCTTACGGGTGGGCGAAATTGTCGATTTACAAAAAGATGATCTGGTGTTTGATGACCCTGGTATCCACTTACGAGTTTGTCCCAATCAGGATGAAACCCAAATTCGGCATTTACCACTGCCGACGGAAGTGCGCCAGGCATTAATCCACTATCTGCAGGTGCGACCACAGACGTCAACGACCAACTGCCTTTTTCTCAGCCAGGAAGGTCGCCCCATTTCAAGCCGAACCGTCCAGCGGGTAGTCAGTGACTGCGCCCGATCGGCCGGTTTGAAAGGTGTATCGGCCCAAACGATGCGCCGCACGTTTGCCATCAACTTGTTGGCGAAAACCGGAGATATCGCTTTGGTTTCCAAGCGATTGGGACACCAGAGCCAAAGCATTACAGAGCAGTATTTAGCGGTGTGCGAGCACCGGCAAGTAACTTTATAATCACTTTTATGGTATCAAACTCATCGGGAGGGTTCTTATTGTGGAAGTAAAAGATTTCCGCGCATTACGGGTTAGTTTAGCTTCACCGGATGAAATTAGAAGTTGGTCTTATGGCGAAGTCACTAAGCCGGAAACGATTAACTACCGCCGTTTGCGACCTGAAAAAGACGGCCTTTTCTGTGAGGCTATTTTTGGGCCAACCAAAGATTGGCAGTGCGCCTGTGGTAAATACAAGCAAGTGCGCTATAAGGGCATCGTTTGCGAGAAGTGTGGGGTACTGGTGACTCGTTCCTCGGTTCGACGGGAACGGATGGGGCATATCGAACTGGCCGCCCCTGTGGCCCATATCTGGTACACGCGGCGGGTGCCGTCGTACCTGGGTCTGCTGCTCGATATTTCTCGGCGCAACCTTGACCGGGTCCTCTACTTTGCCCAATACATCATTGTCCGCATCGATGAGCAGGCGCGGGCGCGGGCGCTCAAACGCCTCGACGACGAAATCGCTCGGGCCGAAAAACGGTTGGAAGAAGAACGCCAAACCAAAGTCGACGCGATTCGCGGCCTCTCGGATGAGAGCATTGCTATGCTCAGAACCGAAGAGCAGACGTTAATCAAAGAAATCGAAGAAGAGCAAAATAAGCAGATCGAAGCCGTGATGAAGGAAGCCCAGGGCATTCAAAGCCAGATCGAAGCGCAAATGGGCCAAACAATCACCCAACCGATCATCTTTCAAGCCGCCGGCGAAACGGTTGCCTCCAAAGGCGAGTCGTTAAGCGCCAATCACCTGCACGCCTTGAGTACCTTTGTCGAAAGCCGTCTCAATGAAATCAAGGCCGAAAGCGAAGATGAGTTAACTCGCAAGCGCAGCCAAATCGAGGGTCGAGTTCAATCGCTGCGTTATCAGGCCGATCAGGAAATCGAAACGCAAACCACCGGCGATACCCAAGAGCTGGGCGATTTGATTGAACGAATCCAGGATCAGCGCCAGGAGTTGCTAGGGCTGCAATCGATGCAGTTCCTAAACGAAGCCCAATTCCGCGAACTCGAAGATCGGTGGGGCCCTGCTTTTGAAGCCAGCATGGGCGCCGAAGCGCTTTACGAAATTTGTAAAGACCTGGATATGGACAAGATGGCTAAGGAACTGCGCACCCAAATTCGCAGTACCCGCTCTAAACAGCTCAAGAAAAAAGCCATCAAGCGCCTGCGAGTGGTGGAAAGCTTGCGCAAGAGCAATAACCGTCCGGAATGGATGATCTTAACCGTGCTGCCGGTGATCCCGCCCGACCTGCGGCCAATGGTTCAACTCGACGGCGGCCGCTTTGCGACCTCTGACCTAAACGACTTGTATCGACGCGTGATCAACCGCAATAACCGCCTCAAACGGCTGCTCGATTTGGGCGCACCTGATGTCATCGTGCGCAACGAAAAGCGGATGCTGCAAGAGGCAGTCGACTCGCTCATCGACAACAGCCGCCGGGGTAAAGCCGTTTCATCGCGGGGCCGCCGCCAATTGAAGAGCTTGAGCGATATGCTCAAAGGGAAACAGGGCCGCTTCCGCCGCAACCTGCTTGGGAAACGGGTCGATTATTCCGGCCGTTCGGTTATTGTGACCGGGCCTGATCTGGAACTCCATCAATGCGGCCTGCCTAAGACGATGGCGCTGGAACTATTCCGGCCGTTTGTTATTCAAAAATTGGTCGAATACAACTACGCTAACAACGTCAAAGGGGCCAAGCGCATTGTAGAGCAGCGCCGGCCCGAAGTATGGGAGGTTTTGGAAGAGGTTATCCAAACCCGGCCGATTCTGCTCAACCGGGCGCCGACGCTGCACCGGTTGGGGATTCAAGCCTTTGAGCCGATGCTGGTCGAAGGCAGCGCCTTGCAGCTTCACCCGCTGGTCTGTTCCGCGTTCAACGCCGACTTCGACGGCGACCAAATGGCGGTTCACGTCCCACTGTCGCAAAAAGCGGTAAAAGAAGCCCGCGAGTTAATGCTATCGTCAAGAAACCTGCTGCTGCCATCAAACGGCGAGCCGGTGGTCGCGCCGACCAAAGATATGGTGCTGGGCGTGTTCTATCTGACTATGATGGACGACGTTCCCCATAAAGGCGACGGCAAAGTCTTTACCGATCTGGATGAAGTGGAACTGGCTTACAGCCTGGGGAAAGTGCACATTCATGCCAAAATCAGAGTGTTGCATTACACCAGCCGGTCGAAAAGCACCGTCCCCATCGAAACGACGGTGGGCCGGGCTTTGTTCAACCAAATCCTGCCGGAAAAACTGCGCTTTGTGAATGAAGTACTCGATAAAGGGGCGCTCAAAAACCTGGTCGGGCGCTGCTACGATAACTTAGGGATGGATATCACCGCTGACACCGCCAACAAACTGAAATCGATCGGGTTCAAATACGCCACCCGCTCCGGGATTACCATTTCGGTGTCTGACATTACCGTACCGCCGGCCAAGAGAGATATTTTGGAGCGGGTAACGCAGCAGGTGTCTAAGACCGAGCAGCAGTATCGCCGAGGTCTGATCACCGATGACGAGCGCTATCTCAAAACAGTCCAACTCTGGACCGACGCTACCGACGAAGTGACCGAAGCCGTGCGTCAGTCGATTGATCCGCAAAGCCCGATCAAAACGATGGCCGACTCCGGAGCGACCAAAGGCGGCTTCCAGCCTATTCGCCAGTTGGCCGGGATGCGGGGTCTGATGGCTGACCCTAGCGGCCGGATTATTCCTTTGCCTATTCGCTCCAACTTCCGCGAGGGGCTGACGGCGCTGGAATACTTTATCTCAACCCACGGGGCGCGTAAAGGTCTGGCCGACACCGCGCTGCGAACCGCCGACGCCGGATATCTAACCCGCCGTCTGGTGGATGTGTCACAAGATGTCATCATTAACGCTCACGATTGCGACACCAATACCGGCATAACCGTTGGTGAAGACCAGGGTGTGGTGCTGGGCGAAAGCTTCAGGGACCGCGCTGTGGGCCGGGTGACGCTGGACGATGTCTTCGATCCGCAAACCGGCGAGGTTCTGCTGGAACGCGATGACTTAATCGACAAAAATGCGTTTGACGATATCGAGAAAGCCGGCGTTAAAGAACTTCGTCTACGAACACCTCTGCACTGCGATCTGGAACAGGGTATTTGCGCCCTCTGTTACGGCAGCGATATGGGGCAAGGTGGTCTGGTGAAAATTGGGGCCGCGGTGGGTATTGTGGCCGCGCAATCTATTGGTGAGCCGGGGACCCAGCTAACGCTGCGAACCTTCCACACCGGTGGTGTGGCCGGCGTCTCCGACATCACCCACGGTTTGCCCCGGATCCAGGAACTTTTTGAGGCGCGTAACCCCAAAGGGGAGGCCATTATCTCTGACCTCGATGGTCGGGTAGAACTAATCAACCGGGATGACGGCAGTCGGATGCTCAAGATTATCGCCTCGGAAATGCGTCGAGAAGATTACGATATTCCGGAAGAGTGGACTATTCTGGTTGAAGATGGCGATGAAGTTGCCGCCAAAGGCAAATTAGCCAAAAACGGCGACCAGGAAATTGTCGTAGAAAACGGCGGCAAGGTTCAACGCGAGGGCAACAAGATTACGATCCGCTGGGAATTTGTTGAAGAAGAAGAGTATGAGATCGAATCGGCGGCCCGCTTGCGGGTAAGTGACGGCGACCGGGTAGTGGTCGGTGAGCAGTTGACCGAAGGATCGCTCAACCCCAACCGCATTCTACAAGTGTTAGGCCGGGAAGCGGCGCAACTCTATCTGTTGGAAGAGGTTCAAAAAGTGTACCGGTCGCAAGGGGTGCCGATCCACGATAAGCACATCGAGATTATCGTGCGCCAGATGACGAATAAGGTTCGGCTGGTGACTAATGGCGATAGCGATTACCTCCCCGGTGAACTGCTAGATTACCAGAAGTTCCAGGTCATGAACCAGAAACTGATGGAGCTAGGCAAGCGACCCGCGGCCGGACGTCCCATTTTGCTGGGGATTACGAAAGCGGCACTCAACACTGAAAGCTTCCTGTCAGCTTCCTCCTTCCAGCATACCATCAACGTGCTGGCTCAGGCCGCCATTGAAGGCAAGCGGGATGACCTGTTCGGCTTAAAAGAGAACGTCATTCTTGGGAAGTTGATTCCGGCCGGAACGGGTTACCATCATTACCATACGATCGAAGATGAAACCAACGGCAGCCAAGATGAGGATGAATTCGCGATCCTCACCACCGAGTTGGATGAGGTTGAGATTGACGGTCTAACGGGTGAAAACGGGGCTGGAGAAAATGGGGCTGGAGAAGTCACTAACATCACCCCTGATGAGTTCACGTCTGTCTAAAGTAAATTGTATCTTTTCAAATCTGGGTTTAGTAGGACAAACTTAAGTTTGTCCTACTAAAAGCCCATTTTTGGAGAAGATAGTTATCATCTGCCAAAATCCCACGTGAAAGGGGGTGATTTACATGAGCGTATCACTAAAATCAGGAGAAAGCCAAGAGTCGCTGCTCAAGCGCTTCCGCAAAGAGATCATTAAGGCTCGCATTTTGAGTACTTATCGCAAAAAGCGATGGTTTGTTTCCAAAGGTGAACAACGCCGCATTGCCAAACAACGTGCCATCCGTAAGGCCCGACGCAAGATGATGCGTCGGAACAATTACTAGATTTTGCTGGGTATGAGAAAAAGAGGGCGAGTCAGTCGCCCTCTTTTTTTATGGACAGGCACTAGCGCGAGCGTTGCGTGCTTTCGAAGTACTTCAAATCAGCCTTAGAAGAACTTTGCTTAAAGTGGGGCAAACTGCTAAAATCTAATCGGAGTAATTTGTCTAAATCGATCTTAAAGTAGCTTTTGCCCTTTTGTTCATGAAAAAGTGCTTTCATGTAGAGTGAAACTACACTAATTTAGCAAACCAACTGTGTTTACCCCCATTTATATTCCATTACAAGTAAAAGGAGCCACATAAATGAGTAACATGACGCTGGACGAGTTGTGTGTTAACACCATTCGAACCCTGGCTATTGATGGGGTTCAGAAAGCAAACTCAGGCCACCCCGGTATGCCCATGGGCATGGCTGATGCGGCCTATGTGCTGTGGACACAATTTCTCCGGCACAATCCCAAAAACCCTGACTGGTTCAACCGAGACAGATTTATCCTGTCGGCCGGACATGGCTCGATGCTGCTGTACAGCCTGCTGCATCTGACCGGTTATGATTTACCGTTGGACCAGCTAAAACAATTTCGCCAATGGAACAGTCTGACACCCGGTCACCCTGAGCACGGCCTGACCCCCGGTGTGGAAACAACCACCGGCCCGTTAGGGCAAGGATTTGCCAACGGCGTAGGTATGGCGATTGCCGAAGCGTTCATGGCGGCGACCTTCAACCGAGACGGTCATCAGATTGTCGATCATTACATCTACGCCATTGTTAGCGACGGCGATCTGATGGAAGGCATCTCGCACGAAGCCGCATCGATGGCCGGTCATATGAAGCTGGGCAAGATCATCTATCTATACGATGACAACCACATCAGCATCGACGGTAGCACCGACCTGGCCTTTACCGAAGATCGGATGAAACGGTTTGAGGCTTACCATTGGCATACCCAACAGATCGACGGGCATGACCGGGCAGCCGTGGCCGAAGCTATCAAAGCAGCGCAAGCCGTTACCGACAAACCCTCGATTATCGCCTGCCGAACCACCATCGGCTTTGGCAGCCCCCATAAAGCCAATACCGCCGGAGTTCATGGCTCTCCGCTGGGCGAAGAGGAAGTCAAACTTACCAAAGCAGCCTACGGTTGGGACTATGACGAGCCGTTTTACATTCCCGATGAAGCTTTAGCCCACTTCCGTGAAGCGATCGGGGCCGGGGCTGAATGGGAAGCTGACTGGAAAAAAACCCTACAAGCCTATGAGCAAGCGCTGCCTCAAGAGGCCAAAACTTTCCGTGGGGCTCTGTCCGGGGAACTGCCCGAAGGCTGGGATGATGGTCTGCCGGTTTTCCCGGCGGATGCCAAAGGGATGGCTACCCGCGCCGCATCCGGCAAAACGCTCAACGCTATCGCGCCGGCGCTGCCGACTCTCATTGGCGGGTCGGCAGATTTGGCCCCCAGCAACAACACCATGCTCAAAGATTACAGCGTCTTTGACCCCAGTAATAACGCCGGCCGCAACTTCCATTTTGGGGTTCGTGAGCATGCCATGGTCGGGGCGCTCAACGGGATGGCGCTGCATGGCGGGGTGATTCCCTACGGCGGCACCTTCCTCGTTTTCTCTGACTACTGCCGGCCTTCCATTCGATTGGCGGCGCTATCTCATATTCCCATCACCCTGGTGTTCACCCACGACAGCATTGGCCTGGGCGAAGACGGTCCCACCCACCAGCCGGTCGAGCATCTGGCCGCTCTGCGGGCTATCCCCCACTTAACGGTCATCCGGCCGGCCGATGCCAATGAAACAGCCCAAGCCTGGAAAGTCTCCTTGGAAAAGAGCGATGGGCCGGTGGCGCTCATCTTGACCCGACAGAGTTTACCCGTTTATGATCGCAGCCAGATGGGCGACGCGGCCAACCTCAGCAAAGGGGCTTACGTCTTATTAGATACCGACCGTATCTACCCGGATGTACTGCTAATCGCCACCGGCTCCGAAGTCCAATTCGCCGTTGAAGCGCATGCCAAACTGGCCGAACAAGGTATCGGCGCGCACGTGATTAGCATGCCCAGTTGGGAACTCTTTGAAGAGCAGTCGGATGAATACAAAGAATTTGTGCTGCCGTCCTCGGTCAAAGCGCGGGTAGCTATTGAGGCAGGCATTTCGATGGGGTGGCAAAAGTACGTTGGCCCTCAGGGTACAATCATCGGGTTGGATCGCTTTGGCGCCTCTGCTCCGTACAAGGAGATCTACGAGCATCTTGGCTTTACCACCGATAACGTCGTGCTGCGGGCCTTAGAAACTATCGATAAATCAAAAAAATAGACGCGGGGCAGGGACGCAGGGTAACAGGGTCGCAGAGTTGCAGGGTGACAGAGTTGCAACTTTGTTACTCTGTAACTCTGCGACCCTGTCACATTGTCACCCTGCGACCTTGTTACCTTGCAACTTTGTAAAAGATGAACATAGAAACGCTAAAAAAACAAGCCGCTGAAAAAGCGGTTGAACAAGTTCAAAGTGGGATGGTTTTGGGTTTGGGTACAGGCTCGACCACCCGCTACGCCGTCATAAAAATTGGCGAGCTGTGGCAAGCCGGAGATTTAACCGATATTGTGGCTCTACCGACTTCGGAGAAAACAGCGGAATTGGCCCAGTCTTATGGCATTCCGCTGACAACCCTCGACCAACAGCCTAAACTCGATCTGGCGATCGACGGAGCGGATGAGGTCGATCCGCAATTAAACTTGATCAAAGGACACGGCGGCGCATTATTGCGTGAAAAAATGGTTGAATCGGCGGCGGCTCGTTTTATTGTGGTGGTTGATAGCAGTAAGATAGTCACGAAACTGGGAACGCATTTTTCTTTACCCATCGAAGTGGTCAAGTTTGGTTGGAAGGCTCAAATTCAATGGCTTGAGAGTTTCGGCTATCGCCCCGAGATTCGTGGTGGTGAACAAGACCCCTTTGTGACTGATAACAGCAATTACATCATCCACTGTACCTTTCCTAATGGCATCGCTGATCCGGCCGCCTTGGCCGATCAATTAATCAACCGGGTTGGCGTGGTCGAACACGGACTATTTTTGAATATGGCCAGCGAAGTTATTGTCGCCGGGAAAGATGGCTTAAGTTACCTAAAGCGAGCCTAATGTAAAAATCTAGCCCAACCCAAAAACTCTCAACCAGCGTTGCAACAAGCTTTCCGATTGAGGCGATGATTCGACCTTCTTGGTGGGTCGAGTCTCTTCCCGATAAAGTGAATGGGCAATGACCTTCACGACCCCAGACCGATCGAGCCGTACATAGACAATTCCCCGCTCAAACACCTGAGCGCGATAATCAACCCCTTTATATTGAATTGGAAACTCCGCCGATAAATATTGGCCCAGGCTTTTAGTTTGGGCATATTGATATAATGCGCTAGCACGATTAACCGGAATCACGTATTCGCTTGAAGCCAACAGCAATGCCGCCGACAGATTTTCGGCGTTGTTCACCCGTTCGGCGGGATCGGCTGCACGCGGTCCGGCTATCGACTGCGGGCCAGGCAGGGGGTCCAACTCCGATGGAGTTGGAGAAATCGGCTCAGGGGGTGGGGGCGCAGCCATGGCGGCGGGGACGGGAGCCAGCGCCGGTTTTGGCTGACCTGGTATCTTCTGAAAGACCAAAAAGAAGGCCGTTCGATCCCACGGGGCGCCTGGTTCACCCAGACCTACGTTGGCCAACTTATCAGAGAGCATATCGTCCTGACTCATACTCACCGTGTATGTGCCCAGCTTGCCGGTCATCATATAGTTGCCAAGATAATGATCAACCGCGCCCTTCGTGAGAGCTTTGTCAATCGCGTCGCCCCGATCAGCCTGAAACAGGGCGCCCTCGATCGGTCGACCCGCCTCATCCAAGGCTTTAAGGTAGATATAGCCTCTGTTTTGCGCCTCTTGTTTATCGGCCCAGCGGACACGGATTAAACGCCAATGGGGCTGAGTAGCATCGGCTACTGGGATCACCGTAACCGCCGGTGTTAGGCTGTCTAGCCGGGGATCGAGTTTGCGCTCCGGCAGTTCAGGTCGAGGCTCAGGAACCGGCTCCGGTTCTGGCTCTGGCTCTGGGGTAGGTGTTGGCTCAGGTTCGGGTGTGGGGGTTGGTTCCGGTTCAGGCGTCGGTTTGAGTTCGGGGGTAGGGACCGGTTCCGGTTCAGGCGGCAGGATCGGTTTGGGTTGAGGGGTGGGCGTTCCGCCAGTGTGACCGGCAACTTTTTGAAAGGTCAAGAAGAAGGAGGTGCGTACAAAGCTCTGAGGCGACACTTCGTTGCCCAACCCAACATTGACCAGTCGATCAGACGGCAGATTGTCTTGGGCCATACTCACTTTGTAGGTTCCCAACAGACCGGTCATCATAACATTACCCCAATAGTGGTCAATCGGGCCTTTCGTTTGGGCCTTGTCGATGGCGTCGCCCCGGTCGGCCTGAAAAGTAACATTTTCCAACGGCTGGCCGCTTTCATCGAGCGCTTTGGCGTAGATGTAGGCCCGGCCTTGGGCCTCTCGCTCATCGGCCCACTCAGCGGCAATGAGACGCCAATGAGGTTGAGTAGGATCGGCCACCGGTTCGAGTAAGACTTGCGGCTCCAGATATTTGAAGCGATCGTCGAAGTTACGCCCGGTCAAATCGGGGCCGGTGTAGAAGGTGCGCATCCCTTGGGGCACCGGGCCGTCCTGGCGGACCTTTCCCGGCCGACTCGATAACATAGACACAACCGGTAAAACGCCATTGAGGCCAAACTGTTTGTCGAAATGGTGGGTAAACCAGGGGCCTTGATTTTCAAAGCCCTCGCTAAAAACGCCCATCCGGCGGACGGCGATAAGCCAGGGCATGCAGGCAAAGTAGTAATCGGGCGCTTGCTCTTCCAAATAGCGAAACATATCATCGGTGAGCCGGCCGGTCCAGTTCGGGGTTGGTTTGGGATAGCGGGGGTCATCGCCAAAGGTGGTCCCGGCTCGCTGCCCCACGTTGTAACCGCCTTCGGTGGTAAAAATGGGGATCGAGTGACCGACGGCCTCGTTGATCAAAACATCGAAATACTCAAAGGCGCGAAAGCCGGTCGAGTCTTCCATAATGCTGGCATTGGGATTCGCCAATCGCTGCCGGTGTTGATTGACCGTCTTGTAATCCATTTCCCAGGCCCACAAGCCACCGCGATCTTCCCAGGTTTCAAAAGCCAGAGGAACCCCTTGCGTATTGATGGTATCATTGGGATAATCCAGGGGACGCCCCAGGCCGTAGTTGTGGATGGCCAGACAGCAGTTGCCGTCGAGTAGATCACGCCGGCCGCGCTCGACAATCATTTTGAAAGGATTGCCGCGCCCGCCGGGACCAAAGGCCGGAAACAACAAATATCCGCCCACGCGGCGGATCATATCGGCTTCAATAATGAAATTATCAACTACAATGTCTAACCAGTTTGGAGGGCGCTTCCGCTCTTCCCACTCCAAAGCCAGGTCCGGCTCATTGTTGGTTTCAAAGTACACTGCGCCAATATCGGCGTAACGTTTGCTTGTTTCGATCTCGCGGGCGCTAATGCGTCCGGGGTTCGGTTCTTCGCGATAGTAGCGGACAACGGGCATAATTTCGATATCGATCAGTCGTTTGACCAGCCCCATGGCCGAGCCGCCGCCGTCGTCGAGCAGTTTGACCCATTTAATGTTCATAGCCTGGAGCTGGTCTTTCCAAAAGCTCCAATTATCTTGTCCCCAAGCGTACTGGCTGGGGCTCCAATGAACACCGCGTCCGTTATCGTGCGGCGGGCGGGGGAAATGATCGAGCATGGCGCCTCTCCTCTCTCAATTCTAGTTATTAGATATGTTCGGACCGAAACTCAGAAATAAAACATGAGCGGATGAATTTGGCTATTTCTAGTCAGGATTATAACATAACTTTAGCCCAAATTGTAGTCTCAGGGGTTAACATATGACTTAACAAAGCAGTCTACTACGGCAGGAGATTTTGTACTATGGCAGAACCGTTTCTATCGATTATCACTATTTTGGTCGGCATAGTTTTACTGGTGGCCGGACGCAAACTGTTTTGGCTGGCTATAGGGGCCTTAGGGTTTTTGATTGGGTTATCTCTGGCGCTGAATTATTTAGCGGTTGACTCTGCCGTTGTTTTATGGCTGATCGCCTTTATTGCCGGGGTTGTGGGCGCTGTAGTGGCTATTTTTCTACAGCAGGTGGCGGTGGTAGTTGGGGGATTCTTGATGGGCGGCTATTTATCTCTATGGCTAATAGCCCTGTTCAATCTGAATTTGACTCAATGGGAGTGGATGGTGTTTATTATCGGCGGCATCATTGGAGCAATTATTGTCTCGATGCTGTTTGAATACGCCCTCATTGGCCTGTCGTCGCTGGTCGGTGCGACAATGATTTCGCAGTCGGTTAACCTATCGCCTCAGATAACCACCGTGATATTAATCGTGCTATTTGTCCTTGGTTTGGTTGTGCAGATGGGCGGGTGGATTCCAAGCACGAGCCGTCCGCGCTCGTCCGGCCAGTCAAAACGATGATCGTCCATGATGAGCGGTAAAATCCGCATCAGTTGTCACGACAATCGGCCTAGACCGTAGTATCGACCGGTGTAATAAATTAGCGGATCGGTCGGCGAATCTTGGCGATAAAGATCGACGACCAGACCGGTGATGATCCAGTGATCGCCGCCGTCTAAGAATTTGTCAATCTTACAGGCCAGCGCGCCAATTGACCCGTGCAGTCGTCCTCCGCCAACCCAAGGCTCAAAGCTGAAAGGGGGCGGGTCCGCGCCGTCCGGCCAGATACCGGCAAAAAAGTTGGAAAGATGTTCCTGATCCGCACTGAGAATACTAATGGCGAAAGCCCCGGCTTGTTGAAGAATGCCGGCCATCATAGCATCTTTTTGGACGCAAACCAACACCAAAAGCGGGTCGAGTGATAATGACGTAATGGCATTTGCCGTCATACCATGTGTTTCACCCTCTAAATCTGCGGTAACCACCGTGACCCCGGTGGCGAATAGACCCATCACGTCGCGGAACATGCGACCGTTGATGTTTGCTGCTGTATTCTTGTTTGACATACTACTCCCTGATGATTATTCGATAATCGAGACGGCTTCATTGTAACACACGAGTCAAATTTAGAGTGGCGGTATAAGCTACGCTTAAAGGATTAGAGCAGCCCCCCGCATCCAAAGAAAACCGAGGAACAAGTTCGTATCGCAGTAGCGTAGTTGCGGTCCACTGATTGTGGGGCGATGGATCAGCTTTTGCTGGAAAGGGGCGGCTATGCTACTCTTTAGCCATGAAATACGCCATTTTTTCCGACATTCACAACCACACGGCAGCCCTGGCAGCGATGTTACGACACGCGCACCAGCAAGGCGTTGATCGCTACTACTGTTTGGGCGATGTCGGCATCGACGCGTGTGTTGAGTTGACTCGGTCGGTCAATGCCGTCACCGTTTTTGGCAATTGGGAGGTGTCGAATTGGCAGCGATTGTCGCCGAAAAATCAGGGCTGGGTTTTGAGTCTGCCGCCGCAGCACAAAACCGGCTGTTTTTGGCTAACCCACGCCGCACCCTTCTGGCCGGAGTCGCTGACTACGCTCAACGACGTGATTGCCAACCGCCGCAATCTCTCTTTTGGCCGGCTGTTTCCCTATCTGCACCGAGAGTCCGACGAATTATGGGACAGTATTGCCACGTTAACGGAAGCCGGCATCCCGCTTATGTTTCACGGCCATACGCATCGCCAGATCATTTGGCGCTTCACGGATGACAACCAACTTCAAAATTTAATTCAACCCAAAATCACGATCGAAACCGGTGACACATTGATTATTGGTGTGGGGAGCGTCGGCCAACCCTTGGATGGACCGAGTTCCTACGTTATCTACGACGACGAGGTCCAAGTGGTCGAACTGGTAAGGATTACGGAGAATTTCTAAACAATTCGACAGCCACCTGGGATTGATTGTTATCGACGGCCAATATGGATTTGCGGCTTTTCGGCCGGCGGCTCGGCTGGGGGTTCGGCCGGCGGCTCGGCGGCGTCTTCCATCGCTGAGAGATCAACCCCTTGCAACTTAGCCATAGTCAGGTTACCGATCATGTCCAGCGCCTGAGCTAATTCGTTTTGGCCGCGCCGCTGGGCTTCTTCGATATTGGCGCTGAGAATGAAGAAGAACGCCTCGTCTATTTGATCCAATTTTTCATCGATGACCTGATCAGGGCGGTTTGATTGCAGAACTTCTTTAAGCAGGTTGCCCGCTTTTTCCAGAGCAACCCGGCTTTGTTCTTCGTGCTGGGCTTTAATTTCTAAGACCTTGGCGCGAAGTTCGCGCAGCGCTGTACCGGTTTCGGTGTCGCCGCTCTTGGTGGTCTGATCGATTTTATCGGTTAGCTTTTGAAAGAAACTGTAATCAAGTAGGCTATGGCCGGCGGCCACCAAAGCCGCTATCTCATCATCATCAGTCGCGGCCTGAAGTTTCTCTAATAGCTCATCCTGACTCTCCAAAACCATTAAGCCGATTTTTCGATCAACTTCGGCTACTGCTTTTTTGCCTTGCGTACTCCAGCGAGCCAAAACCGTTCGGAGGGCATAGAGCGCCTGGGCTTGCTCCTGGTCGCCGCCCATGTGAGCCGCTTGCACATAAGCGGTTAGGGCTTCAAAGAATTGGTAGTCTAATTGGGCGTCGTGGGTTTTGATCAGTTCTTTAAGCGTTGCTTCGTCGGGCGCCTGCATAAACTCTTGAATCAATTTGGCCTGGGCTGCCTGCTGCTCCAGCATCTCTTCGGTAATACCGTCGGCCTCTAAAATCGCTTTGGCCATACTTTCCAGCGAGAGAAACTGCTTAGGGTTAAGTAGATAAAACTTCACCTGGTCAGCCGGCAGGCTGTTAACCAGGCTGTTGGTTAGATCGCCAATCATCTTTTCCTGAATAGTTTTATCCAAACTCAATCCGCCTGGAGCCAAGACCAGGGCCAGCTCTTTTTCCAGATCGTAATATAAAAGGGGCACTTCCGGCCGATTGACCGCCCCACACTGGGGACATTGTGAAATATTGAGGCGTCCCTGCAAAAAGGCCGATTTCATAGCCGGGTCTTGGCCGTCGATCAAATTATTGAACGGGGCCGAATATTGGGTTCTACAATTTGAGCAGATTACGGGCGTAACTTGTTGAACAGGCATAACTTACGGCAACCTTTCTAAGATAACGAATTAAGGGTGTATCTTACTAGGTGACTCATGAAATGTCAAAGAATAGAAAACCGCCCCAAGGGCTTTCTTGCGGCGGAAAAATGACGTCACACATTATCGTCTATATTTTGTTAATCACGGAAGAAGGTTTCAAAATCTTCGTGATCTTCTTCGGACGGCAGTGTCTCTAGAAAGCTGATCCGATGCCAGGGAAACAAGACGCGGGTGGCTTCACGGTCGATATAGATAACCGGTTTGCCATCTCTGGCCCGCACATTGGTAAAGGTCACATAATTCGACAGGGGATCCGGCATCTCTTCCATATCACCCAGAATAGCGTCTCCACCTTGAACATGAATGATAACCGTAATTGACACTGTGCATCTCCTTACTTATCTAAATCATCACTATTTAGGCAACCGGCCCTTAATTTCTGTTTGAGCCAAAATGCCCGTTACCTAATCTGCCCAATAAATATGATAACTAAAACAGGTCCACTTCAATCAGCAACTTACCCAGCTGTAATTGATCGCCATGGCGAAGAACTTCGGGCAGGTAGGGTGCTAGCCGTTTACTGTTGATAAACGTCCCGTTAATGCTGCCCAAATCCTCAACCACTACGGTGCCCTCACGTTTGAGAATACGAGCGTGCCGTCGGGAAACCCCTTTTTCCAGCCCATTGTCATTCGTTAAATCCACTTCAGGAAAAACATCGCTGGCCGGGTCTAGACGGCCCATATGGATAGCTTTGTTCAAAGCGGCTTCCACTTCTCGACCAGACTCGATTATTTTAAGACGAATTGACAAAGGGCCGGTACCTTTGATCAGATGAACGGCTTCGCCGTCTTCTTCGTCCTCACCGACCCAACCAATCTCATCTGTTCCTAGAGGATCCGTACCCCGGCGGTCATCTTCTAGAAGATAAGTTCCACATTCACTACAAAAAAGTGTGTTTGCTACGTGAGTGGTTCCACAAAATGGACACTTAATCACGGTTTATCTCCTTCGGTAATATCGATAAGCTACGCGTACCATACTTTATTTTCTTACGACCTTCAGCGGATAAATCACCGGTACGAGCCAGCCGGCCCGCTTCGAGAAGCGCGGCCCTGGCCAAATCAGTTTCACCCAAATTCAGTAGTCGCGTGGCCATAGTTTCTAAACGTTGTGTCGCCGCACTAATATGCCCCTTTTCTAAATCATCCATCGCTTTTTCCTGCATTTTGAAGATGGCTAATTTACCCAGGGCGGTAATGATCGAAGCCGGAATTTCCACATTATTCTGCTGGCTCTCGACAAAGTTACCCATAATATCAACCCATTCCCAGTTGCGCCGGTTATTTTGGCCCGGCACATCACTATCGACGGTAATTCGCAGCAAACGCTTTTCGCCGGGTGTGGCGTGCGCGTGAATTCTGAATTCCATTAATAGGGTTTTGCCGTGGCCTGTGCCCAGCGGACCCAGAATAGCTTTTTCGGCCCGGCTATCCAAGCGATGGATGTGCGGCGTTATCTGAAACAATTCCTTAAGGCTAACACCCTCGCCCGGGTTGATGCTCAAGGTCAATTCACGGGCTACAACGCTGCTAAGATTACGAATAGTATCTTTGAAAACATCGACAATTTTCCGAGGCGAGTCGATATAAACCGACGTCCCTCCGGAAGAGGTCGCCATTTGGTCCAACAGATTTTCATTCCAATCCGAGCCAATTCCCATCGTAGTCAGGCTGATCTGATTAAGCCCCCCCCACTCGGCTTTTTTGAGACAGTCCTCTTCATCGCCGTAGGTTTGACCATCGGTTAAGAGAATCAAATGGTTCACGGACGAATTGGTCCGATTCTTTTCCAACTCATCGAGCCCGGCTTGCAGCCCTTGGAACATTTCTGTTCCCCCACTGGGTTGAATGGTACTGACAATGGATTTAGCCATCGCTTTATCAACCTTACGCTGGCTAGGCAAAATCACCTCGGCGCGGTCGCTGAAGATCACCACGCTGAGCGCATCATCGTCATTGAGCCGATCAACGATCTGGCGGGTGCCCTCCTTAACCTGCTGTAAGCGCATCCCTTGCATCGAGGTACTGCGATCAAGCACCAGGCACAAATTCAGCGGCAGCCGAGATATGGGCAGATCGGTTGCCGGCGTGACATCCATCAAGACATAAAAAGCTTGTTCATCAACGTTGGTTAACAGATGGCTATGACTAACCTTCGCACGCAGCGAAATAGAGGACGATTTATCCAGCCCTTCTGCTTCTCGCAGCCGATCATACGTACGCCGCTGGTCGGGATCGCTGAGAATTTCATAAGCTTCTTGAATATCTTTGAACGTCTCACCCGCCTCAGGGTCAGTATTGATATCGGGGTGGTACTTGCGCACCAAAACTCGATATGAACGTCTTATTTCATTCTCAGTAGCAGTAGCCTCTACTTCAAGAATAGCGTAATAATTTTTGCTAGCTTGCATTTGACTGCTTTCAATAATGCTCTTTTATGTAAGAAGACAATAGCCGTTAAGTTAATCGTTTTGAGTTTCAACGCCCAGCGAAACAACAATCGCGGTGATGTTGTCCCGGCCGCCGTTATCATTAGCCTTGGCTACTAATTGTTCACAAGCCTGCTGCGGGGTGTCAGCCGTCATCAGGATATGGTGGATATCATCATGCTGAACTAATCCCCATAACCCATCGGTACACATAAGTAGTGATGCCCCCGCCGGTAGGTGTTGCACGTAAGTGTCAACATCGGTCTCAACCAGATCACTTTGCCCAATGGCTTTGTACAAGACATTTTGGGCCTGTTCTATTTCTTCCGGCGTTGATTGGCCTAATTCTTCAAGGCGGCTGGCCAGAGAGTGGTCTTTGGTGATCTGTTTTAACGCTCGATCTTTAAAGAGATAAACCCGCGTATCGCCAATGTGGGCAATATAGGCGTTATTACCCATCACCAAGGTCATTGTAAGGGTTGTACCTCCCTCGGGTACTTCACGCTGCACGGCCGTATTGGCCGTTGCCACCGCTGACATTAGAATCTCATTAAGAGGCCGGCTATCAGAATTTTGTTGGCCGATCAACTCAGGGAGGTAGATATCATTTAATATGGTACCGGCACAGGTTTGGGCGGCAAGCGCGCTGGCAAGTTCACCTTTTTGATGTCCTCCCATACCATCAGCCACAATGAACAATCCAAACTGTTCCTGACCGTACTCATGCCCCAAAAATGATTGTAGGGTAAAGAGCGAATCTTCGTTTCGCTTACGTTGGCGGCCCACATCTGAGCAGTGACCAACGTGAATCCCAGAGGGTAGTTGACTCAACAAAATAAGACTTTCAGAGACAATCGTTTTTTGCTCACTTAACTTGCCATTTTTAGCCACTGATGGTTGAGGTTTAGCCTGGGCGACCTTAACTTGTGGTTGAGAGAACAGTCGTCGAAGAAAATTCAAGAGCGTAGATCCCGATTTTAGTTAACTGTGAAAATAAGGCAATCTTGGACTGTCAAAAATACAATCCGGTTAAGCCGGTAAGGCATAAACATAATGGTCGGTTGAACCAATGTAGACAATGCCGTCCACAACCAAAGGTGACGAGGGCACCGGTCCACCCGTTTTAAATCGCCAACGAATCTTTCTGTCTTTGCGATTAACGCTAATTAACTCGCCTTTTTCTTTCGATACGGTACCAAAGTAAATCGCATCGTCCGTCACGGCCGGCGTTGAAACAATAGGCGCTTCAGCATTGAACTTCCACTGAACTCGCCCCGTTTTTGCATCGAGCACATATAGCTGCTTGTCCGCGGAACCGACATAGACCGCATCATCGACAATCACCGGGCTGGAGATAACTTGTTGAGCGGTTCGATGACGCCAGACCACATAACCGGATTTTGCCTCAAGACCGTAAATATGCCAATCAGAAGAGCCGACAATGACCAGATCCTCAAACAAGGCTGGGCTAGAGGTTACGCCTCGATTGGCTCTAAATTTCCAACGGGCGGCGCCCGATGACAGATCTACCGCGTACACGTGTCCATCTTCAGAACCAAAATAGATCAACTCATCGCCCAGGGCCGGCGTTGAGCGAATAGGGCCGATCGCTTCAAATCGCCAAATAACTCGCCCGGTTTGGGCATTGACAGCATAGAGTTTGTGATCATCGGAGCCGAAAAAGGCATGGTCAAACTCAACCACCGCCGAGGAACGAACCCGACCCTGCGTCGGACACGTCCATTTTAGGCGTCCGGAGTCGGTTAACGCATAAACGATTTGATCTTCAGAGCCAAATATGACGGTATTTTTATAAACAGCCGGTTTGGTGGCAATCCCGCCTTCGGTGGGATATTTCCACTGAAACTCACCGTTCTTCAAATCAAGAGCGTAGACATTATTATCATACACGCCAACATAGAGTTTGTCTCTATCAGCCTGGACCGATCCCCTCACTTCATCTTCGCACTTAAACTTCCAAATGGGCAAAATCGAGTCGTTCAACTCATCTTCTTCACCGTCGAACGGCGCGGTCTGTTGGGGTGGGTAGGGATAAGGCGGCGGATATTGCGGTGGATATTGGGGCGGGTACTGCGGCGGATATTGGTAACCCGGCGGGTATGTCCCTTGCGGGGGATAAGGCTGGGTTGGGAATGGCTGGGGTGGGGTTGGGGTCGGGTCAGTTAATAGGGTTGTGGAGGCTGCGTGAGGCAGGGCCTGCGTCCCGGCACCGGCGCTCGGGGGGGAAGTCCCTTCCTCCAGCATCTTCAAAGTTTCAGTCAACGCTTCTTTGAATTCCCCGGCCGATTGGAACCGTTTTTGCGGATCATATTCCAGGGCTTTCATAATGACAACGTTTGTGCCTTTGGACAAGGCCGGATTGAGCAATATAGGTGGCTCTTCGTGAAATGTAAACGGCGGCTCTAAACGCGGATCGCGCTTAGTCAAAAGGTGGTGCATGGTAGCCCCTAAGGCGTAGACATCACCTCTGGGATCGGCCACGCCTTTGTACTGTTCCGGCGGTGAATAACCTTCGGTCCCAATCATGGTCCCTTTTTGCCCCACCTCAAACGCCTTGGCAATCCCAAAATCGATGAGCGCAATTTTGTTTTGGTCGCGTAGCATAATATTGGAAGGTTTAAGATCTCTAAAGACGATAGCCGGGTCACGTCCATGCAGATACATCAATACATCGCAGACCTGGATGGCCCAATCCACTACTATTTCCTCTTTGAGCATGCCTTGGGTGTTTTCAAGGACTTCCTCCAAATCGCTGCCTTTGACATATTCCATCGCCAAATAGCTGCGAACGCCTTCAGTGAAGAAATCGTAGATTTGAGGAATACCGGGATGATTCAGTTGGACCAGGATATTGGCTTCCCGCATGAAGCTTTGGACTGCCAAGCGGCGAACATGCGGATCAGGGGTGGTACTAATCATTTCCTTGAGCGCACACAGCCGAGTTACTCCGCTGAAACGCAAATCTTGAGTCAGGTAAACCGCCCCCATGCCACCAACGCCAAGCACCTTAATCACTTCGTATCGATTTTGAAGTACAGCGCCTTTTGGAAGAATGTTCTCGTCGTATTTGTCATCGCCGCCAGAGCCTCCGGAACCAAAATCTCCCAATCGTTGCGTGTCAATTGCCACTATATTCTCCTAACCCAAAACTCTAATTTTTTAATTATATCTATCTAAGCATCGAAATGCAATCATTTTCTAAGTTTTCCACCTGTTATCGAAATTATACTATATCCCTTCCTTTAACGTCAACCGGATATAGAAACAAATATTCTAATTACGCTAAAATAAAAAAACCACAGACCTATTGTCTCAAAGCATATTAATGGTATAATCTAACAAGAGATCTGTGACGATACTTGACCTTACACTCGTGGAGTTCTTTACTGATGACTAAAATCCTCTGTGTTGATGATGAACCGACTCAACTTATGCTTTTGCGCCTCGCTCTGTCACGCGCCGGTTACGAAGTATTGGAAGCCAATAATGGACAACAAGGTGTCGATATGGCCGAGGAACACCAACCTGCCTTGGTCATTATGGATTTAATGATGCCGGGTATGGATGGGGCCACCGCCATTGGCCACATTAAAAGTAATCAAACCACCCAACACATTCCGGTGTTGGTTTTATCGGCTTATATTAAAGGCGATCAAGCCAAGCGGGCGCTCGATGCCGGGGCCGAGGAACTTATTTCAAAAAGTTTGATTCTGACCGACTTACTTGATAAAGTAAAAACTCATACTAATTCAACCTCGTAAGCACTGTATTATTTCATTATTCAAGTTTTCCACCCCCGTACCTGACCGAATCGGGTAAAAAGCGGTGTAGGAGCATTGATTTGCACCTGCCTCATAAAACGACTGCCAAGGTATATCCCAATCTCTTAAAAAGAGACGCCGCCTGTAACCATTACCTTTCTTCGATCAATACTCAAGAGAGACCCATCTTTTTTTAATCTCCCACATTTTATATTAATATTAGCAACGGCGCGACAGCAGAGCTGAATAAAGAAAGTGAGGCAACCTCTTCTATGAGTACCAAAACAATGGATGACGCCAGGCCGAATACCACTACCGCCCCGTCGGGGATAGGGGAGCCGGAAAGTTATGACCTGGACAACCCGGATCTTTTCATCAACCGCGAGTTGAGCTTACTGGAGTTCAACTCGCGGGTGCTGGAAGAAGCCCAAGACGAGCGAAATCCCATCCTGGAGCGGGCCAAATTTTTAGCCATCTACAGTTCTAATACAGACGAGTTTTTCATGGTTCGGGTGGCGGGCTTAATGCAGCAGGTCGCGGCTCAAGTGCGAGACGTTCCCGCCGACGGTTTGACCCCAACCGAACAACTGCGGGATATTCGCAAAAAAGTGCGCTCCAACCTCATAATTTTGAACCACTGCTTCGATGACATCAAAACCAAGCTGGCTGCGGCTGGAATTCATTTGCATCATTACGATGAATTGACTAAAGATCAAGCCGAAGGCGTTGATGAATATTTTAACAACGAAATCTTCCCTGTCCTGACGCCACTGGCCTTCGATCCGGGGCGTCCCTTCCCCCATATTTCCAGCCTGAGCCTAAACTTGGCCGTAATGGTGCGCGATCCCGACAGCAATGTGGAATACTTCGCCCGCATCAAAGTCCCGAACACGCTGCCCCGTTTGATACCGGTCGCCCGCATTAACGGCGACACGCGCCGCACCTACCGCTTTATCTGGTTAGAAGATTTAATCGCCCATAACCTCTCCCGACTTTTCCCCGGTTACGAGATTAGGCAGACCGCCGGCTTCCGCATTACCCGCAATGCGGATCTGGAAATTGAAGCCGACGAGGCCAGCGACCTCTTGGAGGCAATCGAAGCCACGGTTCGGCGGCGGCGGTTTGGGTTCGTGGTTAGATTGACGGTGGCGAAAACAATGTCCACTCCCATTCGTGAGCTGCTCATTCAGAATCTGGACATCGCAGAAGAGGGCATGTTTGAAAGCAGTTCTCCCTTAGGTTTAAGCGGTTTGATGAGCCTCATGTCGCTTGACCGCCCCGATCTCAAAGACCCGCCCTACATGCCTGTTATTCACCCCCGCTTTCGCCAAATCGACACCCGGCAAGAAATTTTTGATGTCATCAAACAGGGCGATGTTTTACTACACCATCCCTATGACTCGTTCATTCCGGTGGTCGATTTTCTACGGGCAGCGGCGCGCGACCCGCAAGTCATCGCCATTAAACAAACCCTGTACCGGGCCGGCAAAAATTCGCCTGTGGTCGATGCCTTGATGGAGGCCCGCGAAAACGGCAAACAGGTATCGGCCCTGGTCGAACTGAAAGCCCGCTTTGACGAAGAAAGCAACATTGGTTGGGCCAAAACGTTGGAACGTGAAGGGGTACACGTGATTTACGGCTTCATGAGCCTAAAAACGCACAGCAAAATTTGCCTGGTCGTCCGCCGTGAAGCCGACAACATCCGACGCTATGTTCATCTGTCCACAGGCAACTATAATGCCATCACGGCCAACATCTACACCGATCTAGGTCTGTTTACCAGTAAACCCGAATTTGGCGCTGATGCTTCTGATTTGTTCAATCTGCTCACCGGCTATTCCAAAAAAACCGACTACAAAAAGTTCCTGGTGGCTCCTATCACCCTGCGCTCTCGATTTGCCGAGTTGATTGAACGCGAAATCAACTGGGCTAAAAAAGGCCAGGAAGCCAAATTAATCTTTAAGATGAATGCGCTGATCGATCCGGCATTTATCAAACAACTCTATCGGGCCTCGCAGGCCGGCGTAAAGACGGACCTATTTGTGCGCGGGGTGTGCGGTTTGCGGCCGGGCATCCCCAACCTAAGCGATAATATTAATGTGGTAAGCCTGGTGGGCCGGTTTCTGGAACATACCCGCATCTACTACTTCCACAACGGCGGTAAGCCCGATATCTACCTTGGCTCAGCCGACTTGATGCCGCGTAACCTGGATCGCCGTATTGAAACCTTGTTCCCCATCGAAGACCCGGAACTCAAGCAGCAACTAATCGAAATCCTTAACATCGTTGCTGCTGACGAAGCGAACGCCCGCATTTTGCGTGCAGACGGCAGCTACGTCAGGGTCGCCTCGTCAACCGAGGATACCGGCCGCTTTAACAGTCAAGAAGAGTTCATGAACCGGGCAAAAAATCGTTGATTTAATCTATCACTATTCTCAAAGAAAGAGACAAAAACCATGTTACTAGTTGGCGACATTGGTGGAACCAAAACGGATCTGGCTTTATTTCCTTTAGAAAACAATCCCTCGGATCAAGATGAACCACAAGCCGAGCTTCAGGTCACGTTTAAAAGCAGCAAATATGCCAGTCTCGAAGAGATTATCCACGAATTTATCACCAATAACAAAGTTACCCCCACCAAAGCCGTTTTTGGGGTAGCCGGTCCGGTTCACGACGGCGAGTCAAAAATCACCAATTTACCTTGGCACATTTCGGAAAAAACATTGGCCGATACGTTTCACTTTCAAAGCACAAAACTACTCAACGATCTGGAAGCCATTGCCCATTCCGTACCTTATTTAACTACGCGTCATTTGGAGCCGCTCAACGGCGAACTGGGCGAGCGAACCATGGGCCACAACAAAGCGGTTATTGCCCCCGGCACAGGCTTAGGGGAGGCCCTGCTGGTGTATGCCAACGACGCCTATCATGTTGTGGCTTCGGAGGGGGGGCACACCGATTTCGCACCTAAATCACTATTCGAGATTGAGTTTCTCAAGCACCTGCTCGGTAAGTTCAACCACGTTAGCTACGAGCGGGTCTGTTCCGGAGCATTGGGTATTCCTAACATCTACGATTATCTTAATGAAAGCCATTATGCAACCGAAACTCTCCAGGTTGCGGCCGCCCTCAAAGAAGCAACCGATCCAACGCCAATCATCGTTCAAGCCGCCCTGGACGAGGAAAGCGATTTATGCATCCAAACGCTTAACGCTTTTATCTCCATTCTTGGCTCCGAGGCAGGTAACCTGGCCCTTAAAGCGATGGCAACGGGCGGAGTTTATCTGGGAGGCGGCATTCCGCCGCGAATTCTGTCCAAACTCAAAGATGGAACGTTTATGGCAGCCTTTGTCAAAAAAGGCCGTTTCTCTGACACCTTAGCCCACATTCCCGTTTATGTCATTTTACACAAAAAGCCGGCTCTGTTTGGGGCGGCCTACTACGGACTAAAACAACTCTAATTCCCGGAGATTTTGATGATCGACTTAGCAATTGACCTTTCACCCGTTCGCAGCCAATTTCCGGCCTTGCAAGAAACCGATGAGCAGGGCCACCCGCACATTTTTTTCGACGGTCCCGGCGGGACGCAAGTACCGCAATCTGTCATCGAGGCTATGGCCGGCTACTTTGTCAAAGCCAATGCCAACAAAGGCGGCTATTTCATCACCAGCCACCGCAATGATAAAGTCATCGATGATGCTCGCGCCGCAATGGCCGATTTTTTGAACGCCCCTTCGCCTCAAGAAATTGTGTTTGGCGCCAATATGACCACGCTAACCTATAGTTTGAGCCGCTCTATCGCCCGCCGGTTGAAACCGGGCGATGAAATCATCGTCACCCGGCTCGATCACGACGCCAACGTCTCCCCGTGGCTAGCCCTGGAAGAGCAAGACATCACCGTCAAAATGGCCGATTTCGATGTCGAAGATTGTCGCCTTGATCTGTCACATCTGGCCTCACTGTTAACGGATCAAACCAAGCTGGTCGCTGTCGGCTATGCCTCGAACGCGGTCGGCACGATCAACCCCATCCCGCGCATTGCGGCGATGGCCCACAATGTCGGCGCGTGGCTGTGGGTCGATGCCGTCCACTACGCGCCACACGGCCCTATCGATGTGCAGCGGCTGGGCTGCGATTTTCTGGTTTGCTCGGCCTATAAATTTTTTGGGCCACACGTGGGGGTTTTGTGGGGCAAGTTCGATCTGCTAGAGCAATTGTCGGCCTATCAGGTTCGACCGGCCAATCCCAAGGTTCCTTATCGGTTTGAAACCGGTACGCTCAATCAGGAAGGATTGGCCGGCGTCACCGCCGCTGTCGATTACCTGGCCGGAGTTGGCCGGGCCTACGGAGCTACCTTTGACGGCAATTCGGCCTTCGATGGCCGGCGCCAAGAACTGAAACAGGCTATGCAGGCCATCGCCACTTATGAACGGCGGCTCTTCACCGAGATGATCGCCGGCCTGCAATCTCTACCCGGCATTACCCTTTACGGCATCACCGATCCGGCCGAATTCGATGAACGCTGCCCAACCATCGCTTTTACCCGCGATGGGTTCACCCCGACCCAAATAGCGGCCTATCTGGGTGAACGTGGCATTTTTGTGTGGGACGGCAACTACTATGCCATTAATGTCACGGAACGGCTTGGGGTTGAAGCATCAGGCGGCATGGTTCGGGTCGGTCTGGCTCACTATAATACCCAAGAGGAAGTGGATCGATTTCTAACGGCCCTCAAGGAAATGACCTAATATGAGTACTATGACTAAAAGCCCGTTTACTTTTTCTGAAGTTGCCTATACAATAAAATCCCACTGTGAATTTTGTCACAAATTACCGCTTCTATTACAATTTTGGGACGTACGGTGGAATTCATATACCAACTAATCAAATTGACAATTAACCTTCACTCTGCCCAAACCGCAGAGTGATTTAATTTTAGTAATATTCAGGCCTCCCTTCAAGGAGAAAGACAATGTATGGAGAAATAGCTCTCTTCAGTGGAAACGGCAATCGCGAGTTGGCTGAAGAGATTAGCGCTGCTCTGGCCGTGCCGCTGTGCCCGGCCGATGTTTTCAAGTTTTCCAATCAAAACATCTTTTGCCGCCTCAAAACCAGCGTTCGTGGCAAAGATGTTTTCATCATCCAACCGATTGCCTTCTCTTTTGATGAGGATGGACAGATGTTGACCGTCAATGATAATCTGATGGAACTACTGATTATGATCGATACGGTCAAGCGGGACTCGGCGGGACGAATAACGGCGGTAGTGCCCTATTACGGCTATGGGCGCACCGATAAAAAAGACCAGCCCCGCGTGCCCATTACCGCCCGCCTGGTGGCTGATCTGGTCTCCACGGCCGGCGCCAACCGCTTCTTGACGGTTGACCTGCACGCCGGCCAAATTCAGGGTTTCTTCAACATCCCCGTCGACGAAATTACCGCCTTCTACATCCTCAGCGATTACATCCGCCAAAAGAATATCCCCAACGCGGTCGTTGTCGCCGGCGATATTGGCGCCACCAAACGCTCACGTAACTTCGCCCAAGCCCTTGACCTGCCGCTGACCGTTATCGAAAAACGGCGCGTTCAACAAGAAGATGGCAGCAAAGCTGAGGTACTCAATATCATCGGCGATGTCAACGGCAAGAACTGCATTATCTTTGATGACGAGATCGATACCGCCGGTACGATGACCAAAGCGATGGCTTTTCTTAAAAAGGAAGGTGCGGCCGATATCTATGCTTGCGTCACCCACGCCGTTTTTTCCGGCCCGGCCATCCGCCGTCTCCAGGAGTCGCCCGTTAAAGAAGTGGTCGCCACCAATACCGTCTCGATACCCCCGCATAAGCGTTTCGCCAAATTCACCCAACTATCCGTAGCCTCCCTCATCGCCGAGGTTATCCGCCGCATTCACCTGGGCATCTCGGTGGGGGAGTTGTTCAACGAATGACATCGTACGACATAAATAGCTGCCCTAATTCGGCCACACCGTGGGGATCGAAATAAATGTTGTTGAGCTTCATATCAACCGGTGACGCAAATAGATCACCTTCAACAATACTTGAAAACGGGCGACCGGCCAGCAGCCGGCTGGCGTGAGTTAGATAAAGCCGATCCAACACCCCACCGGCCAGCAGCAGATGCATAACCTGTGGCCCGGCCGCGGAGTAGACTGTCGTATACCCTAACTCCGTCATCTGGGCGACCATCTGATCGCCCTGCACGCTCTTTTCCCCAACAACGAAAACTTGTCCGGCTTTGGCCTCGATCTCCCTCACCCGCTCCGGATCGGGATTGGCCGTGGTGAAAACGACGACCTTGCGGCCGCCGGCGGTTAGCACGTCGGGAATGGGAAACTGCAAACTGCCGCTGATAATGGCGATATCAGGATGCGGCTGTAAGCCCTGAGCCAATCGCCACGCCTTGAGATCGGCGAATTCAGGGTTATCTACCTGCAATATCTCCTGCGCCCGGCCATCGGCCCAATCGCGCAGATAACGCCCACTGCTGATAATCAAATCGGCCTGAGCTGCCAATTCTTGATAGAGCCGCCAGTCTCGATCGTTGGCCGTGACCTTTGGCACTGTCAGGCCGTCTCGTGTGGGATGCGGAATAGCGATCCGCCCGTCTAAACTGACGACAAAATTGCCGTATACAAATGCCCGCCCCGACGCCTGGCTGTACTGCCGTAGGTGGTGAGCCAGATATGTGCCTTTGAGCGGCCGCTCGTCCGCGGGCAGCGGATAAAGCTGGGTGATACTGTCTTTTTCTGCCATAATAGGTCCCGCTCTTTAATCTAAATGAAAGACCTCTTCCAACTCAACCATCATCTCATCGGCGTGGCCGCCGATGCCCTCAAAAAAAGGGGCCATAAAGTCTTGCCATGTGGTATTGATTTCTTCCCGGCTCATGCCTTGGAGGGCTACTTCGAAACTCTCCGGGGTTTCAAAGTAGCCAAAGAGCAAACCATCGTCGCGCATAAACAGCGAGTAGTTGTGCCAACCGGTGCGCCGCAAGGCATCGAGCATCTCCGGCCACACGTTTTTATGATGTTCTTTGTACTCGGCTATTTTTTCTTGTTTTACCTTTAGGACAAACCCAATTCGTTTCATAGTACTACTTCCTCAATCGATTTTTGCCCCACGCAGCCGCAAGCTGTTGCCGACCACTGTTACTGAACTAAAGGCCATCGCAAACGCTGCCGCGATAGGATGCAGTTCTTGAAGATAGTTAGGGAAACCAGGAACGAACACTAACGCTCCGGCCGCCACCGGAATCAGCACCACGTTGTAGGCAAACGCCCAGAATAAGTTCTGCTTGATCGTGCGCATAGTGGCGTGGCTTAGCCCGATCGCTTTTGGTACACCCCGCAGGTCGCCGCTGATCAGGGTGATCCCGGCGGCTTCCATCGCCACATCGGCCCCCGTGCCAATGGCGATCCCGACATCGGCCTGGGCCAGCGCCGGGGCATCATTGATCCCATCGCCAACCATCGCCACAACCAGCCCTTCTTCTTGCAGTTTGGCGACGTTGGCCGCCTTATCGCCCGGCAGCACTTCGGCCAGCACCCGATCAACGCCGACTTCGACAGCGATGGCTTCGGCCGTGGCCTGGTTGTCGCCGGTCATCATCACCACCTGCAAGCCCATTTTCTTGAGTTTGGCAATGGCTTCCTTCGATCCGTCTTTAATCGTATCAGCAATACCGATGACGGCGCCGGCTTGACCGTCGATAGCCACCCACATCGCGGTTTTGGCTTCATTCTGTAACTGCTCGACTTTGGGACCAAGACCGTTAAGATTGACCCCCTCTCGCTCCATTAAGCGCTGATTGCCCAACAGAACGCGATACCCGTCAACCTCAGCCGCCACACCGTGACCGGCAATTGCTTCGAAGTTGGCCGGTTCACTTAAACTCACCCCTTCGGCCTGGGCCGCTCGAACTACCGCCTCACCCAGCGGATGCTCCGATCCCCGCTCGACAGACGCGGCCAGGCGGAGCAATTCGGTGGTAGTAACTGGTAACTGGTAACTGGTAACTGGTAATTCACTCGCTTCAGCTACCGGCTGCCCAACCTTTTCTAAATTCTTCATTCTCAATTCTAAATTCTGACTCAGCACGATATCCGTGACCGCCGGTTCACCTTTAGTGATGGTTCCGGTCTTGTCCAGAACAATGGCTTGGAGGGCATGTGATCGTTCGAGGGCAGAGCTGTTTTTAAACAGAATACCTTGGCCGGCCCCTTTACCCATGCCGACCACAATCGCGGTCGGCGTGGCCAGGCCGAGGGCGCAGGGGCAGGCGATGACCAGCACAGCCACCAGCCGGACGAGCGCCGGGGTAAAACCCGCGCCGCTCGCCAACCAGGCAATAAACGTGAGCACAGCGATACTGATCACCGCCGGCACAAAAATGGCCGCGACTTTATCCGCCAAAGCCTGAATCGGCGCTTTGGAGCCTTGCGCGGCTTCGACCAACCGCACAATTTGGGCCAGAGCGGTATCGCGCCCCACTTTGGTCGCTTCAATTTTGAGCAAACCCTGTTTGTTGAGCGTTGCGCCGATGACTTCATCGCCGACTTTTTTATCGACCGGCAAACTTTCACCCGTTAACAGCGACTCATCGACCGAGGAGAAGCCGTTCATCACCACGCCATCGACCGGTACTTTCTCGCCGGGTCGAACGATTACCAGGTCGCCTACCTCAACCTGATCGACCGGAATATCGACCTCAGCGCCGCCGCGCACTACACGAGCGGTTTTGGCTTGCAAGCCCATCAACGCTTTGATGGCCTCGCTGGTTTTGCCTTTGGCCTGCACCTCCAGCAGCTTGCCGACTTTGATCAGCGTGATAATCGCCGCCGAGGTTTCGAAATAAACATGCCCACCCAGCAATCCGACCGTGACGATAATCGAATAGAAGTAAGCCACCGACGATCCCAACGCCACCAGCACATCCATATTGGCCGATTTGTTGCGTAGACTTTTGTAAGCGCCGACGTAATAATCCCAGCCGGTGTAAAATTGCACCGGCGTCGCCAGCAGCAAGAATAAATAATTGACCCAACCGGCGTGGGACCAAGGGCCGACTAAGCCAAAATCGCGAGCCATACTCAACAGAAACAACGGCAATGTAAAGATCACGCCAACCCACAATTTGCGGGTCTGATCCCTGATCTCGCGCTGGCGGGCCTCTTTTTCGGCGTCGACCAGCGCATCCTCGGAGTCGGCCGCTACCACGCCGTAGCCCGCCCGTTCAACGGCAGCGACCATATCGGCGCGAGTCACTGCGCCGGGAATATATTTGACTGTGGCTTTTTCAGTGGCGAAATTGACATTCGCTTCCAGAATGCCCGGCACTTTTTTGTTCAGCGTCCGCTCGACCGTATTGACACAATTGGCGCAGGTCATGCCGGTAATCGGCAGTTCGATGCTGGCCACCGGCACTTCATAACCGGCTCGGTCAATGCGGTCAATAATGGCTTGCGGCGTCGCTTTGGCCGGATCGTAGCTAATCGAGACTTTCTCGGTGCTAAAATTGACCGCCGCCTCGTCGACGCCCTCAATTTTTTTTACGTTTCTCTCAACCGTCGCTACACAGTTGGCACAGGTCATGCCCAGGACAGACATTGTGATCTGTTGTTGTGCCATTGTGACATCTCCTTATAAAAAGAGTAATTGGTAATTGATAATTGGAGATTCTTTTAGGTAACGCAATTACCATTTCCTAATTACCCGTTAATCCTTTACAACCGTCAAAATCACATCCTCTATCGTCTCAGCCGGCTGTGGCCCGATGAAGCGTTGAACCTCTTGGCCCTCGCTGTCAAAAATCAGCGTAGTCGGATGGCCGGGGATGCGATAATCGCGCATAATAGCCGGGCCATCGCCTTCATTCGCATCGATGCGTTTGAACACGAGATGCCCGTGGTAAGTTTGCTCTAACCCATCCACGATGGGTGTCATCTCCGCTCAAGGTGGTCAGCCTTCGGTGTAGACGTAAACCAGGGTTGGTTCACCTTCTACCACCAGCGGAGGAGCCGCTTCATTACTACATCCCGCCAAGAGCAAGATGAAGGCTAATAATAGACTGAATTGGGTAACTAATTTCATTAATCGAAAAGGGCCTACCCCCGCCGACCCCATCACTTGGAGACAATGGCGGTCGGCGGTCAGATAACGGCAGTCGTTTTAATTTTCCGGCGGATAGTTGATCTCTTCCAGCAGCGCTTTGATGCCCTCCCAACTTTGGGTTGGCTCTTCCCACTCAACCGTAACCATCTTCGTATCTTGTGAGGCCGAAACCATTTTGACGCCTTCCAGGTCGCTCACTTCATTTTCAATGGTGCGGACGCAGTGGCCGCAGGAAATACCGGGTACTTTGAATGTTTTGGTTTGCATAATGTGTCTATCCTCTCTAACTATTACAAGGTTTATTTTCAAAAGGTGACTGTCAGGGGTGACAGTCACCTTTTTTGAACACAGCGATCTTTATTTATAGGCCCAAAAATAACTACTTCTTGGCGTTAAAAACGCCCATAATTTCATCGATGACCCGCTCTCGCTCGGATGGATCATCGCCGCGAATGGCGGTGGTGACACAAGTGTGCAAATGCCGATCCAACACCATCGCACTCGCTTTTTGCAGCGCAGCTTGAATAGCGCTAATTTGGTTGACAATGTCGATACAGTAAGCGCCGTCCTCAACCATTTTAGTTACGCCGCGCACATGCCCTTCGACACTTTTAAGTCGGTTAACTATCTTTTTCGTTTCTTCATCCATTTTGACGCCTTTGTACTCGTTCTCTTACCCCACCCCCTGGGGGGTGGGGTAACTGTATATTAACACGAATTACACCTGTTGTCAAGAATTAAAAAGTCGAAGTTCCGATTGGCTGTTTCTTGGCCAAATCAAAACCTCGACTTTTCGAGTCGAAGCTCAATATTTAGTAAATTCCTTCCACCTGAAGGTTATTCTTTACACCTCGAACACCGTCTAATTCTTGAACGATATCCTGAACCATGCCGATGTCATCCTCGCTAGTCACAGTGCCGATCAAATTAACCACGCCATCTTCGACTTGAACTTTGACGTTGGTCAGGTGGCCGGTTTCGCTGTTGTTGCGCAACGCGATGTAAATATCGTCTCGCAGGTCGAGGTCGTTGTTATCAACCCAGCGGGGCAGCATTTCAACATCCGGATCGGTCTCCTCCATACTCATTGCAAATCCGGCGGCCACTTCGGCCCCTTGCGGGTCGTCGCCGGGCAACACCGGCGGATCGGTCGGCGGGGTGTAGACCAAGCCCTGGTCTTGAGCCACGTGCGGGTTGAGTGTGTGACCGTCGTCGTATTTGGTTTTGAATGGTTCGGCGTTATCAAGATCGCGATCTAAACTGAGCGCTTCACTTTCCGCTTTTTCATAGGTGTTATCGCCTATCAACAGATCTTCGCTTTGACGGGTACGTTTAGCTTGGGCTTCATTCTTGTCTGTTTCGTGTTCGTTACTCATCACTATGCTCCTTCTATAACTTGTGTTCATTCTAATTGTAACACTTTATCGCTCGCTCTGACCATACTCAATCGGGTGATATTACAACCGATGGAGCTATACCGGATCGAATGACTGACGCTGCGGTGTACTAGCCGGTTGATCTAGTGCAAGACTAATCTCTCCGCCAGTGAGCAAACTCTCCAAATGCCTGATGCGCCCCTCGCCTATTGACCGTATACTACAGAGGAAGAAATACGACGTCATTAAGTAGCAACGGACGTTCCTAATGAAATCTAACACGATGATTACCCCCGCCCCGGTCAGCCCCGAACTCCTGGCCTCAATTCCCGCTTTGCCTATTTCCCAAGTCTACCGCGCCTTAGGCGCCCAGCCTCAGGGGCTGCCCCAAACCGAAGCCGAGCAGCGTCTGGCCATCTATGGCCGCAATGTAATCCGCAAAGTGAAAGGCAAACCGCTCTGGCTGAAGTTCGTGGTTAATTTTACCCATTTGATGGCCATTCTATTATGGATTGGCGGCTTTATCGCCCTGGCGGCGCGGCTGCCGGAATTGGCCATCGCCATCTGGCTGGTCAACCTGATCAACGGACTGTTCAGCTTTTGGCAAGAGTACCGAGCCGAACGCGCCACCGAGGCTCTGCGCAAGTTGATGCCGGCCTACGCCCGCGTGGTGCGCGACGGCCAGGAGCAGCGGCTGCTGGCCGAAGAACTCGTACCCGGCGACCAGATCGTGCTGGCCGAAGGCGATCACATTTCGGCCGATGCCCGGCTGGTGCGCGAAGCCGAACTGCGGGTCGATCAATCCACCCTCACCGGCGAGTCCCACCCGGTGCGCAAAACCAGTGAGGCCGTGCTGGGCAGCGATCTGGCCCGGATCGAACTGCCCAACCTGATCTTTGCCGGTACCAGCGTAGCGGCCGGCAGCGCCCGAGCGGTCGTTCTGGCGACCGGCATGGACAGCGAGTTCGGCAAGATTGCCGGGTTGACCCAAAGCGTCGGCCAAGACATCAGCCCTTTGCAGCGAGAGATGAGCACCGTGACCAAAATGGTGAGCATCATCGCTATTTGCAGTGGTCTGGTCTTTTTTGGGCTGTCGCTCACGCTGGCCGGCATGAGCGTGGCCGAGGGGTTTATCTTTGCCTTGGGCATGATCGTGGCCTTTGTGCCGGAAGGGCTGCTGCCGACGGTGACGCTGGCTTTGGCGATGGGCGTGCAGCGCATGGCCAAACGGCACGCGCTGGTCAAGCGGCTGTCGGCGGTGGAGACGCTAGGCTGTACCACCGTCATCTGCACCGATAAAACCGGCACCCTGACTCAAAACGAGATGACCGTTTCGGCCTTGTGGCTGGCCGGGCAGCGCTTGGCCGTGACCGGCATTGGGTACGAACCGCAAGGCCAAATTCTCAGCGACGGGCAGCCACTTCAGGCCAACCAAACGGATGATGTGCGCCGGCTACTCGTCGCGGCCAGTTTGTGCAACAACGCCCGAATTCTACCGCCGAACGACCACACCCCTCGCTGGACGGTGCTGGGCGATCCGACCGAAGCCGCACTGCGTGTGGCCGCGCTCAAAGGCGATGTCGATCCCGAAGCTGAACTAACTACGCTGCCCCGCCTACGCGAATTACCGTTCGAATCCCGCCGCAAGCGTATGAGCACCATTCATCGCGACGACGCAGAGCGGATCGCGTTTATCAAGGGCGCGCCGCAGGAGATTTTGAATTTGTGCAGCCGCATCCGCCAAGCCGGCGACGAGACCTGTCTGACCGACGCGCTGAGATGCCAAATTACCGCTGCCAATGACACCTTCGCTCGCGCCGGGCTACGCGTGCTGGCCGTGGCTTCGCGCCAACTACCGCCGGAACTGACCGACCTATCGGTGGAGACGGTCGAACAGGATTTGACCTTTTTAGGGTTGATGGCGATGATGGATCCCCCCCGCCCCGAAGTGACCCAGGCCGTGAACAAATGCCACCAGGCCGGTATCCGCATCATCATGATTACCGGCGACTACGGCCTGACCGCCGAAAGCATTGCCCGCCGGATCGGCATCGTTCACGATGGGAGCGACCGACCGCGCATCATCACCGGGGTTGAGCTTGACGCGCTAGACGATCAGGCGCTCCAATCCGCCTTACACGGCAGCGTCATCTTTGCCCGCGTTGCGCCCGAACACAAACTGCGCGTGGTCCGCAACCTGCAAGATATGGGCCACATTGTGGCCGTCACCGGCGATGGCGTCAACGATGCCCCGGCCCTAAAAAAGGCCGATATCGGCGTGGCGATGGGCCTGACCGGCACCGATGTCTCCAAGGAGGCCGCCGACATCATTCTGACCGACGACAACTTCGCCTCGATTGTTAACGCGGTCGAAGAAGGTCGGGCCGTCTATGCCAACATCAAGAAATTCACGTCCTATATTTTCACCAGCAATACCCCCGAAGCGGCGCCGTTCATTCTGTTCGCCTTCAGCCGCGCCCGGATTCCGTTGGCGCTCAACGTGATGCATATTCTGGCCATTGACCTATGTACCGATATGGCTCCGGCGCTGGCCTTGGGCGCGGAAAAACCCGAACCGGGCGTGATGGATCGCCCGCCGCGTAATATCAAAGAACACGTCATCACCCGCTCGCTGCTGATTCGAGCCTATGTCTGGCTAGGGCCGGTGCAGGCACTGGCGACGATGGCGGCCTTCTATTATATGTATTGGACCAGCGGCTACTGGGGGCAGTGGTTAGACCTGCCGGCCAGCGGGACACTCTATCAAGCAGCAACGGCGATGGCCCTGGCCGCGGTGGTCACCACCCAAATTGGCAACCTGTTCGCCCACCGTACCGAACGCATCTCCGCCTTTAAGATTAGCTGGTTCAACAACCGCCTGATTTGGATCGGCATCGCTTCCGAACTATTTTTCATTACCCTCATCGTCTACGTGCCGTTCTTGCAGCGTCTGATCGGCACCGCGTCCTTCCCGCTTGAAAACTGGCTCTTCTTATTTGCCTGGGCGCCGGCCCTGTTGGTAATCGATGAAATTCGTAAGGCGCTGCTGAATTGGCGGGCGCAGCGCCATCAAGGAGGATCATGATGAAATTTATTGTCATCGGCTGCGGCCGGGTGGGGTCGGGCTTGGCCCAAACCTTAGATCGACGCGGCCACACGGTCGTGGTCATCGACATCGATCCGCACGCTTTCGAACGCCTGGAGTCGGGCTTTCGGGGCCGGACCATCCACGGCGTCGGCTTTGACCGAGCCGTCCTGACCGAAGCCGGCATCAAGCAGGCCGATGGGCTGGCCGCCGTAACCGGCAGCGACGAGGTCAACGTGGTAACGGCCCGGCTGGCCGGCCAATTTTACAAGGTGCCCAAGGTCATCGCCCGGCTGTTCGATCCGCGCAAGGCCGACATCTATCGCCGTCTGGGGTTGCAAACCGTCACGCCTCTGGCCTGGGAAGTTAATCGCATTGTCGAACTGCTGTCCTACTTCCCCCTGGCCAACGAGGCCAGTATTGGGAACGGGCAGGTCGATCTGGTTGACACGGAAGTGCCGCAATTGCTCATCGGCCGTTCGGTCAACGACCTGACCGTGCCGGGCGAAATCCATGTGGTGGCGATCACCCGGGGCGGGCAGACATTTTTGCCGACGCGCGGCGCCCTCCTCCAGCGGGGCGATTGGCTGCATCTGGCCCTGCTGGCCGCCTCCGGCGATCGTCTCAAAGCATTGTTGGGGTTGGCTTAAGGAGGTAAGTTATAATGAACGTAATTATTGTCGGTGGCGGTCACGTCGGCGCGCATCTGGCTGCGCTGCTATTATCGCAGGGGCATCAGATCAAGGTCATCGAACTGCACCCGCACGACAACGCCACCGCATCGCACCATTTACCCGCCGAGATCTGGCTCTACGGCAATGGCGCCGATCCGGATATATTGGAGTCGGCCGGCATCTACAAAGCCGATGTGGTGGCAGCCGTAACCGGGGCCGATGAAACCAATCTGGTTATCACCAGCTTGGCCCGGTTTGAGTTTGGCGTACCCCGCGTGGTGGCTCGCGTCAATCACCCCGGCAATGCTTGGCTGTTCACCGCTCAGATGGGCGTCGATGTGGCCGTCAATCAGGCCGATTTGATGGCGCATCTGATTGCCGAACAGATGTCGCTGGGGGATATGATGACCCTGCTGAAGCTGCGCAAGGGCCAGTACAGCTTGGTTGAGGAGAAAGTTCACCCGACCAGCCTCGCCGCCGACCGGGCCATTTGCAATGTCGATTGGCCCGCCGAGTGTGTACTGTCGGCCATTATCCGGCAGGGACAGCTCATCATTCCTCGGGGCAATGTCGTGATTAAACCGGCCGATGAAGTACTGGCCGTGGTCCATTCGGCTCAGGTGGCTCGATTGGCGGCGTTGTTAGGCAAAACAAGGGAGACCGATGGAACCTAAGGGTTGAAAAAAGACAGTTCAATGCTGGGGATGACTTCAATGGCTAATGCCTGGACCTAGGGGGCTTGTAAAACTCGTCTAACCCTTTCGGTGAGATTGCGGATGGTGAAAGGTTTCTGTAGAAAATTAACGCCTTCATCTAAAACGCCGTGATGCACAATGATATTGTCAGTATAGCCTGACATATAGAGTACTTTGAGATCAGGCCGCACAACCACCAATGACTCATAAAGCTGGCGCCCATTCATAGCGGGCATAATGACATCGGTCAACAACAGATGAATGACCGCTTCAATAGCGGGCCGCCACCAGCCCTGGGGTTATGAATGTCGCGAGGATTGCAATGCTCGATGCAGGGTCTGGGCCAAAGCACCGAATTCAGGCGGTTTTTGAACCCTCTCAATAACCCCTTGAGCTAACAAGGCCTCAAGGGATGCTTGCTGAGGATAGCCTGACAAGATAATGACTTTTACGTGGGGGGCTTCCGCTTGCAACGCCTGAAACAGCTCGATCCCATCCATCTCCGGCATGACCAAATCGGTCAGCACTACGGCGATGCGGGCTTGGTTGGCGCGATAGACCGCCAGCGCCTCCTGGCCGTTGGCCGCGCTCAGAGTTTGGTAATTGAGTTTCTCTAGCCGGCGAGTAATCACGTTCAAAACAGCCGGGTCGTCCTCCACCACCAACACCACTTCCCCTTGGCCTTGAAGCTGCTCCGGCGCGACTACAGGGGTCGACTCGACCTCCGTGACCTGGCCCGGCGGGAAATATAGGGTGAAGGTGGTGCCGGTCCCCACCCGACTCTCGACGTCGATGTAGCCTTGGTGCTGCTGGATAATGCCATATACCTGAGCCAACCCTAAGCCGGTTCCCTGGCCAATATCTTTGGTGGTAAAGAACGGCTCGAAAATGTGCGGCCGAATGTCCGGCGAAATCCCCACGCCGCCATCGGCCACGGTCAGACGCACCCACTCACCCGGCCGCAGTTCCGGAGAAGGCGGCGTCTGATCCGGTTCGAGGTAAATGTGAGCCAGACGGAACTCGATCAGCCCACCCTCCGGCATGGCATCCCGGGCGTTGACGGCCAAATTGGTCAGCAGTTGTTGCAGTTGGGTGGGGTCGGCCTCAATGACGCATGGTTCCGACGCAAGCTGCAGTCCGATGCGGATGTTTTCCGGAATGGTGCGCTTCAGGAAGGAACAAGTGTAGTGGAGAAAATCACCCAGTTCAATCAACCGGGGTTGGCGAAGGGATTGACGGGTGAAGTCTAAAATCTGGCGGATGAGGTGGGTGGCCCGCTCCCCTTGCCGGGCGATGGTCTCAATGCTGTACTCGCCGCCGGGGCTAAGATTTTCGACCTCCAGCTCGAGCAAAGCGGCGTGGCCGGCGATAACAGTCAGAATGTTGTTGAAATCGTGGGCAATGCCCGCCGCCAGTTGGCCGACCGCGGCCAGCCGTTCCTGGCGAACCACCTGTTCCTGCGCGGCCTTTAGCTCGGCCAGGGTCTTTTCTAACTGGGCATGGCTGGCTTGTAAGCGGTCTTGGGCCTGGGTGCGTTCGTCAATCTCCTGCTGCAGCCGGTTGCTTGTTCTGATCAAGGCCGCCGTCCGCACCGACACCAGCACCTCTAGATTGTTGCGGTATTGGGCCAGCGCCGCCTCCAACTTTTTACGAGCGGTGATATCGATCATAACGGTTCTGATCTGGGGGATGCCCTTATTCAAGTCCATCGCCGGCGTGCTTTCCAGTTGGACCTTAAAGGGCGAGCCGTCGACCGAGATCAATCGCAGTTCGCTGGTTTGGGGGGCCAGGGAGGTCATTAAGCGGCGGAGATGCAGGTAAAATTTGTCCCGGTCGGCGTGAGCCACATATAAAGTGAGATTTTGGTTCAGTAAGGCCGGACGCTCCACGCCCAACTGGGCCGCCCCGGTCAGGTTAGCCGCCAGGATAGTTCCGGCCGGATCCAGGGTAAAGTAACCGACCGGCGCCGAGTCGTACAACACCCGATATTCCTCGCGGGAGATCTCAAGCTGCTGCTGCGCCTCGCGCAGGTCCTGGTTCTGGATTTCCAACTCGACTTGATGAATGCGCAGTTCTTCGATCACCCGGGTCAGATCGGGGGCCGACGGTTCGGGGCTATCGGCGGAGATAGTCTCATCGAGCTTCTTTTCCGCTCGGCGGCGCAAATCTTCGAAATCGGCCATGATTCGTCCTTTCGGCTAGATAACTCAAGGTGCTATCCTGCCCGACCTTTAGGGTTTCGCCTCTGATTTTGACAGGAATTGGCATTAAATAGCCAAATTTGGGTCGGGATAAGACCCTTTCGGAAACCCTAAAGGTCTTTTTCCCACAAGGTGGCAACTCTCGTCCTTCAGCCTGGCCTGCCCTGAGCGTCGTCGAACGGGTCGCTCGAAATGACGCTAACGACTGAGGTGTTACTTGGGTTGGATATTGATAATAAGGTTCGTAGGACAAATCGCTGATTTGTCCGAATGGGGCCAAGTCAGCGACTGGCCCTACGGTTACGGCTTGGAATGATTCCTTCCCCGCCGAAAAAATGGTTCCGATGCTTAAAACGACCTCTTCCCCGCCTAAAATGACCCTTTACCATTCACCGTGAGGCCTTCCCCACCTAAAACGACCCCTTCCCAGATTGAAACGACCCCTTCCCCGTCGGAAAAATGGTTCCGACGGCCAAAATGACCCCTTTACTGCTTGAAAAATGGTTCCGATCGTCCGCTAAGTCATTCCGACCGCCGCTAAACCGTTCCGACCGCCGCCGAACCGTTGCTACCGACCGCCGAACCATCCGTACCGCCGAAAAACCATTCGTACCGACCGCCGAACGATCCGTACCATCCGCAGTGCGGTCTCCCTTGAAAATAGCCTCACCCCAACCCCTCTCCCTGAGGGAGAGGGGAGTCGCGCCAGCGACGGGGTGAGGGTAAAACACGATTTTCATTGCCGGTATCGTCTCAAGTGAGACTGTCAGACTCCTCTGAAAATGGGTTTGTAGGACAAACTTAAGTTTGTCCTACGGAATTTTCATTGTCGTTGCTGTACCGACGTTCTGTCGCACTCCCTTGAAAATAAAGGCTCGTAGTCATCGCTAAAGCGATGACATAGCCCTAAAGGGCTTACTACGAACGATAAGGCAATTTTCATTCTCCCCTTGTTCCGTCACATCCTCGATGGCCAGCAAAATTTGGTCGGCTTCCCCTCGGGCCGGTTCAGGCGACGGGCGTTCAAGCGCATCGTCCGCCGGCCGATGTCCGGGAAGTCGTACTCGATATCATACTGTTCGATAATGCTGTTTGGGGATAATCTCTTCCAACAGTTCGCGCAGTTGGGGAATATCCCACTGCCGGTTACCCAGTTCATAAATCAGGTTACCTTCCGTCTCCTGGGGCGTGGCCTCAAAATGACGATAAAAAGAAGCATTGGCCGTGACCACATGCAGCGTGTCGTCCAAAAGCAGCACGCTTTCGTGCAGCGTGTCGACAATGTTGCGCGCATAATCCCGTCCCTGGCGCAGCTCCTCATTCAGCCGGCGTAATTCGGCTTCGACCTGCTTTTGCGCCGTAATCTCGGCAAAGGTCAGCACCACCCCTCGATGACATTTTCCAAAGTGCGATAGGGGATGATGCGCATGTTAAACCATTTCCCGGCTTCTGTTTCAACCTCGCGTTCGACCGTATTCAAGGTGCTGAGGACATGTTTCAAATCCTGATGCAGGCTCTCATCCTTAAAGTTAGACACAATATGGTTGAAGGGACGGCCTCGATCCGTGTCGATCACATTGACAATTTTGGTGGCCGCCGGGGTAAATCGTTTGATCTTTAGCCCGGCATCCAGAAAGATGGTGGCGATGTCCGTAGCCGACAGCAGGTTGTGGAGATCGTTGTTGGCCCAGCGCAGATCCAGGTTTTTCTTCTGAATTTCGGTATTGGCCGTCACCAGTTCTTCATTGACCGAGCGCAGCTCCTCCTGCGAGGTCGTCAGCTCCTCGTTGGTGCTTTGCAGCTCTTCATTGGACGATTGCAGCTCCTCCGCGAAAGACCGATGTTCTTCGTTGGCGGTTTGCAGCTCCTCGATGGCATTGCGCAGCCGGCTTTTGGCGACGGCTAACTGCTTGTTCAGGTCCTGAAGCCGGCCGTCCGCCCCATCATCCACCGGAGCCGCCGGCGGTTCAGCCGGCTCGTCGGGGGGTGGGCCTCGGCCGGGGCCTCCTTGTCGATAATGATCAGGGTCAGGGGCTGGTCTGGGCGGTCGCCGACCGGTTTAACGATGATATCCACAAACTGTTCATCGCCATTGGTCTTGACCCAGACCCGCCGGTGGGTGACGCTCTCATTTTGGGCCAGGGCGAAGCGGATGGCCGAGGGCAAGTGTAGTTCTAATCCCGGCCGGAGCATGTCCATAATATTGAGCCGGGCTTCGCCGGCCGCCAATTTGAGATAGCGATCGATCCGGCCGTAGGTATAGAGAATGTTGTAGGCGGCGTCGATCAAAATCCCGACCGGTTCATAATGCTCCAACAGCGACTTTTCCAGTAAGTCGCGTTGGCTGCCTTTGGCCGGCCCACGGGCGCCGTTGGGATGGTCCGCCCCAGCCGAGGGTGTGGTCGGAATGATGAAAAACTCCATATCCGGTGGCAGTACAGCCTGAGAGCCGCTGCGCTTAAAAATGCGCCACTTGCGATCAACGCCAGTATAATGGTCGGCAAAATCGCCAATATTTTCCGAGGAGCCCAAAAACAGAAAGCCGTCGGGGTTCAAGGCATATTGAAACAGGGCCAGCACCTGGCGCTGGGTTTCGGTTTTGAGATAGATCAGCAGGTTACGGCAGCTAATCAGATCCAATTTGGAAAACGGGGGGTCTTTGAGAAGATTTTGGTCGGCAAAGATCAGCATCTCTCTGATTTCGGATTTGAGTTTATAGGTCTGATCCTGCTTGATAAAATAGCGCTTGAGGAAAGGTTCGGGCACATCGGCGGCAATTACGCCGGGATACTCACCCAAGCGGGCCTTCTCAACCGCGATCGGGTTGATATCGGTGGCAAAAATTTCGATCTTGAGGCCGGGCATGACCTCCTGCTTATAATCGTGAATCAGCATGGCCAGGCTGTACGCTTCCTCACCGGTGGAACAGCCGGGCGCCCAGACCCGCAGCGGCCGCCCTCGGGCCGCTGCTCTAACAGCGCCGGAGGACCTTGGTTTTGATGACCTCAAACGCTTCCGGTTCTCTGAAAAATTGGGTCACGCCGATCAGGATCTCCTGATAGAGGCTGGTCAGTTCCTCCGGCTCCCGGCGCAGGTAGTCAACGTAATCAGCCAGGTTGCTCAGTTTGTGGACGGCCATCCGTTTGGAAATACGCCGGAAGAGGGCGTTGGGCCGGTAGCGGCTAAAGTCAAGTCCGGAGTCGGCCCGCAGCAGCAAAAATATTTTGTTGAGCTGACCCAGCGTTTTCTCGTCGAGCTTGGCTCCCTCCACACTGAAATCCGTTTTTGCACATAACCGACCAGGGCCGGCGGCATATCCGCCGGGGCCCAGAACCAGATCGACCAGGCCGGTATCGATGGCGCTGCCGGGCATACCGTTGTACTCGGCGCTGTCGGGCGTTTGGGCGATGACCAGGCCGCCCTGTTCCGAAATGGCCTTAAGCCCCAGGGCGCCGTCGCTGCCGCTGCCGGACAGGATAATACATGGCGCGGGGACCTTGATCATCGGCCAAATGGCGAAAAAAGCTATCGATGCAATATGGCCGGTTCTCTTTGAGTCAGCTCGAGGAGCTGCAAGCGGCCGTTGAGAATGCCCAATTCGCGATTGGGCGGAATGACATAGACATGGTTAGGCTCGACCAATGTGCCATCTTTAATCTGGGCGACCGGCATGCGGGTATAGTTTTGGAGCAGTTCGCTCAAACTGCTTTTATGATGGCGCATCAAATGCATGACCACCACAAAGGCCAAGCCGGTGTCCGGCGGGGTATTTTTGAAAAACGTTTCCAGGGCAGCCAGCCCCCCGGCCGATGCGCCCAGGCCCACGATGATCGGCGAGGTGTTGGCTGGCTGGCGGGGGGTTCGGTGGGTAGTTGGTCTACTTTTTTAGAATCCGTTTCAGCCGGGATATCCACCGGTTCGGCGGGGGGATCGGTCGCTTCCGGTTCGGGGTGGTTCTGATCCGAATCTTGGCTGTTGGGTGGGGTATGGTCTTGGTTTGATTGAGTCATAAGCTCTGCCTCCTCAGAGCGAAGAACTTGCTATGGCGACATTGACAATAGGGTTGATTGATTTTGAGGGTTCAATATGGGTAAATTAGGGGAGAGGTGACGCGATAGTTATCGGCAAGCGAGATAATGACCATTATAACACAGCCCAGCACGACCGCCTATTTTTTTTTTTTTTGAATTTGCTGAATTAAAAGGTGACAGTCACTTTTTGCCGAAAATAAACGTTCGTTTGGCCCAAAGAGATCGATATATCCACCGCTAAGTGACTGTCACCTGGGCTCAATAAACCCCCAAAATAAACTCTTTAATAAACTTTTGGACACTGACTCGCGTAGAGTTTACTGATACACTGGGGGTAGAGTTGGTAAGGGTTTAGCTGTCAGCATTCAGCCGTCAGCTTCATCACGAATTATTGAGAACAGGAGACTAACGATGACAACCAATTCCACGAATAACACCATCATTCAAGTCAAAGATATCGTCAAAAAATATAAAGTTGGCGACAACGAAGTCACCATTCTCAAAAGCATCTCGTTTGATGTCCACCGGGGCGAGTTTGTCTCGATTGTTGGGCCGTCGGGCAACGGCAAATCGACCCTGCTCAACATGATCACCGGCATCGACCGGCCCAGTGCGGGCGACATCACCGTCACCGGGCGCGATGTCAACAAAATGAGCGAGAACCAACTGGCCGGCTGGCGCGGCGAAAATGTGGGCATCATCTTCCAATTCTTTCAAATGCTGCCGGCGTTGAGCTTGCTGCAAAACGTCATTCTGCCGATGGATTTCGCCAACAAATACACGCCTAAAGAACGCAGAGATCGGGCCATGTCCCTGCTGGAACTGGTCGGCCTGGCCGATCAGGCCGAAAAGCTGCCCAGTATGGTCTCCGGCGGCCAGCAGCAGCGCGCCGCCATCGCCCGCGCCCTGGCCAACGATCCGCCCCTATTGGTCGGCGACGAACCAACCGGTAACCTTGACAGCCGCACCGCCGCCGAGGTGTTCGATCTCTTCAACCAACTGGTCGATCAGGGCAAAACGATGATTATGGTCACTCACGATAAAGAGTTGGCCCACCGCGTGCCGCGCCGCATCGAAATCGTCAACGGCCGCATCGCCAGCGATGATTATCTGCGCCAGTCGTCGCAGCCGGTGGCCGTCGCCAATTAAAGAATGGGCAATTTACGCAGTTCAAGATTTATTGCCCCCTCACCCCGTCGCTGACGCGACTCCCTTCTCCCTGAGGGAGAGGGGTTGGGGGTGAGGGGCATTTCCGAGGAGGTTATGATGTATTGTTTGTTCGTGTGTACAACGAAAAATGCTTTAAATCTCAACCCGTTTGTCTCTCATCTGGTCCCGGCCCGGTCCAAACCGGCTGCGTTGAAATCGGAATCGAAACAAGCGGTTAAACTAGAGCCTTTCATCCCCCTCAACGACCAGCAGTTGCTCAACCTGTACCGGGCCATCGATTTTTCGGGATGAATATCAATTGATAATTGACAATTGATAATTGATAATGTGAGGTAAACTCTATGAGTGTTATCTGGAACAAAGTCTGGTCAGACTTATGGCATCACAAAATACGGACATTTTTGGCCGTTTTGAGCATTGCGGCCGGGGTGTTTGCCTTGGGCGCGATCTTCGGCATGATCGACCAACTCATCCCTAACCTCAACCGCGTTCACCAGTCGATCAACTCGGCCCACTTGACCATGTACCTGGCCGACCGCATCGACGAGGACACGGCCACCCGCCTGAGCCATATCGACGGCGTTAAGGATGTCGAGCCGATTAACGAAATCGCGGTTCGGTATCGGCTGGCGACCGATGAGGATTGGCAGCCGGCGCAACTGGTCATGCGCAATGACTACGAGGACCAAAAATTTAGCCTGCTGCAACTCAAAGCGGGCGAGTGGCCCCATCGCGACAACATCGGCGTCGATATTCGGGCGGCGCAATATCTGGGGTTGGAATTTGGCGACAAGGTCATCTTTGATCTGGACGGCGCCGACCGGGCGCTGCCGGTGTCGGGCCGGATTCGCCATCACTTTATGACCTCGCCCGATTTTGGCGACAACCCCCGGTTTTTCGTCGATGCTCAGGGTCTGGAACGGTTTGGCATCCCCAAAGGGGAATTCAACCAACTGCTGGTGCAAGTCGAACCCTACAGCGATAAATTGGCGCGCGATATGGCCTCGGAGATTAAAGATCGCCTGGGCAAGGAAGGGGTCAGCGTCGCTGTGACGTTTTACAACAAACCTGACGAGCATTGGGGCAGCGACTTTTTCGTGGGTCTCAACCTGGTGCTGCAACTGCTGGCGGTGGTGTCGCTGTTTATGAGTGTGGTCCTGGTTTACAACACCCTCTCAGCTCTGATCACCGAGCAGAAAAGCCAGATCGGGGTGATGAAGGCCATCGGCGGGCGAACCGGCACCATCGTCAAAATATATCTGGTGGGGGTGCTGGTTTACGGTTCGCTGGCCCTGTTTATCTCGCTGCCGTTGGGGGCTTATGTTGCTTTCAACGCAGCCGGCTACTTCCTGGGCATCTTCAATATCGACCACAGCACGTTTGAATTCTCCACGCGGGCGATCATGATCCAGGCGGCCGCCGCAATCGCGGTACCGCTGCTGGCCGCGCTCATCCCGGTATTCAACGGGGCGCTGGTCACGGTGCGCGCGGCCATCGCCAGCTATGGCTTGGGCGGCAACTTCGGCACCAGCCGCCTCGACCGGGGCATCGAACGAGTCAGCCGGCGGTTTCTGTCCGCGCCCAACGCCATGGCGCTGGCCAATGTGTTTCGGCGCAAAGGGCGGTTGGGGCTAACCCAACTGGTGTTAATTACTGCCGGGACGCTCTTTTTGATGGTGATGACCCTGTCCAATTCCATCCAACTAACGGTAGACAACGAGTTAGCCCGACGCGACTACCAAACCCGCCTCCAATTTGAAGACAACCAGCGCATCGACCGTATCGTCAGAATGACCGAGTCGCTGCCTGAGGTCAGCCAGGCCGAACTCCGCTTCCAGCAGCCCACCTCGATTTTGCGGGCCGGCCAGGCCACCAAAGAAGCCGGCACGGGCGGCATGCTGATCGGCGTGCCGGACAACAGCGATCTGATCCTGCCGCGAATTGTGGCCGGTCGCTGGCTGCAAGCCGGTGATGATCGAGCGGTGGTGATGAATGAAGAGACCGCCGAAGATAACGACATCGCGCTAGGGGAACAAGTGACGCTGGACCTGGGCGAGCTGGGCGACAGCAAGTGGCAGGTCGTCGGCTTTTACCGGGTGCTGTCAGTCGTCCCGGAGTCGGATGCCGTCTATGCGCCGCAGGATGCCATTTTCAACGCCACCACCAAGCACAACGTCGGCCAGGTGTTGCTCGTTCGGACACACCCTGCCACGCCGGCTACAGCGGCGGCGGTGACGACCCAACTAAAGGATATGTTTGAGCAGCGTCACTGGGAAGTGGCCGACACCCAAACTATTTATGAAGATCGCTCGTTTTTTGATAATTTCTTTGCCCAGTATTTGGGCATGCTCTTTGGCCTGGCCTTCATTATGGCCATCGTCGGGGGCATCGGCCTGACCGGCTCGCTGTCGATCAGCGTGGTGGAGCGCACTAAGGAGATCGGCGTGATGCGGGCCATCGGGGCCAAAACGCCGGTGCTAATGCTGATGTTCATTCTGGAAGGCGTACTGCAAGGGCTGGTCAGTTGGCTCGTGGCCGTGCCAGTCTCGTTTGTGGTCGGCCGCCCGCTGGCGAATGTGGTCGGCCAGGCGATGTTCAGCGTCAATCTGGATTATCAGTATGATCTGCAGGCGGTTTTGATGTGGTTGGGGCTGGTGGTGGTCATCGCCATCCTGGCCTCGATTATGCCGGCTCGCAGCGCGGTATCGATCAGTGTGCGCGAGAGTTTGGCTTATGCGTAACGTCGTTCCGGATGCAATGAGATATAAAAAAGGCTAGCTTGAGCAGCTAGCCTTTTTTATTTGATATCAATTTCAGTCGCATCAATTGTGAAAATTCAGTCTCACCAACTTCGCAACTATTCTTACTATATATGCAATCCTACAACTAAATATCCAAATTCTGAACCTGCTTGGCATGAGTCTGGATGAATTTCCGCCGGGGTGCGACGACGCTGCCCATAAGCATGTCAAAGGTATTATCGGCGGCGGCGGCGTCTTCAATGGTAACTTGCAGAATAATACGCACTTCGGGATCCATGGTGGTTTCCCACAACTGCTCCGGGTTCATCTCACCTAAACCTTTATAGCGCTGGAGATCGACCGAGGCCCCATTGAGTTTGGCTATATGCGAGTTTTTCTCGTCTTCAGTATAGACGTAGGTGATATCTTTTCGGTTTTTATCCGATAGAGCGGCGGCTGAGCGATAAAGAGATGCCCATGCTCGATCAACTGCGGCATGTAGCGGAAGAAGAAGGTCAGCAGCAGCGTACGGATATGCGAGCCGTCCACATCGGCGTCGGTCATAATAATGATCCGCCCGTAGCGCAGCCCCTCCAGGCTGAAATCATCGCCAATGCCCGTGCCCAGAGCGGTGATCAGGGCCTTTACCTCATTGTTGCCCAAAATTTTGTCCAACCTGGCCCGTTCGGTGTTGAGGATTTTACCACGCAGCGGCAAAATAGCCTGAAAGCGGCGATCGCGACCTTGTTTGGCGCTGCCGCCGGCGCTGTCACCCTCAACAATGTACAGTTCGGTGTTGCCGGTATCGCGACTGGAGCAGTCGGCCAGTTTGCCGGGTAGGGTACTGCTTTCCAGAGCGCTCTTGCGTAAAACCAGTTCCCGCGCCTTTTTAGCCGCATTCCGCGCTCGCGACGAGGTTAGACACTTTTCGATGATTTGTTTGGCGTCACGCGGATTCTGTTCCAGAAAGGCCGAAAAGGCATCGGCCACCACCGACTCGACGATGGTTTTCACTTCCGCGTTCATCAACTTAACCTTGGTCTGGCTCTCAAACTGGGGATCGGGGTGTTTGACCGAAACAATCGCGGTCAATCCCTCACGGGTATCCTCACCGGTAAAGTTAGCATCATTATCTTTGAGAAGATTATTTTTGCGCGAGTAATCATTAATCGTCCGGGTTAAAGCGCCCCGCAGACCGGTTAGGTGGCTTCCGCCGTCAGGGGTATGGATGGTGTTGGCAAAGGCGAACACACTTTCGGTATAGGCGCCGGTGTACTGGATCGCCACTTCAACGCCGATGTCATCGACTTCCTTTTCCACGTGAACCGGGTCGTGCAAGGTCTCTCGATTGCGGTTAAGATAGCGCACAAACGAAGTCACTCCGCCCTCGAAGTAAAAGGTATGCTCTTTGGTCGGCTCAGATCGCTCATCGCTAAAGGTGATGCGGATGCCTTTGGTCACAAACGCCATCTCTCTGAAACGCACCAGCAGCGTGTTCCAGTTGAAGCCCGGCGAGTCTTTGAAGATTTCGGGGTCGTACTTGAAAGAAATGGTGGTGCCGGTTTTATCGCGATCTTCCGGTGGGAGTTGGCCGACTTCTGCCACCGGGCCGTCAGGTACGCCGCGCCGGTAGGTTTGCTGCCAGATGGCGCCGTCGCGCCAGACCTCGGCTACTAGCCGCTCACTGAGGGCGTTCACCGCCGACACCCCGACCCCGTGCAGCCCGCCGGAAACTTTGTAGCTGCCTTTGTCAAACTTACCTCCGGCGTGGAGAGTAGTCATTACCAGTTCCAGCGACGAAACTTTTTTCTGGGGATGCTCATCGACCGGTATCCCCCGGCCATTGTCGATGACCGACACCGTTTCGTCGGCGCGAATGATGACCCGAATGTGGTCGCAATAGCCGGCTAGGGCTTCGTCAATCGAATTGTCAACTACTTCATAGATTAAATGATGGAGCGCCTTGATATCAGTTCCACCTACGTACATCCCTGGACGACGTCGAACGGCTTCAAGACCTTCCAGTACGGTTATTTTGTCTGCGGTATAGTCATTGGGGATAGGCGAAACCATTAAAAAAACCTCCAAAATTGTTGTGGAACTTACACTTTTTCATCTCTACATTATACCTTATTTTCGGCAATTCCTCAAATTTAGCTCAAAACGCTTTCCGCTCCAAGCTACTACATCTTGTGTAACAAAAGCTAAATTCTATACAAGATGTAGTATAGGAGATTTTGCTAAACCACCAAAACGTACAAATGTTCGATTAGTTGGATAGAGGGCTGGTTGGGTAGTTGGTTGGTTGGATAGTTTGCTAGTTGGTTGGAAACAAACAAACCAACTAGCAAACCAACTAACCATCCTATTTAATTTTCGGCAATTTGGGCAGGTCTAACCGAGGTCGGGGGCCAAAATCGGGAATCTGCGGCGGGTTTTGCTCTAGCATCTTCAAAATCTCCTCAAGCGCCCGGTCGAGCTGAGTGTCTTTGTTCGCCGCGTAATCCTGAGGCTTGATATCAACTTCGATATCAGGATCGGTGCCGTAATTCTCGACCCCCCAGCCGACATCCTCAAACCAGAAAGAATACTCCGGCTGGGTGGTAATGGTACCGTCGGCCAGCGCATGGCGCGGCGAGATGCCAATGACCCCGCCCCAGGTCCGCTTCCCGATCAGCGGGCCCAACTTCATCAGTTTGAAAACATGGCTAAAGATATCGCCATCAGAGCCGGCATACTCATTGGCCAGAGCGACCATTGGCCCCAACACGGCGTGGAACGGATAGCTGAGCGCCTCACCGTAGCGAGGCTGGTCGTACCCTAAGCGACGGCGGGCCAGCTTCTCGATCAGCAACTGCGACACGTGACCGCCGCCGTTGAATCGCACATCGACAATCAAACCCTGCCGCTCGGCTTCAGATAGATAATAGCGATGGAATTCGGCGTAACCAATCGGCCCCATATTGGGGATATGAACATAGCCGACCCGGCCATCGGTCGCCTCATGTACCCGGCGGCGATTGGTCTCGACCCACTCTCGATAGCGGGCCGGCGTTTCGTCGGACAGGGTTCTGACCAGCACCGTCCGAGCCGTTGAGCCGACGGCATCATCATTGTCAGCACTTTTATCCCCGCTTGCCGGCAGGATGGTCAACTGCACCTCGCTGCCGGCGCGGTTAACCAGCAACTCCTGAGGCGAAAGCTCCCGGCTGAGGCGCTGCCCATCGACCGCCACCAAAATATCGCCGGCTTTGGCATTGACGCCCAACCGGTTCAACGGCGAGTCATTGCGACGCAGCCAGGTGTCCCCCGCCACAATATGGGTAATCCGATAACCATCCGACTCAACGTCGTATTCAAAATCAGTCCCTAAAAAACCCTGCTGGTAGCGCGGCGGAGTCCGGTAATCGCCGCCGATTTCGTAGGCGTGGGAGGTGCCTAACTCGCCTTGCATTTCCCACAGCAGGTCGGAAAATTCAGAGCGGGTCGAGACGCGCTCAACCAGCGGATAGTATCGCTCGTAAACCGACCGCCAATCGACGCTGGACATATCTTCCGTCCAAAAATGATCGCGTTGGAGCCGCCACGCCTCGCGGAACATCTGCTGCCACTCATCCGGCGGGTTGATTTCAACGCTCAACCGGCCGAGTTTTAGCCAGCCGCTTTTTTTGGTGAAGCCGGTCGCGTTGTTATCCGGCTTTTCGCCGGCCTTTAGCACCCGCACATTCTTACCGGATCGATAAATCAAATAATCATGCTTGCGGTTGACCTCAAACTCGTTCAGACCGTTAACGATAAACTCCTTTTTTTGCTCAACCAAATCGTACCATTCCAGCGCGCCCCGGCCGGCCTCACTATTACGGTTGCTCCAGTTTCGACCTAAACTCCCCTCGATAGGAAACGAGGTAAAATAGACTTTATCTTTCACCCCTTTTACTTGATGGTACAAGCCTTCGGCCACCGGAAATGCGGACACCCGCTGCTGGATACCGTCCAGATCGATTTGCAGCCGTTTGTCGCCGTTCTTGTCTTTCCCACCTTCCTCTTTTGACTCGGGCTGAACCTCACGCTTTTCCTCCCCATTCTTGGCTTTGTCCTCCGGCTTGTCGCCATTATTCATATTAGGCGGCATGGTCATAAAGGGGTTGGGTAAATTTTCTTGCAACGTCAGCAGGTAGGGACGGCTGCCACGCGGGAAGTTGAGATCAAAATACAGGCGGTCGTACACCGGGTCGAACTCGCGGTAGGAGATAAAATAGAGATATTTACCGCCGGGGTCAAAGCTAGGCCCGAAATCTAAGAAGTTATGAGGCGAGGTAGCAAAGTGCGTTTCACCGGTTTCAACTTGGCACAATTTAATAGCACAGGTATGGTGCGACGTTCTAAAACCATAAGCCACCCACTTGCCGTCGGGCGACCAGTCGATGCCGGCAATGCGCCCGTAGCCGCTTTTGTCGAGCAGCTTGGTCGTTCTCGTGTTCAAATTGACGTAGATCAACTCCAGCCGATGGTTAGCGATGACCAAGACATCCTCTTTGGGCGAGACATGCAGCGACACCGCCCGGCCCAAATCCAACCCTTCCAGCCGCTCAACGGTGTGTTCGGTCGCGGGCAGCGAGGCGTCGGTGTGGATTTCCAGCGCTTCTTCGCCGGTTGCGTCGCTGACCATTACCAGCCGCTTGCCGTCGTTAAACCACTCGGCCAGACGAGAGCGCACGCCTTGCCGCGGCCCATACTGAAATACGGCGCCGTCCCAATTCGCCATCGAAAACACTTTGCCGCGCACCGATAAGGCGGTGCTGTGGCCGGCCGGGTGCAAGGCCAGTTGTTCCAGATATCTCTCCGGCTTGATAAACTTGCGGCTGCGTTGGGCGCGAGGACTGTGATAGTCAATCTCGATTTTTTGAGTCGATCCCGCACCATCTTGGGTCGGATCGAATAGATATAAATCGGCGCCGGCGCGATAGACAATACGCCGGCCGTCGGTATCCGGCTGGCGAACGTAAAAATCCTCGTGATGGGTGTGCCGCTGAATCTTTCTCCCTTTCGCATCGCAGGAGTAAATGTTACCGATGCCCTCATGATCAGACAGAAAATAGATACGCTCACCGATCCACATTGGGCTGGCCAGGTTGCTTTTCAACTTTAACAGTGACTTGAATTTACCCTTACCCTTGGCATCGATCCAGATATCGCCGGTGCGGCCGCCGCGATATCGCTTCCAACGGGCCAAATCCTCGTTTCGGCGGCCGATGACCACGCCGCCATCGGGGCCAAAGGAAATCGATACCGCCGGGCCGTAGGGCAGCGGTTCCGGCTGCCCACCCGCCGGATTAAGGGTATAGAGGGGAGTTAGGCGAAAAAATGGTTGGCCGGCGCTGCTGGCAATGACGATTTTACCGTCCGGCGTCCAGTCTAAAACCGTTGTGATGCTGCCCAAATAAGTCAGACGGGTAGCCGATCCGCCGCTGGCGGGCATCACATACACTTCGGCTTCGCCTTCCTCGCGCCCGATGAAGGCCAGCAGTTGGCCATCGGGCGACAGGGCCGGGTGGGATGAGATGCCCAAATTGGTGGTCAGCCGTCGGGCTATCCCCCCATCGGCCGGGACCGTCCACAGATCATCTTCACAGACAAAAACTATATTGGATTTATAGATCGTTGGGTAGTGATAATATCCGTCAGTCACTCACGACTCCTCTAAAAATATTTTTTTATCAACTCAACTTGAGGATGGGTCAATTAGTCCGGTTAAGGCGGCTGAAGGTACAGCATTCAGTTGTCTAAGCCGATTAAGGGTCAGGATCTTTCTAATTCGGCCAGCGCTTCTTCGCGCAGTTGGCGGCGCAGCACTTTGCCGGCCAGCGATTTGGGGAGTTCATCACGAAAAACAACCTTGCGCGGCTGCTTGTAGGGCGCCAATCGTTCGCGGCAAAAGTGGCGAATTTCTGAAGCGGTCGCGGTTTCACCCGGCAGCAGGGTGATGTAGGCCGCAATTTTCTCGCCGCGCACCCCGTCGGGCAGGCCAATTACAGCGGCGGTTTGAACCTTGGGATGCTGGTAGAGCACCTCTTCCACCTCGCGGGGGTAGACGTTGTAACCGGCGCTTAAGATTAAATCTTTCTTACGATCGACAATGTAAAAGTAACCCTCTTCATCCATACGGGCGATATCACCGGTGCGGAGCCAGCCGTCGATAACCGTCGTTGCGGTCTCTTCATCGCGACTCCAGTAACCCACCATCACCTGCGGTCCCATAATCATCAATTCGCCCACTTCGCCGACCCCTAACTCTTTACCGGGGTCATCTGCATCGACAATTTTAGCATCGGTGCCGACAATTGGCACACCGATACTACCAAATTTACGCTGGCCGTTGAGCGGGTTCACATGCGTTACTGAAGAGGCTTCGGTCATCCCGTAAGCCTCGGCAATACGCGCCCCGGTGCGGGCCTCGAACTGTTCCATCACGTCCACCGGCAAAGGCGCAGCGCCGCTAAAAACGGCCTGGATTGAGGTTAAATCCACCTGATCGATGGTGTGGTAATTGTTGAGCGCCACAAACAGGGCCGGCACCCCGGCAAAAAAGGTGGGCCGTTCGGCCACAATGGCATCAACAATCGTTTTGATCTCCGGTTGAGGGATCAGCACCAGCGTGGCCGCCATATAAACGGCCATATTCATCATCGCATTCATGCCGTACACGTGAAAGAAGGGCATAATCGCCAAGGCGATCAATTCCCCTTCATTTTGCTCATATAGCAAAAAAGTGCGAATCTGGTACAGGCTGGCCAGCAGATTGCGATGAGTCAGCATCGCCCCTTTGGGTAGGCCAGTGGTGCCGCCGGTGTATTGCAAGCAGGCGACATCATCCGGCTTAATCGCCACCGGCGCGGGGGCTGGATATTTGCCGCCGATCAGCTTCTTAAAGGCGTGAACCGTTTCGCTATAGGTCACACCGACCCATTTGCCTTTGCGCTTCAACTCAATCGGGGCCAGGGTTCGCTTAATAAGCGGCATATAATCCTGGATGCCACCTAAAATGATATGCTTTAGCGCCAGCCGGTCTCGCACGGCCTCGATTTGGGGCCAGAACAAATCGAGACTGATCACAAATTCCACCCCGGCATCACCCCACTGGTGTTCCAGTTCGCGCTCGACATAGAGCGGGTTGGTCATAACCGTCACCGCGCCCAATGAGATAGTCGCATAATAAGCGATAACCGCCTGGGGGCAGTTTGGCAGCATAATACCAACCCGATCCCCCTGTCTAAGACCCAACGCGGCCAGCGCCGCCGCCAGCGCATCGACCTCATCTTTGAGCTGGCGGTACGAAATGCGACTGCCCATGTAAACCAGAGCAGTGTGCTTGGGATAACGCGCCGCTGAATTCGCCAGCGATTCAGGCAGGGTAATGGCGGGAATGGATAGTTCGGTGGGGACTTGTTTATCGTAGAATGGTAGCCAGGGTTTGGACATGATGAACTCGGTGGAATTAGTTTGAAATCTCTAATGATTAATTATAACGAGATTTAGGAGAAGATACAATGTACTTTCGGTACGGTGTCCACCAATTCATTTAAAATTAAAAAGCGGCTCCCCGCCGGGCCGCTTTTTAATGGGTGCTGATACTTACCGGATTATGTTCGCCGTCGCGCCTTAGCCGGAGCGCCGGTTCTAACAACCTCGCCCAGGCGTCGATTGAGACGCTGCTCATCATCCTGGTAAGGTGCACTTCGCAGATATTGGCGATGTACGGCCCGGTCTTCAAGGATAGCAATGTTGAGCGTACCTTGAACGCTGCCGCCGGTGGTGTTGGCCGAAGCCTGAACCATGTACTCGCCGGGCGGAACTACGCGACCAAAATCATCGTAACCGTCCCAGTAGAGCGTGTGCTGACCGCTGCTGCGGTGGCGACGGTGTAACAATGTAGCCACGGTATTCTTCCGTTTGTCTTTAATCTCGACGGTAGTTCGGGCCGGCTTGGACAGTTCGATCGCCATCCGTAAAAAGCGTCCTTCTTCCGGCATGCCCGGCTTGAAACTGCTGCTTTCCGCCGAGACAACCAGCGCCACCGGTCGAGTCAAAAAATAGGCAATAATCAATAAAATGGGTAAGGCAATTAAAACGGGTACGATATAAACCGACAAATCGGGCAAATTACGGGCCACGCGGGACAATTCCGACTCCGGCGGTGTGACCCTAAAGCTGACCCGGCGCTGCAATTGGGTGGTGTTGCCGGCCTGATCTTGGGCCACAACATCAAGCAGGTTGTCGCCGGTCAGCAGGTTGACCGTAGCCTGAAATTCACCCAAAGAACTCACCGGCACCGTTTGCCCACCGATCGACACAATGGTGTTGGGATCGGTCTTGCCGATGACTTGGATCCCTGACTGCTGGAAAACTTCCCCTTCTTCAATATTAACCGTCAGGAACGGCGGCGTCGTTTTGCGCCGGACAATCATCTCCTGTGAGGTTACGTTGCCGACATCATCGATGGCCTCAATTTTCAGGACGTTCTCACCCTCTTGCAGGATGACTTCCCGGTTGAATTCGCCCTGATTGTTAACCGCCGCCTCCTGGCCATTAACCCGGAGCCGAGTGCCGGAGGGTACGGTACCGGCCACCGTAATCAGATTCTCGCTGGTCCATTCCCCATTTTCGGGGCTGATCACCGCCACTTCTGGGGGTTCGGTCACCAAAATTACTTCGCGAGCTACGGTGGCTTGGTTGCCGGCGGAGTCGGTGGCCGAAACCTCAATTACATTTGAGCCTTCGTTCAACTGGCGCTTAATGGTAAACCGCCCTTCGGCATCGACCGGCACTGCCGCCGGCTCGCCCGTCAGTTGGATGACCGCGTTCGGATCGGTCAAGCCTTCGACCGTTAGATTGGCCTCACGCACTCGGGCTACTTCGTCCAAATTGGCCAGCCTCAAGGTGGGCGGCAGCGTATCGACGGTGACATTGGCCTCCTGGCTGCTGGCCCGCATTGTGCCTTGGGCTGTCACCCGGAGCTGATAGCGTCCATCGGCCGTCACTTGATCGAGATTATTACGACCGTCCCATACGGCCACGTGCCGACCGCGCGTCTGGAATTCGTTTCGGACCAGGGTATGGACCAGCCGATTATTTTGATCAAAGACCTGAATCGTGACTTCGGCATCTTCGTTGAGCGTATAACTAAAATTAGTGCTATCCTGCGCCTGATCGCCATTGGGCGAGATGATACTCGGCGATGCCTCGGCGGCAATTTTGGGCGTCCGCAGCCAATCGCCAATAAATGTTACCCCCAGCAGCACAGCCACCGTCCCCACCGTAATTGCGGTGGCAATTGGCCCAAAGCTCAACCCTTTACTCGTCGCCCGACGACGAATCTTTTGCTTTGAACCCTCCACTTCTCGATGAGATGTCGTCATGATTTCTAGCCCTTAATCAATCTCTAGCATAATCAACCCTGAGTCATTCTTAGGCGGTTCCCACTCCGGCAATTCATCATGATGGGGCACACGAACAGGGCGACGAGTAGAAACTGATTCATGTGCAGGGGCTGCGGGTGACTCCGGCTCTTTAGATGAACGTTTGAAAAACTTAAAGGGTTGACTTAATCCTGGTTTTCTGGTTTGACGTCTGACACCTAGCTTGCGCTTGGGCGCCACTGGTAAATCAAGGGACTCTCTGACACTATAGACAATCGTCCCAGCAATTATCACGACAATCAAAGAAAATAACGGGGCAACGGGGTCTTGTACAACCGGGTCGGTTACCGCGTCTGTTAGCCAATAAGGCAAGCCAACGTGCGTGATCAACATAATTAACCCACCGGCTGCCGTAACGACCATAATCGACCAAGGCGCGCTGTACTTTACCCAGCGACGCCAGGCCAACCCGCCTACAAATCCGCCTGCTACGGCCCAACCAATGATCTGGAGTAGGTTATAAAGGATCACCGTCGACGTAGCGGCAAACGGCTCGACAATCAGCAGCAACGTGTTGAGGGAGTTAGCTCCGTCAAAACGGGCGGCAACATCAGCCGTATCAGGCACGTGACCCGCTAGCACTAACCAATCGATATCCATCCCGGCCATCCCGGCGACCATCTTGCCCCACAGCGCCGCCAATCCACCGATCCAAGCTCCAACAGCCCCACCCCACCACAGCCCCCCCAAAATAGGAACCAACCAGTGTAGGTGATACTGGGCCAGTAGCGGCGTGGCCAGTACCAGGGTCGTAGCTCCTAGATAATGCACAAAGAGCCGATGCCCCAAGGCGCTGATCGCTAAAAATAGCACGGCCAGGTACAGATTTATCGTAAAGAGCGGATAAGTCATAGCCGCCACCGCAATAATAAAAGCCAGCAGCGGCCAGCGAATACCTAAAATGGCGATAGCAACACCGGTCACCACCACCCAGTTGTACGGAAAGACAGCGGTGCTGTTGACGCTCACCGTCACCACCACCGCAAACCCGATCGATGTCAACGCGCTTTCCAACAGGGCCTGGTACCGGCGGTATAGACTATGGGGTCCTCTAAATAGTTGCGCAGTCATCATAGTTGATTAGTTGGTTGGTAAGTTGGTTAATTGGATAGTTAGTTAGCTGGTAGTTGGTTGGTTGGTTGGTTGGTCAGTGGTCAGTTGGGCGAATGGTAGTTGTGATTAACCAGTCACTATTTACCAATTATCAATTATCAATTGTCAATTATCAATTTGCCAACTCACCCCAGTTCCATCTGCCGCAGACCGTTTTGAGACGGCAGCAGCGGCTGTGGTTCCGGCGGGTCAGACGCGGGTCGAGCGTGCTTGCGCGCCCACTGCCGCAGCGCTGTGATTTTGGTTTCCATCGTTTGAGACAGCGGTATCGTGTTCTCGATGTTAACAAACAGGTCTTCGCTGCTAAGCTCTCGGTCGTTTTCAAAGGCGTCATACAGCCCATCAATAATAACCTGTTCAATCTCCGCCCCACTAAAACCTTCAGTGGCCACCGCCAGACCGTTCAAATCGTAATTCAGCGCGTCGCGACCCCGCCGGGCCAGATGGATGACAAATATCTCGCGGCGTTCCTGGAGCTGTGGCAAATCTACAAAAAATATCTCGTCGAAGCGGCCCTTGCGCAATACTTCCGGCGGCAGGGCTGAAATATCGTTAGCCGTCCCGATGACAAACACCGGCGATGTCTTTTCCTGCATCCAAGTCAACAAGCTGCCAAACACCCGCGCCGAGGTTCCGGCATCGGAATTGCCGGAGCCGCTGGAACCGGCCAAACCCTTTTCGATCTCATCGAGCCACAAGACGCATGGGGCCACATTTTCGGCCAATCGCAACGCCTGCCGCATATTTTGCTCGGAGGAGCCGACCAACTCACTAAAAACACGGCCCAGATCAAGGCGCAGTAGTGGTAGCTGCCATTGACTGGCTACCGCCTTGGCCAGCAAACTCTTCCCGGCCCCCTGCACGCCTAACAGCAGTAGTCCTTTTGGCTCCGGTAACCCGAAGCGACGGGCCTTCTCGGTAAAGGCGTTACCACGCTTGCGCAGCCACTGCTTCACCAAACCTAGACCGCCCACATTAGAAAAGCCATCGACCGTTTCGTAATACTCTAACACCTGCGAGCGGCTAATCAACTGCTCTTTCTCGGCGATGATCACGCCCAAATCCAGCTTACGCCCCATCACCAAACTTTTGGCAAAGACATTCTCCGCTTCCAAGCAGGTCAGACCTCGCGCCGCCTTCAGCACTCGCTCACGCTCTTCACTGCGCATTTTAATCTGCACGCCGGCAATCTCCCGCGCCGACCGAACGACCCGATCGAGCGAAACCTCCAATTCATCCAGCGTCGGCAGTGAATAATCCAAGACGGTGATATCCTTTTCCAGATCCGGCGGAAAGCGAAGCACCGGCGACAGAATCACCAGCGTTTTGCGGCTCTCTTTAAGCTCGTTGGTAATATCGCGCAGCCGGCGGACAATCACCGGATGATCGTGACCGCCTCGCTCTTTATCCAAAAATGGATGGAAATCTTTCAAGACAAAAATGGCGGCTTCACGAGAATTCGCCACAAAATCGAGCGCATTAAGCGGGTCGCGTGTAGCCGGATCAATCGAGTCCGTCTGCACCACATCAAGCGGCACGATACCGCTCGTCAGCGTCCAACCATACAGCTTTTTGCGGCGTTCAATGGCCACCTGCCGTAGGATATCTTCAACGCGCCGCTCTTCCCAGGAAACAATATACATAATGGGATATTTAGCCCGCGTTAGCGTATTTAGTTCATCGACCCGTTGCAGCGTTGACATAGAGTTGTTAATGAAGCTACCGAATGGTAAGCGTAGGGTGATCGTTATCAATTAACATAATAACATTACATAACAACTTGACTATAACATAAGTAGCCATAGTTGTCAATGAGCAGCCCGCAAAGTTGATGATGATTTGACATGGTTGTTTTAAAGACTTATCTTTACATTAAGAGTTTGTAGCGTTTATGGAGTTTGTAGCGTTTATGGAGTTTGTAGCGTTTATGGAGTTTGGAAATCTATCTCGCTCTAAAACTCTACCAACTCTACCAACTCTACGAACTCCACAAACTCCATAAACTCGAAAGGAAGTAGGCTATGCCGGTCAATCGATTTATTGTCATCGTACTCGATAGCGTGGGCATCGGTGAACTGCCCGATGCGGCGGACTTTGGCGATGTCGGCAGCCATACGCTGGGCAATATGGCCCGCGTCGTCGGCGGCTTGGAGGTGCCACATTTGGAGGCGCTGGGACTGGCCAACATCGCGATTTTGGAAGGCGTCGTCCCCCAAGTTGAGCCAATCGCGGCCTACGGCAAACTGGCTGAGGTGTCGGCCGGTAAAGACACCACCACCGGCCATTGGGAGTTGATGGGCATTCAACTCATGCGTCCGTTCCCCACCTATCCCGACGGCTTCCCGCCGGAGGTCATGGATCGCTTCAGCGCGGCGATTGGCCGCGGCTGGCTGGGCAACTACCCCGCCTCCGGCACAGTCATCATCGAGGAGTTGGGCGAGGAACATGTCAAAACCGGCAAGCCGATCGTCTACACTTCCGGCGACAGCGTCTTCCAGATTGCCGCCCACGAAGAGATTATTCCAGTCGACAAACTGTATGATATCTGCCGGACGGCCCGCGAGATTTTGCGTGGCGAGCATGAGGTCAGCCGGGTCATCGCCCGGCCTTTTGTTGGGACGCCCGGCCACTTTCAGCGGACCCCCAACCGCCACGATTTTTCGGTGGCGCCGCCCGAGCCAACGTTGCTAGATATAATGAAGGAAGCGGGCTTGATGGTCTTTGCGGTCGGCAAGATCGAGGATATTTTTGACGGCCAAGGCGTCACCGATGCCGTCCACACCATAGACAATATGGACGGCGTCGACCAGACCTTGGCCGCGATACGCAGCCGTCGCGAGCGTGGCCTTATCTTCACCAACCTGGTCGATTTCGACGCTCAGTTCGGCCATCGCAACAACCCGGACGGGTACGCCAACGCTTTGGCCGAATTCGACCGGCGGCTGCCGGAGATCCTCGACGCTCTGGCCGACGACGACGTACTGGTCATCACCGCCGACCACGGCAACGACCCGACCACGCCCAGCACCGATCACTCTCGCGAGTACGTGCCGGTGCTGCTTACGGGCAAATCCACACGCCAAGGGGTCAACATCGGCGTGCGAGAAACGTTCGCCGACTTGGCCGCCACCATCGCCGACACGCTGGATCTCGCCGCCCCGCCGGCCGGAACCAGTTTTCGAACACAAATTATGGAGTAGGGAGTAGGCAGTACGGAGTAGGCAGTAACTGCTTTTCCCTTACTCGCCCCCCTCTGGAAAGGAAAAACCCATGCGCGCCGTAGACATCATCGCCAAAAAACGAGACCGAGAGGAACTAACCAGCGACGAACTGAAATTCTTCGTCGAGGGCTATACGAATGGAGATATCCACGATTACCAGGCCAGCGCTTTTTGTATGGCCGTGTACTTGCAAGGCATGACCAACGCCGAAGCGACGGCTCTGACGCTGCACATGGCCAACACCGGCGACACGCTCGATCTGCACAACATCGCTCCGTTTGTGGTCGATAAACACTCGACCGGCGGGGTGGGCGATAAGACGTCGTTGGTGGTGGCTCCGCTGGTGGCCTCGCAAGGGCTGCCGGTCGGCAAGATGAGTGGGCGCGGCTTGGGTTTTTCCGGTGGAACCATCGATAAGCTGGAATCGATTAAAGGCTTCAAAGTAAGCCTGTCGACCGCAGAGTTTATGGCCATGCTCAAGCAGCACGGTATTGTCCTCTCCGGCCAGAGCGCCGATTTAGCTCCCGCCGACGGCAAATTCTACGCGCTGCGGGATGTGACCGCCACTGTGGAAAGCCTGCCGCTGATTGCAGCCAGCATCATGAGCAAGAAAATTGCCGCCGGTGCGGATGCCATCGTGCTGGATGTGAAGGTCGGTCAGGGCGCGTTTATGAAGACCGAAGCCGAAGCCGTGGCGTTGGCCGAGTTGATGGTTGAAATTGGGCGCGGCGTTGGGCGCAAGGTGGCCGCGATTATCGCCGATATGGACCAGCCGTTGGGCAACGCGGTCGGTAACGCGCTGGAGGTCAAAGAGGCCATCGAGACCCTACATGGCGGCGGCCCGGCCGATTTTCGCGAACACTGCCTGGCTGTGGCCGGCAAAATGATCGAGCTGGCGGACAAGGCTCCTAACTTCGAAGCGGCCGAATCGATGTTGGCGCAGGCGCTGGCCAACGGCGCGGCCTGGGCCAAATTTGTCGAGTGGATCACAGCCCAGGGTGGCGATAGAGCCGTCATCGATAATCCTGAGCGGCTGCCCCAGGCCCCGCTGGTTGAAACGGTGGCCGCGCCGCGCGGCGGGTTCATCGCCGCCATCGATGCCGCCGAGGTGGGCAAAACCGGGGTGATGCTGGGCGGCGGGCGCACCAAAAAAGGCGATCCCATCGACTACAGCGTCGGTATTGTTCACCACGCTAAAGTCGGCGATCAATTGGCCGCAGGCGATCCGCTGCTGACTATCCACGCCAACGATGCGGCCGGTTTAGCCGAGGCGCAAGCGAGATTGCTGGCCGCCATCGCCTGGGCCGACGCGCCGATCACCCCCCCACCTCACATCCGCAAGATTATCGGCTAGCCCGCGATGGATCGACGCCAGCAAACCGGCCGGCGCGGCGAGGAGATCGCCGCTGCCTATTTCACCCGGCTCGGCTTCCGCATCCTCGACCGCAACTGGCGCTGCCCCATCGGCGAGTTGGACATCGTCATGGAGCAAGGCGACACCCTGATCTTCGTCGAGGTGCGCACCCGGCGCGGGCAGCGCTACGGCTCGCCGGAAGAGAGTGTCACCCCTAACAAGCAAGCCCGTCTCATCGAGCTGGCTCACAGCTACATCCAACACGTGCAGCCGTCACACCCACAATGGCGCATCGATATCGCAGCGGTGCAGTTAGACCAGAAACCGCCACAGATCAACCACATCGAAAACGCCGTCGGCTGGTGAGAAATCAGAGATTAGGGGTCAGGAACTATGACCCAGGAATTAGCCGCCCTTTTTAACCCCCTGCCCGGTATTTCTCTCGCTTCTGCTTCCTAATTCATCATTCATACCTCATAATTCATACCTCCTTAGCCCATGTGGGCGAACTCAGATAACTCACCTTACTTACCCAACATCACCCAACGACGTCTAGTCAGAACGAACTAACTTTGCTAAGCTGTTTATTGAACCACCAGAACAACATCCTCTAATAAGATATTTGTCGAATCCTGACAACAAAGGAGATTAACGGAACCATGGATGTCAATATCTCAGCCGCAATTACTAAAATCAACGAGATGATTAACGGGTTTATTGCAGCTTTGCCCAATGTGGTTATTGCCGCTATAGTGTTGGTGCTTTTCTTATTCATTGCTACCTGGGTGAAAAAGATTATCAATCAAGTGGGCCGGCGATCGGGTTTGTCTCACAGCGCGAGTTTATTGATGGGTCGTTTGTCCCGATGGTTGGTTATCTTTTTTGGGGCATTAGTGGCCCTATCGATTGTTATCCCTTCATTTAATCCGGGTCAACTCATTCAACTCCTGGGCATCAGCAGCATCGCAATCGGCTTTGCTTTTCGAGACATTGCTCAAAACTTCTTGGCCGGAATTCTCATCCTCTTAACCCGGCCCTTTAAAATTGGCGATCAAATTGTCTTCGGCGACTACGAAGGGACGGTTACCGAAATAGAAACGCGGGCGACGATTATCAAGACCTACGATGGACGCCGGGTCGTTATTCCCAATGCCGAGTTGTTTACCGACTCGGTCACGGTCAATACCGCCCATCAATGCCGCCGCTCCGAATACGATGTGGGCATCGGTTATGAAGATGATATTGAGAAGGCGCGGCAGATTATGCTCGATGTGCTGCACAATACGGATGGCGTGTTGTCGAACCCCGCGCCGGATATATTAACCGTGGCCCTTGATGCATCCAGCGTCAACCTTCGCGCTCGGTGGTGGACTAAGCCGCAAAAAGCCGAGGTGCTGGCCGTGCAAGATCGGGTGATCTCGACCATTAAACAGAAGCTCGATGAGAACGAAATCAACATTCCCTTCCCCATCCGCACGGTTTTCTTTCATGATGAAACGGTGAAATTGAAGGAGGCCAACAAAGATTCGAACGGTCGGTATAATACTCGGCCGGAATTATCGGCTAACTAAGAATTGACCTATTAGTTGAGCCACAGCTTTATTTAATGGTTATGCATCAATTTTTAACCAAAAGGAGATTTCTCGATAATGACAACCAAGTCAACTCTAAAACAAGCGGAATGGGATTTACTCAAAACATCGCCGCAGTGGGTCGAAGCGATGTTAACCAGTTACCGGGCCGGCGGCGGCGGTCTGGTCGGCAAGCGATACCAGCATATTTTGGATAAAGTGTTGTCCGAATACAAAACGACCAACCCTCTAGTCAAAGAGGTGTTAGACTACAATGAAGATCCGAAGATTGACAGCGCTACCACCCAAGATCAAGCCCGACAGAAACTAGAACAAATCGGCTCGCTGCTTGAAAAAAAGGTCGATCCGCCGGACGCGGACGCCATCCGAGAGTTTTTGCTGGCGATTGGTCAGAAATTCGCCGAGGAAACCGGCGAAGGGTTATTTGGGTTGGGCAGCGATGTCAGCAAAAAAGAGATCGCCATTTTAGACTCGGTCAGAACAGCGCTCAAAGCGACCGATGCTGACAAGCAGCAGCGGGCTGACGACGCTAAAGCCAGGGCCGAAGCCGAAGCGAAGACCAAAGCTGCTGAGGAAGCCCGCAAGAAACAAGAAGCCGAAGCCAAGGCTAAAGCGGCTGAGGAAGCCCGCAAGAAACAAGAAGCCGAAGCCAAAGCCACCGAGGAAGCTCGTAAAAAACAGGAAGCCGAGGCGAAAGCCAAGGCCGAAGCAGAAGCAAAAGCCGCTGAGGAAGCGCGTAAGAAACAGGAAGCCGAAGCTAAAGCCAAGGCTGAGGCCGAAGCTAAGGCGGCTGAGGAAGCCCGCAAGAAACAAGAGGCCGAAGCTAAAGCTAAGGCTGAAGCCGAAGCCAAGGCCAAAGCCGCCGAGGAAGCTCGCAAGAAACAAGAAGCCGATACCAAACCCACCATGGCCGTTCCCAAAGCTGAACCGGCTAAAGTTGAGTCTAAACCGGCGACAGCCCCGACGCCGGTTCAAGCGACCGCCGCACGGATTTATGAAGTTAAACCCGGTGACAGTTTAAGCAAAATTGCTTTAGAAGTCTACGGCAATGCCGGTCGCTGGCCGGAGATTTTTGAGGCCAATAAAGATCAAATCAAAAACCCCAATCTCATTCACCCCGGTCAAAAGCTGCGTATCCCCTAACCAATCGGCATTGGAATGACTCACATACCCCTAAGCTGTTAACAGTTTAGGGGTATTTTTTATCTTCAGACCCCATTCCAACAACATCACCCCAGTCCACAACAGGTGTACTTCAGAATTGGGGCACCCCATAACTGAATGGCGCCCCCAAATATGGCGGCTATTGACAAGAGTTATCGACTAAGGTAACATAATCGCACGAAAAGATAAAAATCTGTTTCTATTTTTCCTCTCCCCTCATCTGCCAATTTTCGCCATTCAATTCTAGCTCAAAAAGGTCAAAAGCAAGAAGCTTAAAATGAATGTCGCCAAACACTCTCTTTCAAAATCAAATCCACCTCAACCAACAACTGACCAGGAATCACCTAGCTTGTTCGATGAGCCACAAGCAGCAAAACCAGCCCAGGCCGAAAGTGAAGCCCTCCTGCACGGTCTTTTTGAGTATGCCCCGGATGCCATCATTGTGGTCGATAGCCAAGGCTATATCGCCCGGCTCAACGCCCAAGCCGAGACGATGTTTGGCTATAGTCGGGCCGAGTTGTTAGGCCAACCATTGGAACTGCTCTTGCCGGAACGTTTCCGGAAACAACACGTGGCTTATCGCCTCGGCTATATGATCGAGGCTCGCTTGCGACCAATGGGGGCCGGTCTGGAGTTGTTTGGGCGACGCAAAGACGGAACTGAGCTGGCCGTAGATATCATGTTGAGTCCGCTAGAGAGTTCTGAAGAGGCGATCGTCATTGCCGTCATTCGAGATGTGACTGAGCGCAAACGGAGCCAAGAAAAGTTCCAGGGACTTCTGGAATCTGCCCCAGATGCGATGGTGATTGTCAATCAGGACGGACAGATTGTACTGGTCAACGCCCAAACGGAGGAGTTATTTGGGTACAAGCGAGATCAGTTGTTGGGGCAATCGGTGGAGATGTTACTTCCTGAACAGTTCCGACTGAGCCATATCAAACATCGGCAGAATTATTTTATGGCGCCTCAAACGCGATCAATGGGCCGGGGGCTGGAGCTATACGGCTTACGCCAGGATGGCGAGACGTTTCCTATTGAGGTTAGCCTAAGTACCTTGGAAACAGAAGATGGCCTATTGGTTTCGAGTGCTATCCGTGATATAACCAAGCGGAAGCAGATTGAAGCCGAACAGGCTCAATTGGCCGCCATTGTCGAGTCCTCTGATGTGGCTATTATTGGCAAAAACCTCGACGGTATCATCACCAGTTGGAATCGAGGGGCAGAAAGAATTTATGGTTATACTGTCGATGAGGTCAAGGGCCAATCGGTTTCTCTGCTCGTCCCGCCCAACCAGCCTGATGAAACCCCGCAAATTATGCAAAAGATCCGGCAAGGAGAAGTCACTGAACAATATGAAACAGTGCGAATCCGGAAAGATGGGTCGTCAATCCACGTCGCCTTAGCGGTATCGCCCATCAAAGATACCAACGGCCACATTGTCGGTGCTTCTGTCATTGCACGGGACATTAGCGAACGCAAGCAGGCCGAGACCCAACTCCGGGCCTCGCTCAAAGAGAAAGAAGCCTTGTTAAAAGAGATTCATCACCGGGTTAAAAACAATTTGCAAATCATCTCCAGCTTGCTCAAGTTGCAAGCCAGTTATATTCAAGATACCGAAACACAGGCTCTCTTTCAAGAGAGCCAGCACCGGATCAGAGCCATGGCCTTGGTCCATGAAACCTTGTATCTATCGCAAGACCTGGCCCAGATCGACTTTGCCCGCTATGTGCGGCAATTGACCCACTACCTGTTGAGTGTCTATGGGGGGCAATCGCCTGATATTGAGATACAACTCGACCTGAAAGAGACGCTGTTAGACCTTGATCGGGCCATCGCCTGCGGTTTGATTATCGGGGAGTTGGTCTCTAACGCCCTAAAATATGCCTTTCCCCCGCCGGATGGCCAGACGGGTATAATTCACGTCGAACTGTGGCCGGTTAACGAGAGCCAAATCAGGCTGACGATCCGTGATAATGGCGTCGGTTTTCCGGCCCACTTGGATTTTCGTCAGACCGAAACCTTGGGTTTACAATTGGTGAACGCTTTGGTGACCGATGAACTTGATGGGATCATCGAACTTAATCGAAACGAGACGGGTCTTGACCACCATCAAGGAGCCTCGTTTGAGATGGTTTTTCCCGGCTAAGATCATTAGGTTCGGGCTACCTCTCAGGCCTTAGCGGTCACTTTGAACGTAAGGAGATATAAGCATGTCCTCAGCCCAAATTCTCGTGGTTGAAGATAAAACCATCATCGCCAAAGATATTCAACAAACCTTAAGAGGGTTAGGCTACGATGCGTTGGCGACTGCCCCGTCCGGGGAGGAGGCGATTCAGAAAGCTACCGAGCTAAAGCCTGATTTGGTGCTGATGGACATCAGGTTAAAGGGTGAGTTGGATGGAATCACGGCCGCGGCCCAGATTCAAACCCATTTTGACATTCCGGTGGTCTATCTCACGGCCCATGCCGATGAAGAGACCATCCAACGAGCCAAACTAACCGGGCCTTTTGGTTACATTCTCAAACCCTTTGCCGAAAAAGAGCTACACATTGCCATTGAGATGGCCCTCCACATGCACAATTTGGAACGAAAATTAAAAAATCAGGAACGCTGGCTGGCCGCTACGCTCGAAAGTATCGGCGACGCCGTGCTGACCACCGATGCCGACGGCAAAATCATCTATTTAAATCCGGTAGCGCAGGCGTTGACTGGTTGGACGCTGGCCGAGGCCAGCGGTAAAGATGTGACCGAATTTCTCAATATCGTTGACGAAACCACGGGCGCCCCAGCGATGAACCCCCTGGCTAAAGCCCTCCAGACAAACGAGGCAGCCCATTTCGATGGCCCGACTCTCTTGGTAGCCAAAGATAACAGCACAAGACTGGTGGAAGATATCGCCACTCCCATCAGAGATGAGTCAAATGAAATTATGGGGGGGGTGTTAGTTTTTCGTGATGTCAGCCAGAGCCGGCAATTAGAAGAGCAACTACGCCAAGTCCAAAAGATGGAAACCGTCGGCCAATTGGCCGCCGGCGTGGCTCACAATTTCAACAATATGTTAACGACCATCTTGGGCAATGTGAACCTGGTCAGAGCAACATTACCGGCTGACCAAACGGCGCACCAAGATTTGCAAACGGTTGAAGAAACCGCTCAACGGGCCGCCTCATTGGTTCGGCAACTATTGACCTTCGCCCGCCATCAGGTGATCCATCCCAGACCCTTTAACCTGAACGATTTGATCCTCAGCTTAGACACAACCTTACATCAATTATTTCCCGAAACCGTTGAACTGAATCTAATCACTGCGCCAGAATTGGGCTTGATAAAAATAGATTCGGGCCAGATTGAGCAACTCCTGTTTAATCTGGTCCTCAACGCCCGCGATGCCTTGCCTAATGGGGGCAAAGTGGTGATTGAAACCGCCAATATCACCCTCAATCAACCTCTTGTCAGTTGGCCAACCAAGATTTTTCCCGGTGATTATATCGTATTGATCGTGACCGACACGGGTATCGGGATCAGTCAGGAGATATTGCCCCATATTTTTGAGCCTTTCTTTACCACAAAACAGGTTGGGCAGGGTACCGGATTGGGGTTATCGAGTTGTTTGGGAATTGTTCAGCAAAACCAGGGGGGCCTGTCGGTCAAAAGTAAACCGGGTCAGGGCAGCACATTTAAGGCCTTCTTCCCCCGATTTCAGCCGCCAGTGGTCGAGCTACAACCTGAGCCACAAATCGTCTAGTCCATAACCCTGACAAGCCGGAACCAAATAGGATTTAATGCTAAAGGCGCTATAGACAAAAAATTAGGATGGCAAAGATGCGCATCAGAAAAAGTTTGTTGCTCTTGGTGTTGTTTTTGGGGCTGGCGCTACTGGTCAACTTACTGGCCTTGATTTTTTTGGCGCACACCATAACCGGCGCGCTGCCGACAATGGCCGCCAATGTGGACGATCAATTGCTGGCCGTGCAGATGCAGGCTCGTCTGCGCGACTCAGAGGCGGCGCTGTATCGCTATTTAATGGAGGGAGAACCCGGTATTAAAAGGCAGTTTAGAGATCTGCTACAAAATTTTGCGGCTGATATAGATCTCTACAACCGCAGCGTTGCCTCCGCTCAAGAACAACTTTGGGCCACGGACTTGGCGGAAACCCAACAACAAGCCGACGCCATAGCCGCCGATCTGATTCGATTGCGCGACGCCCAAGATCTATCGTTGCTGCACATTGAGGATGCCGAGGTTAAACTGAATGCGTTTTTGGCTCACCAAGTCCGAGTGGCCCGCCCCGAAGACGATTCCCTTTATCAAAACGCCGTTAGCGGTATGCAAGAATATCTTAACGAAATGTCGCTGGCGGTTGCCTCTTATCTGGCCTCACCGGATCCGGCCGAGTTGGTGCGATTTGATGAAGGCGTCATTGGTTTTCAGCATCACCATAACATCTTTGCATCGCTCGTCCAAACTTCAGAAGAACAATTTTGGAGCGACTACATCGGCAATCTGTTCAATCAGATCAAGATTACGGGTACTCTGTTGATGCGTGGGCGTGATCGGCAACAACAGCAGTTTGCCACCTTTGCCGAAATGCTGTATCAAGCCGGCGACGAGGTACTGGTGGGTCAAATTCAACCCCACGCCGCCCAAAATCTGGCCGCCACCCAACAGCAACTGGCCACCGCTATCGATCTGACTGTCGGCAGCAGTCTCTTCGTAGCCATTATTGCCTCCGTGCTGGCCGGGACGGTCACCTGGCCTCTCCTGCGCCGGCTCGATACCGGCATTGTGGCCCTGACCCGTGGCGCCGATCGCGTGGCGCAGGGCGATCTGTCAGCCCCGGTCAACCTGTCCGGTCAGGATGAGTTGAGTCAACTAGCTCAGGCGTTCAATGTTATGATGGTTGATTTAGATGTGCGTGAGCGTCACCTCACCGAGCGTCTCTTGGAATTGGAAGCCCTCCGCCAGGTAAGTTTGCAACTGACCGGCACCCTCGACCCGGAACAGGTGTTGGATACCATCGCCTCCAGCGCCCTGCGCTTGGTTGCCGCCGCTAATGTTCGTATTTTTGTCTACAGCCGCGACCAGCTTCAATTCGCCGCCAGCGCCACCGCCGAGACCGTAGACGCTCGCCCGCTCCGCATGCCCCGCGAAGAAGGCGTTATTGCTACCGCCGCCCAAACCGGCCAGCCTCAAGTGATCAATCAGGCTCAAAACCATCCCTTGTACACCACTCCTCGGGCGCGTTCATGGGGCATCAAAGCTGTGGCCGCTTTTCCCCTTAAGCAGGGCGAACGGGTGGCCGGGGTTATGGATGTTTCATTGCATGACCGCGATTCATTTAGCCAAGACAATCTGCGCATTTTGCAACTGCTCTCAGACCAGGCCGCCATTGCTCTGGAAAACGCCCGGTTGTACGAAGGGCTGGCCCTGCGCGAAACGCGGCTGCGAACCCTGGCCGAAAAGCTGGCCGAAGTTCAGGAAGAAGAACGACGCCTCATCGGCCTGGATTTACACGACGGCCTGACCCAACTGCTCTTGAGCGCCAACATGCACTTCGACACCCTGGCCGCGCTCACCGCCGATCCCAACCCCCAAGCCCAACTCGAGTTACGCATCGGTCAAGCCCGCCTGCGCGAAGCCATCAAAGAAGCCCGTTGGGTCGTATCTGAACTGCGCCCGGCTACGTTGGAAGATTTTGGCCTGATATCCGGCCTGCGCCAATACGCCACCGAGCTGGCCGAACTGGAACAATGGCAGCTTGAATTTGTGGCTGATTTAGAACGGATTAAACTTAACCCGACCCTGGAAACGGCCATCTTTCGCATTGCCCAAGAAGCCCTGACCAATGCCCGCAAATACGCCCATCCCAACCGGGTGCGGGTTTCGCTGTACCTCAATCGGCCCAATCTGGTGTTAGAAGTCCAAGATTGGGGCCGCGGCTTTAACCTCAAAGAGGTCGGGCAAACCAACGGCAGCACCCATTTCGGACTGACCGGCATGCGGGAACGAGCTATGTTACTGGGCGGCGACCTAAATATCAAAAGCCGACCGGACGAAGGCACAAAAATTACAGCCTACATCCCCCTGTACGCTGTGGAGGAAAAATGAGCGAGGCGAGCCACAAACAAATCAAGGTGTTAATTGTTGATGACCACCCGATGGTGCGTGAGGGCTTGCAAAGTATGCTCACCGCGCCCGATATTCAGGTGGTGGGCCAGGCTGGCAGTGGACATGAAGCTATCAACCAATTTAAACGATTAAATCCCGATGTCGTCCTAATGGATATTCGCATGCCGGATATGGATGGCCTGGACGCCTTGCAAGCCATCAATAGCTTGAATCTAACTACGCGTGTTATTATCATCACCACTTACCGCAGTACGGCTTACCTGCTGCGCGCCCTGGCCGGTGGCGCCGCCGGCTTTGTACTGAAAGACATCCCCCGCGAAGAACTGCTGACCACAGTACGCGCCGTAGCCAGAGGCGAGTCGCGGGTGGATCGTGAATTTTTGCAGAACGTCTTGCGTAATCTGGATGACGCCCCGGAAAGCCAGCCGGACGAAGCGCCGCTGCTGCTGGAGCCGCTGACCCCTCGCGAAATGGATGTCCTGCGCTTGCTGGTGGAAGGGTTGACCAACCACGGTATCGCTCACACGCTGGTGCTCAGTCCGGCCACGGTCAAAAGTTACCTGCAAACCATCTTCAAAAAGCTCGATGTCTCAGACCGCACCCAAGCCGCAGTTAAAGCCATCCGGCTAGGACTGGTGAAGTAAGACGCGAAGACCTCCTACTCCCCCAACACTTCCGGGTTCTTCACATTCTCCGGCTGACCCTGGAAAAAATTGACCACATTTTGAAAAGCCACGCCAAAATAATACTCATAGCCGCGTCTTTCTACATACCCCAGGTGAGGCGTACACAGCACGTTGGGCATGGTCAGCGCCCAATAGTTGGGATCGTAAATCGGCTCTTGCTCATACACATCCAGCGCGGCGCGGCCGGGACGACCCTCGGTGAGCGCCCGTTGCAGTACGCCGGCTTCAACCAGACCGGCCCGGCTGGTGTTTACGAAGAGCGCCGAAGGCTTCATCTGCGTCAAATCCTCATAGCGGACCAATCCGGTGGTGGCCGCATTCAACCGCAAATGTAGCGACAGCACATCGCTGTCGGCAAAGAACGACGTCTGATCAACAGCAGCCTTAAAGCCATCGGCCTGCGCCTGCTGCCGCGACGACTCGCTGCCCCAGACCAGCACGTCCATCCCAAAGGCCGCGCCGTACCGCGCCACCCGCCGCCCGATTTTACCGTAGCCCCAAATGCCCAGCGTTTTGCCCTCCAGACAATCGCCGATGTTGGTTTGCCAGTGACCGGCCCGCATCCCGTTGACCGCCGGCGCCAGCCCTCGCATCGCGGCCATAATCAGCGCCCAGGCCAACTCGGCCGTGGCGACCGGCGAACCGAACCCTTCGGTAATGGCGATACCGCGCCGGGTGCAGGCCGCCACATCCACATGACCGGCGACTTTCCCGGTCTGGCTGATGAGTTTCAGATGGGGCAGGCGAGCCAGCAGCGGCTCGGTGATGCGGGTGCGTTCGCGGGTCAGCACCAGCGCATCGGCCGGGGCAAAACGGCGGGCCAGTTCATCGAGGTCGGTCACCGTATCGTGATAAAGCTGTACCTTAAACTCGTCCAGCAGCCGGAAACAGTCCAGCGTTTGAACCGCGTGTTGGTAATCATCAGGGATCACAATTTTCATTTTTTTCCTCGCCTGTGTTCTATTTGATGCGACCCTATTATACATTAGGTAATGACCCGAATGGTCTCTAAACTCTTATCTTCGGGGCCGACCACGCCCCCACCCATACGCATGATAAAGCGCAAATAGTCCACTGTATCTTGGTTGATAACTTCACCGGGGACGAGTAAAGGAATACCCGGCGGATAAGGGATGATATTATCGGCGCAAATTTGACCAATAGCAGTATCCAGCCGTACCGGTTTGGACGGGATAAAATAGGCTTCACGCGGACTCAGGGCCATTTCAGGTAAAGTAGAAGGAGGGGGCACTTCATAATCGGACACAGGCTTACCCGATGGTTTCTCGCTAATGGATTTTAGCGCATTGAGCAATTTCATCACGCTGAGTTCGGTATCGCCAATGGTTAAAGAGCAAATCACATGCTTGAGGTCTGAAAATTCCCCATCAATCCCGTATTCTTTGCGGAGCAATTGATAGAACTCAAAGCCATTCCAACCGGTATCACTGACGCGAATCACCAATTTAGTGGGATCATAATTAAAAACGCCATGTGAACCGAGCAAATCTTCCCCATAACACCATAAACCGTCAATCTGGCGGATGGCTTCACGCGCCATGACGGAAAGTTGATAGACGTCCTCTAGCAAGGCTCGACCTTGAGTGGCCATAAATTGACGGGCGGCATCCAAAGAAGCCAGCAAAATTGAACTAGGCGAGGAGGTTTGCAACAAACCCAAAATTTGGGCAATCCGCGCCGCATTGACCCGGCCATGATTGAGGTGGAGCATACTACATTGCGTTAAGGCACCCTGGGTTTTGTGGGTACTTTGGACAATGACATCGGCCCCTAATTGGGTGGCGCTGTGGGGTAAAGCCTCATGGAAAGCCAAATGGGAGCCGTGAGCTTCATCAACAAGCATCATCGCGCCGTGGGCATGGGCCATTTCAGCCAATTGCTGCACATCTGACAGATAGCCATAGTAATTAGGTGAGGTGACGTGAATGGCTCTGATCTGATGTTCTTGGAATAACCGGGCCACAACCTGGGTATCGGTGGCCAAAGGGAAGCCGACCTGGGGATGATAATCGGGCGGCACATAAACGGGAATAGCCCCACTAAGGACCACGCCTCCATAAACTGAACGGTGAGACGCCCGCGGCATAATGACCTTTTCCCCATCGAAAGCCGTCCCCATAATACTAGTAATATTGCCCACGGTTGAGCCATTAATTAAAAAAAAGGTTTGGTCAACCTCATGAGATTGCGCGGCAAGCTTTTGAGCTTCTAAAAGTTTGTCTTTGGGCGCGTGCAAATAATCAATAATCCCAATAATTTCCACTAAATCGGCGGGTTGAACATCGCCGCCCCAATATTCTAAAAGCATGGGATGAGGAGCCAGTGTTCCTTTGTGGCCCGGCATGTGAAACGAGGTTTGTCTTTGTTGCTTCTCTTTCAAGAGGCTGGCCAAAAAGGGCATTTCTTCTTGGTTGAGCGTTTTGTCTGTCTGGGTCATAGCTGACCTTTCTCTATAACGAATAAGTGAACAAAAAACTAGGGCGCAGGCCAAAGCACTGCGCCCTAGATGATATTTATTTAAGATGTTATAGCCACTAAGCTATGCTGAAGACGGCGAACGGAGTTTTCATCGTATCCAAATACCCTTGCACAAAACCACGGCAATTGCTTGCGCCGCAACTGCACACAAAATCTTTGAAAAGATGCGGTTCTGTTTGGGCATAATCCATCGTCACAAAATCGCCCGCTTTGATGGGGCGAATGGCGATGAAAGAGCGCGTTGGCATGTCTACATAGCAATTTGGATCACATGAATGCAAGATTTTGCCCATCAAGAATGGGTCATGCAGGTGCAAGGCTTCGTTGACCGTGAGCGTAAATTGCGTCATCTCGGACGAAAAACTACCAGTAAAGACAAACACTAAATCCCCTACGTTGAAATCGACTAGAGAAATCACGCCTTCACCTACGCCGTTATTGACACGACGTATTTCAAAACGGTCTTTCGTCGGTTCATAAGCAAAGGGGGGAATAAACTCAGGATAGAAACGCATAATAAACCCCTTTCAACATTTAAAGAATAGTGAACCGATACATATAAAATTGTTTGAATTTTGAATACAGAAGAGTCAGTAACGCCTCGCCGTAGAGGACAGGTCGATTCGGTTTGGCAGGTGTGGTCTGTTGTGCCAGACAACATCGACAACAAGAAGGGTCATCGCTAGGTTCTGCGATTATTGCCATTTTTGGGGTATAACACTCCTTTCTGAAAAAGACTAATTAGGTAAAAAAAAAGCGAGTCCAGCGCAAAAGTTTTTGGCTAGCTCACTTAGCCATAATTATAGCGCTTACTGTCGTAAAATCAATACTGTGTCGTCTATTTTTACAAAATTCACCTGGTTTTGACTGTTTTTAATCCTGAATAGTTCCCCGCTTGAGTATTGATGAAAAATAAACCACAGCTTACACAGATTGCATGGGTTATTTGTTTTCATATCTGTGAAATTCGTGTAATCTGTGGTTAAAAGCGTGTGTTGGCGCCAACTAATCTAAACAGGAGTGAACAATCATGACCAATCCCTCGATAGTTAATTTCGCCACCCCAGACCTGGCCGATGCCTACCCCGACGCTGTTCGGGTCTGCGCGTTGCCCTTTCAGGATTTTGGCGGGCGAACCGCCTTTGCGGGACAAATCCGAACCGTGGTTTGTTACGAGGACAATCAATTAGTGAAGCAGGTTATCCAGCAGCCGGGGAACGGCGGCATTTTAGTAGTTGACGGCGGCGGGTCGCCCCGGCGCGCCCTGCTGGGTGATCTGAACGCCGCCCTGGCCCGCGACAACGGCTGGAGCGGCCTGGTCATCAACGGCGTCATTCGCGATGCGGCGCTAATCGGCGACATCGACCTGGGCGTTAAGGCGCTCGGCGTCACGCCCTTGCGCAGCAGCAAAACGGGGGCCGGGGCCATCGATGTGCCGGTGGTGTTTGGGGACGCGCTGTTTGAGCCGGGCGACTGGCTGTATTGCGACCGGGACGGGGTTCTGGTGGCCAAAGCGCCCCTATCCTTGGCGGCGGCCTCGGAGTAATAACGCAGCATTCAGCTAACAGCCGTCAGCCGTCAGCTTTAAACCTATGGATACGGTTTGCATGATCACGAACGGCCGCTATGGCCAAACATGTACCGGTATATGCAAAAAGCTGATAGCCTCTAGCTGAACCCTGACAGCTAGAGGCTAAACGCTTCCCAATAGTAGGTAGAAAACCCCTCCATTTAGGGGGAGAAAATATGGCTAAAATGGGGTACGCTAAGTTATAGTGACGCCCTTCAAAAATTTCATCTTGAGACTAGGGGCTTATGAACACAATAATTTGGACCACAATTTGGGGAACCATCGGCGGGCTACTGGCCTGGAAAATCGGCTTTCCCGGCGGCGCGGCGGTGGGCGCGATGCTGGGCAGCGGCATCTACAATCTGATCGCGACTCAAATTCACTTTGATATGCCTGTCCCCATCGAAATAGGGGCGCAAATTGCCGTTGGCGTCGTGGTCGGCAGCACGTTTAGCCACGAACTGTTAGAGAGCGGTATTTCGGTATTTATGTGGGGGTTGATTGGGGCCTTCACCTACCTGCTGGTGGGTTTCATCCTGGCCTGGATTGCCTCGCGGTTGGGCTATTTAACCTTTGGCACCGCCCTATTCAGCTTTTCGCCCGGCGGCTTCACCGGTATGAGCATCATCGCCGGCGCGGAAGGGGCCGACCCGGCCAAAGTATCGCTCATTCACTTTACCCGCGTGGTGCTGCTCTTTATCATTGTGCCATTAATGGTCAGGTTCCTGGCTATGCGTTAATCGATTCCAAAGAGTAGTCATTGGTAAATGGTAATTGATTATGCAATCCCCAATTACCATTTACCATTTACCAATTACCAATTACCTCCCTTAAACGCGGCAGTTAATTCACAAACCCATGGGTAGTTACGGGCAAACTTAGCCCTGAAATATATTTCCAAAAGAGCCGAGCCATCCCTAATAGGAAGGCCATAAAGGGTAATCCCCTTTAGTTTTGGCTCAATTCATTTCATTTCCAAAGGAGGAAAGTATGAAGACTAAGACGTTTCTACTCATGGTAATAGCCCTACTGATCGCGGCGTTGGCGGCGGCTTGCGCCCCGGCCGAAGAACCCCCGGCCCCGGCTCAGGAAGCGCCGGCCCAAGAAGAAGCGGCTCCCGCCGAAGAGGCAGCTCCGGCTGAGGAAGCCGCCCCCGCCGAAGAAGCCGCTCCCGCCGAAGAAGCCGCTCCGGCTGAAGAGGCCGCAGCAACCGGCGATTTCACCCCCGGCGCGGTCGAATGTATCGCCCCGGCTAATCCCGGCGGCGGTTGGGACTGGACCTGTCGCTCGGCCGGTCAAGTGTTGAGCGATATCGGCCTGGTCGATGGCGCGGTTAAAGTGACCAATATGGCCGGCGGCGGTGGCGGGGTGGCCTTTGCCAACGTCGTCACCCAACAAAACGACAACGATAACTTGCTGGTCGCGGCCAGCCCGGCCACCACTCTGCGGCTGGCCCAAGGCCAGTTTGGCGAGTTCACCGAAGATGATGTCCGCTGGATCGGCTCCGTCGGCGCTGACTTCGCCGTCATCTCCGTGGCCAAAGACTCGCCCTACCAAACCCTGGAAGATTTGATGACCGCTTTGAAGGAAGACCCCGGTTCGGTCAACTTTGGCGGCGGCAGCGCCATCGGCGGTCAAGACCATATGAAAGTTATGGTCCTGGCTCAAGCCGCCGGCATCGACCCCCTCACCCTCAAATACACCCCCTTTGACGGCGGCGGCGAAGCCATGACCGCCATGCTCGGCGGCTTTATCGATGTCTTCCCCGGCGATGTCTCCGAAGTCCTCGGCCAACTCGAAGCCGGTGAAGTTCGCGTCCTGGCCACCCTCACCGATGAACCGATGGGCGGGAAGCTCGAAGGCGTGCCCACCGCCAAAGAGCAGGGCTACGACGCCGAATGGATCGTCTTCCGTGGCTTCTACGGCCCCGGCGGTATGAGCGACGACGCCTACAACTACTGGGTCGATGCCCTCGGTCAAATGGCCGACTCGCCCGAATGGCAAGAACAGTTGCAGCAGGGCGGCCTCGAAAAGATCGTCCGCCTCGGCCCTGACTTCGACGCCTTCGTCCGCACCCAGATTACCAACTTCCGCCAACTTAGCCAAGACCTGGGCTTGATCGAGTAACGTTTCAAGACAAATAGAGGTGACAGTCACTTGAATTAAATGTTACAAGTGACTGTCACTTTTTGAGTACAAATTGTGAATAATTAATTGTGAATGGTGAACTGTGAAGTTGTTTTTTTATTTACCGTTCACAATTAATTATTAATTATTCACTATTCACCATTTGTTTTCACAGCATCGCCCCCTTTTGTCGATGCCCAACGTTAGACACTATTACTACAAGGAGGTTGGATAATGACATCGCATCTCACCGACCGCGTCACCGGCGTGTTTCTGCTGCTGTTTGCCATCTGGTACGGCTACCGGACCACCCTGTTCAAGGTATCCTTTATGGTTGACCCGGTTGGTCCCAAAGCCTTCCCTTTAATTCTGGCCATTCTGATGGGCGTGCTTAGCCTGTATCTCATCATCAAACCGGACCCCAGCCCGGTCTGGCCCGGTTCGGCCACCTGGATCAGAATTGGGTTGATCACCCTCACCTTCATCGCTTACGCTTACCTGATGGTGCCGATTGGCTTTGTGCTGGCCACCACCTTTGAAGTCACCGCCCTGGCCCTCATCTTTCGCGGGCCGCTGCTCAAAAGCCTGGTGGGCGCGTTTATCCTCAGCGCTGCTTTGTACGGCCTGTTCGATATGTTGCTGGGTCTCAGCCTACCCACCGGCCTGATCTTTCGCGGATGGTGGGGGTAAGCGTCGATGGAAATCCTCAACTTTCTGTTCCAGGGGTTTGCCGTAGCCCTAACGCCCTTCAATATAATGATGGCGTTGGCCGGCACCTTCATCGGCACCGCCGTAGGGATGCTGCCCGGCATTGGCCCGGTCAACGGCATTGTGGTACTGATCCCGCTGACGTATGCGCTGGGGCTACCGCCGGAGTCGTCGCTGATTATGTTTGCCGGCATCTACTACGGCTCGCAGTACGGCAACTCGATTAGCGCCATTTTGCTCAACGTGCCCGGCACCTCCTCGGCGGTGATGACCGCGCTGGAAGGCAACGCCATGACCAAAAAAGGGCGCGCCGGCCCCGCGCTGGCGATGTCGGCCATCGCCTCGTTTTTTGGCGGCACGGTCTCGGTGGTGGCGCTGATGCTGTTTGCCCCGGCTCTAGCGAAATGGGCCATCCGCTTTGGCCCGGCCGAATACTTCGCGCTGATGATCTTCGCCTTCTCCACCCTGTCCAGCTTATCGGGCAAAAACCTGGTCAAGGGCTTGATCGCCACGCTGATCGGGTTGATGCTGGCCACGGTAGGTCTGGACCCGGTGAGCGCCGTTGACCGTTACACCTTCGGCCAACTCAAGCTGCTGGACGGGTTAGATTTTGTGGTCGTCGTCATCGGCTTTTTTGCCATCAACGAAATCTTGCGCTACGCCGAAAACATCCACCAAGACCAAGAGGTCTTTACCAAGTTGGGTCGGGTGATGATCACCACCAAAGAGTTTGCCATGTCGTTCTGGACGATGGTTCGCGGCGCGGCCATTGGCTTTTTTGTGGGCGTCCTGCCCGGCGCGGGCGGCACTATTTCCAGCTTTGTGGCCTACACCACCGAACAACGGCTGGTTGACCGCCACGGCACTTTTGGCACCGGCGATATTCGCGGCGTAGCGGCGCCGGAAGCCGCCAACAACGCCTCGGCCAACGGGGCGATGATCCCGCTGCTCACGCTGGGCGTCCCCGGCAGTGAAACCACGGCGGTGATGCTCGGCGCGCTGCTGGGGATGAACATCACCCCCGGCCCCCTCTTCATTGCCAACAATCCCACCGTCTTTTGGGGCTTGATTGCTTCGATGTACGTGGGCAACATCCTGCTGCTGATTCTCAACCTGCCGCTGGTCGGTATTTTTGTGCGGATTTTGAAAGTGCCCGGCTGGTTCCTGATGCCGGCCGTGGTGGCCGTTAGCTTTGTCGCGGTCTACTCCGTCAACAACAGCCCTTTCGACATCCTGCTGATGGCCGGGTTCGGCCTGATGGGCTATCTCCTGTACAAAATGGAATTCCCGTTGGCCTCGGTGATTTTGGGGCTGGTGTTGGGGCCGCTGGTGGAAAACAACCTACGCCGAGCCATGTCGCTCAGCGATGGCGACTGGACGTATCTGTTCAGCAGCCCCATTTCTATTGGTCTGTGGATTGCCGCCATCGCCAGCCTGTTCCTGCCGCTGGTCATCAAACGATTTAGCGCCGCCTCAACCGTCGCCGATGAAATGGAAGAGGTGGAACTGGTCGAGGTCGATTGACGTTGTGGTACAACCCGACCTGTCGGCCCACGCCATACCTGGAGCGACAAAGCTTGCTTTGATCAACTTACCATGACAAAGCAAGCTTTGTCGCTCCGAGAGCTTTGTCGCTCCGATTTCTTTTCCCCCGGCGCATCAACCCTCTCATCGACCGGTCGATCAAACCGCCCGTCACCTCCGACCGTATGATCGCGCTCTCGATCAGACCGTCCGTCGCCTCCGACCACTCGAATCACTGTGATTCCGTCGTCCCGTCACCGCCGTCCGTTCGATTCACCATGATTCCGTTGTTCCGCCACCACCGGCTATTCGATTCATTATGATTCCGTCGTCCCGCCACCACCGGCCGTTCGATTCACCGTGATTCCGTTATCCCGCTACCACCGACCGTTCGATTCACCGTGATTCCATTGTCCCGCCACCACCGACCGTTCGATTCACCCTGATTCCGTTGTCCCGTCACCACCGTCCGTTCGATTCACCGTGATTCCGTTGTCCCGCCACCACCGACCGTTCGGATCATCGATAACGCTCACCATCCAATACAGCGGGCCGTCTAATGGATTGCTTTATCAAATCGAGGGCCATTCGCTGAGCACTTTTGTAGAGAAAGCGAGGCCGAAAACTCCATAAACCCCCGATTTGAGGCCACTCTATACCCTCACTCGCCAAATTTCAATGTTGATATGGACAATTAACTGAACAGTGGTTACAATAATTCTAACTTTTACCAACTTCATCGTGGCAACTTGCTTCCTAACTCAAGTACCAGGAGATATCTCATGCACACCATCTTTCTCGACGCCAACAGTCCGTATCACGTCGGTATCCCCAGCGCCGAACAGTGGCCCGAACTGATCGACACCACCCAGACTTTTGTGACTTACGATCAATCGCTGCCCCCGGAGCGACAGTCGCCCTACACCCGGCATCTCATCGCCATGCTTAACATTTGCGTCCCCTTGTATGAAACCTACGAAAGCAGCGAAAGCCAACGCACCATTGCCTCGGAAACGGTTAAACGGCTCGAAGCGCAACTCACCCGCTTAACCCGTCAAATCCACCACGTCATCAAAGGGGCCCTGTTCGAGACCCCGGAACAAGCGGAGGAGTGGGGCTTTCAAATTCGCCAATCGAGCCAAACCATTCTTATGCCGCGCTCGACCAAAGAGCGGCTGGCCCTGCTGAAAAAATATATCGCCCAAGAAGAAAGCCGCCCGGCCGCAGAGCGCTTTACCATCCCCAACCTGGAAACTGTAAAGCGGCTGCACGCTGACCTCATCACCCACCGCGCCACCCGCCGCAGCAGCCGCGACCGGCGCAAATCCAGCCGGGCCGCCCGCGACGAAGCCTTCGCCCAACTGGTCGATTGGCTGCGCATGGCCGCCGGCCACCTAATGCTCGATCATTTCAACCACAAGATCTCGTTCGAGATGCAGCAGTGGGGCTACATCGTCATCGAACGCCAATCCGGTCGCAACGGCCGCAGCGAGGAGTCGTCCGTCGAGCCGGCCCCGCCGGAGCCGGCGGAGTCGGAGGTCGACGTGGGCGTTGAGCCTGACGATGAGGACAAAAAGTGAGAAAAAGCATGAAGAACTATCTAATACCAGAAGACGATGGTCTATCGACCAGAACCTCAGGCAAATGGGTCACCGAAAAACTTTACTACCTGAAGCGTTATATCGATATGTTTGAAACTTCAATGCGGAATAAACCTTGGCGAAGAAGAAACTATATAGATTTGTTCTCCGGGCCAGGTAAATGCGTTATTAATCAGACGAGTGAATTTTATCTGGGTTCGCCGCTGCTGGCTCTTACCACAGAACACCCCTTTACCGACTATTATTTCGTTGACGCTGACCCAAACAATATTGAGGTATTAAAGGAAAGATGCAGTGCTTCCCAAAGCGCGGCCCGTATTCATTATCTTGTCGGCGATAGCAATACGCATGTCCAGACGATTGTCAACCAAATTATCCAAATCGATCGCTCGTTTATCAAGGGAAAGTGGCCTTCAATTAATTTGGCTTTTCTCGATCCCGAAGGGTTAGAACTGGAATGGAATACCGTAGCTACTTTAGCGCAAGTCGGAAGGATGGACTTAATAATCCACTATTCGCAGAATGGCCTAACTCGGAATTTGGAGATTTGTTACAATTCGGACGACGAAACAATTATCGATCGCTTCTTCGGGGACAGGGAGTGGCGCAAGATTTACCAAGACTGGCAGAACAAGAAAACACGCGTTGGCATTCATCGACAATTGATTGACTATTACAAAGCTAAACTGCAAGGCTTAGGATACGTAGAAGTTTTACGTGATGACGAAACCGGGGCTGAACCGTTGATCCGTAACTCAAGGCGAAAAGCGCCGTTATACCGGCTACTGTTTGCCAGCAAACACGAATTAGGTCACGACTTTTGGCGGTCAGTCACTCGCAAAGATGTGTATGGACAACGAAGGCTACTCTAGACAGACTAGTACATCCGTGCTAATATAGTTGCACGACAAATGAGTTGGTTTGTATGGGGGCAGCACGATGGCGACGCATTCAGGAATTGAGTGGACCGAGTCTACTTGGAATCCATTGACGGGATGCAATAAAATTAGTCCGGGATGCAAGCATTGTTATGCGGAACGGATGGCAATGCGTTTGAGAGCAATGGGACAGCCGAATTATATCAATGGCTTCAAATTGACTTTGCATGAACATTTGCTTGAGCGTCCGCTTGAATGGAAAAAACCTCAAGTCATTTTCGTCAATTCAATGAGTGACCTTTTCCATGAAGATGTACCTTTCGATTTTATTGAAAAGATTTTTGATGTTATGCGACGAGCCTATTGGCACCATTTTCAAGTGCTCACCAAACGTTCGCAACGTCTATTGGAACTTGACCCAGAAATCGAATGGCCTGAAAACGTGTGGATGGGAGTAAGCGTAGAAAATGATAAATACACCTTTCGTATTGATCACTTGAGAGCATCGAGAGCCAAGATTAAGTTTCTGTCTCTGGAACCATTGTTAGGCCCCTTGCGGAACCTCAACTTACAGGGAATTGATTGGGTCATTGTCGGCGGGGAGTCAGGCCCCAAAGCCAGGCCAATGGCAGAGGAATGGGTTACGGATATTCGCGATCAATGCCTGTCTGCTAATACGTCTTTCTTCTTTAAACAGTGGGGAGGAACGCGTAAGAAAAAACCGGGCGGGTACTACAAGGACGTACGTGGAATGAAGTTCCGGTGAGGTTGTGAAGATGAGCAAACGTACCCTGACGAGGTTAATGTAAACGCATGAACCACTCCCCCCTAAACCAAATCTCGGAACACGTGTACTGGCTGGGACCCGATGCCACAACGGACCGGCCCGTACTCGGAGCGGTGGTGGGGTCACACGCCACGTTGATTGTCGATGCCGGGAACTCGCCGGCGCATGCTAAGCTGCTGTTGGATGGGTTGGCCGAGGTTAGCCCGGCTCACCACCAACGCTACCTGGTACTCACCCATTGGCATTGGGATCACGTGTTTGGGACAACGGCTTTTGAGATGCCGATCTTTGCCTACAAAGAAACCCAACAGGTAATGACCGAAATGGCTGGCCTGGATTGGAGCGACGCAGCGCTCGACCGGCGGGTGGAAGAGGGGACCGAGATTGAATTTTGCCGTGATATGCTCAAGGCCGAATGGCCTGATCGATCCAATTTGCGGCTCAAACTGCCCGATGTCTCGTTTACCACCGGACTGGCGTTCGACCTGGGCGGGGTTACGTGCCGGGTTACCCACGTGGGCGGCGATCATGCGTCCGATGCCTGCGTCGTGGTCATTCCTGAGGATAAGATTGTCTTTCTGAGCGACTGTTTGTACGAAGACCTGCACCACGGCCCGCTGAGCTATACCCCGGCCAAACTGTTTCCGCTGATCGAGACCGTCGTCGGTTACGACGCCGACTATTATCTCTGGGGCCACGACCCGGAACCTATGTCCAAAGCCGCGCTGCTGGATTTCACCGGCGCATTGAAATCGATTGGCGAACATGTGGAGCGGGTCGGGGACCGGCGGGACGACATCCTCGAAGCGCTGCCCGGTATAATTGGCCAACCATTAGATGAAGACCACATCGAGCTGGTTGATGCCTTTCTGGCCGGGTTACGCAAGCTGTAAATTTGCGTCGTCCGTGGAGGATTTTTACCACAGAGGACACAAAGTAGTCACAGAGTTCACAGAGATTTTTCTTGGTGTTCTTTGCGCCTTCTCTGCGCCCTTTGTGGTTAAATCTCTTAGTTCGTAGGTGGGGTCTCCTGCGTCGCCCCAACCCTTCTACGCACACCCTAACTGTCGGGTCTCGTACCTCGACCCGACCTACGTCTTGTTTCCTCATCCTTAATCCGACACCTTAACGGCCAGCATCAACTGCTCGATAGCCAGCCGATCCTGGGTCGAGGGTTGGCGGATGGCCGGGGGGTAGTGAAACAACTCGTCGATGGTGGTGGCGCTCAACCAACCATCGAGGATCTCGAAGTGATCGAGAGTGACCAGGCTGGGGTGCGGGACGCCGCAGGCTCGGCTGAGCCGGGTCAGTTCTTTGCGGAGGGTGACGATGTAATTAGCCAGTCGCACCGATTTAAGCGACGGGTCCAGACCGTGGGCGAACCAGCGATTTTGGGTGGCCACGCCGGAGGGGCAGTGGCCGGTATGGCAGCGCTGGGCCTGAATACAGCCAATGGATAGCATCGCTTCACGAGCAACGGCCACCATATCGCAGCCAAGACCAAAGGCGAAGAGCGCTCGTTCAGGAAAGCCTAAGCGGCCGGAGCCGATAAAGACCACGTTGTGGTGAACATCATATTCGGCCAGGGTCGGATAGACGCGGCTAAAGCCCACCTTGAACGGCAGCGACACGTGGTCGGTGAAGGCCAGGGGCGCGCTGCCGGTGCCGCCCTCGCCGCCATCAATGGTGATGAAATCCACGCCGCGACTGCCGGTCGCCATTAAGCGGGCCAGGTCGCGCCAGAAATCGATCTCCCCGACGGCCGATTTGATGCCCACCGGCAAACCGGTCACCTCGGCAATTTGTTCCACAAAATCCAGCAAGCTGTCAACATCGTGAAAAGCGGTATGTGCCGACGGGCTGAGACAATCCTGGCCCATGGGGATGCCGCGAATTTGAGCCACTTCGGGCGTGATCTTGGCGGCGGGCAAGATGCCGCCCAGACCGGGCTTGGCCCCCTGACTGAGTTTGATCTCGATGGCTCGAACCTGCGGGTGCTGCTGCACCGTATCGATCAGCTTGGGCAGGCTGAACCGGCCGTCAAGCTCACGAGCGCCAAAGTAGGCCGTGCCGATCTGCCAGATGAGATCGCCGCCGTGCAGGTGATGCGGCGAAATGCCCCCCTCGCCGGTATTGTGCAAACAGCCGGCCAACTGACTGCCCCGATTGAGGGCTTCCACGGCCGGCGCGCTGAGCGAACCGAAACTCATTGCCGATAGGTTGACCACCGAGGCCGGCCGAAACCGCTTGGCTCGCTGCCGGGGGCCGCCCAGCACCTTGGCGCACGGTAGGTGATAATCGGGATCGTAACCGGGTTGACCCGGCTGTGGATCGGGCAACGGAAAGACGTTGTGTTTGATGATCAGATAGTTCGGCTCCAGTTCCAGATCGTTGTCGGTGCCAAAACTAAAGTAGTTATTCTCGTGTTTGGCCGACGCGTAAACCCAGCGTCGTTGATCACGGCTAAACGGGCGCTCGTCATCGTTATCGGTGACGATGTACTGCCGCAGCTCCGGACCAACCGCCTCTAACCAGTACCGGAAATGGCCAATGACCGGGAAATTGCGCAGAATAGTGTGCCGGCGCTGGAGGAGATCATACACGGCCAGCGCCAGGATAATGACCAGAACTAAGGTAATGAAAATCCACATAAGAACTCCCTTCTACTAACGCCTTTGTCCAGAATGGAGGCAGTCCGAGTATCCTAATTATGAGTTTAAAGCAAAATCTCCCCCGATGCGCCAGTCATCAGGAGAGATTGTCTACTAAATAGCTAATCAGTGTTTGGCCTGGTCACGTAACCAGGTTTCGAGCGCTCTACCCGTAGGGAAAAGCAAAAATGAAAAACCCAGGTGACCATCACCTGACGGGGCAGGCTTCAGTTAGGCCGGTGATGTTCAATAGCCTGTTTACACTCAATACAAAGGGTTGTTTCGGGCAGAATCTCCAAGCGCTCGGGATCGATGGGCCGGCCGCAGCGTTCGCAAATGCCGTACTGCCCTTTGCGGGCCTCTTCCAGCGCTTGTTCGATCTCCAATAATTTGCGTTCGTGAATGTCAACCAGCGATTGAGCGATGTCCCGTTCGGCCCATTTTGGGTCGCCCTCGCCTACGTCGCCATCAACTTCCATGGTCGCCTCCCGGCGCAGGTGGGCTAATTCTTCCAGTAGTTTCGCTCGCTCACGTTCGAGTTTTTTGATCGGTTGGGTCGTTCGATTTTCTGTCATAAGTCCACCTCTTCTTTTACTTACATCTCTGTCGTAGCCAAAGAGCGCGAGGAAAGCCATCGCGCTAAAAGAGCGAAGGATGCTGAAGCGCCCTCAGCTGGCGTAATTCTAGCCCGCAGGGGCTTCGCTCTCTCAGCACGGGTCTTTAGGCCCGTACTTTATTGACCCGGACCGGGTCATCTACGCTTGCTTGACCGTCAAGGCCTCGAAACCGGCGACGATGTCTAATAGCTCCTCGGTGATGGCGCTTTGGCGCTGGTGGTTGTAGCGGACTTTGAGCTGCTGCAGGCGTTCGTCCAGGTTGCGCTCGGCGGCTTGCATCGACATCAACCGGGCGGCGTTTTCGCCGGCCAGCGACTCAAGACAGGCGCGATATAACGAGACAAAAAGCTGCTGGCGAATGAGCGCGGCAAACAGCGCTTCCTCGGCCATACGGTAGGTCGGCCGGACGCGCGAGGGCCACGGTTTTGCCTTTAAGGCTTCGAGCCAGGCCGGATCAACCGGCCAGAACTGCTCCCGGTGCGGCTCGTATGCGGCGTTCGACACCGGCTTGTTATAGAACAGGGCGATCTGCTCAACACCTTGCTGCTCGCGCCAGCCCTCGATTTTGATGAGCATCGTCTGAACCAGGGGGGTAATGGCGGCCATCGTACCGGGCACGGCGAAATAGTCCGCAATGGGGCGTTCCGCCTGTTCCAGATAACCGATGACCCGCTGCCCCACCCCTAAAATGAGGGCGTCTGGCGATCCGGCCTCGGTTAGGTGTTGCAAGGTGTAAGCGGCAATCTGCTCGTTGAAGCGACCGCACATGCCTTGATCGGAGCCGAAGATGACCAAGCCCACGCGACGACCCGCCGCCGGTTTGATTGCCGGTCGCGGTTCGAGGCCGTGTTGTAGCACAATCTGCAGGCCCAGTTCAATCGTTTCGCTGTAGTCGGCCAGCGATTTGACTGCCTGTTCATATTGGCGAATACTGACCGCCGCCAGCACCTTCATCGTTCGCACGATCGAGTGCAGTTCTTCGGCGATAGCCATTTTGCGCTTTAACGCCTCAAGGGTTTGCATCTGGCGACTGCGCCTCCACTAGAGTTTATAGAGTTTTAGAGTTAAGGAGTTTAATGAGTTATTCAACAGTTAATAAGCCTCTTTTTGGACAAAACACGGCCGTTATTTGATCTGAAAACTCCCTAAACTCTATGAACTCTATGAACTCATTAAACTCCATAAACTCCTACAAAGTATCAATGGCTTGCTGCGCCACCCGCAGCAGCGCCTGGCGGTCTTCGGTTTTGAGCGCCTCGCCGACCCTGATCCGTTGGCCCACATCCGGCAGGTGATCGACGGTGGCCTGGCGAACGGCCTGTTCGGCCGGGCCGATCTGCTCCAACGGGAGCGCATCGAACAGCCCTTCGGTGACGGCCAGCAGGACGGCGATCTGTTCCGGCACGGGAATGGGGGCGTATTGCGGCTGTTTCAACACCTCGCGCACGCGCCGCCCCCGGTTGATGATCTGGCGGGTGGTTTCATCTAAACGGGTGCCAAAGCGGGAAAACACCTCCAACTCCTCGAACTGGGCGTAGGCCAGTCGCAAGTCGCCGGCGACCGCGCGATAGGCGGGCAGTTGGGCTTTGCCGCCCACTCGCGATACCGATTTGCCGACATCGACGGCCGGCAGTTCGCCTTTTTGAAACAGGTTTGGCCCCAAATAAATCTGGCCGTCCGTAATCGAGATCAAATTGGTCGGGATGTAGTCGGACATATTCTGGGCTTGGGTCTCGATAATCGGCAGGGCCGTGAGCGAGCCGCCGCCAAAGGCCGGGCGCAGATGGGTCGAGCGTTCCAACAAACGCGAGTGGAGGTAGAAGATATCGCCCGGATAGGCTTCCCGGCCGGGCGGCCGGCGCAGCAGCAGCGACAACTCGCGATAGGCTTCGGCGTGACGGGTGAGATTATCATACACGATCAGGACATCGCGGCCTTGCTCCATAAAATATTCGGCCATCGAGGTCGCGGCGAAGGGGGCCACAAATTGTAGGCCCGGCGGGTCTTCGCCGGTGGCCACCACCACCAGACAGGAGTCCATCACCTCCCGTTCGCGCAAGTCGGCAATCACTTTGGCCACCGCCGACTCGCGCTGGCCGATGACGCAATAAACGCAAATCACCCCGGTATCCCGCTGATTGATGATCGTATCTACAGCCACGGCCGATTTGCCGGTTTGCCGGTCGCCCAGAATAAGCTCCCGCTGCCCCCGGCCAATGGGCACCAGGGCATCGACCACTTTCAGGCCGGTTTGCAGCGGCACGGTCACCGGGGCGCGGTGCATAATCGGCGGCGCTTCTCGTTCCGCCGGGCGTTGGTCCAGCGCTCGGATGGGGCCTTGACCGTCCAGCGGTCGCCCGGTTGGGTCTACCACGCGGCCCAGCAGCCCCTCGCCGACCGGCACATCGAACACGCGGCCGGTGCGGTGCACCTGACAGCCGGCGCGAAGGTCGCTGCTGTCATCGAGCAAGATGACGCCCACGACTTCGGGATCGAGGTTGAAAGCCATCCCCAGCCGGTTGTGCGGGAACCGGACCAACTCCTCGGCTTCGATGCCCGGCAGCCCTTCAACATGGGCAATTCCGTAACTGACGTAGGTCACTGTGCCGACCTCGGTCGCCTCCAGCATCGGGTGGTGGCTGTCCAGCACGCGGTCGAAGGTCGTTTCGGTATCATCCAGAATCGATTGGAGGTGGGGGTAATCGGTATTGGTGGTCATGATGGCTCACCCACCCGGGTCTCAACACCCACATCCTTGATTGCTTCGGCCAAGGCCTCTTCCAGGCTGCCCAAGTACTGGTCCAGGCTCCAAGCCAACTTACGGCCCGGCGTTTCCAGCTCGACGCCGAACCCCAGTTCCGGCTCTGTTTCAAACTGCACCTCAAGCTGACGGCCTAGCTGCTCTCGGACGGCCGCGGTAAGCTTGTCGCGCCGGCCCGGAGCTATCTCGAAGGCGGTGCGAATGGTGACTGCCGAGTCAGGCCCGTCCAGCGAAGTTAGCAATTTCTGGCGTTCACCGCCGTTCAAGCTGCGGAGGCGCTCGATGAAGATGTCGAGCGTTTGTTGTTCCAAATCGGCGTTGGCCAGGTCGTGCAGGGTATGGCGAGCCGCCTCGCAAGCCAAATGGCCGGCCCGCCGGTGGAGGTCTTGAAAAAACAACTCCTGCTCGCGCCGCACCGTTTCCTGCCAGCCGGTGCGGATGTCATCCACTTCGGTGCGGGCCATCGCCAGCAACGTTTTTCGCTCGGCTTCAACCTCCTTTCTGGTCTGAGCCAGCATCGCCTCTCGTTGGTCGGCCAGCGCCAGGCGCTGCTGCCGGTAGGTCTCCGCTTCCTGGCGAGCCGTTTGGCGCTGCTGTTCGGTTTCCTGCAAGCGCGTCGTAATCAGCGCCTCGCGTTTGTTCATCGCTTCGATCACGCGAGAGTAAAAGAAATGCTTGAGCAAGGCGACCAGCACCAAGAAGTTGATGATTTGGATGATGAAGGTGAACCCATCAATTTGCATCGCTTAGCCCCCTGCTAACGAGATGACCTTATTCCAGAACGGATTGAAGAAGATCAGGATCATGGCGATAACGAAACAGTAGATGGTTAGCGACTCGATCATGGCCAGGCCGATGAACAGGGTGCGGGTGATGGTGTTGGCCTCGTCCGGCTGCTGGGCTATCGCGCTCAAGGCCGCGACCATGGCCCGGCCTTGGGCCAGCGCCGGGCCAATCGAGCCAATGGCAATGGTCAATCCGGCCAGGATAATCGAGGCCATTCCAATGATGCTAATGTCATTCATCGTTAAGTTGCTCCTTTCGAAGGTTCTATTACTGATCCGACGCAAAAACCCAGGCGACAGTCACTTATTATCAGAGCGTGTTCAAGTGACTGTCACCTTTGGAACTGCGTAAGTTCTGCGATCGCTCTTTCTCTTCATGGGCTTGCAGCGCGGAGGCGATGTAGACGGTGGTCAGGACGGCGAAAATGTAAGCCTGGATCTGGCCAATCAGCAGTTCCAGCAGTTGCATGACCACCGGCACAAATAGCGGCACAATCGAGAGCAAGATGGCGACGACGGTGCTGCCGCTCATCACGTTCCCAAACAGCCGCACGGCCAAAGCCAGCGTCCGCGATAGCTCGCCCATCACATGAAACGGCAGCATGAAGGGAGAGGGTTCAAGATAGTGCTTGAAATAGCCGGTCACCCCTTGCTGGGCAATGCCGTAAATCGGGACGGCAAAGAAGACGCAGGTCGCCAGGGCGGCCGTGGTTGACAGCGAGCCGGTCGGCGGGTGAAAACCGGGCACCAGACCCAGCAAGTTCGACATCGAAATAAAGAGAAACAGCGTGCCGATAAAAGGTAAGTAATGGTCTACTTTGTCACCGATGATGTCCTGAATCTGATCCCTGATGGTGCTCACCACCACCTCGAGCAGATTTTGCGCGCGCGAAAGAGGCGGTTCGACCGACAGCCGCCGCGTCACCCACCCGGCGCCCAGAACCAGCCCGGCCATCATCAGCCAGGTGTAGAGAATGGTGGCATTCAGGACAATCGATTGCCACTGCCAGATGATAATCGAATCGGGACTCAGTTCCATAGCAAGATGCCTTTGATAATCAAAAACCCCAAGAGACAGACCAGCAGCCGTTCCCAATGGCCGCCGGCTACGACATAGAAGCCCAGCAGCGTCGCGCCGATGCGCCCCACATAGCTGACCAGCAGCAGCGCTACGGGCCGGCGGGTGGTCAGGAGCTGCTGCACGGTCAGCCACAGGCCGCCAAAATAGAATAAGCCCAGGCCAACGCCGGCCAGCAGGGCCAGCCCCAAGGGGAAGCCTTCAGTCGCGGTTATCATCACGGTCGCCTCGATGCCCAATCTCTTTTTGCTCTTGCGCAACCCAGCGCCAGGCATTCAGGCAGCCCAGCCCCAACCCGGTGAGCAGCAGCGTCAGCGTCCACGAAAGTGGCCCCGGCCAGGCGGCATCAAGCCATATGCCCAGCGCCACGCCGATGAGGGTTGGAATGACGACGGTCCAGCCAATAACGCCGATCATACCCAGCCCGAACCAAATGCTGTACTTTTTCTCGCGCCGCGCTTTAACTTTGCGAACTTCGTTAGCGCCCACCTTTTGGATGAGCTGCTCCTGTATCTCCCGCCGTTCATTTTTGGTGGGATCATTGACACTTGCCATCTTGATGTCCCTCCTGAAAATGCTCCTCACCCCCAACCCCTCTCCCTGAGGGAGAGGGGAGTCGTACCAGCGACGGGGTGAGGGTGAAACACGATTTTCATTGCCGGTGTCGTCTCAATCGGGATGGTCAGACCCCATAGAAATAAACCGTCGGACAAAATCGGCCTCGAGTTTGGCTAAGGCCGAACGGGCGAATTTCTCCTGGGTGTCCAACTTCTGGAATTGCTCGACCACCGCCTGCTTGACCAGCCCTAAGTCGGGGCCACGCACGGCGTTGCGGGTCGAGACCTGAACGTCCGGCCCCTGTTTGACCAATATCCCGCGATCGACGGCTAAAAATTGTTCCGCCCCGGACGGCGTTTCAAAATATAAGAGGCCCGGCGCTAAGGCCGCCACAAAATCGATATGCCGGGGCAGCAGGCCAAACGAGCCGTTTTCGGCCCTGGCCACGACTTTGGTGACCTCTTCATTAATCAACTGTTGGGTTGGCAGCAGTACCTTGAGCCTCATGGTCGTTTGGCCTCGTCAATCGCGCCGATCATGTACAGCGCCTGTTCCGGATAGTCGAAGAATTCATCGGTCAAAATCCGCTCGCAGCCGTCGAGCACTTGCTCCAGGCTGACGGTGCGGCCGGGGTGACCGGTGAACTGCTCGGTGGTGAAGAAGGGCTGGGTCAGAAAACGCTCCAGGCGGCGGGCACGATTAACCGTGCGTTGGTCTTCGTGCGACAGCTCTTCCAAGCCGAGCATGGCGATGATGTCTTTGAGTTCGGCGTAAGCAGCCAACGTTTCGCGGATGGCGCGGGCCACGCGGTAATGGCGCTCGCCGACGATGTGAGGCATCAGCATTTTCGACTGCGACTGAAGCGGGTCGATGGCCGGGTAGAGGCCCTGGCTGGCTCGCTCGCGGGACAGGACAATCGAGGCCGAAAAGTGGGTGAAGGTATGCACCACGGCCGGATCGGTGAAATCGTCCGCCGGTACGTACATGGCCTGGATCGAGGTAATCGCGCCTGAAGCGGTGTTGCAGATGCGCTCTTCCAGTTCGGCCAGTTCCGTGCCCAAGCTCGGCTGATAGCCCAACCGCGAGGGCAATTGCCCCATCAAACCCGACACCTCGGCCCCGGCCTGGACGAAGCGATAGATGTTGTCGATCAGCAGCAAGACATCGCGCCGGGTGTCGTCGCGAAAATATTCAGCCATGGTCAGGGCAGCGTGACCCACCCGGAAACGCGCGCCGGGCGGCTCGTTCATCTGGCCGAAAATCATGACCGTATTTTCCAAGACGCCGGCATCGGCCATGGCTTGGTAAAGCTCTTCCGCCTCGCGGCAGCGTTCGCCAATGCCGCAGAAGAGGCTGATCCAATCGTGCCGGCTGATGACATTGTGGATGAGTTCGGTAATCAGCACGGTTTTGCCGACGCCCGCCCCGCCAAATAGGCCGGCCTTGCCGCCGCGCTCCAACGGGGCCAGCACGTCGATGGCTTTGATGCCGGTTTCAAAGATTTCGGAGGTGGTGGCCTGTTGGGTGAGCAACGGCGGGGAACGATGGATCGAACGCCACGTGCCGTCATTCAGCGGTTCTTGGCCGTCGATGGCCTCGCCGAAGACATTGAAGACCCGGCCCAACAAGCGCTCGCCCACCGGCACTTCAAGCGGGTGGCCTGTGGCGATGACCCGATCGCCGCGAGCCAAACCCTGCGTTGGCGTTAGGGCAATGCCGCGAACGGTCTTGGCGCTGAGATGGGTGACGGTTTCGATAACCACGCGCCCCTCGTCGCCGGTGCGGAGTTCGCTGTACAGATCGGGCAACGGCTCAGGAAAGGAGACATCGATGACGCTGCCCCGGATCGAACCGATTTTACCCTGGTTGGGTTGCTTTGAAGCTTTGAATTTATCCACCATGAATCACCCTCAAGCCAAGGATACCGCCTCCTCCCCCAACTATGAGTCTAACTCAAAATCTCTCCTGATGCGCCCGTCATCAGGCGAGATTGTCCACTGAATAGCCAATTAGTCTTTTTCCTGGTCAGGTAACCTAGCCCGACCCAGCTAAATTTGGCCGGTTAACTTCACATTTGGGGTAGGATATGATATCTTAAGGTTGTAGCACCGTTATGTTATTCCATTGAGAGTAAAGAAAGGATTAAGCCCATGACCATCTATTACAAGCTGCAACCGTGTTCCTTACCCGGCGGTCATAAAAAGTTTCGGGCCCGCGTGAAATATAACGGGACCTATACCATGGAGGACATCCTGGAATTACTGGATTATCATAGCGCCGGAGTGAGCCGGGCGACGCTGCTGGCGGTGTTTGAAGAAATACACCTGCTGCTGGAGCGCATGCTGCTGGAAGGCTACAAGATCGAGACGCCTCTGGGGACCTATGGTTTGAAGATAAAAGGGTACTTTCCCGGTGAAGAGGCGCGCTTTACCGACGACAATACCCTTGAAATCATCATTGTGCCGACCGAGCGGCTGATCAAGGCGGTGACTCTCAAGGCTAAAATTCGCAAAAAGCCGTCAACTGTACCGGAACCGAGCTTGCAAAGCTACACCAACCTAGCCCAGCCTGACAGCAAGAATATCCTAACCCCCGGCCATATGGCCCGCGTGAGCGGTTATGACCTTAAATTTGATGCCAATGACCCCCAACAAGGCATCTTTTTGCGGCCCGTTAAAAACGGCAACCGGTCTGTCGCGGCCGGTCCCAGCGTGCGCATCGAGCACATGGGCTTAATTACCGGTCGCAAACTCATCTTTCAGGCGCCCGCCGACCTGCCGGTGGGCATGTACGTGCTGGAGGTGAAAGCCATGTTCGGCAAAGCCAACCTGCGCACGGGCGAGTTTCAAGACCTGCTGATTGTGCCCTAGTTTTAGACTAGAACCTGTCTTCTTCTAGCCTAGAACCCGCTTTACTCTACGCTACAATTTCAACTTTTCTAGCCTAGAATTCGATTGCTTCTAGGCTAGAATCCCTCACGTTACAGCCTACAATCATCTCTTACCTGCACCTGAAAATTCAATAACTGCCCCTGATACCGCAGACTCTGCGGCTGAGAATGGATTGCGTCGAGCTTAGAAATGAATGCGCGCCCTAAGTGGGGGGTAGATAGATGAGCGCCGAATGAATTCGGCGGCTGATATAGAAAACCTGTTAAAACAGGTTTAGAGTTAACAACGTGTTTCAACACGTTTCCTCTACCAGGCATCGAATTCATTCGATGCCTACATTCGATGACTACATCATGCCTAACCTAACCGCAACAGGAGGCCACAATGCCCTTTTGGCGACTCAATTATCACCTGGTCTGGTCCACCAAGAATCGAGAGCCATTCATTCAACCGAATATAGAGCAACGGCTATATGGCTACCTAACCAACAAGGCGGCTGAATTGGGAGTCTATGTGTATGCCATCAACGGCTGGCACGACCACGTGCATATGGTTGTGGCTGTTCCTCCTAAACACGCTCTCGCTTATGTACTCAAGACGCTGAAAGGGTCCAGTGCTCACGACCTTAATCAGGTTGTAAAACTCGATTTCCATTTTGCCTGGCAGCGGGGATATGGCGCGCTTACGCTGGGTGAAAAGCAGAAACCGATAGCGATAGCCTATGTCGAGAACCAAAAACAACATCATCAACAGCAAGATACCAATCCCTGGCTTGAACGCGATGCTGAGTTTGATGAAGGCCCGGACGATACCGGCCTGATTGTCGGTCCGGTTCCGGAAGTCGTGCGGGAAGGGCGAGAGCCATATCATTATCTAGGCGAACCGCCCTTTTAACCCGTAATTTTATGTATGGGCGTTTGATGGGCACCTCCTATCCGATTGTTCGGTCGTTATAAGCCGTGTTAAAATACCCCGGAGGTAAGGAGGCAACCTATGGCTAAAAACGACATTTATCAAATCAAGGTCACCCTCAACCACAGCAAACCCCCGATCTGGCGTCGGCTTCAAGTGCCGGCCAATACTCGACTGGACAAACTCCATAGCATCATACAAGTCGCGATGGGCTGGTGGAATGCCCACCTGCACCAATTTATTGTGGGCGATACCTACATTGGTGAGTTGCACCCTGATTATGATATGTGGGGCGCGGAAATGTTGGATGAAAAAAAGTACCGCCTCAACCAAATCGCGCCGGGCGAGAAGACCAAGTTTGTTTACGAATATGACTTTGGCGACAGTTGGGAGCACGTGATCTTGGTCGAGAAGATTTTGCCCCCAGAGCCGGGCGTCCATTATCCTCGCTGTATCAAAGGCAAACGGGCCGGCCCGCCGGAGGACGTGGGCGGGATCTGGGGTTACGAGGATTTTTTGGAGGCTATCAAAGACCCCAAGCATCCTCAACATGAGGATATGCTGGAGTGGGCCGGCGATGATTTTGATCCCGAGGCGTTTGATATGAGTGGCGTTAACGAAGCGCTGGAGAAGCTTGGTTAACTGCCTTAGTTGATTGCAGGGTTGAGAACAGGCTGCGCAGGCTTAGCGGATTGAGGCTTAAATGATCGAACCAACGCCAGAAGAAATCAAAGTCCTTTATAATGAAGTATGCCGGGCGCACGAAGGTATTACTGATTTTCGAGCCAAGCTGTTAGGCTTTCTGCCGCTCGCGTCCGGAGCGGCCATTTATTTACTGGTCAGCAATGACACCTTCATTCAGCGCGGCAACATGGTCCATTTGATTCCGGTTGGCCTTCTTTGGCATCCTCATTACGGTGGGGCTGTTTTTCTATGAGCTGCGCGGTATCCATAAATGCCGAGGGTTAAACGCGTGCGCTGCAATGTTGGAACGGCGGCTACTGCCCGGCGATCATTTATGGCAGTATGGCGCTTTTAGCTTTCGGCAAAGTTCTCTGTGGGGTTTCGTGGGGGCGACTGGAGCCGCGCTGATAATTTATCCTACGGTTATCGGAGCTTGGGCTTACCTGACGGCGCTAGGCATCAGCCGGGGGCGACCGCTCGGCCCGCTGATTGTGGCGGGGGGAGTGGTCGTGGTGGCGTTTGGTTTGGGTAAGTATATTGACAATCGTCACAAACGGATGCTTCAGGCCAAGTTGGCAACGGTCGCGCAGGAGGTGGGTGTCGCTGGGGAATAGGCGAGAGGTTGGGCCGACCGGGGGGCTGACTAACGCAATGTTAACAAAAGTCTAACTAAGTTTTAAGGCCATTCAAAGGTAGGGCATAGGAGGATGTGATTGAATGTTTGTGGTTGATTAAGGGCAAGAAAGGAGACACTGGATGTCAGCCTACAAACTTATTATTTTTGATATTGATGGGACATTATCCACCTCCGCGCAGGGCGAACTTCGCCCGGACATCAAGCCTTATTTCAAACTCCTAAAATCAGTCTATCCTGATGGCAACGGGCCAACCATAGCACTAGTAGCCCAACCCGATGGGGCTAGCTGGCGTGATTGGATGGAAACCCATAGACTTGGTGAACCGGAGCAAGGACTCACTCAAGAACAGGTAGACACCCACATTTTCGGCGTAGCCAAAAATATAGAAGAACTTTACGAGAAGCCGGCCGTTTATACGGCCTTGGCTTACCGAAACAATCCAAGAGAGGGGGCGCCCATACCGGTGGAGCCGAGTAGTGCTCCTTACCCGCGGACCGATGCGCATAAACCTGAGCCGGATATGTTGGTAGCAGCGATGGCGGCGGCCGGGGTAACACCAGAAGAAACATTACTGGTGAGCGCCAATGGCGCTGAGGCCGCCCAGGTTGCCGGGTGCAACTTCATGAAGGCGGGTGATTTTTTTCAGCGTGATGCTGTACCTCAGCCAAATCCAGGGAGAAAAACATCGGCTGGTGGTCGACACAGGCTGACTTACTTCATAGGCATACCGGTAGCTTTGATCGCCTGCGGTTTTGTGGCTTTTGTATTCCAACCGACGGATAACCCAACGGTTGATCAAGCAGTTGTCGAGGTCGTTTCAACTACCGCAGCAATTGAAGCAGCCCCCACCTCATTACCCACGGTTGAAGACTCTCTTGTCCCACTGCCGCCAACCGAGGACTTGGCCGCTGCATTCCTCCCAACCCAGGAGTCACCCATTGAACAGCCGAAGACGTTAACCCCGCTCGAAGAAGCTTATGCCAACAAGGCCACAATGATTTGGAGCGATATGAAAGATGCCTTTACGAAACTAGGCGAGCTTGTTCTTTCTCCCCAGAAAGGACAGGGTGATTGGGCCATTGATGTCGCGGTTCAATTATCAACCATCAAGGCAAGCCATGAGGAAGTGCTTCAAATGAATGTACCCCATGGCATGGAGTCGTTTCATCGTTACTTCACGGAGGCAACCGGCGATTGTAACACGATGGCGGACCATTTTACGGCCGCGATAGAGAATCAGAATGGCGCGGAGATAGAGTTGGGCATAAGTTTCTTGAAGCAGTGCAGTGTTAAAATCAACCAATTTGAGACAGAGTTAAACAACGGTTTAGAAGAACTAAAGCAGTTAAAATGAACCCTTTAGCATACGCGAACAATATCAAACTCATATAAGCGTATATGAATACTAATGGGAGGATGGATTGAGTCTGGCAGATGGGCTAATCCACTTATCCTTCGCATCGGTATTCGGCCCCAGTTACAATAAAACTGATGGCCGAAGGCTAATAGCTGAGCGCTTAAAATGCCATCTATTTGACGTATAATCCACTTTAACGTAAGCTACCCTATGTAGCCGAAGTTTCCGGTATAATTAACCCCCTTGACCATTACTAACCTGGTTGTTGATCCGCAGTTATTTTCCCACCCTTAGTCGTCATTGTCGGCTAACCTATTTTTGTACTATAATAACCCCGCCACTTAAAAGCCTATTTCTCTTTAACCCGTCATTATGTAAGGACTATTATGGCAGCCAAGAATGAACGACAAGACTTACCCAGTAATGAGGTTGGGTCAGATCTCTCAACCGAACAATCCACGGCTCCAGAGAGCCTTGATGATTCGGGCGCTATGACCGATGAGGGACCAAAAAGCTTTCCCATTGTTGGTATCGGCGCTTCAGCCGGCGGGTTGAAAGCCTTCGAACAATTTTTTCAAAAAATGCCCAAAAACAGCGGTATGGCTTTTGTTTTGATTCAGCATCTGGCTCCGCATCACGACAGCGAACTGGCCGAGTTGTTGCAGAATCACACCCGGATGAAGGTGACGCAAGTTGAAAACAAGACGCCCGTACAACCCAATCACGTTTACGTGATTCCTCCGGGCAAGAGTCTGTCGATTAAAGAGCGTACCCTTTACTTGTCCGAACCGGTGGAAAGGCGCGGCCATCGCGCCCCCATCGACTTATTTTTCCGCTCGCTGGCTGATGATCAAGGCGAAAATGCCATTTGTGTGGTCTTATCCGGCACCGGCACCGACGGCACTTTAGGTCTCAAGGCGGTTAAAGAACGGGCCGGCATCACTATGGCCCAATCCACCACTGATGCTGACTATGACGGCATGCCCAAAAGCGCTATCCGCACCGGGCTGGTCGATCTGGTGGGCACGGCCGGCGAGTTGGCCGAAAAACTGTTGAGCTACAAAGACAGCAAGGCCAAGATTCATATACCGGAGGAAGAGGAAGCGCTGCCTGAAGGCGACTCGGAAGCGCTGACGCGGATATTTGCCCAGCTTCGGGCCAAAACCGGCCATGATTTCACCCACTACAAACGCTCGACTATTCTGCGACGCATTGGGCGGCGGTTGCAGGTCAACCAGATTAGCACCATGACCGAATATCTGGCCTATTTGCGCCAAAACCCCGACGAGGTTCAAGCGTTATTCAAAGACTTTTTGATTTCTGTCACCAACTTCTTTCGCGATCCGGATGCCTTTGCCGCCCTAGAAAAACAGACCATCTCTGAAATTTTCCAGCACAAAGGCAGCAAAAATCAAATTCGCGTCTGGGTGGCCGGCTGCGCCACCGGCGAGGAAGCTTACTCTATCGCCATTCTCTTAAATGAGTATGCGTCTATGCTCACGTCTCCCCCGTCAATCCAGGTCTTTGCGACCGATATCGATGACGAGGCGATTGCGTTTGCGCGGGAAGGGTTTTACCCGGAGTCGATTGCGGCCGATATCTCGCCGGAGCGACTGCGGCGTTTCTTCGTGGACGAAGTGGGCGGCTATCGGGTTAAAAAGGAAATTCGAGAGACGGTGCTGTTTGCCATTCATAACCTCATTGAAGACGCGCCTTTTTCTAAGCTCGATCTGATTTCCTGTCGCAATTTACTCATTTATCTGGATCGCAATGTTCAAGAAAAGGTCTTTGAACTGTTCCATTACGCCTTGCAACCCAATGGGTATCTATTCTTAGGATCATCTGAAACCACCGATCCGGCCAATAACTTATTTACGGCCAAAACAAAAAAGCAGCGCATTTTCAAACGACGCGATACCGTTTCCTCGCCGCCCCGCTTTCCGCGCCTACCGCTGGTCAAGACCGATTTATCCGACGACCCGGACGCCCATCAAAAATCCGCTATCCGGTCTCGTACTTTAGAAGAGCTTTATCAGGGTTGGACCTTGCGGCGATTTGCCCCGCCTCGCCTTTTAATTAATGAAGATTATGAAATCACCCACATTTTCGGTGGGGCTGACCGCTACTTACAAGAGCAAGAAGGGCCGGTGACCCAGAACATTTTGCAAAAAATCCGGCCGGAACTGAGGCTTGACCTGCGAACCGCCCTGTATCAGGCCTTTATCAAAGGGGAAAGAACAGCCTCGCGCTATCTGCACACCGAACACGATCAGCAAGTTATGCGGGTGAAACTCCAGGTAGGGCCAATTACCGAACCGGGCTTCCCCCGCAATTACGTCGAAGTCCTTTTTGAAGAGCAAACAGATAAGATAGCCGACTCGGCCAACCTGACTAAGACTGTTGACGAAAACGCCACTCAACTCATTTCCCGGTTGGAAGAAGAAGTGCAGCGGACCCGCGAACAGTTGCAAAGCACCGTCGAGGAGTATGAAACCTCTAACGAGGAGCTCAAAGCGTCCAACGAAGAGCTGCAATCGATGAATGAAGAGATGCAATCGACGGCTGAGGAGTTGGAGACCAGCAAAGAGGAACTGCAATCCACCAATGAAGAGTTGGTGACGGTTAACCAAGAGCTAAAAAACAAAATAGAAGAGCTAAATCAGGTCAACAGCGATCTGCAAAATTTAATGAGTTCCACCGATATCGGTACGCTCTTTCTAGATCGCCATTTGCAAATCAAACGCTTCACCCCCAAAATCGCCGAGTTATTCAATATTATTTCGGCGGATATCGGCCGCCCCTTTGATCACCTCTCTCATAAACTTAAAATTGATACTCTGGTCAATGATGCCGAGTACGTTTTGAAAACGCTGTCAACGGTTGAGTGCGAAGTGCAAACGAAAGACAATCGCTGGTTCATGGCCAAATTGTTACCTTACCGCACCATCAAAGATAAAATTGACGGCGTAGTGATGACCTTTGTGGACGTGACGAGATTGAAGCAAATTGAAAAACATTTGCAACAACGCGTCCGCCAGCAAGCCACCGTGGCCGACTTGGGCCAAATTGCTCTGGCCGGGGTAGAGTTGGAAGCCCTAATGCAGGAAGCGACTCGCCAGATTGCCCAGGCTCTGGACGTGGAATTTTGTAAAGTGTTGGAACTCCAGCCGGAAAATGAACAATTTTTGCTTAAAGCAGGGGTGGGCTGGAAAGACGGCTATGTAGGTCAGGCGACCGTTGAGAACCATAAAAATTCGCAGGCGGGTTTCACGCTGGCCGCTAACGAACCGGTGATGGTGGCCGATTTGTCTCAGGAAACGCGATTTAAAGCGCCGCCGTTGCTAACCGAACATGGAATTTCAAGCGGTATCAGTGTGGTGATTAATGGCATTGAGCGGCCGTATGCGGTGCTTAGCGCCCATAGTAAACTGGTCCGGACTTATTCCCAGGACGATATCAACTTCATTGTGGCCGTCGCCAATATCATTGCCGATGCCCTGGAACGCAACCAAGCCGATGCCGCGATTCGGCAAAGTCAGGAAACGATTCAGCAGCAGTTGTCTGAAATTGAAGCCATTTATGCCACAGCGCCGGTGGGTCTGGCCTTTATGGATAAAGATTTGTGTTACGTGCGCATCAATGAGCGGCTGGCCGAAATCAACGGGCTGTCCGTGGCGGAGCATCTCGACCGGACTGCTACGGAGTTATTTCCGGAAATGACCCAATTGACCAGCCCCTACATTGACCAGGCCATCGCCGGTGAGCGCGTTTTAGATGTTGAACTACACGGGACAACCCCAGCCCAACCGGGCGTGGAGCGCGATTGGTTGGCCTCGTATTCGCCGCTCAAAGACGAGGCAGGGCGGGTTATCGGTATCAACACCGTCATGCAAGAGATTACGGAACTCAAAAAAGCTCGGCAGGCGCTGGAAGCCAGCGAACAGCGTTTTCGACGGGCTGTCCAGGATGCCCCTTTCCCCATTCTCATTCACGCCGAAGATGGGGAAATCGTGATGATTAGCCGCATTGTTAGCGACTTGACCGGCCACACCTTTGACGAAATCCCCACGGTTGAAGCCTGGGTCAATCACGTCTATAATGACAGCGACTTTAGACAGCGCGTTGTGGAAGGCATTAAAAAGCTGTACGATCTGGATCATCGCATCGACGAAGGGGAATTTGAGCTAACCACCAGAGAGGGAGACCATCGAATTTGGCACTTCAGCTCAGCGCCGTTGGGTACGGACGAGCGGAACCGCCGCTTGGTAATTAGCATGGCATCTGACGTGACCAAACGAAAAGAATTTGAAGTCGCGTTACAAAATAATCAACAACGGCTCAAAGATCTCAATGAAACGCTAGAACAACGAGTCACCAAGCGCACCGAGGAGTTGACCCGCATTATTAACGACCTGGACCAGTTTGCGTATGTAGCCTCTCACGATCTCAAAACACCGCTTCGGGCAATCGACAACTTGGCGACGTGGATTTCTGAAGACGCCACCGACTCCCTCTCAGACACTTCCAAAGACCATTTGGAAAAAATGCGTGATCGGGTCAAACGCATGGAAATGCTACTCAATGACCTGTTAGATTACTCACGGGCCGGTCGTGAGGTGAATGACCTGGAAGAGGTGGATACAGGAGATCTCATCAATAATATTCTAACCATCCTGACGCCGCCTGAAGCGTTTACCATTACGGTGTCGGACCATATGCCGACCTTGGTCACTTCCCGCATGCTGTTAGAAATGGTCTTTAGAAATTTAATCGACAACGCGGTTAAACATCACCATCGGGCCGATGGCCGGATTGAAATATCGGCCCAGGAGTCGGAGCATAGCATTGAGTTTATCATCAAAGATGATGGTCCCGGCATCGACCCAAATTACCATGAACGTATTTTTCAAATCTTCCAAACCCTGCAACCTAAGGATGTCAATGGCGGCACCGGCATGGGTTTAGCCATTGTCAGAAAAATTGTGGAAGCGCAGGAGGGCCAGATAACGATCGAGTCCGCCCCAGGTCAAGGTTCCGCGTTTCATTTTACATGGCCTAAAGGAGCTAACTAATGGGGAACGCAGCGATATCAACCAATCTTATTCATATTTTGCTGATTGAAGATGATGAAATCGATGCCGAGGCTGTTGTCCGCGCCTTCAAACGCAAACGAATTCATAATCCGTTGACGATTGTCCCGGATGGCTATGAAGCGCTTCAGATATTGCGGGGGGACAAGGGCCGGTCGTCGATTTCTTCGCCTTATATAATTTTGCTGGACCTCAACCTACCTAAAATGAATGGCATTGAGTTTTTACATCATCTCCGCCAGGATGAAAGGCTTAAACACAGTATTGTCTTTGTCTTAACTACATCTGATCGTGATGAAGATAAATGGGCGGCCTACAAGCAAAATGTGGCCGGTTATATGGTCAAAGCTAGAGCCGGTCGTAACTTTGCCAATGTAACCACCTTGCTTGAAACCTACTGGCGTACCATAGAATTCCCACCCAGAGGAACGAAATGACTCAGCCGACCATTAAGGTGCTGCTGATTGAAGACGATGAAGTTGATCGAGAAGCAACTCGCCGAGCGTTGTCCTCTAGTTATAGCGTTGACACGGCAGCTATGGGCCACGTCGGACTACAAGCCGCCCTCAACAAACCGTTTGACGTGGTATTGCTCGATTACCGCTTGCCTGATGTTACCGGTATTGACATCTTACCTGACCTACTGGCCCAAAATCTGCCCGTCATTTTACTCACCGTTGAAGAAAATCCGGACATTATTATTAACGCCATGAAACTGGGCGCCCACGATTACATTGTCAAACGGCAGATGACCCCGACCGCCCTGGACCATGCCATTACGAACGCGATTGAAAAAGTGGCCCTCAAACAAAACATCGAAGAGAAGCAGCGTCAAGTCGCCAAGCAAGCGGCCACCTTGGAACAACAAAACCGGCAAATCCGCGATCTGGCTTTGGCGCTGACCCTGGCCCAACAACAAGAGCGCCGCCGGATTGCCCAAACGCTGCACGACAACCTCCAACAGATTCTGCACGGCCTGCACGTCAGAGTACTGCTCCTCAATACCGATCTTCAGCCGGAGCAACAAGCCGCCGGTCAGGCTCATATCGAAGAGATAGAAAATCTCATCGACCAGGCGCTGGAGGTGGTCCGAACGCTCAGTGTAGAGTTAAGCCCGCCTTTGTTAAAGGGCGACGGGTTAGATGTGGCTTTCGCCTGGCTAGCCGACCAGATGAAGCAGCGACACAGCCTTGACGTTAACCTTGAAGGTGAAGATAATTGTAACATTAACAATGACGATCTGCGTATCTTGATTTTTCAAATGGTGCGCGAATTGCTGTTCAACGTGGTCAAACATGCCGGAGTTGATCAGGCCCATCTGAAATATTTTACGGAAGACGGTCAGATTAAAATTCAAGTCATTGATGACGGCTCCGGTTTTGATCCGGAAACGCTCAACAACCACAAAAAAAAGGGAGCCTTGGGTTTATACAGTATCCAAGAAAGATTAAACCTTTTTGGAGGCAACCTTGAAGTTCAATCCAATCCAGGTCAAGGGACAATAGCCACCATATCCATATCTCAACAGCCTATTCAACTCTGACCAACCAAACCAAGATGTTAAATCAACCGTCAAAATATCAAGTCTTTATTGTTGAAGACCATCTGGCGATGCGGAAGGCATATGCAGCCCTCATCGAGCGTGAGCCAAATTTAGAAATATGCGGGCTGGCCGCCACGGCCGCCGAGGCGCTGCAAAAGATTCCTGAATGCAAACCGGACATCGCCCTGATTGACGTATCGCTCGACGGCGTTAGTGGGATTGAACTCATCGAACAACTGCAAAGCTTATATCCGGAACTGCTCACGCTGATTATCTCCGGTCACGAAGAGTCGTTTTATGCCCAAAAAGCGCTTCAAGCCGGGGCGCGCGGTTATGTAATGAAACAACGCGTTCAATTGATCTCTCAAGCCATTCAAGATGTACTAAATGGTAAAATTTATTTAAGTACTCAGATGAAGAAATCTATTTTTGGATAAGCCGTTCCCTTTTAGCCCTTATGATCGATAATAACCCCCTGCTTCCGAAAAAATCACCTAAATCTAATCTTCAGGATAGTAACATCGGTCAATTGAGCGCCGACGAAAATCGGCCAGATAATAATACAGCCGACGCCGTGGTACTGACGTTAGCGGCTCACCTGGCCGAGGCCCAAGAAATTGAGCGACGCCATTTAGCCCGCGCCCTACACGATGAAGTTGGCCAGAATGTAACGGCCATTGCTTTCACGCTGGATTTCATTCAATCACAGCTCGATGAACCAGACCTACCGATCGACCTGGTGCGGACGCATTTAAAAGAAACCCTGGACCTGGCGGAGCAAACCACCGACCGCATTCGCCAAATCGTCGCCGATTTGCGCCCGCCCATGTTAGATGATTACGGCTTAATCGAGGCGCTTGATTGGTATGCCGACCATCTGGCTCAAATAACCGGCCTAGAAATTACCGTGCAGCAAACATACTTTGCCCCTCGTCTGCCGGCGGCTGTAGAAAGTATGCTTTTTAGAATCGCCCAGGAAGCCTTAACCAATATCGTTAATCACGCCCAAGCTCAGTCCGCATCAATAACGGTTGAGGCTAAGGCCAGCACCATCCGACTGACTATTGCCGATAATGGTCTCGGTTTTGAGGTCGATCAACCGGCAGCGTCACCCGCTCGCTTTGGCCTGCTAACGATGGTTGAACGAGCCAAAGCCATTAACGGCCGCTGCACAATTGAAAGCCAGCGTAACCAGGGAACGCGTATTATTGTCGAAGTGCCACGATGAAAACTACTATTCTGCTGGCTGATGATCATCCTGTTGTGCGCGATGGACTGCGCTTGGCGATCGATGCCCAAATTGATCTGGAAGTGATCGGTGAAGTAGACAACGGTCTCGATGCCGTTCAACAAGCCGTCATTGACTGTCCAAACGTGGTCGTGATGGATATTACCATGCCCAAGTTAAACGGCATCGAGGCGACCCGGCAAATTCTGGAGGTCTGTCCTGAGACCAGGGTAATTGTTTTATCGATGCATGCCTCAACCAAGCATATCCTCTGGTCGCTTCAAGCCGGGGCTATGGGCTATTTATTGAAAGGCTCGGCTAGCAGTGAAGTGATCACCGCTATTCGATCGGTGTCAGCCGGTCGCCGCTATCTCAGTCACAAGGTAGCGGAGCAAATCGGTCAAGATCAACTGCACCATCTCGAAACAAAAGAAGTGGATAATCCCCTGGCCCCGCTCAGTCCCCGCGAGCGGGAAGTGTTGCAATTGGTGGTCGAAGGTAAATCCAGCGCTGAGATTGCCAAGCTACTGTATCTGTCGGTCAAAACCGTGGAAACCTATCGTTACCGGTTGATGCAAAAGCTCAACATTAACGATCTGCCCGGCCTGGTCAAATTCGCCATTCAAAACGGCTTAACCCCTCTCGAATAACCCTCAGAATTTAGGCAAAATACCAGGTGACAGTCACTTATTCTCGATAAAGCAGCCTCTGAGTCGTTCAAAAAGGTCGATTTAGCAAGCCCAAGTGACTGTCACCTTTGGAACTGCGTAAACCCTAACCCTCTTTTTGTCATAAATCCCTTACAGACAAAAACATAATTTACGATACTATAGAAGTTAGATAATGATACCAACGTAGTTCTAACCTAGAGAGAGTTTCAAAATGGATCAGCTCATTCAAACCATCACTAACTTCCAAAACAATGGTCACAGTCATTCTAATGATGACATTGCCGCCCAAATCTGCCACCAGATTTTGTCGTCTGCGGCAAAACTGAAGGCTATAAATTACCTACTGCAAGAGATGAAAGAGAAAGCGCAGCCGATTCCCGGTGAAGTTGTTCAAATTGTAGACACCTTAGCTAAAGAGTTGCAATCGCTGGGCAGTAGCGTTTACCACCTCAATACGCCGGAAAACCTAAAAAATGTCGCTGCGCCCCAAAAATTTGACCTGGTCACTCTAGTGGAAGAAACAGTCTTACCCTTTCTCGTTCAGGCGCCGGATCGGACAATTTCTAGAGATTATCAAGCCGGTCTGTTATTTGCTTATGGCAGCCGGGAAAAAACGCAAATTATATTAGATAATATATTGTCTAACGCGCTCAAATATTCACCGGAGGGCAGTCCGATTTATGTCAGGGTGAATATTTATGCACTCGCTTCATCTAATAAACCCGCCTACGCCGCCGTCTATATTTCTAATTCCGGTTCATTTATCCCGCCGCAAGAGCAGAAAAAAATCTTCAATAAATATTATCGCAGCAATGGGCGTCACCAATTAGGCCAAGGTTTAGGCCTTTACCTCGCTCGCCGCTTTGTCGAGATGCAGAATGGGCAAATGCACGTTGAAAGCCATCCGGTTGAGGGCACCACATTTTGGTTTACGTTGCCTTTAAACCACTGCTAATCTGATCCGACCTTAACCACATCTAAACCGTTCAAAAGAGATCGAATAGAAATTAGATTCGGTCTTTTTTTGGTTTCCTCATATCACCCCTGACGACGTAACCTGTGGCGTCGTTTCACTTATTACACAGTTGGGATTATAATCAGTCTCAAGGAATGCCATCTGTCCGCGCTCTTAAATCCACCCAAATAACTATGTCATAATAATTGCTCACGCAGATAGTGATGAAATGGTCAATCAACGGCAAGACAATTAAGGAAGGATAGGAAGGAGCCAACGTCATGACCAGCCATTTCAAAGACCAACCGCAAATAAAAACCCCGGCCGATGTTCTGGAATATGTTTCATTGGGCGGCCCGCCGCCGGATAATAGCGCCGGTGACGATATTCCCCCGATACCGGAAATAGAGGAAACGGATCCCACTGCCGAGGTTGAGTCAACCTCTAACCCTTTTGTCGACAGTCTCAGCCACACGCCGACCTATCTCTCCAGCCCTATCCGTTTCTTAAAATCATACAAACTAAACTCCCTACGCCCCGATCTGGTGGCCGGGTTGACTGTGGGCGTCATTGCCTTACCGCAAGTAATTGCCTTCGCCCTCATCGCCGAACTGCCGCCGGAGATGGGTCTTTACGCGGCGATTGTGGCCGGCATTGTGGGCGCACTATGGGGCTCCAGCGATCAGATGAATACCGGCCCGGCCAACGCTATCTCGATTCTGGTGCTCTCCTCGCTGCTGGCTATCGCCGCACCCGGGTCGCCGGAATTTATCCTGGCCGCCGGGATGCTGGCGGTTATGGCCGGTGTTTTTCAGTTAATCATGGGCTTGTCCGGGTTGGGGGTGCTGGTTAACTTTGTATCTCACTCGGTCATCATCGGCTTTGCCAGTGGAGCCGGTTTACTGATTGGCATCGGCCAGTTGAAAAACGTTTTTGGTTTGGAATTTCAAAGCCGCAACGTCATCGATACCATTAGCAACACCATTTTGTTTCTGCCGCAAAGCCATCTGGCGACCACTGCCATTAGCATTGGCACCATTATCATAATTGTGGCGCTGCGCAAATTTGCCCCCAAACTCCCCGGTCCCCTGTTAGCCATGGTTGTCGCCTCATTTTTTGTCTACTTTTTTGATTTGGGCAACGGCGGCGTCAAAGTGATCGGTGAATTGCCGAAAACGTTACCCCCGCTAGCCGACCTGCCCCTGCTGGACCTTGATCTGATTTCCAGATTGTCGGCCGGGGCGCTGGCCGTTGGGGCCATCGGTTTGATCCAAACCACGGCCATTGCCCGGGCTTTTTCAACTCAAACCGGCCAGCGGTTGGATAGCAACCAGGAATTTGTGGGACAAGGACTGGCCAACGTGGCCGCCGGATTGTTTAGCGGCTACGCCGGAGCCGGCTCATTTGCCCGTTCAGCAGTGAATATGGAAGCCGGAGCTAAAACTCGCATGAGCAGCCTTTTGTCAAGCGTCTTTGTACTGGTCGCGATGCTAACATTGGGGTCATTAGGGGTTTATCTGCCGATCGCCGCCCTGGCCGGGGTGCTAATGGTCACGGCCTACGGGTTGGTTGATGTTAAAGAGATGAGGTTAATCTGGAAAGGCAATCGCAGTGATGCCATCATCATGTTGATCACATTTTTCGGCACCATCTTCTTAAAAATCGAATTTGCGGTGTTAATGGGAGTTTTGATCTCGTTTGCCTTTTACATCACCCGGACCAGCGTGCCCAAAGTCTTTCCGGTTGTACCGGATAAAACGTTCAAACACTTTGTCCGGCGGCTACCGGGCCGACCGGGTTGTCCGCAGTTAGGCATTATCAAGATTTCCGGCGATCTCTACTTTGGCGCGGTTAATCACGTTGAAGAGTTGATCATTAAACATATGACCAGCCAGCCGACCGAGCGGTTTCTACTGTTGCGTATGCACGGGGTGAACAACTGCGATATCAGCGGTATCCGCATGCTGGAAACCATCCATCATTTGTACCACGAACGGGGCGGCGACATCTTTTTTATGAAGGTGCAAGATCCGGTTTTGGCCGTCATGAAATCATCCGGCTTCACCCAAAAAATCGGCGAAAGTCATTTTTTGAGTGAGGAGGAGGCTATTGGGCACTTGTTCTACCGGGTGCTTGATCCGGCTATTTGTATTTATGAATGTCCTTTCAGAGCCTTCAAAGAGTGCCAAAATCTGCCTAAGAGCCATCACTCGTTAGAGTTGTCACCCATTCCGGCCGCCCTCCCGGACAATCTAACCAGGGTTAGCCCCGAGCAATTATGGAAAAATCTCCACACCAGTAACGGTGACCAACCGCTGGTCATCGACGTGCGGGAACCCCGCGAATATGCCAGAGGACATATTCCAGAGGCGCGCCTCATTCCCCTGGGCGATATCATGGCTGAAGATATATCCATCCCCAAAACGCAGCCGATTGTCTTGGTTTGTCGCAGCGGCCGGCGGAGCAATCGAGCGGCATCGGCCTTAAACCAGCAAGGATTTGAAAATATATCGATTCTGAAAGGTGGCTTGCTGGCATGGGAAGCGGCCGATTTACTGGAAGCAGTGGAGCTTCGCACTAATTTAAAACCAAGGAGCGAACATAATGGATCGAACACCATCGCGTAATATTGGGCTTGATTTAGTCCGTGTCACAGAAGCTACGGCGCTTACGGCGGGGCGCTGGTTGGGGTTGGGCAATCGCGAGATGACCCATCGCGCCGCAACCGAGGCTATGAGTTTAGCGCTAGCCTCGATTAATATTGACGGCTACATTGTCATTGGCGAAGAAGGCCGAATTAAAGAACATACCCCACTCGATACCGGCCGGCGGGTCGGCACCGGCCAAGGGCCGGAAGTTGATGTGGTGGTCGATCCTATCGACGGCACTAATTCCGTGGTTACCGGGCGAACGGGCGCAATTTCGGTTATCTGTGTCGCGCCGCGTCATTCGATGTGGGATTGCAAACCGGCCGCTTACATGGATAAAATCATTGTCGATGCTGACGCCGCCGACGCACTGATACCGGAATGTATGGACGCCCCGGCCGGCTGGACGCTGGCGGCCATTGCCCGCACCAAAGGGAAATCGATTCGCGATTTACAAGTTATTGTCCTGGACCGACCCCGCCACAAGGATTTGATCGAAGAGATTCGCAAATCGGGGGCGCGGGTACTGCTCCGGCCGGACGGCGACACCGCCGGCGCGCTCATTGCCGCCACCCCCGGCGCCGGCCCGGATGTTCTGATGGGCATCGGCGGCGCGTCTGAAGGCGTCACCGCCGCCTGCGGCGTAAGAGCTATTGGGGGGGCGATGCTGGCTCGACTGGCGCCTCAAAGTGATGATGAATGGACAGCCGTTAAAGAGGCCGGTATGGATACCAAACGTATCCTCACCTGCCATGAATTGGTCTCTAGTAATCAGATTTTTTTGGCGGCGACCGGCATCACCGACGGGCCGCTGTTGAATGGAGTCGAATATTGGGGCCATCGAGCCAAAACCTATTCACTGGTTCTTCGGGGCGAAACCGGCACCCGGCGTACGATCCACGCCGAGCACCGGGTGGCGTTAGAGTAAAACGACGGCCGCTAGTGACCGCCTTTAATCACCTCATGCACAAAACTCAATTTTTCAATCGCTTTTGGCGACAGCACAAAGGGATACATGTCCGGCTGGCCCATGCTTCTGTTGATGCTATTAAGCGCGTATGTTAGCGGTAACCACCGATCAACAATGTTTTGAAACTCCTGGCTGTAGAGATCGGCCATCGTTAGGGATGATCTGCTGCTGCCGGCCTTCAACCTAACCGTTACGCCAAACTCTCGGGCCGTTTCGATGGCATCCGTAATATGTAGATAATGGGCCCACGTTTCAGCCCAGTCTTCCCAAGCGTGGGCGCCGGCGTAAACGCTGACAAACTGTTCCTGCCAGTTCGATGGCGGGTCCGCTTGATAATGCCGCTCCAGAGCCTGACCATAATCTTCCTGCTCATTGCCGAACAATAGGCGAAAAGGCTCCAGCCACTCACTGTTCTGGACTAACAGCATCCAATAGTAGTGGCCGATTTCGTGCCGAAAGTGCCCCAGCAAAGTCCGATAGGGTTCGTCCATCGCTACTCGGGTTTGTTCTCGCGTGACGCTGTCCGCTTCAAAGATGTTGATGGTGATCAGACCATCGGCATGACCGGTGGTTACGGGTTCAGCATCGTCGCCGGTCGGAGCCAAAAAATCAAAGGCCAAGCCCCTTTCCGGGTCTTGCTCCTTATCAACAACCGGCAGCCCCAAAGCCCACAAACTATAAATCAGCCGCCGCTTGGCCACCTCCAAATCAGCCCACAATTTCCGATTGTTACCTTCATTCAGATTGGGAATGGTTTGGTTGAGCCGGCAGGAGCGACAGAACGGGTTCGGGTCATCGGCCGAAATCAGCCAATTACATACGTTTTCCTGGGTGTAATTGGCGCATAACCGAAACTGTTGGTGACTCACGGTCGAATCAAGTGGCTGCCACAGTTGATTGTCAATCGGATTTAGCGCAGTCAACACCTGCGCCTCAGGAATGTAGCCCAGTTGGTACCCGCAGTGTAAACATTGGGTATTTTCAAAGAAAAGCAATTGCCCGCAATTTTGACACTGAAAGCTTTTCATATGGGTTTAAGGGTTTTCCTTTCCGCCTTGATACGATATTCTGATAATTTTATTAAAGTCTTTAACTAACTTAACCATAATCACAGTAAGTACTTGGGTACTAGTTAACTTTATCGCCACTTATGTTACTCTAGTCTTACGGTACTATATAGCAGTTGTTGCACTTTATCAAATCAATCTATGCGCGAGTTTACCGGCTCGCGCGCTTTTATTTGAAGAGACGGAGGGATAAATGTCGGTACATACGATTATGCTCAGACCCCAAACAATGACGGGAACAAGCAAGTTGCTTAGGGGGTTAGTTTTCGTAGGGATTGTAGCGGCTAGCGGGTTAGCTGCTGCCTTTAGTGACCTGGCCGGGGCTATATTTTTTTTAAGCGCTTCATTGATATTTATATTTGCCGGTTTTAAGCCTTATCAAGGTCGCAATCTTTTGCTTTTATTGTTTGCTCATTTCGTAGTTGGTCTCATCTTTTTTGAAACAGCGATAGCCAATCCAACGATTCGTCATTTTGCCGCCGGTAATAATCCGGGCACATTAACGTTGGAGCAAGGGGTAACGCTGATTTTTACCGCAGCCATGATTGGTCTGGTGGCGGCTGTCATATTGGTGACTATTCCTTTTATGTTAGTGGTCGCAGCCGCGGCAGCCGTGATCTCGAAATGGCATGTAGGGCCTGACCAATCTTTTAGGTCTGCATTCACTCATACCCTATGTACTATTCTGGCGGTAATCCATTTTGTCGTTGTAGTTCAAGATGGGGAGATCAAAGGCCATCGGGACGGCAAAGAGCGGCTGGAAAAGTTCGGCGGACCGGGCTGGATGACCGTTTACCCGCAGCAAGCGGTGGCGCTCCATATTCAGGGCAAGATCACCCGGGTGGTGGGCGCCGGCACGGTGATGTTGAAACGCGGCGAAAAAATCATGGCCGTGCTGCCGTTGAGTCCTAAAGGCAATGTCCAGGCCATCGAGAATGTCCTTACGCGAGACCGGATCGCTCTCAACGTGTCGGTTCTGCACGCCGCGCGGCTGGAACCAGCGGCCGATACCAAAACCCGATTACAGCAGGAGTTGAGCAGCGCCGAAGCCCACCTACGCAGCTTGACGCTCGAAGGCGCGCCGGTTACAGCTATCGATGCCGTCCAACAAACCGTCGAGTCGGCCCGGCAAAAGCTACAAGCGCTGGAAACCGACAAAATCATCGGCGATGATCTATTCCAGATTTACGAAAGCACGGCCCGCCTGGCCGCCCTGCGAGCACCAGACCCCTACAACGCCGTCAAGTTCGCCGTTATCAACAATCTCAAAGATGCCATTATGGCTGAATACTCCGAAGATCTGTTCAAAATCAAGGAAGATAACGGCGATTTAGAGACCAAAATCAACCAGCGCAAGATCAAAGAAATAGAAGATTTGGTTACGCGAAAGTCCATGGGCTTTGGCATGGGCAAAGGCTCCAAACTACTGATCGTCGATATCGCTGAAATTTCCTTTCCCCCAGAACTCAAAGAAAAAATCGAACAACAAGTTAAAACGCTCATCGAGGAACAAATTCAGGAAACCGAAGCTCGCATTGCCGAGTCCAAAGCCAAAGCCAACATCATTGCGGCCAAAGCCAAGGCGCAGGCCGCTATTATGGCCGGCAAAGGTGAAGGTGAGGCCCGGGCCGCTCTCTTCCGCGAAATTCTACGCGAACTGAAACGCGAACGACTGCCGCAAGAGCAGATCGCCAGCGCCATGCTCGGCCTGATTAGCGCCACTACCTCCGTGAAGGAGATGAAGGATCTGTTCAAATCATCGTCATTCCTGCACCGTCGCTACCCGGAACTAATGGCGGAGAATGGGAACGGACACATGGTAGAATAGACGAGCCCGGATCAACAGACAACAGAATAAAGTGAGAACGTCCCCATCGGGACAACACGGAGAACAAAATAGAGTTGGTTAGCTAGACAGTTTGATCATTGGATCGTTGGACAGGTAGCTGGCAACCAGTCACCTGTCCAACCAACCATCCAACTAACTAACCAACCATCCAACTTAACCCCTTTTTTAGAAGAGCAATCCAGGAGAGTGAGACTCATGTTACAAGATCACGTTGCGACTCGAGAGCGCCGTCAATTGCATCGGTTTGGCCGGTATCATCTGACCGGCGACTCGCCGGAAAAGAATTTTTTGTCGCTTGAAAATCTGTTACTTAAAAACAGGGACCAAGTCTCTGCCGATCCGGTTAAGACACGTAACTTTCGACCCCAAATTCAACTGTACTGGGCCAAAGAATCATTGCCCGATCTAACGTCGGCCGGCCGGGCGACCACGATGGACACACTGGCCGCCCAGCTCGATCTCCCACGCCAGGCCATCCGGGAAACGCGAAGCTACAAGGGCGGGGCCGCCGCCGAGTGGACTCTGACTGAAGAAGCCATCCAGCGCCTGTACGATCATTTAACCTCAACCGGCAGCGAGCCGCTCATGCCCGGTATCGAGACTATTTTGCTTGAGCGAGAACCAGGCCAGGGTGAAGCCTGGTTTGTTCAGGATCAAGCTTGGCATTGTTTAAGTCAGGCCGACGGTAGCCGAATTATCAACCTGCTAGACCAAGGTCTTGATACAGAACCGATCATCGCCAACCTACAAGACGCCAATGGTCAGGCCGAACGACTCATGGCCCGCCAGCCTCGCAGCGGCGCGATTATTTGTGAACAGGCGCTGCTTGAGTTAGATGAACAAGAGTATTTGGTTTCGCTGTCCAGTATGAGCGATCCCGGCGGCTTGATGCAGTTTGAACACAGCCGGGGCCGGCTGCATTTGCTGCTGGCGGCAATCCTGCTCAATGAAGGCGAAAACCTGGAACTGGCGGCCGAGCATTTTCTGAGAGCCAGAGATGAGTATGTAACTTCAGGCTGTTTTCACCTGCTGGCAATGGCCTATCTAGGTCAGGCCATCGCCCTGCGCCGGCTAAACCAGATCGATGACGCCGGAGAGGCGCTGATCGATGCCGGCGATTATGCCCGTCACGAAGCGATGTCTGCCCGCGTCGATGTCATAGCTCTGAAGCAAGCCGTTGAGATGGAAGAGGATATCCTAGCGGCGCTATGGCAGTATGGCCCCTCGGCCGTGTCGGCGGCGAAAGCTCAAGACGGCTTTAAACTCTTCAGTGTAACAACCGGAGCGACCATCGCCGCCCGCCAGGGCATGGTTGGGCTGGATTTTTTGACCCGCAAGGATTATGAAAGCGGTGACCCTAGCCCCTTGACCACCAACCAGTTTTATTTCGATTTAAATCAGGTGGCCGCCAAAGCTGATATCGATCTGGGCGCGGTCTCTTACATTGTGCAAATCCCGGCGGGCATCGAAACCGATCACAGTTTACAGGCCGGCGACTGGCTGTTCATTGCTGCCGAGGACAAACCGGCCAAACTCCGCCAGAGGCAGGTCGCCGTCTTGATCATCGGCGAAACGCTCCGAGCCTCGCTCAAAACGCTAACCACCGAAGCCGCGGATCACTACTTTCTGCGAGCCGAACATGATGAGGATGCCTCGTTGATTGTCTATCGCTACGGCGCGCCGGTGGCAGAGATCGAGGCCTACTACCGGAAATGCCAATGGGGCGGCAAAATCGAGCATGAACCGGCCTTTGAGGTCGCCCTGACCGGCGCGGTCATCGGCGTGGTGCGGCACGGCTTGGTCCCGACCCCGGATCGGCCCGCGGCCGGTTCGACCCGACGATCAAGTGCCATTATTCGCCGGATTCCGGTGGTCAGCCAAATCTCGGCCGGGCTGGGCGTCATCGCCCCGCAGGATGTCAGCGATCATTTGTATCTAGATGAACTGGAGTGCGTCGGAGCCAATTTTGGCCTACTGGTCGAGGGCGACAGCATGATTGACGATGATATCCTCCCCGGCGATATCGCCCTGATCCGCCAGCAGGAGCATGTGGAGAACGGCGATATCGCCGCGATCCTCATCCAAACGCCAGAGGAAAGCATCGAGGTCATCAAAGCCTACCACTTCTATGACCGGCCCGGTCATGAGCACTGGTTTTTGAAATCCGGTAATCGAACCGGTACTCATCTGGTGGTTGTGCCGGATGAGACCCGTTTGGAGCGAATCAGGCGCTTCTACGCCGGTCGGATGGAGAACGTGGCCTTCTACGCCAACGCCGAACTGCGCGTCGCCGGCAAGTTTATTAAAAAAGTGAATGTAACTCAGTTGTAGATAACAAAAAGGGACGACTATCGTCGCCCCTCAAGCGTCTAACGGTTCCATTTCGACAATTATCTGTCGATCTTATTAAATACAAATTGTGAATTGTGGATTGTGAATCATGAACTTATTTTTCATCCACAATTCACAATTATTTTAGTAACATAACCCCAGAGTTTTCAAAGAAAGAAGGCGCAAAGGCCAAAAGAAATTCTGTACTTTGCGCCTTCTTTGGTTCTTTGTGGTTTTCTTTCTATTCTCCGCTCGTATCCACACAATACCAACAATCCAGGCCGCTACCGTAAGCCGTAACCATCTCCGATCGCTCCAACAGCGTCTCGGCGGTAGGGTTCTCATCAAAACAGACCCGCATCCGTCGGGGGTGGTCGGCATAATGCTTCAAAAATTCACGGTAGGTCATCGTTTTCTTCGGTTCAAATTTACTGGGACAATAAATCCCATAGCGATTAGGCAGACGCATGGCCAGCGGCTGCAAGTTGACCACTTGATCGCTGAGGTTGCCTGATTTGGCGCGGTTATTATGTCGGTCTCGGGTTTTTGCAAGTTGGGTCATGACTTCTCCGATTTCGGGTAATTGAGAAAATAGTTAGAAATTCATTTGAAATCTTAAAATACAGTTAGAACATTTGTTTCTAATTAAATTATAGGCAATTATGGGGATTTGTCCAATTTTCTTAATGTTTTTTCCGGTGGCAACCATCCCATATTTAAATTTACTACTTGACATAACATTAATTATCGGATACTATGGAAGCAAGTATCACAATAATTGAGCGCCATGTTAACAACTGAATGGGAGCCTATATTGACATAATATTCTAGTTCCAGTTAAATGTCAATAGGTGTCAAAAAATGAAGTTTTCAGATCGAAAAATGACGCTTGTAATGTTTCGATTGAACTATAACAAGTTGTGATATAGGAGACAAACCATGGCAACACCGGCTATGTCTTTAATGCGGTCAGAAATGTCGTTCAGCAGACGAATTATCTTAGGGGAGTATCTTTACTTCTTATTATTTTGCTAAGTTGGTTTTTGCTGACAGTCAATTATTGGTTAGGGATGATATTCTTTTTTGTAAGCTCGCTTGTTTTCATCCGCTTCTACTTTAAGAAATATCAAGCCCGTAATCTCCTTTTATTCTTGACCTTCACATTATTTGTTTTTGTGCTGGTTAGCAGTCTAAGCTATGGCATCATAGTTAACTACCCAAACGCTTTTCCCTTTATTCAAAACAATTTAGCAGATCAGTTAAGTGCAGCGATTATGATCGGTGGTTTCGCAACTCTGTTTGGTGTTATTTTGCCTTTTTGTTAACCGTAGCTGTCGCTGCCTTTGGAATACTAAAATGGCATGATAAGGATCTGTCTATATCTTACAACGCTGCTTTCAGCCATTTATTATCTGATGTACTGGGCCTATTCAAACTTTCAGTTAAAGTCGTTGACGGCGAGCTTATAGGCAGCGAACGCGATCTAGAGCGTCTTGAGACTTTTGGAGGGCCAGGGTGGTTAACTGTTTTTCCTGGGTATATTGTAGCCTTACACGAATGGGGTAAACTTACACGAGTTGTTGGTATGGGATTCACAATGCTCAACCGTGAAGAGCAAATTAAAGCTATTCTTCCTCTAAATCCTCAAGGTGGCATCAACACAATTGAAAATGTTATGACAAAAGATCGTGTTCCACTGACCGTCCACGTACTTTGATATGTAGCTCAAATGGAACCGGCTACTGAGACTGCGGAGCGATTAGGTGTTGATGAAACCGATCTTACTGTCGGTGATTATTACAACAAAATTTATGAAAGCAATGCCCGTAGGGTGGCCATAAAAGCGCCTAAAGTTTGGGACGGGTTAAAAGGTCCGATCATGGGTAATGTTAAAGATGCCTTTATGTCTATAAATTTCGATGATTTATTTCATCTAACAGAGAGTGAGAACAATGGTGAGATAGAGATCAGTCCCGATAATCGTAAAATTGCCGCCATTGAAAAATTAGTTAAGGAAAAATCGATGGGATCGGAAGATGGTAAAGGATTGGCTCTAAGAGTTGTTGATATTAGTGAAATTCAATTTCCGGAAGAAATACAGAAAATTATCAATAAAGAAGCATCTTCCTCGTTGAGGCCAGTATCAAGAAGATTGAAGCTAGAACACTAGAAGAAACGGCCGAAATGGAAGCAAATATACGTATTAGAAAAGCTGATGCTGAAAGTGTGGCTAAAGTTACTGAGGCTCGAGCTGAGCAAACAGCTGCCGAATACAAAACCCGTGCCCAATTAGAACTAGCCAGGGGGTAGAGCACAGGCAGAATTTTTAGAAGGAAGAGGCAGAGCCACAGCCCGAGCCGAACTTTATAGGCGAGTTATTCGCACTCTACGCGAGGAGGGGCAATCCCCGAAACAATTCAAGCAATTCTGCAAAGTCTTGCCCGAACTAACAATCTAGAAGATGAATTGAAACGACTACTTCAACTCACTGTGCATTACATTAAAGGAGAGCATACGGGCCGGGCCATCTCTGACGGCAACGATCATCGTTAATGTGATTACTCATTGTCAAGCAACTGAGGTAACTCTTGAATAACAGTCATTACCGAATGAGTGCGACGCTGAGCATAATGTTCAGCTTTTACTGCCTCAAAATCGCTGCTTAAGCCGACAATTTGAGCCACCGCATTTAACCCCTCCTCAAAACCCTGTTCAAACAGTAATGCGGCCGCATCAGATGTTTGTAGAGAGATACTGCATCGAGTTTTCCAGAGCGCTACCAGTGCGTTCAATAATTCATCATGTCGGGTCATACCTATCGGCCTACTTTGCCAATTCATTGACGTCTCCTATATTAGCCTTTATGCTAGCAGAACAAGCGTTCTTAGGCAAATTATTAATGTTCAAAATTCGACTCTCGCTCCATCTTATTAAAGTTTTTGAATTTTACAATGGGTCAAATTGCCCCTTCCCGTGCTCCCCCTTAACACGCCAATCAAGACAAATACCCGGGTCGCGCTGTACCAGAGACGAAAGATCATAGACCACAAGCCTCCTCCGTAGCACCCTGCTGAAAACGCCTTGAACGTAGCGGCTGTAAAGCTACCCATCCACTTCTATTAGTCTTTCTAAATTTGGATTAAGTTGCGAGGACCAACCTCATCCGCCTTGGGGTGAGGTTCTTTGGTTTGAAAAAACCGGCGTGTCCCTCGACTGCCTTGATGAGTCGACAACCGGTGACAGTGTATCCTTAGAGAATAGACAAGGATTAGCCAAAAAGGATGCAATGAAATGAAAAAACCTTTAACTTCGCAATGACCGTCGTACCCCTACCCGGTCACCCCTCCCCACCCTCAAGCAAATACTCCAAATCCGCCCGTAGATCATCCGGCTCAAAGCCAAAAGGATAAGTCAAAATAATCTCCCCCTGTGGATCGAGCAGATACAGCCGGGAGGTGTGGCTAACCAGATAACCCGCGGCAGAATCCGGAACGTCTTCCTTCTCGGCATACGCGCCGAACGCGCCCATGACGTCCAGGGTCTTCTCAAAATCATCGGTCAGGCCGATGAAATCCGGGCCAAAAGCTTGAAGATAGCGCGTCAGGACCTCCGGCGTATCCCGCTCCGGATCGACCGAGATAAAAACCACGTTGACCTGCTCCGGGTGATCCATCTCGGCCAGCGCCTGCTTAACGTCGGCCATCGTCAGCGGGCACACATCGGGGCAAAAGGTGTAACCAAAATAGACTAAGGTCAGGCGGCCGGCGGCGTCGCTGAGGTGGAACGATTCGCCGGTGGTGCTCATTAGCTCAAAATCAGGCACGGGCAGCGGCGGATCTAACTGACCACCTTTAAATTCATAGCCGCCGAACAACGATTGGCAGCCGGCCAGCACCAAACTAACCGCCATTAGGATGAGCCAGTAACGAATAGGAGCATTGATTTTCGGGTGCAAAGTCATCTTCCTTTAGGGTATCGATTCAATGCCGTCAAGTTACCCGGCATCGCTCAGAACTATAATGCCTGCCCCTAGAGTTGTCAACCTAGACAACAATGGGGAACTAAAACGCACCCAACAGCCACCCTTTGTTTGAGTCGCCCTTCCTTTTGTGCTATGATACCCTACACCATTATCCTAACCCGAACCTAATTTCAATCGATCACAATTTTACATAAAAGTGGGTAAATAGAACACAGATCGTACCGATCACACGGATAAACACAGATTTTTTTTAGCTAAATCAAGCCTTATCGGTGAAAATCCGTATAATCCGTGTCATCCGCGTTCTATCATTGCTCATCAGATCTTGAAATCGTGATCGACTGAATTTGATCGTAAGCGTCCAGCCATTGGTTTTTTTCTTGTTTGGCCAAACTTTAAGCTACAGAGCCGGAAATGATGCCTCAAGCCTTATCTTTCCGGACAAAACTGACGGCTGATAGCTGACAACTGAACGCTTACAATTGTCCAACACCCAGGAGATTATCTATGCGAATTAATGACCGGCAGCTTGACCGGATCTTAGCCAAGGTGCAGAAACCGGCCCGCTACATCGGCGGGGAATATAACAGCATCGCCAAAGATTGGGCCGACCCCGACATCTTGACCAAAGTGGCGCTGGTGTTTCCCGATGTGTACGATTTAGGGATGAGCAACTTGGGGCTGGCTATTCTATACGATTTGCTCAATCAACGGACCGATAGCCTGGCCGAACGGGTCTATGTCCCCTGGCCGGATATGGCCGACCAGATGCGGGCGGTTCAGATGCCCCTGTACGCGCTGGAGAGCCGCCGGGAGCTGCGCGATTTCGACCTCATCGGCGTGAGTTTGCCCTACGAGCAGCTTTACACCAATGTGCTGACCATGCTGGATTTGGCGCACATGCCGCTGCGCAGTCTCGACCGCGACGCCACTTATCCGCTGGTGTGCGCGGGCGGCAACGCGGTCTTCAATCCCGAACCGATGGCTGATTTCTTCGATTTCTTTGTAATGGGCGAGGGCGAAGATGTCATCGTTGAAGTTATGCTGGCCATGCGCGAGGTCGAGCAGGCGGACCGCGATACGCAACTACGCCGGCTGGCTAGAATTCCCGGCGTGTACGTGCCGCGATTTTACAGCTTTACCTACTATGAGTCGGACAGCACGATCTCCAATGTGGAACCGCTGGACGAAGCCGCCGAAAGCCACATCGTCAAGCGCATTGCGCCACTGATGCCGCCGCCGGTCACCCGCTTCATTGTGCCCTTTGTCGATGTCGTCTTCAACCGAGCCTCGATTGAGATACAACGCGGCTGCACCCGTGGCTGTCGCTTCTGCCAGGCCGGCATGGTTTTTCGGCCGGTGCGAGAGCGATCGGTGGCCGAGTTGATCGACACCGTGGAAAAAATCGTCGAGCATACCGGCCACGAAGAAATCGGGCTGTTATCGCTCAGCAGCAGCGACTATACCCAAATCGGGCCACTGGTCAAAGCTATTTCTGATAAGTATGGCGAGCAGGCGCTCAGCATCTCGCTGCCTAGCCTGCGCATCGAGTCCTTTTCAGCCGATCTGTTGGAGATGCTGGAAGGCACGCGTAAGGCCAGCTTCACCTTTGCCCCGGAAGCGGCCACCGACCGCATGCGTCAGGTGATCAACAAATACATCAGCACCGAAGACCTGCTGCAGACCGCCGATGACGTTTACAGCCGGGGCTGGCGGCTGATCAAGCTCTACTTTATGATCGGCCAGCCGACGGAGACCGACGAGGATGTGATCGCCATTGCCAGGCTGGCCAAGCGGGTGCTGGAGATCGGCCGGAAGTACCACGGCAACCGAGCCAAAGTGCGGGTCGGCGTCAGCACCTTTGTGCCCAAGCCGCACACCCCGTTTCAATGGGCCGAACTGGCCGATTTGGACGATATCCGCCGCAAGCAAGCCTTAATGCGCCAGGAATTTGGCCGAACCGGCGGCATTATCTTCAATTGGAACGAAGCCGAGGAGACACTGATGGAAGCCTTTCTGTCGCGCGGGGATCGCCGGTTGGGGCCGGTCATTCAATCGGCCTGGGAAAAAGGGGCCAAGTTCGACGCCTGGAAAGAGTGGCATCGACCGACGGCTTGGCTTGAGGCCTTTGCCGAACACGGTCTCGATCCGACCTGGTACGCCCATCGCCCCCGCCCGGCCGATGAAATTTTTCCGTGGGATCATATCAACGCGGGGGTGGAGAAACGATGGCTGCTGTTAGATTGGTACGCCGCCGAAAAAGGCGAAACGAAGGTGGACTGCCGCGAGCATTGTTACCACTGCGGCATCTTGACCGCCTTCAAAGGGCTGCGGGCCAACACCCCGCCGGCTGCCTGGGAATGTCCACCCATCCGTAACCCGCGCTGGCAAAAGTTGGCTGAGGAAGGTCAGGTAATCGGCTTAACGGAAGTGGTTAAGGAGAACATGTTGAAAAGTAGCGTGCCGGATAAGTAAGCAACATCCTATGAAACCGCACAAAAAAGGCGAATGGATTTTCACCATTCGCCTTTTTTAGTGGATCGCGATAGGAATTGGGTCTAATTTATCGAACTCGATGACAAGGCGCGAGTGCCATATTTTATTTTCTTACGACCCTCTTCCGACAGCGCTTTGGTGCGGGATAACTGGCCGGCTTCCAGCAAAGCCGCTCGTGACAGTTCGACTTCGCCCATGTCGAGTAGCCGAGTGGCGATAATTTCCAGTCGTTGGGTGGCTCTTTTAACTTGGCCGGCCGTCAGGTCGGTCTGGACTTTTTCCTGCATTTTATAGATCGCCAGATTTTTCAAGGCATCGGTCACCGGTGAGGGGATTCCGGCCGCTTCAGGCGTGTCTTTTAGATGAACGGCCAGTTCTACCCAATCCCAGGGTCGATGATTAGCGTGGCCGGGCATATCACCTTCAACCGTCAAGCGCAGCAGGCGATGGGACCCTAAAGTCAATTCCGGTATACGAAACTCCAGCAAAATACTTTTCTCCTGTTTGACGCTCAAAGCGCCAAGCATCACCGTGGCCCCATGGAGGTCTAAATGGGTAATCTGGGGTTTCATCTGATACACCTCGTGCAGCCGGACGCCAGCGGCTGGATTCACCGTCATTTTCAACCGGCGCGCCACCACCGACTCCAGGCTGCGTAAGGTTTGGTCAAAGATGTTTTGAACTTTTTCCGGTGAGTCAATGTAAATCGACGCGCCGTCGGAAGCGGCCGCCATTTGGTCGAGCAGATCTTCATTCCAGTCGGCGCCGATACCGATGGTACTGAGATTGATTTGGTTGGCTCCGGCCCAGCGGGCGTGTTCCAAACACCCCTGCTCATCGCCATAAGTCCGGCCGTCGGTGAGGAGGATAAGATGATTGACCGAGGTTTTACTCCAATAACGTTTGATCTCCTCCAGACCGGCCGTCAAACCCGTCAGCATTTCGGTGCCGCCGTTGGGCTGGATCGTGCTGACAATCGATTTGGCCATCGCCTTTTCAATACCGCGCCGGCTCGGCAGTAAAACCTGAGCGCGGTCACTAAAAGTAACCAAACTCAATGAGTCTTCGGGCTGGAGGGCGTCGATGATGTGGCGGATGGCTTCTTTGACTTGCTGCAAGCGCCGGCCCTGCATCGAGGTACTGCGATCGATGACCAGAGACAGGTTGATTGGCAGTCGGGAAGTCGGCAAATCGGCGGCCGGCATGATATCCAACAACACATAAAAAGCCTGTTCCGTATCGAGGGGACGGAGCGTTTGTTCACTGGTAACGACCTGGAGACTGAGCGCCGATGAGCGATCAAGCCCTTGATGTGAGCGCCAGTGGTGATATTCGCGTCGTTTAAGGGGATCGCTTAACGTTTCGTAGGCTTCTTGAATTTCCGTAAACTTCTCGGCCGCGTTGGGGCCAGAATTGACATCAGGGTGATAGGTGCGCGCCAATTGGCGATAGCCCCGCCGAATGTCTTGATCGGTGGCTGATTGACTCACCCCCAAGATAGCATAGTAATCTTTGTAGGTTGGCATAAATGAGTAGCTAGTGCTAATTGAGAAAAGTTTTGTCGTAGTAATTATAACTTAGGATCGAGTTGGTTTATATGAAGTTTGAATAAAGATTACATATTAATAATTATGGCGGCCGGTCAATCGACCACCGCCCCCGGTTTGACCACCCCGATAAACGGGAGTTCCCTAAATTTCTGATCGACATCCAGGCCGTAACCGAAAACAAACTTATCAGGAATATTGAAACCGACATAGTCAACCTCGATGTCCACTTCTCGGCGCTCTTCCTTGTCCAATAAGGTGCAAATCTTCAGGCTGGCCGGCCCTCGGGTAGCCAGGTTACGGGTAATGTAGCGTAGGGTATAGCCGCTGTCGATAATATCTTCGACAATCAAAATGTCGCGGCCGGCAATAGGGTGATCCAGGTCTTTTACAATGCGGACGACGCCGGTAGAGCGCCTGACCCCTTTGTCGTAACTGGATACGGCCAAAAAATCGATTTCATGGGGGATGGTGATCTGACGCATAAGATCGGTTAAAAACACCACGCCCCCTTTTAAGACACAAATCAACAGTAAATCTCGATCCCGATAATCTTCCGAAATCTGCCGGCCCAACTCCTTGATGCGGGCGCTCAGCGTGGCCTCATCGATGAGTTTTTCTTGCAGATACTTTTCCCAGGCGAATGTCATGATTTTCCTCTGATATCTATTTGAGTTTGTTTAGAATGAAATTCTAAAAATTAACGGTAGACGGCCGCAGCGAATAATATCGCCACTTTTCAACGCCATTGGACTTCGCGGTTTCAACTTGATCTCATTGATGTACGTGCCGTTAAGACTGCCCAAATCTTCAAGCTGCCAGTGGTTGTCCTGGCGCGACAAACGGGCATGTTTCCGTGATACGCCCGCCGATGCCGCCCCATAGGGGCCTAAATCGATATCGGGCCGGCTGTCGCCATGCGTTCGGCCGATGATTACTTCAGGACGATCTAAAGGAACATCGACAGTCACATTTTGTTCGGCAATGACAATTTTGACTGATTGAACTACCACAGGCTCCAGTTGATCGGAGTCGGGCAGCGGTAAGCCGGCGATGTACGGCGACAAATCTTGGCTACCAAAAATTTTACCCTTAGGGAGAGTCGAAGAGCCAATAACCCCTTTTAAGGCGTCGACCATCGCCTGCATATCCGGATAGCGATCCTCAGGTGATTTTTCCAGCGCTTTGAGGATGACTGCCTCTAGCGGAGGCGGACAGTCGGGATTGAACTCAACCGGCGATGGGGGTGGCTCAGCAATATGAGCGACCATCATTTGGTTCAGGTTTTTGTAATCAAACGGTAGACGGCCGGCAATCATCTCGAATAAAATCACGCCCAGCGCATAAATATCGGCGCGATGATCCACCGATTCACCGGAGGCTTGTTCCGGCGAAATATACTCCGGTGTGCCAATGATCATACCGCTATCGGTTAGCTGCTCCGTAGAACTCTTGATTTTGACCAAGCCAAAATCGGCCAGCAGTGGCCAGTCGACGGTTGGCATCAAAATATTAGACGGTTTGACGTCGCGATGAACAATACCGTGCTGGTGAGCGTGTTGTAAGGCATCGCCAATGGCAATGGTTAAGGCCACGGCTTGGACCCAATCCATTGGCTGGCCGGTGAGCATATCTTTGAGCGTGCCTCGTTCCACAAACTCCATGACAATGTAAGCATAGCCGGCTTCTTCGCCATAATCGTAGATGGCCAAAATATTTCGGTAGCGTAATTGAGCTACAGCTCTGGCTTCACGCTGAAAGCGAGGCAGTAGGTCGCTGTAACGCTCGTGCATCACTTTGACGGCCACCCATCGGTTCAGGCTAGGTTGAAAGGCCTTGTAAACTGTGGCCATCCCGCCCTCGCCGATCACTTCCTTTAAATGGTATTCACTTATCGTTTCGCCCAACAGATTTGTCATGGTCAATCGGTATTCCTGACAGCTTCAAACCAAAGTATAGCACCGCGTCGAACGGGAGGCAAGCGCATTTTAACAATCCAATGCCATAAAGCTAAAACATCCTAACCTTTGACAAAGTCGATTTCTTCGTTTATCCTACTATCGGTAACTTATTTACCTCACAGCCAACACCATCTCAATCTGACAATTTATTTCCGATTTCGTCTTAAACTTATTTCAAAATATTACCAGCCATGGTCTCAGGGAAAATCCCCATTCAATGACGCGTTTACGCTGGGTTAGCATAGTTTTAATCCTATTAACGACATTAGCGTGCCGGCTTGGTTTTCAAAATCCATTCGGGCCAGTCTCGAACCAGGGTATTGGAGTTAATTCCGTGCGCCAAGAAGATGAACTGGTGCAACGTTTCATTGTGGTGACGCCGCTGGCCACGCTGACTCCAACATTGACAGCCGGTTCGTCGGGTGGAACATCCGGGGGATCAGGCGCCTCGGTGCTGAACCCAACATCCGGCTCGTCGTCGGGTGGATCGAACGGCGGCAACTCTGATGACGACAATAACGGCGCTTCACCTGATCAAGTCGGATTAACTCCCGGCACAGGGCCGACTTTTATGGCCCCAACCGTCGACGCCACTGGCACCAGTACTCAGCAGCCAACCCCGGATGTAACGCTGGTTCCAACCGTTGAAACGCCCATCCAGCCGACCGTGGCGATCACCCCCGAACCATCTGTTTTACCCACCACCGAACCTACAGCCGACGCCACTATCGTTCCCGTCCAGCCTACCTCCCCACCGGATAACGGCGGCAGCAACGATGATGACGATGGCGACCAAAATCCGCCATCAACAACCGTACCGACGGTACCGTCAACAGTGACAACAGCCCCCACCCAAATACCGACAGCCCAACCATCCCCAACGCCGACCCCGCTTATAGTCAACACCTTAACCGATACCGATGACGGCGTTTGTGACCTAATCCATTGCAGTCTCCGTGAGGCCATCCAGGCCGCCAATGCCGACCCGGATGAGTCAACCATCGAATTCAGCGTGACCGGGACCATCAATCTCACCTCGGCTTTGCCGCCGATAACCACCCAAACCTTCATCAACGGTCCCGGGCCAACCCAACTGAATATTCGGCGGAATAGTGGCGGGAATTACCGTATCTTCACGGTGCAGAGCAGCCAGCAGGTCAACATCTCTGGAGTCACAATCATTAACGGCCTGGCTTCGGCGGGGGGCGGCATCTTTAATAATAACAGCGCCCTAATCTTGGCCAACTGTACCATCAGCGGCAATGCCGCTTTTGACGCCGGCGGGACGCCCAGAGGAGGCGGCGTTTATAACAACGGCGGCTCCCTCACCATCAACAACTGTACGCTTATCGAAAACCGGGCCAGCGGCAATGTCCTGCCTGGCCCCGGCGAAGGCGGCGGCATTTTCAATGCCGGGGGAAGCGTCACCCTAAATAGCAATACGACGGTTATTGCCAACAGTTCGGCCGCGGCCGGCGGCGGTATTTTTAACGCCGCCGGAGCCACGCTGCAACTACTGGGTAGTACAGTGACCAACAACTCGAACTTCGGCAGCGGCGGCGGCATTACTAACGCCGGGAACCTGACCCTTAACAACAGCGTTATCAGCAACAACTCGGCCGGAGATGGAGCCGGCGGCGGCATCTCTAATCTGGCTGCCGGTACGGCTACGCTTATCAATAACAGCCAGGTATACAGCAATACCGCGTATATTACCGGAGGCGGTATCGCCAACGACGGAACGCTTTCCCTGACAAGCAGCACGCTTAGTAATAATGTTTCCCAGGGCGGTTCCCCCGGCTTCGGTGGAGCCGGCCTTTCAAATAATGGGACGGTAATCGCCAACAACAGCATCATTAGCCGTAATATTGCCCAAGACGGTAACGGCGGCGGCATTGCCAATTTTGGTAATTTAACCCTCGCTGGAACGACCGTTGACAGCAATCAAGCTCAATTCTCTCTCTTGGGCGGGGCCGGAGGCGGCATTTATAACACCAGCGCCAGCACATTACAGTTTAGCGGCAATAGGATTAGTAATAATGTTGCCAGCGGGCCGGGCGGCGGCATTTGGAATGCCGGAACCATAGTCTTAAACGGCGATACCATTGCCAACAACCTATCGAGCGGTGCTAACGGTCTCGGGGGGGCAACATCGCCGCCGTTGATCGGCGGCGGAGCCGGCCGATATAGCAGTCTGGGCGGCGGCATCTACAGCCAGGGCGACCTATCAATCACCGGGGTAGCTTTCAATGCTAATCAAGCGCGGGGCGGCAATGGCGGGTCCAACGCCAGCTTCGGCAGCGGCGGCGGCGGCGGCGGAGCCGGCCAGGGCGGGGCCATTTATAATGACGGCGGCTCAGTAGCCATCACCGGCAGCACGTTATCCGCCAATCAAGCGATTGGCGGCAATGGCAACAATGGCGGTCCCGGCAGCGGCGGCGGCGGCGGCGGCGGCGGCGGCAACGGCGGCGATGGCGGCAACGGCACGTCTGTAGGAGGCGTTGACGGCAGTAACGGCAGCTTTGGCGGCGGCGGCGGCGGCGGCGGGAGTGTGGGCGGGGTCGGCGGCGATGGCGGTTTTGGCGGCGGCGGCGGTGGCGCGGCCAGTCACAACGTGGCAGCCCTGAATCCCGGCGGGCAGGGCGGGTTTGGCGCAGGTAACGGCGGCGCATTTCGAGTGGTTCTGTCCGGTGTCGGCGGCGGCGGCGGCGGCGGCGGAGCCGGCCTCGGCGGCGCGATTGTCAACGCCGCCGGCACGATTGAAATCGTTGCCAGCACCTTGTCAAACAATCAAGCGGCCGGGGGCAACGGCGGCGGGACGCCGGCCAACGGCAGTTCCGCCGGAGGCGACGGCGGCAGCGGCTACGGCGGCGCGATCTTCAACTCAACCGGCTCAGATTTAACCATTACCAACAGCACGCTTTCCGCTAACCAGGCCACCGGCGGCAGCGGCGGCCAAATCTTCGGAGGTGCAACCGGCGCTCTGCCCGGCAGTGATGGGTCCGGCTTTGGCGGCGGGATTGCCAATGTCAATGCCGGCAACAGCAGCTTGGTGTTCGCCACGCTTAGCAATAACACAGCCGCCACCGGCGGCGGTCTGTACAGCGCCAGTGGCTCGATGACGCTACAAAACAGTATTGTCGCCAACAGTCCCACCGGCGGCAACTGCGGGGGCGCCGGCCTCATAAGCTCCATTGGCTTTAGCCTCGACAGCGATGGGTCGTGCGTGGGGACCGGCGCCGGAGATATAGCGGGGGTCAACCCGGTCCTCGGACCATTGCAAAATAATGGCGGCAGTACCAATACCCAGGCGCTTCTGGCGGATAGTCCGGCCATCAATGCCATTCCCACGGGATCGAGCGGTTGCGGGACAACATTTACGGCCGATCAGCGTGGTGTTACTCGCCCGCGCGCCGGGGCCTGTGACATCGGCGCGTTTGAGGGTAATGGCCTGGGCGGGTTAACCCTGCCGGCCGACAATCTCAAAATTTATTTACCGTTGCTTGTGCAACCCTATTCAACCCAAAGGTGAGGATTTTTTATGGCACGGTGCTCGAACTGCGGCGCTGAACTGCTGGATACCGCCCGCTTTTGTCATCAATGCGGGCAGCCCACCGGATTAGCGCCGGATGAGCAAACGACTAAAGCGAAAACCATAGCCTTATCGTCCGATCAAGAGGGCCAAACGGTATTTCTGCCCGATGACCCGGCCAATGACGATGAAGAAGCCACCACGCTACTCCAAGAGATCGATGAAGGGGATGGATCTACTACCGCTGTGTCTGATGACTGGCCCGGTTCGCCAAATGCGCCATCGCTTGAGACATCAACCCATGACAATAAAACGGCGACGCAACGACTGTCGGAGGAAGAAGACGCCCGGCCGTCAACCGGAACGGTGGCGTTAGACCAGGTTAATTTACCCCAAAACCCATCAACGGTTTTCCTGAATATCGACACTGCGACCCAAGCTAAATCAGAGTCGCCGCCCATTTCTCCCTTCGACCGGGACCAACTCCTGCACAATCGCTACCGCCGGCTCAAGATTTTGGGCCGGGGTGGTTTTGGGGCGGCTTTTCTAACCGACGATACTAAGCTCAACCGGGCTTGCGTCATCAAACAGCTCGTGACGTTCGGCAAATCGTCACGCGAGGTGTCGCTTTACCGCGCCAACTTTGAGCGCGAAGCCCAATTGCTGGTGGCCCTTAACCATCCCGGCCATCCGAACATCCCCGAGATTTACGACCATTTCTCCGAGGCGGACAGCAACTATCTGGTGATGAAATACATCGAAGGGCGCAATTTGCAAGACGTCCTCGAGCAGAGCAATAATCAACTACCCTGGCGCGAAGCCGTGCGCTACGCCATCGATGTCTGTAGCGCCCTCAATTATATGCATACCCATGGCGATGAACCGGTAATGCACCGCGATGTGAAACCGGCCAATATTCTGCTGGGGGACGACGGCCGCATTTGGCTGGTGGATTTTGGTCTGGCCAAAGCCAACCCCGTCACCGACGCCAACGACTCGACGGAAGAGACGCGCGCTTACGGCAGCGTCGGCTACAGCCCGTTGGAACAGTGGTTTGGCCAGGCCCGGCCATCGTCAGATGTGTACGCGGTGGGGGCCACGCTGCACCATCTACTGACCGGGGTCAGCCCGCTCGACGCCTATGAAGGCAAATCCAATATTCTCAAAATCAAGGAATTGCACGGCAAATTCACGCCCGTCCGCCAGATCGATTCCTCACTGCCCAAAGCGTTAGAAGAAATCATTAGTCGCGCCACCGACGCCGATCCGGAAAGACGCCCCACCCCGCTCCAACTGAAAGAGCAATTGTCGGCCCTCATTTCCAGTAGCCAGCGCGCCCTGTTTACCTTCAAAAACGGCGAGTCGGCCCAAACCGTGCCTGAACTAGTTGATCTATGTGATAAAAATCGACGTGAGGCCGAAGCCTACCTTTACCAAGGCGATTTCGAACGCTGGTTTCTGTTGATCAATCGCAACGACTTAGCAGCCGCCGCCACCCAAGCCGTCAAGGAAAATGCCGAACAGAAAGAGGGCCTGGAGCGATTTCTGCATTTAATCCTGCCCAATCTGTTTCTCCGCCGGCTACGCAAGGCCACGGTTCGCGTGGCGATCTTAATCGCTCAATTTTTGATCATCGCCGCCATAATCCTGATTCCGCTGGCGATTTGTAGCTCCTACGTGGGCGGTTGGTTTTTGCAGCGATCCATCGGCACGGTGGATTGGCCGTTCAACACCCTTAGCGTTGAAGAGGATAATGTCTACACGGAAGAATTTTTGACGGAAAAGTTGGACGGTATTGCCGGGGCTTATCTGGGCAACCTGCACGTGGACACCAGCCCCCCCAGCCGCGTGAATGTGAGTGGGGTGCTGTGGGGTTTACCAATGCAGATGCCGATCACGCTAACATTACAAACCGGAAAACCCAATTTTGAAGTAACTTCGCTCAATGATTACCCGCTCTACATGTTAGGCGATAACGTGACGGCCGGCATCAACAGCGGCGTCGATGAGGCTTTCCGGCAAAGTCCGGTCGATCTCACCAGCCTGAAGGTCAACGACCAAGCCGTTGTCTTCCGAGTGACGGAAAGCGATGAACCTAATCGCCCGCCGTTTGCCACCGCCACCCCAACGCCGACCCCAACCCCCTCGCCCACCCCGACGCCCACGCCGGTTCCGGTGACCTTGGTCGTGGTCTCCAACGAACTGGATAATGATGTTACTTTGGAAGTTACGGGAGATGAGTGGAGCCAATCGCTCGATCTGCCGGCGAAAGATGTTCAGATTCTGGAGCCGCCGTCAGGCGTTTACCAATATGTGGTCAAATACAAGTCCGTTAACCAGATTGCCGCCCAAGGCGAACAGATTTGGACGCTCAATAAAGCCTACCGGCTGCGGATTGGGCGATTGGATCAGCAGTGATTTTCCGCCAAAATTCGCTCGACCAGCGCCCGCTCGTCGGCCAGCGTACTGGCTTCGCCATCAACCCGCGCGTCACGGAGAGCATCGATGATCGTTTTGAAAATGGGGCCGGGCCGCAGTTGAAATTCTTCTTTGAGATAATTCCCGTCGATGAGCGGGACGACCTCTTTAAGTTCGGCCTCATAGCGGGCCAGTTGCCGGCAGGCGGCGGCGTCATCAAGCGCCAGCCAGGCGATGAGACGGGCGTCACTTGAGGTGCCGTCCAGTAAATGACACAGCCGGCTGGCCTGTTCGGCAGCGGCGATTTTGGCGGCGGCGCGTTTGATTTTGTAGACCTGTTTTAACGTCGTGCGCTGATGAGTGCGCAGGTTGAGACGCTCCATGAAATGCTCCAGCTCGTCTTTGGCTAACCAAAACGACATCAACCCCAGGTAATGGACCGGTTCCGGCGTCGTATCGCCCCAGGGGGTGTCGTCCAGGCCGGTTTGCAGCTTATCTAACGCGATCAGTAGCAGGTCATCAACCATCAGGCCGTGGTGAATCACGGCCAGAATGCCCAGCCGGTCAAGTTGTTGTAAGGCCAGCGCGGGCTGTCGTTCGCGAAAAATCAGCTCGAGTTCGCGGTTAATCCTATCCCCGCTGACGCGCTCGAGCAGATCGAGGGCATTGTCCAGCAGTTCCGCCGTTCGCTCCTCCAACTCAAATTCCAATCGAGCCATAATTCGCGCCGCCCGCAGCATACGGGTCGGATCCTCGACAAAGCTGAGGCTATGCAGCACCCGAATGAGCCGCGCCTCCAAATCGTTGCGTCCGCCATAAAAATCGAGCAGTTCGCCAAAATGGTGGGGCGAGAGACGCAGAGCCAGCGTATTAATGGTAAAATCGCGCCGGTGCAAATCTTGCCGGATGGAGCTTTGTTCCACTTCCGGCAGGGCCGACGGGTGGCGGTAAAACTCGGAACGGGCGGTCACAAAGTCGAGCGACGATAAATAGATTTGCTTACCGGATAAGTCATAGACAAAGGGGAGCGGCTCCGGCGGAATCCACTTGGCCGTACCAAAGCGGCGGTGACTGCGCACCCGGCCGCCGTGTCGGTCGCACAGAACCTGAGCCAGCGCGATGGCGTCGCCCTCCACCACCAAATCGAGATCAAAACGCGGGCTGGCCTTGGCTTTGGCCGTGGGGCTGTCTTCCAGCATCGTCAGCAATAAGTCTCGAACAAAACCGCCCACAATATAGAGGCTGTCACCCTGGTTGGCCGCGATCTCGCCGGCTTCGCAGACCAACTCAAACAGATCGGCAGCCAGCGTGGTGGCCAGTTGGCTGGCCAGGCTGAACTGCTTCGCTCGACTATTGTCTTTAAGCTGCCACAAATTGATCAAATCGGTTCGGGTCACAATCCCGACAATCTGCCCGCTGGCGGGGTTGACGACCGGAACCTGACCAATCTTGGCCTCGGTCATCAACTTTTGGACGGTATCAATGCTGTCCATCGGCGTCGCTTGAAATCGGCCTTTGGTCATAAATTGGCTAATGACCGCCCCTTCCAGCCGGTGGCGCAGGGCTTTATCAACCTCACGCCGTGACAGGATACCGACAATCTCCTGGGTGGTCTGGTCAACCACCGGAAACCCTTCATGCCCATAACGATCCATCATTTGCGAGGCATGCTGCACCGTATCGGTCGGGGCCAGGATACGCGCGCCCTTGGACATAATTTGGCCGATGGTCAGCGCCGGTTTCACTTCCAGGCGCAGCAGGCGCGTCAGTTTTTCCGTCACATCGGTCAAACGCCCGTTCTTGATCAAAGCGGCCGCCGCCCGGGGATGGCCGCCCCCGCCCAAAAACTCGGCGATTTCGGCCACATTAATGGCATCGCTCACCGAGCGAGCCACCATTTGAATGTGGTCGGTCATATCCACCAAAATAAAAAGTCCGTCCGGCTGGTATAGATCGCGCAGGCGGCTGGCCAGGACGCTAATCTCCTCCACATAGTGATCGACCCCGGCGGTACTGATCACAATCGTATGACCGTACAGGTCTAACGTCTGTAAGTTTTCCACCAACTGATCAAACAGCCGCTTTTGCTCGTCGCTCATGGCATAGTTGAGATAATCGCGCACGATATCGAGATGGGCGTGCCGTTCGGCCAGCAGCCAGGCCGCCGCCTGAAGGTCGCGCGCGGTAGTACTGCCGTACGTAAATGAGCCGGTGTCTTCGTAGATGCCCAGCAGCATCAGCGTGGCCTCCAATGCGCTCAGCGGCAGGCCCAGTTCGCAAATTTTCTCAATCAAGACCGTCACGTTGGCCCCGGTGTGCGACAAACTAATCTTGGCCTCCGGCGGCAAGGTTTGGTGCAGGTCGTGGTGGTCGATGACTTGCAATTTGACCTTGCCTTTCAAATTTTTGAGGCGAGGCACCTGCTGGGTATCGACCAGCGTCAATTGATCAATCGGCTCACGGCCCAGGTCGGCGTGGCGCACGAACGGCAGCTTGCTCTCGTAGAGCGTCACAAAATCGCGTACGTTACGATTGAGCGTCGGCGGTAACACCGGCGCTGCCTCAGGATAAAGATGCCACGCCCCCAATAGCGAGGCCACGGCGTCGAAATCGGCATTGGTATGCGTGTAAATGATATGCATAGTTAAAGTATACTGTAATAAGCGACGGGGGGCTAAATTTGACCCAGATACGCGTGTTTTTTGTTTTGGGACGAGATAGAAAACACTGAATCACTGATGGGAGTAAAAACACAGAATGCTTTACGCCCCGGATTCACACCAATCTAACCGAGTATTTCTCAGCTACCCACGCTATCCGGGAAATACTCATCTAACCTTAAACGGAACCGAAAGGCCAAAGCTAGCCTTCAGTGACCTCATCCTTTACAGTGGTTCAGTGGTTCAATGTTTCAACGCGGGCGTTACCCAAAACCGTCAAACAACTTTTAAGAGGTTTTGAGTTGCGGTATAATTAGAGGTATCAAACCGCCATTCCAAATTCACCCCCACCCAGAAATTCCCTCACATTTCTTCTAATCGTTACTTTTGATCCACGCCTAAGTTACTCAGCCTCAATTGATTGGATTTTGAGGCATAATTGAGTGACGTGAGCTAATCTAAGCAAGCAACTAAATTCAATCGTATTTAAGTGCCCATCATTTGATCAAAGGAGAAATAATTATGGCAAAATTGGTCGCTATTGGGGATAGCCTGACGCAAGGTTTTCAATCGTTGGCCATCAACAAAACCAACCTCTCTTTTCCGGCGATGATTGCCGAAGCATTGGGCGTCCGCGTGCCGGATTTTCGCGTCCCCGATTTCTTGGGCGACGGCGGGCTGCCGTTTAACGTCGAATGGCTGGCGCGAAGGCTGGAAGAGAAATATGGTGACAATATCAACGCCTTTGAGTGGCCGTTTGCCCTTAACACCATCGTGCAGTTGATTGATGACGTGGAAGATTATTGGGAACGCGGCAAAGGCTCCCTCCCGGCCAAAGATACCCTCTACCACAATCTGGCGGTGTGGGGCTTTAAAGTGGCCGACGCCTATGAAATCAACGCCGGTATGGGCGAGATCGCCATCCAAAATACCAAAGACAATTGGTTCCGCCCGCCCTCCGAACCGATGTTGAGAACCGCTTACCGCGTTTTGAATCCGGCCCGGCTTCCAGACCGTATGCCCGACACCCAGATTAAAATAGCCAAGCGCATCAAAGAAGAAGATGGCGAGATCGAAAACCTTATCGTCTGGCTGGGAGCCAACAATTGCCTCAATACCGTGGTTCGCCTGCGGGTAGAAGAGTCGGGCGACGAGCCGCCGGATCGAAACTCATCGGTCACGCTGTGGACACCCACCGCTTTTAAGAAGCAGTACGATGTCTTAGCCGCCGAGATTCAAGCCATCGGCGCGAAAAATGTCTACGTGGCCACCGTTCCGCACGTAACCATTCCGCCGGTGAGTCGTGGGATTATGAAAAATCGGGGTCGATTACCACAAAGCCGGAAATATTTCGATTACTATACTGCCTTTTACATCCGCGATAAAGAGTTTGATCCGAATAAAGACCCTTACATTACGGGCGAGGAAGCGGAGAAAGTGGACGGTTATATCAACGAGTACAACCAAATCATCCGCGACCATGCGGATGATAAAGGCTGGCACGTGATGGATGCCTGCGCGGTGCTGGACAGCCTGGCCGTACGCCGCAATCACGGCGACCCCAGCTACGTCCTGCCTGATGCGATAAACGATCTAAACATCCGCTTCTTCGAAATCGAATCCAACGGCAAAATCAAGAACGGCGGTCTCATCTCCCTCGACGGCGTCCACCCGACCACCTGCGGTTATGCTATTGTGGCCCAGGAGTTCATCAACATTATGAAACCGCACAACCCCGGCATTCGCGATATTGACTTTGCCGACATACGCTTTTGGGACAGCCTGGTCTCGAAACCGCCGCTCACCTTGGATGACATGTTCGGGATGTTGAAGACGCTTGAAAAGTGGTTCCACATTTCACGGCTATATATTAGCGAGACGTAGTCTATCGCTAATGTAATGTATGGAACCGCGTCCTCGATATTTCCGTTCAAACTCCCTTTTTGGCTAGAGGTCAAATTGTCGTTGGCGCCCTGGCATCTGGTTTTATTGGGTCGATATTAACCGCACCCTTTCTGCTATCCATGCTGCCCGGCATAAGCAGGGGGCGCAGGTAGGACGCCAAAAACAAAATGAATTAAGGCTGAACTTCCCCAACCTCTGTTCAAAAAAACAGAGTTACTTAAGTGGAAAATAGAGAGGTTTCACGGCCAAATTTTGACCCTTGGCCCACCTAAAATGGATCTGGCGGAACTTTTTCGACCGCTGGCTAACTCGGAACATTTATTGGACAATTTTTTCGACCTGTCACCAACCCAAAACATCTGCTGGTTAACTTTTCCGACCACCTATCAAGCTAAAACATCCTTTGAGTAACTTTTTTGACCGTCCGCTAGCCCGGAACATCGTCTCAGTAACTTTTTCGACCTTCTGCTAGCCCGGCACACCGTTTCGGCAGCTTTTTCGACCTCCGGCTAGCCCGGAACATCATCTCGGCAGCTTTTTCGACCTCCCGCTAGCCCGGAACATCGTTTCAGTAACTTTTCGACCTTCCGCTAGCCCGGAACATCGTTTCGGCAGCTTTTCGACCTTCCGCTAGCCCGGAACATCGTTTCAGCAACTTTTCGACCTCCGCTAGCCCGGAACGTCCTTTCGGCAGCTTTTCGATGTTCCGCTAGCCCGGCACGTCATTTCAGTAACTTTTTCGACCTCTGGCTAGCGTGGAACATTTATGGTGTAATAAAAACGGGCAAATTTGTTGCTAACACCGCTTTCATTTGCCGTTCGGGATCATTTCACTTCGGTTTATACCTCGCGGCTAACTCCTGATGGCTTATTTGGATAAAACTAGACGTAAATCAAGGCTCAATATTAAATGGATAACCTGCTTTAGACTCAAATGAAGTTTAGGCAAGGTATGATAAGTTCGAGTAAGTTTCCTGTTTTACAAAACATCAAATTCGTTATAGAATCCTAAGTGAAGACCTGGAAAAATCAACGATACTAAACAGACCTTCAAATGAGAAAATGGATAGTTCAGGATCGTTATAATAATTCTATCTACTTCACGGAAGAACGATGGCAACACATCCTGGAGTCCCGGCCCGAACTGGAATCATATTTTGACCAGTTTCTTGAAACCCTGCGTACCGGTCGGCGTAAGCAAGATCCGTTGATTCCTAATAAGTACCGCTACTTCAAGCAGTTTGATGTGTTATTACCTGAAAATAATCACTTGATCTTGGTTGTCGTGTTTAAAACACAACTCGGAGACGATGGTGAGTACGTGCCCAACAATTATGTATTGACGGGCTGGGCCAAGTTTATTCAGCCCAAAGGGTGAGCTAATGAGTGAACTAAATCTCCACAAAACAGAAATCTTAGCCGAAGACGGTACACGCATCCGCCTGGTTTACGACCCGGAAGCGGACATCTTGGATATCTTCTTCGGTGAAAACGAGCCGGCCACCGGCGTAGAACTTACCGATCAAATCCTGCTGCGCTTCAATCAAAAAACGAAACGCGCCATTAGCTTGATGATGCTTGATTTTTCGATTCTGACAGAGCGGACGGAGTACGGCCCACGCAGTTACCCCCTGGATAAACTGGCCGAACTGCCCGAAGATATGCAGGAATTAGTGCTTCAGTTGGTGACAACCCTGCCGGTCAGCCGGTTTCTAAAGTTATCTCACTTTCAGGTTTCACCAACGGAACATATCCCCTTAACCTACGTAGATTTGCAGCCGGTCATGACGGTTGCTCAATAGTCCTCACTAAGACGCCAAAGACGCCAAGATTTCAACGGCTTTTTTCTTGGCGTTTTCGTACAGAGAAAATTCCTGTTGTGACAAAACAATCTGGCTTTAACAAATCCTCGGCAACTGCTCGCCGATCTGCATATCGACGACGCGGGTGCCGCCGATGCCGGTTTTGGAGACGACGATGCCGGGATGCTGGTCGGTGACCTGGCCGATGATGACCGCCCGGCGGCCGAGGGGATGCTGCTGCATACAGGCCAGCATCGGTTCAGCGATATCGGGCGGGACGATGGCGATGAGCTTGCCTTCGTTGGCGACGTAGATGGGATCCATGCCCAGCAGTTCGCAGGCGGAGTGGACGGCCTGCGCCACCGGCAGTTTGCGTTCTTGCAGTACAATACCGACCTGGGAGGCTTTGGCAATCTCGTTGAGCGAGGAGGCGACGCCGCCGCGCGTGGGATCGCGCAGGACGTGGATGTTTTGGCTGACGTTGAGCATCTCGGCGACCAGGCCGTTGAGCGGGGCCGAGTCGGTTTCAATGACGGTTTCGAATTCCAGCCCCTCGCGCACACTCATAATGGCGATGCCGTGCGTACCGATCTCGCCGCTGACGATGACTACGTCGCCGGGGCGGGCGTTAGCCGGGTTGATATCGACGCCGTCGGGAATCAGGCCGAAACCGCTGGTGTTGATGTATACGCCGTCGCCATGCCCCTTATCGACCACTTTAGTGTCACCGGTCACCAACGACACCCCCGCCGCACTGGCCGCCGCGGCCATTGTATCGACAATCGCGGCCAGTTGATCGAGCGGCATCCCTTCTTCGATAATAAAGCCGGTGCTTAGGTAGAGCGGTTGGCCGCCGCTCATAGCGATGTCATTGACCGTGCCGTTGACGGCCAGATCGCCGATGTTGCCGCCGGGGAAAAAGAGGGGGCGCACCACGTAGGAATCGGTCGAAAAAGCCAGCCGCCCACTCGCCACCGGCAGCACCGCCGAGTCGCCCAGATGGGCCAGGGTCTCATTTTTGAAGGCCGGCAGAAAAAGATGCTCGACCAGTTCGGCCGACAGCTTGCCGCCGCCGCCGTGACCCATAATGACGTTGGGGTGGTCGCGCAGGGGCATGGGGCAAACCCAGCCCTCGAAATTTAACGGCTCGGTCATACTAGACTCGCTCCAGGTGAATAACGTCTTGGGTTAATTCGGCAAAGCGGCCGTATTGGAAATAGGCGGCGCAGGCCCCTTCGCTGGAGACCATCGTCGCGCCGAGCGGCTTGCGCGGGGTACACTCTTTGCCGAAAGCTTCGCATTGGTTGGGTTTGATCAGCCCTTGCAGCACTTCGCCGCTGCGGCACAATGGCGACTCGTGGGTTTTGATATCGGTCACCGCGTACTTGAGTTCGGCGTCAAAATCACGATACTTTTCGCTCAATTTCCAGCCGCTGCCGGGGATTTCACCAATGCCGCGCCAACTGCGGTCGGTCACTTCGAAGACATCGGCCAGCATCTTTTGGGCCGGCTGATTGCCCTCATAATTGACCGAGCGGGCATAGGCGTTCTCCACTTCGGCCCGGCCTTCTTCAAGCTGCTTGACCGTCATGCGGATGCCTTCCAAAACATCCAGCGGCTCGAAGCCGGTGATAACAATCGGCACGTGATATTTTTCGACCAGCGGGCCGTACTGCCAGAAGCCCATCACGCTACAGACGTGACCGGCGGCCAAAAAGCCCTGCACCCGGCTGACCGGCGACTCAAGAATGGCGGAAATAGCGGGGGGGACTAAGACGTGCGAGACCAGCATGGAGAAGTTGGTCAGGCCCTGCTGCTTGGCCTGAAAAACGGCCATGGCATTGGCCGGAGCGGTGGTCTCGAAGCCGATGCCGAAGAAGACCACCTCGCGATCCGGGTTTTCACGGGCAATTTTGATGGCGTCCAGCGGCGAGTAAACAATGCGCACGTCGCCGCCTTCGCTCTTGATGCGGAACAGATCTTTGTCGCTGCCCGGCACGCGCAGCATATCGCCAAAGGAGCAGAAGATGACGTTGGGGCGGGCGGCCACCGCCAGCGCCCGGTCGATCATCGCCAGCGGCGTCACGCAGACCGGACAGCCGGGGCCGTGGATTAATTCGATGTTGCTGGGGATGAGCTGGTCAATCCCGTTGCGGATAATCGAGTGGGTCTGGCCGCCGCACACCTCCATAATCGCCCACTGCCCTTTGGTTAAGCGATGAATATCGTCGAGCAGTTTTTCGGCGAGTTCAGGGTCTCTAAATTCGTCTAAATATTTCATCATCGTCTCCCTTTGACGTCACTGTCAGAATTGAACTGTTGCCGCAACAAGCGGGAACTTTGGTAGGACAAACTTAAGTTTGTCCTACACTATCCCGAATTAGTGAGTATTATAAGCCAATTGGCGACTTTTACAATCCCGCCTCAAACCACATGCTCCGGCTCATCGACGCCCAACTCTTCTTCTAACAGCCCCAATTCTCTAAACAGGGCCAGCGTCTTGTGCGCCTCATCTTCGTCCAATTTGGAGATGGCAAAGCCGACGTGAATAATAGTGTAGTCGCCGACCTCAATTTCGGGCAGGTAGGCCAGACAAACTTCTTTGACGATGCCGTCAAAATCAACCCGGCCCATCCGCGTACCGAATTGCTCATAAACTTCCACTACTTTGCCAGGTACACCTAAACACATAGATTTATCCTCCTGCTTACTAAGAGACACTCTCTTAATTTGAAAGATATGAAGCCCTCGAAATGACCTTAACCCGGTAAGACCGCCGCTAGCCGACCGCAGACCGCTGAAAAACAGGCGCACTTCTTCAAGTTCGGCGGTCAACCGTCGGCGGTCTGTCGTCAAGGGCGCGGAGATCAGGGTCAATCAAGGAAATGGCCATTGGCAAAATTCGCCTCAACTGATATCCCAAATCATTACCCGATTGTTGCCAGAGTCGGCGATGGCTAACCGGCCTCGGTGCAGATGAATGCCGTAAGGCCAGCATAACGTATCGCGGTCAACGCGCTGCCAGCGGTTTTCGCCGTTGGCCTCGAAATCAGGCTGGCCGAGCACGGCTGCGGCGGCTTGAAAACAGCCCTCTTGGGGTAACCCCGACCATAGCAACACCCGGTTGTTGGCCGTATCGGCCACGGCCAGGGTTTCATTTTCAACGGCGATGGCGTAGGGGAAGCGCAGCGCTTGCGGGCCTTGCTTGCCGTAGGGCCATTCCGCCGCTCGGCTAAAATCGGGCTGGCCGATAACCACATCGGCCGGGCGATCCTCCGGCGGCGATCCACGCCAGCCGAGAATGCGGTGGTTGCCGGCGTCGGCGATGTAAACGATGTCGCCGTTCCCGGCGACCGCGTGCGGCCAGCGAAAGGTGTTAGCCGCCACGCCCGTACCCCGATTTTCCAACCCCCGGTCAGGCCCATCTTGGCCGATAATCACCTCCGGCGGCTGATCCGGTTCCGGCAAGCCGCGCCAGACCAAGACGCGCCGATTGCCGGTGTCGGTCACGTAGAACCAGCCGTTGATGTAACCCAGGCCATACGGCCAGTAAAGGCCCAGGGCGCTGACTCCGCCGCCGCGATTTTCGGTCACGTCGCTTAAACTCGGCTGGCCCACCGCATAGTCGGGCGCGGTATCAGAGCCGTGCGGCACCTCGTTCCAGACCAAAACGCGATGATTCCAGGCATCAGCGACAAAGAGCTTCCCATGATATACAGCCACGCCGGTCGGCAAATGTAACCCCTGCTCCGGGCCGCGCCCGCCGGCGTTGGGACCTTCGCTAAAGAAATCGGGCTGGCCCAACACCACATCGGCCGGCTGTTGGTCATCGGTCGGGCAGCCATGCCAGATCAGCAGGCGATGATTGCCGGTATCGGCCACCACCAACCGCTCATCATCCATAAACACCCCACGGGGCGCGTACATCTGCGCCGGCGTCGGCGAGGCGTCCGGCAAAATAAGCGCGCCGGGGGAGTAAGCACCGAGCCAAATCATAGGATTGATGAATGATGATTTATGAGGGATGAAGGAAGAAAAGGGATGAAGGAAAAACGGGGATATGATCATTTAAGGTATTGAAAGGATTAATTTTTCGACATTCCCTTCTTATTATTTGGGCTGATTTAACGTTCTGATCATTCATTATTCATCGTTCATCCTTCATCATTCCGTTACCCCGGTCTGACCCAAACATAGTCGTCTTCCACCCGCAGGGGGAAGGGTTCCAGTTGAGCCTGGGGGGCGGTGAAACATTCGCCGCTGCGGGCGTCGAAGCAGAAGCCGTGCCAGGGGCAGGTGAGGGTGCCGGCTTCGGGATCGAGAATGCCGCCGTCTAACGGTAGCCCTTGATGAGCGCATTCATTGCGGTAGGCGGCCAGTTGGTTTTCGACCTTGACGATGACGATGCTGAGATCAGGGGTGTCCAGCCGGTAAGGGCGGCTGGGGGAAATCTCGTCCACCGGCGGCCCTTTGATCCAGCCGGCCTCTTGGGCCGACTCGATGCCGATGGCATCCAACGGGATCAGGGCCGGGCTGGGTTCGGTGGGGACGACTTCGACTTGCTTGATTTCCGGCACGTGTTCTTTGAGGGCTTCTTCGACGCCGTTGCGCAGCGTCACCGCCGACATCGAGCAGCCGTTGCACGCGCCGTGGAGTTTGACGTAGACGGTCTCGCTGTTGACCTCGACCAGTTCGACGTCGCCGCCGTGCGACTGCATATAGGGCCGAACCATATCGATGACGCGACTGACGCGCGTGCCTAAATCGGCCCGGACGATGCCGTGCATGGCAAACAAGGCGTACACGCTGGGGTCATCGACCAATTCAAACAACAGTTCTTTGCCGCGCGGATCTGATTTGAGCTTTTGCACAATTTTGGTCAGACCAAACTTGTGGAAATCCTCAACCGCACGCATTAAGTCTAGCGCTTTGGTTTGGGCCTCGCCCTCCAATTTGCGAACTTCGTTGACGGCCTGATCGACGCGCTCGGCCAACGTTTCGAACTGTTCATTAATTAATGTGGGTGTACCTGTGGTCATTGGCCTTAGCCTCCACCATACATACTCAACTGCTGCTCTAAAACTTCTTCGGTTTTGCGCCGCAAAATATCGCTGAAGGCGTCTCTGGCCATCGCGACCAGCACCGTTTCGATTTGGCCGGAGGGGGGAGCGGCGACCACCTGCTTGGCCAGGGCTTGCAGCACAAAACAAGCGCCGCCGATGTTATTCAGCAGGAAATCTTCAAAGAGGGCATCGACGAACTGATCGAGCCAGATGCCGTCGCCTTGCGGCGCTTCGCGCAGTTTAGCCAGGGCGGTTTCGGCCCCCTGGTTGCGTTGAATGAGCCGATCAACGTAGCGATCAACGGCCGTCACCAGCAAAAACTCAAACTGCTGCCGTTTATACAGCTCCATGACCATTACCGTTGCTCATATTGAAATTGATCTGGTCCAACACGCCGGTGATGGACGCGGCGGCGTCAGTCTCGCCGTGCGCTTCAAAAATCGAGCGGGCTTCTTGTAATTTGGGCGCGGCCTGAGTGAAGATACCCAGATGGGCCAAGGCATTGCCTTGATTGGCCAAAACCCGCGCGTACCCCACCGGGTCGCTGCTGCGGCGACGAACGGCCAAGAGTTCCTCATATAATTCGACTGCCTGAATCAGATTCTCTTCCGGGTGGGTCGAGGGCAAGTATTGATAGGCGTTAGCCAGGTTCAATTGGGCGCTGGCCCACTGCTCCGGATACGTTTCGGGCGTATACACCTGCAACGCCTCCCGCAGCGCTTGAACGGCAATGGCCATGCGCAGTTGATCGCCGGCTTCTTGCAGGGGCATCGCCAGATAGGCCAAGCCCAAATTGCTTTGAGCCAGGGCATACGCCTCCGGGTATTTATCGCGGGTCAAGACGCTCAGTGCTTGCTGGTAACATTTGACCGCTTCCAGCAGCGCCCCTCGCCGACCATTGGCCAGATCGTGATAGACGATGCCCAGATTAAGCCACATTTCGGCCCGAATTTTGGTCAGTCCGGCCGATTCGAGCAGTTTGATCGCGTCCTGGTAATGTTGAACGAGCGCCGGGCTGGCGCCGGACTGGGCATATTTGGTCTGGGCCAACGTGCCGAGGATTTGGGCAGCAAACAGCGGCGAGACATGACGGCACAACTCGACGGCCTCCACCAGCAGTTCAACAGTGGACTCACCGTCATCGCGCTCCAAGGCGTCGGTGGCCTGGGCCATCAAAATCATCGCTAGACGCTCGCATTGGGCCTGGCCGCGCCGGGGCGGCATAGCCAAGTAGCCAATGGTGTAGGCGACGACATCGAGCAATTGGCGCAATTCGCCCTTGAAAACCCGGCTCAAAGTGGCGTAATTTTCGGGGCTGGATTTTAACACGAAGCGATTATAAGCCGCTTCATGCGTCTCATCGGCGGCGATGGATCGATGGGCGGCGTCGATCTCGCCGGCCAGCGCCAGTCGAAAAAATTCAAGGGAGTCTGGCAAATCATCGGGCACCTGGCCTTGCATCAAGCCCGGCAGCACCGTCTCAATGCCCTCGACCGGCGGCAGGATGAGATAACCGGCCGGGAGAGGAAAGATACCTATAGGTTGGGGCGTTACCGCCAAAGTTGTTGTAGTCATAGTTTAAAAGCCTAACGGGGGCTGCCGTAAATCTTTTTTAGCAGCCCGTTCAATCCAATGGGCGGCAATTTCAGCCGCGCGTCGTTTGGGATAAGCCTGGATGCGGCGGCGAATCGTTTGGATTGTATCCGGCTCGTTCGGTTCCCAAAATCCCACTTCAATGTAAACGACAAAGCGTCCTTTTTCTTCTTCAATAAAGGTCTGAACCCAGACCGCGTTATTAGTAGGAAAACCACTGTCCGGCTCGTCACTCATGGGACGTACCCGCCAGCGCGATCCGCAGCGCCCCCCGCGAGTCATCCCAGAAGGCCGGATAGCTTCCAGCCGGCGTTCCATCCGGCAGTTGCTCCCAGATTAAAACGCTGCGATCACCTTTAAGATTACGCTGTTTGAGCAGCAAGCCGCCGGCCGAGGCGCCACGCAGGGGCAGCAGCCACAACTCCGGCGTTTTGATCAGCACCACCAGCACATCCTCAGGAAAGTAGCGGCGGGCGACGTCGGCGGAGAGTTGTAAATAGCCCTGGTCGGTGAGCTTAATTTCCACCCGCAGTCACCAAACTCAACTCCGCGATCAATCGATGGGCCAACGTTTTCATCGTGGCCCGAACCGGCGGGGTTAAATCCGCGCCGTGTTCCAGGCTACCGGCTTCGATTAGATAGACCGTCACCTGAGGCGGATAATCCTCCTTCAACAGCCAGCGCCCAAAGGCCAGCGCGTGATCCCAGCGAAACGCATGCAAATTGATCCCGGTCAGCGGCGGTAAATTTTCCAATTCTTCACCGGGCACCTTAAAGAGCGTACCCGGTTCGCTGCCGGTCCGACAAGCATCCACAATAATCACGTGGTCCGCGCCGCGCATATTGAAGGCGACATCCATCCCGGCCGTACCGCCATCGGCCAGGCGCACACCCGGCGGCAGGCCCATCTCATGCATCACCCGCACCAGTATGGGGCCTACGGCATCGTCGCCGCGCAATAGATTTCCACAACCAACAACCAAAGTATCCATTTAAAACTATGACCATATTTTTGTGCAAACAGAAGGTGTTGCTACTAGGTTAGTGCAAACAGGAGGCATTGCTACTCCGGAAAATAGAACAAAAAAGGTCAGATTGGAGAAAAGAAAAAAAGTTCATTAGAGTTATGCCAACAGGAGGCTAACTCATGGCTATCGAATTTGGTCTGACCACAGAAATGGTCAATACGCAATATGCTGTCTTAGGCGTATTGTTAGCTCATTACCAACAAAATCAGGTCTTAAAATCGCTGGATCAAGTCAGGATATCAATGAAATCAGGCGATTTCAGTCCAAACGACAAGGTGGAGCAAGTCTTAGTGAGCATCTTAGCCGGTTGTGAAACGATCTCAGAGGTCAACCTGAAGCTAAAACCGGAAATACAGTTGGCTCAGTTGTGCGATTGGCCTCGGTTTGCCGATCAGTCGGGGCTATCGCGGACCCTAGATGCGCTAACTCTAATGAACATTGAGCAACTCCGGCAAGCCGTGACCCAAATTCTGCATCAACAGGGACAAACGGTGAACCATGACTGGCGAGGCCATCTCTATTTAGACTTTGACCTAAGCGGTCTGCCCTGTGGTAAAAAGGCGCAAGAGAGCCACAAAGGCTATTTTGCTAAAAAAAAACGTAACTGGCCGTCAATTGGCCCGAGTGAGCGCCATAAAATACCGCGAAACCCTATGGTCAGAACTCTATCCCGGCAATCAACATACCGTCCACTGTTTTCAACCGGCCGTCTTAGCCATAGAAAGTTCATTAGAGTTAGATGAACGGCAACGCAAACGGACAGTTTGGCGCATGGATGGCGGAGCGGGCACTGATGAGCATATCAAATGGCTCCTGGCTCGTGGTTATCATGTGATCGCCAAAGGGCTATCTCATTTTCGGGCGGCCAAGTTAGCTCAGCAAGCCCAACGGTGGGATGCTTACGATGATTGGTGGCTGGCCGAAGTTCCGCCGTCGGTCGATTATGGATGCCCCATCCGGGTCTTTGTCAGACGTCGGCTCAAAGATGACAAATGGCGACACAGCTACTATCTCAGCACCTTACAATTGCCCTCTAAAGGCTGTTTTCTGGACTTTTACCACCGTAGAGGTGGGGCTGAGGTAGAACAATTTCGTCAAGACAAATCTGGACTTAATCTGGCTACTCGCCGCAAACAGTCTTTTACCGGTCAACTCGGCTATATTCTCTTGACCGATTTAGCTCACAATCTGTTAGCCGACTTTCACCATAAAGCCTTGGTCGGCTCTCGCTTTGAAAATTATGGCTTAAAGCGCATTGTCCGTGATTTGCTTAACGTGCCCGGCCGCTTGGTCGTTGAGAACAATCAACTCAAATCCGTTGAGTTACTAACTCTAATGAAAAATTCCAAAGACCTGATTATTTGTTTGGAAAGGTACATTTCTGCTCAGTAGAAACCCCTTGTATTTGCACCAACTGGGTAGAAACCCGCTACTTTTGCACAAAAATAAGGTATGAATTATGAATTATGAGGGATGAATTTTAGCACCCCTTTTCATAATTCATAATTCATCCTTCATAATTTAACAGAGTCCGCTAACCTGGAATTTGGACAGTTCTTTGCCGGTTTTGGCATCGTAAGCGTGAACCGTGCAAACCAGGCAGGAGTCGAAACTGCGGGCCACGTGGCCGAGTTCGACCGGGTCGGCCATATCGGCAATTTCAGAGCCGATGAACGCCTGCTCCATGGGGCCATGCACACTGTCGCTGTCCTGCGGACCGATATTCCAGGCGGTGGGGGTGACGACCTGGTAATTTTCAATTTTGCCGTCTTTGATCACAATCCAGTCCGACAGCGCACCCCGCGCTGCTTCGGTAGAACCAAAGCCTTTACCTTCGGCATGTTCCACCGGTTTGATATAGAACTTCTCGTGCAGGTTGACCTCATTCAGCCAGCCTTTGGCCAGTTTGTAATATTTGGCGGCTTCGTGCATGCGGGCCATCACTCGCACCATCACACTGGGGCCAATCGTCTGGATCGCATCCAGGAAGAGTGGGTCGTAATCCTGATAATCTCTGGCGCCCGGTCGGCCGGCAATCACTTGGCGAGACAGCGGCCCGGCTTCCAATGGGATACGGCCTTTGCCGGGAATATCATAACGCGGCGACTTGGCCCAACTGTACTTACCGTCTTTACGGCCGTCGGCCGGATCGACCGGCTCGGTCACGCCATCGAACGGGTGAAGCGAGCCTGAACCTCGGAAGAAGGAGTGGGTGTGATCCTCGCGCACCTTGGCCTGATCGAAATCGTGAAATTCCTGGCCGTCGTACACGCCAGCGCGATTGATCAAGGCATCGTTGCGGCCTTCGATGGTCGGGAATTCGTATTCGGCCGGATTGAAATAGGTGCCGGTAGCCAGGAACGCGCCCGCGCCCTGCCCGAACTTATCCAGACCAATTTCTTGAGCGTAGCGGATGAAAAAGCCGCAGTCGGAGTTGTAATGTTCGTCGCTTTCCTCCACCCAGGCTAAAACATCGTTCCAGGTCTTGTTTTCCAGCCAGCGGTCTACCGACCCGCCGAGCCACTGTTTTTCCAGCCAGGCATCGGCCCAATAATCCAAAATGGCAATAGAGCGGGTGACTTCCGACAGCGTCGGCCCGCACATTACCCCACCGGGGATCATAAAGCTAGAGTGCGGCCACTGTCCGCCGAACATCGCGTACACCTCAACCGGTTTGCCCGACAGCGTCACGCCGGGTTCATAGCTGGTGCCGACGAAGGGAGCAAAGCGGCGCACGGCCTCATCATAATCCTGGGCCTTGGCGTAATTCTTGTTGATCAGGTCGATCGCGAACAGGGCGTAAAACCAGCGCGGAATACTTTGCAGCGTCTCGCACGCCTGGGCGATGTTGCGAATTAGCGTGGCGTTGTGCGGCACCTGGGTACGCCAAGCGGTATCGAGCGCGTAAACCGCTTTGAAGAGGTGACTACCGCCGCAGATACCGCAGATGCGCGGCGTCACAATCAGGCCGGCCTGCGGATCTTTCCCCTTCAAAATAATTTCGAAGCCTCGAAACATACTGGCCTCGGTCCAGGCATCAGTCACGACGCCGTCTTCGACCGCCACGCGTAAATCCAAATCGCCCTCAACGCGGCCCAAAGGGCTGATTGTCATATTTTTAACAGCCATTGTTAACCATTTCTCCTTTTATATCACAAACATATCTTCTTTAGACCACTGCGGCGCGGCAACGCGAGCGGCGGCGGCGTGGGCCATGTAGGTAACGTGATCGGTGCCGTTGGGAACTTCTTTGGGAATGGAACCGCTGACTTTCTGGGTTTTGAACACGGTGCCGGGCCGGAGATCAAAGAAGGGGAATTCCGGCTCGGTGCAGCCGGTGCAGGGCATCCCGGCTCGAGTTTTGGAGGATTGGCGGTTCCACAGAATGCGGTTACAGGGCGAATGGGTTAACGGTCCGCGACAGCCCATCTCATAGAACAGACAGCCGGTGCGCGTGCCTTGCCCAAATTCCACCGTCGACTGTTTGTACTCAAAGAATTGGACGCGGGTGCAGCCGGTTTGGGTGAACGTTTTGAAAAACGTTTGCGGGCGCTGGAGGTCATCTAAGGCAATGTCGCCGGCGCGGCCGCTGGCAATGGCGACCAAAATTTGCGTCACCCAATCAGGGTGGGCCGGGCAGCCGGGAATATTGACCACGGGCAGCCCCATCTTCGAGCGGAAATCGGCGCCCAGGTAGCCGCCGTGCTGCCGCTTAAGATATTGCAGCCCCGTCGAGTCGGTGGGGTTGGGCGCGGTGGCCGGGATGCCTCCCCAGCAGGCGCAGTCGCCCAGCGCGACCACAATTTGAGCCTGCGCGGCCAATTCGGTGACCCAATCTTTCATCGGCCGTTCGGCGAACATGTTGTAACGGCCGCTGCCGTTAGGACCTTGGATGACCGTCCCTTCAAAGACAAAAATGTCCAGCGGCCTGGCTCCGGTCGCGCAGTCCGTAAAGATCTTTTTGGCCTGCTCTCCTAACTCCATCCCTAAGGACGGATGCCACAATACATCGATACCGAAATCGGTGACCAGATCGACCGCTGTGGGTTCTTCGGCGTTAAGAAACGACATCGTGTTTCCGCTGCACGCGCCACCCTGTAACCACAATAAAGATGCCATAAAATTCCCTCCGTTTCTTGAATTATGAATTATGAAGGATGAATTATGAAAAGTTTTTTTAAATCATAATTCATAATTCATCCCTCATAATTTACTTATTTATCGCTTGTCCAAAACGTTTACTGAATTCCATAAAGAAGCCTAATGCGCGTTGCACATCGGGGTCTTGCATGGCCCGTAGGAGGCCAAAAAAGCCGATAGACTGGGGTTGAACCTGGTTGGTCTCGTAGCTGTTGACCAGGGCATTGCCCGCTTCGCTTACAATGCCGACGGTTTTCGGGGAGAAGACGCCTGAGGTCATCAAGGCATCGAACTCATCCGAGTCGAGCACGGCCTGAAGTTGAGGCACGACTCGCGTCATCGAGGGTAATAAGGCCACTAACTGGGGCAGCGAGGCCGCCAATTGCGGCAAAGTTTGCGCCACTGTACCCAACAAATTCAACTCATCGGCCGGGGCCAATTTCCGCACATCGTTGACGCTGTCGGCTATGTTCTCGATGACCGTATCGCTGCGCTTCAGAAAACCGTCGGCCGACTCCAATGTCAAGGCAACCAGTTCCATTTTATCGATGATTTGATCGAGGGCTTCGGCCTTGGCGGGATCGTCGAGCTTTTCGGCCAAGGCCAGGAGACGCGGCAAGGAATGAGTCAGGCGCGGCAGAGCGTCGAGCAGCACCGGCAGCGATTCCGTCATAACCGACACCGTTTTCTCGACATCGATGTTGCCAGCGGGGGCCATGTTGCGAACATCTTGCACGCTGCCGGCCACATTCTCGATAACCGTATCGCTGCGCTTCAGAAAACCATCGGCCGACTCCAGCGTCAGCGCGATTAGTTCCATCTTATCCATAATTTGATCGAGGGCCTCGGCTTTGGCGGGGTCGTCGAGCTTTTCGGCCAGAGCTAATAGGCGCGGCAAGGAATGGGTCAAGCGTGGCAGGGCATCGACCAGCACCGGCAGCGACTCCGATACGACCGTGGCGGTTTTCTCGACATCGATGTTAGCGGCCGGGGCCATTTTGCGGACGTCATGGACGCTGTCCGATATATTCTCGATGATTTGATCGCCCCGACTTAGAAAGCCATCAATCGAGTCGACGGTCAAGAGAATGAGATCAAGTTTATCTAAAAGTTTGATGAGTGCTTCGGTGGTTTCGGGGTTGCTTAAACGCTGCTGCAAGCGTTCTTGCTGGGTGGTCATAACCACGCCATTTCCATTGTTCATAGTTCCTCCACATCGAGATAACTTAACAGGGAGTAGGGGAAAAATAATTCCTACCCCCTACTCCTTACTCCCTACTTCTTATAGCTTGCTGCCAATCTAACTTGCGGCGTTTCAAATATTCAACCCAGGCGGCCATGCCGTCGCCGGTTTTGGCCGATGTTTCCCAAACAGGGATACCGGGGCAAACCGCCTGAATATTGGCGTAAGTGGCTGAGCAATCAAACTCAACGGCCTCAGCCAAATCAATCTTGGTGATAACGGCCAGGTCGGCCGAGTTAAACAACGGTGGATATTTGAGGGGTTTATCCTCGCCTTCGGTCACGGACAGCAGCACCACCCGCAATGCTTCGCCTAGATCATAGCTGGACGGGCAGACCAAATTGCCGACATTCTCAATAAATAAAAAGTCGAAATCCGCCAAACGCCAACCGTCCAGATGGCTGGCGATCATATTAGCTTCTAGGTGACAAATGCCGGCTGTAACAATCTGCCGCACCGGCGCGCCGCTGCGCTCTAGCCGGCGGGCGTCATTCTCGGTGGCTAAATCCCCCACCAGTGCGGCCGCCATGCAGCCCTGTTCGATCAACATCGACAAGGTGCGCTCCAGAAAGGCAGTTTTGCCGGTGCCAGGGCTGGAGACCAGGTTTGCCACATACACGCCGGCCGCTTCAAACTCCCGGCGCAGTTCATAGGCCAGCCGATCATTCTTATCGAGGATGCCCTGGTGCAGATCCAAAATCCGTGTACTCATTCCGTATACTCCAGCGAGATAATCTCCAATTCTTTACCCTGAATAATCTGAGCCGTCGGCCGGCCGCAGCGGTCACAGCGAAACTGCTGAACGCCGGGCAGGGTGCTTTGGACGTCGCAGTCAGGGCAATACACCACCACCGGCAATTCTTCGATCTGCAATCGCGATCCGGCCAGCGGGGTATCTTCAATGACAATATCGTAGCTAAAAAGCAGGGCGTCTTTAACCACACCGGAGAGCGCGCCTAAGCGCAACGTCACGGCTTCAACCCGTTTAGCGTTGGCCTGACAGGCGGCTTCACTGGCAATTTCGACGAGGCTATGAGCGATGGACAGCTCATGCATAGACAATCCTTGGCTATAAGACCTTTATAAGAGACCTTGTAGGATTCCGAGCGGTAACTTGATATGCCCCGTCCTCCAATCGGAACGGTGCGTTATCTCAAATGTTATGTAGAAACCTTTAAGGTCTGGCTGAGTAGTAATCTCAGTTTAGAATTCTGGTTCTTCTCAATGGGGAGTATATTTAGTATACGCGAAGATATAGTTCAACTCAATAGCAGAAAATATGTATTTTTAACCATAGTTAACTTTTAACCGCATGCGTGGGGAGTGAAAGTTAAGCCCGGTAAAGGTTTTCTGAATCGGGGCAAACCTCTTTGGGCGAAGATAAGAGTTAAGGATCAGCCATTTAACAACTTTCATCTTACTGAAAACGGAGATAAGGAGATAAAGCGATTAGGAGATTTCCAAGTACAATCTCCCAATCTCTAATCTCTAACTTCCTAAATATTTCTAGCGCCGGCTGAACAACGCAGCCAAACACCCTTGCGGCTCGGCTGGTTTGGAGTCAGGGGGTGGGGTCGGTGTGGGTGGAGTAGGAGTTGGTGGCGGGGTAGGCGTTGGCGTGGCGGTGGCCTGCTCATACGCCTTAAAGGCATCCCCTCGACCAACACCCTGATCGTTGGCGGGCACGCCCAGATCAACGGCGCCGGCCAGCATCTTGGTTTTGACTTGGTCGGCGGTTAGCTCAGGATTACCCTGGAGCATCAGCGCGGCGACACCGGACGCGTGGGGGGTAGCCATGCTGGTGCCATTAGCCGCCACATAGCCTGCCGCCACGACCTGTCCCATATGAGTTCCGGCGGCCTGTGCGGCCACAATATTGACCCCCGGAAAGACAATATCCGGCTTGACTCGCCCATCGGCGGTGGGGCCGCGCGAGGAGAAACTGGCGATCCGGCCGCTGTCATCCATCGCGCCCACGGTGATGACCAATCGGGCGCAACCCGGCGAGCCAACGGTTCGCTCTTCGGGGCCGGTATTACCCGCGGCCACGCACACCACCACACCGGCCTGAGTCACGGCCTCGTCGCACATCACCGACAGCGCATCGGTGCCGTCGCACGACCCTACGCCGCCCAGCGATAGGTTAATAATTTTGACGTTCTGCTCCAGCACCGCCCACTCGATGCCAGCCATTACCCCGCTCATCGAGCCGCTGCCATCGGCCCGCAGCACTTTGGCCACGTACAGGCTGGCCTCCGGCGCGACGCCCACATACTTGCCGTTCGATTTGGCTCCGCTGCCGGCCACAATACTGGCGACGTGCGTACCATGCCCGTTGTCATCTTGGGCGGAATCACTGACGAAGCTCTTGGTCGCCATAATCCGCCCGGCGAAATCAGGGTGAGTTGAGTCGATGCCGGTATCAACCACGGCCACTTTTATACCCGCACCCTTTACACCCAACGCCCAGACTTTGGGCGCGGCTATAACCGGTACTGAGGTGTCCAGCCAGGTCCGCACCGGCAAGTCGGGCCAAATCTCTTCGATCCCCTCCTGCCGGCTCAGTTCGTCGATCTCCGCTGCTGTAATTTTTACAGCCTCGCCGGGAAACAACTGGAATGACTGCTCTACTTCAGCCACCATCGGCATCGCTTGCGATCTAAAAAAGCCCTGTTTACGCCTGATGATGACCGGTATCGGCTCGTCATTGGACATGCTGTTCATTTGACTGTGCAGCCCTGCTGGAATTTTAGCCATGATGATCCCTTTCCGTGGTTAGTTGGTTGGTTTAGTTCGATGGTTAGTTAGTTGGTTGGTTGGTTGGTTAGTTGGTTGGTTGGTTGGTTGAGTTACATTGTTCTAACGGTCTGGTCCAACTCGATCGATTTAACCCACTCTTGCTCTAGCAACAACACGGCCACCGCGCCGGAACAGGTCACAGCCAGAGCGGGCGACAACCGAAACTGCTGTTTTATTGCAACATCCACCTCACGACACCACTCTAAGTGAGGCGCAGCATCACCATAAGTGCGGACGATAAGATTAAACAACTGATCGGGCATCGATCTAATTTGTTGTTCTAACTCGGCGTTGATTTTTGCCATAGTATTACTCCTTAACATTACACTTTCATTATACAATATTACATAAAATAGGTGAAGCGCAATCTTAAATTTTGGGGACGTTCCACATTTGGGCCGCAGGGAACGTCTCGAATCACTGAGGCGGCTAGGATTATTTTCGTAATTAATATAGTACTACACCACAAAATTGGATAGCCACTCAAATCTGGGTATAATGAGGCCGCCTTACGCGCTTAATTCCATCTTTTGCCAATATCGCTTCCAATTGAGTAACTCCTATGGCCCAGCCGACAACCTTAATAAAAAGTTTTCCCAACGGTCGCCAAGCCTTATCGGTTCGGGTCAATCCGGAAACCGATGCGGGCCTAATTATCGACGCCCTCAGACTTCCGAAATGCCGGCGGCTGCTGATGCTGTCGGGCGGCGCGAGTAACATGTCAGCCGAAAAGATGAGCCGGCTGACCACACTGTTTACGGCGATCGGCCGGCTTATTGTTCAGAACGGGATCACGGTCATTGATGGCGGCACCGAGTCGGGGGTAATGAAGCTGATGGGCGAAGCTTTAGGCCGGGCTGGCCGGACTAAATCCCCCCATATTGGGGTGCTGCCAGCCTATGTGACCGTGGCCGATGACGGGACCACTGCCGAAGATATGCTGGAGCCTAACCATTCTAATTTTGTCTTAGTTGAAGGCGATGAGTGGGGCAGCGAAGTTGAGCAGATGTACCGCCTGGCGGCCTACTTTTCGCAGCATGCGCCGTCGGTGGCGCTGTTGGTCAATGGCGGTGATATTGCCCTGCGCGAGATTGAGTTGAATGTCGAGCAAAATCGCGAAATTATCGTACTGGCCGGCAGCGGGCGCCTGGCCGATGAGGTGGCCCAAGCCATCCAAAACTCAGACAGCCCGGCTTCAGACCGGGTCAAAGCGGTCGTTCGACAGGGCCGATTCATCGTGGTTGATCTGGAAGAGCCGCCCGAACTGTTGATCGATCTGCTCCGGCAAAAACTTCTGTAACAGTTAGTTTTAGACATGATTTGACCCCCCATGTTACAATACCGTTATACCCTAAACAATCAGACCTATTGCCTCAGGACAAGCGATGGATCAACCCAAACTCCCAACCAAAGTCAGCCCCGTCGAGTGGATTGGCCCCGATCATCCGGGTTATGACGAAACCGGTTTAATTCACTACGCTCACATTCCCAAAGAAGCCAGCTTGGACAACCCGGCGCCGGTGGTGGTTATGGTTCACGGCAAAGCCGGTGACGAAAGCGTTATGTGGATTTTCAAACAAACTATCCCTGCTGGAGTGGCGATTGTCTCACCTCGAGCGCCCCTGCCTGGAGCCGACGGCGGGTTTGTGTGGTTCAATAGCGTGAACGGTGTCTTGCAACTCACCCCCGAAGCGTTGCAAACCGGCTTGTCAAAATTGACCCATTTTATCGACGGGTTACGATACCTCTACCCAATTGACCCTGACTGTCTACTGCTGATGGGCTTTAGCCAAGGGGCGGCCATCAGCAACGCGTTTGCGCTCAACTATCCTAAACGAGTACTTGGCGTCGCTTCGCTGGCCGGGGCGATGATTCAACCCTTTGATCTCATGCCGTCGCCGGCGTTGAATGGCTTGCCTGTCTTCATTGCTCACGGTCTAGAGGACGACACCATCCCGGTTAGTTTGGCCCAAAAAACTCGAGACCATTATCAGGAATTGGGCGCTGACGTCACTTATGGCGAATATCGCACCGGTCACAAAATGACCATGAAAGCTATCGACGCTTTGAAAGAGTGGGTCGCAGAGCGATTAAAGTAGAGCACCAACTATGTTTGACAGCCTAGACCAATCAGTCACTACTATCCTGGCCAAAGATGAAGGCTTGATTGATTTAGCCAGCACGGCGTTGCTCATCGCCGAATATTTCACCCACCCCTTCGACAAACAATCGTATCTCAATCGACTGGATAAAATGGCCGCCACCATCCGACCGCAGATCACGTCGGATCAGTCAGCCTCGGACATCATCGATGCTCTAAATTTTTATCTATTCGGCCAGGTTAACTATGCCGGCAACGCCGACGATTATTATAACCCCGACAACTCCTTCCTCAATCGCGTTATGGATGGGCGTAAAGGCATCCCCCTGACATTAAGCATCATTTATTTGGAAATAGGCTGGCGTCTCCGTTTACCATTGTGGGGCATTGGGCTACCCGGTCACTTTATTGTAGGCTACGGGGCTGAAGCCGACCCGATTTACATCGATGTTTTCCACCGAGGCCAGCGCTTAACCGAAGACGACTGTTTCGCCCTGAGTAATAATCCTGTCCGCAGACGCGAAATATTCAAGCGCCAATTTTTGAGACCGGTTTCAAAAAAAGCCATGCTCTACCGGCTGTTGCTCAATCTCAAACATATTTATCTCGACCAGCAAAACTGGCCGGCGGCCCTTAAGACCATCAACTTAATGATGATCCTGCGTCCTCAAGAAATCGGCAATTTGAGAGATAGAGGCTTGATCTACCATCGCCTGGATCGCCTCAACGATGCCATTACCGACTTGCAGAGATACATCTTTCTGGTCCCTAACAGCCCCGACATCGACGCCGTCAGAGAACATCTAAGCAAGATAGAAACAACTCTACTCCGCCTCAATTAACGCGCTGTTGTTTGCAAGCCAAACCCCCTGTGCGACAACTCGCCCAAAAATATCGATCATCTCCCAGCCAACTAACCACCGCCTAATTTGTCAACGGCTGGTTCTCCATTTAAAATGCTATCTTGAAGGATTAAAGGAAACAATGCGTATAATAACTGAGGCGTACTAAGGGAGGATTATATGCCGCAAAAGTTATGGATTGCCATACCACTTGGTTTGGTATTGGTTTTACTATTTTCCTCAGCTTCTGCCGTAATGGCAGCCCCGCCCATCCAAACTATTCCGTGTGCAGAAGATTATACCGTGCAAGCCGGCGACTGGTTAAGCACCATCGCCGAAAAATATTACGGAGATGTCCTGGCTTATACAGCTATTGTCAACGCGACGAACGCGGCTGCTCAGGAGGATGACACCTATATCCCTATTACCGATCCCAGCCGTATCGAAGTCTCGCAGACGTTGTGTATTCCGGCGGGCGAAACGGCCCAAGCCATGCTCAACGGCGAAATTTCCGGGCCGCCTCCCGCTCCGGTCAACCCCGAAGATAAGCTACTGGCCATCATCGGCAACCGCAGTTTTGCCAACATTCCGACGACCTTAAAGCTGACCGGCGGCCAGTTTGGCGAGGGACAGGAGTTCACCATCGAGGCCGGGCAAGAGGTCCGGCTGGAGATTGATCCGGGTGAATACAAAGCCTTTTGGAGTTCACCCGAAGGCGTCACCTTTAGCCGGGACTTCATGGCGCAACCGGGCGTCGTCGCCATCAACTGGTTTGTGCCGGAAGAAAGTTACGTCATGACCGAAATCCAGCGCACCGGCCTTATGGAAGATGAAGCCCAAGCCGAGACGTTAGGTCAATTTACCCCGCCGTCGGTGACTCGTAAAGACACACCTTACTACGCCCCGGAAGGCAAAGAGCTTTTAGTCGCGGGCAATCGCAGCTTTGCGAACTTGCCCTCTACGCTAACGATAACCGGCGGTCAATTTGGCGGCGGCCAGGAGTTTACCATCAATCCCGGACAGGAACTGATAGTAGCTCTCGATCCGGTGGAGTACACCGTCACCTGGAGTTCGCCGCCGGCTGATGATGGCACGGTTCTGGCGCGAGGCGGAACCATTACCCCCACCCCCGGCACCGTGACGGTGGTTTGGGTTGTCCCTGAAGAGAACCGCGCCTTCCTACAAAGACCCGGCGAACCCGGCCAGGCTTTTAAGTAACCGAAAAGGTAACCAATTATGAGCCGAAAGAGAAGCAAAAGCAGATTACCCCATTTAATGGTGGTAGTAGCCGCCATCATTATTAGCGCCCTGCCATTTTTAACGGTAGCGCCGTCCTCAAGTTTGGCCGTGCAATCGACCCAGAGCCTGGGCGATGATATCCGGCGGCAAAACCAAACGCCCACGGTTTCGGCTTTGCTAACCCAAACGCCGGTGGCCGAGATGACACCCTCGACCGGAGCGGTTTTACTCCTCAATCCCTTTTCCGGACCTTCGGCCAGCCCCATTACCATTACCGGCCAGCGTTGGACGCCGGACAGCCGGGTGATCATCTACCTGCCGTATCAGAACCAAGAGTATGCCGTGGCCAGCACCCTGGTCACTGAAGACGGGACGTTTACCGTCAGCATATTCCTGCCCATTTTCCTAACCGATCAGCCGCTGGTGCCGATCATCGCCCGGACGATTACCGATGATGAGACGGCCCGGGCGTTCTACACTGTCAGCGATGCCGTGCCGGAACCGGCGGCCACGCCTGTCTCTACCTCACCGCAAGGTATCGTTACCACCGATGCGCTGAACGTGCGCAGCGGGCCAGGCACAGAGTATGGCGCTATTGGCCTCTTGCAACGAGACCAAGAGGTGACGATCAACGGTCAGGCCGGCGGCTGGTGGCGGATCGATTACCTGTATGCTCGGGGCGATGCCGGCTGGGTGTCCGGCTTGTATATCGACGCCCAAAATGTAGATGATGTCCCCTATGTAGCGCCGCCACCCACTCCCATTCCCCCGCCCACGGCTACACCAACCCCGACTCCCATTCCCCAACAACCTGTCTTTGCCTGTAACCCCGGCCAATGGAGCGGCTGCGGCGGCGCGAGCTGCGCCCCGGAATATGTCAGCCAGTGTGGCAGCGATGGCCAATGGGGCCAATGCGTTTGGGATCCCGGCAGTTGCAGCCCGTATCGAAATAATAATGGGAATGACAACAACAATAACAATAACAATAACAACAATAACAATAATAATAACAATAACAATAATAACAGCGATGACGATGATGATGACAATTAAGAACAATTGATCTTTACCGTTTAGTCAATCATCAGCATCAGCCCTCTGAACAACGCCAGAGGGCTTTGTCATTTAAAAACCGTAGCTTATCAAGCAAGAAAAATTTAACGAAATTTTCTCCTGGCTGCTAAATCGGTATAATACGCATTAATAGCTATCGAGGCTTTAACCATGGCGTTATTTCCGCTTTGGTATACGAATGGGGAGGAGAAAATGGGACGAAAGCCGTTATATCTTTTTTTCCTGATAGTCGTCGTGGTTATCTCCGTAGCAGCCTGCACATCCGTCCCAGAAGTGGAAGAACCCGTGCGGTCAGCTCAGATCGTCCCCGACTCATCGGCCACGAGCGTACCGGCAGCCGATTCACCGGCCGCAACCCAGGAATCATCCGGTGTTGGCGCCGCTAATCAAGCTCCGTCAAGTGATCAGGCGGCAACACCGCCGGCAGATGATGATGAGATTATCTACGCCGAAGCGCAGGTAACCTCGGCCAGTGTGGCGATCCTGGAGTCATTTCCGGTGCAAGTTAACGTTATCGTGCAGGGAAATTTCCCCGACGGCTGTACCACCATCGATCAAGCTAGCCAGCGGCAGCAAGACAACACCTTTTTCGTCAACCTAATCACGGCTCGCCCGGCTGACGCGATGTGTACGCAAGAAATTGTTCCCTTTGAAGAAATTGTGGCCTTAGATGTAGGCGGACTTAAGGCCGGTGAATATCAGGTTGTGGTCAATGAGCAGCCTTTCGAGACCTTCCGGCTCACTGCCGATAATACTTTACCCAATGAGGGTACCTCGGAACAGGGGATACTCCCGGCTGATGATACGGTTTACGAGCAAATTTTCATTCCCGCTACCGGCGCAGCCATGTCCGTCCCGGCGGCGTGGACGCGCACCGATTTTCAATGGTCGCCTGGCAGCGAGGGGACGCCCTCTATCGGCGTCGTTTGGACCGAACTCGACCTGGAATGGACCCCAACCTCTATGCTGCCGGAAGGCGCGGAGCTGATCTCACGTGAGCCGGTCGAGTTGGAGTGGGGCGAAGGTGTTCAGTTTCAGTTGGAAGTCAAAGACGCCGACGGCCAGTTGACCTCCATCGAGGAGCATTTGATTGCTCCCCTCAATCGAACGGTGGTCTATGATTTTTATACCAGTGGAGCGACGTATCAAGATTTAGAAATGGTTAAAGATGCCTACGAGGCAATGATCGCTTCAGTGGAATTAAACGCCAATCCGGCCTTTCAAGGACTTCCGGAAAGCTGTACGCCCAATGTCGCCAGAGCGTTGTATGTCGATACCGAACGGCGGTACTGCTTACTATACCCAGCCTACTATCCTCAACCGGTCGAACAAAATGGTTTTGTTAATATTTCTGGTCTACCTCAAAGTGAAGGCCCTGATCCGATTGTAGCCAGCCTTATCATTCAAATTGACGGAGCGGCCGGCGGGCAAACCGTAGCCCAGGTGGTGGATCAGGTAGTCGGCCAATACAGTTCTCTGCCGATTACCCGGCGGGCCACCACCCTAAGCGACACCGAAGCGGTACTGGTGGAAGGGCTGCCGGGGCGCTTCGGTTCGCGCCAGGTGTTTGTGGTTTACAATGATACCATTTTCCATCTCATTTTGATGCCGGTTGACGATGCCTTCCCCCAGCTTGCTGATGAAGTAGAGATGTTGGGGGAGACGACCACCTCATCGTTTACCTTTTTACCCTAATTCAGGTTCCGGTTAATGGCATTCTTAGAATCATCTATTCTACTTAACGCTCTCTTCAAACTCGCCCTAGTAATGCTGGTTTTTTCTGCCGCCACCTTGCTACACCGCCTGTCGAAGCATATTGCCGGATTAATTCTGCGGTTTGGTTCACGGCATTCTGACGAGGACCAGGCCGAAACTAAGCCGGATCGACATCCGGCGCTTGGCGACTGGTTGCCCGATGAACTCATTACTATTGAACCACTCCGGCTGGAACGACAGACGACATTAAAAGAGTTGCTCTCCAGCCTGATTAGTGTGACTGCCTTTACGACCGCTGCCATCCTCAGCCTAGCACTTTTCACCGACGCCGACACCCTGGTCTGGACGGTTGGCTTTTTCACCGCCGGTCTATCGTTCGCGGCCGGCCCCGTCGTGGGCGATCTGTTATCGGGGGCCAGCATTATTTTTCAAGACAAACTGGTCGTCGGCGAGAAAATCCGGATCAACTCCCAATTCGTCCAGATCGAAGGCATTGTTGAACGAATCAATCTCAAGTCAACCCAACTGCGCGCCCGCACCGGAGAAATGTATATCGTCAACAACGGCGAACTGCGCTACATTTGCAACTTCAGCCGTGGGCCTTACTCCGCTACGTCCCTACGCATCAAAATTGCAGCGACGGACCTCCTGCCGGCTCTGGCTCTATTAAACCGGTTAGCCCCTGAAGCGCCGCGCCTCTTCACCGAACTCAACGAACCTTGGTTGGTGTTCAGCGAGTCGGGCACAATGGATCACACCACCGAATTAACCCTGGCGCTTAAAACCGACTTCGGCCGGGCGGCTCAACTACGCCCCAAGCTTATGGTTTTTCTCCAGCATCATTTTGCTATGGAAAAGATTACCTTCGCCAAATAAGGAAGACGCCTCATGGAAACTGCCGCTGCCGGGGACTTACCCGTAATTATTCGACTCATCAATGTGGGGCTGATTATTTTTGTAGCTTGGCTCATCTATCGCCTGTCGTGGCGGCTGGCCGGGCTGTTCCTGCGATTTTACGACTTCTCACCGTCACACCTGCCCGTTCAATTGCAGCACCACACCGGCGAAGAAGGGGTTTCAAAACTCATCGCCCGGCTGATCGATTGGCTGCCCGGAGAAATCGTCGATATGCCCCGTCCCCACGAACAGCGGCGGCAAACCCTACAAGAGATCATCTCCAGCGCTATTTCGGTCATCGCTTTTCTGTTGGCAGGGCTGGCCATCTTGGGCCAGTTCGCCCCAATGAGCTCCGTGGTGACCGTGACCGGGCTGCTTATTTCGGCCCTGGCTTTCGCCGGTCGCACCGTGGTTGCCGATTATTTGGCCGGTTTGGGCATTCTGTTTCAGGATCAATTTTATGTTGGGGAAAAAATCAAGGTCAAGGCTCAGCTTGATATTATCGAAGGCACCGTAGAGCAAGTTAGCCTCAACACCACCTGGCTCCGATCGCTCACCGGCGAGGTTTATGTGATCGCTAACGGTGAAATGCGCTGGATTTGCAACTACAGTCGGGGCATTTACTCTTCAGCCAACATTACCCTCAAAGTTGCCGCCGCCGATCTCAGTCGAGCCGTGCCGCTCCTGGAGACCCTAGGGCAAGAGGCCCATGCCGTCTTCAAAGAAATGCGCGATCCCTGGCAGGTCATCAGCGAGTCCGGCGTCCTGGCCGAGCATGTCGAAATCACGTTAGCCGTTCGCGCCCATTTCGGCCAGGCGGTTCACCTACGTCCCAAACTACTGGCCCTCCTTCAAGCGCGGCTGGCGCGAGAGGGAATTGAGTTGGTGAGTTAGGGGCCTATCCCTCAATACCCCAGATTTGGCCGCAGCCACCGCTCGACCTCCGCCACTGTCATGCCCTTACGCGCTGCGTAATCCTCGACCTGATCGCGCAGAATCTTGCCGACGGTGAAATAGGTCGCTTCGGGGTGAGCGAAGTAAAAGCCGCTGACGGCGGCGGTGGGAGTCATGGCGAAATTCTCGGTCAGGTGCAGATCGATCCGCTTCGGCACGTTCAACAACTCAAACAGCGGGCCTTTCTCGGTGTGGTCGGGGCAGGCGGGGTAGCCGGGGGCGGGCCGGATGCCGCGATATTTCTCTTTGATCAGCGCTTCGTTGTCTAAATCCTCATCGGGCGCGTAACCCCAGTAAACCTTGCGCACCTGTTCATGCATGAATTCGGCCAGGGCCTCGGCCAGGCGATCGGCCAGGGCTTTGACCATGATGGCGCTGTAGTCATCGTGCTCGGCCTCGTAGCGAGCCACCAACGCATCGACGCCGATGCCGGCGGTGACGGCGAAGCAGCCTAAGTAATCGCATTTACCCGACTCCAGCGGGGCGATGAAATCGGCCAGGGCGTAGCAAGGACGGCTGGCCCCCTTATCACTTTGCTGGCGCAGGGTGTGAAAGACGGTCAGCACCTCGCTACACTGCTTGTTGGTGTAGAGCATAATATCATCATCGATACTCTGAGCCGGGTAGAAGCCCAATACGGCGCGGGCGGTCAGGCGGCTGTGGGTAATAATGTCGCGCAGCATAGTCTGGGCGTCGTTGAACAGTTTGGTCGCCTCTTTGCCCTTGATGGGATCGTTGAGGATTTGGGGATAGACGCCGCGCATTTCCCAGGCGTGGAAGAAAGGCGACCAGTCGATCCGCTCCGCCAGGCTGCCCAGGCTGATATCGTTAAACACTTTAGCGCCCAGAAAGCTTGGCTTGACAATATCGGCCTGCTCCCAATCTGGCTGGAAACAGCGTGACCGAGCCGTCGCCAGATCGAGCAGAGGACGGTTGGATCGATTGTTGAGATGGTGCTCGCGTAGTTGGGCGTACTCGTCGCGAGTTGCTTGAGTGAAGGCATCGCGGCTGTTGGGGTTGAGCAACTGCTCCATCACCCCCACACTGCGCGAGGCGTCGAGTACATAGGTGGTCGAGCCGCTGTAGGCCGGCGCAATCTTGACCGCCGTGTGAATGCGTGAGGTCGTCGCGCCGCCGATGAGCAGCGGCGTGGTGAAACCGAGCCGCTCCATCTCACCGGCCACGTGGACCATCTCATCCAGCGAGGGCGTAATCAGCCCGCTCAGGCCGATAATATCGACCTTTTTCCGCTGAGCCGTCTCCAAAATCTTCTCGGCCGGAACCATCACCCCCAGATCGATAATCTCATAGTTGTTGCAACCCAACACCACGCCCACAATATTTTTGCCGATATCGTGAACATCACCTTTGACCGTCGCCAGCAGAATCTTAGCCAGCGGTTCGCCGGCGCCGTCGCCGTTCAGCCGCTTTTCGGCCTCGATGAAGGGGGTCAGGTAGGCCACGGCTTTTTTCATCACGCGGGCGCTCTTGACCACCTGCGGCAAGAACATCTTGCCCTCGCCAAACAGATCGCCGACGACGTTCATCCCATCCATCAGCGGCCCCTCGATGACGTGCAAAGCCAACTCTCGATTTTGGCGGGCCTCTTCGGTATCCTCGACGATGTAATCCATAATGCCTTTGACCAGGGCATGCGCCAGTCGTTTTTCAACCGGCCAGCCGCGCCAGGCCTGATCCTCCACCTTTTTCGGGCCGTCGCCTTTGACCGTTTCGGCGTAGCTGACCAGCCGCTCGGTGGCGTCGAGGCGGCGGTTGAAGAGAACGTCTTCGACCAGCGCTAACAGTTCCGGTGGAATGTCATCATACACGGCCAACTGCCCGGCGTTGACGATAGCCATATCCAAGCCGGCCTTGATAGCGTGGTACAGAAAGGCCGAGTGCATCGCCTCGCGTACGACGTTGTTACCCCGGAAGGAGAACGAGATATTACTGACGCCGCCACTGACCTTGGCATGGGGCAGCGTCTGCTTGATCAGGCGAGTTGCCTCGATGAAGTTGATGGCGTAGTTGTTGTGCTCCTCGATGCCGGTGGCTACGGTCAGGATGTTGGGATCGAAGATGATGTCCTCCGGCGGAAAGCCGACCTCTTGAGTGAGAATGTGGTAGGCTCGGGTGCAAATCTCAACTTTGCGCTCGATGGTGTCGGCCTGGCCCTGCTCATCAAAGGCCATGACGATGACCGCCGCCCCATATTTTTTGACCAGTTCAGCCTGGCGTTTGAACTCGGCTTCGCCCTCTTTGAGACTGATTGAATTGACCACAGCCTTACCTTGCACGCACTTCAATCCGGCCTCGATGACCGACCATTTGGACGAGTCGATGACTACCGGCACCCGAGCGATATCCGGCTCGGCGGCGATCAGGTTGAGGAAACGGGTCATGCAGGCTTGGCCGTCGAGCATGCCGTCGTCAAAGTTCACATCGATCATCTGCGCCCCGTTTTCGACCTGCTCGGCGGCGATGCGCAGCGCTTCTTCGTAATTCTCTTCCTTTATAAGGCGCTTGAATTTGATCGAACCGGCCACGTTGGTTCGCTCACCGATGTTGACAAACAGGCTACCGGGACCGATGCGCAGCGGCTCCAGCCCGCTCAGATGCATGACCGGTTCGGTGGGTGGAACGGCGCGGGGCGTCAGGCTCTCGACCGCTTGGGCGATGGCTCGGATGTGGTCGGGGGTGGTACCGCAGCAGCCGCCGACGATGTTGACGAAGCCACTTTGGGCGAACTCTTGAAGAAAGGCCGCAATCTCGGCCGGAGTCTGATCGTACTCGCCGAACTCGTTGGGCAGGCCGGCATTGGGATAGCAGGAGATGAACGTGCCGGTAGCGCTTTTGGCCAGCGTTTCGATATACGGGCGCATCTCTTTAGCCCCCAAAGCGCAGTTGAGACCGATGCTGAACGGTCGAGCATGCGCCACCGAGGTCCAGAATGCGTCGGTCGTCTGGCCGGATAGCGTGCGGCCGCTGGCGTCAGTAATGGTGCCGGAAATCATCACCGGCAAGCAGCGACCAATTTCGGCAAACAGCCGCTCAATACCAAAGAATGCGGCTTTGCTGTTAAGTGTATCGAAGATGGTTTCGATCAGCAGCAGATCAACTCCGCCATCGACCAACCCCCGGGCCTGTTCGTGATAGGCCGCAACCAATTCATCGAACGTAACCGTTCGCGCGCCGGGATCGTTGACATCGGGCGAGAGGGAGGCCGTTTTGTTGGTCGGCCCCAACGCGCCGGCGACAAAGCGCGGCTTGTCCGGCGTCTGGGCAGTTATTTCGGCAGCGACGGTTTTGGCCAAGCGGGCCGAAGCTAAATTCAGCTCGTAAGCCAAATGCTCCAGATGATAATCGGCTTGGGAGATAGCGTTGGCGTTGAAGGTATTGGTCTCGATGATGTCGGCTCCGGCTTCCAGATTAGCCCGGTGAATTTCGGCGATAATCTCCGGCTGCGTGATTGACAGCAGGTCATTGTTGCCCTGTAAATTAGCCGAAAAATCCTTAAAACGCTCGCCCCGGTAATCGGCTTCCGTTAGTTTATGGCGTTGAATCATCGTCCCCATCGCGCTGTCGATTATGAGAATTCGCTGGTGAGCCAAATTGGTGAGGGTTGTGGCAGTTGTCATCTATATCTCCTTAATAGTGGTTGGATAGTTGGTTGGTTGGTTGGTTGGTTGGTTAGGTGGGTTAGGTGGGTTAGTTCGTAGTTACCGCTTTGGCGATACGACCAAAAAACGTTTAAATCCACTACTCCAAACCAAGACGTCAGTTATGCCTAAGGACATTAACCCTCCAACTAGCCATCAAACTATCCTAAACTTTTCGCAAAAAAAACGAGGCGGCATCTGGGCATGCCTCCCCGCACGATCTTCATTATACCTCATTTACCAAAAATATTACGAAGAAATTGGTTAGAATTTGACAGCTATTTTGTCATAAAATATACTCGACACTTGATTGGAGAAAAAATGCTGGAAACCATTATTATAGGTATCGCCATTTTATTGAGCCTGGTCGCCCTGGTTATGGTGTGGCTGGCTAATTATCAGAGCAAAACGTTGGCCAAGCAAATTCAAGGCGTCAACAGCCGGGTCAGCTCGCTCAACCACGATCTGGAAATAGAACAGCGGCAAACCGAACAGGAATTATTCCGGCTGTGGCTGGAATTGAAACAATTACAAGATGAGCCGGTCGATAACCCGCCGCCGCCGTCCAGCCATCTATTAAAATAAATCTTTTCTGCGAAGAGGCCCATGCCAAGACAAAAAAAACTCATCAGCGCCGATGACCTTTACCGCTTCAGCCTTATTTCCGGGGTGCAAATCTCGCCCGATGGCGAACACGTCGTTTACTGCCGGCAGCGCATCGACCAGACCAGCCAGCGCAAATTTTACAACTTATGGGTGGTTGCCACTTCCGGCGGCCGGCCGCGCCAATTCACCTATGGCGATCAGGTCGATGCCCAACCCCACTGGTCGCCTGACGGCCGGGCGATCGCGTTTATCTCCAACCGGACCGATAAAAAACAATCGCAAATCTACATCATTCCCTTCGATGGCGGCGAGGCTCGCCCGTTGACCGATCTCAAGGGCGAATTCGGCGGCTTCGAGTGGTCGCCGGATGGGAAGCAGCTTGTCTTCAATTTCCGTAAGAAAGATCAAGCGGTTCTGGACCGTGAAGCGGATTCCCAGAAAGAAAAATTAGGCGTGGTTGATCGCCACATTACCCGGCTGTTCTACAAACAAGACGGCGAAGGCTTTCTGCCGCAAGAGCGGTGGCACATCTGGACGGCCAACACCAGCACCGGTCGCGCCAAGCAGCTCACCCAAGGCGACATTTACGATGAGTTCGATCCCCATTGGTCACCCGACGGCGGCAAAATTCTGTTTCACTCCAACCGCGCCACCGATCCTGACCGCGATTGGGATCAGGCTGATCTGTACGTTATTTCCGTCGCTAACAACGAACTCTACAAAATCGAAACCGCGCCCGGCCCCAAATCTCACGCCCGATTTTCGCCGGACGGCTGGTGGATTGCCTTCTACCAAGAAGGCGGCAAAACCAACCTGTGGCAAAATATCAATCTGTGGGTCGTGCCCACCCACGGCAACAGCCCGGCCGTCAACCTGACCGGCGAGTTCGATTTGCAGGTCGGTCACGCAACCCTCAACGACATCGGCAGCATGCAAACCAGCGCTCCGGCCTGGTCCGCCGACAGCCGCACCATCTATTTCCAAGTCACTCACCATGGGGATACGCTGCTAAAATCGATTGCCGTTGACGGGACCGATTTGCACGACGTTGTGACCGAAACGGGGGTAGTCGATGAGTTTCATTTGAGTCGAGACAGCGAGAAACTGGTCTATCTTTTTGCCACAATGACCTCACCGAGCGAAATCATGGTCATCGACCTGGCCGCAGGCAACACGCGGCAGGTGACCCGCCACCATCAAGCACTGCTACGAGCTAGAGATTTAGGCGCTGTGGAAGAAGTGTGGTTCAAAGGTCCGGATGGCAACGATTTGCAGGGCTGGATATTGACCCCACCGGGCTTCGATCCGAACCGGAAATATCCGTCAATCCTCGAAATCCACGGCGGCCCGATGACCCAGTACGGCCACTTTATGATGCACGAATTCTACTTTCTGGCGGCTCACGGCTATGTGGTCTACTTTTGCAACCCACGTGGCGGGTTTGGCTACGGCGAAGCCCATACCAAAGCCATCTACAACGACTGGGGCAATAAGGATTACGCCGATCTGATGGCCTGGGTCGATGTGGTCGAGCAGAAACCCTACATTGATCGGGATCGCATGGGCGTAACCGGCGGCAGCTATGGCGGCTTTATGACCAACTGGATCATCGGTCACACCGACCGCTTCAAGGCGGCGGTGACCCAGCGCAGCGTCAGCAACAGCGTCAGCATGTTCGGCTCCGGCGATTTGGCCAGCATTTGGTCGGCGCTCTTCGGCCCCACCACGTATTTTTGGGATGACCACGAAACCTATTGGCGGCAGTCGCCCCTCAAATATATCGGCCAGGCCAAAACCCCAACGCTGGTTATTCACAACGAACAAGACCTACGGTGCAGCATCGAACAGGGGGAGCAAGTGTTCATCGCGCTCAAAACTCTGGGCGTCGATACCGAATTCGTCCGCTTTCCGGATGAGTCGCACGGCCTCTCGCGCGGCGGGCGGACGGATCGACGGATTGCCAGGTTGAATCACATTTTGCGCTGGTTTGACAAATATCTAAAGTAACAACTTTCCGGAGCAACAAAGCTTGCTTTGTTTTGGTCAAAGCAGAGCTTTGACGCTCCGGGGTTTATTTTTCACGGTGCATCTCCTCTCCCACAACGAAAATCAAGCTCTTTTGCGCAACACCTCCTTATCCAGCGACAAAAACGCAAGCCTGCCTCGCTGTACGCCCTTCCCAACCGGCGGTTCACAAAATCCCCATAAAAGCTAAGTACAGGATTGCATTAATTGATTCCGAGTTTAACCTCAAGTTTCTCAACAGTGTAAGACCAGTTGATGGGTTTAGCAGACCGATTGTGAAAAGCGATGAACAGTTCAATGGCGGTCTGCAAAGCCTCTAAAGTGTCAAAGTGATTAGGTGTGAGTAACTTGCGTTGCAAGATACTGAACCAGATTTCAATTTGGTCAAGCCAGGAGGCATTTTTAGGTAACCAGTAAACCTGAATAGACAAAGGCCATTGTTGCTGAGTGATGTGTTGGTGTAAGCAGGCTTCCAATTGCTTGGGAGCGTGGGTGGTGCCGTTGTCCAAAATCAAGGCCAAGGTCTTGACCTGCCGGTCCAAGGCTTCAGGGATAATGACCGTTAGCAGAAAGTGCTGAAAATCAACAAAGCGTTTGCGAGCTTGCCCCAGGCCATAGACCTGACCATCGGCCACACTCAAACCAGCAAACAGATGTAACGCCCCCTGCCGTCCGTAGCGGGATGAGAGCAAGGTCGCTTGTCCGCCTTGAGCCGGGGGGCGAGGGGGTTGCTGCCGCTTGCGGGCCTGGATCGAGGTCTTTTCGTCGACACAGACCACCCAGATGCCTCGCTTGAGTAACGCTTTGGTGTGTCGGTACAACCACAAGATGGGGCTAGCTCGCTCCAAAAAGGCTTCCGGCTCTTCAATGTGCTGCCAGAGCTGATAGCGCCACGGTTTGATTTTGTCGGCTGATAGCCAGCGAGCCACGGGGCTGGTGGGCACACTGACCACCAGCCCTAAGGTGACCAGACGGGCTGCAATCTCGGCGTAACTCCATCGGGCCAGGGGTAGCTCCGCTTCAGTTTGGGGGCGCACACAGGCCAAGGTCGTCGCTTGCGCTCTGACCTCAGGGGGAAAAACGCCGG
>JACKAU010000008.1 GCA_020634855.1 Anaerolineales bacterium
TGGGAACCCATCAAAGGGTGTATCAGGGGGATTAGTGGGGGGTGTATTCCTCAACAAAAAGGCGTCCATCGCAAAGATAGACGCCTCGATTGGCGGTAGAATGCCTGGTTTATTTGAAAGTTCAATTTAAGCCGACATGAATGATCAATTTGATAGGGCATGAAAATGCATTTCATGCATGCTTAAACTTTCATTTCATGCGGGCATGAAATGATGTTTCATGGTATATACCACTACAATTGTTAGTACTAGACTCGATCGGTTCATGCGTGCATGAACGACTCGTTATAGCCTTATGTTTTTCAGCGGTATAGGGCATGAATTGTTATTTCATGCGGGCTTAAAATACTTTTTGTTGCATGCATGAATTATCATTTCATGCGGGCATGAAATGAAAGTTTGATAGGGCATGAATTGAACGTGGGCTGTAGAACAGGAGTCTTTACGTTCCATGTTCCACGTCCTACTACGTCCCACGACAATTTTCCCCTCTAATTGCTTGCGACAAAGCGATTTGTCGCCTTAGCCATAACCCATGGCAATGTTAAAACTCTCCGCCTGATTAGGCTAAAAACTGGCGTGGTGACTAATTACGGCGGTATATTTTTGTGTTATGATAGTGTGCGGGAGGGATGTCGCAAAATACGGATATTCCTCCTTTTTTTGTATTTTTCCAAGCGAAAGATTAAAGGACTCTATACCTACATTCCCACACATCGCAGCCAATAAACACGTTCAGTCTTTCGATATAAATATTATGCTGTCGTCCTAATAATTTTTAATAAAAACGCTAGTGTAAAGACGTACAAATTCTCTTACACATACTCAGCGTTAGGCCCACGCCTTGGGCGGACAAACAGGAAAGGAGAGAATCAAATGGAAATTATGCGAGCTGTCTCGTGTAAAAAATATGGATCTCCAGAAGTACTGCAAATTATTCATTGTAATAAACCTCAACCCAAAGAAGATGAGATTTTGATAAAAATATACGCAACTTCAGTTACGAATAGCGATATTTTTATCAGAAGCTCGAAGATTCCTCTAATGGTAATGATTCCTATGCGACTAATGATTGGCATAAGAGGGCCTCGGAAATCAATAATTGGAGAAGTCTTTTCCGGTGAAATTGAATATGCAGGCCCTCAAACAAAGCGTTTTAAAGTGGGTGATCAAGTCTATGGCTTAACCGGTTTTTCTCTGGGGGCATACGCTGATTACAAATGTATGAAAGAAACAGACAGTAAACAAGGGTGTCTGGCAGTAAAGCCAAAGAATATAAGTTTTGAAGAGGCTACATCAGCCGCATATGGTGGTTTATTAGCGTTTCAACAACTTGAAAAGGTAAATTTAACCAGCAAAAATAAAGTATTGATCTATGGCGCGTCGAGCACTTCTGGAACAATGGCCGTGCAATATGCAAAATATTTGGGAGCAGAAGTCACAGGAGTGTGTAGCTCGTTAAATATTGAGTTTGTAAAATCATTAGGCGCCGATGAAGTCCTTGATTATACAAAGGAAGAATCGATTAAGGATTTAAGGGAATATGATTTGGTCCTTGATGCCGTTGGTAAATACAGGACTTCAAAACTTAAGGTGGCTTGTATGAACAGGCTAACCAAAAACGGGAAATATGTTTCTATAGATGATGGCGCTTTGCTGCTTGAGTCAGATCGCCTAAATAGAATTACAGAATTGATCGAGATGAATGCAATTAAACCTGTAACCGATAGAACCTATGAATTCGAGCAAATTATTGAAGCGCATAAATATGTAGAGATGGGCCATAAAAGAGGTAATGTAGCAATTACGGTAAATACCAAAACCTAACAATTGCCAAGCTCGATGCGCTGCTGCCGTCGATACTCGATCAGGCGTTTAAGGGGGAGTTGTAACGGTCGGTGAAGGAGCTATTTCTCACGTATGAAGGCCAGCCCCTACAGGTTTCCAACCCCACATTCACTAGAAAGCTTGGTTGAACACAAACGCTACAAGGCGTAGAGTCTCGACGTAAAACCTGTCAGCGCTTACTAAACCCTTGCCCAATGGTCACTTTTTTTGCCCGAAGGTACTTTCTTTCGTTATGTACTTTAGTCCTGGGAGAAAAGACCCATTTACGCCCTATCAAGAAGCGTGTTAAGCTTAGGCATCTTAAGACCACGAAAGGCGTTTGTTTCCCAACAACGGCCTTTTGGAAGAGATAGAGCGGACCGGAGCGGCTGGCTGCCCGGCCGGGGTTCACTGGTGTAGCGCTCACCGGTAGACACAGCCGCCCCACCACATCGATCGATCTTGACCCGGCGACGCCGTTGCGCCGACTAAATCCCAAAACATTTGACAACTGAATCATATCGTTCACGCCTTTTACCGGCGAACCCAACTGCGGCCCAGTACTTGTATTTCATCTTACTTGTATCTGTATTTCTATCAGTTTCTTGTAAACGCTTTTCCAAAAGGAGACTTCTATATGATCGATTTTGGGTTATACAAAAACAAAGTCACCAATGGTAAAAACTTGTTTAGAGCCATTGTGCTGCCCAAAGGCACCGCCACTCTGGATGATGTTATTGACCGTATGCTCGAACAAGGCACCACCCTGACCCGGCAAGATATCATGGCCGTACTGGACCTGTTTTTCCAGACGATTATGATGCTCATCCTCGAAGGCCGTAACGTGACCACCCCTCTGGTCAACTTTGGGGTCACTATCAAAGGCAACTTTCTAAGCCAATACGATTCGTTTGATAAAGCCCGGCATTGGGTGCGGGCGCGGGTCAATGCCAATAAGCAGTTTAGAAACAAGATCAAGGCCCAAGCTAAGGTCCAGCAGCAAAAGGCGAACCGCCCCATGCCCCAACCGGAAGAGTACCTCAACCCCACCGGCAACGACAACTCGATCCTACCTCCCGGCGGCGGGGCCAAACTCCGCGGTCACAACCTCCAGTTCGATGTCGCCGACCCTGAACAAGGCATCTTCCTGATTGCCAATGATCAGACTCGGACGCGCATCGAAGGGATGCTGCACAACACCGCTCGCGAGTTGATCTTCTTGGTGCCCGCCGATCTGACAGCGGGTGAGTACACCCTCGAGGTGCGGTCGCGCTTTGGCAACGATAACGTTCGCTCCGGCTTCTTAGAAGGCACACTAACCGTACCGGAGAACGGGTCGAGTCCGACGATCTTATAATCAAGTTAGTCGGTCAAGCGTGGGCTGTAGCACATGCTACGTTCTACGGTTCATAAACTTTAACAAAACAGCCCCCGGCGATCTAACACCGGGGGCTGTTTTATTTGGGCGATACGCCCTTGATATCCCATAAAGAATTTAACGCTAAAGACGCTACAGGCGCAAGAGACGCAAAAGGAAATATAAAAATCGTTGGCGACTTTAGCGTCATTTGCACCTCTTACGTTCAGATTTCCGGCTTCTGTCCGCTGACCGTCAACGCGGCCCAGTTCAGCCTATTTATGGGGCGGTCTACCGTCTGCTGTCTGCGGTCCGGTGACCAAAAGGTGGCTTCGCTGGCTCATTCTAGGTCAAATTCAAAGGGTGTCCGTTAGCGAGATATTATCAATACCCTCTGGCGATATTAAAACTCTCCACCTGATTAGCCTAAAGACTGACCGAATGACCCATCACAACCGTAGAATTTGGTGTTATGATAGAGTATGGGGGATAAGCGCAAAATAGCTACCGGACTGTCCCAACAAGCGAACAGGAGACAGGCAACACAACCAATTGTCGGAGAAGATGAAAATGCGAGTTAATCGAAGAACGTTCCTAAAACAAGCCACCATTTGTGGCATGATGCTTTCTTCTAATACGGTCTTGGCCACAGGCTGTTCATTGAGGGAACCACCACAACCACCTGTCAGCATTGATGTTCACCATCATATTATTCCGCCGGTGTATAAGTCGGCGTTGGCCAAAATTGGGATCACCAGCTTTGGCGGTCTCCCTTTTCCCACTTGGAATGCTCAAAAGACTTTGGATGTCATGGATCTACGCGGCATTGCCACCGCCATTACCTCGATTTCCTCGCCCGGCATTTATTTCGGAGATAAGCAGTTTGCAATCGATCTGGCCAGACAATGCAATGAGTTTTCGGCCAACCTGATTAGCGATCATGAAACGCGGTTTGGCGGTTTTGCCGTGTTACCCTTGCCTGATATCGATGCGGCCCTCAAAGAGTTAGAATACGCGCTTGACATTCTGAAACTGGATGGCGTTGTGTTGTACTCCAATGTGGCTGGCTTTTATGTCGGTACTTCCGAGTTTGATGAATTGTACGCTGAGCTGAACCGCAGAAAGGCCATTGTGTTTATTCATCCCACCGTTCCAGCACAGGATAAATTTCCGGCAATGGATATACCGCCCAGTATCATGGAGTTTGTATTTGATACCACGCGAGCCATCGCTAACCTCATCGTGAACAAGACGATAAAGCGCTATCCGGATATACGCTTTATTGTGGCCCATGGCGGAGGCACGGCGCCCTATATTGCCTGGCGGATATCTTTATTGGATTACCTGTTATATACCGATACGATTAACGATCTAAAAAGCTTGTATTATGATACCGCGTTGTCAGCCTCGCCGTATGCCTTACGTTCGTTGCAAGAGTTGGTGGCCCCCGCTCATATCCTCTTTGGCAGCGATTATCCATTTGCCCCGGAAATGGCCATAAGCCTGACCATATACGGCTTAAATTCATTCGATGGGTTTGATGAAAAAGAACTCAGCGAAATCAACAGAGAGAATGCTTTAGACTTATTTCCGCAATTCGTTTGAAGAGAGAATGGGTGAGGGGCATAACCGGAAAAGCGAATAGAGATTAAGGTCTCATTATCAGAGTTGCGTAAGTTGTGGTAACATAGGCCGCTGATTGAAGGTCGAAACGTCTCCGGCGTCTTGAGGCTGAAGGGGACGCTGACCAGGCTTATGATGAAAAAGCTTCTATCCAACATTGACCCGAATATTTGGCTAATCCTGGCGTTCTCTATTTTTGCCTGGGGACCGCTGCTGACCCCGGCCTACTTCTTCGAGGCCCACGACGCCCGGCACAGCGTTTTCTTTCTGGTCGAGTTCGACCAAACCTTTCGCGATGGCTTTTGGTGGCCGCGCTGGACGCCCGACTTTGCCTTTGGGTATGGCTATCCTTTGTTTAATCTGTACTCACCGCTCGCGTTTTACGCCGCCGAACTGCTGCATCTGGTGGGGTTGAGCCTGACCACGGCCATCAAAACGATGTACGTACTGGCGACGATCGGCGCGGGGTTGGGGATGTACGTTTTTGTGCGCCGGCTGTACGGCTCGATGGCGGGGTTGGTGGCGGCGATCGCCTACATGTATGTTCCATTTCACCTGGTTGAAATCTTCGTCCGGAGCGCCTACGCCGAATACGTGGCGCTGGCATTGATTCCGTTGGTCTTTATGGCCTTTACCGAACTCATCGCCAAACCCACCCCGCGACGCGTGGCCCTGGCCGGGCTGGCCTACGGCCTACTGCCCTTGACCCATCACACCTCGTTTTTTACCTTTACGCCGTTCCTAATGATCTACATCCTTTATCTGGTGGCGGCCAAAGCGCGATTCAATATCAAAAGTTGGGTTACCCATGCCCTCGCCGCCGCCGGAGCCGGTCTATTAGGACTGGCCTTGGCCGCCATCTATCTGATTCCGGTCATTGCCGAAACCCGCTACATCAAAGTCGAGCAGTGGACCAGCGGCAGCTATAACTATCTACAGCATTTTGTTTACTTTTCGCAGTTATTTGAGGAAGGGTGGGGTTACGGCTATGCCGGTCCCGGCGCGTACGATGACTTTTCTCTACAACTAGGGATTGTAATCTTTGGGTTAGCCATCTTCGCCGTTGTTTTCAGCCTGTATCGAGCCTATCCGCATCGCAATACAGCCCTCTTTTTTATGGCCTCGACCCTGATGGTCGTTTTGCTGATGTCACCGCTGGCCGCGCCTCTCTGGCAGATCCTCCCTATCGCCGCGCTGGTTCAATTTCCTTGGCGGCTTCTGGCCGTAACGGCCTTCACGCTGTCGGTTGTCTCCGGCTCGCTCATCCCGGCTTTGGCAGCGGTTAGCTATCAGCCGTCAGCTATCAGCGGTCAGCCATCAGCCACTACAGGTCAACCATCAGCCGCTAGCGCCGGCCCCTCATCATTCATCATTTATCAATCATCAATCCTCCTGCTAGTTCTAATTATCATACTCGGCTCCTTTGCCTACACCACACCCCAATACACTGAGATTCCGGCCTGGGCCGAGACGCCGCTGGCCGTCATTAACTGGGATCGGGCCTCGATTATCGATCGGGTGGGTATGATGTCGGCCACAGACAAGCAGCCCCAAACCAGCCCGATGGAGACGCAGTATCTTAACGGGGAGTCGCTGACCACCGCCGGTATCATCGCCGGCCAGGGGACGGTTGAGATACTGCATCACGGCGGCGCGTCGGATCGCGTCCGGGTGGTTGCCGAAGAACCGATCACGCTCCAATTCTACACCTACGATTACCCCGGCTGGCGGGTGACCCTCGACGACCAGGCCATCGACTACCGGGCCGAACCGCCTTACGGGCTGGTCACGATCGATCTGCCGGCCGGGGAGCATATCGTGCAGCTACGAATGGGCGGCACTCCGGCCCGAACCGCCGGGACGATCATCACCGTGGCAGCGACGATAATTATAATTGGACTATTTTTTTGGAGTAACGTTCGCTAAAAAGCCCGATTTTGGCCGCATTATAATGTCTAAATAGGCCAAAATTGATGGTTTGTTGAGGAAAAGTTGGAAATCTTAACTTCTTCTTAAAATATGGTTGGCTATCTTGCCTTATTTTTGGTATAATTACAGAGCATTTCGTGTTTTTGTGGAGGAACATGTGAATTCAGGACTTTTTAAGAACAGCATAGTATACCTGCTTATACTGCTGGCTGTTGCTGCTCTCATCTTCAGTATCTTTTCAAGCCCGCGAGACAGCAATGAATTGGATATCACCACGGTAGCCGAGCAGATCAAGTTAGGTCAAGTAGACAAAATTAGCGTCAATAATGAGGACGTAACGGTTGAATATAAACAGCCCAACGCCAATGATGCTAAGTCGCGCAAGGAAAACGGGGTCAGTATTTTTACCACGTTTGAGAAGTTAGGCGTCGCCGATGAGGAACTGAGTCAGGTGGACATCGAAATCATCCCGCCCGGCGTCTGGAGCGATTGGGGGACATTGGCCATCACCATTCTGCCGCTCCTGATTTTTGGGGGGCTGTTGTTTTTCATGGTGCGCCAGGCGCAAGGCTCCAACAATCAAGCCTTAAGTTTTGGGAAGAGCAAGGCGCGGATGTTCACCGGCGACAAACCAACGGTCACCTTTGATGATGTCGCCGGCGCGAATGAAGCCAAACAAGAGTTGACCGAAGTGGTTGAATTTTTACGCGAGCCGGAGAAATTCATCTCGTTGGGGGCGCGTATCCCCAAAGGGGTGCTGATGGTTGGCCCACCCGGCTGCGGGAAAACGCTGCTGGCCAAAGCTGTTTCCGGCGAAGCGGGGGTGCCGTTCTTTAGCATCTCCGGTTCCGAGTTTGTGGAGATGTTTGTCGGGGTCGGCGCCAGCCGTGTTCGCGATTTGTTTGACCAGGCCAAGCGCAACAGCCCTTGTATCATCTTCGTCGATGAGATCGACGCCGTTGGGCGGCATCGTGGCGCCGGATTAGGGGGCAGCCACGACGAGCGCGAGCAAACGCTGAACCAAATCCTGGTGGAGATGGACGGGTTTGAAACCGACACCAACGTCATTGTCATCGCCGCCACCAACCGGCCCGATATTCTGGACCCGGCCCTCCTGCGCCCCGGCCGCTTCGACCGGCGCGTTATCCTGGATCGACCGGACTGGCAGGGCCGCAAGAAAATTTTGGAAGTTCACTCCAAAGGTAAACCGATGGCCAGCGATGTCAATTTAGAAGCGTTGGGTAAAGCCACCATCGGTTTTTCCGGGGCAGATTTGGAAAACGTGGTCAACGAAGGCGCGATTCTGGCCGCTCGACGCAACCAGAAGCAAGTCACCATGCTCGACCTCGAGCAGGCCATCGAAAAGGTTCGCCTGGGGCCGGAACGCCGCAGCCGCATTATTAGCGAAGAAGAAAAAGATATTGTAGCGTATCACGAAGCCGGCCACGCGCTGGTCGCCTATATGATCCCTGAGGCGGACCCGGTTCACAAAGTCAGCATCGTCGCCAGAGGCGGCGCCGGCGGCTTCACCTTGTTCCTGCCGTCAGATGATCGCACCCTAATCAGCGAGTCGGCCTTTAAGGCCCGGTTGGCTGTGGGGTTGGGCGGTCGAGCGGCCGAGGAAATCATGTTTACCTCGGTCACCACCGGGGCCAGCGGCGACCTTGAACACATCACCCGCATGGCCAGAGCCATGGTTACTCAGTATGGAATGAGCAAAAAATTAGGGCCATTGACCTTCGGCGATAAAGAAGAGTTGGTTTTCCTGGGCCGGCAGTTAAGCGAACAGCGCAACTACAGTGAAGAAGTCGCCGAGCAGATCGACTTTGAAGTCCGCCGTTTGGTCGATGAGGCCCACGAACGCGCCCTGCAGATTTTGACCGATTATCTGGACACCATGAAGTTGATTGCCGAGCGTTTGAAAGAAGACGAAAATCTGGATGCAGCCGATTTCAAGGCTTTGGTCGATCAAAGTTTAAACTCTTCATCAGAGGATGGAGGCAGTAGTCCTATTTCATCTGAGGAAGAAACGGTAGAAAAGAAGGCTAAATCATCTGATCCTTCATCGTCCGAAGATTCACCGCCCAAAAGGTTACCGCCTTCAGCCGCGCCGTTACCGGCTTAAATTGCCTGGAACGTTTGAAAAGAAAAAAAAGCGACGTCAATCACGTCGCTTTTTTATTACCTAAAAACGAGAAAAACGAATGAGTTCGTAGTGACCGCTCAGCGGTTTGTCCCGGCAGCGGCCTTGGCTAAGATGGCCCGCCACTGGTCGGGGATACGAGCTACGGCGTTTTGGGTATCGAGACAGATATGTTTGGAATACCCCGTCGCCAGGATAGCCCCATTGGCCGCGTCGATAACCTCGTAGCTGAACTGCACCTGGCGGCTGTGAACGGTATCAATCCAGCAACGGATCGTAACCCGCTGATCATAAAGAGCCGCCCTCTGAAAGCGAATATTCAGTTCCGAGACGGCCAGCCGCAGACCGTTGGCCTCAAATTCGGCATAGGAACTGCCGTTCACCCGCATCCACTCGCTGCGGCCTTCTTCTAACCAGATCGCATAAGAGGAGTGATGGACTATGCCCATCTGATCGGTTTCAGCATAACGTACATGAAAGGTGGTCTCGACGACTTTTTGGGGATTCATAAATTTGGATTCAAGCATGGTTATTTAGGGAAGATATGAGTTATGCAGCAGTTCCTGCAAGATTTTGCCGACGTGAAAAACGGTGGGTACCGCATAATCGATTCCCAGCGACTGCCGCTCGCTGTCAACCAGGATAGTAGTCATCCCCAGGTCTTTGGCCGGAAAGAGATTACGCGCCCGGTCATCGACCATGATACAGCTTTCGGCCGGCACATCAAGGCTGTTTAGTAAGTGGTGGTAAGCTTGCAGATCAGGTTTACTGGTGTAATTTCTGACCTGCACATCACAAATAAGTTCAAAATGATGCTGTACTTGCAAGGTGTCCAGCACACGCCGGCTGTGCGCGGTGTCGGCGTTGGTGAAAATAACCTTGCGCAGCGGAATTTCGGCCAGCATGGTGTCCAGCGGTGGGCTGGCTCCAAAGTAATCTCTGGGATTGACATCGTGCACATAGTGCAAATAATCAGCCGGATCGATACTATACTCGCGCATCAAGCCTTGCAAGGTGGTCCCGAATCGCTGATAATAGTCCCTTTTTTTGAGCGGCGCATCATCGGCGGGAATACCCACGCGGTGGGTCATATATTGCAAGATGCGGTCGCCGATAACGTTCATCAGGCCGGCGGCTCTGGGGTAAAGGGTATCGTCTAAGTCAAATAGAACGTATTGGTAAGGCACGCTTTTCTTTACTTTCATATGGCGTAATGGGTCAAAACTTATTTCTAATGCCAATAAAAAAGAGGCAGCGATAAGTCGCAGCGAGCGGCAACGGATGGCCAGCTCAACTCACTTGGATCGAAGCCTCTTTTAAATGTGCAATTTGCTGAATAGATAATACTATAATACAGTCAGGGAGTCTAACACAATAGGTATTTTAGCCCGTTTTAACCAAACCAGGAAGGAGCATCGTTTTGATTGTCAAACAACTACCCTTAGGCCCCATTCAAACCAACTGTTACATCGCCGGCTGTGAGGAGACCAAAGAGGGCGTCATCATCGACCCCAGCGCCGAACCTGAGCAGATTATGGCCGAAATTAACAATCTGGGACTAACCGTCAAATATGTCCTACTGACCCATGCCCACTTCGATCATATGATGGCCAATGCCGGCGTCGTTGAGGCGACAGGCGCACCGCTGGCCCTCCACCCGCTCGATCTGCCGCTGTTGCGTAACAACGGCGGGGCCAGTTTTTTTGGCATGCAGGTTCCGCAAAGCCCTGAGCCGGATATGGAACTGGCTGAGGGCGACTCCATCACGTTTGGAACCCATACTTTTGAAGTGCTGTATACCCCCGGCCATACCCCCGGTCACGTAAGCTTTTATGAAGCCAATGTCGGCATCATTTTCGACGGCGATGTACTCTTTGCCAGCGGCATCGGCCGCACCGATCTGCCCGGCGGCGATTACGAAACGCTGATGACCAGCATCAACGAGAAATTAATGGTTTTACCGGATGAGACTTACGTCTGCTCCGGTCACGGCCCGGTCACGACAATTGGCCGCGAGCGACAGAGCAATCCCTGGCTGTAGGGCTTAACCTTATCAACGGCTAAGTCCCCACCGTTGGCTAACAATCTGCCGGCCCGCCGGACTGGCGATAAATTTGAGCAGCCGGTCAATCTCGGCCGAACCCGGCTCCGGCACGATCAGCGCCAAATCGCGGCCGAGCGGGTAAGCATCGAGGCTTTCTAGCGTGGGCAGTACGCCCTCAACCGGCACAGTGCGCACCCGCCTATCGATCAACGCCGATGAGACATAGCCGATGGCGGTAGGGTTATCGGTTACAAAATCGATCACCGCCTGCCCGTTGGGCAGCACGATAGCCGTGGAGGTAACCGCCTCATCAGCCATGACCATCGTTTCAAATGCGGCTCGTGTGCCGGAGCCGTCTTCCCGGCTAACCACCTGGATCGAACGGCCGGCGCTGCCCACCGCTTGCCATTCCAGAATTTCGCCGCTAAAAATGCGCCGCAGATCGATCATCGACAATCCGGAGATTTCATTATCGGGATGAACAATGATCGCCACACCGTCGCGGCCAATCGGGGCTAATCGAAACTGACTGTTTAAATTTGATGGCGGCCAGGAAACCATACCGATATCGGCCTCACCGCTTTCCACCATCGCTTGTCCCAGGCCCGACCCGCCCCCTTCAATATCAAAACTGACGTGCGGATACTCCCGGCTGTAAGCGTCGCTCAAGAGGGTGAACAACGGCTCCACACTGGTCGAGCCAGCAACCTTTAAAAAGACCGGCGGCGGTGGTGTTACGGTCGCGCCACAACCTGAGCCAAAATAGGCGATGGCAGCTAATACGATCATTAGCCTAAGACTGCGGGTTGGTTTGGTAATTGGTAATTGGTAACTGGTAACTGGTGACTGGAGATTAGGCGATTGATATTTAGAAGCGTACTGACCAAATTTTAAGTCTCTAATCTCTGATCTCCCCATCTCCAATTCTGTCTCCAGTCTCCCCTCTTCTACGCTCTCATCAGCCCGACCACAATTGACAGGATACTCAGAGCGGCGCAGTAGATGGCAAAAACGTACAGCGAGTGGCGCTGGAGGTAATGCAGCAACCAGCGAATACAAATATAGCCCGACACCGCCGCCGCGATAAAACCGACCGTAATAGCCGGCAACTGCGCCGCAAGCGTGCCTTCGCCCAGCAGATCGACCAGCGCGACCAAACCGGCCCCGAACAATGCCGGGATTGACATGAGAAAGCTGAAACGGGCGGCCGCCGGGCGATTGAAACCCTGAATGACCGCCCCGCCAATCGTGGCTCCGGAGCGGCTAATACCGGGCATAATGGCGGCCGCTTGCCAGAAGCCGATGATCAGCGCGTCGAGCCAGGTCAGATTTTCCAGCTCTTTGGCCCTCGATCCGAAATACTCGGCCACCGTCAGCAGGATGGCGGTTAGAATCAGCAGCCCGCCGGCCACGGCCGGTGCGGCAAACGCGGCTTCAAAAAAATCTTTGAACAGTAGCCCTAAGACCACCGCCGGGATAGTGGCGATGACCACAAACCAGCCGAGCCGCGCCTCAAACGTAGCCAAAGGCTGCCTTTGCGCCAACCCCTGCAACACGCCTCGGGCGATGGCCCAGATATCTTGCCAGAAAAAAATAAAAACCCCGACCAACGTCCCCCACTGGACGAGGACCTCGAACTCGAACGATGGATCGGGCCAACCCAGAAACCACGGCACCAGAATCAAATGAGCCGAACTTGAGACCGGAATATATTCCGTTGCTCCTTGAACCAGTCCTAAAATAAAGGCTTGCAGTAAATCCATTCTAATTTCCTTGAATATGAGTTTGGTTTTAGTTCGTGGTCAGGGCTTTAGCCGTTAATACCGCTAAAGCGGTGACTACGAACCATAGCGTAGCCGGTCACCGTTAGCAACGTCTATGAGCAAAGTTATAGTTTGGTTTGAGTTTTGCTTACTTTCTCTTGCCCCGGTTTTCCTCAGGTACGGTTTGGTACGTTTGCAAAAAGTCACGCTTGTATTCGGCAAAACTGCCATCGAGAATCGATAAGCGGATGCGGCGCATAGTGTCGAGCATAAAGTGTAGATTGTGAATCGTGGTTAGCCGCAGGGCCAAAGTCTCTTTGGCGATGATCAGATGGCGCAGGTAGGCCCGGCTAAAGGTGCGGCAGGTGTAGCAGGTGCAGTCGGGATCGATAGGGGCTTTGTCCGCGGCGAAGCGAGCGTTGCGCAGGTTGACGCGACCGTGCGGGGTAAAGACTGCGCCGTTGCGGGCGATACGCGTCGGCAGCACGCAGTCAAACTGATCAATGCCTCGCGCCACGCACTCAAACAGATCTTCCGGACTGCCGACTCCCATCAAATAGCGGGGTTTGTGAGCCGGTAAAACGGGATGCAGCACCTCGAGAATGGCGTGCATATCGGCTTTAGACTCGCCGACGCTCAATCCGCCGATAGAATAGCCCGGGAAATCGAGGCTGGTTAGGAATTCGGCGCTCTGAATGCGCAAGTCGGGAAAAATGCCGCCCTGGACGATGCCGTACAGCGCCTGATCCGGTCGCCGCTGGGCTTGCCGGCATCGTTCGGCCCAACGATGGGTGCGATCCAATGCTTCGACGTTGTAGTCGCGATCGTCAGGCGCCGGGCATTCATCGAAGGCCATAATAATATCAGCGCCCAACTTCTCTTGAATGGCGATCACCTGCTCCGGGGTGAAGCGGTGTTTGGAGCCGTCGAGGTGGGAGCGAAAAGTCACGCCGTCCTCATCGATTTCGCGCAGCCCTTCCAGGCTAAAAACCTGAAAACCGCCGGAGTCGGTCAGGATGGGGCCATCCCACCCCATAAAATGATGGAGGCCGCCGAAATCGGCGATCAAATCAGGGCCGGGACGCAGGTAGAGATGGTAGGTGTTGGCTAAAATCAACGTTGCTCCCAACTCGTGCAAATCAGCCGGGGTCAAAGTTTTGACCGTCGCCTGGGTGCCGACCGGCGCGAAAACCGGCGTGGGGATATCGCCGTGGGGCGTATGGATTAGACCCGCTCTGGCGTGGGTCAAGGTGTCTTGGGCTAAAAGTTCAAAGGAAAAGGTCATCGCAACCAACCGAGTAACTATTTTTCTGGCTAAACAAACCGGACTATTATATCACAAGATCATGGCTTTTCAAGCGGCTCAGGGCATTGGCATCAGTCCTTATTCTGGCCCTTGTAAAACTTTTAATAAGTTGAATTTGCGGTTATACTGTACATAAGATAATTCGGGAGCGCCGCTATGGTTATTGTCGATACCTCTAAAAAACGGATTAGCCGCAACTACCCTCGGGGGATCATCATTTTTCTCTACGGCCTGCTCTGGCTGGTCGCTCTGCTACTGAGTTTTTTGGTCACCGATAGTCTGTTTCCAGCCGGCGACAGTTTGGTGGCGGTCTTGGGGGTGGCTACCTGGTCGGTTGCATTGGTCGGCGGCATTGGCAGCACTACCGCGATGTTAAGCCGGTTGTATCGCCATCTATCGCTCCGGCACGATTTTCAAACTCAACCCTCGGTCGCCTACCTCAGCCAACCTTTGGCCGGTATGGTGGCCGGCATCATCTCCCTTCTTCTCATCGCCGTCCCGGCTGCCCTCATTACCGATTTTATTAGCAGTTTTGATACGCTGCTCGCCGCCCTTTCTTTCACGAACCTGCTGGCGCCGTTTGCTGAATTCTTCGGCACACTCGGCAGCGCTTTTGTTGAGACCTTTCGCTCGCCGGCCTTTGTCTCGCTGCAACTCTTACTGGCCTGGATCGCCGGGTTTTATCAGGAATGGGGCCTGAAACAGATCAAGTCCTTGGGCAAAGATGCGTCCAAGCCCGGCCAAGATAGTTCGGAGGGGCAGGTGGTCGATGTCGATGCGCTGGACGAGAACGATCCGTTTTATTATAAAGCCTCCTATTACCAGTATCGACGCTTACTGCGCTGGTCCTACACCTGGGGGATTTTTATAATCATCTACGGCTTGGTGTGGTTTGTGGCTTCATTGGTGGCGTTTGCCTGGGGCTGGCAAGCGCTGGCCGATTATGCCGAAAGCAGCTATCCGGCGGTCAGGCTCATTGTCGCGGCGCTACCGGTCGCCGCTGCCGGCGGTGTGGGCGGCGTGGTCAAATTGCTCAACTCGCTATATCTCCATGTCTCGGTCAAACAGGACTTTCACTTAAACTATTTGATGGCTTATCTGATCCAGCCGCTAGTTGGCTTTTCGCTAGGGCTGGCGATGTATCTACTCATCGCTATTGGGTATTTAACCCTGAATCGGGCCTTTAGCGGAACCACGGCCCCCTTTGTCGATGTTCCGGCGGTGATTATGCTGCAAATCGTCCTCGGCTGGGCCGCCGGCTTCCGCCAGGAGACCGTGACCGATACGATCTGGCAAATTACCGAGAGTGTCGTAACGTTGATCAAATTAATTTTAGCCTACTTCAACCCCGTCAACCTCTTCGATGAACAAAAGCGGGCCGAACGGGCCAAAGCCATCCAGTCGCATCTGGGGCTGTTCGATCAGGTCCGTTCCTCCCTGCCCACCAGTGATGCCGACCTGGATTGGGCCGATTTCTTCGCCAACCAGGAGCGACGCTAGAAAGAGCGGAGTCCGCGTGGCTAGGGTGTATTTCAAAATTTAGGCGACCCCCTCATTGAAACACTGAACCACTGAATAGACTGATTTCACTGAATTCTAGCCTTACCCCCTGGGTTCCATCTGAGATTAATTGATTTGAGGCGCAGGGAGGCTCAGTGTTGTCATTTCCATCATTAATTCAGTGTTTCTGTCTCGCCCAAAAACGGAAATGCACGCCGTGGCTATGAAGAGGCGGCTTATTCCTCTCAACAGTTCAAAAACCGCTATTACTCTCAATTACCGTAACCGTGCCAACCGGCACCTCTACAACCCCGCTGGCCACCAACGGCGCGAGGGTGTCGGGGTGGTACAACACCACCTTAACCATGTAGTCGCCGGGCGAGGTTTCGGGTGGCGTCGGCAGCAGGTAATATTCGTTGACCGTTTCCGGCGGCCATAGCGACGTGCCCTGGTGGAAATTATGTTGTAGTTGGCGATCCTTTTGGACGATCGGTTCGCCGGCCGGGCCGATGAGCCGGATTGAGGCTTTATAATCGGTTGTCATGGGCGCTAGGGGAGCTAAGGTCAATGCCACCGGCAGGTCATCGCCAGGGGCAATTTGCGGCGAGACGTAAGCGGCGTCAAGGCGTAGTAGCCCGTCGAACTCCGCACCGATGGGCTGATCGATGGCCGGCAGCGTAAAAGATGGTTGCCCAATCAATGTGTAGGTATCCACGTCGTACACCGGATAGGACTCGTGTCCGGTTAACACTCCATTTGTTTCCAATAAAAACGTGACAATCTCTTTGGCATCAGCTCCACGATGTTTATCGTCCGTCCAACGAACCACCCGCAGCTCGGTTTGACCCTGGGCGGCCTGGGCCAGCAGGCGCTCGGCGTTGCGCTCGTCCACCGGAATATAGGTGTAGGCCGCATGGGGTTGAGCGGCCAGCAGGTAGTCGAGAGTGTAGTGACGCGCCTCTGCGGCGGCGCGGATATCCATCGGCAGCACGTAACCGACACCGGATGGGGCCTGTGTGATATCGGCGGCCAGCCGGGTGGCGTAGAGGTCGAAGGGTAGGGTGAAGTCGGCAGTATTGGGCCAGCGGATGAAGTAATTGGTAATAGTATGGAAGGCGAGGAAGGTGTAGAGCACAAAAGGGATTAGGTATTGGAGATTAGAGATTAGAGATTGGAGATTAGGGATTGCGCGGGACAAGATGCGGATTAGGAAGTGAACGGTAATGGTTACACCGACAGCGATAAAGATGTAGGCCGGAACAAGGGTACCGAGGAGACGCAGGTGGTGGGGAGCGCCTTCAGGGGCGAGGAGGGCGGGCAGAAGCATGACCAACCACCAGGAGAAGAGTAAGAGGTGGGGAGGGGGAGATTGGTAATTGGTAATTGGTAATTGGGTATTAGTAAATGATGGTTTCAGAATGTAATAGAGAGAGGTGGTGAGACCGAAGAGGAAGAAGGGGGTGAGGAATAAGGGGATGGCGGGTTGGTTAGGTAGATTGACTAGCGGGTTAAGATCGCCGTGGAGGCCGAGGAAAGTACTGAGGGTAAGGGTAAGGGTTTGCCAGACAGCGCCGAGGAGATCGCCGTTGTTCCACTCCGGGTTAAAGATAGAGACGGTCGCGGAGCGGGCCAAGAGATCGGCGGGATAGAGGGTGAAGTAGATGATGAGCGGCAGGAGGAATAGAGCAATGAGAATGAATAAAGTAGAAATTAGAATGAGAAGCGGGCGAAAGTTTCGGCGAGTGCGAAGCCAATAGAGCAGACAGAACAGAATAAAGACCAACGGCAGGAGGCGGGCAGCCAGATAGGCATAAATAGCGAGAGCGGTGAAGAATGAAGAATAGAGAATGAAGAATGAAGAAAGGCGGGTTGGGATTTGGAACGAGGGGGAATTATCCGGCGGTCGGCGGTCGGTGGTCGGTGGTCGGGTTCGAGAGAAGGCTTTCCAAAAAAAGTAAACGGCCAACGCTGAGAAAAGGGGGAACAAAACAGCCCGGAAACCGAGGCGGCTAAAGTGGAGATGCCAATCAGACAGGGCTAATCCGAGCATGGTTAAGATGGCCGGGTAGCGGCTGCGAAATAGGGCCAGCGTTAACGGGTAGACAGCGGCAACAGTTAGTATGCCAAACAAGGCTGCCGGCAGGCGTAAGGCCAAGGGTACGGGACCCAAGACGGTTGTACTGAGGGCGATCAGATAAGGCCACAGCGGTTCTTTCCCACCGCCAATACGCCACCATAGCTGTGGGTGGCCATCGAGGATATCGAGGGCGGCGACGCCGTTGCCAGCTTCATCGAAGTTGAGGCCGGGCGGGAGGGCGGGCAGGTGGTAGAGACGGAGGCCGGTTGCGAGAAGCAGGATGACGAGAGGGGAGATAATTGATAATTGATAATTGATAATTGATAATTGAAGGATTTGATTTTCTGGAAAGAAGTTTCTGATTGGTCATGGTTGGTTGGCCAGGTTTATGGGCGGGCCGAGGGTTTGGTTAGTAACAGCGTTGTAAACAACGATCTCAAAGTCGGTGATGGGGGGGGTGTTGGGGGGAAGGCTGAACGTGTGGGTGTCGGTGACATAGTCGCCCTGACGCCACTGGGTGGTTGGCAGTAGGCCATCAACGGGCCACTGGTCTTGCTGGCTGACTACCCGTCCGCCGGCGTCTTTGGCTCGCACCGAGATGGTGTAATCTTCGATGATAGGAGCCAGCGCATGCCAGTAAAGCGTGAGTTGAAGGGTTTGGTTATCCTGATTGGAGATGAACCCGTTGGTTTCGGGTGGGGAGATAGTGTAACCGGCCAGCCGGATCACATCCTCCAAGCCAATGTTGGCGGGCGTGGCCTCGGCGGGGATATCGGTTAGAATGAACTTGGGGCCGGGGTAGATTTTGGCATACGGGACGTTTTTGATGGTAATCACTTTTTCCGGCTCACGGCTTAGAAAATAGTTGACAATATCGGGACTGGGCGCTAACCGCTGCATTTGGGCCAGATAGAGTACCACGTAATCGGCCCGGAAGGCGATGTCGTTGGTGTAGAAGTTTTCGCCGATTCCGGCAAAATAGGGCAGCAGCGTTTGCGACGGCGTTGAGGCGACGTACAGATCGGCGGCGTTGGGTTTGGTGTTGAGATAATCGGCCACCTGCTCCATGCCTTCGCCCCAGCCCATCAAGGTTTGCTCCGCCGCTTTGGTTGGCCCACCGAGCAACGGATTGAAGTAGGTCAGGTAGTAAGGGTAGTAGGTGAAAGTGGGCAAGATATGAAGGAGAAGAAGAACGAAGAATGAAGAATAGAGAATGAGGAATGGAAGTTGAGTGTTAGATGGATAGATTGATGGTTGGTTAGTGGGGAGGTTGGTTGGTTTTGATTCCTGGGCTGTTTGTTTTGAGGCGGGCTTGATCTTAGCCTCAGTCTTAGCCTTGGTCTTACCGCCAAACATAAATTCATTAAGCAAAACCAGCAACCCGCTCCAACCAATGGCCGCAATGAGATTCAAGAAAGGGAATAAGGGTAACAGATAGCGGTCCTGTTTTTTGGGGCTGAGATTGCCGAAGAGCAGCAGACTGAGGACAAAAAGCCACAAAAAAGTGAGTGTTGCGAGTTGGGCGTTGAGATTGGGGAAGCGATCAAGAGTCTGAGCCTCAGCCTCAGCCTTAGCCTTGACTACATAGAAACCTAGCGACAGCACACAACCGATCAAAATAATCGGCGTGAGACGAAACGGAATAACGTAGGGATAAAACCAGGGGCCGGGATTGAGGGTGGGTTGGCCCAGAAAATAGACCAGATGGCCCTCGTTAACTTTACCGAACGTCTCGTCCAACATCTGACGAAGGGTGCCCAGCGGATCGACCCACATCGAGGGCCAGAGCAGAATGAAGACGACCAGGGAGATCATTCCCCAGGCGATAATAACCGTAAGCCAGTGGAGGAGGATACGTGGGACGTAGGACGTAGTAGGTGGGACGTGATGGCGCGACTGGTTTAGCTCCAGAAGGGCGAAGATGATCGAAGCGCCAATGACGAACAGAGCCATGAATTGGCCGGGGGCTTTGGTCAGCGCGGCCAGCCCGCCGAGTACAGCTGAGGCGATGAGGTAGAGGGAAGTGAATGATGAATGATGAATGATGAATGGTGAAAGGGGGTGAGGGGAGGGTAAAGAGTCGGTTGGGGCAGCGGCGACTAATTGGAGATGGTGTCGGGCGTAGATGTAGAAGGTGAGGGCGGAGAGGCTCATGAAGACGGCCACGGGGGCGTCGCCGTGAGCGACACGGGAGTGGGCCAGGTAGAAGGGATCGAAGGCCATAAACAGCGCGCCGAGCAGAGCCACTCGATTGGGCAATACCTGGCGAGCCAGCAAGAAGATCGCCGGGACGGCCAGGGCGGTGAGAATGGCGTAGGGCAGGCGGTTGGCAACCAACAGCGCAAGAATATCGCCGTAGATGTATTCGGTAAAGGGCGGCGGCGAGGTGCGTAAGGTATCGAGCAGGTATTGGCCGCTCATGCCGATGGCGTCGAGCCAGCTCATAGTCACGCCGGGGTAAAAGTGCCAGTAAGTGCCGCGCAGATCGCCACGCAGGAAGGCGGCGATGACATCGCTGCCGGCGAAAAAGATATTGGTATTTTCATCGCTGGTTAAGAAGCGACTCAGGCCAAAGATGCGGGGCAGGAGCGCTGCGACGAAGAGAAGCGCCGCGATAAGCCAGGGCCGGCCTTTTTCGTTGACGTTCATGGCAGCGTAATCTCCCCTAATAACACAGCGTTTTCGCCGGAGGTATCGTTGGTGACCGGCAGCCGGGCCAGGGTGTCGAGTCGGTAGAGGCCGGTGTAGAGTTGGTAGGAGCCGGCCGGTAAATCTTCAGGCAACGCCAGAGTCAGCGGATCGATGATAGTTTCGTGGGGCTGCCACTGGCTGGTCGGATAGGTTCCGTCGAGGGGCTGGCTGTCGCGCTGGGCAACGGTGACGCCGTTGCTGGTGCGCAGATGGAGAAAGGTGGTGTAATCGGCCGCGAGTGGAGCCAGAGTCTGCCAAAAGAGCGTGATGGCCAGCTTCGAGCCGTCGGTTTCAGCTTGGAGCGGGTTGAGCGAAAAGCCCACGAGTTCGATGCTATGATCGAGATCGACGTTGACGAGCTTGTCCGGGCTGGTCGGCAGCGGCGTACGATCAGATCGGGTTCGATAAACCAGCGCGTTATCGCCGGCCCAAATTGGGTTCATTTGCGTATTGAGGATGGCTTGCCAGTCGCCGCGAAAGTAAACGGGCTGACGGATGGTGTCGGTTACAAACCAGGTGCGTGGATTAGCATTAAGCAGTGCATTGAACTCGGCGGCCGAGTGTATCCACGGCGCGCCCAGCCAGCGGTCGACCGGTTCAGTGCCAGTGTTGAGCAGAAATTGTTCGGCGTCATTTTGGATGGTAAACCCGTCGGCCTGTCCCAAGTACAATCCGGCGGCCGGGGTATTCATCGTCAGCAGAATATCGCCGGGCTGCCAATCGGCGTAGACTTGGGCAAACGCATCTTCGTAAGCCGGTTCAGGTGTTACGAGAGCCAGACGGAGGTCGCTGAGGTTGAGCAGGGTAAATAGGCCTAAAATAATGATAGTCGCAGAAAGTTGATAGGCGGTACCTAGTGCGTAGTGCGTAGTGCGTAGGATAGGGAAGGCGGCTTTTTGTAAGAGAACGACGAAATTAAAGATAGCATAAGCGGCGATGAGGTAGAAGAGCGGTAGGTACATGACCAGGTAACGCGGATTACGGCGAAACGGTTCGAGGAAGATGATCATTTCGAGAATGACAAGGCCGAAGGTAAGCCAGAGGAAGAGGTTGAAAGCGGTGAAGAATGGAGAATGAAGAATGGAGAATGAAGAATGAGTATTGGGGGCGGAGGATTTGGGGTTAGAGATGGAGGTCGAGTTCGGTGGAGCGGCCTGACTGTCGCGGCGGCCAGCGGCAAGTAGGACCAGGCCGAGGCCAGCCCCTATGATTGTGACGAGCGTTAGCCACAGGTGATGCGGTACGCCAAATTGACGGGCGAAAAATTGGACGGTTTCATCCCAAGTAAAATAGAAGGTGGTTTGATAGCTGATCGTATTGAAGAGTTCGGTTAAGAGGCTGCGGCTCGCCTGGCTATCGAGCGGCGCGAAGCCCATCGGCTGGCCCAGCCGCTTGACGAAAACGGCTAAAGCAACGATGGCGGCTAAGGCGACCCTTCCGGCAGAACGGTTTTTGCAGAAACCAGGGTCGAGCACCGGGTTGGCGGTGCGAGTCGTGACAATCCATTAATAACCATCGCCACGACTAAAGACGGAATTAGCATCAATACCCCCCAACTGCGTGAGTAGAGCGGCCAGCAGCGTGACCAGAGCCAGCCAGCGAAATCGGGCCGGAGCAGGATAATTCGTGCCGCGATAGGCCAAGTAAACCGTCAGCACCACCAGAAGCGTGGCTAGAGCATACATCCGAGCGCGGCCGCCCCAGACCATGCCTTCCGGGCTAACCGCAAATAGACCTGCCGCCAGTAAAGCGGCGTTGCTAGCCGCCTGAGATTTGCCGGCGATTGCCTTATAACCCACCCGATAAATCAACGCAATGGTCAAAGTGCTAATCAGCACACTCGGCCAGCGAGAGAGCATCAATCCCCAGTGACCGGGCTGCCAATCGGCAAGGGGTTGGTGGATATAGAGCGCCGTGAACGGGGCGATTAAATAGGTAGCAGAGTAAGCCGTGCTCATAGAACAATCCCGAAGGCAAGATGGGTCGGCCCAATTCCAACACCTGCCGAGCAGCCAGAACAGTGGTATATTCATCAAAAAAGGGGTGGGTGGAGGTTAGATAGTAAACGCGAAGGGCAAATCCGGTCAGGATCAACAATAATAAGGCAATCGTTCGTCGCTGCATTGTCCCTAAACTTGCTTGTGAATGCTCGACTCGTGGGGTAGTTTTTCCGCAAAATTCACCGTACTTGGTTTGTTTAAGATTCGCTTGTAAATTTCAACATATTGCTCGGTGATATATTCCCAGGCAAATTCCTGCTCGGCAATTTTCCGGCTTTCCTTGCTCATACGCAGCCGCTCGTAGCGATTATTGATGAGATTAGCCAGCCGATCGGCCAAGGCGTTAACATCATTTATATCGACCAGATAACCGTTGATCCCTTCCCGAACTAGCTCTTCCAGGCCGGAGGCGCGGGTTGAAACCACCGGCAGACCGCAGGCCATGCCCTCCAAAACGGTATTAGGCATACCCTCCCAGGTGGTCGCCGTAACAAAAATATCGGCCTGACGATATTGTTCAACCAATTCAGCCCGGTCGAGCCAGCCTAAAAGATGAACTCGTTTGGTCAGCCCTTTTTCAGCCGCCGCCCGCTCTACTCTGGGGCGACGCTCACCATCCCCCACCAGATACAATTCAAAGTTATCCACACCCTTCTTTTCCAGCAAACAAGCCGTTTCAACCAGCATTTCAACGTTTTTGAAATTGTTGAACCGACCCACGAATATCAACCGCACCGGCCCTTCACTCTGGCGATGCAGCGGCGGCGTAAATACCGACAGCTCAATCGCGTTAGGGATCACTTCAATGGGCAGATCAGGCGTGGTTTGAAAAGCGAACTCGCGCAACCCGTTCGAGACGGCCACCACGGCATCGGCGTCGTGCCACAACCAGCGTACCAACGGGCGCAGGACTTTGTAATGTTTAGCAAAGCGTTTAACTTCATCAGACGGCACATCGGCCCCTCGTAGCGAGATCAAATAGGGTAGGCCGTACAGTCGCTTGAGCGCCCAGCCAATGGGGCCGTCCGGAATACCAAAGAAGACATGGACAATATCCGGCTTGAACTTACGAACATGGAAAAGACTGTACCACCAGGCGCTCATCACAAACGTCCCCATCTCATAAGTGGAGCAGTATTCCTGTCTCTGGCGCAGCACCGGAATACGATGCACTTCGACACCATCGACAAATTCTAGCGGTTTTAAACCTCGGATCGGATTGAGCAACTCCCAGGTCAGGCCGGTGTGGCGCAGGATAAAACCGGTCAACAGCAGCAACGTCCCTAAAATAGTAAAACCGTGGTTGCTGAGATCTTCGTTAAAGGCAAATTTGGCATAGGCCAAGTAGACCCAAAAGCCCATACCCGACAGCACGCACAAATTACCGAACAATGTATATAACTGTGTGGGCCGACTGGTGACCACTCGCACCGTATGCCCCATCTCGACCAAACTGGTCGCGATTTTCTGGCTGGCTTTCGATCCGCCGGCCCCGATGGGGAAATTCATAGTTAATAAGTAAAATACGCATAGTTTTAGATTTTATACCAACCGGATTTAGTTGTCACATCTCGACTAATGAGCAAATAAAACGGACTGGTCTCAAATCAACCAGTCCGCCAATAGCGACTTCAGATTATATGTGATTCAGCCAAATTTGAAAAAGGTTAAAGAAGAAAGTTTTTCGCAGCTTTTACTCAACGATAGACAGACGCCACCAAACCAACTAACCATAACCATCCAACCACTAACCATCCACCCTACTCCCCCCGCCAACGCCGCTTCAACCACTTTTCGATCTTCCTCGCGCATCGGCAGTTGCAAAGCGAACTGTTGCCCTTGAGGCGACATCTTGCGCCACGTTTTGCGCAGGATGTCGGTAATCTTATCCGCCTCTTTCTTGGCGAACTCCGAAAACTGCGTTTCCAGAAAAACCAGACACAGCGAGTCCTCAAGCGCTTGTACTTCAGCGTCTAACTTCAACCGTTTTTTCAAGATCAAACCGGTCACCCGGTCGGCCGCCTCGTCGCTGTAGCCCACCGCTTTCATAATGTCGGTGGTTTTCTCGGCGTGGAACTTCTTGAGGTCGTTGCGCCACTTCAGGTAGCCGGCCCGATCGCGGGATAAGCGTCACGCGGATCTCCCAGCGCCGGATATGCTGGCCTCGTGCAGCCAGCAGCAGCTCTTCCGAAGCCTCAGCGCCGGCCAGCTTGTAAATCCACTCGGTGCGGCGTTCGGCGTGAACCAACTCCAACGGCCGCATCTGGCCGCCGTCATCCATCAAATTTGGATCATTAGCATTGGCCGCGTCTATTTTTTCAATGGCTTGGGTGAATTTGTTCATCATTCATCATTAAACAAGAGCGCCGATCGCCTCAGCCACGGTCTGAATATCAACCGGCTGGGCCTCCACCACAACCGTGAGGCGGTCGCGGGGATCGTTATCGAGCCGGGCGACCGAGACCGTTTGTCCCGGATAGATCACCGCTGCTGCCGCCTCCAAATCAGGCCGAATCGCGGCAAAGCCTTCGGCGGTGTTGGGTAAGGTCAGACGGTCGTTTGACAAGAAGTGAAACGCGCCGCCCTCTAAACTGAGTTGGCCGGCAATACGCGGGTCGGACTCCAGCAGCGCCCCGAACGTTACGGTGGCGCGAACCAGGTCAACTATACGTTCCTGCTGAGTTACGCCCTGGCTCAACTTTTGCTGAGCCAGCAGACCAAAACGCCCTTCGCTGTAGTCCATCGCAAAGTTGATTTCGTGGGTGATAAGCATGATGCCCGGCCCGTCCGGCACGTGGCGATAATCGGCCACATCGAGCAGGATGCCCGGCAAGGTCTTTAGGCGAATCCACTCGTGAAAAATTTCAATGAAGACCGCATCATCGAGATTGGTCTCGGGTCGAGCAAAGAACTTTACGCAAAATCGTTCAATATTCATCGTCATCTCCTCTATGCGCTGACCGCCGTCACTTTACGAGACAGCAGCTCGGTGAATGGGTTGGCCGGCGCGGTCAATTGGGCAGCTTGGAGTCGCTCATTGCAAGCGTGTGAGGCTTCGATAAACAGGCCGGCCTCTTCAATCAAGCGCAGGGCGATATCCAGCGTCTTGGGCTTGTCGCGATGCTCGTAGGCGTTGAACAGGTAGTGGGCGAATTTACCTTTGGCGTAGGGATCAAAGAATAGCTCGGTATCGTAGAACCGCGTTTTGAACTCGTCCACAATCACCGCCGGGTCGTTGGATACATCGATATTCTGCACCTTGATCACCGCCTGGGCCGCGCTAACCATCGCTTCCAAGGCCAGCCGGGCCGCATTATCGACGCTGGCCTGGTCGGTGGTCTTTTCGACAGCCACCTGGGCCTCGAACTGCAAGCCTTCCGCCAGCGCGATGCCGAAGTCGGTCAGGCTGACGACTTCGCCGGCGCACTCACCCACGCCGATATCGCCGATGGTGAATTCACGGGCGTCGGCCCAATCGGCATAGTAGGAGTGATCTTCATTATAAGACGGCACCGTGGTAAACGGATCGATTTCGGCTTTGATCGCTTTTTTACCTCGACGGGCGATGTATTCGCGGAACTTCTCGCCGTTTTGGCGCTCTTCCATATAAAGGGTCAGCAGATGATCGACCACTTCCGGCACGCGCTTGGACGGCACCGCGCCAAAGGTCTGGCCGTAGTGCGCCGCGTTGTTATCCCACTCGCCGCCGAGAATCAGTTGGAAGTGAGGCACGCGGAACCCATTAATGTTCCGGCTGGAGCCAAAGAAGCCGATTTCGGCGACCGTGTGCTGGCTGCACGAGTTGAAGCAGCCGCTCACTTTGATGCGAATATCGCGCACAGCGGCGTCATATTGCAAGTTCTTGTTGGCCAGCCGCTGGCGTAGTTCACCGGCCAAGCCGCGCGAGCTGGCGATGCCCAGCTTGCAGGTATCCGTGCCGGGGCAGGCGGTCACATCGACAATCGACTGCGCGCCCGACGCGTGGAGATTGATTTGGCGCAGAGCCTGATACAGCGCCGGTAAATCGGCCTCATGAATCCAGCGCAGCAGAATATTCTGCTCAACGGTGGTGCGGGCCGCGTCGCCGGTAAAGCGGCGAGTGATGTCGGCCAGGCGGCGCATTTGCTGCGAAGTAATGTCGCCCAAGGGCAGGGCCAGCGTCACGGCGACAAAACCGGCCTGACGCTGCCGGTAAACATTGGTCGATTGCCACTGCTCGAACGCCTCACCCAGTTCAATCGGTTCGCCGGAGGCCGGTTCAGGTAGAGCCGCTTCATTATAACTTTCGATATTTTCAAGCCAATTCGTCCACTCGGGATCATTCTCCAACGTTTGGCGTTCTTCCAGCACCAGCCGGCGGAACTCATCGATGCCGAATTTGCTGACCAGGAACTTGATGCGAGCTTTGTTACGATTGCGTTTTTCGCCATAACGAGCGTAGATGCGGGCAATCGCTTGGGACAGCGGCAGCAACTCCTCCGCCGGCACAAACTCATCGAACAGTTTGGCCAGATGAGGAATGGCCCCCAGCCCGCCGCCGACGTACATCTCAAACCCTTTTTGCTCGACGCCATCCACCACGCGGGTTTTGGCGATGAGGCCCAAATCGTGCATCGAGGTCAAGCCGCAGGGATGCTGCGCGCAGCCGGAGAAAGCGACCTTGAATTTACGGCCAAAATCCTGAACGTCACGATGGCCCAGGAAATAGTGAGCGGTTTCATTGGCGTAGCCGGTTACATCGAAAGCTTCATCGCGGCAGATGCCGGCCAGCGGACAGGCCGTCACATTGCGCACCGAGTTACCACAGGCTTCGCGGGTAGTAATATCGACCGCGGCCAGCCGGCGGTGCATATCGGGGGTGTCATCTAACGAGATAAAATGAAGTTGAATATCCTGTCGAGTGGTGATATGCAAAATGGAGTCGGAATACTCCTCGGCGATATCGGCCAGGACGTCCATTTGCTCACTGTTGAGGCCGCCGTAGGGGATTTTGATGCGCTGCATACCGGGCGCTTCCCATTTGGTGTCGGGGCCTTTGGTCAATTCGACGTTGGGGAAGGGGATATCTTGCGATTTCTCGCCGTCGTGCCGCCGCCCGTTGTCGTAGCGCTGGCCGTAAGCGCCGCGCCGCAGTCGCATTTCGGCAAAGACTTTCTCATCGACCTTGCCCTGACGGCGCAGTTCCATTTGGGTTTCAAACTCATCGATCTCTTGCGCCAGGTGCAAGGGGATGATGTCCCCCAGATGCGCTTTCCAGGTCGATTTGGGGTGTTTTCCGTTTAACATTTAACTCTCCTTTGAACTAGAATAGACCTCAACCGCTTCTTGCTCATACAGCGAAAGCAGCATATGGACTTTGGCTTCAAATAAAGCGTGCTCACCGTTGCGCAGCAGGGTGACCGCGTTGCTCTCAACAAGATCGTACCAAAATTCGGCGCGACGTTTAAAGGTAGGGATGCGCTCGGCCACGATGGGGCGGAGGGCTTGGGCGTATTCCAAGAATTCGGCGTACTCCGGGCCAAAGCCTTGCTCGAACCGTTTGCGCAGCGTGGCCGCTAAAGCCGGGGCCGCTCCGCCCGTGCCGATGGCGATGGTGAGCTGTCCCTGGCGCACTACCGACGCCGCGTGGAAATTACACTGAGGAATGACGTCCATAATATTGACCAATTGGCCGTTGGTCTGGCCTTCGACCCAAATTTGATCATGGACGGTTTGATCGCCGGTGTTGGCGATAACCAGCGCCGCGCCGGTCAGGTCGCCCGGTTTGTAGCGCCGGACCAGCCATTCGATCTGTTCCTCGGCGGCGTAGCGCTGGATGGTCGGATGGGCCTTCGGCGCGATGACGCGCACCCGCGCCCCCACCTCAAGCAGCCCGCTGATTTTACGGGCAATCTCGTGGTTGGCCCCAATCAGCACCACCAGTCGATTATCTAAGACAAGATTAACAGGATATGTTTTCATTTGAATAAACTCCGATTATTACTTAGGAATGGGAATTTAATAACTTCCTCATTTCGGTGGACAACCAAAGGTAATTAGTCATTGGTAAATGGTAATTGGTTATTCAATCTCTAATTACCATTTACCAATTACCCCAACTCGAATGCGGGAGCCATTTAATTTTCGATCCTTACGCCAGATGAATGCCGCACTCGGTTTTGGTTCGTCCTTTCCAACGGCCGGATCGTTCGTCGGCGGTATTGGTCGTTGGATGGGTGCAGTGGGTGCAGCCGATGCTGGCAAAGCCTTGATCGTGCAGAGGATTATAAGGAACGTTATGTTCCAAAATGTAGCTCCATATCTGGCCGCGGGTCCAGCCGGCCAGTGGGTTGAGCTTGACGAGATCATATTTGTGGTCCCAGGTTACCAGCGGCATCTGGGTTCGGGTGGGCGATTGATCGCGACGCAGGCCGGTAATCCAGGCATCGAGTTCGCCCATCACTTCACCTAAAGGCACGACCTTACGTAAGTGGCAGCAGTGATCGGGCGCCGACTCCCACAAGGCCGGACCATAAGCAGTCGCTTGCGCTTCCGGCGTCAGGGGGGAGCGGCGAATGTCTAATTCAATCGAATAGCGCTGCTGCACCTGTTCCATCAGGGCATACGTTTCATCAAAGAGAAAGTTGGTGTCCAGGGTAATAATGCGAATACCGGGCGCTAATTTGGCCAGGCGATCGAGAATGACCATACCGGTTGGGCCGAAGCTGGTGACCTGGGCGACTTTTCGACCAAATGTGGCGAGCGCCCACTCCAGCAAATCGTCTAATGAACGGGTCTCGAAATGGGTGTTGAGTGGGCTGAAGTCATATTGAGCCGTGAACGGGGAGTCAGTGCAGAATTCAAGTTGCTCCTGACGCATTACCAATTCTTCCGTTGCAATCATTTTCTTGTTACCCCTTAGTTAATATTTTTGGCAATAAAAAACCTACACACGGTCCACATCGACCAGCGCTCTGTCGTTTCAAAAGCGATCATCTACCAAACAGCGGCTTGAGCGTCTATAATCTGGTTTGTAGCGAACCACCTTACTTTTGATCGTTACAAAATCAGAATAGATTTTCAAAACGCCACGCCGCAGTTCCCTGCTTGAAAACGCGAGACTACCAATCTCTACCGGTGTAGGCTTTTCTGATTCAGTTGATTAACTTCATCGTACCCCAACTGTTTCAGCGAGACTAGCAGACTCGCTTGGTACAGTTACAGTACAAGACCGGGGCGTCGGACGCACCCTTAAGCTGTGTTTTTGAACTCATATCTCTCTACTTTGATGATTTAAGGCGTACGGCCCTATTCCGTACGCCTGATAAGGTAACAAAAAAGCCTGCCGGTATTATCTGTCTCGGCAGGCTTTGCGTATACTTTAATGACAATCAGGTTACAACCACGCACCCCACCCATTTACAGGCAAACAGAGACAACAACACATACAGACGCAGTTGTTGCCGGCGGGGTTTATTCTGTTAGACTCATTGACCGATAAGTTTAACATGGAATTTAGTATACGAACTATTGATGAGAGTGCAAATTTTGGTTTGGGTTTTTTGGATAAATCTTAGGCTATTATAACGGGTTGCACTCAAGCGTGGCTCAATATTTTCTCAAAATCATTTGCCGTGCAGTCGTTTAATCCCGGTGGCAAAACGATCCAATGTCTTTGAAATGACCCCTCGCTGAAGCATCACTTCGATTAGCTGAAACCGGCCCCGCTCTTGAGCGGCTTGATCGAGCGCTTGCTTTAACTCGACGCGTGTGGCTACACGCACCCCTCGCCCACCTAAACCCTCGGCTAAAGCGGCGAAATGCCAATCGTCTAAATTATTAAATTCCGAGGCGGGCTGAAACGTGCGCAGCATCTCCCAACTGGAATTATTGAACAGAATGACAATCGGATCCCACCCGTAGCGGCGGCAGTTGCCCAATTCCCAACCGGTCATCTGAAACGCGCCATCGCCCACTAAAATTAAAGGACGCCGCCCGGTGGCCGCCTGCACCCCCAAACCGGCCGGGATGCCAAACCCCATCGTGGCATAATAGCCGGGGGCTACCAATTCGGTGTTCTCCATATCGAGCGCGGTGAACAGACAATCGCCAATATCCGAGGCAATCGGCATTCGACCATAATCGGCCATAAAATCATTGACGGCGGTGGCGATATCCGTGGGCGTAATCGGCGCCTCATCGATCGGCAAATGGCGCGGATAATGATGGGCCGGCGGCGGCGGCAGCGGCGGATCATCCCCCAGGCGCTTGAGCAAGGCGTCCACCAGCGCCGACAGCGGCATATGGGGGTAGGTATGAAAGCCGAGGCTGACTTGCCCATCGGCGGCGTCGATCAGGTAGCGCCGGGCAATCTGTTTTTGCGATACGCCCAAATTGGTGTCCGACATAATCACGCCCAGCATCAATAGCGCATCCGAGCTTTCCACCTGCTGCGTCAGCGTTTCATCGCCGGCCAGCCCCATATAAGTGCCGATTAACGGTGCATCGGCGTCGGTCAATAACCCCCGTCCCATAAAACTGGTCACCACCGGCACCCCTAATTTACGCGCCAGTTGGGCCACCTTGGCTTCGATATTGTAGCGGCGAATTTCGACGCCCACCATTAGCATCGGGGCTTGGGCCGCTTGCAACCGGTTCAAAATCTCATCGACGCAGGCTTGCAAGGCTTCCTGATCATAGTCGATGGCCGGGGGCAGCGCCGGAACGGCTTCACACGACTCAAACACCTGATCGCGCGGCAGTTCGATGTACACCGGCCGGCTGTTGACCTGGCAGCTTTGCAACACGCGGGCGATGGCCGCCGGCGCGGTTTGAGGCTGGCTCAATATGGCCTGGTCGCACGTAATCTCTCGAAATATCGCGAATTGCGAATCGAGCGATTTGACCTGGTGATGCAGCAATAAGCCGGTGCTCCGTTCGTGAATGCCGGGCGCGCCGGAGATAACCACCAGCGGTGATTTTTCCGCATACGCCGCCGCCACCGCATTGACCATATTCAGCGCGCCGGCCCCATACGTCACCACGGCCACGCCCAGGCCGGCGTGCAACCGCGCCGCCGCATCGGCCGCAAAGCCGACGCCGGGTTCGTGACTGAGCGTATACAGCGGCAGCACCTGCGATTCTTCGATCACTTTGAAGAACGGCAGCGCAAAATCACCTGGAATACCAAAAATCTCACAAGCGCCCTGCTGTTTGAGCGCCTCTAATAAAGCCAAACCGATATACATCGCGTAACTTCTCCTGTTTATCAATGGAAGACGATCAGCGTAATAGGGTAAGATGTCCAACGCGATATATCTTATGGGGCAAATCGTGAAATGTCAAAGCGCTACTTGAGGTTGTTATATTCCTCAGATGCAACCTCTCCTAAAATATTGTTCAATTTTTTAGCTACGAATGAACCCGATTTTTCATTCATAAAGACAAAAATTTGGCATTAACTCAGACCATCAACCCGGAACATCATCTCGGCAACTTTTTCGACCTCCCGCTAACCTGAAACATCATCTCGGCAACTTTTTCGACCTTCCGCTAGCCCGGAACATCATCTCGGCAACTTTTTCGACCTTCCGCTAGCCCGGAACATCGTCTCAGCAACTTTTTCGACCTTCCGCTAGCCCGGAACATCGTCTCGGTAACTTTTTCGACCTTCCGCTAACTCGGAAGGTCTTCTCGGAGCATAAAAGTTTGGAGCGTCAAAGTAAACTTTGACCTTTCCGTCCATGACAAAGCAAGCTTTGTCGCTCCGATAGATTAATCTTCCTTGAAGGAGAGTACGCCAAGATTGGCCTTGATTTTTTCTTGGCGCGCTTTCCATTTTTACGCGGATGAGATTTTTATCGGGACAAAACAATGGGGATTTAACCCATCCTCGGCCACGGCTCACCGATCGGCCTATCGACGACGAGGGCTAAAACTATGACTAGCCACTTAGCCAGCCAAAAAACTCACTAATTTACCAGCCACCAATCTACTCGGATGACCGGTGTCGCCAAGCTGTTTTTGGTATATGATTAGGTTGAGATAGTAGGTCTTTCAACAATACAACGTCAGGAGAACCCGTAATGATTAAAGATGTACTTATTCACGATGAAGCTCGATACCATCAACCTTTGACATACGCTCAGTTACAGGCGCTGGCTCATGACGCCCGGCAAGCGCGCGCCAAATATGCTTATTCATTATTGGATCAAGGCCAACCTACCGTGCGAGCCTGGTTCGCCCGGCTGAAAGCCACTTTGAACGGCGTAATCCATACGCCAACACACCGGAGGAATATCTTTAAAGGGCATTAAATTGCAAATGAAATAACTTCGTTCCCGATGAAGTGAGGTGATGGGCTTCGGTGCGGGTCACCCCCATCACCTCACTCGAATTTTAAGACAGCCAACCTCCGGTCAGGAGGTCGCTATGAAAACCGAGTTTATTTTTGAGTGGATGAGTGTTGAACCGATAACCGTTTCGTTCGAAGCCGAATTACACGAGGCCAAACAACTGCTCGAAGATTATCATATCCAGCGTCTGCTAGTGGTGGATGAACGGGGCCGATTAACCGGCATTATCACCCAGAGCGATTTGTTCGAAGCGCTGCCGATTGTAGCCAAACGACAGTTTGAACAGGAACACCGGGAAGATGTTTCGCCAATAAAGGTCAAAGATGTGATGACCGCCGATCCGGTGACGGTCAACACCACCGATACGGTCGGCAAAGCAGCAATATTAATGTTAACCAACAAGATCAGCGGGCTACCGGTCATGTCCCCGGTTGACCGAACCCTGGTGGGGATTATTACCGCGTCCGACATCTATACCATGGTCGCCCAGCGTTGGGGCGAGATAGAGTTGTTTGAAGCGATAACTGGAGGTTAACCGATGAAGGCAGTTATTGGTTTATTTGATAACGATGAACAGGTACAGGCGTCGATAGAGCGGCTAAAGCAAGCCGGCTTCACCGAGAAACAGATCAAACCCGTTACCTGTACTACTCCCCTCTGTAAATTATTGAATAAATATTGCCAGTGCCATATGGTCAACAACTGGGTGGCCTTTGGCGCTTTATTCGGCCTGGTTCACGCCGGCGTGCTGGCATTTTTCATCAGCTTACTGGCCAATCGGCTATTCACCTTAAGTCCGCTGGTGTGGTTTCTGCTCTTCGTTGGGCTGACCTTATTTGGAACCTTTCTGGGGGCCATATTCGGGTTTGTGTTTGGCCAGGATCAGTGGGAAGCCGAGCAGCAAATGTATCTGCACGGGGTTGACGCCGGCCAGCGGGTGGTGGCGGTCCGGGTCACCGATGAGGTCATGGCAGCTAAGGCTCGGTTGTGGCTGCAAGACGCCGAGGCTCAAGGTATCGAAACCCTGGATCATCTGCCTGAGACAGCCCTGGTATCGGTGTTATCTAATATGAAGGGTGCAGCGCCGGTATCGGCACTTAGCTAACGCCTTATCGCCAACTTCAGTATGGTTGAAGTTATTTAATTGCCATTCCCAAGTCGCCAGACCGCTGCTCGCCGATCGCTGACTGCCGAAAACGAGGCGCATTCGTTGCGGTTCGGCGGTCGTCCGTCAGCAGCCTGCGGTCAAGAGCTTTGGATCACGCCACGCTCTACCGTGGTCAACGGCGACTGCGGAATATTTAATGAACGCGCGTCGGGCCAAACCTGTCTGACGCGCGTTCTAAATCAACTCCAGTTGCTACTCGCTTATGGTCAGACTGGCTAATTGAATAAGCGGGGCTAATCTATTCCTGGTCAGGTGACCAGAGAAAAGACTATTGCCCTATTTAGTCAAAAATCTCTCCAAATGTCGGGCGCATTTGGAGAGATTTTGCTTTAGACTTCACCTTAGAAGGGATGAAAGGATAGAGCTATGGTCAGCGAACTATCGGTCGAGAAATTGCGCAAGATCTGTCGGGCTGAACTGGTCAAGTGTGAATCAAGCGCCGACGTTCAGCCCCTTCAGGAGATTGTAGGGCAGGAGCGGGCGGTAAAGGCTCTGCGATTTGGCCTGGACATCAAAGGGCTTGGCTTCAATATCTATGTAGCCGGCATCCCCGGCACCGGACGAGAAACCGCAGTTAAACGGTTTTTGGAGTCGGTCGCCGAGCGAAAGCCGGTGCCTAGTGATTGGTGTTACGTGCATAACTTCAAAAACGCCTATCATCCTAAGGCGCTGCGTCTGCCGGCGGGCCAGGCCCGCGAATTCCAGACCGATATGCGGGAGTTGGTGACCCGGGCCAAGCGGGATATCCGCACCGCCTTTGACGGCGATGAATATTCGGCCAAACGCGAAGAAATGATCCAAAACCTGAACCAGCAGCAAGAACGGCTCTTCCAGCGGATCAGCGAGCGGGCCAAGCAAGAGGATTTTATGCTCAAGCCGACGCCGATGGGTATGTTGGCCATTGCCTTAAAAGATGCCAAACCGGTTGACGATGAGCAGTTTTTATTGCTGAGCCAAGAAGAGCAAAATGCGATCACCCAGAAGCGCGCCGATTTAAGAGCCGAAATTCAACAGGCCATCCGAGAAGCCAAAGATTTGGAGCGAAAGACCGATAAAGCGCTCCAGCGGCTCGATCAGGAAATCGCTCTATACGCGCTCAATCATCTGATTGAGGATCTGCAGGAAAAGTATCAGACGCTGCCTGACGTCATCGCTTACCTGCACGACGTCAAGCGGGACATTTTAGACAACATATCCGACTTTAGAACCGAGTCGCAGGCGCAGGCCGAGGCGGCTGTGCCCCAAGTCTTCGATAAGCAGTCCGCCATAAAACGCTACGAAGTGAATGTACTGGTTGACAACAGCGAGCTTAAGGGCGCGCCGGTCATCACCGAATTGAATCCCACCTACAACAACCTTTTTGGCCGGATTGATAAAGAAGCGCAATTTGGCACGATGATCACCGATTTCACTATGATCAGGGAAGGGTGTCTGCATCGGGCCAACGGCGGTTACTTGGTGCTGCCGGTAGAAGAGGTGCTACGCAATCTTTTCTCGTGGGACAGTTTGAAGCGAGCTTTGAGAAATCAAGCCATTGCCATTGAAGAAGCCGGCGAGCGCCTGGGGTTCATCACCACCCAAAGTCTGCGGCCTGAACCGGTTCCCTTGGAAGTCAAAGTGGTCTTGATCGGTCCGCCTACCATCTATTATTTACTGAACGCCTACGACAACGAATTCAACGAGCTATTCAAAGTCAAGGCCGATTTCGATATCCAGATGGAGCGCACCGCTCAGCATATCAGCCACTACTTGGCTTTTACTGCCCGGCTGTGCGAGGACGAAGGCTTAAAGGCGCTCGATGGCCCGGCTCTGGGGAAGGTTATCGAGCACGGCTCACGACTGGCTGAAGATCAAGAAAAATTATCGACTCGATTTCATGACCTGGCCAATGTCATCCGGGAAGCCAGCTTTTATGCCGAGCAAACAGCGGCCCCGGTGGTCACGGCAGCCCACATCCGGCAAGCCATCGACGAGAAACTCTATCGATCCAACCTGCTTCAGGAGCGGATCAGGGATATGATTGCCGACGATCAACTGCTCATCGACGTGGCCGGCGAAGTGATCGGCCAGGTCAACGGCCTGTCGGTGATCGATTTGGGGGATATTCGGTTCGGCCGGCCCAGCCGCATTACGGCTAGCACCGGGGTTGGGTCTCAAGGGGTGATCGACATCGAGCGCAAAGCAGAGTTAGGCGGTCCCATCCACACCAAAGGCGTGATGATTTTGAACGGCTATTTGACCGAAAAATACGCTCAAAACACACCGCTGAACTTGGCAGCCCATCTGGTTTTCGAGCAAAGTTACGGCGGGGTCGAAGGCGACAGCGCCTCCAGCACCGAATTGTACGCGCTGCTGTCCAGCCTGTCTCAATTACCTATGAAGCAGGGCATCGCCGTCACCGGCTCGGTCAATCAGAAAGGCCAAGTGCAGGCCATTGGTGGGGTCAATGAAAAAATCGAAGGCTTCTTTGAGGTATGCCAAACCAAAGGATTGACCGGCCGGCAAGGCGTACTGATACCGGCTAGTAATGTCAAAAACCTTATGCTCAAGGAAGAGGTGGTGGGGGCGGTCAAGGAAAGTATGTTTCACATTTGGCCGGTACAGACGATTGATGAAGGCATCGAGATTTTAACCGGGGTCAAAGCCGGACGCCTGTTGGACGACGGGATGTTTGAAGACAATAGCGTCAACCGGCGTGTCGCTCAGCAGTTAAGCGCGTTTGCCGAGGCGACCAAAGCGTTTGCCGGCGTTGCTCGTGGCGAAAAAGAGGCGCGTTAAATGTCAACACCAGAAAAAGATAATCCATCACAATCTTGGCTCAACGGGCCGACGATCTATTTTTATGTTTGGCTGATTCTCATCGCCCTTGTATTTTGGATAGCGCTTGGCAACCAGACCGAAACATCAACGACCCGTATTCCCTACAGCACCTTCCTGTCACAGGTACAAAGCGACAACATCGCCACAGTCGTTATAACCGGCGATGAAATCAGTGGCTCATTCTCAAAGCCGTATTCACCGGAGGAGTCTGCCGCGCCAACCTCAGAGGGGACCAACACCAAAACCTACGCCCACTTTACCACTATGTTTCCGGCGGACATCGGCGATCCGCAGTTGATGCCCTTATTGCAGGCCAAGAAGGTCATGATCGAAGTTAAATCATCCGGCGCTAGCTGGCTGCCGGCTTTGCTGGTTCAAGGCTTACCCCTGATTCTTATGGTTTTGGTGCTGATCTGGGTCAGCCGCATGTTTATCCAAAAGCAGACGGGCGCGTCCAGTTTTGGCAAAACCAAAGCGCGTCGCTACGGCAGCGAGCAGCCGGAGGTGACCTTTGAGGATGTAGCCGGCGCGGATGAGGCTAAGACCGATCTGCAAGAGATTGTCGATTTTCTGCGCCAACCGGCCAAATATCACGATATCGGGGCGCATATTCCCCGAGGGGTGCTGCTGGTTGGCCCGCCTGGCACCGGCAAAACCTTACTGGCCCGCGCCATCGCCGGCGAGGCGGGCGTACCGTTCTTCAGTTTGAGCGGCTCCGAATTCGTTGAGATGTTTGTCGGGGTGGGGGCCAGCCGGGTGCGCGATCTTTTCACCCAAGCCAAGGCCGAGGCTCCGGCCATTGTTTTCATCGATGAACTCGATGCCGTCGGCCGCCGGCGCGGCGCGGGCATGGGCACTGTCAATGACGAGCGTGAGCAAACCCTCAACCAACTCCTGGTTGAGATGGACGGCTTTGAAACCATGCAGGAAACCATTATTTTGGCGGCCACCAACCGGCCCGACGTCCTTGACCCGGCGCTACTGCGACCGGGTCGCTTTGACCGTCATGTCACGGTGGAACTGCCGGATCAAAACGGCCGGGAGGCCATTCTACGGATTCATACGCGGAGCCTCAATCTGGCATCGGATGTCGATCACAAGGTGCTGGCCCGAGGCACGACCGGATTTAGCGGGGCAGACCTGGCCAATCTGGCTAATGAGGCCGCCTTAATCGCGGCTCGCCACGATCATATCATCATCGGTATGGCCGACTTTGAAGAAGCCCAGGACAAAGTCTTGTTGGGTGGGGCGCGCTCGTTAATGCTTAGTGGTGAGCAGAAACGGATCATCGCCTATCACGAAGCCGGTCACGCCCTGGTAGCCTGGCTGACTCCGCCGGCCGATCCGGTCTACAAAGTGACCATCATCCCGCGCGGGCGCGCCCTGGGAGTAACGGAACAGCGCCCGAGTGAAGACCAATACAACTACAGCCGCACCTATCTACTGGCCCGGCTGGCGGTGATGCTCGGCGGGCGCACGGCTGAGGAGCTGGTCATCGGCGATATCACTACCGGCGCGGAAAGCGATCTGGTCGAAGCCACCCGCCTGGCCCGGCGCATGATCACCCGCTGGGGCATGAGCGAATTGGGCCTGGCTGCGTTTCAAGCCGACGCCGAACAGCCTTTCTTAGGCTACTCGCTAACCCAAGGCCCCGAATACAGCGAGGCCACCGCCGCCCAGATCGATCAAGCAGTGCAGCGTTTGTTAGAAGAACGCCACGAGGTAGTTCATCGGCTGCTGGCGGATGCGGGCGATAAATTGGACCGGCTGGCCCAAGCTCTACTCCAACAAGAAACCATCGGCCACGAAGAACTAATGGAAATTCTTGGGCCTCGTCCTCCATCGCCGGTAGATGAGCAGCAAGCTAAATGGCTCAGTCTTGAACCGGCCGGCTGACAGAGAAGTTAAAAGAAAGTATATTAGGTGTAAAGCAATCGTCCGAGTCTTAGGCGATGCGTCTTTGTCCCAAATGTGCATTTAGGGGTGCAGCTACTGATGCTTCCCTCAATTCAATTTTGTGAAATTTGTCCAACGATCGAACTCCCCAGATGCATAAGTCCATCTGGGGAGTCTTTTTTAGAAAGGAGAATTCAATCATGCCAAACGAAACCGCCTCTTTTATCAGCAACGCATCAAATCAATATAAAGGCGAAAACCAAATGAATAGGCAAAAACTTGCGTTGGGCCTATTCTGGATTGGCTTACTGATTGCAATAGCATTCGCTGGCATCGGCTCCAGGAGTCTTCTGCACAACCTCAGGACCCTTACTATTGAGGAGAATAATGCTACTATGTGGGCCGATGGCGGTCTTTTATGGATACTCTGGGGCTTTTCTGTCACTCTGGGTTCCATATTGGCAGCCATTGGCGCGTTTATGTATGTGAAAACTAAGTCGGTTTTCTCGTGGCTCACCGGTATCGGGGTTCTTGGTGTCGTCTTTGCGATGCTCCTGGTATGGGGTCGCGTCTATAACGCAACGCTGTTCGGTATTGGGGGGACTATCATCCTGGTTTCCTTTTTCGCCATCGTCTGGATATGGATGAAAACATATGCCGCGCTTGATATGCCGCAGAAAATTGCCGGAAGTTTCAAGCTCATCGGCTATATTTTCTGGATCCAGGCTTCCTGGTTTCTTTGTGGAGAAACTGCCAAAATGCATCTCAAGGCGTTTGAAGGCAGTTCTGTCCCCAGCCCCATCGAGATCATGGTTTTTTTAGTTTTGGGTTGGCTTTTTGTGCTTATGGGTGAATACAAATCGATGTACTCATCTTCTGACTTCTAATCGTCTACCTCAAAGAGCTGATTGAGGCGGGCAAGCTGAAGCCGGTCATCGATAGATGCTATCCGTTGGAGCAAATTATTGAGGCGCACCGGTATTTTGACCAAGGGCACAAAAAGGGAAATGTGGTCATCACTGTATGTGTTTAGTTCGGACACTACGCCACTTGCTGGCAACAAAAAAGCCAGCCCTAACCGGCTGGCTTTTGTTTAAAGTGTCATCAACTTAGCGATCATTTTAGGTATAAGTATTATTTCTCAATCGGCAACCCGACCGCATTGCCCCATTCGGTCCAACTGCCGTCGTAGTTGCGGACATTGTTGTAACCCAACAAATACGTCAGCACAAACCAGGTGTGGCTGCTGCGCTCGCCGATGCGGCAGTAGGCCACGATCTCCTTATCCGGGGTGACGCCTTCGCCGCCGTACAGTTCCTCCAACTCGGCCACCGATTTGAACGTGCCATCATCATTGGCCGCCTTGGCCCAAGGAATGTTACGCGCCCCCGGAATGTGACCGCCGCGCAGGGCGCCTTCTTGCGGATAGTCGGGCATGTGCAACAGTTCGCCTTTATATTCACCGGGCGAGCGGACATCGACCAGCGTGCCGTTTTGATTGACATGGGCCAGCACTTCGTCGCGGAAGGCTCGAATCGGGCTGTCGTCGCGAGCGGGAACCGGGTAATCGGCCTGAGGATAGCTAGGTACCTCTTTGGTTAACGACCGCCCTTCATCGACCCACTTTTTGCGGCCGCCATTCATTATCTTGACATTATCGTGACCGAAGAGCCGGAAAACCCATAGGGCGTAAGTGGCCCACCAGTTATTCTTATCGCCGTAAAAAATAACGGTCGTGTCGGGGCCAATGCCCTTACTGGCGGCGAACTCGGCAAAGCTCTCGGCATCCAAATAGTCTCGAATAACCGGGTCGTTGAGATCCCCCACCCAGTCAACCTTGACCGCGCCGGGAATGTGACCGGTATCATACAGCAGTACATCTTCATTTGACTCGACCAAACGGATGGAGGGATCATCCAAATGATCGGCCACCCATTGAGTGCTGACCAGGGCTTCAGGATGGGCGTATCCACTCTGATTGCTCATTTTTTACTCTCCTGACTATGCTAAAAGATTAAAAAAGCCTGAGGAGTAAACTCGACAGGCTATGGTTGCGTTTTGCTCGGTTTATAATGAACCGTTTTATGTCTAACTGCAAGCCAAGTCACCTACCGGATGAGGGTAGGCTACAACACAAACAGGTGCAATAGCGGGGGGCGCCAAACACCGCTTGCGATGGCTGTTCCATTGATTGCGGAAAAAAGATCACCATTTGAACTAAAAACATTAAGAGGGATTATCAATCGACAGGTTATTATAATAACCTTGATTGTCTTTGCAAATTTTAAGAGGCAAAAGACAGATAATGAAGCAACCCTTGTAACTCTGTTGTGACTGATATGTGTATAATCAAAAGTTAATCGTACTTTTTTAGATGATTGTCGATAAATCTAACCGATTTCTTAGATTGTTTTTATACTTAACCCATTCTTACTAACTAAACTAAGAAAAAGGACTCATGTCAAAAAAGCTGCTGCCTATGAGCGATAGACGATCTTTAAGTAACATTAATCGTGACTATGTTGTCCAAGAGTTAGAACGATCGGAAACCTTTGCCCGGCTTCTCAGTCGATTCTTTAGATTTGTTGCGCCTGAAACCGTACCGGCGCCCAGATTTATCAGCCGCCCCAATTTGGACATTGCGGAGCCGGTTACTTGCCGTATCTGTGGCTATTTACACACGCTGTCCGCCCAATATGCCGGTAATCGTTGCGTCGATCCCGGTCACTGGCAAGCCGCGGGCCTCATCTCCTTTAAAGATTACTATTCCTTGACTAAAGTAATGGCTGAAGCCAAAAACGAGTTAAATTACCGTTCCAACCATCCTCGTCCAAAGTAAGAGTCAATGTAACCGCAAACCGGCCCTTTCGCCGCCTTTTTTACTCATCCAACGTCCCTACGGGCAAACCAACGGGCAGAGCCGCCGGTTGTTCGCAGCGACTCGTCAGTTCGATGTGCCGGCCGGCCTGCGATGAATCCAAAAACGACTGCATTGCCTCAAGGACGTGCAAAGCCATCGCACCATTGGCTCGATGCGGGCGATCGGAGCGTAATGCGTACGCTAAGTCGGCTACGCCCAGGCCGCGGCTGTTTTCGGTGTACGAATGGGTCAATTTGACCTCGCGCCAATCGTTTTGGCCGGCTTGACGCAGTAAAACCGGCCCGCCGAACGTATTCGGGTCGGGAACGGCCAATGTGCCCGTACTGCCGTAGATTTCGAGGTGCGGCAGGTGCGATCCCCACACATCGAAGCTGGTAATCAGCGTACCGACCGCGTCATTGGCAAAATCGAGCAATCCGGTCACGTGCGTTGGCGTATGGACCGCAATAGCTTGGCCTTTTTTCGCGCCGCTGCCAATTATTCGCTTTTGGAACGAGATTTCCGCCATACCGGTCACCCGCCGAATGGGACCGAGCATCGCGATCAAAGCCGTCAAATAATACGGTCCCATATCGAACATAGGGCCGGCGCCCGGTTGATAGAAGAATTCAGGGTCGGGATGCCAGCTTTCAGGGCCGTGCGACATCATAAACGCCGTCGCGGCGACCGGCCGGCCTATCGCGCCGTCATCGATGAGCTTACGGCAGGTTTGCAGCCCGCCGCCGAGGAATGTATCGGGAGCGCAGCCAATTCGCACGCCTTTGGCCTGGGCGGCGGCCAATAATCGCCGCCCATCATCCAGGCGGGTCGCCAATGGCTTCTCGCTGTAGACCGATTTGCCGGCATCGATGGCGGCCAGGCTAACTTCGTAGTGAGCCGCCGGGATCGTCAGATTAATCACAATTTCGAGGCTCGGATCGGCCAAAATCTCCGCCGGCGTAACGGCTTTTACACCATATTGCTTGGCTTTGGCTTTGGCGCGCTTAAAATCCAAATCCGCCACGGTGGTAATGTCAAGAATGTCGAATTTCTGTCCATTTTTGAGGTAGATATCGCTGATATTGCCGCAACCGATAATCCCGATTTTAGTTGGCGTCATAAATGGCTTTTTTCTCCTTAGAAAATAGTGAATTTGGAGCGTCAAAGTTTACTTTGACCTAGCAACGAATGACAAAGCCAGCTTTGTCGCTCCATTTCCCTGAATATCCAACAATACTCACCGACTGGCCCATAATAGCCCCCGCTGCACCAGGGTTTGGGCTTGCGGTACGTCAAAATCTTCAAGCGTGTGGCCGAGCGAGCAAAAGAACACTTTCCCCGCGCCCCAGCGACGTTTCCAGACCACCGGGATGACGCAGCCGTCAATCCACGGAAAAATGTGGCCGTCAAACGTTGTTGTCGCCAGAACTTCGTTGGAGGGATCGATATGGAGGTAATATTGCTCCGAATGCATCGCAAAATCGGACAGGCCGGCCGTAATGGGATCGTGCGGGTTGGAAATGGTGACGGTGTAGTCGATAATATCGCCGGGGTGAGCCACCCACTGGCCGCCGACCATAAATTGGTAATTCGGGCTGTTGCGGAACGCATCGGCGACGCCGCCGTGCCAACCGGCGAAACCCACGCCGCTAGCGACCGCATCGAGCAGCCCTTGCTCTTGTTCCGGCGTAACCGTCGCCATTGTCACGCATTGTACAATCAAATCGAGCGATTTTAGCGCGGGCGCGTCAAGATAACTGTCGAGCGTGTTAGAAATTTCAACGTGGTAATCTTTTTCGGCCAGAAAGGCCGCAAATCGCTCGACGCATTGCTTAGGTTGGTGGCCTTCCCAGCCGCCCCATACAAACAAGACTGATTTCATTAGGATTCCTTGGTAAATAATAGTCTGGAGCGGCAGAGTTATGAAAATTAAGAATTTAATCGGAGTCCAACCTTGCTGTCCCCCGAGCACGGGCCTAAAGACCCGTGCTGAGAGAGCAAAGCCGCTTCGGGCTGAGAATTATGCCATCTGAGGGCGCTTTAGCGTCCTTGGCCCTTTCAACGCGATGGCTTTAGCCTCGCGCTCTCGGCCCCGGCGTAACCGATTTATTTTCTTGATTTTTATTACTTTAACCTAACTGTGAATGACAAAGCAAGCTTTGTCGCTCCAGTGATTTCTCATTCTCATCGCTGTGCCGCCGGTTGTGTCGAACTATCCGAAAAAACACCTGCATTACGGCTCCAACCGGTAACCCTTGCCCGGTACGGTGACAATATAGCGCGGTTTCTTCCAATCCGGTTCGACTTTTTGCCGCACGCGCTTGACCAACTCGTAAATCGCGCCGGGACTGACGCCTTCGCCGATACCCCACACCCCCACGGCGATATCATCGTAACTACACACAACGCCGACCCGTTCACACAAAAATTGGACCAATTTGCGCTGTGGTTCGCTGAGTTTGAGCGTGATCTCTTCATCGCCGACGAAAATTTGGCCGGTATCGGCGTCAACCCGCACGCCGGTCTCAATTTCATCGACAATTTCGTGACCATAGGTGGTTTCGATAAATTGGGCCAGCAGCGGACTAAAAATTTGGGGCGATTGGCCGGCCGGCCGGGTAATTAGCCCTTTACGGCTCAACAGCGCTTCTTGATGAGCCGTTAACGCCGCCGGATGACCGGGCAGCAGCGCCAGCAGACTGTCTTGTTCGGCTTCCAACTCATTCCACAGCCGCTGGCACTCTTTTTGCACCGGCGGCAGGCTTATTAGCTCGGCCGCGGTTATTTCCATCGGAGTCATCATATCCACCTGCGTTAGCGAGGCCACACCGTAGATGCGCTCCAATAATCCGGGGTGTCCGCCCGATAAGTCGATCAGGCGCTGCTGATTTTCCGGCGAGACGGTCTCGCCGTGGCGCTCGGCCAGATACGTGACCAATTTTTGGGCATCTTCAGCGGATAGAGGGTGAAGCACCAGCGTATGCAGTTGAAATAGCTCCCGAAACTCATACACCTGCGCATCCGCGCGCAAATTCTCCAAAAAATGCGAGGTGGCGGTTACAAAACACAGTTGTCGCTGCAACGAGTCGTATAGCGCCCGTAATTGGCGAAACGGCCAGGGCGGTAACTGGCGAAATACATCGTAAAACTCATCTAATACCAGAATAATCGGCGCTTGAAGCTGAAGGGCCAAGGCGCGGACGCTGCTGGCATATAAGGCCCGGATAGCCACCTCTGATGGGCCGGCTTGCAGCATTTCGCGATGAAATTCGCGCAGCGCGGCCAAAATGGTTTCCGTATCGTCATGGTAAGCCAACGTTTCGATGGTTCGGCGTAGGAGTAGTTCGTAAAAGGCGTGTTCACTGTCGCCGGCTTCCAAACAGTCGATAAAGACAATGATGGGCGCGGGAAAATCGGCTCTGGAGCAGCGGTGAGCCACTTCTTCGGTCAATAGCGACTTAAGCAAGAAAGATTTACCGGTATTGCTCGGCCCCACCACGGCGCAGCACCAACCTTGCCGTAAACGGGTCACTAGATAGTCTAATTCTGAAGATCGAACCGGCGCACCGGGGAAAGCTGCGTTAGTGTAGTCCATATCTTTAGTATACCTGTCTTCCCGTTCAACTTCAATCCATAACGCCGGTTGTGGATAATTTCACGATCTCATCAGTTTCAATGACTTGATTTGACACTTGATTAGCCTTCAAATATATTATTCGCTAACCTGTGCGGTCAATGAAGTGACAACCAGGTGCCCAGGCCGGCCAATGCATCCATAAGGGGATGCTGCCGGCTATTTTTTTAAATTTATAACGGAGAAAAACAATGCCCACCGAACTTAACCAATTACACAGCAGTGAGGAAGCTTTGGCCCGATTAATGGAAGGCAACCGGCGTTATGTCGCGGCCCAAATGGAACATCCCCGCCGGAGCCGTGAACATCGCTACGAATTAAGAAACGGCCAATTTCCTTTTGCAGTTGTTCTCGGCTGCGCCGATTCACGCGTATCGCCCACCGTTATTTTTGATCAGGGCTTGGGTGACCTATTTATCATCCGCGTTGCCGGTAATGTGACCGATACGGCCGTGTTAGCCAGCATCGAGTACGCGGCCGTGGCTTTAAAGGTTCAATTAATTATGGTTTTGGGCCATTCCGGCTGCGGCGCGGTTCAAGCCGCCATCGCCGACGATGAATTACCCGGACATTTGACCGATTTGGTTAAAGCCATTCATCCGGCCATTGAGAGCGTTAAAGATGCCGACGGCGACCTGCTGGATAACGCCGTCAAAGCCAACGCCCAACAAGTCGCCGACCAAATCAGGCAAAACCGGCCGGTGCTGGCTGATTTAGCGGCCACCGGCCAAATAACCGTGTTGCCGGCCCTATATCACCTTGAAAATGGGCATGTTGAGCTGTTGGAATGATGGTTAGTTGGTTGGGTTGTCGGTTTGATTGTTGGTTAGTTGGTTAGTTGGTAAAAATCAGGTGACAGTCACTTATTGTCGGCAAATAACGACTGTCACCTTTAGAATCAACCCACCATTGCCCCACCGGCCAACTATCTCACTAACCCACTAAACATTTTTCCGCTCGATATTGATCAAATCGATCAACAACGAGTAACCCGTCTCAATACCGCCGGCGCCGGCCCCAACGAGCGTGATCGGCCCCATTAATTGCGTCTCGTAGGTGATAGCGTTGGTGGCGCCGGCAATATTAGCCAGCGGATCGCTAATAGGCAGCATTTCCGGGGCCACCTGAGCTTTAATCCAGCCGCCTTCGCGTTTAACGCTGCCGATCAGTTTCCAGCGCTTGCCTTGCGCCTTGGCCTGCTCAATATCGGCCGAAGTTAGGCCGCTGATGCCTTGACAGGCCACGTCATCTTTCGTTAGCGGCACATCCATCAGGACATTGGCTAAAATGATCACTTTACTGAGCGCATCGTAGCCTTCGACATCGGCGGTGGGGTCGGCTTCCGCGTAACCGAGTTCCTGGGCCTGTTTTAGAGCCGTTTGGTAATCGAGACCCTCTTCCATCTTAGTTAAGATGTAATTAGTGGTGCCATTGAGGATACCGCGCACAGCCAATATCTCCGCGCCGGCTAAGGCGGCCAACGGCAGCCGAATAGCCGGAGTACCGCTCATAACCGTGCCTTCAAAGGCCCAACGCACCCCATTTGACCGGGCCAGAGCCGCTAATTCCGGATACGCCAGCGCGACCGGCCCTTTATTGGCCGTCACCACGTTTTTTCCGCTTTCAAAGGCGGCCCGGCAGTAATCGATAGCCGGTTGACCGGTGTTAATATCGGTATAACTAATTTCAACGATGGTATCGGCGTTACTGTCTTGAATAATCTGCTGCGCCGACCAACCGCGTTCCAAACCGGGCTGATCGAGATAATCGGCGAACTTGCCACTGTTATTGACCACATTTAACAGCATCCCGGCGTCCAAACCGTCAGGATGGTAAAGCGATCCCTTAGATAAGGTGCAAACTGCCACAATTTGGGCTTCGAAACCGAGACTTTGGCGCAACTGCGCCCCTTTATTGTGCAAAATCTCCGCTAATCCCTGACCGACGGTGCCAAATCCGATCAGAGCGATTTTATGGGCCATCTTTTATCTCCAAATGAAGTTATTGTAGGCGTCAGCATTAAACAACGTCCCAATCTGGGGGAGAAGTAATGGGTAATTGGTAATTGGAGATTAATTTACCCATTACTATTTACTAATTACCTGACCAAATGTCGAAGTTATTTAATCCACGACCCAAAATTAATTCTAAAGGCCAAATTTACTCCAAAGCCTTGAAATTGCCAACATTTTAAGTTTTGATTTGCCGCTAGCCGTGCTACAATTTAGCTGTGCTGGCGACCAACCATTTTTAGCACGATTTGGGACCGCTAATCCCGATAACTACCGACCACCGACCGCTGACCGCCGAAAAAGAAAGATAGCTGCCCATATTCGGCGGTCAGCGGTCGACCGGCGGCGGTTCGGTGGCTTTAAGATCAATTTGGAGCTTTATAAGATAAATTGAACGCGTATTCACCTGAAAATCCCTACCCCCCCGCCACCTGGCGGCTATTGATTACGCCGCCGCTGGATGGTGCGTGGAATATGGCCATTGATGAGGCGATTTTGCACGCGCTGGCCGAAGATGGCGGCAGGCCAACGCTGCGCTTCTTTCAATGGCAGCCGCCGGCCCTGAGCCTGGGCTACAACCAACATTGGACCGAAATTGACGAAGATGCCGTCAAACGACGGGGATACACCTGGACGCGCCGGCCCACCGGCGGCCGGGCCATTCTGCACATCGATGAGGCGACCTACAGCCTGATAATTCCCCAAAACGACCCGCGTATTGTGGGCGGCATTATGGAATCGTATCGGGTGTTGAGTACGGGGCTGCTAAACGGCCTGGCGCGGTTAGGAGTGGAGGCGGTGCAGGCGGATCGAGAGGGTACGGCCGCTCGACGTAAAGCGGCGCAGAAATTAGGGCCGGTTTGCTTCGACATGCCCAATCGCTACGAAATTACCTGGCAAAACAAGAAATTAATCGGCAGCGCCCAACTGCGCCGCAAGAAAATTGTGTTGCAACACGGCACGCTGCCCCTGTACGGTCAGATCGACCGGATTATTGACGTATTGGCCTTTTCTGATGAGGAACGGCAGCAGCAGCGCCAACTTTTACCGGAGCGAGCCACGACTTTGGCAACAACGTTGGGCCGCGCGCCCCAATTTGATGAGGTGGCCGCCGCCCTGGCCCAAGGTTTTGCCGAAACGCTCAATTTGACCCTGATCGAAGCGCCGCTGACCGCCCGCGAAGAAGCGTTAGCCGAACAACTTCGGGCCGTACAGTATGCCAATGAGGATTGGCTAAAACGGGTGTGATACAATGGTAATCGGCGTTTGCACCATCGATTTAGATATTCCGATGTCCACATCGCTAAAAGATAAGCGACAAGTCATCCGCAGCGTCACCGCGCGGCTGCGAAAGGAGTTTAACGTCGCTATTTCAGAGGTAGAGCGGCAAGACGCCCGCCAAACAACGGTCTTGGCCGTGGTGTCGGTTTCAAACGACCGCGACTACGTTCATGGCTTGTTAACGCGCGTAATTCAGTGGATTGAAAAGACTCGGCTGGATTGTGTGTTGGTGGATTATTATATTGAACTGATTTAAGGAGTAGAAACCACGATGACTTTTAGCGAAGATGATTTATCCCTTATTTTTGAGGCCACCCATTTTGCGGCGGAAAAACATCAAAATCAGCGCCGTCGCAACAAAGAAGCCTCGCCTTACATCAACCATCCCATTGCCGTGGCTGAAATTTTGTGGCGCGTCGGCCATGTGCGCGATATCCCCGTGCTGGTGGCCGCCATTTTGCACGATACGATTGAAGATACCGATACATCCCCTGACGAGATCGAAAATCGGTTTGGGCCGGAAGTGTTATCCCTGGTACAGCAAGTAACGGACGACAAAACCAAACCCAAGCAGGAACGCAAGCGGCTGCAAATTGTAAATGCGCCGCATACCTCACCCGGCGCTAAATTGATTAAACTGGGCGACAAAATCAGCAACATCCACGATATTACGACCTCGCCGCCGGCCAGTTGGTCGCTGGATCGGAAATTAAAGTATCTCGACTGGTCTGAACAGGTCATTGCCGGCGTGCGCGGCACGAACGCGGCTTTAGAAGCCTGTTACGATCAACTATTGCAGGATTCGCGGGCTAAACTGCTGGCGGAGGATAATGGCGAAGGTCATGAGTAACTCAAAGGGGGATAGGGGGTAAGGAGTAGGGATTAAGGGAAAAATCTCATCACTCCATTAGAATTAGCTGTGTTTCATTTCATTTCGGAGCCGAAGGCGGAGAAATCCCTCAGATATACCTATAAATGGAGCATTTGCCGGGAGAAAATGGCCGTTGCGGCTGCAAATTTTCCCGACCAGACATCTTTTCATTGTATTGTCATAGTTTGGACGAAATCAGGCTAAGGAAAAAATGTAGATTGGGTTGAGCTGGAAATCTGGTCTTATTGCCGGACAATGTTGGGTTTCATTCCGTGTTTTGTCACCTGAATTTCTCGCGAAACCCAACTATCTGGGCGATGGCATTCCGAATTGACCCATTCAACCCAACCTACATTTACAAACTACTTTTAGCCACGAATGACACGAATTCTCACTAATCTTTCCCCACTTTTCGAGCCAATTCGTGAAATTCGTGGCTACATTTTTTAGTCTAGCGGATTAATGGTGTAAATCTGGCCTTAATAAAACCTGGTCGTTTTTTTCTTAGCCTTAGCCTTTGCCTTTGCCTGTTAGTAGAGCCATGGCGCTACTAAATAACAGTATAAACTCCACAAACTCCACAAACTCCACAAACTCCACAAACTCTACAACTTACTCTCACCATTCACGCTTAACACCACCTCACCGGTTCCATTGAGGTTGAGGTCGCCGTTAGTGGTTGTAGTTTCGGCCCCATTGGTCGAAGCGGCCTCTTCAATGGCTTCGGCCTCTTCTTTGGCGGTGCGGGCAGAGCGTTTGACGACTTTATAGCCCCAATCTTCCAGATCACGAGTGATCTTAAACTTGAAACGGCGCGAGATCAGGAACGCCCCGGCCGCGCGCAAATGATCGACCATTTGCTTGGACAGTTCCAGACTGGCCTCGTTACTTTTCTTGCGGCCCCGGTGGCCGGCGTCGCGGTCGGCTTCGGTGGCTTTGATTTCATTATAAAGTTCAATGAGGCTGTCTAAATGGGGGGATTTAAAGCGGTCTTCTTCGGGGCGGCTTTGTTCTTTTTCGATACAGGTTTTCAAGACGGCCAGCCGTTGCTTGCGGCCGGTGGGATAGCTGACGTTACCGGTGGACTGCTTGATTTCAAAACCCCACTGTTCAACATAGCTGGGGTTCTCCAGATGACTGGCCCGAATCACCAGCGACAGGTCATCAAGGGTCTTTTTCAGGCGGCGATCAAGTTGTTTGAGCGTTTCAGAGGCAATCGTGCGGCGGGCTTCGTTGTTACGGAAGTCGCGGAGGTACGGCGTACATTGATCGATTAAATCGATCAGATCAGGAGTAAAAGGGGACTGTTCTTCAGGGGGTAAAGTAAGGTCAAAGGTTATAAACGCTTCAGACCGGTTGTAAACGATGGATTTCTCAGCGGCATTAGGAATATCGACGTGATACTGACTCAGGGCATCTAAAATACAGGTAAACATGAGGATTCTCCTTGAAATAAAGTAATTGAGGTTCAGATTGGGTCAAGAAATATGCGGTTGTTAACAACTTGAGAATCAGTATAACCGTTTTCTAACCAAATGTCGAGTCGCGTTTTTATTTTTGGGTGGTTGCCCTGAGAGACGGTTCAAAGCCGGTTTACGTAGGTAGAGATGGGGAGATGAGGAGAAGATGAGATGAGGAGATTGATATAATCTCCTCATCTCCTCTTCTCATCTTCCCATCGCCGGCCAAACGCCGAAACCACGCTTGGATCGGCCTATAACCTTAGCCTTAACCTTAGCCTCAGCCTCAGTTTGACTAAAACCAGCCCGCCATCAGGCCAAAACCGCCTCATAGCCTCAGAATCGCCCGACTCTCAGCGATTATTAACCAATTTTTTCACAATCGCCCGATTCTCGATGATTATGGGCCGGTTTATTCTAAAATCGCTCGATTCTCAGCGATTATGGGCCGGTTTTTTTGAAATCGCTCGATTCTCGACGAAAACAGGCTGTTTTTTCCAAAATCGCTCGATTCTCAGCAATAGTAGCGCGGCACGGAACGGTGAACCATAAATATCGCCAACTTTGGGACAAATTTAGACAGAATTAACAAGATTGACAGGATTGTTTTTGACGTAAATTTTAAAAATTGTGTTAATCTGATAAATCGTGTCCATTCCATGCTTGAGTGTAGCTGAATTGACCGTCACGGTGCTGTTTCCATCGCCCTCGCCAAATTCTGATCACGAGTACTAATGTACTCGCTACGCCCTTGTCATTTGATAGGGAGATCGGATAAAATGGAAGGAGTTACTTCTTATCCAGTATCAGCAATGTGACAGATTATGAGCAAGAAGAAGAAACAGTACTATATCGTGATAAACGGCCAGAATCCCGAATTTATCACTATGGTTTGGCGCTGACGGCGCTGCGGATCAAATAGTCGATTTTCCAGAGGCAATTTACAAAGGTTTTACTCACACTCAAGAAGAAGCTATCGCCTGGTTGAACGATTTTCCCACCGAAACGCTGGCGATCAATGCGCCCAACGTGTTAGAGTGGCTAAAAGCATCGCGCAAGATCCCATCCAAGCAAGAAAGTGTTAACGATATTCTTAACGCTGGCAAAATTGTGATTTATACGGACGGCGCGGCCATAACCAACCCTGGCCCAGGGGGATATGGCGTTATATTACGATACAAAGGGCATAAAAAAGAGTTATCCGGCGGTTTTCGGTCCACAACTAACAACCGGATGGAATTGATGGCTTGTATTGAAGGCTTAAAGGCGTTGAAACATCAATGTCAAGTTGTTCTCTTTAGTGACTCTAAATATGTGGTCAATAATATGACCGAGGGTCACGTCAGAAGATGGCAGGCCAATGGCTGGAAACGCGAGAAAAAAAACAAAGCTGAAAACGTGGATTTGTGGGAACAGTTGCTTGAATTAGACGCCCAGCACGAAATAGCGTTCAGATGGGTCCGAGGTCACGCCGGCAACCCGGATAATGAACGATGCGACCAATTAGCTATGAGCGCCGCCAATAAACCGAACTTACCGGCGGATACCGCTTTTGAAACCGGCAAAACGCAGTGGGCGGCCAAGACATTGTTTTCTTGATAATGTAGCATTGTAAATCGTCACTTGCTCTGTCCATATCTACAGGAGAAGAAAATGAACCCCTCATTGTTAGGATTAACCGTCACACGAGCTATCCCTCCTGATGTATTAGTTGGTTTATTGACCAACCAATATAAATTATATGGTGGTGTTATCCGCTGGGCGCCCGGTACGGAATACGCTGGACAAATTGTTCGCCATCTCGTGCCTGTTACCTCTAATTTAGCCTCTTCTTCTTTTTTGGGTCCGGTTTCAGGTGTATTAGAGGCCGTAAACACTTATCAATTGCATAAACTCAATATCGCCACCCAACAAGTGCTGCAAATTGCCACCGGCACAATGACTTTAGCCGGACTTAATTTAGTGGTGAGCGCAGTGGGATTTGCGGTTATTAACCAAAAGCTAAAAAACCTGGAGGGGCAGCTCAATGTTATCCAACAGGAAGTCAGAGCCATTCGAGAACTGCTGGAACTGGATGAACGAGCCAAATTAGGGGCGGCGTTACAAAATCTGCTGTATGCGATGCAAAGCCAGAATATGGAAAATCGGCGGCATATGCTGTTTGATGCCAAAAATGTTTTAGCGCCGATCAACCTGAAGTATAAAGAATTATGGGCCAAAGCCGATACCATCGAGACGGCTATGGGCTATGAAGAGTATTTTTCTTTAACTTCGCTGGCCAACACACGATGTTTGGCCGAATTAGGCATGTTGGAAATAGCCCGCCGTCATTTAGATGATGATTATCGCTTCTGGCAAGAACAGTCACGCCGCATCACCCACGATCATTTGCTTGGCCCAAACCCGGAGCGATTCCTGTTTAGTGATTTCGCCGATGATGTACCTTCAGCCCAAGTTATCACCTGGTTGGATTTTGCCGAAGATTCAGAACGAGGCTACGACTGGATTGATGAACTCCGCAGCAAAATGAACCCTTGGTACGCCCCCAACCGCTATTCTGATATGGGCAGAAGTACAACCCAGGTTTTTTCCTCACTCAGTAAAGTAATCACCCGAAAAACGCCGGAAGGAATGACTGTGGAAAAACAAAAGGTTATTCCCGCTCTCCAAAAGCTCACCGCCCGCAATAACGTGCTGCAAGGCTATGTAGCTCAATATGAACTTATGGAAAAACACAATATAACGCCCACTTAGTTTGAAAAACAACTCGCCACCGTTGAACCGGAGGCAATCATCGACGGTTACATCATTCTTCAGCCTTCTGAAAAGGAATAATATGGGGAACGTCTTTTTTCTTAGTGGTTTTCGTGTGCCTTCGTGGGTTTTGGTTTTAGGCCGAAATATCCTCCCACACTATTGTCATTTTTGAGATGCCAAATGACAAGTTGTCGTGTTGATGTGATATACTAATCAAAACAGTTTCTGCTTCTCAAAATTAAGGATATTCCCATGACCCTATTTCAACGTATTACCACTAATCCGAAATTTGTGGCGGCAAACCCTGTATTCGCGGCTTACGCTTTCCAGTATCGCGTTTGCTTGGTCTGTTAGCTGCCGGGGAAACCTCGGAAACGATTTTGAAGTCTTATCCTTACTTAGAAAAGGAAGATATTCAAGAGGCGCTGACATACGCTGCTTTTCTGGCTGATGAGCAGATTATTGAGTTTACCTAATGAAATTCCTGCTTGATATGCCCGTTTCTCCGGCGTTGCTTGAGATACTTGAAGCTTACGAACACCAAGGCGTTCATGCGTACCAAATTGGAAAAGAACAGGCAACGGATAGCGAATTATTGGAACTCGCTCGACGAGAAAATCGGGTAATTATTACTGCTGATTTAGATTTTCCTCAACTTTTGGCCCTTAGTTCGGCAGCAGGACCGGGATTAATCTTATTTCGAGGTGGTAATTACTCGGATGTCGAAATGTGCGATTTATTAGAGCGGGTATTAAAGAAAGTTTCCCCTGAGACATTGGAAATTTCTGTTTGCGTTGTTGATAGAAAGCGTATTCGCATTACTCAACTGCCTCTAAGACGTAATTCCTAAGACAGTTTGTTTAGATACTACATTTGCCTCAAACAGGCTTATCCTTTGCCAAGATTTCCCATCCACGCAGTAATTTCATCCACGAAGCCACACGAAGCCACACAAAGATTTTTCGATGATGACGACGACCTGGGATGGATAAAATAAAGGTTTAATCGGTTTATAGGAAGAGGAAATGATTCAAATCCGAGCGAGACATGTCATCATTTTCTCGATGGCATTGGTATTCCATCTGATTTTGGTGAATATGGCCTTGGCGGCCGGGCCGGGCGACCTTGACCCGACATTTAACGGTACCGGGGTGGTGACGACGTCGATTAGCAGCGGTTTCGATGGAGGTTATGCCGTAGCCGTTCAATCTGATGATAAAATTGTCGTGACGGGCGTGAGCAACAGCGATGGCTTTCAAGATGATTTTGCGTTGGTCCGTTATAATCGTGATGGCAGCTTAGACAGCACTTTCAACAGCACCGGGATCGTTACGACCAGTATCGGGCCAAGTTTTGGCTATGCGGTGGCGGTGCAGCCCGATAAAAAGATTATCGTGGCCGGCGTCGCCGGGCGGGGCGACCCTAACGGCAGTAATTTTACGGTTGATTTCGCTATCGCCCGTTATACGCCCACCGGAGGGTTAGATCCAACGTTTAACAGCACCGGCGTAGTGACTACGCCGGTAAATGCCCCCTTCAACCCCGGTAATAATGCGTTAGCCCTGCAAGCGGACGGTAAAATTGTGGTGGCCGGCACAAGTGACGTCGATTTCATCAATGATACCAGCAACATCTTTATCGCCCGCTATAAAGAAAACGGCAGTCTCGATTCCGGCTTTAATCATACCGGCATCGTCACAACTCATGTAAGTTATGGCTTTGATGGGGCGTCTGCCGTGACTATTCAACCCGATCAGAAAATAATCATCGCGGGTGCGAGTAATTCGACGCTGGCGGTAGCGCGTTATACCATTACCGGCAGCTTGGACAGCAATTTTAACGGTACCGGCGTGATTACCACCCCGATTGGCGACGGCAGCAGTGGTTCGGCCGTGGCCCTTCAATCGGACGGTAAAATTGTCGTGGCCGGTACAACGGTGACTAATGATGATCGTGATTTTGTGGTTGTGCGGTATCATCACGATGGTCGCCTGGATAAAACATTTAACGGCACCGGCATCGCCATAACCGACGTCGGCAGCGATTTTGATCGAGGATTTGGCCTGGCCTTACAGCCCAACGGCAAAATAGTTGTCGTGGGAGACAGTGGGAGTACGATCGACAACATAACCGGTGATTTTACCACGATACGCTACAATCATGATGGGAAATTGGATACAACGTTCGGCGCGACGGGTATTGTGACCACGTCTCTCAGTATTCATAAAGATGAAGGGCATTCGGTGGCTATTCAAGCCGATGGCAAGATTGTTATGGCCGGTCATAGCGTAAACGGCGATGACCAATCGTATTTTACCGTTTTGCGGTATCTCGGTGATCGGACCACCTTTTTGCCGGTGATTATGAAGCAATAAGCCATTGAGACTGTTTTGCAAGCCTTTAACGGTCCACAGATAGACCCAGATGCTCTCAGATATATCAAAATTGAGATGAAATCTGTGAATTTCAGTGTAAATCTGTGAACAAGTCTGTAAAGTAGCTCTGCACTAAACCGTGAAACATAAAAATCACCAATTTTGCGGCAAATTTAGACAGGATTAACAAAATTTACAGGGTTTTTTTGATATAAGTAAATATGAAAAAGGTATTTAAACAAAAATCAGGTCAGGTTCATGCAGGCCCATCAAGGAACAGAAGCGAGAGAAAGGGAGCTTATTGAACCAAGGTTTTTCTTTGCCTCGACTAAACGTGGCCGGCCCTCAATGATCCTCATTGATACCTCATTTAAAACTATTGATAATGAATTGAGACAATTACTCAGAAATTTGATAGAATTCTGGCAAGGAGTTAGGGAGTAGGGGGATTTTTCCCTTACTCCCTACTCCTTACTTTCTACTCCCCATTATCTTGAGCAAATTTACGGTATTACTTATCGTTTAGCCGGTGAGAGGTACGCAACGATGTGGTACGAAATGAGTAGTGTCTTTCAGAACGAATTAGATTTAAATGAGCGGCTGTTGTGGTCGGGACGACCCAAAGGGGGCCTGAAACTGCGGACAGCGGATATTTTTTTAATTCCATTTACATTAATGTGGGGCGGTTTTGCGATTTTTTGGGAAGCCGGCGTCGTTACGTCAGGCGCGCCGCTCTTTTTCGTGCTGTGGGGCGTGCCATTTGTGTTAATGGGCTTTTATCTTATCTTTGGCCGCTTTTTCATCGACGCTTACCAAAGAAACCGAACCTATTATGCCTTGACCAATGAACGTGTTATCATTCTATCCGGCTTGTTTAATCGAAACGTTAAAAGCGTAAGTTTAAGAACGCTGTCGGAAATCAATTTGAATAAAAAGCGCAATGGCACGGGAACCATTACGTTTGGGCCAACCCATCCTATGGGCTGGCTGTATGGCGGTAATTGGTGGCCGGGTACCGCTCGATATACGTCGCCGGCCTTTGAAATGATCGATCATGCCCAAGAAGTCTATGATAAAATTCGAGAAGCACAGAGAAAGGTGTAATGTGGAGATACGTTTGGTCCGAACGGAGGCAGAAACGGCCACAGCGGCCCAATTTATGGTTGGCCTGGTTGAATCGAACAAAGAACGCTACAGCGACCAGCTTGAAATGTTGGAAACGTACTATCGCGGTTCGTGGTTCTTTGAAACGACGCCAAAACTGCCGGATACGTACCGGCCGCCGCACGGCGATGTGTTATTGGCCTATATCGACGCCATAGCGGTCGGTACCATTGCTATCTGCCGTATGGATGATCAATTTTGCGAAATAAGGTCGATGTTTGTGCCGTCGGAGCATCGCGGCCAGGGGATTGCCACCGCTCTCTGTCTTGATGCGCTAAAATTGGCCCAAACTTACGGCTACACCGGCGCTCGCCTGACCACGGGCGAAAAACAGCCGGAAGCGCACGGATTGTATCAAAAACTGGGCTTCTCGCTGGTCACGCCCTGGGATCCCAACCCACGGACCGAAATTTGGTATTTCGAGAAAGTCATCGCTTAGAATTCCCCGTGCATAATGTCGCGAAGCCACAACCCAAAATAGAACACGGATTAGACCGATCATACCGATTAACACGGATAAATTAAATTTAGATCGGTGAAAATCCGTTCAATCCGTTTTATCCGTGTCCTATAATTTTCGCGGGTGACGCAAATTTGCCGCACCAACGACGTAGGGCGTAAAGAATGGCTAAATACGCCCTACGCACTACGCCTTATGAAGCGTTGTGGCGAAAAGCTAATCACACTAACGATTTTTAGGGTTTACCTGGTTGCTATATCCAGAATTGCTAGGTTAAACCCCACACCCTTGTCAATCGAAGCGAAAATCGATACAATAGACATCGATTATCTCGATTTGACCTCGCCACAAGGAACAGCCCACGGATTTTACAAAAAAGCAACCAATTTTTGCCTAAAAGATGAGCTATCATGACTAATCCCGATTCAAAAACGCCAGATTCGTCCGCCAGCGTCAAGGATTGCCCCATTTGTGGGGAGGTTATCAAAAAAAGCGCCCGAAAATGTATTCATTGCGGTGAATTTATCGAAGGCCATACCGGTTGGCAGTGGTCTAATTGGCTTGAGTTCAAACCCAAGACTATTTGGGACTTTATGGGCCTATTTATCATCCCCCTGGCCTTAACCGTATGTGGATTGTCCTTTGGACTGTATCAAAGCCGGCATGAGGAGTATGTCGAACGAGAAACGGCAGAATTCCTCTATCATGAAGGGCAAAAGTACATCGCTGCGACGGATAATGCGGTGAAAGCAACGAATGACGCCAGAGCAACTGAAAAAGCGATGTCTACGGCCCAATTTGCGCAAACAGCGGAGGCGTTGCGTCAAGAAAAACGGATTGCGCAAAGTACGCAGACGGCTCAAGCTATGGCTACAGTGGATTCAGCCAATGCGCAAGCCACCATCGATGCAGCCCAAGGTATTACCGCCAAAAGAGCGGCTAGAGACACAGCCACGGCGCAAGCAGCGGTTGCACAAGCCAATGCGCAAGCGGCGGCCGCTCAAGCGACGACAGATGCGCTTAACGCGGCTCAAACGGCGGCAGCGATGCAAGCCGCTCGAACGGCGGAGGCGATCAATGCGGATGTCGTCCGTGACGCCGAAGCACGGGTTACCGCCGAGTTTTTAAGCGCGACTCAAGTCAGTAACATCGCTCTATCTGAAAATAGACAAGATGTGGAGGCTCAAGCCAATATTCGCGTCACTGAAGCGGAATCGACAGCCCAAGCCGCGATGGCTCAGGCTACGGCCGACGCATTACAGGTGCGAAAAGTGTTAATCGTTGGAAATGAGAACGTACGATTTAGGATTGACCGCACGGAGGTCACTAATCAGCAGTATCGCCAATGTGTTCAGAATGGCCCCTGTATTGAAGACGATATTTTCGAAAACAATCCTTATTATCGGGATCAAGACAATTTTCCGGTGGTCGGCGTTAGTTGGTATCAGGCGCAAGCCTATTGTACGTGGGTTGGGGGCAGATTACCAACGATTGAGGAGTGGAAACTCGCCATTTCGCCCGAAGGCAACCAATATCCTTGGGGCAACGACGATCCGGCCTGGGGTGATCAAGATTCGACTTGTCCGCAGGCCATCCTAAGACATTGCGATGATGATGGCCGTAGTAGACCCTTTTCTGTCGGTAGCCGGCCGCAAGGGGCCAGTATTGATGGCGTGCTCGACTTGATCGGTAATGTTTGGGAATGGACCGACACCCCCTCAGCCGATGCGGAACCTCGTCACTTAACGATGGGCGGATCGTGGAGTAATCCGGCAGGAAATCCGCCCGATGAAAGTGAAATCCCCACATTTACCACCGGTGAGGCGCAGAATTTGACGCGACAGGCGGATAATCTCGGGTTTCGGTGTGTGTGGGATGACAAATAAAGCCACTGGATATATCCGGGTCAAGGGCCGTTAATAATCTCTAATAATTCCGCCAACAGAGCCGGAGTGGTGGCCAGGGCTTCATTGGCATGGATGGTGGCATTGCCCGACCAATCGCCGAAATAGCCGCCGGCTTCCTGCAAAATGGGGGGAAACGGGGCGCAGTCCCAACTGTTCATCACCGGATCGAGCATAACCTCGGCTCGGCCGGTGGCGACCAGCAAATAGCCGTAGGCATCACACCAGCCGGCGCGATAGCCGGCGATTTTTTTGAGCCGCTCCCAGGCCGCGCCCCGACCGTGCCTATCAAAGGCGGCGGCGTCGTAGTGAGCTACCAGGCCGTCTTTGAGCCGCTCAACCGGCGACACCCGCGCTCGGCGGCCGTTCCACCAGCAACCGTGGCCGGTGGCCGCGGCAATCATTTCATTTAGGGCCGGAAAATAGGCCACGCCCACCTGGCAGACCCCTTCGATTTCCAAGCCAAGCAGGACGCCGTATAGCGGCACCCCCCGCACAAATGAGCGGGTGCCGTCGATGGGATCGACAAACCAGCGGTGATCGTCATCGGCGCTACCGGCAGCTTCGCCAAACTCCTCCCCCACGATGGTGTGGCTGGGGAACTGCTGCTCGATACGGCGGCGGATTAACAACTCGGCCTCGCGGTCGGCCACAGTCACAGGCGACTCGTCGCTTTTGAAGTCGGGTCGTAGATCGGTTTGGAAATAGCCCAGGGTCAACCGTCCGGCCTGCCAGGCGGTTTCGACGGCAAAATCGAGGTAGGTACGTAGTAGATCAGTCATGGGTTATTGCTACTCCTTTAAAAATAGAGGTTCGTAGTAATCGTGTGAAGGTTAAGAAAATAGACAGGTTACGCCCGGGCCGACAAACGCGAGGCTAAAGCCATCGCGTTGAAAGAGCGAAGGACGCTGAAGCGCCCTCGGTGAATGCCAACCTAGCCTGAAAGGATTTTATTCTCTCAGGACGGATCTCTTTACGATGAATAAAAATACGATTTTTTTTCGATGTCTTAAGCTTCCCGCAAAAAGGTTGAAGTAGGCGTCGGTGGCATGCGGGAAGGGCGGGTGTAGCTTTGCAAGATAGGCCAGACCAACGTCGCCAGCATAGTCATTACCAGTAGCAACAAAATCAGCATGGTCAAAAGCGTCGGGCGCTGGCTATCGGGTTCGTCCGGCAAGGTATCGGGTAAGTCATCGAAAGGTTGGTTCATCGCGCTAGCCTGTTAACCTTACATAAAACCTGACGAACAGTATAGCATACCTGCCCGGCGCTGACAATCCAGATTTCAGGTTCGGAAAGTGACTGTCACCTGAGTTCAGTTTATAACTTTTTGGTGATCGTTGTACAATCCTGTTAACGACATTCAGTCGATCACGATTTCAAAATCTGGTCAGAAATGATAGAACGCGGATGAACCGGATCATACAGATTTTCACAGATAAGGCTTGATTGAACTTAAAAAAATCCGCGTTTATCCGAGTGATCGGTACGATCTGTGTCCTATTTATCCACTTTTATGTAAAATTGTGATCGACTGAAATTGCTTGATTTGGGAGGGTGAGATTTATGTTAGAAGCGATCATCTTCGATGTGGGGGGAGTACTGATCCGGACGCAGAGCCGGACAGGACGCGAAACGTGGGCCAAAAAGCTTGGTCTGGATGCCTGGGATTTTGAGCATCTGGTTTTTAACAGCGACTCAGGCCGGCAGGCGCAGTTAGGCCAAAAAAGCGTCGATACGCATTGGCAGTGGCTCGGTCAACATTTCGGCCTCAATCCGGCCGATCTGGCGCAAATGCGCCTCGACTTTTTTGCCGGAGATGAGATGAACCGGGAGTTGGTAGCGCACGTGCAGCGCCTGCACCGGGCCGGCTATCGAACCGGCCTGTTGAGTAATTACGCCGACGATGCCCGGCCCTTGTGGACGGAGGTTTATCCGTTTATCGATTATTTTGATGGCGTGGTTATCTCGTCGGAGGTCGGTCTGATGAAGCCGGACCCCAAAATCTACTATCTGGCGGCTGACAGTGTGGCGGTCAGTCCGGCCGAGGTACTCTTTATTGATGATTTCATTGAAAATGTGGAAGGCGCCCGGCAGGTGGGGATGCAGGCTATTCACTTCAACGACCCCGACCTGGCGCGTAAGCAGTTGGTCGATTTGACTGGGGTGGCTTGAGGAAAGAGAGACCTTTTAACCTGAGTTCGATAATTAGACAGGATTTACAGGATTAAAAAGATTTTTACCTATTTTTAAATCTTGTTAATCCTGTCTAATTTAGGAATTCCCGAACTGAGGTTTATAGGTTGCCGAGAAATGATATTCGGCAACCTATAAGATCTTATGTTGTAATACTGGAGGTTACTCCAAACCCGGCACGGGAAAGCGCGAGCACAGTTCGGTGGTGACGCGGCGAATATCTTTGAGTTTGGCTTCATCTTGGGCGTGGTAAATCGTTTCCACAACGCATTGACCAACTACGCGAACTTCTTCCAGACCAAAGCCGCGAGTGGTGATGGCCGGCGTACCTAACCGGATACCACTGGTGACGCGCGGCGGTCGGGGATCGAAGGGGATTAGGTTTTTGTTGATGGTAATCCCAGCCTTATGCAGCGCGTCTTCGCCTTCCTGGCCGGTTACATCGGCGGGGCGCAGATCCACTAACATAAGATGGTTGTCGGTGCCACCGCTGACCAGCCGCAGGTCGCCTTCGGTGATGGTTTGGGCCAGCATCTGGGCATTATCCAAGATGGCCTGCTGGTAGGTTTTGAATTCGGGTTGAAGCGCTTCGTGCAAGGCGACGGCTTTGGCCGCGATGACGTGCATCAAGGGGCCGCCCTGAATACCGGGAAAGACGGCGCGATCGATGGCTTTGGCATGTTGTTCTTTACACAGAATTAACCCGCCCCGTGGACCTCGCAGGGTTTTGTGGGTGGTGGTGGTCACGATATCGCAGTAGGGAACCGGATCGGAATGCAAGCCGGCGGCGATCATACCGGCCACGTGGGCCATGTCCATCATCAGATAGGCCCCGACGCTGTCAGCGATTTCTCGCAGGCGGGGAAAATCCCACTCGCGCGGATAGGCGCTGGCGCCGGCCAGTAGCAGTTTGGGTTTATGTTCTTCGGCCAAAGCGGCAATGGTATCGTAATCAAGCTGTTCTGTATCAGGATCGACCCCGTATTGAACAAAGTTGTAGTAATGGCCAGAGTAGTTTATTTTCATACCGTGGGTCAAGTGACCGCCATGATCGAGCTTGAAAGCTAAAACCGTATCGTGAGGTTTTAGCAGCGCCATGTAGGCCGCCGCGTTGGCCTGGGCACCGGAATGAGGCTGAACATTGGCATGCTCCGCACCAAATAGCTGCTTAGCGCGGGAACGGGCCAACTCTTCGGCAACGTCAACATACTCACAGCCGCCATAATAGCGGTGACCGGGATATCCCTCGGCATATTTGTTGGTTAGCACCGTTCCCTGAGCGGCCATAACGGCGGCGCTAGTGTAATTTTCGGAGGCAATCAGCTCGATTTGCTCTCGTTGGCGTTGGCGCTCGCTCCGGACGGCCTCCAACAATTCAGGATCGACCTGAGCGAGAAGGTCATCGGCAGCGGCGACACGTTTATTTTGGGTCATCTTTTTTTCTCCTGACAGTAAACTTTTTTTCGGTGAGACGGAACAAAACTCCGCCTTGTACTTTACCCGAAAAAAATAGTATCTTTGTGAGGCTTCTCTTAATAAAGAGTTAGAAGCCCGGACAATAAAAATGGCCTGGTTTCCCAGGCCTTCCTTGGACTAATGGGCGGTACAAGACTCGAACTTGTGGCCTCCACGATGTCAACGTGGCGCTCTAACCAACTGAGCTAACCGCCCGAAACAATATTTTATTATAAGCTTCTGGTTGAAATGCGCAAATATGGACGTTCTGCCTCGACCAAACCTAAACACCCATGCTGTCGGCAATTGTGTTCATTTTTTGGGCCAATTCGAAATCGAGCCGGCTGATGCCTTTAGCGCTGTGAGTGGTCAAATCAATGATCACTTTATTCCACACATTCTGCCATTCAGGATGATGATCCATTTGTTCGGCCAGCATAGCCGCCTGGGTCATAAACCCCCAGGCTTGCACAAAATCCTTGAATTTTAGCTCGCGATGAAGTTTTTCATCCTTCACTTCCCAATGGGGGAGACTCTTTAAGTTGGCCTCAATTTCATCGCTAGTGAGTTTTGTAACAGCCATGGTATTCTCCTCTGAAGTATACTTATTCGTTTGTTGATTCTATTATAACTTTAGAGTATTAAGATGGGTTTAATCGGTACCCTGTTTGATTCTGGTGGAAGTTACTGAGGTTGCAACTTTGCCTCCGGCCGGGTGAACAGTACGGCATTTGTCCACTACCTTGACATTCAAGGTGAAATTCGGTATCGTTGATTTTAAGGTTTAAATCGTAATTTTCAGTAGTTCAGTTTGCCCAGATTTAAGAATTATAGAAAATAAGGAGATGGTTCAATGCCCACAGCTCATGATGTTGATGTAAAGATCGATGACCTAATCGATCTGGCGACTCAAACCTTTAAACAAGAAACTGAAACCCATTATCAGGAATTCCAAACGCTTATCACCGATCTGGAGGGACTGGCTCGGGAGACCTTTCAAGCTAAACTGGGCGATTTATTCTGGCCCATTTTAGCCAAATTGGAGCAAGGCGACGCTTTAACCACAGCCGAACACAATGTATTGGAGATGTTGATGGTCGGCGAAGCCAAATATTACCTTCGTTTCGAGACCAATGTCGAACTGTGGCGCGCTGAATTAAAACGGCTGATCGAAGCGATCAAAAAACGGCAAGCCGAGGGACTGGATGAGATCGACAGTTTGATGACGCTGCGGGCTTTGTGCCGCGAAGCGATGCGGATTATCCCTGATCTGGCCTATTACTTTCGCGAAAAAGAACGCGTCCGCCGTTTTGAAGAAGCTACCAGCGGGGCCATTGATGTTGAGGCTCGCCGCTTACTGGCTAACTTAATCAAAGAAATGATGGAGTCTGATCAACTTTAGTTGGTTGGTTGGTTGGTTGGTTGGATAGTTGGCTGACAACAAACAAACCAGCCAATTAACCCGCTTTTTTTAAAGGATTTCGAATGACAGGTAAACGCGTTCTAGAAAGCCAAGTAGCTTTAAACCAACTAATGCTGCCGGAACACGCCAATCCGATGGGCAGCGTCCATGGCGGCAATATTATGAAACTAGTTGATGAAACCGGCGGCCTATGTGCAATGCGACATTCTAGGCGACCGGTGGTTACGGTAGCGATGGACTCGATGACGTTTCACCAGCCGGTTAACGTCGGCGATATGTTGATGCTGGAAGCCAATATGACCTGGGTTGGTTCCAGTTCGATGGAAGTTGAGGTCATGGTCAAGGCTGAAAATTTACTAACCGGCGAGCAAACCCATACCAATACCGCCTATCTAGTCTATGTCGCGCTCGACGATACCGGCCGGACTACTTCGGTGCCGCCGCTGCTGATCGAGACCGAGCAAGAAAAACGCCGCTGGCAGGAGGCTAAAGCTCGCCAGCGGCGTCGAATAAAAGCCAGTAAACCTCTTTAACCGTATTTTTGCGCGAAGGCGTGCATAAAATCGGCTAAAGCTTCCACACCGACCAACGGTTGGGCATTGTAGATTGAAAAGCGCAGCCCGCCAACCGAGCGATGCCCTTTAACCCCACTTAGGCCGACTTGAGCGGCTTCGCTAATAAATTTTTTCTCAAGGTCCTCATCGCCGCCACTAATCCGGCAGATCACGTTCATCTTAGATCGATCCGGTTTAGCCACCGGGCAGGTGTAAAAATCGGTCCCGTCGATGAGGTTGTAAAGGATATCGGCCTTCTCTTGATTACGACCGGTAATTACCGGCAGTCCACCCTCGGCCTCAATCCACTCCAGGACCAAACCGACCATATATATCGCAAAAGCAGGCGGCGTGTTGTAAAGCGATCGCTGCTTGATGTGGGTCCGGTATTGGAGCATGGTCGGCAGAATCTGAGGCGCGCGTTCGGCCAGTTCGGGGCGCATAATCACCACGGTGACGCCGGCCGGACCGATATTTTTTTGCGCGCCGGCAAAGATTAAGCCAAATTGGGAAACATCAACCGGACGAGACAGAATATCAGATGACATATCGGCCACCAGTGGCACCTCGCCGGTATCCGGAAACGCCGACCATTGCGTCCCAAAGATGGTGTTATTGGAGCAGACATGAACGTAAGAGGCGTTTTCGCTGAAGCTCATTTCAGCAGTGGTCGGCAAACGGGTGAAATTCTCGACCTCAGTGGAGGCGGCGATATCATATGCCGCGACCTTTTTGAGTTCAGCGATGGCTTTTTTGGTCCAGGCGCCGGTATGCAGGACATCGACCGGTTGGCCTTGTAAAAACAGGTTTTGTGGAACCATAGCAAATTGCAGACTGGCCCCTCCCTGTAAAAATAGTACAACGTAATCATCGGGAATACTCATTACCCGGCGCAGACCAGTTTCGGCATTACTTAGGATTTGCTCAAACTCTTTGGAGCGGTGGCTCATCTCCAGCACAGACATGCCGCAGCCCTGGTAATTTAACATCTCGTCGCGGGCACGCTCTAACACCGGGACCGGTAGAACGGCGGGACCAGGACTAAAATTAAAAATTCGGTTATACATCGTTACCCCCTTGCATAATATCATCAACCGATGCTTTCATTATAGACCCATACCGTTGGCTGACAAACTAAACAAAATAAAAAAGTGGCAGCCGGTTACCGGCTGCCACTTTTCAAAATAGCCTTAAATTACTTGAATGTTAGTAAATATTCGACAAGCTGCGAAATTTGCTCTTCGGTCAACGTGTCTTGATACGTCGCCGGCATAACCGGTTGGTAGTCGGGTACCACAAAAATTAGCGGATCGACAATCGACTCGTGGATGTACTCTTCCACCGTGGTTGCCTTGCCGGTGTAGTCGGGGGACTCAATTATCTCGGCTGCGAAATCGACCAAGCCGACCATATTCGGGCCGACGCCGGGGGGGGCATCTTCTGTAACAGCGTGACAGGCGATACAGCCGGCCCCGGCAAACACCGCCTCCAGATTGGAACTCTCACCGCCGGTGGCACTGGAACTTTCACCACTGGCAGCGGGATCGCTTTGTTGCGCCTCACTTGGTGGTTCGGTGGTTTCGGTCGGCTGGTTGAGACGTTGTAACGCCACATCAACCGGGGTTGGGGTGGGTAATGGCGCCAAATCAGAACTACAGCCCATCAATATGACTAAAGTCGCGCTACAAATGATGACGAGTTTTTGAATGGTGGTCATTAATACGAGATCTCCTCACTTTGATATTTCCCCAATTCTGGGGAGTATTTGGTGTCTAGCCAGGATAACCGGCGCTTAACCCCAAAACTTAAGCAAAAGCACCCGTCACTGGATTGGCTCCGCCGGTTTTATCCATCGCTGGCACAGCGAAAACCAACGGTTGGATTACCATAATCTTCGACCTGGTTGCGGCGATTGGCCGTACGGGCCTCATCGACCGGGTCGGAAAACGAACCGCCACGTACTACCCGGCCGATGCCTTCACCCCGCCGTTGGGAGGGGCCAATAGGATCGGTATCATCGGCAATGCGATAATAATCCGCTTTGTACCAATCAAAGACCCACTCGCTGACATTGCCGCCCATATCCAATAGGCCCGCCGGAGAGATATCCTCCGGAAACGTGCCCACCGGCGCCGCTTGCCCAACCGAGGTTTCGCCGACGTTGGCCTTCGCCGCCGCCGGATCACTGCCCCAAGGCCACAGGTATTTCGCTTGTTTGTCGATATCCCACCCGGCGGCTACCTCCCATTCGGCTTCGGTAGGCAGCCGTTGGCCGCGCCAATGACAGTAATTGTTGGCCTCGGTCCAGGGAATGTTGACCATCGGATAATTATCGTAGGCCGGGTCATTGAGATAGTTCACTTCGGTTGTGCTGGCATCGCTGGTGGGCGGCGCACATTCACCGGCCTCGATACACTGCCAATATTGCCCCACCGTGACCTCAGTTCGATCAATTTCAAAAGCCGACAAGCTCACGGGGTGGGCCGGCTGTTCATCAGTTTCGCCCAGGCCGGGCGGGCTTCCCATGGTAAAAGAAGTGGCCGGAATTGGCAACATTTCTGCGGCAATCGGGACAATTGCCGGCGGTTCAACGTCAGGCGCGACCGGCTGCGTAATGGGCGCGTCCAGCCGCCAGACTAAGATATCGAGCGGGCGGAGGGTCCAGCCGGTGCGACCGTCCCACAAGCGCACTTGCACCCAATCCCATGCCTCAGTCCGCCCGGTAATTTCCAACGTGCGGCCCGGACCAAAGCGGGCCATAAGCGGAGCCGACTCGTCCGGTATGGTGCGGACCAGGGCCACATCGCCAGCCGGAACAACAAAGCTGGACGAAGCCTTAGAGCGGAGGTAAAACAAGCCTCCTATGACAACTAGCGCTAAAACTACAGGGATAAAAATACAACCAATAGCCATTTGGACTTTGGGTTGAGGAGCATAAGGACGTTTAGGGGATGGCGTCGTTGGCGAATCTGTTATTGTTGACACAATGATTACTCTATCGCGAGGGATTCTCCATGGGTAGGAGGGGAATGATTTCTTGTTCGGTATTCCAGCGCAGTGGGGCCGGTAACCCTTCTAAATCCATGCGGATTTGACACACGTCGATGCAGTCGCCGCATAAAATACATTGACCGAACCCGCCGTTCATCGAGTCTTTAAAGTCCATCTCACGGGGCGACAGTTCCATCGGGCAAACCTGGGTACACAACCCGCAGTCAACACAGGCCCGGCTGCTGTCGAACGTGATTCGCAGCGAGTTTTTCTGGGTCACAACGGTGAGATACAGCCCAAAGGGACACATGCTCTCACAGAACTTGAAGCCCATTTTGTGCAGAATAACAAAACCAATCAGTACCAGCAGCGCAAATGCGCCCCAAACCAGGCCAAAATAGACATGCTGCGGATTGAACAGCGTGCCCAGATCGATGACCCAATTCAGCACGACCAGCGTGGCGATCATCGCAAAGATAAGATTGGCCGAGGCTAAAATCAAAGCTCGGCGTTTGTGCCGGCGCAGTTCATGGTTGATGATCAAGCCCAGCCGGTTGATCAACCCCCAGGGGCAAATCCAACCGCACAACAGCCGTCCGACAAAATAGTTTTCAAAGAAGTTGACAAAGTAGGTCCCCAACCACAGGATAACCACCGCTTGTAGGGCCAGTGTCATCGACACTTCTCGGCCCATAATCCAGTATTGGTCGTTGGTAAAGTCGAGCTTGAGCCAGTGCATAGCCGGCACCAGCACAAATGAGATGACCACCAGCGCCTGAACCACCCAGCGAAATTTGGTGTACATGGTCACCGGCTTCAAGTGGGCCAGCCGGATTTTGGGGATCTTTGTTTCTCTAAAGGTTGGATAATCGAAAATTGTTGGTTTTGCCATGGTTAAAATAGTCAACCTATCCCGGTTAAGTCTCAATATTCAGTATATCAAAAAATGGGCTATATACTTCCGTCAATTGAATAGTTTGCCCCTGGTCAGTTAGACAGGTTTTAATTAAGGCTAAAAGCAACTCAGAAGGCCGGACGCCTCTGGCCGTTATGATTCGAGCAAAAAGCGCCGGATATCCAAACCATTGTAGCTGAAATCAAACAGCCGGTGGTCCCATCATAATGGCGGTAACCGTTAAAGTCGCGATAATGATAATCGCCAAAACCACCACCGCCACCATAATTAAGGCGATGCTTTTGGAGCTTCCGTCGTCGTCGGGGGCTGGGGATGCCATTCTGTTGTCTCCTCTGGATTATTGCTACCTCGGCTGCGGCGGAGTTGGATGATCAGTAAAATCAGGCCCAAGCCGGTCAGTAACCCTAAAATATTTCTGGCCCAACTCACTTGCTGAAAAGCCGTTTGCCACTCCGCCATAAGGCTTTGTTTATCACCGCCGGTAATACCGGTCACATCGATCAGCGTGGACGGCGCCCCCGGCTGAGGCTGCCACTCCCCTTGAACCGTAACGGTGTCACCCACCTGAAAACCGGTCAACCGGCGGTCGCCGCTGGGAACAGAGTGAAGTTCGTGCTGGATGATCCGATCACGGGTTTCGCTAGGCATAATCTGCACATGGCCGCCGGTTAAGGCCAGCACAAAGGGAGGAAAGACATAACCGAATTCTTCCTGGTAACGCACCTCGCGCCCTTCGGCCGGACGCTCGCGATAAACGATCAGCCCACCCGACGCATCGGTCGTACATGGAATTAGCCGGCAGGTTTCTTCTGAAATTTGGCCCCGCAGCATGACCACGTTCGTTGCCGGTTGCGCTTGCAGCTCGGCTAGACTGGTAATTTCCGGGATATCTTGATACGCGTCAAATTTACCTTTAACCTGACTGTAGCCCATTTGGCTACTCAAGAAGAAAATGAACAACACCGGCGTAAAAAAGATCAGCAGCCCGGTCACCCACCCACTTCGACCAATCACCTTAATCATCTTTCAAAACTTTCTTCATTCTCAATTCTAAATTCTAAATTCTTTATCTCGCTAACGGACACCCTTTGAATTTGACCTGGAATTAGCCAGCGAAGCCACCTTTTGGCCACCGGACCGCAGACGGCAGACAGTAGACCGCTCAAAAAATAGGCCGAACTGGGTCGCTTGGGCGGTCAGTGGACAGCGGTCGGCGGTCACGGGGGCAGACTCTTTGTCAAATCGAGTATGTGTCCGTTAGCAAAATTCTTTATTCCTCATCGCTGCCGTCCGGGGAAACCGGTGCGCGCGTAAAAATGTACATCAGCCAAATCATAGCCAGCGTACCGACCACGGCGATCAAGCCCATCAAGCCGGCCACCCAAATAGGCACGCCACCCAAAACCTGCGACAGCGGCGTCACCAGATCGACGTCGCTGACGTTGCGAATGGTGGTGTAACTAAAAATAGCCGTCAGGGCAATGATTATCGGCAAAATTTCTATCAGTGTTTTTAAAGGCCACCCTTTTTTAGGCGGTTTATCCTTCGTATTCATAACTCCAACTGTCCCTTTGGTCCGCATATTCAGACCGGTTCCAGGCCAGCCACATCCAGGCCAGCCAAACCACCGTAATCGGCACCATAACCAGGACGGCGATACTGATGAGCCAGATAAAGCCGGCATTGACCGCCGCATCCATACTGACAATATAGGCCAGCGTATCCATAAAATGGTCGCGATAAGAAAATACGCTAGCCGCCACCAGCAGGGGAATCGTTATGATACCAACAATGCCCCAGCCAATAATTTGCAGTGGCGTCAGACCAATAACCTCTTTGCGCTGACCGGGTTTTTCTTTTTTCTCCGGCTTGGGGCGATGAACCACCCACATCATAAAGGCCACCATGAAATAGAGGGAAAAAATAACCACCAAAATAGATTTAAGCGAGATATAGTTGGCCGAGATGTAGTCGCCCAGCGCCGTGCCACGGGTTAAGCCGGACACGATTAACAGTAAAAGTCCGGCGTGCCAGGGGCCAAAGGCAATGGAAGAAATTGGCCAGAAATTTTTTTTGAGGTAACTAAGGACTGTTTTCATGTGAGTCTCCGCGTAAATAGGGTCTATTGGACAAATCGCTAATTTATCCAGATGTGAACAAGTCAGCGATTTGCCCGACAACTTTTTTTCATTCTAAAACTTAAATACTCGCAAAGAATTGCCCACCACCAGGGCGCTGCTCAAGACCATAGCGGCGGCGGCCAAAACGGGATGGAGCAATCCGGCCATCGCTAAACCGATGCCGATGACATTGTAGGTAAAAGCCCAGGCTAAATTCCAGCCGATGGTCCGATACACCCGTTGAGCCAGAGCAGTTGTCCAGGCCACCAGGGTAAGATCGTTTCCTAACAGGCTAATATCCGCCGCTTCACGGGTGATATCGACGCCACAGCCTAAGGCGATGCCAACGGTAGCTCGGGCCAGGGCCGGCGCATCGTTAAGGCCATCGCCGACCATGGCGACGGGCGCTTTGGCCTCAGCCGTTTCGATAGCCCGGACTTTGTCGTGCGGCAGGAGTTCGCTTTGAACCGGCACCTCTAGCGCCTGGCTAAGTGTATTGGCCGCTGCTTTGCTATCGCCGGTCAAGACCTGCACCTCTACCGCTTGCTGCTGCATGTTGGCCAGCGCCAGCCGAGCCGTAGGACGAATGGTTTCGGCAAACCCCAGCAAGCCCTGCACCCGGCCCTGCCAGCCGATGTGAACCACCGTCAGCCCGGTCTGTTCCAACCTTCGTCGCGCCTGCTCAAGCGAACAGGACAGCGTCAGTTTCTGCTGGTCAACCAACCGCCAGTTACCGACCAAAACCTGCTGCCCATCAACACAACCGGTTACGCCCAGGCCGGGTAAGGCCCGAAATTGGTCAACCGGCAGTTGCGCTAGGTGACGTTTTTCAGCCGCTTCGCGAATACCGTGGGCCAGTGGGTGTTCTGAGCCTTGCTCCAACGCCGCCGCAAATTGCAACAGCCGGATATCAGGCGACGATAACTGGTGATCGCACACAATTTCGGTCAAGGTTGGTCGGCCTGTAGTCAGGGTCCCGGTTTTGTCTAAGAAAACCCGGCGGACGCGCGACAGTTTTTCCAGAGTCAGGCTGTCGCGAATGAGAACGCCTTTCTGCGCGGCCCGCCCGAGCGCGGCCCACAAGGTCAATGGCGTGGCAACGCCCAACGCGCACGGACAGGCAATCAACAACACCGCCAGGGCGGTCATTAGACCAATTTCAAACCCGGCCAGCCAAGTCCAAACCAACAGCGTCACTCCAGCCAGCACCATCACTGCCGGGGTAAAATAGGCGGCGACTCTGTCGGCCAACTGCTCGATGGGGGCTCGTTTCAGTCGCGCTTCCTCCAGCAGCCGGATCAGTTTGCCCATCACCCGGTCATCGCCGGTGTGGGTGGCCTCGACCACAAAACTGCCGTCCAGATTGATGGTTCCGGCATAAACCGTGTAACCCGGCCCCTTGTAAACCGGCGTCGACTCACCGGTGACACTGGCTTCATCAACGCTGCCTTCACCACCCACAACTTGCCCGTCGACAGCAAAGTTCTCGCCGGGGCGAACCCGGATGCGGTCTCCGGGGTGAAGTTGGTCCACCGGTACGCGACGCTCACGTTCGTCGGGCATGATCAGGCTGGCCTCGGCTGGCGTCCGAGCTAGCAGTTTATCGAGCGCCTTGTTGCCCTCAACTTGTGTCCGGGCATCGAGCCAGCGGCCCAGCGTAACCAGCAGCAGAGTCATGACGGCCGTCTCAAAATAGGTATGTCCCGTTCCGGTGAAAGTGGCGTACACGGACAAACCGTAAGCAGCCAGACTGCCGACCGCGATCAGGGCGCTGGTGGTCAAGCGGCGATAAACTTGAAACGTAAATACGGCATCTTCCAAAATCGGCAAGGCCAGCATTAAGACGGCCGGCGTGGCAAACAGCATCGCAATGGCTTGCAGCATCGAACGCGTACCCTGGCCTAACTCTCCCCAGTCATTGAAAAAGAAGTCAGAGTAAAGCGCCAGACTGAGAACCATGACCATCATCGCTAAAAAAGCGTTGAGCATCAGTCGCGACAGCAACGTGGTTGCCTCTTCGGCCGGATCGCCTTGGATAATGCCCCGGCAGCAGGGTGACTTTAGATCGAGACCGGCCCGACCCATCGCCTGGGGTAAGGCCAGTCCTTGCGCCAGATCAGGCGCCACAATCTCATAAACATGTCGGCAGCCATAGCAACAGAAGGTCAGAAGTTGGTCATCAATGGTATCGACGATATGCCGGCTGGTCGGCAGGCCGCACAAGGCGCAGGCGATCATCGTCGAGGACGAGTGCGATTGGGACTCTGGTGATGGGTGATGGGTGACTGGCGTTTGGGAAGCGGGCGGTTGAGCCGGAGCAGCGGGCGATTTCGCCTTGAAGAGACGGGCTACCATAACATGACGCTCCCGATGGTGGAGTGGGGGATTTGACCGTAAAGAGCCAACCCTCGCAGGGTCAATTGCAGGCCGACCACAATAACTAACACGGCAGCGACGCGGTAGAGGTAGCTCCGAAATTGAAGGCTGACCAGCGAAGCCGAAAAGCCCAATCCCAGCATGGACGGCAGCGTACCCAGGCCAAAAATAAGCATCAGGCTGGCTCCTCGCAGCGGATCGCCGCTGGTGGCGGCCAGGAGAGCCATCGCATAAACGGGGCCACAGGGCAGCAGGCCGTTGGCCAAACCCAAGCCGAATGGCGCCGCCGGATGATCGGACGCCATCCAATATTTGAGCCAGCGGCTGATCTGCTGGGCCGGAGCCAGCGACGCCACCCAACGTTGGAGGGGGAAGAGACCGAGCAGCCCCAAACCAAGCAACAGCACTAAGAGGCCCAAACCGGCTGAAAACGCCCCTTGCCAGTTATGAACGAAACTTACCAGCACCGACCCCGTCAATCCGGCGGCAAGCCCTAGCAGCCCGTAAGTGGTCAGCCGGCCGGTTTGAAAGAGGACCAACGGCGTAGATAACTCTTGACGGGCGACCCGGCGACGCATGGCAAAAGCCCCTACCAGGGGACCGCACATGCCAATGCAGTGGCTAAACCCGGTCAGTAAACCGGCCCCCAGCAGTACAAAAAAGCTGGAGGCCATTGTCGCGGTGTGGTCAACCGTACAAATGCTGTCGGGGTCCACTATATTCATGGCGGCCAGGGTAGCCTGCTGGTGACTCGGCCAAGCGGCTTGCTGGCTACAAGCCGAGACACCCATCAGAACCAACCCCAAACTCAAGCCAATGTACCAACGTCTCAATTAATTAAACTCATCTCTCTAAGTAACTGTCCAAGAATAAGTTAGGGATTTCGGTTGGAGATTGGAGACTAGGAGATTGGAGATTCGGTCTTAAATCTCCTAATCTCCAATCCCTTAATCTCCCCGAAACCCACAAGTTAGTTACGGACAGTTACTAAAATACTGACATGCCAAACCAAAGATAAACCAGCGCCCAAATAATAAAGACAGCCCAGCCAGCCAAGATCCAAAGTGGCAGTTCAGACCCCTGGTATACGGTTTTGGGATCACCAAAGTCCGCTTTCCAATGATGAGTGGGCACCTCGTGCGGGAACCAAGCACCTTCAATAAATTGGGGCTTGTACTCGTCGGCTTTTTCGCCTTCGGTGGCTTCGTCCAGATCGGTCCCCACTACGCGTTCATCCAGATATTCTTGTTCGGATTTATACTCTTCGGCCATAATTCCCCCCTTTTATTCGTAAAAAAGTTTATTTTGCCGCTCTAATCTTTCCCACTCTTCTTCCTGGACAAGCATATCCCGTTTGGGCGCTTCGATGTTTTTGTAGTGCCCACCGGCCCAAGCCCATGCGGCCAGTAACAGAAAGCCTCCGCTAATAAAGAAGTAAGGCAGCACAGTGGCCGTCACAATACCGGGTACAATGCCGGTTGTCGAGGCAGCCACAAATTCGTACAACTTAAAAAGAAACGTAACACCTGCTGCGGCCACAGCCACGGCCACAACCGCGACCGAAACAAATTTACCGTCTTTCATCGTTCGTTTTGACATCCAGAATCTCCTATACCCGGAGATGAGAGATAATCTATCTAAGCCATCTCTCATCTCCCTTATGTTCAACCGACTACTGCTGCTCGACGTTGCTCCCTAACCACTGCATATAGGTAATGATAGCGAGACCCTTTTTATTCGGAACGCGCCCGTCATAAAACCAGGTGTAACGCGGCATAACCGACACGGGCGAAACGGCTCGCGGGTTGAAAAAATGGGCTACGTGCCAGTCGTTGGAGCGGAAGCCCGACTCACGCGACAAGTCCGGGCCGACACGGCGCGTCCCCATCAGTTGGGGCTTCATCAATTCATTTTGCTGCTCGGCCGCAGTCGAAACCGGGCCGAAGCGGACATCTTCATTAGCCACCGGGCGGACCTGCTGGGTGTGGCAGTGCCAGCAGGCCTCGCCGATGTAAACGTTGCGGCCCAGGTTAAGCGCCTCCCGGTAATTTTCCGAAGTGGGGCCACCGGGGTAATATTTTTCAAACTGATCCGGGTACTGCCGGGCCAGCGCCGTAAAGTAAGGGCTGACATCTTGCGATATCTCATCGAGGGACGTGTAGGGCAAATCGCTGACGGCGTTGACCGTCACAATACCCGACACAAAGAACGCCAAAACAAAGAACCCGACACCGGCCACCAGAAATATGAACTGAAACTTTTCAACAATTTTTTCCATAAGATCGTCTCCTTTAGTGGTCGCTTACTTAGCCGGGCTGGCCACAGGTGAGGCTGCCCCAACGTGTTCTTGCTCGGGGCTGATGGCGGTCATAATCATGTTGAAGATAAAGAGCAGGACACCGGCAAACATCAACAGGCCGGTGGCGGTGCGGAACAGCCAGATCAGCTTCACAGATTGGAGCGACACTTCCCAGGGGGCTAACCCTTTCCAGAGGAAGCCTTCGACCAAACCGGCCGAGGTCAGGCCGATAAACATCGAGGCCAGGCCGATGGTACACATCCAGAAGACACTCTCGTGCAGCACGGGGGCCCACCAGTTCTTCTTGCCCAAAACACGCGGCCACAAATCGGTGGTGATCCCAATTAGCCAGAAGCCGAAGGTACCGAACATAATCAAGTGAGCGTGACCAACCACCCAATCGGTGAAATGGATAAACTCTTGCGCCCAGAACTGAACGTGAACCGCGCACTGGATACAGGTTACCACATAAAAGATCATGCCGGTGTAGAACCAGCGAATCGGTATGTTCGTGACCGGGGCAATTTCGCGACCGCGGAGGGTCATAAAGAAGTTGATGAAGACGGTCACGACCATCACTTCGATAGCGACAGTGGAAACCACCGCCCCAAATTGGGCGAACATAGGGATAGTACTATAAATGAAGTGATGCACCCCTTGTAGCGGGTAGAAGAAGGCCAACCCCCAAAAACCCAGCAGCGACACCGCGTGGCTCCAGATGGGTTTTTTGAGCAGCGACGGCACGAAATAGTACATCATCCCCCAACCTAACGGCGTGACCAGCAGGCCGACCAGATCGTGAATGTAGAGGCCGACAAAGGTTGCTCCCCCGGCGCCGGGAATAAATTCGGGCAGGTAGTTACCCATGGCATAGGTCAAGATGACCCAGATAAAGGCCACCGAGAAATACCACAGGCTAACATACATCGGCTGTTTGCTGCCAAATTGGAAGATCGGCGTTAGAAACTGAATAGCAATCAGGATCAAACCGACCATCACCAGGGTATCGATGGGAAAGAGGATGCTGCCGTTGGGGCTGAACATGTTGGGCGTTTCCCCCCACTCAACGGCTTGGGCATGGCCGGTTAAAATACCGACAACCGCCCACAACACAATAAACAAATAAACCCAAAAGATAAGCCAGCCGAGCAAGTCGCTTAGAATACGACGTTTGGTCAGGCGCGGCACCACCCAATAGAGCGCCCCTAAGAACACATTGAGAATAAACCCATAAGCCACACCGTTGGTATGGACCATGCGGATGCGTCCCGGTGATAACAACTCGATGCCAACAAAGGGATACAGGTTATTAAGTTGCAGACTGTATAAAATGCCGGCTAACATCGCTACAACCAAAAATACGAAGCCGACAATGATGTGACTTTTGACCAAGCCAATGTTAATAAACGGTTTTTGGGGTGATTGAACTGCCACTGACATATAGTCTACTCCCTCCTAAGAATTTATTGTTGCTCTGACAAATAGGTTGCTAAGGTCTCGATTTGCGCTTCGGTTAAGCGTTCGCTGTAGTTTTGCGGCATGACGCCGGGCGGACAGGGACCGGCCGGACAATCTTCGGCAATAACGGCATTCGGATCGATAATCGATTGGTGGATCTCCTCAACGCTGAGCCGGCTGCCAACATCGGTAAGACTGGGACCAACCCCACCCGCGGCTCCGGCCGGATCGAACTGGTGACAGCCGGTACAACCGGCGCTAACGAACAACTCTTCACCGGTTTCGCCCTGGAGTTGAATGGGCTGTTCGCCGGCTTGAATCGGCTTAGGCTCAACCCAGCCGCCGGCTCTGAAACTTTTGACGTAGGCGATCACGTCTTCAAGTTCTTGATCGGTAATGAGAGGAAACGCCGGCATCGATGATCCGGGCAGGCCGTTTCGAATGGTGACCCTTAAACTCTCATCTGACGGCAGGGGAGGCGGTTCACCGAAGTGAAAAAACTTATATTCGCCATCGACAAAATTGCGGGGCAAAGGATTGAGGAATTCAGAGGCCGGACCGTTACCTAACCCCTTTGGGCCGTGGCACCCGGTACAATAGGTATCGTAGACAACCTGACCATTGCTACGGGGGTCAAAGCTATACACATAACCTCTGAATAAATCGGGGCTGATGACAACCAAAAATATCATGACCAAGGCAAAGCCTGCCAGCCACGAAAAAATTCTTGGGATCATAAAAGAAATTCTCCTCGATAAATTAATTTGATTTGATGCTTAGCGGAACGGTAAATCTCTCTATGATAAAAGGGGCAAACAATCATCTGATCGAATATTGGTAGTGGCAGACAACAACGATTCAGGCCAGACAAACGCTTCTTGACGAATAGGTAATGGAATGGAGTTACAATTAGGTGGATGAATAATAAGCCATGTCGTTGCTGTTTCGGCTGGTCGAGATGAGTTTTACAAAATTACGCCCCCGTTGGCAATGGTGAACAACTCTTAGGTCTATCGCGCCTACCAATGACGAATAGGTAGTTAACATGTCACAAGAAACAGTTCTTAAACCCAGAGTTCAACGATTCAACGGTCTATTGAATACGGTTACCCAAGGTCATTAAATATCCGGTTTTATCGGGATGGAGTTTCATAAGCGCCAGAATAATACTCTGTCCGTTAAAAGTTGTCAAACGCACCCTAGGTGATTGAGCAGCGTCAATATCGAATTCGGCCCGAAGTCCGACTAATTTGGCCTCAATATCTTTGTTACTTATCGCTGGTCAACAGGGAAACAAAAAAACCGCCTCACAGGCGAGGCGGTTGGTAAAAAGCGAGATTGTAGCTTGCTGATTTGGTCAGACAACCCTCAGACTAACTCTGAATTTCCAGCAACTCGACTTCAAACGTAAGCGTACTATCGGGCGGGATCACATCGCCTATGCCCTCACTACCAAAGGCCAATTCAGCCGGGACAACCAGTTGGCGTTTGCCGCCGACCTTCATCGAGGCGACGCCTTCATCCCAGCCGGGGATCACATACTCTTGCCCGACCGGAAACTGGAACGGTACGCCAAAATCTAATGAGCTATCAAATTTGGTGCCGTCTGCTAACCAGCCGGTGTAATTCACACTCACGATTTGGCCGACCTCAGGCATCGGACCCTCGCCCTCGGCGATGTCGTAATACTTTAAGCCGCTGTCGGTGGTGGTGTAGTCGGCTTCAGCTACGTCGGTCGGCGACTCCGGGCTGCCGGGTAAAATGTCCAGCAGCTCAACATCAAAATAAAGGGTGGCGTTCGGCGGAATGACGCCGCCGGCGCCAAATTGGCCGTAAGCTAACTCGGGCGGGATAATTAGCTTGGCCTTGCTGCCGACCGGCAACAGGCTGATCGCTTCATCCCAACCGGGGATGACCATTCCTTGGCCCAGAGCAAAGGTCAACGGTTGATTCGTCTCGTAGGAGTCGTCGAAGACGGTGCCATCGGCCAGTTTACCGGTGTAATTGACCTGCACCACATTTCCCTCGACCGGCACGTCACCGTCGCCTTCTGTCTCGATGAAATATTGCAGACCGCTGTCGGTGGTGTTCATATCCAACTCTAAGAAGTCGGCCATAGCCTTTTCATCAAGGGTAACTTCGGCCAGCGGTTGTTGCTGAGTCACCTGCATACTGTCCATGAGTTCTTGCAGAGCGGCCTCGTCCATTTCGGCGGTCTGGGTGGTCGTCTCAGCCGCCGTCTCGTCGGTAACGGTGACGTCACTGGCAGCGACGGGCGCATCGACTACGGTGTCGCTTGGCTCGGTGGCTTGCTGGGCGCCACAAGCGGCCAAGACGACGCTTAAGATTCCTGCGGTGATTAAATATTTGAATTTCAAAATTAAGCTCCTTATTCTTGATTGAGTTTGAGTTTGGGTAAACCTTGTTAATGGTTCCCTTATAAAAGGAAGAGCGTTTCGCCCTTTCCTTCGTTGCACGGAAATTCCAGGACTAATCCTGGTGAGTGACGGGTACAGCTTATCATAACTAATCGATCAAGGTCTTTAATTGCAGTTCAAGAGAAGTTTAAGAGAAGTTAAAAAAGCGTATTCCCCCTTGACAAGGTTTCTCAAAAATCGGCTTGTTTTGCCGTCATTAGACAATTGAAAGGAATTCCTTATACTTCAGGAGTTGAAAACTGCCACAAGAGTCGACACGACCAAATGGATCAAACCGCTCTCAAACTCCTGTGACTTATTTTTCCCCGGAATTGATCCAGAAATAAAGGCCACAACTTACGATCGCGACAGCATAATGAGTCAACCTTTAAAGCCAATTCCCCTCATTCAAACCAAGCTTTATCGGCTGAAGGGAGCCGGCGATTTAATCGAGCGCAGTCATCTCCTGGCGTATATCAATCAACGCTGCGATCGGCCGTTTCTGCTCGTCTCCGCGCCGGCCGGATTTGGCAAAACAACGCTGGTGGGTCAGTGGTTGGATCAGGCCGCCCATCCGGCGGCCTGGGTGTCGGTGGATGAAGATGATAACGATCTCATTGTTTTTCTTAGCTACGTGGTGGCCGCACTCCAAACGCTTTTCCCAGAGGCCGGTGTGGCTACGCAAAGCCTACTCAACGCACCACAGCGACCGCCTCCTGATCATTTGACCACGACATTAATCAATGAAATCAACACGCTACCCCGGCCGTTCATTTTAGTTTTGGACGATTACCACCAGATTACGCACCCCGATATTCACCAGTTCATCACGGCCCTGCTGAAGCATCCTCCGCCTCAAATGCACCTCGTGATGATCACCCGGCAAGACCCGCCGATGCCCTTGTCTCGGCTGCGGGCCACCCAACGGATGACCGAATTGAGGATGGATGATTTGCGCTTTACCGCAGCAGAAATCCAAAATTATCTCAAGCTCAACCTAGGCGTCGATGTTTCACCGAAAACGGCGTCGATGTTGATCGAACGCACCGAAGGTTGGGCCGTTGGCTTGCACCTGGCTTGCCTGACGCTGCAGCGTCAGCATAATCGAGCTAGTTTCCTGGAAACATTTCAGGGCACCGACCGGTACATTATGGAGTATCTGGTTGACGAAGTCCTCTCGAACCAATCTAAAGCCACTCAATTATTTTTGCTGTATACTTCTATCCTGGAGCGATTCTGTACGCCTTTGGCCAATGCCCTGATTGAAGCGCTGTCCGTTGATAAGCGTAGCGAGGCATGGTCGTCCGATGAGAATATTCTGGCGCAGATGCAGACGGCCAACCTCTTTGTCGTCTCGCTGGACAACCAAGGCAACTGGTTTCGCTATCATCATCTGTTTCGAGATTTGTTACTGCACAAGTTGACGGCGGAAACAACCGCAGCCGATAGAGCGGCCTTGCATCAAGCCGCCGGCAACTGGCTGGCCCAACACGATTTTATCGATGAAGCTTTGCGCCATTTTTTTGCCGCCAACGACACGGCGGCAGCGGCCCGGCTGGTGGCCCGGCAGCGATACGCCTTGTTGAACGGGGCGCAATGGCAACGACTGGAAAAGTTACTAAGCCGATTCTCGCCCGCTACGCTGGATCAATATCCCGTCTTGCTCATGCTGAATACCTGGCTCATTTACCAGCATAGTCGATGGGCAGAAATCCCCGCCGCGTTGGAGCGACTGGAAGCCGCCCTGGCCCAAGCCGCGCTGACCCCGGAGGAAATTGAGCAGTTACAAGGTGAGATGAACGCCCTGCAAAGCCTGTTGCTTTACCACGCCGCGGTCGATCCGAAAAACTGCCTGACCCAGGCCCGGCAAGCCTTAGAAAAGTCCGCGCCCCAGTTATGGATGGTGCGCATTATGGCCCGCTTATATATGGCGGCCGCCCTGCAGATGATGGGCGATACCCAGCAAGCCTACGCCGCCATTTATCGAGGTTTTGAAGAGGAAGAAACCCAAAGCGACTCGTTTAAGGCGGCGTTGATTATGACGGTTTGTTACATTTATTGGCTAGAGGCCGACTTGCCGAGCATGGCGCAAGCCGCCAAAGAATGTATCACGCTTAGCCAAAAGACCGACTCGCCGGGAATTCTAAACCACGGCTATCTTAATCTGGGCCAAGTCTGTTATCAGCAAAACGACCTGACCGCAGCGGAACAGCATTTCGCCGCCGTGGTGCAACAGCCCTATCTAAGCTACGGCGATTGTCTGGCCAGCAGCGCCTGCGGCCTGGCCCTGACCTATCAGATCCAAGGTCGCGCCGACGAAGCCCGAGCGGTTCTCGAAACGGTCGGCCGATTTATGCTGGAAACCGGCAATACCACCCTGATGCCGCAGATTCAAGCCTTCCAGGCGGAACTGGCGCTTTGTCAAGGACGGGTAGCCGCCGCCGGCAAGTGGGCCGCTCAGCTCGACCCGATTCCGCCTATGAGTCCGACCTACGGATTTTTCTGGCCCCATCTAACCCTGGCCAAAGTCTGGCTGGCCCAAGACACGCCGACCAGTCGCCGCCGGGCGGCCGACCTGTTAGATGAAGCTTGGACGTTTGTTGAGTCTACTCACAACACCCGCTTTTTGATTGAGGTGTTGGCTTTGCAAGCCTTGTTACACCATGCCCTCAATGAGCCGGACATCGCTTTGACTCGACTGGAGCAGGCGCTGGCTAAGGCCCAGCCCGGCCGCTTTATTCGTCTATTTGTGGATTTAGGGCCGCCGATGGCGCACCTATTACGCCGAGTAAAAGGGGAAGACCTCGCTCGGCAGCGATACGTTGAACAACTGCTGGCCGCATTTGCCCCGGATAAGCCTGATGTAACCTCTCCCCCTCTGGCTGAATCGTTGACCAACCGCGAAATGGATGTTCTGGAGTTATTGGCCCACCGCCTGACGAACAAAGAGATTGCTGACCGTCTGTATATTTCCCCCCTGACCGTGAAGCGACATACCACCACCATCTTCGGCAAGCTGGGCGTCCGTAACCGCCGCCAAGCTGTTGTCCGCGCCCACGCCCTTGGCTTGATACCCTCTAAATAGAGTTTGTGGAGTTTTTAAGGTCAAGTTACAGGCAAATTTTGCTCAAAAAGAGTTCTGATCGGCGCTTGAATTACGCATTAAACTCCCCCACCTCTACAACTCCCAGAACTCTACAACTCCCAGAACTCCACAAACTCCATAAACTCCACAAACTCCAACATACTCCATTTTTACGCCTTTTGGCAGGATGTAGTTATACCCCGGATCGGTTATCGTAGTATTGACGCAAACCTACACCCTTCGATCAAGACCAAATACCCCTGAAATCGATGTATTTGATGTCATTTCTCCATAAGTAGGTGCTGCTGTAATCAACGAATTTACTAACGGACACATACTCGATTTGACAATGGGTCTGCCTCTCGTGACCGCCGACCACTGTCCGCTGACCGCCCAAGCGACCCAGTTCGGCCTATTTTTTAGGCGGTCTACCATCTGCGGTCGGCGGTCCGGTTGCCAAAAGGTGGCTTCACTGGTTAATTCTAGGTCAAATTCAAAGGGTGTCCGTTAGCAAGATCAACGAATAGCTTATGCCATAGGTAAGAGAACCGTGCCGCCATTGACATCAAGCACGCCGGCCACGTACCGTATTACGATTTGCGGTCGTCTGAATAGAAGCTGGACTGAGTCTTTTGGGAGTATGGCCATCAATTATGCGTTGGGGGCGGATGGATCGCTGCTGTCGGTGTTGACCGGTGGCTTGGTCGATCAAGCGGCTTTGTTTGGCGTGCTTAATGGGCTATATGGGCTGGGCCTTCCATTAATATCGGTAGAATGTTTAGAGATCAATAAAGGGGAGTAAACAATGACTAAGAAATATAAAATGACCACCGCAATCCCCGATTTTATCACCACGCCTGATAGGGTTGAAACCCGCCTGGGTACGCTGGAATTCTTCGACGGCTACCCCAGTCACGATACGGTGCAGAAATGCTACGATAATTTACTCTTTATGCGCGGGGTAGAAATCTTTCTAAACTGGATTCCCGCGGCATCGATGTTCGCCCTGCGGGAGGGTTTCCGAGAAGCCGGGATCACCCGCAATGGGGTTGTTGGGATTTATGAAACGTTGATGGACTCCCAGCCGCTCTTCCTTACGGCTAATATGGATAGTATCTATACCATCACCTGGCTGGATCTGAAGGAGGGGCCGATGGTGGTAGAAAGCCCGCCCAATACCTTGGGCATGGTCAACGATTTCTTTTTTCGGTATGTGGCCGACCTGGGCAATGCCGGCCCCGATAAAGGCCGGGGGGGAACCTTCCTTTTTTTGCCCCCGGATTACGAAGGAGATGTGCCGGACGGCTACTTTGTCTACCGCTCGCTAACATACAACAATTGTTTATTCTGGCGCGGATTTCTCGTCAATGGCGATCCAAAGCCGGGCGTAGAAAGCATTAAAACGCACACTCACATTTACCCGTTGTCGAAACCCGAAGACCGCGAGAAAACTGAGTTTATCAATTGGTCAGGGAAACATTTCAATACCATTCACGCCAACAACTTTCACTTTTACGAAGAGATCAACGCGGTCATTCAGGAAGAACCTGCGGCAGCGTTCAGCTCGGAACTGCTGGGATTACTTTTGGCCATTGGGATCGAGAAGGGCCGGCCATTCAATCCTGATGAGCGAGTGCGCCACATCCTCACCGAGGCGGTGGCGGTCGGTAATGCCACCGCCCGTTCGATCTCGTTCCACCAAAAAGGCAGTGAACTACTCAAAGACGCCTTTATTTACGAAGACTCGGCCTGGTTTAATCCCTTCTTAGGCAGTTATCAATTTCTCAAAAGTGGCGCTCGCTCAATGGATGGGCGGGTTATGTTCCACTATCCTTATACCGCCGTTACCCCGGCTATGGCTGTAAAACTGATCGGCGTCGGTTCACAGTACGGAGTCGTCGCGATGGATGCCGAGGGGGAGTATCTGGATGGCGCTCACACCTATAAGCTTACCTTCCCGCCGGATGTTCCGGCCAAAGACTTTTGGTCGGTGCTGATATATGACCCTCAAACGCGGTCGATGCTGCAAACAGACCAACAATTTCCGGGGCTGAACAGTATGAAAGGCGATGTTAATCCCAACGCTGATGGCTCTTACGATATTTATTTTGGGCCGGAGCCGCCGGAAGGGCAAGAAGACAACTGGATTCAAACGATACCCGGCAAGGGCTTTTTCGTTATTCTCCGCATCTATGGCCCATTGAAATCTTGGTTCGATCAAACCTGGCGGCCCAGTGAAATCGTGAAAGTGAGCTAGGCTCTGCCGACGACAATGACCGAGTTAACCTTATCACTGGTCGCATTAGCGATAGCCGCCGCGCTACAACCGCCTCAGGTCATCGCCTTGATCATCCTGCTGCAAACCCGGCAGGGCATCGCCAATGCGTTGGCCTATCTGGGCGGCATGATCGCCTTCCGGCTGGCCCTTGGCGGCGTCTTCTGGCTACTCTTCTCCCGCCTGGAGGAAAACATCGAAACCTCCGGCGGAGAATTCAACATTCTCGTCGGCGCTGTCCTGCTGGTATTAGGGCTGCTGATGCTAGTCTACGCCCTGCGCCGGGGCTTATCTGCCCAGGACGAAGATCAAGCGGCGGCTTCTTGGCTGGACAGGCTAGAGACTATCTCGCCGCTCCAGGCGCTCCTGGTGGGTGTCGCCTTCCTGGCGCTGGATCCCAAGGACTGGATCATCGACCTCTCGGCCATCAACTTGATTGCCGAGGCCGATTTGAGCGGCGCGGCAAGCTTTTTGACTTACCTGGCCTACATCCTGTTGGCCCAATCGCTGCTGTGGCTCCCGTTGATTCTGATGTTTGTCACCCCCCAAAGGACGCGCCGCAGCCTGGCCACGCTCAACGCCTGGATGAAGCGCCATGAGCGGAGCATCGAAATAGCAACGGCGATTATCTTTGGGCTGGTATTTCTGTACATCGGGTTGGAAAATCTCGATGTATTATAGAAGCTATATGGAAAGATTGATTCAGTCTAAAGTGGAGCCAACCAAAATGCCGTAAACTGTACGATAAACCATTTTTACTACTTTTAGAGGGATGCAGTTTTGCCCCGGATCAGTTATCGTAATATTAACGCCAAACCAACGCTCTTCACGTAAGGCCAAACAACCCCTCAGACGGATTAAGACCTATTACGAGTACACTGTGATGACATTTCCGTGGTCGATATTTATCCAACTTTAAGGAGAGAAAAATGCCAAACCAAACCTCGCCAGCGACGAACTGGCATACCCTCAGCATCGAGGAGACGGCTCAACAACTGGACGTCACCCCGGCGCGGGGATTGAGCAGCGCCGAAGCCGCCCAACGGGTGCAGCAGTACGGGGCTAACCAACTGGCCGGCAAGAAGAAGGAGCCGGGCTGGCAGGCCTTTCTGCGCCAGTACCAGGACTTCATGCAGATCATCCTGGTGGGCGCTGCCATTATCAACCAAATCTTCACCGGCCAGTGGGGTACGACGCTGGTGCTGTTGGGGCTAACCATCCTCAATGCGGTTATGGGCCTGAACCAGGAATCTAAGGCCGAGGCCAGCCTGGCCGCGCTGGCCAAGATGATGAAGAACATCGCCCGCGTGCGTCGCGACGGCCAGGCGGTCGAGGTGGAGGCCGAGCACCTTGTGCCGGGCGACATCGTACTGATGGAAGCCGGCAACCGCGTACCGGCCGATGGTCGCCTGATTGTGGCCGCTACTCTGGAGATTGAGGAGGCCGCACTGACCGGCGAGAGCGTGGCCTCGCCCAAGGACACCGATACCATTGATAACCCCGAGGCCCCTCTGGGCGATCGCCACTGTATGGCCTACATGAACACATCGGTCACCCGCGGCCGGGGCGAGATGATCGTGACTTCGACTGGCATGGCCACCGAGATGGGCCACATCGCCGACCTACTCAACAAAACCGAGGTCGATAAGACGCCGCTACAAAAACAGATCGATCGGTTGACGATCATCATCGCCAGCGTGGCCGGCCTGACGTTCATTCTCATGTTAATCCTGGGATCTATCAATGGCCAGCCGTTCAATGAAGTCTTTGTCGCCGGCATAGCCCTGGCCATCGCGGCCATTCCCACCGGCCTGCCGGTCGTCATCACCACGCTTTATTCGATGGGTACGCGCGTCCTGGCCGAACACAACGCCATCGTTAAGCGGTTGCCATCGGTCGAGACCCTGGGTTCCGTCTCGGCCATCTGCTCGGATAAGACCGGTACGCTCACCCTCAACAAGATGACGGCGGTCGAGTTCACCGTCCCCGGCCAGAATCGCTATCGGGTGACGGGTGAGGGCTACGGCACCCAAGGCGAGTTGCAACTAACCCGAGGCATCCCACCCGGCCAGCCTTGGCAGAAGGGCGGGGCGGCCTACGGCACCGAAGGGCAGATCAAAAGCGCCGGCGGGGCCAAGATCGACCTGGAGCAGGTGATGCTGCCCATGGCCCTGTGCGCCGACGCCCGGCTGGATGGCGAGACGCTGATCGGCGATCCCACCGAGGGCGCCTTGATTGTGCTGGCGGAAAAGGGCGGCATCTCGGTCGATGACGCTCGGGAGTTGTACCCGCGTGTGGCCGAAGTGCCGTTCGACTCGGATTACAAATTCATGGCCACCTTCCATAATATGAACAATGAGACCGGGCAAGCGGTGGTGCGCTGTTTTGTCAAGGGCGCGCCGGATGTCCTGATCGCCCGAGGGAGTTACTTCTGGGTCCCCGGCGCAGAAGCCGTAGTCGTCACGGACGAGAACCGCCAGTTGGCCCTGGCGGAGAACGCGCGTATGGCGGAGGCCGGTGAGCGGGTGATGGTTGTAGCTCGCCGCGATTTCGATCCGCAGACCTTCGATCCCAAAGCGAACCTGATCGACCAGGTCAAGGATCTGACCCTGATTGCTATGGTCGGTATCGTCGATCCGCCCCGACCGGAAGCCAGAGACGCCATCGCCAAATGCCACAGCGCCGGCATCCAGGTGCGGATGATTACCGGCGACCACGCGGTCACGGCGGCGGCCATCGGCCACCAGTTGGGCATCGAGGGCCAGGCCTTAACCGGGGCTGAATTTGCAGCGATACCTGATGAGGAGCTAAAGCAGCAACTGGACCAAATCGGCGTGGTAGCGCGGGTAGCGCCGGAGGACAAAATCCGGCTGGTCAGCCTCCTCCAAGAGGAGCAAAACATCGTAGCCATGACCGGTGACGGCGTCAACGATGCGCCGGCCCTGAAAAAGGCCGACATCGGCGTGGCGATGGGCATCACCGGCACCGAGGTCTCCAAAGAGGCCGCCGTGATGATCTTGACCGACGACAACTTCGCCACCATCGTTAAGGCGGTGGAGTATGGCCGGGCCATCTACGATAACCTGTCTAAGTATATTCGTTTCCAGATGACAGCCTTGGTGGCCTTTATCTTGGCTTATCTGGGCGCAGCAATGTTTTACATTGCCGGTGGCCAGCCTTTCGGCGCGCTGGTGGTCTTGTGGATCAACTTCTTCATCCAGGTGCCCATCGCTATGGCCCTGGGCCTCAGCCAGCCCCTACCCGGATTGATGGAGAAAAAACCGCGCCCGCTCAGCCAGCCGATCCTGTCGCGGGGGCAGTGGATGCGCATGAGCTTTATTGGCTTCCTGATCGCCTTGGGCACCTTGGTTCTGGAGGCAACGTACGAACCAGTCGACGCAGCCTTAGCGGCTACTATGGGCTTCGTAATATTCTCTCTATTCAATGTGGCTATGGGCATCAGCTCTCTATCCGAAACCGCCACGGTGTTTCAGCGCAGCACCCTGAGCGATCGGCAGCAGTTGATGTATTATGGCCTGTCTATCCTGTTGATACTCCTGTCTACAGAGTTGCGCATTTTCCAGAGAATTCTGGGACTGGTTTCGCTCAACGGCAGTCAGTGGCTGCTCTGCCTTGGCCTTTCATTCGGCCTAATACTCGTATATGAGGTGATAAAGTTCTTCTTGCGTCGAGGTCGCGGCGAAGGTCAAAGCGAGACCGCCGTGGCCGGCCAGGAGCCGGCATTGGTGTGAAACAACACTTCAAGCTGTGATTTGGAGGAAAACTCCTAATGACAAACGACGATAAAACAACGATTAAAAAAATAGGGGTGTTGACCAGCGGCGGCGATGCTCAGGGCATGAACGCGGCCGTGCGAGCCGTCACCCGCGCCGCGCTTAACCGGGGCGTTGCGGTCTACGCCATTTACGAGGGCTATCAGGGCATGGTCGAAGGCGGCGACAACATCCGCCAGCTAAGCTGGGGGGCGGTCGGCGGGATCATGCAGTTGGGCGGTACGGTCATCGGCTCGGCCCGCAGCGCCGATTTTCGCACCCGCGACGGCCGGCGCAAGGCAGCCCACAGTCTCGTTCACCACGGCATCGAGGGACTGGTGGTCATTGGCGGCGACGGCAGCCTGACCGGGGCCAACTATTTTCGCCAGGAGTGGCCCTCGCTGCTGGCCGAACTGGTGGCCGAAGGCAAGCTTGATCAGGCCACGGCCGCGGCCCATCCGCATCTGGCTCTGGTGGGGTTGGTTGGCTCAATCGACAACGACATGTTCGGCACCGATATGACGATTGGGGCCGACTCGGCCTTGCACCGTATTGTGGAAGCGGTGGACGCCATCGACAGCACAGCCGCCAGTCACCAGCGGACGTTCGTCATCGAAGTCATGGGCCGCCACTGCGGCTATCTGACCTTGATGGCCGGACTGGCCACCGGCGCTGATTGGATATTGATTCCCGAAAGTCCGTCGGAGCAGGAGGATTGGGAGGCGGTCATGTGTAACACGCTGCAAGCCGGGCGGGTGATCGGCCGGCGGAACAGTATTGTCTTGGTGGCCGAAGGGGCCCAAGACCGGCATGGTCAGGCCATTACCGTTGATTACGTGAAACAGGTGCTCACCGATCGCTTAGGCGAAGATACGCGGGTGACGATCTTGGGCCACGTCCAGCGAGGCGGCACGCCCAGCGCGTTTGACCGCAATATGAGTACGATGCTGGGCTGCGCGGCGGTCGAAGAACTTTTGCAGATGACCCCGGACAGCGAGCCGCAGCTGATCGGTCTGCGCGATAATGACATTGTTCATTCGCCCCTCATGGAGATGGTGGCCAAAACCCACCAAATCGCCGAGCTAATCCAGGCCCACGACTATGGTCAGGCGATGGAAAAGCGAGGGCGGGGTTTTGTAGAGTCGTTCCAGATTCTGCAAACCTTAACCCGGGCTTACCCTCATGCGCCGGCTCCGGAGCAAAAGCGGCTCCGCCTGGCCGTGATGCACAGCGGCAGCCCGGCCCCCGGCATGAATGCGGCGGTGCGAGTGGCAGTGCGATTGGGACTTGACCGAGGGCATGTCATGCTTGCGGTTCGGAATGGTTTTCCCGGATTGATGAGGGGGGATATCCACGAGATAGGCTGGCAGGCGGTCGATGGCTGGGTCGCCAAAGGTGGTGCAGAGTTGGGCACCAATCGTATTGTCCCGGCGGCAGACAGCGACTTTGAAAAAATCGCTGCTCAACTGGTTGAAAACAGAATTGACGGCCTGTTGATTATCGGGGGTACGACCGGTTACCAAACGGCCTACCACTTAGCCGGTCAACGAGACATTTACCCGGCCTTCAACATACCGCTAGTTTGCGTGCCGGCCACAATCAACAACGATCTCCCCGGCTCCGAATTGAGTTTGGGCGCGGATACAGCCCTGAACAGCATCGTGCTGGACGTAGACAAACTCAAAGAGTCGGCTGTGGCGACGCAGCGCTGCTTTGTGGTTGAGGTCATGGGGCGCGACTGTGGTTATCTGGCCCTGATGAGTGGTTTGGCCTCGGGCGCTGAGCGGGTGTATCTACCGGAAGAGGGCATCACCTTAGATGATCTGCGGGCCGATGTGGCGCAGCTCAAGCAAGGCTTTGCCGGCGGTAAGCGGCTGGGCTTGATGATCCGCAGCGAAAATGCCGACTCGATCTATACGACCCCCTTCCTGGTGGCGCTATTTGAAAAGGAAGGCGGCGACCTTTTTGATGTACGACAGGTCATCTTAGGCCACGTGCAGCGCGGCGGCTCACCGTCGCCCTTCGATCGTATCCAAGCGACCCGTCTGGCGGCCAGAGCCGTCGAACATCTGATCGAGGCCGCAGAACAGGACGCCTCCCCCGCCGTGGCCGTTGGTCGCTGGTCGGGCAAAATCCATTTTACCGACCTGGAGCGGCTGCCTGATCTGATAGTCGCAGGCATGCAGCGCCCCAAGGAACAGTATTGGTTAAGGTTACGGCCCATTGTAAAGCTGTTATCTCAGCCGGTCGCTACACCGTAGACGGACAGTCCCTGCTTGGGACGCCGCCGGCAATAAAAATGCAGCGGAGCGACAAAGCTTGCTTTGTCATACAATGAAAATGTAACGGAGCGACAAAGCTTGCTTTGTCATACCGGTTCAAAAATTAACCCATTTTTCTAAACTCGAAGCTAAACCAAGGAAGGACCTATCCATGAAAATCAAGCATATTTTGATTGTCGGCGCGGGCACCCTGGGGTCTCAGATCGGCTTTCAATGCGCCCGTTATGGCTTTAAGACCACGATGTATGACCTCACGGAGGAGGCCCTGGCCGCCTGTCGCACCTATCACCAGGGGATCGCCGCAGCGACTAAGAAAGACCTTGGTTTGGACGACGCGGCGATCGCGGTGGCCTTCGACAATCTTACCTACACCACCGATCTAAAGGCGGCGGCCGAGACGTGCGACCTGGTGAGCGAGTCGGTTCCTGAGAACCCCGACCTCAAGCGCCAAGTGTTTGCCCAACTCAACCCGATCTGTCCGGAGCACACTATCTTCACGACGAACAGTTCGAGCTTGCTGCCCAGCCAGATCGCCGACGCCACCGGCCGCCCCGAGCGATTCCTGGCTTTGCACTTCGCCAACCGAATCTGGGTCAGCAACGTGGCGGAGGTCATGAGGCATCCGGGCACGGCCCCCGAGGTGTTTGAACGGGTTATCGAGTTCGCGCCCGAGATCGGTCTGGTGCCCATCCGTATTGAGAAGGAGAACCACGGGTACGTGATGAACGCGCTGTTGATGCCGCTGCTGAGGGAAGCGCAAACTCTGGTAGTCAACGGGATCGCCGGTCACCAGGACGTGGACCGCGCCTGGATGATGGCTACCCAGGCGCCGGTAGGCCCCTTCGGCATGATAGACGTAGTCGGCCTGGAGACCACCTTCACTATCTCCAACTACTGGGCGAACGTGACGGGCGACGAACAGTTACGCAAGAACGCCGATTATCTGAAGCAAAACTTTCTGGACAAGGGGAAGCTTGGTCTCAAATCGGGGGAAGGATTTTACACCTACCCCAATCCGGCATACGCGAAACCGGAGTTCATTGGCAAACAATAGGCCATCTGAATAAATTTATCTGGAGAATTGTCTAATGCAAAAATGGAGCGCCCTAATCACCCTGTCGCTGGCCTTTTTCATCATCGTCATCGACACCACCATTATGAACGTTTCGATTTCGGTGTTGGTGGTCGATCTCAACACCAATGTGACCGGCGTGCAATCGGCCATTTCAATCTATGCCATGGTGATGGCGTCCCTGATGCTGATTGGCGGGCGGCTGTCAGATGTCATCGGCAGCAAGCGGACGTTTTTGATCGGCCTGGTTATCTACAGCGTCGGCACGACCCTGGCCTCGCTGAGCAACAGTCTGACGATGATGATCGTCGGCTGGTCGGTGCTGGAAGGGGTCGGCGCGGCCTTGATGATTCCCACCCTGCAAGTATTGCTGCGTAATCGATACAGCGGAGCCGACTTGGCCTTTGCCTACGGCATCGTCAGCGCCGTGGCCGCGGTCGGGGCGGCGTTAGGTCCCATTGTGGGTGGCTTCTTCACTACCTTTATCAGTTGGCGCTGGGCCTTTCGCACCGAACTGGTCATCGCCATCATTGTGCTGGTCATGGCCCGCAACCTTCAGCCGGATGAGGAAAGCGCCGACCGGCCCAAGTTCGATTATGTGGGCGCGCTACTGTCGGTTGTCGGCTGGTCGAGCATTGTGCTGGGCATTTTGCTGGCCCAGCAGTACGGCTTCTTCCTGGCCAAAGAACCCTTCCTCATCGGCGGCCTGGAATTTGCGCCGTTCGGCCTGTCCATCAGCCCGGTCACGGTCGGTTTTGGCTTCCTGATGGTCATGCTGCTGTTCCGCTGGGAGAGCCGGCTGGAGGATGAAAACAAGGATGGCCTGTTCAAACCTTCCACCCTGGGAACGCCATTCCTCAAACCGGGCATCGCCGTGCGCTTTGTACAGATGGCCGTCACCGCCGGTTTTCTGTATGTTTTCCCCCTATTTCTACAACTGACGTTTGAGTACAATGCGATGCAAACCGGCTTGGCCTTAATGCCTTTCTCTTTAAGCTTGTTGGTGATGGCCGTGGTCGGGGCCAGGCTGTCGGCCCGCTTCTACGCCAACCATCTCCTGATTATTGGCTTTGCGATTGTAATCGTCGGCCTGATGGCGATTGGCGCTTCGATCCAGCCCGGCATCACGCCGCAGGAGTTGGCTTTTGGAGCGTTGTTTGGGTTGGGGTTGGGGCTGATCGCGTCGCAGCTCTTAAACCTGATCCTGTCACTGGTCTCCCCGGAGCAAACCGCCGAGGCGGCCGGTCTGAACAGTACCTTTGAACAGTTGGGCAACGCCATTGGCGTGGCCTTAATCGGCACCTTGATGCTGACCGCCCTATCCTTCGGCATGCAGCAAGGTATCTCGGCCAGTACGGTCATCCCCAGCGAGGCCAAAGCGCCGCTGACCGCGGGCGTGGAGGAGAGCGTCCAGTTGATCTCTGACACCCAGCTTGAGGAATCGCTGACGGCCGCAGGCGCGGATGAGGCTATTTCCACGGAATTGCTCGATATCTACACTTCGGCCCGCACCGGCTCCTTCAAAGCCGCGGTCAGCCTGTTGACCTTCTTTTCCTTGCTCGCGTTAGTGCTGTCGCTGTGGCTGCCCAAACGCAAGCTGGTCGAAACCGAGGCCGCCGGCGGATAGCCCCGAGGGAGAAACTGATGTTAGCCCGTCTAATTTCCGACGCTCCGGCCGGGGAGACTATTCTGATCTGGATCGAATGGGCGTCACTCATCATCGAAGTGGTGGCCGTGGTGATCATTGTGGCGGCCATTATCAACGCCCTGGCCCGCTATATGTTGCACATCCTGGTGCGATCCAAGAACGGCGATCCCTACGAGCAGCTCAAGGTGAGTTTGGGGAAAGCGCTGCTGCTGGGGTTAGAAATCCTGGTGGCCGCCGATGTCATTCGCACCGTAGCCTTGGAAGCGACGCTGAACAGCGTCATGGTGCTGGGGATACTGGTGCTGATCCGGACCTTTCTAAGCTGGGCCTTGGTCGTTGAGATGGAAGGACGTTGGCCCTGGCAATCGCCGTCTCCAGAATCATAAGACGCCAATCCCAGCCCAATCCCGACACCAATAATCCAACCGGTGACCCTCAAATTGGCGCCGCTGACGACCGGCCTTCAGCGGCGCACTCAAAAATCATCGTCCAGACTCATTCCATCCGTTGGCCCGCTTACAAAACCTTTTGACCGACTGAGAAAATCTTTTGAGGGACTCACATAATCGTTCAGTTGTCTTATAAAGCCGTTGGCTTGTCTTACAAAGCCGTTGCGTTGTCTTATCCTACCGTTTGAACTCTTATAAAGCCGTTGCATTGTCTTATAAAGCCGTTGCGTTGTCTTACAAAGCCGTTGGGTTGTCTTATCCTACCGTTTGAACTCTTATAAAGTCATTGGCTTGTCTTACAAAGCCGTTGGATTGACTCACATAATCCGTTTGAAATCTTATATATCCGTTGGGTTGTCTTATATAACCGTTGGATTAACTCACATAATCCGGCCTTTGACTCGCCTAATCCGGGCGGCGGGTGACCCAATCAGCCGTCTCATCGACAAAATCAAGGATTTGACTCACGCCTTCCGGCTGATGACTCATCAAATAACGATGACGACTCAGTCATCCAAACCATCATCTACATCATTCAAACGGAAAGGTGGACTATCTAGAGTCAACGCATAATTATCGGTATAAACGTGTGGTAAGTTACCGGGGCGGTCGCCGTAACGGTAAACGAGTCGATAACTTCGCCATCAATCGTCTTAAAATAGCCGAGAGCTTTTTTGGGGTCGCCCTCAACGTGAAAGGTAATGAACAACGCGCCGTACTGAGCGCCCTGATCAGAGGTGTAAATCTTGGCCCATTCTCCGGCGCAGCCGTAAGGATAGGTGGCGGGCAAACACCGCTCCTGGTCTCGAATGCCGGCGCCGGCGATGCCCGATACAACCACAAAGGTTCGCCCGGCGGAGACACACACATCGGGATCGGGCGTGGCCGGGTCGTCGTCACAGAAGGAGTCGACCGTTTGGGATTCGATATGGCTCAATGTGCGGGTGCGCTCGTAAGAGTGTTCGTGACCTGTGGCGATGATGGCCCCATCTTCCCGGCACGCCTCATACGCCCCCCAACCGACCTCATCCGGCTTGCCCCCGACCTGCATCGCATTCTGATTCTTGTGCCACGAACAGATCGTCCACAGCGAATCATCGGCCGCTAACTGCTCGCGCAGATACGCTTCGTGGTCAGAACCCAGCGTCCCTATACCGGAGAGAATAAAAAATAAACCTTGGTAGTGACAGGCAGCGTTAACCCCCAACTCACCAACACAGGTCGCCTCCGGGATACTGTCTAAACGCGCCTGTAGTTTCTGCTGATAACCGGCCCACTGACTCACATCATGATTACCCACCGACGCAAAATAAGGAAACGTGGCCCCCAAGCTATCATTAATCTGCTGATCCCAGGCATCCGGATTATCCTGATAATCGAAATCGCCTTGATGTAAAACCATTGCCGCGCCCTCGTTGTGGATGAGATCAAGCACCGCTTGGGCGTTGGGGCCAACGCCCTGGTCACCGATAAACGCGACCGTGAAGTTAGGGGGAGGTTGAACCGGTTCTTCGGCATAAAGCGTATGCGGGGTGGCTCCTAGCAGCAAGAGGGTCAGGAAGCTTATAAAGACAGGCCATAAAAAGCGCAGACGCCGCCGGGGTCCTATTTCAATCGAGGCATTTATTGAGGTAGCGGGCAGGTTCATGGTGTAATCCTTTAGACGTTGGGTGTGATAATCTAGATGAATACAACCATTGTACCTGCCTTATTCAATTTTTTACAGCCGCCACCAACGTGCGAGTTTTTACCACAAAGGGCGTAGAGGAATCGGCGCGTGGACTCGCGGTGGGATAAAGTTTATAAAGTTTTACGGGTTGAGTTACTGTCTTCGGTGGTGCGGATTTCCAACTGGGGCAGCGGTAACGTCAAACCGTGCTCGTCAAAGGCCATCTTGATTTTCTCTTGCAAATCCCACCGGGCTACCCAGTAAACGTCGCTCTTGACCCACGGCCGCACATTCAAATGGATGGCCTCGGGCGCCAACTCCTCCACCGTCACGGTCGGCGGCGGATCGGCCAGCACGCGCGGATCGGCCTGCATAACCGCCATCAAAACTGCTCTGGCCTGGCGAATATCGTTGTCGTAGCTGAGCCGAATGATCAAATCGACCCGCCGCTTTTCGCGAATGGTGAAATTAAAAATCGGCCCCTGCAAAATCAGGGTGTTGGGCAGCATCACTTCAACATTGTCCCGTGTTCTTATAACCGTACTGAGCAGCCTTATCTCCTCAACATAGCCGATAATCTGGCCCACTTCAATGCGATCATCTTCTCGAAAAGGTTGGTCGATCGCCAGCCGGATGCCGGCCGCTACATTTTGCAAGCTGTCCTGAAGCGCCAGCGCCAGGGCAATGACAATCGCCCCCAGAAAAATCCAGAGCGTCTCCGTATCGAGGCCGGCCACATCAAGCGACAGGATCAGAACAACTAACAACAGCAAGCTGCCCAGCGCGGTACTGATAAAGTTGACAAAGATTCTGGCCATCCCGGCCCGGCCTAGAATCACTCGCAAGATTTTCAAAAACAGCGCGCCGATGAGTAATCCGGCCAGTAAGGCGACGACAACCAGGGCGATATTTTGAAACAGTTCGATCATTGGCATAAGTCAAAGCCCACCAAACAGAATCCTACGTACTGACAAACTGAGACATATCCACATCGGCGCTGCCGGGCAGCTTGCCCTTGAACTGGCTCATATAAAGATTGTAGTAAAAACCTTTCTTGGCCATTAGCTCATCGTGGGAGGCAAACTCTTCGATCTCGCCGCCGTTGATGGCCATAATCTTGTGGGCGTGTTGAATGGTGCTCAGCCGGTGAGCTATCACAAAGCTGGTTTTATCGGCCATTAGCCGCTGCAACCCTTCCTGAATCAGCTTTTCCGTGCGGGTATCAACATTGCTGGTGGCCTCATCTAAAATCAACATTTTGGGGTTGGCCACCATGGCCCGGGCGATGGTAATCATCTGGCGCTGGCCCTGGCTCAGGTTAGACCCGCGCTCGGTCATCATGGTATCGTAGCCTTGGGGCAGGTTCATAATAAACTCGTGGGCGTTGGCCTGCTTGGCCGCCTCGATGCACTCCGCGTCGGTGGCCCCTTCGCGGGCGTACTTCAAGTTGTTCATGACCGTGTCGGAAAAGAGAAACGCTTCTTGCAGCACCACCCCAATTTGCTGGCGCAGGCTGCCCTGCGTGAGCGATTGCAGGTTCTGGCCGTCGATCAAAATCGCCCCGCTGTCGATATCGTAATAGCGGGTCAGGATGTTGATAATCGTACTCTTGCCAGCGCCCGTCGGCCCGCAAATGCCGATCATCTCGCCGGGTTTGGCTACGAAAGTGTTGTGCTTGAGAATTTTGCGGTGCGGCACGTAGCTAAAATCGACATCCCTAAACTCAACGTGACCGCCCTTGAACTCAAACTCGGCGGCGTCGGGCGCGTCCTGAATTTGGGGTTCTTCATCGATGATGGCAAAGACGCGCCGGCCCCCGGCCACGGCGCTGAACGTGGTGCTGGTCAGGTTGGCAATCTCAGACAAGGGCGACGAGAGCAGCGCCGCATAACCGACAAAGGAGATGACCACCCCCAAGGTGGTGATTCCTTCCAGCACCAGCACCCCGCCCACCACCAGGACGATCACGATCTGGAGCATCACCAGGGTTTGGGTCAAGGGGAACTGCAACAGCGAGGTAAAAAAGGCTTTGCTGCCGACATCAAACACATTGGCCGCATACTGCTCGTTGGCCTCGATGGCCCAGTCGTGACGGCGGTTGCTGATAATGACTTTGTTGCCGGAGATGGTCTCTTCCTGAAAGCCGCTTAACTCGCCCAACTCTTCCTGCATCTTGGCAAAGGCCGGCGTGGCGACCCGCTGAATCACCGCCGTCAAGAACAGCATCACCGGCACAATGGTTAACGCTGCCAGGGTCAGATGCCAACTGATGATGAACATCACCACGATAATCAGCAAAATCTGAATGATGGCCCGGATCATCTGGGCCACCGCGCTTTCGTAAAAGAGGGCCACGGTTTCGGTGTCATTGGTCACGCGGCTCATCAGTTCGCCCACCGGCTGGCGGTCAAAAAAGTTGAGCGATAGGGTTTGCATATGCTCAAACAGACGCCGCTGTAATTTATACAGCGCGCGCGTGGCCAGGCCCGAAAACAACCGCTCGGCCACCAGGCTGAGGCCAATGTACAGCCCACCGGCGATAAACGCGTACAATACCCAGCGCCACAGCTCGTTGAGCGTGCCGCCCGGTTCGCTGATGACGTTGATGGCTTGCCCGGTACAGTAAGGCACAGCGATAACGCCCAACAGGCCGATCACCCGCAGCGCCATGGCGGTCAAGAATTTGGGCCGGGCCTCGCCGCGAGTCATGAAGTCCAGCAAACGGTTGATAATCAGCAGCGTATCATCTTTTTTCTGGGTTGGGGGAGTTAAGGAACCGTTGCTCATGCCTGCACCTCCAGACCGGCCGTAACGCCGCTGCCCAACTGCGACTCGTAGATCTCCTGGTACAGCGCACTCCGTTCCATCAATTGGTCGTGCGTGCCGATGTCAACGATCTCGCCGTGCTGTAACAGCACAATCTTGTCCAAATCCAGCACGGCGCTAATGCGCTGGGCCACATACAGGGTGCTGACTCCCGGCGCGTAGGTGGGGATGGCATCCTGCACCCGACTTTCGGTGGCGACGTCAAGGGCGCTGGTGCTATCATCCATGATGAGAATTTTGGGTTGGCCGGTCAGGGTGCGGGTCATCGACAAGCGCTGGCGCTGGCCACCGGAAAAGTTGTACCCTCGCCGGGCAACCGGGGCTTCCCACAGTTCGGGCAGGTTAGTGATGAAGCCGTAGCTGTCGGCCGCTTTAGCGGCGTCTTGCATCACCTGGTCATCGATCTCAGGGTTGCCGAACTTGAGGTTGAAGCGCACATCGCCCTGAAACAGCAGCGCTTCTTGCAGCGAAATGCCCACGATCTGGCGCAGCGTCGCCTGCGGGAAATCCCGCACGTCGATGCCGTCGATGGTGATCCGCCCCTCGGTCACATCGTAAAAGCGGGGAATGAGGTTGACCAACGCCGTTTTGCCGGCCCCGGTCGAGCCTAAGAAACCGACCCGCTCCCCCGGTTCGATGGTCAGATTAATGTTTCTCAAGGCCGGCGGGTCAAGCTCGCCGTCGGGCCGGCGAAAAGCGAAGGTTACATTTTCAAACACCAGCCGTCCCTTTAGCTGCGCGGGGTCCGGCGGCTGAACCTCCGGTTGGTCTTCGATGGCCGGCTGGGCGTCGATCACTTCAAAGATGCGCCCGGCCGAGGCATCGCCCCGCAAGATAAAGGGGATGACGACCGCCATCAAGGCCAGCGGGGTCACCACCAAACTCAGGTATTGAATAAAGGCGGTCACTTGCCCCACGGTCAGGCCGGTCTGCTGCAGCACCTGCGTACCGCCCACCCACACCGCCAACGCGGTTGAAATCTGAGCGATACCGGCCAGCAGCGGCGACAGCAAGGCGACCCGAAAGGCGGCGTCAAAAGCCGGCCGACGCATAGCCTCAGCTCGCTGCTCAAAGCGGTCGTTCTCCAGCCGTTCCCGCACAAACGCTTTGACCACCCGCGCCCCGGACAGATTTTCCTGCAACGTATTGTTTAGATCGTCCAGTTTTTTCTGCCGCTGATCATAGGCTTTAAACATTTGCGGCACAATGAAGGCCATCAAGACCAGCACCACTACTGCCACCACAATCATCAACCAGATCAAACTGGGCGTGGTGATTAAGGCAAAGACAAAGGCGATCAATATCATAAAGGGCGCGTACAACAGCAGCATCACCGAGTACATCACCGCGTTTTGAATGTTGAGGATATCGGCGTTGAGGCGCACCATCAGGTTGCCGGTGCGAAAGCGGTCGAAATTACCAAAGGAAAAGGTTTGGATCTTTTTGTAAACTTCGGTGCGGATAATGTAAGCCGTCCCTTGCGAAAAGAAGACGGCATAGCTGGCGGTACCGGCCATACAGCCGCCCCCAATCAGCGCCAACACCGCCATCGTGAGGCCGGTCCGAACAATCACCTCGGCATCGCCGGCCTGGATGCCCAGGTTGATCAAGCGTTGGTTTAGCGCCGCTACCATCAGCATGGCCGCCGCCGAGATGAGCAGCAATACCTGGGAGAAAATCAGCCGGCCACGATAATCTTTGTAGATGACAAACATGCGGCGAAAAGACTTGAGCATAGTCCATACCCCCTTGTCAAATTGTTTGAGCGTGGAGGGCAAGCATACCACGAGACCAAATCATCGACAAAAACCAACAATAGGGCGTGGAAGATGATTGTCAATGAAACCGGTATTGTCCGCGACCTAAGCCGCTCAACTCCAGGCTCTACGCATGACAAAAAATATTTCAGCGACTCAGGCGCTGCCGCCAAGATACCCGCAAATATTAGATTTTAGTTAGTGTTATTTCATCCAAAAAAATTAAACCTTGATAAAAAATTTTTACATCTTTTTCGGTAATATCCCCCCAGCAGGGTCCAACCTCCCAAAAAATTTCACCTAATCCAAACAAAACTCCATTGAGTTTCGTGCCAATTAATCCTATTATATACTATAGAGATATAACATCTCCCCCGGGGTACTATAAAAAATATTTTTGAATCCATAGAAGGAGTGAGAACAGTGAAGTTATCCAGAATTCTTTTATTAGTTGTACTATTAATCGCCGCCGTGGCTATAGCTGCTTGCGGTGGCGCTGCCCCAACAGCAGCACCCCCGGCCGAACAGGCCGCCCCCCAACAGCAAGAAGCAGCCGCACCTGCCAAAAAGGAATATAAAGATTTGACGTTATGCTACCCGCAACTGGGCGCCGAGAGCGACTGGCGGACCGCCAATAGCGCTTCATTTAAGGAAACTGCTGAACAATTGGGCGTCAACCTGATCTTCTCCGATGCTCAACAGAAGCAAGAAAACCAGATTTCTGCTATGCGGGCTTGCATTCAACAAGAAGTTGATGTAATTGCCCTGCCTCCGGTAGTTGAAGATGGTTGGGATGCCGTTCTCACCGAAGCCCAAGATGCCGGTATTCCGGTTATTGTGGTAGACCGCTCCGTTTCCGCCGACCCATCCCTCTATGCCGCTCACATTGGCTCTGACATGGTCGTGGAAGGTCAAAGATCAGCCGATGAAATGAATCGTTTGCTGCCCGATGGCGGTAAGGTCATTGAACTCAGTGGTACCACCGGTTCCGGCGCAGCCAATGGCCGCGCCGAAGGTTTCCGCATGAACCTCAATGACAACATCGAGATCATCGACTCGCAGACGGGTAACTTCACCACTGCCGAAGGTAAACCGGTGATGGAAGCCTTCCTGAAGAAATACGGAGACGAAATTGATGGCGCGTTCATCCACAACGACAATATGGCCATTGGTGCTGTTGAAGCAATTAAGGCTGCCGGTTTGGAACCGGGCGACATCAAGATAGTGTCTGTTGATGGTACTCGCGGTGGCTTCCAGCTTATGATTGACGGTTGGGTGCAAGCTGATGTTGAATGTAACCCACTGCTTGGCCCGCAAGTCATGGAAATGGCGTTGCTTTTGGCCAACGGCGGAACTGTAGAACCAAAGGAACAGCTCACCAACGAAACCATTTACTATCCTGAAGAGGCTGAAGCATTATTGCCAGAGCGCCAGTACTAATTTGTTCTGACCGCAACACATAAGTTGTTAATAACCTCGGGTAAATAACAATAGTTGAGAAGCGGCGTTGTGCAACGCCGCTTCTTTACTATAAAGCGATTTGATTATACTTGGTTAAAAAGCTCATCGCAGGATTGGCAATACAAGAAATTATTGGTTACTATTAGTTCAGATCATTATCCCCACAATGGCAGGAAATTTATGAAAAATAACGATGCTCTCTTCAAACGTATGCGTGAAAGCCAACTGTTCTGGCCACTTGTTGCGCTGGCTTTGATTTTACTCTTAGACCTGATTTTTGCCCCCGGATTCTTTAAAATCGGGATATTGGATGGTCATTTATACGGGAATCTCATTGACGTTGTTAACAATGCGGCTCCCCTGATGTTGGTAGCCATTGGGATGACCCTGGTGATTGCTACCGGCGGAGTTGACCTTTCGGTAGGCGCGGTAATCGCCATTTCGGCCGCCCTGGGTGCAGTATTGATCAACCCGGCTCTGGGCAACGTGTTAATCGAAAATAAGATTCTGGCTGCCAATACCACCAATACCCCCTTGCCGATTGTTGTGTTGGTTAACATTGTGGCCGGTACCCTTTGCGGCCTGTGGAATGGGATGTTGGTTTCAAGAGGAAGAATCTCGCCGATGGTAGCTACCCTTATCCTGATGGTAGCCGGCCGTGGAATTGCGCAACTCATCACCAACGGCCAAATTATGACGGTTTATTATCAGCCCTATTGGTGGTTTGGAAACGGGTTCATTTTGGGGTTACCGGTTTCAATTTATATTGTAGCGATTATATTCATTATGGCCTGGCTGTTGGTGCGAAAAACTGCCATAGGCATGTTCATCGAATCGGTTGGGATCAATTCAAAAGCTACCTATTATAGTGGTATCAGCGAAAAAAATATCAAGTTATTTGTTTATACATTCTGTGGGTTTTGTAGCGCCTGGGCCGGCTTGATCCTCGGTTCTTACATTCACGGTGTTGATGCCAATAATATTGGCCTCCTTTATGAGTTGGACGCCATCCTGGCGGTTGTCATCGGCGGCACCCTGATGTCGGGTGGGCGGTTTTCGCTTTTGGCCAGTGTGATTGGGGCGCTTCTCATTTGGACCTTTACCATTACGATGTATACCTTTGGCGTACCGGCTAACGCTCTGTTAGCGGGTCGAGCCGTGCTGGTGTTGATTGTGATCATTCTTTATTCCGATTACACGCGTCGGGTTATAAATAAACTCTCTGACCAGAAAGGAATCAAACATGGCGTCTCAAACTAAACCTCTCAGCGATTCTGTGATGACCGTAAAGAGATCCGACACAGTACAACGACTAAAGAATTTTTTGATAAAAAATGGTCCTCTGGCAACCACTATCGTCATTTTTTTCGTGCTTTATCTTATCGGAAGTTGGCTGTACCCTGCTATGCAAAAACCACAGGTGGTTTTTAATCTGTTTATTAACCAGGCCAGTCTGTTGCTTGTATCTATTGGTATGACGCTGGTGATCATTGCTAAAGGCATTGACCTTTCTGTAGCAGGGGTTATTGCCCTTACCACGGCTGCATCGGCGGCATTACTGGCTGCTGGGATGAGTCCTTTTATTGTGATGCCTTTGATGTTGGTTATGGGTATTACATTTGGGTTGGCCCAAGGCTGGCTTATTCATTTCTTCAAAGTGGAACCTTTTATTGTAACCCTAATGGGCCTCTTTTTTGCCCGAGGGATGGCTTACATCATCACCCTTTCTTCTTTAACAATTAATGATCCTGTTTATCGTTTCCTGGCCTTAACAAAAGTTTATATCCCCTTCTTTGAAAAAGTGTACGTGTATATTCCCACCTTTGTCGCCCCGGTGATGTTATTGGTAACCATTTATTTATCTTTCTTCACCCAATTTGGCCGCACGGTTTATGCGATTGGCAATAATGAACAGTCTGCGTTGTTAATGGGGTTACCTGTGGCCCGCACCAAGCTGCTGGTGTATGCCTTTAGCGGCTTGTGCTCTGCTATGGCGGGAATTGTGTGGAGTGTTTCTCTGCTTTCAGGTTATGGCGGATACGCGCCGGGGATGGAATTGGATGCCATTGCTTCGGTGGTTATTGGCGGTACGATGTTAACGGGCGGTATTGGAACCGTGATTGGCACCCTGTTTGGCGTTTTAATTAACGGTACCATCGTATCTATTCTGCAATTCAATGGTACCTTGAGTTCATGGTGGACCCGCATCGGTGTGGGCGTTCTTACCCTGATCTTTCTTGGCGTGCAAAGCCTGTTCTATATGAGGCAAAAACACTCATAACGGTTGTACTCTTTAGCAAAATAAAGGATAAATCAGGAATCGATGGTAACCAGGGTATGCCATCAAACATCGAAAACAAAAGGTTGTAAAACGGAGGCATAGCGCATTATGGCGGAGTCGAATAATAAAGATATGATCGTCCTGGAAGGTATCTCCAAATCCTTTCCAGGAGTGCAGGCCCTTGACGATGTTGCCTTTACGCTCAAACGCGGCGAAATCCATTGCTTAATGGGTGGAAACGGAGCCGGCAAATCTACGCTAATCAAGATTATAACCGGCGTTGAGCGGCAAGATACCGGGACTGTCCTGTTCGATGGACAAGAAGTTTCCATCAAATCACCGCAACAAGCCCAAATGATCGGCATTAGCCCAGTCTATCAAGAAGTTAATCTTTGCACGAATTTATCCGTAGCAGAAAATATCTTAATTGGCCGGGAACCCCGGAAATTTGGGGCCATTGCCTGGAAAGCAATGAACAACAGGGCCAGCCAACAGCTGCAACGTTTGAATATTAACATTGATGTCACGGAGCCGCTGGGCGTGTATTCAACCGCCATCCAACAGATGGTGGCTATTGCCCGGGCGCTTGAGGTTGCTGAAACCAAAGTGCTGATTTTGGACGAGCCAACATCGAGTCTGGATGTCCATGAAACAGAAAAACTATTTGAGGTGATGCGTAAATTAAGAGATGAAGGCATCGCCATTATTTTTATTACCCATTTTTTGGATCAGGTTTACGAAGTTAGCGACCGCATGACGATTCTCAGAAATGGCAAACTGGTGGGGACTTATGATACGGAATCTTTGCCGATGATCGACTTGGTGGCAAAAATGATCGGCCGGAGTCTAAGTGACTTTAGCAATATGACCCAAATAAAACGCGCGAGCAAGAAAAATATTAAGGAAGACACCCTGCTCCAAGCCGAACAGCTTGGCCGCAGCAAATCAATTCAGCCGTTTGATCTGGAACTACATGCCGGAGAAGTGGTTGGGTTGGCCGGGCTACTGGGATCGGGACGGACAGAAATCGCCAATTTGCTATTTGGGGTAGATAAACCAGATAACGGAACCTTAAGATTTAAAGGGGAAGCTATTAAAAAGTTCTCGCCCAATGAGTCAATTGCCAGAGGGATTGGCTTTTGCCCGGAAGACAGGAAAGCAGAAGGCTTGGTCGGTGAGTTGACCGTTAGAGAAAATATCATTCTGGCTATCCAGGCCAATCAAGGTTGGTTCAAGTTCCTTAGTAAACAAAAACAGTACGAATTAGCCGAGCGTTACATCAAGTTGCTCGATATTAAAACTTCCACAGCAGATCAAATGGTAAAAAATCTAAGTGGCGGTAATCAGCAAAAGGTTATCCTGGCGCGTTGGCTGGCCATAAATCCCCAGGTGTTGATCTTGGATGAACCCACCCGAGGGGTTGATATCGGCGCCAAAACTGAAATTCAAAGACTGGTGCTTGAACTGGCCGAAGAAGGCAAGTCGTGCGTTTTCATTTCCTCCGAACTGGAAGAAGTCTTACGCACCAGCCACCGTATCGTGGTGCTGCGGGACCGAGAGAAAATAAATGAGTTCGGCAGTGGAGAGGCGGATGAGCAAAAAATCATGGAGGCAATAGCAGCGGGTGACTCTTAACGCAGCTAAAACTCGCTCGTCCCCAATCGAGAGATCAAGAGCAAGTTTGCTATACGAATTTTATTTGTGTATTGTACGGTCTTCAAAACGGAGTTTTGAGGGCAAATGCATTACCAAACAGTAGGTCGGTAACGAGTTAAGGGATTAATTCCGGAATAGGAGAATCTATGTCTAAGGCTTTTTTCTATATAACCATCTTTTTCCTTGTTCTGACCGGTCTGTTTCTAACAGCCTGTGGTACATCTGCTCCAGCGAAAACGATTAAGCCCACCATTAACGAGTCTGTTGCAGCGACTGAAACCGCCGCCAGCGAATGGGATTGGTTCAGCGTTGAGCTAACCGACGCCCAAACCGGCCAGAGTTTTACCATGAACGACTACGCCGGGAAGGTCGTGCTGGTTGAAACGATGGCGATTTGGTGCCCCACCTGCGCCAGGCAGGCCAGCGAAGTACGAAACCTGCACGAGTTGCTTGGCCACCCGGATGATCTGGTCTCGGTCAGCCTGGATGTTGACCCTCACGAAGACCAGGCCTCACTCAAGGAATATGTAGAGGAGCTTGGCTTTGAGTGGCACTTTGCTGTTGCGCCACTTGAAGTTGCCCGCGCCCTCGGTAATTTATATAGCGCTCAGTATCTGAACCCACCCCTCTCACCCATGCTGATTATTGACCGTGACGGTCAGGTTCACCAGTTGGGATATGGTAAAAAGAGCGCTGAAACCCTGAAAAAGAGTGTTGAGCCTTATCTAACGCAATAAGTTAACCATGGATACTCTGGCAATTACATCGCTGCTGCTGGGCCTTTTGGTGACCACTAGCCCCTGTGTCTTGCCGCTTTATCCCGGTTTTCTAGCCTATTTGAGCGGCCAAACTGAAATGGGGGCAGGAAAGTATCGTTATTTTCTGGGGTTCTTCGTGCTGGCTGGGGTATTGACCATGATGCTCGCTCTGGGCGGCTTGATTGCTCTGCTGGCCGTACCTATCGGCGGTGTGTTGGCCTATGTCGTCCCCCTGGCGGATATCCTGATCCTGATCTTAGGGATCATGCTCTTGCTAGATAGAAACCCCTTTAAGAGTCTGCCCCAGGTGCAAGTGCCGGTCTTACGCCATCCACTTTTAAATGCATATATTTATGGCTTGCTCTACGGTCCAATTGCCCTGCCCTGTTCCGGACCGTTTGTGGTTGGCATCTTTGCCTTTTCTGTTACGGCCGGGGAAGCCTTAAATCAGTTGTGGGTTTTTTTGTGGTTTGGGTTGGGGTTTGGTATCCCTTTGTTGATTCTGTCGCTGCTCTCCGGATCGCTCCAACGCCAATTAACCACCCTATTTGCCCGGCATAGCCGGGTCATCAACATCATCGGTGGCCTGTTATTGGTCGGCATCGCTGTCTATGACTTAAGCGTGAATTGGGAGATGCTGCGGTTATTCTATAGCTGAAGTAGCCCTCTCAATCCGTGGGCTGGCCCGTCTTCTTCTTCCGGTTGGACCCGCGCCGCTTCAGTGCTAGAAATTACAATAGCCAAATGGAGCCAGCTTAATGGCCGCCCGTCGAGCTAAATTCCTTCATCTCACCGGTGACCATGTATATAATCCGCTCACAGATATTAACCGCCCGGTCGCCGGTACGTTCCAGGTTGTGGGCGACCCACACCAAATAATTGGCTTGATCCGAATAGGTATCATTGTCAATCATCGTGGACACAATGTCTTGAAATACCAGATTAAAAAGATGATCGATGGCATCGTCTTCATCAGGAATGGTTTCGGCCGTTTCGGCATTTTGTTGTATAAAGGCATCCAAGGTCTGATGAAGCATCGTCTGGGCTTTTTGAGCCATCTCAGAAATATTGTTGAGCGATATGATCAAGGGCGCTTCGCCTAACGTCAGGTTGATACTGGCAATGCCTTTGGCATAGTCGCCGATGCGCTCCAGTTCGGTGGTGATATCTAAGGCCGCCGCCAGCGTACGCATATCGTGGCCCGTCGGCTGCTGGGTAGCCACAACGGTGAGTACATGGTCTTCAATGGCAAATCGCATATCGTTGATCTCGGCGTCGGCTTCAATCAGGCGGGTCGAGCCTTCGAAATCCCGGTTTTTTAGAATTTCGACCGATTCGACTAGCGCGGTTTCCACTTTACCACCTAAAGTCAGAATATCGTTCTGCACTTTTTTTAGTTCGGCATCATAAGCTGCTCTCATTATTGCTTGTAACCTCCTCGGAAAATAAGGTATGGAGCGTCAAAGTAAATTTTGACCAAACCGTCAATGACAAAGCAAGCTTTGTCGCTCCTTCGTTTGAACTGTTTTAGTGATTCGCCGGCTATTCAGAGCGCCCGGAAATATAAGCTTCCGTTTTTTCATTTTTAGGATTCGTGAAAAGCTGTTTCGTGGTCCCAAACTCAACCAAATACCCCGACATGATGTCCGGGAGAACCGAAAAGAAGCCGGTGTAATCGGAAACGCGGCCGGCCTGCTGCATATTGTGCGAAACAATCACCACGGTGTAATTCTTCTTTAGCTCGATAATGAGATCCTCGACTTGGCCGGTTGAAATCGGATCGAGGGCCGCCGTCGGCTCATCCATCAATAACACCTCCGGTTGGACGACGATGGCCGGGCAATGCATAATCGCTGCTGTTGCCCCCCCGACAGCGCCATGCCCGATTTCTTAAGGGTATCCTTGACCTCTTCCCACAAGGCCGCATCTTTCAGCGCTTTTTCCACGCGATCCTTGATTTCTGATCGGGGTACAGTTTGCGCTTCCAGACGCAAGCCGTACGCTACGTTTTCAAAAATGGACATAGGAAACGGGTTGGGACGTTGAAAAATCATGCCGACTCGCTTACGCAGGTCAACCAGGTTTTTCATCGTGTTGATGTCGTCGCCGCGCAGTAACAACTCGCCTTCGGTCCGAGCCACCGGTATGCGGTCATGCACCGCAGAAAGGTTGATTTGCCGCAGCCTGACGAACCAATCAAAGCAGTCACGCGTTGACGAGGTATCGACACATTCACATCTTTCAAGGCTTGAAACTTCCCGTAGAAGAAGTTAAAGTTACGGGATATAACTTCAGCCTGATCAGCCGCAATTTCGACCGTTTGCCCGTTGCTTCCTGGAATATTTTCAGTCATACCATTCACCCTTCTAACCTTTTAACTTGAGTTCGAGAATGGCTAACATAGACAGAATTAAAACAAGCCTTATCTGTGAAAATCCGTTTGATCCGTGTCATCCGCGTTCTATCATTTCTCATCAGATCTTGAAATCGTGATCGACTGAATTTGGTCGTTTGAGACCACGTAGTAGTGGTCGAATGAACGGCAGACCCAATTATCAGCCTGCCTTTTTTAAGGCCTTGTTAGGGGATTTAAATGATATGTAAAAGTTCTATTAAATTCTAATAACAACCCAAGATGCTCAGTTTATCGCCGGGTTTGTAAGCCGAATCCGGCCCTTTTCCCGGAAATCGTTTTTGGCGGAGATTTGAATAGGCGCTATAGTAGAGGCGTAAATTCGGGATATTTAAATAACTCAAGTTGCCACCTATCCGCGAACAAGACCTGACAGGTTTTCAAACGGGCCTTAATGCGACTAAATTGCCCGAATTGCCCTGATTTTTCTCTGGACGGTAATTCCAAAACCTGTCAGGTCTGATGGGTAGCAACTTGGGTTAAATATGAAGCGATGATTGGGGAGGACACAATGCCGCAAGAATACAGTTCAAACGATATGGCCCTGAAGATTTTGGTTGATCGAACGCTGCGCTCCGTTCAATACATCAAGGATGAAGCGCTGCAGCTAGAGGCCGAGTTGGCCGGTACGCTTGAGAAAGTGCAGCCGGCGTATAAGGCCAGCGCCAGAAATTTGATTCACTATGTGGCCTTACGCCGCCACGATATCCGCGAGTTACAGAATGACTTGCGATCGCTAGGGTTAAGCTCTTTAGGGGGGATCGAGGCCCACGTTATGGCCTCACTCAACGCGGTGTTAATGACCCTTTATCACCTGGTTGATCAACCGATCACACCCAAGGAACTTCACTATCACCCGATTGATCATTTTGTCGGCAACAACTTATTGGAAGAACACGCGGTCACGGTCTTGGGCCGGCCGCCGCAAAAACGAGCGGTGCGGGTGATGGTCACTATGCCCAGCGAAGCCGCCGAAGACCCAACCCTCATCCGTGACTTGCTGGCCAACGGGATGGATCTCATGCGAGTCAACTGCGCCCATGATGGCCCCGACGTGTGGACGGGTATGCTTCAAAATTTACGCCGGGCTGAAAAAGAGCTGGGTAAAAAATGCCGGGTGGCGTTTGACTTAGGCGGCCCTAAGCTGAGAACCGGCCCGATCATGCCCGGTCCCGAGGTCGTCCGCTGGCGGCCGGTGCGCAATCGCCAGGGCCAGGTCTTGACCCCGGCCACCGTCTTGTTGACCACCGAACCGCCCGAAATTGACGGGGTTATCCAAACATCCCTCCCGTCGGGGGAAACCGTGCTGCCGATAGAAGGGGCATTACTAGCCATCACCGAAATTGGCGATGTCGTTCAATTACTAGATGCGCGCGGCCGCCGGCGTCGCCTGATTGTGACCGACGTCAGCCCCACCACCTGCGTGTGTGTCTCGGACCGGACCGGGTACGTGACGTCGGGTACACCGCTGACGATTTATCGCGATGGAGAACCCGTTGGCGAAGATAGTATCGCCCATTTGCCCGCCACGCCGGAACGACTGCTCCTGGCCACCGGCGACACGCTGATCATTACCTCTAACGCCGAATTAGGCCAACCGGCGGAAATTGATGAAATCGGCCGGGTCATCAAGCCGGCTCAAATCGGCTGTACCTTGCCCCAAGTCTTTAGAGACGTCCAGGTGGACGACCGCATCTTTCTGGACGACGGCAAATTTAGGGGGGTTGTTCGAGAAAAAGCCGACGATCACTTCCGAGTCGAGTTGATTCGGGTAGCGGGGGGAGCGACCCGGTTGGGCGCTGAAAAAGGCATCAACCTGCCTGACACCGTGCTCGATCTGCCGGCCTTAACCGCCAAGGATTTAGAAGATTTGAAATTTGTGGTCAACCACGGCGATCTGGTGTCCCTATCGTTTGTGCAGCGCCAGGAAGATATCGAGCAGTTGGTAGCCGAAATCAAAGGACACCAAGCCAGAGATGTGGGCATTATCTTGAAAATCGAGGGGCAGACCGCCTTCAACAATTTACCACGCCTGTTATTAACGGCGCTACAAAATCCCCCGGTAGGGGTGATGGTGGCTCGCGGCGATCTGGGCGTCGAGGTCGGTTTTGAGCGGCTGGCTGAAGTGCAAGAAGAAATTTTATGGCTATGCGAGGCCGCCCACGTCCCGGTTATCTGGGCCACCCAGGTCCTTGAGTCGCTGGCCAAAAAAGGCGTCCCCTCCCGGGCTGAAGTCACCGACGCCTCGATGGCCGGCCGGGCTGAATGTGTGATGCTCAACAAAGGGCCTTATATTACCACGGCGTTAGAATTCCTGTGTGATATCTTGGTCCGCATGCAGAACCATCGCACCAAGAAACGCTCCACCCTCCGCAAGCTAAGCGTTTCAAAGAACTTTTAGCCAAGGATCGAGAATTAAATAACGGCCGCATTTGGGTTGAGGTAATTGGTAAATGGTAATTGGTTATTCAATCTCTAATTACCATTTACCAGTTACTAATTACCCTTGGCGGTCTACCGAAATGGGGAAGTTATTAATTTTCCATTCCTAATTGCCCTTTAATCCCCCCGCCAATGGACTTTCGGGCAAAAATCATAGTACTAAAGTCACATGAAATAAGTGACTTTTGGCTCTACATAAATAACTCGGCCTGTGTTATTCTTAATCTATTAACACATGAACCGACCAATATGACCGTAACCATATCTCCCCAGACCCGATAACCGTTTTCACCATGACATTGACTCGTATGAATATTCACGGTGGCCATCTATCGACCAAAACCTTATCCCAGCCCAATCCCGATACCAATAATCCAACCGGTGACCATCAAATTGGCGCCGCTGACGGCCGGCCGTCAGCGGCGCACTCAAAAATCATCGTCCGGACTCATTCCATCCGTTGGCCCGCTTACAAAACCTTTTGACCGACTGAGAAAATCTTTTGAGGGACTCACATAATCGTTCAGTTGTCTTATAAAGCCGTTGGCTTGTCTTACAAAGCCGTTGCGTTGTCTTATCCTACCGTTTGAACTCTTATAAAGCCGTTGCGTTGTCTTATAAAGCCGTTGCGTTGTCTTACAAAAGCCGTTGCGTTGTCTTATCCTACCGTTTGAACTCTTATAAAGTCATTGGCTTGTCTTACAAAGCCGTTGGATTGACTCACATAATCCGTTTGAAATCTTATATATCCGTTGGGTTGTCTTATATAACCGTTGGATTAACTCACATAATCCGGCCTTTGACTCGCCTAATCCGGGCGGCGGGTGACCCAATCAGCCGTCTCATCGACAAAATCAAGGAATTGGCTCACGCCTTCCGGCTGATGACTCATCAAATAACGATGACGACTCAGTCATCCAAACCATCATCTACATCATTCAAACAGAAAGGTGGACCATCACATGCCAGGTATGACCAAAGGCCAAAAAGAAACCATTCATCAAGCCGAGCAACTCGCTCATAATGCCCAAAACGATCCCGATATGGCGGCCGCCATGGCCGCCTACGGCTACGATGAGACTCGCTGGAGCGAAGGTGAAGCCCTCATCGAAGCGGCCAAAGCCGCCGCTCACCAAAACAAGTTGGCTTACAGCGCCAAACTGGGCGCGACCGACGCCTTCACCCAGAGTTACGATCTCACCTGGGAGCAGTGCAAAGAGCTGGCCGATATCTGTACCAACCTATTCAAGAACCAAACGGAGTATCTGGCCGCGTTAGGTCTGCACCGCCAGCGTAGTCAAACCACCGGTCAAAGCCGGCTGACCCGCCCCCGAAAAACGTCCGGGTTCGCCGAATTTCAGGCCTGGAGCCGCAACCTTTACCACGTCGCCCTGACCCACGCCGACATCGCGGCCGCCCTGAACAATTACGGCTACTCGGCCGAGCGCCTCAACCAGGAAGTCGCCGCTGTTGAAGCCACCATCCAGACCAACTACACCCAGGAGCAAGCCAAAGAAACCGCCCTACAAAGCACCGTTGACCGCGACCACGCCTTCGCCCGCCTCGACATCTGGTATCGCCGCGCCCAAAAATTCGCCGCCAAAGTCGAGCGCCGCAACAAGAAACGGCAGCCGCTTGAAGTGGCGTTGTAAAAAAGCAGTAGGGAGTAAGGGAGTCCGACCGTCTCGCTTGAGACGACACCGAGCATGAACATGTATTTCACCCTCACCCCGTCGCTAGCGCGACTCCCCTCTCCCTGAGGGAGAGGGGTTGGGGGTGAGGGCCATTTTCAAAGGAGCCTATCATGAACAATTCAATCACCTACATCCCGATCCCCCGGCGCGACATCGACGAAATGATCGTCGAAGTAACCCATTTATCGGCCAACTCCAGTGGCGCGCTGTTGGACGAAATCCATATCGAGCAGCCGATCTTCTTAGATTTTATGGAATATCTGACCGACCACTCGCTGGTGAGTAACGACCCCTCCGTCTTCAGCCAGAGCGAGTACCGCTACATCTATCTGATTAGCGTGGTCATGTTGAAGGTACTAATCGACAGCCGCCATATCTTCCGAGAGGTGACCTGGGATGATCTCAACGCCACCATCGCCGCCACGCAGCCATTAGCCAACGAAATCTTCGCCAACCCGGCCGGCCTGGCCGACATCGTCAACCAACTGGCCGAGAACCACCCCGAACCCGACCTCCTCCGCTTCCTGAGCGACGCCTGCCACCAGCGTCTCGACGACCACCCCGACCAACCCCCCATCCGCGCCGTATATCGCTCCCGGGCGTTTCTGATACTCTACACCATTTTGACATCCGTCATGAATAATCGGGAAGAGTAGACTTGACTAATGACCTGTGTTCGATACTTAAAGTCCGCGTATGGCTTCGCAGCGACAGCGGAGAAATCCCTGTAACAATACAAGGAAAAGTTGACTGACTGGGAAAATTTGAAGCGACAATGCCAATTTTCTCCCTGTAGCCTGTTGAAGGGCGAAACGGCGGCTGAAAACTCCATAAACTCAACAAACTCACCTAGCTCCACCGCAAAATCCGGCGCCGGCAAGACACCCGTCCCGACATTTGGAACGCGCCTACCGGCTGGAACGGGCATCGGATATCTTTGGCCAGGGGTTGCCCCACACACACCAGTCCGCCCTTTGGCCTCTCACCCTAACCCTCTCTCCAGGGAGAGGGAACCTGCTCCCCTTCCCCTGAGGGAGAAGGGGCTGGGGATGAGGGTTAAATTGTTGGGTGGGTTTAAGACCAGGTGGATTGAGAAGTGGGGGGGCTGATTTTAGACAGAGTCAGGTCGGCAAACGATATAACTTTCTTAAGTATATCACAAACTGCTTTGCCGCAGAAGATTTGCGAGGAAAATTGGGATTAAAATCCTAAAAGTTAAACCATATTGGGCGAGGCTAACGGACGCAACCTCCGTTTGACCCGGACCTCGGGGACCCTTGACAGCAGACCGCCGAACGCTGACCGCTAAACTTCACCGAACGCGCCGATTCGGCGGCGGTCGGCGGTTGGCGAGCGGTGGTCTACCGGCCTAACGTCAATTACGGTGTCTCTTTAACCTCGGCCTCGCCCTCGGCCGCCTCCGGCTCCGGAAAAGGCGGCAGGCCCATCAGCCGACGGCGGACGTACAGGCCGACAATCTTGGCCGTGGCAATCAGGGGAATCACGATAATCACGCCTAGTACGCCGCCGTAGACTAAGCCGCCGATCAGGCCGACAAAGACCACGCCAGGATGAAGCTGGAGGCTCTCGCCAAAAAAGTAAGGGCGGACGATGACGTTATCGATATTCTGGACAATAGCGTAGACGACCAGCAGCAGCACCACCAACCCGACCGGCGAGAGGGGCAGTAAACCGCTGCGAAACAACCAGATCACCAAGACTATGCCGCCGCCCAACAGCGCAAAAAAGATGGCAAAGATAATCAACTGCGCCCGTAAAAAGAGACGCCACAGGACATCAATCTCATCGATTAAGATATGCAGCTCGGGCTGGTAATCCGGGGGAAAGAGATCCACCAGCCAGGGTTTGATTTGGGGGCCATCGACTAAGAAGTAGTAAAAGGTGACCAAGATGGTCAAGGCCCACAGCAAATTGGTGCTCACCCCTAATAGGGCTGTAAACGCCCCGCCGGGTACCGTCGAGAGCGCGCTGCTACCCTGTTGCACCACATTGTCGATGATGGCCAGGGGTTGCATCTGGACCCCCAAAATGATGATCGGTTGGGTCAGCCACTCTTGAATCTGGGCCACGGCCTCCAAAAAATCGGCTTCAAGATTAGCGTATTGATTATAAGCCACCGTACTCAGCAGCGCGGACATACCGATGATCAAGATGAGCAGCCCGCCGTAAACAATTCGGGCCGACCAGGTCCGGTCGAGCCGAGTGCGGTTCTGCAGCCACCGTACCAACGGATCGAATAAATAGGCCAGTAGAGCAGCCGCTACAACCGATTGAACCAGAGGGTTGACGGCGATCAACAGCCAGATCAGGCCAATGATACCGCCAACAACGACCAAGATGCGGGTGGTGCGAGACCAGGGTTTGGCGAACATAGCGTGGTTTACCGTCCTCGGCCAGCCGCCGGCAAGGCTTTAGCCACTTGCTCGCCGAGCAGGACGTAGAAGGATGACATCTTCAAGCAGGCCAGATGCGCCCCGGCCAAAGATAGACCGCTGTCAAAATGGTCGTCTTTGACTCCTTCAATAATATTTTTGACGCTAAAGCTGAGAAAATCGTGGGGATCCCACACGTTCCACCAGGTACTCAAAAAGCGCCGGTCGGGAAAGGGGACCGGCTTACCGGGGCCATAACGGTCGTCGCTGGCCAGGAACAACTTCATCTCTTCAAACAGGCCAATTTGGGTTGACATCGAGGCCCAGAAGTCGATGTGGATGTCGGTGTACTCCGGTAAATTGGGCAAAAAGTGGGTTACTAGATCATACATTACCACCCCGCCCAGGCTGTGGGTAAAGACGATGAGGGGTTCGCCGTCACGCGCCTGCTGAGCCTCGCGCGCCTGCATCAGAGCCGCCAGAACGCGGGTGGGAATCGGCCCCGGATGATCAGCCGTACCCCGTTGCGCCAGATAATGTAAAGCATCGCCCATGAAGACGGAGGTTTGCTTGGATTGGGGCCGGCGAAATAGGGTCAATATCCGGGAAAAGAAGTAGCCCAATACGGCCGACACGCGATGAAGAGACTCGGCGACGATGTGGCGTTTGCGCCCCACCCGCACCAGTGAGGTTAGCGGATGGTTGGCGACGGGCGGCATCGTCGCCCACGGAATGCTGGCCCCGTCCCAGGCCAACTGCACCCCGGTATCGCCCCAATAAGCCAAGATAATCTCAACCTTTTTCGGCTCCGCCGCGATGTGGGGAGCCACATAGTCACGCAAATGGCGCTCAACGTGACTCCAATCGACGTTGTAGCGGCGGAAATATTCGCGCGTTCCCGCGCCGTGGACAAAGACAATGGGCATGGGTTTTTCTTTCTGGTTAAGAACAAATTGTGACTTGTGAATTGTGGATTGTGAATGGTGAAGTGATTTTTTCGTTCACTATTCACCATTAAATATTCACAATTCACAATTATTTATTCGCTTCGCCTTCGCCTCAACCTAACAACGTTTCAGAGATACCATTCCGCGCAATTACCTCACGATACCAATGGGCGCTTTGCTTCCAGGTCCGCTCTAAGGTCTCGAAATCGACGTGGATCAGGCCGAACCGGGGTTCGTAGCCTTCGTCCCACTCGAAGTTATCCAGCAGCGACCAGACAAAATAGCCTTTGAGCTTCGCCCCGGCGGCGATGGCCCGGTGGGCTTCGGCCAGGTAGGATCGCAAAAAATCGATGCGATCCTGATCAGCAATTGTACCACCGGTTTGGGTTTTGTCCGCAAAGGCCGCCCCATTTTCGGTAATGTAGAGCGGCAGGTCGGTGTAGGTTTGGGCCAGTTGCAAGACTTCAAACAAGCAGGGCGGGTAGATTTCCCAGCCCATCGCGGTGGTCGGGCCGGAGGGAGCGACCTGCCGCACCCCGAACGCCGGATTAAAGCGGTTGGCCGCCACCAGCCCTCGGGTGTACACGTTGATGCCCAAGAAATCGATGGGCCGACTGATGTGATCGAGATCGCCGGGCTGGATTTTCGGGCGAACCAAGCGGCGGCGAAAAAAGGCCAAAGCATCGGTAGGATAGCGGCCTCGAAAGAGCGGTTCGAAGTACAAATCCTGGGTCAGGTGGTTCATCAACTGAGCGGCCCGGATATCCGCCGGCCGATCGGAGGCCGGATGGGTGGGGCGCACGCTCAGCACAATGCCGATGCCCGGATCGGGTAGATCGGCGGCGGTGGCGGGGGCCACTTCACGAAAGGCTTCGACCGCCAGCCCGTGCGCCAGCAGGAGATGATGAACCACCGTCAGTACCGTCCAAAAGCGGCGCGTTCCGGGCGCTTTGATACCCAGGGCATGCCCGGCAAAGGCGATCAGCGTCGGTTCGTTGAGAGTGGCCCACAGCGGCACGTTCGCGCCAAACTGCTCGAAGGCGCGCGCGGCGTAGTCGGCGAAGCGATAGGCCGTGTCGCGGTTGGTCCAGCCGCCCTTGTCCTGCAACGCCTGGGGGAGGTCCCAATGGTAGAGGGTGACCATCGGCATAATCCCCCGTTCCCGTAGGGCAGCGATCAAGCGGCGGTAGAAATCAAAGCCGGCCGGGTTGGGCTGCGATCCCCCATCGGGGAACAGTCGAGTCCAGGCCAGGCTGAAACGATAGGCTTTGACGCCGAGCGCGGCCAACATATCGACATCAGCCGTATAACGGTGGTAATGATCGCAGGCAATATCGCCGGTAGCCCCGCCGGCCGCTCGACCAGGCGTGTGGCAAAAGCGATCCCAGATGCTCTCGCCTTTGCCGTCTTCGTTCCATGCCCCCTCAATCTGGTAGGCCGACGTGGCCGCGCCCCAGACAAAATCATCAGGAAAGGTTAGCATCGACCGGCCGAATTAGAGTTTGATGGTGTTGGTGCGGCGAGTCACTCCGGCCTTGAGTTCATTGACCACGATCTCGGCCACATCGAACGCGGCCCGAGGCTTGCCCACTAATTTCGACTGGGCCCGCATCTTGTCCAGTCGCTCCGGTTGGGCCAGCAGGGCAATCACCGCCGGGGGCACCAATTCCGGAATGCGGAGTTGAATGCCCGCACCGGAACCACACACAAAATCGCCGTTCCACTCCTCTTGGCCCTCGACCGGATCGGTGACGACCAGCGGAGTGTTTCGGGCCAGCACTTCGCTGGTGATCAGGCCGCCGGGCTTGGTCACTACAAGGTCGCTGGCCACCACCAGGTCGTCCACGTAATCGATATAATCCAGCAGCCGAAAATCCATCTTGGGGCCTGACTTGAGGTCGTTCAGAGCTTCGACCAACTCCGTATTGCGACCGGCCACCACTGTCAACAAGCCGGGCTGGTCGGCTTTGAGCAGCGCCTCGACCATGTAGCGAATGCGCTCGGTGGCTACGCCGCCGCCGAAGATCGTGATGATCGGCTTATCCAGCGGCAGGTCATGACGCTGTCGGGCTTCGGCCGGTGTTTTCGGTTCGGCAATCTCCAATTTGACCGGGATGCCGGTTACGTGGATGATATCCGGATCAACGCCTCGGGCCAGCAGCACATCGCGCGTCAGGTTGCTGGCCGCAAAATAGCCGGTCACGTTCTCGCGCAGCCAACTGGTTTGGACCGAGACATCGGTAATACAGGCGTATTCGGGCGTGTTCGTCTCGGCCGCATAATATTGCAGCAAGTGAAACGGAAATTGCATGGTGTTGATGATGGCATCCGGTTTGAATTCGGCCACCGATTTCTCAAAACGGTGGACAAAAGGGCGCCCTAGCGTTGTAAACCTCTGGTTGGATTTGAGCGCCTTCTCGGTATCTTCCTTATATAAGCTCGAATGCAGCATCGTGTAGAGGGCGCGGGCATTGGTGGATATCTCGTTGTAGCCCGTTACCATCGTTTTACGAGCCACATCGTTGATGTGGTTGAAGAGGTCATCGACCTTGACTTCAACATCCGGGTATTTTTCCAACGCCGCGCCGACTGCTTTAGCGGCGCTAATGTGGCCGGTCCCGGCCGAGACGTACAATACAATTATTCGAGGCATGATATCTCCTTTTTTTTAATAGTAACAAACAATCTACTTCTTCCGGCGAGTGAAAAGCCAGGTTATGGCCACAATGACGGCCATGACCGCCGCTTCGATCATAGCGGTGAAGGCCAAGTTTTGACTGGGTTTTTTGACCTTCTCTGCCTCCGGCACTTCGGTCAGCGCCACAACCCGATCCCGTAGAGCATCGACGATGCGGGCGGACGTATTGTCCCCTTGGCCTTGTTCGGCCAATTCACGCGGATCGCACGGCGGGCCGAAGGTGACGGTGATGGGTCTGGGTTTCGGCAGTGTATCGCCCCGAGGCAGGGCGGCCCGCGCCCCTTCAATATAAACCGGCACGACCGTGGTGGGATAGGCGTCGAGCACAATCCCTAAGCCTTCCTGGAAGGGCAGCATCCCTTCCGTGCGGGTGATGTTGCCCTCGGGAAACCAGACCAGACTCTTGTTCCGTTTGAGCACGGCCGCACCCAAAGCCAAATTTTTGAAGCCGGCCCCAGAGCGCTGGTGTTCGATGGGCACGGCTTGAAAGATCCAGCTAATGGTTCGCACGATAGGGTTGCCGAATAGGGTATTGGTTGAGGCCGCCCAGTAGATTTGGCGCGTCATCTTATAAGGCAGCACGCCGGCCACAATCGGCGCATCAAGAAAGCTGGTATGGTTGGGGGTCAGGATAAAGCTGCCGTGCTGAGGTATATTTTCCAGACCGTAGACCCGCAAGCGGAAGTAGAGGCGAGCCAGCGCCCGCATCGGGAAGAAGATTAACGCACCGATGAACTCGATGATCGGTCCGCGCGGCGTAAGCCACTTTTTCTGTTCATCGGTCAGCAGTTCATCCGGATCTTCCAGCGACATCCCTCGACCTGGCCCGGCGGCGGCGGCGGCCTGCACTTCTTGCAACAGTTCCCGAACGGTGGTAATACGCCCAATGGCGTCGTCGCTCAACTCCACGCCCATGCGCTCGCTGAGTTCCAGCGATAGGGTTAACCACTCCAGCGAGTCGACGCCCAGGTCTAGTTGTGGGCTGGTGTCGGGGGTCAGCCGTTTATCGGGGTAGCGGGCTGCAAACCAATCCCACACCTGCCGGACCACCGGATCGGCCAGTAGGGTCTGATCTTTTTCCGACAGGTCCTCGATGGCGATAGGGCCAGCCTGATCCGGGTGAGCCTCAATCGCGCCCTGCTTGGCCTGGTGGTAATAATCGACCAGTTTGTGGCGTTGAATTTTGCCCAGGTTGGTGCGCGGCAGCGGGACATCGGCAATGGCGTAATCGGTGATGCGCTGGTAGGTCGGTACGGCCTGAACCCGCTCATCGACGGCTTCCCGGATGGCGCGCTCCACATCCCCGTTGCGGTTCCAGTTAATCTCATCAATATTCGGCACGATCAAGGCGGCCAGTTTGTTGTGTTCGTCCTGCAAGATCCCAATTTCCCGAATGAAGGGGTTACTCTGGTAAACCTCTTCGACCGGTTCCGGCTGAATGTTTTTGCCGCCTTCGGTCACAATTAGGGTCGAGGCGCGGCCGCTAATATAAAGGAAGCCGTCTTCGTCAAAGTAGCCTAAATCGCCGGTGCGGAACCAGTCGTCCTCGGTAAAAGCCTCGCCGGTTTGGTCGGGTAGGTTGCGATAGCCGCTAAAGACACTGGGGCCTCGGGCCAGGATTTCGCCTTCTTGGGGATGGCTCCCGTTGGTCGGAGCGCCGCCGTCTTCCCGCTCGGCGGTAAAGTCCAGGCGTAGATCGATGCCGGGCAGAGCCGGGCCAACGCTGCCCAGTTTGGGCGCACCGGACGCCGGCGGCAGGTTCATCGTCAGCATGGGCGCGGTTTCGGTCAGCCCGTAGCCGATGGCCACATTCCAACCCAAGCCTTCCAGTTTCCAGGCCAGGTCAGGGGCCAAGGCCGATCCGCCGGAGGCCAGCAGCCGCACGTTTGGCCCAAATCGGTTGCGGATGGGGGCAAACATCCGCTTGCCGACTTCCCAGCCTTGCTTTTGTCTCATTCGGATGCTTTGCTTTAAGCTGGCGTCAAAAGCCTTGACCGCCAGTTTGCCGCGAGCCGCAATTTGAGCCTCGATCCCGTCAAAGACCGCCCGGTACACCCGCGGAACCACGAGGATAATGGTCACGCCGCCCTCGACCAAAGCCCGAATTAACTGCGGGCCGGTCAGCGCTTGAGGTAAGATAATCGGCACAGTGGCGGCCAGGGGGATGAGCGTCCCCACGGTGAAGGGGTAGACGTGGTACATCGGCAGGGGCAGCAGGATACGGTCATCCGGGCGCACCAGGTTGACGGCCTGAACCGAATTCAGTTGAAAGGCGATGTTGTGGTGGGTCAGCGGCACGCCTTTCGGTACACCGGTCGTGCCGGAGGTATAGAAGAGGGCGACGGGGTCGGCCGGTTCGGCGGTGGGCAGGCTGATACTTTGGTCGTCGCGGCGCAAGACCCGCCAGCCGCGCTCGTCGTCCGGCTCGACATCGAGCAAGATGAGTCGAATCTGCTCTTGCGGATCGAGCTGGCGCAGACGGTTCACATACTCGGTGGTAGTAAAGATAAAGCGAGCCTGGCTATCGCCAACAATGCGCTCCAGCGATGAGGTCTGAATTTGGGTATCGAGCGGCGACACCGCCGCCCCGGCCCCAATCACGGCCAGCGCCGCGATAACCCAATCGACCCGGTTGCCGGCCAGGATGGGGACATACTCGCCCTGTTTCAGGCCGGCGTCAACCAGCCCTCGGGCCAGTTGCTCGGCGGCGTCGGCCACCTCGGCGCAGGACCAACGGTCGATGCCGTCGGACTGCATCGACAGGAAGCATTCTTTATCGCCGGCGGCGCGGAGATTAGGGATTAATTCTTGGAGTGTAATGAGTTCCTTCATTGGATACCCTCTAAAAAATAGATCAAGCTAACTTTTCAATATCCTCTTCCGTACCCAACATCACCGCTAACCAGCGGGTGCCTTCGTAGCTTTCGAGAATAATTTTGATGGCGGCGGTGATGGGGATGGATAGGATGAGGCCAATCGGGCCTAAGATCCAGCCCCAGATGATGAGGGCAATGAAAACCACCAGGGCCGACAGCCCCAACCCGGCGCCCATCATACGCGGCTCCAAAATATAGCCGACAATCAAGTTGGCGGCCAAAAAAATTCCAATCACTAACAGCACCTCGATGCCGGGGCCAAATTCAATAAAGGCAATGATTACCGGTGGAATGCCGGCCAGGATAGAGCCGACATAGGGGATAAAGTTGAGCAAAAAGGTCAGGAAGCCCCAGATAATGGCAAAATCGACGCCCAAAAAATAGAGTGGAATGGTTACACCCACGCCCGTGACCAGGCTGACATTGGTTTTTATGACCAAGAAGTCTTTCAGACTGGTAAAGACGCGGGCGGCATAATCATAGCCGTGGGGATTGTTTTTAAAAGCGGCCTTTAGTTTCTTCTGAAAGGTGGCGATTTCCACCAGGATAAAAACGACATAGAAGAAGATCAAAAATGATTGGGTCAGGAGTTGGCTTAGCCCGCTAATGACATAGAGATAGATGCTCAGCGGGTTAGAGCTTTCGCGTTGAGTTAAGGCCCGAAGCTGACCAGGTTCGACTCCAAAACCTTGCAACAACTCCGATAAGGCTCGAATTTGAACGGACAACTGTTCCTGATAAACCGGCAGTTGGGTGCTAAAGCTGCTGACGCTGGCCGCCAAAAACCCGATAAAGATGAGGCCGACGACAATGACACCCAAGATTACCACACCTAAAGCCATACCGGTCGAAAGCCCGCGACGCTGCAAGCTGTCTAACATGGGCCAGAAGATCACGGCGAAGAGGATCGACAGAAAAAAGGGATTTAAAATCGGGGCCGCAATTTTCAGGCCCGCGAGGACAATGACCAGGCTCGCCAGCACCAACAAGATACGCAGGATGGGCATTTGGGTTACGACGTTCATAGGTCTCACCTCTTCTCCTCGAAAATAAAGGTCTGGAGCGTCAAAGTTTACTTTGACCGTGTCGGGAATGACAAAGCAAGCTTTGTCGCTCCAACAATTGTTCACCGTCGCCGGTGGTTCGCACGTCTTAAAAAATAACAGGGGCCATCGAGCCTCAACTCGATGGCCCTAACCTTCAGTCTAATCCCAATCTACGGGGATCGGTTCTACGCTTCCTCGCTGGCAAAGGCATTGCGCAGGTTGTCCTCTTCATCTTTGGAGAGATTGGTGGCGATGATTTCAAATTTCATATCTTTGGTGGCCTCGACCACTTTATCCATAACGGCATCGCTGGTCATCAAGAAGAGGGCGGAGGTGCCTTCGGTGACCTTTTCGCGGATAGTTTTGATGAAGCTGTCATCGATCCCCACATCGGCAAAGGAGCCGCTCAACGCGCCCATCGCCGCGCCAATGGCCATACCAAACAGCGGCACAAAGAAGAGCAGGCCGAACAACATACCCCAGAAAGCGCCGTCTAGAGCGCCAATGCCGGCCATGTTGTGCAACTGCTGCGTTTTGGGCTTCTTTTTGCCTTCGGGCCAGGTGACAATGGCGGCGTCGATCAGGTTAATTAAATGCTGCTTCTGGAGACTTTTGATGGTGTCCAGGCCTTCTTGCGCGCCATTGGGTGTTTCAAATTTTACTACAGTTAGAGTTGCCATAAATTGTTGTTCCTTTCTGGATTTATTAATAATAGATAGCTAATTCAAGTTGCCGCCTAAAAATCAAATCAGGAATAGGCAGTAGGAATTAAGGGGACAAATCCAATTACCCGACTACCGTCCCCGATTGCTCCGGCGTAACATTGCCAACTGCATCCGGCAGCGGGTCGATTGGCTCGGACGGCCGGTCGCTTAATAATAGCGCCATAGGTCGGGTTTCGTCAAAGCCTTCCAATATGAATTTTATAAGACTAGGCCGACTCTCCCACCGCCGCCGAGTCGCCGTCCTTGGCGCTGGCAGCGGCGGCCACGGCTTCGGCCTGGGCGACGACATCCTCAGCTTCTTCAACGGCGGCGGCCTCTAGCAACCCGGCGGCCAACAGTGTGGCAATGGCTTCTTCGGTCGCGGCCTCTTCGATCATGCCGGCGATGATGAGCGTCCGCACGGCCTCGGCCACAGCGGCAGTTTTGACAAGCTCGGCCGTCACCACGGTCTCGACGGCCTCTTCGATGGCGGCTTCCTTAACGGCTTCGGCTTCCGCCACCGTCACCAGCGCATCCAGAATGGCCGCGCCTTTGACCGCGTGAGCCATTTCAATGGCGGCTTCAGCTTCGGCCACCGCCTGAATCTCGCGGCCGACCATCATAATGACTTGCGGAGTTAAGAACCCTTGAGCTACCATCCGCCCGCCGGCGTCCTGCAAGGCATCCCTGAAATCGATGGCCCAGACATGCTCAACCAGCAGCACCGCCGCGGCCTGGCCGGGTTCAATTTGATCGGCCAGCGTCTCGATATCGCCCATGGTCAAGCCATATTCGGCTTCAGCCATCGCCAGCGATTCGGCGGCAGCCTCACCTTCGGGTGTAGCGCCGCCGTCCAGCCCCAGCAGGGTGGTCAAAACATCGCCCATTTCCCGTTCTTCCTCTGCCGTCAGTTGAGAATCTTGATAGCTCATGATGTTGCCCTGCTCATCTTTCATCACAAAGAGCAAGTCGAGCACTCTGACGACGCCCCGCGTCCGCAAATCATTCAGCTCTTTGATGATGTCACCCTTGAAACGATCGGTGCGTTCAAAAGCAAAGGCTATTAATTGAATTGGACCGATTTCCACAATATTGTCTCCTTAGCTAGCGACCCCTGGGGGCCAAATAACGATTAGAAAGATTAAAGTTTGCCCGATTTTTCGATGGCCCGCAGCAGGCGAATCGACAGGACAAACGCGATAACAAAACCAACAATACCGAATACGGAAATATCTCTGAAGGTCGGCGGTACGGCGGCGGTCAGCACAATGGCTGAGCCGACCAGCAGCGCGGCCACAACAACGCCATAAATCAAGCGATTGGCCGTGCGATCCAGACCGACGATATCGAGCTTGATTTCAAGCTGGCCCTGGCGAATCTTGTCGAGGGTTTGATTGAGGTCACGCGGCAGCGCCAAGATCAAGCGCTCCCAGCTTCGCAGTGACCGAGTCAGCCGGCGCAGGATAACCTCCGGAGCATAGCGCCGCGCTACGATTTTGGTGATATGGGGGCGCATCAATTCCTGTAAGTTGAAATCGGGGTCGAGAAGCTGGCCCGTGCCTTCCAGCAGCGAAATAGTTTTGAGCAGCATAATGACGTTGGCCGGAGGAATAATGTGGAACCGATAGATGGCCCCAAGCATGGTGTTAATCATCCCGGAAAAGCTGGTCTGGCTGATGGGTAAATCCAGATAGTCGCCGAGAAAATCGTTGACCTCCACCTCAAAGGCCTGCCGCTCAAAATTAGGTGGAACCGCGCACAACTCCAGCAGCGTGTCAACAATCCCTTCGACATCTTTGCTGGTGAGCGATATGACCAAATCTTCCATTAGGGCGCGGGTTCGGTCATCGACGCGGCCCACCATGCCGCAATCCAGCAACCCGATCCGCCCGTCCGGCAAGGCCAATAAATTGCCGGGATGGGGATCAGCATGGAAGAAGCCGTCGCGGAAGATCATCTCGATCCACAAGTTGGCCCCGTTGGTGGCCAACAGCTTGGCATCGAGGGGGGACTCGGCCATAGCGGCAATTTGGTGGGCGGTGTACCCCTCCAGCCGCTCCATGGTCAGCACCCGTCTGGCCGACCGCTCGTCATACGGCTGGGGTATTTTAACGGTCGGATCATCCTGGAAATTTCGAATGAACTGGTTGAGGTTGTGGGCCTCATACTTTAAATCTAACTCTCGGCGTAACTGACGCTGAAACTCCATCACCAGCGCCCGGGGTTGAAAGCCCAGGTGAGGTCCGTACCGCTCGGCGATGTCCGCCAGGTAGACCATTAACTCCAGATCGCGCTGCGTCTTTTCGATGATGCCCGCATGCTGGACTTTAACCACGACATCGGTTCCGTCCGGTAAAGTGGCTTGATGAACCTGGCCGATTGAGGCTGAGCCGAGCGGCTTGAAGTTAAATTCGGCGAAGAGCGTCGTCACCGGCTGCTTAAGTTCCGCTTCGAGGGTGGCTCTAACTACCTCCGGTGGGTCTGCCGGCGTAGCGGACTGGAGCTTGGCGAGTTCATCGGCCAGCCTGGGGCCAACCAAATCGGGCCGGGCGCTGAGCATCTGGCCCAATTTAATGTAGGTTGTGCCGAGTTCAAGCATCGCCAAACGAACTCGCTCTTCCCAGGTGTAGTTGGATAGCAGTTCGCCGTCGGGTTGGGTGAACCATTGTCTGAGCCAATCCGGGGCGTCGGCCTTGATCCAGTCGGCCAGGCCATATTTCGCCAGAACCCGGCTAACCTCGCCGACGCGTTTGGCTTGTCCTTTGGTATCGGCCAAGGCCGTGAGTTTCATCATTGTGGATGATTTCTTTTTAACCGCTTAAAAAGGTGACCGTCACTTTTCGTGCTATGCTTATCCGTTGGCCGACGAGGCCAGTGAATCGGCTCCGCTGCCGTCAAACATCGCGCCGTCGTCTTCCAAGTCTACGGCGCCATCGCTAATAAAGTCACGCATCAGCAGGGCGCGGACGAGGGCGTCGGTGTTGCCCATTTGGACCACGGCGCGCGGATTAGCGGCCAACGAGCGGGCGACGTTTAACTGCTCACCTTGCCACTCCCAGCGCACGGCTAGCGGGAAGTCGCGCAGCCGCTTCTCTAATTTGGCCAAACGCATCTCTTCGGTGGCCGCTTCCAGTTCCTCGACGCGCCGGCGGGCTTCGGCCTGTTGGATGCCAATTTGCAAGGCTTCCAGCTCCTGCTCAACTTGAGAAATGACTTTTTGACGGGCCAGTGCCGCTTCGTCCAACTGGCGGCGCAGCGCCAACGCCTGCTTTTCCGCCTGTTCGGCCTGCTGTAAAACAGCCAGTTTCTGGGCTTCTTGCGACTGCATAAATTCTTCCGGCGGCTGGGCGTAGATGATGTTGACCTTCATAATCGTCACGCCGTAGGGTTCGACATCCTGGCTAAGGTTTTCGCGGAACTCGGTTAAATCCTTGCGAACCAGATCATTGATCTGATCGGACATAATTTGGCGAACCATGGCCCGGAAGCCATCTTGACAGGAGGCCTGAAAGACCATGTCAAAATCATCGGCGGAGATGTTGTAGACAAAGCGGTAGGCGTCGGTGATGGCGAAAGTGATCAGGGTGTTGAGGTTGGCGCGAACATTATCCTGGGTTGGGGCATCGACGACCGGGACGGTGAAGGGAATCTCCCGGCGCGTGACTAAATGGGTGACCACGACCCACGGTAAGACAAAGTGCATACCGCTGCCAATGGTCCGCGTATACTTGCCGCCCTGAGCCAGCAAAGCGTGGACCCCTTCGGGAATTCGGACGCGGAAGGCGCTAAAGAAGGCCAGGACAAGCAGTAGTATAGCAATAACAACCGACAGAGGAAAGAGCCAGTACAGGTCGATAAACGTGCTACTTAGCCAGGCTGCGATCACCAGCCCGACGGCCACCAGGGCCAGTTCGGATCGGATACGCAGCAGCCGCTCGGGGATGACGACAATGGGAATGCGCCCATCGGCATCTTTCACCGAGAAGGCTCTGGCCGCTTCTTCCAGCGGTACGTGAACTTGGGTCAATTGTTGGTAATCTTCTTCGGCAATCGCCGGCTCTTGCTCATTAGCCATCGCAATTCATCCTTTATCTGATTGTAACTAATTAGGTGGTTGGCGCTTAATCGCAGTAAAAGCGCCGGTCGGTCACCTATCCTTACAAATACACTTGATTAAACCTGATCAGTTTGTTGGCTGGGGCGTACGCTACGCCGGGGGGGGGTGGTGAACCTAAAACGCCGCCGCGCCTGAGCTGCTTTGGTCGTCGGACTGGCCGCGACGGAGAGGGGGTCGCCGGGCAGCAGACCCGCCGGCCGTGGTGGATCATCGAAGCGGCCGTACACGTAGCGAAACAGATCGCGCACAACGGCCGTGACCGGGGCCGCCAGCAGGACCCACCAGAACCCAAACTGGCTGAGGCCGACGATGATCAAAATCAAGACGGCCGGATGCAGGTCGATGATGTTTTTTTCAACTCTTGAGGCGACAAAATTGGCCACCAGCCACTGCACCAGAATGTACATAATGATAATCAAAATCGTGGCTTGCCACGAAATTGAATAGGCGATGATGATGGCCGGGATCACCCCCAAGAAGGGACCAATCGAGGGAATGAGTTGGGTCAAGCCGGCCGTGATGGCCAGCAGCAGTTGGAGCCGCAAATTACCGGGTCGTGCCAGGAGCCGGACCAAGAATTCCAGCCCGCCGTACACCAGCACAGCAGTCACAATTCCCATCAGCAGTTGACCGCGAATAAAGCGACCAAAGGCCCGATCAAAAATACGCAGCACGGCCCAAAAATCGAGGCGCAGCCAATCGGGCAGCAGCCGATCAATGGCCGGCGAGGCTTTACGTCCCTCTGTTAAAACGGTCAACAACCAAGCCGGAACCACCAGAAATCCCAGGATAAAGCTGACCGTGTTAAACAGAGCCAGCAGCGTGGTAATTGTAAGATTAATCAACTCATTAACGTAATCGTCCATATTGTCGCGGACACGAGTGGTCATGCGGTCGTAGGCATTGTTAATTACGTCCTGCACCGGCTCGGGCAACGTGACAATATAATCATCGATTTGCTCCTGGTACGTTTGGACATCGGTGATGGTGGGTAAACTCGAATAAACAAAATAGACTTGATCAATCAATACGGGGATTAGCATCGACAGGAAGAGGCCCAAAGCACCAAGGAACAGGCCCAGAGTTAATAAGACGGCTACAATACGAGGCATCACCCGGTCGAGCCAATTGACTACAGGCAACGCCACATAGGCAATTATCCCACCGACAATGAACGGGATTAACGATATGCGGGTGGCCCAGATAAGCCAGCCGATACCGATCAGCGCCCCCGTTACGAGGACAAGCCGCATCAGGCTCGACGGCGTCACACTACGAACGCGCCGACCTGCCGCTTGCCAGGCCTGACCGGCGTGTTCTATCACCGGATCATGGACAACCTGCTCCGGGAGATTTTCAAGCGACGATGATGTATTTTCTGCCATTGAAGTGAACCCTTAATTGCGACGAACGCATCATTTATACCCACATACATCCGCCAACATACAATGGAGGCTGCGCAGTTGGTCTACCTACGCAGCCTCATCAAAACTATGAATTAGGATCGAGCAACCACATCTTGCCGTATACCGGCCTGAAGTAGAATTAGGCCTCTTCCGAAAAGACTTCGCGCAGCTTATCTTCTTGTTCTTTAGACAGGTTGGTGGCGATGACCTCAAACTTGTAATTTTTCAGCGCATCAGCCACTCGGTCCACCACAGCGCCACTGGTCATCAAGAACAACGCGGAGTCGCCTTCGTGGACTTGGTCACGGACTGATTTAATGAAGTTGTCATCAATCCCCACATCGGCAAAGGAGCCGGTTATGGCCCCCATGGCCGCGCCTATCGCCAGGCCAAAGAGGGGGATGAGGAAAATCAAGCCGAACAGCATACCCCAAAACGCGCCGGAGAGCGCTCCGGCCGCGGCCATGTTGGTTAACTGTCGAGTTTTGGGTTTTTTCTTGCCTTCCGGCCAGCTCACAATGGCGGCGTCGTGCAGGGTAATTAAATGCTGTTTTTGTAAATCGCTGATAACGCCGAGAACCTGCTCCGCGCCGGTCGGCGTGCCAAACTTTAGGACGGTTAATGTTGTCATTACTTGCTCCTTGTGTATTTATAATGAAATACGTTTATTGAATATCAAGTTTACCAATCATATACCTCAATTGCGGAGTAGGGAGTAGGAGTAGGGAGTAAAAACTCACGCTTCATCACCTTCAATCGAGAGACATTCGACGGACAGCAACGGTAAGCCAAAGGTATATAACCCGTTGAGCACACCTAATAGGGCCGCCTGATCGATGAGAGGGCCGGTTAGGGTCGTGACTTGTTGTCCGGTGGATTGGGCCGTGCAATCAATTTTCAATCCAGCCAAGTAGTCAGACCAGTGGGTGTCAAGGCAACCTTGAATGCAGATCCGATAGATAGCCGACGTATCCAGCCTGAGTTTTCGCCGGTGAAGTTTCATAACAACCCCTTTGCCAGTGTAATACACGGATCATGCCGCGATAGAACTTCCCTCTACGTATTATGCAGTATATATTTATTTGTCGATTAAGACAGGATGCAAAAGGTAGTAATCATGGAGTATTTTGAAGATATCTGGGGGGTAATGCCACGCCGACCGGTGTTTGTGGAACGATACACCTCTAAATATACCTAATGGGTAGTGGCGGGCATAGCCCTTCACTACCCGAAATTTTCACCGTCGTTGCTATCACGTGTTTCTGTCGGTCTTCTCGTATAAAATAATATTCGTAGGACAAACTTAAGTTTGTCCTACGAATATTTTCATTGTTGCTAAGGTCTGGAGGAGCAAAGTAAACTTTGATCTTCGCTGGAACACTTCCTATATTCGGGCGCCAGATGGCGACTCAGTTAAATGCCCAGGATTTGCCGCTTCTTAGCCTGAAACTCTTCTTCGGTGAGCAAGCCTTGATCTTTCATCGCCGACAGTTTTTGGATTTTGATGAGTTGTTCGTCGAAACTATCGCCGGCCGGTTCGGCCGGGGCCGGCAACGCTTGCTGTTGAGCGGCTTGGGCCGCCAGCGCCTGCTGTTGCGCCGCAAGTTCGGCGGCTTGTTGGGCCTGAAGCTCGGCCATGTACTGCTGCTCCATGGCGGCTTGTTGCTGGTCGGCGGCCTGCTGCGAACCACCACCACCACCACCACCGCTCATCATCCCACTCACGGCTCGGTGGGTGGCGGTGGCTGTACCGGTAATCACCGCTGTGCGGGCCATCGTACCTACTAGCCCTGGACGACCACCACGGGTAACCACTACAGGACCTCGTCGTCTTCTTCCAATTGGCATGATATCCACTCCTGTTCTTTTGATCTATTCGTTAATTGATTGGTTTTATTTAGCCGTTTTACCTAAACCCTAAATAGAATTTTATTCTAACTCGGATTGACCATACGCGTCTAGAAGTTCCATAATGGCGGCCAGGGGGATGTGACCATTCGCCACCAATTTTCCATTGGCGCGCACTACAGTCTCGCGCAACTCGATCGCCCATAAATGCTCAAAAAGTATTACCGCGGCCGAACTGTTCGGCTCCAGGGCTTGAGCGAATAGCGCCACATCCTCATCCCCCACCAGACCGCTGACCATTTCGACCAACGGGTCAAATTGATCGCCAACGATATCCTCCAGATTCTCAAGCTCAATTATGGTGATGCTGTCATCTTCATCTTTACGAATGAAGACCAGGTCAATAATGCGGATAATACCCTTGTCGACCACATCCTTGAGCGCCGGGATGATCTCGCCTTTAAAGTGATTACCCTCAAACGAGATGACAACATACTCGACGGGTCCTTTGATCATGAATAGCCTCCTATGGCTTGGAATATTATTGGATTTTATAGAGTTTATAGAGTCAGGGAGTTTTATTGAGTTAGTCAACCGCTGGTTAGCCACATTTTAGGTCAAATGCAGCCCTTTCTTGATCTGACCCCCATAAACTCACCTATATTATAAAAGCTCCTCGTCATTTGCGCTATTGACACGCTCTGATCAAGGAGCATTGCAGTTTTGGGGCGAGTTTCAAGTCTAGCATCCCAGACCTATCTCGGCTTTTTCGCGGCATCCCAACGCATCACCGATCTGGCCAGGGCTGGCGGGCGTTAGTCCGGTAGAATCCAGCTTAAGATCGTGCTGATAATACTAATGATGATGGCCGCGATAAAGGCGGTGAAGAAACTGGCGAACAGTCCGCCTTCCAGACTTAAAGCGCCGCTGAACCAGACCACTAACATTAACATCAGGGCATTGATGACCAGGGTAAATAATCCCAGCGTTAAGATATTGATGGGTAGGGTCAACAATTTGACGATGGGCCGGATAAGGGCATTGACCAGCCCAAAGATGATGGCCACGATGATGAGATTAAAGATACCGCCGGCAAAACTGAACCCGGACAGCAGCAGAGTGGTTAGCCAGATGGCAACCGCATTGATTAAAATACGCAGTAAAAGTTTCATTTTGCTCCTTTGAAATCTAAATTAAAATCTAAATATGTAAGCGATAACCGACCCCACGCACGGTGATGATGCGTCGAGGGCGGGATGGGTTGGACTCGACTTTGCGTCGTAGCCAGCGAATATGCACATCCAGGGTGCGGGTGTCCTCTAAGTAATCGGTTTGCCAGACCTCGTGCATTATTGTCGCCCGGCTGACAGTCTGATTGGGATAACGCAGCAGCGTGGCCATAAGTCGCGCTTCCATAGGCGACAAGTCAATAGGCTCTGCATTACCGTTAAGATAAAGCGTACGATCAATTAATTTGAGCGATGGCATTGGGTTTTGATCCATCCAACAACTACCTCTAAAAATAGGAATTAAGGGTTGGGAATTAGGAATCAGGGAAAGCCTAATACCCCATACCTGATTCCTAATTCCTAATTTTCATTCTCGGTGCTATTTTCACCAGAGACTATCATACTCCCTTTACATGAGCTATAAATCTATGAAGGTGGGGTCAAGCGAGACGGTGGTTGACTCTTATCGGCAGAGCGTATTTTGCTGATTAAGCTGTCTATTTCACGCCCGGCAATCTCCCGCGAGCCTAAACCGGCAGCCAGGGCAAAGGCTACAGCAATAGCGCCCAGCGACAAACCAAAGGCCAGATTGACAATATCTTCGGCCACGCCGACCTGCCGCAAAGCCATCGCCGCGACAAAGACGATAATGAGGGCGCGCGCGCTCTGAGCCAGCAGGTTCGCGTTATTGTTGACCGTGCTTAAAATGACTCGGTAGGCCAGATTAGCCAAGTACAGCCCCAGGCCAAAGATAATTACAGCCAGAACCACTTGAACGGCAAATTCCAGGAATTGAGCCACCATCACCGAGAAGATGGTAAAGCCCATCATCTCGGCGGCTTCGATGGTCGCAAAAAGCATCAGGCCAACCAAGACCAGGTAGCCCACGACATCAGAGGGGGACCAGCCGCCTTCCGCAGGGTCTCGGCCCAAACCGATTAAGCCCAGTACCCGGTCAAAGCCAATGCTTTTGAGCAACGTCGTTACCAGACCCGATACCAGCCGGGCAATGACATACGTCACGGCCAGAACAATGGCCGCGCCAAAAATCGCCGGGATCGCTTGAAGCAAGGTGGTCAACATTTCGGTGGCCGGATCAGAGATGGCCGAAATTTGCAGCACCTGCAAGCCGGCGATGATCGCGGGAATGAGGATCAGAACGTAAACAACGGTACCAATCACTTCAGAAAGCGATTGGCCACCCTCCTGCGGTTTTATACCAACCCGCTCGCCTAACCCATCGACCTGGGCGGCGGACAGCAAACCGACCACAATTTGCCGGATAATGCGGGCAATCAACCAGCCCAACCAGATGAAGACGATGGCGGCAAAGACATTGGGTAGGTACCCCAGCACCGTGGTCATCATATCCTGAACCGGCTCCAAAAGCCCTTGCATACCCAGCGCCCCTAAAATAGCGGGCAAGAAGAGCAAGAAGATGAACCAATACAGAACATTGGCCAACAGTTCGCTTAACGGCGTTTGCCCTTCTTGGGTCAACCCGGCCTGATTGCTCAATTTATCATCGAGACTGGTAGCTCCCAACAGCTTAGAGACCACCAGCTTAACCACCGTCGCAATGATCCAGGCCAGCAGCAGCAGCGCCCCGGCCGCGGCAATGTTGGCCGCATACTCAAAAATTGTACTGAGCAGCCCGTTTAACGGTTCGGTGATAATGGTCAAGCCTAAGATTTGGAAAACAGCCACCAACACAAAAAGCATGATCAGCCAAAACACGGCGGTGGTAATAATCGGTTCAATCTTGAGATTAGATTTCCGTTTCTCCAAACCCATCGAACGAGCTAGCCGATTATCCAGTGAGGTTCGGTTCAAAATTGCCCCCACTGCCCAGGACACGATCAAGGCAATCAGCCACCCAACCAGTAGGACCAGTATCGCTCCCACCAGACTTGGCAAGAATCCCCCTACGGTGCTCCAAATTTGATTAATAAATGGTTCCATGATAAGCCTCTCCTAATTTATATAAATGAATTTATAAGACAGGCGATTCTAAACCCATAACCGCTTCGCCGGTCATTCGCCAGAACCGCCTATACGCATAGACGAGCCAATATTTCGCTCAGCCAGGATGGATCCATCCTGGCCCGCATCCGCTGGATATGGCTATCCAGCGGGAGCATTGGCCAATATTCAGTTGGTTTCTCTATCAGTGTTGATTGTTTGGGGTCAGCCTTAGTAGAAAATACCCCGGCCTAATCCTTTGGCCTGGGTCACCCAATCCGCTATCTCGGTAGCGGTGGGAGTTCGCTGCACGCTGTGTTCGGCGGCGACTTCGTTGATCTTGGCCAACAGGTTATCGGGGTTGCGAGTAGCCATTTCGGCCACCGTATCGACCCCGGCAAACTCCAGCAGATCGGAATAAACCCGGCCAATGCCCTTGATGCGGGCCAGGTCGGCCCGGTTGCCCAGTTCCAGTAAAGCCCGGGCGTCGATATCCAGCTTCTTGGCCAGCTCCGTCCGATCTTTGGGCTGGGCCACGGCCGCCAGCAGCTTGTCGGAATCGGTTAACCCCGCCGATTTCAAGGCCGAGGCAATCTCCGGGGTAACGCCATAGAGTTCCGTTACATTTAAACTCATAAGTTATCTCCTTTTTTTATAATGTTGTGTTGAGCGGAATAGGTCTACTTCTATAATGTCACATTTAAGGACTTGGTTGCTGGCGTAAATGAGATACGCAAACGAATACGGTTGTCAAGATGTTGAATGATCAGGTGGGTGAATTCGATGGGTGAAAATTGAGGCAGAGGCGTAGCCGTTCGCAAAATTTCACGTAAGCTAGCTATCGATAAAGCGGGTAAAACATTAACTTGATAAGGCGCGAACAAGACGGACTGAATCTCGTTTCACTCATAATATCAAGTACTTCTTGAAATTCCCCTAAAAACTTCTTAAAAGCTGCTTAAAACTGGAAGGTTGCTTTCCCTCATTATTACTGACCTGAATTCGGAACTTGATGTCCTTCATGTCATTTCGCAGCGCTAGCGGAGAAATCCCTGTGACAATACATTAAAAAGTTGTCTGGCAGGCAAGATTTGAAGCGACAACACCAATTTCCCTCTACGAATGCTTCATTTATAGCTACGCCTAAGGGATTTCTCCGCCTTCGGCTGCGTAATGACATGCTCGGCTCTAATTATCGAACTTAGCATACCACGATGCCAGGCATCGTTCTTACGGTAAGGAAAAGGGGGGAGTTGGGGAGTTACCCCCATGCCCCCCAGCCTACGGCGTTTTCCTTAGCAGGTTCTACGTTCCAGCATGAGCCATCATGTCGACGACGACGGTTACCGCCAGCAAGAGGACGTCATTCTGGCCCGGCTCGATCTGTACGCCGTAGCTGTCACGAATACGGAACCACTTCTTGGACACCTCGGCGATCTTATCTCGACCTTCACCGATTTCGTACTCATGGTCCAAGATGTTGCCTTGAACCTGCAAGTCCGGGCCATCACCTATCTTCACCACCCAGCGGTCACGCAACGGCGTAATCAAGGCTTTCTTAACCATGGCCAGCCGTTCGCCGTTCGGCCCTTCGATCTCCATGCTGTCCTTAATCCGCAACATTCGCTCCTGAATCTTGCAAAGCTGGTTGCCCTGGCGGTCTTCAAAAAATAGGGTATCGCGTACCCGCAGCATCTTGCCGTCAACTTTGTAAACCTTGTCACCGTCCTCGTTCTCAATCCAGAAATCATCGCCAAACGCGATCAGTTTCTGGCGCATCTTGTAGCGGGTAGCTGTGCCGCCTCGCCCAAACTCCTGGCGATCTTCTCGGCGCTGCTCGCGCCGCTCTTGTCTTCGTTCTCGACCTAACATTTGTATTGTCTCCTTTCAACTACACTATGATTATTTTACCGGTTCCCAAACCGGGTTTGGGAACCAGAAAGAAAACTGTGTGAGCACCGGGTGTCCAAATTCAGTTTGGATACCCATTTTCGTTATAAAACAGGGCCTATAAAGAAAAGATTGATTATAGGTTGCCTAAAACTACTATAAATCGATTTTATCCGACCGGTAACCCGCAATAGGGTGTATCTAAGGAGTATTTAAGGCCTGGTTTTTCTTTCAACTATGCCAGTTTCATAGGGAGAACACTCTTCGTCAGGCCTTTAGCGGCTACCTAATCTCGTCATCTGTACTCTTCAAGTGATTACATTCTGTTTCAAAAACTACCTGATCGTACTGCCAGAGCGTCTGGAAAAACCGACGGAGATCGGTTTGTTGACCGCGTTCGACTTCTGCCGAACCGCCAATAATGTCATCAATTGTCCGCTGACCATCAATTGCGTCATAAAGCTTTTTTTTCAACGCATCGACCGGGAGATAGAGATCGGGGTAGGTGTGAGAGCGGTTAATGAGTACGGCCGCAGCCCCAGGCGGCAGTTGCTGCGTTACCCTGATGGTTTCGGGGAGGCGAATGGGGACGTAGTTCAGCCATTCCTCATTATCATTATCGAAGCGGATTGACTCGCCGTCTAGCGACCCATCGGCCCGATAGGCGATCAGACTATGCCGGACCATCGTCCCCCGGAATAATTCAACAGCGGCGTACTGCTCCTCCTTAGGAAGTTGGTTTAACCGGGCGCTGTGTGGTGTTGCCGCCAGCGCGCCGCACTGGGGCAGGTAGGGCGCTTGCCGGTACCAGCGTCCAAAGGTCAAGCCGCAGCGTTCAATGAATTCCAAAAACTGCGGCACGGTGTAGGCCCGATCCACCGGGTTGAGCAGCGCGTCGGCCAGGGCGTCTTTGCGTTGAAAATCGGGCGACTCGCCCAGCAGGCGGGCTAAAGGATGATCGAGCGGCAAGGCCATCAGCGTCGCCGCAAGCTCCTTGATTTCCTGATCGGTATGGCCTAGTTCCAGCCGGCGGGCATAGTCTTGCAGCATATAAATGCCGCTGCGGCCGTAGGTGGCATAAACCATCACGTGTATTGCGCCGTCTGGTTTGAGTACCTGGCGCAAGGCATTCAGCCCGGCATCCGGATCAGGTAGATGATGCAAGACGCCGGTGCAGACAATGCGGTCGAAGCTGCGTTCCAGTTCGCCGACCCGTTCGATGGGTAGCTGGCGCAGTTCCAGGTTATTCAGTTTATATTTGCGCCGGAGCGCTGCGGTCTGCTGAATGCTGGTCTGGCTAACATCGATGCCAACCACATGCGCTTCAGGCTGGCGCAGCGCATATTTTGCCGCCTGAGATGTGCCACAGCCGGCCACGAGGATCGCCTGATCAGCCTGGTACGCTCTGTCCGGAAAGAACAGGTGAAAATCGGCGCGGCGTATCGCTTGATCTTCCCAGCGGGCGCGATATTTATCGAGACTGGTCACCGGTGGTGGATAAGGATGCTTGTCGTAGAACTCACGCACCTGGTCAGCAACCATCGAATGGGTAACTTCTTGAGTTTTCATAACCTGACCTGTTGAGAAAAACGGGTCTGGTTCCCGGTTGGAAACCAGACCCGGGATTAATGGCGGTACCTAACCGGCGCCATGCATACTTTGCTCCATCTTGTCCAGAATCTGTTGGACAGAGAAGCTGGCCGGTTTCATCCGAGGCGGAAACTCCACGAATGTAGCCAAGAATTGGGCAACGATTGACTGTCCGGCGTAAAGCAAGAACACGTGATCAATCATCCAATCGTAATACGAATTAGAGGTGATGTCTGCCCGTTCGTAGGGATCGGTGCGCAGATTGAAAAATTTCGGGACACGCAGAGGAACAAATGGATCAGCCCATATCCGCAGCGTACCGGCCACGCGTTGTTCGGCAAAGACCAGTTTCCAGTTGTCATAACGGAGGGCAACCAGTTCGCCGTCATCCGAGAAGTAGATAAAGCCCGGCCGTGGCCCCTTCTCCTCGTCGCCGGTGAGGTAGGGTAAGAAGTTATAGCCGTCGATATGTACCCTGAATTCTTTATCACCGGCCTGGTGGCCTTGCTTCAACTTCTCCTTAATGTCTGGATCGCCGGCGGCGGCCAACAAGGTCGGCAGCCAATCCTGGTGAGCGATAATCTCGTTGGAAACCACGCCGGCCGGAATTTTACCTGGCCAACGGATCAATTCCGGAACGCGAAAAGCGCCCTCCCAGTTAGAGTTCTTTTCATTGCGGAAGGGAGTCATCCCCGCGTCCGGCCAAGAGTTCATATGGGGTCCATTGTCGGTGCTGTAGATGACGATGGTATCTTCGGTGATGCCAAGTTCGTCCAGGTAATCCAGCATCTCGCCGACATGTTTATCGTGTTCGACCATTGTATCGTGATAGAACGACTGCCAGCGGCCGGCCTGCCCCAAAATCTCTTCGGGGGGGTGAACCCGGAAGTGCATCCAGGTCGTATTGAACCAGACAAAGAACGGCTGATCATCCTCGTGGGCACGGCGGATAAAATCTTTGGCCACGGGCAGCAGTTCCGTATCGACCGTTTCCATTCGTTTCTTGGTAAGGGGGCCGGTGTCTTCGATCCTCTGCTTACCGACGCGGCCCCAACGCGGCTGCTCAGTGGGGTCATCCTCGTCGATCGCCCAGGAATGAATGACACCTCGCGGCTTGAAGCGCGCATGGAAATTGGGAAAATCTACTTCGGACGGATAATCAACGTTCTCCGGCTCTTCCTCAGCATTCAGATGGTAAAGATTACCAAAAAATTCGTCAAAGCCGTGCGCTGTCGGCAGATATCTGTTCAAGTCACCAAAATGGTTCTTGCCGAACTGGCCGGTAGCATAGCCTAGCGGCTTGAGCAGTTCAGCGATAGTTGCATCTTCGGCTTGCAGACCGATATCAACCCCCGGCATACCGACTTTGGTGAGTCCGGTGCGATAAGGGCTTTGCCCGGTAATGAAGGCGGCGCGACCGGCCGTACAACTTTGCTGGCCGTACGAGTCGGTGAAGCGCATGCCTTCGTTGGCAAGACGGTCAATGTTGGGGGTGCGGTAACCCATCAACCCGTCGCTGTAACAGCTTAGGTTGGTGATACCGATATCGTCACCCCATATAACCAGGATATTGGGCCTTCCATTGGGCATTCTAAATCTCCTTTATTGAATGTTTACATCCACATTTTCAAGCGCTGACGGGCCTCAAGGGCTAACAATTATGTTGATCTCACCTCCCTTGAAAATAGCCCTCACCCCAACCCCTCTCCCTGAGGGAGAGGGGAGTCGCGCCAGCGACGGGGTGAGGGTAAAACACGATTTTCATTTCCGGTGTCGTCTCATTTGAGACTGTCGGACTCCTTCACATAGTCCGGGTTTACAACGGCCTTTATCGACCGCCTACTCAGGTAGCCGCAACGGCAGCGTTGAGCGTTGTTCCGGTTTGGGCAGCGGCTTGCGGGGAGGAGATTTTAATTGCGGCCGACCATGACACTGCTTGATCTTGCGCCCGCTGCCGCAGGGACACGGATCGTTGCGGTTGGCCTGGGCCAATGCCGCCTTGAATTTGGCCTCTTCTGCCGCCAGAAGGGGCATCACCTCCGCCGCCGGTCGACCTCGCCGGATCAGGCCGGTCATAATTTTGGCCGGATAATCGATGTGATGGAAGAACTGTTTAAAACCCGCACATAAATAATTCAGGCCCGGTTCGCCATCCGGCGTTTCAATAAAACGGTTCTTTGGACATTCGCCGTGGCAGGCAAACCGCACATCGCACTCCAGGCAGTAGTGCGGCAGGGTATCCCTCTTGTCTTGCCCAAACCGCAATTGCGGCTCCGAGGCGACCAATTCGATCATATGCTCATCCCGGATGTTGCCCAGATGATAATTGGGTTCGACAAAGTGATCGCAAGCATAGAGGTCGCCATTGTGTTCGATGGCCAGCCCCTGCCCGCAGGTTTCGTTGAAGACGCACATCCCGGAGGACGGCATGCTTACCCAGTTACGGATGGCCGCCTCAAAGGTTTGGACATAAACCCGGCCGACATCGCGCCGCACCCACTCATCGAAGATGGCGCTCAGGAACCGACCAAACTGCTCCGGCAATACCGAGCGATCAGAGACGGTGTTGCCTTCTTGATACAGAGTCAGACCGTTTTCATTGATTCGCTCGACCACCGGAATAAACTGCATCCAGTCGGCTCCAATCTCGTCGCGGATGAAGCGGTAGACCTCCAACGGATAATCGCCGTTGACCCGGTTGACCGTGGTCAGAATGTTGAACTCGACGCCATGTTTTTGCAGCAGCCGGATGCCGCGCATAACTTTATCGAAGGTCGGTTGGCCGCCTTTGTCCACCCGGTAAATATCGTGCAACTCGGCCGGGCCGTCGATGCTGATGCCGATGAGAAAGTTATGTTCTTTGAAGAAGGCGCACCAGTCATCATTCAGCAGCGTACCGTTGGTCTGCATCGTATGCAGAAAGGTCATGCCCGGCCGGCGGTATTTTTCGGCCAGATCCATCGCTTGGCGATAGAAGTCGAGGCCCATAATCGTCGGCTCGCCGCCTTGCCAGGCAATGGTCACCTGATCGGCGCGGTGAGACTCGATCAACTGGCGGATGTACTGCTCCAGCACCTCGTCGGTCATACGGAATTGGCTGCCGGGGTAGAGGTGTTCCTTGTCCAGGAAAAAGCAGTAGGCGCAATCCAGGTTGCAGATGGCCCCAGTCGGTTTGGCCAGCAGGTGAAAGGCCTCTGGCGCATTGTCGGGATAGATTAGGTCGATGGGTTGGGGTGTCGGTATTTTATTAGCATCCAATTAAACGTCTCCATTTCTGGCTATCGAGTTTTACCTGTCTGCGAGCGGCCCCGCACCACAGGGCGCCGGGCTTGGCCCGCCTCAAGCCGATGTTCTGCCCGTGGGTAAGCGCCGGAAAAGCAAAGTTGACCCCGCCCAGGCAATATGGTGGTAGCATGGCGGCAACTTTTTCTGGAGCCGGCTATTCCTGGTTAGCTTTCGACCAATTTCTGAAGTTAACTTCTTGGTTATCGTTGTGGAGAGTAATGGAAAGAGGGGCAACACCCAGCTTCAAATGCAGACTCAAAATGTTGATCAGCGTGCCGTATGACCGCGTATCAATCATACCTGATTTTTATACGGCCGGTAACCCACCAAAGGGAGTATTAAGGGGGTATATCGAGGCAATAAATATGCTGATAATAACCCTTTAACCCATAGCCTAACGCTCGTTGTCAAACAATTTTAATTCCTTGGCTCTGGTCATTGCCGCCCGACGGTCATTGACCTGCAATTTTTGGTAGATATGGGCGGTATGCTTCTTGACCGTCAACGGGGATATGACCAGCGTAGCGGCAATCTCTTTGTTGGTGTAGCGTTGAACCAGCAGGGCTAATACGTCAAGTTCACGTTTGGTTAGCGGTTCGATGAGTTCATGGAGCGGCGGTTTCGACGCTGTCGAACCGGGAAAAGCCGCCAGGATTTGGTCGATGTAAGCCGGGTTGCTTGTTCGAGCCCTCAACTCGTGCAATAGCGGGAGTAAGTTCGGTCCCAAATCGACAAAGGTGCGGATCAGTTGGCCGGTTTGGGCCAGGTCGATCGCCTCTTCTAAGGCGATCAGGGCCGGCGCGCGCAAGCCTTGAGCATCATAGACCAAGGCTTGTAAGGCCAATACCTCTGCCTTGCGCCACAGATTGTGCTGCTGGTCGACAACCTGCAGCAGTTGGAGCACTAACCGGGCGGCGGCCTCCAGACTGGCGGTTGTACCCTGGGCCAACAGGAGTTTGGCGCGCGTGCGACCTGAGCTTTCAGCGGCCATAAATTCTTCATTATTAACATCAAGCTCAATTGACTCAGACAGCGTCATAGCGGCAGCCGGTTGCCCCTGAGCTAACAACAAGCGAGCCTGAAATGAGGTCAACTGGGGCAGAAATCTGGTATTCGATGTTTTGAATATCCAGTCACGGAGCCGCTCCAGGACCTGGTTGGCCTGATCTGGCCAGCCCTGCGCCTGATAGGTGAGGGCCAGATAGACGCTGGCCTCGCGGTACTGCAACCCGGTGGCATAATGGCGGCTGTCAACGATCGGGGCTAGATAACCGGCAGCCGTTTCCAATTGATGCCATTCATAATGGCTCAACCCCAAATACAGGTAGGCCCACTGCTGCCAGAAAACTGCATTGTTGGCCGCGGCCATCTTTGACAGGGTATCGCTCGTTTGGGCGACTTGCCGCAGGGCGCCTTGAGTGGCATAGGTGGTTATCAGGCTGTTGAGCAGCCGGCCGGTAACATTCATCGAAGACAGCTCAGTCGTATCCAAGGCTTGCCTGAGCCGGTCAATACTTTGGGCCGCCTGCCCCACCAGCCGCCCCGAAAAAGCTAAGAAGTTGTGGGCTAATGCCCGCAGGTAAGCCAGCGTCTCCGGTAACCGGTCCAGCGCCCGTTGAGCGCAAACTATTGATGATTCCGGTTCATTTCTAAAATAGTAGACCCCACTCCACAGCGCATCGAGTTCACCGGCTAAAGCCTGTTGATCCTCTTCCGTCTCAGGCCGGGCGCGGCCGGTCAGGCCATCTTCAGCCGCCTTGAGACGCGTTTCAACCACATTGAATGATTGACCTCTCAAAAGGCCAACCAGGCTTGAGCCAACAATAGACCCGGTCGCTGCCAGATAACGGCTTCGGGCAGCAGCTCCAGCCAGCCCTCCAGCGTCGGCCAGTCGTCCCGGCTTGCGAGCGCGTGCCGGTGCTGCTCAATCAGCCGGATCGCCGGCAGCGCATCGCCCGCAGCTAAACTATGGGTAATCGCCTGTTCGATTAAGCCATGGTCGGCCAACCAACGAGCGGCCGCGGCGTGTAAGGCCGCCGTCACCTCACCGCTGTAGTGCAAATTCAGCCCGTGCTGCAATAGCGATCGAAACAGATGGTGATATCGATACCAACCGGCCTCGCTATCCAACGGTATCAGAAATAGGTTGGCCTGTTTAACGGTCTCTAATAACGCTCCGGCCACTAATCTGTCCCCGTTGTGGGCCGGGCGATCATGGCCCAAAGCTGGCGCCGCCGCATCGTCCAACGCGACCGCCATCAGCGCCTCACCTAACGGCGCACAAAACTGATCCAAAATTGAGGTCCGCAATAAGAACGCGCGCACCTCAGGCGTCTGCCGGGTCAACACCTCATCTACCAGATACTCCATCACATACCGGTCGGCGCCGGTAAACTGCTTGACAAAGGCGGCCGGATCAGGCTGATGGGGCATCGACAGCGAGGCCAACTGCACCCCGACCACCCACCCTTCCGTCCGCTCGGCCAGCGCGGCCACCGTTTCGGGCGAAGGTACAGCCTTAAGCCGCGCTCGCCGCAGAAAGGCATCGATCTCGGTCGGGTTAAAGCGCAGCTCAGTCGCTCGGATTTCGACCATCTGGCTCCTGGCCCGCAGCCGGGCCAGCGGCAGGGTTGGATCGGTGCGGGTAATGAATACTAACTGACCTTGATGGGGAGATAGGCCAGCACCGTTTCCAGAAATTGGTTAACCTGGCTTGACTCAGCCAGGTGGAGATCATCAAAGACCAGCATAAACGGTTCGGGCCGGTCGGCCAGTTCATTGACCAGACCGGTCGCCAAGTATTCGACCGACGGTAGTTGGGGCGCTTGGAGTAAACTCAACAGCTCAAGGCCCAACTCCGGCCAGATCGACTGCAAGGCCGCGACGGCGTAGCGAAAAAACCGGGAAAGTCGCCATCGGCTTCATCTAACGATAACCAGGCCACGGCAACCGGGCTGCTGTGCAACCACTCCGCTATCAGCGTGGTCTTGCCAAAGCCAGGCGGGGCCGAAACCAATGTCAGTTTTTGATGGGTGGGGTGGTTGAGGAGACGGATTAGATGCGGTCGAGGAACATGGCCGGGAGCCAGCCCGGGCCGGTACAGCTTGGTGCGCAGCAGCGGAAAGTTTTCGACCTGCATTTCTCCTCGCTAGAAATTGGTTGAGAGAGATTTTTGCAGGCTCAATTATAACACATCTAATCTCTAAGAAAAGTGTGTCCGCTCATTCATCCTTTTATAAGTACATCCGGCCACCCGCACCATCGAGGCTACTTGGCCAACCACCTCTGGAACTACGATTGCGCCATCGGTACCAACCAGAAGAGAACTAAGGCCAGGAAGATGAGATAAGCCACGAGCAACAAAACCGACTCACGCCGCGAAAAGACCCGGTCACGCGCCAGCGGGAACAGAAACAGGCTAAATACCAGCGCACTGATAAAACCAAACCGCATCTGGCCCGGTTCGATCACGATGGGGGCGATCAAGGTGGTCACCCCCAACACCAGCAGCAGATTGGCGATGTTTGAGCCGACCACATTACCTAAGGCCATTTCGGTTTTGCCTTCGCGGGCCGCGGTGATCGATGACGTCAGCTCCGGCAGCGACGTACCAAAGGCGACGATGGTGATGCCGATAACCACATCGCTAATCCCCAGCGTATGGGCGATATCCTCAGCCCCCACCACCAGTAACTGGGCGCCGACGGCCAGTAAGCCCACCCCGGCCACAAAACGGATGATTTCATTAGTGCGCTTGATGGTGGCCGGATCAAGGTCATCATCCAGGGGAATATCCGCCTGGCTTGAATGGGCCTGGCGATAGGTGTAGGTGGTGTAGGCGATGAAGGCTAAGACCATAATCGCCCCCTCGATGCGGCCGATCTTACCGTTAGCGGTCGTGATGGCGACCAGCAAAGTGGCTCCGATCATAATCGGAATATCGCGCTTAACCACGCTGGACTGAACGGTAATGGCCGCCACGAGGCCGGTAATGCCCAGGATCAGGCCGATGTTAGCGATGTTTGACCCAATGACATTGCCCAGCGCCATGCCGTTAGCGCCCCGGAACGCGGCCAACGAGTTGACCAGCAGTTCCGGGGCGGAGGTGCCGACCGCTACCACTGTCAGCCCAATAGCCAACGGCGAAAGGCCGAGCGTGGTAGCGATACGGCTGGCGCCCCGCACGAGCAGGTCGCCCCAAAATAAAGACCGATCAGACCAACGACAACAAGGACCAAACTAAACGCCATAGATCACCTAATTTCGCCGTGAATAAACCGGAGCGATGGACCGGCTATAGCTCTACCCTCATTTGCCCCAGCTTTCAATACCGCCTGACCACCGACCGCCGACTGTAGACCGCCGAACTTCAACAAACAAGCCGGTTTTCGACGGTCGGCTGTCGGCTAGCGGTGGTCTGCCGGGTCAACGCCAAATTTGGAGGCTCATATCGGTCAAATTGAAAGGGTGTCCATTAGCGAGACCCTGGTTAGAAGTATGCCTAATACCCTTGATAGCCGGGAATCTGTTTCCGGCCGGCCCCGCCGCCATAAGAGGCGATATCGGCAAACAGCATAAGCCCAATCCACAGCCAATCCAGGCCAACCACCCGCCCGGCGCGACGATGACAAACATAATGGTCGTCCAGGGCAGGAATAAGAGGCCCAGTATGGGCCAAATCCACCAAAGAGCGCCCCCAATTAAAGGCTAGCTGCCAGCGCACCGGCTGAAAAAATCCACCAGAAGGCCCCAAATATACGTGGCCCCAGTAAAACAAGCGACAGAAATGCACAACACATAATTCATTCTCCTCATTCCTATAATGATTTTAAGCTTTGGTATTTGACCCACAAAGCGTAGGTTTGGTGTTAATATTACAATAGCTGATCTGGGTCAAAACTGCATCCCTCTAAAAGGAGTATAAAGGAGCAAAATACAGTTGTGGTTTATCTGAATGGGGACAAACTGGGATCCCTGAGCAAAGCGTATTTCTCATCCTTATGGCCAATGGCGATGGCCTGCTGGCGGACCGCACCCCGATGCGGTTCTTTTATGCCTGATCACAAGTGACGTTACGGACGGGGTAGGGGAGAATAGGGGAAATCTACTGGAGCGACAAAGCTTGCTTTGTCACCCATAAATAGGGTCAAAGTAAACTTTGACGCTCCAGGTCTTTATTTTCAGAGGCGGCGGCGGGTAAATCGACTCCGTCGGGCTGTGAACTGAATTGCGTCGGGCTATGAATTGATTACGTCGGGCGGGTAAACTCAGTGCGCCGGGCTGTGAACTAATTGCGTCGGGCTGTGAACTGATTGGGTCGAGCGCGCACCATGATTGCGTTCGGCTGACAATGAATTACGTCGGGCTAGCACTGAAATACCCTGGGCTGGCACCGAAATTCCCTGGGCTGATACCGAAAACTCCTGGGCTAGCACCGAAATACCCTGGGCTGGCATCAGATTCCTCTGGGCTAGTAATAAATTACTCTGGGCGGGTAAAGGGATTACGCTGGGCAGGTAAAGGGATTACGCTGGGCTTATAAATCAATTGCGCCGGGCTGTGAATTCATTGTACCGGGCGGGATTATTCTTGTACCTCCGTTGTGAAAAGCACATCGAACAAAGGTGATGGGGTTTTCCGTATTAGCACCTCCTCTGTCCCGGTTCCATATCGGTCACGGCGGCGACAAAACTAAGAATCGCCTGTTTGGTGGGTGTGTCGCGCCAAGATGGTAGGGGATGGGCCATTCGCTGCCCTATTCAGCCGCGCCGAACAGCAGAATGGCTTCGCCATTGGCATCGAGCAAGGCCAGGCTGCCGCCGGCCACGGTGTAGCCGGCCACGGACGAGAGCTGCGAGAAATAGGCGGTTTCCTGCTCCATAACGCCATCGGGGTCGGTACAAGCCATCTCGGTTCCGGTCACTGTGCCGATGGTCAACTGCTCGCCCTCTTTTTCAATGGAGGCGCTGTAGTTGTTGCAGCCGCCCGACCCGGACATCTGATCGCCCTCAAATTGGGCCGTGACCGTCGATAAGGGGACGACCGGCGTCCAGCGTTCGCCGCTCCAGCCTAACTTAAGTTCCCAGGTGGTCCCTTCAAATGGAACCGTCTCAGCCGGTTTGAAGGTCAGCAGCCGCTGGTCTTCAACCGTATAGGCGGCCAACTTGCCATCCTCCATTTTAAACTCAGTCACATTGACCAGCGCCGTCATGTAGGTAGCTTCCTGCTGCACAACGCCTTCTGATTCGCAGTAGATCGTGGTTGCGGCCGGCGTCTGCATACGCAGGCTGCTGCCGTCGGTGCCGTAAACGCCCAAGAACCAGTTGCAGCCGCCATAACCGGCGTAGCGCTCCACGAAGTAATTCAAGCTCAACCGAGTATCCGGCAGAACCGGAACCAAATCATCCGGCCCGCCGATTGATTCGAGTTCCCAGGCGGTGCCGGCTAACGCCAGTTGAGATTTGACTTCGGCCGCGGCCTCTTGGGGCGACTCCGGAGTGCTCTGGGAACAACCGCTCAAAATCAGTATGAAGGCCCCCATCAGGATCAAATACCAGTAATCTGTTTTCTTCATCACACACTCCTCCTTTAGAATCAGCCATCAAATAACTCATGCAAATTGGTGAGAGATTAGAGATGGGGAGACTGGCTTTATAAATCGCCTAATCTCCCTATCTCCTGATCTCCGTTTTCAGACGGTAGAGGTTATTGAATAGCAAAAATCCGTCAGTTAATCGTGAAAATACTATTCTTCGCCAAAGGTCGCTTGCAGTTGCGCTTCCTGCTCCTTAGACAGGTTGGACTGGATCAACTCCATCTCCGTGCCCTTGAAGGCATCCTGTACTTTGTCCATGACGGCATTGCTGCTTAACAGAAACAAGGCCGAAGTCCCTTCGGTGACCTTATCGCGGACAGTCTTGATAAAATTGTCATCGATGCCGTAATCGGCGAAGGAGCCGGTTAATGCTCCCATAGCCGCGCCAACCGCCAGACCAAACAGAGGAATGAAGAAGATCAGGCCAAACAGCATCCCCCAGAAGGCGCCCTGTAGTGCGCCAATCCCGGCCATATTGGCCAGTTGTTGGGTTTTAGGTTTTTTCTTGCCGACCGGCCAGGAGGCAATGGCCGCATCCTGGATGACAATTAATTGCTGCTTGTTCAGTTCCTTAAGTTTGGTCAAGGCTTCCTTGGCCCCATCGGGGGAATTGAATTTCCATACGGTTAAACTTGCCATGTTTGAATTCTCCTTATATTGAATGAGTATTGGTTTTCAAATGCAGGATACCCTGCGTATATCTTTACAGTTTAGTCGCTTCGTTGTATCAGGTTATAGACACCTCCTTATCCTCAGGTAAATCTAGCCCATCCAATTGTGGGGCCGTATTCAACCATTGACGGGCTACCGAAATGGCCGAATTCATTGATACGCCCAATTGAGGCTGTTCCAGAAAGATACGGTCCTCGCCAATTTGGGAACTTAGTCCGGTCCGCATTAATTGGTCTTTAACGTTCGGGGCAATGCCCGCCAAAAACAACGCCCCCCCGCTGGCTTGCAAGGTTTGCTGGTACCGCTGCAACACCCCCACAAAGTTGCTGTCGATTTCATCCCGTCCGCGCAAGATCAACAACACCGCCGCCCTGCGCACCTGATTCACCTGGGGTAATTGCGCTTCAAAGTTCGCGGCCGAGGCAAAAAAGAGATTGCCATACACGTACAACACCACCAGTTGACCCGCCTCAAGCTGCGCCGGCGGCTTCCGTTCGATGGGGAAACCGCGCTCAACCAACTCGAACTCAACCACCGTTACCACGTTGGACGAGGTGAAGACGTGCAGCAAAATCGACACGATGACGCCCACAAAAACCGCATATTGCAGCGGCATCACCAGGGTTGAGATGAAGGTCAAAACCATCGCAATCCGCGCCGTTAACCCGGTTTGCCATACGGTCAACACATCTTTCGGTTTGAAACTTTGAAACCCAACCACAATCAGCAAGCCCGCCAGGGCCGGCATCGGCACGCGCATTACAAAATTACCCAGCAGCAGCACCAGCGGCGCGACAAACACACCGGCCAAAATATTCGCCCAGCGGGTTTTGGCCCCGGCATTGACCGTGACCGCGGTGCCGGACATCGAGCCGCCCGCCGGAATGCCTTGAAAAAAGCCGGTGGCGATATTGGCCACACCCTGCCCCACAAAATCGCGGGAGTTATCGGGGTAGCTGCCGTCCGGGTTGGGGTAGCTCTGGCTCACGCCCGCCCCCTGCACCAGCCCGATCACAGCCACAGCCGCCGCCGCCGGCAGCAAGCCCGCCATCGCACTGAGGCTAGGCAGGGCAAAGTTGAACAGTTTGTCGGGCATTTGAGTGATGTCGCCCACCAGTTGCACCGACTCCAAATTCAAGACGGCGGTAATGATGGTGCTCACGACCAGGGCCAGCACCATCGCGATTTTACTGAACCGGGTTAACCCCAGCCCCAAAATCACGGCGATGGTTATCAGCCCAATCTCCAACGTGGCCCAGTTAATTTGCTGCCAGTGCAGGATGAGGTCAAGGAGTTGCAGGACTTTGTTGCTGAACGGGCTGTCGTAGCCGGTAAAATCAGCGGTTTGGCCTAACACAATCAACGCCGCCACCCCGGTAATAAAGCCGACCATCACCGAGTTGGCGACAAAGCGCAGCATGGTCCCCAGCCGAAAAACGCCGAACAATAGTTGGACCAGGCCGGTGAGCAAAACCAGCGCCGCCAGATGAACGGTGCGTTGGGCGGCGGGAACCGAACCCAGCGTATCGCCCACGGCCACCGACAGGGCGCTGGTCGTGGAGACATTCATAAACACCGACGAGGTTGCCAACGCCCCGATGGGGGTGGCAATCATCAGGGTATACAACCCCAACACCGGGTTCACATTAGCCAGAATGGCGTTGGCCATGCCCTGAGGGATATTGACGATGGCAAAGGTTAAGCCCGCTACGGCATCCGCCGAAAGGGTCTTTGACTCAAACTTGAGTAATGACATAATGGTCCTAATTATCAGTCTCGCTAACGAACATGCTTTCGATTCGACCGATTTGCTAACGGACACCGCTTCAGCTTGACTGATACGGGCCTCCAAAATTGCCGTTAAGCCGATAGACCGCCGTTAGCTGACCGCCGACCGTCGAAAAACCGGCTTGCTCGTTGAACTTTGGCGGCCAACGAGCGGCGGTCGGCGGTCAGGAAGCATCGAAATTGGGGTCTAAATGCTGTAGGTTAGCGTCATACGCCTGAACCTCTTTATGGGCATCGATCAACACGGCCGTAAGCGGGGCGGATAGGGTTGCTCCCAGCGCGCCAAACAAGATACCCCCGCCTAACGTGGTAAGCAGCGTGATAATCGGATTCATTTCAAACTTGTTGCTGGCCACGTTGATGGCAATAATTGGCCCTACGATGTTCTGCAGGACAGTAATGACCACGATGATAATGACCGCATCTGCCACGCCGCCGGCGCCCAAAGCCACCAGAGCGGCAAATACGCCGGAGATAATCGCCCCCAGATAGGGAATATAAGCCGTGGCCATCGTGATCAGGGCCACCGGGAAGGCCAGTGGTAGTCCCAGCAGCCACATAGTGAGTCCGACCGCTATCGCCACCGGCAGATTGGATACGGTCAGCGCGTAAAAATAGATGCGCATGGCCGAGACGGCCTGGCCCACCACATTAGCGCCCAACTCGGCCGGCAGGCCCAAATGGCGACCCACCCAACCGGTAACGCCGTGCCAGTCGGCCAGCAGATAAAATAACAGAAAAAACGCGGTAAAGGCCCCCATAAAAAGACCCATAATGCCGGAAATACTCGAAAATACAACCGAGGTCAGACCCGCAGCCAACTTCGGCAGCGCGTCCATGATCTCTGTCTGGATTTGGGCGGGGGACACGTCCAGATTTGATATGGCGGCCAGGTGCGTCAGCCCGGCGACAAGCTGAGTCACCATTTCCTCACTTTGGTTAACGATGCCGACCACCGTCAGCCAGGCGAGGCCGATGCACACGGCCAGTACCAGTAAGATGACCAGCACACTGCCGATAGTGGGGGGGACCCGGCGCGCCGCCAGGATATCAACCAAAGGATAGGTGAGCATCCCTACCACCACGGCAATGACCGACGGCACGAACAGCCCGGAAATGACGCTTAAGAAAGCAACAATGGCCGTGATAAAAAGGATTATCCCCAGATAAAGCCAACTGCGGGTGCCCCACCGGCGTAATCCGGGGGATATCCCATCTGCAGCTGTCTCTTGTTGGCTTGGCGCTTGGCTTGTCATATTTGACCCACCATATTTATCTCCAATTCGATCCATTTCATGACGTCAGTTGGGCCAATGACAGCGCTACCGAGACGGCAAAGCCGCCTACCAGGAGGAGACCACTCTCATTGCCGCCATGGTCAAATGCTTCCGGAACCATAGAGTCACACAGCATCACCAACAGCGCTCCGGCCGCAAACGCATCAACCACGGCCCCACTGGCGCCAGGCAACAATGTGGCCAGAACATACCCCCCCATCGCCGCCAAAATGCTTAACCCACAAACCGCCAGCCACAGCCGGGTGATCTTGTGGCGCGGCCAGCCGCCGCTGAGCATACCGGCTGTGCCGCCTAATCCTTGCGGAATGTTGCCGATGGCGACCGCAAAAACAAAAGCAAACGAAACCTGGGGGCTGTGGACGAGAGAGAGGCCCAGCACCAGCGATTCAGGCACACCATCTAACAGCGACCCCAGCAAAATACCGGTCCCCGAACCTCCGGCCTGGGCCCCATCAAAGTCCATACGCTCAGCGCCGCCCATATTATCAACCCACTTGTCGGCAAAGTAAAATGTGAGTGCTCCGGCGACCAATCCTACAGCCACCAGATAGTAGTTGCCCTTCACTTCAATGAGAGGCCCCAATACAAGCTGATAAGCAGTGGCGCTGATGATAGCGCCTACGCCAAAGGCCATAATTAAGCCGGTCCATTTTTGATTCACGGCATTGCGGTAAGCCAGCGCCATGCCAATCAGGAGAGTACCGGTGGCGATTGCGCTCCAAATTGCGGCATAAATCATTTCTATTCCCTCTTGGGATGTAAATGAGATGGGCTGTTCTCTGCGCTACAATTTATCGGCCATCTCGTCAACGTCGGTGACCTGGCCCTGGCGGGCATGAACAAAGGTCGCAATCGCTGCCCCGACTACGGTAATAACCGTTATCCATAGAAACCCTAACAGTCCAAGTGCGAATAAATCGACTAAGGTCAGAATGACGAAGATAAAAAAGGCGTAGACGACAAATAGGGCCAGGAGATGCTTGGTCGAAAAGTGGGCGGACTTTGTCTGGTGATGGTGATGTTTACTCATAGTGCTTTACTCCTCTAAAAATAAGATCCGTAGGATAAACTTAAGTTTGTCCTACGGTGGTTTTCATTCTCGTTGTCGTGCCGGAGGCTAAGTCCGGCTCCTTCGAAGATAAACTATCAATTGAAACGCAACACCCACGGCTCAAATCCACCACCTCATCACATAGGGCCAGTCCGGCCGGGCTGTGGGAAATGAACAGCGTGGTTCGCCCGACCATGAACCGATCCAGAGCCTGCAAAACCTGCTGCTCAGTTTCGGCATCGAGGTGGGCTGTGGCTTCGTCCAGAATTAGCAAAGGCGCGTCCTTTAGCATGACTCGGGCCAACGCCAACCGCTGGCGCTCACCTCCGCTCAACCGCAACCCATTCTCGCCGACCAGGGTATCGTACCCCTGCGGCAGATCGGCGATGAAGTCGTGAAGCTGCGCTTGCCGGCAGACGGTCACCAATTCGGCGTCGGTGGCGGTGGGTTTGGCCAACAGCAGATTATCACGGATGGTGGTGTTGAACAAATATGTATGTTGCGATACTACGCCAAACATATCGCGCACATCGTCGGTTCGATAGTTGCGCAGTTCGTGGCCGCCCAGACAGATCTGCCCGACCTGGTACTCCCAAAAGCGCAGCAGTAGGTTGACCAACGTAGACTTGCCCACCCCACTAGGGCCGACGATGGCCGCGCGGCCACCGGCCTTGAGGCTCAAACTGAACCCGTCCAGAACCGGGGGATCGTCAGGGCTGTAGCGGAAACTTAAGTTGCGGACTTCGAGGCCGTAGTGGGCCGGTTTAGGCGACGGCTGGGCCGGCTCGGCCACTTCCGGCGGCGCATCAATCAATTCGAACAGACGCCGGCCGGCAGTTTGGTTGGCCTCCAAATATTGGAATGCTTGGGCCAGCGGTTGAACCGTCTCAAAGCTAGCGATGGCCGTCAGCGGCAGCAAGGCCAGGTAGACTCCGTCAATCTGGCCGCCGGTCACCAACGGAATGGCCAACCAGAGGACGGTCAGCCCGGCCAGGCTGGTCAAGAGCGCCCCCAGGCCGTTGCTTAGGCCCCGAATCACGGCCAACCGTTCCTGCACCTGATTGAGCTCCTCGGTAAGGCGGCGGGTTCGATCATAATAAATCTGTTCCTGCCCAAACGCCAATAAGTCGGCGCTCCCCTGAACTTGATCGACCCCGATTGCATTCAACTCGGCGCGTACTGTGATGAGTTGGGTCGCCGGTTGCCGGCTCAGCCAGCGCGAAATCAGCGGCAGGGCCACGCCGGTCAGCAGGAGAAACAGCAACAGCACCACCGCCAGCCAAATATTAAAATACCCCAAAATCACGCAAGCCAAGGCCGTGACCAGGGCCGCCGCCAGAGGGGGCGTGATGACCCGGATGTAGAAATTCTCCAGCGTCTCGATATCGGCCATAATGCGGGCCAGCAAGTCGCCGCTGTGATACGGCATCAGCCGGGCCGGGGCCAGCGGCTCAATCGATTCATAGAACCAAACCCGCAGATGGGCCAGGATTCGAAACGTGGCCGTGTGCGTGATGTACCGTTCGGTGTAGCGCAGCGCCGCGCGGGCGAGGGCAAAAAAGCGAACGCCCGCAATGGCCAGCGACAGGTCTGTGACGGTCGTGACCAACGTCGCCTTGGAAATGAGGTAAGCCGACATCGCCATAAGGCCGACGCTGGCGCCAACCGTACCAAAGCTCAGCAAAACGGCCAAAGCAATCCACCAGCGGAAGGGCGCGATGAGGCTAAGCAAGCGATGGAAGGTGTTCAGAGCGCGCCTCCCTGATAGCTGGCCACCAGATGGCGGTATTGACCGTTCCGATTCAACAACTCTTGATGTTTACCTTGCTCCACGGCCCGGCCATGCTCTAAAACCACAATCTGATCCGCTTGATAGGCCATTTGGAGACGGTGGGCAATAACCAGAACGGTTCTACCCTGCGCCAATCGAGCCAGCGCCGCCCGGATCAACCGTTCGCTGTCGGCATCGAGGTGAGCCGTTGCTTCGTCCAGAATGAGAACCGGCGCGTCTTTCAAAAAGGCGCGGGCAATGGCTAATCGCTGCTGCTGGCCCCCACTCAGGCGAGCGCCGCGCTCCCCAATCACAGTCTCGTAGCCCTGGGGCAAAGCCTGGATAAACTCGTGGGCATAGGCCGCCTGGGCGGCGGCGACAACATCGGCCTGCCCGGCGTCCGGACGCCCAAACCTAATATTTTCGGCGACGGTGCCGTGAAAGAGATGGGGCTGCTGCGGCACCCAGGCCACCTGCGCCCGCCAGGTTCGGCGGTCGATGGCCGACAAAGCTGTACCGCCCACGGTAATCCGACCCGTATTCGGCTCGATAAAGCGGAGCAGCAGGCTTGAAACGGTGGTTTTCCCGGCGCCGGTCGGTCCGACCAACGCGACCGTTTGACCGTGGGGAATGGTCAACAAAAAGCTGCTCAGGGCCGGGCGCTGGCGACCGTCGTAGGTGTAGCCGACATGGTCGAAGCCAAGGTCGAAGCGGTGGGGAATCGCCGCCGGATGGCCATTGGTTGCCAACGCTGCCGGTTGGACGACAGGTTCCGGCGTGTCCAGCACCTCGAAGATGCGCTCGGCCGCAGCCTTGCCGGCCGTTCCGGCGTGGTATTTAAGGGCCATTTGGCGCAGCGGCATAAAGAATTCCGGCGTTAGCAGCAGCACCGCCAGGGCGCGATCAAACGGCAGCATGCCGTTCATCAGGCGCAGGCTCACTTCCAGAGCGACCATGGCTATAGCCGCCGTAGCCGCCCACTCCATCACCAGCGAGGTTTGGAAGGCAGTGCGCAGGACATCCATCGTAGTGTGGCCAAACTGCCGGCTGATGTCACCGATCTGCGCGGCCTGTTCCCGGCTCCGGCCATACATTTTGAGAGTCGGCAGACCCTGAATCATATCGAGAAAAAAGGCGCTCATCCAACTCATCTCGGCAAAACGGCGCTCGGTCAGGGCTTTGGCCCGCCCGCCGATGAGCGCCAGCATCAGGATGAGCATCGGCCCGGCAAACAACAAAACCAGCGATGTCCAGGGGTCGAGCGCCAGCACCACGACAAAGACCAGCGCCGGTACAATCCCGGCCAGGTTGCGCGCCGGTAGGTATTGGCTGATGTATTCATCCAGCGCTTCAACGCCGGTCACCAGCGTGTTGGCCAACTCGCCGCTGCGTTCGGCCCGGGTGTAAAGCGGCCCTAATAGAAACAGGTGGTTGGTTAACTGTTGGCGCAGATGGCTCTTGACTCGGCTGGCAGCGTGCTGGGCCAGAATGTCGCCGGCCCCAATGACGATCGCGCGCAGCAGGGCCAAGAGCAGCAATAAACCCAGCCACGGCCACATTTTCGCCAGATCGGAACCATCCAGAAACACCCGGTTGACGACCTGGCTGATCAGAATGAGTTGGACAATGAGCAATACCGCCGCCAAAGTAGCCACCAAAACCGCTCCCAGCAACCGCTGACGTCCGGCTTGGGATTGTTGTAGAATTCGTTTTTCAACCGACACGCAATTTGTTACCCGTATGCTGATGGACTAATAACTTTCGCCACCGAGCTTAACCTTTCCCCGAAAGATGTAATATACACCCGTGGTGTAAAGTAGGACAAACGGCATGCCAATGAGGGCAATGATCAACATCACCATCAGTGAATTGGGGGCTGAAGCTCCATTATAGATGGTCAGATTGTAATCCGGATTCAGCGTTGAGATGAGCAGGTTCGGGTACAGGCCGGCCGCCGCTGCCCAGAGCAGCAGCGCAATCACCGCACTAGAGGCCAAAAACGCCTTAAACTCTTCGGCCTGGCGAGTCCAATACCAGGCCGCAATCATGGCCGCTAGGGCCAGCGCCGGGAAAATGACCGGCCAAATCTGGTCCAAATAACGATTCGTAATCACGCTTTGGTTGGAGATGGTCCCCACAACCACCAGGGTGTTCAGCACAACGAAAATGCCCATCAGGCGGGGGGTCACCTGGCGAACACGGGTCTGCAGTTCACCTTCGGTCTTCATGGCCACGTAAATGCTGCCATGCATGGCCAGCATCATCACCGTGGTAATGCCCACCAGCAGGGCAAAGGGATTCAACAACGCGATGAGCGATATCGAGATATTGCCCTGTTCATCCAGCGGCACCCCAGCCATAATGTTACCAAAGGCCACGCCCAACAACAGGGCGATACCTGTCGAAGACGCGAAGAAGACGCCATCCCACACCGATCGCCAAGTTGCGCCGGGGCGTTTACTCCGAAACTCGATGGCGACGGTGCGTAAGATGAGAACCAGCAAGACCAGCATCATGGCCAAGTAAAAGCCGGAGAAGAGCGAGGCGTAGACCAGCGGGAAGGCCGCAAATAGAGCCCCGCCGCCCAGCACCAGCCATACTTCATTCCCATCCCAAACCGGGCCGATACTGTTTAGCATCAGCCGTCGCTCCGTGTCAGTTTTGGCCACATAAGGGTGCAGAATGCCGACCCCCAAGTCAAATCCGTCCATGATCAGGTATCCGGAGATAATGATCACAAAGAGGACATACCAAACATCATTAAGCCACATCAGATTAGACTCCCTTCCTTTAAGCGCGGGGTTGGTTGCGGAAAATTTCGCGGAAAGAGTCTGGCAATGACGTCACCGGAACTTCTTCCATATGTTCTAGCGGGGCCGGCCCGTGCTGGATTTTTTCATTGAGCAGGAACAGGAACAGGATACCCAGGATGATATAAAGCACAACGAACATCCCTATCGAAAAAAGAAGCTCGCCCGAGGTCAATGTTGATGAAACGCCGTCGGCCGTTTTCATGATATTGTAAACAATCCACGGTTGCCGCCCCACTTCGGTTGTCCACCAGCCAGAAATGGTAGCGACCTCGGTCAGCACGATCAGGAAGACAAAGACCCACAACAGCCAGCGTGTTTGATAGATACGCCGGCCCCGGTAGAAATAAAATGCGCCGACCAGTCCGATCAGAACGAACAAGAAGCCCAGGTTAACCATGAGATGGTAGACTTGGAAGACCAGGTTAATCGGCGGCCACGGGTCGGACGCAAAAGAATCCAGACCGGTGACGACCGCGCTAGGTTTAAAGTAGGTCAAGATGCTCAACAGGCAGGGAATACCCACGCCATAGGTAGTTTGATTATCGACGTCAACCCAGCCGAACAACATAAACGGGGCGCAGCTTTGGGTTTCCCACAAGCCTTCCATGGCCGCCAGTTTAAGCGGCTGATGATTGGTCACCTCGATGGCCTGCTGGGCGCCGACAATAAAGAGTTGTAAAATGGCCAGCACGACAAAGAGCGGTAACGCCACTTGGAAGATATGCTTAGCCAACTCGAGGTGCCGGTTTTTGAGCAAATACCAGGCGCTGATGCTGAGCATAAGCGAGGCGCCGACCATCCAGGAGGCCACCCAGACGTGGAAGAGGCGCGGCAGGAAGGATGGGGTGAAGACCACTTCCGCGAAGGTGGTCATAAAGGCTTGCGGTCCATTGGTCCCCTCCATAATGGTATAACCGGCCGGGGTCTGCATCCAAGAATTGGCCATCAGGATCCAGAGGGCGCTAAAATGCGCGCCGAAAGTGACCATAAACGTGGCGAACAGCCACATTCGGGGGCCTAAGCGGTTGCCGCCAAACAACATTAGGCCCAGGAAACCGCCTTCCAGGAAAAAAGCAAAGATGCCCTCGGCGGCTAACAGGCTGCCAAAGATATTGCCGACAAAGCGCGAGTAGTCGGCCCAGTTGGTGCCAAACTCAAACTCTTGCACAATGCCTGTAGCAATGCCCAGGGCAAACACCAGTCCATAAATCTGAACCCCAAAAAAGGAGACGCGCCGCCAGACAGGATTGCCGGTTCGGACATAAATGATGCCGATGATGACCAACAACAGGCCCAAACCCATGGAGATGGGCGGGAAGATAAAGTGAAAGCTGGCGGTTAAAGCAAATTGAATACGCGATAAAAATTCGGGAGTCATGAGTTCCCCTCCAAATTTACAACCCAGGACTGGATTGCATAATACCGCCATCGACAAAAAAGGTGGTGGCCGTGACATAACTGGCCTGGTCTGAGGCCAGCCAGACCACCAGATCGGCAATCTCCTTGGGTTCAGCCATGCGGCCCAGCGGGATGGCTGCATTGAGTTTGGCCATCATCTCTGGGTCATGCATGGTTCGCACGTTGATGGGTGTGGCCACGGCTCCGGGTCCAACGCCAACCACGGTAATGCCGTGAGGTGCTAATTCAACCCCGGCAGTACGGGTCAGCATCCGCATGCCCCCTTTGGAGAGGCAGTAAGGGGTGTTGCCCGGCATAGGCCAATCCTCGTGAACGGAGGTGATGTTGATGATGCGCCCGCCGCCGCCCTGCTTGATCATTTGTTTGGCGGCCAACTGGGTGCCAAAAAAGGCGCTCTTCAGGTTGATGTCCAGCACCCGCGCGTACTGGTCCTCGGTGGTATCCAGAATTGACGTACGGGTTTCAATTCCGGCGTTGTTAACTATAATATCCAGACGACCAAAGGCGTTCACGGTCTCATCAATCAATCTTTGCAGGTCTTCCACTTTGCTGACATCCGCCTCAACCATAATGGCCTGCTCACCCATAGCCAGAATCTGTTTTTCCTCTTCGCTGGCCACTTCAGGGTGCGAGACATAGTCAATACACACTGACGCGTCAGCTTTGGCCAGGGCCAAAGTAATCGCCTTACCGATACCACTGTTACCACCAGTCACGATGGCTACTTTTCCTTTAAGCGACATTTTGTAACCTCACTTTTTTAGTTAGTTGTCGATATCCCTGGGATTATCTCCAGAGGTGTGAATAGATTTTGTTATGTTCAAAAGGTGACAGTCACTTGGGTGTGATAAATCGACCGATTTGGGCTAAACGGACGTTCGTTTTCGTTAAAAAGTGACTGTCACCTTGAATGTCATTCGTCGTCTGATTCGGCTTCCTTTTGTCGAACCGCCGTAATCAACCGATCCTGGTTTTCGTTGCGGACGTAGTCCCAAGACCAATCCAGGGCGGCCACCATCCGGTTGCGGAAGCCGCCAAGATAGGTCAGATGCAGCCCCAACCAGGCCGACCACGCCGGAAAGCCGTGCAAATTGAGGAAGCGTTGTTCCTTGCCGCGATGGCGGTCGGCGTGATACGGCTGCGGCCGGGGTACACTGGCAATAGCCGCACCGCGACCGATAACCGCCATGGTGCCTTTGTCCCAATAGCTGAAAGGCGCAATGGTCTGGCCTTGCTCCCGGACTTTGGTGATGACTTCGGCCACGTATTCACCGCCTTGGATAGCCGGTTGAGCCAGCCCCGGCAGTGGACTTCCTTCAAACATGTAGTCGGCGAAATCACCGATGGCAAAGACTTCAGGATGGTTCAGCAGGCTAAAATCAGAGCCAACCTGAATCAGCCCACCGCGCCCCTTGGGCGCGTCTACGTGATCGGTTAACTCTGCCGCCCGAGTACCGGTACCCCAAACCAAGGTATGGGCCGGAATATGGCTGCCATCGGCCAGCACGACCCCCGTTTCGTCGCTGCCTTGGACCCGCACATTAAGACGGACCTCAACGCCCAGCTTCTGCAGCCGCTTTAACGTATAATCCTGTAACGATCTGGGGTAGGGTTTCATCAAGGCGTCGCCGGCTTCAAGCAGAATAATTTTGACATCGCCGATGCGCAGGTCGTGATAATCCTTGAGCATCACATTCTGCACCAACTCGGCCAGCGCGCCGGATAACTCGACGCCGATTGGCCCGCCGCCCACAATCACAAAGGTCAGAAACTGTTCCCGTCTGGCCTCGTCTGTTTCCACCGAAGCCTCCTCAAACACAGTCAAGATCTGGTTGCGCAATCGGCCCGCATCAGACAATGTTTTAAGGGCGAAGGCGGTTTCGCGGATGCTCTTGTTGCCAAAAAAGTTAGGCACAGCCCCGGCGGCCAGCACCAGATAATCATAGGCAACTGCCCCCACCGTTGTGGCAATCTGGCGTTGGGTCAGGTCTACACTTTGCACCTCGGCCAGAACAAACTGAATATCCCTGTTGTCCTGAATAATATGGCGGACGGGTTCGGCAATAGCCTCTCTATGCAGCGCGGCTGTACCCACCTGGTAGAGTAAGGGCTGGAACAAGGTATAATTGTTACGATCGACCAGCACAATCTCCAGGCCATGGCCCGATAATTTGCGAGCGCAGGTTAACCCACCAAAGCCGGCGCCGACAACGACAACGCGTTTGCGATCCTGGGGTGTTTCGTTTAATGCCATTTCAACTCTCCTTCACATAATCAAGGTCCAACCGACTTACATGGGTTCAGTCCATTACCAGTCCCATATTTGGCCATTTTTAGACTGAACCAATCTTTTAAATAGTATCTACCCAAGCCACTTCTGACCAAAAAAGCGAGAATGGAGCCGGAAATCTAAACGCAAGGGGCGCAAATGACGCTAAAGTCGCAAACGTTTTTTATATTTCCTTTTGCGTCTCTTGCGCCTATAGCGTCTTTAGCGTTAAATTCTGTTTGGTTCCGGCTTGTCTGGGTTATGAGTTACGCCGTTGGCATGTCATTTCGAGGAGGGACGACGAGAAATCCCTGAGACCGATGTTGGCAAGCCGATGCTATAGGGATTTCTCCGCCTTCGGCTACGAAATGACATCAAGTGCGTAACTCTTATTAAAACTGCTTCTAAGCCAGACTCTCAACCGGCTGCGAGCGACTCCGCACCGCTAACAGGGCTACCGCAAACATAGCCACCGCCACTACAATGGCCAACCCGTAGATGTTGCCCAGACTCAATCCGGCGGCCTCTTCCAAAGGCCCCACGCCAAAAGCGGCCAATCCATAGCCTATTTGGTAAAAGGCCACTAACCCGCCGGCCACCGAGGCGGCAATAGCCGTCATCCGCTGCTGGCCGAAACTGATACTCAGCGGGAAAAAGGCCGAACAGCCCAGACCGCCGAGACCGTAAGCCAGAACACCGGCCCAGGGCCTATCGCTAGGTAACCAAGCAATAGTCAGAAAGGCGATGGCGATAACAAAAGGCAAAACCAAGTAGATCAAACGGACCGGGACAACCCGACTAAGCGCGGCGACTAGCAGCCGGCCCACTGTTACCGCTCCCCAAAAAGTGGTTAGGGCCAGTTGGGCTGTCTGAGCGGAGACGCCTTTATCCTGGTTTAAATAGATGATGGCCCAGTTGCCAAACATCGTCTCGCAAATGCCGTAGAGCAGGGTCAGAGCGGCAAAGATCCAAAACACCGAGGGAATTACCAGCCGATCCGCTGCGCCTCCGGCCGGCTTCGATTCCTCGACACTGATGGTCAGCGGTTGGCTCAGACTAAAGAAGATGAGCAAGGCCAGGCCGACCGCCACCATCAGGGGCAGCCCCCACCAGATATTTAAGCCGACAAAGATGGCCGAAAAGACCGGAGCCAGCGCCGTCCCCAAACCGAGCAAGGCGTTGAGGATCAGCACTTTTGAGTCGATTTGGTCCGGGTAGAAATCGGCTACATAGGTGTTCAGCGCCGGCACGGTTAGGCCGAAACCGGTCCCTAAACACAGCGTCGCCAGGAGCAGCAGGATGTAGTCTACCGGCCACTGCCCGGCCACAAACTGGCTGATAAACAGCAGCAGCATTGACAGCAGGTTGGCCAGCAGTCCGGTCAGGAAGATCCGTTTGATGCCCAGCCGATTGGTCAACTCCGCGCCCAAAAAGGAGGCGGCGATAGCAGCTACAGCCTGAGGCAGAAACATGGTGCCAAAGGCGGTGTTGGACAGGTTATAATATTGCGGGCTGGTGAAAATAGTGCTGGTCGCCGGAAACGTGACCAAGGCCACTCCCTGGGTTACGCCCGCCGCGTAGATAATGCCGACTTCGGTCTGTCGCGCCACGGGTGCCCCTAACTCTCCGGCGTCGAAGCGCCCAGGCGCTCCAGCAGATGGTCGCCCACGCGCAGGGCATTGGCCATGGCCGTTAAGCCCGGGTTAACCGCGCCGATGCTGGGAAAGAAACTGGTGTCTACAACGTACAGATTATCAAGTTCATGGGCTTTGCAATGGGTATCCAACACCGAACTTTTGGGATCGGCGCCAAAACGGCAGGTACCGGCCTGATGGGCCACGCCGCTAATATCAATTTCGTTTTTCATATACAAGTTACGCTGGACAAGATGCTCGAACATGCCTAAATGGTTGATCATGGATTTAAGCTTCTTGTACAGTTGTTCTTTGGGTTTGATATTGGAGGGCGTGTAACTGAGCCGGATATTGCCATCTTTGGCCAGCGTTACCCGGTTATCCGATTGGGGCAAATCTTCGGTTGATAACCAGAAATCGATGGCGTGTTTGGCAATTTCGTTTAACGTGAACATCGGGGCCAACCCGGCCTCGATGGGTTTTTCGCCTTTGTACATTGGCCCTTGTGACTTGCCCACCATTTGGATGTTGCCCATCGGGAACTCAAAGCCATCCATGCCAAAGTAGAAATCGTTAAGTCCCAACGTCTTCTGAAATTTGGTAGGGTTGGGTTCTTTTGATATCGCCAACACGGCCACACTGTTATGGAACATATAATTCCGGCCAACCTGATCAGAGCCATTCGCCAAGCCGTTGGGGTGTTTATCGTTGGCCGATTGCAGCAACAATTTGGCGGAGTTGGCCGCACCGGCGGACACCACGACGATACCGCCCTGGTACGTTTCTTTTTCGCCGTTACGTTCCACCACCACTTCCGTTATGGCGGTACCGGCCTCGTTGGTATTCAATTTTTCAACTAGGGCATTGGTTAGCAAGGTCACGTTTGAATGTTGCAAAGCAGGTCGCACCCCCAGTACTTCCGCATCTGATTTAGCATGAATGAAACAGGGGAAACCATCACAATCGGCACAGCGAATACAGGCGCTGAACTCCGGCTGGGCCTCATTAAGCATTACCCCATTGGGCGAGTGAAAGGGGCGATAGCCGGCCTTGGCCAGATCATCATGCAACTGTTGAATGCGTGGCTCATGCGAAAGGGCCTGAAACGGATAAGGAGCACTGGCCGGCGGCTCGGTGGGGTCTTCGCCGCGCGCCCCATGCACCTGATACATTTGCTCGGCCTGGGTGTAATAGGGTTCCATTTCCTCGTAGCTAATGGGCCAGGCCGGCGAGATACCATCGTAATGCTTCAGTTCGCCAAAATCCTCTTTACGTAACCGATACAGCGCCGCCCCATACAGCTTGGTGGCCCCACCCACCCAGTAATGAACCCCCGGCTGAAAAGATTTACCGTTCTTGTCGTACCACGTTTCTTTAGGAACGTAACGATTCTTCACAAACACTTCTTCGGCATCCCAATTTTCCAATTCGCGTGGCAACCAGCCTCCACGTTCCAGAATCAAAATCGATTTACCCGAAGGGGCCAGATGTCGGGCCAACGTGCCACCCCCCGCGCCACTGCCAATAATAATAACATCGTAATGCTTTTGCGGCATAATATTTTCTCCTTTAGACTCCATTAATTTGATGCCAGGCCCGCAGCGTTTCGGCTACAGTCCAGGCTTGAGCAATACAACCTCGGGGAAACATGGGCGCATCGCCATCGAAAATCTCGCTGAGTGTGCCCAAACCGGCGGCTCTAAGCTGGTCAGCGAGGGGTTGCAAAAATTCAAGGGCCTGGGGCGGGTCTTGGTAGACGCGCCAATGGGCCAGGCAAAACGGCCCTAACAGCCAGCCCCAAACCGTTCCCTGGTGATAAACGCTGTCGCGCTGGTAAGGCGTGCCGCCGTAATGACCGGCGTAAGCGGGATGCGCCGGCGAGAGACTGCGCAGGCCGTGCGAGGTGAGCAGGTGGCGGGCGCAGCTATCAACAACGCCGCGCTGCTGCTCCGGGGTCAGCGGGCTTTCGGGCAGGGAAACGGCAAAGATTTGGTTGGGCCGCAGCGAGGCGTCATCGCCGTCCGGCCCGTCAATGACATCGTAACAGTAGCCCAGTTGATCGTTCCAGAATCGGCTGAAGCCGCTTTGAACCCGTTTGGCCGCGGTTTGGTAATCGCCGTAGGGCTTTTTGAGCCGCTGGGCAAAGTGGGCCATGGTCACGAGGGCGTTGTACCAGAGCGCATTCACTTCGACCATTTTGCCGGTGCGGGGCGTGACCACCCAATCGCCGATTTTGGCGTCCATCCAGGTGAGTTGAACCCCGGCTTCACCGGCGTAGAGCAGGCCGTCAGCGGGGTCAACGTGAATTTGGTAGCGCGTGCCGCGCTGATGCCAGCTAATAATATCGGCCAATACGGGAAAGAGGTGTTTAAGCAAGGCGTTGTCGCCGGTGGCGGCATAGTACGCCCGAACGGCTTCAAAATACCACAGGGTCGCATCCACGGTGTTGTAGTCGGGAGTGGCCCCGCTATCGGGAAAGATGTTGGGCAACATGCCTCGATCAACATATTGGGCAAAGGTGCGCAGTATGGCCCCGGCCACCTCCGGCCGGCCGGTGGTCAGGCTCAGACCCGGCAGGCTGATCATGGTATCGCGCCCCCAGTCGCCAAACCAGTGATATCCGGCGATGATGGTTTTGCCGTTAGGGTCGTCGGCCAGCGGGCGGCTGACAATGAACTGGTCGGCGGCCAGGGTTAATTGGTTAATCCAGTCGGGGGTAGCGCCGTGGTTCAGCGGCGATTGCGCCAGCGTTTGCTGTTCGTGTTGGCGTTGACGCTCCAGCGCGGCCTGTCCGTTCATGTCTGGCGTTGCTTCCGTACTGGCCACAACGGTCAGGGTATCGCCCGGCGAGAGCGTCGCCTGCAAGGTGGCGGCGTGGAGATGGTCCTCAGCGCTGTCAAGGCCGCGCTCATGTTCCATTATCAAATCAAAGCCGTTGTACCAATCGTGAGCGAGGGTCGTAGCGGCCTTGTCGCTGTAAATATAGAACGGGGTGGCCCCGGCAAAGGCGGTGACTTTTAGGCCCTGCGCCGCCGGTTCAATGTCCATTTGCCAACCGTTGGCATGGGTCAGGCTGTGGTAATCTCGATAGTTGACCAGCGCTTTGAGGCTTAGCGTTAGTGGGGCGGAGGCGCGGCAAAGCCGGTAGAAGCTATAGGTGGTGTTCGCGCCTTGTTCCATCCAGATGCGCTTTTCTAACAGGGCGTCAGCACAAGCAAAGCGCCACACCGGCATTGTGCCTTCAAGCCGGAAACTTTCCCCATACCGATAGCCGGACGGATCGACCAGGCCGCTACTCCAGCGATTGGCAAACAGAGCGAACTGGCTGCCGTCATACGCCACGGTTTCATCGAGTTTGGCCAGTAAAAGGGTGCACCCCAGCGGGGGGTTGAGCGCGGCCAGCAATAAGCCGTGATAGCGGCGGGTATTGAGGTTGGCAACCGTGCCCGAAGCAAAGCCGCCGATGCCGTTGGTCACCAGCCACTCTAAAGACTGGGCTATGTCCAGTCTGCCCGTTGTTTCCCGACCAAATTCAATGAACATCAAGATTAAGCCTCGGCGTTCCTCATCTACTAATGACCGATTCTTCTTCCTCAATCACTTGCGGCGGTTTATGTTGCAGCGTGTATTCACCATATTGCCGGATGAGCTTGGCTACGACCCCGGTCCAGCCGGTCTGGTGAGTGGCGCCCAAACCGGCGCCGTTGTCGCCGTGGAAATATTCATTGAACAGGATTAAGTCGCGCCAATGTGGATCCGTCTGGAATTTTTCCGTGTTGCCGTATAACGGCCGGCGGCCCGTATCATCCTTAAGAAAAATTGTAATCAGCCGGCGGGACAGCTCGGAGGTAACGTCCCAGAGGGTCGCCTCCTGGCCGGAACCGACCGGACATTCGACCTTGAAATCATCGCCCAGATAGTAGTGAAACTTTTGCAGTGACTCGATCAGCAGATAGTTGAGCGGAAACCAGACTGGGCCACGCCAGTTTGAATTGCCGCCAAACAGTCCAGAGGTCGACTCGGCCGGTTCGTAATCCAGTTTGAACTGTTGGCCGTCAGCTTCAAAGATAAAAGGATGGTCGGCGTGATAACGGGAGACGGAGCGAATGCCGTGCGGGCTAAGCAGTTCAGCTTCATCCAGCATTTTCTCAAGAATTCGCCGCATTTTGCTGGTGTTTACAATGGACACCAGGACTCGCTGCCGTGTCTCTCCAGACAATGGTCCTATATCGGCAATATCTTTCAGCAATTCCGGACGACGCTTCTCAAACCATTCAAGACGCTGTCGAAACTCACCTCGGCTGTAGGTAACCTCGGGATTGTTGGTCGCTACAGCACAAAGCGGAATCAAGCCGGCAATCGTATGCTCCCGCAAGGGCATGGTCGTCCCATCCGGGAGTTTGAGCAGATCGTAATAAAATCCGTCCTCTTCGTGCCACAAGCCCTCGGCCAGACCGCCAATGTTGTTAATCGCATCGGCGACATCGACAAAATGCTCAAAAAACTTGGTCGCCATCTGCTCATACACCGGATTTTCTGCGGCCAGTTCAAGCGCGATTTGCAGCATATTCAAACAGAACATCGCCATCCAACTGGTGCCATCGGCCTGTTCCAACAGGCCGCCTGACGGCAGACCGGCGGTGCGATCAAAAGCGCCAATGTTATCCAGCCCCAAAAAACCGCCCTCAAATATGTTGTTACCCTTAGCATCCTTGCGGTTGACCCACCAGTTGAAGTTGAGCAATAGCTTTTGAAAAACGCCTTCCAGAAAAAATCGATCTTTGCGACCGTACATCTTCTGCTCAATCTGGTAGACGCGCAGCGCCGCCCAGGCGTGGACCGGTGGGTTGACATCGCCGAAGGCCCACTCATAGGCCGGAATTTGGCCGTTGGGATGCATGTACCATTCCCGGGTAAACAAATGCAGTTGTTTTTTAGCAAAATCAGGATCAATCAAAGCCAGGGGAATGGTATGAAAGGCCAAATCCCAGGCAGCAAACCAGGGATACTCCCACTTGTCGGGCATGGAGATGACATCGGCGGCAAAAAGTTGCCGCCACCGGTGATTGCGACCGGATTGACGTTCGGGAGGGGGCGGCGGCTGGGTCGGATCGCCTCTGAGCCAGCGCCTAACATTATAATGATAATACTGCTTACTCCACAGCAGACCGGCAAAGGCCTGCCGTTGGACCCGGCGCATATCCTCGGACAACGCAAAGGGGGTAACTTGCTGGTAAAAGGCATCAGCTTCCTTTTTACGTTGAGCCAGGGTTTCGCCAAACTGCTTACCAAATGGGCTGCGCAAGTTTGGGCGGTTGCTGAGACGCAGTCGAATGGTCGCCGTTTGGCCCGGATCGATGGTCAATTGATAATGGGCGGCCGCTTTGGTGCCGCTGTGGGCCGGATTGACCGCCTCCGAATGTCCCTGTACGATGTAATCGTTGATGCTATCTTTGACATAAGGCGAGCTATTTTTACCCCCAAATACACGCTGGTAATTGGTTTCATTTTCGGTAAACAGTAGCGCTTGGGGATTATCACAATAGAGCCAGCACCGGTCTAATTCGGGATGGGTGACCTCAACGACGTACACCCCACCGTCTGATGATGTTAAAGTCAGCGAGGGTTTGTCGGCGTCAGTAGACCACGACCAAATGTTACGAAACCAAAGGGTGGGCAGCAGGTGAAGCGGGGCGGCATCCGGCCCCCGATTGACGGCCGACACTTGAATGAGCATATCCTCCGGTCCCGCTTTGGCGTACTCTACAAAGACATCAAAGTAGCGGTCTTCATCAAATATGCCCGTGTCCAGCAGTTCGAACTCAGGGTCCAGGCGGCCCCGTCGCCCGTTTTCCTCGACCAACCAAGTGTAGGGATAGGCTTGCTGGGGGTACTTGTAGAGGTATTTCATATAGGCGTGGCTGGGTACGTTATCCAGGTAGAAAAAATATTCCTTGACATCCTCGCCGTGGTTGCCCTGGGGGCCGGTCAAGCCAAAGGCTCTCTCTTTGAGAATGGGGTCTTGCCCATTCCACAAAGCCAGGGCAAAGCAAAGCCGCTGGTGATCATCGGAGATACCGGCCAGGCCGTCTTCCCCCCACCGATAAGCCCGTGAGCGGGCCTGGTCATGGGTAAAATAGTCCCAGGCCGTACCATTGGCGCTGTAATCCTCGCGGACGGTACCCCATTGGCGTTCGCTCAAATAAGGCCCCCACTTTTTCCAGTTGGCTTGCCCGGTTCGATCTTCTTCCAGTCGTTTTTCTTCTGCAGTCATTATTTTCTTTCTCGCTCAAGGGTAACAGAGCGTTAAAGGGATGCGACGATGGTTCTTAACCATTTAACGCCAATAACCAGCGGCGGCTCAAAAGGCGTGTTGTAAAGCGGGCTGAAATCATCGTAGCGGGGTCAAGATGACGATAAGCGAACCAAATTATAACACCTCTAGAAACAAACCCCAAAAACTTTCGTATTTCACCTATCACCACTGACATTGCCCACGGTTATCGTGGGGAGCGATTGAATTTTGCAGTTAATTTTTGGTTATCATTATCGACGACGATGGGCATAACGGCCGTATCCGGCGGCAAGTGCAGGCGTATCGTGACCACACGAGTTTAGCTTAACCGATTTTTATGTGCTTGATAAGATACTAAAGGGAGTAATTTGGAGTATAAGCTATTAGGATAACTCAAGTTGCCGCCTGGAAATCCAAATCGGCGAATAAGAAGTAAGAAGTAGGGATTAAGGGGAACACCCATTATTCTTCCTTCTTACTCCCTACGTCCTGCTTCCGTGTTATCGCCAAACGTAAACCAAGCCAGCACCGCGCCCACGGTCACGACAGCGGCCGCAACCCACAATACTTGCGAAACGCCCACCGTGAAGGCATGTTGATAATGGCTAATTTCGATAACTAACTGCCGGATAGTCATACCAAGCTCGGCCGCCACGTTGCCGGCGTTGGCTTTAAGCCACTCACGGAGCATTTGGGCTGCTTGGGTGATCTGCGTCGTACTCAGGCCCATAGCGGCGAGATCGGCAAAGTAGGTCTTATTGGCGAAACCCTGGAACAAGGCGCCCAAGGTGGCAATTCCCAGGGCCACGCCGAGTTTGAAACTGGCATTGTTAGTGGCTGAGGCGGAACCGGCCAGTTCAGGCGGGGCGGAGCCGAGTACAACGCTGATCCGGGGCGTGTTACAAATACTGTAACCGCCGCCGATGAAAACCAACGGCAGCAGATAGGCCCAAAACCCGGCGCCGGGATTGAGCACAAAGCCCATCGCCGCCAGCCCTAGCCCCATCATCACCAGACCGCCGGTGATCAGGAGACGGTTGCCAATTTTCCCCACCCAACCACCGACCAGGATGGCAAAGACGAAGACGGAAAGGCTGTACGGCAGCAAGGTTAGGGCCGCTCGGAGGGGGGAAATTCCTTGGAGGGCCTGTAAATAGACGGAAAGCCGGGAGTAGGTCCCCATCGAAGCGAAGCCCAGAACGGCGAACAGTAAAACGCCGACCGAAAAAACCCGCTTTTGGAACAGAACCAATTGCAGGGCAGGGTCCTTTTTTTTGCTGGAGTACAGTACCAGGACAACCAGCAAAACCAGCCCCACCCCGACCGGAGCTAACACAACCGAACTGGCAAATCCTTGCGTGGCCGCTTTGTTGATGCCATAGATCAACCCGAACAACCCGGCCGCCGCCAGTAGAATGCCGGCCCAATCCACCTGTTTGTCGCCGCTCGCCTTACTCTCGGGCACAAGGGGGATGATCATCAACAAAGCCGTCACCGCTAATAGGCCGCCTGGTCCAAAGGTCGTTCGCCAGCCAAAACGCTGGTTCAAAAATGAGATAACAATGAGGCTCAGAACGCCGGCTATACCCAGAGCAGCGCCATACAAGCCCAGCGCTCGGGGACGCTCCCGGTCATCAAACGTGACCGTGATGATGGCCAGCGCCAGCGGGTTGATCACCGCGACCATAATCCCGGCCAGCGCCCGGACCACAATCAACCAAAGCGCGTTGGGGGTCAGAAAGGCCAGGGTCGAGGTGATGCTCAACCCGATCAGCCCATAAGATAGGAAGCGTTTGCGGCCATAGACATCGCCCAGGGCGCCGCCGCCCAGGACGAAGGCAGCTATCATCAACACATTGATCGATGAGATCAGACCGATGGTGGTCGCATCCGCGTTCAAGTTTGCCGCGACCTCCGGAGCAATCAGGCTTATGACCGCGCCATCCATAACGGTTGACAGGACGGCCGTAATAGCCGCCGCCAGCACCAACCAGCGGCGGGGATCGGGTTCGAGTTCAATTATCTTTGACCTCATAAGGCGTTGTCAGCTACCTGTCACTTTGTTTCCTCAATGGCGGCTGACTCCGATGATGAGGCCGATTGAGCGGTTCGGGATTGGAGGAAGGCATTGATCGAATCTAACTCCTCCGGGGTGAGGGTTGAGGCGAAGGCGGGCATCAAATCGGCGCCGCCCAAAATGCGCCAGGTCATCTGATTGACGGATAGACGGTCGCCGACGGTGGTTAGATCGGGGCCGCGATGGCCGCCGTAACCACTGATGGTGTGGCAGTACTCACAGCCCTTTTGGTGAAACAACTTAGCGCCCTCTTGAATTTGCGGCTCGGTCGAGTTGACGACCGCCGCCGGCAGCGGCTCCGCCTCGAAATCGGGCGACCAGGGTGAGCGCGCCCCGGCATACCACAGCGGGATGATCATAATGATCACTAACAGCACCACGGCCATCGCCCACGGCCGGCGCAGTGGATGGCGCTCGCCGCGGTTGGCATAAAAGGGCAGCAAGAGCATCACCAGCGCAATAATCACCGGTCCAATGACAATGAAGAAAGTTTCGATCTGGCCCGGCAGCAAGGCTAACGCGGCAAAGAGCCACAGGAAATACCAGTCGGGTCGCGGGTAGGCCACGATATTAGTGGGGTCGGGCGGTTTGCCCAATTCCGGCGGGCCGATAAAGAGCGCGATCAGAAATATAATGGCAATGATGATCACGCCAAAAATCGCGTCACGCCAGCCTGCATCCGGCCAGAAGGGGACCCCCTCGCGGTCGAGCATATCGTGGTACCAGTCTCGATAGGTTTTCGGATCAACCACACGGCCTAGCTTGGGCGGCTCAGAGATACCGTTGCGAAGGACGAGATACAGATGAGCCCCGATAAAAAGGAAGAGCACAGCCGGAATAAAGAAGACATGAAAGCTGTAAAAGCGACTCAGGGTCGTTGCGCCGACAGTTTGGCCGGCCAGAATGAAGTCGGACAGCCAGGGGCCAACAAAAGGCATACGGCCGGCCATATTCGCGGCGATAAAGACCGACCACAGCCCGTCCTGATCCCAGCGCACGAGCTGGCCGGTGAACGCCATCCCCAACGTGGCCGCCAGCAGCACCAAACCGGTCAGCCAATTGAATTCCCGCGGAAATTTGTAGGCGGCGAACAGAAAAACCCGAATGGTATGGATGCCGATCAAAATAATCATGGCCGACGCGCCGAAATTGTGCAGCCCACGCAGGACGCTACCAAAGAGCGCCTGGTTGCTGATAAATAACAGGCTCTCGTAAGCGCCATCGGTGGACGGCACGTAGGCCGTGGCCAGGGCGATGCCGGTGACGACCTGTAACATGAACGCAAACAGGGTCGCGCTGCCGAAGACATAGGCCCACGTGGACCCTTTCGGCACGGGATGGGCGAGCATCGGGCCAATCGCCTCGGACAGGCCGGTCCGGTCATCGAACCATTGCCAAAGTTGTTTGAGCCGCTCCATTATGCCTCCCTACTGGACTCCGGCTTTAAAATCGGTAATCGGTACCGGGCTGGTTTCAATTTCGACCTGCCCCTGACTGACGCGAACCGGGTAACGCGGCAGCGGTTCGGGCGGCGGCCCAGCCACATTCGTGCCGACATCGTCATAGACGCCGCCGTGACAGGGACACATAAACAGCTTGGCGTCGGCCAACCAGCGCACCGGACAACCCAGATGGGTGCAGTTGATCGAGAAAGCCGTGAATTCGGTCTCGCTGTCGCGGCGCAGCCAGGCGGCGGTTCGGGCCGCGACACCGGACCACGGCAGCGGCGAGGCATCCTCAAAGGAGACCAGCACGGTGTCGCCGACCGTGAATTTGTCGATAGCGCCCACCGGCCGCCACACTTTGGGCGGCTGCTTGAGCAGCGGCGCGACCAGAAACCCCCACCACCGGCACGCCAACCAGCGCCGCGCCGAAAGTGCCGGCCTGCCAGCGATAATTTGGTCAGGAAACTACGGCGAGCCATCGTCGGGGCAGCCGGCTCGGGTTGGTCGGGTTGCCGATCAGTCGGTGAGGTGGATGTGCTCTTCATGGCGTATCTCTCCTATCCAGCCGGTAAGGGCTATGGCAAACACCAAAATCCCAACCCCAGCTGATAAATATCGAAGTGACCAGGCCCCAAGCCAGCAGCATAATGCCGAGCGCCAGCACCATCGGCCAGTAGGTCGGGTTCGGCATCGGTTCCGGGGGCAGCTCGATCCAGTCAGAGTCGGGTTGTCCGGGTGTCTCCGGTGGGTTTGTCGTCATCTTGAACTCCTTTAGCAACCGAATGAATTCGGTCGCTGCTAAAGAAAACCTGTTGAAACAGGTTATTTGGTTCCCCCTTAACGTGTTGAAAACACATTTCTTTTATCAGCTGCGAATTATGAACTTTAAAGAATTAATCGGGGTATCTATCGTCGGCCAGCCTGACTTTAGACCCGCCGGCTAATAGCCCCTAACCCCCCAGCTTCAAGGGCGGACAGGGTCCCAGACTTTCGAGGCCGGCGGACATTCTACCCCCCCAGCCTCCCCCTGCTGGGGGGGAGCGCGGGGGGACCGAGGGGAGAATAGCAACCCAGGCTGTCCGCCCCCCCCAGCGGGGGGAATTTTCGGCTCCCCCCTTTGGGGGGTTGGGGGGGCCGCCGGGTTGTCCGTTTATTTTCTTAATCTTCATCATTCGCAGTCTTGCGCAAATCAAGTTACGGTCACGTTCATACTCAAATCCGCGTCCGATGTGCTATCGAACCAGCGAATGAGCATAACGACGATGATCGTCAGGTAAAATAGGCTGCCGGGAATCCACATCAATAGCCCGCCGATTTGCTGGTCAACTTCGGGCGTGAGTCCCCACTGGTCCCGCAAGAGCGGCAGCAGGCGCAGCGTGTCGAACGGCAAAAAATAAGGTTCGTACAACGGGGGGGCAAACGTCAGCAAGATGCCCAGCAGCCCATCGACGGCGCAGATGATGCCCAGGTACAGCGCGGCGGTCAGCGGCGGCAGGCGGCGCTCCGGCAGCGGTCCGAGCACGGGCCACCAGACAATGGTTGCCGCGACTAACAGGCTCAGGTGCATAACGATATGCAGACTGAGATGGCGAACGGCGGCGACGTACAGCGGCGGAAAATGCCACAACCACAGCGTGACGATGCCCACCACCGCCGCGACCATGGGCCGGCTGAGAAAACGTTCGATCCGGTTGAGCCTGGGCTGCCGTAACATATCGCGGGTGAGCGCTGCCGGCAGGCCCAGCAGCCACAGCGGCGGAATAATCAGCACCAACAACAGATGCTGCACCATATGAGCGCTGAACAGGTAAAGATCGCTGAGGGTATCCAGCGGCGAGGACAGGGCCAGCAACAACAGCAGCGTGCCACCGCCAAAGCTGACCAGCTTCAGGGTGACTTGGCCGTGCGTCGCCGCCAGGTAAAGGCCCATCAGCGCGGCGCAGCCTAATACGACCGAGGGTTCCCAATGCCAGGTTGTGGTTAGCAGTTGCCAAAGCGTCATTTTGTTACAGCTTTTACATCATAGGAAAGAAACCAGGGTTTTCGGTTAGTTCTCCACGTCAGAAGTAGAAACCGGGTTTCTTAGACCGACAGCTTATACATAAATACCCAAATAAATAACAGCGAACAGCACCACCCAGACCACATCAACAAAGTGCCAGTAGAGCGAGATGGCCGCCAACGCCCGCGAGTGACCGGGCTTGTAATCACGGGCAAAAGCCAAGCCCAGGACAATCGACAAGGCGATCAACCCGGCCACGACGTGGAAGCCGTGGAAGCCGGTGGCCGTGAAAAAGCTGGCGGTGAAGAGATTGCTACTGATGACGATGCCGTCGTTGATCAAGCCATACCATTCGATGCCCTGCCCGACCAAAAAGATTACCCCCAGCAGGATGGTTGCCGCCAGCCAGAGGCGCATCCCGGCGACGCTGTGCTTCAAGGCGCGTTCGGCCTGCCAAACGGTAAAACTGCTGGCGATGAGGAACAGGGTATTGATCCCGGCCACCAGCGGTTTGAGACTATCGGCGGCGGTGGGGCCAAAGGTCGAAGCCGCGTGCAGGATAACGTAGGTTAGGATCAGGATCAGGAAGAAGTTGGACTCGGACAACAGGAAAAAGCCGACGCCCAGTTTGTTCTTCTCGACCAGGTGCGGTTCGCCGGTGGGGTCGGGGCCGCCGCGCGCCTCAGGATGACGCCAGTCGGCCTGGTCAGGATGGGCCACATCCCATAACGGGCGGCGGCTGCGGATGGGCGGCAGTCGGTCAAAGTTGTGGACCGGCGGCGGAGACGTGGTCGCCCATTCCAACGTCCAGGCATCCCACGGATTGTCGCCGGCCGGTTCGCCCCGAAGCAGCCCGTGAACCAGCGTGACGAGCAATACCAGGATCGCCACCGCCATCAACAGCGCGCCGATTGAAGAGATGAGATTCATCGCGCCCCAGCCGGCTAAATCCGGGTAGGTGTACACCCGGCGCGGCATGCCCATCAAGCCCAGAAAATGCTGGATAAAGAAGGTCAGGTTGAAACCGATGAACAGCAGCCAGAAATAGAGTTTCCCCAGCCGCTCTGACAGCATCCGCCCGGACACCTTGGGAAACCAGTAGAACACGCCGGCCATTATGGCGAAGAAGGTGCCGCCAAACAGAACGTAATGAAAGTGGGCCACTACAAAATAGGAGTCGGTGAGCTGCCAGTCGATGGGAACCGCCGCGAACATCACGCCGGTAATGCCGCCGATGGTGAACAGGATTAAAAAGGCAATGGCGAACAGCATGGCCGTGGTGAAGCGAATAGCGCCGCCCCACATGGTGGCCACCCAGTTAAAAATTTTGACGCCGGTGGGAATGGCAATCAGGGCGCTGGTCGCCAGGAAGAAGGTGTCGGCCGGGAAGCCCAGCCCGACGGCGAACATATGGTGGGCCCAAACGCCCATACTGAGCAAGCCGATGGCGGCGGTTGAGCCGGCCACAAAGCTATAGCCGAAGATGGGTTTGCGGGAGAAGACCGGAATGACTTCCGAGATAATGGCGAAGGCCGGCAGGGCCATAATATAAACCTCCGGGTGACCGAACGCCCAGAAGTAATGCTGCCACAATACCGCCGACCCGGCGAACTCCGGCCTGAAGAAAAATGCGCCCAGCAGCCGGTCGATGGTTAGCAGCACCAAAGCCCCGTTTAACAGCGACAGGGCGATGATAATCAAGAAGGAGTTGACGAAAAACATCCAGACCAACAAAGGCAGCCGCCGCATGGTCATACCCGGCGCGCGCAGATTGAGAATGGTGACGAGGAAATTGATGCCGGCCGCCACCGTCCCGACGCCGGTGACCAGCAAACCCAGCGCCCAGTAGTTGACGCCGGGGTTCGACCAACTGGTGAAAGGCTCCTCGGTAAGCGGAGCGTAACTGAACCAGCCAGCGTCGGGTGCGCGGGCGGCCGGACCGCTAATGAAACTAAAGTAGATCATCAACCCGCCAAACACCAGCGTCCAGATACCCAGCGCGTTGAGCCGGGGAAAGGCCATATCGCGGGCCCCGATCATCAGGGGGATCAGGTAGTTGCCGAAGCCAATTAGCATCGGCATCACCACCAGGAAAATCATGGTGGTGCCGTGCATGGTGAAGAACTGGTTATACAGCTCCGGCGAGAGAAAGTGGTTCTCCGGGCGGGCTAACTGTACCCGGATCAGCAGCGCCTCAACGCCGCCGATGAGCAGGAAGAACATACTGACCAAAATGTAGAGTAAGCCGACTTTTTTGTGGTCAACCGTCGCCAGCCAACTGAGCAGACCTTCGTCAGACCGTAATTCGGGCAGCGGGGTGGTGATGTCAGGAACCAGCGACGTAAATCTCATTTCAATCCCTCCAGATAGGTAACCAATGCTTGCAGTTGGTTATCGGTCAAGGAAAATTGCGGCATGTGATTACCCGGTTTGACGGCCTGTGGGTCTTTTAGCCAGGTGGTTAAATTTTCGGTGGTGTTGGCTAAAACGCCGGCCCCAATCGTTTCCCGGCTGCCGAGGTGAGTTAAATCCGGACCGACATCGGCGTTGGCGTCGGTGCCAGCAATGGCGTGGCAGTTGATGCAGGTTAGATCGTGAAACTGTTGGTAGCCCTGGGCCGCCTCGCCGTCGGTGGGTATCGGCGGCGTGGCGAGCTGCTGCTGCTGCCACGCGGCGAAGTCGGCTTCAGTTTGGGCGATGACGCGCAGGCGCATCCAGGCGTGCTGCACCCCGCAGTATTCGGCGCACGCGCCCAGGTAAGTGCCCGGCTCGGCCGCTTCCAGCCAGAAGTGGTTAGGGTGGCCGGGAATGGCATCCATTTTGCGGCCCAAGGCCGGCACCCAGAAATCGTGAATGACGTCATCCGACTCGAGTTGAACCCGGAGTCTTTGCCCGGCCGGCACATGAATTTCGTTGGCCGTGACCACCCCCGAGGCCGGATACTGCACCTCCCACCACCACTGATGGCCGGTGATGATTAAATCGGGCGAGGCGTCGTCATGCGGCGCGTCGATAGCGTACATGGTCCTGACCGACAGACCGAAGATGGCAAATATGATCAGCAGGGGAATCAGCGTCCAGGTTAGCTCTAATTTGGTGTTGCCGTAAACCTGGGCCGGTTCGCCGGAGAGGCCGGCTCGGCGCGAGCGAATGATGCTGTAAAAGATGGCTCCGACCACAATCAGGAAGATAATGAGGGAAATGCCTAACAAGATATAGAACAAATTTAAAATAGCTTGAGCCTGCGGCGAAGCAGGATCAAAAATAGAGCTGCTATCAGGCATAATTATTTCCTAAAAATTTGGTGGCTACGTTTGAAGGGAATGCGCATTTAGGATACGGTATTTTGGCGAGATAGCAAATTTAGTGTTAAGGGGGGGATTTGGCGAGGCGATTAAGAAGGCTTAGCTATGGGAAGTGAAAGCCCGCTTAAGTAGGCTCGGACCGATATTTGAGCCGGTTTGAACCGGCTTCCACCTAACATAGCCGTGGGCTTCCAGCCCTCGGCGAAGGTCGGGGGTTAACCCGATTATTCTCTTAAAGTTCATAAATTGTGTCCTCAGCAGCTTAGACGATACCCCGCCAACCCAACGACCCCCTCGGCCGCTTAAACGATACCTCGCCAACGAAACGGATATGCTCAGCAGCTTGAGCGATACATCTCTAATCCAAAACGTGTTACACGGTCAGATAACTTATGATAATTAAAGCGTGTCTCATCATGGGTCATTGCGCAGCGTTAGCGGAGAAATCCCTCAGACAAAACAAGAACTAACAAGCGCGATGGGATAAAATTCACCCCCAAAATATAAATTTACCTACCGCTTGGACCGTCAATCAAAAGCTACAGGGATTTCTCCGCCTTCGGCTACGAAATGACGCGCTTGGCGATGATCGATCAAAACTTTTTTGACAAGGTCGTATGCCCGGCCGCTTCGGCGATGCCCCGCCGACCAAGTCGATAGTCTGGGCAACTGAATCGACCTTCCGCCAGCCAAAAACACCGTTTCGGTAACTTTTATGATATCCCGCTAGCCCGGAACATCGTTTCGGTAACTTTTTCGACCTTCCGCTAGCCCGGAACATCGTTTCGACAACTTTTACGACCTCCCGCTAGCCCGGAACATCGTTTCGGTAACTTTTGCGACGTTCCGCTAGCCCGGAACATCGATTCGGTAACTTTTGCGATGTTCGGTTAGCCCGGAACATCGATTCGGTAACTTTTGCGATGTTCGGTTAGCCCGGAACATCGTTTCGGCAACTTTTACGACCTTCCGCTAGCCCGGAACATTGATTCGGTAACTTTTATGATGTTCGGCTAGCCCGGAACATCGATTCGGCAACTTTTATGACGTTCGGCTAGCCCAGAATATCGTTTTGGTAACTTTTATGATGTTCCGCTAACCCGGAGCATCATTTGGGCAACTTTTGCGATGCTCGGCCAACCAAAAACCTCATTTGGGCAGCTTTTGCGACGTTTGATTAACCGGAGATACCCATTCGGTAACTTGTGCGATGTTCAGCCAACCGGCCACATCCCGCCGGCAACTTTAACGATGCCGCCGTTAAGAAGAACGAAAATCAGGGCCGGCGGGAGACCCTTTTTTATGAAATGATGTCGAGTTGATGGCTCATATAAGGCATCGCCAGTTGATTGGCTTGAATGGGGAATGCAAAAGCGCTTAAACTAAGCGGGCTATAGAAAAATAGCCCATTTTTGATGGGGTTATTACTCAATGGAGTATGGTTGGTACTCGGCAGCCTCTGTTATACTATGATTACTCATTAAAACAAATCTACTGTCAACCCTTGTATCGATGACGACGATGGGGTTAGATGACTTCATTCACAGGAGCGAAGAAAGCGCATGATGACCGACAAGCTAGCCCAAGCTATCGCCGTTTATACGGTGTTGGAACAAAAAATTTCAGAGGAAGATTTTAGAACCTTGGCGGATATCGTCAAAGATCAAGGGGGGCTGGGCGAACTCTATCAGGAAGTAAAAAGTCGCGCAGAAGCCTATCGGGCTGCCCGGGATAATTATACGCTTGACAGTAAACCCGATAAGGCCGAAGCGCAGCAGGAATGTCTGCTACAAGTAGAGCGCCAGTTAGCCATTATCGAATATTTGCAATTCGCTTAATACTGCCTCATAATCCTTCATTATAACTATGCCATTTTGGATCACCATGACTGTGGCGGTCATCTTGATGATTGCCGCTAATGCTCTATACGTTGCCGCCGAATTTGCGACGGTCAGCGCTCGTAAATCGCGGCTCAACCAGATGGCGGTATCCGGTAATCGGTGGGCCAAGATGCTGCTGCCGGTGGTTGAAGACAAAGACGCGCTCGACCATTACGTGGCCGCCTGCCAGGTGGGGATTACGCTGTCGTCGCTGGTTTTGGGGGCCTATGGTCAAAATGTGATCGCGGTCGCCCTGGCCCCGCTCTTAGCCGAGTGGGGTTTTTTCGGTGATGTGGTCGCTTTTTCCGTGGCGACCACCCTCGTGCTGATCGTGTTGACCACGCTGCAAGTGATGTTGGGCGAACTCCTGCCCAAGTCGATTGCCCTCCAAAACCCGGAACGGCTGGCGTTGTTGACCGTTGTTCCGCTGCGCTGGTCGCAACTGCTCTTTCGACCGCTCATTTGGCTGCTCAACGGCAGCGGCAACCTCATTTTAAAGGTGTTCAATATCGATTTTCACGAGGGCGAAGAGTCGGTTCACTCGCCGGAGGAGATCGAGCTGTTGGTGAGTGAAAGCCACGAAGGCGGCGTGCTCGATGTCCAGGAGCAGCAGCTTTTGCGCAACGCGCTTCATTTACGGCAGCTCATCGCCCGGCAGGTGATGATTCCCCGCACTCGATTGATTGCCGCGCCCATCAGCCGGCGGGTCGATGACCTGCTGCGCCTGGCGACCGACCACGGCAAGACCCGCATCCCCGTTTACGAAACCAATATTGATAATATTATCGGGTTTGTTCACATCAAGGATTTGTTTCGGCTGCATCTGGCGGGTGAACAGGACCCCCAAGCGGTGGTTCGACCCGTGGAGCAAATTCCGGAAACCCTGCCCATTCTTCAAGTTTGGGATCGGCTCAACCGCAAACACCAATACCTGGCCATCGTCTTTGATGAGTATGGCGGCACGGTCGGCGTGATCACCTTTGAAGATTTAATCGAAGAGATTTTCGGCGAGGTTCAAGACGAATTCGATGTGGAAGCGCCGCTCATGACGGCGGATGACACCGGCCGGATTCATTTACGGGGCGAACTGCTGGTGGCCGATGTCAACGACTATCTCGACCTGAAACTGCCCGAAGATCGAGCCGACACGCTGGGCGGGCTGGTGTTTAATGCCGTGGGCCATCTGCCGGAGCCGGGCGATGAAGTGACGTTGGGCACGCCGGAGGTGAAGCTGCGGGTGGAGACGGTCGAGCATCACCAGGTCACCGAGGTGTCGCTGCTGCGGCCCGACGGCGACCTGCCCCACGTGGAAGAGTGGGAGGCGCGGCGTGCTTAAACTCTCGCTGCTGCTGGCCTCGTTGGTATCGCTGGCGGCGCTGGTCACCAATCCCGGCGACCTGCCCGGCCTGGGCTTTCTGATTTTGCCGACCCTGGTCATTATCGGGCTGATTATTGTCAACGGCCTGTTTGTGATGGCGGAATTCGCGTTGATTGGCGTTCGCCCCAGTCAGGTCGAGCACCTGGCCGACGAAGGGCACGGGATAGCCCGGCGGATGGCCACGATTTTACGCTCGCCGGAGAAACAAAACGAGTACGTGGCGACGGCGCAGTTGGGCATCACCCTGGCCTCCATCGGCCTGGGCATGTATGGCGAACCGCAAATCTCCTATTTCATCGAGTCGTATCTGGCCTGGGGGCTGGGCCTTGAACTGCACGATACCCTGGTCAGGACGATTGGCTACCTGCTGGCGTTGGGGCTGCTGACCTATTTGCACATCGTCATCGGCGAGATGGTGCCCAAGTCGGTGGCCCTGGCCGCGCCGCGCCGCACCGTGTTGGCCGTGGCCGAACCGATGCGCCTGGCCGGCCTGGTTTTTAAGCTGCCGGTGCGGCTGCTGAACGGTTTTGGCAATCTCTTGCTCCGGTTATTGGGCCTATCGGCCGAAGATAACCAGGCCCGGCTGCACTCGGCCGAAGAGCTGCAATTCATCGTCACCGAAAGCGCCGAAGAGGGGGCGCTGACGGAGGACGAACGGGAAATCATCAATAACATCTTTGCCTTCACCAAGCGTGAAGTCCACCAGGCTATGTCGCCGCGCAATAGAATGGAAGCCATCCCGGTCGATATCCCCCTGCCGGAGCTGCTGACCCGCATGACGGAGAGCAAATACAGCCGCCTGCCGGTGTATCAAAGCAGCCCGGATAATATTATCGGCATCTTGCATCTCAAAGATGTGGTCCAGCACCAACTCGCGGCCAATGAGCCGTTCGAAATGCGGGAGATGCTGCGCCACGTGCCGGTGGTGCCGGAAAATTATTCGGTGGAAAAGCTGTTCTTACTGTTCAAACAGCAGCGCACCCATATGGCCATTGTCCTCAATGAGTTTGGCGGGACGGCCGGCCTGGTCACGCTGGAGGATTTGATCGAGGAGGTGGTCGGCGAAGTGCAAGATGAGTTCGATCAAGAGCGCCCGCCGCTGATCGAGGTTGAGCCGGGCATCTGGGAAGTGGACGGCCACTATCTCCTGGATGACCTGGCCGACCACGTCTACCTCAACCCCGCCCTTTTACCCCAGGTCGACACCGTCGGCGGGCTGATCATCACCCGCCTGGGCCGCCTACCCCGCGTCGAAGACCAGGCTGACTTCGGCGACAACCTCCGCCTGACCGTCCTGGAAATCGATGGTCGGGCCGTCGCCCGCGCTCGAATTGAGACGGGGCGGGAGTAGGGGGAAGGTTAAAAGGTGATGGCTGGTTAGGAAGGGGAATTGAATAACGTCTTAACTTCGGAGGGGAGTAATTGGTAATTGGTAATTAGAGATTAAATAACCAATAACCAATTACCAATTACTTTAATCGAAGTAAGCAAGTGAATGAATTCAATCATTATCTGTTACAACTCAGGGCGCGATACTTTCGTAAAACGTGGAACGTGAAATCTGGCTGGCGTTTCACGTTTTGCGTTTTAAAGGGTGATGATATTTTAGGAAAAGAGTGTGGCGTTACTATTGATTCAGGGGTCGGTTTGTGGGATAATAGGTCTAGGGAAGTGTTGGAGAATAAAGCCAACGTCCCTATCATTTCCAATGAAAACGCTGGTGTAATATCTAGAATTCTTTTCCAGATACTCAGCGTTGGGGCTATAAGGATTGATTAATGAACCATGAGAATGAAAAAATAATGAAATGAAAATGCCGGAAAGCAGTAAGGTAGCTAAAATTTCTCGCGGCGCGTTACAAGTAGTCGGTGGAGCGGTTCCATTTGCTGGTGGGGTTCTTTCTGCAATTGCCGGAGCATGGTCGGAAGGTGAACAAGAAAAGGTTAATCGTTTTTTGAATACTGGGTTCGTATGCTGCAAGATGAGTTCAAGGAAAAAGAGGATACAATAATTCAAATTATGGCTCGTCTTGATTTGCAAGATGAAGCTATATCCCAAAGATTGGAAAGCAAAGAATACCAATCCTTAGTGAAAAAGACGTTTCGAGAGTGGTCTGGTGCTGAAAGTGAAGAAAAGAGAGTTTATATAAGAAATATTCTCGCTAATGCAGCAGCGACCCAACTTTCTAGTGATGATGTCGTACGAATGTATATCGATTGGATCAATCAATATTCCGAAATGCACTTTCAAGTTATTAGTGCAATTTATAATAGTGATGGCATTACTCGTGGTGCCATCTGGAAAAAAATAGGAAGAGTGCCTGTAAAAGAAAACTCAGCAGATGCTGACCTCTATAAACTATTATTTCGGGACTTAAGCACCGGTGGAGTAATTCGACAACATAGAGAAGTTGATTATTATGGCAATTTCATTCGTAAACAAACAAAACAGCGACCCAAAGGAAGCGGCCCAAAACCTCCAGTATCCGCCTTCGATGAAGAGGAAGGGTACGAACTTACAGAGCTAGGTAAACAGTTTGTTCATTACGCTATGTCGGATTTGCCTCTCAGAACTGAGTTTAGAAATGATTCGGAATAGCCCTAACAAAGCCAATTGACGCGACCGCTCAAGCTGGCCTTTTTGGTGCAAGGCTTGGCTTCAAGTGGGGTTGTCTTGCGGCACGTTATTGGTGGCGTTAGCTTGGCAAAAAACCGCTGGCAGGCAAATAGCAAATGAAATCGAGGTGTGAGAAAATGGAATTTGTTAAAACTTGGGAAGAAATTGAAAAAAATCTAATGACATTGGAAGGCTATCGAAATTCTGGCCACAAAGCTGAAGTTGATTTCTATTTACAAAGGATCGAAAAAGGTATATGCTTTGTCGCCTATGAACGTAATGGAAAGTTGATTTTTGGCCCAAGCCGCTTTGTTGGATATTTGAATAATAATATGACCACTCATTCAGCCAACGCAGACAAGGATGGACGAGAGACTAATCCAAGGATTAATGAAATAATAGGCAATCCCCCAGAAGAAGATGAAGAGTTAGAGGAAGAGTACAAGACGTATTGTGAGAGTTTAGGCATTACGCCAAAGAACACCGGCCCGTTTGGAGTAAAGCGGAAATATTGGTACAGAAAAGGATAAGGCTAATGTTATGGGAGAAATCCGGCACACCTTTGCGACCAGCATTTGCGGTGTAGTTCCCGCAATAAGTGGGCGCAAAGGTGTGCCGAGATGAAGATTGTTTTTAATAAAGAATGGGCATTGTGTATCGTTTCGGCTGTGGAGTCTTCGGGTTTGTAGCTGTCAGTTTCGCAATGTTGGGCAAAAAACAGCTTTGCCAAGGTAACTAGCTTTACCTCCACCAAGCCAAGCTAAGTCGCAGTCGACAGGGTGTCGCCACCCCCCGCCTCTTCTGCAAAACGGAGTGTGAAACTTTCGCTTCACTCCGGGCCTAAGTATTCGGGGCTTTGTTAATAGTACAGCCCAGATCGTTGCCAGAATGACTTAACAACTGAACTTTTGGGGCAACTGGCTTTCACCACGTCAAGGACGTGCGCCATAAAGCCCTGACCTTTGTCAAAGAATAGTTCGCTCTTCTTTGCCGCCCATCCCCCGGTCTCGCCAGGTTGGTTTCGGACGAACGGATCGCACCAATACCAATTAACGCGAAAGACTAAGCTCGGTTTTTTACCGTAGGACTTGGTTTCTGTTGAGGTTGTCTTTCGGCGCGTTATTAACAGGGCGTTGGGCGGCAACGGCAAGTTCAAACAAGAAAAGCAGACCGCAGTAGGGTCTTATTATTTTGCTTGTCGTAGCACGAGTTCCGTGCTATCATGTCGCCGTGATCCGTTCATTCAAAACCCCTGGAACTGAAGATATTTTCAACGGTAAAAATACAAAAGCGGCTCGGCGTATCTGTCCTCAAAACTTATGGAAGATTGCCTCTCGCAAATTGGATCAGCTTGACTCGATCAACGCGCTGGAGGAATTACGGCTACCACCCGGCAATCGTCTTGAAGCCTTAAGCGGTGATCGAACAGGCCAGCATAGTATTCGGATCAATGACCAATATCGAATTTGTTTTGTCTGGGCGGAGACCGAACCCGATGAAGTTGACATTGTCGATTATCACTGAGCTAATATGGCATGAACGACGGAGGCCGTTATGATAAGAGTCCCAACCGATAGAACCCCCACCCATCCCGGTGAGATGCTAGTGGAAGAATTCTTAAAGCCAATGGGCTTAACTCAACGAGAATTGGCGGACGCGATTCACGTTCCGTATCAGCGGATCAACGAGATCGTTAACGGCAAGCGAGGGATGACCCCCAGTACAGCCTTGCGACTGGAGAAGTTTTTGGGAATGTCCGCCAGTTTTTGGCTAAATCTACAATTACGGTGGGATTTATACTTTGCGCAACGCGCCGAAGAAGATGAGTTGGCCACGATTACGCCCTACCCCATGACAAACGCTCCAGGGTAATGCAAAACACCACCCAACAATTAATAGGCGAAGGGCATTGACTCGACTTCAAAGAATTCTTACAATTGCTCAATTTCCATCAAGTTGAATACTTGCTGATTGGGACTATAAGAAAGCCAGTGGTCGGTACAAGGATTCGAATGATTTAGAGAATCTTTCCTAATGACCAAATCTCTACCAAGAGTGGCTGCCTCACAGCGGTGAATCGCCCGGAGAGTTCCCCCTATTCTTCCACTATGTCAATGTCGGACCGAACGTCCAAGACCACGAGATGACTACGGATGTGTATTTGCCGCTGAAGTAGGCCGGCGGTGACTATCAAGCAAAATGATTAGAAAATATGAAGAGAAGGATTTAAATGAATTACTTGAGGCGTGGTACTCCGCCTCTCACGTGGGTCATCCGTTCCTTGATGAAGATTTTCTTGAACAAGAGCGCCGGGATATAGCGGCGCTCTATCTACCCCATGCGGAAACGTGGGTCTATGAGCTCGATGGTGTGGTGGTGGGCTTTATCGCGCTCATCGGGAATAATGTCGGGGGCATCTTTGTCGATGCCAAGTTCCACAGGCAGGGCATCGGCCGGGCCTTGATGGATCAAGCCAGGCATATGAGACAGACCTTAGAGCTTAATGTCTTCCAGGATAATCTGGTGGGGCGGAAGTTCTATGAAAAATATGGCTTTAGTCCGGTGAGTGAGTCTTTGGATGAAGCTACGGGCTTTATGCAGCTTAGGCTGAGGCTTAACGGCTAACGGTTTACTTTGATAAGTCTTCAACCCATCTTAATAACGTCACCATCTCAAAGAATCCAAAATCTCTATCGCTATTCTCTTCTCATTCCTAAAGACGACGCAACGCCGCTAGCCTTCCAGTTCCCGGTTCAGAATTTGCAACACCCCACCCCGGCCTACCAGTCCAACCAATCGGCCTTCAGCATCCACTACCGGCAGCCGTTTGATGTGGTGGGATAGTAACAGCCGCAATGCTTCCAGCAGCGAGGTATCGGGCCTAACGGTAATCACCGGGCTGGTCATCACCTCAGCCGCCGTATGCTGGCTCAGGTGAACTTTATCCGATTGCCCCAGGGGTAAGCGGCGGGTCAACAGTTGCACAATACCGCTCCGTTCGGATTCGTTAACCCGTTTAATCAAATCCCCATCGGTGATGATCCCTACTACGCGCCGGTCGGCGTCAACCACGACCACCCGCCGCCGGGCATGGCTAACCAGTAGCTCGACCACCTCGGCTAGCGGCGCTTGGGCCAACACCGTGGGGACCTGGGGCATCATCATCTGACTGACCTGGACATAGTGGCCGGGCGGCGGCGCCTGGCGCGTGGTTTCGGCTATCGGCGGTTCGGCCAGCGCCCGCAGTACATTGATCCGGCTGACCATGCCCAACAGTTTGCCGTCGGCGTCGACCACCGGCAGGCGTTTTACCTCGCGCTCAACCATCAAATTGACCGCTTGAGTGATGGTGGTGTCGGGCCTGACCGTGACCGGGTTGGGCGTCATCACCTGGCTCACCATCTGGCCGGATTGGTGGATTTGAGCCAGTTCTTGCCTAATTTCAGTCTGGGTTAGTTCTTGTTGGGCGCTGGTGGCCGGCAGCCCAGCCCGGCTCAGTAGGTCGCCATCGGTTAAAATACCGACGACGCGCCCCTGGTCATCCACCACCGGCAGCGTGCGGTATACTTTATCCAGCAATAATTCTACGGCTTCGGCCAGCAGCATATTGGGGCGGGCGGTGTAGACCTCGCGGCTCATAACATCGATGACCGGGGCCGAGGCGGGCAACTCGCGCAGTTGGCGATGGCTATAAGAAATCACTTCGACATCCTGAATGATAATCAGCCCCTCGGCTACCATCTCTCGCAAGCGGGGCATCACCCGATTAATCCGGGCCGGATTATCGACCCACTCGATCACCAGCGGCAGGTCGGCCGACAGGTCAACGATGCTGGCGGTGTGAATCCGGCTAGCTGCGCCAAAGCCGGAAATGGCCCGCGTGACGGTAGCGCCGGCGCAGTCTTCCTCTTTTAACATGGCGAGAATGGCGGTATGCAGCGGTTTACGGCCCCACCTGTCGCTTTCGCCAATGTATACGGTTACTTTTTTGGCTAAACCAATGATTTCCATTATTACAACCTCCTTGTTGTAGTCATTGAGATTGACAGGTAGCGATCCAACCTTCATTATTCCACGCTACTCGGAATCTTTCACTGCTTAACTTCATAGCAGTGAGTATACTCAGGCAACATATCTGAATCAAGAAGTCACAAACAAAGACAAGCAGTTCAGTATGCGGGCCATAATTCTCATTCGCCAGGTATGACCTAATATTCCCATATTAATCTCAGCCAAACCTGTGATATATTGAAAGCATCCCAGCCAATCCGGTTCTGGTTGAATCATTGCCACCACCTTCTCAAGTCATCGAACAGCTTTTCTGCCAATCGTATACGTTTCACTAATCCTACTTTTACAAACCAGTCCCCGACCTTAAATGTAGCCGGGTTTAGCCGATTAGGTTTGAAAAATTTTTAGCGACAGGAGAGAATGTTCGATGTTCAAAATTTATTTTAAAACAATAAAGTACCGGCCTGATCTTCAAGTCACCATTCGGTCGCAACAAATACAAGGGTGGCAGGAAGATTTTCCCGGCGATTTTGAAGATGATGCCTGGGTATTTACGCTGGATGAGGATCTGTTTGCCAACGGCATGGAATTCAAGTTTGTATTAGAAGAGCAACTCTACATGATGGGGAATAATCTCGCGATCAACCCCATCGCCGGCGGCGGCTATAATTTTGATGATATAGGGATCAATTTTCCCCCAGTTACGGAAGCCATTGTCGAAAATGGAGTGGTTCAGCAGAAATTCTTTCCGCCCAACCTCAACGAAGACATCGTATATGATGTTATTGTGATTGGATCGGGCATTGGCGGCGGCGTTGTGGCTGAACAAGCCGCTGATTTAGGGCTGTCGGTCTTGATTTTAGAGTTGGGCAGCTATCTATTCCCCACCCATGTCGGCGATCTGCCCCGGCAGCATCAAATTGCAAAAACGGTCGATAAACATATCTGGAGCCTGTGGGACGACTTCAAAGTAACAAATTACGTAAACGGGCCGGGATCGCAATATTACGGGGGGCAGGGATTTTGTTTAGGCGGTCGGAGCGTGTTTTGGGGCGGGTTTATTCCCCGGATGACTTGGTGGGAAATGGATTTATGGCCCCAAGATGTTCGTTGGTATTTGGAAGATAGTGGCTACAACAAAGCCGAACGGCTCTTAAAGAAATCGTTGCTGCAATCCGATTACCAAACGCAAGTACTCCGTTATTTTGAGCGAAACTTCCGTGATTTTGTTGCCTTAACGGCCCCAATGTCTAATGAGACAACCAACCGGCTCCAAAATAACGTTGCCGCCGGCATCTTTTCTACGGCAGACTTGCTGATGGAGTCGAGGCTGACCGGCGGCCAATTTGGGGCGCAAAATCTTACCATAAACCTCAATCACGCCGTCACTGAACTGCTCTGGGAAGGAGACAAGGTGACGGGCGTAGTGGCTTACGATTTGATCGCTGACAAGAGCCGAACGTATCGTTCGCAAATGGTGGTGTTATCAGCCGGAACCATCGAGAGCGCCAAAATTGCTCAATTGAGTAATCTCAAGAATCCTCACCAGCTTATCGGCACGGGAATTACCGATCATCCCATTTACTACACCCATTTTGCCCTACCCAACAGTTCCGAACTCTATCAAGCCGACTCATCAGCTAAGTTTATGCTGCGGCATCGGAATGCGGGCGAGCCGGACCAGGCTAACCAACCGCAGCATCGCTTCAATGTACTGATTGAATTAGGGGCCGATTTCAACCAAGGTCGCTATGTTGATCCTGATATTTTGGACGCTATGCAAGCGGCCAAGGGGAATAGTATGCTATGCGAGATCGTATTCCTATTCAACACACCCCTGGTCGAGACCAATCAACTGACGCAGAATGGCCCTTCCTATTACAAGCCGGTTATTAACATGCAGCCCGGATACATCTCGCCGGCTGAGTGGGCGGAGATTGGGCAAATCAAACAAGCCGTTTTGCAGGCTCTGGGGGCCGAAGCCCTGCCTTTCCAAAACTTAGATCTCAAACAAGCGGACCTGGGCGGCGTGGCGCATGAAGTAGGGACGTTACGACTGGGAACCACCGAAAATAGCGTAGTCGATACCCAGCTTAAATTTCGCGGCTACGATAATCTCTATGTGTGCGATCTCTCGGTCTTTCCAGCCTCACCCGCAGCCAATCCCACGCTGACATTAACGGCCCTGGCCTTACGGCTCAGCGATCATCTAAGAGAACGGTTCGATGCAATGGGGTAACGTAAAAACTCATTAAACGCCTAACCCGGACGAGCCGGAACCAAAAAGGATTTAACGCCAAAGATGCTAATGGTTTCGCTGAGTTCGGAAATAGATGGACTTCATGTCATTTCGTAGCGATAGCGGAGAAATCCCTGTGACAATACAATGAAAGGTTATCCGGCAGGGGAAATTTGAAGCGACAACGCCAGTTTTCCCCTGCGAAGATTTCATTTATTGAAATGTCTGAGGAATTTCTCCGCCTCCGGCTACGAAATGACATACTCGGCTTTAATTATCGAAACTCAGGTTATAAACTCTATTGAACATAGATCGTCGTATTGGCCTGAATGGTGTTGCTGCCGCATTGGGCGAATAGCGCGTAATTCGTACTCTGGCCCGGTTGCACGGTTTCTTGACCTGGCGTCGCTACGCCAACGATGCCGCCGGGCGTACTTAGATAAACCCCACTGGCGTTGGTGACCGGTCCCCATTGCAGAGTGGATGACTGCCCGGATTGAATCACCTGCGGATTGGCGATAAAGAAGGGGATGTTGGGCACCCCGGTACAGTTTAGGGTGCCCGCGACCGTAACCGTCACCGACTGGCCTACCACGTCATTACCGCAATACCCAAACAACTGGTACGTGGTCGTCTGGCCGGGCTGAACCACTAATTCCCCCGGCGTCGCGACGCCCTGCTTGCCTTCGGGAGTGACCAGCACCGCCGCCTGAGCGTTTTCAACTAACCCCCAGGACAGGGTCGTCGTCTGGCCCGGCTCGATCACCAAGGGATTGGCTGTAAAGGATGAAATAACGGGCGACCCGCCATTGCCACAGGCGCTCACTCCAACGTTGACGGTGACCAAAGCCTGAGCCGTGGTCTCCCCGCAAACCGCCTGAATCATATAGGTCGTGGTTTGGTCCGGCTGCACCGTCATTTGACCGGGGGTACCCACTCCGGTTTTTTGACCGGGGGTCACCAGATAAGCGACCTGAGCATTATTGACCGGCCCCCACGTCAGCGTGGCCGTTTGGCCTGGCTCGATGGTGGTCGGACTGGCAGAGAAGTAGGATATCTGCGGTACGCCGGAACAGTCTGATTGCTGGGCCGGAACGGCCAGGTCTACGATGGCCTGGGTTTGGGGCAAAGTTCCCGAAGCGGATGCTGCAACGGCGGAGGTGGAATCCGCCGCATAAGCGAAGAAGATTAACAGCGCCAGCAGCAGTCCCAGACCATTAAATACCATTTTCTTAGTTGATTTCAATTTACTCATCATCGATATTCACCTCGTAAAGTTTCAGATATCCGCATCTATTCCACGGTAACGGTTATATTGGACCGGACAATATTGGCGCCGCAGAAGGCGACCAGTTTGTAGGTGGTGGTTTCAGTGGGTGTCACCGTCTCATCGCCCGGCGTGGCCACCCCCGTAATAGAGGTTCCATCGGTCAGATAAGCGCCGCGAGCGTTCGCGACCAGTCCCCACTCCAACTTACTGCTCTCGCCCGCTTTAATGGTGGGTGGGTCGGCGGTGAAGGATGAAATGACCGGCTGGCCGTCGCAGGATTCGGTATCTGTCACCTCCACCGTCACATTCTTTTGCACGACATCCGTGCCACAGAAGGCCACCAGCGCGTAGGTGGTGGTCTGGCTCGGTTCAACCACCATATCCCCCGGGGTCGGCACTCCGACCTTGCCCTCCACCGAGAGCAGAACGGCGGCTTTGGCGTTGGTTACCGCGCCCCATTCCAGGGTGCTGGTTTCGCCGGCCTTAATGGTCGTTGGATTGGCGGTGAAAGTCTCGATGCTCGGTACGCCTTCGCAATCAGTCGGCGCTTCAACCTCCACGGTGACCTGCTGCTGAACCACCACCTGACCGCAAATGGCGTAGAGTGAATAGGTGGTGGTGTGGTTGGGCTGGACCGTGGTTTGACCGGGGGTGGGGACGCCCAATCGGCCATCGGGACTAACCAGTTCGGCCGCCTGGGCATTGGAGACCAAGCCCCACTCCAGACTGGCGCTTTCACCGACCTGAATGGTGGTCGGGTTGGCTGTGAACGACGAAATGACCGGCACCCCCTCACAACTAGTGCCTGATGGTGAGGCTGCGGCTTCCTCCGTGGGGGAGGCGGCCTCAGCCGTGGGGGGCGGGGTGTAAGTGGGCAGTGGTTCTAAGGTGGGCAGGGGTTCCGGGGTGGGATAAGGGGTGTAGGTCGGCAAAGGGGTATAAGTTGCCAACGGGGCGGGTGTGGCGGCCGGGGCACAAGCTGCCAGGATGATGACCAGTACGAGTACTGCCCCTGGTAAAACAAACTTCTTTGGGTTCAATTTGATTCTGAACATCTAATTCTCCTCTTAGATTTTTGGCTCAATAGGATTTCGTGGGGTTAACGCCATAAAACGTAAAACGTGATGCGTAAAAGGGAATTACATTTTACGTTTTTCGTTTTACAAGCTGGTCAACCCTCTGAGTTCCAAAAGAGCTAGATTTTTCAAATGACCTCTTAACCAAACAACCGTTTCACCGGAATAGAGGGCCGCGATTTCACCGTGGCCTTGTCTATCTTGAGGTAGACCGTATCGGCCGTAACCCGATCGACATCGGCGAGCGGAAGGGTTACCTCTTTCTTGCCCCACAGATGGCCGTGTCTCAGGACCACGTGGGTAATTTTCCAACTTTCCGGCTCGACCATCAGCTCATCGACCTGGCCGATTCTGCCGTCGGTGGCCTGCACGTGCATCCCCCGGTAGATTTCCATTTCCCCCTCAGGAATATGTTCTTCCGGGATGGGCAGGGGCAGTTCGGTTTCGGGGATCACCATCGGCTGCATATAAGGGTCCAATTGACTCCAATAAGAGTCCATAACAGCATATTCCGCCGACACCGGCGGAAGGTAACGGGTTGTAATAAACGGCTCCATCTGGGCCACATCCGCCTTGGTACAGTTCAAACGGATCAAGTCGTGGGTGGTGTCGGTGACGTGCTCAATGGGCACCAGGCGGGTCGGCTCATCGGGCAGGTGGTTATCTTCAATGACCAGGTGGGTCACCTGGCGAGCCACAGGATTGACAATGAGATGGGCCGATTGACCGCAGGGGCCATCGGTGCATTCTACATTGGCTTTGATAGGGATCTCTTTCACGGTTTTTCTCCTTCGATTTAGGATCGTGAATTAAATAGTTTCGGAAATGTAGCGGAGCGACAAAGCTGGCTTTGTCATACAGATCGGGTCAAAGTAAACTTTGACGCTCCAGATCATCATTTCCGGAAAGGTACTGACCACTACGGCTCCACTGTGGGCGACTCGGTTGTTGGCATCACGGTTGGCGGTTCAGTTGTTGGCGCAGCCGTCGGTTGTTCGGTTGGGGCTACGGTTGGCGGTTCGGTTGGAGCGGCGGTCGGTGGTTCGGTTGGGGCTACAGGCGGAGGCTCAGTCGTTGGGGCAACCGTCGGCGGCTCGGTTGGAGCGGCGGTGGGTTCCTGGGTTGGCTCTTGAGTTGCGGTGGGGGCGATGGGTTCCGTTGTCGCCGTGGGCGTTTGGGCTGCCTGGTTAATCTGAATCTGGTAGTTGGTCGCCCCTGACAAGCCCTGGTTATCGGTGACGATCAGGATCACATTAAAGATACCGGTGTTGGCATAAGCGTGTTGAACGGTGACGGCATTGGCCTCGCTGCCGTCGCCGAACTGCCAGAGGTAGCTCACAATCGGGTTGGTCGATTGGGAGTTACTGGCATCAAACGTCACCGACTGGCCGACATCCGCCTGGGCCGGCGCAGAAATCACGGCGATCGGCGCTTCGGCTGCCGGCTGGGTAATCTGAATCTGGGTGTTGGCCGACCCGACCAAACCGTTTTGATCGGTGACGGTCAGGATCACATTGTAGATACCCGGCGTCTCATAGGTATGTTGCAGTTGGACGGCGTTGATGTTGGTACCATCGCCCATCTGCCAGGCATAACTGACACAAGGGGTCGGGCAGATGGAGGCGCTGCCGTTAAAGACGACCGCCTCACCGACCCGCGCATTGGACGGGCCGACGATGATGGCTCGCGGTGGTTGGTCCGGGGGCGGGGTCGGTTCCACGGTCACAATGCTGATCTGATGCGTGGTGGTATTGCTCAAATCTTGATTATCCGTCACAGTGAGGGAAACCTGATAGGCGCCGGGCGCGTTATAGACGTGGCTTACGTAGATGCCGGTCGCGGTGGTACCGTCGCCAAAATCCCAAGCGTTGCTGACAATCGTATTGTCCACCGCCACCGCCGAACCGAGGGCGTTGAAGTTAACCGGCTGCCCCGTCTGGCCCTGGTTGGGGCCATTGATCACGGCCACCGGCGGCTGGCTCGGCTCATTGGCCTTGACCCAACCAAATCTAATCTGGCCGTTGCCGGTCTGTTTGAAGTATTCGACTTGCAGACCGTGCTGACCGGCCGATATCTGGCTGCTGGCTTCCAGATCACGCAGCGGATCGGGCAGCCAATTGTCGATAATGGGTTGGCCGTCGAGCAGCACTCGCACACCGCCTTCCACTTGCACCCGGAAGATATAGGTGCCGTCTTCGAACTCGTCCAACCGACTCCAACGGATCGAGTAATCATCGTCAGGCACCACACCCGGCAGCGGAGAGGCAGCCCCCCAATCGTAGTCGATCACCGTTTCGTTGAAGACCGCGACCGGGTTGCCGGCCAGGCTGGGATTGTCGAAATATTCGGCTTTCCAGTCGGGGAAGTTCTGCTGGTGTTCCACCGCTAGTTGGGCCACCGCGTTGCCACGAGTGTGGAAGTAGTCCATCCGCACGCTGCGGGTACCGGCCACCACGTTCACCACCGCTTCCACATCGCGAACCGGGCCGGGTCGCCACTGGTCAATGATCAATTGATCGTCAACCCAGACCCGCACGCCGCTGTCGTGCCGGACGCTAATGAGGTAGGTTCCGGCCGGTACATCGCGGCTAATCGTCCAGCGGACCGAGAAGTTTTCGGCCGGTACGCCGGGCGCAGGGGGATCCGTGCCCCAGTCAAAGTCGATGTATTCGTCATTCTGGACCACCACGGGCTCACCCTGTAGATCGGGATTGTCAAAGTACTCGCCCTGCCAGCCGGTGATGACCACCGGCGTTGGCAGCGGCGTCGGTGGAGCAACGGTAGGTACCAGGGCGACCTGGGTCGGCGTCGGTTGAGCCGCGGATCGCCACAATGCGGTCACATCGAACAAAAAGAACAGACTGAAGAAGCAAGCCCCGCCGATGATGATCACAGCAACGGCGATAATGACCACTTGGGCCAGGGGGGAGCTTCCTTTAAATTGATTCCAAAGATTCATACCTTTCCTTCCTCTTTTAATTAAAATAAAATACGAAAACCTGCATCTGCCGCAGGATAACGGGTCTGGTTATCACCTGACCGGACGGCTCTGCTTCACCGCCGTAACTGACGATGAAGCGGTTCCCTTGTAGCCGCCATAATTATCCTGCTTTATCTATCTTCTTTGTTTAAGCCGCTTCCTCTTCTTGGGCCATCTCCGGCCACATCAAGTAAGCGCCGACAAAAAAGCAAACAGCCCCAATTAGGGTAAAAAGATTGGCCCAAGTCACCAGGTTACTAAAGATGGGATTTGGTCGAACAAAGGCCGCGAAAGCCGAAATCATAAAGGCGACACAGCCGATGAAGTTAATGAAGATAATCCACCAAGTCAGGCTCTTCACCTGCCAGCACCAAAAACGATGGCAAAATTCCAAAACCGCCGCCGTGCCCGAAACCAGAAAGAGAACCGACCCCACGTAGTCAGGAACCCACACCAAAATATCGTAGCCTAACCATCTCACGTTGATGAAAGCCATAAACGTGGACACGTTGAATTCCAGAGTCCCCAAAAATTGAGGAAAGGTCGCCCAAAAATCGAGGCGATGGGGCTGCCAGCCGAAATACCGTCGCTTTTGGGCGGCCGGATGGCCGTTTTCATCCAAGGTTTCCGGGGCATTGATAGCCTGATAATATTGGCTGTACCCCGCCGACGTAAAAAAAATGGAGCCTATAAAGAAAATGAGGTCGATGATATACACATAAGACGGACCGGCCCAAACCAGCAAACTACCACTGATAAAGTGCCAGGAGCCAATCATAAACAGGACCGCAATCCACCAGTTCAGCGACCGGGGCCGCCATAGCCAGTATTTGTGTCGTTTCTTCTCGGTCGCATCAGGGCCGGGTTCGGGACCAAACCGTTTGCGATGTCGCCGAGAGGTTCTGACATCCAGCGCACCGTCAGGCCGGCGGTGGACGATGCGGGTCACAAAAGGGCCAACATATCGTGATTCGATATGTTCCCATCGCTCCGAAAACTGGATATAGCCTCGTTTTATTGAAGACGGCATAAGCGCTTAGTTCTCTGATTTAGCTGTCAACCAGCCCGGCATAGTCAAATCCCAGTGAATAGCGGCGGCGCGCAGCCCAAAAAGGATCATCAAGGATTAATGTTTAAAGCTGCCGGCTTCCTCTTCAGACAGAGGCGTGGTTACCGGATGTCGATCAAAATGGGCCACCGCATCCCGGTAATCCGTTAACAGCAAACTGGCTAAATCACGGCTGAAGCCATGTCTGATCAGAATCCGTTGAATGGCTAAATCTTCCCGGTTGGGGGGCAGGGTGTAGGCCGGAACCAGCCAACCACGGGTGCGCAATCGGTCGGCCAGATCAAACAGGGTAAAGCCGTGATCAACCCCTTCTTTCAGCTTCCAGGCCAACGCGGGGATACCGCCTCGGCCGTTGTAGATAACCTCAAACGGTTCCATCTTACCGATCTCATCGGCCAGGGCTTGGGCCGTGTCGTAACAGGCCTGATGAATCTTACGGTACCCTTCCTTACCCAAACGGAGGAAATTGTAATATTGGGCGATAATCTGGCTGCCCGGCCGGGAGAAGTTCAGGGCAAAAGTCGGCATGTTGCCGCCCAGATAATTGACCCAAAAGATCAAATCTTCCGGCAAATCTTCTATGTTGCGCCAGACAACCCAGCCGACGCCTAAAGGGGCCAACCCAAATTTGTGGCCGGAGGTATTGATCGATTTGACCCGTGACAAACGGAAATCCCATTCCAAGTCAGGGGTAAACAAACGGAGCCAGAAAACCACCGCTGGCGCCATCGACATGAATGGGGATATTTAAGCCGGTTTCTTTTTCTAACTTATCCAAGGCGTCGCTGACGTCTTTCACCGGTTCAAAGTCGCAGGTAAAGGTGACGCCCAACGTGGGTACCACGCCGATGGTGTTCTCATCGACCCGTTTCAGCACCTCTTCCGCATTCATGATCAGGCGATCCCCTTCCATCGGAATTTCCCGATGTTCCACATCCCAATAGCGGGCGAATTTGTGCCAGCATACCTGAACGGGACCGGTGACGAAATTCGGTTTATCGGTCGGTTTGCCGGCGGCTTTTTGGCGGGCGCGCCAATTCCACAACAAGGCCATACCGCCTAGCATGGCCGCCTCACTGGAGCCGGTCGTAGACGTCCCCATGGTATTGGCGGCATCGGGCGAATTCCACAGGTCGGCCAGCATATGAACACAGCGGCCTTCTAATTCGGCCGTTTGCGGATATTCGTCCTTGTCAATCATATTTTTATCCAAGGAACGCATCATCAGCTCTCTGACCTCGGGTTCCAGCCAAGTCTGACAAAACGTCGCCAAGTTTTGGCGCGAATTGCCATCCAGCATCAATTCATCGGCCACAACCCGGAACGCATGCCGAGGAGAGTGTTCCTTTTCCGGCATCTTGAATTTAGGCATACTGATCGATAAATCAGATGAGGCGTATACATTGTCTCCTATGATTTCACGGATGTCGTCTTTCTTGTGCAACATGGTTTACTCCTTATTAAATCTCATTCTATTCAATTAACATTAGCTACCGGAACCGTTCATGTGGGCCGAAATTTGGGGTAAATAATCATTCAACGCACCGCTGATGCCGCCCAGTAAAATCTGAACGCCGATAGTCAGCAGAATTAAGCCCATGATCCTCGTCAGCGCATTGATCCCGCTCTGCCCAATTTTCTTTTCAATGGCATCGCCCGACAGGAAGAAGAAGTAGGTCATCACCATAATCAGCCCAAAGCCGACAATCACGGCGATTACCCCTTCAACACCATCGGTGGCCGCAAAAACAACGGCCGACGACATAACCCCGCCGCCCGCTAGAATCGGTATAGCCAGCGGGGAAACGGCTTTGTCGAGCTCATTCTCCAAGGTGTGTTTAATGTCGCTATCACTGGCTTTCTGCGCCCCATGACCCTGGCCGCTCACCATACGGTAGCCGATGAAGAACACCAGGTAACCGGCCCCGATTTTAAAGGCAGATAGGGTGACGCCAAATAACTCGCCCATGAGTTTGCCCGCCGCTGCCGTGACCACAATGATAATAAAAGCCACGATGACCGCCCGCAAAGCCACCTTCTTTTTGGTGGCCGCGTCATCTTCGCTTGTCATACTGATAAAGATGGGCGTATTGGCAATAGGATTACACATCGCGAAGAATGTCGCCAATGCATTGACAAGCAGTGGTATTAAAGCCGTGGTATCCATTTATAGTCCCCTCCTCTCCTCTAACTCTTATAGTTATTTTGATAAACCTCCACTAAGCCAGGAACCGGCTAATCCCCTTCACCAGAAAATATAACCCAAACACCAATGAAATGGCAATTAGCAGTTCGCGGTTGTGCTGGGTTAGCCAGGCGGATAAGTTGTTCAGCATCCTTGTCACCTGTTCCGGCCTAATGATCCGTATCAGGATGAGGAGCAGCACCAGCGACTCGGCCAGCAGGCCGAAAAGCAAAAAAACCAGGGTACTGTCTGCCTGGCCAATTTGAGCTTCGCCGATAACCGCAATTGCATTCAGGGTGAAGGCCCACAACTTAGGGCTAGCCGCCACCAGGATACAGCCAATCCCAAAGGCCTTAACCGGCGTGATGGTGTCAATCATGGTCAACCATTATGATGATTCGCCCTGTCTTTCTTGCCGGTATTCAACCATTGGCGGGCTACCGAAATGGCCGAATTCATTGATACGCCCAATTGAGGCTGTTCCAGAAAGATGCGGTCCTCGCCAATTTGGGAACTTAGTCCGGTCCGCATTAATTGGTCTTTAACGTTCGGGGCAATGCCCGCCAAAAACAACGCCCCCCCGCTGGCTTGCAAGGTTTGCTGGTACCGCTGCAACACCCCCACAAAGTTGCTGTCGATTTCATCCCGTCCGCGCAAGATCAACAACACCGCCGCCCTGCGCACCTGATTCACCTGGGGTAATTGCGCTTCAAAGTTCGCGGCCGAGGCAAAAAAGAGATTGCCATACACGTACAACACCACCAGTTGACCCGCCTCAAGCTGCGCCGGCGGCTTCCGTTCGATGGGGAAACCGCGCTCAACCAACTCGAACTCAACCACCGTTACCACGTTGGACGAGGTGAAGACGTGCAGCAAAATCGACACGATGACGCCCACAAAAACCGCATATTGCAGCGGCATCACCAGGGTTGAGATGAAGGTCAAAACCATCGCAATCCGCGCCGTTAACCCGGTTTGCCATACGGTCAACACATCTTTCGGTTTGAAACTTTGAAACCCAACCACAATCAGCAAGCCCGCCAGGGCCGGCATCGGCACGCGCATTACAAAATTACCCAGCAGCAGCACCAGCGGCGCGACAAACACACCGGCCAAAATATTCGCCCAGCGGGTTTTGGCCCCGGCATTGACCGTGACCGCGGTGCCGGACATCGAGCCGCCCGCCGGAATGCCTTGAAAAAAGCCGGTGGCGATATTGGCCACACCCTGCCCCACAAAATCGCGGGAGTTATCGGGGTAGCTGCCGTCCGGGTTGGGGTAGCTCTGGCTCACGCCCGCCCCCTGCACCAGCCCGATCACAGCCACAGCCGCCGCCGCCGGCAGCAAGCCCGCCATCGCACTGAGGCTAGGCAGGGCAAAGTTGAACAGTTTGTCGGGCATTTGAGTGATGTCGCCCACCAGTTGCACCGACTCCAAATTCAAGACGGCGGTAATGATGGTGCTCACGACCAGGGCCAGCACCATCGCGATTTTACTGAACCGGGTTAACCCCAGCCCCAAAATCACGGCGATGGTTATCAGCCCAATCTCCAACGTGGCCCAGTTAATTTGCTGCCAGTGCAGGATGAGGTCAAGGAGTTGCAGGACTTTGTTGCTGAACGGGCTGTCGTAGCCGGTAAAATCAGCGGTTTGGCCTAACACAATCAACGCCGCCACCCCGGTAATAAAGCCGACCATCACCGAGTTGGCGACAAAGCGCAGCATGGTCCCCAGCCGAAAAACGCCGAACAATAGTTGGACCAGGCCGGTGAGCAAAACCAGCGCCGCCAGATGAACGGTGCGTTGGGCGGCGGGAACCGAACCCAGCGTATCGCCCACGGCCACCGACAGGGCGCTGGTCGTGGAGACATTCATAAACACCGACGAGGTTGCCAACGCCCCGATGGGGGTGGCAATCATCAGGGTATACAACCCCAACACCGGGTTCACATTAGCCAGAATGGCGTTGGCCATGCCCTGAGGGATATTGACGATGGCAAAGGTTAAGCCCGCTACGGCATCCGCCGAAAGGGTCTTTGACTCAAACTTGAGTAATGACATCATAACCTCAGTGGCCTAATTGATAGTTAAGGTCGTGATTGCAGTTTCGTTGATGACCACAGTGTGTAGATACTTCCCCTGGACCCCTCTCCCAAACCTGGACCAAGCCAAGCCGGATGTATGGAAGAGGGGCAGGGAAGGGTCAGACCTTCCTTAATCTCGTTACTCATTAGCTGCCAGCATGGCAGCGGCTAATGCTTCTGCCTCGGCGGCTTCTATGACTTTTTCTCCTCAGGTTTGTCCTTAGCTGGCGCCGGGGCGTCGCCGCTGTCACCCTGGTCAACACTCACTTCACCGGCGGCAAACGCGGCAAGCTCGCCCGAAAGTTCATCGCCCACGGTTAGTGTCACCACCTTGGCGTTGTAGCCTTTGAGACTATCAACAACGACCTCGCTGTAGATATCTTCAACCAATAGCAAGAAAGCAGAACTGTCGGGGGACATGGCCTCACCAATCTCTTCGATATCACCTTTGGAGAAGGGCCGGCCCAGGTATTTGCCGGCGACGCCACCCACGACCGCGCCACCCACCGTCCAGGCCAGCAAGCCGGCCGGCCCGCCGATAAGGCCCAGCAGCCCACCGACGACCGCGCCGCCTACGCCACCCACAGCGCCGTGGCCCGGCTCGTGAAAGTGAACTTTGCCTTTTTCGTCCTGCTCGACCACAACTTCAGCTAAAATGGCCTGTCCCGTTAAAGCGCCGGATTTTTTGATGGCCTTGACGGTTTCGCCGGCCGTATCTTTCCCGGCAAAAGTGAAGGCTAGGATATTGTAGATGGCTGATTTTTCTTTCTTTTCTTTACTCATCGTTCAGTGTTCCTTTCGCTAACTGGGTAAAATTGATAAAATTGATTGACGCAACTCACTGCTCAGGGCGCCCCAAATATTTTGACTAATAGGCTTATTTCCCTCCTGTTCATACTCGAAGTTAATGACAGCTTGAGCGTAACAATGGTGCGGCTGCCGTCTTTAGCTTCAATAGAGACATCTCTATGAGTGTGTATCTGCCGTGCGGTACGCCTGCAGTAACTCGCGTTCTTGCTCGTGCTTGGGAAAGAAGATGAAGACCAGCGCCGCGCCAACCAGAACGGCAATAATGCCGGAAATGTAGGCCTTGTCATCGCCGACCAGAAACGCGGTTTTGGCCGCAGCCGTGATCTGATCGGCATACTGCGGATACTGCTGCGCGATATTTTCGGCGCTGGCATACGACAGCTCCAACTGACTAACGACGCTGTCGGAAATATCGGCGCCGTTCGGTGCGGCCGCAATGGCTGAACCCATCGCGGTGGCAAAACCGGCGGCGAGCAGCGCCCCAAAGATCGACTGCATCAGCGCGCCACCCAGATCGCGCTGTAAGTCCGTTGTGCCGGAGGCCATACCGACCCGGGTTATTGGCACCGAGGCTGCGAGCGAATTTGAGGACGGCGTGCCCCCCAGACCAACGCCGGCGCCGAGAAAGACATAGGCCAGCCCGATCAACCAGTAAGAAATGCCTTCATTCCACCACAACCACATAAGCACAAATGCGATCAACACGGAGATAAAACTCAACAGCAACGTGAACCGCGAACCCCGCTCCTCCACCAATTTGGCCGAACGCGGTGCCACCAGGATCATCAGGACGGCCGCCGGCAGGATCGCCGCCCCGGCCGCCACGGTCGAGTAGCCCAGCACATTTTGCATGAACTGCTGCCCGAGGAACATCGCGCCCATCAGTGAGCCGAACACGATGATACCTCCGACCGCCGCCACCCAGAACGTGGGCCGCGCTGCCACCTTCAGATCATAGAGCGGGTTCTTGGCCCGGCGCTGGCGGATAACAAAGAGCACCAGGACCACCAGCGTGACCGCCGCCAGGCTCAACACCAGCTTGCCCATGTTCGGCACCGGCGCAAAATTGATGGTTAGGATAAGCGCCCCGACAAAGACCAACGACAGGATACCGCCGATATTGTCAACCTCTTCTTTCGACTCTTTAACGTGCGACGGGATGAACTTGAAGGCCATAACCAGAGCTATCAGCGCGACCGGGATGACCGCCAAGAAAACCGCACTCCACGGCAGGAATAACAATAGCCCTCCGGAGATGAGGGGCCCACAGGCGTTGATAGCGCCGCCCGTGGCGGCCCATAATGCGATCGAACGCGTTCGGGCCGGGCCGGGCCCCCACAACGCCGCAATCAAGGCTAGACAGGTCGGGAAAGCCATGCCAGCGGCGATACCGCCAAATAGACGGCCGGCAATCAATATCTGGATTGTTGGGGCAAATGCGCAAATTAGTGCGGCCGGCATCGCCAGAGAGACGCCGAGCATAGCAATCTGCTTGCGCCCGTAACGGTCGCCCACAGCACCCAGCCACAACACAGAGCAAGCCAGACCCAGCGAATAACCGACCGCCACCAGGTTGAGCTGCGTCTGGGAAGCAACGAAATAGGAACCAATCGCTGGCAGAGCCACGTTGGCCATGGCCAGCGGCAGGTTGGCCACGGCGGCCACCACAATGAGCGTGGTCAGGATGATCCCGGCCTTCTCAGGCGCGCTTGATGATGCAGCCGGCTCGGCCGGGCCAACCCCAGATTTGAGTTCAGCTTGTTGATTACTCATGGTATTCTCTCATTTAATAGATGCCCCGCGAATTTCTTTGGCTCGAATAGCCCCATCTAAACCCCATTGACGCCATTGGCGTGCGGATTATTTATCCTTCAAGCCGCTTAGTTACCGTTATCCGGCGGGTTTTCCCAGGATGGACCCCAACCGAGTTGCATCTTCTCTTTAAGGGATTCACGCTTGGGCGCGCCTTTGAGCAGCCAAGCCGGGACTCGGCGCGGCATCGGTTCCTCCCATAAGTACCAGATAGCGGCCAGACGGAAGGCAAAGCCGATGGCGAAGGCAATCAACGACGCGGCCACAAAACCCAGAGCAAGACCGGGGCCGCCAACAGCGCCGGCTCTCAAGAAGAAAAAGCTGACGGACGTCAGCACGGCCGAGCCGATAAACCACTCGCCTTGCACAAATTGTTTGGCCGGAACGTCAGAGGCGATGTCTATCAGGAAGCGTCCGGTGGTGGGGCCGGCTACGCCTAAGACAATGGCGCCGAGTAACGGCCATTGGGCGGCTAGACCTTTTTCGACCCCCACCACGGCATACCAGGGCAATGAAAAGGAGGTCATAATTTGGAAGTAGGTTTCACGGAACCGCTGACCCTTGCCCCAGGCCGTCTCCATCCCAATGATCCAGGCGATGATTACCAAGATGAGATACCAGGGGTTCGTCAAGGCACCGGGAGTGTCGTTCAGCAAGACATCACGGGTGATGCCGCCGCCGATACCACCGAAAATGGCGAAGACCAAAATACCAATAATGGTGGTGTAGTGACCCTTGTAGTGATCGGGGCGTTGGCAGAGTAAGGCCCCATTGAGCGCGTTGGTAAATGCCGCCAATAGATCGACGTACAAGAAATTCCCCGGGGTCAAATAGGCTAATAGGTAGGTAATGAGATGCACGGGAGTCTCCTCATTATAAGATTCGCCCACTATATGATTCAGTCATGGATAGGCCTTGCTCAATACGCGGCGAGAAAGTTTCGACCGCCTGTGCCAGATTTAGATACATGCGCTCATGGCCCAACGTTTTTCTTAGCGGTGACCGCCTGACGATGGGCAGGGCTTCAGGGTTTAAGGCCGCCAACCACAATGAGATACCGGCGGTTTGCAACTGCTCTTCAAATGAAACTGCGTAAGGCCTGTTCTTTCTGGGTCAGGCCGGGTACCGGCTTAGTCGGTACCCGGCCATTGCCGTATCAGAAATGAACCGGCTCAAAGCTCAGTCGAGCGCCATCGCCGCGGCCATCTCCATTTCGAGGTTGCGGTACTGCTCCTTCTCGACCGACACCTCCACGAACTGGATAGTGCCGCCGGTGAACTTACCCTGAGTCTCGGGCGTGTACTCCGAGGCGACGGCATCCGCGCTGTCGCGACCAATGCACAGGCCGTCACCGCACAGGGTGAACTTGCCGGTCTGGGTCCGCATCGGCCCTTCGGCCACAACCTTGTCGTTGATATACAGTTTTGCCGTGCCGTGCGACTCGTGGTACTGGCCGGCCTTCTCCCGGATGAACTCCACCCCAAGCGTGTATTTGCCCGGCGACAGCTCAACATCGGAGATAAGCTTCTGCTCCGGCGGGATGCCCAGGAAGTTGTACACGTAGTAGAGCTTCTTCTGGTGAATGAAGAGCGAATGCCCGCCGAAGCGTGAACCGTGGGCAAAGAGGACACCGGAACAGTCGTCGCCGACCTCGACGTTGGCCAGAATCTTGTAAGAACGCCCGCGCACGTTGGCCGCCACGCCTTCAGGCACAGCGGTCGTGTCCGGGTAGTAGACGTACCGTTCCCGGGGCGGCTCGGTAGAAGGCCGCTCGAGGCCGGCAACGATTAACGGGGGCCAATCGTTAAGAGGCAGCACCAGGTTCTTACGGGCCTCATCCATCCACAACTGCTTCAGGTGCTCAAGCTTCTCCGGGTACTGGTCGGCCAGGTTGGTGGACTCAGAGCGATCTTCGGCAACATGATAAAGCTCCCACTTGTCCTGGTCGAAGTGCCCTACGCCGGTCATCGGAGCATGGGTTGCGGCCGCATGCCAGCCGTCTTCCCAGATGCCGCGCGTGCCCATCATTTCGTAGTACTGATTTTCTCTCTGGGTCGGGCCATCGGCGTCGGCATCGAAGCTGTAGCGCATCGAAATGCCGTTCATTGGGTACTGCTTCACGCCACGATAGGTATCGGGCATCTCTAACCCGCACACATCCAGGATGGTTGCGGCAACGTCGGTAGAGTGATGGTACTGGTGCCGCACCTCGCCACGGGCCTTCATGCCCTTGGGCCAGGAGATGATCATCGGGTCACAGGTGCCGCCGGAGTACTGCGAGTAGCGCTTGAACATCTTGAAGGGGGTCGAGAAGGCGGCCGCCCAGCCGGTGGGCATGTGGTTGTAGCAATCGGGGCCGCCGAGTTTGTCGATCATCTTCATGTTCTCTTCGAGCGAATCCGGGAAGCCGTTGAAGAATTTGTTCTCGTTAACCGAGCCGTTGGGTGAGCCTTCGCCCGAGGTGCCGTTGTCGGCGGCGTAGAGTACCATCGTGTTGTCGAGCTGGCCCGATTCCTCCAGATAGTCGAGGATTCGACCGATCTGGGCATCGGTGTACTCGGAGAAGCCGGCCCACACCTCGGCCATGCGCGAGAAGAGCTTCTTCTGGTCATCGCTCAAGGTATCCCACGGCAGGACATAATCGAGTGGGTTCGCCTGATCCTCCGGCATCGGATTAAACGGTGTCATCTTGGTATCTTCGGGGAAAACGCCCTTCTCGATCATGCGCGCCAGCACCCACTCGCGATAGGCGTCGTAGCCGTCATCAAACTTGCCCTTGTATTTGTCAATGTAATCTTGAGGACAATGATGGGGGGCATGGTTGGCGCCGGGGCAGAACCACATGTACCACGGCTTGGAGGGGTTGCTGGCCTTATTGTCACGGATCATGCGGATGGCCTGGTCGGCCAGATCTTTAGACAGGTGATAGCCTTCTTCCGGCATATAGGGCTGATCGATAAAGTGATTGTCTTCGGCCAAATCCGGATACCACTGGTTGGTCTCACCGCCCAAGAAACCGTAGAAGCGGTCGAAACCCTTCTGCAACGGCCATGTATCCTTGTAGCCGCCGGGGGCATTATCCTGTTCGGGCACGTTGTGGTTCTTGCCAATCCAGAAGGTACTCCAACCGGCATCCTGCAGGATATGCGAGATGGTGGCGCACTGCGCGGGGATGCGGGCGTGATAGCCGGGGAAGCCGTTAGCGCCTTCTGCGATTTCGGCGAAGCCGTTAACGTGGTGGTTGCGGCCGGTCAAGCAGGTGGAGCGCGTGGGCGCACAGAGAGCGCACGTGTGCCATTGCGTGTAAATCAAACCGTTGTCGGCCAGCCTCTGCGCGGCCGGCATATTGATCGCGCCACCGTAGGGAGACCAGGCGGCCAACCCGGTATCATCGTATAAGATGAAGAGTACGTTGGGGGCATCCTCCGGCGCCTTCGGGGGGCTGTATGGCTCCCAGTCGGGTACCGAGTCGCGCACGTCGAGGGCGATCTTGCCCTTAAATACTTGCTCGGAATACTCCTCGGGATATGATTTCTCTGTCATAATAAACCTCCTGATGGTTACTTTTGACTTCTTTGTCTATCTCTTTTTTTTCAATAATTAAGATACGTAGTTGAAAGATGGGTGTCTATCGACGCCGTATCACACTACCGTGCCGAAGATTGCCCCCACCACCGCTGTCGCGATCATGGCCAGGGCGCCCCACAACGTCACTCGACCAGCCCCCATCACGACATTGGCTCCGCCTACTTGTGCAGCCAATCCGCCCAACAACGCCAAGCTCAAAAGCGTACCACCGACGACGAGGGCGATGGTGTACGTGGCCGGACTGACCAACATCAACAGAAGTGGGACGGCTGCGCCTACAGCAAATGTGGAGGCTGACGCCAGGGCCGCCTGAATTGGTCGAGCACTGTGGGTTTCGGTTAAGCCCAGTTCGTCGCGAGCGTGGGCCGCCAGAGCATCGTGAGCCATAAGTTGGTCGGCAACTTGCCGGGCCAGCGAAGGGTCCAAGCCTCGGTTGACGTAGATGGTCGCCAGTTCTTGATGTTCGAACTCACTATCGGTCTCGAGTTCATGACGCTCACGGGCCAGGTCAGCCTTCTCCGTGTCGGCTTGAGAACTGACGGAGACGTACTCGCCGGCAGCCATCGACATCGCCCCGGCCACTAACCCCGCTATCCCGGCGATCAGCACCTCGCTGCGCGTTGAACTTGCGGCGGCCACGCCCACCACCAAGCTTGCGGTTGAAACGATCCCATCATTTGCGCCCAACACAGCCGCACGTAACCAACCGACCCTGTCTGAATAATGGCGCTCCTTATGTTTACTCATCTTCAATTCCTTCAACCTCGACCTTGGCTGCGTGACCAGCCAAATAATTTTAGTACATCATTCGACGACCCAATCGCCGGCGCTCTCGCCTGCGGCCGCGTCGTCGTCCCCGGCGATGCACGCCGGCAATCGATAGCGGCGTCAGGGGGCGACCAATCACGTCAATGAAGAGCGAGCTGGCCCCGCCGCTGGCCGGCATCTCCCCATCCAGGATGTCGACCTGGTAGCTAAAACCATCGGCATCCAGCGCCGGGTCTCGCAGCACGACGACGACATCGTTACACCACGCGGTCCCGCAAGTTGAATTCCTACGAGCGTAACCAGGCCCAGGCGCTGTCAATATGTTATTCGCCGGCCAGAACTTTTTGTTTGGCGGCAGCAAACTCATCATCGGTCAGGACGCCGGAAGCGTGCAAGCTTGCCAACTCCTGCAAGCGAGCCACCATATCAGATCCGGCGCCGGGAGCAGCCGCCGGTGCGGGCGCGGGTGGTGGTGGTGGCGCATAAGTTTCCTGGGGCGGGGGTGCGTATGTTTGCTCTTGCTGAGAGGCAACCTGATCCTGAAGATCGGCAATTTGTTCGTTTTGCATGTCCTCAGCTTGCTGGCCCTGAGCTATTCTTCTGCCGGCGTAGTAGCCGGCGCCGCCGACGGCCGCCGCCCGTAAGAGAGGGTGGCCTAGCCGCCGCCGCATAGCTCGTCTCATTAAAGGTCTACCAAACATTATCTATCTCCATTTGGATTCCAATAGAATTGGTTCATTTAGAACTTACGCAGTTGGCCTGTTTAGCCCCCCTCTAACTCCCCCCTTTGGGGGGAGGACCAGGCAAGTCCCTCCCTGTGGGAGGGATTTAGGGAGGGCTAATCTCCAACTGCATAAGTCATATCGTTATCTAACGTCTAAGCGCCTATCACTTCAGCAATAACTTCGGCCTGGGCCTCTGGATGGACAAAACCGCTATCCAGCATCTGACCACCGGCGGCTTTAACGGCCCACTGCAAGCCCATCGCCCAGCGATGTTCAAACAAGGCCACTGCGGCCGAGGTATTCTCCGGCAGATCGGCCGCTATTGTCGCCACATCCTCGGCGGTCAGCAGGCCGTGGAACTCCTTGACCAGCGGTTCATAGGCCGCGGCATCTTCCTCACTCAGGTCGCTGATCTCCATAATGGTCAGATCGCCGGCCTCATTTTTGCTCAAAAAGACCAGGTCCACCACTCGGACACAGCCTTGCTGTTCGACTTCAATCAGTTTCGGCAGGATTTCGCCGGTGAAGCGGTTGCCGTCAAAACCAATGACCACATATTCCAAGGGTCCGTACATCAGTTTATCCTCCACTTAAACTTCAACTTTAAAAAGGGATGACCGTGAGCACACAATCACCCCTTTTTATTAGCTATTACGCGCCAAAGGCCTCGTTCAGTTTGGTTTCCTGTTCTTTGGTCAAGTTGGATTTGATCAGGGTGCCCATCTGACCCTTAAGTTCATCCTGCAACTTATCGACGGTGGCGCTGCCGGAGAGCAAAAATAGGGCTGAGGTACCTTCGGTGACCTGATCGCGAACCGATTTGATGAAGTCATCGTCAATACCATAGTTGCTAAAATGACCGACTAAAGCGCCCATTGCGGCCCCTATCGCCATACCAAAGAAGGGAATAAAGAAAATTAGGCCAAAAAGCATGCCCCAGAAAGCGCCTTCCAGCGCGCCAACTCCGGCCAGGCTGGTGAGCTGCCGGGTTTTGGGTTTCTTTTTACCCTGCGGCCATTCCACAATAGCCGCATCGCCAATTTGAATCAGCTGCTGTTTTTGCAGGCTTTCTAATTTGCCCAGCGCCTCGCCGGCGCCGGTGGGACTATCAAATTTCCATACGGTTAAAGCTGTCATTAGATATTCTCCTATCTTTTTTTGAATACTTTGTTTATACCGAAATTAACCGGGGCTGAGATACCTGACCAGCAGCAGTGGGTAGTGACGATTGTACAGGGTGGTTAAGACGCCTAACAACGCGGCTTGATCGGGTAGACAACCCTTCAATACCGTTACCGGCGGGTTGCCTTCATCATTTTCCTCAATGGAAACGATGGTTAAGCCGCCTAAGCGGTCTACGCAGCTTTTATCCAGCCGACCGGTTATGTGAATGTCGTAGATACCCGCACGATCATAAGGAGGCAGCATGCTCGATTTTTCCTTTTTTCCGTTGCAATAAGGTCACAAAAATCACACTCAAACAATTATGCTGGGTGGTTTTGGGAGACATTGTAAAGGGATCGTTTTGCAGAACGCTGGTAAGGTTAAAGTCAGCTATTAGTATAGGCGTTTACGAGGGTATTTGTCATACCCCAATGAGGTAGAAATGTGGAGGATTTTTTAAACAGCGAAGGCTGAAAGTTCATAAAAATCCAAGTTCTTTGGCCCGCTGCACCGCTTCGTAACGGCCATGGACGTCCAATTTGGAGTAAATGTTTTTAATGTGGGTTCGGGTGGTGGCCCACGTAACGTTCATTTCCCCGGCAATGTCTTTGGTAGCCAGATCTGTTGCCAGTAATTTGAGGAGTTCCAGTTCCCGCTTGGTTAATGGGTCAACTTGGATGAGGCCAGGCGATATACTTTTTTGATCGTCTGATTTTTCGATGGGAAAAGCGGTCAAGATTTGGGCCATGTAGGGCAAATCGTCCGCGCCTTCAGGTTTCTCAGCCTGATGGTATAATTGGACCAATAACTCACGCATCCTTGGCCCCAGGTCGATATAATTGCGGATGAATTGGCCCGGCGCGGCCAGCGCCAGCGATTGACCGAGCTTTTCCAGGGCTTTGGGCTGGTTATCCAGGGCCTGGTAAGCCAGCGCTTGCAAGGCTAAAACATCAATGCGATGGATTTTGCGATTCATCTGGCGTAAGAATTCGTCTATCTCTTTCAGCAAAGACAGCGCCTGGTCTAATTTCGTGCCCTCGGTCACCCATAGTTTAATGGGTGTCAGTTGGAATACGTAATAATGCCAGATCCAAAAGGGCAGGCGCCAATCGATATTGAGCGTCAGGCTCAGCCGGCGAGCGCGGGCGATATCGCCCTGGTCAAGCGCCCGCTCTATTTGAAACGTTTCGAAAATAGTCAATAGAAATCGGTTATCGATTTCTTCCAGATACAATCGGGTTTGTTGAATTAAGGCCTCAGCTTTTTCCGGCTGTTTCCGGGCCTGATAAAGGCGAGTTAATATGCAACCCGCATGGACTAAAAAAAACAGATCGGCCTGTGCCGGATATTCTGTCACAGGCAGAAGGTACTGCTCTGCCAACGTTAAGTCATTACGCAAGTAACAGGCAACCCCCGCAAAATATCTGGCCTCAGTCGCGTCCAGATTATGTTTTAAGGCTAACTTGATACTTTCACCGGCCAGGGTTTGCCCTGAGGCCAGATCGGCTTCCATAAAGTAGAGTAACGATTGGTTATGGAACGCCTTGGCCCGGGCATTCACCGGCCATGCTGGGGCGCTGAGCGCTTCCTGAATGATTTGAAGACCCTGGTTGAGGTTGCCTGACATTTGATTTCCCAAAGCCTGCAGAGAAAGCGCTTGCATGCGGAGATAAAACGCTTCCGGCGGAAGCGTGTCGGTCATTTTAGCGCCGGCGTCAATGACTGTTGCGGCCTGTCCCGCCATGATAGCCCCTAAGCCAGTGAAATAAGCAACTTCGGCCCATAGCTCCTGGGTAAAAGGGTAATCTTCCGGCATGGTCGCTAACAGGTCCACCGCCTTGGTAACGAGTGATCCCATGTCATAACCATAGGCGAGGGGCAGAAAGGCTCGGGTCAGTAAAAGAACCGGATCATTTTCCACAACCTCTTCAGGAAATAGGCGTATCCACCGCTCCAGTTGCCTCCAATGCTCGGCATTCATTTCCGAACGGCGATGAAGGGCAAAAATCTCCACCGCAGTTGCGGTATCGTGCGCGGCCAACGCATGCCGAATCGCTTCGCCCGGCCACCCGTTTTCAGCGAACCAATGACTCGCCCGTAGATGTAAGGCATTAAGTCCCTGACAACTTAGTTGCTTTTTCAGCATCTGTTGCAAATCGGCTTGAAAAAGATGATGGAAGCGAAACCACTCATTCTGTGGGTCAAGATTGATCAGGAAGAAGTTCGATTTTTGCAACCACTGCATAAACTGGTCGCCGGTCATCTCCATCGGGTCATCCAGACAAACCGCTTCGCACAAGGGGGCGCAGAAACGGTCGAGTAGTGCGGTTTTTAGCACATAGCTTTGCAGCGATGGTGGTATGCGGGTCAATACCTCGGCTAAAAAGTATTCTTCTAGAAACTGGTTTTCACCGGGAATATTGACCCCCAAATGGGCTGATTGAGGCCGGTTACTGAGCGACAGGGCGGCCAAACGCAAGGCCACAGGCCACCCTTCCGTGTTTTGGGCCCATTCGGCCGCAATGGCTTCACTGATGGGACGGTTCAACATCTGCTGCAAAAACCGGGACGTTTCATCTGGCGAAAAGCGCAAATTGCGTAGGCGGATTTCGGTGATACGCTGGTAAGCCCGCCAAGAGGCAATGGGTAAAGGCGGGTCCTGGCGTCCAACCAACACCAGATGCAGTACCGGCGAGGGATGGTTCAGCAGCACTTCAAGAAAATCAAAGATGCGCTGTTCGTGAATATAATGGATATCGTCCAATATTAACAAGAAGGGTGTCTCTATCTGATCGAGATCGGCCAGCAGGTAGCGAGCCAAGATGGCAACAGGGGGTAAGGCAGATGCGTTCAGCAGCGCTTGTGTTCGCCACAACTTGTCGGGTGCAGCCGTTTGGATGGCCGACAGCAAATAACTGACGAAGGTATGGAGATCGTTATCTGTCTCATCCAGGGAAACCCAGCCCCCCCGCTGGCCGCTGACTTGCAACCACATACTGGCGAGTACGCTTTTCCCATACCCCGCCGGGGCAGAGATCAGGGTTAATGGCCGGCGCCGATTCCGTTGTAACCGGTCCAGAAGGTCAATCCGGGACACCATATCCGGTGTAACCGGGGGTGGATACAGCTTGGTATTGAGTAGAATGGGCGAGATATTAAATGTTTTTGACTCATTCATTCGTTTTTGACCAACCCAATTACTTTACTGACTTGATGATTCACCCCGCGTTTCATCGACCATCTGATTACTTGACCAACTGGTCCGAACCACTCGTACCCGATCAAACAGAGCCAGCAAAATGGCAATACCGTTTATGACGTAGATGATGGTGAATATTTTGGCTTCAGGTGTGGTGGGGACCAGGTCGCCATAACCAATGGTAGCCAGACTGATGACGCAGAAATAAAATGCATCCAGATAACTCCAACCCTCAAGCCAGTGATAGACAAATGTCCCGATAACCAGGACCACCACAGTCCAGTAGAAAACCAGGCGTGAACCTTTGTCACGCATCACATCTATTAAAAGGAATTTCTGTACCGGATGAACGGCGCGAATTTCTTTACCGACGGTTTCAGCTTTTTTTATAGGATCCATGTTTACTCACTTTGCTGTCAAAATAAGCGACTATACCTTACAAGGGTTCAGTCATTAGACATCCTGGGTTCAAAACGCCGCGAGTAAGCTTCGATCACCTGTTCCAGATTCAGATACATTCGCTCATTGCCCAACTTTTCCCCCATGGGTGACCGCCTGACAACACGCAGCGCTTCGGGATTTAAGGCCGCTAACCCGAATAAGATGCCGGCGGCTTGCAACTGCTCTTCAAATTCTGCCAGCGACTTGAGCGCCGTATATTCAAAATCAGGTATCGCGCTGCAATCAAGGATCACAACTTGTGGTGATCCTTGATGAATTATCAACCACAGTTTGTCGATCACCCACGATACGTTGGCGAAGAAAAGTCGCCCTTCGGTACGGGCTATCAACAATCCGGGAATGGTCTCGTCATCAGGATAATCATCTAACGGCCGATGCACATTACTGCCCGGTTTGCGGCCCATGGCGTAAACCGGCGGTCGGTCAACTTTAGCCAGAAGGGTGAGTAATGAGATGATTACAGCCACCACAATGCCCTCCAATATACCCAACACAATCACCCCGCCAGTGGCGAGCAGCGCCCAGATTAGCTCAATACGTCTAAACTGAGCCATGTCCTTGAATTCGCCGATATTGATCAGCCCTACAGCCGCCATCAACACCAGCGCACCTAGGGTGGCCTCAGGCATCAGACTGATTAGCGGCGCCAAAAACAAAAGAGTTAACACGGCAACGCCCACCGTCACCATTTCGGCGACCTGGGTTTTGGCCCCCGCCTTGGCGTTGACGGCCGTTTGCGAGGTGCCGCCGCCGGCCGGATAGGCCTGAAAAAAGCCACCGGCGATATTGGCCATCCCCAGGGCAAAGAGTTCCTGGTTGGCGTCCGCCGCCGGTTCGCCGTGTCGTCGAAAAGCGCGGGCAGCGGCGGTCGACTCGGTGAAAGACATCAGGGCGATACCGATGGCGGGCAACCATAAACTACCCACTAACGACAGGTTTGGCAGCGAAAAGGAGGGCAGCCCGGTGGGAATATTGCCAATGAGCGAGATACCCAGTTGGCTAAGATTAAAGAAAGCGGAAAGCGCTATTCCGACGGCCACCGCCACCAGCGCCGCCGGGATACGCGGGACGAAATGCGGCAGAAAAACCAGAATCGCCAGCGTGAAGGCCGCGAGCGCTACGGTGGGCCAGTTGATTTGGTCCAGGCTGGTGAAAATGGTTACTAGCGTCGCCGAGACCGACGAGCCGCTGGGAATAGACAACCCCAAAACCTTGCCCAACTGGCTAACAAAGATCACCACCCCAATACCCGCCTTGAACCCGGTGAGGACGGGCAACGAAATGAAGTCGGCCAAAAGGCCCAAGCGCAGTAGTGAAGCCAGGATCAAGACCACCCCCACCAAGAAGGCGAGTGTGGCCGCCGGCAGCACATAGTCGGCGGGATCGCTCGTCGGCCCCACCATCGAGAGCAAAGCCGTACCCGTTAAAATAGAAAGGGCAGAGGTTGAACTGACACTGAGCGGGCGGGAGGTGCCCAGCAGCGTGTAAACGAACATGGGAACCAGGGCCACGTACAGGCCCACCTGCACCGGCAATCCGGCAATAGTCGCATAGGCCATAACCTGAGGAATGACCACGGCCGCGGCGGTCAGCCCCGCCATCAGGTCAGGGCGTAGCCAGGCGCTCTGATAGTGAGGCAGCCAGCCCAGGATAGGGATGTATTTTGTAATTCCGCTGGGGGTAGCTACCGCAGTCATGCTCGATCACTCCTCAAAGTTTCAATGCGTCTGAACAGCAAAAACAGTGCGCCAGTCCTGCTTCACGCTGGCCACCACCCACCCGCGCTCCTGCGCTGTTTTTAGCGCATTTTCAGCGCCGGCGGTGTAGTCGAACTCCCGGCCGGCATCGTCGTGGTTGACCAGTAGACACAAGGAGGGCTGCGGGTTAGCGGCGGTGTATTGCAGCATCGGGATGTCGCCGTTGGAATTGCCGGCGGCCAAGATGGGGCGGCGGCCGATACGATCCCAGATGAGGATCGCTTTGGCGGGGCCGTCATTGATGACATCCAGTCCCGCCTGCCGTACAATCGTCGCATCCTGACCGTCCGCCTGGAAACCGAGCTTGACGGCGCTGCCAATAACCCGCTCGGGCGGAATGCCGTATAAGGTCTGGGTCACCGGCCGGATGAAGTCGCGCCCCCCACCGGAGATAATGTAGTTGGTGAAGTCATAAGCTTCCAGGTAGCGGAGCAGTTCCACCATCGGTTGAAACGTAACCTCCATATAAGGAACGCCCAGGGAAGGGTGCCGGGTTTGGTGGATAAAGTCGGCGGCCATTTTCCCAAACGCCTCCACGGTCATCGCACTAAAGGCTTTGATGATGCCGCCCAGCAGCACCGTAGCCTGGCTATCATCCCCATGGTAATGCTTGGTCATCGCGTCACTGAACCAGACCTTATCCTGCTCATAAGCCGCTTGCCAGGGTTGTTGCCGGCGCAGCGACGGCTCTTTTTCAGCCATCGCGGCCAGCCGCCGCAGGATAAAGTCAACTTGGACCTGAACGGGGGCTTCGCACCAGAGTGTGCCGTCATTATCAAAAACGGCGATACGCTCCTCCGGGGGAACGTAGGCCGGATTGTCACGATCGGTAACTTTGGCCACAAAGTCCTGAATGGCTTGTTTGGTGGGGGTATCGTTCCAGAATGATAAATCAGCGTTCATCGGGCTGTCTCCTCTTTCTCAACCAAGTAAAATCGTTGTTTCAGTCGGGTAAACCATCTAACCCGTTATTCAGACGTCACAACCACTCTCGCTCGTGGTTGACCCTGATGGACGGGTAATGGGCTGGGTTGGGACGCCGAGACCACACGCTTGCGGCCGTGGCACTGTTTGGTCTTGAGGCCGCTGCCGCAAGGGCAGGGGTCGTTACGGCCCGTCTGGGCTACAATAGCCTCAAAGTCGGCCGTTTCCTTGGCCAGGATGGGCATCACCTCGGCGGCCTGCCGGCCCGCCCGCAGCAGCGAGACGATGATTTGCATCGGATGGTCGATGTGGGTGAAGAAGTGGTACCAGCCGGCGCATAAGTAATTTAAGCCTGGGTCGCCGTTGGTGGTCGTGATAAAGCGATTCTTGGGACATTCGCCGTGGCAAGCAAAGCGCACCTCACAGTCAAGGCATTGCTGGGGCAGGGTGTCAAATTTGTCCTGCCCAAACTTTTGTTGCCGGTCGCTGGCCACCAGCTCGATGATATCGGTCTCGGCGATATTGCCCAACCGGTAATTCGGCTCGACAAAATGGTCGCAGGAGTAGAGATCGCCGTTGTGCTCAAGCGCCAAAGCCGAGCCGCAGGTCTTGTTAAAGACACACAAGCCGGACGAGGACAACCCCATCCAGTTGCTCGCGGCGGCTTCAAAGGTGGTCACAAACACATTGCCCACATCATGCCTGACCCATTCATCGAAAATCGTGGTCAAAAAGCGGCCAAACTGTTCCGGCTGCACCGAGCGCTCCGAAACCGTCGTCCCGGTCTGATACAGGGCCAACCCCTGCGGATCCAGGCGCTCGACCACCGGAATGAACTGCATCCAGTCCGTACCCACCTCGTCGCGATGGAAGCGGTAGACCTCCAGCGGATAATCGGCGTTGATCCGGTTGACGGTGGTCAGCACGTTGTACTCAACCTGATGCTGTTGCAGCAGCCGCAAGCCCCGCATGACCTGGTCAAAACTACCCGCCCCCCCTTTGTTGACCCGGTAGGCGTCGTGCAGTTCGCGCGGGCCGTCAATGCTGATCCCGATCAGGAAGTTGTGTTCTTTGAAAAATTCACACCATTCATCGTTAAGCAAGGTGCCGTTGGTTTGCATGGTGTTCGTAAAGGTCATGCCCGGCCGGCGATACTGTTCCTGAAGTTCAATCGCCCGGCGATAGAACTCCAAGCCCATCAGGGTCGGTTCGCCGCCCTGCCAGGCCACCGTCACCTCCGGGGAGCGATGCCCCTCGATGAGTTGGCGGATGTAATTCTCCAGCACCTCATCCGACATGCGGAAGGCGCTGCCGGGGTAGAGCAGTTCCTTATCGAGAAAGAAACAGTAGGAGCAAGCCAAGTTACAGATGGCCCCGGTCGGCTTAGCCATCAGATGAAAATTGGGGGGTGGATTATGACTCAACAGCTTTCTCCTTCATCAAAATATTTCACTCAAATTGCCACCAAGCTACTTCTGACCAAAAAAGCCAGAAGTGGGGCCGGAAATCTAAACGCAAGGGGCGCAAACGACGCTAAAGTCGCCAACGCTTTTTATATCTCCTTTTGCGTCTCTGGCGCCTATAGCGTCTTTAGCGTTAAATCCTGTTTGATTCCGGTTTGTCCGGGTTATGAGTTACGCAGGTGGCATGTCATTTCGAGGAGGAACGACGAGAAATCCCTGAGAACGATGTTGGCCAGCCGACTCTGTAGGGATTTCTCCGCCTTCGGCTACGAAATGACATTATGGGATGTCAAGTGCGTAACGCCTATATTCTTACTTGGTCAGGCAGGGTACCAGCGGGTGAAGCCAGTACCCTGCCACTCCAAAGTCAAAAATGAACAAAAGCCAGGCTCACGGCTCAGTCGAGCGCCATCGCCGCCGCCATCTCCATTTCTAGGGCGCGGTACTGCTCCTGCTCCACCGACACCTCTACGAACTGAATGGTACCGCCGGTGAAAGCGCCCTGAGTCTCCGACGTGTACTCCGAAGCGACGGCATCCGCGCTGTCGCGACCAACGCACAGGCCGTCTCCGCACAACGTGAACTTGCCGGTCTGGGTTCGCATCGGTCCCTCGGCCACCACCTTGTCGTTGATATACAGCTTCGTTGTGCCGTGCGACTCGTGGTACTGGCCGGCCTTCTCCCGGATGAACTCTACGCCGAGGGTGTACTTGCCCGGCGACAGCTCAACATTGGAGATAAGCTTCTGCTCCGGCGGGATGCCCAGGAAATTGTACACGTAGTAAAGTTTCTTCTGGTGAATGAAGAGCGAATGCCCGCCAAAGCGTGAACCGTGGGCAAAGAGGACGCCGGAACAGTCGTCGCCGACTTCGACATTGGCCAGGATCTTGTACGAACGCCCCCGAATGTTGGCGGCGACGCCTTCGGGGACCGCCGTCGTGTCCGGGTAGTACATGTACCGCTCCCGGGGCGGCTCAGTGGATGGTCGCTCGACGGTGAGAATCTCGAGCGCGGTGCGATCGTCGAGGGGCAGCACCAGGTTCTTACGGGCCTCGTCCAGCCACAACTGCTTCAGATGCTCCAGCTTCTCCGGAAACTGGTCGGCCAGGTTGGTGGACTCGGAGCGATCTTCGTCAACGTGGTACAGCTCCCACTCATCCTGGTCGAAGCGCCCATGGCCGCTCAGCGGCGCGTGGACGGCGGCGGCCCGCCAGCCGTCCTCCCAGATGCCGCGCGTGCCGAGCATCTCAAAGTATTGTCGTTTCTTCTGAGTCGGCCCGTCCGGGTCGGCGTCGAAGCTGTACCGCATCGAAACGCCCGACAGCGGGTACTGCTCCACCCCGCGATAGGTATCGGGCATCTCCAACCCGCAGACATCGAGGATGGTCGGCACAATGTCGGTCGAGTGGTGGTACTGATGCCTGATCTCTCCCTGCGCCTTAATGCCCTTCGGCCAGGAGATGATCATCGGGTCACAGGTCCCGCCGGAGTACTCCGAGTAGCGTTTGAACATCTTGAACGGCGTCGAGAAGGCGACCGCCCAACCGGTCGGATAGTGGTTGTACGTATCCGGTGAACCGAGCTTGTCGTACATCTTCATGTTCTCTTCGAGTTCGTCCGGGAATCCGTTGAAGAATTTGTTCTCGTTGACCGAGCCGTTGGGCGAACCTTCGCCCGAGGCGCCGTTGTCGGCGGCGTAGAACACCAACGTGTTGTCGAGCTGGCCGGATTCCTCCAGGTAGTCGATCAGACGTCCGATCTGGGCATCGGTATACTCGGCGAACCCGGCGAACACCTCCGCCATACGCGAGAAGAGCTTCTTCTCATCATCACTCAACGTTTCCCACGGCTTGACGGCATCCGCGGGGTTCGCCACTTCATCCGGCAGCGGGTTAATCGGCGTCAGTTGCGTCCCCTCGGGAATGACGCCCTTCTCGATCATGCGCGCCAGCACCCACTCGCGGTACGCCTCGTAGCCGTCGTCGAACTGGCCCTTGTACTTGTCGATGTACTCCTGGGGAGCTTGGTGGGGAGCATGGTCCGCTCCGGGGCAGAACCACATGTACCACGGCTTCGAGGGGTTGCTGGCCTTCTGGTCGCGGATCATGCGGATGGCCTGGTCGGCCAGATCCTTGGACAGGTGGTAGCCTTCCGAGGGCGTGTACGGCTGGTCGATGTAGTGGTTGTCTTCAACAAGATCCGGATACCACTGGTTGGTCTCGCCGCCGAGGAAGCCGTAGAAACGGTCGAACCCCTGCTGCAAGGGCCAGGTGCCCCGGTACCCGCCGGGGCCGAGGTCCTGCTCGGGCACGTTGTGATTCTTGCCCAGCCAGAAGGTGCTCCAACCGGCATCTTGGAGGATGTGGCCAATCGTGGCGCACTGCGCGGGAATCCGGCCGTGCTTGCCGGGGAAGCCCTCCGTAGCCTCAGTGATACAGGCGAAGCCGTTGAGATGGTGGTTGCGGCCGGTCAAGATGGTAGACCGGGTGGGTGAACATATCGCGGTCGTGTGCCACTGGGTGTACATCAGGCCGCGGTCGGCCAGTTTCTGCGCCGTCGGCATGTTGACCCGACCGCCGAAAGGTGACCACGTCGCCAACCCCGTATCGTCGTACAGGATGAACAGGACGTTCGGCGCGCCCTGGGGCGCGACCGGAGGGCTGTATGGATCCCAATCGGGGACCGAGTCGCGCACGTCGAGGGCGATCTTGCCCTTGAAAACTTGCTCGGTATGCCGTTCGGCATATGTTTTCTCTGTCATAATAAACCTCCTGATGGTTACTTTTGACTTCTTTGTCGTCCTTCTTTATTACAATAGTAAGCGTCTAAGTTCAGCGGTTGTTGCGTCTACTCCATCATAATCGCATTCGTTTCTGAGCCACCGACAGGAACGCAAAAGAGTTAAAACCACTGCTTGTACGAGATAAACCGCCCTTAAGCCAGGAACCGGTTAATCGCCTTCACCAGAAAATACAGCCCGAACACCAATGAAATGGTAATCATCAGAACGCGGTTGTGCTTGGTTAGCCAGTCGGTCAAGCCATTCAAGACCTTTGTCGCCTGTCCCGGCACAATGATTCGCATCAGGATAAGGAGCAGTATCAGCGACTGGGCCAGCAGGACGAAAACCAAAAAGGCTGTGATGCTGTCCGGCCGGCCGAGTTGGGCTTCCCCGATAACCGCAATCGCATTCAGGGTGAAAACCCACAGTTTAGGGGCAATCGCCACCAAGGCGAAACCAACACCAAAGGCCTTGACCGGCGTGATGGTCTCAATCATGGTTAACCATTTAGGCGGCGGCGCGTCCGGATCATCTTCGTGCCGCCACTGTCTGTAAGCCGTAATCAATAGCATAATGCCGATGACCAGGAGAAGCGTCGAGGTGATAGCGTTGTGCTTGCTGCTATCTGATGTGTTGGACACTCCGACCATAATAAAGCCAAACACGAAACCTTGGATTAGGCGGACAGCCGTCATGCCGGCTATGAATAATATACCTTTTAACACCCCTCGTTCAGGTGACCCCAGCAATAACGCCGTAAAGATGATTTGCATCGGCACAATGGCGCTACCCAAAATCAATGGCAAAAAGTCGGTAAAGAATGATGGCATACGTCTCCCCTTTTTAGGCCCATTGTCATGGTCACCGCTGTAACATGACTACCATGCTCATACTCTTTAATTTTATGATGGTTTCATAGGCCCGTACCGGGAGTTTACCATATTTCTCTATCACGTCATATACGGGCAGTGCTGTCGTTGCCGACTCACGCCGCACATCTTCCAGGATAGCCCCTTATTAACCGACGGTTATAGGTCACCTCCGTTTTGCAGTTGCCACGCTCATGCCGGCTTAATTTTCTAAGAGTTGCTTAGACCCGCACCTGGAGTTTACCTTGTTCCTCAACCACCTCGTAGGTGGGCAACGCTGTGGTTGCCGGCCCGCGCAGCACGGCCCCCGTTGTTACATCAAACTGTGAACCGTGGCATTGACACATGATCGTTGTGCCCGTTAATAACCCGGCCGACAGCGGGCAGCTTTCGTGGGAGCAAAGATCATCAAAGGCATAAAGTTTGCCATTGACACGGGCGACAGAGACCCGCCGCTTTAAATCTTCCAGATAATAGGGATTAACATAATTATCCGGAAGGTTAGCTGCATCATCGAGTATGCGAAAATTAGTTTGTTGGGTTGTTGGCGCACTCATGGCTGTTTCTCCTATAAAAAATTCATCTTAATAAGGGTAGAGAGGAATGATTTCATCCTTGTTTGCATCCAGACGCAGCTCGGCCGGCGCTCCTTTAGGCACAATCGGTTTATGGGGCATAACGGGGTTGAGGCGCTTGTAACTTGATCCGAGCGACGGCCGTAGATCGTCTTCGCCCTTGTTAGGCCAGAACGACATCGCCCGTTCGGCCAATGAGGTAATCATCAATGACGGGTTCACCCCGGGGTTAGCCGGCATGACGCTGCCATCCATCACGTGCAAACCGGGATGTCCGAACACCCGTTGGTAAGGATCGACCACGCCCTGCTCGGCGCTCTCGGCGATTGACATGCCACCGATGAAATGTGCTGAAGCCGTGCGATTGACAATTTCGCTGGCGAGGCCGGCTTCCTTGCCATGCATCTTTTCGGCCAGCCTCCGGCCAAACTCTTCCGGGATGGGAATATGTGTCGCCGGCGCAGGGCCACTGCCGTGCCGGCTGCGCAACAGACCGTCGTGCCAATAAAGTTCAATCGATGTGTCTGAGGTTTGCATACACAACAACACAACCTGGCGTTCTGCCCAATGACGGGCGTCAGACATGCCGATGACTTTTCCCGGATGGGTTATAAGCTCTTTCAGCCAACCCTCGGTTGAGTGGTCTTGTATCCCATCCTGATGAAAGGTCATCATCAGGGCCATCACATCACTGCTGACGCCGTAGTAGACGGGTTCGATACTGGTCTCCGGGTCGGGCCATACCCCCGATGTAATCGCGACCGAACCTGGGGTAATATGCAGCGCTTCCGGGTTAGCCTTCCATTGTCCGTAAGGGCGCTGAACAGAAATGAGCTGCTCCGAGTTTGTCCGGGCGCGCTGACCCAGTTGATCAGAGAGACCGGACAGCGTCCCCGTATGCTTCAACCGATGCAACAACTTGGCTGAACCGTAGGCGTGGGCGGCAATGATGACCTGCTCAGCCGTGTAGTGATGGCGGCGTTCTAACCGCCCGATGGTGCCTGGGTGCCGGGCTACAACCTCAAAACCGCCACCGTCCAGCGGTTTAACTTCGTGAACCTCATGCAGCTCGTGGATCTCGGCCCCATACTTTTCCGCCAGATACAAGTAGTTCACCGTCAGTTTATTCTTGGCGTTGTGACCACAGCCGATCATACAGTTCCCACAATTGATACAGCCGCGTCGACGCGGCCCTTCCCCGCCGAAAAAGGGATCGTCGACCTCAACATCCGGCGTGCCAAAATAGACCCCAACCGGCGCGCGGTTGAACGAGTCGCCTTTGCCCATATCGCGGGCAACCTCGCGGCACAAGCGATCGACATCGGTTTCCATGTAGGGTACGCGCACCACTCCCAGCATCCTTGTGGCTTGGTCAATGAACGGCGCCATCTCGTCAGCCCAGTCGGTGATATCGGCCCATTCAGCCGCATCAAAGAACTTCTTGGGCGGAACATAGAGCGTATTGGCATACACATGCGATCCGCCGCCGACACCGGCCCCACAGAGGATAAGCACATCATCGAGCAGTTCCATCCGCTGAATACCGAACATTTGGGCCTCGGGTTGCCAGGCGAACTTACGCAAGTCCCAACTGGTTTTAGGAATCGTCTCATCGGGCCAGCGTTTGCCGGCCTCTAACACTCCGACCTTGTACCCCTTTTCGGTGGCCCGCAGTGCGGCGACGCTCCCCCCAAAACCGGAGCCAACGACTACGACATCATAATCAAACTTGTTTGCAGCCATTACATTACTCCTTGCCTGAGGCTAACTTGTCAATCGATTAATAAATTTTGTTAATAATTTGCAACACCACAGGCATGTCATTTCGTAGCCAAAGGTGGAGAAGTCCCTACAGCATCCGGTGACCAACACCCTGCTGAGGGATTTCTGGCTCCTTCGTCGCTCGAAATGACATGCCGGCTGAGGAGTTACGATTTTACTTTTTGACTCACATAAAAAAATCCTATCTTTGCATAACTAACTCAAGTTGCCACCTTTCCGGGAACAAGACCTGACAGGTTTGCAAACGTTATCGCCAAAACCTGCCAGGTCTGATGGGTAGCAACGGGGATTAACTAAGCGTTATTGTCGCTCAAAGTTGGCCACCATAGCGCCATCGGCCGTGCGCATTACCAGGTTATTGCCGGTAATTTGGTAGGTGGCAGCAGTCGGTAAGGCAGCCAGATACGCTTGCTCTTGGTCCATAATGCCTTCCGGTTCGGCGCAGGCCATCCGGGTGGAAGCCGGCGGATCAATGGTGATGTTACTGCCATCCACCGTATAGCCGGTGGTGTAATTGTTGCAGCCCGCCGAGCCGCTGAGGGTTCCATCCTCGCCAAAGTCGGCGGTCAGTTCGGTGCCGTCAATCGGGGTGACGACGGCCTCCTGGCCATTGTTGTAGTTGATGACCACCCAATTGGTACCGGCCAGTTCGCTGCTTTGCGGGCTAAAGGTCATCGTGCCGCTGTCGAACGTCAGGTCGATTAACAGATTCTCGCCATCAAACGAGTAGATGTTGGCCTGGCTGAGGTTTTGGGTAAACTGATCACCCAGCGACCCTTCCGGACAAGCGACCAAAGTTGACGGCCCCAATGTAATGGTCATCTGGCTATCATCATTTACGGTGTAGCTGCCTCCCACCTGGTTGCAGTCGGCTTGGGCAGACATGGTTCCGTCCGTCATAAATTGCACGGTGTAGTTACCGGGGTCGTCGGGCGTGAACAGATCGCCATTGTTCATCTGGGTCTGCTGCCAAGCCCAGACCGGGCCGGTCAGTTCCGGGCTACTGCTGCTGTCGCTGGTCGTATCGTCCTCGACCGGTTGGCTCGATACCTCGACCAGTTGGTCGCCTTGCAGCTCATAGGTATTGATCACATGTTGGCTGGGGCAGCACATCGGGTCATCCGGCCCGGCCTGCACCATATCCACCACAATCTGGTTGTTTTCGATGGCGATGGAGTTGATCTCCACCCGATCCCCCAGCGAAATCGTGGCCACGCTCGTCGGCACACCGTCCTGGCTGACCATCACGTACAGGTCGTAAAAGGTGCCGCTGCCGCCGGGGTCGCTGACCAGCACCAAGGCCGCCGATGGTTGGCCGTTCAACTCGCCGTAGGCCAGGTAACGGGTCATTCTAACCGTGATATTGGTCGCCGAGCCAGGCGCGGCCGGCTCGCTGAATTCGCCCTCAGCCAGCGTGACCGAACCGGCGGGGACATATTCAGACGGGTACGTGGCGTTGGCCAGGTCGCTGGGCGACAGTCCCGGCGGGGCATCCTGCGCCATTTCGGCCATTTGGTCCAGCTCAGCGCCGCCGCCGGGCAGGCACAACAGCAGGCCGGGTTCGATCAGGTCAGGGTTGGCGATGTCGGGATATTGATCGTCGCTTTGGGCATTATTAGCGTCGACAATCTGCTGGAAGGCCAGCGGGTCGCCGAAATACTTTTCGGCAATTTTGCTGAGCCAATCGCCGGCTTGAACGGTATATTCCTGGCCGCATTGCGGCGCTTCCTGGGCCAGGACTTGATTGGCCGCCAGTCCGGCTAAAAGGATAATAGCTAAAGCGATCATCAGTTTGTTCATTAGTTTATTCATTGTTTTCGATTCACCTCTTTGAAATTAGCCCTCACCCCTAACTCCTCTCCCTAAGGGAGAGGGCAGACGCGTCAGCGACGGGGTGAGGGTGAAACTTATTTCTTTGAATCCGGCAAGTCGCCGGTTGACTGCGATAGGTAATCCGTGGCTTTTTGCCAGGCCTCATCCAGGGCAGCGGTGATGTCGGGCCGGGCCGGGATAATATTTTCCCGGCCGACCTCATCGGCCAACCCGGTCCGCTCCAGTAAGGCCATCCCCAAGGGGGGAACCCCGGCCAGTATCAGCCGGTTGCCGCCGGCCTGCAACTCCTGGGTATAGCGGTGTAGCCATTTCAGGCCGGTGCTGCTCACCTGCTCGCGGCCTCGAACCCAGAAAATGATGACCGCATTTTCTAGATCATGTTTCTGCGGTAAACGTTCCTGCAACAGCGGCACTTCGGCAAAGAACGCATGGCCGCCCAGCGTCAGCGCCGTCACTTGGTGCGACGGATAGGCCGGCGGTACGTCTCGCTCCTCGTAATGCCCCGCGTCGTTGCGAATGAGTTGCCGGATCTGCACATTCTGTGAGGAGGCATAAACATAAAGCAGCAGCGATAGCCCCGCCCCCAGAAAGATGGTCCACTGCAAGGGGATGAACAGAGCCGACAGGAAAGTCACCAGGCCGGCCGCGACCGACCCCCACGAGGTGGCAACAATCAGGTGCGCATCCGGCAGCCGGGCCAGGATCAACTCCGCCCCAATTACAAACAACATCCCGGCAATGACCGACAGCGGCACCAGTTCGGCCAGGGGGCCAAAGAGCACCACAATCAACGCCAGCCACAGCCCGGCAAAGATGCCGCCCCAGCGCGAGGCGGCCCCGGCCCCCACGCTGATCCCCGTCCGCGAGAGCGAGCCGCCGGTGCTCATCGATTGAAAGAAACTGCCGGCCAGATTACCCAAGCCCTCGCCCAGAAAGTCACGCGATTGCTTGGCCCGACTGCCGTCCGGGTTGGGATAGGCCGTGCTGATACCGGCCCCCTGCACCAGAGCCACCAACGCCACCGAAAGCGAACCTAAGGCCAGTTTGGGAACCAGGCTAAAGTCGGGCAGCATCGGCATGGGCAGGCTGTTGGGAATAGTGGCGATACTCTTAACTAGCTCCACTTGGGGTAAACCCAGCAGATTGACGATGATGGTCATCACAAATAGGGTAATGATGGCGGCCAGCTTCTCAGTTTGTTTGATGTATTTCAAGGCTACCATCATCGCGACCGTGGCCAGGCTGACGGCGGTGGTTACCGGCTCCCACTGAGCGATGTGAGCAAACCAGTTAAGCATTTCCATCAATTTATTTGGCCCTGACGGATGATAGCCGGAAAAGTCGCCCATCTCGCCGATGATAATCAGCAGCGAGGCCGCAGCCACAAAACCGGTCATCACCGCGTTAGAGACAAAGTTAACGACCATGCCCAGGCGCAACAAACCCATCGCAAACATAATTGCGCCCACCAAAAAGGTGATGGTAAAGAGCGCTTGCGGCATCTGGCTGTCTTGAATACCGGCCACCCGGATCACGCTGGCCGTAGATAGGGCGATAGCGCTGGTCAAGGTGCTGATCATCAGGATAGAGCCGGTGCTTAAGGATGAAACAATGGTGGCCACTACGCCCGAATACAACCCATAAACCGGATCGACTCCGGCCAGTTGGGCGTAGGCCATCCCTTCAGGAATGCTGAACAGTCCGGTGGCAAAACCGGACACCAGATCGGTGCGTAGAATAGTACTATTAAGTTTTAGTCCCTTGAACATAGACCCTTTTGCGATCGCCGGCTGTATATTTAGTCCCAAGGCTATTCCTCTGGGCCGCGTCATGACCGCATAGACTGATCATAATCGATTTTTATGGGGCTGATAAGATACAAAAAGGAGTAATTTGGGGTATATTGCGCAGTAGACGGTAAACCCGGACCGGTTAATGCCCGTTGTTGATGAGGTTAAGCGCTTTGGCTCTGGCCGCCGCCTGCCACCGGCTTTTGACTTGTAACTTTTGATAAATGTTGGCGGTATGCTTCTTGACGGTTAAGGGCGAGATAAACAGTTCAGCCGCAATCTCCTTATTACTGTAACGTTGCACCAGCAGGGCTAAGATCTCAAGCTCACGGTCGGTCAGCGGATCGAGCAGCTCCGCTGAAGGTAGGCTATCGCTTTGAGGGGACGGCTCGGACGACGAGGGAGCGGCCACCGGGTAGGCGGCCAGGATTTGGTCGATGTAAGCCGGGGCGCTTGATTGCGCTGCCAACGCTTGTAACAGCGGGATTAAGTTCGGCCCCAAATCGACAAAGGTACGAATCAGGCCGCCCGGTTGGGCCACGGTCAGCGCTTCCTCTAAAACTCCCAGGGCCGGCGCGCGCCGGCCTTGGCCGTCAAGGACCAGGGCTTGTAAGGCCAGCACTTCGGCCTTGCGCCAGAGATTATGCTGCTGCTCGACCGCTTGCAACAGTTGAGCCACTAACCGGTCGGCCGCCTCCAGGCTGGCCGTTGTTCCCTTAGCCAATAGGAGTTTGGCGCGGGTGCGGCCTGAGCTTTCAATTAACATGAACGCTTCATTCTCAACATTAAGCTCCACCGCATCGGACAATGTCATCGCTTCGTCCAGTTGCCCCTGAGCGAACAACAAGTGGGCCTGAAATGACGTCAACTGGGTCAGAAATTGGGTGTTCGATGTTGCAAAGATCGAATCTTGGAGCCGCTCCAGGACCTGATTGGCCCGGTCAGGCCGGCCTTGCGCCTGATAAGTGAGGGCCAGACAGAAGCCGGCATCGCGATACTGTATCCCAAACGTATAATAATTGTTGCTAACCACTTGGGCTAGATAATCGGCGGCCGTTCCCAATTCGTGCCATTCATAATTGATCGCCCCCAAGTACATTTTGGCCCACTGCTGCCAGAACACCACTTTGTTAGCCGTGGCCATCTTTAGCATCGAGTGGGCCGTTTGGGCGGCCGGTCGCAGCGCGCCTTGCGATAGATAAATGGCTATCAAGCTTTGGAGCAGCCGGCCGGCAATATTCATCGATGGCAGGTCGGCCATATCCAAGGCTTGCTTGAGCCGGTCAATACTTTGCGCGGCCTGCCCCACCAGCCGCTCTGACAGGGCCAGGGAGTTAATCGCCGTCGCTCGCAGGTAAGCCATCGGCTCCGGCAGCCGATCCAGCGCCTGTTGAGCGCAGGTTATCGCCGTCTCCGGCTCATTTCTAAAATAGTAGACCCGGCTCCACAGCGTATCGATTTCGCCCGCTAAAGCCTGTTGCTCCGCTTCTGTCTCAGGCCGGGCGCTGCCGGTCAGGCCCGCTTCGGCCTCCTTGAGACGGGCTTCAATCATATTGAACGATTGCCCCCGCATAAAGGCCAACCAGGTTTGAGTCAGGACCAGGCCCGGTCGCTGCCGGGTGATATCGTCGGACAGCCAACCCAGCCAGCGGTCTAGCGTCGGCCAGTCGCCCTGGCTGGCTAATGTGTGCCGGTGCTGCTCAATCAGTCGGGCTGCCGCCGGCGCATCGCCCGCCGCCAAATGATGGTTGATGGCCTCTTCAACCAGGCCGTGGTCGGCCAACCAATGACCGGCCGCGGCGTGCAAGACGGCCACCTGCTCGTCGCCGTAATGCCCATGTAGCCGGTGCTGCAATAGTGACTGAAATAAATGGTGATAGCGATACCAATTGGCCTCACTATCCAACGGTATCAGAAAGAGGTTGGCTTGCCGAATGGTCTCCAGTATATCGTCGGCGGCCGGTGTGGCCTTGTTTTCATCCGGCTGAGCATCGTCCGGGAAGGCCGCAGCCTCTAGCGTCACCGCCAACAGCGCCTCAGCCAGCGCTGTACAAAATTGATCCAGAATAGCAGTGCGCAGTAAGAAGGCCCGGACATGGGACGACTGGCGCGTCAACACCTCATCGACCAGATACTCCATTACATACCGATCAGTCCCGGTAAATTGTTCGACAAAAGCGGCCGGATCGGCGTGATGATACATCGACAGCGAGGCCAACTGCACCCCAACCACCCAGCCTTCCGTTCGCTCCGCCAACGCGGCTACGACCGCCGCCCCCGGCTGAACCTCTAACCGCGCTTGCTTTAGAAAGGCGTCGATCTCGGCCGGGTTGAGGCGCAGTTCGGTGGCCCGGATTTCAACCATTTGGTTCCGCGCCCGCAGCCGGGCCAGCGGCAGGGGCGGATCAATGCGGGTGATGAAGACCAATTGCCCCTGGTGGGGGAAATAGTCCAGTAACATTTCCAGAAATTGGTTGACCGGGCGGGAGTCAACTCGGTGGAGGTCATCCAGGACCAGGATAAACGGTTCGGGCCGGTCGGCCAGGTCATTGATCAGCCCGGCCGCCAGGTAGTCTACCGGGGGTAGTTGGGGCGCTTGGAGTAAACTCAACAGCTCCAGCCCCAGCTCCGGCCAAATCGATTGCAGGGCTGCGATGACGTAGCGAAAAAACCGGGGAAAGTCAGCGTCGCCTTCATCTAAAGACAACCAGGCCACGGCGGCCGGGCTGCCAAGCAGCCACTCCGCCATCAGCGTAGTTTTGCCAAAGCCGGCCGGCGCTGAAACCAACGTAAGTTTTCGCTGGGGGTTGTGGTTGAGCAACTCGATCAACTGCGGTCGAGGAATATGGCCCGGAGCCAACCCGGGCCGATGTAGTTTGGTACGTAGTAACGGAAAGTTTTCGACCTGCATTTCTCCTGCCTTCAAATTAATTGGGGAGATTTTGCCGGCCCAATTATAACATATCTAAAGTTAAAGGAAAGTGTGTTCGATAAAATCGGCCAGGGCTTCGGTCTCATCCAAGCCAAAGCGCGGCACAGCCAGGTCAAGCGGCAAATCGGTGACCAATGCGACCAAGTCAGCGGGGGCGCAGAGGGGTTGGCGGCTGCGCGCCGCCCGAACCACTTCAATTTTAGGGGCGGCATCGAGCTTAAAGCCTTCGGTTAAAACCAGATCAACGTTGGTTAGCCGGCCGGCCAGCTCGGTTACAGGCGGGACGGTGGCGGGGCTGCGCTCGATGAGCGCCATTTTTCCCGGCGCGGAGATTAATACGGCCTCAGCCCCGGCTTGATAGTGACGCCAGGTGTCTTTGCCGGGGTAATCAATCTCAAAGTCGGCATGGGCGTGATGCTTGATGGTTCCTACCCGATAACCTCGCCGGCGCAAAGCCGGGATCAGTTTTTCCAGCAGGGTGGTTTTGCCGCTATTGGATTTGCCCACAATTGAAACGATAGGAGTCATAGGCTGGCTATTATAATTCATCTGCCCCGGACCTGGGTAATTCGTCCTGAGGTATTTTAATATCTGCGAATGAATTCGCCGCCTGATGAAAGAAACGTGTTGAAAACACGTTAAGGGGGAACCCAATAACCTGTTTCAACCGGTTTTCTTTAGCAGCGACCGAATTATGAAGATCAAGAATTTAATCGGCGTACAAACTGGCTGCCCCCCGTAGCACGGGCCTAAAGTACCCGTGCTGAGAGAGCGAAGCCCTGTCGGGCTAGGATTGAGCCAACTGAGGGCGCTTCAGCGTCCTTTGCTCTCTCAGCGCGATGGCTTCAGCCTCGCGCTCTTTGGCTCGGCGTGACCCGTTTATTTTCTTAACCTTCATCATTCGGTTACGATAGGCCTCCCCTTCATCATTCATCATTCATCATTCATCATTCATCCTTCACCCCTCCCATGTGACTTTCGGGCAAATGAGTAGGGACTTTCGGGCAAAAAAACTGGGGACGAAAGTCACTTCCCTTTTAAGGTGACATAAGATATGATAACAGTGTTAAGGTTGCAGCTTGTGTAGTTTACTTGTATAAACCACGTTCACAGAAAGACAATAAGAATATGAAAGCTAAATTGAACCTTTCAAAAAGTAACTATAATACCGAGGGCGAAGAAACGTATCACGCTGTCATCAAACATTCCGATACCTTAACCCAGGAAGATATCCTGGATGAGATGGAATGGCATAACTCTACCCTCACCCGGACCGACATGCGCGCGTTTCTGGAAAGTCACGATCGGACCATCATCCGCTCGCTGCAAAAAGGCAAGAAGGTGGTTACGAATTTGGTGCATTACCAACTCACGGCTAAAGGTGTCTTTGTCGGTGAGAATGACCAATTTGATGAAGATCGCCATAAGGTTTGCGCTTCGGTCTCCCAAGGACCGGGGTTGCGCCAGGCCATCAACAACAAAACCGTGACCCTGGAACGGGGCCGGGCCGTTAAGCCTGCGCCCCGGGTGGATAGTTACACCAACCTGCACAACAGTGATCCCAACACCGTTCTCTCACCTACGTATATGGCTCGTCTGGATGGGGACAAACTGCGGTTTGACCCGGCCGACCCCGAGCAAGGCGTATTTCTGACCCCGATGGCCGACGAAACCGGTTTGCTGGCGGACCGCACCCCGATCCGGGTGGCGGATTACGCCCAAGCCGGTAGTAACCGGACCATCATCTTCCGGACGCCTGATGACCTGGCGCCCGGTGCTTACAAACTGGAAGTGCGCCGCCGCTTCGGCCAAACCCGGCTGGCCACCGGTACGTTAGAAAATATGCTGGTGGTCGTCTAGACAGAGCCGGCAAGCTGCAACCTTACCTTGTCCTGACCGCCCCGCTTTGGGGCGGTTTTTTGTTTTTAAACGGGGGTGAGAGGTTAGGGAATTATGAATTATGAGGGATGAATTAGGAACTATGAATGAGCGGATTAAGAGAGCAGGTGGTAAATTAAGTCTGGCGGAGGGAAGGAATTTCTTGGGGCTGGTAAATCGATTGCGTTGGGCTGGCGCCAAATTCCCCTGGGCTGGCACCAGATTCCCCTGAGCTAGCACCAGATTCCCCTGGGCTGGCACCGGAATTCTCTGGGCTGGCACCGGAATTCTCTGGGCTGGCACCGAAATACCCTGGGCTGGCACCAGATTCCTCTGGGCTAGTAATAAATTATGCTGGGCAGGTAAAGGGATTACTCTGGGCTTGTAAATCGATTGCGCCGGGCTGTGAATTCATTGCGTCGGGCTAGTAATTTGATTTCCCCGATAAACCGGGCGCTTGCTTTGTCGCTCCTTTTCACCCTTTGATATTTCTTCATTCTCCATTCTAAATTCTCCATTCTATACCTAAGGCGTAGGTTGGGTTGAGCCGGTGATTTTGTACTCTGCAAGGTAACGTTGGGTTTCATTCGCTGTTTTAGCGCCTGAATCTCTGGCGAAGCCCAACACATGGGGCAACGGTGTCTCCGATTGAAGCCACTCAACCCAACCTACTACTGTAACTACTCAAAATAACAAACGGTCGTTCTAACCGAACCGGAAGGTGGTCAAAGCCGGCTCACAGCGCAAGCTCTAAATGTTCAAATTGTTCTTTTATACAATCTTCACGTTTTCCCACTTAAGCATAAGGGTTGCTGCGACGATCTATTATAAACGCGTTGATACATATTCGCATAACCCGTGAAAATGATAAAGCAATAAAAATTTAATAACTTCTCTATCTCAAAGGAGAGTGGTTGGTAGTTGGTAATTAGGGATTGAATTAGCCATTATCTGACGCTAAGGATCTGTCCAAAAATAACTTTGCGGTTTCCTGCGGAGATTAGAGATTAGAGATTGGAGATTAGGGCGCTTTAATCTCTACTCTCCAATCACCAAAAAGACAAAGCTGTTTCTGGACGAGTCCTCTTGATATTGAAACCGCTGAATGAGAGGTATTTATCGACGATACAAAGCCAAGTAGTTAAGGCCACCCAAGATGCGACTCTCATCAGAAGAAACCATGAAAGGAAAAACTATGCAAGCCAATCTACAGATGAAATTACTCGGGGCATTTGCTGTTGTCCTGCTCATTACCTCATTCGTAGCTGCCTTTGGCTACAAGGCCCAATCCGAACACAGCCAAACGATGAGTTGGATTGACCACACTAATGACGTTATTTTGGAAGCCAATCAACTCTTACTGAGCTTGATTAATATGGAAACCGGTTTTCGAGGCTACCTGGTTACCGGCGACGATACATTTCTTGAACCTTACGAGGCCGGGAAGGTACAAGCTGACCAAAGCCTAAAAAATTTAATGGCGCTTACAGCGGATAATCCGGCGCAGGTAGAACGCTGGCAGCAAATAGAAACAGCTAAGAATGTTTGGCTAGAACAATGGATTACACCGGGCCTGGCGCTGCGCCGGGAAGTTAACGCTAACGCCACTACAATAGAAGATGTATCGACCTATTTGTCCAGTGGAGGCGGCAAACAATTTATGGATGCCATACGAACGGAACTGGCCGAAGCCCGGAGCATAGAAGAAAATCTGCTGGCTGAACGCAAGACCGCCGATGCGGCAACCGCCTCATGGGTGAACAACGTCATGATCGGGGGTAGTCTATTTGCGGTGGTTGTTGGTGTTATCATTGCCTTTTACATCGCCCGCTCAATCAGTAAGGCCGCCAAGACAATGGTCAAGGCGGCCCAACAGATTGCGGAAACGGACCTACCGGCCCTGGCAGGTGTGATGGCCGCTATGGCCAATGGCGATTTGACCCAATCGGTCTCAATCGGCGCTCAAGAGATAACCCTAAAATCCGGCGATGAGATGGGGGATTTGGCCGATGCGTTCAATGCCATTATTGCCCGCCTGCGGGATACCGGCCAATCCTACGAAAAAATGACCGAGTCATTGCGTAAAATGGTGGATGTGGTGGTTGAAAATGCCAATGGGCTGGGGGCGGCTTCCGCCCAACTGACAACCGCCGTTAACCAAGTCAACCAGAACACTGACCAGATCAGTGTCACCATGCAGCAGTTGGCCGCCGGGGCGCAACAGCAATCCCAATCAACCCAGCAAACCCAAGCTTCCGTCGACCAGGTCACCCGCGCTCTCGATGGGGTGGCCCACGGCGCTCAAGAACAAGCCGCTGCTGTCGCCAGATCGGTCGATTTCGCCAATGAGATAGGGTCGGCTATCCAGCGAGTTGCGGCCAACGCCCAGGCGGGAGCCAACAGCGCCTCCGATGCAGCTCAGACCGCCCGCCACGGGGCTAAAATCGTCGGTGATACTATCCAAGGGATGGAAAGTATCAAAACCAAGGTAGGGCTTTCAGCCCAAAAAGTCCAGGAAATGGGGCAGCGATCCCAACAGATCGGAGCCATTGTTCAAACCATTGACGACATCGCCTCGCAAACCAACCTCCTCGCCCTTAACGCGGCCATTGAAGCGGCTCGGGCCGGCGAACACGGCAAGGGCTTCGCGGTTGTGGCTGATGAGGTGCGCAAACTGGCCGAAAAATCCACCTCAGCCACCGGTGAGATTGCCAACCTCATCCAAACTATCCAGCAGACGGTGTCAGAGGCCGTCGCCGCTATGGAAGAAGGGACCCATGAGGTCGAAAGCGGGGTATATCGAACCAACGAGGCCGGCCAATCTCTAACCGACATTCTTACAGCGGTTGAAGCGGTGGATGATCAGGTCAAAGCCATCTCGACCGCGGCGCAGCAGATGAGCGCCTCCTCCACTGAACTGGTTAGGGCGATGGAGAGCGTCTCCGAGATGGTTGAAGAGAACAGCGCGGCCACGGAAGAGATGGCCGCCGGCTCCAACGACGTTGCCGAGGCCATTAACAGCATCGCCACGGTCAGCGAACAGAACAGCGCGGCCATAGAAGAAGTCAGCGCCTCAACGGAAGAGATGAGCGCCCAGATGCAGGAGATCAACTTCTCGGCCCATACCCTTGATCGGATGGCGCAAAGTCTGCAAAAGGTGGTTGCTCAGTTTAAGGTGTCTAAGAATAGGGACGACGCTGATACACAACCTAAGACAAAACTGCCCGCGCCCTCTGTTAAAACTCAGCATAATGGCCACCACCGCGAAAGCCTGCCGGTCGTCGCCCGTAATGGGCGACACTAGCCGGCCCGCCGAAGCGTTTATAGGCAGTTTCATAATTCATCCCTCCTAATTCATCATTCCTATGTGACCTTTGGGCAAAGATATAGGTATCTGACCAAGCCACTTCTAACCAAAAAAGCAAGAAGTATGGTAACGTTGGGTTTCATTCGCCTACTGCGCGACGAAGCGCTCGCCCTCAACCAGCCGAGCCTGCCCCAGCGAGGCCAGGGTTTCCAGCAGTTCGGTGACCCGCGCGGCGCTGCCCTGCTTGGCTTCCAGCACAAAGCAGCCCCGCTTGTAAAGGTCGATGCGGCCGGTGCTGCCGTGGGGCAGCGGCACGGATCGCTCGAAGACGTAGGCGTTGCGGTCGTCATAGGGGGTGGTGGGGTCGGGGTGGGGCACGTTCAGGATGTCGCACAGTTGGACGGCAAATTGGGAAAAGTTGGCTCGCTCGGCTGCGCCGGAGGCTTGCCAGCGGCGGATAAAGTCTTGGACCGGCGTTGGGTTAGACATATGGGTGACTCCTTGTTGTAAGACGGGGGTAGGTAGTAGGGGGTGAAGACCGAAGACCTGACAGGTTTCATACGAAAAGTTGGACGTAATAAATGGGCCGATGCCCCGTAACATACACCCACCTAACTCTTGTAAAACCTGTCAGGTCTGGTTTTAGCTTAATCCCTACTACCTACCCCTTACCCCCTTATCCAGGCAACAATCTTATGTCATATTATAGCCCATTACCTAAGGGTTGAAAAGGGGGAGAATAGAGCTATTAAGGCGTTACCGCTTACCCTACATCTTACTTTGTGAGTACAACATAAACGGCCCCTTATCATCCTGCCCCTCTTTCTCGAAGGTCATCCCGATCTTCCGCGCCACGTTGATGGAGGCCAGGTTGTCACGGTCGATGAGGCAAAGGTAGATGACAAAGCTAGCTTTGTCGCTCCTTTTCATACGGTGTAATCGTTTATCTCTTCGAACGTTTCAACCGACAAACGCTCGGCCAGGGCGTGCATGGTCTCCATCTCCGGCGGCTTGGCCGCGCCCCAAAAGGCTTGCCAATCGGCCAATGTGTCCCAACGGGCCATGGTGATGAACTGCGTCGGGTCTTGGTGACTTTGCAGCATAACGCTGCCGCGCGCGCCCGGTGTGCTGGCTCTGATAGCGGTCGTCGTCGCGGCCCAGGCGGCTTTGAATTGAGCTTCGTCCTCTTTTTTGACTTTCCAGCGATAGGTTATTCTAATCAAGGTTAGCCTCCTTTAAATGGGTTCAACGCGTTCATCCCTAAGCGGGTGAGCCTTCGGTAACAACCAGGCCAAAATGATTGGCCCGGTGGCGATGACCGCGCCGGTGGCCATAAAGGCCAAGCCCCAAGAGTGAGGGGTCTCACCGAAGCCGCTGACATCCAAAACCAAACCAAAGACCAACGGCCCCAGAAAGGCGCACGTAAAGCCTAGAAACGATTGAACGGCCATCGTCACCCCTAGCCGGCCCGCTTCGGCCGATTGAACCACCCCGGCATGCACCGTGGCTGAGTCGCCCTGGACAAAACAAGCGTAGATGATAATTAGGCCGATTAAAACGGGATAAGGCCAGGTCGCCGTAAAGCCCAGGCCAGCCGCCATCAGGGCCGAGCCGCCCATAATGAGGGTCAACACCCGCCGCTTGCCATATCGAACGGCTAACTCCGCCCCCCCAATGCTGGCCCACATTGCCGCCAGAGAGGAGACGGCCGCGACTAAGGTGGGCGCGATCAGGCTTGCTCGGCTTTGCAAGGTCAGGCTAAAGGCCAGGAAAGCGACGACCCAAGAGCGAAACGTAAATATTTCCCATACATGAACCGCATAGGCCAGAATATAGGCCATAGCGCCGGGATTACGAAAGACCGGACGAAAATCAAACAGCTTGGCTAAGGGCAAGGTCTCGGTTTTAGGCGGTTGGGGGGCTAAGGCCCAGGCGGCCAGGATCAAGGCAATCAGCGAGCCCATAGCGGCCAAGCCAAAGGCCCATTGCCACCCCAGCCAGCGTTCCAACTGGCCATTGGCAAAAAAGGAAAAGCCCACCCCCAGGCCAAAGGCGGCCGTATAAAAGGAGATGGCTCGGGCCTGGGCCGGTCCCTCAATCCGATCCACCAGCGCCCGCAAGCCGGGAATATACGTGCCGGCCAGGCCCAACCCGGCCAGCGCTCGAAACAGGAGCGCGGTCCAAAACCCCTGGGCGAACAGGGCAAAGCCCAGCGCGGTCAGCGCCCCCACAGCCGTCGAGGTGAGATAAATTCGCCGGGCATCCAGGCGGTCGGTCAGGGTGACCAGAATGGGAACGCCCAGGGTGTATCCGGCAAAGTAGATGCCGTTGATCCAGCCCGCCTGGGTATTGGTCAGATGCCAGATTTCAAAAAAACGGGGCAGCAACGCCGGAAAGGCGAAGATGCCCATCATCCCCAACGTTTCGGCCAAACACATCGCGGCGATGAGATAAGGGACAGATCGGTTTGGTCCGGCCATAAGCCTCAAAACGGGGCCGGCCTGTTGTAGCCGGCCCAAGCTGGCAGGATTGTAGCAGACCCAAGGGGTACTGACAAAACAGAGGCGGGGTAGCGGGAGTCTAATCAAGCCTGACAAGCCTGCTTTGTCGCTCCGTTTACCCCTTCTTATTCTCCCTAATCCATAACCCAAACAAGCCGGAACCGAAAAGGATTTAACGCTAAAGACGCTATAGACGGCACTGGGTCCGTAAGATGGGGATGATAGAGAACAGATTAAATTAGCCACGAATTGCACCAATTAACACGAATAAAATAATAAAATTAGTGAAAATTCGTGTAATTCGTGGCTTAAGAACCTTTTCCCATTGTGCGGACCCAGTGCCCCGGCCTCACTTCTTGCTTTTTGGGTTAGAAGTGGCTTGGTAAGCTCAGCCGGGGGCGGCCCCCAAGCGGTGGAAGAGATGTTGGAGGGCGGGAGCCTGGGTCGCCTCGGCAAAGGCTTGTTCGTAGGCGTCCTCACGGTCGTCAGGTTCAATCATCTCGACACTCATGTGTTCCTGGCCGGTTTTGGCATGGAGCAAAAGCGTAGCAAACGGCTCACCGGCGGCAAAGTGGACGGTTTGGTGGGGGCGGGTGAACTGCCAATGGATGGCGATGGCGCAGGGCAAAATGGAGGCATCAACCAGGCTCTCCAAGGGATAGAGGGCATCTTTGGGCGCATTGATCGGCCCGCGCACCCAGAGGAGATGCTCGGCCTCGGTCTTGAATTGATAGCCCGGATAAAAGGTCAACCGTCCCTCACCCAAGTTACTCTGTACAAAGGCGGTCGCCGCTGGGGCCGCCCCGGCCGGCCGAATCTCGATATCCTCGGCCTTTGGTCCGCCGTTCCAGGTGGCGCTAAAGGCCACCGGACAGCGCAACTGCCGGCCTAGTTGAGCCGCCCCGACCAGGTCCGGGTTGGCGTAATTCAGGTTTGGCGTTGATTTTACACCGGGCTGCCTCCATTCCTCCGCTGCGGGTTGCAGAGGGACGGCGGGGTCAACCAGCGGATAGGCCGTAATCTTCCGCTTTCCCCCCAATTCTCTGACGGGCTTATCAACCGGCCGAGGCGCTTCTCGAATATCCACGCGAGCGCCGGTCGCCGCTTCAAACTTGTATTGAAAGGCCTCGATATCAGGCCGGTAGGCGGCCGTTGCCAAGGCTTGGGTCTCCGCATCGTAGTAGGCTTGATAAGACCGGTGCGCCGAGCGGTTCAGATGCGGCAGGTTGACCTCGAGGCCCAGCAAGCGGCACATCCGGTTGAAATCCGCTTCAAGGTGCTCGAACCGTCCGATAAAATCCATTTGCAGGCCGTCCGCGCTCAAGAAATCGTGTTGCAAACGGAGATGATTGCCGATGCCTTGGCTCGTCGCCGCCAGCTCGCAAGCCCGCCGGAGGCGCTGCTCCACCGTCATGTCTTTGAACCAGGGGGCCATCCAGGGACAGAAGATCTCCGAGACCAGCCGATCCCAAGGGTTCCTGACGAAGCAGAACTTGAAGTACGACTTGAGCTGCGCCGGCGTCAAGAGGTCGTAATCGACCAATTCCTGTAGGGTCAGGTGGTTGAGCGGCGTGTGGGGCACGCGCCCATGATCCCACTCGCCGGGCAGCAACCGGCAGCTCCCATCGCGAAGGGCCGTCTCGATGCTGGTGCCGGCTGTTTTGGGGATATGAATAAAGATGAAGCGGTGTTGGTGAGAGATCATTGCGCGGCCTTTCCGGTCAAATAGGAATGGCCGGCGGCCACCCCTCCGTTGTCGTGCTCTTCCCGGAAGCTCGTAGCTTCCGGGAAGAGGGTTACGCTTACTTAAACGAATGATACGCCGGGTTCATCGTCGTAATGGACGTGACCGGCGCCGGGCTTACTTGAACGTAAAGAGCGCCAGGTGGCTGGTGCCGTCGGACAAGCGCAGGATAAACTGGCGACAGGAGCCGGCCCAACTCTTCTGGGTTTTCCAGACATAGGTATACTGGTCCGCGCCCGCGTCGTAGGTTAGACCCTGGTTGGCCGTGGAGGTTTCCTCGATGGGGTCAACCGGCATACCGCCCTGGCAGGGGACATTCTGCGACACCGGATAGCCGGCAGCGATGATGGCCAGACCTTGATTGCCGTTCAGGCTAAACTTAATCGGGATGCCCCGGCCGGCTTTGACCTCGTTCACCGTGGGCGGGTTATCCACCGGCGGGAAGAAACCGCTGAACTGGAACGTCGGCGCTGGGGTCGTGGTCGGAGGTTGGGTCGTGGTCGTGGTCGGAGGTTGGGTGGTGGTGGTCGTCGGCGGCTGGGGCGTGGTGGTCGTCGGTGGTGGGGGCGTGGTGGTAAACGGCAGCCCGGTGGTGGTGGTCGTCGTCGGGTCATCACCGCCCAGGTCGGCCCGGGCAATCATCACCGGTGAGACGATGGGCAGCACGGCCAATGATAGCCCTATGCCGGCTAAGGTGGTTAGCATCTGCCGCCGGCTGAGTACAGGCTGGGGCGCTTGCGTCGTGGTAACCTTGGTTTGAAGCAAATTGGCTTTCTCCAATTCGTCCAGGGCCAGCCACAGCAACTCCTCAGCTTGTTGGCGCGGTATGTTGAACTTCCGGACCAGGCGATCCGTCAACTGCTGGGGCGTGGTCTGCCCGTCGCAGTGTTGAAAGACCAGAGCCGAGGTGGCGTTGAGTACATAGGACTGTTGCTGTTGGGGGTCAAAAACGCCTAGCCCGTCCCCCACCGCTTCGCTGACAACAGCCGACTTTCTTTGTGGATTTTTCATTGATCTACCCCTTGTTCTTAATGATACTGTTGATGAAAGAGAACTCGATTGGTTGCGTAGAGTTTATTCGGTTGAGAGGATTCGGTAATGCCTGGTCTGTAGCCGGCCGGCCTATCGCAACCGAATGAATTCGGTCGCTGCTAAAGAAAACCGGTTGAAACCGGTTAGGGGGTTCCCCCTTAACGTGGTTTCAACACGTTTCTTTCTATCAGGCGGCGAATTCATTCGCAGATATTAAAATACCGAATCGTCTCCTGTTGTCTATGGCACCTCCTTTCGCACAGCAGGGAGCCGAAACCCGTTTATGGCAAGCACTTAAAAACCAGGTGACAATCACTTGAGCACAAATAAGTGACTGTCACCTTTGAAACTACGTAAGTCCGGTTTCCTGTTCAGCTCTGCACCGGCGCTGGTTGTCCGGCCAAGGTGGCCAGATAGCTGGTCACCAACTGTTGGTAGTCACTTTTCCAATGCGGCTGTAACGGAATGACTCCCTGACGAATCTCACCCCGCCTGGCCCGCTGCCGGACGAAAGTCTCCACTTGATCGTGGCCCACGTTACCGCCGGGCTTGTAATGGCCAAACCCGCTCATGTGATAGGAGCCGGTGCCGCCCCAGCGGTAGATGTAGTAGATATCTTTAGCCCTGATGGGGTAAGGTTTAGTGGAGCCGGGAAAGCGCTTGGCCAGGCGCTCTTCAAAAACCAGGTCGTAACCGGTGCCGTCAGCCGCGTAGCCGCGGACGCCATCAAACAGTCGGCGCGACCAACAACTCCCGACATGAAAAAGGTTTCCAACCGGGCCACCCAGCTCCCCGTGCTGCCATACCCAGGCCTGAGCGGGTTTGAAGAAGCCCTGTTGCGGGTCAAAGTGTTCGATGGAAAAGCGCAGCCGGTGGGGCAGGTAGATATCGTCATCATCCCACACAAAGAGCAGGTCATGCGAGGCCAGGGCGACCGCCACATTCATCTTCTCCCCAACCGTGTAAAAACGCTTGGGACAGTTGATCACCTGCACCTCGGGGTGGTCAAAGCGCAATGTCTGTTCAACGTAGTCATTCAAGACAATCAATTCTTTGCGCCCCGGATAATCCTGGAGCAGGAAGGCGTAAATAGCTTCTTCCAGCACTTGGGGCCGGCCATAGGTTAGACAGATACAACTAACAGCAGGGTATTGGTTCATGGTCAATCGTTATACCTCACAACTATCGGCAAATTTCTCAAACAACCAGTCGTCGTCGCGTACGCGGCGGGCGGCGAATTCGGCCCGTTTGAGCCAGACATCGCTCTCCACCGCATAGGCCATCGCTGGGGCAAAATTGGCGTCGTTTTTCAAGGCCGTGACGACACGGGTCATGCGGGCCTGGTTGAAGTGGAGCAGGGCTACGCGCAGCAGATTGTGCGTTACCGCGCCCCATTCGACGTGGTAGGGATTGGATTTGCGGAAGTAGTGCAATACCGTCACCGCCGGGGCCAGCCACACTTCATAGCCCAACAGCCAGTAGCGCACACACAGCTCCAAATCTTCCGACCCCCATTGCGGCATACCGGCGTCGAACGCGCCGGCCTGCTTTAGCGTATCGTGGCGCATGGCCATAAAGCCGCCGCCCAGGGTGGGTACGGGGTAGGGGTCAACCCCCTTCCAGGGTAGCCACTCCACCCGCAGCTTGGCTTCGGCAATCCGTTGGCCACACGCGACCGGGTATTCGGGCTTGCCCATCACCCCAATGCCGGGGCCAACCACGCCCACCTCCGGCCGGTTGAGGACGCAGGCGATGGGCTGCCACCAGCGTTCAGGCAGATCAAGATGGGCGTCGGCAAAGACCACAATCTCACCCTGGGCCTGGGCCAGTCCGCGATTACGCGCCCCGGCCACGCCTAACGCTTCAGGCGTGCGGATGAGATGGATGTTCGGGCAGGGTTCATCCACCAAAAAATCGGCGCTGCCGTCCGTCGAGCCATTATCAACGACAATGATCTCACTGTTGGCCGGCATCGTCGCCGCGAATTGCTCCACGGTGCGCTGTAACAATACCGACTCGTTGGACGCCGGCAAGATCACGCTAAGGCGAAGCGGATAATCGCCCCGGAAGAGTTGGTCTGCCTGCGCGGCGGGCAATGGCGGCGGCGGTGGAATGACGTGGAACGGAGGGGGAAACGGTATCTCTTCTTCCGCAGCGGCCGGCTTGGCCGGGGTGTGGCCGTTCCGGGCCGGAAGCGTGGCCAGGCGGCTCCGGACGAGGGCGCTATAGTCGTTCTTCCAGTGCGGCTTTAAGCGGATCTGGCCCTGGGGCATCTGTCCCTGCGCCGCCTGCTGCTCAACATAGGCCGCTACCTGCGGCGGCGCTTGTCCCTCTGACCCCAGCGCGCTCAAGTGATACGAGCCTGTCCCGCTCCAACGGTAGATGTAGTAGATGTCCGCCGGCCGGAGGGGATCAATGCGCATCGAGCCGGGGGCTTCTGCCTGACATAGCTGCTCAAATTCAAGGTCATAGCGATGGTCAACGTGCGGATAACCATGCACTTTACTGAATAGGTCGCGCCGCCAACAACTGCCGCCATGAAAAACGTTCCGCTCCGGGCCGCTAACCTGACCGTCATTCCAAAACCAGGCCTGGTCGGCTTTGAAAAATACCATGTTCTGGTCGCACCGGGTCACGCCCAAAGAAAGCCGGTGGGGTAGGTAGATATCATCATCGTGCCAGACAAAGATGAGATCGTGCGAGGCCAACGCAACCGCGGCCTTGTACTTCTCGCCCACCGAATGGAAGCGGTGGGGCAGGTTGATGATGCGCACTTCGGGGTGATCGAAGCTGAGCGTTTGCTGGGCGTAATCGTTGAGGACAATCAACTCTTTCCGGCCGGGGTAATCTTGCTGCAAGAAGGAGTGGATCGCTTCTTCCAGCAGTTCGACGCGACCATAGGTGGGACAAATGCAACTGACCGGCGGGGGATCGGTGAGCTGGGCCGCCCAGGAACTGGGCGCGGCGGTGGGTTCACCGGCGTCGGCTGGGGCGGGTTGGAGTGGGGCCGCGCCCAGGCGGAGAAAGAGATCGTGCAGAGCAGGGTCATCGAGCATGTGTTGAAAGTCCTGCTCATAAGCCGCCTCACCGTCCTGTGGGGTCATCACCTCGATATCGACCGGGGCCAGACCGGTTTTGGGGTAGAGCCGCAGTGTGGCGAACGGTTCGCCGGCGGCAAAGCGGATCGTTTGGTGGGGACGGGTGAACTGCCACTCGGCGACGATGGTACAGGGCAGCAGCGATGTGTCTACGATCTGCTCCAGAGGCGCCAGGCCATCTTTGGGCCGGTTGACGGGGCCGCGCAGCCACACGACATACGCTTCCTCGGTCTTGACTTGATAGCCCGGATAAAAGGTCAGCCGGCCCTGCCCCAGGTGGCTCTGCACAAAGGCGGGCTGATCGGTCGCCACCCCCGCCCACCGGATGTCAATATCCTCCGGCTGCGGGCCGCCGTTCCAGGTGGCCTCAAAGGCCGCCGGGCAAAGCAGTTGCCAGCCTTGTTGGCCGGCGCGAGCAAGGGCTAACTCGTCGGTTGGGGCGGGGTTAGCCTGATCCTGCGGTTGAAACTCCTCGGCGGGTTGCAGCGGGACGGCCTGGTCATACAGCCGATAGACCTTGATGTTCATGGCGACTTGCCTCCTCTCAAAATACGACCACTGACGACCGACCGACGACCGCCAACATATTTTTATCGTTTAGTTGTAACCCTATTCATACCCACCGTCCACCGGTGCGGATTTCCGCGCCGGTGGACCTAAATAACCAACTGCCGCCGAATTAGGGAGCAGGGGTACAACTGAGGTTTACGTCTATGAGGTCGAATGTACCACCAGTAATACCATCTACAGCTACACCAAGGCCGTTAGCATCGTCACCGGCGACAACCGTGTAATCAATGGATGCTGTTCCCTCGTCCTGATTAGAGACGTCTTGGATATCCACAGTAACTATGTCCCCAGCACTGTCGATAACAGCTGCGACTATACCTATGCTACCACTCTCAGACTCAGTTCTTTGAGCCGTTATATCAGCGTGAAGAACCTCGCCAGGGTAGAACGCCAGGCCAGAAATAGCGTATACATAAAAGTAATCGTATGTTTGTGGGTCTGGAACCGCCGCATTCACGGCAGCGCAGCCCTCAGACGGTGGCACTTCACTTTGACACGCCCCTTCCGTGTCGCCGTGGGCCAGGTGGGCGGGTAAGGCCGGGGCGGCAATCTCCAACGTTACCCCATGGTCAGTACCGGGTTTGTGGCAAATAGTGACTTTTTCTTGACCTGCTGCTGAGGCTAAAGTAGCCCAAGCAGAACCGATCAATACAACAGCTAATAGGGTGAAACCAACTTTACGCAACATAGATATAACTCTCCTGTTTGCCCGCTTGTGGGGCGTAATATAGATAGATAGGAAACTTGATGTGGCCTACAAATTAGGGTCTAAATCATCAGATGTCGCCAATGACACCTCCTTTTTTATGATGAGCGGTGTACCGCCGTGACCGGGCAATGGTAGCGGTCTGTACCTGCTAGGGAGTCTCCGGTGCAGGTACAGATTGAGGCCGTATAAGCCGTTGAGCGCCGCCTGGTCAACCTAACGCTACTTGAGTTTGCCTGGGTTGGGTTCCAAGTCAGATACCCCATCCTTTACCTAATCTTAAAGTATAGTGGTCTTAGAAGTGTCTGTCCTGATATAAAATGTATTAGTTTGTCGTATTTTTGGGGCGGGAGAGGAGATTAGTTACTAAATTCCATACGGAAAAAGGGAGGGTCTTAAAGCGGAGCATCGGGCAAAATACCAAGGTTTCTGGCCTTGGCGACGGCCTGTTTACGGCTCTTGACGCCTAATTTCTGGTAAAGGTTGTAGGTATGGGTTCTAACGGTCAGGGGGGAGATGACCAGAGACTGGGCGATCTCCCGGTTGGAGAGGCGCTTGGCCAGCAGGGTCAACACCTCCAACTCCCGTTCGGTCAGGGGGGTAGTGTGGTAGAGCTGTTCGTATTGAGCCGTCAGGTCGCGGCGTTCGGCCGGGGGTAGCTCTCCGGCAAAAGCGGCCAGGAGACGCTGACTGTAGGGGGATGGGCCGCGCCGGCTGTCAAACTGCTGTAAGAGTTCCGCCAACGGCGCGCCCAGGTCCAGAAAGGTGCGGATAAAATTAGCCGGCTCGGCTAAGGTCAGGGCCAGCTCAAGGGCGGCAAAGGCCCGGTCTGTCCGCCGTAAAGCCCGCCAGATGAGGGCTTGCAAGGCGGCCACCTGGATGACCTGGCGGCTATTGTGGACGCTTTCGGCCTGACGCAGGCAAGTTTCGGCCAGATCCACGGCTGTGGTGAGTGAGGCCGGCCCGGCCTCGGCCAAAAGCGCGCGCAGGACGGTCAGGCGGGGCGGCTCTAGCCAGAGGGCATTGCCCTGGTTGGCGGCCGTGTTGATCTCCTGTGAGTGGCGCAAGGCCTCGGCCTGGTTGCCGCCCAGCAGAGCCAGGCGCACTTCCAGCGCTTCTGACATCGCCAGCAGAGGTGGGCTGCGCAGTTCGACAGCAAACTCACGCGCGGTCTGGGCATAAGCCTGCGCTGGTACGGCCTCACCCTGAGCCTGGGCAATGAGCGCCAGCCCGGTCAGGCTGTCATGAAACGTACCGGGATTGACCCGGTAGCGCATCGCTGCCACCTGCTTCCAGTGTCGGGCAGCCGCGGCCAGATCATTTTGTTCATAATGGATGGCCCCCAAAAAATAGAAGGCCCAGCCGCGCCAGATTTGAACCAGACCGACGTCAGACCAATCCCGGCGCGACTGAGGCGAGTCGGCCAAAGCGACAATGCGTTCGGCTGTAACGGCGGCTTCGGCCAGTTCGCCGGCATTAAAATGGATGATGGTGCGCGCCCCCAGAAAAATCATCATAACCGGGCGGTGGTGGGCGGTGGCTTCGGCCAGCGCCGTCTGCAGCAACGCCAAGGCGGTCTCCCGTTGTCCCTCTTCAGCATACGCCTGACCTAAAAAGAACTGCATTTGGGCGTACATAAAGGAATAGGCCACCGGGTCCTGCAGGCCAGCAAGGCTAGCCTGCAACAGCGGGATGGCCCGGCGGGTCTCACCTTGCCAGTATAATAGGAAGCCCTGCATCCCATCCACTACTGCCAGCCGCAGTCGCCGGCGCTCATCGCTGCCGGCTTGCACCAGCATCTTGATCTGGTCAATGGTCGCGGCTATCCTGGCGTGGTCCCACCGGAAGACAAATAAATAGAGCTGGGCAAGGCCTAAGCCGGGGTGGGTCTGAATAGCTTGTTCCGAGAATAAATCGAGCCAGCGGGTCAGCACCGGCGCGGGAATCTGTTCGTTCAGTAGAGGATGGAGGTGGGTTTCCACCAGGTCGGCGGCGCGGGTCTCGTCGCCCGCCGCCAAGAGGTGACGCAGCGCGTCTTCAATCAGGCCAGCCTGGGCCAGCCAATCACCGGCGCGGTGGTGCAGTTCGGCGAGACCGGTCTGGCCTTGCGCCTTCTTGAGCCGGTTCAACAGGAAATCGCGGAACAGGTCGTGATAGCGGAACCAGATGCCCTCGTCATCGAGCGGCACGACAAACAGGTTCTGCGCTTCCAACCGAGCGATGGTGGTTTGACCGGAGGCCGGCCAGGGGCTATCGACCAGCAGGGCATCGCCCAATGGGGCGCAGAAGCGGTCCACCAGAGCGATACGGGTCAAAAACTCGGTCACCACCTCCGGCAGACCGGCCATAACCTCCTCCACCAGGTAGCCCGCCAACAGCCGGTGGCTGCCGCCAAAGCGAGCCAGGAGATGATCGGGCGATTGGCTTTGCAACGCGAGCCCGGCCAATTGCAGCCCAGTGATCCAGCCTTCGGTCTGGGTTTGGAGGGATTGAACCACTGTCTTATCTAAGGATTGGCCGGTCTGGTCTTGGAGAAAGCGGCGCGTTTCGGCCACGGTAAGGCGCAGGTCGTCGGCCCGAATTTCGGTGATTTGCCGGCCCAATCGCAATCGTCCCAGGGGCAGCGGCGGGTCGGAGCGGGTCAGGATGACCAAGCGCAGTCGGGGCGGCCGGTAACGCAACAGATAGTGCAGCACGTGATGCACTTGAGCGGAGCAGATGCGATGGTAGTCATCCAGCACCAGGATTAAGGCCACGGGCAGCCGGTTTAGTTGCTCAACCAGCACGTCGGTCAGATAATTCACATCGGGCAGGGTGGCGCCGGTCAGCAGATGATATAGCGTATCACATGCCTCAGGCACGGCCCGGCGAACGGCGGCGCACACGTAGCGTAGAAACTGAGGCAGTTGGTTGTCCCCCTCATCCAGCGAGACCCAGGCGACCGGCTGACTACAGCCGGCCAGCCACTGAGCGGCCAGGGTAGTTTTGCCGAAGCCCGCCGGCGCGGACACCAGGATGAGGTCGTGGTGCAGGCCATGATCCAATCGGACCAGCAGGTGGGGCCGTTGGATGAGGTCGGCGTTGGCCTGCGGCCGGTAGAGTTTGGGTTGGAGCAGAGGCAAGGAGTCAATCTGCTGGTTGAGCTTAAGCATAAGTCAAGTTCCTGTACGGGCAGCGCTGACCGCCGGTGGATTGGATCAGGAGCTTGATTTTAACATTATTTAAGCGCTTTGGCATATTGGGCTATGGGGTATCACGGCAAATGGGGGAAAGTTACCGCGTTCGGCTGCGCGGGGAGCTTGTTAGCAGCGGATGAAAAGGGGAACGCCTAATGCTGAGCATCTCAACGGTCAACTTTCACGTCAGCAATATTCTCTCCAAATTAGGCGCCACCAACCGCACCGAGGCCGCCAGTTTGGCGGTCAAACATCGCCTGGTTTCCGCCGACTAATCTCAGGTGGCTCCGGCAACGGTTGAAAAGGGGAAGAACAGTCCTAGCGCGTCCGCCTCAGGACAAGAGCAACACCGTGGCGCTCAGCGCGCCCTGAGCGCCGGTGATATGGACGGCCTCGATATCGGCCGTCGCCGACGGGCCGGTCATAAACACGCCATACTGCTGGCTGCCTAGATTGGCGCGCTTGTAGCCCTCGTGCAAGTTGCCGACCAGGTCCTGCTCGCGTAACACAATGATCAGATGTTTCGCCAACAGGCCCAGGCTATTCATGGTCAGTTGCTCGGTGGTCACCCACACGGAGCCTGTCTCCGCTACGCCGAACACACCGGCGATGACGGTCAGGTCCACTTGCTGGGCGTCCTGGGGCCGATTAAGCTCCCAACCCAGGTGGACGTTACCACTGACCCCCTCCACCGCCGAGTAGATGGTGTTCACATCGGCAAAGTGTTCCTTGATGTATGAGTCGATGGCTTCAATTCCCTCGATGTGATCCGTCTTGGCGTCGAAACTCTCCGCCATTCGGACGAAATCACCGACCAGATCAGAACTCTCATAGGCGAAATCCGGCATCTCCGGCCGGGGCAAGGCGTCGGGCTTGCCGGCCCTTATTTTTTCGAGGATAGTGCTTTTGGCATCGTTGGGTTGCTTCATTATATCTCCCTATGAATATCTCCCTATGACTTAGGACTTCTGCTGCTCGCGGTACCACTGCCGAAACGTCTTTTCCGGGGCTGCCGGCATCTCATGAGCCTTGGCCCAAGGATTGAAGCGGGACGCCATCAAGGCGTGCGGCGTGTGCTTGAGGGCCGCCAGAGTAAACTTCTCGCCGGCTTCAACCAGCTTCTCGCTCGCCAGCGCCTTGGAGCCGGCCAACATCTCATAGCGATGGGACAACAGATCCTCCTTCTGCTCGACCACCTCCTTACGCCAGTGGAAGACGTAGTCGGGGATGGGGATCTTGACCGGGCAGACGTTGCCGCACGAACCGCAGTGGGTGCAGGCATAGGGGAGTTGAGCATAGCGATGAAGGTCATAGCTCGGTTCCAGGACGATGCCAATGGGGCCGGCATAGGTGGCCTCGTAGCTCAGGCCGCCGCTGCGGCGGAACACCGGGCAGGTGTTAAAACAGGCGGAACAGCGGATGCACTTGAGCACCTCCCACGTCTCAGAGGCCAGGCGGTCGGTGCGACCGTTGTCCACCAGCACCAGATGCAGTTCCTGGCCCTCCGCCGGGCCGTGATAGTGCGAGGTGTACTGGGTAATAGCGAACCCCAAGGCGCTGCGCGACAATAGGCGGATGAACAACGGCAGTTGCTCGGGGCCGGGGATCATCTTTTCGATGCCGGCGCTGGCGACGTACAAGGGCGGCACGTTGGCGCTGATATCGGCATTGCCCTCGTTAGTGCAGACGACGAAGCCACCCGTCTCGGCAAGCAGGAAATTCACCCCCGACATCCCGGCGTCGGCCTTCACGAAGCGTTTGCGCATATCATTCCGCATGACCTTGTTGAGATAGTGCGGATCGTCGTTGTGGGGGTCGCTGCCCAGTTTCTCGGCGAACAGTTCGGCGACGTCTTCACGCAGCTTGTGGATGGCGGGCATGACGATATGGGATGGCCGTTGGCCGTCGAGCTGCTGGATACGCTCACCCAGATCGGCTTCGGCGAGGTCGATGCCCCGCTCGGCCAGGTATTCCCGCAGGCCGCATTCCTCGTGCAGCATCGACTTGCCTTTGGTGATAGTCTTGACGCCGTGCTGTTGGAAGATATCGTAGACGATACGATTGTGCTCTTCAGCATCCCGCGCCCAGTGAACGTGGATGCCGTTGCGCGTGGCGTTCTCCTCGAAGCGCTCCAGATAGGTGTCCAGGTTGGACAGCGTGTGTTTCTTGATCGCCGAGGCCAGTTCGCGCATCTCTTCCCATTCGGGAATGGCGGCGGCGGTTTTGTCGCGGCGCATGCGAGCATCCCACAAATGCTTGTCGTGGCTGCTGCGGTGAGCGGAATCCTTGACAAAGGCGCTGGCGTTCTTAACTTGATTGACTTGTTTCATGCTCCACACTCCTTAGAAATAGGAATCAGGAGTCAGGAATTAGGAACCAGGGAAAGGCTAAGTCCTGGCTCCTGATTCCTGGCCCCTGATTTTCATTTTTTTAGGCATTGGCCCCGTTGAGAATCTCGGCGATGTGTATTGTTCTCAGCGGCAGGCCCAGCTTATTAATGACGCCGCCCTGATGCAGCAAACAGGAATAGTCGGCCGAGACAACATAGCTGGCGCCGGCATTGTTGAAGCCGGTCACCTTGTCTTTTCCCATCTGCGCGGACACGTCCGGGTCCCAAATACTGAACGTCCCGCCGAAGCCGCAGCATTCGTCCACTCGCTCGGGGTAGACGATCTCGATGCCGGGTACCTTACGAAGCAGCGCCTCGGGTTTGGAGAAGGCCGGCCCCATCAGCTCGGAGGGTTTGGCGTGATGCAGATACCGCAGCGAGTGGCAGGCATTGTGGATGGCCACCTTGTGCGGAAAGCTGGCCCACGGAAATTCTTCAACTTGGAGGATGTCGTGGAGGAATTCGACCAACTCATACATACGCCCCCGCAACTGCTGGACCTCTGGCGTCTGTTCCACCGCTGTGAAGTGGTTGCGCACCTGATCGGTGCAGATGCCGGAAGGCGTCACTACATAGTCGTATCCACTGAAATGGTCAACGAACGTCTGCTCGATGTCGCCGGCGTATTGGTCATAGCCCATATCCGTGAATGGTAGACCGCAGCAGACCGGTTCGTCGGGGTAGTCAATCTCAACCCCCAGTTTTTGCAGCAATTCATAAGACGCGATGGCGGCCTGAGGCGCCAGGGCGTCTACGTAACAAGGAACAAAAAAAGCAATCTTCATATTAACCACCTCGGTTAGAGTACAACCATTCTCAAAATGCTATTGCTACTACATAAAGGTAAAGATCACGATGCTGAAAACCACAGACTTATCATAACCGGTTTTTAGGTGGCTGATAACACACTAAAAGGAGTAATTTGGGGTATATAGCGAGACAAATCACACGATCGCCCAACGTCGGCAGGCGGTAAATTCGGACGCTTTAATCGACGTTGTTGATGAGCTTAAGCGGTTTGACTTTGGTCGTTGCCTGCTGTATCTAATGGGCCAGTTTAATCTCTTCAACATTAGGCAGCCAACGGCGTGTTTTCTCTTTTTTCTCGTTCCCAAACCAAATTTGGGAACGAGAAATTTGGAACCGCACGCGTATCTAAGAATTTCTACGAGCGCAGCCAGGCCCAGGCGCTGTCGATGTCATCGGAATTGTAGAATTTGGCTTTGACGGCGTAGAAGGGACCGGCCACTTTGGTTAACCATTCTTCCCACTTTTTGTCGCCTACGATGGCCAGCTTGCTAATCTTTTTGTGGTAGTCGTGGCCAAATTTCATATCTGCGCCCCAAGCTTCTGCTTTTTCCCATTTAAATTCGGTCAGATCAAACAAAATATGGACGGTTTCATGCGCTTTTAAGGCCGCCTCGACGGCCGGAACCATCGTTTCGTAATCGGCTTTGGTAATGTCGCCGCTGGCTTTGAAGCCAAGCACATCTTCAGAACTTTGGGTTAGTTTTTCAATCATTGGGTTTCCTTTCTAAATCTAATTGTAACACCTTAGCCATCATGTCATTAATAATTGATTGATGCCTAACTTATTCAGGGCGAACCCTTCCACCTCACGCCTTAGCCGGCACAGCCGCCTGGCGCTTGCCAATTTCGCCGCCGATAACGATTAACAAGACCATCAGGACCAGTGAGGCCACCAAGGTCATGACCAGCGTCTCGGGGTCGCCCAAGCTGGCCCCCACCAGCAGCGCGGCCGAGAGGTTACGCTGGCCGGTCCCCAGAGCCGCTACCTTGCGGCCGGCCGCGTCGCTGCCAAAGCTCAACAGGTAGCCGATGACCAGCGCCCCGGCCACAAGCACGATAGTACCTATGATCACCCAACTGCCCACCGCGCCAATGATGTTGCGGAATTGTAACAGTAGGGCGGCGACTATCAGCACCATCAAACTGTAGGTCGAGGCTTGCGACAGGTGCGGTTGCCACGTGGCGGCTGTGTCAGCATAACGCCACTTGACTAGTAACCCAATGATCAGCGGTAACAGCATCAACAGAATCAACGATTGAGCCATGGCCGCTACATCCACCTGGACGCCAGGGAGAAGCAGGGGCAGAACTAGTGGAGCATAGAGGATGGTCACGACCATCAGCAAAACCATCAGCCCCACCGACAAGGGCAGGTCGCCTTTGGACATCTGGGCCAGTTTGGGCAAAAAAGGTGCGCCGGCGCAAGCGCCCAGCAAGATCAAGGCCGTCGTCTGGGCCTGGCCCATCGGCAACATTACGGTTAAGGCAAAGGCCAGAGCCGGGACCAAGACAAAGTTGCCGACCAGCATCAGAATAACCAGCCGCACGTTGCGCAGTGGATCCATGATCTGTTTAACTGTCAGGTTCATGCCCATAGCCAGCATACTGGTGATAACGAATAGGAGTAAGGCCAGATTGGCAATCGTGGTTATGATTTCGTTAAGCATGGTTGAAACTCCATTCAAGGAGTAGGGAGTAAGGAGTACGAGTATTTTTCCTTACTCCCTACTTCTTACTCCCTATTTCTGCAGCTAGATAAACGGCGCGTTCCGCCCTCCGAATGTAGACGTACTCTAAAAGGGCTGCACTGAGGCAACACCAACTTATCATAACCGATTTTTATTGGACTGATAAGATACTAAAAGGAGTATTTTGGGGTATGTTATGCGACAGGCAATAAATCCGGACGGTTTAACGCCCGTTGTCGAATAACTTAAGCTGTTTGGCTCTGACCATCGCCTGCTGCCGGCTTTTGACCTGTAATTTTTGGTAGATGTGGGCGGTGTGTTTCTTGACGGTTAAGGGGGAGATAAACAGTTTAGCCCCAATCTCTTTGTTACTGTAGCGTTGAACTAGCAGTTCCAAGACCTCAAATTCGCGGTCGGTCAGAGGCTCAATTATCGCGACCTGGCTGTCGTCGTCCGCAGGTAGCGAGTGCGGACCTGCGCCGCCGTCAGAGCTATGGTCAAAGGCGGCCAGCAACCGCTGAACATAAGCCGGCTCAAAATTGTGCCGAGCTACCTGACGGAGGAGAAGCGCCATCGGTTGGCCCAAATCGACAAAGGTACGGATCAGGTGGCCGGGCTGGGCCAGACGCAGGGCGTTTTCCAAATGGGCTACCGCTTCGACCGTCTGGCCGGTGGCCTGGTAGAGCAGCGCCCGCAGCGCCAAAACCTCAATCAGCCGCAGCGTGTTGTGGTTCGTTTCAATCACCGGTTGAACCTGGTCTAACAGCGCGGTCGCCTCCAACAAGTCGGCCTGGCCACCCTGACTAAGTAGAATTTTGATGTGGGTTAAAGTTGGGTATTCAAGAAAGGGTAACTTTACGCCTATGTCATCGGCTAGTACGATCTCCGCCTCGTTGGCGGCGATATCCGGGTTACCCTGCCGCAGTCGAACATAGGCCACAAAAGAATGATAGGTACTCCAGAAGATGGGACTGCCCACTTGTTGGGTAAAAGCCTCCAGTTCGTCAAGGGATTGCTCAAGCTTGCCGGTGTCATTCCGGACCAGGTAAATCAAGGCCAAGCCCATTAAACTATCGCGAAAAGCGACGTGGTGAGCCTGATAACGGTGCTTGACCACGGTTATGAAGTGATGTTCGGCCGCGTCTAACTCGTTCCATTCATAAAACAATAATCCTAAATGACAACTCGCCCAGGTGACGCTGACCTGAAGCCCGATGGTCTCAGCCGCGTGAAGCAACCACTGGCCGGCTTGCTGTAACTGATAAAAATTGGCCGTGAATCGGTGTATAAAAACGATGGTTAACAAGACACGCATCGTCAGCGCATTGTGCTCCGGCTCGGCATCAATCACCGCCTGCAATAGTTGCAGCGCTTCATTTGTTTGGCCCAACACTTGAGATACGGTCCCTAAATAGAGTAGCGCCAGGCTACGGGCAAATATGGCGGTATCGGGCAACTGATCTAAGGCCTGTCGGGCATAGGACTGGCTCGTTTCATAGTCGCCCTGAAAATACACGAGTTGAGAGCGATGGGTGTTGATCTCACCGTGGAGGCGTTGCTGCTCAGCCTCGGGCAGCCCCAAACCGGGGGATTCAAGTAGCCGCTCGGCTTGATCAAGGAGTGGCGTGATCGCCGCCAATTTGAACTCATGATGAAGATGCCAGCAGCGGGCCAGCAGCAAAGCCGGACGCTGCTCAACAAGGGTTGGCGGCAGACGCTTTAGCCAGCGTCGCACCACCGGCCACTCTTCCCGGTTGATGAACGCCTGATAATTTTGTTCAACCACTTGAGCGGCCGCCAGTGGGTCATCGGCGGCTAAAAAATGGCGCAGGGCATCATCAACATAGCCCTGTTGGGCCAGCCAGTTACCGGCTCGACAGTGTAGCTGGTTAATCTCCGCGCCGGTAAACCGCTCTTTTAAACGATGCTGGAGTAACTCCTGAAACAGGTGGTGATAGCGATACCACTCGCCGGCTTCATCCAGGCCAATCAACAAGAGATTGGTTTGAAACAAACTCTGCGGGTTTTGATCCGGCCCATCAGCCGCGATAACCGCCTGACACAATGCCAGGCAGAAGCGATCCAAAATGGAAGTTTTAATCAGCCACTCCTGAACCTCGACTGGTTGCCGGTCTAACACCTCATCGAGCAAGTATTCCATGATGGGCCGGTGAACACTGTGGTCAAAGGCAGCCAGAAAAGCCTCAGGATCCGGGTGGTTGGGCAATGAAATAGCGGCCAACCGTAATCCAACTATCCAGCCCTCGGTGCGGGCAGCGAGAATAGTCGCCGTGTTAGGCGGCAACGGGGTCGAACCGACCGTTGTGGTTAAAAAGTCGGCCGTTTCGGCGACAGAAAAACGGAGCGCCGCCGAGCGAATTTCAATCATCTGGCCTCGGCTCCGCAGCCGGCTCAACGGGAAAGGGGGGTCAATCCGGCTGGCCAGCGCCAAATGGAGGGTCGGCGGCCAATAGTCCAGCAGCTTGACCAGCAGGTGGTGTATGTCAGGTGATTCAATGTAGTGATAATCATCCAGCGCCAGAATAAAATTTTCCGGCAGGTCGACCAGTTCATTGATTAATGTCGTAAACAAATAATCGGTGGGGGGCGTTTGGGGAGCATATAGGAGGCCCTGGGTTGTTGAACAGGCCTCGGGAAACAGGGTTTGTATAGCGGCAACGAAATATTTCAGAAAAGTGAGCAGATCGTTGTCGCCCCGATCGAGCGACAGCCAAGCCGACGGCATAGGCGTAGCGCTTAACCACTGGCACAGGAGCGTAGTTTTACCAAAACCGGCCGGCGCCGAAACCAGGGTTAGTTTTCGCTGCAGGTTGTGGTTGAGGAATTCGATCAGATGCGGTCGAGGCAGATGGTCGGAGGCCAGTTTGGGCCGATGCAGTTTGGTGCGCAGTAGTGGAAAGTTTTCGGCCTGCATTTCTCCTCGCTAGAATTGGGTTGTGAGATTTTCGCAGGCCCAATTATAACACATCTAAGTCTACAGGAAAGTGGGCGAATCGCCGGTCGACAAAACCAGCTTTATCGCTCCGTTTCACCTTTATATTTCAGCCCATATAATTCACAATTCTATTTCAATTTTTTATTTATACAATCTTTACGCTTTACCACTTAATTAACCTGAGTGGACTTTCAATACCTTCGCCAAAAAATATTCGATAAACAACGCTAAATACCGAATATTTTACGGAGTAAAACAAAATTTATCAAAAAATATTCAATTAGCGATTTGTTATGACAATCTACTTTTGAAACTTGTACCATCCTGAACATTGCCAATAACCCGAAAACGAAAATTATTTCGTATTCCAGCCATATGACCGAAGAATATTCGGTCAAAACAATTGTTTGCGAACTAAAAATTGGCGAAGATATTACACAGATGAGCAAAAAGAGATGCTTTGTAATAAACGAGACTTTCACTGGACCATAAAACTACTCACTTACGCAGACAGCGAGGCCACATTGGCCCCTTTTTGCCGCAACATTGCTCCCAGTAGTCAAAGTCGGTGGTATCCAACTCGCACACCTGCCTGACAATCGCCAGGTTGGTCTACTGACTTTTCTCCTTAAGCTTCACCTTCTTTGGCCCTTGTGTATAATATAAGGTAAGACTGATGACAACCGGTTTTGATAAGCCGCTGACTAAGATGGGTCCAGTTTCTTTAGTAAGATCGTATTGCCATCAAAGTAGACTGTGCGTTTCAGTCGCTTTCTCAACCCAATCGTAAAAACTGGACCCATCTACAGCAGGTTGAGGACAACCCATGACTCCCGATACACCCGACTCATTAACGCTACTCCAGCTTCACCTCCAGGATAAATCAACCGACGAATTGATTGCCCTCCTGATCGATCTGGTCCAACAGGTCGATGAACCGACCCGCCAACAATTTTTGGACCACCTGGCTCCATCTGAGCCGTCCGCCGTAGATTTACGCTCCCCTTCGCCCGAAATCTTTTTGAGCCAACTGGCTGCGTTTGCCGAGGCGGTTTCGCAAGGCGACTATTTTGATAAGGAGGCGCAGGATTATTTTGAACAGACGCCGGCCTGGCGCGCCTCGCACTCCTATAAATACAAGCTGGAGGATCACGCCGGTCTACATGCTTTGCGTCACTTTTTAACGGAGGCAGCCGCCTACTTTCAAAACGAACGGTATGCGGTGGCCGCCGCCGCGTACCAAACGCTGTTGACCCTGACCCTGGCGGGTAATCCTTATAGAACGATGGGCGCCCGCCATCCCCTCCGTGAGTTGGGCGAAGACGCCGATTCTATCGTCAACCGTTACCTGGTGGCTCTGCAACAGAGCCAGCCGGCCGCCAAATTCTACGAGGCCGCTCTGGATTTTCTGGCCCAACACGATCAACCCGATCGCCCGTACATCGATCATTTTGTGTCGCTCCTTGATTCCAACCAGCAAGTCGAGGTGTGTGCTCGCCTCGAAGCCGGGGCCGATGATCTGGACCGGCAAGAGCTGGAAGCCTTCCCTACCGGTATTCCCGTGTACCTGCGCCTGCTCATCCGTCTATATACGAATCAGGGCCGGGCTGATAAGGCGCTGGCTGTGCAGCATCGATTTCGCCGCCGTTATACGATGCTGTATCAAGCCCTTCTGGACACCCACGAGATGGCTCAGGATTGGCCGGCGGTCATTACTTATGGGCAGGAAGCGTTAGCCGTTCTGCCGGAAAAAAGAGGGAATCACTTTCAGGCTGCCCGCGATGGCATGGACCCCACCGTCGTGCGCACCCAAATGGCTTGCGCTTATGAGGCGCTGGGCGATCCACAGCAGGCGTTCGATATTTACGAGCCGGTTTTTCAAGAGATTTATGATTTTGAGACCTATGCGATGGCCCGGCGTTTAGCCGGCGCGATCAGCCCGGAGCGAGAACAGGAATTTAGCCGGCACGTCATTGCCAGGCTGCGTCGTGATCGACCCCGGTTCACTTATCTGTTCTGCCAGATTTATCTCAATGAGGGGCAGTTTAAGTACGTGGGTTGGATGCTCAACGATATTACCACCAGCTCCACGCTGGATGCGCTCGAACTGATCGCCAGAGTGTATCTGCTAACCGCCTTTGGGCCGGAGGCCAACCCGAAGATGGGGCCTCATCTGCAAGCGTTGTACGCCAAAATTACCGAATCTGATGAGGAGGCGTTCCGTTTCCTGCGCGATCACCTGCCGGTTAAGCCTGACCTGACTCGCTACAAAGCGGCCAAGCACGCCGGAGAGATCTATGAGCGTATTATGCAGGTCCATATTGATAGCGGCCGCCAGTCTTACGCTACGGCCGCGGCCTATTGTGCGCTCGTGGGGGAAATTGCTATCGTAGGCGGGCGCCGGGCCAAATTCGAACAGTTTTATCGATTGTTGCTGCGGCGTTATTCCACCCATCGGGCACTGAAAGAGGCGTTAGCCCTCGCAGTGGAGCAGAAGGGGAACCTCTTAACCAAACCATCTTCTAAATAACGGCATTAGGTTATGTTTCAATACCGTCATTCTCTTTCAATCTACCCGCTCCTTCTTGGTCTGGTGCTCCTGGCCTCAGGCTGTCGTTCGTCAATACCCAGACAAATCAGGTTCGAGGTCCAGCCGGACGAAAGCGATTTCATCGACTATACGTTTGGTGGCGGGGAGTTAGGGGCTGACATCACGTACATCGCTATCCAAGGTGATGGTCAGGTTACGTACCATTATTTGCTGCCTTATGTGGGAACTTGGCCGCAACAACAGATCACCCGAGAACGCCGGTTGGATCAGGCTGACCTTCAGACCTTTTGGCAATCGCTGGTGGATGCCGGCCTGTTTGATCTCGAGTCCCAAGAAACTCAAGGCGCAGATGTGCCTCGAACCTCCATTCGGGCTTCCATTGACAACCACGAACTTGACGTCTCTTTTGATGGCACTCCCGATGAGAGGATACACGGTCAAATCATCCGTCTGATTAAAACGCTTCACCCCGCGGCCGGTTGCTTTCTGTCTGAATTAGCCGATGGTTTTCCCCTCATTGAGCAGGGCGCTTCACGGGCCGAGTTAATCCTCTGTTTGGGCGACCCGGCCGAGATGCAATCGTACCCTCTGCCCACCGAACCCTTCTCCGGACCGGCGGAGGGGCTGGTTAACCTGCTCGAACCCGGCACACCGATTGAAGAATGGATTTACCACGACGATAACACCCGCTATTACTTCTGGTTCGCCTCGAATACAGGTGAAGCAGAGGAACAGTGGCGGCTCATTGAAAAAGCCACGTATCCAAAGGATGCCGTATTTTAGTCGCTAATTTTGCCAAACCACATCTTTTCCCCGTTTTCCTTAGCAGCTTGCTAGGATCTGGCGATCTTCGTCAAATGCTGTCCTATTTCAACTCGGTGGGTTGCTCCAGGTGGTGTTTCAGCGTTTGCAAAAAGGCGGCGGCCGGGGCGCCGTCAACCAGGCGATGGTCAAAGGACAGGCTCAAGGTAAGCATCGACCGTTGGGCGATTTTGTTCTGGTGAATTACCACTTTGTCCACAATCCGGCCGACGCCCAAGATAGCAGCTTCGGGCGGATTGACAATGGGCGTGAAAGCATCGATGTCGAATCCCCCCAGGTTGGTAACGGTAAACGTCCCGCCGGTATATTCATCGGCAGTTAATTGGTTGGCCTTAGCGCGTTCCACCAGCGTGGTCCGAGTGCGAGCCAAATCGGCCAGTGATTGTTGGTCCGCGTGGCGCAGGACCGGCACAATGAGTCCCGCGTCTAGCGCCACGGCCAGGCCGATGTGAATGTCAGGTAAGAGTTGGATCATGTCGTCGGCCAAGGTCGCATTCAAATGAGGATGTTGGCGCAAAGCTAGCGCACTGGCCTTGATAATCAAGTCCGTGTAGGTCACCGGCATGCTCTGCTTAAGGTGGTCGCGGAGCGCCACCAATTCAGTAACATCGGCTTCGGTATGAAGGGTGAGTTGGGCCATGTCCTGTAGACTTTGGTGCATGCGTTGGGCAATAGCGGCCCGCATACCCGCCATCGGAACAGAGCGAACTTGATCCGAGGCCGGCACGGCTGCCGGTTGGGTCGGCTGTGGCTCCGGTTGGGTTTTCTGGAGGGTGTCAAGGTAAGCTCTTACATCTTTTTCAGTGATTCGGCCTTTACCGGCGCCAGGGATAGTTGCCAAGTCGAGGCCATGCTCTCGGGCAATACGCCGGGCAATAGGCGAAGCCCGTACTTCCTTGGCCGGTGCGGCGGTCTCAGCCGACACGGCCTGGGCTTCAATGATCGCCTGGATATCCTTTTCGGTGATGCGGCCGTCGGTTCCGCTGCCGCTGATTTGAGTCAGATCGATGCCGTGTTGGCGAGCCAGTCTTTTGGCGATAGGCGAGGCCCGGACCTGAGACGGCGGCGACGACGGTGAAGCAGCAGCCGGTTCCGGCTCGATGGACGGGGGGGTGGGGGCGAAATCCGTCTGGCTGACTTCGAGCCGGGCCAGCGGTTGATCCTGTTTGGCCACCTCACCTTGCTGCACCAGAATGGCGCTGACGGTGCCGGTGGCCGGAGACGGAATGTCGTAAGAGGCTTTTTCGGCCTGAATGATCAGCAGGTCTTGCCCTTGTTTGATGGAGTCGCCTTCTCGTTTGAGCCAGGTCACCACCACACATTCGTCCACCGGGCCGATTTCTTCAGGAATCAGGATGTCGATTAAAGGCATAGGGTTTGTCCTTAATGTCAGAATTTTTGTTTAGTTATACCGATTAGGCGTAGCTCAGGCCAGAGCTAACAGGTTTCCGAATTACTTTTGAGACAACGGATTTTTCCCGTCAGAACAGCATTTAGGTCAAAGTTAATGTTTGAAAACCTGTCAGCTCTTGACCGACTTCGGTTAGCTTTCGACCAGCTCTTTGGCCGTGGCCACGATGCGGTCGACGGTAGGGATAACATACTTTTCCATCGGGCGGCTGTAGGGAATGGGTACATCGGGAACGGCCAGCCGTTTAGGCGCAGCGTCCAAATAATCGAGCGCCTCTTCCGCCACAATAGCGGTCAGTTCGCCCGACATGCCGTAGCTCAGGTAATCCTCGTCCACCACCAGCACCCGGTGGGTCTTTTTGACCGAGTTGACAATGGTTTCGCGATCCAGAGGAACCAGCGTGCGCAGATCGATAACTTCCGCACTGATGCCCTGTTCGGCCAGTTTTTCGGCTGCGTCCAGGCTGCGATGGACCATCAACGAGACGGTTAGAATGGTCAAGTCTTGCCCCTGGCGCTTAACATCGGCCTGACCAAAGGGGATGGTGTATGATTCCTCCGGGACATGGGCCGTGGCGCGGGGGTTGGGGGTCATCCAGCCCAGCCCTTGCACGCCCTTGTGGAAGAAGAACATCACCGGGCTGTCGTCGCGGATGGCCTGGGTCATCAAACCTTTGGCATCGTACGGGCTGGAAGGCACCACAATTTTGATGCCCGGCGTGTGGGCAAACAAGCCGTACAAACATTGCGAGTGCTGGGCGGCATCGCTGTAGCTGCCGCCGATGGCCGTCATCAGCACCATTGGCACTTTGGTGTTGCCGCCGGACATATAGGGGATTTTAGCCATTTGATTGTAAATCTGGTCCATCGCCGCGCCAAAGAAATCGACAAACATCAGCTCAACAATAGGCCGCATCCCTTCTGTGGCCGCCCCGACAGCAGCCCCGATAAAGCCCATCTCAGAGATAGGGGTGTCCATCACCCGCTCCGGGCCGAATTTTTGCAGCAAGCCTTCGGTCGCGCCAAAGATGCCGCCGTAAGCGCCAATATCTTCACCCATCACAAACACGCTGTCGTCACGTTCCATTTCTTGGGCAATGGCTTCAGCGATGGCTTTGGAAGTGGTTAATAATCTTTCCGTCATGGTTATTTACTCCTGTGTAAATGCAATGAAAGAATTAATAATGAAAGAATGAAACATCAACGGCGATTTTCATTCGCGGTGTCATCCTCTGAGGGCTGTCGACCGCCTTGGTAAAATAGGCGGAGCAATTAGCCAACCTGTTATTTTTGCCTCGATAAAATCGGCCAGAGAGGAGAGATACACCGCGCCCCCCAACGGTTAGGCAAAGAGGTTCTCCAGGGCTTCTTCGGGGGCCGGATAGGGGCTTTCCCGGGCGAATGTTTCGGCTGCCGCCACGCGCCGCGTCATTTCGGCCTGAATGGCTTCGGCCTCGGCATCGGTTAGCCAGCCTTGTTCTTTAAGCTGCGCGCCCAAGATGTTGATGGGGTCTTTCTCTTTCCAAGTGGACTTTTCGTCGGCACCCAAATATCCCTCAGCATCGCCTTCAAAGTGGCCGCGGAAACGATAGCAGATGGCCTCGATCAGGCTGGGGCCTTCGCCGCGACGGGCGCGATCAATGGCTTCTTTAGCCGCTTCGTAGACGGCGACCGCGTTTTGGCCGTCCACTTGCACGGCCGGGATACCGTAAGCCGCGCCGCGTTCGGCGTTACTGCGGACGGAGGTTGAGGCTTCTTTGGGTACAGAAATGGCGTACAAATTATCTTCCACTACAAAAACGACCGGTAGTTTCCAAACGGCAGCCAGGTTGATCGATTCGTGGAAAGCGCCAATATTGGCCGCGCCTTCCCCAAAAAAGGAGACCGCGACCCGATCTTCATGCCGTTTTTTAATGGCCAAAGCCGCGCCAACAGCGTGGGGTATCCCCCCGCCGACAATGCCGCCGCAGCCAAAATGGGTGGCCGGATCAAATAGATGCATGTGGCCGCCTTTCCCTTGGCATAGGCCGGTTTTTTTGCCGAAGATTTCGGCCATCATTGCGTTGAGATCAACGCCTTTGGCTATCAGGTGGCCGTGGGGTCGATGGGTGCTGGTGACCGGATCGTCCGGGCGCAGGTGGGCGCAGACGCCGGCCGCTACCGCTTCCTGACCGCTATAGAGGTGCATCTCGCCGGGAATAGGCCCGGCTGCAATATCAAACGCGGGTAGCTTATCCTCGTAATACATCTCGCCCACCCGCTCTTCAAAAGTTCGGATGAGTACGATGTTACGATAGAGGTTGAGTAGTGTTTCTTTTTCTAACGCCATTGTTGTTTCTCCTTATGTATATCATCATTGAATGCATTTATAACACTATCTGACCAATTAAGCCTTGATCGCTTGTGTTCCAAGGTGCTATATGTGATTGGCTCTAATAAAAACTCCCTTCTGACCGGCGGCCTGTAATGCGGCGGTGACATCCACCACGTGCGGACCGTTCTGGCTAAGGCGTACCTCAATCCTTTGGTCCGGTTTAATGGGTATCTCTCGTTCCCCGTCCAGAGCCAGTACGGATGGTGCGATGGTAATCACCCCTTGCTCGCCTACCTTCAGTGTACGGTAGGATTTAACCGACAGTTCCGTAATGAGACCAGGGGCGATGGGGGCTAAAACCCTCTTGCCGCCGTCGCCCAGTTCCAGCCACATCCCGGCTTTACCGTTAACAGCGGCTTGTGGTAAATAGCCGCCGATGGCTGAAGCCCCGATGGTGCCGGGTCGAGGATGGGCCAGCACGACGGTTCGGATTTTATGCGGATCCCAAATAGCGCCACTGGCTACAAAACGTTCAGCGTAGGCCACTACATCAACCAGAGCAAAATCGATGAGTTCGCCGTTGCGATAGACATCCAACCGGCGGGCCAATCGAATGCCGGCTTCACGCACCCCGGGGATACGCTGCGCCACTACGGCCGCCGCCAGCCCGGCCAGAGTGCCTTCCACCATTACCGGAAAGGCGTTATTGGTGCCGGTTGAAATAGGCACCAGCGGCACATAGCCACAGCCTTTGGCTACCGCTCGATTAGTGCCGTCGCCGCCCAGGGTGACAATACACCCTACTCCCGCTTCAGCCATCATAGCGGCTGCCCAGGTAGAATCGACCGCGCTGTTCTTCAGCGGCATGTCCAACAGGGCGACCGGAAATGACACGTTGGCCTTTTCAGCAGCCTGGCGAGCCAGCCCGGAAATATCGGGCATCGCCAACACTTGCTCGATACCCAAAGCGTCTAGCCCTAACAACACGCGCCGGATGATGTTGATTTTCTCGTTGTTATCGAAGACAGAACCGTGAGCGACCAGTCGTCGAATATCTTTACCGGAAGCAGGGTTGGCAATAATGCCAACAGACCGGCTCATACAAACCCCTTAAGCGATCCGGTCGGGCCAATATACCCCAGAATACCCAGCGTTCGTGATGCTGAGTTCGCCATTTGTTTGACTTTGGGGATTAACAAGGCGCTGTTTTTTTCGGAACGAGTAACAGGCAGCGAAATGGCTATCGAGGCGGTGATCTGCCCGCACGCATCAAAAATAGGCGCGCTGATACAGTGGACTTCTAGCATAAACTCTTCAAAATCCAAGGCATAGCCAAGCTGTCGGATTTGCGCTATATATTTTCTGAGCGACGAGAGGTTAGTTATGGTATTGGTGGTGTAAGCCGGCAAAGCCCGTTCGGCAAAGTACCGATCGAACTGGTCTGGGGTTAAGTAGGCCAGAATAGCTTTGCCCAGAGCGCTGGCGTGGTTGCCGTGCGTGCTGCCGATTGTCAACGCCTTAACCCGAATTGTTTGGGCTGCCTCGACAATGTTGGATAAAGTGATTTCCTGGCCATCCCAAATGGATAGGTAGGCGGTTTCTCCGGTAATTTCTTGGAGGTCGTTAACGTGAGCCGTGAGCTGAGTCACCAACTGAGCTGGGGTAGCTTGAGCAAAGGCAGTATAGCCTATCTTGCCGCTTAATCGAAACAGCAAGGTGTCGGGGTCTTTAACAATATAGCTTTCATGTTCCAAGGTGTTGAGGAGATGATAACAGGTGCTCAAATTGAGGTCTAACTTCAACCCGATCTGCTTGGCGGTCAACCCTTGAGGGTAGCGCGCCAGCAGTTCGGTAATGCGCAAAGCACGCTGAACAGAACCGATGATGTCATTTTTGGCTTGTTTTTTGGACGAGACCATGTCCGGTTGGTGCAACATAGCAACCCTATTGGTTTTAAGATTAGCGTTTCAGATGACGAAAAGATTTCTGAGGTTACTTAATTATAGTACGTAACCAGAGGTACTTCAAGAGGTGTTTTTTCAGATAATGAAATGAAGTTGGTATAGAGGGACGTTTTAAGAGGTTTCGAAGGCACACAGCTAGCCGCTGGAAGCGAGTCAGGTGAACGAATTAAACATTACCTAAGACGTATTGCAAAAACCGGCGAAGGAATTCCTCCGCCGGCAGGGTACAATGCTTCAGTTTGCCGTCCTTATCGGGCCAAGCCGGATTTGGTAGCGTCAACCCTACATCCCAAAATAGTCAAACCCTTGTTCGGTATGTAGCCACCGACCCAGACGGAAGATATGGGCCGGTTCCTGGTGGGGGTCCAGGGTAACAACAAACTCTCGGCCTCGGCACAGGTGACTTTCGCCGGTGATGAGGTTGTGCAGACGATAAGGCTCATCGGAACCGATATCAAATTTGTCTATTGGAATATCGAGCCGGGCCTGTTGGGTTGAAAATGGGTTCAGATTGACCGCAGCCAGAATGATGTTGCTCTGGTCTGGCGTGGCTTTGCTGTAAAACAGAACGTTCTCGCTGTGGGCCTCGTGAAACTTGAGATTGTCGTATAGGTGCAGGGCCGGATTTTCTCGCCTGATTTTGTTGATGAGAGCGATGTAATCCTTTATATTGCCCGGCCGATCCCAATCCCACACTTTAATCTCATATTTTTCGGAGTTGAGATATTCCTCTTTGCCTTCGATGGCCGCGGCTTCACACAACTCATAGCTGCTGTAGATGCCGTAAACCGAAGACAGCGTGGCGGCCAGGGCAAACCGCATCTTGAAGGCAGGACGTCGTCCCACCTGCAAGATCTCCGGTAGAATATCGGGGGTGTTGGCAAAGAAGTTGCCCCGGTAGTACTCTTTCATTTCTGATTGAGTCAGTTCTGTCAGATATTCGATGATCTCTTTTTTGAAATTGCGCCAGGTGAAGTAGGTGTAGGATTGGGTAAAGCCGATTTTAGCCAATCGCTTCATGACCGCCGGTCGGGTAAACGCCTCGGCTAAAAAGATGGTGTCGGGATAGATGGCCTGAACTTCGGCCATGACCCATTCCCAAAATGGAATAGATTTGGTGTGAGGATTGTCTACTCTAAATATCCGCACGCCGCGCTCGGCCCAAAAGAGCAGCACATCCTTAAGCTCTTCCCACAGCGTTTTCCAGGCCCCATTGGGGGCTTCGTAATCAAAAGAATGAATATCTTCATATTTTTTGGGCGGATTTTCAGAATATTTGATGGTCCCGTCAGGCCGTCTCAAGAACCATTCCGGGTGTTCCTTGATGTAAGGGTGATCCGGCGAGCAGTTGAGGGCAAAATCGAGCGCCACCTCCATGCCGATTTGGTGACAGGCTTGTTCAAAATCCATAAAATCTTCAAGCGTGCCGAGGCTTGGCTCGACGGCTTTGTGACCGCCGTGTTCATTGCCGATGGCCCAGGGCGAGCCGGGGTCGTTGGGGCCGGCCACCAGGCTGTTGTTTGGCCCTTTGCGGTTGGTAACGCCGATGGGATGGATGGGCGGCAAATAAACCACATCAAACCCCATCTCTTTGATTTCCGGCAAGCGAGCTTTGCAGTCGACAAAGGTGCTGCTCTGCCCCGGAACCGTGCCCTGTGAGCGAGGGAACATTTCGTACCAGGCCGAATACCGGGCCTGGACGCGATCAACTATCACTTCCAGACTTGGCTCAAACTCGGCGGCGTCGCTGCGGGCGCTATGTTCTTTCATAAAGTCTTTCAGTCGCTGCTCCGAAAAGATCGCCATTTTAGCGGCTTGCGACTCAGATGTATTAATCATCGCCAGCGTCTGCGACAGGTAATCATTTCCCCCCAAACGACGCAACGTTTCCTCCAGGTGTTGCTGGCCTTCCAGTAGATCGCTGGCAATGTCCTGGCCGTCGTCGAATTTTTTAGTGGCGTCTATCAGCCAGGAGAGATAAATATCGGTGAAGGCTTCAACGGTGTAGAGATAGCGCGTATTTTTCTCTAAATTAAAACTACCTTGCCACAAATCCAGGCCCGGATTTGTGGATTTCATTTCAACCTCAGTCCACGCTTGGTCGCTGCACTTTTCTTTGTACTTAAGCAGCGGCACAATTTTGCCGTGACCGTCTCTAAATATGGTGGCCGTCACCGTCAACGTGTCACCCACAACTCTTTTGATCGGAAACCGGCCGTCATCAACGGACGGCTTAACATTTTCAATCACTAACGGACTGGGGGGCGTGGTCAGTGGTTTCATTTTAATTCTCCATCATCACAAAGGGAAGTGACTTATTTTCGATTACTTAACCAGACTTTCGTACAAAGCCATTGTTTCTTTGGCAATAGATTTCCAACTAAATACATCTACGGCGCGCTTGCGGCTGGCCTGGCCCATCGACTCGCGTAGTGACGGGTTAAGTACGATTTTATTAATACCGTTGGCCAGGTCTCGCGCAAATTGATCCGGGTTGACGGCCTCAAAGGGGCTTTCCTGTTGTTGTTCAAGCTCAACCAGGAAACCGGTTTCACCGTCTTTAATAATTTCTTTGATGCCGCCTACGGCGCTACCCACCACCGGCGTGCCGCAAGCCATAGCTTCCAAATTGATGATGCCAAACGGCTCGTAAATGGAGGGGCAACAGAAAACCGCCGCGTGAGAGTAAAGTTCAATTTTGGGTTCAAGACTGACCCATTCATTAATCCAAATCACGTTATCCCGCGTGGCCTTTATGGCTTGGACCTTATCTTCCATCTCTTGCCCAATCTCTTTGGTATCGGGCATACCGGCGCATAGCACCACCTGCACATTCTCATCCAGGTATTTAATGGCGTTGACCAGATGAATAATCCCTTTTTGGCGGGTGACGCGGCCAAAGAAGAGGACGTAAGGCAGCTCCGGGTCGATGCCGTATTTAGTCAGCGCGTCTTGGCTGGACACGGGCCTAAATTCATCCACGTCGATGCCGTTGTAAATGACCTTGACTTTCTCTTCGTCCACATCAAACAGCCGCAGGATATCGTCCTTCATCCCTTCAGACACAGCGATGAGGGCATCGGCCATTTCCATAGCGGTTTTTTCGACCCAAGACGAAATATTGTAGCCCAGTCCAATTTGCTCCCGTTTCCAGGGCCGCAACGGTTCAAGCGAGTGGGTGGTGATGACTAGCGGAATCCCGTAACCCAGTTTGGCTAAAATGCCCCCAAAATGGGTGTACCAGGTGTGGCAGTGAACCAGTTGGGCATCGACGGGCGTGGCGTTAAAGGCGATGCTTTGGTTCAGCGCCGACAAGGGCGATTTGAGCTTTGAGTCGGTCGCAGCGAACATACTTTTGTCGGCCGTGTACCCCTTCACCTGCGGATTGCCGGCGGGAATATCTTGATCGCCAAAGCAGCGCACCTCAACATCCATCAGGGCCGCCAACTCTCTGGTTAAATATTCAACGTGGATCCCAGCTCCTCCGTAAATGTTTGGAGGATACTCATTAGTTAAAAATAGAGCCTTCATAGGGGTTCTCCGATTTTAAAGTGGAAGCTAAACAGTGGTACGCCGAGGCAGGACGATTGTACCATAATGTACAAGCAGGCGCAAAAAGTTGACGTTTTGTCTTTTACAACGTTCTCAATTCGGCAGCAACCCTCTGTATTTAGAGGGACAGCGCCAGGTTTGGCCAAAAACCCTTAGATGTAGGTTCTCCGCCAGCGCAGCGAGCGCCGCCATATAATTTTTGTTGAACTGAGTCTGGGGCAGAGTTTGTCGGTTTGGGGATTTAGTCGATTGGGGAGAGCGAAATGAGCCGATCACATTGAAGTCGATAGCGGTATTGTACTCGCATAATCGATAATACGACAATCCCGGCTTCAAATTCGAAGATCGGGTCACAGCACGATAAGTGTCGTCTGAATAAAGACGGCCCAGCAACAAACTCCAAGAGAGCAACTACAGAGCATACACACGTTACCTTCCTGGAAGCTGTATTAACATCAAGCTTCCAGGAAGGTTTTACGTCCAACGGAGGATATGCAAATAAAGTGGTGTAAATGGAAGCTTGGGCAAAACGAGATAGAGATTACATAATAATACGATCGTTGAAACGAATGACTAACTGATTAAGAATAAGGGCCCAGTTAGGCAGGGGCATTGTCCATTTTTGACAATGCGGTCGTTGGCCAAATACAGGAGCTTGCGGACAGACTTGGCCGAGGGCAAGGCACCCTTAGTTTTGGTCACTTTGCGCAGTTGGCGATGGTAAGCCTCAATGGTATTGGTGGTGTAGATGAGACGTCTGATCTGGGCCGGGTAATCGAAAAAGGGGGTCAAGGTCTCCCAGTTGTTTTCCCAGGAGCGAACAGCAACGGCATATTTGTCGCCCCAGAGTTCACCCAACTGGAGCAGCTGCGTTTCGGCCTCTGCCCGGGTGGGGGCCTGATAGACCTTTTTCAGATCTTTAACAAAGGCTTTTTGGTCTTTAGAGACCACATATTTCAGACTGGCCCGGATTCAGCGTTGCACCTGGCAGTGCGGGAAAATGGCGGCAATCGCTTCACTGAAGCCGCTGAGGCCATCAACACAGGCGATGAGCACATCTTCCACACCCCGGCTCTGGAGGTCACTCAGAACGCTTAACCAGAAGTTAGCCCCTTCCGCCCCATCACTGACCCAATGGCCTAGCACGTCCCGTTGACCCTCGACATCGACCCCTAACACGATGTAAACGGCTACATTTTCAACGTGTCCCTCGCGTCTGAGCTTGATATACAAGGCATCCAGATAGATGATCGGGTACAGGCGGGCCAGCGGCCGGTTTTGCCATTCTTCGACCAGCGGCCACACCTTGTCGGTGATGGGGCTGACCGCCCCGGCTGACAGACTGACCCCATAGGTCTCCTGCAACATCGCTTCGATATCGTGGGTCGATAACCCCCGACTGTACATGGCGATCACCTTCTTTTCTAACTCATTGGTATTATGGCGGTACTTCGCCAGCAAGTGGGGTTCATACGCCCCTGTTCGGTCGCGCGGCACCGCCACTTCGATATCGCCCCCCGAACTTTTGACCGTTTTCGTTCGTTTCCCGTTACGGCTGTTGCCACTGTTGCGCCCTTTGGCTTCGTACTTCTCATAGCCCCGTTGGGCCGTCTACTCCCCTTCCCGCATCTGTTCCAGGGTTCGGGCAAACAGTTGGGCCAGGATCCCTTCTTTGCCAAAAAAGTCATCGACGCTCTCTACCCGGCTTAGCGCTGCTTCGATCTGTTCTAGATCGGGCACCGTCACGCCCTTTTTGTTGAGTTCCTTTTTTTCTGTTTCCATTGCGGACTCCCCTGAAAAAAGGTCAGTCAAGCTGGCGGAAAAAAGGGTCCAAACGCCCGGTCGGGTGTTATAACCAGAAACACTCACCATAAACGGAGAGACAGCGTGTTTCGAAAAATGACCAACACACTGCAATGGCCGCTCATCAGCGACCTGGATGCTTTACCGCCAAAATTGAAAGAGCGGCTGGAGAACTCGTGGGCCGGAGCCTTTTTACCGGGAAGTGTTCACCCGACTAGACGAGAAACCATTTGCCGTACTCTATGCAGATGAAGCGTCGCGGCCGAACATCCCCATCAACGTGCTGGTGGGACTGGAAACGCTCAAGGCCGGCTTTGGCTGGAGCGACGAAGAGATGTACGAGAATTTCTGCTTCAACCTGCAAGTGCGTTATACGCTAGGGATACCGGCAGTTGAACGACGGCCATTTTGAAATACGAACCATCTACAACTTCCGCCGCCGCTTGAGTGACCATATGCAACAAAGGGTCAGGCCTTGCTGGCCGAGGCCTTTGTCCAGATAACCGACGAACAATTGGCTGCCTTTGCCCTGCAAACGAGCAAATTGCGGATGGACAGCACGCAGGTTTCCAGCAACATCCGGCAGTTCAGCCGGCTACAACTGTTGGTGGAAGTGTTGCAGCGGGTGCAGTACAGCTTGAGTGACCCTGACCAGCAGCGCTATCAAGCCGACTTTGAACTGTACCTATGTGGCAGCGCCGGGCAATATGTCTACCACCTCAAACCGGGTAGCTATGACCAGCATCTGGCCCAAATCGGGCAGTTCATGCATTCGCTGGTGACAGAGTTGGCGGCCGACTATGCCGAACAACCCGACTACCAACTGCTGCTGCGGGTCTTCCACGAACATTTCATCGTTGAAACAGATGATGATGATGACCCCGCTGGCGGTCAGTGGCGCCCACGCCAGAGCGCTGAACTGAGCGCTGATAGCCTGCAATCACCCGATGACGGGGAGGCGACCTATCGGGTCAAACGCGGCCAAGGGTATCAAGGCTATGTAACCAACGTGACCGAAAGCTGTCACCCCGACAATCCCTTGCAATTGATTGTCGACCTGCACACCGCACCCAACAACACCGATGACGCGGCCATGTTGGCCGACAGCCTGCCAACCCTCAAACAGCGTACCGGCGTTGAAGAAATGCACACGGACGGCGGCTATAACAGCCCCGACCTCGTTGACCCGTTGCTGCGGCAACATCAGGTTGAACTGGTGCAAAGCGCCATTCGCGGGCGGCAGCCAAACCCAACCAAACTCAATCTGGATGACTACACTTGGCAGCTTGACCCGAACGGTCAACCACTAACGGTGACCGCCCCTCCGGGCAGCGGGCTGAGGTGGAACCAGGTCGTGTCACAGACCGTTACATCGGCCGCTTCACGCCACCGCCCGCACAAACAGTGTCCGCCACGACAGAGGCACCAACCGAAAAATCAGCGCCGCCGCCGGTCTTGTACTTCTCTCGACGCCAACTCGACCTAGCCTTACGTCGCCAACGGACAGCTCAGGAACGCGCTTCTAGCCCTAACCTGCGGGCTGCCGTGGAAGCTTCCATCGGAGCACTCAAACGCCCCTTCCCTAACGACAAACTACCGGTTCGGGGCCTATTCCGGGTCAGTTCGATGTTGATTGGTTCAGCCCTGATGATCAACTTAAAGACGGATCCACCGCTATCAAACTGCCAAAAACCACCAAAAAGAGGATCAACAAGGACCAGGGATTTCTTCGAAACCCTTTTTTCGTTACCTTCCATTCGCCTAATTCGGTTGCTTGTCTCTGACCTCTTTCTTTTGCGTTTTCGTTCCGTTTATCCCTGAGTTTTTCAGGAGAGTCATTGCGGTGTTTTTCTCTTCCGGTTTCATGAGTTTTTCCTTTCCTCATTTTACCCCCATCTCTTCATTTACACCGCTTATTTTACATTGTCGTCAATGCCGTTTGGTCTATCTTAAAGGTGTTGCTTTCCATAAATCGCTCAAACAAAATGTGGCTTTAGAAAAATCACCGACCAAAACCATTCGTTCGCAAAGTAACCACATCTTTGCTGCTATGATTGCCTTTATCAAACTTGAGCGGCTCAAACTGGCTCATCAGTCCAATCATTTTGCCTTGAAGTCTAAACTGTACTTGAAAGCGGTTAAGGCTGCTTTCTCTGAACTCAAAGCTCTTTCCTGTCATTCTGTTGCTCTTGTCAATTTTTCATCTGCGTAACTTCAGTTATTAACCGCTACTTTGCCGCTTTAGATCAGAAACGATTTGATGTAACAACAATGGGTCAGATTTTTGCCGATGATGCCAAAATAGTGCGGCCCAACGGAGCCGTCACGAAAGGGCCAAAAGAAATCGGCGATAGCCATAGCCGTAGTTTAAGCCGTTTCCAAGCCACCCAACATCTAACCAGCGGCTTTACCATTACCCTGAAAGATGACGCTTCCGCCGAGTTCCGGGCGAACTTGGTGGCGATACATCTTTGGGCAGAGGGCCACGGTGATCCAAACGCTGATCCCTATGACAACTATTTTCTAGCGGGTGGCGTGATAACCGGGCACGTGATCTTGGGGGCAAGCGGCTGGCGAATGGCTGAGATCGGCAATCAGGTACGCTGGAGACGAGGTGCCGGCTTCCAGGAGATGCTTCAGACGAAGTAGCCTATCCTTCCAATCCCACTTGGTGAAGGCGAGTTTGGAGTTGGCCTTACTGGGGTGAGGGAGCCAGAAAATGCTGATAAATTGTACAATACTGAAAACTGAAAGAGAACGAAACTTTGAATGGCCACTCTTCCATTGTTTGAAGCCGGCCGCGCTTCGACCCCGGCTTCGCGTTGGGGCAGTGTGGCTTGAGCGGGTCTCCTTAGACAAAAGGGATTCGCAAAACCCTTTTTTTCTGGTATCATAACCCAAGTTACCACCTTTCGCGGAAAAGACCTTTAGGGTTTCCGAAAGGGCCTTATCCCGACCTAAATTTGGCTGTTTAACGTCAATTCTTGTCAAAATTAGCGTCGAAACCCTAAAGGTCTGGCAGGGTAGCAACTTGGTTATCATACGACTAATTGTTCGATCAATACGAAGTTATCTCTCTATCTCAGGTTTCATGATGGGCAACGAATACCTAGCGACTGGGTTCGGCAGTGTGGACGATGCTGAGGATACCGACGTATATTCCCACTGTCTTGCGCTGCTTGATTCCTCCCGTACTACCAAGATTACAAAACGGAAAGCTATCGATTACTGGCGTTAGCCCCGGCGATAAAGTGCTCGATGCCGGCTGCGGACTCGGCGATGACGTCTTTAGAATGGCTGAGTTGGTCGGCGCCGGAGGCAAGGTGACGGGGCTGGATGCCAGTGAGAAACTCATTGCCAAGGCAATGGCCGATCAGCGAGGCCAACGCCTCTCAGTTGAATTTCGGACAGGCGATTTGCTGGCCACGGAATTTGAAGACGGGCGTTTCAACAAAGTTAGAATCGATCGGGTTCTACAGCATATTGCCGATCCGGCCCGAGCGATTGCCGAGCTAGTCCGGGTTCTTCAAGTAGGCGGCATTCTACTGGCCTACGACAATGACTGGGGCACCTTCACCATTAATTCTGAACAACAAGATGTGACTCGGCGGATCGAGAACGCTTGGTGCGATTCCTTCAAATCCGGCTGGGTTGGACGCTATATTCCGCAGTGGTTCAAAGAAGCTGGTCTTTCCCAAATTGCCATCCACCCGAAAATTTCGATCATCAACGACTTCCAAACAGCCGATGCAATTTACAACCTTGGGCAAACGGTAAGCCTGCTAATCGAGGCGGGAGAAATATCGGCAGACAGCGGTAGGCGCTGGCTCGAAGAGCTTCAGGTGCGAACGGAGCAGGGCTATTTTACCGCCACCCTGACCGCCTATTCGGTTACCGGTCGGAAATAGTTTGATCTGCTGGACAGCGTCAGAAAGGCTCAATGAGGCGATAAAAGATAAGGAGATGAATTATTATGAATGCTGAAGAATTACGGTCACTCCAACAACCGCTCAAAGCGCGGTATAAAGAACAACCGCAAGCGGCCTTGATCACCCTTAAAGCCCAAGGCCGTCTGGGCGAAGATGTCACTTGTAAAGTGGACACCGGCAAGGCGCTTGTACAAGCAGGGCTACACCCGGCTACAGGGGGTGATGGGATTAGTGTTTGCTCGGGAGATATGCTCCTTGAAGCCTTGGTGGCTTGCGCCGGGGTAACTTTATGCGCCGTGGCCACCGCCATTGGGGTTGAGCTACGCGATGGCGTCATCAAAGCCGAAGGTGATTTAGATTTTCGGGGAACGCTCGGGGTGGCGAAAGAGGCTCCGGTTGGATTTCAGAACATACGGCTTCAATTTGATTTGGATACCGATGCGGCTGAGGAGCAGTTGGCAACGTTAATCCGACTGACCGAACGATATTGTGTAGTGTATCAAACCCTGCGCCAACCCGCCGAGATGGCGGTCTCGTATAAATGAACCTAAGAGACTGTTTTAAAAGCCTTCAATGGTCCACAGATAGACACAGATGATCACTGATAACATCAAAATTTAGATAAAAATCTGTGAATATCAGTGTAAATCTGTGGACAAGTTCGTAAACCTCTACTTTTTAAAACAGCTTCTAAGTCCAAAATAAGTTAGATAATGATGTCAAACTCTAAAGTCGTTGTGTTTGATGTTTACAAGACGTTACTCGACATCGAATCAGATGAAAAACGCCTTAGAACCTATAATTTCCTTGCAACTTGGCTGTCATACAAAAATCTGTATATTAAGCCGAAGGATTTACGACGATTATATAAGGAAATAACCCGGCAGGCACTCCTGACCAACCGTGAACTATACCCTGATATTGATATTAAGAGTGTATTCAAACGGATATTATTATCTTTGGCCCAAACAGAAGACCATGGCGACTTCGAGCAAGATGCGGTCGAGATGGGGCTGCTGTTTCGAATTCTGACCACAAAGTCGCTGACGATTTACCCCGAAACTGTGCCTGTACTGGAAACGCTTCATAGGCACAACGAAGTCCGTTTAGCCGTATTATCAAATACCCAAAGGTTGTTTACCCTCCCTGAGTTTAAACGGTTTGACATCGAGAAATATTTTGACTATATGCTCTTTTCGTCCGATGTCGGCGCATGTAAGCCGGCACCTAAGATATTCGAAACGTTGTTAAGCGATCTAAAAATTCACCCGCACGATGTCATATATGTTGGCGACAATCTATTTGATGACGTTTTTGGCGCTCAAAGCGTCGGGATGAAAACCGTTTGGTTAAATCGGCAGGACGGAAAGGCTTTTCCCGGTGAATTGGAAAAACCGATCCCTGACCAACAAATTCAAGAAATCTCCAGCGAGCGTTTAGTTGAGGCTATTATTGCTTTAGTTTGAGACATTTAATTCTAATGAAAGGTATCTCTATGGAAACGATACTCATCTGGTCTTATGCCGTTTTGGAAACCACTCCCGCCCGGTGGCAAGCGCTAGTCGAAAAGCTGCCGCCGGAATTATTGACCCAGCCACCGGCGGTTGGGGAATGGTCGGCGCTGGATTGCTTGCAGCATCTGGTCGATACGGAACGGTGGGTCTTTCCCCAGCGGGTGGACGCGATTTTGGCCGGTCAGGATTTCCCCGCTTTTGATCCGGACAGCCAGGGCGGAAAGCCGGATACCAGTCAATCACCGGTGGCTCTGGTCGAAGAGTTTAGCCGCTTGCGGGCGACCAGTCTAACCACGTTCCAAAAGGTCACCGCCGCCGATCTGGATCGACAGGCGCGGCATCAGGAATTGGGGCTGGTCACGATGAGTGAATTGCTGCACCAATGGGCCGGCCATGATCTGATGCACACCGTTCAGGCCGAGCGGGCATTGATGCAGCCCTACATCCAGGGTTGCGGCCCGTGGCAGAGCTACTTCCGCGATCATATTGTGACCGCATAATCGTTGATATGAATAGGGAAAAGTATGGCCTATAACGAGATTTTGACTAACCGCGTGAGAGAGGCGCTGGCCCATATTCCACAAGTTGAGGAGAAAAAGATGTTTGGCAGTTTGGCTTTTATGGTCAATGGCAAAATGTGCGTTAACGTCGGCCAAGATAGGATAATGAGCCGGATTGACCCCGAACTCCATGACCAAGCCTTACAGAGAAGCGGAACTCAAACAGTGGTCATGGGCGGGCGAGAATATAAAGGGTACATCTATATAGATGAAGAAGCCATAAAATCACCAGACGATTTTGACTATTGGATAGGACTTGCCCTTGACTACAATAAAAAAGCGAAGGCGTCACCAAAAAGAAAGAAGAAGTAGATTCTTTAGGGACTATCACTGTTTTTATCCAAGCCTTCGATACTGCGCCGGGGGAAGGCCGATCTCTCGCTTGAAAGCCTTGCGAAAGGCTGCTTCTGACTCATAACCAAGTAACTCCGCAATAGTCTCCACGCTAACCTCGTTCTTAAGAAGGCGAGTCGCCCTGATCATGCGCCAGCGGGTGAGGTAGGTCAACGGTGGCTCGCCCACCAGTTGGGTGAAACGGGCCGAGAAGGCGGAACGCGAAAGTGCCACCGCCTCAGCCAATTCCTTGACCGTCCATTTATGTTCGGGCGACTGATGAATCAGACCAAGGGCCGCACTGACGGGCTGGTCGCGCAACGCCCCCACCCACCCCATCGACGTATCAGCCTGTTGTTCGATCCAACGCCGGATGACTTGAATAAAAAGCAATTCGGTCAAACGATTGAGCATGACCTCTCCGCCCGGTTGCTGTGAAGCCGATTCACGAATAATCAAACGCATAATATCAGCGAAGCCTGGCTCCATATGCCCCTGTGCCCCGGGAATGTGGATGAGTTGGGGTAATCGATGCAACAGCGGAAAATTATTGGGATAATCGAAATGGAAAGCGCCACAGAGCAGCAAGGGCTTTAGCCCCACGCCTTCACGGTCGACGACCTGGATCCCTCGTTGCGGATTGTAGTCCAGATGGACCAGCCGCGTCAGGGGTGACGTAGGGTCGTCGTAGAGCGAGTGCGGATGACCGGTCGGGAACAGCAAAACATCACCGTCCTCAACGCGGATTGGCTCGGCCTCCCCTTCAACCTGCAAGTAGGCTCCCCCAAAACTAAGCACGTGGAACATGCTGTCTTTGCTGGCCGCAAAATCATAGCGCCAGGGCGATGCAAGCTCCCGGCGTGACGACAGCCAGCCTTTCAGTTCAAGCGTATTGAGTACATCGGTCAGGACATCCATACTTAACTCCAATTTGGACGATTAGACATATATTGAGGATATTATGGCATAGATTACCTCAAAGAACAAGTGTATAATGACCATATCAGAACAAATATTCTAAACCAAACGCTTGAAGCAATCAGCAGGAGGGCTAATGATCCTTCAACGCAAGCATATTGAATATCATTAAAAACAGGAGAAAATCATGAGTGATAAAAATTTTACAACGAGCTTTTCAGTCGACCAAAGTCCGGAAGAAGCCTTCGCGGCCATCAATAACGTTCGTGACTGGTGGTCGGAAGAAATTGAGGGTAGGACCGACGAACTCGGTGAATTTAACTACCACTACCAAGATATTCACCGCTGCACCATCAGAATCACCGAACTTGTACCGGGTAAAAAGGTGGTTTGGCACGTTGTGGACAACGACTTTAACTTCATAAAAGACAAGAGCGAGTGGAAAGACACCGACATCGTCTTTGAAATTGCCCGGAAGAGCGACCAAACAGAAGTTCGCTTTACACACGTGGGCCTCGTCCCCGCCTACGAATGCTACGACGTCTGCTCGGACGCTTGGGGGACCTACATCAACGGCAGCCTGCGCAACCTGATTACCCAGGGTAAGGGTCAGCCCAACCAAAATGAACAGATTGCCGATAAACACGGCCTAGAACACGCCTAGAAATGCCAGGCTATAGACCGATGCCCGGCGCTTAATAACCAGACTTTGCCAAGATAATTCAATTTCCGCGCCTAAACTTACATCTAATCAAAAAATTGGAGACAATCGTGAACAGTCAAAACTATACGACTGCCTTCTTGGTAGACCAAACCCCTGAGGAAACTTTCGCGGCCATCAACAATGTCCGGGGATGGTGGTCAGAAGATATTGACGACAGAACCGATAAACCCGGCGGTGAGTTTACGTTCCACTCCGGCGACCTGCACCACAGCACCCAGAAGATTACGGAATGGGTACCCGGCCAGAAAGTGGTCTGGCACGTTGTGGACAGCCAGATTAACTTCGTCAAAGACAGGGCCGAGTGGACAGGCACAGATATTGTCTTTGAGCTTACTCGGAAGGACGGCCAGACCGAACTCCGCTTTACCCATGTCGGCCTTGCTCCAGTCCTCGCCTGCTACGGTGACTGTTCAGACGCATGGAGCTTTTATATCAACGAGAGTTTGCGAAGCTTGATTACGACAGGTAAAGGGCAGCCCAATCGGTCAGAATGAGCTAAGGAAAACAGTTGGGACAAGTGAATAGTTTCGGGTCTACACCGTTGGGACGACGTATCTCGACCGCTGGCCGACTGAAACCTTTAACGAGGACGCCAAGGGAACCTGGGCTTTGAAGATTATCAGCTACGTCAGTTACGAGCTATCAAACGCCATTGGTATCTCTCCTTCGTAGCGTATTCTCTTCTCGGTGACCAAGGACCGCCGGGGCGCTCCCGTTGGGCAGTGCGGGGCCAGTTCCAATCGACCGGTCAACGGTGTCAAGCGGTCGTTGATGAATTATTAGGGTATTTGGTCCACTGGATTGTTCAACAATCTCAAGCGGGTCTCTCCCTAATCATATCTTACATCTTTTGCTGGCCTAACTTGCTCGGCCTATTTTATTCTCACCGGGCAGATCGCTTTGATTTGGCTTGGTCTTTTCCATTTCTCTGATCGATTGTTAATGTTCTTTGGGCTTTTTGCCCTCTCTAATCGCAAAACTCAAGTCAGTAACAGCACCGATCTGTTGAAAAAAATTGGCGATCATCGAGTAACAACGGCGATCCATTAATAAATAATCGCGATCAGTCAGTAATCGCTGTGATCTATCCGTAAAAGTGGCCTCATCCATATTGTACCCCCGTTGTACCCCTATTCCTTTGCAATAGGGTACCAACCGGCGATCATTTCATGCTTTAATAATGATGATAGTCGGTTCTCCCTCTAAGAATGACTAAAATACGCCCCCATCTCCAATCGGCTAAACGCACAGTAGCCAGAGTGAAAAATACCCAACCCAGTTAAAAAGGAGGTGCTTTATTCAACGGACTTGTAGAGTGGTCAAATGGCAGCGAAAAATGATTCAACCCCAGCCTTTGAGATGCTCACACCGTCTCAAAGCACCAATACTTTAGGAGAAGTAAGATGTACCAAAAAATGTGGTTTCTATTCTTGATCACTGGAGTGGTTTTGGCGGGTATCCTGGCGGCCTGTGGTTCCCCGGCAGCAGCGCCTGTGGACCAACAACCGGCGGCGGCGCAGCCTGCGGACGATGTTGAAGCCGTGACAGCGGCGGTCAACCAAGTCTGGGAACAGTACGCCTCCAGTCTCAATGCGGGCGACGTCGATAGATATATGGCCTTGTGGGCCGATAACGCCATCCAGTTGCCCCCTGACTCCCTACCCCTCGTCGGCAAGGAGACACTGCGGGCCGGGCTTGAAAGCGAAGTCAAAGCGATAACTTACGATATGAAGATCATCAATGAGGAAGTCAATGTCAGTGGCGACCAGGCGGTGGCTCGGGGGACTTACGCCGCGACCATAACGCCCAAGGATGGCAGCGAACCCGTCTCGATCAACGGCAAATATATGACCCTCTTGAAACGACAACCCGATGGATCCTGGAAAATCTTTCGAGATATCTACAACTCTAACGTCCCGCCGGCAGCGCCGGCTGAACCCCAACCAGCCGACGATATCGAAGCGGTTACAGCAGCGGTCAATCAGGTCTGGGATCAGTATATCTCCAGTCTCAATGCGGGCGATATTGATCGATACATGGCCTTGTGGGCCGATGATGGCATCCAGTTACCGCCAGACGCCCCTCCTGTGACTAGCATGGAGACGCTGCGGGCCGGGCTACAACGCAAGATGGATCGGGTCACGTTCGACTTTGACATTAATAACGAGGAAGTAAACGTGAGCGATGATATGGCGGTGGCCCGGGGGACATATGGCGCGACCGTAACGCCCAAGGACGGCAGTGAACCTATCACCATCGACGGCAAATATATGACCCTCCTCAAACGACAACCCGACGGAACGTGGAAGATTTACCGTGATATCTTCAACTCTAACGTACCGCCGGCAACGGACGATGTCGAAGCGGTTACAGCAGCGGTTAATAAGGTGTGGGAGCAGTACGCTTCCAGTCTCAATGCCGGGGACGTCGACAGTTATATGGCCTTGTGGGCTGACGACGCTATGCAGTTGCCGCCCGACTCCCTGCCCATCGTCGGCAAGGAGACATTGCGAGCCGGGCTTGAAAGTGAACTCGAAGCGATAACATACGATATGGAGATCACCAACAAGGAAGTCAATGTAAGCGGCGATATGGCCGTAGCCCGGGGAACTTACGCCGCGACCATAACGTTCAAGGACGGCAGCGATCCTATCTCCATCGACGGCAAATATATGACCCTCCTGAAACGACAGCCCGATGGCTCTTGGAAAATCTTCCGAGATATTTACAACTCTAACGTCCCGCCGGCATCGGATGAGATTTCTAGTGTACCTTTAGAACTGAGTGAGCAAGCCCAAATAACAGAACCTACGATGATCGATGAAAGCGCAATAATCGGCGTTCATTGAACCTTTGGAGCTAGAACTTACGCGGGTCATATCATTTCGAGCGACGAATGAGAGCGAGAAATCCCTACAATGGTTACTGGCAGACAACATTCTGGGGGATTTCTCGCCTTCGGCATCGAAATGACATTAACCCTAACCCGAACAAGCTGGAACCAAAAAGGTTTTTAGACAGAACCTTCGGCAAGATTTACAAGATGTTTAAAAATTATTTTAATCCTGTTAATCTTGTAAATCTTGTCCAATTTTCTTGCCCAAAATACAAGAAACTGGTTGCGAAGATACTATTAGGTCGATAACAGGGCTTTGACTTGGGCCAGGTTTAGAAACGTGGCCCGCAACGCAGGCGATGGGAGATGGTGGGCAATATCGTCCACAATCTCCTTCGCCTGGTTTTGCAGAGCCTCAGCTTCGGCCACATGGCCCCGCTGCTGCTCGATTTCACTCAGCGTGACCAGGATGGGCCACAGCGAGCGGCGCGAGCCAAGGACTTCGGCTTCGGTTCGCGCCCGGACCAACGTCGTGTAGGCTGCTGCGGTGGCAGGCCGACCTAGCTCAAGGAGTATTCGGGCCTTGAGATGGAGGGCGTCAGGCCGTAAGTAACGGATACCGGCGTCATCCAGATCAGCGTCCAGATCATCCATCACCTGGGCCGCGCCAACGTAATCTTGTTGACTAAAAGCAAATTTGCCCTCGGCTAAGGCCACGCGAACCCACATAAACGGCATGTAACCAAATTTTTGTTTTACGTCCCGGTAGGGTTCCAGCGTGGCCATTACGGCCTCGGCGGCGGCGAAGTCACCGTTAAGCAAATGCAGATTAACCAGAATTGCCTGCGTCCAATACCGAAGAATGGGCAGTTTTGCTTCGGCTGTTGTTTGGGCCAAACGAGCCAATTCCAGCCCGTGATTCACGTCACCCAGTTGGCCGTAAACCCAGCCTAAGTCAGCTCGGGTACCGGTTAACGGCGTTAGATTCTCAACCGATTCAGCCACCGCCACCGCTTCGGTCATGATCGCAATAGCTTGATCCGGCTGCCCTCGCTCCAAATAGACAAAGCCGACAACGAACCGGCTAAGCGCCTGGGCATCAAGATTGTTGCTCTCCCGGCCAATGCGGAACGCTTCATCAGAGTAGGCCAGCGCCTGCTCGTAATCCCCGGTCACCAGATAGGTCCATTGAATGCGCATCAGCGTTTCGGCCAGCATTGGCAAGTTGCCGAGTTCACGCCATAGGTCGCGGGCTTCATATAGGGCTTCCCTGGCGCGCAGCCACTGGCCGGCGCCCGCATAGGCATAGAAAATATCGTGCAAGGTGAAGGCCATCAATTCGCGCAGATTGAGTTCTCGGGCTAACGTCAGCGCTTGTTCGCCGTACTCAAGTCTCTGGTGCAGGTCGCCGCCGGTGTAGGCGCTGAGGAGCAGCAAGTTCCATAGAATATTGGCCTCGGCGACGCGGTCATTCAGTTCGCGGGCCAAAATACGGGCCTTTTCTAACAGGTGTTGCCCTTGCCTCGGATCGCGAGCCGGGTTAACCGTACTTCGAATGATAGCTCGCCCCCTCAAAGAGGCGAGTTCCATCGCGCGGTCGCCCCGCTTTAGGGCCACCTGTTCCATTTCGACGTAGTTGTGCAGGGCCTGATTATAGTGGGCTTCCAACTCCAATGTCCGGCCGCGCTGAGTGTAAAGGTGAATAAGTTGTTCGCGGTCCGCACCTGCGCCTGAGCCGGCCTCCATTGATTGAGCGATCTCCAGAGCACGGCTGTAGTGGGCCTCCGCCTCGGTGTACGCATAAGCAGCCGCAGCCATATCGCCGGCCACCGTGAAATATTTCAAGGCCCGCCGGTTATCGCCACAGGCAGCGAAATGTCGAGCCAACTGGGGGGCGACTGAGTCCACGGCTCCACCGTACAGTTGCTCCAAGGTCTTGCCCACGGCTTGGTGCAGGTAGACGCGCTCCACCTGATCCAGGCTGTCATAAATGAACTTTTGAAACAGGTTATGTCGAAAACGGTAACGGGACAACCGCTTTTCTTCTAACTGCTGGCTACCCTGAACCCTAATTAATCGCTGCTGTCTATCCAAGACGTGGCTGAGTTGGCTGACCATCTGTCGCTCGTTAATCGCCTGCACCCCGGCCACGACCTCAGCCGTAAACACCTCGCCTTCAACGCTGGCCACCTTCAATACCTCCTGCAACGCCAATGGCAGCCGGCTGATCCGTTCATTAATCACCCCTTCTACCCGACTCGGTAATATGGTCCAGTCCAGTACCGGCCCCTCAATCCATTGTCCTTGCTCATCCCGAACCAAACTTCCTCGCGCCTGCAAGCCCAGCAACATCTCGACGGTGAACAGGGGATGACCGCCGGTCTGCCGGTACAGAGCGTCTCGAAAGCCGACCCCCAACCGGTTCGGTTCGATATCCAAAAGGGCCTCGACGAGGTGCTTACCCCCACCAGACTGCCTCAGCGCAACGTGATTATCCCCAAAATGACGTTGCAGCTCGTTGAGCACCGGCTCAAGCGGATGGCGTTCGCGCTCGCCCGAACCGGTTGAAAGACGACCAAGAGCAACATCGGCCGGCCGGTAGAGGCCGACCACCAAGATGCGCCGACCCTCGAGCTGCCGCCCCAGATGAAACAGCAGACTGATCGAACCGGTATCCGCCCATTGCAAATCATCAAGTATGAGCAGCAGCGGTTCCTGGCGAGCCAGTTCGTGCAACACCCTGGTATACTGGGCAAAAAGGTCGCCCTGCTGTAGATGAGTTGGATTGGCAGCGGTTTGATGACGCGCTATCAGCGTCTTGAGGTGAGATAGCGTCTCCGGATCCCTCGGAGCAGCCGCCGTGGCGCGGGTGACCAAAGACGATCCGGAGACAAAGATATCAACCAGATCAGGCCCAACCTCGACCAGAGCTTTAACGGCATGCGGTACCGCGCCCCACAGCCGTTGGGCAGCGGTTCGACTTAGCCCGCCGGCCACCCACCGAGCTTCGATATCGCCGGTCAATAACGCCATAATCTCGCGGAAGGGCAGATACGGATCGCCGATGCCGGTATGCGCATTGCAATTACCGGCGGCGACGACAAGCTTGGGGTATTGTTCTTGGGCCTGCCGGGCAAACTCTCGGGCCAGAAGGGTCTTGCCGTTGCCGGCCTCGCCGCTGATGAAGGCGATACCCCCATGACCGGCCCCTGCCGCGTTCAGGTAGCTATCGAGTTGGGCCAACTCACGTTCACGGGCCACGCAGGGGGTCTCGATCCATTTTTCGGCTTCGTGGTGGGTTCGTAAAAAGGCGGGGAGTGAAATAATTTCAGGCGAGGGGAGTGAGGCGGCGAAGAATTCGCCACGGGCCATACGGATGAACTTAGCGCGATCCTGATCGGGGATCGCCAGTTGGTCGGCTAATAGTTCAGCAATTTGATGAGACGGACGCCGCTCATCCCGCTCAATTTTCTTGACCGTGACCGGCGAGCAGCCCACGCGCCGAGCCAGTTCAGGCCGAGACAGATCCAGGGCTAGCCGCCGCTGCTGGACCCAGTAGCCAAACGATACGATGTCGCCTGCGTCATCCTTGTCCATCTTGTACCCTCGCTGTACCCCTATTTTATCATAATTGGGTACCAAAAGGAAGGGGTTTTCTGGTTTAATAAAGGTTGAGGGAATATAACCAGACCAAAGCCGGATGTACTCATCTGGCGTAATACTTGTGGGACAGATATGTATCATCTTGCCTGGGTCGAAGCTTCCTAAAAAAGGAGGACAAAAATGAATGATTCAAACTTGCTGAGATTGATTAGGTTGATAGTTACCGTGATAGTGCTTTTGTCGTTCTGGGTTGGGTGTGGAGGCGGTCCGCCTGCTCCCGTAGCTGAAGCACCAACAACCACGCCGACAGCCGTCCCACCGACGTCTTCCCCAAAGCTGCCAACTCCAGAGCCAACTTTAGCCCCTGTACCGCCAACCCCGGAGCCAACGCCGGTTAAACCTACCTCTCAACCGTCAAGTAAGGGGAAGTTGGTGAAGGGGCAAATAACCAGCCAAGCTTTGGCCGATAATCTCATTGGTGATCCGGCGACACGTAACTATTACGTCTACTTGCCGGCGGGCTATGATACCAGCGATAAACGTTATCCGGTGGTATATGTCCTCCACGGCTCTTGGGGTAATGAGAACGACTACATCCGACTAGGACCGGACCTGGATAGATTGACTGCCGGCGGCGAAGCAGGTGAGATGATCCTGGTCTTTCCCAACGCCGATAACAAGTTCGCAGGCAGTTGCTATCTAAGTTCGCCCACGATTGGAGATTATGAGAGCTACATAGTTAAGGATTTGGTGGCTCAGATTGATACCAACTATCGCACTTTACCTCAGCGCGAAAACCGGGGCATCACCGGTTGCTCGATGGGCGGCGATGGTGCTCTTCACCTGGCCTTGATGTATCCTGAAGTATTTAGTGTGGCAGCATCGATGTCTGGCCTTTACGATATCGAACATGATCCGCAGTGGGAAACAGATCGGCTTCGATTTGGATTCGAACCGCAGGATTTCGACGATCTCTACGATGAGCGATTCTTCGCCCAAGCGGCGGCAGCGGCAGCCAATCCGGACAAGCCGCCCTTTTATTTGGACATGCCCTTTGAAATCGTGGACGGCAAAGGGAGCATCGTGCCTGAAGTGCGGCAGAAGATAATTGCCGCTGACGTTTTACACGATCTTCCGGATTACCTCAACCAACCCGTTCGATTAAACGGTATTCTCATTTACCACGGAACATACGACGGCTCTGCTCCGGTCGAGATCATCCGCAACTTTGACAAGACGCTGACCGAAATGGGCGTGGAACACGACTATATTGAGGTCTATGGGAATCACTGTAATCTCGACTGGTCAGTTGTACTCAACTTTATGTCTGATCATTTAGACTTCTCACAAGCGGGTGACCAATTCTAATTTGGAGCGTTAATCTTGTTTAGCAACAAACGAGAGACCGATAAGCTCAAATTGATGTGTGTTCTGGCCCACCCCGATGATGAATCGCTGGCGCTGGGGGGAACATTGGCCAAATATGCCAGCGAAGGGGTTTGGACCTATCTCATTTCAGCTACTCGGGGTGAACATGGCTGGCTGGGGGCTGAAACAGATTATCCGGGGCCGGCGGCGCTGGGCAGCCGGCGGGTCGTCGAATTGGCTGCGGCTGCGCAGATTCTCGGTTTGCAAGCGGTCATCTTGTTGGAATACCAAGATGGGGAATTGGCTCAGGCTGAGCCGGCCGGGGTGATCAGTCAATTGGTGACGTATTTGAGAAAGCTGCGGCCTCACGTCGTCGTCACCTTTGATCCCTTTGGCGCATACGGCCATCCCGACCATATTGCCATCAGCCAGTTAACCACGGCGGCCGTCGTCGCTGCCGCCGATCCGCTCTGTGGTCATGTTGACGCGCAGCCGGCTCACCGGGTCTCAAAACTCTACTACCGCGTGGTAACCCAGACCGAGGCCATTGCCTATCAGGCCGTCTTGGGCGAGTTGGCGATGGAGGTCAACGGCGTCGAACGCCACTTTGTCGCCTGGCCCGACTGGGCGGTTACCACCAGGCTCGATACATCGGCTTACTGGCCGCAGGTTCGGCAGGCGGTAGCTTGTCACCAATCGCAGTTGCCGGACCTCCAGACCTTGCAGAACCTACCGGACGACCAGCATCGCCGCTTATGGGGTTCGCAAACCTATTACCGCACCTTTAGCTTAGTCAATAGCGGCAATCGGGAGGAGGATCTATTTACCGGTTTACGACGGGAATCAGAGCGATTGCGGCGGGGTGATTAAGAAGATCGGTTGGCCATCGAACGGGTTGCGGCTCAAACCAGCCCTGACGAAGTGGTCAGCCTGATGGTCGGAGCTGAAACCGTTCGCGAAATGGGCGTTATCCCTAAGGCTTTGCCTGAGACCGATGAAACACAATAAGAAACACCCCTTACTCAGGATGATCTCACTGTACCGTCCAGCCGCCGTCGACCATCAAGATTGTGCCTGTAACCAACGCCCCCGCCGGTGAGGCCAGATAGATGACGGCCCCGGCTACATCCGTGATCGATCCCACTCGACCAATTGGGATTCGGGCGAGGACGCCTTCCCTGTACTTTAAAACGAAAGACCTCGCCGGGGTCGGAAATCCGCGAGGTCTCTTGGTTGAATTACCGGTGATTCAGTTGTTAGACGGTTGCTCTCCGGTGAGCTTAAAGGTAGACTGGCTCAATATTCATTTCAGCCAAGATCTTGTCGCGGATACTGCCAAAATCGGCAGAAGAACGTACAAAATCAAGCCTGTCGGTGTCAATAGTGAGGATGGGGCAGAGCGTAAAATCCTCAATCCAGGCATTGTAGAGTTCGTTCAACTGTTGCAGATACAGCGGTGAGATATACCTTTCAAAATGGCGACCCCGGCGTTGGACTCGCGCGATAAGGGTGGGGATGCTGGCTTTTAAGTACACCACCAAATCGGGTTTAGGGAGAATCTGAACAAATTCATCGTACAGATCACGGTAGAGCTGGTATTCTTGGTCAGACATTTTGCCCAGGCGATACAGGTTACGGACGAAGATATCGGCATCTTCATAAACGCTGCGGTCTTGAATGACCGAGCCGGGATGCTGGACCATTTCGCGATGAATGCGAAACCGTCGGGAGAGGAAAAAAACCTGGGAATGAAAACTCCATCGATTCATATCCTGAAAAAACTTTTCTAAGAATGGATTGTCATCGACAGCTTCTAAGAAAGGAGACCAATTTAGCTCTTTTGCTAAAAGTTGGGTGAGTGTACTTTTGCCAACGCCCATATTTCCGGCAATGGTAATAGAGTATTTCTTCATCATCTTCTCAGTTCTCCTCTAAACTAACGAGATTAAAGATTAATATTCTACCGACTCAGATCTCTATTTCCCCATTATTTGGCAAAAAGAAAGACCGCTACACCTTGACACCCACGGTTGTACCGGTCTCTAATACCGACTCAAGCTTCAAAACTAGAGTTAGTTATCTTAAAAAAATCGTCAATTAGTAATTTTAGACAGCGAATTGGGAGCGTTCTCATAATAGGCTTTCAATTTGCCATAGTAGTAATACATTCTCATTATACCACTATATATTGGCCCTACAAATTTTGAAACCCCTAAATATAGGGGTTTCCCGCTGAGCAAACCTTAAAATTTTGTATTTTCTTAAAAACTGTTAGCTATACTTAAACAAGATAATAAACTAACTGCTGTTGGCCGTCAAATTTTTGCAATGTTCTCAGTTTTCTGACCAACTTTACGCTCAGTACCGGCGCGAATGCGAGCAAAGTTTTCCCGCAAGGCGTAAAACATCACCAGCATGGTCATAACGCTGCCCAGAATGTAAATATAGGGGGTCAAGCCCAATAAGGCTCCAATGGTCAAAACGATGACGCTGCTGACAGCAACCGAGGTTGACAGAATCGAGGCATAGCGCGTAAACGCCAGACCGAGTAGGCCACAAATGGCGACCATCAAGCCCGCCCAGAAATTGATACCGCCCACCGTACCTACAGCAGTACCGGCTCCAACGCCCCCTCTAAACCCCAAAAAGATAGAAAAATTATGGCCCAGAACGGCGGCCGGCATCGCCAAAGCTACAGTGAGGGGAGAAAAGGCAATTTGAATGAAAAAAATAGGGATGAGGCCCTTCATGACATCGCCTAAAACCGTCAGGCCCGCGGCTAACGGCCCGGCCGACCGCAGTACATTGGTGCCGCCGGTACGCCCACTGCCCGAAGCCAGCACGTCGATACCGTACAGGCGGGCCACAATCACCCCAAACGGGATTGAACCACACAAATAGGCCACGATAATGGCCACAACTGACCAAATTGTCATTGACGCTGTTCCACCCAAAGCAAACTTTATTCAGCCTTTGAGTATATCAAAAAGCGAAATGGTGTCAAAAGTAGCTCAAACGAGACAGCTTTGACAATGTGTCTACATCTGCTAAAATCAGGGAGATTCAGTGCATCCAAATTGGGGCGCAAGAAAGCTTTTGAGGTTTTAGAAATTAATCGGGTAACGTATCGGAGCGACAAAGCTTGCTTTGTTATTCCGCGATTAATTTCTTAATTGACAATTGCTTTGTCTGTCAAAGTAAATTTTGACGCTCCTTTCTTGTCTTGTCCGAAATTGGGTTGACTGAGATTGGCAATTTGACCGGAGTAGATTCGCGCGATGACAACATCCAAGACCTTTTGGCAAAAGCTCGACGGCCCGCTCAAGGTGGGCATTGCGTTTGCCGTGCTCGGTATTGTGTTGACCATTATTGGCATTTTTCGAGACCCGACGACGCCTATTACGGCCTGGTCGCTTAGCGTGGGCAGTTTGATTTCGGGCAGCGTCTGGGGGATTGTGAGTTGGGCTATTGCCACAGCGGCCGTCGAAGTAGAGGCCGATGTCCAGGCGGCTCAGGCCGAACAGACGGCCACGTTGCCCCCACAAGAGGATGACGCGAACTAGCCTGGTCGCAAGCGGCCTGGCGGGGTTGGCGGGAGCAGTGGTTCTAACCATAGCCTGCCTTCTGGTTGTGACGTCAGGTTGGTTTCCGATTTTTATCGAAAACCCACTAGTTATCTGGAGTCTCTTTCTTTTATTACTGTTCTTTTCGCTGGCGGAAATCCCGGTGATGGTTTACAGCATACGGCGTATCGCTGCCGGCGGTAATCCCAAAGCCAAATACCTGATTTGGCTGACCAATACCGGTTACATCTTTTTCGCCGCGGTTTACGCCGCGCCCTTTATTTTATTGGCCGGCTCGTCATTTCTGCTCCTAGCGGCCGGAGCCTTGCTCGGCGCGCTGTCGGTGATCCGATTTATCTCCACTTTAATCTTTTTACCCGGTGATAAGACCTATGAACTTTAGCGAAATCCAAGCTGTAATTGCCGATATGGACGGTGTCTTGTGGCGTGGCAATTCACCCCTGCCCGGTCTGAAAGAGTTGTTCGCTTTTCTGAACAGCCACCGTATTCCCTATACCCTAGCCACCAACAACGCCAGTAAAACGGTAAGCCAATATGTACAGAAATTTGCCCGACTTGGGGTAGAGGTTGAACCAAATACAATTATGACCTCCTCGATTGCGACTGCGATGTACCTAAAAAATGAAATTGAGCCAGGCAGCAATGTGTACGTGGTCGGGGAAGATGGTCTCCGTGAGGCCGTGCGCCAGGCCGGCTTCAACATACTGGCCGATGCCAGCCAGCCGGTGACCGCTGTAGTGGCCGGTATGGACTCACTGTTTACTTATGACAAACTCAAATATGCTACCTTGCTTATCCGGCGCGGCGCGCGTTTTGTTGGTTCAAATGCGGATCTGACTCTTCCATCTGAGGAAGGGTTGTATCCGGGAACAGGCTCAATTTTGGCCGCTATCGCCGCGGCCACCGATACTAAACCGACCGTGATCGGCAAGCCGGAGCGACTAATGTTTGACGTGGCGGTCCAAAGAATGGGTAGCCAACCCGCCACCACCGTCATGATCGGCGACCGCTTAGAAACCGATATTTTGGGCGCGCAGCGAGCCGGGTTAAAAACCATTCTCGTCACCACCGGCGTCGATAATCAGAAAACGATTCCGGAAAAAGGTGTCCAGCCCGATCTCGTTCTGAGCGGGATCGATGAATTAGTGGATGTGTGGCAAAGCCAACTAGGTTGAGCGGGAGTAAACTACAGCATCCTGCGAAGGCATAGCCGTATCGAAGGGCGCCGTAAAGCCTCCAACTCTATTCCACAATTTCATCCGTCGGCAGCGTAAAGTAAAATGTTGTCCCTTTGGCCCGACCGTTCCCTTCGGCCCAAATTTCGCCGCCGTGCGCTTCGACAATATATTTGGCAATGGCTAACCCCAGACCGGTGCCGGACTCGTGACCAACACTCCGCGCTCGGTCTACTTTGTAAAAACGTTCGAAGATACGGGGCAGATCGTCTTTTGGGATGCCAATGCCGGTATCGGAAATACCCACCACAATCCAGCCCGATTCAACTTCCCGGCTGCCGAACTCAGTTTGTCCATTCGGCATCTGAGCCGAGACAGTAACGCCGCCTTGTTCGGTAAACTTGATGGCGTTATGAACCAAATTGGTGAAAACCCGGTTAATCATGGCCTGGTCAACCAGCACGGAAATATCCTCAGGAATTTCAACCTTAAGAGAAAGGTGTTTACGTTCCGCTTGCAACGATAAGCGTTCGATTTGGGTTTGAGCAATATCATTCAGCGGAATAGGAGCCATCTTCAAGGGAGCGCGGCCCGACTCAATTAATGACAGGTCTAAAACTTCTTGGGCTAGCTGGCTCAGGGTATCAACTTGAGCGGCCATCTTTTCAACCAGTTGGGGGGCCATCTCTTTATCGTCGAGCGCGCCGTTGAGCAGTGTTTCAGTGAGCAGTTGCAGCGAGGCTAACGGGGTTCGCAATTCGTGCGAAATGTTAGTCACAAAATAACGGCGTGACTGGCTAAGTTTTTGAAGTTCGGTGACGTCACTGACGGCCAGAGCTACGGCCACAATTTCGCGGTTTTCTTTAATGGAGCGGGCATGCGCTTCCAAAACCTTGTCGGCGGCGTTGAAGTACATCGCCGGCATTTTTTCTCCGGCCAGCGTGTGTTCCACCAATTCATGCAGTTGGTGCTGGCGAGTCCAACGCATCAACGTAATCTCTTCCTTACGGAATTTCCCAAAGATGCGCTTGGCCACCTTATTAGCGCTGGAGATACTCCCGTCTCGTTCCACAATAATTAAGCCTTGGGTCGAGGCCGCCAGCAGTTTTTTACGACGAGCATTCAATTCAGCCAAATCTCGACGCGTGTCGGTCAACTTGCTCTCCAAACGCATATTTTCGCTGATTTGCAGGTCCAGCTCTTTTTTCTTCTGCCGATACAGGAAAAACTGAATAGCGAGCAGCAGAGTTAATAAGGCTGTAATTCCCCACCAAACAGTCATACTCAGTTGCATTTCTTTTCTTCTTAATAGTTGATTTTAGATAGTATAGCATGAACCCAACAAGGTTCATAGGGTTTCTATTTTTGTACTTCCAGATAGACTTTCCAAGAGGCGGGAATTTGGCCGGAAGCAACCAGATAGGTAACGCGCGGCATTTTTGGCTCCCAACCTAACTTCATATTGGCTTCATGGGGCGTTCGATTGCCTTTACGCTGGTTACAAGCTGCGCAAGCGCAGATAGTATTGGTCCAGGTATTTTTGCCGCCCCGGCTGATCGGCAAAATGTGGTCGATAGTAAAATCACTACGCGACAATGATTTATGGCGCTGCTTTTCACCGGCGCGAAGGCCGCAATAGCCACAGGTATGATTGTCACGATGCAAAACGGCCTGGCGACTCCAGCGAGCGCCGCGCCGGGGAACATTGATGTAACGTCGCAGCCGGATGACGGTTGGGATCCGCAGCGTATGCGATACCCCTTGCATCTCAAGCAAGTCGCCGCAGGCAGCTTCGACGCGCCCTTTGAGAATCAGCGCGAGCGCCCTTCTTGAGGTCACCACACAGAGGGGTTCGTAGCTGGCATTTAGTAATAGGACTCGTTCCATCGAAACTATCCTTAAAAAACTAAGTGGCTACATTGATGCAACCATTGCGTTGACAATTTGCCGCGAGCCATCGTGCTAGTGTCCGTTTTCGGCAGGGGCGACCCCATAACCCCATTTTGTAAAATCAAAGGTAAATAATGCAAAATGACCCGGCAAATCTAACCGGGCCATCCTCATTATAATCATATCGGGTTAAGTGTGAGTTTCATCTGCCGGCTAAAGTCATATAAAATTAACCAGATGAATTTTACCTGGTAATTATTAAATCGATGTAATTTTAAAGTTAAGGATTATTTAATTTTGCGTCAAGTTTTATTAATACCAAACCCGCTCCAACCGCAGATGGTTAATTATTTTTAATATTTTCTTAAATATATTTTTAAGATGAGATCACAAGGGCTTAAAACGAGTCGATTACCCTATATCCTAGAATTTTGGTCATCAATGGGGTGAACCCATTAAATCTAAGACAAATAAGGAGTAGACCTTGATGGTAAAATGGGTAGTTGACTGGCCGCAAGCCAAAGCCTTTCATGATTCAATTCGTTCCAACGCGATCGATGTCATTTGGGCGGTAAAAATGCCCAAGAATTATCCTGAGTGCCGGGTCACTCGCCTGGGCATCGCTAACATCGTCATCACCGATAACCAATCCCTGGTTAACGAACTACGCGAAGACGGCGGCGAAGTCCAAATTATGCCTTAGAAAAACAAGGCGATTTCGGCGTAAACGTCATCGATAGTGGCCGGATCACCGGTGAATTGTTTGCCGCCGGTTGGTTCGGCCATTTGTTGCAAAACGGTGGTATCGGCCCCGCTGCCGAAGGCAATGGTGAAGATTTTGATCGAATTGCCGCCTTCTTCTTCGCCGTTGGCGCCGATTTCCTGAAGCACCTCCTGCCAGGTTCGCACAGAGCTGGTATCTTCGCCATCCGAGAGAACGACCACAGCGCGGATGTGCTCCGGATCGCCGTCTGTTTCTAGCTGCTGGTACGCCTCTAAGGCAGCATCATACAACGAGGTATCACCGTCTTCGATGATGCCTGAAACACGGCGCACCAACTCCTCGCGCTTATCGGCCAGCGGCGTCAGCGGCGATAAAACAGATACCTGACTATTAAACAATACAATCTGGACCCGATCCCGGTTACTTAACTGGTTGATAAACTCGACCAGACTGTTCCGGGCCGTGTTGATTTTATCACCCGACATACTCCCTGAGGTATCAACAACCAGCGTCACATCCACCGGGCGTTTGGCTTGCCGCCATAGATATTGCGCCCCCTCGATCACATCCGCCTCAGGTACCTCCAGCACCGTCTGCGGCTGGTTGGGATCGACGCCGTGGTCGGTATCGAGCGGGCTGCCAAGCGGAATCGACGGATCGGCCGGGCGAAACCCCAGGGCGATGGCCCGCTCCTGCTGAGGACGGTCCAATAGAAAGGCTTCAAACGCTTCGGCGGCTTCTTTTTGGGTGTCGCTGACCCAGAGGGCGTTAAGAATAACATAGGGATTATTGGTCCAAAAGGTGCCTTCTTTGGGGTAAATGGCGACGACCGGAATTTGAGCGCTCGCGCCGGTGAGGCGTTTCGTTTCTTGCGCCACAACCAGGTTTTCATACATCACGGTGGCGCTTAAGTAAGATGGGCCGCGATTAAACATCGTATCGGCAAAAAAGCCGGTGCTGGAACCGTAGTGGATGATGCTGCTTTCGACTTGCTCCATGAACTGAGCTAGCTCCGGGCTAAGCAGATCGTCTGGCGTTAAATCGCGCTGTTTTCCGACGCCGGCGTACGCCTGCGCCAAAATCGCCACCAGACCGCTGTTGCTAAAATCAGGGTGAGTGTGCCCGAATTTGAACTCACCCCATTCTGGGTAGCCGTAAGCCGTCCAGCCCTCCTCAGAAATGGCTAATTCGCTAATGTCTGACCAGCCGATCGGTTCATTCGGCCAGCCAAGCGCTTCCGCCATCGGCTGCCACATGGCAATAACGACCGGGCTAAGAACCAGATCGGGCGGGGTTTTTGCCGCTAATTCGTTGCCGAATTTTTCCTGCCAGCGAGCTTCGGCCACCGGCAGATAAACCGACGAGGCCGGACTCCAGACCGCCGGCTGAATCTCCTCGCCGATAATGGCATTGATGGCCTCAATGGACCCCATTGGTTCAGCCTTGATAACAATGGTAGAGCCGTCGGCGGTTTTATTTTCGGCGGCATTGTATTCGGCTACTAATGGCTCCAGCCATTCTTGCTTCTCAGAGCCATAGACCAGATTGACCTCTACCTCCTTGCCGCCCACCAGCGACCCCACTGTTTCCGAGCCACAGGCAATAAGAGTGATACAGAGGACAATAACGACGATGAATTTGTTAAATCGGCTATTCATGATGGTTCTCTAGGATCGCTAGCGATGATTTCGGTTCCAAAAATTGATGAGCGTGTTTAAGACCTCGCCGGAGGGGAGTTCAACCTCGGCGGGAAGATCGGTTTTGAGGCCATTGGCGGCATAACGGTTAAAGGGGCTATCGGGCGTATCCAGGGCAATGTTGGGGTTAGCCGGTCGAAAGCCAAGCGCCAAAGCTTTTTCCTGGACCGGCTGGCTGAGCAAATAGTCAATAAACTGCCGAGCGGCATCCGCTTTGTCCGAGGTTACCCAATCGGCATGCAGGACGCAAAACGGATGGTCGCTGAGAACCGTGGCCGGCGGATAATAGACGCGCAGTTCACCGTATCGCCCCGCTGCATTTTCAATCTGCTCGATAGCCGTCGACTCGTACACGGCAACCATATCATATTTACTTGGCCCAAAAGCAACGATTTCCTGCATGAAAGTGCCGGTACTGTCGCCGACGGTGGTGAATTTGCCAAACTCCTTGAACCACTGAGCGTACTCATCAGCGATGATATCGGCGGTTGATAAACCGGTCACTTTATCGAAATAATCATAAGTGATCAACAGCAGCGCCATCAGGCCGCTGTTCGATTTGTTGGGATCGGTCTGGCCAAACTTAAAGAAGCCCCACTCCGGATGGTTATAGGCTGCCCAACCTTGGGGATTGACCACGGCGGACTGCAACTGCTCCCACATATCGGCGTCCGGGTTATCCAGCCAGCCCAGCGCTTCGGCCCGCTCCTGCCAGGCGACCAGCACCAACGGCGTACTGACCACCGAACGACAGTCCTCTGCTCCGATCATATTGACGACGGGCGTTCCGGCTTCCGCCTCTGTCTGATCGTGCAATATTGAAATTTGCAGTGAACTGGCCGGGCTGATCAGATCCGGCTGCCGCGAGTCGTCCAGCACTGAGAGGTAGATTTCACGCGACCCCATCTTTTCAAATTCCAATTGGATCGGCCGGCCGTTGACCGATCCGGCAAAGCCGGAACTAATGTCAGTTAGCCAAGCGTCTTTTTCTGTTGAATAAAGAACAGAGAGGATAATGGGGTCGTTATTAACCAGCAGCGACCGGGCCAGAAACATACCGGCCACAATCACTGCGGCGATGATAATAATGCCGAAGAAAAGGAGTTTATTTGATTGCATAATGAAGTTTTAACAGACTTAACCAACCAAACCTATCCAACCAACCATCCCATTAACTAACCATCCAACTAACCTACTTACTATCAATCCTGCAAGGTTGGCATATCTTTAATTTCCACACTACCGTTCAGTTCGATCATTTGGCCGGTCACCATGAAGATGACGCGCTCACAAATGTTAACCACACGGTCACCGGTGCGCTCTAAATTATGGGCAGCCCACAGGAGATAGGTGGCTTGATCGGTCACACGGGTATCGCTAATGATAAGCTGGAGCAAAGCTTTGAAGATTTGGTTGTACTGCTCATCAAGGTCGTCATCGCGTTTGGCAATCTGTTTAGCCAGATCAATATCGCGATGGACAAACGCATCCAGGGCATCGCGCAACATTTGGCAGGCGTCAGCCGCCATAATCTTAAACTCTTCAAGCGATTTAATTAGGCGGGCCTCGCCGATTAACAAATTGATTTTGGCGATCCCTTTAGCGTAGTCGCCGACCCGCTCCAAGTCGGTAATAATTTCCAGTATCGCCGCGATGATGCGCAGGTCGCCGGCTGCCGGCTGTTGGGTGGCAATCAACGTGAGCGCACTGCTCTCGATGGCGAATCGTTTTTCATTAACGCGATTATCCCAGTCGATAATCCGGCGCGCCCCCTCCGTATCACGTTGTTCGAGTACATGGATGGCGTCATTGATACCGCCCTCGACCATACTGCCCAAAATTAAGACTTCGTCCTGGAGACGATTTAAGCTACGGGTATACTCATGCCTGATAGCCATTTTTGACCTCCTGATAAAGCTGCAAAAATATGAGTGGCTTCAAAATAGTACTTAATTCAAGTTACTGCCTTTATATCCAGATCGAGGCGTAGGAAGTAGGGATTAAGGGTAAAAATTTATAGCTTCCTACTTCATTACTTCTTACGTCCTGCGTGGTTAGGCTTGCTGATTGAGATAATTTAATACCCGCTCTCTAATATCATCGCGCACCTGTTGAAAAACTGCAAATATTTCCTGGTCAGTTCCGGTAGCTTTGGCCGGATCGGGGAAGCCAATATGGGTCACGTTACCGGAGCCAAGCCAGAGCGGGCAATTTTCGGCGGCATCGTCACAGACCGTAATGACTTGGTCTAAGGCCATATCGCGGAACTCGTCCGTCGATTTGGAGCGATTTTCTGCGAGATCAATTCCCAGATCAGACATCGCTTTGATGGCCAGTGGATGAACATAACCGCTCGGGTCTGTCCCGGCTGAGTAAGCCTGCCAGGTGTCTCCAAGGTAGTGATTGATTAATCCTTCGGCCATCTGGCTTCGACAGGAATTGCCGGTGCATAGAATTAAAACCTGCTTTTTGGTCATCATTTACCTCAACCATTGAGTTCAAATTACATAGTAAAGTTATTGAAACGGATCGTCAACGGAGACGAATTGTGGGCTAATGCATCATGGCGAAGTACGACTATGGGTCGTCCGCAGTAACGGCTTTTGTGGCAGTAACTAAAGCCGTTACTGCGAACCAGGGAGTTGCGTTGTATCGACTCAGGCGACTGACACTTTTATTCACCGCGATTAAGTGCCAGTCATCTGGACGGTAGAATAAATATCTAGCCAAAACGACCGGTGATATAATCTTCGGTGCGTTTGTCTTTGGGGTTGGTGAAAAGCTGATCGGTTTCGCCATATTCAACCAACTCGCCGGCCCGGTCGCTCTTATCCATCAGGTAATAAGCGGTGTAATCAGAGGCGCGGGCGGCTTGCTGCATGTTGTGGGTAACAATGACGATGGTGTAATTTTTGACCAATTCGCGCATCAGATCTTCGATCTTAAGGGTAGCAATCGGATCAAGCGCCGAGCAAGGTTCGTCCATTAAGATAATTTCGGGTTGGGTGGCGATGGCGCGGGCAATACAGAGCCGCTGCTGCTGGCCCCCGGACAGGCCCAGGCCACTCTGATCCAGTTTATCTTTAACTTCCTCCCACAGCGCCGCCGAGCGGAGCGACTGCTCGACCAACTCTTTCATATTGCCTTTGAACCCATTGATTTTGGCCCCCCAGGCAATATTGTCGTAGATGCTTTTGGGAAAGGGATTGGGTTTCTGAAACACCATCCCGATCCGGCGTCGGACTTCCACCGGATCGACATCGGGATCGTACAAATTTTTGCCGCGAAATAAGATCCGGCCTTCGACCCGTCCCCCCGGGATCAAATCATTCATCCGGTTGAGGGAGCGCAGCACGGTACTTTTACCGCACCCGGACGGGCCAATAAAAGCCGTAATCTTTTTTTCTTGCAGCTTCAAGTTGACACCTTTGACCGCTCGAAAACTGCCGTAGTAACAGTGAACATCTTGTAAATCCAGGGCATATTTCCCGTTGGAAGTAGGTGTGCCATTTGTGCTCATGATAATCTCCGGCTGTAGCGATTCCGTAATAGAACCGCCGATGCATTTAACGTTAATAGTAAGATGAGTAGAACGATAATCGCCGCCGCTGCGATGTTACGAAATTCCGCTTGCGGGCGGGAGGTCCATTGATAAATTTGAATAGGCAGAACCGTAAATTTTGAAAACGGGCCTGTGGGATCAACGGTGATAAACGTAGAAGCGCCAATCACCACCAGTGGGGCTGTTTCCCCGATAGCGCGGGACATCGCCAAAATATTACCGGTCAAAATACCGGGAATAGCACTCGGTAAGACGTGGCTCCAAATGGTTTGCCAGCGGGTTGCGCCCAGACCCATACCGGCCTGACGTAACGAGTTAGGTACGGCTCGAATGGCTTCCTGAGCATTGATGATAATCAAAGGCAAAATCAACAAAGCCAGGGTCAAACTGGCCGAAATAATCGTCCGGCCGTTCGCTGTGGTGGGATCGGATACGCCAAAGAGCATCCCGCTCGTAATCGGCTCGATGGCCCGCACAAAGATGGCCAAACCTAAGATCCCGTAGATGATAGACGGCACCCCGGCCAAGTTATTGATGTTGGTTTGGATAATGGCGTTGATCCGCCGCAGCGTGGGGTTAGCGACCATAATGGCGTACTCTTCCAGGTAAATGGCCGCACCTACGCCAACGGGCAGCGCCACAAGAATGGTAATGGCAATGACCCACAGGGTGCCAAACAACGCGGTGCGAATACCCGCTAATTCCGGCGTACTCGACTGCGGCGTCACCAGAAACGCAGGCGTCAGCCAACTGCGCCACTGAAGCTCACCCTGGGGGATTGCGGCGACGGTTTCTTCAATTTCAGCTCGGTCGAAAATCGACTCGGTCAACTCCCAACTCTGAACCACCTGCTGTTCGACTACCCGCTCAAGCACCAAGTCAACCAATTCCGGCTGAGATCGTTCGACCAGCGGCGCTTCAGCATCAAAGCGGCGCAGCAAACCCGTAGACAAATTCGCCTTCAGAATTTCGATCAATTCCGGTTCAGTTAACGCTTCTAACTGGCGATCAAAAACCGTTTCGGCGAAAAAGTCGAGCGTCCCACTGTCGGCTCCGGGAATGAATCGTTCAATCGGCTCATTGGGCCAGTCCGGATTGACCTCCGACCACGTTTCGGCGCTCGTAAAAATCTGGCGAAGTTCGTCTTTGGTGACGTTTTCAAGGAACGTGTTTTCCGAACTAACTACAACGGCTAAGGCATCAGTTCCGACACGAAACTCAACCGGGGTTCGTTTATTACTTTCACATGCCTCAATTTCAGCTCGATTAATAGGCCGACTGGCGTTAGAAATACCCGTGGTCATATCTTCGCAGAACGCTCTAAAGCCGGCGGTCGTCCCAGTTTGTTGCAGGTCAAGTCCTCCCTGAAATCCGGCCCGGCGAAATTGAATAGCCAGTTGACGGGTCAGCGGATAGACAGTTGAACTGCCCGATATGCTAATATCGTGGTCGCTGACTTCCGCAGGATTGGCTGTATAAGCTTGCAGGGCGTCCGCCTGTTCACCGGCGGCGGCGGACCAAGCCGTGGTTGCTTCATTTAACAGATCGTCTGAGATGGGGAAATAGCCCACCTCTTCGATCACCGAATTCACGTTGGTTAGGTAGTAATCGACAAAGGCGCCAATGGCCGGATTTTCCCGCATAACATCAGCCGCCGAATAAATGAAGAGCGGACGAGCCAGCGGATAATCACCACTCTCAGCCGTCTCCCGGGAGGGAGCTTGCCCGTCAACAGAGATAGCCTTCAGCTTATCACGATTATCATTGTAATAGGCATAACCGAAAAACCCAATAGCGTTTGGATTACCCTCAATGCCATCGACCAACTCGTTATCATCTTCACTTGAAACGGTGCCGGACGAAGACAACATCTGATTCTCTTCCATGGCCAGAACCAGACTGTTCGGATCAACTTTATTTTGGATGGCTACATAACCAAAGGCCCCATTGATAATGTTGTAAAGTAGAGCTATCAGGGCCAAAATGGCTAAAATCGTAGCGATCTGAAAGGAAACCCGCCAGACTAAACCACCCCGTTTACGATTTTCAATAAAATGTTTTAGGTTATCACCCTCAGGATATTGACCGATATCAGAGGGCTGAGTCTCTTGGCTCATTCGTATTCCTCCCGGAAGTGGGCGACCACATAGCGGCTGATAATATTAAGGACAAGGGTTATACAAAATAGGACCAAACCAATGGCGAAGATACTATTGTAATCAATAGAGTCGTAACTCAAATCACCGCCGCTGATCCGGACAATGTGACCCGTCATTGTTTCCGCCGCGTTAAAGGGGTTAAACGTGAAGTTAGGCCCAGCTCCGGCCGCGATGGCCACAATCATCGTCTCGCCGATAGCCCGCGAAATCGCGACAATAAAGGCGGCGGCGATACCGGAAGTGGCCGCCGGCAGCACGATCCTTGTAGCCGTTTCCAATTTGGTGGCGCCTAAACCAAAGGCGGCCTGGCGTAGCGAGTCGGGTACAGCGCTCAAAGCATCCTCCGCCATAGAACTAACCAGCGGTAAAATGAGAATACCGACTACAATCCCGGCGGCGGCCGTGTTATAGATTTGAACAACGTCATCTCCAAAAATCTCTCTGAGAACCGGCGTCATCAACGTGAGAGCAAAGTAGCCGTAAACGACCGTTGGAATACCGGCCAACACTTCCAAAACCGGCTTGAGGATACTGCGGACCCGCAGCGACGCATACTCGCTCAAATAAATTGCCACCGCCAATCCTAAAGGTAACGCCACCACCATAGCAATAGTGGTGACCATAAATGTGGCGTTCATCAAGGCCCAAATTCCAAATTTTCCGATAGCCGGCTGCCAGACGGTTCCGGTGAAAAACTCCGTCAACGATACCCCCCCAGAGGTAAAGAAGAGCAGCGACTCTTTAGCCAGAACAAAAACAATACCTATAGTTGTTAATATCGAAACCGCGCCACATACAAACAGAAATGTCTCAATCAACGTTTCCCCAACACGGGGGTGCTTGCGGAGTTGAGTTTTGATGTCGACGTCGGTTTGTGAAGTGACTTCAGGTCTACTCGATGCCCCTACTGCCATTAAATTCGAACCTCCCTTAAAAATAAAGATTGTGGGACAAACTCAAGCTTGTCCTACGGCAATTTCCATTCCCGGCGTTGTTCCCCGGAAATCGTCGCACTCCTCTGTAAATAGCGTGGCAGACGGGGACATTCAGTGCCTCCCTGTTTCTATCTCACGCCTTTTAAACCAATATAAAAAGATTGAGAAATAAGATGCAAATCTGCTCTATCTTACTATATTGTATAGGGTGAAACCAAAATTGAATAGTTAGAATAAGTGCTGTTATTACTATAGGACAAATCGCTAATTTGTCCGTCTCGTCATAGACAGAAATCGGTCAATTTAGCAAAATGTCCTACGAACGGCGCATGGTCTTAATCTTTTTTCATTATTATCTGAGTTATGCTCTGAGTTCGAAAATCCAAATTTTACTTTGCGCTTGTGTACGGTGGGAAGAGATACAATCAATCAGTCTCTTCCCACCGCACTGTTTATTCCGCTAATTTCTTAGACGGCTGCTTCGGCTTAAGGAAGTCCCCCTAAGGCTCCGGCCAATTTGGCTTTGGCTTCGCCCAAGGCCGCATCACTGGCTGGGAAGTAACCTACATCCAAAATCTCGTCATCCACATTCGTCAGGTAGAAGTTGATGAACGACCCCACCTGCGGTTTCTCAGCAATGATGTTGGCATCACTGTAGATGAACAACGGTCGCGCTAACGGATAGCTCCCGTCTTCGGCACTGTCCTCCGTCGGGGAAACTCCATCCACCGCCAACGCTTTCAACGCTTCTTGGTTCTCGTTGTAGTAGGCATACCCAAAGAAACCGATCGCATACGGACTGCCTTCTACACCTTGCACCAACACGTTGTCGTCTTCACTCAACTGCAAGTTGCTCGCACTTAAGATTGGCTCTTCGTCTTCCTCAAACACCGCTTCCACGAAGTAGTCGAACGTCCCGCTGTCCGTGCCGGGGATGAACCGCTGGATCGGCTCTGCCGGCCAGTCCGGGTTCACATCCGCCCACGTCTCCGCCGTCGAGAAAATCGCCGCCAACTCTTCCGTCGTGGCTCCCTCGATGAAGTCGTTCTCTTGGCTGACTACCACCGCCAACGCATCCGTCCCCACCCGGAACTCAATCGGCTCCCGACCTATCGCCTGGCAGCTTTCGATTTCCGTGTCTTTGATCGCTCGCGACGCGTTCGATATGTCCGTTTCACCGGCCACACAGAACCGCTCAAAACCGGCCCCACTCCCGATGCTGTCGATGGTGATGTTCCCGGCGTACCCTTCATCCTGGAACCGTTCCGCCATCCGTTCGCTCAATGGGAACACCGTCGAACTCCCGGCCGTGATGATGTCCCCCGTCACACTCAGCGGATCCACCGCCGGTAGTTCCCCGGCCATCGCCATTTCGCCTTCAGCCGGGGCTTCTTCTTCGGCCATAGCTTCTTCCTCAGCCGGGGCTTCTTCTTCGGTCATCACTTCTTCAGCCGGCGCTTCTGTTGCTGCGGCTTCTTCAGCCGGCGCTTCTTCAGCCGGCGGCGCTTCAGTTGGCGGAGTACCGCCGCAAGCCGTGACCACACTTATGATAAGCAGTAAACTTATCAACAAATAAATGGGTCTAAATTTATTCCAAGTCATACTAAACCTTTCCTCCTTACTAATTCAATAGAAAATTTTAGGTGATGTTTAATTTAACAACTTCACATCAAACGAAGCGAATGCAAAATGACTTCCACGTATCCGGTAAGATAATACGCACCTTTAAAGGGCTCTTTAACTCGGTATTAAGGTTGAGTTAAGATGCCATTAAATATTCTTAATAAGACCGTTCCGATAAAAAAATATTTTGAGGTAGAGGTTTTTACCTCTACCCCAAAAGGAAGAGATAGAGAAGAAGATGGTCTTGAGCATGGTAGACCACAGAAGTAAAGGTGGAATTAACTTGATATTAAGGTCAGGTAAAAGTCACGTTAAGAGTATTTTACAAGGTCAAGAGGATGGATCGATAAGATGGGGCAACTATTTAAAACTCGATAGAGAAAAATTTTGAGGTGTGCAGGGGAAATAAAAAAGAGCGGAATCCACTTGTTCCACTCCCTCTGCTTCAAGTTGAAGCATTGCGCTTAAATGGCTTTGATATTGATATTGTTCTCTGACAAGAAAACCAAAAGCTCCGGGGAAGGCCGTAAACTCAATAGTCTGGTTTTATCCTCAGCTCGTTTCCGTAAAACGAAATGATAGGCGTTGTCCGTCCACATCGAGCCGAGCAGCACCGGCTGTTCAATTTCCCAGCCATCGGACAAAGTTTCAACCAGTTGACCAAATCGATTTTTATCTTCTTTGATACCGTTCATCCATATCCTCATCAATCATTAACAGACTCGCATAAATTGGTCTCGAACTTCAAGCATCCGGTTCAATTGAAACCGGGCGGAGGCCTCTTGCAAGGCCAGTTTGGCCTGATAGTCAGGATACGCACTACTCAGTTGTAGTTTCTCGCTGAGTAGCCTCAACTCACTTTCTAGTCTAGCTATTTTGAGACTTACAGTCCCAACGGTTTCTTCCACTGTTTCTTTCACGTTCCTTTCCATAATGAACTCCTTCGTTCGCGATGAATTAAATGAATTTATTTTCTACGAACGGAACTTTGCCGTCGATATTGACTGACGAAATCGATCCGTCCTTAAACATAATCTAAAGCAATTATATCCACCCCACTTAATCAGCGGGTTAAGGGTTATTTAAATTGGGGTAAAGATTAGGATAAATATTTTTAACAAGCGGTTTTTGGGCGGAGTTATCCTTCGAAACGATAACCGATGCGCTGAATGGTGGTAATCCGTTTGGGTTTCGAGGGGTTTTCTTCGATCTTTTCACGCAGCCAGCGCACGTGAACATCTACCGTTCGCGACTCGCCCACCGCTTCATAGCCCCAAACTTTAGTTAACAGCAAATCGCGTGATAAAACCATGCCTTTATTACGCATCAGTTCTGCCAACAAATCGAACTCTTTATAGCTGAGGTTTAGCATATCGGCCCCTTTGTAGGCCTTGCGCCCGATCAAATCTAACGACAAATCGCTCGACTCAAGACGATCGGTCACAGCCTTGGGCTGGCGGCGCAGCGCGGCTCGAACCCGGGCTAGAAGTTCGCCCAGACTAAAGGGTTTGGTGATATAATCGTCAGCTCCGGAGTCAAGGCCGACGATCTTATCAACTTCGCCGGAACGTGCAGTTAAAATGATAATCGGTATATCCAATTCGCGACGGAGAATACGGCACACCGACAAGCCATCCAGGCCAGGCAGCATCAAATCGAGGATGATCAAATCAGGGGCATCGTCTCGAGCCACGTCCAGACCGCCCCGTCCTTCTTCAGCCGTAGTAACCATGTACCCTTCACGCTCAAGATTGTAAGCGAGGGTCTGTCTCAGTGTATCGTCATCCTCGATAATCAGAATTGATTTCTTTTCACGTGTACTCAGTGCTTCAGTAGCTTCTTGCACAGGCCGGTCCCCTTTTGATAATGCCAACACATTTAATGTTCCGAAAAACTGTAAATGAATGAATTAAAGAAAGAGTTAAGTGCAAATTAATGTTCTGTAAAAAAATCTTTAAGTATATTTAACAATTCACTATCTTCATTTAATAGAAATGGTTCCAATCACGACTGAGCTGATAGATACATTATAATTTGTTATACCAAATTTGTTAAATCCACTTAACAAATTCTTAAAAATGTGTTAAAATAGATTTATTGTTTACCACCATTCATTGGAAAATTCCATTGAATACTTTTAAGAAAGAGAGGAAAACGATCATGCGAGAAAGATTCGAAGGTCAATTGAATAGGTTACGTGATGATATTTTAACAATGGGTAGTATGGTTGAGGAAGAACTGCGGTTGGCGTTAAAAGCGATGGATGAACTTGATTTTTCACTAGCTCGTGAAGTTTATGCCGCTGACAAAGCCGTCAACGACAAACGCTTCGCTGTTGAAGAGGAATGTACTATGATTATCAGTACCCAACAGCCGAACGCGCGCGATTTACGGGCCATCATTGCCGTTATGAATATGATTGTCGATTTGGAACGAATGGGCGATCAGGCCAAAGGTATCGCTAAGGCTATCCTCCACTTGGAAGATAACCCAACCCAAGCCCAACCAACGGAGTTGGCAGAAATGGGGGGGATCGCCATGGAGATGCTGCGACAAACGATGATGGCTTACGCCAACCGCGATATCGACTTAGCCCAGCAAATTGCTGAGCGAGATAATGACGTTGATGAACTGTACGCTCAGCTTTTTACACGAATCATGGTTAGAATGGCCAGGGCCGAAAGCCCCGACAAATGCGAAACAAACTACGAATTCATTCGAATGGCGCGAGAACTGGAACGATTTAGCGACCTGGCAACTAATGTAGCGGAACGCATCATTTACATTAATAACGGTCTGATGCACGAAACAAACACAGATTGGGAGAGAATGCCTGCTTAGCGGTTTTTACGACCAATTACCCCTCAAACCGATAACCGATACTGCGAATGGTGGTAATCCGTTTCGGTTTTGAGGGGTTTTCTTCAATTTTTTCCCGCAGCCAGCGAATATGCACGTCAACCGTACGCGACTCCCCATAGTAGTCATAACCCCACACTTTGGTCAACAACAAATCCCGTGAAAGCACAATACCCTGGTTGTTCATCAATTCAGCCAGCAAGTCGAATTCTTTAAAGCTTAAGTCCAGCAAACGCTGGCCTAAAAAAGCCTTGCGACCAACCAGATCGACCATCAGATCGTCTGCTTTTAACTGTTTGGGCATGGCCGAGTTGGGTTTTCGACGCAGCGCCGCTCGAATCCGGGCCAGTAACTCCCCAAAGCCAAACGGCTTGGTAACATAATCATCCGCGCCGGAGTCAAGACCAATAATCTTATCAACCTCGCTCGATCGGGCAGTCAGCATTATAATGGCGGTGGAATCCATCTCGCGTCGCAAAATACGGCACATCGACAGACCATCTAACTCCGGCAGCATGATATCCAGCACTACCAGGTCGGGGGTGAGAGATCGGGCCAGGTCTAAACCGGTTTGGCCGTCGCTGGCTACCGATACGGCATAGCCCTCCTGATTGAGGTTATAAGCCAGTGTTTGTTGGAGCGTCTGGTCGTCTTCAATGATTAATATTGATGTCTTTTCTTCAACGTTTTGCATATTATCTGAATATTTAACCTCTAAACACAGTCACTATAGTTGCCATCCGACCCGAAAATTATAGACTCCACCGAAGTAAAGTCAAAAGGTCGCTACTCAGGTGACTGGAACATTGGCTTTGCCCATCGCCAGTTTGCCCGCAGACTATCCCTGCGACAAGGGCAGCGCCACAAAAAAGACGCTGCCTTCGCCGACCGCACTTTCGACCCATACCCGGCCATTATGGGCTTCGACTAACTCTTTGACCACAGCCAAGCCCATGCCCATCCCCTGATCCTCCGTTGGATTTTGATTATCAAGCCGGTAAAACGGCTCAAAAATTCGTTTACTTACTCGCTTTGAAATGCCAACCCCATTATCGGCCACAGTGCAGATGAGAAAGGGGATGAATTTATTGTGCTCCCGCTCTTCCTGAACCCAGGTGCGCAGCGTCACTCGACCACCCGGCGGCGTAAATCGGCAAGCGTTGGACAGGAGATTCTCTAGAATACGGAAAATGTGGGTGCGATCAGCGATGATAGGCGGGAGGACCGATTTGTTTTCACGCTTTAGAGTGATGTCTCGTACCTGAGCCAGCGCTTCGGCGTTGTGAAAGGCTTCGTCAATCACTTTGTTGGGATTGATCTCTTCAAAGCGAGGGGAAATTTTATAATTGGTCTGGACGCAGACCTGAATCGAATTATTAAGTACTTCGATGACTCGATCAACACTGGTATGAATAATGTGCTGCACCTGAAGCTGGTCCGATGAATATTCATCCAGTTGACCTTGCAGTGATAGTTCGGCGTAACCTTTAATAATAGCCAGAGGCTCGCGAAGGGTTTGAGCCAGAGAAGAAATGAAATTATCTCTGGCCTGATCGGCTCTGACGGTCGTAGTCACATCTCTAAAAATGGCCACAATCCCCAACCACTCTCGATCCGCATTTCGCCAGGGCGCCAACTGGCCGCGAATAGCGCGTTGGTCATCTTCGTAAAAGGTCGGCAGCGGCTCGTTACGGCGCGAGAAGTTGACCGCCAGATGTTCAATCGCTTCACCGGAGTCGATCTGCCCGTAAATCGTGCCGATGGGTTGGCCGATCAGATCGGTTCGGCTGCGGCCCAAAATCCGTTCAGCCGCTCGGTTGACCAGCCAGACCTGACCGCTAATATTACTCACCACTACCCCTTCGCTTAAGGACTCCAAAATGGCCAGGTAGTTGGTGGTGTCGAGCGGGGTTTGCCCCCCCATCCCATTCTGTTGCTGTTTAAGATGACGATACCACCGATAAGCCTCAACCATCGCCGCCATCTGAGACGCCATGCGCCGGCATAACTCTTTAGTTTCGGATTGAATAGGCCCTCCGCTAAGAGGATTACTCAGAATCAAAACCCCAATTGCCCGACCATGAGCCGTTAACGGTTGAATGAGCGTTGGCCCTCTATAATCACCGGCCCATAAAGCAGAGAGTGGCGTTAACTTATCTTTGTTTTGGTAAGGGGTAACTGACTGTGGGCGTTGACTGTCGATGGCCTGTTGCAGCAGAGGAAATTCGGCTAATTCAAACGCGGGGCGACTGGGTTCGATAGATCGGTCTGGGGTATAAAGCGCGCCTAAATGAATCCAGTTGGGTCGATCAATGTCCAGAAATAGTAGCGCGGCCAGATCGGAGTCGGTTAGATAGGCCATATTCCGCACCAGATGGGTCATCGATTCGGCCAGGCTGGGGATAGCGCTAATGATCTCGGTTGCTTCCAGCAGCCGCTGCTTAGTCTGGCTATGCTGTACGGCTTCTGCGGCTATCCCTTGCGACACAAATTGATGGAGGCGGTATTGCTGGATCTGCTCAGTGTGCAGAGCAGCAATCAACAGGGCGTAAGCCAGCAAATTACCGCCCCAGGCCAGACTTGGCCAGCCGAGCAGACTAAACAGACCGGCCAGCGCCATTACCAACGGCGCCAGCAACGGCAGCCAACTGAATCGATCCAGGCTGCTCAAGACTAACAGTGAACCGACCATCGTGACAATAATAGTATTAATTTCAAATGGAATAGGCCAATTGGGAATGAGTGGAAAAACGCATAAAAACAAGGCCACCCCGGCTGCGACCCAGGCCATACGCCGCTTTAAATCGGAGAGGTTAGCCCATTGGGTCAAAACCCAGATCAAACATACGGCGCTAAATACATTTAGAGCCGCAAGGGTGCGGGCTGCCGAGTCGGCTATTGTTCCGCCGGATGAGCCGGCCAGCGTCACGATCAGGCTAATCGATTGGGTGATAACCAAAAAAAATAGCGGCAAGAGTCGCCAACTGTCTCTGCCGCGTGAGAAATTACTTAGCCCCAGTAAAAAAGCCGTCAGCGTAAATAAATTAGCTGCAAACAGATAAAATTGCATTACTATTCCATTTCTAACGGTGGATTTTTAAGCCTCAGATCCGTGTTGATCGAGATGGTAAAGTACAGTGAGATTCTCAGGGGACCGCCGCCTCCGGAATAGACGAAGCCGTATCGATAGGCGTATTACGATCTACTGATTCTAACTATTTCAGTATAGCAAATGAAATAGTGTTATTCAATGGGCTTTTGGGGGGGTGTAAAATTAAAATTCGTTCCTAAGACGTTTCCAGCGGCAAACTTCGCGGGGTAGGAGTCAACGTTGGGGTGGGCGTGGGCGAGGGGGTCGCGGTTGGACTGGGCGTTGGCGTAGGAATATTGGGGTTAGGCTCTTGATGCTCGAATTTGGTGATGAGATGCCAGAGCAATTCGGCATTCTGATCGAGCACGGTGGTCAGTGATTGGTTGGGACTGCCCTCGATGGTGAGCGTGTCCGGTTGATCTCTAAAATAGCTAGAATCGGCCTGGGTTAGCATGGCTTGATACTCCGAAAATTCCGCCCGGCTAACCGTGACGCCGGCGATGATCCCGGGCCGAATTTGCATGGGTTCCATCGGATCGGCCGGTTTAACGGGGTGTAGGCGCAGCGCAAAGGTATAATCGTCAAAGGAGACTGTAATTCTAGCTAAGACAAAGTAGAGTTGGTTGTCCTGTTCAACCACGAGCATAGGCTGCCACTGGTTTAAATCGATGCCGGTGCGTCTATCGGCGAAAATGCTTTCGATTTGAATATCTTCGGTTATCATACTGTCGGGGGTGTGTCGGGGCGCGAAATTGGTCGAGAGCGGGGTTAAATCGACCACGGCTCGACTTCGATCAACGAAGGTGATCCACGTGGCAAAATGCTCGATCGTTTCAGCCTCGCTGCCAACCGAGGCCGGAACGCCAAAGCTGCCCAAGGCGATGCGACTAACATGGGGCATCGTCTTTAACACATAGCGCGTACCATAAGCCGACACAAAACTATCGACGGTCTTCCATTGGGTGGGGTCGGCCGGTTGTTCAGGGTAGGTTAATCGTGCTCGCTCACCGGCTGCATCGGATTTAAGGGTAACGTGGGCGCTATCTTCCAACAGCAGCGGGGCAAAACCAAAGTCGACTTCAGCTAAAGCCGCTTGAGCCGCGTTGAGGGCCTCTACGTTGTCATTTCTGGGGATGGCCGGGCGCTCGGTGGGGGTTGGTATCGGGGTGGGCGTGGGATTTGGAGCCGGGCTACAGGCCAGAAGGGTGGTAACCGCAAAGAAAATTGTTACAAAAAACCGAAATCCTATCAATCGTCTGCCCACTAGTAAACCCTATTTTGATATCTAGTTGATGTTAAAATAGTCCAAACCACTTTTTCTTTTTTTTGGAAACCGCGCCGGCCTCACCCGGATCAAAACCGGCGGGCCATTGGGTTTGCTCATCATACGTGGCTCGTCTAAACGTGGCTTGGGCTAGGGTTGCATCGCTTAATATTGCGCCGCTAAAATTAGCCCCCTCGGCAAACACGGCCCGCATATTCGCCTGACTCAGATCCGCGTTACCCAGGTCAGCGTCTTTGAAGTTGGCCTGAGACAAATTGGCCTGACTGAGATTGGTCCCGCTCAAATTCGCCCGCATTAAATAGGCCCGATCCAAGTTAACCGCTTTCAAGATGGTCTCACTCAAGTTTGCTTCGTCAAGCTTACTCTTAGCCATGTTGACGCCGCTTAAATCTACGCCAGCCAGATTGGCTTTAAGTAGGTAGGTTTCGCTCAAGACTGAACCCGTCAACTTGGCTCCAATTAGCCTACTGCCACTAAGATTAGCAGCGCTCAAATTCGCGTTTTCTAAATTCGCTTCGGATAAGTCGGCCTCGCGCACCTGCGCTCCGCTGAGGTTGGCCCCGCTGAGATCGGCGCCGCTAAAATTACTGCCACTTAGTTCCAGAGTGGATAAATCGAGACCGCTTAAATCCTGACCTACAAAAGATAGGGTGGTTCCATTCACCCGAATCTGTTCTTCTATCTCTTGGCGCGTCAGTTTCGCCACGTTAAACTCCCAGTCATCGAGGATAAAAATCAGGGGAAAATCAACTTCTATCGCTATAGATTGTATCACCTCATGCCGTTTCTGACAATAGTAAGTCGGTTTGCAGTAGGGCAACCGCAGGTAACAACTTGGGCAATTCGAACTTCTGCGCTAGAATCATGGTTTGGAACCAACCTGACTTAAACGGTGTATTTATTGTGACAAATCTAAATTCAAGCGCACTGCCGTTTGGCAACCAGCCGGCCGACCTCTATCAAGCGCCTTATCAAGGATACAATCACTTGAATGAAGCAGCCCTTGTCGAACAGGCGCGCCGGGGTGATGAGACGGCCTGGACCGCCATCGTTCAGCAACACCAGGAATCGATTTTTCGATTGGCTTACCTACTGTTATCGAATAGCGACGATGCTAAAGATATCGCCCAGGAGGCTTTTATCCGGGCTTTCCAATCACTTGACCGCTTCGATCAGAGTCGTCCGCTGCGTCCGTGGCTGTCGCGAATTACCATTAATTTGGCCCGCAACCGCCGCCGCAGTTTGGGCCGCTACATGGCCCATTTGACGCGCTGGTTTCAGCAGGAATCGACCGCGATTGAACCAAGCCCGCACGAGATCCATCTCCAGGCATGGCAGTCTCAAGCGGTTTGGCAGGCTATTCGATCTCTAAACCCAAGCGATCAGGAAATTATCTACTTGCGTTATTTTCTTGAATTATCCGTTACGGAAACGGCGGAGGCCGTCGATATTGCCCCCGGCACAGTGAAATCGCGCCTCCATCGCGCTTTGAACCGGCTGCGCACAGTTATCGAGATAGATTTTCCGGCTTTAATTGAGGAACGTTTGGAATGAAATCTGAAAAAGCACACCCATCCACGGATCAAATCGAAGTTCAGCTCAAGACACTCGCTCAGAATTTTGCCTACCCAACCACACCAAACTTGGTGGCTGAACTTAAATCACGCCGGCAGACGATGAAACCGGCCCGACCGTCGGCCCATCGCTTGATTTGGGCCGCGGCGATGGCGGTGGTCATCGCTTTAGTTATTCTGTCGCTATCTCCGGCCCGGACGACGATGCTCGAAATTCTACAGATGGGCCCCATTCGTATCTTTCTAATGGAACCCTACCAGGCGACGCTGACGCCCACCGCCACCGCCACCCATACTGCGGCTGCCATCAGGTCGATGATGCCGCAGACGTCCATTGCCGCCGCCAGCCCAACTCTGGCGGCAACGCCCGTAGTGGTGGTTTCAAATGTAACTACGACCCAGTTCAACGGGTTAGCCGAAAGCCATGCCATCGAAGCGGCTTTTTTCAAGCCGGACCCGATCAATTTTAACCATTCTTACGAGGCAAATCGCTAATTTTGTGGTAAGATGGCGCACTTAGAAATGCGTATTGATCAACTTGGGTAATTGAATTTTGTAATTGGTAAATCGTAATATGAATATTAAGGAAAAACCCCTTACACGCACCCGTAATTCACCAAAAGTACGGGCAGTCGATCAGGAAATCGAACCAGAGGCTGTCGGCCAGGTTGAGCCGGAAACCAACCCGCTGGCCTGGCTCACCGTAGAGATGGTTCTCATTGCGTTAATTGTGATCGTCGGCGCTGGTCTGCGATTATGGCAATTGGGCAACTACCCGCTGTCCGATGTTGAAGCCCAACAAAGCTTGGTTGCCTTTCAACTGGCCAACGGCGAAGCGATCCAATCGACCAACTACAGTCCCTTGCTCGTTTCGCTGAACGGGCTGGCCTTTCTCCTTTTTCAAGACAGCGGCGCCACGGCTCGGCTAGCTTCCGTCTTGATTGGCACGATTCTCTTCCTGCTGCCGTTGACCCTGCGCCGCCAATTAGGGCCGGCCGTCACGCTGATCGCCTCGGCGTTGTTGGCGATCTCCCCGACCGCGCTTTTTCTATCGCGCACGGTTAACAGCGAGATCGCCGTCGCTGTCGGTGCGTTGATGATTTTCGCGGGTTTTTTCAACTGGAGCGACAGCGGGCAGCAGCGCTGGCTCTATCTGGCCGCCGGAGGAGTGGCCGTGGCGTTGACCGCCGGTCCGTTGGGCTATTCGATCATCGTCATCTTTGCAGTGGTCATCCTGATTAAGCTCGCCGCCTTCAGGCAACTATGGGATCAGGGTTTGAGCTTGGCCGCCGCCAACAATGACATCGAGTCAGAAACCGCCTCTGACGACGCGACCGAGGCAGTGGATCGATTCCCTGCGGCGCTCAAACAAGCCGGGTTATTTCTACTGGCGGCGATGCTCATTCTTTCCACGGCGGCGATGTTTAATTTGAGTGGATTGAGTGTCACCACCAACTTGTTTATGGAATGGGTGAGCCGGTTCACCTTTCAACCCCGGCTCGATGGCGGTTTCAACGCGGTCTTTCTGCTAACTCTATACGAAATCTTAACGGTTGTAGCCGGGTTGGTCGGTTTGACCTTTGCCCTCCTCAGCCGCGATCTGCTCAAGCAAAGCTTGGCCGGCTGGTTTATAGGGGCGCTCATCCTGGATTTGGTGATGATTGGCCGGCCCACGGGCAGCGTCATCCTCAGTTTGGTTCCACTCACCTTATTGGCTGGATTAGCCTTGAGTACCCTGGCCGATAATTTGCAACAGTGGGGCCAGTGGGGCAACGAGGGCATCATCTTGGCGGCCGGAGTGATCATTCTGGGTTTCGGGTATATTGGTCTCACCGGCTGGCTGGTCAGAGTGTGTGGCGCTGACGACCGCTTTTGTCAGTTGGCCTGGCTGCAAAGTGTGGCGGCGGTGGCGCTGTTTTTAGTGATTGTCTTTTTCTTTGGCTTTGTGCAAAACGACGCCGGGATTTCGTTGCGTGGGCTGGCCATAACCGGCGTGGTGCTAGGACTAATCGCTATCATCGGGTTTGGATGGCGGCTCAACTACGGCCGGCTTGAAAATTTGGCTTACCAGCCGCTGGCCGGTATTCCGGCCTCCACCGAAGTTATCGATATGATGGACACGCTCTCCGAGGAATCGCTCCTGCGGGCTCAGGACAATCACCTGATCGATGTCACCCTGTCCGGCGCGACGCCAGCTTTGCTGTGGCAGTTGCGAAACTTCAAAAACGTCACCCCCACCGGTTCGATCATCACCCCTCCCAACACTACCGCCGTGATTACCCTCACCGCCGACGACGAACAACCCAATCTGGGTGAAGCCTACATCGGCCAGGATTTTGCTCTTAATTCGGTCTGGTCGCCGGTCGGCCTGCCGGCCAAAGAGTTAATTAACTGGCTGATCTACCGTGAAGTCACCCAACGCCCACAGCGCGGCAATCAAGCCATTCTCTGGCTGCGCTACGGAGCCGGCTAAAGCACCCATTATCAATTATCAATTGTCAATTGCTGAATCAAATATCAATTGCCGAAGGTTTGACCATGACCGTAAAAAGTAGTTCCGTTCAACGAAAAATCACGCTCGATACGCCCATCACCAGCCTAGTAGTACTCAATTGGGAGATTATTCTCTACGCGACCGTCTTCATATTGGCGCTGTTTACCCGTTTCTACATGTTAGGCGACCGAGTTATGAGCCACGACGAAAGCCTACACACCCTTTACTCGTGGAATCTATACGCCGGCAAGGGCTATCAGCACGACCCCCTGATGCACGGTCCGTTTCTATTTCATATTACCGCCCTAATGTACTTCCTTTTCGGCGACAATGATTTCACCGCCCGCATTGCAACAGCGCTGTTTGGCGCGATTTTGGTCATCCTGCCCTATTGGTTCCGTCCCTGGCTCGGCCGCATCGGGGCGCTTTCTGCCGCGTTTATGATTTTGATTTCACCCGGCTTAATGTACTACAGCCGCTACATTCGTCACGACATTTTTGTCAGTGTCTGGACGGTGCTTATTTTTCTCTCCTTCTTTCAGTACATGCGCACCCGAGGTACTCGCTGGCTGTTTATCGGCGCGGTCGCCGTGGCCTTGATGCTATCGACCAAAGAGATTTCTTACATTCACGGCTATATCGGATTTTCATTTATCGCCGCCAGCTATCTATGGGAGAGCCTGCCCAAAGCCCGTCGCCAAATGGTGAGCTACGTCCTGTTGGGGGTAATCTTTGTACTGGTGGCTGCCCAAGTTTATGTCGTCCTCCAGGCCGATACCCTGGCGGCCACGACCGCTGAAGGCGAAACCGCCGCCTTTTCCCTGACCGAACATACGGATACCTTAACCCTAATAGCTGGACTATTAATTGGCCTCCTATTCATTCAACTTGGCGTCGATCGGACCAATCGACCTGTGACAACGTTCGTGCAGAGCCTGCTGCCGCGACGGCTGGACATCGGCAAAGCCGTCATTGCCGCGATTGCGGTATTTGTGGTATTGCACACGACCTTCTTCACCAACATCGGCGGCCTCTATTCCGGCACTATCGGCGAAGTTACATACTGGCTTAACCAACAAGACGTCCAACGCGGCGGCCAGCCTTGGTACTACTATCTCTTTCTGGTGCCGCTTTATGAATTTCTGCCGGTGACAATCGGGCTCATTGGCGGTTTGGTCTATTTGATCCGTCGCAAATTCCCGGACCACACCCAACTCGAATCGCCTCCTCCCAGCGCCGCCAATTCTGATGATGAGACCGTTTCCATCTGGCCTTCTGACGGTGGAACGTTCGCGCTATTTTTGATTTACTGGACCTTTATCGCCTTTGTTGTTTATAGTTGGGCCGGCGAAAAAATGCCCTGGCTGACCGTTCATATGACCCTGCCGTTGATTTTCCTAAGCGGACACGTGATCCAAACAGTACTTGACGGCTTTAACTGGGCCGATGCCCGCAAAAACGGCGGGCTGCTACTGGCCGGCGCACTACTGCTCGTTCCGGCCGGCCTGATCGCCGTTGCCACCGCCCAACCGTTTCAAAGTCAATCGCTCCAATCGATTAACGAAACCCTCCAATTTATCGCCGGGATCATCTTGCTGCTGGTTTTGGCCGGCTTGATCTGGATGTTCGGACGTAAATTGGGGCGATACGCGGCCCTGCGCGTGGCGTTTATCACCGCGTTTGTGTTTATGACGTTGCTCACCATTCGTTTTGCCTGGATGCTCAATTTCGTCAATTACGATTACGTTAATGAACTTCTGGTCTATGCCCACGCCTCGCCCGATGTTAAGCTGGCCCTCAATCAGATCGATGACATCTCGCGCCGCACCGTCGGCGATAAAATGATCCGGGTAGCTTACGATAACGACTCGACCTGGCCGCTGGAATGGTACATGCGTGAATACCCCAACCGCGTCTACTACGGCGAAAATCCCACCCGCGAGGCGCTCGATTCGCCCATTGTCATTGTCGGCTCGGCCAACGAGAGCAAAGTCAAACCTTATCTGGGCGATCAGTACACCCGCTTCAACTACCGGCTGGTCTGGTGGCCGATTGAAGATTACAAGAACCAGACCTTACAAAAACTGTGGCAAACCTACGTTACCGGGCCGCCGCCGGCCGATCCGGTACTCGAGACGGCTGAAGGACAAGCCCAACGCCGAGCCATTGCCGCCGATAATCGCCGCAAGCTGTTGAAAATTATTTTTTACCGCGACTATGAAGATTATGATCTCAACGAGTGGCCATTTGTCCATCGTTTCGCCCTCTATATACGCAACGACGTCCTCAACGAGGTTTGGGATTACCAAAGTGGGCCGATTCAATTGACCTCCCCCGCCGGCAGTCTCGATCCGTATGAAGGCAAACGCGTAGAACTCAATGCGCTGCAAACCTGGGGCGATGCCGGTACCGGCAATGGTCAATTTACCACCCCCCGGGGTCTGGCCGTAGCGCCCAACGGCAATATTTACGTCGCCGACGCCGGCAACCACCGCATCCAGGTCTTCGACCCGGCCGGCCAATTCCTCTTTAGTTGGGGCAATGGCCAGGGCAGCAACAACGGCCAATTCAACGAACCGTGGGGTATCGCTGTGGGGCCGGATGGCACCGTCTACGTCGCCGATACTTGGAATCATCGTATTCAAATATTCGATGCCGAGGGGACCTTTATCAAGAGTATCGGTACTTTCGTTAACGTCCAATCCGCGCCGGAGACCGAAACCGGCAACTTCTGGGGGCCGCGCGATATCGCCGTCGATCCTCAGGGTAACTTCTACGTGACCGATACCGGCAACAAGCGCGTCCAAAAATTCGATGCCGACGGCAACTTCCTACAAACCTTCGGCGGCGGCGGTATCGTGGCCGGCAGTTTTGAAGAGCCGGTCGGCATCGACATCGACAGCGAGGGCAACATCTACGTGGCCGACACCTGGAATCATCGCATCCAGAAGTTTGATCCCAACTTCACGCCGCTGTTACAGTGGGATGTCAAAGGCTGGGACACTGAAAGCGTGGTCAACAAACCCTATCTGGCCGTCGATGACCAAGGCCGGGTCATCATCAGCGATCCCGAAGGTTACCGCCTCATCGCCTATGACGGTACCACCGGCGATGTGCTGGCGACCTGGGGTCAATACGGCCAAGACCTGGCTTCGTTCCAACTCCCGGTCGGCGTCGAAATCGATGCCGACGGCAATATCCTGACCACCGACTCCGACAGCAACCGGGTCATGAGATTCCCCTTCCCGACGGTAGGCACGCAATAATCGAGGAGAATTATGCCAGCCCTAAACCTACCCCATCTCAAACAATGGATCGGTACTACTGAAGAAACCACCGACGTCATCACCCTGCCGCCGGTGGCTCGGATGGCTGCCACGTTGGACAAACCGCCAACCTATCAGGACGGTGACGAACTCCCACCGGCCTGGCACTGGCTCTACTTCCTGCCCACCACCCCCATGTCCGAAACCGGCCCTGACGGCCACGCCAAACGCGGCGGCTTTATCCCGCCCGTGCCGCTACCGCGCCGGATGTGGGCCGCCGGTAAATTCGATTTTGTCGAGCCACTGCGCATCGGCCAACCGGCTCACAAAAAATCTGAGGTCGTCGATGTCGCCCTCAAAGAAGGCAAAAGCGGGCAGCTAGTCTTTGTACCGGTGCGCCACACCATCTCCGGCCCCAACGGCGTCGCGCTCATCGAAGAGCAAACACTCGTCTATCGCGAAGCGCCCCAACCCGGCAGCCCACCGCCAAAGTTGAAACCCGCCCCCACCAACGCCGACTGGTCGCGCCAAATCGAGCCAAATATCGTGCTGCTCTTCCGATATTCGGCGCTTACCTTCAACGCCCACCTCATCCACTACGATCGCGACCACTGCGCTCACGAAGGCTACCCTGGCCTGGTCGTCCATGGCCCGCTCATCGCCACGCTCCTGCTCGATCTGGTGTGCGAACATCTACCCAACGAAACCATCAAGCAGTTCTCCTTCCGGGCCGTCAGTCCTCTGTTCGACATTCACCCCTTCACCATCAACGGCCGGCGTGAAGGACAAACGGTCATCCTCTGGGCCGCCAACCACGAAGGCGTCCTCGCCACGGAAGCCACGGCCACGCTGGCTTAATTGCTTGCATCATTGAATTATCCTCAAATTAAAATGTAAATAGAAGCCCGGCGGATGATGACCGAATAGAGGCTCATAGTTGCGCAATTGCTAAAGATTGCGAAAATAGAGGGCCATTGCAAACTTTACTGCTTCTAAAGGAGAGGTACTATGAGTAGAACTGTGTCACCCCCACCCCGGTCGCGACCGCCTGGGCGCACCCGACGATCGTGGTGGGGTAATCCGTATACCCGCTTCGGCATCATCATCTTCGGCTTAATAGCGGTGATGGTGGTAGTTTTGACCGTCTGGGTCCCCGGCTTTTCCTGGTGGGGGCTGTTGCTGGCCTGGTTGGTGGTGATCAATGGCATCACCATCGTTGTCTATCGCTACGATAAACGTATTGCCGGTGGGTCACAAACGCGGGTGCCGGAGCTGATTTTGCAGTTGCTGGCCGCAGCCGGTGGTTCTCCAGCCGCCTATGTGGCAATGTTCATGATAGAGCCTCGGCACAAAACTCAGAAGCGGTCGTTTCAATTGGTGTATTGGGCTATCGTGGCCGTTCAGGTTGTGCTGCTGGTTGGCTTGGCCGGTTATTGGTTGGGGGTGTTTTAGCGCCCACAGCTGGGGGCCAGTCTAAGGAACTTACACCAACGCGCTTTCGTAACCGGAGTCTCGGACGAAGATACAGGAGGCTTCGGTTTGGTTCATCATACGTTCCAAGAAGGCCAGGTTAACGCGTTGCTGCAAGCCGAGAATATTGATATCGGCTTGGGGAGCTTGCTCCAGGAAAGCCTCGAAGGCGCAGGCAGCGACGATGGGGCGGGTGGTCGTTGGCATCCGGCCTAATTCCATCAACTGGTTCAAGTAGTGACGAGCGTTTTTGAGTTGAGCTTTGTCTTCAACCACGGTGATCAGATTGATTTGCCCGCGCCAGTTACGGGCCAATTGGTAGGCCAGTAGCAGCGACAGGTCGAGGTTGGGTAGGCGCAACCCCACCTGCCAGTCGGGGCTTTGTTCGCGCATCCAGACGTTGATGACCTGCTCGCGACCCAGGGCGGTGTTAGGATTATCGACATAGAGGATGACGCCCAGGTGGTTTTCACCGGCCCGATCAACGATAAACTGTAACTTCTCTTCGTCGCTATCGGGTAGGATGGGTAGAAATAGGGTATTGGGCCGGAAGAAGGCGCTGGTGGAAACTTCCATCGCAGTTTGGAGGGTGTATCGAAAGCGGCGCGCCTCGACCAAGGCGACCCGGGCAAAGATACCATCCTTGGCAAAGGCCTGCTCGTACGATAACAGCCCGGCCATCTGCTCGCGTTGGCCGGACTCGTAGCCGCCAATGATATGCAATGAGCCGTTAGGCTGGGTAATCGCCTCCAAAAAACGGTAGCTGTAGCGCAGGGCGGCCGCTGACTGAATCGGCACCAGTAAACTCGGCTTCCAAGCCCGATCCTGGCCCGATGGCAAACTCAGCACCCGTTTGGCGGCCCATTCGGCCACGGTCACAAACATACCGCTGCGGACGTCGCTCCAAGGGGCGGTCAGTTGGCGCTGGCTCAGGTATTCGTACAGAGCCAAGATGACGACGGTTGCAATCAAGCTAAAGGTGGGGTTAATTAGGTACATAGCAAAGACCGATCCGACCAGGCCGATCAGCGGCACCAGGCGTGGTACGCGAAAGAGAGGTCGGAAGCTGGTTAAGCCCAACGACTGCTCCAGTAGCACCACCGAGTTGAGGACGGCGTAGGTGATCAGGAAGAACATGGTCATCAGCGGCGCGATCTGGTTCAGGCCGTTGCCGCCCAGCCCAAACAGCAGCGTGCCAATGCCGATGAGACCGGTGATGACCATAGCATTGCGCGGCTCGCCGGCCGCCGTCTCCTTCGCCAGAAACTTGCCCAGCGGCATGATATCGTGCGCTGCCATCGCTTGCAGCACCCTCGGCGCGCCGACCAGTGAGTTCAACGCCGCCGAAAAGGTGGCCGCCAGGATCCCGGCCTGAATAGCCCAACCAAAGGCGGCTTTATTAATCATCACCGTAAAGTTGGTCACCAACTCCTCGGGGGTGGCTACTATCGAGGTCCAGTAGGCCAAAACCATATAGACCAAATAACTAACGACAATCGCCCCAATTGTCCCGCGCGGGATGCTATAACGCGGCTTTTTGAGCGTACCGGACAAGTTGACGCCGGCTAGCACACCGGTAACCGCCGGGAAGAAGACCGCGAAGATCTCCCAAAAGGTGCCGTCCGGAAAGTTACCCCACAATTGAGGCGAGTAGAGCGGTTCAGCCCGAAAGTAGCTGGTCGCCCCCAGAAAGGCGGATAGGAGCGAGAAGCTGACGATCAACAGGATAGGATAGCGAATACGGGCGGCGAGTTCTACACTGACAAAGGCCACCAGGTAGCAAGCCCCATAGGCGGCAAACAAAACCAGGGTGGCCGGATGGTCGGGAAAGATGCTTTGCCAGCCTTCGGTAAAGGCGAAGATGTAAAAGGCCACGGAAATGGCTTGGGCCAAATAAAAAGGCAGATTGACGCTGCCGCCCACTTCCAGCCCCAACGATTGGGAGATGATCGAAAAGGAGCCGCCTGCGCCGACGCGGATGTTGGTAGCGACCGATGAAATTGACAGGCCGGTGCAAAAGGTGATGATGTTGGCCAGGGTAATAATCAACAGGCCGCCCAGCAGACCGGCGTTGCCTACTACCCAGCCGGTGCGCAAATACATCACCGCGCCCAAAATGGTTAGCAGGGTCGGTAGAAAGACCCCATCAAAAGTACCAAACTTACGGTTTTTGCTTGTTTTGGCCGGCCGGTGCGGCAGCAGGCGTTTTAAGTTGAGTGGCATAGATTACTTTCAGTTCAGATTATGATAACGAGCCAGGTCGCGGCGGGCCAGTTGATCGAACTGCTGGACGGCTTCGTTGGGGCCGATGATCACAAACTCATCCCCGGCGGCCAACGCCAGGTTTGGCTCAGGGGCAATTTCGCGATGCTCATCCGGGTGGACCATTCCAATAACATTTACATGGTACTGCTGCTGGATATTCAGTTGGCGAATCGTTTTGCCAGCGAACATGGGTGGCACCGGCACCCGCCGCAAACTGAAGCCCGGCGCTAACTCCTGCCAGCGGGCCACATCGCGCTGGGTACGGTAGATCGAATTATCGTAGGCTAGCAGCGAACTAATGATCAGGGCCACCACCGCCGGAAAGATATAGCTGGCTCCAAAGGCTTCGCTCACAAAGATGAGGCTGCTGATCGGTACTTTGACCAGGGTCACCAGGCTGGCGGCCATCGCCGCCGCAGCCAACGGCACCACCGGCTGGCCAAACAGCGTGGCGAATATGTTGGCGACCATCGCCCCAAATACCAGCGACGGCACCAGCAACCCGGCCGAGCCGCCCGAACTGATGGTCAGCGAGGTGGCCAGCATACGGGCAAACAGAGCCAGCACGGTCACAGAGATCAGCACCTGACTATTGAGCAACTGGTCTAACAGTGCTTCGCCTGTGCCTAGCACCAGCCAAGTAGAGCCGTTGCTAAGCCAGGCCGTCAGGCAGGCGATCAAACCGGCCAGCCCGGCCCCAATGGCAAAGCGCAACCAGATAGAACGCACATGTTTAAAGACCCGGTTGAAGGCATGATTAATGCCGCTGTACAGCAGGCTGACCAGCGTGACCACGACGCTGGTTAAGATGACCACCAAGAAGAAGTTAAGGGTTAAGGGCGGTAAAACTCGGACCTCAACCTCAATCGAGGGATCGCCTACTCCGACCAGCAAGGCAACCACGTGCGCGGTGACCGCCGCGATCAGGGTGTAGAAAAATTTATTGTAGATAGTGGTGCGCCGGTAGATGACCTCGGTCGCAAAAAAGGCGGCCATCAGCGGCGTACCGACCAGAGTCGAGATGGCCGCGGCCATCCCACATAATTGCAACGTTTGCAGCGCTTCGGGCCGGTCAAGCGACCACCAATCGAACAACTTGTGACCGAACGTGCCCAGTCGGGCCAGCCGGGGGCGGGGCTTGAACAACCCGGCCGCGGTGGCCTCGCCAATTAAGACGGATGACGCCTCCAGCCCGCCGCTGCCCCCCAGCCCCACTGTCGCCACCGTCGCCAGCAACTTCCGCCCCACCAGCGACCAACTGTGATAGCGCCAGCGATTGGCCAAGCCCGTTTCGGCCCGCAGCGCGTGGATGACCGTGGGCCGAGTAGTGGCATACAAGGCCAACGCCCGTTCAACGCCGTCCCCTTCGATGTCGGGTAGGTCGTGTATTTTGTCGTGATCATCAATGTAGGGAATACGTCGGGCGGTGAAGTGGGACAACGTCGCCACCAACATCGCGCCGATCAAAAGCGGCGCCAGAATGATCAGGTTGGTTCCGGCCAGGTCCGGTAGGCTAAAAGTCCAGTCCAGCAGATACTCAACAATATCTCTCAGCAGTAAGATAACCAACGAGACGACTACACCGACCATAGCCGCTTTAACCACCAAAGAGCGGCTGTCGGCCAGGTACCGCCGGATATTAGTAATAACGGAAAACTGCTGAATCAGATCGAGCCAAAAAAGACGCGCAAATCGTTTCATACTTATCGATGCCAACCTCTAACCACATGCGCCTAGATTTTAGCAGGTTTTACCTTAATACGAAATTATGTCGCCAGACGCCGGACCACCAAACATCGATCGTTGACTGCCAAAGCCGAACCTACGCCAAGGGATCGGCCATAGCAAGGCAGGCGTTTTTCAATAAACGGTATCTATCAATACAATAGAGAAACCGACAGAACCTCGGTACAGCAACGACATTGAAAATCAAGGGTTAGGAAACAGGAGTCAGGAATTGGCCTTTCCCTGATTCCTAACTCTCGGCCCCTAATTCCTATTTTTAGGGGAGCAATGAATTCGATTAAAGCAGGTCTGATAACAGTAGGACAAATCAGTGATTTGTCCCACGACCTTTATTTAGAGAGGGAGAAACCATGACGCAAATCGCAATTGCCTGTCAAGGCGGGGCGCTGCACGCGGCCTTTACCGCTGGGGCGCTGAAAAAAATCTTCGAACGACAGGCCGATGGGTCTTATGACATTATGGGGCTAAGCGGCACGTCGGCGGGGGCGCTATGTGCCGTGGCCGCCTGGTACGGGCTACTGACCGGCGGACCGGGCGAGGCGATCCGCACGTTGGATGCCATCTGGGCCGATTTCGCGGCCGTCACCCCGACCGAGCGAGCGTTTAATGCGTGGCTGGTCACCTCGCTGCGGCTGCAAGGCCATTGGCTGGCCGTCGATGTGCGGTTCAGCCCGTACGCCCCCTACTTTCCGGCGATGATTGCCCAATTGAGGCTGATGGGGGCGCGGGAGGAGTTTATCGATTATACAGCCCTGCTGGAAAAGCATATCGATTTTGACGCGGTTCGGGCCTTGCAGCCGGTTAACCGGCCATGGCTTCTCATCGGCGCGGTTAACGTCTTATCCGGCGATTTTAAGGCGTTCGACTCGAAGTTGAGCGAGATAGAGGTCGATGCAGTGCGCGCGTCGGGCGCTATTCCGGGCTTTGGCACGCGAGCTGTGCGCATTGGTGAGGATTTGTATTGGGATGGCGTCTACTCCCAAAATCCGCCGGTCCGTAATTTCCTGGCCGACCCTGAAACGACAGACGACAAACCCGACGAGATTTGGGTCATCCAACTGAATCCCACTACCCGCTCAAGCGAACCAAAGTCCGTAGCCGACATCCAGGACCGCGACAATGAGCTGGCGGCTAATCTATCACTGGGACAGGAGACCAAGTTCATCGCCGATGTTAATAAGTGGATCGAACGAGGACATTTGCCCTCTGAACAGTACAAAATCGTCACCGTCCGCACTCTGACAATGAGTCCGGAGTTGAGCGAGTCGTTGGATTACGCCTCCAAGCTGGATCGCAGCCCATCGTTTATCGAGATGTTGATGGCCGAGGGGGAGAAGCAGGCCGAGATATTTCTGGGTGAAGACTGAGATAGAAGATTGAGGTTTGGGGTTTACTTTCCTCTATTGAGCCACCAGATGGCGGCATTGAGGGTGGCGGCGAAGCTAACCCACAGGAAATAGGGAACCAGCAGGGCGGCGGCTGTCCGCCGCACCTGAGCGAATTTGAACAGAGTCGCCAGCAACACGCTCCACAGCGCCGCAATATCAAACAGAGCTAAATCGGGACGGCGCAGGCCGAAGAAGAGCGGCGACCAAAAGGCATTTAGGCCAAGTTGAAGACCGTACCAGGTCAGGGCGCTGCCGGCCGCAGCCTCATCTTGATCGCGCCGGGTCCAGACCAGCCAAGAGGCCAAGCCCATCATCAGATATAGCGTCGTCCAAACCGGCCCAAAAATCGAATTAGGCGGGTTCCAAGCCGGTTTCTTCAAATCGCGATACCAGGTCGCCAGGGAGCGGCTGGTGGCGATTGCGCCGGCTAAACCTACAGTGAGGGGCAGCCCCAAAGCCAGCGGCAGGGCATAAAGATTCTTTCGCGTTAAGACTTTACGTTCGTTTCGCATGGTGTCTACCTTCTTTCCTTGAGCCGACGCCTCGACCCGGCGGGCTATTTCCCGGCTCATATCGCCAAAAACGGAATCGTGAAATAGTATAAGGATATATCAATAGGGCGTTTTAACAAATTATAATTCAACGGCAGCTATTTTGACTTACTCGAAAAGATAATCTTTCGACCAAGCGGGTTAGAAGAGTTTTTTTCCAAGTGGGCTATATCGACGTTTATTCCCAGGCGATTATCGAACGACGTCAAATTAACCTACTGACAGAACGAAACCGCTCAAATTGGTATTGGCGCGAGACCTAGATGGACTTATAATAAATAGAGGACAACGTATAAGTTCATAGAAAGGATGGTACAGGATGAAGATTTATGATGCCGGAGATAAAGTGATTGGTGTTAAAATCGACTCGAAGTTAACCAAGGAAGATTACCAGAGGCTTATTCCACTGATCGAGACACGTCTTGACAAGGTTGGTAAGCTCAAGCTGTTTATGCAGTTTGAGGAGTTTGACGGGATTGAACCCGGCGCGCTGCTGGAAGAGATGAAATTTGATGCGAAGCACCGTCATGATTTCGAGAAAATAGCGATTGTCGGCCATAAGCGGTGGCACCAATGGGCGGCCAAGCTGTCGGAGATATTCTTTGATGCGGAGATCAAATATTTCGGGGCTGATGAGGTACAACCGGCCTGGCGCTGGTTAGGCGCCAGAGAAAAGTTACGTCAGTTTGATGCTAGTGGATCGGTTTGATGAGGAAGCCGAGCAAGTGTAATTGGCTTGCGAGTGAGTTTCTAAATTAGGTAGGGCACTTAGAGAGAGAAAATGAAACTACTTTTGTTTAGCGATTTACATGCGAATGAGGCGGCGGCTCAACAGTTGGTAACGCTGGCCCGGTCGGCTGATATCGTTATCGGTGCGGGCGACTTCGGGAATCTGCGGCGTGGCATCGATACGGCCATCGGCATGCTGAAGGCGATTGATAAACCGGCGGTGTTGGTGCCCGGGAATGCTGAATCGACGGCAGAGCTTGAAGCGGCCTGTCGAACTTGGCCCACCGCCCAGGTTCTACACGGCAGCGGCATTGAAATAGAAGGTATCCATTTTTTCGGCATCGGTGGGGGTATCCCGGTTACGCCCTTTGGCTCATGGAGCTATGATTTTAGCGAGGATGAGGCTCGCCGGCTATTGGCCGATTGTCCGGCCGGCGGTGTACTGGTCACTCACTCACCGCCAAAAGGCGTGGTCGATCTGTCCTCACGCGGCGTCAATTTGGGCAGCATCGCCATCCGGGAGGTAATCGAGCAGCAGCAGCCGCAGTTGGTGGTGTGTGGGCACATTCACGAGAGCGCCGGTCAGCAAGCCCAGATTGGAAACTCGGTGGTGATCAATGCCGGGACGGCGGGCATCATGTGGGAGATAACCTGAAACCCTAAAGCGCCGATTCATCTGCACCCTCAAAAAGCCGTTCAATTCCACCAAAACAGATAAAAGGATCAGTAATGGACAACCAAGCTCAACCTCGTAAGTTCCAAACCATCGTGACCCACGGCGATGCCGGAGTGGACGATCTGTCCAACATCGCGCCGCCCATTCACCCGACTACCACCTTTCTGGCGCGCGATGCGCTCGATTTTGCGGAGATGGCCACCGAGCCGCGCCATCCGCGCTACTACACGCGTTATGGCAACCCCACTCACCAACGGGTTGAAAAGACGATTGCCCAATTAGAAGGGGCGGAGGCCGCCCTGGTCACGGGGTCCGGTATGGGGGCCATCACCGCCACGATGCTGGCGTTGTTGACCGGCGGCGACCACGTCGTAGCCCAGCAGAACCACTATATGGGCACAACCAAGCTGCTGTCGGAACTGCTGCCGCGCTTTGGCGTGACGGCTTCGTTTGTCGATCAGACTGACCCGGCCGCGTTTGCTGACGCCATCCAAAACAATACCCGCTTGCTGATGCTGGAGAGTCCGGTCAACCCCCTACTGCACCTGACCGATCTGAATGCGACCGCGGCTTTGGCCAAAGAACGAGGTATTCTGGCCGTGGTCGATAATACCTTTGCCACCCCGATTAACCAGCGCCCGCTCGAGTTCGGCGTTGACTTGGTGGTTCACAGCGCCACCAAATATCTAGGCGGGCATCACGATTTGACGGCGGGGGTGGTGGCCGGCTCGAAGGCGTTGGTTGAACGGGTGTGGAGTACGCACCTCTTGGTGGGATCGGTCTTGAGCGCGTTCGATGCCTGGCTGCTGCTGCGCGGGTTGCGCACCCTGCCGCTGCGGGTCCGGCAGCATAACGAAACAGCGCTGGCTGTCGCCACATTTTTGGCCGGACAAGCTGGGGTGGAACAGGTTCACTATCCGGGTCTGGCCTCCCATCCCCAGCACGAACTAGCCCAATCGCAAATGCCTACCGGGTGTGGGGGTGTGCTCAGTTTTCAAATCAAAGGCGGCTATCAAGAGACAGAGCAGTTTATGGGCCGGCTTAAGTTGATCAATCAAGCGGTTAGTCTGGGCGGGTATGAAACACTGGCGGCTCACGTGGCGGCCATGTGGGCGGGCACGCTGACGGATGAACAGTTCCGAGCGGCGGGGGTTGAGCCTAATCTGGTCCGATTTTCCACCGGTCTGGAGGATGCCTCGGACATTATCGCCGATTTGGCGCAGGCGCTGGCGGTTATCGGTTAGATTAATAAGGGCAGGAAAATGGTAACGTAGTATAAAACAGGCAATTGTGTTACACTTAAAGACAAGGTTACTACTCAGGCCAAACTTGTTGTAAATGAACAAATAAATCAGGGAATCATAAGGCTAGCTTTATGATTCCGAAACATCACCAATAGATTTCCCAATTCACTTAGACTATACCAGGAAAAGGACACGATGACTCACAAACAGACTTACCTCAAGTTGTATTCCTCTCTCAAAGATCGCCTCGAACGACTGTCGGCCGACAACCCCATTGAATTGGCCTTGCTTGTTTTTTTTGCGGCCCTATTATTGGTGGTCAGTTTATCAATTCCCTACTACAGCGCCAGCTTTTATGAAAATGTTTTGGTCGAGTCCCACGGAATGCTGCTCGATCTGTTGATTATTGGTGTTTTTGTCTACTGGCTCGACTCGCTGGGAGATAAGAAACGGGAGATGAGGCGGTATCAGGAAGAGATTGATGATTATTTGAATTGGCAATCCCATGAAGCGACGTACCGGATCATCGGCAATGTCCGGCGACTTAACCGCGAGAACGTGACAGAAATCCATCTTGAAAATGCTTATTTGCCGCAAGCTAATCTTATCACAGTGATATTGGACGGCGCTAACCTACAGGGGGCCAGCCTGCCGGAGGCCAATTTACAGCAAGCTAGGTTGGTCAATGCTGACCTACGCGGGGCCTGTTTGCAGGGAGCCAATCTGTCGAAAGCTAACTTACGGGGGGCCAAACTGCAAGGGGCCAGCCATTGGGAAAGTAGCGCGCTGGAACTATTTCTAAACGAGGCCAAAGCGCATCTAAAAGTAACCGATTTGCAGGGCGCGAATTTGCGAGAAGCGGTCCTGGCTAATGCGAATTTGCGCGGCACCAACCTGCAAGGTGTTGATCTGTGGAACGCGGACCTTGAGGGCGCGAACTTGCATCGCGCCAATCTACGCGGGGCCAGTTTGTGGGAAGCTGATTTACGAGCAAGCGAACTGCAAAGCGCCAATTTACAGCGAGCCAACCTGCGTAGCGCCAACTTACGTGCGGCTAATCTTAAGGAGGCCGACTTGCAGAGTGCTCGCCTACAAAGGGCCGATCTCCAATCGGCTGAATTGAGCGGGGCTAAATTACAGAAAGCCCGGCTGCAAGAAGCCAATCTTCAGCACGCCAATTTGCAACGGGCCTACTTGCATGGGGCTAACTTACGAAATGCTATCCTCGATGAGGCCCAACTGGCCGGGGTTAGGTACAACCGAGAAACCAGATGGCCCGACACCTTTGACCCCGATCAAGCCGGGGCGATTTTCGATGATGACTCTTCTTTGGACCCGATCAACGGCCAAGCGTTGAACTCGACGTTGGCCACCAATGGCAAAACGGCCATTTAGATCCAAAACAACAAAAAAGAGGCCCGGTCGCTTTGATCGGGCCTCTTTTTTGTTGTTTTCGTAGTTGTTTCGCTGGATTTTCGCAGCAAATGGGTAGACTTGAGCAAATCAACATTAACATTATCAAAAGATCAAGACGCCTCTTCGATCCGGCCTAAACAGGCCCGGCTTACTTAGAGAGCGACTCTTGACTGATCATAAAGATCTAGAAAGGTTATGGAAGAAGTATGCAAGCCTTGATTTGCCCCATTTCAACCCAAAGAGTCAGCAAAAACGTCGTTCGAATAACCGGTTTTATGATGGCGCTGATGATTGGGCTATACGCGTTGACCGGCCTGAACTACTTTTTGATCCTCATTACCATTGACTATTTCATTCGGGCGTTTACAACCGTCAGTTACAGCCCCTTTAGCTGGTTAGCCCACCAATTATCCCACATTTTCAACTGGCCCGATAAACAAATTGATAAGGCCCCAAAAATATTTGCCTCACGCGTGGGGTTTCTATTTGCGGTAACAGCAACCGGGCTGTTCTATCTCTTTCCATTCGCCAGTCTAACGGTAGCGTTGATCCTGATGGGCTTTGCTACTTTGGAGTCGGTTTTTGATATTTGTGTGGGCTGCCTGGTTTACAGTTATGTGGTATTTCCTTTCTTTGGAAAACCGTAACAGGAGTAAACTATTCAAAGATAGGCTCATTGGGCCTTAATCAAAGGGAGATAGATGGCGAAAACCGATCCCTGCCCCAGTTTTGAAGCCACCGCGATATGCCCGTTATGGAGATTGACCAAGTCACGGCTAATCGACAGGCCCAAACCAGTCCCGCGAATATTTTGCTGGGCCTTGGCCCGGTAGAAACGCTCAAAAACGTGCGGGACATGATCGTCTTTAATGCCCGCCCCATTGTCGATAACCCGGAGGGTGGCCCACTTGCCTGGGGTTAGCTCACTGTAGTCCGGCCATTGGCGGTAAAATTCCGGGCCAACATTCGGGTCAGGTACGGATAAAAGAGCGCAAGTACAGATAATTTCGCCGTTATCCGGGGTATATTTGATCGCATTGTTTAATAGATTGCGGATAATCTGTTGAAGTTGCGCCCGATTACCTAAGATATTTAACGGTTTTTTGCCCATGACCTGCATCGATTGACCTTTTTGGTGGACCAGCGGTAGGATCTCTTCAACTTGTTCTTTGGCCAGTTGAGTCAGGTTTAGAACCTCACGATCCATTGCAATACGACCGCTGTCAATCCGCGAAATTTCAAGAACGTCGCCGATGAGGTTATTTAACGACTCGGTGTGCTTTTGGATATCGCAGATCATTTTACGGCGTTTGGCATCATCCAGACGATCGTACAAGCCGTCAAGGTTATCACTTAAGAGCGTAATCACTGAAAGCGGAGTCCGCAACTCATGCGAGACGTTAGATACAAATTCATTCTTTGACCGTTCAGCCTGTTTTAGGGGAGTAATGTCTCGTTGCACGCTAACAAACCCCATAATGGCCGGATCGGTATGGTTGGCCGGGGTAAAGAGTGGCGCAATAGTTAAAGCGGCATCATAGGTACTGCCGTCTTTGCGCCGGTTAATCACTTCGCCGAACCAGGTTTCACCGGCAAACAGCGTAGTCAGGATTTGGGTTTTGAGCTTAACCTGCGTCTCTTCCGTTTGCCAAAGTCGCCAATCTTGTCCCAAGGCCTCTTCGACCGAAAAACCGGTTAAGGCCACGGTTGCGGGGTTAAGATATTGGATGTAACCATCAATATCAGTTACCACTACTGCTTCGCCTAACGCCTCTAAAATGGCCCGAGTGCGATCCCGCTCGGCTTGAAGTTCCAACGAACGGAGCCGGCGATGGCGATTGAGACGGGTGATAGTTTTGACTCTGGCTTTGAGTTCTGCCGCGTCAACGGGCTTATTCACAAAGTCATCCGCGCCAACCTCCAACCCGCGCAGGCGCGACCGCTTATCATCCAAAGCGGTGACCATAATAATGAGTATCTCCGACAGTTTAGGATCCAGCCGTAGTTTTTGGCACACTTCAAAGCCATTCATGCCGGGCATCATCACATCGAGCAGGATGAGATCAGGCATAAGCTCCTCAGCTTGTCTTAGTGCTTCTTCGCCATTAGTGGCAAAAGCCAGATTATATCCGTCATTGATCAGGAGACCGCGTAAAACCTGGCGGGAGCTTTCCTGATCATCCACTATGAGGATAGTACTTGCATTTTTCATAGGCATTCCTTTATCGGGAGAACCAATTCTATGACCAAACCGGGGCCATCTCCCCGATTATAGGCGTGGCAAGCGCCACCCACATCCCAAACCAGGCTGGCCACCGATGCCAGCCCTAACCCCATGCCGTTTACCTGGCCGGTAAAATAGCGTTCGATCTGATAGTAAGGATACCATATTTTAGATAACTGTTCCGGCTGTAGATTTAACCCGTCATCAAGAATCTGAATTCGAATTTGACCATCATGCTCTGAAATTTTTAGCGCAATGAGCGGAGCTTCGTGGGGATGAAATTTGAGCGAATTTTCCAGGATTTCTTGCAAAATTGTCTCTATGGCGCGACGAGAGAGCGGCAGATGAAGAAAGCTAGCATCGATGAGATTTTCGTCGAAATCAACCGTAACCGACTCTAAGTTCAAATCGGTCTTGATCACCTCCACAATGTTCGCGATCTCATTTACATCGCACAATTCATCAGCCGGCGTAGCAATGTGGGACGTGTCCAGGTATTGGAGTATATCTTGAATCTCGCTCTGTAGCCGCAGCGCATTTTTGTAGGCAGACGAAACCAATGATTTGTGATCTTCACAGAGCAGGTTTTTATCGGCATGGAGCATATCCAACGAGCCGGAGACGAGCATCACCGGAGTTCTAAGCTTATGGCCAATCTGGGCATGGAACGTCCACATAAGGCGTTTGGCGTTCATATCTTCAGTAACATCTTGCAGGTTGATTAAGTACTTTTCAGCGACATCTGAAGCCATAGCCATTTGTTCAACTTGCAGCCAGAGACTCTCGCTGGTGTCGGTAGCAGGCCGAACCAGATAAGCCGGACCACTAGAAACCATTAAGTTGGGCCACTGATTCCACACCGCTTGCGGTTCGCAGTTGTAATATTTCTTAACCAACTCAGGAAAAGTATCCAAAATCGGCAGTTCGGCATCTAAAGGGATTTCCAGATACAGGCGCGCCTGCATATTGGCGTAAACAATCTGGTCGGCGTCATTCAAAATCAAATGGCCAAAGTTAGCTCTGTCAACCAGCCATTCAAATTTAGCTCGTTCTGTATGCAATCGCCGGTATCGATTAAGTTTGACAATAGTCTGGACGCGAGCCCGTAGTTCGTGCTGATCAAAGGGTTTCGAGATAAAATCATCGGCCCCGGCTTGGATACCTTTCAGCCGAGAGTCGCGATCATCGAGAGCGGTGACCAGCAGGATAGGGGCTTCGGCCAACTGTGGGTCGCTGCGCGCCCGCCGGCAAACCTCAAAGCCGTCCATACCAGGCATCATCACATCCAGCAAAATGACATCGGGAATCGATTGCCGGGCAAGCCGTAGGGCTTCTTCACCGCTGGCGGCAAAGACAAGGTGGTACCCTTGTCCGGTAAGCAGGCCGCGTAGAACCTCACGGGCGCTAAGTTGGTCATCTACAATGAGAACGGTATTGTTGGGCATGGTGTAACCTTTTATCGATTTCAAAGTTGAACATCGTTAATAAGAAAAATGAGTATTCCGGAAGGGGAAAACTGACCAATATATGTTAGATTTTTTTAAGGCTGGATTTTTTGCCCTAGCTGAGCGTCAATCAACTTGAGTAAACTTGAGGGGCCAACCGGCTTACAGATATATTCGTTGGCCCCGGCTTCAATACAACGCTGGCGGTCGCCAGGCATGGCCAGGGCAGTTAAGGCGATGATCGGCGTTGTAGTCAAGGGTGAGTGGTTTTGCCGAATCCGGTGGATCGCTTCAATCCCATTGATGCCGGGCATTTGAATATCCATCAAAATAAGATCCGGTTGTATTTCTGCAGCCAGCGTCACCGCTTCGACGCCGTTCCGGGCAACAACAACTTGAAAACCGTAATGTTGTAACCCCGCTTGCGTGGTGGCTACGGCGCTTTCGTTATCTTCGGCCAAAAGTATGGTGATAGGTGGTGAACAAACCTGCTCCGACTCATCGGATAGGCGCTCCGGTTGCCCGGCGGGCATTTGACCGGCATAGGCCGGTAACCAGGGCAGCGATACCGTAAAACGGCTACCCCAGTCAACGGTACTTTCCAGTTGTACGCTGCCGCCGTGCATCTCGGTTAGGCGGTATACCAAAGACAAGCCCAAACCGGTGCCGTCCTGCTGGCGGGCAAGCCCGCTGTCAATCTGAACAAACGGTTTAAATAGACGGCGCATATCGTCTTCAGAAATGCCAATGCCCGTGTCCCATACGATAAAATGAACCACCCCTAACGCCATATCTCCTTCTACTTCCAGGCCAATACGGCCTCCTTCAGGCGTAAACTTGACGGCATTAGTTAGCAGATTGACCAGAATTTGTTTTAGTCGTCGTTCGTCAGCCGTGATGATATCGACACTGTTATCAAAGCTATGCACCACCTTCATATCCTTCTTATGGATCAACTGTCTAACAAACTGTAACGAGGTTTGACAGACAGCCGGCACAGATACCGGGCTTAATAGCAGGTCCAGCTTCCCGGCCTCAATCTTGGATAAATCTAAGATATCGTTGATAAGCGACAGCAGGTGCGTGCCTCCATCTTCTATATGGCGAACCGCGCTGATTTGCTCGCTGTTTAATGGTCCGTAAACATTACTGCGCAAAATTTCAGACATGCCTAATATAGCATTGAGAGGCGTGCGGAGTTCATGACTCATATTGGCCATGAACTCATCTTTGAGCCGGGCGGCCCGGGCCAATTCGGCGTTGGCCGCTCGTAGTTCAGCCGTGCGCTCTTCAACCCGTTGAGCCAGTAAAGCTCTTTCCTGAGCCAATTCTTCATTAGATTGCTGTAAGGCTTCAAAGAGGCTGGCTCTCCGAAACGCATTAGCCACCATATTGCCGATTGTCGTCAGCAGCGAGGCCATATCGGCAGTAATTTCGTGCCGGTGGCCCACCAACAATGAGCCAATTCGCTCGTTTTGGATGGACAACGTAATACTGGCCACAGCCTTGATCACATTAAACTCAACCGGCCAGGTCAACTCCGGGTCGTTTTGGACATCATTATTAACGTAAAGATGGCCGTCTGCGAATAAATAGGCTTGTTCCTGATGACGAGACAAAATATATTTCTCAGGCAGACCGGCCCACACGCCGCGAGCGTACTCAATGACGGTTTGTTTAGAAGCCGGATCAAAAATCGCCAGCGCCGCCCCTTCCATCTGAAGCAAATCGAGCAGTTTATCCAAAGCCACCAGCACAACGTCGGTTCGGCTGGCGGCGGTACGCAGGGCATCGGCAATAGCCACAATGATTTCCAACTCACGCTCACGCTGCTTGCGTTCGGTGATATCGGCAACAACGCCAAAAATGGTTGTTCGATCATCTTTAAATTCAACTCTGGCGCTATCACGAACCCAAATCACAGCGCCATCGGCCCGCTTTAGACGATATTCAACCTCGCTATTTTGCCCCTGGCTTAATTTAGAGGCTTGAGCCGCCGCCCTGAAGCGATCATCCGGATGAATCAAGGTTGAGGGCCAAAAATGCCAATCGGATGCAAATCTAGTCGGTGGATAGCCGGTCAAAATTTCGATATTGGGCGAGTGGTAAAAATTGATCCGTTCACCGTCCGGGCCAACTTCGCTAACATAAATATGATCGCTAATTGAGGTAATAACCTGCCGGAATCGCTCCTCGCTTTCACGCAGACTCTGCTCAATCTGTTTTCGTTCGATAATTTCTTGCCTGGCCTGCTGGTACCACCGGGCGTTTTGGACGGCTACAGCCACCTGGTTAGCCAAGGCTTCCATTGCAATGATATCATTATCATTAAACGCATTGAGGGCCGGGCTTTGAATATCCATCACGCCGACAGTTTGCTCCAAGACCTTAATGGGTAGACATAACTCTGACTGCGTCACCGTATGTTCTCTAATTAAACTAGTATAATTCGATTCCTGAGTTACATCATTGGCCACCAGCTTTTCGCCGTTGCGGGCCACCCAACCATTGATACCGGCGTCTATTGGCTGGGTATGTCCGGTCGGGAAATAGGCCTGGTAAGACCCGGCCACGGCTTTGAGCTTAAGCCGGCCTTCTTCAACCAAAAAGAGGGCCACATGGTGGTAATCAAACGACTGCTGGACTAACCGGGCGGCCCGGTCTAACAATAATTCTAATTCCAATTCAGACGCAATTTGCCGGCCGATATGGTTGATCAATTCCAACTGTCTGGCTCGTTGGGCCAATTCTATTTCGGCCGATTGTAGTTCTTTGATTTTTTGTTGAGATTGTTCATACAAGCGTGAGTTGTCGATGGCGGCGGCAGCCGGGGCAGCGATCAAGTTTAATAGTTGCAGGTCGTCCTCGTTGAAGGCGTTGTTATGTATTCTATTCAGCGCCGCCACTACCCCAATTGTTTGACCACGAGCTTGTAAAGGTACGCATAATATTGACTTCGTGCTAAAATCGTCTTGCTGCTTATCGAACTCTTCATAGAAACGCTTGTCCTGAGACACATCTGGGATTAAGACCGATTGGCTGTGTTGGACAACCCAGCCCATAATCCCCTGACCTATCGCCAGCCGCTTATCTAGCACAAAATCAGACCCCTGGCCCGAGGCCGCTGCAAACCATATTTCGTTGTGATCCGGATCATACAACGCCACGGAAACGGCCGCCGCATCAAGTTGCAAGGCAATCTGATCGGTAATGCAAGTCAACGTTTCTTGTAAATCCAAAGTAGAATTTATCGCCTGGCTAACGCTATTAAGAGTCGCCAGTTCCTCTACGCGGGATTGCATTTTGCGGTAAAGCTGCGAATTCTCCAAGGCGATGGCTATTTGCGCTGCCAGCATATTTAATAACCGCACATCTTCGGCATCAAATGTGCCCTGTTTCTCCGGCCCGTCAAACACCTTGAGAACGCCAATAATTTTGTGGCCTCGCTTGAGCGGAACGCCCATGATCCGCCCCACTTTTACAGCCAGTCGTTCCAACCGTCCGGGCCATTTTTCGTAGTTAGCAATCACCATCGGTTGGCCGGTCACCACTATTTGACCGGTCACGCCTTCTCCTACAGAAACGTTAACATCATACTTGTTTTCAAGGCTACTGTAGCTGGCGATGAGTTCAAGGCGCTGTTGGTCAGGATCCAAAAGATGGATCTGGCCCATACCCGTTCCTAGCAGTTTGGCCGCCTGTTCCACAATATTTTGCAGCAGGTCATCTTTGCCAAGTTCGCCGGTAATATTGAGGGAAATATCGTACAGCGCCGTCATCTCCTCAACGCGCCGGGCCAAGGTCTGTTCTATTTGTTCAATTTTTTGATGAAGGGAGTCAGTCGTCCCTGTTGGAACATCCGGGGAGTGATTTGACCGGAGTTCGGCCGGGACAAAGGTAGCCCCAACAGAGAAGGTTTCTACCAGGCCTTCCAACTCAACCACTCGCTGGCGCAACAAGGCCAATTCCTCAATGAGTTGAGCTTTCGGCTTATTGTAATCTGACATTACAAGTTCCTCTACTAACAGGTATTGCTACTGGGATCGAAGATTTTAACAAGATAAACAAATTTCAGGGCTGGACGTTGTCGAAAATGTCGTCAGTTATCTTTAAGTATATCAGAAAAGTAAAATTTATGAGAGGTTATAAGAATAAAATTAGCGAACAATTAGAGTTCAAAGAGGATTATAAGGGTATGGATTAGTACTAATTTACTACTAAGAAAGCACATCTCACGTGCGTCGCCTGACCTCAATCACATTAGGCAACTGTTCTATAATGGCCAGCACTCGGCTGAGTTGGTCAATGTTAGCAATATCCAGCGTTGCAAAAATATTGGCTTTTGACTCCTGTTTCTTAGTAACTACGTTGACCGTAGCCAAATTGATCTTTTCATTGGCCACCACCGAGGTAATGTCGTGCAGCAGACCGGGCCGATCAAATGCTTCAACCTGGATGTCGACCGGATAGGTAGTTCCCTCCTCGGTTCCCCAATCGACCTTAATCAGCCGTTCCGGGGCTTTCTCGCGCAGGCGCAGAACGTTGGGGCAGTCGCCGCGATGAATGGTCACACCACGACCTCGGGTGATATAGCCCAGAATTTCCGTGTCACCCGGAACAGGCCGGCAGCATTGCGCCAGGTTAGTTAACAAGTTACCCACACCCTGGACATGAATTCCCGTTGACATTTTCTGCGACGGAGCCGGGAGTGAGATCAGGTTGCGCCACTCCTCGGCGGCGTGAGGTTCATCAGCCACAATGACGCTATTGATGACGTTAACCATTTGGGGGGTACTGATATCATTGCGACCGATTGCCGCCAAGAAATCATCGACGCGATCATACTTAAAGGCATGAGCCAGCTTTTCAAAGCTAATCCCCGGAATACCCAACCGGCGGATTTCCCGCTCCAAAATAAACCGCCCGTCCGACAGGTTTTTCTCAAAATTTTGGTACTTAAACCAATAACGAACCTTCGATCTGGCCCTAGAGGTTTTAATGTAATTAAGATGAGGGTTAATCCAGTCTCGGCTGGGGCCGCCCCGTTTAGCGGTCAGGATTTCAACCTGATCGCCGTTTTTTAGCTGGTAGTTGAGCGGCACAATCCGACCGTTAACTTTGGCCCCCCGGCAGCGATGGCCGACCTCGGTATGGATATGGTAAGCGAAATCGATCGGCGTTGAGCCGAAGGGCAAATCAACCACGTCGCCGTCCGGGGTGAGAACGTGAACGCGATCCTGGAAGACTTCGGCTTTAACCTGATCGATGAACTCGCCGGCGTCGGACACATCCTCTTTCCACTCCATCAGCGAGCGCAGCCAATTAATTTTGCGATCAAAGCTGGGATCAGATTTGGCCCCCTCTTTGTATCGCCAGTGCGCCGCCACCCCTAATTCCGCCTCCTGGTGCATCTCAAACGTTCTAATCTGAACCTCAAGGTTTTTGCCGCCCGGCCCGATCACGGCGGTGTGCAGCGAGCGATAAAGGTTATCTTTGGGTGCGGCAATATAATCATCAAACTCGCCCGGGATGGGCCGCCACAACGTATGCACAATCCCCAAGCTGGCGTAGCAGTCGGCCAATTCCAGCACCAGCACCCGCACCGCCCGGACATCGTATATTTGATCAAAATCGACGCCCTTACGCCGCATTTTGCGCCAAATACTGTAAATATGCTTAGGCCGGCCGGTCACATCGGCGTCGATCCCCCGATTGAGCAATTCTGTCTTGAGCGTCTCGGCCACCTCATTAATGTAACGCTCGCGATTAATACGCCGTTCATCCACCAATTGGGCAATCTGTTTATACAGCTCCGGCTCCATATAACGGAACGATAAATCCTCTAATTCCCATTTAATTTGCCATATGCCTAATCGGTTGGCCAATGGCGCAAAAATTTCCAATGTTTCTCTGGCAATGCGTTTGCGTTTTTGCTCCGGCAGATGGTGCAGCGTCCGCATGTTATGGGTTCGGTCGGCCAACTTGATTAAGACCACGCGCACATCATCGACCATCGCCAAGAACATCTTGCGGAGACTCTCGGCCTGGGCCTGTTCTTTTTTACTCTTTTTAGACTGTCCCCGATACTCCTGAATCTGGCTCATTTTAGTGACGCCGTCAACCAACTGGGCCACAGACGTGCCAAATTCGGCTTCGAGTTCCTGATAGGTAACCGGGGTGTCTTCTAGAACATCGTGCAGGAGCGCCGCGGCAATCGTTTCATAATCCAGCCGCAAATCGGCCAAAATATTGGCTACCGATAACGAATGCTGAAAATATGGTTCACCGGAAGCTCGCGTTTGACCGTGGTGGGCTTGCTGAGCTACCTCGCAAGCCCGCCGAATAAACTCTATCTCTGAATTTGAACGTCCACCAGAAATAGATTGAAGCCAACTCTCAAACTGTATGGCGTCTTCGGTTGTAATTTCAGACTTTACAGCAACCATATCTGACTTCTCCGTCCTTTTGGCGGGGACAATTCCGCGTTGGATTGTGGCAGGTGAATGTAAAAAATCGGGTAGATAAACGTATAGTAAGTATACTCTATAGACCCTAATCGAGCAATGAAAAATCAACGGAAATTTTCTAATTATTTTCTAATTAAGTTCAAATCCAATTCTGAGTAATGTATGTTAATCTAATTTCGGCTCAGTTTTATAACAAAACCCTGTCTCCACAAATTTGAATACCACCTTCAGCCAAAATCCCTTAATTGTCACCTAGCACCTTATCAACCGATACGCGTTTCGTTAGGAAAATTAAATAAAGGCACAGAGATGCTTATTTTACCTCTGTGCCTTTAAGTTTTGAGCTGGTACCACAGTTCATTCCAAATAACAATTTAAGATCGAAGCTTTCACGACCTAATTGGAGAGGAACAATAAGAAGTGGAACTTACATCGGTGTACCTTACTGAAGAGTTGGCCGGGCTGCGTCAGCGGGTGGCTGATCTGGAAGCCTCCGAAGCAGAATGCCGGAGTATTGAAGCCGAACTCAGGGAACGCGCCTACCAGCAGGCCATGATCGCCAAGTTGGGCCAGCGAGTGTTGGCCGGCGGCGACTTTGATCCTTTGCTTGACGAAATTACCGTTCTTGTCACCCAGACCCTCAAAGTTGATTATTGCCAAATTCTCGAACTTCATCCTGATCGTGACCTGTTACGCCTGCGAGCCGGATCAGGCTGGCCGGCGGCGTTGATCGGCCAGGCCACCATCAAAGCCGACCCGACCACTCATCTAGGCTACACCCTCTTCTCCAGCAAGCCGATTATTATCGAAGACCTGCGCACCGACCCCCGTTTTAATGAATCGGGCCAACTTTTTCAGCATAAACTTGTCAGCGGTGTTAGCGTCATTGTCGACGGTGAACAATGGCCGTTTGGCGTACTTAGTGTTCATACCGCTCACAAACGAAAATTTACTCAGGATGATATTTACTTTCTGCAAGCCGTCGCCAATATTCTGGGGACAACCGCCGATCACCGCCGCACGCAATTGGCCTTGCAAGAAGCCCACGATAAACTGGAACAGCGCGTCAAAGAGCGCACCGCCGATTTGCAAGCCGCCAACGAAGAACTCAGAAACTTTGCTTACATCATTTCCCACGACTTACGAGCGCCGCTGGTCAATATTAAAGGCTTTGCCGGTGAACTCGATTATAGTCTGGAAATGCTCCGCGCCTCACTCGATCACGTTCTTCCCCAACTTGATGACGCTCACCAAGCCGACCTCACCACCGCCATTCATCAAGATATTCCGGAAGCCCTCGATTTCATCAACAGCTCCGTCAGCCGTATGAACAGCCTGATCAATGCCATTCTAAAACTATCGCGCCTGGGCCGCCGCGAGCTGCTGTCTGAAGCCATCGATATGACCGATCTTGTCCAGGACACACTCAACTCGCTGGCCCACCAGATCGAGCAGACGGAAACGGAGGTCACCTTAGCCCCACTGCCCCAAGTCGTGGCCGACCGCACCTCGATGGAGCAAATTATGGGCAACTTGCTAGCCAACGCCCTCAACTATCTCACGCCCACTCGCCCCGGCCGGATTGAAATTAGCGCCCAGATCACCCCTAAGACCGTCACCTTTCGAATTTCTGATAACGGGCGCGGCATTGCTCAAGATGATCTGCCTAAAATCTTTGACATTTTTCGACGGGCCGGCCGGCAAGACGTGCCAGGCGAGGGCATGGGGCTGGCCTACGTGCGTACGCTGGTGCGCCGTCACGGCGGCCAGATCTACTGCGAATCGGAGTTGGAGGTGGGTTCGACCTTTATCTTTGCCATTGCCCGTAATCTAGCCGAGGAGCTTGAAAATGACCGCTAACATGCAAGCTGTCACCATTCTTCTGGTTGAAGACGATCCCGGTCATGCCCGGCTCATTGAAAAAAACCTGCGGCGCGCCAATATTACCAATCAAATTATGCAAGTTAGCGATGGACAGCAAGCCCTCGACTACCTCTTTAAAGAAGGCCGTTACGCCGGCAGCCCGCATGATCCCCCGCTGTTGGTACTGCTCGATCTCAATTTACCCGTACTCAACGGCTATCAAGTTCTCAAACGGATGAAAGAAGCCCCCAACACCAAACGCATCCCGGTAATTATGTTGACCACCACCGATGATACCAGAGAAATTTCCAAATGTTACGATTTGGGCTGTAACGTTTACATCACCAAACCGGTCGATTACCAGCATTTCTCAGATGCTATTCGCAAGATCGGCCTGTTTCTATCAGTGGTTAGTATTCCAGGCGGAGGGTATTAGTTATGCCAACCTCAAACGCGATCCGAATTCTATATATGGAAGATGATGCCGGCCTGGCCCGCCTCTTCAAAAAAAAGTTGGAACGAGCCGGCTTTTCCATCGACCTCGCTCCCGACGGCGAAACCGGTCTAATCATGGCCGCTGCCGCCCGCTATGACGTAATCGCGGTCGATCAAAATATGCCGGTTTACGATGGCCTGGCGATCATTCGCCGACTGGCCGATCGGGGGCCGCTGCCGCCAACCATTATGATTACCGGCAGCGGCAACGAGCAGATCGCCATCGAGGCCATGAAATTGGGCGCCAGCGACTATATTGTCAAAGACGGCGACGGGCGCTACCTGGAACTGCTGCCGACGGTGATCGAGCAGGTGCTGGTCAAAGAACGGCTCATCCGAGAACGTCACGAGGCCATCCTGAGTCTGCAACAAGTCAACCGAAATCTGTCTTTACTCAATAGGGTCGGCCAGGAACTTACGGCCTCACTGGATTTACAGAAAATCGCGACCACGCTGCTGCAAGCAGTGACCGAAACGATTGGGGCCGAAGGCAGTTCCGTCTGGTTAAAAACAGACCGGCCGGAAAAGGGCCTTATTTGCCAAGCTGCTTATCACCGCTCCCACCCCACCACCCCCATCAAACTGCACCTACGACCCGGCCAGGGCATCGCCGGCTGGGTTTCCGAACAAGGCCAAAGCGTCACCATCACCAGCGCGACTGACGATCCCCGCTTCGCGCCGGAAATCGACCGCGAAACCAAATGCCATACTGAATCGTTGCTGGCCGTCCCCATCAGCGCACGCGGCACAGTCATTGGCACATTAGAAGTGATCAACAAAATCGGCGGGTGTTTCAACGCCGATGACCGCGCGCTGGTTGAAACCCTGGCTGCCTCAGCCGCTATCGCCATCGATAACGCGCGTCTGGTCGAAGCGCTCCGCCACCAGACCGCCGAACTCCAGGCTCGTAACGAAGAGCTGGACGCCTTCGCCCACACCGTGGCTCACGACCTAAAGACTCCTCTGGGGCCGGTAATTGGTCTGGCTGATCTCCTCGCCAGATTCCGAGCAACAATGTCTGAGGAAGCAGTGAACGATTCGCTTGAGACCATTGCCCGCAGTAGCCACAAAATGGATGAAATCATCAATGAGTTGCTACTGTTAGCCACCATCCGCGACACCGATATAGAAACCGAGATGCTCGATATGCTGAGTTTGGTGGCCGAAGTTCGGCAGCGGCTGGCCCACATTTTCGATCAGAAACAGGTCCAAGTCATTCTCCCTGCCCACTGGCCGATGGCTATTGGCTATGGTCCCTGGATTGAAGAAGTATGGGCCAACTACCTCAGCAACGCCATCAAGTATGGTGGGAACCCGCCTCGTGTTGAAATTGGCGGAAAACGTCAGACCAACGGGATGGTGCGTTATTGGGTACGCGATAATGGCGATGGCCTGACCGCCGCAGAGCAGGCTCGCCTCTTTACCCCATTCACCCAGATAAAACGCACCAAAGCCGGAGGGCATGGTCTGGGGCTATCGATTGTTCATCGGATTATCGAAAAATTAGGAGGGGAGGTTGGCATCGAAAGCCGGGGGATTCCCGGTTTGGGGTGTACCTTCTATTTTACCTTACCCGCTGCGCCGGAACTCGTTTCACTGGAACCACTTCAAGAGGCATTAACGGTCTATTAAATCTTGCTCCAAAAAATCCTTTAAGCCGCTAAACATGGCTTCGACGGCCTCAGAACGAGCCGCATAATGGACTTTATGGCTCGCTTCCAAAGTTAGGTAAACCAGCCCGGCTAGTCGCAAAGCGCGAAGGTGATGGACCACTGTCGGCGCTCGCAGGCGCAAACGACGCGCCAACTGGGCCGGGGTGAGGGGTTCGGCGCTCAGGTAGCGCAAAATTCGCAGACGAGTCGGATCGGCCAGCGCTTTTAAGGCGCGAAACAAGGCATCAGGGACAACCTCACCGGGCACCAGCGAGGCATTGGCCGGACGCCCTCCAAACACGAACAGCATTTTTCCGGCTGAAACTCTCAAATCACAAATCAGAGGAGTGATCCAAAATGAGGGGACTAGCACTAACTCCGACACTTGAAGCTTGTCGCCAAATCGAAACCCCTCCGACAAAGCCTCGAGTAGTTCTAGAGTATCCAATTTTTCGGCCAACTGCCGGGCGCGCTCAACGGCGGCCTCAAGAGCCGGTCGGATCCGAATCTCCTCCTCGGCAAAAAAAACGTCGTGATAGGTCCGCAAGGCGTTCAAATACAAGTCCCCCGACTCAGCCAGGTTAGCCCAAATATCCAGCAGTCCATTTACTCGACTGACCGAATAATTGCGCTCCCGTAACGCCGACCGCACCAATTTTTGTTCGACATTGGTCCAACTGCCTCGAACCGCAACGCCTTCCAGCACGGTTTGTACCTCCGCCGGCAGCCCTTCAGATAACAAAAGGATACGTATTCGCTTTTCCGGCGACAGCTCGGCCAGATGCTTTAGCGCGGTCGCACTATCTTTCGGCGCCGGCAAAGAATAGGCCCAAAGCATCGTGCCTTTGTAGAACGAACCCGTGTGCTGCAAAATCTCCCGCTCCGGGGCCGGTAGACGCGATCGAACGCCGGCGGCCCACGCACCACGCAGCCCAAACTCCTCCGGCCGGTGTAGCACTTCCAGGCTCATAAACAAATCGTAGGCGGTGCCTACGTCCCACAGCAATTTAGGGGGCGACTCGGTGCTAGACATAACCCCCATTGTACCGATTTTTTCGATTGCGCCAAGAATCTGATGTCGCATCATGGAGTTTAGAGGATTAGAGTCGCCGATTTATTTCTGAGATGAATAAACCTTCTCCATCCGTGGGTAACGCCCTTTTAACCACAACCCCCATAATATTAAGCGGTCGCCGATCTTAGCCGCTATTCGACTCGCCCTTCCATCCCTATTCTCCGAAAACTGTGTGGCTTGGCCGGTCATCAAGATAGGATTCTGCCCATCTTTCCAGCTTCCATCCCTATTCTCCGAAAACTGTGTGGCTTGGCGGGCCATTTCGGCTTCCTCTAGATATTTTTCTTGATAATAATCGACCATTTTCTCCCAGAGGTACATCAGTCTCTCCTTCCGGGCCATTAAAATTTTTGCCGCATAAAAACCCAATGAATTCCCATACACATCAGGCTGACCAAAACTGAGTTGAATAGGGGCTGTATCATCCCTTCATTCAATTAGATATACATCTGTTTATTTAGATATATATCTATGATATTAGATTATCATCTAACTAACGAGTTGTCAATAGGCAATTTCAGATAAAAACAAAACTACGAGGTCTACTCTGCGCTAAATAGTGGAAGGCGACTATGCGCAAAATAGGGTTGTTTTGAAGACAAATTTAGACAGGGTTTACAAGATTAACAAGATTTTCTGACATAAATTTTAGAAATGTTGTTACCCCTGTTAATCCTGTCTGTTCCACGGTTAAATGTGGTACTACCGGCTTTTACGAAGCGGGCAAAATTTGGTAATATATGTGTCCAAGCGATGTCTTGGACACATATACCTTACCTATCAAAGGAGAAATAAATTAATGAGGATTGAACACATTGCCTTCAATGTTGAAAATGCGGTTGAGTCAGCCAAATGGTACGCCGAAAATCTGGACATGACCATCGTGCGGGGTTCGGACGAGTCGCCCTACATTCACTTTTTGGCCGATGGAGAGAGGAGAACTGTTCTGGAATTTTACAGCAACCCGGCGGCCATTGTCCCGGACTATGCCGCGATGAATCCGCTCATTTTGCATATCGCCTTTTTAGTCGATGATATCGAAGCCACCCGCGCTAAAATGGTTGCCGCCGGCGGCACGGCTGTGGGTGACACCACCACCAACCCCAACGGCGATCAACTGGCAATTGTGCGCGACCCGTGGGGGCTGTCGGTGCAGTTGGTCACTCGCGCAGAACCCCTGTTGTAGGTACAGCCAACTCACAAACCCTAAAGGTTTCAGAAACCTTTAGGGTTTGTGAGCGCATTTTTAATTCGTTTGCCGGTAGGCCCAATCGAGCAGTTTAACGGTGTGGAACAGCGGCAGCGATATGCCACGTTCGGTCAGGTGGGTTTGAATTTGGGTCAAGCAGCCGATGTTGCCGGAAACCACCGCTTGAGCGCCGGTGTTGAGAATATGCTGCACTTTGCGCTGGCCCAATTGGTGAGCAATTTCCGGCTGTTCGATATTGTACGTGCCGGCCGAACCGCAGCACAGGCCGCCATCGCCCACTTCCAGCAGCGTTAAGTTGGGAATGCTGGCCAGCAAATTACGCGGGGGATTACGGATGCCCTGCGCATGCAGTAGGTGGCAGGCATCCTGGTAGGCCACCGTCAGCGGCTCCGGCAGCGCAGCCGGCGGTTTGAACCCCAACTTATCGAGGAAAACGGTGATATCCTGGACCTTATGAGCAAACTGCTCGGCCTCGGATTCCTCCGGCAGCCCCTTGAACAGCAGGCCGTACTCCTTCATGCCCGAGCCACAGCCGGCGGCGTTGGTGATGATGGCATCGACTTCATTGGGCCGGAAAGCTTGCAAATTTTGACGGGCCAGCTTTTTGGCCCGCTCTTCTTCCCCAATGTGCATCATAATTGAGCCGCAGCAGCCCTGCGCTTGGGGGATAACGATTTCGACCCCGTTTTCGGACAAGACCCGCAGCGTGGCCCAATTGATATCGGGGTCGAGCACCGTCTGAACGCACCCGGAAAGCAGAGCCACTTTGGCCCGTCGTTTGCCCTTGGCCGGATAGAACGGAGGCAGCGGTTTATCGACCGGCAGATCGGTCGGGATCAGCCCTAACATCGCGCCCATCTTCTCCGGCATCGCCCCCTTGAACAGTTTGCCCACCTTGCCGGAAGCCACCGCCTTTCGAAAACGACTGGGGTAAGGCAGCGTCTCGGCGATCATCCGGCGGGCCATGCTGTCCGTCAAACTTCGGCGGCGCTGCGGCTCGCTGAAGGCGCGGTAGCTAACGATCAGCTCATCGTACCGCACGCCGGAGGGGCAGGTCGGCACGCAGCCGATGCAGCCCAAACAGCGGTCGAGGTAGGGCTGGGCCTCCTCGATGCTGAGCTTCTCTTCCAGCACCTCCTTCATTAAATAGATCCGCCCTCGCGGCGAGTCCATCTCTTCACCCAAAACCTTGTAGGTAGGACAGGCAGCCAGACAAAAGCCGCAGTGAACGCAGGATTGGATGGCTTCAGCCATCGTTTGGCCGCGAGGCCCATACTTATTGATGTCGATACGATGTTGCATTTAAATCTCCAGAAATTTTCCTGACGGATCTAAGGCTTGTTTGACGCGCCGGGCCAGCGAGACCCCTGGACGCGGGCCGATAAAAGGGCGTCCGGGTGGGCCAAAAAGGACTACCCCCGGCAGGTTAACCGTATTGAGGACGGCGTCGAGCGAGTCGATGTCCGAAACGGCCAGCCAGGCAATGTTGCCGCCGGCGGTATAGCGTCGCCGAGGCGCGAGCCCGTGTACTACGTTTTCCAAGAGGGGGATACGCTTGGGCGAGATCGGCACTTTGACTAAACACAAACCGTCGCCGGCCCAAGCAAAGGCGTTGACTTGCTGCCATAGAGCCGCGTCAGCTTCAGCTTGGATGACCTCGTGCGAGACCGCTTCAGTTTTGGCGTACAGGAAGGATTGCAGCCGTTCAATCCGGCCCGGCAGCGCGGATGACAGGCCACCTAACCTGGCAATAAGGCTAAATCGACCGTCAGCCAGCGGCTCCAAATCCAGCACATCCATTTCATTGGGCGCAGTGAACAGGCTGGAGATGGCCCCCAGCGCCGGCCCCAGGCCGGGGAAGACCGCTTTGAGGGTGACATAAGCGCGCGGCTCCGGGAAAACCTTGAAGCTCAAATCGACAAACGCGCCGAAGCGGCCGGCGCTGCCGACCATAAATTTGGGCAGATCGAAGCCGGCCGCGTTCTTAACGACCTTGCCGCCGCCCCGCACCAACTGGCTCCGGCCATCGACAAAGCGCACGCCGATAATGAAATCGCGCACGCCGCCGTAGCGATAGCGGCCCGATCCGGCCGTGTTGGCCGCAACCACGCCGCCTAACGTGGCCCCCCGCTCAACCAACGGCGGGTCGAACGGCAAATATTGACCGTGTTCGGCCAGCGCCGCGACGATGTCTCGCACCGGCGTACCGGCGTAGGCGGTAAAGGTGTACTCGCCCGGCTCGTACTCGATCAGGCCGGACAGACGGCTCATATCCAGTCGGGTCGCGCCGTTGGAAGCAGCCGATAGGGCCGGTTTGGTGCCGCCGCCTACCGGCAGCAGCGACCGGTTGGCCGTGATCATTTCCTGCAATTCTTCGAGGGTTGTTGGTTGTAAGCTCATTCGCGTGAGATAATCCCCTGGGCTTCTAACGGATGCATGCCGGTCATTTTGAGGGCGGGCGCTTCGCCGCCGGGGAACATTTTGCCCCGGTTTGAGATTTCCTTAGGATCGATTTGGCGGCGAATGGCTTTCATCGTCTCCAGATCGACCTCGCTGAACATAGCGGGCATGTAGCGACGCTTTTCCATGCCGACGCCGTGCTCGCCGGTAATCGAGCCGCCCAGATCGACACACATCTTGAGAATTTTGCCGGCCAGTTCCTCGGCGTGTTCCAGCGCGCCCGGTTCGCGGCCGTTGAACAGAATGAGCGGGTGCAGGTTGCCATCACCCGCGTGGAAGACGTTGGCCACGTCGAGGCCGTATTCTTGACTCAGACGGTCGATCTCGGCCAGCGCCTTGCCTAGATGGCTGCGCGGCACGACGCCATCCTGAACGATATAATCGGGGCTGAGCCGACCGACCGAAGAAAACGCCCCCTTACGACCTTTCCAGATTTGCAGGCGTTGTTCGGCATCTTTGGCGACCCGAACCTCGTAAGCACCCGACTCCTTGATCACCTCCATGATTTCCTCAAACTCGGTCTCGACCTGCTCGGCCTCGCCTTCCAACTCGACAATGAGCAGCGCGGCGGCATTTTCCGGATAGCCGGCGTCCACCCCCGACTCAGCGGCTTTGATGGCTAAGCGATCCATGATCTCCATCGCGCCGGGCAGCAAGCCGGAGGCCACGACCATCGCCACGGCGTTGCCGGCCGTCTCCAGATCGTTGTAGGCAGCCAAGACGGTGCGGTACAGTTCCGGTTTGGGCAACAAGCGCACCGTGATTTCCAACGCGATCCCAAACAACCCTTCCGAGCCAACGAAGAGGCCGATCAAATCCGGCCCGACGCCGACGCCTTCCAGGCTCTCGCTGCCGAACTCGACCACCTCGCCATCGGCCAACACCACTTTAAGGCCGAGGATGTGGTTACTGGTCATACCGTATTTGAGGCAGTGCGCCCCACCGGAGTTGAAGGCCACATTGCCGCCGATGGTGCAAACCGGCTGGCTGGAGGGATCGGGCGCGTAGTAGAGGTTGTAGCGGTCGGCGGCTTGCGAGATGTGCAAATTGACCACGCCCGGTTCGACCACGGCGATGCGCTGGTCCGGGTCGAGCTTTTTGATGTGGTTGAGCCGGTTGAGAGCGATGACGATGCCATCCTTGATCGGCAGCGAGCCACCTGACAAACTGGTACCACTGCCACGGGCGACAAACGGCACGCCGAATTGATGGCACAGCCGCACCGTCTCGATGGCTTCCTCCTGGGTTTCGGGAATAACCACAGCGGTGGGTTTGGCTTGAAAGGACGTCAGGGCGTCCGATTCATAGGCCAGCAGTTGAACGCCTTGAGTGAGCAACCGATCTTTGGGATAGATCTTTTGTAGGGCTGAGAAGAATGGTTGATCGTTCAATAGACAACTCCTTTGGGCTATTGCTGCGCTACATCTTTTGTTCGGTTGGCGGGAATGGTCAGCGATGGAAGATCAGGTTAGATCAGGCAGGTGACAGGCACTTGAGTCAGCGCCTGTCACCTGTGGAAATACGTAAGTTTTTAGAGCCTCGGATAGATATTATATCCGAGGCTAAGGTTAAAGCAAAGACGAGTTACGGCTCAGTCAACCATCTTATAAGCCGGCAAGGTCAGAAATTCAACGAAATCTTCGGAGGTGCTGATTTCGTCAAAGAGTTGGGCGGCTTTTTCGTAGGTGCCGCTTTCAAAGGCGGCGTCGCCGACGTACTCGCGGATTTTGGGCAGCTCTTCTTTGAGGATTTGGCGGAAGAGCGGCACATCGACCTTGCGGCCGTCGTCCAACACGCCTTTGGGGCTGTTGATCCACTGCCAAATTTGCGAGCGCGAGATTTCAGCGGTGGCGGCGTCTTCCATCAAGTTGAAGATGGGCACACAGCCGTTACCGGCCAACCACGATCCCAGATATTGGATACCGACGTTGACGTTGGTGCGCAGGCCCGGTTCGGTGATCGGCTGTTCGGGTTCGAAGGTGAGCAGGTCTTGGGCGGAGATATTGACATCTTCCCGCTTGCGGTCGATTTGGTTGGGTTGGGGCATAACGACGTTAAAGGCTTCCAGGGCGACAGGCACCAGACCGGGGTGAGCCACCCAGGTGCCGTCGTGGCCGTCGTTGGCTTCACGTTCTTTATCGGCCCGAACTTTGGACAGCGCGGCTTCGTTGGCTTCGGGGTCGCCCTTGATCGGAATTTGAGCGGCCATCCCCCCCATGGCGTGGATGTTGCGCCGGTGGCAGGTTTTGATACATAACAGTGAATAGGAGCGCATAAAGTGGGTGGTCATCGTGACCTTGGCCCGGTCGGCCAGGCAGAAATCGTGATTGTTGCGGAATTTCTTAATGCAGCTAAAGATATAATCCCAGCGGCCGCAGTTGAGACCAGCGGAATGGTCGCGCAGTTCGTACAGAATCTCGTCCATTTCAAAGGCGGCCAGGATGGTTTCGATCAGCACCGTGGCCCGAATAGAGCCTTGCGGAACGCCGACTTCATCTTGAGCCATCACAAAGATTTCGTTCCACAGCCGGGCTTCGAGATGACTTTCCAGCTTGGGCAGGTAGAAGTAGGGGCCGGAGCCGTTATCGAGCAACGTCTGCGCGTTGTGATAGAGGTAGAGGGCAAAGTCGAAGATGCCGCCGGAAACCGGTTCGCCATCGACCAACATATGTTTTTCATTGAGGTGCCAACCCCGGGGCCGAACCAGGAGGGTGGCGATTTCGTCGTTGAGTTCATAATATTTGCCGTCGGCCTGACTAAAAGAGATGGTGCCGTTGATGGCATCACGCAGGTTGATGTGACCATCGATATTGTTGGCCCAGGTGGGGGTGCTGGAGTCCTCAAAATCGGCCATAAAGACTTTGGCGCCGGAGTTGAGGGCGTTGATGATCATTTTGCGATCAACCGGGCCGGTAATTTCAACGCGCCGATCTTGTAAATCGGCGGGAATGGGGGCCACCGTCCAGTCACTGTTGCGAATGTCGGCGGTTTCGGGCAGAAAATCGGGCAGTTTGCCGGCGTCGATTTCGGCCTGACGGGCGGCGCGCCGGGCCAACAGTTCGGCGCGGCGGGCATTAAAATTGCGGTGCAGTTTGGCGACTAGGGCTAAGGCGTCCGGGGTCAAAATTTCGGCATATTCCGGGGTCACCTGACCCAGAATTTCCACACCATCCGGGGTGACAAGATCACTCGTCGCTGAGGTACTCATAATTGTTCCTTTCTCCTTACAAGAAATAAATTTAATTAAAACAATGCGGATTTACACAGATTTGGAACGACAAAGTCAAAGAGCGCGAGGCTAACCCTTCGACAATGCTCAGGGAAAGCGCCATCGCGCTGAAAGAGAGAAGGATCCTCAAGCGTCTTCAGTTGGTGAATTTGCTAGCCCAAAGGGGCCTCTCTCTCTGCACAAATCTTCAAACCCATGCGGGCGGGCGGCCAGCCGCACCCGAATTTAGTTTTTACCCTTTGCAACTTTGAAGGTCCAAAAAAAGAACGTTGGCTTTAAGGATATCGACGATTGGAGAAGGTGGATAATCGAATTGGTATTAAGCGGTCAATAGCATATATGAAGAGCGGCAAGTCGTCAAGTATTTCTGTTTTCAAATTGACCCCACTCTTGGACAACGAGGCGAAAAATATCAGATTCAGTGATGACGCCCATAATTTTCTTCTGCTTATTAACAACCGGCAGGCCGCTGATTTTGTATTCCAACATCATCCAAGCGGCTTCGCCGATGGTGGCATAAGGCGAGATGGTAATCGGGTTGGGGGTCATAAGTTTGCCGACGGTTAACTCTGAAAGAAGATAATTCACTTCCCAAACACTGAGAGAAGTAGCTTCGGAGGGTTCTGCTTCGCGCACATCGCCGATGGTTAGAATACCGACAAGTTGGTCGCCATCGACCACGGGCAAACGTCGAATTCGATAGTCAATCATCATCTGGTGAGCTTCTGAAAGTTTGGTATTAACCTCAATGGTGATCACATCACGAGACATCCAGCTCTTGACTAGTTCCTTCTTCATAGATCAACGCCCCTTTGTGAAAATATTAACTTTTTACCTATTATCACTGTAAACTAAAAACTCCCCAGATGCACCAGACATCTGGGGAGTTTGAAACCTAGCGGAGTGACCAGTTTGAAACCTGGCTACTTGACCAGGTTATGTTGCAGGGCATAGGCTACCGCTTCGGTACGGCTGGTGGCGTTGAGTTTCGAGAGCACGTTGCTAACGTGAAATCGAACAGTTGAGGGGCTAACAACAAGATGCTCGGCGATTTTAGAGTTGTTTAAACCTTTAATCATCAGGGCTAACACTTCTTTTTCACGCGGCGTGAGGTCTTCACCGATGAGGATACCGGTGGAATGGGGGGTGGTGGCGGTTTCGATGAGCGCTTGAGCAGCTTCAGGGGCCAGCGTAGGCCGGCCGGTGTGAGCATCGCGGATGGCGGCGGCCAGAGCATTAGCGCCCACGTTTTTGAGTAGATACCCGATGGCCCCCGCTTCCAGGGCGCGATGGATGAGATTATCTTCTTTGAAGCTGGTCAGGGCAATAACGTGAACATTCGGATAGTTCTGGCGGATTTGCTGGGTGGCCGTCGCGCCATCCATTTCGGGCATGACCATGTCCATCAGAATGACATCGGGTTGAATCTCGCCGCATAGACGGACCGCTTCAGCGCCGTTGCTAGCCTCGCCGACCAATTCCAGATCGTCAAAGGCCAGCAGAAAGGCCGATAATCCGCTGCGAACAACGGCATGGTCATCGACCAGCATTACACGAATGGGGTTTAACTCACTCATAGACTCGTTCCATCGTTACTTATTTTGACCCAAGAGTTGACACTATCAATTCAGCGTTGAACTTTTATAACTTAATCCTCAGCTAACAGGCTATCTTGTGATTTAGCGGTTTTGTTGATCCAAGTTAGTGAGATCTCCGTGCCGTAATCCAGTTCCGAATTAATTTCTAACTCGCCGTTAATCGCCTCAGCTCGCTCGTGCATAATAGTCAGGCCCAGACTGTTGGCTCTGACATTGGCTCGATTAAAGCCTCGGCCATCATCCCCGATGGTTAATTTTACATAATCTGACTGACAAATCAACTTTACTTGGGCGCGTGTGGCTTGAGAATGTTTAGCCACATTATTGAGCGCTTCCTGGGCGGTGCGGTAGAGCGCTATTTGCACTTCGGGTAGCAGCGAACACTCTCCTTCTAATTGGAGATCGATGGGGATTCTGGCCCGACCGGTCACCGCCTCCGTTAACTGGCGCAGCAGTTCATTAAGGCCAACATCGATCAGGCGAGACGGGCGCAGTTCCAAGAGCAGCGTCCGCATTTCGGCCAAGGCGCCGCGAGTCAGTTGGCGCAGCTCTTCCAGGCGGCGTTCGCCCTCAGTGTGCCGGCGATGCCACAGTTTCGGCAGGACTTCGGCAATCAAGCTGGCTGAAAAAAGGGTTTGAGTCACGGAGTCGTGTAAATCACGGGCTAAGCGGTTGCGTTCGGCCACAATGGCGGCTTGTTCAACCTGAGTGCGCAGTCGGGCATTTTCAATACCCAGCGCGGCCTGATCGGCAAAAGTCACGGCCAAATCGATCGACTCTTTGGGGAAGTTGCGGGGTTCGATGTAATACAGGACTAAACTGCCGTAAACATCGTCCTTGAGTACTAACGGAACGGCCAGCACCGCATGATAGCCATGGGCCAGCAAGATTTCCCAGCGGGCTTCGCTGTCCGGATCGCTGCCAAGGTGGATATATTGCGCCAGATCAGAGATGGCGACGGGCTGGCGGGTTAAGACGGCCTGGCTGTTGATACCTTGATCAAGGCCCCGTTTACCCCAGGCGATGTAATCGTCAGGCAAACCATGACTGGTCTGAATGACCAGGCTCAGGTCTTGATCATCATGGAGCCGGTAGATGGCGCTGGCATCGGCGTGGAGCAGCCGGCTGGCCTGGGCGACAATGTAGTTGAGAATTTCACCAGACGGTCGATTGGAGTTGAGTATGGTCAGGATATCGCGAAGACCATCGGCCACTTGACGGCGGCGCTCAAGTTCGCGGGTTCGCTCTTCAACGCGCCGCTCTAATTCCTCTTCGGCTCGTTTGCGCAAGGTGACATCGTAGATAGTGGCAATCGTTACTTGATCGTGAGCGATTTGGATAGTACTCAGGCCAACTTCGATGGGAAACTCCGCGCCGTTTTTGTGGCGGGCCAGCAGTTCTAACCCGATGCCCATCGGCCGGTTGCGAGGATGGCGCACGTAATCATCACGATACCCTACATGCCTCTGGTGAAAGCGTTCAGGGATGAGGAGCTCAATTGACTGGCCGATCAACTCATCCTCGGCAAAGCCAAACATCGCCGTCAACTTGGCATTGCCAAATAGGATACGCCCGGCGAAATCGACCGTAACGATGGCCATGGGCGCCGACTCCAAAATAAGTTTTAAACCTTGCTCACTATCCCAAGCAGTATTAATAATTTGAGAGTCATCCACAGTAACAATTTCGGAATTCAAAGAATTTGTAAGGTTGTTCTCTAAGGTCATAAGTGACTTCTACACTGAAATCCTTATTACGTTTCGTCGTCGGGTGAGGATTATAGGCTTAAAGACAAAGAAGTTCACTACTGGAACCGCATTTTACCTCAGATCGGTCCAGTATACAACAACGCCCTTGGTTTGTGAATTATCACGTATAATACCATGAAATTGGCTTTTTTTGATAATTTTTTTATAAATATTATGATCGTGTCCATCCCATTTAAAAAGGAGCTACCTACCTTGCCAAGCAACAATTCTCCAACCCAATTCATTGGCGCGCCGGTCAAACGGCGTGAAGACCCGGCTTTAATCACCGGCCAGGGTCAATATGTGGCCGATATCAGCCTGGACGGGATGCTTCACATGAAAGTGGTACGCAGCCCTTATGCCCACGCCAAGATTTTGCGCATCGCCACGGTCGGGGCTGAACTGATGCCCGGCGTGGCGGCGATCTTCACCGGAGCCGACGTCAATCCCCATTTGGCCCAGCCGCTGCCGATGGACGTGGGTATGAAAAGCCGCAAATATTCAGACGTCAAGCAGCCCGGCCATTATCCCCTGGCCACCGGCAAGGTGCTGCACGTGGGCGATCCGGTGGCGGTGGTTGTGGCCGAGACCGCCTATCAAGCCGCCGATGCGGCCGAGATGATTTGGGTCGATTACGAGCCGCTGCCGGCGGTGGTCGAGCCGGAGGCGGCCCTAGTCCCTGACGCCCCGGTGCTGCACGAGGCCTGGTCGGACAACGTCGCCTTCCGCTGGACTGACGAAGGTGGCGATGTCGATGCGGCCTTTGCCCAAGCCGATACGGTGGTCGAGTTGCGGTTGGTCAACCAACGGCTGATCCCCAACGCGATGGAGCCACGGGCGGTAGTGGCCCGATATGACGAGACCAGCGCCAGCCTCACCCTCTGGACAACGACCCAGATTCCTCATAAGGTTAAAAACGCCGTGGCGGCCACACTGACGCTGGCCCCGGATCAGGTCCGGGTGATCGCCCCGGATGTGGGCGGCGGTTTTGGAGCCAAGGCCAATATTTACGGCGAGGAAATCCTGGCCCCATTTATCGCCCGGCAGGTAAGGCGACCGATCAAGTGGGTCGCCACTCGCAGCGAGGATTATCTGGCCACCTGCCACGGACGCGACCAGACGGCGGAGGTCCGGCTAGCTGCCAACCGGGATGGGCAGGTTTTAGGCGCACAAATACGGGCTATTACCGACTGCGGCGCTTACTACAGCCGGGTCACCCCAGGCATCATGTCGCTAACAGCCGAGATGATGACCGGCGTCTACGATATTCCCAACGCCCGCTTTGAAGGGCTGGCCGTCTTTACCAACAAGGTCTGCACCGAACCCTATCGCGGCGCGGGCCGGCCGGAGGCTGCTTATTTTATCGAGCGCGCAATGGATGTCCTGGCCGAAAAGTTGGGCCTCGATCCGGCCGAATTGCGGCGGCGCAACTTTATCGCGCCCAACCGATTTCCTTACCGGACGGCCATCGGCGCCGAGTATGACAGCGGCGACTATGGCCGGGCGCTGGAAAAGGCGCTGGCTTTGATCGACTATCCGGCGCTGCGGGCCGAACAGCGCCGCCAGCGTCAGACCACCGGCGGGCGGCTGCTCGGCATCGGGCTGGCCTGTTATGTGGAAGTGTGCGGCTTTGGCCCGTGGGAAATGGGCCGGGTGACGGTCGATGGGCAGGGGCAAGTGACCATCCTCAGCGGGACCATGCCGAACGGGCAAGGCCACCACACCACCTGGGCGCAAATTGCAGCCGAGGCGCTGCAAATCCCCCTAACCGATATCACCGTCAAAACCGGCGATACGGCCGTCGTGCCGCGCGGCAATGGCACCTATGGCAGCCGCAGCACGCCGGTGGGCGGCAGCGCCGTGCGGGACAACGCTGAGTCGGTGCGGGCGCGAGCGCTGCAAATCGCGGCCCACCTACTGGAAGCCGCCCCGGAGGATATGGAGTTAGTGACCGGCCGGTTCCAAGTGCGCGGCGTGCCTGATCGGAGCTTGACCTGGCGGGACGTGGCCCAAGCCGCTCACAATGACAACCTGCCGGAAGATATGCGTGGGGAACTCAGCGCCGATCAGAATTTCAAACCCGGAGGGGAAACCTATCCCTTCGGCGTGCATGTGTGCCTGGTTGAGGTCGAGACCGAGACCGGCCACATCGACATTAAGCGCTATCTGACGGTCGATGACTGCGGCGTGGTCATCAACCCGCTGCTGGCCGAAGGGCAAATTCACGGCGGCATCGCTCAGGGCATTGGCCAGGCCCTCTTTGAAGGCGCGGTTTACGATGAGTTGGGCAACCTGCTGAGCGGATCGTTGATGGATTACGCCGTGCCCAAGGCGTATAACTTACCCTCGTACGACGCCAACCGGACCGAAACGCCCTCTCCGCACAACCTCCTGGGGGTCAAAGGCATCGGCGAAGCGGCCACCATCGGATCGACGCCGGCTGTGGTCAATGCCGTCGTCGACGCGCTCGCGCCCTACGGCATTCGCCATCTGGATATGCCGCTCACGGCGGAGAAGGTCTGGACGGCGGTGAGGAATAGCGCCAACTCATCGTAATTGAGATAGGTAACTTACTTATCACCCAGCCCCAAGCGTTCGTGCTCGGTTCTAATGCACATATTGGAGACAACCTTTAGACCGGCTTCCATCGCCTTGCGCTCCGGTTGTTCGTCAATCGACACCACCCCCAGCTGCGCCCATACCGTCTTGGCGCCGACGGCTATCGCGTCATTGACAATTTCGCCTAAGAATTCCGGCGTGCGGAAGACATCGACGATGTCAATCGGCTCAGGCACATCCTGGAGAGAGGGGTAGCTCTTCTCGCCATCCACCTGGACGATGTTGGGGTTGACCGGGTAGACGGTGTAGCCCTGCTCTTTCAAGTAGTGAGCCACTTGGTAGCTGGTATAATAATGATCATTGGATTCGCCGACCATGGCAATAACCTGGGACTCCGTCAAGATATCGCGCAGTTCGGCGTCGCTGACCGAAAAATCTAGCATCGTGGGTTAGACCTCCATCCTGGTGGAATTTATTTCTTCCGATTAAAGGTTGACCGGACCTTTTGCATCGTGGTCGCTACGAAGCCGCCGAAACGTTCCTCTTGCCACGGGTCGCCGTGGTTGTGGTAGCCGTACTGCTCCCAAAAACCAGGCTCATCTTCGGCCATAAACTCCAACCCGCGCACCCATTTGGCGCTCTTCCATAAGTACAGCTTGGGCACCAGCAGCCGCACCGGGTAGCCGTGATCGGGGGCCAGCGGTTGGCCTTCATACTTCAGCACGAACATAGCGTCGTCGGCCATGAATTCTTCGACCGGCAGGTTGGTGCTATAACCCGGATCGGCGTAAACCATCACATAATTGGCGTCGGGGGTAAGGTCCACATGCTTCATCACCTCGGCCACCGGAATACCTTCAAAGGTGCTATCGAACTTACTCCAACGCGTGACACAGTGCATGTCAGACACCTGCTCCACCATTGGCAGACTGCTGAACTCCGCCCAGCTAAATCGCTTGGGCTGCTTGACCTCGCCCCGGATGAAGAAGTCCCAGGTGGCCGGGTTGAATTGGGGGATTGAACCGACGTGCAGTACCGGCCATTTTTGGGTCAGCACCTGGCCGGGCGGGAGTCGATTTGCCCGTGTCAGTTCTTTTTCTGCTGCTTTTCGGTCGAAAGCCATCGTGCCGAGTCCTTTCTAAACGCTATCAATTTGCTTGAGAATACGTTTTTGCCTTCAATCGGTGTTGGGTTTAACCGGCGCGCTCTCCATATTTGAACAGCACGCTATAGGTAACGGTTTTGAAGATACAAGCGGGATTGCCGCAGACCACGGCTTTCATTCGAGTCACCTGTCCGCCACACATCGGGCATTTGTCGTCTTTTACAGCCGCCACCCATTGCAGATAAACATCCTCATTATCCATACATGGGATACCCTCTTCATTAGGCCGCATAGCCTGCTGCCACATTTCCACTATAGTCATGGATAGTTCCTTTCTGCTTCACTGACGGTAGACTTTCGCTGTCTTACCACTTGAAAACCGGCGCCGGATTTAACGGATGTCCGGCAAACCAGCCCAACTCCAACTGCACCAGCCGTTTATGAAAGCCGGCGTTGGGAAAGCGATGCTTGACACGTCTAATGTAAGACCGGGGTAAACCGCAGGTCACGAGACCTAACGAGAAATCCACCAGGTCGCCTCGACGGAACACCTCAACCAGCGGAAAGCGTTCATCCCGATACTTTCTGAGTTTATGGTGTTCCCCAATCATCCGCTCAATTTCAGGCGCCCACGCTTCAAGCTGGTTCTGTTCTAAATACGCTCGCGCCAGAGCCATCGAGGGTGGTAGGTAGTCAAAGGTATCACTTGCCCAAATTCCCAAATCGTGAAAGCAGCCGGCGATGATAATCTTCTCCCGCTCTTCACGCTGGCATTTGTGCAAGGCCAGGCAGAAATTAATCATGCGATAGACATGATGTTTATAGCCCGTATAATCAGGCCCGATTTCGGTCTGCCACTGGCCCAAAAGGTCTTCTAATAGCGAGATGTGTTCCTCGATGACCATCCGGCAATAGGATACCTAACTTTGCAGATGGGCTTCCAGGAACCAGAGCTGCTTATCCACCGTGCGGGAGATCTCGGTAAACAGGTCGGAGGTACTCTGGTCGCCGTCTTCGGCGGCGATGTTGATGGCTTCTCGGGTGGTGGCCCCGTACTGGGCGAAGCGTTCGGCCAGCACCGCCACGAACTGCCGCCCATCGGTCAGATCCGTGGGAAACTCAGCCAGCCGAGAGGCGCCGGCGGCCATACGTGCAGTTCCGGTCGCATAACCGCCCAAGGCCGTAACCCGTTCGGCAATCATATCGACATACTCAAAAATGCTGCCGGCCACTTCGTCAAAGAGCAGGTGGAGTTGATAAAACGCCAGGCCTTTCACATTCCAGTGAGCCTGCTTGGTCTGGCTGTACAAGTCAAACGTATCGGCCAGTTGTTGGTTGAGCAGAGTGATCATCGTCTCCCGCGTGCGATGGGGAATATCATTGCGAGTTTCAAACGATTTTACCATTGTCGCCATAGTTATCTCCTATATTGCTAAAGTCACTCCAATAATATAATCATATTGCCTAAGCCTGACTCATTATAGTCTCCTCTTCAGAGAATCCAAGTTGTGGCCTAATATTATTAAGAATACGACGCACAACCTACGCTGGCGATAGATGATCGTTAATCCACGCCGTGATATCGGCCATAACCTCTTCCTTGCCGAGGTCGTTGAGCAGGTCGTGATAATGCCCCTCATAGAGTTTCAGCGACTTGTCGGTCGAGCTGGCCATATCATAGAAACGTTGGCTGCCGCTGGGCTTCGTGGCCTTGTCCTCCGTCCCGTGCAGGATGAGCACCGGCAGGGTGATTTGCGGGAACTCCACTTTCAGCCGCTCGTCGGCGCGGACCATTTCGGCGACGGTTTGCGTGGGCTGAACCTCATGAGCGATGAGCGGGTCGTCGTTCATCGCGGCAACGACCTCAGGGTCACGCGAAAAGTCTTCATTCTTAAGCTTGAGAACGTGGGCGTGGGGCGCAACGTGGCTCAATCCTTTGAGGACGGCCAGGGCGAAATCCGGGGCCGGCACTTCATGGGCGAAACTTTCACAGATGAAGCCCGCCAGTTCGTCTTGGTGTTCGATGGTGTACACGCAGGACACGACGCCCCCCGCGCTGTGTCCGAGCAAGAAGACCGGCAGCCCCGGCTCCGCCGATTTGGCGATGGTAACAAACGTCGCCAAATCATTGACGTAATCATCAAACTTCTGGACATAGAACCGTTCGCCATCCGACTTGCCGCGGCCGCGTAGGTCTAAGGCATACGCCGCCAGACCATCGGCCACGAACTGCTCCGCCACCCAGGTGTAGTAACCGCTGTGCGAATTAAATCCATGCACAATAACTACCACTGCGCGCGGCTGCCCGTCCGGATGCCACGAGCGAGTAAAGATCTTCAAACCGCCAACGCCCTCAAAAGATGATTCGTTCATCAGATTGTCTCCTTAATGATAAAAACGGGAATTATATATGTCAGGTGACAGCCACTGTGTAACTGTCACCCATAATATTTTGCTGCGACGCTAGCCCTTAATAAACGCCAGCAAGTCGGCGTTGAACTGATCCTGATGGGTCACCGTCAGGCCGTGCGGTGCGCCCGGATAGACTTTTAGCGTCCCTTGGGGGACAAGTTCGATGGTACGCATGGCCGACGCGCCGATGGGCACGATCTGGTCGTCGTCGCCGTGGATGATCAACGCCGGTACATCCATCCGCTTGAGGTCCTCGGTAAAGTCCGTTTCGGAGAATTGCTTGATGCAGTCATAGGCCCCCTTGATGCCGCTCATCATGCCTTGCAGCCAGAAGTAATCGCGGACGCCCTCCGATACCTCCGCCCCGTCCCGGTTGTAGCCGTAGAACGGCAGGGTCAGCTCTTTGAAGAACTGCGACCGGTCGTTGTAGACCCCCTGACGAATACCGTCGAACGCCTCAAGCGGCAGACCTCCCGGATTATCTTCCGTCTTCAACATCAGCGGCGGCACCGCCCCCACCAGCACCACCTTGGCCACCCGCGAGGTGCCGTGGCGGCCGACGTAGCGAGTCACTTCCCCGCCGCCCGTCGAATGCCCAACCAGCACCACGTCCTGCAAATCCAGCGCTTCGATCAGCTCGGCCAGGTCGTCGGCGTAGGTGTTCATGTGGTTGCCGTGCCAGGTCTGGTCCGAGCGACCGTGACTGCGCCGGTCGTGGGCGATGACCCGATAGCCTTGCTGCCCCAGGAACAGCATTTGCCCGTCCCAGGCGTCGGCGCTGAGCGGCCAGCCGTGGCTAAAGACGACAGGTTGACCAGACCCCCAGTCTTTGTAATAGATTTGTGTACCGTCTTCTGTAGTGATCCTGCTCATTTTTTGTCTCCTTTGATAGACACTAACCTAATAGCTTATTTCAAATAGCGATTGACCAGATCGCCATTTCTAAACCTTAGTTCCTTACTCCCTCCTCCTGACCGCCCTATCGAGCAAACGCATGGCGTAGCGCTGCCCCGACCTGAACCGTAGCCGCCCGTGTGGCCGGAGTCTCCGCCAGAGCGTTGAGTACCATAAACCCGTGGATGGTGCCGAGATAACGGGTGGCGGTGACGACAACGCCCGCTTCGATCAGCTTGCGGACATAGGCCTCACCCTCATCACGTAGCACATCATTTTCGGCGGTGATCACCAGAGCCGGGGGCAGCCCCTGCAACTGCGTCACCGACGCATGTAAGGGCGAAACGGTCGGCTGCTGGCGTAGATCGGCGGCTGCATAGCTATCCCAGTAGTAGGCCACGCTCGCCGCTGAGAGCCAGTAACGGCCATCGCCATACTGGTGATAGGAGGCATAGCCCGGTAGTTGGGCGTCGGTTGCCGGATAGAATAAAGCCTGAAAATCGATCTTAGGCCCTTGGCGCTCCTTAGCCAGCATCGTCACTACAGTCGCCAAGGTGCCGCCCGACCCATCACCGGCCACCGCCAGCCGCGAGCTGTCAACCCTGATCGTCGCGCCGTGTTCCGCCACCCATTCGATGGCGCTGTAAGCTTGTTCAACCGCTATGGGATACCGTGCTTCAGGCGAACGATCGTAGTGGACAAAAATGATGGTCGTCTGGGTGATGTTCACCAGCTCGCGTATCAGCCGATCGTGGGTATCCGCATCGCCCATGACCCAGCCGCCGCCGTGGAAGTATATCACCCCCGGCAGCAGGCTTGAATTACCGGGCGGGCGAACGATCCGCAGTTCGATTGACCCGGTCGGGCCGGTCTGAATCGTCATATCCTCAATCGTCGCCGGGAGCTTACCAACGTGGCTGTCGGCCTGAAGCTGCAAGAACCTACTGCGGGCATCCGCCGGGTTCAGCCTATGGAGCGGCGCACTACTCTGCGCTTCAAGAGAGCGTAAGAATGCCAGAGTACCGGATTCAAGGAAAGCCGATCGGCCATCGCTGCTACTATTCATGTATACCACCTTAAGACGGAAGGTGTCTTTATCCGTCGTCGCCGTCTCACATCCTAAACCGCATAGGACGTGGTCGTGAACGCAATCGAGCACACTTCCCGGTTAACGAAAATTGGACGAAACATCTGCCTGTAACTACAATACTACATGATAAAAAGGCCGTTGTCAGTGTGTCCAAGTACGCACTTGACCGAGCCTTGGGTGTGCAATAGGTGTGCAATTTGACGCCTCCTCACCAGAGGCGTCAAGGGGAGTGGATATGGCATCGAAGCAAGCTTACCCAAGCCGCGACTATGCGGTTAGTCAATATTTGCTGACGCTTCGAAGCCGAGGCCAGCTAACCCAAGCGGCGCTGGCCGACCGGATCGGCGTCCACCGCCGCAGTGTGCAAAAGTGGGAAAGCGGCGAGACTTACCCCACCGCCGACAACCTGCGCACCCTAATTGCCGTCTTGCTGCCGCTAGGCGCATTTACACCGGGCCGGGAACGGGCTGAAGCCGCCGACCTGTGGCAGCAGGTCAGCCAAAATGCGCCGCAGCCTCTACCCTTCTTTGATACGGCCTGGTTCGACCAACTGATGACCGGTTCCCCCGCCCCCGGCCGCGGCCCCGCCTCAAACACCGCCACCTTTCCGCCGCCGCCTGATCAAACCCCGGCGCGCCGCGAACGGCAGATAACTCCGCCCCTCCCTTTTGTACCAACTCCGTTGATCGGCCGCAGTAATGAGTTGGCCAAGATAGCCCAAATTCTGGACAATCCGGCCTGTCGCTTACTGACCCTGCTGGGGCCGGGCGGCATTGGCAAAACGCGTCTGGCGCTGGAAGTCGCCGCTGGCCAAACCGGCGTCTTCAGCGATGGCATCGCCTTTGTGCCCCTCGTCTCCGTCGGCAATCCCCACCAGATCGTCTCGGCCATTGGCGACGCGCTTAATCGCTCCTTCGCCGGGCCGTCCGACCTGCTCGCCTACCTGCGCGAGCGGCATATGCTGCTGCTGCTCGATGACTTCGAGCATCTGCTGGACGGAGCCGATCTGATCGCCGGCATGCTCCAGGCGGCTCCCCGGCTGACAGTTCTCGTCACCTCCCGCGCCCGGTTGAACCTCCAGGCGGAATGGCTGTTTGACGTGGAAGGACTGTCCTACCCGCCCGCCGAATCGTTTGGCTGGAGCATCTGGCACAGTGAGACGGACCCGACCGACTATGGCGCGGTTCAGCTATTTGTGCAGCGAGCCACCCAGCTTCAGCCGGGCTTCCCCCTCACCGAAGCCAGCCTGACGCCGATTATCCATATCTGCCAGCACGTGGCCGGCATGCCCTTAGCCATTGAACTGGCCGCCGCCGGGGTGCGCTTGCTGCCGGTGACCGACATCGAGCAGCAGATTCGCTCCAATCTGGACACGCTGGCCACCACCCTGCGCGATGTGCCGCTGCGCCATCGCAGCATGCGGGCCGTGTTCGACCACTCCTGGAACCTGCTGAATGAGCCGGAGCAGGCGGTGTTTAGCCGGCTGGCGGTCTTTCGCGGCGGTTGGGATCAGATGGCCGTGGAAGGCATCTGTGCGGAGGTAACCGGACACACCGTCGCCGATAAACATGAGGCGCGAGATATGCCGTTTTTGTCTCACACGGTTTCCCCGGCGCTATTGGCCTCACTGATCGACAAATCACTGGTCCGACGAAGTAACGGATCGACTGGACCGGCCGGCGAGTCCGGCCGGCTGAACGCCTCAGTTGGGGCGCGCTTCGTTTTACTGGAGCCAATCCGCGAGTACGCCCTGGAGCAGTTGGCGGCTCGGGGCGAGGCCAAGACGCTGCGGCGCGCCCATGCCCACTACTACTTGGCGCTGGCCGAAGCGGTAGACGCTCACTGGGATAGCCCCACCGCAGACACGGCCATCGAGCAGATTGATCGCGACTACGACAACCTGCGCGCGGCCTTGCAGTGGGCCAGTGACAGCGGCGACGTGCTGCTGGGGCTTAAATTGGCCGGCGCGCTGTGGCGCTTCTGGCGGCGTCGGGGCTACATTAATGAGGGACGGACCTGGCTGGAGGAGCTGTTGGCCGTAGCCGGCGATCCGCCCGACGCGGCGGCGGCGGCCGTCTGGCTGCGGGCGATAAACGGCGCCGCCTGGTTAGCCTCTTACCAGCACGATTTTGCCCACGCCGCCCAAATCTTTGAGCAGAGTATGGCTCTGCGCCGGGAGTTGGGCGAGCTAAAGGGCGAGACGAGTCTGCTCGACAACGCGGCCCGCGCCTGGCGCTCCGCCGGGCAGTACCGGCGCGCGATCCCGCTGATGGAAGAAGCGCTGGCCCAACACCGCGCGCGGGGCAATCGGGGCAGCCTGGGCGCCGGCGGCCTCGGTTTTTCGCTCTATGAGTTGGGCTTAGTGCTGCGGGAGCAGGGTGACTTTGCCCGCGCCGCCGATCTATTTGATGAGTGTGTTACCTTTCACCGCACCCTGGGTGACCGCGAGGGCATGGGCATTGCCCTGCTGGGGCTGGGCGACGTCGCCCGGGACCAGGGCGACATCGCCCCCATTCGTAAGTATAGCCAGGACAGCCTGACCATCTTACGAGAGCTGGGGGTGCAGTGGGCCGTCGGTTTTGCGCTCAATAACCTGGCTGTGGCCGCTTATTTGGAGGGCGACTTGCCCCAGGCGCTGACCCTGGTCAACGAAAGCATTACGCTGTACCGGGCCCAACAAGCCGAGGCCAGTCTGGCCGAAATATTGGTCACCTTGGGCCATATTCTACGGGCGCAGGGTAACGTGGCTGCCGCTCACGCCGCGCTGATTGAGGCGCTGCGGCTGGCTCAGGCCGTTGGCCCGCGCCTGTTTGTAGCGGCGGCCTTGGAAGGGCTGGCCGGCCTGGCCAGCCAACCGGGCCAGTCGGCGCTGGCGGTCCGCCTTCTGGGGGCAGCGTCCGCTTTGCGAGAGCGCATGGGCACCCCGGTGCGGCCGGTCGATCAACCCGACCTGGAGCGGCGGCTAGCCGCGACGCGGGCGCACCTGGGCGCCGATGCCTTTGCCGAAATATGGGCTGAGGCCGAGGCCCTGCCTTTGGGCCAGATCATTATTCCCGACGCCGCCGCGTTTGCCGCCGGCGCTCTCCCCTCCGATGCGCCCCAGCAAGGGATCAAACTCACCCACTATGGCCGGCAGCGGGTCGATTGGGGGCTGGCCCAGGACGCACCGACGTTGTACGGCCGGGCAACGGAGTTGGCTATGCTGACCCGCTGGGTGATCGAAGACGACTGCCGGGTCATTACTCTGGTGGGCATTGGCGGCATCGGCAAGACCAGCCTGGCCGTTGCCCTGGCCCGGCAGGCGGCCCCTCACTTTGAGGCCGTCGTCTTTCGCTCTCTGGGCGAAGCCCCCCCGTTCCCGGAACTGCTTGACCAGCTCATCCACCGCGTCGCGGCCCAGCAGATTGTGCCCCCGCCGCAGCCGGCCGATAAGCTGGCCCTCCTGGTCGATTTGCTGACCGAGACTCGCTGCCTGCTCGTTCTGGACAACCTTGAATCGCTGATGAAGGCCGGCACCGCGACCACCCAATATCTGGCCGGTTATGAGGATTATGCCGTCCTCTTCCGGCAGTTGGGCGACGCCGCTCACCAAAGTTGTCTAATCCTGACCAGCCGCGAACGGCTCAGCGAATTGGCCGCGCTGGAAGGCCCCCACGCCCCGGTGCGCACCCTGCGGGTAACCGGCCTGCCGGAAGACGCCTGCCGGGCGCTGCTGGCCGACCAAGCCCTGACCGGCACCACGGGGGATGCCTCGGCGCTGGCCCGGCGGTACGGCGGCAACCCACTGGCCCTCAAGCTGGTGGCCGAGCCGATCCGGGCCGTCTTTAACGGCGACATCGTCGCCTTTTTGACCGAGGGGACGTTGTTTTTCGAAGGGGTCAGCCAACTGCTGGAACAGCAGATCAGCCGGGCGTCGGCCCTGGAACAGGCGCTGCTGGCCTGGTTGGTTATTGGCCGCGAACCGGTGACGCTGGATCAGTTGATGGCAGATTTGCTCGACGGCCCCAGCCGGGCCGCCGTTCTGGCCGCGCTGCACGCGCTGTGGCGGCGCAATCTGGTTGAACGGGGTCCGCAGAATTTGACCTTCACCCTCCAGCGGGTGGTGATGGAGTATCTAACCCAGCGCCTGATCGAGCGCGCGGCGGACGAGATCGAGCAGGGGCGCTTCGATCTACTGGTCAGCCATGCCCTGAGCCAGGCCACCGCTAAGGATTATGTGCGGCGCAGCCAGGAGTGGCTGATCGTCACGCCCTTGCTAAAACGCCTGACGACGCTCTACGGCAGCCCGGAGCAATTGGATCAGCAGCTCCGCACCCGGCTGGCCGCTCAGCGTGACCGGCCGCTGGAGGCCCAGGGCTATGGACCCGGCAACCTCATCAACCTGCTGCGGCTGCTGCGCGGTCACCTGCGCGGCCTCGATCTGGCCCGGTTGGCTATCCGGCAGGTCTACCTGCAAGGCGTGGATCTACACGATACCAGCCTGGCCGAGGCAACCATTCAAGACAGCCCCTTTACCGAAACCTTTGGGGCGATGACGGCCGTGGCCATCAGCAGTACCGGCGCTTACTGGGCCGCGGCCAGCCGGTGCGGTGAAATCCGCATCTGGGCCGCGGCCGGGCAGACGCCCTACCGCGTCTGGGAGGCGCATACGGCCAGCACCTGGGACCTGGCCTTCAGCCCGGATGGCCGCACCCTGGCCACCGGCAGTTGGGACGGCACGGTTAAGTTGTGGGATATTGTCACCGGGGCGTTGTTGTGGTCAAGTGGCCATACCGGCCACATTCAACGGGTGACGTTTACCCCGGACGGCCACCGGCTGGCCGCCAGCGGCGGCGAGGCCACCGTCTGGATTTGGCATACCCAGGCCGGCATGGAGCCGCAGCTTCTAACCCATCCGGGAACGGTGACGGGCATCGCCTGGAGTCCGGACAGTCAACTCCTGGCCACCGGCGACCGGCGCGGAACCGTTCGCTTATGGGCCATGCCCGAGACAGAGCCACCCGTCTGCCGGCGCACGCTCACGGGCCACACCAACGCCATCACCGGGCTGGCCTTTGCCCCTGACGGATACACTCTGGCCAGTAGTAGTTGGGACGGCACGGTCAAACTGTGGGATATGACGGCCCTCCTGCCGTCGACGTCGCTCGGGGCAGACCCGTCGGCGTCACTGCATGAGGACGGGGTCGATGAACCACTGCTGCAGACGCTGACCGGACACACCGACCGGGTGATCCAGGTGGCCTGGAGTCCCGACAGCCGCATCCTGGCCACCGGCGGGCATGACCAGACGATCTGGTTGTGGGATGTCGAGCGGGGCCGCTATCGAACCGTGCTGCAAGGCCACACCGGCGGTATCTGGAGCCTGGCCTTTACTCCTGACAGCCGCAGCTTGCTGAGCGGCGGCGAAGACGGCACGCTGCGGCAGTGGGACGTGGCCAGTGAACAGTGTATTCGCATCATCCAGGGCTACACCGTCTTGCTGTACGATGTTGATTGGAGCCCGGACGGCGGGCAGTTGGTCAGCGGGGGCGCCGATGCGGGGGTTACTATTTGGGATGCCGCCGGCCAGACGCCACCCCACCTCTTGTATGAACAGCGTGGCAGCGTGTTCGGCGTGAGCTGGAGCGCCGACGGCCGGTGGATCGCCAGCAGTGAGTGGGGCAGTACCATCCATTTACGGGACCCGGTATCGACTGAGCAGCAACTGTTAACCGACCCGAATGATGAGGGCAACTGGCTCTATGGATTGGCCTGGAGTCCGGATGGGCAGCGACTGGCCTGCGGCACGTACCGCCAGGGCGTCCATGTCTTTGAGCCGGCCGCGAACCGTCCACCCTGGGCCGGCACGCCGTTACCGAGCTGGATCCGGCTGGTGGCTTGGAGTCCGGACGGCCGGCAGTTGGCCGGCGGGGGCGATGACGGGATGGTTAACATTTGGGATGCGACCGACGGCCGGCTGCTCCAGCGGCTGGCCGGCCACGACAACTTGGTGACCGGTCTGGCCTGGAGCCTGGATGGCGCGCTGCTGGCCTCGGCCGGCGGCGGCCCGGCGGGCGGTGAGTTATGGGTATGGGATATCCGGCGCGGTGAGCGCCGGCAAACCTTTGAGGCTCCTTCCGGTCTGGTGTCAGCCGTGGCCTGGGGTCTCAATGAGGCGATGATCATTAGCGGCGGCGGCGACGGCATGCTGTGCTGGTGGGATTTACAGCGGGGCGAGCGCCGGCACATCCGCCAGGCTCATAAAGGCACAGTGCAGTCACTCAAGCGCAGCCCCGATGGAACCCAGTTGGCCAGTTGCGGCAACGACGGCGCGATTGTGGTGTGGGATTTGCACCGGGCCGAGCCGCTGCACACCCTCCGCCGCGACCGCCCCTACGAACGGCTCAACATCACCGGCAGCCACGGCCTGACCGAAGCCCAGCGCACCACTCTCCGGGCGCTCGGCGCGGTTGAGTTCCAACGGTGACCGTCACTTATTATCGCTAAATCAACTGATTGTCATCTTTGGCGTAGAGACATGTCATTTCGGAACTGAAGGCAAAAAAATCCCTGAGATGGCTGTTGGCCAAGTAACTCCGCAGGGATTTCTCGCTATTTACTCGAAATGACATGATGTGGGCGGCCGCCAATCACCTGTCCCGACTAGTAGGAAGCCCTCATTGAGCGCCAATCACCTGTCCCGGCTAGTAGGAAGCCTTCATTGGCCGCAAATCACCTATCCCGACTAGTAGGAAGCCCTCATTGGCCGCAAATCACCTGTCCCGGCTAGTAGGAAGCCCTCATTGGCCGCAAATCACCTGTCCCTGCTAGTAGGAAGCCTTCATTGGCCGCAAATCACCTATCCCGGCTAGTCGGAAGCCTTCATTGGCAATCGATGTCAAGACCTCATAGGTTCTGTTGTGGTTTTAGAAATTAATGTTGCTGCGGCCAGGTTGTTTTGTCCATACATCGCTCCTATATTGAGGAGGACAGATCGCTGATTTGTCCGGGGTGGGAACAAGTCAGCGACTTGTGCTACGGATGCTGTCACCGCACCGCTTGACCGAACCGCTTTATTGGAGACGGTCTTTGATAGGTCTGCTCGACCACCCGAACCAGTTGCGCAAACCAAATTTAACCAAGTCATGACTTTTGACCATAATCACGGTCGTCAGCGCCTCTTCGGCGACGCGCTGCGGAATAGACCCAAACAAGGATTGCTCCAACAGCCCCTCCTTGGTAGCCCCGATGATAATCTGGTCAAAGCTGGCGGCTTCATCCAAAATACCGCGAACAATATCATCGGCCTGCCTTAAGCGTAATTCAAGAGGCAAGGTATCGATGTCAAACTCGTGGATCAATGCCTGGCGGCGCTGTTCCAGGCTGTCGCCGTTGGCCCCATCCAGGATAAGATTGAGGGCGACCACCTCGGGTCGTTTGCCGTCGCGCTGCTCATAAGCATCGGCCTGGGTGACCGCTAATTCCAGCGCCAGCCGGGTATTCGGCCCGCCGGCGACCGGCACCAAGATGTGGGCGGGCGGCCCGGTTCGCCGGATGCGCACCACGGCCAGATCGCAAGGCGGGTTCTTGGCCATCAAATCGATGATCGTTCCGAAGGCTTCTTCCTTTTGGTGCGGAATGTGAGCCGGCCAACCCAGGACCATCAAATCGGTTCGGCGCTCACGGGCGACGCTGATGATCGAGTCGCCCACATTGCGCCCCAGGCGCAGCATAGACCTGACCGGTACGTGATAATCTTGAACAATGTCGCTGATTTCTTCCAGAAGCGGCCGGCCCTGCCGCAAAAAGGTCCGACCATCATTGATGCCAATCTGGCGGGGTACGCGGATGACATGCAGGGCAAACAGCTCGCCGTGGTTGGCTTGAGCCACCAGCGCCCCCAACTGGGCTAACGGGCGGGCGGCGGCCACGTTGGCCACGGGCAGCAAGACGGAATAATCGCGGGCCACGACGGTCTCTTCATACAAGACCGTGTCTTCGGTTTTGCTGGCCTCTTGCACCGCGCCGTGCTGCCGATACACGAATATCCCCAACAGCAGCCAGAAGATGGTCACCACCCAGGCCAGCGGGCTTAGTTGAAACAGCTCAACGGCCAGAACCAACATCACGGCGATACTAAAATATTGCAGCCAGGGGACAAACGGCGCCCGGAACGGCCGGGGCAGATTAGGGTGCGTCTTGCGCATCCGAATCAGGGCGATGTTGACCATCAGGAAGAGTAACAAAAAGGTAATCGACGCTCCGGACGCCACATCTTCGATGGGCAGCCAGATGGCCATAAAGATGATCAGCAGGCCGCTAAGCCAAATGGCCCAGTGCGGCGTTTTATTGCGGGGGTGAATGCGGCCAAAGACGGCCGGTAAATCGCGGTCGCGCCCCATGGCAAACGAGACCCGGCTGCTGGAGTAGACGGTGGCGTTCAAGGCCGACATCGTCGAGGCCAACCCGCCCAGGATCATAATCAGCGCGCCATACGGCATAATGGACCGGGCTGTTTCGATCATCGCCCGTTCGCCGTTTTCGCCCAAATAGACCCAGTTGGGCAGCCCGGTATCTTGTTGGAGCGCGCCGATCGAGACAAAGGCCACCGCCAGATAAACCACCACCACAATGGCGATGGCCAGGAAGATAGCCCAGGGAATATTGCGGCCGGGTTCCTTCACTTCTTCACCGCTCTGAGCAATGATTTCGTAGCCTTCAAAGGCTACAAAGGTCAGGCCCATAGCCAAAATCACCCCGCCGATACCGTGGGCCAGTGGACTGGGATCGTTCAAGAAATTATCGCCCCAGTTGGGGATGTTGCGCATGGCCAGCAGACCAAACAGTACCAACAGGCCCAGCACCACAATCTTGAAGACCGTAATAATGTTACCCACCAGGCCCGTTTCTGATGAACCCCGCACGTTGATCAGGATAAACGTCAGCGCCACCAGCGCCGCCAACAACTTTACGGCCAACGCTTCCCCGCTCAGGCCCAGAGCTATCGCCTCATCGCCAAACTCCAGACCGGCCAATTCGATCAGCTCGATGAAGAAGGTGCCAAACAGAACGGCGTACAGGCTGCACGCCACCGAGTGGGAAAACCACGACACCCAGCCGGCGTAGAAGCCAAAGATCCGGGCCAGCCCTTCTTTGACCCAAGCGTAACCGCCCCCGGCCTGCGGGAAGGCCGCCCCTAATTCGGCATAGGTTAAGCCGGTCAGGCTGGTGACCAGCCCATTGAGAAAGAAGGCCAGCAGCAAGCCCACCGGCCCGGCCTCCCCGGCGGCGATACCGGTCAGGCCGAAGATGCCCGCCCCGATCATCGCCCCCACTCCGATCATGGTCACATCGAATAAGCCCAGGTTTCGGCTAAGCGAAACCTGAAACCGTTTTGAAGTTGTTTCTTCAGACATCGTCATAGGTGTGTATCTCCATTTTTGGCTTGGTGCGGTCCGGTTGTCCGAAACCGGCATGTTTGGGGAATGGCAGCGCCGTGATGACCGCGGTCACGGTCGATTGACGCTGAAGAGATGATAAACCAAGAGGGGTAAATCATCAAGTCCCACTCTCGGCGACATTGTGCTTACGGAAAGTCTCAAGACCTCATAGGTTTTGGAAACCTATGAGGTCTTACCGCTTCGGCAACGGGGGCGGATGGCGGCGGTATTGTAGGGCATGGCGGGGTTCTCCCTGTCTCCTATCTGCTTCTCCAGCAGTCACAAGCCATTTGCTGTTTCAAGCTGGGCAACGTACGCAGCTCTCTACTGACAAACTCGCATTACACCACGTCAAAGCCCTGTTCTCAGCCGGTGTAATGCGAGTTTGACCGGGGCAAAGTATTAGTTTCACCCGGTCAAAGCAATACTTTGACCGGGTGGACTCGGCTGGGTTTCGCTATGGTGTTGGCTATAGGCTCAACTCAACCTACAACTACCATAAGACCTTATAGGTTTCCAAATGGCCTTTGAGACAACGCAATTTTCCAATTGGAATAGGAGCATTATGGAAATTAGCACTCAGAAACCTATAAGGTCTGGCCTCAGTCTCCGCTACGCCAACAACTGATACCCGCCATCAATGGTAATCGTCTGGCCGACGATCATGGTGTTGGCTTCGGAGCAGAGGAAGGCGACGGTGCGGGCGATGTCTTCGGGGGTAACTAAGCGGCCGGCCGGGGTGCGTTCGGTGGCGATGTGGATGATGGCTTGCAGATCAACGGGGAAGGCGTTGATGGCGTCGGTCTCGACCAGACCGGGCGAGAGGGCGTTGACAATGATACCCTTGGGGGCCAACTCGACGGCCAGGTAGCGGGTCAGCGACTCGACCACGGCTTTGGACAGGCCGATGGCGACATAGTGCGGCAGCACGCGCCGGCTACCGGGGCTGCTGATGGTCACAATGCGGCCCCAGTGGTGGCGATCCATCAATGGTATGATGCGTTGGATGCAGTGCAAAATCGAGCGGGCGTTGACGTCCATGGTCCAGTCCCAATGCCGGTCGGTTAACTCCAGCGCGTCTTTGGGCGTGCCGGTGGCAGCGTTGCCGATAAAGATATCGCAGCGACCAAAGGTCTCATCGACCGTTTCGAATAGTTGGTTGACTTTGTCGATATCGGCCAGGTTGGCGCTGACGGCGATGGCTTGGCGGCCCATCCCTTCGATTTCGGTTACGACCTCGTTGGCCGCATGTTTTTTGCGCAGGTAGTGAACCACGATGTCGGCCCCTTGCCGGGCCAACTCCAGGGCAATGGCCCGCCCGATACCTCGGGACGAACCGGTGATGAGAGCAACTTTGTTTGCAAAGGGTAAATTCATAGCAGTTATAGGATCGAGGACTTATTAGCCTCAAGCTAGGGCGTAGGGCGTGGTGCGTATTGACCGCAGCAAAACTACGCCCTACGCCCTACACGTTATTCATATTAAACCACGAGAAGAGACAGGTTCACCCCTAAGAGCGGATGATCTCCACTACCTGATCTCGCTTCTCTTCCATAAGCGCTTTCGATTTGGCTTCGAGGTTGAGGCGGAGGAGGGGTTCGGTGTTGGAGGGGCGGGCGTTGAAATGCCAGTCGTCGTACTCAACGGAGACGCCGTCTTGCCAGGAGATTTTGGCGTCGCTGAAGGTTTCGGCCAGCTCTTGCATCTTGGCTTTGGGATCGCCGCTGATGCGGGTGTTGATTTCGCCGGAGATGAAGTACTTGGCTTCCAGCGGCGCGAGCAACTCGGACAGCGACGCGTTCTTTTTGGAGAGCATCTCCATAATAATGAGCGACGGCACGATGCCGGAGTCGGCAAAGTAGAAATCTTTGAAGTAGTAGTGGCCGGTCACTTCGCCGCCGTAGACCGCGCCTTCATCGGCCATGCGGCGCTTGATAAAGGCGTGGCCGACGCGTTCCATCAGCGGGATGCCGCCCTTGGCTGTAATGAGGTCCGGTACGGCCCACGAGCCACGCACGTCGTAGACAATTTTAGCGCCGGGGTATTTCTCCAGGTAGTATTGGCCCATCAGCGCGGTCATAAAGTCGCCGGAGACGAACTCGCCCCGGTCGTCGATGGTGAAGAAGCGGTCGCCGTCGCCGTCAAAGGCGAAGCCGACATCGGCCCCTTCATCTTTGACCCGCTGCTGGAGTTCGGCCCGGTTTTCCGGCTGAAGCGGGTCGAGGCCGTGGTTGGGCAGGCTGCCGTCGGGGTCGAGGTACATGCCGGTCAAATCGACGGAAGGCAGGCGCTCGTACACTCGCTTGAGGATGGGACCGACCATGCCGTTGCCGGTGTCGGCGATGACTTTGAGCGGGCGCAGGTTTTCGCCGTCGATCAGGGTTAAGACCATGTTGACAAAGTCCTCGCTGAAGTCGATTTCAGTCATCGTCCCCTGGCGGGTGGGGGTGTCGTAAGCGTCATTTTCGACGATGCGGCGCAAATCCTGAATGCCTTCATCGCCGCTCAACAGTTGGGGCATTTTCTTGACCATCTTGAAGCCGCTGTATTGGGCCGGGTTGTGCGAGGCCGTGACCATCATCCCGGCGTGGCCCAGGTTGGCGCAGGCGTAGTAGTACTGGTCGGTGCTGACCATGCCGATGTTGATGACATCGGCGCCTTGTTTCATCAAGCCGCGGGTGACGGCATCGAATTGAGCCGGACTGGACAGGCGCATATCGCGCCCGACGATGACGGTATCCACTTTAAGAAACGAGGCAAAGGCGCGCCCAATGGCGTAGCCAACTTCCTCATTCAGGTCATCGGGGTAGATGCCTCGAATGTCATAAGCCTTAAAGATACCAGGGTTGACTTGCATGAGTTCCTCCTCATAAATATTGACTTAGTTCGACTGATTGTTAGGTTGTAGGCGTTGTCCAAGAATAACGGCGCCCCTTTTGGGCAGATGATAGGTGCCTGGACAAACCCATAGGTTTACGTTGAAGATATAGCTTTGGCCCTCAGATTGTACCCCACGCGGCTGTATTGCACAAGCGGCTTAAGTAGACCGCCGACTGATGACCGCTGACCGCCGATGGGAGTAACTAGGGAATGGAGATAGGAGATTAGAGAGGGGGAGATTGTCCTTAGAAATCGTCTAATCGCCTTATCTCCCCATCTCCGTTTTGAGCATTGTGAATGTTTTTGATGGATGTTAACTAAACACATCCAGGTCGCGGCTGTAGACGACCGGGCCGTTGTAGCGGCTGGTCAAGCCGGCCAGCAGGTCCTCGATGGTGTGGTCGTCCCAGATTAACTGGTGGTTGAGGATGAGCAGCTTGGGGCGGGTATCGGCTGAATGGACGAGTATACTACCGCTTTTCCTGCCCGCGAATCTTAACCCAGGCGATAAAAACGCGCGGCGTTGTGGCTGAAGATATGGGCCTGGTCTTGGGGCGAGAGGTGACTCACGGCCCGGATGGCCGTTTGAACCCATTGCTGGTACGTTGCGGCCAGTTCGACGACCGGCCAATCACTGCCAAACATGACACGGTCACAGCCAAATACCGTCAGAACGTGGTCGATATAAGGCTTTAACGCTTCAGGACGCCACACCGACCAATCCGCTTCGGTGACCAGCCCCGATAACTTGCACGCCACGTGGGCGTTTTCAGTTAATCGAGTCAAGTCGGTCTGCCAGGGTTCCTGGCTGTTCTCTTTGATATTCGGCTTCCCACAATGATCCAACACAAACGATACGTCCGGACAGGCGGCGACCAGTTGCCGCACCTCGGCTAATTGGTGGTGGATGATACAAATATCGAAGCTGAAGTTAAATTCGGCCAAGCGCCGCACGCCCCGGATAAAATTCGGCCGGACGGCAAACCCCGGACCCTCTGATTGAATGAGCCGGCGAACGCCCTTGACCAGGGGGAAGCGGGCCAACTGTTCAAGATAAGCCGGCATCTCAGCCTCATGTTCCAGAGGCGCGAAGGCGACAATCGCCTGAATCCGAGGCTCGTTTTGGGCCAGTTCACTGACCCAGGCCACTTCTTTTAAGCCCTCCTCCGGGGCGCAGTCGGCTTGGACAAATACAATTTGCTGTAGGTCAAGTCCGGCGGCGGCCTGGCTCAACTCCGCCGGTTGGTGAGGGCGGTTGATGGCCGGCCGATCGGCCAGCCACTCGTACCGTAAGTGGGCGGGCTGCCAGAAATGGACGTGGCTGTCAATGATGGCCGGCATGGGCTAACACCTCCTGCCAGACCGGGCCTTGGGGATATTCATAGCGGTCTAAACTTTCAGGAAACATCTGAATGCTGTACCCCGGCCGCTGGGGAGGGACGTAATGGCCATTCTTAATGACGCATGGGTCAAGAAAATGTTCATGCAGATGGTCGACATATTCGACAATCCGGTTCTCTAATGAGCCGCTAATATAGATGTAATCGAGCATGGCCAGATGCTGAACGTATTCGCACAAGCCCACCCCACCGGCGTGGGGACAGACCGGCACGCCAAATTTGGCCGCCATCAGCAACACGGCTAAGACCTCATTGACCCCGCCCAGGCGACAACTATCAATCTGACAAAAGCGAATGGCCTGGGCTTGAAACAGTTGTTTGAAGATAATCCGATTGTGACACATCTCACCCGTGGCCACGCCGATGGGGGCCACCGCCTGGGCAATCCGCGCGTGACCCAGCACATCATCGGGGCTGGTCGGTTCTTCAATCCACCAGGGTTGAAACTCGGCCAGATGCGACATCCACTCGATCGCCTCGTCGACCGACCAGACCTGATTGGCATCAACCATCAATTTGCGCTCAGGGCCAATAATCGCCCGGATCAGACGGCAGCGACGGATGTCATCGGCTAAATCGCGCCCGACTTTAATCTTGAAGTGAGACCACCCCTGAGCGAGGCCCACTTCACAGGCTTGTTTGATCTTGTCATCGGGGTAGCCTAACCACCCGGCCGACGTGGTATAAGCCGGATAACCTTCGGCGGCCAGATGGGCGATGCGTTCGGCGCGGCTGGCGGCATTGTGCCGGAGGAGTTCCAGAGCCTCAGCGGGCGTAATGGCGTCGGTGATGTAGCGAAAGTCGATGCATTGGACCAGTTCTTCGGGCGACATATCGGCTAACAAACGCCACAGCGGTTTCCCCTCGACTTTAGCGTACAAATCCCACACGGCATTGACGACGGCCGCGGTGGCCAAGTGGATGACGCCTTTTTCAGGCCCCACCCAGCGCAATTGACTATCCCCGGTGATATGCTGCCAAAAAGCCCCCATATTGACCGTGAACGAGGCCAGAGTATGGCCGACAATATGCGGCCGCAGGGCCTCGATAGCCGCGACACATAACTCATTGCCCCGGCCAATGGTAAAGGTGAGACCATGCCCTTCTAGCCCGGCGGGGTGATCCGTATGAAGAATGACGTAAGCCGCCGAATAGTCGGGGTCAGGGTTCATAGCGTCGGAGCCATCTAACGCGTGGGAGGTTGGAAAACGAATATCTCGAACCGTAATATTGGTGATTGTTGTCATCATAACCTTTACAGTTAATTGTTCTTGGGTAACCGATTATCCGCCAGGGCGGTTTTAAAACAATCAATGGTTTGAGCCACCCCTGCGGCGAGGGGGGTATGGGGAATCTCGCCCAGCAATTGGCGTAGGGCGGTATCTTCCGCGCCGTCGGGAAAGGAAAGGGGCTGGTCATCAAAGGTGATCTGGCCGGCCATGGCCGGCTCAGCCGCCTCGATGGCGGCGATGACGTCTTGTACATGCACGACATCACCTTTAATATTGAACACATCAGCGCCGGCAAAGGGGGTTCGCGCCGCCTGAATAAAAATCTTGGCCACATCATCAACGTATTGGAACCCGTTTTTGCCCCCATACGGGATGTGAAACGCTTCACCGCGAGCCGCAGCCAACATAGCTTGCGTTGGGGTTGAGGTCAGGCCCTGATCACGGCCCGGGCCATAAATAGTGTAGGGGCGTAAGCCGATGCTGGCCAGTCCATCATCCTGCCAGTAGACACGGGCGGTGTCTTCATTAGCCTGCTTGTACACCCCGTAGAGGGTATGCGGTCGGCGCCGGGCTTGGTGAGGCATTAAGGGTTCAACATATTCATCCTTACGGCCGTACACGGCTACGCTGCTGGCGTAGACAACCTGTTTCAGGTCCATTTTTTTGGCGGCCTCAAACACGTTAACCGTACCCACCACATTTACGGCCGCGCCCAGGGGTGGATCGGCCTTGCAAAATGGCACTTGTAGCGCCGCCAGGTGAATAATGTGAGTGGCCTCGGCGGCTTCAACGGCCTCAAGAAGCGTAGCTGTTTGGGTCAAGTCACCCTGGATGAAACGAACCTGGGCTAATTCATCCGGCTGCATAATTAATTCCAGCCGATGTTTATGGGTTCCTAAATCAAACACCGTGGTGTTGATCTGGTCTTGAACCAGTTTGCGTACCACCCACGCCCCCAAACAGCCCAGCGCGCCGGTAATTAAAAAATTCTGCCTAGACATGCAAGCTCCCTAATCATTATACTCTTACTTAACCTTTGACCGCGCCGACCAATAAGCCCCGGGCAATGTAGCGTTCGAGGACAATGGCCATCGCGATAACCGGGATAATCATAATCAGAATCAGAACCGACATATTCCACCATTGTGGTCCACGGGTGGCATTTTGGCTGGAGATGACGTAGGGCAGTGTTTGCGCTTTGGCCCCGGACAAGAACAGCGCCAGCAGATACTCATTCCAGGTGAAGACCAGGACAAACAGAAACGTAGCGACCAGGCCAGGAACGGCTAACGGCAGCACAATAGACCAGAAGATGCGATAGCGTGACGCCCCATCGATGGCGGCGCACTCTTCCAATTCAATCGGAATTGAGCGTAAATAATCGCGCATAAGCCAAACTACAATGGGCAAGTTAATGGTCACATAAGTGATAATCAACGCGGTTCGGGTGTCTAATAGGTTCAATTGTTGGAACAAGATATAGATGGGGATGACTACAGCAATGGGGGGTAACATACGCTGCGAGATCATCCAGAAAGCAATATCGTCATTACCCATAGAGCGCTTGAAGCGGCGGCCAATGGTCGAGAGCAAGAGAAAAAAGATGACCAGCGCAGAAATGATGGCAACCAGCCAGGGTACGCCAAAAGCAATGGCCACAATGGCCAAAGCGGCGCAGCCGATAAAGGTAAAAATCGCTCCCAGACGAGGCTGGTAATTAAAGCGGGTCAGGGCGTAGGCGCTGGCTGTGCCGAGGATTAGGGTTATGACAGCGCTGATCGGCGCGACAATCACCGTATTCAGGTAGGTGCGCCAGGTATCTTTGCTCAGGTCGCCGGCCACAATGTAATACCAGGCATCGAGGGAGGGTTGAAAGTCGACAAAGGGGAGGTAAAACGGGCCTTCGTGAACCTGAATGGGCAGCTTTAAAGAGGTTACAACCAGCCAGTAGAGCGGAAACAGGACAATGAATGTCCAGATACCCAAGGCCACATAGGACAAGGCCATACTGGCCGGCGAAGGACGCAAGATTGATTTTCGTTGAAATAAACGGTTCATGATCTAGCTATACCTTTTCCACAACGCGGTCTCGAATCAGCATGACATAGGAAACAGCGATGAAGGTCACTAAAAAGAGCAGCATATAAGCAATGGCGGCCGACTCGCCCAGATTGAGGGCGCGCCAGGCAATGAAGGATTGTAAGGTTAATGACTCGGTGGCTGTACCGGGGCCGCCATTGGTCATGACGTTGGGCAAATCGATAATTTTAAACGCTTCAATCATCCGAATGAGGATCAGGGTCAGGCTGACCGGTAAGATGGCCGGCCAGGTGATATGGCGAAAGATTTGCCGGTGGTTAGCGCCGTCAACGGTGGCAGCTTCGATTACGTCAGTGGCCTGACTTTCTAAAGCTGCCAGGAGGACAATAAACATAAAAGGGGTCCATTGCCAGGTATCGGCCAGCAAAATAGCGACCCGCGCCCCCCAGGGGCTAGTCACCCACGAAAAATCGGTTAGCCCCGCACCCTGCCACAAGGGGGCAAAAGGCCCCTTGCTGGTATCGGTCACCATCCGAAACATATAAGCCGCGCCCACCGGCGTAATCATCATCGGCAACAGGAACACGACTCGAAAGAAGCGGCGGCCCGGCAACTTCTGCACCACCAGCAAAGCCAGGCCCAGGCCCAACGTATACTGAAAGAAGATGCCCACAAACACATAAATGAGGGTTACGGCTACGGTACCGGGCCGGCCATCCGGCCCCAGAGTATGCACCAGTATCCAGACCAGCGCCGCCACGCCTATGACCAGCACGCCCCGGCCTAACAAACCGCCCAGTGAAACGGACGAACTCCGTATGTATCGCACCAAAAATACGGCCAACCCGACCACCACCAAACCAAAAAGGAACAAACTCAGCGGTGTAGGCGGAGCCATAAGGCCCAAAAAGTGGGTCTGTTCCCGCCCAAACAACAGGCGATTATAGTTGTCCAGCCCCACAAATTTTAACTCAAACCCACCTAAAGCGATGCTAAAGCGGCTTAATGAGATGTAGAACGACACAATCAACGGGAAGATGGATAAAAAAAGCAGCGCCAGCACTGCCGGCCATAGAAATATCGATCCCGAGGTTCGTTCTAGCCAGTTACTTAGCTTGGACCAGGTGCGGGATAGAAATGTCATTTTATCGTTTGGTTCGATCTGGGTTTGAGGTTTAATGTCAATTTGCACTTTCACCTCTTTCTCATATCGGACAGTTCTTGAAAAATAAGTTAAGATGCCACCGATGTGTCTAAATCGGGGAGTAGGGAGTAGATTGGTCCAGTTTTCTTACGCGGGTCGTATTTCCACCAACGTAGTCTGCCTATTTGAGCCGATTCCTCGATCAAATAGCGAAAACTGGACCAATCTATTGTTCAGATCAGTTGAAACACATCCAAATTAATTGGCGCCAATCGTGGCCCGATAGGCTTCGAGTTGTTGCTCACGGCCGGCCTCATCCGTGATCTCGTCCCAGGCATCATTGATTTCCTGAGCGGCTTGATCGGTATCAAGTTCACCGGCCAGATACTGAGCCAGAATACGATCCAACTCTACCTGCTGATAACTCTGGTTTTGCGGAATGCGCAGGTCCAAAACCATGTTGGGGCTGTTCAAGCTGGCCTCGATAGCGCCCAAATAGTTGGCGGCGGCTTCCGGACTCATCCCGTTCTTAACCCAGAGTTGGCGGTTGAGGAATTGGGAGAAACGGTAGGGGTTGTACCCCGTCCGGCCGATGGTGACATCCTCATTAGCCTGGGCCGGCTGAGACATATAGGAGAAAAAGGCATAAGTGGCATCCTTCACCGTGTCGTCGGCGGCGGCATTGACCGCACCGGCCCAACCGCCAAAGGAGGCATAGGGGGCATAGTTTACGCCATCTACAGCGTAGGGGCAGGTGGTTTCATCGCAATCCACCAACTCGCCGGTTTCCCAATCCAGCACTTGGGTCGAGCCAGGGGTAATCACAGCGCCGACTTTATCCTGCACGTTTGAGTTTTCCGGGTCAATGGCCAGGGTGCCAATATCACCCCAATCCAACGAAAGGGCGCACCGGCCGGAGGTGAACAGGCCCCGCGTGTCGCCAACACCCAGATTCAACTCGTCGGGCGGGCCATAATCGGTGGTTTCTTTGTAAACCTCTAAAGCCCGTTTGAAGGCATCGTTATTGACCAGCGGTTCCATCGTTTCCGTATTGAAAAAGGCTCCCTGCGACGTGCCTTGGCTTTGAATAAAGGGGGCGGCAATCGAGTAGATCCACCAGTAAGATTGTTGGGCGCGAGCTTTGGCAATACAGGAACCATAGTCGCCTTCGCCGTCGCCGTCAAAGTCCTGACCGTTTAGGGTTTTGGCGATGTTCAAGTAGTCATCCCAGGTGCGGGGCGGCTCCAGTCCGGCCTCTTCTAATAGGTCGGTTCGATAATAGACCATATGGAAATCACCGTCGAGCGGAATACTATAAACTTTGCCATCGTAAGAGTTGAAATCTTGGAAGAAGGGGGCGATGTCATCCCACTCCAGGGCTTCGTCGTTATGCACCCGGTCGGTCAGGTCTTCCAAAAAACCGGCGGGGGCAAAATCAACGATCCATTGTGGCGCAAACAAGAACCCGTCGAAGCTATTGGTGCCAGTGGCCAGATCGGCCAGGGCTTTTTGGTATAGCTCGGCATTGGGCACCGTCACCACGTTAACGGTCGCGCCGGTGAGTTCCGTAAAATCGGGGCCACGGCGTTGGAGCGGTTCGGCGACTTGCGGGCCAACAAAGGTCAAAATGTTGACTTCTACGCCCTCAAATGGCTTAGCGGCGGCCTCGGCTTCAACCTCGACTATTTTTTCAACTTCCTTGACCACCTCGACCGTTTCCACAACGGTTACCGGCTCGCTCTCTTTTTCCACCACAACGGTTTCAACGACGGTGACTGTTTCAGGCGTTGGGGGGGCGCCACAAGCGGCAACAACGGCCAGAAGTACAAACAGTACCAAAATACCTACAGGTTTAATAAAATTCATTCTCTTTAGACCTCCTTGTCCTTAAAATTACATCAGATGCTATTATTTAAACCGGTATTACTTCCCACACGAATAAATGGCCACAACAGGCAATAAGCAATTAAATTATTTGCACCTCCTTACCATCCCTTATGGTCCGAAATAGTGAGAGACGGATGTTATAAACAAACTTGTAGTAGTATTGCGTATTGGATAACGTTATGATATGATTGGGGAGAAGTTGTATATATAAAACTCAGTTCTATATATAACGGTTTATACTATACAAATTGTTATCTGTCAAGAATAAGAACCTTTGTACTTATATATTCGAACACGGTGACCGTCACTTCTTGTCGGAGATGAACGTCCGTTTAGCCCAAACAAGTCGACTTATCACGTCTAAGTGACTGTCACCTTTTGAACTTCTTTTATCTTTACAAAACAAATCAACGAGTAAGATGTCAATGATATCAGCTAAAGCACAGGATGCCTCGGAAAAGTTTCAAGTCCCTGCCCTGGCCAAGGGATTAGATATTTTGGAGACGTTGGCTTTTGCCCTAGAGCCGCAATCGCTGACCGATTTGGCTCGGACTTTGGGGCGAAGTAAAAATGAAATTTTCAGAATGTTGGGCTACCTCGAAGCGCGTGGCTATATCGTCAAAGAGGAAAGATCGGGGAATTATTATTTATCGTTAAAACTTTATGAACTGGCCCACACCCATACTCCCATGGAGCAGCTCTTGAAGGTAGCTACCCGCCCGATGGAAGAACTGGCTCGAGAATTGGCGCAAACCTGCACCCTAAACGTACTACACCACTATCATGTCATCGCGGTTGCTCAGGCCCTTAGCCCCAGACGAGTGCGGTTATCTTTTGATTTAGGCCGACCTTTTTCTGTCGTCTATTCTGTATCAGGGCGATTGCTTTTGGCTCAGTTTTCAGAGGATGATCAGACGGCATTTCTTGACCGGGTGCCCGATTATCAAGCACTAGATAAAATGGAGCAAAAAGCCTATAAAGCCAAACTTCATGACATACAGGAAAAGGGCTACGCCTTCGCGGTGAGTGAATGGTATGAGGGGGTTGAAGACATATCGGTTTTAGTTGGCAATGCCAACGCGGGTCTAATGGCGGCTTTAACCGTGCCCGGCTTCAAGTCAACCCAACGCCCCTGGGATTTTGATAAAATACTCGATGCGTCACAGCAGTGCGCCAATAGGATCATCGAGGCCGTTGGCCTAACCCCAGGTTCGCCCGTATTTAGTCAGGTCGGCTAAACGGGGTTGTCAAGCCAAGTCCCAACTGTAATTATTATACAGATAGAGGAGTAAATCATGGAGTATCGTCAACTGGGCAAAACAGGGCTGAAGGTATCGACCTTAAGTTATGGGGCGTCGTCGCTGGGCGGGGTTTTCCATGAGATTGACGAACAGGAAGGCATCAAAACCGTTCATGCGGCTCTGGACTTGGGTATCAACTTCATCGATGTTTCGCCTTACTACGGCCTGACCAAGGCTGAAACCGTGTTAGGTAAAGCCCTCAAAGGCATCTCCCGCGACCGCTACTACCTGGCCACCAAAGTTGGTCGCTATGGCGGGGATCAGTTCGACTTTTCAGCGAAGCGAGTGACGGCCAGCGTGGACGAAAGTTTGGCCCGGCTGGGCGTTGACACCATTGACCTGATCCAGTGCCACGACATCGAGTTTGGCTCATTGGATCAAATCGTTGAGGAAACCCTGCCGGCCCTGCGCCAAATTCAAGCTCAGGGTAAAGTTCGGTTTGTGGGCATTACCGGGTTGCCGCTGAAAGTTTTCGAGTGGGTGCTGGATCGGGCGGAGATTGATACTATTCTGTCTTACTGTCGTTATTCGTTGAATGACACCTCGCTGGCCGAGCTAATCCCGGCCTTGCAGGCCAAACAGGTCGGCATCATCAGCGCCTCGCCGTTGAGCATGGGGCTGCTGACCGAACGCGGCGCGCCGGCGTGGCATCCCGCGCCCGCCGAGATCAAAGAAGCCTGCGCCCAAGCCACGGCTTATTGTCGCAGCCAGGGCGTGGACATTGCCCAATTAGCCATCCAATTTAGCCTGTCTAATCCGGATATTGCCACCACTCTAGTCAGCACGGCTAACCCGCGGAATATCGCCAAAAATGTAGAATGGCTGGAGACGCCCCTCGACCAAAGCCTGTTAACCCAGGTGCAAACTATCCTGGCGCCCATCAAAAATCAAACCTGGCCGAGCGGCCGGCCAGAGAACAATTGATTGGGAGATTAAGCGATTGGGAGGTTGTCAGGTGTAATCTCCAAATCTCCCAGTCTCCCAATCTCCTGATGAAAATGTTCGTTTGTGTCCGTCATAGTATATTGGGGAGAGTTCGTGAAGACGATTATTCTTGAAGAGCCGGGCGTCCTGCGTTTGGCCGAAACTGATCCACCCGGCCAACCCGGCCCCGACGAAGCCCTGGTGCGGGTGCGGCGAGTGGGCATTTGCGGTACAGATCTGCACGCCTTTGCCGGTCATCAAAATTTCTTTAGTTATCCTCGCGTGTTAGGCCACGAATTAGCGGTCGAGGTTGTCGCCATCGGCCCCACCGAGCAGCGGGCAGACATTACCGTTGGCGACACCTGCTGTGTCATTCCTTACTTGCACTGTGGCCACTGTATTGCCTGCCGCCGAGGTAAAACCAATTGTTGTGTTAACATGCAAGTGCTAGGCGTCCACCGAGACGGCGGTATGCGGGAATGGATTATCGTTCCTGTCGACAAGCTGGTCAAAGCTGAGGCAATTCCCCTGGAGCACCTGGCCCTGGTCGAAATGCTTTGCGTCGGCGCGCACGCCGTTAAGCGAGCGCAACCGGCGGCCGGGGAGACAGCTTTGGTCATCGGGGCGGGTCCGATTGGCCTGGCCGTATGCCAATTTGCCTTGCTAAGTGGCGTAAATGTCGTTGTATTAGATATTAGCGACAAACGCCTTGAATTTTGCCGCCGGCATTTCGCCGTTGAAGCCGTCATTGACGGTAACAACAATCCGCTCACTCAACTGCAAACCGTCCTCAAGGGAGAGTTGCCTACGGCTGTTTTCGACGCGACCGGCAGCCCCCAATCCATGCATCAGGCCTTTGGGTATGTGGCGCACGGGGGCAGCCTGACGTTTGTCGGCCATTTCCCCGGCGATGTCACCTTTCACGACCCCGATTTCCATCAGCGTGAGATGACTTTACTGGCCAGCCGTAATGCGACCCGTGAGGATTTTGCCTGGTCGATCCAGATGCTGCAACAAGGCCAAATCAACCTGACTCCCTGGATCAGCCAGCAAGTTTCGCCGGAGGAAATTATCACCGCCTTCCCCACTTGGCTAGACCCGGCTACGGGCTTGATCAAGACCATGTTAGAATTTTAATGCCGGCCATCGTTCAGGCAGGGATGGCTGCTACCGAGAAGCAGGAGAGAGATTGATGAGCGAATCAAAACGTATCTTAGTCACCGGCGCGACCGGCAAAGTGGGGCAGGTGTTTATCCGTCGCTTACTGGCCGACGCCCGGTTTGATGATTTTATTATCCGCGCCCTGTGTTACAACCGGCTGCTGGACCCCCATGCTCGGCTGGAAATCGCTCGCGGCTCAATTGAAGATCGCGCGGTCGTTGAGGCAGCGATGCAGGACGTGACCCACGTGCTACACCTGGCCACCAGCAAAGAGACGCCGGACACGATTATGGACGTGGCGATTAAGGGTCTGTTTTGGCTGTTAGAAAGCTGCCGGACCAGCCCCTCGTTTCAACAATTTATCCTGATCGGCGGCGATGCCGGGATGGGTCACTTTTTTTACCCCCACCCCGTACCCGTGACCGAACCCCAAAAACACAGTGCTTACCCCGGCTGCTACGCCCTCTCCAAAGTGTTGGAGGAGGTCATGCTGGAACAATACTATATTCAGTATGATCTCAATGGCTGTTGCCTGATGGCCCCCTGGATTATGGAAAAAGACGATTTTAAGTATCAACTCTCTTTTGGCGACGACGTTTTTGGCGGGCCACGCTGGGGTGAGTTGGTCGGGCCGGAAAAAGCGGCGGAATACGTCAAAACCCAAACCATCCCGGTGATGACCGATGCCGCAGGACGGCCGATCAAACGTAACTTTGTCCACGTCGAGGATTTGGTCAGCGCCATCCTGCTGGCGATTGATCATCCCCAGGCCCGGCAGCAAAAGTTTAACATCTGCATGGATGAGCCGGTCGATTACGGTGAGTTGGGAGCCTATTTGGCCGAATCGCGCGGGTTGCCCACCGTGGCGATCGAAACCCCCTACCACTCGACCTGGTTGGACAACACCAAAGCCAAATTTTTGCTAGGTTGGCGGCCCCAATATGATTTACAAAAGATAGTCGATGCCGCTTGGGAATACAAGCGCAGCGAAGATGACCCTCGTATAGTGTGGTATCCGGGTTAGGTCACTAGACCTGGTTTTGACAAGAAATACGAGTTATGTTATAAGGTTGAACGTTCATATGAACGTTCATATGAACGTTCATATTGAGAAATTAGGCCCAAAAACTTAATTATTGTAGAGATTGATTACCTTGAAACGTACTCGTAAATCGGCCACAATGAAAGATGTGGCGCAATTATCCGGAGTTTCCATCCAAACGGTATCGGCTGTAATAAATAATAAATCTGAAATAAGCGAAGAAACACGGGCCCGTGTGCTGGCCGCCGTTAAAGAACTTAATTATCAACCCGATTTGGTAGCGCGAAGTTTACGGACTCGTCAAACCAAAACGATTGCCTTAGTCGTTTCTAATATTGCCAGCGTGGCGATTGCTACGATGGCCAAAGCCGCCGAGGCGCACGCTCACGCATCAGGCTATCGGTTAATACTTTATAATACGGATAACGATAGTGAACGGGAAACAAACTATTTCAAAGCAGCGGTACAGCAGTGGGTCGAGGGGGTTGTTTTTATTGCCGCTATGGGGCGGTTAGGCCAGGTGGATATTTTGGAAGACGCTAATATTCCTGTGGTCGCCATCGACCGGATTCCTGACAATTATAACGGCCCGGCAGTCATGCTTGATAATTTCAAAGTCGGTCGTTTGGCCGGCGACCATCTGCTAGATTTGGGCCATCAACGGTTGGCTTATATTGGCGGCCCCACCAAAATAAGATTAGCCCGAGAACGAGTGTCTGGATTTCAGCAGGCCCTTGAAGAGCGGGGCATAGAATCAATCGCATATCACACAGGAGAAGGGGTTTTTAGTTGTCAACATGGCTATTTGGCGATGCAGCAGTTGTTAACGCGCCAACCGCAACCAACGGCTGTTTTTGCCGGTAATGATTTGATGGCCATTGGCGCAATGCGGGCTGTGGATGAAGCCGGTTTACGCGTACCCCATGATATTTCTATTGTTGGCGTTGATGATATCGAGATGGCGGCCTTTCAGACGCCGCCCTTAACCACCGTTCGTCAAAACTGCGCCGAATTAGCGACGCTAGGGATACAGCTTTTATTCGATATTTTAGCCGGAAACCCGTTGACCCAAACGCAAATCGTCATCGAACCGACCCTCATCGTCCGGCAATCGACAACTCGGTTAGCATAACCCGCTAAATAGTTAAAAATATTCTATCTAATTAAGGCTCTGACCACGACGCAGACATGTAAAATTTTATAATAAAAAAGGAGATACCGGCTTACTTTGGCGGGTAGCGGTATCTCCCCGTTGGTACAGAAGCAAAAGATCATCCAAACCTTTTTTGGCCTAGATAAACTTTATGCGCCTGTTTGCATTATACAACACTATACCATAACGGGCGAACATAAAGATTTACGCGGCAAGTTTGGATGAGCGGAGCAGACCGCAGGATAGAGAAAGGAGGCTGGGCGGCAAAATTAATCTGCACATTGTAGAAGAATCGGTTTGAATTAGCTCAATCAGACCGGTTGTATCTATTCTAAGAAAGATATTTCATTTATCAAAGTAGATAACAAGGAGAGAAATATCCATGCTTTCGCGTAATAGCCTAAAAATAGTTGGTTTGTTGTTGGTGAGTATCATCTTGGGTTTGCTGGCTGCGGCCTGCGGTGCTCAACCGGCGGCGCCACAAACGATCATTCAAACCGTTGAAGTTGAAAAAGTGGTTGAAAAAGTAGTCGAGGTGGTTGAAACCGTTGAAGTTGAAAAAGTGGTTGAAAAAGAGGTGGAAAAAATTGTCACTGTTGAGGTGATGAAAGACGGTGAGGCAACAGAGGCCATGTCGTCTGATGACAACCCCTATCGCCCCAGCGACCTGTTTGCTGCGGTTGAAGATATTAAAGCGGCTACCGAAGGTAAAAGCCCACCGGCCGGGGCAAAGTTTGCCTTTTTGACCAACAATATGAGCCCCTTCTGGACGGCTGCCCAAATTGGAGTGGCTCGCTCCTCCTCGGAACTTAATGTCCCCGTCAGTTTCCAGGCTCCCACGTCTTCCGACTTGCTCAGCCAACAGCTTTCTATGCTGGAAACCTTTGTGAACGATGGTTACACCGGCGTCACCTTCTCGGCCATTGATCGGGAAGCGCCTCACTCAATTATTGAAAAAGCGGTTGAACAAGGCACCATCATGCTCAATATGGACTCCGATGCCACCGGCAGTGATCGAGCCATGTATATTGGTATGTCTGACTATGACGCCGGCCGCGCTGCCGCCGAAGCCGCTTTGGAAATTATTGGCGAAGGTCAGGTTGTGGGGTTGGTGGGTTTTGCCACAGCCCAAAACGCTCAAGACCGCATTGCCGGCGTGAATGATGTTTTTGAAGGCACCGACATGGAGTTGGTTGAAGTGCTCATCGACGATGTCAAGCCCGAAGTCGCGTTAAGCAACGCCCAAACGGCCATTCAGAAATATGGCGATGATTTGGCCGGTTTCATCACGTTCTACTCCTACGATGGCCCGGCCGCTTGTCAAGCCATCAAACAAGCCGATAAAGTGGGTGAACTCAAACTGATTGCCTTTGACGCCGAACCCGAAACTCAGACTTGCATGGAAGAAGGCGTGGCGCAGGCCATGATTGGGCAACGGGTCTACTTCTACGGCTACTTGAGCGGTTACGTCATGAACGCCATGTCCATTTTAGGCGTAGAGGAAACCATGGCCGTGTTGGATCCCTACCTGGATGATTTGGGGGACGAGGGCAAAATCCGCTTGAATACCGGCATTGACGTGATCAAGGCTGACACCTTTGATCAATATAAAGCCTATCTTGAATCGATTGGTATTGCGTCACAATAACAGAGGTTGAGATTAAAGGTATTCTCAATATAACGAGAATGCTGCTTGCCTAAAATGGGGCCGGCTTGAAAAGCTGGATACTATCAGGTCGGCCCCATTTACTATAACAGGATTTTGGAACGGAAGGATTTTAGACCGTATGGAAAAGCAGCCCTTGCTCAAAATGGAGCGGGTCTCAAAATATTTCCCTGGGGTTCAAGCACTGGACAGCGTCGATTTTGAAGTTTATCCCGGCGAGATTTTAGGGTTTCTGGGTGAAAACGGCGCCGGTAAATCAACTCTCATCAAAATTTTATCAGGGATTCACGCTAAAAACGAAGGGGCCATCTGGTTTGATGGTCAACAAATAAACCCTCAAACCCCGCATGAGGCCCAGAAATGGGGCATCAGTACGATCCATCAGGAATTGGCCCTGGTTCCCTATTTAACCGTCGCCGAAAACATCTTTCTTAATCGCGAACCGCGTCACATCCTGGGCTTGGTGGATTTTAAACGCATGAACCGTGAGGCTGAAGCGCTTTTGCGTGATTTGGGGGCTGATATTCCCGGCCACAAACTGATCCAGGATCTGAATGTGGCGGCCCAACAGATGGTGGAAATTGCCAAAGCTATGTCACACAATGCCCGTCTTATTTTAATGGATGAGCCAACCTCGGCCTTATCCAGTAAAGAAGTCACGGCTCTCTTTGCGCTGATGCAGCGGTTGAAAGAAAGGGATGTTTCGGTTGTGTTTGTCAGCCATCGGCTAGACGAGATACGTCAAATTGTCGATCGGGTCATTATTATGCGTGATGGTCGGCGGGTGGGGACACTGCCTATCGCCGACGCCACCGAACAAAAAATAATTCGCATGATGGTCGGGCGCGATGTTGGCCTTTTTCCTAAGGAAGAGGCCGAAATCGGTCCGCCTGTATTGGAACTTCGTAATTTGGCCGGCCAAAATGGAGCCAAAGGGATAAATTTAACGGTTCGTAAAGGGGAAATTGTAGGCTTGGCCGGATTAATTGGAGCCGGTCGCACCGAATTAGTCCGACTTATCTGTGGCGTAGACCCATTGGCTGAAGGTGAAATTTTAATTGATGGAAAGCAAGTCAAGATAAAATCACCCACCGATGCCGTTCGTTACGGTATTGGATGGATTCCTGAAGATCGCAAACTGCATGGCCTTATCTTGGGGATGGATGTCCAAGAAAATACGACGATGGCCATTTTACCCCGCATTTCAAATTTGCTGGGGGCGATAAATCAAAAAGAAGCTAAAGACATATCATCACGTTATGTTGAGACACTTTCAATTGTGACGCCTGGATTGAATCAAACCACCCGAAATTTGAGTGGCGGCAATCAACAAAAAGTCGTTTTGGCCAAATGGTTGAGTACTAAACCCAAACTCCTGATTATGGATGAACCGACCCGTGGTATAGATGTTGGGGCCAAAACGGAGGTCCACGGACTAATGAGCCGATTGGCGCAACAGGGAATGGGCATATTGATGATATCGTCAGAAATGCCCGAAATTATCGGCATGAGCGACCGGGTGATTGTGATGTGCCAAGGTCGAATCACCGGCGAGTTTGATCGGGACAATTTGAATCAAGAAGAAATTATGAGATGCGCCACTCACTTTCTGACGGTTGATGGTGAAACTATGACCGAGCCGGAAACTATAAGTAAGATAGAGGAGAACTAAATGAACAATACCGCAACAAAATCGGGACAGGATATTGGCTCGGTAACTTCCAGGCTACTAGAAACCATCAAAGGGCTTTTCCGGGTTCCCGAATTCGTTATGTTTCTGGTTGTGGTCATCCTGTTTGTTATTGGCGCTATCATGAATCCTCGCTTTGTGGGCATCGAAAATCAAAAAATTCTCACTCGTGATGCTGCTATTCTGGCTATTGCCGCCATTGGGGTGGGCTTTACCATTATCACAGCGGGTATCGATCTATCAGTCGGCTCTATTGTAGGGCTAGGTGGCGTTTTTGCGGCTCTTTTTGTGGTTAAAATGGGCATGCCTATCTGGCTGGGTATTATTTTGACGTTGGCTATTGGCGCCCTTATCGGCACATTTCATGGGTGGTATGTAACGCGATTCAATATGCATGGGTTTTTAGTCACACTGGTCACCTTGGGAGTTGCGCGTGGCGTTTTATTGGTGGTGACCAATGCGACTCCCATTACCGGTGTGCCGGATGGGTTTAAATTCCTGGGTCAGGGTTATCTATTCTTCGACCTGATTCCGGTGCCGGTGATTATTTGTGCCATTGTGGCTGGGTTAGCCTATTACCTGTTACGGTTCACCTATATTGGCCGGCAAATTTATGCGGCTGGAGGGAATATTGAAGCAACCCGGCTGTCGGGAGTCAATGTAAATGCGCGGATTATGTTGTGCTATATTATTTCGGTGGTATGTGCCGCGTTGGTGGGTATTATTCAAGCCGCACGCCTAAGTTTGGGACATCCCGGTGCAGGCGAAGGTTTTGAGTTATTAGCTATAACTGCTTGTATTTTAGGCGGGTTGAGCCTGATGGGAGGGCAAGGTAGTGTTATTGGTATTTTAGTTGGTTCGTTGTTGATTGCGGTTTTACAAAATGAGATGGTCATGCTCAATATTAATCCTTTTTGGCACAAAATTGTTATCGGGTCGGTTCTGCTAGTTGCCATTACCTTTGATTACGCTCGTCGGCGACGACGAAATTAGTTAAATTAAAGATTGGTTATGCTAGACAAAGGTCACAAATTCGGGCAGCGCTTTTTTATGAGTGGCGTGCAGCGGCACTTGGGCATCGTCGGCGGGGTAGCCGACGACCAAGTTGATATAGGCGCGTTCGTTTTTGGGGCGGCCCAGAATTTCGGCCAGAAAGTTCATGGGGCTGGGGGTGTGGGTCAGACAGGCCAGACCGGCGTTGTGCAGCGCGGCAATCAGAAAGCCGGTGGCAATACCGACCGACTCCTGCACATAGTAGTGTTTGATACGATCACCGTCTTCATCCAGACCATAAGCCTGGGCAAAAATCACGATAAGACAACCGGCCCGGTCGATAAAGGCTTTGTCGGCATCCGTGCCTAGCGGGGCCAGGGCGTCGAGCCATTCCTCGGAGGCCCGTTCCGTGTAAAAGGTGCGCTCCTCCGCTTCCGCCGCCAATCGAATTTGATGCTTGATAGCCGGGTCGGTCACAACCACGAAGTGCCAGGGCTGCTGGTTGGCCCCGCTCGGAGCGCGGCCGGCCGTTTCCAGGCAAGTCGTGATAACCTCCAAAGGCACCGGCTTGTCGGCGAAATCGCGGGTACTGTGCCGTTTTTTCATCATTTCGTAAAAAGCCAGCGACCTGGCTCGCATTTCGTCTTCGGGAAAGCCGTGATATTCCAAAGGCACAGAGGGAACGGTTTTCATTAAGAGGCTCCTTGGGGTCGACCGCCGATGGTTGACCACTGACCGCTGAATAAGCAACGAATGTTTCTTGGCGGTTAGCGGTCAACCATCGGCGGTCTAGTAGTGTTTCGGTATTACCAATCCGCTGCCGATTCCAACTGCTTCAACACGACGCGTCGGACGCGATCCAGGCTCTGGATAACCAACCAGCGATGGACATAGGTCGTGCCGCTATAGCCCCGAGCCATCTCCGCCAGATGGAGACCATCTAACCCGTGAACGGCGATGAAGGTCATATTGTCGGCCTCGCCGCCGACCAGCGGGCCGATGAGGGCCAGCCCGACGCCGTCCGGCGGGGCAACTGCCGCCGCGAGTGAAGCAGCCAGGGACTTACCGGTAGCGCCGTCGAGCGATGTATCCGCCGGCAGACCGAATTGCTCGACGGCCTCGGCCACAGTTAGGGAGTGAAGATTGGTCGCCAGCCGTTCGGCAAAACCTGCGCCGGTCAGGTCGGCACCAATTTCGCCGCCGGTCAGTGTATCGACCAAGCCCAGCTTCATGCCACGCTCGACCAGCAGTCGCCCCATCACTTCAGGCACAGTCTCCTGATCGACGCCGTAAATGGCCACACCCAGACGCGTCCGCAGTTCGGCTTCAACCGGAGCGATGAGGGCGTCGGCTTCGGCCTGGGTATCGGCCTTGGCGGTGATCCGCACATCGGTTTGGCCGGCGTGAGCGGCCAGTCCGACCGTCGGGTTGGGGGTGATCATCAAATCGCCGATGAGCCGATCAACGTTGCTTTCGCCCACGGCGCAGGTGCGCAAGACCCGGACGGCCATCACTTTGGCCCCGCCCATCCGCTCGATCAGCAGCGGCAGAACGGTGTTTTGCATCATATATTCCAACTCGCGGGGCACGCCCGGCAGCGAGATAATGAAGCCGCGCCCGGCGACATCTTCGCTGAGAAAGCAGGGGGCGGTGCCGGCCAGATTGGGCAAAGGCAGCGCGCCTTCAGGAATGTAAGCCTGGCGTTTGTTGTTTTCTTTCATCTCGCGGCCAAAGCTGCGAAAGCGCTCGGCAATCTGCGCTTCGAGGTCGGTGCTGTAAACTAATCTACGGCCGGTAGCATCGGCGACGGCCTGCCGGGTCATATCATCGACCGTTGGCCCCAAGCCGCCGGAAGTAATGACTATATCGGAGCGGTCCAAGGCCAGATTAAGGACAGCGGTAATGCGGGCCAGGTTATCGCCCACAGTGGTTTTGTAATACAAATCCAGGCCAATCTCGCGCAACATCTTGGCCAATTTGGTCGCGTTGGTGTCAACAATTTCGCCGAGAAGGAGTTCGGTGCCGATCATAACGAGTTCTGCGTGCATGGGTTATCCTCGAAGTTAAGATCTGACAGGTTTTCAAAGCTATCGTTTGGCGTAAGGTCTGGTCCAATCGGCCCTTCATTCACGCCCACCTATGCCTTGTAAAACCTGTCAGGTCTGGCTCTTTTATAACACAACCAACCCTAATCGTTCAGCCAGCGCTTGGGCCGCGTCTTCCGTCGGCTCAAAGGAGACGCCGACATGAAGCTGCCAAGTTTCCCGATGCGTGACCGACTGGCCCAGTCCCAACGTCGTCCGCGGGCCGAGCGTTTCCAGTTCGATGAATTCGGTGCGGCAGTAACATTCGCTAGAACTGCCGAAGTCGAGATAGTCGGCGTCAGGGTGGTAGGCGGCCTGCTTGACAAAGAGGACGTTGTCGACGTGATAGGCCAGCCAACCATCCGGGTTGGGAAAACCGATTTTGAGCGCATCGGCGGTCATATTGGCGTGGATAAAGATGTAGCGATTACCCCACTCGATATGCGGGCTGCGGATATCGGTGTAAGGCCACAGTGCGACTCGACGATTGGGCAGCAGGCCGTCGGCGTCGGCGTTGGCGGTAAACTGGGGCAGGATGGCCGTGCCGCCGGGCTTGAGTTGGGTGATGGCCCACGGCGCCAGTTCGACCGGCCACATGCCATGGTTCGTCAGGGTGTGGTCAATGATGACCGTGGCGGCTTGATCCGTCAGCCTAATTCGCAGCGATTTTTGGATACCGGTTTGAGTTTCGATCGGCTGGACGACTTCGAGGCCGTGGTCGATCTCGGTGACGGTCAGCGGCTGATTATCGGGTAGGTAGGTTCGCCGTCGAAGCTCGGGCGCATGCCAAAGCCGGTGCCCGCCCCACAAGGTCAGCGGATCCGCACCGGGACAGTCGAGGGTGACGCCGGGCAGTTCGGCTAGCAGGTTGTCGCCGCCGGGCCGGCTTAAATAAATGATTCTTGGGCCAGCCGACTGGGTAACCAGTAGTTCCAGGGCATCATTCTTCAGTCGGATGCAATCGAGGTCAAGAAATGTTGTGGTTTCCATTGTTACGCGCCCCGTTTCCGTCGCTCGGTGATGGTTTCTCCGGCAATTCCCCAGTTATCGGTCTCGACTTCATCGATGACCACCACGGTAGTTTGCGGGTTTTTACCTAAGACATCGACCAAAAGTTGGGTAGCGCCTTTGATCAACTGCGCTTTCTGTTCAGGCGTTGCGCCCTCTTTGGTAATGCGGATATTAATATAAGGCATAGCTATTACTCCTTTGAAATGAGAGCGTTCTCGGAAAATGTGCAAACTGAGACAAACCCTTCACGTGCCACTCCGTAGGGCATGGCATATGGGCTGTGAGCCAGCTATATTACTGTTTACAATGGGCTTTCCGAGGAAGTTGCTTATTCAATCAAGATTAAGCGAAAGTGAGGAAAAAGGCAAGATTATTCATCAGGCTTAAGGCTTAGATTCAAACCAGTAATTCAAGGAGGCACGTTCGCCCTAAAATAGAATTGCTCTCGCTCAAAGCAATCAAAGCGACAAAAGGCGAACTTTGTGATAAAATAATGGGCGCGATAAATACCTTTTCAAAAAATGAGCTATTGTCGGCTTAGATATTCAACCATTAGCCCTACAGAAATGAGAACCTGGCAAAAGATTACCTTCACCGTTATTTTTATTGGATTAATTGTTGGTTTAGGGATTTACTTACTTAGGAGCCGACTTTTGACAACTTTGGCTCGCGTATTGATCGTAGACGATGTTCTACAACCGGCGGAGATCATTTATATCCTTAATGGGGAGGTCAATACCAGGCCTTTTCATGCCGCCAAGCTTTTTAAGCAGGGATTAGCGCCGCAAATCGTAATTCCCCGTGAGGAAGACGGGCCGGCCAGTGAAATCAAGTTGTACCCTAATGGCACAGATGTCTCAGTTGAGGTTCTGGTTAAGTTAGGCGTACCTCGAGACAAAATTACGGTCATAGAAATTGAAGGTGGCGTCACCAGCACCCACGATGAGGCGCAAGTGCTGCTGGACGATGTTAAGAAACACGATATTCAAGACGTTATCATCGTAACCAGCGCCTTTCACACGCGCCGGAGCCGGTGGATCATTCAAAAGATACTGACCGATACAAACGTCCATATTCAGATGTCGGCAGCGCCCCAATGGAAGTTCGATGAGACGAACTGGTGGCGCGAGGAGCGCGGGTTGCTAATGCTGGCTAATGAATATCTTAAGTTTGGATATTACCTTGTCATTTACTAACAAAACTACATAATAACCGTACTTACTTGGTGGCAATAGAGTTACTTTGCAGCAAAAGGGCTTCCATCTCCAACCATCGCTGCTCAAATTCTCGATAGACGGAACGTTTGATAGCTTCCGACTTATCTAAAAATCCGGCATTTAGAGCTACTTGGTCGTCACGTAATTCCTGGGTTAGTCGCTGACGGCGATCTTCTACTTCTTGAAGGGAAAGGGAATTTGCTAACATTTTATCCAACCTTTGGTATTTTATTGTTGCAAGAATGTTAAGATAGATAAGAGACTGGTCTATGGTCTTAAGTTATATGGTATAACAAAGGCTGTTATCATGATAGGGGCAAAAGTCCTTAATTTCAATGGGCTGTCAGTACTTTTTTTCTTTCCCAAAAGTCACTAATTATTGCCCTTTTTTTGCCCAAAAGTCACATGAAAAAAGTGACTTAAGTACATTAAAATTATTAAGGGGCAATTTTAATGGCCTAAATGATGTTTGCCCCAAATTCAGCTTTATGCTTTAATTTTTTTTCATTCCGACGTATAATATTATGTGAAATCCCAAAAACAGAAAGAAATATAAATGTTTATCCCGTTAAAACGACCCCGAGACATTGCACGAATGAGAGATGCGGGCCGTATTGTAGCTGAAGTCTTTGAACTATTAGCCGAACATATCAAACCGGGCGTGGAGCTTAGTTATTTGGATGCATCGGTGGAAGCGCATCTGAAAAAGTATGGCGCCTCGCCTCTCTACAAAGGATATCGAGGTAATCCCCCAACACATCCGCCTTTTCCAGGCGTCATTTGCGCTTCAGTAAATGAAGAGATTTGTCATGGACTGCCCGACAACCGCGCCTTAAAAGAAGGTGATATTGTCGGCATTGACATTGGTCTTAAATACAAGGGCTTTTGTGGGGATGCCTGTAAAACGTTTGCCGTGGGTCAGATATCGCCAGAAGCCCAACGGCTATTGACGGTTGCTCAAGACTGTCTGCGGGTGGGCATCGAAGCGGCCCAATATGGTAACTATCTGAACGATATTGGTATGGATATTCATAATTATGCCGACCTGCAGGAAGTGTCCGTTGTCAGAGAATGGGGCGGACATGGCGTAGGAAGGTCGCTACACGAATCGCCCTCAGTATCACATGTACGACAAGTCGGTCGCGGGCCGAAGCTGAAGCCCGGGATGACCTTTACTATCGAGCCAATGATCAACCAGGGTGGCTATGAATGGCAACTGTTGGACGACGGCTGGACGGTGGTGACGCAAGATGGACAACTCTCGGCTCAATTTGAGCATACCATTGCCATTACAACGAATGGCCCTGAAATTTTGACAAAACTCTAACTGGCTTTAACAATTAAGCACAATGAAACGAAACGAAAAAACCGCTGAAGATATTATTAGAAGATACAGTCGAAACGACAAGGATTTTAGAGGGGTCACCGTTCAGGCTGATGATCTTTCTAAGCGAAGGCTAGTGGGGGTCAATTTTGAAGGGGCCACACTACTGGGGTGTAACTTTGAACGATCTATCTTATCCCGATCGAGTTTCAAAGCGGCTGTTCTCCGGGACACCAACTTTAAAAACGCCGACTTATCTAACACGGATTTAACCGGCGCGGATTTTCGCGGCGCTAATCTCCGGTCGGCCAATTTGAATGGGGCTGATTTACGGTGGGCCAATCTGGAAGGGGTCGATTTATCGCGATCTAATATTTCCGGAGCCAAATTTGACGGCGCTAATCTCAAAAAAGCTAATCTGAAGGACACCAATCCCGGCCGGCTATGGTGGAAAGCCAACCTGGAAGAGGCTCGGCTTGATGGTACGGTTTTGCCCGATGGGACGGTTTTTGGAGCGGCTGTCAAGACCGTATCAGAAGATTAGCATCATTGAAATGAACACCCATTACCTCACCAACAACCAACCGGGTATCGGCGGAAGGCTCAAGGCCGCTCCCGAAGATTTTATTGTTGAAGAAATCCCGCTCTATTTACCCTCAGGTCAGGGACAACATGTTTACGTCCAGATCGAAAAAGCCGGCCTGTCCACCCCCGCCGCTATTCGGAAGATAGCCCAAGCGCTGGGTATCTCACCTCGATTGATCGGCTACGCCGGGTTGAAAGATGCGCAGGCCGTCACCCGCCAAACGCTATCTATCGATAAGATTACACCCGAAGCGGTGCAAGCGCTGGACTTGCCCAACATCACCATTCTTGACGTCAATCGCCATCAGAACAAGTTAAAACCGGGCCATCTGTCGGGAAATCGATTTAAGATAAAAGTCAGAGATGTGGCCGAAACGGCCTTATCTCAAGCGGAAGCGACTCTGGCCGAACTGACCCGGAAAGGGATACCCAATTTTTTTGATGCGCAGCGTTTTGGCAATCGGGGCAATACCGGTCGATTGGGGGCGTTAATTATCCGCAATGATGCAGCGGAATTCGTGGCCGAGTTTCTTGGCCGTCCTCAAACTCACGAAACGGTAGCCATTCAAGCCGCCCGCCGGTTAGTTGATGAGGAACAATGGGCCGAAGCTCTGGCCGTATGGCCGCCAAGTTTCACCGATGAACGGCGAACTCTGGAAGCCATAGTAAAAACGGATGGCGATTTGGGCGTCGCATTTAAGGTTCTCGATAAGCGAACCAAAACGTTTTTTATTTCAGCCTTTCAGGCTGAACTCTTTAACCAACTCCTGGTTGACCGACTGGATAGTATTGACCGGCTTGAAGATGGGGATATCGCTTATATTCATCACAAAGGCGCCGCCTTTTTGGTCGAGTCAGCCGCCGTAGAACAGCCACGCGCTGATGACTTTGAAATTAGCCCGTCAGGACCAATCTTTGGCACCAAAACATTATTGGCTCATGGCCAACCGGGTCAAAGAGAACAAGCGGTCTTGGAGCAGCATGACTTGGTGCTGGACGATTTTACCGTACCCGGCCTGAAGATTCGAGGCGCTCGCCGCCCGTATCGATTTCAGCTAAAAAATCCTGAGGTTTGGTGGGAGGATGGGTTGATGTTGACCTTTGAACTACCGGCCGGGTCTTACGCCACCCGAGTGATGGCCGAAGTTATGAAAAACTAAAATAGAACTTGCCTTCATCCAAAGGGACGAGGGTGCCAGGACATGACAGTCACCTAAAAGGAAAAAGCCACACCAACGGCGTGACTTTAGACCTTTCGAACGGGTATAAACAAGTTAGGTTGTGGCTTCCCCGTTAACCGAAGCCAGAGCGTCAGTGACGGTTGGATGCAAATCCGCATATTGAGTCAACCCAACCATGCGAAAAATCTTTTGAAAATGGGCGCTCAAACCGGTCATTAATAATTTTTGATCTCTTTTACGGGCTTCGGTGACAACCCCTATCAAAATGGCTATGCCGGCGCTGTTAATATAGTCATTCTCTCTAAAGTTAAAAACAATATTTTTCGCACCATCGGCGGAGGCACTTTGATAAGCCTGATTAATCGCTTCCTCTGCAAAAGTCGTCACATCCCCAACCAAATCGATGACGGTCACATTCCCTTCCCCACGAACCGAGACCTGAATTTCTTCACTCATTACGCCAAACCTCCGTTTTCTGAACCTGATGCCTTGGCCTCAGGGCTAGATTCTTTTTTGTTATCCTCAACCCGATAAATGACCATTCGGAACTGATTACCTTCGTCTTCGTCGGAAGCTTCCACAAAACCGGCTTCATCGACCAATTCCCGAATGATGTACAACCCCATTCCGCCCAAACGGCGCTTGCCTTCGACCATTCCGTCGATGTCCGGAATATCGATATTGATCGGCGGCGTACCGCTAGCCCCAGGGTCTTTGATCAAAATATCGAGCTTGTCCTCATCGGCAGTGAGGATAACCACAACTTTCATCCGAGCATCGGAACCGCTACCGTACCGGATAGCATTAGTACACGCTTCACTGATAGCGGTTTTGATGTCTTCAACTTTTTCTTTGGTAAAGTTTAACCGATGGGCGACCGTTGCCACAGCTTCGCGGGCTATTTTCTCATATCCAAGTTCGCTAGGTATTCGTAATTCTACAACCCTGTTACTCTGTGGAGCCATTGATTATACCCATGTTTACTAGTTTTTAACACTAACCGATTATACCATAACTCCCAACAAATCAAAAGTGGGAATTAGGTACACCAGGAAATTTGTTACGAACTCTGGTCCAGAAATGAGTCAGCGGGGGCTTTGTCGCTGGTCCATAAATCCTCTATCGTCGCTTCGGCCCGAGCCGCAGCCAACCAGTCATCATAAGCCTGGCGTTGGCGCTGGCTGTAGTCGGACGGCGATAACTCACGCTCCTCCCGCTCTAACACTTCAACCACGTGCCAGCCAAATTGCGACTCGATCGGCTCACTGATTTCACCAATGGGCAGCGTGAAGACCGCTTCATCAACCGGGGCGACAAAACTGCCGGCGGCGACAAAACCAAGGTCGCCACCCTCGGCGCCGCTAACGGTGTCGAGAGATAATTCTGCGGCTAAGTCGGCAAACGATTCGCCGGCTTTAAGGCGTTCGATGACCGCGTTGGCTTCATCTTCGGTTTCTACCAAAATATGGCGGGCATGGCTCTGTTCGGCCAGCCGGGGCACTTCGTCACCCAACGCTTCGGCCAATTTCTCCTTGAGCAAGTTCTTTCTGATAAAATCTCGATAGGTTGCTTCATCAATACCGGGGCCGTCGGCCAACGTGATCAGCCAATTTTGATATTGAGTCGCCAGGGCATCTTCAGTCAGAATATTTAACGTCGGCGTGGGGGCCGGCGTCGCCGTACCGGCCGGGGTGGCTGTGGGCGTAATTTCGGTTGTAGTGGTCAATGTTGGCGATGGGGTGAAGGTGGGCGTTGGCGTCCACAAGGCAGCCGTGGCTGAAGCGTCCGCTACGGCGGTACCGGTTTCGGAAGCGGCCGCCGCCGTTAAACCGCCTTCCTGGCGGGCGACAATCCGGTTGATGGCTTCGGTCACCTCGTCATCGGAGACGGTGATACCTCGCTTCTCCGCCTCAGCCGCAACTAACCGATCTTCAATCATCGTATCAACCGTTTGACGATCAACAATGCTGCGTTGTTGCAATACTTGACTGGCAAACTGCTGATACTGATTCCGAATCATCTGGCTAAATTGGTCTTGTTCATCCTCTTGCTGAGGGAGAGCGGCCAGTTGTTGTAAAATCTGCTGATATTGGCTTTCAAGCAAAAACCGTTCGTACTGGACGCGCCGGCGATAATCACGGGTGCTGATCTCTTGGCCATTGACCACAGCCACCGGCGAGTTCGGCTCGATGACATAGGTCTGGATGAGACCAAAGGCTAACACCAGCAAAATCAAGAGGCCAACGCCCCCCAGTCCCATATAAAGTAATCGTAATTGCTCTCGTTCCTTTCTAGAGTGTGCTACTTGCCGGCGGGTCGGCTCTCTAGAAGATTGAGCTTTTTTTGACATAATTTCTCCTCACTTGGTTGGATACCCCACAACAAAAATAGCAAACGACCCTAGAGGGTCGCTCGCTAAAAACGTAGTGCGATTATGAGTTTTAAACTACGCTGTTTAATCTTGGCCCATAATCCGAATATGATTATTGGTGTAGGGCAGTAAAGCCAGGTGACGGGCACGTTTGATGGCCACCGCCATGCCGCGCTGGTGTCTGGCGCATAACCCATTTTTTCGTCGAGGCAAGATCTCGCCGCTGTCGCCAACAAAACGGTTTAAATCATCCGCTTTTTTCCAATCAAGTTTTTTAGTTTTATCGGCGCAGAACACACACACCCGCCGCCTTGACCGGAAACGCGATGAGCGCGATCCTTGAAATCGTCTTCTATTGCCTTGATTTCTTTCTGTTCTCTTTTCCATAATTTTCAATACTCCTACCATACAGGTTCTAGATGGAACTTTTGAGGTTCATTAAGCGATCAATTGTCCAGGTCGTCTCCAAAATCGGATAAAAAGTCGTCATCATCTTCATTATGATCGTCGCCATTGCGATTATACTTGAGTTTGGCTTTATCACGTGGCCCAAGGATAATCATATCGCTGGCAACAATCTCTGTGCGGAAATGTCGCTGACCGTTGTCATCTTCCCAACTTCTGGTTTGTAACCTACCTTCTACATAAACTTGCTGGCTCTTGTACAGTTTTTGGTTGCAAATCTCGGCCAATCCTCCCCAAGCGACAACATTAAACCACTCTGTTTCTTCTCGACGTTCTCCACCGGGAGCAACCCAAGACCGGCTGGAAGCTAAACTGAACGACGTAACCGGCTTGCCGGAGGGGGTATATCGCATTTCCGGATCTCTACCCATATTGCCGATTACCATTACCTTATTGAGTCCTCGTCCCATTTCACACCGCCTAATTTAACTATCCGCATTTATCAACAAATAACGTATCACTTCTTCTGACAACTTAAGATTGCGCTCTAACTGTCCAATTGACGACGGAGACATTTTTGTTTCCAAGCGCACGTACGTCCCTTCGCGATGATTGTTGATAGGGTAGGCTAGTGGCCGCCGCCCCCAAACATCAACAGACGCCACTTCGCCGTCGATAGCCTTAACAAATCCCGAGACTTTTTCGATGACATTCGTGGCGCCTTCATCATCAACATTTGGCGATATGATGAACGCAAGTTCATAATTACGCATGTCAGTACCTCCTTTCTGTGGATTTTAGCCCCTGATCTATGCCAGGAGCAGAAAAGAATAGGGCTAAAAGCCCTACCTGACAGCAATATCTATTGTTATGACCCTATCGTAAGACGGGTTTTGACAGGTATTTACCTTAACCAAAAATCTAGCAATAGATCGTACCTCAGGCTTTAAGAATAGGCAAATTTAAATCTAACGTTGTGATCGGGCCACAACCTCAATTTCACCAAACGGGAGGGTTTGATCCGGATCGTCTGGCAGAACCAGTTCGAAATGGTAGTGACCGGAGGGCACATCGGGCAGCAGGTCCAGATCCCAACGAGTGCGCAGCGTATCGCCCATTTGCCAGGTCACGTCACCCGGATTAAAAATATCAGACAGGGTTAAATTGAACCAGGCTTGTTGCACTTCACCGGCTTCGTTCACCAGCGCCACGTGAACGGTCGAGGCCGCCGGCAGCGGTCGCTCGACCTGCCAGCGGAGTTGTAATGAAATCCGGCTGCCGGCAGCGACCGGTTCATCCGGCCACTCCGCATCGAACAGAGTGGCATCGCCGAACAACTGCGGTTTGAGTGTCGGGGTGGTCGACCGCAGCGGCATTAAAGCCGGATTTGATCCCACATTGACCACCGCCTCATCCCACGGCAGGTCGAAGAGCAGTTCACCCTCTTCAACAGCCGGGGCCTGGGTGTATAGGCCAATTTGCAGGTGATATTGCCCAGGCGGAATATCCGGGGGTAGTTGAAGCTCACCGCGATCGTAAACGATTTCACCTTCCTGCCATTCATCAACGGGTCGATTATTAGCGGCGGGGGTCTGGCTCACTCCTTCGGCCCAGATCCGCCCCTGAATATCGACCAGCCGGACAAAGAAAGGCTCATCCGGTTTTTTGCCCAGATACTCCCAATAAAGCTCAAAGGCGACCGGCCGGCCCGGTTCAAACTCAGCATAACTGGGAGACCACTGCCAAGCCAAGAGCGAGGCAATACCGGTGTAGGTTTGATCATCAACATAATGGTCGATGCCCAAACTGGGGTAAATCCAGACGTAATCCAAACCTTGTAACGAAATGACTTTGACCGGATCAAAGCGGTCGGTAAAAAAATCGAACATGGCGTCATCGGGAAATCGCCGCTGGGTTTGGTTGATGTAGAAGATTACATAGTCGCTGGATAAAACCTTGCCCTTCTCTTTTGAATAGCTGATCGATTTCCCCAGAAAAAAGGGCGCAAAGGTCGATTCATACCAACTCGCTACCCGCGTCTCAGGAGAGGCCAGATTATGATTAAAGAAATCGGCGGCCAAGTCTAAACCCTCGCCCCAGCCGATGGTCAACACTTTTGACGCTCCCTGGATACCGCCTAACACCGGATTGTAGTAGGTGAAGTAGTAAGGAAACGACGCTACAATCAGGTAACTATTCAGTACGATGATCATGACAACTGGGATCAAAGCCGCGTACAGCTTTCTTTCCGAGTGGTGAATCAGCGCTTTGATCGGAGGTAGAGACAGCCCTAGATAGGCCACCCCAACTAGCCCGGCGGCGGCGATGAAATCGAGCCAGGGGTAAATCGGCAGCAAATAGCGCTCCTGTTTTTTCTCGCCGAAAGTCATAAACAGGATGTAGCCGGCGATAAAGATGAGAATGAGCGGCAGGTAGCTGTAAAAACGGTGCAGACCGCCGGCCTGGGATGTTATCGAGTCAGGGTCCTGCGGCTGTTCTGTTCGATCGGTTCGCTTAAGCATAACCCACGGCCAGCCGATCAAACCCAACACCAGCCCGAGCATAACCAGCGGGGTAGTCCGATACAACCAGCTTACCGGGTAAAAAAGTGGCCCGGGGTCTTGGGAAATGACGCCCATAAAAAAGTTACCTTTGGCATGGCCGCCGCTGGCATATTTGTTGCCATAAGCAAAAATCGTTTCGATGGCGGTCAGCGGCACAGCCCACATCGCCGGCCAGACGATGATGACGGTAACCACAAAGGCTGCAAACCAGATCAGCCCGTCCACCACCGTATGGATTAGCTGGTCGGAAATCTGGGTCGGTAGAAAGGCCGGCGGCACAATGCCTAATTTCGCTTTTGACGGGCTGAGATCACGCCGGCTAACCGGGTACGACTGGCTCCTAGCATCCTGAATTAAGAACCACAACCCGACCACCGCGATAAACGGCAGCAGGTACAGGGCCGGGCTTTTGCTCATAAAGGCCAGCCCCCCCCATACCCCCGAGACCACCAGCCATCGCTGGCTGGCTTTTTGGCCCCAAAAGATAAAAGCGGTTAAAACCGACAGCGTCATAAAAACCGTACTTAACGCATCGTGATGGATGACGCGCGAGAGGGCGATATGAAATGGGCTGAGGGCAATCAGCAGCGCCGCCACAAAGGCGATTGGCCCGCCAAAAAGCCGCCGTCCCAACCAATAAACCGCCACCACCCACAGCGATACAATCAAGACTGTGCCTAATCGCTCCGGCACAATCAGGTTGGGATCGAGCGGATTGGTAGAGGCGTTGACCACATAATCATAGAGCGACACCGTCCGGCGCTGTGGCAGCCAACTTAGCCAAAAACCGAAGCTGCCGGTCCACATAGTGGTTACGCCGGGGTGTCCGGTGCGCAAAGTACAGGCCAACCCGTGGGCGGTAAATTGCCAGGCTGAGATAACGGAGTCGCACTGGTAAGCGTCGTTCATCAAGCCGGCCAGGAAATTACGCGAGCGATCAACCCACAGAAATTCGTCCGGGGTGAGAAATCGACCCAGAGCAAGGACGCGCGGGATGAAGGCGACAAAAAAGAGAAAGAGAGAGGTTATAAGATTTGAACGTAGCAGGTTTGAAACCATCATTCGTTTCCAAAAACTAATCGGGCCGATCTTTCCGAATAAATGTCCACGGCACGGTCCAATAATCCTGGCCATCGGCCAGCAGCAGACGTTGGCCGGTGTCCGGCCGGTAGAGGCCAACAATAACTTTGTAGTAGCCGGGTTGAAAGTCAAAAGGGACGGCAATCAAATATTCATCAACCACGACTTCGCCGTTAAGCCAAGCGCCGGTCGGCAGCGTACCTCGGCGCGGCTGAGTATCGACCCCCGCCACGCGCTCGTCGGTTTCGGCGTCCAGGATTTGGGCAAAAACGGTGTAATCCGGCAGGGGCGACTGCTTAGCCTGCCAGGCCACCGTTAATCCCACAAAGTCGGTACTCGGATTGATTTGGTAGCCCACCAGCGCAATTTGATCGTCAAAGATCACCTCACCGGCTCGACTCAAGTTGGGGGGCGCAGCAAACCGGCGCAGATCGATATCGCCCAGCGGCTGTTCATCGACAAACAAGGTGTAACGACCTCGCTCCAAATCTTCCGGTAGATTCAAACGGTATCGGCTGACCATCATCGCCTCACCAACCGGCGTCAAGTTACTCGGCGTTTCAGCCACAATCGGCAACGATGAACCGGCCGGGGGCGCAGCCGCCCGCGAAGTCTGAGCCACCCCTGCCTCGGCTGCGCCATCGTCAACTGAAAGATGCAGCGTGACGCTCGGTAAATTCGATATCGAAACTTCATTAGCCAGCCATAATACGTCCACGTCCAGCGGCTGTCCAATCGTGCCGTAGGGACTGAGCGGGCGGTAGCCAAGCGGGCCGGCGTCGGGTGGCAACATCTGCAAAGCTGGCCCGGCAAAAACGCTGACGTAAGGCAGCCCGTTCAACGTCACCGCAAAAACCGGGCCAGCGGTGTTATAGTATTCGATGGCTGCCGGCGCTGGTTCACCGGATTGAAGCTGTTTGCTATAGAGCACCACATAGTCCAAATGATCGCCGCTAATATCCGACAGCCGGCCCCCAAAATAGGGCGCGACTGTCGAGGCGTAAGGCGTACCGACCCGGCTGCCCGGCGCAGTTCGCTGGAGGAAGCGACCCACCTGATCCAAACCTTCCCCCCACCCATATTTTACCACACGCGGCGCGAGAAAGGGACCGCCGGCTATTGGATTGAAATAAGTGAAGTAGTAGGGGGCGTAAGGCAGCAAAATAACCAACGCCGATAGCGTCAAAGTGATCACAAAAGGCAGATGTCGGAAATCGGCGGCGGGGCGGCGTTTGGTCTGATGATCACGTAAGATAAAAGTGGCATACAATCGATACCAACCAGCGGCGGCGATGAAGGATAACGGCGGAAAGATGGGCAGGATGTAACGCGGGCTGCGCTTATCGCCGAGGGTCATAAACAACAAGAACAATAAAACGAAGACCGCCAGCCAGAACAACGGTGAATTGAGCACAGCCCCGGCCTCCTGGCCGGATCGATCCGGTCGGCGGGTCAGCCCAGGAAAGAGCATAACGATCAAGCCAACCGTCACCAACGGGCTAAGTTTAAAAGCGCCATGGACGACATAGTAGAAAGGCCCCAGATCAGGCACCAGCCAATAGTTTTCATCATCGGCTTCGTCGTGATCGGTGGCCGAAATGAAGCCATTTTCAACGACGGCCCAAGGCCGTCCCAACGGATCGACCCAGGCAGCCGGCCAGACCACCACAAAGGTCAGGTAGGCGGCTACCCCCCACAGCAAAAACCGTCGTACCCAAACCCCGCTCGATGATCGATCGAGCCAGATTCGACTCACAAATAACAGGCCGGCGAAGGGGATCAAAAACAGCGCCGGCGCTTTCGATAGAAAGGCCAGCCCCGCCGCCACCCCGGATAAAAGCACAAAAAGCGTCTCACTCCATTTTCCGGCGACCTTGCCATCCTGAGCTTCCGCATCCCCGCCACCTTGCCATTCTGCATCTCGATCACTCTGTTCCCCTGCTACTTTGCCACCTGGCCACCTTGCTACCCTGCAACCCTGCAAAAGCAATAAGACTGAGATCATCATCAACATCGCAGCCGGCGCATCGTGGCCGAGAATACGAGAGAGCGAGACGATGTGAGGATCGAGCGCGATAAATACAGCGCCAATGAAAGCAACGGTTGCGCCAAAAAGCGGACGAGCTAAACCGTAGATAAGCACCACCCCCAATGAGGTCGCGACGGCCATCGGCCAGCGGGTGGCGGCCAGAACCGGTAGATCGGTCCTGAATTCGGGCAGGGAGGTCAACCAATCGGCCAGGGGGAGGCCCAGAACCGTATGATTGAACTGGTAGTAAAGGGCCAAACCCAGACTGCCCAACCAAGTTGTGGTGACGGCCGGGGTCAGATTAACGCTGGTTCCGGCCAGGTCGCCCCTAAGCAGGGCCGCCAAGAACTGAGCCGAGCGATAGACCCATTTGGCCTCGTCGGCGGTTACAAAACGCTGCAAGTCATAAAGGCGAGGCAGTAACGCTAAGATGAAAAGGCCGAGGTACACGATGACCCCGGCAGCAATCGCTCTATTCTTCTGTTGGACGGTTCTACCTGCTTTTGACATTGCTAATTATCTTACCACGCCACGCAACCCCTGGCAAAGGGACCCAATTTCAACAAAACAAGAAAATGGCCCGACCGGGTGGGGTCGGGCCATTGGCTAGAGATTGGTACATGCGAGGAGTAAGTGGGGATTATGGGAGGATTTATGAACGCTGGGATCATTATAACCCCAGCGACTCAACCAAAACTCAATCTTGCCTCATAAGACCGAGGCTTCCAGTCCGGCCAGAACCAAGCTGTCGTGTCCCTCGGCAATCTGCCGGTAAAGCGCCTGGGTTTCCGGCGAAGGTGTGACGTCCAACTCCGATTGCAACGTTTCGACACATTGAAAATATTGGCGCAGAGCCAGTTGGCGTTGACCACGAGCCAGGTAGCCCCACATCAACCAGCGATGGGCGTCTTCGTAGCAGCGATCGTGCCGCAGTACTTTTTGGCCGAGGTGGATCAGTTTTGAGTATTCTTGCTGAGCCAGATAATATTCGCTCAGGCGGCTGGTCAAATCCAAATAGAGACTCCGCAAATGTTCGCGTTGAACATAGGCCCATTCTTCAAATAGGTCATCGGCCATAAAATCGCCGGCGTAGAGCCGTTCAGCCAGGGTATAGACGGCGGCGGCTTCTTTATGGCGATCGCCGGCTTGCTCCAACACCCGGCCGGTCTCGACCCGCTCTTTGAATTCCACATAGTCGATCCAGATATTCAAGGCCGGATTGAGCAGATAGCAATCATTCTCGAAGAGGATGGGAGACAGAGTTGGATCATCTCGACGTAAGGTGTGGCGCAGGCAGTAGATGGCCTGGTGCAGGTTGCGGCGGGCGGCTTCGAAGTTGGCTTCAGGCCAGAAGAGATCCATCAATGTCTCTTTAGGAACCGGACGGGCGTGATTAGCAACCAAGTATCTCAGAACCGAACGCGCCTTTAAACTGTTCCACTCTGAAATACATTGGTCGTTGTGAAAAATCTGAAATCGGCCGAAGCAGTAGATTTTGAAGTCGATCCGGGCTTGTTTGGCCGGTTTTTCTATGTGAGCCGGCTCATCTTCAGCCCGACCGAGCATGTGCTGGAGCCGTTGGCGCAGTTCGCCCTCCAACTGGCCGGCATTGTCTGCCGCCTGACGGTAGCGATCCACATCAGACTGGTACTGCTGGCACAAACGGCAAAGGTGCTCAGCCACCAGCAACATCTCGGCGTCTATCCCGGCTTTTTCCGGTTGATCCAGAGCTTTCTTGAGCAGTCCGGCGACCTGCTGGTACTGACCATTTTCTAAAAAACGATGGACTACAGCCCAGACATGGTCCCACTCTAGACCATTATCTTGGCCGGCCAATTTACAATCGGAGGCGTGTTTTGCCGACTTCGGCAGGATAAAGCAGGGTTGATTAGGGGTGATGCTTGAAGCTTTGTTACTATGGCTATAATCGACCATATTCATTGTCATCCTCACCTTTCTAATTATCACGGTATCTACGTACGATGATTGGCTTTTAATCGCGGTACTTCAGCGGTGTATGCCATTCATCGCTCTCCATTTGCGGAAACGTGCTAGTCACCTATATAGTTACTTATCACGCGGCGATGGCGCCAGCAGCCCGGCCATCGCGCCGACCGCAGCCGAACCCATCGCCACCATTGCTTCAGAACTGTGCCCCGTCCCAAACAAGGCCAGGACCAGAGCGCCAACCAGCGAAAACAGGACGGCCAGACCGAGCGTCGCAACCACGATGCGATAAACCCAAATGTCTGGGGTAGAGACGTTTGGGTCCAATCGATCCGGCATGGTACTTTTATTTCGCAACTGCTCAAGTGACCAATGTAGCTCGGCCGGCGGCGAGTTGGTTTCGTTTACATCAGCCATTCGTTTTGATAAACTCATTGTTAGCCCTCCTTACGATCTTACGGCGTTGTTTGAAGACAACGGTAACATCAATAGATTTAACGCTTACCCGATGTTTATCATAACAGAGCGGGCTTCCGAGGAGTGGAAGTGCCGTTCTGAATTTACTTCGAAGATTCGGAGGGGTTGGCGACATAAAGCTATCAAAGCTCAACAGACCAAATTGGCTCAGCCTAAATATGGCCCCTTTTACCTACTTACCAGGCCAAAGAGTGTGATCTATAGCACAGACTTTATAGCCAATCTATGGTATGATTAGAATGGGTTTCTAACTTTTTATAACTGTTTTACACCACTGCCGAACGACTTTTTATCTCACTTTCATCCACCGAATTAACAATTTACGCTTCATTATACTACCCGGCCTGAGCAACAGTGTGGCTTGGCTCAGGATTACGGCTACCGGGTTTCCGGAGCTCGACACTTTTTTCAATTAATAAATGTATACGTTTAAGGTTGTTTTTTGGGACGGGCATCAGGCCAGATCCCATTTAAGAAGGCTGCGTGTCTAGTTGTTGGGAGGGCATAATGACAAGGATGGAAGATACATTCGCCAGTTTACTAACCGAGGGGGTGCATCGTATCCGGCTGCGTGAGTCAAAAACCATCCAAATTGTACAGGATGAGTTAGGGTACTTTCTGGGTCGGGAAGGGGGATCATCCATAGAGTATTGGCGCAAGGGACATATTCCACCCAGTCTGACCGACGTCGAAAAGTTAGGTCGGGAGATTGTTAGACGGGGTGATCTGGACCGCGCCTGGCTCGAAAAGTTTCTGATCAGCGCCGACCACCCCTATCCGCAACACATCTGCGATGACGTTTTTGGCCCATACCCGTCGCACGGCTCTAATCATAACGGGGTGCTACCTGACGATTTTAACCCCTTTATCGTGGGGCCGCCGATTTGCCAATCGCGTTACTTTTTTGGTCGCAGTTACGAAATTCGGCGTATCTTCAAACTTTGGCGACGGCGTCCATTACAAAATGTGGCCATCATTGGTCATAAACGTAGCGGCAAAACATCGCTGCTGCACTATTTGAGAACCATCACCACCGTCGATCCGTCGCTACTGCGGCCCGACCAGCCTACCGATTGGCTGTCGCGCCCCGAACAGTACCGCTGGGTGTTTGTCGACTTCCAGGATGCCCGCATGTGTCGCCGTGAACGGCTGTTAAGCTATCTTCTGGCCGGTCTCGAACTACCGACCGGCGACCAAAATACGCTGGAAAGCTTTATGGATATCGTCAGTCTTAATTTGAAGACGCCAACGATCATTATGATGGATGAAATTGGAGCGGCTTTGACCTCGCCGGAGTTGGATCTACAGTTTTGGGGCAGCTTGCGCTCGTTGGTCAGCAACTCAACCGGAGGTAATTTGGCCTTTCTTTTGACGGCGCATGAGTCGCCGGCCTTATTGGCTTACCAAGAAGGTAAACCCTCGCCGTTTTTTAATATCTTTGGGCATACCTTTAAGCTGGGACCGTTCACAGAAGATGAGGCCCGCAGTTTGATCGCCGGCTCACCCCGACCCTTTGACGAAGCCGATATTCAATGGATCTTGAACCAAAGCGGCTGCTGGCCCTACCTACTGCAAATTCTATGCCACGCCCGCCTATCGGCTTTGGAAGACGGCGAAACCGATGACACCTGGCAGCGGGAAGGGATGCGCCAGATGTCGCCTTATTGGTATCTGTTTGAATGATAGAGTTTGTGGAGTTTTCAGAGCAAACAATGGCCCGTTCTGAGACAGAACGGGCCTATCAGTCGATGATTAACTCGATTAAACTCCCCTAACTCCACGAACTCTATGAACTCCACAAACTCAATTAAAAAGCGAGTTCTGACTGTTGCGGCTCAGCCAAATGAGCCGATTGCGACCGGCCATCTAGCAGATCGGCCAGCATCAGGAACAGACCATCGCAAAAACGCAGGCCCAAGAAAATGAACTTAATCACCAAAAATAGCCAGGGCGGATTGAGCATGAAATCCAGGTAGTAATGGGTGCGTTCTTCGATGTCGGCTCTCACCTCCCGATATTGCTTAGAAACCTGATTTAACCGGCGAGCGCGCCGGGCAACCTGCTCGTCTGCCGGATGACCTTTAAGCAGCGTTTTGATCGATTTACCGAGATCGACTTCCTCTTGCCGCAAATCAAACAGACGGATGGCATCGTACCAGGTCGCGCCGCGCAGCAATTTGATCAAATGATAAATAATGATCTCATCCATATCGCCGCAAATCTTGCTTAAGATGATCAGAGCCGGGCTATAGTTCGCCAAAACTCGACTCTGCACGCCGTTCAGGCCATCCCACAGCAATCGATTGATCCGGTCATAATCCCGCAGGTTAGTTTGAAGCGCCTCTGGCTGCGTGACCAAATTGTTGGCTACGGCTAGCGGCAAGTCGTGGACCATGTGAACAATGATCGGCAGAACGAGGGCTTCCAATACACTCACCCGCCAGACGTGGCGCGAGGCCGGCTCACCGGCCCCGATCAAGCGAAATACTTTGGCCCATACAGCCGGCAAGGGTTTACCTTGAGGATTAAAGTAAGTTTGTTTGGCTTCCCGATAGTAGCGATCAAACTCCTCGATAACCCAGACCATCGCTTCCGGATTGTCAAACTTACCCTCATTAATCATGTTGACAATGCTATCGGTGACATCATTGTAGACCTCGTCAAAGACAATGAGCAAGCCCTGGTCAGCCTCAATAATGCCGGTTAGATGTTTGGCAACTAGCCTGCCTTTGGTAATCATTGTTGTGTCCTCCGTCTTAACTTTATTATCTCACAACCAAATAGCTCTAGCAATAGGTCAATTTAGCCAAAGGAATGATGTTGACAGTCCTATAAAGTCGAGCTTATCACCGCTTTACTCCGAAAGGTGAGAATCGAGGGGGAGAACCACGCCGAATTCTCGGAGTGAGAGTCGCCTATAATAGGTTTAGTACTTTTGTAGGAGAGGAACGATGATACCTTCCGAAAAGCTAACCGAATTCTATACCGATGCACCCAAACCCCACCGTAACTTAATTCTGGGGAGTCTTCAGCTTGTTTTTTGGCTCTACTTTCACCCTACCGCTTGGCGCCACCACCTCTACCAGACCGACCCCGGCCTCGATCCCAACTTTGCCCTAACTGACCTTACCCCCCACCAATGGCGAAACCGCAGCCTACAGCGACTACTGCTGGTCTGCTTTATTATTTTACCCCTGGTGGCCAGTGTTCTGGCCGGGGTCATCAGTTGGCTCTTAGGCGAGCCGGTCCAGCATATTATGTTAGGTATGGGGGTTAGCCTGATTGTAGGGCTTCTGGCCGGTCCGGTCGGCAGTCTAATTGTGGGGACGGCGGTGAGCGCGGCTTCAGTAATTGCGATTGGCCTCGGTAGCGGCCTGGTTACAGCCGGTTTAGCCCAGCGGATCGACCTGTTATTAACGCAAAGTCAACCGGACCTGCTGCCGGAGGCGGTCATGTTCAGCATTGGCTTTGGCTTGCTGATTGGATTGGCCGGTGGACTGGTCGGACGGGTCGCCAGCAGTGTGGTTGAACGGGAAGAGGTCTCGTTTATTCGGCAGTCGATAGCCGTGGCCATCGGTATTGGGCTGGCCTGCCTGATGCTGGTCATAGCGGGCAGTTTGATCGAAAATAACGCGCCGATCTCCATTATCTGCGGGTTAGTTGCCGCCACCACCGTGCTTGCAGTGGGTTGGTGGCGGGGCTTCAAAGTGGGCTTTGCCGTCGGTGTATTGGCGGTCTTGACTCTAAGTTTGGCCTTTGCCTTTGATAACGATATGATTATCCGGGTCATTATGTTTTTTGCGATGGTGCTGCCTACCTTTATTGTGGCGCGATCAATAGCCGGACCTTGGAGTGGCGTTACCGCCAGCGCCTTAGGCGGCGGCGCCGGCTGGCTGATGCGCGCCGGGGTTGACTTCAATGTCAACATGAGCCCGATGGTTTTGCCGCATCTCTCCAGCGTCGTGGCCGGTCTCAGTTTTCCGATTTGGGGGCCGATTCTACTTTATCCCTTCCTACTGGGTTGGAATTATCTCCTCTACCGTCGCGACGTTCACTGTAAAGACAGACCTTTGAGTTACCTCCGCTGGCATTCCGCCTTCTGGGATGAGCACCAGCCGCTGCAAATGATTGGGTTAGACGACCACCTACTGCTGATTATGGATCGCCATCCGGTTGAAGGCCGAGCCGCAATGGATTACCTGGCCGCGACTCGCCAACGCTGGGCCGCCCAATCGGCCCAAATCGAACTAGATGCCCGCGGTCTGGCCGACTGTTCCAGCGTCGAAGCCATTAGCCAGGCACACTCCCGGTTGGGCGCGGGTGAACTGTCCGGGCCGGCCAGCGCCCTGCTCCGCAGTTTTAGCCGCATCAGCCAGGATGTGAGCGTGGCCCTAGAGCAGGCCAGCGCCTATAACCAGCGCTTGGCCTTGAGCGCAGTGGAGGATCGACTGGATGGGTTGCTGCGTGAGTTGACCCGCAGCAGCGAACCGTACGCCGTCCGCTTTCGGCCCATCGCCGCCCGCTGGCGGCAAACCATTGCCGACCACGTCCGCCGGCTGACCGAGACGGTCGAAACCCGCCAAGAGATCGACTCGCCCTATGTCATCGGCATTCCTCTGACGGAACAGCAGGAGATTTTTGTCGGGCGCACCAATATCAGCACCCGCATCGAGAAACTGCTGCTCGATCGACGGCGCCCGCCTTTGCTGCTCTTTGGGCAGCGACGTATGGGCAAAACCTCGCTGCTCAACAACCTCAGCCGCCTGCTGCCCAGCACCATCGTCCCCTTATTTGTCGATCTACAAGGCCCGGCCTCCCAGGCCAATGATTACACCGGCTTTTTCTATAATATCGCCCGGGGCATGATCAACTCGGCCCAACGACAGCGGGGGCTAACCCTGCCGCCGCTGCCTCGCAAACGGCTGCAAGTCGATCCTTTCACCTATTTTGATGAGTGGTTGGATGAAGTGGAAACGACTTTGGGGGATCACACGGCGCTGGTGACGCTGGATGAATTTGAAGCCCTCGAAAGCGCCATCGACCGGGGACGGCTCGACGGACCGGATCTATTGAGTATGCTGCGCCATCTGATCCAGCACCGGCCCAAGTTCAAAATTCTGCTGACCAGTTCTCAAACCCAGGACGAGTTTCAGCGCTGGGCCAGCTACCTGATTAACGTCCAAGTGGTTCACATCAGCTATCTGACTGAACGCGAAGCCCGGCAACTGATCGAATGTCCGGTCAACGACTTTCCGCTCCGCTACGAACCGGAAGCCAGCCAGCGCGTCTTGAGCCTGACCCGAGGCCATCCTTTTTTAGTTCAACTGCTGTGTGACGAAATTGTAGCCCTTAAGAATGAGCAAGATCCGGCCGTGCGCCGGCTGGCCCAATTGGAGGATGTGGAAGCCGCCGTCCCCGAAGCCCTTGATCGGGGCAGTTTCTTCTTCGCCGATATCGAACGCAATCAGGTTGATGACAACGGCTTAGCCATACTCTGTTTTATATCATCCTACGGCGAAGGCGCGGTGATCGATCGGCGCTGTTTGGCCGAACGTTTTGGCTGCGAACAACTGGACGCTACGCTACGTCTCCTGATCCGCCGCGAACTCATCGAGCCGATCAATGGCGGCTACACTTTCCAAGTGGAGATGATCCGCCGCTGGTTTGTCACTCAATGAGTTTGTAGAATTTGGCGACTTAGCGAGTTTATTGAATGCTAATCGATAAATCTACGGCGTGCTTGAGCGTGTTGGCGACGATACAACCCCGTTCGGAAATGGTGACGAGTTTTTCCATCAAGTCACGGTCGTCGTAATCAGCGGCGATGCTCATCTGAACGGCGCTGAAGCGCGGCGGCGCGCTTTCCAACGTACCGGTGATGGTAATGTCCACATTCGATACCGCCGCCTCTCGCGCTCGAATGGCGGCCAGCAGGTTGCTGATAAAACAACCGCCCAGCGATACGAGCAGCAGTTCCCCACCCATCGCCCCCTCATCGGTGCCGCCTTTCGCTTCCGGTCGATCAATTTTAACCGCGTGCTGTCTGATGAAGCCCTCGCTGGCTGTTGAACTGGTCTGTTTGACCTGAACGTTGATCTGCGTCACAATTTTTATCCTTCCTTCTCTAAAATTTGATCGACCACCGCCCGCATATCCGGCCCGATAATATCCGGTTTCTCTTGCAGCGGCCCCATTACCATCCCCGGCCGGGCGACAAAAGCCCCAGCGCAGCCGGCTCGCATCGCCCCGGCAATGTCCCAGTCGTGGGCCGCGACCATCCGCATTTCGGCGGTAGAAACGCCCAAACTTTTAGCGCCATGCAGGTAGACCTCTTTGGCCGGTTTGAATTTACGAGTGGCATCAACCGATAGAGTCTGCTCAAAATAATCGATCAGGCCGGAATTCGTCAACTGCTGTTTGAGAACATGCGGCGGCGAATTGGTCAAGGCCGCCAGCCGCAGCCCGGCCGCTTTGAGACGATCCAGACTGTCCAGGATATCCTCGTGCGGCGGCAGCGAGCGCACCCCGGCCAGCACCGCAGCGCGATCCTCGGCGCTCAAATCGACGCCGTAACGCAAGGCCATCATATCCAGCGCATCGCCGGCCAGCACGCCAAAATCATGATACGTGTCGGTAATGGTGGCCACCAGCGACGAACGCAACACCTGGCCGAACCACTGTATTCTAATCGACACATCGCCAAAGAGGCGCTCAAAGTGAGGATCGAGCGCGCTCAAATCCAATAAGGTTTCATTAACATCGAATACAATTATGCGGGGCATCATTACTCCTCTCAATAACTCTGTAATTAAGGTGACAATCTCTTGAACACGCTAAATCAAACTGAGTGACTGTCACCTGATTTTAACGTAAGTGCCTGTAATATCAGGATCAATCGTACCAACTAAGGCAACATCGGCCGTGGGATGTCCCACCCCAGAACCGATACCGTAATCTCGACAATATTTTCCAACGCCTGCCGGTCTGTATTGGTCTTACTGACTACGCGCAAGCCTTGCAAACTATTAAACAGAAACTGCGCCAACGCCTCAATATCGGCGTCAGGCGCGATTTCGCCTTGGGTTTGCCCGCGACGTAGGGCCTCGTACAATGCATCTTGCACCCACCGGCAGTTCCAATTAATCACATCGGCTACCGCCGTATCGTGCGGCGATAGCTCGACGGTCGAATTGGTCAGCAGGCAGCCGCGCCGCTTAGCATCCGCTACGGCTTCGGCCACGACGTAGTTGAACAACTCGGTAATCGCGACTTTAACCGAACCGGGCTGGCTCAGGGTTTGCAAAAAACGGGCGTGAGACCGTTGTTGGTATCGCTCCAACACGGCTAAAAACAGAGCATGCTTGTCGCCAAAGGCATCATACAAGCTGCCTCGGCTGATGCCCATCGCGTTGAGCAACTCTTGAATCGAGGTCGCCTCGTAGCCTTTCTGCCAAAACAGATCCATCGCTTTATCTAAAACTTCGTTTTCGTCGAATTCTCTAGGTCGAGCCATTTTTGATTAGAGGTATAGAATGAGGAGATGGGCTATTTTAAGGTCGTCCTGTTCCCGTCTCCTCATCTGAATTTTCTTAGTGAACCTGAGTATAGTCGTTCTGGACCGATGAGTCAAAAACCACAATTAATTTTAGACCGATGAGTCGTCAACCACCACCCATCGTTAAGTAGCTACGATTTATAGCTGGCTTGCCCTCCATCAACGCCTTGCCAAAAGCCTATTTTCAGTCGATCACAATTTTACATAAAACTGGGTAAATAGAACGCAGATCGTACCGATCACACGGATAACCACGGATTTTTTAAGCTCAATCAAGCCTTATCGGTGAAAATCAGTATAATCCGTGTCATCTGTGTTCTATCATTTCTCATCCGATCTTGAAATCGTGATCGACAGTATTTTTGGTTAAATTTGTTTAAAAACTTGCGTTTTATTTCACAAACCCTTGACAAAATGCCTTTTTTCGGTTACCATCTTATGTAATCGTTTACAAAGTTGAGTTGTCCCGAATCAGTCATCCAGACTCAACTTGGCGAAGTAGCTAAATAGACATCGATGTAGTGACTGGCGCAGCTTAACGGCTCTTACATCCAGTCACTTTTTTTTGTACCAAAATATCGCTATCAGCTTATACCAGAACTTCAATAACTAAAGGAGTTTTACAATGGAAAACAATATGGAAAACAATATCACCATTCTGGGATCAAAAAAGCGCATTGCGCTGATTGCTCATGACAATAAAAAATATGACCTGTTAGAGTGGGCAAAATATAACCGTGATACCTTGGCTCAACATATCGTGCTGGCGACCGGCACCACCGGTAAAATTTTGGAAGAGGCGTTGAATATCGACATCGTCAAACTGCAAAGCGGGCCGCTCGGCGGCGACCAGCAGATCGGGGCGAAAATTGCCGAGGGCGACATCGACTTTGTGATTTTCTTCTGGGATCCACTGGAACCCCAACCCCACGATCCGGACGTTAAAGCCCTGCTGCGTATCGCCGTGGTGTGGAATATTCCTATCGCCTGTAACCGTTCATCGGCCGATTTTCTGTTTTCATCTGAATTGATGAACCAGGAATACCCGCGCATCTTACCTGATTATAATCTGTACCGGGAACGACCTATTGGTCATCAGGAGCCTGAAAAAACAGAGCTGGCCGACCTTGAGCCGGTGCCTGAAGTTTTTCTCGACGCCTAAGACCACTTTTCTTTCAAAATAAATAGCCTATCATAAGGACAAACCGCCGGGTTAGAGTACGGAGAAAACCGTACTTTGTGACTCGGCGGTTTTGGTTTGGGTGGTTAGTTGGTTAGTTGAATGAATGAATGAATGAATGAATGAATGGATGGATGGATGGATGGATGGATGGTTGGTTGGTTGGTTGGTTGGGTAGATGGTTAGTTAGTTAGGAGGGTCGGTTAATTTGTTTCCAGCCGACTATAAGCTAAAATAACTTAAGACTGAATTCAAACCATCGCAGTTGAGGAGAAAGGTGTGCCCAGCTTTAGAATAGTCTCTCTTGTGCTCGTTTTGACGTTTTTCTTGAGTCATCCGCTCTCGGCAACCGGTCATTCTTTAATCCAGCAGCGCACCGATGCCTTTGAACCCGCTGATTGTCCTTTTGAAAATCCATTTTTCAGCTTCATTACTCCGGAGTCGCAGGGTTTTGAGTGCGGCTATGTGACCGTGCCGGAACAACACGCCGACCCCGACGGCCCAACGATTCGCCTGCCGGTAGCAATCCTGAAAGCCTCCGGCGACAACCCCCAACCCGACCCACTGTTTCTGGCCCAAGGCGGCCCTGGCGGCGACGCGTTTGGCGTTTTTAGCACTATCCTGCCCAATACCAATCTAGCCCGAGACCGTGACCTGGTGATCTTCAACCAGCGCGGCACCCTCTACGCCGATCCGCAGTTGGCCTGCACCGAGCTAAATGACATTCTGGCCGAGCTGTTGGTCGCGCCTCGTGACAAGGCCGATGAACTCACCAAGAATGCTTACACCCAATGTTACGAACGATTTCAAGCAGAGGGGATCAACCTATCGGCCTACAACAGTGTTGAAAACGCGGCCGATATCGAGGCCATTCGCGCCGCGTTGGGCTACGACACCTTCAACTTTTATGGCGTCTCCTATGGCACCCTGCTGGGCCTGCACCTGATGCGCGACCATCCCGAACATCTGCGCAGCGTCATTCTCGATGCGGTGGTGCCGCCCCAACTCAATTTTATCCCGCTGGTGCCGCAAAACACCAACCGCCTGTTTGACCAGTTCTTTCAGGCCTGCGCCGCCGATGAAACATGTCAGGCGGAATATCCTGACCTTGAAACGCGTTTTTTCGCGGTCGTTGATCAGCTTAACGAGCAACCCACTACCCTGACCATTGCCGACCCCGATACCGGTCAGCATTACGACGTCCGGCTGGACGGCGACACCCTGCTCGGTTTCGTCTATCAAATCGCCTATTTGCCGGAAGCCTACGCCATTTTCCCCAATATGGTCAAAAGCTTTGAAGCCGGCGACTACCGCTTTATCGAGGTCATTCTACCGCTGTTTCTCTTTGACGATACCATCAGCGACGGCATGTATTTCTCAGTGATCTGCGCCGAGGATGCCGATTTCGATCCGGAGGCGACTCCGCTGGCCGGGCTTCGTCCGCAAATTGCGGCCAACGCTGTCGAAGATTTGAAAAACTCTTACATCGATATGTGCGCTATCTGGCAAGTCGATGCGCTGGGGCCGTTCATCGATGAGCCGGTGGTCAGTGATATTCCCACCTTGCTGCTGTCAGGCGAATTCGATCCCATCACCCCGCCGGAAAACGCCGCCGCCGCCGCCGCATCGCTATCAAACAGCTTCAACTATGTCGATGCGGTCGGCAGTCACGGCGCATTCGGCTCCGATGCCTGCGCCAACCAAATCGTTGAGGCGTTCCTCAACAATCCCACCGTGCCACCCAATGCCAGCTGCCTGACTCAAGCCTCCCCGGACAATTTTGTGCCCCCCAACACCATTCGGGTCGATTTAATCCACCAAATCAACACGCTCGATCCCTGGGCGGTGGCCTTTACGTTGTTGGCCGGCCTATTCTTGTTGGGGATTCTGTCGGCCTTTGTGGTGTGGCCGATCGTATTGGTTGTCCGGCTCATCACCCAGCGAAAAATCGAAACCGAGTCCCGGCTGCTGCGTTGGACTCGCAGTGGTTTAGTTATTGTGTTCGGGCTGTTGGCTCTGGTCTTTGTGGTCGGTCTCAATATTTTTATCGTCCAGTCGCTTAGCGGCTCGATGGCCATCCTGTCGGTGGTCTCAAGTTGGGCCGCGCCGTTGTTTATTGTGCCTTACCTGCTGGCGCTGCTGGCGCTGGGCATTATCGCCCTTATGATTTGGAGTTGGCAGAAAAAAGAGGGGACTATTTGGAGTCGATTGTATTACACGTTTTTGACGCTCTGTGTCATAGGCTATATAAGCATGCTGGCTTTCACCGGTATGTTTTCGGTGTTAATCTAACCCAAGCTCGTAGTAAGCCCTGTGGGGCTACGGCATCGCTAAAGCGATGACTACGAGCCTTTTTATCAAAGGAGATTTCAATGGATTCACTACTCAATACGCTGGCCGGTCAAATCGATGACCGAACTATTCAACAGCTTAGTTCGCAAATTGGGGCCGATCCAAACACGACTCAGCAGGCTGTTAGCGCCGCGCTGCCGATGCTGCTGGGCGCGCTTGAACGAAACACCACCTCTTCGCAGGGGGCAGAGGCGCTGACCAACGCGGTTCAGCGCGATCATAACGGCAGCATCTTGAATAACTTGTCGTCCGCACTGGCCGATCCGGCCACCCTCCAGGACGGCAGCGCCATTCTGGGCCACGTACTGGGCGCCAACCAAAGCAATGTCCAGAGCGGCATCAGCAGTTTTAGCGGCCTGGATCAAAACTCGACCGGCCAACTGCTGGCTCTCCTGGCGCCCGTAGTTTTGGGCGCGCTGGGCCAAATGCAGCAGCAGCACAACCTCGATGCAAACGGTGTGGCCGGGGTGCTGCAAAACGAGCGGCCGCAAACCGAATCGATCCTGGGCGGGTTTGCCCAACTACTGGACATGGACCACGACGGCGATATCACTGATGATATTATTAACATCGGCTCTCAATTGCTGAGTGGGTGGCTCGGTAAAAAGTAGTGGCTCAACGGTATTCCGTGGGGTTGACCTCATCAAACGTAAAACGTGATGCGTAAAAAGGAATTACGTTTTACGTTTTTAGTTTTAAACCGCAAAGCGCTCGTACTCGTTCTGGCAGGGATTGCCCCACACGGCCCACATCTCGTGGGTGGCGGGACGCATAATAGCGGCGCTGCAGCTTTCGATCCACATCGGCTCTTCGGCGTGAACGCAGATGCCGCTGCTGGCGTCGTGATTGCGGGTGAGGGCGACCAAATCGTCCAGGGTGATGTGGCCCGAATCGAGGCGGTTTTGGGCCACGCTTAGCCGCGTTTCGGAGCTAAGGCGCGATTGAGGCAGACGCTCCCGTTCGACCTCGATGTTGCGAGGCAGCAGACAGTGATTGGTATGCACCATCGAACCGTGGGCGACTTCTTGAACGTGGCAGCGCGAGGCCATCGCCTCGACGTTGTAGCCCCGGCCGTGGGCATCGATCAGCATATAATTATGCGCCCCGGCCAATTTGGCTTCGGTGATACATGCTAAAGCCGCATCGATATTATCTTGAGCTAAAACCTGGCGGACCACAAACGGCCAGGTGACGCCCACCTGGCCGTCGCCGCCTAATATATTGTTGACCCCAACCGCGATCCCGGCCTCGTTCATACCGATCATCCCCACGCAGCCGACAATCGTCATCGTCAAAAAGCTGAGTCCCCCGGCCGGTTTACCTCGCAGTAGAATAACAAAAGGTGTGGCCGTATCGTGCATATCCCAGGTTTGGCCGTAAAAGCCATAGCCGTCGACGGTCGCGTCCGGGCTAACAATAAAGGCTGTGCAGTTGTCAGCGCCGGGATGAGCCGGGGCTGGGCTGCTTTGAACAACAGGGTCAGTGTTATAAACCGTGTCGATGAAATCGGTGAAGCCGTTGAGGATGACCAGTTCGGGTAAGCCGACGCCGGTAGCCTGGCTCATGCCGCGCAGTTCCGCCATCAAGGCAGGCGCATAGGCTTCGTGGTAGGGCAAGCAGGCCCGCCCCAAGGCTAACACCTCAGCCCTGGCCAGCGTGCGACCAGTCCATTTTTTATCGCTGCTCAGCCGGACGCGCTCTTCAGCCAATTCGGGTATTTGGTCGGCGTAGGCCTGTCCGTGCCGGTAGCCCATTTCAAAAGGGCTGCCCGATAGCTCTAAAACTCTAAATTTTGGCACTGTCTAATTCTCTCAGGGTTTGTTTGGGGTTCCTGCGGGGTCAGCGCCGGTTTGGCCGGTAGGGTTGCTGGTTTCCGGGTTGGCTCTAAGTCAAACAGCCGGCGCACCTTAGACGCATACTCCGCCCCATTACCGTGTACGGCTTCGTGCTTTAATTGCAGGGTGGGTTTATGCAGAATTTTATTGACCAGCCGATGACTCATCGTAGCGATGAGTTCTCGCTCACGCTCATCGAGATCGAGCTTATTGAACAGCCGATCCAACTCCATCTGCCGGAGTTCTTCGATCTGACCGCGCAGGTCGGTTATCGTCGAGACCACATCCAGCGACATCAGCCACTCGACGGCCTGGGTCACTTCTTCAACGACGATCTGCTCCACCAGGGGGATTTCCGAGGCCCGTTCGCGCACATTGTCGTCAACCTGACTCTGGAGATCATCAATATCACGCAGAAAAACATTAGGTATGCGGCGCACGTCGGGGTCGATATCGCGCGGTACGGCGATGTCGATGAGGAACAGGGGGCGCTGGGGCCGCTCGTTCATCGCCTGCTCCACCATCTCCTGGGTAAGGATGATATGAGGCGCGCCGGTAGCGACAATGATCACATCGGAGCTGACCAGAATGCGCGGCAAATGTTGAAAGGTAGCGGCTTTACCGCCCCAGGCATCGGCCAGGATTTGGGCCCGTTCATAGGTTCGGTTGACGACCGTCACCTCTGACACACCGCGCTGGATGAGCGCCCGCACCGCCACGGCCCCCATTTCACCCGCACCGATGAGCGCCACCTGCCGGTCGGTCAGGTCGCCCAAAAGCTGCTGGGCCAAGCCGGCGGCCACCGAGCTAACCGAGGCCGGGTTGACGCTGATACGGGTTTCGGTACGGACTCGCTTACCGGCGTGAATAGCCGCTCGAAACAGACCGGACAGCACGGTTCCGGCCGCCTTTTGCGACAGCGCCGCCTCATAGGCATCGGTAATCTGGCCCAGAATTTGCGGTTCGCCCAGCACCATCGAGTCCAAGCCGCAGGCCACACGAAATAGGTGTCGAATGGCTTGTTCGTCTTCCAGCATGTAGAGGTGTTCGGCAAAGATACTGGCCGGCGTGTCGCAGGCCCGGCTGAGCAGATCGATGATGGCGCGGGTGCCCTTCTGTGGATCGCGTACCGTGGCGTAAACCTCCATGCGGTTGCAGGTGGACAAAATGACGCCCTCCATTACCGTTTCAAGATGGGCTTGCTGGTGGTGGGTGGTATCAAAATGGGTCAAGGCCGATTTTAGGGACGCAGGTGAGAAGCTGAGTTGTTCTCGAATGGCGACGGGAGCGGTTTTGTGGCTTAGCCCGATTAGTAAGACTTTCATGCGTTTTTCATCCTATTTTAAGATTACTTGTGGTAGAAGTGGTCATGCTCTGTAGGTATAATTATAAATTAGGGTCGATTCATCGCAAGGATACAGGGCCAATCTGCTCTAATATTAGGCGCTCATACTCGATCTGCTGGTTCAGGGAGCAACCATCCATAATACATTTGAGGGATGATGACAATGGGTACAAGATTCCGCTGGTCGAGGCGGCTGTGTAATTTTGTGAAGGGTTACACAATTTTGGGCCGCCGTATTATACCATTACCAACGACTTTGACAATTTAGCCGCAAACTTCATATTGAATTTTGAATTTTGAACAGCTTATCACGATCTTCTTCCGAGAGATCGGAGGCGGGGACTCCGAAAAGGCAAACTGGTGGGGATACAACCATAAAATTTCGAGTAGGCGAGGGCGTGACCCTCGCCTACCCACCGGAGCGACAAAGCTGGCTTTGTCATTCACAATAGGGAACAAAGTAAACTTTGTCGCTCCAGATCTTGCTGGGGAAATGACAAAAAGAATGAAATTTACTGTAGGACAAACTTAAGTTTGTCCTACAAATCTTGGGCTTCCAACTACTCCTCGATAACCTGACCATCGGCATCAACGACCACCACCGGGCCGATATCTTCAAGCTGAGGTTCGACTTCCGCCGCATTACCGACGACGACAATGATCGGCGACTCGGTGTCGATGTATTTGGCTGCGGCGTCTAAAGCCTCGTCGGCCGTTACCGCTTCCAGGTTGGGCAGATAGTCGTTTAGCTCATCAATAGGTACGCCGGTCAGGTACCGGTTGCTGAGTTGGTCGGCAAAGTCGGCCGGGTCTTCGATGCGCAGGGCAAAGTTACCGATCAGCAAGCCTTTGGCGTCGGTTAGCTCGGTCTCGGAGATGGGTTCGGTGGTGATTTTGTCCAGCTCGGCCAAAACTTCGCGGATAGCGTCGCCGGCGTGGGCCTGGTCAACATCGCTCAACACCCGGAAGGTGCTGATATCGTTGGGCCGGCCGAAGCGGCTGTAAATACCGTAGGTATAGCCCTTATCCTCGCGCAAGTTATCGAACAGGCGGGAAGATGCCCCACCGCCCAACACCGAGTTGACCACAGTCAAAGCGTAGCGGTCGGGGTTACGGGCGTTGATGGCCCGGTTGCCGATTTGAATCGTGGCCTGCTCCGACTCCGGCCGATCAACCAGGTAAATGACCGAGGTGTCGCCGACCTTCACCGCCGGATAGTCGAGATAATCCGGCACGTCGCCGGCCGGCCAATCGCCAAAGACCCGCTCGGTTTGAGCCTGGACGTCCTCCAGAGTGGTATCGCCGACGACCACCAGCAGCGCGTTATTGGGCTTGAAGTAAGTTTCGTAGTAATCGATCAGATCGGCCTGGGTCAAATCGCTGACCGTTTCCGAGGTCGTGTAGTAGCCATAAGGATGATCGACGTAGGCAATGCGGCCAAACTGGTGATTGGCCAGAGTGTCGGGATCGACCTCATCCTGTTCCAAAAAGGTCAGTGTCTGCTCACGGACGACTTCCAACTCCTGCTCCGGAAAGGTGGGGTTGAGGGTCATATCTTGCAGCAAATCAAAGGCCAAGTCGGCATCCGTGCTCAAGGCATTGACCGACAGCGACAACCACTCCAACGAAGCGTTCGACCCGACCGAGCCGCCAACCGCCTCAATCGCTTCGGCGATTTCCGCCGCCGTGCGATTCTCCGTGCCCTTGGTCAGCAGTTCGGCCACGAAATCGGCCACGCCCTGCTGATCGGCCTCAGCCGCTGCCGTGCCGCCGCCGACGTACAACTGCAAATTCAGCTTCGGTACTTCGCTTTGCTCGACAAAGATGACTTCCAACCCGTTGTCCAAGGTAAACGTTTCAAACGGCGGAAAGTCAGTCTCGGTGATGGGCAGCGAAGCCGGAACCTCGGTACGACTGACAACCCCTTCCGGTAATTCGGCCAGCGCCTCATCGGTCAGGTCGAGATCGAGTACGTCTGAGGCCGGCTCGTCGCTGACCTCCACATCGACCGGCTCGACCAGCAGGCCGGGATAGTCGGCCAACTGTTCCTCGCCGTCAGGCAGGGTGACGAGGATGTTCGCCGGTTTGTCGCGCAAATAAATTTCAGCCACGCGCTCGATATCGGCCAGCGTGACGGCTTCGTACATATCCAGTTCATCGATCAACGCGTTGGGATCGTTGAAGTTAAGTACCGCATCCTGAATCGACTCGGCCGTACTCAGCGCCGACGCCCGGAAGCCGGTGATGGCGCCGACCAACATGCGGGTTTTGACCCGGTCGAGTTCTTCCTGGGTAACGCCGTCTTCGATCACCGAGTCAAATTCGGTGCGAATTACATCGGCTACGGTATCGACCGAGTCGCCGGTGTTGGGGAAGCCCCCGGCGTACAGAATGCTCGCGCCCAAGTAATCGGTCAGGTTGGTGAACGCCGAGGCCGCTTTCCCTTGGCGGACGATGTTCTGCTCAAAGCGGCTGCTGTCGCCGCTACCCAGGATATCCATCAACAAATCAAGCGCGTAAAAATCGGGCGTCCCACGCGGCGGGCCGACCACGGTCATCACGTAGCGAGGCAGCTCCACCTGCGGGTCGATCAACGTCTCTTGATAACCGATGGCGTAGCCGTCGGGCGTGGTTTCGGTTACGGGAAATTCGTCCGGCAGAGGATACACGTCGGTAATCGGCGCTAGCGGCTCGCCGGCGGGGATATCGCCAAAGTAAGCTTGCACCAACTCCTGAGTAAGTTCCACATCAATATCGCCGACGATAACCAGGGTCGCGTTGTTGGGTTTGTAATACGTATCGTGGAAATCTTGCAGTTCGCCCAGCGCGGCGGCCTTGAGATCGTCGGGGCTGCCGATGACGGAGCGCTCGTAGGGGACGTAGCCCTGGAAGGGCAGGGTCAGCAGCCGGCGACCGGAGACGCCGTAGGGCTGATTGGCGACGCGCTGGTTGTACTCTTCCAGCACCACGTCGCGCTGCGTTTCAAACGCCTCTTGATCGACATCCAGCGAGGCCATACGGTCGCTCTCCAACCACAGCACACGCGGCAGTTCGTTCGACGGCGCGACTTCCCAATACGCGGTTTTATCGGCCGCGGTGTAGGCGTTGTTGTCCGCCCCGATGGCTTCCAGATAAGCGTGATACTCGTCGTTGCCGACGTTGGCCGAGCCTTCGAACATCATATGCTCGAACATGTGGGCAAAGCCGGAACGCTCCGCCGGATCGTTAGCGCCGCCCACGTGGTACCAAATATCAACGGCCACCACCGGTGCGGAGTGATCTTCGGCCAGAATCACCCGCAAGCCGTTCGGCAGCGTGTAATCGACCAAATCGAGGGTGTAATCTTCAAAGTCGATGTTCTTTACATCGCTGTCTTGGGCCAGGGCCGAGCCGGTCAAGGCGGCGCTCAACAAAATCATCATTGCCAGCAAAACGCCGGTCTTTCTTCGCATGGAATCTCCTCCAGATTCTTGGGGTTACGGAAGATATTAGCCAGCCAAGATTAAGAGCGCGTGAATGCAGCGGCGAGTTGGATTAATGTTAAATGAGTCGTTACCGACGCCCGCAGCGATTGAATTTTACCCGGAGTCGCCCGGCAAACAAAAAGCGCTCAGTGCGAGCGCTTTTTGGCGTCTAACGGCTGACCGCCGACCGTTGACCGCCGAAGGCCAACGAACGCGTCCATTTTTCGGTGGTCTACGGTCGGCTGACGGCGGTCTCGTTACGGCTGATCCCCATTAATCTCGGCTCACTGCGACCGGGCATTAGAAAGCGCGCCTGACCGTCGAGGTCGAGCGGCCAATAAACGCTCAGCAGGTCGAGCAAGGTTAGCAGCGAGAAAGCGCACGCATTGGGCAAATATTTCATGGTGAGGTTGATAGTGCCCAGCAACTGCTCCTCGGTGAGCGAGCCGAAGCTGCCGGTAGTGTGCATCAGCTCGACAAATTTGTTGAGCGTCCGCTCGTCAGCCTCGGGAATGTTGCGAATGGCAAAGGAGGCCATGGCTGAGATGTGTTGTTTATCAATTTTGTTGGAACCGGACTTGTTTTGATGGGACATGCGTCATTCCTTAGTAGGTTATTAGTCATTCTTTGCTGTTAAAACGTCGTTGGTAACTCGATATGGGGGCCTTTCTCTTTGGGTGGGCCGATTTGATCGATGCCAAATGAGTAAGCCGTATAGAGCAGGGTATTTTTAATTCCCAGGTAATAGGATTTCAACTGTCGCTGTTGCGAGGTCGCCTCGATGGGCGTGCTGAGCAAAAGTATCCAGGCAATCTCTAATGTATATTTGATATCCTGTTTATTCCAGGTTCTCAAGCGTAATTCACCGGTTGGCGGTTTTTTTGACGAATTGGCCTCGTTTAAGTCGATGCCAAATCGCTTGGTCAAGTAGTCGAGGGCGGCTTGGCTGCCTTGCAGATAGGCTTTGGCGTAGCCGTCTCCGTCTTCGATAAACTGCGCGGGCACACTGGCCTCGATGCCGGCCTTGACCGCCCGTAAATGCGTTTTGACGCCTTCAACGTGCCATATTTTGGCCATGATGTTTGTCCTTTTAATTATGCCCATTGCGAGCTTCACGCGATGCCATCAACGGCAGGGAATGAATACCGTCCACGCCGCCCAGCATCAAGGCCATCTGCTCCGGCCCTTCCTTGAGACCATTCGCCAAAATCACTTCGTTAAGTAATCTAATCAATTCCGGCACCGGATAGCTGCGCAGGATTTCTAAAATCGACTCATCGTGCTTGACATCGAACATGGTGTTTTTGAATCGCGGCGGGGCAATGAGTTCTTTGAGCAATATCCCGTCGCGCTTCAGCGGGGCCAAGCCTAAAGCGCGCATAGCCGAGGTTAAGTGAGCCGCCAGATTGGTTTCCATGACCATCATCGTAATATCGTTCGACAGCGCCTCGGAACCGTAGCGAACCACCAGCCGGCGCAGCCCTTGATTGGCGTAATCCCGCACAATCGTCTTGAGCAGACTTTCGTCGGCTTTGACCAACTGGGCCGCGGCTTCGCGGATGGCTTTGTTGGGATTGAAGGTAAATAGAACCGTCAGTTGGATCGTGAAGGGAATATTGTCGCAACTGAGCATCTCATCAAAGTAGAAGTTGCCGACATAGATGCTGGTTTTAACCGGCTTGAGCGGGCGCTCGATGAGGGGCATGATCCAGGTCAGGCCGGGCGGTTTGCTGCGACTGTACCGCCCCAACCGCATCACCGGCGTCACGTGATTATCGGGCGTGAAAACAAAACCGAACCATCCAATAAACCAGAGTAATAGCCTTGTCATTTTCGTCTCCTTATCCTATCCAGAAAATACCGAACCCCCGGAGAAGTAGGGAGTAGGGAGTAGGAAGTAGGCAACCATCCATTTTACTCCTTA
>JACKAU010000009.1 GCA_020634855.1 Anaerolineales bacterium
TTCGGGAATGTCGGTGATGAGGGCTTCGGTCGTCAGGATCATGCTGGCGATAGAAGCGGCATTTTCGACGGCGCTGCGGGTGACTTTGGCCGGATCGATGATCCCGGCTTCAATCATATCGACATATTCACCGCTAAGAACGTTGTAGCCGGTTTGGGCCACGCCGTCGACGCTGCGGCGACGCACTTCTTCAATAATGATCGCGCCTTCCTGGCCAGCGTTACGGGCTAATTGGCGCAGCGGCTCTTCCAGAGCGCGGCGGACAATCGCGATGCCGGTGTTAATGTCAGGCGTACCATGCGAGAGGCTCTTAAGCGCGGTGGCGGCGTTAATCAAGGTTACCCCGCCGCCAGGCACAACGCCTTCTTCAACAGCGGCGCGAGTGGCGCTCAGGGCGTCTTCCACGCGGTGCTTTTTCTCTTTCAATTCAACTTCGGTAGCAGCCCCAACGCCGATCACCGCCACGCCGCCGGCCAATTTAGCCAGGCGCTCTTGCAGCTTTTCACGGTCATAATCGGAGGTGCTGTTATCGATTTCGGCCTTGATTTGGTTGATGCGGCCGGCAATCGCGCTTTCTTCGCCGGCGCCACCGACGACGGTCGTATCGTCTTTGGTGGAGGTCACTTTGTCGGCGCGCCCCAGGTCATCCAGGGTAGCGCTTTCCAGTTTGCGGCCCATTTCTTCGGTGATGACGGTGCCGCCGGTCAAAATAGCAATGTCTTGCAGCATTGCTTTGCGGCGATCGCCAAAGCCGGGGGCTTTGATAGCCAGCACGTTGAAGGTGCCGCGCAGTTTGTTGAGCACCAACGTCGCCAGGGCTTCGCCGTCAACATCTTCGGCAATAATCACCAGTTCGCGACGGCCGGATTGGACCAATTTTTCCAAGATCGGCACGATGGTTTGCGCCGAAGAGATTTTCTTGTCGTGGATCAGAATGAACGGATCGGCCAGGGCCGCTTCCATCGCTTCTGAATCGGTGACAAAATAGGGGCTGATATAGCCGCGATCAAATTGCATCCCATCGACATAGCTGGTTTCAAAGGCCAAACCTTTGCTCTCTTCAACGGTGATGACGCCGTCTTTACCAACTTTGTCCATCACATCGGCGATAAGATTGCCGATTTCTTCGTCGGCCGCAGAAATGCTGGCCACGTTGGCAATTTCAGATTTGCCTTTAACTTCAATCGCGCTGTCGCGAATGGCTTGCGAGGCGGCATCGGCGGCCATTTCAATACCCCGCTTGAGCAGCATGGGGTTCGCGCCGGCGGCTACGTTTTTAAGCCCTTCGGTAACAATGGCTTGGGCCAAAACGGTGGCCGTGGTGGTGCCGTCACCGGCAACATCGTTGGTTTTGGTCGCCGCTTCTTTGAGCAGTTGGGCGCCCATATTTTCGTACGGATCTTCCAATTCAATTTCTTTAGCAACGGTCACACCATCGTGGGTGACGGTGGGCGCGCCCCATTTTTTATCGAGGGCCACGTTGCGACCTTTGGGGCCAAGGGTGGTTTTTACTGCGTCGGCCAGCGTATCGACCCCTGCTTTCAAACGGCGACGAGCATCTTCTCTAAAAGCTAGTTGTTTAGCCATAATAATTACTCCTTCTAAATTCTGTTACTTTGATCGAAAATTTTTACGCGACAATGGCGAGAATGTCTGACTCTCTGAGGATGAGATATTTATCGTCACCCAGTTTGACTTCGGTCCCGGCGTATTTGGCATAGAGCACTTTATCGCCCTCGGCCACATCTAATGGCGCGCGAGAACCATCATCTTTACGAGCACCAGGACCAACTGCCAAAACTTCACCCTGCATGGGCTTTTCTTTGGCCGTTTCCGGCAAGACAATGCCGCTGGCGGTCATTTCTTCTTGTTCGATAGGTGAAACAATCAATCTGTCTCCCAAAGGTTTGAGATTCATAGGTGTTACCTCCTAAAATGAATTGTAATGAAATATATTGCCAAGATTTGGTGGATTAGCACTCGACTGGTTAGAGTGCCAATCAACTACAATCATACACACATTGATTTATTTTTGCAAATTGGCGAATGTGTTTTTGGCACTCGTGGTCTTAGAGTGCTAAAACTGTTTGGGGCGTAAGTAAGACTGAAATAATAACTTAGATCGATTAAAACTGTTTGCAATAATGATATAAAATGAGGTTGCTTGCTTGGCACTCATGGGACCAGAGTGCTACTAGTTAGAATAATACCCAACTCTCTACAAAAGTGCAAATCCATTTATAATTTTTTAAGCATTTGGTTGGTGCCGATCACAGGGGTGACTTAGCGCCTTGGCGGCGGCCAGACTGTAATCGATTCCCCCGGCTTTCGATCCGACCGGCCTGTGTGGTATACTCTCCCGAATGAAGCATCGAACCCGATCAAATGACTCGGCTTGGCTGTTCAAAATTCGCCCAGGTGACTGGGTGCTTTTTTTTACGCTGCTGGGCTTTGGCTTACGACTACACCGGCTTGACTTTCAGCCGCTCTGGGGCGATGAAGGCTGGAGCGTCTATTTTGCCACCGAAAACCTGCTCCAGTTGATCGCCCTCACCGCCGCTGATATTCATCCGCCGCTCTACTACCTGCTGCTCAAAGGCTGGTTTGGGCTGATGGGAGTCGGGCCTGAAGCCGCCCGGCTGCTGTCCGTTCTGATCGGTACGCTGTTAATCCCTGTTCTCTTTGTCTTGGGCCGGCGGCTCTTCGGGGCGCGGGTGGGCGTGATCGCGGCTGCCATTGCGGCGTTGATGCCGATGGCGATCTACTACGCTCAAGAAGTTCGGATGTATGGGCTGGTCACTTTGCTGGGAGCGGCTTCAACCTACTTTCTTGTTAGATGGCAGCAACACATCGAGAAACCCTCAGCCGGCCGCGTCTATCTGCTGGGCTACATCGCGACGATGACCGCCGCGTTGTATACAATGTACTACGCTGCCTTTATCGTGCTTTTCCAGCTTCTCTACACCCTAATTGTTTACCTTCGGTCGGCGTCCCGCCACCTTAATCGCGTTCTGACTCTAGCTGGCCCATTTTTGCTGGTCGGACTGCTCTATCTACCGTGGGTTATCTACGCTACGCCCCGACTGCTTGATTACATCGATAATAAGCGCAACGTCGAGGGCTACGCGCCGCTGGGGCTAGCTCGCTTTTTCAGCGATCATATCATTGCCTTTAGCCTGGGCCATTTGCCCGACTATATGCTTGATTATGCTTGGGTCGCCCTGATCGCCGCCGGCCTGGCGCTGGTGGGTTTGGTTTTTGCCTTTTTAAAGCGTCCCCGGTCGGCGTTGTTGCTCTGCTTGTATCTTTTGACGCCGTTGACCATTGGCTATTTGGTCAATCTGCTCTACCCTTTCACGCCTCGCTATTTTGAGCGAACGCTGCTGTTGGCGGCCCCGGCGTTCTGGCTGTTGATAGCTGTTGGTCTAGGTTGGTTGTGGGCGCGGCATTATCTCTTTTTGGGCCTGGCGACCGCCGGACTGCTGCTGGTTACCCTTGTTAGTCTATTTAGCTTTTACAACTGGCCGCGCTACCCCGCCGAGGATTATCGCCCCCTGCTAGCCGACATTTCGGCTCAGGTCACGCCGGAAGATACGGTACTGGCCAGCTATCAGTGGCAGTTGGGCTTATACCGAGCTTACCTGTCCGCGCCGCGACCGCATCTCTTCCCCGTACCCGGCTGGGGTCGCGACTGGTCGGCGGCGGCCGGCGGCTCCGCTCGGCTCACGGCCGACCTAACCGCCATTTTTGAGCAGTCGCCCCGATTGTGGTTTCCGGCTTACCAGGCCAGCGGCCATATTTGGGAAGACGAGGCTGAGCAAGCCATCGCCGATCTGGGCTATCCGGCCCTGCTGGAATGGTACAGCCCGCAAACTAAACTGACCCTGGCCGGATCGGGACAAATGCCGATGAAGCCGGCCGAAGCCGTCAATTTCGGCGACCGGTTGAGTCTGATCGAAGCAGAAGTAGGTGACGAGGTTTTTGAGACGGGTCGCGACATTATCCCGATCCGGTTGGTCTGGCAAAAAACCGCCAACTTGGGCAGCGAGCATCGCGTCAGCCTGCGGCTGGCCGACGCCGCCGGTCGCACCTGGACCACCCGCGACAGCTATCCTCAGGCCGGGCACGCCTTTTTCACCGATCTCGACATCGGCGGGCTGCTGACCGATCATCATGGGCTGCTCACCCCGGCCGGCGCGCCGCCGGGCCTCTACCGGCTGCTGCTGAGCGTCCGCCGGATCGATGATGCCCACCCACTTGATTTGCTGAACCAGGCTAAACAGCCCACCGGCGCGGAACTGTTGCTGGCCGAGGTCGAACTGGGAGAGCCTGAACCGCCGCTAGCACCGGCAGCGTTGCCGGTGCAGACCGAACTTATGGCTAACTTTGGTCAGGCCGCCCGGTTGGTCGGTTACAGCTTAGGCCAGCCCCCGTTCAAATCGGGCGAGGCGCTGCCGTTGACTCTGTTTTGGCAGTCGCAGGCCGAGGGGCTGGAGCAGTTGTCGGCGGTGGTCGAGTTGGAAGACGAGGCCGGGCAAATTCTGGTTACGCACGATCGCGAGCCGCTCTGGCCGGCGACCGAATGGCGCGTCGGAACTCTGCTGCGCGACCCGCACGACATCAGTTTACCGCCGACGCTGCCGCCGGGCGATTATCAATTATTCGTTAGCTTGGTGACCGGTCAGGGCGACCATTTGACTGTGCAGGGGGCCAGTCGCCTGTTGTTAGGAACGGTCACGACTACTGAGCGCCCTCACAATTTTGAAGCGCCGGTCCCGTCCGAGCCATTGGCGGTCAACTTTTCCGGACAAGTAGAATTGATTGGCTTCGATTTACCGGAAACGAGCGTTGACGCCGGTAGTACTCTGCCACTGACCCTATATTGGCACTCTTTGACTACGTTTGATCAGAATTGGAAAGTGTTTGTTCACCTGATCGATGCTGACGGAAATATCAAAAGCCAGCAAGATCAAATTCCGGGGGCCGGTCAATTTCCGACCACGAGTTGGGTGCCGGATGAGTATATAACCGACAGCTACAATATCCCGATCCCCGCCGATTTGCCGCCTGGCGAGGCGGCTTACCGGCTGCGCATAGGGTTGTATGATGCCAACGATTTTAATCGAATGCTGGTTGTGGCCGAGGGACAGATTACGGGCGATCATGTAGTCTTGGAAAGTTGGCCTATTTCAGTGGAGTGAATTAATATGTACTAAGGGTGATTTGCTTAATCAGGAATTAATTCATGGAACGTACCAACCAAGCCTGGCTGGAGGACTTACGAGACGATAGCCCCCACCAAACCGAGGCAATCAATGACCTTCTCAACCATCTCAAACGCGGCGTTTTTGCCTATTTAAGAACGCGGAGTGATTTGAGCCATTTGGCCGAACCGGAACTTGAGCAGATGGGCCAGGATTTTGCTCAGGAAGCCATTCTCAAAGTCAAAGATAACTTAGATAAGTTTCAAGGTAAAAGTAAATTCACTACCTGGGCGGCCAAGATCGCAGCCAACCATACCATTAGTGAACTACGTCGAGCTAGATGGCGTGATTATTCACTGGATGCCCTGACCGATTCCGGAACCTCGTTGCAGGAAATTTTAGCCCTGCCGACCGGCCAAAATCTTAATCCCGATACGGAGAACGAGCGCCGTCAGGTCTGGCAAATATTGGATGAAGTCATCAGTCAGGAATTGACCGATCGTCAGCGCCAGGCTTTAGTGGCCGTTACGGTAGATAATGTGCCGATTTCTGAAGTGGCTAACTCGCTTAACACCAATGCCAACAACGTTTATAAACTGTTACACGATGCGCGGTTGAAGTTGAAGCGGAGTTTGCAGGCGCTAGATTTAGATTCAGCCTATATTTTAAAGCTGTTTGAATAAATTGACGGCCGGTTGGCGATCTTCGCTTGGTTACAGTAAGAATACTGCGTTCCAGACGTCTATTAGAGGAATAACTACTCATTGTAGAATTGATGATATGGGCAACACACATTTACAACGGCTCATTAGAGCGGCTCTAGAAACTGAAGAAATTGAGATAAGCTGTCAGGACTGTAACGATGTCCTCGATAGTTATGCTGAGCAGTTGCTGGCAGGGACTGATCCCGAGGTGAGTATGCCGGGGGTTACCCAGCATCTTAAGCAATGTTTTTGCTGCGAGCATGAGTTTGAAGCTTTGATGATTATACTGAGTGAAGTAACCAACGCGTCAACGACAGACGGGTGATTTGAGAATGATGAATATCATTTCAATAATTTGAGTGGCGTAAGACAAACTTAAGTTTGTCCTACAAAAGCCATCACTTTTTGAGAAGCTATGATGACGACAAAAAAAGGAGCGAACAATCGCTCCTTTTTAATGCCCTCAACCCGATTGAAGTAGGATCTACTCATCTGATGAGGTGCAAGCCGGCTCGTCCCGATGGTGATCGCTCCACCCGTTAGGATTTACCGGCAATCTTGCTTGGACTTTCCATTATATCGGTATTGGGGCAAATTTTCAACCTACCCCTTTAAATAATAGGACTAATACCCTATCCGGAAAAAAATCACCCTTTGTTTACCCAATATCGAGTTCCGTCCAACCCCGACCCCGGCAAGTTTGACAATTGCGCAGGCTAAGGAAATTCTTCTTGCCCCTTCCCCCACACACCTCACATTCTAAAATACGCCATTTCCGCCGGCCGCGCCCAACACATTCTCGACACGTCAAATCAGGTAACCCCGGCTCCTGCCCGCTGCCCTGGCAATGACGGCACTTCGCTTGAAAAATCTGCCCAATATCGACCGGTGGTTTAACCGGGTACTTTTTTGTCATAGGGTCTCTGGATTAAAGTAGATTGTTTGAAGGTTACGTACTCCGGCTAGACCTTATAGGCTTCCAAGCGCTTAATTTTGGTGTAGCGCTTGTTCCAACCGGAAAAGAGGATTATCTCAAACATAATTTGGAAACCTATAAGGTCTTGTATCAAATCGTATTGACATAATTTACATAGACCTATAGTATAGAGGCATCGTATTGAAACTTGAGAATACAGCGGCCAAAATCACCTCACGGATTGCGACGATTACGCGTATAATAAAGCGATTACTTAAAATTTAGGCTTGCTGCCTCAACCTGCTTGATCAAACTTGGTTTCTAGCAAAATAATGTCTATACTTAATGTAGTGGCTTTTGTAGCCGGATAAGTGGAATTGTAAATGATAAACCAAAACAGTCAAGTTGTTAAATTTCCCTCTTTGAAGAAAGCCCTGACGTTGCTCTTTACGCTGCTGGTTTTAGCCGCCGGAGGGCTTTTGGTCGCCATTATTTTTGGGGTACTGGCGTTTCAAATCATTTACCTGGACCGAGCCTATCCCGGAGCAACTGTGGCCGGCATTGATGTGAGCGGGATGACTCGGCCGGAGATTGTCGATTTGGTGACCACCCAGGCCGATGAGATCCTTAATGAAACGTTGACCATTCAGATAGGCGATGAAACCCACACCTTTACTAAAGAGGAGTTAGGTGTTTACGTTGACGTCGAGGCCACGGCCGACAAAGCCTATCAACTGGGCCGGCAGGGCAATTTGCTTGTTGATGTGCCGGTACAGTTGTCTCTGCTGTCGCGGGCCAGGGATGTGCAGCCGGTTATTCTGTACAATACCGGTCCCAGCCATCAAATGCTGCAATCGTTGATTGCGGTCAGCGACTACCCCCCCCAAAATGCACAATTGATTATCCACTCGGCCGATAAAGTGGAGATTGTGCCGGCTCAATTTGGGCAACGACTGCACCTTGATGCTACCCGACCGCTGATCGAGGCGGCGCTGTTTAGCGATAATACCGAGCCGATCCAAGCCGTCACCCAAAAAATTCAACCGGCTCTTTCCAACGAAGCGGTGGCCTCGACTTATCGACAAGTAACTAACCTCCTGGCTAAACCCTTGACGTTTAGCTACAAATCACAGGCCGATAATGTCGAGTGGCACATTGAACCGAAAACCTTGGTTTCGATGATTGACCTGGTTGAACAGGTTGATGACAACGGCAAATTGCAGTTGAAGATGGACCTCAAGAAAGATATGTTCACGCCGTACTATGAAACATTTGCCAAACGCATCGATCAAGAAGGCGCGGATGCCGAACTGCGTTTCGACGAAGAAGAAAATAAGCTCGTTGTTCTTAAAGAAAGCAAAGACAGTTATCACCTAGATATCAATGCGGCTTGGCCCGAAACGGTCAAGGCCATCGAAAACGGTACCAATTTTGTCGAACTGCCGGTAGTCGAGACGCCGGCCCGCATCCCCAGCCAAGACCTTGAAGCGTTGGGGATTAATGCGCTGGTCTCCGAAGCCACCTCTTATTTCAGCGGCTCAGCCGAGGGCCGGATGAACAATATCGAAGTTGCGGCTTCGAAGTTCGATGGGGTGGTGGTTCCGCCGGGTGAAATCTTCTCTTTTGTCGATCATTTGGGCGAGGTAACCAAAGAGGAAGGCTACGACGAGTCGCTCATCATTTACGGCGACCGAACAACGGTGGGTATCGGCGGTGGGGTGTGTCAGGTTAGTACGACCGCTTTCCGCGCCGCTTTCTTTGGCGGATTTGAAATTGTTGAGCGCTGGGCGCACGGCTACCGGGTCGGCTGGTACGAGATCAACTCGAAGATTGGGCTGGACGCCACCGTTTACGCGCCGTATGTGGACTTTAAATTTAGAAACGATACCGATCATTTCCTGCTGATCCACACCGAGTCAGATTTGGAAGCGGGAACCGTTACCTTTAAAATTTTTGGCACACCCACCAACCGTGAAGTTACGGTTAGCGAACCGGTGGTCACCAATGTGGTCAAACACGGTCCGCCTATTTATGAAAACGATCCGTCGCTTGCGGACGGCGTTATCAAACAGGTTGACTGGGCCCAAGATGGTATGAACGTAAGCGTTACCCGGCTGGTTAAAGAGGGTGACAAACTCCTTTATAATGACGAAATTGTCAGCCGCTACCAGCCCTGGACAGCTATTTATAAAGTTGGCACCAAACGGACCCAACCGTCTTACAATCCGGCCAACAACGCAATTTATAACTAACTCAAGAGGGAGTAAGGAGTAGGAAGTAAGAAGTAGGATGGGGTGTAAAGGCAGCCGTTATAAATGCCGGCCTCTTTACACGCTATCCCTACTCCCTACTCCTTATTCCCTACTCCCTCTTACAACCTTACCACACTTCGGGAGTTGCTTTATGGCGGGCGAAACGGTTTTAGTGGTTGATAACCGTGAAGACAGCATTAAATTTCTGCGCACCTATGTTTTGCAGCCAAACGGCTACAAAATGATCGAGGCCACAGACGGCGCTGACGCCCTCAAAATTGCCCTTTCTAAAAAAGTCGATCTGATTATCTCGGACCTGGTGATGCCTCGGATGGGCGGCCTGGAACTATTGGAAGCTCTAAACCACCGAAACATCGACACCCCCACTATTCTTATGACCTTTCACGGCTCTGAAGGGACCGCCGTTAGGGCGTTCCGGTTGGGCGCCCGTGATTACATCATCAAACCATTTGCCATCGATGAAATGCTCACAGCCATTGATAGAGCCTTAACGGAAGCCCGGCTTCGCCAGGAGCGAGATGCGTTAACGCAGACGGTTCTAAAGGTAAACCAGCAGTTGGAAAGCCGGATGCAGGAACTTCGTTTCTTGTACGGCATTGGCCGCTCGGTCACCTCGCTGCGAGACATCGAGCCGATACTCAACCGGATCGTTGACGCCGCGGCCTTTCTGACCGAAGCCGAAGAAGGGTCGATTATGCTGGTTGATGAAGAGTCCGGCGATCTTTATTTACGGGCCGCCCGGGGACTGAACGAGAAAAAAGCCTCCAGTTTTCGCATTAAAATGCACGACAGCATCGCCGGGCAAGTGGTCAAGTCCGGCCAGCCGATTTCGATTGGCGGCCAAAATGAGGACGATTCTTTTAAGGTCAAAACCGGCTATTTTGTAAAATCGCTGCTCAACGTTCCAATTAAGAATAAGGACGAGATCATTGGCGTGCTGGCCGTCAATAACAAAGACACGGCCAGAGCCTTTACTGAGCGCCACCTCAATTTATTGACCGCCCTGGCCGATTACGCCAGCGTAGCCATCGACAATGCCAGTATGTACGCTCATCTAACTGCCGATATCGCGCAGGCCAAGAAAACCGGCCGCCGGCTCGAAAATTTGGTGGAAGCCCGGACCAGTGAGTTGGAAAGCGCTCATCGCCAGTTGTCAAAAACCGAAAATCTGGCGATCTTGGGGCATATGGCCGCCGGGGTGGTCAATGAACTCAATACTCCCCTCAACAATATCCTCGACAACCTCCATCAGCTTGAAAACAATATGGAACCGTCCCCTAAAAATTTACCGCTCATTTCCGCCATCGAGCGCGACACCCTGCACTGCCAGCAGACCGTAGACAGCCTGATCGACTTTTCAAACACAAAAAATTACCAGTTCCAAGACGTTGATCTCAATGAAATTATCGAGTCGGCCTGGAGCCGGTACGCCAATGAACACGCCGAAACCGGCTATCTGGTCGAGTTTGTGCCGGGGTTCGATCCTCAACTCCCGCTGATTTCGGCCGATGAAAAGCAGTTGAAGCAGGCTTTATTTTACTTGACCCGCCACGCCTATCTGGCGATGCCTACCGGCGGCACCCTCCGGATCACCACGCGGGTGGTCGGACCGCAAGTTCAGATCATTGTCAGTGATACAGGCGAGGGGCTATCGAAAGAGGATCTGAGCCATATCTTCGATCCGTTTTACGATAATGGGCATCGCGCTTTTGGTCTGGATCTGTCCATTACCCAGGCCATCATCGAGCGACACGGCGGTACGATTGAGGTCGAAAGCGAGCAGGCTCAGGGTACCACCTTTGCCATTCACTTACCGAAATAATCAAAAGATGTATTTATTCAGCTTTGTTAAAGGTATTAGTTGGTTTGAAGCCAAAACCGCCATTGTTCGTGAGGCTGTTCGGGCCTATTTAGCTCACCCTTCCTATGTTTTTTAGTTCAACTGCGTAACTCATATCAATTTGAGCAAAAGTGCCAGTCACCTGAGTAGCTACCAAAAGACCCTAAAGGGGACGCCCCCTTTAGGGTCTTTGTGATGACTCATATTTGGATACTAAGCCCGACGCGGGGTGACGTTGACTATCGGCGCAGCAGCAGTTTGCCGCTTTCAGCCACACCGGCAGCGACAGCCGCCTTGACGACATCGATCAAAATAAACGGGGCAACCCCTAAAGCCCAGGCTTTTTGCCAGCTACCTAACATGATTCCTAACCAGGCCGCGCCAAATAGATAGATGACCCCGACGCCGGCCAACGCTGCCACAAAATTTCCCCACCAATTCTGCACCGAAAATCGTTCGGCCAGCCAACCGACCACAAACGCGGCCGGTACGTAGCCAATCAGGTAACCGGCTGTAGCGCCAAAGAAAGCGGCCGGGCCGATGCCACTAGCATCAAACGGCAGACCAATGGCAATCATGCCCAGATAAGTTAAGGCGGCTAAGGCTCCACTGCGTGAACCTAACACCAGTCCGGCTAAAATAACGGCGAGTACCTGTAAGGTGATCGGCACAGGGGTGAATGGCAGAAAAATGGTAATTCGTGCGGTGAGGGCGATGAGGGCGGCAAAGATGACAATTGCGGCAATCGTTCGCCCAAGAGTTTGGTTAATATAAACAGATAGTGATCGTGACTGCATTACTGTGTAGCTCCTCTCTTCTTTGAAAATTGATATGGTTTAGTAAAAACTCCCGCTGGGTTGCTTGGTATCGCCGGTCGCCCGATGATCAAAACCAGTGGCTTGATGTTGCCGGGCAATCACAATTGAGTTGGCCGTATTTTAGCACAAGGTCCTGAAATCTCGTATTTTTAGTCGTCGCCTCCAAATGGGAGGGTGGGTGATGAATCTTTTACCTCATCCGTCAACCTTTATCTGTCTGAGCCGCTCAATTTCCGCCTCGAGATCTTCAATCTCAGTCAAAACGGCTGGATCGGTGGTAATGCCTTGCCGCGCTTGCCGTTCTTTGAGCAGATTAAGCCGGCGAATTTTTTCTGATATTTGTTTTTCCAACGATCGCCGTTTCTGGCCTTTGGTCAGCGGGGGGATCCGGTCTTTAGCCACCAAAACACCGACCAACCCTATCAGAGCGGCTACAATTGTAGCCAACGCTCCAACGGTAGTAGTTGTTCCCGGCCGATCAAAAAATGGTACCGGCGTTGGCGTCGGGGTAATGGTTGGCGTTGGGGTTGCCGTACTGGGTTGAGGGGTTGGAACTGGCGTAAACAGTGGAGTCGGCGTTGGGGTAAAGGCGACAACCTCGATTTTATACCGGCGCGGCGGTATGGCCCGCTGCCGGGCGTCGACCGGGCTGCTTCCATTGGCGTTTGGCGCTAGCTTGGCCTGGTAAATATTGAGCAGAATTTCGTGGCGGCCCGGCCGGTCGGGCGCTGTCAGCAGCCATTCCCAAACCACGTAGGGTCGGGGCGAGTCAAGGTTGATTTCCTTCCAGACTGTCGGTGGCCCATTCAGGATAAAACCGGCGGGAACCCGTAATTCAACCTGCATATAGCGGCTAAGCCACAGCGTCACCCGGTCGGTTGAATACAACGCTCCATCATCCGGCGGCTCGGACGAGTCGACCTGGATCAACTCAACCCCCGTGGGTATCTCCAACGAAGTGTACTGTTCCGGGATGTACATCTCTACCAGCCAACTGGCGCTGGCCCCCTGAATCATGGCAAACGGGCGCTCAACCGCCATCTCGCCCAGTCGAACCGCATCAGCCGTTTCATTGATGGCCACCGGTGAAGGCAGAACGGTTGGGGTATCTGTAGGGGGTTCGTCCCCGGCTGTCGCTTGATTTTCGATGGCCTGGCCGGTGGCTTGGGCGTGGGCGTTGAGGGTCGCTTGCTCTGCGATGGTTTGACGGGTGGCTTGGTCCTGGACCTGGCGGGTGGCTTGGATCGCGATGGCCTGGCGGGTGGCTTGGTTCTGGGCCTCGGCTGTGGTGTCCGTCGGTGGCGGCGCACTCCCGCCTGCCGAGAGTAGTATCAGGAGGTAAACTACGAGCATCGCCATCACCAAAGCCAGAATAATGAGTAGTCCACGTTGATATATTTTTGATCGCCGTGTCATCCGCCTTACCGCCTTCGCCAAAAAATTCGGTGGTCGTAAAAACAAACCGCAGGTCTGCCCCCGGCATTATGCCGTCTAGGCTTAACATTATACTCTTAATGATAAAATGGAGGCTAACGGATGGACGCGCGATAAAACGATGGCAGGCAAGTCAATGGTGGTTTTAGAAATTAATCGGGTAACGCATCGGAGCAACCAAGCTTGCTTTGTTATTCCCCGATTAATTTGTTGATTTACAAATGACTTGCCTGCCGAAACCTACCGTCAAGGGTGTGTGGGCCACCTGGCCCGCTAATTGGACAAAATTAAAGTAGCGGCGGCTTTGGAGTGGGCGTGATGGTCGGCGGTGGTGACGTTGGGGTGGGGGTAGATGGTAATTGAGGTGTGGTAGGTGGTGGGAGCGGAGTCGGTTCAGACGGCTCCGGAGTTGGCGTGGTGGTGGCCGGGCGTTCCGGTTGGACGGGGATAGCCGGGGTCGGAACCGGGACGGGCGCTTCGGGTGGGGCAACCGGGAAGTCGGGCACAAACACCGCTTCGGCCGGATGGATGCCGGTCATATCAACGTATTGGGCCGGCCCCAGGGTAGCAATGAACTGCTGTAACTCAAACGCGCCAATACCTTCGGCCAGTCCGCCCCGCTCTAAATCCCAACCCCAGAACAAAACATCTTCCGGGTCTTCATAGTAGGGCAGGGTCGTGCCCGGTTTTAGAAACTGGCCAATGTGGGGCGGGCGCATGCCCGCCAGGTTGTAAGGCGACCAGATATGCAGCAAAACCATCTGGTACCCCTGGCTTTGTTCGCCGTGGTGACGATAGGTGTGGTCGGTGCGCAGGCCCTGGCGAGCCAGTTCCATGTTGACGCGGCGGGCCGCGTCGATGCAGCAGCCGCGCTGATCGTCATTCCACTCGTCGGCCAGGTCTTCATCATAAATCCGGCCGCGTTCCGGCAGATAGTACGATTCATTTTCCCAGCCGCCCCAGTAGACCACCTCATGATAGCCCGGCCGCTGGCAAAAGGCGACCATGCTGACATCGGGAATGCCCAGCAGGTTGACCCCCGGCCGGGCGCCGTCGTGGCGGCTGTAAGGAAATTGTTGGGCCACAGCGGTGGTGCCATAGCTCAACGTCAGACCATCGACCACCACATCCCCGCGCAAATGATCGTTGCCCAGGTCGGGATCGGGCTGGCGGTGGTAGTCCAGATGGAATTCAAATTCGTGTTCCAGCCGGCCGTCAACCGGCATTAGCCAGTAATCGGGATGCTCAAATTGCATATCGCCATACAGCCCCACAAACAGGGACGTGTCCGGGTAGACCAGTTGGGCCAGATAGGCCACGCCCGGCTCGGCCGTGAAGGTCAAGGTCGGATTGGCTGATAGGCCGGCCACGATTTGTCCATCGGCCTCAATTACGCGGTAATGGTACAGGCCGGTTTCGCCAAACGTGTAGGTCTCGGTCTGGGGAGCGGCCAGCGGATAGATCAGCGTATCGACGGTAACCCAGGCCACCCTCGCCCCGTCATCGGGCGAGCTGTAGACCGCCACCAGCCCCGGTTCGGTAAAGGTCATCGCTTCGACGACCTGGCCGGTGTCATCGTAGTGGATGGGCCGCTGCTCCAGGTTGTAGACCAGCCGATCGGTGGCTCCCGGCGGACCGTGCAGTTCCAAGGCAAACGCATATTTGTGCTCAAAGGGTTGGTCCAAAGGATGAATCCAGCGAGGCGCGTCGGTGGTCATGGTTTGGAAGATGCGGGCCTGCTCGACCCCATACCGGTAGGCGATCAGTTTAGTCACGCCGGGATCGAAGGTTTGCACCGCCCGGCCGCCGACCGGCTCAATCCGGTCAAAGTCGCCGCCGTGGAAAAGGTGGCTGACCACATGATCGACCTCCCGGCCATTATACCGAAAGACGATGTCGCCCTGAGGGCCATCGATATATTCCACGTTGTACATTAGGCTCTGGGTCATATCAAAATATTCTTTGCCCGGCTCCAGATCGGGCGTAAAGGGGCCAAACGCGACCGGTCCATTGAAGCCCTGATATTGGCCGGTGACCGGCGGTTTGGAAACGGTAAGGTCGAGCAAACAGGCCGGGCCGCCTAACCACACCTCGTCCGACAGCAAGTCGGTTTGGCTTGGATCAACCTGAACCTCAAATTGAACCCAGTAATAACCGGCCTGATCGGGAAAACCGATGCTGACCGGCAGCAGATCGACGGCTGAAACGCCATCTCCGGTTTGGGGCAGATTGGGACTGAAGTTACTATCGGCGCGCCAATCAACAATCGGGACCGGCTGATCGGCCGCATCGACTGCGCCCAGATCGACCCAAATGTTACCGTCGTCACCGCGCTGAGTCGCCATCGTACAGACCATCGCCTTCGGGAAACCACAGGGGCCAAAGCGACCCAGATCGACCTCGCCGCTAAAGCCGTTGCCGGACCAAGTGAAGCCGGCCCAATGGATGCCCACATCGGTGTAGGTATAGGCAATGTCCTGTGTTGATTGAGCTGCCGCCCCACACTCCGAGCAGGGATGGCCATCAACGGTGTATTCAATCTCGATGGGGAAAGGGTTGGGGTTATGGACGGAGCCGCCGTTACAGCCGGCCGTGCCGGTTGGGGTTTGGGCCTTCGCTGTGGTGAAGCTGGCTTGAATAGAGACTCGAACCGATTGGCAGCTTTTCGTTTTAGGCTCATGATAGCCGTGGCGGACCATAACTTCGTGGCGACCGGCGGGGAGTTTCATTTCGTGGTCAAAGGGTTCGTATTCGGGTGAATCGAGGTAATCATCGATCTTAAGGACGATCTCGTCATCGACCAGGATTTCAACATCCTCGTGCAGTTGTTCGTTACCACTGTTGCGATAGACCAGACCGGTCAATCGCAGTGTACCGGCTCCATCCTCGCGGTAGGCAATGACTTGTTGATAGACAAAATCGCCGCCGCAGGATTGATGTTCGGCGTGAAGCTTCACTTCATTAGCCTGTTCCGACCAATCCGCTCGGCTAAGAGCCGGCTCAAGCGGGGGCGCAGCCGGAGCCGCCATTACGCGAGCAATGTCGGTCAGCAAGAGGAACAACAACACCCCCACCAGGCCAATAACCAAAATACGATTCAATCGACCCGTGTTCATCATAATTCCTCCGTTTTCTACCTCGGTTGAATAGACTCTCCCTATTATCAGTCTAGACCAATTTGATGGGTGTGCCAACAGGCAGTTGGCTTGGACGGTAGGATAGCTTTTAGCCTGGCTATTTAGATAAGTTGAAACGGGGGAAATGGGCCGTGGCGGCAGCGTTGTGCAAGCGCAACTACCGCTCTAAGAAGCCCTGTCTGAGCAGTTCGCGTTTGGCGCGTTTGAGGTTTTGCGATGTCTCACGATAATGGGGGTCATATTGAGCGACCTGCTCCAAGCGCTCTTTGGCGGCGGACCATTGGCGCTGCAGGAGGTACTGCTCGGCTTCATTGTAAAGAGTCAGCAGCTTTTGGTGTTTGCGCCGCGCCTCGCGCATGAGGGTGAGGGTATCTTTGTAGGCCGGGTTGATGGCGATAATCTGAGTGAACACGGCCAGAGCCTGCGTCCATTTTTTTTGCTGGTAGAGCGCTTGACCCTGCTCGTACAGGGCGGCGAGTTGGCGCTCCGGCAAGCTGAGACTCGCCTGGCGAACCACGGGCAGCAGAGTTTGGTAGGCATCGCTGATCTGCCGGAATGTTTCGGCGGCTTTAGCTCGTCCGGCCGGATCGGGCCACCGGTCCGGGTGGTAACGTTTAACCAGGCAGCGATACTGCTCCTTGATGCGGCGCGGTGAAGCGTTTTCGGGCAGTCCCAAAATTTGGTAAGCGTCTTTGGCGATCAACGGTTCCTCGATGGGGGGAATTATTGTATTTATGATAACACAGTTGTTGGTTCAAGCACAACTTAAAAAGCGTCTGACGGTTCCACATCGATAATTTTATGTCGATCTTGTTAAAAGCAAATGGTGAATGGTGAATTGTGGATGGTGAATTGTGAAGTTATTTTTTTATTCACCATTCACCATTAAATATTCATCATTCACAATTATTTAGTATCTATCAGGTTTTCAAAACCTTATTGAGGATTGAAAAAAGCGATGCATTATGTGATAATAGGCTCAGAGAAGTGTTGGAAGACTTAGATTTGATGTGTAATTCAATCGATATAAGACGACCACTGGATATCTAGTGTCAAAGTTATCGCTAATTCTCGTTGGGTCGCTAATCTTAATTGAAGGGCGTTGTGAAAATGACTGTTTATAAATTAGACAAGAAAGTCAAGCGTGAACTCAAAGATAGTCACAAAGCGATTCTGCCAATACAGTATCTTTCTGTAGAAATACTTGATATTCTATGGTCCTACTACCTTTTACAAACACTTCCATACGAGTTAGACTCGGATGATCGGCTGGAGAATTTGCGGACTTTGAAATTCATCGAACTGCTAATTGGTGATATTATTTTGCGATTGTGTAAATTCAGAGATAACGATTCAAGATCACTGAGCTTTGAACAAGCGATCAAAGACCTGCGAAAACGTTCAGCAACAAAAGGTCGTGTAGAAGGTCTTGAACCAGTAATCAAGAAATACAAGGTCACAACACAAAATATCGAGAACCACCGGAACTCTTATATCGCCCATCTTTCTAAACGTGATCGAACGCATTTGAAACCGACAAGCGAAATCTATGAGGCGATACAATTGGCAGTTCAAATTGTCGATACATTGTCAGGTGAACAAAATTCATACAGTATTGAGGGAATTGATCTACGTAAAACAGTATTACAAGATCGCCCATAATTTCAGTTATCGTTCTTTAGCATACTTAACAGTAGTAAATTCTTATTGAAATCAAATGCGCCGTACGAAATGGGCAGCACACTGTATGGTAGCGCAGTTTGTGCATTCAATATTGGTTTCAATCCATTGCTGCCGCCCAATGCGGCAAATATAGCCGACCGCAGAGTAGTGTTTTTTACTTATGGTTGTGTTACTTGTAATATTGGTTTCCCTTCAAAGTTCGTCGCACTGTTGGCGTAGCCTTTGGGTTGATGTGGTGTCACACACGTGAGTTGTCTCTAATTGGGGTAGCCGTTGGACGGCGGCTTTATGGGCGGCGTAATAAGTATGGGCAATCACCGATTGCAAAACAGGTTAATATGCAAAATCAAGAGCTGGTCAATTATATTTTTGATAAAATAGATCATTCTATAGTTTCAAAATTCAAAGACTGGATAAATTCTAGTCAGCGTTTTAGGGATTTTGCCGAGATATACAAAGACAAAATTAAAGGTAATAATAAAGTTGGGGGTGCGCTAAAAGATAAACAAAACTGTGATGAAAAGTTAGAAGACATTCTGTTTGAATTAGAAGTTGCTTATCTACTCCTTCAAAATGATTATTTCTCTATAGTTGAATATGAAAAGGACAAGAAACTGGGGCCAGCACCAGATTTCACAATAACCTGTAAGTGTGAAGTGGCCTTTAATTTGGAAGTAAAACATATTCGTAAGTCAGAATTAGAGAAACGTTTCAAGGCGTGGGAAATAGAATTAGCTACCCAAACCCATAAACTTCCATCAGAAACTTTGGTTCTGGAACCATTTATTAGCAATGTAAGTGGCTTAAACGATTATTCGGATTTATTGAGCCGTTTAGAAAGCCACCAAGCAGAGATTATAGAATTTATTACTGAAATCATTCCTGATGCTGAAAAGAGTATTTCGCCTCACAAAAAGAAAATCTACAAAGTGCCTGAATTTGAAGATAAACTCTCGTTCGAACTCAGCAAACCATTCAGAATAAAATCTCATAATGTTTTATGGCGTCCTTTACTTGAAAGAGAAGTCTTCTACACTCAAGAAGAATACAAAAAGTTTGGCGACTTAATTTGCAATCCTAAGACGCTAAATCAATTAATAGCAGGTATGATAAATGTGTTGTTGATCACCACAGATAGTGAAACCCACGATGATGTTGATTTAACTATTCAAGCAATTCCAAAGTTGCAAAGATTTATTGCCAAGGACGAAGATGAATTTTTTATAAAGAAGGGGTTTCGTGAGGGGATAGAAGGATTCTTAAATCAGTATAGGAAAATCAGTGCTATAGCCTTTGTTAATTCACTTGGTACTGAAAATGGTGCCATATTGTTAAAAAACAATAACGCAGAATGCCAACTTCCTGAAGACGTGGAAAAAGTTTTATTGGCAAGCATCTGCCGCCCAACAACAAAATTGTAGCCGAATTGCTACCCTAGCTTTTTTTGAAGTTGTTTGCACCTGTGAAGTCACTTTCTCATTGAGGTTGGTTTCGCTGGCCCGCAATCGCCTGATTTTTGGGTGTTGAGCAGCAATAAACCGATTATCTAACTTTACGCCACCGAGGAGAGAGCATCACCACAACTCGATAGACTTCAACGCCAACGCAAGCGTTGGCGTTTTTTATGGCATTGTCGCCGTTACGGTCTTAATAGCGATTGATCCACCTTCGGCGTCGAAGCGCCGGGCCGTCGCATAGAGGGGTGAGCACGCAGAAGGATACGATTACACGCGTGATCGATTGTGTCTGCGTGCGGAAAGGTTCGTTTTGCGAGAATTCGTATGATGCTGCACGCAGAATGGTCCGTTTTGTGAGAATTCGTAGGGTGCCGAGCTCGGAAAGGTCCATTTTGCAAGAATTCGTAGGGTGCCGAGCTCGGAAAGGTCCATTTTGCAAGAATTCGTAGGGTGCCGAGCTCGGAAAGGTCCATTTTGCGAGAATTCGTAGGGTGCTGCACGCAGAAAGGTCCATTTTGCGAGAATTCGTATGGTGCTGCATGCAGAATGGTTCGTTTTGCCAGCTTCGTATCGGTCAAATTGACAGGATGTCCGTTAGCGAAATCTATTTACCCCCTTTCCCATTGTCTCCCGATGAATTTCGCTGCTTCCGATACCCACAAGACGATGGTGCTCAAACCCAGGCTAAGGGCTAAATCGGGGATTGGCAGCGGAATGGTTTCAAAAATCGGTTGTAGGAAGGGGATATAAATCACCGCCATTTGCAACAAGAAGGTCGAAAGCAGCGCGCCCAGCATGGCCGGGTTGGTTCCCAGGCCGATGCTGAACAGCGAGTCGCGTTCGGAGCGAACCGCCAGGGCAAAGAACAGTTGCGACATCACCAGCGTGGTAAAGATTATGGTTTGCCAGGAGGGCTGCTCGGCCTGCCAGTAGTAATAGCCTACGCCCAGGCACACCAACGTCATGACCAGCCCCATACTAACAATCGTGCGGACCATGCCCTCGCTGAAAATACCACGGGTGGTTGAACGCGGCGGCCGGCGCATGATATTCCGCTCGGCCGGTTCGAAACTTAAGGCCAAAGCCGGCAGGCCATCGGTGACCAGGTTCATCCATAAAATTTGCAGAGGCAACAGCGGCAGGGGCATACCCAGCAGCGGCCCCAGCAGCATCACCCCCAATTCGCTGGAATTGCAGCTCAACAGGTAGGCGATAAATTTGCGGATGTTATCGAAAATGGTGCGGCCTTCTTCCACCGCGGCGACAATGGTGGCAAAGTTATCGTCCAGCAAGACCATATCGGCAGCCTCCTTGGCTACGTCGGTGCCGGTAATGCCCATCGCCACACCGATATCGGCCTTTTTCAGCGCCGGCGCGTCGTTGACCCCATCGCCGGTCATGGCGACGATGTGGTCCTGTTGCTGGTAAACCTCAACCAAATTCAACTTATGTTCCGGAGCCACGCGGGCAAAGACCGACACATCGCCGGCGGTCTCGGCCAGTTGCTCCAGCGACAGCCGATCCAACTCCTGGCCGGTCAAAAAGCGGTCGCCCTGGCTGATGCCTAACTCGCCGGCGATGTAGCGGGCCGTAAGCGGATGGTCGCCGGTAATCATCACCGGCCGAATGCCGGCGGTGCGGCAGGTGGCAATGGCCGCCTTGACTTCAGGCCGGGGCGGGTCAATCATACCCACCATACCCAGCAAGATCAGGTCGCGCTCCAGCGTTTCGGTGGTGCGTTCCGCCGGAACGGCATCCAGAGGGCGCAACCCGACCCCCAGCACCCGCATGCCGTTTTGGGCCAGCTTGTCGTGGGCCGCCAGCACCCGTTGCCGCCAGGTCTCGTCCAGCGGTTCCAGGTGACCCTCGACCCAGACGTGGGCCGCGAGGCCCAGCAACCCGTCAATAGCTCCCTTGGTAAAAGCCACGTAGGCGGCTTCGGGGCGCGGTCGTCCGGCCCACACTTGGGCCAGGCGGGGGGGTAAATCTTCATCAGAGGTGGGCCGGCGATGGACGGTCGTCATCCGCTTGCGCACCGACTCGAACGGCAGTTCCGCGACGCGGGGGAGGATTTGGTCCAGGTCATCCTTGAGCAACCCAAACTCGGCCGCGGCCAGTAATAGCGCTCCCTCAGTCGAGTCGCCGACCACCTGGTAGTCGCCCAGGTTTTGGGGGGCAGTTTGCAGCACCGCATCGTTGCACAACGCGCCGCCAATCAGCAGCAGGTCGAGCGTGGGTTGGATGGCCGGGGTAACCACTTGCTCGCTGCCCTTGACCTCTAGGCCGGCCCCCTCGGCTCGCTCGACCAGGTCAAGGCGTTGATTGGCGATGTCGAGCACCGTCACCGTCATCTTGTTTTGGGTCAGGGTGCCGGTCTTATCCGAGCAGATCACCGTCACCGAGCCGAGGGTTTCCACGGCCGGCAGCCGGCGAATGAGGGCGCGTCGTTGCAGCATTCGCTGCGCGCCCATGGCCAGCGCCACCGTCACTACGGCGGCCAGACCCTCGGGTACCGCGGCTACGGCCAGGCTGACGGCGGTCAAAAATACCTCGCTCAGGGGATCGCCCCGCCACAGGCCCATGACAAAAATCACGCCGACAATGGCCAGGGCCGCCACCGCCAGCACCACGCCCAATCGGTTCAGGCGCTGTTGCAGCGGGGTCGGCTCTTGTTCGACCGTTTGGATCAAATGGGCAATGTGACCCAACTCGGTTTGCATGCCGGTGGTGGTGATGACGGCCTGGCCGTGTCCATAACTGACCACCGTGCCCATGTAAATCATGTTGCGCCGGTCGGCCAGACTTATTTCGGTTTGATAGACCGCTGCGGCGTCTTTTTCCACGGCCTCCGACTCACCGGTGAGGGCGGCCTCCTCCAGACGCAAGTTGGCGCTTTCCAGCAGGCGACCGTCGGCGGGAACTTTGTTGCCGGTCTCCAGTAGGACAATATCGCCGGGAACCAGATCACGGGACGAGATTTCTTTGACCTGACCGTCGCGGCGCACCTTGACCAGCGGCACGGCCAGTTGCTTCAACGCGGCCATCGATTGCTCGGCCTTGTTCTCCTGGCGAAATCCCAACCCGGCATTGAGGACAACGATGGCCAGGATGACGGCGGCGTCCAGTAAATCGCCCAAGAAAAAGGAGATAATGGCCGCGATGATGAGGATGATCGTCATAACGTTGGTGAATTGCGCCAGCAGGATTTTCCAAGGACTTTTCAGGCCCTGCTCAACCAGGGCGTTGGGGCCGTACTGTTCCAGGCGATGCGTCGCCTCCGCTTGGGTCAGGCCCGTGGCGGGGATTGTGTTGAGTTGTTGTAGTACCTCGTTCCGGGACGGTTGGTACCAGTTATTCACAATTTTTTCTTTCATTTAAACAAGGCCAGGTTGCTATACCTAACTCAAATGTGGCCATTATTTAATTCATAATCCTGCGGAAAGGCAATTTGATAACTGGGTCATGTCTTTTGGATTCCGTGAGATGCACCTGAATATGGCGTAGTGCGTAGTTGATTGTGATATGGACTACGTAATACGTCGTTGGTGCGGCAAATTTGCGCTATCCGCGAAAATTATGGGACACGGATCACACGGATTGAACGGATATTCACCGATCTAAATTTCAGTAGATCACAGTTTTACATCAATTGAACACAGATCATACAGATTTTCACGGATTTTCTTCAATTAAATCAAGCCTTATCCGTGAAAATCTGTATGATCCGTGTCCTCTGTGTTCTATCATTTCTCATCAGCTCTTGAAATCGTGGTCTACTGAAATTTATTTTATCCGTGTTAATCCGTATGATCGGTCTAATCCGTGTCCTATTTTGGGTTGGGGTTTCAGCCAACAAAAACGCCTTGAATCCAGCAGATTCACCGCCCTCGGCTGTGCCACAGACCGCTATGGGCCGGTTGTCGCGCCCTTGGCCATGAAACTGCCCCGGATTTAACCCTACCGACGTCTGCGGCGCTGCGAGCCGGCCGGTGACAATGCTTCATCCCCCTACTCCTACTACCTACCCCCTACCCCCTGACCGAGGTAACATTTTGCCTGGGTAGATGGTAGTCCTATTGAAAACGGTTAGGGTTTGTGTGATAATAGTTGAGAAGTGTTGGAAGTTTTAGATTTGATGAGTAAGAATTCGGTTGGGCAAGTTGCTCTAATCATAGTTAGCTGGCTTCGGTCTCACAAGAATCAAGGACCTTTCTGATTGAGTAAACCAAAGCAAGAAGATAACTGGCGGCTCTACGAAAGACTTGTTGCAGCCCTCGAAGCAGAAAATTCTGGGATAGAGTTGAGCGTAACTCCAAATGCTCGAATAAAAGGTTGTATTAGTCATAAGGCACGCCAGATAGATGTATTGATTGACGCTCGGTGGGGAGATGATCTTTCACGGCGTATCATCGTTGATGCTAAATTTCGTGGGAGAAAGTTAGACATCAAAGATGTGGAATCATTTGAAGGTATGATGAAAGATTGCCAGGCGGCACATGGAATACTCATTTGCCCCAAAGGTTGGAGTGCAAGTGCAAAACGAAGGGCCCAAGATGCCATAACTATTAAGTTGTTGACTTTGGAGGAAGTAGAAGAAAAAACTTCGTGGGCGAGTTTTGATGAATGTATCGGAGAATGTTATCAAAACCTAAATAGACGTTCACAAAAGGGGCTAGTATTATGGGATGCAGACCATTTATTAAGAATTAACGATTTATGGGCAATTGTTTTTACTGGCAAATGTGATGTCTGTCATAATTTTCATATTTGGTGTTGGGACTGCCACGAGAAATTTGCTATTAGCGATGAGGGTCAACACGAATGTTACTGCAAACGAATATGGGTAAGCCTAATTGAAGAGGAAATTGACGACCCTACAGGCAAAACTCTCAATGCTGTTCATCTATTACTACAGACAGGAAGTGATATACTGCCACTTGATCGGCGGCGGTTACGGTAAATCAAATAGGTATAATTACAGCCAAAGAGCCAGCTAACAATCCGCCTAAAGCCGAACCCAGACACGGCGCTTTTTATTGAAGTTGGATTTGCCACTTTGAGCTTGCCGTTAGGCAATCACTGCATGGGGTCGGCTTAGGAGGGAGCGTTAGGTTGCTAGTTAAATCACATATGCAAACTTTGAAGAAGGCGTTTCCCTCTCATTTGAAAGACGACTGTGAGTTTCTGTCTAGAAATATGGATAGGACATCAATGCTCGATCCGGTCAGTCAATTTTTTGTGATTGTTCAGGATGAGGTGTTAGAAATCCCTGATCGTATTTATTACCCGGAAGAAAATGTTCACAACCTATCGCCCTTCAATCCGTTGCATAAAGAAATATTGAACTGCTTCTATACCCGGCATCACAATGGATTTGTTAGAGAGCGGTGTTTACGAGAGATTGTTACATCAGAATATGTTTGGGTTGTGCCTTACGTCGTCAAACTAATTGGCGAGTATGTAATTGAAATTTTGCAGGTAATAAAAGACAACTTAGTGAGAATGAATTTAGCGATGTACGGCGAATTTCTAACCAAGAATCAGAAATTCTATCAACTTACAAAACAAAGAGTAGCAAGTTATTGGAATTGTTATTATCGATGGCAACACCCAAACAAAGAGCGTTATGTTGGATTTCAAATTCTCAGATATTTGGATGAATATAGGTAACAGAGCAGATGCCTTCCCTCAAAGTGCAACCTAAGTTAAGGTCAGCCGGGGTGTCACCACCCCGACTGCCTGTTCCGAACGGAGCGTGACACTTTCGCATCACTCCGCTCTTCAACGGATTGGCTGTTGACATCAGCCCTGTTGGCCGTGAACAAGGTCGTGGCCGGGTGATTAAATTCCAGCCTGATAGCTTGATATAAGGAGACTGACCATTATATGAGTGATCTTGTCGGGCAGACTATCCATCAATACCAAATTGTAGACCGCCTGGGCGGCGGCGGTATGGCTTATGTATACAAAGCCTACCACCCCGGCCTGGATGTGTACCGGGCCATAAAAATTATCCGGCCCGAATTTGCCAACCAGCCCGGCTTTAAAGAGCGGTTTCAGCGTGAAGCCCAGGCTGTGGCCCGCTTGCGCCACCCTAACATTGTGCAAATGCATGACTACGGTCAGCAAGATAACTTCTACTACATGGTCATGGAGTTTATTGAAGGCCATGACCTGAAAGACCTTCTGCAACAACACGGCGCTATCCGTCCCTTTGATCGGGTGGCTGAACTCATCGAGCCGATTGCCGCCGCCTTGCATTACGCTCACCAGCAGGGGGTGCTGCATCGCGATATCAAGCCGGCCAATATTATGATTACGCCGCGCCAGGAAGCTATCTTGACCGATTTTGGGATTGCCAAAATTTTACAGCAAGACAGCCAGGCCGGCCAGCAAACCGAAGCCGGCGTCAGCATTGGCACCCCGGCCTATATGGCCCCGGAACAAGCGCGTGGTCTGCCCAATATCGGCCCCACCGCCGATATTTACTCGCTGGGCATTGTGCTGTATGAAATGCTGACCGGCCAAGTCCCCTATCAGGCCGACACCCCGCTGGCGGTTATTTTAAAGGTGATCAACGATCCCTTACCGCCGCCGCGCTCCTTTAGCCCAGATATTCCCGATGTGTTGCAGGGCGTCGTGCTCAAAGCCACGGCCAAAGACCCGGCCAGTCGTTATCCCACCGCCACCGCTCTGGCCGACGGCCTCAAGCGCAGTTTAGCCGACCCCGCGGCGGTAAATACCGCCTCGGACATACCCATGCCTACGGTGGAAACCCCACCCCCGTCATCGGTGGCCGCTACACCTAAAAAAAGGGGCTGGCTGATTGGCGGTGTGGTCGGAGCGTTGCTGCTGGGCTGCCTGGTATTGGCCGCCATTGGCGCGGGAGTCTACTACTTTACCCGCCCGGCCCCCTCGCTGGCTACGTGGCAATTTATCGTTGACGCCTCCGGCAATATGGCCGAACCCCTGGACGGCCGGCCCAAAATTGACATCGCTCGCGCCGCGCTGGATAAAGAACTGCGTATTCTGCCCGATAACGTCAATGCCGGCTTGCGTATTTTTGGCGGCGGCGAATCCGGGTTGGAACCGTGCCAGGATACCAAACTGCTGGTTGAGCCGGTAACCGATGACAGCGGGCAAATCAGCGCCGCCCTGGCCGGCCTCTCGCCACAGGGCGAAGCGCCGCTGACCGAGGCCATTGTGCAGGCCATCAGCGATTTCGATTTGAGCCACAGCAATAAAAACAGCCTGATTATCATCACCGCCGGGCTGGACACCTGCGAAACCGAAGCGATTAGCCAGGTTGAAACCTTGTCGCGGCGGCTGGGCATCGACCTGGATTTGCATCTGATCGGCCTCGGTGTCGCCGACCCGGCGGCCTCGGAGCAGCTTCAACAACTGGCGACTGCCGCCGGCGGCGACTACTACGCGGCCGATAGTGAAGACGAGGTCCGCCAGGTTCTGGGCGACCAAATTGCCATTGTGCAAGGCACGCCGGTCGCCGCCCAGTCTACGGCCCCGACTGCGCCGGCAGAGGCGGCCTCGTCCCCCCCTTCCGGCGAGGGCGTTCCATTGGGTCAGTTGGTTACGGGGGCGGCCGCCGCCGGCTCAACCAGCACCCACTTGATTGATGGACACGCCGGGCAGGTTATTTTTATCGATTTTCAAAAGGCGGAATCGGTTTACACCAATTACACATTGATCGCCCCTGACGGCATCACCACCGTCTATGAAAGTAGCACCTCGGCCCCCCTCAACAGTGACCCCATCACATTGGATCAAGACGGCACTTATACGCTATCGATTACGCCGCCGGAAGATGCGGGACAAACGTACGGTTTTGTGGTGTGGAATGTTGATCCGCCGGTGATCGATGGCGGGCCAATAACCATTGGCCAACTCACGTCGGGACAAACCAAAATTCCCGGCCAAATGGTGGAGTACAACCTGGCCGGGCAGGCCGGGCAGGTTATTTTTATCGATTTTCAAAAGGCGGAGTCGGTTTATACCAACTATAAATTGATCGCCCCTGACGGTATCACCACCGTCTATGAAAACAGCACCTCGGCCCCCCTCAATAGCGACCCGGTGACGTTGGAGCAGGATGGCACTTACGTCTTGTGGGTTGATCCGAACGAAGATGGTTTGCAGAAGTTTGATTTTGTAGTGTGGAATGTTGACCCGCCGGTGATCGATGGCGGGCCAATAACCATTGGCCAACTCACGTCGGGCCAGACCAAGATTCCCGGCCAAACGGTGGAGTACAACCTGGCCGGGCAGGCCGGACAGGTAATATTTATCGATTTTCAAAACGCGGAGTCGGTTTACACCCATTACACATTGATCGCCCCTGACGGCATCACCACCGTCTATGAAAGTAGCACCTCGGCCCCCCTCAACAGCGACCCGGTGACATTGGAGCAGGCTGGCGCTTACCTCTTGCAGGTTGATCCAAACGACGACGGTTTGCAGAAGTTTGATTTTGTGGTGTGGAATGTTGACCCGCCGGTCATTGACGGCGGCGAGGTGGCCTTGGGCAGCTCGGTGAGCGGTAAAATCGCTACGCCGGGCCAAATAGCGCAATATGCCTTTGCAGGGACCGCCGGGCAAACGATCAGCCTAAATTTTGAATTTATCGAGGGCGGCTACACCAATTTTAAGATTTTGGCCCCAGACGGGTTTTCAGAATTGTACAATCAAAGCACCAGCGGCTCCTGGCAGGCAGAGTCGATTGCGCTGGAGCAAGACGGTAATTATACGCTGATGGTTGACCCCAACGAGGATGTCACGGTGACCTTCACGTTTGTGATTAAAATAGAGAATTAAAGGACTCTGGCAATGTTGGGCGACTTTATCACTATCATCTTTTTTAATTGCAACGCTTTTGGCAATAAAGGAGACCGAAATGAAAGACTCATGGCAAGCAGGTGATCCTTACGACTATTACATGGGGCGATGGAGTAAGCTTGTCGCCGAGACCTTTGTGGAGTGGGTCTCGCCCCAAGCTGGGCTGCGCTGGTTGGATGTCGGATGTGGATCGGGGGCGTTGAGTGAAGCCGTGATTCGTCAGTCCAAACCGGCAGCGGTCATCGCCATTGACCAATCGGACGGTTTTGTCACGACCGCTCAAGCCCGACTTGGCCCTCAGGCGACGTGCAAAGTGGGGGATGCACTGGCGTTACCGGTCGAGGATGCTTCTATAGATATAGCGGTCTCTGGTCTGGTCCTGAATTTTATCCCTGAACCCGAAAAAGCTTTGGCTGAAATGAGCCGCGTGACCATACCGGAGGGCATGGTGGCAGTTTACATTTGGGATTATGCCGGGACAATGGCGTTTCTGACCTATTTTTGGGATGTGGCCGTTGAGCTTGACCCCAATGCCGCCCCTCTTCATGAAAAATACCGCTTCCCCCAATCCAATGCTGAAGCATTGAGCGCGGCTTTCGTTCGAGTTGGCCTCGTAGAAGTCGAAACCGCGCCGATTGAAATCACGACCCACTTCACCGACTTTGACGATTATTGGAACCCCTTTCTCGGGGGTCAAGGGCCGGCGCCAACCTATGTCTTGAAGTTAGAAGACTCGGAACGGCAGAAGCTCAAGGAGGCGTTAATGCAGCGATTACCGATGGAAGAAGACGGCTCGATTCCGTTGGCTGCGCGCGCTTGGGCCGTTAAAGGCATCGTTAATGGCAGCCAATAAGATTCGTCTCGTTGAAAGCATCGAGTTTCTGACGATGCCCAACTTGGTTCGCCGCTTGTCCAAGGATGGATTCTCCAAAATGATGTAGGGGGTATGGGCCGGCTGCCCTTCTATCGGAAACTGATCCGTCACCTGCACTATGAAGTTTCAGGGGAGTCAGGGGCTTCGCCAGCTTTATCGGAAGTCCCTTTAATTATTCGGTAAAAAGATATGAAATGTCATAGAATAGATATTATCGGAAATAAGGGTCAAGAAATAAAATCAAAGAGATTAAATTGTTCGACAGAATGACGATGACGAAGGCGAAGATTGTGCAAGCCGCAGGCAATCTCCATGACTTGGTCGTCGAACCCAGCAAGATGATTACGAAAGGTGTCTTTAAGAATGCGACACCGTTTAATCCCGCAAATGATATTTTCAACCGTGATACGAGCGCTGGCAATGACAGCGTTGAGAAAACGGTCACAAAGGTCTAATTGACCGCCACGCGGTTTCTTTTTAGGTTGATAGATAATGACATCTTCCGGTGCATAGCCCTGGAAACCCGTGTCTTGTAGCAGTTGTGAAGAGCGAGGAAAGGGGTAGCCTTCTTCATCGCAAATCCGTTTCTCGTGGCGTTTGCCGGGATAGGTTTGGCTCAAATAACAAACCGTCCGACTGACGGCATGGGTAATGACATTGTTGGTCAAGGTATGGGCTTTTTTTTACCGCTGTAATATTCTTTTTGCTCAATATTGTCCTTAGCCCGCTGTCGTCTACCCTCAGTCCCATCAATGGTGAATTCCAATAAATCGTATTCAGCCAGGACTTGTTCAAGTGTAGCTGGCTCTCGTTCTGGTAAAAGCGCTTCTTCTTTTTACCGCTAGTTGGAGGATGGGCGTCAGCCGTTGGACCCAATCGTTGGCTTGACCTTGGCTCATCCCAAATAAGGTGCCTTGTACTTCTTGCAATGGGTATATTTTGAAGTAGAGCAGAATGAAGAGCAACATATTTTCCGGGCTTTTTAGAGTTGGTTTGCGTCCCCCGCCTATTTTACGTTTACGGCGTTTGGCCGTCGCTCGTTTTTCAACATCGGTCTGCCAACCTTTCTTAAAGGTTGGCAGCAACTCTTCGAATTCTTCTACTGTCAAACTTGTCAAGGCTAGAAATCTACCCGGTTTCTTTTTTGGTGTTTCGTAGGTCAGCATTTTTCTCCTCTTTCCTTTCTTTTTCTGCTGACCAGTTTATTCTATTTCTCTTATTTCCGATAATGTCTATTAACTCTAAAAGAGTTGCTCATTAGATTATACAGGGCTGTAAAGCCGCATCAACTCTATATTCAGTTACGCCCGCAAAATCTGCTCGATCTCCTGCTCAACCGAGTCGGGTAACGGATCAACCGGGTGGTCATCCATAAGGCTGACGGTGACTTCTCGCAACCGATCATTCGTGTATTTAGCCCCCTGCTCTTGCCACGCCTCTAATCGCTGTCGATCAAAAATCTGGGGCAGCCACAACTCGCGCCAGTGAGCCATGGTGTGGTCATGATTCAAAAATTGCCCGCCGGGGCCAACATTGTCGATCACATCCAAAGCCAAAGCCTCGTCATCAAGGCGAACCCCCTCTACAAAGCGCCGGGTCATCGAAATAATCTCGTTGGTCAGCGTCATTAATTCGGGCGAGTTGGCCATCCCGCTCTCAATATAGCCCACATCATGGTTGAGGTTAGTTTTAGCCAGCAGTGCCACCAACGCCGAAAACTGGGCATCGGCCGCCGCTTGGGCGTCAACCCCTTTGCTATCGGTGTGTCCGGTGTACCCCCAAACCGGCAGGCGGTAAAAGCGTCCCATTTCGGCCGCCATCACCCGCGCCAGTTGAAATTCGGGTGCGCCGTAAACGCTAATCATCTCTTTCATATCAAGATGATGAACGCCGTGACCGTACAAAAAGGGCGCACCGGGATTTTTAAGCTGGTGCATCACCAGGCTGCTGAGCAGTTCGGCATTGCCGAGCGCCACCGCCCCGGCAATGGTAATGGGGGCCGTGCCGCCGATCATCGGGGCCGGCGAGTGGGTGATGGGGATGGCGTGCTCGGCGCAGAAGAGCAGCTTGTCGGTTGCCTCCCGCGAATGTTGCAGCGGCGTAGATGGTTCAGAGTAGAGTAAGATATTGGGATATTGGGTCAACCTGTCCATACCGCCGGCCACGGCCGCGGCCATCGCCGTAATGGCTTCAATATCGGCCAGGCCATCACACACAAAGACAATCGGCTTGGTGGTGTGGCGCAGCATAGCGGCAAATTGGTGGCGAAAATAGGTCTGCCCCGGTACATCGCGGGGGATGCCAACCGACATCACAAAGCCAATTTCGGGCAGCGCATCGCACAGGCGGATGCAATCGGCGATATCGGCCAACTGGAAATCTCGCCGCTGGCCCGACCGGGGATCGAGGTAGCGTAGGGTGTCGGAGCCAGGCCCAAAATAGACGCTCTGCCCATCGAGCTGAACGGCCACATGGTCGGAAGCGCGGCTGTATAAATTAAAGGCGCTGGGGGCGGAGGCCAGCGCCCATTCCACCAGCGAGGGAGGAATTTTAGCCAGATTATCGTCGATAACGGCGCCGGCTTCACGTAACAGATCAAGCCCCGGCCGGCTGTAAACCTGCACCCCCGTTCGGCGCAATATCTCGCAAGCAGCGCGATGAATTTGCAAGCAATCGGCCCGATCGAGCATGGTTAACTTGGGCCGCAGCCGAGGCAAATCGGGCAGCGGCGCGGCCACCGTCATACGTTGGCGGCGATCACGACGACGTCGTTTCATGGATGATTCCTCTCTCACGCTCTATTCACCATTCTTCATTCTTCACTCCACGCCCAGATGTCCCAGAATAGCCTCTAAGCCCAACAGATAACTCCGCCAGCCGAAACCACTGATCTGGCCGACGCAGACCGGCGCGAGCATGCTCTTGTGCCGAAATTCCTCGCGGGCGTGGACATTGCTCAGATGGACTTCGACCACGGCCAAGCCCGTTCCGGCGATGGCGTCGCGCAGGGCGATGGAGGTGTGGGTGTAGGCGCCGGGATTGAAGATGACGCCGTCGGCCCACGTTCGCGCGTCGTGCAGGGCATCGACCAACGCGCCCTCGTGGTTGGATTGAAACGCGCGGACTTCGACGTTGCGTTGGGCGGCGGCGGCCGTCACCCGGCTGTTGACATCGGCCATCGTGGTCGAGCCGTAAACTTCTGGCTCGCGTGTGCCTAAAAGATTGAGATTGGGACCGTGGAGTAATAGAATTTTTGTCATGGCGTTCCTCATAAAATAACGAGCTTGATCGTGACGGGGATATGAAGCTTAAGAAGATAAATGGATAACGAAAGCCAAAGAGCGCGAGGCTAAAGCCATCACGCTGAAAGAGCAAAGGACGCTGAAGCGCCCTACTCTGGCGAAATTATAGCTCGCAAGGGCTTTCGCTCTCTCAGCACGGGCCTTAAGACCCGTGCTCGGGGGGTAAGTTTGTCCTCCGATTAAATTCTTGATCTTCATAAGTCGGCTGAGGATCGGGTTACGGGTGGAAATCCTTAACTATCGGCAACCTATCAAACCAACCATCAACCTATCAAACTATCCCTACTGATCGACTAGAGCCTCTAACACGGCGTCGTGCAAATCGCCATTGCTGACAATAACGCCGCGATTATCGTTCATTTTGTAATCCGAGCCAAAATCGAGCGGTTGGCCGTGCATATCGGTCACGCGGCCGCCGGCTTCTTCGACGATCAAGCTCCCGGCGGCGTGATCCCAGATTTTCTCGCGGTAGCCGGGCTGTTTGGGCGAGGGTAGGCGCAAGTAGAGCGCCGCATCGCCGCGAGCGACGGCCCCATATTTGACCTGGCTGTCCATCCGCAGCGGGGGCGTGGTAATGCCCGCCGCCTGGGCGATGGCCTCTTGCAGGGCTTGGTCGCCGTGACCAGCCTCGACGCTTTCCGCAAATCTGACATTCTCCGGGTGGGTCACCGGCACCACGTGGATGGGCGTAAACTCATCACTATTCAGCGGAGCCACCACCGCCCCTTCACCCCGGACGGCCACAAAAACCACGCCTTTGGCCCCGTCCGGTTCGTTCAGGTTAGCGGGCAGCACCGGCCCGGCCAGCGCAGCGACCTTCACCTGCCCCTGCTCAATTAGAGCCAGGGCGATGCCGTACTGGTCATTCCGCAAAAAGCCTTTGGTGCCGTCGATAGGGTCGAGCGTCCAGAAGCGCTCCGTCACCTGGCCGTTGCCGGCGTCGATCCAGCCGCACACCGCTTCAGCGTCGGCTTGGGGGAAAAATTGCTGCACATAACCGGTTACCTGCGCCAACTTGGCGGCGTTTTCCGGCGTCCTCAGTTGACTTGAGTCTTCCTCGCCGACGATGACGGCCTCCGGAAAGTTAGCCGTAACATGCTGACAGACCACCGCCTGAGCGCCGAAATCGGCTACGGTGACCGGGCTTTTGTCGCCCTTTTCCAACGAGTCAACATTAACCATATCGGCCTGAACGGCCAGACACAATTGAGCCGCCCGCGTCACGGCTTCAATAGCCACTTGTTTTTCTTTTTCGTAAGGCATGGGTTTGCTTCTCCTGGTCAGGATTGTAGATTTATCGCTTGGTGCATTTTAAGGCTTAAGTATTGAGGGCAGGTGTGAAAATGCTTAGAATCGGGTTAGAGTTAACTCTCAGCTTGACTATGACCAATCATATTTTACCACAAAGGGATCAAAGAAGGCGCAGAGAACACAAAGAAAAACTCGGTGAACTTTGTGCCTCCTCAGTGACCTCCGTGGTAAAAATTCACCAATGAAGTCTAAAATTATGAATGCCAAGCTCGATCTCAGGCCGTAACCAAACCCAATTCCATCCCGGCCAACATTATCCCGGCTACGGTTTTGACATCTTCGATCTCGTGCCGCCGGATCATATCGATAGCGGTCGCCCAGGACAGGGTGATAACTTCAATGTGCTCATCGAATTCGAGGTTGTTGGGGCCGGGGGTGAGATCGGTGGCCAGGTAGAGATGGATGAATTCGGTCAGGATGCCGGGAGCGGTATAGAAGCCGTGCAGCTTACGCCAGGTGGCGGCGGTGTCGCCGGTTTCTTCCAGCAGTTCACGCGGCGCGGCCAGGTCGGGGTCTTCGCCCGGCTCCAGCCCGCCGGCCGGCAGCTCGATGACCCACTTCTGCGCCGCCGCCCGAAATTGCTTGACCAGCCGGACCTCATTATTTTTCGTGATCGGCACAATAGCGACCGCGCCGTGGTTGCGTACAATCTCGCGCTGCACCGTGGTCCCGTCGGTCAATTGGGCCTGACGCAGCATAAAATCGATGGCTTGGCCTTTGAAAAGGGTTTCTTCGCTAAGGGTTTCTTCGGGTTTCATGGTCTCTACTTTTTTATGTTACAAGGTTCAGACCTGACAGGTTGCCGCAATACAGTTGGGAGAACAAACCTGCCCGGCTGGAATGAATTTGGTCAGAACTGGCGGTTGAAAACCTGTCAGGTCTTGTGTTTCACGCCAGAACGGCCTTTACATCCGCTGGCGGGATGTCTTTGAAAATGTCCACATCGCCGATGGCACGGGGCAGGATGAACCGCAGGCTATTACCCTGGCGTTTTTTGTCGGTGGACATCGCCGCCATGATATCGGCGGCGGGATAATCGGGCGGTTGGCTGGGCATGTGCAGCCGGTCAAGCAAGCCGATAATTCGCTCGGTGGTTTGGTCATCACAGTAGCCTAGCCGAGCGGCCAGCCGGGCGGCGCAGGCCGTACCCATCGCCACACCTTCGCCGTGGCGGATTTGATAGCTGGATACCTGCTCAAAGGCGTGGCCAAAAGTATGCCCCAAGTTCAGCACGGCCCGACGGCCTTGCTCGAACGGGTCTTCCTGAACGACGCGAACTTTGACCATAATGGCTTCGTGCAGCAGCCAAGTTGGAGAATGAAGAATGGAGAATGAAGAATGAAGAATGGGCGCTGGGGATTGAGGACTGGGAATTGAGGTTGTGGTAGCCGTTGGTTGGTTGCTTGTTTCCAGGGCTTCAAAGAGTTCAGGGCTGTCGATGATGCCGTGTTTGACCACTTCGGCCAGGCCGGCTTTGATTTCGGCGTCCGGTAGGGTTTGCAACACGTTGGGATCGACGATGACCATTTCCGGCTGTTTGAACGCGCCCACTAGATTTTTGCCCTGCGGGAGATCGACCCCCGTTTTGCCGCCGACGCTGGAGTCGACCATCGCCAGCAGCGTGGTGGGGATTTGAACTAGCGGGACGCCGCGCAAAAACGAGGCGGCGACATAGCCGGCGGTGTCGCCTAAAACCCCGCCGCCCAGAGCAATGATCGGGCTACGCCGGTCGAGTTTGGCCTCGACCAGGTGGGGATAGGCGCTGGCAACGGTATCTAGTGTTTTATACTGCTCACCGTCGGGTAGGTCGATCCGCGTCGGTGTAAAACCGGCCTGGCTGAGGCTATCGCACAGCGGCGCGGCGTAGTGACGGCCGACGATCTCGTTGGTCAGTACGGCGCAGCGGCCGCTGTAGCCTAGTTCGGCCAGAAGCCGGCCGGTTTGGCTGAGTGCGTCCTCACCCAAATGGATCGGGTAGCTGCCGGTGGGGTGTTTAACCGTAATGGTTTTCATACCGGTTACTCCGTTACTTGGTGACAAATTTGTGCGGCGACCTGGTCTGGGTCCAATCGAGTCACATCCACATGGTATTCTATTCGCCCGTAAGCCGGGGCGCGCTGGACCAGCAGCGCTGCCAGCCGGGCAAAACGCCCGTCATCTTGCGCCGCCAGCATGGGGCGGTTGTCACTTTGACCGATGCGCTGCCACAGCACATCCGGCCGGCAGTCCAAACAGATGACCAGCCCGGTGCGTTCCATCACCCGCAGGTTGGCCTCCGGCACCAGCGCCCCACCGCCGGTGGCGATAACCAAGCCCGACTTTGCGGCCAACTCGCGGCACAGATCGGCTTCCAGGCGGCGGAAATAGGGTTCGCCTTCGTCGGCAAAGATTTGGCTGATGGGGCGGCCCTCCCGGCTTTCGATTAGGTCGTCCATATCGATGAACTCGCGCCCTAATTGGGCGGCCACCAGTTGACCGACGATGGTTTTGCCGGTTCCCATGAAGCCGGTCAGAATAATATTTCTTGACATCATCTAAGTATCTATTCAGGTGACTGGCACTTTTGCTCGATTCAAGAACGCCGTGAGAAAAACAACTATCCAATTACAGCGATAAAGTGCCAGTCACCTACTCTTAAAATAGCCTGAAATTTGCGGTATCTACCCGCTGCGATTGGTGCAGCAGCACCGCGTTCATCACCTCAATCGCCATGCGCGACTCTAAGGTGACGCCGGCCCGGACACCGACGCAGGGATCGTGCCGGCCTTTTTTCAATTCAAAGTCAATCTCTTCTAAATTCTTGCGCACCGACTGCTGCGGCTTGACGATGGTCGAGGTCGGTTTGAAGCTGACCCGGCAGACGAGCGGCAGGCCGGTGGCGATCCCGCCAATTAGCCCGCCCTGGTTGTTGGTTTGGTAGCCCGCCGTGCGAATCGGGTCGTTATTTTCGCTGCCCCGGCGGGCAACGATGTCTACGCCGGCCCCGATCTCGCACGCTTGCACGGCATGCAGCCCGCCCAACGCGCCCATCAGCCGCACCTTCAGACTCTGGTAAAGCGGCTGGCCGATCAGCGGTGGCACATTTAGAGCCACTACTTCCACTGCCGCCCCAATCGAGTCGCCTTGAATGCGAGTTTGCTTGATCAACTCGCCGGCTTCGTGAGCGAAATCGGGATCGATGGAATGGATTTCGGCCTCGGCCATGGTTTGCTCGACCGTCTGAATGGCCTCAGCGGCGATGGTGACCGTTTGGCTGTGACGGAGGATGGCTTCGAAATGCTCGGCCAGACTGCGTTCCGCTTTGAGCGGCCCCACCTGGCAAATCGACGATAAAAAAACCGTGCCGAACTGTTCTTGCAGGAACAGACGGGCAATCGAGCCGCCGATAACATCGGAGATAGTGGAGCGATAGCTGGAGCGCCCACCGCCCCGGATATCGACAAAGCCTTGGGATTGGTGAAATTTGACCAGATCGGTGTGGCCGGGCCGAACCTCGCCCTGCGGCCCCATGAATTGATCGTAGTGCCTCGATTTTTTGGAGGTGGAGAGGACGATGGCGGCAATGGGTTCGCCGGTGGTGAAGCCCTCTTCGTAGCCGGCAGTTTGGAAGGTGTGGCCCTCAACATCGATTTCTATCGAAGGGCCGGCCAGCAGCCGGTCGTGATTGTCGCTATAGAGGCCGGACAGAAAGACCACTTTGTCGGCCTCGTGGCGGGGGGTGCCGTGTTTGTTGCTGCCGGGCCGCCGCCGGTCGAGGTAGCGCTGGACCGCCTGCCGTGATAACTTTAGCCCCGGCGGACAGCCGAAGACAATGGTGGTAATGGCCGGGCCGTGCGACTCGCCCGCGCCGGCCACGCCAAAAAGAGGGCCGCCCAGAATTTCCACCCTATTTAACTCCCAAGCCGGACAGAGCGGCCTGGCGCATGATATCGATTGAGGGTTGTTGACCGGTCCAAATTTCAAAGGCGTGGGCGCCCTGGTGAATCAGCATACCCAAGCCATCGATGGTCGGATTGCCCGCCGCTTTAGCCCGAGCCAGCAGCGCCGTCTCCAACGGATTGTAGACCAGATCGCACACTACGGTATGCTTGGGAAGGGCGACATCGTCCGGCCAGGGGGACGCTGATCTATCGGGCGACATACCCACCGAAGTGGTGTTGATCACTAAATCGACATCCTCTTTGAGATCGGCCACGGCTTGACTGGTGAGCGGAGCAAAGTGCAGATGGCTGTCGGGAAAGGTATCGGCCAGATCATCCACCAGAAACGCGGCCCGTTCGGCGGTGCGGTTGAAGACCGTTACTGAGTCAGCTTCGGCGTTAGCCAGGGCTAAAACCACGGCTCTGGCAGCCCCGCCGGCCCCCAGCACCGCCACCCGCATATTTTTGGGGTGACAATCGGCCTCAATCAGCGAGTTGAGAAAGCCACTCGCATCGGTATTATAGCCGTAATATTTACCTTCCTTGATTGCAATGGTGTTGACGGCCCCGGTAATCTGAGCGGCGTCGTTGAGTTCGTCCAGATAACGAATGACCGCCTGCTTGTGCGGTACAGTGACGTTAACCCCTATAAAACTCAAGGCGGCCAAACCCCGAATAGCCTGCTCGACGTTAGCCGGCATGACCGGCAGCGGCACATAGGCCCACTCCAGTCCCAGGCTGGCAAAGGCGGCGTTATGCATCAGCGGGCTAAGGCTATGCTTAACCGGCCAGCCGAGCAGCCCAACCAGCGAACTTTTACCCGTAATTCGAATGGCAGCGTTACTCATCAGCTTCTATCTTCGCTCCTAAACTTTGGAGTGTGGCTATAAATCCGGGAAAACTCTCGTTCAGTTCTTGCGCATCTTCAACAACGGTGGAACCGGCGGCCGATAAACCCGCTACGGCCAGCGACATCGCCAGCCGGTGGTCGCGATGACTGCGCACCACAGCGCCGGTCAACGGCTGCGGTCCATCGATTTCAAAGCCGTCGGGATGGGGGGTGATCTTGGCCCCCAGTTTGCCCATTTCTTCGATCACTACCGCAATTCGGTCACTCTCTTTGAGGCGTAGTTCGGCGGCGTCGCGCACAATGGTTTTGCCGTGAGCGTGCAGCGCGGCCACCGTAAAAATGGGGAATTCATCGATCATACGGACCACGATTTCGCCTTTGACTTCAACGCCGTTTAATCGACCGGCTTTAATCGATAAATCAGCGACCGGTTCGCCGGCCTGAGACTGTTCGTTTTGCCGGGCAATTGGCCCGCCCATCGCTTGCAGTATTTCTAACAACCCAGCGCGGGTGTGATTGGTATTGACGCCTTGAATGAGGATCTCGCTGTGAGGCACAGTCAAGGCGGCGGTCATCAGAAACGCCGCCGAGGACATATCGCCAGGCATGGTAAAGTTGAGCGGTTTGAGCGCCGTTTTTTCTGTACAAAAAGTGATAATGCCCTGGTCTTCGCCCTGGATGTCGATGCCTTGATGACGCAGCATTCGCAGGGTATGGTCGCGAGCCGGGCCGGGTTGGTGCAGGGTCATCTGGCCCTCCGCGCCAAGCATGGCCAGGATCAGGGCGGTCTGCAACTGGGCGCTGGCGACCGGCATATCGTAGTCGATGGCTTGCAAGCGACCGCCGGTAATCGATAGCGGGGCGTGGCCGTCGGTGGTTTCGATTTTGGCTCCCATCTGGCGCAGCGGTTGGGCAATTCGCTCCATTGGCCGGCGGCGCAAACCTTCATGACCGTCGAGCGTACTCGTAAACGGCTGAGTGGCCAGCAGGCCCATCATCAGCCGCATCGTCGTAGCCGACCCGCCGCAAAAAAGCGGTTGATCGGGGGCGGCGAGGCCGTATAACCCTCGCCCGTGGACGGTCAGCGTGGCCCGGCCCGATCCGGTTGGTTCGACCTCGACCTCAATGCCCAACGCCCGGATGCAATCAACCATACGCGCCGTTACCCCGGCATCGAGCCAATTGCGAGCGATGCTGCGGCCATCGGCCACAGCGGCAAAGATCAAAGCCCGATGCGAGATCGACTTATCGCCGGGAACGGTGACTTCACCGGTCAGGGAGTCAGATGGGTGGATAATGAGTTTCAATGTAATTCCCCTAAACTCTACTGGTACATGGTTCTGCGCTGTTCGGCCGCCGCTTCTAAAATGGAACGCAGGACGGCTTCGTCGCCTTGTGAAATAGCGGCCTTGATCTGGCTAAGCTGCTGTTGGGCTATGTTCAAAACCTGACTCACCGCTGTTTGATTGGTCAGTAAGATATCGAGCCACATGTCTACGCTGCCGGCCGCCACTCGCGACGTATCTTTGAAGCCGGTGGCGGCGACATCCCAGACGGTATTATCTTGCTCCGCTACTCGCAACGCCGTCGCTACTAGCGTTACGGCCAGAATGTGGGGTAGATGGCTAATGGTCGCTACCAACTGGTCGTGGCGATCGGCCGGTAGTATTTGAACTCTAGAGCCGATGGCTTCGGCTAAAAATTGAATGGTGTGAATGGTCTCAGGCGTAGTTCGGTCAAGAGGTGTAATAATCCAGGGCGCATTTTCAAATAAATTGGCCTCGGCCACATCCATCCCTGATTTTTCTTTGCCGCACATTGGATGCGACCCCACCGGCTGTAGCCCCAACGGCAGCGAGTTCATTACCTGGACAACGTCTTGTTTGGTACTGCCCATATCGGTGATGATGGCGTCCGGTTTATAAAACGGGGTAAAGGTTTTTATCTGGGTGAGCATCGTTCTGACCGGCGTCGCAAAGAAAACGATATCGGCCTGGCGCAGGGCCGCTGCCGGGTCGGTAGTGGCGATATCGACTATGCCGGCGGCCAGAGCGCTTTCAACGGCGTCCTCACGTCGAACCAGACCCACAACCTGCCGGCAAATTGTATCTCTTTTGAGGGCTAATCCTAGCGATCCGCCCATCAAACCCAAGCCAACAATTGCCACTTGAGCCGCTTTTAGGGAAACATTGGCTGCGAAAATGTACCTCCAGGATTTGAGTAAGGTAATTGGTAAATAGGTATTGGTTGTTCAATCTCTACTTACCAATTACCAATTACTGACCTCTGAAATAGGCAAGTTGTTTTATTTATGTCCCTACACACTCCGGTCGACGGCGGCGGCAATCGGTCTAATCTCGTTCATTAATTCGGCGAAACGGTGTGGTTTTAACGATTGTTCGCCATCGCTGGCCGCTTCGGCCGGGTTAGGATGAACCTCAATGATGAGGCCATCGGCGCCGGCTGCAACCGCTGCTTTGCTGGTAGCCTTGACCAGGGTCCAGCGCCCGGTGGCATGGCTGGGATCAACCACCACCGGCAAATGGGTCAACTCTTTGAGAACGGGTACGGCGTTGATATCCAGGGTATTGCGCGTGTACTTTTCAAAGGTGCGAATACCGCGCTCGCAGAGCATCACCTGGTGATTGCCGTTTGACATGATGTATTCGGCGCTCATCAATAATTCTTCAATCGTACTCATCATCCCACGTTTTAGCAAAACCGGCTTATTTGTTTTCCCCACCGCGTTAAGCAGGGCGTAGTTTTGCATGTTGCGGGTACCGATTTGGAGAACATCGGCGTACTTGGCGACCAAATCGACCTGCTCAGGGGCCATCACCTCGGTGACAATGTGCAGACCCGTTTCTTCGCGAACCTGAGCCATAATCTTTAACCCTTCTTCCCCCATCCCCTGAAAACTGTAGGGCGAGGTTCGCGGCTTGAAGGCCCCGCCGCGCAGGAGATGGGCGCCGGCTTCTCTTACCGCAATGGCCGTTTCCATCATCTGATCCAGGCTTTCGACCGAACAGGGGCCGGCCATGACAATAACTTTATCACCCCCAACTTGATGACCGTTGATGGTAATAACCGTGTTCTCCGGTTTGAAATCACGGCTGGCTAACTTGTAAGGTCGTAGAACGGGTACTACCCGATCGACGCCCTTCATCCGGCTGATCGCCCCTCGATCGAGCAGGCGTTCATCGCCAATAATACCGATGATCGTGCGTTCTTCCCCCACCGAAACGTGGGTTTTGAAACCTTCTTTGGTCACCCTGGTGATGACCGCGTCGGTTTCGGTATCAGTCGCTTGCATTTTCATAATGATAATCATAAGTCTCCTCGATAGTTGTCTCTTCGTTGATTTTAAGTGATGGGGGCTGTGGACATTGCCGGCGTCTGCTTTGGCCCCAAAAACAAAAAGGGCGCAACCGATATTGGTCGCGCCCTGGAAGTTCCACAGTTTTACGGGTCAATCACCCGTCAGAACGCGCCATATCGTGTCCCAAAAGTAGTAGCCATAAAAATAAAAAAAGCTCGCAAAAGTAACAGCGAGCGTGGGATAAAAAATAGTATTCACATTATTATCATGGGCTTGTTGGGCCACTTTTACTTTGGACTGCGCTTCAATGAGTTTGCGTAATTTTTTCGACATTATGAGCTACCTTATTTGAGATACTGCAAGCATCATATCACACAAGACATACCATGTCAACCCCTTTTTTGGCCAAATTCTGACGAATAAGACCGACCCCCATCGTTTAATAAGTAGCCCAAACAACCGTTCTAAGGTATAATATAGGGTGTTCTGTTTTTGATTTTCTGGCAAAATAATTTGGAGAACCTCCATGGATATTGGTACGATTAAGGTTGTAGATATTGAAAATGAAATGAAGGTGGCTTACCTGGATTACGCTATGAGCGTCATTGTTTCCAGAGCGCTGCCTGACGCGCGGGATGGGCTGAAACCGGTTCACCGCCGTATTCTTTACGCCATGCACGATATGGGCATTCGCTACAATACGGCTTACCGCAAAAGCGCACGGGTCGTCGGGGATGTGTTGGGGAAATACCACCCTCATGGCGACAGCGCGGTTTACGACACGATGGTGCGGATGGCCCAAGATTTTTCGATGCGCTACCCGCTGATCGATGGGCAAGGCAACTTTGGCAGCGTCGATGGCGACAGCGCCGCCGCTATGCGTTATACCGAAGCTCGTCTGGCCCGAATTTCGCAAGAGATGCTGGCCGATATCGACAAAAACACCATCAATTGGATGGATAATTTTGACGGCAGCTTGCAGGAACCGGAGGTGTTGCCCGCCCGCCTGCCCAATCTGCTGTTAAACGGAACCTCCGGTATCGCCGTAGGCATGGCCACCAACATTCCCCCCCATAACCTCAATGAAATTTGCGACGCGATCACTTACCTGATCGATCATTACGATACACAAGATGATGTGACCGTTGAAGATTTGATGAATTTTGTCAAAGGCCCCGATTTTCCCACCGGCGCGTCGATGATGGGCCGGGAGGGTATTATCACTGCTTACGCCACCGGCAAAGGGCGGGTGACGATGCGGGCCACGGCCAATATCGAAGAAATGAGTGGTAATCGTCACCGGATTGTCGTCACCGAGATCCCCTATCAAGTGAATAAATCGTCCTTGCTGGAGCGCATCGCCGATCTTGTGCGCGACGGTAAACTGAAAGATATTTCCGACCTACGCGACGAGTCGGATCGGGCCGGTATGGCGATAGTTATCGAGTTGAAGCGCGGGGCGCAGCCCAAGAAAGTGCTCAACCAACTTTATAAACACACGACTCTGCAATCCAATTTCGGAATCAATATGCTGGCGCTGCTTGACGGTGAACCGCGTGTTCTACCCCTTAAACGAGCGCTGACGGCTTACATCGAGCACCGCCAGGATGTGATCACCCGCCGCACTGAGTATGATCTGGAAAAGGCGCGCCACCGAGCCCATATTCTGGAAGGGTACCGGATTGCGCTGGCCAATCTCGATCAGATTATCAAAACCATTCGAGAGAGCAACGACACCGATTCAGCTAAAACCCAATTGATGGCTAACTTCTCGCTCAGCGAGGTTCAAGCCCAGGCCATTTTGGATATGCAGTTGCGCCGTCTGGCGGCCTTAGAGCGGCAAAAGATTGAAGATGAGTACCAGGAGTTGATGAAAACCATCAGCTATCTGGAAGATTTGCTGGCCAACCCCGATAAAATTCTGGGTCTGATTAAAGAAGATTTGGCCGAGCTTAAAGAAACCTATGGCGATGAGCGCCGTACCCGTATTTTGGCCGACGAAACCGGCGACTTTAATGAAGAAGATTTGGTTAAAGACGAAGAGGTGCTCATCTCCATTACCCAGCGAGGGTATATCAAGCGAGTACCTAGCATCACCTATCGCTCTCAAGCGCGAGGCGGGCGCGGCGTGATGGGCATGACTACCCGTGACGAGGACGAGGTCGAGTTCCTCTTTGCCGCCCGAGCGCTTGATACGATCCTCTATTTCACCGATAAAGGCAAAGTCTATTCCGAGAAAGCCTGGAAAATTCCGGATGCCAGCCGTACGGCGAAAGGCGTGTCCGTGGTCAACCTGATCAATATCGACTCCAACGAAAAGATCACAGCCACTGTCGCAGTACCCGATTTCGATCAGGCTGAGTACCTGATCATGCTGACCCGCAAAGGACGCATCAAGCGCACTAATCTCAGCGAGTTTGCGTCGGTTCGGCCCAGCGGCTTGATTGCGATTTCGCTGGATAATGATGATGAATTAGGTTGGGTTCAACTGACCGAAGGCAATGACGAGATGATATTGGTGTCAAAGAACGGGCAAGCCATTCGGTTCCACGAGGATGACGTGCGGGCGATGGGGCGCACTGCGGCCGGCGTCGGCGCGATGCGGCTGCAGGGCAATGATGAGATACGCGGTATGGATGTGATCAACCCAGAGGCCGATCTGTTGGTGGTGACTGAGAAAGGGTTCGCCAAGCGCACCCGATTGAGCGAGTACAACCTTCAGCGGCGTAACGGCAGCGGGGTGCGAACGCTGGCTAAAACTATTTCCAAAACAGGGGCGATTGTAACCGGTCGGGTAGTGTCTGATGACGGCGATATCACCCTCATTTCCCGAGACGGCATTACCTTGCGAACCTCAATCAAACATATTTCCCAGCAAGGTCGAGCGACCTCCGGCGTGCGAGTCATGAATCTTAAAGGGGGTGATATGGTCGCCTCAGCAGCGGTATTAGCCCCGAAAGAAGATAAACGGGCTAAGCAGAAGTCAACAGAGGTAACTACGAATGGGAATGTTGCCGAGACCGTGTCATCGCCAAGTGCAGCCAGGGGCGATACCGATATACCGACTAATGGGCATCAGGAAGAGTAGTCGGCGCTCCAAACCACATTCAGGCGAATCAAAAACTTGATTAATGATTTAAGGGAATAGAAGGCCGCGACAAATTCTATTCCCTTTTTTTGCGTTTGACTCATCCTGATCTACACTGTGCCATCCTAACTTTACAATAAGTACAGAAACTATGCTCCGGACACGGATAATCACTGCCCTCATAGCTTTGCCGATTGTTGCGGCGGCCACCTTTGCCGGCGGCGTCTGGTTTTTTGCGGGCGCAACGATCATCACCCTAATAACCGGCTGGGAATTTTGCCACATGATGCGGGCCAAAGAGTACGATGTTATCTATGTCTTACTCCTGGCCTTTATCTTGCTGTTGATGATTGACGGTTACTACCCCGATTTGGGGTTGCTCGGTTTAAGTATCTCGGCGGTATTGTTATCCTCGTTAGTCTGGCAGCTTTTTAGAACCAACAGTTCGACCCCCACCGCCGATTGGGCGCTCACCGTGACCGGCGGGCTGTACATCGGTTGGGGGATGGCCCGGCTGGTCGCTCTCCGCCAACTGCCCGATGGCTTGACCTGGGTCTGGCTGGCTCTCATCGCCAATTGGAGCGCCGATACGATGGCCTATCTGGTGGGGCGAACCTGGGGGCGGCACAAACTCTGGCCCCGGCACAGCCCCAAGAAAACGTGGGAAGGTCTGGCCGGCGGTGTGGTGGGGGGCATGATCGGCGCGGTGGTGGTCATTTTGATTGCCTCAAGTTTGAGTTGGATCACGGGGATAATTATAGGGGCGATTATCGCCGTGGCCGGCTTATTCGGCGATCTGTCGATCTCGATGATGAAACGCCACGCTGGAGTTAAAGACTCCTCCAACCTTTTCCCCGGACACGGCGGTTTTTTGGATCGCCTCGACAGCGTCCTGTTTGTCAGTATTGTCGTTTACTATTTTGCCCTTTGGATTGGATAGAACCATGACGGATAAAAAACAAACGCTCATTCTCATCGATGGCCATGCTCTGGCTTACCGGGCCTATTTTGGTATGCCGGCCACCTTCAACACCAATGCCGGCGAGCCAACCCACGCCGTTTACGGCTTCACCAACATGCTCCTGGCCGTTTGGAAAGAGTATGAGCCGGATTACTTCATCGTCACCTTTGATTTGGGCGATACCTTTCGCCACGAGATGTACGAAGAGTATAAAGCCACCCGCGAGAAAATGCCCGAAGACCTGAACACGCAAATCGACCGTATCCAGCAACTGGTGACCGCCCTCAACATGCCCATCTTCACCAAAGAAGGCTACGAGGCCGATGACCTACTGGGTACGCTGGCGAATCAAGCCGCCGCCAAAGACATCGAAGCGTTTATTGTCACCGGCGATCGCGATGCCTTTCAACTGGTTGCCCCCAATATCAAAGTCGTCATTTCCGGCAGTAAATTCGCCGATCGAGTGCTGTATGACGAAGCCAAAGTCGAAGAGCGCTACGGAGTAACGCCCAAACAGTTGATCGAATTGAAGGGATTGGTCGGCGACAGCAGCGACAATATCCCCGGCGTCAAGGGCATCGGCGAAAAAGGCGGGGCGAAGCTCATCCAACAGTACGGCACGCTGGAAGGTATCTATGACAATCTCGACAAAATCGCCAAGGGAACGCGCGCCAAACTGGAAGCCGACCGGGAGAGCGCCTTTCTATCGCGTGAGTTAGGTCGCATTATCACCGATGTACCGGGCGTGGAACTCAACATCCAGGCTGGCAAAACGATGGATTTCGATATCGTCGAGGTCGCCAACCTTTTTGTCGAATTGGAGTTCAACACCATCTTCAACCGCATCCCCGGCGCGCCGCTCGATAAGTCGCCGGAAGAGGTGGCCACCGTCGAACCCAAAACCCCGACCGGTCCCGTCGATCCGGACGGAACGTACATCACCGTCGATACTGAGGCCAAACTCGAAACACTGGTCGGCCAGCTTAAGCAAAGCGACCGCCTGTGCGTGGATGTCGAAACCGACAGTACTGACGAAGTCCAGGCCAAACTGGTCGGCATCGCCATCACGCCGACAGCCGGTGAGGGGTATTACATCCCCCTGGCCCACGGCGGCAAAGCCGAACCCCAACCCGGCGAGCAGGCCAGTTTATTTGACGAGCCGGAACCGGCCGATGTACCGGAGCAGCTTGCCCTGACGACCGTGCAGAACGCGCTGGCTCCGATATTAGCTCGATCCGACGTGCTCAAATATATGCACAACGCGAAGTTCGATATGGTGCTGCTGCGGCGGCATGGCATGCCGGTCGAACCGCCGATTTACGATACGATGATCGCCGCCTACATCGGCAACAACGCGCCGGCCGCTCGTTACGGCTTAAAAGAGTTGGTTCGAGAAAACCTTAACATCCAGATGACCGAGATCAAGGAGTTGATCGGCTCCGGCAAAAACCAACTGACGATGGATCAAATTCCGGTCGAACAGGTAACGCCCTACGCCGCCGCCGATGTCGATATGACCCTGCGGCTGGCCGATATCGTGGATAAGCCGCTGCAAGAGGACAAAGATTTCCGGCATATTTTTGAAGAACTCGACCTGCCGCTCATTTACGTCCTGATCGATATGGAACTGGCCGGCATCAAGCTCGACACCGACGCCCTGCGCCAGATGTCGAACCAGATGGCCCGCCGCCTGGGCGAATTGGAGCAGGAGGTCTACCAGGTTGCGGGGGTTGAGTTCAACCTCAACTCCACGCAGCAGTTATCCGACGTCCTCTTCAAAAACCTCGGCTTACCTACCCAAGGGCTGCGAAAAACCAAGAGCGGATTCTACTCTACCGCCGCCAACGTGCTGGAAGGGCTGCAAGGCCAACACCCCATTATCGAGTTAATTTTAGAGCATCGCACGCTGGCCAAACTCAAAAGCACCTATGTCGATGCCCTACCGGCATTGGTCAATCCGCGCACCGGGCGCGTCCACACTAACTACAACCAAATCGGCATCTCCACCGGGCGGCTGTCCAGCAGCGATCCCAACCTGCAAAACATCCCCATCCGCACCGAGCAAGGCCGCGAAATTCGACGAGCCTTTGTGGCCGAGGCTGGACATTACCTGATTGCGGCCGACTACTCTCAGGTCGAGCTGCGTATTCTGGCCCACATCACCGAAGACGCCGGTCTGCTCGACGCCTTCGAAAATGATGAAGATATCCATACCGCCACAGCTTCGGCGGTATTGGGCGTACCCCAGGATCAGATCGATAAGTACCAGCGGCGTATCGCGAAAACGGTCAACTTTGGCCTGATTTATGGCCAGACCGCTTTCGGTCTGGCCCAGGGTACCGGCATGAGCCGCGAAGAAGCGCGGGCCTTTATCGAAACTTATTTTGAGAAATATCCGGGGGTCAAAGCCTACATCGACCGTACCGAGAAGCTGGCCGCCGAGCAAGGCTACGTCGAGACGCTATTGGGCCGCAAGCGAGACTTCTCCCAACTGGCCGGCCTGACCGGCGCTCAACGCGCCCGCGCCGAGCGCGAAGCCATCAACATGCCCATCCAGGGCACCGCCGCCGATATTATGAAGCAGGCTATGATTACACTCCACCGTGAGTTAGCGAACCAAGGCTTCAAGACCCGCATGCTCTTGCAGGTTCACGACGAGCTTGTTTTAGAAGCGCCCGAAGATGAGTTGGATCAGGCCGTCAAACTGACGCAAGAGGTAATGTCCAGGGCGTTTAAGTTGCGGATTCCGTTGAAGGTTGATGTGGAGGTGGGGCAAAATTGGTTGGAAATGAGTCAGGCGGGGTAAAATAAAGGCTAGAAAATTATGGGGTACGATCCACTAGACGACCAGTAATATATTTATGCAGAACACTCGATATTAAGGTCTGGTATGGAAGACCCTCTTCTAAGGCGCGTTTCTGGATAGCTTCTAAATCTTTCAATGAAATCCTGATGTTTACGCGCTTGTCTTTTTTGAAGGTGGCTTGAGCATATTCGCTGTAAGTTTGAATTTCTTGCTCCAAATTATCTAATGACTGCCACTCTCCCGCTTCGTATGAATCCAGCAGGTCTTGCTCATTGTCATTTAGTTCACTCTTACTCATCACGGCCTCGCAGATATTGTCGGGTCGCCTTGCGGCTCGGTATGATTGTTTTTAGAAAAATTTCTTGGTCATTTTCAACGAATGGGACGAGAAAAGCGTAGTTGTTTATGTTGACGACAAATATTTTCTGTCCCCTATACTTTTCTTGGTTTGGATGGTCTAGAATATCCAAAATTTGCTTCTTTTCAATGTAAAAAACAACTTCTTCAAACGAAATGTTTCGTTCTATTTTTAGTAGTCGATTTTTTTCATCATTCCAGGAAAAGTATTTCATTTATTAATGATAGCCTAATGTGTGCCTTTTGGCAACAAAATCTGCGGTTTACTGTAACAATCCTCTCGCCGCTACGGGCCACACCACCTCGACCATCTCACCACGAACGCCGATCACCTGATTGAACAGATTGTTCACCACGCAGCAATGGTTGGGAATAACCGTCACTCGCTCGCCAATGTCGGGTTTGCGGGCGCATTGGGAAAAATCGACGTGAGCGTGCTCCTCGTTTAGCCGGTAGATGCCGGCCTCGGGATACTCCAAAATGAGCCCATAGCCTTCCAATCCCTGTAAATCTGACGACAGTGTTTTGCTGCCGCTGTCCAAAATGCCCCGCTGCGCCGTGGGACGGCTGACCACTGTGGCGATAATGGTGAACGCGCACTGCTCCAGACTCATCGCGCCGGATTTAACCATAGCCCGATCGCCGTAGACGTAAGTGCCAGCCCGATGCTCGGTGATTGCGGGATGCTCATGAACTTGCCACATACAAGGGCTGCCGCCGCCGCTGATTCGCTCGACCGGCAGGCCGGCGGCATCGAGCAGCACTTTCGTCTCGGCGACAAAGGCATCGACGCGGGCGCTGTTGGGGTAAGTCATCAGCCCGCCAAAATGCAGACCGGGCGACTTGGCGATGAGCTGCGCCAGATCCGCTGTCTCCTGCGGCGACTGCGTCCCGCAGCGGCCAATGCCGCTGTCGAACTCGACCAGCACCGGCAGGATCGTCCCTTCACGCCGGGCCGCCTGCGACAGCCCACGCACGGTCACCTCCGAGTCGGCGGTCACGCTGATCTGAACCCGGCGAGTTAAATGCATCAGGCGCTCCAGTTTGGATTCGCCTAAAATGTTGTACGGCAGAAAAATATCTTGAATACCGGCTTGGGCCATCACCTCGGCCTCGCCCAATTTTTGGCAGGTGACGCCCACCGCGCCGGCCCTCAACTGCATATGCGCAATCTCCGGGATTTTGTGGGTTTTGATGTGCGGCCGGTTGGCCACGCCGTACTGATCGAGATAATCTTGCAGGCGCTTGATGTTGGCCTTCAATTTTTCGACATCAACCACTGCCGCCGGAGTATCGATCTCATTGATATGCATGCTGCCTCCTCGTATAAAATAAAAATCTGGAGCGTCAAAGTTTATTTTGACCTTGGTCCGGATGACAAAACCAGCTTCGTCGCTCCTCAAGAACTGACCAAACTGATACCAAAAACAATAATACCCATTCCGGCCATCATGCCGAAGGTAACGGTTTCGTTCAGAATGAAGACCCCACCTAGAAGCGCCGCTGCGGGAATAACGTAATTGGTCATAGCCGCAGTCGTAGCTCCAAAGCGGTGGATGCTGTAGTAATATAACAGAAACGCAGTAAAATTACCGACCAGCGACGTGAAGGCCAGCGCAATATAACCGGGTCCTGACACACCTTGCAGATTGACTCCGGTCAAAATGACCACGAAAGGCATAACCACCAACGTGGATATGAACATTTGCATACTAACCAGATCAAAGGGCTTAAATGCACGCAGATACTTGCGAGTATAGATCGTCACAAATGTCACGCAGATTAGTACCAAAAAAATCAACCCATATCCCATCGGACTGGTTTGAGTGATATCCGGCAAGCCGGTTTCACCCCGCAGGGTCAAAAGCAACGCGCCGCCCAAAGCCGCCGTAACTCCCATCCCTTTGCGCCAACTTAATCGCTCGTCGGCCAGAGCAAAGTGCGCGACCAGCACCGTGAGCGCCGGTCCGGTTGCCACCAGAATAGCGGTGATACCGCTCGATTGGTATTGCAGCGATAACACCGTGGCTACCTGCGGCACAGCCGTGCCCACCGTACCGACCAATAAGATGTGACGCCAGAGGTTGCGATTGGTGGGCCAGGGATGATGGCGCGGATCGACCAGATATACGATGAGAAAGGCCAAACTGGCGACGGCCAAACGCAGTCCGGCTAAGGCAAACGGCTCAAACTCTCCAATCGCAAAGCGTAGAGCGACTAAATTGGCGCCGAAAGCCACACCGGTTAGGATGATGTAGGGTAAAGCTTGGAAATTCAATGGATAAAACTCGCTTAATGTCTATAACCCCGTGGGGCTTATCCGTTATCGCTTTGCAATTCAGCCAATCATTTGCTCCCATTTAATACGTTGGGCATAATACCTTATAGCCCAAGTAAAGGAGGTTCAAATAATGATTACCAGAGAATTACTCAAGGCAGAAATTGACAAGGTGCAGGATAGATATTTAGATTTGTTATACAGCGTTATCACGGCGCTGGTCAATCCAGCATCCCCTGTAACAACAACACCACAAGTTGACATTCAATCTTCAAGTTGGCTCAATTTTATCGAGCAGACGTATGGAAGTTTGGCTCATGCTCCTATAGAACGGGGCGACCAGGGCCAATACGAGGTGCGCGAGGCGATTGAATGAAGTATCTCCTGGACACTAACGCCTGCATCCGTTACTTGAACGGGCGGTCAGAAAGCTTACGACGACAACTCTCCGCCAAAAATCCTGATGATATTGTGTTGTGTTCTGTCGTAAAAGCTGAGTTGTCTTATGGAGCAAGAAAAAGTCAGCATCCCCAGCGCAGCCTGAAAAAACAACAACAGTTCGTCAATTATTTTGTATCATTACCGTTCGATGATAAAGCGGCTGAAGTATATGGACAGATTCGGGCTGAATTAGAACGAGCCGGAACCCCCATTGGCCCTAACGATTTAATGATTGCTGCGATTGCATTTGCGAATGATGTTACACTTGTTACCCATAACACGCGAGAGTTTAAGCGAGTTAAAGGGTTAAAGATCGAAGATTGGGAACTGGATACTCCTTAGGGAAAGTAGGCCAGGCTTGAAATTACTATCTCTCCGTTTTCTTTCACCTCAACCCACAGACCATTTTTTAACGAACTAAAATCCGCCTCCGACAGCGCCACTAACGGAATGGGTTGGCCGTACATCTCGTCGGCCACAATCGAAGCCAGGGCGAAGAAGTGATCGGGGCCGGTGGTCAGGATAGCGGCGGGCGCGGTGCCGGCCCGAACAGCTTCGAGCAGTACGGCGGTGGTCGTACTCGAGCCACGAGTGAACGGAATCGCCAGAACCCGGCCGGCCGCGATCTGGCCCGACAGCGGGTGGCGACGGTCGATGATCTCGCCGGTGTGGTAATCGTAGCCGCCCCAAAAGCTGAGTGGTTCGTGGCTGACTAGCGCCTGACCCTGGCCCTCGCCCGCGACGATAACGGTCCCTTGAATTATTCTATCCATAACGACTCATCCCTCACTACACGCCCCTCAACCGCCGACTGAACGCAGTCGGCCAGTGAGCCGAACACTACTTGCGTTTTGAGCATACCGGGCGAGTAGTAGGCGTATTTGGCTGAATTGGTCATCAAAATTTTTATTGTATCCGGCAGCATCGGCGTGGTCAGGATGCAGGTATCGACCGTTAGTTTGGCCCCAAATTGGCGGAGCGGCTCCAGATATCCCGCTTTGTTGGCCAGCGCGGCCATAGCCCGACTAGAGGTGATCAAAAATTGCACGTCAGGGTGTCGCTGTCGGTCCGCCACCAGCGGCGCGAGCTGCTTAAACTCGGCCGGCGAGAAGTGGGGGCTACCCAGAACCACCATATCCAGCTTTTCGTCCTTGACCGTGGTTAACTGGCGACGAGCAGCGCGTAGATCAGCGACGGTGATATCGATGATCTGCTCAGGCGGCTGGTTTTGAAAAGCGGCTTCCAATGTAGACGCTTCGGGCGTAATGCCGACCAGGTGGAACAACGCCACCGCACCGGATGAGGCCGCTGCCGCACCCAACGCTTTGAGTTGGTCTTCTGCCGGTGTAACTTGCAGCCCGTCTACAACGGGAATGTCATCGCCGGCCAGTTGGCCGATGAGATGTCCTAGCACCGGATAAAAGGCGTCATCCTGTTGCAACGCCAGAGGAATATCGCACAGATTTAAAAGCATCTGTCCGGCCCGATTCTTGGTCAAATGCAGCCCTGTCGCCGGAACGCGGCCAGTGATGGCGGCGCAGATGTCCATCAGGTCGGGATAGCGCTCGGTGCGAGCGCCGATGACCGAGTTGGCGAAGGCAATGGCGTTTGACTCGCCCCAAGCGATCTGCTGGCCGAAGTGGGGGCGCAGGTCGGTTTGGTAGGGGGCGCAGGTCCAGGTCGGCGTGCAGCCCATACTGTGGTAAGCGACCATCTGCCGCCGGGCTTTCTCGGCCCATTCGGGCGGCACGGGCCAGTCAGCCCAATGCTGCTCATCGACCCCGCTGACGTTGAGCGTGGTCGGCACCACTACTTTAGCGCCCCAACCGGCCAGCCGTTCGGCGAATTCAAGGGTGGCGTCGCCCATATAAAGGGTACTGTCGATGTGAGCGGCGGTGATATCCATCAACTGATCGACGCCGGCTACTTCAGCCATGCGCACAATGATCGACATCGCCATTTTGGCCGCCGGGCCGTCATCGCCGCGATAGAGGGCGTGGTCGCGGTGGGTTAGGTTCATTGTGTTGGTTCCTTTCTTGATGCATGGACAGTCTATCGGAGCGACAAAGCAAGCTTGGTCATCCAGGTTGGATCAAAGTAAACTTTGAGGCTCCAAGTCATTATTTCAAGGGATTTGTGCATTTCTTGACAGACTCGCCGGTGTTGATAGAATCCGTGGGGCAGTATGAAATATGGCCGGTGACTGCCGCAACGCTGATGGCCGAGTATGCCGGATGAGATGAGAGGAAAACCATGAATAAATTTATCCTCATGTTCCGCTACAGTGGTTTCGTCCCCTCAATTCATCACGCTGTTCTCTTCCTAAAGATACGGTAATAGAATACTACTTCGGTTTGCGTTGTGGCAAGAAATGGACGGCCAGAAAAACCTTCAAACGAGAGGAATGAAGCATCCAGAGGGGGATGGCGACCGGCTAAATACCATCACCTATGGTTGGCTCCAAGGAATCTAGATGGAAACTACATTGTCAAATTCTAAGCAAACCGGCTCGTTGGACTACAGACGCCTGATACCGATCCTGGTTATCGTTCTGGTCGATGTGATGGGGTTGACGATCCTCATGCCGATTCTCCCCTATTACGTTTTGGCCTTCGATGCCAGCCCCTTTGTCATTGGACTGCTGATCTCAACCTACCCGGTTATGCAGCTTATTTTTGTCCCGATTCTCGGATCATTGTCGGATCGCGTGGGGCGTAAACCGGTGCTGGCTGTGGCCCAGGTAGGTACTTTTATCAGCCTGCTCATCTTGGGGTTTGCTCATACGTTGTGGCTGGTCTTCTTCTCTCAAATCATCGATGGCATTACCGGCGCTAATTTGGCGACTGTCCGCTCGGCGATGGCCGACAGCACCTCGCCGCAAAACCGAGCCAAGGGATTGGGCTTAATTGGAGCGGTTTTTGGCATTGGATTTTTGTTAGGGCCGGTTCTTAGCGGGGTGGCGCTACGCTTGAGTGGCAACAACTACAGTGCGCCGGCCTTTGCTGCTGCCGGTTTCGCTTTTGTTAGTATCATCCTCACCACCTTTGTTTTTAAAGAAACGCTGCCTCCCAAAAAGCGAAGCAGTCAGCCCGTTGAGCGTAAAAGCTTCGGGCAGATGATTAAAGCCTTGCATGACCCTAACTTGGGTATTTTAATGACCCTTATTTTTAATTTACGATTTCAGTTTGGTATTTTTACCGCCGTTTTCGCGCCGTTTATGCTCAGCCGGCTGGGGCTTGATAGTTTTGGCACTGCCATCATTTTTATCCTCTTTGGTCTGGTATCCGTAGTAGTGCAGGGGGGACTAATCGGCCGGTTGTCGCAGCAGTTTGGCGAGCGCCAGCTTGTATTAGCCGGAATGGTCTTGTACGCCCTCGGCTTCTTCTTGATGGGCTTTACCCCGGAGCAGACTGTGCCGTGGTATTCGCGCGATGTCGTCATCGAAGAGTTATCGCAAACCACCGGCACAGCGCCCGAAGCCCAACTGGCTTTACTCCCGGAAGACGGCGGCAACGGCGTGACGGGATTGTTTTTGATGATTGCCTTTCTGGCCCCGGTGCCGATTGGCTACGCCTTACTTCAGCCCAGCCTCAACAGCCTGGTTACCAAGCGCGTTGAGCCCCAAAATGTGGGCCAGGCCTTGGGCGTCGGTGCAGCTTTTATGAGCGCCGGTACGGTTTTAGGGCCGATCATCGGCGGGTTTTTGTTTACGATGGTGGGCGCCGCCGCGCCGTTTATCATTAACGGCGTCATCGGCTTTATTCTGTATCTTCTAGCCCGACAGCGATTGACGCCGCGGCCGGATGATGTCTACAGCGATTTAGCCGCCGAAACGTAACTTACGTCTGATTGCCCCACGTCACCGCTCTAAAATGCTCCATAATTAGCTTAGTCTTCGGCCCTCGAGTGCCGCTGCCGATTTGCCGGTCATCGACATGGTGAACGGGCATTATCTCTTTGTTGCTGGCCGAAATGAAGGCTTCATTGGCGTCGGCCAGGTCGGCAAAAGTAATGGGGCGCTCGACAACATCAAAGAGGTTACGAGCGACTTCAAGCAGTACGCTGCGGGTGACGCCCGGCAGAATTTCATCGACGGGCGTAATCAGTTGATCCCCTTGAAAAATATAGAAGTTGGTCGTCGTGCCTTCCAGGATGTGACCGTGCCGATTCACATACAGCGCCTCAATCGCTCCGGCGGCTCTGGCTTTGTTCATTGCCAAAATAGCGGGAATGTAGTTGATGGTTTTTGCGCCGGGAATATAGCGCTCGGTTTCGACGGTAATCACTTTGACGCCGTGATCGTAACATTCGGCCGGGTAATGCTTGACCGGCGTTACCAGCACAATCAGTCCGGTCTCGGCGGGCGGAGTGATACCATCGGTCGAGACGCCGCCGGTGACGACCACCCGAATATTGGCTTCCGGCAACGAGTTACGCTGCAAGGTCTCGCACACAATCTGCTCGATGGCGTCCAGCGATTGGGGTAATTTTAACTCGATGTGTTGGGCCGAGCGCTCCAGTCGCAGGAGATGCTCTCGAAGTTTAAAGGGCTGGCCGTGGTAGGTCCGCAAAAAATCAAAAACACCGTAGCCGCGTAGCACAGCCAAATCTTGAACCGATAAGAAAGCCTGATCGACGGGCAGATACTCACCATTAACATAGCAGATCGACTCAGTCATGCAATATCCTCCAAAATTAAATGGTAGCTGAATTAATCCCCATTGTAATCCCAACCGGCTGTGGATACAACCCTCGATTGTCGTAGTCGCTCACACTCATTGGACGCAGCTTTCCGTTCGTGATAAAATCAGCGTTCGCCAAATCATTCTTTGAAGAGAGGTATATTATGACAGAATTAACCAGCCCGTTTGCCAAGCCTTTTCCCGGCGTACCGGTGCGAGAAGGAGCGCCCCCGCTGAGTCGCCCGACGAAGGAGGAGATTGCGGCTTTTCCGGCTGAAGCGCAACAACTTTTAGACCAAACCTGGACCGAGCAAGCCTCGCTGTTAGATCAGTTCAACCTGGACTGGCTGGAGGGCCGTCACGTACTGCTGGCCGGTGCGACCGGTCCCGGATTGGGCGGCGCGCTGGCGACGGCCATTTTAGGCGTGGGCAAAGTGGCCAGCTTGACCCTGCTGAGTCGGGATTTGAAGAAGTCGCTCAACTTTGAAACCGGCAAGGTGATGGAAGCCCAGGCGGAAAAGTCAGGGTTATGCTTCCGCTGGCTCAACGACGGGATGGCTTTGGAGGGCAGACCGCTGGAAAATTTACTGGCGACGCTCAAAGAAAACGGCGCGGAGCGCGTGGTCTATTTTAATACGGTGGCGGCGGCGCTGTCGGGCCTGCTGCCGGGGATGCCGTCCGTTTTCGTCAAAGACGTCGATGAGGAAGGGTTGTTTCAATGGCAGTTGACCCCGCTCGATGAAAAGGCCATCGAGGTGACCAAGTTTGTGATGGGCGAGATGGCCGTACGATTTCCCCAGGTGCTGGAAGACAACGGCGTCGCGGTGGAAGCGTCTGTTTTTGCCGATTGGCGGGGCAGCCTCGACAAAATCGGCCGCGACCCCAATCAGCGCGAATACGGCCGCCAGGGCGCCTACTCGACCAGCCTTTACCTGCCGAAAGAGTCGCTGCAAGCCTACACCCGCGAGAATTACGGCTCCGGCAAAGTGGTGATGGACATTTTCTACCCAATTATGCGCACGCGCGCCCTACCACTCATTCCCGGCGGGATGACGATGGCCAACATCACCGATACGCTGATGGCCAAAGAAGGAATCCGCCCAGTGCGCGTGCCCGAATTGGGCCTCGGCGCGCTGGATCGCGTGGGGAAAGCATTGACCGAAGGCTACGACAACCCCTTCCCCCGGCTCGACAGCCACGACGTCCCTCTGGATGAGTGGTTTTACGAGGTGGTGGCTCATCTCAATAACAATGAGAACAGCGATTTTTACTACAAGCGGTGGATGTAAATTAAACCCTCGAAGCGGTTCACCCCCTTCGAGGGTTTGTTTTTAGTCTGCTTCCACAAAAAGTCATTGCATTTGCGGGTAAGATTATGATATAGTAGGAATGACAGTAACGGGTAATTGGTAAATAGAGTTTGAATAGCCAATTACGATTTACCAATTACCTGACTCAAATGTCAAAGTAATTCAATTTTCCTTCTCAAATGGTCAGTCATATACGCTGTCTAAAATTAATAGGTCAATAGATGCTAGAGCTTGTCACAGCCGTTCTAATCGTTCTGTGCGCGTCAGCACTGAGTTCCGGCACCGAGGCCGCCCTCTTTTCCGTTCCTCTGGTCAAAGTAAGACAACTAGCTCAATCCAAAAAACCGTCGGCGCGCGCCCTGCTGGCTATCCGTCAGAATATGAGCCGGCCCATCGCCAGTATCGTCATTCTCAACAATATCGCCAACATTGTCGGGAGTATTGTCGTTGGTCGCATTGCCGCGGTTCAATTGGGCAGTGAGTTTTTGGGCCTCTTTTCGGCGCTTCTAACATTTTTGGTCATCATCTTTGCTGAAATTATCCCCAAAACATTGGGTGAGCGCTTTGCCGAAACCATTGCATTAACCGTGGCTCGACCGGTACAGGGTATCACCTTTCTTTTTACGCCGTTGGTGTGGGCTATCGAAAAATTGACGTACCCCATCACCAAAGGCCGGGCCGCCGTGCCGACCACCAATGAGGCCGAAATTAAGCTACTGGCTCGGATCGGCCGCCAGGAAGGGATTATCGAGGCCGATGAGTCGGAGATGATCCTACGGGTGTTTCGCTTAAACGATGTGACAGCCTGGGATTTGATGACGCCCAGAGTAGCGATGACCTATTTGTGGGGCCACCTAACATTGGGTGAAGCAAAGGAGGCGATCATTGCTTCACCCCACAGCCGGATTGTGATCACCGGCAAAAGTATCGACGATGTTTTGGGTACCGCGCTTAAGTATGCGCTGCTAACGGCCCTGATTGAAGGCAAAGACGATTTGCCCGTATCGGCGCTGGTACGCGAAGTGTTGTTTGTGCCTGAAAACGTTCGAGGGGACAAACTGCTTCAGGTTTTTCAGAAAAATCGGCGACATTTAGCCGTGGTGATTGATGAATTTGGCGGCGTGGCCGGAGTCGTTACCCTGGAGGACGTGCTCGAAACCCTGACCGGCGAGATCGTTGATGAGACTGATACCATCGCCGATTTACAAGCCGAGGCCAGACGCCGCAATGAGGCGCTTTTGGCCGAGGCGCTATCAACGACGGAATAAAATTATGTTCAAAGGCTTATGCATTGGTTAATCGATGGGCACAATTTAATCGGACAGATGCCCAACCTACATCTCGATGACCCCCACGACGAAGACAAACTGCTGCAATACCTGCGTCGGTATCGAGCCAGAACCGGCCATCCGATCACAGTTGTGTTTGATGCAGGTTACAGTTACCGCCCCGGTCAAACCAAGAAGCAGGGCGGGATTACCGTACAGTTTGCCCCGTCTGGTCGAACCGCCGACCAAATCCTGATGCGCCGGATGCGCCGCATCAAAAACCCCCAAGCGTATATGGTGGTTACCTCTGATCGAGCCGTGCAGCAGGCGGCCACGCGGGTTGGTGTGCGGACGCTCTCCTCCACCGAATTTGCCCAACAGCTTTTGAGTTCCCCCGCACCAGAGACGGACAGCCAGGCCGATGTTCAGCTCTCCCCCGACGAAGTTAACGAATGGCTGGACCTGTTCAACCAATCCGAATAAATTCCTGATCTCGATAACGGACACCTTTTGAACTAAACCTAGAATTAGCCAGCGAAGCCAGCTTTTGGCAACCGGACCGCCGACTGCAGACGGTAGACCGCCCAAAAAATGGACCGAACCAGGCAGCTTTGGCGGTCAGCGGTCAGTGACCGGCGGTCCGGGAGACGGAGTCTTTGTCAAATCGAGTATGTGTTCGTTAGCAAAATCCCTGCTAAAACAACGACAACTGCTCGGCATTGGTTGGGTCTATCGGATCAGCCGGTTCTTCGGCCAATGCGGCGGCTTCAGTGATGAATTGGGGCAGCTTGAGAAAATCCTCGGTGATGAGGGGCCGGAAGCGGGGCTGGTGCAGCGCGGCGGCGGGATGGAACATCGGTACAATTAACCGGTCGCCCAGCCGTTTGGGCTGACCGTGAATTTTGGAGATCGACTCGCCCGGAAAAAAGCGATACATCGAGTAGCGGCCCAGAGTGACTATGACTTTAGGATTGACCAGTTCGATCTGGCGGGTCAGGTAATCGCTGCAAGCGGCCAACTCTTCGGCTTGCGGATCGCGATTGTTGGGCGGCCGGCATTTGACTACATTGGTGATAAAGACATCGCGACGTTTGTAGCCGATGCTATCGAGTAGTTCCTCCAAGAATTGGCCGGCGTTGCCGACAAAGGGGCGAGCTTGCTTATCTTCGTGGTAGCCTGGCCCCTCGCCGATAAGCATGAGATCGGCTTCAACCGGCCCCTCGCCCGGCACGGCGCGGGTGCGGGTTTCGTGCAGCGGGCAGCGGATGCAGTGATGGATGGTCTTAGCTACCTGGTGGATATCCATCGCGGTGATGGGCATATCCGGCAGTTCAACCAGATCGAGCGGGTAATCTCGCACCCAACCTTGGCTGCCCTTGGCCCGGCGAAACCACTCGCCGGCGGGACTGAGCATCCACACATCGCCCCAGGCGTCATCCTTCAGCTTCATGTGGCGGATCAGGTTATCGCGCTCATTCTGGTTGATCTCGCCCGCTACGTGGCGCTGTTTTACAGCTTCAATTTGGGCTTGAAAGTCGATGAATGGATTGGTCATCATTTAAAGAAATTGGTCTATCTCGATTTTTGACAACTTCTGCCGCAGTTCGATTTTTTGAGCGGCTAGGAAAGCTTGATAAGCCGGGTCAGCCAGCGGGGGGGTGGTCAGGATGAGCGCGTCTTCGTTGTCAGGGTAGTAGGCTTTACGCCGGCCCGTCTCCTCGAAGCCGTATTTGCGGTAAAGCGACAGCGCCGACCGGTTGGAGGGCCGCACTTCCAGCGTAGCGATTTGGCCTCCGGCGGCTTGACCGGCTTCCAATAAGGCGATAAACAACCACTCACCCAAGCCTAAACCCTTCCAGTGCGGCTCAACGGCAATCGTCACCACATGGATTTCGTCGGCCAAGAGCCAGAAACCCGCCACGCCGACCAGCTTGGCCAACGACGAATCGCTGGGCGAGTCGTAAAGAGTGGTAAAAAGAACCCGTAAGGCTAAATAGTGGGCCAGATCGCTGTTCAATTCGCGCTGATAGTCACGCTGCGGCGGATGAGTGGCATAGGCCGCCGTTTCGATAGCGGCGGCGGCAGGAAGGTCCTCGATTGTTAAAGGTATAATCTTAAACGGAATAGGTTGCGTCATCAGATGGATGAAATATACATGGGAACCAGGGCATCAGGATCGTCCTGACCGCCGGCTTCCAGGCGAGTTTGGGCAATTTCGGCCAGATAGCCGGGTCGGCGCAGCCGGCCGGCCGGCGACACCAGTTGCACTCTCGGCTGGCAAAGTTGTTGTAAGCTTTTGGCCGTTTCCTGATCGATCTCGCCGGTACACCAAGCCGGCCTATTGATTTTTTTGGCCAGTTCTTCGACATCGGTCAAAAACGGTTCGACCAGCAGTTGCCACTTATTTTTTTTCAAGCCGTAGTTGGCGGCTAAAATACGACCTCGTCCGGCTTGAGCGATGGCCCAGACCGGCTGCTGGCTGTTTCTAAGCGGGTAGGCGGTAATTTCCAACGTGGGCACCCCGACCACCGCCAATTTATGCGGCAGGGCCAGCCCTTTGGCTACCGCCAGCCCGATGCGCAAACCCGTAAATGAGCCGGGACCGAGCGCCACAGCCAGCGCGCTTAACTGAGTAACCTCTAATTGGGCTAACCTGAGCATGCGCTCTAAGCGAGGCATCAGCTCGATGGTATGGTTTCTGCCGGCGTGCCAGGTTTCCTCAGCGATGAGGCCGTCGGGACCAAGCAGCGCCAGGCCGGCATATTGGGTTGCAGTGTCAATAGCCAGGATCATCATTTATTGAGCAAAAGCGGCTAATTTGAATTCATTTAATAGGTGTGAAAACCGATCGCCATAGGGGCGCATAACTACCCGGCGTTTGGTATCTTCAAGATAGTACAACTCAATGGCCAGGTAACTTTTCGGGAAAAATTCCAGGGCTTTGTCGGCCCACTCGACCAGCGAAATACCATTGCCGAAGAGATACTCTTCTAAGCCAAAGGACAGCGTTTCGGTGGCATCCGCTAGCCGGTACAGATCGATATGATAGACAGGCAACCGACCACGATATTCATTGACCAGGGTGAAGGTGGGCGAGATAACCGGATCGACCACGTCCAGCCCCTGGCAAACGCCCTGTATCCAGCGCGTTTTGCCGCTGCCCAGATCGCCTATCAGGGCCACTACATCGCCGGCTTGTAGCAATGTGGCCAAACGCATACCCAACCGGCGAGTTTGGTTTTCGCTATGACTAATAAAATCTAATGTGTTCGGTTCCAGAATTGGCGACATCGTTCCCTCATCTCCGCTAGGATTATACACATTTTAGTAGACAGGGACAAAGCCTTTGGCAGAATTGTAAAATATATGGTAATATATTCTGGTATATATCGAAGATAATTAGGGTTAGTTGGGTCTTCGGATTGTTAAAGAGGTCTATATGCGTTACCTGGTAATTTCTGACGTTCACGCCAATCTAGCTGCTTTCGAAGCCGTACTAGAAGACGCAGAAGGGTTGTATGACAAGGTCTGGTGTTTGGGTGATATGGTTGGGTATGGTCCTGACCCTAATGAGTGCGTCGAACTGTTGTTGACGCTCGATCACCTCTGTATTGCCGGCAACCACGATTGGGCGGTTTTAGGCAAACTCGATATCGACGATTTTAATCCCGATGCGCGCTTCGCTTCGTTGTGGACGCGAGATCAGCTTAAAGGTAATGTTCGAGACTACTTAGACAATTTACCCATTGCGCTGGTAGAGGAGAACATTTACACCCTGGTTCACGGCAGCCCGCGCCACCCCATTTGGGAATATATTCTTTACCCCGCCGTAGCTCAACCCAATTTTAAGCATTTTAATACTCTCTACTGTTTTGTCGGTCATACCCATAGCCCGGTGATTTTTACGGAGGCCGCCGACCCCAACGCGACCTGCGACGCCATTGTGCCGGAATTCAACAGCGGCCCCTCGCCGCTGGGTGAGCGCCGCCTGATTCTGAACCCCGGCAGCATCGGCCAACCTAGGGATGGCGACGCTAGAGCGGCTTACGGTATTCTAGATGTCGAGACCAGCACCTTTGAGCATCGACGCATCTCTTATCCGGTGGGGGTCACACAGGAAAAGATGAAGAAATGGGATTTTCCGCCCCGCCTATGGAAGCGTTTAGCCTTCGGCTGGTAGTATAATGGATGGCTCATTTAAGCCTTCGCTGACATCCCCTCCAACTGTTTAGACGAATAAGTCACCAGAATAAACAGCTTAAACAGGTAAGTTCAGTAAACGGTAATTTAAACCGTATGAGGTTCGTATGGAACTCGTAGGGTTTGTTTGACGTCTATAAATTTAACCGCATACAATTAAAGGTGTCCGGCGCCAGTCGGGCATAACCACTTAAAGCTATTCTCAAGGAGCAAACAAACCATGAAAACGAGTAGATACCGGCTATTTTCCTTTGCGATGTTTTGGACTATTTTGATCATTCTATTCGGCGGGTTGGCCGGATGCAGTTCAGCCAACGAGGCCTCGATGGAGGCTTTTTCTGAAGCCGGCGATAGGGCCATGCCGCAAAGTGCTCCGGTCGAAGCCGAAGCGTCGGCTGAAGAGTCAATGCTTTATGCTGATGGCGACTCGGTGGCGGTGGAAGATTTTCTGGGGGCGGCGGTGGCCCAGGCCCAAGAAACAAGGGTTATCATTTATACCGGCGATATCGCCTTGGTGGTCAAAGATACGCAGGCCGCGGTTGACGAAATCACCGCGCTGTCGAGCGAGTTAGATGGCTTCGTATCCGGCTCCAACGTCTATGAATCGGGCGATGTGCTGCGCGGCAGCGTCACCATCCGCGTGCCGGCCGATCGCTATCAGACAGCCCTTGTCCGGCTGCGGGAGATGGCGCTGCGTGTTGAGCGTGAGAATTCAACCACCCAGGATGTCACCGAAGAGTTCACCGATTTACAAGCGCGTAAAACTAACCTGGAATTTACCGAGGCGGCCCTTCAGCAGCTTTTAGAAGAACGGCAGCGGGTGGGCAGCACCAGCGACATTCTAGAAGTTTACCGCGAATTAACAACCATTCGCGGGCAAATTGAGCAGATCGAGGGACGGCTACGCTATCTGGCGAACCAATCGGCTTTATCCACCATCACCATCCAACTGACGCCCGATGTGCTTTACCAGCCGGTAAGCGTGGCCGGTTGGGCGCCTCAAGGCGTCGCCAGAGAGGCGTTACAGGCGCTGGTAGCGGCGTTACAGGGGGTGGCCAATATCGTTATTTGGGGCGTTGTCTTTATTCTGCCGTTGTTGTTGGTACTCTTGATCCCGGTTGTGATTTTGGTAATAATTATTCGCTGGTGGTTAAAGCGGCGGCGAGGGACGCCAAAAGTCGCCGCTAAGTCATAACTATCGAGGGATTATATTGTCTTTAAGCTCAAGGTCCAGGACCTTGAGCTTTTTGTTTTCAAGGGGTGGGTGTGTTGTATTCGCGTTGGAATAATTAGGTTTTTAGGCGATTATCGGTCAGACTCTTTATCTAATATGGGCGAACTTCATTGGGGGCCGGAGGATTAGTAATCTCATGATACTCGCCGATTATGTCAATAATCTGTTTGTTAGTGTTATCACGAGCTGTTTCTCTTCTTTTCTGTTGGAAAATATCCCACCGTCTAAAAATTTCTTCCTGGACTGAACTGGGATTAAACACCTTTGTAAAGGTAAAATTGCCTTCTCGACTGGCTGTTTCGATGACGACATCGCCTAAATTGATGAGCTTGTAAAAAAAGTTGGGAATATTGTAAGTAATGCTTTGAATACTGTCGAAGCTACCTTCGCGGACGTGCTCGCCGCGCAATCGAAAGGCCGAGCTTTGGACATCGACGATTTTGGTATCGCTAACCTTGTAAACATCGCGCCGCCAACTATCATATCGAAATAGATACCAGGTAAAGGCGGCCACAACGCCGATAATAAAAACGCCTATCCAGGCCCAGTTTGCCGGTGAACTGAACGGCCACAAGCCAAATATGCTGGCCAAGAGGAGGTAAAGCGCTATGAGAAAGATCGGCAACGGAAGGAGTATGTGCGCCAACAGAATAAAATAATGTTTACGCCAGGTGATCTCTTTGTTGTTGGGAGACATCACCCTGATCCGCGGGACAAAATAACCCAAGGTGAATTTGGGAACAACCACTTTGGGCAGCATACGATGGGCGACAATTTTAGGATCGGCCCCACCTTTGGGTTGCTCGGCCAGGATATTTTTCTGCAAGCGCTGGTTGACCATATCTCTTACAGAGCGCGTGTCAGAATGGGCCACGCGCTCTTTTGCCCGCTGCTGCTGCTGTAAGATAATGCGGCTCAAGTATTGAGCCGACGGCAGGTTGTCGACGGCAACGGTGCCAACCGCCGCTGTTTTGATAAAAATATCATCAACATCAAAAAATAGATCCAGCCAGTTGTGAGATTCGACCGTAACGCTTTGAATTTGGGTCAAGGGGGCTTCGCGCCGTTCTTCGCCGTAAAACAAAATACGTTCGATGTGAACCACCCGTTTGGTGGTTACGATAAAATCATCGTTACGCCAGTCAATATATTGATAAATGAGCATAAGGACTGAGATAATGATGAACGGCGCAATTAACAGCATCAAAAGCCAGCCCGTAGCAGCGTCAAAAAGCGACAGGCCGATAATCTCGGCCAAAATCAGCACGATCACCGGTATAATCAGGATCAGGATAGGACCGGTCAGTTTAGCCAAGAAAGCCAAAAAATGCCGTTTCGCCCATACAACCACGACCTCATCGGGCTGTTTTCCGGGAAAACGAACTAAAGCCTGCTCATCGTATCTGCGCTCAATGGTTTCGAAGTAATCTTCAATGCCGGGGTCTTGCGTCAACAGCCACGCTAACGTTTCTCGGTTAAAAACAGCGACGACCGAGTCTCTCACCGCCTCAACCGTCGCCGCCCGAGGCGTATCGTTCAGCAGGGAGCGAATACCGAATATGGCCCCGATGTCCATATAATTTAATAGCCGAGGTGGACTATACTCAACATCAATGGCGCTAAATTCACCGCGAATCACCATGTAAAACTCATTGAAATTTTGATCGCCTTGTTTAAGCAGTTGGGTGCCATGCCAACAGTACCTTGTAGTACATTGCTCTGCCAGCCGCGCCGTTTGATCAGCATTCAAATTCGCAAAGGCCGGATGTTCGTTAAGTAAATTGATTAATTCGGCTACTGCTTCATCTCGATCGATCTTATCCATAATCTTCCTACTTTACAATCAATTGAATGGGTTCGCTTACTCTTGATTTTACCATAGAATATTAAAAAGAGGAACAAGTGAGCTATTAACATAAAATTTGGAGATAGAAATAGAGATGGAGAGCAAAAATGGAATTGGACATTAATTGAGGGTGTAGATAGAGATATTATTTCGTTGGTCATGATAGATTAAGGGTAGTAAATTTTCAATTTTCTCTTTCGATTTTCTATCGAGCAACAAGTTGTGAACCACAATGTAATCGACGCCCAACTCGCGCAGCATGTCTAAACCGGCGTCGGTGGGGAACCGGCTCATTTCCTCACGCAGAGGGGCGTGGCCCGGCGGAAAAAAGCCGGAGTAGCCGTTGACCATCCGGCCTTGGAAGGTTCTATTCTCCAGCATCCAGATAGTCGTTGGCTCAAAATCGGCGACGCCCGGACTGGCGGCAAAAGGGAGCATCACAATTTCCGGCTGATTGTCTTGTTGATTAAGCCAGTTTTGCCAGGCAGCGGCGGTTGGGAGCGGCGGCAGCGGTTCCAGTGGCAGGGGCAGAGCTACCATTTCGATCAAGGCCGCAATGGTGATCGGGACAATGATGAGCTGGCCTCGTTCGGCCCATTTCGAGCCCCACCGCTCTAAATTCCACAGGCCAAAGCTGGCCAACAAAGCCAGATGGATTTGGACAAAGGCCGCCAGACGAAAAGGACTGCGTAACTGCTCGAAGCCAGGCAAATAGGCGCGAACCCATTGGTAGGGTTGGAGATCGCCCATGCGCAGCCGCAATCCCAGCGACAACAACAGCGCCAGAATGGTCGCCACGACGAGATAGGCTTTGACTCGCTGGGGGCCGCGCCCCGCTAAACCGACACCTGCCAGGATGATTAGCACCAGGCCGGGGAAGAGGCGCTGGCCCGGCTTTGAGGCCAGCCCCAACGTCCGGCCGTACCACACATTGTAATCCAGAAAATTCAGATAGTCGGCTAACCGGGCCGAGTTATTTTCGATGGTCTGTTCGGGTCGGGTGAAGCCGTACTGCTGCAACTGCCGGTACTGTCCCCACAGTACCGGGCCGGTGAGAACGAGGGTAATCAATAGCCCCGCCGCGAAATGGGTGGCCAAGCGACGGGTCAAATATTTTTTCTCGATTTGAAATAACAGCGCCAGTGGTAAGAATATTAGACTAAACAAGCCGTAATAGCCGCAGGTCAAAAATGTAACCGGCCCGCCCAGCCCAAAGCCGAGGGTGTTCCGCCAGGTAGTCCGGGTGAGCAGCCGCCCCATAAAGAGCAGCCACCACAAAAACCCGAATAGGGCGATCAACTGCAAAACGCCCATCTCCTGGGCCACAAACGGCAGCGATTGCATCAGCAGGCCGCCCAGCAAGGCCGGTAGAGGCGTTACACCCCAGCTGCGCAGCAGCCAGCAAGCGAACCAGCCATTAAGCGTCAAAAAGAGGATGACCACGAAATTATAGACCAGCGCCGGCGATTGCGTCGCCAACCAAATCGGCGCGGCCAGCAGGGCCGTCAGGGGTTGAATTTCAGAAAAGGCGAAGGCGCCGGCGTTGGGGGCAAAGATGGGAGCATCCCAATAATTCGGATAACCGTTGGTCAGTTGGTCGATATTCCATTGGAGGGTCCACAGGTTAAAGAAGGGGACGGTGCCGACGGATTCGTCCCCTAGTGGTAGCGTATTGAATGGATGGAGGATAAGGGGAAAGGTGAGGATGAGGGACCAGGCCACAAAGACCAGAAAAAGAGAAAGGGTCGAGAATAGTCTCCTCTCTCGACCCTTTTTCACTTTTTCGCTAATTATAAGCTTACCCCTGCAACATCGATAACAACACACCGGCTGCTACGGCCGAGCCGATAACCCCGGCCACGTTGGGGGCCATGGCGTGAACAATTAAGAAGTTTTGTGGGTCCGCTTTTTGCCCTTCGACGTGCGAGACGCGAGCGGCCATCGGCACCGCCGATACCCCGGCGGAACCAATCAGCGGGTTGATCTTGTTAGAAGAGAACATGTTCATGAGCTTGGCAAAGAGTACGCCACTAGCCGTACCAATCATAAACGCTACCGCGCCCATCGCAAAGATAACCACCGATTGGGGCTTCAGGAAGGTGTCGGCCTGCGTGCTGACGCCAATGGTCAAGCCCAAGATAATGGTTACACTGTCGATCAAGGCGTTACGCGCTGTATTGGCTAAGCGATCCGTTACGGCGCTTTCTTTAAGCAGGTTCCCCAGCAGCAGCATCGACAACAGCGGCAGCGATCCCGGTGCAATAAGCACACAAATAACGTAGGTTATAATCGGGAAAAGGAGGCGCTTAAAGCGGCTAGGCACGGGTGGAGCCGGCATGCGGATTTTCCGTTCCTCTTCCGTGGTCAACAGCCGCATGATGGGCGGTTGAATGACCGGAACCAGGGCCATGTATGAGTAAGCCGAAACCGCGATAGCTCCTAACAAATCGGGGGCTAACATACTGGTTAGGAAGATAGCCGTTGGCCCGTCCGCGCCACCGATAATGGCGATAGAGCCTGAAGCTTGGAACAAGCGCATGGGATTATTAGGGTCAGCCAACCCCAGTACACCAATGGACCCCCCAATGTACAACGCGGCTAAAAAGGTAGCGAAAATCCCCATCTGAGCCGCCGCGCCCAACAATATCAACCTAGGTTGGGCCACAAGCGCCGAAAAATCGGTCATCGCCCCAATGCCTAGAAAGATGATGGGCGGGTAAATCCCTCGAACCACCCCGAAATAGAGGTAGTTCATCACGCTGCCTTCCTCATAGATACCCAATTCAAAGCCGGGCGGGAAGGGAACATTACCAACCACCATACCAAACCCAATCGGAATAAGCAGAAGGGGTTCGAAGCCTCGGGCAATACCCAGGTAGACAAACGTCAAACCCACTACCACCATGATGATATTACCGATGGTGAAATAGTTAAAGCCTGTATCCTGTAGATATCCTAAAAACAGCTCCATAGTTAGAGTCTCTCCTTAGGAAAATTCTACCAGTACTTCACCCTGCTGGACGCTTTGATTGACGCTCACATGGACTTTTGAGACAACGCCATCAACGGGTGAATTGATTACAGTTTCCATCTTCATCGCTTCCAGAATAACGACCGGCGCGTCTTTCTTGACCGAGTCGCCTTCTTTCACTTTTACGCCTTTAACAACACCGGGCAGCGGTGCGGTCAAGGAACTGGCTCCGGCGCTTGGCGCAGCAGCAGGTGGTGCAGCAGGCGCTGGTGCAGGCATAGCGGGAGCAGGAGCAGCCGTCGAGGGCACGGCGGGTCTCGGAGCCGGATTTAGAACGGTGGTCGATTCATACCCGTATGAGCCGGATTGGTCGGTGTCAGCTAAAACCTCGACTTCGACATCATAGGCGGTACCATTGACAGTTACACGTAGTTTTTTCATGGATACACTCTCTCCTCTATAAGAGTTTTTGCATTATTGTATTATTTATATGGTTGATGTTAAATTTTACTTTATCGATGGCGCGGCTTCTTAGTGAGATTACGAGAACTCACGTGTGCCACTCGGCCCTGCAAATGCCACTGCGGATTCGCCGCTTCTCGCCGGTAGCGAATCGTTTTTACCTGAACCGTCTGATCAAAGGCCGCCACAATAGCTGCTCCGATCGCGGCTACCACCTCGGCTGAAATGCCTTCTTCCACAACAGGCGCGGGTGCAGGTGCTGCCGCTGCTTTGGGTAAATTATATGCGTCGGGTTCTAGTTCCGGTTCTTTGTTCCGTTCAATCATCCAGCGATCAATGCGGTCAAAGAGCGTTAAAGCGACAAAGATAAGCACTAAAGCAAAAAATACTACGCTTATCCCGATAAGTGCGACTAAAAATCCATTCATGGATTGTCCCTCCTCCTTTCACACGATTTGCTTTTACATGGGGATGAGACCGTGTTTTTTCTGCGGTCTCAGTTCGCGTTTTGTACGTAGGCTTTCCAGAGCTAAACTTAAGTAGCGACGTGTGTCTTGAGGTTCAATCACATCATCAATTAAGTTGCGCGAGGCGGCCAGATAGGGATTACCAAACTCTTCTTGATATTTCGCAACAAACTCTTGCTGGGCTGCGGCCGGATCATCGGCTTTTTTGATTTCGTTCCGGTAAACAATGGGTACTGCCCCGGCGGCGCCCATCACCGCGATTTCTCCGGTTGGCCAGGACACCACCCGGTCGGCGCCTAAATCTTTACTGCACATAGCAATATAAGCGCCCCCGTAGGCTTTACGCAAAATAACGGTGAGCAGCGGCACAGTGGCAGATGAGTAGGCAAACAAGACCTTGGCCCCGTGGCGAATAATCCCGCTGTGCTCTTGCTGCACACCCGGCATATAACCCGGCACATCGACAAATGTAATTAGTGGAATGTTGTAGGTATTGCAGAAGCGAACAAAGCCGGCAATTTTATCCGAGGCGTTGACATCTAAGACCCCGGCCATAAAGTTGGGCTGGTTGGCCACAATACCCACGGTGTGACCGTTCAAACGAGCAAAACCAATCACCACATTAGAGGCATAAAGCTCCTGCACTTCCAGAAAATCGCCGTTATCAAAGATCAGTTTGATCACCTCTTTGACATCATAAGGCTGGGCGGCGCCGTCTGGGATGACCGAATTGAGCGCGGGGACTGGGGAAATATCCAGATGGCCGGTGCCAAAATCGGGCGGATCTTCCAGGTTATTGGCTGGTAAGAAGCTGAGCAGTTTTTTACAGATTTGAAGAGCGTGCTCGTCGTTTTCGGCTAAGAAATGCACATTACCGCTCTTGGACATCTGGGCGACGGCCCCCCCCAGGTCTTCGCCGGAGATTTGCTCACCGGTCACCTGACGAATCACTTGCGGGCCGGTGATAAACAGTTCCGCACCCTTAACCATTATGATAAAGTCCATTAGCGCCGGTGAGTAGGCCGCGCCCCCGGCACACGGGCCGGCAATAACGGCAATCTGCGGAATAACCCCAGAACCCAGCACGTTTCGATAAAAGATTCGAGCATAACCGCTCAACGCGCCAACACTCTCTTGAATCCGCGCCCCACCGCTGTCGTTGATGATGACGACCGGCGAACCGGTTTTGAGGGCCATATCTTGAATCTGGCAGATTTTATCGGCGTGCATCTCCCCGACCGTACCGCCGGACACGGTAAAGTCCTGCGAAGCAACACAGACCTGGCGGCCATCCACCGTACCGACGCCGGTAACGACCCCTTCAGCCGGCATGGTTTTCTTGTCCATGCCAAAATGGGTAGCTCGGTGCCGGGTAAAAAGGTGCATCTCCTGAAAGGTGTCCGGATCGGTTAAAGCAGCAATCCGCTCGCGGGCAGTCAAGCGCCCTTTCTCGTGCTGCTTCTTCATCCGTTCCTCGCCGCCGCCTTTCTGGAGATCGGCTTTTTTGGCACGCAAATCCTTTATTTTGTCTAACGTGGTTGACATTGATCCTCCTCTATATTTTTTTATACCGTTTGAAATGGTTTCGAGTTCAAGAATTCACCGGCTTCGTTTACTGTAACGCTTGCAAACAGAATGATAGGCTGTCTCGTAAATTCTCTTTTAGCTTCGACTCATCGTCAGCTTGTAAACTCGTGGGGTTAAGCTCCAGTGAGATTAACCCCGGAAACGCTTGCATTTTTAACCGCTTTAGCAAATCAGTTAAAGGTAGAAAACCGTGTTTGGGCAGTTGGTGTTCCTTTCCGTTAAAGTTTGATAGATGAATGTGGGCCACCTGCGGCTCAACTTTTTGAAAAAAAGCCAGCAAATCGGTTCCACGGGTTCCTACGTGTGTGGTATCAAAGGTCAGGTACTGAAACTGGCTGAGTGTATCCGGGTGGTGATAATAGTGCGGCTCCATACAAATGGGGCCAATCCGGCGACACGGCATATTTTCGATCGCGACCTTGACCGCCGTTTTCGACTGAAACTCGGCCAAGTCATGGCGCAGCCAATGCCCTAACTTGCCCGGCCCCACCACCGGCAGCGGCAGCGATATTTTGCGGCTGCTGTCCGGCATCGTTACCAGCCCTTGCACCCTGAGCCAGCGCCCCGGCGGGTGAACAATGACCGTCTGCGCCCCCAGCGTCTCGGCCAGATGCACGCTGGCTTTGATGCTGTCGATGGGATCGCTGGGCCAATCTGATAAAAAAGATTTTCTGAAAGGACTGTGGACGGCCAAAATCGGCAGGTCATAACGGGCTACTAACTTCTGCAAATGGCCAGGCGTGTAGGTTTCGCGCCGCCAATCGACCATCAGCTCCACCCCATCGAAACCGGTTTCTTTGGCCAGACACATGGCTGTGTCCACATCAAAGTTAAAGAGCGAGCCTGTTGACAGAATTACCGGGATCGTCATCTAAACAGAAAATACCATATCGCCGCAATAACCGACGTTAGGGCGCACCCGACGACAAAAAACTGTAAACCGCAAGCGATGGGTGCATAGCGCATCTCAAATTGTCGTTCGTCAACGCCTAACACGTTACTCGCCGGCCTCCTGGTGTGCTTTAAGCTTGTCCTGCCAAAAATCCATCTGTTGGCACTTGCACGGTTTGGCCTGGTCGATTTGGCCGGGCCGATAACTGTGGGGGCAACTTTGAGCCATTCCACCCTGAAAAGCAGGAGCAGAGTGATGCACGTGCCACCATTGGCTCTCGACGCCGGCGTAGCCGCAGTTATTCGCCATCGCTTGTAAATCGAACGTTGTGCCTAAACTCTGGGTCGGAATCGGTTGTGGAATGATACAGCCGTATCGATCATCAAAAATGCATCGCCGAGGCACATCGGCCGGCTTTCGCCAGAAACGGCCAATTCGCTTGATGAAACTGAAAACGTTGTACAAGAGTGAGTGCCTATTTGTGAAACGGAATATGAAGCCGTAGTGCGTAGCTCGTAGGGCGTATTGAAGCTACACCTCACTACGCCCTACGCATTACGGGCTATCTTTTTTCACGTTCCACGTCCTACGTCCTACTCGCCTTTCTCATAAAGTTCGAGCAGTACGCCGTGTGATGATTTCGGGTGGATGAAAATATATTTATCGCCGCGTTTATTGGTGCGAACTTGGCCCAAAACTTCCAGACCGGCGGCGGCCAATTGGCTAACACTCTCATCAATGTTGTCGACTTCGAGGCAGACGTGGTGCAGCCCCTCGCCTTTTTTGGCCAAAAATTTGGCGACGCCGGAGTCATCCGTAATCGGCTGGATCAACTCCACCTCACCGGTGGCTGTGGGCATGTAAGCCACTTTAACCGCCTCAGCCGGTTCCTCATTGACTTTTTGTAAGGGCAAACCAAGAGTTTCGCTGTAGACTTTGAGGGCTTCATCGATGTCATGAACTACGATTGCGATGTGGTTTAGTTTTGTACTCATTTATCCTCTTCCCTATTGTTTTCAAAAGTTGTCAGTAATTTTTTGACAGCGGTGGTCGCCGGCAGACGGCCGTCAGCCACCGCACTTTCCACGTTCGGTAGAATGGCTTTGACGCCCGGATGGTTGAAAAAGCTGCTCTTGAGATGCTCTTCGACCATCGTATGCACCCAATCGACCATTTGGGCGCGGCGTCGCGCTTCGAAAACGCCTGAGGCGGCGGTTTGTTGGCGAAACTTCTCGACCACTTCCCAGATTTCGGGAATACCGGTATTCATCAAGGCCGAGCAGATGTAGGCTTTGGTTTGCCACCCTTCCGTGGCCGGAGCCAGATAGTGGATAGCCTGGTTATACTCAGCCCGCGCCCGTTTGGCCTTCATCACGTTATCGCCGTCGGCTTTGTTGATGATCAGCGTGTCGGCCAGTTCCATGATCCCTTTTTTGATGCCTTGCAGTTCATCGCCGGCGCCGGCCAGCATTAGCAGCATAAAAAAGTCTACCATTGAGCGCACCATCGTTTCGCTCTGGCCCACGCCGACCGTCTCCATCAGGATGACATCGAAGCCGGCGGCCTCGCAGACCAGCATCGTCTCGCGGCTTTTGCGAGTGACGCCGCCCAGCATGCCGCCTGTGGGTGAAGGCCGGATAAAGGCTTCCGTCTCCCGCGATAGGCGTTCCATGCGGGTTTTGTCCCCGAGGATACTACCCTTGGTGAGCGAACTGGTCGGATCGACGGCCAGCACAGCCACTTTGTGCTTCTGCTCCAGCAGATAGCAGCCAAACGCCTCGATGAAAGTGCTTTTGCCGACCCCCGGCACGCCCGTAATCCCAATGCGGATGGAGTTGCCCGTGTACGGCAGCAACTGCTTTAGCACCGCCTGAGCCATATCCATATGCGCGATTGAGTTACTTTCGACCAGGGTGATCGTCCGACCCAAAATCATGCGATCGCCGGCCAAGACGCCCTGCACGTAGTCGTCAACCGACAGTTGGCGACGCCGGGGGCGGGGTTTGGGGGAGGCCGCGGCCGCCGGCTTAACCGCCATGCCGTCGTGCCCTCCCTCGACGCCTTTCATCACATGCGTGGTAAACTCTTCACCGGCCCCTTCCGGCGTCCATTCCGGTTTCCGTTTATCCTCAGACAAAATCCAATCCTATAGAGTTTATAGAGTTTATAGAGTTACGGAGTTATGGAGTTATGGAGTTTAATGAGTTAGCCAATCTGAAAACGCTATAAACTCCACAAACTCCATAAACTCCACGAACTCTATAAACGCTTATGCTGGTTCGGCTGAACGTGCATCGATTTCTTGCAGGACTTTTTGGGCGGCCACAGGAATAACTGTCCCCGGCCCAAAGATAGCCGCTGCGCCGTGTTCTTTCAAATAATCGTAGTCTTGGGCCGGGATAACCCCGCCAATCACCACCATTATATCTTCACGGCCTAGTTTGGCTAATTCCTCGACAAGCTGCGGTAGGAGCGTTTTGTGCCCCGCCGCCAAGGAACTCATCCCGACCACGTGGACGTCGTTCTCCACCGCCTGGCGGGCCGTTTCTTCCGGCGTTTGGAACAGCGGTCCGATATCGACGTCAAAGCCCAAGTCGGCAAAGGCCGTGGCGATCACTTTCGCGCCCCGGTCGTGGCCGTCCTGGCCCATCTTGGCCACCATGATACGCGGGCGACGCCCTTCGCGAGCCTCGAACGCATCGGCCATTTTGCGGGTTTCGGACACTACGTCGTCGTCGCCAAACTCGGCGCTGTAAACGCCGGAGATCGAGCGGATGACGGCTTTGTGGCGACCAAAGACTTTCTCCATCGCATCGGAGATTTCACCCAGCGAGGCGCGGGAACGGGTCGCTTCGACGGCCAGTCCCAGCAGGTTGCCTTCGCCCGTTTCCGCCGAATGGGTGATCGCGTTGAGCGCGGCCTGCACTTTGGCCTCGTCCCGCTCGGCGCGCATTCTTTCCAATCGCTTGATTTGGGCTTCGCGTACGGCGGTGTTATCCACTTCCAAAATTTCGATGGGTTCTTCCTTGGCCAGCCGATAGCGATTAACCCCGACAATCGTCTCTTTGGCCGAGTCGATTTGGGCCTGGCGTCGCGCCGCAGCCTCTTCGATGCGCAGTTTCGGCACGCCGGCTTCGATGGCCTTAGCCATACCGCCCAGTTCCTCAACTTCTTGGATGTGCGCCCAAGCGCGGTGCATCAGGGCGTTGGTCAGGGCCTCGACATAGTAGGAGCCGCCCCACGGATCAACGACCTTGCAGATGCTAGTTTCATCTTGCAGGTAAAGCTGCGTGTTACGAGCGATACGGGCCGAGAAGTCGGTCGGCAGGGCGATGGCCTCATCCAACGCGTTGGTGTGCAGCGATTGGGTGTGGCCCAGCGCCGCGCCCATGGCTTCGATACAGGTGCGAACGACGTTGTTGAACGGATCTTGCTCGGTCAAGCTCCAGCCGGAGGTCTGGCTGTGCGTTCGCAGCGACATCGACTTGGCGTTTTTGGGATTGAACTGCTTGATCAGCTTGGCCCACAGCAGCCGGGCGGCCCGCATCTTGGCGACTTCCATAAAGTAATTCATGCCGATGGCCCAGAAGAAGGAGAGGCGCGGCGCAAATTTATCAACATCCATGCCGGCGGCAATACCGGTACGGACATATTGCAGACCGTCGGCCAGGGTGTAGGCCATTTCCAAATCGGCGGTGGCTCCAGCTTCTTGCATGTGGTAGCCGGAGATACTGATACTGTTGAAGCGAGGCATATTTTGCGACGTGAAGGCAAAGATGTCGGCGATAATTTTCATCGAGGGCAGGGGCGGGTAGATGTAGGTATTCCGTACCATATACTCTTTGAGAATATCGTTTTGGATGGTGCCGGTCAGTTGCGATTGCTTGACGCCCTGCTCTTCGGCGGCCACGATGTAGAACGCCATCACCGGCAGCACTGCGCCGTTCATAGTCATTGACACCGACATTTTGTCCAACGGGATGCTATCGAACAGGATTTTCATATCCAAGATCGAGTCGATGGCCACCCCGGCTTTCCCCACGTCACCGACCACGCGCGGATGGCTGGAGTCGTAGCCTCGGTGGGTAGCCAGGTCGAACGCCACCGACAACCCTTTTTGACCGGCGGCCAGGTTACGGCGATAGAAAGCGTTACTTTCTTCCGCTGTGGAGAAACCGGCGTACTGACGCACCGTCCAGGGGCGGGTGACGTACATGGTTTCGTACGGACCGCGTAAGAACGGCGGCAGCCCGGAGAAGTAACCGAGATGTTCCAGACCGGCTAGATCGGCCTGGGTGTAGAGGGGTTTGACATCGATCTGCTCCATCGTCTTCCATGCCAAATCTTCGACCGACATACCGGTTTCGGCTTCGACCTGCTTGCGCCAGGTCGCTTCATCGACCGCGTCAAACGTAACGTCATCATAATTGATTGAAGTGAAATCTGGTGATTGGCTCATGGTTATGCACCCCCCAACTTTGATTGCAAATTCGCTAAGATTTTGTAGGTGTTCGCTCTGACGTGAATGAAGTCATCGACCCCGGCGGCTTTGTGCGCCTCGATTTGGTCGGCGGGATAGCCGGCCACAATGACGGTGGTTTGCGGACTGGCCGCTTTGATGGTTTGGGTGATGGGCGCGACCACATTCGGGTAGTCGGCATCGGTCGAGCAGATGACCACTACCGGCGCGCCGGAGCCGAGCGCGGCCTGGGCCGCCGCTTCCGGCGAATCGAACCCGTTGTTGGTCAACACTTCAAAGCCACCCACCTGGAAGAAGTCGGTGGAGAAGTCGGCGCGGGGTTTGTGCTGCGGAATCGGCCCCATATTAGCCAGGAACACTTGCGGCCGGTGGCCCGTCTTCTGCAAATAGTCTTCGGAGAAGGCCCGCAGTTCCTCGAACTGATACGAGCCTCGATGGACGCACAACTGCTGCACCGACGCTTTATCCTCGTCGCCTTTGCGCAGCGTGCGGGCAATCTCGCCCAGCGTTGCGCCGGCAACAGCGGCGGCGATGGCGAGACCCATCGCTGATTCGTCGTCACCGTCAAGAATCTGAGACAGTTTGTCCAAGACATTCGTTTCGCCGGCGCCGCCGGGAGCGGTGCGGTAATCGCCGACATACTTGGCCCGTTTGGCATGAAGCGCTGCGTAGTCGGGCAGTTTGGCGGCGGGGAGTTCTTCGAGAATGTTGGCGTATTTGTTGGTGCCGACCAAAACATCTTTGCGACTGGCTAAACTGTTCAAGCGCGCTTCGGCCGTAGCCGCAACTTGTTTCTGCGGCGCACCTTCCTTTAAAGCGGCGTACATACCGCCCATTTTTTCAACACCTTGGAACAGTTCCCAAACCTTGCGGGCAACCGTGTCGGTCAACTTTTCCACATACCAGGAACCGCCGGCCGGATCGACCACTTTGGTGACGTGGGCTTCCTGTTGGATAATCAACTGGGTATTGCGAGCAATCCGCCGCGAGAATTCATCGGGCGGGCGAATGGCTTCGTCAAATTGGGCGGTGTGCATGCTGTCGCAGCCGGCTACGGCTCCGGCAAAGGCTTCGGTGGTGGTGCGCAGCATGTTGACGTAGGTGTCGTGGATGGTTTTGTTCCAGTAGCCTGAGCGGACGTGCATGGTCATTTTCTGCGAGGCTTCGCTGCCGCCGAAGGCTTTGACTACTTTGGCCCAAACCATCCGGGCGGCTCTCAGTTTGGCGACTTCCATAAAGTAGTTGGAGCCGACGGCGAAGGAGAAGCGCATCCGGGGCGCAACGTCATCGACGGCCAACCCGCGGGCGACCATCTCGCGCAGGTATTCGGTGGCGGTGGCCAGCACATAGCCCAACTCCTCGACGGCGCTGGCGCCGCTGTCGGCGTAAGGTTCACCGTGGACGGTCACGATCTTCAGTTGGGGCGCATTATCTTTGGCCCAGGTGATCATCTGCGCCATCACATCGTAAGCGCCGGCAACCGAGCGGGGAAAATCGCCCTCACGGGCCAAAATACCCAACGGGTCCATTTCGATGCCGCCTTGCAATGAGTCGGTGGCGATCCCTTTCTTCTTGGCTAAGGCCATCAACAGGGCCATGGTTGGCATGGCCGCTGAATGGGATTGAATGTAAAGCGGGGTTTTTGTCAGGTCGATGCCGTCCAAGGCTTTGGCTAAATCATCAACCGTAGCAATGGAGACGCCGCCCAAACCCACGTCGCCCACTTGGGCTTCGTCCGGGTCTTGACCCAGCAGGGTGGCTTTATCAAGGCGCAGGTTAACGGCGGTTTGTCCCCGCTCTAAATCATAGCGGATGGCTTGATTGAACTCTTCAGCCGTACTATAGGGGATTTCCTGGCAAATTAGCCACGCGTTCTGGTTGTTACCCAGCGCGTCGCCTCCCCGCACGTAAGGAGGAAAGCCGGGTAGATAGGCTAGATGGGACAACCCTTCCAAGTCCTCTTGGCGGTAGAGGGGTTGGACATCAATGCCCTCGTATGTTTTGGTGACCAATCTTTTCTCAAAGGGAGCACCCTTTAACTGCGCGTCGACTGCTTCGCGCCAGGCCTCGTAGGTTGGTGGTGGAAATTCACTTAAGAGGCGACCATTCTGTTTACTTTGAGATTCAGTTGTCATTCATTCCCTCCATATTTTTTTAACTCCGTCTCTCTATTTGTTACTAAATAAAAATTTTGTCTACAATTTCAAGCCTGGTGCAAAACCTAGCCAGATACACCAGTGGTTAAAATGGTTTTACTCATGTTAACTTGTTGAGTTTCAACCGACCAAATGACCCAGAAACTCACGTCTTCATTGGCGTCTATTATAATGACATTAAGAACGGGAATAGATGAGCGCAGAAATATCCAACTTGTGACGGTGGGCTAATAACGTGGAGTCAATGCAGGGCGTTTGAATAAGGGAGAAAGGCGAGGTTGAACAGCAGGGCTAGCCCACAGTTGGGTTTGGATAGGATTAAGCTTTCATTGCCTCTACTCTCTCATCGAGATAACTTAACGTCGTTGTGGTGATAAGTAAATAGTCACTTCATCACCTGGTGCCTAAATTTTACCGCGCCTTAATTGTAACTCAAATGTAACCTAAAAATGTAAACTATTGATATTGTAAGTAGGAGAACTTTAACCCTCAACTAATCGTTTGGTAGCCAATGGAGGAAAAATGTACCAAAACCCGATCGCCGATATGGGAATAAAGTTCGTTGAGCAAATTGCTAAGAGTTATGTCGGTTTAACCGCTCAATTGGTAAAGCTATATATCGATCAACTTAGAGCTTTGCAAGAACAACTGGCGGCTTTCGGAGTTGTTTTACCATTGACTTGGCCGGCTGACTTAGCCCTATCGATTACGGCTCCCGATAATATAACGGAGCAAAAGATCGATGCGCTGCAAGCCCAAATCGAACAGTTGACTAAAACAATCAGCTACCTGGAAGGTCATACTCATACTGTGGTATGGAATCGCTCCAAACCCCGAGACGCCATAGTCAACTAGTGTATAACTACACGTTGTTACCCAATAAATTCTGTTACTTTATCCAAGAAGGAAGTTTTCCAACTTCCTTCTTTAATTTTATACCCCTATCAAGCCAGCGTAAGGGTGAAATATCCAAATTTTCGTTCAACCGGGTGATATCAGGATTGATCGATAAGACTCTCTTACCAAAAATCCAAATATCTCTGACGAAAAAACGACTCATATAGTTATTTGCGCTCATTATAGTCAATTGTGGTGAGTCAATCAAATTTGATAGGTTCAGCGTGATGGTTCGGTAGATGAGGGAAGTTGATGTAAAATGCTCAGCATCAATAGATGGGTCCAGTTTTTGCGATTTGGCTGAAAAAGTGGTTCCAATGCGCAGACTACTATGGCGGTAATAGATCTCGGTCAGGAAACTGAACCCATCTTAGACTGAGCTATTTATGACAACGCATCTGAAATCATTAGACACCCTCTATGAAAAAACAGCGCCGGCCCAACTATGGCTAGCCGGCGCGATCCGCGTCTGGGCGCTGGTGGTGTTGACTCTCCATCTAGCCGCCGCCACGCTGCCGGAGGAGACGGCCTGGAGTTTGTGGCCGTACACGTTTTTGCCGACCTGGTTGGCGTGGGGATTGGCTTTGTTGGTCGGAACGCTGGTTATTTCACCCGTTAACGATCTCATCAGCCGGGCCATTCACCGGCTGTGGCTGGCGCTGCCGGCCAAACAGGCTAAACATCGCTGGTTTGCGGCCGTGGCTTTGCTGTCGAGCGTCCTTTTTTGGCTGGCTCGATTGCGACACCTGCGCTGGGGCGACAGTTATTTGCTGTCGGTGGCGCTGTCCTACCCGGATTTGGATTTGCGGGTCATCTATAATTGGCAAGCGCCGCTAACGGTCTTTCTCCATCAGCGGCTGTGGCAGTTTGTGGCCGATCCACTGCTGGGCTGGCCCGTGGAGACAGTTTACGCCACGGTCAGTATTATCTGTGGGATGATCTTCGTTTACGTATTGCTGGTCTTCACCTCGCACCTGGGCCGCGATCCGCTGGAGTCGGCTATTCTGGCCGGCCTGTTGCTGACCACGGGATCGATGCAGCTCTTTTTCGGCTATGTAGAGAATTATGTCATTATCTCGCTGCTGCTGTTGGGGACGCTGTTTCTGGCCTGGCTGGCCCTACAAGGCCGGCTGCCGCCGGTCTGGCCGGTGTTGGGCTTGGCCGTGACCAACGCCTTTCACCCTTCGACCGTTTTTATCTGGCCGGGGCTGTGGCTGCTCAGTTTTTTATGCTGGCGGCGCGGCCGGGTTTCGCTGGTGGGGGCCGTGGCTCAGACCGTACTGCCGCCGCTGCTGATCGGCGCGGGGGTTTTCGCCCTGATGGAAAGCGGTGGGCATGGGGTGTCGGCCTTAACCGGCGTCGATCGCCCCGGCGGCGGCGACGGCGTTTGGTTTGTGCCGCTCTTTAGCATCGATCCGGAGTGGGCGAAGTATCAACCCTACACCATGTTTTCCACCGCCCATTTGATCGATTGGTTGAACATTCATTTTCTGATTGCCCCGTTTGGCCTGCCCTTGATTGTGCTGACCTTGGCGGCCACGGGGTGGTTTGGGCTAACCTTGTTCGAGACCGAGGCCGAGCGGGATTTTGGTTACGTTTTGGGTTTAACCGCCGCGATGTACGTTCTCTTTACCTGGCTGTGGAACGCCGACTACGGCGGGCGCAAGGATTGGGATTTGTTCGCGCCGTCGGCTTTCGTGTACAGTCTGTTGGCGGGTTACTTGCTCGTGCGGGCGCTGCCGGATCGACAGTTGTTGAAAGAGAGCGGTTTGGTGGTGATCGCGGTGTCGCTGCTGCATACCGCCGCTTGGATTTTTACGAATACGCATCCCTTGCCACGGGAGTAAGTGGTAAATAGTAACTGGTAATTGGAGACTGGATAGCCAATTACCAGTTACAAATTACCAATCTCCAATCTCTCTTACCGCAGCCGATTGACCTTTGCCATAAACGCCTCAACCCGCTCCACATCGACCCCCTGCGACCAGTGGCCGCCTTGTTTGAAGTACGAACCGATGATCAACGCATCGGCCACGGCCAAGTACTGATCGACATTGTCCAGCGTCACCCCGGAGCCGACCAGCACCGGAATATCGACCGCGGCCTTGACCTGGGCCAACTCCTCCGGACTGGCGGCTACGCCGGTACTGATGCCGGTCACGATCACGCCGTCGCTTAAGAAGAATTCCGCCGCGTGGGCCGTCTCCACAATATCGACATCGGCGGTAATGGCGTGGGCGCTGTGCTTCTTTTTGATGTCCGTCAGCACCAAAATATCATCCGCTCCAATTTGGCGGCGATAGCGCAGCAGATCGGCCGCGCTCCCGTCGATAAAACCCTCATCGGCGATGTGAGCAAAGACAAAGCCTTCAGCCCGCACAAAATCGAGACCCGCCGCCTGCGCCGCGCCGAGCGCCTCTCGATTAGCTGCCGCCAAAATTTGCAGACCACAGCGCAGCCCGCTGCTGTTCTTGACCTCGTAGCCCAGCACCGTCATCGCTGCCACTATCTCCGGCCCCACCTGCCGGCCATAGGGTACATCGTGCATATTCTCGATCATCAGCACATCGATACCGGCCCGCCGGTAAAGTTCGGCCTCAACCTTGGCTTTGGCGATGATATCGGCCATCGAACCCTGATATTTCGGCGTCCCCGGCAGCGCATCGACGTGAATCATGCCGATGATGAATTGACTGTCTTTCAAGAAGTTGGTCATTGATATTCCTTCGAACATGGCTTTTACTATTGAGTGAATTACACTTCGATTGTACCTCAACTTCTTTGTAACCCACAGCATCAAAGCCCGGCTTTAGATTGAAAGCGGTCTTCTTAAGGGCAAAATAGCCAATTTTACTACTTGACAAGTGTATCTGCCTATGATATACTATCGAAGCGTTTCGACTACGCGCTTCGACTAAACGTTTCGATGAATTGTTTTGAGGAGATCTAATGCCAACCATGCAGGATGTCGCCCGGCACGCCGGCGTGGCTCTCAGCACTGTATCGTATGCCATCAACGGCACGCGCCCCATTTCGGATGAAACCCGGCAGCGCATTTTTGCCGCGATGGAGGAGCTTGGCTATCGCCCCAATGCGTTGGCGCGGGGGCTGGCCAGCAAGCGGAGCCGGATCATCGCCCTGCTGTTTCCGGCGGCCAAGCGGGGCCTGGGCCTGACCGAGCTGGAATTTGTACTCAGCACCGCCAACGCGGCCCGAGAAAATGGGTATCACCTGGTGTTGTGGTCAACTGAAATTAGGAGCGCGGCCGAATTGCAGCAGTTGATGCAGCAAGGATTGGTGGATGGCGTAGTGGTGATGGAGATTCACGATCAGGATGAACGCATCGAACTGCTGAGAACCATCGATTTCCCGTTTGCGATGATCGGCCGGTGCGCCGACAACAGTGAGATCAATCATGTTGATATTGATTTCGGCCAGACGATGCAGACCGTCATCGAGCATTTGATGGGGTTGGGGCATACGCACATCGGCTTTCTCAACCACGCCCGCGAAGAATTTGAGGCCGGTTATGGACCGGCGGTTCGAGCGCAGACCCGTTTTTTGGAAACGATTGAGGCGAACGGGTTGCACGGAACAACCCGATTTTGTGAAGCGTCGTCGGAAGATGGCTACAACGCCGTTAACGATTTGCTGGCCGAAGACCCTAACCTCACTGCCGTCATTGTGATGAATGATCGCGCTGTCCCCGGCATCCTGCGGGCCATTGCCGACCGGGGCTGGCGCATCCCCACTGACTTTTCAATTGTGGCCGTGGTATCTTCGGCGCGAGCCGCCGAAATGACCATCCCCACCATCACCGCCGCCGAAGCACCGGCCTATGAGTTAGGCTGCCTGGCCACAGAGATGCTCATTCATCAATTGGAGGGGGAAAAAAAAGAAATCTCCGAAAGACTCATTCCATGCAAGCTGGTCGTCCGTGAAAGCTCAGGGCAATGCCCCGCAGAGAGGGTTGAATTACTGAAAAAATAAATGACGTCAAAATCTAAAAAAAGAAAGTGGGAGATACCGCCTACCGCCAAGTAATCCGGTATCCCCCCAAGTTAGCCAAGCAATAGCATCGGCTTTCTCAACGAGAAAGTGACCCTTGCTCGCCTGTCCTCATTGTATCGCTTTTCCCACGATTTGCATACTCGAATAGGCAGGGGTTGGGGTCAAGGCCGGGAAAGTAACCTGTCTTTTTTACTTTACTGGAAGGAGGAGGCTCATACCCAAAGAATTTGACCCTGTTTCTATGTAAAGATCAACGTAAAGATCAACCAAAAACCTTTTTTATCAACGCAAATCGTACAATGGAGAATTGAGATGCAAATCAAGTTTTCAAATAAATTGACCTTTATCTTCGTTTTGATCCTGATGGTGACCCTTGCCGCCTGTGGGAGCGCCACCCCGCCCCCCCAACCCCCTAGTGATGCCGCGCCGGCCGAAGAAGCCGCACCGGCCGAGGAAGCGGCTCCGGCCGAAGAAGCCGCACCGGCTGCTGAAGAAGAACAGCGCGTTTTCAAAATTTGGCACTACGAGGAACCGGGCAGCGCCACCGGCGATGCCTGGGCCAGAGCGCAGGAAATTTTTGAAGAAACCCACCCCAATGTCACCGTTGAATTTGAATTAAAAACTTTCGAGCAGATCCAGCAAACCGCCCAGATGATCCTCAACACCGACGAAGCGCCCGACGTGATGGAAGTTAACAAAGGGAACGCCACCGCCGGCCTGTACTCCAAACAGGGCTTGCTCACCGACCTGACCGACGTGGCCGAAGAACGCGGCTGGAACGATCTACTGGGCACCAGCCTGCAAACCACCGCCCGCTACGACGAAAACGGCATTATGGGCGACGGCCCGCTGTACGGCATCACCACCTACGGCGAATTTGTGATGGTTTACTACAACAAAGATATGTTTGATGAATACGGCCTGGAAGTCCCCACCTCGCTGGAAGAGTTTGAAGCGGTGGCCGATACCTTTGTGGAAGCCGGTGTGGTGCCGATCTCTCTGGGCGCGGGCAGCGTGTGGCCGGTAACCCAGAACTTTTACGAATTGGCGCTGTATGAAGGCGACCGCGACATGGTTGAAGCTTATCAGCTCTTCAAAAGCGATCTCGATTTCCACGGCCCGGCCTTCACCTTTGGCGCGGAACGCTTTGCCGAACACGTGGCCAAAGGCTACTACGGCGACAATGCCAACGGCGTGATTCAGGATGACGCCACGGCGGCCTTTGTGCAAGGTAACTTCCCCATGATGCTGACCGGCAGTTGGGAATTTGGTAACTTCCAGAATCAAATCAGCGACTTCGAGTGGGGCATTTTCCTGATGCCCGGCAAAACCTTCAACACCGGCTCCGGTGGCAACCTGCTGGTGGTGCCGGAAAGCGCCCAGAACAAAGACCTGGCCTATGAGTTCCTCGACATCACCCTGGGCGAAGAAGTACAGACGCTGATGGCCAACGCCGGCGGCATTCCGATTAATGCTGACCTGAGCCAGATTGAAAATGAAAAGAACCAAGAGCTGAACGAAGCCTTTTCTTCAATTGTAGAAAAAGACGGCCTGGCCTTCTATCCCGATTGGCCCGCACCGGGTTACATGGATGTTTTGGGCGGTGCGTTGCAGCAGTTGATCGACGGCTCCGTCACCACGGACGCCTTCCTGGATCAAATTGCCGGCCCCTGGCAAGACTACAAAAGCACTCTGGAATAAGTTGAATGCCGGCTTGTAACCGGCCACAAAGGGAAGGGCGGGATCACACCCGCGATCCCGTCCTTCCGGGAGATTGACAGTATTATGGCTCAAAACGTCTTTTTATCCGACAAAAACCAGGCCCAGCCACAACAGACAAAATCTTACAAGGACTCCGGTTACGGCTGGTTTTTAATCCCCGGTATCTCCATTTTCCTGCTGCTGATTATCCTGCCGTTTGTGTCGAATATCGGCATCAGTTTTACCAAGTGGCAGGGGATTGGTGCGCCCGAATGGATTGGGCTGGCCAATTACCAGCGGGCAATGGGCGATGCGGTTTTCTGGGCATCCTTCAAGAACAACCTGCTGCTGATCATCGCCATGACCATCATCCCGACCATTATCGGCTTGCTGCTGGCGGTCATCCTGTACGATTTTATCAGCCAGCGGTTGGGAACCGGCTGGGCCAGTTTTTTGCGGGCCGGCTTTTACCTGCCCCAAATTGTGCCGATAGTCGTGGCGGCCATTGTCTGGAAGTGGATTTTTCAGCCGGATTGGGGCGTGCTGAACTCGCTGTTGACGGCGATTGGGCTGGAGGCGTGGACGCAAAACTGGTTGGGCAATGCCCGAACGGCCCTGCCGTCCGTGATGTTGATGCTGGTCTGGTTCCAGATCGGCTACCCGCTGGTGATTTTTATGTCCGGCTTGCAGCGGGTCGATCCCCAGGTGTACGAGGCCGCCAAAATCGACGGCGCCAACTGGTTTCAAACGCTGATTCATATCACGGTCTACATGATCAAGCCGGAAATTGCCGTTGTGGTGTTAACCACCACCATCGCCGCGCTAAAAACGTTTGGCCCTATCTACGCCATGACCAGCGGCGGGCCGGGCAACGCCACCACGGTGGCCTCCTACTTTGCTTGGAAGAACTTCTTTGAAATCTCAAATGTCGGCTATGGCGCGACTATGGCCACCGTTTTAACATTGATTGTGCTGCTGATGACGTTCTTCTTCATTAGGGCGCAAAACCAGCAAGAGGAGGACTAAGGCAATGACCGCTCACACGTCAACGGAAGTATCTGTCAAGAAAAACCGGTCTGATGCGCTGATCAGGTATGGCGCGTTGTTGGCCCTACTGATTTTCCTGCTGCTGATGCTGCTTCCGTTTTTTATGATCACCATCAACTCATTCAAAACCGAGTCGGAATACCTGGCCAATGGGCCGTTCAGTTTGCCCAGCGGGTTCGATCTGGAAGCCATCAACACCACCTGGGCGCTAACGGATTACTCCACCAAGCTGATAAACAGCCTGCTGATCAGCAGTTCTACGGCGCTGCTGGCGGTCACGCTCTCACTGTTCAACGCTTTTGCGCTGGGCATCGGCCGGATACGCGGGCGCACCTTCTTTTTGCTCTTCTTCTTGATGGCCATTGCCCTGCCGCCCGAATCGCTGGCCTACCCGCTCTACTACCTATTCAACCAGATCGACCTGTACAACACCCGTCTCAGCATCATTTTGATCACGGCGGCGCTGCACACGGCCTTTGGCACCTACCTGCTCTCTTCCGTATTCCGCACCTTCAATCAGGATATTCTGGAATCCGCTCGGCTGGACGGTTGTAACAAGCTGCAACTGTTACTCAGAATCGTCATCCCGCTGAGCTGGCCGACGCTGTCGGTGCTGTTTGTCTTTTTTTTCATCTGGACCTGGAACGACTTCTTCCTGCCGCTCATCTTCCTCATTTCCAACGATAACCAGACGGTGCCTATTGCGATGGCGCTGGCTCGCGGCGAACGCGGTATGGTCATCACCACCCAAAGTGCCGCCGCTTTTCTGGGCGTTTTTCCGGCTTTCATCTTCTTCCTGCTGTTCCAGCGAACGCTGACCAAAGGCATTATGTCCGGCTCTAGCAAATAATTTAAGGAATCTTACCCATGAAATTTACAGACGGTTATTGGCATTTCCGCGAGGGGGTAACTCCTCACTTCCCCATCCACGTCCACGACATCGAAATGGAGCCGGATGCGCTCATTGTTTACGGCGTCACCAAACGGCTCACCCAGCGGGGCGACGTCCTCAACACCGGCCTGTTGACCGTGCGCTTCTCATCCCCGATGCCGGATGTTATCCGCGTGCAGATGTGGCATTACAAAGGGCAGCGCCCGTTATCGCCAACCTTCGCGCTGAACACTCAGCCCACCTCCAACCTGTGCATCAAGAACGAAACCGACTTCGCCCGCCTCACCAGCGGCAGCTTAACCGTGCGCGTGGACAAAGGCCCGGACTGGCGGGTGGATTATCTCGATGACTCCCGCCTGCTGACCCGCAGCAACTGGCGCGGTATGGGCTATGTCGACACCCCGGAAGGTCGCTACATCCACGAACAGCTCGATCTCGGCGTGGGCGAATACGTGTACGGCCTGGGCGAACGCTTCACGCCCTTCATCAAAAACGGGCAGGTGGTCGACCTGTGGAACGAAGACGGCGGCACCAGCAGCGAACAGGCTTACAAAAACATCCCTTTTTACATGACCAATCGCGGCTACGGCGTTTTTATCAACCACCCCGAGCGGGTCTCGCTGGAGGTCGGCTCTGAAAAAGTGGAGCGGGTGCAGTTCAGCGTGCCGGGCGAGACGCTCGATTATTTCATCATCAACGGCCCCACGCCCAAAGAGGTGCTCACCCGTTATACCGCGCTCACCGGCCGCCCGGCCTTGCCGCCGGCCTGGTCATTTGGCCTGTGGCTCTCCACCTCCTTCACCACCGACTATGACGAAGCCACCGTCACCCGCTTTGTGCAAGGCATGGCCGACCGTGACATCCCGCTGCACGTTTTCCACTTCGACTGCTTCTGGATGAAGGAGTTCCACTGGACTAACCTGGAATGGGACCGGGCCGCTTTCCCCGACCCCGAAGGCATGCTACAGCGGCTCAAGGAGCGCGGCCTGCACATCTGCGTCTGGATCAATCCTTATATCGCCCAGCGTTCCGCCCTATTTGATGAAGGGATGGCCCACGGCTACCTGGTCAAAAAACCCAATGGCGATGTCTGGCAGTGGGATCGTTGGCAGGCGGGGATGGGGCTGGTCGATTTCACCAACCCCGCGGCCTGTCGTTGGTTTCAGGATAAGCTGCGCAGCCTGCTGGATATGGGCGTCGACTGCTTCAAAACCGACTTTGGCGAGCGCATCCCCACCACCGTCGTCTACCACGACGGCTCCGACCCGCTGAAGATGCACAACTACTACACCCAGCTCTACAACCAGACCGTCTTCGACCTGCTGCTTGAAGAACGCGGCCCCGGCGAAGCGGTGGTCTTTGCCCGCTCCGCCACCGCCGGCGGCCAGCAGTTCCCGGTCCATTGGGGCGGCGATTGCACCGCCACCTTCGAGTCGATGGCCGAAAGCCTGCGCGGCGGGCTGTCGCTGTCGTTGTCCGGCTTTGGCTTCTGGAGTCACGACATCGGCGGCTTTGAGCAAACCGCCCCGGCCGAGGTCTACAAACGCTGGTGCGGCTTCGGCCTGCTCTCCTCGCACAGCCGGCTGCACGGTAGCGGCTCCTACCGCGTGCCGTGGCTGTTCGATGACGAAGCGGTGGATGTGCTGCGTCACTTCACCCAACTCAAATGTCGATTGATGCCCTACCTCTACGGCGCAGCGGTGCAGGCCCACCAGTTCGGCCTGCCCACCATGCGCGCGATGGTGCTGGAATTCCCCGATGATCCCGGCTGCGACACGCTCGACCGCCAGTACATGCTGGGCGATTCGCTGCTGGTTGCGCCCGTGTTCCGCGCCGATAACGTCGTCGATTACTACCTGCCGGCCGGCCGCTGGACTCACTTCCTCACCGGCGAAACGGTTGAAGGGGGCGGCTGGCGGCGCGACAGCTACGACTTTTTCAGCCTGCCGTTGTGGGTGCGCCCCAACAGCATCATCCCCGTCGGCAGCACCGACACGCGCCCCGACTACGATCTGGCTGACAACGTGACCTTCCACCTCTTCGACCTGGCCGAAGGCGCGTCCGCCTCGGCCACGGCGCCCACGATACAAGGCGAGGCGGACATCACCCTACACGTCCGGCGCGATGGCAACATACTGCACATCCAAGCCGACAACGCCACCAAACCGTGGCGCGTACTGCTGCGCGGCGTCTCATCCGTAGCGACGGTCAGCGGCGGCAGCCGCAACACCTACGAGCAAGGCACTTTAGTGGTGCCGGAGACAGGAGTCAGCCAGCTCACCGTCGAACTTTTATGACTGGCTCAAGTTGCCACCCATCAGACCTGACAGGTTTTGGGATTACCGTTCCGAGAAAAATTAGGCCAATTCGGGAAATTTAGTCGCATTAAGGCCCGTTTGAAAACCTGTCAGGTCTTGTTCGCGGACCGGTGGCAACTGGAGTTAGATCTGACTTACGCAGTAGCATTTTCCCCGGCCTATCGCAGCAACAATAGAACCCAGAACCTTTACTCGGCGCGCTAGACCCTTTGATCACGACCGTGATCGTATACCTCGGCGTGCAGCACCTTACGAATTCTCGCAAAATGAACCATTCTGCATACAGCACCATACGAATTCTCGCAAAATGAACCATTCTGCATGCAGCACCATACGAATTCTCGCAAAACGAACCATTCTGCATGCAGCACCATACGAATTCTCGCAAAACGAACCATTCTGCATGCAGCACCATACGAATTCTCGCAAAACGGACCATTCTGCATACAGCACCTTATGAATTCTCACAAAATGAACTTTTCTGCGCGCCGAATCTTATCCCTTCACTGAGCGCCGCTTATGCTTGGCTGGCGCCGAAGGCGGATAAATCTTATTAAGACCGTAATTATGACGAATGCAACAAAAAATGCCAACGGTGGCGTTGACATTAAAATTCATTGAGCGGTGGTGAGGCTCTCTCTCACTGTAGACGAAAATCCGCTAACGCCCCAAAATTACGCGATTACGGGCCAGCAAGGTTTCTTTCAAAACCAAAGCAAATGAAGCATGGTGCGAACCGCAATACCGATGCCGGCTCCAGCCGCCGCGGGGAGAAGCAGGCGCGGTAATCTGGGACCTGCCGCCGTTAAAATGGCTATCCCGGCCAAATCTAAGGGATGTATTATCAGGCCGGCAATCCTGTTGACATCAAGTATCGATACAAGGTTTTGGTCAAGAAATGAGACGAGTACACCGAACATAGCGGTGCCGCCGGCGATAAATTTGGTGAGGACAGGTAAGAATATCTGACTGTTTATACTAAATATTCCGAAAACCGGCGCAAATAGCGCCGTTAGTAGCGTTGTAACATGGGTTTTGTCCAGTAATCCAACCATTAATAAGGTCAAAACCAGAAACGGAATAGCGCCAAACGCCAATTCCCATGATTCCTTACCCACCGATCGAATCATATCAAGCAGGCTCTCCGATGCTGGCTGGTCGTAATCTTGGATTGGCTCAAGCTCTGAGGTTGAATCTGAGTCTTTCGGCATAAAAAGATAGAATGTAAAAGCCGCAGCGGTAAGCGCTCCGACCAGTCCAATGACCCAAGTCGCCACAACGTTTAACCCAAAGGGCGCGAGGGGGAACACGACATTAGCCTGCGGCAGGCACAATACCAGAGCGAATGTGGCGGCAAGGTGTCTATCACTAACACGTGATTGGTCCATGATGGATAGCGTGGACATGGGTGCGGCAAAATTAACCAGAAGCATTTGAAGCATCGCTACTACGCCCAGCCCGGGCACCCCGAATGGTTTCAAAATCGGCTCAAAGACTCTTACCAGGACGCGCATCACCCCCATCCGTTCGAGTAATCTAATCACCGTAAACATCACGAGCATGATGGGTAGGATTACAAACAGGGCGAGTTCGATCCCTTGTTTACCGGCTTCAAGAATGAGTCTGGATAAAATTCCCATTTATTTTTTCCATAGGTTATCTTTAGAACTTACGCAGTTGGGGTCAAATACGCCCGCAAGTCCTAATCGTCAATATCAGTAGGGATGGTAGCCAAAGTAAAGCTAAAGGTACATCCCTGGCCGGGGACGCCATCGCTCTCGACGCCAATCTGTCCGCCCTGCTTTTCCACAATGCGCCGGACAATAGACAATCCCAGACCATACCCTTCGGCGCGATGCTGGTCCAGCCGGGTGAATGGCCTGCTGAATAGATACCGTTATTCTTGGCTAAACAGACCGCTGATGCGGTCTATTTCTTCAGGCGCAATTTGGGTTGGATTGCCAACCAGAATACCGGCCACGTTGCGGAAGGGCTTGCCGATGTGCATCCCCTGGTTATCGATCACAAACTCGCGGATATCTTTGTCGTGGATGGAGCCGCGCATTTTGAGGACGGTTAACCCCCGGCGCATCTCTCCAAACATCTCCACGTAGCGCAGCAGAATAATGGAGTCGGTAATGGTGGAGATATGCGCTTCGGTAATTGATGTTCCCCCTACCAAGGTGGGCGTGGTGGCGGTGAACAGCCCGATGATCTCTTTTTGTTTGATAAAAGAGGTCAGCCCGATGACAAATTCACGGAAGCCCTTGATAGTTGAGATGCGCTCGATAGCCGATAGACTGTCTACCGCTATGCGATGGGGTTGGAATTCCGTAATCGCCGCTCGCATATTGAGTAGGTGATCTTCCAAACCGGCCATCTCCGGGTAGGCGCAGACCACCTTTAGCAGCCCCGCCTGTTCCATCTGTTCAAAGTCAAAGCCCCAGCCGCCGGCATTGCGAAAGAGCTGCTCCCGGCTTTCTTCAAAGGCAAACAATAGACAGCGTTCGTTGTTGTTGGTCCCGCCGGCAATAAAGTGAGTGGTCAGCAAGGTTTTGCCGGTGCCGGTCGCTCCGGAGACCAGAATAATGGAGTCGCGGAAGAAACCGCCGCCGCACATCTTGTCCATCTCGGAACTGCCCGAAGTGACGCGAATATTAGATGATTGTTGTTTTAGCTCGATAGCGGACAGCGGAATAGCCACAATACCCTGGTTGGGCACGATGGTAAAGGGGAATTCCCCTTTTTGATGGGGAGCGCCCCGAAACTTGAGTATTTCTACGGTCCGCCGGCGTTTCTCTTCTTCCAGCGCGTTGCGCAGGATGATGACGTTATCGGCCACAAACTCCTCAATGCCAAAGCGGGCAATATCGCCATACTCCTGAACCCGCTCGGCGGTCATCACGGCCGTCACGCCCATTTGTTTCAAGGTCGAGGCAATTCGCAGCAAGACGCGGCGAATGGCGCCCCCATCGGCAAATTGGGTGAAGATAGCGCCCAGAGAATCCATCGAGAGACGAGTGGCCCCTACTTGCCGCACCGCATATTCAATCCGGGCCAGTAAGCCGCCCATATCGTAACTGCCGGACACCACGCTCTCTTCGCCGGGTTGGGGCGAGGCGTCAACAAAGGCCCATTTCCCTTCAGCTTCCCAAGTTTCAATGTCCCAGCCGAAACCGGTCATGTTTTTACGGATGTCGTCCGGCGTTTCTTCAAAGGTCACAAAAACGCCATGCTCGTCCATTCTGGAAATTCCCTCGGCTAGAAACTGGACGGCAAAAACCGTTTTGGCGCTGCCGGCGGTGCCGGACAGGAGGGTCGTGCGTCCCTTGGGCAATCCACCATCAGTGATATGTTCAAAACCTGGGATGCCGGTCTCTAATTTGGGTACCGATTTGCTTGCTTGCGTACTCATTATGATTCACCTCCTGTGTGGTTATTGATAAATTCGGTATCAGTTTTCAGATCAAGCCCAAACAAAACCTGTTCGGTGTCGGACAGGTCGCCAATAATACGCCGGATGGGTTCAGGCAATTCTTTGATCAGAGTCGGGGTGGCTAATATTCGCTCATCCTCGGCCAGTTGAGGCTGTTCCTGGATATCAATGATGACTATTCGGTATTGCCCCTGCAACGTTTGCTCGCATATTTGGCGCAGGTTGGCAATGGCCCGTTTAGACCGGTTGGTCTGACCGGTAATGTACAATTTCAGTAAGTATTCAGGCATTAGGTTGCTCCTTATTTGTTCTGCCAGGATCGCCTGCATCATCCTGCGCCTCGGCGCCCGTATAATAGCGACGATAAAAAGAAACCAAATAGCCCATCAGTTCAAGCACCGTTAGCCGTCCTTCTTCAAGGTAGGCCTGCGCCCTGGTTGTGGTTACCTGGTGGACCTTGTTTCTTAGGGTGACACTGTGCAGGTCTACCACATCGCGCGGCCTGGCATGTAAAAGGCCCAATTGCTCGCTGATGTTCCGCAGTTCGTCTGATATATTGTTTTCAATTTTATAACTCCGCTGTTGCAGGGCCAATTCCAAGACCTGGTGATAGTGTTGGGCCAATTTTTCAAAGGTCTCCGGCAAACGTTCTTGCAGGGGAAGTGGGTCAAGCGTTGTGGCGATAGTCGCGGATCGGGGCCGGTGGGCAAGCTGTTCTAACAGGCGAAACTCCCGCTGCCGCGCCTCCTCGGCCCGCACTCGTTCGGTGATGTCGCGTTTGATCGCGACAAAATTGACCACCTCGCCCGCCGGGTTGAAAACCGGGGCAATAGTCATCTCCTCATAGTAAATCTCGCCAGACTTTCGCCGATTGATCAGCCTCCCCTGCCATACTTGGCCGGCCAGGATGGTTTGCCACATCGTTCTATAAAATGCGGCGTCGTGCCAGCCTGATTTTAGGATACGCGGGTTCTGCTCCAAAACTTCGGCGCTGTTGTAGCCAGTCATCCGCTCGAAACTGGGATTGACGTACTCAATCACCCCCTGGGGGTCTGTAATGATCACCGCCTCGGCCGTATATTCAATCGCCCGGCTCAACCGGCGATGCTCCGCTTGTGTTTTCTGAAGTTCGGCGTTGTTGGTCGTCAGGAGGTTCAGTTGCCGTTGCAACATTTGAACTTCTTGGCTCAGTTGTTTTTCTGATTTACGGTTGTCGTCCATTTCATTCCTCAAACCCTTGTCATATTTCCCTTAATAGGTGATTATATACCGATTTTTAAAGAGAAGACATTTTCGTCGCGTATAGCCTAACTTCACCACCATCCAACGCCTGTGGTAAAATAGCCCCACGTTAAAATGGAACGGACGGAAAGAGGATGAGGAACTATGACTCAAAGAACACCAAAAATCACCGAAACCACCATCCGGAATTTGAGCAGCCAACAGAGCTTTGATAAAGGCCAAAACTATTTTCGGCGCGGCGCTGTCCGTGAACCGGTTCGGCAGGGTGATGAACTGCGGGGCTACTGCGAAGGCTCCGGCTATCAGCCTTATCGCGTTACCATAACGCTCGACAAAACGGGCATCAAAGCGACCCACTGCACCTGCCCCTACGATTGGGGCGGCATCTGTAAACATCGAGTCGCCCTACTGCTGACCTGGGTTCGCCAACCCGACCGATTTCAAACCATCGCCCCGACTGATGAACTGCTGGCCGGCAAGAGCCAAGAGGAACTTATCGCGCTAATCAAGGAGATGCTCAAACGGGAACCCGATCTGGCCCGGCTGCTGGAACTGCCGGTTCAACCCGACCGCAATATGCCGGTCGATCTGGACGCGTTTCGCCGCCAGATACAGTACGCTTTGAACCAGAGTGATGGGTACGACTATTACGACTATGGCCACGCCTCGACGATGGCGACAGAGCTGGCCGCCGTCGTTGATACCGCCAACCGCTTCCGCGATGGCGATGATTACATCAACGCCGGGGATATCTACGCCCTGGTGCTGAAAGAAGTCGTCCCCATCTACCAGGAACTGTATGATGAAAACGGCGACGTTGCTATCGAGATGCAGCGCTGCGCCGAAGGTTTGGAATCCTGCTTTGACGAAGGCACGCCCAATGCCGATACGCGGCGAACATGGCTGTCGGCCCTCCTTGAAGCCACCATCATGGATGTTCACATGGGCGGCATCGACATGGCCGCGCCGGCCGATGATGTCATCATCGCCAACGCCACCGATGAAGAGTGGGACTGGATCGAAGCGCGGGTGCGGCGAGTTATGGGTGGAATGAACGATCGTTATTCCAGTTGGGGCCATGAGGCCATGATAAACTTTTTGGCGCGACGGATGGAAGCCGTTGGTCGCGAGGATGGTGTTGATGATCTGGTGCTGAACGAAGGATCGCCCCAACAGCGGGCATTTTTACTGGCCCAGCGGGGGCGCTTTGACGAAGCGGTGACGATTGCCCGGCAGCATTTCGTCGAATTGCCGGGACTGGTGCAGCAATTCGCCGACGCTCTGGTGGCCGCCGGCGCAAACGAGGCCGCTGAAGCCTACATGGTCAGTCAACTCGACACCCGCAGCCGGTCAACCTGTCTAAAATGGCTGGCCAACCACGCCAAGAAAACGGGCAACCTGGCCGCCGCCGTCGATTGGTGGCGGCAAAATATCGAAGATGCGCCTAGCTTTGAAACCTACCAGTCCCTGCGTGAACTGGCTAATCAGTTGGGCCAATGGCATCAAACGCGCTTAGAACTGCTGGCCGCGTTGGAAGCGAAAGAAGCGTGGGCGGTGCTTTTGGAGATCGCGCTGGATGAAGATGAAGTCAAGTGGGCGCTCGATTTGCTGCCCTATGTCAGAGGATGGCACAGCCATGATTACGCGCTGCGCGTCGCTCGCGCCGCAGAGAAAGAATACCCGCAGGCTGCGCTGGAGATTTACAATCGACGGGTCGAGCAGTTTATCGACGATCGCAACCGGGGCAGCTATCATGAGGCGGCTAAGCTGCTGGTACGAGTTCGAGCTATTTATAAAGCTCAGGGGCAACTGGAAGCCTGGCAAGCTCACATTACCGATTTGCGTAAGGATTATAAGCAGCTTCGAGCGCTGCAAGATGAGTTGAAAAAGGCGGGGTTGTAGTTAATACCGTCAACATTAGAGCAATGGGTGCATTTCAGAATTGGGGTAACCCGCGCTCATAGAAACACTGAGCCACTGAAAATGATGACTGCACTGAATTAGGCATTTGAATCATTAGCGCTTTCTTGGCATTGGATTGATGTGAACTCTGTATGGAGCGGATCAGTGTTCTCATTTCCATCATAAATTCAGTGTTTCTATCTCGCCCCATAACTGAAGGGATCCTTAGAGCAATATTCTGCAAGACAACCAAAATCAGACTGTGGTACAATGAACGCACCAAAGAAATGACGGATAACTAACCATTCGGTTTTATCTTGAAAAGGCTTGTCAAACACTTTATGCACCCTAAGGAATGGACTAAACTGCGGCATAATCCGCAACTCGACGTCCGGTATTTGCAGGCGTTTTACGTCGAGCATACCTTTCCGCGACACAGTCACGATTATTACGTGATCTGTCTCATTAAGCGAGGTCGCCAATCTTTTACTCACAAAGGCGACAAACATTTCACGCCGCCGGGGGGGATTATTTTGATCAATCCGGATACCGTGCATACCGGCGAGGCGGTCGATCATCACGGGTTTGAGATGGCCTGCATCTACCCGACGGTCGCTCACATGCAAACCGCCGTGTTCGAGCTGACGGGCCGGCATCAAGCGCTGCCGTTTTTCGCTGAGGTGCGGATCGACCAGCCCCGGCTGATCGATAATATTTTGGCCCTACATCGCGTGCTGGCTCAAGAAACAAGTCCGCTGGAATGTGAATCGCGCTTTATCTTGACTTTGACCCAACTCATCAAGCAGTATGCCGACATCCGCTTCAACGAACAGCGCCTGGGCCGAGAACGAAAAGCGGTTCGGCAAGCCCGCCGCTACATCGATGACTGTTTTGCTCAAGGCATTACCCTGAGCCACCTGGCCGAACACGTGTCGCTCAGCCCCTACTACCTGCTGCGCGTTTTTCGAAATGAGGTAGGCATGCCGCCTCACACCTATCTGGAAAGCGTCCGCATTCGCCAGGCTCAACGGCTGATCGAGGCTGGCCGGCCGATGGTCGAGGTCGCCTATGAAGTTGGCTTCAGCAGCCAAAGCCACTTAACCCATCGCTTCAAACAAATTATCGGCGTTACGCCGGGCCAATATGCGCAGCAGTTGAGAAGTTGTTCATAAATAACTTTGGGATTTGAACGGAGATTAGAGATGGGGAGATAGGGAGATAAATTAGCCCAATCTCTTAATCTCCCGATCTCCACGTATACGAAGTTATCTATAGTCCACTCTTCATTATTAATCCACCCCTTAAACAATAACCCATACTGACCTATCCAAAAAGGAGATTTTATGATAACCGTTAATCTCATCCCTTTAATTTCATACGTGTTGATCTCAACCTTTACGCCCGGCCCCAGCAACATCTCCACCGCATCGATGGGGGTGCTGCACGGATACAAAAATACGCTGAATTATCAAGTGGGTCTGGCTGTGGGGGTTTTGTCGGTGATGCTGCTTAGCGGGTGGGTGTCCGGGCTGCTGTTGAGTTTCCTGCCGTCTTTGGAACCGGTGCTGCGTTATATCGGTGCGGGGTATATTCTCTACCTGGCCTGGGTTATTCTCAAAGCCAGTTACACCTTTGCTGACGACAATAGTAAACCCATGGGCTTTGTCCATGGGTTTATGTTACAGCTATTAAATCCAAAATTGATGGTGTATGCTTTAACGCTGTTTTCCGCGTTTCTGGCTCCCATTACCGGCGACGCCAGGCTGTTAATCGCGGCCGTTATCCTGTTGGCGATGACATCGTTTTGCGCCACGTCTGTCTGGGCCTTATTTGGCAGCGTAATCAAGTCCTATCTGCATCATCCTCAGGTGAAAGCCGTGATCAATATCATCCTCTCCCTTTTTTTGGTGTATACGGCGGTGATGCTGGTCGGTATACTATAGTCTTCAAATCAGCGTTAGATATGATGAACTTCTCCAAATACCAATCAATTTTACCCAAACCGCTAAATTGTTAGGCAGTCCACTCTGCCTCAGTCTATCCGAATAGAAATTCTTTAACCAGCAATGGGAACGGGATGAAGTGAAGTGATCGGTATTGTTTCCACTAACGACGGGGTGTAAGCTGATAATAGTAATATCTCGCTTACAGGTGGTCTAAGCAAAATATCAAGCACTATCTCTCGCAACTCTTCCGATAAATCGCTTAATCCGGTCAACGGAAAACTACGTGGTCCAACCTCTGTTTTTTGGGCCAGAAGTGAATAATCGAAAAAGGTTAACCCTATCGCTTGACGTTCAGATTTGTTGATCCGTAGCAAAATATGCTCATTCAACTCAATCCCTGTAGCTGCCTCCCCCGGTGCAAACGAAACATATAGTGTATCACTTAGCTCATCATAGTTGAAAGTTGGTTCACTCATCTATTTACCCGATTTCTTTTTGATAGGCAGTTACAAGATAATTGTTGGATATGGGTTTACCTTCATTTCCTTCAGTAAATCTGAATAGGATAATGGCAATAATATGGGTGTTATCCTCGGCTAAATCAACAAATGCCTTGATGTATCGGTACTTTTGTGGGTTGAGAGGGTCTTGCTTTCGCTGGCCTGACTCAATCGTTTCTTTTAAGTGATTTTCATAAGCAAACATTTCGGGATGGTTAATGGAGTCAATAATGTGTTCCCAGCGTTCTTGAGTTAGATAGATATCATTGCCATAGCGGTCGCGTACAGTCCAACGTTTCATACAGTAATTTCTAGTATAGATAACCCAGACGATTATTAATATGATGATTATACCATAGTTTCCACATTTTCTTATCTGCCGATATTAAACCTATTGATATTTTGTTGAAATAGACCGCAAACGGTTCGTTACTAAACTGCGTCGGAAACAGTACATCTTCAGTAGACAAAATTTGAACTTCCTTTAGATATCGATTTGGGCCAACGTCCCTCCATAAATGACGTCTTTTGCCTCATTAGTCGCCAAGAAATCATGCGGAAAGCCCAATTCGATCCGGCTGACCTCATTCAACTGGGATAGCTGCTCATCGGTTAAAGTGACGTTAAGGCAACCTAAATTGTCCTCTAGCTGCGCCACATTCCGAGCGCCAATCAACGGGATAATAGAACCGGACTGCTGCCGCACCCAACTCAAGGCCACTTGCGAAGGGGTACAGTCTATCGTTTCCGCGATGTCAACCACCACCTGAGCGATGGTTAACTTATGGGGTTCGATGGCTCCCCACATAGCGGCTCGGCCCTGGGCATCTTGATCGGGCCGGTTGTATTTGCCGGTTAGCACGCCTGAGCCTAAAGCCCCCCAGGCCGTAACACTCATATCGAAGGCGCGAGCCATCGGCAGTAAGTCGCGCTCCGGGGTTCGTTCGATCAGGCTGTACTGTACCTGCAAGCCAATGAAGGGCGTCCAGCCTCGCAAGGCGGCCAGTATATTGGCCTGCGACACAATCCAAGCCGGGGTGTCGGAGATGCCGACGTACAGCACTTTCCCGGCGCGAACCAGATTGTCCAGCCCTTGCATGACTTCTTCGACCGGGGTCATAAAATCCCAGGCGTGGACCCAAAAGACATCGATATAATCGGTCTTGAGCCGTTTCAAGCTGGCTTCCAGTGAGCGGATCATATTCTTACGGTGGTTGCCGCTGGCGTTGGGGTCATTCCGGCGGTCAAACAAGGTGTATTTGGTCGCCAGGACAAAATGATCCCGGTCGGCGGCGATAAAGTCGCCCACGTAGTACTCGCTCGTGCCTTCCGTATAGCGGTTGGCCGTATCGATAAAGTTGCCGCCCGCTTCTGTATAGCCATCAAATATTTTTTGGCACTCCTCTTTTGAAGCGCCCCAGCCCCACGTTTCACCAAAGGTCATGGTCCCTAAGGCCATTTCAGAAACCCGCAGACCACTCTTGCCCAGTAACTTATATCGCATTATGCCTTCTCCAAATGGTGACTAAGTTTTGTAAAAACATTCGAACCCAGTATATAACATACACGCCAAGATTCAAGTAGGTACTTTTTTGAGCGATAGTTACCTTTTGGTGCGTGTTAGCGCAATTTGATCAAGGCTTACACAATCCAAATTTTTTAGCCACGAATTACACGAATTTTCACTAATTATTTTTTATTTTTCGTGTCAATTCGTATAATTCGTGGCTGGTTTTGTTCCTCTGGCGTGTCAACTGCGTAAGTCCTGCTGATTTTAGAATGGGAGCGAATTGTAATGGACAATCCAATTAGACCGAATGTCTTAGACCCCAACTGCGGCTCGCGGCGAGCCTTAGATTTGATCGCCGATAAGTGGACGATGTTGGTGGTGTATGTATTGGCGGCTCACAAGACGGTACGGTACGGGGAACTACAGCGGCAGATTGGCGGTATCTCGCAGAAGATGTTGACTCAAACGCTGCGCAAAATGGAGCATGACGGGTTGATCAACCGGACGGTGTATCCGGTAGTTCCGCCTAAAGTCGAATATTCATTGACCCCGCTGGGCTGCACCCTGATCGAGCCATTATCGGCTCTGTGTCAGTGGTCGGAGACGTATATGCATCAAGTCGAAGCTGCCCGCGCATCGACGCTTGACCGCAACGGCAATGAAGGATGAATGATGAGGGATGAATTCATCCCTCATCATTCATCCTTCATAATTCAAAAGATTATGCTAACGCCTCAGCCATCGTCCGCATGCGCACTTCGATAATCCGCGATTGAGGCGATTGAGTGCATGCCAGCAGGACCGCCCCGGCCACATCTTCGGGTTCGAGCATATCGGATTCGGCGACGCTCTTTTCCGTGCGGCCTTTGCCCAAGGCAAACTCGGTTTTCACGCCGCCCGGACAAATAAGCCCGACTTTGATACCGTGAGGACGCAGTTCTTTATCCAGCGCCTGAGCAAAGCCGACCTGGGCAAATTTAGTGGCGCAGTAGACGGCCTCGCCGGGAAATCCGTACACCCCGGCCATAGACGAGATCATTAGAACCGTGCCGGCTCCTTGGGCGATCATCACCGGCACGGCATGGCGAGTAAACAGAAATGTGGATCGGACATTGGTATCCACCATTTCATCATAATCTTCGGCGCTGGTATCAACCAGGTTTTTATAATTCCCAACGCCGACATTATTGATCAAGATATCCAGCGAACCGAACGTATCTTTAGCAGCGGCGACTGCTTGTAGAGCCGTTGCCTCTTCGCGAGCATCGCCCAAGACGATAGTCGCTTCGCCCCCAAGCTCCCTCGCCTGCGCTGCCAACTCTTCTAACCGACCTTGCCGGCGCGCCGTCAGCACCAGACTGACCCCCTCTCCGGCTAATGCTATGGCGCTGGCCCACCCAATCCCGGCGCTCGCGCCTGTAATCAAGGCGACTTTACCGGCTAACTTTTTCGTCATGTCTTTCTCCTTTGATCTGATATTATAAAGTTAAGGTATTTTTAACCCTTTGAATAATTTTATTGAAGATATCCCGCTAGACATTATTGTACACGTTTCTGTTAGCTGCCTCAATTCATCGCCCAAGCTGGACGGAATTTGGGGCGCTTCTACACGGCAGCGACCTTGCGTTAGCCCGCGGGTATGTGCGCTGCTCGAAAAAATGGGTTCGTCACGTGCCGCGTTATCACCCCAACAAAAATATATAATTTGACTATTCATTTAACGCTCTTATAATCACCCCTATTCAAATATTGAGTATCCAAAATTTGAGTATATACGATGATCCGCTCACCATTAACGATTGAATATGCCTTACTGGGGTTGTTGTATCATCAAGCTCGGCACGGCTACGAGATCTACCAGGAATTGCTGAATGAAGACGGTCTTGGCCTGGTCTGGCGGCTTAAGCAAAGTCAACTCTACGCCCTGCTCGCCAAACTGGAACAACAGGGCTATATGGATGCTACGCTGGAACCGCAGGAGGGTCGACCGCCGCGCAAAATGTTGCAGCTTACACCGGCGGGTCGAGACGCTTTTCTAAGCTGGCTACGGACGCCCGTACCGCAAGGCCGCAAAATGCGGCTGGAATTTATGGCGAAATTCTACTTTGCCCGCCAAATCGAGCCGTCCAGCGCGGCGACCCTAATTGATAAGCAGCGTATCATTTGCCAGGATTGGCTGGCATCTCTCCAAACCCAGGCGAATACCCTATCCACGGAGTCTTCATTTGAATGGCTGGTCTATCAATTTCGCATCGGCCAAGTGGAAGCCATGAATACCTGGCTTGATATTTGCGAACGAACGCTGGTAACTGCCGTATTATAGCACACCTGAATTGTTTCCTTGTTCCACAATGACAACTGAATGAAAAAGCAAGTTAAACGGTGAGGATGGTCCTCGCCCTAATTTATCGTCCGATACTCAAAATCTGAATATTCAAAACGACACCAGGTCGATGAGATAGAGAATGCAAAAGAAGAGTTTCAAAATGCTAGGGGGAATAGTTGTACTGCTCATTTTGGGCCTGATCCAATGGGCGACCTCGACGGTATTGGGTGCGCACCCCCTCCAATCGGATGCCTGCACAGAAGTGTATACGGTTCAGGCCGATGACTGGCTCAGTAAAATAGCCGACAAATTCTTAGGCGATGCGCTGGCCTATCCGATCATCTTTGAAGCAACAAACCAACAGCACACGGTTAACGATACCTTTGCCCTGATTGAAAATGCCGACCTCATTGAAGTCGGATGGCAGTTATGCATTCCCAGCAGTGAACAGGCTGAATTATTGCTGGCTGAGACATCGGCCGCACCGGTTGCTCTGGAGCCGGCGGATCTCACCGTATTTGCCGCGGCATCGCTAACGGAATCCTTCACCGAAATTGGTCAGAATTTCGAGACAACTCATCCGGGCGTTCACGTTACGTTTAATTTTGCCGGGTCGCAGCAGCTTGCTCAGCAGTTAGGCCAGGGCGCTCCGGCTGATGTGTTTGCCAGCGCTAACAACACCCAAATGGGCGTCGCCATTGAGGCCGGGCGGGTTATCAGCGGCGCTCAACAGACCTTTGTGCGTAATCGTCTGACGGTCATTTATCCGGTCGATAATCCGGCTGGGTTGAGTCAATTGGGAGATTTGGCTAACCCCGATCTCCATTTAATTTTAGCCGCAGCCGAAGTTCCGGTGGGGCGCTATTCACTGGAATTTCTGGATAAGGCGGCTCAAGCTCCGGATTTTGGCCCAACCTTTAAAGACCAGGTTCTTAACAACGTCGTTTCATACGAGCCAAACGTTAAGGTTGTGCTCACCAAAATTGCGCTGGGCGAAGGCGATGCCGGCATTGTTTACAGCAGCGATGTCACCCCTGACGTGGCCGATCAGGTTGGCCAGATTGAAATTCCTGATGCATTGAATACCATTGCCGCTTACCCCATCGCCGTTGTCAGTGATAGTCGTTTTCCGACTCAAGCTGAGGCTTTTACGGAATATATTCTCTCCCCGGAAGCCCAAGAGGTATTAGCTCGATATGGCTTTATCTCAACCGTGGGAAATATAGCCGCTACGCCATAAAGGCAATTTAGGAATTCGCGGCTTAATCAAGTCGGCTCGAAAGCGCTGAGCCGCGATTGTCTTTCGGCTGATTAATCTAACCTGTGCGAGGTCAATATGGCTCAATCTGCAATACCCTGGCTGCGACGGACGCAACCATCTTCTCGCCCTACGGTTCGGCTGCGAGAACCGTGGTGGCTTTTAAGCCTGCCGCTGCTGCTCTTTTTGACTCTACCGATAATCGCCATATTTTTACGCACGCCGCCCGCTCACCTTTTGGCTAATTTGAGAGAAACACAGGTTATCCAGGCCGTTGGTCTTAGTATGGTAACAACCGGCATCACACTGGCGATTACGGTTATTTTTGGCACACCAGTGGCTTACTTGATGGCCCGTTACGACTTTCCTCTGCGGCGAGCGGTTGATACGATCCTAGACCTGCCGCTGGTGCTGCCGCCGGCGGTAACGGGCGTGGCCCTACTTATGGCCTTTGGCCGGCGCGGTATTCTTGGCAGTTACCTGGAAATTATGGGCGTCAGCATCGCCTTTACCCAGATTGCGGTCGTAATGGCCCAGACCTTTGTGGCTGCCCCCTTTTATGTAAAAGCAGCCATCCTCGGGTTTAGTAGTATCGAGCCGGAACTGGAACAAGCCGCCGCTTTAGATGGCGCCAGCGGCCGGCAGATTTTTCGCTTTATCACGATACCGCTCTCCTGGATGGCCCTGCTCAGCGGGATGGTGATGACCTGGGCGCGAGCGTTAGGCGAATTTGGGGCGACGATCATTTTTGCCGGCAACTTTCCGGGGCGAACCCAAACCATGCCGCTGGCGATTTACATCGGTTTTGAGCTTGATTTAGACGTGGCCTTGACGCTGGCGGTGATTCTGATTGGCTTTTCATTTCTGGTTTTAATGATTGTGAAAGGCATCCTGCGCAGCGATTTACAAACATGATCGGTTGCAACTTTTAACACCCATCATCATACACACCTTAACCCTCGCCAACCGACAGCATTCTGGGAAAGAACATTCTCTGCACGAACCGCCAGACAGCATCCGCGGCCATGAAGATACTCATCAAAATGAAGAAAGTCCCCAGCCATTGCAGAGGCGTCAAGCTTTCCCCTAAAAAGATAACCGACCAGACAATAGTCAACGACGTTTCCAGCGGCGTTAAGAGCACAAATTGACCGCTGCCGATACGGTTAATGGCGCTATATGTGAGAACCCGCCCGATGTAGGTGGCGAAGATTCCTAAAAAGAGGATGGCGATCCAGCCCGTCGGAGCCGGGACATACGTTTCGGCTCCGGTGAGGAGCCACACGATCACGATGGCGATGGTGGCCGAGATGACCAAGAGCGTGGTTATGGTCCAGGTGTTGTACGGCTTTAAGAACCACTGCACCGAGACCATATGGATGGAATACAGGATCGAACTAATCACAAGCAGCAGCAGACCAAAGGCATCGGCCGAGCCACCGAGACCGATGACCATATAAAGGCCAGCCAACCCTATTAGCAATCGCAATACGTTACGCAGCGTAATTGGCTCACCGCGTAAAAAGAGCAAGCCCAGGGTAAAAAATTGAATAAGCGCTACGGACGTCATCGAGGCAATCGAGGCGCTCACCGTTTCCAAAACGGTGAAGAAGGCGGTCATCATAAAGCCGTTGATCATGCCCGACCCAACGCCTACCCAAAACCCAAAGCGATCGAGGGGGCGGCCCCCGACCGAGTTTCTAACCGGCAGCCCGCTTAAGGTGATGCTGTAAAGAAAAACCGCCAACAAAAAACGCCCGCTGAGCAGCGTGACCGGACTCATCCCGGCCAGAATGACGCCGCGAGCAATCGGAGCGTTGGTACTGTACGCTACAGTTGCCACTAAGGCAAAGAACCAGCCGAGACGCTTACTCACGAGCCGTCTTGAGGGTAGGCGGCTAGCGGCACCTGCTTTTCATAACAGATACTCAGTGGGTCGTAGAAGTATTCACCAAAGGGGTCAATGCGACGGAAGCCGTTTTGTTCATACAGTTGAATGGCCTCGGTTTGATGAATGCCCGTTTCGAGCCGCAGAATCGTAATGCCACGAGCAGCGACGGTTTCCTCTAGCTGCTGCAAAAGCAACTTGGCCAAGCCCAGGCCCCGAAACTGAGGGCGGACGTACATCCGTTTCGCCTCGCCATAGGCCACGTCGCCGTTATTCTCATAAATTTGTACCCCCGCACAGCCGGCCGCTTCGCCCTGGTGGCGGATGACAAAAAACTCAACCTGCTGATCGATCAGTTTCTGGATGCTGTAGCCGTGGCGACTCTCATCAGGATATAAGGGTGCGAGAATAGCCTCTAATTCTTCAATAAGCCGCGACGCCTCTGCCGTATCGGGCCGTTCAGAACGGATGGTTATCGACATTTTTTCCTCCAATCATATTGATATTAACAACAGTAATATATATGCTGCCAAAAGTTGATTCAAGAGGTAAAAATCGATACAGTATATCGAAAAAATTGATACACAATCCGACCAGACCCGACAGGTTTTCGTAAATTGAGTGCCATTGGTAACAGTTTTAGTTCGAAATCATTGATATCCAAAACTTTGGGCAAAACCTGTCAGGTCTTTATACCTGCGGGGAGTGAAGGATGAATATTGAGCAACTGATTGCGTTTGATCGCATTGTGCGCGAGGGGAGCTTTAGCCGGGCCGCCTGGGTGCTGCAAATTGCTCAACCGACGATTAGTGCGCGTATCCAAGCGTTGGAACAGGCCGTGGGCGGGGCGCTTTTCACGCGCAACAATCGTAGCGTCGTCCTGACCGAGCGCGGCGTCAGTTTTTTACCCTATGCCCGCCAGGCGCTCGATGCGCTGCAAAAAGGGATCGATGAAGCAGCCAGAACGGAAGACGCGCAGCCGGGCGAGCTGCGGGTAGGCGTGCTACGTTCATTGGCCGGAGGCGTTGTCGGGCAGGCGGTTCGCCATTTCTTTAGCGCCTACCCAAACGTGCAATGTATCGTCGAAGAGAGCAACCATTGGCAGTTGGTCGGATGGCTGCACGATAACAAAATCGAAGTGGCCATTATTGCCTGGCCGCCGATCGGTCCCCACATTGCCGATATGACGCCCTTGCTGCATTTGCGGGAGGATGTTGTTTTGTTGGCGCATCGCCATCACCCGCTGGCCCGGTTGAAACGCGTGACTCAAGAAGACGTTGAGCGATTAAGCAATCCGTTTATGCTGTTACGATGGTGGCAGGTCACGCCCGATCCCATAACCCAGCTTGCCCAACGCGCCAAGCACGTGATTGATGTCCCGACCGATACCGGCCGTTATCTGGTGGCCAACGGGGTGGGAGTGGGTTTTTTCAACCGTAATCAAATCACCCCTGAGCTGATTGCCAGTGATGTAGTTGAAGTAACAGTGGTCGATTTCCCGCCGCTTTTTCGTAACACGGCTCTGGTGCGTCTAACCCGTAATTCAACCCTGTCTGCTGCGGCCACCCATTTTATCGACATTATCCGCACCCAGGCCAAGGCATTAGGTTTTTTGCAAGGAGGATGACCAAAATAAAAATACCTTCACCTGGGCTGAGGTCGTAATGTTTATCCATTAGTATTGCCAGGTGAAGGTATCTTTTTAGAAGACAAATTGTTGACCGGTTTAGAAAACGCGGATGGGGATTTCGGCGGGGGCGGTGAACAGTTCTTTCAACTGGCCATCGACCTTGCACAGGGTGATGGACATCCCGGCCATTTCCAGGGAGGTGCAGTACTCGCCGACGTAGCTGCGCCAGATTTTGATGCCTTTTTTCTCCAACTGCTCGTGGGCATAGCCGTACAGTAAGTACAACTCCGAAATGGGAGTGCCGCCCAAACCGTTAACCATCAGGGCTACTTCGTCGCCGCTGTTGAAGACCGGATCAGCCGTGCCGGTTTGCTCGCCGTCTTCATCGAAAATGGGTTTGCGGTCAGTTAAGATGGCGTCGAGCATCTCGTCGACGATCTCGTTGGCGCTGACCAGCTTCTTGCGGGAGCGACCCGGCTCGCCGTGAATGCCAACGCCCATTTCCATTTCGTCCTCTTGTAGGGTAAAGATGGGTTCCCCTTTGGCCGGCGGGGTGCAGCCGGTCAAGGCCATCCCCATCGAGCGGGTAACCGAGTTGACCTTTTGGCCCAGTTCGACTAACTCATCCAACGACGCGCCCTGCTCCGAGGCCGCCCCCACCGCTTTGATGACAAAGAAGTTGCCGGCCACCCCGCGACGACCGACCGTCCAAGTGCTATCCTGCACCGCCACATCGTCATCAACGAAGATGGTCTGAACGTTGATATCTTCGGCCTCCAACATTTCGGTTGCCGTTTCAAAGGACATGCGGTCGCCGGTATAGTTGTTGACAATGTGCAGAATGCCCTTGGGCGAGTTGAGGAGTTTGGTGGCGCCGACGACATAGCCCATCGGCGGCGCGGCAAAGACGTCGCCGGGGCAAGCGCCATCGAGCATACCCTTACCAACAGCCATGATGTGGGCCGGCTCGTGGCCGGAGCCGGAACCCTGGATGATCGACACTTTGTTAGGGTTGGGGGCGTCTGCCCGCATAACCAGGTTGTATTCCGGGACATACTTGATGGTATCCGGGTTAGCCGCAGCAACGCCTTTCATCATCTCAGCCACAAAATTCTTGGGGTCATTCATCAACTTCTTCATTGAAAAATTCTCCTTAATCATAGAGTGATAAAATTTTATATGTCTCTTTTAGCGAGACCTGCCACCCCTAAAAGGGGAAGAACACGAACTGAAACAGGTGACAGTCACTTAATGGACTAACAGTGAGTCTATCTGATCAAATACGCCGATGTTACACATCTAAAAGTGACTGTCACCTTAATACTGCTTAAACCATCACCGGCTCACGGTGTCTCACCGCAGCCAGGCGGTGGGCCACATACTCTTCCAGGCCGGTCATGGCTTGCGAGAAGTTGGCCACGGTATCTAGCGTGGCCGGGTGGTCATTAAACTGCTCTAACCACATGCCGTTCGGGTCGTAAGCCTGAATGGCGTAGGGGATTTGCATAAATTTGTCCAAGACTCTTTGGGGCACTTGGACGGTCTCGATATCCTCAAAATCGAGGTCATCCCCTAGCTCGAATAACGGCTCCAGCACGTAGGGCGGGCACGTAAAAACCACATCACCGGCCAATTTTTCCACATCCCAAAACTTTGATTTGCCGGCCACCAGCGGCCCTTGCCGCATCGAGCAAGCCAGCATCTTACTCGGATAACCATCCTCTTTGAGCAGCCGGTAGGCTCGCTGAAAGATGGCGATGCCTAACCAATGTTTGTCCTGCCAGGTTAACTCGATACCGCGCCGGCGGGCTTGCGTCGCCAAGGCGTCGTGCTCGGTCAGCCGGCCCACCATCATGGTGATGACTGCCCGCCATTTACTGAGATCGACCTGCTCTGAGGTGTAGTAGGAGCCTTTTTGGACCAGCTGTAACCCCTCTTGTGTGGCTCTGGCCGACGCCAAGATTTGCGGCAAAGTAAAGCAGGTGGTGGTGTTGGTTGAGATGCCTTTGGCGGCCAGCGCCCTGAGCACGTCGATGCCTTCGGTGCTGCCCGGTACTTTAATCATGATGTTGGGCTGCAAGGCGCTTAACTCCTCGGCCTGGGCAATCATAACATCTTTCTCGGTAAACAGGCGCGGATCGAGCTGGCCTGAAATCCAACCATAGCGCCCCTGCGACGCCTGCCAGATAGGCATCATCATCCCTGCGCCGCGTTTCACAACTTCCTTATAGGTTAGCCAGGTAATTTCTTTATAATCGAGATCGGGATTTGAGTGAATGAGATCGTCAATCCACTCGTTCCAAAATTTTGGGTCGCTCTTAACCGCTTTTAACGAGAGAGGGGGATTGGTGGTGCAACCTCGGATGAGACTTTGGGCCGGGTCCTGTGTGTTGTAAAGACGCTGAAGTTGTTCTGCCAGCGTCGCTCGCTTGTTTGGAGCAGCGGAGTCCACCATCTGCTGCGCCCACTTGTCGTAGACCAGGGGCGATGAGTCCCACCACACCTCTAGATCAGGGTGTACATTCATAAGACGTTCAACTGGACTCTTTGACATTTTAAATATCTCCTGTGATATAAATTAGAGCCAGCGAAACAGACCCGGAAAAGATTTGTGCCGTACTTTTTTTCTTGGCTAATTAGGCTATGTTATGTTACTATATTAAAAGGCACGGGGTAACTGCGGCTTAACATCCGTTGTCGCTGGCAATAATACCCCTAAGCTATGTGGAACTGCTGCTGCTACAGCACTTCCATTTTGTGTTTTTTCCTTGTAAAGGTCGGGATTGGTCCCGACCTTTATACTTTAGTTATTGAGTTCGATCAGATCGCTGCCACAATCTGATTGAAGACAAGCCATGACTCCCCCAATGGGGATTGTTTATGAATTAGCCTCCCAAACGTCAACTAATCTTTCAGCCATAATGGCGACGGCGATTGACCCGGCGTCATAGGTGTTACAACTTCGTTCGCCGGTATATGAGGCTCGACCGCGTTTAGCCACCCAGGGTTTGATTTCCTCGGTCTTTTGGCGAGCGACTTCAGCCGCGCCCTTCAGGGCATCTAGCGTTGTGCCCCCATTTTGAACTATTTTTTCGAATTCGTCGGTAGCGGGGATAAAGGCATCGAGCAACGTCTTGTCGCCCAGATCAGATTTGCCGCGTTTTTTCATGCCTTCAATGGCAAATCGGATCATAGCCAGGACATCTTCAGTGGTTAGTTCTTGTTTGTCGCCGGCTTTAATTCCGGCTCGCAAAAAGGCCGTGCCCCAGATACTCCCGGTCACGCCGCCTACATTGCCCATAAACGTCTGGGCCACATCTTTGAGAAAGGTGCCGGGATCGGTGCGATTGAGATCATCCCATTTGGCTACGGTGACGGCTTCAAAGCCGGTCGCGAGCGAATTGCCAAAATCGCCGTCACCCACAACGCCATCAAGTTCAGAAAAATATTTTCGGTTTTCAAGCGCCACTTCGCCCATGGTTTGAATGATGAGTTCTGTGGTTGCAAGGCTATTATCAGCCATATTCCTCTCCTTCGCGGAATATAATCTTAAATTCCAATTAGGTTATTTTTTTACGAACCAACACTCTAGCGATATTTTGGGGTACTCCTCAAGTTCATTCAATAGCACCTCCATTATCAATAAAATTATGAATTAGGAATGATGAGGGATGAAATGTAAAAGATGGCCTAATTCATAATTCATCCTTCATAATTCATCCTTTTTTATTGCTGCTGGCTAAAACCTTTTCTAAATCGTCCAGGCTAAAGAAGCCGGCCGGGTTGGCGGTGGTGTGATTTTGAAAAACGACCGTCTGTTCGCCATCCGGGTCGCCCATACTGGACAGGACAATAGCCGCCTCGCTAAAATCTTCGTTTTTGGTGAGTTCGTTTTTGGTGACGATGCACGTCATGCCGGCGGCCGTTGCGGCCAGCAGGCCATTACGCGAATCTTCAACCACGACACAATCGGCCGGGTCAAGGTTTAACTTGTCCGCCGCCAGGTTGTAAACATCGGGGGCAGGCTTTTTAGCTTTGACCATATCGCCGGCAAAGACGCCGGCAAACTTATCGGCCGTTTCTTGACCCATGACGTGATTGAGCACAGCCTGCACCGACGGTAAGGCCGAGGTCGAGCAAACGGCCAGCGTCCAGCCGTGGGCCAAGGCCGCTTCGGCCAGCCGTTTTACCCCAGGCCGGCCCGGCAGCGCGCCGGAGGCGATCAACTCTTTATAGATGGCGCTTTTGCGTTTGTGCCAGCCGGCGACAATATCCCACCAGGCCTCATCCGAGTCGGGGACATCGTAAATGGCGCGAAAGTCGTCGTCCCGGCCTAAACTGAACATACGCTCCTTACCGCCGCCAATTTTGACCTTTTCAGCATACTGTTCCAGGTTCCACTGCCAGTTGACGCCTTGTTCGCGCCACATCTGATTAAAAGCGACTAAATGCCCATCGGCTTCGGTGTCGGCCAATACGCCGTCGCAGTCGAAAATGAGCGCTTTGGTCATGCTTTTCCCTCACTCCCAAAAATCTTAAAGTACGCTTGCGCCATTTTTACGACATCATCGCGCACCGCCGTAATGAGCTTAAGCGGGTCGTACTTAGTGGGGTACGCTTCCAGATAGGTACGGAACCCATCGGCGTAAGTCTTTTTGAGGTCGGTTGAAATGTTGACTTTGGCCGCGCCCAGAGCGATCAACCGTTGAAAGACATCGTTGGTTAGACCACTGCCGCCGTGCAAGACCATCGGCATTTGGGTGGCGGTCACGAGTTCCTCCATCCGGTCGTAGCGGATGGAGGGCGCGGCCTTATAAAAGCCGTGCGCCGTGCCGATGGGGGGCGCATAGCAATAGATACCGGTTTCTTGGATGAACTCGATCTCTTTCTCAATCGGCAGCAGTTCGCCTTCCTCTTCGCTGCCGACGCCATCTTCAACGCCGCCCACGGTCACCAATTCGCCTTCCACACTGGCTCCGCTTTGCTGGGCCAGCTTGACCATTTCCAGGGTTTTTTGGAAATTTTCGTCGTAGCTCAAGCCCGATCCATCGAACAAAACGGAGTTCCAGCCCACTTCAAGGCAGGTTTTGGCCACTTCGGGATCGGGGCAGTGATCGAGGTGTAACGTAACCGGGACAGCAACGCGCTTGGCCATGTTGGTAAATGTGTCCTTGATGACCTCCGCTCCCCAAAACTTAACGGTTTTCACCGAAATCTGAATAATCAAGGGCGACCGAGACAGTTCGGCCGCCCTAATCACACCTTCCATTGTAATGTCATCCACCGCATTAAACGCAGCTACACCGTACCGCTGTTCAAAAGCCGGACCCATTATTTCAGGTAATGAGACGATAGACATTTTTTAATACCTCCATTGGTTATCAAACCAAAAATGTTAGCGCAAGATATTCAATTGTGGGCATCCCCAACCGAATGAGCCGCCTCAGCGCACCAGTGTCATCTTCACCGAGTAGCCGTCGCCGCGATTGTAGCACAGAATCAATTCTACCGGCGCGCCGTCCTCGGCCAGGATGATGCGATGCTTGTACAGGATGGGCGCGTTTTCTTCCAGGTTTAACAACGTCGCCAAATCAGTATCGGCCAGCCGCGCTTCAATTTTTTGAACCGCGCGCTTAATGGTGTAGCCGTAGGTTTCAAGAATTTCCCAGGCGGCTCGAGAGCGCAAATCTTCCTGAAGTAGTTCGTGACACAGCTTATAAGGGACATATTCATCGTAAACGGTCACCGGCACATCGTTGGCCCAACGCAGCGTTTGAATTCGAATAACGGGTTCGGTTTCGTGCAAAGCCAGGGCTTTGGCCACCATCAATTTGGCCGGGACCACCTCTCGACTCAAGAGCTGAACTTTGCCCTCAAAGCCTTCAGCTTTGGCCGTGTCCGAAAAACCGGTCAGTTTGTTGTGGTCGCGTTCAACATGAAACTGAGTGACAAACGTGCCAATGCCTCGACGCCGGTATAGCACCCCTTCATCGGTCAGATCAGAGATGCCCTGGCGCACCGTCATGCGGCTCACGCCAAACTGCGAAGAAAGTTCATCCTCTGAAGGAAGCTTTTGACCTGGCGCAAACAGCCCTGATTTAATTTGTTCGCGGAGCGTTTCTCTCACCTGAACATAGAGAGCGACCCCATCAGTTTTGGTCAAAGTTGGCATCTGGTTCTCTTACTGTGCTGTCGAACTACAAGGGTTAAAAACCGGGATGATATCTGTACTTTAGAACATTTGCACTATATTTGTCTAGTCAAAATAAGTCTATACATGTACCTATAATAAGTATAGACAACCATACGATTATTATATAACGTTTTTTCCGATTTGTCAAAGAAAAAGGCAAAAATGCCTTGTAAAGATACAAGGCATTTTTGCCTCCATATTAGTCCGATTATCTTCCGCCTAGGCCTCTGATGAAGTCACTCGGCATTTGTAGTCAGCCAAAATCAAACTTGCCTCACTTGCTTTTGGACGACTCAAAAGTCATTGGGTGATTAGGTCGATGAGAACCGGGTAGACCACATCTACCTTTTGTTTCGGGTTGGCTGGGTCAATCATATCATGATCTAACTTCAACTCGGCCCCAAACTCGTAGGTATCAAGATAATCAACGCCATTCCGTTGCCAATTAGCAACGACATCAGCCGTCATCTCGTTATTAACGGCGTCATCGCTGGCATTCGTCACGACAATGATAGTTGGCACCGCCGGCGGTGACTGGTCGGCCTCATCGCGCACGGCAGAGGCCAGGCGCAAGATTTGACTTAAGGCCCGGGTGGAATTTTGGGGATAGACTTGGGGGGGATTGGGGACATTGGCTTTTAGTTCATCATTTTGCCACAGGAAGAAGTTGGGCAGGATCTGAAACAGGTTGATGGCCGGCGTTGTCAATGGCGTTGGGATGACATGCAAACCAAAAACCGGGGCCATCAGCACGGCCTGCTTAACATCGGTTCGGTCTTGAGCGGCCAGTCCGGCCAAGACACCGCCCGTCGATAAGCCGGCCACGGTGACTTGATCGCCCAACCCTTCGGCGATGTCCACGGCTTCCGTCACAAGGATGGCCAACTCATCGGCGGTAAGGTTAGCCTGATCGGTTGACAGCACGTCCGCCAGACCGTGATGCGGCATACGGGGGATAATCACGTTGTACCCCTGAGCGTAGAAAATATCGCCCAACGCCTCAAACTGCTTGGGACAGTTGCGATAACCGTGTAACAGAACAATCACCTGCTCAACCTTTTGGCCGTGGGTCATCACTTGCGTTTCGCAGCCAGGATACAACGCCACATCATCATCTTTAGCTTGCAGGATGTCCGCGCGAGCGATGGCTTCATCAAAACTTTTAGCCGGCACGGAGTGAATGGGCGGATCATAGTTTATGGGCAGAAATAGGGCCAGGGGTAGAATGACCAGCAAAACCAAACTGGTTAGTAGAAACTTCTTCATCAGAATTTTCTCCTTAAGCGCTCCTTTAATACCATAACTGAATCATACCCTATTGAGGTGTGTTTGTCTGTCCTATAATTTGAGCAATCTTGTCATACAATCTGGACAAAAGGAGAGTCGGGTGGAAAAAAGCGAGGATAAAATGAAGATGGCAAATGGAATATAGAAACCTATAAGGGGCGAGTTTGAGCAATACCTTCTACACCAACCCCAACTCCTTAGCTTTGACCGCTGCCTGCGTACGATCACTAACGCCCAATTTGCCCAAAATGTTGGTGAGATGATTCCTGACCGTACCCTCGGCGATGAAGAGGGTGGCGGCGATCTCGGCGTTGGTGGCGCCTTTGGCGACGAGGCGCAGCACTTCGATTTCACGATCGGAGAGGGGATTGACCAGGGCTTCCGGACGAGTGGTCTGGTTGGCCAGGCGGGCGAATTCGGCCACGACTTTGGCCGTGACCGAGGGGTCTAGAATCGACTCGCCACGGGCCACGGCGCGGATGGCTTCGAGCAGGCGTGGGGTTGACACGGCCTTGAGCAGATAGCCAACCGCGCCGGCGCGCAGCCCTTCGAACACCAATTCGTCGTCGTCAAAGGTGGTCAGGACGATGACGCGACAGTCCGGTTGGGTGTCGTGCAGGCGGCGGGTGGTCTCGACGCCGTCGAGGACGGGCATGCGCATGTCCATCAACACGATGTCGGGGCGTAATTTGGCGGCCAGGCGCAGCGCCTCTTCGCCGTTGGTGGCTTCGCCCACTACGTCGATATCCGGCTGCGTCGATAGCAGGATGCGCAGCCCATCGCGAAAGAGGGCTTGATCATCGGCCAGTAAGATTTTGATGGTCATGTCGGTATCTCCACTTCCAGGCGAAAGCCTTGCTCTGGGGCCGTCTGAATATTGACTTGGCCGCCCACCAGTTGAACCCGTTCGCGCAGACCGAGCAAGCCGTAGCCGTTCGAGGTCTGGCCCATACCCCGGCCGTCGTCGCTGATGGTCAGGTTCACTTTATCGGGATCATAAGCCAGCACCACCTCGACCCGCCCGGCCTGGGCGTGTTTGCGCACGTTGGTCAGCCCTTCCTGAGTTACGCGATAGAGCGTCAGTTCGATAGGCGAACTGAGTGGGCGGGGCGCGCCACGCAAATCGAATTGAACCTCGGCGTCGGTGGTCGCCCGGCACTCGGCTACCAGGTCGCCAATCGCAGCCGGGAGGGGCTTTTGGTTGGCCGGCGTAGTTCGCAGCGCCCCAACTGAGCGGCGCACATCGGCCAGCGCTTCTTGCAGCAAGGTTTCGGCCTTGCTCAGCGCGTCGAGCGCGGTGGGGGCCTGGGTAGCGGCGTCAGTGGTGGCCAGCAGCGCTCTGGCGCCCTGCACTTGCATCGTTGTTGCGGTCAGATAATGGCCCAGCCCGTCGTGGATGTCGCGGGCCAGGCGGTTACGCTCTTCGACCACGGCCAACTCTTGGAGCTGGTGCCGCGCCGTTTGCAGCACGTCCACCAATTCCTGATTGAAGCGACTGGTCAGTTCCGCCCGGCGGGTGCTGTGGCCGATCATCCCGGCCAGAAAAAAGACCGCGATATAGAAGATAGCGCCGCCGATGGCATTTTCCAGATCGGCCATAAGATATTCGCTAAAGCTGGCCAGCAGATAAAATATCGCCAGCCAGCGAACGGCGACGCGTCCCGGAAAAACAATGGTGGCCTGGATAGCCAGAATAAAGAGCAGGAAAGGGAAAGCGCCGCTCGGCGAGCGTAGGGCGATGAGACCGATGAATAGGCCGGTCTGCACCGTAAAGTATAGGTGCGCCCGCCGGACAAAATTGTCGCTGCGAACGGCGACCGCGTACACCAAGGCAAAGGCCAAACAGAGGGTTACAAAGGCCAGACGCGCCGGCAGGTTGGTTAGACCGCCGGCGCCCAGCACCCCGATAACGACCGCCGTCAGGTAGGTCGCCACGTGGATCAACCGTAAATTGGTGAGCGGAAGAATCGGCTCTTTATTCATGATCATAGTGTAGTCCGAATTCATCGTTCTGCGAATCTCTATTGATAAGCTAAACTCTCGCGGACGCTTACGCGGGTCGCGCCGTAGGCCGGCAGCCAACTGGCGGCGATGGCTAACCCGGTGATGATCGCCAGCCAATACACGGCTCCCATGGGCGTGTAGTGAAAGATAATTTCTACGCCAAAGACGCTGCTGATCGCTTGAGTCATCAAATAACCGGCCGGCAGGCTGAGGGGCAGGGCGATGAGCCAGCTAAGCAGCCCCAGAATTAGCCCTTCGCCGATGAACAGCCGGGCAATAGACCGGGATGAAGCCCCAATGGCCCGCATCACGCCGATTTCGCGGGTGCGTTCGCGCACGCTGAGCGACAGAACGCCGCTGAGAGCGATGCTGCCGACCAGGGCAATGATGACGGCCATCGCCGCCAGCATCTTGATGATGATGCCAAAACTGTTGAGAACCCGCTCGGTAAGCTGGTTAGACGTGTCTTCACCGAAAGGACTTCGCGGATTGACCGGCAGCTCATGGCTGTCGTAGTAGGCTCGCAGCCCGGCGGCCATAGCGGCTTCGCCGGCGGCGTCGGTGCGCTCGGTTTGAATCCAGACCGTGCTGGTTTTATTGACGCTCTTGGTTTCGCGGAGCATGGCCTCGCGCGGGACGTGGGCCGAATTCGAGATGACCGGATCGAACAGCAGCCCGACCACCAACCATTTCGACTCGCCCTGGCTGCCGTGATCGAACGTTACCCAATCGCCCAGACCGACCCCGGCCTCCTCGGCTAACTTCTGGTTGAGCACGACCGCGTTGGTGTCGCCGGGCTGTAACCAGCGCCCGACTCGCAACTGCGGCCCATAGAGCTGGGTGGGCAAAGGCACGCCAAACAGTGTGGCGGTTTTGTCCGTGTTGGACTCGCGTTGGCCGGCCGGTCGAATCTTAGCCTCGGCCAGGCCCCACATTTCCACATTTTTTACCCCCGGATAAGCCAGGGTGAGTCGTTCCACTTCTTGCATCCGTTCAGGTTCCTCAAATTGCAGGCTGACGTTGAATTTGAGGATGGAAAAGATCAAGTCGCCAAAGGTATAGGCCACCGAGTCCTGCACGGCCATAATCATCATAAACATCAGGCCGCTGACCACCAGCGCCAGTTGGGTGATCGTCACCCGACCTCGGTTACGAAACGTATTGTTGAGGGTCAACAAAACCAGCCGGGAAATGCGTTGCACCCTGGCCAGCAGACGTTCCAGCCCACTACCGCCGCCCAGCCCGTAGGTGCTGATGGCCTCGCGCACGGTAATGCGCGCCCCGGCGAACACCGGCACCAAAGCGGCCAGCAGCGGGGCCAGCAGCGCAATCGCCGTCTGAACCAGCACGGCGGTGGACGATAGCGTCAACGGGTGAGGGTCAAGGTTGAAAACGGATAACAGGAAATTGCTCAACTGCTGCGATCCCAACGCGCTTAAAGGGATGGTGACCAGTAAGGCCAGCCCGCCGTAAATCAGCACACCGCTAAAGTAGATGAGCAAAATCCGGCCGGCTCCGGCCCCAATGGCCTTCATGACCCCAATCTGCGTCACCTGCTGGCCGACAACAGCGGTAATGGTGTTGTAAACCAGCAGCAAGCCCAACACCAACGCCAGCCCGCCCATCACGCCTAAGATCAGAAAAACGGCATCCACAGAATTTTGATCGGCATGTTGGTTGGGATCGTAGAGGCGCGAGTCGCCGCTATCGGTCGGGATGATCCCGCCGGTATCCACGTCCAATTTCTCCAATTGGCGCTGCACTCGGTCGGCCAGGGCTTTGATGGCGATCTCATCATAAACCGGAGCGCCGGCCAAAATCTGATTGAAGTTTTCTTCGCCGGTCAGGTTGGCAAACTCGTCGCGGCTGACGTAAAACTGGGCTTCGCCGCTGAAACTGGGCGCATTAACAAAGGGGTTGAAAATCACGCCGCCCACCTGTAAGGTGTATTCATGGTCGTCGATGCGGAAGGTGACCGGTTGTCCCCGTTGGAGGTTGAAGGCGCTGTCTGATCCCTTCTCTACGGCTACCCGTTTGCGGCTGGGCCAGTGACCATCGAGCAAGGTAAGTTTGGCATACGTTTGATCGTTGTAATCAGCTCGGGCGATCAAGTTGGCCGGCGACCAGGGTTGATCGGGGCTGAGCCGCCATTCAATATTGGTCGAGAGGCGGCCCTCGACAGCCTGGATGCCGGGAATGCTTTTCAACGCGGTCAGTTGTTCGTCGTCAATCGGCGGGTCGGCCGACAGGTTGATCATGGCCGGCGCGGCCGCTTGCCAAACCTCGGCCAGTCGCACTCTGACAACTTCGCTGGTGGTAATAATCATACCGATGGCAAAAGCGCCCATCGCAATAATCAGCACCACTTGCGCCGTGCGGCCTTTGTTGTGCCAGATATCATTCCAGATTTTATGTTTGATAACGCCCATAGTGATACCTCCTGTGCTTAACGATTGCTGTTTATCCGATGTAAGCGTTCAGCTTTCAGCGGTCAGCCGTCAGGTTAAAGATAACTGTTGAGCTTGATAGCTAATGGCTAAGCACTGAACGCTGGCTAAGCCTACAATCAGAATAACAAAAAACTGTCGAGAGGTAATGTGAGGGATGTCACGGTTGAGGGTCACAATGCTGGTGTGACGGTCATAGTGAAGGGATGTGAGTGTTCTTTGGGGATGACTAAAATATTGCTCTATCCGGAACTCAGGGGATTCTGCCCGGTTTCCCTCCGTTCCTTTGCATCTAAAATAACCTTTCCCCGACCGCCGAACCGTCCGTACCGCCGCCGAACGGTTCCTACCGACCGCCGAACGGTTCCTACCGCCGCCGAACGGTCCGTACCGCCGCCGAACGGTTCCTACCGCCGCCGAACCGTCCGTACCGACCGCCGAACGGTTCCTACCGCCGCCGAACGGTTCCTACCGCCGCCGAACGGTTCCTACCGCCGCCGAACGGTTCCTACCGCCGCCGAACGGTCCGTACCGACCGCCGAACGGTTCCTACCGCCGCCGAATGGTTCCTACCGACTGCCGAACGGTTCGTACCGACTGCCGAACGGTTCCTACCGCCAAAAAATCGTTCCTACCGACCGCAAAGCGATTCCTACGGGCTCTATGAGGCTATTCTCTTCTTTTATAATGGTGACAGGCACGATATTCCGATTAGCCCAAAAAAGCCACCTCCTCTATGAGGCTATTCTCTTCTTTTATAATGGTGACAGGGGGTCGAGCGGCCGATGGATAACCGAGGCATGAAGTTAAAATCGGTAACCGGGCAGCGCTTTTTAATGGCGGCTGCCCGGTTACCCACCTCACGCATTTAGGCCATGGCTACCGCTTCGAGGGGCTGGCGATGGGCCAGCCTTGACCCGGTCATCAGGATGATACCGGCCGCTACCAGCCAGAAAATCGCGGTTAACAGCCAGCTTTCAAGGACCGCGTCAGCGCCCGTAAACATCGAACCGAAATATTCGCCGCCGAGTCCGCCCTGCGCGGCGTGGGCGAGCATCACGATCAGAACCTTACCCTGGACATGATTGGCCAACCAGGTCAATATAAACTGAGCGGCAAAGGTGATCAGCATGAGCGGCAGCGTTGCGACCAGCGGTCGTTCGCTGAAAATTACCAGGGGCAAGTGCCAGCAGGCCACCAAAAGGCCCAGGATCAAGCTGGCCGTAAGGGCGGAGTGCTTTTCCTGAAGGCGCGGCATGGCGAAGCCTCGCCAGCCCGTCTCTTCGCCCAGGGCAATCAGTATGAAGTAGATCGGAAAGGTAATGAACAATGCCTCTGGCCAGCTTGTGAGCGTCTCGACGGTGGGCAAGGCTGCCCCCAGCAGCACAGCCAGCGCCGCCGCCGCGAAGTTCATCGCTACGATCAGGATGACCGCCGTCACGTACCAGCCCAGCCTACCCTGCCGGCGGGTGATAAAGCGCCACCAGGTTTTTAGCCCGGCTCGACCATCGACGAGCGGTACCATGATCAGGGCCGCGAGGATGGGGCCGAGGGGCAGCAAATCACCGCCAAAAGGGATCAGCCACCAGGACAAGGCATAGGCCAGGATGAAAAATGTCATCAATGGGTGTTGTTTAATGGAGGTAATAAGGCGATTCATTTTTGACTCCTTTAGAGTTCTACACTGCCGTTGTTTTAGCTTACGACCAGTATAGCCAAAGGAAGCCGGAAAAGGATGTGACAGGTGTCACTACCGAGGATCACAGTGACGGTGGGAGGGTCACAGCGAAGTCATCTTTCTGGCCGCACGTTTGATGAATACCAAATTGCCTCTTGACATGTGACTAAAAGGTCACGTATAATATACCCATGGAAGATAAAACCGTCTTTCGCGCCCTGGCCGACCCCACCCGTCGGCGGCTACTCGACCTGCTCTTCGAGCGTGACGGCCGCACGCTCACCGAGCTGGAGTCGGGGCTGCCGATGACGCGCTTCGGGGTGATGAAGCACCTGCGCCTGCTGGAAGAGGCCGGACTGATCACCACGCGCAAGGTGGGCCGCGAGAAATTACATTACCTAAATCCGGTCCCGATCCAGCTTATCTCTGATCGCTGGATCAACAAGTACTCGGCCGTGCGGGCTAGCGCCCTGGCCGATCTTAAAATTGCACTCGAAGGAGAAAATAATATGGCTACCGATGTAAAGCCCAAGCTCGTTTATCAGATCATTATCAAGTCGCCGCAGGAGCGGGTGTGGGAGGCGATCACCACGCCGGAGTTCACCGCCCGCTACTACTATGGCAGTACGCTCAAGACCGACCTCACCGTCGGCTCGCCCTTCACCTACTACATGCCGAACGGCTCGCCGATTGTGGAGGGTGAGGTGATCGCGTCCGAGCCGCCCAATAGGCTGGTACACACCTACCACTCGCTCTGGCCACCCATGAACGAAGACGCGCCCACAACAGTGACGTGGGAGTTGGAATCGATGTCCGCGGGCGTGACGAAGGTCACTGTGGTCCATGAGGAGTTTCAGGGCGAGACGCCTACCTACAAGGGCCTGCAGAGCGGCGGCTGGGCGTGGATCCTCAGCAATATGAAGACGCTGCTGGAGACCGGCGAGTCGATGCCTCAGGGGTAATTAGTAATTGGTAAATGGTCATTAGCGCTTGAATAATCCATTACCATTTACCAATTACCCCAACTCAAATGGGAAAGTTATTTAATTCTCAGTCCTTAGAGGAGATCGCAATGAACTGGAACAAATGGGTTCGACAGACCCACCGCTGGCTGTCGATTGTCTTTACGGTGCTTGTCATCGTTAATATCGTCATCAACGTCGCCCCCGTGCAACAGGAAACGCTTACGCTCTGGGTGGGCCTGTTAACGCTGCTCCCGCTCTTCTTACTCCTGTTTACCGGTCTGTACTTGTACGCGCTGCCGTATGCCCCCAAGTGGCGCAGTGGGCGACGCGCCGGCTGATCGATATAAAGGTGAATTCAGAGGTATGAACAAATGAACAGCATGAATCCGAAGGTTGATGGCTACATCCGTAAGAACAAAAGGTGGCTGGCAGAACTGGAGAAATTGAGAACGATCGTTCTTGACTGTGGGCTGACCGAAGACGTGAAGTGGAAATCGCCTTGTTACATGTTTGAGGACAGTAACATCGTTTTAATCCATGTATTTAAAGAATACTGTGCGCTTTTGTTTTTCAAAGGCGCCTTATTAAACGACCCCATTGGTATTCTCATCCAACAAACGAAGAATACACAGGCGGCGCGCCAGATTCGGTTCACCCATGTTGACGAAATCGATGAGATGGAACCTATCTTGAAAGCCTATATACAGGAAGCCATTGAAGTGGAAATAGCCGGTTTGGAAGTGAATTTTAAAGAGACTTCCGACTTCGACATGCCTGAAGAGTTTCAAAAGAAGTTAGATGAAAACCCGGCCTTGAAAACGGCTTTTGAAGCCTTGACGCCGGGCCGGCAAAGAGGCTATCTTCTTTATTTCTCTGCCGCCAAACAATCCAAAACTCGGGCGTCAAGGGTTGAAAAATGTATACCGCAGATTTTCGATGGAAAGGGATTAAATGATTAAAGGAGATTGCTATGAGCCTAAAGAAGGATTCGCAAAAATCGGCTAAGAGCACCGTCGCGAACAACAAGAAATCCGAGGGATTCACGGACGAGGAACGAGCCGCGATGAAGGAGCGCAGCAAGGAGCTGAAGGCGGAAGCCCGCGCGAAAAAGAAAAAGGCCGACGGAGAAAGCGACGTACTGGCGAAGATCGCCGAGATGCCGGAACCGGATCGCGTCATGGCCGAGCGGCTTCACGCGATCATCAAAGCCAACGCGCCGGTTCTCTCGCCGAAAACCTGGTATGGAATGCCCGCGTATGCCCAGGACGGCAAGGTCGTCTGCTTCTTCCAAAGCGCGCAGAAGTTCAACACGAGGTACGCGACGCTCGGCTTCAGCGACACAGCGAACCTCGATGAAGGCGACATGTGGCCGGTCGCCTTCGCGTTGAAGGGGTTGACGGCCACCGAAGAAGCCAGGATCGTTGAGCTTGTGAAGAAAGCGGTGAGTTGAGGATTGGTCTTGCCACGGGCCTCCGCCCTAGGCAGGATCGTCGGTCGGGACGAGAATGCACGCCATAGCTCAATGGATTTTAATGCCAACGCAAGCGTTGGCATTAAAATCCATCTTGTTTGTTAACTGCCTGTCCCGATACCCCGTTTTTCCATGTACCTAGACAACGCTTGGGCATCGAGATTATGGCTGCCTTTCAGGGCTAAATAGACGCCTTTTTGGTCTTCACGGGTACGATGTTGCCCCAGTTTCTCTTTGGCCTGAATTTCATCGATGTCGATTTTGAAGCCAACCACGCCTGGGCTTAAGCGCAGCTTAAACTCCTCAGGCAGCAACTCGTCATTAACTAAAAGCTCCGGCTCATATTTTGATATTAGTTCATCTATTGATGCCAAAGTTTCCGATTTGTCCAGGAGTGTCACCCGACCGTAGCAATGAACTGATACATAATTCCACGTTGGAACGGCGGGTTTACGGTCATACCATGTCGGCGAAATATAACTATGGGGACCACTAAAAATGATCAGAACCCGTTCATTTTCTAAAGTTTCCCAGTGTTTGTTTGCCCTGGCAAAGTGACCATACAAAACGCCTTGGCAATTTTCCCCAACTTTATATATCAGCGGCAAATGCGTTGCTTCTAATCTCGATGAAACCAAAAGCCCAAAGCCATTACTGGCGATGAAGTCTGATATGACATCACCATCGGTCATTTCCATATTTTTCGGTATGTACATTGGCTTCCTTTGCTTAAATGGCAGTTAACGCAGGAAATCACACGATTGCGGATTGGCAAGAGTCACCACAATTACCTGCTTGTTTCCTGGCGTGTAAATGTTGTAAAAATGGGCAGTATCAATTCGCATGGATTAATTTGTTGGGACGCTAGATAGATTTTAGGTGGATTTAAAGACTTCTTCTACGCCGCATAAATCCTTACTTCTTCTTCCAAACGTCCCGCTAAACGGTCTTTCTCCATCTCCAAATCGTACCGGGTTTGCAAATTCAGCCAAAAGCGTTCTGACAATCCAAAGTATCGCGATAGTCTCAAGGCGGTATCAGGACTAATGCCTCTTTTCCCATGGACGATCTCATTAATCCGTCGAGCCGGAACGCTAATATCTTTGGCTAACCGATACTGACTGAGTTCCATCGGTTTCAAAAATTCTTCCAGTAAGATTTCACCCGGATGAATCGGCGGTAGTTTTTCTTCGTTCATTGCTTTTTACCTCTCAATGATAATCCACTATCTCCACGTCATACGAACCATTATCACGCCATTCAAAACAAATCCGCCACTGTTTGTTAATGCGAATACTGTACTGACCGGCTCTGTCACCTGACAACTTTTCCAAACGGTTTGAGGGCGGAACACGCAAATCATCCAACCGTTCTGCGGCATCCAAAATTTCAAGTTTATAGCGAGCGGTATGTTGAATTTCAGGTGGTAGTTTTCTGGAGAATTGACGATTGAACAGCTTTTCAGCTTCTTTATCGGCAAAACTTCTAATCATAAAGAAATGATAACGCGAGCCGTTAATCCTGTCAATCGCTATTACTTTTCATTTTCAAAGCGAGATTCGTACTGTGCGGCCCAGTAATTTCTAGATACACTTTTATATCGAATATATTACGCCTCAAATCGAATTCTTCCAACACTTCAATAGGATATCAAAAAAAAGAAGAGACCCCATTTGTCTCCTGAGCATATTTTAGCATGATAGGTGACACCAATTGGATGGTTTTGCCTGCGTTGTTATGAAAATTTTGCTCATTGCCCCCTATTACACCGGCTCCCACGCCGCCTGGGCCAAAGGTTATGCTCGATACAGCCAGCACCAGGTCGATATTCTGAGCCTGCCGGGCCGGTATTGGAAATGGCGGATGCACGGCGGCGCAGTGACTCTGGCCCGTCAATTTTTGGCCTCGTCACTGACACCCGATCTCATTTTGACCACCGATATGCTCGATCTGACCACGTTTATGGCCTTAACCCGACAACGCACGGCCCACATCCCCACCGCCATCTACTTCCATGAGAACCAGCTCACCTATCCTTGGTCGCCGACCGATCGCGACATTGCCCAGCGGCGAGAAAAACATTATGGATTTATCAATTTTGTATCGGCTCTGACCGCGGACACTGTTCTATTTAACTCGCGATATCATCAGGACAGCTTTTTGACGGCGCTGCCCCAGTTATTAAAGCATTTTCCCGATTACAACGAACTCGACAGCGTCCAACGCATTCGAGACAAAAGCCAGGTGTTAGCGCTGGGGTTGGACCTGCAGCGGTTCGATCCGTTTAGACCCGACCAGACGCCGGAGAAGCCGCTGCTGCTATGGGGACATCGCTGGGAATTCGATAAGAATCCCAAGGCGTTCTTTAGAGCACTCACGATTTTGTCGGAACGGGGGATAGATTTTGATTTAGCGGTGTTGGGGGAGAATTTCAAACAGCAGCCGAAGCTATTTCTCAACGCGCAAAAGCGGCTGGCCCGGCATATGGTTCAATTCGGCTACGTCGATTCATGTGCCGAGTATGCCCGGTGGCTGTGGCGGGCCGATATTATCCCGGTGACGTCCCATCAAGATTTCTTTGGGGCCAGTGTGGTCGAGGCCCTTTACTGCCACTGTTTTCCGTTGTTGCCAAAGCGGCTGGCCTATCCGGACATCGTCCCCATTGAAAATCACGCTGACTGTTTCTATGAGGATTTCGATGATCTGGTCGCGCGGCTGCATAAGGCGATTGTGAATATCGAGCAGACTCGCCAACGCAACTTGCGCTCGGTGGTCGCCGGTTATGATTGGCAGGAGCAAAGTCAACAGTACGACGCGCTGTTCTTGAAACTCGCAACGGATCAAAGCAAGCTTTGATGCTCCACAGCTTTACTTTGATGCTCCAGAGCTTTATTTTCATAGAAGGAGTCGTTACAGTTGAGCCTTCAAATCTTCAGCGGCGCGGCGAGTCATGCCCGGTACGGCGGCCAGTTCCTCAATCGTCGCGGCCCGAATCCCGTCCAATGAACCGAACTGACGGAGCAGGGCTTTGCGCCGTTTGGGGCCGATGCCGTCCACATCATCGAGGGTGGAGCGGATAGCGCCCTTGCCCCGGAGATTGCGGTGGTAGGTGACGCCAAAGCGATGGGCCTCGTCGCGCACGCGCTGGACCAGGAATAGCCCCTGGGATTTGGGTGGCAAAATTACCGGCTCGGATTGGCCGGGCAGAAAAATCTCTTCCTCGCGCTTGGCCAGGCCGACAATCGGCACGGCGTCGCGCAGTTCAAATTCATCGAGGACTTCTAGAGCAGCGTTGAGCTGGCCTTTGCCGCCATCGATGATAATCAGATCCGGCAATAAGGCCCAACTGTTGTCGCTGTCGGCCTTGATTTGGTTGGGATCGGTGTAGCCGCCGTCCTGGAAGCGTTTGAAGCGGCGGCGCAGCATCTCCTGCATGCTGGCAAAATCGTCCTGGCCGACCACCGATTTGATTTTGAAACGGCGATAGTCGCTTTTGCGCGGGATGCCTTTGGCAAAGACAACCATCGAACCGACGGTGTTGGTGCCTTGCAGGGTGCTGATATCGTAACACTCGATCCGCAGCGGCGGTTCGGGCAGGTCGAGCGCCTGTTGTAGTTCGGCCAAGGCGTCGCTCTGTTTGGTCTCATCGACGGCCCATTGGGCCTGAAGATGATTGAGGGTCTCGACAGCGTTTTGGGTGGCCATATCGAGCAGTTCCCTCTGCTTCCCTCGACGCGGCACTTTCAAGACGACATCAGCTCCGCGTTTGCTCTTGAGCCAGTCGCGGATGATCATCAACTCATCGACGTCCTGCGGTAGCAAAATTTTGGGAGGAATGGTGGTAGCCTGGTCATAGAACTGCTTGAGGAAGGACGTCATGATTTCAGCCTGATTCTCGTCGGCGCTGCCTTCCAGCACAAAGTAATCGCGTCCAACCAGTTTGCCGTTGCGAATGAAAAAAACCTGGACACAGGCGTCGCCTTCAGCCTGGGCAAAGGCGATCACATCCTCATCGATGGTGCTGGCGTTGATTACCTTTTGCTTCTCCACAATCTGGTCGATGGCCTTGATTTGGTCGCGAATTTGGGCGGCTCGCTCAAAATCCAGATTTTCGGCAGCCTCGTCCATCTGGCGGCGCAGGTCGGCCACGACCGGCTCGGTGTTACCGTTGAGAAAGTCGCAGAGCTGATCGATGATGGCCCGGTATTCGGCCTGATTGACCACGCCAATGCACGGCGCGGCGCAGCGTCCGATATGATAGTAAAGACAGGCCCGGCTGTCGTTACCGTCGATGGTGCGGGTGCAAGTCAGGTAAGGAAACATCTTACGGACCAGATCGAGCGTTTGGTAGGCGGCCCAGGCGGCGGTGTAGGGGCCAAAATAGCGGGCGCCGTCGTTTTGCAGGCGGCGAGTGGTGGTAACACGCGGGAATGGATCTTGCCAGTGAACTTTGATGTAAGGGTAGCGCTTATCGTCCTTAAGGCGCACATTGAAACGCGGCTGGTTCTTTTTGATCAGCGTGTTTTCCAACAGCAGCGCTTCGAGTTCGCTTTCGGCGACGATGAATTCGATATCGGCGATCTCCTCCACCAGGCGGCGTGTCTTGGCGTTGTGCTGAGCCGATTGGTGGAAGTACGATCGCACTCGGCTTTTCAGGTTGACGGCCTTGCCCACGTAAATCACTTTGCCGTGGACATTTTTATGCAGGTAGACGCCGGGTTTGGACGGTAATGTTTTTAGAATTTGCTCAATTTTGGGGGACGGCATAGTGCCGATATTTTACCACAGGTTGGGGACTGGCAAAAAGCTTAGTTGATAATTCGATATCTCTACCATTTCACTTTCGATGATTTGTCTATATTTTGTAGATAAAACATTGACATATAGGCGTCTTTGTACTAAGATAATAAAATCAGGCTGAGGCTAAGGCTAAGCAATGAGCGGCTATCGGTTGAATCGTTCCGACAGCCAGTTAAAATGTATTTGGGTAGAGCAGAAAGATCATTCAATGAGTTCACCGGGTAACGGACAACACGCGACATTTAACCTCAAAGCCGTGGTTCAAGAAACCGGCTTAAAGCCTGATACCCTTCGCGCTTGGGAGAGACGATACGGCTTGCCCCAACCTGAACGCACGGAGGGCGGGCATCGCCTCTATTCGCAGCGAGATATAGAGATTCTAAAGTGGTTGGTGGCTCGTCAAGATGAAGGGATGAGCATCAGCCGGGCGATTAATTTGTGGAATCAACTTGAAGCTGAGGGTAAAGATCCACTGCTGATCGATGCGTTAGGCGAGTCGTCATCCAATATACCGCCGCCGGTATTTACCGGCGGCGAAAAAACAAGAGAGGTTTGTATAGGTTGGGTCAATGCCTGTCTAGATTTTGATGAGCAGCGCGCCGAACAGATTCTGAACCAGGCGTTTGCTATCTTTTCGCAAGAGGTGGTCTGCTTTGAGATTTTGCAAAGAGGGTTGATCGAAATCGGCGACGGCTGGCACAAAGGTAAAATTACCGTCCAGCAAGAGCATTTCGCTTCGGCGTTGGCTCGGCGTAAACTAGAAGGTTTAGTGGCGGCCACGCCGCCCCCCAGCCGTTCCGGACGATTTATTGTGGCCTGCGCGCCGGGCGAAGAACACAGCTTTAACCCCCTGTTGATCAGCTTTCTGCTACGACGTCACGGCTGGGAGGCGTTATACCTGGGTGCCGATGTTCCGGCTCACACAATGGAACTAACCGTGGCTCAAACGAAGCCGCAGTTGGTCATTCTGACTGCGCAGCAGCTTGCCACGGCCGCCAACCTTAGAGAGATGGCGCTGCTGCTCCGGCAGACCCATGTCCACGTGGCTTATGGCGGCCTCATATTTAATTTGTGGCCGGCTATTCGTCGCCGGATTCCGGCCTATTTCTTAGGGGAACGGCTGGACACGATTCTGCAAAGTATTGAAAAACAGATGAGCCTGTTGGGCGCAATGCCTCAAGCCGAACCGCTGCCTGAAATCTGGCAACAGGCGCTCGATCATTTTCAAGACCAACGCCTAAAAATCGAAAGTTTGGTTTGGGATATGCTGAAAACCGAGGATATGGCCTACGAGCACCTGGTTAACGCCAATACGATCATAGGGCGCAATATCCGCGCCGCTTTAATTCTGGGTGACATCAAATTTATCGGCGCTTCCTTTGCTTGGGTAAAGGGGCTGTTTATAGCCGATGAATTCAGCAAGCCGCAGTTAGTGCGTTACTTCAGAGCTTACTACCAGGCGGCCCAATACCATCTTGATGAAAAGGGTAGGCCAATTGTTGAATGGTTGGGGAACTTGGTTGAATCGGCTTGAGTGATAGTTGAGGCCAAATTTAAAGATTGAAACTTTTCTCGAATTTTTACGTAAGGAATAACGACAACATAGCGTCATACATGTTGGACCAAGTGCGGTTGATACACCTCTATGACAGAAAGTACTAATGCGCTTAGCTAACGGGGTTGCCTCGCCCCAGTTAATCACAGAGCAAGTTCTCCACCTTTACGACCAGAGGCAAACCGAAATCATTGATCTAACCCAAATGTTTTCTAAATAAACGAGGGGGTAACTCGTGCGCCACCAGCCTATTTTATACGTGACCAGTTTACTTATCGTCGTCATCGCTTTTTTTATGGGGTCGCTTGTTTTTAGGCAAATTGAAATAATCGGCTCGGCCTATGACCAAACCTCAATCTTAGCGACACAGCCGCTTAACTCGGAAACCCCAACCGATTCCCAAACAGCCAAGCAGCTTATGCAAAGCGCCCAGGCGGCGCCCACAATTTGGCTTAACACCGACACCCACCGGCCGGAGATGGCTGTCGAGACGGCGTCTGAAAAGCTAGTCCCTAATTACCATCTTCTGGAGGACGATTCGGCTCCGGCTGACCAAATCTGTTCATCCAACGATTTGTTCCCGGCGCTGGCAAAGCCCAACTATTTTTCCAAATCTAATCCGGTACGTTCCTGGAAATACGTAATCAATCTACTCACCTCACCCATCGACCACAAATATTACGTCCCCATCATTTCGCCATTAGAAAATGTTAATGAGTATACGCTGATTGATGGTTCGACAGATCATGATGATAGTACGCTCAGGTCGGTACTTAGCTGTAATGAACAGGCCATGTTCGTTCCGGCTTCGATGATGACAACCCTTAGCCTCATCTCAAACTCGGTCAATCATAGCTATCTGCAATGACCAAAGCGCTGTGGTGGATAAGGCGGGATCTTCGCCTGGCTGACAACCAGACGTTGGTCACCGCCTTGTCCCAGGCCGACCATATCTACCCCATTTTCATTTTAGACCCTAATCTTCTAGAGTCGGCCTATGTAGGGCAGAAGCGGCTGGCCTTTCTATTTGATGGGCTGCGTCATCTGTCAGCACAGTTGAAAGCTAAAGGTAGCTACTTAACCGTTCGCCACGGCGATGTCCGGACCGAATTGAAGACGCTTTTATCGGAAACCGGGGCCGACGCCATTTATGCTCAAGAAGACGTTTCGCCCTATGCTCGCCGGCGCGATAGCCACATTGCTGAAAGCTTACCCTTGCGGCTAATTCCTGGCCTGACTGTCCGCCACCCGACAGCCGTTCTCAAAGCCGATGGCAAGCCCTATACGGTCTTTACCCCTTACAGCCGAACCTGGAAAAAACAGCCGCTGCCTCAACCTAAAGATTTACTGCCTGTTCCGGAGCGGATTCCTACTCCTCAAGGCCTGCGCAGCCTACCAATCCCCACTGAGCCAGCGCTGCCGGACACCGTTCCATTTCCGGCTTCTGAAGCGGAAGCGCAAAAACGGCTGCAAAATTTTACCGGACAACTTCAAGCCCAACTCCATTTAGTTTCTAAAACATCAAAAAAGCAACAAAAACCGATTTATAGTTACGCCGAAGAGCGGGACCGGCCCGACCTGGATGGGACGTCTTGCCTATCGCCGTACCTGCGCTTTGGCATGCTGTCCGCGCGCCAAGCTGTGGTGGCCGCGATCGAGGCAGCGGACAAGGCCTCCAACCACCCCGCTGCCGACAGCGCCGCCGTCTGGCTCAATGAACTCATCTGGCGAGAATTTTATATGGCCATTCTCTACCACTTCCCCCGGGTGAGAGGCTACAGCTTTCGAGAGAAGTATGATCGTCTGCCCTGGCTTAACGATGAGGCGGATTTTTCGGCTTGGTGTCAAGGCCAAACCGGCTATCCCATCGTCGATGCCGCGATGCGGCAGTTGGTTGAGAGCGGCTGGATGCACAATCGCACTCGAATGATTGTGGCATCCTTTCTGGTTAAACACCTGCTGATTGACTGGCGCTGGGGCGAACGCTTTTTTATGATGCATTTGGTCGACGGCGATCCGGCGGCTAACAATGGCGGCTGGCAGTGGACCGCCGGCACCGGCACCGATGCCGCGCCTTATTTCAGAGTGTTCAATCCCACACGGCAAGGGCAAAAATTTGATCCCGAAGGTGAGTATGTGCGGCGGTGGGTGCCGGAACTGGCGCAACTACCCGCCAAATTTAGCCACACCCCCTGGCAAATGCCCACTCAGCTTCAGCAAAAAGTGAATTGTCTCATCGGTCGGGATTATCCCCAACCCATTGTGGATCATAAATCGGCTCGGCAACGTGCTCTTGAGGCTTACAACCAAGTCAAGTAAGCCAAATCACTACTTTTTAACCCTGTATACTCTTTAAATACCTGCAAAATAGCCTCGATATCTTATTGTCGTATCCATTTTAGTCATGGTATAATTGAACATTGGTAGGTGTCCGTATTTTATGTCTAATTTTTGACCAAGTAGGACTGTCAAACGTGTTTATCGAGTTCCTCGGTAGTCCGGCTATCACATTCGCCTATTACTTATTTACATTCTTTGGAATCCTGGCCGCCTTAGTTCTTGCTTGGGGGCATTGGCAGCGCAGCGACTCCTTCAATGGTTACCGGTTAACCATTGTCTTTGCCAGCCTGATCATTTTGCGGGTTGTGTTTTTTCTGCTGGCGGCAATTGGTAGTAATTCCCCAGAAATCGCCAATGTCTGGCTGCCTCCGTTTGAGCGAGTAGTGGCGGTTTCCAGCCTGGGATTTTTGATATGGGGCTTTACGCCCTATTTTAGGGAAAAAGGGTTTGGATTTTTCGGCACCACGCTGCTGGCCACCAACACGGTGTTGGCGTTTATCGCCTACTTTGTGATTATCAGCGTGTGGCATGGGCCTGATTTCAATCAGAGCAGCGCTGAGGTTTTCTTTGTCGCCTGGGCGGTATTGCTGGTGATGTTTGGGGCGGTGAACTCCGCTATGAAGTTAGACGATGAACGGGCCTTTGCTCTATTTAGTTTTGTAACGATTTTTTTCGGATACCTGCTGCACATTTTCTTTGCCTCAAGTTACGCCCAACCGCACAACCCGGTGTGGGTCCGCATTGCCGAGATGATTGCTTATCCGCTTTTTGCGGTGGCTATCTATCAAGGCGCGATCCACTCACTTAGCACCCGCAGTCGGGAGTTGCAAAATCTAAGCGAAATTTCTATCGATCAGATTAAAGGGTTGATCAGTCTATTTGAAGCGACTAAAAAGATCACCTCATCGCTGGAATTATCGGATATCTTGGATGGCGCGGCACAAAGCGTCGCTCAGGCCCTGGAAGCCGATCAAGCCGCTATCGCTCTGCCGGAAAATGATAACGATATGACCCAACTCCGCCTGGTAGCCATCTACAATCCCAGCCGGAAAGGGCGCGGCGAGTCGGTGATGTTTCCCCTTAATGATCAGCAAATTATCAAACATGCTTTGAAACGGAAATACCAGGTCAGAAGCGAAGAGTATCGGGATAACAGCCAAATTCGGATTCTTTTTACCTTGATGGGCGCCCATGATGTTGGACCGCTGATCATTCAGCCGCTGCTGGAAAAAGGTGAACCGATAGGCGTTCTGATTTTAGGTAATGCCATCTCAAAACGGGTTTTCACCGATACCGAAGCGGAACTTTGTAAAACGATTGCCGATCAAATTTCGATGGCCATTAGCCATGCCCGAGAACACGCTTCGGTCTCGACCAAAGCCCAAACGCTTTCCTGGACTCTGCGGAACCAGGAGCTAGACTCAGGCAAGCGGCTGGCGGCAATGGAAACCGAACTACGCAAGAGTCGAGAAGAAGTGGCTCTTTTTGCCCAACGCCTCCAGCAATATGAAACGGATCAGCAGGTCAAAGAAGAGAGTCTGAAGCAGTCTCGCGATAGAATTGTGATTCTCCAAAAAGCGGTGGAGCGAGCCAAAGCCGAGGTTGAGAAAGCCCAGCAAAAAGAACAGGCGCTTGAATCGCTGACAACTGAGGCTGAAACCTACCGGCAAAAAGCAGCCGGCCTGGAAGATGAGATCGGTCGGTTGTCAGCGACTATCGAGCAGTTAGAGCAAGATGCTGCGGAGACCGAACGTTTAAATGAGGCCCTGGCCGCCAGCAACTCGCGCGCCCGCAAGTTGGCTCGCGCGCTAAAACAGTCCCGGCTGCATGCTCAGCAGGCTTCGCCGGTGCCGGCAGCTTTATCGAGTGCGGAAGCCAGCACTCAGCTTGAAGATTTAAGCTGTGGGGTGATCATTAGCGATGCCCAACAGAAGATATTTCGAGTCAATGCGGCCACAAGTCAAATGCTCCAAAAGCCGAGCCGGCAGATGGTAGGGAGTGATTTGCAACAAATTATTGCCGATGATCACTGGCAAAAAGCGCTGGCGCAACTTCAGGCGGGCCACGATATGGTCACCACAACACTGCATGTGGGCAACAGCGTGCTGCGCGCCACCATTAGCCCGATGGCCTCTGACGGCAAAGAAAAAGAAGGGTTATTGACCATTCTGTATGATATTACTGCTGAAGCCGAAAGCCAGCGCGCCCGCGACGAATTCATCGCCTCCCTTTCGCAAGAACTGCGTACGCCGATGACCTCGATCACCGGTTATACCGATTTATTGGTAGGGGAGTCGGTTGGGGCGTTGGGTGAGATGCAACGCAAGTTTCTCCAACGCATCAAGGCGAATATTGAGCGGATGAGTGTCATGCTCAGCGACCTGATTGGCGTCACGGCCATCGATGCCGGGCAGTTAGAACTTCGGCCTTCACCGGTTGATATGGCTGAAATTATTGAAGATACCCTTATTGGCGCGCGTGCTCAATTAGAAGAAAATGAAATCTCGGTGGAAATGGAGATTCCTGAGGATTTGCCCCCGGTTGAGGCCGACCCCGACTCGGTTCGACAAATTATGAACAATTTACTGGGAAACGCTATCAAATCGACTCCGGCGGGCGGCTCGATTGGAATTACCACCAGCGTCTATGAAGAAAACGGCGCTTTACCTACCGCCGCCGAGGCCCCGCCTTACGTGATGATTTCAGTTAAAGACTCTGGCGGAGGCATTGCCGATAAGGATATTGAGCGCGTTTTTGAACGGTTTTATCGCGCCGACCGCCCGCTGATCGAGGGCTTAGGCGAAACCGGCGTAGGTTTATCGATTGTGAAATCATTGGTAGAAGCGCATGGTGGGCGTGTGTGGGTTGATACTGAAATTGGCGAAGGGTCTACCTTTCGCTTCTTGTTGCCCATCAGTGAGCATTATAATGACAATCCCTGGCTAGAAATCGACATCCCTCCCCTCGATCTCTCACAACCCTAACTCGGTCATAGTTACCAAAATTTATAACAACTCAGCCCAGACCTGACAGGTTTCTAACTTATGTTTGTCCGAAAGAACCTGTCCGGTGAGGATATGATTTAGTTCAGAAGTAATGTTTGAAACCCTGTCAAGTCTTATATTTCCCGGCCGGCTGAGTAGTTACCAAAAATCAATAAAGTGAGTGATAGTTAATGTCAAACGGAAGTGAAACATCCTCAACGATGCAGCGCTTGCTCATTGGAGCCGCCACGTTAATTGTAATTATTCTGACCGTTGCTGCCGCTATTTTCTTAGCCATCCCACGTTCAGAGACACCTACCGTTCCACCGGCGACAACTGTAGTGAATGTTCAGCCATTATTCACGGCTACATTCACGCTGACGCCGTCGCCGGCAATTGAGACATCGACGCCAACGGCTACGTTGGAGCAGCCCACCACCGAGGCGGTCGAACCGACTGAGACGCCAACCGCTACATCGACCCCAACCAATACTCCGGCGCTGCCCCCCACCCCGGTTCCGCCTGTAGAAATACCTACGCAAGCGGTTATTATTGTCACGGCTACGCCCGTGCCGCCTACCTTCACCCCTAACCCGTGCGCGCCACCACAAGGGTGGGTTGAATATGTCGTTCAGCCCGGTGACACGCTTAGTACATTGGGGCAGATAGTCAACATGGGACAGACGGATTTGCAGCAAATCAACTGTCTGGCCTCGTCGGTGGTGGTACCGGGGCAAACCATTTACTTGCCCTTCATCCCCCCCGTGGCGACCGTGACCAACACCACCACACCGCTGCCCACGCCAACCAGTACCCGTCCGAGCACCCCTACGCCAATCGCACCGATTATCGATGAAGTGGATGCCAGAGATGTGGCGACCAATGATCCGGCTATTCGACAAATAATAGTCGTGGCAGTTGGTCGAAATTTTAGACCAAGAGAAGCGGGATTTAAAGCTGAACTTACCGGCCCCACGTTAATCCGGTTAAATGTTGATCTCTCCTCATCGAACACCAGCATCAGAGCCACCAAATTGGTGTCAGAAAGTCTGGTGACCGGGCTGGTACCGGGTACGTACGATTTAATTATTACCAATCCAGATGGCCGTAGCGATATTGCTAACGGCGTCTATCCACGCGGAACGCCAACCCCAACGCCGCCGCCGCCTGATATTTTTGACGTCAGTCCCAGTTCGGGCCGTATCACGGACCAGGTAACATTGACTATTACGGGTCAGAATTTCATTCCCCGAGACATCCGAGTTCAATTGCAGCGATCGATCGGAGGCGGGACTACCTATGAACTTGATGTTGAGACTTCGACGGCAACCGCCTCAAGTTTAAGAGCCATCATCAGGGCTAACCAGTTGACCCAAACCGGTAGTTATGATGTAATTGTGATCAATCGCGACAATCAAACGGCGGTCGAACGGGAAGCGTATGATGGGATCAATTAAGGTCTTGTCTAAGTCGTAACAAAAAAAGGCCGGTGTATTAGACACCGGCCTTTTTTATAAGTTCGATAATCAAGAGACCATTCGATATGACTTCACTTATTCAAGATGCGGGGGTCTTCGAAAAATCATTTAAGGCTAGAGTTTTTTTTCAGGACCGGGAAATACTGAATGTAAAAAAGACTGCTGCTCTGGGCGAGATCGGTACTATGTTTGGCCGTAGCTGTAAGCAGATCGTTCTCCGGATCTCTGGCACTAACAATAACTGTGTTGACTAGGGGATCTTGATCAGATTCTTTAATAACGTGGCTGGCCTTGTAAATCCAGGCTTCGCCGCCGTCAAGTTTGCCGTTTTGGTTAATATCCCCCCGTACTAAGACAGGCGTACCGGCAACATTATCGATAATCGAGGTAATCGAAATCGGAGCACCATCACCCGGATTAATGGTCGCCAAGAGCGCCAAATCAATATCAAGATCGAGCGCCGTTAATTGGCTCATCTTAACATAGTTTAGGACGGTGATAGTATAGATGGTTGTTTGGCCGATCCGAGCCGTGGCCGGCCCATCTTTGGCGACAAATAGGACGGGGTAAAAACTGTTTAGGTCGGTTTGGTGGGTATCAGTGGCTACCAGGGTAGTGCCTTCGGTGTCCGTGCCTGAAACGGTCCCGATGTTAATGAGCGGATTGGACGTATTGGCTTTAATGGTGTAAGGGGCGAGGTAGAGCCAATTTTCGCCATCTTCCAATAGATCATCGCCGTCATCGCCACTGATGCGGGTAGCCGGGCCGGCAACGTTGTCATTGACTATGATGTTGTGAATAGGGGTTCGATCACTGGTAGGTGCGTGACTGACCGTAAAGCTGAACACCACAGTATCGCCGACACTGGCCGTGGCCGGCCCGCTTTTAATTAGGCTTAAAACCGGTTCGAAGCCGGTAACGCTGGTTACATGGGTATCGCTAGCGGTAACGGTTGTACTAATGTAGGCAGCCGTGACAACAGCAGTGTTAGTGATCGTTGCCGGTGAAGTCAGAGGGATATAGTAGCCGGCTGAATAAAGCCAGGTTTCGCCTTGATCAAGAACTGCGTCACCGTCGCCATTGTTAACCAAACTAACCGGGGAGACTACATTGTCTTCAATCACCACATTATCAAGCGGGGTGTTACCGGCATTACTGACCGTAAAGGTAAAGACGATACTGCTCCCAACTTGGGCTATCGCTGGCCCGTGTTTGACGATGTTGATGGCGGGGGTTGGCAAAAATACGGTGCTGGTAACCGTATCGGTGGCCGGCGTGTAAACTTGGGCTCCTGTAACCGAGGCCGTATTGGTGATAATGGTCCCATCCGGGGTTTGGCTGCCAACTCTAACATTATAAGTGACCGTTACAGCGGTTCCTGCCGCAACGGTTAGATCATCGGCAATGACCGGCGGCGAACCCGTCGCCCCACCGGCTGCTGGAGGGGTGATCGAGACGCTGCCCGGAATAAATTGAGTGTTGGCCGGCAGCGGGTCATTGATCGTTACCCCCGTAGCCTCGTCTGACCCACTGTTGAAGATGACAATGGTGTAACTTAGAACTTCACCCGATCTGACCGGTTCAGGCACAGCGGTTTTTGTCACAGCGAGATTTGGTCCGCTCACGGTTAACGTGTCGGTGACCAGGGCGGAAAAACCGCAGGTGTCGGTGACGGTAAGCGCCACTGCATAGTCGCCGGGGAGCGTATAACTGTGAGCGGGTGATGAACCGGACCCCGTAGTCTCATCGCCAAAATCCCAAGACCAGTTAACCAGTGGCCCGCCGTTAGTGGTGGTGGTATCGGTAAAAAAGATGGTTTCGCCCACCGAGGGATTAGTAGGGGCATAAATAAAATCTACCGTGATGGTGGGTGAAACGAGTTCAGTAGAAATGGGTGGTCCCAGAGAACTGGTAGCGCCTTCGGTGCTATTGCTAACGCGATAGGCTTGATTGATCAGGCTCTGTTGGCAACTTGTCACGACAAAGCTTACGATTTCACTGCCGTTATTAGGCGTAATGGCCGGAACCATCCACTGCACGTCATTACCGATTAAACTTCCCCCGGATTGATAATTGGCTCCCCCAGGAAGCGTATCTGTCACTACCACATTTGACGCGGTAAATCCACCCGTATTGGTAATAGCAATAGTGTATGTTACCGAACCGCCTTGAACGGCAGGCAAACTGGCCTGTTTGGTCAGGGTCAACACCGGCACGCCAACAAGATGGGTGACGATATTGGTTGTAGTAATGATTTGGTCACTTTTGATGGTGGCCTGGTTAGTCAGCACCGTACCGGGCTGGAGCAGAGGTGAAGTGGCCAGGGAGAGGGTGATGGTTACAGTTTGGCTAGCCGGGTCGAGTTGATCGAGGTTGGCGTTGATACCCCCACTGTTGGCCGTAATGCTACCTTCACTGATATTATAGGCCAGAAGGCTGGTAGAAAGCGGCAGGGTATCGGTTAAGGTAATATTCTTTATAGGAAAATTGCCGATATTAACCAGAGTAATCGTGTAAGTAATTGGCTGCCCAGGCAAGATTGGCTCCCTTGAGGCCGGCACAGCCGATTTATGAGCTGAAAGATTAATGATCTTCATGAAAGTATGATTTAGCGATTCGCCCGCTTCTTCTTCCGTAAGACCGGTAGACGCACAAATGCTAAAGGTTAATTGAGTCGTCTGATTGGAGGTAAGGGTCGGGATATTTGCCGCGAGCCAGACTACATCATTAGGCCCATCGGTGATGACATTTGATGGGAACCTTAGTTCACTAATAATTTGGTCATCTGTGCTTGGGAAAGAATATCCATCTACACCGTATCCCCTGAGCGACCCTTCGACTAACGATATGCCCATCGCATATCCCCCACACCATCCACGTTATAATCGGTCAAGTAGACCAGATTTCGGTCAGGGTCAAAATAGCCTAGATCACCCTCTTCAGACAACGCAACGTCGATATCGATCATGAAAAGTAGCTTACCACCGGTTAAGTTACTAATCCCGGTGTTTTGAACGTCTAATTCCATAATGACGCAATTGCTGTCGGTAGGGCTAGAGTTCGCTGAATAATTTGATAAGGTAATGTCTGGCTGGCATATATCACCTGGGTATCTTCAATATAATTCGGATAGGCTGAAGTGGTGTTTAGGGTAATGGGGGTGGTTTGCAGAAAAGCTCCCTGAACACCGGCATCAACGGCAGGGATGATTGTACTATGTTGATCAAACACAACCGCAATTGTAGTCGCTGTTGGATCTGATCCATTTTGGTCGATTTGGTTACGGCCATCATTATTTAAAAACGATTGCTAGTTGGCCGTTCGCAAAAACATGCATCTCGTGAGTAGTTTTGCTAGTGTGAGTGATTGAGGAGGTGCCGGTAATAATCTCGGCCATCGGGCGAGGGTTTGGTGCGGCAACGGTGTCTGACACACTACCGGCAAATAATATAATGATGCAAACCAAAGCAAATATACTGCTGGCCAAAGCAAATAGAATCTGTACCCAGGCATTAGGAACTCTGTGTAAAATGGCCAGTGGGATTAATAGAGTCGGGGAAGAAATACTCCTCGGTGTTAGCAGTTCGCTGCTGCGAGTAGGCCTTAACATTTTCCATTTTTGGGACAGTTAGTTTAATCTTTGAACAGCATCAATTTCGACAGGATTAGTACCACCCGGATGGGTAAAACGAATGAAACGATAGGAAACACCGGATGGTGCCCATAGCCCGATGTCGATGGCGACACTCGTTGGGCCAGTTGAGTTGGGTAGAGCCAAATCGCTTAAGGGATTTGTTCATCATCTACCTCACCATTAGCGTCATTGGCATACCCATCGACATTGGTACCCGAAACCCCACCTGGATTCCCATCCCAGTTGAACACGGTGTACCAGGTGCTGCCATCGACTGAGACGGCAATGGTCATGAAATCAAGTTGAATACCCACACCGGGCGGATTTTCTTTTTCATAAAGTACAAAATCGTAACCTTGACCATTGATAATGCCGCTATTTTGGCCAAAATCAAATGTGATAGAGCCGTTGCTGTTAGGCCCAATCTCGGCGATATTGCCGTCCGGTATGCCTTCAGCATTGTCGCAATTCGTGACCGGATCGATACAGACGACGTTGGTCGGAGTCAAGACAATGGTATATGGCCGGGCTGTAACCGTATTGCTATTTGGCGACAAATTGCCACCGCCATCCCTAGCTCTAATGAAATAGCTATAAGTGGTACCGTTACTCAAACCCTCATCCAGATAGCCTGTTAAAGTTGTTGATGTAATTAGGGCACTATCTCGATAAATATCGTAGCCGATCACATCCGCTTCCGGGTTGGCGTTCCAGCCCAGGCTAACTTGACTGTCGCCAGGTGCGGCGGACAGGTTGATCGGCGCGGAGGGTGGGGTGTCGATAATAATGACAGTCACGGTAGCTGTGCCGCAAGCCGGAGTTGGATTGTTGGTATCACAAGCCTGGTACACAAACGTGTCAGTTCCAGATACGCCTGGATTAGGTGTGTAGACAATTTGCCCACCGGAAATAGCTGTGGCCGATCCTAAGCTGGGAGGCGTAACAACGTTAACCGAATTTGGATCGACCGGGCCTTCGGGATCGGTATCATTGGCGAGTACAGGAATAGTTATGGGTGTGTCTTGGGTGGTGGTAATAACATCAGCTCTAATATCCGGCGGATCATTGACCGGTAGAACGGTCACGGTGACGGTGGCGGTATCGGATAGGAAGCCGTCGCTAATGGTGTAGGTGAACGTATCGTCGCCGCTAAAATTGGCGTTAGGGGTATATCTAACCCCCGGCAGTTCGATACTGGCCGTACCATTAGGCGGGTCGCTGACACTGATGACGGTTAAAGACCCAATCGGGGTATCCGGGTCCGAATCATTATCTCGCACTCCAATAAATTGCGACCCACCTTCAACCATTGTGATCGTGTCATCAACGGCTACCGGCGGATCATTGACACTTCTCACGGTAACCGTAACCACGGCCGAATCGGTTGTGGTGCCGTCGCTTAAGGTGTAGGTGAACACGTCTAAACCGGCAAAATTGAGGGCAGGGGTATAAGCCACGGTATTATTGGGATTGATCGAGACCGTTCCTAAGTTGAGCGGCGTGGTGACAGACGTGACGTTTAAGGGGCTGCCATCGACGTTGATATCATTGGCCAAGACATTAACATTGGTCGTAGTGTCTTCGTCCAAAGCCGGGAAAGGATCGTCGATAGCTATCGGCGGGTCGTAAACCGGAGTCACCGTGATAGTGACGGTCCCACTACTGCAATTACCATCATTATCACACACGCGGTAGACAAAGCTATCGTTACCGTTGTAATTGGCATTGGGAATGTAGGTGATCGCGCCGGTATTGGGATCAATCGAGACCGATCCGTTCGCCGGGCCGCTCGCTTGGCTTACCGTCCCAGGTACGATTGTACCGTCTGCATCAGAGTCGTTCGCCAGCACATTAATAGCAATTGACTCATCTTCACGGACTGTTGCCGTATCATTGACAACCGTCGGTGAGTCGCCATTGCCGCCATCATCGCCATCGTCCGGAGTTGATGTAGGTTTAGGGGAGGTAGTTGGCGGCGGCGACGTTGGCGGTGATGACGTCGGCGGCGATGTCGGTAGCGGTGATGGGGGTGGTTGCGAAGTGGGGATGGGGGTGGGTAAGGGTGAAGTTGGCTGTGGCGACGAAGTCACCCCGGCTGTGGGGAGCGAGGTCGGTTGGGAAGTGGGTAATGGGACAGCAGGCGTTGAGTTGTCAGAGGCTGTGGGCAAGACTGTTGGCGTAGGAGTGGGTGGCGGTGTAGGAAGGGCAATGGTTGGTTGAGGTTGTAGGGTAGGTTGGGGTAGAGCTGCTACAATAATTCCGCCGGCCAATTCCGCCTGCGGCGAGGCCAGCAGGTCGAGTTCATCTTTGAGCGCATCAGCCGCAATTTGGGGATTCAACGGCGCCAGAGAAATGCGTGGCCCTTGGCTGTAGTCGGCCCGTTGACTCGAACGCATGGTATCGGGAATATAGCCGCGTTCTACAAAAAAACGCAGTGCGCTTTCTGATGAACACAGAATGCAGATGAAACTCAGCGCCAGAAAAAGAAGGGCAAAAAGTGCTTTACGCCAGTTTTCGCTTTTATTCTCTTTTGCTCTATCCTCTTGTAAAGGCAGTTGTTCGATCACAATTTGTTTCAGTAGACAGTTTTAGGTCGCTTTAAAGCATTATAGCATACTTACAATATAGAGTCCCTATTATTTTGAGTAGGATACGTGTAAAACAGAAACTTAAACTAAATTACTATGAGTCTCTAACTCTATTTAAATGCTGTGGTCAGTAAAATTTGAGGCGTCGGTGATAAATGAAATGTAAAGCGATCTTGTGGATAATAAATTAGTTTATATGGGGAGGAATTTACAGCTGTAGGCCCGTGAAGAAAACGAGCCTACATTAGTTAGAGGCAATTTCCGATTTATCCATTTCTTCGGAATCGGGCTCGATAACGGGCAATGCAAAACTAAAGGTGCTGCCTTGATTAACTTCACTTTTCATCCACATTTCCCCATCGTGAGCTTCAACGATGGCCTTGCTGGTATATAAACCCAGGCCGGCGCCGCTAACTTCATAGGTGCTTTCGTCGTGAATCGCTCTAAAGAAGCGGGTGTATAAGAAGCGTTGATCCTCGGACGTAATGCCAACCCCTGTATCTCTAATATGAACTTGCGCTTTCCCATTTTTACGGGTGACCATTACCTCTACATCCCCGCCGGGCAGCGTATAATCATGGGCATTTTTAATAAGATTATGTAGAACACGAGCCAGGCGGTTGTGGTCGCCGGCTACCCACACCGGTTCGTTGGGGAGATGGGTTATTAACTTTAGATCACGTTCCTCCAACTTGATCGACCATTTCTGAATTTCTTCATCGATCAAGGCTAACAGATCTAACGGCTCCCGATCAACGCCTAATTCACCGGCATCTATTTGCGACAAGTCCAGCATCGCCTGGATGAGGTTGTCCAGGTCGGTCAACTCTTTGTCCATCGTATTGACAATGGATAGTTGGCGTTCGCCGATCTGGCCCTCAGGCGGCTTCATTTCCATCATCATTTTCAGCAAACTGTTATACCCTTTGATAGCCGTTAAGGGCGTCTTCAGTTCATGCGAGATGCTGGTGATAAATCCATCTTTCAATCTTTCCGACTCAACCTCACGGGTGATGTCTCGAAGAACAACCACATGGCCCAACTGTTTACCTTCCGGCGTAACCACCTGTGCAGACGACGTACTCAGTACTTGCTGATCAACCTCAACGCGATCCGGTTCTTCAGACCTCAAACCGGTAAAGCTTTTCAATAGCAGCGATGCGTCAACATCACCCTCAAACTGCTTAATCGTCTTGTTACCGGCCTTAAGAGCGATACGAGCGTACTTGGCTGTCACGCGATCCAGAATTTTTTTGGCCGCTGGATTTTCTATAATACTTTCACCGTTAAGATCTTGAACGATAACCCCATCAGCAATACTATTCAAAATTGCGTTGAGTTTACTGGCTTCCTCTTCCCGCAGCTTCAATAGATGACGCAATTCGGCCGTCATCGCGTCAAATGTTCCGGCCAGCACCCCGACTTCGTCATCCCCCTTAACCCCGGTTTGTTGTTCAAGGTCACCGGCGGCTATTGAGCGCGCGGTTCGGGCCAATTGCAAAATAGGCTGGCTGATGAGGCGTGAAATAGTATACCCTACCCCAAACACCAACAATCCGGCCACTGTAAATATGGCGATCAGCGCTAATCGACTTTGCCCGGCAGTTTCAGTAATGAAGTTGGTTGCCAGCGCTACGGCAAAAACGCCGTAAACCCGCCCTCGCAGAATAAACGGCGCGTAGGCCAATCGATAATTTCTGCCGCGAATGGTTACATTGGCGTTACTGGAGGTTTGACTGTCGGAAACTTCTACTTCATCGAGTAAGGTGACATCCTCGCTGGTACTCACCACTTTCTGGTATCGTTCCGGGGTAAATACGCTGAAAACCTCTCGATTTTCCGCCTCAGTCAGCCCAAAGGTTGAAGCAATGACCTGGCCCGTGTCGTCGAATAAAACAAGCTGGGCCAAGGCCAGGTTTTGTAAGATTTGAACTTCTTTGTCCAGGTGAGTACCCACTAAAGCGGCCCCGATCACGCCGTCGGCATTTACTATCGGGCCAATGGTGTAAACAATCGCTTTTCCGGTTGCCGGGTCCGTAGCCAATTGAGCTTCTTTTGGCCCATCCGGATTGGTCATAACCTGCTGAATTGTCAGCCATTGGGTGTAATCCAGGCCGTAGTCAGGGGTTGTGACCACATAGCCATCCTGATCACGTTGAAAACGGATCAACTCACGGCTCTGCGTATCGACAATGACAATACTATCGATACCTTTTGAGTTGGCAATAATGGGGAAAATTAACGACTCAAGTGTTTTTACATCTCTTTCAACAACAGCTTCGGGGACGCCAACGGTATTGACAACCGCCCGTTCAATTTCAAGGCGAAAACGTTCTCGGTTGACAACTTCATCGCTTACCACTCGTCCCGCTTCTAACAGTTGATTTTTGAGCCGATCTTCGAAGGAGTTTGCAACCAACCGGGTAACAATAAAAATCCCCATCGCTGCTAAAATAACAGTTAGCACGGCGTAAGGGATAATGATTTTTTTACTGATACTTGATGTAAAGTAGTGGACTACTGCCCGTAACCACCCAAACATGCGCTTCACAATCCAGACGGTGGGATATTCAACTGGTAAATAAACATCTAAAAAAATCAGTCGATTGGTGTAAACTTTCTATCTGATGAATTATCACCGAAAGTGATACGTAGCTTTTTAGCTCTATGGTATAATATCCACAACTTCTGTAACACGAGAAAAAACGGACTTATGTACAGTTTAGATGATACCATAGCTGCTATTGCCACGTCAATAGGCCAAAGCGGTGTAGGGATCGTAAAAATAAGCGGCCCCGAAGCCCCCGCTATTGCCTACAAACTATTTCGATCGGCTAAAGGCATCCGTAAGTTTCAACCTTATCGACTTCATTTCGGCCACATTATCGATCCTCACCAAGATGTTGTTTTAGATGAAGCCCTGGTTGCTTATATGCCTCAGCCCCACAGCTATACCCGGCAAGATGTCATCGAGATTCAAGCCCACGGCAGCATCGTCGCGCTGCGGCGTATCTTGCAGGTGGTCTTAAGCTTAGGCGCTCGATTGGCCGAACCGGGCGAACTTACCTTACGCGCCTTTCTCAATGGTCGGCTGGACCTGGCCCAGGCCGAGGCCGTCCTCGACATCATCGAGGCCAAAACCGAAGCAGCTCTCCGCGTTGCCGCCGATCAGCTTGACGGCAGTTTGTCCCGTCAGGTGGCTACCGCCCGCCGCCGACTGCTTGATACCTTGGCTTTTTTGGAAGCCAGCATCGATTTTGTGGAAGATGAGATTCCTCTCCAAGACGTGGTTGGTCCTTTACAAACCATTTGTGTTGAACTGGAAATGTTGTTAAAAACCGCCGATCAAGGCTTGATCTACCGTCAGGGTGTTAAGGCCGCCATTGTCGGCCAGCCGAACGTTGGCAAAAGTAGTTTGCTTAATGCCCTCCTACGCGGCGACCGGGCCATCGTCACCGACATTCCCGGCACCACTCGCGATACGTTGGAAGAAACGGCCAACATCGGCGGCATCCCATTGGTGTTGGTAGACACGGCCGGTATTCGAGCGGAAACCATTGACGAAGTGGAACGAATTGGCATAGCACGCAGTCGAGCCGCATTAGAACGCGCCGACCTAGCTTTGATGGTGGTCGATGGCAGTCGAGAGTTGGATGATAAAGATTGGGCTATCGCCGAATTGGCTCAGAGTAAACCCGCTATTGTAATCGTCAATAAAACGGATCTACCGGTAACTATTTCTCCCTCTTTTGATTTTTTATCCGGCGCTCCCCGGATTCACCTCTCTGCTTTAACACAGCAGGGGATTGATCGCTTAGAAACAGAGATTGTGAACTTAGTTATGGCCGGTCGGGTCACTCTAGCTGATGAACCGATGGTCAGCAATCCGCGCCACAAAGCGCTGTTACAGCAGGCTTTGGCCCATACTTTGGCCGCGATTGAGGGTCAGCAGGCCGGCCTCACCCCCGACCTGGTCTCAATTGATGTCCGTGAAGCGGTCGAGGCGCTAGGCCAGATCACCGGTGAAACCGTGACCGAAGATTTGCTCGATACGATTTTTAGCAAATTTTGTATTGGTAAGTAGCTCTACAGTTTTGCCAAACTACTCAACGCCAACCGCACCTTTTCTTCGGTGCTTTCTTCTTTGGCTTCCGGTGGCAGTTGTTGCAGCGCCGATTGGGCTTCGACCACGCTGTAACCCAATGTGGTTAGGGCGGCAATCACTTCGCCATCGGTATCGCTGAACGGCGTGGTTGTTTCGAACACATCTTCCAAGCCCACTTTATCCCTTAATTGAAAGACAATCTGCTTTGCCTTTTTCGGCCCAATGCCGGGCACTCGCGCAAACAAAGCGGCCTCTTCTCTGGCCACCGCTTGCCGCAGTGTCTCTGCCGGCAGGTGCGATAAAATAGCCAGCGCTACTTTTGGCCCAATACCCTGTACTTTAAGCAGCAGCCGAAACAACTCCAACTCTTCCTTATTCGGAAAGCCAAACAACGTTAGCTCTTGCTCGCGCACGTGGAGGTGAGTGACCAACTGCGTTCGGATGCCGACCCGCAGGTTGTCGAGCAAGGTCGTCGGAGCCAGCACAACATAACCTACGCCGCCTACCTCTAGGAGGACGCTCTCTTCCGTTTTATCGATAACCTCGCCGTGCAGCGAACCAATCATAAACGTTATTCCAACAGTCGTAATCGAGCCGAGTGCAAGTGGCAAATAGCAATAGCTAAGGCATCGGCGGCATCATCGGGCCGGGGAATATCATCCAGCGCGAGTAACAGCTTCACCATTTGCTGCATTTGCTTTTTGTCAGCGCCGCCGTGGCCTGTAATTGCTTGTTTCACTTCCAGTGGTTTGTATTCGGTGATCGATAGATCGGCGTTAGCCAAGGCCAGCATAGCCACCCCGCGACCGTGACCCACGGCTAAAGCCGTCTTGGCGTTCTTGCTAAAAAACAACTCTTCGATGGCCGCGGTCGATGGCTGCCACTGCTCGATAATTGCGGTTAATTCATGGTAAATAATTTGCAGTCGCTCCGGTAGTGGAGTCCCGGCGGCAGTGGTGATAGTTCCTACCGCCACCATTTGCAGTTCACTACCGCTGCCTTCCACAATGCCCCAACCGGTTATCGCGGTGCCGGGATCAATTCCAATAACCCGCACGGCTACGCCGCTTCAAGTTCCGCGATCGCTTCATCGCTGATGGCCAGACCGGAGTAAACGTTTTGGACGTCATCCAACTCTTCCAACGCCTCAATGATGCCCATCACCTGCATCGTTTCCTTGTGGTCCAACTCGATCTCATTCTTAGGAATTTGCGACAACTGCGCCTCAGCAATCGTAAGTCCGGCGTCGCTTAAAGCGGTGCTAACGGCGTGTAAATCGGTGGCTGCGGTGTAAATTTCGAACGTGTCGTCGCTAATTTCGACATCTTCAGCCCCGGCATCAACGGCCAGCATGAAAATTTCGTCAGGGTCCTGATTGGTCCGGTCGATGGTGATGTAGCCTTTAACATCAAACATCCAACTGACCGCTCCGGCTTCGGCCAGATTACCGCCATGCCGGTTCATAATTTTGCGGATGTCGGCCAGCGTCCGGTTGCGATTGTCGGTCAGACATTCAATTAGGATGGGAATACCGTGTGGCGCGTAGGCTTCGTAGGTCAACTCATCGACGTCGCCCCCGGCCAATTCGCCGGTCCCTTTCTTAATCGCCCGCTCGATGTTGTCTTTGGGCATGTTGGCCGCTTTGGCCTTATCGATGGCCATCCGTAGAGTCGGGTTGGAGTCAGGGTCGCCGCTGCCGTGGCGAGCCGCCAGCATGATATCCCGCGCTATCCGCGTAAAAATCTTGCCGCGCTTGGCGTCCTCGGCCCCTTTCTTGCGTTTAATTGTGCTCCATTTACTATGACCGGACATAATCACACCTCTTTAACTATTGGGTAATTGGTTGCGGATGATTAGTTACGGGATCAACCGGCACCAATCATATCCAAACTCAGTCGATCACCATGCGCTCGCATTGAACCTGACTATCCGGGCCAAAGCCCGAGTAGCGGTCCTCTTGTGAGCCAAATTGTGTTCTTCTGAAATTAGAGTGATATTATATCATTAAGCGTAAAATCTGACTAGAGAATAGTGTGAGGAAAAAATCTTGGACTTTAGAGAGGTCTGACCTTATGATCGGGTGCTTTGCACCGCATCCCAGACGACTTCCGGATGTTTAGCGGCTACCTGTCACCTACCCCGTCCTTAACATCCTGCTCAAACTCGTCATAATCATCTTCATCGCGATCGTCCTGCCACAGCACCTCACGCGGCCGGCTACCGTCGGCGGGACCGATGACGCCTTCTTCTTCCAATTGATCCATCAAGCGAGACGCCCGTGGGTAGCCGATACCCAATCGCCGCTGCAAGAGGCTGGTCGAGGCCCGATTGCTGTCCATTACCAACTTAACCGCTTCTTGCAGCAAATCGTCCTTCTCCGCATTGGCCACGATATCAGCCCAGGGCAGGTCTTCATCGCTCACTTTCTCCACGGTTTCATTGGGCGCAATGCCAATCGAAGCTCGCCAGAATTTGACTACGTTGTTGATTTCGGCATCGGACACAAAGCAGCCTTGCAGCCGCCGCAGTTTGGCCGAGTCTGAGGCCATATAGAGCATATCGCCTTTGCCGAGCAATCGTTCTGCGCCGGATGAATCCAAAATCACCCGCGAGTCGATCTGACTGGTAACAGCGAAGGCGATCCGGGTGGGGAAGTTGGCCTTGATCAGCCCCGTCACCACATCAACCGAGGGTCGCTGCGTAGCGATGACCAGATGAATACCCGTCGCCCGGGCCATCTGAGCAATGCGGCAGATATGGCGCTCGACCTCATCCGGGGCCATCATCATCAGATCGGCCAACTCATCGATGACGATTACCAGGAACGGCAGTCGCTCGCCTTTGGCCCCAACTTTGCGATTATACCCCCCAATACTGCGCGCACCGGCCGCTGCAAATAACTTGTAGCGCCGCTCCATCTCGCGGGTCGCCCAGGCCAGCGCCCCGACCACTTGATCAAAATCGGTCACTACGGGCGCGATCAGGTGCGGAATGCCGTTGTAGCTGGTCAACTCCACCATCTTGGGGTCGATCATCAAGAAGCGAAGTTGCTCCGGTGCGTGCGTAAACAGCAACGTCGAAATCAGGGTGTTGATACAAACTGATTTACCGGAGCCGGTCGCTCCGGCAATGAGCAGGTGAGGCATATCAACCAGCGAGGCCGAAACAGCCTGCCCAGACACACCCTTGCCCAGTGCCACTAGCAGGGGTTTGCTGCTCTTTTGAAAATCGTCGCTTTCGATCACCCCTCGCAGCGAAACCATCGTCTTGTCGGTGTTCGGCACTTCGATGCCCACCAACGGCCGACCCGGCACCGGCGCTTCGATCCGGATGGGTGAAGCCGATAGGGCCAGCGCCAAATCGTTACTGAGCGCTAATACCTTGTTCACGCGAATTCGCTGCTGGATGGTCGTCCCATCGGGCAATTTGCGTTCGATAGTGCCCAATTTTAGGCCAAACTGCGTAACGGTGGGACCGGAATTGATTTCGACCACTTCACCCGGAATGCCGAATCCCCCTAGAGTCTCTTCGATAATCTGAGCTTGATAGCGGGCGTTCGCCCCTTGGCCGGCATCTTTAACCGGTGGGGCCAGAAGACTGATGGGTGGCAAAGCTCGCTGGGTATGGGGTAAGGTCGTGATGGCCGACTCGGCGGTCATTTCCGGGGCGGGCGGTTTGGGTTGTTTCGTTTTAGAGGAAGCGGGTTTTGACGATTTTTTGGGACGGGGATCGGACACAGGCTCGGTACTGTCCGCCGAGGCATCCGGCTCTTGTTCATCCAGTCGCTGCCGCGCCCAATGGTTAATTAGCTCAGCCCATTGCGCGGCATCGGTGAACGAAAAGCGAGCCATTGCGCCCAACGCGACTAGTCCGATGATAAACAGCAATATGATCGCTGCGGCGTCGCCCACCAGTTCTACTACAAAATTACTGACGCCCCAGCCTACAAATCCGCCGCCGCCGCCACCTTCGCGGGCCAACCGTACCGCGTATTCGCCCGGTTCGACAGCCAGCAAATGAGTCAGAGCCAGGCCCACAATTAACAGCACCTCAACAGCGATGATAATATCGAAGGGCAGTGGTTTTGTCTCGTCTCTTAACCGGCTAAAAGTGAGCAGCGCCCCCAACACCCCCAATAGGCTTGCTGCCGGAATTGCACCCCAGCCAAAAAGCTGCCGGAAAAAATCGGCCCACCAGCCGCTAACGGTACCCTCGGATAGTGACAGCAAGCTAAGCAGCGTAATAATTGAAATGAACAGTGTAATCGCTCCGGCGATTTCCCGTTGATAAGGCCCCAGTCGAGTCAAAAATTGGTCGATGCTGAGGTTAGTTCGCGCTTTGTTCTTACTGGCCGCCATGCAAACTCAAAACCTTTGTGGTATACTTCTGCCTGAATTCGAGTTGTAACCTTACATAATACTGCAACTTTGAGTCTACTATTTTTTGTTGCTATGTCAAGTTGGATGAATTTGGCACAGGACGAACAGGATGGGTATAAGTGTGATACTACTTTTGGGCTTGGCGATAATAATAGGCTTAATTATTGTGGCGGCGCTTGGGGTTGGGCTTTTTTTGATCATGTCCGGTGATAATCGAAATGGAGTCTCCAACGCTCGACAGGATTGGCTTCATCGCCGCAGCGAAAAAGATGAGCAAGGATGGTAGGGGATATCGAGACCGACAAACCGGGTCCATTCATCGCGGCTCAAGTTGCGATTGGCTCGGCGACAGGCGCGATCCGGCCACGTGTCAGCGTCCATGTTCCATAGCCGGATTTGTCCGTCTTGTGTGCTAGCCGCGAATTTGCGTCCGTCTGGGCTGAAAGCCACACTCCAAACCCGGCTGCTGAAGTCGGTAATTTGCAACCACACACTATCGTCCGCGCCATCGGGATTAAGTAGGGCGGTGACATTCCAGATCACAACCGTATTGTCCGCTCGCCTTGGTCATGAACGGCGACCAGCCGCTCTTTAAGCGTCTGCCCTTCAATTAATTCCATGACCATGTAAAAGGCGTCACCGATGATATCGAAATCATAAACATGAACGATGCCGGGGTGACGTAGCGAGGCAATAACGCGAGCTTCTTGCCGGAAGCGACCAATTACTGAGGGATCTTTACCCATAGCAGTATCGTTAATCTTGATAGCCACATCGCGTTCAAGATTGGGCTGGTGGGCACGGTAAACTTTACCCATTTTGCCGCGACCGATCAATTCTTTGATTCGGTATTTGCCAATTCGCTGGCCGATCCAGTCTGCCATGAGTATATCGGTGGGCAGGCCTTGCGGTAACGATCTGCCCGCAATCTAATGAAAGGGCGCCTAAAATAAAAAAGGTGAGGGTTGAAGCAATAACGCTTCAACATCACCTTACGCCAACTTTTTGATAATGTCAAAATTGGGCTTTAAATCATAAAACGGAGGCGGGCCATATAATCACCGAGGGCTTTTAGCTTCTGGGCGCTGGCTTCATCGCCTCTGGCTCGAAACTGCTCAACTGTGGCTTCCAATTCGGCGAAAAAAACCCCATCACAACTGCTGACGTTATTGCTGATTACTTTTTGCAGTTCGTCTTTATCTTTGGCATTGATTAGTTTTTTTAGCAGCGTTCGGGCTTGCTGGTAAGTCATCGTACCGGGGGAACTCATCGATATTATCCTTTTACTTGATCTCAAACATGTCAGAAGCGACAACGGTATCATTCACATAGAGTTCCAGCTTATAAAGCCCTTCGCCTCGGGTGCGCAGGAAGGTGTAGGAACTGGCTTCTTCACCCCAGGCCCACTCTCCTTCTTCTCGAGCCAATTCAGTCCCATTTTGATACCAAATGATGGTAAAATCTAACCCTTTACGCATCCCCCTGAACGGAAAAATTGCATAAATGGTCTCGACGCCATTGGTGAAAAGGTCGTTTGAGTTAACCGGCTCCAGATCGGTCGTGATATCGCTGGCAAATTCGATGGGACCAATCCGGGCGCCAGGCGGGGCCGGGGTGCGAGGTCCGGTGGTGGCTAATACAAATGCGCCCAAGGCCGGAGTGGGGGTAGCTGTGGCTGTCGGCGTCGGCGGAATCGGGGTTTCCGTTGGGGTGGGAGTTGGCGCTTGAGCGACACTGATGGCTGTCGGCGTTAGAATTGTAACCTTAACTTCTGCCGACTCTTCTGCCTCGACTTTTGCTTCCGTCTCAACGAGGTTAGTGTTTTCGATATTGCTGCTTTCAGTCGGAGCCTCTGCCTCGGTACTGTTCGAAACCAAGGCCGCTTCTTCTACCTGGTCCGATGGCGCTTCGGCGACCGTCGACTCCGACGGAGTAGCCTCGCTAGGTGGGACTAATTGCAGTGTGGCCAACCAGCCACCGAGAAATAGAGCCGTCACAGCCGTCCACACAAAAATGGAAATACGAGCACGTTGGGCGCGATTACTCTCTTCTTCCCGAACAATCGGAAAAATTGCGCTTTGTGCCTCTCGCTGAGAGCGAACGGCTATCAGCGCGGCGATACCGGTAGCCGCTAAGCTCAGTCCAGCTAATATTAAAAGAATAGTCGGCAAAGATGCCATCATATTCGTAATTACTCCATAATCTCTATCTGATCAGGCTGGTCCACAATGATTTCCGGACTGTTTTGGTAAATTTTTATCGATCCGGTTACCCGCACCATTTTGTCTTGGAAGTAGATATCGGGCGAGTCAGGAAACAGAGACCAAGCATCCGGAAAGATAACGACTTTGAAGCTGTTTCGATAATCCTGATCAAAATTCAAGAAAATAACTTTATCCGAGTTATAAGTATTAACAATCTGACCTTCAACTGTTATTGTTTGACCGACAAAATTGGCAGCTTCTTGCCAAGAGACCATCTGTCCTTGCGACTCAACTGCGGGAGGGGCAAAGGTCTCGGCGGCAGGCGTGTCGGTTGGAATAGACGTTGCTGCGGCCGGTTGAGTAATAGCCGTTGGCGGGTTCTGGCAGTTGCATTCACTGACAACAGGTTGGCCCAGAGTTAGGGCCACTTCAATTTGCCAAGGATCAGAGATGATAATTTCAGGCGTACCCTGATAATCCTGAACCACACCTTCAACTCTCACCAATTTGCCGTAGAACAGATTTTCAGGCGAAGCCGGGAATTTATTCCAATCATCGGCAAAGATAACAGCCGTAAATCCGTTTTTGTAATCTTGTGTAAAGTTCAAAAAAACAACATTTCCCGCATTGTGAGTCCGGACAACAGTGCCTTCGACAGTGACCCTTTCATTAATAAAGGCACCGGCATCTTCCGCCGGAATCACATCATCACGCGGGCCCATCGGCCAAACTAGATTTTCTACCTCCTCGGATGGAACTCTAGGGCGATCACTAATCGGCGGTGGTTGCGGCGTGTAAGTGGGATAGGGCGTGTAGGTGGGGTAGGGCGTGTAAGTAGGCGCAGGGGTTGGGGGTTGAGATTGACAAGCGGCTGTAACGATAGTTAGAAATAGAAGAAAACTGAGTGTAAACAGGTATCGCATCGAAATTTCTCCAGGGGGTAGATAGGAAAATTTATGAAATTGTAATGTAAATACGTAGTATACTAAGGTTAAATTCCAGAGTCAATCATTGATCTGGAATTTATTCGCCTTTATTAGGGTTCATTCGTTGGCTCTGTGGTGGGTTGATCCGTAGGTTCATCTGTTGGTTGAGGGGATGGTTCTACCGGTAGAACAGTAATTACAACCGTAGCAGTGGCGCAATTGCCGGTTGTATCACAGATACGGTAATTAAAGGTGTCATTGCCGTTGAATCCATTGTCAGGAGTGTAGATAATATTGCCAACTCCGTCAGTTAAAGCACTACCGTTGTTAGGCCCGCTAATGATGGCAAGCGATGCCAGATCGAGATTACCGTCCGGATCACTGGCATAGGCAGTAATATTGATTGCTGCCGGCTCATTTTCATTTGTGGTTACCGCGATGTTCTCGACAATGGGTGGGTTGCCTGACGCCTGAGCAGTAGCTGTTGCAGCCACCGAAGTAGCAGTCGCGTTAACTACTGCGGTAGCGGTCGCCGCCTGAGCGGTAGCTGTCGCATTGGCCTCAGCCGTTGAAATGGCTTGGGCGCGGGCGGTGGCTGTTGCATTGGCCTCAGCCGTGGCCGTGGTATTTACGGTTGGCGTTGGTGTGGGAGTATTGGTTGGTTGGAGTGTTCCTGTCGGTGTATGCGTGGATGTTCCAGGAATAGTGGAGGGCGATGGTGTGTTGGATGGGCTAGGCGCGCTGGTCGGAAATGATTGGGTCGGGGTCGGTTCCAAGGTCGAAGTCGGTGTTTGATTAGCGGGGGTAACCTCACTCCCAGTGGTTGCGGTTGGTGTTAAGGTCGGCAACGAGGGAATAGCGGGCGTTGCTGTCGAAACGACACTAAAAGGCGTCGGGGTTGAAGTTTCTACCGGAGGGGCAGTAGCCAGAGCGATGATCCCGACACAATAACACGGTATTGTAGCCCCGATAACGCCCAAAAGAACGAAATAAATATTTCGCTTACTTTTAGGTAAACTGTTGAGCCAGTCAAAGATACTCATACGACTTGAAAAAACTCCTTGAGCCTGGAGTTTATGATAAAGTTAAGCGAACAAGTTGTCAAAACCACTACAGATTACACAACAAATTTTTGAATAAAAAAAGGCAACCCTATTAGGTTGCCTTACCTGAGCCCACGAGCGGATTTGAACCGCTGACCTACGCCTTACCAAGGCGTTGCTCTACCTACTGAGCTACGTGGGCAACAAGTCGGGGCGGACGGATTCGAACCGTCGACCTCTTGAACCCCATTCAAGCACGCTACCGGACTGCGCCACGCCCCGAAAAAACAGTTTTACAGTCGGGATGGGCGGATTCGAACCGCCGGCCTCTTCGTCCCGAACGAAGCGCGCTACCGGGCTGCGCTACATCCCGAAAGGTTTTGGTAATGCACAGCAAAAAAAGAGTATAGCATTAGTTTGATGCGCTGTCAAGGATTACCCATTTCCATAAATGGCTTTCATTTCGTCATAAACGCGGCTGACCCCGGCTCTGATACGCTTTTCAATGAGCGATTTTTCACCAGGGCGATACGCGAAGAAGTCGATCATTTGGCTAATCACAACAGCCGCTTCAGCCTTCGTTCGTCCGGATTTGTACTGACTTCGCACTTTAGAGCGTAAGGCCCGAATATATTCAGAAACCGGTTCACTGTCATCAACATTGCACAACGGCCCGTGGCCGGGCACCACTACCGCAAAATCCTGGCGGCGCAGCCAGCGCAGTTGGGCCAACCATTCGTCGCTATTGCATTGACCCAAGGCCGGGTGTTCATTGACCACCACTAAATCCCCGGTAAAAAGAATGTGCTCATCCGGCAAAAATACACCGCTAGTCGCCGGTGTATGCCCGCCAAAATGTACAAAGTGTATTTCTCGACCCCCTTTGTACATAATCAGCCGACCTGTAAAGGCCAGCTCCGGCTTCACAATGCGAATCTGGTCGAGTTGTTTTTGGACGTCCGTTCGTTTTTTGAACAGATTCTTCGTGCGCTCGATAAATGTATCTTTATAGTTGGCCATCTCTTTCCAGGCCGCTTCATGAGCCATTATCGGCGCGTTAAAAAATTGGTTGCCCAAAATATGCGACCGGTGATGATCGGTGTTGAAAACATACAAGACCCGGTCCGTTAGCTCTGACACTGTTTTCGCCCAATGCCTGGCTTCTTCAGGAACCATCGGTGTGTCGATAACGACGGCTCCTGCCTCGGTTAAAACGCAGCCGACATTGGCCCCTTCATACTCTTGCTCAACAAATACATTTTTGGCTATTTCTTGCAGCATTATTTACTCTTTGATAAGTCTTTAACAAACGCTGGTAAGTTTAGCACAATTGTAAATGAGAATCAACCCCGATTTTAGTCACAAAATAAGCCTCAATTATTGAGCGCCTGGCGTAACTCCTGAGCCAATGCTCCCACGGCCTGGAGCGACTCACCGGCACGTTTGACCAAGGCGCTGCCGACGATAACGCCGTCGGCCAGTTGTCCCACCATCTGGGCTTGCTTGCCATTTCCAATACCAAAACCGACGGCCAGCGGCAGGGATGTCACGTCTCGTACCCGCGCTACAAACTGGGCTAAGCCTGGCGCCATTTCATTCCGTGCGCCGGTTACGCCGGTGAGCGAGACAAGATAGATGAAGCCCTTCGACTTCTCGGCCACCAATTTGATCCGCTCCGGCGTACTGGTCGGTGCGAGTAAATAGATGAGAGCTAACTGGTGTTGATCACATAGAGCTTCTAATTCTTCCGCTTCTTCCGGAGGTAAATCGGGGACAATAAAGCCGTCAACGCCGGCCGCGACGGCATCAGCTACAAACTGTTCTAGCCCATAAGCGAGCATCGGATTGATGTAGCCCATGATCACGGCCGGTGTATCACAACCTTGTCGGCGCAACTCACTCGTCATTGCCAGACAATCTCTAAGGGTGGTGCCGTTTTCCAACGACCTTTGAGTGGCCGCCTGAATGGTCGGCCCATCGGCCAGCGGGTCAGAAAAAGGAACGCCCAATTCCAACAGATCGGCCCCGGCCTCTACTAACGACTTGACCACATCCAAACTCGCCTGCCGGTTGGGATAGCCCAATACGGAGTACGGCATAAAAGCCGGATGCCCTTGTCCAAACGCCTGCTGAATTCTTTCAATACCTGTCATAGTTTGTATCCTAGCTTATTGTTTCGACTGTAATTTCCGCACACTGTGTTAATTGGCGGTCATTGGTTAAAAATAGATCGCATTTGCCAACAATCGCCGCTGCCAGATGAAGTGCATCGGGGGTCTTAAAGCGATAATTGGCTCTCAATTCCGTTGCTTGATCCAGTACCTGTCGGGATAGCGGAACGATGGTTGTGATAATTTCAGCAAAGTAACTATCGAAAGCCGTGAGTAAAGCCGTCTCGCCATCCTGCATCGGTTTAACACGGCACTCCAACCGAGTCAGCTCGCTACATAATTGGGTCACGCCAGGTTGGGCCAATCGAGCTACCACTAGCGGCGCATACGGTACGACATTTTCCACTAAATATATCAGCGGTGCTGAGTCTAGGTAAACCCGCACAAGATTACTCCCAACTATCTCGCTCGGCCCGAATTTGGGCATCGATTTCTTCTTTGCTGCGAACTTGATAGCCGCTGGCTTGCAGCGTTTCTCGGATCATATCGAGTTTTTTTACAAAGGCGTTTCCGGTTTCATTTGACAGCGTGTACCGCTGCTTGGCTTCTTGGAGTAACAGATAATCTTCCATACTGATAATGGCAGCTGTCGGCTCTCCGAATTTTTCCACAACGTACTCGGTTTGCCCGTACTCCACTTCATTTAAGATTCGTTTGATCTGTGTCCGTAATGTTGAGACTGATACTTTTTTGGACATTTTACGCCTCTTTTACATTTGTACAAACTTTACAATATGTACAAATTGTAATCTATTTATCACTTCGTGTCAAGGGGGTATCCAATGCTTTTTCCCCTTTTTCGTTCAATTTATTTTCTTAGCCCCATGTTTTTCTGAGCCACGTAAAGTCTGTGTTCGGCAGTAGGTCGAATACGGTCGGCCCCGTCTCTTAAGATTTGTTCCACGTAAGCGGGATCAGCTGCCATCTCATGATATCGTTTTTGAATCGGTTCCAGAGTTTCAATAACCGCCTCGGCCACCCGTTTTTTAAGTGTTCCATACCCCTGTCCATCAAATTCATTAAGCACCGCTTCCTCACTCATGCCCGTGATCGCTTGATAGATGGTCAACAGGTTAGTGACGCCCGGCTGTTGTTCCGCATCGAAGGCAATGCGATTTTCCGAATCGGTTGTGGCTCGCATAACGCTTTTACGCAGCACGTTCGGAGGATCGAGCAGGTGCAAGGCATGGCCCTGCTTATCGCTGCTCTTACTCATCTTGGCGGTGGGGTCGTCTAATCCTTTAACTCGCGCGCCCGCTTTGGGGATAAGTACTTCCGGCAGCACAAATGTCTCCCCGTAGAGGCTATTGAAACGTAAGACGATATCGCGGGTCAACTCTAGGTGTTGTTTCTGATCTTCACCAACCGGCACATAGTGAGTGTCATATAAAATAATGTCAGCCGCCATCAATACCGGGTAATCGAGCAGCCCAGTACCCACGCTCTCTTGCTTAGCGCTCTTATCCTTATACTGAGTCATCCGCTCTAGCCAGCCTATAGGCGTAATGGTGTTAAGCAGCCAAGTTAGCTCAGAATGGGCGGCGATGTCGCTTTGTATAAAGATAGCGCAATGCTCTAGATCAATACCGCAGGCCAGGTACAGCAGCGCCACCTCACGCGTCTTATGAAAAAGCACCTCGGGATCTTGCGGAACGGTCAGCGCATGTAAATCCACTACGCAAAAAATATTGTCATATTTATGTTGCTCCGCCACCCAATTTTTGATCGCCCCCAGATAATTGCCGATGGTCAAATTACCGGACGGCTGGATACCAGAGAAGACTCGTTTTTTAGTTGGTTGGTCAGTTATTTTGTATCCTGTCATGGGAAACTCCTTTCTCCCTTTTTAAGATTGTTTCCATAGGCTCTGTTCATCTGTGAAAATCACAGTAAGCTTATCAGTTTTAGAGAACAGATCTTCTAATTTCTAATTTTCTATTTTTTATTCCCCAACTCTCGCATAATCGTATCCAGATCCTTATCACCCCGTCCCGACAGATTGATCACGATCAGGCTGTCTTTTGACATCTTCGGCGCGCGTTTGATGACCTCGGCCACCGCGTGAGCCGACTCCAGCGCCGGAATGATGCCTTCCAATTCGCTTAGAACTTTTACCGCGGCCAGGGCTTCGTCATCGGTGGCGTAGGTGTAGCCGGCCCGCTCCTGATCGCGTAGCCAGGCATGTTCCGGCCCCACTGAAGGATAATCGAGTCCGGCGCTGATCGAGTGGGTTTCGGCAATCTGGCCGTCGGGTGTTTGCAGCACGTAGGATTTGGTACCGTGCAATACGCCCAATCGAGGCTGAACCTTGGCATCCGGGTTAGACGGCGGCGGTGCAAATCGAGCCGCATGCTTGCCACTTTCAATGCCGCTGCCGCCTGCTTCAACGCCCAGCATATCAACCGTTTGATCATCGACGAAGGCGTGAAACAGACCGATAGCGTTCGAGCCGCCACCGACACAGGCCACCAGCAGATCAGGTAGCCGTCCTTCGGCTTCTTGAATCTGAGCCCGAGCCTCATCACCGATGATGCTTTGAAAATCACGCACAATGGTCGGATACGGATGTGGCCCCAGCGCTGAACCAAGCAAATAGTGGGTCGTTTCGACATTCGTCACCCAATCGCGGATGGCTTCATTGATGGCGTCTTTCAAGGTGCGACTGCCGCTGCTTACCGGACGGACTTCCGTGCCGGCCAACTGCATGCGGAACACATTCGGCTGCTGCCGGGCAATATCAACCTCGCCCATATAGACGATGCACTCCAGCCCCAACAACGCGCAGGCCGTCGCTGTGCCAACGCCGTGTTGCCCCGCCCCGGTTTCAGCCACGATCCGCTGCTTACCCATGCGTTTTGCCAGCAGCGCCTGCCCTAGAGCATTATTGATTTTGTGGGCGCCGGTGTGGTTCAAATCCTCGCGCTTGAGGTAGATTTTTGCGCCGCCCAGCTTTTCGGTCAGCCGCCCGGCGAATGTCAGCGGGCTGGGACGGCCCACATAAGTTTTCAGCAGATGATCCAGCTCCGCTTGAAATTCGGGATCGGCTTTTGCTGCTTCATAAGCCTGCTCTAATTCAGCCAGAGCCGGCATCAGCGTCTCCGGCACAAACTGACCACCATACGGCCCGAATTTACCTTTAACTTCGATGGTTGATGTGGTCATTGGGATCTCCTTAATGACTGGTATATTTTGTATTACACTTTTAGCCTTTGACTGCCTCAACAAACGCTCTCACTTTCTCGTGATCCTTCTTTCCTTTGCTTAACTCCACCCCGCTACTCACATCGACGCCCCACGGCTCGACTGCCCGAATAGCCTCGACCACATTGGCGGGAGTCAGACTGCCAGCCAGCATAATCGAATACCGTCTGGCGACTTTAGCCGCCATACCCCAATCGGTAACATGACCGGTGCCACCGTAGAGAGAGGGGTGGTAGGCGTCGAGTAGAAGGGCGGGTAAGTGATTGGCGATTGGAGATTGGAGATGGGGAGATAGAGTAAATTCTTCGATAAGAGAGTCAGCTTCATCGGGTGATTTAGGGCGGAGGGCTTTATAGGCCAGTCCGTTAAATTGGGCCACCACTTCAGGCGACTCGTCACCATGCAGTTGAACAGCGTCGAGCCGGCAGTAATCCACTATTTGCCGCACCCTCTCCACCGATTCGTTTACGAAAACACCAACGAAAAGAGGAAAAGCTTCAGATGCTTCGGGTGCAGCAAGAGATAATCGGGCCACGATCTCGCGTACCGTCTCCGGCGACACGTATCGCGGGCTAGGCTCGTAAAAAATAAAGCCCACCAAATCCGCCCCGGCCTCAACCGCCACTTGCGCATCTTCTAAATTCGTCATTCCACAAATTTTAACTCGTGTCATAGCTTTGGATAAGCTCCCGGACAGATAACTCCACAAACCCTAAAACCGAAAAAGGCTAAGGCTGAGGCGAAGGCGAAGAAAAAGCACCTTAACTTAAAACACCTCAACTCTATAAACTCAAGGAACTCCTCAATCTCCATAAACTCTACAAACTCAACAACTCCCGAACTTTTCGTCCAACATCTTTCGATTTAACCAAGGCCTCGCCAACCAAAATAGCGTCGATCCCCTCTTGGCTCAAGCGAGCAACGTCGGCTGCCGTGTGAATCCCACTTTCAGCGACGAAGCAGATACTGTCGGGTACATGTTGCCGCAACTCAATACAGTTGTTCAGATCAACGGAGAAATCGTGCAGGTTGCGATTATTCACACCAATGAGCCGCGGTTCGAGCGGCAGCACCCGATCCAACTCAGCTCGGTTGTGGACTTCAATCAGCGCAGTCATACTCAGCTTACGGGTAAGCGACAACAGCGCCGCCATCTCGTCGTCCTTCAACACGGCCGCAATCAATAACAGCGCATCGGCTCCGGCGGCGCGGGCTTCGTAAACCTGGTACGGATCAAAGATAAAATCTTTACGAAGCACACCCGGACGGCGCTCGCCCATGATTTGTTTGAGATGATCACGAATTTGGGTTAGGTAATCGAGCTTGCCCTGAAAATATTTGACATCGGTCAACACCGAGATGCCTGCTGCCCCATTCTCGGCATAGCTAGAAGCCAACTCAATCGGATCAAATTTGTGACGCAGTAACCCCTTGCTGGGTGACGCTTTTTTTACTTCGGCTATCAGTGCTATCCGCTCCGTAGCCCGCAGTGCCGCGACAAAATCTTTCGGCGGCGTCGCCAGTTTGGCTTCAGCGCGAACCAGATTCGGCTCACGAATTTGCATTTGCTTCGGCAGTTCTTCGATGCGTTTGTACTTTACAATATCATCTAAGATTGTCATTTGTTAATTCCTTACCTTAGGCTTTGCTCACGCTCTGTGTGAACTCAATAAACCGGCGTAGAACACTCATCGCCGCGCCACTGTCGATACTGTCACCGGCCAACTTAATCCCCATCGCCAGTGAATCGGCTTTGCCCGCGGCGACCAATGCTGCGGCCGCATTGAGCAGCACCACATCGCGTCGCGCCCCCGCCTGCCGCCCGGTTAGGATCGCTCGTGTGATTTCGGCATTCTCATCAGCCGTACCGCCGAGAAGATCGTCGATGCTGGCCGGGGCAAAACCCAGTTCCGTGGGATCGAGCGTTTCTGTTGTAACCTGGCCATTCTTGAGCCGGCTAACCTGATTAGGCCCGGTCGTAGTCAGTTCATCGAGGCCGCCGTGGCCGTGATAGACAAAGGCGCTTTTGTTGCCGAGTTCGCCCAGCACTTTAGCCAGCGGTTCGGTCAAGCGGCCATCGTACACCCCCACCGCCAACGATTTGGCGTTGGCCGGATTGGTCAGCGGGCCGAGGATGTTGAACACAGTTCGCACGCCCAGCTCCCGCCGAGGGCCAATGGCATGCTTCATAGCCGGATGGTGCTTAACCGCAAAGAGAAACCCGATGCCGACTTCATCGATGGCATCAGCCACCTGTTCCGGAGTTAAATCCAGATTGACGCCCAACGCGGCCAGCACATCGGCGCTGCCGCTCTTGCTGCTGGCGGCGCGATTCCCATGCTTGGCGACCTTCTGACCCGTCCCAGCCACTACAAAAGCCGTGGTTGTGCTGATGTTGAACGTCCCAACGCCGTCCCCTCCCGTGCCGACCACATCGACCAACTGCTCCGGTGGTGTGGCTGGCCTCACCTGGACCGCTGCCCGGCGCATGGCCCGAGCGCTGCCGGTAATCTCTTCGACCGTTTCGCCTTTCATGCGCAGCGCCATCAGGTAAGCCCCAATCTGCGAGGGCGTCGCCTCACCCGCCATAATTTGCGACATCACTTCTTCGGCTTCGTCAAAAGAGAGCGACTCGCCGCTCATCACTTTGTTAATAGCCGTTTTAATCGGCATGACGATGGGCGGTGGCGGCGGCTCAACCTTGGGTTCGGGTGTCGGCATCGTCTCGATTTTGGGCGGACTGCCGGCTTCGATTTGCAGAAAGTTATGCAGCATCTCGTGGCCGTACTCGGTCAAGATCGACTCCGGATGAAACTGAACCCCCACCACCGGATGCTCTTTGTGACGCAACCCCATAACTTCGGCGGCTTCACCACCCCGGGCGGTCACTTCCAGGCAGTCGGGCAGCGGTTCCTGCACAATCAGCGAGTGATAGCGCGTCGCGGTCAGCGGCGAAGGCAGGTTGTGGAAAACACCGCGCTGATTGTGCTCGATGGCCGAGACCTTGCCGTGCATTACATATTTGGCCCGGATGATCTTCCCCCCAAACGCCTGTCCAATGGCCTGATGGCCCAGACAGACACCTAAAATCGGAATTTCTTGGTGGAAACGCTGAATCAGCTCGACCGAGACGCCGGCGTCGTCCGGCGTGCCCGGCCCCGGCGAAATCACAATCTGGTCCGGCTTCATCGCTGCGATTTCATCTAGCGTCACCTCATCGTTGCGCCGAACCTCGACCGTCTGTCCCAGTTCGCCTAAATATTGAACCAGGTTATAGGTAAATGAGTCATAATTATCAATCACTAAAACCATGATATCCTCCTCAAAATGGAGATTAGTAAATGGCGATTAGAGATTAGGTGATGGGGAGATTGAAAATATAGTCTCTAATCGCCTGAAAAATTTTATATTCTACGACAGCCTCCCGCCGGTTACTGACTCTTCTCCGCATATTCCACTGCTTCAGCTAGCGCTCTGGCCTTATTCCAACTTTCTTCGTACTCCCGCTGGGGCACGCTGTCGGCCACGATGCCACCGCCGGCCTGAATATGCACCTGGTCGCCTTTCATAACCACCGTACGGATGGCGATGCAGGTGTCCATATTGCCGTCATAACCCACATAGCCGATGATGCCCCCGTAGATACCTCGCCGTGTGTTTTCTAATTCGTCGATAATTTCCATCGAGCGAACCTTTGGCGCCCCGGTCAGGGTTCCCGCCGGGAAGGTGGCCCGTAGCAAGTCAAAGGCATCGTATTGCGGCATCAGCTTACCGCGAATCTCGGAGACGATGTGCATCACATGCGAGTAGCGTTCGATGACCATTAATTCGGTGGGATGAACCGTGCCATATTCGCACACCCGGCCTAAATCGTTGCGCCCCAGATCGACCAGCATCACATGTTCGGCTCGTTCTTTGATATCCTCCAGCAGCTCTTGAGCCAGCGCCTCATCTTCATCGACGGTGACCCCCCGCCAACGCGTTCCGGCAATAGGCCGCAGTTCGGCTTGCCCCTCTTCAAGCCGCACGTGCATTTCCGGGCTGGCCGAGATAATATGCAGCGGGAGGCTGTTGATCCCGCCCGGAAAGCGCATAAAAACCATATAGGGCGAAGGGTTGTGCATGCGCAGCGCCCGGTAAATACTAAACGGGTGAGCCGAGGTCCGGCGCGATAATCGCTGCGATAGCACCACCTGAAAGATATCGCCCGCTGCGATGTACTCTTTGGCCTGGCGGACCATCTCTTTGAACTCAACCGGCGTAACATTCGATTCCAGGCCGTTATGATCGACCTGCTGTCGGGGCGTTACGTCCGGCAGCGGCGCATTGAGCCGCGCCACCACCTCATCGATGCGGGCGGTGGCGCGCCGGTAAGCGGCGCGAATGTCACCCCGAGTTAAGTCGGCGTTAGCTACGACCTGAAGTCGCTGCCGGGCGTGGTCGAAAACCACCACGGTATGGGCGATCATAAAAGCCGCCTCCGGCAGCTTGAGTTCATCAGGGTTGTTGTCCGGCAGCCGCTCAAAGCGACGAACACCATCATAGCTCAAAAAACCGACCGCGCCCCCGACGAAGCGGGGTAAATCGGCCAGGCGAACCGGCTTGTATTGCGCCATTTCCTGCTTCAGCACCCCCAGCGGATCGAGGCCATCTTTTAAGGGTACGGTGTAGCCGTGACCGGCGCTGGTGACGTAAACCTCATTGTCCCAGGTTGTCGTTACCCCCCGTGGTCGCACCCCAATGAAAGAGTAGCGGGCTACGTGCTCACCGCCTGATACCGACTCAAGTAAGAAACTTGGCCCTTCGTCTTGCAGTTTCAGGTAAACACTGACCGGCGTTTCCATATCGGCCGGCAAATCACGATAGATAGGGATCAAATTCCCCTGTTCGGCCATCACCTCGACTTGTTCTAAGGTTGGTTTGTACATAAATCCTCCTAAATAGCGGTCAGCAGTCAGCGGTCGGCAGACATTTGTCATCCTAGTTGTAGCGCCGTAGGCTCTGCTTGACTCGTTAAGAATACAACGTACTGAAAATGAGCATAATTTAAGAAAAACGTGGGGGTTGACGTAATGATGATATTTTTTGATCTATGTCCCAGGTTCCCCAGCCAATAAAAAAACCCCCCATCCTCAACGCATCCTATATCGATGCCTTGGGGACGAGAGGTTTTGCTTCCCGTGGTGCCACCCCACTTAAACCGTTTTGTCAGGCCACCAAAATTTTGAGTAAGGTAGATGGTTTAACCTAACAGTCAGTTTCACTCTTGCAGATACGCAGCTTTACCTGTAAAATAGCTTAGCCTAAATACCTAGCTCCCTGATAACGGTGGAGTCGCCGGCACCGCCTACTAGAATAAAGTTTTTGGAATTAAGTAGAGTTAATGGAGTAGATACACTCCCCAAACTCTTTAAACTCTACAAACTTTATCTTTCGGAGCACAGCTCACGGGGCCATTCGCCGCTCGCGCTCGTACCGAATTCACACCCAACATCGGCTCTCTGAACGTCGCTTGAACGGTTACTTTTCCCGGTCACAGCTTTTTTAGATTAAACGCAAATTTAACACAGCTAAGAGTGTTTGTCAAGTTGGTTTGATTAAATCTTGAATATGACGAATTTAAGCGCCTAACGCCAATCATATTAATTCAAACCAAATTCCTACTTGACAGCGGTTTCCAACTATGCTTGAATAGTTAGACTGCATCCAGCAAAAGGGCCGAAATCTTAAAAATTGTTTCTACTTACCTGTAAATCCGTTTGTTTCCTCTGTAAAAGTTGCTACACTCTCAACTCTTTTGCCCTTTATTACTATCACTGAACCTTAAAATGCACCGGAAAATAAAGCTCGTTGTAGCCCCAGGTTCGCTTATAAGCCACATTACAAGATTTTGATGATTTTCCCTACACTAGCCAACTCAAGTTTCTTCGTAGAGGTTAGTTAGCGTCATTCGGTTGGGAGGCCGATTGGGGCTGTTGTTTTCTTAGCACTAAAGCCGAGTTCTGCTACTTTAATGCAAAAAAGTGGTGGACTTTGGACTTTCGGCTGTTTTCCGGCAAACGTATTTCGATCAAGCAAGTCAGGCACACTTCTAGCTATATATTAATTCAAACTCAATACAGATTCGGTTTAGAACTCTACTACTGATTATTTCGCCTTGGTTTTCTGGGGTTTTGGGAGCAAGATTTAGCTACGCACATCATAGCACCATAATCCCCAATGAAAAGTGTAACTAATGCCGATCTTGGCCTACAGTACCCACCCTAAGCCATCTATAAGGTCAAGTTTCGTCGATAAAATCAAAAAACAGAGGAAATAGAATGGTGCAAAAAAGACGAAAACAGTACAACGTTCCCGTCGTTTTTCGAGCAGCAATATTGGTTTTGGCCTTAATAGTAACCTTTTTTACGGTTACTCGGGTCAATGCAATTATTGAGGTCCCACCCGATAACGACATCTTTTTTCAAACAACAGGGAGAAATGCCGATATTGGCGTTGGTGATTATTACACCAATGCCAATGGCGATGACATTCGCCATTTGGTTGAAATCTACGTCCCCTGTATATCCGATGAAATTTTTAGAATTCAATTGTTTGATCCAGAATTATATGATGCTGGCCCGCCCGGAACCGAAGATGTCGATGATGAGGTTCGTGATGAGGGTGATATCACCAGTTTTCGTCTTTTTGATCCGGCCGGTACTGTCGTTACTGAACAAACGTTTGGCCCTTACCTTCAACCACCAGACCCGGCGGCGACTCCACCACCCACCCACAATAACTGGATTGCCTTTTTTACTATTAATCTTCCGACCAATCCGATTGAAGGGGATACGTGTGGTATCTTCCAAATTGAAACTTGGACAGGTAATGAAGGCGATACTGTTCCGGACAATAACGATGACAACGCCTGGAAATATCGCCTATTAGGCGGGCCAGATGGTGCTAACATTGACAGCGAAACATTTGATCCGGCTGTTGGCCCTGATGGCAGAGTCGGTACCGGCGATGAAGCCGTGTTGGGGATTCAGCGGTTAAGTTTTCAACATAATAACTCTCAGGAACAGACGTTTTACTGGTTTGTCGATGATGCGGCTTCGCCAACTTGGACCGGAAATAATTTTGATATCGATGAAGGTACCCCTCTCTGTGATGATCCTCAGGCTCCCTGCGAAATTAATTATACCTCTCCCTCAGGCGTAACGACTGGGGCCACCGAATCCGGTAATGCAGTCTGGAATCCGGGTCAGCCCGGACGTTTAGGTGATCAGTTTACTAATGCTGAAGCTGGCTTATGGCAGGCCGACGTCAATATTCCGGTCGATAATCAATATATCATCGAAATAGAAAACAGTGGTAAACCTATTTTTTTGGAAGAGCCTATTTTACCTGAGTTGATCATCGCCAAAGATGACGGCGTAGAGTTTGTTACCTCGCCGGGAGTTACGACTTATACAATTACAATCGAAAATATTGGCGAAGGTGCTGCACTGCCCATTGCCGGCCCGGAAGTGATCGACACCCTTCCCCCCGGCATGACGTTTGGTGGTTGTGTCGTCAATCCACCTCTTAAAGGTACATGTGACCAGTCTGCCCCCGGCTCGGGCATTATCAATTTTGAACTGGATGCTCAGGATCCGGCTCTCAACCAGGACGGATCGGATTTTGGGCCCATTTTAGCGTATTTGCCGGGAACGGCTAGTGGTCTCATCCCCCAAGGAACCCTCACCGTCATTGCCAACATTGACCCCGGTCTGCCTGGCGCCTCAACTTTTACCAATACAGTCACCGTAGACTGGACCGATCTTTATAAAAACAACTACAAACCAAAAGAAGCCAAAGATATTGACAAAACCTCCTCTTTGGATTTACAGCTTTCCAAAAGACATATTCCTATTGTCGTCGAACCAGGTGGTAATCTAACCTACACGATTACCATTACCAATGTGGGTGGCGCCATTGCCACGGGCGTCGTCATCACCGACCAAATTCCGGCCAATACCTCTTTTGTCATGGCTAGCGATGGCGGGACGTTTGCCAATGGGCTTATCACCTGGAATATCCCCTCGCTTAACATCAATGAGACCGTCAGCCGGCAAGTGGTGGTTCAGCTTGATGATCCGCTCGCGCCCGGCGTCGACGCCGTAACTAATACCGCCTGTGTAGGGGATGATGGCGCAAGCGGTGCGGATCGAAATCCTCAAGACAATTGTGACACCGTTACCACGCCGGTTACGAATACGCCTCAGGTTTTTCTTGATCCTATTATTGTTAAGACCGTTGATGTGTCTGACGTTATTCCCGGTGACCAGGTCAATTACTCGGTCACAATTAGCAACCCCTCTACCAATTCCAATATCAGCGCCACCGATGTCCTCCTGATTGATGAGATGCCCCTCGAAATGGATCTAATTAGCTACAGTGTCAGTACTAACCCGGCCAGCCTGGTGATTAATTCCACCACCGTTACCACCGATGTGGTTTCAACGGTTGGTCACCCATCAGGGATTACCCAGACCATCGTTTCCACAATCACCGTGGAATTGCCCGAATTGGGCCTGGATCAATCGGTAACGCTCGATATCGTAGCCAGAGCTAATGGGTTGGCTGGTCCCCCTCCTTTGGACATCACGAATGTGGCAGCCCTAGAATGTAGCGGGTGTAACCGTAAAGAGGATAGGAAAACTGTCAAAGTCCGCGATCAAGGCTCATCGCCTACCCCAACGCCTACGCGGCCGTCTGGCGGAGGGAACAATAATGACGATGATGACGACAGTGGCGGTAACACTAACACTAGTACGACGACTAGCAGCAGTGGCGGCGGGCAACCTTCACCCAGTGTGTCAGTTCCGGCCACGGCTACCCCGGTTCTGCCGGTACTCCTGCTGCCGGAAACCGGGACCAGAGATAGCCAACTGCCGGGGCCAATGGCCCTAGTTGGGCTTCTAGGCGCGGTAAGCCTGGGCGGTTTACTCATGTGGAAATTACTTAAAGGCAACTCTCCGGAGTGACCTTGTTAAACAAAAAGAGCCACCGATGAGGTGGCTCTTTTTGTTTGATTCAAACTTTGACGCGATACCAATAGGGGTAAATTTCTCGAAATCCTAACTTGCCGTATAATTTTAGCGCCGCCTCATTGTTCAGCATCACCTGCAAATAGGCCGATTTAGCCCCCTGCCGCGCTCCCCACGCTAATAAGCTGACCACCAGCTTTTGTCCCAACCCTTTACCCCGCTGTGATGGATCGGCGACGATGTCAAACAAACCAACCCAGTCGCCGTCTCGGACGGCCAACCCACAGGCTACGGTTGTGTGCTGCTCCTGAAGGAGCATAAAGCATGTTTCAGGCACAATATGATTGAGAATAGACGTAAGCGAAGTAATATGTTTAGGTTCGACCCCATTCATACGGATATATTCCTTAACCCACGCCTCGACCGGCTCGGTCCACTCCAACCTATCAGGAAATGGTTCAAAGACCTCCATATCGAGATCGAGCGTTTGAACACTGGTCAGCGCCTCCTGCTTATACCCGGCCGCAGCTAAAATCTCATCCAAATTGGCCGGCTGGACAAAGGGCGTAATTTTGAACACGCACGGAAGCTGCCGACCGCTGTAAATTTTCTCGCAAAATTTGATCTTGTGTTCGACAATCCCTGTGCCGGTATAAATAGGATTGACTGAATTAGCCCGGCGCGTATACCCATCGGCAAAACGCAAGAGCCAGCCATCAAATACCATCTGGCGACTGGCCGGCCAGGCATTGAGCGACGCTTCTTCAACACGCTTGGCGAAATCTGTCATTAAGCTTGTCCTTTTAGTTTTCGTAATAATGACCGGGCTTGCGGCAAAGTTTGGGTGAACGTTCGGTAAAGCCGAGGGCGTACCGGGTAATCATACGCGCCGATTCCCTGCCTCACCTCCCCACCAAACCCGCGTTTGAAACGATAAACGCCCCACATTCCGTCACGGTCATCAAAGACATCCGGTGCACCCCACATATCGTATTGATCGCAGCCTTTGGCTTTGACGCGACAAATAGCTGTCCACTGAAGCAAATGATTGGGCATTAATTTGCGATGCTGTTCGGTCGAGGCGCCATACATATACCAGGCGCTGCTGCCCAAGAAGAACAGGATCATTCCCGCCACGACTTCCCCATCCACCGAGGACAGCAGTAGCTCAGCTTGATCGACTGCTATGAAGCGCTGCCAGACATCCATGTAGTAGGCTTCGGGTCGAATTAAAAAGCCATCGCGATGAGCAGTCTCGGCATACATTTGGTAAAAGACCGGTAGATCGGCCGCGGCACCGACATTGACCTCAACACCGTTGCGCTGCGCCAGCCGGATATTGTAGCGCCACTTACTTTTCATTCGAGCCAGCAGTTCGTCCGGATCAGGCCGGACATCGATCAAAACGGTATTGCGAAATTGAATCTGTTCCGGGGAAAAGCGCCAGCCGCGTCGGTCGAGCAAATGCAAAACGGTTTGCCCTACCGGGTCAAGCGGTTGATCGGCCGCCGGTTCGCCCCATTGGCGCGGGACATCCGGATCGATTTTGATAAAGAGGGCGTTATTTTCGGCGGCATATTGTTCCAGATCATTGAAAACACAGTTCACCAATTCTTCGTCGGCATAATCAAGCGCGGGACCTTTGGTGACGTACATGAATCGCCAGGGAGTCGGCGGCATGGGTCGCGCCAACACTTGGGCCGCCGCCACGGGCCGATCGGCTCGACGCCACAACAGCCGCGTTGCCGACCAACCCCAGCGACTTTTGAACTCACCCCACTCCCAGCCTTGCAGGGCATGCGCGTAGGGTATCTCTGCCAGGCTTTGCTCCCACTCGGCTGGTGAATCAATAAACTGCCAGTTTGCCATCAAGTGGACAGCCCCAGACCGGCGGTTCGCCCAATCGCCTGTAGAATGCCGCCTCTACCGACCAATCCGGCCAATTGCCCCTGATCGTCAACCACAGGTAATCGTTTGATACTATGTTCGACCAGCAGGCGTAAAGCATCCCGTAGCGAGGTATCGAGCGTAACGGTCATGACCGGTGTGGTCATAATTTCGGCGGCTGTGCGCTGCCGGAGGTGGAAACTATCAGCTTTTTTTACAGGTAGTTGGTGGGTAAGCGCCTGGATTACATCACTGCGTTCCGTGGCGGTGGCCTGGCGGATTAAATCACCGTCGGTGATAATTCCCACCACGTGCTGCGCTTGATCGATCACCACCACGCGCCGCTGTAAGCTGGTTACCATCAACTCGACAATTTCAACCAACGGCGCATCAGTTAACACTGTCGGCACGTTCATGACCATGATATCGCGCACCTGATTGTGAACGCCGGGTGGCGGGCTGGGGCGGACCGGTTGATCGACCGGCGGCTGAGAAAAGGCCCGAAGGACATCAACCCGGCTAATGATCCCTTGCAACTTTTGCGCCTCATCGACCACCGGCAGCCGCTTAATGCCATACTTCAGCATCAACTCGATGGCTTGAGCGATGGGCATGTCGCCGGTCACGGTAATCGGGTCGTGGGTCATAATTTGGGCCACGGTTTGATCAATTCGACGCAGGCGATGAAGTTCGGCGGCCATCTCGTCTGACGTCAATTCGTGCTGGGCGCTCAATGATAGCAGTTCGATTTTTTTGTGAATGTCGCCCTCAGTCACAATGCCAACCACCCGCTGCGCGTCATCGACCACCGGCAGTGCTTTGTAGACCTTGTCCAGCAGCAGGTCCACCACATTGAGCAGGGGTTTCGTGACATTCACGCTCTGAACTTCTCGACTCATCACATCCTGTACCGGAACGCTGCCCGGCACCTGTCGTAGGGCGCGATGGCCGTAGGCCACCACTTCAATGGCTTCCAGAGTGATTAACCCCTCACTAACCATGGTTTGGATTTGAGGCAGCACACGCTGAATGCGTCGTGGATTATCAATCCACTCGATAATCAGGGGCAAATCAGAAGATAACGCTACCAAACTCGCCGAGCGAATGCGGCTATGCGCCCCAAAGCCGGTCAACGCTCGAAAAACCGTTGCGCCGCCACAATCCTCGTCTTTGAGCTTTTGTAGAATAGCTGTATGCAGCGGCTTATGCCCCCATTTGTCGCTCTCGCCGATATAAATGGTTACCTTTTGGGCCGGGCCTTTAATTTGCATGCATCACCCCCCATAAATCGGTCTCTGGATGAGTTGGGCGACCACAACACCCAGGATCACCCCGATCATTCCCAAAACCGTGTTACCAAAAAAGTTAAGACTAGCAGCCCACCAACCGCTACCTCTCAGCAACGTGAACGTTTCGAAACTAAAGGAAGAGAACGTGGTAAAGCCTCCCAAAAAACCGACCGCTACAAAAAGTCTGAACTCCGGCGAGACCAAAAATCGTTCGGTAATCAGGGTCAAAAAGAGCGCGATGATGAAACTCCCGCTCACATTGGCGATCATCGTGCCATACGGAAAGTCCGCTCCCCAACGGGCCGCGGCCCATTGCTGAACTAAAAAACGAGCGTTCGCGCCCAAGAATCCGCCCAGTCCAATCCACAGATATTTCACGTTGCTGTACTCCTCCACCATAAATTTTAAGTCATACTATAGGTGGTCAATCAGTTTGCGTCAATTCTTTTGCCCTGTACTATAAATACACATGTTGAAGTGAATTCAGCCGGGAAACAACACCGGAATGCAAATATACCGGAGCTACCAAGCTGGCTTTGTCATTCAGGCGGGGTCAATGTAAACTTTGACGCGCCAGATCTTTATGTTCAGGGGGAAATTATGAAAGCTATTGTTGTCCAAGAAGAAAAAGACGGTTATCCGCTGGTTTGGCAGGAAGTTGAGTCGCCCAGCTATGGCCCCAATGAAGTCCTGGTCGATATCTACGCCTCGGCGCTTAACCGGGCCGATTTGAGCCAGCGACGGGGCAAGTATCCACCCCCGCCGGGCGCCTCCGATATTATGGGCTTGGAGATGGCCGGCGTGATTGCCGCAGTTGGGGCTAGGGTCACCAACTGGCAGGTCGGTGATCGGGTGTGCGCCTTACTGCCGGGCGGCGGTTATGCCGAGCAGGTTAATGTGCCAGCCGATATGCTCATGCCCATTCCCGATAACTGGAGTTTTGAGCAAGCAGCGGCCTTACCGGAAGTGTTTTTTACGGCTTACCTGAATTTATTTATGGAAGGCAGTCTCGAACCGGGCGAGACTGTTTTGATCCACGGCGGAGCCAGCGGGGTTGGTACAGCCGGGATTCAGTTGGCCCACCAGGCTGGCTGTCGTGTCTTGATCACCGCCGGAGCGGATGAAAAGCTCGCCGCTTGCCGCGATTTGGGCGCGGATTTAACGATTAATTACAAAGAAGAAGATTTTGTCGAACGCATTCGCACTTACACCAACAATGCAGGTGTCGATCTGATCTTGGACATGGTTGGCGCCGACTATTTTGAGCGCAACCTCAATCTGTTGAACCCATACGGCCGGTTGGTCTTTATTTCCACGCTCAGTGGCGCAAAAACAGAACTAGATATCAGAAAGCTGATGGGTAAACGGCTACGCCTCATCGGCTCGGTGCTACGGGCGCGGCCACTAACTGAAAAAGTCGCGATCAAAGAGCGCCTTATGGCCCAGTTTTGGCCTTCGCTACTAGATGGCTCGATCAAAACAATCATCGATTCCGTTTACCCGATCGAAAAAACCGAAGAAGCCCACCACTATATGGCCGAGAATAAAAACATCGGCAAGATTATTTTGAAGGTTCGTGGCTGATGACCAGATTCACGCAAATACGTTAAAATATCAGAAACGGATTAGCCACCAAGGTTTGGTAATTTCACTAAATTCTTGTGCTAATCATGCTTATTTCCTATAGTAAAAATCAATAAAAGATTGTATCATCAATATGGATCGATAAAATTTATGGGGGCTTTCCTGGCCGGTGCCGTGAGGGTCCATAATGATGATATTTAACAATCAAAAGAACAACAAACGATTTAGACGAATTGTCGTTAAACTTAAACGCAAATGCGTCAACTCATTGTTGAAACTGGGCGAACACCGGTCGCCTACCTTCCTCTGCCACCACGAAGCCGAAAAACTACACCAAAAATATCCAATTCGAGATCATTATAAATACGATATCGATTCTAAAAAAGAGCGTGCTGCCAAAAGATTCTGTAATCTCAGCCGATTTTTTCACCTGACTGGTGTTAAAAATGTTGTAGAAGTAGGGGCCGGCGATGGAAGATTGGCTTATCTGTTTGCGCAAAACGGTTTTATCTCCCATATTATTGATATAGAAGATTGGCGAGATGACGACGTAAAACGAGCGAAAAATATTTCATTCAATCGAATCGATCCAAGGGAAAAATATGGGAGGCCGGCAAATACAACCGATCTGGTCATCTCATATAATTCATTTGAACACGTTGCCGACCCAACCCTGGCCCTCCAAGAAATGATTCGAATTACTCGCCCAGGTGGGTACATTCATTTGGAGTTTGGTCCCCTATATAATAGCCCCTGGGGATTGCATGCCTACCGAACTTATCATGCCCCCTACCCTCAATTCCTACTTGACAAGCCTGTATTGCAACAATTTGTTGTTAAAAATGGAATCTATGATTTAGGTGCTTATAGGCAAAATTTTCAATATATAAATAAATGGGCTTTGGACGATTACCGCCGCTTAGTTTCTGCGTTAGAAAATCGCGTTAGAGTTATAAAATTTCGTCCAAAAATCATGACCGACGAACTTTGGGTCATTTTTCGATACTTAAAGTGCTTCTGGGGACATAATTTATCATTCGATGAGTTGGTAACTGCCTCCCTAACCATTACGCTCCAAGTAAAGTAAGATTCTTACAATTGTCAGCAAAAATACTGGGTAACAGTCGGTTTAGTAGACTAATCAACTAACTTAGTAAACAACCATTGAGGTTAGGTAAGAAGTGCCTATCCCCTCCACACGTCTATTTCTTGGGAAATATGTAGCCTAAGGTTGTTCGTCCTCATCCTCCTCATCAGGATCTTCCACGTAAGATGGATCGCACTCGGCAATGCGACCGGCCGCTCCGATTTCACCGGTCCAGATCATGTCGCCGCTGGTAAAGAATGCCAGCGCTTCTTGTTGAGAAAAGCTCTGATAAATTTGGCCGTCGGGATCGGTGAAATTGCCGCCGGTTTGTTGGGGGACGAAAGTCGTCGTCCCATCGGGTTCAATCTTAAAGAGACCATTTGCTCCCCATAATGAGAAATCGCCATCATTCGGTCCAATATAAATGGCCTCATCCGCCGTGGCGGTAATAGAGGAAGCTTGCGCACCGGTTAACCCTTGACCCTGGCTGACGCAAACAAACTCATCGCGGCCCAGGTCGGTATTGTAAGTATGCTGCACAAACGCAACCTGGCTTAACACCTCTTTGACCAGTGGATGAGTGGGATCGGCGGTGGGTTCGGGGGTGGGAGTAGGTGTAACCTGGACTTCAACCACTTTTTCAACCTCAACCGTTTGAATCACCGGTACTTCTTTTTCAACCTCAACTTCTACTGTTTCTACTACGACCACTTCTTTCTCAACTTCTACCGTTACTACCTTTTCGACAAGGACTTCCTGAGTGACTATTTTTTCAACTTCTTTCTCTACTTCCTTTTCAACTTCAACCTCAACGGTTTCAACCACTACCACGGTCTCGACAATAGTCTCCGGGGTAGGGGGTGCTCCGCCACAAGCAGCTACTAGGGCCAACATCGTAAAAATAGTGACAATTACCACCGCTTTTTTAAGCATGATACAATTCCCTTCTCCTTAATTAATGAAGGTTCGTAGTCATCGTTTTAGCGATACTTTAGCCCTAAGGAGCTTACTACGAACAAGCATGCGATTTTCATTGCCTGTGCCATCCCAAAAAGGACTATCGCCCTCTACTAGATTTGGCTTCCTAACTAGTAAAACGACCGTCTGAATGCAGTTGTTACGAAGTTAAAGGCTTGCCGGGGTCTCATTGATTGAATCATGGTTTACGTACTTCAAGCGTTTCTGCCACGAATTGCTCAAATTATTACTAATTTACGAAATTTGCAGATGGTTTTTAGATCCTGGCGGGTCAACTGCGTCAACCCTATAAATCTTAAAATTCAAGGATTGCAGTCTATAAATGTGACTATAAGGTGGTAGAGTTCGCTGATGAAACAGGTTTATAATAGGGGAACAAAAAAATGCAAGGTTTTTGCAACCTTTATACGATATAATCAAAACAGCTAAGATTCATAATGAGTATAAGATTTTCAGGCGGAGACAGTTAATGTACATAAAATTCTGGGGGACTCGCGGCTCTATTCCCACCGCTCTCTCCTCGCGGGCGCTAAAGCGAAAATATCGACAAGTATTAACTGGGGCCGCCGGGCTGGACTTAACAAATAAAACGGTTGTTGATCGATACCTGGACCAACTTCCTCTGCCGTTGCAGCAGCCGGTAGGGGGTAATACCACCTGCCTCGAAATCCGTTCCGGCGACCAACTACTTATCCTCGACGCCGGCTCCGGGCTGCGGCTGTTGGGCCTTGATTTACTCGATAAAGGGTTTGCCGGCGGTCATCACCAGGCCGATATTCTCATAACCCACACCCATTGGGATCATATTCAAGGCTTCCCATTTTTCAGCCCTGCCTTTGTCCCCGGCAACCGTTTCACCTTCTACAGCCCCTTCGACGATTTGGCCGAGCGGCTTGTCCAACAACAACACGTCAATTACTTTCCTGTGCCGGTTAACTACATGAGCGCCAAACTTGACTTTGTTCAAATCAAATCCAATGAATGGTTTGCGCTGGGCAAATTTCGGATTTATCCGATGCGTCTGTCCCATCCCGGACTCACCTATGGTTATCGGATTGAAGATGGCCGCTCTTGCCTGGTCATCGCCACCGACTCCGAATATAAACGGGTCGATCCGAACAGCACCGAAGCATTTGTCGAATTCTTTCGTGAAGCCGACCTGCTGGTTTTCGACGCTCAATACAGCTTGAGCGAAGCCTTGGACAAACCTGATTGGGGACACAGCACCGCCATGATGGGGGCCGAATTAGCCCATCGCGCCCAGGCTAAACGACTGGCCCTATTTCACCACGATCCAACCAGTACCGATGAAAAAATTTGGAGCGCCAGGGAACAAGCCGAAGCCTATCTAATGCGCCGTCATAACGGTCGCAGCACGTGCGAAGTGCTGGTAGCCTACGATGGCCTAACCCTTGAGGTATAAGCGTGGTTTTGCACCTATCAATCCAAGCCAAAGAGAATTTAACTAACGAACGCTTGAACAGTTTGTATGAACTGATCGGGCTGATGAACTCGGTTTACCAACTGCCGGACCTGTTGGAATTTGTGGTTGACCGTGCCTTGAATTTGACCGGCGGTCATCGCGGACTGCTCCTGCTCAGCGACGACCACGAACGGTCGCTCCAGCACATCGCGGTCAAGCAAGGGCAGGAGTTGGATGACAGCCATGTGGAACAGGCCCTCAATTTTGTCAGCACAACGGTGATCAAAGATGTGCTGGCTAAAGGCGAGCCGCGATTGATCAGAAATTTACCCGGCGACCGCCGCTTCGAAGGTTTCGCCGGCAGCGACACGGCCGAATATAAAAACGTGCGGTCGGTGCTGGCGGTTCCGCTCAAAATTGCCCAAGAGCTAGTGGGCCTCATTTATATCGATCACCCTCGCCAGGCCATTTTTGGTCAGGCCGATTTGGCCTTTTTGAGCGCCTTTGCCACCCAAGCGGCGTTGGCGATTAACCGCGCTCAAACCCACCAGCGCCAACTTGATGAATTGGCCTTGCTAAATCGGCTGAGCCGGAGTGTGGTTGAGGTCCTTGACCTGGACGAGGTTTATAATGGGGAACAAGATACCATGTCAAACCTTTATACGATATAATCAAACAGCTGATTCATAATGAGTAAGATTTTCAGGGGAGACATTTGTACATAAAATTCTGGGGACTATGGCTCTATTCCCACTGCCTTCTCGCGGGCGCTGAAAATTCGGTATTTGGGTGGGCTGAACAAAAAAACGGTTTGATGATACCTGACCCTTCTCTGCCGTTGCGCAGCCGTAGGAATACTAACGGTTTCGAAATCTGTTCCGGCGACCAACTACATCCTCGAGCTTCCTGGGCTGCGGCTGTTGGCTGTTTACTCGAAAAGGGTCGGCTTACGGTCCACCAGGCCGATATTCTCATAACCCACACCCATTGGGATCATATTCAAGGTTTCCCGTTTTTCAGCTCCGCCTTTAATCCCCGCAACCGTTTCACCTTCTGCAGCCCTTCGACGATTTGCCGAGCGGCTTGTCCAACAACACGCTTAATTACTTTCCTGTGCCGCTAATAGTGAGCGCCAAACTTGACTTTGTTCAACCAAATCAATGATGGTCGGTGCTGGCAAATTTCTCGGATTTATCCGATGCGTCTGTCCCATCCCCCGACTCGTTCATGGTTATCGGATTGAAGATGGCCGCTCTTGCCTGGTCATCGCCACCGACTCCAACATAAACGGGTCGATCTGGAACAGCACCGAAGCATTTGTCGATTCCTTTCGTGAAGCCGACCTGCTGGGTTTTCGACGCTCAATGCGCCTGAGCGAAGCCTGGACAAACCTGACAGACACAGCAATCACATGATGGGGCCGAATTAGCCTATCGCGCCCAGGTTAAACGACTGGCCCTATTTCACCACGATCCAACCAGTTGATGAAAAATTTGGGCCGCCAGGGGAACAAGCCGAAGCCTATCTAATGCGCCGTCATAACGTATGCCTTGCGATGCGAAGTGCTGGTAGCCTACGATGGCCTAATCCCTTGAGGTATAAGCGTGAGCCTGCAATCATCAATCCAAGCCAAAGAGAATTTAACTAACGAACGCTTTCTGAACAGTTTAGCGAACTGATCGGCTGATGGAACTCGGCTTCACCAACCGCCGGACCTGCTGGAATTTGTGGTTGACCGTGCCCTGAATTTGACCGGCGGTCATCGCGGACTGCTCCAGCCAGCGACGACCACGAACGGTCGCCCAGCACATCGCGGTCAAGGCGGCAGGAGTTGGGATGACAACATGTGGAACAGGCCTCAATTTTGTCAGCACAACGGTGATCAAAGATGCTGGCTAAAGGCGAGCCGCGATTGATCAGAAATTTATGGCGACCGCCGCAGGCTGGGTTTCGCTTAGCGACACACGGCCGGGAATATAAAAACGTGCGGTTTGGTGCTGGCGGTTCCGCTCAAAATTGCCCAAGAGCCAGTGGCCTTTATATCGATCACCCTCGCCAGGCTATTTTTGGTCAGGCCGACGGCAAGCCTTTGAGCGCCTTTGCCACCCAAGCGGCGTTGGCGATTAACCGCGCTCAAACCCATCAGCGCCAGCTTGATGAATTGGCCTTGCTAAATCGGCTGAGCCGGAGTGTGGTTGAGGTCCTTGACTTGGACGAGGTTCTGACCCGAATTGTGCGCGAGGCTTCCCGCATGCTGCACGTCGAGACAGGCTCGGTCCTTCTGCTGGATCACCTTAGCTCAGAGCTTTACTTTGCCACCTCGATTTCCAACGGCGAACGAGTCGATATTACCACTCGCCTGCGGTGCAATCAAGGGCTGGCCGGTTGGGTTGTCTCCCGGGGTGAGACCGTTTGTATCAGCGACGTCGCCCAAGATGACCGTTGGTTTGGTGAGGTAGAGTACGGTTTTGTTACGCGCTCGCTGCTGGCCGTGCCGCTGCAATCGGAGCGACGATCATTGGGTGTTTTGCAGGTGCTGAACAAAAAAAGCCCATCCGGTTTCAGCCGGAGCGATGAAATGCTGCTGTCAGCCTTTGCCGCCTCAGCCACCATCGCCATCGAAAATGCGCGCCTGTACGAAGAGGCCACCCAGGCCCGACGCTTGCGTACGCTCAATCAAATCTCGCTAGCCTTAAGCCAAACGCTCGGCCTACCGACGGTTCTAAACACCGGTCTGGAAAAATCGCTGGCAGCTCTCAATGCTGATGCTGGGGCGATTAGGTTAGCTTATTTGCTGCCGCAAGCTGACTCGTTTCCGGAGCAAATTACCCGTGGATTGGGGCCACCACATCAATTGGCCCAGCATCAGCAGTTGGCCTTGGAACATCTGTCCAACCAACTGTTAGCCGGTGAAATAACTGCTCCCTTTGTGGTGGATGCGGTGACTCCGGCCGGTCATTTGAACCAGAATGCCGGGACTCCGGTGCCGGGTATGGAAGCGATGGTGCTGGTTTCAGTCAAAGCCGGGGACAAAATTGCCGGATCGCTGGTCGTGATGTGGTCTGCCGCTCGCACAGTGGGTCAGGAGGAGATCAACCTGCTGGTCGGTATCGCTCAAATTATTGGACTGGCCGTCCAAAATGCCACCCACTACAACCAGATGCAGGCCAAAACCATCCACCTGACCTACCTGAGCGAGATTGGCAGCGCTTTGACCAGCAGCCTCGACCTCGATTACGTCCTGCGAGTCAACATTGAAGGCGTCAATTCGGTTTTGAAAACAGAGCGGACTTCGGTTTTTCTCATCGACGACAAAACCAATGAATTGGTACTGCGCCACACCAATGAGGGCGATACCGATATTCGTTTGAGCCACCCCTGGCGGGGTATCGCCGGCTGGGTGGCCGCGCATGATGAACCGGCGCTGGTCAACGATACTCAGGCCGATCCCCGCTACTCCCGCGAAGTTGCAGCCCAAACGGGTTACGAAACTCGCGCGCTGCTGTGCGTACCGCTCAAAGTCAACGGCGAAGTTATCGGCGTGGTTGAAGCGCTCAATCGAACCGATGGGCAAGAATTCAAACAACAGCACCTTGATCTGTTGGTTGAGTTTACTCAATGGGCCGCCATCGCCATTCACAACGCTCGCCTTTTTGATGAATTAGTGCGGGCCTACCAACATCTGGCCGACGAGCAGAGACGGCGTATCACCGCTGAAACCCGGGGCGCAATGGCGGCGGTCATTCTGGATATGGCCCACACGATGAACAACATCGTGGGCGCAATTCGGGTTTGGGCTTTGACTCTGGAACACCACCCCCTATCCGCACCTCACACCCCCCTCTTCCAAAAGATGATCGGCCAAATTCGCGAGAACGCCGAAGAAGCCATAGACTTAATACATCGGCTGCGCGACCCGCTCGATCCTCCGGAGTTATCGCCGACCGACATTCACCTAAGTCTAGATCGAGCCATTCAAAGCTGCTGGCAGCCGGGCTATATCCAGCTAACCAAAAATTATAACAAGCTGCTACCGCTCGCCAAGGCCAATGATCGTTGCCTGCAAGCCGTGTTTCATAACCTGCTGTCCAATGCCATTCAGGCCATCGCCGAGGCCGGCGGCAGCGTCGAAATTTCGACCGGTTCAACGGCCGGCGGGCAACTTGAAATAATCATCAGCGATAACGGCCCCGGTATTCCCCCGGCATTGAAACCTGATATTTTCAAACCGGGCGTTTCCACCAAGTCCGGTCTGGGTTTTGGCTTGTGGCTGGTCGAGACATTCGTCCATCAATTTGATGGATCAATTACCTTTGATACATCTGAAAATGGGACTACCTTTACATTGTTACTGCACCCCTGGCAAGATTAGAGTTTATGGGATTAAGGAGACCGTCACTTAACATCCGGCACGTAGTAAAAAATGACCGTTACCTATTATTAAAAAGGTTTATTGTGAAGAAATGGAGTATCCAATGAGTCACCAACCCAACATTCTGGTTGTTGAAGATCGAGCCGACTGGCAAGGTATTCTGTACGAGTCAGTGCTGCGCGAGGGCTATACCCCGCACCCGGCTACTTCTTATGAAGAAGCCTTGAACGCACTGGGGACTAAAAAGTTTGATCTGGCAATTGTCGATCCGGTACTGGATATGGGTAACCGCTTTAACCGTGAAGGGTTGAGCGTGGTCGAAAAGATTCGCAAAATTGAGCCGGAGATGCCGGTGGTGATCATTACCGGTTCCTTCACTCGCGATATGAAGGTCAGCTTACAGCAGCTTTCACCCGACTCGCCCGTTCTGTTCAAAGAAAATTGGGACCCCGTGGCCTTCAGTAGCCTGATTCACGAATTTATGGGGGAGCAGGCTGGAGCCGAAGCGTCGACGGGTGAACTGCAACGATCGGATCAACCCGGCAAATCAGCGCCTCGTCACACGCCGCCGCCGCCCGAACGCGCCGTCAATGCTCCCCGAGTGCTCGTCGTCGAAAATCGCGAAGATTGGCAGAATATCGTCGCCGCTGCGTTGGATGAGGTCGGTTGCTTCTGGCGACTGGCTCAAAGTGCGCAGCAGGCGCTGCTGGAACTGGAGCGAGAGAGCTTTCACCTGGTTATCCTGGATTTGAAGTTGCAAAAAGCCAATTTACCGCTCTCCTCTAGTGAGGGCTGGTTATTGCTCGATCATTTGAGCGAAGTCCAACCCAATACTAAGGTGGTGATTCTCAGTGGCCAGGCCGGTCCCGGTGATGTGGCCGATTTGCTCAAGAACTATCCGATTATCGATTTTATTGAAAAACAACGCTTCACCTCCGATGCAATTCGAACGGCCGTTGAGCAGGCCACCCAGGCCCCGGCGCTACGAATTCAAACCTTCGGCCAGTTTCGTCTATGGCGCGACGGCAAACTCATCGAAGGTTGGGAACGTCCACAGGCCGAGACGGTGGTTAAACTGCTGCTGATTCGACGCGCCAGGGGCGGTCGCGCCGTACCGGCCGATGAATTGATTACCCGCCTCTGGCCTGACTCGGACGAAATGAGCGGGCGTAAAAAGCTGCTGCCGCTGATCAGCAACGCTCGCCGCACCTTAGAACCGGACAGCGAGCCGCGTGATTCCAACTTTATTATCCGCACTGTCAACGGTTATTTTTTTGAACTGAGTGGGCAGGTGACCTGGGATTTAACCGATTTTCGCCAGCATCTACGCCAGGGACGCGACTTAGCTCGTACTAGTCAATGGGCTGAAGCCATCGTCGAATTAGAACGAGGCTGCGCTCTCTATCAAGGCGACTTCTTGGCCGAGAATCGCTACAATGATTGGGCGATCAACATCCGGCGCGAAATCATCACCGAATTCCGCGATCTGCTCGTTCTTTTGGCCGATGTTTACGCTGCGCTGGGCCGCTACCAGGACGCTATCGGCCCGTGCGAGTTGGCCCTGCAAAAAGATCCGCTCCTAGAGAGCGCCTATCGCCGCTTGATGCGCTACCATGCCTGCAACCACGACAAAGGTCAGGCTCTCAAAGTCTACCGCGACTGTCTAACCCTATTCGAGGAACTGTTCGGCGAAAGTCCAACGCCCGCCACCCGCCATTTGTATGAGGCTATCGCCAACGATGAACCGTTGGATTGTGAGTCAAAGGAGTAACCAAACAACGCGTCACAGCCAAGAAAAAACACGCCGTTCTAGGCGTGTTTTTTGATTTCGCAGACCTAAGAGTCTAACTCCATCGTCGTAACTGAATTCAGCTTTGTCAATCCTTCAACAATCGCTATACTCAACACGTTTGAAATAGTGCATGTGAGTATACTAATTCCCAGGTGAATTGTAAATCGTGATGCAACGTCCCCTTCGTTGGGGGTTAATTCTGATACCCATTTTTATACTCTCGACTCTGGCTGTGGGGTACTTTGGCTGGCAGATACGTCGCCGCCAACCGCCACAACCCGCCAACTTTTTGGCCGCCGACAAAAATTACGGCGTAACCATCGACTTGACCCAATATGATGACGAAACCCTCAATCAGACCCTCGAAGCCATGCACGCCAGCGACCTCGTTTGGCTGCGCCAACCCATCTCCTGGGCCGAACTGGAACCGGAGCCAGGCCAATTCAACTGGCAGCTCCTCGACCGCATCATCGACGCCGTCACTACCTTCAACCAACAATCCACCCAACCAACTAACAATCCACCCAACTTTCAACTCATCGCCGTTCTACAAGACACCCCTCCTTGGGCCAGACCCGCCAACACTCCCCTCTCGACTCCACCCACCGAACTCAGCGACTTCGGCGCATTTGCTCGCGCCTTCGCCGCCCGCTACGGCAACTGGATCAATCACTACCAAATCTGGGATCAACCCAACCTCAGCGCCTTCTGGGGCGATACGTTTGTTGATTCCGATGCGTACGCCGATTTACTCCGCGAAGCGAGCCTTAATATTCGAACGGCCGACCCGGAAGCGATTATCCTAACTGCCGCCTTAGCCGCCACCTTGGAGGCCGGGCCGCTCAACCTCAATGAGTTGACCTACCTGGATCAACTCTACCAGGTCAACGCCAACCGCTGGTTCGATGTTGTCGCTATCCAACCCTTTGGCCTGTGGACTAAGCCGCTCGACGCACCCGCGCCCGATCAATTGAATTTTCGCCGCGCTGAATTGATTCGCCAAATTATGCTCAACCACGGGGATGGCGACACGCCTATCTGGGCCACCGGATTTGGGTGGGTGGCACTGCCGGCCGATTGGTCGGGCCAACCTTCTCCTTGGAGCAACGATCTGCCGTCGGTTCAAGCGCCGCGCACGGCTGAAGCCATCGATCACGCCCGCCGTCACTGGCCTTGGCTCGGACCCATGCTGGCCGCTCGTTGGGACGCTGTTGGCTTGGCGGCCGACGATCCGGCCCGAGGCTTTGCCTTGACTGAAACGCCTGAGATTTTGACAGTAATCGAAACTGCCACCGAGACATCGGCTTTTCCTGGACGCTACCCGGCTACGCACCCCAGCGGTCACCCCAGTCCCGGTTGGCGCTTTGCCACCACGTTAGCCGATATCCCCTCAGAAGCGCCGCGCACATTGACTATTCCATTTGAAGGCACCCGTCTGGACCTAACCGTCAATCGCGGCGACTTTCGCGGCCATTTGTGGGTAACTATCGACGGCCAACCCGCTAACGCCTTGCCGCAAGACAGCCGGGGCCGCAGCTACCTCATCCTAACCGATCCGCTTTACGAGCAAGCTACGGTCACCCTGGCGCGTTACCTGCCCGAGGGCCAACATGAAGCTGTCATTGAAGCAGAAGGCGGCTGGGAGCAGTGGGCCATTGCCGACTGGACTGTCGCTAATGAAGTCGATACCCGTGCCTGGCAAACCGGCTTGACCGTCGCCGGACTTGCCGCCGCAGCGAGCGGTCTGGGGATTTTATGGCTGCTGATAGGCGCATGGCCTCAAATTTTCAAACAAGCCTGGGCTTGGAGCGAAATCATCGTCACTCTCTACAATATTCTTGGCGAGCGCGGTCACTGTATTGTAACCTTTGGTCTGGCCGCCGTTATCTTTCTCACTCAGGGTTTTATCGCTTTGGTGTTACTCCCGCTGTTGACCTTGCTCATCCTTCTCCGCCCCGATCTCGGCCTGGCTCTCGTGACCCTCGCCATCTTCCTGTTTGAAATCCCGCTCCGCCTCCCGATCGGCGCTTTCTCTCCCGTCGAGCTTACGCTGGCTCTCACCCTTCTTGGCTTCACCTTCCGCCTTCTCCTCACCCTCGGCCGCTCCCGATATTCCTCAAAGCCGGCAACCGATCTACCGACGGCTGAGGCTAAGCTCCCCCATCCGTCTCTCGAAACCACCCTCTCTCAATCTTCAACTACAAATCTCCAATCTCCAATCTCCAGCCTCCAGCCTCCTATTATCAATTATCAATTATCAATTATCAACTCCCCTACCGATCTCATGGCACTTGTACTCGTTATCCTCGCCTTTCTCGCCACCCTGGCCGCCGACAACTTTGCTGTCAGTCTGCGCGAATGGCGCGTCGTGGTAGTCGAGTCGGTTCTCTTCTATTTTCTAGTCCGTCAGGGTCTCGACTTTGGCCCCAACCCGACGCCCAAGAGATGGGTTTGGCGCTTGATCGATGTCTTTGTTGCTGGCGCGACATTGCAAGCGGTCGCTGCGCTTTACCTTTACTTTTTCACCGACCAGACTATCGACGCCGAAGGGGTGCGCCGGGCGTTGGGGCTAGCCGGAGGATCGCCCAATAATTTGGCCCTAATTCTGGATCGAGCATGGCCGCTGCTACTGGCTGTAGCCGTGCTGTCGCCGCCCTCACGGCGGCGCTGGCTGTACGGGCTGGCGCTACTGCCAATCAGTCTGGCCCTATACCTGACATTCTCCAAAGGCGCGCTGCTGCTTGGATTACCACTCAGCCTGGTAGTGATGACGCTGTTGTACGGCCTGCGCCATCGCGGCCGGGCCTGGCGGCGGGTAGCTGTGGCGATAGTGATTGGGGGAGTTGCGTTTATCCTGGCGCTGATCCCCTTTAGCCAAACCGAACGCTTCCGAACCACTTTTGACTTTGGCGACGGCAGCACCGCCTTTTTCCGTCTCAAGCTGTGGCAATCTTCCTGGGCCATGCTGCAAGATCACTGGCTGATCGGCATTGGCCTGGACAATTTTCTGTATCAGTATCGTACTCGCTACATTTTGCCGGAAGCTTGGCAGGAACCTGATTTGAATCACCCCCACAACCTGATTTTAGATTTTGGTACGCGTCTGGGTATCGGAGGGATTCTTTTGTTAATTGGCTTTCAGGTCGCTTTTTGGCGCAACACCTGGCGGCTTTTCAAGCGGCAAGCCGATCCGCTCATACTGGGTTTTATGGGCAGCATGGTCGCTTTTCTGGGTCACGGCCTGGTCGATAATTCCTACTTTTTGGTTGACCTCGCCTTTGCTTTTTTTCTCATCATCGGCATCGTTCAACGATTGGCTGAGCAAATGGAGATGCGGCAATGACGCTTTTTCCAATAACGACCTTCCAACCTCCACTGTCTCATCTCATCATTGCTTGACAAAATGTTCAAGACATTAAGCTCTCGGTTTTTGACAATAACATGGATGCTTTTTTTTGTAGTATCAGCCGGCTCGGCCGCATATTTTTTCAATCAATTATCTCTTTCAACGCCGCCGCTTACGGCCGGCCCGCTAGCCGCCAACAAAAGCTACGGCGTCACTATCGACCTGACCCAGTACGATGATGCAGCTCTCAAACAGACGCTCGAAGCGCTCCATGCCAGCGGTCTCACCTGGCTGCGCCAACCCATTCGCTGGGCTGACATCGAGCCGGAGCCGGGTCATTTCAACTGGCAACCACTCGATCGCATCATTACCGCTATTACCAACTTCAACCAACTATCCCACTCTAAAAAAAACGCTACCCTACCCACCCAGCCAATCGACCAACCATCTATCCACCCAACCATCTATCCACCCAACCATCTATCCACCCAACCATCCATCCAACTCATCGCCGTACTCCAAACCTCACCTCGCTGGGCGCGAGCGCCCCACACCACCGCAACCGCGCCGCCCCTTGCCCCCAGCGATTTTGGCCGGTTCGCCCGTGCTCTTTCTGCTCGCTACGGGGAGTTAATTAATATCTACCAAATTTGGGATGAGCCGAATCTCAGCGCCAACTGGGGTCATACTCTTGTCGATGCTCCGGCCTACGCCGCTCTGCTGCGCGAAGGCGCGCTCAGCCTGCGCGAGGTCGACCCAGATGCGGTCATTATGACGGCGGCTCTGGCCCCAACTTTGGAAAACGGGCCGCTTAACCTCAACGAAATTGACTACCTGGATCGTCTCTACCAGATTAAGGCCAACCGCTGGTTCGATGTCGTGGCCGCGCAGCCCTATGGCTTTGACCACGAACCGTCCGATCCGCCCGCGTCCGGTACACTTAACTTCCGTCGCATAGAACTGCTCCGTCAAGTCATGCTCAACCACGGCGACGCCGAAACGCCGATTTGGGCCACGGCCTTTGGCTGGAACGCGCTCCCGCCCCATTGGTCCGGACCCAAGTCGCCTTGGAAGACCGATTCGCCGGATCAGCAGGCTCGGCGCACGGCTGAGGCGATCAATCTAGCTCGACAAAATTGGCCCTGGCTCGGTCCTATGCTAGCGATCCGGTGGGATACAACCAATCTTGAACCGGATGATCCGGCTCGTGGTTTTGCCCTGCGCGACACGCCGGTGGTGCTAGCGGCGCTCCAAACCGCGACCGGCGATCCAACTATCGCTACGCCGGGAGTCTATCCGGCCGATCATGCCAGCGGACAGTACAGCCCCGGCTGGCGTTTTGCCGCCACCCAGGCGGATATTCCCCGCCACGAACCTCGGACGCTGACCATTCCATTCAACGGGACTCGTCTCGATTTGGCTGTCAATCGGGGAAGCTATCGCGGATATCTATGGGCGACTATCGACGGCCAGCCGACCAACGCCCTGCCGCTTGACAACCGGGGCCACAGCTACGTGGTTTTATACGATCCGTTGCGTGAGGCGACTTCAATAACCCTCGCCCGGAACTTGCCACCCGGCGCTCATCAGGCCGAAATCATGGCTGAAGGCGGCTGGGGGCAATGGGCCATCGCCGGTTGGACCGTATCCAACGAAATCGATGATACGTTCTACCGACGGGGATTCATTATCGCGGGGATGGTCGCAGCGATCAGTGGATTCATGGTACTCAGTACGCTTATTAAGAATTTTAGCCAGTTTCTCAGCTTCATCTCGCGTCGAGTGGAACTCTTCTACAACCTAGATGAACGCGTTCAATTTGCCCTCGCCGCTGCGCCGACCGTTGGCCTCTATTTCGGTTCCGGCCACCTTGCGCCGGTACTGCTGGCTCTACTCGCTGTCACCCTTCTCCTACGGCCCGATTTCGGCCTCATCTTTATCGCCTTCAGCCTCTCGTTTCTACCCTATCAGCAACTAATGCCTGTTCTCAATATTTCTCTCTTAGAAACCCTACTCCTATTTAGCACCGCCGGCCTAATCTGGTCCCTTGTCAACGTTCAGCCTTCAGCCTTCATCATTCATCATTCATCATTCATCATTCATCATTCAGTTATTCTCCTTGTTTCATTCCTCGTTCTTGGCCTAATAGCGACGCTGTTTGCTCAAAATTTTGGGGTTAGCATGTTAGCTTGGCGAACGATGGTACTTGGCCCGGTCGTTTTTTGTGTGCTGATTGTACTTGTCGCTCCACCTGAGCAATCGCCTCCATCCGACCTAACCTGGCGATTAGTTGACGCTTTTGTTTTTGGTGCTATCGTCCACGCTGCGATCGCCTCGATCCTCTTTTTCTTCGACGATCAATTTATCGCTGCGGAAGGGGTTCGCCGCGCTGTGGGGCCGATATATTCCACCCCCAACAACCTGGCGCTTTTTCTGGAGCGGGTCTGGCCAATATTGTTGACCGTGGCGCTGCTGCCAGGCCAATCAAGGCAGCGACGAGGGCTATATGGCCTTGGGTTAGGACTGGTCACCGCCACCCTCTATCTGACCTTTTCCCGGGGAACGTTACTATTGGCCCTGCCGAGCGCCCTGGTCGGGATGGCTTTGCTGGTCGGGCTTTATCAGAAAACATGGCGTCGCGGGTTGCTAGTGGCCGGTATTGGATTAGCCTTGCTGCTGACGGCGCTGCTGCCGTTGCTGACTACAGCTCGACTGGCTACAGTGATCGACTTTAGCCAGGGAACCAGCTTCTTCCGACTCAAACTATGGCAATCAGCCTTGATGATGCTGCGCGATCACTGGCTGTTGGGCGTCGGTCTGGATAACTTTCTCTACCAGTATCGTACCTTCTACATTTTTCCTGAAGCTTGGCAGGAGCCAAACCTATCTCATCCCCATAACTTGGTTTTAGATTTTGGCACCAGCCTGGGCATTGGCGGCATCGTTATTATAGTGTGGCTGCAAGTTCAATTTTGGTCCCAGGCCTGGGCAGCGTACCAAAAACAGCCGAACCCACTGCTGTTGGGGTTAATGGGCAGTATGATCATAATCTTGGCCCACGGCTTGGTTGATCATGCCTACTTTTTGGTTGATTTAGCCTTCGCCTTCTTTTTGATTTTTGGGGTGGTTCAGCGTATCGCGTGGTTTCCCTCTGAGTAATTGGTAAACCATAATAGGTTATTTTACTCAGTCGCTAATGACCCATTACGTGGTTGGTGCGGCAAATTTGCGTCACGTGCGAAAATTATAGGACACGGATTAGGCGGATCATACGGATTAACACGGATCTCAATTTATTTCATCCGTGTTAATCCGTATGATCGGCCTAATCCGTGTCTTATTTTGGGCTGTGGCTTCGCGATGTCAGGATTTACCCTATTACCCTCCGCCGACTGAGAACCTCGCGTTTGGCGCACTCGGGTTTCCAACTTAGTAACCCGTTCTGATAAAGTATTCAGCCACAATAAAATTTGCCCGACGGCCTGTTCCACGGTCATTTCTTCTCGCTCCCAGCGTTTGATGAGATCGATTAGCTCATACTTTTTCATCGATATTTCCCCTTTGTAAATTTGTTAATAAACACGTTTTCGTGTATCATACTGCAAAAAATAAGCGAGGAACGGCTCGCTTAAAGTGGTCAAAATAATAACACGTTTCCGTGTTGGTGTCAAGAGGCAATATTAATCAGTTTTTTGTGACTCATCATCTTCAGTCGGTTCGGTTTTGTAGGGGAATCCCACTTCTCTGGCGATCATCTGCAGCAGCTTACTCATCGAGCGGCGAGCTGTGTGGTTGCCAACTTCCCAGTCGCTAATCGTCTGCTGGCGAACGGCCAGACGATCGGCCAGCTCTTGTTGAGACCAGCCGGCAAACTCGCGCAACGCCTTAATCTGGTCGCCGGTCCAGCCCACCGATTTTCGAATCGGGCTAACCCGGTAGGTGATCCGCGCCGGCCGAAAAACAATCACTTTGTTCTCCAGATCGGGCAGATCGATGAGCCAGCCCGCTTCTTGCCAGGCCCGTCCCTGGGTAGTGGCGCTATTCGCCCACCAAGCCCTCGACACCTCGGCGCTAACCGGTAATTTTTGGCCCAATATTTCTTCTATCTCAGCCAAACTCAGTTCGATCAAGCCGGAGTCAGGCTGCTGTTTAAGATATTCAAAGAGGGGATAATATTTACTTGTAGGTAACATATTTACCAGGTTTATCCATTCAATAAATCATTTTTGGGCGGGCGAGGCTGCTGCTATCGGCAACTTCAAAAAAAAGCAGGTACCGGTCTCTTCCCGGCTTTCCACCCGCAGGCTGCCTTGATGCCGGGCAGCCAACTGCCAGGCCAGGGGTAACGCCACGCCGCCATAGCTCAACTTGCTGTGCCCCTGCGCGTCCGTATGGACGGCCAACTCAAAAATTTCATCGAGCTTAGGTGTAGGTAGAAACAGGTTAGGCGCGATCATCCGCAGGGTGACATCGGTCTCATTAGGCTCGACGATTAGTCTAATTTTTTTGACTTTTTCTTGGTCAATCAAGAATCGGCTAACATTAAGGACAATCTGGTCGATTCTGTCAGAGTCGCCTCTTACCATCGGAATGACGTTGGGTATGTCAATGGTAATCTCAACTGACATTTCTCGTTTGATCAATGGTACTAACTTTTGGATCACGTCCGGGAGAAATATATCGACCATATCAAACTTTAACTCATCGGCCGCTAACTTGCTCAGATCGACCACGGTATTGATCAACCACATCAGATGTTTGGCGCTTTGACGAATAGCCGAAATATCCTCAGTTTGCAGGTCGGTCAGCGGGCCTTCGACCCCATCCAGTAACAGTTCAGAAAAACCCAAAATAGAGTTGAGTGGACCTCGCAAATCATGCGATAAATGACGCAGTTCTAATGGCCGGCTCGATGCGGAACCGGTTGGGTTTTGGATAAAAAATTGGTTGGGCTGCAAGTTAGGTTCGGTCACAACTTTGTGTCCTTTTCATATATTAGATTTCTCTAACCATTCTACCATACGCCTTCACATTTCTCAATTGACTTTCCATCATACCTTTGCTAAAATGTCATTTACTGCCTGGCCTTGGAGGGATGGCAGAGTGGTCGATTGCGGTGGTCTTGAAAACCACTGAGGCTGCAAGGTCTCCGGGGGTTCGAATCCCTCTCCCTCCGCTAGAATGTGCTTTAATACCGCTAATTTAATTTGGGGAGGTGCCAGAGTGGACGATTGGGGCCGCCTGCTAAGTGGTTGTCGGGGTAAAACTCGACCGTGGGTTCGAATCCCACCCTCCCCGCACCATTGACCGCCGTGATTTCTCCGGCGGTCAATTTTTTGAAACCAACCAGGAGGGATTATCGATGACTACGCCTTTGATTTTGAAGACCGCTTCGGTGGGTCCATGGCCAATGAACAGCTACGCCTTGATTTGCCCGGACACCGGTCAGAGTGTTTTAATCGATCCCGGCGCCGATCCGGACAAACTGGCGGAAATGTTGGCCGGCTCATCGCCAATGGCTATTGTGCTAACCCACGCCCATCCTGATCACATTGGAGCGTTAGCGGAAATGCGGGATCGGCTCGATGTGCCGGTGTTTATACATCCGGCCGACTCGCCGATGATGGTTATGGCCGATGAGTGGTTTGCCGAAAGCGATACCCTCACTTTAGGACAGCACACCCTCCAAATTATTCATACGCCAGGCCATACCCACGGCATGGTCACGCTGATGCTGCCCGACCATCGCGCCATAGTCGGCGACACCATTTTTCAAGGCGGGCCGGGTAAAACCTGGTCGCCCCACTATTTTAAGGTCACGATGGAAACTATGCGTAACATCGTTTTCACCTGGTCCGATGACACGATTTGTTACCCCGGCCACGGCCCCGCTTTCCGCCTCGGCGACGAACGCCCCGCTTTTGAGGCCTTTGTGCAGCGCGGTCAGTATGAAGGGTTGTTTGGCGATGTAAGCTGGACATAGAAAAGTTAAGTCTTCAATGATGACTGATTTAGCTTTTGATTGAAAGGAAAAACCGATGACCAACGCGGCGATCCTTTGGCGCAGACTAGACCAACCCGGCCACGAAGCGGCGCGATTGTCGACTCAGGACGGTTTTTGGCGGCTGGCCGGAACAGCCAACTTTATCTACAATGGGCAGCCATGCCGTCTGGATTACCGGATACTTTGCGACAAAACGTGGCAAACGCGATCCGGTCGCGTAGCCGGCTGGGTCGGCCCCGAGCCGGTTGAGGTTGATATCGCGGTTGACGTAGCCGGGCGCTGGTGGCTTAACGGAACGGAGATCACAGCGGTGGCCGACTGCCTTGATCTGGACCTAAACTTCAGCCCCTCCACCAATTTACTGCCCATTCGTCGCTTGGGATTAGCGGTCGGGCAAGCAGCGTTAGTCAAAGCGGCCTGGCTGCGCTTCCCCAGCTTTACCCTGGAGCCACTTGAGCAGACCTACCATCGCCTGGCTGAGACCACTTACCGATACGAGTCAGCCGGCGGCAAATTTGTTAGCGACCTGCCGGTCAATGCCGCCGGTTTTGTCACGACCTATCCGGATTTCTGGGAACTCGAAGCGATGACCTAGCTGGCGTCGCGGCTTTAGCCAACCATAAATCAGCGATTTATTCGACTATCAACTCAACTAACCAAAACTAACCATCCAATCAACCATCCAATTTACAAGGAGATTTATGCCCATTATGACTTTCTCGAAAAAAATTGTCGTTATTGCCGGCGCTCTAGTGGTGGCGAGTATCGGCGGCTGGATCGTTATTCGCAAGCTGATCGAACTGGCCAGTCCTACACCGATTGCGATTGGAATCAGCGATGGTCAGTTTGCCCCCTGTCCCGCCTCGCCCAACTGCGTTTCGACCCAGGCTGACGATGCCGAACACCAATTCGATCCTATTCCTTACACGATCTCCCTCAGCGAAGCTCGCACGTTGCTGCTGGAGATCGTGGGGTCGCTGCCGCGCACCGATGTTTCGACCGTCACCTCCGATTATATTCACGCGGTGACGAAAACACGCATGATGGGTTTTTTAGATGATACGGAAATTTATATCGATGACACCGCTAAATTAGTCCACATCCGTACCGCCTCTCGATTGGGCTATGGTGATAGAGGCGTCAATCGTCGGCGGGCTGAGGAGATTGCGGCGAAGTTTAAGGCTATGAGCCAATAAAAAAGACAAACGAGCAAGAATGACAGTGGTCAAAAAATTAGCGGGTAGATCAGGGCAACGCCTTGACCTACCCGCTATTTATTTGGAAGAATAGTGCCTTGACCTTCTATTTTTGTCTGCTCTACAGCTCCGCCGGCTGTTTATGCCAATCCGTGGTTTGCTCGTACTGATAGGCGGTGCGTAGAATGGCGCTTTCGCCCAGAGCCGGGCCAATAATTTGCAGGCCGACCGGCATTCCCTCGGAAAAGCCGCACGGTATCGAGATGCCGCAGACCCCGGCCAGGTTGAGCGACACGGTCAGCACGTCGGTTAGGTACATTTGCAGTGGATCGTCCACTTTGGCGTTGATCTCAAACGCCACCATCGGCGCGACCGGCGAGACCATCACATCGACCTTTTCAAACGCCCGCTCGAAATCTTGCCGGAGCAGGGTTCGCACTTTTTGGGCTTGCAAGTAGTAGGCATCGTAGTAACCGGCTGAAAGTGCGTAGGTACCGAGCATAATCCGGCGCTTAACTTCCGGGCCAAAGCCGGCTTCCCGGGTTTGGCTGAAGGTGTTCCACATATCGCCGCCATCCTGGCGCAGGCCGAACCGCACACCATCATAGCGCGACAGGTTAGCCGAGGCTTCGGCGGTGGCGACGATATAATAGGCCGGAATGCCATAGCCGGTGTTGGGCAGAGACACCTCGACCGGTTCCGCGCCCAAGTCGGCCAGATGATCGATGGCGGCCCGCACCGTTTGGGCCACGCCCGGCTCCATACCCTCGGTAAAATATTCCTGCGGAATGCCGACTTTGATCCCCTTGAGGCCGTCGCCTTGCTTGATCTCATCGACGTAATTAGGCACGGGCGCATTGAGCGAGGTCGAGTCGCGGGCATCGTGGCCGGCGATGGCATTGAGTAGGATGGCGGCGTCCTCCACATCTTTGGTGATCGGGCCAATCTGATCGAGGGAGGAGCCGAAAGCAATCAGTCCATAGCGACTAACGCGCCCGTAGGTGGGCTTCAGGCCGACCACCCCACAAAATGAGGCAGGCAGGCGGACGCTGCCGCCGGTGTCGCTGCCCAGACTACCCAGCGCCTCACCTGCGCCGACCGCCGCCGCGCTGCCGCCGCTGCTGCCGCCGGGGACGCAATTGAGATTGCGCGGATTGCGCGTTGGGTGAAAGGCCGAATATTCGGTCGAACTGCCCATGGCAAACTCATCGCAGTTGGTCTTGCCGACAAACACCGCCCCGGCTTGGCGCAGCCGGTCGATAGCGGTGGCGTCGAACGGCGGGACAAAGCCGTCCAGGATTTTCGACGCGGCCGTGGTCGGGACGCCGTGGGTGATGATGGTGTCTTTGATCCCCAACGGAATCCCCAACAGCGGCCGATCTTCACCGACGGCGCGGCGCTCGTCGGCCATCTCGGCCATCCGCACCGCCAGTTCCGGCTGAAGGCTGATATAGGCTCCCACTTTCGCCTCCACTGCGTCGATGCGTTCCAGCACACTTTCGGTTAGCTCAACCGAGCTAATTTCCCCCTGACGGAGTTTCTCTTGTGCTTCATGAATAGTGAGTGAATAGAGTTCCAACATTTCCTCCGGTTTAGCGATTAATCAAGTACAGCCCGTACTTTGAAACTCCCGTCTTCGGCGTCGGGGGCGTTCGACAAAGCCTCGTCATTGGGCAGCGAGAGGGCCAGTTCATCGGGCCGCATGACGTTGTTCAGCGGCAGCGCACTGGTGGTTGGCGGGATGCCGGTGGTATCGACCTGCTGCAGCATCTCAGCATACTCCAAAATGTTCGAGAGCTGCTCCTGGAACATATCTTTCTCAGCATCAGATAGGGTTAATTTTGCCAATTCGGCAATACGTTCAACTTCCTCGCGGTTTAGTTTGGCCATGAGGCGTCTCCAAAATTGATTTTGAATGGGCATGATAGGGGGATAAAAATGCTTTGTCAAAATGGGGGGAGCGACAAAGCTGGCTCTGCCAGCCAATCAAAGCAGAGCTTTAATGCTCCAGACTATCCTCTCAAGAGAGATCAGAACGCTTCGATAGGCTGACGGCTGACACCTGAACACTGACAAGCTTTTTTACTGCGTCTTTTTGACCTTCAACCGGAAACCCTTCATCTCGGTCACTTCAACCTGTTCTCCGGCGCTGATCGGCTGGCCGTCCTGGCTGACGGCCTCCCAGCGTTCGCCCCAAACCAGCACGCTGCCTTTGGGGTCGATAGGGACTTTGACTGTGCCGGTCGCGCCGATCATGGCTTCCTGGCCGGTGGTCGGCGGCAGCTTCCGCGATTGCAGGACTTTGCTGAATCCAAACGCCATAATCGCGGCCATTCCCAGGGGAATACCAATGATCGAGGGCAGGGGGATGTCATAGGCAAATTCGCTGGTATTGAACAAGATCAACCCGCCGAAGATAAAGGCAGCAATCCCGCCGGCAGTCAGCGCCCCGAAAGTGGGGGTAAAGAGTTCGGCTACAAATAGGGCAATCCCCAGCAGGATCAGCGCCAACCCGGCGTAGTTGACCGGCAGTTGGCCGATGGCGTAAAAACCGACCAACAGCAAGATGACGCCGATAATCCCGCTCATGTAACCGCCGGGATTAATAATTTCGTAGACAATAGCCAAGCTGCCCATTGATATCAGCAGCAGCGCAATACTGGGGTTAGTGATGATGCCGAGCAGTCGCTCGAGAAAGGTTTGTTGAAAGAAGCTAATCGTGGCGTCGCCGGTATCGAGCGTGACCTCGTCGCCGCCGACTTCCACCGTAAACCCATCCAACTGCTCGACCAGGTCATCGACATCATCGGCGATAAAATCAATAATGCCGATTTCCAACGCCTCCTGGGCTGTGGCGGCTTTAGCCTCGGTAATGGCTTTTTCCACCCACTCGATGGCTTCTTCGCCGCGCCGGTCGGTTAGCCCTTTCATATCGGCGATGAGCATATTTTCCACTTTGGAGCGCATAGTGTCATCGATGTCCTCACCTGAGCCGCCCACCGGACTGGCCGCACCGATGGACGTATTGGGCGCCATCGCGTTGATGTGCGCCGCCATCGTAATAAACGTACCGGCCGAAATCGCGCCGCCGCCCGGCGGCCAGACATAAACCACCACCGGCACGTCGGCAGCGATCATCGTCTGGATGATACGCTTGGTCATACTGACTTCGCCGCCCGGTGTGTCCAGGCGTAGAATGAGGGCTTCGGCGTTGCGGGCGTCGGCCTCGGCAATGGCTCGCTCGATAAAACTGAGCATAACCGGCGTGACCGGCCCATCTACATCGGCTACGAGAATTTGCGGGCTACTTTGCTGGGCCAAAGCGCCCGGTGCGGCCAGATACCATAACGCGATCAACGCTGTTAAGATGAAACCGGCAGCCAGTTTGACGCGAGCCATAGAGATTGTCCTTTCGATAATTTATTTTGGAGCGTGACAATATTATACCCGGTCGGGCAGGTGAAGCCAAGCTTTTTGGGATAGACGATTTTCCCTCAAAAGTAACTGTGCTACAATCTTTTTGACAACAAAACAATAAGGGTAAAGGAGTCCTTTATCGTCACTGCTAGCGTGGACACAACCGCTAAAATACAACCCCGGCAACGTAGCCACCTTTTTCTTTTGACCATTGGGCTCTTTGGCCTGGCGATTAGCTTCAACATCAATATGCTAGATCCGTTTTTTTACAGCGAAAAAATTCGCCTGCTGGCGCCGCCGGGGATTAAGAATACGATGTTGGGCTTATTGACCATTGTGGCGTTGGGGGTCGCGTTTTTTGTTCAGCCGGTAGTTGGGCGGTTAAGTGATCGCGCTCACAGCCGGTGGGGCCGGCGCGCGCCGTATCTGGTGCTGGGGACGGTGGGGGTCGCGCTGGCGTTATGGTTGGTAGTGACGGCGGCATCGTTGTGGCTGCTGGTGGTTGGAGTGATGCTCGTTTCCGCCTTTTCCAACACCGCCCAGGCGGCCTGGCATGCCCTGACGCCCGATCAGGTGCCGGAGTCGCAGCACGGCACGGCGGCCGGATTTAAAACGGTACTGGAGATGATCGGTGGGGTGGCCGGGGCCGGTTTAGCCGGTTTGTTGCTGTCTCGAGGGCAATTCCTTGGCCCGCCGCTACTGGCGATCGGCCTATTCATTTTGGTTTTGGTGGTGACGCTATTGGCCCTAGGCAGCTCATCGATTCAATCCGCCCCAGCGCTTGAAGTCGAGCCGGCGGCTTCACCGTCGAAACTGCTGACCCGCATCCGTCAGTCGCCGCCGGCGTTTGGGTGGTGGTCGCTCAATCGCGTTTTATTTTGGTCATCGGCCATTGCTATCCGCACGTTTTTGCTAAACTATCTAGATGACGTGTTGGGCCTGTCGCCGGGCGAGGCTCAAGCGTTAAGTAGTCGTCTATTGCTGGGGTTAGGGATCGGCATCTTTTTGATTGCACTTCCCGCCGGAATGCTGACTGATCGCGTGGGCCGGCGGCCGTTGCTGATTACGGCGGGGTTGATCGCGGCAGTCGGCGGCGGTGTGCTGTTGGCAGGCCGAGATTTGAGCCTGTTGGTTGTCGGCTGCGGTTTGATTGCCGTTGGAGCGGGTATTTATGCCAGCGCCAGTTGGGCCTTGGCCACTACGCTAGTACCACAGACCGACGGAGCCTTGTACCTGGCGCTGGCAAACAGCGTCATTATCATCGGCAGCGCCAGCGGGCGATTGGGCGGCCTGGTGATTGATGGCGTTAACTGGTTTTTTAATACGGCGGCGTTGGGCTATCACGTCGTATTTGCCATTGCTATGCTTTTCTTTGTCGGCAGCAGTCTGGCCGCATTGATGATTGAATCGCCCAATCGAACGTAATTCAATTAAAAAAATCTCAGAGTTGTGGTACTATGAACTAGCACAATCTGTGCTTATCTATTCAGCAGACTAGGTGGCCGGCGCTTAATCGCAGTAGTCGCACCGGTGTACTCCGTTCAGCTTTCTCGTTTTGAGCCAAAGCGCCAGTCACCGAACAGATACAACTGCGATAACGTCCGCATCTCGCTCGACACGGTACTGATATGTATATTAAATTTTGGGGAACCCGTGGGTCGATTCCGACGCCGGCCTCACCACTTGATATCAAGCAAAAGATTCGCAAAGCGCTGGAAGGCGCCGCCGGTTTGGATTTAACCGACAAGGCGGTCTTGGATCGATATCTTGATCGACTACCGTTTACCGTTCAGGGAGCGAGCGGAGGCAATACGCCTTGTTTAGAAATTCGATCGGGCGATCAACTATTGATTATCGATGCCGGCTCCGGTATCCGATTATTGGGGGCGGACCTGCTGGAGCGAGGGTTTCCCGGCCAAAACAATCACGCCGATATTTTAATTACTCACACCCACTGGGATCACATTCAAGGGTTTCCTTTTTTTCGGCCGGTGTTCATCCCCAACAATCATTTTACCTTTTACAGTCCCTTCGATGATTTAGCCGAGCGGCTGCAACGCCAGCAGCATCCCGATTTTTTTCCGGTGCCTATCTCTTACATGAGCGCCACGCTTGAGTTTAAGCAATTACCTGAAAACCAGTGGCATCAAATCGGCAATTTTCGGGTGTACCCAATGCTCCTGTCCCATCCGGGGCGGGCCTACGGCTATCGCATCGAGGATGATCACTCGTGTTTGGTGTGCGCCTCCGACTCGGAATATAAGCGAGTCGATCCTAGCAGCACAGAAAACTACGTTGATTTTTTTCACAATGCCGATCTGCTCATCTTCGACGCCCAATATAATCTAACCGAAGCACTCGACCGTCCGGATTGGGGGCACAGCACCGCCATGATGGGCGCCGAGTTAGCCTATCGCGCTCGGGCCAAACGGTTGGCCCTGTTTCACCACGATCCGGCCAGCAGCGATGATAAAATTTGGGCCGGGAAAGAGCAAGCCGAAGCCTATCTGGCCCGTCGCTCGTCAAATGCGTTTAACTGTGAAGTTATTGTGGCTTATGATGGGTTGAGCCTAGAAATTTAATATGCCGGTCGACTCAGAGAGCAAAACTATTCCCGAAGAAAATATGAATTTGGAACGGCTGAAGAGTTTGTATGAACTCATCGGCCGGATGAATTCTGTTTATGAATTGCAGGAGTTGTTGGATTTTATCATCGACCGGGCCTTAAGTCTGACCGGCGGCCACAGCGGCGTGCTGCTGCTCAACAATGACCAGAAAACCGATCCGTTGGATGTAGCTGTCGTTCGGGGACAGAAAGTCGCCAAGCCCGATGTGGATCGTATTCTTAAATTTGTGAGTACAACCGTCATTCAAGATGTGTTGAATCGAGCCGAACCCCGTTTGGTGGTCGATCTGCCGACCGACCAACGCTATGAAGGTATCACCAGCCACGAGACCATGCACTTTAAAGGCATTCGCTCTGTATTGGCCGTCCCGCTCAAAGCCGGCGATAATTTGGTGGGGTTGATCTACATCGACCATCCTAAAAAGGGTATTTTTGGCCAGAGCGACCTCGATTTTATCAGCGCTTTTGCTAACCAGGCCGCTCTGGGTATTAACCGGGCGAAAGAACACCAACACCAAATCGAACGATTAACCCTCTTGAACGAATTGAGCCGCAGCGTGGTCCAAGCCCTCGATTTGGATGAGGTCTTGACTCGGATTGTGGCCGAAGTAACCCGCATGCTCGATGTTGAAGCCAGTTCCGTACTGCTGCTTGATGACGCTACCGGCCAGCTCACGTTTGCCACTTCGGTGTCCAACGGGACCAGACTGAACATTTCAACTCGACTTAATCAAGATCAAGGCGTGGCCGGGTGGGTGATGACTCACGGCGAACCCTGCTGCATTAACGATGTTAGCCGGGATAACCGCTGGTTTGGCGAAGTTGAAACCGGTTTTGTGACCCATTCGCTGCTGTGTGTGCCGCTGCAATTGGAGGATCGGGTAGTGGGCGTGCTGCAAGCGCTCAACAAACGCCGCTCGCACGGATTTGATCAGGCCGATGTGACCCTGTTAGCGGCTTTTGCCGCCTCGGCCACCATTGCCATCGAAAATGCCCAGCTTTTTCAGGAAGCCAGTCAGGCCCGCCAGCTCCGCGCCCTCAATGAAATAGCCATTTCGCTGAGCAGCACCTTTGATTTGAATCGGATCATTGACGAAGGGCTAAAGCAGTCGCTCGATGTCCTCAAAGCTGAGGCCGGCGTGATTTGTGTCACCAATCACCACGCTCAGACTGATATCTTGGCGGTGCAACTGGGTCGCCCCATTTCCGAAAATCAGCTTGATATTGAACGGCAGCTACAAGCGTTAAGCCAACTTACCTCCTGGTTGCTCGGTCAAAATCTCAGCGATTATTTAGCCGACGATGTTTTTATCATCGATGGGCAAACTCCGATGCCGAAAACGTTAGGGCGTGATTTAGCCGCCGCCGATATCCAAGCGCTGGCGATGGCCCCGATCAAGATTGACGGCGCCGTCAATGGGGCGTTGGCCGTGATCAGCACGACCCGGCACCACTACGGCGTCGAACAGATCAGCTTGCTAAGCAGTATCACCCGTATGGTAAGTCTGGCCGCGCAAAATGCCATCCAATACATCCAGATGCAAGCCCAGACCCGGCACCTGACTTACCTTAATGAGATCGGCAGCGCCTTGACCCGCAGCTTGAATTTGGATCACGTTTTTGAGGTCATCATCGAAGGCGTTAACACCTTGCTGCAAACCGAGTTGACCTCGGTATTTCTGATCGACGCGAAGACCAACGAGTTGATCCTGCGCTACAGCACCCGAAATGACACCGAGATCCGCCTGTCGGCGCCGTGGCAGGGTATTGCCGGCTGGGTTGCCACTCACGATCAACCGGCGCTGGTCAACAACACCCACAGCGACCCGCGTCATCTGCGCAAGATTGCGATTGAAACCGGGTATGAAGCTCATTCGATTTTGTGTGTACCGCTCAAAGTCGAAGGGCAGGTTATCGGGGTCGTAGAAGTGTTGAATAAGATCGATGGGCAGCAGTTCACGGATTTACATCAAACCTTGCTGGTCGAACTGACCAAATGGGCGGCGATTGCCCTGCACAATGCCCGCCTGTTCGATGAGCGGGTCCGGGCGTATCAAGACCTCGATGCCGAGCAGCAGCGCCGCATCGCCGCTGAAACGCGGGGGGCCGTGGCCGCCATTATTTTGGATATGGCCCACACCATGAACAACGTCGTTGGGGCTGTTCGGGTTTGGGCAGCTACGTTAGAACACGCTTCCCAGCGCAGTCCTCAATCGCCGCTGATCCAGTTTGAAAAAACGATCCGCCAGATTCGTCAAAATGCGGAAGAAGCCATCAAGCTGATGAGTACGATGACCGGCCCCTTGCAGCATGCCGAGCTAACAGCGGTTGACGTTGAACAATGCATTGCCGCCGCCGTCCAGAGTTGCTGGTGGCCGGAAAATGTCGAGTTGATCAGATACTTTGCCCCGGATATCCCCCCGGTGCGGGCCAACGCCGAACGGTTGGAAGCTGTGTTCCATAATTTGCTGTCGAATGCTATCCAAGCCCTGGCCGACCGAGGGGGCGAGATTCAAATTATCACGTCGCTAACAGATGACAATCGGGTTCGGATTGATATTGTCGATAACGGGCCGGGGATCGCCTCTGATCTACAAGGCCAAATTTTTGCGCCCGGCGTTTCCGGGAAAGATGGTGGTTTAGGTATTGGGTTGTGGTTAGTCGAAACGTTCGTGCATCAATTTGATGGGCGCGTTGAGAGTTGTTCTTCTGAGAACGGCGCTACCTTTACCGTTACCTTACTGCCCACGCCCGATTAACAGTAGAACGCGGCATCCTGAGGAGGCGTCATTTCGACGGGGGTGTAGTGGTCTAAACTTATGGCTGATTGTTGTTTTGGAGAATTTATCTATGGCTCACCGATCCAGACATGTACTTGTGGTAGAAGATCGACATGATTGGCAGGACATTTTGTGTACCACCCTGAATGACCACGGTTATATAGCCCACCCCACCACATCCTATCAAGACGCACTTGCCGCTCTAAACGCCCACCATTTTAACCTGGCTATTATTGATCCGGTGTTAGATATGGCCAATCGTTTTAATCGAGACGGGTTGAGCATTGTTCAGAAAATCCGCGAAACCCACCCGAAAATTCCGATTATTGTCTTAACCGGCTCCCTGACCCACGATATGGAAGTAAGCCTGCGCCATCTCGATCCCGATGCCCCGGTAATGTTCAAAGAAAGGTGGGATCCCACCCAGTTTAACACATTGGTCGATCAATTGATTGGCGGCCCACCCTTGGAAACATCAACCGTTGAAAAATCATCCGGCAAGACCCCAATACCCGATGGAGGGTTGACTCCGCCGCCGCCCGAAGCCGCAACCGGCCGCCCCAGAGTACTACTGGTGGAAAATCGAAAGGATTGGCAAGAGATTGTAACCACCATTTTGGCCGACCAAAACTGCTTCTGGCGAGTGGCCGAAACCGCGCCCGATGCCCTGACCCACCTCAATGATGAGGGCTTTCACCTGGTGATTCTTGATCTGAAACTTCAAGCCACAGATTTACCGCTACGCTCTAACGAAGGTTGGCTGCTGCTTGACTACCTGATGGAAAATCACCCAAAAACCAAGGTGGTCGTTCTCAGCGGCCGGGCCGGTCCCACTGACGTGGCCGATTTGCTCACCAAATATCCGGTCATTGGTTTTATCGAAAAACAATATTTCACGCCACAAGCCATTGAAACCGCCATTGCCCAGGCTGTAAAACTGCCGGTCCTGCGCCTCCAAACTCTGGGGCGATTCCAAATCTGGCGGGACGGCCATGCGATCGGCATCTGGCAGAATTCTAGAGCAGAAGACGCGATCAAATTGCTACTGGCGCGACGAGCCAGAGGCGGCCGCTCGGTGACGGTCGATGAGCTAATGGCGCACCTGTGGCCTCATGACAGCAGCGATAACGACGGCAAAAAACTACTGCCCCTCATCAATAGTATTCGCTTGACCTTGGAGCCGGATATCGAAGCCCGCCATTCCAACTTTATTTTTCGCGAGGCCAATGGCTATTATTTTGATCTGGGCGACTCGGTCACTTGGGATCTGCTCGACTTCCGCCGGAATCTCGACCAAGGCCGGCAGTTGCTCCAGCATCAGCAGTGGTCGGCGGCGATTGAGCAGTTTGAGGCCGGACGAACCCTTTACAAAGGTGATTTCCTGGCCGATGATCGCAATATCGAATGGGTTATCGACACCCGCCGCGAGATTGTGAGCGAATTTTGTACGCTGCTCATTCATTTGGCTGATGCCTACGCGGCCACAGCCAACTATCCACCCGCCATCGAAGCCTGCCAGGAAGCCCTGGCCAAAGATCCCCTTTTAGAAGAGGTTTACCGCCGGCTGATGTATTTCCACACGTGCAGCGGTCAAAAAGAAAAAGCCCTCAAAACCTACCGCGACTGCCTTAAAGTGTTTGAAGAACTTTTCGGCGAAAGTCCTACGTCCGCCACTCAACAACTTTACCAGACCATCACTAACGACGAGCTATTAGATTGCCCCCCCATTCCGTCGGATACAAATTAGAAATCAGATGTCCTATTATTCAGAATCAGGGAGCAGGGAGTAAGGGGTAAGGGGTTTTTACTCCTTACTCCCTGCTCCTTACTTCTTAATTTCTAATTCTTAATTTTGCTACCGGCGCAATTCCGGTAAAGTATCCTTATGACAAATACCATTATTCACGTTGACAATATCCACAAAAGTTATCTGATGGGCAAAGAAGCCGTGCCCGCCCTACGCGGCGTCACCATCGATGTACAGCGCGGCGAAATGCTGTGCCTGATGGGCCCCAGCGGCTCCGGCAAAACGACGCTGCTCAACCTGCTGGGCGGTCTCGATGAGCCGAGTCGGGGCCACATCGCCATTGATGGGGCCGATGTGGTCTCTATGAAGGAGGAACAGTTGGCCCGGCTACGGCTGCAAAAATTAGGCTTTGTTTTCCAAACGTTCAATTTGCTCAGCAATTTTACCGCGCTGGAAAATATCGAAGCGCCGATGGTTTTGGCCGGCAAACTCCGCCGGCGAGCGCGCCGGGAGCGGGCTGAATACCTGCTGGAGCAAGTAGGCCTCGGTGATCGCATCGATCACTACCCTAGCGAACTCTCTGGCGGCCAGCAGCAGCGTGTGGCCATTGCCCGCGCACTGGCCAATGACCCGCCCATCCTTATCGGCGATGAGATGACCGGCGATCTTGATTCTAAAACCGGATTTGAGGTTATGCACCTGGTACGCAGCCTGAATCAGGAACAAGGCAAAACCGTCATCTATGTGACCCACGATCCGCGCATGGCCGACTTTGCCGATCGGGTCATTCATATGACCGATGGCATCATTGGCCGGGAAGAATTGAAGAACGGTAGCTGATTCTTCCTCTTGTCTTTTCCTGTAACTGTGTTACAATGGAGCTGTTCGGAAAATCAGTAATAGCAGAAATTCTGACGGAGACTATAATGAGTACAACCATTCAAGTCCGGCAGCGAGGGACGCTCACCCTGCCGGCTGACCTGCGGGCCAAATATAAAATCAAAACGGGAGACATTTTTAACCTGGTCGATTTAGATGGCGTCTTTGTCCTGACGTTAATGACGCCCATGGTGCCTGAGGTGGCGCGTGAGATCGAGCGGCTGCGAGTTGAAGCCGGTTTTAGCGTGGAGGAAATGCTTCAGGAATTGCGGGAACAACGGGCAAAATACAATACTGAAAATTACGAAGACAGTGGCCCATCGACCTAGAATTTTTCTTGACGCCGATGTTATCTTCGCCGGTTCGGCCGCTCCCTCGACGCAAGGGGCCAGTTACGTCGTTCTCCTAATGGGCGAAATCACGCTGTTGGATTGTTTTACTTCAATCCAGGTGATGACCGAAGTCGAACGTAACCTGGCCGACAAACTGCCCCACGCCCTGGCCGAATTTCGCCTATTGGCCAAACGGTGTCTCACCGTTGTCCCCGACCCAAAAACAACTGAACTGCATGCTTTCGTTGGGCAAGCCGACCCCAAAGACTTGCCCATTTTAGTTGCCGCTGTTCAAGCCAACTGTTCTCATTTGATCACCTTCAATACGCGCCATTTCATGCCTATCGATGATAAAATCGTCGTTCAGCGTCCCGGTGAATTTTTGCAGAAAATCCGCAGCCAACTCAGCTTTCTATCGAGTGCGGAGGAATGGGGCGATTAATCCCTAAATCCGTACCTGAGTCCTAAGTCTCCAGACCGATTGAAAATCCCACATTTAGTGGATGTCATGTTAAAGTTTTGATCGTATACTGAAGCCATCAATGGTTCACCTACGTTGTTGTTATAGCGGGAACCAAATGCGGTCAAACATCGTCTTCTAAGTCAGGAAGCGTTGTACTTTAAAAATAAAATAAATCAGGAGAGACTCAATGTTATCCAAAAGCAAACAATTATTAATGGTAGTACTGCTGAGCATTCTTCTGCTCGGCGGTGTGGTTCAGACGGTCGCAGCCGATGAACCGGAGGTCAATGAGGGGCAGGTCGAGGCGACTCATTTTCGGTATGAGCCGACCGGAACGGTCAATACCCAATACTTAAACGTCCGCTCCGGACCGGGTACGGGGTTCGATAAAGTTGCCAGCGTTTATTACGGCCATATCCTTTATCTTTTAAATCGAACCAACGATAGCACATGGCTGCGCGTCCGGTTGGCTAACGGGCAGATTGGCTGGGTTTACGCTACTTACGTCAACGCCCCGTGGGATGTAATTGCCCATCTGCCGGTGATGACCAACATTCCGCCCGTGCCTCCGCCCAATGTTCCGCACGAGGCCAATGGTTATGTTACCGCTTCGCAGCTCAATGTCCGCAGTGGCCCCGGTTACCACCAGCCGGTTATTGGCACGCTGTGGCGCGGTGAATACGTCACGCTGTTAGGCCGCGACTCGCGTAGCCAATGGCTGCAAGTGCGGCTGTCGAATTATGCCAAAGGTTGGGTGGCGGCTCAATATGTGAACAGTTCCGTGCCGGTTTGGCAGCTCCCCATCACCGAGGTCGGTATCCCGGAACCGCCGGCAAATTACACGGGTTACGTTACCACGCCTACCCTCAACGTACGCAGCGGTCCCGGCTTCAACTTCTGGATTGTTGATCGGTTGGGCCAGGGGCAATCGGTGACTGTCTACGGTCGAGACGTCAGCGGGCGCTGGTACAAAGTCGGCCTACCGAACGGCGCGAGCGGCTGGGTGGCGGCCCGGTATGTGCGGATCGATGTGCCGGTTTACGAGATGAAGACATTGGAATCGTAGACTAATGGACTAAAAACGAGACCCCAGTTCACTACTCGAACTGGGGTTTTTGTTGTCTTTTATCGTTGGTTGCTTTAATTTTTTGTGATGGTAAAATTACCACACAGATGAGCATATTAGAAAATTATCATCATCAGTGTACAGGACAGTCTTGTGAGTAACCCTGAACGTTGGCGAAAATTCAAACCGTTGCCGGAAGACATTCAGCAGCGGTTAGTCCAACTCCAGCCTATCTTTGAGCAAAATCGAGTTAAGTTGGTCTATCTTTTCGGCTCTTTGGCTCAAGGTCGATTGGGGCACGATATCGATCTGGCTATTCTGCGAGAAGGCGAAAATGCCTCAGCCTTGTATCCGGCAATTACCGAATTGTTAGGAACAGAACGGGTTGATTTGGTGGACCTAGGGGCCGCCTCTCCGGTAGTACGGTTTGAAGTCATCCGTACCGGGCGTCTTCTTTTCGCAGATAATGAACAAGCTCAACTAGAGTTTGAGTTGGAAACGCTTAGAATCTATAAAGACACTAACTGGATGAGGAAACGGCAAGAACTGATTCTACGAGAACGGATGGCAGAATGGTCGTCAAACGAACTACCATCATCGAGCGGCTAAAAGAGTTTGATGAGATCTTAGCCGAGTTAAATAAATACCGAATGGTTAATGAAACGGCTTTGCGCCAAGATTTGAGCCAGCGCTGGATTATTGAACGAGGCTTGATTGCTGCGGCTGAAATCATCTTTGATATAACCGATCATATTTTAGCCGCGCACTATGGCATCTACCCCGAAACTTATGAGGATAGTCTTGAAAAGCTGAAGGAAAATAAGGTTATCTCTGTCTCGCTCTATAGTCAGCTTAGGGGACTGGGTGGTTTTCGTAACATTTTGGTACACCGATACTTGGGGATCGATATAGCTAATGTGGCGCAGAACTATCAAAAAGGGCTGCGAACTTTTCCTCAATTTGCGCAGGAAATCCTGGCTTGGCTTGATTCTCAACGAACAGCCTGAGCAACTATAAATCCTATCATTGCCCCTTCGGTAATTCACGGGCCTTTTTATTTAAGGATGTAGTAGGTTCCCTTTTTATCACCAATCTTCAACAGCAGCCCCTTATCCACCAGATCGACCAGATCCAGGCGGATCGTTTCGGGGTTAACATCGGGACAAAGCTGGCGGTAATCACGGTTGGTGATGCGACCGTTTTGTTCAACATAGCTCATGGCCCGCATCTGGCGCTCGTTCATGTTGGTTGACCAGCGTTTGGCAGCCGGTTCGCGCTCGCGGGTGTTGTGTAAGCGCACGGTGAAGGCATAGGGTTTGGCTTCAAAATCGGGGGCGGTGTGGCCGTTTTCCAGCATCTCCTCGATCATGCGGTCGATGCCTAGCCCTAGCTCTTCGATATAGCCCCATTGAAACAGCCCCGACACCACGCGTGGGTTTCGCGAAAAATGCTCCTCGACAATATTGTCGAGGGTGATATATCCGGGCAAACCGCCGGGGCTGATGACCTCCAGCCGGTCGCTGTACATGCGAATCTCAACTTTGCGCCCGCTCAGCCGGTAATCGCGGTGACAAACCGAATTAACTAGCGCTTCCCGCACGGCGAAGGCCGGGTACTCCAGCATCTCTTTACGGCGTAATCCGGTGACGACTGCTTCGACCTGCATTTCTTCCCGGACGATGTTCCAGGCCCGCTCGATCATCCGCGCCAGCGGTCCATCGAGTTCCACCCGCCGGCCATAACCGGCCAGCCCATCCCGCCCGCGAGCATCTTTCCCCAGAAACTTTACAAAAATAATGCCGCTCTGCGGTAAAAACGATTGTGGCGACTTGCCAAACAGTAGCATTCCAGCCACGGTCGGGGTACCATCTTCTTGCATCGCCCCGATCTCGATCAGGTGATCTTGCAGGTTCCCCCGCAGCGACCGGCTGCCGCGCTCCTGGCGCAGCCGCATGTATTCGTCCAGCACGTGTTTGTCCAGATCGACCAGCGTCGCGCCGGCCACCGGTTCGGCTTCAAAATCGCCGCTCGATTTGGTGGCAGCTAGATGGCGAATGACCTCCCCGCTAGGCGGGCGATTTTCGCGGCCCTGCCGGATCAACACTCGGCCATCCATCAGGGCATGTAGCTCCGGGCTGCGTGCTACTTTTAGCGCGACGACCACCCCATCCGGAAATTGGTGCTGCTCCCACTCGGTCACCACCGGTGGGCGGCACATGACCATGGCGCGTACCAGTTCGCCTTCAACATCGTCATCCGTCAAATAATCGATGATCTGCCCTTGCTCATCGACGCCTAACAGGATAGTCCCGCCATCGGCGTTGGCAAAGGCCACCATCGTCTCGGCCAGCAATTTCGCCTCCGGCCGGGCAATGTACGCCACCGTTTGTCCTGGACCGCGTTTAATCAGCTTTTCTAACATAATCAGATTATAGATTATCCACTGACAATTTTCAATAATTTGTAGACGCTTCTGTCGAGGAATCAAAAAGCCGACCTCATCTTCAAGGACGGCTTGATTTGTCGGAACAAATCTGATTATGCGTTTTGGGGCTTTTGAAGCGAGTTACTTTTGCGCTTCCTGAACCAAAGCCAAGGGAGTCTGGTTGAAATCGACTTGTTTGAGAAGTTTAAACCAGTTATCGGCGAGGGTTTGCTGCGCTTCGGTGACCTTGTCGGTTGCGCCACGCATTTGATTGAACATATCGACAACAGGTTCAGGCAGATCTTTGACCGGGACCACATCCTCGAACCAAATCCGAGCGCCGGCAATTTCCGCATCCAGGCTGCCCTGAACGGACTGCTGGTAAGCCTCAACTGATTTACTCCAGAACAGGTTGGGGGCGAATTGGTCTAGCCCTTTTACGGCTTCAAACCACTCTTGGCCGGTTTTCAGTTGAAAATCGAACCATTTTTTGCTGATATCGACATATTGATTAACTGCGTTCATTTTGTCCTCCTGTGTTATACACAGTGAATAAATAAAGATTTCTCAATCTACAAACAGATGGGTTCCGTTTCTTTAATCTGGGGTACACTGCCAGACTAGTTCGCTCAAACTGGAGCCGTCTTAGAACTGTTGTAGTTTCTTTAACATTATAGAAGATATCAGTTGCATTTAAGTTACTACTGAGTTACAAAATTCAGACAAGGCCTTTATCCGTTAATCTCAAATTTCTCCGGACAGCATTGACTTTGTTTTCCCAGCTATGATAGAATTTTCCATCCGGAGATTTGCTCGTGCCTCTTTTATCTCGACTTGGTATTGCTTGGATTATAGGAATCGCTTTGGCTCGTTGGTTCAGTTTACCCTGGCCGGCGGTGGCTGCGGCGAGCGCCATAGCCGGCATTGCTCTCTTCCTTTACCACCACAACCCTCAAATAAAATCGACTGCTGTTCTTACTCTGGCTTTAACGGCCGGCGCATTTCGCCTGATCTTTTTCCAACCCGCTGTCGATCCGGCTCATATCGCCTTCTATAATGATACGGAGACCCCGCTTAAAATTACCGGCGTAGTCGTTGACGAACCGGATGTGCGTGATTACCACATTAATCTCCGTCTGCGGGTGGAGTCAATTGAAGATAAAGGCACGGTTAAAGCCGTGGACGGGCTGCTCCTGGTTCGCGCCCCGCGCTATCCGGAGCGGTTCTACGGCGACCGGCTGATCATCACCGGAAAACCGGAAACGCCACCCGTTTTCGAAGATTTCTCCTACGCCGATTACCTGGCCCGTTTTGGGATTTACTCGATGGTGCGCCGACCTCAAATTAAGCTCATCGAGTCCGGCCAAGGCCATTTCTTCTGGACGGCGCTGCTAGCGTTCAAAAGCCGCGCTTCGCAAACTATCAACCGCATGATGGCCGAACCGTACGCCTCGCTGCTGAACGGCATTTTGTTGGGCATCGAAACCGGCATTCCCCAAGGGTTGTACGAAGCATTTAACTTGACCGGCACCTCGCACATTATCGTCATCTCCGGCAGCAATATTTCGCTGATCGCTGGCATTTTTATGCTGCTCGGCCAGCGGCTGGTCGGTCAACGGTACGCGCCGCCGCTAGCTATCATCGGCGTCATCATTTACACGCTGCTGGTCGGTGCTGATGCGGCGGTTAGCCGAGCCGCAGTTATGGGTATTGTCTGGGTCTTAGCTATTTGGGTGGGGCGGCCGGGACTGGCCTTAAACTCGCTAATTTTCTCTGGGTTAGTTTTATCCCTCATCAACCCACTGATTCTGTGGGACGTCGGCTTTCAACTGAGCTTTGTGGCGACACTGGGACTAATCGTGCTGGTTCCACCGCTCGAACGCCTGACATTTGGCTTTCTCCAACGCCGTCTTAAAACCGAGCATGTGGGCCTGGCCATGGCCTTGCTTAATGAATTGTTGATTGTCACCCTAGCTGCCCAGATCATCACCGGCCCGTTGATTGTCTACCACTTTGGCCGATTTTCGCTGGTCTCGCTGCTCTCTAACCTACTGATCCTCCCTGTCCAGCCGCCGATCATGATTGTCGGGGGAATCGCCACACTGGCCGGTATGGTTTGGCTGCCGTTGGGCCAACTGCTGAGTTGGTTGGTCTGGCTGCCGTTGGCCTGGTCGGTTTGGATTGTCGAACAGACGGCGCGGCTGCCCTTTGCTTCGCTCGATTTGGGCACGTTTCCGTTTTGGCTGCTCGTTCTCCTCTACGCGGCCATCGCCGCCGGCGTGTGGGCGGCCAATCAGCCCGGTTCAGCCGACGATGAGGCTCGGCCTCAATTTCGCCTGCCTGAGATTGGCTCGCTCCAAACCCGGCTGTGGTTGGGCAGTTTCGGGGTGATCGTACTGCTGATCTGGCTGGCGGTGCTGGCCCTGCCCGATGGCCGGCTGCACGTCGCTTTTTTAGATGTGGGTCAAGGTGACGCCATTCTCATCACCTTACCCAAAGGGGACCAAATTCTGATCGACGGCGGTCCCTCACCGACCGATCTGAACTGGCGCTTGGGACAGGAAATGCCATTTTGGGATCGCACCTTGGAGTTGGTCATCAACACCCACCCGGACGCCGATCACCTCGGTGGATTGGTCTCGCTGCTCGACCGCTATACCGTCGAACAGGCGCTGGTCGCCGATGTCGAGGGCGGCAGCCAACTCTATCGGGCCTGGTCGGCCGAATTGGCCGAGGCTCACTTGACGGCGATTCCCGCTCAGGCCGGTATGCCCTTGAACTTGGGCCAGGGGGTGGTTGCCACCATTATCAGCCCCGGTCCAGCCGTCGAACACATCGACGAGCCGAACAACCACTCGATTGTGCTGCATCTGCAATTCGGGCAAATCAGCTTCCTTTTCACCGGCGATATCGAAGCGCCGGTCGAGCAGAAGTTGGTGCAAATCGACGCGCCGCTGCAAGCCACTATTCTTAAAAGTCCCCATCACGGCAGCAAAACGTCATCAACCGAGACCTTTCTCAACGCCGTTAATCCGCAATTGGTCGTCATTTCGGTTGGTCAAGACAATCGCTTTGGCCATCCCTCACCGGAGGTAATGGAGCGATACGCCGCTCACGGCCTACCTGTCCTCCGTACCGATGAGCGGGGAACCATTGAGTTGATCACCGACGGCAACGGCATTTGGGTGGAGACGGCGAAGTAGGATGATATTGAATTTCTCGCCCCAATGCTAATTTTTCCCAGCCACCATTTGACAAAATTCGCCAATCGCTTATTATAGTCATATATCATATATGATATATGTTTCAAGGATGAAACGAAATGTTTTTGACCCAACCTTCACAAAATTCCCACCGTACAAAAGAAGAATATGTGTACGACACCCTACGCACGGCTATTATGCGCTGCCAACTGGCCCCCGGTCAGAAATTGGTTATCGATACACTAAGCACCCAATTGGGGGTTAGCCCTATCCCCATTCGCAGCGCCTTGCAACGTCTTCAAGCCGAAGGTCTGGTACACATCACCCCTCACACCGGCGCACACGTCTCTGAAATTTCTCCTGAAATAGTCAACGAAATTTTCTTGCTATTAGAGTCGCTTGAAACAGCGGCTTTTAACGTGGCTGCCGCCAAGGCTACTCAAGAGGATATCGTGCAGTTAGAACAATTAGTGGACCAAATGGCCGAAGCTTTGGAGGAAGGCAACGCTGATTATTGGTACGATTTGAACAATCAATTTCATCTGACAGTTGCCCAAATAACCGGAATGAACATGTTGCTTCGTTTTACCCAGCGAACCTTGGATAACCGCGATCGATTGCGTTATTTCTATTCAGCGCCATTTACGTTAGGGCGCATGTCCGACGCACACGCCGATCACTGTCAGATGATTAAACTGCTGAAAGAACGGGATACCGAGGCTTTGACCACCATTGTGGCTCAACATAATCGCTCTGCCAATAAAGCCTATCACAAATTGATTGAAGCTCAGCCTAAAGAGATAAACTGATTCAATTGAGTTTGTCGCTTTGCGGTTGAGTGATACATAAAAACAAGTTGTCATTTCATTACAAACAGGAGGATTTTATGCCTAACCTTGGATATGTCGGCTTGGGCGATATGGGCGGCGGCATGGTCAAGCGCCTGCTGGCCGCCGGCCGCTCCGTAACCGGCCATAATCGGACCAAATCAAAGGCCGACCCGTTTATTGAGATGGGGATGACCTGGGCCAACTCACCCAGAGAAGTGACCGAAGCCACAGATATCATTTTTTCGATGGTAACCAACACCAAAGCCGTGCAGGCCATCACCCAAGGGCCGGATGGTATCCTGGCCGGTTTAACCCCCGATAAAATCTACGTTGATATGAGCACCATGAGTCCGGACTACAGCAAAGAGCTGGCTGCCCAGGTTGCTTCGGAAACCGGCGCGATGATGCTCGATGCACCGGTCTCCGGCAGCACCGTGACGCTCGAGCAAGGCAAAGCCACGTTTATGGTTGGCGGGGATAAGTCGGCTTACGAAAAGGTCAGGCCGGTCCTGTTGGATATTGGCCCCAACGTCTTTCATCTGGGCGAAAACGGCAAGGCTGTCGCTATGAAAATTGCCGTCAATCTGAGTCTGGCCGTGCAGATGCTGGCCTTTAGCGAAGGGGTGCTGCTGGCCGAAAAGAGTGGTATTTCCCGGGAGCAAGCGGTTGAGGTGATGGTCAATAGCGCTATCGCCTCACCGATGGTCGGTTATCGCGGGCCATTTGTTCTGGGTCATCCTGAAAATGCCATGTTCGATTGCAATATGATGCAAAAAGATTTGAATCTGGCGATTGAGTTAGGCCAACACCTCGATGTGCCGCTGCCGACAACCGCAACGACCAACGAATATTTATCGGCGGCACGTGGGATGGGTTTAGGGCATTATGATTTCTCGATTATTTTTGACGTGTTGGCTCGTATGTCTGGCATTGATACGGGGCGGTGAAACCAAAATCCGCGCGTGGTGAACGATAAAAAACAGAAAACAAACCTTATCCGTGAAAATCGGTATGATCCGTGTCATCTGTGTTCTATCCTATCTCATCAGATACTGAAAGCGTGATCTACTGAATTCTACAAACCAACCTTCAAAAAAAACTCATCTCCTACCCTGAATTGTTGTCTGCCTTAGCCGTATCTTCAGCAGCCACTAATTCAGTGGCTGTGGCTGGGTCGTGGCTGTGGTGATCTGTCTCTTTCGGCCGATCATAAAAGGTAACCAGCACGTTGGTCAGCTTTTCCAGAGTCACATCAAAATGGCGGCGACCATCCGGTAACACACTGGCCTGGTCAAACATACTGCCCGGCCCGGTATGGGTAAACGGCCCCAGTTCAATCATGGTGATCTTCCCGGCTGCCTCGGCCTTGTGCCACTCGGAGTTGACCGCCCCCGGCCAGCGACCGGGAAACACCTTTTGTCCCAGCGCCTGGGTACTGTCCAGCGTGCCATACAGATGGTAGAAATGGTCTACATTCAGCAGCCCCTCATCCGAAGAAACCACACCCCCCAACGAGACTACCCGCAGGGGCGCGCCTTCCAGGATAGTTGACAGGTAGGTAGCGCTGCCGACCGCGACCTGCCCGCCGCCGCTGGTGCCGATTAGGGTGACCGGCTTGTTACTGCCGGGCCGATAACCGTGCCGCAGCAACGTGCGCCACACCTCTTTAGCCACCCCCAGGTTGTAAACCGGGCCGTACCGCTTGTCGGCCGAGACCGCTACCTGGAACAAGTTGCGTACCACCACCAGGTAGAGCCAGTTAGAGCTGGGATTGACCGGACGTATAGCCTCGACCTGCTTCCAAACATTGCCCATCAATCGCTCGCCGGTCAGCCCGACATTGGTGACCGAATAGGGGAAGACATCATCTATGACAATGCTTCCCGGCAGGTTAGCCTGCAAAGCGTCCAGAAAGGGGGGTTCCTCCATCGGGATCGAACTACCGGTAAAAGAGCCAATCCCGGACAGGTAAACGATGTAATGGGCCACCTCATCCGGCAGCGGTTGCTTAGTTGCTTCCACCTCAGACAGGGCGGCTAACGTGTCCGACTTATCGACTTTTTCCCCCACCCAGCCGGCGTACCAGCCCAGCGACTCTAAGGGGGCCATAACGCCCAAAATCAACAAAAACAGAACCAGCCCAACTATCAGAAGCAGAATTAAATTAACTACCACTGTGGGCCTCCAATTCTTGCTGGGTGACCTGGTCAACCTTCTGTCGAGCAATTCGCTGATAGACCTCTTGGATATCGGCGTCCAGCGTGGCGCCAACAAACTTTCTCCAGATGTAGTCACGCAGGGCCGTAATCGGCCGGCCGATTGTGCTACCCAGCAGCACTGTCAGCAGCCAGCCCAGGCCGACCACGATCAGCGACTGGAATAAATTGGTACCAAATTCAAAATTGACAATCTGAATCGTAATCAACAAGCTCCAAACCTGAAGTATTTTCTGGATGGTCAACCCCAGATAGGGGATCAACACCATAAAGCCAAAGACCATCGGCGCGGCAGTCAGAAACATAATCCGGATGGCGATACGGAAGGGAACTTCAATATCAAAGATGAGGCCGCCCAAAAAGGTCAGTAGCACGGCCCAAACAAGCAAGCTGATGGCGAACTGAAGGCCGTTGAGGACCATACTCAGGATAAAGCGGGCCGGGGTCACCTGGTTGACGAACAGCACAACACTCTGCCCAATCAACAAAGATGCCCCACCCAGGATGGCCACGCCCAACGTGACCCAGAAGGTTTGCTGATACTCTGACACCACCTCATAAACCCGGGGATTGAAGATCAGGGCATTCCAGATGGCCTGCCATAAATAATACAAGTAATCTAAGATCATAGGACTCTTTGTTTCCTTTCTGCCCTGACCGGAACTCTAAAGCTGCTGTTCCAGATATTCGACCAATAGTAAGAGCAGGTGTAAATCACTGTGAAGCTGTTTTAAAAATTGGGTTCAGTATACTCATCCGGCGACAGCCAAGCCTATGGCCGGTCTATATCCTCAAGCCAACTAATAACCAGGGTGGTTTTGCCGAAGCCGGCCGGGCCGTGACCAGGGTCAGTGACTGATGATGGCGGTTGTGGAGGTATTCAAGCCAACGGGGGCGGGCCACCAGGATCTCGGTCACCCAGGGCTGGTGGAGGTTTGTACGGACAAGAGAACCTTCCTTGGTTTCGACTGTTACGGCTTTTCTCTTGGGTAGTTAGCCCGTATTATATATTTGGCGGCCTGAACCTACAAAAAGAAGATTTATACACCGTTGGTTGGGACTGATGTGGCGGTTAGCCAAGCGGCGGTTATGAACCTATTTTTCATTATCCGGGTCGAGTCGGCCAGATAGCTGGTGTCGCTCTTAATACTGTTTGCCATCCCCTTAGAATAGAGTAAAATAAAATTAGTCGTAATTTCTACAAGCTACAAATAGAGTCGAACCCGTATTGCATAAGAACCAACGACCCAACTATCCATCTCTACAGGAGGTAACCGTGAGCCGCGAGTCGATCAGATTGACTGCAATGGCCAAATGTGCCGGTTGAGCCAGTAAAATGGCCCCGGAGGCCTTGTCGCAAGTTTTGCGACCTCTCAAAAATCTATTCAGCGGCGACGGCTACCCTCAGTTATTAGTTGGTTTAGGTGTGGCGGACGACGCCGCTGTTTATAAACTGAATGATGACCAGGCCATCATCAACACGCTCGACTTTTTCACCCCGGTGGTCGATGATCCGTACGATTATGGAGCGATCGCCGCGGCCAATTCTATGAGCGACGTGTATGCGATGGGTGGCGAGGTGAGCTTTGCGCTCAACGTCGGCGCTTTTCCGGCTCGGCTCGATCCCGAAGTTGTCACTGAGATTTTGCGGGGCGGCGCGGAAAAAGTCATCGAAGCCGGCGCGGTCATTGCCGGCGGCCACACCGTCACCGACGACGAGCCGAAATACGGTCTGGCTGTCACCGGTTTGGTCCACCCTGATCGTTATTTTACCAAGGGTGGCGCTCGGCCCGGCGATGTTTTGGTTTTGACCAAACCGTTGGGAACCGGTTGTATCAGCACGGCGCTTAAGCGGGACATTGCTGAGATAGAGCATGTTGAAAAAATGGTCGAGTCGATGAAACGGCTCAATCGAGCGGCGGCGCAGGCGGCGCAGGCGACCGGTGGGATTAAAGCTGCCACCGATATCACCGGTTTTGGGTTGCTGGGCCACGCCCTGGAAATGGCCCTGGCCTCGACGCAGAAATTTGTCTTCGAAATGAATTTGCTACCGCTACTGGACGGTCTGGAAACTTATGCCACTGATTTTGTTTTTCCCGGCGGGGCAGCCAACAACAAGCTTTATTATGAAAAAGATGTCGTTTTCGCTCCGTCGTTGTCCGATGCTCAGCAGATGATTTTGTGGGATCCGCAAACATCGGGGGGGCTGTTAATCGCCCTGCCGCCGGAACGACTGGCCGACTTTCAGGCTATTTGCGCCACAAAAGCCCAGCCGGTCTGGGTGATCGGTCAGGTTGTCGAAGGTCACGGCCTTGAAATTTTAGCTTAATTTTCAAAACCGTTCGTAGTAACCGCTATTGTAAATCAACAAATTAATCGGGGACTAACAAAGCAAGCTTTGTTGTTCCGATGCGTTATCCGATTAATTTCTAAAACCACAACAGTGGTTTCAAATGGCTAAAACTATTATTACCCGCCCTCAGGTAACTTGAAATATTTAACCTTTATGATTTGAGAACGCTATGAGCCAACCATCGCCATCTTCGCCGGAAAAATCGTCTGAATCATCACCGCCGGATCCCATCAATACCCCGATCGATATCGCTCGGGCCCGGTACGCCAGTACCTATGGCGAGTCGGTTGTCAATAAACCGGAGAAGATAGCCGAATATCTAAAAAAACAAACCAAGCCCAAACCTGCAAAAAAGAGTTCTAAAAAATCCGGCGCTGTGAAAAATGCCCCTTGGTCTTTAGACAATGTCAATAGCTGTTTTTTTATTTCGTTGCTTAGCGTTGCTTTTATTATTGGCGGCATCTTAGGCGGTGTTGTTGGCGGCGGCGTACTATTGTGGTTCATCAATTCCCAAGAACCGGCCCTGGCAAGTGTTGCTCCCACCTCTACCCCTCTTTCCACCCCAACCCCGGCCCCTGTTGAAACGATACCACCCTCACCCACCCCCGAGCCGGAACCGATCCAAACCCCGGCTGCTGAAGATGTGATCGATCACGTCATTCCCTCTGTGGTGACGGTTATCAACCAACAGAAAAACAATGTTGTCCCCCATAGTATTTTAGATGAAGGCCGGGTAGTCGGCTCCGGCGTTATCATCGACGCTAGGGGCTACATCGCAACCAACAATCACGTGGTCGATATACCGGGTGAGTTAAAAGTCATCTTGTCTGATCGACGCGAATTTCCGGCCGAACTCGTAGCCGCCAACCCGGCTGAAGATTTAGCCATCGTCAAGATAAACGCCGCCGATCTACCGACGATTAAGTGGGGTAACTCTCACAACATTCGCCTGGGGCAAATTGTTTATGCTATTGGCAGTCCCCTGGGTGATTTTCCAAACTCGGTCAGTTTTGGAATTATCAGCGGGTTGAACCGGGCGCTCGAAATTGATAAGTTTGTCATTGACGGTCTCATTCAAACTGACGCAGCCATCAATCGCGGCAGTTCAGGCGGCCCGTTAATTAACCTTGAAGGCGAAGTCATCGGCATTAATACCTTTATCATCCGCGAAAGCGAAGAGCGGGGAATTGCCGAAGGAATCGCCTTTTCTATACCTGCCGATAAGGCTAAAAACCTCCTTATTCCCTGGATTGCCGCTCACACCGGCGAGTCGGTCCCTATTCCCGCCTCCGAAGCAGCGGACAAGTAACCCCGTCCCAATATAATCATCCCCTTACTACCAATTTTTAGGATTCTATTTTATGATAATAGTTAGGCTAATGTAGCCAATGCAATATCGATTTCCTTTTCACTAATAACACTGCGAAAGCGAACGGGTTTCAACAATGAACATTTTAACGCGCAAAGATGTAGAAAAAATTATTCGTGTGGCTCAAGAAAGAAACGAAACGCCCAGTTTAGTCGAGGCTAGACTTCGCAAAGCTTATCTAAGCGGCATCGACCTCTCAGGGGCCGATCTTACCGCCGCGGATTTGAGTGAAGCCGATTTGAGCCGGGCCAAGATGGACAAAGTGACTCTAAACAGCGCTATTCTAAGTGAGGCAAACTTGAGTGAGGCCATTTTGCAGCAGGCCGATCTACGTGGCGCTAATCTTAGTGATGCCGATTTCCGTGGGGCCGACTTGAGAGAGGTGAATTTGAGCCGAGCCAACTGCAAACGAGCCATTTTAAGCGAAGTGGATATGCGGGAAGCCAACCTCAATACAGCCAATCTTAGTGAAGCCAACCTGAGCCGGGCCAATCTGCGCAAGTCAGAAATCAGCGGGTCTTACCTCAATAACGCCAATCTGATCATGGTCGATTTGAGTAAAGCTGACCTGCGCTGGGCCAACTTTACCGGAGCCAATCTCAATATGTCAGACCTGAGCGGAGCGGAACTGCGCTGGGCTGACTTAACCAATGCCGATTTGACCCGGGCCGATCTGAGTAAAGCCGATTTACGCTGGGTTAAATTACACGGCGCTAATCTCACCGGAGCCGATCTGAGCCACACTAACCTCAGCGAAGCGCTCTGTAACCAGGCGACTAAATGGCCGAATGATCTTGACCCCATCCAGTTTGGGGTAACCATCGAAGATTAAGCGTCCAGGCTCTGAAGCTGCGCCGCAAAGCCGGCCACATCGATATTACTACCGCACACAATCACCCCGACCCGCTTGCCACGCAATCTTTCCAACAGAGGCCCACATAAAGCGGCCGTTGCGGCTGCCCCGGCCGGTTCGACTGCCAACTTGACGCCCCGAAAAATCAGGGCCATCGCCCGCCGCATCGAGTCATCGCTGATCAAAACCAGATCATTCAGATGCCGCCGGCAAAGTTCAAAACTGTATGGCTCGGCTCGGGGTGCGCTGAGACTATCGGCTATTGTACGTATCTGGTTGATAGTCTGGGGGCTACCGGCGGTCAGACTGCGATGCATGCTATCAGCGCCCTCCGGCTCCACGCCAAACACCTGACAGTTAGGTTGATGCAGTTTGACCGCCGTCGAAATCCCGGCGCACAATCCGCCCCCGCCAATCGGCACGATAACGGCGTCGAGGTCCGGTACTTGCCGGCACAACTCCAGGCCCACCGTCGCCGTACCCAGCGCGGTTAGCGGCCCTTCGTAAGGATGAACAAAGGTGCGCCCCTCATCAGCTTCTATCTCCTTGACTCGCTCAAATGCCTCGTGTACCCCATCGACCAACACCACCTCGCCGCCGTAGGCTCGACAGGCGGCCACCCGCGCCGGATTGGCCGTGCTAACCATCACCACTTTGGCCGTCGTCCCCACCTGCTGCGCCCCGTAAGCCACCGCGATGGCGTGGTTCCCCGCGCTCACCGCCGTGACCCCGCGTTCAAGCGCCGCCGCATCCAAGTCCAACATCACCCGCAGCGCTCCGCGCGGCTTAAAGGTGCCGGTGTGCTGAAAAAGCTCCAGCTTTAAGAAAACCTCTATCTCCCCGCCGATGGCCTCGGTCAATTCCCGATTACGCCAGCGCCAGACCGGCGTCTCGACCACATAGCTGTCGATGCGTTCACGTGTGTCCTGGATGTCTGCCAAAGTTGGTTCGTGCATACGGTTGCTCTCCTAATAGGACTGGAGCGACAAAGTTTACTTTGACCTGACCTGAATGACAAAGCCAGCTTTGTCGCTCCGGTAAATTTAGGCTCGATATCACCCACTGGAAACTGTTGCGTTCCTCAGAAAATGGTGGTAAGTTACCCAGCCAGATGATGAAGCAACGATTATACACCCTGTTAACCAAAAAGTCTCTATCCAAAATAATCGCTATCCTGTTCCTATTCCTACTTATCGCCCCACCCTTGGCCGCCCAAACACCTGACCCATCACCGCCTCCCCCCTCTGAACCTACCGCCGAGCCGGGTACACTGCCTATCGGTTTTCACCTCGGCCAAGGTGATTCGACGCACATGGCGGCGGCCCGTCGCGCCGGGGGGACCTTCGCTGTGGTCGTGTTCAGTTGGGCCGATATCGAACCGGAGCCGAACTATCTTTACTGGGAAAAGCCCGACGCCGCCCTCCGCGCCGCCGAGTTCTACGGCCTCGACCTCATCGCCCGTCTCGACCAGCCGCCGGATTGGGCGCTCGATGCCACCAGCCCGACGCCTTGGAAGCTCGACGCCTACGCCGCCTTTGCTCGCCGCGTCGCCGAACGCTACGGCGACCGGTTAGCCGGCGTCGCCATCTGGAACGAGCCGAACCTCAACCAGGAGTGGCATGACCAGCCGCCCGATGCCGCCGCCTATGCCGCGATGCTCCAAGCCGCCTATCCCGCCATCAAAGCGGCCGCGCCCGATTTGCCGGTGCTGCTCGGCGCGCTGGCCTCCACCGAAGGCGAGGGCGATTGGGCCATCAACGATTTGGATTATCTGCAATCGCTCTACGCCGCCGGAGCCAAACCCTACTTCGATATTTACACCGCCCACGCTTACGGCTTCGGCCGCCCGCCCGATGACGCCCCGGAAAAGTTTCGCCCCAACTTCCGGCGACTGGAGTTGCTCCACGACATCATGATCGCCAACGGCGACGGCGGCAAACCCATCTGGGTCACCGAAATGGGCTGGCTCACCTGGACCGACAACCCTAAACACGACTGGCAAGTGGTCACGCCCGAACTCCAAGCCCAATACACCCTCCAGGCCATCGACTATGCCCAGGCCCATTATCCCTGGCTGCACCGTCTCGGTATCTGGCAACTCAACACCGAGGGCGACTCTTACGGCTACGGCATCTGGACCGGCCCCAACGATCTCACCCCCACCTACCAAGCCCTCCTCGACACCTGCCCCACCCACAGCCCCCTCTGCCGCCTCGACCCCACCCAATCCCCCAACCCACCATTATCAATTATCAATTATCAATTATCAATTCTTGCGCCCGATGTTGCCATCCGCCTCGGCGACCGCAGCACCCTCTACCCCCATTGGGTCCACCTCTATCGCGGTGGTCGCAACTTCAGCCCGGACTGGCAAGGGGATTTCTTCCTGACCGCCGACCAATCGGTCCAACCCTACGATCTGCTGCTAGAAACCATGCAAATCGATCAAGCAGCCAACCGGCTTATCATCAACGGAACCGAAATTGGCTACCTGCAAGCCCGACCCCGGCCCGACCCCACCAGCACCTGGGTCACGCAGCGCTTCACGCTCCCGCCCGACCTGCTCAAACCGGGCGTCAACACCATCTCGATAGCTGTTGGCCCGCGCAATCCGGCTCGCCAGTATCTCGGCGGGCGCTGGGAGAATATGGAGTTCCGTCACATCCGGCTGGTCCTACCCACCCCCGCCCCGCCGTCCATTCTGTCCGATTGGCAGCCGCAGCCCTCGCCCAGCGGCTGGAGCGAGACCAACCGTCTCCGGCGCGGGCCGGGCAGCGAATTGTGGCTGCTGGGTCTTCGCCCCGGCGAGGTGTGGCAGGTCATCCCGGCGGTTGAACCGGCTCCGGACACCAAACCCGCATCCGAAGGCCAAGCCTTCAAACCGTTGGAAGATGCCACTCCTGGTAATAGCCGGTCGCTGGCTTCACCGCCCGAACTCACCCTTGAAAACCGGGCCGGCGACCGCCCCGATCTCGTCTTCAACGATCTGCTGTCGCTGCCGTCGGGCCAATTGGCGGCCACGCAGCGCGGCCTGTTCTGGCGCAGCGGCGATACTTGGCAGCCGGTAAATGGTGCGCCGGGGGATTACGCCTACATCGTCGTCAAGGCTAATCAATACCTTTACGCCGGTTTTGAAAATGAAGGGCTGTGGTCCGCGCCAACGCCGATCGGTCCCTGGCAGCGCGCCGAGCTTGACGTCGCGCCCATCACCGATTTAGTGACGGCGCGTTACACCCTGCCCGACCGTTCCTCGCCGGTGGATCGTTTGTACGTTACGACTGACGCTGAAATTTTCGTCAACGACGGCCTCGACACCGACTGGCGGCCGCTGCCTCTCCCGACCCTAACCGATGAAGAAATGGACGAGGCCGGCGAAAGCAACAGCGATAAATTCAAACCGCGTCTCTTTGTGACCGAGACCGGCGAGCTGCTGGTTCGCAGCCAAGATCGGCTCTGGCGGCAAGGCGACTTGGGTTGGGCGTTGTTCGGCCCGGACAAGCTGGCCGGCAAGCTGTTTAGCGTGGTCAACTGCTGCCGCCCCGGCCAAACCATTGTCGGTAGCAACGACGCCGGGCTGTGGCAGTTAACGGCCTCCGGCGACTGGACTCGGCTCGATGCCGATGACTTCTTCAGTACGACCGACGCCACCGAATTGGTTCAAATGGATGATACGCTCTACGCGGCGGGCGATCTGGGGCTGTTCTACAGTCGGGACGGCGGTCACACCTGGCGCAAGGTCGATGGCCTGCCCGCGACTATCACTGATTTGATGATCGATCCCGACGACCCCGCCATCCGGATCGCGGCCACACCGGCCGGGTTGTACCGCAGCCGCGACGCCGGCCGCACCTGGGAGCCGGTCAGCCCGCCGTGGACGGTCTGGGATTTGGCGCTTGGCCCGCAGGGGCGGTTGTTCGCCGGTCGCAGCAACGGGTTGGTTTGGAGCGATGATTTGAGTGCGGCCACCATCGTCTGGCATGCCGCCGAGGATATGGAGAAAGTCTATTTTCTGAGCGTCAATCCCCATCCGGTCGAGACGGACGTGGTCTGGACCGGAACGTGGGGCAACAACATCGGCGTGAGCAGCGATGGCGGCCGGCATCTGGCTCCGCTGCACAATGGGCTGGAAACGCTGAGCGGCCTCGATTTAATCTGGCATCCCACGCCGGGCCAGGTTACGCTGGCGACGTTCGAGGGCTTGTATCGCACCGATGACGGCGGTCAAAGCTGGTTCAAACTGCCCGGCCCGCTGGCCCACCAAACCGTCTACAGCTTGCTCCAAACCGATGACGGCGCGATCTGGGCCGGAGCCGCCGACGGGCTATGGCGCAGTCCGGACTACGGCGTCACCTGGGCCCGCATCGAGTCGCTGCCCCCGGCCGCCCTCATCCATCTGGGGCGACTGGCCGTTCCCCCACCTTCGCCGCCGCTGCGTCCGCCCTTTGTCTTCCAACCCACCGAGGCCAAGGTTTACCTACCTCACGAATGGCTCTGGGCCGGCACCGAAGGGGCGGGCCTGTGGCTCAGCCAAGACAACGGCGACACCTGGCAATTCGCCGGCCTGCCCCGGCGAACGGTCTACACCGTCATGTTTGATCCGCTCCGGCCGGATCGTCTTGTGGCGGCGACGGATCGAGGCATCTTTGCGGTGGAAGTAGCACAGGATTAGCCGCTACCCCAATTATGTAGCTGACGACTCTTCGTTGATTGGCGGCCAGACCTTGAGGGTTGCAATCTTAGAGGTGTCTTTTTGCTTTTCGCACACACCCATGAATTTTTGATTCCGTTGGTCGCATAAATTATAATCCAGCAACCTGTTGAATGCGGTACAAGGCTATTATGCGAAAAATCTTGGGTTCTGCCCTTGATCCACAAAGGGCATTTTGATAAGGAAAATGACATGAAGAAAACCAGGTTACTATTTGTTGGCTTAATCGCCGGTATAGCGCTGACATTTGGTCATCTTTGGTTTGCCCCCAGTCAGAACTCGCCGACCACCTCTGCAATCATTAAGCGGCTGAACGCCAGGCCAGCCATAGCCGGCCCTTCAAATGACACCAGCCCTACACCCACCCCTTCATCCAACACGGGGAGCGACGAGCTGCCCCCTGCCAATCTCCTTACGGAGGGTGTTTCGGCCAGCGCTCTGCCTACGCCTATTCCCGGTGAGACCCTGCTGTATTTTGTCCCATCCGATAATGATTCCACCGCCACAGTATTGTACCTATACAATACTGACGCCACCGCCCACACCGTTGCTTTACGAGGGTTCAGCTATAATGGAGTCCTGGTCTATTCGCTCAATATTAATATTGGGGCCACAAGCTTTTTACGCTTATCCAGCGACTCCATCGCCGCCGCCCCCCCGCCCAGTTGGGCGACCCCGGCTCCGGTCATCACCAACTTTACTGATTTTACCTATTTGGCCAGTCTCTCCCTGCCCAAGGGCGTGAAAGCCGAAGGCTATGTGCTTTTCAATCCTGGGACCGGCACGGTGGACCCACGCAAGGATCAGGGCGCCATTCCTCTCCGCTTCAGCACTGATCCCGCCAGCTTGTTCTTGCCGAATGTACAGAACAATAATTGACTAACTCAAACGCCCAACTCTGCATTCATCCGGCCGGCGTTCCGCGCCCTACCAATTTGATCCGCTCTTACTGGATCGTCTCGTGGCGGCGACGGTCTGTGTGATAATAGGTTTATGGAAGTGTTGACTAGTTTTGCCGCTAGACTATGGGGAGATAGTGGCGGTAGAAGCCTTAAAGCTGATATCTCGCGACCAAATCAATGTATTTGGGAAAGGAAGAAGTTAAATGAAAGAGAACTATTTTGTTCCCAAAGAACAGCACGCCTTTGCCCTAGATCCCAATATATCGCCAGTTTTGGAAGTAACGCCACCATGTACAGTCACCTTTGAAACCGGCGACATGTCCTACGCCAGGTTAGCTCAAGGCGAGACCATCGAAGATATTGGCTTCCAGAACTTTAATGGGGTTACCGGGCCTGTTTTTGTTCATGGGGCCGAGCCGGGTGACGCCCTATGTGTCGAGGTGCTTGAAGTTACCGTGCGAAGTGCCTGGTCAGCCTGGCTTCCTGGATTGGGTCGGTGGGGTAACAAAACAGATCGGCTACAAATCCGCCAGATACCTCTAGAAGGCGAGGGGGCTATTATTAGTGAGCGGGTCAAGGTCCCAATTGAGCCAATGATCGGCTGTATTGGTCTTGCGCCCGCCAGCGGCAGCAGTTCAACGGTTACGCCGGCCTATCCCTGGGGCGGCAACCTGGATTTGCGTGAGTTGGGTTCTGGGGGCGCCATCTATCTTCCTGTTCAGGCACCCGGTGCGCTGCTTTCCGTAGGTGATCTACACGCCGCAATGGGTACCGCCGAACCCACCGCCGTAAGTTTGGAAGCTGCTGGACAAGCCACGGTCCGGATTACGGTCGAAAAGAACCTATCATTGAAATTTCCGCGGGTCCGTACGGGGAATGAGACGATTTGTGTCGCAGTCGCTGACTCGTTCCCTGACGCCAGGCAACTGGCGATGGATCAAGCGTATGACTTCCTGATCGAAGAGATTGGCCTATCACCATTTGATGCTTACGCCTATGCCAGTGCCCGCGTCAGTTTACGCTTTGGGGGGCCGGCCAGCGCAATTGTATTAGCCGTCGTCCCGGATATCGATATGTAAGTAGACCAAACAGACCGATCGCAACGAGCTTGAACAAACAAATTGCCGCCCACCAAGTCGTTGCCCTTGCCACCTAATCACAGCAAAAAACCTATCATCCAACCTTACATCATCAAGGAGAGGTCATCACCTCAACCCATTGGATTTAAACGCGAACGCTTGCGTTGGTGTTTTTTGTTGCATTCATCACAATTATGGTCTTTATAGCGATTTATCCGCTTTCGGTGTCGAAATGCCGGGCCGTCGATCATAGGGGTAAGCGCTTGGAAGGATATGATTACACGCGTGATCGCTTGTGTCTGAGCTGAGAAAGGTCCGATCACACGCGTGATCGCTTGTGTCTGAGCTGAGAAAGGTCCGATCACACGTGTGATCGCTTGTGTCTGAGCTGAGAAAGGTCCGATCATACGCGTGATCGCTTGTGTCTGAGCTGAGAAAGGTCCGATCATACGCGTGATCGCTTGTGTCTGAGCATGGAAAGGTATGATCACGACCGTGATCGTATGTGTTTGAGCATGGAAAGGTATGATCACGACCGTGATCGTAAGGTCTAGCGCGCTAAGGTATATGGTGTTAAGTGTCGGTCACCTTAAACTCACGATTGTTGCAACTGATAAACCCGATGGTGCAGGTCTCGCAGCGAGGCGTAAATGTGTTTGTACACCTGTTCAAAGTAGGCGTTGTACACGGGAACATTGTCCGGTACGGGATCGATGGTAATCCGGTTGTGGCGAATCGTGTTGCCAACGGAAGTCGTATCCGCATAAATCCCGGCGCCCAATCCGCCTAAAATGGCCGCGCCCAGGCTGGTGGCTTCGGCCACGTCCACCATGATCAGCGGCTGGTTAAGAATCGTGGCCCGCAGTTGAACCAGCAGCCGGTTGCGGGTGCTGCCGCCGCTGATGTAAGTTTGCTGCAGCGGCGCCATACCCGGATAGGCCAGCAGCGTTTCCAGCGAATAGCGAGCCTCGTAGGCTAACCCTTCCAGCAGCGCGCGGAACAGAACGCCCCGTTTGGCGTCGGTCGAGAGGCCGATAAACGCGCCTCGACCTTTAGGGTCATCATGGGGGGGATTGGCGAATCGCAAATGCGGTAAAAAGCAGACACCCAAACTGCCGGGGGGGACTTGCTCGGCTTCGGCAATGAGGCCGGTAAAATCCGTCGTTTCGCCCATAATTTCTCGCAGCCAATCTACGCACGCCCCCGATGTATACAGCCCGATTAATACGTAATATTGACCGCCTACGACGTGAGCGCCCTGAGTATATCCCTGCTGCCCCATTGTCGGGTCAAGCAGCGGCTTTTCCAGAGGGAGAAAAATGGCCTCGGCCGTCCCCATCGAGTTTAGCATCAGCCCTGGCTGGGTGACACCCACGGCCAGCGCGCCGCAGACGTGGTCATGCCCGCCGGCAGCGACCTGCACCGTAGTTGGCAGGCCGGTTTCCTGGGCCGCTGCCGGGGTAATGTGGCCCAAAACGGCGCCGCTGGGGCAAAGGGGGGCAAACAGATCGGGGCGCAGGCCCACCTCTCTTATGAGTGGCTCGTGCCACTGCAATTTTTGCAGGTCAAGCACCAGCGTCCGTGAGGCCAACGAGTAATCGGTGGCCGGTACGCCGCATAATTTGTAAGCAATGTAATCGGCCAGGTTGAGCCAGCGCACCGTGCGGGCAAAAGCCTCCGGCTGATTTTCTTTAATCCACAGCAGTTTGCACAAACCAAAAATGGGTTGCAAGGATAGCCCGCTAATTTCAAACAAGCGATCTTGGCCGATAGCGTGGGCCAGCCACTCGGTTTGGGGCTGAGTGCGTTGGTCAAACCAGGCAATGGCATCATAGGTGGGCCGGCCTTGGGCATCCAGCGGTACGGCCGCTTCGCCGGCGCTGGCTACGGCCACGCTGACAATTCTCCCGGTATCGGCTATTTGATCCGTGGCCTGGCGCAGGACGGTTACGGCAGCTTGCCAAAGTTCCGTGGGGTCATAATAAGCCCAGCCGGGCTGGGGGTAATGAATGGGCGTACTCACACTGGCCCCGGCCACGACGCTGCCGGTGGGTTCAAAAATTACGGCTTTAATGTTGGTGGTACCAATGTCGATACCGGCTAAAAGAGGTTGATCTGCCATAGGTTATCCGTTATTCATCACTTGGCTAACCGACATATTCTCAATTTGGGCCGGCTTTCAATGCCGCCTGACCGCCGACCACCGACGATAGACCGCCGAACTTCAACGCGTACGCCTATGTTTCGGCGGTCGGCGGTCAGCTAGCCGTGGTCTATCGGCTTAACGCCAAATTTGGAGGCTATATCGGTCAAATTGAAAGGATATCCGTTAGCGAGAATCATCACTAGCCGGTTGCTAACCGGCGTGTTCCGGCTAAACCGAAATAATCTTTAATGAGCCAGGCCGTGCGCTGGAAGGTGGCTTCTTGAGCCTCGGCAATGCTGCCCGTTTCGCGCAGGGCGGCCTCATACGCCTGTCTTATTTCCGTCCCGATATTCACTTTGGCAATGCCTTGTTTGATCGCCGCCAGCAAATAGTCCTGTTTTACTCCGGAACCGCCGTGCAGCACAAACGGGATGCCGCCGGTGGCCTGTTGCAGTTTTTCGAGATGCTCCAGGTTCAACATGGCTTCGACCTTTTTCTGGTCTTTCGAAACGCCGGAAACGGCCCCGTGAATACTGCCAATCGCCACCGACAGCCAATCACAGCCGGTTTCTTGGACAAACTGCTGGGCCTCATCAACATCGGTAAAGCCCATCCCCGATGCGTATAACTCTTCATAAGGCGGGAGCGGGCCGGCCGCGTGGCCCATGACCGCGCCCAATTCGGCCTCGCAGGGGATGCCGGCGGCGTGGGCCACCTCAGCCACCTGCCGGGTGGCCGCGATATTGCCGGCCAAGTCCAGCCGCGAGCCGTCAATCATCACTGAATGGTAGCCCAGTTCAATGGCTTCTTTGATGATGGGCAGATAGTCCACAGTTAATTCATCCTCATCGATGACCGGTACGTGGTCTAGATGAAGCCGCACGTAATCGGGCTGCTCCCATTTTTTATACTCGGCCATCACCGCCGCCAGGCTGCCACTTTGAAATTTGATCCACTCTAATCGAGCGACCTCAATAAAAGCGAAACAGTCTTGATCAACCACCGCCTTGATAATCGGCTCGACCATCGGCAGATACGGCACGTTAAAGGCCGGAATAACGATATTGGCGGCGTGAGCGTTTTTGACAATATCCTTAGAAGTTAACATTTTATTTAATCTACACTTTCAGCGCCAGCCGGGCGCGTTTTAGCCTTTGACCGCGCCAAAGGTGAGGCCCCGGACGATGTATCGCTGTACCAACAGCGCCAGCAGAGCCGGGGGCAAAATGGCTAACAGGAGTCGCGTCGCCACAAACCAGAACTGGATGCCCTGGGTATGCTCCACCCCGGCAATGATCACGGTAATCGGTTGGGCATCTTTCAAGGTCAAGATTAGGGCGAATAGGAACTCGTTCCAGGAAAAGGCGAAGCAAATGACGGCTGTGGCCGCTATGGCCGGAGCCGCCAGGGGCAGCGAAATATGCCGGAAACTCTGCCAGCGAGAGGCGCCATCCACCCAGGCCGATTCTTCCAACTCCGGCGGCAGTTCCTTGAACGCATCTCGCATCAACAGGACCGCGAACGGCATGGTAAAGGTGGCATTGACCAGAATCAACGCCAAATGCGTATCTAGCAGGTTCAGGGTCTGAATCACCAAGAAAAAGGGAATAACCGTGACCATAGGCGGCAGAAAGCGCTGCGACAGAAACCACATGGTGATGTCTTTGTTACCCCAACCATAGAACCGAAATCGAGCCAGGCCATAGCCGGCCAACGTGCCCAGGGTTGTGGCTATGATGGTAGCCCCCACCGCAATAATGACGCTGTTGCCCAAGGCTCGGCCAATTTCCCGGCCACGGGTCGTCAACTCAAGCTGCCAGTTATACAAGGTGGGGTTGAATTGCCAGAAAGGAACCAGTGAGGGTTTGGTTAGGATGACGTTTGGCTCTTTGAGTGAGGTAACGATGGCCCAGTAGAAGGGGAAGAAAGCCCAGGCCGTCGCAATGATAATGAGCACCCACAATAGGATACTCTTGCCGAGTTTTTGATAAGATTTTGTCATAACAACACCCTTTTAGTCATAGATTTCACGGAGTCGATTAAAGAAGAAGAAGGCGATAATCACCATCAAGATGAGTAAGATATAGGCCAAGGCTGAGGCGTAGCCCTGGTTGAAATTGCGCAGGCCCACCAGATAGATATAAAAAGAGTAGGTTTGGGTGGCCGCGCCCGGTCCGCCGCTGGTCATACTGAAGGGGATATCCAGCACTTTGAAGGCCTCAACCAACCGCAATATGGTTACGGTGAACAGAACCGGCAAGAGGAGCGGAAACGTGATAAAGCGGAACGTATCCCAACCCGAATCCGTATCCAAAGCGGCCGCTTCATAGATCTCTTCCGGCAGGGCTTGCAACCCCGCCAGGAGAACCAGAAAACAGAAGGGCGTCCACTGCCATACATCCACCAGGACGATGGCCAGCCGCGCCAGCCAGACATCCGAAAACCAGGCCGGCAAGTTGACCATCCCCATGGCTCTGAGAACAGTATTGACCGCCCCCACCTGTTCGTGAAAGATGGTTAACCCCAGATAGCCCAAGGCAATCGGGGCGACAAATAGGGGCAAAAGAAAGATCGAACGAAAAAAACGCTGGCCCCGCATCGGCCGGTGGAACAAGAGGGCCAGGCCAAGTCCCAACAGGACCGTCAGGGTAACACTGGCGACCACAAATATCAGGGTCACTTCCAGAGCATCCCAAAACCGATAATCGTTGAAGGCTCGTCGGTAATTGTCCAGGCCGGCAAAGGTTACTGGCCGTCCCATACGAGCATTGTAGAAACTCAAACGCAAAGAATAAAGTAGGGGAAAGATAGTAAACGCCAGCACCCAGAGTATACCCGGACCAACGAATAGCCATTTTAAACGGCTTCGTTCTTGCATAGTCTCTCCTTATCTAAATTAGAGTTTATAGGAGTTTAGGATCGGCCATTAAATAACTTGAGCAATCTGGCCGGAGATTGGAGATTAGCGATAAGGAGATTGGCCTTAGAAATCTCCTTATCGCCTTATCTCTTTATCTCCATCTTCAGTATCGTTGAAGTTATTTAATCGCCATTCCTAAGTAACTGCCCAAGAATAAGTTAGGGGTTTCGGTGGGAGATTGGAGATTAGGAGATTGGCGATTCCGCCTTAAATCTCCTAATCTCTTAATCTCCCCGAAAACCACAAGTTAATTACGGGCAGTTACTAAAGAGCTGTTTATTCCGGCTGGTAGCCGATTGACTCTTGGTACAGCTTCAGTAAATCTTCGCGGCCGTAGTCATCGATGATGAACTGCCAATCATCATAGGTGCGATCCAGGGCTTCCTGCGGGGTGAGCTGACCGGTGACAGCCTCAGACAGGTGGATGTCCCAAGCGGTCATCATTTCAGTGGTGCCGGGGATGCGGATGTAGGTCTGGAAGATCGGATAGTTGTAGAAGTTGTCCTGATAGGCGCCGATAAATTGTTCAGCATCGCTGGGATCATAACCACCGGCCTCATACTCCTCAACGGTGGCTGTGCCGTAAGGTTCGAACCAGTCGTAGGTAGTTCCCGGATCGACGCCGGTCCAGCCATAAGCCACGTTCCAGTGGTTGATCTCGGGCGTTGCCTGCCAAGCCATCCAATAGTAAGCCAGGTCTGGATTTTCAGCATACTTGGACAGCACCGGGTGCCAGGAGCAACCGACCTGATTGCCGACCATGTTCGGTTCGTCAAGATCCATGAACTCACCGGTTTCCAAATTGTAGGGGCTTTTGGTGCCGGGGATGCCGCGTGCGCCCAGCTTGCCCTGAATGACCGACTGGGTTGGGTCCTGAGCCAGCGAGCCGACGTCACCCCAGGAGAAGGTCATAACGGCGTTACCGGACAGGAAGTCGGCCCAGGCTTCGCCCAAAGACCAGCCCCACATCGCCGAAGGACCGGCTTTGGAGAGCGCCAACAACATTTCGAGCGCCTTGACGTGGCCCGGAGAATTGATTAAGGGTTCCATCGTTTCGGGATCGAAATAATAGACGTTGTTGTATTGGGTCACCTTGGTCGGATCGTCGCCGGAAGCCGGAATCGTGACGTAGGGCGCGGAGAGGGCCATAAAGTGGAAGAAGCCCTGGCCGCCCACTTTCAGGTGCAGCGTGATGCCGTCATCCGGGTCGCCATCCCCGTTCCAGTCTTTGCCATTGAAGAACTGGGCAATCTCCAGCACATCTTCCCAGGTATCCATGGCCACCGGCATGGGGTGGCCCATCTCTTCTTCAAAGGCTTGCTGCCATTCGGGGTCTTCAATAATGTCTTTGCGGTAGTAAAGAACCTGGGCGTCATGATCATTTTGAGCGCCGTAGTATTGACCGCCCCACTGTAGCAAGTTGCGCACGGCAGGGGATATCGACTCGCGGTCCCATTGGGGCATACGAGGGTCATCAAAATATTCATCTAGGGGTTGGACAAAGTCGTTGGCGATGTAGTCGCCGTAGAAGTTAGAGCAGTTGAGAATGACATCGTACTGATGCGCACCGGTCTGGAAGTCGGTGAAGATTTTTTCGCGCATTTCGGCAAAGGGGATTTCAACGATGTCATAGGTAGCCCCGGTCAGTTCCTCGAACTTGGGCCGCCAGAAGTAGGTAGGGCCGGAGATGGCGCCTCGCTGCCCGGCTGAATAAACGCCGATAGTAAACGATTTGCCGGCCCAATCCGGATCAGGCTCACCCCTATCGGCGGCCTCAAAGGCAGCCTGGGCGCTCTTGGCCTCGTTCTCATCGGTGGTCGGGAAGCCTTCAATAAAGGTCTGTTCCGCTTCGCCTTCAGGGGTTGGGGTGACCACCACCTCTTTTTCAACCTCAACCTCTTGGGTAACCACCACCTCTTTGACCACTTCCTTTTCAACCTCAACCGTCTCTTTGACCACAACGGTTTCAACCACCGTTTGAGGGGTAGCCGCAGCGCCACAACCTGTAATAATCAGGGCGGCAAGGCTTGTACTTAATACAAGAAATATTTTTTTGTAAGTCATCCTTGAGGATCTCCTCCACATTGAGAATAAAATTAAATCCAATACAAAGCGTCGACTACATTACCACAATGGCTTTCTCGATAAACCACCTCCCTATCAAAAAAGTTGCAAAGAATCCTTGATCCCTTTTAATAAAAGTTGTGCTTTTGGCCTCTATGGTGTAACGCCCATGTTTTTTAGTGTATTAGAGTGGTTCCCCAATAAATTGGGCTATACGGCCAAAGAGCCTAAAGCAACATCTTTTGGAACTCTGATTTTCGTTGATAAACGCAGATAAATTAAGATAAATGGAAACCTGCGTTTATCTGCGTCCTATTCAAGTATACGAAATTGTTGCCTTGTGACCGTGCTATACTGAAAAAGAATGAGGACATAACTTTTGAATAGATCGGTTACATTATCCCCGAATGTTTTTAGTGGACATCCATACGGGTAAGTCAACGTGGATTCCCTCTAAAAAGTTTACGGGAATGACAGCGCAAAAGTTATGTTTTAAAAGTAATTTCGGTATAAGTATATACTATGCTGTGTAGTTGGAAAAATACGCCAACACATTGTGTTGAATGAGTCAGGTATTTTAGATCCTCAATCTCCAGTCTCCTCTCTCCTACCCTTTCTTCTTCTCAAACCGCACCAACAACCGATCATCCATCATCTGGCTGTTGGTGACCTTGTATAGCGCCAAGAACTTGGGCAAAAACAGGTTGCGACGGCGATCCTTGGCCTGGATAATCAGTTCGTCGTCCTTCTGGGTGACGGTCACATCTTCGTTCTTCAGAAACGGCAGGTGGACGCTCAGGAGGTAGCCGTCGCGCTGTTCGATGAACTGGTACGGCTCGGCCGTCGAGAAGCTGTCGCGCGGATCGCGGTCGCCGTAGAGGTTGGCGGCGATGGCCCGCAGCCGGTCAAGGCCAAAGACCTCGCGGCCCTGGTGGGTCATCTTGAAAATGGGCAGGGGCGTGAAGCTGTCCTCGATTTCGGCCAGGTAGCCGCGCTGCGCCTCAAGCTGTTCGCCGAAACCGGCCTGGGCAAACGATTCGGGCAAGACGCGGTTGACCATCACGGCATCGACCGGATAGCCGTACAGTTGCAGGTAGGTGTAGGCCCGCAGCGCCTCTTGCAGCACCATGCGCTCCGGGTTGAGCACCAGCCGGATCGACGCGGTTTCCGGCTTGGTCAAAATTTCGTGAACGCGCATCACCTTGCGATAAAAGGCGTCCAGCTCTTGTAGCGCCTTATCCACCGGGATGCGAGTGACGGCGCTGAATACTTTGCTAAACGGCTGGGCGGCCAGCCGCTGCACCGGCAGGGCGCGCGTCAGCCACCATTGGCTGACCTGGGGCATGCTCAAATGTTTGAGCGTCTCGCCGGTTGGCGCGCTGTCGATGACGATCAGATCGTAGTTACCCTCGTCATAAAACTGCTCCAACCACAAAAACGCCGAGATTTCCTCCATGCCGGGCAAGACGGCCATCTCTTCGGCCAGGGCCTTATCGGCCCCTTGCCAGCGAAAAATCGACGTTACCAATTCCCGCATGCTGCTCCAATACTTGCGCAGCGAGTAGTACACATCAAGCTCTTGTCCATACAAATTGGGGGCTACTTCTACCGGCTCCGGGGTGAGCGGTTTATCCAGCGCATCGGCCAGGCTGTGGGCCGGGTCGGTTGACATGACCAGCGTTTTGTAGCCCAGTTCCGCCGCTCGCAGCGCCGTCGCCGCCGAGATGGTGGTTTTGCCCACGCCGCCCTTGCCGGTAAAAAGTAGAATTCGAGTTTTCTTCATCAAAGCAGGTCCTTAATCAGTTCAATTGTCCAATAAAAAATTCTGGACTACAATTATGGCTCGATTAACCAAATCACCCAAATTTTACACTATTAGCAGTTTTATAAGCTGCGGACGGGGTTATTGGCAGGGGTAAATGGTAATTGGTAACTGGTAATTAGAGATTAAATAGCCAATTACCATTTACCATTTACCAATTACCAATTGTTCCCCCTTCCATCAAATCATTTTTAACTATCGAAGGAGATTGACATGGCAGATAATCGGCGTAGTAAAATCATCACCGAAGGGGTGGCTCGCTCGCCTAACCGCTCGATGCTGCGAGCGGTTGGCTTTGGCGATGATGATTTTGATAAGCCTATCGTAGGCGTCGCCAACGGATACAGCACCATCACGCCCTGCAACCTGGGGTTGGGCGTTTTAGCCAAACGGGCCGAGGGGGCCTTGAAAGAAGCCGGGGCGATGCCCCAAATGTTCGGTACCATCACCGTCAGCGACGGTATCTCGATGGGCACCGAAGGCATGAAATATTCGCTGGTCTCGCGTGAGGTCATCGCCGACTCGATTGAGACGGCGGTCAACGCCCAGAGCATGGATGGGTTTTTAGCTGTTGGCGGCTGCGATAAAAATATGCCCGGCGCGATGATCGCCATGGCCCGTATGAACATTCCGGCCATTTTCGTCTACGGCGGCACCATTAAGCCGGGCCACTACCAGGGCCGCGATCTCGATATCGTCAGCGTTTTTGAGGCGGTCGGGGCTTACAGCTTCGGCAAAATTAGCGATGAGGAGCGCCTGGAGATTGAGCGCCACGCCATTCCGGGGGCCGGCTCCTGCGGCGGGATGTACACCGCCAACACCATGTCGTCCGTTTTTGAGGCAATGGGCATGAGCCTGCTCAACTCCTCGACGATGGCGGCTGAAGATGAAGAAAAAGCCGACAGCACCGCCGAATCGGCTCGCGTACTGGTCGATGCCATTCACGCCCAGCGGCTGCCGCGCGACATTCTGACCCGCAAAGCCTTTGAAAACGCCATCGCCGTGGCCAACGCCATCGGCGGCTCGACCAACGCGGTGCTGCATCTGCTGGCCATCGCTCACGCCGCCGAAGTGCCGCTGACCATCGACGATTTCGAAACCATTCGCGAGCGCGTACCGGTCTTGTGCGATCTGAAACCGTCCGGTCGTTACGTCGCTGTCAACTTCCACGCGGCGGGCGGTGTGCCGCAGGTGATGAAGATCCTGCTGGCCCATGGCGCGCTGCACGGCGACGCCTTGACCATCACCGGCCAAACCGTCGAAGAAGTGCTGGCCGATATACCGGTCGAGCCTCGAACCGATCAGGACGTCATCCGCCCCTGGAGCGAGCCGATGTACGAGCAGGGTCACCTGGTTATCCTCAAAGGCAACCTGGCCGCCGAAGGTAGCGTCGCCAAGATCACCGGCATCAAAAGCCACACTATCACCGGCCCGGCCCGCGTCTTTGAGTCGGAAGAAAGCTGTCTCCAGGCTATTTTGGCCGGCAGTATTAATGAAGGCGATGTGGTGGTCGTCCGTTACGAAGGGCCGGTGGGCGGCCCCGGTATGCGCGAAATGCTGGCCCCGACCTCGGCCATTATCGGCGCGGGGTTGGGCGGCAAGGTCGGCCTGATCACCGACGGCCGCTTCTCCGGCGGCTCGCACGGGCTGGTGGTCGGCCACGTCGCGCCTGAAGCGGCGGTCGGCGGCGCGATTGGGCTGATCGAAGAAGGCGACTCGATCACCATCGACGCCGATACGCGGATACTGCAACTCAATATCTCGGATGACGAGATGGCCCAACGGCGGGCGGCCTGGCAGCCGCCGGCCCCGCGTTACACGCGCGGCGTGTTGTCAAAATACGCCAAGCTCGTGTCCAGCAGCAGCCTCGGCGCGGTGACGGATTAACAGCCTTGAAACTAACCTGGAGCGGCAAAGTTTGCTTTGACCCTACTATGAATGACAAAGTAAGCTTTGTCGCTCCGGCTGGCTTTCGTGACGTTATTACCGCTCGGCGCTAAGGGCCTCACCGCGACGCGTCCTTGACTGTTCAGCAGGTGGATGCGGCGTCGCCGTGGGGCCGATTAGCCATCGCCACAACCCGAAGCGGGCATCCCACAAGCCCTGTCCACCGACATAACCAAACCCCAATACATAGAGCAAAATAAACGGGACGGCAAAGATGTGGCCGTTCAGCCAGGCGATGACCGCACCCAGCAGGGAGTAAAACGCCAGGGCCAATTCACCTAGCACCAGGCCGTCAACCGGCAGGCGGTAAACGCTGTCTTGCCAGCGATCGGTGTGGGAATTGATGTTGAATTTGGGCGTGCGTCGAAAAACGTTACCAACACCCAAGAAGGCTTCGATGACCGCTTTGCTGTTGCTTAGGGCAATGCCACTGCCTAGCAGAATAAGCAGCGGCATCGCTTTATAATGACGACGCCAGCGGCCAGGGTATAGACTGGCCTGGGCTACTGCGTAAAGCACCGGGGGGCCTAAACTCACCAGACTCAGATAAATCAGCGGAAAACGAACGTTGTCGGTCCCGGCTCCCATCATCAAAATGGGGGTGACCAAGGCCAGGATTACCATCAGCGGGTGGGCCAGGTAGCTGCTCAAATGAATCAGGGCTTGATATTTCACCCACCAGGAAAAGTCGGCGCGAACAACCTGCCAACCGAGTTTCTTAAAGCATTGAATCGACCCCTTGGCCCAGCGAAATTGCTGGCGCTTGAACGCCGCCAACTGCGGCGGAATCTCCGCCGGAGCGACTACATCGCGCAAGAACAGGCAATTCCACCCGGCAAATTGGGCCCGGTAGCTGAGGTCGAAATCCTCAGAAATGGTGTCTCCCTGCCAGCCGCCGGCCGACTCGATGCAGCTTCGCCGCCAGACTCCGGCGGTACCGTTGAAGTTCATCAGCAAGCCGGAACGGTTGCGGGCCGTCTGTTCGATGGCAAAATGGCCGTCAAGAGCCAAACCTTGGGCCAACGTTAGCCATGAGTAATCTCGATTGAGATGCCCCCAGCGCGTTTGAATCAACCCCAGACGAGGATAATCGGCAAAGTACGGCACCGTTAGTTTTAAGAAGTCGGGGTTGGGAACAAAGTCGGCGTCAAAGATAGCAATCATTTCGCCGGTGGCTGTAAGCAGGCCGTTTTTGAGTGCGCCAGCCTTAAACCCAGGACGCTCAACGCGGTGAATCAATTCGATATTGAGGCCCTGCTGCCGGTAGGTATCGACCAGCGTTTGGGCCAGGTCGGTAGTTTCATCGGTGGAGTCATCCAAAATCTGGATTTGGAGCAGGTGAGCCGGATAGTCAAGCTGTACCACGGCGTTGATCAACCGTTCTATAACCAACGCCTCATTGAAAATAGGCAACTGGACGGTCACGGTGGGTAACTGCGATCGGGCTGCGGCGGAAGGCGCCGCCGTTACATCGCGGCGATGTTTAGTATAGACAGCCGTTAAGACCCAAGCGTTAAACCCATAAACCGCCAGAATCAGCGCAGTAAGAACATAAATGGTCGCCAAAATAGACATTCAAGTCGCTCCAAGAAAAAGCAAATCTGCAAACCTTATGGCTTGCAGACAACAATCGTGAAGTATAGCACGAATGAGAACGGCTCACAAAAGAGGGAACAGGGAGTCAGGACAAGGTTTTGTTACTTCCTGCTACTGACTCCCTACTTCTGCGTCAAATAAATCTTTTGCTTTTCATCGTTGGATGTGTTTTAATGAAGCAGGAGATATGATATGTTTGGGAAAACACCCAATTTAGAGGAGGCGCGTGAGCTGATGGTTGCGGAGCAGTTGGTCAAGCGGCAAATTAGCGATCCTCGGGTTTTGGCCGCGATGCTTACCATTCCTCGCCACCGGTTTGTTGAAGAAAAGTTGTGGCGATCGGCCTATCGGGATAAACCCTTGCCGATTGGCCACGGTCAAACCATCTCCCAACCGTACATGGTCGCTTTTATGACTCAGGCTCTGAATCTGCCGGATGATCGGCCTACCACTGTGTTAGAGATCGGTACCGGCTCCGGCTATCAGGCGGCGATCCTCAGCCAACTGGTCAACCGAGTGTACAGCATCGAGCGGATCGAGTTCCTGGCGGAAAGAGTCAAACAGTTGTTGCCGACGTTGGGGATCGACAATGTGGAAATAAAAGTGGGGGATGGCGGTTATGGCTGGCCGGAGCATGCCCCCTACGACGGTATTATGGTCACTGCCGCCGCTCCGCAGATACCGGCACCGTTAACTGCGCAACTTAAAGACGGGGCTTATCTGGTAGTTCCGGTTGGCCCTAAACAAAACCAGTTTCTACTGCGGTTGCAGCGGCAAGGCAATCAGATTATTGAGGAAAATTTGGTTCCTGTCGCGTTTGTGCCACTGCTGGGAGAACACGGCTGGGAAAAGTAGGGAATGACCACTCAAAACGCGTGTTTTTGACAGGATTAACAGGATTTACAAGATTTCTTCTTCGCTTTATACTGTTAATCTTGTAAATCCTGTCCAATTCTCTTCGTCTCAGGCAAAACATCACTACGAGCCGGGAGGGTTACCGACTAAGCCGCCAACCAAACACGGCGCCGCCTAAGGCCAGTGTCATCAAAAGACCGGCGGCGCAAGGCAGAGCAGACAACGGACCGGAGCTTTGCGCCGATTCCGGCGCGCTTTCCGCCGCAGCGGGTTCGTTGGCCGGTGCGGCTTCTTGAGCCGGCTCGCTCACCACAGCAGCGGTCGCCTCAACGGCTACCGCCACCGCCGGCTCCTCATTAGACGTCTCCCCTTGCGATTCTTCAACCACCGCCGGCTCGGTCTGACCGGCGTCACTCGCTTCGATATTCGCCTCAGTACCGGGCAGCGGTTGTAAGCCTAAACTAGCTCTAAAGGCATTATCTAATTGATCCATGTTGAGACCAATGGCTTGTTCCAGCGCCTCGTCGTAAAGCGCCCCCTCAGCAAAGACAGCCAATAAGTCAGCCATCGCCTCGGGGCCGTAGGTGTCGATCATAAATTTGACCACGGCGCCGCTCTCGCCGTAGGCTAGATTAGCCTGAATCGTGTCGGAAGGGAACGGACTGGATAAGGTCCGTAAAGTCATTAGATTGTTATTAGCCACAGCCCGTTCAAAAAGCGGTTTGAAATCCTCATCCAGTTCAGCGCGGTTCTCATTGTAAACGGCAATGCCCTCATCCAGCCAGCGCGGCAGTGTATCACCCCCGCCGAAGGGATTATCCGTAGCCTGGTGGATAACCAGGTGAGACATCTCGTGGGTCATGGCCTTAAGCCCCCAGTCAAGCTGGTCCGGTCTGATGCCGATGACCACCACCCCGTAATCGGTATAGGCCGCGCCGCCGGTCCACTCCTGAGCGCCGGCCGACATGGCATCTAATAACTCCTGCTGATTGCCGTAAATAAATATTTTGATGGGGTTCTCAATCGACGCGCCGAAATCAGCTTCAAGGGTATCAAGCGCTTCATTTGCCCGCTCAAAGAGGGTTTCACCAAAACGATTATCGCCGTTGTACCAGCCCAGCGTTAGCCGGTCATTTTCCAAGGTTTCCCAGGTGTGTCGATCATCGATATAGTTCAACGTTTCCGGGTCGGTTTTCAGTTCGTTGCCGTCGGCATCGACAAATTTCCACCAAAATTCTAACTCGGTGCCGGGCGGCTGGTAATTAACCGGTTCGGTCAGGTCGATGGTGTAGGTGGCTTTGACCGTGGTCCCCGGCGTAAATTCACCCTGATTACGCGAGGTGGCCAACTGGCCGACCACCCGATAAAACAGATCGGCATCGACAATTTCGGCCGAACTGGACGCCTCGGCGGAAAAGGTCACGGCTTGGTTGAAGCTGGACTCCCACGACTGATCGACCAACTGGATCGCATCTTGGGCCTCAATGTGGCGCGGCGCAATAAAAAGCGCTGCCGCCAGTAAAAAAATAATTAGGCTTACGTTTAATTTTCGCTCAAAAATTTGGGTCATAAGTATGCTTTTCTTTAACTGTTTTGGACTAGACGTTAAACATTGTATGGTAGTAAGTATAGCGACAATCGGAGCAAGAACAAAAAAACGGCAGTTTTTAGCCGCCGTTTTTATAATTCTCGGAAAGAGGAGGTTAGAACGTTCTTTGGAAAATGACCTCATACGACTGGTGGAACAGCGAGTTGGCCACGGCGTCCTCACCACAAGGCTCGTTGACGCCATAGTCAGGGGTGACCGGGCCAGCCACTTCACTGGTTCCGTTCATCACTTCTACGGTGTAACTGCCCTTGAACATAGCAAAATCAATGTGGCCCGGCTCCGGCGAGCCGGTCAGGTTGGTTTTAGTTTCAGTCGGCGCGATTACGTTGCCGTCTTCAACCGGAGACCATTGAATTTTAACCGGCACATCGTTGATGCCCTGACCGTTGGGATCTTCAACTTTGATGAAGATATGGTGCTTGCCGTGGTTCTCGCACGGGGTCAACTGGCGAATGCTCTTAACCCGATAATCAACGTCAGGCGTGGGTGTTGGTTCCGGCGTCGGCGTATCGGTTGGCGCTGCGGTGGCGACAATGATGGGAATAAAGCGGGTAGGAGTGCTGGTGGGGGTAGGCGTAAAGACAGGTGTCGGCGTTTCGGTAGGGGTGGGGGTCATAGTCGGCGTCGGTGTATTGGTTGGGATAGGCGTTTCGGTGGGCGTGGCCGTTTGCGTCGGTGTTTCAGTAGGCGTGGGGGTGCTGGATGGCGTGGGGGTGGTTGTCTCCACAAATGGTAACACCCCCACGGCAGCGATAGCCCCATCCTCTCGCATTTGCTGAAGCGGGCTGCGATCATCGCCGGGCAGCGCCCCATTATCGGCAAAGGTGGCGGCCAGAGCATTGATAATGAGCGATGGGGCCATAATCCCGCAAATCCAAACCAGGGCGATGGCGATCGCCAGCAAGCGCAGTTTAGCGCCGAGCGTTCGTTTGGCGAACCAAACAGAGACGCTGCGATTGTACTCTTGCAATTTTCGATTAGAAACAGAACGCGCCCGCATCGGCCGCGATGAAGCCACGTTTGCCGGGGGTTTATCCGCTACCGGCATCGGCATGGTGGGATTGGAGGGTGCGCCGGGCGGCAAGGCCGCCGGTCCCTTCTGAGCCGGCGTTGGCCGCGACTCCTGAGCTCCCGATCCGGTTAGCGCCGCCCAAGCCCCGGCGATACCGCCGGTTTGTTTTGACTTCTTTTTTACTTTCCGACGCCGACGACTCTGGCCCGGCTGCGGCTGGCCCGGTTGGGCCGGCGGAACCGGTCGCGACGGCGGCGAGATGGGCGGCATGCCCTGCGTATGCTGCGCGTGAAATGATGGACCGGGCGGGGCCGGCATCGGCGGCATCGGTTGGGTGTGTTGAGAATAAGCCGGGCGGCCGGGTGGCGGCACCGGCGTTAGCGATCGAGGCGGCAGAGCCGGCGGGCCACTCCGTGAGCCGCCGACCGGCCGTAACGGCACCGGCGGCATCGGCCCGGTAGGCTGCGATGGTCGGATTACGGCGGGCGGGCCACTAATGACCGGCTGCATGGGTCGAGAGACAGGTCCGGACGGGGCCGGCAGGCCGCGTTGGGGTGGGCCGCCGCGCAAACGCATCATGGTCTCTTCCATGCGCTCGCTAAGAATACGGCTTAAAACAACGCCCAGATTAGGATAACGGCGCAGGAAGCTGTCGAAATCGGCTTTGGTTAGCGCCCAGAGGTCGGTATCGACCACCGCATAAGCGGTGCCCAGATGCGCTCGACCGGACAGCAGGGCGATCTCGCCAAAGTAATCGCTCTCACCCAGCGACTCCAACTGAATGGGACCTTGCTGGGTGGTAGCCCACAGTTCAACCTGGCCGCGCTCGATGAAATACATCTCGTCGCCGGTGCTGCCTTCGTAACAGATGGTGCTGCCGCCTTGATAGCGGCGCGGCTGCAACAGCGAGGAGAGTTCATCGAGTTGGGTGCGGGACAAACTGCCTTTAACGGCAATTTTCTTCAGGTGCGGCTCGACGGAATAGTCGTCGCCAGATCCCAGACGTTCTTGAAGGGCGTGGCTGAGGGCCGCGCTAATTTGCGGGTATTTGACCAGCAGACTATCAAAGTCGGTGCGGTAGAGACACCACAGGTTAGTATCGCTGACGGCGTGGGTAGTAAAGGAACGTGTTTTGCCGGTGAGGAGAGCCGTTTCGCCAAAATAATCGCCGTTAGTTAAGCGACCTTGCAGTTGGCTAGGCCGGCCGGGCGTTTCAGCGATGATGTCAATCGAGCCGGAGTCGACGATGTACATCGCGTCGCCGGGGTCGCCCTGGCTGAAAATAATTTCGCCGGCTGGTACGAAGCGCAGCAGCAGCAGTCGAACCACGTCGTTGAGCGCCTGGCCGGTAAGTTCGCTAAACAGCGGAATACGGCGCAGAACGGCCTCAGCGTAGGATTGATCAGACGCGCTGAGACGTGAGCGCAGGTTTCGGGTGAGATTAGTTTTAACTGAAGGCGATATCTCAGTCAGCGTGATCAGGTCAGCCGGGCTAAGCTGCCAGACGATAACTTCATTAGCTGCTTGGGCCGTGTTAGAATGGGGTTTGCCGGAGACAGCCGCCATTTCGCCAAAGGTGTCATCGACGATGAGTTCGGTGTAATCATCATCGTGATCGCCCAGCAGTCGAACCGCGCCGCGCTCGATGATGAAGAGACCGGTCGGGCGGTCGCCGCTGCGGAAGATGGTTTGGTTGGCCGAGTAGCGCTGCGGGGTTAGATAGCGGGCCACCAACTCCTGTTCGCGGGCCGACAAATCCTGAAAAAAGGGTACATGGGCCAGGCGATCGGCCAGTAGCGGACGGAATTGAACCAGGCCCCGGCCAAAGGCCAGTCCCAGGTTCAGGCCCAAGTCGCGACGCTCCTCAAGCAGGCGCATTAACGATTCCTGGTCTAAGACCCATACTTCCACGCGTCCGGAGGCCTTAGCGGTCATCGTGTACGGGCGGCCCAGGAAAAAGTCGGTTTCGCCAATCAGGCTGCCCGCCCCCAGACTGGCGACCACATTATCGCCGTTTTGACCAAAAAGCTTGACCCAGCCTTCTTTGATCAGGTAGAGCGCGTCGCTATCGGTTCCTTGCATAAAAATGGTGCTGTTAGCATCGTAGCTCTCCAGCCGCATGCGCTTACCGATGGCGCGCTGCTCATCTTCGGTTAACTCTCCGAAAAGAGGGGTATTTTTTATAAAATTCTCTTTCAAGGCAAATCCTTCAACATCGACTTCAGGTATCAAGAGTGAATTTGGCTAAAAGCCCCATTTGGGTTCCCAATCTTTTAGCGCTGACGGCGGCGGAGCCTGAAGTCGGAATAAACAACATTACCATTGCACCAGGGCAGAAAAAACCCCCTTAGAAGTTAGTTGACCCCACGCTGAAACACCACCTGCCACGATGGCTTGACATCGTCCGGCAGATCGGGGCAGAGGGTGGGATCATCGATACTCACTTCCGGGACGGCGCTCTCGAACCCTGCGCCTAACAATTTTATTTGATAAAGTTCACCCGGTTCCATTTGAAAATCAGCATAGCCGGGATCGATGTCCGGTTTAAACCCGGTGAAAAAGGTATCTTGCCCCCCGGACCAAATGACCTCAATTTCGACGCCGGGCAGACCCGCCCCGAGTCTATCACGCACATAAACTCTGAGCAAACCGCCGTCCCCGGAATCGTCGCACAATACTGTCGATTGCGCCACACCGAAGGGTGAGTTGGGACCGGGCGTAGGTGTGTTGGTGACGGTAGGCGTGCGGCTGGGAGTGGCTGTGGGTGAATTGGTCGGAGTACCGGTTATGGTAGGGGTTCGAGTGGGCGTTCGGGTCGCTGTTTGAGTGCGAGTCGCTGTTTGGGTGGGTGTGGCGGTGTCGGTGGGAATGGGTGTAGCCGGGGTGGGGGTTGAAGTCGGACGCGGCGTTGGCGTGGGGATAGGTGTGGGAGTCAGGGTGGGTTCAGGGGTGGGAGTGACCACAAAGGCCAGCATTTGGCTCGATGTTTGGCCTAACGCCATCGACAGCCCCACCAGCGCGTTAATATCGCGCAGATCCGTTTCTCGTTCAATATACGTTTCGGTCAGATCGGCGACAGCCTCCTCAACGTTCGGTTGGCCCAAGGTGGCCAGCCTGGCTCTGGCCCGTTCTTCATTTTGATCGTGAGCATAAGCCAAAGCAATCAAATACATATAGAAGGTCTGATCTTCCGCCCGCAGTTGCGACGGATCAACCGGGGCCGGGCGTGGATCGAGTATCCAGCCATAAGTGAGTGACAACGCCAGTCCTACGGCAAAACCGAAAAGAAAGCCTCCTAACCACCATTTAATTTCACCTCGTCGAGCAATAGCTTTCCGTCGAGGCCGAGAAGCTTTCCGGCGTTTGGGCGTTGCCCCTTTTTCTTCGCTTGTTAAATGTGCATCATCTTCAAGGCCATCGCCGGCCTTTGACAGGCTATCGCGATTGATGGCCGAGTAGTTCAGTTGACGTTTAGGTTTGTTGGCCGATGAGTCGCCTGTTGATTTGTCCTGGCTCATCCATTACAACCAATCACCTAGTAAGCTTTTTGGAAGGTCACATTGTAAGCGTAGTGCCCTCGACACAGTTGGTTGTGGCCTTTGCGAGCCACGCAATCGGCTATATCTAGGCAGTAGTTGGCTTGAACTAGCCATTCATCAGGAATATCTTCATCCCAGGAACTCAATTTGGGCGTCACTTCACTGGTGGCCGGCGAGCCGTCGGCCTTCTTGGTAACTTCCAACGAAAACCCGTTGTCCCATAGATCATACTCCAATTTACCCGGCCCTTTTTCACCGCTAACATGAGGTGGAACAACCCGGAATGTATCTTCAACGGTGGCTCCATCAATTGGATTACCATTGACATCAACCACTGTCACATAGATTTGGTGGGCGCCGGGGCAACTGTTATAGACAGGGTTGGGAATAAGATAGGCCTCTGCCACCACAAAATCGACCGGTGGTCGGGTCGGTTCCGGAGTAGCTGTCGGTTCGGGCGTATCGGTGGGTGGGGCTGGCGTGTTGGTGGGCAGCGGAATGGGCGTCTCGGTCGGTGGTTCCGGTTCAGACGTATCGGTGGCAGTAGGTTCGGGCGTATCGGTGGGCTGCTGGTCTTCAGCCGCAGCGACTTCAACGGCCGCCATTTCTTCAGCCACGACCTCCTCGGCGACCACAGTGGGCGTGTCAGTGGGAACGGGCGTATCGGTTGGAATAGGGGTAGGGGTAGCCAGCGCCAGCGCCATTGACTCAGTACCGACGCCTAAAGCACTGGCCAAAACAAATAAGTGTTGGGTATTAGGGTCATCGGTACCCGCATTTTCTTGAATGTAGCGATCGGCCATGAAAGAAATGTATTGATTGGTGTTGGGCAGATTGAGGTCGGCCAACTGCTGCTGAGCGGTGGCCAGATCATTAGTTTCCGCGTATTGAGCAGCGATGTTGATAATTTCGGCTTCGACCGCCTCAGGATCGACCGGTCCGCTGGCTGAAGTCGCGGCGGTGAGACCAAAGCCCACAAAAACGCTGGCAATAGCCAAGGCCAGGCAAGACAGCGGCACAACCAAAATAACGATAATCAGTAAAATTTTTGCATTCAACTTATTATTCATAATAACCTACTTACCACGTCCTTTGAAATACCACTTCCCAGGAATAATGCCCCCAGCAGAGGGAGTTATTGCCGACGCCAAACACGCCGCTGTTCCATAGCGTGTTGCACGTACCTTCGTCCGGGCAATAACCGGCTTCGATCAGTCTCGGGATACCAATTTTCCAGTCATCGGAACTGAGCAGGTCGGTCACTTCGCTGGTTACTTCACGTCCGGCGCTGGGGTCGCTTTTAACCAGCACATAGTACCCCCCGTCTTTATACAGGTCATACTCCGCTCGACCGGGTCGATCATCGCCTTTGTGGCCGGTGACCGGTCCGGGATTATTCCAAAGATCGCCCATTTGCACCCCTTTGAGAGGATTCCCGTTAGCATCGATGACGTCGATGAAAATGTTATGGTTACCGGCACAGCCGCCGTTTTCATCCTTAGTCAGCAGCCGTTCTTTGACGATCACAAAATCGTACTGCGATTCCGGCACGGGAGTCGCTTCGGAGGTCGGCATTTCGGTTGGAGGAACCGGTGTGTCGGTAGGGAGAGGGGCCGGCTCCGGTGTGTCGGTGGGAACCGGCAAATCGACCGCTGCCGCGGCGACTTCCTGAACCTCAGTCTCGGCCTCATCATCCACCACGGCCTCTTCCGTAGTCTCGGCTTGAGGCAGTACAGTGGGAGTCGGCGTATCCACGACGCGGGTATTGGTGGCTGTGGGGGAAGGGGTTGGCGTATCGGTCGGGGTGAAAGTGGCCGTCGGCGGCGACACATAAGCGACCATCGACACGGTGCTGACGCCTAGCGCCTTAGCCAGGAACACGACATTTTTGATATCGTCATCAACCGTGCCGCGATTGGTGCGAATCATCTCTTCGGCCACCAGCGAAACATACTGAGTGGGGTTCGGTACTTCCAGCCGGGTCAAAATCTCCTTGGCCCGGTCGATATCCTCATTCTCGGCATAATCTGCCGCGGCCATAATCACAATCTCTTGCGCGTACTCTTCCGACATATCCGAGACCCGCGCGTTCACAAAGCGGGTGGGCGCTAGATACCAGGTAACGAACAACCCCGCCAAGATGGCCATCAAACAGCCGAAGGGGGCCACCGCGAAGAGAATAAGGATTCGACGATCAAATTTTAAACCGCTTCTTCGTCTTTTTCTCTGCATTCCCATTATAAAAAGTCCTACTCAAAATTAAAGGCCGCCCCTTAACAGCAAGAGGTGGCCCCACCGATTACGGTGGGCGAAAAACAAGGGGTGTTTTCCGATCAAGACCTCAATGTTGTGTTTTTGAAGTCTGTTCAGGATAATGCACCCAAAGATTACTCGCCCCAGCATAATTATAAGTACTGATGATGTCCGCGTTAATGCCCTTGGACAAAATGCCGGAGGTGGGAATCGAACCCACAAGGGCTAAGCCCACGCGAGTTTGAGTCGCGCGCGTCTGCCAGTTCCGCCACTCCGGCTTGTTAAAAAGATTGATCCAAGCTTAATTTCAGCCCGGCGACTGTCGAATGCAAAGTATAAACGATGTAATATTATACGTCAAATTGCCTAGGCCATATCATCAATATGACTAATCTCGCTAATAGCCCCTCTTTAATTCGATAGTATAACCCTGCATAATTGGCGTTAAGCCGGTAGACAGCCGCTAGCCGACGGTAGACCGCCAAAAACCGTTGAAGTTGCCAAAGTTAGGCGGTCAACGGTCGGCGGTCTGCCGTCAAGGGGTTATCGATTAATTTTATAAACGGGGATTGTTTTCAGGGAACGCGTTACTTGGCTTGGACGCGCTGCCGCTCGGCTACCGTCACGCCGCCAATACCCCAGTTGGCCGGCTCGATTTCGATGAGGGCGAAGCGAACCTCGGCCAGCGGAAAGGTGAAGCACTCCACTGCCAACGCCGAAAGGCGGCCGATCAGCGCCGCGCGTTTGTCGTCGGGCCGGCCGGCCAGCAGCGTTAATCGCAGTACCAGCATCGACGCCGGTTGATCGCCGCCCGGCAGCAGTTCTTCGATACTGCTGTCGGGAGCGATGGGCTGAAAAAACAAGCGCAGCCGGCCGAGGGGGGTGCTTAACACCTCTTGAAAAATTTCCATCGCGCCGGCGGCAAAGGTTTTTTTCTGCTCGCGTGAAAATTCATCCGAGTGGATGATCTCTAGCATAGGCATGGTTAATCCTCCGTTGTTGGTACGGCTAAAAATGAGGCCTTCCCCATGTAGAATGACCTCTTCCCCGATAATAATGAGGTCTGCCCCATCTGAAATGAGGCCTGCTCCGATAAAAACGGCCCCTTCCCCGATGAAAATGACCCCTTCCCAATAAAAATGAGGCCTGCCCCGATGAAAATGACCCTTTCCCCGTCCGCCGAACCGTTCCTACCGGTCGCTGAGCGATACCCACCGGCATTCAACTCTTGCTTTCCGATGATAACATCTCTCCATCTATCGCTCATGCGCCCTGATTTTGTGAGCAAGTAATCGATTTTGCCCCCTTAATCCCTACTTCCTACCCCCTACTCCCCAGGTGGGACATCTAAGTAATTTTCAGAACTAACTTGTAGGTTTTACATCAAAAACATGAGACAGAATTTACAAGATTAACAAGATAAAAGGATAATAATCGTGTAAATCCTGTTAATCTTGTCGAAGAAAAATATAACAATTTAGAGATGAAAACTACTTAGGTGAGAACTTGAGTTAAATATAGGATTAAGTAAACATCACCGTTAGCGGCGGCTGGCCCAGCATTTCCAGAGTGAATACGTCACCGGCGACGGCCGGCAGTGTCGGGGCGACTGCGCCGGACAGGACAATATCGCCGGCCTTCAGGGTGATGTCGAAGCTGGACAGTTTGTTGGCCAGCCAGGCCACGGCCAACGCCGGATGGCCCAACGCCGCCGCGCCGATACCCTGCGCCGCCGGCTCGCCGTTCTTGGTGATGAGCAGGCCCAGCAGCCGTAAATCGATTTCGGTCAGCTTGTGATCCCAAGCGCCGATGGAAAAACCGCCGTAGCTGGCGTTATCGGCCACGGTATCGACCAGCTTGATGCGCCAATCTTCGATGCGGCTGTCCACAATCTCGGCGGACAGGGCGACGGCTTCGGTGGCGGCCAGCACCTCCTGCGGCGTGACGTGCGGTCCGCGCACATCGCGGCCCATCAGAAAGGCGATCTCGCCTTCGATGCGCGGCTGCAAGAACAGATCAACCGGCACTTCGGCTCGACCGTGCGCGGCGGCAAAATAGCGCGATCCCCACAGTGTGCCGTAGTCCGGCTCATCGACGCCCATTTGCTGCTGCACGGCTTTGCTAGTTAGCCCGATTTTGCGTCCTATGATCGTTTCGCCTCGCTCCAGCCGCATCTCCGTCCAGCGGGTTTGGATGGCATACGAGTCGATGACATCGGCCAGCCCATCGCTGTCTCGCAGCGGCGCAATCGGCCGGCGATTTTCCCAGGCGTTGTCCAGCCGTTGGGCCAGTTCGTTTATTTTTTGATCAACCATCGGTTCCTTCCCCTCACTGATTGGCGATACAGACGTTTTTCATCTCGGTGTAAAATTCCATACTGTAGTGACCGCCCTCGCGGCCCACCCCGCTGGCTTTCATGCCGCCAAACGGCACCCGTAGATCGCGCACGAACCAATCATTGACCCAGACCGTACCGGCGTCAATCTGGTTCGAGACCCGGATAGCCCGCCCGGTGTTGCCGGTTTGCACGACCGCGCTCAGGCCGTACTTGACATCGTTGGCGATCTGGATGGCCTCGTCTTCCTCATCGAACGGCAGAATGGTAACGACCGGCCCGAAAATCTCTTCCTGGCAGACGCGGCAGCTCGGGACGACATCGGTGATGATAGTCGGGTTGAGGAAGTTGCCTTCATTAAACGGCGCCGGCAAATCGGGCCGATCGCCGCCGATGAGCAGCTTGCCTTCGTAGCCGCCGACTTCCAGGTAGCCCATCACCCGCTCCAGATGCTCGCGGCTGTTGAGCGCGCCCATCGTCGTCGCCGGGTCCAGCGGATCGCCGATGACGGTTTCGTTGGTCAGTTTGGCTGCAAAACGCTCCACAAACTCGTTGTAGATGCCGCGCTGCACCAAGATGCGCGAACCGGCCAGGCAGACCTCGCCCTGGTTGACAAAGGCCGCTTTTTGGCTAATGGCCAGCGCCCGCTCGATGTCGGCGTCGTCGAAGATGACGTTCGGCCCTTTGCCGCCTAGCTCAAATGAAACGCGAGCCATGTTAGTGCCGGCGGCGGCCTTGAGGATGGCCTGGCCGGTGCTGGTTTCGCCGGTAAAGGAGATCAGCCGCACATCGGGATGGCTGGTTAAATACGCGCCCGCCGAGTTGGGGCCAAAGCCCTGCACCACATTGAACACGCCCGCCGGCACGCCCGCTTCGTGGGCAATCTGGGCCAGCTTCCAGGCCCCAATCGGGGTCGATTCGGCCGGTTTCAAAATGGCGGTGTTGCCAAAAGCCAGCGCCGGGCCGATCTTCCACGTCGAGAGCAGCATTGGGATGTTCCAGGGCGTGATCAGCACCGCCACCCCGACCGGCTGGCGCAGCACGTAGTTGATGTAGCCGCTGTCCATCGGGTAGGACTCGCTGCCGTGCAAGGCGGCAAAATCGGCAAAGTACTCGATGTTGTTGGCGATACGTTCGATGTAGTGAATGTTATTCTCGCGGATGGCCCGACCCACGTCAAATGTTTCGATCCGAGCCAACTCATCGGCATTTTTGCGGATACCTTCGGCAAAGGCCCGCAGAATGGGCCGTCGCTGCGAGGCGCTCATTTTGCCCCAGGTTTTGAAGGCGTTCTGGGCCGCGCTCACGGCTCGATCAACTTCAGCCTGTTTGCCCTCGGCCACCGTGCCAATGACCTGGTTGGTGGCCGGGTATAATTTTTCAAATTGCAGCGGGCTGTTGACAAACTCGCCGTTGATATAATGGGTTACTTCAAAGAATGGCGTTTCCATTTTAATCCTCCGAAATGGGTGATTCGTTAAATTCTTCATTAGCAAGGAATAGAGATTCCCTAGATAGGGCGTATTACGTTACGTCGTTGATGCGGCAAATTTGCGTCACTCACGAAATTCATAGGACACGGATCACACGGATTGAACGGATTTTCACTGATCTAAATTTATTTTATCCGTGTTAATCCGTATGATCGGCCTAATCCGTGTCCTATTTTTGGTTGTGGTTTCGCAACGCTATGCACTACACCAGATAAGACGTTATTCATAGTCTCCATCCCCTAATTTCATCCCGTTAATTTCACAATCAACACGTGACCGGCGTCATCGACCAGTTCCAGCGTGCCGGCGGCCGCCGGGATTGAGGCGGCGGGTGAACCGAGAAAAATTACCTGCCCGGCCTGCAAACCGCCGACCTGGCCGGCCAGCCATTGCAACTTTTGCACCGGATCGCCCAGCGCGGCGACCGGCCCTTCGGTTTGGAATTGGCCGTTCAGATAGAGGCGCAGGTTGCCGCCCGGCAGGCTGCCGAACAGCGTCGGCCCCAATACGAAGCCGCCGCCGGAGGTGTTGTCGGCCACGACTTCCGGCGCGGTGAATTTGTAGTTGGCCCAGATGCTGTCCAAGATGTCGATGCCTAGCACGAAACCGCCGATAGCCCGCTGCGTATCGCCCGGTAGCGCATTGGGGGCAATATCCCGCTCCAGTTGAATCGCAATTTCCGGTTCTAACCGGGGCTGGATAAAATCGCTCAATGCCACCGGGCTGCTGTGAATCATATCGGCGTAGATGCACCCGTACAGCGGCGTGCTGATGCCCATTTGCGCCTGCTTGGCGGCGCTAATTAGGCCAAACTTGAAGCCTTTCAAGGGGCGGTCGCGACCGGTAGCCGCTTGAATTTGGTAAGCCCCGGCCAAATCGACGCCGCGATCGGCGTTTTTGCCGGGCAGCGTGGTACGCCCGGCCCGCGCCTTTCGAACGACCTGCTGTAGAGTTTGTTCCTGAGTAGATAACATTTAGAGTTCTCCTTCAAAAAATTCTCGTAGGAGCCGGTTAAAGCTGTCTTTGTGTTCTATCTGCGTCCAGTGGCTGCATTTGCCGAAGATGTGGAGCTGCACGTTGGGCAAGCGCGGCAACAGGTGCAGGCTGGTGTCCATCGGCACAATCTTGTCATCGCGCCCGTGTACGAGCAGCGTGGGATGATCCATGTGGCGCAGGGCCAGATCCGGCACGACCAGTTGATCGAGCAGCGTTTGACGCGGAGCCGGAAACATCGCTTCGAAGGAGCGGCGCACGCCCTCATCCATCGCCGCCGTAAAACGCATCTCGGCAATGGCATCGAGCCGGTCGGCGATAAGGTTGATGTCGTAAGCAAACCAGGTAATGCGCTGCTTCATCCCGGCCGGCGACGGATCGGCGTAAAAGCCCCACAACTGATCGAGTTCGGGCGTCAGTTCCATCGGCGCGCCGATTGGCCCCATCAGCACCACTTTATCGAAACGCTCCGGCGCTTCCATCAGCAGGTGCAGGGCCACCGCCCCGCCCATCGAGTTGCCGACCAGATGGACTTTGTCTTTGTCCAACGCATCGAGCAGCCCGGTGACCTGATCCTTCCAGATGCGCATCCATTGATGCATCGAGGTTGGGGCGGGGTTGGGATGCTCGCTTTCGCCAAAGCCGATAAAGTCGGGGGCCAAGGTATCGTAGCGGTCGGCGAAGTAGGGCAGCGCGTACTGCCAGTTCGACCAGGCCGTTGCGCCGGGGCCGGAGCCGTGCAGAAAGAGAACGGTTTCTTTGTTACCCGCCCCGGTACGGTTGAGGTAGGTTTTGAAACCGGCTGTAGACAGGGTTGCGGGTTGGTTATCTGTATTCATTATATATACCTCCAAATATTGGATGGGTGGTTGGCTGGTTGGGTTAGATTATCCAGCCAACCAGCCAACTAACTAACTGGCACTTTGGCTCAAATCGAGACCATTGAGTGGAATACAACGCGGCTATTATGGCGATTAAGCGCCAGCCGCTTGGTCTACTGAATAAATACCCCACTGTTCGGATAGATCGCCGCGATTATTTAATGATCAGGCTTGTTTAGCAACAGATCAGCGCTGTTACTGGCTGATCCCGCTTGTTTAGCAATACATCAGCGCTGTTACCGACTGATCAGGCTTGTTTGGCAATAGATCAGCGCTGTTTCTGGCTGATCAGGCTTGTTTAGCAATAGATCAGCGCTGTTACTGATTGATCAGGCTTGTTTCCAATATTTCCCAACGGTCAGTTAAATTTTCCAATTTTTCATGAATATTTCCCAACGGTTACTTAAATATCGCCAATATTTATCAATAGATCAGCGCTGTTACTGACTGATCGCCCGTATTTATCGATAGATCGCCGCTGTTACTGACTGATCGCCCGTATTTATCAATCGATCCTCATTTTTACGGACAGTTGCGTGACTGGCGCTTAATCGCGGTAATGACAGAGATAATTTCCGTTCAATAGGCTTTATTCGAGCCAAAGTGCCAGTCACCTGAACCGTTACTAAATGGTAATTGGGGTAGCACAACATTAAACCATGGAGACGTGAGAACGACGGAAGATCGACCCAATAATCGACAGAATTGACATGATTATCACGATTTTATCAATCATAATTCGGTAAATCGGGTTAATCCTGTCTAAATTTTTCTTCACCACGGTTTAGTGCAGAGCTATCGTAATTGGTAATAAAAGATAAAACTACCAATTATCCTCCTTCTTGCTTTCGCTACGCCCCATTCTTCTCACGAGCCATATCCAAAGTAACGTCCAGAATCCAGTCTTCCTGACCGGCCACGGCTTGCCGCCGGCCCAGTTCCACCAGGATGTCGCGTGGATCGATGTGGTGCTCGGCTCCTAGCCGTTTGGCGTGCAGCAGGAAGGTGGAGTAAACGCCGGCGTAACCAATCGCAATCGAGTCGCGGTCGGGAATGGGTTGGAAGGGCATCATCGGAGCCAGCACAAATTCGGCGGCATCCATCAGCCCAAAGACATCTACGCCGGGATTAAGATCCATCTTGTCGAGCACAGCCGCAATCAGTTCTGTAGCGGCGTTACCCGCACCCGCGCCCAGCCCGCGCAGCGTGCCATCGACCTGATCCGCGCCGGCTTGCACCGCCGCCAGCGTGTTGCCGATGGCTAATCCCAGGTTGTTGTGGGCATGAAAGCCCACCTCGACCGAGAGCGCGTCTTTGAGCGCCTTGACCCGGTCGGCGGCCTGGTGCGGCAGCATCGCCCCGGCGGAATCGACCACGTAGACACAGTCGGCCCCGTAACTTTCCATCAGTTTGGCCTGCTCGACCAGAAATTCCGGCGGCCGCATATGCGACATCATCAGAAAGCCAACCGTTTCCAGCCCCATCTTTTTGGCCATCCCAAAATGCTGCTCAGACACATCGGCTTCGGTGCAGTGGGTGGCGATACGGACGACCTTGATGCCGCGCGCGACCGCCTCTTGCAGTTCTTTGCGCGTGCCAATCCCCGGCAGCAGCAGGGCCGCGATTTTGGCCTGGGTCGCCGTCTGAGCCGCCGTTTCGATGATGTCCATCTCATTAGTCAGCGAGAACCCATACTGGATCGACGAGCCGCCCAATCCGTCGCCGTGAGTCACTTCCAGGACGGGGACGCCGGCTTTATCGAGCGCGGCCACAATATTTTTAGCGTGTTCTAACGTGTATTGATGGCGCATGGCGTGCGAGCCATCGCGCAGAGTCGTATCGGTAATACGCGGCGCTTTCATGCCGTCACCTCCGTGGGAGTAGCTTCGGCCAGCAGCTTTTGGGCAAAGACCTCGCCCACGCGCCGCGCCGAAGCGGTCATAATATCCAGGTTGCCGGCGTAGGGCGGCAGCCAGTCGCCCGCGCCGGTCACTTCCAGTAGCATCGAAACAATGGTGCGCGGCCCCTGCGCCGTGGAACGCTGTTCGAAGAGCGGACCGTTTTTCAGGCGGTAGCCCGGCACGTACTCCTGTACGTCGGCCACCATCCGGTTGACGGAGTCGATGATGGCTTGCTCGTCGATGTCATTGGCTTCGGGCATGACGTAAACCGTGTTGCGCATCATAATCGGCGGGTCGGCGGGGTTCAAAATGATGATCGCCTTGCCTTTTTTAGCCCCGCCGATCACTTCCAACCCGCGCGCTGTGGTAAAGGTGAACTCATCGATATTTTGGCGGGTACCCGGCCCGGCCGAAACACTGGAGACGGTGCTGACCATTTCGGCGTAATCGACCGGAGTGACCCGGCTCACGGCATAAGCCAGCGGAATCGTAGCTTGGCCGCCGCAAGTGATCAGGTTGACATTCACTTCATCAAGGTGCGTATTAAGGTTAGCCGGCGGCACTACGTAGGGGCCACGCGCGGCCGGGGTCAGGTCGATGGCGATGCGGCCGGCTTCGCGCAGCGCCTTGGCGTGGCGAACATGAGCGTAGGCGCTGGTGGCGTCGAAAACGATTTTGAGGTCGGGATCGGCCAGCACGGCCTTAATGCCTTCGGCGCTGGTGGCGATGCCCAGATCGCGGGCGCGGGTCAGCCCGTCCGATGCCGGATCGATGCCGGCCAGGAGGGCCAGTTCCATATGGCCCGGCTGTTTCAACAGTTTAAACATCAGATCGCTGCCGATGTTGCCGGAGCCGAGAATAGCGACTTTTACAGTGTCTGTTCCGGTTTGACTATTCGGTGTCATAAGCGGTTCTCCTTCATTGATAAAAGATAGATACAGTTGCTAGTTGTGCGTGCTAACCAAGGAGTAGGGAGTAAGAAAAAATCTTTACTTCCTACCTCATTGATCTTTCGATATTGCTTGGGCAGTTACAACTTGGGTTACTTATTCGCGGCTTTCTTACGATAAGATGAAATAAATTCCATGTAACCCAGGTTGCGTGAAATCTTCTGACAAGCTCTAATGACGGCGCCCCGGTACTCTTTTTTAGCCCGTTCAAACCGGTAGGCCGGAATGGACATACTCAGAGACGCCACTACTTCACTGTCGTAGTCGTAAATCGGCGCGGCTACGCAGCAGAGATCGGGCACGGCTTCTTCTAAATCATAAGCAAAGCCTTGTTCGCGTACCTGGAGCAGTTCCTCTTGAAAACGATCCACGTCGGTGATGGTGTTATCGGTGAATTTGGGCATGCCCTGCTTTTCCATTATCTCGCGTACCCACGGCCAGGGTTGATGAGACAATAACACCTTGCCCACCGCGCTGCAATGGGGGCTTAACCGCACCCCCAAACCGGTGACCGCCACCTGGACGGCCTGCTGACCTTGTAACTTGTCGGCGTAGACCACCACACCATCGTCCAACACAGCTAAGTGGATGGTTTCGCGGTACTGGGCGGCCAGTTGTTCCATAACGGCCCGCGATTCAACCCGGAATTCGGTGGTGTCAATGACGATCTGCCCAAAGTTGAGCATCTTCCATCCTAGCCGGTAGCGTCCCCCTTCGCCGTGGCGTAGCAGTCCAATTTGGGCCAGCGACGCCAACAGCGAGTGGGCGCTCGATTTGGGAATGTCCAGTTCGGTCGCTACCTCACTGACACCCCATTCGGGATTCTGTTTATCAAACAGGTCAAGCACCTGTCCGGCTTTCAAAACGGTGTTAAGCATTGTCTAATCCTCCTCTAAAATATAACAGTCTATCGTGAAATTCAATCAGTTCGTTCAGCTATTCTGAACACCCATCATAATTATCAAGTATATCAAGAAATTTTCCGATAATCTTACCCCTGTTCAGTTATTCTGAACAATCCTCTTGAAACTCCCTTTTTTTTGGTCAATACTGAGAATACTTCTGACAATTCACCAACTACGGCATCGTCAAATTAATTTTTTATCCGTAAGGGAGGTTGCATTTGCTATGATAGCAGACCAAGTGAAGGAGCAAACGATGAACAAAACGGTTACCCGCCCGATGACCGGGCAAGAATATCTGGCAGGGTGGCGCGATGAGCGCGAGGTGTTGATACCGGCAGGAATAGCAGCAACTAGCCGGCAGCCCGGTTCACCATACGCGGCGAACCGTAACGGCCGACTATAAAAATAATAAACAAACTAACAATCAAACCAACAAATTAATTTTTCGAAGGAGAATATCAATGTCGAACAAAGAACCTATTTTTGATGTGGCTCAATTAGCGCATGTGGAAATCTACTCGCCGAAAGTGGATGAAACGCTGTGGTTTTTCAAAGACCTGTTGAGCCTGTCCGAAACCGAGCGCGACGGCGACTCGGTTTACCTGCGGGCCTATGAAGATTTCTACCACCACTCGCTGAAGGTGACCTACCGCGAGACCCCCGGCCTGGGCCACGTCTCGTGGCGCGCGTCCTCACCTCAGGCTTTAGAGCGACGCGTAGCCGCCCTGGAAGCCAGCGGTCTGGGCAAGGGTTGGATTGACGGCGACAAAGGCCACGGCCGGGCCTACCAATTCACCACCCCCGATGGGCATCCCCAGGAAATTCTGTGGGATGTGGACTATTATGAAGCGCCCGAAGCCTTAAAAACGCCGTTGATGAACCGGCCCCAAAAGCGCCCGACCCACGGCGTACCGGTTCGCCGACTGGATCACGTCAATCTGATGTGTTCCAATGTCACGCCCAATAAAACCTTTTTTATGGAGGAACTCGGCTTCCGACTCCGTGAACACATCGTTTTGGACGGCGGGATGGAAGCCGGCGCCTGGTTGAGTGTTAGCCCGCTGGTTCACGAAGTGGCCGTTATGGGCGACCGAACCGGTAACAAAGGCCGCCTGCATCACATCGCCTATTGGTACGGCTACCCGCAGCATCTGTCCGACATCGCCGATATTCTGACCGAGCAAGGCATCCAAATTGAAGCCGGTCCCGGCAAGCACGGCGTCAGCCAGGCTATGTTTATGTACGTGTTTGAGCCGGGCGGCAACCGCGTTGAACTCTTCGGCGACGCCGGCTACCTGATCTTCGACCCCGATTGGAAACCGATCACCTGGACGCAAGAAACGCTGGACAAAGGCATCATCTGGTTCGGTTCGCCGCTGCCGGGCGAGTACTTCCTGTACGGTACGCCGGATGTTTCCGATGTAGCCGAAACGCTGGTAGAGGAAGAAGCCGTTCCGGCGTAAGCATCTCGTATAGGCAAGGAGAAATCCCCTATATCCTCGGGGTAAGAGAAGGACGGGGATTTCTCCTTTATTTATCTTTAGAGTTCAAAAAGGCCTCGCTGCATTGACCAAGCAGCGAGGCCTTTTTTATGTCGATAGGCTCCCCATCTATCGCCCTCGGCGGAAGCTGCGCCTATCGAGACCTCACAATAAACCTAGCTCAAAGTGCAACACACAACTTCGCCAAACGGCCAGTCCTGGGCATCAACAAAACGCTGTCGTTAGCTAAACCCTTTATTAAAGCCGATCATGTTCTTCCGGCTCAACATCGGCCACCTTTGCCATCGCCGCTTCAAATTTGGCTCTATTGCCCCTGGCGACTCGCTGGGTCAGATATTCCTCTGCTTTCAAAGCCGACACCTTTTCCGCTATGGCCAGCACTATCAGTTGGTTGATAGAAACTTGTTCTTCCTGAGCCAACTCGCGTAAGGTCTCGTGCAGATAATTCGGTAATCGGACACTAATGGTACTCATTTTAACACCCCTATCCTTTGCAAAAATTCTTTTGGAGTCATCACTTCTATCCCAAATTGTTCGATACCCACAAAATCCTTCTGGTTATAGGTGACGATGACGTCACACTGAGCCGATACCGCCAACTCCAAAATCATATCATCCTTGGGATCTTTCAAAAAAGGCCGCCACAGATAAAACACATCGCGTAGATTAGCCAGCCCGCATAGATAATCAAGAATATCATCAAGCTCGGTTTCGGTTAGAGATATCTGGCCCAATAGTCGTTTAGTTACATCCTCATATTCAAGCAAAACTGAAACAGACAGATTGATCTCAAAATTAGCCCGATCGACCAACATCAACAATTTGTAAGATGCGCCTTTTCGGGAACGCAAGGCTGAAACGATGACATTTGTATCAAGAACGATTTGGAATTTAGTCATATCGGTATTATATACAATACCACACATTGGGTCAATAGCTGAAAGAAAGTAGATGAAAATTTACTTGAAGAAGTTAGGAGTTTGTTTTCGACAGGCTGGCTAACATAGTGAATTAGGCAGAGATATTTATGGTTTGAATGCGAAGATGGTAGAATAACTCAACCGGCTACTGTGAATACAAATGATGATTTTGCCGGAGTCGAGGCTTTAGCCGGTCAAAATGAATCAGCAGAGAAAGGGTAAAACGAATGAACACCCCACTTTTTGGCGCGAATATCGATCCTAACGTGACCGAATTAAATACGGCCTTAGCCATTGCCCAGCTCGCCGACCAGACCGGACTTGATATGGTTTTGTGTCAAGACCATCCCTATCATAAAGATCATCTCGATACCTGGACCTTGATCACCACTGTGGCCGCCCAAACCGAGCGAGTCCACATCGGTACGAACGTGGCTAACCTACCGCTGCGCACCCCCACAATGCTGGCCAAGATGGCGGCCTCGCTGGATGTTATTTCCGGTGGGCGACTGGAGCTTGGCCTCGGAGCCGGCGCTTTTTGGAAGGGAATCTTGGCTTACGGCGGGCGCGAGGATCTGCAAGATAAGCCCTTTACCGCTTTTAAGGAGTCGCTCGATATCATTCAAGGTATGTGGGCCAACAGCGACGGTAACTTTCGGTACGAGGGAACGATTTACACCGTTAAGGGGATGCGACCGGGGCCGGCTCCGGCCCATCCGATTCGGATTTGGGTGGGCGGTTACGGGCCGAAAATGCTGCGCTTGATTGGCGCTCAAGGGGACGGCGTCAACCTGTCCTCGACCTATATTTCATACCCGCAGTTGACGGAAGTCAACAAACAAATTGATGCCGGCGCTCAGGCAGCCGGGCGTGACCCGGACACGGTGCGACGGCTGTACAATGTGATGGGGGTCATTACCTCACAGGCCACCTCCGATGGCTTTGCGGGGAAAACCTATGCCGGCACGATCGAGCAGTGGATCGACCACCTGGTGATGCTGTACCAGCATTACCGACAAGACACTTTTGTTTATTGGCCCACCGAGGGCGATTTCGTGGCCCAGATGCAGCGCTTCGCTGAAGAAGTCGTACCAGGGGTTCGGCAGGCGGTAGACGCTCCTCAGTAAATTAAGATCAGGACTTACATAGTTGATACGCGAAAGAACAAAATTAGCCGCGAATGGCACGAATTGACACGAAAAACAAGAAATAATTAGTGAAAATTCGTGTCATTCGTGGCAAAGAGCGTTGGATTGCGTAAGTCTTGTTTTACGACGCCGAACCCAACATCTCAAATACCTCAATTCCCTGCCGATACCCATCGATCTCACCCTGATAGTAGCTCACCCATCCGATATCAGCCCGGCTCTCCCCTTGGTAATGAGCCAGCATTTTTTCTGCCTTCGCCAGTTTTGGCCGCAGCGCGTCCGCTGCCTCCGTCGGCGGCGTCATGTCGCCCGGCTGCTCGACCTCCCGTTTGGCGGTCTTGAGCGCATAATATTGCCCTTCAAGATATTTCACCAGCCCCGCCCCTCGACGCTCCTTGCCGATCAAACACAGCGACGCCCCGCCTGCCGCCGCCGTCAAATTCGTCTCAACTTCTTCTAGAAGCGTGTTGAACGTAGCGAGCATCATCTCAAACGATTGTTCATCAGACATCTTACGATACACCTCTTCTACCTGTCGGACTTCTTCAGTCTCGGGGTTGTGTTTCAACTACCTTTTTTACCGAAGTTGCCCCTTTTGTCAACTTTCGTGATCTACTGAAAATTAGGTTATAATATGATCCGTATAGCCCAAGCTACTTTATGACACAGGTTGAAATTTTCTGAAATGGACGAAACGACGGCGATCTATAAAGCCCAGCAGGGCGACCTGGCTGCCTTCAACCAATTGGTGATGGCCTACCAGGGCACGGCATACAACGTCGCCTATCGGGTTATGGGCAACAGTGAAACCGCCGCCGACGCCTGCCAGGATGCTTTTCTCAAGGCTTATAAATCGATCAAGCAGTACGAGGGCGGCTCGTTCAAAAGCTGGTTGTTTCGGATTGTAACCAATACCTGCTACGATCATCTCCGCTATAAAAAACGCCGGCCGGCCACCTCATTGGAGGATATGACCGACAATCCGGATGAGCACAACACCCATTTGGTCAGCGACATCGAAGCCCCTGAAGATCGCGTGCTACGGGGCGAATTAAATGATCTGATTCAGCTTGGGATTAACCAACTGCCTGAAGATCAACGCCTTGTCCTGGTTCTAAGCGATGTTCAGGGGATGGCCTACCAGGAAATTGCCGAAATTATCGACCAGCCGCTCGGCACCGTCAAATCCCGGCTCAGCCGGGGCCGCCGCCGCCTGCGTGACTTTTTATTAGAACAAAAGGAACTTCTACCCGGTCAATATCGTCTTAACTCATGAAGTGGTATAAATGAGGCTACTTAGAATAGCCGAATGTTAAGTTTATTATGGTAGATAAGAACAACCCTCAAATCGATAATGAATTCATCCGCGACCTGCTTTCCCCTTATCTGGATGGCGAAGTCAGCGAGACCGAGCGGGCGTTAGTGGAAGAAGCTGTCGCCGATTCCGACGAGTTGCAAGCGGAGTTGGACTCGCTGCGCCAGACGGTGGTTCTGCTCAATAATTTGCCACCCGTCCCTGCACCGCGCCCATTCACCTTGACTCAAGCCGATGTGCAACCTGTAGCTCCGGTCTCTCACCAGAAGCGGGCGTGGTTCGGCTGGTGGTTGGGCGGTTTTTCCGCCGCTGCCGCCGCCGTACTGTGTGTGGTGGTCGGTTGGGCGATGTTCAATTTTGGCAGCCAGGGTACATTTGAGATTGCCCAGGCTCCGGCTCAAGAAAGTGCGGTTCAATCGCAAGCCGCCGCAACAGCGGCAGAGCCGATGACAGCAATGAAGGCTCCGGCGGCAGAGGAAGCGCCGGTAGAGGAAGCCCCGGCAGCCGAGATGGATCAACAAGAAGAAGTCGCTGAGGAAGCCGCCGCCCAAGCCGAGATGGCCGATGGCATGGACGATCAGAATAATTTCAGCGCCCAACAACCGGCCGCCCCAGAAAGCGGAGCGGCTTTAAAGAGCGAAGCGGAGACAGCGTTGTCTACGACTACGCCCACCGCCCTGCCAACCCCGGCCGAGGCGTTGGCTGTACCGGCTACACCCACTCTTGAAAGTGCGCGGGTAGCGCCGCCGCCAGCCGAAGCAGAAAGCGAATCCGTCCAAGCGTCGGAGGCCGCTGAGCCGGAGGCAGAGACATCAGAAGAGACGTTGACACTTGAAGCGACCCCGCCAGCAGAAGGTTCGCCCACCATCGAGCCGAACGGCCGGGGTGGTGGTCTACCTGAAGCGGCTGAGGAGTCGGCGGCTGATCAGGAAGCCGAGGCCGGAGCAGAAGCCTCGCAAGAGCAGGCGGTAGTAGGAGAAGCAGCCGGTGGTGAGGATGAGTCGATAGTGGCGGCCGAGGCCGCGCCGGCTGAAGAGCCGAGCCAGGCCGAGGCAGATGCGGCCGAGGATACAACTTCGGCCTCTGACACAACCGCAAGGGAAACTGAGGCGGTTGCAGGTGAATCCGTGCAACCGTATGAGGCTCCCTCGCCAGCGCCGACCCTAACCGAAGTCCAACCTCAGCCGCCGGTCGAACAACAAGATTTGGCCGAGACAGCGCCGGTGGACGAGTCGGCGCGTCTAACCGAACAGCCGGCTGAAGACGCCGGCGCCAGTGACGAGGCGGACGCTATTACCCAAGCTGTGCCTCAAGTTGAGGTTGCCCCCACAGCGACAGTCGCCACTGGGCCTCCGCCCACAATTGTAGTAGCGGCAACCCCTACTCTCTTGCCTCCAGCCGCTCAACCGCAACCGGCTCCGGCAACAACCACACCTTCCACTGAAGAAGCTACAGTTCCGCCCAATGTGCTGCCGTGGCTGTTTAGTACCGTGTTAATTTTACTAGCAATGCTGTCCATTATCGTTCTATTGATCATCCTTCGTATCAGCAGACGGTCTTAAGTTTGGGCTTTTCCTCTGGTTGACTTTTATAGGAAAAAGATTAAAATGAACAAAGGTTAAGGTTTCCACCAACCGTTTATCCTCAAACGCCTCGGGAGTATTATGTCACAGCCCAACATATTGGTAGTTGATAATGATGAAGGCTTCGGCTTCATGCTAAAGGACGGACTGAACAACACCGGCCAATTTGCGGCTGAGTGGGTTGACTCCGGCAGTGATGCGATTCAGGCTGTTGTTGAAGACAAATTCGATCTGGTCATTATTGATGTGGGCCTGCCCGATATGAAGCCAGAACAGTTAGTTCAGGCTATTCGCCATACGAAAAATACGACCAAAATTATGTTGATCCCGATGATCGGCCAAAATTTGCCGGAATATCTGCAAGATTTGGAGATCAACGGGGTTTTACCCAAACCCTTTTTTGTTGGCGATCTACCCGACCTGGTCAACCAAGCGCTAGGTCGCAAAGCCCCCCAGGTAGCCCCTGTATCGGTTCCGCAACCGGTCGCGGCCGAAGCGCCGGCAGCGTTGAGCGACAACAAAGCTCCCCCCCCGGTACCTTCTACATCGGCGCTCGATAACTATGCCCCTAATCTTAATATTCCGGTTGTGCCTCAGGAGACAGTTCGGTATTTGCGAGCCAGTGAAACGGAAATATTACGTATCCTTAGTGACTTAAATCGGGAAGTGCGGGCTGAAGCGATTTTATTGATAGCCGGGGTGAATTTAATTGCGCAAGCGGGTATGTTAAACCGAACGCAGTGTGAGGATTTGGCGGTCTTGGTAGCGCAAAGTTCACAGGCTGCGGCCCAGGCCGCGCGATTTTTAGGCGAGCGAGCGGGCCGGTTTACCCAAAGCATCCACGAGGGCGGAGCCTATCGGCTGTATACACTGACGCTGAGTGAGGGGGTCTTGCTGTCTCTGGCGCTTAGCACCAATGTTCCCTTGGGAATGATTCGCCACCAATGCCGGCAAATTTCGGAGAAACTGTCGAAGTTTATTATCTGAGATAGCTCTCCGCCTACTGCCGTAGTCTGCCGCGGACTTCGGCGCAGTAGGGGCACTCATCCCCTTTGAAATCTCGACCACAAGTGTAACAGCTTCTGACGTGACCGTCGAAGTTTCCCCGGTCGATGGGGGCTGCGATCAAGATCAGTTCAGAGTCGGTGTGTTGCGCCAGCCACTCGGCCACATTTTTTTTATCGATTTCCAAACCGTCTGGCCCCTCAATTAAAACGCCGCGTAAAACTCTGGCCCCAAACTCCAACCCCGTCTTAGTCAATCGTCTGGCATTACTTTTTGAGATCGACACGTAATAAGTTCTCCTATCTTGCGAATCTACTTGCTGCTATTCTTTATAGTCTGGGCCAACGCATAAACTTCACGCTTAGGCCAACCACTTTGGGTTTTAATCTGGTCAACGGCCTCTTTCGACGTTTTCCCGGCAGCAAAAGCCTGAGCTAGAGCTGTTTCGACCTGGGCCTGATCCCATTCGGCCGGAGGCGCAGCTCCCGCCACTACCAGTGTGATCTCCCCTCGTACGTCACGGTCGGCCCAGGCGACTAATGCTTCGGCCAGCGTACCGCGCCAGATTTCTTCGTACAGTTTAGTCAGTTCTCGCCCTACGGCCAGCGAGCGCTCAGCGCCCAGGATTTCGGCCATATCGGTCAGGGCATTTTGAAAGCGATGGGGCGACTCAAAAAAAACCAGGGTAGCCCGTTGGGAGGCCAGGTCCTGCAAAAAATGACGACGCTCGGTCGCTTTACGGGGGAGAAATCCGGCAAACAAAAAGGGGTAAGGCGGCAGCCCACTGGCGGCCAAGGCCGTTGTAATCGCATTGGGACCGGGCAGCGACACCACGTTGATACCGCGTTGGACCGCTAAGCGGACGAGTTCATAACCGGGGTCTGACAGCAGCGGCGTACCGGCCTCAGAGACCAGGGCTACATCGCCTTCATCGAGTGCGGTCAAAATCTGCTCAAGTTGAGCCGGTCGAGAATGCTCGTGGTGGCTAACCATCCGGCCTTGGATGTTGTAATGCTTGAGTAACCGGCCGGTAGTACGCGTATCCTCAGTCGCAATCAGCGACACTTCGCCTAAGATACGCAACGCCCGCAGGGTAATATCCTCCAAATTACCGAGCGGCGTAGGAACGATATAAAGCGTTCCCATTAACCGAACCGTCTTTTAAATAAGCTCATCATATAACTCAATCTATGAATAACCTGTGGATAACTGGCCAATTTATCCACAGCCTGTGAACAAATGGCAAATTCTCTACCCCCAACGGGCCAAGGCATGCACTGTAGCCTCGACCAGTGCTTGATCCTGCTCCGGTAAGACGGTCCGTGGATCAAGCACCAAGCGCTCGGCTTCTATTCTGGCGACAACCGGCAGGACAGCCGCTTCGGGCCGGCGAAGCCGCTCGGCCAAATCATCAATTGCCGGGCCTGAAATAGCCAATGCTTTGGTCGGCAAGGTTTGGCCGGGCAGGCTCCCCCCGCCGACAGTGGAGATGGTGTCGATGATTTCCAGTGCGGCCTCAGCCGAACCACATTCGCGTCTAAGGGCATTTAGCCAATTACGCGCCCGTCGAGCCAGTGTTTTCGATTCAGCGGCAATCATGCGCCATACCGGAATTTCTTCAGTGGCTTTGTTTTCCAAATAGGCGAATAGCGTGGCTTGCAGCGCGGCCAGCGTGGTCTTGTCTACACGGATGGCGCGGGTGAGCGGATGCTTTTTCAAGCGGGCGATCAGATCGGCTCGGCCCAAAATTAGCCCGGCTTGAGGCCCGCCCAGCAGTTTATCGCCGCTGGCGGTCACTATATCGACCCCGGCGGCGATGCTTTCCTGAATAGTGGGTTCGTGGGCCAGGCCGAAGGGGGCGGTATCCAGCAAGGTGCCGGAGCCGAGATCTTCCATAAACAGCGACTGGTGACGATGAGCCAGATCGGCTAATTCAGCCAACGAGGGTTGAGCGGTAAAGCCGGTAATCTGGTAGTTGCTGTGGTGGACGGTTAAAATTAAGCCCAGTTCGGCGGGATCGAGCGCCTGCTCGTAATCTCGCACGTAGGTGCGGTTGGTGGTGCCGACTTCCACCAATTTGGCTCCGGATTGGGCCATAATATCGGGGATGCGAAAGCCGCCGCCAATTTCCACCAGTTGGCTGCGACTGATCAGTACCTGTCGGCCTTGAGCCAGCGCCATCAGGGTCAATACCACAGCCGAGGCGTTATTGTTAACCACCAGAGCCGCTTCCGCACCGGTTAAGCGGCAAAGTAAATCGGCGGCATGAACGTAGCGCGAACCACGCGAGCCGGCCTCCAAATTGTATTCAAGATTAGAATAGGCCGAAGCCGCCTGGACCATCGCCGCCTGGGCACGCCGGCTGAGCAAGGCTCGGCCCAGATTGGTATGGATAATAACGCCGGTGGCGTTAATAACGGGACGCAGGGTGGGTTGGGTTAGGGCGGCGACCCGCTTGGTAATCGCTTCTGTGAGTAGCGGCGCGGGGGTCGGGTGGCCGGCCATAATTTGTTGGCGGGCCAGGTCTAATTCGGTACGAGCGGCATCGACCACAATTTCACGGCCGTGCTGGTGGGTTAAACGGGTGAGTTCTTCGGTTTGGAGTAATTTATTAACACTGGGAAGTTTACGTAATTCGGCTTGAAACATTTATTCTCGCGTTAAGAAAAATAGTTCGATCAAAATAAAAACACCCACCAGCACAATGGCAACGGCCCAATTCAAAGCCCGGACCAATTGAATGTAGGCCAACAGCACCCCGGACAACCCTACCCAGGCTCCTTGACGCAGCAGCCGAGCTTTATCACGTTCGCGCCAGTTGCCTTTGGCAAAGCGATAATTCAAATAAGCCGTGACCGGTACGGTTGCTGAGGTTAAACCCATAAACATCATCGACAGCATAAGCAACTGCGGTTGAGCAAAGAGCGTGGTTTGATCCGGCCAAACCTGAGTAAGGATGTAGTACAGGCCGGTAAAACTAGCGACCGCGATGATTATTGAAAGTAATACCCATCGTTTCAATGACATCATAATTGTTCTTCGCTTAGAATAAGGGCTGGTTGTGGAATAATTATACCTCAAAGTTAGATATACGTCATTAGTCATGATATTCACAGTTTATTCCCCATAAATATATATATATTAGTAATATATAGTAGGGGCTGTTGATAAGTGGATAAGTTGGGCTTGACCTTGGTTGCCCTACTAGGGGTAGTAGGGTGGTTATTAATAGAGTCGGCTATATTGATATATGTGCTTAATTATGCATGTGGATTGATTTTTGGATAATTTTGGATAACTCGGAACAGGTAAATTTTAGAGAGTTTGTCAAATTTAACTATTTTTAACGACTCTACATCTAGGGGGACACTATTTTTTTTCGTCTATATGTGGGGGCATGAATTTGAATGAAAAAACCCTTACTTTAAAAAAATAGAAGTTATCCCCAACTGTCCTTACTTATCCACAGTTATAAGCCAGTTATCCACATAATTTGTGGGTAATTTAACATTAGCGATAAAATGGACAATTAGCACTACACTGCGGTTGCAGTAATTATCTTGATTAGATTTTGTTCAGTTTGTAAAATGTTGAAAGGAACAGATACTTGGAGCTTTTCGCCGGGAAACAAAATTGGGTCGCCACCAAGCACCTAGCAGCGACCCAACTGATTTTGGAAGGGTTATCCCCAATAGGAATCACTTATCCACAGTTTGGGGTATGGTTATCCACAAATGGTATGTTTTTTCACAATTTGTAGTGATGGAGCAGGATTCACTATAGCGGACTATGTGAATAAATAATCTCTCTAATAGCTAACATCTCACGACGGAGTTGATCATTTTCTTCAATCCGAGACGCTATTTTTTCCCAACCATGCATAATGGTGGTGTGGTCTCGGCCGCCTAAAACTTCGCCTATATGAGGGAGGGAGGCCCCTGTTTCTTCACGGGCCAAGTACATGGCCATTTGCCGTGCGGCAGATACATCTTTGCTACGATTTCGGCCAATGAGGGTTTGTTCATCCATGCGATAATATTCGGCCACGGCGACAATAACCTGTTCTACTGTTAATTCCGCCTGACGCGAGACGATATCCTGTAAAGCCTTTTCAGCCAAATCTAACGTAATCTCCTGACGCAACATGTGGGAATGGGCGATCACTTTAGTCAGCGCCCCTTCCAACTCGCGAATGTTGTTTTGGGCTCGTCGGGCGACAAACTCCAGAACATCACCGGGTACCTGCGTGTTTTGGGATTCAGCCTTAAATTTGAGGATGGCAATTCGGGTTTCCAGGTCGGGTGGTTGGATATCAGCCAGAAGCCCCCATTCAAAACGGGAGCGAAGTCGTTCTTCCAGGGTAGTAATGGCTTTCGGGGGACGGTCGCTGGTCAATACAATTTGACCACCGGATGAATGCAGCGTATTGAACGTATGAAAAAACTCTTCCTGAGTACTTTCTTTACCGGCAATAAATTGAATGTCATCAATGAGTAAGAAATCAGTGTTCCGATACCGTTCTCTGAAATTTTCGGTTGACTGAGTGCGGATGGCATTGATCAAATCATTGGTAAAGGCTTCCGAGGTGGTGTAAATGACATGCTGCCCTTTTTTGAGGGCGAAATGTGCTACGGCTTGTAGTAGGTGAGTTTTGCCCAAGCCAACCCCCCCGTAGAGAAACAGCGGGTTATAAGCATCAGCCGGTTTTTCGGCCACGGCCAAAGAGGCGGCATGAGCTAAACGATTTGAAGCGCCTACAATAAACTGATCAAAGGTGTACCTATTATTCAGCATTAATTTATCTTTGCTACCCGGCTGGCTGCCATTGCCGTTACTCATTGAAGAGTTTCTTGGCCCTGGTGTGGATTGAATGAAGGTCGGTTCATCACTTTCATCTTCTTCAACGAGATGCGAATTTCCGGACCCGTTGACTGAGTCGACGATAAATTCGATACCAACCGGGCGTCCAAGCACACTGGCCAGAGTCCGGCTAATTGTATTAGATAATCGATTTTCGAGCCAATCCTTGGCGAAAACATTTTTGGTTCCAATTACCAGATAATCATCTTCTTGTTCGACGATATAAGTGTCTTTGACCCAGGTATCAAAGGTGGCACGGGTCATTTGTAGCTGCAGTTGGCCTAACGCAGTTTGCCAAACTTGGTCAGTATTGATTGACATTGAGATTCTCCTACTATTCCTCTGGTTTGTCGTAGTAGTCCATTTTAGCCTGATTATCTCCTCGTCCTTGTATCCTTTGAATGCAGCCTTCCTGTATAAGGAAAATGCAGGCCAAACTGCTTTCCGTGGCAATTTACCTATGGGGATAATCGTGATCGTGAAGCTACGATATCACCGAATAGTATTAAGAGCGTGCTCACTAATTCTTTTTAATGAACGTACTCTTACCCTTATTTGTTTATCACATTTGTTTGCGTTTACAAGTTAAACAAACGGCAAACAGACAAAATAAAGTCTTTTGATTGACGCGGGGTTACTTTTTTAAATTAAAGTTTCTGGACGCTAATTTTTAAGTGGCAACCAGGTTGGTGCTATAATAGCTGGTGGTCGAGGAAATTACAGGTTACTAAACTAGCTATCTTGCAGAAAAACAGATTTCATTCGTTCCTCGCAAGAGGTGGATAGCATTTTATCAAAAGTTAAAGTTAGATTCAATAGTTCTACCTTAAAAAGAAATTCCGATTAAATTTTTTTAAGAATAGTTATGTCAAAGGTGTTTTCAGGTGTGGATAATTTGTTGATAACTTTGTCATTTAATGCGTATATGTCTGAGGATAATTTGGGATAACTGTTGATAACTTTTTACGATGTTTTTATGTCAAGAATCTAAAAAGCCGCCCAATCGGGCGGCTTTTTAGATAGTCATCTTGATTTTACTTAATTTAACGGCACGGCCTGCACCAGGGCTGGATCAATGGCTTTGTTCAGAGCCACTTCAAAAGGGGTGGGTGAACTTAGCGCATGTTGAAAGACCTCATCAACCGTTTCCACCTGATGGAACGTCATTTGTTGACGAACATCAGCCGGCACATCGTCCAAATCAGCTTCGTTGAGTTTCGGAAAAATTACCGTTTTAAGGCCGGCCCGGTGGGCTGCTAAAACTTTCTGCTTCAGCCCGCCAATCGGTAAGACTTGGCCTTGCAGGCTAACTTCCCCAGTCATCCCCACATCCGACCGGATTGGACGATCAGTCATCAACGAAACCAGGGCAGTGACCATTGTAATTCCGGCCGAGGGGCCATCTTTCGGGACGGCTCCGGCAGGTACGTGCAGGTGAATGTCGGTATTGTTGAACTTTTCCGAGTCGATTCCAAATTTTTCGGCGTGAGAGCGGACATAACTGAGTGCAATTTGGGCGCTCTCTTTCATCACGTCACCCAACTGACCGGTAAGCGTTAATCGATCTTTGCCCGGCATGGCACTGGCCTCGATAAAGAGTACGTCGCCGCCTACCGCTGTAACAGCCAATCCGGTGGCTACTCCCGCCTTTTCCGTGCGCAGGGCCGCTTCAAAATGGAATTTGGGTTTGCCCAGGTAGTCCGAAATCTGTTGGGTATCAATTTTTATTAATGCATCACCGTCCGCTGCCGACGCATCAAACTCACCCCCGGCAATTTTGGTCGCCACTTTTCGGGCTACCCGGCCGATTTCTCGTTCCAAATTACGTACGCCGGCTTCGCGAGTGTAGTCGCGAATAATCTTCTTGAGGCCATCATCATTAAATTCAATTTCGTTGTCGCGCAAGCCGTTCGCTTTAATCTGGCGTGGGATTAAATAGCCCTTAGCAATTTCAAGCTTTTCAAACTCGGTATAGCCATCGAGCTGAATGATTTCCATGCGGTCGCGCAGCGGTGCGGGAATTGTATCCAGCGTATTGGCCGTGGCGATGAACATCACTTTGCTCAAGTCAAAATCCACATCCAGATAGTGATCGCGGAAAGCGTAATTTTGTTGGGGGTCCAGCACCTCCAATAAGGCACTGCTGGGGTCGCCCCGCCAGTCGGAGCCGATCTTATCGACCTCATCCAGCATAAAAACCGGATTACGAACCTTAACTCGCTTCAACGCCTGAACAATTCGCCCCGGCATAGCACCGATGTAGGTGCGACGATGCCCTCGAATTTCAGCTTCATCGCGCACGCCGCCTAAACTCATCCGGGTGAATTCGCGACCTAATGAGCGAGCAATACTGCGGCCCAAGCTGGTTTTGCCGACGCCGGGTGGTCCCACAAAAAGCAAGATCGAACCGCCGGCTCGGTCTTGTTCGTGGCCTTCCTCAACACTATCCTCGACATTCCGCTCCAGGCGCAGCTTACGCACAGCTAAGTATTCTAAGATGCGTTGTTTTACATCGTCCATATCATAGTGATCGGCGTTGAGAACTTCTCGAGCGTGTTTGATGTCCAGGTTATCGTCTGTTACGGCCTGCCAAGGCAGTTCGACCATCCAATCCAAATACGTCTGGATAACGCCGAATTCGGCCGATTGAGGCTGTAATTTTTCCAGGCGTTTTAGTTCGCGTAAAGCCTCTTTTTTCGGTTCCTCCGGCATACCGGAGGTCTCAATTTTTTCTTCATATTCGCGGATGACGGCTTCATCATCCTCTTCGCCCAACTCTTTTTGAATAGCTCGTAGTTGCTGTCGCAGGTAATATTCACGCTGCGTTTTATCCAATTCTTCTTGAGTTTCAGAACGGATATGCTGACCAATTTCTAAAACTTCCAACTCACGGCTCATTAACCGGATCAGGTGGGCCATTTTGGCGGTCAGTTCGTCTTCCGTTAAGACTTTGAGCTGGTCTTCCAAACTCATCCGCAGATTTGAGGCGACAGTATAGATGATGATGCGCGGGTCTTCTACCTGATCGAGATATTGGGAGATTTCATTGGGGAGCTGTGGAATGTGTTCAACAATCGCCTGAGAAAGCTCTACCATACGGCGCCTGAGCGCTTCGATTTCAACTGATTTATCGTCCGGAGCGATGTCAGGTGCAAGCGATACCTTGGCTTTCAGAAATGGGTCGGTTTCGGTCCACTCGGTCACTTTGATCCGTTCAAGGCCCTGGACGATAATTTGCAGAGTGTCTTTGCCGCTTGAGTCGTTGCGGATAACGCGGTGAATACGGCCTACAATCCCCGTTTGGTGAAGCTGATCAGGGCTGGGTTCATCAAGTTTGGGTTCTTTAGACGTGATTAGCCCGATCATGCTGCCGTTTTCGACAGCCCACTTAACCAGTTCAATTGAACGGGCTACCCCAATGCTTAACGGTATAACCACAAACGGATACGCTACGGTTCCGCGTAAAGGCAAGATAGGCAGTTCATCAACCACAAGGTCGTTCAAGTCGGTTGGTTCGGTTATGTCATCCAAAAAATTAAGCATGAACTTTGCACTCCTTGAGTTCTATATTCCATGTTGATTAGAGTAAGTATACAGGTTTACTGTTAGATTCTTATTAGAACGTTTGGTTTAAAATGGGTACAATAATTGGGTACGATAATAATGTATCCTACAGACCGGTAAAGGAGGGTAAATCTTACAATTGTGGGGTGGGAGAGGCCAACATAAGACCTTATAGGTTTTTGAATTATGTTTGAGTCAACACCTCTTTCAGGTTGGAATAAGTGCCATGTGAAAATTAGCGCTTGGAAACCTATAAGGTCTGGCCTGGGCAGTAACTATTTTTGGACATTAAACCTGACTACGATAATATCGCCGTCATGAACGATGTGATCTTTGCCTTCCAGCCTAACCTTGCCGGCTGCTTTGGCTGCTGCATTTGAGCCGGCCGCCATTAAATCATCGTAGCTAGTGACTTCGGCCCGGATAAATCCACGGGCCAGATCAGAATGGATAGCGCCGGCGCATTCGATGGCCGGGGCGTTTTGGGTTACCTCCCAAGCACGCACTTCATCTTCCCCGGTGGTGAAGAAGACCATGCGCCCCAACAAGTCATAACTTTCGCGGATAATGCGAGCCGTGCTGAGTTCAGTCAAATTATACTCTTCCATGAACATCGTCCGGTCATCTTCATCTTCCAGTTGGGCAATATCCATTTCCAAACGGCCTCTAATCGCAGTTGTCTTGCTTTTTTGGTGTGGATAATCAATATTAGGCGGCTCGGCTTCGTCACCGAGATTAAAGATAATCAGTACCGGTTTAGCACTCAAAAATTGAAAACCGCGCAGTCGTTTCTCTTCATCTGGTGTTAACTCAAAATCTCGGATCGGCTGTCCCTGCTCTACGTGTGGCTTGAGTCGACTTAAAATTTCATATTCTTTCTGGTCATCTTCAAAGGTGGGAATAGCTTTCCCTTTCTTTAAACTTACCTCTAAACGTTCCAACCGATTTTCAATTTTGCTTAGGTCTGACAAGCTAAGTTCCGAGTCTAAACTGGCTATATCGCGGGCCGGGTTGACACTACCCAGCGAATGGGGCACCGTTTCATCTTCAAAGACGCGAACCACGTGCAGTAGCGCATCGTTATTGGCGATAGCGTTCATTAACTCGCCGCTCAAACCGACGCCTTTGGTCTGGTCGTCGGTACTACCACTCAAACCGGCAATGTCGGCATACTCAACTCTGGCATAGGTGGTTTTTTGGGGGTTATACATCTGGCTCAAAGCGTCAACCCGCGGGTCGGGGACGGGAACCACAGCAGTGTTCACCTGAAACGTGCCGCCGGTGTAGGCCGCAGTCGGGGCCTTTCCGCCTGTTAAGACGTTAAATATGGTGGTTTTGCCGCAGTTTGGTAGGCCAATAATTCCAATACGCATAAGTCTCCTCAACAAAAAGCCCATCGGATTTCCGATGGGCATAAAATTTAGATTTATTGTATTCAGTTAAACGGGATTAGTCAATGCCGACGCTTTTTCCGCCACCACCCTCATCCTTGCTGCCGCCACCACCCCCGCTGGGGCCAGGAGCCGCATAGCGCATCTGAACGGCGTCAGCTTGCTGGCCGATATCTGTGTAATCGGGGCTAATCTGTACCACCGCCACCGTCCAGTTATAGACCCCGCTTTGGCGTTCAACTCCGGCGGCGTCGGTAATATCGGTGGTTAGTTGATAATGATTTTCGCCGACTTCTTTAATATTTCCGTTTTGATTATCAAGTATGGCATTATGGACCCCCGCTTGGTAATTTCCGTCTCGCCAGACACGGACTTCAAAACCGTAGTCCTCCGGGAGATCGCCGGTCCAGGTCCATTCAAAAGTGGTTACACCATAAGAGGGGTCCGTTAGCGACAAGGGTTTGAGCAAAGTAAATTGCCCCGTCGGTAGAGCCGGCGTAGCGGTTGGAACATAAAGCGGGGCTGATGTCGCCGTGGAGGTCGGTTCAGTTATAATTGGAATTGCGGTGGGAGTTTCTGTGGGGCGAGGTGTTGGCGTTGTTGTCGGCGATGGAGTAAAAGTAGCTGTTGGAGACGGGGTCATGGTTGGTGTTAAAGTTTGCGTGGGTGTATGGGTTGGCGTTGGCACCATACCGGTTAGCGATCGGTAGGCATTGGCATTGGCCCACAGCGTTTCATAAAGGTTCGGATCGTTGAGAACCGCTTGTTGGATCGACTCTTGCCAGCCATCATCCAAACTTAGTGTAGTGATAAAATCAGCCAGAGCCAGCTCCGATTTTTCCTGAGCGGCATAGGTTAACGCTCGATCAAAATAGAGGCCGGGATTATTCCCATCGATGCGGATGGCCGTATCATAAGCCTGGATTGCCTGCGATAATTCGCCCTGGGTTAGATAAATTTCGCGTCCGCGCAGCCACTGTTTAATTTCTAACTCTAATTCAACTGACCGGAGGGTAGGAGAATACTCCAAATAATTTAACGGTTCGGTCATAGCTCGAAGAAGGGCGTTATTTTGGTCATTATTTATCAAGTGATCGTCCCGGTAAAGATTTTTTACGACTGTAACTAATTCTTCGCCAACATTTTCCGGACTCGATAAATCGAACAGGTTCAACTGCTCTTCAGGACTAAGCTCTTGGTAAAATAGTTCCTTAGCTTTGCTTTCGTGCCCGCTAAGATTGAATAACCCGGCCAGGCTGGCTATCTCTTGCTCCGGGCTTGAGGCTGCATGAAAGTTATCGACAAACTCTTGAGCGGCCATTGCTTTTTGATGTTGTTGATAGGTGTAGAAGCCAGTAGCTCCGATGGCGACAATCATTAGTAAGATAAGAGTGATCATTAAATGCCGATTCCAGTTGGTTGGTTGGTGAGCTGTTAGCCACGCCTGATCAAAAACCGCCTCATAAATTTTATTGCGAACGCGCAGCGACCCGTTTTCGCTGGTAACGACACCGGATATCTTCAAGCGATTTTGTAGCTGAGAGTCATTATCGTCCGAAACTCTGTTGTTAGTTAAAACTCGTTGGTAAAGTTTTAACAGTTGACGCTGGTGAGGGCTACTATCAATAAGCTGTTCAGCTGCTTGAATATTCGGTTCATTAATTTGCGAGGCCGACGACAGAAAAAGCGCCTGTATGGTATTATCGACCCGCTCGTCATCCCAGTGGACATCACCGATGTCGGTTATGACCTGGCATAACCGTTGAGTCAAATAGGGGTGACCATGGGTCCAATAATAGACACGATCAAAAATGGCCGCACCTTTGTCGGCATGGATAGCCTCTAAATGCTGCTCCAGCTTTTGCGCTGCTGGCCGACTAAACTCATCAATAGCAATCGATTGACCGTTGGTCACAATAAACCGCTTGATTTTTTCTGGTAACATATCGGGCGTCATCACGCCCAGTAGAACAAAAGTTAGACGATTTAAGGCTGGTTGATCGTCGCGCTCACGGTAAAGGGTCTCGATCGCCATCAGCAAATCTTTCACAAACTTTAAATCCTTAATACGGATATTGACTTCATCGATAAAAATTACTATTTGACCCTGTATTTCGGTCAGTATTACATCTTTAAAGAATAATTTGAGCCGTTCCACCAAATCAGGGGTATTTTGCTGGGACCACCAGGTTGTTGGATCGGTAGTAAAATTGAGTTGGGCTTTAAGACGTTTAGTCAGCCATAGATAAAGATGTTCAAGGCTGGTGCTGTCATCCAGACCACTAAGGGTGATAATGGCCGTATGGGCGCCTTCTTTCTTGAGTTTCCAGGCTGTCCGAGAAGCCAGACTGGATTTACCCATATCGTGTGGCGCAAAAACGTAACAGAGTCGCCCGGCGTGACTGGCCTGGTATAGCTCCTGATCGGCCTCACGGTCAATGTAAACCGGTGAGTCTGGTGGCAACGCTCCGTTGGCTACAAAAGGATTTGATGGTTTTTTGCGATAACTGCTCATTGCTGTTGATCCTAAATTCTTTACTATTTACATCTCTTGACCTGGTGGGTAATAGCCCGCCGCAACCTGAGTAGGCCGAACCTATCGCTCCCGTATCGAAAGGGGCATTGCGATCTACTAGCTATTGACAAAAAATCCGAGTAGTTTGGGGGCCACTACCATAAACTTTTTGTACTGTCGCAGCCCCACAGGGGCTTTGTGCCTTAACATTGTAAGTGCCAGGCGGAAAACTCCCACAGAATTGTGTTTTGTTGTTCGGTACGGTACAGCTTATCCCAATTCCGATAACCGTGAAGACGACGTTGCCGCCGGTATTATCGTTTTGAATGGAAAGTAGGACTGATCCCGGTTTCATTAAGATCGGTAAATTGATCTTTTGGATAAACCGCGCCCCAATTGTTATTGTAGTACTATCGGAATCGTTTAGACTCTGCCCATCATCATCTTGAACATTTGCGGTGACAGTACTGGTTTTCGATTGTCCTTGCACTCCGCTGACGTCGCTGGTGAAGTTACATTGGTATTGACTACTGGGTGCGATATTGCCTCCCCCGGAGCAGGTACCCTTGCCGTCCAAGTTACCATAAACATCGTTGTACAAGCTCAAGAGGGTGATTGTGTCGGCCGTGGATTTGTTTTTAACTTGCACCGTAAAATTAACCAACCCTCCCGGTTCCGGCAACGATGATGGAGTAGCAGTTGTCGTGACCTCAATCGCTGAGGGAACATCGATGATTGAGACCGTGACATCATTGCTTTCTTGGAAGAAGGATTTATTGTCACTATCGGTGACATCGGCCCTGACAGAGTTAGTTTGCGAAGCCCCCGGTTGGCCGGTGAAGTTACCGGAGAAGGTACATTGATAAGTCGTGTTCGGTGAGAGATTAGCACCTGTAACGCAGTTGCCTTTGCCAGCCAGATTGCCGTAAACCGAGTCGATTAGGCTGTTAATTATTACACTATCGGCCAGAGAAGTGTTTTTGACCTTAACTGTGAAAGCTACCGTTCCGCCTGGCTCCGGTAGCGAGGTCTGATCGGCGGTTGTGGTCACTTCAATAGAGGAGTCAACGTCAATAATTGACACATAGGCTACCCCGGTGTCATTGACCAGTTGGTTATCGCTGTCTTTACCGGAGGCTATGACAATGTTGGGTATAGGCGGATCTCCGGCATCGCCGGTAATTATGGCCGTGTAGACACATTCATACTGCTCCATTTCATCAATGGTCTGGGGAATCATACAACTCCCCCGTCCATTCAAATCGCCAGCCAGGTTGTCCTTCAAGGTGTCGATGGTAACAGTATCGGCGTCTGATGGGTTGGTGATCACCACAGTAAAGGTGACTAAGCCGCTTGGCTCAAAAATAGAAGTAGGTTCAGCCGTCACCGAGGCCAATATGGGGTTGTCAACGTTTTCTATGGCTACGTCCTCGCTGGCGGTAGCCCCAACAGATTGGCCATCATCATCAACTCCGGAAACGGTTACAGTATTGGTATGGGTCTCCCCCCCATCGCCTTCCACCAAGCGGAAAAAAGAGCAATTAATTTTTTGCCCGGTCCAATTGAGGTGGGCATTTCAGGAAAGCAGCTTTCCTCGATGTTGCCAAATTTGTCATCGCTAATCGAATTGACGGTAATACTATCTACTGGGCTGGTGTTCGTAGCAACAACCGAAAAAATAACAATTCCACCCGGCTCAGGAACATGGGTAGGATTAGCTTTTTTGCTGACGACCAGAGACGAAGGTGTATCAATAAAAGTCACGGTGGCTGTGTCCTCAGCGATGGTTGAATTATTATCGTCATCAGCGGCAGTGACCGTAACTGTGTTTACGTGTGATACATCACCAAAATTGGCGGCGATCGTTTCCGTAAATTGGCAGGTGTAATTAGCCTCGGCGTTCAAGGAATGAGTTGTTGCAAAACAGTCACCTTGTCCTTTCAAATTGCCAAATTCGGAGTCACTCAGTGCGTTGAGGGTTATGGTTTCAAGGCTGGTGTTAGTGATCGAAACCGTAAAAGTCACATCGCCCCCCGGTTCCGTCAGCGACGTTGGCGAGGCTGTTTTTAACACGGTGAGTTGGGGTTTAACATCAAACGTGGTCACGGTTGATGTATCGGCAACCGAGACAGACGACCCATCATCATCGGAGACGGTAACAGTAATTATATTTGTTTCGGTAATGTTATCTTTATTAGGAATAGTGCCGGAGAAGGTACAGACTGTTGAGGTACTGGCGGTTAGTACTTTGCCCACCTTACTGGCGCAATCTGAATTGGTTAAATCGTGGGTGTCATCGACAATGGCGTCGATAGTCACATCTTCAGCCGTATGGTTGGTTATCGTAACTTTGAACGGAACTGCGACACCTCCCTGCGGCGATTCTTCGGCATCGGAAAAGGTTAGATCTCCATTGGCATCATTGTCTTTTTGGACGCTAATGTTGGGGAGAACATTTGTAAAAGTAACGACGGCTGTATCGGTATCGGAAATAGGCGCAGTCGATGAATAAGAGACTGTCGCCGTTACTATATTTTGGTGAGAGGGGCCGCTAGAGTTACCTTGTAAAGTCTCTGTAAATGCACAACGATAAACCCCAACCAACGGAAGGAGCGTTTGAGTTACACTACAACTTGGCCGTAAGCCCAGATTGCCAAAGGTTGAGTCGGCCAGCGACTCCAGTGTACCTGTCTCGATATGACTATTCGATATGGTTATGGTGAAAGTGACTACGCCTCCTGTTTCTGGGACTGATGACGGTTTAGCAACTTTGGTAATGGTTATAGCTGAACTGGCAATCAAAGCACTACTATAATTTGCTATATCTATCTGAGTCTCTTGTTGGTTGACAAAATTTGTTCCCACTAATATCGCTGCTGCAATAGGTTCCTTTTTAGTGAAATCGAACTCTCTAACGGTAAAATTAGATGCCGCTTTGACTAATTCAGTTTGACTGGTGAATCCCGCAAGTATCAAAGTCATGATCATAAAAAGTAACTTGTGCAATTTGTGAGCCCTCATCACCATTTCCTTCCGAAGATTTTTTGGATGTAAGTCGAAAAAATTGCTGGTCTTGAATAAATTTAATTGTTAATGATCCGTAAAACTGATTCTTACTAAGATCAGAAATTGAGATACAGTCCTGGGTTTGATTAATGTGCCTGGGGTAATGAAGTTCAGAATGTAATGGAGGAGAAGGATTGCATGGTCAAATTAAGAATAAAAAATTTTCTATAACTTTAGTTAGAATATAACATGAGACAATAAAAACTGAACGTGAACTTTATAGGAAAGTAGTTAGAAAATTAAATCTTTGGTTAGGATGTTAAGAAACTGGTTAGAAAGTACTACTTGGCCATCTTACGGCGCGGCTATTAAAGTGGGTGTGGTCAAAGTGCATTTTTGCATGCAAATTCTTATGCTGAGTTTGCCTTTGATTTTGATGATGGCCTGCTCGCCTTTATCCGGAAATAGCCACTCAAGGCGTGAGGCAACAGATATGAGTATTAATGAAGAATTCCATCACTTCTCCGAGGTTTATGGCGGGGTTAACAGTTTGGGCCAGCCACTAACCGAGATCATTATTGTCGATGGCTGGCATGTTCAATATTTTGAAAACGGTCGCTTGGAATACCATCCGGAAAATGAGCCGGCCTATCGCGTTACGGTCGGCTGGCTGGGTGATTTACTCCAGCGTCGCCGGCCGCCGATCAATTCGGCAACCATTCCCGGCGCCTCACCGAATAGCCACTACTTTGCCGAAACCGGACACACTCTCAGCGGCGATTTTCTAACCTACTTCGATGCGCACGGCGGCAGCGTTCGTTTTGGCCAACCTATTAGTGAGCCGTTCATCCTTAATGGGCAACTCACCCAAGACCTGCAAAGCGCCCGCTTTTTCTGGACGCCGCAGACTGATCCGCCGGTTACGCTGGAACATATTGGCCGGGTTCATCTCGATACCATTTCAGGGCAAAATAAAGAGTAGGCTATCCCCATCAACGATAGCCTACTCCTAAAATCAATTTCTTTAGTTGAATTAAGCTGACAGTCACTTGAGTTCGTCAGGAAGTGACTGTCAGCCCTTTTACTCTTCTACCACTTCATCCTCATCATCTTCCCAACCGATAATCCACACGCAAGCGCCGGCCAGGAGAATAGTGGTCACAATCAAAGCCGCCCACTGGCCGGTGGTAAAGCCGACATCCCTGGCCGACCAGACCAAAATAATCACCATGCCGATGGCTAACACAATCCACGAGGTTAGCTGCGGATGATTGCCTGCAAAATTTTTTATCGCTTCCATACTTAACATTGCTCCCCAAAATTACATTGGCACCATAATACGCTGTTCGCGTAATTTTTTGTACAGTAAAATACTACTTTCCGGTTGCCATTCAACTGCTGCTTCTCGCCAATCGGGAATCAGGGTCGAACTCTCGGCGCGTTCGTAGCTTTGGCTTTCCAGAAACTCGATAGGTTTTTGACCAGCCTGGTTCAATACAAAGACCAGCGCCACCTCGCAGGACAGGCTGTCAACTTCTTCTTCCACCTTGCTCAGCATTTTTTCAGCCACAGTTGACCACAGCGACTCGTTTATCATATAGAAGTCCTGTAGACCGGCGACCAGGTTTTCGGTTTGCCAGCCCACCATTCCCACAATTTGCCCGCCGCTAAGCGCCACCAGATACGCCCTGGAAAAAAGCGACTCCATCATATCACTGATGTCCGGATCGATAGTGCCGCCGGTTGCCGTAGAGATCAGTTTGGACATTCCGCCCAGATCATCTCGTTTGGCTCGCCGTATCACCAGACTGGCCGAATTTTCAGGGGCCGGCGTAGGCGCTGCTTCTACCGGTTCAGGTTCCGGGGCTACCTGGACGGGTCGGTTGGCTTCAACCAGATCAGTGTAATGCTTTTTTACAATCTGCCAAGTCTTGACCAACGCCCCACTGTTGTCAATGATGATGTCAGCTTTGATGGCTTTTTCCCGTTGAGAACCTTGGGCCCTGATCCGCTGCTTGGCCTGGTCCGGGGCCATGCGCCGGCGTTCGACCAGCCGTCGTAACTGCATTTCCGGCGGGGCGGTCACTACCCACACTGATTGGCATTCATCGGCCAGTCCTGACTCAAAGAGTTTGATTGCTTCAATAACAACCACCGGGCTTTTGACTTCGGCAACGAGCCGTTTGACTTCCTTAATGACGCTGGGATGGGTTAGCGCTTCCAACCTGGCCAGCGCATTGGGTTGGCTAAAAACAATTTTGCCCAATCTGGGCCGGCTTATTTGCCCTTTTTCATCCAGGACATATTTGCCGAACTCCTCAACAATGGCTTGGTAAACCGGTCCTCCTTTTTGCATCAATTGGTGAACCAATTTATCCGCATCGATGGGCGTTGCTCCCAGTTCTTGCAGCATCCGCATCACAATACTTTTGCCGGTAGCAATATTACCGGTTAAACCAATTACTATTTTGTCAGCCATTGTCCTATACCCCCTAGTGAGATTTATGCCGTCTCCATTTCAGCCCACTGAGTCAGTAATGCCTCTAACTTGGCTTCGGTGTCCTGATACTCGTGCCCCAGTTTCTGAATTTTGGATATATCTTGGGCCAGACTGGCCGCCTCGATGGCCTCAGCCAGATGCGCCAGTTTGGCTTCGGTTTCTTCAATGACTCGTTCTATTTCAGCAATCTCACGGGCGCGTTTCTCGGCAGCCCGTTTTTCGGCCTTGGTTTGGTCGCGGATGATTTGCCCCTTGGGTTTAGCCGCCTCATCCGCAACGCGGTTCAGGTCACCGTTTTGAGCTTCGCGATAGGCCAAATAATTGCTATAACCGCCCTTGATCGCGTTGATCGATTTGGCCGTCGCGTCGATAGCCCACACATGGGTGGCGACGGCCTCGACAAAGTAGCGATCATGAGAGATGAGTAAAATTGTGCCGGTAAAGTCGTTTAAGACTGCTTCTAAATTTTCTTGTGAGGCGATGTCCAAATGGTTGGTCGGCTCATCCAGGATTAGAAAGTTAGAGCCGGTGAGCGTTAATTTTGCCAGCGCCACCCGGCTGCGCTCACCGCCCGACAGCGCCTCGACCGGTTTGAACACGTCATCGCCCGAGAAGAGAAATCGTCCCAGAAAATTGCGGGCTTCACCGACCGGTAAATTTTTAACGGATAGAATTTCATCCAGCACCGAGGCTTTAAGATTAAGATCGGCATGAGTCTGAGCATAATACCCTATTTTGACACCCGCCCCAAATCTCACGGTCCCGGCTACCGGATGAATTTGTCCCAACACTGTTTTGACCAGCGTGGTTTTACCGGCCCCATTTGGCCCTAATAGCGCCACACACTGCCCCCGTTTGATCTCCAGATCAGGGCTGCTAAAGAGCGGCGCCTGGTTGGAATAACCCACGACCAGATCGTGAGTCGCCATCACTAGATCGCCGGAGCGTAGCGGCGCTTGCAAATTGAGATTGATCTGCTTCTGTTCAACCGGTCGATCCAACTTTTCCAAACGTTCCAAGCGTTTGCGCCGGCCTTGAGCCTCCCTGGTTCGCTGACCCGCCAGGTTGCGCCGAATGAACTCTTGTTCCTTGGCGATAAAGGCCTGCTGAGCTTCATACTCTTTCTGGCGGCGTTCCAGACGGTCGGCGCGTTGTTGGGTGTAATGGGTAAAATTCCCGTTGTAGGTTTCAATGGATCCAAATGAAAGTTCAAACACCTTGGTGGCGACTTTATCTAAAAAATAACGATCGTGGGCAACCACTAAAACGGAACCGGGCCAGTTCTGCAGGTAACTCTCTAACCATTCCACCGAGGCCAAATCCAGGTGGTTCGTCGGCTCATCGAGCAGGAGTAAATCCGATTGTTCCAGCAGTAGACGAGCTAGTTGGGCGCGACTTTGCTCCCCACCGCTGAATTCGGTCAGCGGTTTGTGATACGCCTCGGTTTCAAAACCCAGACCGGTTAAAACCTGGCGGGTGGTTTGCTCATAGGTATAGCCGCCGGCTAACTCGAATTGGGCTTGAGCCTCGCCATATTTTTCAAGGAGTGTACTATGGGCCGGTTCATCAGGGGTGTGGGCTAGTTCAACTTCCAACGCTTGCAATTCCGCCTCTTGCCGGCGCAGCCCGGCAAAGGCGCTCAATGCCAGCGACCACAGCGTTCCGGTTGTTGAAGCCAGCGAAGCATGCTGCTCCAGGTAGCCCACCTTTAAATTCTTAGCTTGATGGAGTTGGCCGGTGGTAGGCGGCTCCAAACCAGCCAAAATTCGAATCAGCGTGGTCTTGCCGGTGCCATTCGGCCCAACTAGGGCCACCCGGTCACCTCGGCTGATGGCAAAATCAAGATCAGAAAAGATGTCCTGCGCGCCGAAATATTTACCTAAGCTGTGAGCCGTCAAGATTGTCATGACGCGTTCATACGTGTTGGAAGTTTAAGAGGTTGCCAACATTATACCATAAACAGTTTTGAACACAATAAACATAAATCAAAGGGGTGCGTCCCAGATTTTAGGGAACGGGGACAAACCTGGGGGGATTCGGGGGGATACCCTCCGCGCGCCCCCTGTGCTTTCCCAAATTTTGGAACGCACCCAATCAAAAGACCAATTTTGAAAAAGATGTAACAAAATTTAAAAACCCCTTGACTCTGCGTTGAATATTTAGTATAATAGTACCAAGAGTTCAATAATTAATGCAACTCTTGAGCAGACCAAAGGAGGTCCCTATAGTGGAACCAGATTGGGAAATACAGCGGCTAGCTGGAGTTTATACCAAGTAATTACTGGGCCAATATAACAACAAAGATGTTAGGCCAACGCGTGCTGGCGAACACAGCAGACGGATAAAATTCAGTTAGTTGAAAAAAATATCGTGATCACCTTTGTAGTAGAGGTTCTATAAGCATCACATATCCAACAAAAATAACAATAATGATAAGCCCGGTAGAATTTTTACCGGGCTTTTTAGTTTCTTCTTGACTCCTGAAAATTTTTAGTTTATAATGCTCATTAACTTAAAGGATTTAGTTGATGAGCAAGCGGTTATCAAAGACCAAATCAAACCGAGACGGAGTTACCCTTAAAGATATCGCTGAAGCGGTCGGTAAATCGGTCGCGGCGGTTTCCAGAGCCTTAAATAATTATGATGATATCAGTGAGGAAACCCGCGAATATATCAAGCGCGTGGCGCGTGAAATGGGCTACGCTCCCACTTACACCTTTGGCTTTATCCTCCCCACTCAAGATTCCCGAACATCGGATTCATTCTTTAATGAATTATTAGCCGGTATCACCACCGAAGGGGCGCAACAAGGATTTGACCTGCTAGTGTCAACCTCAGCGCCGGGTTCCGAAGAAAATTGGGCTTATCTGCGGCTGATCAACAGCCGGCGCGTCGACGGTATCATTATTGCTCAACCTCGCCGGCGTGATGAACGGATTGAACTGCTGCTGGAAAAAAAGTTTCCGTTTGTCGTCATTGGCACTACGAACGTGCAGGGCGAATTTTACTCCGTTGCAGAAAATACGGTCGAAGGCGCCCAACTCATTACAGAGTACGTGCTTCAGCAGGGTCACGAGCGAATAGCCTTGATCAATACGCCTGAGAACCTATTTTTTTCGTCTGAATTTTTAGCCGGGTTTCGTCTGGCAATGCAAAATGCCAATAAACCCATCGCTGAAGAATTTTTGGAAGTTAGCGACATCTCCCAAAAAGACGGCTACCGAGCCGCCCAAACGCTTCTCAGCAAACCGGAAACGCCAACGGCCATCATTACCTCCGACGACATGGTGGCTTTGGGCGTTATGGCCGCCGTTCAGGATCAAGGGCTAGAGGTTGGCAGCGATGTGGTAGTGACCGGCTACGGCGATATTATCCTGGCCGAATATGCGCAGCCACCTCTGACTACCGTTAACTACCCCACCTACAAACTGGGCCAGAAAGCGTGTGAGATGCTGGCCTCTCATTTAAGAGGCGACAATCTAGAGTCCGAAAACGTGATTTTTGAGCCGTCACTGGTCATTCGTCAATCCAGTGATCTGGCTTTGTGGTTGTAAATATATAATGCCGTTCCTAAATTAGGTAGGAACAAAATTACAAAAGATGTAGTGTCTATAGTTTCCAAGGAGGCAAACGAATTAATGTCTAAAGTACAATACAGGAATATGGTAAAAGCGTGGGGAGACGTCATCGGCGTCAATAACTTAAACCTTGATATCCCTGATAAGGAGTTCCTGGTTTTGGTGGGGCCGTCCGGCTGTGGCAAATCAACGGCGCTGCGCTGTTTGGCCGGTCTGGAAGAGATTACCTCCGGCGAAATCCTCATCGGCGACCGCGTGGTCAATGATGTTCCACCCAAAGATCGCGACATTGCGATGGTCTTCCAAAGCTACGCGCTCTATCCTCACATGACGGTCTACGATAATATGGCCTTTGGTTTGAAGTTGCGCAAAACGCCCAAAGCCGAAATCGACAAGCGCGTTCAGGAAGCGGCCAAAATTTTGGGCATTACCCAACTGCTCCCTCGGAAGCCCAAGCAGATGTCCGGTGGTCAGCGGCAGCGGGTGGCATTGGGTCGAGCCATCGTCCGTAACCCGCAGGTGTTTCTACTCGATGAGCCGCTGTCTAACTTGGATGCTAAGCTGCGCGTTCAAACCCGGGCTGAAATTTCTAAGCTCCACCAGCGTCTGGGTACGACCTTTATTTATGTCACCCACGACCAGGTCGAGGCCCTAACCATGGCTGACCGGATTGCGGTTATGAAAGATGGTATTTTGCAGCAGGCCGACTCACCGTCCACCTTATATGACCATCCCAACAACGTCTTCGTGGCCGGCTTTATCGGCTCGCCGGCGATGAACTTCTTCAGCGGCTCGGTTACCGGTACGCTCGATGAAATGTACGTCGATTGCGGCTCGTTCCGTCTGCGGCTCGGCCAACACGAAATCGAGCAGTTGGGTCAGGAAAACATCGGCCGTGAGGTGATTTTTGGCGTTCGCCCTGAAGATATTCACCATCCTCAATACAAGCCCCCGGGGGTAACGGAGCAACTGGTGGAATCATCCGTTGACGTGACTGAGTTGATGGGCAACGAAATCTTTGTCTATCTGCAAGCCGGCAATGAAGAGTTTGTCGCTCGGGTTGACCCACGAGCCGATTTACGCGCCGGGGATAAAGTCCAGATGGCCTTCAATACCCAGAAAATTCACATTTTTGATCGGACCACTGAGAAAAATATCGCTACCCCTGTCGGTCGCACTGATCGATAAGCTTTAGGGCAGCGAATTTAGCGATAACATTAAGTGGGGAGTATGATACTTCCCACTTTTTTTGTCCGCTTTTTCTAACACACTCAATTTGTTGTATGATACAAGCTCGCAGCAGTTAATAATTTTAACCTTAAAGAGGAGGTCGGAATGCTTGTCACCTTAATCATTATGGACGGTTGGGGGCTTAACCCCCGCAAAGATTATAACGCGGTTATGTTAGGCAATACCCCGTATTTTGATTATATTTGGAATAATTGGCCCAGCGCTACGTTGGAAGCCTCCGGCGGGGCGGTGGGGCTGCCCCACGGCCAGATGGGTAACTCTGAGGTAGGCCACATGAATTTGGGGGCCGGCCGGATTGTGCCGCAAGATTTAACTTACATCAACAATCTCATCGCCGATGGTGAGTTTGATGATAACCCAGCGCTCAACGCGGCGATCCAGCACGCCAAAGACAATGACAGCGCCCTGCACTTGATCGGCCTGTTGTCAGACGGCGGGGTTCACAGTCACCAGAATCATCTCTATGCCTTGCTCAAATTAGCCAAGCTTAAAGGGTTGGAAAAAGTGTTTGTCCATGCCCTAATGGATGGCCGGGACACGCCCCCGCGCGGTGGTGAAGAATACCTTCAGCAGTTGGAAGATCAGATCAAACGCATCGGCTGCGGCACAATTGCGTCCGTTGCCGGCCGCTACTACACAATGGATCGGGACAAACGGTGGGAGCGTATCAAACTCGGTTACGATGCCGCCGTTAACGGCGAGGGTAAAACGGCCAAAAGCGCTGCTGAAGCCATCCAAAACTCTTACAACGATGATGTTGGCGATGAGTTTGTCATACCCGTCGTGATTGTGGATGATAGTGGTCAGCCCAAAGGCGCCATCAGCGACAACGACGCCATTATCTTTTTCAACTTCCGAGCCGACCGGGCCAGACAGATAACCCAAGCGCTGATCGAACCAGACTTTAACGGCTTTGAGCGAAAACAGCTTGAGGGATTAAAATTAGTCTCATTCATGCATTACTACGACGGCCAGAACGCCGACTTTGCTTTTGAAATACCGGAGCCGGTTAACGGCTTGGCCGAAACGTTGTCTAAATTGGGCAAGAAGCAGTTTCACTCGGCGGAAACGGAAAAATATGCCCACGTCACCTACTTTTTCAACGGCGGGCGCGAACAACCGTTTGAGAATGAAGACCGGGAGTTGGTTCAATCGCCGAAAGTGCCGACCTATGATTTGCAGCCGGAGATGAGCGCCTACGGCATTAAAGATGTGGTCGTCAAAGCGGTCGAGTCAGGCCAATATGATTTTGTCCTGGTTAATTTTGCCAATCCGGATATGGTCGGCCATACGGGCTTTTTGGATAAAGCCATCATTGCGGTGGAGACGGTCGATGAGTGTGTCCGGCAGGTGGTCGAGGCGACTGTCCGCGCCGGTGGGGTGGCTCTGGTTACGGCCGATCACGGCAACTCTGACCAAATGCTCGATTACGATACGGGCAAGCCTCATACGGCTCACACCACTAACTTGGTGCCTTTTATTTATGTCGCCAGGGAAAAACCCGATTGGCGCTTTGCCAATGGCGTCTTGGGGAACGTTGCGCCCACGGTTCTGGATCTGTTGGAACTGGAGCAGCCTGATGATATGACCTGTACATCCCTGATTCGGCGTTAATAAGGGATCGGTCATTAAACCACGTCCATCATACTGAAACGGAGATGGGGAGATAAGACGATTAGGCGATTTTTAAAGCCAATCTCCCCATCTCTAATCTCCAATCTCTCGCCAGACTGGGCGACTATCACTCCGGATTTTTTTCTTCCACAGGTAAGGTCACCACAAATTCGGTAAATTGGCCGACTTGACTATTAACCTCGATCTTCCCGTGATGCTCCTCGATAATTTTGTGGCTGATGCTCAAGCCCAAGCCGGTTCCTTTATCGGGCCGCTTGGTCGTAAAAAATGGCGTGAAAAGATATTCACGATCCTGCGGCGAAATACCAATGCCTTCGTCTCGTATTGAAATCTGAATGAATTGAGAAATATTGTCTTCTTCCAAAAGTAGGGGAAACGTGGCTACAGCGATAAGGTTAGCTTTGACAGTAATGCGTTTGTCAGGGTGAGTCTGACTGTCAGGGTATTTTTCCCTTAATGCATCGATAGCATTGTTAATCAGGTTGAGTAAAACTTGCTGAATCTGCTGCGATCTGGCTCTAAGCGGCGGCAAGTCATCCGGTAAGTATATCTCAAGCTTGATGTTGTTTTCCTGAAGTGGCTGTTCGGCCAACTTATGGACGGGCTGCCAAATATCGTGCAGAGAGACTAAACTAAAACTGGTTTCGCTGGGCCGAGAGAATTCAAGTAGGTTTCGCACAATTTTGGCAATACGGTCAGCTTCACCCATAATGACTTGAAGCATACTGTAAGCTGTCGAATCAGCCGCCATATCCTCTTGCATCAATTCCGCAAATTGGCGAATGGCAAAGATGGGATTATTAATCTCGTGGGCAATCCCGGCCGCTAACTCGCCCAGGGACGCCAGCTTGGCGCTTTGGAACATGTGGGCTTGCATGGCCGTTTTCTCCGCCTCGACCCGTTTTCGATCGGTGATATCGCGTAAAACGCCCTGAGTGGCCATATGTCCTTTGTAAGTCGGGTAGGAAACCGTCAACTCAACTTCTATCTCTTCGCCATTCTTGTTTAGCGCCGTAAATTCATACACCGGCGAAACTTTTACCGTATCGTTATTCGACCTGGCCGACTTCAAATCTTGATGTTCGACAACCAGTCTTTGATTTTTGTGGGACAAGATATTGGTAAACGAAAAGCCGGGATTGTTGATCTCTTCCTGAGTGACGCCGAAAAGCTCCTCAAATTTTCGATTGACAATTTCAAATTTATTCCCGTAGATGAGATAAATGGCATCATTAGACTGTTCAATGAGCGTTCGATACTTTTCTTCGCTTTCTCTGGCTTCCATGTAAAGACGAGCGCGTTCCAAGGCGATGCTGACATATTCACACAAAAGGGTCAACACCCGTAAATCGGCCCGCTCCAGCTTTTCCTGGCTGGCCACATTGAGCGTTCCCACCACGGTATCTTGCTCCAGCAGCGGCACACAAATTTCGGAACTGATATTATCCAAATTGGCTGAAAAGGTGCCAGTCGCTGTTTTCACATTTTTGATCAGGATGGGTTTGCCCGTTTTGACGGCGTACCCGCACGAATCTTGCTCCAAAGGCAGTTGGCCGACTACTTGCTCCGGGCCTACTTTGTGTTGTAGTATTAACGTATTATTCTTGAGGAGATACAAGCCCACAATGGTGTAACCCAATGTCGTGGCTACGGCTTCGACAACTGTTTTAATTAAATTAGGCTGGTCTAGCTCCCGCGCCACAGCAATGCGAATCTTATCCAGTAATTGGGCCTCTTTGGCTTTGCGAGCCAATTTTTCCTCGGCCCGTGTCCGCTCGGCAATTTCCTGCTCCAAATGATGGAAAAGTCGAGCATTTTCCAGAGCAGTGGCGCCCTGCTGGGCAATGGCTTGGCACAAAGCCATCTCGTTGAGTGTGAAATCGTGCCGTCGCCGGCTTTCCGATAGTTGAACCCACCCAATGACCAACCCTTTAACGGTAAACGGCATCACCAACGTCGATAGACCGCCGTACCGGGTCAGGAAGTTCCGTTCGGCCGGGGGCAAGCCTACCTCATCGGCGTGAAAGATCATCACCTGCCCGCGTTGAATCCACTGCCCAATCTGTCGAAAATCGCGCAACAGATGATAAACCCGACCCATTTCCGACTTCTTTTCCAAGGTGGAGGCCTCGTCGGCAAAATATTCGGCCAAGACGGTCGATGCGCCGGTCTCCGGCTGCCAATCAAAAATGCGAACGCTGGTTACGTTGGCGGCCTTAGCCATTTGCGCTGCCAACTGATCTAAAACCGTGGCCAGGTTTAACGACGAAGCAATCGCCGTGCGGGCCGCCAGCAGGGCCGACTGCTCATTGGCCCGCTGTTGCGAGTTTTCGAACCGGCGCGCGTTTTTGATAGCCTGACCAATCGGCCGGCTGAAGGTCATCAACCGATTTCTGATAGCCGGCGAAAAGCTGCCGATTGATTGGCTAAGAAAGAGGCCAACGCCCACGAGTTCATTCTGAGCGAACAGCGGCGCTCCCAAAGCACAACAAAATTGAGCGACTCCGGCAGGACCGAAGGTTTGAATATAGGGATCGAGGCTTAAATCGGAGATAACAATGGGGCGACCCTGCTGGGCTACGATGCCGGGTAGGCCAAAGCCAAAATCAAAAATGGGCGGTTCTTCGGCCAATGGTTCCGGCAAGCCGCGCCGAACGGCCAGACTAAGTTGGGGCAGTAGATCATCAACCAGCCAGATTTCGCTGTGAGCAAACCCCACGGCCGTCTCAATCTCTTGCAAGGCTGTTGTCAAAACCGTATCCAATTTTAAGGAACTATGTACGGCTGTACTCAAGGTCTGTAAGGCGGCCAGCTCTTCCAACTGCTGATCCCGTATTTGGGATGTTTGGCTGGGAACCGAGAGATTGTCTTGGTAGCCGGACAACTCATGGGGGGGATTAGGCATGAGATTTACTTAGCTTTTTCTGTTCAAACAGGCATTTCGTTAGAGTTGCAATTAGTTGGTAGCGAAAACCAAAAGGTAGACCCCTGATTTTGGTGCGAGTCGACGCCAATTTTGCCGTGATGAGCGTCGATGATTTTTTTAGAGATAGCCAACCCCAAACCGCTCGATTTCTCACCCGCGGTCGGTTTGTTGCTGATTTTAGTGTGGCCGAAACTCTTGAACAAATGTTGAATCTCTTCAGTCTTGATGCCCGGCCCCTCATCTTTAACACCGATCCAAATCTGCTCATCCTTGATTTGACCCATAATTTCGATTTTTGAGTCTATTCCGGAAAATTTTATGGCGTTATCGATAAAGTTGGAGATAACTTGGCCGACTTTAACCGGGTCGCACTGGCACTCCAGCGGCGTTTCCGGTAAGATCTCTTCCAAGGTAATATTTTTTTTGCCGGCCATATAGGCATAGTCACCGCTGAATTTTTTGATCAATCGGCTTAAATCAACGGTTTCCAGTTTTAAATCAACCTGACCCAGTTGAATACTGGTAATATCCAACAGCCCATCCACAATTTTTAACATGCGGGCCCCACTATCATCGATGACTTGCAAATATTTGGCAATACTGTCTCGGTCAATATCATCGATATCACGTAAAACCGCCTGGGAGAAGCCCGTGATCAGGCTTAAGGGACTGCGCAGTTCGTGAGCAACCACGCCTAGTAGTAAACTACGCTGAGAAATATCTCGTACCACACAAATAATTTGCGACAGGTCGCTCTCATCAGTTTGTAAAAAAGTTCCAACCATCTCCGTCCAGATGGTCTGCCCATCCTTTTTCAGCATCGCCTCTTCAAAGCGAAGTTGCATCCGGCCCGTGGCCACAGCGATTTTTTGCTGCACCTGAAACGACTCAAATCGTGACTCGTCAATGTAAAGGCGTTGAATACTCTGGCCCAATAACTCTTCCGGTTGGTAGCCAAAAATCGGAGTCACCGCCCGATTGGCATACACAATCCGATAATCGGGCAGGCTGATGCTAAGGACCGCGTCGGCGATAGTATTGCTAATCGTTGTTAAAAACTCTTGTGATTCCTCTAAGGCTTCACTTTGCTCGACGACTTGCTGCTCAAGTTGACGGCGATAGGCTTCATTTTCTTCTTCCAATCGTTTTTTCTCTAAATTGAGCCGCCGGTGTTGAATGGCCCGCTCAATAGATAGCAGTAGTTCGCCCTTTTCAACGGGTTTGGCCAGATAGTCGTACGCGTTCAGCCGAATGGCCTCGGCTGCTGTTTCGTAAGACGGTTTGCCGGTTAAGATAATGACCGGGGTGAACGGATAATGCACGCGAGTCCACTCTAGGGCGAGCAGCCCGCTGTCACCGGGCAGGATGATGTCGCACAAAACCGCGTCACAATCAACCATAACCGCCTTGAATTCCTCATAATTGCCGGCTTGTAACACCTGATAGCCTTCTCGCTCTAAGCGTAATTTTAATACATCACGAATAGCCGGCTCATCATCTAAAATCATTATTTTGGGGACAACCCGCTGCGAAGTCACGTTTATTTCCTTTGCCTTAGTTCAAGGGGGTAGTGTTGATAGAGAAATATCGCTGAAGGCGAGATCGAGTTACCGGAAGTCGTCATTCGAGGATGAAATTTTTAAGGATAATATAATATTAGGTGATGATTCACTTATTTTGAACCTCAACCAGGGCTTTTGCAGCCATAGCCGCGCCAATAATGCCGGCATGATTGCGTAACTCAGCCGGCACAACCTTAGTTTCAGTTTTTAAAAATTCAAAGAACTTTTTGTATTTTTTACTAACACCACCGCCAAAAATAAATAAATCGGGTGAAAAAAGGTGTTCCATTCGGTTTAAAAATTCGGTAACTCGTTCGGCCCACGCTTCCCAGGATAAATCTTTATCACCCCGTACTTTATCAGAAGCTCGGAGTTCGGCATCCTTACCGCGAATTTCCATGTGACCGAATTCCGTATTGGGCACTAAGATTCCCTTAATAAAAATCGCACTGCCGATGCCCGTACCAAAAGTGAGCATAATGACGGTGCCTTGCTGGCCTTTCCCCGCGCCAAATTCCATTTCAGCTATTCCGGCTGCGTCCGCATCATTCAGTAATAATGTTGGGCAGCCGGTTTTCTCGGCAATCCGCTGTTCAGCATTGACTCCGATCCAAGAGTCATCCACATTAGCCGCACTGAGCGCCACTCCGCCTTTGATAATAGCCGGAAAAGTACAGCCGACCGGACCGGTCCAGTTGAAATGCCGAGAGATTTCCGCGACCGTATCGCTCACAGCCTCCGGTGTGGCCGGCTGAGGGGTTGGGATACGATGCCGCTCCGTGGCCAGGTCCCCTTTTTCAATATCGACCAGCGCGCCTTTAATTCCGCTTCCTCCAATGTCGATTCCCAAAAGTTGCATCTATCTCCTCCTAAGTGTTTGTTTTGATTGTATCCTGAATTAAGCGCCGTTGCAAGCATTTAACAAAACTATTCCGGTGAAGGATAAGTTAGAAAAAACGTATAATTGACATGATCCAAATTAAGGGGATCTCGGTCTGCTCATCAAGGAGATTGACCAATCTCCATCTTTAGCTCAGATTTGACAATCAGAGCCGAGCAACCGGCGTTCGACTGAAATTAAAATTGGAGATGAGGGTTTCATTGTTCAACAGAAACAAAGTCTGGCGAGCATTTAGTTGCTTTATAGCACTTATGATCGTGTTGAGTACCAATTGGGTCTTTAGTCAAGCCCCCGCCGTGGTTTTGGCCGCTCAATCCACCGGCGATAGTTTACCCACCCGCACCCCTACTTTAATACCCCCTTCTGCCACTATTCCCGCCGTGGCTACTCAAGCCTCGGCCGTCTGGATAGGGCGATTAGTTGATCGAACCTTCGGCTTCACCAACGGTGGCGGCTCCATCTTCCGCGTGAGTGTGCAGGGCGTGGTCGATACGCCGATTGAACTGCGCAGTGATGACCAGTTCATTGTGGCCAACTCAGGTACTAAGCCGGAAATTGGCCCCTACGCCGCCGAATTTGCGCCGGTGACTGAAGGAACTTGGACAGTCAGCGTGCCTGCGTTAGACGTTAGTCTAACAGTAAGCGCCGATAACTACAGTTTAGTCATTATTGAATTTGTCGAGGTTCCCGAAGCAGAAGCGACCCAGGCGGTCGTCACCCCGCCTACGCCCACCCCGCTCGGTAATACCGTCTGGGAAGGTGAAACTACCAGCGAGGTCATTGGCGCCGGTGGGCCATTCGCGCGCTTATTGGTCAAAGTGCTTGAGCGAGAAGCCCAGCCGGTTCAGTTATCGACGCTGGCTCAGGTGATCAACACCGCCAATACCGGCCAAAAAGCGGAGGAGCTTGGGCCTAATACGGTTGAATTTGCCGGTCTTACCCCCGGCAAGTACATCGTCGAGCCGCTAGGTTTGAATATTTCTCTAGAGGTCGAACTTAAACCGGATATTGTGACCTATGTCGAGTTTCGTCCCAAGGCTGCTCCGGCTACACCCACCCCAACCGCTACCGTTGAAGCTACCTTGACCCCCATCGGCGCGATAGCGACCACCGCGCCGCCTGCCCCCGCCACCCCAACTTCGACGCCAACCCCGGCCCCAACTGTGCCGGAACCCAGCCCTGTGCCCATCTCCCGCTGGTTAGGCGTCGTCGATGAGCGGGCCGAAGCCGGCCTTGATCCCAGTTCCATCATCATTAAAGTCGATAGCTTGGATCAAGTTTCGGTCAGGCTGCGATCTGCGCCGGGCGGCAGTCTGGTCGATCGCCGCTGCACGACAGGCCAGGATGGATTAGGGGTTGATACGTGCGCCTTTACAGAGGTGGAACCGGGCCGGTATGTGGTGGAGCCGGAAGGATTCGCGCTCAGTTTGCCCGTGGTTGTATACGAACACGAAACGGTACGGGTCATGTTTTTTGATCAGGAACTGCCGCCGGGTGTTGTCGGCTGGCAGGCCGAAATTGCCAAGAATAGTAACGGTTTTGTCGCAGACCCGCAGGCCGACGCTAAAATAAGAGTTCGGGCTGATGATGGCCCGGCCGGTTTGGTCATCGCCTTGAACTCCGTGCAGGGATCGACTCGCTATTGCGAATTAGCGCCGGTTTCTGATCTGGGTAGTCTAGCTTGTGAGTTTGGCCGGCTCCGGGCGGGCGTCTATCGGCTGGTGGCCGAAACCACCGGCGCTTCGCAGCGGTTGTTTGTGGACGGTCGAGGCGTGGCCGAAATTAGTCTGGCTCCTAACGCCACCCTAGACACCGTGGCCCAAGCCTTAGCTGCGCCTGTTGTTGGCTATGGAGCGCAGCCTCGACCGGCTGCTCCCCCACCTACCACTGCCCCGATAACTCAGGTGGTGGCTCAACTGCCCACCGTCGCGCCCTCACCGACCATCCCGCTGACGCCGACGGTGGTCATCACACCCACCCCGGCCTTTGAATGGCAAGCCCGGATTGTCGAAACCGGCTTTAGCGGGGCGGGCGCCATCGGCGTGCGGGTGATCGATGTCAAAGACCAGCCGGTGCTGTTGAAGAGCGGCGACTGGCAGAGCCAGACCTTACTCACCGGCAGTAAACCTGAGTTGGGCAATTATGCGGTCGAGTTCGGTGGATTGGCGCAAGGCGAGTACACCATCGAGTTGGTCGATCTGACCGAATACCGAGTTCAACTCGAACCTGGCCAATTCGTGCTGGTTGAGTTTGATTACGTCCTGGTGCAATAACAAATTTTAGTGCGGCGTAAAAAGATAAAAAAGGGGGAGCCAATTGGCTCCCCCTTTGGGTATCCGGTGTTGTGATTATTCTTCGTCTTCAGGTTCGACAGCGGTGCGTAACTGCGACCGCAGCGCAGCGATTTGATCGGTAATTTCCCGGATGCGATTGAAGAGGGCTTCATTAGTTTTGATGCCTTCATTGATGAGAAAAGCGGCGCTTTCGGAGCGGCTTTTGGTCACATCGGCATCAACCAGCATATCGAGATAGGCCAAGCTGTCGTCATTAACCCGAACCATTACGACATTGGCTCGGTCTTGCAGCGCGCTTCCTAATTTTTTCCCGAAGGATTCAAACTGCTTTTCAACCTGTTTTATGGCGTCGTTGATGGTTTTGCCGGCGGCCCCAACCGTGTCCTTGGCGCTGCCGACGGTGTCTTTGGCGTTATCGACGGTGTCTTTGGCCTTGCTGTACATATCTTCTGAAGTAGCTTCAGCGCCTTCCATTGTCTCATCAATGACTTGGCCTTCTACAACATTGTCTTCTTCAATCCCATTGGTTTTTACATTGTCAGCCATTATTATATTATCTCCTTAAACCTACTTTTGTTAGCAAATTACGTGTAATTTAATTACATTATAAACTGAAATTGCGTAGTTGTCAATACAACTTTCAGAGAATTCTCACATAACATTACGTGTTACGATCAAAAAAGTTGCAATGTTTTGCGATCTTCTTGAATAAGTTAGGTCGATTGGGCAATCGAGTTTTCTTGGGTAAACTATTAACCACCGTTTAAATCCCAAAGATATGTATAGACCAATTCCTAACTCAAAGTACGATGAAAAATAGCCATACTTTATCCTTATTTGCTGTAATTCTGTTTTTCTTGTCAGCCTGCACCGCCAATTCCGCTTCATTTGGCTTTGGCGGGGCCACCCCGACGCCGGACGCCACGCCCACGCCGCTGCCGACTCCTGTCCAAATCTTTCAATCGACCGTCACCGCCGACGGCGAGATCGTGTTGCCCCTACCTCCCCAGAAACTCAGCTTTCCGGCGGGATTGAGCGGTACGATCGAAGAAATTTATGTAGTTGCCGGCCAAGCCGTGGAACAAGGCGACCGGCTGGCCAAAGTTTATGATGATGATTTACAGACGGCGCTGGCCAAGGCCGAAGCATCGCTGGCGCTGACCCAGGCTCAGATTGCCAATGAAGCCGCCCCGGCGCTGACCGGCGATATCTCCGAGGCGCAAGGTAATCTGACCGCGGCCCAGGCTGAATTGCAGCGGCTGCGCGACTTACCTTCAGACGAGGCTATTACCCAGGCGGCGGCCGATCTGCGCCTGCGCGAAGTTGAACTGCGTCAGGCCCAAGAGGCTTACGATGCCGTGGCCTACGCCGAGGGCCTCGCTATGAGTCCTCAAGCCGCCGAACTTCAAACCTCTACCCTCAATTATGAACGCGCCCAAGCCGTATATGAGGATGCGACCAAACCGGCCGCCGAGGCCGAAATCGCCGCTGCGCAGTCAAAAGTAGTCCAGGCTCAAAATGCGTTGGAGAAACTCCTGACCGGACTACGGCCTGAGGCCGAGTCGGTTAACAAGGCTAGATTGAAGGAGGCAGAAATACAAGTGGAAGAAGCCAAGGCTAATCTGGCCAAAGCCATTTTGTATGTCCCTTGGAATGGTGTAGTTACGGCGGTTGACGGCGCGCCCGGTGTCCCGATCAATAACGCCTCGGTCACTCTGGCTAAAACTGAACCGCTTCGTTTTGCCACCGATAACTTCAGCGAGCGTAACCTGGCCGATATTGAAGTCGGGGACGAAGCCACGATTTATCTCAAGTCCTACGCCAATACCCCCTTTCCGGCGGTCATCCAGCGCATCGAACTTGAGTCGACGGCCAAGGATGGCGATACGGCCCTCTTCACCGTTTATTTCGACTTCAACGGCGACGATTTTGAGCTTCGCCCCGGCATGACCGGCCGCGTCGAAATCAATATCGAGCCGCACAGTTGATATGACCAAAACATACCGTTCGGAGCGTCTCGACTGGCTGGCAGTCGGAGGCGTCTTTATTACTTGTTTGGCTTTGTATGTAAGTACACTTGCCCCGTCCGTGGTCACTCTATTTGATGACAGCCTGGAATTTCAGTTGGTGACTTACCAATTGGGCATCGCCCATCCCACCGGTTACCCGCTTTATACCTTGGTGGGTAAACTTTTTACGTTGCTGCCGGTCGGTAATGTGGCCTATCGGGTTAACCTGATGAGCGCCGTATTTGGCGCAGCGACTGTTTCGTTATTGTTTTTGTTCATCCGGCGCGTTTTACAAATCCAAACAGAGGTAGAGCCTCAATCGTCGCAAATAGGTTCGCGGCTTCAAGTAAACCAACTAGAGTCGAGGCTTCAGTCGGAACACGGAGGCAACAAATCAGACCGATTAGGGTCTCGACTTAAACCGGCCGGATCGGTAATTTGGCCGGTCTATGTTGGCAGCTTGGTTGGTGCGCTCTTATTTGCGGTTGGGTTCGTATTTTGGCAGCAGGCCACTATTGCAGAGGTCTATACCCTTAACGCCCTCTTTGTCGTGTCGATTCTGTTAATCGCTATTTCCGCCGACGGCGAGTCGCTACAACCTATTTATGGGTTGGCTTTTCTATTTGGGCTGTCGCTGACCCACCACCGGACGATGTTGCTCCTGCTGCCGGCGGTAGGGATTTATCTGCTGCTGGTTTATGGCGCAAGCCTGTTCAGACCGAAGACAATGCTAATCAGCCTATTACTGGGGCTGCTGCCTTTGTTAATTTACTTTTACTTGCCCCTGCGTGGGGAGGTTGGCTCATTAGATGAAACGTATCGCAATAGTTGGGTCGGTTTCTGGCAACAGGTGACAGCCAGCGGCTATGGCGCCTTTATCTTTAGCAACCCTCTCAACCAGACGCGAGATCTGGCTTTTTATGGGAGCCTACTGGCCGATCAATTCTACACAATAGCGCTAGGCGTGATTGGCCTGCTCTACCTGGTCCAACGTGGCCCGATCTCAATCTTAGTTCTAACCGGGGTTGCCTTTCTCACCTATTTCACCTTCAATGTTTTTTACAATGTGGCCGACATTGAGGTCTTTTTTATTCCGGTTTTTCTGGTGTGGGCGTTTTGGAGCGGCCTGGGCGCGGGCTTCTTATTAACCACCATGGCCCGATTGCGCCACACGGTTTGGCGGTGGGGCTTAGTTGCCTTACTGTTGGGGATCTTTGGGCTAATAATTTTTCAACTAGGCCGCACTACCTACCCGACGCTCAAGCAAAGCTACAGCTGGGCCATCCACGATTATGGCCTGGATATCCTCCGCCAGCCGCTGGCCGATCAGCCGGTCATCGTGGGTATTTTGGGTGAGATGACCTTGGTGCGCTATTTCCAACAAACGGAGAATGAGCGCCCCGACATCGAAACCGTGGTTGCTGATCGGGAAGCCGACCGGCTGGCAGCGGTCAAGCGATTGATCGATGAAGGGAAATCGGTCTATCTGACGCGAGAACTGGCCGGTCTGGCCGATCGCTACTCGCTTAGCGCCGTCGGGCCGCTTATTCAAGTCCATTCCCAGCCAATGACGTCGCTGCCATCTCAGCCTCATCAACTCGATCAGGCCATCACCCCAGAGATTACGCTGCTAAGCTACGACGTCACGCGAACCCCGCACACGGGATCAGGTCCGGCTCCGGTTCGTTTGACGCTATCCTGGGGCGTCGATGCTCCTATCACGGCCGGTTTAAAGGTGTCAGCCCGGTTGCTCGACGCAGCTGGTCAAGTTGTTGCGGTCACCGATGCTGTGCCGGTTCATTTCGCTTATCCCACTAACTCCTGGCAGCCCGGCGAAATCATCACCGATGTCTATGATCTGACGCTGCCGCCGGACACGCCGCCGGGCCGGTATCGCCCCTTGATTATCTGGTATGATCCGAATCAGAACGCGGCCGAAATAGGGCGAGTTGAGTTAGAGGAAATTATGGTGGAGTGAGCGGAGGGAAGGCGGAGATGGAGCAAAACGTGGAGACGGTCAAGTGGCAAAATAGAAAGTAGAAATTAGAAACGGGACCTCTAATTTCTATATTTTTATTTTAACCTCTTTTTCAACACCGGCAGTCGCTCCCCCGTACTTACAAAACCAAATCGCTGGTAGAGTGCTTGAGAGCGTTGGTTATGTTCCGGCGTGTTCAGGGTAATTAAGTTTGCCCCGGCAGCCAGCGCATCGACAATGGCTCGATAGACCAATTGCCGCCCGATGCCCTGGCCCTGAAAATCCGGATGAACAGCCAATCGGGTAAGATGCGCGTGTTGGTGGTACATGTCCGACCACTCATAACCAACGATTTGGTTGTCCACCACAGCCACCGCAAACGAGACGGCGTTGGCCAGCGCTTCGCGCAGATGTCGGGTGGACATATGCCAGATGTAATCAAAGGTGAGGTTATCGAGCCGGGTCAGCGCCTCTAAATCAGAGGTGTGGGCGGTGCGAATCTGGGCCGGATTCTGATCGGGTTGAGGGGGCGGTGATTGGCCAGAGCGTTCGTAGATGACAATCCAATCGTGGGTTTCAAATCCCCGCCGCCGCAGACCCTCAACTAACCAGGTAAAACTCCCTACATGCATTATAGCCGTGGAATGGGTACTCAGTGCCGCTCGTTCAATTTCAGGCAGCAGCAGATCGAGATAAGGCTCAACGCTCCAGGTATCGCGCAGGCCGGCCGCCACAATCAAAACCGTATCGGGCTGGTACGGTTCAATAACGAGAAACCCACGCAGCCCCACCCGATCCTCGGCCAAAAAGCCGTGCAGATCGTTCAGTCGGGTTCGCAACTCCGCCGGCGAAAGACGCAGATAGATCCGCCAAGCCATTTCGATCAGGCGTAAAATATCACCAATATCGCTTGACTTAATCGGGCGCACAGTGGTCATTTTGCGGTTAGTGCCAAACAGACTCATCAGCCATTATCACTCCTTAAGGAGGATATTGTAAAGTGGAGGCGAGGGTGTGTCAATGTGGCGGTGGCACAAAAAATCGAGCAAATCCTCTTCACTGATTTGCTCGATTACGAAAGAAATGGGTGGCCCGTCTCTTTGAAGATAGGCTTCGTAGGACAGATCCGCAATTCGTCTGGGTGGGGACCAGTCAGCGATTTATCCTACTGTTTTCATCTTCGTTCCGTCCCACAGAAATCACAAATCTCACGGCCATTTTGGTTATGAGTTCTGGCCCTCGGCTTTTGAGTCTTGAGATGCGGCCGGGAAGGTTATGATTTTGGGCGCTTTTGTTTTGGGCGCTCTTAAAAGGCTGGGCAATAACCTGATCGATGTTCCTGACCATAATGGGGGAAGTTGATCTTTGTGGCGCAGCATATCCAACTCCTCGAATGCATACAGCCAGGCCAGCTTTTCCGAATCACCCCCGACGGTGTCGTGATACGAAGCCAGGTTCTCGACTCGACTTTGCCTTTCAAGTTTCCGTTTTTGTTCCTGAATTACGGCGCTCTGTAATTCTTCCGGTAATGTTGTGCCCAAAATTTTGGCAAAAGAGATGTTGAGGGCAACCAGATGAAGTTGGTCGGCTAAGGTCATGGTAAGCCGTCGCTCGATTTGCTGTTGGATATGAGGTTGGTGTAGACCCTGCCACGACTGAGTGGAGATCAATTTAGGTAGAATGTGCTGAGTGCTTCGTTGCACAATCGTCTCCCACCCTCCCTGATTGAGGTTGGCTATGCTGAATAGAAGGTCGTCCTGGATCAACTCCGGACTGACGCGGTATAATACATCCAGCGAGAAGTTTATGGGCACATCTTCAACGGTTCTGACATTCTTTATTTCGAAAATTTCCCGTCGGGGACCGATATGAAAATTGGTCATAATTTTCTGACCGGGTTTGAGAAAAACCCGGCCTGGCCCTTTGATCTCGTACCTGTCTCGCATAAGGCCGCTTCGTACAATAAGCCGTTCTCTTTGATTTAGGAATGTCATCTTTCAGTCTCCCCTACGTAATAGTTTGCCGCGGATCGATAACCGAACGCGGCCATCGATATGGTTAATAAATTGCCCCCCTCTAATATCTTCGTAAAGTGTTGGTATTCAGTTGTGTAAAATGTTGAGCATGGCTACTTCATGGTCTTGATCGGTTCACTTATTTTGCGTGCGGCGGAGTTTAGGTAGATCGAGATAATCATCAAGATACAGGACTTCGCTGGCTACATCGTGCAGCATCCGGCTGAGACTGTTCTTTAAAGTTAGAATGGTGACATGTTTACCTCTATTTCTGGCTTCTCTGACGACAGGTCGGAAATCTCGGTCGCCGCTTCCTAACACAATGATGTCGACAGGATTTAGACCGTAACTATTTCTTTCCAGCAAGTTGCGAATATCGCTAGCGATTCTCATATCTGCGGAATTCTTGTTGCGCAGATTGATCAGATAACATGGTTCAATATCATTGAGGGCCAGTTTTCGTTGGATATCAGGACAATTCTTTGAGTCGAGCATTCCCCAATCGGCGTACGCGGTGATTTTGCTGATTTCACCGAGGTTTTTGACGGCTTGTTTAATCGCTTTACTCAGAATATCCGGCTCCGGCGTCCACCCCATTCTTTTGAGGCCAATATACAAGTTTTCGAAATCGAGCCGAATATCGATTTTGGGTATTTGAAATAGAGTTGACAATTCCATTTTGAGTTGGTTGTCATCGAATTCGGCGATCATAAATTTAAGTCGCTCTTTTAAGGATAGATGGGGCGGATCGATGGCTAATTGATCTGCGCTGGTTGGGCCAACCTTTAAATTGTAGGCCATCGTAGTTGGTGTGATATACGGCGAGGTGACAGCGGTCATGATTTGCTTCCTTTCGTTTTATTAAAAAATGCGGTTTGAATGATTACTTAAGAACAGTATAAAGGCTTCTAACTTTTATGAGATTTCGAAGGCATCGCAGAAATCTTATGGTTATCTCACCGTTATCTCACCCAATAAAAAAGTGGAGTCATCCGGCAACAGTTGACTCCACTTTGACCAAGTTGAAAAGTTAATTATCAAAGATTCAGGCTGTTCTGTTCACGCCACTTTACCAATCGCAGCCCTTCCAGCCGCAGTAATTCAGGGTATAAGGCTTTATAAACGTTGCAATAGGGCGATTTTACATCGCTGCGACCGGTGACGCGCCGGGTTAACAGCGGACAGCCGCCGGTACACCAGTAACGCCACTCACATGTCCGGCAGCCTTCCTTGTCATCGACGGCCACATTTTGGAAGCCGCTCGACACGGTTTGCAAGGCCAGCAATGGGTCGGCCGCATGAACCGTTGTGACCGGCTTGTCGATTTCCATCTGGCAGCGAGTCATGCCCCCTTTATGGTCAACGACCATGTAGTTGTGTCCGGCTCCGCAGGTGTGGGTATGGCTGCCGCCAAAATTAGATCGATCAACCAGAGCGCTGATGAGACTTCGCTGCGGTAGTCGCTCTTCAATGACTTTGAAGGCCGCTTTCATGGCAGCGATGAGACGCTCATCCTCGGCTTGTAGGTCGGCTTGACTTTTTGAGTAGTCGTTTTCGCGATAAAAGTTGAGATTAAACGGCAAATCTCGATCCAGCGCGAAGGCCACCGCCTTGGCGACTCCATCGACACTGTTGCCCGTGACGGTAATCGACAGATGCGGCCGGACGCCCCGGATCAGAGCGCGGTTGATACTCCAGGCCACGATCTTGAAGCTGCCTTTGCCGTTGATAAAGACTCGCTGGGCGTCGTGAGCCGCGCCGACGCCGTCCAGCGAGATCATCAAGTTGATGCCGTTATCGCGGATGAAATCCAACATCGCGTTACTGAGAGCGACGCCGTTGCTCAATACGGCATCTTGAAAATCCAAACCATGTTCCACAGCCAAGGATTTGGCATAATGGTGTAGGGTGCGAACCAACTCAAAATTGAGCGTCGCTTCACCGCCGGCGTATTTAAGCTTCACCCCCTTGAAGCGGTGCAATCGCGCCGAGCGGAAAATTGCATCGATGGCGGCCCGACCGGTTGCTTCGTCCATCGCTTCGTCGGTTTTGTTGACGTAACAGTAGGTACAGCGCAGATTACAGGCGTTGGTGACGTGAAGCCACGCCGTCAACAGTTCCGGTTTGACCTGAGGCGGCCCCTGAACGGCGCCCTGCGGTTGCAGCAGTCCTAACGCGGCTAGCTGTCGGGCCGTATCGCTCTCGATGGGTTGAGCGACCCTAAAGGCCTCCAGTTCAGCTAATGCCGCCGCGTTGAGCGCCACCACCCCGGCCGGCCCAAACGGATTAAAGACCAGGGTGTGTCTCTCCGGCAGCGCCTCCAGGTAAAGGTTGGGCGGCCGCTCCCAGAGGGGGGATCCCTCTCTTCCCTTGGCGGCCGGCAGCACGCTGGCTGTCGAGCAGGCGCAGTCATTGTCTAGTTGATCAGGTTGATCTGACCAGAATATCTTTGCCTCAGTCCTTTCGTTCATCGTCATACTCCTTGTATCAATCAAGTTAATAATAGGTTTGTATTTGAATGTATGCTTGTGGGAGTATTAACTTTATGATGCCATAACCTGACTCCAAACATTGTGAAACAAACTCGAGTTGACTCCGAATTTTAAGAGTTACCAAAATTATGATTGGTTTGTCTATTAGTTGGTTGGGAATGTTCATGATAAGCGATTGATGAGTCGAGGCTATAACTCATGTGGCTACGTTTAATTAGATCAGTGTAAGTCAATGAAAAAATGAAAAAGTACGAAAAATTACCCTAATTATAACACGCTGAGGGTTAAAAACTCTGGCAGCCGTTTGGCAATTGTCTAACAATTTGATGACAAAAGGGTGATAATACCTCGCAGGGGAGTAACGAGGTCAGGGGGTGAACGTTTAGACCCTGATATGGCAAAAGTTAAGAACAGGGTGGGCAGGATTTACAGGTGAAACACTGAAGCACTGAAACGGATGAAATCGTTCAAAATCATTAGTGAATTCAAGAAAATCAGAGGTTCAGTATTTCGACCTTTTTCACGGATTTAAATCGATATAAAGCCTAATAAATCTCGATTGAGATAGGCTCACTAAAGCCTAGATTATTTTCCAAGAATTTACTCATCTGGGACCGGCCTAAATTGTACTGCTGCTCCGCAGCTTCGACGGTTTCGAAAACAATCGTTAATTGGTCGGTCGTCAATTTACTAAAACTCTCGTAGATTTTTTCCCGAGCTACCCGCATCTCGCGGAAGTCGTTCTCGCTGTAGTGGCTGTGGTAGGCCAAGGCCAGGGTATAATGTTGAGCGGCGGCTTGGAGTTGAGCCATATCTTGGTTGTTACTTTGATTGAAGAGGCGGGTTGCGATCCGGCCTCTGAGTATCTCCAGTCGCCCCATGTACATCAAAAAGATACTTCGATCCGCACTCTTGAGTAATTGGGTCACATGACCCGCGTCAAAGCCGACTTGCTGGCGAAAATGGTCTAAGACAATGGCCTCAATTTGAGGATAGATCGTCTCCTCCATGTAGGGAATCGCTTCCTCGGGGGAAACCAGACCCAAATGAAAGGCTTTAAGATAGTACAGCACGGCCAAGTTGTACAGGGCATCGGCATTTAAGTCGAGGATACCTTGCGAAACCTCAATGGCCTTTTGGAAAGTTTGCTCACTTTTCTCTACCAAAGTTTCAACCTTATAGACTTGGCCGGTGACCTCTTCCTCCTTGGCCAGCATCGTCTCATCCCGACAGCGCCGCAAAGCCCAATCCCGGTCGGCGCAGCCGAGTTCGATCAGGGCTTTGACCCGATGGTCCGGCTCCATGAGGTCTTCAAAGATGCGGGCGGCTCCCTTGGCGTGGTCATTGGCTTCGGCTAAAAGTTGGGCCGACTGCCCACGCTGCCGGTTGGTCATAGTCCGGCTAAGGCGGCGTTTAGTTTCAGCCAGCCCAATTAGCGCCAGCCCAGTACCTCGGGCGTAGTTGAGGGTACTAAACAGTGCGTGCGCCTGTTGTGCCCGGCGCAGAGCGCGATCAAGGTAGTCTCGGTTAATGTCAATTTGAGCCAATGTGCTAAAACTCAATCCGACGGGGATGCGAGGCCCATATTCCGACCGCAGCGCCAGAGCGTCAATTCCGTGACGGTTAGCCGCCTCAAAATCACCGATCAAAGCCAAGGCATACGATAAGTTGTTGAGCGTGTCAGCTTGGCCCAGGCGAAAGTGAGCTGCCCGCCAGTATCGTAAAGCTTGCCGGTAGGACTGAATGGCCTCGTGCGTCAGACCTTGAATCCGGCAGATATAGCCCAAATTGTTATAAGCCCGCGCCAGGATAGCCGCCGAGCGAATAGAGTGTTTCGATATTGTCTCTAGGGGTTGAATAGCGCGTTCCAATAACTGCTTAGCGTAGGTATATCTGGCTTCATAGCCCTCAAGATAATAGCCCCGCCATGAATTTAATTCGGCCAAGGCCAGTTGACCCCCGGCTGTAATTATATCTTTGCCTACGGTTCTTAATGTCTGAGCCAGAGCAACTGCTGTTTGTTTTTGGTCTTCAATCCAAAACCATTTAAGCTGGCGTATAGCTGCGTCGGCATCTACATCGGCTCGGCGTAGTCCATCTATTTCTTCTTTTTGACCTTCAGGGTCGCGCTCACTCAAAAAACTGTAAACTTCAGCCTGAAGTTGCATCCCAAACGATACATCGCCCTCGGTTACTGCTTCATCCCCATAGCGATAAAACGCTTGAAACCCCGCCTGGGCATCACGACGGAGCCGGTAATGCAGATCTTCCAAGACAGCCGTTTGAAATTGACCTTTGGTTGTGATAATTTCCTCACCGATTAACTCATCAATCTCCTCAGCCGTTTTGGCCGTCAGCGACATCGTTAACTCATAGATTTTTTCACGAATTTTTTTTATTTGCGTTCTATAATGGTTCTCCATGGCGGTCAAAATGCGATCCCGCTGGCGGTCGAATGGGCCGGTTTCTGCCTGGTAGGGCTGTAACAAATCGTACATTTCATCGTGGAGAACGATGCGTCCGCCGCTAAGGGTTTTGACGAAGGATAATTTTTGGACTTCGATAATAGCCGCCTCGATCGCCGCCTGGTTTTCACCATCATCGTCGATGATTTTGCCGAGGAGAGCGGCGTCAGCCCCCAAACGCAGCGCGCTTAGCGTGATCAGGACTCGGTCGGCTGGCTGGGCGTTATTGCGCAGCGTATTAATAAGCGCCAGTCCTAATTCTTTTTTTAATTTATCCCGCTGCTGCCGCGTTAACGCTTGGGCTTGTTCAACGGTTGATTGGGTCAACTGCTCCAGCGGCTGGCCGGCTGTACAAAGATGATCGATGACGATGGCTAACAGAATAGGCCGGATGCGGGGCGGGACGTCTTCATCGCGCAAGCTGTGAAAAGCTCCCCGACGAAACGATTCGGGTAAAGATTGAATCGCCTCGGCAATCTCTATATCTTTTGGATCGCCGGTCTGCGTAGCGGTGTGAATAACCGCCTCAAAATACGCCAACGCTTCCGCTTCGTTCAATCCGTGGAGAGGGACATAACGGTATTTGATGTCAGGATGTCGGTCAAAGGTGTCGGCCAGCGTGAGCAGCATAGATTGTTTTCTTTTATCCAGGCTTGGCCGCCCGGCCAGCAGCACGACCATCGTAGGCATCTGAGCAAAAAATTCGTTGACCAACCAACTCAAAACTTCTGGCCGTTCTGCCGTTAACCCTAATTTTTCGACGATCGGATTTTCCCGATAGAACAGTTTCTCCGTTGTATCAAAGATCAAGACGATCCGGTAACGCTTGGCCAGAGTCCGTAAGCCGCTGAAGAAGGCGGTTATCATTTTATTTCGCTGCCTACGTAACTCGTTAGGTTTTTGGCCGGTCATCCGGGCCTGATCCAACGCTAGACGCTTATTCCGATAAGCTTTGAAGTAGTCGGCTTGGTCATCTTTATCTTTATTGGCCTCGGTCAATTCTTTTTGAATGCGGTTAATCAATCCCTCAACGGTGTTGGTGAAAATGTCGTGTAAATCAACTAGCCTGACTAAAACTCGTTTGGGATGATGATCTACGAAATGTCTGACCAAACGGGTTTTCCCGATACCGCCCGGTCCTTCAATATAGAACACATGGCTTGTATCGATATTGCCGATGGCCCATTCTATATCCGCCAGCAGATCCTCGCGTCCAACCAACTCTGTCGTTGCCAGAGCGCTAGTTGAGGGACTGGTGGCTATATTGTCAATATCTGATGCTGTACTGTTCATGATCTCATTCCTCAGCTAATTCTTGTCACCGACTTCGTGCTTTGAAAGGCTTATATATACGAACAGTCTTCAAGGGAGAGGCCTTTTTGGGCTAATTCCTTCTGATGAAAGTCAGCCTCCGCCTGCCAGCGTTGGCTGGTGCGACGATACTTTTCTGCCCAGTCCATATAAAGTTGGTGAGCAGCGCAATGCAGCCTTTGCCAAAGTTCCTGTCGTTCCCCAGTTTGCAAATACCGCTGTAACAACCCCAGCAAGGTAGGATCAAGGACGTATCCTTTTTTTTTCTCGTCCCACTGGGCAAAACTCCATCTAACAATATTTTCGCGAATTTGTCGGGCTTGAGCCGGCTTCCATTCTTGGTAACGCTTATCGTTGTAATAGGCCGCCAGCATGGGGGGAATCTGTTCTTCATCAAAGGCGTTTAAAACAGAAATAGCCTCTAAATTTTGGCGAAGCTGCTGACGATCTTCAGAGGGAGGAATAACTTTGAGCATTTCATCAATGGCTTGATCGAGACCCATGTCCGGCGATTCAGGTCGATCGGCCAGCATAAAACTGGCTAACGGGTTGCCCCCACTGTGTTTATGAATTTCAAAATAATGATCTACACTTTTCGGGTTTTGACGCGTTAATTGGGCTTTGGTCTGTTCCGGCGTAAACGGCTCCAAGTTATGGAACTTCGCTCGCAGTCGAAGTTCGGGCGTCTTCCACGGATAAGCCTGCCCGCGTCCGGCCATGACAATCATCACCCGGCTCTCGGCCGCTAATGGGCCGAGAAGATATCGCTCTAAGGTTGCCAACAACTGCCAGTCGGACTCGAACACCGTGTCGATCAGTAAGGCGATAGGTTGTTCTATTAAAGTTACACGCAGATGTCTCATGAATTCGCGGCTTAATTCAGGTAACTCTTCTGTCAAAAGCGTTGACTGTTTAAATAGAAGGTCGTTAAGATGATACAGAATATTTTTGACTGCTTCTTCCGGATTAGATCCGCGGTAATCTTCTAAATCAATAACAAGAGAAATAATTGCAGATAACATATTTAAACGCGTCTGAAGATGACGTATCAGCCAGGATTTGCCGGTACCGCGTTGGCCCAAAAAAATCATGGTGCGCTCATCAAGCGGTAGGCGTTGGATCAATGCCTTAGCCTTTTCCTCCACCAGAGCAATTTCTATGTCGCGATTGATAAAGGCCTCATTGGTATATTGTGGCAATTTGGCGCTTTCCATAGAATAAGGCATTATTAAATCCCCTCCCTTAGAGAACCGAGTGTATTTATCGAAGTTGTCATCATCTCTAACCCTATCATCGTATTTTATTAGTGGAAACGTAGCCGTGTAAAACATTATTGATCCTCGCTGTCGGGTGACATCTTCTCTCTTATTCAGTCGTCTCAGTCCTCGATAAAATTCTAACTCAACGCGAAGGCATCACGTTTGTAAACCAAAAGCCCCTCTTGCCAATCTGTTTCGTCTATTTTACCTGTCTGGCCGTTGTTGCGAGTATGCGCGGCGAATATCTCGTTAATTAAGGTCAATATCTCACGTGGGCGTAGCGCGACAATCTCTTCCACCAAAAGGGTTTCAAAATCACGCAGGTCGGGCGTGACAATGGCATCCAGGCTGTTGAATTGTCCTTTGGAAGCGACAAACGCTCGCCGACGGACAAGCTCGGCCAGTTTGCCCTGGTCCCAATTGATACTGGCTATCCGGGGGTGGATTGCGAATATGGCCGCTTGCCGGTGAAATTCGGCTTTCGTCTCAGCCGGCAAAAACCCTTTGACAAAGATTTTGAGTTGTGTAGACCATGTCGGGATCAGCGCGAACAGCGGGGTTAAAGCCGCAATAGCGGTATGAGGATCGGAGGCGGTTTCGTAGGTTGTATCCAGTCCGTCCAGCAAAAGATAGATCGCCGGGAATTTTAGCTGTTGCACCAAAAGCTCAGCTAGCGACGCCCAAAGTAGCTCCGGTTGGCCCGACGCCGGTATCGAACCCTCTAGCGTGGAACGCAGGGACGTGCAGAACTGGTCCAGCGCCGCGCTGCCGGGTGGATCGGGCGCATTAAAAGTGGGATCGAGTTCCAGCTTGAGTGCTTGCAGAGGGTTTGTCTCGGCCAACTCGTCCAAATGATAAGCCAGCCAATCGACCGATAATATCCGGGCCAGTAATTCACCAATCCGTTCCTGTGCAGTTCGATTCATCTCTAAAAACCAATGCGGGCGATGGCTCAGCCCCAAAAAAAGTTGTTCTGCGGCGGCAATCGCTATTTCGGCCAGATGATCGTCAAGGCTAGGCTTTATCGTTTCCCATTTGAGAAAAGGTGGATTGTACGGAATGGGGAAAGGACGGTTGATATCTTGCGTCTCCCAACAGGCTTGAGCGGTTTGCACTCGCAGGGCGGTCTTTCCGCCGCCGGCCGGTTCAAAAACAAACGAATTCCAGTTGCCCCAAATGGCCTTGAACACATCATTGCCGATCAGATATTCACTCAGATGCGGGTCGACGGCGGCGTTAAGGGCAAAAAAAGGGTTAAAGTCCAACCCCAGCGACTTTAACCACCCATTAATTTGTAGGTTGACAGAGTCAGTGTCAAATTCGTTTCGTCTATTTGATTGCTCAGCCAGAGGTGTCTGCTCAACAACATCGGCAACATTGCGGTTGCCAACAAGGTGACCAGACGCGTCTCTAGACCCGTCTAAACCAGCCATAGCTTACTTGGACCTTGTTATGGAGATGCTTGTTACGACCTAAGTTTAAGTAACCCGAATAATATTTGATTAATAACGTGTGGCAGTTCAATTGAGTTACTCTTGCAGTATACAACAAAAAAAGTGCTTTTATTATGCTGCTATCTTTCAACAATCTCACCAATATCTCACCACCGCGTATTCAGCTTAACCCCGTGTCCTCTGACCGTGACGAGTAAGATTAATTCACGGGCTTTCTTGTCGGGTTCAATGACCATATCCGGCTCGATAGCGTGGCGCAGCCGCCACAGACTGGTATCGATCATCCCCCGATATTCGGCCGGCCCTTCGTAGTTCGCATCGCCGGGTTGAGGGATGTAATCCAAATCGCGGTAGATACGATAATAGAGCGCCTCCCGGCTGGTTACCTGATCGCTCGGTTGCTGGTATAAAAACCGCAGCATTTCGTACGCTTTGGCCGGTAGTTCCTCCAAAGGAATGGGCCGCGCACCGACCGTAATTCGTCTGCGCTCGTCGTCCAGATAGAGCCGGGGCGGATTAACGAGACGCAATTCTTCCCAGGTGGCCGCGTCGATGGGCTGTTGGCATGAATTGGTTAGATAATGTGCCAACAGCGGTTTGACCTGTTCCAACCACTCCCTGGGCGAAGCTGCGCCGACCCACTCTAACCAGGGCCGCAATTTAGGCGAGGCGCACAGGTTATTTAGCGTGAAATCAGGTTGGCCCGTAGCGATGCTTAAGCGCCGATTAACCAAATCATGCAGGTTTTTGGGCTGCCAATGGTTGAGATAATACGGAAAGATTCTTTGCCTGAGCCGGATGCGCTGCACGACGCCTAATGTTTTTTGCTCCAACCAGGACGGCAGCAGCAGTTTGTAGCTGAATTTGGCCCGCTCAAACAAGGGCAGCGTTGAAAATAGGTTTTGCAAGTTGGCGATCAATTCATCGGGATTGACATCAACCCACATTTCCAGTTCATCATCATTGCCGAGAACCCAAACCCCGTTAAGTCCTATCGCTTGCAGCGTTCTTACCAACCGGGCTGCTACTTTATCCGGCCCGGCTCCCGGCGGTAGAACGCGGCGAGATTCGGCCGCGAGAAGACTGTTGAGTATTTCCGCCCCAGGCGGCTGTTCATCCTCGATGATCTGCTCGATTCGCAGCGATAAGTCGCTCTGGCTGTACTCATGGACAAACCAGGCCAACGATTCCTTGGCTGTCTCCGGCGCTGTTTGAAAGCGGTCAGGATAGCCGGCCAGAAATTGCAATATCGACTCAACACATGCGTCAAAAACTTGATTAGTTTGCGCCCGAACCGCCGCAATGCCTTTTAGTTCTTGGTCGACCGTCAGCGGCGACGGCGTCCACTCGGCCACTAACCGCATTGGCGTGCCCTGCCCGTCCAGGCACAATCGCTTCAGAAATTGATTGAGCGTCGTTTTGCCGGAACCAGGCCCCCCAAAAACAATCACCGAGCGGTCGCCGCTAATCTGCTCGATATGGGGTGGTGGGATAAAACAGCGGTTCAACCAAGGTTCATCCTCGGCTCTCAAGCTGTCAAAGGCCGCTAACCCCAGGGCCAGCTCAGGCGGGTTTGGCTGAGGCTGCAATTTGTTCACAACGGTGGCCCCTCCTCGCTATTGGCTGATTTTAGAACGGTTTCCAGGGTGTCGAGATCGATTTTGCTGAAAGGTGTTTTATCTGCTTGTAGCTCAATTAATTGGTTAATTAGCTTGAGTAACGTTCCGGGCGAGTTGCCGGCTACTCTCACTAACCGGGTTATATCTTCCTCAAGCACATCGCGATCAAATAATTGCGAAAAACTAACGATTTGACCTTTACTGGCTTCAATTAAGCGGGCTCCGACCAGTTTTTCTAAATCGGCGGGTGTCCAGGTCAATTCATCAACCATAATTCCGACAGGAATAGATAAATACGCTTTAAAGTCGAGCGGTAGAAACAGGTTTACGTAAGTCTTGGCACGGGCTAAAGGCATCATTAACTCTAAGAAGGGTTGTAGGTGGTTAGCCGTGGTAGAGTTAAATTTTTGAGTATCGGCATTGACCTTTAAATCGACCAGAATACAGGTATGGTCAAAACCAAGTGGGCGAGCCTGCTGCAATATTTCAATTTTATCCATTTTAGCTAACTTCGGGCCAGGGTGGAGGTCGTAACTGTTTTGGATCATCTGATCGATCAGCCATTTGCCGGTGGTGTGATTGGAGAGCGATGTCCGTTTAAGAGCGGTTTCCAAAGCTTTGGTTGAACCGGCACTATAAGTTAGTAGAGCAGCGATGGCAAATTTTTTATTTTCGTGGTGATCGAGAAAAGTGTAAGGATTCAAGACTAAGAAATCTTTTAAATCTCTAGCTAAGGCGTTGGCTAAAGCGTCGAGGAAGAACGAAGGGGCTATTTCCGAAGATGGATTAATCTCCAGCGGAAAATAAACCGGAAAAACCCTCTTTTTTGAAATATCCGGCCTTGTCTCTCGGTGTTCACGAACTAACATAAAAGCAATGGTTGTTTTGCCTCCCCCTTGTTCCCCAAACAAAATTGCTGCTTGTGGTATACGCCATAAATCATCATTTAATGCCCAAAATGATTCGGACACGAAGAGATTAAATAGATTTGGCTCTAACTCCGCTTTTCTGATTTCAAACGGGTTATACGACAAGGAGTGGCTAATCACTTCCTTTAGCCAAACAGTCACGGGTGTATTTCGTTTAGGGGGCCAACTTAGCCCATCCGACCAAAGCGGCGGCCATCCATAACCTGCCTGACGCCAGAGGAGGAGATCATAAGCTAGCTCGCGATGATATTGCTCAGGACTTTCTCTGGCTAATTCTTGGAGCGGTGCGGGATCAAAATTTTGGTCCCCTAGTAAACTCTGGCCGTCGATACTAAGGTGTAACATTTGATGCACATATTGAACAGCTTCAGACTGTCCGGCCAGGATCGAGAGCGTCTTGGCTACGATAGGTTTTACAATGATGCTGAATTCAACGTCTTTGAAGGTATATAGCCACCATATCGCTTCAACGACGGGTAAGGGTTCGACTTCTTGGGCCAAGTTAACAATTTGTTGATTATCATTTTTCATGAAAGCAACAAGTAATTTAGCCGAAATAGCCGCTTTGGACCTATCACCGGGATTTATTTTGTCGATCAAAGTCGCCCGCTCAACAGCTCCGTTTATATTATCTTTGTAGTAATAGTCGATGGCTTTTTTTAAGAGTTCCAGTTGCCAATCCAGATCTTTGATCTCATAGGTCCATACATCTTTTAACTTTTTTAGTAAGTCGGCATTGCGCCAGACACCTCCTTCGTCGTCCTGGTTCAGAGTCATCTGCTTAAAACCCCACCAGCGACGTATCGCCTTATCCAAATCTTCTTCAATCAATTCTTTAATTTCCTCGATCTCTTCTATGACTTGTTGAAGAAGTCCCTCTGTTTTTTTAGGTGTTTCATGGTCATTACTTGGTATTGTAGGGGGAGGGGTAGACCAATAAGGTTTATGCTTCTCGTATTTGGCCGGATTTTTTTCTTTGGCCCAAGCTAGTAGAGGCTCGAATAACTCCCTTCTGTCGGCATATTCAATTATTCGATGCACTATTTGAGATTTACCACTATTTTCAGATAGGTAATTATAAACATCTCTGAAATCGAGACGATCAAAACAAAAGGAACGAAGTTCTTCTTCGCTGAAACCTTCAATTAGAAGAGTACGTATACTTTCTAAGTAATAGTGGGCGGACATTGGCTGCCTCTAATTTGGCTTTTATTCTATTGCTCAAGTTGAGATGACTAACATCAAATTATTACATTTGGAAGAATAAATTCTTTGTTTTCTCTTCCTGTCTTTGTCTCCTGGCTATCCTTCTTGTCGAACTAATCGATAATCGTTATGATATGTTGCTGGAGTTTGGTGATAACCTAACAGGAATAAGAGTGTAAAATCACCGTCTTTTAATAACTATGGCCTTATTCTCGTTTTGGTAGATTTGGTAATCGGTAACAAGTACGCTTCCAAAATGTGGTTTTTCAAAAATTACAAAGGACTTAGCTTAATTCGATTGTATCATAGTTTTAATGGTTTGGTACCTGTCTTTTTTCATGTTTAGCTCAAGTTGCTCCCATTTAATTTAGATTGTTGCGAAAATTATCTGAACGTTGTTGTTTATATGTGATTTCTCTTGGTTTTTCGCAGCGATCTTCCCACTTAGGTTATATATTTCGCCGCCAATAACACTATTCCTAAAAAACCAAACAGAATTGCTAATATAATTATCAATACAAACAAGCCTATGGGCATCTCGATTATCATTGTCCTCTCCTTCTTATAATTTTTTGTTTCAATCAACGTTTACTCAATTTTTCCTTCCCATCAAGGCTCACCGTTCGTCTAAAACTTTTGAATAATTGGCAATCTAATGATTGAAAGACCTTTTTAAGCTATTGAAACCCGGTTTGCTTTATAGTCATCATGGTCTCCTTTTCAAGGCGTTGGTTACATATGTTTCATTGGTTTCATTATAGAACAGAATAAAGGTTAGAATTTTTCTAAACTATTGCGCTAATCTTACATCTATCTCACCGACAGGAATTTACTCGAACTCCCAACAGTATCCTAAATGCAGTAGATCACAATTTTTTACATAAAAATGGATAAATAGAACCCAGATCGGACCGATCACACGGGTAAACACGGATTTTTTTAGCTCAATCAAGCTTTATCCGTGGAAATCCGTATGATCCGTGTCATCCGCGTTCTATCATTTCTCATCGGATCTTGAAATCGTGATCGACTGAAATTCATAAAGGTGACGGTCACTTTTGCAGGGAAAAAGCCGTTGAGGCATCGATCTGGTTGGTTTTTTTGGCCACGTGACCGTCACTTTGTCGACATCTTTAGAATTGCTGCCGCTCAAAATTCGTTATTGACAAAACCCCAAACCCTGTGGTATTATCTGACACAGCTTGATACAAGCTCTATAAAAACATTAAATATATCACTCATCCAGAGGAGCAGAGGGACCGGCCCTGTGAAGCTCCGGCAACCTTTCCTGAGAACAACAACGTTTATCAGGTTTTCGGTGCCAATTCCGGCAGAAGTTATACTTTCTGGAAGATGAGAGCTACCGATTCCGTGCGCCAAGCCTCTTCTTTCGAGAAGAGGCTTTTTTTGTGAAAGCTCGCTCGAACTGGCCTCTCATCTGCCGAGAGGCCAGTTTTTTTTATTTCGCACACATCAAGGAGAGTCAAATGTCAGATAAAGATCTTAGCACCCACGTTGTCCATGCTGGTGAAAAGCGCGTCAAACCGCATCACGCCATCACCACGCCGATTTCACAAACCAGCACCTATACCTTTAGGAATACGCAAGATTTGGTGGATTATATGGAAGCCAAAATGTGGGGCGATGAGATTGAACGTGAGGAGTACGGCCGCTACGGCAACCCCACCATCGCTACGGCTGAGGCTAAACTGGCTGCGCTCGACAGCGGTGAAGCGGCCTGTCTCTTCTCCAGCGGGATGGCGGCGGTCACCACCACCTTGTTTACGTTACTTTCTCAAGGCGGCCATGTCATCTTAACCGACGACTGCTACCGCCGCACCCGCCAATTTGTCACCAAGTTTCTGGCCCGTTACGGCGTCGAGTCGACCCAAGTGCCGATGGGCGACTACGAAGCCTTGGAAGCGGCTATCCGCCCCAACACGAAAGTTATCGTGTCCGAGTCGCCCACCAATCCGTACCTGCGCGTACTGGATCTGGAAAAGATTGTGGCGATTGCCAAAAAGCATAATATCAAAACCGTCATTGACAGCACCTTTGCCACGCCCATCAACCAGCGCCCGCTGGAATTCGGCGTCGATTTTGTGGTTCATTCGGCCACGAAATATCTGGGCGGTCATAACGATCTGCTGGCCGGGGTTGTGGTCGGGTCCGATTATATGATCGGCGCGATTAAGGAAACCCAGGCGATGCTCGGCGACGTGAGCGATCCACACACGGCCTATTTGCTCATTCGCGGGCTGAAAACGCTCGATCTGCGGGTGAAACGGCAAAACGAAACCGCCGATAAACTGGCCCACTTCCTGGCCAAGCACCCGGCGGTGCGGCGAGTCTACTATCCTGGCCTGGTCAGCCATCCGGAGTATGAAGTCGCCATCGAGCAGATGTCGGGTTTTGGCGGCGTGGTCAGCTTTGAACTCGATACCGATTTGGCCGGCGCGGGCCGATTTATCGATGAATTGCAAATCCCCTACATCGGACCGAGCCTCGGCGGGGTCGAGACCCTGATCGAACAGGTCGCTCTGGTCAGCTACTATGAGTTGTCCACCGAAGAGCGCGCCGAAATTGGCATCAGCGACAGCCTAATTCGGCTGGCCGTCGGCATCGAAAGCGCCGACGATCTCCTGGCCGATCTGGCCCAAGCCCTGGATAAAGCCTTTCAAACCGAAACCTTATTTCAAAGCGTAAACGGCAGCCAGCACCTTGTGCCGGTCGTGATGCAGCGGCGTTAGGTTGGTTGAGTAGATAGATGAATAGTTAGTTATTTAAATTTCCAACCACCAACAAAAAACAAACTATTCAAAAAGAGTCTGATATCATATGTTGGACTCTTTTTAATTATAGAAACGACAAGAACTTGATTTGTCAAGGCTATCCGGTGCTGGTTTTTGGTTAACCAGTGCCAGTCACCTGACTTTATGGCCCCAACTTTGTGCCCCATAACTGTGTGTCTGATCTTGATAACTCTTACTTTATTGAGTAGTATAGGAGGTATGGCCCAAGATACAGTGGAAAGAATAGAAAAACTTAGCACCGTGCTTAAGGATCTGAATTCTTGGCAGCTTGAATTGGTTGAACAAGTTGTTGAACAATTTCGTAAGCCGTACATCTCAATTGACGGATTTGCAGAGTCAGATATAGTGAGTGAGTGTTTCTTAAATTATTTTGGAGACATTCTTAAGATACATCATACATTTTCTAAAGAAGCCTTTACAAAAGACAAGTTTGAATATGCTCTTGAACGTGTATCAAATTTATGTAGAAACTTTGCACAACTTGCCCCACGTGGAAACCCCGGTCATGATATCACGATAAACGGTGTCAAAATTTCTTTAAAGACCCAAGCAGACATAAATATACGAGTAAAAAAATTGCACATCTCAAAATTTATGGAGTTGGGCAAAGGAGAGTGGTCTGATTCTGTGGAGAATCTTGAAGGTTTGCGTAAGCAGTTTCTTGCTCATTTGGAAGCATATGAAAGAATATTTTCACTTCGTTGTCTTTCGAAAAAGCCCGAAAAATGGCATTACGAACTTGTTGAGATACCAAAATCTTTGCTTGACGAAGCTCGTAACGGCAATTTACGGATTGTAGGAAAAAGTTCACAAACTCCTAAACCGGGTTACTGTGATGTTACAGATGAGACCGGTGAACTAAAGTTTCAATTGTATTTTGATGGAGGGACTGAAAGAAAATTACAAATCAAGAATCTACTCAAAAATTATTGTATTGTGCATGCAAATTGGATTTTTTCTACCGAATTGCTATAACCCTAACCCTTTGTTTGTAGTCGAAATTCTGTCATAAGCAATATCAGCATAATCAGGGTTTAATTCAACTCCAATACACTTACGTTTATGTTCAATACAACTTTGTGCCACGGTACCGGAACCCAAAAATGGGTCTAGTACAATTGTGTCGGGCTTAGAGCCTGCTAGTAGACATAACCGTACTAATTCAGGTGGAAAAACAGCGAAATGGGCCCCATTAAAACCTTCAGTATTGATTGACCAGACTGTTCGACGATTACGTAATTTGGTTTTCTCTTTTGTTGGTTCTTTTATGGCCTCATGGTCATAATAGTATTTTTCTGATTTGCTAAATAGAAACACGTATTCGTGAGACCTTGTTGGGCGATCCTTTACCGATTCTGGTTGACAATTAGGTTTATGCCAAACGATATCTGCACGAAGATACCAGCCGTCATCCTGTAAAGCCAAGGCTACCCGCCAAGGAATTCCGATTAAGTCTTTTGGTTTCAAACCGGGCGGTGTAGGGGGACGATAGGACATCGCTCTTGCTGCATTTTTTTTATCCGTGTCTCTCCAAGTACGATTGCCACTAGTATATGAATCGCCAATATTTAGCCAGAGAGTTCCGTCACTTTTTAATGTTCTACGTACTTCTCGAAATATATTAACTAAATCAGAAATATATTCATCTAAAGAGTCCTCTGCACCGATTTGCCCTACAATATTATAGTCGCGCAACCCCCAGTAAGGAGGGCTAGTAATACAACATTGAAAGGTATTATCATTAAAGTAAGTGAGCGCATAGCGAGAGTCCCCCACAATGCATTTGAAATCTTCCCCTCGACCGAGCATAAGGGAATCCAAACCATTAGTCTGGTAATGGTTTGATGAGTTTGGTTCTTTTATAAATTCTACTTTTGTAATCGGGGAAAGAACTTTTTCTGACATAGCAAACTCGCAAGCACTGTATTTAAGTTTTCATAGTATACATACGGGATGGCACCATTACAATTTCTTAGGTTTGTTTTATTTGGATTAATTTTCGAGCCATTGGTTACCATTTTGGTCAGTACCACTGACCAAAATGGTAACACGACATTTTATTTTTGTCAAGAGCAGCATTGATATTACGGTAGAATTTCTAAATGGAAAGATTTGGGGAAAAATTACGGGTTTTAAGAGATAGACGAGGCATCACGGTCAGGCAATTGGCCTCCATACTCGAAATCAAGTCCCACAGTCATATTGTTGGTCTTGAGGCAAATAAGCATAAACCATCGGCTGATTTAATTCTTAAGATCGCTAATTTTTTTAAAGTGACCACAGACCAATTGATGCGAGATGACTTGGAGATTTAGTGATGGTAATTTAAAGTGATTTTTTTCTCATTTTCACTCAGTTTGGAAACAAGAAACATGAGAATAAAGTAAAAACGGAGTCCGATGGGGACTCCAGACTCCGTTTTGTCCTTTTAGAGGGCGTACTACGACGAGATAATACTGACGTTAATCTTGCCCCCATCTTCTTGGGAAATTGATATCGTCAGGGTTGTGCCATCTTTCTCAAACGAGAGCAGTGCGGAGGATCCGGTGACCAAAGCGCCGCCGTCATCTTCAGTCCAGCCTTCACCATCCAGGCTTTGGCGATAGAACTCCACCGCCGCGTCGAGGCTCGAAGCAGAACTGTACGTGGTCATACCGGCGGCGGTAAACAACTCTTCCGCATCATCCAGAACCGGCACATCGGCCGAGGCCGGATCAGCGCCGCCGGCCATGCCGCCAAAATCGAGGCTTTGAGCGTTTTTGGCCTCAGCCGGGAGTTCTATAGAGACATCGGTATCGACTTCTAATATCTCATAAGTCAGCGTTACATCCCCAAATTCAAATAACCCCTGTTGATCGGCATCCGTCGGCCGGTAGCCCTCCATCGCCACTTCATACTTGACCACGTAGCCGCCATCCTCTGCCAGCCAAATTTTGCCATCGACCTTATCGTACGTAGCGTCCGATAAATCTTCCAGGTCCGCGGCATCGAACGTGCAAAGCTTGGCTTCGATGCCGTTGACCGTTTCTGTGCCTGAGGCGCAGTCGGCGGTGTCCGGTACTTCCAGATTCTCATCCGGCGCGAAGAAGCCCTGGCTGAACGTGTCGCTGCCGCCAGGCATCGAGATCCACTGCCCGCCCATGGCGTCGTTGTACATATAAACGGTGTCGCCCATATCGTAAACATCCATATGGTTAACGCCACCCATCTGGTCCATGGTGCTGCCTTCCACATCCATCGCCATATGTTTGGCCGCCGGCTCCTGGCTAGCCTCCAGCAAAATGTTGATCGTTCCCTGAGCCGGCTGGCCGCCCGATTGGCCATCGAACTGCATCACAAAAGAGATGCGGTATGATGATAAACTATCTAATCCCGGTGTGTCGGAAAGTTCGACGGTCTCGGTCTCAGCTGCGGCGCTTTCAACGGCTTCGTTGACTTCCTCCATGGCGGCCGGTTCGTCACTTTCCGCCGAGTCTTCGGCGGCGCTTTCGGCTTCCGTCGTAGGTTCAACCGCCGCTTTGGTTTCGGCTGTACTCTCGGTCCCGGCGACCTCTTGAGCCGGCGCTTCGGCTTCTGCCTCGGCCGGCGTGGGCGCGGCTTCTTCGCTGCTGCCGCCGGAAAGCCCGCAGGCCAGCGTTGGGATCAATAAAACGAGCATGGCCCAGATCAGAATATGTTTTCGCATTTCATCTACCTCTTTCCTCATTTTATAAGTTTCTGTGGTATAAAGTGATAGTATGTTGTAGGCCGCAGCGCAATAAAACGACCCCTGAACTACGATTCAAGTATAACCAAGAAATCTATAATGTCACGGAGTAGTTATTTTTTTCTAGTGATGGTTTCTAGCCGGAGGGCTGATTTACTTTGTACTTTCGATCTTGCTTCTGCCGATGCGTTTGTATTAACCTAAACTGGTGGAAACAGAGCCGATAGATTAAAATTCACGGGATGGTTGAAAATTTAAGGTGTCCGACGGTTTTGGGGAACTGCGTCCAGAGCATAAAAATCACCGTAGGGAAGAGTTAAGTTTGTTCTACAAATTTTATTTTTGGTGGAGAATGAGATGATGTTTGATTTGTTGTTGAATATTGGATATGTACTTTTGGCCATTTACATCATTTCGGTGGCTATCTTCCTCATCTCGGAGAATCGCACGCCGCAATCTACCTTTGCCTGGCTGCTGATCCTGGTGGCCTTGCCCGTGGTTGGTCTGCTGATCTATCTGTTTCTGGGGCGCGGCTCGCACGCCTTTAGCCAAGAGACTCAGCTAGCTAAGCAGGAAATAGGCAACGATCTGATGCGCGATACTGGCAGGCTGAAAGATCGCCAGCAGGAATACATCGACCGCATCGAACAAGAGAAGCCGGCCTCGTTCTATCGCAAAATTCTCAACCTGGTCAGCGAAAACTCTTCCTCGGCCCTGACCGGCTACAATGACGTCGAAATCTTACAGGATGCCACCATGAAATATCCCCGCTTGCTGGCGGATATTAAGGCCGCCCAAAGCAGCGTCCACCTGAATTACTACATTTGGACCGAAGATGAATTTACCCTGCAAATCAAAGAGGCGCTCATCGAACGAGCCAAAGCCGGAGTTGAGGTACGCTGCCTGTACGACCAATCCGGCGGGATGATGAGCAAACAGTACTTGCAGGATTTGACCGATAGTGGCGTGGAAATTCACCCCTATTTGGAGTACCGCGCGCTAGGCAAGCTGCACACGATCAACTACCGCAGCCACCGCAAAATTGCGGTTATTGACGGTAAAATTGGTTATGTGGGCGGCCTCAATCTGGACGTCGAGCAAATCAAACCGCCGGCCTTTGATCGCTGGCGCGATACCCACCTGCGTATGATCGGCGAAGCAGCTTGGGCCTTGCAAGCTAGTTTTATTGTTAGTTGGTTCAACACCACCGGCCAAAAAGTAACCGGTCAGAAATATTTTTCGGTGGTAGAGACCAAAAACTTTATGCCGGTACAAATCATCCAGTCCGGTCCGGATTCCCAGTGGAAGGCTATCCGGCAACTTTACTTCCTGATGATCATGTCGGCGGAAAAGAAACTTTATATGCAGTCGCCCTTTTTTATTCCCGACGAAAGCATTTTGGAAGCGCTCAAAGCGACAGCCCTGGCCGGAGTGGACGTGCAGTTGATGTTTACACCGCGTGGCTCAACCTATCAGATACCCTATCGGGCGGCCCACACCTATTTCAAAGACGTCGTTAAGGCCGGGGCCAAGGTGTATCTATACGAGGCCGGCTACTTCCACCCCAAAACGCTCAACATTGACAATTCGGTCATTTCCATTGGCACGGCCAATATGGATATTCGCAGCTTCAGCCTGAACTACGAGACTTGCGCCGTGGTCTACGACGAGGGTAAGGCCAAGGAACTGGAAGCGCAATTCTTTGAAGATTTGAAGCATTGCCGGCAGTGGACGCTGGAAGAGTACAACAGTTACTCAGCCACGCACCGCTTTGTCGACTCGGTCTATCGTCTGACTTCACCGGTATTATAACATCTTTAGTCGTAACATAGGCGACCCAACACTATGGGTCATCGTCAAATTTATGTGACTTTTTTAGGGAGGATAACCATGATTGTAGGAATTTTGAAAGAAATTAAAGTTGCGGAAAATCGGGTCTGTATGACCCCGGCCGGGGTTGAAGTCTTACGGCAACACGGCCACACCATCCTCGTTGAAAACAATGCCGGGGTAGCCAGCGGCTTTGAAAACAGCGACTATGTCGAACACGGCGCGCAGATTATCGACACCCCCGCCGAAATCTACGCCCGCGCCGATATGGTCATGCACGTCAAAGAACCGCAGCCGTCGGAATATGATCTCATTCGCTCCGGCCAAATCGTCTTTACTTACCTGCACCTGGCCGCCGATGAAGCGTTAACCCACGCGCTGATTAAAAGTAATGCCGTCTGCATCGCCTATGAAACCATCCAAAAAGCGGATCGCTCGCTGCCGCTCTTAACTCCGATGAGCGAAGTTGCGGGCCGGATGGCCACCCAACAGGGCGCCAAGTATCTGGAAATGGCGCAAGGTGGGCATGGTGTTTTGTTAGGTGGCGTCCCCGGCGTCGATCCCGGTACGGTGGTCGTCATCGGCGGCGGCGTGGTGGGTATCAACGCGGCCAAGATGGCCTGTGGGTTAGGGGCTAAGGTTTACATTCTCGATAAAGACTTGGACCGGCTGCGCTATCTGTCTGACGTCATGCCCAGTAATTGTTTCCCCTTGATGTCCAGCCCGGCTACCATCCGCAAGCTGGTCAAAGAAGCCGATGTCGTTATCGGCGCGGTGCTGGTGGCCGGTGCAAAGGCGCCTCGCTTGGTTACTCGCGAAATGTTGAAAACAATGAAAAAAGGCGCGGTGATGGTCGATGTGGCCATCGATCAAGGGGGCTGCTTTGAAACATCCAAGGCCACTACCCACACCGATCCCATTTACACCGTTGATGGCGTGGTTCACTACTGCGTAGCGAATATGCCGGGCGCGGTCGCCAAAACGTCGACCATTGCCCTGACTAATGCCACTCTGCCCTATGCGGTCGAGATTGCCGACAAGGGCTGGCAGCGGGCGATGCGGGAGAGCAATGAAATCAAACTCGGAGCCAACATCATCGATGGACAGGTGACTTATCAAGCGGTCGCCGAGGCATTTGATTTGGACTATGTCGCTGTCGATCAATTTCTGAGTTAACGAGCCGAATTTGAAGTAAGGCGAAGAAATGCTTTACGATCTCAAAATGGCTCGTACCGGCGATCCGTCGCCGCCGACAATTTTGAGGGGGAGAGCGATGAGTTCATACGGGCCGTCGGGCACGCCGTCGAGCAACAGCCCTTCCAATATATCGATCCTGTTCCGGCGCAGGGCGTGGTGGCCGGGTAGTTCCTTGCTGTTCATATCATCTACCGATGGAGCATCGGTGCCGAAGAGAATTACGCCGTGGCCGGCCAACCAGTTGGCCAGTTCCGGCGAGGGGTAAACATAGTCCTCGGCGAATTTATCGAGCGGTTTGTGGCTGGCCGGCGAGTGAATCAACAGCCGCTCAACCTGTGACCAGTCGAGACCCGGCAAGTCGGCGGGCGTCAGTGGCCCGGCCGCTTTCGTGACGGTAATCACGGTCGCCGGTCCGATAAACGGCGTCAGCGCCACTTGTTCCAGAGGCGGGGCATCATCAACAAAGTGATAAGGCGCATCGACGTGCGTCCCCATATGGCTGCTCATCGTTAGCGTTGTCACATTAACCGATTCGCCGTCAGCGATACGCATAGCGAATTGTTTGTCAAACGGCGTATCACCCGGCCAGACAGCCAGGCTGGGTGTAATCGGGCGGGTAATATCGTAAATCATCTTATGCCTCTTCAGGCTGCGATTTGAGTAGCATCCGCCACTCGCCCTTATGAACGACCTCTTCATTTTGGTTATAAACCCGCACTTCGAAATCGACCACACCACCGCCCAGCTTTTTCATAGCCTTAGACCCAATTACTTTTAGCCGGACGTAGATCGTATCGCCAATGAATACCGGTTTGGTAAATTTCCAGGTCAGTTCTCGAAAAGCCAGGGTGGTGCCGTCGATAAACCCCGTCTGGACGGACAGCCCGCTGGCAATCGAAGCGACCAGCATGCCGTGGGCCACCCGCTGCCCAAAGGGCGACTCCTTGGCTCCAACGGCGTCGATGTGAATAAAATTGAAATCGCCGGTCAGTCCGGCAAAGTTAACAATGTCGGTTTCGGTGATCGTGCGGGCGCTGGTTGAAAGCTCATGACCCACTTCAAACTCTTCAAAATACATGCCTCGGACGAGGGGGGACATAGTATCCTCCAATGTTAAGTTATTTAAGAAATAAATAGGAATGTAGTGTGTAGTACGTAACGAGTAAGATGTGATTTTATGGTTTACGCACTACATATTATTTATCGGTATCAATACCCGTTGGGCCGATGAATAATGCTCAATTCCTAACTAAATGACCAAATGCTCGTACAGCAGTTCCAGGCTCAAATCAACGCAGACGGTATCGCTGCAACTCAGGGTTAAAGCAGCGGCGCTGGCGCCCAGCCGGACGGCTTCATCGATAGGGATGTCGTTCAGAAGGCCAAAGACAACGGTGGCGGTCATGGCATCGCTCGCTCCGGTCGAGTCGATCAAATTGGTGGCCGTAGCCGGTACGTGACCGCTGGCATCGGCGGTGGCATAAACCACACCCTCTTCGGCCAGAGTGATCAACGCAATTTTTGCGCCGGCGTTGACCAGCCGGCGGGCGGCGGCGATAGCTTCCTGTTCATCCTTAATTTCACAATCGGCCAGGACCCGCGCTTCGGTCAAATTGGGAGTGATCATGTAAATTTGGGGCAGATAAGGCATCAATTTGCGAGCTAACCCGACTGAGGCCGGATCGGCGCACACGGGCACGTGATATCGGTCGGCCAGTTTGAAAATGGCGTCAATGGTCTCTTCAGAAAGATTGCTGTCGATGACGATCATCGCCGCCTCGGCCAGCAATTCGCGTTCGTCCTCGATCACCTGAGGCGTGATCGCTGCCAAGATTTTCATATCATCCACCGACATCACCAAATTGCCATTCTCATCTAGCAAAGCAATATAAGCCGATGTATGATGCTCGTCGGAAACAATGATATAATCGGTGTCAATCCCGATCTCGGCTGCGCTGTCGAGAATTTGCTTACCGGATTCATCATCTCCTATGGCCGATAGCAAAACGGTATCAACACCCAAGCGCGATAGATTATCTGCCACATTTCGACCGGTGCCGCCAACCGAAACCCGAACCAGCCCTGGCGTACTTGTGCCTAGCGTCAGCGGTCCATCCGCTCGCCCCTTTGAGTCGATACCGGCCGCGCCGATAACCACTACATAAGACAACTCTTCCGTTTCTTCGCCCATAATTCCCCTCCTACCAACACTCAATGCCTTATGGTGCTTAATATATCACAAGATGAAGCGGATGCAAAAGTATTACAAAATTCCTTTCCATGCGAAGAAAGTTTAACAATCTTAGAGTACTGGCCTTGATACTATTATCCTATGGCAAATCGCCTGGTTTTGACGCATACTTCATTATATAAAGCGTCATAAACGGGTCTATTAAGCTCAATATAAATTATTTTGATCGTCCGGTGTAGCCGAATCGAAGGCTGTTATTATCCTAATTTCGGCTGTCGAGCTAAGACCTCTATTTTACGGATAATGAACAAGCCAACCTGTCTTGAGTGGATGGGCTATAGGAGTGGGGAAGGAGTTTTAGGTGAACACACCAAAGTCTCGAATTTTAATCGCCGATCCCGATCCGGATGTGAGCGAAACGTTACAGCTTTACTTTTCGGCCAACGGACATGAAACCCAAACCGTGCCTCAGGCCAACGATATCATCAAAACGGCGCGCCAGTGGCAGCCGAATGCAATTTTAGTCAGCACAGAACTCACCGATAAAAACCCCTACCAGATCTGCCGCGAACTGTTGGAAGACACCTTAACCGCCCATATTCCTATCATCATGCTTCTCCACCTCGATGAACGCTACGTCCGGCTGGAAGCCCTGGAAACCGGCGTTGATGATATTGTGACTAAACCGATTGATATTGAAGAACTGCGCTTACGAGTCGAAGCCGCCATTCGCCTCTCGACCCTGCGCATGCAGGTTTAATATCAGCGATACATCGGAGTGATAGTTTGTAGTAATGGCTTTAGCCCTAACAGTACGGCTAAAGCCATTACTGCCAATTAACCCCATCGACGTCCCGTTATTTTTTTGCAGTTTAATTGACTACGAGTACCATATACGGTTATCTGACTAAATCAGAGGCCGTATTTTTATTTTCAGGAGAGACACCTTGCTAATCGTCATGAAATTTGGCGGCACTTCCGTCGGTAGTGTCGATGCCCTCAAAAACGTTGTGAAAATTGTATCCGATGCCCGGCAAAACGGCCACGAGATTGTGGTGGTGGTGTCGGCTATGAGCGGGGTTACCAATTTGCTGTTAAACGCCGCGGCTCAAGCCGAAGTTGGCCATGAAGAGATCGCTCATCAGGCCAAAACCGAAATTGCCCACAAACACGCCGAAGCCACCCTTCATTTCCTCGATCATACCCCCGAACGTGACGCGGTCTTGGCTGAGATCAATACGCTGCTCGATGAATTCGAAGCGTTGTGTCACGGTATTTGTGTGTTAGGCGAATTGACTCCCCGAGCGCTCGATGTGATCGGCGGCCTGGGTGAGCGGATGAACGCGCCCCAGGTGGCGGCCATTTTGAACCGGGCCGGCCTCCCCGCCGCCAGTATCGAAGCCACCCAACTCATTGTCACCGACAACTGTTTTGGCTCGGCTATACCTTTGATCGACGAGACTGAAGCCAACACGCAGGCCAGGCTGCGGCCTCTGCTTGACGCTGGGAAAATTCCGGTAGTTACCGGTTTCATTGGGTCCACGGAAGACGGTATCCCGACCACCTTGGGTCGAGGCGGCAGCGATTACAGCGCCACCATTTTAGGCCGCGCCCTCGGCGCCGACGAGGTCTGGATTTGGACCGATGTCAACGGCGTGATGACGGCCGACCCGCGCGTGGTACCCGAAGCCCATCCCATCAGCCATCTATCTTACGCCGAAATTAGCGAACTGTCCTACTTTGGGGCTAAAGTGCTGCACTCGCAGGCCATTCGCCCGGCTCGGCGGGTCAACATGCCCGTGCGCATTTTGAATACGTTTGCACCGGATCACCCCGGTACCCTCATCACCGCCGATTACAAAAATAACGGTAAAACCGTCAAAGCTGTGACAGCTATCAAAAATATGAGTTTGGTCACCGTGAGTGGGCCGGGGATGATCGGCATCACCGGCGTGGCCGGTCGCACCTTTACCGCTGTGGCCCGCACCAGTACCAATGTGCTGATGATCAGCCAGGCCTCGTCAGAACAGTCGATCTGTTTTGTCATCCCCACCTCGGATGTGCCGAAAGTGGTTGCCTCTTTAGAAGCAGAACTAATCCGCGAAATCGAACGGCGCGATCTGGAGCAGATTAAATGGGAAGAGGACACCGTCATTCTGGCCGTAGTTGGTGCGGGGATGAAAGGCCAGCCGGGCGTCAGTGGGCGACTTTTTGGCGCGTTGGGTCAGGAAAAAATCAACATCATTGCCATTGCCCAGGGCAGCAGCGAATTCAACATCTCGCTCGTCGTGGCTCAAGGCGAAGCTGATCTCGCCGTCAAAGCGATCCATCGCGAATTTAAATTGGAAAAACCGTAACAATAGGTTGGTCCAGTTTTCGCGATTTGGTCGAGAAAGCAGCTCAAATGGGCAGACGGGTTTGGTGGTAACACGACCACGATAAGGAAACTGGATCAATCTTAGGTCATAGTGAGAATTGCTACCGAAAATCGATTTTCGTTGACAGTAAATTACCTTCGTGGTACAATTGCTCCATCCCAGGTTAACGTAAGATTAGGTGAAGATCCTATTTGTTAGTGATAAGGTTGTTGAACACATCTATAGTCCTATGGCGGCGGACAAATATCGAGGCGTCGATCTGGCCGTAGGGTGTGGAGATTTACCTTATTACTACCTGGAATACATTCAAACAGTACTTAATGTCTCCCTAATCTACGTTCACGGCAACCACGATCCGGAGCAAGAGTATCTCTCAGACGGCTCGATTGTGACCGGCCCCCAAGGGGGGATCAACCTTCACTGCAAAACTTACAATGCCAATAACTTGCTGATGGCCGGCCTGGAAGGCTCTATCCGCTATCGGCGAGGCAGTTTTCAGTATAGCCAGCAAGAGATGTGGACTAACACATTTCTGCATCTCGTACCGCGCTTTTTGATTAACAAACTCCAATACGGGCGTTATCTGGATGTACTTGTGACCCACTCACCGCCGTTTGGTATTCATAATGGGGATGATCGCGTTCACATCGGCTTCAAATCATTTTTATGGCTGATGAAAACATTCAAACCTCAATACCTGATTCACGGTCATCGACACATTTACAATCCCGCTGAAATTATCGAAACACAGTTCTATGAAACCAAAGTGGTCAATATTTATCCCTATCGAGTCTTAGATATTGAGGTTCCTATATGAGTGACCATCCGCTGCGTGTAGCCGTGTTGGGGGGGCCGGGTACGTATACCGATGCGGCCGCCGGCACCTTTTTTGGCGACTCTATTCAAATCATCGGCAAAAGCGATTTCGATGGCATCTTTGAGGCGGTCAGTACCGGCCAGGTCGAACGGGGCATCGTGCCCATTGAAAATTCATTGGCCGGCAGCATCCATCGCAATTACGATCTGCTCCTGCGCCATGATTTGTCGATTATCGGTGAAACGCAAATTCACATTGCTCACCAGTTGATTGCCCTGCCCGGCGTTGAACTGGCCGATGTCAAAAAGGTTTACTCGCATCCCCAACCGTTGGCCCAGTGTGAGCAAACCCTGTCTAATTTGCTGCCGGAAGCCGAGCAGATATCCGCCCGCGATACCGTCAGCAGCGTAAAACAGCTCATCGAACAAAACATTACCGATGGCGCCGCTCTGGCCAGCGAACGCGCGGCTCAAATCTATAATCTGAATATTATCAAAGCCAACATGCAAGACAATTCGGAAAACTATACCCGATTTGTCGCCATCTCCCCCGAACCGGTCGCGCCTCCGGCCGATGCCAAGACGTCCATCGTCTACTCTATGGACAACCTTCCCGGTTCACTCTTTAAAAGTCTGGCCGTCTTCGCCCTGCGTGATATCGATCTGACCAAAATCGAGTCTCGCCCGCTTCAGGGTAAACGCTGGCAGTACTTCTTTTATATCGATTTTTTGGGCAGCATGGCCGAAGAACGCTGCCAGAACGCGCTCAACCATCTCCAGGAGATAACCACCTTTTTCAAGGTGCTAGGCTCTTATCCTAGAGGATGTTAACCGGTGACTCCCACACAGAAAGTTGTCAGTGTTTTTGGCAGCAGCGCCCCCCAACCTCTCAGCGCTGATTATGAATCGGCGCGAACGGTAGGTCAACTCCTGGCCCGCGCCGGCTGTATTGTCCAGACAGGTGGCTACTCCGGCATCATGGCTGCGGCCAGTCAGGGGGCGGTGGAGGTGGGCGGCCACACCATTGGCGTTACCAGCGCCCAAATTGAAACGTTTCGGCCGGCGCCGGCCAATGAATGGGTGAAGGAAGAAATTAAACACCAAACGCTGCGAGATCGGCTGCTCTATTTGATTGAAAATTGTGATGGTGTAATTGTAATGCCCGGCGGCATTGGCACCTTATCAGAAATGTCCTTAATTTGGAGTTTTGTCCAAACCGGCGAGCTAGCGCCGCTGCCGATTATAACGGTTGGCGGCCTGTGGCAGCGTACCCTGGCCGCCTTTATCGATCCAGCCTACATCAAACCCGCCCATCGAGACCTGATCACCCCCACCCGTACCGCTCAAGAAGCGGTGGCGGCTCTACTGGCTCACTTCAAAACAGAAAGAGATGAATCATGAACATCGACACCGTCATTGTTAGACCGGCTCAATCCAATGAAGAAGAGATCATCGCTCAAATTCGGGCCATTGGCTTTGGCCATGATAAGAATAAAACATTGGCGGCGCTCAGAAGCGATCCTCGCTATGACTTGTCCGATGTTCTGGTGGCCGAATTTGGCGGTAAAGTCGTCGGCACGGCCACGGTTTTTCCGGCCAAAATGTGGCTGAGCGGCGTTCCGGTCAAGGTTGGCGCTGTCGCCGGGGTGTCGGTGCTGCCGGAGTTTCGCCGCAAGGGGATCGGAGCCAAAATGATGCGGTTTGCTATTTTGCGCGCTTACAGCGATCGCCAGGCGATGTCAGCCCTTTTTCCTTTTTCCCATAAATATTACAACAAATTCGATTACAAAACCGTCGGTGATCTGCACGCCTATATGTTGCACCGGACCAATATTATGGCTACCTATACCGGCCCCGGTCAGGTGCGGCCTTTTCACCCTAATGATTTGCGAATTATCCGCGTCATGTACAAAGGCCAAATGACCTGGCACAACGGCTGGTTCACCCGCACCGATGCCTGGTGGGATAAGCTGATTAAAAGTTGGTCTAAAATTGTGGTCTTTGATCACGATGGCATGATTGAAGGCTACATTGCCTACGATCTTCGCACCAACAGCAAAAACGAGTCGGTTCTTCATATTAAAGAGATGTTCGCGCCCGAAGGGCCGGCTTATCAAGCCTTGAGTAGTTATCTAGCCACCCAGACCGAAGCCGATGTCATCGAATACTTAGCGCCGCCCAATACCCTGCTGCGCCACAGCCTTCGCCAGCCCGTAGCGCACAACGCTCAGAATCGAGGCTGGCTCTTTAATGATTTATGCCACATCACACCGGGACCTGTCGCCCGCATTATTCACGTTCCGGAAGCCTTCACCGCTCGGTTTTACACGCGCGGCATGTCCGGCGAGCGAGTATTCAAAATCACCGACCCGCTCCTCCCAGCCAACGAAGAGCCGATTCGCTTCCGTCTGGTTGACGGCCGCCCCGAAACCCAACTGGCCAGCGACGCCAAAATTCAAGTGGAAACCGATATCGGCACGTTGACCCAAGTGTTATGCGGTTATCTAAAAGCAAAAGATGCTAACCTGTTGGGCCGCTTCAAGGCCAGCGAAGATACCTGCTCTTGGCTGGATCAAATCATTGCCGACTCGCCGCTGTATATTCAGGGTGGTGATTGGTTTTAAGATTAAGTTTTATTTGACAGATTAAGCAAAAAGTTGTATAATATTTCACAAATCTGTTGTGGAATAGTGACGCGAAGTCGCAGGGTAAGTCCACCTGGCGGCTTTTTTGTTGCATATCAATTGTTGGAGGAAAATCGATTATGTCTCAGCGAATTTCAGGTACGGTTAAATGGTTTGATGCGTCGAAAGGTTATGGTTATATCGACGCCGGTTTGAACGAAGATGTATTCGTATACTACCAGTCCATCAAAGGTGAAGGGCTACGAAACCTGCTGGAAGGCGATCATGTCGAATTCGATATGGTGCGCAAACCCAGCGGCCCGGTTGCGCTTGACGTTACCCGAGCGTAGTATTTTTAGATCGGGTGAGTGTTAGGGACTGGCTCCGAGGCGTCTCGGAGCTTGCCAATGAAACTCCAGGAGTCTAAAATTGTTTTTAGACTCCTGCCTCAGCCCCCCTCTCTGCTTCTGATATACTCTTTTGGACAATCACATCAGGTTGACAATCAATCGGAATAAACCAACGATTCGTTTACCGCGCAAAAACCTCGCGTGTAAAGTCTCTGTTTGATCTTAACATTCGCATTCAACTGACCAACAGCTTACAACTAACTAACTAACTAACTAACTAACTAACTAACTAACTAACTGACCAACCAACCAACCAACCAACTAACTAACTAACTAACTAACTAACTAACTAACTAGAACACCATTAAGGAGAACTAAATGGCAAATTATAAATTAAAAATCATCCCCTTGGGCGGCCTGGGGGAAATTGGTAAAAACATGACGGCCATCGAATATGGGCGTAACGTGCTCATCATTGATGCCGGAGTGATGTTTCCGGAGCATGACATGCTCGGCATCGATCTAGTCATTCCCGACTTTACCCATTACCTTAAGGACAAAAAGGATTGGGTTCGAGGCATCGTTGTCACTCACGGCCACGAAGATCATATTGGGGCCTTACCCTATCTTTTGGCCGAGGTTAACGCGCCCGTCTATGCTACTCGCCTCACCACCGGTTTGATCGAACTCAAACTGCGACAAAAAGGGCTGGCCAGCCGGGCTAACCTCAATACCATCCAAGCCGGCGATCAGATTTCAATGGGCGGTTTGTTTGATGTGGAGTTCTTTCACGTCTGCCACTCCATTCCCGATGCCGTCGGCCTGGCCGTTCGAACGCCGGTTGGTTTGATTGTTCACACCGGCGACTTCAAATTTGATTACACCCCCGCCTGGGGCGGCCCGCCGGATTTTGGCGCACTGGCTCGCTTCGGGGCGGAAGGACCGCTAGTATTGCTGGCCGACAGCACCAATGCCGACAACCCCGGCTTTACCCCCTCTGAAAAAACGGTCGATGAAGGCTTCGATAAGGTTTTCCGGGAAGCGGAAGGACGAATCATAGTCGCTACCTTTGGCTCACTGATTTCAAGGGTGCAGCAGATCATCAACGCCGCCGCCCGTCACAATCGAGTGGTTGCCATCGACGGCCGCAGCCTGGAGGAAAGTACGGAACAGGCCCAGGCGTTGGGCTATCTTAACGTCCCGCCCGGCGTTCTGGTCGATCTGATGAGCCTCAAAGGCCGGCCTGACAGCCAAATCACTATCATTGCCACCGGTAGCCAGGGTGAACCGGGAGCTGCTCTCGGCCGGATGGCCAATGGCCGGCATCGTCACCTTAAAATCAAAAAAGGTGATACGGTCGTCATGTCGTCGAGGGTCATTCCGGGTAATGAACAAGTCGTGGCCCGCGCTATCAATAAGCTGTTTCAGCAGGGAGCGCGGGTTATTTCCGGCCGGCAAGATCAAGTTCATGTTAGCGGCCACGCCAGCCGAGAAGAGTTGAAATTGCTCTTTAACCTGGTTAAACCCAAATATTTCATTCCGGTTCACGGCGAACTGCGCCATCTGCACGCCCACGCCGAATTGGCTCGTAAGCAAGGCTTACCTGCCGAAAATATTTTTGTGGTGGAAAATGGTCACGTCGTCGAGTTCGATGATAAAGGCGGCCGTGTTACCGAGCGCATTCCCGGCGGCTGGCTATTTGTCGATGGCAGCGGCATCGGCGATATCGGACCACAAGTGCTGCGTGATCGAGAAATGTTATCACAAGACGGCTTTGTTATTGCTGTCGTACGACTCAACGAAAAAACCGGTGAATTAGTCGCTCGACCGCGGATCATCACTCGCGGCTTTGTTTTTGTGAAAGAAAATATGGACTTGATTGAGCGGGCTGAAGAAGAAATTATCGCCAACTTGCGCTTAGACGGCAAAGATCCATATGCTACCATTCGCACCACACTTGCAGATATGCTCTACAGTGAAACACGGCGACAGCCGATGGTGATGCCGGTCGTTATTGAGGCATAATCATCAGCGAGCGTTCTGAGTAGGTGAAGCAGTATCGAAGCGGGGATTGCCATCCACTGATAACTATACCAGCTTGGGTCCAAAAGACGACTCATTTTATGTTTCATGTGACAGGTTAAAAAGGAAGTGCTATAATATCAAATAGCCGAGATTGACCTATATTTTAGAAACCATTTGAAACGTATTTCAGGTTGGTCCACAGATTTATGGGGATACTTACCGATTTTTATCGTAAATCGATGTTATGAGTTTGTCTGTTTTATCTGTGGACTAAAATAACCTCTTAATCTGCTGCCTAGCAAATTGTCCTAAAGGCTCACTTATCGATGGCCGTATTAACTCAGCAACAAGCTGAACACTATTTTGGTTTACGCTCCATGGATCCGATGAAAGATTTACGGGGCGTGGCCGATTTAATCGAGGAAGCTTTTGCCTATGACCTGGATCGCTCCGGCCAAAACGCTTTGCAAGAACTCCGTTGGCTGAGCCGCTTGAAACCCCTTTTGTGGTGGATGATTTACACCAACCCTGAGCATACCGATTTTTTGTCCGGGTTTGTCTGGGAAGAAGATCGTAAAATCGTCGGCAACATCACCGTTAACCGGACTCGAGTTAGCTCTAGAAAATGGTTAATCAGCAACCTCGCCGTTGGCAAGAACTATCGAGGGCGCGGCATCGCCCGCAGCCTGATGGATGCCGGGTTGGAATTGGTGCGGGAATACAACGGTTCGTCCGTGGCATTGCAAGTTCGCGCTGATAATGAGCCGGCCAAACAGCTCTATCAATCTCTTCATTTTAAGGAAATTTCAGGCACAACCTATTTATGGGCTGAACGGGTTCCTTTGGTCGAAATTGCGCCTATCCCTCGCAACCTTATCCTACGAGCTAGAAATGCGAGTATGTATGATACCCGAGAAGCCTATACGTTGGCCAGCGCTGCCACCCCGCCCTTAGCTCAAAAGGAGTGGCCCTTACGCCAAAGTCAATTCAAGCTGACCGGCAGCGAGTCGATCAATGAATTTTTCCGCAGCTTTTTAGGCCTTGGCTCTCCTGTCCACTGGGTGGTTGAAGATGGACAACGCTTTGTGGCGATGATCAACGTTCGCCCCGGCAACTGGCGGAGTATGCATCAAATTGAGCTAATCGTTCACCCAGATTGGCGTGGTTACTTAGAGAAGCCTTTAATTAGCCGCGCCCTGGTCTACCTTCGCACTTGGCGCAACCGATCCATCTCAATTAAGCATCCGGCTAATCATACTCAGGCAATCGAGGCCTACAAAACATTTGGCCTTCTTGAAAGGCAAACTCTAATCTGGATGAAAGTAGATTTGTAAACCGGCGCGATATTTTACTTTAACCCCATTTGTTCATAAAAACATCTGTTAATATAATGGCCTTATCATTTAGACTGAGTTTATACTCAGTCTTTTGATTTACTTATGGACTTATCAATCATCATCGTTAATTTTAATACGTGCCAACTGCTGCGCGATTGCCTGACCTCTATCTATGCCAGCCAGGGTGATTTCAGCTTCAACGTGGTCGTCATCGATAATTGCTCAACCGATGACAGCGCGGCCATGGTCGAGGCCGAATTCCCCCAAACGCATCTGATTGTCAGCCAGGTTAACGGCGGCTTTGCCTACGCTAATAATCTCGGGCTGCGGTGGGCCGGTTTTGCCGACGATGGCTCGCCTCAGCCCAATGCGCCGCGCTACGCCCTCCTCCTAAATCCCGATACTATTCTGCCGCCAACCGCCCTGATCGGTATGATTAATTTTATGGATGGCTGCTCGGCGGCCGGAGCGACCGGACCAAAACTTGTTCTCCCTGATGGCACCTTGGATCTGGCCTGTCGGCGCGCTTTTCCCACACCTATCGTCAGTTTCTACCGGATGATTGGCTTGTCGAAGCTCTTTCCTCGCAGCCGCGTTTTTGGCCGCTACAACATGACCTTCGCCTCTCCAGACCAGCTTCTGGAGGTCGACTCCGTCGTGGGCGCGTTTATGATGGTTCGCCGTGAGGCCATTGCTCAGGCCGGCTTGCTGGATGAAACTTACTTTATGTACGGCGAAGATTTAGATTGGGCCTATCAAATTAAAGCCAATCATTGGAAAATATTCTATAATCCGGCGGTAACAGTCATTCACGTCAAGCGGGCAGCCAGCCGCCACAGTTCAAAAGCGCAGATAGAATTTTACCGTGCGATGGATATCTTTTATCGAAAATTCTACGCGGCTTCTACACCCTTCTGGCTGCATTTTTTGGTCGTCTCCGGCATTAATTTCCGCTGGCGCACCACCCAATTAAAATTTTATATCCTCAATCTACGCCAATCGATGGGGTAACTGCTGTAGTAGAGGGATAATAATGAAACAACGAGCACCTTTAATCTTTACCGTTACGCTGGTCCTTGTCGATGCCTTCATGGCCGGCCTATCATTCTTTTTGGGATACCAGTTACGACTGCAAACCGATTATCAAGAAATTCAACCTTTCTCGGCCTACCTGGGGATGGCGCTGGTACACGTTATTTCCGTCTTAATCGTTTTCTTTTTTTATCGGCTCTACCACCGTCAACGTTCACTCTCCTTAGTTGATCAATTTTATCTTATTTTTGGTGCGGCCTCGGTGGGAACGATTATTGCCATTGCCTTCATCTCCTTCTTTTTCAAAAACCAACTCGACTACCCGCGGCTGATGATAATTTATACCTGGATGTTGACCATTCTCCTGACCTCGCTGGGTCGCGCCGTGTTATCGAGAGTTGAGGCCTTTTTGCGGGCGCGAGGCTGGGGTGAAGAGCGGGTCTTGATCGTCGGTACCGGTGAAGTCGGACGGATTGTGCAGCAAAAAATTCGGCGGACACCCCAGCTTGGTTATCGGGTCATTGGTTTTATCGATGATAATCCCAAAGCGAAGGCTATTCAAAATACCCCGGTGCTTGGTACAACCGATGACATTTCCGATCTCATTGGATCTCATAAAGTAAATGAAGTCATTATAGCTATGCAGGAAGTGACTCATCAGGAAATTTTGAAAATTGTAGGCGAGTGCGACCCCGGCCGGGTAGCCGTTAAAGTCTTTCCTGATGTCTTCCAGATTATTGCCAGCGAAGTAACCATTGGCGATTTAGGCGGATTACCCATGCTTTCTGTCCGAGACACAGCCCTGCACGGTTGGCAGTTGGTGGTTAAGCGCGTCATCGACATTATCGGCAGTGCTGCTGGATTGGTGATCCTTTCGCCATTGATGCTGCTGCTGGCAATATTAATTAAGCTTGAGTCGGCCGGACCGGTGTTTTACACCCAAGAGCGAATGGGGTTGGACGGCAAACGTTTTATGATGCTCAAATTTCGCTCGATGCGTACCGATGCTGAAAAAGAAACCGGTCCGGTCTGGACAACCGCCAATGACACGCGCCGGACTCGCCTGGGTACTTTTTTGCGTAAGGTGTCAATTGACGAATTCCCTCAATTTATCAATGTTTTTTTGGGTGAAATGAGCTTGGTTGGGCCTCGCCCGGAGCGACCTATCTTTGTCGAGCAATTCAAACGTTCGATCCCTCGTTACATGGATCGTCACCGCGAAAAGGCCGGGATTACCGGCTGGGCCCAAATCAACGGCCTGCGCGGCGATACATCGATCATCGAGCGAACCAAATACGATTTGTGGTACATCGAAAATTGGTCGCTGACTCTTGATTTTCGTATCATCATCCGTACCATTTTACAGTTATTCAATGATGACAGTGCGTACTAACCATTGTCATCAAACTGTTTCACGTGAAACAAAATGAAAATGTATGGGAGCGACAAAGCTTGCTTTGTCATACTTACGGTAAGGTCAAAGGAAACTTTGTCGCTCCAGCCCTTTATTCTCAGAGGAGTACTCCTTGCCCCGAATTTGTGACTACGAAGGAAGTAAATACCGAACCGAGTTTTGGGAAGACAAAAACCGAGCCTATGAAGATGCCGTCGAGCGCGTCGCTATGCGGAACATGCTGCCGCCGACCGGCCATCGCCTCCTTGAAATTGGCGGCGGCTTTGGCCGACTGGTCGATCTCTATCGCGGTTACAACCAGATTATCTTAACCGACTACGCCCGTACCCAGTTAGAGGAAGCTCAGAACTATCTGGGCCGTGATCCGCGTATCACTTATGTCGTGGCTGATGTATATCACTTGCCCTTTGTGGACAATCTTTTCGATACACTGACAATGGTGCGGGTGATGCACCATTTGGTCGACGTACCGGCTGCTTTGGCCGAAATTCATCGGGTCGTCAAGCCACAAGGAACGGCCGTTATCGAACATGCCAGTAAATTTCACTTGAAGTCGCTGCTGCGCTGGTTTCTGGGGAAACAAGTATGGAGTCCATTTGATCCGGCTCCGCTCGAATTTGTCGAATTAAACTTTGACTTTCACCCCGCTTGGATGCGAGAACAATTTGAGAATGCTGGTTTACACATCGAGAATATTCGTACGCTCTCCCACTACCGGCTGGACCTGCTCAAGCAATATGTTCCCACATCATTGCTGGTAACCCTGGATAGTTGGGCACAGCTGTCCGGGAACTGGTGGCAGCTTACCCCCAGCATTTTTTTACAAGCCCAGGCCGAAAAGCCGGCTCAATCCCCTGCGGTCGCTTTATTTCGCTGTCCCACCTGCCAATCCGGCCAACTGGTTCTCACTGAGATCGCCTCAATAGAAGGTCAGGTGTTTTTCTGCGCCAAATGCCGCCACGGTTGGTCTTACCGTGACGGCATCTACGATTTCAAAAACCCTATCGATTTAAAAACGGATAATCTTATCGTTCGCAGTAACGGCCTCGACCGTTAGTTTACCCCCTCACCGATCACTCTTTCGTTTGATTCAGGAGCGTTGTTGGCTCCGCTGTCACTGATGGTTACCACTTGGACAGCGCTGTTGCTAAGACTCTGATCATCCGTCACCGTGAGGGTGACCGTGTAGCTGCCGGCGGTTTGGTAATTATGGACCGTCTGAGCGCCTACTGCCGTAGTAGCGTCGCCGTAGTCCCATTCGTAGCTGACAATTGTGCCATCGGTGTCGGTTGAACTGCTAGCATCGAATACCACCGGCTGCCCCACAACTCCGGTACTCGCCCCACTGATGATCGCTTCCGGCGGAATTTGAATTTGGATCGGCTCATCGATCTGCACCTGGTGCGTGGCCGTGTTCGTTAGGTTGGTATTGTCGGTGACCGTTAGCTTGACGGTGTAGCTGCCGGAGGCGCTGTAACTGTGGCTTACATCCGCGCCGCTGTCGGTTGCGCCATCGCCAAAATCCCAGGCGTAACTGACAATCGAGCCATCGCTGTCGGTCGAGTTGCCGCCGCTGAATTGCAGCGACTCGCCGACCAGGCCGCCGGTTGCCCCAGTGATGATCGCCTGAGGCGGAACTGGAGTCGGAGCATCGATCTGCACGTCAATCGTGGCCGAATGGGTCAGACTGCCGTTGTCGGTTACCGTCAACGTCACTTTGTAGCTGCCCGCGTTATTGTAGACATGGCTGACCTTAGCCCCGTTCCCGGTTGTCCCGTCGCCGAAATTCCAGTTGAAGCTAACGATTGTGCCGTCGCTGTCGGTCGAGCCGCTGCCGTCGAAGTTGAGAGTCTGGCCGGTTGTCCCATTGGTGTTCCCGGTGATGACCGCGTTCGGCGCTTGATTCGCAGCCGGGATGACGGTGACAATGGCCGAACTGCTGGCTTGAGCGCCGTCTTTATCGGTTACGGTTAGCTGTACGGTGTAAGTTCCGGCTGTTGCATACGAATGGGAAGCACTCGGTCCTTGACCCTGACTGCCGTCGCCAAAATCCCAGCGATAGTTAAGGCTGGCCTGATCAACCTGGCTGGCATCCGTTCCTCGACCCACAAAGCCGATGATATCGCCCAGCTTGATACTGTAGGGGCCGCCCGCGTTCGCCGTCGGTGCAACGTTCTGGACGGTTACATTGGCGGTGGCTATGCGGCTGGCGTTGTTGTTGTCGGTGACGCGCAGAGCGACCACCTTGGTTGTCGGGCCGTCAGGAAAAGGGATAGATACAGTCGGCGTGCTGGCATCGATATTGAAATTGCTGCCATCGTAATCGAAATCCCATTCATACCGGATGATATTCCCATCAGGATCGTACGAGTTGCGACCGTCTATCGTCAACGGGCTGCCTTCATTTACGGTGTAGGGGCCGTTGAGAACAGGCTGCGGAGCTTGGTTAGCCGGTTCGTCGTCAACCTCGTCCCAACTGACCTTGATTTTAGCATCGCCGCTGCGCTCGAAGTATTCGACTTCGACCCGATGTTTGCCGTCGCTGACTTTTTGCCGAGCCTCAAGCTGGCGATAATCGTCGTTCTGCCAGCTATCGATTAGCAGTTTGTCATCCAGCCACAGCCGGACGCCGTTATCGACTTTGACTTTAAATAGGTAGGTACCGCCGTCGAAATCGACTTTGCGCGTCCAACGCGCCGAAAAATCGTCGCTGTCAACCCCACCGCCCGGTGAGCCTTTGCCCCAGTCGAAGTCAATTTTTTTGTCGTTGCGGACCAGCACCGGACTGCCTTGCAGCTTGCGGTTGTTGAAATATTCCGCCTTCCAGTCGGGATAGCTATCGACCCGGTTCCAACTCAGCTGAATCTGGGCGTCATACCAGCGGTCGAAATATTCTACCTTCAAATCGTGCGACCCTTCCGCCATGTTGACATCGACCGAATAGGTGGTGGGGGCGGTCTCACGCCACTGATCGATGACCAGCCGGCCATCGATCCACAAGCGCACACCATCATCGACCGTCACGTTGAAGCGATAAGTACCCGCCGAGAAAGACGCTTTCCGCGACCAGCGCACCGAGAAGTTATCGGCCGGGACGCCCGCCGCCGGGGCGCTGCTGCCCCAGTTGAAGTTGACGCTGCTGTCATTGCGCACCAGTACCGGCGAACCGCTCAAGCCGGCGTTGTTGTAATACTCGCCTTTCCAGTCAGGGTAATTGGTGATCGATTCCCAAGTGAGTTGGGCAACGGCATCGCTGCCGCGTTCGTAATAGGCCATCTTTACCGTATGTAAGCCGTCAGTTAGATAGATGTCGGCGGCGTAGGTGGTGGTTGAACTATCGTGCCACTGGTCGATGATCAATTTGTCGTCGAGCCACAGCAGCACACCGTCATCGACCGTTGCCTTGAAGCGGTAGGTGCCTGCCGCGAAGTTGATCGTTCGCGACCAGCGCACGGAGAAGTTATCGGGACCGATGCCGGCGGCGGGTGCGCCCGTACCCCAGTTGAAGTTAATGCTCGAGTCGTTGCGAATGACGACCGGATCGCCGCTCATATTGGGATTGTTGTAATATTCGCCGCGCCATTCGGTGATGACCACCGGCGTGGCGGTCGGCTGCGGAGTTGGAGTGGGTTGGGCCGGTAACGGCTGTGTCTGAACAATCGGCACGTTGGCCGTATTTTCGGCCGATGTATACTGCTCAGCCACCCAGCCTCGCCCGCCGACAGCGCCGGGGAAGTTAATCTGCCACCAGCGCCCGTCGGGGCTGATGCCGGTAATTTCGGCGGTTTGGTCGGCCTTGAGCAGCCCTAAGATGGTGTAGCTCGTACCGGGGCCGCTGCGGACGTTAAGATCGGTATTGGCCACCAACATAGCGGCTTCCGGCTCCGGGGTCGATGTCGCCGTCGGTTCGGCGGTGACCGTCGCAGTCAGGATCGGCGTGGCGGTCACCGTATTGGTTACGGTTACGGTCGGCTCAACTGATTGATCGAGCAGACTGAAGAACGTCTGCGCGCCCACTTCAGATTCTTCGGCGTGAGCCAGCACTCTGACCAAGCCCGGCGCCGGCCAATCCGTGCTGGCCGGAATGGGCAGCGTTACGGCAAATTGACCGATCGAGTCGACCACGACACTGGCCTGGGCGAAGTCAGTCACATTCGCTTCCAAGCTGTAGGGGGAGGTCAAATAAATAAACACTGTACTTTCCGGTTGCCAGCCTTCGCCGAATACCGTTACAGTCGTATTGACCGGCCCAGCCGCCGGATCGAGACGGATGGCCGGAGTGATATCGACCGGGCTGTCCGCCGGAGGCTGCGCCACCACCGATCGCTCTGAAGCGAAGATGATCAGGCCGACCATCGCCGCTATAGCGATGGTCCAGACGAAAAGCATGCCCAAGACTAAGGATTTTACTAAAATTGACGTTTGATTAAATTGCTGCCATAAGTAGCGCATAAGGTCCTCCACAGTTCTACAGACCGAATGGTTCATTTTTATCAGTATATCGAAAGTGGAAGGGTTTTGGATCAGCGCCAAGATGGAACTTTATCTCTGCCAAATGCGGGAGAGTTTTTCAAGAGGGTCGATGATTTGGCGGAGGGGCGGATACAACATTTGTTGTAGAGCACTAAGCGATTAGAGATTGAGAGATTTGGAGTTCAAAAATCCTCGTATTTTGCGGCTCTTAAGGCTTAATGTCTGTTTGCTCCCGGTTGTTTTAAAAATTTAAAGGGCTTTTATGTTAATTGCCTCTTGAAAAATCTTAAATCTGTAGTATAATTAGCCTGGACTAAAAATTAATTTAGCCTTAGATAAAAAACGTGATAAAATTATGATTACTGTAACCGAACGAATATTAAGTGAAGACGTACTCAAACACATCTACAAATGTGAAGGGGACGGTCGTCGAGCCACTCTTGATAGTATTGCCGGCGTGCTGCAAATCAATCAGGATGAAGCCAGCACACTGGTCTCTAAAATGGCTGCCCATGACTTGCTGCAATTGCAGGGCGAGGAATTTCATTTGACCGAAGCCGGTCAGAATTACGCCTTGCAAGTGATCCGAGCGCATCGCTTGTGGGAACGTTATTTGGCCGATGAAACCGGTTTTGATGAAGCCCAATGGCACACTCAGGCCGAACACCACGAGCACCATCTCTCTCCGGATGAAATCGAGGCGCTGTCGGCGCGGTTGGGGCATCCGACCCATGACCCGCACGGCGATCCCATTCCTTCGGCCAACGGTCAGTATATGCCGCACGGGGGGCAGCCGCTGACCTCGCTGGAGCCGGGGCAGTATGCGCGCGTGGTGCATATCGAAGATGAGCCGCCTATCGTGTACGCGCAGTTGGTGGCTGAGGGACTGTATCCCGATATCGAACTGCGCCTCAAAGAGATTTCGGCCGAGCGTGTCCAATTTTTTGTCGGTGAGACCGAACATCTGCTGGCGCCCATTGTGGCCCGCAATATTTCGGTGCGGCCGCTGTCGCCGGAAGAGGTGACCGAACTAACACCCGCCGAACCCCTGAGCAGTCTGAAAATTGGCGAAACGGCCCAGGTGGTGCGGTTATCGCCCGCTTGCCGAGGGCCAGAGCGACGCCGCTTTATGGATTTGGGCATCTTGCCCGGTACGGTCATTAAAGCGGAAATGGTTAGCCCCAGCGGCGACCCGACCGCCTACCTGATCAGAAGATCCCTGATCGGTCTGCGTAAAGAACAGGCCGATCAAATCTACATCACTCGTGACGTCGTCAGTAACAGACCATAACAAATTTGGAGAATTAGCGATGACAACATCTGTTAAAATACCCGCCGGACATAACTGCGCGACCTGTCCGGCGCACAACTTGGGTAATCTCACCAAATTGGGCATCAATATGGAAAATTGGGATTACGTGGTCGCGTTGGCCGGCAACCCCAATACCGGCAAAAGCACCATCTTCAATGCGCTGACCGGGCTGCGCCAACATACCGGCAACTGGCCAGGCAAAACCGTTACTCGGGCCGAAGGCGGCTTCGAGTTTGGCGGCCATCGATACAAAATTGTCGATTTGCCGGGTACCTATTCCCTCCTTTCGACCAGTCTGGATGAGGAAGTCGCCCGTAACTTTATCCTGTTCGGCCAGCCGGACGTGACCATTATTGTGGCCGACGCTACCCGCCTGGAGCGAAACCTGAACCTGGTGCTGCAAGTGCTGGAAATTACCGATCGCGCCGTCGTGGCGCTTAACCTGATGGATGAGGCCCGGCGGCACGGCATCACCGTGGATGAGCGTTCGCTGGCCCGAGACTTAGGGGTGCCGGTAATACCGACGGCCGCTCGCTCCCGGCAAGGTGTGCCGGAATTGTTGCAAGCGGTCAACGATGTGGCCACCGGCGAGTACGTGTGTAAACCGCATCGCATTAAAAATGAACCGCCCGCCCTTAAATCGGCCATTCGAGCGTTGGTCGAGCAGTTGGAGATCGCTTTTCCCGGCCTGCCGAACGTGCGTTGGGTAGCACTGCGGCTGCTGGACGGCGATCAACGAATCATCGAGGCGGTGAAGCGGGGCGAATTAGGCGATCTAACGCGCGATGACCCCGGCCAGACCAACGGCGACCTGGTGCTGCAATTGCAGGAGGTGCAGCATGCTTAACACCGGCCAAATGAACCCGCCTGACAACGCGCTGCCAAACGCCGCGCAAGATATTCTGGATACAGCCAACCGGCTGCGTTGGGAAGTGGGCAACAGCGCTCATGAAAAAATCGTTGAAACCATCTACACCGATGCGGCCCGTATTGCCGATCGGGCCGTAGTGTACCCGGATACGCCCCCCCGTTTCAACCTGGACCGTACGATTGACCACCTGGTCACCAGCCGCATCTGGGGCTTTCCCCTGATGATTCTGCTGTTTACGCTCGTCTTTTGGATCACCATCGTCGGCGCTAACTACCCATCGGCGTTCCTGTCCTGGCTGCTGTTGGATGAGGTCTATCCGTTGCTCAAAGAAGGTAGCGCGTTCATCGGTCTGCCCTGGTGGCTGGATGGGCTGCTGCTCGACGGCATGTATTTGGCTACGGCCTGGGTCATCGCGGTGATGCTGCCGCCGATGGCGATCTTCTTCCCGCTGTTTACGCTGCTAGAAGATTTTGGTTACCTGCCGCGAGTGGCGTTCAACTTGGACAACATCTTCAAAAAATCCGGCGCGCATGGCAAGCAGTCGCTGAGTATGATGATGGGCTTTGGCTGCAATGCCGCCGGGGTGGTGTCCACGCGGGTGATAGACAGTCCGCGAGAGCGGCTCATCGCCATTATTACCAATAACTTTGCCCTGTGTAATGGCCGCTGGCCGACGCAAATTCTCATCGCGACATTGTTTGTCGGGGCGTTGGTGCCGGCTTATCTGGGCGGGATTATCTCGGCGCTGGCGGTGGTGGGGGTCGCCATGCTAGGGGTGTTGATGAGCTTTGCGGTCTCTTGGAGCTTGTCGCGCACCTGGCTTAAGGGCGAAGCCAGCACCTTTAGCCTGGAACTGCCGCCCTACCGGCCGCCGCGCTTTTGGCAAACCATCTATACGTCGCTGATTGATCGTACCATCTACGTGTTGTGGCGGGCGATTGTGTTTGCGCTGCCTGCCGGCGCGGCCATCTGGTTGATTGCCAACATCACCATTGGTGGAACCAGCCTGGCCGCATATATGGTCAATTTCCTTAACCCCCTCGGTCTAATATTTGGTCTAAATGGGGTGATTCTGCTGGCCTATGTCGTGGCGATTCCGGCCAACGAAATTGTCATTCCGACCGTGTTGATGCTAACGGTGTTGATGACCGGGGCGTCGCAGTACGGCGCCGGAGCCGGGGTTATGTTTGAAGCCAGCCACCAGGAAACGATGACCCTGTTACAGGCCGGCGGCTGGACACTGCTCACGGCGGTCAACCTGATGCTGTTCAGCCTGCTGCATAACCCGTGCAGCACGACGATCTATACAATTTACAAGGAAACCGGCAGTAGAAGGTGGACCACGGTCGCGGCGCTGTTACCGTTGGTAATGGGGTTTGCCGTTACGTTCATCGTGGCCCAGGTGTGGCGATTGTTTAGCTTGATGGGGTAGTTCGATGAATGAAAATGCTGTAGGACAAACTTAAGTTTGTCCTACAGCATCTATTTTTAGGGGAGGAGATTGGCTGATTTTTAAGGCCGATCTCCTCATCTTTTGGTTTACCGTTTAACTACGGGCGCGGCGGCTAATTCTATCTCGCCACGACTCGCCTTGATGGTGCGAATTGAGGGCGCGATTGAGCGCGCTGAGCACCGCCCTGATCGAAGCAGTTTCGATACTGGTATCGATCCCCGCGCCGAAGAAACTCTGGCCTGAGGGCGTTTCGATTTGAATGTAGGCAATCGCCTCGGCCTCAGCGCCCTGGCTGAGCGAGTGTTCCGAGTAGTTGACCAGCTTGAAGTCGGGTACGAGTTCTTCCTGCATCGCCAGCATAAACGCATTGATCGGCCCGTTGCCGACGCCGCACAGTTCGTGGGGCAGTCCATCAATTTTTAGCTGCGCGACACAACTGACCGATTTAGACTTATCCTCGTTTTTATGCGTTCTCGAACGGTAACTCTCCAACTCGAAGGGACGGGTTTGGTGGAGATACGTTTCCTCAAATTTTTGGCGAATTTGATCGCTGGATAATTCGTTGCCCAACGTATCGGCCAGATCATTGATCACCCGGCCAAACTCCACCCGCATCGTTTTGGGCAAGTGCAGACCATATTCGCTCTCCAGCACATAGGCCACACCACCCTTGCCTGACTGGGCGTTGATTCGAATAATCGCTTTGTAGTTGCGGCCGATATCTTTGGGGTCAATCGGCAGGTACGGGATCTCCCACAACGCCTCCGGTTTAGTGTCCTGGGCGGCCATCCCTTTGTTGATGGCGTCCTGGTGCGAGCCGGAGAACGCGGTGAAAACCAGTTCGCCGCCGTAGGGCTGGCGCGGCGGTACTTGCATGCGCGTGCAGCGTTCGTAGACTTCACGCACTTGGTTGATGTTGCTGAAATCCACGGTGGGATCGACGCCCTGAGTGTACATATTCAAGGCCAGCGTCACGATATCGACATTGCCGGTACGTTCGCCGTTGCCGAACAGCGTCCCCTCGACCCGATCAGCGCCGGCCAGCAGCCCCATCTCCGTTGCGGCGACGCCGGTGCCGCGATCATTGTGGGTGTGCAGGCTGACGATGATCGACTCGCGGTCGCGCAGGTTGGTGCAGAACCACTCGATCTGGTCGGCATGGACGTTGGGGGTGGCCATCTCGACCGTGGCCGGGAGGTTGAGGATCATCCGCTGGTTGGGCGTCGGCTGCCAAACATCGACCACCGCCTCGCAGATTTCCAGGGCAAACTCCAACTCGGTGGCGGAGAAACTTTCCGGCGAGTATTGGTACATCACCTGCGTCCCGGCCAGCGAAGGGGTTAGCTCCTTCACCAACTGCGTTCCGCGCACGGCGATGTCGATGATCTCCGGCTTCGACAGCCCAAACACGATGCGCCGCTGCGCGGGCGAAGTTGAGTTATACATATGCACGATGGCTTTTTTAGCGCCTTCGAGCGCCTCAAAGGTGCGGTGAATCAACTCCTCGCGGGCTTGAACCAGCACCTGGAGAGTGACATCATCCGGCACTAAATTCTCGTCGATCAGCCGCCGTAGAAAATCGTACTCGATTTGCGAGGCTGCCGGAAAACCGACCTCGATCTCTTTGAAGCCGACATCGACCAGCAGTTGGAACATCTCCAGCTTTTCGTCCACGCTCATTGGAATAGCCAGCGCCTGATTGCCGTCGCGCAGATCGACGCTGCACCAAATGGGGGCCTGGTCGATGACCCGCAGCGGCCATTGCCGGTTGGGTAGGTCAATTTGGGGGAAGGGCCGGTATTTAGTGATGCGGCCTTTTTGCATACCGCCCGGCCCACGGTCTAGAATCGACTGGATCTGACTGGGCGGTTTTTCGACCGCGGTTTGATCGACTCCATTAGTGGCGGTTTGGGTAGAGACCATAACATTTCTCCTTAAAAGATGTAGAATTTTAGGTATTATGTTCAGATGACCGGCAGTTTGGCTTTATCAGATGAAAGGCCGGCCACCTATCTGCTGAATAGATATGTTTAGGCATAAAAAAAGCCTCCGCTTGGGAGGCTTGTATGAACCAAAGTTGTAGGCGCGACCGGTTATCGTCACCTTCCCAAGCAGATATAACTCCTCACCCGGAGGAGTTCGCTGCTAAGAAGGAGGCCGATTAAGGTTGTCGCTGAGATTTTTGTAACCATTTCGTGTCTCTGAATGATAACTTCAACAACTATAACATAAAATAGATAGCTTGGCAACCCCGAATTTAAGCTTTTAATACCGGCCCGATTGAAGCTGCCATATCTGATATCGTTCGGCGGCGATTTTGGCCCAATGAGACCAGGGGCCGGGAATATTGAGTTGCACGTTCAGCCAGGGCTGTGCGCCCAAAGACATAAACACGCCGTGCGATCCGGAGTCGAACACATAGAACGATTTCAGACCATCGGCAGGTTTGGGGACGGCGTCGCCGTGGCCCAGATCCGCCGCGATATTGGCCGCTGCTCCCCGACCCATCTCGGCGCTGACCGTGCCGGGTACTAAGACGCCGCAAGGCAGTGTGGTTCTAACCGGTGATTTAACCTGCACCGCTACGCCGGCAGCGAAAATATCCGGGTAGACTAGGCTGCGGTAGAAATCATCGACCGGAATGCGGCCTTGCTCATCGGCCAGGTTGGGGACGTCGCGAACCGGTTTGATGCCGCGATAGGGTGGTACGATCATGGTGAAGCGAGAGCTTAAGCGCCGTTGCCCGGCCAGAACCACCGCATCCGGCTCGATGTGATCGATTTGCGCCTCGGTGATCGACAGGATCGATCGCTTGGCAAACGCCTCTTCAATAATATGGCGCGAGTTGCCCAGACCGCCATGCCCGAAGTGGCCCAGGAATGGTTCCGGCGTCACAAAGGTGATCGAGGCCCGATCTCGCAGGTTGTCTCGACGTAGGGCCATATCCAGGTTGAGAGCCAACTCATAGGCCACCCCAAATAAGCCGGTGTTGAGCGTCGCCCCAATCACAATCGGGCCGGGATCGATCAAAAACGCCGTCCAGGCGGCCTGAGCGTCTAAAGCAGCCTGCGGCGATAGGATCGATACGGTATAGCCGGCCGGCGGCGGCCCCAGGCCGGGTACAGCGTCCCAATCCCAGGCGCCGCCGGCCGCTATCATTAATTTATCGTAGGTGAGCGTTTGGCCCGTACTCAGCGCGACCGTTTTATCGAGGGGGTTGATGGTGTTTACCCAAGCGTTGACAAATTCAAGGCCGGCTTCCGCCAGCACCGGTTGGATCGGAAAAGAGATGTCGGCTAAATCGCGTTCATACTGAACCATCCAAATCAGGGAAGGGTAGAAGATAAAATATTTACTGCCGGAAATGACCGTTACCGTATCACTATCCGGTAAGCGGCGGCGTAGTTCCAACGCCCCGCTTAACCCGGCATAACCGGCCCCCACAACCACGACTTTTTTCATGGGATTTTAGCTCCTTAGGCCCTACTCAAACGTTTCAAAAGGAAGCCCAACATAATTTTCAGCGATGGTCGTCCGGCCGGCCTCGGAGCCGGTTAAGTAATCCAGTTCGGCCACCTGCAACCGATAATCGAACGGATCGTCGTTGAATTTATGCAGCATCGAGGTGAACCACCACGAAAAGCGAATCGCTTTCCAGACGCGCCGCAAGCATGCGTCTGAATATCGGTCGAGTAAATCGGTTCGCTTTTCATTATAATAGGCGATGATGGCCCGCGACAGATAAAAAACATCGGACGCGGCCAGGTTTAAGCCTTTAGCCCCGGTCGGCGGGACGATGTGCGCCGCGTCGCCGGCCAGAAAGAGGTGGCCAAACCGCATAGGTTCGACCACAAAGCTGCGCAGCGGGGCGATGCTCATCTCCAGGCGCGGCCCCGTGACCAGCTTTTCAGCCGCTTCCGGCGGCAGGCGGCGGCGGAGTTCGTCCCAAAAGGCATCATCGGTCCAGTTATCAACGCTGTCATCCAACGCGCATTGCACATAGTAGCGGCTGCGGGTGTGGGATCGCATACTACACAAAGCAAAGCCGCGCTCGTGATTGGCGTAAATGAGTTCTTCATCGACCGGTGGGGTGTCGGACAAGATGCCCAGCCAGCCGAAGGGATAAATCTTTTCAAAGATTTTGGTCGCCCCCGCCGGAACGCTGGGACGGGCTGCGCCGTGATAGCCATCGCAGCCCGCCACCAGATCGCACACCAGCTCTTTTTGTTGGCCGTCTTCTTCATAGATAATGCGCGGCCGGTTGGTCAGAAAATCCTCGACAGCCAGCGCCGGGGCTTCGTACTTCAATACGCCGCCGGCGGCGAGCCGCGCGTTGATGAGATCGGTCGTGACTTCCGTTTGCCCGTAGATCATGACCGACTTGCCGCCGGTGTGACCGTGCAGGTCGATCCGTTCCCGCCGGCCTCCAAACGCGATGGAAATGCCTTCGTGAACCAGGCCCTCCTGATCCATCCGCTCGCTCACTTGGGCTTCTCGTAAAAGATTTACCATGCCCTGTTCCAGCACCCCGGCCCGAATCCGGCCTTCAACGTGCTGGCGGGTCTGCCGCTCCAAAATGACCGACTCGATGCCGTTCAGATGTAAAAGCTGCGATAACAGCAGCCCGGCCGGCCCTGATCCGATGATGCCCACTTGTGTTCTCACGTTACGATTCCTATCCTACTTATTTAACGATGCCCATTTTACATGGTGATAGCAACTCAGTTACCACTCAGTCAGACCTGACAGGTTTTCGAATGACCTTTATGATAACAACCTTATCCAATCGGAACAACTGTTAGGCCAGAGATAGCTGTCCAAAACCTGTCAGGTCTTGATCCATTAATGCGGATTGACCATGAAAGGCGGCGGGTAGTGCCGGCCGCCCCGTTCCAGAGTCAGCCAGCGCAGTTCGGTAAAGGCCTCGATGGACGCTCGCCCGCCGTGCCGGCCGAGACCGCTATTTTTCACCCCGCCGAACGGGACGTGCGGCTCGTCATTGACCGAACTGTCATTGACGTGGGCGATGCCCGTTTCCAGGCGATTGATCACCGCCAGCCCTTTTTCCTCGTCGCGGGTGATCACCCCGGCCGACAACCCGTATTCGGAATTGTTGGCCACGGCGATGGCTTCGTCGACATCGCTCACGGTAATGATGGGGGCCACCGGGCCAAAGGTTTCTTCGGAAAAGACCCGCATTTCGGGCTTTACATGGGTCAACACCGTGGGTTGGTAGAACAACCCTTCGTATTGGCCGCCGGTCAGCAGTTGAGCACCCAGATCCACGGCTTCGGTGACATGGCTGTGGATTTTGTCGAGCTGCTTCTGGTTGATGATCGGGCCGATGACGTTGGCCATTTCGCGGGGATTACCGACCTTGAGCGTCTTGACCTTGTCCACAAACCGCTCGGTAAATTCATCGGCGACGGCCTGCTCAACGATGATCCGTTCGACCGACATACAAATCTGGCCTTGGTGCATAAAGCAGCCAAAGGTCGCCGCGTTGAGCGCTCGCTCCATATCGGCGTCGTTCAGAATGATCAGGGCATCTTTGCCGCCCAGTTCGAGCGCCGCCCGCTTGAGATGATAACCCGCTTTGGAGCCGATTTCCCGGCCAACGGCGGTCGAGCCGGTAAAGCTGATGCCTTTGACATGGGGGTTGCTCACCAATTCATCGCCCACCTCTTCGACATTATCGCGGGAGCAGGTGACCACATTGAAGACGCCCGGCGGCAGCCCGGCTTCCTCAAAAAGTTCGGCGATCAGCAGCCCGCCGGCTACCGGCGTTTCTTCCGATGGTTTTAAGATGACGGTGTTGCCGATGGCCAACGGAAACGTCAGCCCCCGCGACGAAAGCAGTAGCGGGAAGTTCCACGGCGCAATGACGCTGACCACCCCCAACGGCCGGCGCACCGCCATGCTGACCTTGCCGTGTTCCGACGGTAAAATTTCACCGTTGACCTGGTACACGGCCGCCGCGGCAGCCCGATAAATACCCGCCGCATAACCCGTCTCAAACATCGTCTTGCCAATCCACGAGCCGCCTTCATCCATCAAGACATCCATAAAATCTTGTTTGCGCTTTTCCAGCAGATCGGCGGCTTTGAGCAGATAGCTGGCCCGCTGCGGATGAGGCATCGCGGCCCATTCGGCCTGAACCGCCGCCGCCACTTCGATGGCTTGCCTGGCCTCGTCCCGGGTTCCGTCGGGAATCTCCGCCCAGACCTCACCGGTAGCCGGGTTGAGGTCGGCAAAGGTGCGGTCGGAACTGATCCATTCCCCGCCAATAAACATTCTATAGCCATTGTTATCACTCATTTTTCTTTCCCCTTTTCATTATAACTACCATTCAATTAATAATTCAGACCCTGTTGGATCTCAACAGGTTGACATCATTGTAAAACGTAAAACGTAATCGGGATTTCACACGTTACGTTTTACGTTTTAGCGTCGAACCCTACCCATGCCCAAAGAGGCGTAATTCAATCATCGCCCCAAATCTCACGAGCAGTGTTGACGACCAACGACAACTTAGCCCACTGATCGTCCTCGGTGATTTCGTTGCCGTGAACGGTACTGGAAAAGCCGCACTGCGGACTCAAACATAGATGATCCAGCGGTACATATTTGCTGGCATCGGTAACACGCTGGATCAAGTCCTGTTGAGACTCCAACTGGGCCACTTTGGTCGTGACCAGCCCTAACACCACGGTTTTGTGATCCGGGACAAACCGCAGCGGGGCAAAATCGCCGGAGCGTTCGTCGTCGTATTCCAAGAAGTAAGCATCGACATTCAGTTCATTGAAGAGAACCTCGGCCACCGGCTCATAGCTCCCTTCGGCAAACCAGGTGCTGCGGAAATTGCCCCGGCACAGGTGAACGCCGACCGTCAGATCGGCCGGGCGATCATCAATCACGGCGTTGATCAAAGCCGCATAGGTGCGCGGCAGTTCGTTCGGGTCATCGCCCCGCTCGATGGCCCCGGCCCGCATTTTGGGGTCGCACAAGTAGGCCAGATTGGTGTCGTCCATCTGAATGTAGCGACAGCCGGCCTGGTACAGCGCCGCGATCTCATCCCGGTAGCATTGGGCCAAATCTTCAAAAAACTCATCCATATCGGGATAAGCTTCGATATCGATAGCTTTGCGCCCACCTCGGAAGTGAACCATCGTCGGCGACGGAATCGAGACCTTGGGCGTCCGGCTGACCTGCGATTTGAGGAAGTTGAAATCATCGACCTGAATATTTTTGACGTGACGCAGTTTGCCGGTCACACTCAGTTTGGGCGGGGTGAAGCCGACTTTGGCCTGGGCATCGGAACTGGCTTCGATACTGCCGGTGACCGTCACCCCGGCGAGCTGCTCCAGAAAGTCGAGATGAAAGAACGCCCGCCGAAATTCGCCGTCGGTGATACTTTTTAAGCCGATGGCTTCCTCTTTCTTGACCACCTCAGCAATGTGCTTGTCTTCGATCTCGCGCAGCGCTTCTTTCGAGATTTGCCCCTCATAGCAGCGTTGGCGCGCCTCAAGTAACGCTTTGGGCCTCAGCAAACTCCCAACGTGATCGGCCCGGAAGGGCGGGTTTATTTTTGACATGAGTCTTTACTCCTTTCCACTAAAGCCTTTTCCCCAGCCTGATCCAATCTGAGAGTGGATGGAGGAAGGCTAAAAAATTTACACTTTTAGCAATGCCGGCCCCAGAAACTAAAGCCGTTATTCATTCTGTTTCGTCATTTCAACAACCGCACTCCGCTGCAAGGGGCGATCACGATGTTGATCGAGGCATGTCGCGCCGTGCAAGGGGCGATCACGATGTTGATCGGGGCATGCTGTCCAGCGCAAGGCCGATCGATCACGATGTTGATCGGGGCATGTTGTCCAGCGCAAGGGCCGATCACGATGTTGATCGGGGCATGTTGTCCAGCGCAAGGGCGATCACGATGTTGATCAGGGCATGTCGTCCAGCGCAAGAGGCGATCACGATGTGATCGAGCGCATGTCGTCCAGCGCAAGAGGCGATCACGATGTTGATCGGGGCATGTTGTCCAGCGCAAGGGGCGATCACGATGTTGATCGGGGCATGTTGTCCAGCGCAAGGGCCGATCACGATGTTGATCGAGGCATGTTGTCCAGCGCAAGCGGCCGATCAAGAGGCGATCACGATGTTGATCGAGGGCATGTTGTGCAGCGCAAGCGGCGATCACGATGTTGATCGAGGCATGTCGTGCAGCGCAAGCGGCGATCACGATGTTGATCGAGGCATGTCGTGTGCAGCGCAAGGGTGATCACGATGTCGTGATCGAGTTGCATGTTGTGCGCTGCAAGAGGCGCGGCGATCACGATCGTGATCAGAGCCATGTCGTCCGCTGCAAGAGGCGATCACGATCGTGATCGCTTGATGTCGTCGTCCGCTGCACAAGGGTGTAACTTACCTTGCTCAAACGTTCCTCGACGGTTCGATTTAGATTTAGCCTAGCCTATCGTATTCAATCTCCCTATCGCTTCATCTCCTTATCTCAATAAATGCATCATCTCGGAAGCCGCTGGTTTCTCCGGTTTACCGCTCGCTAAAGGGCGGGGCCGGATAAATGAAATCGACTTTGGCGAATTCTTTGGGCCAGATGAGTTCCGGCTTACCGCTTTGGTATTGCAGCAAGACGAAGGGAACTTTGCCGGTGCCATCTTCATTAAAGGTGATGTGGCCGGCGACCGTATCTAAGTCCGTGGCCGCGATGGCGTCTCGGATGGCGGCGCGGTCCAGCGAACCGGCTTGTTCAATGGCATTCGCCAAAATCTGAACGGCGGTATAGGCAGGCCCCACAATCGGATCGGCCGGGCGGCCCATCAGCTCTTGATGTTTGGCGTTGAGTTCTTCGACGCCCGGAAACTGGACCGAATTGTGCCAGCCCGGCGCCAGCATCACATCGTCACCGGCGACGCCCAGCGACTCGCTCCAGGTGGGGACATCGGGCGCTCGAACAAAGAAGGAGGCTTTGGGGGTATAGTCGAGTTCGCCCAACTGTTTGTAAATGGTCAACCCGTCCGGGGGAATCGGCAAAGCCAGCAGCAGTTCAACATCCGCCTCTTTGGCTTTGAGAATTAGGTCGGTGAAATCTTGGGTGCCGGGCGCATACTCTTCGTAGACAACGACTTCATAACCGTTCGCTTCGGCATTCTCGCGCCAGAGTTGGCCTAACTCGATGCCCCAGTCGGTCTGCTCCTGAAAGATGCCGACGCGGGTGGGGCGCTCCCCTTCCGGCAGGGTCGCATTGAGAAATTCAAACGTGCCGGCGGCGATGTCCGGTGATTTAATGAAGGGGGAGAAGAGGTATTTGTAGCCCTGTTGATGAACCTGCCACAGCGCAAACGCTACGCCCAGGTAAGGCACTTGGTTTTTTTCGGCAATGGCTGCCGCCGCCGCGTGCAAGCTGCTGCCATAACCGCCTAAGTAGGCCACGATGTCAGAGTCGGAATAGAGCGTTTCCATATGGCTGACGGTCTTACTCGGGTCCGACTCGTCATCGAGCAGGTTGAGGTGCAGGGGAATTTGGGCATCATACTCTTTTACATAGACCCCACCGTTGGCGTTGATGGCCTCAACCGCCATATTATACCCTCGCTCGACCTGAGCGCCCCCACCGGCGAACGGCCCGGTCAACGGTACAACCGCCCCAATCTCGATGGCGGCCGGCGCATCAGACGCGACTGCTGCTTCGGTATCTTCCGCCGGCTCGGCGGCTTCGGCCATTTCTTCCGTCGGTTCGGCGGCGGCTTCGGCTGGTTCTGCTTCGGTATCAGCCGGAGCGGCGGTCGGCGCCGGGGTGGACTGCCCGCCGCAGCCGGCCATAAGCAGCAGCATCACTAAAATGACCCCTATTGATAAACCTCGTTGTTTCATGCTCTTTCTCCTTTGAAAATAAATGGTGGGGTAGCGTAGGGCAATGCCCGGCTCTACCCTGACTGATGAAAAACGGTTTATTTTTACTCACGCGTCCAGCGGACCGAGCTAAAGCAATGACCGTTGGCGACGCTGTCCGCGTGAGAGTCTGCCCAAAAAAGTGACTTAGAGCCACACCTGTCATTTCCGGCCAGACCTGACAGGTTTCCGAATTTCGTTTGAGATAACGAACTATTCCGATTGGAACGGGATTTTTAGGCTAAAGCGGGCGCTTGAAAACCTGTCAGGTCTTAGTGATTCTAGCGTGGAGTCGATCCCATCGAGCTCCATAAAGCCGCCGGGTAAAATCAATACGACGAGAATAAACAACACACCCAAAAATAACCTGGTGAAAGTTCGTCAAATTAGTCGCCAGCACATCTCTGATGACCACAAAGAAGATCGCGCCCAAAATGGGTCCGACGACCGTGCCCACCCCACCGACAAACGTAACCAACACGGCATCAAAGGTCCATAAGGGGCGAAGGTATGCTGGTAGTAATAGCTGACGTGGAAATAGGCAAACGTGCTGCCGGTGATACCGGCCAGAAAGGCGCTCATCAGAAAGGCCCATAATTTATGCCGGAAGGCGTTGACGCCAATCGCCTGGGCCGCGGCTTCGTTTTCGCGGACGCTCATCATGCCCAGGCCCAGCCGGGCCTGGGTTAACCAGTAGGTCACCGCCACGACCACGACCACCACACCTAGCGCCAGGTAATATCGCGACGGCAGTTCGTAGCCGACCAGTTGCGGGCCAGGTAGGGCTGAATTGCCGGGTAAGACGTTGCTGACCGTCTCATTAAGCGCTTCGGCCAGGGCCAGCGTGCCGATGGCGAAATAAATGCCGCGCAGCCGCAGCGCCGGAAACCCGACCACCAGCGCAAAGAGCGCCGCTACCAGACCGCCGGCTACAAAGCTAAGCGCCAGCGGATAACCCCCCAGCCACATTAGCCGGGTGGTCAACGCCCCCAGACCAAAGAAGGCCGCGTGCCCCAGATTGATCTGCCCGCAAAACCGGCCAAAAAATTCCAACTCGAGGCCATCGCGGCCACGATAAACAGTTGGATCAGGATGGTCAAGACCTTGTTATTACTAAAGGCAGTTGGGGCGTAGCCAGCAAAGCCGCCAGCACCACCCCCGCCATCAGCCAGCCGCCATACTTCACACTTTCGCTCCAAACAAACCCTGAGGCCGGACGCTCAGCACAATCAGGAAGATGATCAAACCGACCAGTTCGCGGTACTCGCCGCCCCAATAGTAAGCGCTAAGCGACTCGGTGACGCCTAACAAGATGCCCGCCGCCAGGACGCCGCCGATACTGCCCAGGCCGGCCAGCACAACCACAATAAGCGCTTTTAAGGTCCACTGCAAGCCGATAAATGGGCTAACGCTAAAACTGACCGTAACCAACGTGCCGGCAATGCCGGCCAGCGACGCCCCCAAGCCAAAGGTGAGCAGATAGGTCATATTGATATTGATCCCGGTCAACGCTGCCGTTTGCCAATCTTCAGCGGTAGCCCGCACGGCTTTGCCCCAGTAGGATCGATTGAGAAAAAGCTCCAGCGCCACCACCGTCAAAATCGCGATGATCAGCCCCGCCAGTCGAATGACCGGCAGGCGCACGCCCCACAATTCCAGCGCTGCTGTACTATAGGCCGGAGTCACGCTGCGCTCATCGGCCGTCCATAGTTGGATGGCCAGGTTTTGCAAGACTAGCGTTAACCCAAAGCCAATCAGCAGCGAATTTTTGATCCGATTTTCTTCATCGAGCTTCACCACCGGGCGAAACAGCCCTTGGTGCAGCAGCAGACCGATCACAAAGAGCGTCGGGATAACCACCAGCAGCGAGACGAATGGGTCGAGGCCGTACAGGTTAAACAGCCAGAAGGTGGTGTACCCGCCCAGCATAATCAGCTCGCCATGAGCGACGTTTAGAATTTTCAGCACGCCAAACACCAGCGACAACCCCAAGGCCGCCAGGCCATACAGCGCGCCCACCATGATCCCGGATACAATATTTTGGGCGATGATTTCAAACACGAATTTCTCCAGTTTCTAAATTCCACTGCCATCAAGTTAGTGACTGGCGCTGGCCCCCCTAACCCCCCAGAGGGGGGGATTTGACGTCTTTCTCCCCCCTTTGGGGGGCCGGGGGGGCTTAACTTCATGGCAGTGGTTTCTAAATTCCCATATACGCCGACCTAACTCGTTCGTCGGTCAGTAGCTTGGCCCCGGTGTCCTGCTGGACAATGCGGCCGGTCTCGATGACGTAGGCGTACTGGGCAATTTCCAAAGCCATGTTGACATTCTGCTCCACCACCAAGATGGAGATGCCTTCCGTGCTAATCTGTTTGATCACGTTAAAAATATCTTCCACGATCAACGGCGCTAAGCCCAGCGATGGTTCATCCAAAATCAGCAGTTTGGGTTGGAGCATCAGCGCCCGGCCGATAGCCAACATTTGGCGCTGGCCGCCGCTCAACGTGCCGGCGCGTTGCGATTGGCGCTCGGCCAAAATAGGGAAAATCTCGAAGACGCGCTGCATGCTCACGTCTTTTTTGGCGCGGGCCGCTTTGGGAAACGCGCCCAGTTCCAGATTTTCCAGCACCGTCAAGGTTGAAAAGGTGCCTCGCCATTCCGGAACCAGACACAACCCCATATTCACAATCTCATGAGTCGCTGTCTTGGTAATGTCTTGGTCCAAAAAGGTGATGCGGCCTTGAGACGGTCGCAGCAAGCCCATCACCGCTCTGAGGGTGGTGGTTTTGCCGGCTCCGTTAGGGCCGACCATCGCCACCACCGAATTTGCCCCCACCTCCAGCGAAACATCCCACAAAACTTGCAAATCGCCATAGGCCACATCGATCCCGTTAATGTGCAGCATAGCGCTCTCCCAGATACGCCTTGATCACGTGCGGGTTTCTGGAGACATCTTGCGGCGAACCCTCGGCAATTTTGGTACCGGCATTCAAGACGACCACGTGGTTAGACAAATTCATGACCGCTTTGACAATATGCTCGACCACAATCACGGTGATCCCCTGCTGCTTAAATTCACCGATCAGGCTCATCGCGGCGTTGACTTCGGTGGGGGTCAGGCCGGCCATAAACTCATCCAGCAGCAGCAGTTTGGGGCGAGTCGCCAGCGCGCGGCCCAACTCCAACCATTTGCGCTCCATCACCGTTAGGCTGCCGGCCTTGGTCTGGTGCTTTTCGGCCAGGCCGATGAAGGCCAGAATCTCCATCGCTTCGGTTTTGGCCTGGCGGGTGCTCGATACCGGCTCGTGGCCGTACATCCGCCCGGCCATCACGTTTTGCAGTGCGGTCAAATGCAGAAACGGTCGCACCAACTGAAACGAGCGGGCGATACCTCGCGCCGACACCTGATGCGCCGGCAGGCCGGTAATATCTTTGCCTTCAAGCAGCACCTGACCCGAAGTCGGCGGAAAGGTGCCGGCCACAATATTGAATGCGGTCGATTTGCCGGAGCCGTTAGGGCCAATCAAGCCCACTACGTCGCCTTCCTCAACGGTGAACGACACATTGCTCAGCGCCAGCAAGCCGTCGAAGGATTTAGTTAGCTGTCTCACGTCCAGAAGCAATTCGACTTCGTCCTTCCTTTATAAGGTGTGGAGCGTCAAAGTTTACTTTGACCATAGTCTGTAATGACAAAGCAAGCTTTGTTGCTCCGCTATATTTTGGCCGGTGTGGCTGCCGCCTGCGCCGCTTCGGCCAGGACGCGGTCGATAAACAGGTTGGCCGAGCCAAAATAGGCCGTTTCATCTTTGAGGGCCGGCCAATCGAGCGGCGCATCAACCTTGTCTCGCACCACATCGACCAGATGGCGATTTTGATCCAGCGCCACCTGCACCGCCTCCTGGACCAGTTGTTTGGCCTCAGCCCGAGCCATGTAATCTGTCAGGGCAAAATTGATCGCTTCGGCCAGTATCAGTCCGTTCGACGCGGCCACGTTCTGCTGCATTCGGTCTGAATCGATCACCATGTTTTCGCTCAAATAGCGGGCCTTGTTCAGCGCCGATCCGGTCAGGGCGAACATCTGCGGCAGCGTCAGCCATTCGACTTGCCAACCGTGGGTGGCGCGCTCGTGTTCCTGTACCAAGGCTTGATGCAGCGCCGACAGCAGTCCGGCATTGGTTCGGGCCGCAGCGATGATCAGTTCGCTGATAATCGGGTTGCGCTTTTGCGGCATCGTGCTGGAGCCGCCCCGCGCCGTGTCCGCCGACTCGCGCACTTCGCCGACCTCGGTTTGGGCCAGTAGAATGATATCCTGAGCCATTTTAGCCAAGCTGCCGCTCACCAGCGACAGCCAGCCGGCCGCTTCGGCCAGGTTGTCGCGCTGCGTGTGCCACGGAACGGCCGGCGCGCCCAACTGCAACGCCTCGGCCAGCGCCGCTTGCACTGCTGCGCCGTTGTCACCCAGCGAGGCCAGCGTGCCTGCCGCGCCGCCAAACTGCACCACCAGCAAACGCGGTTTCAGTTCAATTAGCCGCTGCCGATGCCGCAGCAGCGGGGCCAACCAACCGGCCGCTTTCAGCCCGAACGGAATAGGCAACGCCTGCTGGGAATGGGTGCGGCCGGCTATCAGTGTCGTCCGGTGCTGCTCGGCCAGTCCGGCCAGGTTGGTAATGACCGCCAGTAACACCGGTTCGATCTGCTCCAGCGCGGCCCGCATTTGCAGCACCAAGGCCGTATCGACAATATCTTGCGTCGTCGCGCCCCAATGAACATAGCCGGCCGCGTCTGGACCGACCTGCCCTCGCAGTTGTCTGACCAGCTCGATGATCGGGACGCCGGCTTGCTCGACTCCTTTTCGCAGCGCGTCAAAATCGACCGTTAGCGCCGACACTCCGGCCACAATTTTCTCCACCGCCGCCTCGGGAATGACGCCCAATCGACCCTGCACTTCAGCCAAAGTGGCTTCCACCGTCAACATATCACGGACAAATTGCTGATCGGAAAAAATATTCGCCAAACTCGGATCGCTGAACAAGGGGGCATATATGGTTGAGTCGGTCGGTGAAAAAGGCATGCGTCGCTAGTACCTATTACTGATGATGTTAGGAATAGGGAGGAAGGGAAGCTTTTCCCCTACTACCTACTACCTACCCCCTACCCCTTTAGGGATTGAAAAACACCGTCTCTTGATCCCCTTGCAAGTGAATGTCAAAACGGTAGGTCGGGACATCGCCGAACTCTTCGCGTTGGGCGATCAGGGTGGCCCGTCGCTCCGGCGGGACGCTGTTGAGCAGTGGATCGTCGGCGTTAGTGCTTTCGTCGGAAAAGTAAAGGCGAGTCAGGGCGTGTATGAGCATGCCCCGTGAGAAAACGCGTACGTTGATGTAGGGCGTTTGCGCGCCGGCAATGATGCCCGGCTTGATCGTTTTGAACCAGAAGCCGGCCCCCAATGTTTCTGATCGACCAAAGCCGCGAAAATTCGGGTCGGCTTGAGCCTGGTTGGGATCGGCCGGGTGGTTGAAGTAACCGTGGGCATCGGCTTGCCAGATCTCAATACAGCCGTCTTTAACCGGCTGGCCGTCGCCATCCAGCAATTGACCTTTAATGTAAATCCGCTGGCCGACCGTCTCGTCTTGAACCAAACTGTTTTCGCCGCCCCGGATCATCCCAATATTAAAGTAAGGGCCGACGGTCTGGCTGCCGGTTTGGATGGACATCTTAAACCTCCTTGGTTTCAAACGGCGTTTCGCGGCTGCCGCACAAGACAATATTAAAGCGATAGCCTAACGCCCATTCCGGCGTAGTGATATCGTGGGCGTACGTTGACACCAGTAATTGGCGAGCGCTTTCATCGGGGATGCTGTTGTAGATGGGGTCGAGGGCCAGCAGCGGGTCGCCCGGAAAGTACATCTGCGTGACCAGCCGCGATAGAAATTCGCGGCCAAAGATGGAAAAATGAATGTGGGGGGGACGCCAGGCGTTGTGGTGATTGCGCCAGGGATAAGCGCCAGGTTTGATGGTAACGAAGCGATACTCGCCGTTTTCATCGGTCAGCACCCGGCCCGCGCCGCGAAAGTTAGGGTCCAACGGCGCATCGTGCTGATCAACCTTGTGCCAATAGCGACCGGTGGCGTTAGCCTGCCACACTTCCAACAGCGCGTTGCGTACCGGTCGATCGGCTTCATCGGTGACGCGACCGACCACAATAATGCGTTCGCCGATGGGTTCACCGTTAATCGCCGAATTCTTGGTCAGATCGTTGTCCAGCGGATTGAGATCGTCGTGGCCGTAGACCGGGCCGGTCAGCTCCGACAGGGTGTGGGCCATGGGGATAAGCGGTTTGGTCGGCCCCCGTTTGACGGTGGATTTGTACCCTTCGTAGAGGTAAGACGGTTGCCGCGCCCAATCAATAACGGACGCAGTGTTAGATACAGTCATTGTATTCTCTCCCGTATTCAAATTTAGAACAATTAATCAACAGCTAGCGAACTGTAGTTGTAGACTAAGGCTGATAACGTTAATCAGTAGCCAACTCTGAAAACACCTGCTTAGCAATAGCGATGGCGGAGTTGGCAGCCGGGACGCCGGCGTATACGGCCACTTGCAGCAGCACCTCTTTCACTTCGTCAGGTGTGACGCCGGTGTTTTGGGTGGCGCGGAGGTGCATCGCTAGTTCATGTTCTTTGCCCAGCGCCGCCAACAAGCCGATGGTCAACAAGTGGCGGGTGTGGCGATCCAACCCCGGCCGCGACCAAACCGCGCCCCAGGCCGTTTCGGTGATGAAGCGTTGAAAATCGGCATCGAATTCGGTTTTGTTGGCCTCAGCGCGATCCACGTGGGCATCGCCCAACACCTCCCGCCGAATCTTCATTCCCTGTTCAAACTTTTGCTCAGACATTAGCCCCCATCACCTAACTAATTCATCATTCATTATTCATCATTCCGAATCCCCGCTCACGCCGCCACATTAGAAATCAGTTTTGCGCCCGGCACTTGATCGAGGACAGATTGGTTTTTGAGGGCCGTTTTCAGCACGCGCAGCGTAAGGAGCGCGTGCTCTCGCGCCAGATATTCCGCCCGCAGCCCCTCTCGATTTTCGATGGCATTGACAATGCCGCGATGCTGATCTTGCGCTACAAAAAATATCTTCCACGATTGACCGATTTCCGAAGTCGCAATCACAAAGGCATTGGGCGAGGCAAACGGTAGAGCCACGATCCGTTCCAGCATACGCTCGATCACAAAGCTGTCCGACAGGCCGAGGAGCTGCTGGTGAAAAATTTCGTTCAGCTCTAAGTAGGTCGCAATATCGTCGTTAGATAGCTCAGTTTGAGATAGTAAAGCGTCAATCTCAGCCACACAGGCTTTAATCCGGTTTAGCGCCGGTTCGCTGATCCCCCGCTCAGCCGCCCAGCGGGCCGCCATCCCTTCCAGCGTACCGCGCACTTCAATCGAGTCGCGAATGTCGTGTACCGTAAACTCTCGAACCACGTAGCCGCTGCCCGGCGCTTTCTCCAGCAGGCCCTCTTCGGCCAGCCGCGCCAAAGCAGCCCGAATCGGCGTGCGCGATACGCCTAAGCGGTCAACCAGGTTGACTTCGAGCAGCCGCTCGCCGGGCGCTATCTCACCGTTCAGGATGAGTTCTCTAAGACTAATCAATGTCTTGACTGTTTGTGACATGGTAGACTGTGAAATTTTGATTTGATCGGGTTGAGGAAGCGTAACGTGATAAAAGTATACGCTATGTATACATATTTACAAAAAATCCCCTTATTGTTTAGTCGAACAAGGGAATTTGCCGCTGATTTGCTTATTTGTGTATACATGCACAAAGGAAGACAAAAACGAACTGGAGCGACAACGCTTGCTTGGTCAAGCCGATCAAAGCTCAGCTTTGATGCTCCAGCGCTTGATTTTTCCGGGACGTAGTCTATTGATAAGCCAAACTCTCCCGCACGCTAATCCGCGTCGCGCCTCGAGCGGGCAGGATGCTGGCGACGATGGACAGCACCGTGATAATCGCCAGCCAGTATAGCATACCGACCGGCGAATATTTGTAGGTTAGCTCGCCGCCCATAATGGCCGACAAGCCATACGTCAGCAGCGATCCCGCCGGAATACTGAGCGGCAGGGCGATCAACCAACTGAGCCAGCCGAGCAGCAGCCCTTCGCCCACCAGCAACTTAAATATTTGCAGCGACGACGCGCCAATCGCCCGCATCACGCCGATCTCGCGGCGGCGCTCCAGCACGTTGATCGACAGCACCCCGCTCAGCGACACCCCCCCGACCACCGCGATGACGACGGCCATCGCGGCCAATAGACTGGTGATAATCTGGATGCCGCCGCTGAGAATGTCCTCAGTGATTTTGTGGGCGGTGTCGGTGTCGTCGGCTTGGAGTTTGAGGCCGTTGGCTTCGTAGAATTGGCGCAGATCGGCGGCGACGGCGGCTTCGCTGTCGGCATCTTGATGGGCGGTTTGCACCCGCAGAATTGTGGCCCGGCCGACCTCACGGGTCTCCTTGAGCAGCGTATCGCGTGGTACGTGCGCCGCGTTTTCGTTAAAGACCTCAAACAGCAGGCCGACCACCTGCCAATGCGACTCCCGTTTGAGCGGGATGTCGAGCGTCACCCAATCGCCCACGCCCACACCGATTTTTTCGGCCAACTTCTGATTGAGCACCACCGCGTAGGTGTCGTCCGGCCTCAGCCAGCGACCGGCCCGCATTTGCGGCACATAGGTCTCGGTCGGTACGGGCAGCCCGCGAATGTTGGCCGAGACATCATCGTTGCTTTCCGGCCGGTCCATAGGGCGCAGCGTGCCGCTGGCGAAGCCCCACATCTCAACGCTGGTCACCTCCGGGTGAGCCAGCGCAATCTCCTCAACTGCCTCGATCCGCTCCTGATCTTCCAAACTGAGAAAGACATTGGCTTTGAAGGTTTCAAATAAAACCTGCCCATAAGTATAAACCAGCGACGCCTGCGTGTTCATCACCATCATAAATACCAACCCACTGCCGACCAGCGTCAACTGAGTGATCGCCACCCGGCTCTTGTTGCGGAAGGTGTTGCTGATCATCAGCACCACACTGCGCGGCACTCGCTGCGCTTTGACCAGCACGCGATCGATAAATCCGGTTGCTCCGCCCAAGCCGTAGGTGCTGATCGCCTCACGAACGGTCATCCTTGCCCCAATCAAAATGGGGATGATCGCCACCAGCAGCGGCGATAGCACCGCCACGGCGGCTTGGATGAGCAGCACGTGCGGCAGAATAACAAAAGGCCCTGGTTCCATATTAAACAGCCGAACCAACACGATACGCAGCCCCTGCGCGCCGAGCGCGCCCAGTGGGACTGCCAGCAGCAGGGCCAGCAGTGCGTAGGCCATAACCTGCATAAAATAAGCGCTTAAAATATGCCAAAAGCTCGCGCCGACGGCCTTCATCATCCCAATCTGGTTGACCTGCTGGGCGATGATCGCCGTGATGGTGTTGTAAACCAGAAACAGTCCCAGCACCAACGCCACCACCGACAGGCTGGTCAACAGGTAGAACACCCCATTGAGATCATCTTGGATAAAGTGCTCGTCTGGCGAGGTCGTGCGATTGTCATTGGGCAGCGCCGCACCGACTTCATAATCTTGCTTCTCTAAGTGGGTCTGCATCCGGTCGGCCACGGCGACGGCGGCGTCCGGTTCGTATTCAGGCAGAAGGGCCAAGACGCGGTCGAAATTTGGTTCACCGGTCAGTTGGCCGAAGCGGTCGCGGGTAGTGTAGAAGGTCGGCGGACCGCCAAAGGACGAAGGCGCGACCATGGTGTTGTAGATGACGCCGCCGATCTCAACCGGGTATACCTTGTCGTCAATTTCCAGATAGACCGTATCGCCCACATCGATACCGTGGTCACGCTCCACGGCCATCGTTTTGCGATGGGGCCACTCGCCCCGGTCCAGCGCAAATGTATTGATCGTTTGATCGTCGTAATCGGGTCGGGCCAGCAAATCGGCCGTTTGCCAGGGATCGTCGGCGCTGCGCCGCCATTTGATCCGTTCTTCCTGGCGGCCTTCCACGGTCTCGACCCCCGTCAGCCCCGCTAACGCCTCGACCATCGTGTCGTCGATGGGTGGATCGACCCACAGGCCGATCATCGGCGGCGTGGTGCCGCGCCAGACGGTGGTGATATCGCGGCTGATGAACTCCAGCGCCCCCATCGTCGTGCCGATGGCAAACGCGCCAATCGCGATAATCAGCACCACCTGAAAGGTTCGCCCTTTGTTTTCCCAGACATCGTACCAGGTTTTGTGACGAATAACACCCATTGTCCTGCTCTCCTATAACTGTCGGCAACCATTAACATCATTCACTACGTCGTTTGGCAGGTTAGGTTGCAAATCAAAGAGCAACCCCACAAGACCTGTCAGGTTTTCGAGGGTATCGTTTGGTGTAAAGTATAGCCCTATCGTTCCTTCATTTCGCCCAATCGTATCTTGTAAAACCTGACAGGTCTTCGGTAGATAAATTGAATTGTCGCACCAAACCCATATAATAACGCCTACGATGATGCCTACGCCTACACCCTCAGCCGCCAAACTTCATAACTTCCCCCGTCAGGCGACGCCGTTTATCGGCCGGATGGGGGAAGTGGCCGAGATTGCCGACCGGCTGGCTGATCCGGCCTGCCGTCTGCTGACGCTGACCGGGCCGGGCGGCATCGGCAAGACGCGGTTGTCGATCGAGGCAGCGGCGGCCATCGCCGCGACTTTCGCGCACGGCAGTTGGTTTGTGCCGCTCCAGCCGGTGCAGTCGCTGGAGTTTTTGGCGCCGGCCGTGGCCGACGCGCTCAACGTTTCGCTGTCGGGCCAGGCCGAGCCGGTGGTTCAACTGCTCGATTATCTGTTTGATCGGGAACTGCTGCTGGTACTCGATAACTTTGAGCATTTGCTGGCCCCGGCTGATGAACAGGGCGGCAGCGGCGTCGATCTGTTGGCCCACATTCTGGAGTCGGCGCCGGGAGTCAAGCTGTTGGTTTCGTCGCGGGAGGTGTTGAACTTGCAAGAGGAGTGGCTGTACGCCGTGCCGGGGTTGCCCTTTCCTCGCGAAAACGCTCCGGTGGAAACGGCCGCCGATTACGGGGCGGTCCAACTTTTCATCGACCGGACGCAGCGGGTGCGGCGTGATTTCGTCCCGGCCGAGGAACTGGCCGAGATCATCGATATTTGCCGGCTGGTGGCGGGCGCGCCGTTGGCTATCGAGATGGCCGCGGCTTGGACCAAATCGCTTAGCTGCCGGAGCATCGCCGCCGAAATTCAGCGCAACATCGACTTCCTGGCCAGCAATCTGCGCAACATTCCCGACCGGCAGCGCAGTATTCGGGCCGTGTTTGAGCAGTCGTGGCAGCGGCTGACGGATTTGGAGCGCGCCGTGTTCAAGCGGCTGTCGGTCTTTCACGGCAGCTTTCGGCGCGAGGCCGCCGAGCGCGTGGCCGGGGCGTCTTTGACGACGCTGTCGGCGTTGGTCGATAAATCGCTGCTGCGAGCCGAGCCAACCGGTCGCTATCAGGTCCACGAACTGCTGCGCCAGTACGCCGCCGAGCAGTTGGTGCTATCACCTGATGATGTGGCGCGGGTGTATGATCGCCATTGTGACTATTATTGTGACCTGCTTAGCCAGCAGCGGGCCAACTTTGACGGCAGCGGGCAACTTCAGGCGATGACCCTACTCAAGCCGGAGTTAGAAAATATTCGGGCGGCCTGGCAGTGGGCGGTTGAACTGGCGCAGGTGGATCAGCTTCACCAAGCGGCCTATTCCCTCGATTTGTTCTACCAATTTCAAAGCCGCTATTTGGAGGGCGCCAACGCCATCGCCAAAGCCATCGACCGGCTGGAGGCGCTGCCGCCGACAGAAGCCATCGATCTGGCCCTGGTGCAGCTCCACGTTATTTTAGGTTGGCTTCATATCCGGTTGGGCCAGTTCGATGCGGCTGAAACGAACTTTGATCGCTGCTACAGCTTGCTCGTGGTAAACAGCCTGCCGGCCTCACCGGGGATGGGCACTCACCCCCTCGGCGGCAAGGCGGTTTTGGCCGTCATTCGCGGCGACTATACCGAGGCGCGGCGGCTGGCCGATGAGACACTGAAAGCCGGCGAAGCGCAAGGCGACGCCGCCAGCCTGGCCTTTGCCTGCTATGCGCTCACCAGCGTGACCCTGGCCCGGGGTCAGTATGAAGCGGCGCAGCAGTACGCCCGGCGCGCCTACGAAGCGGCCAAAGCCGAGGATAATCGCTGGTTTATGGCCTACTGCCTGATCGATTTAGGCAAAGTGGCGGCGGCGTTGGGCGATGGGGCGGCGGCCAAAAGCCATTTTGAAGCCAGCTATGCCATTCGCCAGGACTTTGACGACCCCGAAGGTATGGCCATCGCCTTGAACCATCTGGCCAAATTAGCCGCCGATCAACACGATCCCCCAACCGCGCAGCGATTGTACGGCCAGGCGCTGGCTCTTTACCGCCAGATCAATGATCGGGGCGGACGGGCCACCGCGCTGAAGGGCTTGGGCAGCGCATTGAGCGCTCAGGGCGACTATCAAGCCGCTTATGAATATTTTCAGCAGGCGCTGGAGATGACGACCGATATGCAGTACACCCCGCTAACTCTGTCGATCCTGTCGGATGTGAGCCACCTGCTGTGGCAGGCCGGCCAAAAGGAGCGCAGCCTCGAACTGCTGGCGCTGGCCGCTCATCATCCCGCCGCCGATCACGAAACCAAATCCGCCGCCCAACAGCGGTTGAGCCGACACCAGACTCACATTTCTGTACCACTCCCGGCCGAGACCAACGACCTCGATTCCATCATCGCCGGGCTGCTGGCCGAACCCAAGCTGGCCGTTACGCCGGAAACGACCTCCGTCACCTCGGACTCCACCCACCCCACCTCGCCCGAATTGATCGAACAGCTCACCCCCCGCGAGTTGGAAGTCCTCCAACTCATCGCCGAAGGCCAAACCAACCAGCAGATCGCCGAGACGCTGATCATCTCCGTCGGCACGGTCAAGTCGTACACCAGCCAAATTTACGGCAAGCTGGCCGTCAACAACCGTACCCAGGCCGTCGCCAGGGGGCGGGAACTAAAGTTGTTGTAGACCCCCTCATCCCCCAATGCCATATTGATCTTGCACAAACGGCAGCAAGCCACGCTGTTCGAGTCGATCCAGCGGGGCGCGGAACGTCACCTGAACCACGCCGGGATGGCGGCCGATTTCGATAGCGCCGGTGATGGTGGCCCGGTTCTTGACTTCCGGGACGGTCATCCCCAGCAGCTCGGCGGCCCGTTCGAGGCCGTTGTCGGTGGCGGCGTTGAGATCGGGACCGGTGCCGATGACGGAGATGGGCGCAGACGCCTCGATCTGCGGTACGCCCCAGGCGTGGGCGATCTTTTCGGCTTTGGCTTCCTCTTCCGCCGACAGCGGCCGGGCCAGATACGGCAGATCATCCAGGACCGGGAACAACAGCGGCCCGTCGATATTCAGCCCTTTGAGCAGATGCACTTGCAGCGTAACCGTACCGGAGACATCGCAGGTATGGCCGGCAATCTCGCCGTCGCCTTGCAGGGCGTGCATATCGCCCAGGTAGACGCCGCCGCCGGGCGCTTTGACCGGGCAGATCAGAATAGCGCCGGCCCGCACGGCATCGATATCCATGTGGCCGTCGGTGCGATGCTGCTGAAGCTGTTCGGCGGTGAGGGCGTATTCGTGCGGCGCGCCGATCAGGAACGAGCCAAAATCGCCGGCATTGTGCGAGTCAGGGATGGGCATGGACGGGGTGGTGCCCAACTGCCCCATAAACGGCCGCAGGCGAGCGACCAGTCCCACCAGGTCGTGCGGCGCAAAGGTGAGAATGGGATTTTGGATGGAGTTTTCGGGCAGGGCGGCGTATTTTTTGGCCTGATGGGCAATGTCTTCGGCCGCGGCTTGATTTAGGGTGAGGCCGACTGACCGATTATCGTCAAAGGCAATCGTATAGCCGTTGGTAAAGGTGAACGGCGTGGCATCGGCCCCGCAGTTGTCACAGCGGATGGCCGTTTGGCCGATGCCTTCGACGTGGGTCTTGGGATACAAGGTGTTACATTCGGGGCAGCGACCGGCCACGTAGGGATCGCCCAGGAAGCGGCCCGGCGGCGATTGATCGTTGCCGGAGGCCGTGGCCAGCGACGTGACCGTAATCTCTTTAATGCGAATGGCAATGGCATCGCCCACTTCGGCCCCGGCCACGGCGACCGGCCGGGTGACTTCGTGCCCGCCCCGAATTTCCGGCGTAATCATCGGCCCCCAACAGCCCGGCGCGGTATTGGCCACAATGTGGCCGCCGTCGCGAACCGGGCCTAACATGGGCCGGCTGGGATCGAGAATGCCGTCGATAAATTGATCGACAAAGACGGTTTCGTGTCCAACTTGGTCTTTACTTTCAACCTTGCTTTCTACTTCCAATTGCATCGCCATAATGAATTTCTCCTGTATTATTATTTTTTTATTTTGACAATTATTTTGTGGTCGGCGTCCTCTAGGGCGAAATAAGGCTGAGGCTAAGGCGAAGGCTAAGGTAAAAAAGCGCCTATTTTATCCATTCTCTATCAATCCCATCTTACGGACTCAGTGCCGGGTAATCGGTTCTTAGCCTCAGCCTTAGCCTTAGCCTGTTGAAGGAGCCGGCCATTTACTACCGAGTCTTACTTCCCCCCGGCCACCGGCAGCAGCAGCGCCACTTCCTGACCTTCGGCCAGCGGCTGAGCCGGCGAGGCATGCCGGCCGGACACGATTGGAATAGCAATATTCAGTTTAGAGGTTAAGGGTGGATACTGTTCGCGCAGGTGAGCCACCAGGTCGGCCACGGTCGCATCGGCGACTAACGTTACCGCCAGGCGCGAGTTGCCGGACGCCGGAGCCAGACCGGCCCCCAGGCGAACCCGGACCGTCATAGAGTTTGTGTCAGCCATATATAACCAGCCTATTCGAGCGCATAAACCCGACCGGCGTAGGGAAGTGGCATAAAATCGATCAGGATCTTTTCCGATACAGCGGTCGATGCCGGGAGTAAAGAGGGGTGTAACCTTGTACGTGACGTACTATACCAAAAGCGGGGTGGGCTGTCAAAAGCGTAACGGGGTGAAATCGGAACCGAAATGGGGATGCCGATTAACGCCGGTAATCGCAGACAAAAACCTATTCCTTGTGGTATAGTGTGTTTATGAAACCTCTACGATTCATCGGGTCTCGTCCCTCGACCCCATCCTACGCCCTCGGTGTCGAAATGCCGGGCCGTCGAGCATAGAGGTGGGCGCTCGGAAAGAGTTGATCGCACGCGGATTTGTGTGGCGCCGAGCATGGAAAGGTCCGTTTCGCTGAGATTCGTGTGGCGCCGAGCATGGAAAGGTCCGTTTCGCTGAGATTCGTATGGCGCCGAGCATGGAAAGGTCCGTTTCGCTGAGATTCGTATGGCGCCGAGTATGGAAAGGTCCGTTTCGCTGAGATTCGTATGATGCCGAGCATAGAAAGGTTTATTTTACAGGGATTCGTATGGTGTTGCGTGGCAGGTGCTTTTGAGTCGCCAAAAAATTTTAATGTGACTCGACAAGGTTTAAAGAAGGCGATATACTGATTCTAACTTTACAACTCAATACGGTATTGCTTATCACTTATCAACTTCAATTTAGCAATTTCACTCTATCAACTTGAATTAGAGAAAGGCTTGTACCATGTACCCTGTCCAATTAGCTACCAGTAGTGCTTACCAGGTCGATATCCCTACTCCCAAGCAACCGGCGAAACTTATTACCGCCGGCCAAAATTTTGTAAAGTACGATGAGAGTTTACCACCCGAAGAGCAGTCGTACCTCCTGCCGGACCTTAAATACCTCTTGCAGGATTGTGTTCCCACTCAAAAAATCTACAAATCCAGCGAAGTGCAGCGCACCATCGCCTCCGAAGCCGTGAAGCGGTTGGATGAGCAAGCCAAAGCCCTTATTCATAAAATTCGCTATAAGCTCAACTTTGATTATACGGAAACGCCCGAAGCCGCCGAAGAGTGGGGCTTTGAGGTCAAGCAAGGCACTCGCAATATCTTGATGCCGAGAAAACTATCGGATCGGTTGGCGTTACTGGATACCTATATCGCCAAGGAAGAAAGCCGTGCGCCGGAAGAGCGTTTTAGCAAGCCAAACCTGGAGGATGTTATCCGTCTGCGCGATGATCTTAAAGCCAATTTGGATATCCGCCGCGCCAGCCGCAGCCGCCGTAAAGACAGCTACGCGGCCCGGGCCGAATCGTTGGAGGCTTTGTACGACACCTTGCGCATGGCCGGCGGCCTAATCATCCTCAAGAAGTTCAATCGAAAGCTAACGCCGGGGCTGGAAAATTGGGGCATTGAAGTAACCAAGCGCCAGAGCAAAGAGAAAGACACCGAAGTCGCCCCGGCCGCCAACGGCACTACGACCACCACCACCAACGGCAGCGAGACGACGACCAACGGCGCAGCGCACAACCACAACCAGCGCCGAAACCACGACCACCAACGGCGCGGAGACCACGGCCGAGACTTCGACCAACGGCAGCGTTGATCTTAATGGTACGGCTGAGGTGGTGGTTGAGGTTGGGGGTTAGGGTAAGGCCGAATCTAATGAAGGTTAGATAAATTGGTCGTAAGGGCCAAAGGGGCGAGGCTAAAGCCGTCGCCCTGAGAGAGCGAAGGACGCTGAAGCGCCCTACTCTGGCGAAACCCTTAGCCCGCAAGGGCTTCTCTCTCAGCACGGGTCTTTAGGCCCGTGCGCGGGGGACGGTAAATTGCATCCGGCTAAAAACTCCACCTTCATGAGCCAAAGGGGCGAGGCTAAAGCCGTCGCCCTGAGAGAGCGAAGGACGCTGAAGCGCCCTACTCTGGCGAAACCCTTAGCCCGCAAGGGCTTCACTCTCTCAGCACGGGTCTTTAGGCATCGTGCGCGGTGGGACGGCACGACGCACCGCTTTTATCTTACATTTACGGAATGACCCATGCCCTACTATCGTCTTTTCTACCACATGGTCTGGGGTACCAAAAACCGGGAACCGTTTATCCAAGCTGAATTTGAAAATTCACTGCACAATGTCATTGCGGCCAAAGGAGAAAAACTGGGGGCGCTGATTTACGCCGTGGGCGGTGTAGAAGACCATGTCCATTTGGTCGCTACCGTGCCGCCCCAAGTTACTCTGAGCGACTTCATTGGTCAAGTCAAAGGTCATAGCTCTCATTTTGTAAACCAAAAATTGGCGATCCCCTATCATTTTCAATGGCAGCGAGAATACGGCGTCGTTTCATTCGGTGGCAAGCAGCTTGACCAGGTCGTGAAATATGTCAAAAACCAACATCAACATCATGCGGAAGGGACACTCATCCCCTTTTTAGAGCATACCAAGCCGGAACAATAGCTGATGTTAAAACCTCCGACCCCAACGAGGGCGCTTTAGCGTCCTTCCCTCTCTTAGGGCGACGGCTTTAGCCTCGCCCTTATCCGGGCGGAATACCCAATCAAATAAAGGAGTTAAGACGGAGGGGTTGGGTCTCGACCCAACCTACGTCTAACACCGATCTCAAAAAGGTCCCCATCACCGGGACTCCTTTTTGGTTGTAACGCTACCCCGCGCAGGTCCGGAAACCGGCGAAGATATTATTACGATCCGGGGTGTAGAAGTTGCGCCAGGTGTTACGGATGACACGGGAACGGGTGACCCAACAGCCGCCGCGCAGCACCTTTTGCTGGCCGAAGGAGGGGGCGGAGTACTCTTTATACGGATCGATCTCAAAGCCGGGGTAGGCATCGAAGGTGTCGGCGGTCCATTCCCAGACATTGCCGATCATCTGGCGGCAACCAAAGGCGCTGTCGCCGTCGGGCAGGGCGCGGACGTCGATGGGACCGAGGGTGGCAGAGTCGAGGTTGGCGGTGGCCGGCGTGGGGAAGCCGCTGCCCCAGGGGTAGACGCGCTTGCCGGGTTTGAAACCGCGCCCATCGGCGGTGGGTTCGCCGGCGGCGGCCAGTTCCCACTCGGCTTCAGTGGGCAGGCGGCGACCGGCCCAAGCGCAGAAAGCGCTGGCCTCGAAGTAGTTGACGTGCATCATCGGCAGGAACGGTTCGAGCGGCCGGGTCTGGTCAAACCAGTGGACGCGCCAACTGTGATCGGCTGCGCGCTGCCAGAAGACGGGCTGTTCGACGCGGGCGGCCTGCCGCCAGGCCCAGCCTTCGTCGCTCCACAGCGAACGCTCCTGATAACCGCCGGCCTCAACAAAGGCGCGATACTGCGCGTTGGTCACCGGCGTGGCCGAGATACGGAAGGGCGCTACCTCGATAGGATGCGCCCATTTTTCGTTGTCGAGGACGAACGGCATGTCGGGCGTCGCGCCGAGCATGAAGGCGCCGCCGGGAATCTCAACATCGTGCGGTTCGAAATCGGTATCAATGACGGGCGGCGCGGGTCGGGTTTTAGCTATCGCCGGTTGGGTGTAGCCCAAGGTCTGGCGGATGTGGACCATCGTCTCGCTGTGCATGTCTTCGTGGTTGATGGCCAGGCGGTAGAAGTAGATCTCCTGCGGCGACAGCTCTCGCCCGGCCAGACGCTGGACGGCGCAGCTCAAGACGCCGGTGATGTAATCGAGCGTCTCCGGCTCGGTCGGAAAGGCCAGTTCCCAGCGCTCGGCATTGGGAATGTTGAACGAGTCGTACAGGCGGTAGGCGCGGGGCCAGATGGGGTCGGCCTGGTCGAGCCGGCGCAAGATCCAATGCTCCTGAAACCAGCCCACGTGGCCCATCTCCCAGATCGGCGGCTCGATGGTTTTGTCGCGCAAGCCAAGCATCTGCGCCTCGGTCAGGCCGGCCAGCACTTCCAGTTCGCGTTCTCGCGTGTCGAGCAAACTCGATACCAGGTCTTGCGCTTCTGCTGATAAATGGGTGGGGATATTAATATTCACAATGTTCTCCTTTGAGTGTGCCCCTCACCCCCAACCCCTCTCCCTCAGGGAGAGGGGAGTCGCGTCAGCGACGGGGTGAGGATAGATATATGTTTATTAGGCATTTCTCGACGTGAGATACTGCACGCTGAACAGCCGGTTGGGATCGGTCCAAACCTTCTCTACAGCCAACCCGGCGCGCCCGGCCAAAGCAGCCAGTTCGGTGGGGGTGTACTTATAGGATGACTCGGTCCAGATGGTTTCGCCGGTTTCGAAAGGAATGGCGTGGCCGATCAGATGGACGGTCTGGCGGGCCAGACTGACCAGATGCATCTCGATGCGCCCGGCCTCTTCATTATAAAAGGCGTGGTGTCTGAATTGGTTGAGGTTGAAATCGGCGCCCAGTTCGCGGTTGAGATGGGCCAGCATGTTGAGGTTGAAATCGGCGGTCACGCCGGCGCAGTCGTTGTAGGCCAGGTTGAGCAGGGTGGTATCTTTCTTCAGATCAACGCCGAGCAGCAGGTCGCAGTCGTAGCCGCACACGGCCCGCATATGCCACAGAAACGCCACCGCGTCTTCCGGGTGAAAGTTGCCGAGGGTCGAGCCGGGGTAGTAGATGACCTTATGACGGACGGGCCGGTTGGGTCGCGGTAAGGTAAAGTCGGTTTCATAGTCGGCCCAAACCGGCAGAATGTCGAGATAGGGATAGGCCGTCGCCAGCCGGGCGGCCGACTGCATGAGATGCTCGCGGGAGATGTCGATCGGCACATAGCCGGCCAACCGGGGCAGGTGATCGAGCAGCGTCCGCGTCTTTTGGCTGCTGCCGCTGCCGTACTCGATCAGCAAGCTGTCCGGCCCGATGCGGGCGGCGATGGCATCGATATACTGATCCATAATCTTCTGCTCGATGCGGGTGGGGTAGTATTCGGGTTGCCGGGTGATCTGATCAAACAACTGGGAGCCGCGCTCGTCGTAAAAAAGCTTGGGGGGCAGTTCCTTGACCGGTTTCAAAAGCCCTTTGATCACGTGTCGATACGCGGCGGCGGTATCGGGGTGGTATTCAATTAACTGTAGTTCTTTTAACATGGTTGTTCTCCTTTCTTCTTTAAACAGCCATTACACATAATATTGGCAAACCTAAGCCCATCGTCCGGCAAGCAGAAGCAGCCCGGCCGGCGGGACGAGTACCCATCAACCAGTGAACCGTTACGCTGTCCACGCAGCGGCTCTATCGAACAAATAGGTTTAAGCCTCAGATATCGACCTAAAGCTTTATCAATGACTCTAAATTTGAATTAACATTTGAGGGGAAAGAAACGGGTGGAGCCTAACCGTCCGGCGTCCGCCGGTGAATAAGAGGAGCAAACAAGGCGTAATCCGGCTAGCGGCCCATGTGATAATTGTTTATTATAGATTTTGAAACTGATCCCTCGCGGTGATGTCATTGTTCAACTCCCTTAAGAATAAATTTGGTAGGACAAGTCAGCGACTTGTCCTACAACTAACCATCCAGCCAACTACCCAAAACCATACCGGCCAAAACTTAACCAGAGATGAGAAAATATGTTCTGCTGTGTAAAGATTATTTAATGCCCGTTGGCTCGATGCTTGCTATTTCCTTACTTATGATGCGACAGAAAACTTACGCGACAATGAACTATTTCTTACAAATCGATAACTCTTCGAGCGCAACACCTTCGCCCCAACCCCTAAACCAACCCCAACCCTATCCTTTGGCAGAGCAGAATAACCCCCTGCTTTGATACACTAAGGTCATCAGAAACATCCCTTTGTTTCCGCGCTTGAAAAAATTTCGCACGGTAATCGCACGATCTTGGTATATAATCTGTATATAAAAATGAACTTTATCACGACGTAAAGGAGCGATCCCATGAATGCCCACGATGTTATAAGATACGGCCACGAAACAGTACTGACGGCGATCGACGGGCTGCCGAAAGACGATTGGCTGACGCCCGGCGTATGCGGCGTCTGGTCGGTGAAGGATATTATCGCCCACCTGGCCTCGTTTGAGGTGGCGCTGGTCGATGTGCTGCGCTCGCTGACCGGCGAGACCTCGACCCCGATGCTGCAAACGTTTATCGAGACGTACCCGCAGTTCAATGACGAGCAGGTTGAACTGCGCCGCCACCACACGGCCGATGAGGTGCTGGCCGAGTATATCGACGCTTACGAGCAAGCCGCCGCGCTGTTACCTGAGATCAGCTCGGAGCTGCGCCGCCAAAATGGGACGCTGGCCTGGTACGGCGACCAGTATGATTTAGACGATTTCATTCTGTACACGTTCTACGGTCACAAACGCGAACACTGCGCTCAGATCAGTGTCTTTCGAGATACATTGAGTTCATAGAGTTTGTGGAGTTTATGGAGTTTAAAGAGTTTGTAGAGTTTTATAATTACCAGGACTTACGCAGAATTCATGCCATTTCGTAGCCGCAGGCGGAGAAATCTCTACAGCGTTCGGTTGCAAACGATCAACTCAGGGATTTCTCGCTCATTCTTCGCTCGAAATGACACGTTACGTAAAACCTGATTAATTAGCGTTCACCCATAAGGAGACTTACAATGCCTACGACAACAATAGCAAACAACACCTCTAAAATCGAGACGCTGACCTTTCGACCCGGCAGAGTGGAAGACCTGTATGCGATTTATTGTATCTTTGAGGAAACACTGGCCGATTTGATCAAACGCTTCGGCTCGTCGGCAACGACCAGTTGGCACGGTCCGGCAGCCTTGGAGAAAATATGGCAAGAACGCCGGCCCTTGTTCGAACACATGGCGCGCACCGCCGCCCAATTCTGGATCGCCGAGCATAACGGTGAACCGGTCGGCTATGCCCGCTCTATCTTGCGGGATGGGCTGTGCGAGCTAACCGATTTCTTTGTGAAGCCCGGCGCTCAATCGTTGGGGGCCGGCCGGGGGTTGATGGAACGCACCTTTCCGGTAGAAGGAACGACCCGCAAGACGATCATCGCCACCACCGATATGCGGGCGCAGAAACTTTATATGCGCCACGGCGTCGTCCCGCGCTTTCTCATCTACTACTTTGGTCGCGAACCGGAAGCGACCTCGGTTGAGACCGATCTGGTTTTCGAGCGAGTGACGGCCGGGCCGGAAACGCTCGACCGCCTGGCCGCCATCGATCGGGCCGTTATCGAGCATCGCCGTGATGAAGATCATACCTGGCTGCTCGATCAGCGCGAGGGCTATCTTTACTATCGCGACGGCCGGCCAGTGGGCTATGGCTACCTCGGCGCGAACAACGGCCCGTTTGCCCTGCTCAATCCGGCGGACTTTCCGGCCGTGCTGGCCCATGCCGAAAGCGAAGCCGCTCGCCGTGGCCGTGAGTTCGGGCTGGAAGTGCCGATGATTAACCTCGCTGCGGTGGAATATTTGCTCGCGCGCGGCTTTCGGCTCGACGCGTTTGCGGCGGTCTTTATGAGCGACAAGCCGTTCGGCCAGTTTGAGAATTATATCATTACCAGCCCGCCGTTCTTTTTCTAGTCAGGAGTAGGGAGTAGGGAGTCAGAAGTAAGGTTTTTCCTCCTTCTTACTCCTTACTTCTTCCCCCTTCGGTAGCCTCGGTTACTAATTTAGGTTACACCGGTCATGCCCTCCGGTAACTGGGCCGAAATGAAACATTAACGCCTCACAGCCCCATCGTTAACGAGTTTCAGCCCGCTCTCTAACCCAAGTCTATTGATAATAGCCCCAATGTCCCGTAAACTTAGCCATCGTATCCCGCTGGTCAAACGAAAGAAGGTAACGATGGATCAGAATAACACCGTTGTAGCCAAATACAACGATCACCGCCAGATCTCTTGGACGGCATCGGGGCTGGTTTATCTGCTGTGGGATCACATCCCCCTGATGATACCGCCGTTTAAGTTCACGCAATTGGTGAACGTATTGGAGGAGGGGGTGTTCGAGGTCGAACTCGCCCGGATCAGGTGTGGACCTTGCCGATTGATGCAAGAGGAGCCGGGCTGTTTCCATCTGTGCATCGAAAATGTTGGGTTGAAGTTAAGCCTGTTAGAGTTTCTGGATTTAGTGCGATTAGTCCGCGAGGCGGCCCGTCAACTTAGGGGCCGTTGTTATGTTGGGCGGGCTGAAGCAATATCACCCGCCGATTTTGAAAAGGAGAGCTTATGTGTAACCACTTTACAACCTTAGCCGTCAGTAATGACCGCCGCTTAATTATGCAGTGCGAGCATGGCACCGTTCACTTAACCTGGGATGTAGTGACCATGCATTTGACGCCCGCCCAATTTTACGAGGTGAGCGAACTGTTCAGCGAATGCTGTTCGGCCTCATTTACCCAGGTGCGCCGCCGGAAATGTTTGGTGAACTATATCGAAAGCCACAACTATTACCAACTGTGGCTGCAAGGAGTGGGGGTCAACCTCGCGCCGGTCGATTTTCTGGTTCTAGCCGATTTGGTGCGTGTCGCTTTGACCGAGCTGCAACGGCGACCGGCCGATCGGCCGGACAACCCTGGCGATCAATCCGCCCCTAACCGGTTTAAGACGGTACCGGCCTCGCCCAGTGCGCCATTTTCGCTGAATTAACTCAAATATCGGACTGATACAGCAGCGGGCGGGTCAAATCACTCAATCGCTGCCGTTGGCGACCCTCGGCGTCAAAGTTGGCCGGATCGAGCCATTGTTCAAACGCGGCTTTCAGCGCCGGCCACTCCTGATCGATGACGGCGAACCAGGCCGTATCGCGATTGCGGGCTTTATACATGGTGGCCTGCCGGAAGACGCCCTCAAACGAAAAACCGAGCCGTTGCGCCGCCGATCGCGAGGGGGCGTTCAGGGCGTCGCACTTCCACTCATAGCGGCGGTAGCCCAAAGCAAAAACGTGATCCATCATCAGATACATCGCTTCGGTCGCCGCGGGTGTGCGCTGCAACGCGGGGGCGTAGTTGATATGCCCTACTTCAATCGAGCCGATAGCCGGGCTGATGCGCAGATAGCTGGCGATGCCCGCTGCCCGCCCGGTTTTGAGATCGATGATGGCGTAAAAGAGAGGATCGCTGCTGGGGATGATGCTGTTCATCCAGGCCGTATAGTCATCGGGTGAAGCAAAGGGGCCGTAGGGCAGATAGGTCCACAGCCGCCCCTCGGTGTCTTGGCTGTAGGCCGCGAACAGGTCGGCCGCGTGGCGCTCCGCCGTCAACGGTTCGAGTCGGCACCAGCGACCCGCCAGCGGTTCGTATGGCGGCAGCGGCGGCGGCGTCCAGTTCGGTAGGGAGTGGCCGATGGGTTGGTTAAGATCGTTGTATATGTGTGTCATGATGCTTATATCTCGATTAATGATGGGTTTGTTTAGTGGATTTTTATAACCCCACCATTATTTCACAAGTTACAGTCCTTGCCAAATAGAGCTGTATAGTTATCGATTAGCCAATTGGTCACGGACCTATTGAAAAGCGGCTCAATTCGTGATAAGCTGGAGTAGTAAATTTCGATAGTTCTGTTCTTTACCAAAAAGTCCACAGATGAGAAAGCTTCGGCGCTGACTCATTAATTGTGCCCGACCTGACGGCCGGCCCACGCTCTGTGGAGTCGGCTTTTTTGTTGGACGCTGGGTAGCTTCTGCCGATCAGCGGCGGGAGAAAGTGGGGATATGATGTCAATTTCTTGGAAGATGAGACATAGTGTTTGCTTAACGCTAATGTTTACGGTTTTCACGGTTTTGCCGTGGGCCGGGCCGGCCCGAGCGCTTGATACGCTGCCGCCCGGCGGCAGCCTCCCGCTCTTATTTGTTGAGAACATCGGCCAATTTCCGGCGGCGGGCGATAGCGAGCCGACTCGGTTTCTGGTGCAGGGCGACCAGACCAACCTGCGCTTGACCGACCAGGCGCTTTGGTTCACCCATCTAGCCGCGCCCAATGACCCTACAGCGAGCGATTCGCCGCAGCGTGGCCTCAATCTGCGGCTCGGATTTACCGACGCCAATCCCCATCCGCGTCTGGAACCGTTTAATCGACTGGATACGCACGTTTCCTACTTCCGGGGCCACGATCCGGCCCAATGGCACAGCGATGTCCCGGTTTGGGGCGGGGTGCGCTACGTGGACATTTACCCTAACCTTGACCTGGAGTTGACCGGCGACCAGGGGCAGCTTGTGCAGCGCTGGGTCGTCAAATCGGACGTCGCCGGGCTATCTGCCAGCAAGCATGATACCGACGCCACATCGGTTAGTAGCAACTCGCCTTTGAGCAACGTGCGATTACACGTTGATGGCGCGGAGTCGCTGGCCCTGGACGACGCCAATCACCTGCACCTGAGTACGGCCTTAGGCGATGTACCGTTGCCGCTGCCCCAGCCTGTCGATGCTAACGGCGCAGCCTTAACCCTTCCCGCCCGGCCCGAAATCAACGGGTTGGAAATTGTCGCGCCTTTTGCCGAGGGTGTATCGTCACCCAGCGACCTGGTTGGAGCCGCCGCCGTTGACGATCTGCTCTTTAGTAGTTACCTGGGCGGCAGCGATAGCGAAGATAGCCGGGGAGTGGCTGTCGATGGGGCCGGCAGCGTCTATGTCACCGGCCGGACTAATTCGGCCGACTTTCCGACCACCCCCGGCGCGTTTGATGACAGCGCGAACGGCTCCTTTGATACCTACGTGGCTAAATTGAACTCGGCCGGTACGGCGCTGGAATATGCGACCTATTTAGGCGGGGCTGGCGATGAGGCCAGTTACGATCTGGTTGTCGACCAGGCCGGGCAGGCTTACGTCAGCGGCTCGACGCCATCCGCCGATTTTCCGGTTACGCCCGGCGCTTACCAAACAACCATTGGCGGGACGGATGCATTTGTGACCAAGCTCAATGCAACCGGCGCGAGCCTACTATATAGCACTCTGTTCGGCGGCTCCTCGACGGATCAGGCCTACGGCCTGGCCGTGGATGAGGCCGGCGCGGTTTACCTGACCGGCTTCACCACCAGCGCCGATCTGCCGACCACGTCAGGTGCGTTTCAGCCCGTGGCCGGCGGCTCCAACGACAGCTTTGTGGCCAAGTTCAATACCGACGGATCGGCTTTGGTCTACAGCACCTACTTAGGCGGCGACGGCTTGGATGAAGCCTGGGATATTGCTGTAGACAGCGCCGGCTCGGCCTACGTCACCGGCAATACCGAGTCGGCCAACTTCCCGGTCACACCGGGCGCTTTTCAAACCGGATTTGGCCGGCTGTTTGTCACTAAGCTCAATCCGGGCGGCAGCGATCTGGTTTACAGCACCTTTCTGGGCGGCAACGGCTCCGATGAAGCCTGGGCCATCGCCGTGGATGAGGCCGGCCAGGCGTTTGTCGCCGGCGATACCACCTCGACCAATTTTCCCACCACGCCCGGCGCCTTCCAGCCTACCTACCACAACGGCGGCAGCGTCACCCGCGAAGGGGATGCCTTCGTGGTCAAATTCAACGCCGCCGGCAGCGATCTAATCTACGGGACTTACCTGGGCGGCACGGATCACGATCTCGGGTTCGCGCTCGACATCGACTCGCAAGGTCAGGCTTACGTGACCGGTTCGACCTATTCCAGCGACTTTCCGACCACCCCCACCTCCTTTCAGCCGGTTCGCTCCGGCTACCCCGACGCCTATCTGGCTAAGCTCAACGCCGTCGGCAGCGAGCTGGTTTACGGCACATTTTTAGGCGGCAGCCGCAGCGAGGAAGGCTTCGCCGTTGTCGCCGATGACCTGGGCCAGGCGATTGTGAGCGGCAGAACCTCGTCGCCCGATTTTCCCACATCGGATAACGCCTTTGATCCCACCTACGGCGGCTCGCCGGAGGATGCCTTTGTTACCCAACTGGCCACCGGTAACGAATCGGAACCGCCAACCCCCACTCCCGAACCGGTTCCGGCCCATACGTGCGCCCCCACCGCGTTAGGGACCATCACGGTCGGCAATGAGCCGCGCGGTCTGGCGGTCGACTCGCTGCGCGAACGGGTGTACGTGGCCAATTACGGCAGTAACAGCGTCTCGGTCATCGACAGCCGAACGAATACCGTTCTGCAAACTATCGAGGGCATCACCGCGGCCACCGGTATCAGCCACGATCCCCAACACAATGTCATCTGGGTTACCAACTCATCGACCAACCAGGTAACCCCGATCCAGGCCAATGCCGAGGCTACCACTTTTACCGTCTTACCGGCCATCGCCGTGGGCGAGAGTCCCTGGGGCGTCACCTACGATCCGGTTCATGATTATATCTTCGTCGCCAACAGCCTGTCGGATTCGGTCACGGTCATCGATGCCGCGAGCCGGGCTGTAGTCACGACGCTCAGCGGTAGTTTTCAACGCCCCTTCCACCTGGCTGCTAATCCGGTTACCGGCAAAGTCTATGTGGTCAACTCCGGCCCGGCCAACAGCGTCGCCGTATTAGAGGGCGCCAGCGTTAGCCGCGTGGTCAGTCTGTATGACAGCCAGGAGCCATACGGCCTGGCCATCGACGAGACCCGCAACTTGGTCTACATCGCCACGGTTAAAGCGCACCGGATTGTGGTCATCGGCTCGGCTAACGGGCAGCCCGATCAATTCCTGGGCTGGGCGGCCTTCAATCGGGGCTTTGGTAATCCAAACCGTCCGGTGCCGATGCGTATGCTGGCCGTTAACCCCACCATCGGCCCGGCCGGCGACGGCGGCCATCTGTGGGCCACCACCACCGCCGACGGCAGCGAAGCCAACCAAGCCTTGTTGATCCCCAAAGGCTGGACGAGTTACTTCAATCAACCCTTTGCCCAAGATGTTGACGCCTATCCCGCCGACGGCATCGCCATCGACCGGGTCACCAACCGAGTTTATATCGCCAGCGGCTCTGCCCCCGGCTCGGTCACGGTCATCGGGGATCACGCCACGTTGTGCGCCGATGTCTGGGCCAAAATCGCGTCGGACGAACCATCCCAGCCGTCATCCGACCCGGATGATGCGCGGATTGGCGTCGAGATATTCCGGGCCGAAGAGATCGACGCCCAAGCCGGTGACATTAACAAGGACGGCAAGGTTAACCTCCTCGATCTGGTTACGGCGGCCGCCCTCTTTGGCAGCGATGCGCCCGAAGCGGACGTGAACCAAGATGGCACGGTCGACGTGATCGATCTGACGATTATAGCCGGCAGTTTTAGGCCATAAGCAGGTCTCATTTTTATAATAGATGGGTCCAGTTTTCGTGATTGGGTCGAGAAAGCGGCTCAAAGAGACCGTCCACCTTAAGTGATAATACGAACTCGATAAGGCAACCGGACCCATCTTAGGCCAAAATGAGAACTGTGGCGGCGAATGTGAAATGTTTGACAGATCGTCACTATTTTGTTACGATTCGCCCTGACTGACGATTGACTTAATGAGCTGCTGACCGCATGGACCGCCTTTCACTTATTCTCAAAAAGGTTGCTTATATAGGGTTAATTCTTTGGTTGGGTGTCCTGGCCCCGATCACCTACTTCAACGTCTTTGCCACGGATCACTTAATCCAACCCTATAGCATTGCCATCTTTGAGAAGATGCCGCAACAGCGCCCGCTGCCGGCGGAAATATTAAGTCAACAGACCATGCTACACCTCAAGCAAGCGCTCACCAATCAGCAGAATTTCATCACCGCCAAGAGTCCGTTCGCGGCGTTCGCCCAACTTCTGCAATCGACGTTGGGGCCGGCTTCACTGGCCGGCAGTGCGGCGCTGCTTCTACTGGCGTTCTACTGGGGGCAACTCACGCCGAAAAACCACCGGCTTGAGCCTAGCTACGTGAGCGCCCCGCCTAAGAAACCCCCTCGCTTTCTTCATTAATATTGCCCATTAAACGCAAGCCGCTACCTATAGCCTCGGATGGTAAGTAGGGAGTAAGGAGTAAGGATTAAAGGAAATCCCCTATTTCTTCCTTGCCGCTTGATTCTGTTCGGACTGGACTTTAGGGTTTCCGAAATCATCTTAACCCGACCACAAATTGGATATTTTTAAGTTGCTACCCTACCAACTTGCAGCCCTCGATACACCCTTCGCTCCGCTCAGCGCTACTCAGGATGCTGCGAAGAATCATGCCGCGTGCCGCAGGTGTATCGAGGCGTGATTTTTCGCAGCGAGGCGGCGACTTGCGTCATCTATGCGTGGTTCGTAAACCTTTGGCGGTGAACCGTCCATTACCGCGTGAGCGGATAGCTTTTAATTTAAGGAGAAAAAATTTGAACTATATGGGTTTTCGCAGAGCTTTTCTGCTAACCGCTTTTATCAGTCTAATCGGGTTAGCCGCCGGGTGTGCGCCCTTTAGTAGTGCCTACACGTTTAAGGGCAGCCAGCTAGATCCTCCGATGGATTTGCCCGACTTCGAACTGATGACCGATGAGGGCCAACCGTTTCGGCTCAGCGATAACGCCGGCGAACTTACGTTGGTCTACTTTGGCTACACCTTCTGTCCTGACGTATGCCCGCTAACGATGGCTGATGTCAAACAAGCGTTGGCCGGGATGGAGGCCAAGGACGACATCAACGTTATTTTTATCTCGGTTGATCCGGAGCGGGATACGCCGGAGGTGCTGTCTCGCTACCTGAAGGCATTTGGCTCCGATTTTGTAGGGGTAACCGAGCCGATGGACCAATTGCAGCCGGTGTTGCAGGCTTTTGGCGCGTATGCCGAGAAAGCGGAGGTTGAAGATTCAACCGCCGGCTACCTGATGAACCACACCGCCCGCCTTTATCTCATCGATGCGCAGGGCGACTTACTGTTAACTTATCCCTTCGGTTTTGAGCCGGAGGATTTACGGGCCGATCTGGAACATCTATTAGAAACGAATCAAAGTTAATCAAAGGAGAAGAGAATTATGGTGAAACGATTACATTTCGTATTTTTTGTTGTGGTACTAACCGTGCTGCTGGCCGCTTGTGGCGCGCCCACCCCAACCGAACCGGCCGCTCAAACTTCGGACGAACCGGTGATTAAGGTTATGGAACCGTTCGCCCGCGCTTCGATGCCGAACGGAGCGGCTTACATGACCATTATGAATGAAGGCGGCAGCGACGACACCCTGCTTAACGCGGACAGCGACGTAGCCGAAGCCGTTGAACTCCACGAGACGACCATCGGCGAAAACGATGTGATGCAGATGAGGCCGGTCGAGAATATTGCCGTTCCGGCCGGAGGATCGGCCACGTTGGAGCCGGGCGGCAAACACGTCATGCTGATGGGTCTGCAAGAGGGGCTGGTCGTGGGCGATACCTTTGACCTGACGCTCAATTTCGAGAAATCCGGCCCGCAAACGGTGCAGGTTGAAGTCACCGAAGGTATGACGATGAGCCACGATATGGGATCCGATGCGATGGAAAATAGTGATATGGAACACACGATGGACGGCGAAATGGAACACGCGATGGATGGCAATATGGAAGGCAGCGATATGGAAGATGGCGCGATGAAGGACAAAGAGTGACCATCAACCGTTTTTTACACCTAATGAAATAACTTAATAGCCGATTAGGCGTGATACGTTGTAAGTCGCACGCCTAATCGGTTCAATAGTACTCACAGAGAGGAACACCATGTTTAATAATTCAGCAATGACGCCTAATAGCACTCCAGAAGAGAGTGACGCCGACGATCTTTACGATGATTATGGGGCAAAATCCTGGCTGCTGACCCTTGATCATAGACGGTTGGCCATCTTATACTTTGGTTCAATCCTTTTCTTTCTCCTCTTAAGCGGACTGGCCGCGAGCGTCCTCCGCCTGGAATTATTGACACCTTTGCCGGATTTTCTATCCGGTTCGGCCTTCAAAAAAATCTATACGTTTCAGGGTTTGGCGCTGATCTTCTTCGGGTTGGCGCCCTTGATGCCGGCGATATTCGGTAACTTTCTCCTGCCGGCCATGATTGGCGCAAAACGGATGGCCTTGCCCCGCCTCAATTTGTTGAGTTGGTATCTCTACTTGGCGGCCGGGGGCATGCTCCTTTTTGCCGGCGTGCTGGGCGGCATTGAAACCGGCTGGACGCTCGATATCTACTATGGCGATGGCCACGCGCTCTTGCCGTTTACCCTCACCGGCCTCAGCCTGATCGTGGTCAGTTTCTCCTCTATTTTGCTGGCGGTAAACCTGATCACCACAGTTCACACAATGCGCGCCGACGATGTCACCTGGTCGCAGTTACCCCTGTTTGTCTGGTCGATCTATATTGCCAGCCTGATGGTGTTGATCGGTACGCCGGTGTTGATTGTAGCTGTGCTGCTGCTGCTGACTGAAACCTGGCTGAATATCGGGATATTTGCGCCGGCGTTGGGCGGCGATCCGATCCTGTACCAACACCTGTTCTGGTTCTACGGCAACCAAATGACATTTGCTATCGGGTTGCCGGCGGTGGGCATCATCCTTGAAATTGTCTCCACCTTTGCCCGACGGCCGGTATTTGGAGCCAAGCTAATTCCGATGGCTTTCGCGGCCATCGCCTACCTGGGGGTTGTTTCCTGGAGTATCCAAATTTTCCCCGGCAGTTTACCGGGGTCGCTGGCGGTGTTAAGTTCCTTCTTCTCGATGCTGATGAGCTTGCCCATCGCGATGATTGCGGTGAGTTTGATCTTGACCTTTTACCGGGCCGACCTAAAGTTAGATAGTCCGATGTGGTTTGTCTTCGGCTCATTGGGGCTGATTTTTGTGGGCGTGGCGTCCGGTCTCATCTTATCGGTCTTGGTCCTGGCCGATCAACTGCACAACACCTATTTTGTGGCCGCCCACGTCAACTACGCCGTAACCGCCGTTTTAATGGCCGGGCTGGCCGGTCTCCATTTCTGGTGGCCCAAAGTCACCGGGCGCACCTATCCCGAAGGGTTGGCCAAGTTAGCGGCTTGCGTGCTGTTTGTCGGGGCGAATTTGGCGTTTTTGGTTCAGTTTGTGATAGGCTATTTAGGATTGCCGCAAGGCGCCCAAAGTTACCCCCCTAATCTCATGGGCTGGCAGATTGCCTCAACCTTAGGCGGCACCATCATGCTGATGGGTACGATGCTGGTGGGCGCTTATCTGCTTTGGTCGGTTGTATTTAACCGCCAGACGGCCGCCAACCCCTGGCACGCCACCGGGTTGGTTTGGAAGAGCCGTTGACCATGATAAAGTTATTTATGTTCCAATCCTAAGTAGTCGCCGCCGTTTGGTCTCGCCTGAACCAGAACCAGCCTGATCGCCACGGCGATTGATCGCCGACCTGCGTCTGGCCGTACTCGACCTGTTCCAGCGTGAAACCGTCGCTGAAGAGTTGGCGCAGATCGGCTTCGTCCAGCCAACTACGGGCGTCCGGATCGGGTTCGGCTTCGTTCAGGTGGGCAAAGAGCAGATAAACCGCGCCTGGCTTGAGCAAACGCCGCAACTGGTGGTGATAAGCCCGCAGCTCGTCCGGGCCAAAGCTGTGGGCGCAGCCGACATCGAGGGCAAAGTCATACGACTCGGTTAGATAGTCGAGTTGGCTGACCGGGCTGATGTGAAAGTGAATCCGGTCGGCCAGCCCGACCCGCTCGGCCCGAGCCGTGGCTTCGGCGATGGCCTGGGGGATAAAGTCGATAGCGTCAACCTGCCAGCCCAGACCGGCCATATATAATGAAGCTCGCCCCAAGCCCGTCCCCAAATCGAGCGCCCGGCCCACCGGCAGCGTCGGCACAAACGCCATCACCTCCGGCGGCGGATCGGGTTGATCCCACGGCACCGAGCCGCTCTGGTAGAATTCCAGTAAACGATTAAAGTGGGTCATCTAGGTCTCCTTGTCGCCACTGTCATAGGAATGGAAATAAAATAACTTCTGCTTTTTGTCGCATGTCATTGAGGACTGTGATGATGATCGGATCTATCGGAAGAGGTGTTCAAGTAAGGAGTTATCCCCCGGATGCAGTGGGATCAACCTCCTGCCGAGCAGCCTCATAAATCTTTTCAAACTCCGCCAACAGGCCTCGATGGTCAACCATGCGGCGAATAAGCTCCAGATTGAGTTGATTCCACTGTGTTACCCAGCCGGTCGCGCAGTTGGTCAGTGGGTTGGCTGATAATTAGTTTCAATGAGACAAAGTATGTCTTTTCAATTCAATCATAGTGAGATCTGCAACCTCAGTTATTTGATAACAGGAGCTATGGAAAGATTAATAAATAACAAAACTGATGTTATAATAAGCTTAGTATGGTCGGATGATAATTTTGTTCTCTTTTATTTTATTGATCTGGCTAAAAACGCCTAACTAATATCTTGATCTGGAGTGTAACTATAGGGCATATAGCTATCTGTTCTCATTAGAATACGACCAAAAATGTCCAATATAAAGACACTAGTCATTGTCAAATAAACTTGCAATATGATGTAAGTCGAATTCTTAGTGGATTGATGCCCTATCGAGAATAAATTCAATGGAGAATTATTATGGCTGAAAATGAGCATGTTAATCTAATCCAATCTGGGGTAATGACCTGGAACAATTTGGCGTAATTTCGAAACCCAAGAGTATCACCTAATCTCAAAGCGGGGTCAATTAAGGCCAGGATGAATTCTAGTCGGTGCTAAACTTACAGGGGGCAAATCTTAGTAAAACAAATTTGAGTGAAGCACTTCTCGACGGTACATCGATTGAGTTCGCCAATTTGCAAGGAGCAGTATTAAGGGTGCAATCTTACGGCGGGCATCATTGATGGGACTATTCTTAGCCAATCAAACCTAATTGGAGCAGATTTAAATTATGCGAAACTTAAAGGAGCAAACCTGTCGGTGCTAACCTACGGAAGGCTGATCTTATAGAAGTTGATATGTCAGGAGCTAGTGTTGGCGGCGCTGATTTTAGCGAGGCTAATCTATTTAGGGCAAATCTAAGCAAAGTCTTTCCTGGAATAGGGCTGTCAATGGACCAAATCTGAGTAATGCTTATCTTCAAGAAGCTAATTTCACAGGAAGCAGATTTTAAAGATGCTAATCTTAGTGGAGCAGATTTAAGATTGGCAAATCTAAACAAAGCAAGTTTTGTTCGCTCGAATCTTAGCAAACCGACCTAAGAATGGCAACTTTACAGAGTACAAAATTTATCGGTACAAATTTGAGGCGAGCAAACCTTTGTAGAACCGATTTAAGCCAAGCGCTTCTAGTAGTGGTAACTCTTCGGTGGGCAGATTTTACGGAAGCTAATCTCAGTAGAGCAACTATTAATGAAGCTATTTTTTATGATACCATTTTAACTGAAGCAGATTTACAGAAGCTTTTTTAGGTTTTACTTTATTTGGAAATGTCAATCTGAGTAATGCTAAAGAGCTTAAAACCATTTTCCATACTGGGCCATCAAGTATTGGGATCGATACTTTTTACCTTTCCCAAGAAAAGCTACCAAAAGAATTTCTCTTAGGGCAGGTGTACCTGAAGCCATTCTAGAGCAGACTACTAGACTATTTACAGTAACAATAGAGCAGTATTATTCTTGTTTTATTAGCTATTCTAGCAAAGACAAAGAATTTGCTGAACAACTGTATAGAGATTTACGTAATGCCGGGGTTCATTGCTGGTTTGCCCCTGAAGATTTAAAAACAGGAGAGGTAATACGTGCTAGTATAGAAAATTCAATTCGTAAGTACGATAAATTGTTAATAATTCTATCTGAAAATTCGTTGTCTAGTGATTGGGTAGCAAGCGAGGTTGAAGCAGCCCAAGAGGAGGAGCGAAAACGTCATAATAGGACAATATTATTTCCCATTCGTCTTGATGATGAGATAATGGACACAGATGAAGCTTGGGCGGCAGAAATTCGCCGCACCCGGCACATTGGCGATTTCAGCCAGTGGCAAGACCACGATGCATATTATCAGGCATTTGAACGTCTGCTATGGGATTTGAAGGTGGAAGGATAAGTTAGATGGCTAATCCAGAGCATCTCAAAATTCTCTTATGCACGGGGTCGAGGTTTGGAATCAGTGGCGGAAGGAGAATTCGAAAATACGGCCTAGTTTTAGCAATGCAGCCCTCGCTGAGCTCAACTTCAACGGAGTTAACCTTTACAAAGCAACTTTCAAAGACACGATTCACGATGGGCGAATTTAAGTAACGCAAATCTCCGAGAGGCGAATTTAAGTAGAACGAATCTAAACGGGGTAAATCTCAGCAAAACAGACCTAAGTGGGGCAACTATCTGGAGAGTGGACCTCAGCGGAAGCGAATCTTTACAAGGCAAATTTCAGTAAGGTTGATTTAGCTCTCAGTATATTCGGAAATACTGATCTACGCGAGGTTAAGGGACTTGATAAAGTGAGGCATAGTGGCCCCTCAACTATTGGCACTGACACACTTAACCACTCAAGGCCTAATTCCTGTAGCTTTTCTCCGAGGTTGCGGATTGCGTGACTGGGAGATAGAGACTGTTAAGCTTTACCGTTCTGGTTTAACGTCGGAGAAGTTGACAACTATCTATTATAAGTTCCAGACATGAACTTCGCATTGATAATCCGATTCAATACTACTACTTGCTTCATCAGCTACTCCAGCAAAGATCACGCCTTTGCTCAGCGCCTCCACGCCAATTTGCAGGACAATGGCGTCCGCTGTTGGTTTGCCGCGGAGGATATGAAGATCGGTGATAAAATTAGATATCGCATTGATGAGTCGATTCGTATTCACGATAAATTACTGCTCATTCTTTCAGAAAATTCATGCAACAGCTTTTGGGTAGAGAGCGAAGTTGAGAAAGCCTTTGAGAAAGAACGCCAAAGATGGTCAAACGGTACTCTTCCCATCCGGCTCGACGACACGGTAATGAAAACTGACCAAGCTTATGGCGGCGAAATTCGCCGCACCCGGCACATTGGTGATTTCAGTCGGTGGAAGGATCACGATGCGTATCAACTGGCATTTGAGCGTCTGCTGCGGGATTTGAAGGCAGAAGGGTAAGAGCAATAACGAGAGTATCGATGAAAAATACAAGCTATCATCTAAAAACATTCGGGCGTTACTGACATCCGGTTTCAGCGATGCCGAACTACGCGAGCTGTGCTTTGATACGCCGGCGCTGCGCCCTGTCTATGATCAGTTTGGCGCAAGCACTGGAAAAGCTGAGATGGCAGCCGTGCTACTTGAATATGCAGACAGGACGCTGCAACTTGACCTATTGCTGAGCTTGCTCAGAGAACGGAATCCGGCTCGCTATGAACGCCACCAACCGTACCGGATAGATGAATCACCCTCCATAGATCAGAAATCGGCTCCGTCACCAACCGAGACAAGCCCTGAGGCTCAAACTTACTCCTGCTTCATTAGTTATTCTAGCCGCGATGAAGCGTTTGTCAGCCAGTTACACACCGATTTAGAGAAGCAGGGCGTGCGCTGCTGGATTGATCGCAAGAATATGAAGATTGGCGATAAGATCTGTTCGACCATTCATCGTTCGATCCAAGCGCACGACAAGCTACTGCTCATTCTATCGGAAAATTCGATTGATAGCGCCTGGGTGGAAAGTGAGGTCGAGACCGCCTTTGAAAAGGAGATGCGGAGCGACAGTGTTGTTTTATTCCCCATTCGACTCGACGAGGCCGTAATGGAGACCGATCAAGCTTGGGCGGCTGACATTCGTCGCACCCGGCATATTGGCAACTTCACCCGGTGGCATGATCAGGTTGGGTACCAACAAGCGTTCGAACGTCTGTTAGAGATTTGCAAAATGACACAAGACGATAAGGAAAATAGATCAACCATCCTAACCAGCGACCAGATTCGCCGGCGGATTGGGGTGTATGACCGACAACAGATACTCATCTGGCAGCGCATGACGCCAGTGGAGCGACTTGAGATAGCGTTTCAAGCCTATCATTTCGCCTTAGAAACCGTCCGTCTCACCGAACGACAACGTCATCCTAACCTTTCGGAAGAGGAACTTCAATGGCGGGTCATTCGCCGTATGCAAGGATCAACGTCTGGGAAGAGAGAAAGATGCCTAGTCAGGTTACACCGCAAGAACTGAATAAATTTTTTGCCACTGTGGTGCAAATCCTGGAGCAATTGCAGTTACCTTATATGGTTGCCGGTGGTTTTGCCGCCATCTTTTACGGTGAGCCGCGTTTAACGGTTGATGTTGATATTGTAGTAGATATCAATACCACTCATATTAAACCGTTGATAAACGCCTTTTCTTTTCCTAATTATTACTTAAGCGAAGAGGCTTATGCGCGATGCCATCCGCCGTCGTTTTCCGTTTAACATTATCCAGTCTGCGACTGCGGCCAAAGTCGATCTTATTCCTCTGCCGGATGATATTTTTAGCCGAGTGGCATTCTCCCGGCGACAAAAGAAAGTGTTCAATCAGGAAGGGGCTGAGGCTTACTTTATCTCTGCCGAAGATATTGTCCTGGCCAAGCTGTTCGCTTTTGCCCAGACCGGTTCAGATAAACATTTACGGGACGTTAAGGGGATACTCATAACTCAATGGGGACATCTTGATCTTGAACTCATTCGCCGAGCTACCCAGCAGAGAAACCTGTTAGAGCAGTTTGAGCAGCTTTACAATGCTGCTCGCCAGGAATTTGAAGATTAGTTTTTAGCCGGTACCTCTAAAAGGAGTCCCAAATGCCAGGGACTCTTTTTATGAGAACCTACTTGGGACGTTGATCGGATGTCCGGAAGGTGTGGCAGGTGTGATCGCAACGTTGATCAGACCTCCGATAGGTGCGGCAGGTATGATCGGGACACCGATCAGACCTTCATGGTGCGCGGACGGAGACGCGATCACAATGTCGTTCAGACCTTCATGCGCGGACGGAGGTGCGATCGCAATGTCGTTCAGACCTTCATGCGTGGACGGAGGTGCGATCGCAATGTCGTTCAGACCTTCATGCGCGGACGGAGGTGTGATCGCAATGTCGTTCAGACGTTCATGCGCGGACGGAGGTGCGATCGCAATGTCGATCAGACCTTCATGCGCGGACGGAGGTGTGATCACGATGTCGTTTACACTTTATGCGTGGACGGAGGTGTGATCGCAATGTCGTTCAGACGTTCATGCGCGGACGGAGGTGTGATCGCAATGTCGTTCAGACGTTCATGCGCGGACGGAGGTGTGATCGCAATGTCGATCACGCTTTCATGCGGCGGACGGAGGTGTGATCGCAAAGTCGTTCACACTTTCATGCGCGGATGGAGGTGCGATCGCGATGTCGCTCACACTTTCATAGACGCACGGAGATACCCTCTATGTTTGGTCGGCTAAAGCCGCGCCTCCTCCTACTTCCTACTCCTTACTCCCTACTTCCTCCACGGTCAGCCAAAAATTTTAACGCGGCTGGACAAGTTAGAAAAAGTCGATATACTGATTTTAGCTTAACAACTCAATATCGTACTACTTACTCGATCCCATTACCATTTAGTTGAAAGGAAAACGACAACCATGTATACCGCCAACATAGACACTCTCAGCCCTTTCCAGGTCAACCTTCCCACACCCAATGACGGACCAGACCTCATTAACTCGGGCGAATCGTTTGTAACCCACGAGGAGACGCTGCCGCCGGAGTTGCAGTCGCCGCTGTTGCCGGAGATCCGGGAGTTGTTGCAGCAATGTACCCCCTCGCAAAATGTGCTCATTACCAGCGAAGCGCAGCGAACAATGGCCTCGGAAGCCGTGAAACGGCTGGATGAACAGGCCAAAGTCATCATTCGCAAAATTCACCGTAAGATCGATCTTGAATATATGGAAACCCCGGAAGCCGCCGAACAATGGGGCTTTAAGGTCAAACAAAGCACCCGCAATATCCTGATGCCTAAAACTCGGCCGCAGCGGTTGGCGCTGCTCAACGCCTATATCGCCAAAGAAGAGAGCCGCCCGGCGGAAGAGCGTTTCACCACGCCTGATCTGGCCGAGGTGGTCGCCTTGCGCGATGATTTAAAGGCTAATCTGGCCATTCGCCGCAACAGCCAAAACCGCCGCAAGGCCAGCCTGACGGCCAGCAACGACGCCTTGAAAGCGCTGTATGATTGTATGCGTACCGCCGGCGCTGTGATCCTTATCAAACATTTCAACCGGACCATTCACCAAGATATGACCAAGTGGGGCTTTGAAGTGATCAGGCGTCAGGCCAAAGGGAAAGAGGCTGATGACGCGCCGGCTGCCAACGGGACCACGACCACCCCCACCAACGGCAGCGAGCCGACGACCAACGGCGCAGCGACCACAACCAGCGTCGAAACCACCACCACCAACGGCGCGGAGACTCCGGCCGAGACCTCGACCAACGGTAGCGTTGATCTGAACGGCACGTCTGAGGTGGTGGTTGAGTTGGGTGGTCAAGGGTAACGCCGGTCAAAGGGGGCGAGGCTAAAGCCGTCGCCCTGAGAGAGGGAAGGACGCTAAAGCGCCCTACTCTGGCGAAATTCTTGGCCCGAAGGGGCTTTGCTCTCTCAGCACGGGGCTTTAGGCCCGTGCGCGGGGTGCAGAAAAAAGGGCAGTGGCTTTAGCCTCGCCCGTCCGTTTGACCTTTTACCAAGCCGGTCTAAAATTAGACAATCTGGTAAAATTCAAATAAACGATAAAAGTCAAACAAGGTGACAGTCACTTTTTGCCTCCAAGTGACGGTCACCTTTTGTACATTTATCTCAAATTTATCTCAAACGGAGCAACCCCATGTGGAAAAAACTATTCGGCTTAGGATCGTCCTCTGCTGTAAAAATCCAGAACATTACCGTACAAGACCTGCACCAACGGATGCAAAACGACAAATCTATTATCTTGCTCGATGTCCGCACCGACCAAGAATATCGCCATGACGGCCATATTCAGGGAACGCGACACATTCCGCTGTCTAACCTTGAGCAGCGCAGTGGCAAGCTGCCGAAAGATCGGCCGATTGTTTGTGTGTGCCGTTCAGGCAATCGCAGCCGAACGGCTTGCCGGCAGTTGGCTAACCAGGGCTTTACGGAGGTCATCAATTTGGCCGGAGGGATGGTGGCCTGGCAGCGGGCCGGGCTGCCGGTAAAATAAACGTAAGCGTTCAGCTAACAGCTATCAGCCGGCAGCTTAGATCTAACGCTTACAAATAAAAAACAGCCAGGTGTCGATGTATACACCTGGCTGTTTCTTTTCTTAATCAGGACTTACGTTGTTGGTACGGCAAATTTACGTCACCTGCGAAAATTATAGAACACGGATTACACGGATTACACGGATTTTCACTGATCTAAATTTTTTATCTGTGTTGATCGGTATGATCCGTCTAATCCGTGTTCCATTTTTGGTTGTGGCTTGGCCACGTTATGTAGTTCCAAAGGTGACCGTCACTTGAGCACGCTAAATCGACCTGTTTGAGTCATCCAGGCGCTGATTTATCGACAATAAGTGACGGTCACCCGTTACTTCCTGACCATAAAGAACAGCACCGCCGCCCACAACACCACGCCTATCACCCCAATAGCAACCATCAACATCAAAGCCGGATCGTGACTGACCCGACTCGTAATGGGTTCGGGCGTGTGGGTCGGCGTGGCAGTTGGGGTTGGGCTGGGGGTGTGGATCGGGGTGGGCGTGTGGGTCGGCGTGGGTGTTGCCGTTGGGGGCCCCGGCGTGGGCGTGGCTGGGGCTTGAGCCGGCGCGTCGGTGGGAAAATCCTGAGGATCGCCGGGAAAGGTCAAGGCCAGCAGTTCTTCCACATTGGTAAAGCCGTCACGGTCGGAGTCGAGATCCTCGATGCGCTCGAACTTGAAGCCGTGGGTGTAGTAATCGTCGGCAAAGCGGTTAAGCGGCCCATCGGGGATGCCGTCTTTGTGGCACATCACACAGCCATCGAGCCGGGTGCCGACAATGTTGGGATAGTCCCGTTGCAGCCGGCCTAAAAAGTGAGATTTAGCCGATACCGGGGCGGTTAGCAAGACTGCGATCGATAGCGCGATAAACAGACAGCCCAGCGCCGTTAGGCTTATAGTGATGAGCGATCTTTTGGGCAAGGACGGGTCTCCTTTCGGCTCACCTTCTTTGAAAATGGGTTTGTAGGACAAACTTAAGTTTGTCCTACGGAATTCTCATTCTCGCTGTCGTCTTGTAAGGACTGTTCGACTTCTTTGAAAATACCCAGTTGGGAGCGTCAAAGTTTACTTTGACTTGACGGTGAATGACAAAGCAAGCTTTGTCGCTCCAATGGGTCAAAGCTTGCTTTGTTACGCTAATAGTGTTTCGTTTGTACTAAGGCGTCATGCCGTCAACGCCGGACCAGTCGAGCCAGAGGCGACCGTCGAAGAAGACCTTGCCGGTGGCGTTGAGTTCGGTATCGCCGTTTTCGATGGCTTCATGGACATTGGCCGGGGGCGAGATGATGGTGTCGCGGCCAAGTTCGAAGGTTTGGTCTTTAACCAGGGCCATATAAGCCTTGTTGAGCAGCGCGGCCCGTTGGCGAGACGGTTGGATCAGGTAGAGGATGTCTTTGTCGCCGCCGGGCGCCGCTCGTAGGACTTCGGCTTCGTCGAGTTCGCCGCCGGGGAAGAAGCGATCCAGGATTTCGGTGTTGGCTCGGAACTCATCGCCGCCGGTGACGCGCTCGAAGTAGGTCAAAATCTCGGGCCGGTCGTGGCCGAACTGCGGTACGTCGGGGATGCCCTCCAGGTATTGGTACTGCCAACCCTCGCTGCCGGGGACCTTACGGGCTAAGGCAAAGGTTTGGTCAACCGTGGCCCCCACCGAACTATGACAGCCCATGCAGAAACGGGTTTCCTCTTCGGTTTGCAGCCGCAGGCGGCCGTCGGCATCTTCGATGAAGCCCTGCAACTGCCAGCCGAAGTCGTTACGCAGCCCGACCAGTGGCGTGCCGGTGTAGGCCGGGACGTGGCCTTCATCTTTATCGTCGAACTCGCGCTCGTAGCGGCGGGCGATCGCCCAGGTGTCCAAGAAGCGCACTTTGCGCGAGTAGCGTAACTCTTTCATTCGCTTGGCGAGCAGGCTGGGGTTGTCCATATCCACGTAGCGGACGGTGTGTAGAAACTCGACGCCGTCAGGGTAGGTAAAGCGTAACACATCGACGTTTGCTGCCCCGCCCATGTAATGCCCCGGTATGCCGCGAATAACCGTAATTTCGTCCGACAGCTCGCCGTCGCCGTCGAGGTCAAGGCCGGCGACCACTTCGCTAATCGGTTCGACCACCCGCGCGGCAGCCTCATTCGGCACCGTCCAGTCGGTGGCAATGGCGGCCTCAACAATTGCCAGGTTGATTTTGTAGATTTCCCGCGACTCGTTGCCTTGCGCATCGGTTCTAAACGGTTCCGGCAAGCGGATCAACACATCGTCGGTGTTGCCGTTGGTGGGCCAGAAGGTACCCAGAAACGGTTTGTAACGCATGGCCCGCCACTGGCTGCCGTCGCGGGCAAACCCCTCGTCATCAAAGCCCTGGTTGAAGTCGAGATCCGGCACATATCCGGGGTAATCCTCGACGGCCTCTAAGGCTTCGCGCAGCGGGGTGTAGTTGTCGGTTTTAATGTAAGCGGTCATCTCCGCATCGCTAATCGCGGTGATTTCCTCGGTGCGGTCAACAAACAGATTCGACCAGTGGTTTTCCAAAGCCGCGTCGCTGAAGGAGTACTCCTCTTGCAGCGTCCAATCGCTCATAAAGTTCAGACCATTGCGGGCGGTATGGCAAGTCCAGCAGGGGTTGGCCTCGCCGGCGGTTTTGGTGTAGCACTGCGACGGCACCCCGGCCTCCAAGTTGTTGGTGCGGCCAATACTGGCGATGGCTTTGGCCAGCGGATCGTAGCTGTCCCCCGGCGTCTGGTTGAGGATGAGTGGATCAGCCTGATCCGGTTGCCGGCAAATATCAGCCATCGACTCCGGCAGCGTTGGGGGAAATTCAGTGTAGATGGCGGTGGTGGCGCGGGCCTCAAGGGTTCCGACAAGAATGAGTAGGCCGGCGGTGAGTAATAAGATTCCGCTCACGATAAATTTTGATAATAAGTGCATTTTGGTTCCTTAATAGCGGCGGATGCGGCAATGAGAATGAATATTTATTTGGCCCTCACCCCCAACCCCTCTCCCTCAGGGAGCGGGGAGTCGCGTTAGCGACGGGGTGAGGGGTGTTTTTTGGGGGAGCATCAGTCAAGCTGATGCTCCCCCTTTTATTTAGTTACGTATGACCGGCTCGTTCTAGCGAACTTGCGGCCAGGTGCTGGCGATACCGTCTTCGACGGCCTCACCGGGGTGCTGCACATTGAAGAAAATCGTGCCCATATCGGCCGACAGGGCCGGGCCGGTAGCTTCGGAGTCGCTGGGGCCGGCAGCCACGCGGAAGGCTACACCGAAGGTGGGGTTGGCGCCGCTGGCGTCGTTGGGGTTCATATCCAGGTAGTAAACGCCGTCGGCGGTGCCGTTGCGGCCAAAGTTGCCGTCGGTGCCGAACCAGACGCCGCCGTCAGCATCGATCATGAGGTTGTCGGGGTTGGCCGCATCAAAGGGGCCAACGCCTTCGGTGCCGGTCCAGGCGGCCCAGTAGGAGAACTCCGTCGATTCGGCGGGGTTGGCCGGGTCGGCTTCTTCCAAGATAAAGATAGAGCCTAAGGGGTCTTCACGAACAACCGACTCGGTATCGTGTAGTTCGGGATCGTACATTACACCGTCATCATCCAGAGCGTTGGGGCGACCGTGGTTGGTGAAGGCCACGTAGAGGCGGGGCGTACCGCTCAGGTCAGCCGGGTTCCATTCCAGGTCTTCGGGGCGGTTGGTTTCTTTGACACCCACCTTGGTGGCGGCGGTAAAGTGGGCGCTCAGTACATCATTATCGGTTTCAAAGCCACCAATGTTGTTCCACTCGACATCTTGCAGAGCCTCACCGATGGTTTCAGTGCCATCACCCAACGCCGCGGCGTTGGGGGCGATGTCTTCACTCTCAAGGCTAATTTCCAGCCATTGGCCGTGACCAGCCGTGCTTTCGGTGGGAACTTCGCCACCGATGGTGAAGCCGGTGTTGGCGTCCAGACCAGCCAGATGAGCGACGTAAACCGTACCGTCATCCAGCAAAGCGCGAATTTCCGGGGTGGTCATCCCGACGGTGTAAGGTTCGGCGCTAACAAATTTCCACATGCGACCGCCACGGCGGTCGTTGGCGCCGTACATGACAATCGGCTGGCCGTCGATGAGTTGGAAGTTTTCATCGGTAACAAAGGTTACGTTTTCCCAGCGAACGCGACCAAACGAACCCATTTTGCGGTGGCCGACGCCGTCGCCGCCGTCAGCCGCGCTTTCGTAGTAGTCGGCCGTGCCAACGCCGGGGTCAATCTCGGTCAGGAAGCCATAGTAGTCGCGCTGTCGAGCGGCGCCGGGGGCGGGGGAAGAGCCAAATTCAGAGTCTTCGCTTGGCTCTAAGGTTAGGCTGATGAAATCACCGGCATCACAACCGGCTTCGGGAATAAAGGCGTTGCTGCTGGTCCAGCAAGTTTCCGCATCACCGTAGTAATCTTGTGAGTTTTCTTCAGCGGTAAAGATCGTTCCCCAGGGAGACGTTCCACCGGAGCAGTCGGCCATAATACCGGGTACAACGCCTTCCGGCAGCGATTGACCGGCATCGTCAGTGGCCGGAGCGCTAACTTCGTAACCCACAACTGCGGCTAAGGTGTCGCTGGTGGCATCGTAACGCATGTTATCAGCGGTGCGGTCAACCGACCAGGTGTTGGTTTCCGGGTCTTTAACAATGCGCATCCAGGTACCGCCAAGCTGCTTTTGGTACCAGTTGGTGTAGGTAGCCAGATCAGCTTCTGACCAAACTTGTTCATCCGGGGCGGCGGTGATAAGACCGTTTTCATTGAGGAACTTGGCCAGGGTTAAGTGCTGGCCGGTTGGGCCGGTTTCGGCGGTGGGTTGGGCATTGGAGATATATTCGTGGTTAACCCAAACCCAGGCGGCGTCGCCGCTGCCTTGGAAGTAGGGGGTGCCGGCCTCTTCCCAACCTTCGCCGAAGTAGGCAATATAGTCGTTATTGGCTCCAAAACGGGGCGCTTCAGCCGACTCGTCTTCAGTCAGGGGATCGAGCCAACTGACGACAACACTGGTGTTGAAGCCATCAAGAGCGCGAACGGTGTCGCCGTAGGTATTTTCCAGCGGAAACTGAAAATCTGCGGACAGTTCGCCGGTGCGGTATTGATCGACCAAGGCTTTTACGTAATCGACGGCGTTGGCAGCCCCGGTTCCTTGGCCATCAACAAAGGTGACAGCCACCATCGATGGGAGGGGATCGAGTTTGCTTTGCGCGGTGGCATTGCCGTTGATAGTTAGAACAGTAATGGTCAAAATGATTAAGGCCAAAACTGTGAGGGCAACCATGCGGTAGGCTTTCATTGTGAATACTCCTCAACTGTTATTTATTATGAAGAATTTGATAGGTTTAAGTACATCAGTGCAGATGTTTAGTCATTAAGCCCATTGGTGGGGATAGGTTTTTTAGCAGATTCTCCTCCTTTCTATCTTATTCGTGACGGGGTAGTTAAAGACCGTTAGCCTTGTATTGAATAGCGAGGTTAAAAAGCGCCTAACGTTGTTTGTTCCTGGTCGGGGAACGGTTAGGCATGGTCAATCGCGCGGACGGCGATGAAACGCTTATTCGCCCACATCGGGATGAGTCTATATCAAGGTTGTTAAATTCATGGGTTGTATCTGTAAAAATCCCTTAAAGGAACTGTAAAAAAATTTTAATTCTGAGGAGATAAACTCAACCCCTAAATCTAACTTCTGATAGATGAGCGGAACAGCCGAATGTGTTATAGTGAGAGCTAACAAATAACTAATAAATTCTTTGGATGCCCTATGAAAAAACGATTGAAACTTCTAGTGATTGCGGCCCATCCTGATGATGAATCATTGGGTATGGGTGGTACTTTAGCGAAATACGCTGTTGAGGGGGTCGAGACCCATCTGATCACGGCCACGCGAGGCGAGCGCGGTTGGTTTGGCGAGGCGGCGGACTATCCCGGCCCGGCTGCGTTGGGGCGCATTCGTGAGGCGGAATTACGGGCTGCGGCCCAAGTGTTGGGCCTGCACCGGGTAACGTTCTTCAATTATATCGATGGTGATCTGGATCAAGCGCAGCCGGCGGAGGTAATTGGCAAAATCGTCGCGTATATTCGACAGACTCGCCCGCAAGTTGTGGTCACCTTCGATCCGACCGGCGCTTATGGCCATCCGGATCACATCGCCATTTCGCAATTTGCTTCGGCGGCGTGTGTGGCGGCGGCCAATCCGGCTTATCCGGGCCTGGAACAGCGGCCGGCGCACTCGGTCTCGAAGCTGTACTACCGCGTATCTACCCGGCCGCTGCTGGCCGCATACGAAGCCGCCTTTGGCGATTTGGTGATGCATGTCGATGGCGTCGAGCGGCGACCACCCGGCTGGCCGGAGTGGTCGATCACGACGCAGATCGAGACGATGGCCTATTGGCAGCAGGTTTGGGCGGCCATTGCTTGCCATCGCTCGCAGTTGCCGGGTTACGAGGGGCTTAAAGATCTGTCGGTTGAGCATCGTCAAAATTTATGGGGGCAGGAGCATTATTACCGGGTGTTCAGTTTGGTCAACGGCGGCCGGGCGATGGAACACGATTTGTTTGAGGGTGTTAGTTGAGTTGGTGGAGTTAGTGGAGTTAGGCGTTGGTGGCGCTGTAGATTTGCGTTACCTACGGAAATGAGAGGACACGGCTCATGCGGATCGCACGGGACTCCATTGATGATGCCGGCGTGCGATCAAAACCTGCGACAGATCTCCTGATGAATCAACAAACTGTCTTGACTCATCGACAAAATGCTGTTATACTACGACACAGATTAGAACATATTTTCTATTATGGATAATTTCACAACCAAAGGTCGCATTACGATAATGCTGGGTAAATACCAGCACACCACCGGCCGGCGGCTGTCGCCGCGACGGCTGGCCCAACTGGCCGAGGTGCCCAAAGATTTGGTCTACCGCCTCGATGCCGGTGAAGCTCGCTATGTCGATCTGCACGCCCTGGCGCGTCTGTGCTACGTCTTGGACTGTCGCGTCGAAGATATTCTGGTTTGGGATAACGGCCCCAACCCAAGCCAAGTCAATGAGTTAGGAGATGGGACAGAATGACCGCTGTTGCCAACCCTTTTGATATTCTACCGGCCAACTTATTCAACCTGTTCAGCACGCAGGGGCAGGGCGACTGGCAGCGTCACTACATGGCCGTGCTGCTGCGCATCTATGAGCTGGCCGAGTTCAATCGCTTTGGCTTAACCCGCGAGCAGGTCATCGCCGAGATTGTCGATTACCTCAACCGGCAAGATATAGCTTCGTTTCAGATGCTCGATGATTTTGACGGCAGCCGCAGCAACGAGCCGCAGGAGATCGCCAGTTGGATCGTCCGCCGGTTGGCCGAGGCCGGCTGGATCGAACGCGAGCAGCAGGCCGATTACACCGAATTGATCATCCTGCCCGATTTCGCCTTTACCTTGCTGGAAGCCTTCCGCACCATCCAGCAGCAGAAACCGCGTGAATACACCGGCCAGCTTTACGCCGCTCACCAACTGTTGACCCAACAAGGCGACGACTTTTCGCCCACGCTGGCGCTCACCCAGGCTTACGAAAATATTCGTCAGGCGCTGCGCGGCTTGAATGAACTCAACCAAAACATCCGCCGCTACGCCGAGCGCATCACCCGCGACCGGCCCGTGGCCGAACTGCTGCGCCTGCAATATGACGACTACGCCCAGGTGCTCGGCCCGGCCTATCACGCCCTCAAAACCTCCGACCACGTCTCCCGTTATCGCCGCGATATCATCGCCCAACTGCAACAGTGGCAGCTCGATGAATCCTGGCTCGACCAGACGGCTCAGGAGTTGGCCGCGCAAAGCCGCCACAGCCCGGCCCAGGCGGTCGAAGAGATTGGTCACTATCTCAGTTTTATCATCAATCAACTGGAAACGCTCGATCCGCTGCTGGACGAGATCGACCGGCGGCATACCCAATACCTGCGCACGTCACTGCGGCAGGTGCGTTACCAGTTGGTCAGCGCCGACGGCAGCTTCAAAGATCGGCTGGTTTCGCTGGCTCGCCAACTGGCCGAACTGTATGCCGAAGGGGAATCCCTGCTGCCGGAAACAATGCCCACCTTCCAGGTCACCCTGGTTGAGCAGCCCGACGCCAACAGTTACTACACGCCGCCCACCCGCCGCACGCCATTTACACCGGAGCCGGTCACGACGCCGGTACTCGATCCGGCTCAGGTTCGACGCCTGCAAGCCGCCACACTGCAAGATATGAGCCGGGTCATCACCCCGGCTAAAATCAGTGTTTTGTCAACCAATTCTTCAACGGTCATCCCACGCTCCACATCAGCGACTTTCCGCCCGACACCTTCGTCCAAGAAACCGATTTACCCTGGCTGATTTACGTCATTGCCTACGGCAACCATCCCGAAGTCAATTACGCCCTGAGCCGCTGCCCGGCCAGCCGGTCGATCTGGGGTTGGTGCGGGTGAAGCCGTTTCAGTTGGTCAAACGGTAGGGAGTTTATGGAGTTTGTAGAGTTTGTGGAGTTTGGCGGGTTTAGCGTTTGATGGGTGTCGGGGAGTTATTGAGTTTGGGGAGTTTAGAGAGGCATTATGATTAATAGTGAGACGGTTCTTGAACCGACTGATCTGCCGGAAAAAATTAAACGGGATGTGCCTCGGATTATGAACCGGCTGCTGGGGCAAACGTTTCTTTATCAGGATCAGGATACCGATAAGGACGACTACTACACCGTCTATCGCCACCGCCAGGTTTTTACGGCGTTGTTTGCCGTGACCGGCTTCACCTTGCTGCACGACGACTACCACCGCATCTTTCAACTCATCTCCAACTTCAGCTACTGCCGCCAGCGGTTTAAACTGGACGAGTCGCTGATGATGGTGGTCTTGCGCAAGCTGTATGAAGAACAAGCCGAGCAGCTTAACCTGGCCAGCGATCCGGTCGTCACCGTCGGCGAGGTCCGCGAGGAGTACCGCACCATCACCGGCAAAGAACGCGATCTGGGCATCGGCCAGTACGAGTCGATTCTGCGCAGCCTGCGCCGGCTGGGGCTAATCGATCGTTGGAAGGTCGCTCCATCGACGTGCGCAACAGTGAGCCGCATCCGTTACGTGGATCGGTGCGGATGATTCTGCCGGTCAAAAATGCCGATGAGATGGAAGCCTGGCTCCGGCGCTATCGCGTGGAAGAAGCTGGGGATACAGAACCAGAGGAGGAAGAATGAAACAACTTACACATTCGCCTTGTTAATTGGCATTTGTTTCACGATACTACCATTACCTGCCACGGCAGCACCTACTTTATTGGCGTCAATGGCGTGGGCAAATCGACCATCCTCGATGCGATCCAGTTTGCGCTGGTGGGAGGGCAGCGGATGTGCGCTTCAACCAGGCAGCGATGGCCGGCAGCCGGCGCACGCTGACCAGCTACGTGCGCGGTGAACTGGGCACCGAAGGCCAGCGCTTTCTGCGCGGCGACGCCACCGGCCTGGTGGCGCTGGAGTTCCGCAACCCTGATGGCACTTACTTTGTCCACGGCGCGGTCATCGATGCCTACGAAGATGGCCGCTCGCCGGATGTGGCTTACTTTATCGTTCACGAGGCCGCCCTCAACGACGATTGGTTTTTCCGAGCGCCCGGTCACCTGTACGACAGCCGAGCCTTTCGCCGTCACCTGGAACACGTCACCTTACCGGCCCTCAGGCCCGCGCGCAAGTTTTCACCCGGTTGGAGGATTATCGCTTTCATTTGCTCAACCGGCTGGGCCAGCAAGGAAACGTTTACGGCTAAAATCATCAAGGATTGGCCTTCAGCCCGCTAACCAACATTCGCGACTTTGTGCATGATTACTTGCTTGATGAGAGTCTGGTCGAGGTCAAAACCTGCAAGAACAGTTGGAGACCATCGCCATTTCGAGAGCCTGGCCGCCGATATCATTCATCGCATCGAACGGCTCGATGAGATCGAAGAACTCGATACCGAACGCCGCACCCAGCGCCGCCTGCGTCTGACCAACGGCTTTATCGCCCGCCAGGCCGAGAGCGACGCCACCTTGACTGAACTCAAACGCCGCCGGGTTGAACTGGACGAAGGTCAGATCGATTTGCGCCGCCGCGAACTGCGCCGCGACACCCTGGCCGAGCAACTCAAACATGCCAATAACGCCTTCATCGAAGCCCAGGTTGCTCTTCGCTCTGACGCTACCGCTGCTCAGGAAAAAGCTCTGCGCGAGAAAATCGTCCAATTGGAGCACGACCTGACCGATCTCCGCCGGCGTGAGGCTGCCTTCAACCAAACACTCGCTCAAGAAATCGCCGACGCCCAACGCCTCCAAACCTGTCTCACCGCCGACAACCTGCCGATCCCGCTTGCCCTCCAATCGTTCGTCGAAATCGATGCCACATCCGACGTGCCACGCGCCACCGATCTCGTTACTCAGCTTCAAGTTGATCTACTACAGCTTGGCAACGACTATGCTACCCAACACGCCCTGCTCAAAAACCAGAGCGATCAGCTTCGCCGGGAAGCCGAGCAGCTTCAGCGTGAGATCAACCAACTGCGCACCGGCGACCGCGCCGCCAGCTACGAAGCCGAAGCGCCGCAGTCCAATCGCCTTCGTCGCCTACTGCGGGCCGAACTTAATCTGTCCGCGGACGAAGTTATTCCGCTGTACGAAGCGCTGCGTGTTCCCGATGAGGCGTGGCAAAATGCGGTCGAAGGGATTTTGGGCCGCACCCGGTTCGACCTGCTGGTACCGCCGGAATATTACGATCAAGCCATGCGGCTCTACCGCCAGCGGCGCATCGACGATGACCTGCACGGCGTTGGTTTGCCCGACGCCGACCGCATGCTGCGCCACGCCCGCGCCGCCCAGCCCAACAGCCTGGCCGCCGAGGTCGAAATCGATCATCCGGCTGCCCGCGCCTTTATCGATCTGCTGCTGGGCGGCTACGTCAAATGCGACACTTTGGAAGCCCTGCGCGACCACCGCACCGCCGTCACCCGCGACTGTTTTGTGCGCCGCAACTTCACCAGCAGCCATCTCAACCCGCGTTTCTACCGCCGCTGGTTCATCGGCGACCGGGCCATTCCTCGCCAAATCGAACAGCGTGAGGAGCGGCTGAGCGCTATCGCTCAAGAGTTGGCCGGTTTGCAGCAGCGCGATGAGGCCCTGCGCGAGCGGCTGGCGCTGACTCACGACAAGATTGCCATCTTCATCGAGCTAAAAAGCAGTTTGCCGCTGCTGGTTCGTCTGCCTGACCTGATCCAGGAGTTAGCTTTATTACAGAGTGAATTGGCCGCCCTCGATACCCGTTCGGTGGAAAAATTGAAAGCGGAGGTCGAGGCCCAGGAGCGCGAGGTCAATCGTCTCAAGCAAGACGAGAGCGCGCTGGTCGAGTCGATTGGCGGCTTGAAAACCAAACTAGAAACGCTAAACAACGAGACGCTGCCCGCCTTGGAGCAGCAGGCTGCCGAGAAGTTACAGGAGGCTCGTAGTATCCTGATCTTGGAGGATGCGGAAGATTTATTGGAAGAAGCCGAGAAGGAGTACGACCGCCGCCGTCAGCGCCAGCCGGTCGAGACGATTCGCGATAACGCCGCTAAATATGAAGGTGACTACCAAACCGCCGAAACGCGCAGCCGCGACAAGCTGCGCGAGTCGAAACACAGCTATAGCTTGACCTACGACTTCGGCTATGACGACGACGAGGACGCGACTCGGTACCTGCGCGAGCGAACCCGCTACATCGAGTCGGAGCTGCCCCAGTACGAGGCGCGCATCGCCGAGCAGCGCGCTCTGGCCGAACAGGAGTTGGTCGAGAATTTCATCCACCGCCTGTACGAGCAGATCGAAGATGCCCGCCAGCAGCTCAATTACCTCAACACTACGCTGGCCCGGCTGCGCTTCGGCGGCGAGCGGTTCGAGTTCATCACCCAGCCGGAGCCGTCGCTGCGCGAAGTTTACCAGATGATTATGGACAGCCACAATCTGCTGGGCCAGTCGCTCTTTGACTCAGATTTCCGGCAGCGCCACCAGCGCGGCTGGGACATACTTTTCGAGCGGCTGATTGCGCCCCACGATGAAGAGTTTGCCGTACAACTACGTGAGCTTCAGGATTACCGCAACTATTTGCAGTACGACATCCGTATCCACTATCTCAGCGGCGATAAGGCACTGTTGAGCCAGATTAACGCCAAGAAATCGGGCGGCGAAACGACCACGCCCTTCTATGTGGCGATGGCGGCTTCGTTTGCTCAGGCTTACCGCATCAACCAGCCGCGTCCGGCCGACACCATTCGGCTGGCCTTGTTCGATGAGGCGTTCGGCAAAATGGATACGGCCCGCACGGCCAGCGCCCTCAAATTTATGGTCGAAAACCAGCTTCAGGTGGTGCTGGCCACCCCGCCCGACAAAGCCGCCGGTCTGTTGGAGCATGTCGATTCGGTTCGCACGGTGGTGCGCCAGAACAACCACGCCTTCGTGATCGAGATCGACAAAACGGACATGCTGGCCGAGTTGGAGGGGGAAGTCAGTGAGCTTCCTGCCTACGCCTGATACCGCCGCCGTCATCAACCACCTGCTCGATATCTATGAGCGGCGCGACGGCGCTCCCAAACAGGCCGTGCGGGTGCGGCTGGCCGAGTTAAAGCTGCCTGGCTACTACAGCCAGATCGATCCGGCGCCCCGCGTGACCACCAATGAACAGTTAAGCCACTTAGCACGCCAAGCATGCCTGACGCTGGCCTGGGAGCAGGCCCAAACCGGCCATCTGCTGGAAAGCGTCACCCTGAACCCGGCCCAGACCGGCGCGCTTTACGATCTGCTCGGTCGGGAGCCGCTGGCCGAACAGCGCCGGCGGCTAACCGAACGACTGCTGGCCGAGCGGTCGCGGCTGACCGGTTGGCGGCGTAAAGCGGTCGAGCGCTGCCTCAGCCAACTGCGTGACCATCGCTCGCCGGCGCCGTTCAGTCTGACCAATGACGATCTAAATCGCGATTTGCTGGAAACGCTGCTCCATCTACCCGACGCCGAGACCACCACCGAAACCCCCTACCGCGTGTTCAGCGTCCGGGCCTTCAACGACAGCAAGCAGTTCGAGCCGCTCAAGGATACGGTGGCTCGGCTGGCCCGGCAGCACAACCCCCTCTGGCGCGATCTAACCCCGCCCGAAGTTCTGCGCGAGTTAGGGCTGGTGCCCAACCCCAGCCATCTCTATCTGTTCGGCCCTTGGCGGCTAACCGATGCCGACGGGCAGGTGGTTTCCCTGGCCGAATTCTATCCGTCGGTCGGGCTGCCGTCGGCGTTGGCCGCGCAGGTGCAGTGGGTCGAAGTCGATGCGGCGCGGGTGGTCTGTGTTGAAAACCTGACCACTTTTTACGAACTGATTCGCCACGAACCGGCCGGTTTAGCCGCGTTGTGTTTGGCCGGCAACCCCTCGCCGGCGACGCGCCACTTGCTGCGCTGTCTGGCCGCCACCTTACCGGCGACTACCCCGCTGCACGTGTGGGCTGATATCGATTACGGCGGGCTTAATATTCTGGCTCAACTGCGCCGTATGGTCTCGGCTCAATTTACCCCGCACCGGATGGACATCGCCACGCTGGCCGCTCACGCGCGATGGGGCCAGCCGCTCACCGTCAACGACCGGCGCAACCTGACTCGCCTGCGCCAGCACGCCGATCTGGTCGATATGACCGCGCTGATCGATTGGATGCTGTTGGAGGAGATCAAGTTGGAACAAGAAGCGGTGGTCTTACAGTCAACCGACTGAGGGCCGGTACTGTATTTTTGAAGCAGCGAGCAAAGTTCGATATAATACGCCCAGGTTGACCCCAAATTTAAAGAAGGGTGACAATCCTTTACAGGATGATACCCGGCAAGAATTAAAATCAGAGGGAGGAGTCAGGGATCGGGTATTAGGAATTAGCCAACCCCTAATTTCTGCCTCCTAGAAGAGAGGATTCTACGCTTATGCCCCACGTTTTTTCTAATACAAATATGCAGTTTAGGCTCGAACTGCCGGATTGGGCCATCGCGGAACTCAACCAATTACCGGAGTTCCTACCGACCTACGAAGCGCAAATGGCGGAGGTAATTAAATTTTCGCGCCTGAATGTCCAACACCAGACCGGCGGCCCTTTTGCGGCGGGCGTTTTCGAATGCGACACCGGCAAGCTGGTGGTTATCGGGGTTAATCGGGTGGTGCCGCATACCTGTTCATCGGCCCACGCAGAGGTAGTGGCTTTATCTCTGGCCCAACGCTTGCTCAATACGTTCGATCTCGGCGGGCCGGGGCTGCCGGCGCACCAGTTGGTGGTCAATTGGCGTCCGTGCGCCATGTGCTATGGCGCGACGATATGGTCCGGCGTCCAACGGGTGGTCATCGCCGGCGGCGGGCCTGAGTTAGAAGATATTACCGGTTTCGATGAAGGGCCGATTCACCCCAATTGGCGGCAGGAGCTGCAAGTGCGGGGTATCGACTTGGTCGAGGATGTGTTGAACGCGGAAGCCATCCAGGTTTTCCACGAGTTCGCGGCCAGCAACCAACTGGTTTATAACGGCCGGTCGGGTTCAGCCGGATCATGATCCATGCTTGAGACGGCGGTTGTCGCTTTTACCACGCTGTTTGCTACCATTGGCCCCATTGATGCCGCGGCCGTGTTTGCCGCCCTCACCCCTGACTCGACCCCGCGTCAAAGACGTTCGACCGCGGTGCGGGGCGCCCTGATTGCGACGGTGATTCTGGTACTCTTTGCGCTGCTGGGGAAGTCGCTGTTGGCCGGTTTGGGTATCTCGCTGGCGGCGCTGCGTACCGCCGGCGGGATACTGCTGCTGCTGATTGGGATTGATATGGTCTTTGCTCGGCCCTCCGGGAGTACCTCCACCACACCGGCTGAAACTCAGGAAGCATCCTTAAAACAAGACATTGCCGTCTTTCCGTTAGCCACGCCCCTGATCGCCGGGCCGGGCGCGATAGGCGCTGTCATTCTGTTGATGGCTAATGTCGAAGGCAACCTGCTGCTACAAGGTGTTATTTTGCTAACGCTGCTGGCCGTGTTATTGCTGACTTTTCTAGCTTTGTTAGGAGCCGGCCAAATTCAAAGGCTTTTGGGCGTGACCGGCTTGCATGTCATTAGTCGGATATTTGGAGTTTTGTTGTCAGCGCTGGCGGTACAGTTTATTTTCGATGGAGTCGGTCAAAGCGGGTTGTTTTGAGCATTAATCCCCCAAATAACTCCATGAGTTATCTGTTTGGGCTCTTTATGGGCTATCGATAGGGTAATTGTAGAGCTTCCCCTACAGACAGACAGTCCACTTTCGTATACCATGATAGTTCTACACATTAGTTAAGTTGGGAACTCTAGGTATTACTACTCAACCCTCGCTCAACTCGATTTCACTTCGTTCGTCGCCGGAGAGGCGTTTTAGGTCAGTACGCAGTTTTACTGGCAGGGAGGATTTATGCTATGGATATGGGATTACAATCGCAGTTACGCACGCAAAGTAATAACAGGGTCTTACACCTGTTACTGGTCGATGATCATATTATTTTTCGTAAAGGTATAGCTGCTTTACTAAAAGGCCGCCCCGATGTGAAGTTAGTCGGTGAGGCGGGCAATGGGAGCGAGGCCATCGAGGCGGCTCGTCAACTTATGCCCGATGTTATTTTAATGGATTTGCGGATGTCGGGCATGGATGGTTTTGAAGCCACCCGGATTATAAAAAAAGAGCTGCCCTCTATAAAAATCATTATCTTGACCATTTCAGATGGACACGATGATCTCTTTACCTCAATCCAACTGGGGGCCGACGGCTACCTGCCGAAATGTTTCGAGCCGCAGCAGTTGTTTGAAATATTGGATCAGGTCAAGTTAGGCGAAACCGCATTTCCCTCGGCGATGGCAACTAAAATTGTCCAGGATTTTAGTCAAGCCGCTAACGGAAACGATCACGCCAAGCCAAGCCAGGAACTTTCAACCAGAGAACTGGAAGTATTACGATTGGTGGCTCGGGGGGATAAGAACAAGGAAATCGCCGATATTTTAGAGATCAGCGAGAATACCGTTAAAAATCATATCCGCAGTATCCTGGAGAAATTGAGTGTGCGTAATCGCATTCAGGCGGCGGTGTATGCAGTTCGGGAAGGTATTATTTAGCGTTCTGAGTACAGGTTTTTCAAGAAATTAACTCGATATGACCTGCCTGCCGCTCCCGAGCCCGGGTTTGAATACCTGGGCGAAGGGAGTGACTCCCCTGCGGGTCTACGATGTCCACATCGAAGATGGCTCCTTTCTCCTTTGCAAAACAGTTCCTACCACCACTGAGTTAGTTCTCCCCTCAATCCCTTTTTAACTCTTTGCTTCAATAAAAAATAAACATCGTTAAGCTCAGAGCCGGCCGAATTGGTCGTATGAATGTATTTCGGCCATGACCGTTCCACTTAGTTGGCCGATGTTTCCACAATTCTGCGGTAGTGCTGTTGCAAAAAATGTTTCCGGGGCGGATCAGGTCGTTTGGAAATGTAAGCACGGCCCAAACAGATGGCTGATGCGGTTTAGACGATGTGGAAAGCGGCTCTTGCTCAACCTGGTCGGGATGTAGGGACACTTGAGCTATTTTCTGACTTCATTATAATTGTCCCTGAAACTCAACATCGCCACGATAGCGGTTATTATCACTTCAGCATCACTCATGCGGTATGGGTTATCTTCTGGGTAGCCTATAGTTTGTAAATACTCGCAACAGATGATAAATATGGTTATAAATTTTCTCCTTACAGATTTTGATTTTGGCAAATCTTGCCGGTATCGAAACAATGTTGGGTTCCCAAATCTTGGGGTAGTAACTAAGGTTAAAAAAGAAGGAAAATACAATGAAAGTTTTATTTATCGGCGGTACCGGTAAGATCAGCTCAGCCTGCTCGCAGTTAGCCATCGAACGGGGGATTGAGCTTTATCTATTAAATCGCGGCCAAACGTCGGAGCGACCGGCTCCGGCGGCCGCCCACATTTTAACGGGCGACATCCGCGACCCTGACTCGGCGGCCCGGGCGTTAGGCGATTTGACGTTCGATGCGGTCGTTAACTGGATCGCCTTCACCCCGGATCAGATCGAGACGGATATCGAATTGTTCCGAGGGCGAACCCGACAATACATCTTCATTAGCTCGGCCTCGGCTTACCAAAAGCCGCCGATCAGTTTGCCCATCACCGAGTCGACCCCGCTGTATAATCCGTTCTGGGATTATTCGCAGGCCAAAATTGCTTGTGAGGAGCGATTAGTGCAGGCTTACCGTCAGGAGAAATTTCCGATCACCATCGTACGCCCCTCCCACACCTACGATAAAACAATGCTGCCGTTTGTTGGGCGGTACACCGTTGTTGACCGTATGCGCCAAGGCAAAAAAGTCATCGTCCACGGCGACGGTACTTCGCTGTGGGTGTTGACCCACCATCGTGATTTTGCCAAGGGTTTTGTTGGTTTGTTAGGTAACAGTCACGCTATCGGTGAAGCCTTTCACATCACCTCGGATGAGTTATTGACCTGGAACCAGATTTTTGAAATCGTGGCTCAGGCGGCCGGGGTTGAGGCGCAGATGGTTCACATCCCCTCCGCTTTTATCGCCGCGTTTGATCCGGAATGGGGGGTGAACCTGCTGGGCGATAAAAGCCACAGCGTTATTTTTGATAACACCAAGATCAAACGCATTGTGCCGGACTTTACGGCGACCATCCCCTACGTTCAAGGCGCCCGCGAAGTTATGGCCTGGCACGACGCCGATCCCGGCCGACAGGTGGTCGATGACGCCTTCGATCAACTCCAGGATCGCATCATTGCGGCGTACGAGGCGGGGCTGCCGATTTAAGGCCGCGAACCCATCTGAGTCGACTCACCACAGTACCCAATCGACCAGTCGGCGGCGGAGACGGAGGGCGAGAGGGCCAGGAGGGAGATCGAGCCAGGTGAGGTTATAGTGGTTGTGCAGGCGAAGGTCGGGGTTGAGGTGAAGGGTGAGGCTCAGGAGTTTGGGCGAAGCCATGAGGGAGTGGGCGAGAGCCCCGACCTGGCGAACACTGTTGGGAGGCAGATCGAGGGTTTGGGTGTGGATAGGGTGGTCATCGAGGCGAATTTCAAGGATGCCGTTGGGGTAGGCTTGTAGGGTGTCGTTGATGGCCCAGATGGCGGCGGTGAAGGTATCGCCGGGAGACCAGCGGCGACCGGGTGGGAAATCGAGGCTGATGAGAATCGGGTGGTAGAGATCGGTCAGATGCTCGAAAGCCCGTTTGGGCCGGCCGTAGTAATCGACGATAGACCAGCTAATGGCGGGCCAGGGATCGTTGAACTGCCATATACAGAGACCACCGGTATAGTTTTTGCGCCGCCGCATGTGTTCAATAGCGATTTGGAGGGCGGCGGCTTGGGCGAATTGAGAATTGAGAATTGAGAATGAAGAATCCTCTTCTCCATTCTTCATTCTCAATTCTTCATTCCTAATCGAGAGGTAGTGGTGGAGTTTGGGTAGGTCGGCGTGGTGAGTTGACCACTGGGCGGGATCGGTGGGGTTGGGCAGAGTGGCGCGGAGGGTGTCGAGGTGGGGGAGGGCTTGGAGGCCGAATTCGCTGAGGAAACGGGCGTTTTCTTGGCGGTAGCTGTGCAGTGGGGCGAGACCGTGCCAGACGTGCCAGTTGTGGGCATCGCCGCCGTGGGTCGCCGTAGGTGAGGTGGGGATGAAGGGGCGCGTACCATCATAGCGGGCGACGACGCGGGCTAGAGTGTTGAGCAGGGGCTGATTGCGCCGCCGGCTGAATTCATTGCCGCCGCACCAAAGTATAATCGAAGGGTGATGGCGGGTTCGGCAGACAATGGCGCTGCATTCGGCATCGACATGGCTAAGGTAGGCGCTGCCGGTGGGGAACGCCCCCAAGAACATACAGGCAAACGGGAATTCTTGCCAGACCAGCAAGCCCAGTTCGTCACACCCATCGTAGAAGGCGCGTTTTTCGCGCAGGCCGCCGCCCCAGATTCGAAGCAGGTTGGCGCCGCTGTCACGAACCAGGCGCAGCCGGCGCTCGTAATCGGCGGAGCGAAGACGACCGGGGAAGCAATCGGCGGGGACCCAGTTGAGACCGCGCATAAATTCCGGGTGGCCGTTGAGATTGAATTGCCACTGATTGAACGAGACGTGACGAAAGCCGGTGCGCAGTGTAACAGCATCGAGCGGATGACCATCAGGGCAAGTTAGGCTGATCGTCACGTTATACAGATTCGGCTCACCGCGATCCCAGGGCTGCCATAATTTGATGCTGGGTAGCCGGCAGGATAAGGTTCGATCGACGCGGCCGGCGGGTAGGGTTAAATTGAATGTGATGGGTGGGAGTGGATCGCCGTTGAAGTTGGCCGGGGTTAGGGTGACGACAGCGTCGGCCGAAGTGGCTTGGGAGCTATCGAGAGTTAGGTGGATAGTGCAATTGGCGGGCGAGTCATCGGCTAAAGCCTTGATTCTAGGGATGTCACCGGCTGAAGCCTCGACTCCGGCGATGGGGACAGCCGTGACGCCGGCTTCCAAAATGGCAACCGGGCCGGTCATTACCAGCCGGACGTCATCCCAAATGCCCATTGTGCGAATAGGCGGGGCGAAATCCCAACCAAAAGACATTTGGCATTTAGTCGTGGCCGAACGGTCGGGATAGACGCCGGTCCAACTACGCTGGAGTTGATTGGCCAGGCCCGCCCACAGTTTTTGGAGCGGATTTAGCCGGCGGCGCGGCAACGCCGTGCTGCCCCACAAGCGAACCGCAATATCTAACCGCCCGGTTTGCGCGGCCGGCGTCACCTCAATAATTTGCCGAGAGAACATCCCTTCGTGGCGAGCCATTTCTCGCCCGTTAACAAAGATGGCGGACAAGTAGTCGATGCCTTCAAAGATCAAAAAGGCCCGGGCTGTCGGCGGCAGCGGATCGAGATCAAGGGTGCGCCGGTACCACCAATCGACATTTTCGACCCAGAGGCTATCTTGATAGTTTTCGCCAAAGAAAGGATCGGGGATGCGGTTAAGGGCCAGCAGATCGGTGCGGACATTGCCGGGGACAGTGGCCGGCAGCCATTCTTGAACCCGGTGGAGGTCGAATACGTTGAAGGCCGCGAAAGGGCAACGCGGCGCTTGTCCAAAGCGCCATTGGTTATCATTGAGGCTTATGATGGATCGGGACACGGGCAAGAGATGCTGTACTTATCTTTGTTTCAGTTAACTGTGCCCAAGAACAGGGTGGGGTAGGTAAGGCTCCTCAAGGTATTGACAATCCTCGGTTGTAAGGCTGATATCGAGCGCAGCAACGGCTTCTTCCAGATGGCTCATTTTGCTGGCTCCGATGATAGGGGCCGTCACTCCCGGTCGGTGCAGCAGCCAGGCTAGGGCGATTTGAGCCGGTTTGACGCCTTTTTGGCCGGCCAGGTCAACGACTCGGTCAACGATATCGAAATCGGTATTATTGTAATACATGTCGTGAGCGAAATTATCGGATTTGGCGCGGGTGGTGGGGCCGGCGCTTTCCCCGCGTTGACGATTGCCGGCCAGGAAGCCGCGCGCCAGCGGACTCCAGGGGATAAGCCCAACGCCCTCCGCCAGACAAAGCGAGTTCATTTCGCGCTCTTCTTCGCGGTAAACCAGGTTGTAATGATTTTGCATGGAGACAAAGCGAGTCCAGCCGTGCAGGTCGGCCAGATAGAGGGTCTTAGCGAACTGCCAGGCAAACATGCTCGACGCGCCGATGTAGCGGGCTTTGCCCGATTTGACGACATCGTGTAGGGCTTCGAGTGTTTCCTCGATGGGCGTCTCGTAATCCCAGCGGTGAATTTGATAGAGGTCGATGTAATCGGTGCCGAGACGCCGGAGCGAGGCATCGACGGCCTCGAAGATATGTTTACGGGAAAGACCACCTTGGTTGGGTTTGTCGCCCATCGGAAAATAGACTTTAGTAGCCAGCACATATTCATCGCGGCGAGCAAAATCGCGTAGCGCCCGGCCAACAACTTCCTCACTCACTCCCATTGAATACATATTAGCCGTATCGAAGAAATTAATGCCCAATTCCAGAGCGCGTTGGATAAAAGGCCGACTTTGGTCTTCGGACAGCACCCAATCGCGCCAATTGGGTGTGCCGTAGGTCATCGTTCCTAGGCAGATGCGGGAAACTTTAAGACCGGTGCGGCCAAGGTTGATGTAGTCCATTGTTCCTCCAAAATAAATCTCTTGATTAGCTGTCGGTTTTTGGAACATAGTACGCCTTTTAAGGTTATGAGCAAATCTCATTAATTTGAGTAACCTATCCCGTGCTTACCTTGGATTTATCAAACGGCAAGATGATGAATTCAAATGGCGTTGCTATGGTTTGTTAATGTGGTGGTGTTGGTGTCGCATTGGTTGGGGGGTATATGTGACTCTTGT